>NZ_AP043752.1:0-4553146 GCF_055393985.1 Thauera sp. DNT-1 | reverse complement strand
GGTGCCTTCGAGGATGAAGGTGTAGGGGCCGGGAGTGACCGCCTTCAGCAACCGGTACTGGCTGTTGTCCACCCGGGCGTAGGTGCCGATCTCGGAGAGGTCGCGACACATCAGCGTGAAGTGGTGGCGCTCATCCACCCCGCGGATGCGGCGGATGCGGTCGAGCAGCGCGGCGTCGCCGACCTGGCAGGCGAGCGCGTAGGCGGAGTCGGTGGGCAGCGCGACGAGGCCGCCGCCACGCAGGATCTCGGCGGCCTGACGGATCAGCCGCGCCTGCGGCTGTTCGGGATGAAGGGAGAAATACTGGGCCATGATCGGATGCTCGATGGGGCGCGCGCCCTAGCGCGCGGAGGATGCGGCCGCCGCGAGCGCCGCGGTGGTGGCCTGCAGACGGCTCCACACCGGCTCGAGGTCGGCAGGCAGCGGATTGCAGCGACCGACGTCGACCATGCTCTCCTGCACACCATGGAAATCGGACGCGCGCGAGGCCAGCAGCCCGCGCTGGCGCGCGAGGCTCGCGAAGCGACGCATCTCGTCCTCGGTGTGCGCACCGGCCACCACCTCGACGGCCTCACCGCCGGCGGCGACGAAGCGGTCGAAGAGCTCGCCCATGGCGACGGAGGACAGCCGGTAGCGCGCCGGATGCGCGACCACCGCGATGCCGCCGGCGGCGCGGATCCAGCCCACCGCCTGCTCGAGCGTCGCCCAGCGGTGCTCGACGAAGCCGGGCTTGCCGCGCACGAGATAGTGGTCGAAGACCGTCTTCACGTCGGGCATCACGCCGCTCGCGACCAGATGGCGGGCGAAGTGCGCGCGGCTCACGAGCGCGGGGTTGCGCGCGAAGCGGCAGGCACCCGCGAAGGCATCGGGGATGCCGACGCGCGCGAGCTCGTCGCCAATGCGCCGCGCGCGCCCGTCGCGTCCGGCACGCAGGGCGGCGAGACCGGCACACAGTTCGGCGCTCCCGGGATCGACGCCCAGGCCCACGATATGGACGGTCTCGCCGGCGAAGGAGACCGAGATCTCGACGCCCGGCACGAAGGCCAAGCCATGGGCGCGGGCGACAAGCTGCGCGGACGCGATGCCGCCAAGTTCGTCGTGATCGGTCAGCGCGAGCAGCTCGACGCCGTTGGCGATCGCGCGCAACACCAGCGCTTCGGGCTCGAGCCAGCCGTCCGAGACGGTGGAATGGCAGTGCAGGTCGACGTTGAGGGCGTGCAGCCGCGAGGCTGACGGA
This sequence comes from Thauera sp. DNT-1, assembly GCF_055393985.1. Taxonomy (NCBI): domain Bacteria; kingdom Pseudomonadati; phylum Pseudomonadota; class Betaproteobacteria; order Rhodocyclales; family Zoogloeaceae; genus Thauera; species Thauera sp. DNT-1. The sequence continues at coordinate 4,551,909 of NZ_AP043752.1, read as the reverse complement.
ACGCTCATGGGACTCCGGAGGAGGAACGGCAGGATCGGGATGATATCAAAGGCGCCGGGACTGCGCCGGCATGGGCCATGCGGCGACCTGCGGACGGGCAGGCGCGAGCAGCCGTCGATCGTGCGGCCGTGTGGCCTGCGACGCCTGCCGCACCCGCGTCCGCCCGCCGTATCATTGCACCCGAACCCCCGGCCCCGATCGATGAGCTTTGTCCCCCCCGCCCCACCTGTCGCCGAACTGCGCCGCTGCCCCAGCTGCAATCGCTGGGGCGGATGGCGGCGCGTGGGCGAGGACGGCAGCACCGTCGAACTGCATCCCACGGAGCAGCGCGGCCCCTGCCGGGAAGGCCCCTGGCACGGCTCGCTGCGCGGGCCGCGCAACGCCTGCGGGCAGTGGTTGCGGTGGATCGAGATCGTGCCGGAGACGGTGGATCAGTCGCCCTCGCCCCCGGAAGCATCGGCCTCGCCCCCCGCTTCCGCCGCGCCGGCGGCCTCCTCTGCGGTCTCCCCCGCAGCGGCAGCCTGAGCTGCGGCCGCCTGCGCGGCGGCGATCATGTGCGCGCGCGTCTCCGGCGTCTCCAGGCTGATGCGCCCGAGCGCGCCGTCGCGATAGTCCTGCAGCAGGATCTGCGCCGCCTTCTCCAGGTCCAGCCCACCGCCCTTGACCAGACAGCCGCGCCGCCGGCCCACCGCCTCGACCAGCGCCGGGCCGTCGAGCGCGGCCATCGCGGCGGCGTCGAGCCGGTAGCGCACCGCCAGGCGATCGGGGTAGCGCGCGATGAGGATCTCGCCGAGGAAGGCCGCCACCTCCTCGTCGATCACCGCGTTGCGGCCGATGGCGTGGCTCGCCGCCAGCATGTAGCCGTCGGCATCGTGGTCGATCTTGGGCCACATCATGCCGGGCGTGTCGGTGAGCGTCATGCCGGGACCGAGATCCAGCGTCTGCTGGTGCTTGGTGACTGCAGGCTCGTCGCCCACCTTGGCCACCTTGCGCTTGAGCAGCGCGTTCATCAGCGTCGATTTGCCGACGTTGGGAATGCCCATGATCATCATGCGCAGCGGCTTGACGCCATCGTCGCGGTGCGGCGCGAGCTGGCGGCACAGCGCCGGCACGCGCGCCACCTCGGCCGGGCTCTTGGCCGAGATCGCCACCGCCTTCACGCCGGGCAGGCGATTGTAGGACTCCATCCAGGCACGTGTGACCTCGGGGTCGGCGAGGTCGGACTTATTGAGCAGCTTGAGGCAGGGGCGGTTACGAAAGCGGCGCAGCTCGGCGATCATCGGGTTGCTGCTGGCCTCGGGCAGGCGCGCGTCGACGACCTCGATGACCACGTCGGTCATGGCCATCGCCTCGGCCGCCTTCTTGCGCGCGGAGGCCATGTGTCCGGGGAACCACTGGATGGGCATGGAGAGACCTGGATTGACTGTCGGGGGGCGGATTATCCCACTGCCGGACGCCGGCACGCGCCCCACGCGCACGCCGCATGCGATCGAACTGAAAAATAAGTTCACGCATCCGCGCAAAAGCGTGTATCTTGCCGCTCGCAGTCGATTCAAGCAGTGGTTGTTGGTGTGGTTGCCAGCGTGTTCCAAGAGAACGCGTGTCGGTTTGATGCCTCCCTGATTACGTTTCTTGATCGTTCCTGCACTTCGGGGCGCAAGCCCGCAATTCTTTATATGGAACGCAAAATGAGCACTCAAACCGGTACCGTCAAGTGGTTCAACGACGCCAAGGGCTTCGGCTTCATCACCCCGGAAGGCGGCGGCGACGACCTCTTCGCCCACTTCTCGGAAATCCAGAGCAAGGGTTTCAAGAGCCTGGCCGAAAACCAGCGCGTCGAATTCGAAGTCAAGACCGGCCCCAAGGGCCTGCAGGCGGCCAACATCCGCCCGCTGTAATCGACCCGACGTCCTCGACGTCGATCGATTGATTCAAAACGCGGCCCTGCGCCGCGTTTTTGCATTTGCGGCGGCCTCGGGCCGCCCTTCCGCACCAACGGAGCGCGCCGGACGCGCAAGCCCGCGGCCACCCGCCGCAACGCCGCGGCCACGAGCCGCCCCATCACCCCCGCCGCGCCGCAATCGCCCGCCTCCGCGATGTTGCAGCGCCGCTGCCCATCGCCGCCCCGCGGCCGAGACGCCATGACCGAAGCTCCCCGCCCCGAATCCGCCCCCGCCGAAGCCGAACTGCGCTTCGCCGATCTCCAGCTGCCCGCGCCCCTGCTGTCGGCGCTCGCCGAAGTGGGTTACGAGACCCCCTCGCCGATCCAGGCCGCCTGCATCCCGCAACTGCTCGCCGGCCACGACATCCTCGGCGAGGCGCAGACCGGGACCGGCAAGACCGCCGCCTTCGCGCTGCCGATGCTGGCCAAGCTCGACCTCGCCGACACGCGCCCGCAGGTCCTGGTGCTCACCCCCACGCGCGAGCTAGCGATCCAGGTCGCCGAGGCCTTCGCCAAGTACGCCCACCACCTGAAGAACTTCCACGTGCTGCCGATCTACGGCGGCCAGAGCATGGTCGTTCAGCTGCGCCAGCTCTCGCGCGGCGCCCAGGTGGTCGTCGGCACCCCGGGCCGGGTCATGGACCACCTCGAGCGCGAGAGCCTCAAGCTCGACGCCCTCAAGGCCATCGTGCTCGACGAGGCCGACGAGATGCTGCGCATGGGCTTCATCGACGATGTCGAGTGGATCCTCGAGCACACCCCGGCCGAGCGCCAGACCGCGCTGTTCTCGGCCACCATGCCCAACGTGATCCGCGAAGTCGCCCGCCGCCACCTGCGCAACCCGCAGGAGATCAAGATCCGCGCCGCCACCTCCACCGTGGCCAAGATCAGCCAGCGCTACTGGCTGGTGCGCGGGGTGGACAAGCTCGACGCACTCACCCGCATCCTCGACGCCGAGGAAAGCTTCGACGCCGCCCTCGTCTTCGTGCGCACCAAGATCGCCACCGAGGAGCTCGCCGACAAGCTGGCCGCGCGCGGCTATGCCGCCGCCGCGCTCAACGGCGACATGAACCAGGGCCTGCGCGAGCGCGTGATCGAGCAATTGAAGAACGGCGCGCTCGACATCGTCATCGCCACCGACGTCGCCGCGCGCGGCATCGACGTTCCGCGCGTCTCGCACGTGATCAACTACGACATCCCCTACGACACCGAGGCCTACGTCCACCGCATCGGCCGCACCGGCCGCGCCGGGCGCGAGGGGGTGGCGATCCTGTTCGTGGCGCCGCGCGAGACGCGCATGCTCAAGATGATCGAGCGCGCCACCCGCCAGCCGATCACGCCGATCGCGCTGCCGAGCGGTGAGGAGGTCACCAACCTGCGCGTGGCCCAGTTCAAGCGCCAGGTCGCCGAGACCATCGCCGGCGCGGAGCTCGGCTTCTTCATGGGCGTGGTCAACGACCTGATCGACGAGAACGAGCTCGAGATCCACGAGGTCGCCGCCGCACTGGCCCTGCTCGCCCAGCGCGAGCGCCCGCTCCAGGTCGAGCAGTCCGGCCGCGGCTGGGACATCGCCACCACGACGCCCAGTGAAGGCCGCGCGCCGCGCGCCGAGCACTTCACCACCGGCGCCGCGCGCGAGCGCACGCCGCGCCCCAACCGCGACGAGATCCTCGCCCGCCGGCGTTCCTTCTCCGAAGGCGCGCTGGTGCGCTACCGCATCGAGGTCGGCCGCGCCCATGGCGCGAGCCCCAAGGAGATCGTCGGCGCGATCGCCAACGAAGGCGGCATCGAGGGCAGGTTCATCGGCCAGATCCACCTCTTCGACGAGTTCTCCACCGTCGAGCTGCCCGCCAACCTGCCCGAGGACCTGCTCGCCACGCTCAAGCGCACCCGCGTGCGCCAGATGCCGCTGTCGATCCGCGAGCTGAGCGCCGCCGAGGCGGCCACGGTCCCCGAACGCCGGCGCCCGGCGCGGCCGGAACGCGGCACGGACGGCTCGCACGCGCAGGACGGCGAGCGCCGCCCGCGCGACTTCGGTGGCGCGCGCCCGAACCAGCCTGGCGCGGGTTACGCCGGCAAGCCGGGTGGCGGGGGCTTTCGCGGCCACGACGAGCGTCGACCGCACGACGAACGCCGCCCGCCGGCCACCGACCGCAAGGCTGGCGGCCACTCCGCGCCGGTGAAGCGCCAGGGCGAGCGTGCCGGCAAGCCCTTCCGCCGCCGCGAGGACTGAAGGCCGGAGCGCGGGCTGCGTGCCCCTGCCCCGGGGCACGCAGCCCGGCTGCTGCGCGAACTGCGTCACGGCACCGCCGAATCGCCTGCCGCAGGCATCCCGAAAGACCTAGAATGGGCAGTTGTCCCATAGCTCTCCCGTCGATGTGTCGTGACGCTCTCCGCCAGCCCGAAGACTCGCCCGCGCGCCGCTGCCGTGCGCGCACGTCGAGCCTGCTGGCGCATCGCGCGACGGACTCGGTGGCCATCCCGTGCTGATGCGACGACTCCTCCGCACCGTCGTCCTGCTGGTCTGCCTGAGCCTCGGCAGCGCGGCTCTGCACGCCCGGACGGATCTCGATTTCGGCGTCTATTCGGCGCGCCCGAAGGCGCTCGTCGAGGCCTCGTGGCAGCCCTTCGTGGACTACCTGAACCAGCACCTGGACGGCGTCGAGGTACGCCTGCACGCGCTCGACGACGCCGGACTGCAGCGCGCCCTCGCCGCCGGCGAGATCGATCTGCTGCTGACCAACCCGGTGCATTTCATCGAGCTGCGCGCATCCAATCCGCTCTCCGGTGCCATCGCCACCGTGGTCGCCGATGCCGGCGGCCAGGCCCTGAGCGAGTTCGGCGGCGTGATCCTGGTGCGCGCCGCGGACGCCAGCCTGAAGACCCTCGCCGACCTGCGGGGCAGGCGCGTCGGCACCACCCATGCCAACTTCCTCGCCACCTATCCGGCGCAGGCACTCGAGATGAAGGCCGCCGGCATCGACCCCGGCTCGCTGCGCATGTTCACGCTGCGGCAGACCCAGGACAGCGTCGTCGAAGCGGTACTCGACGGCCGCGTCGACGCCGGCTTCGTCCGCACCGGCCTCTTCGAGGCGCTCGTCGCCGAGGGGCGCGACCTCTCCGGCTTGCGTGTGCTGCATCCCCTGCAGCATCCGGGCTTCCCGCTGCGCAGTTCCACACGCCTCTACCCCGAATGGCCCCTCGTCGCCCTTCGTCAGGCTGACCCGGCCCTGATGCGCAAGGTGGCGGCACTCGCGCTCGGCCTCGAAACCGCCGACCCGGCCGCGCGCGCCGCAGGCATCCACGGCTTCACCATCCCCGCCGATTACGCCCGCGTCGAGGAGATGCTGCGCGAACTGCGCCTGCCGCCCTTCGACGCCACTCCACCCTTTACCTGGAACGACGTGTGGGCGCGCTACCACGAGACGATCTTCGTACTCGGCCTCGCGACCCTGGCGATCGTGCTGCTGCTGGTGCGTCTGGCGCAGCGCAACCTGGCGCTGTCGCAGGCCAACGCCGCCGCGCGCCGCCTGGCAGCAGAGATCGAACTCGATCGCCACCACCTGCGCAACGTGATCGAGGCCACCCAGGCCGGCAGCTGGGAATGGAATCTGGAGACCGGCGAGTGGAAGATGGACGCACGCTGGGCGGCGATGCTCGGGCTGGCGGCGGAGGACTGCGACGGCGAAGGGCGCGCGTGCTGGCGCAAGCGCGTGCATCCCGCCGACCTCGCCGAGGCCGAGCGCGAGCTCGATCGCCACATCCGCGGCGAGACCGCCTTCTACGAGCACGACCTGCGCCTGCGCCATTGCGACGGACGCTGGATCTGGGTGTATGACCGCGCGCTCGCCGTGCGCCGCGACGCGGACGGGCGCGCGCTGCTGCTGACCGGCGCGCAGATCGACATCGATCGGCGCAAGGAGAACGAGGAGCGCCTGCGCCTGGCCGCGAGCGTGTTCTCGTCGAGCTACGAGGCGATCCTGATCACCGACGTCGACAACCGCATCGTCGACGTCAACCCGGCCTTCTGCCGCATCACCGGCTACAGCCGCGAGGAGAGCCTCGGCCGCGACCCCGGCATGCTCGCCTCGGGCCGCCAGGGGCGCGAGTTCTACCGTGCGATGTGGCAGGCGATCGAAGAGCACGACCACTGGCAGGGCGAACTGTGGAACCGGCGCAAGGACGGCAGCGAGTTCGCCGAGGTGCTCTCGATCAGCCGCGTGCGCGACGCACGCGGTCGGGTGATCCACCATCTGGCGATGTTCTCCGACATCAGCCGGCTCAAGAAGCATGAGGAGGAGCTCAACCGCATCGCCTACTTCGACCCGCTCACCGGCGCACCCAACCGCCGCCTGCTCGACGACCGCCTGCGCCAGGCGATCGCACACTCTCGGCGCACAGGGAAGCCGCTCGCGGTCTGCGTGATCGACCTCGACGGCTTCAAGCCGGTGAACGATCAGCTCGGCCACGAGGCCGGCGACCAGGTGCTGATCGGCATCGTCGACCGGCTCGGCGCGATCCTGCGCGCCAGCGACACCGTGGCCCGCCTCGGCGGCGACGAGTTCGTGCTGCTGCTCGAGGACATCGAAGGCGAGCGCGTGCTCGAGCGCGTGCTCGAAGCCATCCGCACGCCGATTGCGCTCGCCAGCCAGCAGGTATGCGTGTCCGCGAGCATCGGCGTCACCCTCTTCCCCGAGGACGACGCCGACCCCGACACCCTGCTGCGCCACGCCGACCAGGCGATGTACCGCGCCAAGCAGCGCGGACGCAACTGCATCCAGTTCTTCGACGCCAGCGTCGAGGAACAGCAGCGCGTGCGCAAGGAACGCCTCGAGCGCCTCGACCAGGCCTTGCGCCGGCAGGAGTTCGTGCTGCACTTCCAGCCCCAGGTCGACATGGCCGACGGGCGGCCACTCGGCATGGAGGCCCTGCTGCGCTGGCAGCACCCCGAGCGCGGCCTGCTGGCGCCGGGCGAGTTCCTGCCCGACCTCGAAGGCACCGAGCTGGAGACCCGGCTCGGTCAGTGGGTGGTCGACCACGCGCTCGGCGCCCTCGAGCGCTGCCGCGCGGCCGGGCTGGACATCGGGGTAAGCGTCAACGTCGGTCCCGGTCCGCTGATGCAGGCGGGCTTCGTCGCCAGCGTGCGCAGCGCGCTGGAGCGCCACCCCGACATCCCGCCCGAGCGCCTGGAGCTCGAGATCCTCGAATCCACTGCGCTCGACGACATGGTGCTGGCGATGGACGTGCTCGAGGCCTGCCATCGCCTCGGCGTACGCATCGCGCTCGACGACTTCGGCACCGGCTACGCCTCGCTGCGCCACTTCCGCCAGCTGCCCTTCGACCGCCTCAAGATCGACCGCAGCTTCGTGCTCGACATGCTGGAGGACGGCGAGGCGCGCGCGATCGTCGGCGCCGTGGTGCAGCTCGCGCGCACCTTCGGCCGCGAGGTGATCGCCGAAGGCGTGGAGACGCCCGCCCACGCAGCGGCCCTGCTTGCCCTCGGCTGCAGGCTCGGCCAGGGCTTCGGCATCGCCCGGCCGATGCCGGTCGAGCACATCCCCGGCTGGGTTTCATGGCAGACTCTCGCACCCTGCGCCGACGATGCGGCATGCGCGAGCTCCGGCCGCTGCCCGCCAATCTGATCTGGCCCTACAATCCGACCTCCGCCACGACCGCGCTCGCAGCCGCGGCATACGCCGAATCATGAAGCTCCAAAGCTGGACGCATCACACCTCCGCCGGCTTCACGCTGCGCGGCCACCACAGCCCGCCGAGCGGTCGCCCGGTGCTGCATTTCCTCCATGGCAACGGGCTCAGCTCGCTCACCTATGCGCCCATGCTCGCGCACCTGAGCGCGCATTTCGACCTCTTCCTGTCCGACGTGCAGGGTCATGGCGACAGCGACCACGGCAGCCGCTTCCGCGGCTGGAACCATGCTGCCGAGATGGCCGCCGAGGCCTGGCTCGCGCACGCGCCGCGCTTCGGCACGGTACCCGTGCATGCCGCCGGCCACAGCTTCGGCAGCGTGCTCACCTGCCTGATGCTGGCGCATCATCCGCACGCCTTCAGCCGTGGTGTGCTGCTCGACCCGGTGCTGTTCACCCCGGCGATGATCGGCATGATGGCGCTCTCCGACCTCGTCGGGCTGGCCTCGCGCAACAAGCTCGCCGCCAAGGCACGCACGCGACGCCACCACTGGCCGGACCGCGCCGCCGCGCATGCGGGGCTGCACGGGCGCGGGGTGTTCCGCGGCTGGAGCGAGGACTCCTTCCAGGCCTATATCGACCATGCGCTGCGCGACGTGCCGGGCGGTGGCGTGGAGCTCAAGTGCCGGCCCACCCGCGAGGCCGAGATCTTCGCGTCCTACCCGCGCCGGCTGTGGTCCTCGCTTGCCCGCATCGAGCAGCCGGTGCTCGCGCTGCACGGGCGCGACACCTTCGCCTTCGCGCGGCGCTCGGTCACGCGCTGGGCGGCGGGCAAGGCCAACGTGCAATGCGTGCAGGTGGAGGGCGGACACTGCTTCATGCTCGAGCATCCGCAGGCGACCGCCGAAAGGGTGGCCGCATTCCTGCGCGACAGCCCGCGCTGAGGGCCCGGGCGGCCGCGCCGCGGGCTGTCGCGCGCCGCGCACCGGGGTTCAGGCAGTGAGCTTGCGCGGCTCGAGCGACACGGTCTCGCGCCCGTTGGTTACCAACACGTGGCCGTCCTGGATGGTGAATTGCAGGCGCATCGTGCGCTCGGCGAGGCGGCCGAGTTCGGCGCTGGCCTCGCGTTCGAGCTCGAACACCTTCAGGTTGCCGTGGCGCTCGAGGCGGCCGCGCACCCCGCTCCACCACACCTCCAGCGCCCGCCCGTAGGCCAGCACCACCACCTCGCGCGCGCGCCCGCAGGCCTTGCGCACCCACTTGTCATCGGGCTGGCCGACGTCGATCCAGCGCTCGATGGCGCCGGTGAGGTCCTTCTGCCACAGGTCGGGCTCGTCATCGACGCATAGCCCCTTGCCGAAGGCGAGCGCCGGGTCGGCGAAGAGCGCGAAGGCGAGCAGGCGCACCATCATGCGCTCGTCGGTCTCGGAAGGGTGACGCGCGAGGGTGAGCGAATAGTCGGCGTAGTGGTGCCGATCCATGTCGGCGACCTGGATGTCGGCCTTGAAGACCGTGGCCTTGAGCGCCATCAGTGCACCTGCGGCGAAGCGCGGCCGGCCTGCTGCCAGGCCATCACCGCGCGCGCGGAATGCGCCATCACGAGGTCGCGCTGCGGCGCCGGCAGCTCGCGCGCCAAGGCGCCGAACAAGGCCTGTGTGGCCTCCTGGGCCACGCCCTCGGCAGCGAGCCCTTCGGCCAGGCAGCGGATCTGGATGAAGGCGAGCGCGTCGGCCACCAGCCGCCAGCCCGCCACCGGCATGCTGCGCGCGAGCGCGAGCAGCTGGCTGCCGAGCTCGCCGGCGAGGCGCATGGCCTCGTCGCGATGCTCGGTGGCGATCGAGGCATGCCACAGCGCCAGGTGCAGCCCACGGCGCAGCTCGACCTTGAAGTCGATGGCATTCTCCTCGACGGCGGCGATCCCTTCGAAGTGGCGCAGGAAGCGCGCCTCGGCGGTTTCATCCAGACCAGTGCGCAGCGCACCGATGAGCTCGGTCAGCGCGGGGATCGCCACCAGGCCGAAGGCCCGGCTCCAGGCCATCCCCCACTGGTCCATCCCGGACAGCAGCAAGGCGAGGCGCAGCGCCTGTGCCTCGGGGTCGGCCGCCGCGGACACCCAGTCGGCGAGGTCGACGCGCAACTGCTCCACGCCCTTCAGCCGCGCAGCATCGCCTTCGGCGACGCTGAGCCGGAACAGGCGCGCGAAGCTCTCTTCGGCCAGGCGCGCCGCCTGGCGTTGGGTCGAGGCGTCGACTCGGTGCGCAAGCGGGTCGGGCGGCAGGGTCTGCTCGGCGGGGTTCATGGCGTCTCCCCCCATCAGGCGCTGTCGCGCGCCCACAGCGAGTGCGCGACCTGGCCGACCTGGTTGCGCACCCCGTCGCGGAAGCCCTGCAGCATGCGGCGCAGGGCGACCGCATCCTCGGAGGTGAAGCCACGCTTGAAGTCGGTCAGCACCAGTCGCGAACGCGACAGCCAGTTGCCCGGCGCGTCGTCGAGCGCGCACCACGCCGCCTCGCCCGGATCGGCGCCGTGCTGGCGCAGCCAGGCCATCGCCTCGCGCTCGCGCAGGCCGTGCAGCTCGGCGCCCGTCTTGGGCAGCAGGTGCGGCGTGGCGCCGGCGATCTGCGGGCGGATGTCCTCGGAAAAGCGGGCGACCAGCTTGGGCAGCGAGAACAGCATGCGCCAGTCGGAGGCGATCACGATGCGCGCTTCGGGGAACTCCCTCACCACCGCCTCGATGTGCACGAGACAACGGAAATCCTCGACCTCGCCCCAGGGGTGGGTGACGCCGTCGAAGTCCATGAAGATGTATGCGTTGCGTGTCATGTTCCCTGCTCCGGCGAAGAATGCCGCGGCCGGCAATTTGTGGATGCTGCAATGCGCAATATACTGTACCGGCACCGATACCACCGCGTATCCGATTTCACGAACCATCACATTCGCGTCGCACAGGCAGGCTTATGCTCGCTGCCGTTGCGCCGCAACAACACTCACCCGAGAAAAGGAATCCATCATGACCCCCATCGTCAATCTGGAGGGCAAGGTCGGCCTCATCACCGGCATCGCCAACGAGAAGTCGATCTCCACCGGCGTCGCCGAGGCCTGCGCCCAGGCCGGCGCGACGCTGATCATCACCTATCAGAACGAGAAGACGCGCGCCTTCATCGAGCCGGTGATCCACCGCCTCGGCGTCGAGGACGTTCACCTGCTCGACGTCACCCGCCCCGAAACCATGGACGCCGCCTTTGGCGCGATCGAGGCGCGCCACGGCAAGCTCGACTTCGCCATCCACAGCATGGCCTTCGCCAAGCGCGACGACCTGCACGGCCGCGTGGTCGACACCTCGGCCGACGGCTTCGCGCTGGCGATGGACGTGTCCACCCACTCCTTCGTGCGCCTGGCCAAGAAGGCCGAGCCGCTGCTCGAGAAGGCCGGCGGCGGTGCCCTGGTGACGATGACCTACCTCGGCTCCGAGAAGGTCATCCCCAACTACGGCGTGATGGGCCTGTGCAAGGCCGCGCTCGAGGCCGCCACCCGCTACATGGCGGCCGAGCTCGGCGCCAAGGGCATCCGCGTCAATGCGGTCTCCCCCGGCCCGCTGATGACGCGCGCCGCCTCCGGGATCGCGGGCTTCGACGGCCTCATGGCGGCCGCGGTCGAGCGCTCGCCGATGCATGCCCTCGTCACCCCCGAGGACATCGGCGCGCTGACCGCCTTCCTGGTCTCGGACGCCGGCCGACTGATCAGCGGCGGGGTGCATTTCGTCGACGCCGGCTATAACATCATGGCGTGAGCAGCGAGGAGATCATGATCGACATGGATGCGGCGCGCGCGATGCTCGGACGGCAGGCGATCCTGCTGCCCGACGCCGTGCCGTCGCATCCGCTGCTCGACGGCAAGACCGAGATCGGTCGCGGCGAGTACTCGATCGTGATCGACAAGGGCGACGGGGAGCACGTCTACAAGATCGTCAGCTCCCCTGCCGACTACTTCCTCTACACCGCCGACGACCGCCCGCGCGGCCCGCATTTCCCGATCGTATTCGCCGATCATGGGGTGATCGGCCGCGCACAGTCGGGCTATCCCTTCCATCTGATCGAGATGGAGCGCCTCTATCCGCTCGCCGAGGGCTCCCCCGCGGCCGAACTCTCGCGTCGCCTGATCGAGTGCTACTGGTCGGCGTGCGCGCAGTGGAGCCGGCTCGGTGCGGACATGGGGCGGATCGCGCTCTACCACCTCACGGTCGAGCCGATGAAGGTCGGCGACAGCCTGCAGGAAGCCTTGCGGGCCCTGTCCGACTTCGTCGAGGAATATCAGGTCCTGCCCGACATCCTCAACGCCAACAACCTGATGATGCGCGCCGACGGCACGCTGGTGTTCTCCGACCCGGTGTTCATCGCCTGAACGGGCTTGCGGGTATCATGCCGGCTCGGGTGCCGCAGGGCACCGCACCGGACGCCACCATGAGCCCTCCCGCGCACGACCCCTGCGGTCACGACCACCCCCACGCTCCCCGCCCCGCCGGCGTCGGCATTCCGCGCAGCGGCGCCTTCGACGCGCCCGCCTTCGAGAAGGCCGTCGGCGACCTGCTGCGTGCCTGCGGCATCGCCCCCGACAACGCCCATACCGGACGCACCGCGCAGCGCGTGCGCGAGCTCTGGCAGCGGCGCTTGCTCGGGGGCTACGAGCTCGACCCCGCCGAGGTGCTCGGTGACGGCTTCGAGGATGCGCGCCGCGACATGGTGGTGATTCGCGGCATCGCGGTCCATGGCGTGTGTCCGCATCACCTCGTCCCTTTCCGTGGCGTCGCCCACGTCGCCTACCTGCCAGGCGGCCGCCTGCACGGCTTTGGCCGCATCGCCCGCCTGGTGGACGCGATCGGCCACCGCTTCACCTACCAGGAGTGGATGACGCGCGACATCGCCGACGCGCTGATGCGCCACGGCCACGCCGCGGGCGCGGCCTGCGTGATCGAGGCCGAACAGCTCTGCCTGCTGCTCGGCGAGGACCGCCGCGGCGACGAACGCGTGATCACCCAAGCCTTCGCCGGCGAGTTCGAACGTTCGGAGCAGGCGCGCAACGAGTTCCTGCGCGCGATCGAGGAGCGCCGGCGCTAGGCCGACGGGTCGCGCGGGTGCAGGTCGATGACCACCGCGCGACGTGCGAGCCGATGCGCGGAGACGTCCACCAGCACCACCTCGCGGCCTTCGAGCACCACGCAGCCGGCATTGCGGTCGTCGCCGCCCACCGAGTATTCGAAGGCATAGCCCCGCCGCAGCAGCACGCGACCGTTGTCGTCGCGCGCCAGGCGCAGGCCCTGCCCCGCCACGGTCTCGTCGAGGAACTGCACGCCCTCGCGCGTGCAGGCGCGGCGCGCGGCCTCGATGCCGATCTCGCGCGCCTTCAGGCTGTCGAACCAGAACCACACCACGGCCCCGAGGGCGAGCAGGACGAGCAGCTCGACGAAGCTCACGCCGCGGCCCCCGGCATCGCGATCATGACGAACAGGATGATCAGGGCAGCATCATCCCGCGGATCATGAAGAACAGCACCGCGGCCATCAGCGCAGAAGCGGGCACGGTGATGACCCAGGCGGCGGCGATGCGCATCAGCTGCGAGCGCTTGACCAGCTCGCGGCGATAGACCTTCTTGAGTCCCTTGCGCTCGCCCTTGGAGAAGTGCGCCGGATCGTCCGCGTTCTTGGAGCGCTGCTTGAGGTCGGCGAGCATCTGCCCCTTCTCCTCGATCGAGGCCTTCTCGAAACGCGCGATGAAGGCCTCGATCGCGGCGAGGTCGCCCTCGGGGTGGTGGGCCTTGATCTCGGCCACCATGCGGTCGTAGTTGCTCTTGAGGTATTCGCGCAGGAAACCGACGCCGAACACCCCGCCGACCGCGATGTGCGTGGAGCTCACCGGCAGGCCGAGCTGGCTGGCGACGATCACGGTCAAGGTCGCCGCCATCGCGATGCAATAGGCGCGCATCTGGTCGAGCTCGGTGATCTCGGAACCGACCGTGCGGATCACCTTCGGCCCGAACAACGCCAGCCCGAGCGAGATCCCGATCGCGCCGACCATCATGACCCAGGTGGGGATCGCCGCGTCCTTGTGCACCACGCCGCCGGAACTGACCACATCGACGATCGCGGCCAGCGGGCCGACCGCGTTGGCGACGTCGTTGGAGCCGTGCGCGAAGCTGAGCAGCGCGGCGGCGAAGATCAGCGGCACGGTGAAGAGCCGATTCACGCTCGCCTTGGTGTTGGCGACGATGCCGCTGCTGCCGTGCAGGGCCTTGCGCACCAGGACGAACACCAGCGCGCCGAAAATCAGGCCGTACAGCACGGCGGGAAGGAAGTCCACCTTCCAGACCCGGTTGAGCCCCTTCAGGATCAGGTAGCTGACGAAGGTCCACGCCATCAGGCCGACCAGTACCGGCACGGTGCGGCGTGCGGCCGCGGCCATGTCCACCTGGTAGGTGATGCTGCGCTTGACGAGATACAGGAAGGCGGCGGCGAAGATCCCGCCGAGCAGCGGCGAGATCACCCAGCTCGCCGCGATCTCGCCCATGGTGGACCAATCGACGATCGAGGGGCCGGCGGCGGCCATGCCGGAGCCGAGCACCGCGCCCACGATCGAGTGCGTGGTCGACACCGGCGCCCCGACCGCGGTCGCCAGGTTCAGCCACAAGGCGCCGGCGAGCAGCGCGGCCAGCATGATCCACACGAAGGTGTCGGAGTCCTTGATGAGGTCGGGATCGATGATGCCGCTGCGGATGGTGCCGATCACCTCGCCGCCGGCGATCAGCGCACCGGCGGCCTCGAAGATCGCCGCGATGACGAGCGCACCTGCGAGGGTGAGCGCCTTGGAGCCCACCGCCGGACCGACGTTGTTGGCGACGTCGTTGGCGCCGATGTTCATCGCCATGTAGCCGCCGATCATCGCCGCCATGACCAGGGTCATGCTGCCCTCGCCCGTGCCGCTGAGCGCCGAGTAGAACATGACCCCGACGATGAAGAGCACGCCCATGCCGAGGCGGAAGACCTCGCCCCGACCCTGATGGGCTGCCTTCTCGATGTCGCTGATGTGCTGCAAGTCCACGATGGAATTCCGTGTTACAAGAAAGACGATATTGTTTCAGAAATCTTGCCGCGGCCCAACGTGAATGAAGACTCCGCCGCAACGCCGCGCTTGCACCCTCACAGACGGTCGTGCTTGTCCGCGCGGCCGTGCGCGCGCTCGATGGGGTAGCGCTCCGCATTGATGCGCATCTTTCGCCGTGCGGCATCGGCGAGGTCGACACCGAGCACGTCGCCGAGGCGCACGAGGTACAGCAGCACGTCGGCGAGCTCGAGAGCGACCTCGTCCCGCGTCGCCGGCGGCAGCGCCATCGACTGCTCGGCGGTGAGCCACTGGAAATGCTCGATCACCTCGCCCGCCTCGCCGGCGAGCGCCATCGCGAGGTTCTTGGGCGTATGGAAGGGCTCCCAGGCGCGCTCGGCGGCGAATTGCCGCATCGCGTCGCGCAGCTCGCGGAGCGCGTCGGGCGACGGGCCTGCAGCACTCGGAGCGCCCTCCGCGACCGTCGGGCCGGCGGGCCCACCCTCGGAATTCCGGGACGGACTCATTCGATGTGGTGCTCGAGGTCGAAGCCCGCACCGCCATCGACCCCCAGGTGCTCGACGAGCCAGGGCAGCGCGGCCTCGAGCCGCTGCGGCAACACCCAGGGAGGGTTGATCACGTAAAGGCCGCTGCCGAACATCCCGATGCCGTCGCGCGGGGCGTCGCGCACCGCCAGGCGCACGTCCAGCCAGCTCTCGGCGCCGAGCGCGGCGAGGCGCTCGGGCAACTGGCGGGCCTCGGCCCGGGCGAGCATCGGATACCAGACCATGTAGGTCCCGGTGGGAAAGCGCCGCATCGCGTCACGCACCGTGTCCACCACGCTGCGGTAGTCGTCCTTGACCTCGTAGGGCGGATCGATCAGCACCACCGCCCGCCGCGAGGGCGGCGGCAGCAGGCTCCTGAGCGCCGCGAAGCCGTCGGCGCGGCGCACCTGCACGCGCTCCTGTTCGCTGGCGAAGGTGCGCTGCAGGGATTCGAAGTCGGCCGGATGCAGCTCGAACAGGCGCAGGCGATCCTGGGCGCGCGCACGCGTCATGGCCAGCGCCGGCGAGCCCGGGTAGAACAACAGCCTGCCCTGCGGATTGAACTGCCCGACCGCCGCGACATAGGCGGCGACTGCTGGCGGCAGGTCCTCGTGCCCCCACAGCCGGCCGATGCCGTCCGCCGCCTCGGCGGTCTTGCCCGCCTGCTCGCTGTCGAGCGCATAGCAGCCGCCCCCCGCGTGGGTGTCGATGTAGTACCAGGGCTTGTCCTTGCGACCGTAGTAGTCGAGCAGCTCGATCAGGACGAGGTGCTTGAGGACATCGGCGTGATTGCCGGCGTGAAAGGCGTGACGGTAACTGAGCATGTGGACTTCCTGAAGGGCGGGCGCATCCTATCACCCGCCGGCAGGGGGCTCAAAATCGCGAAAAACCCGCCGGATCGGCGACATTCACGGCACGGGCGCTGTTTGCAGGCCGCGAGGCGCTTGTTATGATGCCTGCCCCCCTGGCGCTGCGCAGCATCGGCGCGAGACATCGACAGCGAGAACGAAAATGAGCATCTACGCCCTGGGCGACCGCCGGCCGAGCTTCGGCGAGGGAAGCTGGATCGCCCACAACGCGACGGTCATCGGATCGGTCACTGCGGGCCGCAACGTCAACATCTGGTACAACGTCGTGGTACGGGGCGACAACGATCCGATCACGATCGGCGACGATACCAACATCCAGGACGGCTCTGTCCTGCACAACGACGACGGCATCCCGCTGACGATCGGCACGCACGTCACCGTGGGCCACATGGCGATGCTGCACGGCTGCACGATCGGCGACGGCAGCCTGATCGGCATCAACGCGGTGATCCTCAACAACGCGGTGGTCGGCAAGCAGTGCATCGTCGGCGCCAACACCCTGATCCCCGAGGGCAAGGTGATCCCCGACCGCTCGCTGGTGGTCGGTTCTCCTGGCCGGGTGATCCGCACGCTGAGCGACACCGAGGTCGAGAACCTGGTGGTCAACGCCCACAACTACGTGGACAACGCCCGCCTCTACGCCGACCGCCTGTGCGCGCTGGAGCCGTCCAGCGTGATCGCGAAGCCGGAACAGTGATGCGCACCGCGCTCGCCAGCCTCGCCACCCTCGCCGCGCTCGCGGCGCTGCAGTCGGCGCCGGCGCTTGCCGCCGACACTCCCGCCCCGCCCACCGTGGAGCTCGCGGCCGAGGCCAGTGGCCCGGCCGCCAACGACCTCGCGGTCGCCGTGATGTATGCAGAGCGCAGCGGCGCGAGCGCGGCCGCGGTGGCACGCGAGGTGAACCGCGACATCGCCGCGGCGCTCGAACTCGCGCGCGCGCAGGGTGCCGTCAAGGTGCAGAGCGGAAACGTCTCGACCTGGCCGGCATACGGAAAGGACGGCCAGGGCCGTATCACCGCCTGGCGGATGCGTTCCGAGCTCCGCCTCGAGAGCACCGACACGGCGGCGATGTCGGAGCTCGTCGGCAAGCTCCAGGAGAGCCTGGCGCTCGCCCAGCTGAGCATGGAACCAGCCCCCGAGACGCGCAGGAAGGCCGTCTCCGACGTCACCGTCGACGCCCTGCGCGCCTTCGAGGCGCGCGCGAAACTGATCGCCGACACCCTCGGTCGGCGCTACCGCATCGCCCACCTGTCGGTCGGCGAGCACGGCCTGCAGCCTCCGCCGATGCCGCGCATGCGCGCGGCGGCGATGGCCGCGGAGGCCGCCCCGGCGCCACTCGAGGGCGGCGAGAGCCGGGTGTCGGTGCAGGTCGGCGGACGCATCGAACTGCTCGACTGAAGACCGCGCCCCGCGCGGGCCCGACTTCAGCCTTCTTCGAGAAAACCTCTCCAAACCCCTGATCTGAAAGCAGACCTTGCCGGCCTGGGCGGGTCCTGACATACTCTGGCAGAAATCCTTTTCGCACCGGATCGCGCCATGAGTCCCGAGCCCCTCCCTCGCGCCTTCCTTTCCGCCCCTCTGCACGCCGGCATCGGCAAGCGGCGCCTGGCGCTGCTTGCCGGGGTGGCCACCGTGGCCGCACTGCTGGCGGGCTGCGGCACCACCCCGGTCGCCGGCCCCGGCTCGCCACCGCGCACGGTGGCGCCGAGCGGGCACTATTTCTCTCTCGAGGGTGAGCACCAGACGCAGGAAATGGTGCTCTTCGCGCTCGGCCTGCTCGATACCGGCTACCGCTTCGGCGGGCGCAATCCGGACGCGGGCCTCGATTGCAGCGGCATGGTGGCCTACATCGTGGAGAACATCAGCGGCCGCAAGCTGCCGCACAACGCCGCGCAGATCGCCGATCGCACGCGCCCGATCGAGGTGCACGAACTGCGCCCGGGGGACTTGGTGTTCTTCAACACGCTGGAGCGCCGGCATTCGCACATGGGGATCTACATCGGCGACGGGCGCTTCGTGCACGCGCCCAACAGCCGTGGCCGGGTGCGGGTCGAACGTCTCGCCAGCCGCTATTTCGCGCAGCGCATCGACGGCGCGCGCACGCTGCTCGCGAGCAACTGAGGACTGTCGCCGGAACGGCGGCGATACCCGCGACCAGGGTTCAGCGCTGCGGAATCTGCACGTAGATCTCGCCCGGCCGGGTGAGCCCGAGTTCGAAACGCGCGCGCTCCTCGATCGCCTCGTTGCCCGACTTGAGATCGTTCACCTCCGCCGCGAGCGCCGCGTTGCGCTGCTCGAGGCGCAGGTTCTCCTCGCGCTGCGCATGCAGCTGGCGATCGACCTCCCAGACGCGCAGCCAGCCCCCCTTCCCCAGCCAGAGCGGGTACTGCAACAGCACGACGAGTGCGATCAGGATGAGGATCGGCCAGCGCATGGAGACGGGTATGGAGATGGATACTGGCGCATTCACGACGAAGGCCGGCGAGTCGCCCGCCGGCCTTCGAGACGCTGCGAATCAGCGTTGCAGGACGCTCAGCGCAGGTTGTAGAACGCGCGCTTGCCCGGATAGGCGGCGGTGTCGCCGAGGTCTTCCTCGATGCGCAGCAGCTGGTTGTACTTCGAGATGCGGTCCGAGCGGCTCAGCGAGCCGGTCTTGATCTGCATGGCGCGCAGGCCCACCGCGATGTCGGCGATGGTCGAATCGTCGGTCTCGCCCGAGCGGTGCGAAATCACCGCGGTGTAGCCGGCGAGCTTGGCCATCTCGACTGCCGCGAAGGTCTCGGTGAGCGTGCCGATCTGATTGATCTTGATGAGGATCGAGTTGGCCACGCCCTGCTCGATGCCCTGCGCGAGGATCCTGGTGTTGGTGACGAAGAGGTCGTCGCCCACCAGCTGCACGCGCTTGCCCAGGCGCTCGGTGAGGATCTTCCAGCCGTCCCAGTCGCCCTCGGCCATGGCGTCCTCGATCGAGACGATCGGGAACTTGTCGCACAGGGTCTCGAGGTAGTCGGTGAAGCCCGCGGCGGTCAGCGACAGGCCTTCGCCCTTCAGCTCGTACTTGCCGTCCTTGTAGAACTCGGAGGCGGCGCAGTCGAGCGCCAGCAGCACGTCCTGGCCAGGCACGTAGCCGGCGGCGACGATGGCCTCCTGGATCAGGTTGAGCGCTTCCTCGGTGCCAGACACGTTGGGGGCGAAGCCGCCCTCGTCGCCGACGGTGGTCGGGTAGCCCTTGGCGTCGACGATCTTCTTGAGATGGTGGAAGATCTCGGCGCCGCAGCGCAGGGCCTCGCGGAAGCTGCTCATGCTCACCGGCATGATCATGCATTCCTGGATGTCGAGGCTGTTGTTGGCGTGCTCGCCGCCGTTGATGACGTTCATCATCGGCACCGGCATCACCATCGGGCTGGAGCCGCCGAAGTAGCGGTACAGCGGCAGGCCGGCCTCTTCGGCGGCGGCCTTGGCCACCGCCATGGACACCGCCAGCATGGCGTTGGCGCCCAGGCGCGACTTGTTCTCGGTGCCGTCGAGCTCGATCAGGGTACGGTCGATGAAGGCCTGCTCCTCGGCGTCCAGCCCGATGATGGCCTCGGCGATCTCGGTGTTCACGTTCTCGACCGCGCGCAGCACGCCCTTGCCGAGGAAGCGCGACTTGTCGCCGTCACGCAGCTCGATCGCCTCGCGCGAGCCGGTGGAGGCGCCCGAGGGCACCGCGGCGCGGCCCATCACGCCCGATTCGAGCAGCACGTCGGCTTCGACCGTGGGGTTGCCGCGGGAATCGAGAATCTCGCGGGCGATCACATCAACGATTGCACTCATGTCTAGTCCTGTAGCAGTTACGGAGGTTTCGGATCGATCATGCGGGAACGCGACCCGGCGGGGAGCATGCTCGCACCGGATGACTGCCTCGTGAGCAGCGGCGACGGATGACGCGCATCAGTCCGCCGGTAGCCGCATTCCCGAAAAATGGGGTCTCAGAGCGTGGTCTCGAGGAAACCCTGGCGCTTGACCAGCGCGTCGATGTCCTTGAGCACGGTCAGCAGCGCCTTCATCTTCGGCAGCGGCCAGGCGTTGGGGCCGTCGGACAGCGCCTTGGCGGGGTCCGGGTGGGTCTCCATGAAAAGGCCCGCCACGCCCACGGCGACCGCGGCGCGCGCCAGCACCGGCACGAACTCGCGCTGGCCACCCGAGGCGGTTCCCTGCCCGCCCGGCAGCTGCACCGAGTGGGTAGCGTCGAACACCACCGGGCAGCCGGTGTCGCGCATGATCGCCAGCGCACGCATGTCGGAGACGAGGTTGTTGTAGCCGAAGGAGGCGCCGCGCTCGCACACCATGATGGTGTCGGCGCCGCCATTGGCCTCGCGCGCCTTGTCGGCGACGTTCTTCATGTCGCCGGGGGCGAGGAACTGGCCCTTCTTGATGTTCACCGGCTTGCCGCTGGCCGCCACCGCGTGGATGAAATCGGTCTGGCGGCACAGGAAGGCCGGGGTCTGCAGCACGTCGACCACCGCGGCGACGGTCGGGATCTCCTCGATCGTGTGCACGTCGGTCAGCACCGGCAGGCCGAGCTGCTTCTTGACCGCCTCGAGCATCTTCAGGCCGGCGTCCATGCCATGGCCGCGGAAGCTCTTGCCCGAGCTGCGGTTGGCCTTGTCGTACGAAGCCTTGAAGATGTAAGGGATGCCCAGCTCGGCGCAGATCTCCTTCATCTGCCCGGCGATGTCCAGGCACATCTGCTCGGATTCGGCCACGCAGGGGCCGGAGATCAGGAACACCGGCTTGTCGAGGCCGACTTCGAAACCGCAGAGATTCATGCTTCGCTCCTCGGGGCCGCAGCCTGCTTGTGCGCGATCGCAGCCTTCACATAAGCGGTGAACAGCGGATGACCCTTGCGCGGGTTGGAGGTGAATTCGGGGTGGAACTGACAGCCGACGAACCACGGATGCACGTCCGCAGGCAGCTCGACCATCTCGCACAGGTCGGTGACGGGCGCGCGGCCCGACACCACCAGGCCCTTGTCTTCGAGCCTGGCGAGCAGGGTGTTGTTCACCTCGTAGCGGTGGCGGTGACGCTCCATGACCTCGGGGGCGCCGTAGATCGAACGCGCCAGCGTGCCTTCCTTGAGCAGGCAGAGCTGGCCACCGAGGCGCATGGTGCCGCCGAGGTCGGACTCCTCGGAGCGCTTCTCGATCTTGCCCGTGCGGTCCTTCCACTCGGTGATGAGGCCGATCACCGGGAACCTGGTGTCGCGCTCGAACTCCGTCGAATGCGCGCCTTCCATGCCCGCGACGTCGCGGGCGAACTCCACCACCGCAAGCTGCATGCCGAGGCAGATGCCCAGGTAGGGCACCTTGTTCTCGCGCGCATAGCGGATGGCCGCGATCTTGCCCTCGGTCCCGCGCTTGCCGAAGCCGCCCGGCACCAGGATGGCATCCATCGACTCGAGCACATCGCAACCGTCGCGCTCGATATCCTCCGAGTCGATGTAGTGGATCCTGACCTTCGACTCGGTATGCATGCCGGCGTGGTTGAGCGACTCGATCAGCGACTTGTACGACTCGGTAAGGTCCACGTACTTGCCGACGAAACCGATATCCACGGTCTGCTTCGGGTTCTCGAGCGCGTGGATGAGCCTGTCCCACACCGAGAGGTCGGCCGCGCGCGCGAGGATGTCGAGCTTGTGGCAGACGATCTGGTCGAGCATCTGGTCATGCAGCTGACCGGGGATCTTGTAGATCGAGTCGGCGTCCAGGCACTCGATGACCGCCTCGGGCATGACGTTGCAGAACAGCGCGATCTTGCGGCGCTCGTCTTCCGGCACCGGACGGTCGGCGCGGCACAGCAGGATGTCGGGCTGGATGCCGATCTCGCGCAGTTCCTTCACCGAGTGCTGGGTCGGCTTGGTCTTCAGTTCACCGGCGGTCGGAATGTAGGGCAGCAGCGTGAGGTGGATGAAGCAGGTGCCGTGGCGGCCCTCTTCGAAGCCCATCTGGCGGATGGCCTCCAGGAAGGGCAGCGATTCGATGTCGCCGACCGTGCCGCCGACCTCGACGATCGCCACGTCGGCGCCCTCGGCGCCACGCTTGACGTAAGCCTTGATCTCGTCGGTGATGTGCGGGATGACCTGCACGGTCTTGCCCAGGTACTCGCCGCGGCGCTCCTTCTTCAGCACCGACTCGTAGATCTGGCCAGTGGTGAAGTTGTTGCGCTTGCTCATCTTGGCGCTGGTGAAGCGCTCGTAATGGCCGAGGTCGAGGTCGGTCTCGGCGCCGTCTTCGGTGACGAAGACCTCGCCGTGCTGGAACGGGCTCATGGTGCCCGGATCGACGTTGATGTAGGGGTCCAGCTTGAGGTGCGTGACCTTGATGCCGCGGGACTCGAGGATCGCCCCGAGGGACGCTGCGGCGATGCCCTTGCCCAGGGAGGACACGACACCACCGGTGACGAAGACGTATTTGGTCATGGGAGCTGTACTGCGGGAAAGCGCGATGATAACCGATGCACCCGAACCGCGTCAGCAGTCCGGGTGCCTCCCGCGCGATCGCTCAGGCCATGCCGCGCAGCTCGCGCAGCAGCACCGACAGCATCGCCATGTCGATCGTCGGCGCGCTGCGGATTTCGGCGAGGAGCTGCTGGTAGCGCTCGAGCGGCACCGCGGCACGCTCGCGCCCGGCATTCAGCACGCCCTCGGTGTCCGCGCCCTCGGGCGCGTTGCGCAGCGCCGCGCTGGTGAGCTCGCGGGCGAGCGAGGACAGATCGCTGCGCAGCGCGCCGCGCGCCAGGCTCTGCCAGCGCGTGTCCGCGGGCAGCCCGGAGATCTGGCGGCCGAGCCAGTGCAGGTCGAATTCGCCCCCGAGGGCGAAATACACCCGCGCCACCGTGGCCTCGTCACGCCCCTGCTCCACCGCCACCTCGACCAGGTCGAGCGCCGAGTAAAGCTCTTCGAGCGCGGCCACCCGCTTCGCCAGCGCCTCGGGCACGCCCTGCTCCACCCGGCGCGCCACCGCGGCGTCGAGCTCGGCGCGATAGGCGGGGGCGACGTAGTCGGCCAGCCCCTCGGCGAGCGCCGCCACGCCAGGCGAGAAATGCGCGCTCGTCGCCTGCAGGTCGGCCAGCCAGCGGCGGTGACGCAGGAACCACAGCGTGCCGCGCTGCACCAGGCGGCCCGACTCCTGGATGAGCTCGGTCTGCACCGCGTCGGCGATGCGGTTGTCGAGGGCCTCGATCTCGCGCCACAGCGCCACCAGGCCGAAGACCTCGCGGGTGGCCATGTAGGCGCGCACCACGTCCGCCGCCGAGGCGCCGAGCTCGGCCCTGAGCCGGCTGACGAAGGTGGGCCCGACGCGGTTGATCATGCTGTTGACCACGTGGGTCGAGATGATCTCGCGGCGCAGCGGGTGGATCCGGATCTGCGCCGGGAAGCGCTCGCGCAGCGGGCCGGGAAAGTAGCGCTCGAGCGCGGTGCGGATGTAGGGGTCCTCCGGCACGTCGGAGGCGAGCACCTCGTCGTAGAGCTCGATCTTGCTGTAGGCGAGCAGCACCGCCAGCTCGGGGCTGGTGAGGCCGACGCCGGCGGCCTTGCGCTCGGCGATCTCCTCGTCGTCGGGCAGGTACTCGAGCTTGCGGTTGAGCCGCCCGGCCTGCACCAGGCGGCGGATGAACTCCGCCTGCTCGTCGAGCAGCGCCACGCCGCGCGCGCGCGTGACCGACAGCACCTGGGTCTGGGCGTAGTTGTCGCGCAGCACCAGGATGCCGACCTCGTCGGTCATGTCGGCGAGCAGCTCGTTGCGCTGCTTGAGCGTGAGCTCGCCCTCGGCGATCACCCCGCCGAGCAGGATCTTGATGTTGACCTCGTGGTCGGAACAGTCCACCCCGCCGGAGTTGTCGATCGCGTCGGTGTTGATGCGCCCGCCCGCGAGCGCGAACTCGATGCGGCCGAGCTGGGTGGCGCCGAGGTTGCCGCCCTCGCCGAAGACCTTGCAGCGCAGTTCGCCGCCATTGACGCGCACCGCGTCATTGGCGCGGTCGCCCACCGCCGCGTCGGTCTGGCTGGCGGCCTTGATGTAGGTGCCGATGCCGCCGTTGTAGACCAGCTCGACCGGTGCGGTGAGGATGGCGCGGATCAACTCGGTCGGGGTCAAGCCCAGGGGCGCGGCCTGGATGTCGAGTGCCGCGCGCGCCTCGGGCGACAGCGTGATGGACTTCGCGCTGCGCGGCCACACTCCGCCACCCTGCGAGATCAGCGCGCGGTCGTAGTCGTCCCAGCTCGAGCGCGGCAGCGCGAACATGCGCGCGCGCTCTTCCCACGAGCGTGCCGGGTCGGGATCGGGGTCGATGAAGATGTGGCGGTGGTCGAAGGCCGCCACCAGGCGGATCTGTTTCGACAGCAGCATGCCGTTGCCGAACACGTCGCCCGACATGTCGCCGATGCCGACCACGGTGAAGGGTTCCTGCTGGATGTCCTTGCCCATCTCGCGGAAGTGGCGCTTGACCGCCTCCCAGGCGCCGCGTGCGGTGATGCCCATCTTCTTGTGGTCGTAGCCCACCGAGCCGCCCGAGGCGAAGGCGTCGCCCAGCCAGAAGCCATACTCGGCCGAGACCTGGTTGGCGTAGTCGGAGAAGCTCGCCGTGCCCTTGTCGGCTGCCACCACCAGGTAGGGGTCGTCCTCGTCGTGGCGCACCACGTCCGCCGGCGGCACCACCGCGCCCTGCACCAGGTTGTCGGTAAGGTCGAGCAGGCCGCGCAGGAAGTTGCGGTAGCAGGCCACGCCCTCGGCGAGCAGGGCCTCGCGCCCGCCCTCCGCAGGCGGGCACTTGACCACGAAGCCGCCCTTGGAGCCCACCGGCACGATCACCGCGTTCTTGACGATCTGCGCCTTCACCAGGCCGAGGATCTCGGTGCGGAAGTCCTCCATGCGGTCCGACCAGCGCAGGCCGCCGCGCGCGACCTTGCCGCCGCGCAGGTGCACGCCCTCGAAGCGCGGCGAATAAACGAAGATCTCGAACATCGGCAGCGGCTGCGGCAGATTGGGGATCTTCGACGGCAGGAACTTGAACGAGAGGTAGGGCTTGGGGGCGCCGTCCGCGCCGCGCTGGAACCAGTTGGTGCGCAGGGTCGCCTGCATGAGGGCGAGAAACTGGCGCAGGATGCGGTCCTCGTCGAGGTTGGCCACCTGATCGAGCGCGGCCTCGATGGCCGCCACCTGCGTCGCGCACGCGGCCTCGCGATCGCCCGCGAGCGCCGGGTCGAAGCGCGCGCGGAAGAGTTGCAGCAGCGCACGCGCGAACTGTGGATAGGCCGCCAGCGTCTGCTCCATGTAGGCGAGGCTGAAGGTGAACGCCGCCTGGCGCATGTGGCGGGCGTAGGCGCGCAGCACCGCCACCTCACGCCACGACAGCCCGGCGAGCAGCACCAGGCGGTTGAAATCGTCGTTCTCGGCGGCGCCGCGCCAGGCCGCGAGGAAGGCCTCCTGAAAGAGCGGGCGGATGTCGTGGATGTTGAGGTTCTCGGCACCGGCAAACTGCAGGCCGAAGTCGTGCAGCCACACCGTGCTGCCGTCCTGGCGCTCGATCTCGGAGGGGCGCTCGTCCATCACCTTCACGCCCATCTTCTCGAGCATCGGCAGGCTCTGCGACAGCGGTACCGGGCTGCCCAGGTGGTAGAGCCGCAGGTTGAGCCGGCCCGCGCGCACCTCGAGCGGCACGTAGAGGTTGAGCCCGAGCGCCGCGTCGTCGGCGAGCGCCTCCATCTGCTCGATGTCGAACACCGCCATGCGCGCGGAGTATTCCTCGCGGTAGCCGGCCGGGAAGCCCTCGCCGTAGCGCCGCATCAGCGCCAGGCCGCGCTCCTCGCCGCACTGCTCGACGAGCGCCTGCTGCAGCTCGTCCTCCCAGCGCCGCGCCGCACGGATCAGGCGCTGCTCGATCTCGCGCACGTCGAAGGCAGGGATCCGACCCTCGGGCGTGCGCACCGTGATGAGGATGCGCGCGAGCGCCGAATCCGAAAACTGCACGTCGAACTCGGCGGCGTTGCCCTTGAAGGCATCGATCAGCACCGCCTGCATGCGCTCGCGCTGGTCGGTGTTGTAGTGCTCGCGCGGCACGTAGATCAGGCACGACACGAAGCGCTCGAAGGGATCGACGCGCACGAAGAGGCGCGTGCGCAGGCGCTCGCCGAGGCGCAGGATGCCCATGGCGTGGGCGTGGAGCTCGTCGGTCTCGATCTGGAACAGCTCGTCGCGCGGGTAGCGCTCGAGCAGGGTCTGCAGCGCCTTGGCGGCGTGGCCGCCGGGCAGCAGGC
Source organism: Thauera sp. DNT-1 (assembly GCF_055393985.1). NCBI lineage: Bacteria > Pseudomonadati > Pseudomonadota > Betaproteobacteria > Rhodocyclales > Zoogloeaceae > Thauera > Thauera sp. DNT-1. The sequence continues at coordinate 4,525,521 of NZ_AP043752.1, read as the reverse complement.
CGGCACGCTCGAACACGGCCTCCACCTTGCGCCGCAGCAGCGGGATCTGGCGCGGGCTGGCGCTGTAGGCGGTGGAGGCGAGCAGGCCGATCACGCGACGCTCGCCATTCACCCGGCCGTCGGCCCCGAAGGTCTTGATGCCGACGAAGTCGAGATAGCCGGGCCGGTGCACCGTGGAGCGCGAGTTCGACTTTGTGACCGTGAGCAGATGCGGCAGGTGGGCCTGCGCGCGCAGCTGCGGCGGCAGCGCAGCAAAGGAGCGCGACTGCCCCTCGTCACCGTCGCCGCGCAGCAGGCCCAGTCCGGAGCCGGGGACGATGCGCAGCTCGTTGCCCTCGCCGGTCTCGACCAGCGCGTAGTCGCGGCAGCCGAGCAGCACGAAGTTGTCGGCGGCGAGCCAGTCGAGGAAGGCGCGCACCTCCTGCGTCTCCTCGGCGTCGATGCTGACCGGCAGCTCGTCGAGCCCTGCGGTGATGCCGGCCAGGCGCTCGCGCATGGCCGACCAGTCGCGGACCGCGGCACGCACGTCGGCAAGCACATGCTCGATGCCTTGCTGCAGCGCAACGAGGTCGCCCGGGTCGGTGCGGCGGTCGACCTCCAGGTGCATGATCGACTCGAAGCCGACACCCTCGCCCTGCTCGCCGCGCTCCGCCACACGCACGAAGCCGCCCTCGGCATCACGCGCGACGTTCATCACCGGATGGATGATCAGGTGCAGGGTGAGACCCTGGCGCGCGACCTCCATGGTGATCGAGTCGACGAGGAAGGGCATGTCCTCGCCGGCGATCTCCACCACGGTGTGCGGGCACTCCCAGCCGTGCTCGTCCAGCCGCGGGTTGAATGCGCGCACCTTGCTGCCGTCCTGGCGGCGGGCGACGAAGTGCCACTGGCTGAGCACGGCGCCGTAGAGATCGCCCACCGGGAGGTCTTCCAGGTCCTCGGGCGCCACCTGGGCGAAAAAGCGGCTCGCGAACGCACACACCCCTTCGGCCTGCTCGGCGGGCATCCGGGTGCGAATCTGCTCGATCACCGCCTCGACCTGCGTGGCCAGCCGGCCTGCTTCCCGTGTCTCCATCTCCAACCTCCCGCTTGCGCTTTTGGATACGGCGGGACGGTCTGCGAGCTCGGTATGGACAGCGTCGAGGGAGCGCACATCGCATCGCCGTGGAACGAAGCGGTCAGGCTAGAACAACCCGTCCGGCATGGATACGCACGTTTTCCCTAGTTCGGGACGCGCACGCGCCAGGGGCCGGACGGGGTGATCCTGCAGGGCCGGCCTTGCCGGCCATCCTCAGCGGATGAAGTCGCGATTGACTTCGCGGAAGAGCTCGGTGCCGCCGCGCTGCAGCCACTCGAAGGCGACCATCTCGCGCGACACGATCTCGATGCCGTGGCCGCGCATTCGCTCGAAGGCGAGGTCGCGGTTGGCCGGAGCGCGCGAGCCTGAGGCCTCGGCGACGATGAAGACCTGCTTGCCGGCGCCGCGCAGGTCGAGCGCGGTCTGCTGCACGCAGACATGGGCCTCGGTGCCGCACAGGATCACCTGCTCGCAGCCGGCGACCGCGGTCTGGTCGAGGCAGCCATCGGCCTGGGCGGAGAAGAACTGCTTGCCGACGTAGTGCGCACCGGCGGTCGCCGCGCGCACCGCCTCGACCGTGCCGCCGATCTTCTCGGGGAAGTGCTCGGTGACCACCACCGGCACGCCGATGCGCTCGGCGACGCGCGCAAGCCACACGCAGGCCTCGACCACCGCGGCGTTGTCGTGGATGAAGGGGGCGAGCTTCGCCTGCACGTCGATCACCAGCAGCACCGACTTCTTCGGGTTCATCAGCATGTCTTCGATCCTCCTCAGCCCTGCAGCTCGGCGCGGTCGCGGAAGTGCGCCAGCGCCTCGGGGTTGGCCAGCGCCTCCTGGTTCTTCACCGGGCGCCCGTGCACCACGTTGCGCACCGCCAGTTCGACGATCTTGCCGCTCTTGGTGCGCGGGATGTCGGCCACCTGCAGCACCTTGGCCGGCACGTGACGCGGCGTGGTGTTGTCGCGGATGGTCTGGCGGATGCGCCTGGTCAGGTCGTCATCGAGCGCGAGCCCCTCGCGCAGCTTCACGAACAGCACCACGCGCACGTCGTTGGGGTTCTGCGGCGGCCAGTCCTGGCCGATCACGAGCGACTCGACCACCTCGTGCAGCTTCTCGACCTGGCGGTAGATCTCGGCGGTGCCGATGCGCACCCCGCCCGGGTTCAGCGTGGCGTCCGACCTGCCGTAGATGACCAGGCCGCCGTGCGCGGTGATCTCGCAGAAGTCGCCGTGGCACCAGACATTGGGAAAGCGATCGAAGTAGGCGGCGTGGTACTTGCTGCCGTCGGCGTCGTTCCAGAACCCGATCGGCATCACCGGGAAGGGCTTCGCGCACACCAGCTCGCCCTTCTCGCCGCGCACCGGGCGGCCGTCGTCGTCCCACACGTCCACCGCCATGCCGAGGCCGCGGCACTGGATCTCGCCGCGCCACACCGGCAGCACCGGGGAGCCGAGCACGAAGCAGGAGATGATGTCGGTGCCACCCGAGATGGAGGAGAGCTGCAGGTCGGGCTTGATGTCGCGATAGACGTAGTCGAAGCCCTCGGGCACCAGCGGGCTGCCGGTGCTCATCATCGCGCGCACCGTGTCGAGCTTGTGGGTCTCCCGCGGCTTGAGCCCGAACTTGGCGGCGGCGTCGAGGAACTTGGCCGAGGTGCCGAAGTGCGTCATCGCTTCGGCGTCGGCGTAGTCGAAGAGGATGCGGTTGTCGCCAGCGAAGGGCGAGCCGTCGTAGAGCAGCAGCGTGGCCTCGGCGGCGAGCGCGGAGACCAGCCAGTTCCACATCATCCAGCCGCAGGTGGTGAAGTAGAACACGCGGTCTCCCGGCTTCACGTCGCCGTGCAGCTTGTGTTCCTTCAGGTGCTGCAGCAGCGCGCCGCCGGCGCAGTGCACGATGCACTTGGGCACGCCGGTGGTGCCCGAGGAGTACATGATGTAGAGCGGGTGGTCGAAGGGCAGCTGCGCGAACTCGATGTCGTCGACGAAGTGGAAGGGCGCGACGAAGTCGGCGAGCATGCGCGCGTGCGGCACGTGCGAGAGGTCGTGCTCGCGATGCACGTAGGGCACGACCACGACGCGCTTGACCGAGGGCAGCTGCGCGACGATCTCGCCGAGCTTGCCAAGCACATCCACCGTCTTGCCGCCGTAGTAGTAGCCGTCGCAGGCCACCAGCACCTTGGGCTCGGTCTGGCCGAAGCGGTCGAGCACGCCCTGCACGCCGAAGTCGGGCGAGGCCGAGGTGAAGATGGCGCCGAGGCTGGCCGCGGCGAGCATGGCGACGACGGTCTCGGGCAGGTTGGGCATGTACGCGGCGACGCGGTCGCCGGCCACCACGCCCTGCTCCTTGAGCGCCGCGGCAAAGTGCGCCACCGCGCGGTAGAGCTCGCCGTGGCTCAGGCGGTTCTTCACGCGCTCCTCGCCCCAGAACACGATCGCGTCATGCGCGTCGCGCGAACGCAGCAGGTTCTGCGCGAAGTTCAGGCGGGCGTCGGGAAACCACTTCGCGCCCGGCATCTTGTGGCCATCGACGAGCACGCGCTCGCCGCGCGTGCCGATCACGCCGCCACCGACGCCGTCGCCCTCCCAAACGCTCGTCCAGAACGGCTCGGGGCGCTCCACCGACCAGGCGTGCAGCGCCTCGTAATCGGGCAGCGAGACCTTCCAGCGCTGCTCGGCCGCGAGCCGGAAGGCAGTCACGTTGGCGGCGGCGATGCGCTCGGGGGACGGGGTCCACAGGGGTTTCTGCTCAGTCGGATACATCGGGTCTCCTCTCCATCCTCTTGTGTCGATGATTGGGGGTCAAAACTCTGGGGGTCGAAACTGGGCGGCCACGCTTCGCGGACGGAGCGGGTGACCGCACTGCGCGGCCGGGCACTCGGCGGCCGGCGCCAATTCAGGCCACGGGCGGGTCGAACAGCGCGCGCACGACATCCGGAATCGGCGCCGACTTGCCGGTGCGCATGTCCATCCACACCGTCTTGGCCGCACCTTCGGCGTACAGGCGCTCGTCGCCATCGACGAAGAGCTCGTACCAGGTCATCACGCTGCTCCGCCCCGGATCGCCTGCATACATCTTGATGACGACGGTCGCAGGATAATTCACCGGCGCGAGGAAGGTGCAGCTGGCATTGATGATCACCGGCCCCACCGGCTCCTCGACGCTGACGCGGGAACCCATCCGTTCGAGCCACTCGACGCGGGTCTGCTCGAAATAGCGGAAATAGACCGTGTTGTTGACATGCCCGTAGGCGTCCATGTCCCCCCAGCGCACCGGCATGCGGGTGGTGTAGATCAGCTTCGCGTTCGGACTCATCCGACGATCTCCTCTTGTATATGGGGCGGGCTAATGTAACATACGCACCCGTATGTTTGTTCGCCCCGCCGCCGGTGGGCGCGCGCATGCGCGCGCCCACCGGCGGCGGGGATTCGCACGAAGGGTTAAACTGCGCGGATGGCGCGTCTCGCTACGCGACCCACTGAAAGAAGATACGAGGAGAACGGTATGGAACGCGAATCGATGGAGTTCGACGTGCTGGTCGTCGGCGGCGGCCCTGCGGGCCTGGCCGCGGCGATCCGCCTGAAGCAGCTCGCCGAAGCCAAGGGCAGCGAGCTGTCGGTGTGCCTGATCGAGAAGGGCGCGGAGATCGGCGCCCACATCCTGTCGGGGGCGGTCATCGATCCGCGCTCGCTGAACGAGCTGATCCCCGACTGGAAGGACAAGGGCGCCCCGCTCACCACCGCGGTCACCGAGGACCAGGTGCTGTTCCTCTCCGAGACCGGCGTGCGCCGCGTTCCGCCCGCGCTCACCCCGGACTGCTTCGAGAACCACGGCAACTACATCGTGCGCCTGGGCAACCTCGTCAAGTGGCTGGGCGAGCAGGCCGAGGCCGCCGGCATCGAGGTCTACCCCGGCTTCGCCGCGGCCGAGATCCTCTACGACGAATCCGGCGCGGTGAAGGGCGTCGCCACCGGCGACATGGGCCTCAACCGTGACGGCACCCCCGGCCCGCACCACCAGCCGGGCATGGAGCTGCACGCCAAGTACACCCTGTTCGCCGAGGGCTGTCGCGGCCACCTCGGCAAGCAGCTGGAGGCGAAGTACAAGCTGCGCGAGGGCGTCGACCCGCAGACCTACGGCATCGGCATCAAGGAGCTGTGGGAGGTCAAGCCCGAGCAGCACCGCCCGGGCCTCGTCGTGCACACCGCCGGCTGGCCGATGGACAACCGCACCTATGGCGGCGGCTTCATCTACCACCTCGAGGACAACCTGGTCGCGCTCGGCTTCGTGGTCGGCCTCAACTACGAGAACCCGCACCTGTCGCCCTTCGACGAGATGCAGCGCTGGAAGACCCACCCCGAGGTACGCAAGCACATCGAAGGCGGCAAGCGCCTGGCCTACGGCGCGCGCGCCATCGCCACCGGCAACATCCAGAGCCTGCCGCGGCTGATCTTCCCGGGCGGCGGCCTGATCGGCGACGACGCCGGCTTCCTCAACGCCGCCCGCATCAAGGGCACGCACACCGCGATCAAGTCGGGCATGCTCGCCGCCGAAGCGGCCTTCGACGCGCTCGCCGCGAATCGCCAGCGCGACGCCCTCACCGCCTACCCGGCCGCCTTCCGCGACTCCTGGCTGTACGCCGAACTGCACAAATACCGCAACTTCAAGCCGCTGATGAAGAAGGGCCTGTGGATGGGCTCCTTCCTCTTCGGCATGGACCAGATGCTGTTCCGCGGCAAGGCCCCCTGGACGCTGCACAACTCGTCGGACCACGACAAGCTCAAACCGGCTTCCGAGTGCCCGAAGATCGACTATCCGAAGCCCGACGGCGTGCTCACCTTCGACCGCCTGTCCTCGGTCTTCCTCTCGAACACCAACCACGAGGAAGAGCAGCCCTGCCACCTGCAGCTGAAGGATCCGTCGGTGGCGATCGCGGTGAACCTGGCCAAGTACGACGCTCCCGAGCAGCGCTATTGCCCCGCCGGCGTGTACGAGATCGTCCGCGAAGAATCCGGGCCGCGCCTGCAGATCAACGCGCAGAACTGTATCCACTGCAAGACCTGCGACATCAAGGACCCGACGCAGAACATCAACTGGGTCGTGCCGCAGGGTGGCGAAGGGCCGATCTACCAAGGGATGTGATCCCGTCGCACCGCCCGCATCACCTCGCGCACGAAGCACGTCTTCGCCTTCGCGTAGGCGATGCGGTCGTCGGGATATTGGTCCGCAATGCGCTGCTTGAGTGCGCCATACGCTCGCGCGACTTCGGAATGCGCGCGCAGGTAGTCGCGGAACCGCAGGCGCCCCCACTCCGACGAGCCCGCCTCGACAAAATGGATGTGATGCGTGCGCCGGCCCGCAGCATCGCGGCGGATGAACCACGCGTACTCCATGCCGGGCAGCCCGTGCCCGGGGGCGCGCCAGAAGAACTCGTAGCCCAGCGCCCGCAGCAGCGGTGCGATGCGCTCCGCTACGTCCTCCATCGAGCGTACCTCGACCAGCATGTCGATGATCGGCTTGGCCGCCAGGCCGGGCACCGCGGTGCTGCCGAAGTGCTCGATGCGCCCGATCAGCTCCGCCGGCAGGGCCGCACGCAGCCGCGCCACCTCCTCGGCGAAGAGCCCCGGCCAGGCCGGATCGTAGGGCACGATCTCGACGCGCTCCCGGAGCGCGCGTTCGATGTGGCGGGGCTTGGGGTTCATGCTCGAAATCGTGACCTCGAGGCTTCGCAGCGTGCCAACGGGGGCAGACGGCCGCGCGATCGGGACCGCCGCACGGACGACGAGGCTCCGCCCGTGCTCAAGCCCTCGATCTGCTCGGCAATGGTATCCGACCGGCGCGCCCGCCTCGGCTGCACGACTGCGCTGAATGATGCGCCGATCGACATGATGACGATCTCCTTGGATTCCGACGTTTCCGCGCTGCTCCGGCAGGTTCGCGTGGCGCGGGGGACGCCGCACATTCCACGTCCCTGACCACCGCAGCCTCGTGCGATGGATAGCCCTTGCAGCTCGATAGAACTTCAGGCGGGCAGGATAAGGTTTTTTGGTGTGGCCAAGCAGACCATCAAGAACCCGCCCTCGGCAGCGCACGATGGCGACCTGATCCGCTTCGAGCGCCACGCGGTGCCGGGCGCGGACGCACGCATGCTCACGCCGGGACGCGGCCTCGCTTCACGGTGCATCGGCGGTGGCCCGGGCATCGCCCTGGCTATCGAAAGCCAGGTCGGATCCGGCATACTCGCCGAGGGAACGAACATCGGCAATCGACGCGAATGCGATCGCCCATGAGTTCGCCCGGGCCAGGCGGGCATGTCCGAGACGAATACGCACGCCGGCACCAACGAAAACCGAACAGGGAGAACCCGATGCACCCGACCATGGCTTGCGGAGCCACGCTTCGTGAAATCCGCTTCGCACCCACCCCGGGGAGCCCGCGCGCAGCGACGGCGCAAGACTTCCCCGGGCATGCCCGCACCAGCCACACGGCCGCGCCCCGCTTCCACAATCAAACCTGCGCGGAGTCGGGATCATGACCTTGCTGATCGGAGTTCCGAAGGAAACCTTCGCCGGTGAAAAGCGCGTCGCGACCGTTCCCGAGGTCGTGGCGAAACTCATCAAGCTGGGCTTCTCCGTCGCGGTCGAGAGCGGCGCCGGCGCGGCGGCCAACTTCTCCGACGACGACTACCGCGCTGCCGGCGCGGAGGTGTCGCCCGGGTCGGCCGAGCTGCTGGGCCGTGCCGACATCGTCTTCAAGGTGCGCCCGCCCACGCTGGATGAGGTCGGCATGCTGCGCGAGGGCGCGACGCTGATCGGCTTCGTCTGGCCGGCGCAGCACCCCGAACTGATGGCGGCCTTGCAGGCGCGCAAGACCACCGTGCTCGCGATCGACTGCCTGCCGCGGCAGCTGAGCCGCGCGCAGAAGATGGACGCGCTGTCTTCCATGGCCGGCATCAGCGGCTACCGCGCGGTGGTCGAGGCGGCGAACGCCTTCGGGCGCTTCTTCAACGGCCAGATCACCGCCGCGGGCAAGATCCCGCCGGCCAAGGTCTTCATCGCCGGCGCCGGCGTCGCCGGCCTGGCGGCGATCGGCACCGCGGCCAACCTGGGCGCGGTCGTGCGCGCCAACGACACCCGCGCCGAGGTCGCCGACCAGGTGGTGTCGCTCGGCGGCGAGTTCGTCAAGGTCGATTACGACGAAGAGGGCTCGGGTGGCGGCGGTTACGCGAAGGTGATGAGCGAGGGCTTCCAGGCCGCGCAGCGCCAGATGTACGCGCGCGAGGCGAAGGACGCCGACATCGTGATCACCACCGCGCTGATCCCGGGCAAACCCGCACCCAAGCTGATCACCGCCGAGATGGTGCAGAGCATGAAGCCGGGCAGCGTGATCGTCGACCTCGCCGCCGAGCAGGGCGGCAACTGCGAGCTCACCGTGCCCGGCGAGGCGGTGGTACGCCATGGAGTCACGATCATCGGCTACACCGACCTCGTGAGCCGGCTGGCCAGGCAATCCTCGACCCTGTATTCGAACAACCTCCTCCGCCTCACCGAAGACCTGTGCAAGGCAAAGGATGGCAACATCGCCGTCAACTTCGAGGACGACGCGATCCGTGGCCTCACCGTGATCAAGCAGGGTGAGCTCACCTGGCCCGCACCACCTCCCAAGCTGCCGGCCGCATCGGCCAAACCCAAGGCTTCGAGCGCACCGATCACCGCACCCAAGGGCCATGGCCACGGGGCCGGCGCGCCGATGCCGGTCAAGTCGCTGGCGATCGTGTTCGGTGTCGGCGCCCTGCTGTTCCTGCTCGTCGGTCTGTACGCCCCGGCCAGCTTCCTCACGCACTTCACCGTGTTCGTGCTGGCCTGCTTCGTGGGCTACATGGTGGTCTGGAACGTCACACCCTCGCTGCACACGCCGCTGATGAGCGTCACCAACGCCATCTCGTCGATCATCGCGATCGGCGCGCTCGTGCAGATCGCCCCACCGCTGGCCGAAGGCGCCAGCGATCGACCGGGGGGGCTGATCGGCGTGCTCGCCTTCGTCGCCATCACCCTCACGGCCGTCAACATGTTCGGCGGCTTCGCGGTGACGCGTCGCATGCTGGCGATGTTCCGCAAATAAGGAGAAGACAATGACCTCAAGTCTGGCCACTGTCTCGTACATCGGCGCCACCATCCTCTTCATCCTCAGCCTGGGCGGACTCGCCCATCCCGAGACCGCGCGCCGCGGCAACCTGTTCGGCATCGCGGGCATGAGCATCGCGGTGCTGGCCACCGTGTTCGGCCCGCAAGTCGGCATGGGCGGCATTCCATGGATCGTCATCGCCCTCGTCATCGGCGCCGCCGTCGGCCTCTACGCCGCGAAGAAGGTGCAGATGACGCAGATGCCTGAGCTCGTCGCCCTCATGCACAGCCTGGTGGGTCTGGCGGCCTGTCTGGTGGGCTTCGCGAGCTACGTGGACACCTCCCTGGTGTTCCCCACCGCTGCCGAGAAGACCATCCACGAGGTGGAGATCTACGTCGGCATCCTGATCGGCGCAGTCACCTTCTCCGGCTCGCTGGTCGCCTTCGCCAAGCTCTCCGGCAAGATCGGCGGCAAACCGCTGCTGCTGCCCGCGCGCCACTGGCTCAACCTCGCCGGGCTGATCCTGGTGATCCTGCTCGGGCGCTGGTTCCTCAACACACACTCGATCTGGGCCGGCATGGCCTTGCTGCTGGTGATGACGTTGATCGCGCTGGCCTTCGGCGTGCACATGGTGATGGCGATCGGTGGAGCCGACATGCCCGTCGTGGTCTCGATGCTCAACAGCTATTCGGGTTGGGCGGCGGCGGCGACGGGCTTCATGCTGGGCAACGATCTGCTGATCGTCGTCGGCGCGCTGGTGGGCTCCTCGGGGGCGATCCTGTCCTACATCATGTGCCGCGCGATGAACCGCAACTTCGTCAGCGTCATCGCGGGCGGCTTCGGCTCCGGCAGCGGCGCGCCCGCGGCGACGGCCGACGGATCGGAGCCGGCCGGCGAGGTCACGTCGATCAGCGCGGTGGATACCGCCGACCTGCTGCGCGACGCGAAGAACATCGTCATCGTGCCGGGCTACGGCATGGCGGTCGCACAGGCACAGCACGTCGTCTGCGAGATCGTCAACGTGCTGCGCGGACAGGGCGTCGCCGTGCGCTTCGCCATCCACCCGGTGGCAGGCCGCATGCCCGGCCACATGAACGTCCTGCTGGCCGAGGCCAAGGTTCCCTACGACATCGTGCTCGAGATGGACGAGATCAACGCGGACTTCCCCGAAACGGATGTGGCGATCGTGATCGGTGCCAACGACATCGTGAACCCGGCCGCGCAGGAAGACCCGGGCAGCCCGATCGCCGGCATGCCGGTGCTCGAGGTGTGGAAGGCACGGACCTCGATCGTCATGAAGCGCAGCATGGCTTCCGGCTACGCCGGGGTCGACAACCCGCTGTTCTACAAGGAAAACAACCGCATGCTGTTCGGCGACGCCCGCAAGATGCTCGACGAGGTGTTGGGCGCGCTGAGCGCTTGAAGCAGCACGGGCGGATCCGCGTGCCGGGGTTTCGCGTGGCGGCGGCACCGCGGTGAAACCCGCCCGACCTGAGCCGCGGTGGCTGCAATCGGGACGTGGATCCTGCCCGGACAATCGTACGGCCAACCTGGAGAGTCAGATCCGGGCGCGCTGCAGTGCAGATTTCGTGTCGCGCTAAAGCGGATCAGCGCGACACCGGGACGCAGCATCAAGGGGGCAATCAAACGCAAACCCTTGATTCGATAACAAAAAAGCCACTCATTGAGTGGCTTTTTTGCGGGATTTTTGGTCGGGGAAAGAGGATTCGAACCTCCGGCCCCTGCGTCCCGAACGCAGTGCTCTACCAGGCTGAGCTATTCCCCGACACTTTTTTGCTGCTTTTTGCTGCCCTGCGAAGCCAGAAACTATATCAGTGTTTTCGCCGAACTGCAAAGTCCGATAATTGTAGCAGCGCTTCCTTGAAAATGGAAGGGGGAAGCACCGAAATCGCGTCGATTGCGAGCTGCGCCTCCGCTTCCGCGTAGCGGCGCGTCTCTTCGAGCGCGCCGGTCGACTGGATCGCCGCGAGCACGGCCGCGAAATCGCCGCGGCCGCCGCCTTCGATCGCGTGACGCACCAGCGCGCCCTGCTCCGCCGTGCCATGCTGCATCACGTGGATCAGCGGCAGCGTCGGCTTGCCTTCGGCGAGGTCGTCCCCAAGGTGCTTGCCGGTGTCGGCCTCGTCGGCGGAGTAGTCGAGCACGTCGTCGATGAGCTGGAAGGCGGTGCCAAGGTGCATGCCAAAGGCGGCCAGGCGCTGCTCGAGCGCGTCGTCCGCACCGGCCACGATGCCGCCCAGGCGCGCCGCGGCCTCGAAGAGCTTGGCGGTCTTGTAGCGGATCACGCGCAGGTAGTCTTCGATGACGACGTCGGCGTTGTGGCAGTTGAGCAGCTGCAGCACCTCGCCCTCGGCGATGATGTTGGTGGCGTCGGCGAGCACGCGCATCACGCGCATCTCGTCGACCCCGACCATCATCTGGAAGGCACGCGAATAGAGGAAGTCGCCCACCAGCACGGCAGAGGCGTTGCCGAAGGCGGCGTTGGCGGTACGCTTGCCGCGGCGCAGGTCGGACTCGTCGACGACGTCGTCGTGCAGCAGGCTGGCGGTGTGGATGAACTCGACGACCGCGGCGAGCTCGTGGTGATGCACGCCGCGATAGTCGAGCGCGCCCGCCGCGTAGAGCACCAGCGCGGGGCGCAGCCGCTTGCCGCCGCTGCCGACGATGTATTCCGCGATGCGGCGGATCAGGGCCACGTCCGAGTGCAGTCGGTTGCGGATGACCGTATCCACCGCTTGCATGTCGGCGGCGATCGGCGCGAAGAGCTGCTGGACGGACAAGGCGTTCTGGCTCGCGGAAAATCGTAGATGTTAGGCGGCGCCCGCGCGCGGCGTCAAGCCGCAACCCCGGGCGCCGCAGGTGAGCGGTAGCGAGCTCAGTTGCCGTTGCGGGCGCGCGTCACCGCGTTGTCGAGCGCTTCCTTCGCGGCCTTCTCGTCGGCCCATACGCCGGCGAGTTCCTCATCGAGGATGCGGCGCACCTTCTGGCGCTCGACCACGGGCTGCGCCGACGACTGCGGCGTGGCGGGCTTGCCGCCGAGCTGGTCGACCGCGACCTGGATGTTCTCGAGGTCGTTGCCGAGCAGCTCGCTGCGCGAGGCCAGCAGGCCGGCGCGGTTGAGCGGCAGGTAGCCGGTCTCGCGCTGCCACGCGACCTGGTTGTCGGGCTGCAGCCAGAAACTCACGAAGCGCGCCACGGCCTTGTATTCGGCCGGTTTCTTGCCTGCCGAGGCCCACAGTGCGGGACCGTCGGCGATGGTGTTCTGCGGCGCACCGGGGAAGTCGTCGTAGTAGGGCAGCTTGGACACCGCCACATCGACCTTGCCGGCACGGCGGAAGTCGGTCCAGCTCGCCGAGGGCGCGGCGATCACCGCGCACTCGCCGCGCGCGAAGCGCTGCTCGGCCTCGGCCTGCTGGTCGAACACGTGCAGGTAGCGCGCACGCGTCCAGCTCGCCATCATCGCCACATGCTTGACCTGAAACATGCCGTTGAAGCTCGGTACGGTGGTCTTGCCGCTCTGCGCGGCCACCGGCTCGTTATGCCAGGCCGAGAGGTTCTCCACCATCACGCGGCCGGGCTCGGCCACGGTATAGGGGCAAGTGTGACCGGTATCGGCGAGGCGCCCGAGGGTTTCCTGCAGATCGAACCAGGTGTTGATCCGGGTGGTCTCCGGGTTGAGGCCGGCCTGGCGCAGCGCGTCGCGGTTGAGGAACAGCACCGGGGTCGACAGGCCGACCGGCAGCGCCAGCAGCTGTCCCTTGGCATCGACCGGGGTGCGCGTCATCATCGCGGGCGGACGCAGGGTCTGCAGCGGCACGCCACTTTCCTTCATGAGCTGGAAGAGCGGCTTGAAGCGCGGCTTGCCGGCGACGAACTCCTCCTCGTCGTCGCCCTCGAGGATCATCAGGTGGGGCGCGCCCGAGCGCCAGTCCGCCGCGGACATCACGACCTGCACGTCCTTGGACTGCGCGTTGAAGCGCTCGACCAAGTCCTTCAGCGCCCCCGCCTTGGCATCGGGCAGGCGATGGAAGAGCTGGACCTGCTGCTGGGCGCTGGCCTGGACCACCGAGCCGGGCGCGAAGAAGAGACCGCCGGCAGCGACCGCTGCGGCCAAGGCCTTGAAACGCATCTTGTTCATCGATTCGACACACAGAAAGGAGCCGGGCAGGACGGCCCGGAAGCGGGCGCGATTATAGATCCGCGCGCACTCGAATAGTGGGCCTCGAGGGCGAGCGTGCCGCGCGCGCGACACTCCTCTCAAGATGGGGTGGCCGCGGCCGATAACCCCACCAGAAGAATGCCCCCGGATCGCCATGCCCCGCCCGACCCCATCCCCGACGCTGCGCCGACTCGTCCTCCTCGCCCTGCTGCCCTTCGCAGCCGGCTGCGACCAACTCGCCGAGGTGCTCGAGCTGCCCAATCCATCGAAGGTCGAGGCCGAGGGCCGTGCGGTCGGGAGCGCCTGCCGCCACTCCGGGCGCTCGCTGGAGGACTGCTACGCGCTCAATCCGGCGGCCTCGAAGGCGGCGGTGTTCGCCGGCTGGCGTGACATGAACGACTACATGATGGAGCACAAGCTCGAGATCGTGCCCTCGCAGCTCGTCCAGGGCGCGCCAAAGGCAGCGCCTCCCCGGTCCACGGCGCAGGCGGCGCCGGCACAGCCCGCAGCGCACTGACCGCCGTACCCGCACCGACGCTCAGGGCGCCGGGTTGCCGTGCAGCTGATGAACCCGCTCGATCTCGGCGAGCGCATCCTCGTCGAGACGCCGATGCCAGGCGTCGAGGTTCTCGGCGAGTTGCGCCACCGTGGTCGCGCCCACGATGGTGCTGCCCACGAACCAGCGCGAATACACGAAGGCGAGCGCCAGCGCGGTGAGGCTCATCCCGCGCCGCCGCGCGATCTCCGCGTAGCGCTCCACCGCCGCACGCACACCGGGCTTGGCGTAGCGCACACCGAAATTCTCGAACTCGGTGAGGCGCCCGCGCGCAGCCGGGTCGGCGAGATACTTGCCCGACAGGTGGCCGAAGGCGAGCGGCGAATACGCCAGCAGCGCCACGTCCTCGCGCAGCGTGATCTCGCTCATGCCGTACTCGTACACCCTGTTGAGCAGGTTGTAGGCGTTCTGCACCGACACCACGCGTGGCAGGCCGCTCTCCTGCGCCATGCGCACGAACTCCATCAGCCCCCAGGGCTGCTCGTTCGACAGGCCGACGTGGCGGATCTTGCCCTCGTCCACCAGTTCGGCGAGCGCCTCGAGCTGGGTGCGGATCGGCGTGGATTCGCGCTCGCGCGCCGGATCGAAGGGCAGCTGGCCGAACAGCGGCTGGTTGCGCGCCGGCCAGTGCAGCTGATACAGGTCGATGTAGTCGGTGCGCAGCCGGCGCAGGCTGCCCTCGACCGCGGTGCGGATGTTGGCGCGGTCGAGCGCGAGCGGACCGCCGCGGATCCACTCCAGGCTGCGCGCCGGCCCCGCCACCTTGGTCGCGATCACCAGCTTCTCGCGCACCTGGCGCGCCAGCCAGTTGCCGACGATGCGTTCGGTCTCGCCGCTGGTCTCGGCACGCGCCGGGACCGGATACATCTCGGCGGTGTCGATGAAGTCGATCCCGCGCTCCACGGCGAGGTCGAGCTGGCTGTGCGCCTCGGCCTCGCTGTTCTGCTGGCCAAAGGTCATGGTGCCCAGGCACACCGCCGACACCTGCGGCCCCGCTCCGCCCAGCCGGCGGTATTCCATTTCACGTACTGCCATCCCGTATCCCCTTTTCCGACAACCGAATCGTGACCTGCCGCGCTCCTGCGGGCTGCTCCGGAGGCGCGAGGGTGTGCCTTGGGAGCGACGCGAATCGCAACTGCGGCGCGCGGAACCCGCGCAGGCGCGGCGGCCGGCCCGATCTCAACCTGCGTCGTAGCGCCGGCATGCTCGCCAGCGCGGCGCTCGCGGCTTATCATCCGCTGCCTTGCGCCGATTCCGGTTGCCGCCCCTGCGGCCCGGCACGGACCCATCATACTGCAGCCCCTGCGCGCACCGACCCCATGAACCAGCACACCCCCGCCGCCGCGCTCGCCTGCGCCGGCCTCCTCGGCTATTGCCGCGCCGGCTTCGAGAAGGAACTCGCCGCCGAACTCGACGACATCGCCGCCGAAGCCGGCCTGATCGGCTACGTGCGCGCCGAGCCCGACTCGGGCTACGTGATCTACGAGACCTTCGAGCCCACCCCGCTCGGCAGCTTCGGCGAATCCACCGACTGGCGCCGCCCGGTGTTCGCGCGCCAGCTCCTGCCGTGGTTCGCGCGCGTCGACGATCTGCCCGAGCGCGACCGCGCCACACCGATCGTCGAGGCGGTGAAGGCCAGCGGCCAGCGCTTCTCCGGGGTGATGCTGGAGACTCCGGACACCGACGAGGCCAAGCAGCGCTCGGGCTTCTGCAAGCGCTTCACCGAGCCGCTCGCCAAGGCGCTCGAGAAGGCCGGCTGCCTGCGCAGCAGCCGCGCCGGCCTGCCGGTCCTGCACGTGCTCTTCACCAGCGCCACCACCGCCTGGCTCGCCGCCGGCCAGCCCGGGCAGTGCTCGACCTGGCCGATGGGCATCCCGCGCCTGCGCATGCCCTCGAACGCGCCCAGCCGCTCCACCGCCAAGCTGTCCGAAGCCTTCATGATGCTGCTCGAGGAAGGCGAGCGCGACAGCATCCTGCGCGCCGGCCAGCGCGCGGTCGATCTCGGCGCCGCGCCGGGCGGGTGGACCTGGCAGCTCGTCAATCGCGGCCTGCGCGTCACCGCGATCGACAACGGCCCGCTGCGCGACAGCGTGATGGCGACCGAGATGGTCGAGCACCTCAAGGCCGACGGCTTCACCTGGCGCCCGCACCGGCCGGTGGACTGGATGGTGTGCGACATGGTCGAGCAGCCCTCGCGGATCGCCTCGCTGATGGCCGAATGGGTCGCCACCGGGCGCTGCCGCTACACGATCTTCAACCTCAAGCTGCCGATGAAGCGCCGCGTCGAGGCGGTCGAGCAGTGCCGCGAGCTGATCCGCAAGCGGCTCGCCAGCGTCGGCCCCTACGACCTGCGCATCAAGCACCTCTACCACGACCGCGAGGAGGTCACCGCCTTCCTCACGCTCAAGCGCTGAGCGGACCAGGCGCGGCGGACCGCCGCCGCGCGGTCGGCGGCGAAGCCCCTGTCCGGTAACGCTTTTTGTGCCGTGTATAATCCGGGTTTTCCGTCATCCGGCGGTCGACTGTCGACCGTCTCCAACCCGAAGGCACCCATGAGCTTTGCCGATCTCGGCCTCATTCCCGAACTGCTGCAGGCCGTCACCGACGCCGGCTACACCGAGCCCACGCCGATCCAGCGCCAGGCCATCCCCATCGTCATCGCCGGCAAGGACGTCATGGGCGGCGCCCAGACGGGCACCGGCAAGACCGCCGGCTTCACCCTGCCGCTGCTGCACCGCATCGCCCGCCACGCCAACACCAGCACCTCGCCCGCCCGTCACCAGACGCGCGCGCTGATCCTCGCGCCCACGCGCGAGCTCGCGATGCAGGTGTTCGAGTCGGTCAAGACCTACAGCAAGCACCTGCCGCTGCGCTCGGTGTGCGTCTATGGCGGCGTCGACATCCGCCCGCAGCAGGCCGAGCTGCGCCGCGGCATCGAGATCGTCATCGCCACGCCGGGCCGGCTGCTCGACCACCTCGAGCAGAAGTCGATCAACCTGTCGCAGGTCGAGGTGCTGGTGCTGGACGAAGCCGACCGCATGCTCGACATGGGCTTCATCCCCGACATCAAGCGCATCCTCGCCCTGCTGCCCAAGCAGCGCCAGAGCCTGCTGTTCTCGGCCACCTTCTCGGACGAGATCAAGCGCCTCGCCGACCAGATGCTGAAGGAACCGCAGCTGATCGAGGTGGCGCGCCGCAACATGGTCTCCGAGACCATCACCCACGTGGTGCACCCGGTGTCCTCGGGCATGAAGCGCAACCTGCTCGCCCACCTGCTGCGCCACAAGCCCGACACCCAGGCCCTGGTCTTCGTCGACACCAAGCTCATGTGCGGCCGCCTGGCGCACTACCTCGAGCGCAGCGGCATCTCGGCCGACGCCATCCACGGCGACAAGGGCCAGCAGCAGCGCACCGACACGCTCGAGGCCTTCAAGTCGGGCAAGCTGCGCGTGCTGGTCGCCACCGACGTGGCCGCGCGCGGCCTCGACATCGACGAGCTGCCCTTCGTGATCAACTTCGAGCTGCCGCACACCGCCGAGGACTACGTGCACCGCATCGGTCGCACCGGCCGCGCCGGCCACCACGGCTATGCGATCTCGCTGGTCAGCTCGGAAGAAAAGCACTGGCTGTCCGAGATCGAAAAGCTGATCAAGCTGCAGATTCCGCAGGAGAGGGTACCCGGCTTCGACCCCGATCCCGACTTCCACGAGGCCGGCAGCCGCGGCCATCGTGGCCGCAGGCCGGCGGCCGCGGCCGCCGACACCGAGGCGCAGGCTCCGGCGGCGCGCTCCGGCGGCCGCGAACGTGGCGTCGAGCGCAGCGCCGAGGCTCGTCGCGAGCCAGCGCGCGAGCGCGAAGGCCTGCGCGCCGGCCCCCGCCGCGGCCGCAGCAGCGTCGCCGCCGACGGCTTCGACTTCTCCAAGCCCTACGAGCCGCTCAATCCCCCCGTCGCGGTCGCCGAGCAGACTCAGCCCACCGCGGCCGCTGCCGGCAAGCCCGACCCGCTACGTCGCCACCAGCGTCCGATCGCGGTGCTGCTCGGCGGCCTCGGGCGCAAATAAGGGGCACCCCGGCCCCTTATTCGCCACACGGCGGCGCACAGGCATCGGCTATGCTGTGGTCTCACTCGCAGGCGCCCCCGCCCGGGGGCGCCCGCATCGAACTCCCCTGCGATCCTCTGCTGTCGTGAACCCTTCCGGACACCTGCCGGGCCTGCCGCCCTCCCCCGGCCCCTCCTCTGCCGAGCCCTTCGTCGCGGACCTTTCGGAGGGCGCCGAGACCGGCGTATACCTCGCCCTGCTCGAACTGCTCGACGAGGGCCTGCTGATCACTGGCGACGAGGTCGTGCTCGACGCCAACAGCGCCGCCTGCCGCCTGCTCGGCCGCGACTACCGCGACGTGGCAGGGCGTCCGCTCGCCGACCTCTTCCCCGACGGCCAGGCCTTCCTGGCCGCGCGCGCGCGCCTGCTGATCGAGGGCGAACGCCGCGGCCGCCTCGACTTCGCTCTCCCGGATGGCGGCGTGCGCGCGCTCGAGTTCAACTGCGCGCCGCGGCTGCGCCCCGGCATCCACGCCATCATCCTGAGCGCGCCCGCGGTCGTGGCGGAGTACGAAACGGGCACCCCCGTCCTCGCAACGCCACGCCCGACAGCAGGCGGTGCGCGCGCGTTCGACGACGCGCCGTCGATGTCGATGTACCTGACGAGCCACGACCCGCTCACCGGCCTGGCCAACCGCCGCATGCTCGAGGCGCGCTTCGGTGACTGCGCGGTGCGCGCGGCGGGCCGCCACGGCAGCATCGCGATCGTGCGCCTCGACCTCGACGGCTTCGCCGCGGTCAATCGCAGCCTGGGCGAGAGCGCCGGCGACGAGATCCTCCGGTGCATCGCCCGCCGCCTCGCCGCTACCGCCGGTTCCGCTGCCCTGGTGGCGCGCGAGCGCAGCGACAGCTTCATCGTGCTGCTGCCCGAGCCGGCGCATCCCGGCAACGCCGACCAGTTCGCCGAAACCCTGCTGCGCGCAGTGGCCGAGCCCCTCGAGCTCGGCGGCGGGCTGCAGCGCATCACCGCCAGCGCCGGCCTCGCCCTCTATCCGCAGGACGGGCGCAACCTCGACACCCTGCTGCGCAACGCCAAGAGCGCGCTCGAACAGGCGCGCCGGCTCGGCGGCAACCACTGCAGCGTCTTCCACACCCGGCTCGACGGCCCCGGCTTCGACAGCAGCCATCTCGAACGCGGCCTGCGCCACGCCTTGCAAGCCGACGAGCTGTGCCTGCACTTCCAGCCGCTGGTCGATGCGCGCTCCGGTCGCACCCGTGCGGGCGAGGCCTTGCTGCGCTGGCGCCACCCCGAGCTCGGCCTGCTGCCCTACCGCCAGTTCATGGGTGCGGTCGGCGACCCCCGCCTGCTCGCCGACGTCGGCGACTGGGTGCTGGCCACTGCCTGCGACCACGCCACCGACTGGCCGCCGACGCACGATGGCGAATGCCTGCGCCTGACGGTGAATGTCTCGGTCGAGCAGCTCATGCGCGGCGACTTCGCGGCGCGCGTCGCGACCACCCTGCGCACCTCCGGGCTGAAGGCGGAGCGGCTCGAGCTCGACCTCGACGAAAAGGTGCTGGCACTCGACAGCCCGACGCTCGCCGCCACGCTGGAGCGCATCGCCGCCACCGGCGTGCGCCTGTCGATCGACGACTTCGGCCGCGGCCTGTCGTCCATCCCGCGCCTGCGCCGCTACCCGCTCGCCGCGCTCAAGCTCGACCCCGAGCTGGTACGCGGGGTCGGTCGCAGCGAGGACAGCGAGGCCATCGTCGAGGCGGTCGGCGCGCTCGCCGGCACGCTCGGGCTGGAAATCTACGCGCGCGGGGTCGAGCACCGCGGCCAGCAGGCCTTCCTGTGCGCGCTCGACTGCCACCTGCAGCAAGGGCCGCTGTTCGGGCGGCCGCTGGCGGCGCGGGAGTTCGCGGACCGCCTGCTCCGCGCTCAGTAATCCCGCAGGCTGGCGCAGGTCTCCGCGCGCCCGGTAATACGACCGAAGCGCTGCAGGCGCTCGCGCACGAAGTCGTCGGACACGCGCCGGTCGGCACAGTATTCGCGCAGCTGCATCGCCAGCGTGGTGTATTGCAGGCGGCGCACGCTGTCGGCGAGCGCCGGGAAACGATAGCCGTCGGTGCGCCGCCACTCGGGCGTCGGCGGATTCGCCGCAGCCGCAGCTGCAGGCGCAGCTGCAGGCGCAGCTGCAGGCGCAGCGGGAGCCTTCTGCGCAAGGGCCGGAGCGCTGGAAAGGCCGAGCGGGACGACAAGGAGGAAAGCGAAAAGGCAAACGCGCATCGGGCCGCAGGTACAGGAAGGTTCCCTGCCCTTACGGCCCGATGCGCCTCCGGCTCGAGCGGAACCCGCCGGCGCTGCAGCCGGCGGGCGGTTCGGCGTCATGCCTCCATCGACTTCACGTGCTGGATGACCTCGGCGATGGCTTCCTGCGCGCTGCCGTAGAGCATGCGGCAGTTGTCCTTGTAGAACAGCGCGTTCTCGATGCCCGAGTAACCGGCGCCCTTGCCACGCTTGACCACGATGACGTTCTGCGCCATGTCGGCGTTGAGGATGGGCATGCCGTAGATCGGGCTCGACTTGTCGGTGCGCGCGACCGGGTTCACCACGTCGTTGGCACCGATCACCAGGGCCACGTCGGCCTGGGCGAAGTCGTTGTTGATCTCGTCGAGATCGAAGATCTTGTCGTAGGGCACGCCGGCCTCGGCGAGCAGCACGTTCATGTGGCCGGGCATGCGGCCCGCGACCGGATGGATCGCGAACACCACCTCGACGCCGCCCTCCTCCAGCAGCTGCGCCATCTCCCACACCTTGTGCTGGGCGCCGGCCACCGCCATGCCGTAGCCCGGCACGATGATGACCTTCTGGCCGTAGCGCATCAGCGCCGCCGCATCCATCGACGACAGCTCGCGCATCGTGCCCTCGACGGCCTCGCCGCCTTCGGCCGCGGCACCGGTGATCGGAGCGAAGATGATGTTCCTGATCGGGCGGTTCATCGCCTTGGCCATGAGCTGGGTGAGCAGCATGCCCGAGGCGCCGACCACGATGCCGGCCACGATCAGCGCCGGGTTGCCGATCACGAAGCCCTTGAAGCCGACCGCGAGGCCGGTGAAGGCGTTCAGCAGCGAGATCACCACCGGCATGTCGGCACCGCCGATCGGCATCACCAGGATCACACCGAGCGCGAGCGCGAGCACGAAGAACAGGAAGATCTCGAAGCCGCCCGGGTGCGCCGAGTAGGCCACGGTGAGGCCGATGCCGATGGTGATGACCGAGAGCAGGAAGTTGATGTTGTTCTGCCCCGGCAGGCGGATCGCCTTGGTCATCAGCCCCTGCAGCTTGGCGAAGGCCACGCACGAACCCGAGAACGCCACCGCGCCGATCACCGCGCCGAGCGCGAGCAGCGTGGACGTGACCGCGTCGTGCGGCACCCCGCGCACCAGCTCGATCGCCGCGATGCCGGCCGCGGCGCCGCCGCCCATGCCGTTGTAGATCGCAACCATCTGGGGCATGTCGGTCATCTTGACCACCTTGCCGCTGTACCAGGCGACGCCGCCGCCGAGCACGATCGCCACCACCATCAGGCCGATGTTGTGCAGGTCGGGGATGAAGAAGGTGGCCAGGGTCGCGGCGATCATCGCGTAGCCGGCCCACACCACGCCCTTGCGCGCGGTGACCGGCGAGGCCATCGCCTTGAGGCCGAAGATGAACACGATGGCGGCGATGAAGTACGCCATGTTGACGAACCAGTTCGAGGTCATTGCTCACCCCCCTGCTTGCGGCCGCCGGCCTTGAACATGCCCAGCATGCGCTCGGTGACGATGTAGCCGCCGGCCGCGTTGGCCGCGCCGAGGAACACCGCGAAGAAGCCGATCACCAGCTGCAGCGGGCTTTCCGGGTCGGCATGGCCGAGCGCCACCATGGATCCGATCAGCACGACGCCATGCACGAAATTGGAGCCCGACATCAGCGGGGTGTGCAGGATCACCGGCACGCGCGAGATCACCTCGTAACCGGTGAACGCGGCCAGCGCGAAGATGTACAACGCGGTAAAGCCATCCATTGCGAATTCCTCCTTACAGCCCGAGCGCCTGCTTGACGCCCGCGTGGCGAAGCTCGCCCGCATGCGCCAGGCAGCTGCCGGCCATGACCTCGTCCTCCCAGTCGAGCGCGAGCGCGCCGTCCTTGATGAAGGGCGAGATGAAGTTGAACAGGTTCTTGGCGACCATCTCCGAGGCATGCACCGGCATGCGGCTGGGGATGTTGGTGGGGCCGATCACGAGCACGTCGTTGATCCACACCTTCTCGCCGGCCACCGTGCCCTCGACGTTGCCGCCGGTCTCGGCTGCCATGTCGACCACGACCGCGCCGGGCTTCATGCGCGCGATCATGTCGGCGGTGATGATGCGCGGCGCCTTGCGGCCCGGGATCGCCGCGGTGGTGATGAGCGCGTCGCACTGCGCCACCGCCTTGGCGAGGCGCTCGGCCTGCTTGGCCTTCTCCTCTTCGGTGAGCTCGCGCGCATAGCCGCCGGCCCCCGCCGCCGACACGCCGGTGTCGACGAACTTGGCACCGAGCGACTCGATCTGCTCGCGGGTCTCCGGACGCACGTCGTAGGCCTCGACCATGGCGCCGATGCGGCGCGCGGTGGCGATCGCCTGCAGGCCGGCGACGCCGGCACCGATGACCAGCACCTTCGCCGGGCGGATCGAGCCGGCGGCATAGGTGAGCATCGGGAAGAACTTGGGCGAGTGGTCGGCGGCGATCAGCGCACATTCGTAGCCGGCGACCGCGCCCTGGCTGGACAGGATGTCCATGCTCTGCGCGCGCGAGATGCGCGGCAGCAGCTCGAGCGCGAAGGCGGTGACCTGGCCATCGACCAGCTGCTGCACGCGCTCGGTGCTGTACCAGGGTTGCAGCATGCCGCACAGCACGCTGCCGGGCTTCATCGCGGCGAGGGTCTCGGCGGCGGGCGGCTGCACGCACAGCACCACATCGGCGGCGGCGACGACATCGGCCGCGCTATCGACCCAGGTGACGTCGGCAAAATCAGTGTCGCGGAAGTGCGCGCCCTTGGCGGCGTCCTTCTGCATCACTACGCTGGCGCCAAGACCCTGGTATTTCTTCACCACATCCGGGACGACGGACAGACGCCGCTCGCCGGGATGGGTTTCCTTGAGCACTCCGATGACCAGAGGCATGGATGTACTCCTCCATATTGAGAGGTTAGAGGGGTTCATGGAATGACGCGTCGGTCGCCTGCCTCTTGATTGTTGTCTCTCCCTGCCCCGACTTGCGGGCTCGCGAGACCGACACCCGTCGATATTAACTTCAATCAAGGCGGACGCACCATCTTCGTGCAGCGCAAGGCCGAAGCGCACGGCGGACCTGACAGAGCGCCTTCGGAGCCGCGACGATTTTCGTGGGAGCGGCGCACCTCGCGATGGCGCCTGGAATCCGCAGCGCGCTCGGCTCTGGAGCCCTGCCGCAACCTGCGCCCCACCTGCTGCGGCCGCGGACTCGCGGCGCCCCTGCGCGCGCAGGTTCAGCGCGATGCGGCGGGTCGGGCGGACGTGGCGGGAGCCTCGATCAACTTGACGATCGCCAGCGAGATGTTGTCGCCGCTGCCGCCGGCACGCTCGCGGCCGAGCGCGACCAGGCGCTCGGCGGCCGCGCGGGCGGGAAATTCCTGCAGCGTCGAGGCGAGTTCGAAGTCGGTGAAATGCGCCCACAGGCCATCCGAGCACAGCAGGAAGCAGTCGCCGGCGAGCGGGGACTCGTCGCGGCCGTAGTCGATGCGCGGCTCGCGGTCGCTGCCCAGGCAGGACAGCAGCACGTTGCGCTGCGGGTGGCGCAGCGCCGCGCGATCGTCCAGGCGCCCCTTGCGCACCAGCTCGGCGACAAGCGAATGGTCGCTGCTCACCGACATTGTGCGCGTGCCGCGGAAGTGGTACATGCGCGAATCGCCGCAGTGCGCCCAGTAGGCCTTGCCCTGCTGCATCATGAACACCACCGCGGTGCTGTGCGGGTCCTGCTCGCTGGTGAAGCGGGTCAGCTTGATGACGACATGGGCCTCGTCGATGATGCTGCCGAGCAGGTGCTCGGGCGTCTCGTGCAGCGGCGCATAGGCCTCGAAGTTCTGCCGCGCGCGCATCAGCACCTGCTCGGCCGCCATGGCACCGCCGCTATGGCCGCCCATACCGTCGGCGAGCACCGCCATCATCATGCCCGGCCGCTTGGGGTGGCCGAACAGCGCGACGCGGTCCTGCTGCTCCTTGCGGTCGCCCAGGTGCATGGCGACACAGGTTTCGGCGGTGAAAGGCATGAGGGATGAGCGGGCCGGAATCGGGACGGATCATAGGATGATATCAACCCGGAGCAGGCAGCAGGCGAGCGCCTGCCGCCGGGGGGCGCGACCCGGTGTGAAATCCGTCACGCCCGGTGCGCTTCATCACGACGCCGGGCCGAGACGGGAATCGATCAGCTCGATCCAGTGCAGCACCGGCTTGTCGGTGCCCGCCTGCAGGTGGGTGATGCAGCCGATGTTGGCGGAGGCGATCCGTGCGGCGCCGCCCTCGAGCAGGGCGTCGAGCTTGTTCGCGCGCAGGCGGCCGGAGAGCTCGGGCTGCAGGATCGAGTAGGTGCCCGCCGAACCGCAGCACAGGTGGGCGTCGCGCACCGGGGTGAGCTCGTAGCCCGCCGCCGTCAGCAGGGACTCGACCGTGCCGCGGATGCGCTGGCCGTGCTGCAGCGTGCACGGCGCGTGCCAGGCGAGCGGCTCGCGCGGCTGCGCGCGGGCGGCGAGCCGCGCACGCAGGGACTCGCCCTCGGCGAGGACGAGCTCCGCGATGTCGCGCGTCAGCTCGCTCACCCGCCGCGCACGTTCCGCATAGACGGGATCGTGCTGCAGCAGATGGCCGTAGTCGCGCACCTGCACGCCGCAGCCGGAGGCGGTCATCACGATCGCCTCGATGCGCCCGGCCTCGATGTCGGGCCACCAGGCGTCGATGTTGCGGCGGGCGTCGGCACGCGCGCCCTCGGCATCGTCGAGGTGGAAGCGCACCGCACCGCAGCAGCCGGCACCAGGCAGCTCGACCATCGAGATGCCAAGCGCGTCGAGCACGCGCGCGGCCGCGGCGTTGATCGAAGGCGCCATCGCGGGCTGCGCGCAACCGGCGAGCGCGATCACCCGGCGCGCATGGCGTGGCGCCGGCCAGGTGCCGGCCGGCCGCAGCGTGGGCACCTTGTCCTGCAGGGACTTCGGCAGCAGGCCGCGCACCGCCCGCCCGGCGCCCATCGCCAGACCGAACAGCTTCGGCCGCGGCACGAACTCGCGCAGCGTGCGCCGCACCAGCGCCTCGCCGCCGTGGCGCGGCACGCGCTCGGCCACCACCGCGCGGCCGATGTCGAGCAGGCGGCTGTAATGCACACCCGAGGGACAGGTGGATTCGCAGGACCGGCAGGTGAGGCAGCGGTCGAGGTGCAGGCGGGTCTTCTCGGTGGGCGCGGCGCCCTCGAGCACCTGCTTGATCAGGTAGATGCGCCCGCGCGGGCCGTCGAGCTCGTCGCCGAGCAGCTGGTAGGTCGGGCAGGTGGCGGTGCAGAAGCCGCAATGCACGCACTTGCGCAGGATCTCCTCGGCCTCGCGGCCTTCGGGCGTGTCGCGGATGAAGTCGGCGAGCTGGGTCTGCATGCTCAGAGCTCCGGGTAGAGGCGGCCGGGGTTGAAGATCCCCGCGGGGTCGAAGGCCTGCTTGAGCCGGCGGTGCACCGCCGCGAGCGGCGCCGCCAGGGGCTGGAACACGCCGGCGGCGCGATCGCCACCGCGGAAGGCCGTGGCATGGCCGCCGAGCTCGACGGCGCGCGCACACACCGCCTGCGCGTCGATCGCGCCCGCGAGCCAGCGCTGCGCGCCGCCCCACTCGACGAGCTGGCGCCCGGGCAGGCCGAGCGCGGGCGCGGTCGAGGGCAGCGACAACCGCCACAGCACCTCGCCCTCCTCCAGCGCGAAGCCGGGAAGGGTCTGCTCGCGCGCCGCGGTCCACAGCGCCTGCGCCGTCGCGTCATCGAGCGCTTCGCCGCCGAGCCGCGCACAGGCCGCCTGCACCGCCGCCTCGGCGCCCGACAGGCGCAGGTGCAGCACGCCGTGCTGCCACAGCGTGGCCGACACCGGCAGCGGCTGGCCGCCCCATTCATTGACGCGCTGCAGCGCGCTGGCCTCGTCGAGCTCGAAACGCAGCGTGGCCTCGGCCACCGGCCGCGGCAGCACCTTGAGCGAGACCTCGAGCAGGATGCCGAGCGTGCCGAGGCTGCCCGCCACCAGGCGGGAGACGTCGTAGCCGGCGACGTTCTTCATGACCTGGCCGCCGAAGCGCAGCACCTCGCCACGGCCGTCGAGCAGCTTGACGCCGAGCATGAAGTCGCGCACCGCGCCGGCACTCGCCCGCCGCGGCCCCGACAGGCCGGCGGCCACGCAGCCGCCCACCGTGGCGCCGGGACCGAAATGCGGCGGTTCGAAAGCGAGGTATTGGCCCTTGTCCGCCAGCACCGCCTCGAGCTCGGCGAGCGGCGTGCCGGCACACACGGTCACGACGAGCTCGGTGGGTTCGTAGGCGACCACGCCGCGGTTGGCGCACAGGTCGAAGCGCTCGCCGGCGAGCGTACAGCCGAAGAAGTCCTTGCTGCCGCCGCCGCGCAGGCACAGCGGCGTACGCGTCGCCACAGCCGCGCGCACGCGCTCGGCCCATTCCTTCTCGATCATCGTCATCGTGTCATCGTCCAATCATCATTCATATGCGTGGCCGCACACCCTGCCGGCCGGGCACTCCCGACGCGCGGGGCGCAGTCCGTCGGCGGCGATCGCGACTCGCGTCGCTCCTACGGAAGGCACCCCTCGTCGGCGGCGATCGCGACTCGCGTCGCTCCTACGGAAGGCCACCGCTCGTCGGCCACGATCGCGACTCGCGTCGCTCCTACGGAAGGCCACCGCTCGTCGGCCACGATCGCGACTTGCGTCGCGCCTACGGAAGGCCAACGCTCGTCGGCCGCGATCGCGACTTGCGTCGCTCCTACGGAAACCCCGTGACCATCCGGGATTCACCGCCGCCCGGGACCGCCCGTAGGAGCGACGCAAGTCGCGATTCCCCCGTTCAGAACCGCGGAATCTCCGGATACGGCACATGCCCCTTGCTCACCTTCATGCGGCCGTATTCGGCGCAGCGGTTGAGCGTGGGGATCGCCTTGCCGGGGTTCAGCAGCCCGGGCGGATCGAAGGCCGCCTTGACGCGGAAGAACTGGCGCACCTCGGCCGTGGTGAACTGCGAACACATCTGGTTGATCTTCTCCAGCCCGACGCCATGCTCGCCGGTGATGGTGCCGCCGAGCGCCACCGACAGCTCGAGGATCTCGGCGCCGAACTCTTCGGCGCGCTCGAGCTCGTCGGGCTGGTTGGCGTCGAAGAGGATCAGCGGATGCAGGTTGCCGTCGCCGGCATGGAACACGTTCATGCAGCGCAGGCCGTACTTGCCTTCCATGGCCTGGATGGCGGTGAGCATCTCGCCGAGGCGCTTGCGTGGAATCGTGCCGTCCATGCAGTAGTAGTCGGGCGAGATCCGCCCCGCCGCCGGGAAGGCGGCCTTGCGCCCGGCCCAGAACCTGAGCCGCTCGGCCTCGTCGCACGACACGCGGATCTCGGTGGCGCCGCTGTCTTCCAGCACCGCGCGCACGCGGGCGATCTCCTCGGCCACCTCCTCCGGCGTGCCGTCGGCCTCGCACAGCAGGATCGCCTTGGCGTCGAGCGGATAGCCGGCGCGCACGAACTCCTCGACCGCCGCGGTCGCGGGCTGGTCCATCATCTCCAGGCCGGCGGGGATGATGCCGGCGGCGATGATCCTCGCCACCGCCTCGCCGGCGCGCACCACGTCGTCGAAGGCGGCGAGCACGCACTGCGCGAGTTGCGGTTTGGGCACGAGCTTGACGGTGACTTCGGTGACCACGATCAGCATGCCCTCCGAGCCGGTGACCAGCGCAAGCAGGTCGTAGCCCGGCGAATCGAGCGCACCCGAGCCGATCTCGACGACCTCGCCCGCAATGGTGACGCCGCGCACGCGCAGCAGGTTGTGCACCGTGAGGCCGTACTTGAGGCAATGCACGCCGCCGGCGTTCTCGGCCACGTTGCCGCCGATCGAGCAGGCGATCTGCGAGGACGGATCGGGCGCGTAATACAGCCCGTAGGGCGCGGCCGCCTCGGAGATCGCCAGGTTGCGCACGCCCGGCTGCACGACCGCGGTGCGTGCGAGCGGATCGAGCCTGACGATGCGGTTGAAGCGCGCCAGCGACAGCAGCACGCCGCGGGTGTGCGGCAGAGCGCCGCCCGACAGCCCGGTGCCCGCGCCACGCGCCACCACCGGCACGCCCATCTCATGGCAGATGCGCAGCACCGCCACCACCTGCGCCTCGGTGGTGGGCAGGGCCACGACCAGCGGCAGCGCGCGGTAGGCGGCGAGGCCGTCGCACTCGTAGGGGCGCAGGTCCTCGCTGTCGTACATCAGCGTCCCGGACGGCAGCACCTTGCTCAAGGCTGCGACCACGCGCGCCTTGTCCACCGCGGAAAAATCGCCCTCGGTCTCACCGAACGGCAGCGCTTCGTTCTCCAGCATCATCCTCGTCTCCTCGCCTGGCCATGCCGATCGAGCATCGACCGCCGCGCCGGCACATCGAAATCCGCGCGGGCGTATCGGGACCGCGGCAATCGCGACTTGCGTCGCTCCTACGAAAACAGAACCGCCGCGAAGCGCGATCCTCCGCCCCCGGAATCCACGCGGGCGTGTCGCGATCTTTGGCGCATCCGAATCCTCGACTCCCCGCGGGACCGGGCAGCTATCCGGAGTATAGAGGCTCGCGCACAGCGCCCGCTTGACGCCTCTTGCTCGCCGGCTTGAAGAAAATTCAACCCTGAAACGGCCCGGCGATGCTTCAGGGCAGCGCGGCCTGCAGCCAGTCCGCGAACGCGGCGCACTCCCAGCGCTCGAGCGCGCCGGGGCGCCAGCACAGGTAGTGCGCGTAGGGCGAGCGCAGCGGGCGCGAGGACAACGCCAGCAGGCGCCCGCTGTCGAACCACGCCGCCCCCAGGCGCTGGCGCACCAGGGCGACCCCGAAGCCGCTCGCCGCGGCATCGTAGGCCAGGCCGAGGTCGTTGAACTGTGCGCCGCGCGCCGGCTCGGGCAGGGCCAGGCCGCAGTGCGCGAACCAGTTCGACCAGGGCTCGAGCGGGCTGCGCACCAGCGCGGTGCCGGCACACTCGGCAAGGCTCGCGAAACCGTCGAAGGGGCCGTGCTCGTCGAGGAAGGCCGGGCTGCAGGCGGGGACCGCCTCGTCGCTCAGCAGCAGGCGGTGCTCGAGGTCGGTGTAGCCCCCGGCGCCATACCGGATCTCGAGCTCCGCCTCTTCCGCGACGACGTCGCGCAGCGGGATCGACACCTGCAGGGTGAGCTCGATGTCCGGCCAGTCGCGGCGGAAGAGCTCGAGCTTGGGCATGACGAACTGTCGGCAGAACGAGGGTGTCACCGCCACGCGCAAGCGCGCCGATGCACCCGGCGCGCGCTCGCCCGGCAATTCGCGCAGCGCCGCGAGCGCGACACCGACCTGCTGCAGGTAGGCCGCCCCCTCGGCGGTCGGGGTGAAGTCGCTGCGCGAGAAGAGCCGCACGCCCAGATGGGACTCGAGCTGGCGCAGGCGATGGCTGACCGCGCTGACGGTCACGCAGAGCTCCTCGGCCGCACGGCTCGCGCTGCGCAGGCGCGCGACCGCCTCGAAGGTGAGCAGGCACTGGATGGGCGGGATGCGGCGGAGCGCCATGGTCGCGGCTCGGGGCCCGTTCGGAAGGATGTCCCCGATTATGCCCCCGCAGCCCCGCTGCCTGCACTGCGACGCCCCCACCCACCTTCCCTCCCGCGCCGAGTTTCGGGTGCGCGCATCCTGCTGTGGCGCGAGAGCGTCATTCTCCCGGTCGCAGGACGAAGCGCCGGATCGGCCCGGCCACTTCATTCGTGCCGCAATTATTCTTCAGGCATTTATCGAATTAATTTTTCATAGTACATCGGCAACTCCG
The DNA here is from genome assembly GCF_055393985.1 of Thauera sp. DNT-1. NCBI lineage: Bacteria > Pseudomonadati > Pseudomonadota > Betaproteobacteria > Rhodocyclales > Zoogloeaceae > Thauera > Thauera sp. DNT-1. The sequence goes on along the minus strand of NZ_AP043752.1, from coordinate 4,495,432 downwards.
AGTTACTTTCCATGGCCATCGGAAAAGGCGCCGCAAAGGAATTGCCTTTCGCATATCCCTTCGCTTGGAACCCGTTCGGATCTCCACAAGTAGGCTGGATCCGGGTGTCGATTTTTTTTACACAGGCTGCTGAAGAAGAAAAATCTAAAAATTAAAATATCTAAAAAACAGATACTTGCATTATTGGCACACGATTTGCTACGAGATCTCCATACACCTGTAGGAGGGAGTGCCATGAAAGCCAAAAACCTGGTCGTCGCAATGCTCGCCGCGCTCGGCGCATCGTCCGCATCGGCCGCATTGGTCGACCTCAACGGGCTCGGTTACGTCACGTACGGCGATGGCAACAGCTATTCGCTGGCGGTGGCCAATTATTTCGCGTGCGGAAAGGAATACGGCCCCGGCTGTCCTTACAACGTCAAGGGCTCCCCGGGTGCGAGTGAGACCGACCCGCGCATCTACATCGTCCAGGGGGCCGGCGGCCACATCGACAACGAGAACGCGAACATCGACGACGCCTTCGACGCGGCGAACAACGAGCTGTTCTTCACGATGACCTCCGCCAACGAGCCGGGCAGCGATGGCAACAAGAACGCCACCTTCACCGGCGACAAGACCAACACCTGGGATGCGACGCTCGGCGCACTCGACCAGAGCTTCGACTTCTCGAAGAACCTGATGACGTTCTTCTTTGTGAACAACGAACCCAACAGCAACGACGGCCTGACGCAGAACCTCGCCGTCTGGGCCCGCGTGACGCTGACCAACCTCGCCGGCACGACGGTCTACAAGACCTTCGACGTGACCAACGACCCGCGCACGAGCGAACAGCGCGACGGCGACGGCATCGGCGACCTGCCCGCCCCGGGTTACGGCCCCCCGCCGGTCGGAGGCGGTGTCCCGTATGGTGACGTCACGGTCTATACCAGCGAGAGCAACGCCCCCGAGATCACCGACTTCGCCATGTCGGGCGGCCAGGTGTGCGTCGACAAGACCACCAGCACGCTGGTCGATTGCACCACCGCCAGCGCCGGCAGCTTCGATGCGATCAATCACAACCTCGGCGAGAACCAGGCCCCCTACGCGATCACCATTCCCGAACTCGACGATTACATCGGCGGCCTGATGGCGGCGAATGCCAATCTCGACGACTACGTGATGCGGGTCGACCTGCGCTACGGCTGCGTCAGCCCGCCATTCACCATCGACACGCGGGGAAACGACTCCTGCGTCGGTTACGGCACCGCGGTGTCGCAGGACAACAACTTCGAACAGGTCTTCATCAGCACCCGCCTGGCGACGCAACGCGTGCCGGAACCCGGCACCCTGGCGCTGCTCGGCTCGGGTCTGCTGGGTTTCGCGGCCGCCCGCCGCTCCCGCAAGTCCTGAGGCATCGCGGCCACCGCGGCAGCGAAAACCCTCACCGAGCCTCGTCCGGATCCGGCCCTGCCGGCTCCACTTCGGGCAGCCGCGCGTCCCGCGCCGCTGCCCGAACTCTTTTCGGGCGCCTGGGCCGCCCCCCCGTTTCACGGCTAAGATGGAATCCCCCGGACGACAGGGGGCCACACCCCCCCGCCCTCGGGAATCCTCCGGCCGATGCCCTCCCCACATCCGCACCTGCCCTTCCTCGCCTGGCCTGCGCAATGGCGCGAGCATGGGCTGCGCGGCGACCTCGTCGCCGGCATCACGGTCGCGCTGGTGCTGATTCCGCAGGCGCTCGCCTACGCCAAGCTCGCCGGGCTGCCGCCGCACATCGGCCTCTACGCCGCGCTGCTGCCGGCGGTGGTCGCTGCGCTGTTCGGTTCCTGCGGCCAGCTCTCCACCGGGCCGGTGGCGCTCACCAGCCTGCTCGTGGGCGCGAGCATCCTGCCGCTGGGCGCGACCGCCGGGGGTGACCTCGTCGGGCTCGCCCTGCTGCTGGCGCTGCTGTCGGGTTTGATCCAGCTCGCGCTCGGTGTGCTGCGCCTGGGCTGGCTGCTCAATCTGCTGTCGGTGCCGGTGCTGATGGGCTTCGTCAACGCCGCCGCGCTGATCATCTGCCTGACCCAGATCCCTCCGCTACTCGGCTTGGCCATGCCGCACTCCGATCACCTGCTGGTCGATTTCGTGCGTGCGCTCGGAGGGCTCGACGCACTGCAGCCCGCCGCGGCGGCCTTCGGCGTCGGCAGCCTGGCCGTGCTGGTGGGGCTCAAGCGCCTGTGGCCGCGCTTGCCCGGCGTGCCGCTGGTGGTGGCGGCGACGATCGCGCTATCGGCCTGGACCGGCTTCGCTGCCCAAGGCGGAGCGGTGGTGGGCGCAGTGCCGGCCGGCCTGCCCCGCTTCAGCCTGCCGCCGCTGCGCCCGGAGCTGATCGCCGCGCTGCTGCCGGCCGCCTTCGTGGTGGCCATGGTGAGCTTCATGGAGGCGGCCTCGAGCGCCAAGCTGATCTGCGGCCGCACCCGCCAGCCTTGGAACCAGGACCAGGAGCTCGTCGGCCAGGGCCTGGGCAAGCTCGCCGCCGCCTTCACCGGCGGCCTGCCGGTGAGCGCCTCGTTCTCGCGCTCGGCGCTCAACTACGCCAACGAGGCGCGCACCGGCCTGTCCTCGCTGGTCACCGCCGCCTTCGTGCTGGCCGCCCTGCTGTGGCTCACCCCGCTGCTGTGGCACCTGCCCAAGCCGGTGCTGGCGGCGATCATACTGCAGGCGGTCGCCGGGCTGATCGACACCGGAGTGATGCGGCGCGCCTGGCGTGCGAGCCGCGACGACGGCGCCGCCGCGGCGATCACCTTCCTCGCCACCCTCGCCTTCGCGCCCAACATCCAGAACGGGGTGTTCACCGGCCTGATCCTGTCGCTCGCGCTGCTGGTGTATCGCGGCATGCGTCCGCGCGTGGCGCTGCTCGGCCTGCACGAGGACGGCACCTACCGCGACCGCGAGCGCTTCGGCCTGCACCACCCGCATCCCCGGCTGGTGATCCTGCGTTTCGACGGCCCGCTCAGTTTCGTCACCGCCGCCACCTTCGAGGACGCCATGCTCGGCGCCGCGCGCGCGCAGGAGAGCGTGCGCGTCGTGCTGGTCTCGGCCGCCGGCATCAACGCGATCGACGCCACCGGCCTGCACACCCTCGCCAGTCTGGTCGAGCGCTTCCACGGCCAGGGTCAGACGATCGCCTTCTGCGGACTCAAGAAGCAGGTGATCGACGCCATGGAGCGCGACGGCGTGTGGACGCGCATCAGCGCGCATTCGAACTATCGCACGGAGCACCAGGCCCTGGACGCCCTGCAGCCGGCCCTGGCCGCGGCAGGGCCCGCGGCGAGCGCCCCGGCCCCGTGAGTGTCGGATTTTCTTACATGTGCCCGGATACGCTGGGAACGCAGGTCCGGACATTGTTTTCATTGACTTTCCTGCCGCGTGTTCGTATAGTGCGCGATTCTTCGCAGACCCATCAACTGGAGCAACACCATGTACGCGGTGATAAAAACCGGTGGCAAGCAGTATCGCGTCGCTGCCGGCGAAAAGATCAAGGTAGAACAGATACCGGCCGACGTGGGTTCCGAGATCACCATCGACCAGGTCTTCATGGTCGGTGAAGGCGATGCCGTCAAGATCGGCACGCCCGTTGTGGCCGGAGCTTCCGTCAAGGCGACCGTGGTCTCCCACGGCCGTCACGACAAGATCAAGATTTTCAAGATGCGCCGCCGCAAGCACTACCAGAAGCACCAGGGGCATCGTCAGAACTACACCGAGCTTCGCATCGAAGCGATTTCGGCCTAAGGCGCAGGGGGTAATCCGACATGGCACACAAAAAAGCTGGCGGTAGTTCGCGTAACGGCCGCGACTCGGAATCGAAACGCCTCGGCGTCAAGCGCTACGGTGGCCAGTTCGTGCTCGCCGGCAACATCATCGTTCGCCAGCGCGGCACCGAATACCACCCTGGCGACAACGTCGGCATCGGCAAGGACCACACCCTGTTCGCGCTCAAGAACGGCGTCGTGCAGTTCGCGGTCAAGGGCCCGTCGCGTCGTCGCACCGTGATCATCGTGCCGGAAGCGGCCTGAAACGCGCGCTCCGGTCCGCATCGCAGCATCGAAAGCCCTATCCCGGTGGTAGGGCTTTTTCATTTTCGGGGTGCGCCTGCCGGCCTGCCCCGCCAAGAGGTTGATCAGGCATGAAGTTCTTTGACGAAGCCCGCATCGAGGTGTACGCCGGCGACGGCGGCAACGGCGCGGCCACCTTCCGCCGCGAGAAGTACATCCCCAAGGGCGGCCCGAGCGGTGGCGACGGCGGCCGTGGCGGCAGCGTGTACGCCGTGGCCGACCGCAACCTCAACACCCTGATCGACTATCGCTACACCCGCAGCTTCCGCGCCGAGCGCGGCGAGAACGGCGGCAGCCGCGACTGCTACGGCAAGGGCGGCGACGACATCACGCTGCGCTTCCCGGTCGGCACGGTGATCAAGGACCTCGACAGCGGCGAGCTCGTCGCCGACCTCGATGAGGACGGCAAGACCGTACTCATCGCCCAGGGCGGCCGCGGCGGCCTGGGCAACATCCACTTCAAGTCCAGCACCAACCGCGCCCCGCGCAAGAAGACGATGGGCCAGGAAGGCGAGTACCGCAACCTGCACCTGGAGCTCAAGGTGCTCGCCGACGTCGGCCTGCTCGGCATGCCCAACGCCGGCAAGTCCACCTTCATCCGCAGCGTCTCCGCGGCCAAGCCCAAGGTCGCCGACTACCCCTTCACCACGCTCGCACCCAACCTCGGCGTGGTGCGCACCAGCGAGGCGCGCAGCTTCGTGATCGCCGACATCCCCGGCCTGATCGAGGGCGCGGCCGAGGGCGCCGGGCTGGGCCACCAGTTCCTGCGCCACCTGCAGCGCACCCACCTGCTGCTGCACCTGGTCGACCTCGCCCCCTTCGATCCCGAGGCCGATCCGGTCGCGGACGCCAAGGCCATCGCCGAGGAGCTGCGCAAGTACGACGAGGCGCTGTACAACAAGCCGCGCTGGCTGGTGCTCAACAAGCTCGACCTCATCCCCGAGGAAGAGCGCGCCGAACGCGTGGCCGCCTTCCTCGAAGCCTACGGGCCGGTCGAACGCCACTTCCAGATCTCCGCCATGAAGGGCGAAGGCACCCAGGCGCTGATCTTCGCGATCCAGGACCTGCTCGACGCCGAGCGCGCCCGCATCGAGGCCGAGCGCGCCGAGCGCGTCGCCGCCGAGGCCGCTCGTCTCGCCGCGGCCGAGGCCGCGCGCGCGGCAGCCGACGCCGCCTACGAGCGCGAAGCCCTGCTCGACGAAGACGACGAACGGCCCGAGGATGCGCTCGACTCCGAAGAAGACGACTCCCCGCCGTCGCGCTGACCTGATTCCGCCCCCCACCCTCTCCGCTGCCCGCACGCACCCCGATGAGAACCAAGCTCCGCAACGCCCGCCGCCTCGTGGTCAAGGTCGGCTCCGCACTCGTCACCAACAACGGCGCCGGTCTCGACAAGGACGCGCTCAACGCCTGGGCGCGCCAGATCGCCGCGCTGCGCGCCGAGGGCCGCGAGATCGCGCTCGTGTCCTCGGGCGCGATCGCCGCCGGCATGCAGCGCCTGGGCTGGGCGAAGCGCCCGACCGAGATGAGCAAGCTGCAGGCCGCCGCCGCGGTCGGCCAGATGGGACTGGTGGAAGCCTACGAAAAGGCCTTCTCGCGCCACGGCCTGCACACCGCGCAGATCCTGCTCACCCACGAGGATCTCGCCGACCGCAGCCGCTACCTCAACGCGCGCAGCACCCTCACGACGCTGCTCGCGCTCGGCGTGGTGCCGATCATCAACGAGAACGACACCGTGGTCACCGATGAGATCAAGTTCGGCGACAACGACACCCTCGGCGCGCTCGTCGCCAACCTCATCGAGGCCGAGGCGCTCATCATCCTCACCGACCAGCAGGGCCTGTACACCGCCGACCCGCGCAAGGACCCGGCCGCCACGCTGATCGGCGAGGGCCGCGCCGAGGACCGCCAGTACGAGGCCATGGCCGGCGGCTCGGGCAGCGCGATCAGCAAGGGCGGCATGATCACCAAGATCCGCGCCGCCCAGCGCGCCGCGCGCAGCGGGGCGCACACCTGCATCGCCAGCGGCCGCGAGCCCGACCCCATCCTGCGCCTGGCCGCGGGCGAGGCGCTCGGCACCCTGCTCTACGCCAGCAGCACGCCGCTGCAGGCACGCAAGCAGTGGCTGGCCGACCACCTGCAGCTCGCCGGCGACCTCGTCATCGACGACGGCGCGGTGGCGGCGTTGAAAAGCGGCAAGAGCCTGCTGCCGGTGGGCGTGGTCGAGGCGCGTGGGGATTTCGAGCGCGGCGCGGTGGTGGCCTGCCGCAACCTGGCCGGCGAGGAAGTCGCGCGCGGGCTGGTGAACTACTCCGCTTCGGAATGCCGGCGCATCGCGCGCAAGCCGACCGCGGAGATCGCGAACCTGATCGGCTACCTCGACGAGCCGGAACTGGTGCATCGGGACAACATGATCCTGTACTAGACCCGCGCCAGCTCCGCGTCCCCCCGCACCGCTGCGGGCCGGCCGCGATCGCGAAGCCGTTGTTCTATCATGGACAGACCTCGACCGCCGCCTCCGCAAGATCCTCCATGCCGGCTTCGCCCCTGAAACTCCTCTTCCTCGCCGAAGGCGCGACGCTGGCGCACGTCGCGCGCCCCTGCGTCCTCGCGCAAGGCCTGGATCCCGACGTGTTCGAGGTCGTGCTCGCGCGCCCCTCGGGCTTCGCCTGGCTCACCGCCGGGGGTCCTTTTCGCACGCTCGATCTCGCCTGCCAGGACGCCAGCGTGTTCGCCCGGCGTCTCGAGCACGGGCGCCCCCTGTACGACTACGCCACGCTGTCGGCCTACGTCGAGCAGGACCTCGCCCTGATCGATGCCGAACGGCCGGACGTCGTCGTCGGCGATTTCCGCCTCTCGCTTTCGGTCAGCGCCAGGCTGCGCAACGTGCCTTACGTCACGATCTGCGATGCATACTGGAGCCCCGAGTATCCGTCGCAGCCCCCGCTTCCTGTACTCTCGTTCACCCGTTTCACGCCCATCCCGCTGGCAAGCCTGCTGTTCCGCTACGTCGCCCCCCTGGCCATGCGCCTGCACACCCTGCCTCTCGAGCGCCTGCGCGCGCACCACGGGCTGCCATCGCTCGGACACGATCTGCGCCGCTGCTATACGGATGCGGATCTCAGGCTCTTTGCCAATTTTCCGGAGCTCTTCCCCGAGCTCATGGAATCCCGGCACGCGAGCTTCATCGGCCCGATCTCGTGGTCGCCACCCGCCGATGCGCCGCTTGAGTTCGCAAGGTCGGGAAGGCCGCTCGTCTATGTCACGATGGGGAGCTCGGGCGACGTCGGCGTGCTGGGCGGCGTCATCGAGGCCCTCGGGGCGTTCGACTGCGAGATCGTGGTCACCACGGCGGGGAGAAAGATCCCTGCTGAATTGCGCTCCTCATCGACGCGGATCTTCGACTACCTGCCGGGCGATCAGGTTTGCCGACTGGCGAGCCTGGTCGTGTGCAACGGAGGAAGCCCGACGACCAACCAGGCGCTGGCCCACGGGGTCCCCGTGCTGGGGATCGCATCCAACATGGACCAGTTCCTCAACATGCGGGCGGTCGAGGAGTTTGGTGCGGGAATCCTCGTCCGCGGCGACCGTGCCCGACCCGCGCGCCTTCGCGCCGCTGCGCGGGCGCTGCTGACGCACGCGCCCTACGGCGCGCGCGCGCGCGACCTCGCGACCGCCGCCGCGAAGCGCACCGCCAGCGCGACGTTCGCGCATTCGATACAAGGCCTGCTGCAGGGCAGCGCGCCACGGAACTGAAATCGTCAAGGACCATGACCATGCACAAGACTCTCCGCCGCCTCAGGCTGGCATCCGTCGCTGCGGCCATCCAGCTCGCGCTTGCCGGCTGCGGCCCATCCTCCCCCGAGGAATTCGTCGCGAAGGCGCAGGCGGAGTTCGACAAGGGCAACCTTCAGGCCGCCTCGGTCGAAGTGACGAACGCGCTGAGCAGCAAGCCGAACATGGTCGAGGCCCGCTGGCTCATGGCGCAGATTGCGCTGAAGTCGGGCGACGCCGCCCGTGCGGAGAAGGACATCCGGGTGGCGATCCAGTACGGCCTGCCGCGCGCCACCGCGCAGCTGAGCCTGGTGCGGGCGATCCTCCTCCAGGGCGCGATGGACCGGGCGCTGGCCGAGACCTCGATCCCCCCCAACGACATGGCCCCCAAGGATCGGGCCCTGCTCCTGGGCCTGCGCGGCCAGGCGCTCATCCTGAACGGCAATCCGGAGCCCGCCCAGCCCGTACTCGCGAGAGCCCTGGAGATCGACCCCAAGGCGACCACCGCGCTCGTCGGCATGGCCATCCTGCACCTTGGCAAGCGCGATTACGATCAGGTCCGCCCCTGGATCGACCGCGCGCTCGCGGTGGATCCCGCCTCTGCGGAGGCCTGGGGGGCGCTAGGCGAACTCGAACTCGCCACGGGCAAGCCTGAGCAGGCGGAGATCGCCTACACCAATGCGCTGAAGTACCGCAGCCACCCGAGCCTCGACCGGGCAAGGCGCGCGCTCGCGAGAGTGGAACTGAAGAAGTTCGCGGAAGCCCAGGCCGACATCGACGCGCTCCGCCAGAGCGGCTTCAAGGCGAGCCCGTACGTGAGCTATGTGCAGGGACTCATCCTCTTCCACCAGGCCAAGTACGCAGAGGCGGCCAATGCCTTCGAGGCCTGCTACGCCGCCGACCCCGCCTTCCTCGCGAACCGGATGTATCTCGCCACCACGCGCTTCCAGCTCGGACAGACCGAACAGGCCCTGGAGCACGCCAAGAGCCTGCACGCCCGCCTTCCGCGTTCGAGCGGCGTCCGCGAGCTGCTCGGATCGATCCAGATCGGTCGCTCGGAATACGCGTCGGCGCGCCGAATGCTCGAGTCGGCGCTACACAATGCCCCGTCCGATCCCACCACGCTGCGCATGCTGGCAACGCTGTCGATGCTCGAGGGCGACAAGGACAAGGGCGTGGAGTACGCCCGCAAGATCGCCGCGCTCACTCCCGACTCGCCGGATGCCCAGCAGATGCTGATGGTCGCGAAGCTGGTCGCCGGGCAGGATTTCGATGTCATCAAGACGACACGTCCCGACGCCGCGACGGACGACTACTCTCGCGCGCTCCTCGCAGCCCTGAACGACTTCCGCAAGGGGCGGATCCGGGCGGCGCTCGAACAGGCGAACCGGATTCACGAGCAACACCCCGACAAGGTCGACCCGCTCAATCTGGTCGCAGCCTGTCACCTGAGCGGCGGAGAGTGGGATCTCGCACGCGCCGCGCTGGTCAAGACACTTGCATTGCAGCCGAACGAGCCCTCCGCGGCGCGCAACCTGGCACAGCTGGAACTGAACGAAGGCAAGACCGCACGCGCGAAGGAACTCCTCGAGGGGCTGCTGAAGGCTCGCCCGGAACAGGAAGAGGCCGCCCTGATGCTGGCCACGATCGTCGGCCAGGGCGGCGACGCGAAGAAGGCGCTCGACGTCCTCGAGGGCGTGGTCAAGAGCAACCCGGACGCGCTCGTGGCCGCGGAGCGGCTCGCCGCGGCGCACCTGAACGCCGGCAATCTCGCCCGCGTGATCGAGATCACGGGGAACCGCCCCGAGGCGCAGCTCCATAGCCGGCCGGGACTGCTCGAATCGAGGGGGAAAGCGCAGATGCTGACGGGTAACGTGGCCGCCGCACGCGCCAGCTTCGAGCAGTGGGTCAGGGTCGAGCCCGACTCCGCGACCGCCCGTTTCCTGCTCGGCGACACGCTGGCGCGGAGCGGCGAGACGGCGCAGGCGCGCCAGGAACTGCAGCGTGCGGTTCAGCTCGACCGGCTCTACCTGCCCGCACGGGTGGGAGAGATCAAGATGCTCGTGCGCGCGGGAGATCTCGACAAGGCGCGGCAGAAGCTCGACAAGCTCCGACCCGAGTTCGGCGAACAGATCGAGGTGCTGGGCATCGAGGGGTGGTTCGCGCTCGGGACCGGCAATCCGGCGAAGGCGGAAGAAAGCTTCGCGGCGGCCCTGCGCAAACGTCCGGACGCCGAGATGACCATCCTCCTGGCACGCTCGCTGCTACTGCAGACCAAGACCGAGGCGGGCCTGGCGGTGCTGGAGGGCTGGCTGAAGGAGCACCCGCAAGACCTGGGCGTCCTGATGGAACTGGCAGGCAGCCACCTCGCGCTCTCCCGGGACGCCGACGCGATCGCCGTCTACGCCCGCATCCTCGAGACCTATCCGAGCTACGTCCCCGCACTGAACAACATCGCCTGGCTCCATCGCGACAAGGATCGGGCCAAGGCGATGGAGTACGCCCAGCGCGCGCAGAATCTCGCCCCGACCGACCCCGACGTGCTCGACACCCTGGCCATGCTGACGCTCAAGGGCGGCGACCGCCTGCGTGCGTACAACCTGATCCGCGAGGCGTCACAACGCGCGCCCGAGCGGCCGGAGATCCAGATGCACCTCGCCACCGTCCTGCTGGAGCGCGAACAACGTGCCGAAGCCCATCAGGTCTTGCGCACGGTGATGGAGAAGTTCCCCAAATCCGCCGAGGCCCGCCAGGCGCGCGAGCTGCTCGAGCAGTCGGGCGCACGGACGAGCAAGTAAGCCGCATTGCATCGACCCGGTCGCGGGATGCGCGCGACCGGGGTACCCTGGAGCCCCTCCCGCAAGCGCTTCGAAGCCGCCGGCCCGCGGGCATGCGGCTTTTCTTCGCCGGGAGAAATCGGGCCGCGCTGCACAAGGGCGCACGACACATCGAGTAGGGGACGGGGTCACCCCCGTCGCCCTCTCACACCACCGTACGTGCGGTTCCGCATACGGCGGTTCATGAAAGACACTGGAGTCGTCGCGTCGTATCGAGCAGCGACACCAGCCCCAAACGATCAAAGAAGACTTTCGGGAAGGCCGCGTTCATGTGGCTAGCGCCACTGTTCCACCACGGCCCGCGTTGGTTGAACGCGGAGCGAAACGCCCGCTCCTCCTTCAGCCCCGCCTTCATCAGGTTTCTGGCGCGAGTATAAGGGCGCTTCCACTGCCGCCACAGGATGCAGCGCAGCTTGCGCCGGAGCCAACCGTCGATCTCTTCCAGCGCCCGCTTGGTCTCGGTCAGCTTGAAGTACGCTGCCCAACCCCGTAGCACCGGATTCAGTTCTTCGATCGTGCGCCGCACACTACGCCCCCTCGCACCTTTGAGCACCTCGCGAATCTTGTCCTCCAGCCGTTTCAGGCTAGTCGGCGCAATCCGCAGCTTCGGGGCCTTGTGCCAAGTCAGGCTGTAGCCCAGAAACTTCCGCTCCCACGGTCGTGCGACCGCGCTCTTGGCCTCGTTGACCGTGAGCTTGAGCCGCTCGGACAGAAACTGGGTAATACCGCCCAGGACACGCTCGCCTGCCGCCTGACTTCTGACGTAGATGTTGCAGTCGTCCGCATAGCGACAGAACGCGTGGCCCCGGCGCTCCAGCTCCCGATCCAATTCTGTCAGCAGAATGTTCGACAGCAGCGGACTCAAGGGGCCGCCTTGCGGCGTACCCTGCGTCCGCGGGCTGACGACGCCCTCTGCCATCATCCCCGCTTCCAGATACCGTCGGATCAGCTTCAGTACCCGCCCGTCCCCGATCTTCTTCGCCAACTTCGCCATCAGAATGTCGTGATTGACCCGGTCGAAGAACTTCTCCAGATCCATATCCACCACGACGCGACGACCTTGAGCCACATACCGCTGCGCCGCCTTGACCGCCTGATGGGCAGATCGCCCCGGTCGGAAGCCGTAGCTCGACTCGGAGAACGCCACCTCGAAGATCGGTGAGAGCACCTGATGCAACGCTTGCTGGATCAGTCGATCCGTCAGCGTCGGTATGCCGAGCGTCCTCATCCCGCCTTGGGGCTTCGGAATATCCACCCGGCGCACCGCTTGCGGGATGTACGTCCCCGCCAGCAGCTTGGCCTTGATCGTCGGCCAGTGTTGCTGCAGATGAGCCTTGAACTCGGATACCCCGATGCCATCGACACCGGCTGCACCCTTGTTGCGGATCACCCGCTCGTACGCAAGCCACAGGTTGCCGCGCTCACACACGGCTTCCATCAGCCCGCTTGCCCGCTCCAACTCCGCTTTCGTCCGCTCAACGTCCGCCGACTCCACCTCGACACGCAGCCCAGCCCCCTCCGGATACCGTCCGGAATCCGCTGCCTGCGCCCCATCTGGCCGATGGGCTTCTGTCTTCCTCGGCTTCATCGAGAAACGTTCGCCTACTCGCGTTCTTCCATGTTCAGCCCTTCGCCCCATCCCGGCGGCTACTATGGCCTCTGCTGACTTCCTCACGCGCATCCCAACGCCTCACGACGTCAGTAGCACAACGGCACCCGTGAGGATCTCCCCGGGTATGACGCACCCACCTTCACGCTTATACCTGTCGGATATACGTCACAGCGTTCCGTGCAAGTTTCGGGCTTTGACAATATTGGCCGCCTCACCCCGCTGCAGCGCCTCCTATCCGCTTCCTGTTCGTCAGGCCAGCGCTTTGCCTTCGGCTTCCTCCAGATTCGCAGTTACCCGCGACACCCTTGCCGTTCAGCTAACTCTTCCCCTTGCCGGGCGAGTAGAGGACTTTCACCTCCAAGTGAGTGCGCCCTGCCGGGCGCACATCGAGTAGGGGACGGGGTCACCCCCGTCGCCCTCTCACACCACCGTACGTGCGGTTCCGCATACGGCGGTTCATGAAAGACACTGGAGTCGTCGCGTCGTATCGAGCAGCGACACCAGCCCCAAACGATCAAAGAAGACTTTCGGGAAGGCCGCGTTCATGTGGCTAGCGCCACTGTTCCACCACGGCCCGCGTTGGTTGAACGCGGAGCGAAACGCCCGCTCCTCCTTCAGCCCCGCCTTCATCAGGTTTCTGGCGCGAGTATAAGGGCGCTTCCACTGCCGCCACAGGATGCAGCGCAGCTTGCGCCGGAGCCAACCGTCGATCTCTTCCAGCGCCCGCTTGGTCTCGGTCAGCTTGAAGTACGCTGCCCAACCCCGTAGCACCGGATTCAGTTCTTCGATCGTGCGCCGCACACTACGCCCCCTCGCACCTTTGAGCACCTCGCGAATCTTGTCCTCCAGCCGTTTCAGGCTAGTCGGCGCAATCCGCAGCTTCGGGGCCTTGTGCCAAGTCAGGCTGTAGCCCAGAAACTTCCGCTCCCACGGTCGTGCGACCGCGCTCTTGGCCTCGTTGACCGTGAGCTTGAGCCGCTCGGACAGAAACTGGGTAATACCGCCCAGGACACGCTCGCCTGCCGCCTGACTTCTGACGTAGATGTTGCAGTCGTCCGCATAGCGACAGAACGCGTGGCCCCGGCGCTCCAGCTCCCGATCCAATTCTGTCAGCAGAATGTTCGACAGCAGCGGACTCAAGGGGCCGCCTTGCGGCGTACCCTGCGTCCGCGGGCTGACGACGCCCTCTGCCATCATCCCCGCTTCCAGATACCGTCGGATCAGCTTCAGTACCCGCCCGTCCCCGATCTTCTTCGCCAACTTCGCCATCAGAATGTCGTGATTGACCCGGTCGAAGAACTTCTCCAGATCCATATCCACCACGACGCGACGACCTTGAGCCACATACCGCTGCGCCGCCTTGACCGCCTGATGGGCAGATCGCCCCGGTCGGAAGCCGTAGCTCGACTCGGAGAACGCCACCTCGAAGATCGGTGAGAGCACCTGATGCAACGCTTGCTGGATCAGTCGATCCGTCAGCGTCGGTATGCCGAGCGTCCTCATCCCGCCTTGGGGCTTCGGAATATCCACCCGGCGCACCGCTTGCGGGATGTACGTCCCCGCCAGCAGCTTGGCCTTGATCGTCGGCCAGTGTTGCTGCAGATGAGCCTTGAACTCGGATACCCCGATGCCATCGACACCGGCTGCACCCTTGTTGCGGATCACCCGCTCGTACGCAAGCCACAGGTTGCCGCGCTCACACACGGCTTCCATCAGCCCGCTTGCCCGCTCCAACTCCGCTTTCGTCCGCTCAACGTCCGCCGACTCCACCTCGACACGCAGCCCAGCCCCCTCCGGATACCGTCCGGAATCCGCTGCCTGCGCCCCATCTGGCCGATGGGCTTCTGTCTTCCTCGGCTTCATCGAGAAACGTTCGCCTACTCGCGTTCTTCCATGTTCAGCCCTTCGCCCCATCCCGGCGGCTACTATGGCCTCTGCTGACTTCCTCACGCGCATCCCAACGCCTCACGACGTCAGTAGCACAACGGCACCCGTGAGGATCTCCCCGGGTATGACGCACCCACCTTCACGCTTATACCTGTCGGATATACGTCACAGCGTTCCGTGCAAGTTTCGGGCTTTGACAATATTGGCCGCCTCACCCCGCTGCAGCGCCTCCTATCCGCTTCCTGTTCGTCAGGCCAGCGCTTTGCCTTCGGCTTCCTCCAGATTCGCAGTTACCCGCGACACCCTTGCCGTTCAGCTAACTCTTCCCCTTGCCGGGCGAGTAGAGGACTTTCACCTCCAAGTGAGTGCGCCCTGCCGGGCGCACCAATAAAAAAGGCGCGGTCCAGACCGCGCCTTTTCTGTTGCGAGTGCCTCCGGATCAGACGAGCTTGCGGCGGCGGCTCACGGCACCCATGCCGGCGATCGCGATGCCCAGCAGGGCAAGCACGCTGGGCTCGGGCACGGTGCGCGTGGAGGTCGAGGTGTTGCCGTTGAACGCAAGGGTCCAGGCACCGTCGGTCAGGCCATCCACGGTGATGCCCATCAAGCTCCAGCCCGCGGCGCGGCTGTACTGCACCGTGGCCGGGTTCGCGCTGACGGAGATGTTACGGTTCAGGTCGACGTTGTCGTTATCCTCGGCGCAAGTCACGCTGGCGACGGAACCGCTCACCTCGCAGTCGTTGTTCGCGGCCGTACCGTTCGGGGTCCAGTTCACCTCGCTGGTGCCGTCGTTCTTCGTCAGGCTGAAGGACGCGTTCATGTTCGCCTGCGCCGAACCGCTGGTAAAGGCGAGCTGGTTGATCTCGGCATACAGGCTCGGGTCGGCCTCGAACGAAAGCACGAGCTTGCCGGTGCCCGACACGAGGAACGTGAAGACGAAACCGGTGTTCGAGGTGATTTCGGCACTGGAACGCGCGGCGCCGTTGCCCTGGAGCTCGGACTCGGCGATCTGCGCGGTGGAACTCGCCACTCCGTTGCCAAGCTCCGAGGTGTAGATCACGGAGTCGGAGTTCGAATACGTCTCCGTACCCGGCCCGAAGAAGGAGAAGTCGTTGTTGGCGCGGATGATGGTGCTGCCCGGCGCGTTCGCAGCGGTCGCATCGAGCGACGGGGTGGTGTTGCAACCCGTACCCGGAGTGCTTCCCGAGCAGTTGTTGGACTGGGTGGGCGAACTCGCACCGTTCAGGGTCGCCGTGTTGGTGACCTGGAATTCGTACGACTGGATCGGGTTCGCCGCCAGACCGGTGATGCTCACCGAGAACTCCTGGATTTTCAGGCTGGAACTGGCGTACACACTGGCGTTCGCCTGTCCGGCCACACCCAGGGCAAGCGCGGCCGCAATACCGGTAGCCAGGGTCGTTTTGATCAGTTTCATGTCTTTCTCCTTTCGGTTTTCGCTTTGCTTTTGCCTTGCCGAGCACCCTAGCTGGGCGGCAGGGCAGCTATCGAGGCAAGCCCTGTGACTCTTCTAAAGCAAAACGCGGGCCAGCTTTTTTTTATCTTTTATTTTCAACACTTTGAATTTAATCCCCGGCAGAAGGGAGGCCTACTCGGAAGGCGAGTGTAAAAAATTCCGACACCCGGTCAGCGCAAGCGCCTGGCGGGAACGCCGCCCCAGACCTCGCCCGCGCCGATCTTCGTATCCTTGAGCACGACCGCACCTGCCGACACGATGGCGCCGTCGCCGATGGCGACCCCCGACATGACCACCGCCATGGCCCCGATCGTCACCCCGTCGCCGATGCGGATCCTGGCCAGCGCGAAGCGGCTTCCCTCGATCGCGTGCGCATACAGCACGGCATCGTGGCCGATGATGCAGTTCGCGCCGAACTCGGTCAGCGGCGGGTCGAGCAGCGTGCCCGCGCTATAGGTGTTGGGGCCGAGACGCGCCCCCAGCGCGAGGTACACCAACCGCATCAGCGGCACCGGCAGGAAGTGCGTGCGGATCAGGGAGTTGAACAGCAGGAGATAGAAGAGAATGTTCACCTGGGCGGCGAATTCCGCCCGCGACCCCGGCTCCAGTTCGCCCTCGGCGAGCGGCATCGCCTTCAGGAAAAGCCGGTACGCGACAAAGGCCCACACATACATCGCGACGACGCCCCCAAGCAGCAGGACTACGCCACGGAAATCCCCCAGCGGCAAGGAACCCAGCCCCCAATACGAGGTTGCCGCCGCAAGCAGGAGGACCAGGATGAAGAGCGCCATGAAGACGCCGACCTGTGGCAACGAAATCTGTCGCATCGTTTCACTCCATGGCGCCTAGCGCGGACCCGCGCCATCCCGCTCCAGCATCAGCGCGGCGAGCGCCTTGCGCGTCGAGCGCGACGCGGGCGGAGACGACACCCCGACCCTGCCCATCACGACCAGCCCGCCTGCCGCATCCGCACCGAGCAGCGAACCCAGGCGACCTGCCAGCAGCCGCACCCGATCGTCGATGCCCGGCCGGCGCGAGAGGCTGCAACCCGCGCCCGCATACCAGTTGAAGATGACCGGCGTCATCTCGGGCTGCAGGTGCAAGCCGACCGCGTGCGCGGTCAACCACAGGCGCTGCATGGCGATCCCCGCCCCGACGTAATCGAGCATGCCCGCCGGGCGCTGCCGCGCGAGCACGCACAGGTGCGCCGCACAACCCAGGGCCGGCAGGAGGTCGAGCTGGAGGCGTGGCGCCAGGGTGCCCATCAGGTACTTGTTGAAGAAGTCGACCCGCTCCCAGCTGCGCATCACCCAGCGCATGAGCCGGGCGGTGAGCGGATCGACCCCGACGGCCTGCTCCGGGATCCTGTCCTCGCTGAAGCGGGCGCCCCATTCGATCACGTGCCGATGAACCTCGAAGGCCTCGGGGCAGGTGAGCCGGATGCGCGCGTTGTCCCACAGCAGCCGCGCCACCGCGGCGCGCGCGGAGAAGGTCTCGAACAGGCGAAGCTCGTAGGCGTCGCCCACCGAGGCGCTCAATGCCTTGCGCTGGTCGGCCGTCAGCGGAGTGGTGCGCATCGGGCGTCGCTGCACGACGCGCTGTTCGATGAACGGGAAGAGCGGATCGACCGGCACCCCTTGCGCACGCCGTACGCGCACCTCATACACCGGGCGGCGATCGTCGCCGCCGGAGCGCAATGCCCAGGTGGCCACGCAGCCATGGCCGCTGGCGGCGATGCGCAGGGTTTCGAGCAGCGCGCCGTGCGCGATGTGGCTGGCGCGGCCGGCGAAGTCGTAGACGACCTCGTCGCGCGTGTCGAAACCGTGGACCAGGACGAGACCGTCCTCCACGATCTCGAAACGCCATGGCTGGGTGTTGTCCCCGCTCGGTGCCCAGCGTCCCAGCTCGAGGATGCGGACCAGAGTGTCACGGTCGGACATGAGCACCTCCCTTCGCCTTCATTTTTTCCAGTTGCCGTCGAACGAACCACAAGGCGATGCGCTGGAGGGGATTGCGATTGCCGCCCGGGCGCCAGGTCCGCGCGAGTCGCAGCTTGTAGGCATCGAACTGATACCCCCACGGGGCCGCCCGCACCCCCCCGCGCCCGAGCAGGATCTTCAAGGCCTCGGTCGCGATCACCCCGGCACATATCTGGCATGCTGCGATCGTGGAGGGGCCGCGGCGCTCGGCCAGATTCACCCTGTCGGGATCGGCAAGGTAGCCGAGCTGCAGCATCGCCGGCGACAGCCCCAGCAGGAAGCGCATCGCCATCTCTTCCTCGTCGCAGCCCTCGAGGCGGAAGTACTCCTCGAACGACATTCCGTCGGGCAGGAAGATCAGTACCGCTGCACCGATCCCCAGGGGGGCCGCAGTGACAGCGGGGATGCCGAGGCGGCGGCAGGCCGCGAACACGGCCCGACGGATGTCGAATGCGAAGAAATCGAGCGCATCGACGTACAGGTCGACCCCCGCCAGGAATTCGTCCAGATTGGCGTCGGACACGCCCTGCGGAAACACGCGCAGCGCGCATTCGGGATTGATGTCGCGCGCCATGCCGGCGAGGACCTCGACCTTGGGCCTGCCAAGCGAGGAAACGAGCGCCCCGGCCTGGCGGTTGAAGTTGACGATGTCGAACGTATCGAAGTCGGCGATGTTGAACGCCCCGATCCCGAGCCGCGCCAAGGTAAGCAGATGACCGCCGCCGACGCCACCCATGCCGGCGATGGCGATGCGCTTGCGCCGAAGCGTGGCCTGCTCCGCCTCCGTGACCCAGCCGATGTTGCGCGAGAACGCCGCATCGTATGCAAAATGGTCACCGCCCATCGACAGGCCTCCTTCCTCGGTCTTAGCTTGAAAGCTATGATAACAATCCCACCTCGAGCACACACCGCAATGTGGAGCGCCTTCGTCCGCAATTCCATTCAGCAGGCCCGCATCGCAGCGCTCAACCTGACGCGACATCGACGGCGGACCTTGCTGGCGCTCGCCATCATCTGTGGCGGCGTGGTCTCGTTTCTGCTCGCCGGGGGGTTCATCAACTGGGTGCTGTGGGGGATGAGGGAAGGGGTCATCCAGTCCCAGCTGGGGCATGTGCAGATCACCCGTCCCGGCTATTTCCGCGACGGCGCCAGCGATCCCTATCGCTTCCTGCTCGACGGCGACCTCTCGGTCATCCGCGGCGGGCCAACCTTCGACATCCGCACCGTCGCTCCCCGCCTGGCGTTCACCGGCCTGGTCAGCATCAATGACGCGACCATCTCCTTCATCGGCGAAGGCGTGGACGCGCAGGCCGAGATCCCGCTGAGCGGCGGCATCACCACGCTGGCGGGCAGCGACCTCGCCAGCGCCGGAGCGGATGCGGCCGTGCTCGGCGAGGGCCTGGCCGCGAACCTCGGCGCACACCCTGGAGACTCCGTGGTCCTCATGGCGACGACCGCATCCGGTGGAGTCAACGCGGTGGAACTGAAGGTGGCCGGCATCTTCGCGACCCCGGTGAAGGCCTACGACGACACCGCGATCCGCGTCCCGATCGAGGCTGCCCGTCGCCTGATGCGGGTCGACGGTGCGACCAGCTGGGTGGTACTGCTCGACGACACCGCGCACACGGATGCGGCCATCGCCGCGTTCCGGGCGGCCCTGCCGGCCGATCGGTACGAGATCGTCCCGTGGATCGAGCTGGCGGACTTCTACAACAAGACGGTCGAACTCTTCGGAACCCAGGTGAACGCGGTCCTGCTGCTGATCGCGGTCATCGTCGTGCTCAGCATCTCCAACACGCTCTCGATGGCCGTGATCGAACGCACCACGGAGATCGGGACGTCCATGGCGCTCGGCGTACGCCGGCTCGGCATCCTCGGCCTGTTCGTCTGGGAAGGCGTGGTGCTCGGCGTGGTCGCCGGCGTCCTCGGCGTCGGAATCGCGCTCGCACTCGGAGAGCTCATCTCGTTCGTCGGCATACCGATGCCGCCGCCGCCAGGCATGTCGCGCGGCTACACCGGGCGGATCGACATTTCCGCCGCGCTCGCACTGCAAGGCTTCCTGCTCGCCTTCCTCGCCACGGTTGTCGCGAGCATCCTTCCGGCCTGGAAGGCGTCGCGCATGAACATCGTCGACGCCCTCCGCCACCACGCCTGACGCCAATGCTCTTCAAGCTCGCCCTGCGCAACATCTTCCGCCAGCGCATCCGCAGCGTGGTGACGCTCGTCGCGATCGTCTTCGGCGTGACCGGGCTGATCCTCTCCGGCGGGTTCGTGAAGGACATCTTCGTGCAGCTCGGCGAGGCGATCATCCAGTCCGAGACCGGGCACGTGCAGGTGTTTCGCGAGGGCTTTCGCGAGAAGGGCAGTCGCCAGCCGGACCGCTACCTGATCGACGATCCCGCGCCCCTGGCTGCACGCATCGCGAACACCCCACAGGTGCGCGACGTCTCCAGCCGCCTGAGTTTTTCGGGGCTGCTCAACAACGGCAAGCGCGACCTGGCGATCGTCGGCGAGGGCGTCGAGCCGGAGAAGGAAGCCCGCCTGGGCAGCTTCCTGAAGATGGTCTCCGGAAGGCCGCTGAGCGATGCCGACGCGTTCGGGATGATCGTCGGCCAGGGCGTGGCCCAGTCGCTTGCGCTGAAGGTGGGCGATCAGGTGACCTTGCTCGTGAATACGGCCGGCGGCGCGCTCAACACGGTCGACCTCGAGGTCGTCGGCATCTTCCAGAGCTTCTCGCGCGACTTCGACGCACGTGCGCTGCGGATTCCGCTCGCCGCGGCACAGGAACTCCTCGCAACCGCAGGCGCCAACCAGCTCGTCGTGACGCTGCACCACACACGCGACACCGACGCTGCGCTCGCCACGATCCAGGCGCAACTCGCCGGCAGCGGGCTCGAAGCCTTCAGCTGGAAGCAGCTGTCGGATTTCTACGAGAAGACGCTGCAGCTCTACGACCGTCAGTTCGGGGTGCTGCAGGTGATCATCCTGGTGATGGTCCTGCTCTCGGTGGCGAACACGGTGAACATGAGCGCCTTCGAGCGCCTGGGGGAATTCGGCACCCTGCAGGCCCTGGGCAACCGGCAACGTGACATATTCCGCCTGATCCTGCTGGAAAACACGTTTCTCGGCCTGATCGGCGGCACGCTCGGTGCGATCATTGGAATCGGGCTGGCGCTCGCGATCTCCGCAATCGGGATCCCGATGCCGCCCCCACCGAGCGCCAATACGGGATACACCGCGATGATCCGCCTCGACGCCGCCAACGTCGCCACCGCATTCCTGATCGGCGTGGTGGCGACCGCACTGGCCGCGATCTTTCCAGCTCGCCGGGTTTCCAGGACGGAACTGGTGGAAGCGCTGCGCCAGCGAATCTGAACATCGAAAGGGCATACCACCATGCAGCTCATCGACCACCTCAACCTCGGCGAGGGGTTCAGCAAGTACTTCCGCATCGACGCGGCACTCGACGACGGCCTGAAGGACGAGGTCTTCCGCATCCGTCACAGCGTGTACTGCGAGGACCTGCAATTCGAGAGCACGCGCCCGGACGGTCGGGAGATCGACCACTACGACGCCCGCAGCGTCCATTGCCTGCTCAGGACCGCGACCGCACCCTTCCGGCCGGTCGGGTGCACCCGGGTCGTGCTGACGGATCCGCGCGACCCGGCCGCGCCCCTGCCCTTCGAGGTTTCCTGCGCCGCGGCGCTGGATCGGTCGATCATCGACCCGGCCCGGCTGCCGCGCGAACGCATCGCCGAGATCTCCAGGCTGGCGGTGCACCGGGATTACCGGCGTCGCCGCGGCGAGGAGCACACCCCGGTCCACATCGACAGCTCGGACTTCTCAGACGGGGATCGGCCGCGTTTTCCCTTCGTGCCGACGAGCCTGCTGCTGGGCGCCGTGGCGCTGGCCGATTGCAGCGGCATCGACACCGTGTTCGTGCTCACCGAGCCGCGCCTCGCCGCGCATTTCACCAAGCTCGGGGTCGAGGTCATCCAGATCGGGCAGGCGATCGAGCACCGCGGACGGCGCATTCCCTCGGTGATGCACGTCGACGAGATCATCCGCAACATGCGTCCCATCCTGCACCCCTTGTGGCAGCGGGTACGCGCGGAGATCGGGCGCGGGTTCGAGGAGGCCGGGCGGGGCAAGGGCCAGCAAGGCTTGCCCACCACCCACAACGGGTAGTCCGCCCGCGCCCCTGCGGGCATGAAAGAAAAGGCCTTTGGCCACGGAGCATCGCCCGTGGCCAAAGGCCTTTTTCAGCGCTGCAGGCCCGGGACGGGCCGCAGCGCGGCAAGGACGCTCAGCTCTTCAAGGCCGCCTTGATCTGCTCGAGCGTGCTCGGATCGTCGATCGTGGTCAGGTCGCCGGCGTCGCGTCCCTCAGCCAGCGCCTGGATCGAGCGCCGCAGCATCTTGCCCGAACGCGTCTTGGGCAGGCCGCCGATGAAGTGCACCCGCGCCGGACGCGCGATCGCACCCAGGCTCTCGTCCACCTTCTTCATGACCTCCTTCTCGAGCGCGGCACGCTTCTCGGGCGTGTCGACATCGGCGGCGTTCTTGACCACCGCGAAGGCCATCGGCATCTGGCCCTTCAACTCGTCGGCCACGCCCACCACCGCCACCTCGGCGATCGCCGGGTGGGTCTGCACCGCCTCCTCGATCTCGCGGGTCCCGAGACGGTGGCCGGCGACGTTGATCACGTCGTCCATGCGGCCGAGGATGGTGTAGTAGCCCTTGTCGTCCTTGATGCCCCAGTCGGACGAGGAATACACCACCGGCTCGGTGAACAGGCTGAAGTAGGTGCTGACGAAGCGGTCGTCCTGGCCCCACACGGTGGACAGGCAGCCCGGCGGCAGCGGCGGCACGATGCCGACGATGCCTTTCTCGTTGGCGCCGCACTCGGTGCCGTCCTCGCGGAAGATGCGCAGGTCGTAGCCATAGACCGGGAAGGCGGGCGAGCCGAGCTTGATCGGGCTGTCTTCCACGCCGCGGCAGATGGCGAGCATCGGCCAGCCGGTCTCGGTCTGCCAGTAGTTGTCGATGACCGGGATGCCGAGCTCTTCCATGATCCACTGGTGGCTGGTCTCGTCGAGCGGCTCGCCGGCGAGGAACAGGTGCTTGAGCGAGGACAGGTCGTACTTCTTGAGGAAGGCCGGGTCCTGCTTCTTGAGCACGCGCACCGCGGTGGGCGCGGAGAACATCACCGTGACCTTGTACTTCTCGACGATCTGCCACCAGATGCCGGCGTCGGGGCGCAGCGGCGTGCCCTCGTACATGATCGTGGCCATGCCCGCGAGCAGCGGGCCATAGATGATGTAGCTGTGGCCGACCACCCAGCCGATGTCCGAGGTCGAGAACATGGTCTCGCCCGCGCCGCCGGTGAAGATGTGCTTCATCGACGCGGTCAGGGCCACGGTGTAGCCGCCGGTGTCGCGCTGCACGCCCTTGGGCTTGCCGGTGGTGCCGGAGGTGTACAGGATGTAGCTCGGCTCGGAGGACTCGAGCCACACGACCGGGACCTTGGCGTCCAGGTGCCTGGCACGCAGCTCGGCGTAGTCGACGTCACGGCCTTCCACCTTGGGGAAGCCCTTGTCCAGGCCGCGATCGACGATCAGCACCTTGGCGGGCGGGAATTCGGCGAGCTTGCAGGCTTCATCCACCAGGTGCTTGTAGGGCACCGGCTTGCCGTTGCGCATGCCGGCATCCGAGCTGACCATCAGCACCGGCTTGGCGTCGTCGATGCGGGTGGCGAGCGAGCCGGCCGCGAAACCGCCGAACACCACCGAGTGGATCGCGCCGATGCGCGCGCAGGCCAGCATGGCAAACGCGGCCTCGGCGATCATCGGCATGTAAATCAGCACGCGATCGCCGCGCTTGACGCCGAGCTCCTGGTAGATCGCCGCCATGCGCTCGACCTCGCGCTGCAGCTCGGCGAAGGAATAGACCTTCTCCTCGTCGGTCTCGGTCGAGATATACACCAGCGCACGGTCGTTCGGGCGCGCGGCGGCGTGGCGATCGACGGCGTTGTAGCACAGGTTGGTCTCGCCCCCCTTGAACCACTTGACGAATGGCGGCTTGGAATAGTCGCAGATCTTCTCCGCGGGCTTGTTCCAGTGCACGAGCTGCGCCTGCTCGGCCCAAAAGCCGTCGCGGTCTTCGATGGAACGGCGGTGGAACTGCTGGTAATCGGTCATTGCTTCCTCTCCCTTCTGCCTTCAATGATCGTGTTGTCGAACTCGACGTGCCACCGGCAGCGCGGCGCCGGGACAGCGCAGCGAAGCCCGCGGGCACACCTGTTGGGGACGGCCTGCGGGTGCGGCCGCCCTCCACTCATCCGCCCCCGCCCTTGTCGTGGAACTCGCGGAGTCTTGCGAGCGGTAATCCGGATTGAAGCCTGGATTCTAGCAATTCGAGCAGCGGCAGCAGCGCCCCGACGAGCTCGGGCAACTGCCCGGCCACCTCGTCACGCGCGCCGGCGCGCAGCAGGCGCAGCGCGCCATCGACGCTGGGGACGCGCGCAAGCTCGCGTTCGATCGCCGCCGGGTCGACCTCGCCGCCCTCGGCGACGACGCGGTTGCCACCCGCCGTGTGCGCCTGCGTGGCGCGCTCCCGGGCGAGCGCGAGCAGCGCGCCGATGGCCTCGCGACCGTCGGTGACCGCGCTGGCGACGCCGATGCTCAGGGTCACGCGGATGCGCTCGTCGCGGTAGGCCATCACCAGCTTCTCGACGCTGGCGCGCAGGCGCAGCGCGAAGGCGCAGGTGGACACGCGGTCGATGCCCGGCGACAGCAGCGCGAAGCAGGCCTGGCCGTGCTGCGACAAGGTGTCCTCGGCGCGGATGCGCCCGCTCACCAGCTTGCCGAGCTTGCGCAGGATGAGCTGCACCACCTGCACGCCGTAGCGCGTTGCGAGCTCGTCGAACTGGTCGATCTCGATCACCATCGCGCCGATGTCGGCCTGGCGCCGGCGCGCCTCGGCCACGGCCTGGGCGCCGTGATGCTCGAGGTAGGCCTCGGTCGCCAGGCCCGACTCGGGGTCGACCGGGCTCTGGCGCTCGAGCGCGGCGCGGCTGCGCTCGAGTTCGCCCTGCGCCTTGGACAGGCGCAGCAGCGACATCAGCGTGGCGAGCAGCTCGACTCCGCCCGTGCCCTTGGTGACGAAGCCGTTGGCGCCGAGGGCGAGCGCGCGCGCGCGCGCGGACTCGTCCTCGTCGCCGGAGATGATCACCACCGGCAGGTCGCGCACCCGCGGCAGCTTCGAGGCACGCAGGCGCCCGAGCAGGCCGTAGCCGTCCAGGCGCGGCATGCCGATGTCGGTGAGCACGATCTCGATCGCCGGATCGACCAGCAGCGCCTCCCAGGCGGCCTCGCCGTCGGGCTCCTCGCGCGCCTCGAAACGACCGCGGATGTGCTTGACGATGGACGCGCGCACCATGCGCGAGTCGTCCACGACGAGGATGCGCGGCAGCCTGCCGTCCCCGTCCGTCGTCAGCGCGCCCGGGTCCATGGCGTTCGTCGGCTCAGGCGCCGATGCGCACGACGGTGCGCCCCTTGACGCGGCCGTGGATGAAGTCGTCGAAGGCGCCCGGCAACGCGTCGAAGTCGATCGTGCGCGTGATCGCGGCGAGGTGGCGCGGCTTGAGGTCGGTGGCCAGGCGCTCCCAAACGCGCTGCCGGGTCGGGAAGCCCATGTAGCCCGAATCCACCCCGAGCAGGCTCACCCCGCGCAGGATGAGCGGGAACACCGTGGTATCGACGTTGAAGCTCGCCGCGTTGCCGATGCTCGCCACCGTGCCGGCCTGCTTCATGGTCGCCAGCACCCAGTGCAGGATCTGCCCGCCGACGTTATCCACCGCGCCGGCCCAGCGCGCCGCCTCGAGCGGTCGCACCTTGTCGAAGTCGATGGAGGAGCGCGGCAGGATCTCCGCCGCGCCGAGCATCTTCAGGTAGTCGGCCTCGGCATCCTTGCCGGTGAGCGCGACCACGTGGTAACCGAGCTGCGCCAGCATGTCGATGGCCAGCGCGCCGACGCCACCCGTGGCGCCGGTGACCACCACCGGCCCGTTGGCCGGGGCGAGGCCGTTGTCCTCCATGCGCACGATGCCGAGCGCGGCGGTGAAGCCCGCGGTGCCCAGCGCCATCGCCTCGAAGAGATCGAGCCCCGCCGGCAAGGGCACGACCCAGCCCGCCGGCACGCGCGCGTACTCGGCATAGCCGCCATGGTGGGCGACCCCGATGTCGAAGCTGGTGGCGATCACCTTGTCGCCCGGCCTGAAGCGCGCATCGGCGCTGTCGACCACTTCGCCGCACAGGTCGATGCCGCCGACGCAGGGGAAGCGACGGATGATCTTGCCGGCGCCGGTCGCAGCGAGCGCGTCCTTGTAGTTGATGCTGGAGTAGTGGACGCGGATCGTCACCTCGCCCGCATCGAGCTGGTCGGCGCTCATCGTGCGCATGCCGCCGACCACCTTGCGGTTCTCGTCCTGGTCGATCACGAAGGCCTTGAAGGGATTCATGCGGAAGTCTCCTGTCGATGTGGCGGCCAGCCTGGAGGCTGCGTTGATTCATAATTATAGCCGCAACTGCGAATCTGCCCGAACACGGCGCGCTCGCCTCAAGTTTGCGCCGCGGCGGCCGTCATCCCGGTTTGATTCCATGCGCCGCACCACCGCCACCCGACCGCGCCAGAGACCGCGAACATGCCCCTGCTGCCCAGCCCCCTGCCCTCCTCCGCAGCCTACATCGACGCCTTCACCCGCGCCGGACTGCCCGTCCTGCGCCACACCGTACGCGCCTTCGAGGAACTGCGCAGCGCGGATCCTGCGCCGGGCGCACGCGAGATCGCCGCGGTGGTGCTGGCCGATCCGCTGATGACCTTGCGCCTGCTCACGCATCTCGAGGCGAACCGGCGCGCCTCGCAGAACCACGACATCACCACCATCGAGCGCGCGGTGCTGATGCTGGGCGTGGAGCCGTTCTTCGCCACCTTCTCCGATCTTCCCACGGTGGAAGACACCCTCGCGGCGCACCCGAAGGCGCTCGTCGTGGCGCTCAAGCTGATCGCGCGCGCACGCCGGGCAGCCACGCTCGCGCGCGAGTTCGCGACGATGCGGCGCGATCACGAGGTGCAGGAGATCACCGTCGCCACCCTGCTGCGCGAGGCCACGGAGATCGTGTGCGCGATCCACGCCCCCACGCTCACCCTGGAGGCGATCGCACGCCGCCAGGCCGAACCCGCGCGCTCCGCGGCGGAGGTTCAGCGTGACGTGTTCGGCGTCAGCGCGGCGGAGCTCCAGAACGCATTGATCGACGCCTGGCGGCTGCCGGAGCTGCTCGCCGGGCTGCTCGACAGCGGTCACGCCGACAACCCGCGCGTGCGCACGATCACGCTGGCCGCCCGCTTCGCCCGCCACCAGGCGCGCGGATGGACGAGCCCGACGCTGGCAGATGATCTGGCCGAGCTCGAAGCGCTGCTGCACCAGCCGCGCGAGAGCCTGCTGCAGCGCCTGGGGGTTCCCTCCGAGCTGCGCGCCCGCCTGCTGCCGGACGTGCCGCCGGAGTGAATGCGCAGGGCGGGTTCGGCGCGCCGGGAGTGACGCTTGCAGGACCCCGGCGGCGCCCGCAGCGGCACTGTGGTCATGGACCGACCCGATCGACAGCGGATGCGCGCCGCAGCACGTCCGCTGCCGGAATCGCGACTTGCGTCGCTCCTACGAAAACCGCCGCGCGTCCGGGGCTCTGACATCGCGACTTGCGTCGCTCCTACGAAAACCGCCGCGGCGCCGAAACCTGCCGAAACCACCGCGGCGACCCGGAGCGACGCAAGTCGCGATCGCCGCCCGCCCGACACCACCGCGGCGCGCCGTAGCGACGCGAGTCGCGATCGGGCGGGAGGGCCGGGATGAGCGGACGGTGCTGGCTCGTGGGCCGTAATCTCGACTCGCGTCGCTCCTGCGAAAAGTAATCTCGACTCGCGTCGCTCCTGCGAAAGGCGGCGCGGCTTCGGGGGCGGTCGAGGCGGTTCGGCGCGCCGTAGGAGCGACGCGAGTCGCGACTGCAGCCGTCCAGACGCTCACCCGCACAGCAGGATCAGGTTGCCGAAATCGAGCAGCAGCGCCGGCTGCTGGTAGGCGGCGAAGAGCAGGCCGAGCGCGAGCGCCCCCAGCACGACGAGCGCCAGCCGCAGCAGGCCCTTCCTCATCGCGCCGCCAGCCTTGCGAGCGGCGCCTCGCGCACCGGCAGCGACAGCGCCGCCGCCATCACCGAGAGCGCGATCGACAGCCACCACGCCATCTCGTACGAGCCGCTGAGGTCGAAGATGCGCCCGCCCAGCCAGGCCCCCAGGAAGCCGCCGATCTGGTGGCCGAGGAAGACGATGCCGTACAGCATGCCGACGTAGCGCAGGCCGAAGATGTGGCCGACCAGGCCGCTGGTGAGCGGCACCGTGCCCAGCCACAGCAGGCCCATCACCGCGGCGAAGACGTAGAGCGTGAGCGGGCTGAGCGGGAACAGCATCAGCGCCAGGATGGCCACGATACGCAACGCGTAGATCCACGCCAGCAGCCACTTCTTGCTGTAGAGGCCGCCCAGCCAGCCCGACAGGAAGGAGCCGAAGATGTTGAACAGCCCGATCATCGCCACCGCGCTCATGCCGATGTTGGCCGACAGACCCATGTCGACCACGTAGGCGGGCAGATGCAGCATGACGAAGGCGGTCTGGAAGCCGCACACGAAGAAGCTCCAGAACAGGAAGTGGAAGCTCGGCGTGCGCATCGCCTCGGCGAGCGCCTGGCGCAGCGACTGTTCGACACCGCCGCCGCGCTCGCTGGTGCCGGTGACCGCGGCGGCGAGCGGGATGATGAAGGCGATGCCCACCGCCATCCACAGCAGCGCGTCCTGCCAGCCGAAGGCGGTGATCAGCCCCTGTCCCACCGGCAGCACCGCGAACTGGCCGAAGCTGCCGCCGGCCGAGGCGATGCCGAGCGCGAGGCTGCGCTTCTCCGGCGCGGCCATGCGCCCGATCACGCCCAGCACCACGCTGAAGGTGGTGCCCGAGAGGCCCATGCCGATCAGCAGGCCGGCGCCGAGGTTGAGGCCGAGCGCGCTGTCGGCGTGAGCCATGATCACCAGGCCCAGGATGTAGAGCAGCGCCCCGCCCACCAGGGTGCGGCCGGCGCCGTGGCGGTCGGCGAAGGCGCCGGCGAAGGGCTGGAACACGCCCCACAGCAGGTTCTGCAGCGCGATCGAGAAGGAGAACAGCTCGCGCGACCAGCCGTGGTCGAGCGTCATCGGCTGCAGGAACAGGCCGCCGGTGTGGCGCACGCCCATGGCCAGCGTGAGGATCAGCGCGCCGCAGGCCATGACGACCGCGGGGCGGCGCAGGAAGACGGGAAGGGAGGAAGACGAGAAGAGCAAAATGGGAATTTCCGCTGCGAGGGAGGCGATTCGCCGCCACCGTGGCATGCGCAACACGTGGCGCGAGGGCGCGAGTATAAGATGCGCGCATTCGCAATGGAGTCCCCGCAATGAGCATCGGCAGCGCAGTCCTCCTCGGCCTCGTCGTCCTCACGCTGGTGTACGGCGTGGTGATCTACAACGGCCTAGTGCAGCTCAAGCACAACCTCGCCAAGGCCTGGGCCAACATCGACGTGCTGCTCAAGCAGCGCCACGACGAACTCCCCAAGCTGGTCGAGGTGTGCCGCCAGTACAAGCAGTTCGAGCAGGACACGCTCGCGCGCGTGACCGAGGCGCGCGCGCGCGTCGCCCAGGCGCGCGAGACCCACGACGTGCCCGCGCTCGGTGCCGCCGAGCAGCTGTTGCGCAGCGGGCTGGGGCAGATCTTCGCGGTCGCCGAGGCCTACCCCGAGCTGCGCGCCAACGAGCACTTCATGCAGCTGCAGAGCCGCATCACCGCGCTCGAGAACGCCATCGCCGACCGCCGCGAGTGGTACAACGAGGCGGTCAATGTACACAACGTGCGCATCGAGCAGTTCCCCGACCTGCTGATCGCGCGCCCGCTCGGCTACAGCGAGCAGCCGCTGCTGCAGTTCAGCATCGCTGAGAAGGCGGATGTCGATCTGAAGGCGCTGTTCGGCAGCTGAGCGCGCGTGGCGAGCGCCGCACGATCGGCGTCGCGGACGAACCGGACCGGCGCGGAACCGGCCCCGGGCCCGTCGGCGATCTTGCCGCAGCGCACGCAGGCCCGCTCGCCCCGCCGCGATCGACACCACCCGGTACCCCACCATGCTCGTGCACCTTCGCCACCTGCGGGCAGACCTCGCGTTACCGGCCATCCAGCTCGGCGCGATCGCACTCGCACTGCGCCTGGGCCCCGGCCCGGGCAGCCTGGCCGCGCTCGCGGTGCTGCTCGGCACCGGCCTGCTCGGCACTCTGCGCGCGCTGCGCCACGCGCGCCTGATCGCCGACACCCCGACCGCGCGCATCGTCTCGGCGGCGCAGGGCTACACCGAACTGCGGGGCCGCGCCGCGCCGCTGGACGGCGATCCGCTGCTGTCGCCGGTGAATGCGCTGCCGGTGCTGTGGTACCGCCTGCGCATCGAGCGCCGCCAGCGCAACGGCGAGTGGCGGGTGGTGAGCACGGACACCAGCGCGTCCTCCTTTCTGCTCGACGACGGCAGCGCGCGCTGTGTGGTCGACCCGGAGGGCGCGGAGATGCTGGTGCGGCGACGCGACGTGTTCGTGCGCGACGATCTGCGCTACACGCAATGGTCTCTGATCGAGCACGACAAGCTCTATGTGATCGGCGACTTCGCCACCCTGGGCAGCGCCGACGTGCGCACCGACACCACGACCGAGGTGCGCGAGCTGCTCACCGCCTGGAAGGCCGACCGCCCCGCCCTGCTGCAGCGCTTCGACCTCGACGGCGACGGCGAGATCGACCTGCGCGAGTGGGAGCTCGCCCGCGCCCAGGCGCGTCGCGAGGTGCGCCAGCGCCAGGCCGAGGCGCTCGCCGCGCCGGAGCTGCACCTGATGCGCCCGCCGAGCGGCGGCCGCCTGTACCTGATCTCGGACCTCGACCCCGAGCGCATCGGTCGCCAGTACCGCTGGATCGCCGCCTTCCACGCCGCGGTCTTCCTCGGCGCCAGCGCGGCGACGGCGTGGTTCGGGCAGATCGGCGTGTTCTAGCGCGGGCCGCAGAAGTCGCGGCGCCCTTGCCCGGCACGGTGGACGGTTCGTCACCGTGGATCGCGACTTGCGTCGCTCCTACGGCGCGGCTCCGTCAGCGCGGCGGTCTTCGTGGCGCCGGTTTCGTAGGAGCGACGCAAGTCGCGATTACGGCGCGGCTCCGTCAGCGCGGCGGTCTTCGCGGCGCCGGTTCCGTAGGAGCGACGCAAGTCGCGATTACGGCGCGGCTCCGTCAGCGCGGCCGTCTTCGCGGCGCCGGTGTCGTAGGAGCGACGCAAGTCGCGATCACGGCGCGGCTCCGTCAGCGCGGCGGTCTTCGCGGCGCCGGTTTCGTAGGAGCGACGCAAGTCGCGATTACGGCGCGGCTCCGCAAGCGCGGCGGTCTTCGTGGCGCCGGTTCCGTAGGAGCGACGCAAGTCGCGATTACGGCGCGGCTCCGCAAGCGCGGCGGTCTTCGCGGCGCCGGGTTCGTAGGAGCGACGCAAGTCGCGATTACGGCGCGGGTCATCCGCGCCGCGGCCCGCCTCGCGCTCAACCTGCCGCGCGCGACTCGAGCTCTTCCCAGCGCAGCATCGCGGTCTCGATCTCGCCGTCCAGCGCCTCCATCCGCGCCTTGATCTGCGCGACCTCCTGCGGGGCGTTCTGGTACAGCGCCGGGTCGGCCATGCGCGCGTGCAACGCGGTCTGCTCGTCCTCGAGCGCGGCGATGCGCTCGGGCAAGGCCTCGAGCTCGCGCTTTTCGTTGAAGGACAGCTTGGTCGGGCGGTTCGCGGCCTTGGGCTCGGCGGCGCGCGCCTTGTCCGTGGGCGGAGCGCTGCGCCTGGCGCTCTCGCGCGCCGTCGCCTCGCGCGCGGCAGCCTCCTCGGCACGCCGTGCCTGAACGCGCTGCCAGTCGCCGTAGCCGCCGGCGTATTCGCTCCAACGCCCGTCGCCCTCGGCGGCGATCACCTGGGTGACCACGTTGTCGAGGAAGGCGCGGTCGTGGCTGACGAGGAAGAGCGTGCCGTCGTAGCCGGCAAGCAGCTCCTCCAGCAGGTCGAGGGTCTCGATGTCGAGGTCGTTGGTGGGCTCGTCGAGCACCAGCACGTTGGCCGGGCGGGCGAACAGACGCGCCAGCAGCAGGCGGTTGCGCTCGCCGCCGGAGAGCGACTTGACCGGTGAGCGCGCGCGCTGCGGCGCGAACAGGAAGTCGCCGAGGTAGCCGATGACGTGCTTCTTCTCGCCGCCGATCTCGACGAAATCCGAGCCCGGGCTGATGACCTCGGTGAGCGGCAGCTCGGGGTCGAGCTGGGCCCGCAGCTGGTCGAAATAGGCCACCGTCTGCCGGGTGCCGCGGCGCACCGTGCCCGCGTCGGGCTCGACCTCGCCGAGGATGAGCTTCAACAGCGTGGTCTTGCCGGCGCCGTTGGGGCCGATGAAGCCGATGCGATCGCCGCGCAGGATGCGGGTGGAGAAATCGCGCACCACCACCTTGTCGCCGTAGCGCTTGGAGACGTCGGTGAGCTCCGCGACCATCTGGCCGCTCTTGTCGCCGGTGTCGACCGCCAGGCTGACGTCGCCGAGGCGGTCGCGACGCGCGGCGCGCGCGTTGCGCAGGGCCTCG
The DNA here is from genome assembly GCF_055393985.1 of Thauera sp. DNT-1. Classification (NCBI taxonomy): domain Bacteria; kingdom Pseudomonadati; phylum Pseudomonadota; class Betaproteobacteria; order Rhodocyclales; family Zoogloeaceae; genus Thauera; species Thauera sp. DNT-1. Next base: position 4,463,040 of record NZ_AP043752.1, on the reverse strand, counting down.
AGCCGACGCACGCGGCCTTCGTTGCGGGTGCGCCGGGCCTCCACGCCCTTGCGGATCCACACCTCCTCCTGGGCGAGGAACTTGTCGAAGCGCGCGGCGGCCTTCTCCTCGGCTTCGAGCTCTTCCGCCTTGCGGCGCTGGTAGTCGGAGAAGCGCCCCGGGTAGCTCGCCAGCCGGCCGCGGTCGAGCTCGATGATGCGGGTGGCGACGTTGTCGAGGAAGACGCGGTCGTGGGTGATGACGATGACGGCACCGCGGAAGTCGCGGATCAGCCCTTCGAGCCACAGGATGCCGTCGAGGTCGAGGTGGTTGGTGGGTTCGTCGAGTAGCAGCAGGTCGGGCTCGGCGACCAGCGCGCGCGCCAGCGCCACGCGCTTGACGCCGCCGCCGGAGAGGCTGGAAACCTTTGCCGCCGGGTCGAGTCCGAGTCGGGCGACCACCTGCTCGACGCGCTGGTTGAGCCGCCAGCCGCCCGCGGCCTCGACCGCATGCTGCAGGCCGTCCAGCCGGGCCATGGCCTCGGGGCTGGCGTGCTCGGCGACCTCCAGCATGGCAGCATGGTAGTCGACGAGCAGGCGGGCGGCGGCGCCCAGGCCGTCGGCGATGGTCTCGAAGACGTCGCGCCCGAGCTCGAAATCCGGCTCCTGCGGCACGTATGCCGTGACCATTTCAGCCTGCCGCCACACTGTGCCATCATCGAGCGCCGCCTGGCCGGCGAGCGCGCGCAGAAGGCTGGACTTGCCCGAGCCGTTGCGCCCGATGAGCGCCACGCGCTCCCCGGCGTCGAGCTGGAAGCTCACGTGATCGAGCAGGTCGACGTGACCGAAGGCGAGGCAGGCGTTATCTACGGCGAGGAGCGGCATCTTGGCGGGCACGGCGCGCGGGCCGCGGGTCGGATCGGGGTGGCGATTCTAGCCCCGCGCTGGCGGCTCCGGCGGAATCCCGCATAATGCAGTGCACAAAACCGCCGCGCGGCGACCCGGTTCAGCGCGCGACGGTCGCGCCTGGCGCGGCCGCGAGGCGGATACGGAACACGGGAAACGAATGGAAAAACTGCTCGAACGCTTCGGCCAGCCGGACCAGGATCCGGTCCGGCTGTGGTCCGCACTGGTCGACAAGCTGCGCCCCGCGCGCCCGACCGACACCGACCAGGCCACCGGGAACTTGCGCGAACTCGGTAACCTGCTCGCGCGCCGGCCCGATCTGCTGGCGAACCTGCGCACGGCGGTGCTGGAGCTCTTCGCCGAGCGCAAGCAGGTGACGATGTACGTCTCCTCCGGCCTCCTGCCCTCGACCGGGTTCTTCTCCGAGACCTCGCGCAGGTTCGGCAGCCGCATGCTGCCCGAGCTGCTCGACACCACCCACCTCAAGGACCTCCTCTCCGCGGTCTTCCACCGCGTGGATGACGAAGTCTGGGTGCGCGCCATCGCGGACGAGGCCTGGCAGGACTTCCTCCGCCTGCTGGTCGGACACCAGACCCCGATGTTCGAGGAAGACGCCAGCCCGCTGCCGAGCGCGGTGGGCGAGATCCTCGAGTCGCTGCGCGTGCTCTCCTTCCACGTCTCGGCGATCGGGCTCGACCGCGAGCTGGTGCGCATCGATCCCCACCTCGAGGAGCACGAATCCCCCTTCCTCGCGCAGAACGCCGAGCTGCTCGCCTACATCGGCCACTACAAGGCGTGGTGGACCACCCCGGGCGCCCTGATCGCCGACGACAAGCACCTCACCGTGATGCTGCACCAGTGCGACGAGGTGCTGCAGCGGGTGCGCAAGCGCGCGATGCGGGTGGGCACCAGCCTGACGCTGACCTTCAAGCTCGAGCGCCTGCGCCAGCACCTGGAGCGCATCCACGAGCTCATCGCGCTGCTCGGCGAGCTGCGCATCCGGCGCGTGGTCGAGGACGCCGCGCCCCGCATCGTGCGCTTGTTCAAGACCCTGGTGCGCGCCGAGTGCCGCAAGAACATCCTCTCCGACTACTGGGGCCAGAACGTCGAGCTGCTGTCGCTGCGCATGACCGAGAGCGCGAGCCGCACCGGCGAGCACTACATCACCAGTTCGCGCAGCGAGTATTTCGGGCTGTTCGCATCGGCCGCGCTCGGCGGGCTGATCATCGCCTTCATGGCGGCGAACAAGCTCGTGCTCGGCAGCCAGGGCATGGCACCGCTCAACGAGCTGCTGTCCTTCTGCCTGAACTACGGCCTCGGCTTCATGCTGATCCACATGCTCGGCGGCACGGTCGCGACCAAGCAGCCGGCGATGACCGCGAACGCGATCGCCGCCTCGATCGGCGAGGCCAGGGGCAAGACGCGCGACCTGGAGGCACTCGCCGACCTGATCGTGCGCACGATCCGCAGCCAGATCGGCGCCATCCTTGGCAACATCGGGGTGGCGATCCCGGTGGCGATCGGCGTGGGCGTGCTGATCCACCTCGCCACCGGCAGCCATTTCATCCCCCCGGAGAAGGCGCACAAGCTGCTGGACGAGATCCACCCGCTGGGCGGCGCGCTGTTCTTCGCCGCGATCGCAGGCGTGTGCCTGTTCACGTCGGGGCTGATCGCCGCCTATTACGACAACCTCTCGGCCTACAACCGCATTCCGCAGCGGCTCACCCAACTGCGCGGCCTGCGCCGCCTGCTCGGCGAGCGCCGCCTGCGCAAGCTCGCGGACTACGTCGAGCAGAACATCGGTGCCCTCGTCGGCAACTTCTTCTTCGGTTTCCTGCTCGGCGGCGCCACCGGCCTGGGGGTACTGTTCGGCCTGCCGATCGACATCCGCCACATCGCCTTCTCGTCGGCCTACCTCGGCTACGCCGCGGCGGCACTCGACTTCTCGATCCCGCTGACGACCGCGGCGATCGCCTTCGCCGGCGTGCTGCTGATCGGCCTCACCAACCTGACGGTGAGCTTCGCGCTGACGCTTAGCGTGGCGATGCGCGCACGCCGCATCACCTTCGCGCAGAGCCGCTCGCTCGGCGGCCTGCTGCTGCGCCGCCTGCTGCGCACGCCCCATGCCTTCCTGTTCCCGCCACGCACAGACCAAGGCGTGGATCAAAGCGCGCTTGGTCCGACGCCGCCGAACGGCTAGAATGCGCGTCCCCGAGTCCTCGTCATAGTTCAATGGATAGAACGGGCGCCTCCTAAGCGCCAGATCCAGGTTCGATTCCTGGTGACGGGACCACTCATTCGCGTTTTCGGTGTTGTAAACGGTTGGTCGCGGCTTGCTCGGCAGGCGCTCGATTCGGGGACCGGAGGCGTGCTTCCCGATCGCACGAGCCCGATGCCCCGCTACTCCCAGGTGCTGTTCGACCTCGACGGCACCCTGATCGACTCCGCCCCCGCCATCCTCGCGAGCTACCGCGACGCCTTCGCCAGCACGGGTCACCAGCCGGTGATCGCGATCGACGCGGGCATCGTCGGCCCGCCGCTGCTCGAGACCCTGCGCATGCTCGCCGGGACCACCGACATCGGGGTGATCGACGCGCTCGCAGCCGGCTTCAAGGCGAGCTACGACAGCCGCGGCTACCGCCAGACCGCGGCCTACGCCGGCGTCGACGCGATGCTGCGCCGCCTCGGCGCGGCCGGCTGCACGCTCTCGATCGCGACCAACAAGCGCCTGCTGCCGACACGACTGATCCTCGAGCACCTGGGCTGGAGCGGGTATTTCGCCGCGGTGTATGCGCTCGACCTGTTCGAGCCACGCCTGCCCGACAAGGCCTCGATGATCGCGCGCCTGCTGCAGGATCGCGGCATCGCCCGTGGCGATGCGGTCTATGTGGGCGACCGCAGCGAGGACGGCGAATCGGCCGACGCCAACCGGCTGCCCTTCATCGCCGCGACCTGGGGTTACGGCAGCCTGGAGTCGACCGAGATGGCGCCGCACTGGCGCGCGGTGGCCAGCCCGGCGGCGCTCGTCGACGCGATTCTGGGCGACGCCTGACGCTTGCGGGCATGCTCGTGCGCGCCTAGTTCCGGCCGGCGATCAGGCGCTGCAGGTACTCGACGGGGATGGCGTAGCTGATGCCCGACGGATCGGCGAGCACCTTTTCCTTGGTCGACTTCACGAACACCATGTTGAGCACGCCGATCACCTCGCCACTGGCGGGATCGTAGAGCGGGCTGCCACTGTTGCCCGGATAGGCGGTGGCGTCGAGCTGGTAGACGCGGAACGGATCGGTGGCGAGACGCCGGATGAGCGCCGGGTTGAGATCGCGAGAATTGGCCTGAGGAATCGCGATCGGCGTGATCGCCGAGACGATGCCGCGGTGCGTCACCGGGGTCATGCCGAGCACGGCACCGATCGGGAAGCCGGTGAAGGCGACCTCCTGGCCCTCGACCACGCCGCCCCCGCCGGCGAGACGAAGCGCAGGCAGCGGCGGCCCGCCTTCGAGCCGGAGCAAGGCGAGATCCTGCGCGCGCTCCGTGGCCACCACCTTCACCGGTCGCACCGCTCCGGTGAGGTCGTCGCCCGGAAGCACGATGACGAGCGCCTCCATCTTCGCGCCGTCGATCTCGTCAGGCAGGACATGGGCATTGGTGGCGACCAGCATGCCGTCGCCGACCGCAAAGCCGGTACCACGGAACTGGAAGGCCGGGCTGCGTGTACGCTGATAGGTACCGACGGCGACGACCGAGGGCTTGACGCGCGCCAGCGTGGACGCCAGCTCGGCACGTGCGATCGGGGCCAGGGCGAGCGCGGCGGGAAGGGCGAGCGCGCAGGCCAGCAGCCGACGCCGCGCACGCGTCTCCGGGCGGGGATTCATGACTCGTGTTCCTCTTCCAGAGCGAGGCGGAGCTTGCGCAACATCGGGCTGGGGGGGACCACGCGGCTGTCGTAGGGATGGCGATCCTGACCGACGTGACGCAGGATGCGCTCCACGTAGGCACGCGTCTCGCGATACGGCGGCACCCCCCGATAGCGGTCCACCGCACCCTCTCCGGCGTTGTAGGCCGCTGCGGCGAGCGCGATGTCGCCCTCGAAATAGGCCAGCAGCCAGCGCAGGTAGGCGAGGCCGCCACGGATGTTCTGCTCGGGATCGTAGGGCTTGCCGACATTGAAGCGCTCGGCCGTGGCGGGGATGAGCTGCATGACGCCCATCGCGTTCTTGGGCGAGAGCGCGTCGGGGTTCAGGGCCGACTCGGTCAGCCCGATCGCGAGGGCGAACTCGGGGCGCACGCCGTACTTGGGGGCCAGCTCGGCGAGCATGCGCGCAACCGCCTGACGCACCGGCGGCAGGCGCGCGATCAGCGCCTCGACCGGCCAGCGCTGCACGATCTGGGTCGAAGGCGTGTGCAGGCAGTCCGGTACGTCACCGGTGTATTCGCCGGTGTACCGCAACATGCGCTGCGCATGTTCATCGCCTTTCGCGGCCGCCATCGCGAAGAGCGTGCCGGCGTAGGCGTCGTTGCGCTCGACGCCACGGCCGTTGGCGTACATCCAGCCAAGCGCGTACATGCCCTCGCTATCGCCGAGGCGCGCGGACTCGCAGTAGAGCAAGGCCGCATACGACTGGTCGCGCGGCACGCCCTCGCCGTGTTCGTAGGCCAGCGCCTCGGTGGCGAGATAGCGCGCCTGCTCGGCGAGCGCACGCTCGAACGCGCCCTCACCGGCCGCGGCGCAAACGGTCGAGGCCAGCGCGACCGCCAACCCCAGCAGCCGTGGAAGGCGCCGGAGGCGTGGCCGCGCAATCCTGCCGACCGGGACCGGGCAACTTGTCTTGTCCATGACTCTTTATCGCACACGCCACGCTGGATCGCCAACCCTGGGATCGGGGGATCAGAGCGACGCTTGCAGCGCACGCGCCTCCTGATGCATCGGGGTGCCCTCCTGCAGGCGCGGCATCAGCGCATCGAGCTGGCTGCGCGCCTCGTCCTTGCGTCCGGCCTTGGCGAGCGCCTTCACGAGGTTCAGCTGCAGCGGCAGCAGGTCGGGACCGATCGACACCGCGCGCCGCAGGTTGGCCAGGCCGGCATCGACCGCCCCGCTGGCGACCTGGATGGTGCCCACGGTATCGATGATCGCCGGGTTGTCCGGGGCGAGGCGCAGAGCCTGCTCGGCATACTCCAGCGCCTTCGGGTCCTTCGCTTCGTTGGCGGCCCAGGCCAGATTGTTCAGGATGATCGGGTTCTGCGGCGCCATCTCGGCCATGCGCGCAAAGATCCTGGCCGCATCCGCATACCGTTTCTCGCTCAGGGCCAGTTCGCCAAGATGGCCACGCAGCACGAGATCCGTCGGATTCGCCTTCAGCCACCCCTCGGACATGCGATTCGCATCGGCCCTGCGGTCTGCGCGGAGAAGGGCCGAATGCAGGCGTACCGCAGCCGTGCCTCCACCCTTGCGCTCGAGCGCCTTGCGATAAGCCTCCGCGGCATCGGGCCACTGGCTGCCCACCGCATGCACGTCGCCCTCGAGCAGGTAGCCTGCAGGAAGCTCGGGCTGCCGCGACTGGGCCTCGCGGGCAAGACGCAACGCACCCTGCGGGTCCTTGCGCTGCAGCGCCAGGGCGATCAGGCGCTGGCGGACGTCCATGGAGTCGGGGGCGATCCCCAAGGCCTTGCGCAAGGCCTGCTCCGCCGCCTGTCCGTCCATCAGTGCACGATGCATGTCCGCCAGCGCAACGAGCGGAAGCGGCGACTCGGGCAATAGCCCGACCAGCCGATTGAGCGCGGAAATCGCTTGCTGGCTGTCCCCCGCGGCGAACTGCGCGCGCGCGAGCGCCTCGATCGCGCGCGGATCGTTCGGATGCGCGGTCGCGAGCTTCTGCGCCACCCGCAGTGCTTCCGCAGGCTGCCCTTCGGAGAGATGGTGCTGGATGGTTGCCAGACCGACGACCGGGGCCCCGGGCGAGACGGCCTCGGCACGCTCCAGCGTTCCGAGCACCTCGATCGGCGCGGCGCCGGTGAGACGCTGCATCTCGGCGAAGGTCAGCAAGGCCTCGACACTCCTGGGGTCGCGATCGACCACCGCCTTGATGCGCCCGATGGCCATCTCGGGACGGCGCTCGGCCAGATCGAGCCGCGCCAGGCTGACCGCGGCGGAGAGATAGGTGGGCTGCTTCGCGAGTGCCTTCTCGAACGCTGCACGCGCAGCAGGAATGTTGCGCGTGGCCAGCATCAGCCCGCCACGAAGATTGTGCACGAGCGCATTGTCCGGCTGCTTGCGCTCGAGTTCGGCCTGTGCGGCGAGCGCCTTTTTCGCGTCGCCCCTGCGCAGATGCCCGACGACGAGGGCTAGATCGGCCTGGATGCCGCCCTCATCCATCCGGGAGGCTTCCTCGAGTTCGGTGAAGCCGGCATCCGCGTCGCCGACGGCCATGCGCGCGACCCCAAGGCGCGTTCGCGCACGCACGTCCGCCGGTGCTGCCTTCGCCGCCCGTTCGAAATAGTCCTCGGCACGCTCGAAATCCCCATTGGCGATGTACACCTGCCCTGCCAGGCCGAGCAGGCGGGCACTCGGCTGCGGAACCTGGAGCGCGGGCTGGACGAGCTCGAGCGCACGCTTCGACTCGCCGGTGGCGAGGTGCGAGGCCACCAACGCCTGGCGAGCGACGAGATTTCCCGGCGCGGCCTGGAGAACCCGGTCGAGATGGGCACGCGCGATCTCGTGATCGTTCAGCCGCAAATGCACGACGCCTGCGAGCAGTTCGGCGACGAGCAGCCCGGGCGACTCCTTGAGCACCTGCATGAGCGCGTCGCGGGCTTCCACGAGGCGATTCTCGCGGTAATCCCGCAGCGCTAGGAGGTAACGCGTGAAGGGGTGCCTGCCCACCGCCGACTTCATCGCGTCGAGGGCGGCATCGGCCTCGGCGATGGCGTTCTGGCGAAGCAGAAGGGTGACGAGCGCGTAATGGTTGGCCACCGTCCCCGGTTGCAGACGCACGGCTTCGCGCAAGGCGGCGAGCCCCTGCGACAGATCGCCGCGGGCAACGAGCAGGTCGCCGAGCAACGCATGCGCATCGGCGACCTGCGGCGCGCGTGCGATGACCTCCCGTACGGCCTCTTCCGCTGCCTTCAGATCACCCTTGATCGCCGCGGTGCGTGCGAATCCAATCCGCGCCCCGTGCTCGTCGGCGTTCACCCCGAGCGCCTGGAGATAGGCCGCCTGCGCCTTGTCGATCTCCCGCCGCGCCAGATGCGCATCGCCCAGCGCAGCCTGGACGATGGCGATCGTCGCGGGCGCGGTCACCCGAGGATCGCCGAACTCCGCGAGAAGCCGGTCGAACTCGCCCGCCCGCACCAGCGCCGGCGCAAGTTCGGCGGCGACCGCGTCGCGCGGGTAGCCGAGCTCGAGCGCCCGCTCGAGCTCCTTGACCGCGCCAGCGACGTTGCCCTGACGCAGGTTGACCCGCCCGAGGAGAAAACGCGCCTCGGCGAGATTGGCGTTTTCCTGCAGGGCATTCTTGAGCTGGATGCCGGCCGCGTCGAAGTCCTGCTTCTCCAGAAAGGACTTCGCCGAGGCGAGCATCTGCTCGGGCGTCTCGCCACAACCGACAAGAACGAGCGCCGAGAACGCGGCGACGGCGATGCCCCGAATGGGCCGGGACCAGCGCGGGTGGTGACGGACGGTGCGGTTTTCGCTCACGAAGCATTCTCCTTCTTGAGTCCGAAGCGGCTCAATAGATCGTACAGGGAGGGGCGGCTGACACCGAGGATCTCGGCGGCGCGGGCGATGTTGCCGTTGGTGCGGGCGATGACCTTGAGCACGGCGGCACGCTCGGCATCCTCCCGGACCTGGCGCAGGTTGAAGATCGAAAGGTCTTCGTCCCCCGCCGCGAGGCCGAGGTCTTCGGCTGCGATGCATTCGCCATCGGCCATGATCACCGCACGCTTGATGCAGTTTTCCAGCTCGCGCACGTTGCCCGGCCAGCGGTGCGCCTCGATCGCCGAGAGGGCGTCGTCCGTGAAGATGGGCGTGCGCCGGCCGTTCTCCTTGGCGAAGCGCTGTGCGAAGGCATGCGCGAGATAGGTCGCGTCGCCGTCGCGCTCGCGCAGGGGCGGGATTTCGATGACGATCTCGGCAAGCCGATAGTACAGGTCCTCGCGGAAGACCCCGGCCTGGATCTGCGCCTTGAGGTTGCGATGGGTGGCACACACGATGCGGACGTCGACCGGGATCTCCTCGCGCCCGCCGATGCGCTCGATCGAGCGCTCCTGCAGGAAACGCAGCAGCTTGGCCTGCAGCGCGAGCGGCAGGTCGCCGATCTCGTCGAGGAAGAGGGTACCCCCGTTGGCCGTCTCGATCTTGCCGAGGGTCTGTTTCACTGCGCCGGTGAAGGCGCCCTTCTCATAGCCGAACAGCTCGCTCTCGAGCAAGGCATCGGGAATGGCGGCGCAGTTGATCGCCACGAAGCGCTCGCGGGCGCGGGCGGAGCGCATGTGCAGGCCGCGCGCGAGGATCTCCTTGCCGGTACCGCTCTCGCCGAGCAGCGCGACCGTGGCGGAGGCCGAGGCGAGCTTCTCGATCGTGCGGCAGACCTTGAGCATCCCGGGATCGCGGGTGAGCAGTCCGGAGAGCGGGCTGCCCTCGAGCGCGGCGAGGCGGGCGTTCTCCCTCTGCAGGTCGTGCATGCGGAAGGCGCGCTCGATGGTGAGATTGAGCAGCTCGGGCTCGAAGGGCTTGGCGAAGAAGTCGTAGGCGCCCAGGCCCACCGCCTTGATCGCGTTCTCGCGGTCATGCTGGCCCGTGAGCACGATGACCTTGGTATCGGGCGCGAGCGTGAGGATCTCGCGCAGGAGCTTGAAGCCCTCGCTGACGTCGTCGGGCGCTGGCGGCAGGCCGAGGTCCATGGTCACCACCGCAGGTTCGTGTTTGCGCAGCTGCGCGATCGCGCTCTCGCGGTCGCTCGCGACCACGGTCTCGCTGGCGTCGAACGCCCATCGCATCTGCTTTTGCAGCGCGAGGTCGTCCTCGACGATCAGGAGAGTACGCTGCTTGTCTTGCGTCGAATTCACGTTCTATATGCCCATCGCGGTAGATTGCCCGTCCTCGCGCCGGATGCGGGGGAGTTCGATACTGACGCGGGTGCCGCGCCCGACTTCGCTGTCGTAGTGCAGCGCGCCACCGATCTCCTCGAGGTACTGCCGGGTCTCGTAGACCCCGATCCCCATCCCGCTCGACTTGGTGGTCTGGAAGGGACGGGACAGCCGTTCGCGGACGAATTCAGGACTCATCCCACAGCCGTCGTCCTCGACGACCACGTTCGCCCGCCCGTCCTTCCCGGCAGCGAGACTGAGAACCACCTTACCATCCTGTGCCGTGGCATCCAGTGCATTTTGCACGACATGACCGATGATTCTCTCCAGCCGCTGCGGGTGCGCACTGACCTCCACCGGCCCCGCGGCTGCGCACACGAGCTCGATCACGGGCGACTGGCCACGCTTGGACTCGCACACCGCGCGCAGCAGCGCGGGGAGATCCACCGCGCGCGGCGGGTCGATCGAGCGCTTCTCCTGCAACTGCGTCATCAGCCCGCGCATGCGCGCCTCGACGTTCGCCACCGTATCCAGCATGTCTTGCTGGAACTCGGGGTTGTCGCGGTGGCGCTGGGCGTTCTTGAGCATCAGCGACAACTGGGCGACGAGGTTCTTCAGGTCATGGACCACGAAGGCCGACATGCGGTTGAAGGAGTCGAACTTGCGTGCCTCCAGCAAGGCCTCGGCCGCGAGCATACGGTCCAGATAGCCTGCGGCCTGACGCTGCGCCGTCTTGAGGAGATCGAGGACTTCCCAGTCGATGTCGAAGGGGGTCCGCGGCGAACCCAGTACGACGAAGCCGATCAGGCGCTCGGCGGTCTGCAGCGGGATCACCAGCCATGCCTCGTCGAGCCGTGACAGCCAGTCCGGCAGCACCAGACCCTGGTAGCGTCCGGGCTGCACGCGATACTCCTCGAGGTTGATCACCCAGCCGCTGCGGGCAAGGAACCCGCACAGCGGCGAATCGAGCGCCTCGACCACGTCGATCGGGGGCTGGTTGAAGCGCGAATGCGGCCGGCACTTGCCGTAGGCATCGGCCAGCCAGAGCGACCCTCCAGGGCTCTCGACAAGATCCGACAGCGCCTTGATGACCGATTGACCCAGATCGAGACTGCGGTCGACGGTCGACAGGGCCTGGGTGAAGCGCAACCACTCGCTCCGGTAATCGTAGCGGTACGGAAAGAGGTGCTTGCTGATGAAGACCCGCAGGCGCGCGCGCACGGCGCCCGAAAACAGCAGCGCGCCGAGGACCACCAGGCCGGCGAAGAGCAATGCCATCTGCAGTGCGCGCCCCCAATCGCCGCCGAAGAAGCGCACGTAATAGGCCGCAGCGGCGATCACGAGCAAATAGAGGCCGGCGCCGGCGAGCGCGGTCGAATGGAAGACGATCTCGCGCGATACGGACATCCGCAGGGTCCATGAGGGACTGCGCGTCCCCGCGATTGCGATCAGCGGGATGAGCAGGGCGTGCGCGATGCCGCGCGCTGCCCAGACATCCGCATCGATGCGCGAGAACAGGAGGGCATCGGCGAAGAGGTACAGTTCGAAGATGTAGCCCGCCGCCAGCGCGAGGCAAAGCGGCTTCAAACCCCAGCGCGAGACGGCGGGCATGCCCCGGTAGAGCTGTTCCACAAGCATCAGGCCGACGATCGCGTGCATCAGCCAGGCACCGATCGCCGGCGCGATCGGCAACCCTCCGGTGACGCCCGCCGACTCGAGCGCGAGCGCGAGCACCTGCGCCACCACCACCGCGAGCGCCACATACGCCGGCCAGCGCATCCACCGCCCCCACAACGGGCGGGACAGCACAATCAGGAACACGTACCAGGCCGCGCCCCTGAGCAGATCGAGCGCGACGGCGAGGGCACCGGAAAACGGCCAAGCGCCCCTGGCCTCGAGCGCCGAAAGACCCGCCCACAGACCGGAAATCGCCACGGCCGCGAACAAGGCCCCACCCGGCAGCGCGCCCCGCCACGCGAGGAAGATGTACAGCGCGAAGATGAGGAAGGCTACGGCCGCAACCCCATAACTCCAGATCGCAACCTCAAGCACGCCCCTCTCCCCTGTCACGCATTCGTGCGAACTGCGCCGTACCCCCGTCCAAGCGAGCCCGCAGTCTCACGCGGCCGCTCAGTGCGCGCCTTCACCGGTCAGGACGACCCTCACCGTCTCGAAGAGGACAAGGGTATCCAGGATCAGCGAGTGGTTCTTCACGTAATACAGATCGTACTGGAGCTTCTCCGCGGCATCGTCGACCGAAGCCCCGTACTGGTAACGAACCTGCGCCCACCCGGTGACGCCGGGCTTGACGCAGTGCCGCACCGCATAGAACGGAATCTGCTGGGTAAGCTGGTCCACAAAATAGGGGCGCTCCGGGCGCGGGCCGACCAGACTCATGTCGCCCTTGAGCACGTTGAACAGCTGCGGAAGCTCATCGATACGCAGCTTGCGGATGAAACGCCCGACGCGTGTCACTCGATCGTCGTTCGAAGTCGCCCACCGCGGCTTGCCGTCCTTCTCGGCGTCACGCCGCATGCTGCGGAACTTGATGACACGGAACGGCTTCCCACCGCGTCCCACACGCTCCTGCGAGTAAAAGATCGGCGCGCCATCCTCCAGCAGGATCAACAGCGCAGTGAGCACCATGATCGGCAAGGCCACGAGCAGGAGCGCGGTCCCGACGACGAGGTCGAAACAACGCTTGACGAAGGTTCGCGTCCAGCCTTGGCGGAAGCCGTCACCATAGATCAGCCAGCTCGCCCGCAGCGAATCCAGCCTCACTTGCCCCTGCACGCGCTCGAAGAAGGTCGACAGATCGAGGATGCGCGTTCCGAGCAACTTGCAGTCCAGCAGTTCGCGCAAGGAGAGCACTCCCCCCCGACGTTCGCGCACCGCGACGATCACCTCGTCCACACGCAGGTTGCGCACCACCTCCAGCAAGCTGCCCGGTGGCAACACGGCGTGCTGCTCCACCTCGACCCGTTCGTTTCCCCCCACCGGAAGAAAGCCGACCACTTCCACGCTGCGCTGCAGCGGACGGACCAGGTCCTGTTGCACCATGCGCGCGTCACGGCCGGTACCCACGATCAGCACGCGCGGCACGAAAAGGGCAGAGGCCTGGCGCTGATTGACCAGCCCGCGGACCAGCAACAGCGAACAGAGCAACAGCAATACGCTGAGCTGCAGGGAGTGCGGGGCAATTTCGGACCACGGCAACAGCCCGAACACGAGGTAGGCCACTGGTACGCTCACGGTCAGCGACAGGGCGACGCGCGCGAAGGTCTGCCGATGGGAACGCTGATACACCGGTCGGTACAAACCCATCGCCGCATTGAGGGCGATCATGCTTGCAGCGAAGGTAAGCGCCGATGGAATGCAGATTGCCCAGTCGACCGCGCTTGTCGGCGTCACGAGTACCGCAACCGCTGCAAGCACCACCGCAAAAAGCGTCAAGGCGTCGAACAGCACCTGCTGCAGGGTGTGCGTGGGAAGGTAGTGGCTGAACACCTTCAGCATCGAGGGGCCTCTGCATGTGTTGGGAAGGGTCGGAACCCTGGGCGCCGGGAGTGCTTATCGCGGAGGGATCGCCCGGCTCCTGATCGTGCCTAAGCTTAGACAATCACCGGCAGGACACCTGTGACTCACTTCACGGCGAGGGCGGGTGGAGCAAACCGCCTCGAGCACACCGAGCAAAATCGCACGAAACGCCCGCCTGGCCTTGCGGCAAATGCGGCAGCGCAGCATCCAAGGTTGATTTTAGCATGCGAAGCTTGTAGCGTCGGTCCGTTACCGGAGCACCGTTTCACACAAGGAGAAGTACATGACTCAAGCTCAACGCGATTTCAGCGAAGTCTACGGCCTCAGTTTCGAGGACCTTCACATTGGCCGTACCGCCTCGGTCTCACGTACGGTGAGCGAGGCCGACATCCTGATGTTCGCCGGCGTATCGGGCGACACCAACCCGGTCCATCTGGACGAGGAGTTCGCTGCGAGTACGATGTTCGGCGGCCGGATCGCCCACGGAATGCTCTCCGCCGGCCTCATCTCGGCCGTCTTCGGCACCCGCCTGCCCGGCCCCGGCTGCATCTACCTGTCCCAGAGCCTGAAATTCAAGGCGCCCGTCAAGATCGGTGACACCGTTGTCGCGCGTGTCACCGTCAAGGAATTGAAGGCAGAGAAGCGCCGCGCGGTTTTCTCGACCGTCTGCACAGTTGGAGACAAGGTGGTCATGGATGGCGAGGCTGAAATCCTCGTACCGGCGCGCACCTGATCGAGCATGCCCTCGCCTCGCGCGGCTCCCTGCAGAGGCCGTGCGAGGCACCTGCAGAAATCTCGCCACCCAGCTCTAAGCCCCCGGCGAACCCACCTTCCGCCGTCTGCTTATCCCATTGAAGATCGTGTCCATCAAGTTCGATGGTGGACACGATGGATGTGGTTATCCCGCGCCGGAGTCGGCGCACGCACAGCGAAGCCTTCAAGCAGTCTGTGGTCTCGGCCTGTCGTGAGCCCGGCGTCTCGGTGGCCGGCCTGGCTCTGGCCAACGGCCTGAACGCCAACCGGGTCCACCGCTGGATGCGCGAGCGCGGCATCGAGCCACCGAGTCCTCGCAAGCCGCTCTGCGCTGAACGCCCGCCATTGGCTGAGCCGGGCTTTGTAGCCGTGCAGGTGGCTCCCGCCGTCGAAACGTTGGCGATCCGCCTCGAAGCGCAGCGTGGCAACGCCCGCATTGAGCTCGAATGGCCGCTCCAGGCCGCTGCCCGCCGACCTCGATCAACTGGATGCCGATGCCTTGCGCCACCTGCTCATCGGTCAGGAGCGCGAGCTCGTGTGGCGCCAGACCAAGATCGAGCGGCTCACGCATGAGCTGGCGCTGCACAAACGTCATCTCTCCGGCGTGAAGGCCGAGCGCCTCTCCACCGAGCAGGCGCAACTCTTCGAGGAGACCGCCTAGGCCGCCCTGGCGGCGATGAGCGAAGAGCTCGAGCAACTTTAACCGGATACCAGCAAGAGCCAGCAGCCCAAGGGACAGGCCCGGCGCATCCGTTGCCGCCCGAGC
The DNA here is from genome assembly GCF_055393985.1 of Thauera sp. DNT-1. Lineage (NCBI taxonomy): Bacteria > Pseudomonadati > Pseudomonadota > Betaproteobacteria > Rhodocyclales > Zoogloeaceae > Thauera > Thauera sp. DNT-1. Next base: position 4,448,016 of record NZ_AP043752.1, on the reverse strand, counting down.
AGCCGCCCACCGAGATCCATGACGAACCCTACTCGACCACCTGCGCCTGCGGCTGCCAGATGCGCCGCATCGGCAAGGACGTTGCCGAGACGCTCGACTACACCCCGGGCCACTTCACCGTCGAGCGCCACATCCGGGACAAGTGGGCGTGCGATTCATGCGAGACCCTCGTGCAGGCACCCGTGCCGGCGCACATCATCGACAAGGGCATCCCGACTGCCGGGCTGCTCGTCCAAGTGCTGGTCGCGAGGTATCAGGACCTTTTGCCACTCTACCGGCAGGAAGGCATCTTCGGTCGGGCCGGGTTGGCGATCCCGCAATCGCCGCTGGCCCAGTGGGTGGGCCAGAGCGGCGTGCATCTGCAGCCGCTCTGGTCGATGCGCCCAAGGCCGGCGTACTGGCGCACCCCGTGCTGCACGCGGACGCCCCCCGGTGGTGATGCTCGACCCGGGTGCGGGCAAGACGCACCGCGCCTACCTGTGGTCCTACGGCGTCGGGGCGTTCGGTCCGATCAAGGCGGTGGTCTACGACTCCGCCGACAGCCGCGCAGGCCGTCACGCCCAGGCATTCCTGGGTGAGTGGCGCAGCACGCTGATCTGTGACGACTACGCCGAACCCAGGGGCGCTGATCGCCCTGCGCGTGAAGGAAGCCGGCTGCATGGCGCACGCGCGGCGCAAGTTCTTCGATCTCACCACCCAAGAGAAGAGCCAGGCGCTCGAAGCCGTCGGTGAGCTGTATGGGATCGAACGTGAGGCAGCCGAACTGGACATCGACGCCCGGCAGCGCCTACGGGACGTGAAGGCCCGCCCCCTCCTTGAACGCCTGCATGCGCGGTTGCTCGCGCGGCGCACCCAAGTGCCCAACGGCTCGGGCATCGCCCGCGCCATCAGTCGGCGCAGCTCAACGGGCACGGGCCCTTTGCGTACCTGAAGGATGTGCTCGAATGGCTGCCGACGCAGCCCCATAGCCGGATCGGGGCGCTGCTGCCGCATCGCAGGCAGCCGGCCGCCTGCGCATGAGCGACACGACAAGATGGGTTTGCCGGGTGCTTACGACGGATCCGCGGGGGCTCAACCCCTGCGTTCTGCGTAGACGGCACGACGCCCCAGGCACGGATGTGTGCGTGGGGCGTTGTGTTGGTGTGGTTAGTCTGACGATGACCTACTTTCACGAGGGCGGACCTCACTATCATCGGCGCATGTGCGTTTCACGGTCCTGTTCGGGAAGGGAAGGGGTGGTTCCACACAGCTATGGTCGTCAGACTTTGACTTGTTGCCTGCGTGGTTTGCAGGCCAAAGTTAGGAAGAAGTGTTGTGTGATTGTCTGGTTGCGTTGTTTTGGCAACCAGGGGGTTGAGTTCGTTTTGTTTTGAAGGTTATAGGATCAAGCCACACGGGCAATTAGTACCGGTTAGCTGAACGTGTTGCCACGCTTACACACCCGGCCTATCAACGTTGTGGTCTTCAACGACCCTTCAGGGGGCTCGAGGCCCCGGGGAAGTCTCATCTTGAGGCGAGTTTCCCGCTTAGATGCTTTCAGCGGTTATCTCTTCCGCACATAGCTACCCGGCGATGCGACTGGCGTCACAACCGGTACACCAGGGGTGCGTCCACTCCGGTCCTCTCGTACTAGGAGCAGGCCCTCTCAAACTTCCAGCGCCCACGGCAGATAGGGACCAAACTGTCTCACGACGTTTTAAACCCAGCTCACGTACCACTTTAAATGGCGAACAGCCATACCCTTGGGACCGGCTACAGCCCCAGGATGTGATGAGCCGACATCGAGGTGCCAAACTCCGCCGTCGATGTGAACTCTTGGGCGGAATCAGCCTGTTATCCCCAGAGTACCTTTTATCCGTTGAGCGATGGCCCTTCCATACAGAACCACCGGATCACTATGACCTGCTTTCGCACCTGCTCGACTTGTGGGTCTCGCAGTCAAGCCACCTTTTGCCATTGCACTATCAGTACGATGTCCGACCGTACCTAGGTGACCTTCGTACTCCTCCGTTACCTTTTGGGAGGAGACCGCCCCAGTCAAACTGCCCACCATGCACGGTCCCCGACCTGGATTCACAGGCCTGGGTTAGAACCTCGACGACACCAGGGTGGTATTTCAAGGTTGGCTCCACCGGAACTGGCGTCCCGGTTTCAAAGCCTCCCACCTATCCTACACAAGTCCCGTCAAAGTCCAATGCAAAGCTACAGTAAAGGTTCATGGGGTCTTTCCGTCTAGCCGCGGGGAGATTGCATCTTCACAAACATTTCAACTTCGCTGAGTCTCAGGAGGAGACAGTGTGGCCATCGTTACGCCATTCGTGCAGGTCGGAACTTACCCGACAAGGAATTTCGCTACCTTAGGACCGTTATAGTTACGGCCGCCGTTTACCGGGGCTTCGATCAAGAGCTTGCACCCCATCACTTAACCTTCCGGCACCGGGCAGGCGTCACACCCTATACGTCCACTTTCGTGTTTGCAGAGTGCTGTGTTTTTAATAAACAGTCGCAGCCACCGATTCTCTGCGACCCCGTTCCGCTCCGGCCGCGAGGGCCTTCACGTACCAGGGGCATACCTTCTCCCGAAGTTACGGTATCAATTTGCCGAGTTCCTTCTCCTGAGTTCTCTCAAGCGCCTTGGTATTCTCTACCAGCCCACCTGTGTCGGTTTGCGGTACGGTCACTCTTAGACTGAAGCTTAGAGGCTTTTCCTGGAAGCTGGGTATCACTCGCTTCGGATCCGAGGATCCTCGTCATCACGCCTCATCTAAGCCACGCGGATTTGCCTACGCGGCACGACTACACGCTTAAACCACCTATTCCAACAGATGGCCGAGCTAACCTTCTCCGTCCCCCCATCGCATCTAAGAGCGGTACAGGAATATTGACCTGTTTCCCATCGACTACGCATTTCTGCCTCGCCTTAGGGGCCGACTCACCCTGCGCCGATGAACGTTGCGCAGGAAACCTTGGGCTTACGGCGAGGGTGCTTTTCACACCCTTTATCGCTACTCATGTCAGCATTCGCACTTCCGATACCTCCAGCATCCCTTACGAGACACCTTCGCAGGCTTACGGAACGCTCCCCTACCACGTGTCAAAGACACATCCGCAGCTTCGGTTCATGGCTTGAGCCCCGTTACATCTTCCGCGCAGGACGACTCGACTAGTGAGCTATTACGCTTTCTTTAAAGGATGGCTGCTTCTAAGCCAACCTCCTAGCTGTCTATGCCTTCCCACCTCGTTTGCCACTTAGCCATGCATTTGGGACCTTAGCTGGCGGTCTGGGTTGTTTCCCTCTTGACACCGGACGTTAGCACCCGATGTCTGTCTGCCGTATATCACTTTGCGGTATTCGGAGTTTGCTATCGCGGGGTAGATCGCAATGACCCCCCCAACGATTACAGTGCTCTACCCCCGCAAGTGTCCGTACGACGCACTACCTAAATAGTTTTCGGGGAGAACCAGCTATTTCCGGATTTGTTTAGCCTTTCACCCCTATCCACAGCTCATCCCCTAACTTTTCAACGTTAGTGGGTTCGGACCTCCAGTACCTGTTACGGCACCTTCATCCTGGCCATGGATAGATCATCCGGTTTCGGGTCTACGCCCAGCTACTCTGACGCCCTTATCAGACTCGCTTTCGCTACGCCTCCCCTATTCGGTTAAGCTCGCAACTGAACGTAAGTCGCTGACCCATTATACAAAAGGTACGCAGTCACCCCTTTCGAGGCTCCCACTGTTTGTATGCATGCGGTTTCAGGATCTATTTCACTCCCCTCCCGGGGTTCTTTTCGCCTTTCCCTCACGGTACTGGTTCACTATCGGTCGATCACGAGTATTTAGCCTTGGAGGATGGTCCCCCCATCTTCAGACAGGATTTCTCGTGTCCCGCCCTACTTGTCGCACGCTCAGACCCGCCACCGGCTTTTCGCATACGGGACTATCACCCTGTATCGTCGGACTTTCCAGACCGTTTTGCTAAGCTGATGGTTTAGTCGTGCAGGCTCTTCCGTGTTCGCTCGCCACTACTTACGGAATCTCGGTTGATTTCTTTTCCTCGAGCTACTTAGATGTTTCAGTTCGCTCGGTTCGCCTCTACACACCTATGTATTCAGTGTGAGATGACCCTTGCGGGCCGGGTTTCCCCATTCGGACATCGTGGGATCAATGCTCTATTGCCAGCTCCCCCACGCTTTTCGCAGGCTTACACGTCCTTCATCGCCTGTGATCGCCAAGGCATCCACCACATGCACTTAGTCGCTTGATCCTATAACCTTGGACCCTCTTCGATGTTGCCATCCCGAAGGCCCGCGTACAGGAACGAACTCGTTTGTGCGATCCAGCCTGCGCTGACAAGCTCAGCCTGGATCGATGCAATCACACAACTTGCAGTACGCACCGGCTCGGTACGTACTACACTTCTTCCACTTTGTTAAAGAGCAAACCTCTACGCGCGACAGCCGAAGCTGCCGACCAAGAAGTAAGAGATGACGACGCCACGATCTTCGAGCGCCATCGACATCTCTTACTTCTCGAACCTGTTGCTTGGACAGTCCTGGTGGAGCTGGTCGGGATCGAACCGACGACCTACGGCTTGCAAAGCCGCCGCTCTCCCAGCTGAGCTACAGCCCCCCTGTCTCGAGCAACCCTTGATTGGTGGGTCTGGTTGGGTTCGAACCAACGACCCCCGCCTTATCAAGACGGTGCTCTAACCAGCTGAGCTACAGACCCTCATCCGAGGCTCTTCTCGCCTGAACAACCGATAAGTTGTGGATACTTGGCCATCATGGCCTGATCTCTTGAAAGGAGGTGATCCAGCCGCACCTTCCGATACGGCTACCTTGTTACGACTTCACCCCAGTCATGAATCTCACCGTGGTAAGCGCCCTCCCGAAGGTTAAGCTACCTACTTCTGGTGAAACCCACTCCCATGGTGTGACGGGCGGTGTGTACAAGACCCGGGAACGTATTCACCGCAGCATGCTGATCTGCGATTACTAGCGATTCCGACTTCACGTAGTCGAGTTGCAGACTACGATCCGGACTACGATCGGCTTTAAGGGATTGGCTCCACCTCGCGGCTTGGCAACCCTCTGTACCGACCATTGTATGACGTGTGAAGCCCTACCCATAAGGGCCATGAGGACTTGACGTCATCCCCACCTTCCTCCGGTTTGTCACCGGCAGTCTCACTAGAGTGCCCAACCAAATGATGGCAACTAGTGACAAGGGTTGCGCTCGTTGCGGGACTTAACCCAACATCTCACGACACGAGCTGACGACAGCCATGCAGCACCTGTGTTCTGGCTCCCGAAGGCACCCTCGCCTCTCAGCAAGGTTCCAGACATGTCAAGGGTAGGTAAGGTTTTTCGCGTTGCATCGAATTAATCCACATCATCCACCGCTTGTGCGGGTCCCCGTCAATTCCTTTGAGTTTTAACCTTGCGGCCGTACTCCCCAGGCGGTCGACTTCACGCGTTAGCTGCGTCACTCAGTGCATTGCTGCTCCGAACGACTAGTCGACATCGTTTAGGGCGTGGACTACCAGGGTATCTAATCCTGTTTGCTCCCCACGCTTTCGTGCATGAGCGTCAGTACAGGCCCAGGGGGCTGCCTTCGCCATCGGTGTTCCTCCTGATCTCTACGCATTTCACTGCTACACCAGGAATTCCACCCCCCTCTGCCGTACTCTAGCCTTGCAGTCACAAACGCAGTTCCCAGGTTAAGCCCGGGGATTTCACATCTGTCTTACAAAACCGCCTGCGCACGCTTTACGCCCAGTAATTCCGATTAACGCTCGCACCCTACGTATTACCGCGGCTGCTGGCACGTAGTTAGCCGGTGCTTCTTAGTCCGGTACCGTCATCCATGGCCTATGTTAGAGACCACGATTTCTTCCCGGCCGAAAGAGCTTTACAACCCGAAGGCCTTCTTCACTCACGCGGCATGGCTGGATCAGGCTTGCGCCCATTGTCCAAAATTCCCCACTGCTGCCTCCCGTAGGAGTCTGGGCCGTGTCTCAGTCCCAGTGTGGCGGATCATCCTCTCAGACCCGCTACGGATCGTCGCCTAGGTGAGCCTTTACCTCACCTACTAGCTAATCCGACATCGGCCGCTCCAATCGCGCGAGGTTCCGAAGAATCCCCCGCTTTCCCCCTCAGGGCGTATGCGGTATTAGCGTAGCTTTCGCTACGTTATCCCCCACGACATGGGCACGTTCCGATGCATTACTCACCCGTTCGCCACTCGCCGGCAGGCCGAAGCCCCCGCTGCCGTTCGACTTGCATGTGTAAAGCATGCCGCCAGCGTTCAATCTGAGCCAGGATCAAACTCTTAAGTTCAATCCAGCAAAGTACTCAAAATACTGACTTACATCAGCATGAGCACCAATCATTGTGATACCTATGCGACCAAAGTCGCCGACCACAACAACCAAGCACCCACACTTATCGGTTGTCCAAGTTTTTAAAGAATCGCTGCGTTGCCGCAGCGAAGAAGCGAGATTATGTAGAACCTACATCGCCCTGTCAAGCATCTCGCGAATCTTTTTTGCGCCGCCCCGCCAAAAACACGGAACAACAAGACCCGCAACACCCGACTGCCTCTCCCTTCCCGCCCCGCTGCGCCTGAACTCAAGCACCGCTGCGCTGGAAGAGGTGCGCATTATAGACAACCAAATCCTGACGTCAAGAAAAAAACAACAAAAAACCTCTCCGACCAATCCAGGAACACCCGCACCAGCACACCAGCCGCAAGCACCACGCCGCGCAAAACCACAGGCCATCCACGCCAAGCACACTCGACCTGCGTCGCCCTCGCACGACGCCAACCAAAGAAATCCCCGCCCCCCCCCTTGCATCCGACAACCGCGAACGGCCGGTCGGATCGGCCAAGGAGCGCCTAAGGACTTACAGAACCTGGAACACCTGCAGTTGATAACCGGCTTCGCGCCGGAGAACACCGAGCGAGCGTAGTTTATGGACCGCCCCCGCGGTCTTGACGAAGACCGGCTCGGCGAGCGCAGGCGCATTGGCGGGCATCAAGACGCGCAAGGCCTCGCCCTTGCTCGGGAGATCGCACAGGATGCCGTCCACGCTGGCGCGACCGTCATCGATCACGCCGAGCGTCGGACTGCGAGCCAGCAACTCGATGCCCAGACCCGCGTGCGCAGCCCACATGCGCAACCGGCGCACGATGCCAAGCTGCCAGCCTTCGCCGTCCACGAAATGGATGCCGAGGAGTTCACCGATGTCTGGCCACGCGCGCGTCGGGTCGCTGTTGGCGACAATCTGCAGGCCGCTGCGACTGAAATCGACCACCCTCCAGTTTCGCGGCACCGGCAAGGGCTGCCCGCCGATCACCGCGGCACAGGCGTGCAATCCCCGCGCGATATCTGCGCTCGCCTCCTGGGCGTAACGGCGTCGTGTGCGCACCGGAGGGGTATGCGACCACTGCATGCGCAGGTATTCGACGGCTGCGCGGGCATGCTCGAGTGGCAGGCGCCCGAACGGAGCGGGCACGATCGAGCGCGCGAGCTGCCTCGAGAACTCGGTCAGCAACTCCCCCGCCGCCCACGGGGCGAAACGCCACTCGCCATCCCGGTGCTTGCCCATCTGGCGCACCGGGATGGTTCCCTCCTCGGGGATGACCACATACTGCGGAACATCCGCCGCGCGCCGATCGAGGGAGAGAAACGGAAGGCAAATATCCACCACGTGCCCGAGCGCGACGCCCATCTCGAGCTCGACCTGATCGAGGTTGATGCTGTAGTGGGCGACCGCGCGCAGGTATTCGCGCCCGATGCTGTGCAAGTCTCCGCCGACGACGCTGTCGCGGGCCTGCGGCGAGGAAGAGAACAACTGGCCGATGCGCCCCCAGAGCACCTCCTCGGGGCCGAAGCGATCGCAGGCGGACCACTTCAGCGCCTCGACCACGCTGCTCGCGAGACGCAACCGGATCTCTTCGGAGGCGGCCACCGAGTTCGACGGCGAGAGACACCAATAGCCATCGCACACTGCCATCCAGGCATCCCGGACCCCTGCGAGCCAACGCACCCACCACGCGTGGTCACGCTCGGGCGCGGCGCCTGCCAGAGCGCGCACCCCGACCGGCGCCGAGCGCTCGACTGCTTCACGCAAGGCGTCGTCGAAGCTGGACACCACATGCAAGCCCGCGACCTCCGTCTTCTGGCTTCCCGGTTTGTACAATGCCCGCAGCGTCGCAGTCGCCGCCTCCAGGCCCGCGACCGGGTTGCCTCCACCAGCGAGCACACCGGCAGGCGTGTAGTCGAGCGTCCTGGGCTGGTCCAAAGGGCTTTCTCCGCACAAACCGCGCCCTGCCTGTGTTCCCCAGGGAAAACAGGCGTCGCACGAAAGATTTCGTCACATTCTGAACCAGCGTCCACGGCGATGTCCACCGCATACACGCCGGGACGAAGCGATCGTATCGCCACCGCCATCACAGATCCTTCGCCCTGCACAGTAGAATCTCGCCTTTTCCGGGAGCGACGATGCGACAGTACCTCGACCTGATGCGCCATGTGCTCGAGCACGGCGACCCCAAGACCGACCGCACCGGCACCGGAACCCTGTCGGTGTTCGGCTGGCAGATGCGCTTCCGCCTGCAGGACGGTTTTCCGCTCCTGACCACCAAGAAGCTGCACACGCGCTCGATCATCCACGAGTTGCTGTGGTTCCTGCAGGGCGACACCAACATCCGCTACCTGAGAGAAAACGGCGTGTCGATCTGGGACGAATGGGCGGACGCCGACGGCGAGCTTGGCCCGGTGTACGGCAAGCAGTGGCGGCGCTGGGAGACCGCAGACGGGCGCAGCGTCGACCAGATCGCACGCGTCGTCGAAAGCATCCGGCGCACCCCGGATTCGCGCCGCCATCTCGTCTCGGCATGGAATCCGGGCGAAGTCGACGCCATGGCCCTGCCGCCCTGCCACGCGCTCTTCCAGTTCTACGTCGCCGGCGGTCGCCTGTCGTGCCAGCTCTACCAGCGCAGCGCGGACATCTTCCTCGGCGTGCCCTTCAACATCGCCTCCTATGCCCTGCTCACCCACATGGTGGCGCAGGTGTGCGAGCTCGAAGCGGGCGATTTCGTGTGGACCGGTGGCGACTGCCACCTCTACAGCAACCACCTGAGGCAGGCGCGGGAGCAGCTCGAGCGCGCCCCGCGCCCCCTGCCGACGCTGCGCCTGAACCCCGCAGTGCGCGACCTCTTCGGCTTCCGCTTCGAGGACATCGCGCTCGAAGGCTACGACCCGCATCCGCACATCAAGGCCCCGGTGGCGGTATGAAGAAGCCCGAGATCGTCCTCATCGCCGCGGTCGCGCGCAACGGCACGATCGGCCGCGATAACGAGCTGCCCTGGCGGCTGAAGGCCGACCTGCAGCATTTCCGTGCCCTCACCCTGGGGCACCCGATCCTGATGGGGCGCAAGACCTGGCAATCGCTCGGCCGCCCGCTGCCAGGACGGCGCAACCTCGTGGTGAGCCGTACGCCGGATTACCGTGCCGAAGGCGCCGAATGCTTCGCCGACCCCGCGGCCGCGATCGCCGCGGCCGGCGAGGCCCAGACACTGTTCGTGATCGGCGGCGCCCAACTTTACGCCCAGCTGCTTCCCCTCGCCGACCGCCTCGAGCTCACCGAGGTGAAAGCCGACGTCGAGGGCGATGCGCACTTCCCCGCCGTCGATCCGGCGCGGTTCGTCGAGGAGCGTCGCGAGACACACCACGCCGACGCCGACAACGCCTTCGACTTCGATTTCGTGCGCTACTGCCGGCGCTGAGCCCGACGGCCGCGCCGACTGCCCTGCCGCAGAAACGACAAGGGCCGCATCGCGCGCCCCTCGTCATTCGACACCCCCTGCGGCGGGAGCGGCTCAGCCCTTCACGCAATCCACGTGGTAGCGCCCGTCCTCGCCCTTGACCAGGCCGTGGATGTCGGTCTCGAAGCCGGGGAAGCGGGCGTTGAAGTCGCGCGCGAACTTGAGGTAGCGCACGATCGTCGCGTTGAAGCGCTCGCCCGGGATCAGCAGCGGGATGCCCGGCGGATAGGGCGTGACCAGCATCGCGGTGACGCGGCCCTCGAGCTCGTCGAGCGCCACGCGCTCGATCTCGCGGTGCGCCATCTTGGCGAAGGCGTCGGCGGGCTTCATCGCCGGCACCATGTCCGACAGATACATCTCGGTGGTCAGTCGGGCGACGTCGTTGGCCTTGTAGAAGCTGTGGATCTGGTCGCACAGATCCTTGAGCCCGACGCGCTCGTAGCGCGGATGCTTGGCGATGAATTCGGGCATCACGCGCCACAGCGGCTGGTTGCGGTCGTAGTCGTCCTTGAACTGCTGCAGCTCGGTCACCATCGTATTCCAGCGGCCCTTGGTGATGCCGATGGTGAACATGATGAAGAAGGAGTACAGGCCGGTCTTCTCGACGATGATGCCGTGCTCCGCGAGGTACTTGGTGACGATCGCCGCCGGGATGCCGGTGTGTTCGGCGAAGTCGCCGTCCATGTTCAGGCCCGGGGTGATGATCGTTGCCTTGATCGGGTCGAGGATGTTGAAGCCCTCGGCCAGGTTGCCGAAGCCATGCCAGCGCTCGCCGGCCTTCAGCGTCCAGTCGTCGCGCTCGCCGATGCCCTCCTCGGCCAGGTACTCCGGCCCCCAGACCTGGAACCACCATTCGTCGTCGCCGAATTCGGCGTCCACCTTGCGCATCGCGCGACGGAACTCCACCGCCTCGGAGAGCGATTCATTGACCAGTGCGGTGCCGCCCGGCGCCTCCATCATCGCCGCCGCCACGTCACAGGACGCGATGATCGCGTACTGCGGCGAGGTCGAGGTATGCATGAGGTAGGCCTCGTTGAAGATGTCGCGGTCGAGCCTGCGGGTCTGCGAGTCCTGCACCAGGATCTGCGAGGCCTGGCTGAGTCCGGCGAGCAGCTTGTGGGTGGACTGGGTGGCGAACACCATCGACTCGCGGCAGCGCGGACGATCGGCGCCGATCGCGTGATAGTCGCCGTAGAAGTCGTGGAAGGCGGCGTGCGGCAGCCAGGCTTCATCGAAGTGCAGGGTGTCGATCTCGCCGTCGAGCAGCTCCTTGATGGCCTCGACGTTGTACACCACGCCGTCGTAGGTCGACTGGGTGATGGTGAGGATGCGCGGCTTCTTGTTCTTCGCCTCGCGCGCGAAGGGGTTGGCCTCGATCTTCTTGCGGATGTTCTCCATTGAGAACTCCTCCAGCGGGATCGGGCCGATGATGCCGTAGTGGTTGCGCGTCGGCGTCAGGAACACCGGCACCGCGCCGGTCATGATGATCGAGTGGAGGATGGACTTGTGGCAGTTGCGGTCGACGACCACGATGTCGCCGGGCGCCACCGTGGTGTGCCAGACCATCTTGTTCGACGTCGACGTGCCGTTGGTGACGAAGTACAGGTGGTCGCAGTTGAAGATGCGCGCCGCGTTGCGCTCCGAGGCCGCCACCGGCCCGGTGTGGTCGAGCAGCTGGCCGAGTTCGTCGACCGCATTGCACACGTCCGCGCGCAGCATGTTCTCGCCGAAGAACTGGTGGAACATCTGCCCCACCGGGCTTTTCAGAAAAGCAACGCCACCCGAGTGCCCCGGGCAGTGCCACGAGTACGAGCTGTCGGCCGCGTAGTGCACCAGCGCGCGGAAGAAGGGCGGCGCCAGCGAATCGAGATAGTTCTTCGCCTCGCGCACCACGTAGCGCGCGATGAACTCCGGCGTGTCCTCGAACATGTGGATGAAGCCGTGCATCTCGCGCAGCACGTCGTTGGGGATGTGGCGCGTGGTGCGCGTCTCGCCGTGCAGGAAGATCGGGATGTCGGCGTTGCGGAAGCGGATCTCGACGACAAACGCGCGCAGGTCGGCGATCGCCTTGGCCGAGGCCTCGGGCGAGGAGAACTCCTCGTCGTCGATCGACAGGATGAAGGTCGAGCCACGGCTCTGCTGCTGCGCGAAGGACGTCAGGTCGCCGTAGCTGGTGACGCCGAGCACTTCCATGCCCTCTTCCTCGATCGCCTTGGCGAGCGCGCGGATCCCCAGTCCCGAGGTGTTCTCCGAGCGGAAGTCCTCGTCGATGATGATGATGGGGAAGTGGAATCTCATCCTGGTCGTCTCCAGCGGGTCCGTGCGGGCCGGGTAAAGCCGGCAGTGTACTCCGGCGAAGATTGCCCGCGCGTTACCGAAATTGGTTCGAAAAAGCACAAGGGGCCGTCAGGCGGCCCCGTGGAGGAAGGTCGGCGAAGCGAAGGCGCTCAGATCTTGGGCAGGGTGACGCCGGTCTGCCCGAGGTACTTGCCGCCGCGATCCCTGTACGAGGTCTCGCACACCTCGTCCGACTCGAAGAACAGCATCTGCGCCACGCCCTCGTTGGCGTAGATCTTCGCCGGCAGCGGCGTGGTGTTGGAGAACTCGAGGGTCACGTGGCCTTCCCACTCGGGCTCGAGCGGGGTGACGTTCACGATGATGCCGCAGCGCGCGTAGGTGCTTTTGCCCAGGCACACGGTCAGCACGCTGCGCGGAATGCGGAAGTACTCGACCGTGCGCGCGAGTGCAAAGGAGTTCGGCGGGATGATGCACACGTCGCCGGTGAAGTCGACGAAGTTGCGCGCATCGAAGTCCTTGGGGTCGACGATGGTCGAGTTGATGTTGGTGAAGATCTTGAATTCGTTCGCCACGCGCACGTCGTAGCCATAGCTCGAGGTGCCGTAGGACACGATGCGGCCGGTGTCGTTGCTGCGCACCAGTTCCGGCGCGAAGGGCTCGATCATGCGGGCCTGTTCGGCCATGCGGCGGATCCACTTGTCGGACTTGATGGACATGGGCGCGTCTTCCGGCGGGTTGCGGTGCGGGCGGCGGAGGCCGTCCGTGAAAAGCCGCGTAGTGTAAGGCAGGCAAGCGGCGGACGAAAGGCGGAGGGAAAACGAATCGCGGCCGGATCGCGCGAAGTTGGCGCACGGCGGGCACGCTCGACGTGCGCGCCCGCCGCTACGGACGGGCGCGGCCTGCGCAATCAGGCGGACTTGAACACGATGTTGGGGAACTTGTGCGTCATGTCCTTCGAGCGCTCGGCGATGCGCACCGCCACCTTGCGCGCGATCTGCTTGTAGATCGAGGCGATGCGGCCATCCGGATCGGCGACCACGGTGGGCGCGCCGCTGTCGGCCTCGGTGCGGATCTGGATGTCGAGCGGCAGCGCACCGAGGAAGGGCACCTTGAAGTCCGCGCACATCTTCTCGCCGCCACCCTGGCCGAAGATGTGCTCCTCGTGGCCGCACTTCGAGCAGATGTGGATGCTCATGTTCTCGACCACGCCGAGGATGGGCACGCCCACCTTCTCGAACATCTTCACGCCCTTGCGCGCGTCAAGCAGCGCGATGTCCTGCGGCGTGGTGACGATCACCGCGCCGGTCACCGGCACGCTCTGCGACAGGGTGAGCTGGATGTCGCCGGTGCCCGGGGGCATGTCGATGACGAGGTAGTCGAGGTCGTCCCAGGCGGTGTCCTTGAGCATCTGGTTGAGCGCCTGCGTGGCCATCGGGCCGCGCCACACCATCGGCGTATCGGGGTCGATCAGGAAGCCGATCGACATCGCCTGCAGCCCGAAGGCCTGCAGCGGGGTCATGGTCTTGCCGTCCTCCGACACCGGGCGCTGGTCGCCGATGCCCAGCATCTGTGGCTGCGAGGGACCGTAGATGTCGGCGTCGAGCAGGCCGACGCGGGCACCTTCGGCCGACAACGCGAGCGCGAGGTTCACCGCGGTCGTGCTCTTGCCCACGCCGCCCTTGCCCGAGGCCACCGCGATGATGTTGCGCACGCCCGGCAGCAGCTTGACGCCCTGCTGCACCGCGTGCGCGACCACCTTGCTAGACACCGTCACGGCGACGCGCTCCACGCCCGGCAGCTTGGCCACGGCCTCGCTCAGCAGCGCGCGGATCGGATCGTGCTGGCTCTTCGCCGGGTAGCCGAGCTCGACGTCGAAGCGGACCTCGCCACCCTGCACCGACAGGTTGCGGATGCTGCGCCCCGCCACGAAATCCTTGCCGGTGTTGGGATCGATCACCTGCTTGAGCGCTTCGGTTACGGTTTGCTGATCAAGACTCATCGCGTTTTCCTCGAAAATCGGTGCACCCGCCGCCGGGTGGAAGCGGCAGAATCATACCGGAGCGCAGCGCCGGACTCATCCGCGTTCTGCGCAGGGTTTCTCGCCCGCCCCCGCACCCGACCCCGTTCGACGAATTTCCCGCGCGCCGCATGCAGGCGCCACATGCACATGACTTTGCGCAATTCCCGCCACAGACCCGGCTTCCCGACGGCCCTCGTGTCCGCCACCCTGCTCGCCGGCCTCCTCGCCGCCTGCGCCAGCCCTGGCGGCAATGGCACGGCCACCGACGCGATCCACCGCCATGCGCTGGTGCGGACCGCACCGCCCGAACCGTCCTGGGCCGCACTTCGCGAGCAGCTCGCCAAGGCCACCACCGGCCTCGCGGGAGTCGAGATCGGCAGCGCCGGCGACACGGGCTTCCGCGTGCAGATCCCGGTCGCCGACGGCTTCGCCAGCGGCAGTCCGGCAATCCGTCCGACGCTCGGACGCGCGCTCGACGCGCTCGCGCCCGCGCTCGCGGCCGAGGCCGGAGTGGCGGTGCGGGTGGTCGGCCACACCGACAGCCAAGGCAGCGAGATGGTCAACCTGCGCCTGTCGATCGCGCGCGCGGAGGCAGTGGTGGCGTGGCTGCGCGAGCGCGGCATCGCCCTCGACCGCCTCGCCGCCGACGGTCGCGGCGAGGCCGATCCGCTCACGTCCAACGCCACCGAGGAAGGCCGCGTGCGCAACCGCCGCATCGAGCTGATCCTCTCGCGCATGCCCTGAGCGCGCGCCACGGCGCGGCATCGCGTGCCGCTTTGCTAAACTCTCGACTTTATCCGGCACCGGTTCCCGCACCCATCATGTCCCGCAAGCTCCTCGTCACCAACGCCCTGCCCTACGCCAACGGCGACATCCACCTCGGCCACCTCGTGGGCTACATCCAGGCCGACATCTGGGTGCGCTACCAGCGCATGCGCGGCCACTCGGTGCACTACGTGTGCGCGGACGACACCCACGGCACGCCGGTCATGCTGCGCGCCGAAAAGGAAGGGCTCACGCCCGAGCAGCTCATCGAGCGCGTGCACGGCGAGCACCTGCGCGACTTCACCGCCTTCGGCGTCGCATTCGACAATTACCACTCGACGCACAGCGCCGAGAACCGTTTCTATGCCGAGGACATCTACGCCAGACTGAAGGCGGGCGGCCTGATCGACACACGCTCGATCGAGCAGTACTACGACCCGGTCAAGGAGATGTTCCTCCCCGACCGCTTCATCAAGGGCGAGTGCCCGAAGTGCGGCGCCCCCGACCAGTACGGCGACAACTGCGAGGCCTGCGGCGCGGCCTACGCCCCCACCGAGCTCAAGAACCCCTATTCCGCGGTGTCCGGCGCCAAGCCGGTGCTGAAGACCTCGGAGCACTACTTCTTCCGTCTGTCGGACGAACGCGCGGTCGCCTTCCTGCGCGAATGGACGCGCGGAACCAACGCCGCCGGCGAGCGCCGCCTGCAGATGGAAGCCGCCAACAAGATGAAGGAGTGGCTCGGAGAAAACGCAACTGAGGAAGGCGAGAACACGCTCTCCGACTGGGACATCTCGCGCGACGCACCCTACTTCGGCTTCGAGATTCCGGGTGCGCCGGGCAAGTACTTCTATGTGTGGCTGGACGCACCGATCGGCTACCTCGCCAGCTTCCGCAACCTCGCTGCCAAGCGCGCCGCCGCGGGCGAGACGATCGCCGTCGAGGACTACACCGACGCCGCCCGCGCCGCCGCGGCCGGCACCGAGATGGTGCACTTCATCGGCAAGGACATCCTCTACTTCCACGCCCTGTTCTGGCCCGCGATGCTGAAGTTCGCCGGCTACGCCACGCCCAGCCGGCTGTGCGTGAACGGCTTCCTCACCGTCGACGGCGCCAAGATGAGCAAGAGCCGCGGCACCTTCATCACCGCGCACTCCTACATCGCGCAGAAGCTCGACCCCGAGTGGCTGCGCTACTACTTCGCCGGCAAGTCGAACGGCACCATGGAGGACGTCGACCTCAACCTCGACGACATGATCGCCAAGGTCAATTCCGAGCTCGTGGGCAAGTTCGTGAACATCGCCAGCCGCTGCGCCGGCTTCATCGGCAAGCGCTTCGACGGCCGCCTGGGTGAGGCCGACGCCGCCGCCTGTGCCGAGTTCGCCGCCGCCTGGAGCGAGGGCCGAGTCGCCACCGCGTTCGAGGAGCGCGACTACAGCCGCGCGCTGCGCGAGGTCATGCGCTTGGCCGACCTCGCCAACCAGTACGTGAACGACCACAAGCCCTGGGAACTCGCCAGGCAGGAAGGCCAGGAAGCCCGCCTGCACACGGTGTGCAGCACCGCGCTGACCATGTTCCGCGACCTCACCCGCTACCTGAAGCCGGTGCTGCCGGCGCTCGCCGCGCAGGTCGAAACCTTCCTCGCCATCCCGGCCATGGACTGGCAGGGCGACTGGGCGGCGCTGCCTGCCGGCCATGCCATCCAGGCCTACAGCCACCTGATGACCCGCGTCGAGCGCAAGCAGATCGACGCCCTGCTCGAGGCCAACCGCGAGTCGCTCGCCCCGGCGACGGCGGTGCCCGCGAAGACAGACGAGCCTGCCAAGGACACCGAGGCGGCGTCCTCGCAGCAGCGCCACGCCGAGAAACAGCAGCATTCGGCCCAGGCTGCGGAGACCGCCTCGCCGCATATCACGATCGACGATTTCACCAAGGTCGAGCTGCGCATCGCGAGGATCGTCGATGCCCAGCACGTCGAAGGCGCCGACAAACTGATCCGGCTTGCGCTCGACATCGGCGAGGCCGACGAGTCCGGCAACCCGAAACCGCGCCAGGTCTTCGCGGGCATCAAGTCGGCCTACGACCCGGCGACGCTCATCGGGCGCCTGACGGTGATGGTCGCCAACCTCGCACCGCGCAAGATGAAGTTCGGCATGAGCGAGGGCATGGTGCTCGCCGCCTCCGACGCTGCCGGCAGCACGCCAGGGATCTTCCTGCTCTCGCCCGACGCCGGCGCGCACCCCGGCATGAAGGTGAAGTAAGCCGCACCGAGTCGCCGTCATGCCGCTCACACCCTCGAAACGCTGGATCGTCCTGCATCACGCCGGCCGAGGGTGACCGTCTCCGTGCTCCGCGCCGCCTGCCTGCCCTCGATGGCGGCGGCGCCGCCCGGGCCTCGCGCCCCGTCCTGAACCAGTACGCAGCGGAGACAACATGAAACTCGACTTCCGTCCCAAGCTCTTCGACACCCTGCCCGGCTACAGCCGTGCGACCTTCGTCGGCGACCTCTCCTCGGGCATCACCGTGGGCGTGCTCGCGCTGCCGCTCGCGATGGCGTTCGCGATCGCCAGTGGCATGTCGCCTACCGCGGGCATCTGGACCGCGATCGTCGCCGGCTTCCTGATCGCCTTCCTTGGTGGCTCCAAGGTGCAGATCGGCGGGCCCACCGGCGCCTTCATCCCGATCATCTACGCCATCGTCGCCGACCTCGGCGTGCAGAACCTGCTCATCGCCACCATGATGTCGGGCGTGCTGCTGTTCGCCATGGGCGCGCTGCGCCTGGGCAACATGATCCGCTTCATCCCGCTGTCGGTCGTGATCGGCTTCACCAACGGCATCGCGGTGGTGATCTTCATCTCGCAGATCAAGGACTTCCTCGGCCTGCAGATCGCCGACCTGCCGGGCGAGTTCTTCGCCAAGATGGGGGCGCTCGCCGCGGCGCTGCCCACGCTGCACCTGCCCACGGTGGCGGTGGCGCTCGTGTCGCTCGCGATCCTGGTGGCGTGGAACCGCCAGGCCGTGAAGACCGCGTGGATGCGCCGCCTGCCCGGCCCGCTCGCGGTACTGATCATCCTGACCGCGATCAACGCCCTGATCGCGCTCCCGGTCGACACCATCGGCAGCCGCTTCGGCGGCATCCCGCAGGAAATTCCCCCCTTCGGCCTGCCGGAACTGAGCCTGTCCACGCTCGGCAAGCTGATCGCGCCGGCGATCACGATCGCGCTGCTCGGCGCGATCGAGTCGCTCCTCTCGGCGCGCGTCGCCGACAGCCAGATCGACGACCGCCACGACCCCAACCAGGAGCTGATGGCGCAGGGCATCGCCAACGTCGCCGCGCCGCTCTTCGGCGGCTTCGCCGCCACCGGCGCGATCGCGCGCACCGCGACCAACATCCGCACCGGCGGACGCACCCCGATCGCCGGCATGATCCACGCCGGCGTGCTGCTCGCGATCGTGCTCGCGCTCGCCCCGCTCGCCAGCCACATCCCGCTCGCCACGCTGTCGGCGATCGTGGTCATCGTGTCGATCAACATGGGAGAGTGGCACGCCTTCGCGCCGAAGGAGCTCGCGCGCTACTCGCTCAACTACCGCACCATCCTGCTCGGCACCTTCTTCATCACCGTGGTGTTCGACCTCACCCTGGCGGTCGAGATCGGGATGGCGCTCGCGAGCCTATTCTTCATCTACCGCATGTCCGACCTCACCCGCATCGACCGCGTGCCACTGGAAGACTTCTATGGCGTCGAAGCCTTGTCCCACCCCGACGGCACGCCGCGCATCGTCGCCTACAAGCTCAAGGGCAGCCTCTTCTTCGGCGCCGCCAACAAGCTCGAGAACCTGCTGCTCGGGCTGCCCGGCCACCCCGAGGTGGTCGTGCTGGACCTCGACAAGGTGATCAACATCGACACCACCGGCCTGGACATCCTGCAGACCCTGCACCGCAACCTGCAGAAGCGCGGCGCCCACCTCGTGCTGTGCGGACTCAACTCGCAACCCGGCTCGATCGTGTTCCGCTCGGGCTTCAGCGACAAGCTCGGCGACGACAACATCGCCGCCAACCTCACCGAGGCGCTGATCCGCGCCCAGCGCCTGAGCGGGCGCGAGCCGGAGATCGCCTATGCCTGAGCGGAAATCGCCCACGCCTGAACAGCACTCGAGCATGCCCGACGGGAAATCACCGCTGCCCGCTGCAAGCGCGCCGGCGGCGGACGCCATCGCCCGCCGCCTGCGCATCCACGGCAGGGTGCAGGGCGTCTGGTATCGCGGCAGCGCGACCGCCGAGGCGGCGCGCCTCGGCCTCTCGGGCTGGGTGCGCAACCGCAGCGACGGAACGGTCGAGGCGCTCGCGATCGGCCCGCTCGTCAAGGTCGAAACCTTCGTCGCCTGGGCCCACCGGGGCCCGGAGAATGCGCGCGTGTCGCGGGTGGAGGTGTTCGAGGCCGAACTCGAGCGCCTCACCGGCTTCGAGCAGCGTCCGACGGTTTGAGCACAGCCCGACCCGAACGAAGCGCCCTCGACTTCCGCGACGGCGACGCGGCGCGCCCGTTGCGCGCCGTGGGAGTTCATGCGCTGTGATCGCGACTTGCGTCGCTCCTACGAAAACCCGCAGACCCCCAGCGCATGTTCGATTCCCGTGGGAGCGACGCAAGTCGCGATTGCAGCGCCTCCATTCCACGCCGCAGTCGTCACCGCACCGGGCGGCGCCTCAGGGGTACACCACCTCGACCGCCTCGCCCGGCAGCCATTCGCGCAGGCTCTCCAGCAGCGCGTCGTCCAGGCGCACGCGCCACCCGTCGCCGAGCGGGAGCTCGGCTTCGGCGGCGGCGTTGCGATAGCGGACGCGGATCGGGCAGCCGCCCTCGCGGAAGGGCTCGAGCAGGGTCTGCAGCTTGCCGGCCGCGCCCGCCGCACCGCCGCTGGCGGCAAGCTCGCCGTCGATGCGTAGCGACAGCGCGCGTGCGAAACGGCTGCGCGCCTCGCCGAGGGTGAGCAGGCGGTCGGCGTTGATGCGCAGGCCACCGGAGAAATCGTCGTTGCTCACCTTGGCCTCCACCACCAGCACCTCGTCGGTGACGATCTTGCCGCGGCTCGCCTCCAGCACCTCGGAATACACCGTGACCTCGCGCGGCTCGGTACCGTCGTCGAGCAGCACGAAGGCCATCTTGCCGCGGTTGCCGACCTTGGTGCGCTGCTCCATCACCACGCCGGCCAGCATGGTGATGTCGCGCGAGGGCTCGAGCTGCGCCAGCGTGCGGCGCACGAAGCGGCGCACCTCGGGCTTGAAGGCGTTGAAGGGATGGCCGGAGAGGAAGAAGCCGATCGCGAGCTTCTCTTCCTTGAGGCGCTCGCGCTCGGTCCACGCACGCACCTTGGCGAACTCGGGCGCCGCGCCCGCGGCCTCCGGCATCAGGTCGAAGAGCCCACCCTGCATCGCGTTGGCCGCCGCCTGTTCGGCCGCCTCCATCGCCAGCGCGACGGTCGCCATCAGCTGCGCGCGGTCCAGGCCCTTGTGGCCCGGCAGGGTGTCCATCGCGCCGGCGCGGATCAGCGCCTCGATGACGCGGCGGTTTACCATGCGGCGATCGACGCGCTCGCAGAAATCGAACAGGTCGCGGAAGTCTCCGCCCTTCTCGTGCGCGGCGAGGATCGCGCGCACCGCAGGCTCGCCCACGCCCTTCACCGCGCCCAGGCCGTAGCGGATGATCTTGCGATCCACCGGCACGAAGCGGTAGTCGGAGGCGTTGACATCCGGCGGCAGCACCTTGATGCCGTTGGCGAGCGTGTCTTCGTAGAAGATCTTGACGGTATCGGTGTTGTCCAGGTCGGACGACATCGTCGCCGCCATGAAGGCCGCGCAGTGGTGCGCCTTGAGCCAGGCGGTGTGGTAGGTGACCACCGCGTAGGCCGCGGTGTGCGACTTGTTGAAGCCGTACTCCGCGAACTTGGTCATCAGGTCGAAGAGCTGCTCGGCGAGCGCCGGGTCATAGCCCTTCTGCTTCGCACCCTCGGCGATGGTGGCGCGGTGCTTGGCCATCTCGTCGGCCTTCTTCTTGCCCATCGCGCGGCGCAGCATGTCGGCACCGCCAAGCGTGTAGCCCCCGATGATCTGGGAGATCTGCATCACCTGTTCCTGGTACACGATCACGCCGTAGGTCGGCTCCAGGCAGGCCTTGAGGTCGGGGTGGAAGTAGTCGATCTCCTGCTGGCCCTTCTTGCGCAGGATGAAGTCGTCCACCATGCCCGAGCCGAGCGGGCCGGGACGGTAGAGCGCGAGCACCGCGATGATGTCCTCGAAGCGGTCGGGCGCGAGCTTCTTGAGCAGCTTCTTCATGCCGTCCGATTCGACCTGGAAGATCGCCGTGGTGTTGGCGTCCTTGAGGATCTGGTAGGCGGCGGGATCCTCGAAGCCCAGGCTCATCAGGTCCGGACGGCTGCCCTCCAGGCGCGCCACGTACTCCAGCGCGAGCTCGATGATGGTCAGGTTGCGCAGGCCGAGGAAGTCGAACTTGACCAGGCCCACGGCTTCGACGTCGTCCTTGTCGAACTGCGACACCGGCGTGGCGTCGTCGCCGTCGGCGATGTAGAGCGGACAGAAGTCGGTGAGCTTGCCGGGCGCGATCAGCACGCCGCCGGCGTGCATGCCGACGTTGCGGCTCAAGCCCTCCAGCGGCTGCGCCAGGCTCCACAGGTCGCGCACCGACTCGCCGTCGTTGCCGTCGGCCATCATCTCGCCGATCTGCGGCTCCATCTCGTAGGCCTTGTTCAGCGAGACGGGCTTGGCGCCCTCGATCGGGATCAGCTTGGAGAGGCGGTCGCACAGGCCGTAAGGCAGATCCAGCACGCGGCCGACGTCGCGCACCACCGCCTTCGAGGCCATGGTGCCGAAGGTGGCGATCTGGCTCACCGCGTCCTTGCCGTAGCGCTCGCGCACGTACTCGATGACGCGGTAGCGGTTGTCCTGGCAGAAGTCGATGTCGAAGTCGGGCATCGACACCCGCTCGGGGTTGAGGAAGCGCTCGAACAGCAGCGCGTACTCGAGGGGGTCGATGTCGGTGATCTTGAGCGAGTAGGCCACCAGCGAGCCCGCGCCGGAGCCCCGCCCCGGTCCGACCGGCACGCCGTTGTTCTTGCCCCACTGGATGAAGTCGGCCACGATCAGGAAGTAGCCGGGGAAGCCCATCTGGATGATGGTGTCGGTCTCGAACTTCAGCCGCTGCTCGTAGCGCGGGCGCTGACGCTCGCGCTCCTCCGGGTGCGGGTAGAGCTGGGCGAGGCGCTCCTCCAGCCCCTTCTTCGCCTCCGCGACGAGGAAGTCGTCGAGCGTCATGCCCTCGGGCGTCGGGAACAGGGGCAGGAAGTTCTTGCCGAGTTGCACGGTGAGCGAGCAGCGGCGCGCGATCTCGACCGCGTTCTCGAGCGCCTCGGGCAGATCGGCGAAGAGCTCGCACATCTCCGCCTGGCTCTTGAGGTACTGCTCCTCGGTGAAGTCGCGCGGCCGGCGCTTGTCGGCGAGCACGTAGCCCTGCGCGATGCAGACGCGCGCCTCGTGTGCCTTGAAATCCTCGCGCTTGAGGAACTGCACCGGGTGGGTCGCCACCACCGGCAGGCCGAGCCGGCCGGCGAGTTCCACCGCGTGGCGGATGTAGGACTCGGTGCCGGGATGCCCGGCGCGCTGGATCTCGATGTAGAAGGCGTCCGGAAACAGCCGCGCCCAGTCGGCCGCGAGCTGTTCGGCGAGCGCGAGGTTGCCGGCCGCGATCGCCGCGCCGATGTCGCCGCTCATCGCACCCGACAGGCACAGCAGCGCGCTTGCGGCACCATTCTCGAACCACTCGCGGCGCATCTCGGCGCGGCCGCGGTGCTTGTTCTCGAGGTAGGCGCGCGTCAGCAGCTCGCACAGCTGACCATAGCCCGCGCGGTTCTTGCAGATGAGCAGCACGCGCTGCGGCTTGTCGCGCTCGGCCTCGTTGCGGATCCAGGCGTCCACGCCGACGATGGGCTTGATGCCCTTGCCGCGCGCGCCCTTGTAGAACTTGACCATGCCGAACAGGTTGGCGAGATCGGAGACGCCGAGCGCCGGCATGCCGTCGGCCGCGGCGGCGGCGATCGCCTGGTCGAGCTGGACGATGCCGTCGGTGATCGAATATTCGGAGTGCAGGCGGAGATGCACGAAGCGCGGAGCGCTCGGCACGATGGGCGCTTCGGCCGTGGAGGGGGCAGCAGGATTCATGGCGCGGATTTTACCCGACGCCGCCCGCCCCCGCCGCCGACACTCAGGGCAACAGCACCGTCGAGCCGGTGGTCTTGCGCGCCTCGAGGTCGCGGTGCGCCTGGGCCGCGTCCTTCAGCGCATAGCGCTGCAGGATCTCGATCCTCACCTGGCCGCTGCGCACCACCTCGAACAGCGCCGCGGCGCGTTCGACGAGCTCCGCGCGGCTGGCGATGTAGTCGGGCAGCCCGGGCCGAGTGACATAGACCGAGCCCGCCTTGTGCAGCAAGGCGCAATCGAAGGCGGCGACCGGACCGGTGGCGTTGCCGTAGCTCACCATGGTGCCGCGGCGGCGCAGACAGGCGACCGAATCGAGGAAGGTGTCGCGCCCGACCGAATCGTACACCACCGCGACGCCTTCGCCGCCAGTGAGCGCGCGCACGCGCTCGGGGAAGTTCTCGCGCGAGTACACGATGACGTGGTCGCAGCCGAGCACGCGCGCGCGCTGCGCCTTGTCATCGTTGCCCACGGTGCCGATCACGGTTGCGCCGAGCTGCTTCGCCCACTGCACCAGGATCGAGCCGACCCCACCCGCCGCCGCATGCACCAGGATGGTCTCGCCCGCCTTGACCGGGTAGGTGGCGTGCAACAGGTATTGTGCGGTAATGCCCTGCAGCATCATCGCCGCGCCCTGCTCGAAGGAGATGTCGTCCGGCAACGGCACCAGGTGGCGCGCCTCGATGTTGCGCGCCTCGGCATAGGCATCGAGCGGGCCGCTGGTATAGGCCACGCGGTCGCCCACCTTCAGTTCGGCGACACCGTCGCCGACCGCCTCCACCACGCCCGCCCCCTCCATGCCAAGCCCGGACGGCAGCGTCAGCGGGTACAGGCCACTGCGGTGATAGGTGTCGATGAAGTTGAGCCCCACCGCATGGTGGCGCAGGCGCACCTCGCCGGTCGCGGGTGGCGGCAGCTCGACGGCCTCCCACTGCAGGACTTCGGGGCCGCCGGTGCGGTGGATTCGGATCGCATGGGTCATCGGATTCTCCTCGGGATTCCTTGCGCGCGGCGTCGGAGGGAGCCCGGCCGCGCGGCGTCGGGTGATCTTAGCGTACCAGCGAGACCCCGATGCGGTACTGCGCTTCCTTGTTCTCGTCGTATTCGAGCAGGGTCTCGCCATAGCCCTTGAAGGCCTGCAGATGCACGAAGGCGCCCACGCCGGAAAACACGCTGCGCCGGATCGGATAGGACAGGTCGTACTGGGTGCCCATCTTGCCCTCGGTGCCGCGCCGGATCAGCGTGGAGAACAGCCAGCCGTCGTCGCGGCCGAGGCGCAGGCCGAGCTCGGCGTGGCCGCGGTAGCGCGCGATGTCGGGGTTGTCCTCGCGATCGAGGTAGGTCCACGCCTTGGGGACGACGCCGAGGTAGGTGCCCGCTTCGTCCACGCGCAGGCGCGCGTCGGCGCGCACGAAGAGCGTGTCGATGCTGCGCGAGGGCATGTCCTCCTTGCCGTTGGATTCATGCTCGTAGCCCCCGGAGAGCGCCAGCGAGCCGCGCTTTTGCGGGTCGTCGAGCGCGAAGCGGTAGAACAGCGAGGGGCGGAAGCTCGAATCGCGGAAGGGCTTGGACTCGGACTGCAGGTCCCACAGCGAGGTCTGGGTGAAGCCGAAGTAGAGCCCGCTCGCCACCGGGATCGTCTCCGCCACCACGCCCTGGTCGTCGAAAATGCGGTAGCGGAAGCTGAACTGGAAGCGCGCCGACACCGGGTCGCGACCGCCGATGAGGAAGTACATCGGCTCGTGGAAGCCGAAGCCCGACGGCTCGACCGGCGCCGCATCGGACGGCACCGCCGCCACCGGCGCCATCGGCGCCACCGCGGCCGCTGGGGCGACCGCCGTCGTGCCGGCCGCGGCGACCGGCGGGATGGCGGTCGACGCGGTGGCCGCCGTAGCCACATCGGCCGCCGTCCCGGCGTCGAGCAGCACGCGGGCCGAAGGCCGACCGACGAGCGCGAGCGCCGCCACCCCGGTGACCTCCATCGGCCAGCGTGCGAAATAGCGGCGCTGGCCGCCCCCCGCCGCGGGCCTGCCGATCGCCACCAGCTCGACCGCGATGCGCGGCCCGCCACCCGACAGCTCGATGCTCGCCGGCAGCCGCGCCGGCCAATCCGCCGCGCGGCCCTCGCCGATCACCACGACTTCGAAGCGCTGGCCCGGCACGACCTGCGGGCTGGAGGTGGCGAGCAGCCAGTCGGCGGCGAACGCGGCCGGCGCGGCCAGGGCGAGCGCGCCGGCGAGCAGCAGCGGGCGCGGGGAGGAAGTTTTCGGCATGGCGATCGCCTGGCGGGAACGAAGGAAACAAAGCGGGGCAGCCCCTCGCAGGACTGCCCCCGGGAAAACGCCGCGCGAACCTCCTCGTGCGAGGCTCGTGCGGAGGCGGCGCCGCCAGCAGGCATCAGGCCCCGGCGTTGCGCGACTCCTTGGCATCGACCACGGCGAGCGCGGTCATGTTGACCAGGCGGCGCACGGTGGCCGAGGGGGTCACGATGTGCACCGGCTTGGCCGCGCCCAGCAGGATCGGACCCACCGAGACGCCGTCGCCATTGGCCACCTTCATCAGGTTGAACGAGATGTTGGCGGCGTCCAGGTTGGGCATCACCAGCAGGTTGGCCTCGCCCTTCAGGCCCGAATCCGGATGCAGCTTGTCGCGGATCTCCTCGGAGAGCGCGGCATCGCCGTGCATCTCGCCATCGACGTTGAGGTCGGGCGAGGTCTCGCGCAGGATCTCGCAGGCGCGGCGCATCTTGCGCGCCGAAGCCGAGTTCGAGCTGCCGAAGTTGGAATGCGACAACAGCGCCACGCTCGGCTCGATACCGAAGCGGCGCAGTTCGTCGGACGCCATGCGGGCGATCTCGGCGACTTCCTCCGCACTCGGGTTCTCATTCACATAGGTGTCGGTGATCGCCAGCATGCGCTTGGTGAGCAGCAGCAGGTTCATCGCCGCGAACTGCTTGGCGCCCGGCGCCAGCCCGATCACGTCCGCCACCTGCTTGAGGTGGTAGTCGTAGGAGCCGAAGGTGCCGCACACCAGCGCATCGGCATCGCCGCGGCGCAGCATCATGACCCCGATCAGGGTGGTGTCGCGGCGGATCTTGGCTTTGGCCAGGTCGGGGGTGACCCCGTCGCGCTTCATGAGCTTGTAGTACTCGGTCCACAACTCGCGATAGCGCGGGTCGGACTCCGGATTCACGATCTCGAAGTCGCGCTCGGGCTTGAGGTTGAGGCCGATCTTCTTGATCCGCATCTCGATGACCTCGGGGCGACCGATGAGGATCGGACGCGCCAGGCCTTCGTCCAGCACCACGCGCACCGCGTGCAGCACGCGCTCGTCCTCACCCTCGGCGTAGATCACGCGCTTCTGCTCCAGCGGCACCGCCTTGGCGGCCGAGAACACCGGCTTCATGACGATGCCGGACTGGTAGACGAAGGCGTTGAGGCTGGAGGCGTAGGCCTCGAGGTCGGCGATCGGCTTGGTCGCCACGCCCGAATCCATCGCCGCCTTCGCCACCGCGGGCGCGATCTTGACGATCAGGCGCGGATCGAAGGGCTTCGGGATGATGTACTCGGAACCGAAGCTGAGCTCCTGGCCGCCGTAGGCGCTGGCGACGATGTCGCTCGCCTCGGCCTCGGCCAGCTCGGCGATCGCCTTCACGCAGGCGAGCTTCATCTCCTCGTTGATCGTGGTCGCGCCGACGTCGAGCGCACCCCGGAAGATGAAGGGGAAGCACAGCACGTTATTGACCTGGTTCGGGAAGTCCGAACGGCCCGTGGCCACGATGCAGTCGGGACGCACGGCCTTGGCGTCGGCCGGCAGGATCTCGGGGTTCGGGTTGGCGAGCGCGAAGATCAGCGGCTTGGCAGCCATCTTCGCCACCATCTCGGGCTTGAGCACGCCCGCGGTCGACAAGCCCAGGAAGACGTCGGCGCCGGCGATCACGTCGCCCAGCGCGCGGCCCTCGGTCTTCTGCGCGTAGCGCGCCTTGGTCGGCTCCATGTTGGGCTCGCGGCCCTCGTAGATGACGCCCTTGGAGTCGCACACATAGATGTTCTCGCGGCGCAGGCCCACGCTGACCATCATGTCGAGGCAGGCGATCGCCGCGGCACCGGCGCCGGAGCACACCAGCTTGACGTCGGCGATGTTCTTGCCGACCACCTTGAGACCGTTGACCAGGCCGGCAGCCGAAATGATCGCGGTGCCGTGCTGGTCGTCGTGGAAGACGGGGATCTTCATGCGCTCGCGCAGCTTCTTCTCGATGTAGAAGCACTCGGGCGCCTTGATGTCCTCGAGGTTGATGCCGCCGAGCGTGGGCTCGAGCGCGGCGATGATCTCGATCAGCTTGTCGGGGTCGTTCTCGGCCAGCTCGATGTCGAAGACGTCGATGTTGGCGAACTTCTTGAACAGGCAACCCTTGCCTTCCATGACCGGCTTGGAGGCGAGCGGGCCGATGTTGCCCAGGCCGAGCACCGCGGTGCCGTTGGTGACCACGGCGACGAGGTTGCCGCGACTGGTGAGCTCGAAGGCTTCGGCAGGGTCGGCGACGATCGCGTCGCAGGCCGCGGCCACGCCGGGCGAATAGGCGAGCGCGAGATCGCGCTGGTTGGTGAGGCCCTTGGTGGGCACCACCGAGATCTTGCCGCGCGTCGGCGAGCGGTGATAGTCGAGCGCTGCGGTGATGAAATCCTGATCCATGTTCTCCCCTCTCGTGTCTATGAGGTAATCGATATGAGGTCGTCGAGGCCGGGCCGGAATCGCGACGCAGCACCCGCCCGCCCGGGGCTTGCAGCCCGGGACGGAGGACCTGCTCGGGAATCGAACGCAGACCTGCTTGTTCTTGTTGGCGTCGTCCGGCTCGGGATCGCCAGCGACCGACGCCCCCGAAGTGTACTCCAGCACCCCGGCCTTGGACACGCCCGCCGCTTATGCGCAGGATCACCCTGGAATCGAGCTTTGCCGGTGCCTGGCGCGCCGGAGGCGCCGGTTTTTGGCAGAATGCGGGGCCGGCGAGCAGCCGCGCGCACATGACGACAGGGGAGAAGGCGATGCGACGGGTGGTATTCAATCAGAAGGGCGGTGTCGGCAAGTCGACGATCACCTGCAACCTCGCGGCGATCGCCGCCGCCCAGGGCAAGCGCACCCTGGTGGTGGACCTCGACCCGCAGGGCAACTCCACCCAGTACCTGCTCGGTGCCGGCGTGGACGTCCTGGATGCGACGCTCGCCGATTTTTTCGACCAGACGCTCAACTTCAAGCTCAACCCGCGCGGCACCAAGGACTTCGTCGTCGCCACCCCCTTCGAGCGCCTGCACGTGATGCCCTCGCATCCGCAGCTCGAGGAGCTGCAATCCAAGCTCGAGTCGCGCTACAAGATCTACAAGCTGCGCGATGCGCTGGAGGAGCTGGCGAAGGACTTCGACTGCGTCTTCATCGACACCCCCCCGGCGCTCAACTTCTTCACCCGCTCGGCGCTGATCGCCGCCGATGCCTGCCTGATCCCTTTCGACTGCGACGAGTTCTCGCGCAAGGCGCTGTACTCGCTGCTCGCGAACGTGGAAGAGATCAAGGCCGACCACAACCGCGCCCTCGAGGTCGAGGGCATCGTGGTCAACCAGTTCCAGCCGCGCGCGAGCCTGCCGCAAAAGGTGGTCCAGGAACTCATCGACGAGGGTCTGCCGGTGCTGCAGCCCTACCTGTCGGCCTCGATCAGGATCAAGGAATCGCACGAGCAGGCCAAGCCGATGATCCACCTCGACCCCAAGCACAAGCTGTCGCAGGAGTTCGTCGCGCTGCACGATACCCTGGCGCGCAAGTACGGCACCTGAGCCTCGCGCTTTCCGCAGGAGCGACGCGAGTCGCGATCCCGGCGCGAACCGGGCGCCGTGCCGACGGAACCGTGGCAATCGCGACTTGCGTCGCTCCTACGGGGCGACCGCGCGCTTCGACGTTTCCTGTAGGAGCGACGCGAGTCGCGATCCGGGCGCGAACCGGGCGCCGTGCCGACGGAACCGTGGCAATCGCGACTTGCGTCGCTCCTACGGGGCGACCGCGCGCTTCGACGTTTCCTGTAGGAGCGACGCGAGTCGCGATCCCGGCGCGAACCGGGTGCCGTGCCGACGGAACCGTGGCAATCGCGACTTGCGCCGCCTCCTACGGGGCGACCGCGCGCTTCGACGTTTCCTGTAGGAGCGACGCGAGTCGCGATCGGCGGCTCAGGACCGACCGCCGCGCTCCACCTCCTCCCTCGCGCCCGCGGGCGCTCCGATCGCCGCAAGGCGCGCGAACTCCGACTCCTCCAGCCACTCGCCCCACACCGCCATCAGCACTGCCAGCACCACCGGCCCGAGGAACAGGCCGACCAGCCCGAACGCGGACAGCCCGCCGAGCACGCCGAACATCACCAGCAGGAAGGGGATGCGGGTGGCATTGCTGATCACCAGCGGACGCACCAGGTTATCCACCCAGCTCACCACCAGCGCGCCCCACAGCAGCAGCCCGATGCCCTCGACGGTGTTGCCGGTGAGCAGCAGCCAGGCGCCGATCGAGCCCCACGCGAAGGGCGTGCCGAAGGGGATCATCGCGATCACGGCGGTGATCGCCCCCATCAGCACCGGTGCCGGCACGCCCGCCCACCAGTAGCCCAGCCCGGCGACGAAACCCTGGCCGATCGCGGTCGCGATCAGGCCCCACACCACCGCCTTGGTCATCCCGCCCACCGCGGAGAGATAGGGGTCCAGGCGCTCGCCGAGGAAGCGGCGCAGCACCGCCACCACCTGCTCGAGCACGCGCTCGCCGTCGCGGTAGAGGAAGAACACGGTGATGAGTGCGAAACCCAGCTTGGCCGCGTTGCGCCCGACGTCGCCGATCAGCGTCAGCGCGAGGTCGCTGCCCTGGCGCACCCACTCGGTGAGTTGCGCGCGCAGCGCCTCCGGCTCGCGGGTGAGCTCGCCCACCATCGCCTGCAGGTCGTCGCCGATCCACGGCAGCGTGCGGACGAACTCGGGCAGCACGAAGGCGCCCTCGCGGATCTGCGCGGTCACCGCGGCGATCGCGACACCGACCTCGGTGCGCAGCAGCATGCCGATCCACAGCGCGGGCAGCACGAAGGCGGCGCTCAGCAAAAGCGTCATCAGCAGCGCGCTGATCGTGGGATAGCGCGGTAACCGCGAGCGCAGCTGGCGGTAAGGCGTCCACGTGGCATAGGCGATGATCACCGCCCACGCCACCGGCACGATGAACAGGTGCAGCACCGCATAGCTCAGCAACAGCAGGCCGCCGAGCAGGAAGCCGAGGATGACGCGGCGGACGACCTTCTCCGCGACCTGGTCGATCATGCGGTCTCGCCCCGATCTTCCGGGCTGGCCTCCTGCTCGGCGCCGATCTCGTCGGCCGGCTCGGGCAGGCGGCTCGCCAGCACCTTGTCGATACGCTTGCCGTCGAGGTCGATCACCTCGAAGCGCCAGTTCTCCCAGGTGGCGATGTCGCCGGTGCCCGGCAGGCGGCCGAGCAGCCACATCACCATGCCCGACAGCGTGTGGTAGCGCCCCTTCTCCTCTTCCGGCACGGTCTTGATGCCCAGGCGGTCCTTGAGCTCGACGATCGGGATCAGGCCGTCGAGCAGCCAGGAGCCGTCCTCGCGCTGCACCGCCCAGGCCTCCTCGGTGTCGTGCGGCAGGAACTCGCCGGTCACCGACTCGATCACGTCGTGCAGCGTGACCATGCCCTGGATCTCGCCGTACTCGTCGATCACGAACACGGTGTAGGTGCCGGAAGAGCGGAACTGATCGAGCAGCTCCATGCCGGTCAGCGACTCGGGCACGTACACCGCAGGCTGCAGCTCCCTGGCGAGGTCGATCGGCTCGCCGCGCAGGGACTGGTTGAAGAGCTTCTTGGCGCTGGCAATGCCGAGGATGTCGTCGAGCCCGCCGCGGCACACCGGGAAGCTGGAGTAGGACGAGGACGCCACCAGCTCGAGGTTCTCCTCCAGCGGCCGCTCGAGGTCGAGCGACACGATGTCCGCGCGCGGCACCATCAGCGAGCCGATCTGGCGGTCGTCGAGGCGGAACACGTTGCGCACCATGTCGTGCTCGCTCTTCTCGATCACGCCGGCCTCGGAGCCCTCGACCAGCATGGCGTGGATCTCCTCCTCGGTCACGCTCGGCCCGGTGCTCTCGCGCTGGCCCATGATGCGCAGCAGCAGCGCGGTGGAGCCGGCGAGCAGGTAGACGAAGGGCCGCGAGGCGATCGACAGCACATTCATCGGCCGCGCCACCAGGCGGGCGATCCCCTCGGGGTCGATCTGCCCGATGCGCTTGGGCACCAGCTCGCCGACCACGATCGACACATAGGTGATCACCACCACGACCAGCACGGTGGAGCCGATCTCGCTCACCCGCTGCTCCATGCCGAGCACCTGCAACCAGTCGGAGAGCGGGCCGGCGAGCGCGGCCTCGCCGACGATGCCGTTGAGCACGCCGATCGAGGTGATGCCGATCTGGATCGTCGACAGGAAGCGGGTCGGGTCCTCGCCGAGCTTGATCGCCACCTCGGCCGCGCCGTCGCCCTCCTCGGCGAGCCGCGCGAGCCGTGCCCGACGCGCGGTGACGAGCGCGATCTCGGACATGGCGAAGACGCCGTTGAGGACGATGAGGCCGATCAGAAAGAGGATTTCCATGGGTTCGAGGTGGTTGAGAGAGGGGCGCCGGCGGGCCCCCGGGCATGACGGGCGGGCCGAACGCCGCCGATGATGCCCCAGCGGACACGGGGTGTCGACCGCGCGACCACGCGCCACGCTCGCCCGCTGCTGCAGCGCAACACCACGAACCCCTTGCTCGCGGCGACCCGAAACGCCGGCGTTGACACTCCCGCAGTGCAACAGACACAATCCCGTTCATCAAGGGGAGTAGCTTTTCCGCTCCGGCATCGTCAATACGGCAGATCGGTCTTCAGACCGTCTCCCGGTGCCGGGGGCAACGAACGGATCCATTCGTTCGTTGCAAGCGAGACCTTGCCCGATGGGCAAGGTCCGTGCATCGCAGCGCGCCAGGGTCTGTGTCCGTCGGGAACAGACCTTTTTTGTTTTCTGCGGAGCGCGCGATGGAATCGATCGGAACGTGGTGGATGTGGGCGGCCTTTGCCGCCATCGTGGGAACGATGCTGCTTGTCGACTTGTTCGCCTTCGGTGGCGGCAAGCAACACCGGGTGTCGTTGAAGGAGGCGGCAGGCTGGTCGCTCGCCTGGGTCACCGTGGCGATGCTGTTCGCCGCCGGGCTGTGGTGGTATCTCGACGGCACGCTCGGGCGTGCGGTCGCCAACGAGCAGACGACCGCCTTCGTCACCGGCTACCTGGTCGAGAAGTCGCTGGCGGTCGACAACGTCTTCGTGTGGATGATGATCTTCAGCTTCTTCGCGGTGCCGCTCGAGTTGCAGCGCCGCGTGCTGCTGTACGGCATCGTCGGCGCGATCGTGCTGCGCACGATCATGATCTTCGCAGGCAGCTGGCTGATCAGCGAGTTCCACTGGCTGCTTTACGTCTTCGGCGCCTTCCTGATCGTCACCGGCATCAAGATGGCGTGGTTCTCCGAGCACGACCCCGACCTGGACAAGAACCCGCTCATCCGCTGGATCCGCAATCACTACCCGATCACCGAGAAGCTCGAGGGCGAGCGCTTCTTCGTCGTGCGCGACGGCGTGCGCATGATGACGCCACTCTTTCTCGCCCTGGTGCTGGTCGAAATCTCCGACGTGATCTTCGCGGTCGACAGCATCCCGGCGATCTTCGCGATCACCACCGACCCCTTCATCGTGCTGACCTCGAACCTGTTCGCCATCCTCGGCCTGCGCGCGATGTACTTCCTGCTCGCCGACCTCGGCGACCGCTTCGAGCTGCTCAAGTACGGACTGGCGGCCATCCTGGTCTTCATCGGCACCAAGATGCTGATCGTGGAGTGGGTGAAGATCCCGGTGCTGGTCTCGTTGTCGGTGGTCGCCACCATCCTGGCCTGCTCGGTGTTCGCGAGCCTGTGGTACACGGCGCGCAAGGAGAAGGAAGCCGCCAGGATCAACGCGGGCTGACGCGCAGCGGGCGGGTTGGGGGCGCCGGGCGCCGCGTCGCCGCCCCCATCCCGCCATCGCGACTTGCGTCGCTCCCACGAGAACCAGCCCGAAATGTCGGGCTGCACGGTAGGAGCGACGCAAGTCGCGATCCCGCCGGAAAAGCAGGTGCCGCCCCCCCTGAATCCCCTACCCCTACCGCCCCCCTACCTCCCCCCGACCCGACATGACCGTCACCCTGCAACGCCTCGTCGAATCCGCCGCCTTCCAGCGCTTCATCGTCATGGTGATCGTCATCAACGCGATCACCCTCGGCCTCGAGACCTCGCCCACCGCCATGCAACAGGCGGGCGGACTGCTGCTCGCGCTCGACCGCGCCGCGCTTGCGGTGTTCGTGGTCGAGCTCGCGCTCAAGCTCTACGTCTACCGCCTGCGCTTCTTCCGCAGCGGCTGGAACGTGTTCGACTTCACCATCGTCGCGATCACCCTCGCCCCCACCGGCGAAGGCCTGCAGGTGCTGCGCTCCTTGCGCATCCTGCGCGCGCTGCGCCTGGTGTCGGTGGTGCCCTCGATGCGCAAGGTCGTCAATGCGCTGCTGCGCGCCATCCCCGGCATGAGCTCGGTGCTCACCCTGCTGCTGCTCGTGTTCTACGTCGCCGCGGTGATGAGCACCAAGCTCTTCGGCGCGAGCTTCCCGGAGTGGTTCGGAAGCATCGGCGAATCCTTCTACACCCTGTTCCAGGTCATGACCCTGGAGTCGTGGTCGATGGGCATCGCCCGCCCGGTCATGGAGGCCTATCCCTACGCGTGGATCTTCTTCGTCCTCTTCATCCTGCTCACCACCTTCGCCGTGCTCAACCTCTTCATCGCCATCGTGGTCGATTCGATGAGCGCGGTCGAACACGAGGAGCAGGAGCAGACCCGCGAGCTGGTCGGCGTGGACCACGACGCGGTGGTCGCCGAACTGCGCGCGATCCGCGCCGAGCTGGCCGCGCTGCGGGGGGCCGGTGGCGAGCGCCCACCCACCGCCTGACGCGGCACCGACCGCCTCAGCGCTTGACCTCGAGCAGCTCGATCACGAAGTTCAGCGTGCTGTCGGGCGGGATGCGGCCGGGCACGCCGCGACTGCCGTAGGCGGTCTCCGGCGGACATACGATGCGCACCGCGCCGCCCGGCCTCATCTGCTGCAGCACTTCCTTCCAGCACGGCACCAGGGCCTCCAGCGGCAGCTCCGCCGGGCGGCCGCGGCTGTAGGAGCTGTCGAACTCCTTGCCGTCGGCGAGCGTGCCCTGGTAGTGCACCCGCACCACGTCGGCCAGCGTCGGCGGCGCGCCGGTCTCGCCCACGCGGTAGGTCTCGACGGTGACGCCCGAGGGCAAGGTCGTGGTCTGCGGCCCGGCTGCGATCGCAGCGGCAAGGGGAAGCAGGGCGAGGAGGGAAAGCAGTCGGCGCATGTCGGACTCCGGAGATTCAGATCTTGATGATGGTGTCGCTGTAGAGCGCCACGAAACGATCGTGCGTGACCAGGCGCATCGGCTCGACCAGTGCTTGTGCCACCAGAAGACGGTCGAAAGGGTCCTGATGATGCGCGGGCAAGGTCTCGACCGCCACGACGTGCTCGGGCTCGATCGCCAGGAGGCGATACCCCGAGGCGGTGAAATAGCACACGGCATCCCGGCTGGACACCGGCATGTCTCCACGCCCGAGCGCATGCTTGATGGCGATCTCCCAGACGCTTGCGACGCTGACCCATACCGTCGTTTTGGGCGACAGGATCAGATCGCGCGCGGCCTGCGGCAGCCTGGGGTGGTCGGTGATGGCCCACAGCGCGACATGCGTATCCAGAAGCAGATTCAAGATCAGCCTCCGGCGAGGAACAGCCTGGCGACGTCCTCGTTGCTGGCGTCGATGTCGTCGGGCACCTCGAACCTGCCCTTGGCCACCCCGATGCGCGGCCCCACGGACGCGCTCTCCATCGGAACGAGCCGCGCGGCAGGACGGCCGTTGCGGGCGATGACGATCTCGCGCTCCCGGCCGGACTCGATCGCCTCCACCAGGCGGGACAAGGATGACTTTGCCTGCAGCATATTTACGGATTGCATGGAGGCCTCCTCGGACACTTGTTTAGTCTAGTCTGGCTAATCTTTTCCTGCAAACGAGCGTTCGCGGGATTCTCCATTGCACCGACGGCACCGCCTGCGCCGGAGCCCGTCTCGAAAAACGACGCCCGGCAATCGCCGGGCGTCGTCCTGCATGCAAGGCCGGATCGCAAACGCGCGCCGCTCGCGCTCGCCGCGCTGAAGATCGCGCTTACAGCTTCCCGGCCACCCAGTCCTTCACCCCCGCCAGCGCCGCCGCCAGGTTCTCCGGCTGGGTGCCGCCGGCCTGGGCCATGTCGGGGCGGCCGCCGCCCTTGCCGCCGACCTGCTGGGCGACGAAGTTGACCAGCTCGCCAGCCTTGACCTTGGCGGTGTGGTCGGCGGTGACGCCCGCGATCAGGCTGACCTTGCCGTCGGCGACCGCGGCGAGCACGATCGCGGCCGACTTGAGCTTGTCCTTGAGCTTGTCCATGGTGTCGCGCAGGGTCGGCGCGTCGGCGCCTTCGAGCAGGGCGGCGAGCACCCTGATGCCTTTGATCTCGACCGCCTGACTCACCAGCTCGTCGCCCTGGCTGGCCGCGAGCTTGCTCTTGAGGCGGGCCAGTTCCTTCTCCAGCGCACGAACGTTGTCGAGGATGCCGGCGACGCGCTCGGCGACCTCGTCGGGCTGGACCTTGAGCAGCGCCGACATGCCCTGCACGCGGCGCTCCTGCTCCTGGGCGTAGCGCAGCGCGTTCTCGCCGGTGATCGCCTCGACGCGGCGGATGCCGGCGGCGACACCGCCCTCTCCGACGATCTTGAACAGGCCGATGTCGCCGGTGCGCGCCACGTGGGTGCCGCCGCACAGCTCCTTCGACGTGCCGATCGACAGCACACGCACCTCGTCGGCGTACTTCTCGCCGAACAGCATCATCGCGCCCGACTTCTGCGCCGCCTCCAGCGCCATCACCTCGGCCTGCGTGGCGGCGTTGGCGAGGATCTCGCGGTTGACGATCTCCTCGACCTCGCGGATCTCCTCGGCGCTCATCGGCGCGGTGTGGGCGAAGTCGAAGCGGGTCTTGTCGGGATCGACCAGCGAGCCCTTCTGCTGCACGTGGGCGCCAAGCACTTCCCGCAGCGCCTTGTGCATCAGGTGGGTGACCGAGTGGTTGCGCGCGGTGGCGGCGCGCGCGGCGACGTCCACCCGCGCGACCACGCCCTGCCCGACCGCCAGCTTGCCGGTGCGCACCACGCCGTGATGGCCGAACACCGCGGCCTGGATCTTCTGCGTGTCTTCCACGCCGAAGATGCCGGCGGCGGCGCGCAGCTCGCCGCGGTCGCCGACCTGGCCGCCGGACTCGGCATAGAACGGGGTGTGGTCGAGCACGACCACACCCATCTCGCCCTCGAGCAGCTCATTGACCGGAGCGCCGTCCTTGTACAGCGCGAGGATGTTGCCCTTCTCTTCCAGCAGCGTGTAGCCGTGGAAGGTGGTCTCGGGGCCGTCGTATTCCAGGTTGGCGGCCATCTTGAACTTGCCGGCGGCGCGCGCCTGCTCCTTCTGGCGCGCCATCGCGGCATCGAAGGCGAGCGCGTCGACGGTGACCTCGCGTTCGCGGCAGATGTCGGCGGTGAGGTCGAGCGGGAAGCCGAAGGTGTCGTGCAGCTTGAAGGCGGTGTCGCCGTCGAAGACCTTCTTGCCCGCTGCTTCCATCGCGGCGAGCTCGGCCTCGACGATCGCCATGCCATTCTCAATGGTGGAGAAGAAGCGCTCTTCTTCCTGGCGCAGCACGTCCATGATGCGGCGCTCGCCGTCCTTCAGCTCGGGATAGGCGCTGCCCATCTCGGCGACCAGGTCGGGCACCATCTTGTGGAAAAACGCGGCGCGCGCGCCGAGCTTGTAGCCGTGGCGGATGGCGCGGCGGATGATGCGGCGCAGCACGTAGCCGCGGCCCTCGTTGCCCGGGGTCACGCCGTCGGCGATCAGGAAGGAGCAGGCGCGGATGTGGTCGGCCAGCACCTTCAGCGAGGGCGAGTCCATGTCGGCACTGCAGGTTTCCCGCGCCGCCGCCTTGATCAGCGCCTGGAACAGGTCGATCTCGTAGTTGGCGTGCACATGCTGCAGCACCGCCGAGATGCGCTCCAGGCCCATGCCGGTGTCCACCGAGGGCTTGGGCAGCGGATGCATCACGCCCTGCTCGTCGCGGTTGAACTGCATGAACACGTTGTTCCAGATCTCGATGTAGCGGTCGCCATCTTCCTCGGGCGATCCCGGGGGGCCGCCCCAGATGTGGTCGCCGTGGTCGTAGAAGATCTCGGTGCACGGGCCGCAAGGGCCGGTGTCGCCCATCATCCAGAAGTTGTCCGAGGCGTAGCGCGCGCCCTTGTTGTCGCCGATGCGGATCACGCGCTCCGCCGGCACGCCGACCTCCTTGGTCCAGATGTCGTAGGCCTCGTCGTCCTCGGCATACACCGTGACCCAGAGCCTGTCCTTGGGCAGCTTGAAGACCTCGGTCAGCAGCTCCCAGGCGTAGGCGATGGCGTCGCGCTTGAAGTAGTCGCCGAAGCTGAAGTTGCCGAGCATCTCGAAGAAGGTGTGGTGGCGCGCGGTGTAGCCGACGTTCTCGAGGTCGTTGTGCTTGCCGCCGGCGCGCACGCACTTCTGCGAGGTGGTGGCGCGGGTGTAGGGACGCTTGTCGAAGCCGAGGAACACGTCCTTGAACTGGTTCATGCCGGCGTTGGTGAACAGCAGCGTCGGGTCCTCGTGCGGCACGAGCGAACTGGAGGCCACGATCTGGTGGCCCTTGGATTCGAAGAACTTGAGGAAGGCGTCGCGGATTTCAGCGGATTTCATGTCAGGTCGTGGCCAGGACGTTGTTGAATCGGGAGCGATCGGGGAGACGATAGACGTCGAAGTCCCGGTCGAGTGTCAGGATGTCGCGCACACCACTCTCGAGCGCGAGCACGATCAGCGACCCGCCGGCGATATCCATCGGCAGGTCGCGGTATTTTTCGGAGAGCTGGCGGATCAGCGAGACGGCGCCCGCGCCGGGGGTCGTCACCTCCACGCCACCACGCTCCACCCATTGCAGGAAGGCGAGCTGGCGATCGACCGAATGACCGAGCATATGACCGACTTCGGTCAGCACCGGCCAGGTGGTCAGCAGCGCCCCCTCGTAGTTCTCGATGAAGCGGCGCACGCGTACGTGGTTGCACTCGGCGGGCTCGAACAGCGCGATCAGCGGCCCGGAGTCAGCGATCGTTCTCAGCACGCAGCCGCTCCACGATGGTGCTACGGACGCGGTCCTTGCTGGTGAGATCGAGCGTCGCCGCCGTGGCGGACGGATCGCCGAACAGGTCCTTGCCGAGCTCGTAGGGCGTCTTGCGCGGCGCAAGCCGGGCGAGGTATTCGCGCAGGCTGGCCTTGACCAGCTCGCTCTTGCTGCGGCCGGTCTGCGCGGCGGCACGCGCGAGTTCGGACTCGAGCTCGGGATCGAGACGGATCGACAGGGTCATGGGGCCGGCCTCCTGTATTACACAACGTAATGCATCGTATGACGCGCTGCGATCGAAGTCAATTTCCGCCCATGACGCCTATAATTATGCGTTACGACAACCACCCCGGACAGGAGGACAACATGGGCAATCGGCTCTCCAAGATCTACACCCGCACCGGCGACGCCGGCACCACCGGCCTGGGCGACGGCAAGCGCGTCTCCAAGAACAGCCTGCGCATCCACGCCCTGGGCGAGGTCGACGAGACCAACGCCATCATCGGCCTGCTGCTGTGCGAGGAGCTGCCCGAGGACGTGCGCGTGCTGCTGACCAACGTGCAGCACGACCTCTTCGACCTCGGCGGCGAGGTGTGCATCCCGGGCATGAGCATGATCACCGGCAAGCAGGTGACGCACCTTGAAGAAGAGCTCGACCGCTTCAACGAACCGCTCGAGCCGCTCAAGGACTTCATCCTGCCCGGCGGCACCCGCGCCGCCGCCTACGCCCACCACGCCCGCACGGTGTGCCGCCGCGCCGAGCGCGCGCTGGTGGCGCTGGCGCTCGAGGAGTCGGTGAATGACGCCCCGCGCCAGTACCTCAACCGCCTCTCCGACCTCCTCTTCGTGCTCGGCCGCGTGCTCAACCGCGCCGGCGGCCGCGGCGACGTGCTTTGGCAAAAGCGGAAGAATGCCTGAGGGCCGCCTCCCGCAGCCACGTCGTTTCTCGTAGGAGCGACGCGAGTCGCGATTGCGGCGCTTGGAATCCGCGCCTCCGCCCCGGAAGCGCCCGATCGCGACGGGCGTCGCTCATGCCGGCGCGCCCGGACGGGGTGCAGCGCGTGCCGCTCCCCGGCTTCACCCCTGCGACGCCTCCTCTCCGCTCACCGCCTGGGCGGCGAGGAGTTCGCGGAACAAGGCCGAACTCTGCGCCAGCTCCCAGGCGCGGCCGACCGCCTCGATGCGGCCGGCGCGCATCAGGATGACCTCGTCGAAACGATCGAGCAGGTGCAGGCGGTGCACCGAGGACACCAGCGCCGCGTCCGGGAAATGCGCGAACAGGCGCTGGTAGACGCGCGCCTCGGTCTCCGGGTCCAGGCTGCTGGTGGGTTCGTCGAGCAGCAGCAGGCTGGTGCCTGCGGCGGCGAGCACGCCGCGGGCGAGCGCGAGGCGCTGGCGCTGCCCGCCGGACCAGTTCGCGCCCCCCTCCACCACCCGCGTGTCCAGCCCCTGCGCCAGGCCCTCGACCACGGAGTCTGCGCACGCCGCATGCAGCGCGGCCTCGATGCGCTCGGGCGTGCGACCGGCACCGAGCAGCAGGTTCTCGGCCAGCGTGCCGTCGAACATCTCGGCCTGCTGCGGGATCAGGGTGGCGAGATGGCGCAGACGCGCCGGCATCGCCGCCAGCCCCCCGGCGTCGCTCGGCAAGCCGCCAGCGCTGGGAACGCGCTCGCCGACGACCGCCGCGGTGGCGGCTGCGGGCACCGCCTCGCCGTCGATCGACAGGACACCCGCCATGGGCGCGTCCAGCCCGGCGAGCAGGCGCAGCAGCGTGGTCTTGCCCGCGCCGCTCGGGCCGACCAGGGCGTAGCGGCGGCCGCGCACGAGCGCCAGGCGGTCGAGCTCGAGCGCGCTCGCGCGCCCGTCGCCATGGGCGAAGCGCACGCCCTCCAGGCTCAACGTGCGCCAACCCGAGGCGGCGATGTCCTCGCCGTCGGCCGGACGCGGCGCCGGCGCGGCGGACAACAGCGGCTCGGCCGCGGCGTAGTCGGCACGCTGGCGCGCGAGCGACTGGAAGTGCGCCGCGATCGCGGTGATCACCCCGCCGGCCTGCTGCGAGTACTCGTACACCATGAAGACCTTGCCGAGCGCGATCGTGCCGGCCGCCGCCGCAGCCCCGCCCGCGGCCGCGCCGAAGCCGAACACACCCGCGGCCTCGGCCGCATACACTCCGACCAGCACGCACCACAGCGCGCTCGCGAGCAGATCCACCGCGCACCACTTGGCCTCGTTGAGCACGATGCTCTTCTTCAGCGGCCCGAACACCGCCGCCAGGCGCTCGCCGATCAGCCGCGCCACGCCCTCGCCGCGGCGCAGCGCGAGCACCGACAGCACGTTGCCGAGCACATCGACCAGGGTCGCGGAGTAGGCGCGCTCGGCGCGGTTCTCCTCCACCGCCACGCGCATCATCACGCGGTCGAAGCGGGTGATGAGCAGGCCGATGAGGCCGTAGCCGACCAGGGCCACCGCACCCACCAGCGGCGAGATCAGCCACAGCGCCACGATCGGCCCCACCAGGCGCACGGTGTTCTGCAGGTAGATGAACTGGCTCTGCGCGAAGTCGTAGAGCGCGTGCGTGCTCTGCTGCATGCGGTGGGTGGTCTCGCCGGAGTGGTGGCGCTCGTGCCAGGCCAGCGGCGCGGCGAGCAGGCGCCCCACGAGCAGCGCCGACAGGCGCTCACGCACCTTGAGCGCCACGTTGCGTTCGAGAATGCGCCCCGGCCCGTGCAGCAGCCAGCTCGCGACGATGGCCGCGAACACCATGCCGAGCCAGCGCCCGGCCTCGCTCATGCCCTCCAGCCCGCCGGACTGGATGTGGTTGATCGCGTTGCCCGCCAGCCAGGGCACGGCGAGCTTGAAGAGCTGAGACGCGAGCAGCAGCAGGAAGGCGTAGAGAAGCAACTGGCGCGCGCCTGCGGCGTGCTCCCACAGCGCGCGGTAGAGCGCGCCGATGCCCACCGGCTGCTCGCCGGCGACCGCAGGCGGCTGCGGCGCGGGCGGGGGTTCGGCCGCGGCCGCGCTGGTTTCGAGGTCGGGCATCGCAGGCTCCGCGTCAGTGGGGTTCCGCCGCTGCGCGCGCGGGATCGGGGTTGGGATCGGATTCGGGATCGAATAGCGGGATCTGCGCCGGCCGCTCGCCGCCCTCGTCCTCGGCGAAGCGCACGCCGACGCCGAGCAGGCGCACCGGCAGCGCCTTGCGCGCATGCGCCTCGTCGAGCAGGCGCAGCCAGGTGGCCTGGTCGGGCGCGCTGGCGATGCACTCGGCGGTGGTGCGGCTGAAGTCGGAAAAGCGCACCTTGACGAAGGCCTTGTGCACCGGCGGGCGATCGCGCGCGCGCTCGAAGCGGCGGAGGAAGTCTTCCAGCAGCGCCAGCAAGCCCGCTCGGCAGGCGGCGAGGTCGTGCAGGTCGGGCGTGTAGGTGGTCTCGACCGAAAGCGACTTGCGCACGCGGTCGGGCTGCACCGGGCGCTCGTCGATGCCGCGGCACAGGCGGTGCAGGCTGGCGCCGAAGCTGCCGAACTCGCGTGTGAGCTCCGCCACGCTCCAGGCGCGCAGGTCGGCGCAGGTGTGCGCGCCCAGGCGGGCGAGCCTGGCCGCGGTGACCTTGCCGACGCCGAAGATCTTCTTCACCGGCAACGCGGCGACGAAGGCGTCGACGTCCTGCGGCCGCACCACGAACTGGCCGTCGGGCTTGTTCCAGTCGCTCGCCACCTTGGCGATGAACTTGTTGGGGGCGATGCCCGCCGACGCGGTGATGCCGACCTCGGCGCGGATGCGCGCGCGGATCTCCTGCGCCATCAGCGAGGCCGAGCCGCGGCAGCGCTCGACCCCGGTCACGTCGAGGTAGGCCTCGTCGAGCGAGAGCGGCTCCACCAGCGCCGTGTAGTCGTGGTAGATCGCCAGGATGCGGCGCGAGGCCTCGCGGTAGCGCTCGAAGTCGGGCGCCAGCAGGACGAGCTGCGGGCACAGCTGCAGCGCACGCGCGGTGGGCATCGCCGAATGCACGCCGAAGGCGCGCGCCTCGTAGTTGCAGGTTGCGATGACGCCGCGCGTCTCGGCGCGCCCGCCCACCGCGACCGGCCTGCCGCGCAGCGTGGGGTCGTCGCGCATCTCGACCGACGCGTAGAAGCAGTCGCAATCGCAGTGGATGATCTTGCGCATGCGCCCGCGCGCGTGAGGAGTCGGGAGTGAGGCGCCAGGGGCGGACGGACCCGCCGGGGGCAGGCCGAGCGAACGGCGCCCGCGCTCAGAACTCGGCGGCGCGCTTGACGCGGCGCTGGCGCACACCCTCGGCGAGGATGTCGAGCACGTCGATGCTGTCTTCCCAGCCGATGCAGGCGTCGGTGACGCTCTTGCCGTACTCGAGCTCCTTGCCCGGGACGAGGTCCTGGCGGCCTTCCTTGAGGTGCGACTCGACCATCACGCCCATGATGCGGTCGTCACCGGCGGCAAGCTGGGCGGCGACGTTCTTCGCCACCTCGATCTGCAGGCGGTGCTGCTTGCGGCTGTTGCCGTGGGAGAAGTCGACCATGACCTTGTTGCACACTCCGGCCGCGGCGAGCTCGCGGCTGGCGGCCTCGACGCTGTCGGCGTCGAAGTTGGGCTCCTTGCCGCCGCGCAGGATGGCGTGGCAATCCTCGTTGCCGCGGGTCGACACGATCGCCGAGTGCCCGGCCTTGGTCACCGACAGGAAGTGGTGCGGCGCCTGCGCGGCCTTGATCGCGTCGGCGGCGATGCGCAGGTTGCCGTCGGTGCCGTTCTTGAAGCCTACCGGGCAGGACAGGCCGGAGGCGAGCTCGCGGTGCACCTGGCTCTCGGTGGTGCGCGCGCCGATCGCGCCCCAGGCGATCAGGTCGGCGATGTACTGCGGGGTGATCATGTCGAGGAACTCGGTGCCGGCGGGCAGGCCGATCTCGTTCACCTCCCACAGCAGCTTGCGTGCCAGACGCACGCCGTCGTTGATGCGGAAGCTGTTGTCCAGCCCGGGATCGTTGATCAGGCCCTTCCAGCCCACGGTGGTGCGCGGCTTCTCGAAATACACCCGCATCACGATCAGCAGGTCGTCCTTGACGCGCTCGGCCTCGGCCTTGAGCTTGTGCGCATACTCCAGCGCCGCCTTGGCATCGTGGATCGAGCACGGGCCGATCACCACCAGCAGACGATCGTCGGCGCCGTACAGGATGCGATGGATCGCCTGGCGCGCCTCGTAGGCAACCTCGGCCGCCTTCGGCGTGGCAGGGTATTCACGCAGCACGTGCGCGGGCGGCACGAGCTCCTTGATCTCCTGGATGCGGACGTCGTCGATGTGGAGTTTGATGGAGGCGGACATGCGAGGCTCTTTCTCGGATCTTTGCTGGGATGCCTGATTCTAGCGGAAAGGCGAGCATGGCTGGACGCAATGCAGACTATAGGCCGGATGGGATGAACCGATCGGCGCGGCGCGCGTCTGTTCGTACACTGCCGCCCGCCGCGCACCACCGAATCCTCCGTTCCAGACGAGTCCGCAATCATGCTGATCCACAAGCCCGCCGACGTCCCGCCCTCCGAAATCACCCCGCGCAGCCTGTTCGAGCGCCGTCGCAACTTCCTCGCGCGCAGCGGCACCGGGCTGGTGGCGGGCGCGGCGCTGTGGCACGGCCTGCCCGGCGCCGCGCGCGCATCGACCCGGCTGCAGACCGTGCCCTCGGCACTGAGCACGACCGAACCGCTCAGCGAGCGCGACGCGGTCACCGGCTACAACAACTTCTACGAGTTCGGCACCGACAAGGCCGATCCGGCGCGCAACGCCCACAAGATGGAGGTGCGCCCGTGGACGGTGCGTGTGGAGGGCCTGGTCGGCAAGCCGCGCCGCTTCGACATCGACGAGCTGCTGCGCCTGGCACCGCTGGAAGAACGCATCTACCGCCTGCGCTGCGTCGAAGGCTGGTCCATGGTGGTGCCCTGGGTGGGCTTCCCGCTCGCCGCGCTGCTGAAGGAGGTCGAGCCCCTGGGCAGCGCCAAGTACGTCGAGTTCGTCACCCACTACGATCCGAAGATCATGATCCGCGACGTGCTCGACTGGCCCTACACCGAGGGCCTGCGCCTGGACGAGGCCTTGCACCCGCTGACCCTGCTCGCGGTAGGCGTGTACGGCGAGGCGCTGCCCAAGCAGAACGGCGCGCCGCTGCGCCTGGTGGTGCCGTGGAAATACGGCTTCAAGAGCGCCAAGTCGATCGTCACCATCCGC
This sequence comes from Thauera sp. DNT-1, assembly GCF_055393985.1. Taxonomy (NCBI): domain Bacteria; kingdom Pseudomonadati; phylum Pseudomonadota; class Betaproteobacteria; order Rhodocyclales; family Zoogloeaceae; genus Thauera; species Thauera sp. DNT-1. Next base: position 4,403,209 of record NZ_AP043752.1, on the reverse strand, counting down.
CTGACCGAGAAGGAGCCGGCGACCGCGTGGAACAAGTTCGCGCCGCAGGAGTACGGGTTCTACTCCAACGTGAACCCCGAGGTGCGCCATCCGCGCTGGAGCCAGGCTACCGAGCGCCGCATCGGCGAGCTGCGCAAGCGCCCGACGCAGATGTTCAACGGCTATGCGGAGCAGGTCGCGAGCCTGTACCAGGGCATGGACCTGAAGAAGTTCTACTGAGCACTGCATCCCGCCGACCGCAACGATGAATCTTTCCCTCAGAAGCCCCTCCGCGGGCACGATCGTCGCCTTCAAGGCGATCGTGTTCGCCCTCTGCCTGCTGCCCGCAGTGAACCTTGCGCTCGGCTGGCAGGCGAACGCGCTCGGCGCCAACCCGATCGAGACGATCACGCGCGCGAGCGGGGAATGGACGCTGCGCCTGCTGCTGATCACACTCGCCGTAACGCCGCTGCGCCGCTTCAGCGGCCTGCACTGGCTGCTGCGCCTGCGCCGCATGCTCGGCCTCTTCGCGTTCGCGTACGCGCTCGGGCACTTCGCGATCTATCTGTGGCTGGACCAGTTCTTCGACTGGAACGCGATCGCCCTCGACATCCTCGACCGCCCCTTCATCACCGTGGGCTTCGCCGCCTTCGTGCTGCTCATTCCGCTCGCCGCGACCTCGAACAGCTTCGCGATCCGACGCCTCGGCGGGCGCCGCTGGCAGTCGCTGCACCGCTCTGTCTATGCGATCGCGATCTTCGCCGTGGTGCACTTCTGGTGGCTGGTGAAGGCGGACATCGGGCGTCCGCTGCTCTACGCGAGCATCCTCGCCGTGCTGCTCGGCCTGCGCGGCTGGTGGCGCGAACTCGAACGCCGGCGGCAGCTCTCGGTGCCGCCGCCGGCGAAGCACCTGGAGAAGAAGGTGATCCGGCTGGTGCCGCGGCAGTAGGCGGCACCGCGGCGCCGTCGGGCCCGGCGGCGCCACGCCTCAGCGCGGAGCCAGGCGCCAGAGCGAGGTCGTTTCCGCCGCGCGCGCCGCATGCAGCGGATCGTCCGCATCGGCCGCCTTGCCGTGGCGCGGACGGATGTCCTCGCGTCCGAGGACGCGCAGTCCCGCGGCCTCGATCCAGCCGAGAAGCTCGGCGCGACTGCGCAGGCCGAGGTGTTCGGCGAGGTCCGACAGGATCAGCCAGCCCTCGCCACCTTCCTCCACGTGTTCCGCCAGGCCGGCGAGGAAGCCGCGCAGCATGCGGCTGTCGGGGTCGTAGACCGCGTACTCGATCGCCGAGCTCGGCTTGGCCGGCACCCAGGGCGGGTTGCACACCACCAGCGGCGCGCGGCCGGGCGGGAAGAGATCGGCCTGGAGCAACTGCACGCGGCCGGCGGAAACCTGAAGTTCGGGCGCAGCGGCGCCCGGGATCGTGCAGGAGGTTGTGCCCGGGGCGCCCTCGTCCGCCGCGGCCCCGGCCAGCAACCCGAGGCGCGCGAGGTTCTGCTGCGCGCAACCCAGCGCACGCGGCGACACGTCGGTGGCCACCACGCGCGCCACCCCGCGGCGCGCGAGCAGCGCGGCGATGACGCCGGTGCCGGTACCGATGTCGAAGGCGAGCGTGGTCGCGGGCAGCGGCGCGCGCGCGATCAGGTCCAGGTATTCGCCGCGGATCGGCGAATAAACGCCGTACCAGGGGTGGATGCGCTCGCCGAGCGCAGGGATGGCGACGCCCTTGCGCCGCCACTCGTGCGCGCCGACGAGGCCGAGCAGCTCGCGCAGCGACATCACGAAGGGTGCCGCAGCGAGGTCCGCATCCGCTGTGCCGGCGACCGCCTCGGCGACGACTTCGGCGACCTCGGGCGCGCGCCGCAGCGGAATGCGCACGCCGGCCTCGAAGGGGATCAGCAGCATGCCCAGGGCGCGCGCGCGCTGCGCCTGCGCCATGCGGTGGAGGTGGAAGGCCTCGGCGGGCGTGGCCGGCGCCTTGCCCGGCTTGGCCGCCCTGCCCGGTTTCCGCGCGCGCGCGTCGGCGCGGCGCGCCATCGCCTGCAGCAGCTGGCGGGCGTTGTGGTAGTCGCCGCGCCACAGCAGGGCGCTGCCCTCGCAGGCCAGGCGCCAGGCCGCATCGGCCTTGGTGGTGTCGTCGGCGATCACCACCCGGCGCGGTGGCGCCTGGCCGCTCTCGGAACGCCAGCGCGCACTGCAGCGGCGCACGCTGCCGTCGTCCGCAAGCTCTTCCCAGGTCAGCGTCGCCGCTGCGCTCGAGGTGCTCACGCCTGCTTCGGCCGCATCGCGTGCTTGGGGCGGAAGGCCTTGATCATCGCGTCGTCGGTCTCGACATACGGACCGCCGACGAGGTCGATGCAGTACGGCACTGCGGCGAAGATGCCGACGTGGCGCACGCTGCCGTCGGCGTCGCGCACGCCTTCGAGGGTTTCGCGGATCGACTTGGGCTGGCCGGGCAGGTTGATGATGAGGCACTTGCCGCGGATCACCGCGACCTGGCGCGACAGGATCGCGGTGGGTACGAAGTTCAGGCTGATGCGGCGCATCTCCTCGCCGAAGCCGGGCATCTCCTTGTCACCGATCGCGAGCGTGGCCTCGGGGGTCACGTCGCGCACCGCCGGACCGGTGCCGCCCGTGGTGAGCACGAGGTTGCAGCCGGCCCGGTCGACCAGCTCCACCAGGGTGCGCTCGATCAACGCACGCTCGTCGGGGATCAGCCGGGTCTCGGCGCTCCACGGCGACGTGAGCGCCCTGCCCAGCCAGTCTTTCAGCGCGGGGATGCCCTGGTCTTCGTAGGTGCCCTCGGAGGCGCGGTCGCTTATCGACACGAGGCCGATGCGGATGTGTTCGCTCATGAGTTCGGTCCCTGTTCTGCGGCGTCCTCGTCGGACGGGGTCTCCGCCGCCTCGGCGGCGGCGTCGCGGGCTTCCTGCAGCTCGCGCAGCACGCGGAAGATCTCGCGGAAGGACTTCGGCGGCTTGGCGGCCTCGCGCTCCTTGAGCGCGTTGCGGCGCAGGGTGCGCAGGTATTGCAGGTCGGCCTCGGGCCAGGTCTCGGCGATGGTGCCGATGGTCTGCTCGTCTTCGAGCAGCTGCTCGCGCAGGCGCTCGAGGCGGTGCATCTTCGCCACCTCGGCGGCGGAGTTGCCGGCGAAGATGTCGAGTTGGGCCTGAATGGGCTCGGGGTCGATCTTGCGCATCAGCTTGCCGATGTACTGCAGCTGGCGGCGGCGCGCCTCCATCTTGAAACCCTGGGCGGCGCGGATGGCCTCGTACAGGGTCTCGGGCAGCGGCACCTTCTTGAGGCGCTCGGGCGAGAGCGCGACGAGTTGCTCGCCGAGGTCCTGCAGCGCCTGCATCTCGCGCTTGCGGCTGCTCTTGCTCGGCGGCTCGGGAAAATCGTCCTCGTCCGCGGGGTCGGAATGGTGGTGGCGCATTGCTTGCATGGGGGGCTGGCTCGATCGGGGTAAGATTATAGCCTTTGCACGCACCCGGCCCGCCCATGTCCAGCCAAGGCTTCTCCTTCTCGCAGGCGCATCTCGCCGAGATCGCCACCGACATCCTGAAATACGCCCGCAAGCACGGCGCCTCGTCGTGCGAGACCGACGTCTCCGAGGGCTTCGGCCAGTCGGTCGCGGTGCGCCGCGGCGAGGTCGACACCATCGAGTACAACCGCGACAAGGGGGTGGGCGTCACGGTGTACCTCGGCCAGCAGCGCGGCTACGCGAGCACCTCCGACTTCTCGAAGAAGGCGCTCAAGGCCACGGTGGACGCCGCGCTCTCGATCGCGCGCTTCACCGCGCCCGACCCCTGCGCCGGGCTGGCCGACGCGGCGCTGATGGCGAAGGCGAAGGACATGCCCGAGCTCGACCTCTTCCATCCGTGGAACATCGACGTCGCGCAGGCCATCGAACTCGCCCGCCGCTGCGAGGACGCCGCCTTCGCGGTCAGCCCGAAGATCGGCAACTCGGAGGGCGCCAACACCTCGATCCAGCAGTCGCACTTCGTGTCGGCGAACAGCCACGGCTTCCTCGGCGGCTACGCCACCACCCGCCACGGTCTGTCGTGCTCGGTGATCGCCGGCGAGGGCGACGCCATGCAGCGCGAATACTGGTACGACTCGCGGCGCGACCCTGCCGAGCTGATGGTGGCCGAGGAGGTTGGCCGGCGCGCCGGCGAGCGCGCGCTGGCGCGCCTGGGTGCGAAGAAGATCCGCACCTGCGAGGTGCCGGTGCTGTTCGAGGCGCAGCTCGCGGTGGCGCTCGTCGGCAACTTCGTGCAGGCGGTGAGCGGCGGCTCGCTCTACCGCAAGTCGAGCTTCCTGCTCGACAGCCTCGGCAAGCAGGTGTTCTCGCCGGTGGTGAGCATCGCCGAGCGCCCGCACCTGAAGAAGGCCTTCGGCTCCAGCCCCTTCGACGGCGACGGCGTGGCCACCCGCGACCGCGAGGTGGTCACCGACGGGGTGCTGAACGGCTACTTCCTCTCCGCCTATTCGGCGCGCAAGCTCGGCCTGCAGACCACCGCCAACGCCGGCGGCTCGCACAACCTGATCGTGAAGCCCGGCGAGCAGGACCTCGCCGGACTGATCCGGCAGATGGACCGCGGCCTGCTCGTGACCGAGCTGCTCGGCCACGGCGTGAACTACGTCACGGGCGATTACTCGCGCGGTGCGGCAGGCTTCTGGGTGGAGAAGGGCCGCATCAAGCACGCTGTCGAGGAGATCACCATCGCCGGCAACCTGCGCGACATGTTCCGCGGCATCGTCGCGGTGGGTAACGACGCCCTGCCGCGCGGCGCCAAGCTGTGCGGCTCGGTGCTGATCGAGCGCATGAAGGTCGCCGGGCGCTGAGCCGGTGTCCGGACTTCATCCCGCCAGCGCGGTACCTTTCCGTCCCGTTGCGCGAGCGGCGTCTATAATCGTTCGCTGAATTCGCTGGAATCCACCCCCGAACACAAGGAGAAATCGTGGAACGTCGTTCATTCCTCAAGAAGGCCAGCGTCGGCCTTGCCGCCGGTGCCGCCGCAGGCGTCGCCTCCACCGCGGCCGTCGCCGCCCCCGCCGTCCAGACCGGCCTGCCCGAGATCAAGTGGCGCATGACCTCGAGCTTCCCCAAGAGCATCGACACCCTGTACGGCAGCGCCGAACTGCTCGCCAACCGCCTGCGCGAGATCACCGGCGGCAAGTTCGACATCCGCATCTTCCCGGCCGGCGAGATCGTCCCCGGCCTGCAGGCGCTCGACGCGGTGCAGCAGGGCACGGTCGAGATGTGCCACTCGTGCTCCTACTACTACGTCGGCAAGGACAAGACCTTCGCCTTCGGCACCGCCGTGCCCTTCGGCATGAACGCGCGCCAGATGGACGCCTGGATCATCGGCGGCGGCGGCCAGGAGCTGCTCGACGAGTTCTACGGCACTTACAACGTGTATTCCTTCCTCGGCGGCAACACCGGCGTGCAGATGGGCGGCTGGTACCGCAAGCAGATCAACACCCTGGAGGACATCAAGGGCCTGAAGATCCGCATCGCCGGCATCGCCGGCGAGATCATGTCGCGCATGGGCGCGATCCCGCAGCAGATCGCCGGCTCGGACATCTACCCCTCGCTCGAGAAGGGCACCATCGACGCCGCCGAGTGGGTCGCCCCCTACGACGACGAGAAGCTCGGCTTCTACAAGGTCGCGCCCCACTACTACTCGCCGGGCTGGTGGGAGCCGGGCCCGGTGGTGCACTTCTATGTGAACAAGGCCGAGTGGGACAAGCTGCCCAAGGAATACCAGGCCGCCTTCCGCGCCGCCTCGCGCGAGGCGCACATCCAGATGACCGCGATGTACGACCACAAGAACCCGCAGGCGCTCGCCCGCCTGCTCGCGCAGGGCGTCAAGCTGCAGAACTTCTCCAACGAGATCATGAAGAAGGCCTTCGACATCTCGCGCGAGCTGTACGCCGAGGAGGCTGCGAAGAACCCGGCGTGGGCCAAGATCTACGCCGAGTTCGAGAAGTACCGCAAGTCGCAGAACGCGTGGTTCAGCGTCGCCGAGGCGGGCTTCGACCGCTTCATGCAGTCGGTGCGCTGACGGGCTTCAGGCTTCAGGCGCAAAAAAAGCCGGGCATGCCCGGCTTTTTTCATGGTGCGCGCACTCAGTCGCCCTGCAGTTTCCGCATCAGGTCGGCGTTCGAATCGCCCGCCGCTGCGGCCCCGCCGCCGCCCTGCAGCAGTTGCTCGAGGTCGAGTTCCTGCTGCTGCGCCGGCTTGGCGCCCGCGTCGCCGTAGGACACCAGGCCGGGGAAGGCGATGATGAGGCCGACCATGACGAGCTGGATGATCACGAAGGGCACCGCACCCCAGTAGATCGACGCCGTCTTCACCTTCTCCGACGCCACCGAGCGCAGGAAGAAGAGCGCGAAGCCGAAGGGCGGATGCAGGAAGGAGGTCTGCATGTTCACCGCCAGCAGCACGCCGAACCAGATCAGGTCGATGCCGAGCTTGTCCGCCACCGGCGCGAGCAGGGGCACGATGATGAAGGCGAGCTCGAAGTAGTCGAGGAAGAAGGCGAGCACGAAGACGAGCAGGTTCACCGCGACCAGGAAGCCGGTCTGCCCGCCGGGCAGCGAGGTCATCAGGTGCTCGACCCAGAGGTCGCCGTTGACACCGCGGAAGGTGAGGCCGAACACGCTGGAGCCGATCAGGATGAAGACCACGAAGCACGACAGCTTGGTGGTCGAATCCATCGCCTGCCTGAGCAGCGGCAGCGACAGGCGCCGGCGCGCGAGCGCCATCAGCACCGCGCCGAGGGCCCCCATCGCACCGCCCTCGGTCGGCGTCGCGACGCCGATGAAGATGGTGCCGAGGACGAGGAAGATCAGCCCGAGCGGCGGGATCAGCACGAAGGTCACGCGCTCGGCCATGCGCGACAGCAGGCCGATGCCGAAGATGCGGTTGACCATCGCTGCCACGAACGCGATGCCGATCCCGGCCATCGCCGACACCACCACCACCTCGTCGCGCGGTGCATCGGCGCGATAGATCTGGCTGGCGAAGAGCCAGGCGCCGGCGCCCGCGACCACGGTCAGCAGGGCCAGCGAGCGCAACCCGCTGGCGCCATCGGGCTCGCGCAGCGTCCGCGCCTCGGGCGGCATCGCCGGCGCGAGCGACGGCCGGAAGATCGCCACCACCGCGACATAGACCACATACAGGCCGGTGAGGACCAAGCCCGGGACCAGCGCGCCTTGATACATGTCGCCGACGCTGCGGCCGAGCTGGTCGGCCATCACGATCAGCACCAGCGAGGGCGGGATGATCTGCGCCAGCGTCCCGGAGGCGGCGATCACGCCGGTGGCGAGGCGATGGTCGTAGCCGTAGCGCATCATGATCGGCAGCGAGATCAGACCCATCGAGATCACCGAGGCCGCGACCACGCCGGTGGTCGCCGCGAGCAGCGCGCCGACGAAAATCACCGCGAAGGCGAGGCCGCCGCGGATCGGCCCGAACAACTGACCGATGGTGTCGAGCAGATCCTCGGCCATGCCGCTGCGCTCGAGGATCAGCCCCATGAAGGTGAAGAAAGGCACCGCGAGCAGGGTGTCGTTGGCCATGATGCCGAAGATGCGCTCCGGCAGCGCCTGGAACAGCGCACCGTGGAGCAGGCCGAGCTCGATGCCGACGAGGCCGAACAGGATGCCGTTGGCCGCGAGCGCAAACGCCACCGGAAAGCCGAACAGCAGGAAGAGGATCATGGACGCGAACATCAGCGGCGCCATGTTGGCGACGACGAACTCGGTCATGGCTCCACCCTCCCCTCGCGCTGCGCCTTGATCGCTGCGACCAGGTCCGCGGTCGCTGCGCCGGAGGACTTCTTCTGCAACGGGTCGGGGCCGTGGCCGGCGAGGAAGGCGATGCGCTTGACCAGCTCGGAGAAGGCCTGCAGCACGAGCAGGCCGAGACCGAGCGGCAGCATCATCTTGACCGGCCAGCGGATCAGGCCGCCGGAGTTCTGCGACATCTCGCCCGAGGCGAGCGAGGTCATCACGATCGGCCACGACAGCCACAGGATCAGCCCGGCCATCGGCAGCAGGAAGAACAGGATGCCGACGATGTCCACGACGTTCTGCCCACGCGGCGACAGCCGGCTGGTGAGGATGTCGATGCGCACGTGCTCGTTGCGCAGGAAGGTGTAGCCCGCGGCGAGCATGAAGATCGCGGCGAACAGGTACCACTGGATCTCGAGCAGGGCGTTGGAACTTGTGTTAAACAGCTTGCGGACGAGGGCGTTGCCGGCGCTGATCACCACGGCGACCAGCACCAGCCACATCACGGCGCGTCCGACCCGTTCGTTGATCCAGTCGATCAAGCGGGATAAGCGCAGCAGAGAAGACACGGGAAAACTCCGGAAACCGGGGCGGGACGCCGCCCGGTGCCGCTTTGCGAGCCGGCAGGCCTTAAAATCTCGATTATCCCACAAGGGCCGCCCTCGCCGGGCGACAGCTTGCCGATCACGATGAAAACACGAAACTCGACACAATCCGCACTTGCTTGCCGGATCTGCCTCGTACGCCACGGTGAGACCGCCTGGAATGCCGAGCGCCGCCTGCAGGGCCACATCGACGTGCCGCTCAATCCGCGCGGCCTGTCCCAGGCCGAGGCCACCGCGCGCAGCCTCGCGCGCGCCGGCGAACGCTTTGCCGCGCTCTACAGCAGCGACCTGCAGCGCGCGCGCCAGACGGCCGACGCGGTCACGCGCGCACACGGCCTCGCCGCCACCCACGACGCACGCCTGCGCGAGCGTCACTACGGGGTGCTGCAGGGACTGACCTTCGAGGAAGCGGAACACCAGCAGCCGCAGGCCTGGCAGCACTTCAGGAAGCGCGATCCGCAAGTGGCGCTCGACGGCGGCGGCGAGAGCCTGCACGGGCTCGCCGCGCGCGTGCATGCGGCACTGGAGGAGATCGCCGCACGCCACGCCGGCGAGTCGGTGGTGGTGGTGACCCACGGCGGCGTGCTCGACATCGCCCACCGCCTGGCCACCGGCAAGACGCTCGAGGGCGTGCGCGATTTCGCGATCCCGAACGCCGCGCTCAACTGGATCGAACACACGGCCGGAAGCTGGCGGTTGATCGCATGGGCCGACGAGCGTCACCTCGCCGACGCATTGGACGAACTGCCCGGAACCTGATGCGAAGCGCATCGAAAATGACGTAGACGACCGCCATTAGGGTTTTCCGTGGATTACGGCCCGGAATCGGGTCTTCCTATAATCGCATCGAAGGTTTCGATCACACATCACACCTCACGCGACAAGGAGACACCGTGGAACGTCGTAAATTCCTGCAGGGCGCCGGCATGGCCGGCATTCTCGCCGCCGGCACCGCACCGGCCATCGTCAACGCTCAACAGCAGATCCGCTGGCGCCTGGCCTCCAGCTTTCCGAAGTCCCTGGACACCGTGTTCGGTGCAAGCGAGGCATTCGCCAAGTACGTTTCCGATGCAACCGGCGGCAAGTTCGTGATCTCGGTGCACCCGGCGGGCGAACTCGTACCCGCCTTCGGCGTGGTCGATGCCGTGCAGCAGGGCACCATCGAGTGCGCACACACCGCGCCCTACTACTTCTTCGGCAAGGACGAGACCTTCGCCTTCGACTGCACCATCCCCTTCGGCATGACCTCGCGCGCGATGAGCGCGTGGATGTTCGAAGGCAACGGCCTCAAGCTGATGCGCGAGTTCTACGCCCAGTTCAACATCGTGAACTTCCCCTGCGGCAACACCGGCGCGCAGATGGGCGGCTGGTTCCGCAAGGAGATCAAGTCGGTCAAGGACTTCGAAGGCCTGAAGATGCGCATCGGCGGCTTCGGTGGCCGCGTGCTCGCCAAGCTCGGCGCGGTGCCGCAGAACATCCCGGCTGGCGAGATCTACCAGTCGCTGGAAAAGGGCACGATCGACGCCGCCGAATGGATCGGCCCCTACGACGACCTCAAGCTGGGCCTGCACAAGGTCGCGCAACACTACTACTTCCCGGCGTGGTGGGAAGGCAGCACGCAGTTCTCGATCTACATCAACGACAAGCAGTGGAACGGCCTGCCGGCCGAGTACAAGGCGATCATCGAGCAGGCCAGCCGCGCCGCCCACGCCACCTGCCAGGCACGCTACGACGCCCGCAACCCGTCCTCGCTCAAGCAGCTCATCGCCGAAGGCGCCAAGCTGTCGCGCTTCCCGAAGGACTTCATGGACGGCGCATTCAAGGCTTCGCGCGAGGTGTACGCCGAGCTGAACGAGAAGAACGCCAACTGGAAGAAGATCTACCCCGACTACAGCCGCTTCCTCGCCGACGCCGTGCAGTGGGAGGCGGTTGCCGAAGGCAACTACGCGCAGTATCTGGCCGCGCAGAAACTCTGAGGCAGCGATCGCCGACCGCGCACCATGAGCGTCCGGCGATCGATCACCCTCCCCGCACCCCCCGTTCCGCCGAGCGCGCTCCCCTGCAAAGCTCGGCTTTTTCTTGCACGCAAGCTTTAAGGCGATCCCCATGGACACCCTACTCCGCTTGTCACACGCCATCGATGCCATGAGCCGATTCCTCGGCCGGTTCATCATCTGGCTGGTACTCGCCGCAGCGCTGATCAGCGCCTCCAATGCGGTCGCACGCAAGGCCTTCAACATCGGCTCCAACGCCTTCCTCGAGATCCAGTGGTACCTCTTCGGGGCGGTCTTCCTGCTCGGCGCCGGCTACACCTTTCTGCAGAACGCCCACGTGCGCATCGATGTGCTCGCCGGCAAGCTGTCGATGCGCACGCGCATGGTCATCGACATCGCCGGGATCATCGTTTTCCTGCTGCCGCTGTGCTGGTTCATGATCCAGTTCGCCTGGCCAGTGGTGGTGGGCGCCTACGTGTCCGGCGAGATGTCGTCGAACGCCGGCGGCCTGATCCGCTGGCCGGTGTATGCCCTGGTGCCGTTCGGCTTCGCGCTGCTCGGCCTGCAGGCGATCTCGGAGCTGATCAAGCGCTTCGCCTTCCTGCAGGGCAAGGCGCCCAACCCGCTGCTGCACGGTGCGCACGAGAGCAACGAGGCGCACGACGCCGAACACGCCCAACCCCATCATGACGACGCCGGCGAGGTGCGGAAATGATCGAACTCTTCACTGCCCACGCCCCCGAACTGATGTTCGGGTCGCTGCTGCTGTTCCTGCTCACCGGCTTCCCGGTCGCCTTCGCCCTCGCCGCCTGCGGGCTGCTGTTCGGCTTCATCGGCGTCGAGATCGGCCTGTTGTCGCCCAGCATCTTCCAGGCGCTGCCGCTGCGCGTCTTCGGCATCATCCAGAACGACACCCTGCTCGCGATTCCCTTCTTCACGCTGATGGGCCTGGTGCTCGAACGCAGCGGCATGGCCGAGGAGCTGCTCGACACCGTCGGCCAGGTGTTCGGGCCGATCCGCGGCGGGCTCGCGCTGGCGGTGATCTTCGTCGGCGCCCTGCTCGCGGCGACCACCGGCGTGGTCGCCGCCGCGGTGATCTCGATGGGCCTGATCTCGCTGCCGATCATGCTGCGCTACGGCTACAGCCCTGCGATCGCGAGCGGCGCGATCACCGCCTCGGGCACGCTGGCGCAGATCGTGCCCCCCTCGCTGGTGCTGATCGTGATCGCCGACCAGCTGGGCCGCAGCGTCGGCGACCTCTACAAGGGCGCCTTCATCCCGGCCTTCATGCTGATCGGCCTGTATGTGCTGTTCATCATCGGCCTGGCGATCTTCAAGCCTGCCATGGTCCCCGCCCTGCCGCCCGAGGCGCGCACCTACCGCGAGCCGGACGGCAGCTCGGGCATGCGCTCGCTCGGCGTGTTCACCGTGTTCGTCACCGTCGTCGCGGTCACCTTCGGCATGTACTACGGCGAGATCCTGTCCGCCCTCAAGGGCGCCGAGGTCAAGCCGGCGATGGACGAGACCATCGTCGTGGCACTCACCGGCGGCACCCTGTTCGCCTTCGTCGCCGCGATGATCAACAAGCTCACCGGCATGGGCCTGCTGTCGCGCATCACCGAGCGCGTGACCTTCGTGCTCATTCCGCCGCTGGCGCTGATCTTCCTCGTACTCGGAACCATCTTCCTCGGCGTGGCCACCCCGACCGAGGGCGGCGCGATGGGCGCGGTGGGCGGCATGATCATGGCGTTCTCGCGCGGCAAGCTCGACATGGCGCTGCTCAAGCACGGCCTCGAAGCCACCGCGCGGCTGTCGTGCTTCGTGCTGTTCATCCTCATCGGCTCGACGATCTTCAGCTTCACCTTCACCGCGGTCGATGGTCCGATCTGGGTCGAGCACCTGTTCGACAAGCTGCCCGGCGGCGAGATCGGCTTCCTGGTGTTCGTGAACACGGTGATCTTCTTCCTCGGCTTCTTCATCGACTTCTTCGAGATCGCCTTCATCCTGATCCCGCTGCTGGCGCCGGTCGCCGACAAGCTGGGCATCGACCTGGTGTGGTTCGGCGTGCTGCTGGCGATGAACCTGCAGACCTCCTTCCTGACCCCGCCCTTCGGCTTCGCGCTGTTCTATCTGCGCAGCGTGGCGCCAGCGAAGGACTACCTCGACCGCGTGACGAAGAAGCGCGTGGCCGGCGTCAAGACGATGGACATCTACGCCGGCTCGATCCCCTTCGTGCTGATGCAGATCGTCATGGTGGTGGCCTTGATCGCGTTCCCGGGCCTGGTGACCTTCACGCTGGACAAGAAGATGGAGGTCGACCTCGACACCATCGAGATCAAGGTCGACGGTGGCGGCGACGGTGGCGGCTGGGGCGCGCAGCAGTCCGACAGCTGGGGTGGCGGGGCATCGCCTGCGGACCCCCCCGGCAGCGCAGCGCCGGAGGGCAGCGGCACGCCCCCTTCAGGAGAGCCCGCAGCGGCCGCAGGCAACGAGGGCTAAGGCACGCAGCAGCGCGGCTGGTAAGGCCGCCGCCCTGCCGGCGGCGGGCGCCCGACGGGCGCCCGCCGCTTTTTCGTGCATCGCCGCATGCTAGAATCGCGCGTCCGAATCCCCTCGATTCCGCCCAACCCCATCCGGTAAGCAGACGCCATGTTCTCTTCGCAAGACACCCTCGCCAAAGTCGATCCCGAGCTGTGGTCCGCCATCCAGGCCGAAAACAAGCGCCAGGAAGACCACATCGAACTGATCGCCTCCGAAAACTACGTCTCCCACGCGGTGATGGAAGCCCAAGGCTCCCAGCTCACCAACAAGTACGCCGAGGGTTACCCGGGCAAGCGCTACTACGGCGGCTGCGAACACGTCGACATCGCCGAGCAGCTGGCCATCGACCGCCTCAAGGCGCTGTTCGGCGCCGAGGCCGCCAACGTGCAGCCGAACTCCGGCTCGCAGGCCAACCAGGCCGTGCTGATGGCCTTCGCCAAGCCGGGCGACACCATCATGGGCATGAGCCTGGCCGAAGGCGGCCACCTCACCCACGGCATGCCGCTGAACATGTCCGGCAAGTGGTTCAACGTGGTCGCCTACGGTCTCGACGCCAAGGAAGAGATCGACTACGACAAGATGGAAGCGCTGGCGCGCGAGCACAAGCCGAAGATCATCATCGCCGGCGCCTCGGCCTACGCGCTGCGCATCGACTTCGAGCGCTTCGCGAAGATCGCCAAGGAAGTCGGCGCGATCTTCTGGGTCGACATGGCGCACTACGCCGGCCTCATCGCCGCGGGCTTCTACCCCAACCCGGTGCCGCACGCCGACGTCGTCACCTCGACCACCCACAAGACCCTGCGCGGCCCGCGCGGCGGCATCATCCTGATGAAGGCCGAGCACGAGAAGGCGCTCAACTCGGCGATCTTCCCCGGCCTGCAGGGCGGCCCGCTGATGCACGTCATCGCGGCCAAGGCGGTGGCCTTCAAGGAGGCGGCCTCGCCCGCGTTCCGCGACTACCAGGAGCAGGTGATCGCCAACGCCCGCGTGATGGCACGCGTGCTGTCCGAGGAGCGCGGCCTGCGCATCGTCTCCGGCCGCACCGAGAGCCACGTCTTCCTGGTCGACCTGCGCAACAAGAAGATCACCGGCAAGGCCGCCGAGGCGGTGCTGGGCAGCGCCCACATCACGGTGAACAAGAACTCGATCCCGAATGACCCCGAGAAGCCCTTCACCACCTCGGGCATCCGCCTCGGCTCGCCGGCGATGACCACGCGCGGCTTCACCGAGATCGAGGCCGAGAAGATCGCCCACCTGATCGCCGACGTGCTCGACGCACCGCAGGACGAGACGGTGATCGCGCGCGTGCGCGGCCAGGTGGCCGAGCTGTGCGCGAAGTTCCCGGTCTACGGCAAGTAAGCCGTTCGGCGGAGCGGGCGCCGCAATGGCACCCGCCCCGCCCGGCGCCGCCTTCCGGCCATGAAATGCCCCTTCTGCGCTGACCCCAACACCCAGGTCACCGACACGCGCGAGAACGAGGACGGCGATGTCGTCCGGCGTCGCCGTCGCTGCGTCAAGTGCGACAAGCGCTTCACCACGTATGAGCGCATCGACCTCAAGATGCCTCACATCGTCAAGCGCAACGGCAACCGCACCGAGTTCGACCACGCCAAGCTCGCCGGCAGCATGAAGCTGGCGCTACGCAAGCGCCCGGTCACCATCGAGGCCATCGACGCTGCGGTGGACCGCATCGAGGCGCGCCTGCTCGCCATGGGCGAACAGGAAGTCCCGAGCGAGAAGATCGGCGAGCTGGTCATGAAGGAACTCAAGAAGCTCGACAAGGTGGCCTACATCCGCTTCGCGTCGGTGTATCGCAACTTCGCCGACGTCGACGAGTTCGCCGAGGTGATCCGCGAGGTGCAGACGCGCCCGCGGCGCGGCAAGGCCGACAAGGGCGGAGCGGACCCCGGACATGACCTTTTCGGCGGCTGACCACGCCGCCATGGCGCGCGCGCTGCAGCTCGCCGCCCGCGGCCTCGACACCACCTCGCCCAACCCGCGCGTGGGCTGTGTGATCGTGCGCGACGGCACGACCGTCGGCGAGGGCTGGCACGCGCGCGCCGGCGAGGCCCACGCCGAAGTCCACGCGCTGCGCCAGGCCGGAGCGGCCGCGCGCGGTGCCACCGCCTACGTCACCCTGGAGCCGTGCTCGCACTTCGGCCGCACCCCACCCTGCGCCGACGCGCTGATCGAGGCCGGCGTGGCGCGCGTGATCGCCGCCATGGAAGACCCCAACCCGCTCGTCGCCGGGCGCGGTCTCGCCCGCCTGCGCGCTTCCGGCATCGCCACCGCGCACGGCCTGCTCGCCGAGGCGGCGCAAGAGCTCAACATCGGCTTCGTTTCACGCATGACGCGCGGTCGGCCCTGGGTGCGGCTCAAGGTCGCCGGCACGCTCGACGGCAAGAGCGCGCTCGACAACGGCGTCAGCCAGTGGATCACCGGCCCGGCCGCACGCCGCGACGGCCACCGCTGGCGCGCGCGCGCATGCGCGATCCTGACCGGCATCGGCACGGTGCGCGAGGACGATCCGCAACTCGGCGTGCGCGACGTGCCCTGCGAACGCCAGCCGCTGCGCATCCTGGTCGATGCGCGCCTGGAGGTGTCGCCGCAGGCCCGCATCCTGCAGGGCGAACCCATCCTGATCGCCACCGGCAGCACGGATCAAGCCCGCATCGACATGCTGCGCGCGGCCGGCCACGAGATCGTCTTCGTGCCCAACGCGGCCGGCAAGGTGGATCTGGGTGCGCTGCTGCGCCTGCTGGGCGAGCGCGGCATCAACGAGCTGCACGTCGAGGCCGGCTTCAAGCTCAACGGCTCGCTGCTGCGCGAGGGCTGCGTGGACGAGCTGCTGATCTACCTGGCGCCGATGCTGGTCGGCGACGCCGCGCAGGGGCTCTTCAACCTGCCCGCGCTCACCCGCCTGGAAGGCGCCACAAGGCTGGACATCCGCGACCTGCGCCGCATCGGCCCCGACCTGCGCCTGATCGCGCGACCGCTAGCGCAGGGCTGATTCCACCGCTCCGGCGCATCGCGCCGTCCCGCACACCGCGCAGCCGGGGTCGCGCCCGAGCGCGACACTGCGCCATTCCATCGACAAGCCGTCGAGCAGCAGCAAGCGGCCGTCGAGCGTGCGCCCGCAACCGATGAGGACCTTGAGCGCCTCGGCAGCCTGGATGGTGCCGACGATGCCGACGATGGGGGCGAACACGCCCATCACCGCACAGCGCACCTCCTCGATGTCCTCGCCTTCCGGGAACAGGCAGTGGTAGCAGCCGCTGTCGGGCTTGCGCAGGTCGAACACCGAGACCTGACCGTCGAAGCGGATCGCCGCGCCCGACACCAGCGGCTTGCGGTGCTTCACGCAGGCGCGATTGATGGCGTGGCGGGTGGCGAAGTTGTCGGTGCAATCGAGCACCACGTCGGCGCGCCCCACCTCGGCCTCGAGTGCCTCGCCCTCCAGGCGCGCCTGGATCGGCTCGAGCCGGGTCTGCGGGTTGAGCCGGTGCAGCGTGGCACGTGCCGAGGCGACCTTGGGCAGGCCGACCATGTCGGCCGAGTGCATGATCTGGCGCTGCAGGTTGGTGAGATCGACCGTATCGTGGTCGGCGAGCACGAGGGTGCCGACCCCGGCGGCGGCAAGGTACATCGCCGCGGGCGAGCCCAGCCCGCCCGCGCCGACCACCAGCGCGCGCGCGTCGAGCAGGGCCTGCTGGCCTTCGACGTCGATCTCGGGCAGCAGGATGTGGCGGCTGTAGCGCAGCAGCTGGTCGTCGTTCATCGCCCGATTACTTGTATTCGCGCAGTTCGAGCGGGGTGTCGTCGTGGTCGCCATGCACGTGGTGGTCCCAGGCCTGGATGTAGACCTCGTTGGACTGCTTGATCAGGCGTTCGGGCGACAGCAGGTTGTGGCGCTGGGTCTCCTCGCTGAAATACACGAGTGCCCGCACCAGCTTGATGTAGAGCGAATTCTCCAGCGCAAAGCCGGCCTCGCGCAGCGCGTCCTCGAGCGACTCGAGCGAATAGTCGAGCACCGAGTAGCGCACCACGATTCCCAGCGGATCGTCGGTGCGCTCGAGCTGCAGGCCCTTGAGCAGTTGCAGCGACTTCCAGGCGCGCTCCACCTGCCCGGGCGGGAGCGGCTTGAAGCGGATCTCGCGATGCTTGTGGATATCGGCGCCCGGCAAGGGCCGGTCGTGATGCCGGCCCGCCAGCTTGTAGGCAGTTTCCCTGCGCATGATCGTCCCCCCGGCCGGACTCCCGGCTTACTGTTTCGCCGCCGCAGGCTGCGCGGCCCCGGCCGCCGCGGCCTGTCCCCCGGCCGCTTCGGCCTCGACGGCCGGCGCGGCGTGGGCGATGTCCTCGCCCTTGAGCAGGCGGATCGCCTGCTTGAGCTGGTGGTCGTTGTCGCCCGCGAGCTCGAAGCGCGCGGTCTCGGCCGCGGTTTCTTCCGCCGGCGCGCCGTCCGCCTTGCCGGCAGCGGCCTTCGCGGCCTCCACGGCACCCTTGTCGTTCTCGAGATGCCCCAGCAGATCGGCCTCGCGCACGCGGCGGCCGGACCCGTTGGCGGTCTCCTCGACGACGATGTCGGGCGCGATGCCCTTGGCCTGGATCGAGCGCCCGCTCGGCGTGTAGTAGCGTGCGGTGGTGAGCTTGATCGCGGTGTTGTTGTTGAGCGGCAGGATGGTCTGCACCGAGCCCTTGCCGAAGGTCTGCGTGCCGATCACCCTGGCGCGCTTGTGATCCTGCAGCGCGCCGGCGACGATCTCCGAGGCCGAGGCCGAGCCCGCGTTCACCAGCACCACCATCGGCACGTCGCGCGCATAGGCCGGCAGGCGGCGCAGGAAGTCGTCGCGGGTGCCGCGCAGGTAGTCGGCCTGGATGGCGCGGTACTCGCGCTTGGCGTCCTCGGTGCGGCCGTCGGTGCTCACCACGAGGGTCTCTTCGGGCAGGAAGGCCGCCGACACGCCCACGGCGCCGTGCAGCAGGCCGCCAGGGTCGTTGCGCAGGTCGAGTACCAGGCCCTGCACCGGGCCCTGAGCGCCGAGCTTGGCCAGATGCTCGACCACCGACGCGGCGGTGTTCTCCTGGAACTGCGCGATGCGCAGGTAGGCGTAGCCGGGCTCCACCACCTTGGACTTGACGCTCTGCACCTTGATGACTTCGCGCGTCAGCTTGATCACGATCGGCTGCGACTGCCCCTTGCGCATGATCGTGAGGATGATGTCGGTGCGCGGCTTGCCGCGCATGCGCTTGACCGCGTCGTTGAGGCTCATGCCCTTGACCGGGGTGTCGTCCAGCTTGACGATCAGGTCGCCCGCCAGCACACCGGCGCGGAAGGCCGGAGTATCCTCGATCGGCGAGATCACCTTGACGAAGCCGTCTTCCATGCCGACCTCGATGCCGAGACCGCCGAATTCGCCCTGGGTGCCGACCTGGAGGTCCTTGAAGGCCTCGGCGTCGAGATAGGCGGAGTGCGGATCCAGCCCGGAGAGCATGCCGCTGATCGAGTCGGTGATCAGCTTCTTGTCCTCCACCGGCTCGACGTAGCCTTGCTTGATCGCGTTGAAGACGTCGGCATAGGCGCGCAACTCGTCGACCGGCAGCGGCAGGGGCGCGCTGCGGTCGGCGTTGGCGGAGAAATTGAGGCTGATCATGATCCCGGCCACCATGCCGGTCATGACGAGGCCGAACTGTTTCAGCTTGCTGCTGCGCATGAGAACTCCAGTAGTGCGCCGACCGCCCCGGTCGGCCGTCCCGTCTAGTTGAGCCGCATCCATTGCATCGGATCGAGCGGCTGCCCCTGGTGACGGATCTCGAAGTATAAACCCGAATCGTTGCCCACCCCGGCGGCGCCCACGCTGGCGATCGGCTCGCCACCGCCGACGCGATCGCCCACTTCCTTGAGCAGGGAATCGTTGTTGCCGTAGATGGTCAGGTAGTCGCTGCCGTGGTCGACGATGATGAGGTTGCCGTACCCGCGCAACCAGTCCGAGAAGACCACTTCCCCGCCGGCCACCGAACGCACTTCGGCACCGTTGCCGGCGCGGATGAACACGCCCTTCCAGGTGGTTCCACCCTCCGCCCTTGGAGCACCGAAGCGGCCCACGAGTTCTCCGCGCACCGGAAAGCGCAGCTGCCCACGCAGCTGGTTGAAGCGCACGCCGGTGGGCGTGGCACTGGCGGCGTCGCGGACCTCGCCGACCACCGGCTCGGGGCGCTGCGCACGCTCCACCCGTGCCGGCGGCGGCGCCTCGAGGCGTGGCACCGGCGCCGGCTCCGCGCGCGCTGCGGTCTCGCCACGCTGTTCGTGCTCGGCGCGTGCCCGCGCCGCACGGCGCTCCGCCTCGCGCTGCGCGGCTTCGCGACGTTCGGCCTCGCGCTGCGCGGCGGCGCGGCGTTCGGCCTCGCGCTGCTCCGCTTCACGGCGTGCGGCCTCGCGCGCGGCGGCGAGGCGGGCGCGGCGAGCGAGGGTCTCGATGAGCTTGCCGAGACGCTGTTCGTCCTGCTGCAGCGCATCGACCTCGCTCTTCTTCGCCTGCAGCTCGCGGCTCACCTCGGCGAGCGCGGCCTTGCGCCGCGACTGCTCGGTCTGCAGCTGCTGCTGGCGGTCGCGCTGCTCGCTCTCGAGCGTGGCGAGACGATCGCGGCGGGCGCTGATCTCGTCGGCGCGGCGCCGGGTCTCGGAGAGGTCGGTGCGCAGGCCTTCGATGAGCTCCAGGCGGGCGCGACCAAGGTGCTCCAGGTAGTGCGCGTCGCGCGCGAGCTGGTTGGGGTCGCGTGCCGACAGCAGCGGCGCCACACCGTCGGCCGCGCCATGCACGTAGTGGCGACGCACCCAGTCGGCGAGCTCACCGCGGCGGGCGTCGATGCGCGCGGCGGTCTCGCGCTGCTCGCCTTCGAGCACCGCGAGCCGCTTCTCGGCGTTCCTGCGCTCGCCCTCGATGCGGGCGAGCTCGCGTACGGCGCGCGACACCGAACGCTCGGAGTCGACCAGCGCCTTCTGCGCGCTGGTGCGATCGGCCTCCGCCTTCGCCATCTCCTCCTGCAACTCGCGGATACGCTGCTTGAGCTCGTCGAGGTCGGAGCGCCGCTCGGCGATCTCGCCGCCGGCCTGGGCGAAGGCCGGGCCGGGCACGACAAGGAGGGCGGCGAGCGCGGCGATGCACGCGCCTGCGATCGGCGACTTCAGGCTTCTGGGCGACAACGGGGTGGGATCCGCGGAGAGTTGCGAGGGGCGAGCAATGCTGGACGGGGGCGAGGACGGAGGGCAGTCGGACAAGGGACCCGATGCGGTGAAGGGTGCGCGAGGCGGCGGCTCGTGACCGGCACGCGGCCGCTCGGACGCGAGATCTCTCATGCATCGGGACAACGCGTTATTTTATACTAGCGCTTTGGTTCTGCCGGCCCCATCGTGGACAAAGACGCAATCACCACCCTGATCGACAAGCACGAACACATCGAGACCGCCGCCCGCGCGCTCAAGGCGATCGCGCATCCCCTGCGCCTGAAGATCCTCTGTGTGCTCGGCAGCGGCGAAGAATGCGTGCAGGACATCGTCGACGCGGTGGGAACCTCGCAGAGCAACATCTCCCAGCATCTCGCCATCCTGCGCGACAAGGGTGTGCTGCAGACGCGCAAGGACGCCAACCGCGTCTATTACCGCGTCGGCGACGAGCGCACCCTGCAGCTGATCGTGCTGATGCGCGAGGTCTTCTGCGCCGACGACGACGCCGAACGCTGACCCCCCAACCCCGCAACCGGAGCATCCCCTTCGTGGAATTCCTGCAACACAACTGGTACTGGGCGGCGCTCGCCGCCGCCTCGGGCACCTGGCTGATGGTCGAACTCGTGCGCAGCCGCGGCGACGACACCCAGCTCTCGCCCGTGGAGGCGACCCTCCTCGTCAACCGCGAGGACGCGATCGTCATCGACGTGCGCGAGCAGGGCGAGTACGCCCAGGGCCACATCCCCAACGCGCGCCACATCCCCGCCGGCGAGATCGAGCGCCGCGGCAAGGAGATGGAAAAGTGGAAGGACCACCCGGTCATCCTTTGCTGCACCACCGGCGCGCGCTCGAACAGCGCCGCAGGCGCGCTGCGCAAGGCCGGATTCAACCGCATCTACAACCTGCGCGGCGGCATGATGGAGTGGCAGAAGGCGGGGCAGCCCGTCAGCCGCAAGAGGAAGTGAGCATGCAGCCTCCGATCCGCATGTACGCGACCGCCACCTGCCCCTACTGCATCCGCGCCGAGCAATTGCTGCTCGACAAGGGCGTGGTCGGGCTGGACAAGATCCGCGTCGATCTCGACCCCTCGCGTCGCGAGGAGATGATGAAGCTGAGCGGACGCCGCACCGTTCCGCAGATCTTCATCGGCGACTACCATGTGGGCGGCTGCGACGATCTCCTCGCCCTCGAGCGCGGCGGCAGGCTCGCTGCGCTGCTGCGCGGCGAGAGCGCCTGAGCGCGGGTTCGTACCCGCGGCACGCGAGACGCCCCCGCCCCCCATCTCCGACGCTCCCCGCCGAGCATCCTTTTTCCCCGCGGCCGCAGGCGCGGCCGTACCCACCCAAACCGGAACCCGATTCATGAGCGAAAACACCCAACCCGTCTTCTCGATCGAAAAACTCTACGTCAAGGACCTCTCGGTCGAGGTGCCGGGTGCCCCGCAGATCTTCCTCGAGCGCGAGACCCCGCAGGTGAACGTGCAACTGCGTACCGAAGGCCAGGTGGTCGAGGAAGGCGTGTACGAAGTCACCCTGACCGTCACCGTCAACGCCCGCATCGGCGAGGAACGCAACCTCTTCCTGGTCGAGGTCGCGCAGGCCGGCATCTTCCAGATCCGCAACCTCCCCGAGGGTGAGCTGGAGCCGGTGATGATGATCGGCTGCCCCAACATCCTCTTCCCCTACGCCCGCGAGGCGGTGTCGGACGCGGTCACCCGTGCCGGTTTCCAGCCGGTGCTGCTTTCGCCGGTCAATTTCGAATCGCTCTACCAGGCGCAACGCCAGCAGGCCATCGAGCAGGCGAACGGCGAAGTTCCCATCCAGTGAGGCGTCCCGCATGAAGCGCGCGCGCCGTCCGTCCCCGCAGATACCTTCGGCGCCGCTCGGCCGCGCGCTCCTGATGCTCGCCGTGTTCGCCCCCCTGGGCGGCGCGGCCTTGCCGGTCGCCGCGCAGGCGATCGAATACCGCTCGGTCGCGGCTTCGACCCTGCTGCGCGAGCAGCCGGCGCCGGATGCCGAGGCGCTGTTCCGCCTGCGCCCGGGCACACCGGTCGAGATCGTCGTGCGCGAGGACGGCTGGATGCGCGTGCGCGACCCTGCCGGCGGGTTCGGCTGGGTCGAGGGCGGCGCCCTCGTCACGCGCCGGACGGTCATCGTCACCGCGGAGCGCGCGATCGTGCGCCGCGCCGCGCAGGAGACCGCCGCGCCCGCCTTCGAAGCCACGCGCAACGTCGTCCTCGAACTGCTCGAACCCGCCAGCGAGGGCTGGGCGCGCGTGCGCCACGTCGAGGGCTTCGAAGGCTACGTGCACGCCAGCGAGGTATGGGGACTGTGAGCCGCCGCCGCATCGCCGTGTTCGGCGCGGGCGCCTGGGGCACCGCGCTCGCCCAAGCCTTTTCCGCCAGCCACGAGGTGGTCCTGTGGGGCCGCGACCGCGGCCAGCTCGAAGAGATCGCCCGCATCCACGAGAACACCCGCTACCTGCGCGGTGTCCGCCTGCGCGACACGCTCGCGGTCGAGGCCGACTTCGCGCGCGCCGCAGCGCAGGCCGAGCTGCATCTGGTCGTCACCCCCCTCGCCGGCCTGCGCACCACGGTGCGCGAGCTGCGTCGGCTCGCTCCCGGGCGTGCGCTGCTGTGGGCCTGCAAGGGCTTCGAGGCCGGCACCGGCAAGCTGCCGCACGAGATCGTCGCCGAGGAGTGCGGCGCCGGGTCCGCGAGTGGCGTACTCACCGGCCCGAGCTTCGCCGCCGAGGTCGCGCGCGGCCTGCCCGCGGCGATCGCGCTGGCGGCACACGACGCCGATTTCGCCCGCCACTGGGTGGGCGTGCTGCACCAGCCCCGCCTGCGCATCTACGCCAACACCGATCTGGTGGGCTGCGAGGTCGGCGGCGCGGTCAAGAACGTCATGGCGATCGCCGCCGGCGTCTCCGACGGCATGGGCTTCGGACTCAATGCGCGCGCCGCCCTGATCACCCGCGGCTTGGCCGAGATCGCCCGCCTCGCGCGTGCGCTCGGCGCGCGCGGCGAGACCCTGATGGGCCTGGCCGGCATGGGCGACCTGATTCTCACCTGCACCGGCGACCTCTCGCGCAACCGCCGCGTCGGCCTGGCGCTGGCCGAGGGCAAGGGCCTCGCCGACATCCTGCGCCAGCTCGGCCACGTTGCCGAGGGCGTGTCGACCGCACGCGAGGTGGTCGGCCTCGCCCGCCGCCATGGCGTCGAGATGCCGATCTGCGAAGCCATCGACGCTCTCCTCCATCACGGACTCGACGCGCGCGGCGCCGTGGAGCGCCTGCTCGCACGCGACCCGCGCGCGGAGTGAGCGCGCGCGGCGCGGCTCGGCTCGGCTCAGTCGCCCTGCGCGACGGCGCCGGCAAAGTCGTGCTGGCGCCAGCCCTCGTACACCACCACCGCCACCGCGTTCGACAGATTGACGCTGCGGTTGGTCGGGCGCATCGGGATGCGCACCCGCCGCTCGGGCGCGAACTCGCGCAGGATCTCCTCGGGCAGGCCGCGGCTCTCGGGACCGAAGAGCAGCGCATCGCCAGGCTGGAAATCCACACGGTCGTGACGCCGGCTCGCACGCGTGCTCATGGCGAACATGCGCCGCCCGGCGAGCACCTCGCGGCAGTGCGCCCAGTCGGGATGCACGGTCAGGCAGGTGAGATCGTGGTAGTCCAGGCCGGCGCGGGCGAGCTGCTTGTCCGACAGGTCGAAGCCGAGCGGCGCCACCAGATGGAGGCGGCAGCCGGTGTTGGCGGCGAGGCGGATCACGTTGCCGGTGTTGGGCGGGATCTCGGGCTGGTAGAGGACGATCTCGAACATCGCTGGATAGCCAAGGTTGGCCGGGTGCAGGTGCATGGCCGGGCGGAAATCGGCTGCGGCAAGACCGCTCCGCAAGCCGAAGCGAGTGCAGCGGAGCCGCCGGCCGGCGAGTCTAGCAGGCCGCCACCACCGCGGGCTCAAGAGGGCGAAGGCGTGCGCGCCACGACCAGGTTGCCGACCCAGCTCGCCCCTCGCCCCTTGAGGCAGCGCGCAAGCTCGTCGAGCGTGGCGCCGGTGGTCATCACGTCGTCGACCACGATCACCCTGCGCCCGCTCAGGTCCTCCACGCACTCGAAGGCGCCGCGCGGGCTGCGCAGGCGGGCCTCGCGGTCGAGCCCGGCCTGCGCCGGCAGGTCGCGCAGCTTGCGCACGACGGCGAGCCCGAGCGGCAGGTCGCGCGCACGCGCGAATCCGCGCGCCAGCTCCACCGCCTGGTTGAAGCCGCGCTCGGCGAGCCTGCGCGGATGCAGCGGCATCGGCAGCACGAGATCGGCCCCCGCGCCGTCTTCCGCAGCGAAATCGGCGCCGCATCGGGCCAACGCATCGCCAAGGTAACGGCCCACCGCGAGCTGGTGGCGGTACTTGAGGGCATGGATCATCGCGTCGACCGGGAAGGCGAAATCGAACACCGCCCGCGTCGCATCGAAGGCCGGCGCGCTGCGCCGGCAGGCGCCGCAACGGCCACCATCCAGGCCGGGCAGGCCGCATTGCGGGCACGCGGTGGAAGGACGCCGCGGCAGCTCGTCGGCACAGGCGGCACAGACGGCCTCGCCGCCGCTCGTCGCACCGCAGACGAAGCAGTCCTGCGGCGCGAGCACGTCCATCGCATGGTTGAACAGGACGCGGAGGGGATGCAGTGAATTTGACAAGATTTCCACCGATGGAAGAACATGCGGGCCTCGTAATTCGTAATTACAGCCTGGAAAGCATTACATGACAACGACTTCCGCGACGATCGAACGCCCCGCAGCGCCCCCGTCCCGCCACCAGTGGGCGACCGCCGAGGTCGAGGCGCTCTTCGAGCTGCCCCTGCTCGAGCTCGTCTTCCGCGCCCAGCAGGTGCATCGCAGCCACTTCGACCCGCAGGAAGTGCAACGCTCCACCCTGCTCTCGATCAAGACCGGCGGCTGCTCGGAAGACTGCGGCTACTGCTCGCAGTCCGCCCGCCACGACAGCGGTCTCGCCCGCCAGCGCCTGCTCCCGGTCGACGAGGTGCTCGCCAACGCGCGCGCGGCCAAGGCGCGCGGCGCCAGCCGCTTCTGCATGGGTGCCGCCTGGCGCGGGCCGAAGGACCAGGACCTCGCCCCGGTGCTCGAGATGGTGCGCGAGGTGAAGGCGCTCGGCCTGCAGACCTGCGTGACCCTGGGCATGCTGAAGGAAGGCCAGGCCGAGCAGCTCGCCGACGCCGGCCTCGACTACTACAACCACAACCTCGACACCGCACCCGACTTCTACGGCCGGGTGATCACCACCCACACCCTGCAGGACCGCCTCGACACCCTCGACAAGGTGCGCGGCGCCGGCATCAACGTATGCAGCGGCGGCATCGTCGGCATGGGCGAGAACCGCCGCCAGCGCGCCGCGCTGATCGCCCAGCTCGCCAACCTGCCGGCGCCGCCCGAGTCGGTGCCGATCAACAACCTGGTCCAGGTCCCGGGCACGCCGCTCGCGGGCGCCGGGGCGCTCGACCCCTTCGAATTCGTGCGCACGATCGCCGCCGCGCGCATCACCATGCCGAGCAGCTACGTGCGCCTGTCCGCCGGCCGCGGCGAGATGAGCGACGAGCTGCAGGCGCTGTGCTTCCTGGCGGGCGCCAACTCGATGTTCTACGGCGAGCGCCTGCTCACCACCGACAACCCCGACGCCGACCGCGACGACCGCCTGTTCGCGCGCCTCGGCCTGCGCGCAATTTGAGCGGCGAGCGCATGGACACCCCCACCCCCGGCCAGGACGTCAGCGCCCGGGACGCCCCCCCCGGGCAGGCCCCCGCCGCGCCGGGCTTCGCCCTCGACCGCAGCCTGCTGCGCCGCCGCTTCGAGCGCGCCGCGCCGCACTGCGACGGCGCCGACGCGCTGGCGCGCGAGGTCGCGCGGCGCATGGACGAGCGCCTCGACTACATCCGCCTGAGTCCGCAGCGCGTGCTCGACCTCGGCTGTGGCACCGGGGCAGACCTGCCGCGCCTGGCCGAACGCTTCCCCGCGGCCACCCTGCTCGCTGCCGACTTCGCGCCCGCGATGCTCGCCCGCGCGCGCGCGCGCCTGCGCCCGCAGGGCGGCGGGCTGCTGCGCCGCCTGATCGGCGGGCGCCCCGCCGCGGCGCCGCATTTCGTCGCCGACGCGTGTGCGCTGCCGCTGGCGCACGCCAGCCTCGGGCTGGTGTGGTCCAACCTGATGCTGCCGGCGCTCGACGACCCGCTGCCCGCCTTCCGCGAGGTGCACCGCACGCTGCAGGTGGACGGGCTCTTCATGTTCTCGACGCTCGGCCCCGACACCCTGCGCGAGCTGCGCGCCGCGCTGCCCGCCACGGCGGGTGAGCGGGTGCACCGCTTCATCGACATGCACGACCTCGGCGACGCGCTGGTGCAGGCCGGCTTCAGCGACCCGGTCATGGACATGGAGATGCTGACCCTGACCTACGCCGACCTCGACGGCCTCTTCGCCGACCTGCGCGCGAGCGGTGGCAACAACGCCGCCAGCACTCGCCCGCGCGGGCTCTCCGGCCGGACCGGCTGGGAGGCTGCGCGCGCCGCCTACGAGCGCCTGCGCCACGACGGCCGCCTGCCGGCGAGCTTCGAGATCATCCAGGGCCACGCCTGGAAGCCCGCCCCGAAGACCACCGCGGACGGACGCGCCATCATGCGCTTCCAGCCCCGCCCGCCCGCGCGCTGAGCCCCTCCTCCCCGCACGATCCTGCCCCGAGCGAAGAAGATGTCCTCCCGTCCCGTCTGGCTGTTCGACCTCGACAACACCCTGCACAACGCCAGTCCGCACATCTTCCCGCACATCAACCGCAGCATGACGCGCTACCTCGAGCAGCACCTCGGGCTCGCCCTCGACGAGGCCAACGCGCTGCGCATGCAGTACTGGCACCGCTACGGAGCCACCATGCTCGGCCTGATGCGCCACCACGGCACCGACCCCGACCACTTCCTCGTCGAGACCCACCGCTTCGACCGCCTGCACGAGATGATGGTGTTCGAGCGCGCGCTGCGCGGCATGCTGCGCGCCCTGCCGGGGCGGCGCATCGTGTTCTCCAACGCACCGCGCCATTACGCCGAGGCTGTGCTGGAGATCATGGGCGTGCGCCGCCTGTTCGAGGACGTGGTCGGCATCGAGGATCTCGACTACCACCCCAAGCCCGGCATCCGCGCCTACCGCGGCCTGCTCCAGCGCCGGCGCCTGAACGCCGCGCAATGCATCATGCTGGAAGATTCGGCCGTCAACCTGCGCACCGCCAAGCGCCTCGGCATGCGTACCGTGCTGGTGGGCGGCGGGCTGCGCACGCCGGCCTACGTGGACCTGCGCATCCCCAACATCCTCGCGCTGCGCCGCCAGCTCGGGCGGCTGCAGGTGCGCTGAGAAGAAGAACGCGTGCGGCCAGGAGCGCGCGCGACGGCGCTCGAGGCTGGCCGGCACGTCCGCGCTGGCTCAGTCGCGCAGCGCACGCTCCATCAGGCAGGCGTCCTCGCCATAGCCCGCCGGCAGCACCGCCGGCAGCGCGGCGAAGCCTTGGCGTGCCCAGAACGGCACCGCATCGGCGAGCGCCACCAGGCGCAGTCCGCGATGCCCCGCGGCGGCCGACCAGTCGCGCACGCGACCGAACAGCGCTGCCGCCACGCCCAGCCCGCGCGCCGCCGGCACCACCGCGAGGTCATGAACGAAGCCATGCCCGGCGCGTGCCGGCAAGGCTCGCAGCGGCGCATGCAGGGGCGGCGCGTCGGCATCGTCCCAGGGATGGGCGAACACGTAGCCCACCGCCGCACCGTCCGCCTGCGCGAGCCAGCACGCCTGCGGCGCGAGTTCGAGCTTGCGCCCGAGCACCGCGGCCGACTCCTGGTAGCCGTCGCCGTAGGCCGCGCGCTGGATCGCCAGCACGTCCGGCAGGTCGGCCGCGCACAACGGCCGCAGGACCGGCCGCGCCGTCATCAGGCGCCGGCCTTAAGCCAGCGCGCCGCGTCGAGCGCGAAATAGGTCAGGATGCCGTCGGCGCCGGCGCGCTTGAAGGACAGCAGGGCCTCGAGCGCGCACGCCCTCTCGTCCAGCCAGCCGTTGGCCGCGGCGGCCTTGAGCATGGCGTACTCGCCGCTGACCTGGTAGGCGTAGGTCGGCACCTGCAGCTCCTGCTTCACGCGGCGCACGATGTCGAGGTAGGGCATGCCGGGCTTCACCATGAACATGTCGGCACCCTCGGCGATATCGAGCTCGACCTCGCGGAGGGCCTCGTCGCTGTTGCCCGGGTCCATCTGATAGGTGTGCTTGTTGCCCTTGCCGAGGTTGCCGGCCGAGCCCACCGCGTCGCGGAAGGGGCCGTAGAAGCTCGAGGCGTACTTTGCAGAGTAGGCCAGGATGCGGGTGTGGATGTGGCCCGCGCCGTCCAGCTCGGCGCGGATGCGGCCGATGCGGCCATCCATCATGTCGGAAGGCGCCACGACATCGGCGCCGGCCTGGGCGTGGCACAGGGCCTGCTTGGCGAGCGCCTCCAGGGTCTCGTCGTTCATCACGTAGCCGCGCGGGTCGGCGGGGTCGATGAGACCGTCCTGGCCGTGGCTGGTGTAGGGATCGAGCGCCACGTCGGTGATCACGCCCAGGTCGGGGAAGTTCGCCTTGAGCGCCTGCACGGTGCGCGGCACCAAGCCCTCCGGATTCCAGGCCTCCTCGGCGCCGGGGGTCTTGCCGGCGCGGTCGATCACCGGGAACAGCGCGAGCGCCGGCACGCCCAGGCGCATCGCCTCCTCGGCCACGCCCAACAGCCGGTCGATGCTCACACGCTCGACACCGGGCATCGAGGGCACGGCCTCGCTGCGGTCGGTGCCGTCGAGCACGAACACCGGATAGATCAGGTCGTTGGCGGTGAGTACGTGCTCGCGCATCAGACGGCGGGAAAATTCGTCACGGCGCATGCGGCGCATGCGGGTCGCGGGAAAGGCTCCAGTGGGTCGCATCTCGGTCTCTAGCAGGTCGTTGTGGAACGTGCGGCGGGGACGTGCGGCGGCGGGCGCCGACCGCAGGGCGCGCGCGGATCACCTCACGCACGGCCAGCGCAACCGCGCACGCCGGCAGGGCCGTGCGCGCGGCTTGCGGAACTTTCACGTCAGGAGCTCATCTTAGCAGGCAGATGGCGCCGTGCCCCCAGGCCGGCCATCTCCCGCTTCACCTCCCTGAGCGGGTGCCTCACGCCTGGTGAGGCATTTTCGCCCCCGACTACGTCCCCTGGTCGGGGGCTTTTGTTTATGCGCCCGGCGGCGCATCGACCGCGCCGGCAGGCCTGTCGGCGAGGTCGCCGCCCACCGTGCCGGCTGGCACCAGCCAGCCGCCGATCACGCGCTCGACCTCCTCCACCCCGCTCTTCTTCAGGCTGGAAAACAGCTGCACGGTGACCTGCGGCCCGAGCGGCTCGAGCGCGCGACGCACCTCCTGCAGGGTCGCCGCGGCGGCGCCGCGCGAGAGCTTGTCGCTCTTGGTGAGCAGCACGTGCATCGGCCTGCCCGAGGGCGCGAACCAATCGATCATGTTGCGGTCGAGAGGCGTGAGCGGATGGCGGCTGTCCATGATCAGCACGAGTCCGATCAGGCTCTCGCGGGTACGCAGGTAGGTCTCGATCAGCCCCGACCACTGGCGGCGGATCTTCTCGGGCACCGCGGCGTAGCCGTAGCCGGGCAGATCGACGAGCAGCGCGCCGTTGTTGAGACGGAAGAAGTTGATCAGCTGCGTGCGCCCGGGCGTCTTCGACACGTAGGCCAAGCGCACGTGACCGGCGAGGGTGTTGATCGCGCTCGACTTGCCGGCGTTGGAGCGCCCGGCGAAGGCGATCTCCGCGCCCGAGGGCGGTGGCAGGCCCGAAGGCTTGGCGATCGAGATTTCGAATGTTGCGTTGCGGAACAGAGGCATGGAGGAAGATCACTGAAAACCGCGCCTTGCGCGGCGAACAGACCTCATCGCATCGCGCAATCAGGCGTTCGTGTATTAGAATACCGCGTTTGAAACAATCACTCACGGCTTTCCGAGGACATCATGATCAAGCGTTCCCTGCTGCTCTCGTCGCTTCTGCTGGTCGCCGGCGGCCTTCAGGCCCAGGACCAGGCCCCGGACCTCGAAAAGGCCAAGCAGACCGCCGAGACGGTCTGCGCGGCCTGTCACAGCGCCGACGGCAACAGCCAGCTCCCGGCCAACCCCAAGCTTGCCGGCCAGCACGAGGATTACCTCTTCAAGCAGCTGCGCGAGTTCAAGGGCTGGAACGGCAATCCGCCGGTGCGTGAGAACGCGATCATGGGCGCGATGGTCGCCGGCCTCGAGGAAGCCGACATGCGCGGCCTCGCCAAGTACTTCGCCAGCTTCGAGCAGAAGCCTGAGCCGGCCAAGAGCCTCGGCACCATCGACCTCGGCCAGAAGATCTGGCGCGCGGGCATCCCCGCCAAGGGCGTCCCCGCCTGTGCCGCCTGCCACGGCCCCGCCGGAGCGGGCATGCCGGCGCAATATCCGCGCCTGTCCGGCCAGTTCGCCGAATACACCGAAGCGCAGATGAAGGCCTTCCGCGACGGCGTGCGCGCAAACGACCCGAACGGCATGATGCGCACCATCGCGCTCAAGATGACCGATCCGGAGATCAAGGCCGTCGCCGACTACGCGACCGGCCTGCGCTGACCCTGCGCCAGCCCTGCGCAGCCCCCACCGCCGAGCCGCGTGGGGGCGGGCGGGGGCGATCGTCTGCATCGCGCGCCAGCGCCGCACGCCCTGCGACGCTGGCGTCCGTCTTTCTCCGAGGTCCGGATGCATAGCGGCATCGCGCGCGCCCTCTTCGAGCTCTTCAGCTCGATGCGTTTTGCCATCTCCCTGCTGACGATCCTGTCGATCGCGTCGGTGGTGGGAACGGTCGTTCGCCAGAACGAACCCTTCAACGCCTATCTCAACCAGTTCGGTCCGTTCTGGTTCCCCGTCTTCGAGAAGCTCGGCCTGTACTCCGTGTACAACGCCGGCTGGTTCCTCGTCATCCTCGCCTTCCTGGTGCTGTCGACCACGCTGTGCATCGTGCGCCAGACCGCGCCGATGCTGCGCGAGATGCGCAGCTTCCGCGAGCGCGCGCGCGAGGCCTCGCTGCGCAGCTTCGCCCACCGCGTCAGCCTCGTGCCCGCGCAGCCCCTCGCCGACGCGGTGGAGCGCGCGCAGGCCTACCTCGCGCACGCCGGCTTCACCAGCCGGGTCGCCGACAACGGCGAAGGCACCCTGCTCGCCGCCCGCCAGGGCAGCGCCGGACGCATCGGCTACTTCCTCGCCCACGGCGCGATCGTGCTGATCTGCATCGGCGGCCTGCTCGACGGCAACCTGCCGCTGCGCCTGCAGGTGTGGCTGGGCGACAAGCACACCACCGCGGGCGACCAGGTCATCGCAAACATTCCACCGTCGGCCCGTCTCGGCACGGGCAACCCGAGCTTCCGCGGCGACGTCTTCATCCCCGAGGGCCGCAGCACCAGCTTCGCGGTGCTCGGCCTGGCCGACGGCATCCTGCTGCAGGAACTGCCCTTCAACGTCACGCTCGACAAGTTCCACATCGAGCACTACCAGAACGGCATGCCCAAGCGCTTCGCCAGCGACATCCGCATCACCGACCGGTCGAGCGGCCAGACGACGCGGCACACCATCGAGGTCAACCACCCGCTCACCGTCGACGGCATCACCCTCTACCAGTCGAGCTTCGAGGATGGCGGCTCGAAGCTGGCGATCAAGGCGCGCAGCCTGCTGCCTGGCCGTCCCGGGGTGCTGCGCGAGATCGAGGGCGTGGTGGGCGAAAGCCTGGCGTTCGCCGACGGCGCCGCGGGCTTCTCCTATACGCTGGAATTCACCGACTTCCGGGCCTTCAACGTCGAGGACATGCGCGGCAACGAGGGCGGGCAAGGCGACGAAGGCGAGGCCGCGCCGCGCGGCATGGACAAGCTGCAGCGCCACCTCGGCAGCGGCGCCAAAGGCGCGGAGGTGCGCGACCTGCGCAACATCGGCCCCAGCTTCACCTTCAAGCTGCGCGACCCCGCCGGCCAGGCGCGCGAGTTCCACAACTACATGCTGCCGATCGAGCAGGGCGGGCGCTGGTTCCTCTACACCGGCCTGCGCGACGCGCAGGCCGACGCCTTCCGCTACATGCGCATCCCCCTCGACGAGCGCGGCGGAGTGGATGCCTGGTTCGCGATCCGCGACCGCCTGCTCGACCCCGCGCAGCGCGACGCTCTGGTCGCCCGCTTCGCCGCGCGCAGCTTCCCCGCCGGTCGCGGCCAGGACGCGATGCGCGAGGCCCTGGTGCAGTCGGCCCGGCAGACCCTCGGGCTGTTCGCCGAGAAGGGCTACGAGACACTCGGCGGCTTCATCGAGAAGTCCGTGCCCGAGGCCGAACGCGGCCCGGCCGCCGACGTGCTGGTGCGCATCCTGCAGGGGCTCGCCTGGGAGGCATGGATGCTGCACCGCGAGGCCGGTGGCGAACCGCCGCTGCAGCTCGACCCGGCGCGCGCCACCTTCGTCAACGACACCATCGCGGCGATCTCCGACAGCCAGTTCTACGGCGCGCCTGCCTGGCTTCAGCTCGACGGCTTCGAAGAGCGTCACGCCACCGTGCTGCAGGCGACGCGCTCGCCGGGCATGCCGCTCGTCTATCTGGGCGCGCTGCTGTTGGTGCTGGGCGTGTTCGCGATGCTCTACATCCGCGAACGTCGCCTGTTCGTGCTGGTGAAGCCGAACGAGGCGCTGGTCGCGATGTCTTCCAATCGCAGGGCGCTCGACGTCGACGAGGCCTTCCGCCAACACGTCGAAGGCCTCGCCGCCATGCTCGGCGCCCCCGTGCCCGCATCCGAACCCCGAGAAAGTGCATGATGGAAATCGCCCGCCCCTCCCCCGCCACCCCGGCCGGTCCGGCCCCCGCCGCGCTCCGGCCGCACACGCCGCTGCTGCGCCGGCTCGGCGCCTTCGACTGGCTGTACGCGCTCGCGCTGATGCTGGGCGCGGCCTTCGCGCTCGTCCGCTACCACCCGGTGATGGACGTATACGACGATCTCATCCTGGTGCTGCAAGTGCCGGTGCTCGCCGTGATCGGCTGGCAGTGGAAGCCCTTCCGCGCCTTCCTCGCCGCGGTGGCGCTGCTTGCGCTGGCGAGCATCGCGCTCTACCAAGGCGATCTCGCGCGCGCCGAGCAGACCTTCCTGCTCAAGTACCTGATCTCCAGCCAGACCGCGATCATGTGGATGAGCGCGCTGATCTTCATCGCCACGGGCGCGTACTGGCTGGGCCTGCTCGCACGCAGCGACTTCGCCGAGCGCACCGGCTCGGCGCTGACCTGGATCGCCGCGGTCATGGGCACCACCGGCCTCTTCGTGCGCTGGTACGAGTCCTACCTGCTCGGCCCCGAGATCGGCCACATCCCGATCAGCAACCTGTACGAGGTCTTCGTGCTGTTCGCGCTGATGACGGCGCTGCTCTACCTCTACTACGAGGGTCGCTACGCCACGCGGCGCATGGGCGCCTTCGTGATGATCGTGATCTCGGCCGCGGTGGCCTTCCTGCTCTGGTACACCTTCACCCGCGAAGCGCACGAGATCCAGCCGCTGATCCCGGCGCTGCAGTCCTACTGGATGAAGGTGCACGTGCCGACCAACTTCATCGGCTACGGCGCCTTCGCGGTCTCGGCCATGGTCGGCACCGCCTACCTGCTCGCCGAGCGCGGCATCCTCGCCTCCCGCCTGCCGCCCTTGCGCGTGCTCGAGGACGTGATGTACAAGGCGATCGCGATCGGCTTCGCCTTCTTCACCATCGCCACCATCCTCGGCGCGCTGTGGGCGGCCGAGGCCTGGGGCACCTACTGGCAGTGGGACCCGAAGGAGACCTGGGCGCTGATCGTGTGGCTCAACTACGCGACCTGGCTGCACATGCGCCTGACCAAGGGCCTGCGCGGCGCGGTGCTGGCATGGTGGGCGGTGGTGGGCCTGCTCGTCACCACCTTCGCCTTCATCGGCGTCAACATGTTCCTGACCGGCCTGCACTCCTACGGTGCGCTGTGAGCGCGCCGGGGCTCGCAGCGCGGTCGCCCATCGAGGACGGACCCGAAGCATGAATCCCAATCCCGCAGGCGGCGACGACCGCAGCTTCCTCGCCGTCGATGCCGCGCGCGCCGCGATCCTCGGCGCGCTCACCCCGATCGCCGGGCGCGAGCGCGTCGCGGTACGCGCCGCGCTCGGCCGCGTGCTCGCCGAGGACGTGATCGCGCCGTGCAACGTGCCCGCGCACGACAACTCCGCGATGGACGGCTACGCGGTGCGCGCCGCCGACCTCTCGGCCGATGGCGAGAGCGCGCTCGCGGTGGTCGGCACCGCCTTCGCAGGCCGACCCTTCTCGGGCATGGTCGGCGCCGGCCAGGCCGTGCGCATCATGACCGGCGCCACCATCCCTCAGGGCGCCGACACCATCGTCGTGCAGGAAGTCGCCCGTCGCGAGCACGAGCGCGTGTTCATCCCCATCGGGCAGAAGAAGGGCCAGAACCTGCGCCGCGCCGGCGAGGACCTCGCCGAGGGCGGGGTCGCGATCCCCGCGGGCAAGCGCTGCGGTCCCGCCGAACTCGGCCTGATCGCCTCGCTCGGCATCGCCGAGGTGTGCGTGCGCCGCCGCCTGCGCGTGGCGGTGATGTCCACCGGCGACGAGATCGCCTCGATCGGCCGCCCGCTCGGCCCCGGCGAGGTCTACGACAGCAACCGCTACACCCTGCACGGCGTGCTCACCCGCCTGGGCTGCGAGCTCCTCGACCTCGGCGTCGTGCCGGACCGCCCGGAGGCGCTCGAGGAGGCCTTCCGCGAGGCCGCCCAGGCCGCCGACGTGATCATCACCAGCGGCGGCGTGTCGGTCGGCGAGGCCGACTTCATCCGCGAGATGATGAACCGCATGGGGGAGGTGGCGTTCTGGAAGCTCGCGATCAAGCCCGGGCGGCCGATGGCCTTCGGCCGCATCGGCGATGCGGTGCTGTTCGGGCTGCCCGGCAACCCGGTGGCGGTGATGGTCACCTTCTACCAGTTCGTGCAGGACGCGCTGCTCCAGCTCATGGGCGTCGCACCGCTGCCCGCGCCCGAGCGCTTCCCCGTGCGCGCCGCCTTCTCGATGCGCAAGCAGCCGGGTCGCGTCGAGTACCTGCGCGGCCGCCTGCAGCGCAGCGGCGAGGCGCTTGCCGTGGCGCCCGCCGGCGCCCAGGGCTCCGGCGTGCTGAGCTCCATGTCCGAGGCCGACTGCTTCGTCGTGCTGCCGGCCGACTGCACCGCCGTGAGAGAAGGCGACACCGTCCTCGTGCAACCCTTCCACGGCATCGTCTGAGCGGCCGGCTTCCCCCTCCCCCTTTCCCCTTCCCACCTCATCCCTTCCTCGCGCACATGACCCAGGACGAACTCAAGAAAGCCGCCGCCTACGCCGCTCTCGACCACGTGGTCGAAGGCAGCATCGTCGGCGTCGGCACCGGCTCCACCGTCAACCACTTCATCGATGCGCTCGCCGGCATGCGCGATCGCATCCGCGGCGCGGTCTCCAGCTCCGAAGCGAGCACGCAACGCCTGCGCGCGCACGGCATCGAGGTGTTCGACCTCGACGGCATCGAGTCGCTGCCGGTGTATGTAGACGGCGCCGACGAGATCGACGGCGGCTTCGCGATGATCAAGGGCGGCGGCGGCGCACTGACCCGCGAGAAGATCGTCGCCGCAGTGTCCGAGCGCTTCGTGTGCATCTGCGACGCGAGCAAGAAGGTCGAGGTGCTCGGCCGCTTCCCGCTGCCGATCGAGGTGATCCCGATGGCCCGCAGCCACGTCGCCCGCGAGCTGCGCGCGCTCGGCGGCGAGCCCAGGCTGCGCGAGGGCTTCGTCACCGACAACGGCAACCTGATCCTCGACGTGCATGGGCTGTCGATCACCGACCCCGTCACCATCGAGATGCGGATCAACCAGATCGTCGGTGTGGTCACCAACGGGCTCTTCGCCGTGCGCGGCGCCGACGTGCTGCTGCTCGCCGCCCCCGGCGGCGTGCAACGGCTGGACGCACGGTGAGCGACCTGCATGGCAGCCGTGTTGCAGGCAACAAAACCTTAACAATCGCCTGTTAGCCTGCGCGCTTCCCGGACTGGATCGTGGCGAACATGACAGAACACACTCTCAGACAGTACGACATCGAACTCGAAGAAATCCGCCGTGGCGTCCTCAACATGGGCGGCCTGGCGGAGGCGCAGGTCGTCAAGGCGATCGAGGGCCTGCGCAGCGGCCAGCTCGACCTGCTCGACACCGTGATCGAAGGCGACAAGCCGATCAACCTCGCGCAGGTCGAGCTCGACGACGACTGCAGCCACATCATCGCCAAGCGCCAGCCGGCCGCCGGCGACCTGCGCCTGGTGCTGGCGGTGATCAAGATCGCCTCCGACCTCGAGCGCATCGGCGACGAGGCGAAGAAGATCGCCAAGGCGGCGCGCCGCCTGCACAGCGCCGAAACCCCCTTCGTGCCGCGCGTGGGCCTCACCCAGGCGGTGGAGCTCGCGCTCGAACTGCTGCGCGCCTCGCTTGACGCCTTCGCGCGGGTGAATCCGGAAGGCATCGAGGACCTGCGCCGCAAGGACGCGGAGATCGACGCCGGCTTCAAGGGCGTGATGCGCCAGCTCATCACCTACATGATGGAAGACCCGCGCACGATCTCGAGCTGCCTCGAGATGCTCTTCATCGCCAAGGCGATCGAGCGCGTCGGCGACCACGCGATGAACATCGCCGAGCACGTGGTGTTCGTGGCGCGCGGCGAGGACGTGCGCTTCGAGAAGTCGCAGGCGCAGCTCGGCAGGGGCTGAGGCGTCAGGCATGAAAAAGGGGAGCTTGCGGCTCCCCTTTTTTACATCGGCGATCCGGGCTTACGCCTGCGGCGGGACGTAGCCGGCCACCTGGTCGGCGCCACCTTCGAAGAAGTGCTTCTCCATCTGCTCGGCGAGGTACTTGCGCGCGCGCGCGTCCATCAGGTTCAGGCGGTTCTCGTTGATCAGCATGGTCTGGTACTTGACCCACTGCTGCCAGGCTTCCTTCGAGACGTTCTCGAAGATGCGCTTGCCGAGCGCGCCGGGCACCGGTGGCAGGTCCAGGCCTTCGGCCTCGCGACCGAGTTTCACGCAGTTCACCATGCGAGCCATTGTTCAATCCTCTCTGCTTGCGGGTTCATCGGGGTTCGAGGACGGCATTCTAGCCGATTCGTCGGCCCGCCTCCCGGACACCGCGGCGCGATTGCGCCCCTCCGACTTGGCGCGATAGAGCGCCTCGTCGGCGGCGGCGACCAGGGCCTCGCCCTCGCGCGCGTTGTCGGGAAAGCGCGCGATGCCCACGCTGGCGGTGACGCGCGCCGCGCGGCCCTCGAAGACGAAGCGCATCGCGCCCACCGTCTCCACCAGGCGGTGGGCGAGTTCGCACAGGCCCTCCGTGCTGCCCTCGGGCACGAGCAGGGCGAACTCGTCGCCGCCGATGCGGAACAAGGTCTCGTTGCGGCGCACGGTGCGCCCGAGTTCCCGCGCGAGGCGAACGAGCACCTCGTCGCCGGCCTGGTGGCCGAAGGAGTCGTTGATCGGCTTGAAACCGTCCAGATCGAAGGCGAGGAGGCCGAGCCGGCTGCCGCGACGCCCGGCGTCCGCGAGCATGCGACCGAGTTCTTCATGGAAGCGACGGCGATTGTAGAGACCGGTGAGTTCGTCGCGTTCGGCGAGCTCGACGAGCTGCATCGAGGTGCGCCGCGCCACGGTCACGTCCTCGTAGATCCACAGCCGGCCGATGCGCCGCCCGGCTTCCCCGCCCGCGACCACCGCCGAACGGTCGGTGGCGATGCGCCCGTCGGCGAACCGGAACTCGTACTCTTCGCTGATCGACTGCTTGGCCCGCACGGTGCGATGGATGTGGGCGAGATAGCCCGCCGGATCGGCGAGCACGACCGGCGCACGCTCCTTGAGCACCGCGTCGCGGCAGCCGACGAGCACGGTGTCGGGGGGATAGCCCCAGATCGCCAGCATCGCACGGTTGTGGTAGAGCACGCGGCGGTCGTGGTCGATGAACAGGATGCCGAGCCGGATCAGGTTCAGCAGCGCAGCCAGGCGCTGGCGCTCGTCGTTGCTGCGCACGAGGTAGAGCTCGCGCAGCGCCTCCTGGCGGCGCAGCTCGGCCACCGTCTCAAGCAGGGTGAATTCGGTCTCCTTGCGCGCCTGGATGTGCTCGGCCGACAGGCGCAGGCCGCCGTCGGCGCGCGGCCGCCAGTGCGTCTGCACCCAAACCGCCCGCCCATCCCGTGCGCGCAGGCGCAGCTCGAAGGCCTGGGCGGATTCCTCCGCAGCGACCCGCTGCGCCATCCGCCGGCAGAACACGCGATCGTCCTCGAACACCAGGAGTTCGAAGGGGTCGGCCGCCGCGACGCAATCCGCCGCCGTGAAGCCGGTAAGCGCCTCGATCGAGGGGCTGATCCAGCGCAGCGCGAGCCCGGGCAGGAAGATCGCCTCGACGCTGCGCACGCCGAGCGCGATCTCGGCGAGCAGTTCGGCGTCCTCCGCCTTGCCGGGTGCCGGGCAGGCGCTCATAGCGGCTTGACGAACACCTTCGAGCGACGCTGGAAGTTGTAGAGTTCGCGCTTCTGCCGCGGCAGGGCCTCGGGGCCGATCTCGCTGAAGCCGCGCTCGCGGAACCAGTGCGCGGTGCGGGTCGTGAGCACGAACAGGCGCTCGAGCCGCTGCACGCGCGCGCGCCGCTCGATGCGCTTGAGGAGCTGGTCGCCGAGACCGGCGCGGCGATACTCCGGCGTCACCGCCAGGCAGGCGAGCTCGGCGGCGTTGTCCTCGCTGAACGGATACAGCGCCGCGCAGCCCACCAGCACGCCGTCGTGCTCGACGACGGTGAAGCGCTCGATCTCCTGCTCCAGCAGCTCGCGCCCGCGCCGCACCAGGGTGCCGTCGGCCTCCATCGGCGAGATCAGCGCGACGAGAGCGGCAACGTCCTCGACCGTGGCCTCGCGCAGGCGGAACAGCGGGTCGCGCGACACCA
Source organism: Thauera sp. DNT-1 (assembly GCF_055393985.1). Classification (NCBI taxonomy): domain Bacteria; kingdom Pseudomonadati; phylum Pseudomonadota; class Betaproteobacteria; order Rhodocyclales; family Zoogloeaceae; genus Thauera; species Thauera sp. DNT-1. Next base: position 4,363,973 of record NZ_AP043752.1, on the reverse strand, counting down.
CCGTGCCGACGCCCGCATGCGTGAAGAACTCGAGCAGCAGGCCGCCGTCGAGGTCGTGATCGATCAGGTGGCAGCGCGCCACCCCCTTCTTCACCGCACGGATCGCGCACGGCAGGAACAGGTGCAGGTCTTCGGTGAGCCCCTCGCCCGTCTCGAGCTTGCCCTGCGCCTCGTCGGCGGTGACCGACTCGACGAGCTGGCCATCCTCGCCGAGCAGGCCGGGCGCATCGCACAGGTAGATCAGCTTCTCGGCCTTGAGCGCCACCGCCACCGCCTCGGCCACCTCCTCCATCGCGAGATTGAAGATCTCGCCCGCGGGCGAGACGCCGAGCGGGGTGATCAGCACCACGTTCTGCTGGTCGAGGTCGGCGTTGATCTCCTCGGCGATGATCTTGCGCACCGCGCCGGTGTATTGGTAATCGACGCCATCGACAACGCCCACCGGCCGCGCGGTGATGAAGTTGCCCCCGGTGACGCGGATGTAGCTGCCCGCCATCGGGGTGTTGGGCAGGCCCTGCGAGAGCAGCGCCTCGACCTCGAAGCGGGTCACCGCCATCGCCGACTTGACGCATTCGAGCGCATCGGCGTCGGTCACGCGCAGGCCGTGGTGGAAACGCGGCTCGAGCCCGCGGCGGGCGAGCTCGGCATCGATCTGCGGTCGCGCGCCATGCACCAGCACCAGGCGGATGCCGAGCGCGGCGAGCAGGTTGCAGTCGTAGGCGAGGCTTTGTGCGCGCTTGCCGGCGGCGACCTCGCCGCCGAAGCCGACGACGAAGGTGCGGCCGCGGAAGGCGTGGATGTAGGGCGCCGCGCCGCGCACCCAGGCCACGAACTGGGCCGTGGCGTCATCCACGCGTGGAACGGCCGGGGAAGGAGAGGAGGTTTCGGGACTGGAACTGCTGTTTTCGGCGCTCACGCATTCACCGCTGTTGGGGCCGGACACACATGGGGCGACCCGGCGGACTGGAATCGACGACGGATTCTAGCCCGGCCGGGCACCGGCGTGGAACGCGGGCGCGCGCGTTCAGCCCTTGTACGGTCCCGCCCCCAAGCCGATCGGCGCCGGCGCGGCGGCGACGAGCCTGGAGAAGATCTGCGCGAAGTCCTCCTCGCCCGCCCGGGCACTGGCGCGCGTGCCGCCGAGGGGATCGTCGGCGATGAAGCCGGCGTTGGCGCGCGCCCAGTCCTCTGCGGTGAAGTGCTTGCGGATCTGCGGCAGCACCTCGCGCTCCTCGGTCATCATGTGGTTGCGATAGAACGCGGCGTAGTCGTTGAAGGCGGTCTTGAAGGCCTCGAAGCCGCCGACGGGGTCCTGCGCGTAGCCCTTGACCGCGGCCTCGAGCACCGCGATGCGGGCGTCGGCCTGGGCGTGTTCGGCCTCGAGCCGGTCGAGCGCGGCGTCCGCGTCGTGCGTGCGGGCACGCAGCGGCCCGAACAGGAAGGCATCTTCCTTGGGGTGGTGGCGCTTCTCGGGGTAGGCGTCGAGGTAATGCACCATCGCCTCGAGCAGCTTGTGATCCGGGCGCAGGCGGCCGGCATCGATCTCGCCGATCATGTGCCGGATGGCGTGGATGATCGCCGCCAGCGACTGGTGTTCGTCCATCAGGATGCGCATCGCGTCCATGGTCTTGTCCTTTTCCGTGGGGAGCTGAGGGCGGGTGGCTCAGGTCGACAGCATCGCCTGGTGCTTGCCGCCGAGCCCGAGGTAGGCCTCGATCACGCGCGGATCGTCCGCGAGCTCGTGCGCCGGGCCCTGCATGGCGATCTGGCCCGTCTCGAGCACGTAGGCGTAGTCGGCCACCTGCAGCGCGGCGCGCGCGTTCTGCTCGACGAGCAGGATCGACACCCCGCGCCGGCGCAGCTCGCTGATGATGCGGAAGATCTCGCGCACGATCAGCGGCGCCAGCCCCAGGCTGGGCTCGTCGAGCATCAGCAGCTTGGGCTTGGCCATCAGCGCGCGGCCCACCGCAAGCATCTGGCGCTCGCCGCCCGACATGGTGCCTGCGGCCTGGCTGCGGCGCTCCTTGAGGCGCGGGAAGAGCGCATAGACCTCCTCGAGCGTCTGCGCGTGATCGCGCTTGCCCATGCGATAGCGCTGGAAGGCGCCCAGCACCAGGTTGTCCTCGACGCTCATCTCGCCGAAGAGCTCGCGCTTCTCGGGCACCAGGGTCATGCCGCGCGCGACCATGCGTTCGACCTCGGGCACGCCTTCCACGCTGCCGTCGAAGGCGACCTGGCCGCGCGAGCCGAGCACGCCCATGATCGCCGACAGCATCGTCGTCTTGCCCGCGCCGTTGGGGCCGATCACGGTGACGATCTGGCCCTCGCCGACGGTGAGGCTGGCATCGGTGAGCGCCTCGACCTTGCCGTAGGACACGCACAGGTCCTTGACCTCGAGCACCGGGTTCTTCGCGTCCGCGTTAGAGGATGCGGCGCTGCCTTGCGTCTGCTTATTCATCGCGTTCTCCCCGCTCATTCCACACCGCCCAGATAGGCCTCGAGCACCGCCGGGTTCTGCTGGATCTCGTCGGGCAGGCCCTCGGCGATCTTCTGGCCGAACTCCATCACCACCACGCGATCGACCAGGCTCATCACGAAGTCCATGTCGTGCTCCACGATCAGGGTCGCCATGCCCTCCGCGCGCAGCTTCCGGAGCAACTCGCCGAGCGCCTCCTTCTCCCTGAAGCGCAGGCCGGCCGCGGGCTCGTCGAGCAGCAGCAGGCAGGGGTCGGCGCACAGCGCACGCGCGATCTCCAGGATGCGCTGCTGGCCCAGGGCGAGGCTGCCGGCCTCCTCGTACATGTACTCGGCCAGGCCCACGCGCTCGATCTGACGGGCGGCTTCCTTGAGGATGCGGGCCTCTTCCGCGCGGTCCAGGCGCCAGGCCGAGCTCAACACGCCCTTGTCGCTCCTGAGGTGGGCGCCGATCGCCACGTTCTCGAGCACGCTCATCGTCGGCAGCAGCTTCACGTGCTGGAAGGTGCGGCTCATGCCCATGCGGGCGATCTCGCGCGAGTCGTGGCCCGCCACCGGCTTGCCCAGGAACAGCACCTCGCCCGAGGTCGGGGTGTCGACGCCCGAGATCTGGTTGAACATCGTGCTCTTGCCCGCGCCGTTGGGGCCGATGAGCGCGAGGATCTCGCCTGCGCGCACCTCCAGGCTCATGTTGTTGTTGGCGATAAGGCCGCCGAACCGGCGCGTGACGTCCTTGGCCTCGAGGATCAGCTCGCCCGCCTTCGGCAGGGTGCGCCGCGGCAGCGGTTCGGCGTCGGGGTCGATGGTCTTGCGGAGCGCACGCACCGGCACCAGTTTCTTGAGGATCGGCCACAGGCCCTCGCGGGCGCGGTGCAACACCAGCACCATCAGCAGGCCGAACACGATGGTCTCGAAGTTGCCGGTGGCGCCGAGCAGGCTGGGCAGCCAGTTCTGCAGCCACTGCTTGAGCACGGTGATGACGCCCGCGCCCACGATCGCCCCCCACACGTAGCCGGCGCCGCCGACCACCGCCATGAAGAGGTACTCGATGCCGATATGCACGCCGAACGGGGTCGGGTTCACGAAGCGCTGCATGTGCGCATACAGCCAGCCCGAGGCGCACGCCAGCAGCGCCGCGATCACGAAGATCACCATGCGCGAGCGCGAGGTGTCCACGCCCATCGCCTCTGCCATCACGCGGCCGCCCTTGAGGGCGCGGATCGCACGCCCCTCGCGCGAGTCGAGCAGGTTGTGGGTGGTGAGCATGGCGACGAGCAGGAAGGCCCAGATCAGGTAATAGATCTCGCCGCCCTCGTCCAGCGTCCAGCCCAGCAGCCCGATGGCCGGAATGCCGCTGATGCCGGTGTGGCCGCCCAGGCTCTCCATGGTGCCGAAGAGGAAGTACAGGCTGATGCCCCACGCGATCGTGCCCAGGGGCAGGAAGTGCCCCGAGAGCTTCAGGGTGAGCGAGCCGATCAGCACCGCGACCAGGGCGGTCAGCAGCAGCCCGACCGCCAGGGTGAGCCAGGGCGAAGTCCCCGCCCAGGCGAGCCATCCCGGCAGGTCGGTCGCGGTGGTGAGCGCCGCGGTGGTGTAGGCGCCCAGACCCACGAAGGCGGCCTGGCCGAAGCTGGTCAGTCCGCCCACCCCGGTGAGCAGCACCAGGCCGAGCGCAACCATCGCATACAGGCCGATGTAGTTCAGCAGCGTCACGTAATACGGCGACAGGATCGCCGGCACCAGCAGCAGCAGGGCGAGAAAGGCCCCCAGGACCAGACGGTCGGTTCTCATTCTTCTTCCTCCACGTGGTGGCTACGCAGCGAGCGCCACAGCAGCACGGGAATGATCAGGGTGAACACGATGACTTCCTTGTAGGCGCTGGCCCAGAACGACGCGAAGGCTTCGAGCAGCCCCACGGCGAGCGCACCCACGGCGGCCAGCGGATAACTCGCCAGGCCGCCGATGATGGCGGCGACGAACCCCTTGAGGCCGATCAGGAAGCCGGTGTCGTAGTAGATCGTGGTGATCGGGGCGATCAGCACGCCCGAAAGCGCACCGATGAAGGCGGCGAGGAAGAACGTCAGCTTGCCGGCGAGCGTGGGCGAGATCCCCATGAGCTGTGCACCGACGCGGTTGATCGCGGTGGCGCGCAAGGCCTTGCCGTAGAGCGTGCGTTCGAAGAACTGGTACAGCGCCACGATCAGCAGCACCGACACCACCACCACCCACAGCGTCTGCGCGGAGACCATCAGCGGGCCGAGCTCGAGGCTGAACTCGCTGAACGCCGGCGTGCGCTGGCCTTCCGCTCCGAAGAACAGCAGTCCCAGGCCCACCATCGCGATATGCAGCGCCACCGAGACGATCAGGAGCACCAGCACCGGCGCCGATGCGATCGGCTGGTACATCAGGCGGTACATCATCGGCCCCATCGGCACCACGATCGCCAGCGTCAGCAGCACCTGCACCGCCAGCGGCAGCTCCTTGACCGCCAGCCCGCCGACCACCGCGGCGAGCGCCAGCGGATAGCCCAGGTTCCAGCCCGCCACGCTCGCGGCACGCCGGCCCTGCCCCGCCTTGAGCGCGAGCCCGCCGTCGAGCACCGTGACCAGCGCTCCCATCGCCACCAGCATCCACACCGTGGCCGGCAACACGCCCGACTGCATCATCGCCAGCGTCAGCGCCCCGTAGGCCACGAACTCGCCCTGCTGGATGAAGATCACCCGCGTGACCGCGAACACCAGCACCAGCGCCAGCGCCAGCAGCGCGTAGATCGCGCCGTTGGTGATCCCGTCCTGCGACAGGATCAATGCAATTGACATATCCATGGAAATGCCTCGTCTCGGCGGTGCCTCGCGGACCGCCGTGATTGATTCGATGTGTCGGAAATCCCCGACAGACGCGCGGCGGGACGCCAGGCGCCCCGCCGCGGAGGGGGATGCTTACTTCAGCAGCGACCAGGTGCCGTTGCGGATCTCGATCATCACGCGCGAGCGGTCGTCCAGGCCGAGGTGATCGTCGGGGCTCATCGTGTAGATGCCGGTGGCGCCGGCGACTTCCTTCACGCCCTCGAGCGCATCGCGCAGCGCCGTGCGGAACTCCGCCGAGCCCGGCTTGGCCGCCTTGAGCGCGGCAGGGACGGCCGCCTGCAGCAACACCCCGGCATCCCACGCGTAGGCCCCGAAGCTCGACACCGAGCCCGCGCCGTTGGCGGCCTCGTACTTCTCCACGTAGGCCAGCGCGCTCGCCTTGACGGGGTGGCTGTCGGGCAGGCTGCGCGCCATCTGCACCGGGCCGACCGGCAGCAGCGTGCCTTCGCAGTCCTTGCCGCAGATGCGCAGGAAGTCGTTGTTGGCCACGCCGTGGGTCTGGTAGATCGGCCCCTTGTAGCCGCGCTCGCGCAGCGTCTTCTGCGGCAGCGCCGAGGGCGTGCCCGAGCCGGCGATGAACACCGCGTCCGGCTTCACCGACATCAGCTTGAGCGCCTGGCCGGTCACCGAGGTGTCGGCCGGGTTGAAGCGCTCGCTGGCGGCGATCTCGATGCCCTTGGCTTCGGCCAGCTTCTTGAACTGCTCGTACCAGCCCTCGCCGTAGGCGTTGGCGAAGCCGATGAAGGACACCTTCTTCACCTTGTTGGCGACCATGTGCTCGACGATCGCCGACGCCATCTGCTGGTCGTTCTGGGGGGTCTTGAAGACCCAGCGCTTCTTGTCGTCCATCGGCGCGACGATGCGCGCCGACGCGGCCATCGAGATCATCGGCGTCTTCGTCTCGGCGGCGACGTCGACCATGGCCAGCGAAGCGGGGCTGGTGGTGGAGCCGATGATCACATCGACGCCGTCCTCGACGGTCAGCTTGCGGGCGTTCTTGACCGCCGTGGTGGTGTCGGAGGCGTCGTCGAGCACGATGTAGCTCACCTTTTCGCCGCCGATGGTGGCCGGCAGCAGCGCGATCGTGTTCTTTTCCGGGATACCCAGCGAAGCGGCGGGGCCGGTGGCCGAGAGCACGACACCGACCTTGATCTCGGCATGGGCGGCAGTGGCGGCGAAGGCGAGGCCGAGGGCGGCCAGCAGGGTGTTACGCAACTTCATGGTGTCTCCTCCAGTGGTTGTGCGGTGCGAGGGGGCCGGCGCGCCGGGGGCGCAGCGCTCGGGGCGCGCAAGTTCTGCATTGCAGAACGCGTTCTAGTTATTAGAATTGATACAAAAGATTCCGTCAAGCAGAAACTTTGTATCAATTCCAAAAGTATCCGGCTCCTGCTGTGCGCAACCTCCCGCCGCACCCACCCCTCAGGTCGCGTGGTCGCCCGACTCGACACCCGGGAGAAGGGTCGCGCCGAGTCGCCGCGACAGCGCGTCGCAGGCCTCCTTCAGCGCCTGGAGCACGGGACTGTGCGGGAGGAGATCCAGCGTGCCCTCGACGCCCACGAGGGCGATGCTCATGTTGATCTCGTTCTTGAAGTTGAACACCGGGGCCGCCGCAGCCTCGACGCCGCGGGCGAAATAGCCGCTGGAAATCACCGCCACACCCCGCGCGCGGACCTCGGCGAGCAGCCGGCGCGCGTCGTCGAGGGTGGCAAGGCCCGCGGGCACCCGACCGGATTCGAGCTCGGCGCGCAGCAGCGCTTCGGTCTGCTGCTCGGGCAGCCATGCGGCGAAGACGCGCCCGGCGGCCGAGCTCAGCAGGCTGAGGCTGGTGCCGGTCAGCACATTGACGGTGATCGGACGACGGGGACGCTCCCAGCGCACGACGACCGGCCCTCGATCGCTCCAGACGGCGAGCGCGACGGTCTCGTTGGTGAGATCGCGCAAATCGCCGATCGCGCTCAAGCCGAGACGGATCCGGTCGACGCGGTCGAGGGCGACCAGGCCGAGGTTGAGGGCGAAGGGACCGAGGTCGTAGCGCGAGGTGAGCCGGTCCTGTTCGACGAGTCCGCTGCGGATCAGGCTGACCAGATAGCGGTGCGCCTTCGAGGGCGGCATGTCGGCGGCCTGGGCGATGTCCTTGAGCATCATGGAGCGCTTGCCGGTGACCATGGCGCGGAGGATGCTCATGCCCACCTCGAGAGATTGCACGCCGTGCTTGCCGTCGAGTTCGTCGCTCATCGAAGCCCCCTCACCGATAAAATTACTTATTGAAGAAATCTTTCCTTTATATGTAACATAAGTCCGAGCGGAGGAGAACAAGGATGAATCAGCTGAAAGTCTATGCGATCGACGGCATCGTGCCGGTGGTGGATCCGACCGCCTACGTGCACCCGTCGGCCGTGCTGATCGGCGACGTGATCGTGGGCCCGGACTGCTACGTCGGGCCTTGCGCAAGCCTGCGCGGCGACTTCGGGCGACTGATCCTGGAGCGCGGCTCGAACCTGCAGGACACCTGCGTGATGCATGGCTTTCCCGGCACCGATACGGTGGTCGAGGAGGACGGACACATCGGCCACGGCGCCGTGCTGCACGGCTGCAGGGTGGGCCGCAACGCCTTGGTCGGCATGAACGCCGTGATCATGGACAACGCGGTGATCGGCGAGTCATCGATCGTCGCCGCGGCGGCCTTCGTCAAGGCCGGCGTCGAGATGCCGCCGCGCATGTTGATCGCCGGCATGCCGGCCAAGGCGATCCGCGCGCTCTCCGAGGAGGAGATGCGCTGGAAGAGCTCCGGAACCGCGACCTACCAGGACCTCACCCGCCGCAGCCTGGCCACGATGGAAGAGACCGTGCCGCTCGCGACGGTCGAGCCCGGGCGCAAGCGCATCCACATGCCGGACGTGGTGCCGCTGGTGGAACTGCGGAGGCGGGAAGGCTGAGGCCGGCGGCGCACGCAGGGCGGCACGGCCATGAACGCGTCCCGCACGCCCCCACCCCGGTCGCCGCGCGCCGACCGGCGGGAAGAGGCTGGCGGCGCTCAGGCGGCGCCGCGCAGCGGGTCGGCGTCCTGGAAGCGCGCGAGAAGGCGGGGCGACGCCTCGGGCGTGCGGCCGTCGGCGAGGCGGAGGTGAGCGTCGATATGGCGCTCGGACGGCACCAGCAGCCGACGGTAGAGTTCGCGGCACAGCAGCCGCGCACGCTGCCCCGGCCAGTCGCTCGCCAGCAGCACGTCGGGCAATCCGGGATCGCGCAGCAGCAGGCGGCGGTAGTCGTGGATCAGCAGCATCCGCATGAGGAAGGCGTTCTCATCCCCGGACTCGCTGGCGCCATCGCGGAGCTGGGCCAGCACGGGCTGGTAGCAGTCGACGAATTCGCGGTAGGTCTGCGCCAGGCGCTCGAGATTCCATGCCGCATGCACCAGGTCGGCGTCGCTGGCCGCCGCACCCAGGGCCGCATCCGCAGCCATCAGGGGCTTGAGCCGCGGCAGCAGCCCACCCAACCCCTCCCCGACGAGCGCGTCGAAGGCGGTGATGAGGTCCGCGCTCGGATGCACGAAGCAGTCCCCGTCGAGGGCGCCGAAGCCCTGCCAGAACAGCGCCCTGCGCAGGCGTTCGCGGTCCTTGGCCGCAAGCTCGCCGACGGCGAGGATCAGCCGCCAGCGACGATCCCAGCCCTGCGCAGCGGAAGCGTAGATGCGGCGCGACGCCTCCTCGATACGCTGCAGACCGGAAGGCGTCAGCATATAGTCCGTACGGCGGCCGCAAGGCTCGCTGACCAGCCATTCATCGCGCGCAAGCCGAAACACCGATGTGCGGACGAGACGCTCGTTGAGCCCAAGCGGCTCGAGCAAGCGGATCAGGCTGCCCAGCCAGATGCGTCCGCCTCGGGGCAGCACGGCGTCGCCGAAGACGGAAATGATCAGCGACCCGGCCTGCACGCGATCTTGCTTGCGGAACGCTTCAAGGCGATCTTGGATGGAAGTGGTCACGGACGAGCTTGTTCGCGCTGCGGTTGGGGGCCAGAAGTCTATCGATTCCGGGCAGATGCGCCTAGCGCCGGAGCGCGCTTTCGAGGCCGCCGCACTCGCGTACGCAAGGCTCGAGGACGAGCGCCACGCCGATTCCGCGGGCACGAAGCCTGGATGCGTGCGGGCGAGTGCGCGGGAGGGCAAGGCAGCAAGGAGATTAATACGATACTAATACTACATTTTTATATGTATTTTTGTATCACATCAAGCCCAAAGCAGCGGACGCCATGGGTTTTTCGACTGGCTACGGCTGCCGGAACACCCCGACAATTTTCACATATACCACTGTTTATAAACGACTTCCTTATATTTAAACGTGTTTCGCCTATCAAAACTTGAGGTGATCACCCCCTCAAGAATAGATACCTAGTATTGACATTTATCAAATCGATTTGTATCGTTTGAAGCACAAGACCACCCACTCGGAGAGACCCATGCCCCACCCCTTGCTCGAAAAGCACCGCGCCACCCTCGAAAGCGCCCTCGACGCCATCGCCACGCGCGGCTATTGGTCTGCCTTCCCCGAGATGCCGAGCCCCAAGCTCTATGGCGAGGCGGCGCCGGACGAGGGCAAGCGCGCCTTCGAGGCGCACCTGGGCAAGCCGTTCGAGCTCGGGCAGCCGGGCCAGACGGGCTGGCATGGCGGCGAGAGCTCGCCCTATGGCGTGGCGCTCGATGTGCGCTATCCGGTGTGCGACCCGGAGACGCTGATCGCCGCCGGGCTCGAGGCGATGAAGGGCTGGCAGGCGGTGGGCGCCGACGGCCGCACCGGCATCTGCCTGGAAATCCTCCAGCGCCTGAACAAGCAGAGCTTTGAGATCGCCCACGCGGTCATGATGACCACCGGCCAGGGCTGGATGATGGCCTTCCAGGCCGGCGGCCCGCACGCCCAGGATCGCGGCCTCGAGGCCGTGACCTACGCCTGGCGCGAGCAGAGCTTCGTGCCGGCCGAGACCACCTGGGAGAAGCCCCAGGGCAAGAACCCGGCGCTGGTCATGAAGAAGCACTTCCAGATCGTCGGCCGCGGCGTGGGCCTGGTGATCGGCTGCGGCACCTTCCCGACCTGGAACACCTACCCGGGCCTGTTCGCCGCGCTCGCCACCGGCAACGCGGTCATCGTCAAGGCGCACAGCAATGCCATCCTGCCGGCGGCGATCACCGTGCGCACGATCCGCACCGTGCTCGCCGAGAACGGCATCGACCCCAACCTGGTGAGCCTGTGCGTGGCCACCCAGCGCAGCGTCACCCAGGCGCTCGCCACCCACCCGGCGGTGCAGTCGGTCGACTTCACCGGCAGCAACGTGTTCGGCCAGTGGCTGATCGACAACTGCCGCCAGGCCCAGGTCTATGCAGAGCTCGCCGGCGTGAACAACATCGTCATCGACTCGACGGACTCCTACAAGGCGATGCTGGGCAACCTCGCCTTCACGCTCTCGCTGTATTCCGGCCAGATGTGCACCACCTCGCAGGCGATCTTCGTGCCCGCGGGCGGGATCGACACCGAGGACGGCCACAAGAGCTACGACGAGGTCTGCGCCGACCTCGCCCGTGCGGTCGAGCGCTTCCTGTCCAAACCCGAGGTCGCCCACGCCGTGCTCGGCGCGATCCAGTCCGCCGACACCGCCGAACGCATCGACATCGCCAACAGCGGCGCGCTGGGCAAGGTCGTGCTGGCCTCGCAGAAGCTCGACAACCCCGAGTTCCCGGGCGCCAAGGTGCGCACCCCGGTGCTGCTCGCCTGCGACGCCGCCGACGAGAAGGCCTACATGGAAGAGCGCTTCGGCCCGATCAGCTTCATCGTCAAGGTCGCCGACACCGCCGCAGGGATCGCGCTCTCCGAGCGTGTGGTCAGGACCCACGGCGCGCTCACCGTCGGGCTCTACTCCACGAGGCAGGACGTCATCGACGCGATGACCGAAGCCACCTGGCGCGGCAAGGTCGCGCTGTCGATCAACCTCACCGGCGGCGTGTTCGTGAACCAGTCGGCGGCCTTCTCCGATTACCACGGCACCGGCGGCAACCCGTCGGCCAACGCCTCGTATTCGGATTCCGCCTTCGTCGCCAACCGCTTCCGCGTCGTCCAGCGCCGCTACCACGTCTGAGGATCCGTCCGTGGAATACAACAACATCCAGTTTGCAGTGGAGGCGGGCGTCGCCCGCCTGACGCTGAACCGCCCCGACAAGCTCAACAGCTTCACCGGCGAGATGCACGCCGAGCTGCGCGACGCGCTCGACCGCGTCCACGCCGACAAGGCCGCGCGCGTGCTGGTGCTCACCGGCGCCGGCCGCGCCTTCTGCGCCGGCCAGGATCTGGCCGATCCCGACATGGCGTCGGTGGGCGGCAAGATGCCCGACATCGGCAACGTCGTCGAAAAGAACTACAAGCCGCTCGTGCTGCGCCTGCAGAACCTGCGCGTGCCCACCATCGCCGCGGTCAACGGCATCGCCGCCGGCGCCGGCGCCAGCGTGGCGCTCGCCTGCGATCTGGTGGTGGCGGCGAAGTCGGCCTCCTTCCTGCAGGCCTTCAGCAAGATCGGACTCGTACCCGACACCGGCGGCACCTGGTTCCTGCCGCAGCGCGTCGGCATGGCGCGCGCGATGGGCCTGGCGATGCTCGCCGACAAGCTGCCCGCCGAGAAGGCCGCCGACTGGGGCCTGATCTGGGCGGCGTACGACGATGCCGAGTTCGCTGCAAAGGTGGACGCGCTCGCCGCGCAGCTCGCCGCCATGCCGACCAAGGCCCTGGTGCGCACCCGCCAGGCCATGCACGCCGCGGCCGGCCATACGCTGGAGCAGCAGCTCTCCTTCGAGGGCGGCTTCATGCGCGAGCTGGGCTGGAGCCCCGACTACGCCGAAGGCGTCGCCGCCTTCATGGAAAAGCGCGCACCGAAGTTCACCGGGGAATGAGCGTGACCGACACCCAGATCTCCAAGTCCGCCGCGCAGCCGCTGCCCGCCTCGGCTGTCGTCGCCGTGGTCGGCACCGGCGCCATGGGCGCCGGCATCGCCCAGGTGGCGGCCGCGGCCGGCCACGTGGTCAAGCTGCTCGACAACCGTCCGGGCGCCGCCGCCAAGGCGATCGAAGGCATCCGTGCCCAGTTCGGCAAGCTCGCCGACAAGGGCAAGATGAGCACCGAAGCCGCGCAGGCGGCCGCTGAACGCCTGATCGCCGTCGACCAGCTGGCCGAGCTCGCCGACGCCGCACTGGTGGTCGAGGCCATCGTCGAGAACCTCGAAGCCAAGCAGAAGCTGTACGGCGACCTGGAGAACATCGTCGGCGCCGACTGCATCTTCGGCACCAACACCTCGTCGATCTCGGTGACCTCGATCGGCGCCGCCCTGCAGCGCCCCGAACGCCTGGCCGGCCTGCACTTCTTCAACCCGGCGCCGCTGATGAAGCTGGTCGAGATCGTCTCCGGCCTCGCCACCGCGCGCGTGGTCGCCGACACCCTGTTCGCCACCGCCGCGGCCTGGGGCAAGACGCCGGTGCATGCGCGCTCGACGCCGGGCTTCATCGTCAACCGCGTCGCCCGTCCCTACTACGCCGAGGCGCTGCGCATCCTCAACGAAGGCGGTGGCGACTGCGCCACACTCGACGCGATCATGCGCGACGCCGGCGGTTTCCGCATGGGGCCGTTCGAGCTGATGGACATGATCGGCCACGACGTCAATTTCGCCGTCACACGCTCGGTGTGGAACGCCTTCTACAACGATGCGCGCTTCACGCCCTCGCTGATCCAGCAGGAGCTGGTCGACGCCGGCTTTTTCGGTCGCAAGTCGGGCCGCGGCTTCTACGACTACCGCGAGGGCGCCGCGCGCCCCGCACCCCAGGTCGCGGTGGCGCAGCACGCACCGGACGAGATCGTGCTGCACGGCCATTCGGCCGCCGTGCATGCGCTCGCCGACCGCCTCTTCGAGCGCAACATCCCCCATACCTGGGGCGAAGCCAACGACGGTCGCATCGCCGAGACGGGGGGCGCGGTGATCTTCGTCACCGACGGCCGCACCGCCACGCAACGCGCCACCGAGATGGGCATCGCCAACGTGGTGCTGATCGACCTCGCACTGGACTACGCCACCGCCGGCCGCATCGCGGTCGGCGCCGCGATCAACTGCTTCGCGCCCGCGGTCGGCGCCGCGATCAGCCTGCTGCAGGCGGCCGGCTTCGAGGTCTGCCGCCTGGGCGACACCCCGGGACTGGCAGTGATGCGCACCGTCGCGATGCTCGCCAACGAAGCGGCCGACGCGGTCAACCAGGGGGTGTGCGATGCCGCCGGCGCCGATGCGGCGATGAAGCTCGGCGTCAATTACCCGCGCGGACCGCTGGAATGGGCCGACCGCGTCGGCCTGCCGGCGATCTGCGCCGTACTCGCCAACCTCGCCCGCTTCTACGGCGAGGACCGCTATCGCGTGTCCCCGCTGATCCAGCAGCGCGTGTTCGCCGGAAAGAAGATCCATGACTGATGCGCAGCCCATCCCGACCGATCCGCAGGCCCTGGCCGAGGCCGTGACCGCGGCGATGTGGTCGCGCGACCGTACCGCCCAGGCGCTCGGCATGCGCATCGAGCACGTCGGTCCCGGCCGCTCCAGGGTCAGCATGACGGTGCGCGGCGACATGGTGAACGGCCACCACATCTGCCACGGCGGCCTCATCTTCACCCTGGCCGACACCGCCTTCGCCTACGCCTGCAACGCCTACAACCGCAACACCGTGGCGTCCGGATGCAACATCGACTTCGTCGCCACCGGGCGCGAAGGCGACACCTTGCAGGCCGAGGCCGTGGAGCGCACGCTGGCCGGTCGCACCGGCGTCTATGACGTCACCGTGCGCGACAGCGCAGGCAACACCATCGCCCTGTTCCGGGGCAAGAGCTACCGTATCTCCGGCGAGGTGATCGCCGGACTCGCCGCAGAGAATGCCTAGACGGGTCCGCGCGGCCCCAAGCACACGTAGAGAGACAGAGGAGACCACACCATGCCCGTGAAGAGCCCCCGCCCCGGCGACCTCGACCCGATCGAGACCGCCAGCCGCGACGAAATTTCCGCCCTGCAGCTGCAGCGCCTGCAGTGGTCGGTGCGCCACACCTACGACAACGTCGCGCCCTACCGCAAGCGCTGCGAGGAAGCGGGCGTGCATCCCGACGACCTCCAGTCGCTGGCCGACCTCGCGAAGTTCCCCTTCATGACGAAGACGGACCTGCGCGACAACTACCCCTTCGGCCTGTTCGCCGTGCCGCGCGACAAGGTCGCCCGCCTGCACGCCTCCAGCGGCACCACCGGCAAGTCGGTCGTCGTCGGCTACACGAAGCGCGACCTCGACAACTGGGCCGACGTGGTCGCCCGCTCGCTGCGCGCGGCCGGCGTGCGTGCCGGCGACATGGTGCACAACGCCTACGGCTACGGCATGTTCACCGGCGGCCTCGGCGCCCACTACGGCATCGAGCGTGCCGGCTGCACGGCGGTGCCGATGTCCGGCGGCCAGACCGAGAAGCAGGTGCAGCAGATCATGGACTTCCGCCCCGACGCGATCATGGTCACGCCGTCCTACTCGCTGGTGATCGCCGAGGAGTTCGAGCGCCTGAACATCAAGCCCGAGGACATCTCGCTGAAGATCGGCATCTTCGGCGCCGAGCCCTGGGGCGAAGGCATGCGCAGCGAGATCGAGCGCAAGCTCGGCATCGACGCCATCGACATCTACGGCCTCACCGAGGTCATGGGCCCGGGCGTGGCCAGCGAGTGCATCGAGACCAAGGACGGCCCGGTGATCTGGGAAGACCACTTCTATCCCGAGATCATCGATCCCGACACCGGCGAAGTGCTGCCCGACGGCGAGGAAGGCGAGCTCGTGTTCACCTCGCTCACCAAGGAAGCCTTCCCGGTCATCCGCTACCGCACCCGCGACCTCACCCGCCTGCTGCCGCCGACCGCGC
This sequence comes from Thauera sp. DNT-1, assembly GCF_055393985.1. Lineage (NCBI taxonomy): Bacteria > Pseudomonadati > Pseudomonadota > Betaproteobacteria > Rhodocyclales > Zoogloeaceae > Thauera > Thauera sp. DNT-1. Next base: position 4,348,678 of record NZ_AP043752.1, on the reverse strand, counting down.
GCTCGTTCCGCCGCATCGGCAAGATCACCGGGCGCTCGGACGACATGCTGATCGTGCGCGGCGTGAACGTGTTCCCGACCCAGATCGAGGAGCAGATCATGCGCGACCGCCGCCTGTCGGGGAACTACCAGATCGTGCTCACGCGCGACGGCCATCTCGACAACGTCGAGATCCGCGTCGAGGTCCAGCGCGAACTCTCCGGCAAGCTCAGCCGCACCGAGACCGAGAACATCGCACGCGAGCTGCAGCACCACATCAAGACCATCATCGGCATCTCCACCAAGGTGAACGTGATGGAGTTCGAAGCCATTCCGCGCACGCTGACCGGCAAGGCCCGCCGCGTCATCGACCAGCGCCCGAAGCAACTGTAAGGAGCTGGCCATGACTCAAGCATTCATCTGCGACGCCATCCGCACCCCCATCGGCCGCTACGGCGGCACCCTGGCCTCCGTGCGTGCCGACGACCTCGGCGCCGTGCCGCTCAAGGCCCTGATGACCCGCAACCCCCAGGTCGACTGGACCGCGGTCGAAGACATCATCTACGGCTGCGCCAACCAGGCCGGCGAGGACAACCGCAACGTCGCGCGCATGTCCGGCCTGCTCGCCGGGCTGCCGATCGAGGTGCCCGGCACCACGGTCAACCGCCTGTGCGGCTCGGGCATGGACGCCATCGGCCTGGCCGCGCGCTCGATCAAGTCGGGCGAGACCGAGCTGATGATCGCCGGCGGCGTCGAGAGCATGTCGCGCGCGCCCTTCGTGATGGGCAAGGCCGAGTCGGCCTTCTCGCGCAGCGCCGCGATCTACGACACCACCATCGGCTGGCGCTTCATCAACCCGCTGATGAAGAAGCTGTACGAGACGCACTCGATGCCGCAGACCGCGGACAACGTCGCCGCCGACTTCGACATCTCGCGCGCCGATCAGGACGCCTTCGCGCTGCGCTCGCAGCAGCGCTGGGCCGCCGCCCACGCCGCCGGTCGCTTCAAGGACGAGCTGGTGCCGGTGGTGATCCCGCGCAAGAAGGGCGACCCGATCGTCTTCGACACCGACGAGCATCCGCGCCCCGAAACCACGCTGGAGATGCTGGCCAAGCTCAAGGGCGTCAATGGCCCCGAGCTCAGCGTCACCGCCGGCAACGCCTCGGGCGTCAATGACGGCGCCTGCGCGCTGCTGCTGGCCTCCGACGCCGCCGCCGCGAAGCATGGCCTGACCCCGCGCGCCCGCGTCGTCGCCATGGCCACCGCCGGCGTGGCGCCGCGCATCATGGGCTTCGGCCCCGCGCCCGCGGTGCGCAAGGTGCTCGCCAAGGCGGGCCTCACGCTCGATCAGATGGATGTGATCGAACTCAACGAGGCTTTCGCGGCACAAGGCCTCGCCGTGCTGCGCGACCTCGGCCTCGCCGACGACGAAGAACGCGTGAACCCCAATGGCGGCGCCATCGCCCTGGGCCACCCGCTGGGCATGAGCGGCGCCCGCCTGGTCACCACGGCGGCCTACGAGCTGCAGCGCCGCAATGGCCGCTACGCGCTGTGCACGATGTGCATCGGCGTCGGCCAGGGCATCGCGATGATCATCGAGCGCGTCTGAGGCACGGGACAGTCCATGAACTACGAAACCCTCGCCATCGAGCGCCGCGGCGCCGTCGCGACGATCTGGATGGATCGGCCGGCAGTGTTCAACGCCTTCAACGAGCAGCTCATCGCCGAGCTGGCGGCCGCCTGCGCCGAACTCGACGCCGATGCCGGCGTGCGCGTGGTGGTGCTGGCCGGGCGTGGCAAGCACTTCTCGGCCGGTGCCGACCTCAACTGGATGCGCCGCGCCTCGGACAGCACCGAGGCGGAGAACCTCGCCGACTCGCGCAAGTTCGCCGCCATGCTGCGCACGCTGTCGGGGATGTCGAAGCCGACCATCGCGCGCGTGCAGGGCGCGGCGCTCGGTGGCGGCACCGGCCTCACCGCCGCCTGCGACATGGCGATCGCCGCGGACGATGCCAGCTTCGCGACCTCCGAGGTCAAGTTCGGCATCATCCCCGCGGTGATCAGCCCCTACGTGCTGCGCGCCATCGGCCCGCGCCACGCCCTGCGCTACTTCCAGAGCGCCGAACGCTTCGGCGCCGCCGAGGCCAAGGCCATGGGCCTGGTCGGCGAGGTCGTCACGCTGGATGAACTCGACGCCGCGGTCGATCGCCTCGTGCAGGCCCTGCTCGCCTGCGGCCCGCAGGCCCAGCTTGCCGCCAAGCAGCTGATCGCCGCGCTGGCCGGGCGTCCGATCGACGACGCCGTCGCCGAGGAGACCGCCGGCCGCATCGCGCGCCAGCGCGCCACCGCCGAAGCCCGCGAAGGCTTCACGGCCTTCTTCGAGAAGCGCTCGCCGGCGTGGATGCAATGAACACCCGCCGCGCCCCGGGCGTGGCGGACCTTTGAGGAGGAGGCGGGGTCACAGCCATGCGCACCCCGCGTTCCGTGCCGGTATTTCCCGGTGCGGTGTTTGCTAGGAGGAAACACATGTACACCCAGGCAATGGACATTCCGGACGATTCCGGAAAGAAACTCGCAGCGGTCTCCAATGCGACGAGCGAGCAGGAAGCCGCCTTCGAGGCCCGCATCGACGCCGACGGGCGCATCGAGCCGCAGGACTGGATGCCCGAGGCCTACCGCAAGACGCTGGTGCGCCAGATCAGCCAGCACGCCCACAGCGAGATCGTCGGCATGCTGCCGGAGGGCAACTGGATCTCGCGCGCGCCCAGCCTCAAGCGCAAGGCCATCCTGATCGCCAAGGTCCAGGACGAGGGCGGCCACGGCCTCTACCTGTACTCCGCCGCCGAGACGCTGGGCACCAGCCGCGACCAGATGCTCGAAGGCCTGCACTCGGGCAAGGCCAAGTACAGCTCGATCTTCAATTACCCGACGCTCAACTGGGCCGACGTCGGCGTGATCGGCTGGCTGGTCGATGGCGCGGCGATCATGAACCAGGTCCCGCTGTGCCGCTGCTCCTACGGCCCCTACGCGCGCGCCATGGTGCGCGTGTGCAAGGAGGAATCCTTCCACCAGCGCCAGGGCTACGAGGCCCTGCTGGTGATGATGAAGGGCACCGACGAGCAGCGCGCGATGGTGCAGGACGCGGTCAACCGCTACTGGTGGAAGTGCCTGGCCATGTTCGGGCCGCCGGATGCCGACAGCCCGCACAGCGCGCAAGGCATGCGCTGGGGCATCAAGCGCATCAGCAACGACGACCTGCGCCAGAAGTTCATCGACGCCACCGTGCCGCAGGCCAAGGTGCTGGGCGTGACCCTGCCCGACCCCGACCTCAAGTGGAACGAGGCGCGCGGCCACTACGACTACGGCCAGATCGACTGGGCCGAGTTCTGGAACACCGTCGAAGGCAACGGACCGTGCAACAAGGAACGCCTGGCCACCCGGGTCAAGGCACACAACGATGGCCAGTGGGTCCGCGACGCGGCCCAGGCCTATGCCCGCAAGCAAAAAGAACGCGCACTGAAGGAGGCAGCATGAACACCCCCGCACTCAAGGATTGGCCCCTCTGGGAAGTCTTCGTCCGCAGCAAGCAAGGCCTCGAGCACAAGCACTGCGGCAGCCTGCACGCGGCCGACGCGGCCCAGGCCCTGCACATGGCGCGCGACGTGTACACCCGCCGCCAGGAAGGCGTGAGCATCTGGGTGGTGCCCTCGGTCGCCATCACCGCCAGCAACCCGGACGACAAGGGCGAGCTCTTCGACCCCGCGGCCGACAAGATCTACCGCCATCCGACCTTCTACGAGATCCCTGAAGAAGTGGGGCACATGTAATGAGCACGCCGATCGACTACCTGCTGCACCTGGCCGACAACGCCGTCGTGCTCGGCCAGCGCAACGCCGAATGGTGCGGGCACGGCCCCATCCTGGAAGAAGACATGGCGCTGGCCAACGTCAGCCTCGACCTCATCGGCCAGGCGCGCCTGCTGTACCAGCGCGCCGCCGAGCTGAAGGGCGGCGACGCCACCGAGGACAAGCTGGCCTATTTCCGCGGCCCGCACGAGTTCCGCAACTACACGCTGCTGGAGCTCCCGCACCACGGCGCGCTGGTCGGCTACGCCGCGGCCGACCGCGACTACGCCACCACGATCGTGCGCAACTTCCTGTATTCGGCGCTGATGGTGCACGTGTGGGACGGCCTGCAGCAGTCCGCCGACGCCAGCCTCGCCGCGATCGCCGCCAAGTCGCTGAAGGAAACCAGCTACCACCTGCACCACTCGCGTGACTGGCTGGTGCGCATGGGCGACGGCACCGAGGAGTCGCACGCCCGCGCGCAGGCGGCGGTGAACCACCTCATGCCCTACACCGAGGAGTTCTGGACCACCAGCCCGGCCGAAGGCGCCGCGGTGGCGGCCAAGATCGGCATCGACGTATGGGCGCTGCGCCCGGCCTGGGACGCGCTCGTCAACGAGGCGCTGGCCGAAGCCACCCTGACCCGCCCGAACTTCCACGGTTACGTGACCGAGGGCAAGATCGGCCTGCACTCCGAGCATCTGAGCTACCTGCTCGGCGAGATGCAGGGTCTGGCCCGCGCCCACCCGGGCGCCACCTGGTAAGGGCGAAGGCCATGAGCAGCGTCGTGGACAAGGTCTGGGCCACCCTGGAGCCCCTGACGGACCCGGAGATCCCGGTGGTGACCCTGCGCGAGCTGGGCATCCTGCGGGATGTGCGGGAGACGGCGGAGGGCATCGAGGTGGTCATCACCCCGACCTACAGCGGCTGCCCCGCCATGGGGCAGATCGAGGACGACGTGCGTGCGAGCCTGGAACAGGCCGGCATCGCGGCGCGGGTGATCACCCAGCTCGCGCCGGCCTGGACCACCGACTGGATGAGCGACGAGGCCAAGGAAAAGCTGCGCGCCTATGGCATCGCCCCGCCCCACCGCACCTGCGGCAGCAGCGGCGGCGCCGAGGTCAGCGTGCTGAAGTTCGTGCGCCGGCAGCCGACCGCGGCGGTCGCCTGTCCGCAGTGCGGCTCCACCCACACCGTCGTCACCTCCGAGTTCGGCTCCACGGCCTGCAAGGCGCTGTACAAGTGCCTCGACTGCCAGGAGCCCTTCGACTATTTCAAACCCTATTAAGAGCCGGAGCCCAGACGCCATGTCAGCCCCCCGTTTCCAAGAACTCGCCATCAAGCGCGTGAGCCCCGAGGCCGCCGGCGCGGTGGCGATCACCTTCGCCATCCCCGAGGCCGAGCGCGAGCGCTTCGCCTTCGAGCCGGGCCAGTTCCTCACCCTGCGCGCCACCATCGATGGCCAGGACGTGCGCCGCAACTACTCGATCAGCAGCCCGCGCAGCCGCCTGGCACGCGAGGGCGAGCTCGAGATCGGCATCCGCCCGGTGGAAGGCGGCCTGTTCTCGAACTGGGCCACGCGCGCCATCAAGGCCGGCGACACCCTGCAGGTGATGCCGCCTGACGGCCGCTTCGTGGTCAAGAAGAAGCGCGCCATCCACCGCGTCGGCTTCGCCGCCGGCTCGGGCATCACCCCGATCCTGTCGATCGCCGCGAGCACGCTGGAAGAACAGCCGGACTCGAAGTTCACGCTGATCTACGGCAACCGTCGCATGTCCACGGTGATGTTCAACGAGGATCTGCAGGACCTCAAGGACCGCTACCGCGACCGCCTGACCATGATCCACGTGCTGTCGCGCCAGGCCCAGGAAGTGGACCTGCTGCAGGGGCGCATCGACGGTCCCAAGGTGCGCGCGATCATCGACGCCCTGCTGCCGGTGGGCAGCATGGACGAGGTCTTCATCTGCGGCCCCGACGAAATGATCACCGCCACCGAGACCGCGCTGGTCGAGGCCGGCGTGCCCGCCGACCGTATCCGCACCGAGCGCTTCACCGCCAACCTGCCCGCCGGCGCCCACCCGGTCGGCGCCTCGAGCACCGCCGAGGCCGTCGCGGCCGCGACCAAGGACATCACCATGGTCCTGGTGCTCGACGGCAAGGAGCACGAGATCGCGATCGGCCCCGACGAGCACCTGCTCGACGCCGGCCTCAATGCCGGCCTCGACCTCCCCTTCTCGTGCAAGGCCGGCGTGTGCTGCACCTGCCGCGCCAAGGTGACGGAGGGCGAAGTCGTGATGGACAAGAACTTCACCCTCGAGGCCGACGAAGTCGCGCAGGGCTACGTGCTGAGCTGCCAGGCGCGCGCCACCACCAAGCGCCTCAAGATCAGCTTCGACGAGCGCTGACACGATCTGCGGGCCGACGGCGTCCGCGCGCGCAGCAGCTTCCGACGGCCGTCTCGACGGCCGTTTTCCTTCGCGGACGGAGACGCGGCCGCGCGCCCCTGACGCAGGTCAACGCCGAAAGGGCGGCGGCCTGCTATCCCTTTAGACCTCATCCACTTTCCAGCGCGAAGATCATGGCCGGCTCCCACGCTCTCAGCACCGCCTTCGAACCGTCCTCGATCGCCGTCATCGGCGCGTCCGACGCACCCGGGTCCGTCGGCCGCGTCATCTTCCGCAACCTGGTCGAAGGCGGCTATCGCGGCACCCTGTACGCGGTCAACCCGAAGTACGGCAGCATCCAGGACCATCCCTGCCACCGCTCGGTCGAGGACATCGGCCGACCGGTCGATCTCGCCATCATCGCCACCCCCGCGCGCATGCTGCACAGCGTCACCGCACAGTGCGGCCGCAGCGGCGTACGCAACGCGGTCATCATCAGCGCCAGCGGGAACGCACTCGAGCGCCGCATCGTCGAGACCGCGCGCGAGACCCGGCTGCGCCTGATCGGGCCCGGCAGCCTGGGCATCGCACGCCCCGGCAGCGGGATCAATGCCGCGCTCACCCGCATCGCCGTCAAGCCCGGCGAGATCGCCCTGATCTCGCAGTCGGGCGCGATGTGCTCGGTCGTGCTCGACTGGGCGTTGACCAACGACGTCGGCTTCTCTTCGGTCATCTCGCTCGGCGGCACGGTGGACATCGACTACGGGGAAACGCTGGAGTACCTGATCCACGACACGCAGACGCGCTACATCCTGCTGCACGTCGATCACATCCGCAACGCCCGCCAGTTCATGAGCGCACTGCGCTCGGCCGCGCGCGTCAAGCCGATCATCCTGCTCAAGGCCGGCCGCCACGGTCGCAGCGACAACAACGCCGCCGACGCGGACAACGCCGGCCTCGCCGACGTGGTCTTCGACGCGGCGATGCGCCGCGCCGGCGTGGTGCGGGTGCAGAACATCGACCAGCTCTTCTTCGCCGCCAAGGCCTTGTCCTGCGGCTTTCGACCGCGCGAGGACAGCCTCGCCATCGTCTCCAACGGCAGCGGTCCGGCCGATCTCGCCGCCGACCGCGCCAAGGACCTCGGCACCGGACTCGTCGGGCTGGGCTCGCCGACGGTCGCCACGCTCGAGCGCCTCGGCGGACGCGAGCGGCACTCCCACAACCCGCTCGACCTCGGCGGCGACGCCAGCGCGCAGCTGTACCGCGACGCCATCCTCGCCCTCTCCGAGGACGCCGCGGTTTCCAACGTGCTGGTGATCCTGTCGCCGCACGCGCTCGTCGATCCGGTCGAGGTGGCGCAGGACATCATCGACCTCGCCGCCCAGGTGCGGCTCCAGCTGTGCTGCTGCTGGATGGGCGGCGGCCAGGTCGCCGAGGCGCGCGCGCTGCTCGCCCGGGCCGGGCTGCCGGTGTTCAGTTCGCCCGAGGCGGCGATCGAGCTGTTCCACAACATCTCGCGCTTTCACCACAACCAGACCCTGCTGCTGCAGACCGCCGGCGGCGGCAGCGCCGCCGCCTACCGCCGCACGGGTGGTGCGCGCGTGCTGATCGAGACCCTGCTCAACCAGCGTCGCCATATCCTCTCGGCGATGGAGTCCAAGGCGCTGCTGCGCAGCTTCGGCATCCCGGTCACGCACACCACCGTCGCCCGCGACGCCACCGAGGCCTTGTTCGTCGCCGAGCAGGCGGGTTTTCCGGTGGCGATGAAGGTCGACGCTCCCGAGCTGGCGAGCAAGTCCGAATCCGGCGGCGTGCGCCTCAACCTCAACACCGCCGAGTCGGTGTGGAGCGCCTTCCACGACATCGTCGACGCGGTGCGCCTGCGCCACCCCGAGGTGCAGATCAACGGCGTGTCGATCGAGCCCTATCTGTACCGGCCGCAGGCGCGCGCCTTCCGCATCCAGGTGCATCGCGACGCGATCTTCGGTCCGGTGATCAGCCTCGGCGCGCAGGACGCCTCCGCGCCGCGCACCTTCGCGCTGCCACCGCTGAACCCCGTGCTGGCCCGCGACCTCATCGACTCGGCCATCCCGGCGGCCGCACAGGGCCCGCGCAGCCAGGGCGGCGCGCTCAACCGCGCCGCCATCGAGCAGGTGCTGGTGTCGGTGTCCGACCTCGTGTGCGAGCTGCCCTGGGTGCGCGAGCTCGCGATCGACCCCTTGTTCATCGACGGCGACGGCGCCATCGCGGCCGATGCCCGCGTCGTCATCGACCAGGGCCTTCCCGCCGGCAGCGACCGCTACGCGCACATGGCGATCCACCCCTATCCGCTGCACCTCGTCCAGGACTGGAAGGTCGGCGACGGTCGTGCCGTACGTACGCGTCCGGTGCGCCCGGAGGATGCCAACCTGGTGCTGGGCTTCTTCGACGGACTGAGCGCCGAGACCCGCTTCATGCGCTTCATGGAAGAGCTGCAGGAGCTCAGCCCGGCGCTGGTCGCACGCTTCACGCAGATCGACTACGACCGCGAGATGGCGCTGATCGCCACCACCATCGACGACGCCGGCGCCGAGCACATGGTGGGCAGCGCCCGCTATTCCCTCGCCGCCGACGGCGAATCGGTCGAGTTCGCCCTGGTCGTGGCCGACGACTGGCAACGCCACGGACTGGGCCGCCGACTCATGGGTGCCCTCATCGAGGTCGCGCGCGGCAAGGGCTATCGCAACATCTTCGGCGACGTGCTGGGCAAGAACGCCAAGATGCTGCGCCTGATGCACGGCCTCGGCTTCCTCGTGCAGCCCCACCCGGAAGAGAGCGCGTTGCGCCGGGTGGTGAAGGTGCTGCATGGCAAGTAGCGCGTCCGCAGCGGCGCAGACGGCCGCTCAATAATCGCCCCAGCGCGCCTGCAGCGCCGCCACGGCGGCGAGGCCCGCGGTCTCGGTGCGCAGCACGCGCGGCCCGAGCCGCACGCGCCGGCAACCGGCGGCGTCGAAGGCCGCCATCTCGCCCTCGCTCCAGCCACCCTCCGGCCCGACCAGCAGGTGCACCTCGTCCTTCGGCTCGGGTTCGTCGGCAAAGCCCTTGGCCCCGCCGGGCGCAAGCACGTAGCCGGGCGCCGCGCGATGCGCGCCCAGCCAGTGTGCGAGCGGCTGCAGGGGGCGAATCTCGGGGACGCGGTTGCGCCCGCACTGCTCGCAGGCCGCGATCGCGACCTGCTGCCAGTGCGCGACGCGCTTGTCGGCACGCTCGGCCGCCAGACGCAGCACCGAGCGCTCGGCCTGCACCGGCTGGATCGCATGCACGCCGAGCTCCACCGCCTTCTGCACCACCCAGTCCATCTTGTCGCCCGAAGCCAGCGCCTGCACCAGCACGATGCGCAACGGCGACTCGCGTTCGACCGCACGCGCCTCGCCGAGCCGAGCGAACACCGCCTTGCCGCGCACGGCCAGGCGCGCATCGACCTCTCCGCCGCTGCCGTCGAACAGCACCACCGCCTCGCCATCGCGCAGGCGCAACACCCGCAGCGCATGGTGGGCGAGCGCCTCGGGGAGCGCCACCTCGCCGCCCGCGGGCAGGCGATCCGGAAAGTGGAATCGTGAAATCATCGTAAGATTATAGGCCCAGCTCCCCTCGCCCCCAGCCCCTCTCCCGCCGCCCGCCGGCAAGGAGCCCGCCATGCCCACCGCCGCCCACCGCCTCGCCCGTGCCCGCGCCCTCGAATCGATGGTGCGCGACATCGCGCGCGCCGAGATCCTTCCGCGCTACCTGAAGTCCGCGCGCAACCGCAAGGCCGACGGTTCGCTGTTCACCGAGGCCGACATGGCCTCGCAGCAGCGCTTCAGCGAGGCCCTGCCCGCCTTCCTGCCCGGCGCCGTGCTCGGCGAGGAGATGACCGCGGCCGAGCAGGCCGCGCTGTGGAAGGAAGGCGCGCGCGGCCTGTGGTGCATCGACCCGATCGACGGCACCACCAACTTCGCCAACGGCATCCCCCTGTTCGCGGTGTCGATCGCCTATCTGATCGACCACGAGCCGGTGATCGGCGTGGTGTACAACCCGATCACCGACGAATCCTTCTACGCCGCCCGCGGCGCCGGCGCCTTCCTCAACGGCACCGAGCTGCCGCTGCGCGCAGGCGCCACCGAGTTGCGCGACGCCGTCGCCGGCGTCGACTTCAAGCGCATCAGCCACCACCTCGGCGACGAGCTCGCGGTGCGTCCGCCCTACTACTCGCAGCGCAACTTCGGCTCCAGCGCCCTCGAATGGTGCTTTGTCGCCGCCGGCCGGCTCGACGTCTACCTGCACGGCGGGCAGATGCTGTGGGACTACGCCGCCGGCCGCCTGATCCTCGCCGAAGCCGGCGGCATCGCCGAGGCGCTCGACGGCGGCGTGCTGATGTCCGGCCCGGCGATCAAGCGCGGCGTCATCGCCGCCACCAGCCCGGCGCTGTTCGCCGAATGGTCGGCCTGGGTCAAGGCGCGCTCCTGATGGCTCGCACCGCGCTTTATTGCGGTGCAGAATCCGTGTCGAAACCGACTCGCCAGCGGCGGAACCCATCATGTCCATGAAGCACCCGATCATCGCCGTCACCGGCTCGTCCGGCGCCGGCACCACCACGGTCAAGCACACCTTCGAAGCGATCTTCCACCGCGAGAACGTCAACGCCGCCATCGTCGAGGGCGACAGCTTCCACCGCCACACCCGCGCCGAGATGAAGACGCTGATCGAGGAAGCCGAGCGTGCGGGCCTGCGCGGGATCAGCCACTTCGGGCCGGAAGCCAACCTGCTCTCCGAGCTCGAGAGCCTCTTCCGCGCCTACGGCGAGGCCGCCACCGGCCGCCGCCGCTACTACATCCACAACGAAGCCGAGGCGATGCGCTGGAACCTGCCGCTCGGCACCTTCACCGAGTGGGAAGATCTCCCGGTCGGCACCGACTGCCTGTTCTACGAGGGCCTGCACGGCGCACTCGTCACCGACGAGGCCGACATCGCCAGCCACGTCGACCTGCTGATCGGCGTCGTGCCCATCATCAACCTCGAGTGGATCCAGAAGCTGCACCGCGACACCAAGCTGCGCGGCTACACCGCCGAGGCCGTGCAGGACACCATCCTGCGCCGCATGCACGACTATGTGCACTACATCGTCCCGCAGTTCGCCCGCACCCACATCAACTTCCAGCGCGTGCCGGTGGTCGACACCTCCAACCCCTTCATCGCGCGCGACGTGCCCACCCAGGACGAGTCCATGGTGGTGATCCGCTTCAAGGACCCGCGCGGAGTCGACTTCCCCTACCTGCTGCGCATGATCCACGACGCCTTCATGAGCCGCGCCAACACCATCGTGATCCCCGGCGGCAAGCTCGACCTCGCCATGCAGCTGATCCTCACCCCGCTGATCTGGAAGCTGATGGAACGCCGCCGCCAGTGGGTGTGAGGCGCGACGGAATTCCCCGGCAGCCTGCCTCGGCAGCACACCGACCAGCCCCCCAGCCCCACTCCGCGCGAGGTCGCGGGGGCGGGGTGGTGTGGGCCAACTTCAGGAGCGCCGAGGTGGAGGGCGTCGCGGGGGAAACAAGGCGACGCATGTTTGAGGAGCGCAGCGACGAGTTTGCGTCGCCGCCCCCGCGGCGGCCTCCGCCGAGGGCAGCCCGGAGCGCAGCGAAGGGCCGCGAGTGCAGGCGGCGCACACCATCCCGACCCCGCGACCGAATCGACGCCGCCCCTCCTCGGACCCCGTGACCGATTCCAAGCCGCGCCCACCGCCCCGCGAAAGCCCCTCGCCCGGCGCAACATTGCCGCAACGCAACATTGGCATCCCCGGGGTCTTTTAAGGGATAATTCCGAACTTTCCCGATGGCGGCCTCCGGCCCGAAAACAGCATGCAGTCGACCCGCAACGTCCAGCCCCCGGTCTTCAACCCCATCACCGGCGCCATCCGCGCCCTCGCGATGGACGCGGTGCAGCAGGCCAACTCCGGCCATCCCGGCGCGCCGATGGGCATGGCCGAGATCGCCGAGGTGCTGTGGCGCCACCACCTGCGCCACAATCCGGCCAACCCCAAGTGGGCCGACCGCGACCGCTTCGTGCTCTCCAACGGCCACGGCTCGATGCTGATCTACGCGCTGCTGCACCTCACCGGCTACGACCTGCCGATCGAGGAGCTCAAGCGTTTCCGCCAGCTCCACAGCAAGACCCCCGGCCACCCCGAATACGGCTACGCCCCCGGCATCGAGACCACCACCGGTCCGCTCGGCCAGGGCATCACCAACGCCGTCGGCATGGCGCTCGCCGAGAAGATCCTCGCCGCCGAGTTCAACCGCCCCGGCCACGAGGTGGTCGACCACCACACCTATGTCTTCCTCGGCGACGGCTGCCTGATGGAAGGCATCTCGCACGAAGCCTGCTCGCTCGCCGGCACCTGGGGCCTGGGCAAGCTGGTCGCGTTCTACGACGACAACAACATCTCCATCGACGGCCATGTCGACGGCTGGTTCACCGACGACACCCCGAAGAGGTTCGAAGCCTACGGATGGCAGGTCATCCGCGACGTCCAGGGCCATGACCCGGTCGCCATCGAGGCCGCCCTCCAGCAGGCCAAGGCCAACACCGCCCAGCCCACGCTGATCTGCTGCAAGACCATCATCGGCGCCGGCGCGCCCAACAAGCAGGACAGCCACGACGTGCATGGCGCCCCGCTCGGTGCCGCCGAGATCGAGGCCGCGCGCGCCCACATCGGCTGGAACCACCCGCCCTTCCACATCCCGGCCGACGTCTACGCGGCCTGGGACGCGCGCACCAAGGGCGCCTCGCTCGAGGCGCAATGGAACGCCGCCTTCGCCGCCTACCGCGCCGCCCACCCCGAGCTCGCCGCCGAGTTCGAACGCCGCATGGCCGGCGAGCTGCCCGCCGACTGGGACGCCCACGTCGCCGCGGTGCTCGCCAAGGTCGTCGACAAGGCCGAGACCATCGCCACCCGCAAGGCCAGCCAGAACGCCATCGAGGCCTACGCACCCAGGCTGCCCGAACTCCTCGGCGGCTCGGCCGACCTCGCCGGCTCCAACCTCACGCTGTGGTCGGGCGCAAAGGGCGTCAGCAAGACCAGCGGCGGCAACTACGTCTATTACGGCGTGCGCGAATTCGGCATGGCGGCGATCGCCAACGGCATCAGCCTGCACGGCGGTCTCATCCCCTACACCGCCACCTTCCTGATGTTCAGCGAGTACGCGCGCAACGCCCTGCGCATGGCCGCACTGATGAAGGTGCGCCAGATCTTCGTGTTCACGCACGATTCGATCGGCCTCGGCGAGGACGGTCCCACTCACCAACCGGTGGAACAGACCGCCACGCTGCGCCTGATCCCCAACATGGACGTGTGGCGTCCCTGCGACACCACCGAGTCGGCCGTGGCGTGGGCGAACGCGATCGAGCGCAAGGATGGCCCGACCAGCCTGTGCTTCTCGCGCCAGAACCTTCCCTTCCAGGCACGCACTTCCGATCAGGTCGCGGCGATCCGCAAGGGTGGCTACGTGCTGTCGGAGGCCCCGGCCGGCGTGAATGGCGGCAAGCCGCAGGCGGTGATCCTCGCCACCGGCTCCGAGGTCGCGCTCGCCATGGCCGCGCAGAAAACCCTCGCCGAGCAGGGTGTCGCGGTGCGCGTGGTGTCCATGCCCTCGACCAACGTCTTCGACCGCCAGGACGCCGCGTACAAGGCGAGCGTGCTGCCCGCCGGCCTGCCGCGCGTCGCGGTCGAGGCCGGCACGACCGACGGCTGGTACAAGTACGTCGGCCTCGAAGGCCGCGTGATCGGCATCGACCGCTTCGGCGAGTCGGCCCCGGCGGGCGAGCTCTTCAAGTATTTCGGCATCACCGCGGAGGCGGTGGTGCAGGCAGTGAAGTCGGTGCTCTGACGAGACCCTGGCGCGGGAGCGGTTCCGGAAACGGATCGCTCCCGCTGCACATCAGGACACGGTCCCGCACGGACCGGCAGGGCATCGGCAAACACAAATCACGCGGTTTTCCACCGTTATCTCAGGGAGAAGCAAGGATGAGCATCAAGGTCGCCATCAACGGTTTCGGTCGTATCGGTCGCTGCACGCTGCGCGCCATCTACGAGCAGGGCCTGCAGAACGAGTTCGAAGTGGTCGCCATCAACGCCTCGGGCGATCTGGCCACCAACGCCCACCTGCTCAAGTACGACACCACCCACGGCCGCTTCGCCACCTCGGTCGAGACCGAGGGCGAGAACGTCATCATCATCGACGGCAAGAAGATCCCCTTCTACTCCACCAAGGACCCCAAGGGCGTGAACTGGGGCAGCCACGGCGTGGACGTGCTGCTCGAATGCACCGGCGCCTACACCACCAAGGCCAAGGCCCAGGCCCTGCTCGACCAGGGCGCCCGCCGCGTGCTGATCTCCGCCCCGGGCGGCGACGACGTCGACACCACCATCGTGATGGGCGTGAACGAGGAAGTGCTGCGCGGCGACATGACCGTGGTCTCCAACGCCTCCTGCACCACCAACTGCCTGGCCCCGGTCGCCAAGATCCTGGCCGACAGCGTCGGCATCAAGCAGGGCCTGATGACCACCATCCACGCCTACACCAACGACCAGGTGACCGTGGACGTGCGCCACAAGGACCTGCGCCGCGCCCGCGCCGCCGCTGCCAACATCATCCCGACCAAGACCGGTGCCGCCAAGGCCGTCGGCCTGGTGCTGCCGCAGCTGGTCGGCAAGGTCGATGGCTTCGCCCTGCGCGTGCCCACGATCAACGTCTCGCTGGTCGACCTCACCTTCACCGCCGAGCGCGCCACCACCAAGGAAGAGATCAACGCGCTGATGACCGCCGCGGCCAACGGCCCGCTCAAGGGCATCCTGGCGGTCAACACCGAGCCGCTGGTGTCCTCCGACTTCAACCACACCACCGTGTCCTCCACCTTCGACGCCACCCAGACCCGCGTCATCCAGGGCGAGGACGGCTCGGTGCTGGTCAAGGTGCTGGCCTGGTACGACAACGAGTGGGGCTACTCCTGCCGCATGCTCGACGCCGCGCGCGCCTTCTGCAACGCCAAGTAAGCGCCAGGCGACACACGGACATCCAGTCGAACCGACGCCCTGCCCCGCAGGGCGTTTTTCCGGGAACGAGCGAATCATGCAAGTCAAGAAACTCACCGAACTCGACGTGCGCGGCAAGAAGGTCTTCATCCGCGCCGACCTCAACGTGCCGCAGGACGACGCCGGCAACATCACCGAGGACACCCGCATCCGCGCCTCGCTGCCCTCGATCCAGTACTGCCTGGACAACGGCGCCGCGGTGATGGTCACCTCCCACCTCGGCCGCCCCACCGAAGGCACGGTCGGCCCCGACGACACCCTGGCCCCGGTCGCGGTGCGCCTCGGCCAGCTGCTGCACCGCCCGGTGCGCCTGGTGTCCGACTGGGTCGAGGGCGGCTTCGAGGTCAAGCCGGGCGAGGTCGTCCTGCTCGAGAACTGCCGCTGCAACAAGGGCGAGAAGAAGGACAACGAAGAGCTGGCCAGGAAGATGGCCGCGCTCTGCGACGTCTATGTCAATGACGCCTTCGGCACCGCCCACCGCGCCGAGGCCACCACCCACGGCATCGCCCGCTTCGCCCCGGTGGCCTGCGCCGGCATCCTGATGGGCGCCGAGATCGACGCGCTCGGCAAGGCCCTGCAATCCCCGCAGCGCCCGCTGGTGGCGATCGTGGGCGGCTCCAAGGTCTCGTCCAAGCTCACCATCCTGAAGTCGCTCGCCCACAAGGTGGACCAGCTCATCGTCGGCGGCGGCATCGCCAACACCTTCCTGCTCGCCTCCGGCAAGCGCATCGGCGAGTCGCTCGCCGAGCCCGAGCTGGTCAAGGAAGCGCAGGCGATCATGGACATGATGAAGGCGCGGGGCGCCGAGGTACCGCTGCCGGTCGACGTCGTCGTCGCCGACGAGGTCTCCGCGCTGGCGCGTGCCAACCGCATCCCGGTGGAAGAAGTCGGCGCCCACGACCGCATCCTCGACGTCGGCCCCAAGACCGCCGCCAAGCTCTCCGAGATCATCGCCAACGCCGGGACCATCGTGTGGAACGGCCCGGTCGGCGTGTTCGAGCTGCCCCAGTTCGCCGGCGGCACCAAGATGATGGCCTCGGCCATCGCCCACTCCGAGGCCTTCTCGATCGCCGGCGGCGGCGACACCCTGGCGGCGATCGCCAAGTTCCACATCGCCGAGGACGTGGGCTACATCTCCACCGGCGGCGGCGCCTTCCTCGAGTTCCTCGAGGGCAAGACCCTGCCCGCGATCGCGGCGCTGGAGGCACGCTTCAAGGACTGAGCCCCGATCCGTCACCGCCGGATCGCGACTGGCGTCGCTCCTGCAAGGCCCGCGGCGTCTCGGGTGGGGTGAAGGAACGACGCCAGTCGCGATCGCGGCGCCTGGAATTCAGGCCGCGCTGGCCTATTGCGCCGGATCGCGACTGGCGTCGCTCCTACAAGCAATTCCAGGCGCTGGCCGGAGCGCGACGGTTGTCGTGGGAGCGACGCAAGTCGCGATCGGGCGCTCCGGCGGGCGACGCACGGCCTGCAAATACCGCGTGGCCGGGATCGCGACTGGCGTCGCTCCTGCAAGACCGGCGGCGTCTCGGGTGGGGTGTAGGAGCGACGCGAGTCGCGATTGCGGCGCTCGATTCATCCCCGCCGCAGCCAGCGTACCCCTTGCCCGGCCATCTTGCGGCGCAGCCAGGCGAGCTGGGTCTGCAGGGGCAGCTCCTTGGGACAGAGGTCGTTGCAGGCGAGCAGGCTCATGCAGCCGAAGATGCCCTCGTCGTTGCCGACGAGCTCGTAGAAGTCGGCGTCGTCGCGCGTATCCGCCGGGTCGAGGCGGAAGCGCGCGATCTTCTCGAGACCGACCGCGCCGACGAAGCCCTCGCGCATCTGCGCGGTGGCGCAGGCGGCGATGCAGCAGCCGCATTCGATGCAGCGGTCGAGCTCGTAGACCGCCTCGGCCAGCGCCGGCTCCATGCGCGCCTCCAGGCGATCGAGATCGGGCTCCGCGTCGAGATGCACCCAGGTCTGCAGGCGCTCGGCGAGCTCGCGCATCCAGCTCCCGGTATCCACCGACAGGTCCGCCACGAGGCGGAACACCGGCAGCGGATAGAGGCTGAACGCCGCCTGCAGCGTGCTCGTCAGCGTGCGGCAGGCCAGCCCGGGGCGGCCGTCGATCACCATCGCGCACGCCCCGCACACGCCGGCGCGGCACACGAAGTCGAAGTTGAGGTCGGGCGCCTGCGTGTCGCGGATCGCGTTGAGCGCGATGAAGAGCGTCATGCCCGGCTGCTCGTCGAGCTCGTAGTCGACCAGGCGCGGCACGCTCCGGGGGTCGCGCGGGTTGTGGCGGAAGATCGAGATCTTCAGGCGGCGGCTCATCGCGGCGCTCCCTCTTCGATGTCGGCGATGCGTTCGTTGTCGCCTCGATAGCGTTCGGGCAGGCGTGCGCGGAAATCCAGCAGCGCGGCCTGCAGCGGGGCACCCCCCGCGCCTTCGAGACGGGCACGGATGGACTCGAGCTCGGCCTCGCGCAGCGCGGTGGCCGGATGCTCGACGATGTTGCGCGTGCCATAGCCGCGGAATCCGGGCGGCAGCTCCATGCTCTCGACCCGGATCGGCTCGTATTCCAGCACCGGCGTGGCGGCGCCCACCGGCCACCAGGCCAGCGTGCGCCGCAGCCAGTCGCGGTCGTTGCGTGCCGGGTAGTCTTCGCGCGCGTGCGCACCGCGGCTCTCGCGGCGCTCGAGCGCGCCCTGCGCGGCGCACAGCGCCAACGCCAGCATGCGCGGCAGCCGGTAGGCGGCCACCAGCTCCGGATTGGCGTCGAGGTGGCGGCTGGCGATGCCGACCCGCTGCGCGCGCGCGTGCAGGTCGACCAGCGTGGCGACCGCCGTGCGCAGCCCCGCCTCGTTACGGAACAGGCCGACGTGCTCGGTCATGGTCGCCTCCATCCCGCGCCGCAGCGAGGCGACGTTGTCCGCGCCCGGCGCGGGCGCCGGACGCGCCGCGATCGCCTCCAGGGCAGCGCGCTCGCGGCCGACGAAGTCGCGCGCCAGCCCGGGCGACAACTGCAGCGCGCCGGCGTGCGACTCCACAAAGTCGGCGACGTACTCGCCCACCAGCATGCCCGCCACCACCGTCTCGGCGAGCGAGTTGCCGCCGAGGCGGTTGAAGCCGTGCAGGTCCCAGCACGCCGCCTCGCCCACCGCGAACAGGCCGCGCAGCGAGGGCGACTCGCCGCGGTGGTCGGTGCGGATGCCGCCCATCGAGTAGTGCTGGGTCGGCCGCACCGGGATCCAGTCGCGCGCCGGGTCGATGCCGAGGAAGTGGCGGCAGATGTCCTTCACCTCGCGCAGCTTGTGGTCGATATGGGCGGCGCCGAGCACCGCGATGTCCAGCCACAGGTGCTCGCCGGCGGCCGACTTGACGCCCTTGCCGCGGCGCATGTGCTCGGCCATGCGCCGCGAGACCACGTCACGCGAGGCGAGCTCGGCCTTCTCCGGCTCGTAGTCGGGCATGAAGCGGTGGCCGTCGACGTCGCGCAGCAGGCCGCCGTCGCCGCGGCAGCCCTCGGTGACGAGAATGCCGGCGGGCACGATCGCGGTGGGGTGGAACTGCACCGCCTCCATGTTGCCCAGGCGCGCCACCCCGGTCTCGAGCGCGATCGCAGCCCCCATGCCCTCGTTGATGATCGCGTTGGTGGAGATGCCCCAGATGCGGCCGAAGCCGCCCGTGGCGATCACCGTGGCGGCGGCCAGGATGGCGTACAGCTCGCCCGTCTCCAGGTCGCGCACCACCGCGCCCTGGCAGCGCCCGCCGTCGTGGACCAGCGCCACCGCCTCGCTGCGGTCGCGCACCGGGACGCGCTCGGCCACCGCGCGGTCGCCGAGCGCGTAGAGCATGGTGTGGCCGGTGCCGTCGGCGGTGTAGCAGGTGCGCCACTTGCGCGTGCCGCCGAAGTCGCGCGCGGTGATGAGGCCGTGGGCCTCGTCGCGCTCGGTCAGCGTGACGCGCTCGCCGTTGATGACCACCTCGTGGGCGCCGCGCTGCACGCGGTTCCAGGGCACGCCCCAGGCCGCGAGCTCGCGCACCGCCTTGGGCGCCATGTGGGCGAACATGCGCGCGACGAGCTGGTCGCAGCCCCAGTCCGAGCCGCGCACGGTGTCGCCGAAGTGCACGTCCTCGTTGTCGCCCATGCCCTTGAAGGCGTTGCCCAGGCTCGCCTGCATGCCGCCCTGCGCCGCCACCGAGTGCGAGCGCTTGGCCGGCACCAGCGACAGCACCTCGACCCGCAGCCGGCGCCTTGCCGCGCCCACCGCGGTGCGCAGGCCGGCCAGGCCGCCGCCCACCACCAGCACGTCGGTGTATTCGATCCTCATCGCGCCTCCTCCACCGCAGTCGGGCTGCGCTGCCAGGTCGGTACGTAGCGCTCGCCGGCGCGCGGCGCATGCTCGATGCCCATGCGGATCTCCGCCAACAGCGTGGTCAGCCCCAGCGTGAGCAGGAAGGCGATCAGGCCCCACATCGCCAGCTTCAGCCGGCGCCGCGTCGTGCGCGCGTCGCGGCCCTCGAACCAGCCCCACTTCACCGCCAGGCGGTACAGGCCCACGCTGCCATGCACCTCGACTGCGAACAGCAAGGCGAGATAGAGCGGCCAGAAGCCGCCGGTCCACACGCGATCGGCGGACTCGTAAGGGCCGATGAGGTCGGGATGCATGAACATGGCGTACAGATGCACCGGCGCGAGGAAGAACATCGCGAAGCCGGTCGCCACCTGCACGAACCACAGCGTCGTGTCGCCATGGCGCAGACGGCTGCCGTGGCGCGCGGCGATGCGGTACTGGCGCCAGTCGGCGGGAAACCTGCGCAGCGCCAGCAGCGCATGCAGGGCGAACAGGAGCGCGATCGAAGCGACGAAGGCCGTCACCAGCCACGCCTGCGGACGCGGCAGGAAGAAGTAGCCCTCGAAGAAACGCGCCACCGCCCACGCGAAGTCCGCGCTGATCAGGATCGCGGACACGAAGCCCATGTGCAGCCACATGAAGAGGGCGAGGGCGAGGCCGGACAGGCTCTGGAGCAGATCCAGGCGTGCCGGCCAGGGCGAGGCGGCCGAAGCTGCGCAAGGTCGCGGGAGCGTCATGAAGATGCGATGTGCAGGACAGGCAGCACACTATACAACGGATGCCGCAGTGCACAACCCAGATCGCCGCGCCCGACGCCGCGCAAAGTCTCATTCAGTGGATTAAGTCACGCCCCCCGTTGCCGCAATGCAACAGCCCGAAAGGCGAAGCGCGCCGCCGCGCACGAAGCTGCGCGCTCCCGACGCCTACAGCGGCCTGGTCAGCCGCAGGCGACGAATAACGCCGAGGAACAACGCGCCCACCACGAGCAGCGCCGGCAGCGGGGGCTCGGGCACGAAGGCGGTGCGCACCTCGCGGTACATCTCGTCCGCGAGGATCACATGGGCGGCCGCCGACGGATGCACCACGTCCCAGAACAGATGCTCGTCCGGATTCGAGCAGATCGTCGGTGCGGGCGCACCGGGCGTCGGCGCGATGTACAGCCCCTGCAGGCAGGCCGTGTCGATGTCGGTGAAGCCGTTCGCCGCGGGATCGCGGACGACCTCGTCGAGCAGCCCGAACGCATCGAAGCGCAGCACCTCGAGTGCGGGGATGCCGGCGAAGGACTGCAAGGCCTGGTCGATCGCCTGGTTGAACGCGATGCTGTACTGGCGGGCGATTCCCTGGGCCTGCGCACCGAAGGCGGCCACCACCGGCAGCGCGCCGATGTCCGGCACCGTGGGCACGAGGAGCTGGCGCGCGCCCAGGCCGACCAGCCCGCCGATCACGCCGGCCACATCGCCGACCGCCTCGGCCAGCCGCGCACCGGCCGCGGCGGGGCCGCTCAGCTGGGCGAGCCGGAGCACGTCCTGCAGGTCGTTCGCACCGGCCCAGACCAGATACAGCGCCGACGCGTCCGCAGCGCCACCGGCGAGCCCGTCGCGGTAGCCCTGGAACTGTCCGGTCAGGCTGAAGGACGCGAAGTTGGCGGGCCACACGAGCGGCGGCAGGCCGTCGGGGCCGACATCGAAGGAGTGGTAGCGCGAGCGCGCCCCGCCTACCGCATGGTTCGTGCCGCCCGGCAGCGCCGCCGGAGCGAGCTCCCCGGGAAGGCCGAGCCTGTCCCAAAGGCGCTCCGCGTATACCGGGCCATTGGTGAAGGTTTCCTGCTCATAGGGGGGCGACACCGGGATCGGCAAGCCGAAGGTCACCGGATTCGACGGATTCGAAGTCCAGGCATACAGGTTGCCGTTGTCCGAGAGGCTGTCGCCGAACACGTACAGGCTGGACGGCACGGCCGCCGCGCTTGCGGACAGCATGCACAACACGACGCTCGACACCGCCATCGCGGCTGTGCGACGGCTCGGTTTGCCGGGTAGGGCCATGACGCTCCTCCAGTGGGTGGCGAGGCTGGCTCCGGTACCCGGGCGCCATCCGTGAACAGACTTCATCCAATATATGCCATGCAGGCCGATCCGCAAGCCTCGCGTACGGTGCGCGCGAAGTCGCCGTCGCGGCCGCGCTGCTAGAATGCGGGCACGCCACCGACCGGAGCAGCCCGGATGTCCCGCCACACCAAGATCGTCGCCACCCTCGGCCCCGCCTCGTCCGACCTCCTCACCCTCGAGCGCATGGTGCACGCCGGCCTCGACGTGGTGCGGATGAACTTCTCCCATGGCAAGCCCGAGGACCACGTCGCCCGCGCCGAGACCATCCGCGACGCCTCCGCGCGCGCCGGCCGCCCGATCGGCATCCTCGCCGACCTGCAGGGCCCCAAGATCCGCGTCGGCAAGTTCGAGGAAGGCCGCGTGACGCTGACCCGCGACGCGCCCTTCATCCTCGACGCCCGCTGCGAGCTCGGCAACGTCCAGCGCGTCGGCCTCGACTACAAGGACCTGCCCAAGGACGTGAAGCCGGGCGACGTGCTGCTGCTCGACGACGGCCGCCTCAAGCTCACCGTGCAGCGCGTGCTCGGCCACGAGATCCACACCACGGTGAAGGTGGGCGGCGAGCTGTCCAACAACAAGGGCATCAACCGCCAGGGCGGCGGGCTCACCGCGCCCGCGCTCACCGCCAAGGACATGGACGACATCCGCACCGCCGCGCTGATCGGCGTGGACTTCGTCGCGGTGTCCTTCCCCAAGAGCGCAGCCGACATGTACATGGCGCGCCAGCTCATGCGCGCCGCCGGCTGTTCGGCGCTGCTGATCGCCAAGATCGAGCGCACCGAGGCGGTGGCCAACCTCGACGAGATCCTCGACGCCTCCGACGGCATCATGGTGGCGCGCGGCGACCTCGCGGTGGAGGTGGGCGACGCCGCGGTGCCGGCGCTGCAGAAGAAGATGATCCGCGCTGCGCGCGACCGCAACAAGCTCACCATCACCGCCACGCAGATGATGGAATCCATGATCACCAGCCCGGTGCCCACCCGCGCCGAGGTCTCCGACGTGGCCAACGCGGTGCTCGACGGCACCGACGCGGTGATGCTGTCGGCCGAGACCGCCGCCGGCAAGTACCCGGTGGAGGTGGTCGAGGCCATGAGCCGGGTCTGCCTGGAGGCGGAGAAGTCCTACGACACCGGGCTCGACCGCGAGATGCTCGACCGCGTGTTCACCCGCATCGACCAGTCGATCGCGATGGCGGCAATCTGGACCGCCTACCATCTCAAGGTCAAGGCGATCGCCTCGCTCACCCAGACCGGCTCGACCGCGCTGTGGATGAGCCGCCTGATCGCCGGCGTGCCGATCTACGCGCTCACCCCCGAGGTCTCGGCGCGCAACCAGATGACGCTCTACCGCGAGGTCCATCCGCTGCTGATGAGCCAGACCCACCAGGACCGCGACGTGCTGCTGTGGGAGGCGGAGCAGGTCCTGCTCGAGCAGGGCGTGGTCGATTACGGCGACCTCATCGTGCTCACCATCGGCGAGCCGATCGGCAGCGCGGGTGGCACCAACACGCTCAAGATCGTGCGCGTGGGCGAACACCACCGCCCCGGCACGCTCGACGACCCCGTCTGAATACCCGTCCGCGACGGGAGACACGGTCAGCGTCCCCGCGCACACGCTAAAATAGAATTTTCGATCGTCCGGCCGCCCCGCCCGGCGGCCTTTTCCGGAGAGATTCCATGCCCCTCGTTTCCATGCGCCAGCTGCTCGACCACGCCGCCGAACACAGCTATGGCCTGCCCGCCTTCAACGTGAACAACCTCGAACAGGTGCAGGCGATCATGGAAGCGGCCGCCGAGTGCGACGCCCCGGTGATCATGCAGGCCTCGGCCGGCGCGCGCAAATACGCGGGCGAAGCCTTCCTGCGCCACCTCATCGATGCCGCGATCGAGGCCTATCCGCACATCCCGGTCGTCATGCACCAGGATCACGGCCAGTCGCCGGCGATCTGCATGGGTGCGATCCGCTCGGGCTTCTCGAGCGTGATGATGGACGGGTCGTTGCTGGAAGACGGCAAGACGCCCTCCTCCTACGAATACAACGTCGCCGTCACCCGCGAGGTGGTCAAGTTCTCGCACGCGATCGGCGTCAGCGTCGAGGCCGAGCTTGGCTGCCTCGGCTCGCTCGAGACCGGTCAGGCCGGCGAGGAAGACGGCGTCGGCGCCGAGGGCACGCTCGACCACAGCCAGATGCTCACCGACCCCGACCAGGCCGCCGACTTCGTCAAGCAGACCGACTGCGACGCGCTCGCCATCGCCATCGGCACCAGCCACGGCGCCTACAAGTTCACCCGCAAGCCCACCGGCGACATCCTCGCCATCGAGCGCGTCAAGGCCATCCATGCCCGCATCCCCAACACCCATCTGGTGATGCACGGCTCCTCCTCGGTGCCGCAGGAGCTCCTCGAGATCATCCGCCAGTACGGCGGCGACATGAAGGAGACCTACGGCGTGCCGGTCGAGGAGATCGTCCAGGGCATCAAGTACGGCGTGCGCAAGATCAACATCGACACCGACATCCGCCTCGCCATGACCGGGGCGATCCGCAAGTTCATGTTCGAGAACCCGTCGAAGTTCGACCCGCGCGAGTACAACAAGCCCGCGCGCGAGGCCGCCAAGCTGGTCTGCAAGGCGCGCTACGAAGCCTTCGGCTGCGCCGGCATGGCCTCGAAGATCAAGCCCGTCGCGCTCGACAAGATCGCGGCGCGTTACAAGGCCGGCGAGCTGAGCCAGATCGTGCGCTGAACCAGCGCGGAGCACATGCTTGAAGCGACGACCGCGCCAGCTGGCGCGGTCGTCGCTTCAAGCGGCCGTGGATCCATTGTCTTCGATCGCGTCGCCCTCATCCAACCCGCCGCCGACTGCTCTGCGAGCCACCATGTCCTCCCTCTTCGAACAGCACCCCCTGCGCCAGACGCTCAGCGACGAGGTGCACGCGCGCCCGCCGGTGCCGCTGGACACCCCGGAATTCGTCACCTACCTCGCCTTCCTGCACCACGAAGGCAGCGCCGGGCGCGAGGCGGACCACCTCGCGGCGCTGGCCGGGCAGCTCGGCCAGCCCGCGCCGGACATCGACTCGGGCCACGTGCTGCTCGAGGCCGAGGGTTTCCGGCTGAAGTGGGAGCGCCACAACGAGTTCTCCAGCTACTGCTTCTTCCGCCGCATCGAGCCCGACGACAGCCCCGACGACTACGCCCTGCTGCACGTGCCCGCGGCCTGGCGCAAGGCCATCCCCGGCCTGCTGATCGCCGCCACCCACATCGAGCTGCGCGACGTCGGCGAGATGCCGCTGGAGACGGTGCTGCACCAGCAGTCGCGCCACGGCCAGGCGCTGGTCGCCTCCGGCGTCTCGGACGGCGCCGGCTGGGTGCTCACCGACTTCCACCTGCACGACGGCTTCTCGCACTTCCTGCTGCTCGACAAGGGCTTCACCCCGCGCCAGGCCGGCCGCATCGCCCAGCGCCTGGTCGAGATCGAGACCTACCGCGTCATGGCGCTGCTCGCCTTCCCGGTGGCCAAGGACACCGGCCGCCTGGTCTCGCGCGCCGAGGACGAGCTCGCCGACCTCATGGACGGCATGGGCCGGTCGCGCAGCGCCGAGGACGACCGCGCGGTGCTCGCCCGCCTGTCGCGCCTGGCCGCCGAGGTCGAGCGCTCGGTGGCGCGCACCACCTTCCGCTTCGGCGCCGCCGCGGCCTACTACCGCCTGGTGCGCCAGCGCATCGACGACCTGCGCGAACAGCGCCTGCCCGGCTTCTCCCCGATCGGCGAGTTCATGGACCGCGGCCTCGTCCCCGCGATCGACACCTGTACCTCGATCGCGCGCCGCCAGGACGACCTCTCCGGCCGCATCGCACGCAACTCGCAGCTGCTGCGCACCCGCGTCGACATCGAGATCGAGCGCCAGAACCAGGAGCTGCTCGCGCAGATGAACCGCCGCGCCAAGATCCAGCTCCACCTTCAGGAGACCGTTGAAGGGCTGTCGGTGGTGGCGATCACCTACTACGCCTCGCAGCTGGTGAACTACGTCGCCAAGGGCGCAAAGCACCTGATCGAGCCGCTGACGCCGGAGGTGCTCACCGCGGTGTCGATCCCGGTCATCGCCGGTATCGTCTACATGGGGCTGCGGCGGATGCGCAAGCTGCTCGGCACGGAAGAGGACGGCCAGGCCCACCTGTAAGGTGGCCGGCGGCGGGCGCCGCCCCTCACAGCAGCACGGCGTCGAGCGGACGGCGCAGGGATCGGGGCATCGCCGGCCCCCTGCCGAAACGGATCACCAGATCCGGCCGGCCGTTCGTGATGCCCAGGTCGGCGGCAAAGGCGGGGCGCAGCGTGGCGAGCTCGACCGGCTGGTTGAGATGCGCCGTGCGGACGCCGATCGCGGTCGCCTGCAGCGCAAAGCGCTGGAAGCAACGCCCCGCCTCGATCCAGTGCGCGCGATCGTCGCGCTCCGAGACGAACACCGCGATCCCCGCGGCGCTGCGGACCTGCCGCTCGTACTTGTCGTTCTCGGCCGCCTCGGTGAAGAAGGCATCGAACAGCAGGCCGCCCAGCCAGGCGGGGGCCGCGGGATTTCCGGACGCCCCTGCGAACAGGCCGTCGCCGGTGCGCGCCGCATCGCTGCCGTTGAAGCGGATCCACGCCTTCAGCTCGCGCACGAACGCCGGGTCCCGCATCTGCGCCGTGTTCCCGGCGACGACGAACTCCAGGACGCGTTCCAACGCCTGCGCCCCGGTGAGCAGGCGCACGCTCACGCCCCTGCCCGAGCCGGCCGCCTCGAGCCGCCGCAGCTCCTCGTTCGAAAGCGGCCGCGAGTCGAACTCGCCGCGGGTCGATTGACGCTGCGGAATGGCCTCGAACAGGGCGGTTCGTCGGCTCGGCGCGGGCGCCAGCGCGCAGTTCAGGACCTCGGCGGCCTCCCCGTCGAAGGCGGCCTCGCAGTGGAAGCCCATCGCCGGCGCCGCCTGCACGATGTTCTCGGCAGCGCAGCCCAGGCTGACGAAGAGGTGGTGATCGTCGGGATCCACCACCGGGCAGCGCCGCGAGTAGTCGGGGAGAATGGAAACCGACCGCTCCGCCAGCGCGAACTTCCAGCACTGCGTGTTGTGGCTGGACGGCGCAAGGGTGGCGTAGCGCACGAGCTCGCGCAGTGCCGCACGCGTGTCCCGCTGCGCCGGCTCGCCATGGCGCCACGTCGTACCCGCTGCTGCCTCGTAGACCGCCACGCTCTGCCGATGGGAAAGGACGCCGGCCCCGCCCGCCACCCCCAGCCCGGCCAGCGCCGCGGCGCCGATGAACCGTCTTCGCTCCATGCCCCGCCTCCGTCCGACCACCCAATCTCCAAGGCAGTCTGGACGCGCCTGCGGGCAGGCGCGAGACCGCCTGCGCCGCCTGCGCCCCCACCGCCCGCCAAGCCCGACGCGCGCGTCCGGGCACGCGCGGAACCGCGCCCCACCGCGACGGTCTTCACGGCATGTCCACAGCCGGAGCCGCAAGCATGTCGCACCATTCCGGACTCCGCCGCCGCCTCGTCCTCGGCGGCAGCGCCACCCTGCTCTCCGCGCCGCTCGCCGCGGCGCAGCGCGTGCTGACGCCGAGCCAGATGCCCGGCCCCTTCTACCCGGTCACCCCGCCGCTGCACAAGGACAACGACCTCACCCGGGTCGAAGGCCGCAGCGGTCGTGCCGCCGGGCAGATCGCCGACCTGTCGGGCCGCGTGCTCGACCTCGACGGCCGCCCGCTGGCCGGCCTGCGCGTGGAGATCTGGCAATGCGACGCCAACGGCCGCTACCGCCACCCGCGCGATCGCGCCGAAGTGGAGGAGGACCCGGACTTCCAGGGCTTCGGCCACACCGTCACCGACGCCGACGGGCGCTACCGCTTCCGCACCATCCGCCCGGTGCCCTATCCCGGCCGCACGCCGCACATCCACGCCGCGGTGTTCCAGGAAGGCGGGCGTCCCTTCGTCACCCAGATCTATGTCGCCGGCGAACCGCTCAACCAGCGCGACGGCCTCTTCATGCGCGTGCCCGAGGCGCTGCGCCCGCTGCTGCTGGCGGACTTCGTCGCGGCGGACGATCCTATCGCCACGCTGGCGGCGGAGTTCGACTTCGTGCTGGCGCCGGCGCTGGCGGGACTGTTCGAGGCGAGCACGGCCTGAGGCTCTCCGGGAGACCCGCAGGCCGGGCCGTTCGCGGTCTTTCGTCCTCGTGCTACGAGCACACGCGACATTCACCGTGACGACGTCGCGGTCCGGTGCCAAGGTCTCGGCGCGCCTACAGCTTCACGATGGACAGCGGCGTACCCGACACGAGTTCCACGCCGCCAGCCCTGACCTGCAGCGTCGGCCCGCCGCTGACGACGTACTGCTTGTGCCCGCTCCAGCCCGCATAGCATCCCGCCTTCGAGACGCGCGACCTGTCATGGGTGAAGATTCCCTGCAAACCCGCGATCGCATCTTCGGTCGACATCTCGTCGAGCGGCCGGCCCTTGATCGTGATCGGCCGCTTTGCGCCCAGGGCCTGGGCCACGTCCTCGGTGATGCCATGCGATCCGGCGAGCATTTCGCCATTGATGAGCCAATTGCCGAGCATCACCTGCGGGAAGAGGATGTTCTTGAAGACATCGAAGACCGCCCCGGCCGTCGTGATGTGCTCCTTGTGGTCCAGCGCCACCGTGGCCTGAATGGTGAACCAGACCGCGCCCGTGCTTCTGGAGAAGGTCTGGGCGGGCTCGGTCAAGCCCCAGTACAGCGGACTCAGCATTCCGAGCGAGATCTCCAGCGGCCAGATCGTATCGTTCCTGATGTCGAAACCTGCCATGGCGAAGCTCCCTGTTTCTGGCGTTTGATGATTCCAGCGCTCCTTCTGCATCGACGCCGACTGATGCGGCCGGGAATGCACCCGCAGTTTGGCGGATGGATGGGACCAAGCAAATGTCGGCGCTGGCGGAACGGCATGAGCCGTGACCAATGCGTTCCCAATTGAACCTGGCCGGCTACCAGCTGACACTCTCGGGCTCGCTCCATTCGAGGCTGGCGCCCGTCCATGAATTGGTGCCGCCGCGATACCAAATGACATCCTTGTAGCCCGCCTTGAGCGCATGCAGCGACGCGTTGTAAGACAGCCAACACTCTGAGCTGATGCAAAGAAAAACCAGAGGACGGGTCTTGTCACCGCCAGTCAGTTTCTCCAAGGCTGCGGCAAATCTGCTTTTCTCCGCGGCGAAAAATCGCCCATCGCCGGCACCCGATAACCAGAAAGCTCCAGGAACAGATTTTCTGGTCTTCGAATCAAGCACATCAACCACCACAACGTTGTTGCTTGCATCAAGAAGCGCCTTGAGTTCGAGCGTCCTTATCACCCCAGGGCCTCCGCACTCGGAATGCATTTTCCCTGACCGCATATCCACCTGAAAATAGTCGTTCACATTCAACGCCTTATGCATTCATCTTGTAAACCCTTCGAAAATCACGTCTACTCTCGTCTTTTGGGCGAAGAGCGTGAGTGCGGCGCAAAGGGGTTCCCTGATGAGTTGTCTGGACGAAATCGATGATCCGCGCAAGCCGAGCAACGGCACCTTGCACGACTTCCGGGAGATCCTGGTGATCCTGATCGCCGCCGTGCTCTCGGACTGCGACACGGTCGAGGACATCACTTTCTGGGCACGCACCAAGCAGGCGTGGCTGCGTCGCTTCCTCGTGCTCAAGAACGGCATCCCGTCCGAGGAGACCTTCCTTCGGATCCTGCGTGCGCTCGATCCGAAGCAGTTCGAGAACATGTTCCGGCGCTGGGTGGGCGGCGTGGTCGGTGCGCTCAGCGACGATGCGGGCCTCGCCGGCACGATCGCAATTGACGGCAAGACCGTGCGCGGCTCGGGCAGCGGCGGCGAGAGCGCGATCCACATGGTCAGCGCCTTCGCCACCGAGTTGGGACTGGTGCTCGGCCAGGAGAAGGTCGCCGCCAAGAGCAACGAGATCACCGCGATTCCGGAGTTGCTGGAGGCGCTCTCGATCAAGGGGCTGCTGGTCACGATCGACGCCATGGGCTGCCAGAAAAGCATTGCCAAACAGATCGTTGCGAAGAAAGGCGACTACCTGCTGATGGTCAAGGGCAACCAGCCCAAGCTGCTCGAAGCGATCGAGACCGCCTTCATCGATCAGCACGGCGTCGAGTCGGTCGACCGCAGTTCGCTGGTCGAGCGCGGCCACGGCCGCACCGTCGGGCAGATCGCCTCGGTGCTCTCGGCCAAGGGCATCGTCGATCTGGCCGACTGGCCCAAGTGCGTGACGATCGGGCGCATCGACTCGATGCGGGTGGTCGGCGACAAGCAATCCGATCTCGAGCGGCGTTACTACATCAGTTCGCGCGCACTGAGCGCCGAGCAACTGGCGGCAGCGGTACGTGCGCATTGGGGTGTGGAGAACCGGCTTCATTGGATCCTCGATGTCAGCTTCAGCGAGGACGCCAGCACGGTGGCCAAGGACAACGCGCCGCAGAACCTTTCGCTGCTGCGCAAGATCGCGCTCAACATCATCCGTGCCGACAAGACCGACACGCGCAAGAGCAGCCTTCGGCTCAAGCGCAAGGGGGCGGCGTGGGATGACGGGGTGCGGGAGCGCATGCTGGGGATCCGGGCGATATGCTAGGCGAGTGCGGAGGCCCTGCTTATCACCCGCGCGCCAGGAATGGACGTTGGCGTGGGAGCATGAGGGCGGCCGCTCCTTGGTTCCGTTGTGGGTTCGACGTTCCAATCCTTGTCTTCAAAGGAAAAGGCGGTGTTTGGCTGTGGTAACGGAGGAAATGGCACTTGCCCGAAAACGAGAACTGGGAAAAAGCCAATGAGGGAAAAGACAAGTGCTCGAATCATGACCACCTCAAAATAAAATCAAAGATCCAACCTGCGAGCTCGGCGGCGCTGCGCGACTCGATCGCGTAGCGTCCCGCGGATCGCTGCATTTGATTCCACCTACTGCTTGACTACGGCTGCCGAGAACGTTTTTGTCTTGTTACCTCGTGCAAGTTCTGCCTGGCTGTCCGCTGCAATGGCACGGACGGTAAATTCATAGTCGTGGCCGAAGCTGGAAAAATTGGGCGGGCAAGGACCCCTGTAGTTCTTCAATGCCCCCTCAGGGATTGAAGCCTGTGGGCTACCGTCATGTGCCACGCTACCTCCCCCATGGTCAAAATGGCGGGCATCGTGATCAACCAGCGTAATCGAAAGCGTCGTTGTACCCTCTGGAATTCCGGCGACCTCGATACTTGGGGATGTTGAACTGCATCGATGAGCACGCTTCCATTCCCAATCGACAGTAAGACCTGACTGCGCAAGAGCGGGCAGAGCGGAGGTGAGAACGGCAGCGAGTAGTACCTTACGCATGCTTGCTCCTTCGGGCAGGATTGAGAAATCGAACATGGTGGTCACCGTCGCTGCGCGGCTCGATCGCGCAACGCCGCGGGGACCGCGGTGTTCGTCTCGGAACGAGCCGCCCGCCCCGCCGCGGTAGGCCTTGCGCTTGCTCGACGAGATGCGGGAACGCGTTCGGCCCTAGCATTGCAGCTTGCGAACCGGACAGCAATACGTTTATTGGGTACGCGTTCGTGCGCTTCCCCGCGCTACGCCATCCTCGCGAGAT
Source organism: Thauera sp. DNT-1 (assembly GCF_055393985.1). Classification (NCBI taxonomy): domain Bacteria; kingdom Pseudomonadati; phylum Pseudomonadota; class Betaproteobacteria; order Rhodocyclales; family Zoogloeaceae; genus Thauera; species Thauera sp. DNT-1. Next base: position 4,317,290 of record NZ_AP043752.1, on the reverse strand, counting down.
GGGCGCCGCTGCGGTCGAAGACGCCGGTCCGTGTCCCACACGGTGCTGTCACGGGAGGAGCTCAGCGCGTTGCCGCGCCCTCCCCTATAATCCCGGCTTTGCCAGCAACCCGAGGCCCCACCGTGGCGACGCCCATTTTCGAGACTTCCATCCAGAGCCTGCCGCTGCTCGGCCGCGGCAAGGTGCGCGACATCTATGCCGTCGATGCCGACAAGCTGCTCATCGTGACCAGCGATCGCCTGTCGGCCTTCGACGTGGTCCTGCCCGACCCGATTCCCGACAAGGGCCGCGTGCTGGTGGCGCTGGCGAACTTCTGGTTCGACCGGCTCGGCCACATCCTGCCCAACCAGCTCACCGGCATCGACCCCGAAACCGTCGTCGCCCAAAACGAGCGCGAACAGGTGCGCGGGCGCGCGCTGGTGGTCAAGCGCCTGAAGCCGCTGCCGATCGAGGCGGTCGTGCGCGGCTACGTGATCGGCTCGGGCTGGAAGGACTACCAGGCCACCGGCGCGATCTGCGGCATCGCGCTGCCGGCGGGCCTGCAGCAGGCGGCGAAGCTGCCGGCACCGATCTTCACGCCCTCGTCCAAGGCCGATATGGGCGAGCACGACGAGAACATCTCCTTCGCGCAGGCGCAGGCGCGCTGCGAGGCGCTGATGAAGGACGCGCTGACCGGCACCGGCAAGACCGGCGCCCAGCTCGCCGACGAGGCGCGCGCCGCGGCGATCGCGCTGTATTCCGAGGCGGCCGAGTTCGCCGCGACCCGCGGCATCCTGATCGCCGACACCAAGTTCGAGTTCGGCATCGACGCCGCCGGCACGCTGCACCTGATCGACGAGGCGCTGACCCCCGACTCCTCGCGCTTCTGGCCGGCGGACGGCTACCGCGAGGGCATCAGCCCGCCCTCCTTCGACAAGCAATACGTGCGCGACTACCTGGAGACGCTGGACTGGAACAAGGCGCCGCCGGCACCGAAGCTGCCCGCCGAGGTCATCGAGCACACCGCGGCCAAATACCGCGAGGCCTACGAACGCCTGACCGGCCGCAAGCTGGACTGAGCGCCGCGGGCGCACAGGACGTCGACAAGGGGCGCCCCACGGGGTGCCCCTTGTTCCTTTCTGCGTCCATCCGAATCGGCCGCAGGTTTCACGAACCCGAGCCGCCCGCTGCTGGGGACCGTGCCGCGCGCAGCATAGCCACGCCCTATCTGGATAAAGAATAGCTCTCATTCGCGAACTCTTCGCGCCTGTCCTATTCTAAGAACACGACCGCCCGAGGCATCACGCGCACTTTTCCATGCGCGTCGATCCCATCCACGGACGACACGTCAAACATAACGAAGAACCTGCGGAGACGATCATGGACAAGCCCTACGACTCGCTGGATCAACATTTCAACCTGCCCCAGATCCGCTCCGTCGGCACGGAGCGGCCGCTGCAGTGGCTGCGCATGGGCTGGAACGACATGCGCGAGAACCTCGCCGCAAGCCTCTCCTACGGCGTGATCCTGGCTGCGATCGGCTACCTGATCCTGTCCTACGCGGCGGACAAGCCCTATCTGTTCATGGCGGCGATCTCGGGATTCATGCTGGTCGGCCCGATCGCGGCTGCGGGTCTGTACGAGATTTCGCGTCACCACGAGAAGGGAGAGAAGGTCTCCTTCGCCGCATCGGTACGGGGGCTCGTCCGCAGTGCCGACGGTCTCGCGATGTTCGGCGCCTTCCTCGCCATCGCACTGATCGCCTGGGAGCGCATCTCGGCCATCCTGTTCGCGCTGTTCTATCGGGGCGAGGTCAGCAACGTGACGAACTTCGTCAGCGGCATCCTGGGGTCGGGCGACAACCTGTACTTCCTCGCCGCCTACGTCGTCGTCGGCGCCGTGCTGGCGATCGTCGTGTTCTCGCTCTCCGCGATCGCGATTCCGATGGTGCTGGACCGCGACACCGACACCATCACTGCGGCGATGACCAGCCTGCGCGCGGTGCAGACCAATTTCGACACGATGATGCTGTGGGCCTTGCTGATCGTCGTCCTGGTCGGCATCGGCTTCGCCACCATGATGATCGGCATGGCCGTCCTGCTGCCGCTGGTGGGTCACGCCACCTGGCACGCCTATCGCGACGTGGTCCGCTGAGTACACGCAGTTCAGGCGGCGGCGGGCGTCGTACGCGGCGCCCGCCGTCTTTTTTGCGGCAGAATAGCCGCCTTGCCCGGCGAGGCCGGAACGAACAGACAAGGTCGAAGATGCACGACAGCACGTCCATTTCCACTTCCACTCCCAACGCCAATCCCCTGCTCGACTTCGCCGGCATGCCGCGCTTCGCCGACATCCGGCCCGAGCACGTCGAGCCCGCGATCCGCGGCCTCATCGACGAGAATCGTGCGCTCATCGAACGCCTCACCGCCGACCCCGCCACCCCGAGCTGGGACGGCTTCGTCGCACCGATGGAAGAGGCCGGCGAGCGCCTCGGCCGCGCCTGGGGCGTGGTCGGCCACCTGCACAGCGTGTTCGACGTGCCCGAGTGGCGGGAGGCCTACAACGCGATGCTGCCCGAGATCTCGCGCTTCTATGCCGAGGTCGGGCAAGACCTCGCGCTGTTCGAGAAGTACAAGGCCCTGCACGACAGCCCCGAGTTCGCCACCCTGTCTCCGGTGCGCCAGCGCATCCTCGAGCACGCGCTGCGCGACTTCCGCCTCTCCGGCGCCGAGCTGCCCGACGAACAGAAGCCGCGCTTCCAGGAGATCCAGGAAGAGCAATCCCAGCTCGCCGCCAAGTTCTCCGAGAACCTGCTCGACGCCACCAACGCGCACGCGGAGTGGATCACCGATGAATCCGGCTTATCCGGCATCCCCGACGACGCACGCCAGGCCGCCCGCGCCGCCGCAGAGGCCGAGGGCAAGGAAGGCTGGAAGTTCACCCTGCAGATGCCCTCCTACCTGCCGGTGATGCAGTACGCCGACGATCGCGAGCTGCGCGCGCGCATGTACCGCGCCTACGCCACCCGCGCCTCCGAGCTCGGCAACCCGGAACTCGACAACGGCCCGCTGATCGGCCGCATCCTCGCGCTGCGCGACGAAGAAGCGCGCATGCTCGGCTATCGCAACTTCGCCGAGGTGTCGCTGGTGCCCAAGATGGCCGACACGCCGGAGCAGGTGCTCGGCTTCCTGCGCGACCTCGCCGCCAAGGCCAAGCCCTTCGCCGAGAAGGACCTGGAAGAACTCAAGGCCTTCGCCAAGGCCGAGCTGGGCCTAGACACCCTCGAACCCTGGGACGTGGCCTACGCCTCCGAGAAATTGCGCGAGAAGCGCTACGCCTACTCCGACCAGGAGGTGAAGCAGTACTTCCCCGAGCCCAAGGTGCTCGACGGCCTGTTCGGCGTGATCCGCGCGCTCTACCGCGTCGACATCCTGCCCGACGAGGCGCCGAGCTGGGACCCGGACGTGCGCTTCTTCCGCATCGAGAAGGAAGGCGCGAACGGTCCGGAACTCGTCGGCCACTTCTACCTCGACCTGCATGCGCGCAGCACCAAGCGCGGCGGCGCGTGGATGGATTCGGCACGCAGCCGCCACTGCAACACCTGGGGCAGCGACACGCCGGTGGCCTACCTGGTGTGCAACTTCCCCGGCCCGGTGGGTGGCAAACCGGCCACCTTCACCCACGACGACGTGCTCACCCTCTTCCACGAGTGCGGCCACGGCCTGCACCACCTGCTCACCCAGGTGGACGAGCTCGCGGTGTCCGGCATTCACGGCGTGGAGTGGGATGCGGTCGAACTGCCCAGCCAGTTCATGGAGAACTTCTGCTGGGAGTGGGACGTGCTGCAGGGCATGACCGCGCACGTCGATACCGGCGAGCCGCTGCCGCGCGCGCTGTACGACAAGATGATCGCCGCCAAGAACTTCCAGAGCGGCATGCAGACCGTGCGCCAGCTCGAGTTCTCGATGTTCGACCTGCGCCTGCACGGCGAGGTGGAGGCCTCTGCCGGCCCGGTCGCAATCGAACGCGTGATGGCCCTGCTCGACGAGGTGCGCCGCGAGGTGGCGGTGATGATCCCGCCTGCCTGGCACCGCTTCCCGCACAGCTTCTCGCACATCTTCGCCGGCGGCTACGCGGCGGGCTACTACAGCTACAAGTGGGCCGAGGTGCTGTCGGCCGACGCCTTCGCGGCCTTCGAGGAAGCCGGCGCCGGCAAGGGCAGCCTGCTCGACCCCGAGACCGGCGAGCGCTTCTGGCGCGAGATCCTGGCGGTGGGCGGCAGCCGCCCGGCGCTGGAATCCTTCAAGGCCTTCCGCGGCCGCGAGCCCAGGGTCGACGCGCTGCTGCGCCACAGCGGCATGGTGGCGCAGGCATGACGCAAACTGGCTGCTGAACGTGCAAGCGGCGTCGCGATCACAGCGACGCCGCTTGGCTGACTGGCAGCCCGTGCAGGCTGCGGGCCGGCAGGCCCTTACTGACGGGCCATCGCCATCCGGATGACGTCCACCGGATCGAGCAGGTGATCCAGGTCTTCCGCGGCCTCGTCGATCGCGAGTTGCACGCCCTTCACCTTGCCGTTGAAGGAATTGTTGCCAGGCTTGTAGTCCGGCGATACCGCCGAGCCGCCGTCCTTGCCGACATCCAGACCGTCGTCGGCGGAGAAGATCATCGCCAGCGTTGCGCCGACTTCACCTTCGCCGTCCTTCTGGCCATCGACGTACAGCGTCACCTTGCCGCCCTTGCCGAGGCCGCCACCGGCGTAGGCGAACTCCATGCGCACCTGATGCTCGCCCGGAGCCATGACCGAAGCGCCTTCGATCATGAAGTGCTTGAAGCCGCCCCAGTTGTAGCAGTACTTGAGCTTGCCGCCCTTGGCATACAGGCTCCAGCCGCCGATATCGGCGCCCTGCGCGATGATGACGCCCTCTGCCCCGCCTTGCGGCACCACGATCGCTGCGGTGACGGAGTGCGACTTGTTCTTGATGTTGAGGACACAGTTCTCACCCAGGTGGCTCATGCCACCGGCCAGGAGCTGGGTCTTGCCCTTCACCAGCGTCGGCCGGCCGGCGGTGTCCGGATTGATCTTCTCGAACATCCGGTCATCGATCGGCAGCACCTTGTTGCGCGTCGCCTCGATGATCCACAGGCGCTGCAGTTCGCGCAGCTTGTCCGGCATCTCCTTCGACAGATCCTTGGACTGTGCCCAGTCCGTGGTGGTGTCGTAGAGCTCCCAGACGTCGTCGTCGAGCGCGGGCTTCACGTTCGGAATCCACGGCGTGTAGTGCTTGGTCACCGCGGTCCAGCCCTTGTGATAGATGGCGCGGTTGCCCATGACCTCGAAGTACTGCGTCTCGTGGACTTCCGGCGCCCTGGCGTCGTTGAACGTCTTCAGCATGCTGACCCCGTCGATCGGGTCCTGCTGGATGCCGTCGACCGAGACCGGCTCGGGAATGCCCGCCGCCTCCAGGATGGTCGGCGCCACGTCGATCACGTGGGCAAAGTGCGTGCGCAACTCGCCCTTGGCCTGGATGCCCTTCGGCCAGTGCACGATGGTGCCGTTGCGCGTCCCGCCGAAGTGCGAGGCGACCTGCTTGGTCCACTGGTAGGGCGTGTTCAGCGCATGCGCCCAGCCCACCGCGAAGTGGTTGTACGACTCCGGCCCGCCGAGCTTGTCGATGCGCTCCGTCAGATACTCGGCGGTCTCGAGGGACTGCAGGCCGTTGAAGTAGCTCATCTCGTTGAAGCAGCCGTTGAACGAGCCCTCGGCCGAGGCGCCGTTGTCGCCGATGATGTAATACACCAGCGTGTCGTCGGCGATGCCGAGATTCTCGATCGCCTCGAACAGGCGGCCCACGTGATGGTCGGTGAACTCGAGGAAGCCCGCATAGACCTCCATCTGCCGACGCAGCACCGGCTTGAACGCCTCGGGCATGTCGTCCCAGCCGGGAACGTCCTTGGGCCGGGCAGTGAGTTCGCAGTCGGCAGGAATGACGCCGAGCTTCTTCTGGCGGGCGAAGATCTCCTCGCGCAGCTTGTCCCAGCCGGCGTCGAACTTGCCCTTGTACTTGTCGGCCCATTCCTTGGGCACATGGTGCGGCGCGTGGGTGGCGCCGGGCGCGAAATAGGCGAAGAAGGGCTTGTCGGGCGAGAGGGCCTTCTGCTGCTGGATCCAGCCGATGGCCTTGTCGGTCATGTCCTCCATCAGGTGGTAACCCTCCTCGGGCGTCTTCGGCGGCGCGACCGGGGTGGTGCCCTCGACGAGCGCGGGATACCACTGGTGCGCCTCGCCACCGATGAAGCCGTAGAAGTACTCGAAGCCGCCACCGCCCGTGGGCCACTGGTCGAAGGGGCCGACCGGGCTCGACTGCCACACCGGCACCTCGTGACACTTGCCGAACTGTGCCGTGTTGTAGCCGTTGAGCTTGAGCGTCTTGGCCAGCGGCGCCATCGAGTTGGGCAGCACCGAGGAGTAGCCCGGCTGGCCGGTGGCGATCTCGGTGATGCCGGCCATGCCGGCGTTGTGGTGGTTGCGGCCGGTGAGCAGGGACTGGCGCGTGGCCGAGCAGATCGCGGTGGTGTGGAAGCGGTTGTAGCGGAGGCCGCCCGCGGCCAGCTTGTCGGCAAACGGCGTGGCGCAGGGGCCGCCGAAGGTGCTGGGCGCACCGAAGCCGCAGTCGTCGATGAGCACGATCAGCACGTTCGGCGCGCCCTCAGGCGGACGCAGTTGCTCGATCGGGGTCGTGACCGTATCCGGATCCTTGGCGTCGTACGAGACGAAGCGCGCCGGCGCGGTGTTGCGCATCGGAAGATGGGTACGGGGTTTCCTGTCCTGCTTGCTCATCATCGAACTCCTTGCATGAACGTGGGCTTGTGCGCCGCCTTGTCGCCCGCCGAGGAGGCGCTGTGCTCAGGCAGTGTAGGCGCCGGCCATGCCGGCGCCATTGGACCTTGGTCCCAGTCGGGCCGACCCGCGCTGGACGCGGGACTCAGGGCGTAGCGCCCGCGAGGTCCATGATCTCGTCGGCATAGCGCCCCTGCCTGAGCAGGCTCGCCATGGTCTTCATCGCCGGGTCGATGTGGGTGAAGAAGCCCTTGTAGCCCGCGCACAGGTAGTTCAGCCCCTGCTCGCCGTCAGGCGTCCTGATGAAGCGGTTGCGCGGGCATTCGCCGTAGCAGGCGAACAGCACCGGGCATTCCCGGCAGTACCTGGGCAGGGTGTCGTACTTGGCCTGGCCGAAGCGGCGTTGTTTTTCCGACCGCACCAGCCCGCCCAGCGGCGTGTCCTTGAGGTTGCCGAGCAGGTGATCGGGCTCGACGAAGTGGTCGCAGGAATAGACGTCGCCGTTGTGCTCCAGCGCCAGCGCTTCGCCGCAGGTGGGCGAGACGATGCAGGCGTTGTGGTGCCCGAGCCAGCTGCCGAGGGCGATGTCGAAGGTCGTCACATAGACCTTGCCGACGTCGCGCCGGACCCATTCGTCGAAGATGCCGTTGAGGAACTGCCCGAACTTCTCCGCATTCACGGTGCGCTCGGTGACCAGGCTGCCTTCCTGCCGGTAGAGCGGACGATCCGTGCCCTTGAGCCCGCCCCAGCCCTGGTTGGCGACAGCGAGGGTGTCGGGTGTCGCGCGTTCGACGATGGGAATGAGCTGGATGTATTCCGCCTGCAGCTCGTCGCGGAAGAAGCGGTAGACCTCGAGCGGATGATCCTGGTTGGCCGCATGGACGGTGCACAGGATGTTCACATCCACCCCATGCTTGCGCAGCAGATTCCAGCCGCGAATCACCGCGTCGAAGCTGCCCTCGCCCTTCCTGGTGACACGATAGGCGTCGTGCATGGCGCGCGGCCCGTCGATGCTGATTCCGACCAGATAGTTGTGCCGCTTGAAGAAGCGCGCCCACGCATCGTCGATCAGTGTGCCGTTGGTCTGGATGGTGTGGAGGATCTGCTGATGAGGCTTCCGGTAACGCGCGGCAAGCTCCACCGAGCGCTTGTAGAAATCCAGCCCGCGCAGCATCGGCTCACCGCCCTGCCACGCGACATCGACCTGCGGCCCGAGCGAGGACTCCATCAACTGCCGGATATAGCTGTCGAGCGTGGCCTCGTCCATGAGGTGGCTATCACCGTGGTACAGGTTTTCCTTCGACAGGAAAAAGCAGTACTGGCACCCCAGGTTGCACGCGGCGCCCGCGGGCTTGGCCAGCAGGTGATATTGGGACAGGTTCGTTTGCATCTGCGCGTTCCTTCGCCTGGCGAGCGGTCTTCATCTCCGGGCAGCGCGCATGACCAGCTCCTTGGCAGGAACATCCCACGATACCCACGACGCCAACCCTAACCCGTCCGTCGGCAAGGGTGAATTAGACCTTGGTCCCATCGTCAGGCCCATGGCCTTCTCCTAAGATGGACCGACAGATCACACTGGAGGCTGGCGTCATGAGCATCGTCGAGCAAGGACAAGGCGCACCGTACAACATCGTGTTCATCCTTACCGATCAGGAGCGTTACTTCCGCCCTGACGAACTGCCCGCCGGCTATACGCTTCCGGCACGCGAGCGCCTGGCCAAGAATGGTGTGGTGTTCGAGAACCACCGCATCAACTCCTGCGTGTGCACCCCCTCGCGCTCGGTGATCTACACCGGCCGCCACATCCAGCAGACCAGGATGTTCGACAACACGAACTTCCCCTGGATCAGCAGCATGTCCACCGACATCAAGACGCTCGGGCACATGATGCGCGAGGCCGGCTACTACACCGCCTACAAGGGCAAGTGGCACCTGACCCGCGAGTTCGAGACCGACAACACGCTCGCGGCGCCGCAGAAGATCTTCACCAAGGAGATGGAGGCCTACGGCTTTTCCGACTACCTCGGCGTCGGCGACATCATCGCGCACACTCAGGGCGGCTACCTGCACGACGGCTTGATCGCCGCCGCCGCGGCGAGCTGGTTGCGCAGCAAGGCCGCGGAGCTCGCCGAGCAGCAGAAGCCGTGGTTCCTCGCGGTGAACCTGGTCAACCCGCACGACGTGATGTTCTACAACACCGACGAGCCCGGCCAGCCCGTGCAGGGCAAGCACCATCTGACCCACCTCGCCGGCGATCCGGAGCACGCGATGTACAAGAAGCAGTGGGACATCGACCTTCCCGCCAGCTTCAAGCAGCCGATCGACGCCCCCGGACGCCCCGCCGCGCACATCGACCACACCATCGGCAACGACGTCATGACCGGCGTGATCCCGACGAACGAGGAATGGCGCTGGCGCAAGCGCCACAACTTCTACCTGAACGCCTTGCAGGACGTCGACCGTCACATCATGACGCTGCTCGACGAACTGGAGGACCGCGGGCTGGCTTCGAACACCATCGTCATCCTGACCTCGGACCACGGCGAACTCGGTGGCGCACACCAGATGACCGGCAAGGGTGCCACCTCCTATCGCGAGCAGAACAACGTGCCCTTGATCGTGGCGCATCCGGCCTTTGCGGGGGGCAAGCGCTGCAAGGCCGTGACCACCCACCTCGACCTCGCGCCGACCCTGATCGCGCTCACCAACGCGAGCCCGGAGACAAAGGCGGCAATCGCCCAGACGCTGCCGGGCAAGGACTTCTCGCCCGTGCTCGCCGCGCCGGAACAGGCGAACGTCGACACCGTGCGCGACGGGCAGTTGTACTGCTTCAACATGTTCGCCTCGCTGGACGGCAGCTTCCTGCAGAAGGCCAGCGCGCTCCTTGCACAGCCGGGTGGCGCGGCGAAGATCAAGGAATCCGGCCTGCGCCCCGACCTGAGCAAGCGCGGCGCGATCCGCAGCGTGTTCGACGGCCGCTACCAGTTCACCCGCTACTTTTCGCCCAAGCAGCACAACCGGCCGACGTCGATCGACGAGCTGTTCGCACTCAACGACGTCGAGCTGTTCGACCTCCAGAACGACCCGGACGAAGTCGACAACCTTGCCCAGGACCCGGTCAAGAACGCCGCGCTGCTGCTCATGATGAACGACAAGCTCAACCGGCTGATCGACGAGGAAGTCGGCGAGGACGTCGGCCAGATGCTGCCGGGCGGCGTGGATGGCGGCTGGGTGGCGACCCCCGCGGTGCACGACCTCTGACTCGCACGCTGATCTGGCCCCTTCCGGGGCGGTCGGGCAAGGCCCTGCCGCCCCATGGACAACCTGAAAAAGAGACCGGAAAAATGAAGAAAACCCTTGGACTCGGCGCCTTGATCTCCGCGCTCGGCACGTCCATGCCGCTGCAGGCCATGCCCTACGACACGCCCGACACCTGGGGCGGCGATCTCGAATCCCGCGCCCGCCTGACCGGCAACTGGGGCGGTGCGCGCGACGACATGGCGAAGAAGGGGGTCGTCCTCGACATGGACGTGTACTGGATGCCGCAGAAGATCACCAGCGGCGGGCGCGACAGCGCCAGCGGCGACTGGGGCAACGCGATCCTCACCCTCAACGTGGATACGCAGAAGCTGGGGCTGTGGCCCGGCGGCTTCTTCAAGCTCCAGACCGTGACCAGCTTCGGCGACACGCTGCTGAAGGAAACCGGCGCCATCGTGCCGGCCAACCTGTCGTGGATGCTGCCGACCATCACCCCGGACACCGGCGTGCAGGAGCTCACCTACACGCAGTTCCTCAGCCAGCATTTCGGCGTGTTCCTGGGCAAGATCAACGCCATCGCGCCGACCAACGTGCTGCATGGCGACTACACCACCGGCTTCCAGAACACGGGCATAAACATGCCACTCGCGCTCGCCATGGTTCCGCTGTCGGCGTATGGGATCGGCGCGCTGTACCTGCCCTCGCACGACGTGACGCTGGCCGGCATGGTGCTGGATGCGAACGGCACGATCAAGAACGACAACCTGAGCAATGCCTTCGACGACGGCATCATGGCGCTCGCCAGCGCGGACCTGAAGATCCGGCCCTGGGGCCTCCCGGGCCACCAGAACCTGACCGTCGCCTGGAGCAACAAGGACCGCACCTCGCTCGTCCAGGATCCGTCCAACATCGCCGGACTTCTGCTCACCGCGCACTTCCCGCGCCTCGGCAACCCCGGCCCGATCCTCAGCGAGATCCTCGACGCGCATCCCGTGGCCGCCAAGATTCCCCCCGACCCCTTGAACAAGGAAAGCGAAACCTGGGCCGCCGTCTACAGCTTCGAACAGTTCGTCTGGCAGCCCGCGGGTGACCCGAAGCGCGGCATCGGCACCTTCTTCAGCGTCGGCGTAAGTGACGGCAAGGCGAACCCGATCCGCTACAGCTACTCGCTCGGGCTGGTCGGCAAGGGCGTGGTGCCGGGCCGGCCGAACGACGACTTCGGCCTCGGCTGGGCGCGCACCGAGTTCAGCGACCACTTCGTGCCCTACCTGCGCGATCGCTTCAACCTCGGCCTCGATCACGAAGACGTCGTCGAGCTGTACTACAAGGCCTCGATCACCCCCTGGCTGAGCATCACTCCCAGCCTGCAGGTCGTCTCCCAAGGGCTGAACAAGGTGTTCAACGCGAGCGCACCCGGCTTCGAAGACCTGGACACCGCCTACATCGCAGGCGTGCGGGTCGGCGTACGCTTCTGAACGGGACGCCAACGCTCCGCAAACCAGCCGGGAAGGGACTTACGAGCATGAACAGATACCTGATGATCGCCGCAGTCACTGGAATCATGGGACTCGACCCAGGCGCCGGTTTCGCGGCGGAGAAGGTCACGGTGGACAGCTTCGTGCGCGCCGAGACCGACATGACGCTCGACCGCTACGTCAGGCAGGGCGCGCTGGGCAAACTCATCCACATCCGCATGCCCGTGCCGATCGACAGGCAGGACGTGATTCGCATGAATCGCGACACGCTGTATTCCGCCGGCGTCTTCGACCTCTCCGCACCGGTCACCATCGTCAAGCCGGAAACCGGGGGGCGATTCCAATCGATGCTGGTCATCAACCAGGACCACTCGATGCTGCCCGCAGAGCACGGCGCGGGCGAGTTCACCTTCACCCAGGAGAAGATGGGCACGCGCTACATGATCGTGCTCTTCCGCACCTTCGTCGATTCAAACGACCCGACTGATATCAAAGCGGCCAACGCCCTGCAGGACAAGATCGTGGTGAAGCAGGCGGCCCCAGGGAAGTTCGAGATTCCGGAATGGGATGAGGCCTCACTGAAGAAGGTCCGCGATGCCATCAACGTTCTGGCGGCGACCCGGACCAGCGCCAAGGGCATGTTCGGTGACAAGGCCAAGCTCGATCCGATCAGCCACCTGCTCGGCACGGCCTTCGGCTGGGGCGGGAATCCGGAAGAAGCCGCCATTTACGACAACGTTGTGCCTGCGGAGAACGACGGCAAGACGCCCCATTCGGTCACGGTCAAGGACGTGCCTGTCGATGGCTTCTGGTCCATCACCGTTTACAACAAAGACGGCTTCATGGAGAAGAACGACCAGAACGTCTACTCGCACAACAACGTGACGGCCAAGAAGAACCAGGACGGGAGCGTGACCATCCACTTCGGCGCTGGCACCGATGCGCTCAACAATGGTAAGCGCTCCACGAACCCCATCCTTACGTAGCCCCCGTTGAGCCCTCATGCTTCGGCTTCCGTTTTTCGGGGAGCACGAGCATGTCGGAGCGCAGTACGTTCTGGTTGTCGCACCTGTCGGCAATCGAAGCCGAGGGCATCACCACGAAGGCGTACGCCGAGCGCGAGGGGCTGTCGCCGCAGGCGCTCTACCAGTGGCGCAAGCGCCTGGTGGCCGGTGGCCGTCGTAGCCGCGCCAAGCTTGGCGGATTCGTCCCGATCCAGATCGAACCCTCGATGACGCCCCGCGCGGGCTGCACGGTGGTGATCGACGCGCAGTTGCGGCTCGAATGCGCGATGCTGCCCGGCGTCGACTGGCTGGCCGCGCTGTCGGTGGCCCTTGCCGAGCGGGGGCGCTGATGCACCCGGGGCATTCGATCGGTGCGGTGTATCTGTACCGGCCGGCGATCGACTTTCGCAAATCCATCGGCGGACTGTCGGCACTGGTCGAGCAGGAGCTGGGGCTGAACCCGTTCGGCGACGCACTGTACCTGTTCATCAACCGTCGCCGCGACAAGCTCAAGGCGCTGTACTGGCACCGCAACGGCTTTTGCCTCTGGTACAAGCGGCTCGAAGCCGAGCGCTTCGCCTGGCCGGCGGCCGAGGCGGGCGAGCCCACCTGCGTACTGACGATGAAGGAGCTCGAATGGCTGCTTGAGGGCTTCGATCTGTGGGCGGCAAGGCCGCATAAAACGCTGCAATACCAATCAGTTACGTAGCGTGATCGGGTATAATTCCGGCATGCCGCAACGTACCGCCGCCCCTCGCTCGAACCCTTCCGTTGGCGTGTGCGCATCCGTCCTGGCCGAGCTGTTGCCCGACGATCCAGCAACGCTCAAAGCCTTGTTGCTGGCACAGCAGCGTGCCTTCGAGACGCGTGAAGCCGAACGGCAGGCAGCCTTCGAGGCCCGTGAGGCCGCACTCCAGAAAGTCTTCGATGCGCGGGAGGCTGAACGCCAAAGAGCCTTCGATGCGCGGGAGGCTGAACTGCAAAAGGCCTTCGAGGCACGCATCCTCGAGCTCTACGAGCAGCTTCGCCTGGCGCGTCGGCGCATGTTCGGGCCCAGCAGCGAATCGCACGCGGGCCAGGCCTGGCTCTTCGACGAGGCCGAGGCGCTGGCCGAGTCCGCACCCGAGGCGCTCGACACCGCAACCTTGCCGCCGCCGGCCACCGAGACGACGGGTGAGGCGTCCGCCGACACCGGCAAGAAGAAGGCGCGTGGTAAGCGCAAGCCCTTGCCCATCGAGCTGCCGCGCATCGACGTCGTCCATGACGTCCCCGAGGCCGAGCGCACCTGCGCCTGCGGCACGCCCATGGTCGAGATCGGCCAGGACGTCAGCGAACAGCTCGACATCGTCCCGATGCAGGTGCGTGTGCTGCGCCATATCCGCAAGCGCTACGGCTGCCCCGAGGGCGACCAGGCGCCGGTCACCGCCCGCGCCCCGGCGCAGGTGCTGCCCAAGAGCAACGCCAGCAACGACCTGCTGGCCTTGCTGATCGTCATCAAGTACGTCGATGGGCTGCCGCTGGCGCGTTTCGAGTACGTGCTCGCTCGCGCAGGCGTGCTTGTGCCGCGCCAGACCCTGGCGCGCTGGGTGATCGGTACCGCCCAGGCGCTGCAGCCGCTCGCCAACCTGATGCGCGACGTGCTGCTCGGGCACGACGTCATCCACATGGACGAAACCCCGGTGCAGGTGCTCAAGGAGCCTGGCCGGGCAGCCACGAGCAAGAGCCAGATGTGGGTGCAGCGCGGCGGACCGCCGGGCAAGCCGGTGGTCCTCTTCGAGTACGATCCGAGCCGCGCGCAGGCGGTGCCCTTACGCCTGCTCGAAGGCTGGAAGGGGCATCTGATGGCCGACGGGCTCGAGAGCTACGGCGCAATTGCCTTCACCGAAGGGGTGACCCGGCTCGGTTGCTGGGTGCACGCGCGACGTCGTTTCGTCGATGCCAGCAAGGTGCTGCCTGCCGGCAAGCGCGGCCGCGCCCACGAAGCGCTGGCCCTGATCGGCAAGCTCTACGCCATCGAGAAGGACGCGCGCGAACTGAACGACGCCCAGCGCCTGGCGCTACGCCAGAGCAGAAGCCGCGCCGTCATCGACGAACTGCGCCGTTGGCTCGACCAAGTGCTCCCCACCGTGCCGCCCACCTCGGTGCTCGGGGGTGCCCTGGGCTACCTGCATCGGCAGTGGCCGCGTCTGACGCGCTACCTCGAGCGCGGCGATCTGCCGATCGACAACAACCCCGCCGAAAACGCCATCCGTCCCTTCGTGGTCGGGAGAAAGGCATGGCTCTTCTCGGACACTCAGGCCGGTGCGCGTGCCAGCGCACTCCTCTACTCGCTGGTCGAAACCGCCAAGGCCAACGGCTTCGAGCCGTATCTGTGGCTGCGCCACGTGCTGCGCGCCTTGCCCACCGCGACCAACGTCGAACATTTCGAGGCCCTCCTGCCCTGGAATCTCAAGGCTGAGCAGTTGATCACGGCGTAAAGAGCCCGGGAAGGATGGGGTTCGTGGAGCGCTTACCAACAATGTGCCGATCACCCCGGGCTGGAACTACATCGTCCGCATGTATCAGCCGCGCAAGGAAATCATCGACGGCACCTGGAAGTTCCCGGTCGCCCAACCGACGAAGTAGGAGAAGAGCAAATCCGGCACAGTTCAGTGCCGGATTTGCTCTCCGAGAGCTCGCTTCCCAGTCTCAGAACATCAGGCCGACCAACGCCTTCACCAGCGCGTCGAGCGGCATCATGGTGAGGGTGAGCGGAAGCATCGGCAGCAGGATCGCCACCACCAGCGGGATCAGCGCCTCGGGGGCGATCGGCACCGAGCGCATGTTCTCGATGACCTCGTAGCTGCCCCCCATGTCGGCAAGGGCCGAGATATCCGGGCTGCCCAGGAGCGGCTCGTCGGCCGGGGCGCCGCCGCGCACCCACTTGGTGTCGAACTCGCCGGCCAGGCGCTGCGCGAGGACGCCATACTCGTCGAGCCCCGTCCGCCTCAGTTGCGCGAGTTGCCCGGCGAACACCGCCAGCGGCGCCAGCGCCAGCAGCAGCAAAACCACCACCATCGCACCAATCTCGAGCGCGAAATCGGGCAGGCTGGCGCCGCGATGCACGATGCGATTGAGCAACTGGCCGGCAAGCACGACGCTATGCGCCAGGGCCAGCAGCGCGAACGCGCTGATCGAATGGGCAAGGAAACCGAGACCGCCGGCGCGGTCCGGGTGGGTCGGTACCAGGCGGAGCGGGAGGCGCGACACCTGCCACATGAAGCGCGCCCAGATGAAGACCCGGTAGTACCAGCGCAGCATCAGGAACTGGAAGATGGGCAGGCTCACGAAACCGTACCAGAGGCCCGCCATCGACAGTTCGGCGCCGCCCGGTGACAGTTCCGAGAACCAGGTCGTGCCGTCGATCGGGACGTAGTGCTTCAACACCACCAGAACGCCCACGGCATACACCAGCGCAATGATCACCAGCTCCGCGACCACCGAGTTTCGCGCCTTGAAGGCCGAGCCGAGGGCGGTATCGAAGCACTCGCGGGCATCGAAGGGAATCAGGCCTCGCGCCTCGAAGGCCTTTACCACCGGGCGCAGGCGCTGGTGCGCCACGAACTCGGCGACGAACAACAAGGGCAGCGCCACCATAAACCGGATGTGAACCGCGAAGTCGTAGAAGAACGGGACAGGAACGCCCGCCCCCACCGCCCTGCCCTCGATGACCGACAGCAGCAGCAGCGGCAGCCAGGCAACGAACGCAACAACGACGATCCTGCGCCTTAGGAGCAGGAGCTCGTCGGTCGACAGATGAGTACGGCAGAACAGCCTGAACAGCGGACCGCCCAGTACGGGAGAAAAATACGCGCGATCGCCGTCAGCGTCCGCCTGCGGCGCACTCCAGTGGCTCATCTGTTGTCCTCGTGTTGCAGTGGCACGGCGTTCGGCGCTCCGGTAGCCGCGGCAGTAGGCTGCGCAGGCGCCGCATACCACCGCTCGCGCGGCACGAGCTTCGGCTCGTCCGGATCGCCCTCGTAGGCCGGAGTCATGATCTGCACGCCATACTCGTTGAAGACGTCGAGGATGTTGCGGTGCAGCACGTTGTACAGGCCGTACATGGCGTGCGCGTCCTTGCAGTAGGCGTTGATCTCATAGTCGACGCAGAAGTCGCCCAGCTTCTGGTGAATCACGAAAGGCGGCGGCTCGCGCAGCAGACCGGACGTGCGCGCCGCGGCCTCGAGCAGCATGGCTTCCACCTGACGCCACGGCGTCTCGTAGCCGATGCCGACGTTCGTGTGCAGGATCAGCCCCATCTTGCCCGCCAGCTTGCTGTAATTGACCACCTCGCTGCCGAGGATCATCGAATTGGGGATCGCCACGATCTCGTTCTTCAGCGTGCGCAAATGGGTCACGAGCAGGCGGGCCTCATGCACGTCGCCGATGTACTCCCCGATCCGCACGCGATCACCCAGCTTGAACACCCGGCGATACGTCATCGTGTAGCCGGCGATGATGTTGCCGATCACCGACGACGAACCCAGCGAGACGATCACCCCCAGCAGCAGGGACATGCCCTTGAAGGCATCGGAGTCCGACCCCGGGATGTAGGGATAGGCGACCGCGGCGGCGATGGCGATCAGCAGCACCTTGACGAGGCGATACGTCGGCAGGGCCCAGTCCGGCTCGAAGTCCGCGAGGGTGAGGCGGCCCGCCCCCACATTGTCGAAAAAGTGCTTGATCAGCCTCAGCGCATAGCGGACCAGGACGAAAAGCACCGCGAGGAAGATCAGATCCGGCAGCGCCGCGACCAAGCCGACCGCGAAGGTGCGCAGCGGCTTGACGACCAGGGCGATGAGGTCGATGGCGAAGCCGCGGGTCCACGGAAACAGCAGCAGCACGGAGCCGAAATAGACATGGAGAGCCACCAGCACGGCCGCGAGCCACAGCAGGTTCAGCACGCTGGTGAGCGCCGCCCACATCTGCCGGGCGCCGACTACCCGGAAGCCGAAGACCTTGACGTCGTGGATCCGGGTGCCGATGCGCTGCTCGGTGAACCGGCGCCAACGGCGCATGAGCAGCGCTCCCACCCAGAACCCCAGCCCAAGGGCAAGCGTCGCGCCGACCGCGTACAGCCCGTTGCGCACCAGAGTCGCCGGCAGGCGATCATGCCGCCAGACCTCGACCGCTTCGCCGACACGGTGGACGACCGTCGTGGCGAGCGTACGCGCATCGACCCCCTCGAGTTCCGCGTCGGCAGCATGGATGGCCATCATGCGCGTGTTCCCCGCCATGACCTGCGCCACACCGGGTTGCGACTCGTCGATGCGCAGATCCTCGCGCTTGAAGCCGGGGTCGGCGGCGAGCGCGACGATGCGCTCGGCGACCAACTGGGCGCGCTTTTCGGCGGGAAAGGCCGACGTGCCGCGGACCCTGAACAGCACCGCACCGTCGACGACGACCTCCACGCTGACCTCGTCGTCCGCCTCGGGACCCTGCGTGCGGACGTCCGCCGCGCCGGCCGCCGCCGCCCAGGCGAGGGCGAAGAGCAAGGAGCAGACAGACAGCCACTGAATACCTTTATTCAGCATTTTCCATCCCTCCAGGCATCGTCCACACCTCGATCCTCGGCGTATCCGCCCCGCTCGATCGCGCTAGAAGCTGAACAAGGGCCCGAGGTAAAGGTAGACGCTGCCCTTGCCCGAGTCGTTATGGCCGTACGCGAAATACAGCGGTCCGATCGGCGTATCGGCACCGATGAACAGGCTGCCGCCGACGATGTGGTCGCCGCCGAAGATGTCGCCGCTGTCCGCCCACACATTGCCCGCCTCCAGGCTGGCGCCCGCATAGGCCTTGAACTGCTGGATATCGTTGATCCGGCGCATGTAGATCAGGCGCGCGAGGCCGGACTGCTGCCCGCTCAGCCGTCCCTCCTCGAACCCGGACAGGCGCAGGAAGCCGCCGAGGCGTTGCTGGCTCTGCACAGGGGCGGTGCCGTCGATGGTCGCCTTCACCTCCAGGCCGCCGAGCAGCGTGTGGCGCCCCCAGGAGTTGGCGAGCAGGAAGCCGTAGTCCGCCTGATCGAAGTCGGTGTCGGCCCCCAGGTCGCGGCGCGACATCCGCCACTCGGCGCGGGCAGCGTGGCCGGTGCGCGGGAAGTACAGGCTGTCGAGCTTGTCGTCGGTCAGCCGCAGGAACACCTCGCCGGTCTCGAAATCCCGTGCCGGCATCGGTGCCCCGATCCCGACCTCGATGTCGCCCGTACGCCGCAGGTATCCCAGCCTCACCTCGCCCCAGGTCCCGAACTGCCGGCCGACGCCCAGTTCCGCACCGAACCCCCTCACGCGCATCTCCGCGATCTTGTTGTCGTCGTCGTCGAAGGTATTCACGTTGCGGGTCTGGTAGCCGGCCCTTGCAAAGCCGAAATAGCGCGCACCGGGGTCGAAGGGCTGGAAGATCTCGGTGAACAGGCCCGGCTCGTCGCCGATCTGCAGGCCGGTGCGCCATTCTCCGTTGAGCGGGTTCATCGCCGTGCGCGTGTAGGTCAGGCCCAGCCGGAACACCGCGTCGCCCTCGAAATTGCTCGAGGTGATCAGGCCCGTCTGCAGGTAGCCGGGGCCCCACGATTTCTCCTTCGCCTGCACGACGACACCGGATTTGCCATCCTCCTCGACCAGTGCATAACGCACCGACTCGAAGATCTCGAGGCCATAGATCTGCTGGATGTTGTGCTCGAGCTCGGCCACATCGAGCGGCTCGCCAACCTTTACCGAGAGGTGCGCGGCGATGACCTCGTCACTGACGCCCGACTGGTTCTCAATGCGAACGAAGTCGACCTGCCGCGGCCCCGCTCCCGGCTGGCTTCGCGCGGCCACATGCTGCCGGTAATCCGGCTCGGCGAGTGCGTAGCGGTTCAGCTTGTCCGCTGCGCCCCTCGCGGCCTGCTCGCCGAGCGGAATCGCTTCGCGGATCCGGCCGAAGCTGCCGGCGCCGATGTCGCCCAACTGGACCGAGATCTGGACGTCGTCCTCCGCCAGCGTCCTGAGCTGCTGGCGCGAATTGATGACGAAGAGGAAATTCACCATCTGTGCCGCGACGTCGAGGCCGGACTCGATCTCGTCGCGCGTCAACATCTCCGTGCCGAGTTCCGACACGATCACCACGTCGGCCCCCAGCTCGCGCGCCACGCTGATCGGGATGTTGTTCGCGATACCGCCATCGACGAGCAGGCGCCCATCCATCTCGACCGGATAGAAGGCGCCGGGCACCGCCATGCTCGCGCGCAGCGCACGCGGAAGACTGCCCGACTTCAGCACCACCTGATCCCCGGTCTCGAGGTCGGCCGCCACCGCGCGGAAGGGGATGGGCAGCTTGTCGAAGTCGCCGACGGCGGAAACACCCTGGGTCAGGCGGTTCAATTCCAGGTCGAACTTCTGCCCCTGCACCACGGCCAGCGGCAACTTGATCTTGCCGTCGCTGAAGCCCGGCTTGGCCTTGAACACATACAGGGCATCGTCCGCCTTGCGCCGGAAGGAGCGATCGGCCCGATCCGGCGCATCCTCGAACACATCGACCCAGTCGATCTCCCGGATCGCGCGCTCGATGTCGTCCGGGCGCATGCCCGACGCGTACAGCCCGCCGACGATCGAGCCCATGCTGGTGCCGACCACGACGTCGATCGGGATCCGCATCTCTTCGAGCACCTTGAGCACGCCGACGTGCGCGGCCCCCTTGGCGCCACCGCCAGCGAGCACCAGCCCGATCTTCGGCCTGGCCGGCTCGGCAGAGACTCGCTCCCCGGCGCGCGCGACCGCCATCGAAGAACCCAGCACGATGACCACTGCAAAGCTCAGGATCGAGGTTCCCGCCCACCATGTCCTTCCCGGCCGCATTCCCATCACTCCCCCTTCGATTCAATCGATTGCAGGGCGCGGCGAAGCCGCACCCGATGCGCGCCCGCTTACTGGCCGGGCAAGCCGACACGGATCAGGCGGGAGAAATCCTCCGCATCGCCTGCCGCCCGTGCGCGCGGATTTATATACCCCAGGCGTTGCAGTTCGGCGAATGGCACCCCCGGCGCCAGCATGCCCACGCCATGCAGATACTCCGGCAGGTAACCGCTGGCGAAAACCTTCCACGACAGCGGAACATGGCCCGGATTGATGCGCGCGTTCATCCAGATGCCGGTCGTGCAGTTGTCGATCAGGGTGTTGTAGAACTCGGGCTTCGCCTGGAGGTCGTTGATGCGCTGCATGTACTGCAGGAACACCCGCCGCCCATTCTCGAGCGGGCCGTGCAGGCGATAAACGTACACATCCTCCGGCGGGTCCTTGCGGTAGCTGGTACGCAGGCGGACCACGTCACGCTCGTCGGCCACGACGTAATGGAGCTCGTACTGCTTGAAGAAGCCGCGCGTGGTGGAGTAGGTCTCGCCTCGTTCCTTGCGCGTCTCGATCGAGATGGCGAGCTGTTCACCACCTTCGAAACCGAAGCTCAGGATCGTGTGCGCAATGGCCGGCCCCATCCAGTACACCGCGATCAGGTCCACCGAGCGCAGCTTGCCGAGGTCGTAGGTCCGGTCGTAATAATGCGGCGTGTAGTCGGTCTCGCTGCGGTAGGCGAAATTGCGCACGTTGCGCACGGTAACCAGATCGCCATTGATCTCGGCATGTGCGAGCCGGGCGACGTCAGGCTGCCAGTCGCGATCGTTGGCGGGCTCGATGCCGCTCCACCATCCGAGCAGCACGGCGAACAGCAGGGCAAAGCCGGTCACGGCCGCCCTTGCCCGGCGCCGCGCGCCCACGGCAAGGGCGGTGAGCAGCCCGCAGAGAAGGAACGCTCCGGCCAGCACGGCGCTAGCCAGGGCGTTGGTGGTACTCGAATACAACAAGGCCAAGGCACCCCAGGCCGTTACACCCGACACCAGCAATACGAGCAGGACGCGCCCCGCAATGCAAAGAGCTCTCCGCGGCATCTGCGCGCCCCTATCGACCGCCGATCACTCCGGCTTGAACTTGGTCAGCTTCTGGCCTTTGAGCGAGTAGCCGCCCATCAGGCCTTCCTTGCCGAAGATGAAGGCCACGACCGACGACTTGGCCTTGAGCGTATCGACCGATGCGCCCACGCTCTCGTCGATCAGCGTTACACCCGCGTCGATCCCGGCATCCCAGCCCTTGCCGGTGCGGAAGTCGTTCAAGGCCGCCTCGGTCAGGAAAATGAACAGGTAGTTCGCCTGCTGGACGCCGGCCTGGAAGCCCACCGATGCGGCCGCCAGGCGGTAGTAATCGACCGTCTTCCCACCGATTCGCAGGGCGCCGTCGCCCCACTGGCCGCCGACCACGAGGCCGACCTTCTTGACCTCGGGAATCACCAGCACCCCCTTCGCCGCGGCCAGATACTCGTCGGCCCCCTTCACCGTCCTGCGAAACTCGGACAGCGCTGCATCGGCATGGGCATCGATCTCGCGAGCGGAATCGGCGTGAGCCGCGCCGACCGCCAGGAAGGCCAGCAGCGTCATGGCGAGCCGGATCAGCTTGCCGGCTGCGGGAATGGTCGTCGGAATGGTTCTCGCGTACATGGATTGAGCTCCTTCAGGTAATCGGTTGGTTTGGCGCGGCATCAGGCCGCTGAAAAATGGAACAGGCGCCCATCACTTCGGAAACAGGAAGGTCACGGCAAAGCGGAAGCCCCAGCCGTCCGGGCCGCCATCCGGGCTGTCTGCCCAGTAGCGCGCGCCCGCCTGCAGCGTCAGCGGCTGCCCGCCGACGCGCAGCATCTGCGTCGCCATCAGGTTGACCGGCACCGACCAGGTCTCGGTCTTCCAGTCGTAGGTCGACTCGGTGTTGATCATGAAGGTGGTGGAGGTGCGCGTCGTGTAGCCGAAGAAAGGCTGAATCAGGCTCGCGCTGATGTCGTCCCGATCATCCTCACCCGCCACCGACCAAAGGTGGTTGCCGAGCACGCCGTAGGTCCAGCCGTTCGCCTGCTTGACCACGACCGCGGTCGGCCCGAGCGCCCATTTCTCGCCTCCGAGCACCTTGTCACTCGCGGTCGGCAACAGGAGCGCCGGGCCGACGCCCCAGATCCAGCCGCCCGCGGTCGGCGCCTTGGGTGAAAAGAAAAGGTTCTGCTGCACGTCGCCCAAACCGGACTCATCGAGTGTGCCGCCAGCGGCGAAGTCCTCCTGATCGATCAGCGGCACGATGGTGCGCGAAATCAGGTTCCAGTCCTCGTTGAGATCGAAGGGAACCACCGGCCGGAGATTGAGCACCCACTTCTTGCCGTCTCCCGTCGCGCCGTAGCCCTCGTCGTAGTTGAGCTGCAGAGGAAAGCTGATCATGGCGGAAATCGGGTTTTGCGCTTTCATGGCCAGTTCGGCATCAGAGTCCGCGCTGGCAGCCGGGCTCATCGCCAGGCCAAGCACCGCCAGCAGGGTCGGCAGCACCGCACGCGCGGCGCCTGCGTACGCCTTGCATTCGTTCATGCACATGATTCCTGAATCTTCAACATTCAGTGGATCAGTCCGGGACGGCACCCGTGTGGGCGCACCGTCCCGGACTCACACCTGCACACCTACTTCGCCGGCGCCTGCTCGGGTGGCTGCACCGGCATGTAGACCGGCCCCGAAGGCCCGTAGGCCTGCATGTAGTAGGACTCGCCGCAACGGTAGTAGGTGACGCCATTGACCGAGCTCACGTCGGGCGCACATGGCAGCCCGGCCGCCGCCACCGGGGCGGGCGCAGGCGCCGGAGCGGGCGCAGGCGCAGGCGCGGGGGCGGAGCTTGCCGGCGGCGGGGGCGCACTGGAGGTCGACGTGCTGCTGTGCGCTGCGTCCGTCACCACCGCGCCAACGACAGCGCCCCCGATGAAGCCGACGGCGGCCGACCCGGCATCCCAGTCGTCATCGTCGTTGTCGTAGTAGTAGCCCGGCGGCGGGGGCGGATAGTAGCCGGCTGCCGGCGGACGGTAGCCCGGCGGATAGGCGGCGGCCGGATATGCGGGTCGTGCCTGCTGCCGCGCCGTCGCGCCGGCCTGGCGCGTCTCGACGTTCTCGTTCGACGCCTGCTGGCGTTGCGCCTGGTTCGCCGAACTGGTCGACTGGCGCTGCTGCTGGTTTTCCGCCGCCGCACTCTGGCGCTGCGCCTGGTTCGCCGAACTCGTGCCCGAGGCCGCACTTTGGCGCGCGGCCTGGTTGGCCGAACTGGTGCTCGAGGCCGCGCTCTGGCGCGAAGCCTGATTGGCCGAGGTCGTGCCGGCCGGTCGTGCCTGGCGAGGCTGTGTGGACACCGTGGCCGTCGCC
This sequence comes from Thauera sp. DNT-1, assembly GCF_055393985.1. Classification (NCBI taxonomy): domain Bacteria; kingdom Pseudomonadati; phylum Pseudomonadota; class Betaproteobacteria; order Rhodocyclales; family Zoogloeaceae; genus Thauera; species Thauera sp. DNT-1. The sequence goes on along the minus strand of NZ_AP043752.1, from coordinate 4,293,455 downwards.
GAACGGCTTCCGGCGAAGCTGCCTGCCGATGCAGTTCCCTGACGCGAAAAGCTCTTGCTCGCCTGCGGCGCGCCGGCAGTCCGGGCGGATGCACCGGCCGCCCTGGTCTCGCGGGCTTGCACGTCCTGCACCACAAACATGCCCGAGACGAGGAGCGCAAGCACCGCCATCGACATCACGCGCGCCTGTTTGCCTGCTTTCATGGCTTGACTCCTTCTGTGACGGCACCTTCCGCGGACTCGCCGGCGTCAGGCGGCGCGACGAGCTGGACGGCGAAGATGATCTGCCGCGCATCCGCACTCGGCTTGAATTCAAAGCGGTCTGCGGCGAAGCTCGGCGCCAGATCCCACTTGGAGAAATCGGCCCGGAACTGCGGATGTCCCTCCGACGCCGGATAGGTCATCACGATGCGCAGGGGCGTGGGCTGCTCGCCGTCGGCGATCCACACCTGGAAATCGGCCTGCGCGGTGCGGGCCGCAATGTGGTGGGCCGGTTTGCCGAGAATGTCGGTCAGGCCCACATAGTCGATGCTGCGAACCCGGCGCTGCAGTTCGCCGGCAAAATCCGTCAACAGCAAGGGCGCGAGCGGCATGCGCATCTGCAGGTCGCGGACGAAATACCTGACCGAGGCATCGATGTCGCCCGGCTGCGGCGCCTGCGCGAACACGCTCGTCGCGCCGTCCAGCACCGTGATCGACTTGCCGTCGAACAGGATCAGATCCTGGCTGCCATCACCCGCCGACTCCGCGATGCGGACCTTGTCCGGGCGCTGAACCTCGAGCTCGCGGATTTCACCGAACTCGATCTTTTGCCCATTGTCCTGAACGACGTCGTACGCGACGTTCAGCGAGACGCTGAAGCGCTCGGCAGCGCCGAGCGTCCTGGCCATCTCGAGCAGGCGATCGCGTGCGAACTGCTGCCCGACGCTCTCGGCAACCATCACGCCGCCCGGCTCCTGGCCGGAAGGCGCCCCCTGCGCATGCACGGCGCCCGCCGCAAACAGCGACGCCGCCAACACCAAACTGGATCGCAACATCACGCGTCCTCGAATTGAAAACCGACACTGGGGAAAAGGGCACCTGCGCCGCACGAACCAGGCTCGAACGGCACGGGGCGCCCGCTCGCCCCGCCTGCCTCACTTGCCCGCCAGCATGCGCGCCTTGAAGCGCTCGGCGTAGAAGGTGAAGTTGCTCTTGATCGTGTCCCACGACAGGGCGTCACCTTCAGGCGCCTTGGGGGCCTTGTCGATGAGCACGCCCAGGCGCTCGCCGCTGACCGCGTCGAGCATCTCGACCTCGAGTGCGGCCTCGTTCATGGACACCCGTGCGCCCGTCGCACTGGCGACCGCATGCACGACGAAGCCCACCGGCGTGTAGCTCAGCAGGCCGCGCTTGGGCTCGCTCAGCTTCACGTTGGTGATCGCCGAACGGAGGTAGATCACGCCCGGACCGCCCTGACTCAACACCGGGATCTCGGGCTCGAGCGTCCTGACCAGAGCCTCGTGAAAACTGTCGGCCAGCACCTTCATCTCGTTCGGATCGATCCCCTGATAGGGTGAATCCGGGCTGATGAAGATCTGCACGGGCGCCATCATCACCCTGGTATAGGCCGAACGGTCGAGACCCGGCTTCGTCCAGATCATCGCTCCCGGCCGATCGGCGTCCTTGACCAGCTCGGGCATGTTGTCGATGAATCGGGTGTCGGCAGCAAACGCCTGCTGCGCCGACACGAAAAGAAGCCCTGCAATGAAAAGTGCGCGCTTGGCGAACATGCTGCCTCCTGAAGTTGCGGAATCGGACACCGCGGGGGCTCTGGAGCGCCGAGGCCCCACCCGCGGCAATGCTCGCTGCCACTCTACGGACCGGCCCACCCGCATGCCATTAGACCTTGGTCCTAGCGCAGGGCGCGCGGGGTGCCGGCGTCGCCGGCGCTGACCCAGGCGATGGCGTCCATCAGCGCCTGGTCATCGACCGGCTTGCGCAGGAAGAAACGGGCGCCCAGCTCGCGGGCGCGCTCGCGGACCTGGTTGTCGTCGAGTGCCGACACGGCGACGACCGGAAGATCGCGCCCCAACTCGCGCATCCGGATCTGCGTCTGCAGCCCGGAGAGCCTGGGCATCGTCATGTCGAGCAGAAGACAGCCCACCGCATCGGGCGCCAGCTCGGCGAGGAACTGCTCGCCCTGGGCATAGGCCTTGACCTGATATCCGCTGGCGCACAACAGCCTGGACAGCGCCTTGCGGACGGATTCGTCATCGTCGACGACATACACGCAGAACGCAGCCGCCATGACAGCCCCTGGGCACCGGTTGATGGAGTATCAGGACGGTATTGGCAGAGGCGAAACCGCGCCATTGGACCTTGGTCCTATCCCCAGCCTGGGCAAGATCCCTCGACACGGCCTGGGCCACAGGCCTGGGCTGGGTCAAGCCCGCGGGCGAGGCGCCCTTTCGCAACGGCCGCCCGAATTCAGGCAGGCACGGCGCGCGCAGTGCGGCCCCGTGCGAGCGCCGAAGAGACACTCGCCCGATCCGCTCGAGGCCAGCTCGCACAGATGCACGAGCTCGGCCACCGAACGCACGGCCATGGTCTTCATCATATTGGCGCGATGGACCTTGACGGTCTTGATCGAGATCCCCAGGTCATCGGCGATCTGCTTGTTGAGGCGGCCGTCGATGACGAGCTTGAGCACCTCGCGCTCCCTGCCCGAGAGCGCCGCGAGACGGTCGGCGATCTCGTCGACCTGCTGGTCCCTGGATTGCAGCACGGCGTGGCGTGCAAGCGCCTCGCGCAGGGTCTCGACCAGCACGGACTCGTCTACCGGCTTTTGCAGAAAATCGACCGCGCCGTTCTTCATTGCCCGGATGCCGGTGGGCAGATCGCCATGTGCCGTGAGGTACACGACCGGTAAGGCGATGCCGCGCGCCAGCAGTTCGCCGTGCAGGTCCGGCCCCGTCACGACGGGCATCTGCACGTCGAGCAGCATGCATCCATGCTCGATGATGGGCAGGCGTTGCAGGAATTCGGGCGCCGAACCGAAAGCCTCGACCTTGAAACCGGCCGCACGCAAGAGCCGCACAAGGCCTCGGCGCAGGCTGTCATCGTCATCGACGACGAAGATCGTGGGCTCACCGGCGATCACCGGCGCGTCGGGGTCGGACCGCAGCATCTGCAAAGTTCCTGACACAGGGCAAGGCTGCATCTTAGCCGGAGAATGAATGCGCGATCCCCGATCGATCAGCGCGCGCGGGCAAGGTGAAGCTGAAGGTCGCCCCCGGGCCCGCGTTGTTCTCGCCCCGGATTTTCCCGCCCTGCGCCTCGACGATCGACCGGCAGATCGCAAGCCCCATGCCGATGCCCGTCGCCTTGGTCGTCCAGTAGGGCTGGAACAACTCGCCCGGGTCCTCGACGTCCAGCCCATGGCCGACGTCCGCGACGGAAAACTTCACTCCCCCACGCTCGTCTCGCGTCACCGTCAGGCTCAGCAGGCGGCCGCCGGGCGGAAGCTCGTGCATGGCCTCGATGCCGTTCATGATCAGGTTGATGAGGACCTGCTGGATCTGCGCCCGATCGACCTCGATGCAGCCCTCGGCAAGCAAATCGAGCTCGAACCGCACATCGTTCATGACCAGTTCGCTATGCATCAGGCCCATGACGTCCCGCACCAGTTGCGCGATCTCCACGCGCTGGCGCTCGGTGGGCCGGCGGCGCAGCATCGCACGCAGGGATTCGATGACCTGAGCGGCACGCTTGTCGTCGGCCACGATGTCCTCGAGGATCGCCTCGCCTTCCTCGGCGGGCAAGGCACCGGCCCTGAGCATTCGCAGCCCGGCCTGCGCATTGCTGAGGATGGCAGTGAGCGGCTGGCTCAGCTCGTGCGCCAGCGACGAGGTCATCACCGCGATCTGCGCGACGCGATCGGCATGCCAGCGTTCCGCGCGCAGGCCCTCGAGCTCGAGTTCGTCGCGGCGGCGAAGCGTGATGTCCTGCAGCGTGCCGAAGACACGCGGCCCGGAGGCCGGGCCGCCCGCGATCCGCTCGAAATGGTTCTCGACGAAACGCTCTTCCCCACCCGCAGCGAGGATGCGGTGCTGGATGCGCTGGCGGACAGGCACCCCCGACAGGCAGGCCTCGACGGCCTGCGTCAGTGCAGGCCTCTCGTCTTCGGGGACCCTGTTCATGAAGGCCTTGAACGACCCCGCTTTCGAGCCGAGGATCAGATCGGTCTGCGGCGAGGTCCACACCGCATCGGTCTGCACGTCCCACTCCCAACTGCCGAGCCCCGCGATGCGCTGCGCCTCGCGCAGGCCTTCTTCGTTGCGCCGCAGGGCGTCGAAGACGCTTTTGCGCGCCAGCGCACTCACAAAAGCGCCCCCCAATGCCTGAATGCGCTCGACGAGCACCGGCGCCCAGCGCATTTCGGCGGTGTTGCTGATCAGCGCAAAGACGTGCCGCACCTCACCGCCGACGACGTAGGGAATGTAGAGGCCCGAGCGCGTCCCCTTCATCTCGAGATAGCGACGATCGACCTCGGCCTCGATGGGGATCTCGTCCCAGCGGTGAAAGCAATAAAGGCGGCGCTGATTCACGACCATGTCATACAACCAAGGGCAGATGCGATCATAGGGCACCACCTGCTTTTCAGCCGGAACGATGCCCTCCGCATGATTCAGATGGGTCAGCCGGAGATGCCCGGGGGTCTCCACCGTGGCGAAAAATCCGGCCTGATCGGCCCCGGTGAAATCGAGCACGTCCTTCAGGGCGCGCTCGATCTCCGTGTCGATCTGATCCGACCACGCTCCTGCGAAGCGCGCGCACGCATCGGCGATCACCCGCTCGAAGCGCAGCGAGTCGGCCTGCTTCTGTTCGAGGGCCTGATGCCGCAGCGCACCGGCAAGCGTTTCCCCGAGCAGACACAGGCGGCCGATCGTCTCGTCGGTCCAGCCCGGGTCGTCACGACTGCAGCCCAGCCCGAGCACGAACTCGACCCCGCCTGCATGCGAGATGGGAACGAACAGGGCAGACCGGACTTGCCAGCCGCTCAGGCCGGCGCGATCGAGCGCTGCTGCGGGCGGCAGTCGATCGATCGACGGAATGCTCACCACGCGCCCCCGGACAACGACTTCGTCGAAAAGCCACGGGAAGATCGCCCCCGCATCCGGCGTGCTCAACGGCAGGTTCGCGCCGCCCCGCTGCACGCAGTCGCGGATCAGCACACGGCGGTCGGCATGCGCCACGACGCACAGGATGCCCCGATCCGCATCGAAGAACTCGACGATGCGCTGCAAGGCATTACGGACCTGTTCATCGAGCTCCGCGGACTGGGCGCGAACGAGGCTGGAGGAGAGCGCCGACGCCAGCGCCAGGAAGCTGAAATTGTCCGCGGCGGCAGCACTTGTGCGCCCTTGCGCGTCGGCGCACGCATTGGCGCCCTGGTTGTCCGGCGAGCCGGCTTCCGTCGCGTTCAACATCGATGCCAAGACTCCGTTAGAAACCGACTCGACTGACGAGCCCAGCGCAAACAGCGGTGATCGTCGGGCACCCCGGCCCGACTAAGCCCAAGGTCCAATGCCCTCGACGAAGCGCTGCGCGTAAGGTGCGAGCAATCCGATCTGCGGGCCTCTCGAGCGCGCGCCGGGCGCAGCATGGCGGGTTCGCTAATCCCCCGATCACCCCCCGACCCGCTTTTATCACAAGCAGATGGCCCTCTGTGCAGGAGTCCGATGTGACAGACGACGACAAGCGAGCAGCGGACGGCGCACTGGCCTCGAGCCGCAAAACGCCGCCATCCCACCCGTCCCTGACCGGAAAGCTGAAGGGCGTGTTCTCGGGTGCAGGCCCCGGACGCCCCCAGGCCAGCGAGACCAAGGCGGCCAAGGCGCTCGCACACGAGCTCAAGTCGTCCAACGAGCTTGCCGAAGACCGCACCGTCCTCGCCATCAAGCGCACGGTGATGGGCGCCGATCGCACGCTGATGGCGTGGCTGCGCACCGCATTGTCGATGATCAGCTTCGGCTTCACCATCTACAAGGTGCTCGAGGGGCTCAAGGGCGGCGACGTCAATTTGGTCGCCCAGCAATATGACCCGCGCAACGTAGGCCTCTTCCTCGTCGGGCTCGGCACCCTGGCGATGGTCATGGGCACCGTCGAGTACTGGTTTTCAATCAAGGGCATGCGGCCCGTCGCCTCGATCGCCATCTGGAAGCGCCCGTCGTTCATCATGGCGCTGATCATCTCCTTCGTGGGCCTGGGCGTGTTCGTGAGCATCATCGCGCACCTGCTCTGAGCGGCGGCATGGAAGCCCACAGCCTTCTCGAAACGGGTTTCGCGGCGGTGCTGCTGGCAGCCACCTTCGTCGTCGGCGAGCGCACGCACATTCTCGGCCGGCTGCTCACGCCGCGCAGCCTCACCTCGTTCGGCGGAGGAATGGCGGCCGCCTACGTCTTTCTTCACGTCATGCCGGAACTCCACGGCGCACGCCATGCGTTCACGGAAGCTGCCGCCATGGCGCTGCCGTACGAAGGCAAGGCGATCTACTACCTGGCCCTGGCCGGATTCCTGAGCTTCTACGGCATCCGGCACTTCCATACGCGCCAGTTGAGCGCGCGCGAGGGCAAGCCGGATCGCCTGGACTTCCAGATCCAGATCGGGGGCTTCGCCGCCTACGCCTGGCTGATGGGCTATCTGCTGCTGCGCGGACTCGAAGCGCATCACGCCGCCATCGAGCTGTACGCGGTGGCCATGGGCTTCCACTGTGTCGCGATCAACCGCGAACTGAGCCACGAATACGGTGACGACTACTACCGCAGCGGTCGCTTCATCCTCGCGGGCATGGCCCTCGCCGGCTGGGCAAGCGCGGCGCTGCTCGACCTGCCGGCGAGCCTGATCCCGCTGCTGCTCGCCTTTCTGTCGGGCGCCGTGATCATGAACAGCCTGATCCTGGAACTGCCGACGGAAAAGGATGGCCGCTTCTGGCCCTTCATCACGGGCGGCCTCCTCTACGGCCTCATCCTGCTGCCGCTGGGCTGACGGCGACCTTCCTCTTTTTACGGAGAAACCAGCAATGGACGACATCTGGATGCGCATCCTCGACAACATGAGCGATCGCGTGAGCGGCCCGCTGAAGTTCCGCCTGCTGCTGCAACCGCTCATGGCGGCGATCTTCGCCATCAAGGCCGGGCTGCTTGATGCCCGAACCGGCAAGCCGCCCTACTTCTGGGCACTGGCGACCAGCCCGGAGCACCGGGTAGACATGTTGAAGGATGGCTGGAAGAGCGTCGGCAAGGTGTTCATCCTCGCCGTCGTGCTCGACGTCGTGTACCAGATCATCGTGCTGCGCTTCGTGTATCCGGCCGAAGTCATCCTCGTCGCCTTCACGCTGGCGATCCTGCCCTACCTGCTTCTGCGCGGGCTGGTCACCCGCATTGCCAGAAAGCACTGATCACGAACCGGCGACTTATGAAGCGGCGGCTTACAATGGCGGGCCTTGCTTCAATTGCCGATGCCACAGATGAAGATCGCCACCTGGAACGTCAACTCGCTCAAGGTCCGCCTGCCCCAGGTCCTCGACTGGCTCGCCACCAACCGCCCTGATGCGCTGTGCCTGCAGGAACTGAAGCTCGAGGACAAGGCCTTCCCGGTCGCCGAGCTTGAAGCCGCCGGCTACCACGCCGTCTTCATCGGCCAGAAGACCTACAACGGCGTCGCCATCCTGAGCCCGCAGCCGATCGCCGAGGCCAGCGTGGTGCGCAACATCCCCGGCTTCGAGGACGAGCAGAAGCGCATCATCGCCGCCACCATCGCGGGCGTGCGTGTGGTGTGCGGCTACTTCCCCAACGGCCAGGCGGTGGGTTCGGACAAGTTCGAGTACAAGCTGCGCTGGCTCGCGGCGCTGACCGACTGGCTGCGCGAGGAGCTGAAGACGCACGAACGCCTGGTGCTGGCCGGCGATTTCAACATCGCGCCCGAGGACCGCGACGCCCACCCCGACTGGAAGGACGAGATCCACGTCTCCGCGCCCGAACGCGCCGCCTTCCGCGCGCTGCAGGACCTCGGCCTGATCGACGCCTTCCGCCTCTTCGAGCAGCCCGAGCGCGCGTTCTCGTGGTGGGACTACCGGATGATGGCCTTCCGGCGCAACTTCGGCCTGCGCATCGACCACCTGCTGGTGTCTCCGGCGTTGCGCGCGGCCTGCCGCAGCTGCGTGGTCGACAAGGAACCGCGCCGCCTCGAGCGGCCGTCGGACCACGCGCCGGTGGTGCTGGAACTGGCCTGAAGCGATGAGCGCCAGCACCTCCCCGACCGACGCCGGGCGCCTCGAAGCCCGCTACCCGGTGCTGGCCGAGCTGTCGGCACCGGCGCGCACCCGCCTGCTGCAAAGCGCGCACTGGATGCACGTGCCCGCGGGCGCGATGCTATTCGACGACCGCCAGGCCTGCGAGGGCTTTCCCTTCGTGGTCGAGGGCACGGTGCGGGTGAGCAAGTGCGCGCCGAGCGGGCGCGAGCTGCCGCTCTACCGCGTCGGCCCGGGCGAGACCTGCATCATCTCCTCATCCTGCCTGCTCGGCCACGAGGACTACAACGCGCGCGGCGTCACCGAGTCCGACACCCTGCTGATGCTGCTGCCGAAGGCGGTGTTCGACGAGCTGATGGGCGAACGCCCCTTCCGCGACTTCGTCTTCCACCTGTTTGCCGAGCGCATCGCCGACCTGATGCAGCTCATCGAGGAGGTCGCCTTCCGCAAGCTCGACCAGCGCCTCGCGGCGCTGCTGCTCGGCAAGGGCCGGGTGCTGCACGTCACCCACCAGCAGCTCGCCGACGAGCTCGGCAGCGTGCGCGAGATCGTCAGCCGGCTGCTCAAGAGCTTCGCCGAACAAGGCCTGGTCAAGCTCGCGCGCGAGCAGGTCGAGATCATCGACCCGCCGGGACTGCGCCGCATGGCCGCCGAGGGCAAGGGCGCGGCCTGAGCCACCTACCTCCGGGATCCCGCTCCCGGGCGGACCGGCGTAGCATCCCGGATCGGGTACGGGCTGTGTAACCTCGGTTACAGACCGCAGCCGGCCGGGCGTGGTCCAATCCGGCCACTCACCTCATCCGATCCAAGGAGAACACACATGAAAACGAACGTTGGTGGCGCCGACAAGATCCTTCGCATCGTGGCCGGTATCGCGCTGCTCGCCTGGGCGGTGTTCGGCGGCCCGGTGTGGGCCTGGATCGGCATCGTCCCGCTCGCCACCGGCCTGCTCGGCTGGTGCCCCGCCTATACGATGCTGGGCATGAACACCTGCCCGCTCGGCAAGAAGTAAGCACGCCCCACCCCACGAAAAAGCCGGCGCACCGCCGGCTTTTTCACGCGCCTCTCGACTTGGCGCCTCACCCCTCTCGCCCCGCGCACGCATTCGCGATCGCGACGTACTGCTCCACCGACAGCTTCTCGCCACGCAGCCCGGGGTCGATCCCGAGCGCCTGCAGCCCGGCGTCGTCGATGAACTCGCGCAAGGTGTTGCGCAGGGTCTTGCGGCGCTGGCCGAAGGCGGCGGCGACGATGCGCCCGAGCAAGGCCTCGTCGCGCGCGCCGAGCTGCTCCGCCGGCAGCGGCGCCATGCGCACGATGCTGGACATCACCTTGGGCGCCGGACGGAAGGCGCCCGGCGGCACGTCGAACAGCCGCCCCATGCGGAAGCGGTACTGCAGCATCACCGACAGCCGTCCGTACTCCTCGGTGCCGGGCTCGGCCACCATGCGCATCACCACCTCCTTCTGCAGCATGAAGGTCATGTCCTTGACCTGGTCGGCAAAGCCGGCGAGGTGGAACAGGATGGGGGTGGAGATGTTGTAGGGCAGGTTGCCGACGATGCGCAGCCTGGGCCCGACGCCCCCCTCCTCGCCAGCGCAAAGGCTGCCGAAGTCGAACTTCAGCGCGTCGCCCTCGTGCACCGTGAGCTGCGCCGGCGTGTAGCGCTCGTGCAGGCGGGCGATGAGGTCGCGGTCGATCTCGACCACGTGCAGGTGGCCGAGACGCTCGATCAGCGGGTCGGTCATCGCCCCCAGGCCGGGGCCGATCTCGACCATCAGCTCGCCCGGCTGCGGGCGGATGCCGTCGATGATCTTGCGGATGATGTTGGGGTCGGAGAGGAAGTTCTGGCCGAAGCGCTTGCGCGCGCGATGGCCGTCGGTGTCGAAGTCGTGCATGGATTTCCTTTCGCCGGGGCAGCCCGGCCTGGCTGCGCCGCGCTCAGGCGGCGGCGCGCGCCTGCGTCATCGCGATCGCCAGCTCGAGCGCGGCGAACAGGCTGCCCGGATCGGCGCGGCCGCTGCCGGCGAGGTCGAGCGCGGTGCCGTGGTCTACGGAAGTGCGGATGATCGGCAGGCCGAGCGTGACGTTGACGCCGCCGCCGAAGCTGGCGTGCTTGAGCACCGGCAGGCCCTGGTCGTGGTACATCGCCAGCACCGCATCGCCCTGCGCCAGCGTGTGCGGCACGAACAGGGTGTCGGCGGGCAACGGGCCGACCAGCTGCATGCCCTCGGCACGCAGGCGCTCGAGCACCGGGATGATGACGTCGATCTCCTCGCGCCCCATGTGGCCGCCCTCGCCCGCGTGCGGGTTGAGCCCGGCGACCAGGATGCGCGGCGCGGCGAGGCCGAAGTGGCGGCGCAGGTCGGCGTGCAGGATGCGCAGGGTCTCTTCGAGCACCTGCGGCGTGATCGCCGCCGGCACCGCGGCGAGCGGCAGGTGGGTGGTCGCCAGCGCGACGCGCAGGCCGCCGCCCACCAGCATCATCACCACCCGCGGCGTGCCGGTGTGCTCGGCGAGGTATTCGGTGTGGCCGGTGAAGGGCATGGTCTCGTGGGCGCCGAGACCCTCGCAGATCACACCCTTGTGCACCGGCGCGGTGACCATGGCGGTGAACTCGCCCTGCAGGCAGCCGGCGATCGCGCGGTCGAGCAAGCGCAACACGTAGGCGCCGTTGGCCGGATCGAGCACGCCGGCCCGGGAAGGCGCCGCGAGCGGCAGATGCAGCACCTCGACCGCGCCCTCGGGCGCGGGCCGCGCGGCGTCGAATTCGACCACGCCCACAGCGCTGTCGAGCGCCACGGCTCGCGCACGCATCAACCCGATGTCGGCGAGCACCACCGGGCGCAGCGGCCAGGCGCGCTCGGCCAGGCGCAGGCACAGCTCGGGGCCGACCCCCGCGGGCTCGCCGCTGGTGATGGCGACGAGCCTGCGCCCCGCTTCCGCGGCGACACTCATTCGCGCTCGATGCGGTAGTCGACGTAGGTGCTGTCGCGCAGCTGGCGCAACCAGTCCTCGTAGGCCTGCTCGGCCTTGCGTTCGCGCAGGGCCTGACGCGCGGCGGCGCGCTTGCGCTCGTCGGTGACGTCCTGCATGCGGCGCTCCACGAGCTGGATCAGATGCCAGCCGAAAGGCGAGCGCACCGGCGCGCTGACCTCACCCGGCCGCAGCGCGTTCATCGCGCGCTCGAACTCGGGCACGGTGTCGCCCGGGTTGAGCCAGCCGAGATCGCCGCCGCGGGCGGCGGAGAGGTCGGCCGAACTCGCCTTGGCCAGCTCGGCGAAGTCGGCGCCATTGACCACGCGTTCGCGGATCGCCAGCAGGCGGGCCTCCGCATCGGCGTCGGAGAGGACCTCGGAGGTCTTGATCAGGATGTGGCGCGCGCGCGTCTGCTCGAGCTTCTGCACCGCCGCCGCACCGCCGCCGCGCGCGTCGACCAGGCGCACGATGTGCAGGCCGGCGGCGCTGCGCAGCACCGGCGAAGTCTCGCCCGGGCGCATGCGGCGCACGGCGTCGGCGAACAGGGCCGGCAGGCGATCGAGCGGGCGCCAGCCCAGGCTGCCGCCCTGCAGGCCGTCGGGCGCGTCGGAGACCTCGGCGGCGACGCGGGCGAAGTCCTCGCCCGAGCGCAGCCGCGCCATCACCTGCTCGGCGCGCCTGGCCACCGCCTCGACCTGCTGCGGCGAGGCGCCCTCGGGCGTGCGCAGCAGGATGTGGGCGACGGCGAACTCCTGGCCGGAGAAGGCGTCCGGGTTGTTGGCGATGAAGTTGTCGATCTCGGCGTCGGTGACGACGATGCGGCTGTCGACCTCGCGTTCGCGCAGGCGGGTGAGCAGGATCTCGCTGCGGATCTCGTCGCGGAAGCGGCTCCACGTGACGCCATCCTTCTCCAGCGTGGCGCGCAACTGGTCGATCGAGAGCTTGTTGTTCGAGGCGATGCGCTCGATCGCGCGGTCGAGCGTGACGTCGTCCACGCGCAGCGAGGACTCGCGCGCGAGCTGGAGCTGGGCACGCTCGACGATCAGGCGCTCGAGCAGCTGGCGCTGCAGGACTTCCTCGGGGGGAAGCTGGGCGCCCTGGCGGGCGAGCTGGCGGCGGGTCTGCTCGATGCGCGCGCGCAGCTCGAGGCCGGTGATGACCTCGTTGTTGACGACCGCGACGATGCGGTCGACCTCGACCGCGCGCGGCGCGGAATGCACCGGCAGCGCGAGCGTGGTGGCCGCGAGGCCGATGGCGATTGCGACGCGGGAGCGGAAAAGGAGTCGTTTCATGTGTTTGGAGGTGGAAGCGCGGAACCGGCTTCAGTTGTTGCCGAACACGCGGTTGGCCGAGGAGTCGTTGATCTTGCCATAGCCGGGGACGCTGCGCTTGATCAGGCTGAGCGGATTCGAGCCGATCCCGGCGAGGTCGTTCAGTTCGAGCTGGATGAAGATGGCGTTGGTCACGTCGTCCTCGTCGATCGCGAAGCGATGCACCGCGGTGCGGAACACCCAGCAGCCGCCGTCGTACTCGATACCCGCGACCGCCTCGGTGATGCGGTCGTCCTTGAGCGAGTGGGTGACTCGACCGACGCCGTACCACTGGCGCGCGAGCGGCCACTGGCCGGAGACGTCGATGTCCTCGAGGCCGACGATGTCTTGATCGACACGCAGGTTGGGCGCGTAGCGGTAGCTCAGGTTGAGGGTGCGCGCGAAGCCGGGCTGGTAGCGCACGCTCGCGTTGAGGCGCTCGGTGCGGCTGGTCTCGGTGTTGTACTGGGCGTAGGAATCCACCGTCACCGTGCTGGTGATGCGTCCGCCGAGACCGGCGAGGATTTCGTTGCCGGTGCCGGCGCGGCGCAGTTCGTCCTCGTCGTACAGATAGACTTTCTGGTCGGAGAAGTAGTAGCGCTGGCCGATCAGCGCGCGCAGGCGCTCGACCCCGGTCTCCGCATCGATGAAGCGGGTGGTAAGCGCCGCGGTGAGGTCGTTGGCGTCGCCGATGCGGTCGCTGCCCGAGTAGCGGTTCTCGGCGAAGATCTGCGCGAAACCGACGTCGAAGCGGTTGGTGTCGAAGAGCGGGATGTCCGACTGCTCGCGGCTCGGCACGCGCAGGTAGAACAGCCGCGGCTCGAGCGTCTGCAGGTAGTCGCTGCCGAAATAGTTCGTCTCGCGCTCGAAGAACAGGCCGGAGTCGAGCGAGACGATCGGGACCGAGCGCGTGATCGATTCGGGCTTGCCGGAAGTCGCCGCGACGCGGTCGATGTCGTAGCTGGTGTAATGCACGCCCGCCTTGGGCGTGACGAACCAGGCCGCGCCCTGCATCGGCAACGACAGCTGCGGATAGGCGACGACGCGCGCGGCCTCGTCGCGATCCCTCTCTCGATGGGCGAAACGGACGAACTCGGTCTCGAGCAGGCCGGCCATGCCGCCGGCGAGGTCGGCGCGCACGGCGTCGAGGCGCAACTGCGGCAGGCGGCGATAGGGCTCGACGTTGCGCACGTCCGGATCCGGGTTCAGCGTCTGGTAGCGCTGCGCCAGCGCGGAGGCGGTCCACCAGCCGCCCGTGTAGATCAGCCGCCCCTCGCGCAGCAGGTTGACCCGCGAGGCCACGCCGATGTTGGAGGACAGGTCCTCGAAGTAGCCGTCGTCGGACACCGCGTTGAGGTCGAGCGTGCCGTAGAAGTTGGGGGCGAAGCGCTGCTGGTGCTGGATCGAGCCGAGCCTGCGCTCCTCGCCGGTCACCTTGTCGTTCGGCATCCACTCGAGGCGCGTGGTGCCCTGGGAGTCCTCGCCGAGATAGCGCAACTCGCCGCCGAACTGGACGCCGCGCCGGGTCATGATGCGCGGCGCCAGGGTCGCGTCGTAGTTGGGTGCGATATTCCAGTAGTACGGCTGGGTGAAGTCCACCCCGGTCTTGTTCGACGAGCCGAAGGTGGGCGGCAGCAGCCCCGACTGGCGCTGGCCGCTGAGCGGGAATTCGGCCCAGGGCATCCAGAAGATCGGCGTGTCCATGAACACGATCGAGCTGGCGTGGGCGGTGCCGACCTCGCGGTCGTAGTCGAGCTCGAGCTCGCGCGCCTTGATGTACCAGTCCGGGTCCTGCGGGCTGCAGGTGGTCCAGGTCGCGTTGGCGAGGCGGTACTGGTTCTCGCCCTCCAGGCGCAGCAGATCGGCCTCGCCGCTGCCGGCCACGGTGCGCGGCGCGTCGCCGGCGAGCGCGGGCGGACGCGCACGCGAGAGCTCGTAGGTCGGCGTCTCGAAGCTGCCGACACGGTCGCCCACCACCAGCGTGGCCTTCGGCCCGCGGATCGTGTCGCCACCGCGGCTCAGCACCACGTGTCCCTCGGCGAGCACCTCGTCGGTCGGCTCGCGATAGGTGACGCGGTCGGCGGTGAGCAGGGTGTCGTCGCGCTGCAGCTCGGCCTCGCCCTCGGCGACCAGCTCGATCCCGCGCTCGCCATGGATGCGCAGCGCGCTGACCGCGGTCTCGCCCGGGGCGAGCGCGGGTCGCTCGACGGCGGGGGCAGGCGCGGCGACCACCGGCGGCTTGGCGACGGCCGCGGGTGCCGGTGCGGGTGCCGGTGCGGGTGCCGGTGCGGGTGCCGGTGCGGGTGCGACGGCCGCGGGTGCGGAGACGGGCGCCGGGGTCGGAGCGGGTGCAGCCGGGGGTGGCGTGGCAGAGGCCGCCGCGGGGGAGGCCTGCACCGGCGTCGCGGGTCGCTCCGGCGTGGCCGGCGACGCCTGGCGCAGCAGCTCGGGCGCCACCCGAAGCGCGGGCATGGTTTGCGCGAATGCAGCGCCCGACAGGCCCAGCAGGAGCAGTGGAATCAGTCGAATGCGCGTATTCGGAAGCATGCGGATCAAGCCCTTGCCGTCGTTCGCGGTGCGCGACTGCCCACCCGAACCACCGTGTTGATAAACTCGCGGATTGTACACGAACCCCCGCGGAGATCCGGCTTGCATCGCCTCGAACAACTCCGGACCTGGCTCGCCAGTGTCCTGCCCGGCCAGTCCTTCGAACTCGCCCCGGCCTCGGCCGACGCCAGCTTCCGGCGCTACTTCCGCGCCACCTTCGCCGACGGCAGTCCCTCGCGCGTCGTCATGGACGCCCCGCCCGAGAAGGAGGACGTGCGCCCCTGGCTGCACGTCGCGGAGCTTTTCCGCGCCGCCGGCGCCCACGTGCCGGACGTGCTCGCGCACGATCTCGAGCAGGGCTTCCTGCTGCTCTCCGACCTCGGCTCGACGACCTACCTGCAAGCCCTGAAGACGCAGGACGATGCGCCGCAAGCCGTCCGAACCGCACATCACCTGTACGCCGACGCCCTCGGCGCGCTCGCCGCCATCCAGTGCGCCAGCCGCCCCGGCGTGCTGCCCGAGTACGACCGCGCCCTGCTGCTGCGCGAGCTGCAGCTCTTCCCCGAGTGGTACATCGCCCGCCACAAGGGCGTCGCGCTCACCGAGGCCGAGACGGCGATGCTGAACACGGCGTTCGAGCGCATCCTCGCGGTCAACCTCGCCGAGCCGCAGGTCTTCGTGCATCGCGACTACCACTCGCGCAACCTGATGCTGCTCGACCCCGCCGAAGGCCGCGGCGCCAACCCCGGGATCATCGACTTTCAGGACGCGGTCTACGGCCCGATCAGCTACGACCTGGTGTCGCTGTTCAAGGACGCCTACATCCGCGGGGACGAGGAGTTCATCCTCGACCTGCTGATCCGCTACTGGGAGACCGCGAAGAAGCTCGGCCTGCCGGTGCGGGCGGAGTTCTCCGACTTCCACCGCGACTTCGAGTGGATGGGCGTGCAGCGCCACATCAAGGTGCTCGGCATCTTCGCGCGCCTGTACCACCGCGACGGCAAGGACGGCTACCTCGCCGACATGCCGCTGGTCATGGATTACCTGCGCCGCGCCTGCAAGCGCTGGCGCGACCTCGCTCCGCTGTTGAAGCTGCTCGACCGCCTCGAGCCCGAGGACACCCAGGTCGGCTACACCTTCTGAACGACGCGCCGCGGCCCCTACCGCGGTGCCAGCCTGCGCCTGCCCACGCGCCCCTTCAGCCGAGACACCATGACCCGAGCGATGATCCTCGCCGCCGGTCGCGGAGAGCGCATGCGCCCGCTCACCGACCACACCCCCAAGCCGCTGCTCGAGGCGGGCGGCAAGCCGCTGATCGTGTGGCACATCGAACGCCTGCGCGCCGCCGGCTTCCGCGAGCTCGTCATCAACCACGCCCACCTCGGCCACCGGCTCGAAGGAGCGCTCGGTGACGGCGCGGCCTTCGGCGTGCGCATCGCGTGGTCGCCCGAGGCCAGCGCGCTGGAGACCGCCGGTGGCATCCGCCACGCCCTGCCGCTGCTCGGTGACGCCCCCTTCGTCGTGGTCAATGGCGACGTGTTCTGTGACGCCGACTTCGCCGCCCTGCGCGTTGCCGCCGCGGACCTGCGCGCCGACGGCGCGCTCGCCCACCTGCTGCTGGTGGACAACCCCGCGCACCACCCCGAAGGTGACTTCCGCCTCGACCCGGACGGCCTGGTCCACGCCGACGGCCCGCCGCGGCTGACCTTCTCCGGCCTCGGCGCCTACCACCCCGCGCTGTTCACCGGCCTCGCCGACGACACCCCCGCCAAACTCGCCCCCCTGCTGCGCGCAGCGATGGCCGCACACAAGGTCACCGGCCGGCGCCACGGCGGACGCTGGATCGACGTCGGCACGCCGCAGCGCCTGGCCGAACTCGACCGCGAGCTCCAACACAAGAGGCCCTCTTGAACACCGATAAAGCCAAGCGCCTGATCGAGACCGTGCTCGATCAAGCCAGACGCATCCGCCCGGCCGTGGTCCCCGCCCTGGCCGTGCTCGTCCTCGCGCTCGCCTGGACGGCCGTCAGCCACCTCGTCGGCGAGGTGTCGTATGCCGAGGTCGAGGCGGCACTCGCCGCGACGCCGGACCGGGCGCTCGCCATCGCGCTCGGCTGCACCCTGCTCAGCTTCGTCGCCCTGATGGTGTACGACCTCGGCGCGCTCGACTTCATCGACCGCAAGGTCCCGCGCAACGTCGTCGCGCTGACCTCGTTCTGCGCCTACTCGGTGGGCAACACGGTCGGCTTCGGGCCGCTGACCGCCGGCGCGATCCGCTACCGCTTCTACACGCCCTACGGCCTGGAGCCCGACGAGGTCGCCCGCATCGTCGCCTTCGTCACCGCCGCCTTCGCGATCGGGCTGGCGGCGACGGCGGCCATCGGTCTGCTCGTCGCCGCCGATGAACTGGCCATGCTGTCGGTCGCGCCGTTCGTGCTGCAGCTGATCGGCGGCGGCATGCTGGCCGCCTTCGTGGCGCTCTGCCTGGCCGCTGGAGAGGGCAGGACGGTGAGCCTGTTCGGCTCTCCTGCACGCCTGCCCTCGTGGCGCCAGATGGTCCGCCAGCTGGTCGCGACCATCGTCGACATCGGCGCCTCGGCCACCGTGCTGTGGGTGCTGCTGCCCGCCGGCAGCATCGACCTGCCGGCCTTCGTCGCGATCTACACGGTCGCCGTCGGCCTCGGCGTGGTGAGCCACGTGCCGGCCGGCCTGGGGGTGTTCGAGACGGTGATCGTCGCCGCGCTGAACGGACGCCTGCCGATCGACCAGATCCTGAGCGCACTCATCCTCTACCGCGTGATCTACCACCTGGCGCCGCTGATCCTGGCGGTGCTGCTGATCACCGCGCTGGAGCTGCGCAAGGCGGCCCGGACGCCGCTGATGGCCGCGGCCCTGAAGGCCGGGCACCGCCTGGCGCCCCCCTTGATCGGCGCATTCACCCTGGTGCTCGGCGCAGTGCTGGTGTTCTCGGGGGTCACCCCGGCGAGCGAGGAGGCCCTGGACGTGCTGAGCGACGTGGTGCCGCTGCCGCTGCTCGAAGGCGCCCACTTCCTCGGCAGCGTGCTCGGCATGGCCTTGCTGATCATCGCGCGCGGGCTGGTGTACCGCCTCGACGGCGCCTGGTGGCTGGCCGTGATCGTCGTTCCGCTGTCGGCCATCTTGGCCTTCTTCAAGGGCCTGGCCCTCGGCGAGGCGCTGATGTTGACGGCCCTGTTCGCGGCCCTGCTCGCCTCGCGGCGCGCCTTCTCGCGCCACGCCTCGCTACTCCATCAGGCGATGGCGCCGGGCTGGCTCGCCGCGATGGGCGTGCTGCTGGTGACGGCGGTCGCGATCCTGCTGTTCGTCTACAAGGACGTGGATTACAGCCACTCGCTGTGGTGGCAGTTCGAGTTCTACAGCGAGGCACCGCGCAGCCTGCGGGCGCTGATCGGCATCACACTCACCGCCGGCCTGGGCGCATGGTGGACGCTGATGAAGCCGGTCGGGGTGCGCTCGGCCCTGCCGGATGAAGAAGCGCTCGAGCGCGCCCGCCGGATCGTCGCCGCCCAGGCCCACGTCGACGCGGGCCTGGTCGCCATGGGCGACAAGCGCCTGCTGTTTTCCGAGGATGGCCGCGCCTTCATCATGTACGCGATCCAGGGGCGTTCCTGGGTCGCCCTGTCCGATCCGATCGGCCCGCGCGAGACCTGGCCGGAGCTGGTGTGGAACTTCGCCGAACTGGCCCGTCATGCCGGCGGTCGTGCGGTCTTCTACCAGGTCGCCCCCGAATCGCTCGGCCTCTACGCGGATGCCGGCCTGATGGCGTTCAAGCTCGGCGAGGAGGCGCGCGTCCGACTCTCCGAGTTCGACCTCAAGGGCGGCAAGCGCGCCAGCCTGCGACAATCGCTCAACCGCGCCGAGCGCATGGGCCTGAGCTTCGAGATCCTTTCCGGACCGGCGCTGGACGCCTGCATGGACGAGCTCTCCGCACTCTCGGGTGCATGGCTCGCGCAGCACAAGGCGCGCGAGAAGCGCTTCTCGCTCGGCGCCTTCGACCCGGCCTACGTGCGCCGCCAGCCCGTCGCCCTGCTGCGCCAGGAAGGGCGCGTCGTGGCCTTCGCCAACGTGCTGCTCACCGACCTCAAGCAGGAGGCCACCGTCGACATGATGCGCTTTTCCGCCGACGCGCCCAACGGCGCGATGGAGGCGCTGCTGCTGCACCTGATCCTGCACTTCCAGCGCGAAGGCTACGAATGGTTCCTGCTCGGCATGGCACCGCTGTCCGGCCTGTCGGCGAGCGCGGCCGCGCCGATCTGGCACCGCGTCGGCAGGACGGTGTTCGAGCACGGCGAACGCTTCTACAACTTCAGCGGCCTGCGCGCCTTCAAGGCCAAGTTCCTGCCCGAGTGGCAGCCCCGCTACCTTGCGGTGGCGGGTGGCATCAACCCCATGCTCGCGCTGGCGGACATCACCGTGCTGATCAGCGGCGGGCTCAAGGGAGTGATCGGCAAATGAACCTGCCCCATCGATTCCTCGCGTCCCTCGCCCTGGCCGCCATGCTGTCCGCAGGCGCGCCGGGCACGTCCGCCGCGGATCCCGAGATGACGATCGGCGCGCCGCTGAAGATCCTCCCCGCCACGCCGCCCACCGGCGCCGTGGTGCTGTTCTCGGACGCGGACGGCTGGGACGGCCCCGAGCGCGGCGCGGCGGAGGCGCTGGCGAAGCAGGGCTTCGTGGTGATCGGCATCGACCTGGCAGGCGTGATGCGACGCATGCGGGCGCGCCACGACGACTGCAGCATCCTGATCGGCGAGATCGAGGCGGTCAGCCACGAACTCCAGCGCCAGACGGGCGCCCATGCCTACCATTTCCCGGTGCTGGCGGGGGTCGGCGAAGGCGGGACGATGGCGCTCGCGGTCGCCGACCAGGCTGCGGCCGCGACCCTCGCCGGAGCGGTCGCGGTCGACCCGCTGCCCGCAGCCGCACTGCGCCGGGCGCTATGCGGCCACGACGGCCGGCCGACCGACGGCACCGCAAGGCTGATGCCGCCGCCCCTGCCCTTCTCGGTGGAATTGATCGCCAGCACGGACGCGGGCCAGGCCACACACACGCTCGTCGCCCGGCTCGCGGCGGGGCGGCACGACGTGCAGGTCACCGACAGCCCCGAAAAGCCCGCCGCCGCGCTGCTGGCCGGAGTCGGTCGCGCCGGGCATCCACGCCAGGACGACGCGCTCGGCGACCTGCCGCTGGTCGAACTCCCCGCGCCCGGCCCGGGCACGGGCGCCTTCGCCATCCTCTACTCGGGCGACGGCGGCTGGCGGGACCTCGACAAGGACGTCGCCGCGCTGCTGCAACGCGAGGGCTTGCCGGTGGTAGGCGTGGACGTGCTGCGCTACTTCTGGTCGCAGCGCTCGCCCGAACAGGGCGCGCGCGATCTCGCCCGCATCATCGACGCCTACGCCAGGCGGTGGAAGGCCACGCGCGTCGTGCTGATCGGCTACTCCTTCGGCGCGGACGTCCTTCCCGCGCTCTACAACCGCCTGCCGGCCGACATGAAGGGTCGCGTCGTGCAGATCTCGCTGCTCGGGTTCGCAACCCGCGCGAGCTTCGAGGTCACGGTCTCCGAATGGCTCGGCCACGCGCGCGAGGACAGCGTGCCGACCCTGCCCGAAGCGCTGCGCATCGATCAGCGCCTGCTGCAGTGCTTCCAGGGCGACGAAGACGACGAGGCCGCCTGCACGGGCCTGGGCGCCGGGGCAGAGATCATCCGCACCAGCGGCGGACACCATTTCGACGGCGACTACGAAGCCCTCGCCCGCCGCATCCTGCACGGCGTGGAGCGGCGTTCGCCGCATTAGGCGCAAGCGGCCCGCAGCGTCGCCGCGTGACATAATTCCGCCCATGAACGCACCCGGCACCGCCCCCATGGACACCACTCCCTTCCGCGCCCGCCGCGCCCGCCTGCTGCAGCGCATGCAGACCGCCGGCGGCGGCGTCGCCATCCTGCCCACCGCCCCCGAGCGCGTGCGCAACCGCGACGCCCACTACGCCTACCGCCACGACAGCTACTTCTACTACCTCACCGCCTTCCGCGAACCCGAGGCCGTGGTCGTGCTGGTGGCGGGCAAGGAGGCGAAGCAGATCCTGTTCTGCCGCGAGAAGAACGAGGAACGCGAGATCTGGGACGGCTACCGCTGGGGCCCCGACGCGGCGCGCGCGGCCTTCGGCTTCGACGAGGCGTGGACCATCGGCGACCTCGAAAGGCGCCTCCCCGACTACCTCGCCGACCAGCCCCTGCTGTGGACCAGCCTCGGCTACGACAACGACTGGGACGCGCGCGTACTCGGCGCGCTCAACGCCGTGCGCGACAAGGCCCGCAGCGGCCTCACCCCGCCGCATTCCGTGCGCGACCTGCGCGCCGAACTCGACGAGATGCGCCTCGTCAAGGACGCTTCCGAGCTCGCCACGATGCGCCGCGCCGCCCGCATCTCGGCCGACGCCCACTGCCGCGCCATGCGCGCCACCCGCCCGCGGCGCTTCGAATACGAGATCGAGGCCGAGCTGCTGCACGCCTTCCGCGCCGCCGGCAGCCAGGCCCCCGCCTACACCAGCATCGTCGCCGGCGGCGCCAACGCCTGCGTGCTGCACTACGTCGACAACGACCAGATCCTGCGCGACGGCGACCTGTTGCTGATCGACGCCGGCTGCGAGCTCGACGGCTACGCCTCCGACATCACCCGGACCTTCCCGGTGAACGGCCGCTTCTCCGGCCCGCAGCGCGAGGTCTACGAGCTCGTGCTCGCCGCCCAGGCCGCCGCGCGCGAGGCCACCCGCCCCGGCGCGCACTGGAACCAGCCGCACGACGCCGCGGTGAAGGTGCTCGCCCAGGGCATGCTCGACCTCGGCCTCCTCCAGGGCAGCCTGGACGGCGTGCTCGAGAACGGCGACTATCGCCGCTTCTACATGCACCGCACCGGCCACTGGCTGGGCATGGACGTGCACGACGCCGGCGAATACAAGCTCGGCGGCGAGTGGCGGCCGCTGGTCGAAGGAATGGTGCTGACCATCGAGCCGGGCTGCTACATCCGTCCCGCCGACGACGTGCCCGAGGCCTTCTGGAACATCGGCATCCGCATCGAGGACGACGCGGTCGTCACCGCCGGCGGCTGCGAGCTGATCACCGGGGACGCGCCCAAGGCGGTCGCGGACATCGAGGCCTTGATGCGGGACCTCCGTCATGGCTGACAACGCTCCCGACCGCATCCATGACCTGCTGATCGTCGGCGCCGGCCCGGTCGGCCTGGCGTTGGCGCTCACCTTGAAGTACGCCGGCCTCGACATCGTGCTCGCCGACGCGCGCACGCGCGAGGCGGTGGCGCGCGACCCGCGCGACCTCGCGCTCGCCCACGGCACCCGGCTCACGCTGCAGCGACTGGGCGTGTGGAATGGGCTGCCGAGCACGGCGATCGAGCACATCCACATCTCGCACCAGGGCGGGCTCGGCCGCACCCTGATCGACGCCGCCGAGCACGAACTGCCCGCGCTCGGCTACGTCGCCTCGGCCGGCGCGCTCGCCGCGGCCCTGCGCAAGGCGGTCGATGCAGCGGGCATCCCGGTGTTCGACGAGACCGAGATCACCAACCTGGCCGCGGGCGAGGACGACGTGATCGCCAGCCTGGCCGGTGCCGGCCGGCCCGCCCCCACCCTGCGCGCCCGCCTGGCGGCCTGCGCCGAGGGTGGCCTGCGCGCGGGCGACCCCAACGTGGTCGAGCACGACTACGGCCAGCACGCGCTCATCGCCGACGTGCAGGTCGCGGGCGGACATCGCCACACCGCCTTCGAGCGCTTCACCCCGCAGGGCCCGGTGGCGCTGCTGCCCAAGGGCGAGGGCTACGCGCTGGTGCATGTCGCCCGCCCCGCGACGGCCGACGAACTGCTGGCGCTCGACGATGCCGCCTACCTCGCCCGCCTGCAGGCCCACATCGGCGGCCGCGCGCGCCTCACCGGCGTCGGTCCGCGCCTGCGCTACCCGCTCGTGCTGCGCTACCGGCGCTCGACCATCGCCCAGCGCACGGTGTGGCTCGGCAACGCCGCGCAGACCCTGCACCCGGTCGCCGGACAGGGCTTCAACCTCGCGCTGCGGGATGTGTGGGCGCTTGCCGACGCGCTGCTGCGCGCAAGCGAGGCGGCTCGACAGCGTTCCGACGACCCGGCTGCGAGCCTATTCGACGCCGGCGCCACTTCCATCCTCGCAGGCTATGCGAACGCCCGCGCCCTGGACCGCCTCGGCACGATGCGTTTCACCGACACCCTGGTGCGGGTGTTCAGCAACGACTTCGCACCGCTGCGGCATGCGCGCGGCGCGGCGCTGTTCGCCCTCGACCTGATTCCACCGCTGCGCAACTTCGTCGCACGCCGCATGATGTTCGGGGCGCGCGCCTGGCCGTGATGCCGGGCGGCCGCAGCACCGCGGTTCACGCGCCGCCCGAATCGCGACTTGCGTCGCTCCTACGAGAACCACCGCAACTTGGCGCGCGGACAGATGTCGATCGTGGGAGCGACGCGAGTCGCGATCGTGGGAGCGACGCGAGTCGCGATTGCAGCCGCTGCGCGCCCGCCAACGCCGGTCGCATCCGGCACCGCCGGTCGCGACGCGCGTCGCTCCTGCAAGACCGCCGCGGCTCGACCGATCAGAACGCCGGCACCACCGCGCCCTGGTATTTGTCGGCGAGGAACTGCCTGACCTCGGGCGAGTTCAGCGCGGCGGCGAGCTTCTTGATCGCCGGGCTGGTCGCGTTGTCCTCGCGCGCCACCAGCAGGTTGGCGTAGGGCGAGGTGGCGTCCTCGATGAACAGCGAGTCCTTGACCGGGTTGAGCTTGGCCTCGATCGCGTAGTTGGTGTTGATCACCGCCAGGTCGACCTGGTTGAGCACGCGCGGCAGGGTCGCAGCCTCGAGCTCGCGGATCTTGAGCTTCTTCGGGTTGTCGGCGATGTCCTTCTGGGTGGCCGAGATGTTGTTCAGGTCCTTCAGCGTGATGAGGCCGTTCCTGGCCATCAGCAGCAGCGCGCGGCCCGAGTTGGACGGATCGTTCGGGATCGCCACCGTCGCGCCCTCGGGGATGGCGGCCACCGACTTGTGCTTGGCCGAGTAGGCGCCCAGCGGCTCGACGTGGACCTTGGCGACCACGGTCTGGATGTCGTTCTTCTGCTTCTGCTTGAACGCGTCGAGGTAGGGCTGGTGCAGGAAGAAGTTGCCGTCGACGCGCTTCTCGTTGGTCTGCATCGAGGGCTGGACGTAGTCGGTGAACACCTTGATCTCGAGTTCCACGCCCTCCTTGGCCAGCATCGGCTTGACGAACTCGAGGATCTCGGCGTGCGGCACCGGGGTGGCGGCGATGACCAGGCGGTCGGCGGCCACGGCGGCGGTGCCGGCGGCCAGGGTGAGCGTGCCGAGGGCGGCCGCCAGGAGTTTGCGCAGGGTAAACGACATCGTTGAAGTCTCCTTCGTGGGGATCACTTGCGGGTGAAATACAGCACCAGGCGGTCGCCCGAGTACTGGATGATCTGGACGAGCACGACCAGCAGGGCGACGGTGATCACCATCACCTCGGTCTGGAAGCGCTGATAGCCGAAACGGATCGCGAGGTCGCCGAGGCCGCCGCCGCCGATCACGCCGGACATCGCAGCATAGGACATCAAGGTGATCGCCGTCACGGTGACCGCGGCGATCAGCCCGGGCAGGGCCTCGGGCAGCAGCGCACCGAAGATGATGCGATGCGTGCGGATGCCCATCGCCTGGCAGGCCTCGATGACGCCGCGGTCGACCTCGCGCAGCACGTTCTCGACCAGGCGCGCGAAGAAGGGCGCGGTGCCCACCACCAGCGGCGGGATCGCGCCCTCGACCCCGAGCGAGGTGCCGATCAGGATCACCGTGACCGGGATCATCACGATCAAGAGGATCAGGAAGGGCACCGAGCGCAGCACGTTGACCACGAAGGACAGCACCGTATAGACGAAGCCCTGCTCCAGCAGCTGGCGCCTGGCGGTGACGAACAGCAGGATGCCCAGCGGCAGGCCGAGCAGGATGGTGAAGAGCAGCGACACCCCGGTCATGACCAGGGTCTCCCAGGTCGCGATCCAGATGTCGCTCCAGTCGATGACGGACAGGTCCATTACTGCAGCACCTCGTGGTGGATCTGGTGGCGGTCGAGCTCGGCGAACACCTCGCGGATGTCGTCCTCGCTGCCCTCGAGCTCGAGCAGCAGCTGGCCGAAAGGGACGTCCTTGATGCTCGAGACCTCGCCCTGCAGGATCGTGATCTGCACCTTCGCGCCCGCCATGATGCGGCTCAGGATGGGCTGGTAGGTGACGTCGCCGATGTAGGTCAGGCGCACCAGCGTGCCGCGCAGCTTGTCCTTCATGTAGGCGTGCGCCGGATCGAAGCTCGCCGCGGCGAGCGCGTCGCTCTGCGCCACCATGCTGCGCGTGACCGGATGCCGCGGGTGCAGGAAGACGTCGGCCACCCTGCCCGACTCGACGATGCGCCCGCCGTCGATCACCGCGACGCGGTCGCAGATGGTGCGGATGACCTGCATCTCGTGGGTGATCAGCACGATCGTGAGGCCGAGCTGGCGGTTGATGTCGAGCAGCAGGCGCAGGATGGACTGGGTGGTCTCGGGGTCGAGCGCCGAGGTCGCCTCGTCGCACAGCAGGATCTGCGGCCGGTTGGCGAGCGCGCGCGCGATGCCCACGCGCTGCTTCTGCCCGCCCGACAGTTGCGACGGATACTTGTGCCCCTGCTCGGACAGTCCGACCAGCGCGAGCAGCTCCTTCACCCTCTCCGCACGCTCGGCGGCATTCGTGTGCCCGGTCGCCTTCAGGGGCCAGTCGATGTTGTCGGCGACGGTCTTGGCGCCGAGCAGGTTGAAGTGCTGGAAAATCATGCCGACGCGCCGACGCAGCGCGTACAGGCCCTCGCTGTCGAGCGTGGTGATGTCCTCGCCGTCGATCAGCACGCGCCCGGCCGAGGGGCGTTCGAGCAGGTTGAGGGTACGGATCAGCGTGCTCTTGCCCGCGCCCGAGCGGCCGATGATGCCGAACACTTCGCCGGCGCCGATCTCGAGCTCGATGTCGGCGAGCGCCTCCACCTCGCGGCCGTCGGCGGCACGGTAGGTCTTGCGCAGGTTTTCGATGCGGATCACGGGAGCTTTCCGGACTGGAAAAAAGCCTGAGATCTTACCCGCAGCCCGGACTCGACACCACTACGGGGAACTTGTAGGCTCGCCGCCACCCGGGCATCCGCCCTCCTGCTCATCCTCACCGCATCCCCCGCCCGAAGGACCGCGCATCATGCAGCACGACGCCAAGCTCTCCCCTGCCACCCTCGCCGCCCAGGGCACGGGCGCCACCCCGATGCCGCACCGCGACATCGTGCCGCCGATCCACCTGGCGACCACCTTCGAGCGCGCCGAGGATGGCAGCCTGCCCGGCGGGCGCATCTACGCGCGCGACGCCAGCCCGGCCTACGACCCCGCCGAGGCCCTGCTGTGCGAGCTGGAAGGCGGCGCTCGAGCGGCGCTGTTCGCCTCCGGCATGGCCGCGGCCTCGGCGGTGCTGCTGGCGCTGAAGCCGGGCGCGCGCATCGTCGCGCCGCACGACATGTACTGGTCGCTGCGCAACTGGATGATCGGCTTTGCCGCCAACTGGCAGATCGCGCTCGATTTCTACGCCGACGCCGCGGAGCTCGCCGCACTGCTGCAGCGCCCGGCCGACCTGGTGTGGGTGGAGACGCCCGCAAACCCGACCTGGGAAATCCTCGACATCGCGCGCGCCGCCGAACTCGCCCACGCCGCGGGCGCGCGCCTGGTGGTGGACTCCACCGTGCCGACCCCGGTCTTCACCCGGCCGCTGGCGCTCGGGGCCGACGTGGTGATGCACTCGGCGACCAAATATCTGAACGGCCACTCGGACGTGGTCGCCGGCGTTCTGGTGACGCGCGCCGAGGACGACTTCTGGGCGCGCATCAAGACCGCACGGGCCGCCGGCGGCGCGGTGCTCGGCCCGTTCGAAGCCTGGCTGCTCAACCGCGGCCTGCGCACGCTCTTTCCCCGCGTGCGCACCGCTGCCGCCTCGGCGCTGCGCATCGCGCAGCATTTCGAACATCACCCGGCGCTGCTCGCCGTGCTCTACCCCGGCCTGCCCTCGCACCGCGGTCACGACATCGCCTGCCGCCAGATGGAAGGCGGCTTTGGCGCCATGCTGTCGCTGCGCGTGAGAGGCGGCGAGGATGCCGCACGCCGGGTCGCCGGCGCGGTGAAGATCTTCCGCCGCGCGACCTCGCTCGGCTCGGTCGAGAGCCTGATCGAGCACCGCGGCCCGATCGAGGGTCCGGGCACGCGCTGCCCGCTCGACCTGCTGCGCCTCTCGGTGGGCATCGAAGATAGCGACGACCTGATCGCCGACCTCGAACAGGCGCTGCAGCAAGCAAACGAGCCCTGAAGCCCGAGCGGGTTTCGTCCGCAAGCCGCCCCCACGTTTCCGGTCGCGGGGCCGGGGTGGGGGTCGCCGCCCCCGCGACGTCCTCCGCCGAGGGCAGCCCGCAGCGCAGCGAAGGGCCGCGAGGGCAGGCGGCGACCTCCACCCCGGCCCCGCGACCCCGCGCCGCGCACTGCAGCAGTTGCCCTTTCGCACTCACCGCCCCCTGCCTCCACGCACACCACGACACGCAGAGCGCGCCACGCCCGACGCACCATCCGTCGTGCGCCCGACAGACGCCTCCAGGGAGCTGCGCAGCATCAGCGTGTTGCACACGCGCCCCAACAAGCGCACGGCCAGGATCGATAGGGTAAAATGCTTCGTTTCCCCTCGTCCTTCCAACCATGCAGTTTGCCGGCTTCACCCTGCGCAACAACCTCTTCGTCGCCCCCATGGCCGGCGTGACGGACCGCCCCTTCCGCCAGCTCTGCAAAAAGCTGGGCGCAGGCGTCGCCGTATCCGAGATGGTCACCTCCAATTCGCTGCTCTACGGCAGCGAGAAGACCCGCCGCCGCGCCGACCATACCGGCGAGGTCGATCCGATCTCGGTGCAGATCGCCGGCGCCGATCCGGCGATGATGGCCGAGGCCGCGAAGTTCAACGCCGACAACGGCGCGCAGATCATCGACATCAACATGGGCTGCCCGGCCAAGAAGGTGTGCAACGTGATGGCCGGCTCGGCGCTGATGCAGGACGAGCCGCTGGTCGCGCGCATCCTCGAGGCCGTAGTCAAGGCTGTGCCCGATACCCCGGTCACGCTCAAGTTCCGCACCGGCTGGAACCGCGCCAACAAGAACGCGCCGACGATCGCGCGCATCGCCGAGGAGTCCGGCATCCGCGCCATCGCCATCCACGGCCGTACCCGGGCCGACCAGTACATGGGCGAGGCGGAGTACGACACCATCGCCCACGTCAAGACCCTCGTGAACATCCCGGTGATCGCCAACGGCGACATCAGCAGCCCGCAGAAAGCCAAGCACGTGCTCGACTACACCGGCGCCGACGGCGTCATGATCGGGCGCGCGGCGCAGGGCCGGCCGTGGATCTTCCGCGAGATCGAGCATTTCCTCGCCACCGGCGAGCTCCTGCCGCCGCCGCTGGTGAGCGAGATCCACCAGGTGTGCCGCGAGCACCTCGCCGACCTCTACGCCTTCTACGGCGACGACCGCGGCGTCAAGATCGCGCGCAAGCACATCTCCTGGTACACCAAGGGCCTGGTGGGCTCGGCGGCCTTCCGCCGCGCGATGAACCAGATCCCCGACATTCCCGCCCAGCTCGCCGCGGTGGACGACTTCTTCGGCCAGCTCGCCGAGGCCGGCGCCCGCCTGAGCTACGAGCACGAGCGCGCGCCGCACGCCGAATATCCGCAGGAACTCGCAGCATGAGCCGCAGCAACGAGATCGCGGACGCCGTCGTCCGCACCCTCGACCAGTATTTCCGAGACCTCGACGGCGAGAAGCCGGCGGCGATCCACGACATGGTGATCCGCAACGTCGAGCGTCCGATGCTGGCCTTCGTCCTCCAGCAGGCCAGGGGCAACCAGACCGTGGCCGCCGAGATGCTCGGCATCAACCGCAACACGCTGCGGCGCAAGCTGACCGAATACGACCTGCTCTGAGCGGGTGCTTCCCCTTTTCCTCCATCCTTCCGCTTCCGGCCCAACGATGAACGTGACCCAAGCCCTGATCAGCGTCTCCGACAAACGTGGCGTGCTCGACTTCGCCCGCAAGCTCTCCGCGCTCGGCATCAAGCTGCTGTCGACCGGCGGCACCGCCAGCCTGCTGCGCGAGGCCGGCCTGCCGGTGACCGACGTCTCCGAGCACACCGGCTTCCCCGAGATGCTGGACGGCCGGGTCAAGACCCTGCACCCGAAGGTGCATGGCGGCATCCTCGCCCGCCGCGATCTCGCCGAACACATGGACACCATCGCCGCCCACGACATCGGCCGCATCGACCTGGTGGTGGTCAATCTCTACCCCTTCCAGCAGACCGTGGCCAAGCCCGACTGCACGCTGGAAGACGCGATCGAGAACATCGACATCGGCGGCCCCACCATGGTGCGCGCCGCGGCCAAGAACCACGGCAACGAGCAGGGCGGCGTCGGCATCGTCACCGACCCCGAGGACTACGGCTGCATCATCGAAGAGCTCGAGGCCAACGCCGGCAAGCTCAGCCACAAGACCCGCTTCGCGCTCGCGGTGAAGGCCTTCACCCACACCGCGCGCTACGACTCGGCGATCTCCAACTACCTCACCGCGCTCGTCACCAACGAGGCCGGCGACGTGTCGCTGCAGACCTATCCCGAGCGCCTGCAGCTCGCCTTCGACAAGGTGCAGGACCTGCGCTACGGCGAGAACCCGCACCAGACCGCGGCCTTCTACCGCCAGCCCGGCGCGGCCGAGGGCGGCGTGGCCGGCTACACCCAGCTGCAGGGCAAGGAGCTGTCCTACAACAACATCGCCGACGCCGACGCGGCCTGGGAATGCGTGAAGGCCTTCGACGGCTCGGCGGCGGCCTGCGTCATCGTCAAGCACGCCAATCCCTGTGGCGTGGCCGTCGCCGCCAGCCCGCTCGAGGCCTACAAGAAGGCCTTCTCCACCGACCCCACCTCGGCCTTCGGCGGCATCATCGCGTTCAACGGCGAGGTCGACCGTGCCGCGGCCGAGGCCGTTTCGGCACAGTTCCTCGAGGTGCTGATCGCGCCGTCCTACACCGCCGACGCGCTCGAGCTGCTCGCGAGCAAGAAGAACGTGCGCGTGCTCACCTGCGCGCTCGGACAGCCTGCCGGTGCCTTCGACTACAAGCGCGTCGGTGGCGGCCTGCTGGTGCAGAGCGCCGACGAGGCCCGCATCCAGATCGCCGACCTCAAGGTCGTCACGAAGCGGGCGCCGACGGAAGCCGAGATGCGCGACATGCTCTTCGCCTGGCGCGTGGCCAAGTACGTCAAGTCCAACGCCATCGTGTACTGCAAGGACGGCATGACCATCGGCGTCGGTGCCGGCCAGATGAGCCGCGTCGACTCGGCGCGCATCGCCAGGATCAAGGCCGAGAACGCCGGTCTGCAGATCGCCGGCTGCGTGGTCGCCTCGGACGCCTTCTTCCCCTTCCGCGACGGCCTCGACGTGCTCGCCCAGGCGGGTGCGACCGCGGTGATCCAGCCCGGCGGATCGATGCGCGACGAAGAGGTGATCGCGGCAGCCAACGAGCAGGACATCGCCATGGTGTTCACCGGCTTCCGTCACTTCCGTCACTAAGAACGACCACCCCAGCAGAGCTTCGGAGCAGCACATGAAAGTCCTCGTCATCGGTTCCGGCGGCCGCGAACACGCGCTGGCCTGGAAACTTGCCCAGTCGCCCAAGGTCACCCGCGTGCTGGTGGCGCCGGGCAACCCCGGCACCGCTGCCGAAAAGCTGCTGCAGAACGTTCCCGTCACCGACATCAAGGTGCTGGTCGAGCTCGCCAAGCACGAGCACGTCGCCTTCACCGTGGTCGGCCCCGAGGCGCCGCTGGCGGCTGGCGTGGTCGATGCCTTCCGCGCCGCCGGCCTGCCGATCTTCGGTCCGACCAAGGCCGCCGCCCAGCTCGAGAGCTCGAAGGACTTCGCCAAGCAGTTCCTCGTCCGCCACAACATCCCGACCGCGAAGTACCAGACCTTCGCGGATGCCGCCGCCGCACACGCCTACGTCGACGCCGAGGGTGCGCCGATCGTGATCAAGGCCGATGGCCTGGCCGCGGGCAAGGGCGTGGTGGTGGCGATGACGGCCGACGAGGCGCACGCCGCGATCGACATGATGCTGCTCGACAACCGCATGGGCGATGCGGGTGCGCGCGTCGTCATCGAGGAGTTCATGGAGGGCGAGGAGGCCAGCTTCATCGTCATGGCCGACGGCAAGCACGCGCTCGCGCTCGCCACCAGCCAGGACCACAAGCGCCTGCACGACGGCGACCAGGGCCCCAACACCGGCGGCATGGGCGCCTACTCGCCCGCCCCGGTGGTCACCCCCGACGTGCATGCGCGCGTGATGCGCGAGGTCATCAACCCGACGCTGACCGGCATGGCCGCCGAGGGCCTGCCCTACACCGGATTCCTTTACGCCGGGCTGATGATCGACGGCGAGGGCAAGCCGCGCGTGGTCGAGTTCAACTGTCGCATGGGCGATCCCGAGACGCAGCCGATCATGATGCGTCTGAAGACCGATCTCGCCGATCTGATCGAAGCCGCCATCGCCGGCAAGCTCGACCAGACCGAGGC
Organism: Thauera sp. DNT-1; assembly: GCF_055393985.1. NCBI lineage: Bacteria > Pseudomonadati > Pseudomonadota > Betaproteobacteria > Rhodocyclales > Zoogloeaceae > Thauera > Thauera sp. DNT-1. Next base: position 4,261,561 of record NZ_AP043752.1, on the reverse strand, counting down.
CGAGTGGGACCGCCGCTTCGCGCTCGGCGTCGTGCTCGCCGCTGCAGGCTACCCGGAGAGCCCGCGCAAGGGCGACGTCATCACCGGGCTGCCCGCCTCCGAGCAGGAGGACGTGCATGTCTTCCACGCCGGCACCGCGCTGCAGGACAGCCAGGTCGTCACTGCCGGCGGGCGCGTGCTGTGCGTGACCGCGCTCGGCGACAACGTGCGCAGCGCGCAGAAGCGCGCCTACGAGGTCGCCGACGGCATCGTCTTCGAAGGCCGCCAGTACCGCCGCGACATCGGCCACCGCGCGATCGGCCGCAAGACCGCCTGATCGCCGGGCGCCGTGCAGGCGCCCCATCGCCGTCTCCGCCTCCGCGAGCGACGGCGTAGCTCTCACCCAGCGCCGACGTCCGCGCGCGAAGCTCTCGCGGGGCGCTGGCGCGCCAATGCCACGGAGGTCCCGCATGGATCCACGCAGCGTCAAACCCTGGTTCACCGAGCTGCAGCGCCACATCGTCGAGCGCCTCGAGGCCTTCGACGGCCAGGCCTTCCGCAGCGACGGCTGGGACCGCCCGGGCGGTGGCGGCGGCCTCACCCGAGTGATCGAGGACGGCAATTTCTTCGAGCGCGGCGGGGTGAACTTCTCGCACGTGATGGGAGACGGCATGCCCGCCTCGGCCACGGCGCATCGCCCCGAGCTCGCCGGCCGCCGCTTCGAGGCCATGGGCGTGTCGCTGGTGCTGCATCCGCGCAATCCGTATTGCCCCACCGTGCATATGAACGTGCGCTGCTTCGTCGCGCTGGCCGAAGGCAAGGATCCGGTGTGGTGGTTCGGCGGCGGCATGGACCTGACGCCCTACTACCCCTTCGAGGAGGACGTGCGCCACTTCCATCGCAGCTGCAAGGCGGCGGTGCTACCCTGGGGCGGCGAGGCCGAGTACGCCCGCCTCAAGGACTGGTGCGACCGCTACTTCTTCCTCAAGCACCGCAACGAGCCGCGCGGCGTGGGCGGGCTGTTCTTCGACGACCTCGGCGCCGACGGAAAGACCGGTTTCGACACCGCCTTCGGCCTCACCAAGGCGGTGGGCGAGGCCTTCCTGGGTGGGTACCTGCCCATCGTCGAGCGCCGCCGCGACATCCCCTACGGCGAGCGCGAACGCGACTTCCAGGCTTACCGGCGCGGCCGCTACGTCGAGTTCAATCTCGTCTTCGACCGCGGCACGCTGTTCGGCCTGCAGTCGGGCGGACGCACCGAATCCATCCTGATGTCGATGCCGCCGGTGGTGAAGTGGCGCTACGACTGGCGCCCGCAGGAGGGCTCGCCCGAGGCCAGGCTGTACGAGGAATTCCTCGTCCCGCGCGCTTGGGCCTGATTTGTCGGATCGCGAGCAGCGGACAAAAAAACGGGGCCTCGCGGCCCCGGGATCTCTCTGCGTGATTCTTCGCTCAGGCCAGCGCGCCGACCGCCATCTTCTCGGCCGCGGCGCGGTAGTGGCGCTGGGACTCGTCACGGCGCTCCAGGGTCTCGAAGAGATGCGCGAGCGCCAGATGGGTGCCGACCTGCGGGTCGACGCTCAACGAGGCCTCGAGATAGCTCTGCGCCTTGCCCCATAGCTCCACCCGACGGCAAAGCTGGCCGAGGGCGAACAGCAGGCCCGCGTCGCGCGGCTGCTTCTCCAGCCAGGCTTCGGCCTTGTGCAGGCAAGCGTTGGTGTCGTCCATGGTGTTCGCACAGCTCGCGTACAGGCGCGCCAGATCGCTGTCCCACTGCTCGTCGAGCAAGGTCTCGGTCTGCGCGCGCATGTGCATCGCCTGACCCGCGCGCGCCATCAGCGGCAGCACCTCCTTGATCAGCCCCCGGTCGGCAAGCTCCTCGGAGGGAATCTCCTGCCAGTACCCGAGCAAGGCGGACGCATCACCCACGAGCTGGCGCATGCGCTCGACGTGGGCACGACGCAGCGCGGGCGCAGCCTGCTCCGCGGTCAAAGCCTTGTGCTTGCGCAGCTGGCGCACATTGTTCACCAGCTCTTCCCAGCGCCCGAGCTCGTAGGCCACCTTGCTCTCCAGGCGCAGCATCGCGATGTGCTTTTGCCCCGTCTCGCGCAGTTGCGCCAGGCGTGCCGCCGCGAGCTCGAACTGGCGGGCATCGATGGCGAGCTCGGCCTCGGTCATCAGGCGGGCCACCTCGCTCTCCTTGCCCTGTTCGGCGGCGTGGTCCAGCCACTCGCGGTAGCGGGTGTCGTCCTGCAGGCCGTAGGCGGCGCGCGCTGCGACCAGCGCGGCCATCGGCGAACCATCGCTCGCCGAATAGGCGGTCGAGGCGGATTTGAGGGCTTCCGAGTAACGCCCCTCGAAGAGCGCCGTCACCGAGCCGTGCAGCGCCCGGTCGGCCTTGTCGCGACGCCGGCGCTCGCGCCAGCGCGCCACCCGGCCGGGCAGCTGCACGGTACGGGTCACCATGCGCAGCAGCAGGTGGATGAGGGCGACGCCCACCACCAGCACCACGATGAAGAGGTTCAGCGAAACCTGGGCCCGCCACGGCGACAGCACGACGAGAACGTAGCCGTCATTCACGCCGGCCAGCATCGTCACGCCGACGGCGAGGGCGAAGATGCCGATCAGCCAGATCAGTGCGCGCATCGTTCGGCCCTCACTGGCTCGCCGCCGGGGCGGCAGCGTCGGTCACGGAGCCCGCAGGCGCCTGCTCGGCCGGCGCAGCAGGCTGCGCCTCGGCAGCGGCAGGCTGGTTCGCCGCTCCCTGGGCTGCGGATGCCGGGGTCTCGGCAGTCGCCACGGGCGCTTCGGCAGGGGCGGACGCAGGAGCGGGCGCGGCAGCGGCTGCAGGCGCTGCCTGCGCAGGCGCGGCAGCGCCGCGCGCATCCGCGCCGCTGCGGCCAGCGCGCGACTGCACGCTGCGCAAGGCGCTGAAGGTCTCGCTCAGATCGGGCGGCGCGTAGCGCACCTTCACCGCCTCGAGTTGCTTCAACTCGCCGAGCGCGGCCTGCACCCGCTCGTCGCGCAGGTCGTAGAAACGCTCCAACCACTGGCGGGCCTGGGCAAGATCGGCTGCGTAGCTGCGGCCGTCGCGCGCCATCAGCGCGAGGCGCGCGGTGAGCAGGCGCATCTTGAGGTTCTCGCGCAGGAAGGTGTTCTGCTCGGGCGCGAGCAGCACCGGATCTTCCTGGTCGAGGCGCTCGACGCGGATCAGGGTGCGGATCTCGCTCCAGGCATCGGCCGCGACGTTCTGCGCGAAGCGCCACACACCGGCCATCCAGCCCACGAAGCCACCGCCATCGGCAGGCCCCATCTCCGCGCCCACCGCAGCGGCAGCCGGCAGCGGGCTCTCGAAGGCGAGCGGCAGCGTGTCCGCACGCTCGAGCATCAGCTCCAGGCGCAGGCTGAGGCCGGAAACATCCAGCACCGGCAGCAGGCGCAGCTCCTCGATGTCGCGCACGAGCGCACGGCGGAGGGTGGCGAGCTGGCCGCGATCGTGGATCGCCAACCGGGCCTCGGCCTCCTGCAGGCCGATCAGCGCGGCCTCGACGTTGCCCGCGATCTGCAGCTGCTGAGAGGCCAGCGCGACGGCCTGCTCGACTTCGGCGAGCACGCCGTCCTCGCGGCTGCGCGAGAACTCCTGGTAAAGCGCCTCGAGCGCCTCGGCCTGGCCCTGTGTGGTCTCGACCCTGGATTCGAGCGCACCGAGCTTGCCCTGCAGCGAGGCGATGACCTCCTGCTGCTGGCGCATCATCCCGCGCGCCTCGGTGGCGATGGTCTCGCCATCGGAGAGACGGCTGGCGACCTCCGCGCGCAGCTGTCCCGTCTGCAGGCGCATCTCGCGAGCCTGCCAGATCGACCAGCCGGCCACGCCGACGGCGATCAGCGCCAGCAGCAGCGCCCACCACGCGGCGGGACTGCGAGCGGGCTGCTCCTCGGCGGCGTTCGCCGTTCGTGCGGCGGGGGCGACCGGATCGCCCTCGCTCGCAGCGCCGCGCGCCGCGGGATCCACCTCGGCTGCGGGCGGTGCCTCGGGCACGCCCACCTCCTCGATGACGGGTCGGGTCTCCTCCGGGGCCGGCGATGCGGACGTCGCCGGCGGCGGCTGGGTCAGAGCGGGATTTTCTTGTCTCATGGTTCCACGTCTAGGCAAAATGGCTTTCTAGGGCCTGCATCAAACCGTCGTCTCCGGCCGGCGTCTCGACCACCCGTTCGAAACCGGCCGCACGCGCCTGCGCGACGATGCGCGGGTGCGCGGCGAACACCGTCACGGCGCGCAGGGCGGCGAGCCCCTCCGTGCCGAGCATGCATTCCAGATTGCGTACGCCCTCGCTGCTGGTCAGCAGCAGGCCGTCGAGCTCGCCCCGCGCCGCTGGCCCGAGCAGCAGCGCGGGATCGGCCTCGGGACAATGGCGTCGGTAGCAGGTGACATATTCCACGCTCGCGCCGCGTTCGCGCAAGGTGTCGGCGAGCAGTTCGCGGCCGCCGTCGCCACGGAAGATCAGCACCTTGCGCCCGCGCACCGCGTCGGCGGCGAATTCGGGCAGGGCGATCACGGCCTCGCTGTCGAAACCGTCCTGCGGCGCGATGACGTTCGCGAAGCCCCAGTCCTGCATCACGCGCTGGCTGCCCTTGCCCACGGTGGCGACACGCAGGCGGGCGGGCCAGGTGCGCTGCGGCAGGATCGCGCGCATGGCGTGGTCGACCGCGTTGGGGCTGACGAAGAAGGCGAGGTCGAACTCGTCGAGGCGGCCAACGATGGCCTGCAGCGGCGCCGGATCGAGCGCCGGACCGACCGCGATCACCGGAAAGCGCAGCGCACGCCCGCCGGCGGCCTCGAGGCGGGCGCACAGGCTTTCGGCCTGCTCGCGCGGGCGCATGACGACGAGGGTGCGCCCGGCGAGGGGACGCACGGACCGGAGATCGGAAGCTGCCGCCGGGGTCGTCACCGCGCGCCTCCCTTGCCGTCCGCTCAGCCGAGCTCGGCGAGGATCGCTTCCGCGCCCTGCGCCCGCAGGTCGTCGGCGAGCGCGCGCCCGAGCGCCTCGGCCTCGGCCGGCGCGCCCTCGCGTTCGGCGCGCACGATGGTGCTGCCGTCGGGGCGCGCGACGAAGCCGCGCAACCACAGCCGCCCCTCGCGCATCACCGCGTAGGCGCCCAGCGGCACCTCGCAGCTGCCGGCGAGCGCGCGTGCGACCGCGCGCTCGGCGAGGACGCACGCGGTGGTGTCGGCATCGACGAGCGGCTGCAGCCAGCCGATCACGTCCGCGCGCGCCGACAGGCATTCGATGCCGAGCGCGCCCTGCCCGGCCGCGGGCAACGAGACCTCGGCCGGCATCACCGAGCGGATGCGCTCGCCCAGGCCGAGCCGCGTGAGGCCGGCGGCGGCGAGGATGATGGCGTCGTACTGACCCTCGTCGAGCTTGCGCAGGCGGGTATCGAGGTTGCCACGCAGACTGGTGACGCCGAGGAAGGGATACTGCGCGTGGATCTGCGACTCGCGGCGCAGCGAGGAGGTCCCGACCACGGCACCCGGGGGCATGTCGGCGAGGCTCTCGTAGCGGCTGGAGACGAAGGCGTCGAGCGGGACCTCGCGCGCGGTGATGCAGGGCAGCGCGAACTCCGGCTCCATCACCATCGGCACGTCCTTCATCGAATGCACGGCGATGTCTGCGCGGCCGTCGAGCAGCGCGGTCTCGAGCTCCTTGACGAACAGGCCCTTGCCGCCGACCTTCGCGAGCGGACGATCGAGGATCTGGTCGCCACGCGTGGTCATGCCGAGCAGCTCGACCCGGCAGCCGGGGTGGAGCGCCTCGAGGCGGGCCTTGATGTGCTCGGCCTGCCACAGGGCGAGACGGCTCTCACGGGTTGCGATGACGATGCGCTCGGGGCTGCTTTGACTCACGATCGGGATTCACCTGGAAAACGGGGGCACAGGTGCGGAGGCGACGGGCGCCAGGATGATGCATCGCAACATGACAGAATGCTGAATGCGTCCGCACGACTGGGCGCATTCTAGCACGCGGGCCGGCCGCGCCGCCTCCCACCGGGCAGCCGGCGCGAAAGACGGCAGCACCGGGGATCGACCTGAAACGGGCAGGAAAGCGACCCGCTTGCGGTAAGCTCCGCTCTCCCCTCCAATCGAATTCCGAAACGAAAGAATGAACCAGGACAAGGACGCCCCCCTCCGCGACGACATCCGCCTGCTCGGCCGCCTGCTCGGCGACACCGTGCGCGACCAGCAGGGCGAGGCCGCATTCGGCCTCATCGAACGCATCCGCCAGAACTCGGTGCGCTTCCGCCGCGACGACGACATCGCCGCGCGCCGCGAGCTGGAGGACATCCTCGACGCCTTGTCACGCGAGCAGACCATCCAGGTGGTGCGCGCCTTCAGCTATTTCTCCCACCTGGCCAACATCGCCGAGGACCAGCACCACATCCGGCGCTCGCGCGCGCACCTGATCGCCGGCTCGGCACCGCGCGAGGGCAGCCTGGCGCACGCGCTCGAGCGCGCGCTCGACAGCGGTGCGGCCGACCCCGCGGCGCTGGCCGGCTTCTTCGACGGCGCGCTGGTGTCGCCGGTGCTCACCGCCCACCCCACCGAGGTGCAGAGGAAGAGCATCCTCAACTGCGAGACCGTGATCGCGCGGCTTCTGGACGCGCGCGACCGCATGCAGCTCACCCCCGAGGAGGCCGAGGCCAACGACGAGGCGCTGCGTCGCGCGGTGCTGACGCTGTGGCAGACGCGCATGCTGCGCACCGCCAAGCTGTCGGTGATCGACGAGGTCAACAACGGCCTGTCCTACTTCGAGACCACCTTCCTGCGCGAACTGCCACGGCTCTACGCCAGCCTGGAGGACCGTCTCGCCGCCGCCGACCGGGCGCTGGGCACGCCCGAGCTCGCCGCCTTCGTGCAGGTGGGGAGCTGGATCGGCGGCGACCGCGACGGCAACCCCTTCGTCACCGCCGAGGTGCTCGAGCGCGCGCTCGCCATGCAGTGCGCGGTCGCGCTCGGGCATTATCTGGACGAGTTGCACATCCTGGGCTCGCAGCTCTCGCTCGGCATCGGCCTGGTCTCGGCCTCCGATGCCCTGCTCGCGCTTGCCGAGGCCTCGCCCGACCACTCGCCGCATCGCAGCGACGAGCCCTACCGGCGCGCGATCTCGGGCATCTACGCGCGCCTGGCCGCCACCTACCGCAGCCTGCTTGGCCACGACCCGCTACGCCACGCGGTCGCCGCCGCCCAGCCCTACCCGAGCGCGGCCGCGCTCGCCGAGGACCTCGAGGTGCTGCACCGCTCGCTCGCCGCCAACGGCTCGGGCGCGCTCACGCGCGGGCGGCTGCGCCACCTGCGCCGCGCGGTGAAGGTGTTCGGCTTCCATCTCGCCCCGCTCGACCTGCGCCAGAACTCGGATGTGCACGAACGCACGGTCGCCGAGCTGCTCGAACGCGCCTGCCCCGGCACCGCCTATGCCAGCCTCGACGAGGACGCGCGCTGTGCGCTGCTGCTCGAAGAACTCGCCACCGCGCGCCCGCTCGCCTCGCCGCACGTCCGCTACACGGACGAGACCGAGGGCGAGCTGGCGATCTTCCGCGCCGCCCGCCAGGCCCACCTGCGCTACGGCACGGCGGCGATCCGCAACTGCATCATTTCCAAGACCGACGACGTCTCCGACCTGCTCGAACTCGCGGTGCTGCTGAAGGAGGCGGGCCTCCTGCGCCCGCTCGAGAACGCGCTCGACGTGAACATCGTGCCGCTCTTCGAGACCATCGGCGACCTCGAGAACGCCGCCGGCGTGATGGCGCGCATCTTCTCGATCCCCGCCTACCGCGGACTGCTCGAAGCGCGCGACCACACCCAGGAGGTCATGCTCGGCTACTCCGACAGCAACAAGGACGGCGGCTTCCTGACCTCGGGCTGGGCGCTCTACAAGGCCGAGGGCGAGCTGGTCGAAACCTTCGCGCGCCACGGCGTGCGCCTGCGCCTCTTCCACGGCCGCGGGGGCTCGGTGGGCCGTGGCGGCGGCCCGAGCTACCAGGCCATCCTCGCCCAGCCCGAGGGCGCGGTGCAGGGGCAGATCCGCCTCACCGAACAGGGCGAGGTGATCGGCGCCAAATATGGCAATCCGGAAGTCGGCCGGCGCAACCTCGAGGTGCTGGTCGCCGCCACGCTCGAGTCCAGCCTGCGCCCGGCCAGCGCCAGCCCGACGCCGCCCGCCTTCCTCGACGCCATGCAGGCGCTCTCGGACGCGGCCTTCGCGGCCTACCGGGGCCTGGTCTACGAGACCGAGGGTTTCGAGCGCTACTTCTGGGAGTCGACCGTGATCAGCGAGATCGCGGCGCTCAACATCGGCAGCCGCCCGGCCTCGCGCAAGAAGAGCACCGCGATCGAGGACCTGCGCGCGATCCCCTGGGTGTTCAGCTGGTCGCAGTGCCGGGTGATGCTGCCGGGCTGGTACGGCTTCGGCAGCGCGGTGCGCGATTTCCTCACCGCCAACCCGGACGACGGCCTGGCGCTCTTGCAGCGCATGAACATGGAATGGCCCTTCTTCCAGACCCTGCTGTCGAACATGGACATGGTGCTGTCCAAGACCGACCTCGCGATCGCCAGCCGCTACGCCGAGCTGGTCAAGGACGCGGCGCTGCGCGACACGATCTTCGGGCGCATCCGCGCCGAGCACCAGGCCACGGTCGGGGCGGTACTGCGGATCACCGGCCAGAGCGAGCTGCTCGACGCCAACCCGCTGCTCAAGCGCTCGATCCGCAACCGCTTCCCCTACCTCGACCCGCTCAACCACGTCCAGGTCGAGCTGCTGCGCCGCCACCGCGACGCCGCCGAGGCGGGCGGCATCGACGAGCGCATCCGGCTCGGCATCCACATCTCCATCAACGGCATCGCCGCGGGCTTGCGCAACAGCGGCTGAGCCGTCTTACAGGCCAAGCGCCTGCCGCACCGCCGGCCACTGCCGCCGGCTCACCGGCAGACGCTCGGGCAGATCGCGCAACAGCACCTCCCAGCGCGGCTCGGCCTCCTTCTGTCCATCCCGCTCCGCTGCCCGCTCCACACCCGCCACCGCGGCGAGCGCGACCAGGCAGTTGCGGTGCAGGCGCAGGAAACTGCGCGGAAACTCCTGCTCGATCTGCACCAGCGACTCGTCGAGCACATACTCGCGCGCCGCGGTGCGCGCGGTGACGTACTTGAGCTCGGCACGCAGATAGCGCACCTCGGCCACCGGCACCAGAAGAATGCGGCCGCACTCCGCGACACTGAAGTGGCGACGCGCGCGCGTCGCCAGCGTGGCCAGCACGTCGGCCGCCGGCGGCGCGCGGCGCGCGCGTACGCGCTCGAGCGCCGCGGCCAGGCGCTGCGCGCGCACCGGCTTGAGCAGGTAATCCACCGCGGCGAGCTCGAAGGCCTGCACCGCGTACTGGTCGTAGGCGGTCACGAAGACCAGCGCCGGAGGCGCCGGCAGGCGGGCGAGGTGGCGGGCGAGCTCCACGCCGTCCATCACCGGCATGCGGATGTCGGCCAGCACCACGTCCGCCGCCGCGGAGTCGAGCAGTCGCAGTGCCTCGACGCCGTTGGCGGCCATGCCGACGATCGCGTTGGGCTGCTGCCCGGCGACGTCGCCGAGCAGGTCGCGCAGGCGCGCACGCGCCGGCGCTTCGTCATCGACGACGAGCACGCGCAGCGCCGCGACAGCCTCGGGTGCGGTTGCGGTCATGCGGCCTCCCTCTCCCAGGGCAGGCGGATGCGCACCCGGTAGCGGCCATCCGCCTCGTCGATCTCCAGCCTCGCCTCGAGGTCGTGGAACAGCATCAGGCGCTCGCGGATGTTATCCAGCGCCATGCGGTTGCCGACATGGTGCGCCCCCTGCGCGGCGACCGGGTTGTCCACCTCGATGCAAAGCTCCTTGCCGTGGCGCGCGATGCGGACGATCACCTCACCCGCGGCGGCGGCAGGCTCGATGCCGTGGTAGACGGCATTTTCGAGCAGGGGTTGAAGCAGCAGCGAGGGCATGCGGGCGCGCAGCAGTTCCGTGGGCACGCGCGTACGCCTCTCGCCGCCGTCACCACCTCGTCCGCCCTCCCCGCCTTCCCCGCCTTCCCCGTCCTCTTCCGCCTCTCCACCCCCTCCTCCAAACTCCCAGCGCACCGCGAGGCGCTCGCCGAGCCGCAGGCGCTCCAGCCCGAGATAGCGCTCGGCGAGCTCGATCTCCTCGGCCAGCGTCACGCGCTCGCGGCCGTCCTGCATCAGCGCGCGGAACAGGTCGGCGAGCTCCTCCAGCGCCTGTTCCGCGCGGCGCGGCTCGGAGCGGATGACGCCGAGCACGCCGTTCAGGCAGTTGAAGAAGAAGTGCGGCCGGATGCGCGCGGTCAGTGCGATCAGCCGCGCCTCGGCGAGCGCCGGCGACAGGCGCCGGCTGCGCCAGTCGAAATACGCCAGGCAGAGCGCAGCGGCGAGCCACGCCCAGCCCAGTGGTCGCCACCACTCCACGGCCGGCACCGCGGCGAGCAGGCTGGCGGCGATCGCCGCCAGGCTGGCGAGCACGAGTACGACGCCGCGCCCGGCCGCGACCGGCAGCGCACTCAGCCCGGGCGCGCCGAGGTAGAGGAGCACCAGGCTCAGCAGCAGCGGCAGCTCCACCCGCCCGGCCATCAGCGCGAGCTCGTCGGCGAGCCGGGCGGGCGCATCGAGCCGGATCGCCACGGTGAGCGCGGCGAAGAGGTTCACCGCCAGCAGGACGCGCAACATCACCCCGAGGTTGCGGAAGTCGGGCAGGCCCGGCGCGCCGAGCGCCGGGGGCTTTTGCTTTATACTTTCGGCCATCTACGCGCGCCACCGCAGGCGGCGCCCCTTCCCGTAATCGTTCCATGCCGGGCCGGCAGCGCAGGGCCGGCCCTTTCCGTTTTCAACACCCCGATTATGACAGACACCACGACGCCGGCCGCCAGCGCCAACGCCCCCGCCGACGCGAGCGCCAAGGCCTGGTCCGGCCGCTTCTCCGAACCCGTTTCCGAACTCGTCAAGCGCTACACGGCGAGCGTGTCCTTCGACCAGCGCATGGCCGCGCAGGACATCCGCGGCTCGCTCGCGCACGCCAGGATGCTCGCCCGCCAGGGCATCATCGGCACGCAGGATCTCGTCGACATCGAGCGCGGGATGGCACAGATCGCCGGCGAGATCGAGCGCGGCGAATTTGCCTGGAGCCTCGACGACGAGGACGTGCACCTGAACATCGAGAAGCGCCTCACCGCGCTGGTGGGCGACGCGGGAAAACGCCTGCACACCGGCCGCAGCCGCAACGACCAGGTCGCCACCGACATCCGCCTGTGGCTGCGCGACGCGATCGACCGCATCCTCGGGCTGATCGCCGAGTTCCAGGCCCGCCTGCTCGAGGTCGCCGAAACCCATGCCGGCACGCCGCTGCCCGGCTTCACCCACCTGCAGGTGGCGCAGCCGGTCACCTTCGGCCACCACCTGATGGCCTACTTCGAGATGAGCCGGCGCGACGCCGAGCGCTTCGCCGACTGCCGCAAGCGCGTCAATCGCCTGCCGCTCGGCTCGGCCGCGCTCGCCGGCACCAGCTACCCGATCGACCGCGAGTTCGTCGCTTCAGAGCTCGGCTTCGACGAGGTCTGCTACAACTCGCTCGACGCCGTCAGCGACCGCGACTTCGCGATCGAGTTCTGCGCCGCCAGCGCGCTGCTGATGACCCACCTGTCGCGCCTGTCCGAGGAGCTGATCCTGTGGATGAGCCCGCGCGTGGGCTTCATCGACCTCGCCGACCGCTTCTGCACCGGCAGCTCGATCATGCCGCAGAAGAAGAACCCCGACGTGCCCGAGCTGGTGCGCGGCAAGACCGGCCGCGTCAATGGCAGCCTGGTCGCCCTGCTCACGCTGATGAAGGGCCAGCCGCTGGCGTACAACAAGGACAACCAGGAAGACAAGGAGCCCTTGTTCGACACCGCCGACACGGTCATCGACACGCTTCGCATCTACGCCGACATGATCGGCGGCATCCGCGTCAAGGCAGAGGCCATGCGCGGCGCGCTCAGCCAGGGCTATGCCACCGCCACCGACCTCGCCGACTACCTGGTGAAGAAGGGCCTGCCCTTCCGCGACGCCCACGAGGCCGTGGCGCTGGCGGTGCGCGCAGCCGAGGTCAAGGGCTGCGACCTGCCGCAGTTCACCCTCGACGAGCTGCGCATCGCCATGGCCCACGTGCCCGGCGCCGCCGAGCGCCTCGGTGAGGACGTCTTCGGCGTCCTCACCGTCGAAGGCTCGCTGGCCTCGCGCAAGCACATCGGCGGCACCGCGCCCGAGCAGGTGCGCGCCGCGGTGGCGCGCGCCCGCATCGGCCTCGGCCAAGGCTGAGCCCGATCCGACGCCCATGACCACAGCGGCGGCCGAGCGCATCGGCAAGTACGAGCTTCTCCGCCGCATCGGCAAGGGCGCCACCAGCAGCGTCCATCTCGCCTGGGACCCGTTCCGCCAGGTCGAGGTGGCGATCAAGCGCCTGCGCCGCGAGATCCTCGCCGATCCGCAGCGCGGCCGCCTGCTGCGTCAGCTCTTCCTCAACGAGGCCGCGCTCGCCGGCAAGCTCGCCCATCCGCACATCGTGCGCATCCACGATGCGCTGGTCACCGACGAGGATGCCTGGCTGGTGATGGACCACGTGCCCGGCGGCACGCTCGAGGACATCGCGACGCCGGCGACGCTGGCCCCCTTCGGGCGCGTCATCGAGATCGTCTTCAAGGCCACGCGCGCGCTCGACTACGCCTTCCACCAGGGCATCACGCACCGCGACATCAAGCCGGCCAACATCCTGCTGATGGCGCCCGGCGGCAGCGACATCCGCATCTCCGACTTCGGCGCCGCGCTGCACACCGCGCGCGAGACCACGCAGATCGCCGGCGTCGGCTCGCCCGCCTACATGTCGCCGCAGCAGGTGCGCGAGGTGCCGCTCGACCACCGCACCGACATCTACTCGCTCGGCGTGGTGATGTTCCAGCTCCTCACCGGCCACCTGCCCTTCGAGCAGGAGAACAGCTACAGCCTGCTCTACAGCATCGCACACGACACCCCGCCGCCGCCCTCCGAGCTGCGCCCCGAGGTACCCGAGGCGCTCGACGCGATCGTGCGCCGCGCCACCGAGAAGGACATCGAGCGCCGCTACCAGAGCTGGAGCGAGTTCTCCCACGACCTCGCGCTCGCCTTCCGCAACCGCAGCCTCGCGCTCGCCCCGGACCGCCTCGGCGACACCGGCAAGTTCGAGGCGCTGCGCACGATGCGCTTCTTCCGCCGCTTCGCCGACGCCGAGCTGTGGGAGGTGATCGGGCTGTCGCGCTTCGACCGCGCGCTCGCGGGCACGGTGATCATCAAGGAGGGCGAGCGCGGCGACGCCATCTGCTTCGTGCTCGCCGGCGAGGCGCGGGTGAGCAAGCAGGGACGCCTGCTCGAGGTGCTCAACCCGGGCGACTGCTTCGGCGAGATCGCGGTGTTCTCCACCATCTCCGGCGTGCGCTCGGCCTCGGTCGAGGCCGCCGCGGACACCGAGCTGGTGACGATTCGCGCGCGCGCGCTCGAGCGCGCCAGCGAGACCCTGCGCATGCATTTCTACCAGGCTTTCCTCGAGGTGCTGGCGACGCGCCTGTCGCAAGCCAGTGCCCGCATCGCCAATCTATGAACGAATCGCCGACGCCCCACCCCGCCCTTCCCGCCGTCGAGGCCGCCCTGCGCGCCGCCATGGGCGAGCAGCTGCGCATCGTCTCCGCCGAGCCGGTGAGCGGCGGCAGCATCCACACCGCGCTGCGCCTCCAGGACGCCGGTGGCGCACGTTTCTTCGCCAAGCTCGCCCCTGCCGCCCAGGCGCCGATGTTCGAGGCCGAGGCCGACGGCCTCGGCGCGATCGCGGCAAGCGGCAGCCTGCGCACCCCGGCGGTGATCGCGCGCGGGGGGGACGAGGCCCACGCCATCCTGGTGCTGGAATGGCTCGACCTGCAGCCGCTGACCAGCGCGGCCGACGGCGCCCGCTTCGCCGAGGCGCTGGCGGCGCTGCACCGCGACGTCGGCGAGCACTTCGGCTGGCCGCGCGACAACTTCATCGGGCGCACGCCGCAGGCGAACACCGAGCGCGACAACTGGGCGCGCTTCTTCGTCGAGCAGCGCCTGCGCCCGCAGTTCGCGCGCGCCCGCGCGCAGGGTTTCGACATCGAGCTGCAGCGCCAGGCCGACCGCCTGCTCGACCGCGTCCCCGCGCTCTTCCTCGACTACCGCCCGCCCGAAAGCCTGCTCCATGGCGACCTCTGGCACGGCAACGCGGCGGTGCTGGCCGACGGCACGCCGGTGGTGTTCGATCCCGCGGTGCACCGCGGCGACCGCGAAGCCGACCTCGCCATGAGCGAGCTCTTCGGTGGTTTCCCTGCGGCCTTCTACGCCGCCTACCGGCGCGCCTGGCCGCTGCACGAGGACTACGAGCAGCGCAAGCCGCTGTACAGCCTCTATCACCTGCTCAACCACCTCAACCTGTTCGGCCGCGCCTACCTGCGCGAGTCCCTCCGGCTGGCCACGCGGCTGAACGAGGAGTTGGCGCGGCGCAGGGACTGAAACGCCCCGAAGCAGGAGCGGATGCGTCGGCGTTTTTTACACTCGGCCCCGGAGCGCGATCTGCCCGCACAGCACACCTATTTTGAAATCAGCGACTTGCGTCGATTTTTCGACGCGGGCGTGATATTTGCTACGGTCTGGGCAAGGTTCATCGGAAAGACGTCGGGCGGCAGATATAATGAAATCAGGCACCAGCGGAATCAGGGATTGATGATGGACAGGATCCGGAACAACGAGACGGTCGAGCAGCGAAGGCGAGTCCTGAAGGGCGCGCTGGGCGCATCCACCGTGCTCACGCTGGGATACGGCGGTAGCGCGGCTGCGGCATCGATCGGATGCGTGAAGAACACGTACATTGAAGAAACCCCGCCTGCGAACGGTAACCAGTTTTCGTGGACCGACCCGGCGGCCATGACCGGGGTTGACGAGTGGGCCTGGAGCAAGGTCGCCGTGTGGGAATGCAGCGGGAACGTGGGGGGCATTCCGAATACGGACTTCGAGGGCTTCTCGCTCGACAACGGCATCAATTGGTACCGCGTGCCGGCGGTGGTCGGCGAAGCTCCGACGCTGATCGCCTTGGCGACGAAGAAGAGCTCGCAGTCGCCCGCGTACCCGAAGACCGCTTGGGTTTTGGCGTACTTCGACGCGAACGGCAACTTCGTCGGCAACTACCCCGCGATCACCATGCGCACCGAGCAGAAGACCCCGCTGGAGGGTTCCTGCCTCGCGTCGGTGAATCCGAATGCGAAGAGTGGCTTCACTTACGGCGGCTGAACGCCGATGCAGCCGACCTCGCCGCTGGGGCCGCTGGCCTGGATCGAACGCTACTGCCCGTCCCTCGACGGGCAGTTTCTTTTTCTCGATCCGCTGCGCTGGGATACCCATCTGCTGAGCGCGGGCGCCGTGATCGTGCTGCGCGAGGCGGCGCTCGCCATCGAAGCCGGATGTTTCGAGGCCTTCCGCGCCGAGGTCGCCGCGAACGGCGGCTGGCCGGCGGGACTGGAACGCCTGGCGGTCGCGCTGACCGCGCTCGCCGAGCGCGCTGCGGGCACGGGGACCGAGGCTTGAAGGCCGGCGTGATGCAGCGCTCGATCGACCTCGGTGCGGCCAGCGTGGTGGTGCGCTCGCCGCTTCGCGAGTTCAATGCCCAGCTCGACCTGCTCTACCGCGACCATTCGCAGGCAGGGGACAGCGGCTTCGCGGACGTGCGCGTCGCGCTGCTCCCCGGGCCGCCCTGGCGCGTGTGGGGCCCGCAGGTACGCCTGTGGTCGGAGGCCTCCTGCCCCTTCGACCCCTACCCGCTCGGCAGCGCCCTGCCTCTTTTCGAATGGGGCACCAACTGGCTGCTGGCGCAGCGCCTCAACGCGCATGTACTGCTGCATGCAGGCGTGGTCGCGCGCGAGGACCGTGCCCTGATCCTTCCCGCCGCACCGGGCTCGGGCAAGAGCACGCTGACCTGCGCCCTTCACCTCGCAGGCTGGCGCTTCCTCTCGGACGAGTTCGGGGTGCTGGATACCGAATCCGGACTGCTGCACCCCCTGCTCAAGCCCGCAGCGCTGAAGAATCGCTCGATCGACATCATCGGCGGCCAGCCGGGCGCGGTCCTCGGCCCCGTCTTTGCCGGTACGCGCAAGGGCGACGTGGCGCACTTCGCACCCGACCGTGCGAGCGTCGCAGCACGCCGCCGGCCGGTCACACCCGCGCTCGTGGTGTTCCCGAGATATCGCGAAGGCGCAGCCCT
The DNA here is from genome assembly GCF_055393985.1 of Thauera sp. DNT-1. Lineage (NCBI taxonomy): Bacteria > Pseudomonadati > Pseudomonadota > Betaproteobacteria > Rhodocyclales > Zoogloeaceae > Thauera > Thauera sp. DNT-1. The sequence continues at coordinate 4,245,230 of NZ_AP043752.1, read as the reverse complement.
GCGCTGCGAACCGGTGCGCAGGGCGGAGGCCGCGATGCGGCTGGGGCTCAACAGTTTCAATTACCGCAAGCTCGGCCCGGTCGGCTTCGACGCCATCCTCCGCCTCGCGCGCACGGCCCCCGCCTGGGAGATCGAGTATGGCGCGCTCGCCGACGCCCTCCCCTGCATCGAGCAGCTATTCGGAAAAGCCTCATGAGCACGCATCCGGCGGCCGACTGTGCCCTGCTGCTGCGCGGCCTTCACGAAGCCCTCGAGATCCCGGAGGCGCGCTGGGATCGGGTGCTGCGGCTCGCGCGCATGACCGGCCTGCATGGCCGCCTCGCCGCCGCCAACGCGGACAATCCGACCGTGTCGGAGCGGGTCCGCCGCCACCTGCTGTCGGCGACGAGGATGGCGGACTTCAGCGCGCGCATGCTCGACGCCGAGCTGCGCGACGTGGCCCCGCTGTGCGGCGGCGATTTCCCGGTGATCGCCCTGAAGGGCGGCGCCTACGCACTGCAGGCGCTCGGCTTCGCCCGCGGCCGCTTCGTCTCCGACATCGACCTGCTGGTGCCCGCACGCGCCCTGCGCACCATGGAGGCGAGGCTGCACGCCGCGGGCTGGGAAAGCGCGGCGCTGGACCCCTACGATGAACGCTACTACCGCGACTGGAGCCACGAGACGCCCCCCCTGCGCTTCCCGGGCCATTTCCTCGAACTCGACCTGCATCACGCGATCACGCCGGTGACCGGGCGGCGCCATTTCGATCCGGCGCCGCTGCTCGACGAGAGCTTGCCGATCGCCGGCAGCCGCTTCCGCGTGCTGTCGGCGCGGGACCAGGTGCTGCATGCCTGCGTGCATTGCTTCCAGGACGGCGATCTCGCCCTGCGCGTGCGCGAGATCGCCGACATCGACGGCCTGCTGCGCAGCTTCGCCGGCACGACGGGCTTCTGGCCGGGCCTCGTCGAGCGTGCCAATGCGCTCGGGCTGGGCCGCCCGCTCTGGTATGGGCTGCATTTCGCGCGCAGCTGGATGCAGACGCCGGTCCCCCAGGAGGTCCTGAGCGCCCTTCCCGGCCCCGCCGCCGTACTCCGCCGGCCGATGGAGGCCTGCATCTCGCTCGCCCTGCTCCCGCCCGACCCCGATCGGCCACCCGGCCTGTCGGTGCGATTCGCGCGGCGGCTGGCACTCGCGCGCTATCACCTGCTGCGCATGCCCCTGCACATGCTCCTGCCCCACCTCGCGCGCAAGGCCTGGTTGCGCACACGCCGCCGCACACCCGACGGTGCGAATGAAAACGCCGGCGGCGGACCCTGAAAACGGGTCGGCAGCCGGCGTTCCACGACGAAGGTCGTCGCGCGGGATCAGTCCTCGCCGACGAGTCCGGCGTCCTTGAGCATCTGCTGCAGTTCGCCGCTGTCGTACATCTCGCGCATGATGTCGCTGCCACCGACGAATTCGCCCTTGACGTAGAGCTGCGGGATGGTGGGCCAGTTGGAGAATTCCTTGATGCCCTGACGGATCTCGGGGTCGGCAAGCACGTTGACCGCGAGCACCTCGCGCACGCCGCAGCCCTTGAGGATCTGCACCGCGGTGGAGGAGAAGCCGCACTGCGGGAACTGGGGCGTGCCCTTCATGTAGAGCACCACGCCGTTGTTGGTGACCTGATCGCGGATGACGTCCTGGATGTCCATTCTGGAAACCTGAAAAAGTTGAGTTAAACAGTCGGGAAATAATAGGCGTTGCGCGCCGCCAGCGTCAACGCGAATCGCGCGTTGCGCGCCCCAGCCAGCGCCCCCCCGAGACGCGCTCGATGCCGGCGAGGTCGGCCCACGAGGCGATCGCGGCAAAGCCGGCGTCGGCGAGCAGGCCGCGCGCCGACGCCGCCTGGTCGTAGCCGTGCTCGAGGAAGAGCCAGCCGCCATCGACCAGGCGTGCCGGCGCGCCGGCGACGATCTCGGCGAGGTCGTCCAGGCCCTGCGGCCCGGCGGCGAGCGCGCCACGCGGCTCGAAGCGCACGTCGCCCTGCTCGAGGTGCGGGTCGCCCGCAGCCACGTAGGGCGGATTGGACACGATGAGCTCGAAGTGCTCGTCGCCGAGCGCGCCGAACCAGTCGCTCTGCACGAAGGAGACGCTCGCGCCCAGCCTGGCGGCGTTGGCCATCGCCACCCACAGCGCCTCGCGCGAGCGGTCGAGCGCGACCACCTCGGCCGCCTCGAGCTCGAGCGCCAGGGTCACCGCGAGCGCCCCGCTGCCCGTGCCGAGGTCGAGCACGCGCAGCCCGCGCCGTCCGGGAAAGTGCGCGAGCGCGAGCTCGACCAGCAGCTCGGTCTCGGGGCGCGGGATCAGCACCGCCGGGGTGACGAGGAACTCGCGCCCGTAGAACTCGCGCGTGCCGGTGAGATAGGCCACCGGCTCGCCGGCGGCGCGGCGCTCGACGAGGGCGCGGTACTCGGCCCAGTCCTCCGCAGCAAGCTTCTGCTCCGGCCACGCCACCAGACGCGCGGCCGGGCACTGCAGCACGTGGCGCAGCAGCACGCGCGCGTCCATCTGGTCGATGCGCGCGCGTGCCCAGGCGAGCGCGCCGGCGATGTCGATCCCGTCGGCAGACGGCGCGGCGGGACTCATGCATCCTCCCCGAGTGCCGCGAGCAGGTCGGCCTGGTGCTCGAGGGTGAGCGCGTCGAAGATCTCGTCGAGCTCGCCCTGCATCACCGCATCGAGCTTGTAGAGGGTGAGGTTGATGCGGTGGTCGGTCACCCGCCCCTGCGGGAAGTTGTAGGTGCGGATGCGCTCGGAGCGGTCGCCGCTGCCGACCAGGCTCTTGCGCTGCGCGGCCTCGGCGCTCTGTTGCGCGCGCACCCTGGCGTCGTACAGGCGCGCGGCGAGCACCGCCATGGCCTGCGCCTTGTTGCGGTGCTGCGAGCGATCGTCCTGGCACTCGACGACGATGCCGGTGGGAATGTGCGTGATGCGCACCGCGGAGTCCGTCTTGTTGATGTGCTGCCCGCCCGCGCCCGAGGCGCGGAAGGTGTCGATGCGCAGGTCGGCGGGGTTGATGTCCACCGCCTCGACCTCGTCGGCCTCGGGCAGCACGGCGACCGTGCAGGCGGAGGTGTGGATGCGCCCTTGGGTCTCGGTCACCGGGACACGCTGCACGCGGTGGCCGCCGGATTCGAACTTGAGCTTCGAATAGGCGCCGTTGCCGACCACGCGGGCGATGACCTCCTTGTAGCCGCCGAGGTCGGATTCGCTCGCCGACACGATCTCCACCTTCCAGCGCTGGCGTTCGGCGTAGCGGGTGTACATGCGCAGGAGGTCGCCGGCGAACAGCGCTGCCTCGTCGCCGCCGGTGCCGGCGCGGATCTCGAGGAACAGGTTGCGCGCGTCGTTGGGATCGCGCGGCAGCAGCGCGCGCTGCAGCTCGGCCTCCAGCGCTTCGATGCGCGCCTCGCCCTCGGCAAGCTCGAGTTCGCCGAGCTCACGCATCTCGGGGTCGGCGAGCAGCTCGCGCGCGGTCGCGCAGTCGGCCTCGGCCTGGCGATGCTCGCGGTACAGCGCCACCACCGGCTCGATCTCGGCGCGCTCGCGCGAGAGCTCGCGGAAGGCGTTCATGTCACGCGCGCCCTCCTCGGAGGCGAGCGTGCAGTCGAGCTCTTCGAGCCGGTTGGCGAGGTGTTCGAGTTTGTCGCGGATGCTCTGCTTCATGACGGAGGAAGGACGCGCGCGCGCCGCCGGCGGGCGGCGGCCTGCGGAGCCGTGCGGCTAGTGGGAATCGCGGGACAGGTTGAAGAGCTCGCGCACCACGCGGCCGGCTTCGACCTTGTGCTCGCCCTCGGCCTGGTTCAGGAAGCGGGTGGGGCCGTGCATCAGCTTGTTGGTGAGGCCGTGCGACAGCGCCTCGAGCACGCGCTGCGGGTCCTCGCCCTTGGCGAGCAGGCGCACGGCGCGCTCGAGCTCGGCCTGGCGCAGGCTCTCGGCGTGCTCGCGCAGCGAACGGATCACCGGCACCGTCTCGCGCGCCGACATCCAGTGCAGGAAGCCATCGACCCGGCTGGCGATGATCTGCTCGGCCTCGATCACCGCCTGCTGGCGCGACTCCATGCCGGCCTCCACCACCTGGGCGAGATCATCCACGGTGTACAGGAAGATGTCGTCGAGTTCGGCGATCTCGGGCTCGATGTCGCGCGGCACGGCCAGATCGACCATCACCATCGGGCGATGGCGGCGCGCCTTGACCGCGCGCTCGACCATGCCCAAGCCGACGATGGGCAGCGGCGCGGCCGTACAGGACACGACGACGTCGAAACGCGGCAGCGCCTCGCCAATCTGATCGATGCGCATGGTGGTGGCGCCGAAGCGGTCCGCCAGGGCCCTGGCACGCTCCTCGGTACGGTTAGCCACCGCCATGGATTTGGGCCGAGCGCCGCCGAAGTGGGCGGCACAGAGCTCGATCATCTCGCCCGCGCCGATGAAGAGCACGTGCTGGTCGGCAACGCGCTCGAAGATGCGCTCGGTCAGATGCACGGCCGCGGCGGCCATCGACACCGTGTTGGCGCCGATCGCGGTGGTCGAGCGCACCTCCTTGGCCACCGCGAAGGTGTTCTGGAACAGCTTGTGCAACAGCACGCCCAGGGTGCCCGCCTCTTCGGCGTAGCGCGCGGCGTCCTTGACCTGGCCGAGGATCTGCGGCTCGCCGATCACCATCGAGTCGAGCCCGCTCGCCACCCGGAAGACATGGCGGATCGCGTCGCGCTGCGGGTAGGAATACAGGTAGGGCGAGACCTCGGCGAGCGCGAGGCGGTGGAAACGAGCGAGCCAGTCGGCCGCGTGCTGGGGCTGCTCGGCGGCGAAATAGAGCTCGGTGCGGTTGCAGGTCGACAGGATCGCCGCCTCGCGCACCGAATCCGTATGGGCCAGATCGTGCAGCGCCTGCCCCATGCGCTCGGGCTGGAACGCGACGCGTTCGCGGATGACGAGCGGCGCGGTGTGGTGGTTCAAGCCGAGGGCGAAGAGTTGCATGCGGGAGGGGGGTGGGACGGAGCGAGCCGGATTATAACACCGCGCCTGCGCCCCAAAATTGAGCCGGAACAGCGACTTCTGGCCGCAAATTGACGCCGATCGAGTAGGGGACGGGGTCACCCCCGTCGCCCTCTCACACCACCGTACGTGCGGTTCCGCATACGGCGGTTCATGAAAGACACTGGAGTCGTCGCGTCGTATCGAGCAGCGACACCAGCCCCAAACGATCAAAGAAGACTTTCGGGAAGGCCGCGTTCATGTGGCTAGCGCCACTGTTCCACCACGGCCCGCGTTGGTTGAACGCGGAGCGAAACGCCCGCTCCTCCTTCAGCCCCGCCTTCATCAGGTTTCTGGCGCGAGTATAAGGGCGCTTCCACTGCCGCCACAGGATGCAGCGCAGCTTGCGCCGGAGCCAACCGTCGATCTCTTCCAGCGCCCGCTTGGTCTCGGTCAGCTTGAAGTACGCTGCCCAACCCCGTAGCACCGGATTCAGTTCTTCGATCGTGCGCCGCACACTACGCCCCCTCGCACCTTTGAGCACCTCGCGAATCTTGTCCTCCAGCCGTTTCAGGCTAGTCGGCGCAATCCGCAGCTTCGGGGCCTTGTGCCAAGTCAGGCTGTAGCCCAGAAACTTCCGCTCCCACGGTCGTGCGACCGCGCTCTTGGCCTCGTTGACCGTGAGCTTGAGCCGCTCGGACAGAAACTGGGTAATACCGCCCAGGACACGCTCGCCTGCCGCCTGACTTCTGACGTAGATGTTGCAGTCGTCCGCATAGCGACAGAACGCGTGGCCCCGGCGCTCCAGCTCCCGATCCAATTCTGTCAGCAGAATGTTCGACAGCAGCGGACTCAAGGGGCCGCCTTGCGGCGTACCCTGCGTCCGCGGGCTGACGACGCCCTCTGCCATCATCCCCGCTTCCAGATACCGTCGGATCAGCTTCAGTACCCGCCCGTCCCCGATCTTCTTCGCCAACTTCGCCATCAGAATGTCGTGATTGACCCGGTCGAAGAACTTCTCCAGATCCATATCCACCACGACGCGACGACCTTGAGCCACATACCGCTGCGCCGCCTTGACCGCCTGATGGGCAGATCGCCCCGGTCGGAAGCCGTAGCTCGACTCGGAGAACGCCACCTCGAAGATCGGTGAGAGCACCTGATGCAACGCTTGCTGGATCAGTCGATCCGTCAGCGTCGGTATGCCGAGCGTCCTCATCCCGCCTTGGGGCTTCGGAATATCCACCCGGCGCACCGCTTGCGGGATGTACGTCCCCGCCAGCAGCTTGGCCTTGATCGTCGGCCAGTGTTGCTGCAGATGAGCCTTGAACTCGGATACCCCGATGCCATCGACACCGGCTGCACCCTTGTTGCGGATCACCCGCTCGTACGCAAGCCACAGGTTGCCGCGCTCACACACGGCTTCCATCAGCCCGCTTGCCCGCTCCAACTCCGCTTTCGTCCGCTCAACGTCCGCCGACTCCACCTCGACACGCAGCCCAGCCCCCTCCGGATACCGTCCGGAATCCGCTGCCTGCGCCCCATCTGGCCGATGGGCTTCTGTCTTCCTCGGCTTCATCGAGAAACGTTCGCCTACTCGCGTTCTTCCATGTTCAGCCCTTCGCCCCATCCCGGCGGCTACTATGGCCTCTGCTGACTTCCTCACGCGCATCCCAACGCCTCACGACGTCAGTAGCACAACGGCACCCGTGAGGATCTCCCCGGGTATGACGCACCCACCTTCACGCTTATACCTGTCGGATATACGTCACAGCGTTCCGTGCAAGTTTCGGGCTTTGACAATATTGGCCGCCTCACCCCGCTGCAGCGCCTCCTATCCGCTTCCTGTTCGTCAGGCCAGCGCTTTGCCTTCGGCTTCCTCCAGATTCGCAGTTACCCGCGACACCCTTGCCGTTCAGCTAACTCTTCCCCTTGCCGGGCGAGTAGAGGACTTTCACCTCCAAGTGAGTGCGCCCTGCCGGGCGCACCAAAGCAAATGGGCCGACACTCGGTCGGCCCATCGGGATTCTGGTGGCCAGTCGCGGAATCGAACCACGGACACGCGGATTTTCAATCCGCTGCTCTACCAACTGAGCTAACTGGCCAACGAGGTCCGCATTATAGCCAGTCTTTTTCCTTTGTCAAAGGGTTTGGCGAAAATGCCCGAAAAGCTCAGCCCAGGGCGTCGTGATCGCCCTGCACCTGCCGCGGTGGCTGCAGGTGGCTGCGCGGGAAGACCACGCGGGCGAGCGTGCCGCGTCCGCCCGGGCCGGCGTCCAGGGTGACGGTGCCGCGGTGCAGCTCGGCAATCTCGCGCACGATCGGCAGGCCGAGGCCGGAGCCATCGACGCCGCTGCCGAGCACGCGGTAGAAGCGCTCGAAGACGCGCTCGCGGTCGGCCTCGGGGATGCCGGGACCGTTGTCCTCGACCTCGAACACCGGTGAGCCGGCGTAGCGCGTGCGCGCGGTGACGCTGCCACCGCGCGGGGTGTACTTGATCGCGTTGTCGACCAGATTCTTCAGCATCTCGCGCAGCAGCACCGGGTTGCCCTCCACGCGCAGGGCCGTGTCGCCCGCCTCGACACCGAGGTCGATCCGCTTGGCCTGCGCGCGCGGATAGAGCTCCAGCGCCACCTCGCGCACGATCGCATCGAGGTCCACCGTCTCCACCGCGTAGAGCTTCTCGAAGCTCGCCTCGGCGCGGGCGAGCGAGAGCAGCTGGTTGATCAGGTGGGCTGCGCGGTCGGTGCTCTCGGCGATGCGGGTGAGCGACTGGCGTAGCTGGTCGGGGTCGGTCTCGTGCATGGCGAGGTCGGTCTGCATCTTGAGCCCGGTCAGCGGCGTGCGCATCTGGTGCGCGGCGTCGGCGATGAAGCGCTGCTGCGCCTGCAGGTTCTCTTCCAGGCGCGCCATCATGTCGTTGTAGGCGATGATGAGCGGACGCACCTCCTCGGGCACGCTCGATGGCTCGACCGGCGACAGGTCGGTGGGGCGACGACGGCGGATCAGGCTCTGCAGCCGGTTGAGCGGCGCGATGCCGCGGCTCAGGCCCACCCACACCAGCACCACCGCGAGCGGGATGATGGCGAACTGCGGCAGCAGCACCCCGGTGACCACGCGCGAGGCGAGGTCGGTGCGCTTGTTGCGCGTCTCGGCGACCTGCACGAGCACGAAACGATCGGCCTGCGCAGGGTCGGGGCGCACGAAGCGCCAAGCGATGCGCACCTCCTCGCCCTGGATCATGGCATCGCGCAGCTGCACCTCCTCGCCGTCGACTGCGGACGAGGTCGGCATGGGCGGGATCTCGGCGTCGCCGCTGACCGTGACGCCATTGACGTCGGCCACCTGGTAGTAGACGACGTCGTCCTGGTCGGCGCGGAACAGCGCGCGCGGCGGCGCCGGAAAGCGCACCACCACCTGGCCGTCCTCGACCTCGACCAGGCGCGCGAGCGCGCGCACGCCGTCGGCGAGTGCGAGATCGTAGGGCTGGTTGGCGATGCTGTCGGCGACGTTGTGGGTGACGATGATCGAGATCGGCCACAGGAACAGCAGCGGCGCGAGCATCCAGTCGAGGATCTCGCCGAACAGCGAGTTCGGCGGCCCGGACTTGCGCGGCGCGTTTGCGCCGCGCGGCGCGCGCTCAGGCCTGGACTTTCGCCGCAGGGGCAGCATCGGGGTTTTCCAGGCAGTACCCCAGGCCGCGCACGGTCACGATGCGCACGCCGCTGTCCTCGAGCTTCTTGCGCAGGCGATGGACATAGACCTCGATCGCGTTGCTGGACACCTCCTCGCCCCAGCCGCACAGGTGGTCAACGAGCTGGTCCTTGCTGACCAGGCGGCCGACACGCAGCAGGAAGATCTCGAGCAGGCCGATCTCGCGCGCCGACAGCTCGACGAGCTGGCCGCCGATCTTGACCACGCGGTCGGCCTGGTCGTAGCTCAGCTGACCGATCTCGATGCAGCGCGGCTGGCCGGTGCCGCGGCGGGTAAGCGCACGCACGCGCGCTTCCAGTTCGGGCAGGGCGAAAGGCTTGGTGAGGTAGTCGTCGGCACCGGCATCGAGCCCGCGCACGCGGTCGTCGACGCCATCCTGCGCGGTCAGGATCAGCACCGGCTGAGCCGACTTGCGCGCGCGCAGGCGCTTGAGCACCTCGATGCCGTTCATGCGCGGCAGGCCGAGGTCGAGGATGAGCAGGTCGTAACCCTGGCCCGCGAGCGCGGCATCCGCCTCCATGCCGTCCGCCACGTGATCGACTGCACAACCACCGCGCCGCAGGGCGCGACAGATGCCGTCGGCGATCACCGGATCGTCTTCCGCCAACAGGATACGCATAGCATTCCGGCTGTAAGTTGCTTGTAAGCGGAGATTCAGAGAATGTTTCCGCTGTTCTCCTTTTGCTCGGTCTTCGGGGACGTGGCTGCTGCGCGCAGCGGCGTTCCGGGGAGCGCCCGCCCATCTGGGCCGCGGCGCTCCCCACCGACTTTTACTCCCCGAATTAAATAATTGTCCCACGCTTTGCGCAGTCGCAGGCAGCCTCCCCGGCGGCTGGACGCGGGACGGCCCGCGCCGTGCCGGAACCGATGGACGCAAAAAGGCCCCGCCGAGGGCATTCCTCGACGAGGCCTTGTTCGCTTGCAGCGGGCGGGAGGTCCGGCGGACCGGACCTTCCCGGGCAGGCAGTTACATGCCCATGCCCATGCCGCCCATGCCACCCATGCCGCCCATGTCGGGCATGCCGCCCATCGGCTTGTCCTCGGCCAGCTCGCCGACCATGCAGTCGGTGGTCAGCATCAGGCCGGCGACGGACGCGGCGTTCTGCAGCGCGGTGCGGGTGACCTTGGTCGGATCCAGCACGCCCATCTCGACCATGTCGCCGTACTCGCCGGTGGCGGCGTTGAAGCCGTAGTTGCCCGAGCCCTCGACGACCTTGTTCACCACCACGCTCGGCTCGTCGCCGGCGTTGGCGACGATCTCGCGCAGGGGCTGTTCCATGGCGCGCAGCACGATCTTGATGCCGGCATCCTGGTCGTGGTTGTCGCCCTTGAGCTCGCCCAGCGCGGCGCGGGCACGCAGCAGCGCGACGCCGCCGCCGGGGACGATGCCCTCTTCCACCGCAGCGCGGGTGGCGTGCAGGGCGTCCTCGACGCGGGCCTTCTTCTCCTTCATCTCGACTTCGGTGGCGGCACCGACCTTGATCACCGCAACACCGCCGGCCAGCTTGGCCACGCGTTCCTGCAGCTTCTCGCGGTCGTAGTCGGAGCTGGCTTCCTCGATCTGCACGCGGATCTGCTTGACGCGCGCCTCGATGCGGTCGGCCTGGCCGGCGCCGTCGATGATGATGGTGTTTTCCTTGCCGACTTCGATGCGGGCAGCCTGGCCGAGGTCGTCCAGGGTGGCCTTCTCGAGGGTCAGGCCGACTTCTTCGGCGATGACCTGGCCGCCGGTCAGGATGGCGATGTCTTCCAGCATGGCCTTGCGACGGTCGCCGAAGCCCGGGGCCTTGACGGCGCAGGTCTTGAGGATGCCGCGGATGTTGTTCACCACCAGGGTGGCGAGCGCTTCGCCTTCGACGTCCTCGGCGATGATCAGCAGCGGACGGCCCGACTTGGCGACCTGCTCGAGCACCGGCAGGAGGTCGCGGATGTTGGAGATCTTCTTGTCGAAGAGCAGGACGAAGGGCTGCTCGAGGATGGCAACCTGCTTGTCCGGGTTGTTGATGAAGTAGGGCGACAGGTAACCGCGGTCGAACTGCATGCCCTCGACCACGTCGAGTTCGTTCTGCAGCGACTTGCCGTCTTCGACGGTGATCACGCCTTCCTTGCCGACCTTGTCCATCGCACGGGCGATGATGTCGCCGATGTCGCTGTCGGAGTTGGCCGAGATCGAGCCGACCTGGGCGATCTCCTTGTTGGTCGAGCAGGGCTTCGACAGCTTCTTGAGCTCGTCGATGGTGGCGACGACGGCCTTGTCGATGCCGCGCTTGAGGTCCATCGGGTTCATGCCGGCGGCGACGAACTTCATGCCTTCGCGCACGATCGACTGCGCCAGCACGGTCGCGGTGGTGGTGCCGTCACCGGCGATGTCCGAGGTCTTGGAAGCGACTTCCTTGACCATCTGCGCGCCCATGTTCTCGAACTTGTCCTTCAGCTCGATTTCCTTGGCGACGGAGACGCCGTCCTTGGTCACGGTCGGGGCGCCGAACGAGCGCTCGAGCACGACGTTGCGGCCCTTCGGGCCCAGGGTCACCTTGACCGCGTTGGCGAGGATGTTGATGCCGGCGACCATGCGCTCGCGGGCGGAATCACCAAACTTGACTTCTTTAGCTGCCATTCTTCAGAACTCCGGAATCGTTTCGATTAGGGTTGATCGGTGCGGGGGAGGCTCAGGCCTCGACCACGCCCATGATGTCTTCCTCGCGCATCACGAGGAGTTCGTCGCCTTCGACCTTCACGGTCTGGCCGGCGTACTTGCCGAACAGCACCTTGTCACCGACCTTGACGGCCATCGGACGGACCTTGCCGTCGTCGAGGATCTTGCCGTTGCCGACCGCGAGGACTTCGCCCTGATCGGGCTTCTCGCCGGCGCTGTCCGGGATCACGATGCCGCTGGCGGTCTTGCGTTCGGCTTCGAGGCGCTTGACGATCACACGATCATGCAGGGGACGAATCTTCATCGAGTTCTCTCCTAACTGAGGTTCAACTGTCTGGGTTGATGAAACACGCGGAACCAGTCCGCAGGAAAAGGATCTGCTGTGGCGATGGACGGGCTTGCACCCGTCGATCGAGGCTTGTTAGCACTCGACGCCAACGAGTGCTAATAATAGGGACGGGTCCAGAGGATTTCAAGTGCGCTTCCTGTTAACTTTTTTCTGCGCCGTGATGGCGCTCGCCGCGGCGCCCCTCCACGCCCAACGCCAACCTCCCCCCCTCGCCGCCTCCATGGACGCACGATGGAAGGGCGCCGCCTTCGAGGGCGACCGCGCCAGCCTCGCCCGCCTCGCCGCCGCCGGCGCCAAGGTCGTGCGCGTGTACCGCCAGTCCGACGCCTGGGTGCTCGACGAGGCGCACCGCCTCGGCCTGAAGGTGGTGATGGGGCTGTGGCTGGAGCACCCGCGCCACGGTTTCGACTACGCCGACGCGCGCGCCGTGCGCGCACAGGAAGACGCCCTGCTCGACTTCGTCGCCCGCCACCGCAAGCACCCTGCCCTGCTCGCCTGGGGCGTGGGCAACGAGATCGAGACCGGGGTCGCCGACCCGCTGCCGCTGTGGCGCGCGGTCGACCGGCTGGCCGCGCGCATCCGCGCGCTCGACCCCGACCACCCCACCATGATGGTGGTCGCCGACACCGGCATGGACGCCTTCCGCGCACTCGCCGGCTGCTGCCCCAACGTCGAGCTGCTCGGCATCAACGTCTACGCCGGTGCGGTGTTCGACCTGCCGCAGCGCCTGCGCGCGGCCGGCATCGCCAAGCCGGTGGTGGTCGCCGAGCTCGGCCCGCTCGGGCAGTGGCAGGCCGGGCGCAAGCCCTGGGGCGCGCCGGTCGAGCTCACCAGCACCGAGAAGGCGCGCTTCTTCACCGAGGCCCTCGCCTTCCTCGACCAGCAGGCGCAGATCCGCGGCGTCTTCCCCTTCCTGTGGGGCGCGAAGCAGGAACAGACCGCGACCTGGCACGGACTGCTGCTCGCCGACGGTAGCCCCACCGCGATGAGCGACGCTCTCGCCGCCGCCTGGGGGCGGCCGCAGCCTCGGCCCGCACCGCGCATCCGCGGCATCGGCATCGGCGCGGACGAGTTCGCCGCCGGCGCGGAGATCTCCGCCGGCATCGACGCGGTCGCCCACGACGGCAGCGCGCTCGCCGCCGAGTGGGCCGTGCACGCCGAGGCCACCGACCTGCGCAAGGGCGGCGATGCCGAGACCCCGCCCACGCGCATCGACGTGCGCGTGCTGCACGCCGATGCCGCCAGCGTGAGCTTCGTCGCCCCGGCGCAGCCCGGCGCCTACCGCCTCTTCATCACCGTGCGCGACCGCGAGGGCAAGGCAGGGACGGCGAACCTGCCGTTCCGGGTGAGGTAAACGAGGCCTCGCCCGCAGCAGCGTCGTCTCCCTCGCGCCTGCGGCTCTCGCACGTTCGTGCCCCCTCCTCCCGTGGGCGCACGGTGCCCGCCCCGCGCATTCCTCCCCGCTTGGTCCGCCGCCCCGCCCCGGGGTTAAGATGACTCGCAGAAGAACCCCAAGCGCAGGAGGCGCGCCCATGTCCGCTCCGCTCACGCCGCCGGCCCCCTTGCCCGTCGAGCGCCTGGCGACCCGCTGCGACCCGGCAGCGCTCGGCATCGAAACCTCCGCCCAACTGCCCGAGCTCGACGTCGCCCGCCTCCACGGCCGCGCGGTCGACGCGATCCGGCTCGGCCTCGACATCCGCGCCGAGGGCTACAACCTCTTCGTGCTCGGCGACCCCGGCAGCGGCCGCCACGAGCTCGTCCGCCGCCTGCTCGAGGACACGCGCGGCCGCGGCGATGCACCCGCGGACTGGTGCTACGCATGGAACTTCGCCAACGCCGCCCAGCCTCGGCTGCTGCGCCTGCCCTGCGGGCGCGGCCCGGCGCTGCGCGACGATCTGGCCCGCTTCGTCGAGGAGCTGGTGCCGGCGATCGGCGCGGTGTTCGAGAGCGAGGAGCACCGCAACCGCATCGAGGCCCTGCAGGAGGAGGCCAAGACGCGCGAGGAGAGCGCCTTGCGCAGCCTCGGCGACGAGGCCCAGAAGCTCGGCGTCGCGCTGCTGCGCACCCCGCACGGCTTCGCCTTCCTGCCGATGAAGGACGAGGGCAGCACGCTCACGCAGGAAGAATTCGAGCAGCTGCCCGAGGCACGCCAGCACGAGCTCGGCGAGCACATCCGCGCGCTGCACGAGCGCCTGCACCGCCTGATGGGCGATTTCCCGCGCTGGCGGCACGAGCTGCAGAACCGCATCCGCGACGCCGGGCGCGAGGCGATCCGCGCCACCGTCACCCACATGGTCGACGAATTGAAGGCGCGTCACGCAGACCTGCCCGAGGTGTGCGCGCATCTGGACGCGGTGCTCGCCGACGTCGTCGCCAGCGGCGAGTCGCTGCGCGCGACGCCGCACGCCGACGAGGACAGCGAGACGCTGACCTACACCGGCAGCATCAGCGTGCAGCGCTATCTGGTGAACCTGCTCGTCGCCAACCCCGCCGACGGCACCCGACCGATGGTGTACGAAGACCACCCCACGCTGCAGAACCTGGTCGGCCGCATCGACCACCTGGTGCACATGGGCACCCTGGTGAGCAACTTCACCCTGATCCGCGCCGGCGCCCTGCACCGCGCCAACGGCGGCTTCCTGGTGCTCGATGCGCTCAAGCTGCTGTCCCAGCCCTTCGCCTGGGAGGGGCTCAAGCGCGCGCTCAAATCCGCACGCCTGCGCATCGAGTCGCTCTCGGAGCTGATCGGGGTGACCGGCTCGGTGCAGCTCGAGCCCGAGCCGATGCCGCTCGAGCTCAAGGTGGTGCTGATCGGCGATCGCCTGACCTACTACCTGCTCGGCCGCTACGATCCCGAGTTCGCCGCGCTGTTCCGCATCAACGCCGACATGGAGAGCGAGATCGAACGCTCCGCGGACAACACCGCCGCTTACGCCTGCCTGCTCGCCACCCTGGCGCGCCGCGCCGGCCTGCCGCCCTTGTCGGCGCCGGCGCTGGCGCGCCTGATCGAGCACGCGGCGCGCCTCGCCGCCGACGCCGAGCGCCTGAGCGCGCGCACCCAGCCGCTCGACGACCGCCTGCGCGAGGCGGCCCACTTCGCCCTCGCCGCCGGCGCCGCGCGCATCGAGTGCGAGCATGTGGACGCCGCGATCGCGGCCCACCGGCGCCGCCACGAACGCATCCGCCTCGGCCACCTCGACCAGATCCTGCGCGGGCAGTGGCTGATCGACACCGCGGGCAGCCACGTCGGCCAGGTCAATGGCCTGGCGGTGGTGCCGCTCGGCGAAGACAGCTTCGCCCACCCGCAGCGCATCACCGCCACGGTGCGCGCCGGCGCCGGCGAGGTCATCGACATCGAGCGCGAGGTCAAGCTCGGCGGGCCGATCCACTCCAAGGGCGTGCTGATCCTGTCCGCCTTCCTCGCCGCACGCTTCGGCTGGATGCTGCCGCTCTCGCTCAAGGCGAGCCTGGTGTTCGAGCAGTCCTACGGTGGCGTCGAGGGCGACAGCGCCTCGCTCGCCGAGCTGGTGGCCCTGCTCTCGGCGCTCTCGGGCGTGGCGGTGAAGCAGTCGCTCGCCGTGACCGGTTCGGTGAACCAGTTCGGCGTCGTGCAGCCGGTAGGCGGGATCAACGAGAAGATCGAGGGCTTCTTCGACCTGTGCGCGGTGCGCGGTCTCGACGGCCGCCAGGGCGTGCTGATTCCGCGCGCCAACGTCTGCCACCTGATGCTGCGCGACGACGTGGTCGAGGCGGTGCGGGCCGGGCGCTTCGCCGTGTGGGCGGTGGCCGACGCCGACGAGGCGGTGGAGCTGCTCACCGGCGTGGCGGCGGGCGTGCCGGACGAGCAGGGCAGGATGGCTGCGGGCTCGATGAGCCGGCGCGTCGTCGAGGGCCTGCGCAAGCTGGCGAGGATGCAGCGCGAGTTTGCGCGGCGGGGACACGAAGACGACGCCGACGCGGCCGGGCATCGAGGCCGGCCGCACGCATCCTGACGCAGGTGGCGCGCGCCGAGAGCGGGGTCGGCACCGGCCGGACGTTTGCGGCCGTTCGGGCGATCGTCGTCGGGCTCAGCCGGCTCGCCGGCGCGCGTCGCGCAGGTACGCGACCAGGTCATTCACCGTCGCGAGCTTGCGATAGTCCGCCTCGGGAATCTCGACCGCCAGCCGCCCGGCAAGACCGACCAGGAAGTTCAGCCAGTCCATCGAATCGAGGTCGACCTGCTGGCGCAGCGGGCGCTCGGGGCGCAGCCCGGCCTCCTCGATTTCCGGAGCGATTTCCTTCAGCGTTGCGATGACGATGCTGCGCAGTTCGGTGTCGTCCATGGCGGTTCCGTCCGGAATGGGAGTTCACAGTTCCTCCGGCCGCTGCAGCAGCTCGCGCAGCTCGGCGAGGAACAGCGCGCCGCGGTGGCCGTCGGAGACGCGATGATCGGCGGCGAGGCTGGCGGTGACGACGGGCATCACGCACAGCTCGCCGCGGTCCTCGCGCACCCAGGGCCGCAGCGCGATGCGGCCGAAGCCGACGAGGGCGACCTGGGGCGGATAGATCACGCCCGCCACCGCCTCCACGCCCTGCTCGCCGAGATTGGTGACGGTGACCGTCGGATCGCCCATCTCCGAGCTGCGCAGCGAACCGGCACGCGTGCGCCTGACCAGGTCGGCGAGCTCGCGCATCAGCACATCCAGCGGCTTGTGGTCCACGTCGTGCAGCGCCGGGGCGATCAGGCCGCCCTGGCGCAGCGAGATGGCGACGCCGACGTGGATGCCCTGCGCGGCGACGAACTGGCCGTCGCGGTGGAAGCCGTTGAGCTCGGGGTACTTGCGCAGCGCCAAGGCAACGGCCTTCAGCTGCAGCACCGCCATCAGCAGGCGCTCTGTGATCGGGCGTCCCGCGTTGGCGCGGCCGAGCCAGTCCTGCGCGCGCGCCATCGGCACGGTTTCGAACAGGTAGTAATGCGGGATCTCGCGCTTCGAGCGGCTCATCGCCGCGGCGATGGCGCGGCGGGTCTCGGCCTGGCGCTCGGCAGCGGAGATCGGGCTTGGCGTCGCCGCGGGTGGTGAAGCAGGCAGTCGTGCAACCGCCACGGCACGCTCCACGTCCTCCAGCGTGACCGCGCCGCCCGGGCCGCTGCCCGACAGCGCGGCAAGCTCCACTCCCAGCGCCTCGGCGCGCTTGCGCGCGGCGGGCGAGACGCGCAAGCGCCCGGCCGGCGCGGGCGAGACGTCCGGCGCGGGTTTCGCCGCGGGCGCTTCGACCACCGGCACCGCCGCCGCTGCAGCCGCCTTCACGGTCTTCGTGCGCGTCCTTTTCGCCGCCGGCGCCTCGCCGGGCTCCAGCAGCGTCGCCATCACCGTGCCGACCGCCATCCGCGTCCCCGGCTCCACGAGCAGTTCATGCACCGTGCCGTCCTGCCAGATCTCGACATCCACCGCCGCCTTGGAGGTGTCGACGATGGCGACGACCTGACCCTTCACGACCCTGTCTCCAGGGCGCACGAGCCACTCCAGCAGCTTGCCTTCGTCCATGTCGGCGCCCAGCGAAGGCAGCTTGAACTCAAACATTCAGCAGCTCCTTCACCGCGGCGACGATCTTCGGCACCTGAGGCAAGGCGGCCTCCTCGAGGTGCTTGGCGTACGGGATCGGCACCTCCTCGCTGCACACCCGCGCGGGCGGCGCGTCGAGCTCGTAGAAGCAGGTCTCGACGATGCGCGCGATCAGCTCGGCAGCGAGGCTGCCGCTGCGCCAGCCTTCGTCCACCACCACCGCACGATGCGTCCGGCGCACCGATGCGGCGACGGTGTCGATGTCCAGCGGGCGCAGCACGCGCAGATCGACCACCTCGACCTCGACGCCCTGGGCCGCCAGTTCTTCCGCCGCCTGCAGCGCCTTGGGCAGGCAGCCACCGTAAGCGAACACGCTTGCCTGCGCGCCGGCGCGGCGCACCGCGGCGCGGGCGATGTCGCAGCGCCAGTCGTCCGGCAACTCGTCTTCCAGGTTGTAGAGCTGGGCGTGCTCGAAGATCACCACCGGATCGGGGTCGGCGAGCGCCGGCGCGAGCATGCCGCGCGCGTCGGCCACGGTGGCCGGCGCCAGCACGCGGATGCCGGGAATGTGGGCGTACCAGTTCTCCAGGCTGTGCGAGTGCTGCGCGCCGAGCTGGCGCCCGGCGCCGGTGGCCATGCGCAGCACCAGCGGCACCGAGCACTGGCCGCCGGACATGTGGCGCAGCAGGGCGGCGCTGTTGACGATCTGGTCCAGCGCCAGCAGGCTGAAATTGACCGTCATCACCTCGACGATCGGACGCAGGCCGCCGAGCGCCGCCCCCACGCCGGCGCCGACGAAGCCGAGTTCGGACAGCGGCGTGTCGCGGATGCGCTCGGGGCCGAACTCCTCCAGCAGGCCTTTCGACACCGCATAGCTGCCGCCGTAGCGGCCGACGTCCTCGCCCATCAGGAACACGCGCGCATCGTTCTGCAGCGCCTCGCGCAGCGCCAGCCGCAGCGCCTCGCGGTAGCTCATCCTCATGGCGTACCCCCTGCGGCCGCGCCGGCCGGCGTGTGCACGTCCTTCAGCAGATCCGCCACCGGCTCCCATGGCGCCTGTTCGGCGAACGCGACCGCGGCGGCCACCTCGGCTTCGGCCTCGGCATCGAGCGCGAGGAAGGCCTCCTCGTCGAGCCTGCCCTCGGCCTTCAGCTGCGCGGAGAGGCTGTGGATGGGGCCGCGCTGCTTCCACTCCTCGATCTCGGCCTTGTCGCGGTACAGATCGGGATCGAACATCGAGTGCGCGCGGAAGCGGTAGGTCTGCAGCTCGACGAAGGCCGGGCCGCCCCCCTCCCTCACCTGCCGCACCGCGCGGCTCACGGTGTCGAACACCGCGCGCACGTCCATGCCGTCGGCGCGGAAGGTGGCGACCCGGTAGCTCGCCGCCTTGGCGCACAGGTCGGTCTGCGACTCCGAGCGCGCCAACGCCGTACCCATCGCGTACAGGTTGTTCTCGCAGCAGAACAGCACCGGAAGCTGCCACAGCGCGGCGAGGTTGATCGACTCGTGGAAGGCGCCTTCGGCCATCGCGCCTTCGCCGAACACGCACAGGGTGACGCGGCGCACGCCTTGCAGCCTGTCCGCCAGCGCCAGGCCCACGGCCAGCGGCAGGCCGCCGCCGACGATGGCGTTGCCGCCGTAGAAGCGGCGCGCCACGTCGAACAGGTGCATCGAGCCGCCGCGCCCGCGCGAGCAGCCCGCCGCCTTGCCGAACATCTCGGCCATGATCGCGTCCATGCCCACACCGCGCAGCAGCGCGTGGCCGTGCTCGCGGTAGGTGGCGACGACGTTATCGTCGGCGGCGAGCGCGTGCATCGCGCCGGTGGCGCAGGCTTCCTCGCCGATGTAGAGGTGCAGGAAACCGCGGATCCTGCCGGCACCGTAGAGCTCGGCGCATTTCTCCTCCATGCGGCGGATGCGCAGCATGTCGGCCAGCAGGCGCAGCTCCAGCGGACGCTCTGCAGAGGCCCTGGGCTTGCGTGTGCGCGTCATGCTCCGGCCTCCAGCGTGGAGGTGTCGCCTTCGGGCAGGCCGAGTTCGCGCGCCTTCAGCAGCCGGCGCATGATCTTGCCGCTGCGCGTGCGCGGCAGCACCGGCAGGAAGTCGATCTCCTTGGGTGCCACCGCCGCGCCGAGCTTCTTGCGCGCATGACCGAGCAGCTCCTTGCGCAGCGCCTCCGAAGGCTCGAAGCCCTGCTTCAGCGACACGAAGGCCTTCACCACCTCGCCGACCATGTCGTCGGGCTTGCCGATGACGCCGGCCTCGGCCACCGCCGGATGCTCCATCAGCGCGCTCTCGACCTCGAAGGGCCCGATCAGGTGGCCGGCCGACTTGATCACGTCGTCGCTGCGGCCGACGAACCAGTAGTAGCCGTCGGCATCGCGCCGCGCCAGGTCGCCGGTCAGGTACCAGTCGCCGGCGAAGCACTTGCGGTAGCGCTCCTCGTTGTTCAGGTAGCCGCGCAGCATCGATGGCCAACCACGCTTCAGGGCCAGTTCGCCCTCCTCGTCGGGCTCATCGACGAACTCCACGCCGCCGCCTTCGCGCGGACGCACGATCGCCGCCTCGACACCGGGCAAGGGCTTTCCCATCGAGCCGGGCTTGATGTCGAGCGCGGGAAGGTTGGCGATCATGATGCCGCCGGTCTCGGTCTGCCACCAGTTGTCGTGGATCGGCTTGCCGAGCACGTCGCGGCCCCACCACACCGCCTCGGGATTGAGCGGCTCGCCCACGCTGGCGACGAAGCGCAGGCGGGGGAAGGAAAAACCGCGCGCCAGCTCCGGCCCGGCCTTCATCAGCATGCGGATCGCGGTGGGGGCGGTGTACCAGACGCTGACCCGCTGCTCCTGCAGGATGCGGTACCAACGCTCGGCATCGAAGTCGGCCACGTCGACGATGGAGCTCACGCCGTGCAGCAGCGGCGCGACGATGCCGTAGGAGGTGCCGGTGACCCAGCCGGGGTCGGCGGTGCACCAGAAGATGTCGCCATCATGCAGATCGAGCGCGTAGCGGCCGGTCGCCCAGTGGGTGAGGACCGCGCCATGCACGTGCATGGCACCCTTGGGCGTGCCGGTGGTGCCGCTGGTGAAGTGCAGCAGGGCGAGGTCTTCGGGCCGGGTCGCCACCGTCTCGAACGTGTCCGCGGCCTGCGCCATCAGCGTGGCGAGGTCCTGGGTGGCGGGGATGGCCGTCGCGCCATCCTCCTCACCCACCAGCAGGACATGGCGCAGGCTCGGCAGGCGATCACGCAGCTTCGCCACCTTGCGCTCGTACAGCAGGTCGGTGGTGACCAGCACCGCCCCCTCGCCGATGCCGATCCGGGTGGCGATCGGCTCCGGGCCGAAGGCGGAGAACAGCGGCGACACCACGCAGCCCGCCTTCAGGCCGCCGAGCACCGCGATGTACAGCTCCGGGATGCGCCCGGTCAGCACGAAGACACGCTCGCCGCGCCGCACGCCCAGGGTCCGCAGCACGTTGGCGAAGCGGCTGGTGAGGCGCGACAGCTCGCCGTAGCCGACATCACGGAGCGAGTTCTCACCGAGGAAACGGAAGGCGATGCGCTCGCGCAGCGGGCCATGCGCGTGGCGCTCGACCGCCTCATGGGCGATGTTGAGCCCGCCGCCGGGCAGCCCTGCCAGCTCGGCGCGCGCCGCGTCCCAGGAGAAGCCGGCACAGGTCGCGGCGTAGTCGGCAAGATTGGGCGGCACGGCCAGATCGGCGGCCGTCTTGTGGATGATCGCGGGGCGCTGCATCGCCTTCTCCTCACCATCGTCTTCATCGTCGCATGGCAGCGACGGCTTCGCGTCGGCCACCTCCCCGGTTTCTTTTTAGGCCAGCAGGGCCGCCTCGGCCATGCTGCCGAAGCCCGGGCCGCGCATGAGGAGGCCCGTCGCCGCCGTTTCGACGTCCCCCTTGCGGTGAATGCAGCGGCGCAGCGCCTCGTTACGGCCGCTCACCCGCCCGGCGCAACAGCCCCGGCTTGCGGCAGCTCAGCCACCAGGCAATCGGTGGTGAGGATCAGGCCCGCCACCGAGGCCGCATTCTGCAGCGCACTGCGCGTGACCTTGCACGGGTCGAGCACGCCCATCGCGATGAGGTCGCCGTATTCCTCGGTCGCGGCATTGAAGCCGAACGCGCCGCTGCCCGCCGCCACCTGGTCCAGCACCACGGAAGGTTCCAGGCCGCCGTTGGCGACGAGCTGGCACAGCGGCTCCTCCACCGCGCGCAGCACGATCTGGATGCCGCAGTCCTCGTCGTGGTTGGCGCCATGCAGCACGCCCAGCGCCGCGCGCGCGCGCAACAGCGCCACGCCGCCGCCGGGCAGGATGCCTTCGGCCACCGCGGCGCGTGTCGCATGCAGCGCGTCCTCGACGCGCGCACGGCGCTCCTTCATCTCGGACTCGGTGGCCCCACCCACCTTCACCACCGCCACGCCGCCGGCCAGGCGCGCGATGCGCCTCTCCGGGCCCTCGCGCTCGAAGTCGGAGCGCGTGCCCTCGAGCTCGGCGCGGATGCGGGCGATGCGGGCCTCGATCAGCGCGTGCGCGCCGCCGCCACCCACCAGCGTGCAGCGGTCCTTGTCCACCTCGATGCGGCGCGCGCTGCCCAGCTCGGCCGCGGTGGCGTGTTCCAGGCCGATGCCGGTCTCGCCGCCGACCAGCGTGGCGCCGGCCAGCACCGCGATGTCCTCGAGCATGGCGCGGCGGCGCTCGCCGAACTCCGGCGCCTTCACCGCGCAGGCCTTCAGCGTGCCGCGCGCGGCGTTCACCACCAGCAGCGCCAGCGCCTCGCCCTCGACTTCCTCGGCGATGATCAGCAAGGGCCGCCCGCTGCGCGCCACGACCTCGAGCACCGGCAGCAGCTCGGCCACGGCGCCGATCCTGCGGTCGCACACGAGGATGACGGCATCCTCGAGCACGACGCGCGCACCCTCGGTGTTGATGAAATAGGGCGACAGGTAACCACGGTCGAACTGCATGCCCTCGACCACGTCCAGCGTGCTCGCGAGGCCCGAGCCCTCCTCCACGGTGATCACGCCGTCCTTGCCGACGCGCTCCATGGCGTCGGCGATCAGCTCGCCGATGGTAGCGTCGTTGTTGGCCGAGATGCTCGCCACCTGGGCGATCCCGGTGCGCGTCCCGCACGGCCGCGCCATCGCCTTCAGCGCGCCGACGAGCGCGTCGACAGCCTTGTCGACGCCGCGCTTCAGATCCATCGGGTTCATGCCCGCGGCGACGTGCTTCATGCCCTCGCGCACGATGGCCGCAGCCAGCAGGGTCGCGGTGGTGGTGCCGTCGCCCGCCACTTCGGAAGTGCGCGCCGCCACCTCCCGCACCAGTTGGGCGCCCATGTTCTCGAAGGGATCGGCGAGCTCGATCGCGCGCGCGACCACGACCCCGGAGTTGACCACGATCGGCGGCCCATAGGGCTGCTGCAGCAGCACGGTGCGCGCGCGCGGCCCCAGCGTCTCCTTCACCGCATCGGCCAGCAGGGACACGCCGCGCAGGATGCGGTGGCGCGCGTCGTCGCGGAAAAGCAGTTGTCTGGCGGTCATCGTCTCCTCCCTGTCCGGCCTCGCCGCGCGGATCACCGTGAAAATCTACTCCTGTTCCGCGGGCAATGGCGAGGCGACCAGGGGGGCGAGCAGAACGCGGACGGCGCGGGGGCGAAGGGCAGCGCTGCGCGCGCAGACGCCGATCGGCCGATGGCAGCCCATCGAGCGCCGCGCCTCAGAACGCCACCGCGACCCCGAAATGCAGCCGCAGGCTGCGTTCCTGGTGGCCCCAGGCGAGATCGATCGCGAGCGGGCCCGCCGGGCTGCGCCAGCGCGCGCCGACGCCGTAGCCGACGCGAAGATCGTAGTCCGCGCGGGTATCGGCGGCATCCCCCGCATCGACGAAGACGGCCGCACCCCACTGCGGCCGGAACCAGCGCACGTACTCGGCGCTCGCGGTCGCCAGGTAGCGGCCGCCGACGGTCGCGTCGCCCTCCTTCACGCCCAGGCTCTGGTAGTCGTAGCCGCGCACCGACTGCGCGCCGCCGGTGCGGAAGAGGAAGTCCTGCGGCACGCCCTCGCGGCTGTCGGCCAGGGTCACGCCAGCCTCGCCGCGCAGGATGAACACGTCGGTGCCGCGCACCGGCTGGTAGCGCGCGACGCGCGAGTAGAAACGCAGGAAGTCCTGGTCGGAGAATAGCGTCTTGCTGCCCCCGCCGACCTGGAACTCGAGCACGTAGCCGCGGCTGGGGTCGAGCAGGTTGTCGACCGCGCGCTTCTTCCAGGTCCAGTTGGCGCTCAGGGTGTTGGTCGAGCGCGAGGGCGCGCCGGCCGGTTCGATGTTCTCGTGCTGCAGGCGCAGCGCGAGCTGGGTCTCGATGTCGCCGCGCAGCGTGGTGCGCGCGGCGCCGAGCGCCTGCGAGTCGATCTTGAGCCCTTCGAGGTCGCTGGCCTCGTAGAGCGCGCCGAAGCTGTCGCGGTCGCGCCCGCGCGGCGGCAGGAAGACGTCGGCGAACAGCGCCTGGCGGCGCTCCTCGATGCGCAGGCCGGAGGAGAACTCCCAGCCGCGCTTGCGCAGGTTGGCGTCGCGATAGCTGAACTCGACGCGCGCGCCGGTGTTGGTCGAATAGCCCGCCCCCACCCCGGCATAGCGCGGCAGTGCTTCGGTGACCTTGACCCGCACCGGCACCGCTGCGGACAGCGTCGGGTCGCGCTCGATGTCGACGATCACCGAACCGAAGTGCGGGGTGTTCTGCAGTCCGGTCTGAAAGGCAAGCAGCTCCTCGCGGTCGTAGGGCGCACCGGGCTTGAGCCGGCTGTAGCGCTCGACGAGATCGGTCGGCAGATGCTCCAGGCCCTGCACGTCGAGCTCGCCAAGGTAGAAGCTCGGTCCGCTGTCGATGCGCACCCGCAGCGTGGCACGCGCGCTCTCCGGGTCGATCTCGGCGCGGCTGTCCACGATGCGCGCCGCGGCGTAACGGCGCGCCGCGACCGCATCGAGCAGAGCCTGCTTGGCGCCGTCCCAGCCGCCCTGGCTGAAGGGCGCGCCGACCGGCAGGCTCCAGCCCGCGCGCAGCAGGTCGAGGTACTCGCTGCCGCCCGGCCCGGAGGTGGCGATCTCGCCGACGAACTGCAGCTCGACCTGCGCGATCTCGGTGCGCGGACCGGGTTCCACCTCCAGCACCCAGTTGCGCGCGTCGCTGCGATCGAAGCGCACCCGCGGCGAGAAGTAGCCCTCGGTGGCGAGCAGGCCCGCCACCTCGCGACGCGTCCGCCGGGTCATCGCCGAGCGGTCGGCCTGCTCCTCGGGCAGTTCGAGCGCCTCCTGGCGCAGCAGGCGCACGTGGCGCTCGAGCAGCGGTCGCACCTCGTCGGGCGCCTGCAGGCGCACCTCCAGGGGCTCCTGCGCCAGCGCGCCACCCCCCGCGAACGCGAGGGCCAGCGCGAGGAAGCGCAGCCCCCGGCGCAGCGGGTGTCGCACTCCCGAGCGCACCCGCTCAGTCCTCCTGGTGGTAGCCCGCGACGCGCTCGACCTCGTTCTTCGAGCCGAGGATCACCGGCACGCGCTGGTGCAGCCGGTCCGGCATCACGTCGAGGATGCGCTCGCGCCCGGTGGAGGCCGCGCCGCCAGCCTGCTCGACCAGCATCGCCATCGGGTTGGCCTCGTACATCAGGCGCAGCTTGCCGCCCTTGCTGCGACACTTCTCGTCCATCGGGTACATGAACACGCCGCCGCGGGTGAGGATGCGATGCACGTCTGCGACCATCGAGGCCACCCAGCGCATGTTGTAGTCCTTGCCGAGCGGACCTTCCTTGCCCTGCACCATCTCGGCGACGTAGCGCTTGACCGGCGCCTCCCAGAAGCGCGCATTGGATGCGTTGATGGCAAATTCCTGGGTATCGACCGGGATGGTCATGAAGGGCTGGGTGTAGATGAAGCTGCCCATCTCGCGGTCGAGCGTGAATCCGTGCACGCCCTGCCCCACGGTGAGCACGAGCTGGGTGGCAGGACCATACACGGCGTAGCCGGCCGCGACCTGCTCGCGACCGGGCTGCAGGAAGCTCTCCTCGGTGGGCTCCGTGCCGCCCGGCGGGTTGCGCAGCACCGAAAAGATGGTGCCGACCGAGATGTTGACGTCGATGTTGGACGAGCCGTCGAGCGGATCGAAGAGCAGCAGGAAGCCGCCCTTGGGCAGGTCGAAGGGGATCTGGCAGATGGTCTCGACTTCCTCCGAGGCCATGCCGGCGAGATGGCCGCCCCACTCGTTGGCCTGCAGCAGGATCTCGTTGGCGATGACGTCGAGCTTCTTCTGCGCCTCGCCCTGGACGTTGTCGGTGCCGGCCTCGCCGAGCACGCCGGCGAGCGCGCCCTTGGAGACGTTGACGCTGATCGCCTTGACCGCGCGAGCGACGACCTCGATCAGCAGGCGCAGGTCGGCGGTCATGCGGCCGGCGCGCTGCTGCTCGATGAGGAACTGGGTAAGGGTGACTCGGCGCATGACAAGGCTCCACGACATTGAACGAAACAGACAAGGCGGGATTATCGCGGTTCCGCGCCACGAGCGCACGGGCCGTGATGCCCGAAACCGCGAGACTGCTGCCGCAGCCGCCGAGGCGCTATCATCGGCACCCCCAACCCGCATTTCCACTTCATGCACGTCATGGTTCTCGGCGCCGGCCTGTCCGGCGTCACGACCGCCTGGTACCTGACCCGCGCCGGCTTCCAGGTCAGCCTGGTCGACCGCCAGCCCGGCGCCGGACTGGAGACCAGCTTCGCCAACGGCGGGCAGATCTCGATCAGCCATCCCGAGCCCTGGGCCAACCCCGGCGCACCCGCGCAGGTGCTGCGCTGGCTCGGACGCGCGGACGCGCCGCTGAAGTTCCGCCCGCACCGCGCCCTTGCGCAGTGGACCTGGGGCCTGCGTTTCCTGCTCGAATGCCTGCCCGCACGGGCGCACCGCAACACCGTCGCGATCGCCGCGCTCGCGCTCGCCAGCGGGCAGCGACTGCGTGCGCTGCGCGCCGAACTCGGCCTCGAATACGACCAGCTCGAGCGCGGCATCCTGCACCTGTTCTACAGCCGCGGGGAGTTCGCCAAGGCCCCCGCGCGCGCTGCGCAGCTGCGCGCCTTCGGTATCGCGGCCGAGGTGCTGGACCGCGATGCCTGCCTGGAACGCGAGCCCGCGCTGGCCACGTGCGCCGGCAGCCTGGCCGGCGGGATCTTCGCCCAGGGCGACGAATCGGGCGACGCGCACAAGTTCACCCGCGCGCTCGCGCACAGGCTGGAAGAAGGTGGTGTGGTCCTGCACCGGGAGACCGAGGTGAGCGCGCTCGAGACCGGATCCGGCGGCCGGGTCGTGGGCGCGCGCGTGCGCCGCGCGGACGGCAGCGTCGACAGCTTGCGCGCGGACGCCTGCGTTCTCTGCCTGGGCAGCCACGGCCCGCGCCTCGCCGCACCGCTCGGCTTGCGGCTGCCGATCTACCCGGTCAAGGGCTACTCGATCACCGCACCGGTACTCGAGCCCGCGCTCGCACCCTACGTGAGCCTGACCGACGAGTCGCGCCGGATCGTGTGCTCGCGCCTGGGCGACCGCCTGCGCGTCGCCGGCACGGCGGAACTGGACGGCTTCGACACCACGATCCGCGCGGCGCGGATCGCGCCGATCATGGCGTGGGTGCAGGCGCGCTTCCCGCACGCGATCGATCTCGAACGCGCGGAACCCTGGGCCGGGTTGCGCCCCGCCACGCCGGGAAACGTGCCACTGATCGGACGCAGCGCGCGCCCCGGGCTATGGCTCAACACCGGCCATGGCACGCTGGGATGGACGCTGGCCTGCGGTTCGGCCGCCGCACTGGCGGATCTGATGAGCGGGCGCAGGCCGGCGGTGGCGTTTCCTTTCCTCGCGGCGGCGGAGGTCTAGCGCCGCGTGCGCCCGGCGACGCGTTGCGGCGGGCCGAACGCATCGCGGAGGAGGCCGCGTCAGGCCGCGCGCGCGGCCTCGCCGGCTGCCGCATCCTCGGCAGCGAGCGTGGCGCAGCCACAGCCGGCGGCGCGCGTCTCGCCTTCGGCGAGTGGGCGCAGCGTGCACGAATCGACGTCGAAGCCGATCGTCGCCAGATGAAAGGCGAGCGCGGCATCCATGCCGTTCACGTGATTCACGAACCAGGCCGGCAGCTCTTCCATCAGTCGGCGGCCAAGGAAGTGGTCGCCGCGCTCGACGCGCTTGCGGATGTCGGCCATCACCGCGAGCACGCGGTCATGCTCGGCGCGATGGCAGCCGGGAAAGTCGACCGCTTCCATCCAGCCGTTCTCGAGATCGAAGTGGGCCTTCGCATGCTCGATGAGCGCGTCGAGCGCACGCAGGAAATCATCGGGCGCGGCGTTGGCCGCGGCGTTGTAGCACTCGACGAACTCGCGATGGGTCTCGTCCATCGGGGCGAGGTTGTTGTCGAGATCGGCGCTCCAGGCAAGGCTAGGCATCGGTGTTCCTCACTTGACGATCTTGAGATGGCTGCCGCGCGGCGGGCGCGCGGGGGGCTGCGGCTCCGCGGAGCGCTCGCGACGCAGTTCGGCGGTGGTGTCGCTCATGTCCTGGACGACGTCGGCGGACGGATCCTGCACCGCCACGGACGCATCCTCCACCGCCTCGAGCTCGGGCTCGAAGGCCATGCCCTGCCCGTTCTCGCGTGCGTAGATCGCGACCACGTTGGCCACCGGGATCACCAGCGAATGCGCGGCACCGCCGAAACGGGCCTGGAAGCTGATGAAGTCGTTGGCCATTTGCAGCTGGCCGGTGGCGTCGGGCGAAAGGTTCAGCACGATCTGGCCGTCGCGCGCGTAACCGGGCGGCACCCGGGTGTCCTCGTCCACCAGCGTGGCGAGATAGGGCGTGAAACCCTGATCCACGCACCATTCCCAGATGGCGCGCAACAGGTATGGCTTGGTCGAGACGGTGCTCATCGGCTCTCCGGTGGCCGTGCCACGCCCCTGCGGGCGCCGCACGGCCTGACTGCGGTCGTGCGGCTCAGCGCCGCATGACCTTTTCGGACGGGGTCAGCGCGTCGATGAATCCCTGACGGCTGAAGATGCGTTCGGCGTACTTCATCAGCGGCGCAGCAGCCTTGGGCAGTTCGATGCCGTAGTGCTCGAGGCGCCACAGCAGCGGGGCGATCGCGACGTCGAGCATGGAGAACTCCTCGCCGAGCATGTATTTCTGCTTGGTAAACACCGGCGCGAGCTGGGTGAGATGGTCGCGCACGTGGGCGCGCACCTTGTCCACGCCCTTCTGCGCGGCCTCCAGGGCCTCCAGGTGGGTGAACAGCTCCTGCTCGAAAGTGTGCAACAGCTGGCGGGCACGCGCACGCATGATCGGGTCGGGTGGCATCAGCTGCGGATGCGGGAAGCGCTCGTCGATGTACTCGTTGATGATGTTGGCCTCGTAGAGCACGAGGTCGCGATCGACCAGCACCGGCACGCGGTTGTACGGGTTGATGACGGCGATGTCTTCGGGCTTGTTGTAGAGGTCGACGTCGATGACCTCGAAGTCCATGCCTTTTTCGAACAGCACGATCCGGCAACGATGACTGAAGGGATCGGTCGTGCCGGAATACAGGTTCATCATGGTGTTACGACTCCGGAATTCAAAAGCAAAAGCGCACCACGCGGGTCCGCGTGGTGCGTCAGGGTCAGGACCGCACTAGCCGGCCCGGAGGGCCGCGGCGACAGGAATCAATGAATGTCCTTCCAGTAGTTCTTCTTCAGCGCGTAGCTGAGCACGAACATGCCGGCGAGGAAGATCAGCACGAGGGCGCCGATCGACTTGCGCTTCTCGGCCACCGGCTCGCCCATCCAGACCAGGAAGGAGACGAGGTCGGCGACCGCCTTGTCGTACTCCTGGACCGACAGCTTGCCCGGCTTGACGAGTTCGAGGGCCGTCGTCGTCGTGCCGTCCGCATTCTGCGTGATCTTGGCGACCTGCTCGCCCTGCAGCTGCCAGAACACGTGCGGCATGGCCACGTTGGCGAAGATGGCATTGTTCCAGCCGGTCGGGCGGCTCGGGTCGCGGTAGAACTGGCGCAGATAGGTATACAGCCAGTCGGCCCCGCTGCCGTCCGCCGAGGCGCGCTGCCGCGCCACCAGCGTCAGGTCGGGCGGCGCGACGCCGAACCACCCCTTGGACTCCGCCGGCCGCATCGCGATCTTCATCAGGTCGCCGACGCGCTCGCCGGTGAACATCAGGTTGTCGCGGATCTCCGCCTCGGAGAGGCCGATGTTCTGCAGCTGGTTGTAGCGCACGAAGCTGGCGCTATGGCAGTTCATGCAGTAATTGACGAACAGCTTGGCGCCGTGCTGCAGCGCGGCCGGCTCGCTGCTCACCGGCGCCTTGTCCAGATGCACGCTGGCACCGGCGGCCATCGCCACGGCCGGCGCGAACAGCGCCACGGCCGCGAACCGCTTGATGAAGTTGATCACTCGCGTTTTCATTTGAAGTTCACCCTTTCCGGTTCGGGTTTGCACTTGTCGAGCTTGCTGTACCACGGCATCAGCAGGAAGAAGGCGAAGTAGATCACCGAGCAGATCTGCGACACCAGCGTGCGACCCGGGGTCGGGGGCAGAACACCCAGGTAACCCAGGATGAAGAAGGCGATCACGAAGACGACCAGCACCATCTTGAAGATCGGCCCCTTGTAGCGGATCGACTTGACGGGGCTGCGGTCCAGCCAGGGCAGGAAGGCGATGATCACCACCGACGCGCCCATGGCCACCACGCCCCAGAACTTCGCATCGAGACCGAACAGCGGATAGGTCACGGCGCGCAGGATCGAATAGAAGGGGGTGAAATACCACACCGGCGCGATGTGCGGCGGGGTCTTCAGCGGATCGGCCGGGATGAAGTTGTTGAACTCGAGGAAGTAGCCACCGCCCTCGGGCATGAAGAACACGACCGCGCTGAAGAAGAACAGGAAGACGACGACGCCGACGATGTCCTTCACCGTGTAGTACGGGTGGAAGGGGATGCCGTCGAGCGGCTTGCCGGTCGCATCCTTCTTCTTCTTGATCTCGACACCATCGGGGTTGTTGGAGCCGACTTCGTGCAGCGCGACGATGTGCGCGAGCACCAGGCCGATCAGCACCAGCGGCACGGCGATGACGTGGAAGGAGAAGAAGCGGTTCAGCGTGGCGTCGGAGACGACGTAGTCGCCGCGGATCACCAGCGACAGGTCCGGACCGATCACCGGGATCGCCGAGAACAGGTTCACGATCACCTGGGCGCCCCAGAACGACATCTGGCCCCACGGCAGCAGATAGCCCATGAACGCCTCGGCCATCAACACCAGGAAGATCAGCGTGCCGAAGACCCAGATCAACTCGCGCGGCTTGCGATAAGAGCCATAGAGCAGACCGCGGAACATGTGCAGATACACGACGATGAAGAAGGCCGACGCACCGGTCGAGTGCAGGTAGCGGATCAGCCATCCGCCCGGCACCTCGCGCATGATGTACTCGACGCTGGCGAACGCCACCGGAACGCCCGACGCGTTGAGCGAGGCGTCCGGCTTGTAGTGCATCACCAGGAAGATGCCGGTGAGGATCTGGATCACCAGCACCAGCAGGGCCAGCGAGCCGAAGAAGTACCAGAAGTTGAAGTTCTTCGGCGCGTAGTACTCGGACAGGTGCGCCTTCCAGGTCGACGTGAGCGGGAAGCGCTCGTCGATCCAGTTGAGAACGGCTTGGGATTTGGTCGTCATCGCTTATGCCTTCCCGTCATCGCCAACAAGGATTTTGGTGTCCGCGAGATACTGGTGCGGCGGCACCTCGAGATTGTCCGGCGCGGGCATGCTGCTATACACGCGGCCGGCCAGATCGAAGATCGAGCCGTGACAGGGGCACAGGAAGCCACCCGGCCAGTCGGCGCCCATGCCGCTGTCCGCGCCCACCTTGAACTTCTCGGAGGGCGAGCAGCCGAGGTGGGTGCAGATGCCGACCGTGACCAGGTACTCCGGCTTGATCGAGCGGTGCTTGTTCTTGGCGTACTCGGGCTGCTGCGGCTTCACGGAGTTGGGGTCGCTGACCTTTTCGTCCGTCTTGTCGAGCGAGGCGAGCATCTCGGGCGTGCGGCGCAGGATCCACACCGGCTTGCCACGCCACTCCACCGTCATCATCTCGCCCGGCTTCAGCTTGCTGACGTCCGCCTCCACCGGCGCACCGGCCGCCTTCGCGCGTTCGGACGGCGTCAGGCTGGCGACGAACGGCACCGCGGTCGCCACTGCGGCGACGCCACCTGCGGCGGACGTCGCCAGCAGCAGGGTGCGGCGGCTGCTGTCCATTTTCTGATCAACGCTCATGAGCCTCTTCCCAAAAAGGAAAACGAAAGACCTGGATACAAATAACCATCCGATTATATCGAAGACGCTGCAGCAGAGAAAGCGCGACGGGCCGATCGCCAGCCGGAACAAGGCCTTCGGCACGAAAACCGACACCGATCAGGAACCGCCCGGGGCATGCGTTGCTGCATTGCAGCAACGGAAATTCAGACCGCGCGGCGCTCGATCAGAGCCTGGCCGATGGTGCCGATGTCGGTATGCTCGAGCTCGCCGCCGACCGGGACGCCGCGCGACAGCCGGCTGACCTTGACCCCGCGCGCGCCGAGCAGGCTCGCGACGGTGTGCGCGGTGGCCTCGCCCTCGTTGGTGAAGTTGGTGGCGAGGATGACCTCGCGCACCCCCTCCTCGGTGGCGCGCGCGATCAGCTTGTCCAGGCGCAGTTCGCGCGGCCCGACGCCATCGAGCGGCGAAAGCCGGCCCATCAGCACGTAGTAGAGGCCGTTGTAGGACTGCGTCTGCTCGATCATGGCGAGATCGGCCGGCATCTCCACCACGCACAGCAGCGCGGCGTCGCGGCGCGGATTGGCGCAGCGCGGACACACCTCGTCCTCGGTGAAGCTGTTGCAGCGCGCGCAATGGCGCAGCACCTCGAGCGCATGCAGCAGGGCATTGCCCAGCCGCGCCGCGCCGCGCTGATCACGCTGCAGCAGATGATAGGCCATGCGCTGCGCCGACTTGGGGCCGACCCCGGGCAGGCAGCGCAGTGCCTCGATCAGTTCGTCGAGGCTGGAAGGCGACATCGGCCCGCCGCTCAGAACGGCAGCTTCATGCCCGGCGGCAGGTTCAGCCCGGCGGTGACGCTGGACATCTTCTCCTGGGTGGCCGCCTCGACCTTGCGCACGGCGTCGTTGAGCGCTGCGGCGACGAGGTCCTCGAGCATCTCGCGGTCGTCCATGACCGACTCGTCGATGGACACCCGGCGCACGTCGTACTTGCAGGTCATCTGCACCTTGACCATGCCGGCGCCGGACTGCCCCTCGACCTCGATCGAGCCGAGCTGGTCCTGCATCTTCTTCATGTTTTCCTGCATCTGCTGGGCCTGCTTCATCAGGCCCGCGATACCGCCTTTCATCATGATGGTGTTCTCCGTCGGATCGGTTGTCGGGTGGGGTCGATCGGGAGGGCGCGCCTCCCGGCATCGAAGGGGTTCAAAGGGGTTTCACCGTGTTCTCGACGAGCGTGGCGTCGAAACGTTCGATCAGCTCGCGCACGAAGGGGTCGGCCTCGAGCGCTGCGACCGCCTCGGCATGGCGGACCTGGCGCTCGATCGCGTCGCGCTGCGCGGGGGTCTGTCCGGAGATGTCGCCGATCGCGATGCGCACCGCGAGCGTGCGTCCGAGCGCGGCGCACAGCACGTCCTGCAGGCGCTCGACCGCGCCGCGATTCATGTCGAGCAGGTGGCGGTGCGCGGTCGACAGGCGCAGCTGCAGCACGCCATCGCCACACTCGACCCATTCGCAGTGCTGGGCAAGCTCGCGCACCAGTCCGCCGAGCCCGAGCGCGCGGATCAGGCCGCGCCAGTCGCCGAGCGCAAGCAGCGCCGCGGCATCGCCACTGGCGGCGGGCGCATCCTGGGTCGGCGCAGCCGGAGACGTCGCCGGCTCGGGCGCGCGCACCGCGGGAAGGGGCGCGGACCGCGACGGGACTTCCTCCGCCCGCCGCGCGCCACCGCCACGCGGCTCCGGGCGTGCCCGTGAGATCGCCCCCGTGTGCGCACCCGCGGAGGCGGCGTAGGCCTCGTCGTGGCCGTTGCGCGCCTCGCGCGGCGGCGGCAGATCGGAATCGGCATAGGCCTCGGGCGGGAGATCCTCCCAGGGCGGAACGTCCTGCACGCTTGCCGGGGCAGCACGCGCCGGCTGCACGGCGTGCTCCTCGCGCGCGGATCTGCGCGGCGGCGCGCTCGCAGGCGCAGGTGCGACGGCCTGTTGCGCCGCCGGAACGGAGCCGGGCTGCATGGATGCGGGCGCCGCAGCCTCGAGGACGGTCTGCTGCGCGCTGGGGATCGCCGCATCGGCGCCGGCCGCCGGTGCGGGGACGGCCGCCGGTGCGGGGACGGCCGCCGGTGCGGGACCGGCGATCCCGGCCGACGCGACGGTCCGCGCGGGCACCTCGGCCGGAACGCCCGACTCCGCGGCACGCCCGGACTCCGCCGGGCCGCCGGCCGCCAGTGCAGGCGCGCGCGCGCGCCCCGCATCCGGCCCGGATGGCACGCCCGGCCCGCCAAGCGCAGCAGGCTGCTCCGGGCGGAACGCATGCAGGCGCAGCAGGGTCATCGTGAAGCCTGTGTAGTCGTCCGGCGCCAGCGGCAGCTCGTCGCGGCCGTGGACGGCGACCTGGTAGGCGAGCTGGAGGAACTCGGCGTCGAAGCGCTCGACGTAGCCGAGGATGCGCGCGCGCTCGAGCTCGTCGGCGATCGCCGCAGGTGCGTACTGGGCGAGCGCGACGCGATGCACCAGCGTGGCCAGCGCCTGCAGTGCGGCGTCGAAGGACAGGCTCCTCGCCTCCATGCCGTCGGCCACCGCGAGCAGCGCGGGCACGTCGCCCGCGGCGAGCGCGTCGAGCACCGCGTAGAGGTGGTCGTCCCCCACCGTGCCGAGCATGTGGCTGACCTGCTCCTCTTCCACCCGGCCCGCGCCATGCGCGATCGCCTGGTCGAGCAGCGACAGCGCGTCGCGCATCGAGCCCGACGCCGCCTTGGCGAGGTGACGCAGCGCGCCCGGCTCGAACGCCACCTCCTCGGCCTGCAGGATGCGCGTCAGGTGATCGACGATATGGCCCTGCGGCATCTGCTTGAGGTTGAACTGCAGGCAGCGCGACAGCACCGTGACCGGGATCTTCTGGGGGTCGGTGGTGGCGAGGATGAATTTCACATGCTCCGGCGGCTCCTCGAGCGTCTTCAACATGGCGTTGAAGGCGTGCCCGGTGAGCATGTGCACTTCGTCGATCATGTAGACCTTGAAGCGCCCCTGCACCGGCGCATACACCGCCTTGTCGAGCAGCGCGGCCATCTCCTCGACGCCGCGGTTCGAAGCCGCATCCATCTCGACGTAGTCGGGGAAGCGGTCGGCATCGATCGCGCGGCAGGCGTCGCAAATGCCGCAGGGCTCGGCGGTGATGCCGGTCTCGCAGTTGAGTGCCTTGGCGAGGATGCGGCTGATGGTGGTCTTGCCCACGCCGCGCGTGCCGGTGAACAGCCAGGCGTGGTGCAGCCGCCCGGTGGCGAGCGCGTGCGTCAGCGCACGCACGACGTGCTCCTGACCGACCAGCGTGCCGAAGGATTTCGGCCGCCACTTGCGTGCGAGGACCTGATAGCTCATGGCGGGCGATTCTAGCAGAGCGGCGGGCGGCGACCCGCGCGCTCGACGGGACGCAGGTTCAGCCCCCCGGCGTCCGGCTCAGCATGCCGCGCTCGCCCAGCCAGGCAAGCACCGCATCGGCCGCGGCCTCCAGGTCGAGGCGGGTGGTATCGAGGCGCAGTTCGGGGTCCTCCGGCGCCTCGTAAGGCGAATCGATGCCGGTGAAGTTCTTCAGCTCGCCGCGCCGGGCCTTCTTGTACAGGCCCTTGGGATCGCGCGCCTCGGCCACCTCCAGCGGAGTGTCGACGAAGACCTCGACGAACTCGCCCTCCTCCACCAGGCCGCGCGCCATGCGGCGCTCGGAGCGGAAAGGCGAGATGAAGGCGGTGAGCACGATCAGGCCTGCATCGACCATCAGCTTCGCGACCTCGGCGACGCGACGGATGTTCTCCACGCGATCGGCGTCGGTGAAGCCGAGGTCCTTGTTGAGGCCATGGCGCACATTGTCGCCGTCGAGCAGGTAGGTGTGGTGGCCGAGCGCGTGCAGTTTCTTCTCGACCAGGTTGGCGATCGAGGACTTCCCTGCGCCGGACAGGCCGGTGAACCACAGCACGCAGCCGCGCTGGTTCTTCAGCGCGGCACGCGCGCGCTTGTCCACATCGACGTGCTGCAGGTGGATGTTGTGCGCGCGACGCAGCGCGAAGTGCAACAGGCCGGCGCCGACGGTGTTGTTGGAGAGGCGGTCGATCAGGATGAAGCCGCCGGTGTCGCGGTTGATCCGGTAGGGATCGAAGGCGATCGGCCGATCCAGGCTCAGGTTGCACACGCCGATCGCGTTGAGCTCGAGCCGCTTGGCGGCGACGTGCTCGAGGGTGTTCACATTCACCTGGTACTTGATCTCGGTGATCGTCGCGCTGACCGTGCGCGCGCCGATCTTGAGCAGGTAAGGGCGGCCGGCGAGCATGGGCTCGTCGTGCATCCACACCACCGTGCACTCGAACTGGTCGGCGACCTCGGCCGGCGCCTCGACGGTCGAGATGACGTCGCCGCGCGAGATGTCGATCTCGTCGGCGAGGGTCAGCGTCACCGACTGCCCGGCCACGGCCCGGTCGAGATCGCCGTCGCGGGTCACGATGCGCGCCACCGTGCTCTCGCGCCCCGAGGGCTGTACGCGCACACGATCGCCCGGGCGGATGGTGCCGCCGGCGATGGAGCCGGCAAAGCCGCGGAAATCCAGGTTGGGGCGATTGACCCACTGCACCGGCAGGCGGAAGGGCGCGCGCTGCATCAGGCCGTCATCGACCTCCACCGTCTCGAGGTAGCCCATCAGCGTGGTGCCGTGGTACCAGGGCATCGCAGCGCTCGGAGAGGTGATGTTGTCGCCCCTGAAGGCCGACATCGGGATGAAGGTCACCTGCTCGATGCCGAGCTGGCGGGAGAAGGCGGTGTAGTCCTCGACGATGCGGCGGAACACGCCCTCGGCGTAATCGACCAGGTCCATCTTGTTGATCGCCACCACGATGTGGCGGATGCCGATGAGGTTCACCAGGTAGCTGTGACGCCGCGTCTGGGTGAGGATGCCCTTGCGCGCATCGACCATCAGGATGGCCGCGTCGGCCGTCGAGGCGCCGGTGACCATGTTGCGGGTGTATTGCTCGTGGCCGGGGGTGTCGGCGACGATGAACTTGCGCTTGTCGGTGGAGAAGAAGCGATACGCCACGTCGATCGTGATGCCCTGCTCGCGCTCGGCGGCCAGGCCGTCGACCAGCAGCGCGAAGTCGATCGCCTCGCCCTGGGTGCCGTACTTCTTCGAGTCGGCCTCAACCGCGGCGAGCTGGTCCTCGAAGAGCATCTTCGACTCGTAGAGCAGGCGCCCGATCAGCGTGCTCTTGCCGTCGTCCACGCTGCCGCAGGTGATGAAGCGCAGCAGGCTCTTGTTCTCGTGCGCCCTGAGGTACTGCTCGATGTCGGTCGCGATCAGGTCGGAAACGTGTGCCATTTAGAAATAGCCCTCCTGCTTTTTCTTTTCCATCGAGGCGGCCGAGTCGTGGTCGATCACCCGCCCCTGGCGCTCCGAGGTCCTGGCCAGCAGCATCTCCTGGATGATCGCCGGCAGGGTGTCGGCCTCGGACTCGATCGCGCCGGTGAGCGGATAGCAGCCCAGAGTGCGGAAGCGCACCTTCTTCATCATCGGCACCTCGCCCGGGCGCAGCGGCATACGCTCGTCGTCGACCATGATCAGCGTGCCGTCGCGCTCGACCACCGGGCGCACCGCGGCGTAGTAGAGCGGCACGATGGGGATGTTCTCGAGGTAGATGTACTGCCAGATGTCGAGCTCGGTCCAGTTCGACAGGGGGAACACGCGGATCGACTCGCCCTTGTGCTTCCTCGCGTTGTAGAGCTTCCACAGCTCGGGGCGCTGGTTCTTCGGGTCCCAGCGGTGCTGCGCGGTGCGGAAGGAGAACACGCGCTCCTTGGCGCGCGATTTCTCCTCGTCGCGGCGCGCGCCGCCGAAGGCCACGTCGAAGCCGTACTGGTCGAGCGCCTGCTTGAGGCCCTCGGTCTTCATGATGTCGGTGTGGATCGCCGAGCCGTGGGTAAAGGGGTTGATGTCCTTCTCCACGCCCTCGGGGTTGATGTGCACCAGCAGGTCCATGCCGGTCTCGCCCGCCATGCGGTCGCGAAAGCTGTACATGTCGCGGAACTTCCAGCGCGTATCGACGTGCAGCAGCGGAAAGGGCGGCACCGCCGGATGGAAGGCCTTCAGGACCAGGTGCAGCATCACCGCGCTGTCCTTGCCGATGGAGTAGAGCATCACCGGGTTGTCGGCCTCGGCGACGACCTCGCGCAGGATGTGGATGCTCTCGGCTTCGAGGCGCTGGAGGTGGGTCAGGCTGGTCGTAGGCACGCTGGTCATGGGCGACGGGATGCGAAGGGACAAGGCATGAATGATGAGGCCGCGCGCCGTCGCGCGCAGCGTCTTCGAAGATCGGCGGGCGGAACTATTTCTCGCGGTGCGACATTCTGCACCCGAATCCACCTCTAGACGGGGCTCTCGCCACGCCCGCCCGGGTACACTTGCGGCGTCGACCACTCCCCCGGAGCCCGCTGATGGACACCGCAACCGCCTCACGGCTCCTCGAAGCCCTGCTCCCGATCGTGCGCGCGGCCGGCGCGCTGGTGATGGACATCTACCGCAGCGACTTCGCGGTGCGCGGCAAGGACGACGCCTCGCCGGTAACCGAGGCCGACGAGCGCGCCGAGGCGCTCATCGTCCCCGCCCTCGAGGCCTTGCTGCCCGGCGTGCCGGTGGTGGCCGAAGAGGCCGTCGCGGCGGGCCGCCTGCCCGCACTCGGGCGCCGCTTCTGGCTGGTCGATCCCCTCGACGGCACCAAGGAGTTCATCGGCCGCAACGGCGAGTTCACCGTCAACATCGCCCTCGTCGAGGATGGCGAGCCGGTCCTCGGCACCGTCTTCGCACCCGCGCTCGAGCGCCTCTTCCTCGGCGCGGGCGGGGTCGGCGCCTTCGTCGAGCAGGACGGCCGTCGCCGCCCGATCCGCTGCCGCACCGTCCCGCCCGCCGGCCTCACCGTGGTGGCCAGCCGCTCGCACGGCGACGCGGCCGCGCTCGACGCCTTCCTCGACGGGCGCAAGGTGGCCGCGCTCACCAACGCCGGCTCCTCGCTCAAGCTGTGCCTGGTCGCGGCGGGCGAGGCCGATCGCTATCCGCGCCTCGGCCGCACCATGGAATGGGACATCGCCGCCGGCCATGCGGTGCTGACCGCCGCCGGCGGCCGCGTGCAAACCCTGGCGGGGGCGCCGCTGCGCTACGGCAAGCCGGGGCTGGACAACCCCCACTTCGTCGCCAGCGGACTGGACTGAGCCCGGGCGTGCCGATGACGACCGCCCACCTCGTCCTCGCCTCGATCGCGCTGCTGCTAGCGCTGCTGGCCCACGGCCGCGTCGGCCCGGCGGTGCTGTTCGCGGCCTGGGCGGGCGGCTACCACCTGCTCGGCCTCGCCAGCCAGCAGGAACTGCTGGCGAGCTTCTCCAACCCCGCGCTCGCCACCCTGATCCTGCTGCTGCTGGTCTCGCTCGCGCTCGAACGCTCGCCGCTGCTCGACCATCTGTCGGAACTCCTGCTCAAGGGCCGCGTCGGGCTGGCGACCCTGCGCCTGTCCGTCTTCGCCTGCCTGATCTCGGCGTTCATGAACAACACCGCGGTGGTGGGCGCGCTGCTGGGCACGGTCACCTCGCAACGCCGACACCCCGCCTCGAAGCTGCTGATCCCGCTCTCCTACGCCTCCATCCTCGGCGGCATCACCACACTGGTCGGCACCTCGACCAACCTGGTGGTGAACTCCTTCGTCATCGACGCGGGCCTGCCGCCGCTGCAGATGTTCCAGTTCGCCTGGGTAGGGATTCCGGTCGCGCTCGCCTGCATCGGGGTGATGGCACTGAGCTCGCGACTGCTGCCCGCGAACGCCTCGAGCGAGGCCGAGGCACGCTCGACCTACTTCCTCGAGGCGCGCGTGGCTGCGGGCTCGCCGATGATCGGACGCAGCATCGAAACCAACCGCCTGCGCAACCTCGAGGGCCTGTTCCTGCTCGAGATCGAGCGCGAGGGCCGGCTGATCTCGCCGGTCGGCCCGGCCGAGATCCTGCACACCGGCGACGTGCTGGTGTTCACCGGCGAGGTGGCGCGAGTGCAGACCCTGCAGCGCTTCCCCGGGCTGGAGGTGTTCGGCGCGGGCGCCGACGCGCTGCTCAAGTCCAACCTGGTCGAGGTGGTGCTCGCGAGCAGCTCGGACCTGGCCAACCGCACCCTGCGCGAGGTCGACTTCCGCACCATGTTCGATGCCGGGGTGGTCGGCATCCGCCGCGGCGACCGGCGCCTGACCGGCCAGCTCGGACGCATCCCGCTGCGCGTCGGCGACAGCCTGCTGCTGGCCGCGGGCCCGGACTTCCTGCAGCACCGCAACCTCGACCGCAACTTCCACATCCTCAACGGCTCGGGTCTGCGCCCCAAGCTCGGCCGCATGCAAAGCGTCGCGGCGCTGTCGGGCTTCGCACTCGTGATCCTGGTCGCCGCCCTGGGCTGGCTGCCCCTGTTCGGCGGCCTGCTCGTGCTGCTCGCCGCCCTGCTCGGCAGCGGCC
Organism: Thauera sp. DNT-1; assembly: GCF_055393985.1. Classification (NCBI taxonomy): domain Bacteria; kingdom Pseudomonadati; phylum Pseudomonadota; class Betaproteobacteria; order Rhodocyclales; family Zoogloeaceae; genus Thauera; species Thauera sp. DNT-1. The sequence goes on along the minus strand of NZ_AP043752.1, from coordinate 4,205,138 downwards.
TGCTGACCCTGGGCGAGCTGCGCCGGCGCTTTCCCTTCGAACTGCTGGTGGTGATCGGCTCCGCGCTGGCGATCGCCGGCGTGGTCGAGCGTTCGGGCGCGGCGGAGCTGGTCGCGGGCTGGATGCGGGCGATCTTCGACGGGCACGGCGTCCATGCCGCGCTCGCGGGTGTCTACCTGATCACGCTGACGCTCACCGAGGTGATCACCAACACCGCCGCCGCCGCGCTCGCCTTCCCGATCGCGCTCGGCACCGCGCGCGCGTTCGGGGTCGATCCGATGCCCTTCGTGATGGTGGTGGCCTACGGCGCGAGCGCCGGCTTCCTGATCCCCTTCGGCTACCAGACCCACCTGATGGTGTATTCGGCCGGCCGCTACCGCATGCGGGATTTCCTGCGCGCCGGACTGCCGGTGAGCCTCACCTACTCGGCGCTGGTGCTGCTGCTGGTGCCGCTGGTGTTTCCGCTCCACCGCTGAGCACGGCGCACGGAATCAGCCGGGCTGGCGAGCACTCAGGCGGGTGACGAACTCGACCACGGTACCGACCGTGGCGAAGGAGTTGCCATCGACCTCGTCGTCCGGCACCTCGATGCCGAAACGCGCCTCGATCTCCTGGATGACGGCGATCACCGCCATCGAATCGAGCTCGGGCAGATCTCCCAGCAAGGGCGTGTCTGCGGCGAATGCGAGCGCGCGACCGTCCAGGCTCAGCACCTCGTCCAGCAGCGACAGCACTTCCTTCAGAATCTGTTCGGACATCACTTCTCCATGACGGAAGCGGGTCACGACGCGCATCCACGCCGCCCGCCCCGCAAAACGCGCGCATTATACTTGCCAGCCCGTTCCTGTCTGCACCGATAAGCGAAGCCGATGCACGCCAAACACCTGCTCCACCACCTCGTCGAGTCCGCGGCCGCACGCGATCCCGCACGCATCGCCGTGGTTGCCGGCGACCGGCAGCTGCGCTACCAGGAGCTCGAGGCCGCGCTCCACGCTTTCGCCGGCGGCCTGGCCGGGCTGGGCCTCGCCCGCGCCGAGCGCGTCGGGATCTATCTCGACAAGCGCCCCGAGTTCGTCGCCGCCGCCTTCGGCACCAGCGCCGCGGGCGGCGTCTTCGTGCCGATCAACCCCGTGCTCAAGGCCGCGCAGGTCGGCCACATCCTGCGCGACTGCGCGGTCCGCGTCCTCGTCACCACCGCAGAACGCCTCGCCGCGCTCGGCGACGCGCTCGACCACTGCCACGATCTGCGCCACGTGGTGCTGGTGGGCGCAGACGGCGCGACCACCCGTTCCGTCGCCGTGCATTCCTGGCAGGCCCTGCTCGCCGCCCCGGCACGCGCCGGGCATCGCGTCATCGACGCCGACATGGCGGCGATCCTGTACACCTCGGGCAGCACCGGGCGACCGAAGGGCGTGGTGTTGTCCCACCGCAACATGATGGCGGGGGCGCGCAGCGTGGCGCACTACCTCGGCAACCACCCCGACGACACCCTGCTCGCCGCCCTGCCGCTGTCCTTCGACGCCGGGCTGTCGCAGCTCACCACCGCCTTCCAGGCCGGCGCCCGCGTCGTGCTGCTCAACTGGCTGCTGCCGCGCGACGTGCTCAAGGCGATCGAGCGCGAACGCGTGAGCGGGCTGACCGCGGTGCCGCCGCTGTGGATCCAGCTCGCGCAATTGCCCTGGGCCGCGGATACCGACGAGCACCTGCGCTACATCGCCAACACCGGCGGGCGCATGCCGGGCGAGGTCCTCGCCCGCCTGCGCGCGCAGCTCCCGAAGACCCGCCCCTTCCTGATGTACGGCCTCACCGAGGCCTTCCGCGCGACCTACCTGCCGCCCGAGGAGCTCGACCGCCGCCCCGACTCGATCGGCAAGGCCATCCCCGACGCCGAGGTGCTGGTGCTGCGCGAGGACGGCAGCGAATGCGCGCCCAACGAGCCGGGCGAGCTCGTGCAGCGCGGCGCCTTGGTGGCGATGGGCTACTGGAACGACCCCGAGCGCAGCGCCGAGCGCTTCCGCCCGCTGCCCGCCGCCGCCCCCGGCCGCGAACCCGGCCTGGTGCTGCCCGAGATCGCGGTGTTCTCCGGCGACACGGTGCGCCGCGACGAGGACGGCTACCTCTACTTCATCGGCCGTCGCGACGAGATGATCAAGACCTCGGGCTACCGCGTCAGCCCCACCGAGATCGAGGAGATCCTCTACGCCACCGGCCTGGTCGGCGAATGCGCGGCCTTCGGCGTCGCACACGCGAGCCTCGGCCAGAGCATCGTCGCGGTCGTCACCCCGCCCGCCGGCGCCACGCTCGACACTGCCGCACTGCTGGCGGAGTGCCGCAGCCGCATGCCGGCCTACATGGTGCCGGCGCGCTTCGAGCCGCGCAGCGGCGCGCTGCCGCGCAACGCCAACGGCAAGATCGACCGCAAGGCGCTCGCCGACGCCCTCGCCGCCGGAGAGCCCGCATGAACGCCCCCGCCCGCAGCCTGCCCACGCACGCGCCGCAGACCGTGTTCGCGATCGCCGACGGCGAACTCCAGATCGCTGGCCAGCCACTCTCCCGGCTCGCCGCGCGTGTCGGGCGGACGCCCTTCTACGCCTACGATCGCGGCGCGATCGCACGCCGGGTGGCCGAGCTGCGCGCGGCACTGCCGCCCGCCATCGAGCTGCACTACGCGATGAAGGCCAACCCGATGCCGGCGCTGGTGGGCCACCTGGCGCGCCTGGTCGACGGCATCGACGTCGCCTCCGCCGGCGAGCTGCAGGTCGCGCTCGACGCCGGCGCCGACCCCCAGCACGTCAGCTTCGCCGGTCCCGGCAAGCGCGACACCGAGCTGCGCCAGGCGGTGGCCGCCGGCATCCTGGTCAATGTGGAATCCTTCCGCGAGATCGCGCCGCTGGCCGAGGCCGCGGCCGCGCTCGGCGTGCCGGCGCGGGTCGCAGTACGGGTGAATCCGGACTTCGAGCTCAAGTCCTCGGGCATGAAGATGGGCGGCGGCCCCAAGCCCTTCGGCGTGGACGCCGAGCAGGTACCCGGCTTGCTCGCCGAGATCAGCCGCGCCGGGCTCGCCTTCGAGGGCTTCCACCTCTTCGCCGGCTCGCAGAACCTCAAGGCCGAGGCCATCGTCGAGGCCCAGCGCAAGAGCTTCGAACTCGCCCTGCGCCTGGCCGCGCACGCCCCCGCCCCGGTGCGCACGCTGAACCTCGGCGGCGGCTTCGGCATCCCGTACTTCCCCGGCGAACAGGCGCTCGACCTGACGCCGATCGCCGCCGGCCTCGCCGACATCGTCGCCGAGGCCGCACAAGCCCTGCCCGAGGCCAGGATCGTGCTGGAACTCGGCCGCTACCTGGTCGGCGAGGCCGGCGTGTATGTGTGCCGGATCACCGACATCAAGGTCTCGCGCGGCCACACCTATCTCGTCACCGACGGCGGCCTGCACCACCACTTGTCGGCGAGCGGCAACTTCGGCCAGGTGATCCGCAAGAACTACCCGGTTGCGATCGGCAATCGCATGGACGCTCCACCTGCCGGCGAGCCGGCATCGGTGGTCGGCCCACTCTGCACTCCGCTCGACGTGATCGCCGATCGAATGCCGCTACCGGCCGCGCAGATCGGCGACCTCATCGTGGTGTTCCAGTCCGGCGCCTATGGCGCGAGCGCGAGCCCGCAGGCCTTCCTCGGCCACCCGCAAGTGGTCGAGATCCTCGCCTGAGGGCCACAAGGCGTTCAGCGCTGGCCGGCCGCCACGCCCCTGTTCGTCCGCGGCTGCTCCGTGTTCGTGCTCCGACCCTGGAAGACCATGGTCGTGGCGCCCCCCGCGACACAACCGTTTCCCGAGTCGTCCTGCAGGCTCGCGACCTCGCTGCCACCCTTGCAGATGCTGTAGGCACCGAGGCCGTTGCCGTGAACGGTGTGGGAAAAAGGCCCGGAGGAGCCGCTCGCATCGAGGTAGGAATACTCCACGGCATCCCCGACGATCCTCCAGTTGCCGACGTCCTTGCTCGGGTCCACGCTGTCCCTCAAGCCGCGCTTGAAATCACGCAAGGTGCCGGACGCCAGATGCAGCTCCTGATATTTCCAGCCCCACTCCGGACGCTCATCCGCCGCACATGCGTAGCGACCGGGCAACAGGAGGGCCAGCTGGTCCCCGGTCACCTGCGTATCACCACATCCGGCGAACGCGACACCCGGCGCCGCGACACCCGACAGCAGAACCAGACCGGCAAAAAGGAAAGAAGGCTTCATGTTCGCACCCGGCGCAATCGAAACGATGGAGGAAGCGGCGGGCAGACAGAACCGGACCACCGCGGGCTTTGATTAAACATAGCAGCTCGGCGCACACCGTACGACAATCGGGGCTCGCTCCCGCAGGAAATATTTCTCCGATGCACGATTCCTACGGCCCCCCCGCGGCGCAAGCACCTCGCAGCTACCTCCCGATCGCCCTGCTGTGGGCGCTTTTCATCGCCTACGGCAGCCTGGTGCCCCTCGAGTTCCGCCCTCGCGCCGACGCCTGGCAGGCATTCATGGACACGCCCTGGCTGTCGCTCGGGGTCGGTTCGCGCGCCGACTGGGTGGCGAACGTGCTGCTTTACCTGGTGCTGGCCTGGTTCGCTACCGGGGCGGTGTGGACCAGCCGCCTCTCCGCCTGGGTGCGCACGCCGCTGCTCGTCGGCGTGCTCGGCACCATCCTCGCCCTCGCGGTGGGAATCGAATACCTGCAGCTGTTCTTCCCGCCGCGAACGGTGTCGCGCAACGACCTGCTCGCAGAGGCGCTCGGCACCGGCATCGGCACGCTGCTCTGGTTCGCGGCCGGCCCTCGCCTCGCGGCGATGTGGCGGCGTTTCATCGACGGCGGCACGCACAGCCTGCGCGCCGTGCTGGGTCTGTACGCACTGGGCTACCTCGGGCTCGCGCTGTTTCCCTACGACTTCCTGGTGAGCATGGACGAGCTCGCCGCCAAGCTCGCCCGCCCCGACAGCCTCGGGTGGTTGCCCGGCCTGTCCTGCGGACCCGCATTCGCCTGCGGCATCAAGCTGCTGGTCGAGGCCGTCCTGATGATTCCCTTCGGCATCCTGCTCGCGCTCGGTGTGCGCGACCACGCCGCGCGGCGCCCCCCGGGGATGGCGGCCGGTCTCGCCGCGGGCGCCCTCGCCGGCGTGGCGATCGAGGCGGTGCAGGTGGTGCTCGCGTCCGGAACGACACAGGGCATCTCGGTGCTCACCCGCGCGCTCGGCACCCTGTGGGGACTCGTACTCGCGCGTAGCGGAATACGGCGCTGGCTGGAGTACTCGCCACAACGCCTGCTGCGCGCGGCGCTGTGGCTCTCGTCCGTCTGGCTCGCCCTGGTGCTGGCGACGAACGGCTTGCTGCCGCTGCGGCTCCAGGCCTCCTGGGCTGCGCTGGAAAAACTCGAGACGCTGCGCTTCCTGCCCTTCTACTACCACTACTACAGCACCGAGACGGCCGCCGTGCGCAGCCTGCTCTTCGTGGCGGGAAGCTTCGCACCGGTGGGGGTGGTCGCCGCCCTCGCCTTTCCGCACCATCGCTTCGGCGCCAGCCTGCTCGCGCTGCTGGTCGCCGCCCTCGTCGCGGCGGCGGTCGAGCTGCTCAAGCTGTTCACCGAGGGCAAGCATCCCGACCCCACCAACCTGTTGATCGCGGTCGCGGCCGCCTGGCTCGCGCACCGCCTCGTCGCGCACCTGCTGCCGATCCTGCACCACCACGGCACGCGCACGACACCCCCGACGTCCGCTGCGCAGCCCCGGCGCAGAGTCGCGACGCTGCTCGCCGTGGGTGTGGCGCCGGCGGCGCTGCTGCTCGCCACGGTGCTGCTCGGCCTGCCGCTGGCCGAGCCGCCCGCCGTGGGGGCGTCCGCGCCCACGTACCCGCCTCCTTCGGCCCTGCCACCGGCCGACATCGCCGGCTTTCGCACCGCCCACCCCCGCCTGCCCCACCCCTCCCCCGCCGACCTCGCGGCGCTGCGCGCCGGCAACCCCGCCTACCTGCAGCAGACGGCGAGCGCGGCGCGCAGCAACCCGAACGCCCTCTTCGCGATCACGCTGGCGGCCTTCGTCCAGCCCGGCAGCGTCGATCTCGCCCCGCTGCACGCGCGCCTGGTGGCGAGTCGCTTCAGCGACCGCGGCAGCGGCCAGGTCGAACCGCTCGCGCTCGCCTACGACTGGCTGCACGACCAATGGAGCGCGCAGGAACGCGAGAGCCTGCGCGAGCGCCTCGCCGAGGGCTGCGACTTCCTGATCGAGGTGATCCGCAAGGAACAGCTCTCGCCCTACAACGCCTTCCTCTACAACACCCCGCTGCAAGGCCTGATGGCGTGCAGCATCGCGCTGTACGGCGACCATCCGCGCGGCGAGGCCTTCATGCGCTTCACCCACGAGCTGTGGAAGAAGCGTGTGCTGCCGGTCTGGCGCCAGGTCTTCGGGCGCCACGGCGGCTGGCACGAAGGCGGCGAATACGTGGCGGTGGGCATCGGCCAGGCCATCCATACCCTGCCCGCGCTGTGGCGCACCGCCACCGGCGAGGACCTGTTCGCCAGCGAAGCGGGGATCCGCGGCTTCCTCGACTTCCTCGTCTATCGCACCCGCCCCGATCGCACCCATATGCGCTGGGGCGACGGCGCCTGGTTCGACCGCCATCCGCGCGACGCCGCGGCGCTCGCCCTCGAGTACCGCCACGCCGCCGCCTACACGCTGGCACCGCCCAACGCGGCGCGCGCGCGCGACGGCCGTCGGGTCGGCCCGGTGCCCACCGGGTGGCCATGGGGACCGCTGTCGGACGACGGCCTGATCGACCCCGCCGCGCAGACCCGCATGCCGCTCGCGCGCCTGTTCGACGGCATCGGCCTGCTCGTGGCGCGCAGCGACTGGTCGGAGGACGCCACCTGGCTCAGTTTCAAGGCCGGCGACAACTTCTGGTCGCACAGCCACCTCGACCAGGGCGCGTTCACGATCTTCAAGGGGGGGCCGCTGGCGATCGACAGCGGCTGGTACGGTCCCGCCTACGGGTCGAATCACCACATGAACTACACCTACCAGAGCATCGCCCACAACCTGGTCACGGTGACCGACCCCGCCGACGAGCAGCCCGGCCCCGGCTTCGACGCCGCAAACCCGCGCCACTACCCCAACGACGGCGGCCAGCGCCGCATCGGCTCGGGCTGGGGCGTGGATGCGGCGCCGCTCGACGTCGCACAATGGCAGGAGCGCAGCGAGACCTACCACACCGGCCGCATCGCGGCCCACCTCGACGACGACGACCTGGTCGTCGCCGTGGCCGACGTCGGCGCCGCCTACACCAACCGCAACTCCGGACGCGGCAGCTTCGCCGACCGCACCCGCCGCGTCGAGCGCATGTGGCGGGTGCTGGGCTATGACCGGATCAACGATGCGGTGGTGGTGTTCGACGACGTCGTCGCCAGCCGTGCCGGCTTCGCCAAGCGTTGGCTGCTGCATGCGGTGGAGCCGCCGCTCGTGCGCGGGGACCGCTTCGACCTGTTCATCCCGGGCGACACCCGCCCGGGGCGGCGGGGCGGCAGCCTGCACGGCCACGTCCTCCTGCCGCGCGACGCGGTGCTCGACACCGTAGGCGGCCCCGGCTTCGAGTTCTTCGTGGACGGGCGCAACCACGACGAGGACGGGAAGGTGCAGGCGGCGATCGCGAAGCTCGGCCACGGCCGCGCCGAGCCGGGCGCCTGGCGCATCGAGCTGCGGCCGCGCGCCGCGGCCGCCGAAGACCGCTTCCTCGTCGTGATGCTGCCCACGCTCGCCGGCGACCAGCCCCAGGCCCGCGTGCGCCTGCTCGAAGCCGGCGCGGAGGTGGGTGCGGAGATCGCCGGGCCGCGGCGCACCACACGCTGGTGGTTCGTGCCCGGACGCCTGGGCGCACGCGTGGAGGTGCTCGAGGACGGTCGCACGCGCAGCCGCGAGATCGTGCCCGGCGGATCCCCCGCCGGAAACATCACGGATTGAAGGATTCGCCGACGTGGCCGACAATGCCCCACGCACCGCGGCGGGCTGCACAGCGCCCGCCGACCGCCGCAAACCCGCTTGCAGCCGTCCCGGCGACGGTCGCGGCCCGCACCCTGGACGCCCCCACATGAGCACACCGCCCACTCCCGACGCCGAAGAGATCCGCCACGCACTGCGCCAGGTCATGGATCCGGAGGTCGGCATGAACATCGTCGACCTCGGGCTGATCTACCGCATCGACTGCGCACCCGGCGAGCTCTACATCGAGATGACGATGACCACGCCGGCCTGCCCGCTCTCCGACATGATCCTCGACAACATCGACGCGGTGCTCGACCCCCTGTTGCCACCCGAGGTGGACATCCGCGTCGAGCTGGTGTGGGATCCGCCCTGGTCCCCGGCGATGATGGAAGAGGGCGCACGCGCGCACTTCGGCTGGAACGGATGAGCACCCTGCCCCCGCTCGCCCGTGTCCCCCTGCTGGTGCTCGGGCTGCTGTCGCTGCTCACCGGCGTTTTCGCCGGCCTCGCCCGCCTGGGCGTGGAGGTGCCGGCGCTTGCCGCCGTGCATGCGGGCAATCACGCGGCGCTGATGATCTGCGCCTTCTTCGGCACCGTGATCAGCCTCGAGCGCGCGGTCGCGCTCGGCGGCCTGTGGCCCTACGCCGGGCCGGCCGCCGCCGGGACGGGTGGCGTGCTGCTGCTCGCGGGTGGTCCGCTGGTCGCCGCGCAGCTCCTTTTCCTGCTTGCCGCGGCGACCCTGTTCGGTGGCGGCGTGGTGGTGGTGCGCCGGCAGCTGGCGCTATTCACCGTGATGCTCGCGGTGGGCGCGGCATGCTGGCTGCTGGGCAGCCTGGTGTGGTGGAACACCGGCAACGTGCACGCGGCGGTGCCGCTGTGGCTCGCCTTCCTGGTGCTGACGATCGCGGGCGAACGCCTCGAGCTCACCCGCTTCCTGCCCGCACGCCCGGCCGCGGCGCCGAGCTTTGTCGCGGTCAGCGCGCTGATCCTCGCCGGCGCCGTGCTCGCGGCATGGGAAGAAGACCTCGGCCACGGCCTCTTCGCCGCCGGCGTGCTCGCGATGGCGGCCTGGCTGCTGACGTTCGACATCGCCCGCCACAACGCCCGCCAGCAGGGGCTGACCCGCTTCATCGCGGTCTGCCTGCTGTCGGGCTATGTCTGGCTGGCCTTCGGTGCGCTCGCCGCGCTCGGCGGCGGGCTCGCGCCCGCGCATCCACTGCACGACATCACCATGCACGCGATCGCGCTCGGCTTCGTGTTCTCGATGGTGTTCGGTCACGCCGCGATCATCTTCCCGGCGGTGCTGAAGGTGAAGATCCCCTACCACCCGGCCTTCTACATGCCGCTCGCGCTGCTGCACGCCTCGCTCGCGCTGCGCGTGGCGGGCAGCCTGCTCGAGCTTCCCGCGTTGCGCAGTTGGGGCGGGATCGCGAATGCGCTGACCCTCGCGGTCTTCATCGCCACCATGGTCGTCAGCGTGATCCGCGGCGGACGCCCGCCGGCACGCCGGCGCCGGAACCCCGTCCCGGGCACACCGGTCCGATCCGCTGTCAAACCTTCCGGGAACCCCGCACCATGAACCGCACCCTCCGCTCCCCCCTCTTCCGCAAGCTCGGTCGCTGCCTGTCCGCGCTCGCCTGCGGCGCCGCGCTTGGCCTCGCCGCGCCCGCCCTCGCCAGCCCCGACGAAGTCGTGATGTACAAGGATCCCAACTGCGGCTGCTGCGGCAAATGGGCCGAGCACATGCGCAGTGCCGGCTTCGCCGTGAAGGAGGTCGCCAGCCCGCGCATGGATCTCGTCAAGCAGGAAGCCGGCGTGCCCGAGGCCCTGGGCTCCTGCCACACCGCGAAGGTCGGCGGCTATGTGGTCGAGGGCCACGTGCCGGCGGCCGACGTGCGCCGCATGCTGGCGGAGAAGCCGGCGATCCGCGGCCTCTCCGCACCCGGCATGCCACTCGGCTCGCCCGGCATGGAAGGTCCCTACCCGGCCGAACGCTACGACGTGGTGAGCTTCGACGCGCAGGGGCGGAGCGCAGTGTTCTCGAAGCACTAGGCAGGCGGCCGCGCCGCGCGCCGCTCTTCGCGACGCACGAAGGCGAGCTTGGCCTCGCGGGCGCGCAGCTGCCCGCAGCCGCCGTCCACGTCCTGCCCGGCGGACTGCCTCAGCTTGGTGAGGATGCCGGCGCGGTGCAGGCGGCGGGCGATCTCCGCCGCACTCTCCGCCGCCGGACGACGGTAGTCGAGGCCGTCGACGCGGTTGAACGGGATCATGTTCATCACCGCGTACTTGCCGGCGAGCAGGCGCACGATGCCCTCGAGCTCGTCCTCGCCGTCATTCACGCCCTCGATCAGCGTCCATTGGTACTGGATCGGATAGCCGCTCGCGCGCGCCCAGGCCTCGCCGAGCTCGACCAGCTCGGCCGGGTCGATGCGCGGGGCGCGCGGCAGCAGCGCGGCGCGCAGCGCGGCGCGCGTGCTGTGCAGCGAGAGCGCCAGCGCCGGCTTGACCCGCATCTGCGGCAGACGCTCGAAGACGCGGAGGTCGCCCACGGTCGACAGCACCAGGTTCTTGTGCGGCAGCGCGCCCTCGGTGCCGAGCAGCTCGATCGCCTCGATCACCGCATCGAGGTTGTGCGCGGGCTCGCCCATGCCCATGAACACCACCTTGTGCACCCGGCGCAGGCGGCGCGCGAGTGCGACCTGGGCGACGATTTCGCCGCTGTCGAGCTGGCGCAGCAGGCCGTCCTTGCCGGTCATGCAGAACACGCAGCCCACCGCGCAGCCGACCTGGGTGGACACGCACAGGCCGTCGCGCGGCAGCAGCACGCTCTCCACCGCCTGAGCGTCGGCGAGCTCGACCAGCAGGCGGGTGCCATCCTCGCCGGGGTGCTCGGAGCGCACGCGGGCCAGCGCTCCGAGCTCCGCTTCGAGCTCGGGCAGCGCGGCCTGCAAGGCCTTGGGCAGGCGGTTGGATTCGGTGCGCGGACCGGCGTCGAGGGCGTGTCCCTGCAGCCAGGCGCGCAGCAGGCGGGCCTCGTGGCTGGGGCGGGCGCCGAGCGCGCGCAGGCGCAGGCGGAGCTGTTCGATTTCCATGGCGCGCGATGCTAGCACCCGAAAAGGGCGAGAGCATCCGCGATCGACACCGGTCCGGCTGCCCGCCTGCCATGCCCGGCCCTATAATCGCCCGCATCCGACACGAGGAATGCCGCATGACCGCACTACGCTTCGAAGGCGCCCAGGACTACGTCGCCACCCCCGACCTGATGCTCGCGGTCAACGCCGCGATCCGCCTGCAGCGCCCGCTGCTGATCAAGGGCGAGCCCGGCACCGGCAAGACCATGCTCGCCGAGCAGGTCGCCGCCGCGCTCGGACTGCCGCTGCTGCAGTGGCACATCAAGTCGACCACCAAGGCGCAGCAGGGCCTCTACGAGTACGACGCGGTCTCCCGCCTGCGCGACTCGCAGCTCGGCGACGACCGCGTCAAGGACATCGCCAACTACATCGTCAAGGGCGTGCTGTGGCAGGCCTTCGAGGCCGAGCAGCCGACCGTGGTGCTGATCGACGAGATCGACAAGGCCGACATCGAATTCCCCAACGACCTGCTGCGCGAGCTCGACCGCATGGAGTTCCATGTCTACGAGACCCGCCAGACCATCCAGGCGCGCCATCGCCCACTCGTCTTCATCACCTCGAACAACGAGAAGGAGCTGCCCGACGCCTTCCTGCGGCGCTGCTTCTTCCACTACATCCGCTTCCCCGACCGCGACACGATGCAGCGCATCGTCGATGTCCACTTCCCGGGGCTGAAGAAGGCGCTGCTGACCGAGGCGATGGAGGTCTTCTTCGGCCTGCGCGACATCCCCGGCCTCAAGAAGAAGCCGTCCACCTCCGAGCTGATCGACTGGCTCAAGCTGCTGGTGGCCGAGGACATCCCGCCCGAGGCGCTGCGCAGCGCCGACGGCAAGGCGGCGATCCCGCCGCTGCACGGCGCCCTGCTCAAGAACGAGCAGGACGTGCACCTCTTCGAGCGCCTGGTCTTCATGGCCCGCCACAACCGCTGATCCGGCGCACGCATCCATGCTCCGCGCCCTGCTCGGCCGGCTCTTCGGCCGCAAGCGCCCCGCCCCCTCCGTCGCAGCGGGCGAGGCGGAGGGTTTCCGCCGCCTCCAGCGCGCGGCGCCGCTGCGCGCCGAGGGGGCCCCCGCGAGCCCCGTCGAGGCCGGCGCCACCTTCCTGTGCCGCGAAGCGGTGCTCGGGCGCAACCAGCGCATCACCGGCTACCAGTTCATGCTGCAGGCGGGCACGCGCGCGCACATCCGCCACAGCAGCCGCAACATCCACCACGTCTTCGCCGAAGTGCTGGTGCGCAGCCTGGTCGACGCGGACATCGGCGAGCTGCTCGGCGAACGCCTGGCCTTCATCGACCTGCCCGATTCCTTCCTGTCCCACCCCAGCCTCGCCGCCCTCCCGGCGCGCAACATGGTGATCGTGCCGACCGTGCTCCCCGATGCCGGCGCTCCCGAGCCCGCCGCGCTGCGCGCCGCCGTGACCGCGCTGCGCGCGCGCGGCATGCGCATCGGCCTGATCGATCCGACCGTGGTCGGCGAGCTCGCCCACCTGCTGCCGCAGGCCGAGTTCATCGTCGCCCAGGCCGAGGGCCTCGACGCCCGCCGCGGCCTCAAGCTCGGCAACATCGCCCTCGAGGTGGCGCACGACGCGCGCCTGGTGGTGCGCGGCCTGCCCTCGCTCGACGACTTCCGCTTCTGCTGCAAGCTCGGCGCCAGCCTCTTCCAGGGCCCCTTCATCACCAGCCGCGAGGACTGGAGCGCGCGCGACCCCGGCCCCAACACCGCACGCATCGGCGCCCTGATCGCCCGCCTGCGCGCAGATGCCGACACCCGCGAGCTCGCCGACCTGCTCAAGCAGGACGCCGCGTTGTCGCTGCGCCTGCTGCGCTACATCAACTCCGCGGCGAACGCGCTGCCGCAGCCGGTGTCCTCGATCGAACATGCGCTCGCGCTGCTCGGCCGCGAGCGCCTGCAGCGCTGGCTGATCCTGCTCGCGTGCACCGCGGACAAGGCGGGAGAACGCGGCGGCGCGGTGCTGGAGACCGCGCTGGTACGCGGGCGCATGATGGAGCTGCTGGGTGCCGGCCGCCCTGCGGCCGAGTCCGACGCGCTCTTCCTGGTCGGCCTGCTGTCGCTGATCGACGTGATCCTGCAGGTGCCGCTCGACAAGGCGCTCGCCCCGCTCGCGCTGGGAGCGGAGGTCGAAGCCTCGGTACGTGGCGACCATGGCCCCTACCAGGCCCTGCTCGCGCTCACGGTGGCGTGCGAGCGTGGAGAGGCCGGAGAGGGTGCGGCGGGCGACGCGCTCCGCGCCGCCGCCGCGGCCTGCGGCATCGCCCCCGAGCAGGCCTCCGAATGCCACCTGCAGGCCCTGTCCTGGGCGATGCAGATCCAGGACTGACCGCGCACGAAGGGAAGACCCCATGCTCATCGATTTCTTCCTGCACCTCAAGGCACGCAAGCTGCCGGTGTCCACACGCGAGTTCCTCACCGTGCTCGAGGGCTTGCGCGACCACGTCTGCGGGCCCTCGCTCGACGACTTCTACTACTACGCGCGGCTGTGCCTGGTGAAGGACGAGTCGCTCTACGACCGCTTCGACCAGGCCTTCGGCGAATACTTCAAGGGCGTCACCGCCCTGCCCGGCCTGGAGGCCGACCTGCCCGAGGACTGGCTGCGCGCGATGGTGAAGAAGCACCTCTCGCCCGAGGAGCGCGCCAAGCTCGAGAAGCTCGGCTGGGACAAGCTGATGGAGGAGTTCCGCAAGCGCCTGCAGGAACAGAAGGGACGCCACCAGGGCGGCAGCAAGTGGATCGGCACCGGCGGCAGCTCGCCCTTCGGCAACAACGGCACCCACCCCGAGGGCATCCGCGTGGGTGGCGAGTCCGCCGGCAACCGCACGGCGGTCAAGGTGTGGGACAAGCGCGAGTTCCGCAACCTCGACGATTCGGTCGAGCTCGGCACGCGCAACATCAAGGTCGCGCTGCGTCGCCTGCGCCGCTTCGCCCGCCAGGGCGCGGCCGAGGAGCTCGACCTCGACGGCACCATCGCCGCCACCGCGCGCAACGCCGGCTGGCTCGACCTGATGATGCGCCCCGAACGCCACAACGCGGTCAAGGTGCTGCTCTTCCTCGACGTCGGCGGCTCGATGGACGACCACGTCAAGGTCTGCGAGGAGCTCTTCTCCGCCTGCCGGCTCGAGTTCAAGCACCTCGAGTACTTCTACTTCCACAACTGCGTGTACGAGGGCGTTTGGCGCGACAACCGCCGCCGCCACGCCGAGCGTACGCCGCTCCTCGACGTGATCCACAAGTACGGCTCGGACTACAAGCTCATCTTCGTCGGCGATGCCACCATGAGCCCCTACGAGATCCTGCATCCGCACGGCTCGGTCGAGCACATGAACGCCGAGGCCGGCGCCACCTGGCTGCGCCGCCTCCTCGACGCCTACCCGGCCGCGGCCTGGCTCAACCCCGAGCCGGAGCGCCTGTGGCCCTACCGCCAGTCGATCGGCATCCTCGGCCAGATCATGGGCGAGCGCATGTACCCGATGACCTTGGACGGCCTGGCGCGCGCGATGCAGGCCCTGTCCCGCCGCCACTGATCGAGGCATCGCACCCCCGCTCCAGCCGTCATGGAAGAGACCGAACTCCCCTGCCCGTTCTGCAACGCCCACAGCACCCGGCCAATCGCGCTCCCCGACGGGCTCTGGAGCGCGTGCTGCGCCGACTGCGGCGCACGCGGCCCGATCGCGCCCGACGCCCGCACGGCGCTGGCGCGCTGGGAACAGGCGACGCGCGACGGCGAGCTGCTGCGCACGGTGATCGACGAGTCGCCCGACATCATCCTGCTCAAGGACTGGGATGGCCGCTTCCTGCTCGGCAACGCCGCGCTCGCACGCCTGTACGACACCACGCCGGAGCAACTCGTCGGCAAGGACGACGGCGCCTTCAACCCGAACCGCGAGCAGGTGGATTTCTACCTGGAGAACGTGCGCGCCGTGATGCGCGGTGGTCGCACGCAGATCGTCGAGGAGAGCTCCACCAATGCCGAGACCGGCGAGGTGCATTACTTCCACTCGATCAAGAAGCCGCTGCGCGGTCCCGCGGGCGAGCCGCGCATCCTCGTGATCGCGCACGACATCACCGACCTTCGACGTGCATACCGCGTCATCGAGGAGCGCGAGCGCAGCTATGCCTATGCCATGGAGGCTGCCGGCGAAGGCATCTGGGACTGGGACATCGATGCCGGCACGGTCACCCACAACCGGCGCTGGTGCGAGCTGCTCGGTTACGCCGCCGACACCCTGGTGCACCCGATCGCCGCATTCGCGGACAGGCTGCACCCGGACGATCGCGACGAGGTGATGGGCCTGCTCGACCGGGCCCTCGCCGGCGTGGGCAGCTACGAGCACGAGCACCGCATGCGTCGCCCCGACGGCAGCGTGCTGTGGGTCCTCGACCGCGGGCGTGTCGTCGAGCGCGCACCCGACGGCCGCCCGCTGCGCATGGCGGGCACGGTCACCGACGTCAGCCCGAGAAAACACAACGAGTTCGTGCTCGCGCTCGCGACCGACGCGCTCGCGCACGCCAACGCCGAGCTCGAGCGCAAGGTGGCCGAACGGACCGCCGATCTCGCCCGCGCCAACGAAGAGCTCGCCCGCCTCGCCCGCCGCGACGCGCTCACCGGACTGCCCAACCGACTCGCCGTCGACGAACGCCTGCACGAGGAGTCGCGCCGGCAGCCGGGACCGTGCGGCACCGGCTGCGCTGTGCTGATGATCGACATCGACTCGTTCAAGCCGATCAACGACACCTACGGCCACGCCACCGGCGACGCGGTGCTGGCCCTCGTCGCCGGCCTGCTCGCCGCCACGGTGCGCGAGGCTGACTTCGTGTCGCGCTACGGCGGCGAGGAGTTCCTGGTACTGCTGCCCGATACCGCCCTCGAGGGCGCGCGCACCGTCGCCGAGAAGCTGCGCACCGTCGTCGCCGAGACGGCGCATCCCGTGGCCGGGAGGATCACCATCTCGATCGGCCTGGCGATGGCCGCACCCGGCACCGGCGAGCTGGCGACCGTGGTCGCGCAGGCCGACGCCGCGCTCTACGAGGCCAAGCGCAGCGGTCGCAACCGGCTGGTGATCGCGCCCCCGCCGACCGCCGTCTGAGCCCCGTACGGCCGCGCGGCGACAAAAAAATGGCGGCCTCGCGGGCCGCCGAATCTGCTGTCCGCACGGAGGCGGTCACTTCATCTGAAGTACGGTCGAGGCGGACCGCCCCGGGCGGACCGCCGTTCATTCGGTGAAGGGAAGCGGCTGCATGCCGAAGCCTTCGTCGAGATTCTTGATCTGGCGCAGCAGCTTCTCAAGCTCGCTCTGCAGGCTGGCGAGGCCCTCGTCGTCCATCAGCCGCAAGGCCTCGGGCAGCACACCCCGCGCCGGCGAAGGCGCCCTCGACAGCAGCGCGAGCCCGTCGTCGGTGAGGTGGAGGCGCACCACGCGCTGGTCGGCGCTCGTGCGCTCCTTGCGGATCAGCCCCGAGGTCTCGAGCCGGTCCACCATGTTCGAGGTGGTGGACTGGTGAAGCGCCATCCGGTTCGCGAGCTCGCCCACGCGCAGGCCGGGCGCCTCGCGCAGCTCCTGCAGCGCCCACAGCTGGGCGCCGGTGACGCCGCTCTGGCGCTCGATCCACTGGGAGTGGCGCTGCGCGGTGCGGATCAGGATCCGGAAACGCTGCAGGACCGACAGGGGGGTCGCCTGAGCCGCCGGCTTCTTCACTTTCTGTTGCGTTTCCGCCATTCGAGTCTCGCTGGAACTATATTTCCACAAACAATGATTGTCAAAAAAACATCACTCCGCTCACGCTTGCGTATGGTAGCGGTATCGTTCGTTCTTCGCATGTGCAGCATTGCAGAAAGGCCTCTGGAAATGCTGCTGTCGTCCACTCCGCCGGGAAGGAATCCCGCATGGCAGCACAGCCACCGATGAGCCCCGAGCGGAACCCCGCTGCTCCTGCACAAGCCGACGGCGCGCGCCCCGCTGCGCCGCCTCCCGAGCCGTCCGGATCAGCGGTCGCGCCCCGCACCGCCGCACGCGGGCGCCCATTCGCCCGCCTGCTGCGCGGCGGGCGCCGCTATGCCCTGCCCTGGCTGTCGCTGCGGCGCTGGCGGGTGCGCCTGCTGCTGGTGGGCGCGGCCTTGCTCGCCGGACTGGTCGCGATCGCCTTCGCGATCGGCGCCGAGCTGGCGATCGCCGCCCACGCCGGGCTGATCCGCGAGCGCCCCTGGCTCACCCTGCTGATCGCGCCCGCCGGCTTCGCCGCGCTGGCGTGGATCTCGCGCCGCTTCTTCCCCGGTACCGAGGGCAGCGGCATCCCGCAGGCGATCGCGGCGTCGATGTCGGATGACGGCCGCGTGCGCCGCCAGCTGCTGTCGCTGCGCATCGCGCTGGCCAAGGTCTTCCTGACCCTGGGCGGGCTGCTCAGCGGCGCCTCGGTGGGTCGCGAGGGCCCTTCGGTGCAGATCGGCGCCTCGGTGCTGCACCTGCTCGCCAGCCGCAAGCGCCACCGCCGCATCGCCTCCAGCCGCGACCTCATCGTCGCCGGCAGCGGCGCCGGCATCGCCGCGGCCTTCAACACCCCGCTCGGCGGCATCATGTTCGCGATCGAGGAGATGTGCCGCTACCGTGCCTTCCAGGCCAACAGCACCACGCTCACCGCGGTGATCTTCGCCGGCCTGATGTCGCTCGCCGTGCTGGGCAACTACACCTACTTCGGCCGCACCCTGGCGAGCCTGGGCTGGCCCGACGGGATCTGGCCGGTGCTCGCCTGCGGGGTGGCCGGCGGCCTGCTCGGCGGCATCTTCACGCGCGTGCTGGTGGCGTCCGCACGCGGCCTGCCCGGCCGCCTCGGCAGGATCGCCGAGGGCCAGCCGGTCGCCTTCGCGGCGATGTGCGGCCTGCTCACCGCGTTGATCGGACTGGCCAGCGGCGGCGTCACCTACGGCACGGGCTATGCGGAATCCAAGGCCGCGCTCGAGGGCAGCGCGGCCTTGCCGGCGGCCTTCACGCTGATGAAGCTGGCGGTGATCTGGCTGGTCTTCGCGTCCAAGATCCCCGGCGGCATCTTCGCCCCCGCGCTCGCGGTGGGCGCCGGCCTGGGCGCCGACCTCGCCCTGCTGCTGCCGGGCGAGCAGGACGCGGCGATCCTGGTGCTGGGCATGGTGGCCTTCCTCGCGGCGATGACGCAGACGCCGATCACCTCCTTCGTGATCGTCATGGAGATGACCGCCAACCACCAGATGCTGCTGCCGCTGATGGCCACCGCGGTGGTGGCCCACGGCGTGGCGCGCTCGGTGGCGCCGGTACCGCTCTACCACGCGCTCTCCCACCCCTGGCTGCGGCGCGCCGAGAAGCGGGCGCACGAAAAACGCCCGCGCCCTGCGCACCCCCCGGTGGGTGCGCAGGGCGCGGGCGCCGCGAAGCCGGCTGTGGAACCGCCGTCCTCAGCGGATGCCGGCGCGCCGGATCAGCGCCTGTAGCTCGCCGACGATGCCGCGGCGGAACAGCAGCACGCAGACCACGAAGATCGTGCCCATGATCACCGTGACCCAGGAGCCCACGCTGTCGGCGAGCTCGGTCTGCAGCGACACGATGGTGGCGGCGCCGACCAGCGGGCCGAGCACGGTGCCGAGGCCGCCGAGCAGCGTCATCAGCACCACCTCGCCCGACATGTGCCAATGCACGTCGGTGAGCGAGGCGAGCTGGAACACCAGGGTCTTGGTCGCCCCCGCCATGCCGGCGAGCGCGGCCGAGAGCACGAAGGCGAGCAGCTTGAACTTGGCCACGTCGTAGCCGAGCGACATCGCGCGCGGCTCGTTCTCGCGGATCGCCTTGAGGATCTGCCCGAAGGGCGAATGGATCGCACGGTAGATGATGAAGAAGCCGATGCAGAACACCGCGAACACGAGGTAGTACATCGCGAGGTTGTTCGACAGGTCGATGACACCGAACAGATGTCCGCGCGGTACGCCCTGCAAGCCGTCCTCGCCACCGGTCGCCTTCCACTGCAGCACGACGAAATACACCATCTGCGACAGCGCCAGCGTGATCATCGCGAAGTAGATCCCGGTACGGCGGATCGCCAGCACGCCGAAGACCCAGCCGAGCGCGCCGGCGGCGAGCGTGCCGCCGAGGATGCCGAGCTCGGGCGTCACCCCCAGGTCGCGCACCAGCATGCCGCACACGTAGCCGGCGCTGCCGAGGAAGGCGGCATGGCCGAAGGAGAGCAGCCCGGCGAAGCCGAGCAGCAGGTTGAACGCGCACGCGAACAGCCCGAAGCACAGGACCTTCATCAGAAAGGTGGGATACACCGCGAACGGCGCCACCAGCCCGATCAGGAACAGCGCGCCGAACAGGATCGGCATGGCGCGGGCGAACATCGAATTGGGGTTGTTCATCAGTCTGATTCCTTTGCCCGCGCTCAGGCCTTGCCGAACAGGCCGGCGGGCCGCACCAGCAGCACGATTACCATGATCACGAACACCACCACTGCCGAAGCCTCCGGGTAGAACACCCGCGTCAGCCCCTCGATCAGCCCCAGGCCGAGGCCGGTGAGGATGGAGCCCATGATCGAACCCATGCCGCCGATCACGACCACCGCGAACACCACGATGATGAGGTTGGAGCCCATCAGCGGACTGACCTGGTACACCGGCGCCGCGAGCACCCCGGCGAAGGCGGCGAGCGCGACGCCGAAGCCGTAAGTGAAGGTGATCAGCAGCGGCACGTTGATGCCGAGCGCCTGCACCATCTGCGCGTTCTCGGTGCCGGCGCGCAGGTAGGCGCCGAGCTTGGTCTTCTCGATGACGAACCAGGTGGCGAAGCACACCGTCAGCGCGGCCACCACGACCCAGCCGCGGTAGATCGGCAGGAACATGAAGCCGAGGTTCACCCCGCCCTGCAGCAGCTCGGGCACCGGGTAGGACTGGCCGGAGATTCCGTACTGGTCGCGGAAGATGCCCTCGAAGATCAGCGCCAGGCCGAAGGTGAGCAAGAGGCCGTAGAGGTGGTCGAGCTTGTAGAGCTTGCGCAGCATCGTGCGCTCGATCAGCACGCCGAGCGCGCCGATGACGATGGGCGCGAACAGCAGCGCGACCCAGTAGTTGATGCCGAGCTTGTTGAGCGCGATCCACGCCACGAAGGCGCCCATCATGTACTGGGCGCCGTGGGTGAAGTTGATGATGTTGAGCAGGCCGAAGATGATGGCCAGGCCCAGGCTCAGGATCGCGTAGAACGAACCGTTGATGAGGCCGACCAGCAGCTGGCTGCCGAGCAGCGCGCTCGGAACGCCGAAGATTTCCATGTGCGACTCCCGCAGCGGGACGGCCGTGCCGCCCCGCTGCGTCGTGAAGTGCGGGACGCCCCGCGATCAGCTCACTTCTTGACCAGCGGGCACTTCGACTGCGCCAGCGGCTGGAAGGCCTCTTCCGCCGGGATGGTCTGGCGGATGTGGTAGTAGTCCCACGGGTACTTCGACTCGGCGGGCGTCTTCACCTGCGCCAGGTACATGTCGTGCACCATGCGCCCATCCTCGCGGATGCGGCCGTTCTTGCCGAAGAAGTCCTTGATCGGGGTGGCCTTCATCTGCGCCATGACCTTGCCCGCCTCGTCCGTACCGGTGGCCTGCACCGCGCGCAGGTAGTGCAGCACCGAGGAGTACTGGCCGGCCTGCACCATGGTCGGCATGCGCTTCTGCTTCTCGAAGAAGCGCTTGGACCAGGCGCGGGTCTGGTCGTCGAGATCCCAGTAGAAGCCGGTGGTCAGGTACATGCCCTGGGTGGCCTGCAGGCCGAGCGAGTGCACGTCGGAGATGAACATCAGCAGGCCGGCGAGCGACTGCTTGGGCGTGACGCCGAACTCGGCCGCCTGCTTGATCGCGTTGGTGGTGTCGGCGCCGGCGTTGGCCAGACCGATGATCTTGGCGCCCGAGGCCTGGGCCTGGAGCAGGAAGGACGAGAAGTCGGACGCCGGGAAGGGATGGCGTACCGAGCCGAGCACCTTGCCGCCGTTGGCCGTCACCACCGCGGACGAATCCTTCTCCAGCGCCTGACCGAAGGCATAGTCGGCGGTCAGGAAGAACCAGGTGTTGCCGCCCTGCTGCGTCACCGCCTTGGCGGTGCCGTTGGCGAGCGCATAGGTGTCGTAGGTGTAGTGCACCGTCACGTCGTTGCACTGCTCGTTGGTGATCGGCGTCGAGGCCGGGCCGCTCATCAGCGCGACGCGGTTCATCTCCTTGGCGATCTTCATCACCGCGAGCGCGGTCGAGGTGGTGACGAGCTCGGTAGCCGTGTCGACGCCCTCGCGCTCGAACCATTCGCGCGCCTTGTTGGAAGCGATGTCGGCCTTGTTCTGGTGGTCGGCGGAGACCATCTCGACCTTGAAGGCCGGTTTGGCCTCGGCGATGAAGTCCTCGATCGCCATCTGGGTGGCGAGCACCGCGCCTGCGCCGGCAAGGTCGGAATAGGTGCCCGACATGTCGGTGAGCACGCCGATCTTGACCGTGTTGCCCGAAATCTGCGCACTCGCCGCGCCCGACAGCATGGCGAAGGCGGCCGCGCAGGCCAGGGTGGTGAGTTTCTTCATCTGCATCGTGGGTCTCCGTCTCGTTCGTGTGGTTGTTACGCAGGGACTGCGCGGTGCAGCCGCTCAGACCCCCAGCGTCTGGTGCAGCCAGTCCATCTTCCCGGGGAGCTCCTCCGCGGTGATGGTGGCGATGATCTCGCCGTGCTCGAGCACGTAGTGGCGGTCGGCCAGCGGGGCGGCGAAGCGGAAGTTCTGCTCCACCAGCACGATGGTGAAGCCGCGCGATTTCAGCTCGACGATGACCTCGCCGAGCTTCTTCACGATCACCGGCGCCAGCCCCTCGGTGATCTCGTCGAGCAGCAGCAGCTTGGCCCCGGTGCGCAGCACGCGCGCCATCGCCAGCATCTGCTGCTCGCCGCCCGAGAGCTTGGAGCCTGGGCTGTTGCGGCGTTCCTGCAGGTTGGGAAACATCTGGTAGATCTCTTCCACCGACAGCGCCCCGCTCGCCACCTGCGGCGGCAGCATCAGGTTCTCCTCGGTGCTGAGCGAGGCGAAGATCGCGCGCTCCTCGGGCACGTAGCCGATGCCGTAGCGCGCCATGCGGTGGGTGGGCTCGGCGATCACCTCGCGGCCGTTGACCATGATCGACCCGGTGCGCTTGCCGACCAGGCCGAGCACCGATTTCAAGGTCGTCGAGCGTCCGGAGCCGTTGCGCCCGAGCAAGGTCACGCATTCGCCGCGCGCCACCTTGATGTCGATGCCGTGCAGGATGTGCGACTCGCCGTAGAAGGCGTGGAGGTCGTGGATCCGGAGCATCTCCGGATGAGGGGTGAAGGCACTGGTCATGGCGTTTCGGGGGCGGGGATCAGTGGTGGGCGTCGCCGATGTCGTCGGAGCCGACGTAGGCCTCGAGCACCTTGGGGTTCTTCGACACCTCGGCGTAGCTGCCTTCGGCGAGCACGCTGCCGCGGGTGAGCACGGTGATGCGGTCGCACAGGTTGGCGACCACCGAGAGGTTGTGCTCCACCATCAGGATGGTGCGGTTGGCGGACACCTTGCGGATGAGTTCGACCACGCGCGCGATGTCCTCGCCCCCCATGCCCTGGGTGGGTTCGTCGAGCAACAGCATGCGCGGCTCGAGCGCCAGCGTGGTGGCGATCTCGAGCGCGCGCTTGCGGCCATAGGGCATCTCGGCGGTGACGGTGTCGGCGAACCGGGTGAGATCCACCGCCTCGAGCAGGGCCATCGCCTCGTCGTTCAGGACATCCAGCGACTTCGCCGAGCGCCAGAAGTGGAATTCCGTTCCCAGCCTGCGCTGCAGGCCGATGCGCACGTTCTCGAGCACCGTCAGGTTGGGAAAGGTCGCCGAGATCTGGAAGGAGCGCACCATGCCGCGGCGCGCGGTCACCGCCGGCGCCTCGCGGGTGACGTCCTTGCCGTCGAACAGGATGGAGCCTGCAGTCGGCGGCAGGAACTTGGTCAGCAGGTTGAAGACCGTGGTCTTGCCCGCGCCGTTGGGGCCGATCAGGGCATGGATGTGCCCCGTCCGCACCTTCAGGTCGACATTGGATACGGCGACGAAGCCCTTGAACTCCTTGGTGAGTCCACGGGTTTCGAGAATGAACTCGCTCAAGGCTGTCTCCTGCCCGGGTTCGTTTTTTGTTGCGGGGAGTGTTCCGGCCGCCCGGAGAGGCGTCAACCTATCGTTTGCCCCAATGGGCAAACCCTGCCGGGCCGAGCCTCGACGTGCCTCGGGCCACGCTGCCGGGGCACCACGGACAAGAAAAATAAAATATATCTATCTTTATGGGCAGCTTTCGCGCATACTGCGCCGCAGCGATATTCAAGTCATGTAGTTCATTTGTCGGCATATCCGGTTCCTCGGGCCGTATTTCCTCAAGTCGTACCTCGCTGTCTTGAACCTCGCCCCAACCAGGGGGCTTTCCCCATTTTCAGGAGATTCAAGACATGGCAAACGGCACCGTGAAGTGGTTCAACGATTCCAAAGGCTTCGGCTTCATCACCCCGGAAGCGGGTGGTGACGACCTCTTCGCCCACTTTTCCGCCATCCAGGGCCAGGGTTTCAAGACCCTCGCCGAAGGCCAGCGCGTCACGTTCGACGTGACCACCGGCCCCAAGGGCCTGCAGGCGTCCAACATCCGCGCCGCCTGAGCTGCATCGCGAACCGGCGCCTGCGGCGCCAATCGCCTCGAGAGGCCCGACGAGAGTCGGGCCTTTTTGCTTTTCGGCCTGCCGAAAAGCGGCAGCGCGACCGATCACCCCTACGAATGGAGGACAGCCCGATGACCCGGCTCATCCAGAGAACCGAACTCGAGACCTACTACTACACACCCGTGCATTGCCCCTTCTGCGGCGTGCGCGTGATGGGCGCCGACCCCAGCGACGAGACGCGCATCACCGCCTGCCCGCATACCTTGTTCATCGCCCACGACACCGGCTTCGAATATCGCTCGGCCCGCCTCGACCACAATCTGCATCTCGACGGCCTGTCGGAGAGCGAGATCGAGGCGCGGTGGCACGAGGACGCACGCGGCATCGACGGCTTCACCGACACGGTGTGCCTGCCCGATGCGATCAAGGTCGCCGCCTACGCACCCGCACCCTCGGCGTACGGCTCGTACTACGGGTTCGCACCCGAAAATTGAGTTGCGCGCGCTCCCGCCGCGCCGCGCAGCGGTGAGCGCGCGCGCCTGCGCACTCGCGCAGCCCGTGCGGAGCCTGCACGACTGAGCTGAAACGAACGGGCGGCCGCCCTTCGGCGCGCCGCCCGTTGCGCTTGCAGTGCCCGGCCGCAGCCGGATCAGTTCCCGCTCATCGCCATCATCAGCTGGTTGATGCGCTTGACGAAGGTGGCCGGATCGTCGAGCGTGCCGCCCTCGGCCAGCAGGGCCTGGTCGAACAGCACCGCCGCCCAGTCGTCGAAGTGCTTGTCCTCGTACTTCAGGCGCAGCACCGCCGGGTGGTTGGGGTTGATCTCGAGGATGGGCTTGGAGACCGGCGCGTTCTGGCCCGCAGCCTTGAGGATGCGCGCGAGGTTCATGCCGAGGTCGTGCTCGTCGGCGACCAGGCAGGCCGGGGAGTCGGTCAGGCGCAGCGTCACCTTCACGTCCTTGACGCGCTCGCCCAGGCTCGCCTTCATCTTGTCGACCAGCTCCTTGTACTCGTCGGCGGCCTTCTCGACCTCCTGCTTCTCGGCCTCGTCCTCCAGCGCGCCCAGGTCGAGCCCGCCCTTGGCGACCGACACCATCGCCTTGCCGTCGAACTCGGTGAGGTTACCGGTCACCCACTCGTCGACGCGGTCGGTGAGCAGCAGCACCTCGATGCCCTTCTTGCGGAAGACCTCGAGATGCGGGCTGTTCTTCGCCGCGTTGAAGGTCTCGGCGGTGACGAAGTAGATCTTGTCCTGGCCTTCCTTCATGCGGCCGATGTAGTCGGCGAGCGACACCACCTCGTCGGGCGTATCCAGCTTGGTCGAAGCGAAGCGCAGCAGGCCGGCGATCTTGTCCTTGTTGGCGAAGTCCTCGCCCACGCCTTCCTTGAGCACCTTGCCGAAGGCCTTCCAGAACTCGGCGTACTTGTCCTTGTCCGCGGCCTCGTCGCTGTTGGCCAGGCTCTCGAGCAGGGTCAGCACCTTCTTGGTGCAGCCGGCGCGGATGGTGTCGATGTCCTTGGATTCCTGCAGGATCTCGCGCGACACGTTGAGCGGCAGGTCGGCCGAATCGACCACCCCGCGCACGAAGCGCAGGTAGGTCGGCATCAGCTTCTCGGCGTCGTCCATGATGAAGACGCGCTTCACATAGAGCTTGATGCCGTGCTTGGCGTTGCGGTCCCACAGGTCGAAGGGCGCGTTCTTCGGGATGTAGAGCAGATTCGTGTATTCGTGGCGGCCCTCGACGCGCGAGTGCGTCCACGCCAGCGGGTCCTCGAAGTCGTGGGCGACGTGCTTGTAGAAGGCGGTGTACTCGTCGTCCGTGATGTCGTTCTTCGAGCGCGTCCACAGCGCGTTGGCCTGGTTGACGGTCTCGTCCTCGTCGGTCACGACCTGCTTCTTCTGCTCCTCGTTCCATTCCTCCTTCTTCATCACGATCGGCTGCACGATGTGATCGGAGTACTTGCGGATCAGGCTCTTCAGCTTCCACGACGACAGCAGGTCTTCCTGGCCCTCGCGCAGGTGCAGCGTGATCTCCGTGCCGCGCCCGGGCTTGTCGACCTGCGCCACGGTGTAGGCGCCGGCTTCGTCGCCCGTCATCGAGCATTCCCACTTCACGCCCTGGTCGGCAGGGAGCCCGGCGCGGCGCGACACCACGGTGACCTTGTCGGCGACGATGAAGGCGGAGTAGAAGCCGACACCGAACTGGCCGATGAGGTGGGCGTCCTTCTTCTGGTCGCCGGTAAGCTTGCCGAAGAACTCCTTGGTACCCGACTTGGCGATGGTGCCCAGGTGGGCGATCGCCTCGTCGCGGCTCATGCCGATGCCGTTGTCGGCGATGGTGATCGTCCTGGCCTCGGCGTCGAAGCCGATGCGGATCTTCAGCTCGCTGTCGTCCTCATACAGCGCGCCGTTGTCGAGCGCCTCGAAGCGCAGCTTGTCGCAGGCATCCGAGGCGTTGGAGACGAGCTCGCGCAGAAAGATCTCGCGGTTGGAATACAGCGAGTGGATCATCAGGTGAAGCAGCTGCTTCACCTCGGCCTGGAAGGCGAGCGTCTGGGAGGAAGGTTGCGAAGGGTTGTGGACTTCGGACATTGGAAGCTGCTCCGTCGAGGGGTTGTCAAAACGCAGCAGCAGTTGGGGGCACGGCGGCGGATTTCAAGCGCCACCGCCCCCGCGGATCAGCAGCGGAAGCGCCCGACCAGGGCGTCGAGCTCGGCGGCCAGGCCCTGCAGCTGCTCGGCCGCGACCACCACGCTGTGCATCGAGCCCGAGGTGCCGTCGGCCATCTCGGTGATGGTCTGCACCTGGCGGGCGATCTCGGTGGAGGCGCTGCTCTGCTCACCGGTGGCGTAGGCCACCTCGCGGATGCGCTCGAGCGCCTCGCCCGCGGTGCTGCGGATGCGGTGCAGCGAATCGGTCGCGTCGCCCACCAGCGCCACGCCGCCATCGACCTGGCTCGACACCTCGGCCATCGCGCCCACCGTGGCACGGGTCTCGTTCTGGATGCCCTCGATCACCTTCTCGATCTGCACGGTGGCCACCGCGGTGCGCTCGGCCAGGCCGCGCACCTCGTCGGCCACCACCGCGAAGCCGCGCCCCTGCTCGCCGGCACGCGCGGCCTCGATCGCCGCGTTGAGCGCGAGCAGGTTGGTCTGGCCGGCGATCTCCTTGATCACGTTGGCGATGGTACCGACCTCGTCCGCACGCGCCACGAGCTGCTGGATCTTCTGCGCCGCGTCGCCCACGCGCGCGGCGATGGCCTGCATCTCGCGCGCCGCGCGCTCGGCCTTGCCGGCGCCCTCGTCGGCGAGCCCGGCCGCGGTGCTCGAATGCTGTTCGGCCAGGCGCGCGCTGTCGGAGATCTGCTCGATGCTCACGGTCATCTCCTCGATGGCGGCAGCGATCGAGGCAGTCGCGCCGGTCTGCGACACCGAGGCCTCGGACACCGAGCGCGACACCGCGTGGATTTCGCGCGCGCTCGCACCCAGGCGAGCGGCGCTGCCGCCGATCGCGCCGATCATGGTGCGCAGCTGCGCGAGCATGTTCGAGAGGTTGCCGAGCAGGCTGTCACCCCGCCCGCGCTGGGCCACCTCCACCGCCAGGTCGCCGGCGGCGGCGCGCTTCATGATCGCGCCGGCGTAGGCCGGCTCGCCGCCGAGCGCGCCGGTGACCCCGCGGATCACCCACACGCCGATCAACCCGAGCAGCACGAGCACCACCGCGACCAGGCCGCCGAAGCGCAGCGCCGCGTCATTGAAGGCAGCATCGATGTCATCCACATACACGCCCGAGCCCACCACCCAGCCCCAGGCCGGGAAGGCCTTCACGTAGCTCAGCTTGGGCTGGGCCGGGTCGGTGGCGACGCCCGAGCGCGGCCAGGTGTAGTCCACGAAGCCCTGCCCCTGTGCGCGCGCCAGCGTCACCATCTCGCGCACGAAGTGCTTGCCTGCGCTGTCCTTCAGGTCGGCGAGCTTGCCCTCGAGCGCGGGCCGCAGCGGGTGCATCAGCATGTTCAGCTCGAGATCGAGCACGAAGAAGTACTCGTTGTTCTGGTAGCGCAGCCCGCGCAGCGTGTCCTTCGCAGCTTTCTGCGCCGCCTCGCGCTCAAGCACGCCGGCCTGCTCCAGCGCGTGAAAATGCGCGAGCACCCCGGTGGCGAGCTCGATCTGGCTGCGTACGTTGCGCGCATAACCCTCGCGCATGTCGTCGCGGTTCTCGTACAAGGCCGCGAACGCGAGCACGACCATGCCCGCGAGGGCAACCAGCAGCATCAGCGCCAGGCGGCGGGCGACGGTGAGGGATTCGAAACGCATCTTGCCGGACCATCCACGAAAGGAAGCTTTTGCGGGAGGGCTGCCGCCTTGGCGCACAGCCGCTTCGTCCGGTTTACGGCAGCATTCGGCCCGCCTTGAGCACTATGCAGCCTGAATTTCACCGCGCCGTTCAGCGGTACTCCACCGCGCCGATCTCGATCTCGCGCACGCCGGCCGGGCTGTGGAAGCGCACCACGTCGCCGACGCGCGCCTTGAGCACCGCACGCGCCAGGGGCGAGATCCAGCTGATGCGCCCCTGCGAGGCGTCGGCCTCGTCGACCCCGACGATCTGCAGGGTCTGCTCCTCCGCGGTATCGAGGTCGCTGAAGGTGACCGTCGCGCCGAAGAAGACCTGCTCCAGGCCCTGCTGGCGCTCGGGATCGACCACCTCGGCGCTCTCGATGCGCTTGATCAGGAAGCGGATGCGGCGGTCGATCTCGCGCAGGCGCTTCTTGCCGTAGATGTAGTCGCCGTTCTCCGAGCGATCGCCGTTGCCCGCGGCCCAGGCCACGGTCTCGACCAGCTTCGGGCGCTCGACGCGCACGAGCTGGTCGAGCTCGACGCGCAGCGCATCGTAGCCGCGCCGGGTCATGTAGTTCTTGCTGCCGGGTGGCAGGCGCAGACCAGGAGCCAACTCCTCGTCCTCGTCGTTGCCCGGATCTTCCTTCACGAATGCCTTGTTCAATTGGTCTTCCCTCCACTACGGCGGGAATATTAACCCGTCAGGACAACGCGGTTCGCCCCCTTGGCCGAACGCTGCGCTTGACGTGCCGGCCGCTCGACTGCCCTTCCCACAGCGAGCCGGAGGCGCCGGCGCGGTGCGCGCCCGGCCGACCGCACGTCAATCCGAACTATCGCGCAGCACTGCGGTGGCCCATAATGGGCAGCATTCATATCGCGTAAAGCTCGGGGGCTCGCACCCGGCCCGGCGCGATCCGGCTTGCGCCGTCCCCATGTGACGAGAACAGGACGATGGGCGATCCATTTGTTGTTCCAGTTCCGCAGCATCCGGCCTCCCCTGCCTCGCGCAGTTGGCGAGAACGACTTCTTCGTGCCGTGCTCGTCACCCTCGCTGCCCTGCTCCCCCTCGCGCTCGAGGCAGCCCAGACGGTGCGTGTCGGGCTTTACCAGAACAGCCCCAAGATCGCGATCGGGGCCGACGGGCGGGGCGAGGGCATCTTCGCGGACATCCTGGAGGCGATCGCGGCACGCGAGGGCTGGCACATCGAGTATGTTCCCGGCTCGTGGAGCGAGTGCCTCGCGCGCCTCGAAGCAGGCGAGATCGACCTGATGCCCGATGTCGCCCGCAGCGCCGAACGCGAGTTGCGCCTCGCCTTCCACGACGAGCCGGTGCTATCGAGCTGGCACCAGGTCTACACGGCCCCCGGCAGTTCCATCCGCTCGCTGCCCGATCTGGGGAATCGGCGCATTGCCGTGCTCGATGCGTCGGTTCAGATGGACAATCTCCGCCAGCTGCTCGTCAACTTCAGCCTCTCTGCGACGCTCCAGGCCTACCCGGAGTACGCCGCCGCATTCGCCGCCGTCGCGGCAGGCGAGGCGGACGCGGTCGTCACCAACCGGTTCTTCGGCGTCCGCCACGCCGCGCAATACGGCCTGGTCGACACCGCGATCATCTTCAGCCCCTCGCGGCTCTACTTCGCGACACGCGCGGGCGGCGACAGGGCACTGCTCGCCGCCATCGACCGCCACCTCGTCGCGATGAAGGGCGACCCGGACTCGATCTTCTTCCGCTCGATCGCGCGCTGGGCAGTACAAACCGAAAGCCCGCGAACCGTGCTTCCCGCCTGGGTCGGCAGCGCCGCCCTGCTGGCGCTCAGCCTGCTCGCGGCAGGGGCGCTATGGGTCTGGATGCTGCGTCGCAAAGTCGAGGAAAAGACTGCGGAGATCACGCAACGGAACGAGGAGATCACCCTCACGAACCGTATCCTGCGCGATGCCACCGCCCGCCCGGACGCACCCCGCCTGCTCGAGGACCTCGTCCGTGCCGCCCTCGCCCTCACCGGCTTCGGTGGCGGCGTCGCCTGCCTTCGGGATGCGGACACGGGTCTGCTCGAGGTGAGCGCGCGCGTCGGCGACTGCGCCCCGGCCGCCTGCGCCGCCGACGGCGGCCCGCTGCGCGACACCGCGTGTGCGGCGACCCTCGCCACCGTCGCCAGCGGACGCGGACACGCCCTCGCCGACGCCGGCTCCACGCCGCGGCCCTGCGACAACGTATGCCCGGAGGGCGTGCTCCGGCACGCATTTTTCCGGCTTGAGGTGCGCGGTCGCACCCTCGGCATGCTCTGCCTCTACACCCGCGAGGAACGTACCCCGCCTCGCCGCGTGCTCGCGCTGGTCGAGGACCTCTGCGGTCCGGTCGCACTCGCCATGGACAACGCATGCCTCTACGCCGAAGCACAGGCGCTCGCCCAACGCCTGGAACAACGCGTCACCGAACGCACCGCCGAGTTGGCCGAGACGAATTGCGCACTGCTCGCCGCCAAGCATGCGGCGGAATCCGCCGACCGACTGAAATCGGCCTTCCTCGCCACCATGAGCCACGAGTTGCGCACGCCGCTCAATTCGATCATCGGCTTCACCGGCATCCTGCTGCAGAGGCTCGCCGGTCCGCTCAACGACGAACAGTCGCGCCAGCTCGGCATGGTCCAGGACAGTGCCCGGCACCTGCTTGCGCTGATCAACGACGTCCTCGACATCTCGAAGATCGAGGCGGGCGAACTGCGCATCGCGCATGAAGCCTTCGACATCGCGGCCTCGATCGACAAGGTCGCAGCCATCGTCCGCCCGCTCGCCGAGCGCAAGAGGCTCTGCCTCCAAGTGGAGCGAATGACGGGCCCGCTCGTGATGACCGGCGACATGCGCCGGGTCGAGCAGATCGCACTCAACCTGCTCACCAATGCGATCAAGT
Organism: Thauera sp. DNT-1; assembly: GCF_055393985.1. Classification (NCBI taxonomy): domain Bacteria; kingdom Pseudomonadati; phylum Pseudomonadota; class Betaproteobacteria; order Rhodocyclales; family Zoogloeaceae; genus Thauera; species Thauera sp. DNT-1. The sequence continues at coordinate 4,174,077 of NZ_AP043752.1, read as the reverse complement.
TCACCGAACACGGCCGGGTCACGGTGACCCTCGAGCTCGAATCGCAGCACGCCGCCGACGCCGGCCCGGAGCGCGCGGGCCGGCCGGCGGTCCGCCTCTGTGTCGCCGACACCGGCATGGGGATCCGCCACGAGGATCTCGAACTGCTCTTCCAGCCCTTCCGCCAGATCGACAGCACACTGTCGCGCCAGCACGAGGGCACCGGGCTCGGGCTGACCATCTGCAAGCGCCTGGTCGCCTTGATGGGCGGGGAGATCACCGTCGACAGCGAACCGGGGCGGGGCAGCCGCTTCACCGTCACCTTGCCGTACGAGACCGTTACGGCGAGCGCAGGAACCGGAACATGAACAAGCGCATCCTCCTCATCGAAGACAACGCCCAGAACCGCTACCTCGCGCGTTTCCTGCTCGACGCGCGGGGCTGGCAGGTGAGCGAGGCCGAGGACGGGCCGAGCGGGCTGCTCATCGCCGACCGTACCGACCCGGCGATCATCCTGCTCGACATCCAGTTGCCGGGCATGGACGGCTACGCGGTGGCCCGCGGGCTGCGCGAGAACCCCCGCCTCGCGCACGTGCCGATCATCGCCGTCACCTCCTACGCGATGCCGGGCGACCGCGAGCAGTGCCTGGCCGCAGGCTGCACCGGCTACATCGAGAAACCGATCGATCCCGAACGCTTCGCCGACGAGGTCGAGCGCTACCACACCGGAGACGACACATGAGGCACGTGCTGATCGTCGACGACCGCAGCGACAACCGCTACCTGCTGCGCGCCCTGCTGCAGGGGCACGGATTCGCGGTCAGCGAGGCGGAGAACGGCAGCGCAGCGCTCGCACGGGCCCGGACGCAGCGGCCCGACGTGATCGTCAGCGACCTGCTGATGCCGGTCATGGACGGCTACACCTTGCTGCGCGAATGGAAGGCGGACCCCGGGCTCGCATCGATCCCGTTCATCGTCTATACGGCCACCTACACCGAGCCGCGCGACGAGAAGCTCGCCCTCGACCTCGGCGCCGACGCCTTCATCGTCAAGCCCGCCGAGCCGGAGGCCTTCATGGAGGTCGTCGCGAACGCCCTCGCGCGCGCGGACGAAGGCGGCCGGGTCGCCGCCAGTCCACGCGCCGACGAGACGGTCGTGCTGCGGGAGTACAACGAGGTGCTCGTCGCCAAGCTCGAACAGCGCAGCGCCGAACTCGAGGTCCACGTCGCCGAGCTCCAGCGCGCCGAGAGCCGCCTCGGCCGCCTGAACCGACTCTACGCCGCGCTCAGCGAAACCAACCACGCCATCGTCCATGCCACCGCGGCACCCGCGCTGCTGGCGACCGCGTGCCGCATCGCCATCGAGCGCGGGGGCCTGTCGGCGGCATGGATCGGCCTGCTCAATACCGCGGGCGACGGGATCCGCGCGGCCGCCCATCACGGCAGCCACCTGCCCTGGGTCGAACGCCTCGCCCTGCTGAGCCCGCACGCCACGGCCCGCACGCCGGTCGAGATCGCGGTCGCCCGCGGCACGACCTACCTGCAAAACTCGCTGCAGGACGACCCGGCGCTCGCCCCCATCCATGACGAACTGGAAGCGGCCGGCCTGCGTGCGGCGATCGCGATACCACTGGTGCAGGACGGGCGGATGAGCGGCTGCTTCGTGCTGTACGCAGGCGAAACGGGATTCTTCGACGAGGAAATGACCGGACTCATTACCGAGATGGCCGAAGACGTCGCATTCGCGCTGGCCAATTTCGAGCGTGAGGCACGCCGTCAGCGCGCGGAGGAAGCCGCCCGCCTGCTTGGTCGGGCCGTCGAGGCGTCCGCCAACGGCATCATGATCACCGATGCGCGCCAGCCGGGAAACCCGCTCATCCACGTCAACAAGGCTTTCGAGCGGATCACCGGATACAGCGCTGCCGAGGCACTCGGACGAAATCCCGGCTTCCTGGTCGGCGCCGACCCCCTGCAGCGCGGCCTCGCGGAGATCCGCGCTGCAGTGAAGGCGCAGCGCGAGGCGGAGGTCGTGTTGCGTAGCCACCGCAAGGACGGCAGCCCGTTCTGGAACGAGCTGAGCCTCGCACCGGTGCGCGACTCGGCGGGAACGGTGACGCACTTCGTCGGCGTCATCAACGACATCAGCGAGCGCATCGCTTACGAGGAAGCCCTCGAGCGCCAGAACAACGAGGACCCGGTCACCGGCCTGGCGAATCGCAACCTGCTGCGCGACCGCGTCGGCCAGGCCATCGCCTTCGCGCGCCAGGACGGTCGAGCGCTCGTCCTGCTGTTGCTCGATCTGGACAATTTCAAGCGCATCAACGACAGCCTCGGCCACGACGCCGGCGATCAGGCCCTGAAGGAGATCGCCAAGCGCATCCGGGACTGCGTGGATGCCTGCGACACCGTGGCGCGCATCGGCGGCGACGAATTCGTCGTCCTGCTCACCGACCTTGCCGGCGCACAGGCCGCATCGCTGGTCGCAGGCCGGATCCTGCGCGCGATCGGCCAGCCTCTCATCGTGCTCGGGAGGGAAATCAAGATCTCGGCGAGTATCGGGGCGAGCGTGTTTCCCGACGACGACGACGGCTTCGAAGCCCTGCTGCGCAACGCCGACGCCGCGATGTACCGTGCCAAGGACGCCGGCCGCAACGCATTCCACTTCTACACCGCCGACATGAATGCCGAAGCGGTCCGCAAGCTCGAGATGGAGGGCCGGCTGCGCCAGGCAATCGCCCAGGACGGGTTCGTTCTCCACTACCAGCCGGTACATGAGGCCGCCGGCGCTCGCATGGTCGCCGCCGAGGCGCTGGTGCGCATGCGCGACGAGAACGGCACGATCACGCCGCCGGGCGAGTTCATCCCCCTCGCAGAAGAGACCGGGATGATCCTCGCGCTGGGCCGCTGGGTCTTGCTCGCAGCCTGCCGCGAGGCACGCCGCTGGCTCGACCTGGGCCGCGAGATGCAGGTGGCCGTCAACCTCTCGGCACGCCAGTTCAACGATGAGGGACTCGCCGCGCATATCCGCCATTGCCTGGCCGCAGCGGGCCTGCCCGCGCGCCTCCTCAAGCTCGAGATCACCGAGAGCATGGTCATGCGCGACGTCGGTCAGGCCGCCCGGGTCCTGTCCACCCTTAAGGCCCTCGACGTCAGCGTGTCGGTCGACGATTTCGGGACCGGCCACTCCTCGCTCGCCTGCCTTCGCCGCTTTCCGCTCGACCAGCTCAAGATCGACCGCAGCTTCGTGCAAGACGCGGCACAGGACGAGGATAGTGCCGCCATCGTACGCGGCATCATCGCGCTCGCCGGCAGCCTGCGTTTGCAGACCGTCGCCGAGGGGGTGGAGACCGCCGAGCAGGTGGGTTTCCTGCGGTCCGCCGGCTGCGACCTGTTGCAGGGCTACTACTTCAGCCGCCCGCTGGAAGCAGACACGCTGGCGCGCCGGCTCGCGGGTTGAGCGCACCGGCCTTCCACACCGGCGCAGGTTGTCTTCCCCCGCGCTGCCACATACCATTGGGGACAAAACGATGCTGCCCGGCACTTCGCCCATGGTCGGCACGCAAGCGAGGGGAACGAGCATGACCGGGGAGAGCTTCGACGAGGTGACCAGCCTGCGCCAGCGGCTGGACGAGTTGCGCCTCGAGCACCGCGACCTCGACGACGCGATCGCCCGCCTCGCCGACAACCCGGTGGAGGACGAGCTGATGCTGCGCCGGCTCAAGAAACGCAAGCTCGCACTCAAGGACCGCATCGTCGCGATCGAGCACCTGCTCGACCCCGACGAATATGCCTGACTGCCACGGTGCCTGAACAACCCGCCGGCTCGACACTCCATCCGGCCGGCTGAACGTCCGGCCGCCTGAACCCGCACGCGGCAGGCTCGGCTTCGCAGAGCCCCCTCCAGGACGCCTGCGCCCGTCCGCGGTCCCGAACCCTCCAAGAACACGCCCATGACCCAGACCCTCCAGCTCGACGGCCGCCGCGCCGCCTTCGACGAGTCCGGCCCCGCCGCCGCGCCGGTCATCCTTCTGATCCACGGCGCCGGACACGACCGCGGCGTCTGGCAAGCGGTCGCCGCCGGGCTTGCCGCCGCCGGCCGCCGGGTGATCGTCCCCGACCTCCCCGGCCACGGCGACTCGGAAGGCGAGGCCCCCGGCGCGGTCGACGCCATGGCGGCGTGGGTGCTCGCCTTCGCCGACGCGCTCGGCCTCGAACGCTTCGAACTCGCCGGGCACAGCATGGGCTCGCTGGTCGCACTGGCCGCCGCGGCTGCCGCGCCGGGGCGCATCGCACGCCTGCACCTGCTCGGCAGCCTCGCGCCGATGCCGGTCGCGCCCTTCCTGCTCGATGCCGCGCGCAGCGACCCGGCGCAGGCCCACGCGCTGATCAACAAGTTCTCCTTCGCCCCCGCCGAAGTGCTCGGCGAGGACCGCCGACGCACGCTCGAGGCCGGCAACCGCGAGCGCATGGAACGCAACGGCAGCGAGACGCTCGCGCGCGACCTCGCGGCCTGCAACGCCTGGCAGGACGCGCTGGCCGCCGCCACGCGCCGCGACTGCCCCACCCTGCTGCTGTGCGGCGCGCTCGACCGCATGACCCCGGTGAAGGCCATCGGCCCGCTGCACGAGGCCCTGCGCGCCGGCGGCGGCGAAGTGAGGCTGGTGGAGTTGGCAGGCTGCGGCCACGCGATGCAGGAAGAGGCCCCGACCGCCGTGGTGCGGGCCCTGCTCGGGACCGACTGAGCCCGGCCGGGCGGTCGTCTCCCCTGCCGCGCTCCTCTCGTCTTACGCGCCCAGCTCCAGCACCACCGGCTGGTGATCCGAAGCCGCGGTGTCCGCGAGCACCTCGACCGCGCGCACCCGCGGCGCGAGGTCGGCAGTCACGAAGAAGAAGTCGCAGCAATAACTGCGGTCGGGCCACTCCGCACCGTGCAGCCCGACGCTGGGCGCATGCGCCCGCGCGCCGTGCGCGACCGCCCACGCGTCCACCCAGTGCGTGCGCTCGGCGTCCGGTGCGAGCTCGGACGCGGGTAGCGGACGCTGCAGCGCGAGGTATTCGGCCGAGCCCGGTTCGCAATTGAAGTCCCCACACAGCACCGCCGAGGCCGGACGCGGGCGCGCGGCGAAGGCGGGGTTGGACTCCTTGCCCGCCGCCGGCAACCGCGCCAGGTCCGCCGCCTGGGCCTGCAGCGCGCGCAAGGCCTCGACCTGGGCGCGGCGCTGGCGCGCGGAGTAATACTCGAGGTGGGTGCTCATCACCCGCAGCGGCCCCCAGGGCGCCTCCACCACCGCCTCCACGCACACCCGCTGCATCGCCGGACAGGCGGGGTCGGCGGGCGATGGCAGCAGGTGGCGGAACACCTGCCCCACCGGCAGGCGCGACAGCAGCAGGTTGCCGAAGCGCGCCCGCCCGCCGTCGCCGTCGGGCACGTCCATACCCGCGCCGAACACCGGCTCGAAATCCGCACAGGCCTCGGCGAAGAAGGCCGGCTCGTCCTCGCGCGCACCGCCGGCGAGGCCGGGAAAATTGCTCGCCACCTCCTGCAGGCAGATCAGGTCGAGCGGCCCGGCGGCGCGGATCGCCTCGCGCGTACGCGCCAGATCCACCCGCCCGTCCGCCCCGCGCCCCCACTGGATGTTCCAGCTCAGCAGGCGAATGCCTCGTTGTCGCTGCCCGATCGATTTCTTCATACGCATTTCGACATGATGTAAAGAAAGACCCCCGCGCGCCGTTATACCGGGCACGCCCCGTGTCCGGCGCGGACGCCCCGCCGCCTTCCAGCCCGACACGCCGCGCATCCGGACAGGCGGCCTGCGGCCGCCCGTCATCGCGACTCCCGACGACGGCCACCAGACCATGTTCAACCGCAAGCTCAAGAGCACCCTCCAGGAACAACAGGCCGAGCTCGCCGCACGCCAGGCGGTGATCGAGGCGATCGACCGCGCCACCGCCCGCATCGAGTTCGCACCCGACGGTACCGTGCTGTTCGCCAACGAGCTCTTCCTCGCGACCATGAAGTATCGCAGCGAAGAGGTGCTCGGGCAGCACCACCGCATGTTCTGCGACGAGGCCTACGCGAATTCGTCGGACTACCTCGCGCACTGGCAGCGCCTGCGCCGCGGCGAGCCGGTGAGCGGGCGCTTCGAGCGCCGCGACGCCACTGGCGAGCCGGTGTGGCTCGAGGCCACCTACAACCCCGTATTCGGCCCCGACGGCCGCGTGCTGCGCGTGGTCAAGCTCGCCACCGACATCACCGCCCAAGTCCGCGAGGGCGCCGAGCACCGCGCCATGCTGTCGGCGATCGAGCGCTCGATGGCGATGATCGAATTCGACCTCGACGGCAAGGTCCTCGCCGCCAACGACAACTTCCTCGCCACCATGGGCTACGCCCGCCACGAGGTGCTTGGCCGCCACCATCGCCTGTTCTGCGCCGCCGAGGACGCTGCGACGCCCGAGTACGCGCAGTTCTGGGAGCGCCTGCGCCACGGCGAATATTTCTCCGGCCGCTTCCGCCGCGTGGCGCGCAACGGCCGCACGGTCTGGCTCGAGGCCAGCTACAACCCGGTGTTCGATGCGTCCGGTCGGCCCTGCAAGTTCATCAAGCTCGCCGCCGACATCAGCCCCCGCGTCGAGGCGCTCGAGGAAGAGGTCGCCAACGCCGCCGCCGCGCTCGAACGCGCCCGCGACAACGCCCACCTCGCCGAGCGCGGCACCGACGTGATCGCGCGCGCCACCGCGCAGATGGTGGCGATCTCGAGCAGCGCCGAGAATGCCGCGCACACCTTCGGCCAGCTCGGCGACGAGACCGGGCGCATCACCACCATCGTCAACACCATCCGCGAGATCGCCGACCAGACCAACCTGCTCGCGCTCAACGCGGCGATCGAGGCCGCGCGCGCCGGCGAGCACGGCCGCGGCTTCGCGGTGGTCGCCGACGAGGTGCGCAAGCTCGCCGAGCGCACCTCCAAGGCCACCACCGAGATCAGCGCCATGATCTCCACCGTGCAGGACGCCACCCACCTAGCGATCTCGCGGGTGCACGGCATGCACGAGACCGCCACCGCGAGCATCGGCTTGGCACGCGAGGCCGGCGAGGTCATCGACGGCATCCACAACGGCGCCACCGAGGTCGTCGAGGTGGTGGAGCGCTTCTCGGGGCTGCTGCATCGCTGAGTCCCCGAAGGGTGTGGACGCGCGCCGCGGCCCGCCGCGGATGCCGGAGGTGTCGGGACCGACTGCGCCACAGGCATAATCCGCTGAAGCCCTCGAGGAAGCGCTGCGATGCACACCCATCACGGTCATCAGCACGACCACCACGCCCACAACGAGCACGACCACCAACACGGCGACCCCGCACACGGCCACGCATACCCGCATCAAGCCGGTCACGCCCACCCCCCTCATCACGCGCACGACCACTCCGCGAGCCGCTTCCTGCCGCTCGCGCTCGTGCTCACGCTCGGCTTCGCCGCGGTCGAGGCGATCGCCGGGTGGTGGTCGGGCTCGCTCGCCCTGCTCGGCGACGCCGGCCACATGCTCACCGACGCGGCCTCGCTCGGGCTGGCGGCGCTCGCCGCGCGCATCGCGCTGCGCCCGGCCAGCGCCCGCCACTCCTACGGCCTGCGCCGGGTCGAGGCGCTCGCCGCGCTCGCCAACGGGCTCTTCATGCTGGTGATCGTCGGCGGCCTGGTGTGGCACGCGGTCGAGCGCCTGCTCGAGCCGCGCGCGGTGGCCGGCGAGGCGGTGATCCTGGTCGCGCTCGGCGGGCTGGTGCTGAACCTGGCCGTGGCCTGGCTGCTGACCCGCGGCGAGGGCGATCTCAACACCCGCGGCGCGCTGCTGCACGTGATCGGCGACCTGCTCGGCTCGGTCGCCGCGCTCGCCTCGGGCATCGTGATCCTGTACACCGGCTGGATGCCGATCGACCCGCTGCTCACCATGCTGATCTGCGGCCTGATCCTGTATTCCACGCTGGCGCTGCTGCGCCAGGTGGTCCACACCCTGCTCGAGGGCGTGCCCGACGGCCTGTCGCTGCCCGAAGTCGGTCACGCGATGGCGGGCGTCGAGGGCGTGCGCTCGGTGCACGACCTCCACATCTGGAGCCTGGATTCAAACCGCAGCGCGCTCTCCGCCCATGTCGTGCTCGCCGACGCGGCGCGCTGGCCGACGGTGCTGGCGGCCGAGCGCGCCCTGCTGCGCAGCCGCTTCGGCATCGAGCACGCCACCCTGCAACCCGAGCTGCCGCCGGCGCAGCCGCTGGTCTTCACCCCACGTACGCCGCGCGCACGCGATGCCGGCTGAGCCCCTCCCCCGATCCACAGGACCCCGACAATGCACTCCGCCCAGGAACTGGTCAGCCAGATCGAGGCGCTGACCTCGCTGCCCGATGTTTACATGCGCGTGCGCGAACAACTCGAGTCGCCGGCCGGCTCGGTCGTCACCGTCGCCCGCCTGGTCTCCGCCGACCCCGCGCTCTCGGCCCGCCTGCTGCACCTGGTCAACAGCCCCCTGTTCGGCCAGCGCGGCCGCGTCGAGGACATCGTGCGCGCGGTCGCGCTGCTCGGCCTGCAGCAGGTGCACGACCTGGTGCTGGCGATGTCCCTGCAGGGCATCTTCGCCGGCGTCCGCCCCGCCCGCCTCGACATGCGGCGCTTCTGGCGCAACAGCCTGCTCACCGGACTGGCCGCGCGCGCGGCCGGGATCGCCGCCGGCCTCACCGCCGGCGAACGCCTGTTCCTGATCGGCGTGCTCGCAGACACCGGCCACCTGGTGATGTACCAGACCGTGCCCGAGCTCGCCGCCGCCGCGCGCCTTGCGGCGCAAGCCGGCGACGAGGCGCTCGACGCCGCCGAGCGTCGCCTGGTCGGCTGCGACTTCGCGGAACTCGGCGCCGCCCTGCTCGACCGCTGGCAACTGCCCGACCGCTTCGGCACCGCGGTGGGCGCGCAGATGCTGCCGCGCCTGGGCGGCGCCTACGCCGCCGAGGCGGCGACCATCAACCTCGCCCGCCGCATCGCCGAGGCCGACGAGCTGGACCTCCCGAGCAGCGCCGCCGCCGCCCGCGTCGCGCCCGAGACCTGGGGCCTGCTCGGGCTCGAGGCGGAGCGCCTGGCGGGCCTGCGCGAAGGTGCGGAGATCGATTTCGCCGCCTACCTGTCGCTGTTCTTCCCACGCAGGTAGGGGCCGCAGCGTGGCGCAAACCCGCATGGAGACTGGGATTCCAGCCCAAAAACCCCACTTCGGAAGCTACTACATGTAGTGCCCTGCAAAATCATGAAATACAAAGAGATTATATAAGTCATTGTTTTTTTACATTTTTATTTTTTTGCACCAGCACTCGTTCCGCGCTATCCTTCCGTCCGTCCCAAGACCCACCACGGAGGAAGAAAAAGACCATGAGCGAGACCACCAGCGCGTCCACCCAGAACACCGTCAAAGCCTCCGCCGCCAACCTGCCGATGCAGGAAATCTCCGGCGAGGTGCTCGTCGAGAAGTACGCCAAGGGCGATGAACAGACCGTCGCCGAAGTGCGTCGCCGCGTCGCGCGCGCGCTGGCTGCAGTCGAAGCCGAGGACAAGCGCGCCCACTGGGAGGCGAAGTTCCTCGAGGCGCAGGAGAAAGGCTTCGTGCCCGCCGGTCGCATCAACAGCGCCGCCGGCACCACGCTCGCCGCCACCCTGATCAACTGCTTCGTGCAACCGGTCGGCGACTCGGTCACCGAGGCGGTCGATGGCCGCCCCGGCATCTACACCGCGCTCGCCCAGGCCGCCGAGACCATGCGCCGCGGTGGCGGCGTCGGCTACGACTTCTCGTCCATCCGTCCAAAGGGCGCGCTGGTCAAGGGCACGGCCTCCAACGCCTCCGGCCCGGTGTCCTACATGCGCGTGTTCGACCGCTCGTGCGAAACGGTGGAGTCCGCCGGCGCGCGCCGCGGCGCGCAGATGGGCGTGCTGCGCTGCGACCACCCCGACATCGAGGAATTCATCCACGCCAAGGATGAAGGCGATCTCACCAACTTCAACATCTCGGTCGGCGTCACCGATCCCTTCATGCAGGCGGTCGAGGCCGACGGCGACGTAGAGCTGGTGCACAAGGCCGAGCCCACCGAAGAGGTGAAGGCCGCCGGCGCCTACCAGCGCGACGACGGCATGTGGGTGTACCGCAAGGTGCGCGCGCGCGAGCTGTGGGACCAGGTCATGCGCTCGACCTACGACCACGCCGAGCCGGGCATCCTGTTCCTCGACCGCATGAACGCGGACAACAACCTGTACTACTGCGAGACCATCGAGGCCACCAACCCCTGCGCCGAACAGCCGCTGCCGCCCTACGGCTGCTGCTGCCTGGGCTCGATCAACCTCACGCTCTTCGTCAAGAACCCCTTCGGCGACAAGGCCGAGTTCGACTATGCCGGCTTCGGCAAGGTGGTCGACGTCTCCATCCGCATGCTCGACAACGTGCTCGAGGTCACCCACTGGCCGCTCGCGCAGCAGCACGCCGAGGCGCAGTCCAAGCGCCGCGTGGGCCTCGGATTCACCGGCCTGGGCGACGCGCTGATCATGCTCGGCCAGCGCTACGACACCGCCGAGGCGCGCGAGGAAGCGCGCAAGATCTCCGAGTTCATGCGCAACCGCGCCTACCTGGCCTCGTCCGAACTCGCCCGCGAGCGCGGCGCCTTCCCGCTCTTCAACGCCGACCTCTACCTGTCGGGCGGCAACTTCGCCTCGCGCCTGCCGGCCGATGTGAAGGACAAGATCCGCAAGCACGGCATCCGCAACTCGCACCTGCTGTCGATCGCCCCCACCGGCACGATCAGCCTGGCCTTCGCCGACAACGCCTCCAACGGCATCGAGCCGCCCTTCTCCTATACGTACACCCGGCGCAAGCGCATGGCCGACGGCACCTTCAAGGAGTACGCGGTCGAGGACTACGCCTGGCGTCTGTACAAGCACCTCGGCGGCAACGTCGAGCAGCTGCCGGCCTCCTTCGTCACCGCGCTGGAGATCTCCGCGCAGGCCCACAAGGACATGGTCGCCGCGGTCGCGCCCTACGTCGACACGTCCATCTCCAAGACGGTGAACGTGCCCGAGGACTACCCCTACGCCGAGTTCGAGGATCTTTACCTCACCGCCTGGAAAGCCGGCCTCAAGGGGCTCGCCACCTACCGTCCCAACTCGGTGCTGGGTTCGGTGCTGTCGGTCACCCCGACCGCCGAGCAGAAGCAGCCGCACGACGTCGAGATCGCCGACGCCAACAAGCGCCTGTCGATCAAGAACCTGCCCGCTCCGGTGCTGTCCAGCCTGCGCTGGCCCGGCCGCCCGGACCTGCCCGACGGCAACCTGGCGTGGACCTACATGCTCAACACCCCGACCGGCGGCTTCGCCCTCTTCGTCGGCCAGGTGGGCAACAACGGCGGCAGCTTCCCGTTCGAGGTGTGGGTCAATGGCGCCGACCAGCCGCGCGGCCTGGGTGCGGTGGCCAAGACCCTGTCGATGGACATGCGCGCCAACGACCGCGGCTGGCTCAAGCTCAAGCTCGACACCCTGGCCCGCACCGTGGGCGAGCGCTCCTTCGAGATGCCCTTCCCGCCGCACGGCGAGAAGAAGCTGGTGCCCGGCGTGGTGTCGGCCTTCGCCCAGGTGGTGAATTACCGCTGCGAGAAGCTCGGCGTGTTCGACAAGGAAGACGAGAGCAACGGCGTCCTCGACACGCTGTTCAGCCTGGAAGAACCCAAGACCGGCACCGACGGCACGCTGTCGTGGACGGTGGACATCTACAACCCGGCCACCGGCGAAGACTTCGTGCTCGGCCTCAAGGAAATCACCCTGCCGGACGGCGTCACCCGCCCGTACTCGGTGTGGCTGTCGGGCAACTATCCGCGCGCGCTGGACGGCCTGACCCGCATCCTGTCGCTCGACATGCGCGTCATGGACCCGGCCTGGATCGGCATGAAGCTGCGCAAGCTCCTCGACTACCCCGAGCCGCTCGGCGACTTCATGGCCTTCGTGCCCGGCACCCGCCGCCAGCAGAACTGGCCCAGCACCGTGGCCTACCTGGCGCAGCTCATCATCCACCGCTACGCCATGCTCGGCGTGCTCGACGAGCGCGGCTACCCGACGCGCGAGATGGGCATCCTGGAGTCGCCGCGCGACGACAACGAGCCCAAGCTGATGCAGGGCGCGCTGTGCAACGAATGCGGCAACCACACCGTGATCCGCAAGGACGGCTGCGACTTCTGCACCGCCTGCGGCGCGGTCGGGACCTGCGGCTGAGCGCGCGCACGGGCATCGCGCAAACGTCATATTCAGCAAAAAAGGGCAGCCCTGCGGGCTGCCCTTTTTTGCGCTCGGTGTGATCCGTCGATCGTTTCCTGGACGCAGACGCTCTATATAATCGAGAAAATCTTCAGAAACGGTGCGCAGCCCGCCCTGCGACCACGGCACGCCCGAGCGATCACCATGCCCACCTGCCCGCGTTGCGACGGAACCGACTGCCGCGAGTCCCCGTGGAAATCCGCGGACGAGCGCCTCGCCCACCCGGGCGAGCGCGCATGGCGCTGCATGTCCTGCGTGCACCGCTTCCACGCCCCGGAGCCGCGCCGCCTGCTGCGCGACAACCCGATCGTCGCCGCGGTGGGCGGCAGCACCCTGCTGCTGACGATCGCCGTCATCGCGATCCTGTGGTTCTGGAAGAGCTGAGCGGGGAGCGCGCATGAGCACTCGCGCCCATCCGGCCTGCCCGGCCTGCGGATCCACCGACTGCCGGCGTTCGCGCTGGCGCTCGCACGAGGAACACGCCGGCCATCCCGGGCTGCACCCCTGGCGCTGCCTGGCCTGCGACCAGCGCTTCCTGGCTCCCGACGACGCGCTCCGGCCGCGCAGCAGATGGCCGCTGGTGGTGGGGATCCTGTCGGCCCTGCTGCTCCTGGGCATCGGCATCGCGAGCGTGCGCATGCTGAACCTCGACGAGTCCGGCGATGCGCCGGGCGAGACCCGATCCGCCGCGGCCGAGCCCTCGGCGCCGGCGGACGCGCTCGACGCCCGCTTCCGCGCCGCACGTGCCGCGCTGCTCGACACCGCGCGCGGCCGCGAAGTGTCCGCCAGCGCGGTGAGCCAGTTGCGCGAGGCTGCCGAAGGCGGCCACACCGGTGCCATGGTGCTGCTCGGCAAGCTCTACCGCAGCGGCATCGGCATGCCGCAGAACTACGAGCTCGCCGCGCGCTGGCTGAACCAGGCGGCGCATGCGGGCGATCCCGAGGGCATGGTGGAGTTCGGCCGCCTGCATCGCAGCGGGATCGGCGTCGAACGGGATGCGGTACAGGCCTATGTGTGGTTCAATCGCGCAGCCGCCCTGCTCAACATGGACGGCGTGCAGGAGCGCGACAGCATCGCGGTCAAGCTCGACGCGGACGAGCTCCGGCGCGCGCAGGCCCTGTCGCTCGAAGCGGCCGAAGAGGCCGCCCGGCAGGCGGCCGAGCGCAGCCGCTGAGCCCCCGGGCGTCCACGACGCCGCACGCGCCCGCTTTCCGACCGACGACACACCGCTTCGAATCGACGTGCCCATCCCGTATCCCCACCCGCAGCCGGACACCGCCGCCGGCCCTGCCCGACTGGTCCTGCAGGGCATCAGCAAGGCCTACCCGACGGTGGTCGCCAACCACGACATCGGCCTCGTCGTGCGCGCGGGCGAGATCCGCGCCATCCTCGGCGAGAACGGCGCCGGCAAGTCGACGCTGATGAAGATCATCTACGGCGTCACCCGGCCGAGCAGCGGGCGCATGTTCTGGGAGGGCGAGGAGGTCGCGGTCGCCAGCCCGGCGCATGCGCGCAGCCTGGGCATCGGCATGGTGTTCCAGCACTTCTCGCTGTTCGAGACGCTGACCGTGGTGGAAAACGTCGCCCTGGCCCTGCCCGGCAAGCCCGCGCTCGACGCGCTCGCGCGGCGCATCGTCGAGGTCTCGGAGCGCTACGGCCTGCCGGTCGATCCGCGCCGCCACATCCACGCCCTGTCGGTGGGCGAGCGCCAGCGCGTCGAGATCATCCGCTGCCTGCTCCAGGACCCGCGCCTGCTGATCATGGACGAGCCCACCTCGGTGCTCACGCCGCAGGCGGTGCGCAAGCTCTTCGAGACCCTGCGCCGGCTCGCCGACGAAGGCTGCTCGATCCTCTACATCAGCCACAAGCTCGACGAGATCCGCACGCTCTGCCACACCGCCACCGTGCTGCGCGGCGGCAAGGTCACCGGCGAGTGCATCCCGGCGCAGGAGTCCCCCGCCTCGATGGCGCGCCTGATGATCGGCAAGGAACTGCCGCGCTGCGAGCACGACGCGCGGCAGGCCGGCAGCGAAGTCCGCCTGCGCCTGGCCGGGCTCTCGCACGCCGCGGACGACCCCTTCGGCACCGACCTGCGCGACCTCCACCTCGACGTCCATGCCGGCGAGATCGTCGGCATTGCCGGAGTCTCGGGCAACGGCCAGCAGGAGCTGCTGCGCGTGATCTCGGGCGAGGCCCCGCTGGCGGAGAAATTCCCCGTGCAGATCTGCGGTGTCGAGGCCGGCCGGCTGTCGCCGGGGCGGCGGCGGCGGCTCGGCATGGCCTTCGTGCCCGAGGAGCGCCTCGGCCGCGGCGCGGTGCCGACGATGTCGCTCGCCGACAACGCGCTCCTCACCGCCGCGCACAACCAGGGCATGGTGGCCGCCGGCTTCCTGCGCTTCGGGCGTGCGCGCGCGTTCGCACGGCGCTGCATCGACGAGTTCGACGTCCGCTGTGGCGGCACGGCCGCCGCGGCCAAGTCGCTGTCGGGCGGCAACCTGCAGAAGTTCATCGTCGGCCGCGAGATCCTGCAGGCCCCGCGCCTGCTCGTATGCGCGCAGCCCACCTGGGGCGTGGACGTCGGCGCCGCCGCCTTCATCCGCCAGCGGATCATCGACCTGCGCAACCGCGGCTGCGCGGTGCTGGTGATCTCGGAGGAGCTCGACGAGCTGTTCGAGATCTGCGACCGCATCGCGGTGATCGCCAAGGGCCGGCTGTCGCCGGTGCGCGCCGCCCGCGACACCAGCATCGAGGACATCGGCGTGTGGATGAGCGGGCTGTGGCCGGGCGCCGAGCACACTGCCGGCGCGCCCCTCGCGACGGAGACCCCGCATGCTTGAGCTCGAAGCCCGTGCCGACCCCTCGCGGCTGATGGCCTGGGCCTCGCCGCTGCTCGCGGTGGCACTGATGCTCGTCGGCGGCCTGGCGGTGTTCGCCGCGCTCGGCAAGGACCCGGTCGAAGGCTTCCGCGTCTTTTTCCTCAACCCGGTCAAGGACCTCTACGCGCTCTCCGAACTGCTGCTCAAGGCCACACCGCTGATGCTGTGCGCGATCGGCCTGGCGATCGGCTTCCGCGCCAACGTGTGGAACATCGGCGCCGAGGGCCAGTTCATGCTCGGCGCGGTGGCCGCCACCGGCGTGGCGCTGTACTTCGGCGACGCCGAGAGCGCCCTGGTGCTGCCGGCAATGGTCCTCGCCGGCGCCGCGGGCGGGGCGGCTTGGGCGGCGATCCCGGCGCTGCTGCGCACGCGCTTCAACGCCAACGAGATCCTGGTGTCGCTGATGCTGGTCTATGTGGCCCAGCTCTTCGTGTCCTGGCTGGTGTTCGGGCCATGGAAGGACCCCGACGGCTTCAACTTCCCGCAGACGCGGATGTTCGCCGAGGCGGCGACCCTGCCGATGGTGATCGAGGGCACCCGCCTGCATTTCGGCTTCGCGATCGCGCTCGCCGCCCTGGTGGCCGGCTACGCCTTCATAAACCGCAGCCACGCGGGCTTTCGCATGCGGGTCGCCGGCGAGGCCGCCGACGCCGCGCGCTACGCCGGCTTCTCGGCCACCCGCATGATCTGGGTGGGCCTGCTCCTCGGCGGCGCCGCCGCCGGGCTGGCCGGCATGGGCGAGGTGGCCGGGCCGATGGGCCAGCTCACCGACAAGGTCGGCAGCGGCTACGGCTTCGCCGCCATCATCGTCGCCTTCGTCGGGCGGCTCAACGCCTTCGGCATCCTGCTCGCCAGCCTGCTCATGGCCCTGCTCTACATCGGCGGCGAGCAGGCGCAGCAATACCTGAACCTGCCCAACTCGATCTCGATGGTGTTCCAGGGCATGCTGCTCTTCTTCCTGCTCGGCGCCGACGTCTTCATCCACTACCGCCTGCGCCTGCGCCGGCGTGGCACTTGAGGAGGCCGCCATGGACGCGAGTCTCTTCACCTCGATGGTGTTCGCCACCGTGGTGGCGGGCACGCCGCTGATCATCGTCGCCCTCGGCCTGCTGGTGAACGAGAAGGCCGGGGTGCTCAACCTCGGCGCCGAGGGCATGATGGCGATGGGCGCGGTCGCCGCCTTCGCCGTCACCCACGAGAGCGGCAACCCGTGGCTGGGCGTGGCCGCCGGCATGGGCGCAGGCATGGCGATGGCGGCGCTCTTCGGCCTGCTCGTGCTCACCCTGATGGCCAATCAGGTCGCCTCCGGCCTGGCCCTGGCGATCTTCGGCGTCGGCCTGGCGGCCTTCGTCGGCAAGCCCTACGAGGCGGTGGCGCTGCAGGCGGTGCCGCCGATCCGCATCCCCTTCATCGCCGACCTGCCGCTGATCGGCGAAGCGCTCTACAACCAGCAGGCGCTGGTGTATTTCTCCTGGGCGCTGTTCTGGGGCCTGCTGTGGTTCCTGCACCGCAGCCGCGCCGGGCTGGTGCTGCGCGCGGTGGGCGAGTCGCCTGCATCCGCGCACGCGATCGGCTACCCGGTGATCCGCATCCGCTACCTCGCGGTGCTCTTCGGCGGCGCCATGGCCGGCATCGGCGGCGCCTTCCTGTCGGTGTTCTACACGCCGATGTGGGCCGAGGGCATGGTCGCCGGGCGCGGCTGGATCGCGCTCGCGCTGGTGGTGTTCGCGACCTGGCGGCCGCTGCGGGTGATGGTCGGGGCCTATCTCTTCGGTGGCGTGATGGTCACCCAGCTCTTCATCCAGGGCTCGGGGCTGCAGATCGACTTCCCCTCGCAGCTGCTGTCGTCCCTGCCCTACTGGGCGACCATCGTGGTGCTGGTGGCGATCTCGCGCAACGGCAACACGATCCGGCTCAACTCGCCGGTCTCGCTCGGCAAGCCCTACCGGCCCGAGGCCTGACGCCTTTCGCCGCGACCGCGGCGGCTCGGCAGCCCTCCAGCGCGGGACAACCCATCTCGGGTCGCGCGTGACGCAGTCGGCAGCAGCCGGGCGGAGCGCGGGCTAGCATCTGCGGCATCCGAACACGCTCCGGCGCAGGTCCGCCTGCCCGTACCCGCCCGATGATCCTCGACCTGCTCCAGGCCACCGCCCTGCTGCTCGCCCTCTGCCTGCTGCAGGGCGGTTTGGCACGCCGCTGCGCGCACGGCGGCCCGGCATTCGCGGTCGGGTCCGGGCTGATCTACGGGCTGGCCTGCATCGCCGGCATGATGATGCCGATCACGCTGGCGCCCGGCGTCATCGTGGATCCGCGCTCGGTGGTGCTGAGTGTGGGCGCACTCTTCGGCGGTCCGCTCGCCGGCGCCGTGGCCGGCCTGGCCGCCGCAGCCTATCGCATCTGGCTGGGCGGCAGCGGCGTCTTCATCGGCGTGACGACGATCACGCTGGCGGTGCTGCTCGGCCTCGCCTTCCGCCTCGGCGCCGCGCGCGGCTGGCTGCGGCCGGCGCCGCTGCAGCTCTTCCTCTTCGGCGTATTCACCCACGCCACCAGCCTGCTGCTGATCGCAACGGTCCCCAACCAGTCCCTCGCCGGTCTCTTCGCCAACCTCGGCCTGCCCTACCTGCTGCTGATGGGGGCCGCCACGCTGCTGCTCGGCGCCCTGCTGCGCGACCTCGAGCAGCGCCGCGCGACCGAATGCGCGCTGGCGGCGAGCGAGGCGCGCCTGCGCGCGATCACCGCGGCCATCCCCGACCTGGTCTTCGTGGTCGACGAGGACGGCCGCTACCTCGAGGTCATCACCCGCCAGGAAAACCTGCTCGCCGCACCGCCCGAGCAGGTGATCGGTCGACGTCTGGAGGAAGTCCTGCCCGCCGCGCCGGCCGCCGTGTTGCGCGAGGCGCTGGAGCAAGCCCTGACCAGCCCGGAGCGGACCTGCGCCCGCTATGCGCTCGACACGCCCGCCGGCCACCGCGAATTCCAGGCCTGGATCCAGGCCATCGACGCCCCGATCGGCGGGCGCCGCGCGGCGGCCATCCTGGTGCAGGACATCACGCCCAACGTGGCCGCCGAGGAGCGCATCCGCAAGCTCGCCTACTACGACCCGCTCACCACGCTGCCCAACCGCCGCCTGCTCGTCGAGCGCCTCGGCCACGCGATCGCCACCAATGCGCGCACCGGCCTGCACGGCGCGCTGATGTTCATCGACCTGGACGACTTCAAGGACATCAACGACCTGCTCGGCCACCACAACGGCGACGTGCTGCTGCGCGAGGCCGGTGCACGCCTGCGCGGCGTGGTGCGCGAATCCGACACGGTGGCACGCTTCGGCGGCGACGAGTTCGTGGTCCTGCTCGAGCTGCTCGCCGAATCTGCCGACGAGGCCTTGCTCGCCGCGCGTCAGGTCGCGGACAAACTGCTCGAACAGCTCGGCCATCCCTACCGTCTCGACGGACTCGACCGCAAATGCACCGCGAGCCTGGGCCTGGTGATCTTCAACGGCCACGAGCACACGGCCGACGAACTGATGCAGCGCGCCGACCTGTCGATGTACGAGGCCAAGCGCTCGGGCAAGAACACCGCCCGCGTCTTCGATCCGCACATGCGTACCGAGCTGGCCGACCGGCTCGCGCTGGAGACCGAGCTGCGCGGCGCGATCGGCACCGGCGCGTTCCTGCTCCACCTGCAGCCCCAGCTCGATGCCGGCGGACGCCTGATCGGCGCCGAGGCCCTGCTGCGCTGGAACCGCGAGGGGCACGGACCGACCCCGCCCGCCCTGTTCATCCCGATCGCCGAGCAGGCGGGCCTGATGCCTGCGCTCGGACGCGAGGCGATGGCGCTCGCCTGCGAGGAACTCGCACGCTGGGTCGCGCTCCCCGGCGCCGACGGCCTGGTGATGGCGGTCAACGTCAGCGCCGCCCAGCTCTACGAGCCCGGTTTCGTCGAGGAGGTGCTCGCGCTGCTGGCGCGCACCGGCGCCCCCGCCGAGCGGCTCAAGCTCGAGCTCACCGAATCGCTGCTGCTCACCGACATCGAGCGTGCCATCGAGGCCATGACCCGCCTGCGCGAGATGGGCATCCGCTTCTCGATCGACGACTTCGGCACCGGCTACTCCTCGCTCGGCTACCTGCAGCGCCTGCCGCTCGACGAGCTCAAGATCGACCGCACCTTCGTCCGCGACCTGCCCGCCAACGCCAGCAGCCTGGCGATCGTGCGCACCATCATGGCACTCGCCGACACCCTGCGCATCCGCGTCGTCGCCGAGGGCGTGGAAACCTCCGCACAGCACGCCTGCCTGCTCGACAACGGCTGCGACGCCTTCCAAGGCTTCCTGTTCGCCCGCCCCGAGGCGGTGGAGAGCTTCCGCGCACGGATGTCCGCGACGGACGCCTTGCACGGGAGCGGCGCGCAGCCCCGGGGCGGGGCAGATCGCGACCGATGAACGATCCGCACCCGGCACAGCGCGCCACCGTGAGCCTCCCTGCCCCGACGCCAGCCTTGCCCCCCTCCGCGGCAGCGATCGAGCTTTTCATCGAGGCCTGCCCGTTCGCGGTCATCGAGTGGGGCCGCGACATGCGCGTCCTGCGCTGGTCGCCCGAGGCCGAGCGGGTTTTCGGCTGGTCCGCTGCGGAGGTGCTCGGCAGGCGCCCCAACGAATGGAGCTTCACCCATCCGGACGACGCGGCGGCGGTCAAGCGCGCGATCGGCCAGGCCATCACCGCGGACGGTCCCACGCCGCCGGTGATCGGCCGCAACTTCACGCGCGACGGCCGCCTGCTGCATTGCGAATGGCACAACCGGGCGAACCGCGACCCGCAAGGCCGGCTCGTCTCGCTGCTCTCTTTCGCGAAGGACCTCACCCGACAGCTCGAGGCCGAGCGCGCGCGCGACCTCAGCGAAGCCCGCTACGCGCACATCTTCAACAACAGCCACGCGGTGATGCTGATCCTCGACCCGGAGAGCGGTCGCATCCTCGACGCCAACCCCGCCGCGGAGGAGTTCTACGGCTGGTCCAGGGAAACGCTGCAGACGATGCAGATCGGGGACATCAACACCCTGTCCCCGCAGGCGCTGCTCGTCGAACTGAAGGCGGCCCATGCGGAAGAGCGCAAGCACTTCGAGTTCCGCCATCGCCGCGCCGACGGCTCCGTCCGCGACGTCGAGGTCCACAGCGGACCGACCGAGGACGGCAACCGCTCCATGGTCTTCTCGATCGTGCACGACATCACCGAGCGCAAGCAGGCCGAAGCGTTGTCGCGACGCTGGGAGCGCTTCTTCCGCCTGTCGAACCTCGGCCTCGCAATGCACGACGTGTCCGACAACACGATCATCGACGTCAATGCCACCTATGCGAGCCAGCACGGCTACTCGATCGAGGAGCTGCGCGGCATGCGGATCGACGAACTTTACCCCGAGGACGAGCGCGAGCAACTCCATGCTCACCTCGCCGAGGCCGATCGCATCGGCAACGCCAGTTTCGAGACCGTTCACCTGCGCAAGGACGGCAGCCGGCTGCCGCTCGTGATCGGAGTGACCGCCCTGCTCGACGACCGCGGCCGCGCCGTCGCGCGCTTCGCATTCGGACTCGACATCAGCGCGCGCAAGGCGGCCGAGGATGAGCTGCGCAAGCTGTCGCGCGCCGTCGAGGAGAGCCCGGAGAGCATCGTCATCACCAACACCCGGGCCGAGATCGAGTACGTCAACCAGGCCTTCATCGACAAGACCGGCTATTCCCGTGCCGAGGCCATCGGCCAGAACCCGCGCCTGCTGCAGTCCGGACGCACCACCCCGGCCACCTATGCGGACCTGTGGAACACGCTCACCCACGGCCGCTCCTGGCAGGGCGAGTTCTTCAACCGCCGCAAGGACGGCAGCGAGTACCTCGAGCGCGTGACGATCACGCCGATCCACGACGAAAGCGGGCACATCACCCACTACGTCGCGGTCAAGCAGGACATCACCGCGCAACGGCGCATGGAAGAGGAACTGCTGCGCTACCACGAACACCTCGAGGGCCTGGTCGAGAGCCGGACGGCCGAACTGCAGCACGCACTCGATGCGGCCAACATCGCCAGCCGCGCAAAGAGCGAGTTCCTCACCACGATGAGCCACGAGATCCGCACGCCGATGAACGGGGTGATCGGCCTGCTCGACGTGCTGAGCCATTCGCAGCTCTCCACGGAACAGGTCGAGATGGTCGGCATCATGCGCGAATCCGCCGAGACCCTGCTGCGGCTGATCGACGACATCCTCGACTTTTCCAGGATCGAGTCGGGCAATCTCGAGCTCGACGTCGGCCCTGCATCGATCCCCGACCTGATCGCGCGTGTCGTCGGCATCCTGCAGACGGTCGCGAACCGCAAGTCGGTCCGGCTGAGCACCCGCATCGACCCCGACGTGCCCGCGGTCGTGCGCACCGACGCGCTGCGCCTGCAGCAGATCCTGTGCAACCTCGTCGGCAACGCGGTGAAGTTCTCCTCCGGCCTCGACCGCCCCGGCCGCGTCGAGATTCGCGTCGAGACCGCCGGCGCAGGCCGGATCCGCTTCATGGTCACCGACAACGGCATCGGCATCGCCCCCGAGGCGATCGAAAAGATCTTCGACCCCTTCTCGCAAGCCGAATCCAGCACCACCCGCCGCTTCGGCGGCAGCGGACTCGGACTGTCGATCTGCACGCGCCTCGTGCGCATGATGAAGGGCCGGATGGAGGTGAACAGCCTTCCCGGGCGTGGCAGCCGCTTCGTGGTCACGCTCCCGCTTGCCGCGACCAACGGCTCGGCCACGCGCAGCGAGCCAGCCCGCAGCACGGCGCTCGCTCGCCCCTCGCCCACCCCGCCGCTTGCGACACCCGGAGCCGGCGAGGCCGGTCGCCGCATCCTCGTCGCCGAGGACAACGACATCAATCGTCGCGTCATCGCGCGACAGCTCGCACTCCTCGGGCTGCAATGCGACACCGCCGAGGATGGCTTCGAGGCACTCGAGCGCTGGCGGCAGGGTCAATACAGCCTGCTGCTGACCGATCTCCACATGCCCGGGATGGACGGCTACGAACTCACGGCGAGGATCCGCAGCGAGGAAGCGCCGGGCCGGCGTACGCCGATCGTGGCGGTCACCGCAAACGCCCTGCGCGGAGAGAAGGAGCGCTGCATCGACGCCGGCATGGACGACTTCATCCTCAAGCCGGTACAGGTTGCGGCGCTGCAGGAGGTGCTCGCGCGCTGGCTGCAACCGGACACCGAGCAGCGGACTCCCGCCGGCACCGCGCCGGCAGCCCCGGCGGCGCCCCCTGCGGTGTTCGATCCGCAGGCCTTGCCGGGACTGATCGGCAACGATGCGGCGCTGATCGCGGAGTTTCTCGGCGAATACCGGCTCTCCGCATGCGACACCGTGCGCAGCATCCGCAAGGCGTGCGAGGACGGCGACTGGCGCCGGGCCGGCGAGCTCGCCCACCGCCTGAAGTCCTCCTCGCGCTCGGTCGGCGCCATGCAGCTCGGCGAAATCTGCGCCGCGCTCGAACAGGCCGGTCGCGACGACGATGGCGACCAAGTGCAGCGCCAGGGCGGGCTGCTCGAGGCGGCCCTGGCAGCCACGCTCACCGCGATGCAAGGCACACAGGCCGCAGGAGTTCCGCCTGCGCGTGGCGATACCCCCCGGCCTGGGTAGCCGCTAGAATACGGATCCCACCGACAGAGCCGGAACCGATGAACCTCGAGACCCTCAAGGTCTTGGTCGTTACCGACGTCGCGGCCGATGCGGCCCAGATCGCGCGCCTGCTCGCGGACCATTTCGAGCACATCGAGACGTCGACGATCGAGAGCCGCTTCATCGCCGATTTCGAGCGCGTCCAGCCCGACGTCGTGGTGCTGGCCTTCACCAGCCTCGAGCGCGCCGAGCGCTACTCGCTCGGCCTCTATCGTCACAGCGAGGTGGTGCACTCCCTGCCTCACCGCAGCATCGTGCTGTGCGACAAGGACAACGTCCATCGCGCATTCGAGCTGTGCCGCAAGGAGTACTTCGACGACTACGTCCTGTACTGGCCCATGGTGTTCGACACGCCACGCCTGGCCATGTCGGTCCTCATCGCCGGCCGCTCGTTGCAGGCCCAGCGGGACACGCCGAACGCACGCGAGGTCGCCGCGCATGCACGCTCGATCAGCCAGCTGGAGACCGTGCTGGACGATCGCATCGAGGTCGGTCGCCAGCATGCGGACGCGCTCGAGCGCGCACTTCAGGCAGCGGAAATCGAAGCCTCCAGCGCGCAGCCCCGCCCTGCGGCGCCCGCAGCGCCCTCCAGCGACAGCGCCACCATCCCGGACGCAGGCCTCGACGTCCTGCCCGCATTCACGGACAGCTTCGAGCTCGACGTCGGCGACGTGCCCTCGGGCCTGGATCGGCCGACCCAGTTCGCCGTGACACCGCAAGAAGACGTCATCCAGGAAGCGAAGCTGCGTGTGGACGAGGCGAAAAAGAAGGTGGTGCCGCTCACCGAATGGATCGGCGGGCTCAAGGCGGACGTCAAGCCGCAACTCGATGCGGCTCGCCAACTCGGCGAACTCGCTGGCAGGACACCGCCCCTCATCGTGGTGGTCGACGACGACGCCTTCCAGTGCAAGCTGCTCGAACGCCTGCTCGGCAATTCCGGCTACCGTTCGATCATCGCGCACTCGGGTGCCGAAGCCCTTGCGGTGCTCGGCCGCCAGCCCCCCGATCTCATCCTGATGGATGTCGCGCTGCCCGACTTCAACGGTGTGGAACTCACCCGACGCCTGAAGGCCATCCCGCGTTTTGCGGCCATCCCGGTGGTGATGATCACCGGTCACAGCGAACGCCAGGTTCTCGAAGCCAGCCTCAAGGCCGGTGCGGTGGACTTCCTGGTGAAGCCGTTCGACCGCGAGATCCTGCTGCAGAAGCTCGCTCGCCACCTCGCCCCGTGAGGAGGGCGTTTGAGGGCAAGGCCGGCAGCCGGCAGAATTCGCGTCGACGCGTGAAATATCCACCATCGTCGCCATATCTGGAATATTTACAATATTCGCCACCTTCAAGATGCCATCCTCTGCCCGGAGCACCGCAGCAATGATCACCGAGATGGAGATCTTCCCGTGGGACAGCAACTTCGCCACCGGCATCGCGGTCATCGATGCACAGCACCAGCAGCTCGTGGCACTGCTGAACCGTCTCGTCACGCATCTCGCCTTCCAATCCGACGCCCCCACGCTCAATTCGGTGTTCGACCAGCTGCGCGATTACGTCGAGGTCCATTTCACCACCGAGGAGGCGCTCTGGCAGGCGCATCTGGGCGAGTACGCCGGCGTCGCGGGCCACCATGAATCTCACGTCCGTTTCATCGACGAGGTCCTGCGTCTGAAGGCGGAGGAATCCACCAAACCCTTCGAGACGGTGATCGAGAACATCGTCAACTTTCTGACCCGCTGGCTGGCACTGCACATCCTCGAGGCGGACCGCCGCATGGCCCTGGTCGTACACGGCGTGCAGCGCGGATTGACGCTCGAGCAGGCGAGGACGCAAGCCGACGAAACCATGTCGGGTTCGATGCGCGTCCTGGTCGAGACCGTGCTGGTGATGTACGACAAGCTCGCCAACCGCACGATGGCGATGACGCGGGAGATCAACCGTCGCCGCCAGGCGGAAGCCGAACTGCAAAAGGCGCACGAGGCGCTCAAGCGCGCCAAGGAGAACGCGGAAAGTGTCAGCGAGGCGAAATCGTCTTTCCTCGCCAGCATGAGCCACGAGATCCGCACACCGCTCGCTGCAATCCTGGGCATGTCGCACCTGATGCACCAGGAGGAGTTGCCGGCGTCCCAGCGGGAGCGGCTCGACGTGATCGAGAACGCAGGCAGGCACCTGCTCTCGATCATCAACGGCATCCTCGACCTGTCGAAGATCGAAGCGGGGAAGTTCACGCTCGACGAGGCCGCACTCGACCTGCGCGGCGTGGTCGAGGAGGCGCTGGCGATGCTCGCCCACCAGGCCGAAGCCAAGGGGCTGAGCCTGCGTGCAGAGTTCGATCTGCCGCCGGGCACCTTCCTCGGCGACGCGACGCGTCTGCGCCAGGCGCTGGTCAACTACCTCATCAATGCGCTGAAATTCACCGAGCGGGGTGGCATCACCGTGCGCTGCAGCGCCAGCGTGGTCGACACGGACACGGTGGACGTCCGCTTCGTGGTCGAGGACACCGGGCCGGGCATCGCTGCCGCCGAACTGCGGCGTCTGTTCAAGCCCTTCACCCAGACCGAGGCGACCTCGACGGGCGAGCACGGCGGCACCGGGCTCGGGCTGGCGATCACCGCGCGTCTCGCCGAGCTGATGGGCGGGCAGGCGGGCGCCGAGAGCGAGCCTGGTCGCGGCAGTCGATTCTGGTTCACCACGCGCCTGCGCAAGGTGAAGGCCGACGAGGTCGTGGCGCCCACGGGTTCGCCCCTGGAGATCCGCGGCGCGCTCGCCGAGCGGCATGGCGGCGCATGCGTGCTGCTGGCCGACGACGACAAGGTCAATCGGGAAATCGCCCGGGTGCTGCTGTCGCGCGCCGGGCTGGCGCCGGAATGCGCAGCCGACGGAGAAGAGGCCGCGGCGCTCGCCGAACGCTGCAAGCCGGCACTGATCCTCATGGACATGCAGATGCCGGTTGTCGACGGGATCGCCGCGACGCGCAGGATCCGGACCCAGGACTGGGGGCGCGAGGTGCCGATCATCGCCCTGACGGCCAATGCCTTCGCCGAGGACCGGGTCCGCTGCCTCGAAGCCGGCATGGACGACTTCCTGACCAAGCCGATCATGCCCGCCGTGCTGTACTCGAAGCTGCTCTACTGGCTGGACCGCAGCCGCCGCGAACGCGCGGGTTCCTGATCCTTCCCGCGCAGCCGCGCACCTAGACCCGCGCGCTCGGGCGCTCGGCGATGCGGTCGCGCCAGTCCTGCAGGTTGGCCATGCCCTCGGCGCCGGGCCTGAACCTCATCAGCCCGCGCGCGAACTCGATCGCGCAAAAGGCCGTGATGTCGGCGATGGTGAAGCGCTCGCCGGCGACGAAGGGCTGGCGGCCGAGCTCCTCGTCGAGCCAGCGCGCCACCTCGCGCACCTTCTCGCCCTGCGAGCGGCCGAAGTCCTCGAACTGCGGTTGTTCCAGCGGCGCGAGGCCGGGGTGGGTATGGCGGACGCAGTTCATGATGCCGCCGAAGAGGTAGAGCTCGACGCGGCGGTCGGTCATCTCGACGAAGGCACGCTCCTCGAAGGTGTCGCCCATCAGGTTGGGCTCGGGGTAGAGGCCTTCGAGGTAGCTGCAGATCGCCCGCGTCTCGCCGAGGTAGCGGCCGTCGTCGAGTTCCAGCACCGGCACCTTGGCGAGCGGGCTGCGTGCGCGGTGGTCCGAGCTGCGGTGCTCGCCCTTGACGAGGTCGACCGCGACCTCCTCGATGCCGCGGATGCCCTTCTCGGCGATGAACATCTGCACGCGGCGCGGATTGGGCGCCCGGGGTGATACATAGAGCTTCATGGGGTCTCCTGGAATGTCCTGAACCGGCAGGGCCGCGGGGGCCCTCAGACTCCATCGCTGCGCGACTGGCCGGTCTCGACCATGTTGCGCACCTTCGCCGAGAACGCCTTGGCCTGTTCCTCGCCGTCACCGTCGCGGTCGAAGCTGGACGGCGGCATCTCGATGCCCCGCTGCACGGCGGGGCGGGCGCGGATCTGGTCGCGCCAGCGCGCGAGGTCGGGCAGGTCGTCGATCGCCACCCCCGACCAGTTGTGCGTGCGCACCCAGGCCCAGTTGGCGATGTCGGCGATGGAATAGTCGCCGGCGAGGTACTCGTTCTTCGCCAGATGGCCGTCGAGCACGCGGAACAGGCGCTTGACCTCACCCTGGTAGCGGTCGATCGCCGGCTGGATCTTCTCCGGGAAGTAGCGGAAGAAGACGTTGGCCTGGCCCATCATCGGGCCGATGCCGCCCATCTGGAACATCAGCCACTGCAGCACGCGCGAGCGCCCCCTGGCGTCTTGCGGCATCAGCCGGCCGGTCTTCTCGGCGAGGTAGATCAGGATCGCGCCCGACTCGAAGACCGCGAAGTCGCCCTCGTCGTGGTCGACGATCGCCGGGATGCGACCGTTGGGGTTGATGGCGAGGAACCAGGGCTCCTTCTGCTCGTTGGCGGACAGGTCGAGCACGCGCAGCGAGTACGCCAGGCCGAGCTCCTCGAGCGCGATCGAGACCTTGTGGCCGTTGGGGGTTGCGGCGGTGTACAGATCGATCATGCGATTCTCCATGGCTGCGGGCCGCGGCCCGTTCTTGCATCATCATCCCGCCCGTGCCGGCCCGGCCGCAAGCAGGCCGCACGTGTGAGCGTCATCACGCATTCCGTATATGCGCTATCGGGCGGCGCGGCTGCGCCGGCGCGGCGCACGCCTCTACACTTTGTCCAGGACGCCTGCGCAGGCATCGCCGGATCCACCGGCCACGAGAATGCAGGATGCCCGCCGGGACACCGCGCTCCGGCACCGACCACACCACCGCAACCGGGAGTTCCCTCGATGAGCTACGAAATCCGCTCGATCCTTTACGCCTCCGACCTGACCCCGCGCTCGCCCGCGGTATTCCGCCACGCCGTGGGCCTGGCGATGAAGTTCAACGCCAAGCTGCACGCCGTCACCGTGACCCTTCCATCGAGCAGCCTGCCCTACGAGGAGTTCCTCAGCGAGGAGAAGATGGACGAGATCAAGCTCGCCGGCCACAAGAAGGCCGAGGCCCTGCTGCGCCATCGCATCGACGTCTTCGCCGAGGCCAACCCCGAGCTCGACGTGAAGAGCGTGCTCGCCAGCGTGCGCGCGCTCGAGGGCGACCCCTCGCGCCGCATCCTCGACGTCGCCAAGCATGTGCTCGCCGACGTGATCGTCATGGGCTCGCGCGGCCACAGCACCATCGGCGAGCTGCTGCTCGGCTCGGTGGCACACAAGGTCACCATGAAGGCCGACATCCCGGTGATGCTGGTGCCGATCGACCGCTGAGCGCTGCGGTGCTTCCTGCGTGGGAGCGACGCAAGTCACGATCCGGCGCATGGAATTCGCACCGCGGCCGATCCAGCGCGGCAATCGCGACTTGCGTCGCTCCTACGTCCCTCCCCGGGCGCTGTGCTTTCTGCGTGGGAGCGACGCGAGTCGCGATCCGGCGCATGGGATTCGCACCGCGGCCGATCCAGCGCGGCAATCGCGACTTGCGTCGCTCCTACGGCATGGCTCCGGACCCGCTGCGGTTCGGGGCGCGCCGCGTTCCAGCGCCACAACGGTTTCCGCAGGAGCGACGCAAGTCGCGATCCACCGTTTCCAGAAACACCGCGCTCCTCCGCAGGCACCACGCGGACCGCAAGCCCCCATCCCGCTCACGCATGCGGTGGCGCGATCCTGCGCCCGCAATCCGACAACAGTCGGCGCAGCCAGCGGTGGCCGGTGGAATGGTGGTTGCGCTCGTGCCAGAGCTGGTAGAAGCGCATCGGTGGAAAGGCGATCGGCGAGGGGATGATCGCCAGCGGCAGCAGGTTGGCGTAGAACTGCGCGAAGTGCCGGGTGGTGGTGAACACCAGGTCGGTGCCCTGCAGCAGGTAGGGCGCGGCGGTGAAGGACTGCACCGCCACGCGCTCGTCGCGGCTGATGCGCATCGAGGCGAGCACGCCGTCGATGACCCCGCGCTGGCTGATCGAATACGGCATCGGCACCACGTGCGCGGCGCGCATGTAGTCGTCGACGCTCATCCCCTTCTTCGCGCACGGGTGGCTGGCCGCCACCAGGCACACGATCTCGTCCTCCAGCAGCATCGACAGGTGCATGCGGTGCGGCGGCTCGGGCCAGTTGCCGATCACCACGTCCAGGTCGCCTTCCGCGAGCGAGCGCTCGAAGTCGAAGCTCGGCCCCAGCGCGTGCAGGCTCAGGCGCGCCTGCGGTGCCTCGCGGCGGAAGCGCTCGGCCACGCTGGCGATGAACACCGGCGCGAGATAGTCGGGCGAGCCGACGCGGAACTCGTGGCGGGTGCTGTGCGGCTCGAAGGACTCCGGCGCATCGGTCATGCGGTCGATCTCGGCGAGCGCGCCCTTGGCGTGCGACATCAGCGCGAGCGCGCGCTCGGTCGGCACCATGCCGCCCTTCTCCCGCACCAGCAGCGGATCGCCGAGGATCTCGCGCAGACGCTTCAAGGCCGCGCTGACTGCGGGCTGCGACTGGTTCAGGCGCAGCGCGGTGCGCGACACGCTGCGCTCGCTGATCAGGAGCACGAACACGCGCAACAGGTAGGTGTCGAGCGGGTCGTCACTGCGCCGCAGGCTCATGGTGGGTCTCCTCGTCGTTCTTGTGTGGATCCGGGGCGGGAGCGACTGGCCGCCAGCAGACAGATATGCGAGAGCATATATCACATATAAGGACATATGCGTTCCGTTAACACGGACCCGGCTTACACTGCGTCTCACACGATTCCCCCAGCCCCGCACCAGACCAGACCAGGAGACAAGCGCATGGGCCGCCTGACCACCCACGTCCTCGACACTGCCCACGGCAAGCCCGGAACCGGCATCGCCGTCACCGTGTACCGGCTCGACGGCGAGCGCCGCGAAGTCGCGCGCAGCGTCACCAACCACGACGGCCGCTGCGACAAGCCGCTGCTCGAAGGCGCCGCACTCGAGGCCGGCAAGTACGAGATCGTCTTCGCCGCCGGCGACTACTTCCGCGCGCTGGGCCTGAACCTGCCCGAGCCGCCGTTCGTGGACGAGGTCGCGCTGCGCTTCGGCATCGCCGATGTCGCCGAGCACTACCACGTGCCCCTGCTGGTGTCGCCGTGGAGCTATTCCACCTACCGCGGCAGCTGAACCCGGCGCTTCCACCTCCACACCGAACCGAATCGAGAACAAGAGAACAGACCATGGAAGCCTACCTGCTCGACTGGGCCAACCTGCTGGTCCGCTGGCTGCACCTGATCGCCGGCATCGCCTGGATCGGCGCGTCCTTCTACTTCGTCATGCTGGACAACTCGCTGAAGCCGCCGAAGAACCCGAACGACGCCAAGCGCGGCGTGTTCGGCGAGCTGTGGGCGGTGCATGGCGGCGGCTTCTACCACAGCCAGAAATACCTCACCGGCCCCAAGGGCGAGCCGCTCACCCAGGACCTGCACTGGTCGAAGTGGGAGGCCTACACCACCTGGCTGTCGGGCATGGGCATGATGGCCGTCATCTACTGGATCGGCGCCTCGAGCTACCTGATCGACAGCAGCGTGATGGCGCTCTCGCCTGCCGCCGCGGTCGGCATCTCGATCGCCTTCCTGGTCGCCGGCTGGGTCTTCTACGACATCCTGTGCCGCAACATGATCGGCAAGGACGGCGTGCTCGCCGCGATCGTGTTCGTCTTCGTGATGGTGGCGAACTACGTGCTGCACCAGGTGTTCTCTGCCCGCGGCGCCTACATCCACGTCGGCGCCATGCTCGGCACCATGATGGCGGCCAACGTCTTCTTCCACATCATCCCCGGGCAGAAGAAGATGGTCGAGCAGATCCGCCGCGGCGAGCAGGTCGATCCGATGCCGGGCACCGTCGGCAAGCAGCGCTCGGTGCACAACACCTATTTCACGCTGCCGGTGCTGTTCATCATGATCAGCAACCACTACCCGATGACCTACGCCAACGCCAAGGGCTGGCTGGTGCTCGGCGTGCTGATGCTGGCCGGGGTGCTGATCCGCCAGTTCTTCGTGCTGCGCCACCGCGGCCAGGTCAAGTGGTGGCTGCCGGCGGCCGGCGTCGCGCTGATCGCGCTGCTGATGGTGCTGATGGCACCGAAGCAGGTCGATGCCGGCGGCGAGAAGGTGAGCTTCGCCACCGTCAAGGCGATCATGGCCCAGCGCTGCATCGCCTGCCACGCCGACAAGCCGACCTTCGAGGGCTTCGCCCAGGCGCCCAAGGGCGTGATGCTGCAGACGCCCGAGCAGATCGCCGCCCATGCCGTGATGAGCGCGCAGACCGTGGCCAGCGGCTACATGCCGCTCGGCAACCTCACCGCCATCACCGAAGAGGAGCGCGAGAAGATCGCGATCTGGTTCGCCCAGGGCGCGCGCACCGCGGACTGAACGACAGCAACAGGACAGGAAGAGACACCATGAGCACCCCCGCCACCGCCCCAAGCACCGCCCCAAGCACCGCCCCAAGCACCGCCCCCGACCGCCCGGCCGCCGCGCTGGACGCCGCCCTGGATGAACTCTCCCGCCTGGCGCAGGACGCCTTCGTCGCCCGCCTCGAAGGCATCTTCGAGCACTCGCCGTGGATCGCCGAGCGTGCCTGGAGCGCCGGTCCCTTCGCCAGCATCGACGCGCTGCACGCCGCGATGTGCCTGGTGGTCGACACCGCCGACCCTGCCGAGCAGCTCGGCCTCATCTGCGCCCACCCCGAGCTCGCCGGCAAGGAGGCCGAGGAAGGCACGCTGACCACCGCCTCCACCGGCGAGCAGCGCGGCGCCGGGCTCGACCAGTGCAGCAAGGAAGAGCTCCAGCGCCTGCGCCGGCTCAACCAGGACTACCGCGCGCGCTTCGGCTTTCCCTTCGTGGTCGCGGTCAAGGGCCTCACCCGCCACCAGATCCTGGACCGCGTCGAGGCCCGCCTGGCCAACGTGCGCGACGCCGAATTCCGCACCTGCCTGGCCGAGATCGGCAAGATCGCCCGCTTCCGGCTGGATGCGATGTTCGGGACGAACAGCTGAACGGCCGCCGCGAGGGCGCGGGTGGTCGGCATCTCGGCGCGGGAAGCGCGACTTGCGTCGCTCCTGCAGGAGCACCCCGCCAACGCAGCCGCGCGGTAGGAGCGACGCAAGTCGCGATCAAACGCGCGTCGCGCCTAGCGCGCGGCGAGGCAGGCGAGGTCGGTTCCGTGAGAGCGACGCCAGTCGCGATCAAACGCCCCCGCCCGTGCGAAGCCGACATTCGGCGCCAAGTCATCGCCCGGATCGCGACTGGCGTCGCTCCCACACGCCCCCCAAGGCCGATTGGCCTGTTGAATCCCTGATCGCCTGTCTGGACAGAACACCATGACCTCGAACCCGACCTACCCCCGCGACCTCGTCGGCTACGGCCGCAACCCGCCCCACGCCGACTGGCCAGGCCGCGCCCGCATCGCGGTGCAGTTCGTGCTCAACTACGAGGAAGGCGGCGAGCACTGCGTGTTGCACGGCGACGCCGGCAGCGAGCAGTTCCTCTCCGAGCTCTTCAATGCCGCGAGCTACCCCGACCGCCACCTGTCGATGGAGGGCATCTACGAGTACGGCTCGCGCGTGGGCGTTTGGCGCTTCCTGCGCGAGTTCGAGCGCCGCGGCCTGCCGCTGACGATCTTCGGCGTGTCGATGGCACTCGAGCGCCACCCCGAGCTCACCGCCGCCTTCAAGGAGCTCGGCCACGAGATCGCCTGCCACGGCTGGCGCTGGATCCACTACCAGAACGTGCCCGAGGAGATCGAGCGCGAGCACATGAAGATCGGCATGGAGATCATCGAGCGCCTCACCGGCACGCGCGCACTGGGCTGGTACACCGGCCGCGACTCCCCGAACACCCGCCGCCTGGTCGCCGACCACGGCGGCTTCCTGTACGACTCGGACTATTACGGCGACGACCTGCCGTTGTGGACCGAGGTGAGAAGGACCGACGGCGAGACCGTGCCGCATCTGGTGGTGCCCTACACGCTCGACACCAACGACATGCGCTTCGCGCTGCCGCAGGGCTTCTCGCACGGCGACGAGTTCTTCGAATACCTGCGTGACGCCTTCGACGTGATGTACGCCGAGGGCGAGGAGCGTCCCGCGATGATGTCGATCGGCATGCACTGCCGCCTGCTCGGCCGCCCGGGCCGCTTCCGCGCCCTGCAGCGCTTCCTCGACCACATCGAGAAGCACGACCGCGTGTGGGTGTGCCGTCGCGTCGACGTCGCCCGCCACTGGATAGAGCGCCACCCCTACCAAGCGAAGTAAGCCGGGGGGAAATCGGGAAATCGGGGACAGACCACGATTTCCCGAGCGACTCCCGGCTCTTTCCCGCCTGCCTCACGACCCGAACCCAAAGGAGAACCCCCATGGCCAGCCACACCCCCGGCGCCCCCGTCTTCGCCCCAGCTGCCGAGCTGCCCGACTGGGCGCTGCGCTCGGTCGACCTCGCCAACCCGCGCCTCGGCGCCAAGGCGATCGCCGCCTCCGACGACTTCTTCGCCGAAGTCGGCCGCATGCTCAACCCCGAACCCGCGCAGTTCGTCCCCGGCAAGTTCGACACCAACGGCAAGTGGATGGACGGCTGGGAGTCGCGCAGGAAGCGCGTCGCCGGCCACGACTGGGCGCTCGTGAAACTCGGCGTCAAGGGCGTGATCCGCGGCTTCGACGTCGACACCTCCCACTTCACCGGCAACTACCCGCCCGCGGTGTCGATCGAGGCCTGCGTGTCCGAGACCGACGACGTCGCCGCCCTGCAGGCGGCCGAGTGGACCGAGATCCTCCCCGCCAGCCCGATGGGCCCCAACAGCCACCACCTTCTCGAGTGCGCCAGCACCGCGGCGTGGACCCACCTGCGCGTGAACATGTACCCCGACGGCGGCATCGCGCGCCTGCGCGTCTACGGCCGCCCGGTGGGCACACTCGCGGCCAAGGCCGCCGGCGGCGAGCTGGTCGACCTGGTAGCGATGGAGAACGGCGGCCGCGCGCTGTCGTGGAACGACGCCAGCTTCGGCTCATCCGCCGCCGCCCTGCTGCTGCCCGGGCGCGGCATGAACATGGGCGACGGCTGGGAGACCCGCCGCCGCCGCGAGCCCGGCAACGACTGGTGCGTGCTCGAGCTCGGCGCCCCCGGCACGGTCGAGCGCATCGAGGTCGACACCGCCTTCTTCAAGGGCAACTACCCGGACCGCTGCTCGGTGCAGGCCGCCTACGTCAGCGGCGGCACCGACCGCTCGATCACCACCCAGTCGATGTTCTGGCAGACCCTGCTGCCCGAGCAGAAGCTGGAGATGGACGCGATCCATACCTTTACGGAGCAGGTCGCGAAACTGGGGCCGATCACCCACGTCCGCTTCAACATCTTCCCCGACGGCGGCGTCTCGCGCCTGCGCCTGTGGGGCAAGGTCGAGGCGAAGTGAGACCGGCGGCGGCCGCGCCCGCGCCGCCGCGGATGCCCGCGCCGACCATCGCGACTTGCGTCGCTCCTGCCCGTGCTGCCGAAACCGCCAATCGCGACTTGCGTCGCTCCTACCGGTGCTGCCGGAGCCGCGTCGGTTCTCGTAGGAGCGACGCGAGTCGCGATCCCACCGGTGCTGCCGGAGCCGCGTCGGTTCGCGTAGGAGCGACGCGAGTCGCGATCCCCCCTCTCAGCCCCCTCCGGCGGACACACGCCCCCCAACCGTCACCGAGACCCCGTCATGCGCACCGCTGCCCCCCTCCCGCTCGCCGTCCATCCGCTCACCCGCGAGGCCTTCGCCCCCTATGGCGAGGTCGTCGAGGTCAGCGACGCGGTCCGCCACTTCACCATCAACGCCGGCAACACCGAGCGCTACCACGACCTCGCCAACATCGAGCCCGGGCCCGACGGGCGCGTGATCGTCTCCATCTTCCGCGGCCAGCCGCGCGGCCTGCCCTTCACGGTGCAGATGATGGAGCGCCACCCGCTCGCCTCGCAGGCCTTCGTCCCGATGTCGGGCAAGCCCTACCTCGTCGTCGTCGCCCCCGCCGGCGCGCCGCCCGCGGCAGAGGACCTGAAGGTCTTCCTCGCCCGCGCCGACCAGGGGGTGAACTACGCCACCGGCGTGTGGCACCACCCGCTGCTCGCGCTCGAAGGGGTGTGCGACTTCCTCGTTGTGGACCGCAGCGGCCCGGGACACAACTGCGACGAGGTGCAGCTCGACCGCCCCGGGGTGATCGAAGCCCTGTGAGCGCCGCGGGGTGATCGCAGCGCAAGCGCGGGAATCGCGACTTGCGTCGCTCCTACGACCACCTCCCGAGGCGCGGCGGTTCGTGTGGGAGCGACGCAAGTCGCGATCCGGCGTGTCCCGAGACGCGGGGGTTTTCGTGGGAGCGACGCGAGTCGCGATCCGGCGTGTCCCGAGACGCGACGGTTTTCGTGGGAGCGACGCAAGTCGCGATCCGGTGTGTCCCGCGACGCGACGGTTTTCGTGGGAGCGACGCGAGTCGCGATCCGGCGTGTCCAGAGACGCGACGGTTTTCGTGGGAGCGACGCAAGTCGCGATGCGGCGCCCGAGAGACCGCCTTCGCCCTTCCGCCGCAGGCTCCCGCTCTCCTTCCCCTGCCCCACCACGCCTCCCCCTCCCCGCACACACCATACGGATCCCCTGATCCGTCCTATAAGCCCATAAGGGTTTCCATATCACGGCGCGATCCTAGACTGGACTCATCGGTCCATAACGACAAGGAGACGCCACGATGTCCGATCAAACCCGCACGAGCCGGCCGCTCGAGCTCGACCCGGTAGACCAGTGCCCGCCCGGCGGGCGCCTGTTCACCCTCGCCCTGCAGCACGTGCTGGTGATGTACGCCGGCGCGATCGCGGTACCGCTGATCGTCGGCGGCGCGCTCAAGCTGCCCAAGGACCAGATCGCCTTTCTCATCAACGCCGACCTGCTGTGTTGCGGCCTGGTCACCATCATCCAGGCGCTCGGAGTCGGCCGCTTCGGCATCCGCCTGCCGATCATGATGGGCGTCACCTTCGCCGCGGTCGGGCCGATGGTGGCGATGGCGGGCAACCCCGCGCTCGGCATCAACGCCATCCTCGGCGCGGGCATCGCCGCCGGCCTCTTCGGCATCCTGTTCGCGCCCCTGGTGGCGCGCGCGCTGCCGCTGTTCCCGCCCGTGGTCACCGGCTCGATCATCGCGGTGATCGGCCTCTCGCTGATGCCGGTGGCGATCAACTGGTCGGCCGGCGGCCAGCCGCGCATCCGCGACGCGGCGACCGGACTGATGGTGGACAACCCCGCCTACGGTGCCCCGGAATACCTCGCCATCGCCGCCATCGTGCTGGTCGTGGTGCTGGCGATCACCCGCTACGGTCGTGGCTTCCTGTCCAACGTGGCGGTGCTGGTCGGCATGGGCGTGGGCTTCGCGATCGCGATCGCGCTCGGCAAGGTCGGCTTCGACGGCCTCGCCGACGCGCCCTGGGTGTCGATCGTGACGCCGCTGCACTTCGGCGCGCCGATCTTCGACCCGATCTCGATCGCCACCATGTGCCTGGTGATGGTGGTCGTGATGGTCGAGTCGCTCGGCATGTTCCTCGCGCTCGGCGAGCTCACCGGCCGCCGGCTGTCGCGCGACGACCTCACCCGCGGCCTGCGCACCGACGGCCTCGGCACCATGATCGGCGGCTTCCTCAACACCTTCCCGCACACCAGCTTCTCGCAGAACGTCGGCCTGGTCGGCGTCACCGGCGTCAAGAGCCGCTGGGTGTGCGTGGCGGGCGGCGCGATCCTGATGGCCTTCGGCCTCTTCCCCAAGATGGCGCTGATCATCGCCTCGGTGCCGCAGTACGTGCTCGGCGGCGCCGGCCTGGTGATGTTCGGCATGGTCGCCGCCACCGGCATCAAGATCCTGCTCGCGGCCGACCTGCGCAACAACCGCTTCAACCTCTACATCGTCGCGCTGTCGGTGGGCGCCGGCATGATCCCGATGGTGGCGCCGAAGTTCTTCCAGCAGATGCCGCACGCGCTCGAACCCCTGCTGCACAGCGGCATCCTGCTCGCGGCGATCACCGCGGTGACGCTCAACCTCTTCCTCAACGGCGGCCGCCGCAGCGCCAGCGCCGAGGCGATCGAGCCGGCGCTGGCGCACTGAGGCGGCGCCGGGCGGCCGCCGGCACGGCACGGCGGCGCCGAACGCGCTACCATCTTCGGGCCTGCGCCCCCGGGATCCGAAGATGGACAGCCAGACGATACGCATCCTGCTCGACGGCGAGGCGGTGTCGATCACCGGCCTCGCCCCCACCACCAGCCTGCTCGCCTGGCTGCGCGGCGCGCGCGGCCTCGTCGGCACCAAGGAAGGCTGCAACGAGGGCGACTGCGGCGCCTGTACCGTGGTGGTGGGCGAGCTCGCCGACGATCCCGCGGACGCGCCGCGCCTGTACGCGGTCAACGCCTGCATCCGCTTCCTGGCCACGCTCGACGGCAAGGCGGTGTTCACCGTCGAACACCTGCGCAGCCTCGCCGGCGGCGCCCTGCACCCGGTGCAGCAGGCGATGGTCGATTGCCACGGCTCGCAATGCGGCTTCTGCACCCCCGGCTTCACGATGTCGCTGTGGGCGCTGTACGAGGACCGTCACGCGCAGGGCGAGGCCGCCGCGGATCCCGCCCGCATCCGCAGCGCGCTCGCCGGCAACCTGTGCCGCTGCACGGGCTATCGGCCGATCGTGGAGGCCGGCGAGCGCATGTTCGACGCCCCGTCGCGCCTGCTCGACCGCGATCGCCTGCGCACCGCCCTGCTCGCGCTGCGCCGCGACGACACGCTCGATTTCGGCCACGAGGGCGGCCGCTTCGTCGCCCCGCGCAGCGTGGACGAACTCCTCGCCCTGCGCAGCCGCCACCCCGCGGCCACCCTGCTCGCCGGCGGCACCGACATCGGCCTGTGGGTCAACAAGGGCCTGCGCCGGCTCGACACCCTGATCCACACCGGCGAGGTCGCCGCCCTGCGCGCGATCGTGCCGCACGCCGGCGGCCTGCGCATCGGCGCAGCGGCTTCGCTCACGGCCGCCTTCGCCGCGCTCGTCCGCCTGCACCCGGAGCTGGCCGAGCTGCGGGAGCGCTTCGCCTCGCCGCCGGTGCGCAACGCCGGCACGCTCGGCGGCAACGTCGCCAACGGCTCGCCGATCGGCGACTCGATGCCCGCGCTGATCGCGCTCGGCGCGCGCGTGGTGCTCGCGAGCGTGCGCGGCCGGCGCAGCCTGGCGCTGGAGGACTTCTATCTCGACTACATGAAGAAGGACCTCGCCGCCGACGAGATCGTCGAGGCGATCGAACTGCCGCCGCCCGCACCCGCGCGACGCTTGCGCAGCTGGAAGCTGGCCAAGCGCTTCGGCTCCGACATCTCCGCGGTATGCGCCGGCTTCGCGCTCGAGCTGCGCGCGGGCCGGATCCACGCTCCGCGCATCGCCTTCGGCGGCATGGCGGCGACGCCCAGGCGCGCCACCGCCACCGAGGCCGCGCTCGCCGGCCGGCCCTGGGACGAAGCCGCGCTCGCCGCCGCACAGTGCGCGCTCGAACACGACTTCGCCCCGCTCGACGACCTGCGCGCGAGCGCCGGCTACCGCCGCCGCGCCGCCGCCGGCCTGCTCGCGCGCTTCTTCCTCGAGACCCGCCCCGACGCGCCGCTCGCCGCGGCGCAGACGCGCGCCTTCGCCGCGGAAGATCTCGCCGGCGGCGGGCGCTGAGGAGAACGTGATGAACGAGCCGATCGAGCCCACCTCGTCACCGCCGGCATCCGCCCCCCCCGCCGGCCAGCCGCATCCGCACGAGTCCGCCCACCTGCACGTGGCCGGCGAGGCCACCTACGTCGACGACCTCCCCGAACCCGCCGGCACCGCACACGCGGCGCTCGGCCTGTCGACGCAGGCGCACGCGCGCATCGTGGCGATGGACTTCGGCGCGGTGCTCGCGGCGCCCGGCGTGCTCGGCGTGCTGGTGGCCGCCGACATTCCGGGACGCAACGACTGCGGGCCGATCGTGCACGACGACCCCATCCTCGCCGCAGGCGAAGTGCACTACGTCGGCCAGCCGATCTTCGCGGTGATCGCCGACGAGCGCGACGCCGCGCGCCGCGCCGCGCGCCTCGCCCGCATCGACTACGCACCGCTGCCGGCGCGGCTCGACCCGCTGGAGGCCGCATGCGCGGGCGAGCTCGTGCTGCCGCCGATGCGCCTCATGCGTGGCGACGTCGATGCGGCGCTGGCCGCGGCGCCGCATCGCGTGGAGGGGCGATGGCAGGTCGGCGGCCAGGAGCACTTCTACCTCGAAGGCCAGGTCGCGCTCGCCCAGCCGCGCGAGGACGGCTGCATGCAGGTGTGGTGTTCCACCCAGCACCCGAGCGAGATGCAGCAGGTGGTGGCGCACTGCCTGGGCATCGCCGCCCACCGCGTGGTCGTGGAGATGCGCCGCATGGGCGGCGGCTTCGGCGGCAAGGAGTCGCAGTCGGCGCTGTTCGCCTGCGTGGCGGCGCTGGCGGCGGCGAGATTTCGCCGTGCGATCAAGCTGCGCCCCGATCGCGACGACGACATCGCCATCACCGGCAAGCGCCACGACTTCCACTACGACTACACCGTCGGTCACGACGAAGAGGGCCGCCTCCTCGCGCTGCGCGTCGACATGGTCGCGCGCGCGGGCTGCTCCGCCGACCTCAGCGGCCCGGTCGCCACGCGCGCGCTCTGCCATGTCGACAACGCCTACCACCTGCCGGCGGCCGACCTCCGTGCCCGGCTCGCGCGCACCCACACCCAGTCCAACACCGCCTTCCGCGGCTTCGGCGGACCGCAGGGCGCGATCCTCGCCGAGTGGGTGATCGACGGCATCGCGCGCACGCTCGGGCGCGATCCGCTCGACGTGCGCCGCGCCAACTTCTACGGCGGCCCGGGGCGCGACACCACGCCCTACGGCCAGGTGGTCGCCGACAACGTGCTGCACGCGCTGGTCGACGAACTCGAAGCGAGCAGCGACTACCGCGCCCGCCGCGCCGAGATCGCCGCCTTCAACGCCGCCGCTCCGGTGCTGCGGCGCGGGCTGGCGCTCACCCCGGTGAAGTTCGGCATCTCCTTCAACCTCACCCACCTGAACCAGGCCGGCGCGCTGGTGCATGTGTATGCCGACGGCTCGGTGCTGGTAAACCACGGCGGTACCGAGATGGGCCAGGGCCTGCACACCAAGGTCTGCCAGGTGGTCGCCGCCGAGCTCGGCATCGCGCTCGAGCGCGTGCGCGCCACCGCCACCGACACCAGCAAGGTGGCCAACACCTCGGCCACCGCGGCCTCCACCGGCGCCGACCTCAACGGCCAGGCCGCGGCCGCCGCCGCGCGCACGATCCGCATGCGCCTGGCGGAGTTCGCACTGCGCCGCTTCGCCGAGGGGGGCGAGGGGGGCCAAGGCGAAGACCGCGGCGATGCGCGCCCAGGCCGCCGGCCCGCCGACCCGGCCGCGGTGCGCTTCGCCGACGGCCAGGTGTACGTCGGTGCACACACGATCCCCTTCGCCGAGCTCGTCGGCGCGGCCTACCGCGCCCGCGTGCAGCTGTGGTCCGACGGCTTCTACGCCACGCCCGGACTGCACTGGGACGCGGCCACGCTCACCGGCCACCCCTTCCATTACTTCGCCTACGGCGCGGCGGTGTCCGAGGTGGTGGTCGACACGCTCACCGGCGAATGGCGCCTGCTGCGCGCCGACCTGCTGCACGACGCCGGCAGCTCGATCAACCCGGCGATCGACCGCGGCCAGGTCGAGGGCGCCTTCATCCAGGGCATGGGCTGGCTCACCATGGAAGAGCTGTGGTGGAACGCCGAGGGCCGCCTGATGACCCACGCGCCTTCCACCTACAAGATCCCCGCCGCGCACGACTGCCCGGCGGACCTGCGCGTGCGCCTGTTCCACAACCCCAACCGCGCCGACACCCTCCTGCGCTCCAAGGCGGTCGGCGAACCGCCGCTGCTGCTCGGTTTCTCGGTCTTCTTCGCGCTGCGCGACGCCATCGCCGCCGCCGGCGACGGCCACAGCAACCCGCCCCTGCGCGCACCCGCCACCCCCGAGGCCATCCTCGACGCGCTCGACGCGGTGCGCCGGCGCCCGACGCCCGACGCCCGACGCCCGACGCCTCCCATCTGACGCCTGACGCCTGACCCCCCGACGTTTCGTCCTTCGCAGCTCACCTCCCCTTGCCCTCCTGGATCTCCACCCTCTCCTGTCTGCTCGAGACCGACGCCCGCGCGGTCCTGGTCACGGTCGCCGCCACACGAGGTTCGGCACCGCGCGCCGCGGGTGCGCACATGGTGGTGACGGCCGCCCAGGTGCAGGGCAGCGTCGGCGGCGGCCGGCTGGAGCAGCGCGCCATCGGGATCGCGCGCGAGCTGCTCGTCGCCGACGCCCCTTCCCCGCGCCTCGAACGTTTCGCCCTCGGCGCCAGCCTCGGCCAGTGCTGCGGCGGCGTCGTGGTGCTGGCCTTCGAGCGCGTCGGCCCGGCACAGCGGGAGTGGGTCGGGCGCGCCGCCACGCTCGCCGCCGCAGGCCGCGCCTGGGGGCGGCGGATCTTCATCGACGGCCCGCACGCCGGCGCGGTCGCGGTGTTCGACCGCGAATCGGTGGGACACACCTGCACCGACCCGGCCCTCTCCGCCCACGCCCGCGACCTCCTCGCCGCCGGCGAGGACACCGCCCTCCTCCTGTTCATGCTCGGCTGTAGGAGCGACGCGAGTCGCGATCGGGCCGACGAGGGGGCGACGGCGCCGGGATCCGCCGCGCCCCCCGCCCCGAGCGCCGGATCGCGACTCGCGTCGCTCCCACAGGAAGACCTCGCCGCTCCTCGTAGGAGCGACGCGAGTCGCGATCGGGCCGACGAGGGGGCGACGGCGCCGGGATCCGCCGCGCCCCCGGCCCCGGGCGCCGGATCGCGACTCGCGTCGCTCCCACAGGAAGACCTCGCCGCTCCTCGTAGGAGCGACGCGAGTCGCGATCGGGCCGACGGATCGGCGACAGCGCCCGGATCCGCCGCGGCGCTCGGGACGGCGATCCTGCTCGATGCGAGCCCGCCGCCGGCGCTGCAGGTGGTGATGTTCGGCGCGGGCCATGTGGGGCGGGCGCTGGCGGAGCTGTTCGGGCGGCTGCCGCTGCGCGTGCGCTGGGTCGACGCGCGCGCGCAGGAATTCCCGCCCGCGCTTGCGCCCAATGTCGAACCGCACTGCACCGACACGCCGACGGCGGAGGTGCGCGCGGCGCCCGCGGGCGCGGTCTTCCTGGTCCTCACCCACAGCCACGCGCTCGACTTCGAGCTGGTCGAAGCCATCCTCGCGCGCGACGACTTCCGCTTTTGCGGCCTGATCGGCTCGCAGACCAAGCGCGCGCGCTTCGCCCACCGCCTGCACGCGCGCGGAATCGAAGAAGCGCGCATCGCACGCCTGCGCTGCCCGGTCGGCCTGCCCGGCCTGCCGGGCAAGGAAGCCGAGGTGATCGCGCTCGCGATCGCCGCCGAAGTGATGCGCCTGCGCCCGCAAGCGCATCCCCCGAGCACGCCGCGCCGGCCCGCAGCGGGCGCACCGGCCACGCAACCCACGGAATCCGGCCACGAGACATGAAGCCCTCCGCCCCACCCTCCCCGCGGCTCTCCGCCGTACGCGGCGAGATCGTCCACTTCCTCGCCGACCCCGCGGCCGACCCGCGCGCGCTCGAGCACTTCGCCGACGGCGTGCTGATCGTGCGCGACGGCCACGTCGCCGAATGCGGCCCCGCCGCCGCGCTGTTGCCCAAGCTGCCCGCCGGCACGCCGCTCGCCGACCACCGCGGCAAGCTGATCCTGCCCGGCTTCGTCGACACCCACGTGCACTACCCGCAGACCGACATCATCGCCAGCCACGGCGAGCAGCTGCTCGAATGGCTGGAGAAATACACCTTCCCCGCCGAGCGCCGCTTCGCCGACCGCGCGCATGCCGCCGAGGTCGCCGGCTTCTTCTGCGACGAGCTGCTGCGCAACGGCACCACCACCGCGGCGGCCTTCGCCACGGTGCACGCGGCCTCGGTGGATGCGCTCTTCGAGGCCGCGCGCGCGCGCCGCATGCGCATGATCACCGGCAAGGTGCTGATGGACCGCAACTGCCCCGACTTCCTGCGCGACACGGCGGAGACCGGCTACGCGGAGTCGAAGGCCTTGATCGAGCGCTGGCACAACCGCGACCGCCTGCTGTACGCCATCACCCCGCGCTTCGCGCCCACCTCCACGCCCGCGCAGATGACGCTCGCCGGTCGCCTCTTCAACGAGCACCCGGGCGTCTTCCTGCAGTCGCACCTCGCCGAGAACCGCGCCGAGGTGGCCTGGGTGGCGCAGCTGTACCCGCAGGCGCGCAGCTACCTCGACGTGTATGCCCGCGCCGGCCAGCTCGGCACGCGCGCGGTGTTCGCGCACTGCATCTGGCTCGACGACGCCGACCGCCGGCACATGGCCGAGACCGGCGCGGCGATCAGCTTCTGCCCCACCTCCAACCTCTTCCTCGGCTCGGGGCTCTTCGACCTGCGGCGCGCGCGCGCGCTCGGCGTGCGCGTGGGACTGGGCACGGACGTGGGGGGCGGCACCAGCTTCTCGATGCTGCAGACCATGAACGAGGCCTACAAGGTGCTGCAGCTCGCCGGCCAGTCGCTGTCGGCGGCGAGCGCTTTCCACCTCGCCACCCTGGGCGGCGCGCACAGCCTCTACCTCGACGACCGCATCGGCAACCTCGCGCCCGGCAAGGAGGCCGACTTCGTCGTCCTGAACCCGCGCGCAACGCCCCTGCTCGAGCGCCGCAGCGCCGCCTGCGCGACGCTGGAGGAGCGCCTCTTCGTGCTGATGATGCTTGGGGACGACCGTGCGGTGGCGGCGACGCACGTGCTGGGCGTGCCGGTGTAGGCAGGGCGCGCGGCCGGCCTCAGATCATCTCGAGGAAGTCGCCCCAGGCCTCCATCGGCAGCGGCTTGCCGAACAGGTAACCCTGAAAGGAATCGCACCCATGCTGGCGCAGGAAGTCGCGCTGCTCCGGCATCTCCACCCCCTCGGCCACCACCTCCAGGCCGAGCGCGTGGCTCAGCGACAGGATCGCCAGCACGATCGCCTCGCTGCCCTCGTCCTCGGCC
Organism: Thauera sp. DNT-1; assembly: GCF_055393985.1. Lineage (NCBI taxonomy): Bacteria > Pseudomonadati > Pseudomonadota > Betaproteobacteria > Rhodocyclales > Zoogloeaceae > Thauera > Thauera sp. DNT-1. The sequence goes on along the minus strand of NZ_AP043752.1, from coordinate 4,130,068 downwards.
ATGTCGCGCACGAAGGACTGGTCGATCTTCAACTGGTCCAAGGGCAGGCGCTTGAGGTAGGACAGCGAGGAGTAGCCGGTGCCGAAGTCGTCGAGCGCGAAGCGGATGCCGAGCGCGCGCAGCTCGTTCATGCGCCGGATGGTCTCGTCCACGTCCGACAGGATCGCGCTCTCGGTGAGCTCCAGCTCGAGGCGGCAAGGGTCGATGGCCGCGGCGCGCACGGAGTCCTTCACGCTGGCGACGAAGTCGGGCTGGTGGAACTGGCGCGCGCTGACGTTGACCGCGATCTTGAGGTGGCGCGTGCCCTCGTTCATCTGCCAGCGCGCGAGCTGGGCACAGGCGCTGCGCAGCACCCACAAGCCGAGACGGACGATGTGGCCGGTGTCCTCGGCGAGCGGGATGAACTCGGCCGGCGACACCATGGCGCCACCGTCGAGCGGCCAGCGCAGCAGGGCCTCGGCGCCGATCACCACGCCGCGCCGGTTGACCTGGGGCTGGAAGAAGAGCCGGAAGGCGTTCGCTTCCAGCGCCTCGTGCATGCGGGCCTCGAGACGGGCGTGGGCATCGACCACCGCCTGCATCTCGGGGTTGAAGAAGCGCACGATGTCGCGCCCGTCCTGCTTGGCCCGGTACAAGGCCACCTCGGCCTGCTTGAGCAGGCTCTCGAGCGAGCTCACGCCGTCGTGGAACAGGCTGATGCCGAAGCTCAGCGTCGCGAAGTGGCGGTCGCCCTCCGTACCACCGAGCACATAGGGTTGTTGCAGCGCGCGCTGGAGCTTGCGTGCGACGTGCTCGGCGTGGCTCAGCGCATCGGCCTCGGTTTCGCCGATGCGCTCGACGAGCACGGCGAAGTCGTCGTCGCCATGGCGCGCGACCGTGTCCTCCTCGCGCACGCTCGCGCGCAGGCGCGCCGCGACCTCGCACAGCAGGCGGTCTCCGGCGGCGTGACCGAGGGTGTCGTTGAGCTGGCGGAAGCGATCGATGTCGACCAGCATCAGCATGCCGAAGCTCTCGCGGCGCACACCGCTGCGGATGGCCTGGGCGATGCGGTCGTGCAGCAGCGCGCGGTTGGGCAGCCCGGTCAGCGCATCGAAGTAGGCCAGCCGGTGCAGCAGCGCCTCGGATTGCTTGCGCTGCGTGATGTCCTCCTTGACCGCCACGTAGTGGGTGACCGTGCCGCCCGCGTCCTTGATCGGCGCGATCGTCGCCAGCTCGAGATAGGCGGAGCCGTCCTTGCGGACGTTGTGGAACTCGCCGCGCCACACCTCGCCTGCAAGCAAGGTCGCCCACATCTGCTCGTAGGTTGCGCGCGGCGTCAACCCGCCGTTGAGGATGCGCGGGTTGCGTCCGAGCACCTCGTCGCGCGCATAGCCCGTGATGCGCTGGAAGGCCTCGTTCACATACAGGATGCACCCCGCGGTGTCGGTGATGACGATCGACTCCGGGCTCTGCTCGATCACCATCGACAGGCGTTGCAGCTCGCCCTCGCGCTTGCCGATCTCCAACGCCATCTGGTCGATGCCCTCGGAGAGCGCGTCGAGCTCGGCAACGCCGGTGGCCTGCCCGATGCGCGCATCGCGCCGCCCGGCAGCGATCTCGGCAATCGCACCGCGCACCCGCGTCGCCCACACCTCGATCAGCCGGTAGATGTACAAGCGCGCGATCAGCGCGGAGGCCAGCGCGATGGCCGCGACCAGGGCCAGGTACATCAGCAGGCGCTGCCCCGCCGCCTCCAGCGAGCGCTCCAGCGGCGCACCGATCGCGAAAAAGCCGCTGCCAGGGGCGAAATCCGGCACGCCGATGCCGTACAGGCGCTGCACGCCATCGATGCCGGCGAGTTCGGCGATGCCGCCTTCGTCGCGCACGACGGCGGCCATGCGCGCGAGCGTCGTCGCGGGGACCTTGTGCGCGCGCCAGCCCTCGGGCGCACGCTCGGGCTGGTGCGCGAGCACCAGGCCGGAATTGCTGATCACGCTCGCCTCCCAACCCTCAGGCAGGCGGAACCCTTCGATCAGGCGATCGAACCACGCCACCGTGATGGTGGCGAAGATCACCGCACGCAGCGTGCCGTCCGCCGCACGCAGCGGGTAGCCGAAAGCCATGCTCGGCGTTCCCGACACCCTGCCGATGACAAACTCCCCGGGGGAAATTTCATCACTGTCGAGAGAAGTGCGGAACCAGGCGCGATCGATCACCGTCACCGGGGCGCTCATCGGCCTCCCGCTGCAGAAGATCTCCCCGTCGGGCAGCGCGGCGCCGATGTTTGCGAAACCGTCCAGCGACTCGAGCAGGCGCCCGGCGATGCCCGAGCATTGCGCGGAATCCAGCGCTTGCAGGTCGTTGGAGCGCGCCATGATCCGCAACACCAACGCGACCGCGCGATGCGCGGCCTGCGCCTCGCGGTTCGCATCCGCCAGGCGCAGCGCGATCTCGGCGCGGGTCTCGGCCACCGCCTGTTCACGGCGCTCGTGGAAGTCGAAAAAGACGAACAGCAGCACTGGAAGTACCGCGATCGCGATCGTCAGCCACAGGCGGAAATTGAGCGAGGTACGGATCATCGGTCGTACCGCGACGGGCGTCGACGGGGGCTCTCCGGCGCATGGGGGATTGGGGGACAGTGCGCGAACTCTGCCGCAATTTTGCGGCGCAGTCGCGCCCGGTTACCTGAATCATGCGAACCAGTTCACGAAACGCCCCATTATAGGGCCTGCGAATCCCGCATGCATACCCGGGCATGTCGGCCGCGCGCGTCCTGCCCCGGCCCGGCGAGCACCGGACCCGATGGGCGACGGGCGCCGAGCGGCGGTACGCGGGGAACGCCGGCGGATTTCCTGCATACAATGGGGTCTCTCCCCCTGCAGGGCCCGCCCATGGAACTCAAATGGCTGGAAGATTTCCTCAGCCTCGCCGACAGCGGGAGCTTCTCGCGCTCGGCCGAGCAGCGCCACGTCTCGCAGCCCGCCTTCTCGCGCCGGATCCGCGCGCTCGAGGCCTGGCTGGGGGTGGCGCTGGTCGACCGCAGCACCTTCCCGACCCGGCTCACCGAAGCGGGCGAGGCCTTCAAGGGACCGGCGGCGGATCTCATCCACCGCCTGCATGCGGCGCGCGCGCTGGTGCGCGGCCACCAGACGACCGCGGGCGACGCGCTCGTGTTCGCCGTCCCGCACACGCTCGCCTTCGCCTTCTTCCCGACCTGGCTGGGGCGGCTCAAGGCCGAGTTCGGCGAGGTCCCCACGCGGCTGATCGCGGGCAACGTGCATGACGTGGTGACCATGCTGGTGGAAGGCGGCTGCGATCTGCTGCTGTGCTACCACCATCCGACCCACCCGGTGTGGCTCGATCCCGCGCGCTTCGAAGGCATCCAGCTCGCGGTCGAGCGCGTGCGCCCCTACCTGCCGCGCCGGCTCGCGCGCAGCGCGGGCTGGCAGCTGCCCGGTTCGGCCGAGGCGCCCATCCCCTTCCTGCGCTACGGACCCAACACCTACCTGCGCCGCATGGTCGACACCATCCTCGACCGCGCCGCCCATCCGGCCCACCTCGCCCTGCAGTACGAATCCGACATGGCCGAGAGCCTCAAGGCCATGCTGCTCGCCGGTCACGGCCTCGCCTTCCTGCCCGCGAGCGCGGTCGCGCGCGAGGTGGAACGCGGCGAGGTGGTGGTCGCCGGCGGCCCGGAGTGGAGCCTGGAGATGGAGGTCCGCCTCTACCGCGACCGCGCCAACACCAAGCCCGAGCTGCTGCGCCTGTGGCAGCACCTCGCCGCAAAGCCTCTGTAGGAACCGCTGCAGGAGCGACGCAAGTCGCGATTGCGGCGGCCCGCCCGCGATCAACATCCTGCGGGATCCGACTCGCCGCAATCGCGACTCGCGTCGCTCCTACACCAGAACCCGAGCGCCGCGGGTAGCCGAGGCACGCGGCTGCACACCGACTCACCGGCCCCTCCGGCCACCCTATGCGCAAGACGCATGACCCGATGTAGCAACGGCATGCCTTCGGGCCAGGGCAATCCACACAATGCGCGCACCTTCTCACACCACACGAGGCAGACAGATGAGTGCGACACCACAAGACAAGGCGGCCCTCGACCGCGTCGGCGGCCTTTCCTACCTGAACCCGGCGGCGCCCGAGCCGTGGGCGAGCTTCGTCGAGCAGATCGAGCGCGTGCGCCCCCATCTCGGCGCGCTCGAACGCTGGATCGAGACCCTCAAGCATCCCAAGCGCGCGCTGATCGTGGATGTGCCGATCGAGCGCGACGACGGCACCGTCGCCCACTACGAGGGCTACCGCGTGCAGCACAACCTGTCGCGTGGCCCGGGCAAGGGCGGCGTGCGCTTCCACCCCGACGTCACCCTCAACGAGGTGATGGCGCTGGCCGGCTGGATGACGATCAAGAACGCCGCGGTCGGGCTCCCCTTCGGCGGCGCCAAGGGCGGCATCCGCGTCGATCCGGCGAGCGTCAGCAAGGGCGAGCTGCAGCGCATCACCCGCCGCTACACCTCCGAGATCGGCATCATCATCGGCCCGGACAAGGACATCCCCGCGCCCGACGTCGGCACCAACGCGATGACGATGGCGATCATGATGGACACCTTCTCGATGAACCGCGGCGGCACCGCCACCGGCGTCGTCACCGGCAAGCCGATCGCGCTCGGCGGCAGCCTGGGCCGCCAGGAAGCCACCGGCCGCGGCGTCTTCATCGCCGCGCGCGAGGCCGCCCGCCACCTGCGCCTGCCGATCGAGGGCGCGCGCGTGGTCGTGCAGGGCTTCGGCAACGTCGGCGGCATCGGCGCGCGCATGTTCCACGACGCCGGCGCGCGCGTGATCGCGATCGCCGACCATACCGCCATCCTGGTGAACGAGGCCGGCATCGACATCCCCGCCGCGCTCGAGCACACCGCCGCGAACGGCGGCCTGAAGGGCTTCGCCGGCGCCGCGCCGATCGACCCCGAGGCGTTCTGGCGCCTCGAGTGCGAGTTTCTCGTCCCTGCCGCGCTCGAAGGCCAGCTCACCGTCGAGCGGGCTGCCGGCGCGCGTGCACGCATCGTCGTCGAGGGCGCCAACGGCCCGACCACCCCGGCCGCGGACGACATCCTCCACGAGCGCGGCATCCTGGTCGTGCCCGACGTGCTCGCCAACGCCGGTGGCGTCACCGTGTCGTACTTCGAATGGGTGCAGGACTTCTCCAGCTTCTTCTGGACCGAGGACGAAATCAACGAGCGCCTCGAGCGCATCATGGTCGCCGCCTTCACCGCGATCTGGAAGGTGGCCCAGGAGAAGCAGGTGTCGCTGCGCACCGCCGCCTTCATCATCGCCTGCGCGCGGGTGCTGGAGGCGCGCGCGGAGCGCGGGCTGTACCCGTAAGGGGCGAGGCGCCGGGCCTTGCGCCGCGGCACCTCCGTCGCAAGCGATTGCAGTGGTGGCGATCCGTCACCGCTGCAATCGCGACTTGCGTCGCTCCCACGGGAGAAGCACGGACCCGCGGCGGTAGACGGAATCGCCGCGGTGACCGGAAAACGCACCGGTCCGGAATCTCCCGTGGGAGCGACGCAAGTCGCGATTCCGACGCCCGGGATGCGGCACCCCGGATGCGACGCCAGCCGGCGGGCCTGCGCCCCTCAAGGCTTCAGCCGATACCCCGTCCTCAACATCCAGGTCGCCACCCCCACGAACACCGCCAGGAACAGCAGCGTCATCGCCAGGCTCACCCCCACCGCCACATCCGCGCTGCCGTAGAAGCTCCAGCGGAAGCCGCTCACCAGGTACACCACGGGGTTGAACAGCGACACCGTGCGCCACCCCGCCGGCAGCATGTCGATCGAGTAGAAACTGCCGCCGAGGAAGGTCAGCGGGGTGATGATCAGCAGCGGCACGAGCTGCAGCTTCTCGAAGTTGTCCGCCCAGATGCCGAGGATGAAGCCGAGCAGGCTGAAGCTCATCGCGGTGAGCAGCAGGAAGGCGATCATCCACAGCGGATGCTCGATGCGCAGCGGCACGAAGAAGGTGGCGGTGGCGAGGATGATCAGGCTCAGGATCACCGCCTTGGTCGCCGCCGCGCCCACGTAGCTCAGCACGATCTCGAAGTGCGACACCGGCGCCGACAGGATCTCGTAGATCGTGCGCGAGAACTTCGGGAAGAAGATGCCGAAGGAGGCGTTCGACACGCTCTGGGTGAGCAGGTTGAGCATGATCAGGCCGGGCACGATGAAGGCGCCGTAGCTCACGCCCTCGATCTCGGGGATGCGCGCGCCGATCGCCGAGCCGAAGACGACGAAATACAGCGAGGTGGTGATCACCGGCGCCAGCACGCTCTGCAGCAGCGTGCGCTTCGTGCGCGCCATCTCGAACAGGTAGATCGCGCGGACCGCGTGCCAGTTCATCGTGCGCCCTCCCCTGCGGCCTCGGCCCGGTTGCCCCGCTCGTCCGTACCCGGCGCTTCGCGCTCGCTCACCAGGCTGACGAAGATCTCTTCGAGCGAACGCTGGGTAGTGTGCAGGTCGGTGAACATGATCCCCGCGGCGGCGAGGTCCTGCAGCAAGCCTGCGATCGCGCCATCGCCTGCCGGATCGCTGCCCTCGCCCCCTTCCCCGCCTTCGCCCCTGCCGACCTCGTAGCGATAGACCAGCGTTTTGCCGCCCTTGCCCAGCACCAGCCCGTAGCGCGCGAGCGCGGGCGGGACCTCGGCGAGCGGCGCCGCCAGTTGCAGCGTGAGCTGCTTGCCGCCGAGCTTCGTCATCAGCACGGCCTTGTCCTCGACCAGGATCAGCGCACCCTTGGCGATCACGCCGATGCGGTCGGCCATCTCCTCCGCCTCCTCGATGTAGTGCGTGGTCAGGATCACGGTGACGCCGCTGTCGCGCAAGCGGCGCACGAGCTGCCACATGTCGCGGCGCAGCTCCACGTCCACCCCGGCGGTGGGCTCGTCGAGGAAGAGGATGCGCGGCTCGTGCGAGAGCGCCTTGGCGATCAGCACGCGGCGCTTCATGCCGCCCGAGAGCATCATCAGCCTGGCATCCTTCTTCGCCCACAGCGACAAGTCCTTCAGCAGCTGCTCGATGTAGGCCGGGTCGGGCGGCTTGCCGAACAGGCCGCGCGTGAAGCTCACCGTGTTCCACACCGTCTCGAAGGCGTCGGTGGTGAGTTCCTGCGGCACCAGGCCGACGAGGGCGCGCGCGGCGCGGTAGTCGCGCACGATGTCGTGACCATCCACCCGCACGCTGCCCGAGCTGGCATTGACCAGGCCGCACACGATGCTGATCAGCGTGGTCTTGCCCGCGCCGTTGGGCCCGAGCAGCGCGAAGATCTCGCCGCGGCGGATGTCGAGGTCGACGGTCTTCAGCGCGGAGAAGCCGGAGGCGTAGGTCTTGGACAGAGCGGAGATCGAGATGATGGGGTCCATGGGATCGAAGATAACAGATCGACGAGGCGGCCCGCAGGATCGAGCGGCACCGGGCACGATGAGCGGCAGCGGAGTGCCCCAAGGCCGCGATCGCGACTTGCGGCGCTCCAGCATGGGCGGCCCGTCCACCGCCCGGCGGCGGCTGGCGGCCAGCCGTCGGGCGCGCTTCCGCGGCAGGCTCGGCGCGCTTAAACTGCCTCGCACCCCCCAAGATCCTTCCCCGCCGCCAGATCCAGGAGCCGATCCGTCATGCTTCGTCGCTTGAGCCTGCATCGCCTCCCCTGGCTTGTGCTCGCGCTCGCACTCTCCGGCACGGCCTGCGCGACCGAGGTGTTGCGCGTGCTGAGCTGGCCGGGCTATGCCGACGCCGACGTGGTGCAGGCCTTCGAGGCCCGCACCGGCGCCCGGGTCGAAGTCACCCAGGTCGATTCCGACGAAACGCTGTGGCAGAAGCTCAGCACGAACGACGCGACCGACTACGACGTGTTCGCGGTCAATACCGCCGAGCTGCAGCGCTACATCGACCGCGGCGTGGCCGTGGCGATCGATCCGGCCGCGCTGCCCAACCTCGGTGCGCAATTGCCGCGCTTCCGCAACCCGGCAACGCTGCCCGGCACGACTCGCGATGGCAAGCTGTACGCCATCCCCTATGCCTGGGCCGAAATGGGCCTGATCTACGATCGGCGCCAGTTCGACGCGCCACCCCAGTCCATCGCCGCGCTGTGGGACGCCCGCTACCGCGGCAAGGTGCTGGTGTACAACAGCGGCTCGCACAACTTCTCGCTCGCCGCACAGATGCTGGGCAAGGCATCGCCCTTCCGCCTCGACGCCGCCGACTGGGCGCCGGCGGTCGAGCGTCTGGTCGAGTTGCGCCGCAACCTGCTGACCTTCTACGCCCAGCCGGAAGAATCCGCGCATCTGTTCGTCAGCCGCGGTGCGGCGCTGATGTACGCCAATTACGGCACCCAGCAGCTGCAGCTCCTGCGCGCAGCGGGGGCGGACGTGGGCTATGCGATCCCGCGCGAAGGCGCGCTCGCCTGGCTCGACTGCTGGGTGGTGACGCGCGGCGCACGTAACCAGGCGCTCGCGCTGGCGTGGATCGACCACCTGCTCGGCACCGGCCCGGCGCACGTGCTGAGCGCGCGCCACGGCCTCGACAACACCCGCGACCCGGCGCCGCACCAGGCCGAAACCGACCGCCTGGTCTGGCTCGAACCGGTCGAGGACGTCGAACGCCGCAACCTGCTGTGGGAGCGCATCCTCTCCGGCGACCGCGGCGCACGGGTGCTCGCGCCATGAGATTCGGCATCGCCGCCCGTCTTGGCGTCGTACTCGCCCTGTCCGGCATGCTCTCCGCCGGCATCACCGCCTTCCAGGCCCAGCGCGCCAGCGAGACCGTGCTGGTGGACAGCGCGCGTGCCGAGCTGCTCACCTCCACCCGGGTGCTCGCGCAGCGCATCACGCAGGTGCGCGAGGACATCTCGCGCACCCTGCTCGCGCTCGCCCGCCACCCGGCCGCGCTCGCGGCGCTGGAGAGCGACGACCCGCAGGCTGCGACGCAGCTCGCGACCCTGCTCGCCCTGCCGATGGCGGCCAACCGCGCCTACTTCCAGCTCCGCCTGATCGGCGCCGCCGACCACGGCCTCGAGCGCGTGCGGATCGACCGCGACGGCGACGCACTGCTGCGCGTGGACGGCGACGCGCTGCAGGAAAAGGGCCACTACCCCTACGTCTTCGACGCCCTCGCGCTGGCAGCGGGCGAGGTTTACATGTCGCGCGTGAGCATCAATCGCGAGCGTGGCTCGCACGCCGCCCTCGGCCGGCCCGCGGTGCAGCTCGCCACCCCGGTCGTCGACGAATCGGGCCGGCCACGCGGGGTGATCGTGGGCAGCATCGACCTCAACGGCGTGTTCGCCCTGCTCGCCGCCGACCTGCCCGCCGACTTCCTGCTCTACCTCGCCAACAGCGCGGGCGACTACCTGATCCACCCCGACCCCGCGCGCACCTTCGGCTTCGACAAGGGACGCCGGGTACGGGTGCAGGACGAGTTCCCCGCCACGCAGGCCGTGATCGACGGCCGCAGCAGCGAGTCGATGATCGACAGCGATGCCGGCGAGCACGCGCAGGCGCCGCTGGTCGCCGCCTTCATCGCCGCGCGGGTGCAGCTGCGCACCGAAGAGGGCGCCTTCATCCTCGGCCTCGCGCGCCCACGCGCCGCCGTGCTCGCCGAGCTCGATCCGCTGCGCGGGATCATGCTGCAGATCGTCATCGGCATGAGCCTCACCGGCATCCTGCTCGCGGCCATCCTCGCCCGCGCGATCACCCATCCGATCGAGGTGCTGGGCGCCGCGGTGCAGAACTTCTACGACAACGACCAGGCCCCGGCGCTGCCGGTCGAGCGTCAGGACGAGATCGGCGCCCTCGCCCGCCGCTTCGCCGAGCTGCGCACCCAGATCGGGCAGCAGTTGGCCGAGCTCGAACACCGCCGCCGCGAGCTCGAGCACCTCGCCCGCCACGACGCGCTCACCGGGCTGCCCAACCGCGCGCTCTTCGACGACCGCATGGCGGTGGCGCTCGCGTCCGCCCGCCGCGACGACGGCGGGCTGGCCTTGCTGTTCGTCGATATCGATGATTTCAAGCCGATCAACGACCGCCTCGGCCACGTCGTCGGCGACCGCGTGCTCGAAGGCGTGGCGGCGCGCATCCGCCAGAGCATCCGCGAGTCCGACACCGCGGCGCGCATCGGCGGCGACGAGTTCGTCGTGCTGCTGCCCGGGATCGCGTCGGCCGAAGACGCCAGAGTGGTCGCGGACAAGATCCGCGCGGCGATCGACCGCCCGTTCATGATCGACGGTGGAGAGCTCGCGGTTTCGGTGAGCATGGGCCTCGCCCACTACCCGCAGGACGGCAGCGACTCCACCACCCTCGCCCGCCACGCCGATGCCGCGATGTACCGCGACAAGGCCGAAGGCAAGGCACGGCGGCACAGCTGAAACCGGCCGCTGGCCGGCATGGAAGTGTCGGAATTTTTTACACCCGGTGCCGAACCTTCAAAAATAGGCGCAGATAATCAATGGCCTGATCGTCGGGCACGGCGAATGCTTCACCCCAAGGGAGGGCAGTACCCGACACTCCGGAGCAAGGAGGCCAGCATGATCGCGCGCATCCTCTGCAGCCTGCTGCTTTGCTGCATCCCGTTCGCCGCGCACGCCGGCGCGGTGTTCCAGGAACGCGGCGACGCCGGTGATTTCGCCTCGCCGCAGGACGTGGTCGGAACCTCCATCGAACGCATCCAGGGCAGCATCGGCGGCGACGACAGCATCGACGTGTTCCGCTTCCACTTCGCCGGCGGCCCGCTTGCGATCCTCGCCCGCCTCGACGGCTTCGACGACGAAGCCCTGCCGATCCGCCTGGTGCGAGAGAGCGGCCTGCCCGACGAGGCCTGCTTTGTGGGCAGCGCCGAGTATCCGCCCAACCCGTGCATCTCCGAGGGCTGGCTGGACTTCTCCGTCGACATGCTGGCGCCGGGCAACTACCTGCTGGGTGTTTGTGCGTCCGCACAAGGCTGCGTGGCGGACGATCCGCCCTTCACGATCGGCTTCGTGACCCACCCCGATGCGAGCGCACCAGCGGCCACCGTCGGCAGGCCCGTGCCGGAGCCCGGCGTGCTCGCGCTCCTCGGCCTCGCCTTGCTGGGCCTGTGGGGACTGCGCATGGCGATCGCCGCACCGCCGAAGGGACCGCCCCCTTCCGGCGGGTAAAGACCGGTTTCGTCCGGCCGATCGCGCCTGCCGGCGCGCCTACAGAGGGCGTGCGCGGACGACGTCGGCGGCGCGGGCGAAGTTGCCGGCGCCGAGGTGGTGGAGCGTATGCAGTTCGGCGTTGTCGGCGCGCAGGTCCCAACGCCCGGACGAGAACACCCGCGCGTCGGCGGCCGCGGCCACGACCTCGGCGAAGCAGGTGTCGTAGGCGTCCTCGGTGTGGCGCTCGGGGATCAGGCGGCACTCCATCCACGCCGCGCAGCCGGCCTCGATCAGCGGCACGCCCAGCACGGGCCCCGCGAGCGCCGCGATGCCGAAGCGCGCGAACTTGTCGCCCTCGCGGCCACTGCAACTGCCCACCGCAAACGTCAGGTCGGCGAGCGCCGCGCCCGGGATGCACACTCCGAAACAGCCACTGGCGGCGATCAGTTCGCGGGTGAAGGTGCGCTTGTCGATCACGATGGCGATGCGCGGCGGAGAGAACTCGACCGGCATCGACCACGCCGCCGCCATCACGTTGCGCCGACCACCCTGGGCGCTGGTGACGAGCACCGTGGGTCCGTGGTTGAGGAGCCGGCTGGCGTGTTCGAGGGCGACGGGGGCGAAGGTGGGGGTCATGGTGGCTTCCGCGGAGGATCGAAGAGGCCGCCATTTTCCATGAATCGCGGACCGCGCCGTGCGTGTCCCGCTCGCATGCCGGGCGGATTTGCGTCGCCCGTCGTGACATAGTGCAGTGACCTGTCTGCTGCTGTCCGGATAATTGCGGCTTGTTCCCTGTCCGATTGCTCCCCATGTCCGATTCCGCGCGCCGCTTCCTCGTCCCGCACCGGGCGCCGACGCGCAGCACGCGTGCGCAGGGGGTCCGATGAGCGCCCCGCGCGGCGGCGTCTTCGAGCGTCCGCTGGTCCAGGCGGCGGTGGCGGTGCTGCTGGTGTTCGGGCTGCTCGCCGCCTTCCTGCTGTTCTCCCACCGCTCGGCCGAGACGATCACCACCACCGCCTTGCGCAACGAGGTGCGCGTGCTAGCCACGCAGATCGAGGGCGCGCTGCGCCGCATCGAGATGAGCATCGGGTTCATGCGCGACAAGTACATCCGCATCGGCCTGCACGAGAACGCGGGCACCCCCGCGTGGGAGGCCTCGCTGGTGCAGCTGCAGCTGGAGCTGCAGCATCTGGCGCGCGGCTTTCCGGAAGCCGTCGCCATCCTGGTGACCGACGCGCAGGGCAAGATCCTGGCCAGCACCCTCGACACGCCGCCGCAATGGGACATCGGCGACCGCGAATATTTCCGCCACGCCCGCGAACACCGCCAGGACGCGCTCGCCTCCTCCGAGCCCGTGATCTACAAGGCCGGCCCGCGCGAGGTCGTGGTGGCCTACGAAGCGATCCGCAACCCGGCGGGCGATTTCGTCGGCGTGGTCGCGGTCGCGCTCGACCTGCAGCGCCTGCAGGACCTGCTGCTCGGGGTGGACGCCGGTCGCCAGGGCATGGTCAGCATCCGGCGCAGCGACGACGGCCGCCTGGTGCTGCGCTTGCCGGACCACGGCGCCAGCCGGGTCGCCGACATCACCAGCACCGAGCCTTTCCTGGCCATCCGCCGCGGCGAGACGTCCGGCAGCGCGCGCTACGTCGGCATCGCGGACGAAGTCGAGCGCAGCTTCGCCTTCCAGGCGCTGCGCGACTACCCCTTCTACGTGGTGATCGGCCGCGCGATCTCCGAGCAATTCGCGCCCTGGCGGCAGACCGCGACCGTCGCCACGATCATCGCCTTGGCCACCCTGGGCCTGCTGCTGGCGCTGCAGGCTGCCCTGCACCGCAGCCGCCGCCAGCTCGCGCGCAGCAAGCGCAGCTTCGACGCCCTCATCGACAGCCGCCGGGAGGCGACCTGCGCCTGGCGGCCCGATACCACGCTGCTGACCTGCAACGAGCGCTACGCCGAACTGCTCGGCACCGAGGCCGCGTCCCTGCCGGGCACGCGCTGGATCGACAACGTGCCGGAGGCGAAGCGCGCGGAGGTCCACGCCGCCATCGCGCGGATGCTGCAGGGCGCCGGCACGCTCACCACCGATCGCCGCCTCCGCCAGGCCGACGGCCGCACGCGCTGGCTGCGCTGGCTCGACCTGCCGGTGCTCGACGAGGAGGGGCGCTGCGTCGAAGTGCACTCGATCGGCCAGGACATCACCGCGCAGAAGGAGGTCGAGCTGCGCCTGCGCCAGCTCGCACTGGCCGTCGAGCAGAGCCCGAACACGATCGTGATCACCGACACCGATGGTCGCATCGAGTATGTCAACGAGGCCTTCGTGCGCACCACCGGCTACACCGCCGCAGAGGCGATCGGCCAGAACCCGCGCCTGCTCAACGCCGGCAAGACCCCCGCCGCCACCTATGCCGACCTGTGGGCCACGCTCGGCCGCGGCGAGGTGTGGCGCGGCGAGTTCATCAACACCCGCAAGGACGGCGGCACCTACACCGAGCTCGCCACGATCGCGCCGATCAAGCAGGCCGACGGCAGCGTCAGCCACTATGTGGCGATCAAGGAGGACATCACCGGGCGCCGCGAGGCCGAGGCGCGCATCCGCCAGCTCGCCTACTACGACACCCTCACCGGCCTGCCCAACCGCAGCCTGATGTGGGACCGCCTGCGCCACGCCATCGCAGCGAGCGCGCGCAGCGGCGCGAGCGGCATGCTGATGCTGCTCGACATCGACCACTTCAAGCTGCTCAACGACACCCAGGGCCACGAGGTGGGCGATGCCCTGCTGCGCGAGGTGGCGCAGCGCCTGCGCGGCGCGCTGCGCGAGGAGGACACGGTGGCGCGGGTGGGCGACGACGACTTCGCGATCGTGGTCGAGAACCTGGGCGCGGACCGCGACGAAGCGATCGGCCGCGCCGAGAAGATCGCCGAGCACCTGCACCGCTGCGTGACCGCGCCCTGCGAGCTCGGCCTCGCGAGCGGCCCCTACCACGTCGGCGCGAGCCTGGGCCTGACCCTGTTCCGCGGCCGCAACGCGGCGGCCGACGCGGTGCTCAAGCAGGCCGAGGTGGCGGTGGCGCGCGCCAAGGACGACGGCCGCAACCTGATCCGCTTCTTCAGCGAGGCGATGCAGGCGGTGGTGGCCGCGCGCGCCGACCTGGAGCTGAAGCTGCGCGCGGCGCTGGCCGGCAACGGCTTCCGCCTGTACTACCAGCCGCAACTCGACCGCAACGGCCGCGTGATCGGTGCCGAGGCGCTGATCCGCTGCTTCGACGCCGAGGGCGAGATGATCTCGCCCGCCGCCTTCATCCCGCTCGCCGAGGAGACCGGCCTCATCGTGCCGATCGGCGAGTGGGTGCTGGAGACCGCCTGTGCGCAACTGCGTGCATGGCAGCGCACGCCCTCCACGGCCGGGCTGAGCCTGTCGATCAACGTCAGCGCGCGCCAGTTCCACCAGCCCGACTTCGTCGGCAAGGTGGCGGCGGCGATCGAGCGCCACCGCATCCGCCCCGGCGGCCTCGAGATCGAGCTCACCGAGAGCGTGGTGATCGGCGACATCGAGACCACGGTGCTGCGCATGCGCCAGATCAAGGCCCTGGGGGTGAGGTTCGCACTCGACGATTTCGGCACCGGCTATTCCTCGCTGTCCTATCTCAAGCGCCTGCCCTTCGACCAGCTCAAGATCGACCAGATGTTCGTGCGCGACATGGAGAAGGACACCAGCAGCGAGGCGATCGTGCGCGCGATCCTCGCGCTCAGCCGCTCGCTCGACCTGAAGGTGGTGGCCGAGGGTGTCGAGACCGCCGCCCAGCACGAGCTGCTGCTGACGCGCGGCTGCGAGCTGTTCCAGGGCTATCTGTTCGGCCGGCCGGTTCCGATCGAGGACTGGAAGGCAGGCTGAGATGGCGTACGTCCACCCGACCCACGCCCGCGCCGCGCAGCGCAGCCTCGGCGTGCTCGGCGTCGGCCTCGCCGGCGTGCTCGCGCTGTGGTGGCTGCCCACGCGCTGGGCCGCCGGGCTGGCGCACTACCTGCCGCTGCACCTGGCGCTGGAGACCGCCTCGATCGTCGCCGCCGTGCTGGTGTTCGCGGTCGCATGGCTGACGCCCGAGCGCAGCGCGGCGGCCAACACGCGCATCCTGGGGTGCTGCTTCCTCGGTGTGGCGGTGCTGGATTTCACCCACATGCTGTCCTACCTCGGCATGCCGGACTTCATCACGCCGAGCAGCCCCGAGAAGGCGATCGATTTCTGGATCGCCGCGCGCCTGCTGGCTGCGCTCGGCATGCTGACGGCGGTGCTGCTGCCGTGGCGGGTGCGCCCCGGCCTGTCTCCCGGCCTGCTGCTGCTCGCGGTGGGCGCCTACGTGGGCCTGGCGCACGCGCTCTTCCTGCCGCGGCCCGAGTGGGCGCCGCGCACCTTCATCCCGGGCCAGGGGCTGACGGGGCTGAAGATCGGCATCGAGATCGGCCTGGTGCTGCTGTTCGCCGCATCCGCCGCCTTGCTGCTGCGCCGCATGCGCGCGCCCTGCGGCTTCGACGCCCCCGCCCTGTTCGGTGCGGCCGGGCTGATGGCGCTGAGCGAGCTCTTCTTCACGATGTACGCGCAGGTCACCGACCTGTACAACCTCGCCGGCCATCTCTACAAGATCGCCGCGCACGCCCTCCTCTTCCGCGCGCTGGTGGTGGACGGTATCCGCCGCCCCTATGCCGCGCTCGAACGCTCGCGGCACGAACTCGCGGACAACTCCGCGCGCCTCGCCGACGAACGCCAGCGCCTGGAGTCCATCCTCGCGGGCACGCGCGCGGGCACCTGGGAATGGAACGTGCAGACCGGGGCGGCCATCTTCAACGCGCGCTGGGCGGAGATGCTCGGCTATCGCCTCGACGAGCTCGAACCGCTGTCGATCGACACCTGGCGGCGCTTCGCCCACCCGGACGACCTCGCCGACTCGGATGCCGCGGTGCGCCGTCACCTGCGCGGCGAGACGCCGTATTACGAGCACGAGACCCGCATGCGCCACCGCGCCGGACACTGGATCCACGTGCAGGATCGCGGCGTGCTGCGCACCCACACCGCCGACGGCGCGCCGGAATGGATGTTCGGCACGCATATCGACATCACCGACCGCTACCGCGCCGAGCAGGAGCGCGCCGGGGCGCTGAAGCGCCTGCGTCAACTCTCGGAGAGCGTGCCCGGCGTGCTCTTCGAGTGTCGCGTGGAAGACGACGGCAAGGTGAGCTTCCCCTACGTCGGCCGCCAGATCGAGGCGCTGATCGGCTGCCGCGCAGAAGAGGCGGAGCATGACGCCGCAGCCTTCTACGCCCGCCTGCATCCCGACGACGGCGCACGGGTGCGGGACGAGATCCGCCATGCGCGCCACGGCATGCACGACTGGAACGCCTCCTTCCGCGTGGTGCACCCGCTGTACGGCGAACGCCGGATCCGCGGCGAGGCGCGCTGCCAGCCGCGGACTGACGGCGTCGGCGAGTGGTTCGGCTATCTCCAGGACGAGACCGGGACGCACCGCGACCAGGAGCGCCTGCGCCTGGGCGCACGCGTCTTCGACGCCAGCCAGGAGGGCATCCTTGTCACCGACGCCGCGGTGCGCATCGTGGATATGAATCCGGCGATGGAGGCGCTCAGCGGGCATGCCAAGGCGTCCCTGCTCGGGCGCAACCCGCGCGAGCTCGGCTCGGGCCGACACGACGCGGCCTTCTTCGCCGAGATGTACGCCAGCCTGGCGCGCGACGGGCGCTGGCAGGGCGAGATCTGGAACCGCCATGCATCGGGCGAGATCTACGTGGTGAAGGCGTCGATGTCCACCGTGCTCGACGAGTCCGGCCGCATCGAGCATTACGTCGGCGTGTTCACCGACATCAGCGCGCTGACGGCGCAGCGCGACCACTTCAGCTCGCTCGCCAACTTCGACGCCCTCACCGGCCTGCCCAACCGCCGCCTGCTCGACGACCGCCTGCAGCAAGCGGTGGGCAATGCGCGCCGCGGCAAGCCGCTGGTCGTGTGCATGCTCGACCTCGACGGCTTCAAGCCGGTCAACGACAGCGTCGGCCACGCCGAGGGCGACCGCCTGCTGGTCGAGCTCGCGCAGCGCATGCAGCACATCCTGCGCGCGGGCGAGACCTTGGCCCGCCTCGGCGGCGACGAGTTCGTCCTGCTGCTGGTGGACGGCGACTTCCGCCCGGCACTCGAGCGCGTGCTCGAGGTGACGCGCGCGCCGGTGGCGCTGTCCGGCGGGCGCTTCGCCCGCGTCACCGCGAGCATCGGCGCGAGCGCGTACCGGCACGGCGTCGAGGATGGCGCACAGCTGCTGCGCGAGGCCGACCAGGCGCTCTACCGCGCCAAGCGCGCCGGGCGCAACCGCTGGGTGATGTTCGCGCCGGAAGCTGCAGCCGGGGTGGAGACCCCGCCGGCCTAGGAGTCTGCGCGGCAGAAGCCAAGCGTCGGTGAGTTAAGTCCTCGCGGGCGTTTCGGGGCCGGTAGACTGTCGAGATGACGAGCTATCTGCCCTATTGCCCGCAGCAGCAGATGCTGCTGCCCCAGGCGCTGCAGGAGTGGCTACCCGAAGGCCACTTGGCGTACTTCATCAGCGACGCGGTCGACGGGTTGGATCTGAGCGCGTTCCACGCCCGGTATGCCGGTGGCGGACCGCGCAACCAGCCGTTTCATCCGGCCATGATGGTCAAGGTGCTGCTGTATGCGTACGCCACGGGCGTGTTCAGTTCGCGCAAGATCGCGCGCAAGCTGCACGAGGATGTGGCGTTCCGGGTCCTGGCGGCAGACAACTTCCCGGCCCACCGCACGCTGAGCGACTTTCGCGCGGTCCATTTGAAGGAGCTGAGCGAGTTGTTCGTGCAGGTGGTGCGACTGGCCCGCGAGATGGGGCTGGTCAAGCTCGGGACGGTGGCCATCGACGGCACCAAGGTCAAGGCAAACGCCAGCCGCCACAAGGCGATGAGTTACGGCCATATGGTGAAGGCGGAGGCCGAGTTGAAACGGCAGATCGAGGCGCTGCTCAATCGGGCCAAGGCCGCCGACGACGCCGAGCGGAACGAGCCCGAGTGGGATGTGCCGGCCGAGATCGCGCGGCGCGAGGCGCGGCTGACGGCGATTGCTGAAGCCCGGGCGCGGCTCGAGCAGCGCCAGCGCGAGGCCGATCAGGCGCGCGGGCGCAGCGACGATGACGAGCGTCGCCCGCGCGGCGGTGACGGCAAACCGAAGGGCGGGCGCTACAAGCGCGACTTTGGAGTGCCCGAGGACAAGGCGCAGGAGAACTTCACCGATCCGGACAGCCGCATCATGAAGCGCGCCGGCGGCGGTTTCGATCCGAGCTACAACGCCCAGACGGCGGTCGACGAGACCGCCCACATCATCGTGGCGGCCGAGCTGACCAACAACGCCAGCGACGCCGGGCAACTGGCGGGGGTACTGCAGGCCGTGCGCGACAACGTCGAACACCGACCGCGCCAGGCGCTGGCCGACACCGGCTACCGCTCGGAGCAAACGTTCCGGGAACTCGACGGGTGCGGGACCGAACTGGTGGTGGCGCTGGGCCGGGAAGGTAAGCGCCGACTCGGCTTCGATCGCGAACGCAATCCGCACACCGCGCAGATGGCCGACAAGCTCGAGAGCGAGGCGGGCAAGAGCGCCTACCGAAAACGGAAATGGATCGCCGAACCGCCCAACGGCTGGATCAAGAACGTGTTGGGATTCCGGCAGTTCAGCCTGCGGGGCCTGGAGCGCGTCAAAGCGGAGTGGAAGCTCGTCTGTATGGCGCTGAACCTGCGCAGGATGAGCACATTGAGGACGGCATGACGGGGAAAGGGGGCAAACCTGTCCCCGTTGCCGTCCGGCATGCGCGCCGCGCCGTCGCAAAGCAACTTGACCACGGCCTCAGTCTCGTGCCGCACCTCGCGGTTCGCCAATCATTCTGCTAGAAAACACGCTCTGGAGTTCTGCCGCGCAGACTCCTAGGAGTCTGCGCGGCAGAAGCCAAGCGTCGGTGAGTTAAGTCCTCGCGGGCGTTTCGGGGCCGGTAGACTGTCGAGATGACGAGCTATCTGCCCTATTGCCCGCAGCAGCAGATGCTGCTGCCCCAGGCGCTGCAGGAGTGGCTACCCGAAGGCCACTTGGCGTACTTCATCAGCGACGCGGTCGACGGGTTGGATCTGAGCGCGTTCCACGCCCGGTATGCCGGTGGCGGACCGCGCAACCAGCCGTTTCATCCGGCCATGATGGTCAAGGTGCTGCTGTATGCGTACGCCACGGGCGTGTTCAGTTCGCGCAAGATCGCGCGCAAGCTGCACGAGGATGTGGCGTTCCGGGTCCTGGCGGCAGACAACTTCCCGGCCCACCGCACGCTGAGCGACTTTCGCGCGGTCCATTTGAAGGAGCTGAGCGAGTTGTTCGTGCAGGTGGTGCGACTGGCCCGCGAGATGGGGCTGGTCAAGCTCGGGACGGTGGCCATCGACGGCACCAAGGTCAAGGCAAACGCCAGCCGCCACAAGGCGATGAGTTACGGCCATATGGTGAAGGCGGAGGCCGAGTTGAAACGGCAGATCGAGGCGCTGCTCAATCGGGCCAAGGCCGCCGACGACGCCGAGCGGAACGAGCCCGAGTGGGATGTGCCGGCCGAGATCGCGCGGCGCGAGGCGCGGCTGACGGCGATTGCTGAAGCCCGGGCGCGGCTCGAGCAGCGCCAGCGCGAGGCCGATCAGGCGCGCGGGCGCAGCGACGATGACGAGCGTCGCCCGCGCGGCGGTGACGGCAAACCGAAGGGCGGGCGCTACAAGCGCGACTTTGGAGTGCCCGAGGACAAGGCGCAGGAGAACTTCACCGATCCGGACAGCCGCATCATGAAGCGCGCCGGCGGCGGTTTCGATCCGAGCTACAACGCCCAGACGGCGGTCGACGAGACCGCCCACATCATCGTGGCGGCCGAGCTGACCAACAACGCCAGCGACGCCGGGCAACTGGCGGGGGTACTGCAGGCCGTGCGCGACAACGTCGAACACCGACCGCGCCAGGCGCTGGCCGACACCGGCTACCGCTCGGAGCAAACGTTCCGGGAACTCGACGGGTGCGGGACCGAACTGGTGGTGGCGCTGGGCCGGGAAGGTAAGCGCCGACTCGGCTTCGATCGCGAACGCAATCCGCACACCGCGCAGATGGCCGACAAGCTCGAGAGCGAGGCGGGCAAGAGCGCCTACCGAAAACGGAAATGGATCGCCGAACCGCCCAACGGCTGGATCAAGAACGTGTTGGGATTCCGGCAGTTCAGCCTGCGGGGCCTGGAGCGCGTCAAAGCGGAGTGGAAGCTCGTCTGTATGGCGCTGAACCTGCGCAGGATGAGCACATTGAGGACGGCATGACGGGAAAAGGGGGCAAACCTGTCCCCGTTGCCGTCCGGCATGCGCGCCGCGCCGTCGCAAAGCAACTTGACCACGGCCTCAGTCTCGTGCAGCACCTCGCGGTTCGCCAATCATTCTGCTAGAAAACACGCTCTGGAGTTCTGCCGCGCAGACTCCTAGCCCAGCGTCGCGGTCGCGAGCTTGGCGCCGAAGCCGATGAAGACCCCGCCCACCCCCGCGGTCGCCCCCGCAGCCATGCGGCGGTGGCGGCGGAACTGCGCAGCCAGGCGCGCGCCGGCGAAGATCAGCGTGGACAGGTAGAGCACGCTGCACACCTGCACGATCACACCCAGGATCACGAAGGACAGCGCCGGGTGTTCGTAGGCCGGATCGACGAACTGGATGAAGAAGGACACGAAGAACAGGATCGCCTTCGGGTTCATCAGGCTGATCAGCAGCGCGGTGCGGAAGGGGTGCGGCGTGCTGCGCAGCGGCGGATAGTCGGGCTTGCCGTCGCCGACCGCGTCCGCCGTCTCGTCCCCGCGCCGCCAGGTCGCCAGCGCGCCGCGCAGCAGCGCGAGCCCCACCCAGGCCAGGTAGGCCGCGCCCGCGTACTTGATCACCATGAACAGCTCGGGCGTGGCCCGCAGCACCGAGGCCATGCCGGTCACCGCGAGCAGCATCAGGACGGTGTCGCCGACGAAGATCCCCGCCGCGCCCTGGTAGCCGGCGCGCACCCCCCAGCGCGAGGCCGCCGCCATCACGTAGAGCGAGTTGGGGCCGGGCAGCAGGACGATGAAGATGGTGCCGAGGACGAAGGTGAAGAGGTCGGTGATGCCGTACATGTTGGCGCGCGCGGGGTCGGGTTGGGAGTCGGAGCCGGCCCTTACTTTGCCACGCCCGGCCGGTCACGGCCAGCAAGCAGCGCATTCGCACCGACCGACATCCAGCCGCGCCGCTCGATCGCGACTCGCGTCGCTCCTACAGCACGCCTCCGGACGCGCGGCGCCTGGCGTGAGAGCGACGCAAGTCGCGATCGGCTGCGGCCCCGCAGGCGCGGTGCTTGCCGTGGGAGCGACGCAAGTCGCGATCGGATGCGGCCCCGAACGCGCGGTGCTTGGCGTGGGAGCGACGCGAGTCGCGATCGCGTGCGGCTCCGGACGCGCGGTGCTTGCCGTGGGAGCGACGCGAGTCGCGATCGGATGCGGCTCCGGACGCGCGGTGCTTGCCGTGGGAGCGACGCGAGTCGCGATCGGGCCGTGCAGCCCAGTGCTGAGCCGGCCTCATTGGCGCTGCGCGGTGAACTCCAGTGCTGCATCGACCGAATGGCTGCGGCGGATCTGCAGGCGCACGCGCAGCGTCTCGCCCTCGCGCCAGACCTCGTAGAGCTGGCCCATCTCGCGCGGCGGCTCGTTGCCGGACACGGTCTCGCTGCGGGTGAGGAAGCGCAGCCGCCCGTCCCCCCACGCCACCGCCTCCAGCGCGCGCGGCACGCCGAGGAAGCTCGCGCTGCCGCCGATGCGGCCGTCCTCCAGCGTGAACACGTAATGCTCGCGCAGCGTCAGGTTCCACGGATAGGCGACCTCGGCGCTCCATGCGCCGACGATCGCCTGCAGCCCGCCGTCGCCATCCCGCAGCCACCACCAGCCGCCGCCGAGTGCGAGGACCAGCGCCGCGATCGCGGCCGCGAGCGCCCGCCGTCCACGCACCGGTGCGGGCGACACGGGCGGCGCCACCCACTGCACAAGCGCCGCCTCCAGGCGGGCGAGATCCGCAACCCAGCCGGCATCGCCGAGCGCGAGCGCGTTGCGGTTGGCCAGCCCGCGCAGGGTCGCCGGCAGCGCCTCGGCCGCGGGCATCGTCGCCCCGCCGACCAGCACCGGAATCATGGGTTTCCCCGAGGCGAGCGCGAGCTCGACCTCGCGGCGCACGTAGTCGCCGGGATCGTCGAGCCGACGCCCGCGCCCGTCGCGCGCGTCGAGCCAGCGCGTACCGATCACCACCAGCACCGCCTGCACCTGCTGCAGGGCCTGCTCGATGACCACACCGAAATCGGCCCCTGCGGCGATGTCGTCGACATCGCGGAACACGCTGTCGGCGCCGAAGCGGCGTTCGAGCGCGTCGGCGAGCCGCCCGGCGAAGCCGGCGCTGTCGTCGCGGCGGTAGGAGATGAAGACCTTGGACATGGGGCGGCAAAGCGCGGAGAGATCCTGCATTCAAGCACGCCCCCCGCCCCCCCGCCAGCACCGCCACCGAACCACACGACCGCGACTCGCGTCGCTCCCACAGAAACCAGCGTACCCGCAGCCGCACCGTAGGAGCGACGCAAGTCGCGATCGCGGCCTTCGAGCCACCACCGCCCACCGCCGCCGAACCGCCCGATCGCGACTCGCGTCGCTCCCACAGAAACCAGCGCGCACCCGCAGCCGCACCGTAGGAGCGACGCGAGTCGCGATTGCTGCGTGCGGGACGGCGAGGACGCGCGGCGGGGGGTCGCCGTCCCGCGTCGCTCCTGCGGAAACGTCGCACCGCGGGGCGGGGGCTCAGCTGGCGCGGGTGTATTGCTCGATGGCGGGGCCGATGGCCTGGAGCGCGAGGATGCGGGTGGCCGCACCGAGGCGGATGGCTTCCTTGGGCATGCCGAAGACCACGGAGCTGGCCTCGTCCTGGGCGATGGTCTGGGCGCCGGCGTCGAACATCTCGCGCAGGCCGCGGGCGCCGTCGTCGCCCATGCCGGTCATGATCACGCCAAGCGCGTTGCGCCCGGCGCAGCGGGCGACCGAGCGGAAGAGCACGTCGACCGAGGGGCGGTGGCGGTTCACCGGCGGGCCGTCGCGCACCTCGACGAGGTATTGCGCGCCGCTGCGCCGCACCGTCATGTGGCGCCCGCCGGGTGCGATGAGCACCCGTCCGGGGAGGACGCGCTGTCCGTCCCGGGCCTCGAGCACCTCGAGGGCGCACACCTGGTCGAGGCGCTGGGCGAACATCGCGGTGAACTTCTCCGGCATGTGCTGCACCACGACGATGCCGGGCACGGTGCGCGGCAGGCCGCGCAGCACCGCCTCGAGGGCCTGGGTGCCGCCGGTGGAGGTGCCGAGCGCGATGATGCGGTCGGTGGTCTCGGCCATGGCCTCGGCGCGCGCGGGCGCCACGGCGGCGGGCACGATCGCGGTCGCCGCGGCCGGGCGCGCGAGCGCGCCGCCGGGCGCGCCGTTCGATCCGCCGCGCGCGCCCGACCCGGCCGGTCCGGCGCCCGCTGCACCGCGCGCGGCCGCCACGCCGACGCCCGGAGCGGCAGCCACGCCCGCTCCGCCAGGCCCCGTTGCGGAGCCGATTTCAGCTCCGGACCCTGCTCGACCACCAACGCCGGGACCACCCCCGCCGACGCCCGCCCCCGCCCGTAGCGCGCGCAGGTTCGCACGCGCCGCGGCGCGCACGGCGGCGACGAGTTCCTGGGCGGAGTCGGTGAGGAAGCCCTTCAGGCCGAGCGTGGGCTTGGCGATGATGGAGACGGCGCCGGCGGCGAGCGCCTGCATGGTGGTCTCGGCGCCGCGCGAGGTGAGCGTGGAGCACACGATGACCGGGGTCGGGCGCTCGGCCATGAGCTGGCGCAGGAAGCTGATGCCGTCCATGCGCGGCATCTCCACGTCCAGGGTGATCACGTCGGGCCAGTCGCGGCGCATCTTGGCCATGGCGAAGAGCGGATCGGAGGCGGTGCCGACGACCTCGATGCCGGGTGCGGCGGAGAGGATCTCGCTCACCACCTGGCGCACCACGGCGGAGTCGTCGACGACGAGGACACGGATGGGGGCGTTCATGCGGCCTCGCTCGCGGATTCCGGGTGAACTCCGGGGTGGGCTTGGGAGGGGACTTCGGTGTGGATCACCGCGGCGCTCGCCGCCGCCGGAGCGACGTGGCGCAGCCAGACCTCGCCGCTGCCGATGTCGAAGATCAGATTGCGGTGGCCCTCGCCCTCGACGTGGGCGGCGCGCACGCGAAAGCCGTGCGTGCGCAGCAGCATGCGCGCGGCCTCGACGTTGCGCGTGCCGACGTCGAGCGCGGCGGGAGCGCCCGCGGCGTGGCGGCTGCGGAACATGCGTCCGCCGCCGAAGAGCTTGACCTGGTAATCCTGCGGCCGAGTGTGGGCGGCGCGCAGCTCGCGCAGGAAGAGCGCGATCGCGTCCCCGGCATAGCGCCCGTCCAGGCCATCGGCGCACGCACGCACGCCGCGCTCGGGGAGCATGAAGTGGCACATGCCGCCGATGCGCAGGCGCGGATGCCACATCGTGATCGACACGCAGGAGCCGAGCAGGGTGCGGATGCGCGTGTCGCGGTCGCCGAACCAGAACTCGCCGGGCTGCAGGAAGATCTCGATCGTGTTGCGCGAAGCCGGCCGCATGCTCACATTCGCCGGTAGATGGTGGGCCGCTCCTGGCGCAGGCCGAGGTCGAGGCCGTTGAGGCTCTCCGAGTGGCCGATGAACAGCCAGCCACCCGGCCGCATCTGGCGCACGATGCGTTCGACGATGCGGCGCTTGGTCGGCAGGTCGAAGTAGATCAGCACATTGCGCAGGAAGACGACGTCGAAGTCGCCGACACCGGCGAGGTTGCCGTTGAGATTGACCTGGGCGAAGCGCACCCGTCGGCGCAGCGCCGCGTCGACCTGCAGCGTACCGTCGCGGCTGCCTACGCCGCGCAGGCAGTAGCGCCGCAGGTAGTCGGGCGGGATGCCGTCGATGCGGTTCATCGCATAGACGCCGCCGCGCGCCTTCTCCACCACCTCGCGGCTGATGTCCGAGCCGAACACCTCCCAGGGCGCGTCGCCGCCGAGACGGTCGGCGAGCACCATCGCCAGGCTGTAGGCCTCCTCGCCGGACGAGCTCGCCGCGCTCCAGAAGCGCGGCGTGCGCGTGCGCCCGAGCGCGGGCAGCACGCTTTCGGCGAGGAAGTCGAAGTGCTTGGGTTCGCGGAAGAAATAGGTCTCGTGGGTGGTGAGCAGGTCGACCATGCGCTCGAACTCGTCGTGCGCGCCGGCGCTCGACACCAGGCGATGGTAGTCGCCGAAGCTGGCGAGCCCGAGCGCGCGCAGCCGCCGCGCCAGGCGGCCGCTGACCAGGCTGATCTTCTGCGGCGGCAGGTCGACGCCGGCGGCCCGATGCATGAGCGCGCGGAACTGCTCGAACTCGGCCTGGGTGATGCTGATCTCGGACATGCGTGGCCTCCCGGAGGACCGGCTCAGTGCTCGGCGGCGCCGGCGAGCGCGCCGATGCCGGCGAGTTCGTCGATCGAGAACACCCGCCCGACCTCGAGCAGGATCACGAAGCGCCCTTCGCGGCGCGCCATGCCGGCGATGAAGTCGGTGCGGATGCGGGCCCCGAAGGACGGCGCCGGCTCGATGTCGGCGGCGGCGATGTCGATGACCTCGCTGACGCCGTCGACCATCACGCCCAGCGTCTGCGTGCCGGCCTCGCCACCCACCTCGACGATGACGATGCAGCTGCGCCGCCCGCTGCGAATGCGCTCGCGGCCGAAGCGCGCGGCAAGATCGATCACCGGCACCACCGCGCCACGCAGGTTGATCACCCCGCGCACGGTGGGCGGCGTCATCGGCACCTCGGTGAGCTCGCCGAATTCGATGATCTCACGGATCTGCAGGATGTCGATGGCGAAGACCTCGCCGCCGAGCGTGAACACCAGGTACTGGCCGCCCGCGGCCGCGCCGGCGCGCAGGCTGGCGGTGGCGGGGACGACCGCCTGAAGGCTGGATTGCGACATGGCGCTCCCCGCTCAGAAGCGCACGTATTCCGGGTCCGCGGCGGCGGACGCGAAAGCCGGCTGCGCGTTGCCGAGGCCGATGCGGCGCGGCTCGCGCGTGCTGCGCGCAGGCGCCGGCTGGCCGCGGGTGGTGCGCGCGGCGCCGCCATCGCCGCCGGCGAGCTGCGCCTGCGGGTCGAGGCGGAACTGCGCCACCAGGCGCTGCAGCTGCTCGGCCTGGCTGTTCATCTCCTCGGCGGTCGCCGACAGCTCCTCCGAAGCCGAGGCGTTCTGCTGCGTGGTCTGGCTGATCTGGCTCATGGCGATGTTGATCTGCCCCGCGCCGGCCGACTGCTCCTCGGACGAGGCGGTGATCTCCTGCACCAGCTCGGCGGTCTTGCGGATCGAGGGCACGATCTGCTCGAGCAGCGCACCCGCGCGCTCGGCGGTCTTCACGCTGGAGCCGGCCAGTTCGCCGATCTCCTGCGCCGCGACCTGGCTGCGCTCGGCGAGCTTGCGCACCTCGGCCGCCACCACCGCGAAACCCTTGCCGTGCTCGCCGGCACGCGCCGCCTCGATCGCGGCGTTGAGCGCGAGCAGGTTGGTCTGGTAGGCGATGTCGTCGACGATGCCGATCTTGTCGGCGATCGAACGCATCGCTTCCACCGTCGCGCGCACCGCATCGCCGCCCTCGTCGGCGTCGGCGGCGGACTTGCTCGCCATGCCGTCGGTGACGCGGGCGTTCTCGGTGTTCTGGCCGATCGAGGCCGACATCTGCTCGATCGAGGCCGAGGTCTCCTCCAGACTGGCGGCCTGCTCGGACGAGCCCTGCGCCAGCGACTGCGAGGTCGCGCTCACCTGCTCGGAGGCCGCCGACAGGGCGTCGGCCGCGCCGCGCACCTCGCCCAGGGTGTGCGACAGGCTGCCCACCATGCGTTGCATGGCCGCCAGCACGCTGGCGCTGTCGCCGGCGCGCAACTGCACGTCCACCGTGAGGTCGCCGGCGGCGACCTTGCGCGCGATCTCCGCGGCGTAGTCGGGCTCGCCGCCGAGCTGGCGCAGCAGGCCGCGGGTGATCAGGATCGCCACCGCCACGCCCACCAGCAGGGCGATGCCGCCCAGCACCGACATGGTCAGCGTGGCCGCGGCGACGGTCGCGGCGGTCGCGCTGCCGGTACCGGAGAGCAGTTCGCCCTGGTAGGCGGTGAGCGCGTTCACGCGCTGGCGGTACTGCACCGCGATGGCGTCGTAGTCGCCGCGCAGGAAGGCGCGCGCCTCGTCGGCACGGCCCTGCTCGACGAGCTCGATGAGGCGGTTCTGCGCCGGGATGAAGCGCTGGCGGCTGTCGAGCACCTCGGCGAAGAGCTCCTTGCCGCGCGGCTGCACCAGCATCGGCGCGAGCGCGTCCCAGGCCTTGCCGATGCGCTCGCGCCCGCCGAGCATGCGGTCCTTGGCACGGCCGATCTGCTCGCCGTTCTCGGCGATGACCAGCTCGCGCCCGCCGAGGGCGATCTCGTTGACCCCGACCAGTCCGTCCTGCAGCAGCTGCGTCTTGGGCCACAGCTCGTCCACCACCACGTCGACATCGTGCTTGATGTCGGTCAGGCGCAGGATGCCCACCGCGAGCAGCGTCCCCAGCAGCACCAGCACGAGGCCGAAGCCCAGCCCCAGCTTCATACCCACCTTCATGTTCCTGAACATTCGCTTTCCCCTGTTTCCGGTTTCTTCTGCAGCATTCATGCAGCAAGGAAGCGCGCCCGCGGCGCACCCCCGGTGTCGCGGCCCTCGTGCGCGATCGCACGCTGGACCAGTTGTGGCACGTCCAGGATCAGCGCCACCTCGCCGCTGCCCAGGATGGTGGAGCCGGCGATGCCGGCGACGCGCTCGAAGAGCGGCCCGAGCGGCTTGATCACCGCCTGGCATTCGCCGAGCAGATGGTCCACCGCGATCCCCGCCTGGCGCCCGCCGAAGCGCACCACGACCACGTTCTGCCGCGGCGGCGGTGCGCCCTCGAGCGCGAACAGGGCGCGCAGGCGCAGGAAGGGCAGGACCTGGCCGCGCAGGTCGAGGTAGCCGGCGGCGCCGGCGTCGGCCGGCAGCTCGATGCACTCGACCACCGCGTCGAGCGGCAGGATGAAGGTGGCGCCGGCGACACCGACCTGGAAGCCGTCGATGATCGCCAGCGTGAGCGGCAGGCACAGCCGCATCGTGGTGCCGCAGCCCGGCGCGCTGTGGATGTCGAGGGTGCCGCGCAGCGCATCGACGCTGCTCTTGACCACGTCCATGCCGACGCCGCGGCCGGACAGGCTGGTGAGTTCGGCCGCGGTGGAGAAGCCCGGCGCCAGGACGAGGCGGTGGATCTCGGCCTCGGAGAGCACGGCGTCCGCCGCGACCAGGCCGCGCTCGACGGCCTTGGCGAGGATGCGCCGCGCGTCCAGCCCGCCGCCGTCGTCGGCGACCTCGATGACGATGCTGCCCGACTCGTGGAAGGCGCGCAGCTCGACCCGGCCGCGCGCCGGCTTGCCCGCCGCGGCGCGGCGTTCGGGCGATTCGATGCCGTGGTCGAGGGCGTTGCGCACGAGGTGCATGAGCGGGTCGCCGATCTTCTCGACCATGGACTTGTCGAGCTCGGCCTCGGCGCCGCGGATCACCAGCTCGATGTCCTTGCCGAGCTCGCGCGCGAGGTCGCGCACCACGCGCGGGAAGCGGTTGAAGACCTCGCCGATCGGGGTCATGCGCAGGCGCAGCGCGGCGTCGCGCACGTCCTCGACCAGGCGCAGCAGGTTGGCGGCGGTCTCCTGCAGCGCGCGGCTGCCGGCCTGCTGCGCCTGCAGCTGGGTGGCGGCGCCGGCGATGACGAGCTCGCCGACCTGGTCGATGAGCGCGTCGAGCCGGTCGGCGGGCACCTTGACGCTGCGCGTCTCGCTGGCGCGGCGCTCCTCGGCGGCCTTCTGCTTGCCGAGCGCGGCCTGCACCACCTGGGCGGGCACACCGGCGTGCTCGACCAGTAGCTCGCCCACGCGCGGCGCCTCGGCCTGCACGTGCTGGGCGGCGAGCGCGGCCTCGAGCTCGCGCGCGGTGACCGAGCCGCAGGTCACGAGGATCTCGCCGAGTCGGCGCGGGTCCTCGTCGAGCGCCTCGATGAGGGCGAGGTACTCCTCGACGCGCGCCGCCGGCGGCACCAGCACGATGCGCGCGCTGTCCTGCACGAACTCGAACACCGCCTCGATCTCGGCGCGGGGGGCCGTGCTGCGCAGCGCGATCTCGAAGCCGAGGTAGCAGTTTTCCGGGTCGCCGGCGGCGAGCTCGGGCAGGGTGTCGGCGATGGTCTCGACGTGCACGAGCTCGCCGAGGGTGCGCAGGTAGTGGATGAAGGCGAGCGGGTCCATGCCGTTCCTGAGCACCTCGGGCGCGAAGCGCAGCGACAGGTGCCAGTGCTCGGCGCCGAGCGCCACGCTGCCGCCGACCTCGAGCGCGGGCGCGGCCTCGGTCGCGGAGCAGACGACCGGGTCCCCCCCCGCCACGGTCGCCGGCAGTGCGGCAGGGGTGGCGGGCGTCGTGGCGCAGAAGGCTTCGAGGCGGGCGCGCAGCGGCGCGCCCTCGAACTCGGGCGGAGGAAGTTCGGCGGCGACCGCGGCGACGAGGCTGGCGATGTGGTCCTGCGACTCGAGCAGCAGGTTGATCAGGGCGTCGGAGAGTTCGAGCTCGCCGTTGCGCATGCGGTCGAGCACGCTCTCGACGGCGTGGGTGAAGTGCACCACCGCGTCCAGCCCGAACAGGCCGGCCGAGCCCTTGATGGTGTGGGCACAACGGAACAGCGCGTGCAGCTCGTCGGTCGGCAGCGCGGCGGTCTCGGCGCGCAGGAGGATCTCCTCCATCTGCGCGAGCAGCTCGCGGCTCTCGTCGAGGAAGGTGGCCAGGGCCTGGGAGAGGTCCATCAGCGTGCCTCCTGCGTGGCCGGCGCGGCGTCCTCGAGCAGCGGGTCGCCGAGCGCGCCGCCGAGGCGGGCGAGGTCGAGCAGGCGCAGCACCGCGGCGGAGTGGTTGACGAAGCGCACGCTGCGCCCGACGCTGCGCTTGGCCATCAGCATGAGCTGCAGGCCGGCGGTGTCGATCTCGTCGATGCGGCCGAGGTCGATCTCTAGCGCTTCGTGGGTGGCGAGCGCCTGCAGCCAGGCCTCGCGCAGCGCGGCCACGGTGTAGATGCCGAGTTCGCCCTCGGGGGCGAGGCGGGCGACGCCGGCCGCGGGGGTGTCGAGTGCAGGGGTGTCCATGGTCGGCGCGCTCACATCACCAGCTTGGACACCGCCGCCAGCATCTGCTGCGGCTGGAAGGGCTTGACCACCCAGGCGCGCGCGCCGGCTTCCTGGCCGAGGCGCTTCTTCTCCTCGGCGGCCTCGGTGGTGAGCATGATCACCGGGGTGAACTTGTAGCTCGGGTTCTTCTTGACCTCGCGCACGAAGGCGATGCCGTCCATGTTGGGCATGTTCACGTCGGAGATGATGAGATGAACCTTCTGGCCGCCGAGCTTGCCGAGGGCGTCGCGGCCGTCGCAGGCCTCGATCACCTGGTAGCCGGCGCCCTTGAGCGACAGGCTCACCACCTGGCGCAGCGAGGCGGAGTCGTCGACGATCAGCACGGTCTTGGACATGGGGGAGTACTCCTGCTCAAAAGAAGGTGATGTCGCCGCCAGCCGGGGCGGGGTTCGCGTCGGCGCGGCGGGCGTGTTGTTCGAGGGTGGTGTAGGTGCGCTCGAGCGCGGCGATCCAGGCGGCGACGTCGATCGGCGCCGGCACCCGCCCGCCGGCGAGGCGGGCCTCGTCTTCGGCGACCTGGGCGGCGAGGCGCGCCATGTCGGCGCGCACCGCCTCGAGGATCTGGCTGACGCGGTCCTGGAACTGGAGCTGCACCAGCACGCCCTCGATGCGGGACTGCACCGCGGTGCTGTCTTCCTCGAGAGCGCGCGCGGCCTGCGCCATGGCGTTGCCGACCTGGTCGAAGCGGCCGACCACGCTGCCGATCGCCGCCTCGGAGTCGCGCACCAGGACGGCGTCGCCGCGGGCCATGTGCTCGGCCGCTGCGAGCGCCTCGGCCATCGCGGCGTGGGCGCTCTCGACCTTGGCGCGGATACGCTCGCCGGTGGCGCCGGAGAGGTCGGAGAGCTTGCGCACCTCGTCGGCGACCACCGCGAAGCCGCGCCCCAACTCGCCGGCGCGGGCTGCCTCGATCGCCGCGTTGAGCGCGAGCAGGTTGGTCTGCTTGGCGATCTCGCCGACCTCGCTCGCCATGCGCATCAGCTCCTCGGTGACCTGGGCGAGGCGGGCGACCGCCTGCGACAGGCTCTGCTTCTCGGCGAGCGCGGCGTTGAGCCCGGCGAGCACGCGGTCGAGCTCGCCGCGGGCATGGCCGATCACCCCGACCACGCTGTCCTCGCCGCGGTCGGCGGTGGACTGGCGCGAGCGCAGCAGCGCGTCCTGCAGGCGCTCGAGGATGTGCGCGAACTCGCCGGCGAGCGCGCCCACGGCGGTCTCGGTCTGGCTGCGCGAGATGCCCACGTGGTCGTGCCAGCGCGCCAGCGCGGCCTGCGCCAACTGCTGCAGGCTGGCGAGGTAGGCCTCGCGCTCGGCCAGGCGCGCACGCTCCGCCGTGGCCACGCGCGCCGCGACGTCAGCCTGGCGGGCGCGCTCGCGACGCAGTATCCACCATGGCAGGGCGAGGCCGGCGACGCCGACGACGCCCGCCGCGACGACGCCCGCCGCGCCCGGCACGAGCGCGCCGAGCAGCAGCGCCCCCGCCAACCCGGGCGCGGCGAGCGCAGCCAGGGGCAGGAGCTGCGAATCCTTCGAGGCGGGAGCCTGGGGGGCTTGGGACACTTGAGGCTTCTCCACTTGTGCCGCACCCGCCTTGTGGCGCTGCGACGATTCCTGTTCCGTGCGGACTTCGCTCACGGAGCGCTCCGCGCGAAGATGGAACCCATCCGGGGAGTGCCGTTAAACTCCGCATCCGCCCGGGGTTTGCCGGCGGCATGCATTTCCGTCGCCTGCATGTTCCCGCTCCGGGGCGTCTAGGGACAATCGGTAAAATTCCGTGCATGCCCCTAGGGGATTGGACTAGTCGGAAAGCAGGAGCAGGCTCATCGAGACGGAGGGATTCGCGTGCTGATCCGCAGGCAGCAATGGGCGATCGCGATCGCGTCGCTGATCACCGTCGTGGTCGCCACGGGGCTGTGGATCGCGAACAACCTGGCCTTGCGCGCCGAACTGGAGCGCGGCCGCATGTCGGCGCAGATCGGGCCGGTGGGCGCCGCGCAGATGCGCTCGCGCATCTTCGAGTTCCTCGCCGAGCCCTCGCCGGCCGCGCGCGCGCGCTGGTACGAGAGCCACCAGGCGCTCGGCGCGCTGCTCGCGCCCGCGCTGATGGACGGCACCCCCGGCGAGCCGATCATCGCGGGCCTGCGCGCACGCCACGCGGAACTGCCGGCGCTGTTCGAGGCGCTCGCCGCCGATCGCCTGCGCGAGGCCGCGGGCAGCACGCCGACGCCCGAGTTGCTCGACGCGCAGCGCATGGCCTCGGTGCACTTCATGGAGGCGACGCAGCAGGTGGCCAGCGACACCTTGCGCCTGCTCGATCTCGGCCAGGCCCGGCTGGAACGGCTGCATGCCGATCAGGAGCGCCTGATCGCGGGCCTCATCCTCGCACTGGGCCTCGTGATCGGCCTGGAGCTCTTCCTGGTGCATCGCCGCATCCTCGATCCGCTGCAGGAACTGCACAAGGGCGCGCGGGCGATCGAGAAGGGTCACTACGAGCACCGCCTCGGCATGTCCGGCAAGGACGAGATCGCCCAGGTCGGTGCGCAGTTCGACCACATGGCCGACGCGCTCGGCGAGACCCTGCAGGCCCTGCACCAGCAGCGCAGCCAGCTCGAACTCGCCAACCGCGAGCTGGAGAGCTTCAGCTACTCGGTGTCGCACGACCTGCGCGCACCGCTGCGCGGCATCGGCGGCTGGGCGCAGGCGCTCGAGGAGGATCACGGCGCCGCCCTGCCCGTGGAAGCGCAGGAATACCTCGCACGCATCCGCGGCGAATGCGCGCGCATGAACCTGCTCATCGAGGACCTGCTGCAGCTGGCCCGCGTCACCCGCAGCGAGCCGTCCTTCGAGTGGCTGGAGCTCGACCTGCTCGCCCGCGAGGTGGCCGAGCGCGTGCGCGAGAGCTGGCCGGGGCGCGACATCGAGTTCGTGATCGCCCCCGGGCTGACGGTCTGGGGCGACCGCCGCCTGCTCGGGATCGCGCTCGCCAACCTGTGCGACAACGCCTGCAAGTTCACCGCGCGCGTGCCGCGGGCGCGCGTCGAACTCGGCTGCCGGGAAATCGTCGATCCCCTCGGCACGCGCGTGCTGCGGCAGTATTTCGTGCGCGACAACGGCGCGGGCTTCGACATGAAGCACGCCGCCCGGCTGTTCGTGCCCTTCCAGCGCATGCACTCGCAGCGCGAGTTTCCCGGCACGGGCATCGGGCTGGCGATCGTGCAGCGTATCATCCAGCGTCACGGTGGCACCCTGGAGGCCGAGGCGAGCCCTGGCGAGGGCGCCTGCTTCCGCTTCACCCTGCCGCTGCTGCCCGGGCCGCCGGCCCCTGCACGCAACGGAACGCCTGCCTGAGGCGAGCGCCTTGACCCCTCTCCCGAACTCCGCCTCCGCCCCCTCCCCGAGCTCGCCTGCGGAGTCTCGCACCGCTCCCGCGCCGCGCGCGCTCGCCGTGCTGATGGTGGAAGACTCCGAGAGCGATGCGCTGCTGGTGTTGCGCGCGCTGCGCCGAGCGGGCTTCGCGCCGCGCCATCGCCGCATCGAGGACGGCGCCGGAATGCGTGCGGCGCTCGTCGAGGAGACCTGGGACGTGGTGCTCTCCGACTTCAACCTGCCGGGGTTCGACGCGCGCAGCGCGCTCGCCGAGCTGCACGCGAGCGGGCTCGACCTGCCCTTCATCGTGGTCTCGGGCACCATCGGCGACGAGACCGCGATCGAACTGATGCGCCGCGGCGCCCACGACTACCTGATGAAGGACAACCTCGCCCGCCTCGCCCCCGCGATCGAGCGCGAGCTCGGCGAGGCGCGCGTCCGCGCCGAGCGCCGACGCGCGCTCGCCGCCCTGCACGACAGCGAGGCGGTGCTGCGCGAGGCGCAGCGCATCGGCGGGGTCGGGCAGTGGCGCAGGGACCTGCCGGGCGGCGCGCCATGGTGCTCGGACACCTTGTTCGCGCTCTTCGGCATGGCCCCTGTGGCGGGCGAGGATGCGCTCGACGCCCTGCTCACCCGCGTGCACCCGGACGACCTCGGCCGCCTGCTGCAGGCGCATCGCGAGCTCGCGGCCGGCAGCGAGCGCGTGGAACTGGAGTACCGCATCGTCCATGCCGACGGCAGCCTGCGCTACGTGCTCGAGTGCGCCGCCCGCAGCCGCGGCGTCGAGGCTGCGACGCCGCGCCTGATCGGCACGGTGCACGATGTCACCGCGCAGCGCGCCGCGGCCGAGGCCTTGCGCACCGCCAACGCGCGCCTGCGCCAGATGTCGCTGCGCGTGCTCGACGCCCAGGAGGCCGAGCGCCGTGCGGTGGCCTACGAGCTGCACGACCAGATCGGCCAGGCGCTGACCGCGGTCAAGCTCGACCTGCAGGCGATGACCCCGCATCTGGACGCCGGCCCGGCGGTGGCGCGCCTGGCCGCGGCCATCCACACCACCGAGGAGGCGCTCGCGCAGGTGCGCGGCCTGTCCCTGAACCTGCGCCCGCCGCAGCTCGACTACATGGGCCTGGAAGCCTCGCTGCGCTGGCACGCCGAGCGCGAATGCGCGCGCGCCGGGCTGGCGCTCGACTTCGCCGGCAGCGTGGGCGAGTTCAAGGCGGAAGAGCGCTGCGCGATCGTGTGCTTCCGCCTGCTGCAGGAGGCGCTCACCAACGTCGTCCGCCATGCGGCGGCGAAGCGGGTGCGCATCGCCCTGTCGGCCGCGGACGGCCGCCTGGACCTGGAGATCGCCGACGACGGCCGCGGCTTCGACCTCGCGCGCGCGCGCCGGCGCATGCTGGAGGGCGCCAGCGTGGGCCTGCTCGGCATGGAGGAGCGCGCCGCGCTCATCGGCGGCGAGGTCCACATCGACGCGGCGCCCGGCGCGGGCACCCGCATCCGGGTCAGCCTGCCCTGTACCGCACACGCCGCCGCGGCGTAGGATTCGGCCATGGAAGGAATGCGAGTTCTGCTGGTGGACGATCACAGCCTGGTGCGCGCGGGCATCCGCGCGCTGCTCGGCTCCATCGCGGGCGTGGCCGGCATCGAGGAGGCGAGCAGCGGCCGTCAGGCGGTCGAGCTGGCGGCGACGATGCAGCCCGACCTGGTGCTGATGGACATCGCGATGGACGACATGGACGGCCTCGCCGCCACACGCACGATCGCCGCGGCGCATCCGCACATCAAGGTGGTGATCCTGTCGATGCACGACACCGGCGACTTCTTCGAGCAGGCGCTGCGCTGCGGCGCGCGCGGCTACCTGCTCAAGGACGCCGCGGTGGCCGAGCTCGAGATGGCGATCGCGGCGGTGATGCGCGGCGACGTCTATCTGAGCCCGGCGGTGTCGCGCCACCTGGTGGGCAACATGCTCGCCCGTCCGCCCGAGGACGAACGCGCGGCGAGCGTGCTGACCCCGCGCCAGACCGAGATCCTCGAGCTCATCGGCAGCGGCCTCGGCACCAAGGAGATCGCCCGCCGGCTCGACCTCAGCGTCAAGACCGTGGAGGCGCACCGCGCGCAGATCATGGAGCGCCTGGGCGTGCGCGACATCGCCAACCTGCTGCTCGAGGCCGCGCGCCGCGGCCTCATCACGCTCGGCAAGCGCTCCACAACCCTAGACGCGCCTCGGTAATCCAAGGGATTGCCGCCACGGCCCGCCGGCTTATCATCGCCGCATGGACCGGAGTGCCGGAGTGCGCTTGCGGCCGCACCCCGCAATGGAAGGGCAAGCATGGGCGAGACCGTCAACCTGCTGATCGTCGAGGACAACGAATCCGATGCCGCGCTGGTCGTGCGCCAGCTCGAGCGCGCCGGCTACACGGTGGCGACGGCGCGCCGCGTCGATCGCGCCGCGGAACTCGGCGCCGCGCTCGAGGCCTGCGCGTGGTCCGCGGTGCTGTGCGACTACGCCCTGCCCGGGTTCAGCCCCGAGGAGGCGCTCGCCCAGGTGCAGGCGAGCGGCCTCGACCTGCCCTTCGTGGTCGTCTCGGCCTCGCTCGCCGACGAGGAGGCCGGCCGCCTGATGGCGCTCGGCGCACACGACTACGTGCACAAGCACGATCTCGCGCGCCTCGCCCCGGCGCTGGCGCGCGGCCTGGCCGAGGCGCGCGGGCGCCGGGCCCGCCGCCACGCCGAGGACGGCCTGCGTGCCCGCGAGGCCCACCTGCGCATCTGGGGCGAGGTCGTCGAGGGCCTGCACGAAGGCATCGTGGTGACCAACCTCGCCGGCGACATCCTCGACTGCAACCCGGCCTTCGAGCGCATCACCGGCCATGCGCGCGCCGAGGTGCTCGGGCTCAATCCGCGCGTGCTCAAATCCGGCCGCCACGACGCCGCCTTCTACGCCGGCATGTGGGACGCGCTGGTCACGCGCGGCTCGTGGGTCGGCGAGGTGTGGAACCGGCGCAAGAGCGGCGAGATCTACCCCGAGCGCCTGGCATTGCGTGCGGTGCGCGGCGCCGACGGCCTGCCCACGCACTACGTGGGCATGTTCAGCGACATCAGCCGCGAGAAGCGGGACCAGGCCCGGCTCGACTACCTGACCCACCACGATCCCCTCACCGGCTTCGCCAACCGCCAGCTCTTCATGGAGCGGCTGCAGCAGGCGGTGGAGCGCGCCTCCGCCGGCGAGGGCAAGGCCGCGGTGCTGCTGCTCGACCTCGACCGCTTCCGGCGGGTGAACGAGAGCCTCGGTCAGGACGCCGGCGACCGCCTGCTGCAAGTGATGGCCGAGCGCATCGCGGGCTGCCTGAAGCGGCGCAGCAGCCTCGCCCGCCTGGGCAGTGACGAGTTCCTCGTGCTGATCACCGAGTTCACCGATGCCGACGCGCTGGCCGCGCTCGCGCGACGCATCCTCGACGAGATCGCCCGCCCGGTGACGGTCAACGGCCAGCTCCTGCACATGAGCGCGAGCCTGGGCATCAGCGTCCATCCTCAGGACGGCGCCGACGCCGAGCACCTGCTGCAGGCGGCCGAGGCCGCGCGTGCGCAGATCCGCCACGGCCTGGGCAACCGCCTGCACTTCTTCACCGCCGGCATGGACACCCGGGCACGGCGCTGGATCGAGGTCGAGAGCGAGCTGCGCCATGCGCTCGCGCGCGGCGAGCTGCAGCTCTACTACCAGCCGATCGTGTGCGTGCGCGATGGCCGCGTACGCACCGTGGAGGCGCTGCTGCGCTGGAACAGCCCCGCGCTGGGCTGGGTGTCGCCGGCGGAGTTCATCCCGGTGGCCGAGGAGAGCGAGCTGATCGTCGCGATCGGCGACTGGGCGCTCGAGACCGCCTGCCGCCAGGTCCGCCATTGGCAGGACACCGGCCTGCCGGCGGTGCGCGTGGCGGTGAACGTCTCCGCGCACCAGCTCGCGGGCGGGCGCCTGCCCGAGCGCGTGCGCGAGGTGCTCGAGCGCACCGGCATCGACCCCGGCCAGCTCGAGCTCGAGCTCACCGAGAGCGCGATGATGAGCGACAGCGAGCACGGCGCGCGCCAGGTCGAGGCGATCAGCCGCATGGGGGTGAGCGTCGCGCTCGACGACTTCGGCACCGGCTACTCCTCGCTCGCCTACCTGAGCCGCTTCGCCCTCACCAAGCTGAAGATCGACCGCAGCTTCGTCGATGGCCTGAGCCGCGACCCGAAGAGCTCGATCATCGTGGATGCAACCCTGGGCCTGGCGCGCGGCCTGGGCCTGCGCGTGGTCGCCGAAGGCGTGGAAACGGAGGAGCAGCGCGCGCTGCTCGCCGCCGCCGGCTGCGACGCGCTGCAAGGCTATCTGTTCAGCCCGCCGGTGGCGCCCGCGGCCCTCGGCGCGCTGATCGACCGCTTCGCGCCCGCCGAGCGCTACGCAAAGCCGCGCGTGGTCGCGATCGGCGCCTGAGCGCGGCGCGCCCGCCGCTCAGCGCGGCGACGCGCGCCTGGCCTGGCGCAGCGACCACAGGCTCGTCAGCGCCAGCGCGCCGACGATCAGCGCCATGCCGGCGAATTCCACCGCGGTGGGGCGCTCGCCGAGCTCGATCCAGCCCGCGAGCGCACCCACCATCGGGATGCCGAGCGCGGACAGCCCCGCCACGCCGGCGGACAGCCTCTGCAGCACGAACAGCCACAGCAGCCAGGCCAGCCCGGTGGCGAACACCGCGTTGAACACCAGCGCGCCCCAGAAGTAAGGCGTCGGGTCGATCGGCCGCGAGGGGTGGAGCAGCGCCAGCACGCACAGCGCGACCGCGCCGAACAGCATCTGCCAGGCGGTGAGCGAGAGCAGGTCGAAGTCGTGCGCGCGGCGCATGCGCTTGGCCTGCACCGAGGCCGCCGCCCAGGTCACCCCGCCGGCGACCGCGAGCAGGTTGCTGAAGGCGCTGCCGCCCATCGCCCAGGGCTCGAGCACCAGCACGAGGCCGCAGCCGGCGATCGCATTGGCCACCCACTGCATGCCGCGCACGCGCTCGCCGAGGACGAACCAGGCCATCGGCACCACCCAGAACGGCATCGTATACACCAGCACCGCGGTCTTGCCCGCGCCGCCGGCCACCAGCGCCCACTGGATCAGCGCCGTGAAGGCGCCGGTCTGCAGCACGCCGAGCAGCGCCACCTCGCGCACCTGCTGCAGCCCCAGCGGGCGACGCAGTGCGATCAGCACCACGAAGAGCGTGGCGGCGCCGAGCGCGGTGCGGATCGCCGAGAAGTCGAAGGGATCGACGTACTGGATGACCTGCTTCATGACCACCCAGTTGTAGCCCCAGATCAGCGACAGGAGCGCGAGCGCGGACAGCGCCAGGCGCGGCGAGCCGGATGCGGACATCGGACCTCCAAAAGGAAAATGCCGCGGCGCCCCGGAAGGGAGCCGCGGCCGAAGGGATCCGCCGGGGAGACGGCGGCGAGCAACAGTGCGGGACGGATTATGCGCCAGCGCCGCCGGGGGTGTCATATCGCATCGGTGATGTAGCCCATCCGCGGGGAGCGGGCGATCGGCACGCGGCGTCGCGCGACGGGGAAGCGCGACGTGTGCGCGCCCTGATGCGCGGCATCAGCCTGCCGCACTGCGCGCGCGCGTCTCGGCCACCTACACTGCGCGGCCCCATCGTACGTCCCTGGAAAACCTCATGCTGCTCGGCCTGTCCCTGTTCTACGTCGGCGCGGTCCTGATCCTCAACGGCCTGTGGATGCTCGGCCGCATCGGCGACCGCGAGATCACCATCATCAACCTCTGCACCGGCGGACTCACCCTGCTGGTCTGCCTGCGCCTGGCCCTCGGCGCCGACGCCGACGCGGCGTCGATCCGCGCCGCGGCCTTCTCGCTGCTGTTCTCCTTCACCTACCTGTGGGTGGCCTGGAACCGCCTCACCGGCGCCGACGGGCGCGGGCTGGGCTGGTTCAGCCTGTTCGTGGCGATCACCGCGCTGCCGATCGCGGCCGACACCCTGCGCACCGCCGACAGCACCTGGGACTGGTGGCTCGGCCTGTCGTGGGCGGCGTGGGCGGTGCTGTGGCTGATGTTCTTCCTGCTGCTGGCCCTGCACAGACCGATCGCGCGCGCGACCGCGTGGATGGCGATCGTCCAGGGCATGGGCACCGCCTGGCTGCCCGGCTACCTGCTGCTGACCGGCGCACTGTACTGAATGCGCGCCGCCCGCGGATGCCGCTGCGAGCCCTTCACGCCACGTGATGCTGCACCGCAAAAATATAAAATTTTATATTCGAGGTATTCGCCAGACTCGCTCCCGCCGCGAAGGCGAATCCCTAGACTCCGGTTCAAGTCGGCAGCAGACCCTGGCCGCGCCCTCCGCCCCTCCCCGACGGCAGAGGGCGCACCACCACCCCGACCCCTGCACGGCGCCGCGATGACCCGGGACCACCCGGGCGGGACGGCGCGGAAGAGACACACAAAACATGAAGGAGACGAACATGTCCGACCTCGCACTGCAAGGCGGAAGCGACCCGGTCCATCCGGTCGACGAGAAACTGCCCGGCGGGCGGCTCGCCGCGTTGGGCATGCAGCACGTGCTGGTGATGTATGCCGGCGCGGTCGCGGTGCCCCTGATCGTGGGGCGCGCGCTCGGCTTCGGCCCCGAGCAGGTCGCCCTGCTCATCTCCGCCGACCTGTTCTGCTGCGGCCTGGTGACGCTGATCCAGTCGCTCGGCTTCGGCAAGTACTTCGGCATCAAGCTGCCGGTGATGATGGGCGTGACCTTCGCCGCGGTGGGGCCGATGGTGGCGATGGCCAACGTGCAGGGCGGCCCCGAGGGCGCGCGGGCGATCTTCGGCGCGATCATCGGCGCGGGCATCCTGTCGATCTTCATCGCCCCCTTCATGAGCCGGCTGCTGCGCTTCTTCCCGCCGGTGGTGACCGGCACCATCATCGCGATCATCGGCATCAGCCTGATGCGGGTGGGTGTGGGCTGGGCGCTGGGCGGGCCGGCCCACCTCGCGCAGGGCGTGGATGTGCCCAAGCTGGTGCAGATGGTCGACGGCGCCAAGGCCAGGGCCGCCGAGGCGGGCGTGGAGCTCGCCAAGCTGCCCGGCCCCATCCCGATGGTGGACAACGCGAGCTACGGCGCGCTCGACACCATGGCGGTGGCTGCCTTCGTCTTGGTGGTGATCCTGCTGCTGGTGCGCTACGGACGCGGCTTCGTGGCCAACATCGCGGTGCTGCTGGGCATCGTGGTGGGCTGCGTGGTGGCCGTGGTGATGGGCAAGATGCATTTCGACAAGGTCGCCAAGGCCGACTGGTTCGACGTGGTGACCCCCTTCGCCTTCGGCATGCCGACCTTCGACCCGGTGATGGTGCTGACCATGACCCTGGTGATGATCGTGGTGATGATCGAGTCGGTAGGCATGTTCCTCGCGCTCGGCGAGATCACCGACAAGCGCATCAGCCGCAGCGAGCTCGCCGCCGGCCTGCGCACCGACGGTCTCGGCACGCTGATCGGCGGCCTCTTCAACACCTTCCCCTACACCAGCTTCTCGCAGAACGTGGGCCTGGTGGGCGTGACCGGCGTGAAGAGCCGTTGGGTGTGCGTGGCTGCCGGCGTGATCATGATCGTGCTCGGCATGCTGCCCAAGATGGCGGCGCTGGTGGAGTCGGTGCCGACCTTCGTGCTCGGCGGCGCGGGCCTGGTGATGTTCGGCATGGTGGCGGCGACCGGCATCCGCATCCTCGCCAACGTCGATTTCCGCGCCAACCGCAACAACCTCTACATCGTCGCGCTGTCGATCGGCTTCGGCCTGGTGCCGCTGGTGGCGCCGCGCTGGATGCAGCACATGGCGCACAGCCTGCACCCGCTGCTCGAGTCGGGCATCCTGCTGACGGCGATCTCGGCGGTGGTGCTGAACCTGTACTTCAACGGCGGCCGTGAGGACCGCGCCGGGGCGATCGAGGCGGCGAAGGCGGCCGAGGCGCACTGAGCGAGAGGCCGCTGCCCAACACGGCGCACGCAGCATGAAGAACGGGGGCCGCTGGCCCCCGTTTGCGTTGCAGCGGACGACGCGAAGGCCGCTCAGGGCTTTGCCAGGAACTCGAGCGTCATCGCCGCCATCGCCTTCGCACCGGCCGGCATCGCCGCCTCGTCGAAGTCGAAGGCCGGGTTGTGGTTGGGCGCCGCGGTGGCCGGGGTCTTACCTTCGGGTGCGGCGCCCAGGATGATGTACAGGCCGGGCACCACCTTCTGGAACTCGGAGAAGTCCTCCGAGGCCATCAGGCGCGAGGTCTGCATCGCCTTGCCGCCGCTCACCTTCTTCAGCACCGGGGCCAGCATCTCGGTCAGCGCCTCGGGGTTGGTCGTCACCGGATAGGCGGACGGCCCGAAGCTGACCTCGGCGGTGGCGCCGCTGGCGGCCGCGATCGACTCCGCGGTGCGCGTGATGCGCTCCTTGGCGTCGGCGCGCATGGCCTCGTCGAAGGCGCGCAGCGTGCCCACCATCTCCACCGCCTCGGGGACGATGTTCTCGCGGTTGCCGCCGTTGATCTGGCCGATCGACAGCACCGCCGGCTCCTTGCTGATGTTGAGCTGGCGGCTGACGATGGTCTGCAGCGCGGTTACCACCTGCGCCGACACCACGATCGGATCGACACCGTTCCACGGGAAGCCGCCGTGGGTCTGCTTGCCCTTGATCTTGATGCGCACGGTGTCGCCGCTGGCGAACTGCGGGCCGCTGCGGTAGCCGATCATGCCCGAGGGCATGTTGGGGATGATGTGCAGCGCGAAGGCGACGTCGGGGCGCGGGTTGTCGAGCGCGCCCTCCTCCACCATGGCCTTGGCGCCCCAGCTCTTGCCGGCTACCGGCGCCGACGAGAGGCCTTCTTCAGAGGGCTGGAAGACGAACTTGACCGTGCCCGGGATCTGCTCGCGCATGCCGGCCAGCACCTCGGCCACCGCCATCAGCATCGCGGTGTGGCCGTCGTGGCCGCAGGCGTGCATGACCGGCGACTCGACGCCCATGTTCATCTGCTTGACCTGCGACGCGAAGGGCAGCCCGGTGACCTCGGCCACCGGCAGCGCGTCCATGTCGGCGCGCAGCGCGACGACCTTGCCCGGCTTCCCGCCCTGGAGCAGGCCGACCACGCCGTGGCCGCCCACGCCGGTGCGCACCTCCATGCCGAGCTTGCGCAGGTGCTCGGCGACCAGCGCCGCAGTGCGCACCTCCTGGCCGGACAGTTCGGGGTGCTGGTGGATGTCGCGCCGCCACTCGACCATGCGCGGCTGGATGGCGTCGAAGCGGGTGGCGAGCGCCTGCAGGGTGGCGTCGTCGAGCGCCTGGGCGGAGGCGGCAGCGCCCTGGCCGAGCAGGGCAAGGGCCGCGGCGAGGCGCAGCATCGTGAATGTTCGCCTGGATGTTTTCATTTTGGATTCTCTCTGAGCAAGGGGTGGGGAAGGCCGGCCACGATCACGCGCAGCGGGCGCGGCCGACCTGGAAAGCGTCGGTCGCGCCCGCTTTCAAACTATTTCATGAACGCCACCAGCGCCAGCGAGATCGACGGGAAGATCACCAGCAGCGCCAGCCGCACCAGGTCGATCGCGATGAAGGGCGTGAGGCCGCGGAAGATCGCGCCGAGCCGCACGTGGGGCAGCGTGGCCTTGAGCACGAACACGTTCATGCCGATCGGCGGCGTGATCAGCGCGATCTCGGTCACGACGACGACGATGATGCCGAACCACACCAGGTCGAAGCCGTGGGCGAGCAGGATGGGCACGAACAGGGGCACGCAGATCAGGATGATGGCCAGCGAATCCATCACGCAGCCCAGCAGCAGGAACACGACCAGGATCGCGACGATGGTGCCCCAGGGACCGAGGCCCGCCTGGTTGAAGAGCTCGAGGATGCCCTCGCCCAGGCCCGAGAACGAGATCAGCTTGGCGAACAGCAGCGCACCGAACAGCACCGAATACAGCATCACCGAGGTGGTCGCGGTCTCGATGAAGATATGGCGGAAGTCCTGCCAGCTCATGCGCCCCTGCACCATCGAGAGGATCAGCGCCAGGCCCGCACCCATGCCCGCCGCCTCGGTTGCAGTGAAGAGCTTGCCGTAGAGGCCGCCGATGATGAGCACGAAGAGCAGCGTGAAGGGCCACACCCCGCGCAGCGCGTGCAGCTTCTCGGCCATCGTGGTGCGCTCGCCGCGCGGCGCATCCTGCGGGCTGATGCGGGCGACCGCATAGATCACCAGGAGGTACATCAGCAGCCCGAGCAGCCCGGGGACCACGCCAGCGACGAACAGGTGGCCGATGTTGGTCTGGGTCAGGATGCCGTAGATCATCAGGATGATCGAGGGCGGGATGAGAATGCCGAGCGTGCCGC
This sequence comes from Thauera sp. DNT-1, assembly GCF_055393985.1. Taxonomy (NCBI): domain Bacteria; kingdom Pseudomonadati; phylum Pseudomonadota; class Betaproteobacteria; order Rhodocyclales; family Zoogloeaceae; genus Thauera; species Thauera sp. DNT-1. The sequence continues at coordinate 4,085,761 of NZ_AP043752.1, read as the reverse complement.
CGGCGGCGATGGTGGCCGAGGCGAGCGCGTCGGAATAGCCGTAGCGCTTCATGCTCGGGTAGGCGACCTTCGACATCGTGGCCGCGGTCGCCAGGCTGGAGCCGCACACCGCGCTGAAGCCGGCACAGGTGACCATGGTCGACAGCGCGAGCCCGCCTCGCACCGGCCCGAGGAAGGCGTTGGCAGCGCGGAAGAGGTCATCCGAAATCCCGGTACGGGCGAGGATGTTGCCCATCAGGATGAACATCGGCACCACGGCCAGCTCGTAGGAGAACACCGCCTCCGAGATCGTCATCGGCACCAGCGAACGCGCGACGTCCCAGCCCATGACCACACCGATGCCGCCGAGCGACACCGACAGCAGCGCGAAGGCGAGCGGCACGCGCAGGAATGCCAGCACCAGCACGGCCAGCAGGGAAAGAAGTCCGACGGTCATTTGGCACGCTCCTGGGTGGCGTGGGACTGGACGGTGACGGGATGCGAGGGCGGCGCGGCGAAACAGCCCAGCAACGCGGCCAGGGCCGACAGCAGCGAGGTGAAGGCGATGAAGCCATACATGCCGCCGCGCGGGATCGACAGCGACTGGCTGATCTCCTGGATCTTGCCGGCCTCGATGGCCGAGTTCAGGAACTCGTAGGCGATCAGCAGCAGCACCAGCGCCACCAGCGCCGACACCAGCCGGTGCCACCACACCCAGCCCGGGCGTAGCAGCCACTTGTCGAACAGATCGACGGTGAGGTGGCCGCGCGCGGCGGTAAGCAGCGGCAGGCCGCAGAACACCATGATCGCCATCAGATGCTCGGTGGCGTCGTGCGCGCCGTAGAGCGGCGCGCCGAACAGGCGGCGGCCGATGACGTCGATGAAGGTCAGCAGCACCATGCCCGCCAGGGTCAGGATGAGCAGCGCCTCGACGCCCTTGCGGATGCGGGACAGATACGCGTCCATGTGTCTCTCCATGTGGGAGTGGCCGGTCCGGGCCGGCCACCTCCGGGATCAAGCAGCGGTCACTTGCCGGCGTGGGCCTTGTAGCGCTGCTCGAAGAACTCGAGCATCTCCATCGGCTTGTCGACACCGAAGCTCGGGCCTTCGGCCGCCCAGTCGGCGAGCATGCGCTCGCGCACCGCGCCGATGCGCTCGAACAGCGCCTTCGAGGGCGCGTTGAAGACATGGCCCTCGGCGCGCAGCTTGGCCTCGCCGGCCTTGTTCTGCGCATCGAAGCGCTGGCCCCACAGGCGCGACAGCTTCTCGCCGGAGACGCTCATGATCGCCTTGCGGTCGGCCTCGGAGAGCTTGTTCCACTTGCCCTCGTTGATGACGACGAAGAAGCTCGCGTCGTAGAAGCCGCCCGGGACGATGGTGTGATGCTTGAGCTTGTCCTCGACGCGGAAGTTGATGACCGACTCGATGGTGTGAAGCGACGCATCGACCACCCCGCTCTCGAGCAGCTCGTAGGCCTTCGGGCCGGGGCCGGCGACCGCCACCGCGCCCAGATCCTCGAGCAGGCGCTTCTGGATCGGGCCGCCCATGCGCACCTTCTGGTTCTTGAGGTCGTCGGGCTCGACGATGTTCTTGCTGCCGTGGTGAATCTGGCCGCCGCCGAAGAGGCCGACGCCGAGCATGACCACGCCCTCGAAGGCCGGCTTGCCGGCGAGGTATTTCTCGTAGGTTTCCCACAGCGCCACCGAGGACGCCTCGGCTTTGGTGCCGATGAAGGGCATCTCCGAGAACCACACCGCCTTGAAGCGATCCGGCTCGTAGGTGAAGTTGCCCCAGGTGATGTCGGCCACGCCCTTGCGCGCCAGCTCCCAGTGCTGGGCAGGAGCGCCCACCGGCTTGGGCAGGATGCGGACGTCGACGCGGCCTTCGGTGACGCGCTTGACGTCCTCGATCCAGGGCTGGAAGACCTCGGGGGTGAGGAAGTGGGTGGGCGACACCCAGCTCGACATGGTCAGGGTGGTGGCGGCCTGGGCGGCGGGAAGACCGGCAGCGGTGGCGAGGACGAGTCCGGCGGACAGGGTGGCGAACAGCTTGCTGAGTTTCATGGTGTCTCCTTGCAGGATCTAGTTATGGAAGTACTGCTCGACCAGGCCGATCCACAGCCGGGCACCCACCGCGAGGCAGGCATCGTTGAAATCGTAGTGCGGGTTGTGGACCATGCATTCGCCCGACCACCGGCCCTCGGCGTGGCCGTTGTCGCCGTTGCCGACCAGCAGGTAGCAACCCGGCACCTGCTCGAGCAGGAAGGCGAAGTCCTCGCTGCCGGTGAGCGGCTGGGCATCGGCCACCACGTGCTCGGCGCCAAAGGTCTGGCGCGCGACCTCGACCGCAAAGGCGGTGGGCCGGGCGGCGTTGACCAGCACCGGGTAGCCGCGCTCGTAGCGGATCTCCGTCTTGCAGCCATAGGCACGCGCCTGGTTTTCGGCGAGCTCGCGGATGCGGCGCTCGACCAGGTCGCGGACCTCGGGATCGAGGGTGCGCACGCTCAACTCGAGCTCGGCGGATTCGGCGATGACGTTGTAGGCCGCGCCCGCCTGGAGGCGGCCGACGCTGATCACCGCGGCGAGGTTGGGATTGACGTTGCGCCCGACGATGGACTGCAGCCCGAGCACCGTCGCCGCCGCCGGCAGGGTCGGATCGACCGCCATGTGCGGCATGCCGCCGTGCCCGCCGCGGCCGATGAAGCGGATCAGCACCTTGTCGGACGAGGCCATGAAGGCGCCCGGGCGAACATGGACCTGGCCGACCGGGATGCCGGGAAAGTTGTGCATGCCGAAGATCGCATCGCAGGGGAAGCGTTCGAAGAGGCCGTCTTCGATCATGCGCCGCGCGCCGCCGCCGCCGCCGAGCTCCTCGGCCGGCTGGAAGATCAGCACCAGCGTGCCGTCACCCTGCAGTGCCCCGCCCTTCACCCGTGCGGCGAGCGCCCGCGCCGCGCCGAGCAGCATGGCGGTATGGCCGTCGTGGCCGCAGCCGTGCATCTTGCCCGGAACGATGCTGGCCCACGGCAGGCCGGTCATCTCCTGCACCGGGATGGCGTCCATGTCGGCACGCAGCCCGATCGTGCGCCCGCTTCCATCGCCCACCCGCAGCACCCCCACCACGCCGGTGACGGCGATGCCGGTGTGCACCTCGTAGCCCCAGGCGCGCAGCTGCTCGGCGACGAGCGCGCTGGTGGCGTGCTCCTCGAAGCCCAGCTCGGGGTTGCGATGGATGGCATGGCGCCACCGCTTCATCTGCTCCGCATCGATCTCGTGTGCGACTGCTTCCTGGGTGGTCATCCGGCTCACCATAGATTTAGCTCATGTCCAGATAATAGGAACTTGCACCGAACACCGTAAGGCGATATTTTTTCCTGGATGACAACTTTCAGAGGTCACATGAACCGTGAAGGACCACCAGCTCAAGGCACTCGTGCAGGTCGCCGAAAGCGGTTCGATCCGCGCCGCGGCCCGCGCCATGAACCTGAGCCAGAGCGCGCTGACCAAGGCGCTGCGCGAGCTCGAAGAGGACGTCGGTGCGGAGCTGCTGCAGCGCAGCTACAAGGGCATCGGCTTCACGCCGGAGGGCAGCGCGCTGCTCGTGCGCGCCCGCCTGGTGCTGGCGACGATCGACAAGGCGCGCGCGGAGATCCGCCAGATGCGGGGGGGTGCGGGCGCGCATGTAAAGGCGGCGATCACGCCGCTGCTGACGGCGACGGTGCTGCCGGCCGTGCTTTCCGCGTTCCGCAAGGCACAGCCGGACGCCGAGCTGACCTTCCACGAGGGCTTGCTGGTGCAGGCCTTGCCCGGGCTGATCGAGGGCAAGATCGACTTCGCGATCGCGCTCGCCTCTCCGCAGGACCTGCCCTACGAGATCGAGTTCGAACCCCTGGCCGACATCGACGCGGTGCCGATGGTGCGCGCCACGCACCCGCTGGCCGAAGCGCGCGACTGGAACGCGGTGGCCGACGCCGAATGGGTGCTCAACCTCTCCGCCGGCAGCCAGAGCATGAACCTGGTCGGGTGGCTGCGCGCCCGGGGTTTCCGGGCGCCGACCCGCATCCTGCACTGCTCCTCGCCCTACCTCATCCTCGACATGGTCCGCCGCAACGACCTCATCGGCTACGGCCCGAAGGTACTGGTGACCGATGCTCAGGTCGGCGTCGGCCTGCGCCCGCTCGCACTGCAGCCGCTGCCGCCCACCATGCCGCTCGGCCTGATGACCCTGCGTGGCGTGCCGCTCGGCAGCGCGGCGAAGATGCTCGCGAACCTGTGCCGCCGCGAGCTGCAGTCCTGCCTGCCGCGCCCCTGATTCCCTGCCTCACTCTTCCCCTCGTTCTTCCCCTCGTTCTTCCCAATACCCCGGCCGGTTGTAGCTCGCCCTGAGGTGCTCGATGAAGCGCCGCACCTTCGCCGGCAGATGACGCTGCTGCGGATACACCGCCTGGATGTCGTAGCTCGGCACCGCGAACTCGTCGAGTACGGTGACCAGTTCGCCGCGCTTCAACTCGGCCTGGATCTCCCAGGTCGAGCGCCAGCCCACGCCCAGACCTTGCTTGACCCAGCCGTAGAGCAGCTCGCCATCGTTGCAGGCCAGGTCGCCCTCGACACGAACGGCGAACAACCTGCCGTCACGCAGGAAGGACCAGCCGCGCTGCTGCCCGCCGGCGAGGTTGAAGGCGAGGCAGTTGTGGCGGGCGAGGTCCTCGGGCTGGCGCGGGATGCCGTGGCGCTCGAAGTAGTCGGGCGTGCCGCACACCACGCGACGGTTGGGGAACAGGCGCACGGCGACGTAGTTGGGGTCGGTCACCTCGCCGATGCGGATCGCCATGTCGTAGCCCTCGCGCACGAGGTCGACCACGCTGTCGGTGAAGTTGAAGGACATGCGCAGCTCGGGGTGCAGGGCCTTGAAGGCGGTCGCGTGCGGGGCCACGTGGCGGCGGCCGAAGGCGGCGGGCGCGGACACCACCAGATGGCCGCGCACCAGGTCGCGCCCGGCGCCGACCGCGCGCTCGAGTTCGTCAAACTCGCGCAGCAGCGCGCGGCTCTGGTCGAGCAGTTGCTCGCCAAGCTCGGTCAGCGCCAGGCCCCGCGTCGAGCGGTGCATCAGCTTGACCCCGAGGCGTTTCTCCAGCGCGTCGAGCCGCCGCCCCATGACCACCGGGGTCACGCCCTCCACCAGCGCCGCGGCCGCGAAGCTGCCCTTCTCGGCCACCAGCACGAAGCTGCGCAGTTCGGTGTAGCGATCCATTTTCTTCTCCAGGGTCGAAGGGCGCCGGCTCGACCGCCGGATTGCGACTTGCGTCGCTCCCACAGCGCTGCGCCCGGGGGCCTTGCGCGCGGGCGGTAGGAGCGACGCAAGTCGCGATTCTCGGCGGCGACCCGTATCGGCCATATTTCCAGTACCGATACTGCACATAAGCGGGCGTGGATATCGGCCCGAGGAAGCCATCAAACCTGCAACTCGATACTTTAAGTATCTACAGAACCGACTGCCAGCCCAATTCAAGCCGCCCTTCCCGCTCCGTATGCTGCGTCCATCGGTTTCAAGGACATCCACCCCAAGGAGACAGAAGATGGCCCGCATGAGAGCAGTCGACGCCGCCGCCGCGGTGATGCGCAAGGAAGGCGTGAGCACCGTGTTCGGCGTGCCCGGCGCCGCGATCAACCCGCTGTACTCGGCGATGAAGAAGGACGGCGGCTTCAGGCACATCCTCGGTCGCCACGTCGAGGGCGCCTCGCACATGGCCGAAGGCTACACCCGCGCCAACCCGGGCAACATCGGCGTGTGCATCGGTACCTCGGGCCCGGCCGGCACGGACATGATCACCGGCCTGTATTCGGCCTCCGCCGACTCCGTCCCCATCCTGTGCATCACCGGGCAGGCGCCGCGCGCGCGCCTCCACAAGGAGGACTTCCAGGCCGTCGACATCGAGTCCATCGCCAAGCCGGTGACCAAGTGGGCGGTGACCGTGCGCGAGCCGGCGCTGGTGCCGCGCGTGTTCCAGCAGGCCTTCCACCTCATGCGCTCCGGCCGTCCCGGCCCGGTGCTGATCGACCTGCCCTTCGACGTGCAGATGGCCGAGATCGAGTTCGACATCGACACCTACGAATCGCTCGGCGCCTACAAGCCCGCCGCCACCCGCGCCCAGGCCGAGAAGGCGATGGCCATGCTGAATGCCGCCGAGCGCCCGCTGATCGTCGCCGGCGGCGGCGTGATCAACGCCGACGCCGCAGACAGATTGCAGGAATTCGCCGAGCTCGTCGGCGTGCCGGTGATCCCGACCCTGATGGGCTGGGGCGCGATCCCCGACGACCACCCGCTGATGGCCGGCATGGCGGGTCTGCAGACCTCGCACCGCTACGGCAACGCCACCATGCTGGCATCGGACTTCGTGTTCGGCATCGGCAACCGCTGGGCCAACCGCCACACCGGCTCGGTGGAGGTGTACACCAGGGGACGCAAGTTCGTGCATGTGGACATCGAGCCCACCCAGATCGGCCGCGTGTTCGGCCCGGACTACGGCATCGTCTCCGATGCGGGCGCGGCGCTCGACCGCCTGCTCGAGGTGGCGCACGGGATGAAGGCCGCAGGCACCCTGCCCGATCGCGGTGCCTGGGTCGCCGAGTGCCAGCAGCGCAAGCGCACGCTGCAGCGCAAGACGCACTTCGACCAAGTGCCGATGAAGCCCCAGCGGGTGTATGAGGAGATGAACCTCGCCTTCGGCAAGGACGCCTGCTACGTCAGCACGATCGGCCTGTCGCAGATCGCCGCCGCGCAGTTCCTGCATGTGTACAAGCCGCGCCACTGGATCAACTGCGGCCAGGCCGGCCCGCTCGGCTGGACCATCCCCGCGGCGCTGGGGGTGTGCGCGGCCGACCCGGGTCGCAAGGTGGTGGCGATCTCCGGCGACTACGACTTCCAGTTCATGATCGAGGAGCTGGCGGTGGGCGCGCAGTTCAAGCTGCCCTACCTCCACGTGCTGGTGAACAATGCCTACCTCGGCCTGATCCGCCAGTCGCAGCGCGGCTTCGACATGGATTTCTGCGTGCAGCTCGCGTTCGAGAACATCAACGCCCCGGAGACCGAAGGCTACGGCGTCGATCACGTCGGCGTGGTCGAGGGCCTGGGCTGCAAGGCGATCCGCGTGCGCACGCCGGAAGAGATCCAGCCCGCCTTCGCACAGGCGAAGCAGTGGATGGAAGAATTCCGCGTGCCGGTGGTGGTCGAGATCATCCTCGAACGCGTGACCAACATCGCCATGGGGACCGAGATCGACGCCATCAACGAGTTCGAGGAACTCGCCGAACGTGGCGAGGACGCCCCGACCGCGATCTCGATGCTCGACTGAACGCACCGCCCCGAGGACGGGGCCGTCACGGCACAGGCAGGCCGCCCCGTCCGCAACCGACAACCGGAGACGAAGCAATGCCCAAGTTCAACGCCAACCTGACCATGCTCTTCAACGAAGTGCCCTTCCTCGACCGCTTCCAGGCGGCGGCCGAAGCCGGCTTCAAGGGCGTGGAGTTCCTCTTCCCCTACGCCTTCGACAAGGACGCGCTCGCCGAACGCCTGGCCAGGCACGGCCTCGTGCAGGTGCTGCACAACCTGCCGGCGGGCGACTGGGAGGGTGGGGAGCGCGGCATCGCCTGCCATCCTGACCGTGTCGGCGAGTTCCAGGACGGCGTCGGACGCGCGATCGAATACGCCACCGCGCTCGGCTGCAAGCAGCTCAACTGCCTCGCCGGCATCGCGCCGGCCGGCGTGGAGGCCGACAAGGTGCACGCGACCTTGGTCGCCAACCTGCGCTTCGCCGCCGCCAGGCTGGAGGAAGCCGGCATCCGCCTGCTGGTCGAGCCGATCAACACCTTCGACATCCCGGGCTTCTACCTCAACCGCACGGCACAGGCGATCGCGCTGATCGAGGAGATCGGCTCGCCCAACCTGTGGCTGCAGCACGACCTTTACCACATGCAGCGCATGGAGGGTGAGCTCGCCAACACCATCGCGAAGCACCTGCCGAAGATCGCCCACATGCAGATCGCCGACACCCCGGGCCGCCACGAGCCGGGCAGCGGCGAGATCAACTACGCCTGGCTGTTCCGCTTCATCGACCAGCTCGGCTACGAGGGCTGGATCGGCTGCGAATACAAGCCCGCCGCCGGCACCCGCGAAGGACTGGGCTGGATCCGGGCGCTCGCCGGCTGAGCGACCTTCGCGCCTTGCGGCGCTCCTACACGGACCGACACGGTCTTGCGAAAGCGCCGTAGGAGCGGCGCAAGCCGCGAACGGGCCGTCGGTCTGCGACGAGCGGCATCGCGGCTCGACCCGCCGCATTCGCGCCTTGCGGCGCTCCTACACGGACCGACACGGTCTTGCGAAAGCGCCGTAGGAGCGGCGCAAGCCGCGAACGGGCCGTCGGTCTGCGACGAGCGGCTCGCAGACCGACCCGCTGCATTCGCGCCTTGCGGCGCTCCTACACGAAACGACACCGCTTCAAGCACATCCAGGAGACAACAACATGGCAAACATCGGATTCATCGGCCTCGGCATCATGGGCACCCCCATGGCAGGCAACCTGATCAAGGGCGGCCACACCGTCTTCACCCACACCCGCGGCGACACCCCGGCCGTGCTCGTCGAGGCCGGCGCCCGCCCCTGCGCGAGCGGCGCCGAGGTCGCGCGCCAGGCCGACATCGTCATCACCATGGTGCCCGACACCCCGCACGTCGAGGACGTGCTCTTCAGCCCCGGAGGCGTCGCCGCCGGCCTGTCGAAGGGCAGGATCGTGGTCGACATGAGCTCGATCTCTCCGGTCGCTACCAAGGACTTCGCCGCCCGCATCAACGCGCTCGGCTGCGAATACCTCGACGCCCCGGTCTCGGGCGGCGAGGTCGGCGCCAAGGCGGCGACGCTCACCATCATGGTCGGCGGCAGCCAGGCCGCCTTCGACAAGGTGAAGCCGATCTTCGATCTGATGGGCAAGAACATCACCCTGGTCGGCGGCAACGGCGACGGCCAGATCACCAAGGTCGCCAACCAGATCATCGTCGCGCTCAACATCGAGGCGGTGGGCGAGGCCCTGCTGCTCGCCGCCAAGGCCGGCGCCGATCCGGCCAAGGTGCGCCAGGCGCTGATGGGCGGCTTCGCCAACTCGCGCATCCTCGAGGTGCACGGCGAGCGCATGGTCAAGCGCACCTTCGACCCCGGCTTCCGCATCGAGCTGCACCAGAAGGACCTCAACCTCGCGCTGACCACCGCGCGCCAGCTCGGCGTGTCGCTGCCCAACACCGCCACCGCGCAGGAGCTCTTCAACGCCTGCAGCGCGCACGGCGGCGCGAAGTGGGACCACTCGGCGATGGTGCGCGCGCTGGAGAAGATGGCCAACTTCGAGATCGGCCAGTAAGGAGGACGCCATGCGCCATCTCGCCATCGACGTCGGCCCCTTCCGCTTCGTCGCCCGCATGGAGGAGGCTGCCGCACCCAAGACCTGCGCCGCCTTCCTCGAGCTGCTGCCCTTCTCCAACCAGGTGATCCACTCGCGCTGGAGCGGCGAGGCGGTGTGGGTGCCGCTCGGCGAGTTCGACACCGGCCTGGGGTTCGAGAACCACACCAGCCACCCCTCGCGCGGCGACATCCTGCTCTACCCGGGCGGCCTCTCGGAGACCGAGATCCTCTTCGCCTACGGCAGCAGCTGCTTCGCCAGCAAGATGGGCCAGCTCGCCGGCAACCACTTCCTGTCCGTGGTCGAGGGCGCCGAACAGCTCCACGAGATGGGCCGCACGGTGCTGTGGAAGGGCGCGCAGTGGATCCGCTTCACCGACCTCGGCGAGCGCTGAGCGCGCCCTTCGCCCACCCCACAAGAACGATGGAAAGACGGAGACCGCAGATGATCCCCACCCACGCACTCACCCTGGCCGACGCCCGCGTCGCCGCCGCGGCCGCCGAGGTCGAGGCGCGCACCAACGGCTGGGCGGTCAGCATCGCGATCTGCGATGCGGGCGGCCACGCCCTGTGGCTGCAGCGCATGGACGGCGCACCCCTGATGAGCGCCATCGTCGCCCCCGAGAAGGCGCGCACCTGCGTGCTCAGCGGCAAGCCGAGCAAGGCCTTCGAGGACATGGTCAACAACGGCCGCTTCGCCGCGCTGGCGATGCCGGTGGTGCCGCTCGAAGGCGGCGAGCCGGTGGTGGTCGATGGCCGCGTGCTCGGTGCGGTGGGCGTCTCCGGCGTGAAGGCCGGCGAGGACGCCCGCGTCGCCCGCGCCGGGGTCGACGCCCTGCTCGCACACGCCCTCCCCCACCCCCGATCCGCCGCCTGAACCGCCGAGGACCCGACATGAAACGCGAACGCAGCGCCCGCATCCTCGCCACCCTCGGGCCGGCGAGCTCCACCCGCGAACGCATCCGCGCCCTGGCCGAGGCCGGGGCGGACGTGTTCCGGCTCAACTTCAGCCACGGCAGCCACGAGGACCACGCCGAACGCTACCGCCTGATCCGCGCGGTCGAGGCCGAGATCGGCCGCCCGATCGGCGTGCTGATGGACCTGCAGGGGCCCAAGCTGCGCGTCGGCCGCTTCGCCGAGGGCAAGGTCGCCCTGGTGCCCGGCGCACGCTTCCGCCTCGACCTCGACCCCACGGCCGGCGACGCCAAGCGCGCCAACCTGCCCCACCCCGAGATCTTCGCCGCGCTGGAGGCCGGCACCGAGCTGCTGCTCGACGACGGCAAGCTGCGCCTGCGGGTGGACGCCTGCGGCGCCGACTTCGCCGACACCACCGTGCTGGTGGGCGGGACGCTGTCCGACCGCAAGGGCGTGAACGTGCCCGGCGTGGTGCTGCCGATCTCGCCGCTCACCGCCAAGGACCGCGCCGACCTCGACTTCGGCCTGGCGCTGGGCGTGGACTGGGTGGCGCTGTCCTTCGTGCAGCGCCCCGAGGATCTGCGCGAGGCGCGCGAACTCATCGGCGACCGCGCCTGGATCATGGCCAAGCTCGAGAAGCCGGCGGCGATCGACGCGCTCGACGCGATCATCGCGCTCGCCGACGGCGTCATGGTCGCGCGCGGCGACCTCGGCGTGGAGCTGCCACCGCAGCAGGTGCCGGTGCTGCAGCGCCGCATCGTGCGGGCCGCACGCGCAGCCGGCCGTCCGGTGGTGGTGGCGACGCAGATGCTGGAGTCGATGATCTCCTCGCCTGTGCCCACCCGCGCCGAGGCCTCGGACGTGGCCACCGCGATCTACGACGGCGCCGACGCGGTGATGCTGTCGGCCGAGTCGGCCTCGGGCCAGTACCCGGTGGAGGCGGTGGCCATCATGCACGGCATCGTCTGCGAGGTGGAGCGCGACCCCGCCTGGCGCGCCGGACTGGAAGCCAGCCACACGGCGGCCGCGGCGAACACCCCGGACGCGATCTGCTGCGCGCTGCGCCGCGTCGCCGGCCTGCTCGAACCGGCGGCCACGGTGGCCTACACCAGCTCGGGCTTCAGCGCCCTGCGCGCGAGCCGCGAGCGTCCGGTGGCGCCCATCCTGGCGCTGACGCCGCAGCCAGCCACCGCACGCCGGCTGGCGCTGGTGTGGGGCGTGCATGCGGTGCCCTTCGAGGAGGTGCATGACGTCGCCGAGATGGTCGAGCACGCCGCACGCGCGGCGTCGACCCTGGGCTTCGGCTGCGCCGGCGACGCGGTGGTGGTGATCGCCGGCCTGCCCTTCGGCCAACGCGGCAGCACCAACCTGCTGCACGTGGCGAGAATTCCGGGCTGAGTCGCGGGCTGAGGCGGTCGTTTGGCGCAAACCGTGTTCGCGCGTCGGAGATGCCGGCGACCCACCCGTCGCGGCGTGGAGCATGGAAACGCGGTCGGAGACGCGATCGCTCCGTCCGCGCCGCCGCTCAGCCCCCCGCCTTCGCGGGTGCGGCGGGGCCGAAGAAGCGATCGGTGAGCTTCACATACCAGGCCGCGGACTGCACCTGCAGGATGTAGGCGAGCGCGATCACCAGCGCCGCACCCGAGCTCGAGGCGCCGAACACGTTCATCGCCAGCGCGAGCGCGATCGACAGGTTGCGCATGACCGTGCCGAACACCAGCGCGATCGCGTCGCCGCGGGGCAGCAGGCTACGCGCCACCACGGTACTCACAACGTAGTTGATCGCATACAGGCACAGCAGCGGTATCAGCACCACGATCAGTTCGCCCGGCTGGGCCACGAGGTCCTTCGCCTTGAGGGCGAGCGCGACGAAGACGATGCCGAGCACGCCCAGCGTGGAGAAGGGCGGGAAGCGCGGCCCCCACTCTTTATGGTATGCGGCCTGGCCGTGGCGCGCCACCAGCCATTTCTGCGTGTAGTGCCCCGCCAGCATGGGCAGGAAGACGATGACGACGATCTGCATGAACACCGCGCCCATATCGACCGGCACCTCGGCGCCCATCAGCCAGCGCACGTAAAGCGGCGTGGCGAGCGCGCCGAGGACGAGCCCGAGCACCGTCATCTTGACCGCGGCGCCGAGGTTGCCCTTGGCAAAGCCGGTCCACGAGATCGTCATGCCGCTGGTGGGCAGCAGCGCGGCGAGCAGCAGGCCGAGCGCGTAGGCCGGCTGCTCGGGGAAGAAGGCCTTGCCGAGCGCGTAAGCGACGAAGGGGATGAGGGCGAAATTGATCGCCTGCGCGAGCGCCTGCGCCTTGAGGTCGCCGCCTTCGAGGACCTTGGAGAGCTTCAGGTTGACCATCATCGGATAGACCATCAGGAAGGTCAGCGGCACGATCAGCGACTTCAGCCAGCCGACCGGCGCGAGCAGCCCGAAGCCGAAGCCGAGCACCATCGCCATCGGGATGGCGAGGATCAGGTTCTTGTTGATCTTCATCAGCAGCGCAAGCATGGATCCCCCGTTTTCGTCATTCGCACGCGCCCTGCCAGGACGCGACCCTCCGATGACGATAGCAAGCACGATGCCAGGTCACGGCGCGTGTGGGCGTCTCCGCTCGGCCTCCTGGGGGCACGTCTGACGGCGCGCCTCTATCCCGCGCCCGGGGCACGCCGGTTTCCGTAGGAGCGGCGCAAGCCGCGAACAGGGCCACGCAGGGACCGACGCGGGCGCCCCCCGGATCACCGCCGCATTCGCGGCTTGCGCCACTCCTGCACGAGACCTCGCAGGTGGCAGCCGCTGTAGGAGAAGCGCAGGCCGCGAACCCGGCCCCTGCCCCGCGACTCGGCTGCCACATCAGCCCCCATGGCCGACAAGGCACTGCCAATCCCGTCAGTGTCACGTCAGCCGCGCCGTAAACGGCCGGGGCCCACGCATGCGTGGGCCCCGGGTCATCCGGAAACGTGCGTTCCCGGGATTACTTCTTGGCAGCCGCCAGGCCGTTCACGATCTCGGCCTTGGCATCCTCGACCGTGCCCCAGCCCAGGACCTTGACCCACTTGCCGGGCTCGAGGTCCTTGTAATGCTCGAAGAAATGCACCGTCTGCTTCATCAGCAGCTCGGGCAGGTCGTCGGTGGTCTGCACCTTGTCGTACAGCGGGGTCAGTTTCGACACCGGCACGGCAACGACCTTGGCGTCGACACCGCCGTCGTCTTCCATCTTCAGCACGCCGACCGGACGGCAGCGGATGACCACGCCAGGCTGCAGCGGGAACGGGGTCACGACCAGCACGTCGACCGGGTCGCCATCGCCGGCGATGGTGTGCGGGACGTAGCCGTAGTTCAGCGGGTAGCGCATCGAGGTGCCCATGAAGCGGTCGACGAAGACGGCGCCGCTGTCCTTGTCCACCTCGAACTTGATCGGATCGCCCTGGGCGGAGATCTCGATGATGACGTTGATGTCGTTCGGCACGTCCTTGCCGGCGCTGACCTGTTCGAAGCCCATACATCCCTCCCGTGGAAAAATTGTGCGCGGATTATAGGGGGAAACCACAATGTCTTGCACTGCGACGATGCCCCCGGCTAAGGCTGCCGATCAGGCCGGGGAATCGAAGCCCGCGCCCTCGACCGCGGCGCGCAACGCGTCGATCGACACCTTGGCCGGATCGTGGCGCACGGTGGCGGATGCGCCTTCCAGCGACACCCGCACGTCCTCCACGCCGGGCAGCGCCTTCAGCACGCCGGTGACGTTCTTCACGCAGCCGCCGCAGCTCATGCCTTCGACCTTGATCGTCGTTTCGTTCATTTATCCAGGACTCCCGATGGGTTGAAAGGGGCGTGCCGTCGCACCCTCAGGTCACGCACACCACGCCGCGCCACAGGTCGCCACCGAGCGAGGGGGCGTGGTACAGCCCGAACAGGCCGAAGCCGAGCACGAGGAGCCCGGAGGCCAGGCGCACCCTCGGGTGGCGGGTGATGTCGCGGAAGCGTTTGAAGAGCATGCCTGCCAGCAGCAGGTTGGGCAGCGTGCCCAGCCCGAAGGCCAGCATCAGGCCGGCGCCGCGTGCACCCGATCCGGTGACGAGCGCAGTGGCGAGGATGGAATAGGTGAGCCCGCAGGGGATGAAGCCCCACAGCATGCCGAGCGGCAGCGCCTGCCCGACCGAGCGCGCCGGCAGGAAGCGCCGGGTGGCGGGCTGGATGCGCCGCCACAGCAGGTGACCGACGCGCTCGATGGGCGCGAGCAGGCGGGTGAAGCCGGTGAGGTAGAGCCCGAGCGCCACCAGCATCAGGTTGGCGAGCACGTACAGCGTCATCTGCACCGGCAGCATGCCCTCGTAGAGCAGGCCGACCGAGCCGAGCAGGCCGACACAGGCACCGAGCAAGGTGTAGGTGCCGATGCGCCCGAGGTTGTAGGCCAGGTGCAGCGGCCACTGCGGCCGGCTGCCGGGCACATGCACCTGCATGCTGAGCGCGCCGACGATGCCGCCGCACATCGACACGCAGTGGGTGCCGCCGAGCAGGCCGATCAGGAAGACGGCGAGATAACCGGTTTCGGGCATGAAGAAGAAAAGGGCCCCGCGGGAAATGCGAGGCCCTCATTCTACGCTGCGGTGCGCAATCCGTGCGGCGTTCAGATCACCCGCGAGTAGCGCTGGCGCTCGCGGTCGGCGCGCAGGTAGCGGTCGAACACCATCGCGATGCCGCGCACCAGCAGGCGGCCGCCGGGCTGCACGCTGATCCAGTCGCCGTCGATCTTGACCAGCCCGGCCTTCTCCATTTCCTGCAGATCGGCGAGTTCCTCGGCGAAGTACTCGCGGAAGTTGACCAGGTAGGCGATCTCGATCGACTGCATCGAGAGCTCGAAGTGGCACATCAGCGCCTGGATGATCGCGCGCCGCAGCAGGTCGTCGGCGGTGAGCTCGATGCCGCGCAGCACCGGCAGCTCGTCGCGGTCGAGCGCGTCGTAGTACTCGTCGAGCGTCTTCACGTTCTGCGCGTACACCGGACCGATCTTGCCGATCGCCGACACCCCGAAGGCGAGCAGGTCGCATTCGGCGTGGGTGGAATAGCCCTGGAAGTTGCGGTGCAGGCGGCCCTGGCGCTGGGCGATGGTGAGCTCGTCGTCGGGCTTGGCGAAGTGGTCCATGCCGATATACACGTAGCCCGCCTCGGTGAGCCGGCGGATGCCGAGCTGCAGTAGCGCGAGCTTGGTGTCGGCCGTGGGCATGTCGCCGCTGTTGATGCGGCGCTGCGGCTTGAACAGGCCCGGCAGGTGAGCGTAGCTGTACAGCGAGATGCGGTCGGGCGAGATCTCCAGCACCTGGTCGAGCGTGCGGTCGAAGCTGGTCGGGTTCTGCCGGGGCAGGCCGTAGATCAGGTCCATGCTCACCGATTTGAAGCCGTTGGCGCGCGCGGCGTCGATGACCAGCTTGGTCTCGTCGAAGCTCTGGATACGATTGACCGCCTGCTGCACGTCCTCGGCGAAATCCTGCACGCCCACGCTCATGCGGTTGAAGCCGAGCTCGGCGAGCAGCTTCACGGTGTCGAAATCGACCTTGCGCGGGTCGACCTCGATCGAGTATTCGCCGTTGGGCACCAGCGTGAAGTGCTCGCGCACCGCCGCCATGAGCTCGCGCATCTCGTCGTGCGACAAAAAGGTCGGCGTGCCCCCGCCGAGGTGGAGCTGGGTGACCTGGCGGCTCCCCTCCAGGCAAGCGGCCTGCATCTCGATTTCTTTCGCGAGATATTTCAGGTACTTGGCCGAGCGCCCATGATCCTTGGTAATGATCTTGTTGCAGGCGCAGTAGTAGCAGATCGTGTTGCAGAAGGGGATGTGGAAGTATAATGAGAGCGGTTTGCTTACGCCGCCCACCGCCCGCTTGGCCAGCCAGGCCCGCAGCGCCTCTGCATTGAAGGCTTCGACGAAGCGGTCCGCCGTGGGATAGGACGTGTAGCGCGGCCCGTTGATGTCGAATTTGCGGATCAGTTGCGGGTCGAAGATGAGGTCGGTCTGGCTTTTCATGATCTTGCTGGCGGGCTGTCTGCCGAACAATGGCAGAAGCCTCCGTAATGTTGGTTGACTTGGGTCAACGGGTGTGATTAGCAATCCCGCCACTCCAGCGCAGGCGTCTCTAATGTCAGGAAAGCAGGATTATCGTGCAGATGAGGGCTAGCGTGCCAATTACCGTGGATGGGCTCAAATCGGCCTGTTCGCAGTGCAACCTCGTCGAGTTGTGCCTCCCCTTCGGAATGTCCGATCGTGAGCTGAGCCGGCTCGACGAACTGGTGGGCGCGCGCCGCAAGGTCAAGCGCCAGCACAATCTCTACCGCGCCGGTGACTCTTTCGAGGCGATCTACGCGATCCGCGCGGGCTCGTTCAAGACCGACGTGCTGCTCGAGGACGGTCGCGAACAGGTGACCGGCTTCCAGATGACCGGCGAGATCCTCGGTCTCGACGGCATCAGCACCGAGGCCCACAGCTGCAACGCGGTGGCGCTCGAGGACAGCGAGGTGTGCGTGATCGCCTACGACAAGCTCGAGCAGATGTCGCATGAGATCGAGGGCTTGCAACTTCAGTTCCACAAGGTCATGAGCCGCGAGATCGTGCGCGATCACGGCGTGATGATGCTGCTCGGCTCGATGCGCGCCGAAGAGCGCCTGGCCGCCTTCCTGCTGAACATGTCGCAGCGCTTCACGGCGCGCGGTTTCTCGCCGAGCGAGTTCAACCTGCGCATGACGCGCGAGGAGATCGGCTCCTACCTCGGACTCAAGCTCGAGACGGTGTCGCGCGCCTTCTCGCGCTTCCAGGAGGACGGGCTGATCGCGGTGCAGCAGAAGCACGTACACCTGCTCGACCTCGCCGGCCTCAAGCGCCTGATCCAGCACCAGCACGGCGCGCGCTGAGCACGCCGTGGCCGGGACGACCCGGGGCTCGACGGCTCAGGCGAGGTAGCCGGCGACGTTCTTGCTCAGCGCCACCGACACGATCCACGCATAGACCAGGATCGCGCCGGCGAAGGCGGCGAGCCGCACGCCACGGGTACGTCCGCGCTTGAGCGCCAACGTGCCGAGCAGGATGTAGGCGAGCAGGCCGATCACCTTCGCCGTGACCCAGCCGGCGCTGAAGGGGTATTGCCCGATCATTACCGCCAGCGTGATCGCAGACAGGAGCAGCGTGCTGTCGACGAGGTGCGGCAGGAGCCGCGTCAGGCGGTGCTGCAGCAGGGCGTTGCCGGTGAGCATCCAGATGCCGCGCAGCAGGAAGCCGGCGGCGCTCAGCACGACGCAGGTCACATGCAGGTTCTTGATCAGGTAGTACATCCACGATCCTAACGAAAGCCGGTCAGGGCGCCGCTCGACAACCGGCCGAATTGAAATTGCGTCCCCAGACGGAGAGTTCCAGATGCCCAACACGACCCCGCTCGACATCCCCTCCCTGCTGCGCCGCATCCCGCTGTTCAGCGAACTGTCGGAGGCGGACATCCAGCTGGTCGCGCGCTACACCCGCGAGCGCCAGGTCGCCCGCGGCGAAGTGCTGTTCCAGCGCGGCGACCTGCCGCACGGCTTTTACTTCGTGGTCTCCGGCCAGGTCAAGCTCGCCTTCTCGTCCTCGCAAGGCACCGAGAAGGTGGTCGAGATCATCGGCCCGATGCAGAGCTTCGGCGAGGCCGTGATGTTCATGAACCACCCCTACCCGGTCTTCGCCGAGGCCCTGAGCGAGACCGTGCTGGTGCACGTCGGCCAGGCGGTGGTGAGCGAACTCATCGACCAGGACTCCACCTTCGCGCGCAAGCTGCTCGCCGGCATGGCGATCCGCCTGCACGGGCTGATCCAGGACGTGGAGACCTACTCCTTGCGCTCGAGCACCCAGCGCGTGATCGGCTACCTGCTGCAGGTGGCCGACAACGACGCACCCTGCGAGATCGCGCTGCCGACGAGCAAGCAGGTGATCGCCTCGCGCCTCAACCTGACGCCCGAGACCCTGTCGCGCATCTTCCACGACCTCAGCGACGCCGGCCTGATCACCGTGCAGGGCAAGCGCGTGAGTCTGCACGATCCGGTACGGCTGTCGCGCTACAACGCCTGAGCGGCCCTCGCCGCCCTCCCGGTCCGCTTGCGCGCGGACGCTCACTCGAGCACGACCGGCACGCCGGGCCGCGCCGCCTCGACCCTGCTCCAGCCCAGTTCGCGCTCGACCGCCTCGACGAAGGCGGCGGAGGCGGCCGGCTCGCCGTGCGCCACGAAGGTGCGCCGCGGCGCCTCGCCGAAGCCGCGCAGCCAGTCGAGGAGTGCGGGCTGGTCGGCGTGGGCGGAGAGCCCGCCGATGGTATGGATGCGCGCACGCACCGGGATACGTTCGCCGAACAGGGTGACCTGGTGCGCACCGTCGACCAGCCGGCGGCCGAGCGTGCCGGCAGCCTGGAAGCCTGCGATGACCACTGCGCACTCGCGCCGGCCGAGGTTGTGGCGCAGGTGGTGCTTGATCCGACCGGCATCGCACATGCCGCTTGCCGAGATCACGACCAGCCCGCCCGGCACCGCATTGAGCGCCTTCGATTCCTCGACGTCCTGCACGAACCGCACACGGAAGCGTCCCGAGTTGGCCTCGGCCCAGGCGTAGAGCGCACGCGTCTCATCGTCCCAGAGGGCGGTGTGGCGCACGGTGAGCGCGGTGACCGCAGAGGCCATCGGCGAGTCGACCACGACGTCGAGCCGGGCGATGCGTCCGGCGCGCACCAGGTCGGCGAGCACGAACAGCACTTCCTGGGTACGCCCGACCGCGAACGCCGGGATGATCACGTTGCCGCCATCGACCTCGAGCGTGCGCCGCAAGGCGAGCGCGAGCTCGTCGCAGGTGGCGGCGAAGGAGCGGTGGGCGCGGTTGCCGTAGGTCGACTCGACGCACAGGTAGTCGGCCCGGGCGATCCGCACCGGGTCCCGCAGCACCGGGCGCATCGGCTGGCCAATGTCGCCCGAGGCGACCAGCCGGCGGGTGTGGCCGCGCTCGCCGACGTCGATCTCGAGGATCGCCGAACCGAGGATGTGCCCGGCGTCACGGAAGCGGCAGCGCACGCCCGGGCCGGGCTCGATCCAGTCGTCGTAGTCGGTGGGGACGAAACGGCCCAGACTGGTACGCGCCTGCTCCACGGTGTAGAGCGGGGCCACCTCCGCCCGGCGTGCCATCTTGCGCGAGCGCGTGTCGCGCAGCGCCCACTCGGCCTCCTTCTCCTGGATATGGGCGGAATCCATCAACATCACGCCGAGCAGATCGACAGTGGCCGTGGTGGCGAAGATGCGCCCTCGATATCCCAGTGCCACGAGGCGCGGCAGCAGGCCGGAGTGATCGAGATGGGCGTGGGTGAGGAGCACGAAATCGATGTCGCGCAGCTCGAAATCGAGGGCGTCGCGGTTCTTGCGGTCGGCTTCGCGCCCGCCCTGGAAAAGGCCGCAATCCACCAGAAATGCACCGCGCTCGTGATCGACCCGCAGGCAGGAGCCGGTGACCTCGCCCGCAGCGCCAAGGAAGGTGAGCATCATCGCTGGCCTCGCCGATCTTTCAGGGGTTCCCACTGTGCCCTTCGTGATCGCTCGACGGCTTGATCATGATCAATCATGGCGGACCCCATCCGCTCGCTATAATCGAAGCACGACACACCACAGGGAGCGTACGTCATGTTCAAGCACATCCTGGTACCGACCGACGGCTCGGCACTCTCGGACAGCACGGTCGCCCGTGCCGTCTCCTTCGCGAAGGAGACCGGCGCGCGCATCACCTTCTTCTATTCGCAGCCGGACTTCCCGATGCCGATCTACGGCGAGGGCGCGCTGATCGATCCGACCACGCCCGAGCAGTTCGCGAAATCGGCTGCATCCGAAGCCGAGGCGATCCTTTCAAAGGCGCGCGGTGCGGCGGAAGCGGCGGGCGTGGCCTGCGACAGCGACACCGCGGTCAATGAGGTGCCCTACGAGGCGATCATCGACGCCGCCGACCGCCATGGCTGCGACCTCATCTTCATGGCCTCGCACGGCCGTCGCGGCATCGCAGGCCTGCTGCTCGGCTCCGAGACGCAAAAGGTGCTGACCCACAGCAAGACGCCGGTTCTGGTCTACCGCTGACACCGGCATCGGCCCCGCGCGCGGCCCCCCAAAGCATGCGGCCCGCTCGTGCGGGCCGTTTTCATCCGCGGTGCGGATCGCTCATGAGCGGGCGCTACGGGCCTTCTGCTCGTCCTCCGCCATATGGCGGCGGGCGAAGCGGTAAAGGTAGACGGCCATCACCAGAATGAAGACGATGGTGAAGAGGCTCAGCAGACCGATATCGCTCTTGAACAACAATTCCCAGGCCATGGTGCTTCTCCCTTTGCAAGAAACTCAGACATTCGGATCCATCCGGATCTCCATCTCTGCAGGGAGGTAAGCGGACCCGTCCATTCTCCAGCTTCGGGCCTCGTCTTGTATCACGAACAACCAGCGACCGGTGCTCAGCGGTACGAGCGTGGCCTCATACACACCGGAGCGCCCGCGGACGAGCAGCTCCTGGTCGAGGCCACTCCGCGTGGGGTGGGCGACGGTCAGGCGGATGCTGTCGGGCAGGCTGCCCGGCGCGGTAGCCGTCAGCTCCACGTGGATCGAGTCGCTGCGGATGCGCAAGGCGGCGCGCAAGCCAAGCTCGCGGGCGTGCTCGACGCGGCCGAGGGTCTGCACGATCGCCTGGCCTTCCTTGTAGTAGTCGTCGACCACCATGCCGTCGAAGGTCTTCGCGGCGATCACCAGGGTGGCGATGCCGGCGACCACCGCGGTCGCGGGCAGGGCGATGAGGAACCAGGGCCAGCCCTGGCGGTACCAGGGCTCGACCGGGGCTTCGGGCTTCTTGCTTCGCATGTCAGCGCGGTACCAGGAAAGTGGACTCTTCCTTGAGCGTCAAGGCGGGATCATCCTCCGCAGCGACGTCGAAGAAAATCGTGTTGGCCCCCGGCTTGCCTTCGTCGTAGGGGACGTGCACCTGAACGGTGACCGACTGCACGCCGGCCGGCGCGACCTCGACCCGCTGCGGACCCTTGATGCGGATTCCGTTCAGGCCGGAGACGCCGATGCTGAACGCACGCGGCGACTCGGTCATGTTCATGACCTGAAGCTGGTAAACGTTCTCGATCAGGCCACCCTCGATCTCCTGTCCGAGCGAGGAGCGGTCGCGCAGCACGTCGACGCGCAGCGGTTCGCGCGCAGCCAGGCCCCACACGAAGGCAGCGCAGATCGCGGCCAGGATGGTGCCGTAGATCAGCGTGCGCGGCCGGAACACGTGCGCGAGGATCTCCTTGGAGCCCCAATTGCGCTTCATCGCGTTCTCGGTCGAGTAGCGGATCAGACCGCGCGGGTAGTTCATCTTGTCCATGACCTGGTCGCAGGCGTCGATGCAGGCGGCACAGCCGATGCATTCGTACTGCAGGCCATCGCGGATGTCGATCCCGGTCGGGCAAACCTGCACGCAGATGCCGCAGTCGATGCAGTCGCCCTTGGACACGGAGCGCGGATCGATGCCCTTCTTGCGCGTTCCGCGCGGCTCGCCACGTGCCTCGTCGTAGGTGATCACCAGGGTGTCGGGGTCGAACATCACCGCCTGGAAGCGCGCGTACGGGCACATGTACTTGCACACCTGCTCGCGCAGCACGCCGGCGAAGAGGTAGGTGAAGCCGGCGTAGAACAGGATCCAGAACGTTTCCCAGGGCCCGAAGGTGAGGCCGTTGAAGGAGGCCAGCAATTCGTCGAGCGGGGAGAAATAGGCCACGAAGGTGAAGCCGGTCCACAGTGCGACGATGCCCCAGACGAGGAACTTGACGGCGCGGCGCAGCGCCTTGCCGGAGCTCATCGGCGCGCGGTCGAGCTTCTGGCGGCGGGTATGGTCGCCCTCGATCTTCTCCTCGATCCACATGAAGATCTCGGTATACACCGTCTGCGGGCAGGCATATCCGCACCACAGGCGGCCCGCGATCGCGGTGAAGAAGAACAGGGCGTAGGCCGAGATGATCAACAGGATCGCGAGAAAGAACACGTCCTGCGGCCAGAAGACCCAGCCGAAGATGTAGAACTTGCGTTCGGTCAGATGGAAAAGCACGGCCTGGCGGTCGTTCCAGCTCAGCCAGGGCAGACCGTAGAACAAGATCTGGGTGATCCACACCAACGCCCACCGCCAGTTGGCGAACAGGCCGGTGACGGAGCGCACGTAGAGCTTCTTGCGTGCCGCGTAGAGCATGTCCTGGGAGGACTCGGGGTTGGAGGGTCTTGCCGCCTTCTGCGGCTCGGGGGATGCGCTGTTCATGGCCTTGTTACCGATGAATTCTTGTTCTTGTTGTTATCGAGAACCCCGGGAGGGCCCCTTCCTCCCGGGGATGCGATGCTGCTGCAGCTACTGCGGGTGACGCTTACTTCTTGCTCAGGCTCAGCACGTAGGCGGCGAGCAGGTGCACCTTGTCCTCGCCGAGGAAGGCACCGAAGGCGGGCATCTTGTTGTTGCGGCCGTTGGTGACGGTCTCGATGATCACCGCCTCGGACGAACCGTACAGCCAGCGGTTGTCGGTCAGGTTCGGCGCGCCGAGCATCGGGTTGCCCTTGGCATCCGCACCGTGGCAAGCCACGCAGTTGGACTCGAAGGCTTCCTTGCCGCGCTGCGCGCGCACGGAGTCGTGGGCGAGGCCGTTCATCGAACGCACGTAGTTGGCGACATCCTTGACACCGTCGGCGCCGAGCGCGGGACCGAACGGAGGCATCACGCCGTTACGCCCGTTCGTGATGGTCTCCTTGATGTTTTCCGGCGCACCGCCCCACAGCCACTCGCTGTCGGTCAGGTTGGGGAAGCTCTTCGCACCCTGCGCCGCCGCGCCGTGGCACTGCTGGCAGTAGGTCAGGAACAGGCGCTTGCCCATCGCGTTGGCTTCGGGATCGGCGGCGACCGCCATCACGTCCATCTCGCGATACTTGGCGAACACGGGACCGAAACGCTCCTGGGCGGCCTGCATCTCCGCATCGTACTGCGCCCACTGACCGCGGCTCTGGTTGCTGCGGCCAAAGCCGGGATAGATCGCCAGGTAAACCACCGCGAACACGATGGTGATCCAGAACAGGTACATCCACCACCGCGGCAGGGGGTTGTTGTACTCCGCAAGCGTTTCATCCCACACATGGCCATGCAATTGCACCGGCCCTTTCTCGCGCTTGGTCATGTTCGACGCCAGCACGAACACACAGAACAGGATGGAGAGGGCCACGAGGACCATCACATACATGTTCCAGAAACCGCTGATGAAGTCAGCCATTTGTTTTTCCCTCTTGGTCTTGCCGGCCGCGCGGGGCCGGTAGGTCGTCGTCGCTCAGGGGCAGACGCGCCGCCTCGTCGAAACCGGCCTTCGCCTGCTTGCTGTACGCCCAGGCACAGATACCCAGGAAGCAGAGCAGCCCAAGCACGGTGATCAGGCTACGGAAATCGTTGATATCCACGGCGCGAGTGCTTCCTTACCTGAAGTGCGAAATCGCGGTGCCCAACCCCTGGAGGTAGGCCACGACGGCGTCGAGTTCGGTCTTGCCCTCGAGCGCGGCCGGCGCGGCGGCGATCTCCTCGTCGCTGTACTTGTGCAGACCGACCTTGTTGAGCGCGCGCATGCGGTCCTGGATGTCCGCCGCCCTGACCGGGCGATCGAGCCAGGGGAAGGCTGGCATGTTCGACTCGGGCACGACGTCGCGAGGATTGAGCAGGTGCACACGCTGCCATTCGTCGGAGTAGCGGCCACCGACGCGGGCGAGGTCCGGACCGGTGCGTTTGGAGCCCCACTGGAACGGGTGGTCGTAGATGTACTCGCCGGCGACCGAATAGTGGCCGTAGCGCTCGGTCTCGGCGCGGAACGGACGGATCATCTGCGAGTGGCAGTTGTAGCAGCCTTCGCGGACGTAGATGTCGCGCCCCACGAGACGGACCGGATCGTACGGCTTGACGTCGAGCGCATTGCCCTTGTGGTCGATCGCGGTGGTGGTCGAGTGCTGGAAGAACAGCGGCACGATCTCCACCAGACCACCCACGCTGACGGTCATCAGCGTGAGCACGATCATGAGGAATACGTTGCGTTCGATCTTTTCGTGTTTCGATTGAGCCATGTTGTTGTTCTCCGATCAGGCGTGGGCAGCCGCGGGCGCGAGCACCGGGGCGTCATAGGCCTTCTGGCCGGCGATCGTCTTCACCATGTTGTAGAACATGATCAGCATGCCGCCGAGGAACATCGCGCCGCCGATGAAGCGGATCGTCCAGAACGGGTAGCTGGCCTTGACCGACTCGACGAAGGAGTAGGTCAGCGTGCCGTCCGGGTTGGTCGCGCGCCACATCAGGCCCTGCATCACACCAGAGATCCACATCGAGGCGATGTACAGCACGATGCCGATGGTGGCGATCCAGAAGTGGGCGTTGATCAGCTTGACGCTGTACATCTCGCTCTTGCCGTAGAGGCGCGGCAACAGGAAGTACACCGAGCCGATGGAGATCATCGCCACCCAGCCGAGCGCGCCGGAGTGCACGTGGCCGACGGTCCAGTCGGTGTAGTGAGACAGCGCGTTGACCGTCTTGATCGACATCATCGGGCCTTCGAAGGTCGACATGCCGTAGAAGGACAGCGAGGTGATGAGGAACTTCAGGATCGGGTCGGTGCGCAGCTTGTGCCAGGCGCCCGACAGGGTCAGCACGCCGTTGATCATGCCGCCCCAGGACGGCGCCAGCAGGATCAGTGAGAACACCATGCCCACGGACTGGGTCCAGTCGGGCAGCGCGGTGTAGTGCAGGTGGTGCGGACCCGCCCACATGTAGGTGAAGATCAGCGCCCAGAAGTGCACCACCGACAGGCGATAGGAATACACCGGACGGTCGGCCTGCTTGGGCACGAAGTAGTACATCATGCCGAGGAAGCCCGCAGTCAGGAAGAAGCCCACCGCGTTGTGCCCGTACCACCACTGGATCATCGCGTCCTGCACGCCGGCATAGGCCGAATAGGACTTCATGCTGGTCAGCGAGACGGGGATCGCGGCGCTGTTCACGATGTGGAGCAGCGCGACGGTGAGGATGAAGCCGCCGAAGAACCAGTTCGCCACATAGATGTGCGAGACCTTGCGCCTGGCAATGGTGCCGAAGAACACGATGGCATAGGACACCCACACGATCGCGATCAGGATGTCGATCGGCCATTCGAGCTCGGCGTATTCCTTGGAGGTGGTGTAACCCAGCGGCAGGGTGATCGCGGCAAGCAGGATGACCAGCTGCCAGCCCCAGAAGGTGAACGCGGCCAGGCCCGGCGCGAACAGTCTGGTGTGACAAGTGCGCTGGACGACGTAGTACGACGTCGCGAACAACGCGCAGCCACCGAACGCGAAGATCACCGCGTTGGTGTGCAGCGGACGGAGCCTGCCGAAATGCAGGAATTCGTGCACGTTCAACTGGGGCCACACGAGCTGTGCCGCGGCGATCACGCCGACGAGCATGCCCACGATGCCCCACACCACCGTCATGATGGCGAACTGGCGCACGACTTTATAGTTATAAGTCGCTTGCGATTGCATCTGGATCACCTCTTTGTTTTTGAAAACCCCTGCTTGCGTCGCGCCGCAGCAGACTTCCGCGGCGAACCACTCGGGCGAGAATACGCCACGACCACATACGCAATTTGACACAAGTCAATATTGTATTGCAGCAGACGGGGCCAAGGAAGGGGAAATTGGAGTTAGTCCAAAAACAAACCCAAAACCCAGCAACGAGCGCGGCGCGCAATCGTGCGAGCGGGCTGGAAGCCAATGCCTGCAAGGCATCCAGCGGTTTCGGCATGCCTTTCGAGAGGCAAAAAAAAGGGTGCGTCTGCACGCACCCCCAACCCCAACAGAGAGACATAAACCCCGGACCGCTCGCCATCGTCATGAAAGGCGATCGGTCGCAACGCCGATATTTTCCACCGTTACATGAGACAGCAGTTGACGCAGGTCAACGAAACCTCGATTGCTCACCCGCGGAACCGGTACGGCGATCGGAAACCCCATTCGCAGCCACCTCGCCGGACGGGTCTGCATCCCGCTCCTGCCCGTCCCCCGGGAGTTGTTCGCGGTCGTCCATCAGCAGCCGGTAGGCCGGACCCTCGAGGTCGTCGTACTGGCCGCTGCGCAGCGACCACCAGAACAACACCCCGATGACGAAGACCAGCACGACCGACAGCGGAATCAGCAAGTAGAGGCTTTCCATCTCAGTTCTCCGCGCCTGCGCGCTCGGTGCGCGTGGCGCGCTGCAGGCGCATCGCGTTGAGCACGACGAGCAAGGAACTCGCCGCCATGCCGATGCCGGCCATCCACGGGGTCACCAGCCCCGCCATGGCGAGCGGCACCGAGGTGAAATTGTAGGCGAACGACCACCACAGGTTCTGCCGGATGATGCGCAGGGTCCTGCGCGCAAGCACGATCCCGTCGGCAAGGCTGACGAAGCGCTCGTTGAGCAGCACGATGTCGGCCTGGTTGCGCGCGAGGTCGGTACCGCCGCCCATCGCCACCGAAACGTGGGCCTGGGCGAGTACCGGGGCGTCGTTCACGCCGTCGCCGATCATCGCCACGACCGCCCTATCGTCGCGCTGCATGTCGACGATCGCCTGTTGCTTGCCCTGCGGATCCAGGCCACCGCGCGCGTCGTGGATTCCCAGCCGGGCGGCGACCGCATCCACCACCGGCTGCGCGTCGCCGGAAAGCAGGCCGAGCGCCGCACCCTCGGCCGCCAGGCGACGGGTGATCATCGGCGCATCCGCGCGCAGGCTGTCGCCAAGGCGGAACAGCCCCAGCCAGCCGCCCCGCCCGGCGAGTGCGATCACCGTGCCGCCGGGCGCGGCGAAGCCCGCGAGCGCAGCAGGCGCGGCGAGGCCGGCGACACCCGCGACCCAGCCCGGGCGGCCGATCCAGAGGCGCTCGCCCTCGACCACGCCGTGCATCCCCTGCCCGGTCTCGGCAGCCAGCTCGGCCACCGCCGGCAAGGCCGCCTCACCCGCCGCCGCGCGCAGGCCGGCAGCAACCGGGTGCGCAGAACCCTGCTCGATCGCCGCGGCCAGCACCACCAGCCGGTCCGCGTCCACGCTGCCGAGCGCGCACACCTCCTCCACCCGCATCTTGCCGAGCGTGAGGGTGCCGGTCTTGTCGAAGACGAAACGATTGGCCCGCGCCAGCGTTTCGATCGCATGCCCGCGCGTCACCAGCACACCCATGCGCGCCAGCGTGTCCGTGGCCACGGTGAGCGCAGTCGGCGTGGCGAGCGAGAGCGCGCACGGACATGCGACCACAAGCACCGACACGAAGACCCACAGCGCACGCGCGGGATCGATCAGGTACCAGGCCACCCCGGTTCCCGCGGCCAGCACCAGCAAGGTGACGATGAAGTAGGCGGCGATGCGGTCCGAAAGCGAGGCGATGCGCGGCTTCTCGGTCGCTGCGCGTTCCATGAGGCGACGGATCGCCGCCAGCCGAGTGGCGTCGCCGACCTGCTCGACGCGCACCAGCAGCGGCGAGGATACGTTGATACTGCCGCCGGTGACACGATCGCCGACCGCCTTGGGGACCGGCATGCTCTCGCCGGTCAGCAGCGCCTCGTTGGCCTCGCCGCGACCCTCGACCACCAGACCATCGACCGGGATCACCTCGCCCGGGCGCACACGCAGCACGTCCCCCGCCACCAGCTGCGAGGTCGGCACGCGTTCGCCGGCGGACTCCCCCGGCCAGCCGGCGATGCGCTCGGCGAACGAGGGCAAGGCTTTGCCCAATTCCTCCACCCCGCGCACCGCCTTCTGCCGCGCGATCATCTCGAGGTAGCGTCCGCCGAGCAGGAAGAACACGAACATCGTCACCGAATCGAAATAGACTTCCGGCCCGTCGGTCAGCGTCGCCCACAGGCTGGCGGCGAAGGCGCTGCCCACGCCGAGCGCGACCGGCACGTCCATGCCCAGGCGGCGCAGGCGCAGGTCGCGCCAGGCCCGCTGGAAGAAGGGCGCGGCCGAATACAGCACCACCGGGAGCGTCAGCAGCAGGCTGGCCCAGCGCAGCAGCTGCTCGATGTCCCAGGTCATGTCGCCCTCGCCGGCCACGTAGACCGGGAAGGCGTACATCATCACCTGCATCATGCCGAAGCCGGCGACGAACACCCGCCACAGCATCGAGCGCCGCTCACGATGGGCGAGCTGCTCGGAACGCTCGGCGTCGTAGGGATAGGCGCGGTAGCCGATCGCCTGGATCGCGGCGAGGATGTCGGAAAGCTTGATCCGGCGCTCGTCCCAGCGCACGCGCGCACGCCGGGTGGCGTAGTTGATCTCGATCGCCGACACGCCGGACAGGCGGGCGACGTGGTTCTCGTTGAGCCACACGCAGGCGGCGCAGGTGATGCCCTCGAGGATCAACGCGGCTTCGCGCTCGTGCTCGCCGACCGGGCGCACGAAGCTCTTCTGGAAGTCAGGGTGATCGAAGAGGCCGAGCTCCTGCAGTTCGACCGGCATGGCCTCGCGCCGCGTCTCGGGCATCGCGTCGCGATGGCGGTAGTAATCCACCAGGCCGTTATCGACGATCGACTGCGCCACCGCCTCGCAGCCGACGCAGCACATGCGCCGCTCGCGGCCGTCGATGCGCACGTAGTGCCGCGTCTCGGGAGGGATCGGCAGACCGCAGTGATAGCAGTCGCGATCCGCGGCGGCATCGGCTGCGGCGGCGGCCGCGGAAACGGGCTGTTCTACAGGAGTCATCGGCGCCAAGCGAAACCGCCCCGAGCGCAGATGCGCGGGGCGGGAAAAATTGGAACCGGTTTAATAACATAATTCACCCGCCCCGGCTATTGCACCGCAGCATCGCCGGCAGGCGGCTGCTGCGGTGCAACGCCTTCCTACTTGGCGGCCATGCGGATCGCGCCGTCGAGGCGGATCACCTCGCCGTTCAGGTAGGCGTTCTCGACGATGTGGCGCACCAGCGCGGCGAACTCGGCGGGCTTGCCGAGACGCGAGGGGAAGGGAACCATCTTGCCGAGCGAGTCCTGCACCTCTTGCGGCATGCCCATCAACATCGGCGTCTCCATGATGCCGGGGGCAATGGCCATTACGCGGATGCCGAAGCGGGACAGCTCGCGCGCCACCGGCAGCGTGAGTCCGACCACGCCAGCCTTGGACGAGGCGTAGCCGGCCTGTCCGACCTGGCCGTCGAAGGCGGCCACCGACGCGGTATTCACGATCACGCCACGCTCGCCGCCGGCATTGGGCTCGGCCTTGCTCATGACGTCGGCGGCGAGGCGCAACATGTTGAAGGTGCCGATCAGGTTGATCGAAACGGTACGCGCGAAGCTCTCGAGCCGATGCGGCCCCTCGCGGCCCACCACCTTTTCGGCTGGCGCCACACCGGCGCAGCTGACCAGGCCATTGAGGCCTCCGAAGCGCTGCACCGCAGTATCGATCGCCGCCTTGGCGCTGTCGGCATCGGTGACGTCGGTCTGCACGAAGCAGGCCGCAGCGCCGAGCTCGGCGGCGAGCGCCTCGCCCGCCTGCGCGTTGACGTCGGCCAGCACCACGCGGCCACCGGCTTCGACCAGCATGCGCGCGCTCGCCGCGCCCAGGCCCGAGCCACCACCCGTGATCACGAATACGCCATTCTCGATCTGCATCGCCTTTCTCCTCGAAAAATCGGTGACGGCGGACGCCGTCCGCTGCAGCGCAGCACCTTAAATTACGTTGACGTAGGCGTCAATCGGATCGCCACGTCGCTGCCCCAACGTGGCGCGCGCGCAAGCGCACGCGAACACTGCGGAGCCCCGGCATGTCGAGCGGATGCGCGGCACGCGCCACGCCCCCGCGAACTCCGCGAGTCCTCAGCCGGCCGGCTCGGACACTTCCTCGAAATCGAGATCGACCATCAGCTCGTTCGCGAGCGCCTCCAGGTCGTTGCGCACCGCAGCGAGGCCGACCCCTGCCGGCACCGCCAGCTCCGCGCGCGCGCGAAAGAGCGGCTCGCCGCTCATCGAGGCACTCTCGCAAGCCGTCTCCAGCGCATCGATGCTGAGGCCGTGGCGAGCGAGCACGGCCGAAATGTCGCGCACGATGCCGGGACGATCGTGGCCGACGAGCTCGAGACGCGCCAGGCGCGCCTGCGCAGCGGCGCCCGCATCGGCCCGCACGACGGCCAGCTTGAGCCCTTCCGCAACCAGCCCGCTCAGGCCGCGCTCGAGCGCGTCGGCCGCCGCGGCATCCACTTCGAGGCGCACGACGCCGGCGAACTGCCCGGCCAGCCGGGTCAGGCGGCTCTCCATCCAGTTCGCGCCGTGGGCGCCGGCGCAGGCCGACACCGCGCTCACCAGGCCGGGACGATCGGGGCCGACCAGGGTAAGGATCAGGGAAGTCTTCATGTTCGGTCTCCGTCCGGCCCCATCAGCGGCGCTCCGCGTCCCTCGGCGCGGAATCGAGGGCGATCGCTGCAAGGCCGGAGACAATTGGAATGGGAACCGACACGATAACCCAGCGGCCTCGCAAGCGGGAGCCCGGCGGCCCGGGCAGGACGCACGCCCTCGGCGACTCGGCACATCGCTTCCGCGAGGCGCTTGCAGGACGGCTACATGTGTCAGGCGACACCGTAAATTGACCCCCTAGCGACACGAGGAACTGACCCCCTCGTTCGCGAGGAGGCCATCATTGGAAACGAAGCACATCGAGGTGAATCCTGTACGCCGTCTGGTTTGCGGAGTGCAGGAGATGTTGGAGCCGGAGGCGGTCACGACGATCGTTCGGTTGGGGCAATCGGGCTGGGGTGCGAAGCGGATTGCGAAGGCGCTGGGCATCGCGCGCAACACGGTGCGGCGGTATCTGAACGCGGGCGGGCCGGTGGCGTACCGGCAGCCGCAGCGTGCCAGCGTGCTGGGCGGTCACGACGCATGGCTGCGGGAGCGTTTCCTGCAGCACCGGGGCAACTGCGACGTGGTGCGTCAGCAGTTGAGCAAGGAATTGGGGATCGAGACGAGCCTGCGCACGGTCGAGCGCGCGTGTCGAGGGTTCCGCCAGGAACTGGAGGCGAGTCGCCGTGCGACGATCCGCTTCGAGACCGGACCGGGCGAACAGATGCAGATCGACTTCGGCCAGACACGTGTGCTGATCGGCGGCGAGTCGGTGCGAGTGTTCCTGTTCGTGGCGACGCTGGGCTATTCGCGCCGGGGGTTTGCCTGTGCGTTCCGGCACGAGCGCCAGAGTGCGTGGTTCGCTGGGATCGAGGCGGCGTTTGTCCACTTCGGCGGACGGCCGCAGACGCTGCTCATCGACAACGCCAAGGCGCTGGTCGACAAACACGACACGCAGACGCGCCAGGTCCGACTCAACAGCCGCTTCGAGGCGTTCTGCCGGCACTGGGATATCCGTGCCAAGGCGTGCGCGCCGTTTCGCGCGCGCACCAAGGGCAAGACCGAGAACGGCGTGGGCTACGTGAAGAAGAACGCCATCGCCGGCCATGCTTTCGAGAGCTGGACGGCGATGGAGGCGCACCTGGCGCGCTGGCAGCGCGAGGTGGCCGATGTGCGCATCCACGGTACGACCGGTGTCACGCCCGCTGAGCGCTTCGACTTGGAGCGTGAACACCTGCGCCCGGTTGCCGGGATCGCCCCCTTCCTGCAGGTGCGCGAGCTCGTGCGCCGAGTCAATGCGGAGGGCTGCATCGAGCTCGACACCAACGCCTACAGCGTGCCGTGGCGGCTGATTGGCGAGACGGTGACGGTCGTGGTCAGCGCCGACACCGTGGTGGTCGAGTACGCAGGCGAGGAAGTCGCCCGCCATGCGGAGCTCGCCGGCAGTCGCGGTCGCAGCATCGAGCGCAGCCACCTGCTGGGTGGGTCGCTGCCGCCGGCCCAGATCGAGGCGCCGCCGCCCACCGATGCGCTGCTGCGTCCGCTGGCCGAGTACGAAGCGCTCGTCGGAGGAGGCTGGTGATGATCGATGCCGACCGACTCGACGAACTGCTCACCCGGCTGCGGCTCACGGCGATCCGCGACCAGCTCGACAGCCTGCTCGACGAAGCCAGCCGGGCGCAGATGACACTGCGCGAAGCGCTGCTCTTCCTGGCCGAGCGCGAGGTCGCCCGGCGCGACACCCGACGCATCCAGATGGGCATGAAGCTCGCCCGCTTCCCGTGCGTGCGCACGCTCGAAGGCTTCGACTTCGACGCGCAGCCCTCGATCGATCCAGGGCAGATCCGGGATCTGTCCTCCGGTCGCTGGATCGGGCACGGTCAGGCCCTGCTGCTGCTCGGTCCGCCGGGCGTAGGCAAGACGCACCTGGCGGTCGCCCTCGGGCGCGAAGCGGTGGATCGCGGCTACACGGTGCTCTTCACCTCGGCAGCGGCGCTGATGGCCGGGCTCACGAAGGCGCACGCCGACGGACGGCTCGAGGAGAAGCTGCTGCAGCTCTCCAAGCCCAAGCTGCTGATCATCGATGAGCTGGGCTACCTGCCGCTCGAGCCGGCCGCTGCGCACCTGTTCTTCCAGCTGGTGTCGCGACGCTACGAGCGGGCCAGCATGCTGATCACCAGCAACCGGCCCGTTGGCGAGTGGGGGCAGGTGTTCGGCGACGCGGTGGCCGCTACCGCCATCCTCGACCGACTGCTGCACCACAGCCAGGTCATCACGATCCGGGGCGACAGCTACCGGCTGCGCGACAAGCGCCGCAGCGGCCTTCTGCAGAAGGCCGCTGCCCCCACCCCGATCACGTCGGAGAGTTGATTAACCCAGGGGGTCAA
Source organism: Thauera sp. DNT-1 (assembly GCF_055393985.1). Classification (NCBI taxonomy): domain Bacteria; kingdom Pseudomonadati; phylum Pseudomonadota; class Betaproteobacteria; order Rhodocyclales; family Zoogloeaceae; genus Thauera; species Thauera sp. DNT-1. The sequence continues at coordinate 4,052,634 of NZ_AP043752.1, read as the reverse complement.
TTCCAGATGTCGTCAGGGGGTTAAATCTTCGTGTCGCTTGACAACATGCCAGCTGAAAAGCAAAAAGGGCGACCCCGAAGGACCGCCCTGAGTGCTTGAAACCATTGGTGCCGGAGAAGAGACTCGAACTCCCGACCTTCGCATTACGAATCAGCACGCGCACATGATGCCATGATTTGAAATCAGATGGTTCAGGGGCGCTTACAACAAGGGAAATACACGACTTAATGGCTCTACAGGGGCAGAAACGGCGTGACTGAACACAGCACGTTGTGGCGCAAAACCGTGTTCGCGCCGTGGCCCCGTCACCTGGAGCCAACACATGAAGTCGAAGATCACCCAGGCGCTCGTCGAGCGCGGCCCTACACCTGAGCGCGGCAAGTCGGTACTTCACGCCGACACCGAGATGCGCGGGTTCTACCTGATCGTCACCCCCACGAAGCGCAGCTTCTACGTTCAGTCCCTCGTCAACGGGAAGCAGGTCCGCACGAAGCTGGGCGACCACCCATCGATGGACGCCAAACAGGCGCGCGACCTCGCCCGCAAGACGCTGGTCGAGATGCGCGGCGGCGCTAACCCGAACGAGGAGCGCCGCAAGGCCAAGGCGCGCGGCATCACCCTGCGCGACGCGCTCGACCTGCACCTAGGCGCCAAGCCGCTGTCCCCTCGGACCAAGGAGGACTACCGCTACTGCTGCGATCAGTACCTGCCCGATTGGCTCGACAAGGCACTGGCCGAGCTCGGCACGGACCGCGCGGGCATGCGCGAGCGCCACCGCAGGATCACAGAGAAGCACGGGGCATCGACCGCAGACACCGTCTTCCGCATCTTCAGGGCGGTTTATAACCGCGGCCTGCGGGAGCATCCCGAGTTGCCCGCGAACCCGAGCGCCAACGTCGATTACCACGGCCTCCGTCGGCGCAAGGTGGATTCCAACGCCGACAAGCTGAGGGCATGGGGCAAGGCGGTGCTCGACCTGCACCCCGTGCGGCGCGACCTGCACCTGTTCATGATCCTGACGGGCATGCGGCGCACGTCGGCCTGCGAGGCGCGCATCGGCGACCTTGACCTTGGCACGAAGCGCCTGCACGTCCCCAAGCCGAAGGGTGGCGCACAGCGCGCCTTCGACCTCCCGCTCTCAGGGCCACTCGCGGACCTGCTCGGCCACCGGCAGAGCGAGTCGCCCCGCCTGCACCGCAAGAGCCCTTGGCTGTTCCCCGCCGACTCGAAGTCGGGCCACGTCGCCGAGGTCGCGCAATGGGAGCTCGATGGCCTGACGGGCCACGCCTTGCGGCACACCTACGCCACGTTGGCATTGCAGGCGGGCGGTAAGCGCTCCACGAACCCCATCCTTACGTAGCCCCCGTTGAGCCCTCATGCTTCGGCTTCCGTTTTTCGGGGAGCACGAGCATGTCGGAGCGCAGTACGTTCTGGTTGTCGCACCTGTCGGCAATCGAAGCCGAGGGCATCACCACGAAGGCGTACGCCGAGCGCGAGGGGCTGTCGCCGCAGGCGCTCTACCAGTGGCGCAAGCGCCTGGTGGCCGGTGGCCGTCGTAGCCGCGCCAAGCTTGGCGGATTCGTCCCGATCCAGATCGAACCCTCGATGACGCCCCGCGCGGGCTGCACGGTGGTGATCGACGCGCAGTTGCGGCTCGAATGCGCGATGCTGCCCGGCGTCGACTGGCTGGCCGCGCTGTCGGTGGCCCTTGCCGAGCGGGGGCGCTGATGCACCCGGGGCATTCGATCGGTGCGGTGTATCTGTACCGGCCGGCGATCGACTTTCGCAAATCCATCGGCGGACTGTCGGCACTGGTCGAGCAGGAGCTGGGGCTGAACCCGTTCGGCGACGCACTGTACCTGTTCATCAACCGTCGCCGCGACAAGCTCAAGGCGCTGTACTGGCACCGCAACGGCTTTTGCCTCTGGTACAAGCGGCTCGAAGCCGAGCGCTTCGCCTGGCCGGCGGCCGAGGCGGGCGAGCCCACCTGCGTACTGACGATGAAGGAGCTCGAATGGCTGCTTGAGGGCTTCGATCTGTGGGCGGCAAGGCCGCATAAAACGCTGCAATACCAATCAGTTACGTAGCGTGATCGGGTATAATTCCGGCATGCCGCAACGTACCGCCGCCCCTCGCTCGAACCCTTCCGTTGGCGTGTGCGCATCCGTCCTGGCCGAGCTGTTGCCCGACGATCCAGCAACGCTCAAAGCCTTGTTGCTGGCACAGCAGCGTGCCTTCGAGACGCGTGAAGCCGAACGGCAGGCAGCCTTCGAGGCCCGTGAGGCCGCACTCCAGAAAGTCTTCGATGCGCGGGAGGCTGAACGCCAAAGAGCCTTCGATGCGCGGGAGGCTGAACTGCAAAAGGCCTTCGAGGCACGCATCCTCGAGCTCTACGAGCAGCTTCGCCTGGCGCGTCGGCGCATGTTCGGGCCCAGCAGCGAATCGCACGCGGGCCAGGCCTGGCTCTTCGACGAGGCCGAGGCGCTGGCCGAGTCCGCACCCGAGGCGCTCGACACCGCAACCTTGCCGCCGCCGGCCACCGAGACGACGGGTGAGGCGTCCGCCGACACCGGCAAGAAGAAGGCGCGTGGTAAGCGCAAGCCCTTGCCCATCGAGCTGCCGCGCATCGACGTCGTCCATGACGTCCCCGAGGCCGAGCGCACCTGCGCCTGCGGCACGCCCATGGTCGAGATCGGCCAGGACGTCAGCGAACAGCTCGACATCGTCCCGATGCAGGTGCGTGTGCTGCGCCATATCCGCAAGCGCTACGGCTGCCCCGAGGGCGACCAGGCGCCGGTCACCGCCCGCGCCCCGGCGCAGGTGCTGCCCAAGAGCAACGCCAGCAACGACCTGCTGGCCTTGCTGATCGTCATCAAGTACGTCGATGGGCTGCCGCTGGCGCGTTTCGAGTACGTGCTCGCTCGCGCAGGCGTGCTTGTGCCGCGCCAGACCCTGGCGCGCTGGGTGATCGGTACCGCCCAGGCGCTGCAGCCGCTCGCCAACCTGATGCGCGACGTGCTGCTCGGGCACGACGTCATCCACATGGACGAAACCCCGGTGCAGGTGCTCAAGGAGCCTGGCCGGGCAGCCACGAGCAAGAGCCAGATGTGGGTGCAGCGCGGCGGACCGCCGGGCAAGCCGGTGGTCCTCTTCGAGTACGATCCGAGCCGCGCGCAGGCGGTGCCCTTACGCCTGCTCGAAGGCTGGAAGGGGCATCTGATGGCCGACGGGCTCGAGAGCTACGGCGCAATTGCCTTCACCGAAGGGGTGACCCGGCTCGGTTGCTGGGTGCACGCGCGACGTCGTTTCGTCGATGCCAGCAAGGTGCTGCCTGCCGGCAAGCGCGGCCGCGCCCACGAAGCGCTGGCCCTGATCGGCAAGCTCTACGCCATCGAGAAGGACGCGCGCGAACTGAACGACGCCCAGCGCCTGGCGCTACGCCAGAGCAGAAGCCGCGCCGTCATCGACGAACTGCGCCGTTGGCTCGACCAAGTGCTCCCCACCGTGCCGCCCACCTCGGTGCTCGGGGGTGCCCTGGGCTACCTGCATCGGCAGTGGCCGCGTCTGACGCGCTACCTCGAGCGCGGCGATCTGCCGATCGACAACAACCCCGCCGAAAACGCCATCCGTCCCTTCGTGGTCGGGAGAAAGGCATGGCTCTTCTCGGACACTCAGGCCGGTGCGCGTGCCAGCGCACTCCTCTACTCGCTGGTCGAAACCGCCAAGGCCAACGGCTTCGAGCCGTATCTGTGGCTGCGCCACGTGCTGCGCGCCTTGCCCACCGCGACCAACGTCGAACATTTCGAGGCCCTCCTGCCCTGGAATCTCAAGGCTGAGCAGTTGATCACGGCGTAAAGAGCCCGGGAAGGATGGGGTTCGTGGAGCGCTTACGGCGGGCGTGCCCATCGCAGAGTTGAAGTTCCTGCTGAACCACGCGGCGGGCAACGTGACGATGGGATACCTGAACCCGAGCCTCGACCACCTGCGCGGCTACCAAGAGCGGGCAAGCGCCTACGTGCTCGATGCGCTGGGCCTGCAATGGACGGAAGGCGAGTGGCCGCCGAGGCCCAAGGAATAGCCGCACGGTCTCACCAGGCGGCCCGTGGCGAGCCCGGAGCGCGTCGGCCTGATACCGAGCCACCCGGACCCATTCGGCGCGACCTGGACTCGCCTGGGCGACCGGCACAATGTTGGTGTCGTTGCGAGCCGGCGCATGGCACTATATGAATCAACCGGCCCAGCAACTGGGCCGAGGATCGCCAGCAACGGCGGTCAAAAGTGCTTTCGGTGGCAAGAACAGCCGAGGCCCGCCCGATGACAAGGGAAGCACGGGTCCGATCCGCGGCGAAAGGCTGCGGATGTCCTCGTGGTGGCGCGTTGCCCCACGGGGAATCGCTGATCGGAGCCCCACCATGGCAACCTACTACCAGTACACCCCCGGCCAACTGAACGCCGACGAGCTCGCCAAGCTCCACGCCCTGCCCGACGACGCGCTCCTCACCGCCCAAGAGGCGGCCGAGGTTCTGCGTATCAAGTACACGACCCTAGCCTGGTATCGCTGCAACGGCGGCGGACCCGCGTTCGTTCGCGTCGGCCCCAAAGTCATCCGCTACCGCATGGGTGACCTCCGTGCCTACGTGACGACGGGAGGCTGAGCATGAGCGCGAAAAAGAAAACGCCCACGGGGGACGAGTCCGCGGGCGCTAAGGTCGATCAAGCAGAGGGCGCGAGCATGCAACAGCTCACGGGATCAAATCATGTCGGAGCCCGCCGCGCGCTCGAACCATCGTTCGCCGAAATGGCCCGCTACCGCGAGGCCGGGTTCGACCTGATCCCGCTGCACGCATGGCACAAGAAGGACCAACGCGGCCGGGATCGCGGCAAGTCGCCCATCGATCCGACGTGGCAGCGCCGCGCCTACTCCGCCGACTCCGTGCTCGAACGCGCCCGTCACGGCGGCCTGAACGTCGGGTTCCGCATCCCGGCCGACGTGGTCGTGCTGGACGTCGATCCGCGCAACTTCCCCGATGGACGCGACAGCCTCGCCGAGGTGACGGCCGCGCTGGGCATCGACACCTCGGTCGCCCCGCACGTCGTGACAGGCAGCGGGGGGCACCACTTCTACTTCCGCAAGCCTGCCGACGCGCAGACGCTCGAAAGCCTGGAGCAGTTCCCCGGCATCGAGTTCAAGACGCTCGGCCGGCAGGTGGTCGCGGCCGGCTCCGTCCACCCGTGCGGCGGCGTGTACCGCTGGGACGACTTCTCGTCCGACTTCGCGGACATGCCCGACCTGCCGGCGACGGCGCTTGATGCCGTGCGCCGCCCCGTCCGCGAACACCTGGGACGCGAGGCAGGCGAACTCACGCCGCGCCAACTTGAGGGTGCGCTCGAATGGCTCGCCCCCGAAGACTTCCGGGACCACGACGGGGAGTGGCTGCCGCTGATGATGGCCTGCCACCACGCCACCAACGGCGAGGGGCGGCAGGAGTTCATCGACTGGTCCACGCAGGACGCGAAGTACGCCGACGACGCTTGGGTCATCGGCAATCGGTGGGACTCGCTGCACGCCCGCGCTCCGCGCGGCGAGCCCGTGACCGCGCGGCTGCTGCACAAGCTGGTCCATGAGGCCGGCGGGCAAGTCCCGAACCCCGACCCCGAGGACGACTTCGACGTGTGGGACGGCTCCGACGAGCCGCCGCAGAGGCAGACCCGCTGGCACTTCCTGACCATCGACGAGCTGGAGGCGCTGCCGCCGCCGAAGTGGCTGATCCCCGGCGTGCTCACCGAGGGCAGTCTCGCGGCGATCTACGGAGCCCCGGAGTCGGGCAAGTCGTTCCTCGCGGTGGACATGTCGATGGCCGTGGCCGGGGGCATGGACTGGCACGGGCGCGCCGTCGAGCGGGGAGCGGTTCTCTACATCGCGGCGGAGGGCGCGCCGGGCCTCGGCAAGCGGGTCCGCGCCTGGAAGATGAGCCGGAACGCTCAGGGGCAAGCCTTCGACTTCCGCCTCATGCGCGACGAACTCAACCTCGCCGCCGAGAAGGACGGGGCCGTGCGCGCCTTCGTGAAGACGGTGGCCGACGAGCTGGGCCCGCTGAAGCTGATCGTCATCGACACCCTGAACCAGACGGCAGCGGGCGCAGACGAGAACTCGGCGAAGGACATGAGCCGCTACATCGCCAGCATGAAGCGGCTGCGCGACACGACCGGCGCGGCCGTCGTGGTCGTGCACCACTCGGGCAAGGACGCGAGCAAGGGCATGCGCGGCAGCACCGCGCTACTGGGCGCGATGGACACCACCGTCGAGGTGGAGCGCGACAAGGACAGGCGCTCCATCAGGGTTGCCGTGCAGAAGCAGAAGGACGCCGAGCGCGAGGGGCCGATGCACTTCAACCTGGAGAAGGTGGCGGACTCCCTGGTGCTCAGGCCGACCGTGATGGCCGACGCAGCCTCCGACTTCGCGGATGAGGCGACGCCGAATGATGGACTTCTCGCCCTGGCCTGCGAGTTGGGCGCGACGGCCGGCACGCTCAAGGCAGCCGACCTCACGGATGCCGCAATCAAGCGCTTGGGCTTGAGCAAGAGCTCGGCTCAGCGCGCGGTGGCAGACAAGGTGCCCGAGGGACGCATCGACGCCGTGCGGGCAGCATGGGACGGTCGCCACTTCTGGCTTTGGTGCGAGCGCGTCGGCAAGCACTCGACGGCGCCGAAGGTGGTGCGCGTGGAGGCAGCCGTATGACGACCCCGCGAAGTCTCCTGAAGTCTGATTTTGGAGTCTCAAGACTTCGGAGACTTCAGCGTCGGCGCGAAGTCTGAAGTCTGTTCCGAATCAACAGCTTATGCGACCACTCAGCGCTGAGACTTCGGTCGAGATTTCGACCACGGCAGACGAGACTTCACAGCTTTCACTTTCTTAGAAAGTGAAAGCGAAGTCTGCCCGGAGTCTGTCTTTGAATAACCTCATCAAAAAGGGAATCGCGGTGGTCGAACGCGCCTGACCTGCTGCGCCGAGATCTTCGCGCGCGAGGCCAACGATCCGGGCCGCCTCACCCCCTGATCGTCGATTCGAGGGCCAAGACCCTCCAAGCCGTTGATGCGCTTGAAAGAACGATGGCGTGCCTGCGCGCATAAGCACGACACGATAACTCCGTAAGCCATTTTTCGGAGAACAGACGTGAGCCGCCCATCGATCCCCAACACCTTCACGCCAGAGAGGAAGGCGATCTTCCTTGCTGTGCTGGAAGACACGGCGAGCCCCAAGGCGGCGGCAGCCGCTGCGGGGATCGTGCGTTCGACGGCCTTCTATCACAACGCCAACGACCTGGAGTTCCGCTCGCAGTGGGAAGCCGCTGTCGAAGTGGCGCTCGACAGCCTGCTCGAAGAAGCCTATCGGCGCGCTGCGGTCGGCGTGGATGAACCCGTCATCCATCAGGGCCGCGTCTCAACCGTGACCGACCCCAAGACCGGCGACGAGCGCCCGCTGACGGTGCGCAAGTACAGCGACAGGCTGATGGAGGTCCTGCTCAAGTGGCGCTACGGCGACCAGATGGCGGATCGCCTGCGGGTCAAGGTGGACTCCACGGGCCTCGACGCTGAAGCGCTGCTGCGCATGTCGGCCGACGAGCGCAAGGCGCTGACGGGGCTGCTCTCCAAGTACCACGCGAACAAGGAGCAAGACGATGACGAGTGAGAAACTGACCGTGGCCGAGGCCCTGCAACGTGCCGAGCAGATCGACCGCAACCTCGACGCATTCGACGAGACGGCGCCGCAGACGGTCGCCGCGATGGGCGGGCGCGACGCCCTGGCCCGTAGCTGCGAGATGACCTGCGTCGGCCCGATCCCGCGCATCGACGCGGACACCTGGGCCGCCATGTCCGACGAGTACGAGGCGGGCCGCGCCAATGGCAGCGTCAACCGCGGGGACTAACGGGCTCGCTACGCCGGTCGAGGTCGATGGGGTGCGCTACCCCAGCGCCCGGCAGGCGGCGGAGGCGCTGGGGCTCCCGGTATCGACGGTGCAGAGGCGCGCCCCCCTGGACCACTGGCCCACATACCGATGGCTCGGCGCGACGCCCGGCCCTCGCAGGGTCAGGACCCCGGAGGACTGCGACGTGGCGAAGCCGCTGATCGAGCCGGCGCTATGGGCCTTCGACGGCGACCTCGCTCGCAGGGCATCCGTGATGGACCCCAACGAGGAACCGCCGAAGGTCGTGCGCCGGCTCGGCTACGTCAGGTGCATGTCGTGCGGGAGGCCGCACTTCAGCCCCGACGTCGTCCGCGCCCGCATGTGCTCGACCTGCGGAGGCGCCGGAGGGTGGCCCGTCGGTGCAGACCCAGAACAGAACACCTGACACGCGAACAGAGGGCGCGACGCCCGAAGTCGTTGATCCACATGGAGCCGCGACGGCTCGCGCGGACAACGAAGCACGACAGGATAAGGGCATCAATGAAATGGAGATGCCCGAGATGACGATGACTATGCGGGAGAGTGCCACGCGCCACATGGCTGCTGGCGTGATGGACCTTGACGAGCTATCGAGGCTGATAGAGAGGGACACAGGTAGGGCGCCGAACCGCAAGGCGCTTTCAAGCTATTGCTCTCGCTTTCGCCGGCACGGTGAAGCGTGGGTTGAGGCTGATCGAGCGCTGACCAATGAGGCTAGCAAGCGCTGGCGAGAAGCGTATCCGCCCAGAAGCCTGCTCCGTCAATGCCGAGCCTCCGCTAAGGCGCGCGGTCATGAGTGCACCATCACCGAAGCAGACATCGTGCAGATGCTCGCCCCGATGACATGCAGCGCTACCGGCCTGCCGCTGACATGGGAGCACGACGGCTCGACCAAATACCGACCTTGGGCGCCGAGCGTTGACCGCATCGACGGCTCGAAAGGCTACGTGCTGGGCAACGTGAGGGTAGTCTGCCTGCTGTACAACCAAATGCGCTCCAACCACCGCGACGAGGACCTCCTCAAGGTCGTCAAGGCGCTGGCCGCACGCGCCCCCTGATTTGTTGTCGGCGGGTCGCCGCCGCTAAGCCCATGATCCACATGGCGGCGTGACCGCTCGGCCCCGAGCGGGACACGGCATGGCAAACGTTGGTGTCCCTCGCGCTACCCGCGCGACACGATCAGAGTCATTCCGGTCGCCGATGGCGCGCGACCCGCATCAAGGCTTGGTGCATGCGCTCGAAGGCGGCCGGAGGACCCACAACCTCATAGGAGCCACGAGCCATGCCCGCACTGTCGAACACCCCCCTCCTTACCGCCGCCGAAATAGGGGCGCTCGCGTCCAGCCTTGACGCACTCCACACGAAGACCCTGAAGGTCATCGAGCGTCTGAACCAGGACGTCGCCGAGCGGAAGCGCCAGATCGCATCCCGCTGGAAGGCGGCCCCCGGCCTGAGCGCGGGCGACCTCGCGCGCTTCGCCGAGCAGGAGACCCTCGCTAGCGTGCGGCAGATCAAGGACAACGCCGAGGCCGAGCTCGACAAGCTCATCAAGGACGCAGGCGCCCCGCACGCGCAGCTCATCGACCAGCGCCAGTTCTACGACAGCCCCGCGAAGGTGTTGTCCCGCGCCGCCCTCGGTGACCCCAAGAGGACCGAGTATCTCCAGCAGCTCCAGCACGCGGGCCCCGCCGAGCTGGCGAGCATGGCGCAGGTGGCGGTGTCCACCCAGAACGTGCCGCTCGCCGCCGCCGTGCTGAGCCTCCTGGACCGCATGCCGACCAAGGATCGCCCCCACGGCCCGGCCGAGTTCGCCCTCGCTATGCAGATGCCGGACTACCTGAAGGTGAACGAGTTCATCAAGCTCGGGGACCTTCGCCTGCAGGGCATCCTCGTCTCCATCCGCACCTTCCGCTCCGGCAAGAGCAACCCGCTCAACACGGTGGCCCTGGGCCTCCGTGAGAAGGCGATCGACCGCGGGGTGATCGGCGATGACTAAGCAGCCCACCTACGAGGCGCGCCACCCGGTCGCGGTCGCGCTCGCCGGGTTGGCGGTTGCGCTCCGCACCGGGGCTGACATCCTCGACGTGCTGGCCGAGCAGGCCCGCAGCGTCGGGGTTGAGCCCTGGTCCCCGGACTTCGACGACGCGGCGCGGCTCCTCGGCTACCACTACTCCCGCGCGTGGGACGCCTACGTCTCCCGCGAGGACCTCGCCGTGGCCGAGCGCCACCCGTTCGCACACATGCACTAGGTTTGGTGCCAACGGCCGGGGTCGGAACAGAGGCCGAAATTGCCCCGGCCGTGTCTTCAAGGGCCGTCCCACAAGGACGGCCCTTCTTTTTCATGAGGTTACGATGGCTCGCCGTCTGATCTGGTATCAGGGGGTGGCGTTTCGTTTGCCTCCGTGGCTGGAGGTGGCGACTCGTCTGCGGGCTTACGGAAGGCGTTGCCCTTGTGCGCCCTCGCGACCGACATCTCCACGATCCTGTCGATAACACGCTCCGGTGTATTCCACTTCATCACAAGTCGGCCTGGGTCCATGCCGTACTCGGCGACGATGTCACGCAGTTGTTCCAGCGACAGCTTTTCCAGAGCACTTCGCAGGGTCGGTTCGCCGTCTCGTACGACCTGGACGGGATCGAGTGCGGCCGGAGCTCGCCGATTCTTCCCGCGCTTCGCCTCGCCATCGTCCGCCGTACCGAGGGCTTCCGCTTTGGGCGGCTTGCGCTTGCCCTGTGTCGAGGAGCCGAGGGCGTCGTTGAGCGCAGCCTCGAAGTCAGGGTTGCGCTCTGCCTCCTCGATTACCGCCCGCATCAGGCGGCTGAGTGTGTTCCGCAGGCTCACAATTCGCCCTCCAGGTCGTCCCAAATTTCCTTCGCCAGCTCGATGTAGGTCGAGGTGAGTCCGTTGGGGTCGGAGCCATACTTCTGCCGCAGCGTCCGTTTGTGCGCCGTGTGCTCCGCTGCCGCCGATGCCGTGTTGGTCTGCTTGACCTTCGTGCCGTACACGTCGGGGAAGTTCGCGTCGGTCTGAAGCTGCCTCAGCACGGTGTTGTGCACCGTCGAATTGGCCTGGTACTTCGTGATGACGATGCCCAGCGGGTCAATGTTCTCTCCGATGGCCTGCGCGAACTCACCTACGCGGGTCACGATCTGAGGGATGCCATAGGTCGAGAGATGGTCGGGGATGGTGGGGATGATGTAGGCGTCTGACAGGCGCAGACCGTTCAGCGTGACGATTCCCAAGTTCGGAGGGCAGTCGATGATGACAATGTCGTAGTCATCCAGCTTGGACTTGACTGCCCGCCAGAGGAGCTCCACCGGGTTCACTGCGTAGAACTTCCCCGACGGCGCGGATGCGAGTTGGTCCTGCACGTCGATCAGGTCGAGGCTCGACGGCAGCAGGTCGATGGTCCTGGCTTCCTGGACGTCGCCCACTCGTTTCTGGAGCGTGGCGTTGAGGTCGAACTTCTTCACGTCGGGGTTCATGGCGTCCTTGAACAACTGGGCCAGCGTGTGCCCCTGGTTGTTCAACTCAAGCCACTTGTCCTCCCCGAGCAGCATGATCGTTGCGTTGGTCTGAGGGTCCAGGTCGATGACCAGGACCTTCTTTCGCATCTCCGCCGAGAAGACCTCGGCCAGCGCCACAGACGTGGTTGTCTTCGCGACACCACCCTTCAAATTGATCGTCGAAATTACATGAGTCATTGGAGTGTTCCTTTTGTTCCTTTTTAGCCAAGACCGAATCTGCGAGCGCCGGAAGATCGGCCCGGAGGCTAGCTCCGTAACCGGGCTGGGGAAGTCAGCCGCACGCACGCGCCAATTGGCAACGGCTTGACGGGACACCCCAGCCATCTCGGCAATCTCACCTATCCCCACAAGTTCATCGCTCTGCTGAGCCATACCCACCTTCCTGTGAACATCATTCACAATGCCAGTGTACAACGTACACAGACATAGTCAAGGGTGGGCTCCCAACGGGCTGGAATCACGACCTAATGACCTCACACCCCAACCACAGGAGCGTGAGATGAACCTGCAAGAGATGAGCACCAAGGACCTGCTGGCCCTGCACAACCAGATCGCCGACAAGGCTGCTGGACCCAAGACCTTTGCGACCCGAGGCAAGCTGGTGGCGCGGATCGAGTCGATCGTCGAGGCCAAGAACATCAACCTCGCGTCGTTCGGGCAGCACGCAGAGCCCGAGGTGACCGAGCCGCATGCACAGCCGCAGGCCGACGCCGCCGAGACGACCGAGGCCCCGACAGAGACCGAGAAGAAGCCCAGCGGCAAGGGCATCGGCCGACTCGCCCACGAGCTGCTGATGGACCCTGCAGGCTACCCGCACGCCGTCATCGCGGCGATGGTCAACGCGCAGATCGAGGGCGCGCAGGCATCCGCCAAGTCGGTCAGGTGGTACGCCCACGACATGCGCAAGAAGGGCGCCGCGGTGCCCGAGCGTCAGCGCGCCGAGCGCGGGGAGGACGAGCCTTGCTGAAGTCGCGCCCCAAGATCAGACCCCGACGCGTGAGGGTCCGACGCTCGGCGGGCGGGGACGTGTTCGTCATCCGCGTGGCCGACTTCCCCGAGGGCGACAGGACGGGCGACGCCGCGCTGGCATGGCGCGAGGCGTGGTTCCACAAATGGGTGTGCCTGCCCGACCTGCTCGACGAGCCGGGTCCGTTCGACCTCGCCGTCGAGGAGTGCGCCGTGCCCGTGCCGCCGGAGATTGGGTGGGACGACGAGGCGTGCGCGACCCTCATGCGCCCGACGCTGCTCAAGCGAGACCTCACCCTCGGCCAGCTCGGCGGCGCCGTCCTGCGCTACCTGAGGAAGAGCCGCGGCCCGCTGGCCGTGGACATTCCTCTATGACGCGTGCCCCCGCCGTGCATGGAAAAGGGCCACCTCGACGGTGGCCCTTTTGTTTCATGCCCTTGGGCTCGATGGCCCGCTGACATCGGATCAGGCGGTCGCTTCTTCGAACTCCTCCTCGCGTGGCAGCGACTCGCGCACCTGCTCATAGCGTTCGACCGCGACGCTCCACATGACCTGAGCCACCATCTCGGACTCAAGGCGGTCCAGCCCCTTCTCAACCTGCAAGTAGCGACGCGGGGCGTTCTCGGGCCAGTCGGCTCCGAGGGCTGCATGCAGGCGCATGTAGACGACGTACCGCGGGATGTCGCCATTCGGGTCCAAGCCCTCCTGTGCTGCCTCCCAGCCAATGTCGGTGCCGACGGCGTGACGGAACTCGTAGGGTGCCTCCTCGTCGTCGAGGGGATAGGAAACATCGGGCTCGCACAGCGCCTGCCACGCAGCCACGGCGCGCACGCCGCGAGACGAGGTCAGCTCCTCGAAGAGGATGGTCAGGTCATCGCGGGCGGCTTCGATCAGGTTGTTGACGTTCATTTCATTTGCTCCAAGAGTTAAGGGGTTTGGAGCGCCCGAACGAGGTGGCCAGACCCCGCCGAGCGCTCCGTTTGGTAGCGCGCTGGAGTGAAGTCTGAGCGTGTGTCAACGAAAAAAATATCATCATTTGCATCGGCGCATGGGCGATGCAAATAGGCCCGCATTCGTTTGTTGACGCGGGAGAAGGCGGCGTGTTGGAGAAGGGCCGGAAAGCAAAAAGGCCACCCGGTTAGGGGTGGCCTTTTCACATCAAGTGGTGCCGGAGATAGGAGTCGAACCTACGACCTTCGCATTACGAATGCGCTGCTCTACCAACTGAGCTACACCGGCTAAAACCGAAACTTGTTCAAACTGTGTTCGTTCGTCACTGCGGCTGCGCCGCTGGGACTCCCGAAGCCTTGTACTGCTTGCCTTTTAGTCCAGACTGCCTAGAGCAACGTTCCGATTACGAATGCGCTGCTCTACCAACTGAGCTACACCGGCCAAGGGCGCGCATCTTAACCCAGCGCGAAGGGCGCGGCAACACCGCATGCGGCCCGCCGGGGCGGGCGGATCACCGGGGGAGGTGGCGGCAGACGCGAGGGCGCGAAGCATCGGGGAGAACCCGTATTCGATAGAAAATTCTTCTCCCACACCTACATTTTGCTATTTGCCTCCATTAGAATGCGCGCCAATTCAGGGCGGAGGAGACCAGCCCGAGCAAGAACGCAGCGCCACGGGGGTGCGCCCCCGTGGCAGCCGCGCCATTTGCGGGCCGGCCGCACTCCGGCACGGACCACGCCTGTCGACCCAGCCCTCCCCGACGTCCCGCCCTCCACATGTCCGGCCTCACCCTCTTCGAGATCGCCCTCATCGGGGCCGCCGCATTCGCCGCAGGCGCGGTGAACTCGGTCGCCGGCGGCGGCACCTTCTTCTCCTTCCCCGCCTTGCTCGCGATCGGCGTGCCGCCGGTGGTGGCCAACGCGAGCAACTCGGTCTCGCTGTGGCCGGGCAGCCTTGCCGGCGCATGGGCGTTCCGGCGCGAGCTCAAGCGCTTCTCGCGCAGCCTGCCGATGCTCTCGGTGATCGCCTTCGTCGGCGGCATCGGCGGCGGCCTGCTGCTGCTGGCCACTTCCAATGCCGCGTTCGCGCAGTTGATCCCCTGGTTGCTGCTGCTTGCCACCGTATTGTTCGCCTTCAGCGCGCAGATCTCCGCGCTGGTGAAAAAATGGAAGCCATCTCCGGAAGGGGTCGACGAACGCCATATCGGCCCGGGCGGCTACGTATTCCAGCTCGCGGTTTCCCTTTATGGCGGCTTCTTCGGCGCCGGCATGGGCATCCTGATGATCGCCGCGCTCGCCATCCAGGGCTTCAAGGACGTGCACGAGATCAACGCGCTGAAGAACTGGCTGTCTGCGGTGATCTACAGCGTCGCGGTGGCAACCTTCGTGATCGCCGACGCGGTGTCGTGGCCGCACACGCTGGTCATGCTGGTGACCGCGACGATCGGCGGCTACTGGGGTGCGGCGGTGGCGCGCAAGCTGCCGGCGCTGTGGCTGCGCCGCTTCATCATCGCGGTCGGCGGCGTGCTCACCGTCTACTATTTCGGCAAGACGCTCTGAGCGCGCCGATGCTCGCCGGTCTCTCCGCCGCGCTCGGCGCGGGCCTGCTCTGGGGCCTGGTGTTCCTCACCCCGCTGCTGCTCGCCGACTACCCGCCCTTCATGCTCGCGATCGGGCGCTACCTCGCCTTCGGCGTGCTCGCGCTCGGGCTGGCGTGGTTCGATCGCGCGGCGCTCACCCGCCTCACGCGCGCGGACTGGATCGAGGCGGTCAAGCTCGCGCTGGTCGGCAACCTGGTCTACTACGCCACGTTGGCGAGCGCGATCCAGCTCGCCGGCGGGCCGGTGCCGACCCTGATCATCGGCACCCTGCCAGTGGTGATCGCGATCACCGCGAACCTGCTCGACCGCCACCACGGCGGCGGCGAGGACAGCGCGCCGTGGATCCGCCTCGCAGCACCGCTGGCGCTCATCCTCGGCGGCCTGTTCGCGGTGCATTCGGCGAGCGCGCACGCACTGCCCGCCGACGCCTCCGCCGACTACCTGCTGGGCATCGGCTTCGGGCTGTGCGCGCTCGCCTGCTGGACCTGGTATCCGATCCGCAACAGCCGCTGGCTGCGCGCACGCGGTGCCGGGCTGTCGCGCGCATGGGCGACCGCGCAGGGGCTGGCGACGCTGCCGGTGGCGATCGTCGCCGGCATCGGCTACTGGCTGTGGGACACCCGGCTCGCGCCCGGCGGAGCGGGCTTCGCCTGGCCGCTCGGGCCGCGCCCCGAGGCCTTCGTCGGCATGTGCATCCTGCTCGGCCTGGCCGCGTCCTGGCTCGGCACCCTGCTGTGGAACCGCGCCAGCCACCTGCTGCCGGCCGCACTGGTGGGCCAGCTGATCGTGTTCGAGACGCTCGCCGCGCTGCTCTACGCCTTCCTGTGGTACGGACGCTGGCCGGGCATGGCCGAGAGCGCGGGGATCGCGCTGCTGATCGCCGGGGTGCTCGGCGGCGTGCGGGTGTTCCGCCCGGGCGCTGCACGCCCCGCAGTGGACGGGACTGCGTAGCGGAGCATCGGCGGTGGCCGTGCTGCCGGCTTGCACGGGCGTCCCGCCGGACACGGTATCATTCTGTTTTTTGCACTGCAGCAAACCGCTTGCCCACCGCCGATGGACCAACTCACCCGCATCATCCTCGAGGCCGGCCGCTCGGCGGTCGAGCTCTCCCTCTTCGTGCTGCTGCCGATCATGGTGGTGATGCTGTCGCTGATGCGCCTGCTCGAGGCGCGCGGTGTGCTCGACTGGGTGGTCGCCCGCCTGGCGCCGCTGCTGCGCCCGCTCGGGCTCACCGGGCTGGGCGTGTTCGCCGCGCTGCAGATCAACCTGGTGAGCTTCGCCGCGCCGGTGGCCACGCTCACCATGATGGAAGGGCGCGGCGCGTCCGACCGCCACCTCGCCGCCACGCTGGCCATGGTGATGGCGATGGCGCAGGCCAACGTGACTTTCCCGATGGCCTCGATGGGACTCGCCTTCGGGCCGGCGCTGGTGCTGTCGGTGCTCGGCGGACTGGCGGCCGCCGCGGTGACCTACCATGGCTTCGGCCGCGGCCTGTCGGCGGCCGAAGCGCCACTGGACGAGACCCTGCACCACCGCGTCGCCGACGACGCCAAGGGTGTGCTCGACGTCATCAACCGCGCTGGCGCCGAGGCCTTCAAGATCTCGGTCGGCGCGATCCCGATGCTGGTGCTCGCGCTGGTGGCGGTGATGGCGCTGCGCGCAAGCGGCGGCATCGACGCGCTCACCGCGCTGCTCGCCCCGCTGCTGCGCGCGTTCGAGCTCGACCCCGCGCTGATCCTGCTCACGCTCACCAAGTACATCGCTGGCGGCACCGCGATGATGGGCGTGATGGACGAGATGCTGAAGGCGGGCACGACCACCGTCGCCACCCTGAACGCGAGTGCCGGCTTCCTGATCCACCCCTTCGACGTCGCCGGCGTGGCGGTACTGATCTCGGCCGGCCGGCGCGTGGCGGCGGTGTGGAGGCCGGCCGCGCTCGGCGCGATGGTCGGCATCGCGGTGCGCGCGGTCGGCCACGCCCTGCTGTAAGCTCGTTTCGCCTGCCTCCTCCGGCCCCCGTCCGGCGCCCCCGTTCGGCGCCCCATTCCAGTGACTTCGCGAGGGACTCCGACCATGATCGCCGCCCTGACCCTGCTTCTCGTCTTCCAGCTCGTCGGCGAGGTGATCGCGCGCGCGCTGGCGCTGCCGATTCCCGGCCCGGTGATCGGCATGGCCCTGCTCTTCCTCGCGCTGCTCGTGCGCGGCGGTCCGGGCGAGGATCTGCGCCAGACCTCCGGCCAGTTGCTGCAGCACCTGTCGCTGCTGTTCGTGCCGGCGGGCACCGGCATCGTCATCTACGGCGACCGCATCGCCGCCGAATGGCTGCCGCTGGTGGTGGCGCTGTTCCTCAGCACCTTCCTCGCACTGGCGGTGACCGCGCTGGTGCTCCAGGCGCTCACCCACAAGCGCCCGAAGCCGACGACGGAGGCCGGCAAATGAACCCGAACCTCGAGGAAATCTGGGTCTATCTGTCCACCTCGCCACTCCTCGGGCTGACGCTGACCCTGCTCGCCTACCAGGCTGCGTTCTGGATCTACAAGCGCGTCGGCTTCCATCCGATCGCCAACCCGGTGCTGATCAGCGTGGCCATCCTCGCCAGCCTGCTGCTCGCCACCGGTACGCCCTACCAGCGCTATTTCGACGGCGCGCAGTTCGTGCACTTCCTGCTCGGCCCGGCCACGGTCGCGCTGGCGATCCCGCTCCACGCGCAGTGGCCGCGCCTGAAGTCGATGGCCGGCCCGTTGCTGATCGCGCTCGTCGCCGGCTCGCTGACCGCGGCGCTGTCGGCCTGGGGCATCGGCGCCCTGCTCGGCGGCAGCCGCGAATCGCTGATGTCGCTCGCCCCCAAGAGCGTGACCACGCCGATCGCCATGGGCGTGGCCGAGCGCATCGGCGGCCTGCCCTCGCTCACCGCGGTGCTGGTGATCAGCGCCGGCATCATCGGCGCGGTGGCCGGCCGCAGCGTGCTGAATCGCCTGCACATCGGCGATCACGCCGTGCGCGGCTTCGCGATCGGCATCGCCTCGCACGGCATCGGCACCGCGCGCGCCTTCCAGGTCAGCGAGCAGGCGGGCGCCTTCGCCGCGCTGGCGATGGGATTGAACGGACTGATCACCGCGGTGTCCCTGCCCTGGATCATGCCCTGGGTGGAGCGGCTGTTCGCGAGCTGACGGCTGTCCGGGGCGCGCAAGCCGCCAGAACAAACAGAATCCGACACGACCCGACGACGAGGGGCCGACCAAGTGCTGCATGCCATCTACCGCTGGTTCGACCGCAACCTGCTCGAGCTCGGCCGCGAGATGCGGCTCTCCTACCTGCCACCGCTGATGGTGTATTGCGCGGCGGGCGTCTCGGGCCTCACCGGCATCGTCGGCACCTTCTTCGTCAAGGACTACCTCGGCCTGTCGGCTGCCTTCCTCGCCGCACTCGGCTTCTGGGCCGGTATCCCGTGGGCGCTGAAGATGCCGATCGGGCATCTGGTGGACCTGCTGTGGCGCTACAAGGCCGGGCTGGTCTATCTGGGCGCCACGCTGATCGCCGCCAGCCTGCTGGTCATGATCGGGCTCATCGGCAACCCGGATGCGATGCGCGCGGTGATGCCGATCGAGGCCTGGTTCGTGCTGTCGGTGCTGCTGTCGCCGGTGGGCTACGTGATGCAGGACGCGGTGGCCGACGCCATGACGGTCGAGGCCGTGCCGCGGCTGGACGCGCGCGGCGAGCCGATCCCGCCGGAAGCAGTCCGCCTGATGCACACCACCATGCAGATGCTCGGCCGGGTGGCGATCATCGGCGGCACGGTGCTGGTGTCGCTCGCCAACGTGGTGATGTTCCAGGGCTCGGAGGCCCTGCCCGAGGTGGAGAAGGTCTCGATCTACCTGCGCATCTACGAGCTCGCGCTGATCATCCCGCTGCTGTCGGTGAGCGGCGTGCTGCTCGGCGGCTTCCTCAAGCGCCGCGAGGCGAAGCGGCTGGCCGCGCTCGGGCGCAGCCGCGCCGACATCGACCGCCTGCTCCACGATCCGGAAGAGAAGACCACGCCCAACGGGTGGATCCTCGGCGGCAGCGCGGTGTTCGTGGCGCTGACCATCACTGTCGGGCTGTCCGGCATCGAATACGGCCAGGAGATCATCTTCGCGGCCTCGTTCACCATCATCGGCTTCATGATCAGCCGCCTGCTGCGCGAGCTCTCGCCCGAGGCCGCGCGCACCCTGCTCGGCACGGTGATCATCATCTTCGCCTTCCGCGCCCTGCCCGGCCCGGGCGCGGGCGCGAGCTGGTGGATGATCGACGAGCTCGGCTTCGACCAGAGCTTCCTGTCGCGGCTCGACCTCATCACCAGCGCGCTGACGCTCGCCGGCCTGTTCCTCTTCCGCCGCTTCATGGCCGAGAAGTCGATCGCGCAGATCGTGATCTTCCTCACCGTCACCACCACCGCGCTGTCGCTGCCGATCATCGGCATGTTCCACGGCCTGCACGAATGGACCGCGGCGCACACCGGCGGCGTGGTGGACGCGCGCTTCATCGCCATCGCCAACACCGCGCTCGAGTCGCCGCTCGGCCAGGTGTCGATGGTGCCGATGCTGGCCTGGATCGCGAACTCGGCGCCGCCGCACCTGAAGGCGACCTTCTTCGCGGTGATGGCCTCCTTCACCAACCTCGCGCTGTCGGCCTCGCAGCTCGGCACCAAGTACCTCAACCAGCTCTACACGATCGCGCGCGAGGTCAAGGACGCCGCCACCGGGGCGATCACCACGCCGGCCGACTATGGCGAGCTCGGCGCGCTGCTGGTGACGGTGACCGTGATCGCGCTCATGCTCCCACTCGCGGCCATCCTCTTCACCCGTCTCGCCGGCCTGCGCAGCGCCTGAGCCCACGCGCGGGCCGGAAGGCCGGAGATCGCGACTCGCGTCGCTCCTACGGCGCCGTTCCGGAAACGCGGTGGCCTTCGTACGAGCGTCGCGAGTCGCGATCACGGCGCAGCCCCGGAAGCGCAGCCGCTCTCGTGAGAGCGACGCAAGTCGCGATCGCAGCACCGCCCCGGAAGCGCAGCCGCTCCCGTGGGAGCGACGCAAGTCGCGATACACCGTAGCTCGAACGCGAACGATCCCGCGCGATCGGTTCGCTGCGCCGGCTCCCGCCGACTGCGATCGCCCCGGCGGATTGCCTTCGCACCGCGACAGGCACAGACTTGAGGGCATCCGCATTCAATCGCAAGGGAGGCACACGATGACACCCAGCTCGGTTCACGACATCCGCAACCTGGCCCTCTTCGGCCACGCCGGCAGCGGCAAGACCACCCTCGTCGAGGCCTTGCTCGCCGCCGCCGGCGAGATCGGTGCGCCCGGCAGCGTGGAGCGCGGCGATACGGTCGCGGACTTCGACCCGCAGGAAAAGGCGATGGGCCACTCGCTGCATGCGGCGCTCGTTCACCTGGAGTGGGCGGGCCACTGGATCAACCTGCTCGACACCCCGGGCCTGCCCGACCTGTGCGGCCGCGCCCTGGTCGCGCTACCCGCGGCCGACACCGCCGCGGTGGTGATCAACGCCGCGGCCGGCATCGAGAGCGGCACCCGGCGCATGATGGACGCCGCGAAGGGCAAGTGCCGCATGATCGTGGTCAACAAGATCGACGCCCCGGGCGCCGACCTCGGCGCGCTGATGGACGCCATCGCCGCCACCTTCGGCCGCGAGTGCCTGCCGATCAACCTGCCCGCAGCCGACGGCAGCCGCGTCATCGACTGCTTCTTCGCGCCCGACAGCGCCGCCGCCACCGCCTTCTCCAGCCCTTCGGCCGCGCATGACGCGATCGTCGACCAGGTCGTCGAGCTCGACGAGGCGCTGATGGCGCAGTACCTCGAGCAGGGCGAGTCGCTCGACCCCGAGCAGCTCCACGCCCCCTTCGAGCAGGCCCTGCGCGAGGGCCACCTGGTGCCGGTGTGCTTCGTCTCCGCGCGCAGCGGCGCCGGCGTGCGCGAACTGCTCGACATCCTCGGCAAGCTCGCCCCCGACCCCACCGAAGCCAACGTGCCCGCCTTCCTCAAGGGCGAGGGCACGGCGGCGCAAGCGGTCGAAGTCGCGCTCGATGCCGAGCGCCACGTCGTCGCCCATGTCTTCCAGATCGCCAACGACCCCTACCGCGGCAAGCTCGGCCTGTTCCGGGTGCATCAGGGCCAGGTCACGCCCAACTCGCAGCTCTACATCGGCGACGGCCGCAAGCCCTTCAAGGTCGCCCACCTGCTGCGCATGCAGGGCAAGAACACGGTCGACACCCAACTCGCGGTGCCCGGCGACCTGTGCGCGGTGGCGCGCGTCGACGAGCTGACCCGCGACGCGGTGCTGCACGACTCGCACGACGAGGACTACTACCACCTCGCCCCCGCCGCCTGGCCGCAGCCGGTGTTCGGCCTCGCGCTGATGACACGCAAGCCGGCCGACGAGCAGAAGCTCTCCGAGGCGCTCGCCCGCCTGATGGAAGAGGACCCCTGCCTCGAGGTCAGCTTCGATCCGCGCAACCGCCGCACCGTGGTGCGCGGCCTCGGCGAGCAGCACCTCAAGATCGTGCTCGAGGAGCTTTCCACGCGCTGGAACCTGCAGCTCGACACCGCCACGCCGAGCATCCCCTACCGCGAGACGATCACCGTGGTGGCCGAGGCACGCTACCGCCACAAGAAGCAGAGCGGCGGCGCCGGCCAGTTCGGCGAGGTCGCGCTGCGCGTCGAGCCGCTGCCGCGCGGCGCCGGCATCGAACTGGGCGACGAGGTCAAGGGCGGCACGATCCCGACCAACTTCATGCCCGCGGTCGAGAAGGGCGTGCGCCAGGCGCTCGCCGAGGGCGCGCTCGCGGGCTTCCCGCTGCAGGACCTGCGCGTCGTGGTCACCGATGGCAAGCATCACGCGGTCGACTCGAACGAGGTCTCCTTCGTCACCGCCGGCCGCCATGCCTTGCTCGAAGCCGTGCTGGGCGCGCGTCCGATCCTGCTCGAGCCCCTGCTCGACGTGCAGGTGAAGGTGGCGGATGCGCTCTTCGGCGAGGTGAGCGCGGAGCTCGCCGGCCGCCGCGGGCGCCTGACCGCGACCGACAGCCCGGCGCCGGGGTGGACGCTGATCTCGGCGCGCGTGCCGATGGCTGCGCTGGAAGGCTTCGAGAGCCGGCTGAAGGCGATCTGCGCCGGCGAGAGCGAGTTCGTGCTCGAGGCCGGCGGCCACGAGCCGGCACCGCAGGACGTCCAGGCCGAGCTGGCGCGGGTGTTCTCCCACGGCAACGGCAACGGCAACCACTAGGAAGGCCCGCAGCGCCCGACTCCGCGAGGGGTCGGGCGGGCCGCCTGCGACTGGAATGGAACTCGACGAACGCCAGCGCGCCTACTGGCGCAGCAATCTCCGCCTCACCTTCACGCTGCTCGGCGTGTGGTTCGGCGTGACCTTCGTCGGAGGATATTTCGCCAGCGCGCTCAACACGGTGAGCTTTCTCGGCTTTCCGCTGGGTTTTTATCTGTTCGCCCAAGGGGCGCTGCTGGTGTATCTCGCGATCATCGTGATCTACGTGCTCGCCATGAACCGGCTCGACCGGCGCTACCGCTTCAACAGCCGGCACTAAAGGCCGGCGCCCGCTCGCAGGGCATGCGGCGTACTTCAGTGCTCTGCAGAGGGCTTGCCTTGCTCGACCTTCTTGCGCCGCGGCACGATCGGGTGCGCATGCCGGCCGAGCGCGAAATCCAGGAAGAACTTCATCCAGATCGTCACCCCCGCGCTCGCGGTCCAGGTGTCGAAGTCCATGCTGCCGGTCACGATGCCGAGGATCACGAAGACGATCACCCCACCGCCGATCAGGTTGATCGCAAGCGTGTAGGGCGCATAGCGCTCCGGGTTCGGCGGCGGCATGCCGCCCTTCAGCGCGACCTCGGAGAAATCCCGCCTGAACAGGATCCGCCACGCCCGCCGGAACCAGAAGAAGGCGATCGGGAACAGGGCGAGGAACAGTATCCAGTTGAGGGCGATGCTTGCGTTGAGGATCATTCTCGACTCCAGCATGGGCGGCGAGTCGATCGCCGTCCTGCACGGTACCACTTTCCGGAAATAAAAAGCCCCGCCAATCCGACCGGCGGGGCTCCGTCCGCACCATCCGGCGCGCGCCGGATGGTGCTGCCCGACAGTTGCCGGACGCTGCTTAGTGGGCGCCGTCCACCAGCTTCGAACCGCGCGGGATACGCACCGACTCGACCATGTGCTGGATGTGCTCCGGCGGCTCCTTGGTCACCTTGTCGACCACGACCGCAACGATGAAGTTCACCATCGCACCCACCGCACCGAAGGCTTCCGGCGTGATGCCGAAGAAGCTGTTCGGGCCGCCGATCAGGTCGATGAACTCGGTGCCCTTCACGAAGAAGATGCCCTTGTGCGCGAACACGTAGAACAGCGTGACGAAGAGGCCGGCCAGCATGCCCGCGATCGCGCCTTCCTTGTTCATCTTCTTGGAGAAGATGCCCATCATGATCGCCGGGAACAGCGACGAGGCGGCGATACCGAAGGCCAGCGCGACCGTACCGGCGGCGAAGCCCGGCGGGTTGAGACCGAGGTAGCCGGAGATCACGATCGCCACCGCCATCGAGATCTTGCCCACCAGCAGCTCGTTCTTGTCGCTGATGCTCGGCGCAAACACGTTCTTCACCAGGTCGTGCGACACCGCGGACGAGATCGCCATCAGCAGACCGGCGGCGGTCGACAATGCGGCAGCCAGACCACCCGCGGCGACCAGCGCGATCACCCAGTTGGGCAGCAGCGCGATCTCGGGGTTCGCCATCACCATGATGTCGGCGTTCACCGTGAGCTCGTTGCCCTTCCAACCCGCGGCCGCGGCCTTGGCCTTGGCATCGGCGTCCTTGGTCTTGTCGTTGTAGTACTGGATGCGGCCGTCGCCGTTCTTGTCCTCGAACTTCAGCAGACCGGTCTTCTCCCAACGCTTCATCCACTCGGGGCGCTGCTCGTACTGCAGGCTGGACTCGGTGGCGTACAGGTCGGCGTTGGCCTTGACCGTGGCCGGGTTCACCGCCAGCTTGCCTGCGGCGTTGGTCTCGAGACCGACCGCCGAGTTCACCGTGCCGTGCAGGTTCAGCTTGGCCATCGCGCCGACCGCAGGTGCAGTGGTGTACAGCAGGGCGATGAAGATCAGCGCCCAACCCGCCGAGCTGCGCGCGTCCTTCACCGTCGGAACGGTGAAGAAGCGCATGATGACGTGCGGCAGGCCCGCGGTGCCGATCATCAGCGACAGGGTGTACATGAACATGTTGAGCGTGCTGCCCGGGATCGAGGTCGTGTACTGGTCGAAGCCCAGATCCTTCACGATGAGGTCGAGCTTGGCGAGCAGCGAGACATCGGTGCCGGCCATGGTCGACCCGAGGCCGAGCTGCGGCAGCGGGTTGCCGGTGAGCTGCAGCGAGATGAAGAAGGCCGGCACCAGGTAGGCGGCGATCAGCACGATGTACTGCGCGACCTGGGTGTAGGTGATGCCCTTCATGCCGCCGAACACCGCGTACAGGAACACGATCGCCTGGCCGATGTAGATGCCGGTGTCGCTCGAGACGCCGAGGAAGCGCGAGAAGGCCACGCCGACGCCAGTCATCTGACCGATGATGTAGGTCAGCGACGCGGTCAACAGGCACACCACCGCCACCGTCGAAGCCGTCTTCGAGTAGAAGCGGTCGCCGATGAACTGCGGCACGGTGAACTTGCCGAACTTGCGCAGGTACGGCGCCAGCAACATCGCCAACAGGACGTAGCCGCCGGTCCAGCCCATCAGGAACAGGCCGCCGCCGTAGCCCATGTTGGCGATCAGGCCCGCCATGGAAATGAAGGAAGCCGCCGACATCCAGTCGGCCGCCGTGGCCATGCCGTTGGTGATCGGGTGCACGCTGCCGCCCGCGGCGTAGAACTCGCTGGTGCTGCCGGCGCGCGCCCAGATGGCGATGCCGATGTACAGCGCGAACGAGGCGCCGACCACCAGGTAGGTAACGGTTTGGAGATCCATAATCCTCTTACTCCTCGTGGACGTCGAACTGGCGATCGATGTCGCCCATCTTCTTCGCGTACCAGAAGATCAGCGCGATGTAGATGTAGATCGCGCCTTGGTGGGCGAACCAGAACCCGAGCGGATAGCCTCCCAGCGAGATGCTGTTGAGCGCGGGCGCAAAGAGGATGCCGGCACCGAACGAGACCACGAACCAGATGATCAGGATCTTGGTCAGGAGTCCCAGCGTGGCTTTCCAATAGCCTGAAGCACTGTTGTTTTCCATCATGTCTCCTCGTTATAAGTGAAACACCTGCCACCACACGGGCGAAGGCTGGAGACAGCTCCGGACCATGCAGCAGTGGGGCGATTATAGAAAGATCAGTCTTACTTATCCCTTACAGAGGCGTAAGGAGCGAGGCGCAAGACGCAAGGTACAAGCAAGAAAAAACCCGCCGGCTCCGGGGGGGAGCGGGCGGGTTCGTCACCGCCGGCAGAGGCGCCGGCCGGTTCCGCGCCTACATGCGCGCGATCATCGCGTCGCCGAACTCCGAACACGAGACCTCGTTGGCGCCTTCCATCAGGCGCGCGAAGTCGTAGGTGACCTGCTTGTCGGCGATCGCCGCCTCCATGCCCCGGATCACCAGGTCGGCCGCCTCCTTCCAGCCCAGGTGGCGCAGCATCATCTCTGCAGACAGGATCAGCGAGCCCGGGTTCACCTTGTCCAGCCCGGCGTACTTGGGCGCGGTACCGTGGGTGGCCTCGAAGCAGGCGTACTGGTCGGAGATGTTGGCGCCCGGCGCGATGCCGATGCCGCCCACCTGCGCGGCAAGCGCGTCCGAGATGTAGTCGCCGTTGAGGTTGAGCGTGGCGATCACGTCGTACTCGGCCGGACGCAGCAGGATCTGCTGCAGGAAGGCGTCGGCGATCGCGTCCTTGACGAGGATCTCGCGACCGCTCTTCGGGTTCTTGAACTTGCACCACGGGCCGCCGTCGATCGGCTGCGCGCCGAACTCCTCCTGCGCCACCCTGTAGCCGGTGTCGCGGAACAGGCCCTCGGTGAACTTCATGATGTTGCCCTTGTGCACCAGGGTCACACTCTTGCGGTCGTTGTCGATCGCGTAGTTGATCGCGGCGCGCACGATGCGGGTCGTGCCCTCGATCGACACCGGCTTGATGCCGATGCCCGAGGTCGCCGGGAAGCGGATCTTCCTGACCCCCATCTCGCCCTGCAGAAAGTCGATGACCTTCTTCGCGCCCTCGGACAGCGCCTGCCATTCGATGCCGGCGTAGATGTCCTCGGTGTTCTCGCGGAAGATGACCATGTCGGTCAGCTCGGGCTGCTTGAGCGGGCTGGGCACACCCTTGAAGTAACGCACCGGACGCACGCACTGGTAGAGGTCGAGCTCCTGACGCAGCGCCACGTTGAGCGAGCGGATGCCGCCGCCCACCGGGGTGGTCATCGGGCCCTTGATCGACACCGAGTAGGTCTTCAGTGCGTCGAAGGTCTCCTTCGGCAACCACTCGTCGGGACCGTAGATCTGCGTCGACTTCTCGCCGGCGTAGACCTCCATCCAGTGGATTTTCTTCTTGCCGCCGTAGGCCTTGTCCACCGCCGCGTCGATCACCTTGATCATCACCGGGGTGATGTCGACGCCGATGCCGTCGCCCTCGATGAAGGGGATGATCGGGTTGTCCGGAACGGCCTGCCCCGGGACGATCTTCTGGCCGCCTGCGGGTACCTTGATCTTGGATTCGCTCATGCCTGCTCCCTCCCTCAATGGCCGCGGATGGATTCCACGACGCTGCTGTGGTCGAACTGCCACGGGGACGTCCGTCGGACGACGGACCGGAAGGCTGCGACGGCATGCGGGACACGCTGCATCTCGCCGCACAGCCCCCTATCCGAGGCCGATTATGTCCCAAAGATCCGCAGGTCGAAAGGAAGCGGCGCAGCATGGCTGCGCCGACCGGGACACGGCCGGTGATACCATTTCCGACGTGTTCGACACCGCCGCGGCTGCGACGGCGGGATCCTCCGGAGGGGTTCGATGGACGTGCAGTCGGGAGAAAGCCCGATCGCGCAGGCGATCGCACAGGCGCTGGTGGAAGGCTTCAACAAGCACTACCGCATCTTTCGCGAGACCTCGCGCCGCGCCAAGGAACTCTACGAGGCCGCGCTGTGGCAGAAGCAGCTCGACGCGGTGCGCGAGCGCGTGCAGTTCTACGACGACCGCGTCGACGAGACGGTGCAGCGACTGCACGACGAGTTCGACGCCGACTCCCTCGACGACAGCACCTGGCAGCAGGTCAAGCTGCAGTTCATCGGCATGCTGATCAACCACCGCCAGCCCGAGCTCGCCGAGACCTTCTTCAACTCGGTCACCACCAAGATCCTGCACCGCAGCTACTTCAACAACGACTACCTGTTCGCGCGCCCGGCGATCTCCACCGAATACATCGAGTCCTACCCGCCGGTGTACTCGAGCTACTACCCGCGCGACCGCGGCCTGCGCGCCACCGTCCGGCGCATCGTCGAGGACTTCGACTGGCAGCGCAGCTTCGAGGATCTCGACCGCGACGTCGACTTCGTGCTGCGCGCGGCGCGGGCCCACCTCGGCGAGTGGCCGGCGATGGAGGTCAACTGCCAGATCCAGGTGCTGTACTCGGCCTTCTATCGCAACAAGACCGCCTACATCATCGGCAAGACGGTCAATGGCTACCAGGAAAGCCCGTTCGCGATCGCGGTGCGCCACAACGAACGCGGCCTGCTCCACCTCGACGCGCTGATCCTCGACCCGTGGCGGATCTCGGTGCTGTTCTCGCTGTCGCGCGCCTACTTCCTGGTCGACATGGAGGTGCCCTCGGGCTACGTGCAGTTCCTGCGCTCGATCATGCCCAACAAGCCGAGGAGCGAGCTATACACCATGCTCGGCCTGGGCAAGCAGGGCAAGACCATGTTCTTCCGCGACCTGGTCTCGCACCTGCGCCACTCCAACGACCAGTTCATCATCGCACCGGGCATCCGCGGCCTGGTGATGCTGGTGTTCACGCTGCCCTCCTTCCCCTACGTGTTCAAGATCATCAAGGACGTTTTCGGCGCCTCGAAGAACATGGACCGCGCCACGGTCAAGCGCAAGTACCTGATGGTCAAGCACGTCGACCGCGTCGGGCGCATGGCGGACACGCTGGAGTTCTCCTACGCGGCGCTGCCGCTGGCGCGCTTCCACCCCGAACTGCTGGAAGAGCTGCGCACGCTCGCACCGTCCTCGTTCGAGATCGACGGTGACAAGGTGATCATCAAGCATCTCTACATCGAGCGCCGCATGATCCCGCTCAACCTCCACCTGGAAAAGGCGAGCGAACCGGAGTTGGAAGAGGCGGTCAAGGAGTACGGCAACGCCATCCGCGAGCTCGCCATCGCCAACATCTTCCCCGGCGACATGCTGTGGAAGAACTTCGGCGTCACGCGCTACGGTCGCGTCGTGTTCTACGACTACGACGAGATCGAGTACATGACCGACATGAACTTCCGCAAGATCCCGCCCGCGCCCTACGAGGAGATGGAGATGTCGGGCGAGCCGTGGTACTCGGCCGGGCCGATGGACGTCTTCCCGGAGGAGTTCGCCACCTTCCTGCTCGGCGTGCCGCGGGTGCGCAAGGCCTTCCTCAAGCACCACCGCGACCTGCTCGCGCCGCAGTTCTGGCAGGAAGCGCAGCGGCGCATCCGCGAGGGCTACGTCGAGGACTTCTTCCCCTACCCGGTCGAGCTGCGCTTCTGCAAGCTCTTTCCGCCGGCCGCGGGCGCAGCTTCAAGCTGAGCGCCTGCCCGGGAGCCGGCCGGCAAGCGCTCAGGCCGGCGCGCCGGCGATCACCGCCTCGTCGCTGCGGCTGTCGCCGCGGCTATCGACCCAGCGCGCCACCAGGCGATCGCCCGCGGCCGCCCCCTTGAAACGGAAGCGCAGGAAGGGGTTGGCCGAAACGGATGGGCCGAAGTCGGCGCCGAAGACGAGGCGTTCGCCGTGGTGGACCTCCAGCCGGGTGATGAAGTGCGCGGGGATGATCGCGCCCTTGTCGTCCTTGCGCTGGCCGCTCTCCATCGGATGGGGGACCTGCATGCGGACGTCGGCGACGCCGTCGCGGACGTCCGCGCGGATGCGCATCGGGTTTGTCATGGAGTCGCTCTCCTGTGCCGGCGCGGCTCAGCCGCAGCCGCTGATGGTGACGATGACCGCCTTGCGGGCGATGTGGAAGCGGCCGTTTGCCCGCACCAGCGCGACCACGTCGGCGCTCTGCGCCATTTTCAGCCGGGTGATCACCTCGGGCTGGGTGCCCTCCGGGATGGAGAACACCGCGGCAAGCGGGAAGGGATTCTTCTCGACCAGGATCGCGATGCGGTCGGTGCCGGGCAGGCGGCTCTTCACCTCGACCGAGACGGCGTTGGCGACCTCGGCGATGTCGGGGGCGGCGAGACTCAGCTCGGCGCTCGCACTGGCCTCCTGCGCCCCCAGCGCGGCGAGCGCCGCGTTCAGCTCGCGGGCGTCGAAACCGGGCCGCGCGGCGGCGGCCTGCGCCTGCGCGGGCGAGATCAGACCGGCGGTGGCAAGCAGGCCCAGCACGCCCAAGCCCCCGACGGCATGCAGCAATTGTCTTCGTTTTTGGTCCATCCGGCTCTCCTGCAGGGTTCGCATGGCGGCAGCGCGTGGCCGCCGCGTGCGGCAATACTCGCACACCCGGGACCGCTCTGGCGCAGCGCAGCATCGTCCATCCGGCGAGCACGCCGTCGCGCGTCGAGCGCGGCTTGGCGGGCTTCCGGTCGAAATCGACGCCGAGCGCGAGCACGTCCTCCGGCGCGAGACCCGCCGCCACACTCGCCATGGCGTCGCTCCTGCGCACAGCGTGGCGGCTACGCGGTGCCCGCCTCCTTCCAACCGAGCTCCAGGATCCACGGCGCCGGGCCGGCCGCGAGCGCGGCGCGCACGTACTCGACCGTACGCTCGGGCAGGGCCCCGGGCGCGTGCCATTCGAGGCGATCGCACTTGTGCGGCTCGAGGATGGCGGGCTCGCCACTGAAGCGCTCCGCGGCGAGGAAGAAGTCGATGCGATTGGTGTCCGAGCGCCGATGGACGACACCCAGCCAGGCCAGCTCGCCCTCCTCGACCTCCAGCCCGGTCTCCTCGCGCAGCTCGCGCCGCGCCGCCGCGCGCACCGACTCGCCCGGCTCCACGTGTCCCCCGGGCAGGCTGAAGAGGCCGTCGAAGAAACCCGTTCCGGCACGGCGCATCAGCAGCACGCGGCCCTCGCGCCGGCACAGCACATGGACGCCGGTAGGAATCCCTGCGTGCATCAGTGCTTGCCCGTGCTGCCGAAGCCGTCCGCCCCGCGCGAGCTCTGCTCGAAGCCCTCGACGAAGTTGAAGCCGACCTGCAGCACCGGCACCACCACGAGCTGGGCGATGCGCTCCATCGGCTCGATGGTGAAGCTCGCGCGCCCACGGTTCCACACCGAGACGAAGATCTGCCCCTGGTAGTCGGAGTCGATCAGCCCGATTAGGTTGCCGAGAACGATGCCGTGCTTGTGGCCGAGCCCGGAGCGTGGCAGCACCATCGCCGCCAGCCCCGGGTCGGAAAGATGGATCGCGAGGCCGCTCGGCACCAGCGTGGTCTCGCCCGGGTGCAGGGTGATCGGGCCGGGCAGACAGGCGCGCAGGTCGAGCCCCGCGGCGCCCTCCGTGGCGTAGGCGGGGGGATGGGTCTTGAGGCGCTCGTCGAGCAGCTTGACGTCGATTCGGTGCATGTCGGCTCTCCTTGCCGGCGGGCGGCGCGTGCCGGCCCAGCCTGTCGTTGCGTTTGCGCTCAGCGCCCGCGGGCCGGCAGCAGGCCGGCGAGGTGGGCGACGATGCCGCGCGCCACCTCGGCCTTGGCCGCACGCGGCAGCGGGTGGCGGCCGGCGTCGTCGTAGAGGATCACGGTGTTGTCGTCGCCGCCCATGCCGTCGCTGACCAGGTTGCCGACCAGCATCGGCAGCCGCTTGTTGCGTCGCTTGCCCTCGGCGTAGGCGTCGAGGTCGCGGCTCTCGGCGGCGAAACCGACGCAGAAAGGCGCGTCGGCATGTGCGGCCACCTCGGCAAGGATGTCCGGGTTGGGGGTCAGCGCGATGTTCATGGTATCGGCGGACTTTTTCAGCTTGTGTTCGGCACTCGCCAGCGGCCGGTAATCGGCCACCGCGGCCACGCCGATGAAGACGTCCGCACCCGGCAGCGCGTGGAGCACCGCGTCACGCATCTCCAGCGCGCTGGTCACGCTCACGCGCCTCACCTCGGCCGGCACCGGCAGGCTCACCGGTCCGCTCACCAGCACCACCTCCGCGCCCGCCTGGGCGCAGGCGCGCGCGAGCGCGTAGCCCATCTTGCCCGAGCTGATGTTGGTGATGCCGCGCACCGGATCGAGCGCCTCGAAGGTCGGCCCGGCGGTGAGCACGACCTTGCGTCCGGCGAGCAGCTTGGGCACGAAGAAGCCCTCGAGGCGTTCGAGCAGCTCCTCCGCCTCGAGCATGCGCCCCATGCCGACCTCGCCGCAGGCCTGGTCGCCCGCCGCGGGACCGAACACGGCGACGCCGTCGGCGCGGATCTGCGCGACGTTGCGCTGCGTCGGCGGCGATTCCCACATCTGGCGGTTCATCGCCGGGGCGACGATCAGCGGCACGGCGCGCGCCAGGCAAAGCGTGCTGAGCAGGTCGTCGGCGTGGCCATGAGCGAGGCGGGCAAGTAAATCTGCGGTCGCCGGGGCGACGAGGATGGCATCGGCGTCGCGGCCGAGATCGATGTGCGCCATGTGGTTGGGCATGCGCGCATCCCACAGGTCGGACCACACCGGATTGCCCGACAGCGCCTGGTAGGTCACCGGGGTCACGAAGCGCGCCCCGCCCTCGCTCAGCACCACGTGTACCTCGGCGCCGGCCTTGCCGAGCAGGCGCACCAGCTCGGCCGACTTGTACGCGGCGATGCCACCGCCAACCCCGAGGACGATCTTGCGATTGCTCAACATGCTCATGACGATGAACTATACTCCGCGATGGATCGATGCATTCTGGATAGGCCGACAGGCCACGACGAGGGAGGCGGACACGCGATGGCGATCACCGACTGGCCTGCGGACGAACGTCCGCGCGAGAAGCTCCTCGCCCGCGGCGCCGCGGCGCTGTCCGACGCGGAGCTGCTGGCGATCTTCCTGCGCGTGGGCATCCGCGGGCAGAGCGCGGTCGACCTCGCCCGCGCGCTGCTGTCCCGCTTCGGCACCCTGACCCGCATGTGCGGCGCCGACGCGAACGAGTTCGCCGCGGTACCTGGCATGGGGCTGGCGAAGTATGCCCAACTGCAGGCGGTCATGGAACTGTCGCGGCGGGCACTCGCCGAGACGCTGGTTGCACGCCCGCTGTTCGATTCACCCCAGGTCGTACGCGACTGGCTGCGCCTGCGCCTCGGACACCTGCCCCACGAGACCTTCTGCGTGCTGCTGCTCGACGCACGCCACTGCCTGATCGAGGCGGTGGATCTCTTCCGCGGCACGCTCACGCAGACCTCGGTGTATCCTCGCGAGGTGGTCAAGCTCGCCCTCGCGCGCAACGCCGCGGCCGTGATCCTCGCCCACAACCATCCCTCCGGTGCCGCCGAGCCGAGCACCGCCGACGAGCTGCTCACGCGTGCGCTGAAGGACGCTCTCGGCCTGGTCGACGTGCGCGTGCTCGATCATTTCGTGGTGCCGGCGCACGGTCATCCGGTATCATTCGCCGAACGCGGCCTGCTTTGAGGTTCCGCCCGCCCTTCCGCTCCGGCCCCGGACCCTGCCTGGCATTCCACCCTGCGAACACGACGAAGGTACGCGGGGCTTGCCTCGACCGCGCTTCTTGCATTATCCTCGCACGTTTTCCGCAATCAGAATTCCCTGGAGCATCGTATGGCTCGCGTCTGCCAAGTGACCGGTAAAGCACCGATGGTGGGAAATAACGTTTCCCACGCCAACAACAAGACCAAGCGTCGTTTCCTGCCCAACCTGCAGAGCCGCCGCTTCTGGAGCGAAGGCGAGAACCGCTGGATCCGCCTGCGCGTGTCCAACGCGGGTCTGCGCACGATCGACAAGAAAGGCATCGACGTCGTCGTTGCCGAGCTTCGCGCCCGTGGCGAGAAGCTGTAAGCAACCGAACTGAACGGAGAAGGCCATGGCCAAGGGCATCCGCGAAAAGATCAAACTGGAGTCGACCGCCGGTACGGGTCACTTCTACACCACCTCGAAGAACAAGCGCACCACACCCGGGAAGCTCGAGTTCAGCAAGTACGACCCGGTCGCGCGCAAGCACGTGCCGTACAAGGAAGTGAAGCTGAAGTGATTTGGCGCGGCGGTTGCACGCAACCGCCCGGCAGAACGCGGCAGCTCCAGAAAACCGGAAGGGCCATCGGAAGATCCGATGGCCCTTCTGTTTTTTCGCCCGCCACCGGCAGTGGCGGGCACGATCACATGCGCCGCGGAATCACGCGCGCTGGATGTTCGAGGCCTGTTTGCCCTTGGGACCCTGGGTGACGTCGAAGGAGACCTTCTCGCCTTCCTTCAGGCTCTTGAAACCGCTCATCGTGATGGCGGAGAAATGTGCGAACAGGTCTTCACTTCCATCATCCGGCGTGATGAAACCGAAACCCTTGGAATCGTTGAACCACTTCACGGTACCAGTTGCCATATTGCTTGGATCCTTCAAGGTTGCTTGTTACACCGCGGCCTTCGCAAACCGCGGTCGTGTGGGCGCTGACAGGGACCAAAACCACCTCCGGAAGCCCCTCGGGATCAGGCTCGAGCCGGCGCTCGCCTTCTTTTTTACGCATTCGGCACGGCAGCGTCAACGGGATTTCGCGCGGTTTCGATCGCGCAGCGCAACATGAATGCGCACGGACCCACCCCCATCCCGAGCGCGATTTCGCGCCTGGCGCGGAGATGCGTTCATGCCGCAGCGCAAGAAGCCTGTTTCGGGCAGTGCGCGCCAAACCACACTCTGCATGGGGTTTTCCCGGGACTCGACGCGCACACGAAGCGCGTGTTGCACTCTGCTTCGACTTCATTAGAATGATTTTATGGGCACCCGAAAACAAGACGATCTGGTCCTGGAAGCCAA
Source organism: Thauera sp. DNT-1 (assembly GCF_055393985.1). Taxonomy (NCBI): domain Bacteria; kingdom Pseudomonadati; phylum Pseudomonadota; class Betaproteobacteria; order Rhodocyclales; family Zoogloeaceae; genus Thauera; species Thauera sp. DNT-1. The sequence continues at coordinate 4,018,481 of NZ_AP043752.1, read as the reverse complement.
GCGGACGCGCACGCGCCCGCCCCCGCTCTTCAAGGTCATGCTGTTGAACGACGACTACACGCCGATGGATTTCGTCATCGTCGTCCTGCAGAAATATTTCGGCATGGATCGCGAACGTGCCACGCGAGTCATGCTCCAAGTCCACAGAGAGGGCATGGGGGTATGCGGCGTCTTTCCCAGGGACATCGCCACGACCAAGGTGGAGCAGGTCACCTCGTTTGCTCGTCAGCATCAACATCCGCTGGCATGCGTGATGGAGGAAAATTGAATGATCGCGCAAGAGCTTGAAGTCAGCCTGCACATGGCTTTCGTCGAGGCACGGCAGAAGCGCCACGAGTTCATCACCGTGGAGCATCTTCTGCTTGCCCTGCTGGACAACCCTTCCGCCGCCCAGGTGCTGAAGGCGTGTGCCGCCAACATCGACGAGTTGCGTCGCGAACTGACCGGTTTCATCGAAGAACACACCCCGCGCATCGAAGGCACGGACGAGATCGACACCCAGCCCACGCTGGGCTTCCAGCGCGTGATCCAGCGCGCGATCCTGCATGTGCAGTCCTCGGGCAAGAAGGAGGTCACCGGCGCAAACGTGCTGGTGGCGATCTTCGGCGAGAAGGACTCGCACGCGGTGTATTACCTGCAGAAGCAGAACATCTCGCGTCTCGACGTGGTGAACTTCATCTCCCACGGCATCGCCAAGGCGCCGCCCCAGGGCAACCCGCCGCAGGGTCGCAGCGAACCCGAGCAGGGCGAGCAGGAGCAGGAAGAGAAGTCCTCCGGCGGTGCGCTGGAGAGCTACACGCAGAACCTCAACCAGCAGGCGCTGGTCGGCAAGATCGACCCGTTGATCGGCCGCGAGAAGGAGGTCGAGCGTGTCATCCAGACCCTGTGCCGCCGGCGCAAGAACAACCCGCTGCTGGTCGGCGAGGCCGGCGTGGGCAAGACCGCGATTGCCGAAGGCCTTGCGCGTCGCATCGTCGAGGGCCGCGTGCCCGAGATCCTCGAGAACGCGCAGGTGTTCGCGCTCGACATGGGTGCGCTGCTCGCCGGCACCAAGTACCGCGGCGATTTCGAGCAGCGCCTCAAGGCCGTGCTCAAGCAGCTCATCGAGAACCCGAACGCGATCCTCTTCATCGACGAGATCCACACCCTGATCGGCGCCGGTGCGGCCTCGGGCGGCACGCTGGATGCGTCCAACCTGCTCAAGCCGGCGCTGTCCTCGGGCCAGTTGAAGTGCATCGGCGCGACCACCTACAACGAGTTTCGCCAGATTTTCGAGAAGGACCACGCGCTCTCGAGGCGCTTCCAGAAGATCGACGTGGTGGAGCCCTCGGTGGCCGAGACCGTCGAGATCCTCAAGGGGCTCAAGAGCCGCTTCGAGGAGCACCACGGCATCAAGTACAGCAGCTCTGCACTCTCCAGCGCGGCGGAGCTGTCGGCCAAGTACATCAACGACCGCCACCTGCCCGACAAGGCGATCGACGTCATCGACGAGGCCGGGGCGGCGCAGCGCATCCTGCCCAAGTCCAAACAGAAGAAGACCATCGGCAAGAACGAGATCGAGGAGATCGTTGCCAAGATCGCCCGCATCCCGCCGCGCACCGTGTCCAACGACGACAAGGCCGCGCTGAAGACGCTCGAGCGCGATCTCAAGAACGTGGTGTTCGGCCAGAATGCCGCGATCGAGGCGCTTGCCAAGGCGATCAAGATGTCGCGCTCCGGGCTCGGCAACCCGCAGAAGCCGATCGGCTCCTTCCTGTTCTCCGGCCCCACCGGCGTCGGAAAGACCGAGGTCGCCCGCCAGCTTGCCTACACGCTGGGCATCGAGCTGGTGCGCTTCGACATGTCCGAATACATGGAACGGCACGCAGTCAGCCGCCTGATCGGCGCGCCCCCGGGCTACGTCGGCTTCGACCAGGGCGGCCTGCTCACCGAGCAGATCACCAAGAAGCCGCACAGCGTGCTGCTGCTCGACGAGATCGAGAAGGCACATCCGGACATCTACAACATCCTGCTGCAGGTCATGGACCACGGCACGCTGACCGACAACAACGGCCGCCAGGCGGACTTCCGCAACGTGATCATCATCATGACCACCAACGCGGGCGCCGAAGCGATGCAGAAGTCGGTGATCGGCTTCTCGGCCAAGCGCGAGCCGGGCGACGAGATGGACGACATCAAGCGCCTGTTCACGCCGGAGTTCCGCAACCGGCTGGATGCGATGATCTCGTTCAAGGCGCTCGACAACGAGGTCATCCTGCGCGTGGTGGACAAGTTCCTGATGCAGCTCGAGGCCCAGTTGCACGAGAAGAAGGTCGAGGCCCACTTCAGCGACGAGCTCAAGGCCTGGCTGGCCGAGAAGGGCTTCGATCCGCTGATGGGCGCGCGCCCGATGGCCCGTCTGATCCAGGACACCATCCGCTCGGCACTGGCCGACGAGTTGTTGTTCGGGCGGCTCGTCAATGGCGGCAAGGTGACCATCGACCTCGACGAGGACGACAAGGTGAAGCTGGTGTTCGAGGAGACGGAAGCGGCCACGGCCTGATTCCGCCCCTTCCTCGCAAGACGGCATGCCGGCGGAAACGCGGCATGCCGTTTTTCATGGCCGCCCCACCCGCCCGGCGGAGTCCCCCCTGGCCACGTCGTTTATCATGCCTGCTCCCGCGCCGACCATCCGGCGCATCGCCACACTTCTTTCTCGAGGAGCCCGCATGAACATCCAGACCGCCGACCTCTGCGACGCGCACGAGGACAAGCTCGCCGTCGTCGCCCCCATGTTCGCCAGCTACGGCGGCCGCCCGTCCTTCGGTGGACCGATCGCCACGCTGAAGATCTTCGAGGACAACTCCTTCGTCCGCAAGGCACTGGAAGGACCCGGGAATGGCCGCGTGCTGGTGATCGACGGCGGCGCCTCGATGCGCTGCGCCCTGGTCGGCGACCAGCTCGCCGAACTCGCGGTGAAGAATGGCTGGGCCGGCATCCTCGTGTACGGCTGCATCCGCGACTCCAAGGCGATCGGCGAGATGGACCTCGGCGTCTTCGCCCTCGGCACCCACCCGAAGAAGACCGTCAAGCGCAACGTCGGCGAGGTTGACATCCCGGTGGGCTTCGGCGGCGTCACCTTCCAGCCCGGCCACCACGTCTACGCCGACGAGGACGGCGTGGTCGTAAGCGCGGAGCCCTTGCTCTGAGCGGCGCCGGGCTTGCTTCGCTGCCCATGTGAGGCCCTCGACGCACCGCAAGCGCCCGGAGGAGGGATCGCGACTCGCTTCGCGCCTACCGGAACCGCCGGGCGTGCAATGCAGCAGAGCGACGCCGCCTTTCCGTTTCACAGCGCTCCATTTCTTTTCACGATACAAAACGCGTTTAACAAGCCTTTGTTTTAGATAGAAAAGATTTTTTCTTATGTCTTATATAAGACATATTGCTGCTGCGCGGAATGCCTCCTATACTCTCTTCCCATCTGCAGTGTCCTTTCTCCCTCGAAAACCGCTGCAGCCGGAACACCGCGACCGGTGCCTGAACCCGCCGCGATGCCTGACCCCCTCCTGCATTCATAAGGACGCATCATGACCCTGACCCGCGAACAGCAAATCGCCGCCCTCGAAAAAGACTGGGCCGAGAATCCCCGTTGGAAAGGCATCAAGCGCGGCTACTCCGCGGCCGACGTGGTCCGCCTGCGTGGCAGCCTGCAGCCCGAGTACACCCTGGCCCAGCGTGGTGCCAAGCTGCTGTGGGAGCGTGTCAATGGCGGCGCCAAGAAGGGCTATGTGAACGCCTTCGGCGCGATCACCGCCGGTCAGGCGATGCAGCAGGCCAAGGCCGGTCTCGAAGCCGTGTATCTGTCCGGCTGGCAGGTCGCCGCCGACGGCAACACCTCCGAGACCATGTATCCCGACCAGTCGCTGTACGCCTACGACTCGGTCCCGACCATGGTTCGCCGCATCAACAACACCTTCAAGCGTGCCGACGAGATCCAGTGGTCGCGTGGCATCAACCCGGGCGACAAGGAATTCGTCGACTACTTCCTGCCGATCGTCGCCGACGCCGAGGCCGGTTTCGGCGGCGTGCTGAACGCCTTCGAGCTGATGAAGAACATGATCGCCGCCGGCGCCGCCGGTGTGCATTTCGAAGACCAGCTCGCTGCCGTGAAGAAGTGCGGCCACATGGGCGGCAAGGTGCTGGTGCCGACCCAGGAAGCCTGCGAGAAGCTGATCGCCGCCCGCTTCGCCGCCGACGTCATGGGTGTGCCGACCATCATCCTGGCCCGCACCGACGCCGAAGCCGCCAACCTCATCACCTCCGACCACGACGCCAACGACAAGCCCTTCCTTACCGGTGAGCGCACCCAGGAAGGCTTCTACCGTGTCAAGAACGGCCTCGAGCAATCGATCAGCCGCGGCGTCGCCTACGCCCCCTACGCCGACCTGGTGTGGTGCGAGACCGGTACCCCGGACCTGGGCTTCGCCCGCGAGTTCGCCCAGGCCGTGCATGCCGCCCACCCCGGCAAGCTGCTGTCCTACAACTGCTCGCCGTCCTTCAACTGGAAGAAGAACCTGGACGACAAGACCATCGCCAAGTTCCAGGACGAACTCTCGGCGCTGGGCTACAAGTACCAGTTCATCACCCTGGCCGGCATCCACATCAACTGGTTCAACACCTTCAAGTTCGCCCACGCCTACGCCCGCGGCGAAGGCATGAAGCACTACACCGAGATGGTGCAGGAACCGGAATTCGCCGCTCGCGAGCAGGGCTACACCTTCGTGTCGCACCAGCAGGAAGTCGGCGCCGGCTACTTCGACGACGTCACCACCGTGATCCAGGGTGGCTCGTCCTCGGTCAAGGCGCTGACGGGCTCGACCGAAGAAGAGCAGTTCCACTAAGAGACTGCTTCCCTCATAACGGGGGAGGAGACGGAAGGCCACCCTGCGGGGTGGCCTTTTTCGTTTTTCGACGATGACCCGCAAACCGATCTGGCGTCATCGCACCCGCAGTTCCCGCAGAGCCACGCAGGATCCGGGCGGGACTGCAGTGTGCGGGACCGCCCGATCGCGACTTGCGCCGCGCCTGCCCGAATACACCGGGGCCCTCCCGAAGGACGGCCCCGGACCTCGAGACAAGCCGCGGATGCGGCGAGGCGTCAGCCGCGGCCCGGCCCCATGCTGCCACCGTCGCGCGGACCGCCGCCCTTCATGCCGCGCTCGCCCTTGCGGCCCATCTTCTCGAACTCCGCATCGAACACCGTCTTCTGCGCATCGCTCAGCGTCGCATAGAAGGTCTCGACCGACTTGCGCGCCTCGCCCATCTCGGCCTGGCGCAGCTTGCTCATCTCCTCCATGCGCTGCATGCGCTCGATCGCCGTCTTCGGCGGCTCGGCGGCGCGGCGCTCGGCCATCATGCTGCCCATGCGCTCGGCGCGCGACTTCATGTCGGCCTTGAAGCGCTCGAAGGCGGGCTTCTGCTCGGGCGCCAGGGCCAGCGCCAGTTCGAGGCGTGCCATGTGCAGCTCGGCGCGCGCGGCCATCTTCGCCTTCATCTGCTCGGGCGCCATCTGCGACCAGCCGGCCTTGCCGCCGCGCGGGCCGTCGCAATGGCCGCCCCAGGCCAGCGCTGCGGTGCTGCCGATGGCGCCGGTGGCGATGATGGCGGCGGCGATCGAGGTCTTGATCCAGTTTTTCATGATGGCTCTCCTGTGGGTTGCTTGTCCGTGTTGCCCGTCCGTTCGGGCGACGGAGCCATTTGAACACCGCGATGTAAGCCGGATTTGTCCGCGCGGCACGCGTTTGCAGCCTGATGTCTCGGCAGCGCCCGCAGATACGCTGGGATACAAAGCCGGACCCACCCCGCCTTATGATCCAGGCCATGGAGAACACCGCATGAATACGTCCGACCACATCCTCATCGTCGACGACGACCGTGACATCCGCCAGCTGCTTGCCGACTACCTCGAGAAGCAGGGACTGCGCTGCACCACCGCGGCCGACGGGCGCGAGATGAAGGCAGCGCTCGAGACCCACCGCATCGACCTCATCGTGCTCGACCTGATGATGCCCGGCGAGGATGGACTCACCCTGTGCCGCAACCTGCGCGCGAGCGGCGGGCCGCACGCCAACACCCCGATCCTGATGCTCACCGCGCGCGGCGAGGACATGGACCGCATCATCGGCCTCGAGATGGGTGCCGACGACTACCTCGCCAAGCCCTTCGTGCCGCGCGAGCTCTTCGCCCGCATCCGCGCGGTGCTGCGCCGCACCCGCGCGTTGCCGCCCAACCTCGACGCCGCCCCGCCCGCCAACGCGCGCCTGCTGCGCTTCGCGCACTGGCGCCTGGACACGATCAACCGCCACCTGGTCGACGCCGAGGGCACGGTGGTCGCGCTCTCCGGCGCCGAGTACCGCATGCTCGCGGTCTTCCTGTCGCACCCGCAGAAGGTGCTGTCGCGCGACCAGCTCATGGAACTCACCCAGGGACGCGAGGCCGACGTGTTCGATCGCTCGATCGACCTGCTGGTGAGCCGGCTGCGCCAGCGCCTCGGCGACAACGCGCGCGAACCGGCGATCATCAAGACCGTGCGCAACGAGGGCTACGTGCTCGCCGCCGAGGTCGTCGCCGAGACCGCGGACACCGACGGGAGCGGCGCGCGATGAGCCTGCCGCTGCCGCGCAGCCTGTTCGCCCGCCTGATGCTGATCTGGCTGGTCGGCATGACACTCGTGCTGGCGGTGAGCCTCGCGCTCTTCCTCGGCGAGCGCGAGCGCATCGGGCGCAGTGCGCTGTTCGAGGGCGTGGCGCAGGAGATCGCCAGCGTCGCCGAGCTGCTCGACCGCATGTCGCCGCCCGAGCGCGAGCGCTGGATCGACGAGATCGGCCGCCGCCGCCTGCGCCTCGCGCTGCGCCCACCGCACGATCACCTGCGTCCGCTAGCCGACGACCACCCGCTGCAGACCGCGTTGCGCGAGGCCATGCCGCAACGCCCGGCCACGCTGTACACCCATCCGCGCGACGACCGCCCCCACCCCGGCCTGGCGATCGTGCTCGCGCTCGCCGACGGCACCCCGCTGCAGGTCCGCCTGCCGGGCATCCCGCCGTTGCCGCCGATCATGCCGCATCAGCGCGGCCCCTTCCTCGCCGCCCTCGCCGCGCTGGTGCTGGGGGTAGGCTTGCTCACCTGGATCGCGGTGCGCATCGCCACCCGGCCGCTGTCGCGCATGGCGGAGGCGGCGCGCGCGCTCGGCGAGGACCCGACGCGCGCACCCATGGACACGCGCGGCCCCACCGAGGTCGCCCAGGCCGCCGCCGCCTTCAACCAGATGCAGCAGCGTGTCGCCGAGCACGTCGCCGAGCGTACCCGCATCCTGGCAGCGATCTCCCACGACCTGCAGACGCCGATCACCCGCCTGCGCCTGCGCGCCGAAATGGTCGACGACGAGGGCCTGCGCGCGCGCATCCAGTCCGACCTCGACGCCATGCAGGGCCTGGTGAAGGAAGGCCTCGCCTACGCGCGCAGCCTGGACGAACGCAGTCCGGCGCAGGCGATCGAGCTCGGCCCCCTGCTGCAGGCCCTCGCCGAGGATGCGCGCGACATGGGCTGGACCGTGCGCGTGCCCGAGGGAGCGCAGGGCCGCATCGTCGGCAACCCCTCGGCGCTGCGCCGCGCGCTGTGGAACCTCATCGAGAACGCAGTGAAGTTCGGCGGCAAGGTCGAGGTGGCGCTGGCCTGCGTGGGCGAGCACTGCGAGATCCGCGTCCGCGACCACGGCCCCGGCCTCGCGGAGGACGAGCTCGAGAAGGTGTTCGAGCCCTTCTACCGCACCGAAGCCTCGCGCAACCGCGAGACCGGTGGGACCGGGCTCGGGCTGGCGATCACGCGCAACCTGCTGCATGCCCAGGGCGGCGAGGTCACGCTGCGCAATCACCCCGACGGCGGGCTGGAGGCGGTCGTGCGGCTGCGCGTGCCGTAGCGCGCGGCGAGCGCGCGGAAGGTCGCGAGCTCGGCCGCGCGCCGCTGCGCGCTCCAGCCGAGTTCCGCCGCGAGGAGGTCGGCCACAGCAGGCGCCACCGCCGCGGCCGCCGCGGCATCGAGGAAAAGCGCGCGGCTGCGGCGCGCGAGCACGTCCTCGACGGAAAGGGCGAAGTCCTCGCGCAGCGCGCGCCGCACCGCCGCGGCGCCGGGCAGCACGCCGGGGGGAAGCCCCGGAGGCGCGCCCGGCAAGTCCGCCTCGCCCGCCTCCCCCGCGCACACTCCGCAATCGAGCGCCAGCGAGGCGGTCGGCGATGCCCGCCGCGCCAGCCCGCCTACCACCTCGGCCGCATCTACCGCCTGCTCGGCCATGGCGCGATAGGTGGTCCATTTGCCGCCCAGCACGCTGACCAGGCCCTGCGCCGAGACCTCGACGCGGTGCTCGCGCGAGAGCCGGCTGCTTGCACCATCGCCTCCATCCTCGCCGAGCAAGGGCCGCAGGCCGACGAAGACGCTGCGCACGGCCTCGCGCGCCGGCGGCCGACGCAGCCAGCGCGCAGCGGCGGCCAGCAGCTCGTCCACCTCGCCCGCGAGCGGCTCGGGCTCCGCCGGCGTATCGGCGCGCGGGGTGTCGGTGGTGCCGATCAGCACCTTTCCGCACCAGGGAATCATGAACAGCACGCGTCCGTCCGGGGTGCGCGGCACCAGCAGCGCGTCGCTGCCGGGCAGACAGTCGGCGTCGACCACCAGATGCACGCCCTGGCTCGGGCGCAGCAGCGCGCGGGCGGCCGGATCGGCACGTCGGCGCAGCGTGTCGCCCCACACCCCGGTGGCGTTGATCACCGCGCGCGCAGCGACATGGTGCGCTTGCCCACCCTCGGCCTCGCGCACCACCACGCCGCGCAGCCGACCGTCTTCCACCACCAGCTCGTGCGCGGCGCAGTGGTTGAGCAGCAGCGCACCGTGGGCGCTCGCCGTGCGCGCCAGCGCGAGCGCCAGGCCGGCGTCGTCGAACTGGGCATCGCGGAAGGCCACGCCGCCGCCCAGCCCCTCCTCGCGCAATCCGGGCAGCGCCGCATGCAGCCCGGCTGCGTCGAGCAGCGTGCAGCCGCCCAGCCCGTCCCGACCCGCGAGCGCGTCGTAGGCGCCGAGCCCGAGACGCAGCAGGAGCCGCTCCGCCAGGTTGCGCGCCGGCACCACGAAGCGCAGCGGATGCACCAGCGCGGGCGCGTTGCGCAGCAGGCGCCCGCGCTCGCGCAAGGCTTCGCGCACCAGGCCGATGCGGCCCTGGGCGAGGTAGCGCACGCCGCCGTGGATCAGCTTGGTCGAGCGCGAGCTGGTGCCGGCGGCGAAGTCGCGCGCCTCCACCAGCAGCACCGAATGGCCACGCGCCGCCGCGTCGAGCGCGCAGCCCAGCCCGGTGGCACCGCCGCCGACCACGACGAGGTCGACCGCGCGCGCGTCGGCGAGGCGGGCGAGAAGCCGACGACGGGCGTGCGGATGGACGGATTCCATGAGCGCGACCGGCGCGAGCCGCTCAGTCCTGCGCCCACGCCCGCGCACGCTCGACCGCGCGCACCCACACGGCGCGTGCCTCGTCACGCCGTGCCGCCGGCCAGCGTGGCTCGAAGCGGCGGTCGAGTTGCCAGTGCGTGGCGATCTCCTGCGGCCGCTTCCACAGCCCGCAGCCAAGCGCAGCCAGGCAGGCGGCGCCGAAGGCGGTGGTCTCGAGCAGGCGCGGACGCAGCACCGGCACGCCGAGCAGGTCGGCCTGCATCTGCATCAGCAGGTCGTTGGCCGCGGCGCCGCCATCGACGCGCAGCTCGGCGAGCGGCGCGGCGCCGTCGCGTGCCATCGCCTGGACGAGGTCGGCGCTCTGCATGGCGATCGCCTCCAGTGCCGCACGCGCGATGTGCGCCGCACCGCTGCCACGCGACAGGCCGAGCAGGGTGCCGCGCGCGTGCGGGTCCCAGTACGGCGCGCCCAGCCCGGTGAAGGCCGGCACCAGCACCACCCCACCGCTGTCGGGCACGCTCGCCGCCAAGGCCTCGACCTCGGACGCGCGCTTCACCAGCCCGAGGCCGTCACGCAACCACTGCACCACCGCACCGCCCATGAACACGCTGCCCTCGAGCGCGTAGCTGGGCGCCGCATCCACCCCGGTCCACCCCACGGTGGTCAATAGCCGGTGCGCGGACGCCACCGGCACATGGCCGGTGTTCATGAGCAGGAAGCAGCCGGTGCCGTAGGTGTTCTTCGCCATGCCCGGGGCGAGGCAGGCCTGGCCGAAGGTCGCCGCCTGCTGGTCGCCGCCGATGCCGGCGATCGGGATCGCGGCACCGAACAGCGCCGGATCGGTCTCGCCGCACACCCCGCTGCTCGCCACCACGCGCGGCAGCAGCACGGGCGGGATGCGGAAGCGCTCGAGCAACACCGGATCCCAGTCCAGCGTGTGGAGGTTGAAGAGCAGCGTGCGCGCGGCGTTGCCCGCATCGGTCAGGTGCAGCCGGCCGCCGCTCAGATGCCACAGCAGCCAGCTGTCGATGGTGCCGAAGGCGAGCTCGCCGCGCTCGGCGCGCACGCGCGCATCGGGGACGTGGTCGAGCAGCCAGGCGAGCTTGGTGGCGGAGAAATAGGGATCGAGCTCCAGCCCGGTGCGCGCGCGCACGTCCTCTGCGCAGCCCGCGGCGCGCAGGCGCTCGCACTCTACCGCGGTGCGGCGGTCCTGCCAGACGATCGCGGGGGCGAGGGCGCGTCCACTGGCGCGCTCCCACAGCACGGTGGTCTCGCGCTGGTTGGCGATGCCGATCGCCGCCACCTCGCGTGCGGCCACGCCGGCATTGGCGAGCGCCTCGCGGGCGCAGTCGAGCTGGGTACGCAGGATGTCCTGGGGATCGTGCTCGACCCGGTCGGGCGCAGGGAAGTGCTGCGCGAATGCCTGCTGGGCGAGGCCGCGCACGCGGCCATCGGCGTCGAACACGATCGCGCGCGAGCTGGTGGTGCCCTGGTCGAGGGCGAGCAGGTAGGCCATGGCGACTCCGCACGGGGGCTGACCGCGATACCGCGAGCCTAGCGCCGGACGCGCCCCGCCGCCACCCGGGAAAGCCACGATGTGATTCAATGGAGTCCCCTTCGTTGCAGCGCAACAACCGCCATGCCCGCCTTCTGGATGATCGTCTCCTGCTTCCTGTTCGCCTGCATGGGCGTGTGCGTGAAGCTCGCCTCGGGGGCGTTCTCGACCGGCGAGATCGTGTTCTGGCGTGGGCTCGTGAGCATGCTGATGATGGTCGGACTGGCGGCGAGCCGCGGTATCGGCCTGAAGACGCCGCACTGGAAGATGCACCTGTCGCGCAGCGTGTCGGGCTCGATCGCGCTCGGCTGCTACTTCTTCGCGATCGGCCTGCTGCCGCTGGCGACCGCGGTCACGCTCAACTACACCTCGCCGCTCTTCGTCGCCCTGGTGCTGGCGCTGTTCTTCGGCGAGCGCCTGCGCGCCATCGCCGTGCTCGCGATCCTCGCCGGCTTCGCCGGCGTGGTATTGCTGCTGCGCCCCACGCTGCAGCCCGAGCAATGGCTGGGCGCGCTCGCCGGACTGGGCTCGGGTGCCCTGGCCAGCCTCGCCTACGTGAGCCTGCGCGAGCTCGGCCGTGCCGGCGAGCCGGAAGTTCGCACGGTGTTCTGGTTCTCGGTGATGACCTCGACGATGGGCCTGGCGTGGGCACTCGCCGGCGAGTTGCACCGCCCCGATGCCGGGCAACTCGCCACGCTGCTCGGCGTCGGCCTCTTCGGTGGGCTCGCCCAGCTCGCGATGACGCGCTCCTACCGCTACGGGCGCACCGTGGTGTCGGCCAACCTGAGCTACGCCACCGTGATCTTCGCCAGCGTGTTCGGCATGCTGCTGTGGAACGAACTCATGCCGGCCTCGTCCTGGCTCGCGGTCGGCCTGATCGTGGCCGGCGCGATCGGCGTCTCGCTCGCCACCCCGAAGCCGGCACCGCTGCCGGCCCGTGCCGTCGCGACGGATTGAGCCCCGCCGGTGCGCGGACTATAGTGGGGGCATCTCCGATCACCTCCAGGGAGGCTGCCATGATCAGCACCGAGAGCACCGACAAACTCGTCTCGCTCGTCGTCTTCGGCGAATTCACCCTCGCCGACTACAAGGAGTTCGAAGACGTGGTCAATTACCGGGTGCAGTTCAGCGGACCGGTCGACCTGCTCTTCGACCTGCGCCAGATGGCGGGCTTCACGCTCGACGTGGCGTGGGAGGAGATCAAGTTCTCGCGCCAGCACGCGGGCGATTTCCGCCGCATCGCGGTACTCACGGAAGACCAGTGGCTGACCTGGAGCGCATGGGTGTCGCAGCTCTTCGTCACCGCCGAGGTCAAGGTCTTCGACGACGAGGACGAGGCACGCGCCTGGCTCGCCGCCGAAACGACCGCAGAGACCACGGGAAGCGCGCAGTGAACGCTTCCTACGCGACGCTGATCGGTGCGATCGATCTCGCGCAGCACCTGCGCGACGCCGACTGGGTCGTGTTCGACTGCCGTGCCGACCTCGTCGATCCGGTCTTCGGCCAGCGCGCCTACGACGTCGCGCACGTGCCGGGGGCCTTTTTCATCGACCTGGAGACCGGGTTGTCGGGGCCGAAGACCGGCCGCAACGGCCGTCACCCCCTGCCCGATCCCGCCAGCCTCGCCGCCCGGCTCGCCGCCTGCGGCGTGGGCAACCATAGCCAGGTGGTCGCCTACGACGACGCCGGCGGCATGTTCGCCGCGCGCCTGTGGTGGATGCTGCGCTGGCTCGGCCATCATCGCGTCGCGGTACTCGATGGCGGCCTGCAGGCCTGGATGGCGGCCGGGCTCGCGCTCGACGACGAGCCGCCGCGTGCGCGCCCCGCGACCTATACGCTGGCGCTGCGTCCGGACCGGGTCGATACCCAGTACGTGCAGCAACATCTCGGCCGCCGCGACATGCTGCTGCTCGATGCGCGCAGCCCCGACCGCTTCCGCGGCGAGAACGAGGTGCTCGATCCGGTGGGCGGGCACATCCCCGGCGCACGCAACCGCTTCTTCCGCGACAACCTCGACGCGCGCGGCTGCTTCAAGCAGGCCTCGGTACTGCGCGAAGAGTTCGCCAGCCTGCTCGGCGCATACACGCCGCGCCAGGTGGTGCACCAGTGCGGCTCGGGCGTCACCGCCTGCGTGAACCTGCTCGCGATGGAGGCCGCCGGGCTGACCGGCTCGCGCCTGTATGCGGGTTCGTGGAGCGAGTGGTGCGCAGATCCCACGCGGCCGATGGCACGCGGCCCGGCCTGAAAGCGCGCGGGCCGCCCAGGGCGGCCCGGACCTCCCCGCGTCGCAAGCGACGCACTACCAATCGACCTTCTCCACCGCACCGAGCGAACGCCCCAGAAAGCGCTCGCCGATGGTCTGGAAGCGCAGCGGCACGTCGCTCACCACGAAGCGGTAATCTGCGACGCCCCCGCCACCGCGCGCCAGCCCGGACAGCTGCAGGCGCTCGGCGGCCAACTCCGCGGTGGTCAGCGCCGAGTCGATCAGGCGCACGCGCGCCCCGGCGACGTCGCGTAGCAGGGGCTTGAGCAGCGGGTAATGGGTGCAGCCCAGCACGAGGCTGTCGACCTCCTCGGCGAGCACCGGGCGCAGGTATTCCTGCGCGGTGAGGCGGGTCACCTCGTGGTCCAGCCAGCCTTCCTCGACCAGCGGCACGAACAGCGGGCAGGCCTGGGAATACACCCGCACCGCCGGATCGAGTTCGTGCATGCGGCGCGCGTAGGCGTTGCTGTTGATCGTGGTCGGCGTGCCAATGACACCGATGCGCCGTCCCGGCGAGGCCGCCACCGCGGCGCGCGCGCCGGCCTCGATGACGTCGAGCACCGGGATGCCGGCGGCCAGCCGGTGCACCACGTCCGCCGCCACCGCCGCCATGGTGTTGCACGCGATGATCAGCATCTTGACGTCGCGCTGCAGCAGGAATTCGGTGATCTGCGCGGTGAAGTGCTCGATCGTGGCGACCGACTTCACCCCGTAGGGCACGCGCGCGGTGTCGCCGAAGTAGACGATGTCCTCGAGCGGCAGGCGCTCCATGAGCGCGCGCACCACGGTGAGCCCGCCGACGCCGGAATCGAACACCCCGATCGGGCGCGCAGCCGCGCTCATCGCCCGCCCCCGCTGCAGGGGACGAGATCGGTCAAGACAGCACCACCGAGGCGAACTTGCGCTTGCCCACCTGCAGCACCACGGTCTCGCCGGCACGCAGCAGCAGGCCCTTGTCTTCGGCGCGCTCGCCGTCGATGCGCACCCCGCCCTGCTCCACCATGCGCATCGCCTCGGAGGTGGTGCCGGTGAGCCCGGCCTGCTTGAGCACCTGGAACAGCGGCAGGCCGCCGGCGCCCACGTTCACATTGACCTGCGGGATGTCATCGGGGATCGCGTTGCGCTGGAAGCGTGCCTCGAAGTCGGCAAGCGCCTCCTCGGCCGCACGCTGGCCGTGGAAGCGGGCGACGAACTCCATCGCCAGCATCACCTTGACGTCGCGGGGATTGCGCCCGCCCTCGACGTCGGCGCGCAGCTGCGCGATCTCGGCGCTGGAGCGGAAGGACAGCAGCTCGTAGTAGCGCCACATCAGGGTGTCGGACACCGACATGGTCTTGCCGAAGATCTCCTTGGCCGGCTCGGCGATGCCGATGTAGTTGCCGAGCGACTTGGACATCTTGTTGACGCCGTCCAGGCCCTCGAGCAGCGGCACCATCACCACGCACTGCGGCTCCTGCCCGTAATGCTTCTGCAGCTCGCGGCCCATCAGCAGGTTGAAGCGCTGGTCGGTGCCGCCGAGTTCGACGTCGGCCTTCATCGCCACCGAGTCGTAGCCCTGGCACAGCGGGTAGAGGAACTCGTGGATCGCGATCGGCTGGTTGTTGCCGTAGCGCTTGGCGAAGTCGTCGCGCTCGAGCATGCGCGCCACGGTCTGCTGCGCGGCCAGGCGGATCATGCCGGCGGCGCCGAGATCGTTCATCCAGGCCGAGTTGAAGCAGATCTCGGTCTTCTCCGGGTCGAGGATCTTGAACACCTGCTCCTGGTAGGTCCTGGCGTTCTCGAGGATCTGCTCGCGCGAGAGCGGCGGGCGCGTGCTGTTCTTGCCGCTGGGGTCGCCGATCATGCCGGTGAAGTCGCCGATCAGGAACTGGACCTGGTGACCGAGTTCCTGGAAGTGACGCATCTTGTTGATCAGGACCGTATGGCCGAGATGCAGATCGGGCGCGGTGGGGTCGAAGCCGGCCTTCACCCGCAGGGGCTTGCCGCGCTTGAGCTTCTCGACCAATTCGGCCTCGATCAGCACGGCGTCGGCGCCGCGCTTGATGAGGTCGATCGCCGCCTGAACATCAGACATTCAATTTCTCCAAAATTACTTTGCCGAACCGAAGCGCACCTTTGCTACACTTCCGCGACTTTTTTCCACATCCCAGCCCACCGAGACCATGAAGGCCAGAAAGACCCGAATTCTAGCCGATCTCCCGGCTCGTCTCCTCTCCCGCCCGCGAACCTGGGTTGCCGCCGGTATCACCGGGGTTTCCATGCTCGGGGTGGTCGCCGCGACCGCGGTCGCACCCGGCAGCCTGCCTTCGGACCTGCTCGTCGAGCGCGTCGTCGAGGCCCTGCCCGCGCCGGCGGTCACGCGCACCGGCACCGACGCCTCGCTACCCTTCGTCCATTACGAACGCATCCAGGCCGGCGACACGCTGCAGGCGATGTTCAACCGCCTGCGCATCGACGACGCCGAGGCGCTCGCCCACCTCTCCGCGTCCGATGCCGGCCGCAAGGCGCTGCGCCAGCTGCGCGCGGGCCGCTCGGTCACCGCGGTGGTGTCGCCGCAAGGCCGTCTGCTCAGCTTCTCGCTGCCGGTCGGCAACACGGACGCCGAGGTCGTCCTCGAACGCGACGACGCCGGCCTCGCGCTGCGTGAATCCAGCGGCGCCACCCAGACCACGATGGTCGAGATGCGCTCGGGTACGATCACCCACTCGCTTTTCGGCGCCACCGACGACGCCGGCCTGCCCGACAACGTGGCGACCCAGCTCGCCACCATCTTCGGCACCTGGATCGACTTCCACACCGACCTGCGCAAGGGCGACCGCTTCAACGTGGTCTACGAGGCCATCTACGAGGAAGGCAATCCGGTGCGCGCCGGGCGCATCCTCGCGGCCGAATTCATCAACAATGGCGACCGCCACGCGGTGGTGCTGTATCGCGGTCCGAGCGGCAAGGAGCAATACTACAGCGACGACGGCGAGAGCCTGCAGCAGGGCTTCCTGCGCTCGCCCCTGGAGTTCTCGCGCGTCAGCTCGAACTTCGGCCGCCGCCTGCATCCGATCCACGGCAACTGGCGCGACCACAACGGCACCGACTTCTCGGCACCCGTCGGCACCCCGGTGATGGCCACCTCGGACGCCACCATCGAGTTCATCGGCACCCAGCGTGGCTTCGGCAACCTGATCGTGCTCAAGCACCGCAGCGATATCACCACCCACTACGCCCACCTCAACGGCTTCGCCAAGGGCCTCGCCAAGGGGCAGGCGGTGAGCCAGGGCGATCTGATCGGCTACGTCGGCTGCACAGGCTGGTGCACCGGGCCGCACCTGCACTACGAGGTGCGCCTGAAGGACGTCCCCGCCGACCCGATGACGGTGGCGCTGCCGATGGCCGACTCCTTCAATGACCGGGAACTCGCCGCCTTCAAGCGCAACACCGCGCATCTGCGCCAGCGCTTCGCGCTGCTCAACTACGAACTCGCCGACGCACGCTGAGCACCGCACGGCCGGACCAAAGCAAACGGGGCGCCGCGGCGCCCCGTTTTGTTTGCGACAACCGCGTTCACACCGTGAACGACGAGCCGCAGCCGCAGGTGCTGGTCGCGTTCGGATTGCGGATCACGAACTGCGAGCCTTCCAGGCCTTCGGTGTAGTCGATCTCCGCGCCCACCAAGTACTGGTAGCTCATCGGATCGACCAGCAGCAGCACGCCGTTCTTCTCGAACGTGGTGTCGTCCTCGTTCACTTCCTCGTCGAAAGTGAAGCCGTACTGAAAGCCCGAACACCCGCCGCCCGACACGAAGACGCGCAGCTTGAGGTCGGGATTGCCTTCCTCTTCGATCAGCTCGCGAACCTTGTTCGCGGCGCTATCGGTAAAGACCATGATTTCCGGGGTTGCGACTTCTGCGCTCATGTTTTCTCCTCTGCTGGGGAACACCGCGGATGATGCGCCTTCCGCGGTTGAATCGTCAAAATGTGATCGAATCCGGTCGTAACAGTTCCCTCAGGGGCTGACCGGCACGATGTCGAGCCCGGTTTCCTCGTCGAAACCGAACATGATGTTGAGGTTCTGCACCGCCTGGCCTGCCGCGCCCTTGACCAGATTGTCGATCACCGACAACACCACCACGGTGTCGCCGCCCTGCGGGCGATGGACCGCGATGCGGCACAGGTTGGAGGCGCGCACCGAGCGCGTCTCGGGATGGCTGCCCGCGGGCATGACGTCGACGAAGGCCTCGCCAGCATAGCGCTTCTCGTACAGCCCCTGCAGGTCGGCAGCGTCGACCCCCGGCTTCAGACGACCGTACAGCGTGGCGTGGATGCCGCGGATCATCGGCGTCAGGTGGGGCACGAAGGTCAGCCCGACCGCGTGCCCGGCGGCCAGAGCCAGCCCCTGACGGATCTCCGGCAGATGGCGATGGCCCGGCACGCCATAGGCCTTGAAGGAGTCGGCGGCCTCCGGAAGCAGGGTGTGCACCTCGGCCTTGCGGCCGGCGCCCGAGACGCCCGACTTGGCATCGGCGATCAGGTGATCGGTGTCGATCAGCCCGGCCTCGACCAAGGGCAGGAAGCCGAGCTGGACCGCGGTGGGGTAGCAGCCCGGGTTGGCGAGCACGCGTGCGCCGCGGATCTGCGCGCGATTGACCTCGGGCAGGCCATACACCGCCTCGGCGACGAGTTCCGGCGCCGCATGCTCCATGCCGTACCACTTCTGCCACTCGGCGACGTCGCGGATGCGGAAGTCGGCGGCGAGGTCGATCACCCGCACCCCGGCAGCGACCAACTCGGCCGCCTGCTTCATCGCGATGCCGTTGGGCGTGGCGAAGAACACCGCGTCGCACTTCTCCAGGGCGGCGTCCTGCGGGGTGACGAACTTGAGATCGACCCGGCGGCGCAGGCTGGGGAACATGTCGGAGACCGCCATGCCGGCCTCGCCGCGCGAGGTGATCGCGGTCAGCTCGACCCCGGGGTGGCGCGCCAGCAGACGCAAGAGCTCGACGCCGGTATATCCGGTACCGCCTACGATTCCAACCTTGACCATGCTCGTTCCTCGCGACGAAAGACTGAACCGCGATTATCTCATCATCGGCCGACGCGGGCGGTGAACGCCTCGTTACGGCTGCCGCACCCCGAACTGCAAGAACGCGTGCGAGCGGGACACACAAGCACGAAAGCCGCCCAAGGGGCGGCTTCCGGACTGCGATGCGCGATAAAGAGAATCAGCGCTTCGAGAACTGCTTGGCGCGACGGGCCTTGCGCAGGCCGACCTTCTTGCGCTCGACCTCGCGGGCGTCGCGGGTCACGAAACCGGCGGCACGCAGGTCGCCCTTCAGGCCGGCGTCGTAATCGACCAGCGCGCGGGTGATGCCGTGACGCACCGCACCCGCCTGACCGGATTCGCCACCGCCGACGACGTTGACCATGATGTCGAAACGGCCTTCGTTGCCGGTGAGGACCAGCGGCTGGCGCACGATCATGCGGCCGGTTTCACGCGAGAAGAACTCGTCGACCGGCTTGCCATTGACGACGATGTTGCCGGTGCCCGGCTTGATGAACACGCGAGCGACCGCAGTCTTGCGGCGGCCGGTACCGTAGTTGTAAGTCACAGCCATTGTCGGCTCCTTCAGATCTCGAGAACTTGCGGCTGCTGAGCGGTGTGCGGATGCGACGGCCCCGCGTAGCACTTCAGCTTCTTCAGCATGGCGTAGCCCAGCGGGCCCTTCGGCAGCATGCCCTTCACCGCCTTCTCGAGCACGCGCTCGGGGAAGCGCTGCTGGAGCTTGGTGAAGTTGGTTTCGTAGATACCGCCCGGGTAGCCCGAGTGACGGTAGTACTTCTTGTCCTGCGCCTTGTTGCCGGTCACGCGCAGCTTTTCGACGTTGACCACGACGATGAAGTCGCCGGTGTCCACGTGCGGGGTGTAGATGGCCTTGTGCTTGCCACGCAGGCGGCGGGCGACTTCGGCGGCGAGACGGCCAAGCACCTTGTCCGTGCCGTCGACAACGAACCAGTCGCGCTTGACCTCGTGCGGCTTGGCGGAAAACGTCTTCATGTGAATCCTCGATCTTTGTCGGGCCGTCGGAGATGGCCGTCAAACGGAAAGCTCGCAATCCTACTTCCAACACATGAATCGTGTCAATCGTCGAAGCGCGAACGCGGGCGGAGAACAAAAAAAACGCAGTCCGATCGGACTGCGTTAAATCCACACCAAAGGAGGAGGGTGGAGGAGACACGGCTTGGATCGGCGCGACCCCGGACGTGGGAGTCGATGCGTCTGCGATCCGACTGGAACGGATTATGCATAGCCACCCCGGGCTGTGCAAGGCATTTTTGTGCGACGCGGAAGAAAAGTTTTGATTGATTGATCAGCTCGCTTTATCGCAAAGCAGCTTTTTATTTTAAATCAATTTTCGCTCTTTTCGCGACCTCCAAGCCCCTCACCCGGACGCGGACACCCCCCTCCCTGCGCCCCGTTTTGCTGCAGTGCATCACTACGGAGCCGTATTGAACCCGGCCGCGCTCGCCTCGGGCCCGGAAGTTTCAACCGCAAGTCGGCACGGGCACGAAGGATGCGGCGACGCCAGGCGAGGCGCACGAACTCCATGACGCACTGCGGTAACATGCCGCCCCAACCCCCAACGAACCCGACAACGGGACCAGAACCCGAAGGAGCGAACAGCATGGAATGCACGGTCAAGTGGCTCGACGGCATGAGCTTCATCGCCGAAACCGGCACCGGCCACCTCGTCGCGATGGACGGCGCGCCCGATGCCGGCGGGCGCAACCTGGCTCCACGGCCGATGGAGTTGCTGCTGGCCGGCGCCGGTGGCTGCACCGCCTTCGACGTCATGCTGATCCTCAAGCGCGGACGCCACGATGTGCGCGGCTGCAGCGTGCGCCTCGAAGCCGAGCGCGCGGAGTCCGACCCCAAGGTGTTCACCCGCATCCGCTTCATCTACACGATCACCGGTCGCAAGCTCAAGCGCGAGACGGTCGAGCGCGCGGTGCACCTGTCGGCGGAAAAATACTGCTCGGCCTCGATCATGCTCGGCAAGACCGCCGAGATGATCCACGAGGTCGAGCTGGTCGAGGCGGACTGAGGACCGCGGCGGCGCGAGGCTGCCCTCGCGACGCGGACGAGGGCACGGGAATCGCTCAGAGCCGGTAGGCGAGCGTCGTCATCACCCGCGCGGCGAGCTTCATCGCCCCCTTCGCCGGTGCCGGCAACTCGTGCGCACCCAGGCGCAGCGCCGTCGCGGCGTGCTCGGCCTCGTCCACCTTCATCTGCTCGACGATCGCGCGCGAGCGCCGATCCGCGGCCGGCAGGGTGTCGAGATGGCTCTTGAGGTGCTGCTCGACCTGGCGCTCGGTCTCGGCCAGGAAGCCGAGGTTCCAGCGCTCGCCGAAGCGCCCCGCCGCCAGCCCGAGGGCGAGCGCGCCGCCATACCACAGCGGATTGAGCAGGCTCTTGCGACCACCGAGCTCGGCGATGCGGCGCTCGGTCCACGCCAGGTGCTCGGTCTCCTCCTGCGCGGCCTGGCGCAGGGTGTCGCGAATCGCGGGCTCGCGCGACATGATGGACTGCCCCTGGTAGAGCGCCTGCGCGCACACCTCGCCGACATGATTCACCCGCATCAGCGCCGCCGCATGGCTGCGCTCGGCTGCGCCCAGCTCGGCATCGGGCACGCCCTCGCCCGGCATCGCCCGCACGCTGCGCGCCGACGCGAAGACCGTCCGCAGGGCCTTGTCGAACTCGATGATGGCCTGATCGATCATTGATGCACTCCAGACGGGTCGATGGGGTCGCGCCGCTCCCGCAGCAGGCGCAACGCATGCTCGCGGTCGCGCGGCCCGGCCGGGCCGTCGCAGAAATAGTCGTGCGCCAGCGCCGCGCGCGGGCGGTTGTAGCCGCTTTCGACGATGGGCTGCCAGGCACTGTTCTTCAGCGCCGCCCAGGTCCCGTCCTTGCGTCCGCTGGCGTAGATCCGGCGCTCGAAGGTGGCGCAGCGGATGCCCTCGAAGCTGACGTTCTCCGCGCCGCCGCGCGTGCGTACGACCAAGGTGTAGCGCACCACGCCATCCGCCCCGACGCCGACGCTGTCCTCGTCGACGAAGAAGGCATTGGGAGAAGGCGTGCCGACGTCGATCGCACGCAGCGCGGCCTCGCGCGGCGCGGCCGGCATCGTCGCCTCGCCCTCCTTCCAGTCGGGATCGGCATCCGACAGAAACCCCGCGGACGCGGGCGCCGACAGGAGGGCGAGGGCGACAACGCCGGCGCGTGGAAGTGCACCGAGCGAGGGGCGCAAGAAACGGCTCGGGAAAGGACTCAAGAGTAGGAGCTCCGCATCGGGGAGGAAGGAAGCGGGCAGCGCCGAAGCAGGACCGGCGCGCCCACGGCACACGGTCCCGCCGCGGCGGGCACGCGCCGGCCGCACGGGGCCAGCCCGCCGCCGGCCTGCGCCGTGCGGCAGGACGGAGTCGGGCTACTTCCGCATCGCATCGCGCAGTCCGTGCTCGGCGCGCTCGCCGAGCACCACCCGCACCGGCTCGGGAGCGGGTTCCGGTTCGGGCAATCGATAGCTGTCCGGCAGCTCGACGCTGCGCGAACGAAACAGGATGCGCGCCAGTTCGATCAAGGCCAGCTGATACACCTGGCGCTTGAATTCGATCACCGCTTCCAGCGGCACCCAGTAGTTGCTCCAGCGCCAGGCATCGAATTCCGGATGAGTGCTCGCGCGCAGACAGACGTCGGAGTCGCGCCCCACCAGGCGGAGCAGGAACCAGATCTGCTTCTGCCCACGGTAGGTGTTGCGCCACTCGCGCCGGATCCAGTGCTTGGGAACCTCATAGCGCAACCATCCGCGCGTACGGCCGAGGATCCTGACGTGCTCGGGCCGCAGGCCGACCTCTTCGTGGAGTTCCCGATACATGGCCTGCTCCGGCGACTCGCCGTGCTTGATGCCACCTTGTGGAAACTGCCAGGAATGTTCGCGGATGCGCTTGCCCCAGAAGACCTCGTTGCGCGCATTGACCAGAATGATGCCGACGTTCGGGCGAAAGCCTTCACGGTCAAGCATGACGAACCTTCGAATTCGTTTGATTGGTCACGATTTTTTCACACTTGGCGACGCAATGAAAGCGCACTGCCACGGTGCATCCACTAAGCTGGAGGTCGAGGAACGCTTGCGCGCCGGCCCCATGCGCTAGAATCGCGCGCTTGTCCACGCCTGATCCGAAGACTCCCATGCGCGCCAGCCAGTTCCATCTCTTCACCCTCAAGGAAGCCCCCTCCGACGCCGAGGTCGTCAGCCAGAAGCTGATGCTGCGCGCCGGCATGATCCGCAAGGTCGCCGCCGGCATCTACAGCTACATGCCGATGGGCCTGCGCGCGATCCGCAAGGTCGAGGCCATCGTGCGCGAGGAGATGGACCGCGCCGGCGCCATGGAACTGATCATGCCGATGGTGCAGCCCGCCGAGCTGTGGGACGAGACCGGGCGCTGGGACAAGATGGGCGACGAGCTGCTGCGCTTCAAGGACCGCCACGAGCGCGACTTCGCGCTGCAACCCACCTCCGAGGAGGTCGTCACCGACATCGCGCGCCAGGAGCTCAAGAGCTACCGCCAGCTGCCGAAGAACTTCTACCAGATCCAGACCAAGTTCCGCGACGAACGCCGGCCGCGCTTCGGCGTCATGCGCGGGCGCGAATTCACCATGAAGGACGCCTACTCCTTCGACCGCAGCGAGGAAGCCGCCGGGCGCAGCTACGACATCATGTTCGCCGCCTACAAGCGCATCTTCGACCGCCTCGGCCTCGAATACCGCGCGGTGGCGGCCGACACCGGCGCCATCGGCGGCGACCGCTCGCACGAGTTCCAGGTCATCGCCGACACCGGCGAGGACGCCATCGTCTACTGCCCCGACTCCGACTACGCTGCCAACATCGAGCTCGCCGAGGCGGTGTCCCTGCTCGCCCGCCGCGCAGAGCCCGCCCGGGCGCTGGCAAAAACCCCCACACCGGGCAAGGCGACCTGCGAGGACGTCGCCGCGCTGCTGGGCGTGCCGCTGGCGACCACGGTGAAGTCGCTGGTACTCGCCACCGACGATGTCGATGAAAAGGGCAAGCCCGCCGGCGTCACCGTGTGGCTGCTGCTGGTGCGCGGCGACCACGCCCTCAACGAGGTCAAGGCCGGCAAGCTGGAAGGCCTCAAGGCAGGCTTCCGCTTCGCCACCGAGGCCGAGATCCTCGAACACTTCGGCTGCAAGCCGGGCTACCTCGGCCCCATCGGTCTGAAGAAGCCGGTCAAGGTCATCGCCGACCGCACGGTCGCCCACATGGCCGACTTCATCTGCGGCGCCAACGAGGCCGACTTCCACTTCACCGGCGTGAACTGGGGCCGCGACCTGCCCGAGCCCGACCAGGTCGCCGACCTGCGCAACGTCGTCGAGGGCGACCCCAGCCCGGACGGCCGCGGCGTGCTCGCCATCCAGCGCGGCATCGAGGTCGGTCACGTGTTCTACCTCGGCACCAAGTACTCCAAGGCGATGAACGCCACCTTCCTCGACGAGGACGGCAAGCCCAAGCACTTCGAAATGGGCTGCTACGGCATCGGCGTGACCCGCATCCTGGGCGCCGCGATCGAGCAGAACCACGACGCCCGCGGCATCGTCTGGCCGCGCGCGATCGCACCCTTCGAGGTGGTGGTCTGCCCGGTCGGCTGGGGCAAGTCGCAGGCGGTGCGCGACGAGGCGCAGAAGCTCTACGACGCGCTCGTCGCCACCGGCGTCGACGCCATCCTCGACGACCGCGACGAGCGCCCGGGCGTGATGTTCGCCGACTGGGAACTGATCGGCGTGCCGCACCGCGTCACCATCGGCGACCGCGGGCTCAAGGAAGGCGTGATCGAATACCAGGGCCGGCGCGATGCCGAAGCCGCCAAGCTGCCCGCAGGCGAGGTCCTCGGCCACGTGCTCGAGCGCCTGAACCAGGGCTGACCCCCGGGGAACCCGCCATGCGCCGCCTGCCCGCCCCGCTCCGCCAGCTCGCCGCCGCGTGTGCGCTCGCGCTCGCGGCCGGTAGCGCGCAGGCCGGCGCGCAGCAGTACGAGCCCATGGCGGCGAGCGTGCGCGCCGCGCTGCACGCCGCGGTCAGCGACGCCGTGGCACCGACGCTGCCGATCCCCGACGCCGGTGAACGTGCACAGTGGCTCGCCGAGATGTCGCGCCGGCTGGCCAGGCGCATCCCGGACGAGGCCTATCGCAGGGAGCTCCTCACCAGCATCCACTACGAGGCCACCCGCGCCGGACTCGACCCGCAGATGGTGCTCGGGCTGATCCAGGTCGAGAGCGCCTTCCGCAAGTACGCGATCTCCTCGGCGGGGGCGCGCGGCTACATGCAGGTGATGCCGTTCTGGATCAAGGTCATCGGCCGCGAGGACGACAACCTCTTCCACATGCGCACCAACCTGCGCTACGGCTGCACCATCCTGCGCCACTACCTCGACATCGAGAAAGGCAACCTCTTCCGTGCGCTGGGACGCTACAACGGCAGCCTGGGCAAGCCGGACTACCCCAACCTGGTCCGCGCCGCCTGGGAAAGGCACTGGACCTGGACGCCGCAGCAGCTTGCCTCCGCGGGCGCTTCCCAGCCGCAAAGCGGCGCCACGACGGCGCGCTGACCCCACCAGGGCATCGCGCTCACGAGGGGCACTACCGCCCCTCCACGCAGCACCGCACGGCTCGCGCCATGCGCGGACACGTCCGCTGCCATGCCGGGACCTGCCCCCTGCCGACCCGCTCAGCCCGCCACCGCGGCGAGCGCCCTCGGCTTGTCGTCGATCGCACGCAGCTCCTTGCCCGCGGCGCCCAGCGACTGCACGTCGCCAGACAGCTCGCCCCCCTCCTCGATGAGGATCTTGCCGTAGCGGATCTTGCCGCTCACCCGCCCGCCGGCGTGGATCAATAGCTGTTTGCGGGCGGTGAGCTCACCCTCGAAATGGCCGTGGATCTCGGCGATGTCGATGCCGACCGTGCCCTTGAAGGCGCCCTTTTCGGCGATGCGCAACACGCGGCTGTCCATCGTCGCCTCGACCCGCCCCTCCACGACCAGGGTATCGCAGTCGAGGATCTCGGCGCCCTTGAGCTTCACCTCGGGACCGACGATCAGACGGCTCTCACCCACGGCCCCCGCAGCCGCCGCCGCATCCGCGCGCTCGACCGCCTGCGGCTCGCGCGCTGCGGCCGAACCGCCGGTTTCGGCCGGCGGCGTCACGGGCACCGCGGCAACGTTCGTGCCTGCCATGCGTTGGGCGTTGCGCTGGGCGGACACCTCGCCGGTGCCGTGGAACAGATTGGGCTTGTTGAACATGTTCTCTCCTGGAGTCCGGCGCAGCGACGGCGCTGCGCTCTCCAGCCCCTTCAGCAACCGCCATGCCAAAGGACCTTTTCCTTTTGCCTGCGGGCACTTGGCGCACCGACCCGGGCGGTACGTGGGCGCACGCGCGGGGAAACCGTCGCCCGTCCCCGACACCGCATCCCGAGATCGGGCGCAAGCCTCCGGGGAACAAGGCCTCCCCGCTGTCGCTCGGCGGCGACACCGATACCCGCCGCTTACTTCGTCTTGCACTTGCGCGACGCTGCGACCGCGCGCGCCGTCCTAGACTCGGCGACCCCGGCGCAGCACTCCGCTGCGATGCTCAACCCCCTCCCTGCATGCATCACCTCTCCTTTCGCAGCATCCTGCTCGCGAGCTTCCTGCTGATCACCGCCAGCCTGGCCGCCGCCGTCGCGGGCGGCTGGCACGGCATGGAAACGGTCGTGCGCGCGATCCAGGAGGACAAGCAGCGCGCGCTCGCCCTCAGCGCCGCGGCGCGTCAGCTCCGCGAACGCAGCGTGAACCTCGAACGCAGCGCGCGCCAGTACGAGGTGCTGGGCGAGCCGGCACTCGCCCGGCGCTTCGAGGCCACCCTCGCCGAGGCACTGCCCGCGCTCGCGCTGCTGGAATCGGCCGGCCCCGCACTCGCCAGCGCAGGCGCGGCCTGGCGCGCCTGCGCGGACCGCATCGCCGCATGGCTGGCGAGCCTCGCCATACCCGGGCCGACCGACGGCGTGCGCGAACAGCCCATGCCCGCCACTGCGGCCGGGCGCGGCGACGGCCTCGCCACGGCGGACGACTTCCGCCACCTCGGCGCGCTCGCCGACCGGCTCGCCGCGGCGCTGGACCACCATCTCGGCGAGCGCGATCTCGCCCTCATGGACACGCTCGAGCGCGAACGCCGTGCCGTCGCCCTGCAGATCCTCGCCGCCCTGCTCCTCGCCGGCCTGCTCGCGGCACTCGCGGGCGGGTGGCTGCTGCGCCCGCTCGGGCGCATGGAACAGGCGATCGGCGAGCTCGGCGAGAACCGCCTCACCCGCCCGATCGACATCGACGGCCCTGCCGACCTGCGCAGGCTGGGCGAGCGGCTCGACTGGCTGCGCCTGCGCCTCGCCGAACTCGAGGCCGACCGCGGCCGCGTGCTGCGCCACGTCTCGCACGAGCTCAAGACCCCGCTCGCCTCGCTGCGCGAAGGGGTCGCCCTGCTCGAGGACGGCGTGCTCGGCCCGCTCGAACCCGAGCAGCGCGAGGTGACCGCCATCCTCGCGCACAGCGCGCGCACCCTGCAGGCGCGCATCGAACAGCTGCTGCGGCTCAACGCGAGCCAGTTCGACGCGCGCTCGCTGCACCTGCAGCCCACCGCCCTCCTGCCCCTGCTGCGCAAGATCGGCGAGGAGCAGCGCCTGCCGGCGCGCGCACGCCGGGTGACGATCGGACTCGCGGGCGACGCTCCCATCGTGCAAGCCGACGCCGGCAAGCTGCACAGCGTGTTCTCCAACCTGCTCGCCAACGCGATCGCCTTCAGCCCCACCGGTGGCCACATCCGCATCGAGCTCCGCCGCGCCGGCGAGAACGTGGTGATCGACTGCCGCGACGAAGGCCCGGGGATCGCGCCCGACGAGCTCGAACGCATCTTCGAGCCCTTCTACCAGGGTCGTCGCAGCCCTCCCTCAAGCGCAGGCGGCAGCGGCATCGGGCTGGCGATCGTGCGCGAGTTCATCGGCGCCCACCGCGGCCGGGTGCGCGCGCTGCCGAGCGAGCTTGGCGCCCATTTCCGCGTCGAGTTGCCCCATGCCTGACGCCCGCCTCCACGTCGTCCGCGCAGTCTCCCGCGCAGCACGCCGCGTGTGCGTCCGGATCGCCCGCGCCGTGCTCCCCGCCACCCTCGCCCTGCTCGCGGGGTGCGCCGGCCTCCCGGCCCGGCAGGCGGCCGAGGACGACACGAGCGCCGCGGCACTTGCCCACGAAGCCGCGCAGCAGCGCCTGCACACCGCGGTGCAGGCCGCCCAGCCCGGGCAGGAGCGGCTCGCCACGGCGCGGCGCGCGCTCGAAAGCCTGCTCGCCGACGATCGCGCACAGGCGCGCGCGCTGCATCCCTACGCACGCGCCCTGCTCGAACAGCTCCGCGTGCGCCAGCAAGTCGCCGCACTCGCCGAGCACCTGCGCCGCCAGCTCGACGAGCTTGCCCGCGCCAGCGACGCGCAGGCGCTGGAACTCGACGCGCTGCGCCGGCAGAACGCCGCGCTGCAGCGCCAGCTCGAGGCGCTCGCCGAGATCGAACGCGAGCTGACCTTGCCCGGCCTGCCGGTGCGGCCCCGCACCGGGCTGCCCGAATGAGCACGTCGACGGAGATGCACGCGACCGCGGCGGCGGCACCGGCGCGCCTGCTGGTGGTCGACGACGACGCCGACCTGCTGCGCCTGCTCGCGATGCGCCTGCAGGCCACCGGCTACGACGTCGCCACCGCGGACAGCGTCGCGGCCGCACGCAGCCGTCTCGGCGTGGAGCGCTTCGACCTCGTGGTGAGCGACGTGCGCCTGCCCGACGGCGACGGACTCGCCCTGTTCGAGGACATCCGCCGCCAGCATCCGGCGCTGCCGGTCATCCTGCTCACCGCGCACGGCACCATCCCCGATGCGGTCGAGGCCACCGCGCTCGGGGTCGCCGGTTATCTCACCAAGCCCTTCGACAGCCAGGCCCTGCTGCAGGGCATCCGCCAGGCCCTGCAACGCGCCGGCCCCACCCACGCCCGCAGCGGTCTCCGCGCCGACGCCCCCGGCAGCGCCGGCGACACGGCCTGGCGCGCAGCGATCCTCAGCCGCAGCAGCCGCATGCAGGCAGTCCTCGACGAGGCCCGTCTGGTCGCCGCCGCGGACGCCAGCGTGCTGATCCGCGGTGACAGCGGCACCGGCAAGGAGCTGCTCGCACGCGCGATCCACCTCGCCAGCCCGCGCGCCGCTGCGCCCTTCGTCGCGATCAACTGCGGCGCCATTCCCGAGCCGCTGCTCGAATCCGAGCTCTTCGGCCACGTGCGCGGCGCCTTCACCGGCGCCACCAGCGCCCATCAGGGCCTGGTGCAGGCCGCCCACGGCGGCACACTCTTCCTCGACGAGATCGGCGACATGCCGCCCGCGCTGCAGGTCAAGCTGCTGCGCGTGCTGCAGGAGCGCGCCGTGCGTCCGGTGGGTGCGACGCGCGCGCAGGCGGTCGACCTGCGCATCGTCTCCGCCACCCACCGCGACCTCGACGCGGCGCTGGCCGCGGGCCAGTTCCGCGCGGACCTCTACTACCGCATCGACGTGGTGAGCCTGCAGCTGCCCACCCTGGCCGAGCGCCGCGAGGACATCCCGCTGCTCGCCGGGCACTTCCTGCGCAGCCTCGCGCACAAGTACGGCAGGCGCCTCACCGGCTTCGCGCCCGAAGCGCTGGAGGCACTCGCCACCGCGCCGTGGCCGGGCAACGTGCGCCAGCTCCACAACGTGGTCGAGCAGGCGTGCGCGCTCGCCACCACGGCGCTGATCCCGCGCGCCCTGGTCGAACGCGCCCTGCGCGTGCAGCCGGCCGAGGCCCTCGGCTACGCCGAGGCGAAGCGCCGCTTCGAGCGAAACTATCTGATACAGCTGCTGAAACTGACTGCGGGTAATGTTTCGGACGCTGCACGGCTGGCGGAGCGCAATCGCACCGAGTTCTACCGCCTGCTGCAGCGGCACGACCTGACGCCCGAGCTCTTCCGCGGCGCCGGCCCCGATGTCGAACAATGAACAAGACCCAGACGGAGCCCGACATGATCAAACGCCAGACCATCGCCGCCATGCTGACCACCACCGCGATCGCCTTCTCGATCGCCACCCCGGCCCAGGCCGCCCGCCTGCTCGAAGCCGGACCGTTCGACACCGTCTCCGCCTGCAGCGGTGACAAGCCCGCCACCGCTACTCCGGGCGAGCGCAAGGACAAGCCCGCGCAGACCTGATCGCCGCCGGCCCTGCCCGCTTCAAATCCAGGCCGCGCCCCGGGCACCGGGTGCGCGGCCTTGTTCGTCAGTGCATGGGACGGAGGCGCGGCGGGTTCATGCAGGAGGCGCGAACGTGGCGGTCGAGCTGCGCCGCTCCGCTCAGGCGGTCCCGCCCACCGTCAGCCCGTCGATGCGCAGCGTCGGCTGGCCGACGCCCACCGGAACGCTCTGCCCGTCCTTGCCGCAAGTCCCGACGCCCGGATCCAGCCGCATGTCGTTGCCGATCATGCGGATCTTGGTGAGCGCGTCCGGGCCGTTGCCGATCAAGGTCGCCCCCTTCACCGGGCGGGTCACCTTGCCGTTCTCGATCAGGTAGGCCTCGGCAGTGGAGAAGACGAACTTGCCCGAGGTGATGTCCACCTGGCCGCCGCCGAAGTTCACCGCGTACAAGCCCTTCTTCACCGACTTGATGATCTCCTCCGGATCCTTGTCGCCGTTCAGCATGTAGGTGTTGGTCATGCGCGGCAGCGGCAGGTGGGCGAAGGACTCGCGGCGGCCGTTGCCGGTGACCGGCATGCCCATCAGGCGGGCATTCATCATGTCCTGCATGTAGCCGGTGAGGATGCCGTCCTCGATCAGCACGGTGCGCTCGGTCGGGTTGCCCTCGTCGTCGATCGACAGCGAGCCGCGGCGATCGGGCAGCGTGCCGTCGTCAACCACGGTGACGCCCCTGGCCGCCACCTGCTGGCCGATGCGCCCGGAAAACGCCGAGCTGCCCTTGCGGTTGAAGTCGCCCTCCAGCCCGTGGCCGATCGCCTCGTGGAGCAGGATGCCCGGCCAGCCGGAGCCGAGCACGACCGGCATGGTGCCGGCCGGGGCCGGGTCGGCGCCGAGGTTCACGCGCGCCTGATGCACCGCCTGGCGGGCGTAGTCGTGCAGGCGGTCGTCGCAGAACCAGCCGTAATCGTAGCGTCCGCCGCCGCCTGCGCTGCCCTGCTCGCGGCGGCCGTCCTCCTCCATGATCACGGTGATCGACACGCGCACCAGCGGACGCACATCGGCGGCTTGATGGCCGTCGCTGCGCACCACCATCACCACCTCCCAGGAGCCGGCGATGTGGGCCATGACCTGGGTCACGCGCGCATCCTCGGCGCGTGCGAAGGCCTCGAGGCGCTCGAGCAGCTCGACCTTGGCGGTGTCGTCGAGCGAGTCGAGCGGGTCGTCGGCCCGGTACAGGCGGGTCCTGAGCTTGTGCGGGACGATGCCGACGCGGCGGCGCTCGCCGGCCGCGGCGATCGCACGCGTGGCGGTGGCGGCGCCGATCAGGGCGTCGAGCGAGATGTCGTCCGAGTAGGCGAAGGCGGTCTTCTCGCCGCTGATCGCGCGCACGCCCACGCCCTGCTCGATGTCGAAGCTGCCCGACTTGACGATGCCCTCTTCCAGGCTCCAGGCCTCGGAGCGCTGGTACTGGAAGTAGAGGTCGGCGAAGTCGATGTCGTGGCGCATCAGCTTGCGGAAGGTCTTCTCGAGCTCCGCCTCGCCCAGGCCGTAGGGCGACAGCAGGTAACGGTCGGCGACCTTGAGGGGATTCTGGCTCTTGCTCATCGGTAAATCCTTGGCGGAGGATGCCGGTTGGACCGGCATCGGGCAAAAACGATCATTGCGGGGCGACGACACGAGGAGGCGGCGGCATCGGCCACGTCCGCCCCCTCGCGGACGGCGCGTTCAGGCCAGGCAGCGGTGGCGCAGGGCAGGCAGGCTCCCGCGTACCGCCGCGAGGCGCGCGGGATCGAGGTCCGCGACCACCACGCCGGGGCCCTCGTCGCGGCAGGCGAGGATCTCGCCCCAGGGATCGACGATCATGGTGTGGCCCCAGGTCACCCGCCCGCTCTCGTGGCACCCGCCCTGGGCCGGCGCCATCACGTAGCACTGGTTCTCGATCGCGCGCGCGCGCAGCAGCACCTCCCAGTGCGCGCGGCCGGTGGTCCAGGTGAAGGCGGCCGGCAGCACGATCAGATCCACCTCGCCCATGGCGCGGAAGAGCTCGGGGAAGCGCAGGTCGTAGCACACCGACAGCCCGATGCGCCCGGCCGGCGAGTCGAAGCAGGCGACCGTGCCGCCCGGCTCGATGGTGGCCGCCTCGTCGTAGCGCTCCTCGCCGCGCTGGAAGCCGAACAGGTGGATCTTGTCGTAGCGCGCCACGCGCCGGCCTTGGTCGTCGAAGACCAGGGTGCTGTTGCGCACCTTGTCCTCGGCCTCGGCGACCAGCGGGAGGGTGCCGCCGATCAGCCACACGCCGTGGCGGCGCGCCTCGCCGGCGAGGAAATCCTGCAGCGGGCCGGCGCCCTCGGGCTCGCGGATGCGCACCTTGGCGGTCTCGTCCTTGCTGATGAGCGGAAAGTATTCGGGCAGCGCGATCACGCGGGCGCCGGCGGCGGCGGCCTGGGCAATCAGGTGCGACGCGGTTTCCAGGTTGGCGGCGACGTCGGGCCCGGAGACCGTCTGGATGGCGGCGATGCGCACCGGCGCGGAAAGGGAGGTTTCGGTCATGTCGGCGAGCTTGGGGCGGGGTGCTGCCGCTGGCGGCAAGACCCCGCGGGGGTTGGGCAAGGAAGGGCACGCCGCTTGGGCGCTCGCCCCCGGATCAGCGCGACTCCGGCGCAGCGGCCCTGCCGCGCTTGGCGACCTGGGGGTCGGACCACGCGCCGGTCACCGTGTACTCGAAGGCGAAGAGCTTCTCGATCGGGTCGCTGAGCACCTTCTGGGCGAGATAGGTCACCACGCCGGCGACCGGATTCACCAAGCCCGCCGCCGCGCCGATCGCCACCGACTCGGACAGCGTCGGCTGCACCAGAACGCGCAGGTCCTGCGTTTCGGAGACCACGTCGGCGCTGCCGCTCATCGCGACGCGCGCCGCGGGTCCGCGGATCTCCAGGTCCTCGCTGCGCAGCACACCACGGGCAAGCTCGATGCTACCGGAAATGCGATCGAAGGCGAATCCTTCGGAGAACACGTCGCGGAAGTCGAGCGTGATCCGGCGCGGCAGCGACTGCAGGCTGAGGATGCCGAGCAGACGGCCGACGCCGGGTTCGAGCCGGTTGAACTGGCCCGCACCGGTCTCCAGCCGCAGCCTGCCCGACAGGCTGGGATAGTCGATCCGGGTCGGCGCACCCCGCCATGCGAGCTGGCCGGCCAGGCTGGCAGAGCCGCCGCGCACCACGTCGGGGTGGCCCAGGCGCCGGATCAGCCCACCCATCGACGCGGTCTCGAGCGCGAAGTCGAGCTCGGTGCGCTGGCGCGCGCCCGCGCGCCACTGCCCCTTGCCGGCGAGGCGTCCGTCGGCGCTCACCAGCGCGAAGCGGTCGAGCTGCCAGAGGTTGCCGCGGTTGCGTGCGAGGACCTCGAGGCGGCCGAGTTCGAGCTCGTTGATGTCGAAGCGCTCGGCCACCACGTCGAGCGCGGGCAGGCGCTGCGGCGGATCGTCCACCGCCTCGTCGCCCGCGGAGTCGCCGTCTGCGCCAGCCTGCGCGCCGCCGGCCTCGCGCACCAGACGCAGGTGGCGGAAGCGCGCCGCGAGCGTGCCCTTGCCCGCCGCCCGCCAGTCGAACTCGCCGTCCGCGCGATCGCTCTCCAGGCGCGCCTTCCAGCCGCCCGGATCGGCGCGCGCGCGCAGGTCCACCGCCTTGAAGGTCTGGCCGAACACACCCACCTCGTCCGCCGCGAGCGCGAACTCCGCCACCGCGGCGGGCGCTCCATCGCCGGCCACGGCAGCCTCCTCCGCGCCCGCGGCGGGAAGGGGCGCGGCGCGCTCCAGCACGGCGCGCCAGGCGTCGAGGTCGAGGCGATCGAGCACCGCGGCGACACGCACGCCCGCCTCGGAACCCGGCGGCGCGTCTGCGCTCGCACGCCCGAGCGCAACGCCGCCGCGCACCACCCCGCCGGCGGAGCGCAGCAGCTCCGCGCGCAGGCGGTCGTCGATCGCGAGGGTGATGCGCGCATCCTGGCTGCCGGCCGGACGCTCGAAAGCCAGCCTCGCCGGCCAGCCCTCGGCGGCCGATTTGCCGAACGGCGGCGGCAGGCTGCAGGCGAAACCGGCAAGGTCGGAGGCGATCTCGACCCGCGTGCCGCGCCGGCCGACGCGGATGTCCGCGGACCACTCCGCGGTGCCGGCGAGTTCGTCGAGCAGCGGGACCTCCCAGGCCGCC
The DNA here is from genome assembly GCF_055393985.1 of Thauera sp. DNT-1. Taxonomy (NCBI): domain Bacteria; kingdom Pseudomonadati; phylum Pseudomonadota; class Betaproteobacteria; order Rhodocyclales; family Zoogloeaceae; genus Thauera; species Thauera sp. DNT-1. The sequence goes on along the minus strand of NZ_AP043752.1, from coordinate 3,984,671 downwards.
GCCAGCGCCGCGGCGTCCGCCCGCCCGGCGGCGCGGAAGCGCACCGTGCCGTCCTCGCCGGTCTGCGCGGAGAGGCGCAATGGATTGCCGAACAGGCGCGCCTGCGCCTCCGGGATGCTCAGGGTGTCCGCGGTGAAGCGCAGCCGCCCGCGCGCCGCCTCGAGCGGCGGCAAGGCCTCCAGCAGCGCGATGCGGTTGTCGGCGAAGCGGTATTCGCCCTGCACGCGGGAGTCGATCGTCGCACGCAGCGGCATCACCAGCTCGAGTTCCAGTTCGCCCCGCCCCTCGGCCACCATGCCGTCGGTGAAGCCGTCGATGCGGCGCGACACCGGGCTCGCCGAGACGAAGCGCAGGAACTCGGCGGTCGGACCGCGCGCACGACCGGTGATGGTCATGATCTCGCTCGGAAGTTGGTCGAGGTCGGGCACCTCCGCCACCACGTCCACCAGATCCACCCCGAAGATGCGCCCGCGCGGCACGAGGATGCGCAGACCCGGGCCCTCGAAGCGCACCTCGCCGTCGATGCCCTCGATGCCCGGCCAGCCGGGGGCGTAGTCGAGCGCGGCGTCGGCAACCTGAACGCTCACCAGGAAGCGGCCCTGGCCGGCACGGAAGGGGAAGTCGTCGAGCGCGCCCCGCAATTCCAGCCGCGCCTCGGGCACCTTCGCGGAGCGGATCCCGCGGCGCAGCCAGTCGCGCGTGTCGTCGTTGACCGCCCTGGGCACGTAGCGCCACACCGCGGTCGACTCGGCGCGGGTCAGGCGCGCCTGCAGATCGATCTCGCCCGCCCCCGTCGTCGCCGGCCAGTAACGGCCCGCGGCGGTGCCGGCCGCGTCGGCGTTCTCGAACGCGGCCTCGTCGAGCACGATCGCCAGCCGGCCCTCCGCGCGCTGCCAGCCGCCCTGCGCCTGCAGGCGCGAGAAGTCCAGCGGACCGGGATCGAAGACCGCCGGCAGGTCGATCCGCATGTCCGCCGCGGCAAGCCGGAAGCGCCCGCGCTGCCGGTCGCCGTCCACACTGCCGGAGAGCCCGGTGACGCCGGGCAGACCGTCTTGCGCCGCCAGCCCGAGCCCGGCGAAGCTTGCCGTCAGCGCCCAGTGCTCGGGCGCGGCGGGCTCCCCCTTCCAGGCGAGGCGCAGGCCCTCGACCCGACCGCGCGGCGCAAGCGCCGCCAGGCGCGAGCGCAGCCCGGCATCGAGCGGCAGGTGGGCGGCGAGCGCGACGAGCGTGGCCAGTTCGAGCCGGTCTGCGACGAGGCGCCCCCCGGCCGCCGCGGGCCCGCGCCCGGCCTGCTCCTCGCCGGTGCCACGATCGCGCGCCTTGCCATCGAGCGCCGGATCCAGCCCCAGCTCGACATCGGTGGGGGGCAGCACGAGGCCCTGGGCGGTTTCGAACCCGAGCCCGCGGCCGGCGAAGCGGAATCCATCCTCGCCGCGGGCCAGCTCGACACGACCGTCGAGACGGGCGAGCTCGAGAACCGGCAGATCCTCGCCGAGCACGGCCCGCACCCCGTCCAGCGCGAGGTCGGCGGTCAGCGCATGACCGCCACGGCCGTCCGCGTCGAGCCAGGCTTGCAGCGCACCCTCGCCTTCCAGGCCGAAAGGCAGGTCGACCCAGGGCCGCCAGTTGCCCAGCGCCGTGCGCCCGAGTTCGACGTACAACCGACCGGCGAAACGCTGCGGGCGCAGCGGGTCGATGCGGCGCAGCTCGCCGCGCAGGCTCGCACGCTCGCCGAGGGCGGCCGGCAGCCGTGCCTCGAGCGCGAAGCGCGCCGGACGCGTGCGTCGATCGAGGCGGAATTCCACCTCTTCGAGCTCGAGCACCGGCGCACCGCGCGCTTTGTCCGCCCAGGCAAGACGCGCGCCGTGGATGAGGATCTGGCGCTGCGCGAGCAGCCAGCCGAGGCCGCCGTCGCCGCCCTCGTCCCCGTGTGCAAGCGCGATGCCTGCGACGTGCAGCGCTCCCTCCGGATCGCGGCGTACCAACAGGTCCGGCGCGCGGATCTCGAGGCGGTGGAAATGCGGCTCGAGCATCGCCAGCGAGGACCACGCCAGGGTGGCGTCGATCTCGGGCAGGGTCAGCGCGGGGCGGCCCTGCGCGTCGGACAGGCTCACCCCGGCCAGGCGCAGGCGCGGTCGCCAGCCCGCCCAGCCGCCCTCGATGCGCTCGATCGCCACCGCCACGCCAAGGCGCTCGCCGAGCAACTCGGCGATCGGCACGCGCAGTTCGCCCACTGCCGGCAGCACGAGATGGCGCAGCACCAGCACCCCGACCGCGAGCACGCACCAGACCAGCAGCAGCGCATCGGACAGCCTGCCGGCCGCGCGCCGCCAGCCGCCGCGCGCGGCCGGCAGGCCGTCGACGGACGGGGGTACGGATTCGGCAGGTGCGTGCGGGGCGGAGGGGCTCAGTCGGATGCTCGCAGGACGTTGTGTGGGAGCGCGGTTGCAGCGCTGCCGGCGCATGGCGCGGGCAGCTAGAATATTGGGATCGCGCCCGCCACCGGATCGCCGACGCGCGCGCATTCTACCAAGTCTCGATCGCCCTCTCGATCACCCTCTCGCGCCGCACTGGAGCCCCCTCATGTCCGCCCCGAACAGCGTTTCCGCCCCTGCCCTCCCGCCCGCGGTGGCGCAGGCGCGCCGCCTGTCGCGCTATCTGGCGCGCATGCTCGACAGCCAGCCCTGGCTGGCGGAGGCGCTGGCCGCCAGCATCGAGCGCCCGCTCGCCGAGGCCGACCTGCAGCGCTTCGTGGCCGCGCGCGAGGTCCTCCACGGTGGCGGCGACGGCGCGCTGCGCCCGGCGCTGCGCCAGCTGCGCATGTGGACGCTGTGCCACCTGATCGTGCGCGACCTCGCGCTCGGCGCCCCGCTCGCCGAGGTCACCGAGACCATGACCCTGCTCGCCGAGGTGGCGCTGCGCCACGCCCACGACGTGCTGCGCGCGGGATTGGTCGAGCGCCACGGGCAGCCGCTCTCGCCCACCGGCTGGGAGCAGGAGCTCCTCGTGGTCGGCATGGGCAAGCTCGGCGGGCGCGAGCTCAACGTGTCCTCCGACATCGACCTGATCTTCATCTACCCGGAGGACGGCGACACCGGCGGGCGCAAGGCGATCAGCAACTACGAGTTCTTCGAGAAGCTCGGCAAGCAGCTGATCCAGGCGCTCGCCGAGATCACCGAGCACGGCCAGGTCTTCCGCGTGGACATGCGCCTGCGCCCGAACGGCGACTCCGGCCCGCTGGTGTGCTGCTTCGACATGCTGGAGAACTACTTCGTCACCCAGGGCCGCGAGTGGGAGCGCTACGCCTGGATCAAGGCGCGGGTGATGCTGGGCGAGCGCTGGCCCGAGCTCGAACAGCTCGCGCGCCCCTTCGTGTTCCGCAAGTACCTCGACTTCGGTGCGATCAACGCGATGCGCGAACTGCACGCGCAGATCCGCCGCGAAGTCGCCCGCCGCGAGCGCGCCAACAACGTCAAGCTCGGTCCCGGCGGCATCCGCGAGATCGAGTTCATCGCCCAGGTCTTCCAGCTCATCCGCGGCGGGCGCGAAACCGCGCTGCAGGTGCGACCGACGCTCGCGGTGCTCGCCCGCTTGCCCGAGCGCGGCATCCTTTCGGAGGAGGCGGTGACGGAGCTGTCGAACGCCTACGTCTTCCTGCGCCGGCTCGAGCACCGCCTGCAGTACCTCGACGACGCCCAGACCCACGACCTGCCCGAGAAGGACGAGGATCGCGCGCTGATCGCCGAGGCCATGGGCTTCGCCGACTACGCGGCGCTGCTCGCGGTGCTCGACGCCCACCGCGAGGTGGTGAGCCGGCACTTCGACAGCGTGTTCGGCGACCCCTCCGAGGAGGACCACAGCCTTGATGCCACCTGGGCCAACGCGCGCGACACCGAGGCCGCCACCGGCGCGCTCGGCGAGCTCGGCTACCGCCACCCGCGCATGGCCGCCGAGCGTCTCGCCGCGATGCACGCCAGCCCGCGCTATCGCCAGCTGCCCAACAACATCAAGAGCCGCTTCGACGCGCTCATGCCGCGCGTGCTCGAAGCCGCCGCCAGCACGCCGGGCGCGGACGAGACGCTCGCGCGCATGCTCGACCTCATCGAGGCGATCGGCCGCCGCGGCGCCTATCTCGCGCTGCTGCAGCAATACCCGCAGGCGCTGCGCCGGGTCGCCGACCTGATGAGCGCATCGCGCTGGGGCGCGCAGTTCCTCACTCGCCATCCGATCCTGCTCGACGAGATGCTCGACGCGCGCAGCCTGGACAACGCCCCCGACTGGAAGGCCTTCCGCGCCAGCCTGGCCGAGGAGCTCGAGGCGCTCGAACCCGACATGGAGCGCCAGATGGACGTGATGCGCGAGCGCCATCACGCCCAGGTCTTCCGCCTGCTCACCCAGGACCTCGCCGGCCTGCTCACGGTCGAGAAGCTCGCCGACCACCTCTCCGAGCTCGCCGACATCGTGCTCGACCTCACCCTGCCGTTGTGCTGGCGGCGCATCAAGATCCGCCACCGCGAGGCGCCGAAGTTCGCGGTGATCAGCTACGGCAAGCTCGGCGGCAAGGAGCTCGGCTACGCCTCCGACCTCGACATCGTGTTCCTCCACGACGACGAGGCGGGGGAGGCGCCCGAGGTCTACACCCGGCTGGCGCAGCGCGTCAGCACCTGGCTGTCGAGCCAGACCGCCGCCGGCCAGCTCTTCGAGACCGACCTGCGCCTGCGCCCGAACGGCGAGTCCGGCCTGCTGGTGAGCTCGCTCGAGTCCTTCCGCAGCTATCAGCTCGAGTCGGCCTGGGTGTGGGAGCACCAGGCCTTGACGCGCGCGCGTTTCTCGGCCGGCGACTGCACGATCGGGGAAGCCTTCGAGCGCATCCGCTGCGAGGTGCTGTGCATGCGGCGCGACCTGCCCAGCCTGCGCGCCGAGGTGCTGGCGATGCGGCACAAGATGCGCGACGCACACGGCAGCAGGAGCGAGGAGGTGTTCGACCTCAAGCACGACGAAGGCGGGCTGATCGACGTCGAGTTCCTGATCCAGTACCTGGTGCTCGGCCACAGCCACGACCACCCGCGCCTCACCGGCAACCTCGGCAACATCGCGCTGCTGGGCATCGCCGGCGAGCTCGGCCTGGTCCCCGCCGACCTCGCCGCCGCCTGCGCCGACAGCTACCGCGAACTGCGCCGCCTGCAACACCGCCAGCGCCTCAACGAGCGTCCCTCCCGCGTCGATCCCGCCGAGGCCGCGGCCGCACGCAAGCCGGTGCGCGCGCTGTGGCGGGCCGTGTTCGGGGACTAGGCCGCCCGGCTGCGCAGCGCTTTCCCGTGGGAGCGACGCGAGTCGCGATCGACCGTCGAGCGGCGCGAGACGCCAGCGGGCACCGATCCGCTGCAGGCCCAGCGCGGGAAAGTGAAATATTTCACGTCGCAAAAGCGCGCATGACGCCCCGCGGGCCGGCGTCTAGAATCCAGGGCACCTGTCTTCCAGCGCCCGCCCGCGGGCGACCTCCATGAGCCACGAAATCGAACTCAAGCTCGCGCTGCCCAGGCGCGCGCTCCCGGCGCTGCGCCGCCACCCGCTGGTGGCCGCGGCGGAGAAATGCGGCAACGCCCTCACCCTCGACAACACCTACTACGACACCCCGAAGCTGCAGCTCAAGGCGCGCAAGGTGGCCGTGCGCACCCGCCGCCAGGGCCGCCAGATGCTGCAGACGGTGAAATGCGCGGCGGTATCGAGCGGCGGGCTGTCGCAGCGGCCGGAGTGGGAGACCGCGTGGACCGGCGGCTTCGATTTCACGCCGGTCGACGACCCCGCCACCGCGCGTCTGCTCGAACGCCACCGCGCAGAACTGGTGCCGGTGTTCACCACCCGCTTCCGCCGCGAGACGCGGCGACTCGTCCCGCAGGCGGGCGTGTCCATCCTGCTGATGATCGACACCGGCGCGGTGCATGTGCGCACCCCGGAGGGCGTCGAGCGCGAGGCGGAGATCTGCGAACTCGAGCTGGAACTCGAGAGCGGGCGCGCGCAGGACCTCCTCGACCTCGCCTGCACGCTCGCGCAGGACCTGCCGCTGATGCCGGCCGACCTCTCCAAGGCCGAACGCGGCTACCGCCTTTTCCTCGACACGCCCGCGGGCGCGCTGCGCTCCGAGATCTCCACGCTCGAGCCCGGCCAGAACGTGGTCGAGGCCTTCCAGGGCCTGGCACTGTCCTGCGTGCGCCAGTGGCAGGGCAACGCCGCGACCGCGCTCGCGCAGGGCGACCCCGACGCGATCGACCCCGACAACATCCACCAGCTGCGCGTCGCCCATCGCCGCCTGCGCGCGCTGCTCAAGATCTTCGCACCCGCCCTGCCCGCGACCTTCGCCGGCACCTGGAACGCCCGCCTGCGCGACAACGCCAACCGCTTCGGCGATGCGCGCGACCTGGATGTGTTCCACGCCGAGCTGCTCGAGCCGGTGACCCCCGAGGGCCTCGCCGACGCAGCCTCGATGGCGGCCCTGCTCGAGACCGTGCGCACGGCGCGCGCAAGCGCCCGCCACCACGCCGGCGTCAGCCTCGACCTCGCCACCCAGGGCCGGCTGCTGCTGGAGTTCACCGCCGCACTCCACCGCCTGCGTGCCGACAGCCTCGCCGAAGCCGCCGACCTGCGCAGCTTCGCCCGCCTGCGCCTCGACCGGCTGCGCAAGCGCGCCCGCCGCGGCGCCCGGGCGGCGGCCAGCCTGGAGCCCACCCGCCTGCACGCGCTGCGCATCGACTTCAAGATGCTGCGCTACGGCGTCGAGTTCTTCGCGCCGCTGTTCGGCACCAGGAGCATCACCCGCTATCTCGACGGCGTGGTGCGCGCGCAGACCACGCTCGGCTTCCTGCAGGACGTCGACACCGCGCACCAGCGCCTGGCCGACTGGTCGCGAACGCAGCCCGCGCTCGCCGCGGCCGCGGCCTTCGTGCTCGGCTGGCACGCCCCGCGCTACGCCCGCCTGCGCCGCCGCGTGCTGCGCGAGTGCGAGCCGCTGCTGTGGGGCGGCAAGCCGTGGTGAGACGGCGCCCCACGGCGGCGGCGCGACAGACCGCGGTCATCGTGCTGTAACCGCAGCCGCCGATGATGCGCGCCCTCGAACCCCGGATGAACGACATGGACCTGCTGCTCTGGCGTCACGCGGAAGCGGTGGACGGCAGCCCCGACCACACCCGCGAACTCACCCCCCGCGGTCTCAAGCAGGCGCGTCGCATGGCGCGTTGGCTGGAAGACAACCGGCCGAAGAACCTGAAGGTACTGGTCAGCCCCACGCTGCGCACCCGCCAGACCGCGACCGCCTTCACCGACGACTTCGAGATCGTCGGCGGCCTGGGCCCGGGCGGCAACGTCGCCGACATCCTCGCCGCCACCGGCTGGCCCGAGGGCAACGGCGCCGCCCTGGTGGTCGGCCACCAGCCCGCCCTTGGCCGTCTGTGCGCGCTGCTGCTGTCGGGCAGCGAGGCCGACTGGACGATCAAGAAGGGTGCGCTGTGGTGGTTTACCAACCGCGTGCGCGAGGACGAGACGCAGACGGTGCTGCGCGCGGTGATTCCCAGCGAGCTGGTGTAAGGCGCCAGGCGTGAGGAGCGCGGGGCGCCCCGCTGCTCACGCCTGGCGCTCCCATTGAATTCCTCGCCGCGAGCACGGTCCAACTCGTCGTGAAATATCCCGGACGGCAGGCTCGCGCACGGTCCTCGAAGCCCGTGGAGGGCTCGCTTGTGCTTTGCGATGCAATGCGTAAGATGCCGTCTTCCTTCCGGAACGGACCATGCTCGAACGCTTTCTGCCCACTCGCGAGGCCATCACGCAAAGTCGCATGCTGCGCTGGCTGGGGCCGCGCCTGCACGACCCGCTGCTGTGGCACGTCAACCGGCGCTCGGTGGCACGCGGCGTGGCGATGGGCGTGTTCTTCGGGCTGATGATCCCGATCGCGCAAATCCCGGCGGCAGCGATCGCCTCGCTGCTGCTGCGCGGCAACCTGCTGATCGCGGCAGCCTCCACGCTGGTCAGCAATCCGCTCACCTACGGTCCGCTCTACTACTTCGCCTACCAGCTCGGCGCGGGCGTGATCGGCCGCCGCACGCCAGCCGCGCTCACCGCGGACGACGTCGAGGCGCCGGTGCGCGCCATCGACTCGCTCGCCCAAGCCTGGGCCTGGATCGGCGGCATCGGCCAGCCGCTGCTGGTCGGCATGGTGATCATGGCGGTGACGGGCGCGCTCGTCGCCTACTGGGGCACGCAGCTGGTGTGGCGGCTCCGCGTCGCCGCCCGTCGTCGCCGCCAGCGCCGCGAGCGCAGCGCGCGCGCATCCGCGCAGGCTATTGGAAGCGCCTGAACGCGGGCGTATCCTTCGCATCCCCTCATCCGCCCAACGGACGGCCATGGCCATGGAAGAGTGCATCCCCGACGGTACGGTCGCGATCATCGACGGCGTCCGCCGCATCTACTACGACGGCTACTGGCTCAAGGCCTACGAGCCGCCGGCGGACACGCTCGACGCCAAGAAGCGGCTGATCCAGGCGCTCACCCGGCGCCTGTTCAACCATGTCGAGCACGGCATCAACATCCCCGGCAAACGCCTCGACGATGCGCGCCGCGCCTACGAGACCGAGGAGGACCCCGCGCGCAAGCGCGTCAAGGGCGCGATGTACGCGGGCGCGCTGTTCAACCGCGCCACCGACATCTTCACCAAGCTGGTGGAGTTGCAGGAGCTGGGCATCGAGATCGCCACCGACAACCCGCTCATGCGCGAATGCGGCGGCTGCCTGCAGGAGGCGCTCAAGCTCGGCCGCCTGGTGCTGCACCGCAGCGGCGACGAGGGCATCGACGAACTGTGGGGCGAGCCCTTCCGCGCCTTCTCGATCCCGGTCGAGGCCTTCTACGAGAGCCGCTACATCAAGATCGCCCAGGCGCTGCGCGAGGTCGACCGCATCGCTGCAGTGATGGCCGCCACCTTCGCCACGACGCCGCTCTTCCGCGGAATCGAGCCGCTGGTGTTCGACTTCGCGCGCATCGCCAAGATCAAGTGCGAGACCTTGCGCACCGACCCGGACATCTTCGACGTGTGGGCGGAGTTCGTCACCGCCTCGGAGCGCCTCGCCGCGCTCACGCCGGCGCTCGGCCCGGGCGCCGACGAGTGCACCCGCCAGCTCGCCGCCGACGGCCTGCACCTGATCCTGCAGGGGCGCAACCTGGTCACCGACATCATCCGCGCACGCGTGACCATGCCCAAGAGCGCGCGCGAGTTCATCGAGCGCTGCGAGACCTTCGCGGCACGCGCGCAGGCGGCCTCGCATCCCCCGCTCGCTGCCGCCAACGTGGGCTTGGGCGAGACGCGCGCGTAAACAAACAGCGCGCGCGGGGGCGTGCGCGGAGAAGCATCGCGACTTGCGTCGCTCCTACAGGAGAGGCCGCTCGCGCCTCACAGGATGATCCCGCCGCCCAGGCACACCTTCGACTCGTAGACCACGACGCTCTGCCCGGGGGTCACCGCCCACTGCGGCTGGGCGAAGGCGATCTCGGCGCGGCCGTCGGCGATGCGGTCGATCTCGCAGGGCTGGTCGGGGGTGCGGTAGCGTGGCTTGGCGGTGTACACCCAGTGGGAGTGCGGGTCGCGTCCGGCGATCCAGTTCAGCTCGCCGGCGACCAAGTGGTCCCTGAGCAGCGCGGGGTGGGCGTGGCCCTGGACCACGTAGAGCACGTTGGCCTTGACGTCCTTCTGCGCCACGTACCAGGCCTCGTGTTCGCCCGCCTCGTCCTGGTGGCCCTTGAGGCCGCCGATGTGGAGGCCCTTGCGCTGGCCGATGGTGTGGTACATCAGGCCCTGGTGCTCGCCGAGCACGCGGCCGTCGTCGAGCGCGCGGATCTCGCCCGGCCGGGTCGGCAGGTAGCGCATCAGGAACTCGCGGAAGGGGCGCTCGCCGATGAAGCAGATGCCGGTGGAGTCCTTCTTCTCGGCCACGTGCAGCCCGGCCTCGGCGGCGATCCGGCGCACCTCGCGCTTGTACAGCGCGCCGAGCGGGAACATCGTCTTGGCGAGCTGCTCCTGGTTGAGCCGGTAGAGGAAGTAGCTCTGATCCTTGGTGCCGTCCTCGGCCTTGAGCAGCTGGTACTCGCTGCGGCCGTCGTTGGCCCACTCGCGCACCTGGGCGTAGTGGCCGGTGGCGATGCGTTCGGCACCGAGCTGCATGGCGTGGTCGAGGAAGCAGCGGAACTTGATCTCGGAGTTGCACAGCACGTCCGGGTTGGGCGTGCGCCCGGCCTCGTACTCGTGCAGGAAGTCGGCGAACACGCGGTCCTTGTATTCGGCGCTGAAGTTGACCACCTCGAGGTCGATGCCGATCACGTCGCACACCGAGGCCACGTCGACGAGGTCCTGCCGCGTCGAGCAATATTCCGAATCGTCGTCGTCCTCCCAGTTCTTCATGAACAGCCCGGTGACCTGGTAGCCCTGGCGTTTCAGCAGCAGCGCGGTCACCGCCGAGTCCACCCCGCCGGACATGCCGACCACCACCTTCATCCCCGCCCCGTCCTGCCTTCCATGCCGACTACTGGACATTCGGTCCACCTCCATTGAGCCATTCCGCGAGCGGCAGCACGACCGCCGGCTCGCCATTGTCGACGAACCAGCTGTCGACCACGTAACGTTGTCCCGGACGGTCGTCGCCGTCCATCTCTCCGATCACCAGCCCGTCCTCGGTGCAGTTGCAGCCCGCCAACGCATGGCCGGGCGGCAGGCGCTCGAAGCGCTCCTCCACCGACAGCGCTTCGATCACCGCGCTGAAATGCTGCAGGATCAGCCGGGTGCGGCGCGCCGGTTCGACCACGCGATGGAAGCGCAGCGCGCCGCGCGCCTCGAGCAGCTGCAGCAGCCGGGTCGTGGAGGTCGAGTGATCGATGCAGTCCATGCGCCCGTCCGCGCCCTCGTCGAGCAGGTTGCCGGCGCGGTCGGCCGCGATCGCCGTCTGGGTCGCGGCCACCCGGTACAGCCCGCCCACCGCCTCGGCGAGGCGCTCGCGCTCCTCCCCGGCGCTGCGTGCCGCAGCGAGGCGTTCGCCGATCCGGCGCAGGGTGGACTCGCGCACGCGCACGCTGCCCTCGCTCGCGCAGCCGTAGTTGTAGCAGATGTTGACGCGCGCACCGCCGGCGGGGCCCTGCGCCCCCGCCATCGCCCACGTCGTCGCCTGCAGGGCGAGCAGCGCGGGCAGCAGCAGGCGGAGCGCAGGTGCCATCATCCCGTTCAGCGGTGATGCACCAGCGCCAGCGGATGGCGCTGCCCGGCGATCCAGTCCTCGATGCACTGCAGGATCAGCGGGCTGCGGTGGCGATCGGCGCATGCGCGCACCTCGTCGAGCGTCAGCCACACCGCGCGCACGATGCCCTCGTCCAGCCTGCGCCCGGACTCCTCGCCGCACAGACGCCCGCCGTAGGCGAAGCGCAGGTAGGTGATGTCGCCCTGGGGGCGGGTCCACTGATAGATGCCGACCAGGTATTCCGGCTCGAAGTGGTGGGCGGTCTCTTCCAGCACCTCGCGCACCGTGGCCTGCAGCAGAGACTCGCCCTCCTCGAGGTGGCCGGCAGGCTGATTGAAGCGCAGGCCTTCGGGCGTCTCCTCCTCGACGAGCAGGAAGCGGCCGTCGCGCTCGATGATGGCGGCGACGGTGACATTGGGTTTCCAGGGACGATCCTTCACTTCGATGCTCCAGGCGCATGAAGGCCCGCATTCTAGCGCGCACCACCGGGGATGGAGGAGCACCGCTTGCCCGTCGACCGCGCTGGCGCCCGGTCTGCGACGACGGTCGCGGCTTTGCGCGCGGCCCGCGTCCTCGGCACGGCTTTACGCTAGAATCCGAAGGCTTTGCGCCCCGTGGACGATCGAGGGTGCGCGACGAACCCATCCAGCGAACATTTTTCAAGGCGGAGATCTTCATCATGTCCATGGCTGACCGCGACGGCTTCATCTGGCAGGACGGCAAGCTCGTTCCGTGGCGCGAGGCGACCACCCACGTCCTCACCCACTCGCTCCACTACGGCCTCGCCGTGTTCGAGGGCGTCCGTGCCTACAACACCGTCAGCGGCACCGCGATCTTCCGCCTCGCCGAGCACACCCAGCGCCTGATCAATTCCGGCAAGATCTACATGATGGACATCCCCTATTCCAAGGATGAACTCATGGAGGCGCAGAAGGAGGTCGTGCGCGCGAACAAGCTCGAGTCCTGCTACCTGCGCCCGATCGCCTTCTACGGCTCGGAAAAGATGGGCATCTCCACGCTCGGCGCGCGCGTCCATGTCGCGATCGCGGCCTGGCCCTGGGGCGCCTACCTCGGCGAGGAAGGCCTGCAGAAGGGCATCCGTGTGAAGACCTCGTCCTACACCCGCCACCACGTCAACTCGACGATGCCGCGCGCCAAGCTGTCGGCGACCTACCCGAACTCGATCCTCGCCAACCTCGAGGTCACCCGCATGGGCTACGACGAGGCCCTGCTGCTCGACAACCAGGGCTTCGTCGCCGAGGGCGCAGGCGAGAACCTCTTCATCGTCAAGGACGGCCGCATCTACGAGCCCGAGATCGCCTCCGCGCTCACCGGCATCACCCGCGACTCCATCCACGTGATCGCGCGCGAGCTCGGCTACGAGGTCGGCACCAAGCGCCTGACCCGCGACGACATCTACCTCGCCGACGAGGCCTTCTTCACCGGCACCGCCGCCGAGGTCACCCCGATCCGCGAGCTCGACGACCGCCAGATCGGCGAAGGCAGGCGCGGCCCGGTCACCGAGAAGATCCAGACCCGCTTCTTCGACGTCGTCAACGGCCGTGCGCCCGAATACGCGCACTGGCTCGCCCACGTCTGATTTCCACGCTCCGAGGATTCCGTCATGGTTGAGAACACCGACAAGACCCAGGCCGTCGTCACCACCGCCAAGGACCTGCCGCTGCACTGCCCGCCGCCGGGCGCGCCGCTGTGGGCCCGCCACCCGCGCGTGTTCCTCGACATCCTGAAGACCGGCGAGGCGGTCTGCCCGTACTGCAGCGCACACTACGTGTTCAACGGCGAGCGCCCCAAGGGCCATCACTGAGAACCCGGGTGCCGGGCCGGAATGGCCCGCGACCCGACCGGACCACGGGGGCTGCGGCCCCCGTGGTCTTTACGATCCACCCACAATAACAACACAACCTTGAGCAGACCTGTCTTCACCACCGCCCTCGAAGCGGAAGCCGCCTTCTACCGCGCACTCTCCGAGGGCGACTTCGAGGCCTTGATGGCCGTCTGGTCGGAAGAGGAGGAGGTCGTCTGCGTCCAGCCGGGCGGCCCGCGCATCGTCGGCCTGGCCGCGGTGCGCGAGATCTGGCGGCAGATCCTCGCCGACGGCGCCCGCATCCGCATCGACATCAGCCATGCGGTGACCAGCTCCACCGCGATGATGGCGATGCACTGCGTGCTCGAGCGCCTCGCCACCGACGGTCCCACCCCGCGTACCGCGACCATCGCCGCGACCAACGTCTTCGTGCGCGGCGCCGACGGCTGGCGCATGGTGCTGCACCACGCCTCGCCGGTGCCCGAGATCTCGGGTCCCGAGGATTCGACACCGCGCGTGCTGCACTGAGCCCGCCCGCGCACGGCGACTCGTCCGCGGCGGCGTGACCCGGTCGCGCTTCGCGGCCTAGAATCGCGCCAACCGCCGCCCGGGCCGGCATCGCCGGGCGAGCTTCCCCGCCTTCGCCCTGCCTGGAACCGCCCATGCGCCACCCCCTGCCCGCAGCAGAGCTTTTCAAGGCCTACGACATCCGCGGCATCGTCGACACCGTGCTGACTCCCACGGCGGTGCGCGCGATCGGCCACGCGATCGGCTCCGAAGCCGCGGTGCGCGGCCAGCGCGCGATCGCGGTGGGCCGCGACGGCCGCCTGTCCGGCCCGGCGCTGGCCGGCGCGCTGACCGCGGGCATCCGCGCCGCCGGCATCGACGTGATCGACATCGGCTGCGTGCCCACCCCGCTCACCTACTTCGCCGCCTTCGAGCTCGGCTGCGCCTCCTGCGTGTCGGTCACCGGCAGCCACAACCCGCCCGCCTACAACGGCCTCAAGATCGTGCTCGACGGCCGCACCCTGCACGGCGAGGCGATCCAGGACCTGCGCCGGCGCATCGCCGAGGACGACCTCGTCGAGGGTGCCGGCGCGCTGCGCGGCGCCGACGTGCGCGCCGCCTACCTCGACCGCATCGTCGGCGACATCGAGCTCGCGCGCCCGCTGAAGATCGTGCTCGACTGCGGCAACGGCGTGGCCGGCGCCGTCGCGCCCGAACTCTTCCGCCGCCTGGGCTGCGAGCTCGTCGAGCTGTTCTGCGAGGTCGACGGCCGCTTTCCCAATCACCACCCCGACCCGTCGCGGCCGGAGAACCTGCAGGACGTCATCCGCGCGCTGCGCGAGACCGACGCCGAGCTGGGCCTGGCCTTCGACGGCGACGGCGACCGCCTCGGCGTGGTGTGCAAGGACGGCGAGATCGTCTTCCCGGATCGCCAGCTCATGCTCTTCGCCGCGGACGTACTCGCCCGCGTACCGGGCGGCGAGATCCTCTACGACGTCAAGTGCACCCGCAATCTGGCGCCGTGGATCCGCGCGCACGGCGGCCGGCCGACGATGTGGAAGACCGGCCACGCGCTGCTCAAGGCGAAGCTGCAGGAGACCGGCGCCGCACTCGCCGGCGAGATGAGCGGCCACATGTTCTTCAAGGAGCGCTGGTACGGCTTCGACGACGGCCTCTACGCGGGCGCCCGCCTGCTCGAGATCCTCTCCGCCCGCGCCGACGCCAACGCCGCGCTGAAGGCGCTGCCCGACGCGACGAGCACCCCGGAGCTGAACCTGAAGATGCAGGAGGGCGAGCCCTTCGAGCTGGTGCGCCGGCTGCGCGAGGCCGCGCTCGCCACGCCCTCGTGCTTCGCCGAAGCGCGCGAGGTGATCACGCTCGACGGCCTGCGGGTGGAGTTCGCCCACGGCTTCGGCCTCGCCCGCCCCTCGAACACCACGCCGATGGTGGTGCTGCGCTTCGAGGCCGACGACGCCGCGGCGCTCGCCTCGATCGAGGCGGCGTTCCGGCGCGCGCTCGACGCAGTCTGGCCCGGACTCGCGCTGCCGTTCTGAGGCCACGGACGAGCGCCCGCGCGCACGCCCGCCGGGCGCCGACCGGCCCGCCCATCCGGCATCGGCGCGCGCGGCACGCGGCGATCCGGGCAAGCGGACAGCAAACGCGAAAAAAAGCACGCTGCTCACATCAGTTGCAGCGCACAATCCGAAGATTCTTTTTACCCAATCCAAGGCGAGCGAGGCAGTCCATGACGGCACGGGAACAGCGCGAAGCACGCGCACGCGACAGCAGGCAGGCCCAGAAGGGCATCGACATCCCGTCCTGCCCCGGCGTCCTCGCCCAGCTCATGGACGAGTTCCGCCAGCCGCAGGTCAGCGGCAAGCGCATCGCCGCGCTGATCGGCCAGGACGTCGGGCTGGCCGCGGTGGTGGTGCGCTCGGCCAATTCGCCCTACTTCGGCAGCGGGCGGCGGATCGCCTCGATCGACGACGCAATCCGCATGCTCGGCTTCGGCATGCTCGCCAACCTCGTCCAGGAGGCGTTACTGCGCAGCAACATCGCCGACCCCGGCGCCGCGCTCGAACGCTTCTGGGACAGCTCGCGCTGCACCGCGCAGGCGAGCGCGATGCTCGCCCGCCGCACCGGCATCGCGCGCCCGGAGACCGCCTACACCTTCGGCCTCTTCCACGACTGCGGCATCCCGCTGCTGGTCAGGCGCTTCCCCGAATACAAGCGCATCCTGGCCACGGCCAACCAGGCCACCGGGCGCTGGTTCACCGATGTCGAGGACGAGGCGCTCGACACCAACCACGCCACCATCGGCTACCTGCTCGCGCGCTCCTGGGGCCTCACCGACGCGGTGTGCACCGGCATCCTGTGCCATCACGACTACTCGGTGTTCTCCCCCGACTCCGGCCTGGAGGTCGAGGCGCAAACCCTGATCGCGCTCAACCTGGTGGCCGAGTACGTCGCCGGCACCCACCTGCGCACCCGGCGCGATGCCGAGTGGGACAAGGGGCGCGAGGCGGTGGCGCGCTTCCTGGGCTACGCGCCGACCGAGCTCGACGACCTCGCCGACGACCTGCTCTACGCGCTCGACCGCCAAGGCGAGGACCTCCCGGCCTGAGCGCCGCGCGGATGCGCCGCCGCCGGCGGACGCGCGCCG
The DNA here is from genome assembly GCF_055393985.1 of Thauera sp. DNT-1. Lineage (NCBI taxonomy): Bacteria > Pseudomonadati > Pseudomonadota > Betaproteobacteria > Rhodocyclales > Zoogloeaceae > Thauera > Thauera sp. DNT-1. Next base: position 3,968,413 of record NZ_AP043752.1, on the reverse strand, counting down.
CTCACACCGGCTCCAGCTTGGCCACTCCGAGCAGCAGCCACTTCACCCCCGCAGGGCCGAAGTTGATCTGCACCTTGGCATCGCTGCCGCTGCCTTCGGCGGCAACGATCACGCCCTGGCCGAATTTCGCATGCGCCACCGCCTGGCCGATGCGCAGGCCGCCGGGCAGCGTGGCGAAGGCCGGGCGCGGCGCGCGCTGCACCTGCGGCGTGCTCCTCACCGCGGACTTGGCCGAGGGCTTGAAGTAGCCCCCGCCCATCCCGCCCATCGCGCCGCCGGCGGCCGAGCGCGGCTGGGGCGGGGTGAGCCATTTGGTCAGCCCGGCGGGGATCTCCTCCAGGAAGCGCGAGCGCAGGTTGTAGCGCGTCTGCCCGTGCAGCATGCGGCTCTGCGCGAAACTCAGGTACAGGCGCTCGCGCGCCCGCGTCACCGCGACGTACATCAGGCGGCGCTCCTCCTCCAGCCCGTCCTGCTCGAGGATGCTGTTCTCGTGCGGGAACAGGCCCTCCTCCAGCCCGGACAGGAAGACCACGTCGAACTCCAGGCCCTTGGCCGCATGCACGGTCATCAGCTGCACCGCGTCCGCGCCCTGGTCGGCCTGGTGGTCGCCCGCCTCCAGCGAGGCGTGGGCGAGGAAATCCGCCAGCAGCGCGTGCGGCTGCGCCTCGCCGGCGCCCGCCTGGGCCTGCGCCTCGGCGAGGAAGTTGGCCGCGGCGTTGATCAGTTCGTCGAGGTTCTCGAGGCGCTCGCGGCCCTCCTTGTCGGCCTTGTAGTGCGCGCGCAGCCCGCTCAGGTCGAGCACATGATCGACCAGCTCGGGCAGCGGCAGGCCGGCGGTGTCGCGGCGCAGCTCCTCGACCAGGCGCACGAAGACCGCGAGCGCGCTGCCGGGCTTGCCGGACAGATGCGGCACGGTGGCGTAGAGACTGGTGTTGTACGTGCGCGCGGCGTCGGCCAGCACCTCGAGTGAGCGCGCGCCGATGCCGCGGGTGGGAAAGTTCACCACGCGGGCGAACGAGGTGTCGTCGTCGGGGTTGGCGATCAGGCGCAGGTAGGCGAGCGCGTGCTTGATCTCCTGGCGCTCGAAGAAGCGCAGCCCGCCATAAACGCGGTAGGGAATGCCGGCCGCGAAGAGCTGGTGCTCGAGCACGCGCGACTGCGCGTTGGAGCGGTAGAGCAGCGCGATCTCGCTGCGCAGCGCGCCGTCGCGCACCAGGGCCTGGATCTCCTCGACGATCCAGCGCGCCTCGTCGGCATCCGCATAGGCCTCGAAGACACGGATCGGCTCGCCCGCGCCCTGGTCGGTCCACAGGTTCTTGCCGAGGCGGTTGCTGTTGTGAAGGATGATCGCGTTGGCGGCGTCGAGGATGTTGGCGTGCGAGCGGTAGTTCTGCTCCAGGCGGATCACGTTGTTCACCCGGAACTCGCGCTCGAAATCGCGCATGTTGCCGACCTCGGCGCCGCGGAAGCGGTAGATGCTCTGGTCGTCGTCGCCGACGCAGAACATTGCCGCACCGCCTTCACGGCCCTCGTCGGCGAAGAGCTTCAACCAGCGGTACTGCAGGCGGTTGGTGTCCTGGAACTCGTCGACCAGGATGTGGCGGAAGCGGCGCTGGTAGTGGCGGCGCAGCGGCTCGTTGCGCTCGAGCAGTTCGTGGCTGCGCAGCAGCAACTCCGCAAAATCCACAACAGACTCGCGCTGGCACTGCGCCTCATACTCTTGGTAGAGCTGCACGCGCAGGCGGGTGTAGTCGTCCCAGGCCTCGACCACGTGCGGGCGGTTGCCGGCTTCCTTCTGGCCGTTGATGAAATGCTGGAGCTCGCGCGGAGGGAACTTCTCGTCGTCGACGTTCAAGGTCTTCAGCAGGCGCTTGATCGCGGCGAGCTGGTCAGCCGAGTCGAGGATCTGGAAGAGCTGCGGCAACCCGGCGTCGCGGTGGTGGGCGCGCAACAGGCGGTTGGCCAGGCCGTGGAAGGTGCCGATCCACATGCCGCGGGTGCTCACCGGCAGCATCGCGCCGAGGCGGGCGAGCATTTCCTTGGCAGCTTTGTTGGTAAATGTAACCGCGAGGATGCCGGCCGGGTCGACCTGGCCGGACTGGATCAGCCAGGCGATGCGGGTGGTGAGCACGCGCGTCTTGCCCGAGCCGGCTCCGGCCAGGATCAGGGCGTGTTGCGCGGGCAGGCTCACCGCCTGCAGTTGTTCGGGGTTCAGGTTGCTCAGCAGGGTGGACATCGCGTTTCCTCTTCGAGCCGGCATTGTATCGACCCCGGGGGACGAGGCCGATACGGCAGGCCGGGGACAGCGCGGAGAGAAAAGGACACAACATGATGTTGCGTCGCAGCAACAACGTGTTTGCAGGATCCCGAGCTTGCGCTAAATTGAAGTTGTGCACTGCACCAAACGAATCGGAATCCCGGAACTTTCTCACGGAAAGACTGGTCGGAATTGTGCAGAATCAAGGAACTAACCCGGGCGCCCGGCTACTATTGCGCCACAACATTTTTTGATAAGGCCTCCGCCCAGAAGGCGGTTGCCGAAACGAGGGCCACACCCGGCCCCGACGGAGAACGCATCATGAAAACGCCCAAACTGCTGCCCTGGTATGCCCGCAAAGCGGGCGTCTCGATCGAGCGCGCCGAAACCCTGTGGCGCAAGGCCGTGCGCGAAGCCACCGCCGAAACCGGCTGGGTCGGCAATGCCGAGTACTGGGGTGCGGCCATGGATCACTTCTTGCGTCTGCTCGAAGAAGAGCGCAGCACGCTGTGCGCGCCGCGCGTGCAGTCCTACGTCCGCACCCAGAACCGCATGTGGCGCCTGCCGCTGATCGCCATGGAAGACCTGTTCTCGGCCTTCCACGCAAGCTGGCAGCGCCAGCACGGCGCCGACCACCGCCGCGCCGCGTAAGCGGCACCCCGTCCCGAACCCCTCGCGCCGCGCCAGCGGCGCGACAACGCTTGCTTGTCTCCCTCCCTCCTTCAATGGAGATTCGGCGCTCCGCCCACGCGGAGCGCCATTTTTTTGCCCGCAGCAAGCCTGTTTGCGCGCCGCGCGGGCTTCGCGGCGAGCCCTGCCTTGGCCCGGCCTGCCGCGGCAGGCATCGGGAGCGCCCGGTGTCGCGCTTCACGGTATACTGGCGTGTTTTCAACGTCATCCAGCCCGCGCGCCCGCCATGCAGGAAAAATACCAGCCCGCCGCCCTCGAGACGGCCGCCCAGCAGCACTGGGACTCCACCGACGCCTTCCGCGTGACCGAGGATGCCAGCCGTCCGAAGTACTACTGCCTGTCGATGTTCCCCTACCCCTCGGGCAAGCTGCACATGGGGCACGTGCGCAACTACACCATCGGCGACGTGCTCGCGCGCTTCCACCGCATGAAGGGCTACAACGTGCTGCAGCCCATGGGCTGGGACGCCTTCGGCATGCCGGCCGAGAACGCCGCGATCCAGAACAACGTGCCGCCGGCGAAGTGGACCTACGCCAACATCGACTACATGAAGGCGCAGTTGAAGCGCCTCGGCTTCGCCATCGACTGGTCGCGCGAGCTCGCCACCTGCACCCCCGAGTACTACCGCTGGGAGCAGTGGCTGTTCACCCGCCTGTACGAGAAGGGCCTGATCTACAAGCGCCTCGGCACGGTCAACTGGGACCCTGTGGACGAGACCGTGCTCGCCAACGAGCAGGTCATCGACGGCCGCGGCTGGCGCTCGGGCGCGCTCGTCGAGAAGCGCGAGATCCCCATGTACTACATGAAGATCACCGCCTACGCGGACGAACTGCTGTCCGCGCTCGACGACCTGCCGGACTGGCCCGAGCAGGTCAAACTGATGCAGAAGAACTGGATCGGCCGCTCGGAAGGCGTGGAGATCAGCTTCCCGTTCGACGTTTCCAGCATCGGTCACGAGGGCGCGCTGAAGGTATTCACCACCCGTGCCGACACCCTGATGGGCGCGACCTATGTCGCGGTGGCCGCCGAGCATCCGCTCGCCACCCAGGCCGCGGCCAGCAACCCGGCGCTCGCCGAGTTCATCGAGGAATGCAAGCGCGGCGGCGTCGCCGAGGCCGACATCGCCACGATGGAAAAGAAGGGCATGCCCACCGGCCTCAAGGTGCGCCATCCGCTTTCCGACGAGCCGCTCGAGGTGTGGGTCGCCAACTACGTGCTGATGGGCTATGGCGAAGGCGCGGTGATGGCGGTGCCGGCGCACGATGAGCGCGACTTCGCCTTTGCCACCAAGTACGAGCTGCCGATCCGCATGGTGGTCGGCGCGGACGCCTACGCCGAGTACGGCCGCCTGGTGAATTCCGGCAAGTACGATGGCCTGGATTTCCAGGGCGCGGTCGATGCGATCTCCGCCGACCTCGAAGCCCGTGGCCTGGGCGCCAAACGCGTGCAGTTCCGCCTGCGCGACTGGGGCATCTCGCGCCAGCGCTACTGGGGCTGCCCGATCCCGATGATCCACTGCGCCGACTGCGGCGACGTGCCGGTCCCGGACGAACAGCTCCCGGTCGTGCTGCCCGAGAACGTCGAGATCACCGGCCGCGGCTCGCCGCTGGCCAAGATGGCCTCGTTCTACGAATGCAGCTGCCCGAAGTGCGGCAAGCCGGCCAAGCGCGAGACCGACACCATGGACACCTTCGTGGAGTCGTCGTGGTACTTCCTGCGCTACGCCTGCGCCGACAGCACGACTGCGATGGTGGACGCGCGCGTGAACTACTGGGCGCCGGTCGACCAGTACATCGGCGGCATCGAGCACGCCATCCTGCACCTGCTGTACTCGCGCTTCTTCACCCGCGCGATGCGCGACTGCGGCCTGGTCAATGTTTCCGAGCCCTTCAGCGCGCTGCTCACCCAGGGCATGGTGGTGGCCGAGACCTATTACCGCGAGCTCGACGGCGGCAAGAAGCAGTGGATCAACCCGGCCGACGTGGTCGTCGAGCGTGACGAGCGCGGCCGCATCGTCGCCGCGAAACTCGAATCCGACGGCCTGCCGGTGGTCATCGGCGGCACCGAGAAGATGTCGAAGTCGAAGAACAACGGCGTCGACCCGCAGTCGCTGGTGGACCAGTACGGCGCCGACACCGCGCGTCTCTTCATGATGTTCGCCGCGCCGCCCGACCAGCAGCTCGAGTGGTCCGACTCCGGCGTCGAGGGCGCTTCGCGCTTCCTGCGCCGGGTGTGGAACTACGGCCACACCTTCGCCACCGCCACGCGCGCCGCGCTGCCGGCCGCGCGCGCGCTCGCCGCCGGCACGCTGCCCGCCGCCGCGGCCGACGTGCGCCGCGAGGTGCACACCCACCTCAAGCAGGCGAGCTACGACTTCGGCAAGCACCAGTTCAACACGGTGGTGTCGGCGGCGATGAAGATCCTCAACGCGCTCGAGAAGGCGCACAAGGATCTGGCCGGCACCGAGCCGGCGGCGCACGCCGAGGTCGCCGAAGAAGGCTTCTCCATCCTGCTGCGCCTCCTGTCGCCGATCACCCCGCACATCTGCCACGCGCTGTGGCAGGACTGCGGCTTCGGCACCGACATCCTGGCGGCGCAGTGGCCCGAGGTCAGCGAGGACGCACTGAAGCGGGACGAGATCGAGCTGATGCTGCAGGTCAACGGCAAGCTGCGCGGCAGCCTCGAGGTCGCGGCCGACGCGGCTAAGGCCGACATCGAGGCGCTCGCCCTCGCTTCGGAAGCGGCGCAGAAGTTCATGGAGGGCAGGCCGGCGAAGAAGGTGGTCGTCGTGCCCGGCCGTCTGGTCAACATCGTCGTTTGAGGAAGCGCGGCATGCCTGCTCCTGGTCCCGTCATGGCCACCGCGCGGCGGCGCCTGCTCGGTGGCGCCCTCGGTGCCGCGGCGCTGCTGCTGTCGGGCTGTGGCTTTCGCCTGCGCGGCCCGCAGGCGCTCGACTTTGCGACCGTGCACATCAGCGTGCCGGAGCAGAGCGAATTCGGCGCCCAGCTGCGTCGCCTCGTAGCCACCACCGGCACCACCCGGGTCGAGGAGGACGCAGCCAAGGCCGAAGCCCTCCTGCAGATCCTCTCCAACGACCGCGGCCGCGAGATCCTCAGCCTCACCGGTGCGGGCAAGGTGCGCGAGTACCAGCTCGTCCAGTCCTTGCGCTTCCAGCTCCTCGACCGCGCGGGCAAGGCGCTGATCCCGCCCACCAGCCTGACGGCGCGGCGCGAGTACACCTTCGACGACAGTCAGGTGCTCGGCAAGGAACAGGAAGAGGCCTTGCTCTACCGCGACATGCAGAACGACCTGGTGCAGCAGCTCATGCGCCGCCTCGCCGCCGCCCGCCGCAGCGGCTGAACCCGTTCCGCCGCCCCGCGTGAACCTGCGCCCCGACCAGCTCGCCGCCCAGCTCGAGCGCCCGCTCGCGCCGCTCTGGCTGCTGCACGGCAACGAGCCGCTGCTGGTGCTCGAGGCTGCCGACGCAATCCGCGCCGCAGCCCGTCGCCAGGGCTACGAGGAGCGCGAGACCCTGGTCGTCGGCCACGGCTTCAAGTGGGACGCGCTCGCCCTCGCCGCGGGCAACCTGTCGCTCTTCGGCGGCGCCAAGCTGATCGACCTGCGCATCCCGACGGGCAAGCCCGGCCGCGACGGCGGCGATGCGCTGCAGCGCTACATCGCCCACCTGCCTTCCCAGACCCTGACCCTGGTCACCCTGCCCGAAGTCGATTGGGCGACGCGCAAGACCGCCTGGTTCAAGGGCCTGGCCGACGCCGCGACGACGCTGGAACTCCACGCCCCCGAACGCGAACGTCTGCCCGAGTGGGTCGCGCGCCGGCTCGCCGCGCAGAAGCAGTCCGCCCCGCCCGAGGCGCTCGCCTTCATTGCCGATCACGTCGAAGGCAACCTGCTCGCCGCCCACCAGGAGATCCTCAAGCTCGGCCTGCTGCACGGCGAGGGCGCGCTCACGCTCGAGCAGGTGCAGGACGCGGTGCTCGACGTCGCCCGCTACGACATCGACAAGCTGCGCCTGGCGGTCGTCGAGGGCGACCCGGCGCGCTGCGCCCGCCTGCTCGAAGGCCTCGAGGGTGAGGGCGCCGCCCCCCCGCTGGTGCTGTGGGCGCTCGCGCACGAGACACGCAGCCTCGCCACCCTGAGCGCGGGCCGCGACGCCGGCCAGCCCCTGGCCGCCCTGTTCAAGGCCGAGCGCATCTTCGATCCGCGCCGCCAGCAGGCCATGACCCGTGCCCTCGGTCGCCTCGGCCAGGGCCATCTGCGCGCCGCGCTGATGCACGCGGCGCGCATCGACCGCATGATCAAGGGCCTCGCCAGCGGCGACCTGTGGGACGAGTTCCTCCAGCTCGCGCTGCGCCTGGCGCGCCGCGGCTGAACCGCGGCCGACCCGCGCCAGGCTTCATCCGCATCCGGTTCGATGATTTAATGCGGATTTGCCCCGCGGCGTCCGTGGATGCCGCGACCGACGCCGAAGAAGAGCCCCCATGGACATCCAGCACTACATGCAGACCCTGGGCCGCCAGGCCCGCGCCGCCTCGCGCGTGCTCGCCGCCGCCTCCACCGCGGCCAAGAACGCCGCCCTGATCGCGATGGCCGCCGAGATCCGCGCCCGCCGCGCCGAACTGCTCGCCGCCAATGCCCAAGACCTCGACGAGGCGCGTGCCGCCGGCCTGGAGCCGGCGCTGATCGACCGCCTGACGCTGGACGAGAAAGGCATCGAGTCCATGGCCGCCGGCCTCGAGCAGGTCGCCGCGCTGCCCGACCCGGTGGGCGAGATGAGCGACATCAAGCGCCGCCCCTCCGGCATCGCGCTCGGCAAGATGCGCGTGCCGCTGGGCGTGATCGGCATCATCTACGAGGCCCGCCCCAACGTCACCGCCGACGCCGCGGCGCTGTGCCTCAAATCCGGCAATGCCGCGATCCTGCGCGGCGGCAAGGAGGCGATCCACGCCAACCGCGCGATCGCCGCCTGCGTGCGCGCCGGCCTGCTGGCGGCCGGTCTGCCCGAACACGCGGTGCAGGTGGTCGAGATCACCGACCGCGAGGCCGTCGGTGCGCTGATCACCATGCCCGAGTTCGTCGACGTGATCGTGCCGCGCGGGGGCAAGGGCCTGATCGAGCGCATCTCCAGGGACGCGCGCGTGCCGGTGATCAAGCACCTCGACGGCAACTGCCATGTTTATATCGACGATGAGGCCGACCCTGCCAAGGTCGTACCCATCGTCGAGAACTCCAAGACCCAGCGCTATGGCACCTGCAACACCGCCGAATCGCTGCTGGTGGCGCGCGACGTCGCCGACATCTACCTGCCCGAGATCGCCCGCACGCTCGCCGCCAAGGGCGTGGAGATGCGCTGCTGCGCCGAGTCGCTCGCCCTCCTGCGCGAGGCCGGCATCGCCGGGGCGAAGCTGGTGGAGGCGACCGCGGCCGACTGGCGCGAGGAATACCTCGCCCCGATCATCGCGGTGAAGATCGTCGCCGGCCTCGACGAGGCGATCGAGCACATCAACACCTGCAGTTCGGGCCACACCGAAGCGATCGTCACCGAGAACTATTCCCACGCCATGCGCTTCCTGCGCGAGGTAGATTCATCCTCGGTGATGGTGAATGCCTCCACCCGCTTCGCCGACGGCTTCGAGTACGGCCTCGGCGCGGAGATCGGCATCTCCACCGACAAGATCCACGCCCGCGGCCCGGTCGGCCTGGAGGGCCTTACCAGCCAGAAATGGATCGTGTTCGGCAACGGCGAAGTCCGCCGCTGACACTGCCAAATGGAACCACCCCGACAAGGAACCCCATGAGCATCCGCATCCTCCGCAGCCTGATCGTCGCCGCCCTGCTCTCGGCCAGCCTCGCCCAGGCCGCCGTCAAGGTCGGCAACGTCGAGTTCGCCCCGCAGCAGACCGTGCAGCAGCGCACGCTCGAGCTCAACGGCGCCGGCCTGCGCACCCGGCTCGGCTTCAAGGTCTATGCGATGGGCCTGTACCTGCGCGCCCCGCTCGCCGAGGCCGGCGCGATCCTGGCCGACAAAGGCGAGAAGCGCATCCGCATCGTGCCGATCCGCGACCTCGAGGCGAAGCAGTTCGGCGATGCCCTGCAGACCGGGCTCGAGAAGAACCACGACGACGCCGCGCTGGCCGCGCTCAAGCCCGCCACCGACGCGCTGCTGGGCGCGCTCGCCGCGGTCGGCGAGGTCAAGGCCGGCACCGAGATCGTGCTCGATCGCCTCGGCAACGGCGCCACCCGGCTGCTGGTCGATACGAAGCAGCAGGGCGAGGACATCGCCGACGCCGCCTTCTATCCCGCGCTGCTGCGCATCTGGCTGGGCGAGCGCCCGGCCGACAGCGAGCTGCGCGAGGCGCTGCTCAAGAATCCGCAGTGAGGCAGGAACTCGCCATGACGGCGGGCCGTGCTCCCGCGTCCGTATTCGACGCCGTGATCGCGCTGCCCTTCGGCCCCTTCGGCATCCGCGCGCACGACGGGCAGGTGCAGGAGCTCGTCTTCCTGCCTCCGGGCACGCCCTTGCACGAACCGCGCAACGCCAGCGCCGGCGCCGCGGCGCACGCGCTGCGCGCCTGGATCGACGACCCCGACCAGCCCTTCCCGGTGCCGCTCGCACCCTGCGGCACGCCCTTCCGTCGTCGCGTATGGACGGCCATCGCGGCAATCCCGCGCGGACGTACCGCAACCTACGGCGAGCTCGCCGCCAGCCTGGACAGCGCGCCGCGCGCGGTCGGCCAGGCCTGCGGCGCCAACCCCTTTCCCCTGATCGTGCCCTGCCACCGCGTGACCTCGGCCGCCGGGCTCGGTGGCTTCGCCAACGCCCGCGAAGGCTGGCTCCTCGACGTCAAGCGCTGGCTGCTCGCTTTCGAAGGGGCGCTGTGAGCGGACGCGCGCCGGCACGCGAAGCCGGCCTGCAGCCCGCGCACCGCGCCGAGCTCGACCGCTTCGCCGATGCGCTCTGGCTCGAGCACGGGCTGGCCAGGAACACCCTCGCCGGCTACCGCAGCGACCTCGCCCGCTTCGCCGCCTGGCTGGAGACGCGTGCGCAACGCCTGCCCGCCGCCGCCGGCGCGGACCTCGCCGCCTACCTCGCCGAATTCAGCCGCACCGCGAAGCCGGCGAGCCAACGCCGGCTGATCGCCGCGTGGCGGCGCTATTACCGCCTGCTCCTCGCCAACCGCGAGATCGCCGAGGACCCCACGCTGGCGATCGACACCCCGCGCGCGGCCGAACGCTTTCCCAAGACCCTGAGCGAGCCCCAGGTCGAGGCCCTGCTCGCCGCTCCCGCGCTCGACACCCCGCAAGGCCTGCGCGACCGCTGCATGCTGGAGGTGCTCTACGCCGCCGGCCTGCGGGTCTCCGAGCTGGTCGGCCTGAAGATCTTCGCGGTGGGGGTGAATGAGGGCGTGGTGCGGGTCATGGGCAAGGGCAGCAAGGAGCGCCTGGTGCCGCTCGGCGAGATCGCCGCCGACTGGCTGCAGCGCTACCTGGCCGAGGCACGCCCGGTCCTGCTCGCCGGCCGCAGCTGCGACGAGATCTTCGTGACCCGCCTGGGGGCGGCGATGTCGCGCCAGATGTTCTGGCGCCTGATCAAGCACTACGCCCTCGCCGCCGGCATCGCGCCCGAGCGCATCTCGCCCCACACCCTGCGCCACGCCTTCGCCACCCACCTGCTCAACCACGGCGCCGACCTGCGCGTGGTGCAGCTGCTGCTCGGCCACGCCGACATCTCGACCACGCAGATCTACACCCACGTCGCGCGCGAGCGCCTCAAGCAGCTGCACGCGCGCCACCATCCGCGCGCATGAGCGCGCCGGCCGCGGCCGGGGCGACGCGTCCATACGCCCCGGCATGGCGGATGGCACTACAATGTGGAGACCGCGCCGCCCGCTCGCGGCGGCGCGCCCGACAGGCCGTCCGATCATGAGCAGAAACGAAGCCCACGCCCCCGAGACCCCCGCCACCCGCTTCCTGCGCCAGCACGGCGTCGCCTTCTCCAGCCACCTCTACGAATACGAGGAGCACGGCGGCACCACGGTGTCTTCGCGCGAACTCAACGTGCCCGAGCACGCGGTGGTCAAGACCCTGATCATGGAGGACGAGAACGCGCAGCCGATGGTGGTGCTGATGCATGGCGACCACAAGGTGTCCACCAAGGAGCTCGCGCGCCAGATCCCGTGCAAGCACGTCGAGACCTGCAAGCCGGAGACCGCGAACCGCCACAGCGGCTATCTGGTGGGCGGCACCTCGCCCTTCGGCACGCGCAAGAAGATGCCGGTGTACATGGAGCGCACCGTGCTCGATCTGCCGCTGGTCTACATCAACGGCGGGCGGCGCGGCTTCCTGGTCGGGATCCACCCGCACGACCTGCTGCGCGTGCTCCAGCCCAGGCTGGTGCAGGTGGCGAACTGAAGCGAGCGCACGCGGGCGCTCAGGCGGCCGGCGGTACGACCACACCCGCCTTGCTGCGCTGGATATAGACGCCGACGCGGCGCACATCCTTCATCACCCCGATCTTGCCCACCTTGAGCTTGACCCAGGGCGCGCCGAACTCCTCGAACAGCAGCTTGACGACGAACTCGCCCAGACTCTCGATGAGGTTGAAGTGGCGCTCGCCGAGCTCGCGGCGAATGCGCTCGGTCACCACCGCATAGTCGATGGTGTCGGCGATGTCGTCGTGCTCTGCGGCGGCGTCGGGAACGCCGAAGGTGAGGTTCAGCTCGACCGTCTGCGGGCCGGTCTTCTCGCGCGCGTAGATGCCGACCCAGGCCTTGACCCGCAGTTCCTCGATGAAGATGAAATCCATGCTGCTTCCCGTTTAGAATCGTCCGGATTCTAACGCGCCCCCGCGCGCGCGCCCGGAAAAGCTGTCGCACACCATCGGTGCCGGCTTGTGACAGGCGAGGCGTGCCGGATGCCCCCTCCCCCCTTCCGTCCCTTTCGAGCTGCCCGCCGGCGGGCAGTGGAGCCAAGATGTCCACCCTGCTTCTGATCGTCGCCGCCTACCTGCTCGGCTCCATTCCCTTCGCGATCGTCACCAGCCGCCTGTTCGGCCTGGAAGATCCGCGCAAGTACGGCTCGGGCAACCCCGGCGCGACCAACGTGCTGCGCAGCGGCAACAAGGCCGCGGCCGTGCTCACCCTGCTCGGCGACGCGCTCAAGGGCTGGCTGGCGGTGTGGGCGGCGCTGCGCCTCGGCTTCGAGCCGGACATCGCCGCGCTCGCCGGGCTGGCCGCCTTCCTCGGCCACGTGTTCTCGCTCTTCCTGCGCTTCAACGGCGGCAAGGGCGTGGCCACCGCGCTCGGCGTACTCGCCGGGGTCGACGCACGCATCGCGATCTTCTGCGCGGTGATCTGGCTTATGGTGGCCTACACCACGCGCTACTCCTCGGCCGCGGCGCTGTCGGCGGCGCTCGCCGCGCCCCTCGCGGGCCTGCTCTTCCTCGGCGCCAAGCCGGCGGTCGGCCTGCTCGCGGTGATGACGGCGGTGCTGTTCTGGCGCCACAAGGAGAACATCGCCCGCCTGCGCGCCGGCACCGAGGGCAAGATCGGCGGCAAGAAGAAGGACGGGCCGGCGGCGTAAGGCCTCCGGGCGCGCGGAGGTCCATGCAGGAGCGCCCGCAGGCGCGAATGCGGGGGAGGAGCGGCGGCTCTGATGCCGGGCGCCGGGTTCGCGGCTTGCGCCGCTCCTACAAAGGGAAGCCGCAACGTTTCCTGTGGGAGCGCCGCCAGGCGCGAATACGGCGGTGGAGCGGCGGCGGCTCTGATGCCGGGCGCCGGGTTCGCGGCTTGCGCCGCTCCTACAGGATGGCGGGCGCCTGCACCGGCGGGCGCAGTTCGACCATGGGCCAGCGCGGGCGGATGCGGACGGCGCAGACTTCCGGCACGGACTCGCCGGCCGCCAGGCGCAAGGCGCCGGCGAAGGCGATCATGGCGCCGTTGTCGGTGCACAGCGCCGGCTCGGGGTAATGCACGCGCCCGCCGCGGCGCGCGAGCGCGGCGTCCAGGGTGGCGCGCAGGCAGCGGTTGGCACCCACCCCGCCGGCCACTACGAGGGTCTTCAGCCCCACCTTCTTCAGCGCCGCGAGCGCCTTCGCGCACAGCACATCGACCACGGCCTGCTGAAACTCGGCAGCGAGGTCGGCCATGCGCGCCGGGTCCCAGTCGGGCGCCGACACCACGTTGAGCACCGCGGTCTTGAGACCGCTGAAGCTGAAGTCGAGGTCCCCCGAGTGCAGCATCGGCCGCGGCAGGCGGAAGCGGCCGGGCACGCCGGATTCGGCCAGCCCGGCGAGCTGCGGCCCGCCGGGATAGCCCAGGCCGAGCAGCTTGGCGGTCTTGTCGAAGGCCTCGCCGGCGGCGTCGTCCACCGACTCGCCGAGCAGCGCGTAGTCGCCCACCCCGCGCACCCGCATCAGCTGGGTGTGGCCGCCCGAAACCAGCAAGGCCACGAAGGGGAAGGCCGGAGGATCGGCCGACAGCAGCGGCGACAGCAGGTGGCCCTCGAGGTGATGCACCGGCAGCGCCGGGATCCCGCGCGCCATCGCGAACGACTCCGCCACGCTCGCCCCCACCAGCAGCGCGCCCGCGAGCCCGGGACCGCTGGTGTAGGCCACGGCGTCGATGTCCGCGGCGGCGAGGCCGGCCGCGGCCAGGGTCTGGCGCAGCAGCAGCGGCAGGCGGCGGATGTGATCGCGCGAGGCGAGCTCGGGCACCACCCCGCCGTAGGCCGCGTGCAGGTCGATCTGCGAGTGCAGGCAGTGCGCGCGCAGGCCGGTGTCGGTGTCGTAGATCGCCACGCCGGTCTCGTCGCAGGAGGTTTCGATGCCGAGCACTTTCATCGGGATGCATCCGTTTGATTCGGTGTCGCATTTTAACCCGCCACCGCCGGCGCGGGCGATCCGCGGCCTTGCCATCGACGGTCGGCTGGTTTATATTCGCGGTCTTTCTGCCCACCAGACACCCAAGGAAGTCCGCAATGCCCGGTATCCGCGTCAAGGAAAACGAGCCGTTTGAAGTTGCGATCCGCCGCTTCAAGCGCACCATCGAGAAGACCGGTGTGCTGACCGAACTGCGCTCGCGCGAGTTCTACGAAAAGCCCACCGCCGAGCGCAAGCGCAAGCTGGCCGCCGCCGTCAAGCGCAACCACAAGCGCCTGCGCAGCCAGACGCTGCCGCCGAAGCTCTACTGATCCGGTACGCGACCCGCCCTCGCGGGACGCCCATGCCCGCCCTGGCGGGCGATCACACGCCGGCCCGGGGTCGCTCGATCCCCGCCCGGCGTGATGCTTTTTCACGAACACCCGTCGTCCGCGCATGCGGAAGCGACGGGCGTTTGTCTTTGCGCGCGCGATGATTCCCCAGTCCTTCGTCCAGGAACTGCTTTCCCGCGTCGACATCGTCGACGTCATCGAACGCTACCTCCCGCTCAAGAAGAGCGGCGCCAACTACTTCGCCTGCTGCCCCTTCCACGGCGAGAAATCCGCCTCGTTCTCGGTCAGCCCGTCCAAGCAGTTCTACCACTGCTTCGGTTGCGGCGTGCACGGTAGCGCGGTCGGCTTCCTGATGGAGTACAGCGGGCTGGGCTTCGTCGACGCGATCAAGGAGCTCGCTGCCCAGGTCGGCCTGCAGGTGCCCGACGATGGCCGCAGCGCGGCACCCGTGCATGACGACCCGAGCGAACGCCTTTATGAGGCGATGGCGGTGGCGGCGCGCTTCTACCGCGACCAGCTCAAGCCTTCCCGCCAGGCCATCGACTACCTCAAGCGCCGCGGGCTGTCGGGCGAGGTCGCCGCGCGCTTCGGGCTCGGCTACGCGCCCGACGAGTGGCAGGCGCTGGAGAAGGCCTTCCCCGACTACCAGGCGAAGACGCTCGCCGACGCCGGCCTGGTCATCGACAACGAGCAGGGGCGGCGCTACGACCGCTTCCGCAACCGCATCATCTTCCCGATCCACGACCGCCGCGGACGCATCATCGCCTTCGGCGGGCGCGTGCTCGACAAGGGCGAACCCAAGTACCTGAACTCGCCCGAGACCCCGCTGTTCGAGAAGGGGCGCGAGCTCTACGGCCTCTTCCTGGCGCAGAAGGCGATCCGCGACGCCGGCTTCGCGGTCGTGGTCGAGGGCTACATGGACGTGGTCGCGCTCGCCCAGTTCGCCATCGAGAATGCGGTCGCCACGCTCGGCACCGCGACCACGCCGCAGCATATCCACACCCTGCTGCGCCAGACCGACCGCATCGTGTTCTGCTTCGACGGCGACGCCGCAGGCCGCCGCGCGGCATGGCGTGCGCTCGAGAACGCACTCGAATCCCTGCGCGACGACGCCACCCTGGCCTTCCTGTTCCTGCCCGCCGAGCACGACCCGGACTCCTTCGTGCGCGCCGAGGGTGCCGAAGCCTTCCGCAAGGCCGCGCTAGCCGCCACCCCGCTGGGGAGCTTCCTGATCCAGGAGCTGTCCGGCCGCCATCCGCTCGACAGCGCCGAGGGCCGCGCGGCCTTCGTGCATGAGGCGGCGCCGCTGGTCACTCGCATCGCCGCGCCGCTGCTGAAGCTGCAGGTGGTGAAGGCGGTGGCCGAGAGCGCGGGCATGACCCAGGGCGAGGTCGAATACGCCTTCGAGCAGCTCGCCGCCAGCGCCCCGCGCCGGCGTGGCGCCTCGGCGCCCACCCCGCCCCGCGCCCCCGCCGCGAGCATCGCAAGCGCCGAGGCGGACACCCCCTTCTTCGACGATGCCCCCCCGCCCGCCCGCAGCGCGCCGCCGCGCGGCCAGGCGCCGCGCCCGCGCGCGGGCGGCCGGCGCAAGCCCCCCTCCACCGCCGGCACCCTGCTGCGCCTGGTGATGCAGCACCCGACCTGGGCCGCGCGCATGCCGGTCGGCCTGGTGCCCGACGACAGCCCGGAAGGCCTCGCGCTGATCGCGATCATCGACCTCTGCAGCCTCGGCGAGCCGATCCCCTCGGGCGGACTGGGCGCGCTGATCGAGCGCTTCCGCGAGACACCCCACGCCGAAACCCTCTCGCGTGTCGCCGCGGAACTCGTGGAGGCGGAATTCGACGAAGCGGTGGTCGAGACGCTGTTCGAGGACGCCCTGCGCAAACTGCAGATCGACGGCGTCGGCAAGGAGATCACCGCCCTGCTACAACGGGATCGTGAGCAAGGCCTGGACGCCGCCGGCCGCCATCGCCTCGGAGAGCTGCTGCTCGAGAAGCGGAACCTCGCGAGCAGCGGCAAAGTCTCAGATTTATAGTACAATTTCGGGTTTCCCCATTTTCTTACACCCTCACTTGAGGAGTGCTATGGCACGCGAAAAAGCCAAGGACCCACGCAAGGACGCCCCCGCGAAGGGCCGCCCTGCCAAGGCCAAGGACAAGGCAGCCCCGGTGGTCGAAAGCCCCGCCGCCACCCCGCTCGACGCGGAGGTGCGCCGCACCCGGCTGAAGACGCTGATCACGCTCGGCAAGGAACGCGGCTATCTCACCTACGCCGAGATCAGCGACCACCTCCCCGACGATGTGGCCGATGCCGAGCAGATCGAAGGCATCATCGCCACCTTCAACAACATGGGCATCCAGGTCTATGACGAGGCGCCGGCCGCCGAAGACCTGCTCATGTCGGACAGCGTCGCCACCAACGTGGACGAGGACGTCGCCGAAGAGGAAGCCGAACAGGCGCTGTCCTCGGTCGACTCCGAATTCGGCCGCACCACCGACCCGGTGCGCATGTACATGCGCGAGATGGGCACGGTCGAGCTGCTCACCCGCGAGGGCGAGATCGAGATCGCCAAGCGCATCGAGGACGGCCTCAAGCACATGGTGCAGGCCATCTCCGCCTGCCCGACCACGATCGCCGAGATGCTCGGCATCGTCGACCGCATCGCCGCCGACGATGCCAAGATCGACGAGCTGGTCGACGGCCTGATCGACCCCAACGCCGGCAGCGCCGAGGAAGCGGCCGCGGAGGAGGAGTCCGCCGACGAGGACACCGAGGCCGAAGAGGACGAGGGCGCGGAGGACGAGGACGAGGGCGACGACGAGGAAGACAGCGCCGAGAGCGCCGAGCGCGCCAATGCCGCCTCGCTGCTGCAACTCAAGAACGACGCGCTCGCCCGCTTCGACGTCATCCGCGGGCTGTACGAGAAGAAGATGCAGGCGCTCGAGAAGCGTGGCTCGCAGGACCTCTCCTACCTCGCGCTGCAGCAGCAGATCTCCGACGAGCTGCTCAACATCCGCTTCACCGCCAAGGCCATCGAGAAGCTGTGCGACTCGGTGCGCCACATGGTCGAGCAGGTGCGCAGCCACGAGCGCCAGATCCTGCAGCTGTGCGTGGATCGCGCCGGCATGCCGCGCCAGCACTTCATCAAGGTGTTCCCCGGCCAGGAAGTGAACCTCGACTGGCTCAAGGACGAGATCGCCGCCGGCAAGAACTACGCCGACGGCCTGATGCGCATCCACCCCGCGGTGCTCGAGGAGCAGCAGAAGCTCATCGACCTGCAGGACCGCATCGGCATCCCGCTCAAGGAACTCAAGGACATCAACCGCCAGATGTCCACCGGCGAAGCCAAGATGCGTCGCGCCAAGCGCGAGATGACCGAGGCCAACCTGCGCCTGGTGATCTCGATCGCGAAGAAGTACACCAACCGCGGCCTGCAGTTCCTCGACCTCATCCAGGAAGGCAACATCGGCCTGATGAAGGCGGTGGACAAGTTCGAATACCGCCGCGGCTACAAGTTCTCGACCTACGCCACGTGGTGGATCCGCCAGGCCATCACGCGCTCGATCGCCGACCAGGCGCGCACCATCCGCATCCCGGTGCACATGATCGAGACGATCAACAAGATGAACCGCATCAGCCGCCAGATCCTGCAGGAGACCGGTCAGGAGCCGGATCCCGCGACGCTGGCCGAGAAGATGGAGATGCCCGAGGAGAAGATCCGCAAGATCATGAAGATCTCCAAGGAGCCGATCTCCATGGAGACGCCGATCGGCGACGACGACGACTCTCACCTGGGCGACTTCATCGAGGACACCGCCACCCTGGCCCCGGCCGAGGCGGCGATGTACTCCGGCCTGCGCGACGCCACCTGCGAGGTGCTCGACTCGCTGACCCAGCGCGAGGCCAAGGTGCTGCGCATGCGCTTCGGCATCGAGATGAACACCGACCACACGCTGGAAGAGGTCGGCAAGCAGTTCGACGTCACCCGCGAGCGCATCCGCCAGATCGAAGCCAAGGCCCTGCGCAAGCTGCGCCACCCGAGCCGCTCCGAGAAGCTGCGCAGCTTCCTCGACAGCGACGCGTAAAGGCCCGGTGCACCGCCCGGCGGCGCCCGCCGTCGGGCATGCGGGCCTTTAGCTCAACGGTTAGAGCAGAGGACTCATAATCCTTTGGTTGCGGGTTCGAATCCCGCAGGGCCCACCAACGTTTTCAAGCACAACGCCAGTCCTCCCCGGGGCTGGCGTTGTGCTTTTCGGGTCTCCCACATTCCGTCCAAGGCAGCGTCGTACTGGAAGGGGCACTGGCGCGTGCCGCCGATCGAGTCGTTGTCGGCGTTTTTTACAGTTCCGCCCGGATCACGCCAGCCAATCACCTTGCCCGCAAGAATTTCCTATTTTTCATTCGTAAGCGCTCCACGAACCCCATCCTTCCCGGGCTCTTTACGCCGTGATCAACTGCTCAGCCTTGAGATTCCAGGGCAGGAGGGCCTCGAAATGTTCGACGTTGGTCGCGGTGGGCAAGGCGCGCAGCACGTGGCGCAGCCACAGATACGGCTCGAAGCCGTTGGCCTTGGCGGTTTCGACCAGCGAGTAGAGGAGTGCGCTGGCACGCGCACCGGCCTGAGTGTCCGAGAAGAGCCATGCCTTTCTCCCGACCACGAAGGGACGGATGGCGTTTTCGGCGGGGTTGTTGTCGATCGGCAGATCGCCGCGCTCGAGGTAGCGCGTCAGACGCGGCCACTGCCGATGCAGGTAGCCCAGGGCACCCCCGAGCACCGAGGTGGGCGGCACGGTGGGGAGCACTTGGTCGAGCCAACGGCGCAGTTCGTCGATGACGGCGCGGCTTCTGCTCTGGCGTAGCGCCAGGCGCTGGGCGTCGTTCAGTTCGCGCGCGTCCTTCTCGATGGCGTAGAGCTTGCCGATCAGGGCCAGCGCTTCGTGGGCGCGGCCGCGCTTGCCGGCAGGCAGCACCTTGCTGGCATCGACGAAACGACGTCGCGCGTGCACCCAGCAACCGAGCCGGGTCACCCCTTCGGTGAAGGCAATTGCGCCGTAGCTCTCGAGCCCGTCGGCCATCAGATGCCCCTTCCAGCCTTCGAGCAGGCGTAAGGGCACCGCCTGCGCGCGGCTCGGATCGTACTCGAAGAGGACCACCGGCTTGCCCGGCGGTCCGCCGCGCTGCACCCACATCTGGCTCTTGCTCGTGGCTGCCCGGCCAGGCTCCTTGAGCACCTGCACCGGGGTTTCGTCCATGTGGATGACGTCGTGCCCGAGCAGCACGTCGCGCATCAGGTTGGCGAGCGGCTGCAGCGCCTGGGCGGTACCGATCACCCAGCGCGCCAGGGTCTGGCGCGGCACAAGCACGCCTGCGCGAGCGAGCACGTACTCGAAACGCGCCAGCGGCAGCCCATCGACGTACTTGATGACGATCAGCAAGGCCAGCAGGTCGTTGCTGGCGTTGCTCTTGGGCAGCACCTGCGCCGGGGCGCGGGCGGTGACCGGCGCCTGGTCGCCCTCGGGGCAGCCGTAGCGCTTGCGGATATGGCGCAGCACACGCACCTGCATCGGGACGATGTCGAGCTGTTCGCTGACGTCCTGGCCGATCTCGACCATGGGCGTGCCGCAGGCGCAGGTGCGCTCGGCCTCGGGGACGTCATGGACGACGTCGATGCGCGGCAGCTCGATGGGCAAGGGCTTGCGCTTACCACGCGCCTTCTTCTTGCCGGTGTCGGCGGACGCCTCACCCGTCGTCTCGGTGGCCGGCGGCGGCAAGGTTGCGGTGTCGAGCGCCTCGGGTGCGGACTCGGCCAGCGCCTCGGCCTCGTCGAAGAGCCAGGCCTGGCCCGCGTGCGATTCGCTGCTGGGCCCGAACATGCGCCGACGCGCCAGGCGAAGCTGCTCGTAGAGCTCGAGGATGCGTGCCTCGAAGGCCTTTTGCAGTTCAGCCTCCCGCGCATCGAAGGCTCTTTGGCGTTCAGCCTCCCGCGCATCGAAGACTTTCTGGAGTGCGGCCTCACGGGCCTCGAAGGCTGCCTGCCGTTCGGCTTCACGCGTCTCGAAGGCACGCTGCTGTGCCAGCAACAAGGCTTTGAGCGTTGCTGGATCGTCGGGCAACAGCTCGGCCAGGACGGATGCGCACACGCCAACGGAAGGGTTCGAGCGAGGGGCGGCGGTACGTTGCGGCATGCCGGAATTATACCCGATCACGCTACGTAACTGATTGGTATTGCAGCGTTTTATGCGGCCTTGCCGCCCACAGATCGAAGCCCTCAAGCAGCCATTCGAGCTCCTTCATCGTCAGTACGCAGGTGGGCTCGCCCGCCTCGGCCGCCGGCCAGGCGAAGCGCTCGGCTTCGAGCCGCTTGTACCAGAGGCAAAAGCCGTTGCGGTGCCAGTACAGCGCCTTGAGCTTGTCGCGGCGACGGTTGATGAACAGGTACAGTGCGTCGCCGAACGGGTTCAGCCCCAGCTCCTGCTCGACCAGTGCCGACAGTCCGCCGATGGATTTGCGAAAGTCGATCGCCGGCCGGTACAGATACACCGCACCGATCGAATGCCCCGGGTGCATCAGCGCCCCCGCTCGGCAAGGGCCACCGACAGCGCGGCCAGCCAGTCGACGCCGGGCAGCATCGCGCATTCGAGCCGCAACTGCGCGTCGATCACCACCGTGCAGCCCGCGCGGGGCGTCATCGAGGGTTCGATCTGGATCGGGACGAATCCGCCAAGCTTGGCGCGGCTACGACGGCCACCGGCCACCAGGCGCTTGCGCCACTGGTAGAGCGCCTGCGGCGACAGCCCCTCGCGCTCGGCGTACGCCTTCGTGGTGATGCCCTCGGCTTCGATTGCCGACAGGTGCGACAACCAGAACGTACTGCGCTCCGACATGCTCGTGCTCCCCGAAAAACGGAAGCCGAAGCATGAGGGCTCAACGGGGGCTACGTAAGGATGGGGTTCGTGGAGCGCTTACTTTCATTCAACAACTTGCCGAGTTTCACCCGAGACAGGCATGCCCCTTGCTTTACACCCTTCGAGACCCGGAGTTCCGGGAGTGTCACACGGGACCCGAAAGGAGTGATGATCATGCAAGTCAAACCTCTCTGCGCAGCGCTGACGCTGGCAGTGCTCGCCTCCACGGCATCGGCCGCCACGACGACGCTGTCCGGCACCATCCGCGATTTCTGCGCGCCATCGATCACGGGCACCACGGGCGCTACGACATGCACCCAGCTCGCCGATTTCGAAGGCGCCATCCCCGGGGTGGTGCCGAACATGACCGGAACGACCCTGAGCGGCGGGCTCCCCGTCGCCGGCGCGAACATCGTTGCCGGAGCTTCGACGGCGGCCAACTTCGCGAAATGGTACGTGGACAGCCCGGGCTACAACCTGAGCCAGGCCTTCTCGCTGACGCTCGGCGAAACCACGCCCGGAAGCGGCGTCTATTCGTACGCCTCGTCGAGCTTCTTCCCGATCGACGGCCAACTCTTCGGCAACCAGGGGCGCGGCCACAACTACCACTTCACGCTGCACCTCGAGGGCCAGCTCTCCTTTGCCGACCCCACCGCCGCTGCAGACAATTCATTCAGCTTCACCGGCGACGACGACCTGTGGGTGTTCGTGAATGGCATCCGGTTCATCGACCTCGGTGGCGTGCATGGCGCCGCAAGCGCCTCCTTCACCGAGGAGACGCTGAAGACCGCCGGACTGGCACCGGGAACGGCCTACGACCTGGATATCTTCTTCGCCGAGCGCCACACCAGCGAGTCGAATTTCAACATCACCACGAGCTTCGCGATCACGCCTCCTTCGAACAACGTGCCCGAGCCGGGAGGGCTCGCGCTGCTCGCCCTCGGACTCGCCGGCCTTGGGGCAATGCGACGCCGGTCTCCCACGCGCTGAGGCCGCGCCCGCGACGGCCGCCCGCCGGGCGGTCGTTCTTCGTGAAGTTCCGGAGAAAACGCAGCCTCGACGCGCGCAACGTCGCCGAATACAGGGAAATGCGGACCGCGTAGACGTGACGATGGGGACCGAAGTCCCCACCGGCTTTTCTTTGGTAACAAGGCTCAAGCAGCCTCGGCATAGGCCTTAAGCGGCCAGTGCGAAACGCTCATCGTTGGCGTTTATGGATTTGCGCGGATTACGTCCGTCGCCTCTCGGGTTGCCTGCTCACCTTTGCCCGCCCTGTCGAAACCGGTACACCCCCACCCAAGCACACTCCCGAATGCACTTGGGTGGAGGTGAGGGGAATCGAACCCCTGTCCAGAACGCCTCCAGATTGCCGGGATTACAACCATGCCCGCGATCTTACGCAGGTCGGCGGCTGCATTCAATGCCTGTGCGAGGACAAGGCCCGATCCGTTTGTAAGCAATTGCACCGCGCCGGACGAACTCCCTATCCGACGCGGCTCCAGCCCGCACGCACCTCGCACCTCACGCCTTCGGCACCCTCCCCATCAGGTAGAAGGGCTCGTTGGGCGGCGTACCGGTCAGATGCACCAGCCGGTTGCTCATGCTGAAGAAGGCGGTGATCGCGCCGATGTCCCAGATCGCCTCGTCGTCGAAGCCATGCGCGCGCAGGACCGCGAGGTCGGCCTCGTCGACCTCGGCGCCACGCGTGCTGAGCTTGATGGCGAAGTCGAGCATCGCGCGCTGGCGCGGGCTGATCTCGGCCTTGCGGTGATTGGTGGCGAGCTGGTCGGCGAGGCGCGGGTTCTTCGCGCGGATGCGCAGGATGGCGCCATGGGCGATCACGCAGTACAGGCACTGGCCGGCAGCCGAGGTGGCGACGACGATCATCTCGCGCTCGGCCTTGCTGAGGCCGACGTCCTTCTCCATCAGGGCGTCGTGGTAGTCGAAGAAGGCGCGGAACTCGGCCGGGCGGTGGGCGAGCATCAGGAACACGTTGGGCACGAAGCCCGCCTTCTCCTGCACGGCGAGGATGCGCTCGCGCACGTCCTCGGCAAGGTCGGCGAGTTCGGGCACCTTGAAGCGGCTGATGGTTTCGGTCATTGGAAGTTTCCTCCGTCGATGTGTTTATGGTCGGGTTCAGCGATCGACATCGACCACGATGCGCCCGCGCTCCTGGCCGTCGAGCAGCGCGGCGGCGGTGTCGACCACCTCGCCGAGGCCGATCTCGCGCGTCATGCGCTCGAGCTTGTGAACGTCGAGGTCGCGGGCGAGGCGGCTCCAGGCCTCGATGCGCTCCTCGCGCGGCGCCATCACGCAGTCGATGCCGACGAGAGTGACGCCGCGCAGGATGAAGGGTGCGACCGAGGCCGGGAAATCGAGTCCCTGCGCCAGGCCGCAGGCGGCGACCGTGCCGCGGTACAGGGTGGTCGCGCAGGCGTTGGCCAGGGTGTGGCTGCCCACCGTGTCGACCACCCCCGCCCAGCGCTCCTTGCCGAGTGCGCGGCCGGGGAGGCCGAGTTCGCTGCGGTCGATGATGGTGGTCGCGCCCAGTTCGCGCAGGTAGTCGGCCTCCTGCGGACGCCCGGTGGAGGCCACCACGGTGAAGCCCAGCCTGGAGAGCAGCGCGATCGCCACGCTGCCCACGCCGCCACTCGCGCCGGTCACCAGCACCTCGCCGCGCTGCGGAACGACGCCGTGGCGCTCGAGCGCCATCACGCACAGCATCGCGGTGTAGCCGGCGGTCCCGATCGCCATCGCCTGGCGCGGGGTGAAGGCCGCGGGCAGCGGCACCAGCCACTCGCCGCGCACGCGCGCACGCTGCGCGAGCCCGCCCCAGTGCACCTCGCTCGTCCCCCAGCCGTTGAGGATCACCTTGTCGCCCACCGCCACGCCTGGATGCGCGCTGGACTCGACCGTGCCGACGAGGTCGATGCCCGCGACCATCGGGAATTTGCGCACCACCGCACCACGCCCGGTGATCGCCAGGCCATCCTTGTAGTTCAGCGAAGAGTATTCCACCCGAACGCCGACGTCGCCTTCGGGCAGCGCGGCCTCGTCGAGCTCCTTCACCGCCGCGCGGTAGCCGGCATCATCCTTCTCGATCAGCACTGCCTTGAACATTTTTCTCTCCCTGGGCGCACCTCGCGCCGGTTTCGCAGTCGAACCCGCATGTTAAACGATGCCCGCATGGCGCTCGAACTTGGGCCCAAAGGGGCTCTCGGGTGATAATGTCGGACTGCCGAATCAACGGACTCCAAGCAATGAAGCGTGTAGATGACTTCCGCCTGAAACTGGGCTCCCAGGAACTCGTGCCGATCATGGTGGGCGGGATGGGGGTGGATATTTCCACCTCCGATCTGGCGCTCGAGGCCGCCCGGCTGGGCGGGGTCGGACACATTTCCGACGCGATGCTGCCGACCGTGTCCGACCGGCGCTACAACACCAAGTACGTCAAGAACAAGCTGCAGCAATACAAGTTCAACGTCGCCAACGCAGACAAGTCGGTGGTGCAGTTCGACCTCGGCCTCATCGCCGAAGCGACCGCGACCCACGTCGGCCGCACCATGGAGCGCAAGCGCGGGCCGGGCATGGTGTTCATCAACTGCATGGAAAAGCTGACGATGAACGCGCCCAAGGAAACCCTGCGTGTGCGCCTGCGCACCGCGATGGACCACGGCATCGACGGCATCACACTGGCAGCCGGCCTGCACCTGGGCTCGCTCTCCCTCATCGAGGACCATCCGCGCTTCCGCGACGTGCAGCTGGGCATCATCGTCAGCTCGCTGCGCGCGCTGCAGCTCTTCCTCAAGAAGAGCGCGCGCACCGGGCGGCTCCCCGACTACGTGGTGGTCGAGGGCCCGCTCGCCGGCGGCCACCTCGGCTTCGGCATGGACTGGGCGCAGTACGACCTCGCCACCATCGTCGCCGAGATCCGCGACTGGATGCGCGAGCAACAGCTCGACATCCCGCTGATCCCGGCCGGCGGCATCTTCACCGGCACCGACGCGGTGAATTTCCTCGAGGCGGGCGCCGCGGCCGTCCAGGTCGCGACCCGCTTCACGGTCACCAAGGAGTGCGGCCTGCCCGACGAGGTCAAGCAGGACTATTTCAAGGCCGAGGAGGACGAGATCGAGGTCAACCAGATCTCGCCCACCGGCTACCCGATGCGCATGCTGAAGAGCAGCCCGGCGATCGGCAGCGGCATCCGCCCCAACTGCGAGGCCTACGGCTACCTGCTCGACTCCAGCGGCAACTGCCAGTACATCGAGGCCTATAACCGCGAGGTTGCCGCGCACCCCGAGGCGAAGAAGGTCAAGGTCTTCGACAAGACCTGCCTGTGCACGCACATGCGCAACTTCGACTGCTGGACCTGCGGCCACTACACCTACCGGCTCAAGGACACCACCGTGCGCGAGGACGGCGGCGACTACCGCATCCTGTCCGCCGAGCACGTGTTCAAGGACTACCAGTTCAGCACCGAAGGCCGCATCGCCCTGCCCGACTGAACCGAGGATGCGCGGATGCGATGCCGTCCGCGCAATAGTTCCTCGGTGCGAGGCCCAAGGCCTCCGATACTCATCGGATGAAATTCCCACTCGACCGTCCGATGCAGGTCGCAGTGGTCGACGACACGCAGCTCAACCTGTTCCTGATCGGCAAGCTCGTCGACCGCATGCAAGATGCGCGTGCACACAACTTCGAGCGCCCCACCGCCGCGCTCGAGTGGTGCCTCGCCAATGCGCCCGACCTCATCATCGTCGACTACATGATGCCCGAGATGGACGGGCTGGAATTCATCCGCCGCATCCGCGCCTGCCGCGACCGCGACGACCTGCCCATCCTGATGGTCACCGCCAGCCACGAGCGCGACGTGCGCTACGCGGCACTCGACTGCGGCGCGAGCGACTTCCTCACCAAGCCGGTCGATGCGCGCGAATTCGAAGCGCGCGTGCGCAACATGCTCAAGCTGCGCCAGGCCCACCTCGCCAACGAGCACCGCGCCGAGACCCTCGCCGCCGAGGTGCGCCGGGCAACCGCCGACATCCTCGACCGCGAGCGCGAGACCATCACCCGGCTGTCGCGTGCGGCCGAGTTCCGCGATCCCGAGACCGGCGCCCACATCCAGCGCATGTCGCACTATTCGGCCCTGATCGCCCGCCGCCTGGGCCTGGGAGACACCTTCGCCGAGACCCTGCTGATGGCCGCACCGATGCACGACGTGGGCAAGCTCGGCATCCCCGATACCATCCTGCTCAAGCCCGGCCGACTGACTGCGGACGAGTTCGCGGTGATGAAGCGCCACCCGCAGATCGGCCACGACATCCTCAAGGGTTCGTCATCCAGCATCCTGCGCCTGGGCGCAACCATCGCCCTCACCCACCACGAGAAGTTCGACGGCAGCGGCTACCCGCAGGGACTCTCCGGCCAGTCGATCCCGATGGAGGGCCGCATCGTCGCGGTCGCCGACGTGTTCGATGCGCTCACCTCCGCACGGCCCTACAAGCCGGCATGGCCGATGTCGCGGGCGATCGCGCTGCTGCGCGAGGGGCGCGGCACCCACTTCGACCCGACCTGCGTCGACGCGCTCTTCCACACCTGGGAGGACGTGCTCGCCGTGCAGTCGCGCTACCAGGACGAGCACGCCCCGGAGCCGCCCGTCTCGCCCCCCTGCTGAGGCCTGCGCCCCCACCCCCGGGGGCGCCTGCGTCAGCCCTTGCGCTCGATCAGTTCGACCTTGTAGCCGTCAGGATCCTCGACAAAGGCGATCACGGTGATGCCGTGCTTCATCGGTCCCGCCTCGCGCACTACCTTGCCGCCGCGCGCGCGGATGTCGTCGCAGGCCTTCTTCGCGTCCGCGACCTCTAGGGCGATGTGGCCGTATGCGGTGCCGAGCTCGTACTTGTCCACGCCCCAGTTGTGGGTCAGCTCCAGCACCGCTCCGTGAGCCTCGTCCTGGTAGCCGACGAAGGCGAGGGTGAACTTGCCGTCCGGATAGTCCTGGCGGCGCAGCAGGCGCATGCCCAGCACCTCGGTGTAGAAGGCGAGCGAGCGCTCGAGATCGCCGACGCGCAGCATGGTGTGAAGGATTCGCATGGGGTGTCTTCCTGTATCGTGGTGGTTTCAATCTTCGCGGGTGAAGGCGCCGCGGTCGGCGGCGGCGGTCGCGATCACCGGCAGCGTCGCCGCCGCGCTGCGCAGCGCGGCGCGCGCGGCACGCCAGTCCGGGTACAGACGCTCGACGACCGCCCAGAAGCGCGGCGAGTGATTCATCTCGGCCAGGTGCGCGACCTCGTGGGCGACCACGTAGTCGATCAGCGCCGGCTCGAGATGGATCAGCCGCCAGTGCAGCCGGATCCCCGAGCGGGTGCTGCAGCTACCCCAGCGCGTGGCCGCGCTCGACAAGCTCACCGGCGGAACCGCAACGCCGAGACGGTGGCAGTACTCCTCCGCCCGCCCGCGGTACCAGGCCAGTGCGCGCGCGCGCAGCGCGCGCACCAGCGCCCGCTGCGGATCGACGCCCGCGGGCAGCAGGAGTTCCTCCCGTCCATCCGCCAGGCCCCGCCAGCGCGCCGCGCGCGCCGACACCCGGCGCAGCACCAGGACACGCCCGAAGAGCGGCAGGCATACGCCCTCCGCCACCTCCAGCGGCAGCGCCTGCGGCGCCTGCGCCCGCGCCCGCAGACGGTCGAGCAGCCAGGCACCGTGGCTATGCACGAAACGCTCGACCTCGCCGAGCGGGGTGCGCAGTGGCACCGACACGCGCGCGCCGCGGTGGTCCACCTGGAGCGCGAACGAGCGCCGCGCCGAGCGCCGCAGCACCAGATCGACACGGGTGCCCTCGACGAGCACGCTGTGCGGCTCTTCCGAGGCCGCCGCCCGAGCGCTCAAGCCTTGTCTTCCCACTCCAGCCCGCGTGCGGAGAGATCGGCCTTGATCACCGCCATCGCCGCCGCGACGCGCGCCGCCGTGCCTTTCATGCCGAGTTCGAGCGAACGCCGCTGGCCCTCGGCGGCGATCGTGGGCAGGCTGAACAGGGTGGTGTCGGGGAAGTCGGCGGTGACCTGACGCATCAGGCCGATCAGCTGGCCCTCGTAGGCATCCCACACCGTCACCGCCTGCTCGACGTAGTCTTCGGCGTGGTGCAGGTGGGCGTACTTGGTGTCGAGCACCCACTCCACCATCGGCCAGGCCATCACCGGAAAGCCCGGGGTGAAGTAGTGCTGGCGGATCGAGAAGCCGGGGATGCGGTTGAAACTGTTGGGGATGATCTCGCTGCCCACCGGATACACGCCCATCTGCAGGCGCTCGGGGGTGATCTCGGCACCGAAGCGGGCACGGATCTCGGCCTCCGCCTCGGGGTGCAGGGCGAGTTCCAGTCCGAGCGCGGCGCCCGCGGCCTCGCGCGTACGGTCGTCGGGGGTGGCGCCGATGCCACCGAAGCTGAACACCACGTCACCGGTGGCGAAGGTCTCGCGCAGCGTCCCGGCAAGGCGCGCGAAGTCGTCGCCGACGTAGCGCGCCCACGACAGCTTGAGCCCGCGCGCACCGAGCAGTTCGATCAGCTTGGCGAGGTGTTTGTCGCTGCGACGGCCGGAAAGGATCTCGTCGCCGATGATCAGTGCACCGAAATTCATCTCAGCTTCCGCAGGTCGGCACCCGGCTCTGCGTCGAGCACGGTGATGCCGTGCTGGATGCGATGCCGGCGCAGGGTTTCGAGCATGTAATGGACGAAGGCGAGGCCGGCGAAGGCGGGCGCCACCAGGTTGATCACCGGGACATACGCGAGCAGGGCCGTGCCGCCGCCGAGGAGGAGCATCTGCGGCCGCCAAGCGTCGCGCAGGCGCTGCAGTTCGCCCTTGTCGGCGTGGTACATCAGCGCGTCGTAGCCGAAGGCGCGCTGGTTCAGCCAGCCGGTGAGGGTGACCGAGATCAGCAGGCCGGCGCCCGGAATCAGCCACAGCGGCAACGACAGCACCAGCGCGAGCAGGAACAGCACGCCGGCGACGATGGAGTTCATCGCGCTGCCCAGGTTGGAGCCGCCGCGACGCTGCTCGAGGTCGGCGTAGTCGGTGCGCGCGACGCGCTCGAGCATCAGCGGCAGGGCCACCGTCGCCACCAGCATCGCGGCGGTGACGTACACCAGCGGGACCACCAGCAGCGCGGTGGCGATCTGGATCAGCACCAGCACGATCGCCGCGGTGGTCTCCGAGGCCGACAGCCATCCGCCGACGAAGGACCACCCGCTCACCGCGGCATAGAGCCACTCGGTGACCGGCGTCCACGCGTAGAAGGCCACGCCGGCCCAGATCACCACCGCGAGCAGGCCGGGCCACAGCAGGTGCCAGAACATGTCGCGCCGCCCGAGGCTGCGACCGGCGCGCCCGAAGGCGACGAGGATGTCCTTCATGCGTCCGCCCCCCCCCTCAGCGCGGCATGCCCGGCAGGCCGCCCGGCATCATGCCCTTCATCGCTCGCATCATCTTGCTCATGCCCCCCTTGGAGAACTGCTTCATGACCTTCTGCGTCTGCTCGAACTGGTTGAGCAGACGATTGACCTCCTGCACCGTCACCCCGGCGCCCGCGGCGATGCGGCGCTTGCGGCTGGCCTTGAGGATCTCGGGCTTGGCGCGCTCGAGCGGGGTCATCGAGTTGATGATGCCCTCGATGCGCGAGATCGCCTTTTCCTCGGCCCCGCCCTGCAGCTTGCCCGCCGCCTGGGCGAACTGTGCCGGCAGCTTGTCCATCATCGAGGATAGCCCGCCCATCTTGCGCATCTGGGCGATCTGCTCCTTGAAGTCGTCGAGATCGAAGCCCTTGCCGGTCTTGAGCTTCTGCGCGAAGGCCTTGGCCTTCTCCTCGTCCACGCCGCGGCGCGCATCCTCGACGAGGCCGAGGATGTCGCCCATGCCGAGGATGCGGCTGGCCATGCGGTCGGGGTGGAAGGGCTCCAGCCCGGAGAGTTTCTCGCCCACGCCGGCGAACTTGAGCGGCTTGCCGGTGACGTGGCGCACCGACAGCGCCGCGCCGCCGCGCGAGTCGCCGTCCAGCTTGGTCAGCACGATGCCGGTGAGCGGCAGCGCCTCGTTGAAGGCGCGCGCGGTGTTCACCGCATCCTGACCGAGCATCGCGTCGACCACGAACAAGGTCTCGATCGGCTTGACTGCGGCGTGCAGGACCTGGATCTCGGCCATCATGGCCTCGTCCACCGCGAGCCGGCCGGCGGTGTCGACCAGCAGCACGTCCATGTGGTGCTTGCGCGCGTAGTCGAGCGCGGCGAGCGCGATGTCGACCGGCTTCTGCGCGGTCTCGGAGGGGAAGAAGCCCACCCCGGCCTGCGCTGCCACCGTCTTCAGCTGCTCGATCGCCGCCGGGCGATAGACGTCGGTGGAGACCACCAGCACCTTCTTCTTGTGCTGCTCGTGCAGCAGCTTGGCGAGCTTGCCGGTGGTGGTGGTCTTGCCCGCGCCCTGCAGGCCGGCCATCAGCACCACCGCGGGCGGCTGGGTGGACAGGTCCAGACCCTCGTGGGCGCCGCCCATCAGCGCCTTGAGCTCGTCGTGCACCACGCCGACCAGGGCCTGGCCGGGCGTCAGCGAGCCGATGACCTCCTGCCCGACCGCCTTCTCCCTGACCTTGGCGACGAAGTCCTTGACCACCGGCAGCGCGACGTCGGCCTCGAGCAGGGCCATGCGCACCTCGCGCATCGCCTCCTGGATGTTTTCTTCCGTCAGGCGGGCCTGGCCGCGGAGGGTCTTGACGACCTTGGACAGGCGTTGGGTCAGATTGTCGAGCATGTTGGGGCAGGCCTTGGGCGCGTGACTTGGAGTAAACTGCGGCTACGTATGCGCACAATTCTACTTCATCTCCTCCCCGCCTCGCTTTACGCCGGTCTGGGCGTGTTCTTCTGGCGCACCTGCATGACGCGCGGTTCCGCGCTGGAGCCGCGCCGGGAGTGCATGAGCACGCGCGAGCGCCTGCTGCTGCTGGGCGCCATCGTCGCGCACGGCGCGGCGCTGCACCTGGCGATCTTCCCCGGCAGCGAGATGCGCTTCGGCTTCGGCGTCGCGGTCTCGCTGATGGTCTGGCTGGCGGTGTGCTTCTACTGGGTCGAGACCCTCTACACCCGGCTCGACGGCCTGCACGCGGCGGTGATGCCCGCAGGTGCGATCGGCAGCCTGGTGCCGATGCTGTTCCCGGGCGACCACGTGCTCGCCAACGCCACCTCGCCGGCCTTCCGCGCCCACTTCGTCGTGGCCATGCTCGCCTACAGCCTGTTCACCCTGGCCGCCCTGCACGCGATGCTGATGTCGGTGGCCGGGCGCCAGCTCCACAACGCACGCTTCAGCCGCCTGCTCTCCGGCCTGCCGCCCCTGCTCACCATGGAGGCGTTGCTGTTCCGGCTGATTTCCATCGCCTTCGTGCTGCTCACGCTGACGCTGGCGAGCGGCGTGCTGTTCTCCGAGAGCCTGTTCGGCCAGGCCTTCCGGGTCGACCACAAGACGGTGTTCGCCTTCGTCTCCTGGTTCCTCTTCGGCGGCCTGCTGGTGGGCCGCCGCCTGTGGGGCTGGCGCGGCCGGCTGGCGCTGCGCTGGACCCTGGCCGGCTTCGTCGCGCTGATGCTCGCCTACGTGGGCAGCCGCTTCGTCATCGAAGTCGTGCTGCATCGCACCTGAGTCCGCCCGCCGAAGTCCGCGTGCATTGACACCGTCACGAGGGGCTCCAATACTCGGGGCCCCTTTCCTTTCCACCGCCCCTCGTGACGGACCTCACCCTGACGCTTCAGATCGTCGCCCTCGTCGTGCTGCTGACCCTGTCGGCATGCTTCTCGATGTCGGAGACGGTGATGATGGCGGCCAACCGCTACCGCCTGCGCTCCCTCGCCAATCAGGGCAGCCGCGGCGCCACCCTGGCCCTCGACCTGCTCGCCCGCACGGACCGGCTGCTCGGCGTCATCCTGCTGTTCAACAACCTGGTCAACACGGGCGCCGCCACCCTGGTCAGCGTGATCACGCTCGAGCTCTTCGGCAACGAGAGCTGGATCCTCGGCGTGGCGACCCTGCTCGCCACCTTCGCGATCCTGGTGTTCTCCGAGATCACGCCCAAGGTCGTCGGCGCCAACCACGCCGATCGTCTCGCCCCCTTCGTGGCCTACCCACTCACCGGCCTGCTGCGCGCGTCGTATTTCGCGGTATGGTTCATCAACCTGTTCTCGCGCGGGCTGCTGAACCTGATGCGTCTGCAGCCGAAGGAGGAGACGAGCTCGGCGCTCTCCGTCGAAGAGTTGCGCGCGATGGTGATCGAGTCGGGCCAGTACATCCCGCACAAGCACCGCAGCATGCTGCTCAACCTCTTCGACCTCGAGAGCATCACGGTCGAGGACGTGATGACGCCGCGCGGAGCGATCGAGAGCATCGACCTGTCCGACCCCGAGGACATCGTCCGCCGCCAGATCGCCACCAGCTTCCACACCCGGCTGGCGGTCTACGACGGCGACAGCGAGCACGTGATCGGCGTGCTGCACCAGCGCAAGCTGCTCGGCAACACGCTGGAGGAAAATTTCAGCGTGGACCGCATCCGCGACCTCCTGGCCCGCCCCTATTTCGTGCCGGCCGACACGCCGCTCTACTCGCAGATCCAGTTCTTCCAGGAGAACCAGCAGCGTCTCGGCTTCGTGGTGGACGAATACGGCGAGATCCTCGGCCTGATCACCCTCGAGGACATCATCGAGGAACTCATCGGCAAGTTCACCACCAGCACCCCGGACGTGGGCGACCGCATGCACTGGGGCGAAGACGGCAGCGTGCTGGTCGATGGCACGTCCAACCTGCGCGAGCTCAACCGCCGGCTCGAGCTCGCACTCCCGATCGATGGTCCGAAGACGCTCAACGGTCTGATCCTCGAACACCTGCAGGACATCCCGGAGACCGGGGTATCGATGAAGATCGCCGATACCCCGATCGAGGTCGTGCAGACCCAGGACCGCATGGTGCGCACCGCGCGCATCTTCCGTCCGCGGATCGAGGGCGCCGGACAGTGAGCCCGCGCGCCCCGGCACCGGCTGCGCGCATCTTTACAAGGCCGGGGGCGGCGGGCAACATCGGCCGCAGTCCGGACACGAGCAAGGCATGGCGGCGACCTCCAAACCGGCCCTGAGCGGCTTCGCCAGGGCCCTGATCCAGCATGGCCACCTCAAGGAGGCGGACGCGATCGCATGCACCACCCATGCGGGCGAGGCCGCGACCGCCTTCATCCTCGAGGTCGCCAACCGCGGCCTGATGAGCTGCGCGGCGATGGCCCGCTTCGCCGCCGAGACCTTCGGCTATCCGCTCCTCGACCTCGCCGCCTTCGATGCGGCGATGTTCGCGCGCGAGGCGGTCGACCGCAAGCTGCTCGCCAAGCACCAGGTCGCGCCGCTCGCCAAGCGCCAGAGCCGCATCACGCTCGCCACCGCCGACCCTTCCAACCTGCGCGCGCTGGACGAGATCCGCTTCCAGACCGGCCTGCAGATCGAGCTGGTGATCGTCGAGGCGGACAAGCTCAAGCGCGCGGTCGAGGCCCTGTCCGAGTCGGCCGCAGACACGCTCAAGGAGCTCACCGGCGAAGCCTTCGACATGGACCTGCTGCAGCAGGACGGTCCCGCGCAGCCGCGCGACGAGGAGGAAGCCAACGAGGTCGATGACGCCCCGGTCGTCAAGTTCATCCAGAAGGTGCTGATCGACGCGATCAACGAGGGCGCCTCGGACGTCCACTTCGAGCCCTACGAGAAGTTCTACCGCATCCGCGTGCGCACCGACGGCATCCTGCGCGACATCGCCCAGCCGCCGCTGGTGCTCAAGGACAAGATCGCCGCGCGCATCAAGGTGATCTCGCGCCTCGACATCTCGGAGAAGCGCGTGCCGCAGGACGGGCGCATGAAGCTCGTGTTGTCGCGCAACAAGGCGATCGACTTCCGCGTCTCGACGCTGCCGACCCTGCACGGCGAGAAGATCGTGATGCGCATCCTCGATCCGAGCTCGGCGATGCTCGGCATCGACGCGCTCGGCTACGACCCCGAGCAGCGCGAGGCGCTGCTCGCCGCGGTCGAGCGCCCCTACGGCATGATCCTGGTCACCGGCCCCACCGGCTCGGGCAAGACGGTGTCGCTGTACACCTGCCTCAACCTGCTCAACAAGCCGGGCGTGAACATCTCCACCGCCGAGGACCCTGCCGAGATCAATCTCGCCGGCATCAACCAGGTCAACGTCAACGAGAAGGCCGGCCTCACCTTCTCCGCCGCGCTGCGCGCCTTCCTGCGCCAGGACCCGGACGTGATCATGGTGGGCGAGATCCGCGACATCGAGACCGCCGAGATCGCCATCAAGGCCGCGCAGACCGGCCACCTGGTGATGTCCACCCTGCACACCAACGACGCGCCCTCCACGCTCGAGCGCCTCAAGAACATGGGCGTGGCGCCGTTCAATATCGCATCCTCGGTGATCCTGATCACGGCCCAGCGCCTCGCCCGCCGGCTATGCTCCTGCAAGAAGCCCGTCGACATTCCCGCCCAGGCCCTGCTGGAGGCCGGCTTCGAGCCCGACGAGCTCGACGGCGGCTGGCAGCCGATGGGACCGGGCGGTTGCGAACGCTGCAAGGGCAGCGGCTACAAGGGCCGGGTGGGCATCTACCAGGTCATGCCGATCAGCGAGGAGATCGCCCGCATCATCATGACCGGCGGAAACTCCATGGACATCGCCGCCCAGGCCCGCAGCGAGGGCGTGCTCGACCTGCGCCAGTCGGGCCTGCGCAAGGTGCGCCAAGGCATCACCTCGCTCGAAGAAGTGCTGGCGACGACCAACGAATAAAGGACGCTCGATTTCATGGCCACTGCAAGCCGCGCGGCACGTGCCACCGGTCCGAGGGAGGACCTTTATATCTGGGAAGGCAAGGACAAGACCGGGAAGGTCGTCCGCGGCGAGATCCGCGCCACCGGCGACGCCATGGTCCAGGCCATGCTGCGCCGCCAGGGCATCCAGGTGATCAAGATCCGCAAGCAGAAGATGGCGCGCGGCGGACGCATCTCCGAAAAGGACATCGCGCTGTTCACCCGCCAGCTCGCCACGATGATGAAATCCGGTGTGCCGCTGCTGCAGGCCTTCGACATCGCAATGAAAGGCTCCGGCAACGCCGCGCTCGTGCGCCTGCTCAACGACATCCGCACCGACGTCGAGACCGGCTCCAACCTGTCGCAGGCCTTCGCCAAGCACCCTGCGCACTTCGACCGGCTGTTCTGCAACCTGGTCGCAGCGGGCGAGCAGGCGGGCATCCTCGACGGCCTGCTCGACCGCATCGCCACCTACAAGGAAAAGATCCTCGCGATCAAGAGCAAGATCAAGTCGGCGCTGTTCTATCCTGCCGCGGTGGTCGTGGTGGCGGGTCTCGTGATCTCGGTGATGATGCTGTTCGTGATCCCCGAGTTCAAGAGCGTGTTCTCCAGCTTCGGTGCCGAGCTGCCGGTGCCCACCTTGATGGTCATCGCCATCTCGGACGCCTTCGTGGCCTACTGGTACCTGATCTTCGGCGCCCTCATCGCGGCCCTCGTGGCGATCGCCTGGAGCTACAAGCGCTCGACTGCGATGCAGATCGCGGTCGACCGGCTGGTGCTGCGCATCCCGGTGATCGGCGCGATCATCCGCAAGGCCACGGTCGCACGCTGGACGCGCACGCTGTCGACCATGTTCGCGGCCGGCGTGCCGCTGGTCGAGGCGCTCGACTCGGTGGGAGGCGCATCGGGCAACCACGTCTATGTGGTGGCGACACATCAGATCCAGAGCGAGGTCAGCACCGGCACCAGCCTGACGGTCGCGATGCAGAACGCGGAAGTCTTTCCCACCATGGTGGTGCAGATGGTGTCGATCGGCGAGGAGTCCGGCCAGCTCGACGCCATGCTGGGCAAGGTCGCCGATTTCTTCGAGCAGGAGGTGGACGACGCGGTCGCCGGCCTGTCGCAACTGCTCGAGCCGCTGATCATGGTCTTCCTCGGCACCATCATCGGCGGCCTGGTGGTGGCGATGTACCTGCCGATCTTCAAGCTCGGTTCGGTCGTCTGAACCCATGATCGAGCTTCTCCGCGACCCGCTCGCCTTCACCATCCTCTCCGGCCTGGTCGGACTCTTCGTCGGCAGCTTCCTCAACGTCGTGATCCATCGGCTGCCCAGGATGATGGAGCGCGACTGGCACGCCCAGGCGGCCGAGCTGCGTGGCGAGCAAGCACCCGCCAACGAGCGCTTCAACCTCGCCACGCCGCGCTCGCGCTGCCCGCACTGCGGGCACCAGATCACGATGCTGGAGAACATCCCGATCGTCAGCTACGTGGTGCTGCGCGGGCGCTGCGCACATTGCGGCGCCGGCATCAGCAGGCGCTACCCGATCGTCGAAGCCCTCTCCGCGCTGCTGTCGGCCTACGCCGCCTGGCATTTCGGCTTCGGCGCCAGCGCGCTCGGGGCCCTGCTGTTCGTGTGGGCGATGGTCGCGCTCACCTTCATCGACCTCGACACCCAGCTGCTGCCCGACGACATCACCCTGCCGCTGCTGTGGCTGGGCCTCGCCTTCAACCTCGGCACCACCTTCGCCGAGCTTCCCGACGCGGTGATCGGCGCGATGGCGGGCTACCTCGCGCTGTGGGCGGTGTTCTGGCTGTTCAAGCTCGCCACCGGCAAGGAGGGCATGGGCTACGGAGACTTCAAGCTGCTCGCCGCGATCGGCGCCTGGCTGGGCTGGCAGATGCTGCCGCTGACCATCCTGCTGTCCTCGCTGGTGGGCGCGGTGGTCGGCATCCTGCTGATCGTCGTCGCCCGCCACGGCCGCAACGTGCCGATCCCCTTCGGCCCCTACCTCGCCGCGGCCGGCCTGATCGCGCTGTTCTGGGGCGAGCGCATCACCGAGCGCTACCTCGGGCTGCTCTGAGCGCGCGCCGCGCGCGCCGCTGCGGACGGTCCGCCACGGGGGGCTTGAAGCCCTCCTCCCCCGCCCTCATCTTGCACCCGGGCGCGACCGTTCCGGACGCGCTTTTTCCTTATGCTGCGTTGCGTTAGACTTGCGCACTTGTTTTCGGGAGCACGCCATGCCCATCTATGAATATCGTTGCCCGAGCTGTGGTTTCCAGAAGGAACACCTGCAAAAAATGAGCGACGAGCCCCTGTCCGTCTGCCCGTCCTGCGGCACGACCGGCTACGCCAAGCAGTTGTCGGCGGCCGGCTTCCAACTCAAGGGCTCGGGCTGGTACGCCACCGACTTCAAGGGCGGAGCCAAGAGCGCGGCCCCGGCGGCCGAATCCACGCCCTCGCCTGCGACCGGCGGCTGCGGCGGCGGCTGCGCCTGCCACTGAGCGGATCGACCCATCTCGCGGCGGGCCGGCCGCGGCGCGGCAGACGCAAGCAGCCGCGCAGCGCGGCGGCCAGGAACCCCACTTGAAAAAATACTTCATCACCGGCCTGCTGATCTGGCTCCCGCTGGCGATCACCTACATGGTGATCGCCTGGATCGTCGGCACGCTCGACGCGATCCTGCTGTGGCTGCCCGCCGAATACCAGCCGAGCCGCTACATCGGCTTCGACATCCCCGGCGTGGGCGTCGTCGCGAGCCTGCTGCTGGTGTTCTTCACCGGCCTGGTCGCCGCCAACGTGCTCGGGCAGAAGCTCGTGCAGCTCTGGGAAGCGCTGCTTGCCCGCATCCCGGTCGTCAAGTCGATCTACTACAGCGTCAAGCAGGTCTCCGACACGGTGTTCTCGAGCAACGGCCAGGCCTTCCGCAAGGCGCTGCTGGTGCAATACCCGCGCGAGGGCGTGTGGACCATCGCCTTCCTCACCGGCCAGCCGGGCGGCGACGCGGCCGAGCACCTGCGCGGCGACTACGTCAGCGTGTATGTACCGACCACGCCCAACCCGACCTCGGGCTTCTTCCTGATGATGCGGCGCAGCGAGGTCGTCGAGCTCGACATGAGCGTGGACGACGCGCTCAAGTACATCATCTCGATGGGCGTGGTCGCTCCGCCGGCGCGCAGGCCGGAACCCGTGCCCGCGCTGTCCGACACCTGAACGAAGCTCCCCGAACACTCCAGCCTCTCCACCCTGCCGAATCCTGAATCCCCGGGCGCAAGCGCCCCCGAACCTGCGGAACCCGACATGCGAACTCACTACTGCGGCAAAGTCACCGCCGCCGACCTCGACCAGATCGTCACCATTTGCGGCTGGGTACATCGCCGCCGCGACCACGGCGGCGTCATCTTCATCGACCTGCGCGATCGCGAGGGCCTGGTGCAGGTGGTGTGCGACCCCGACCGCGCGGAGATGTTCAAGACGGCCGAATCGGTGCGCAACGAGTTCGTCCTCAAGCTGAGCGGCAAGGTGCGCCGCCGTCCCGCCGGCACCGAGAACGCCAACCTCGTCTCGGGCGAGATCGAGATCCTCTGCCACGACATCGAGGTGCTCAACGCCGCCGCCACGCCGCCCTTCCAGCTCGACGACGAGAACCTGTCCGAGACGGTGCGCCTGACCAACCGCGTCATCGACCTGCGTCGCCCGCAGATGCAGAAGAACCTGATGCTGCGCTACAAGACCACGATGGCCTTCCGCCGCTTCCTCGACGGCGCCGGCTTCATCGACGTCGAGACGCCGATGCTGACCAAGAGCACGCCCGAAGGCGCGCGCGACTACCTGGTGCCCTCGCGCGTGCACCCGGGCCAGTTCTTCGCCTTGCCGCAGTCGCCCCAGCTCTTCAAGCAGCTGCTGATGGTGGCCGGCTACGACCGCTACTACCAGATCGTCAAGTGCTTCCGCGACGAGGACCTGCGCGCCGACCGCCAGCCCGAATTCACCCAGGTCGACCTCGAGACCTCGTTCATGAACGAGCACGAGATCACCGCCCTGGTCGAGGAGATGATCCGCTACGTGTTCAAGGAAGCGATGGCGGTCGAGCTGCCCGCGCCCTTCCCGCGCATGACCTACGCCGAGGCGATGCGCCGCTACGGCTCGGACAAGCCCGACCTGCGCGTGACGCTGGAACTCACCGACGTCACCGACGCGGTGCAGGACGTCGCCTTCAAGGTCTTCAGCGGCCCCGCCACCTCGGGCGGCCGCGTCGCCGCGATGCGCGTGCCGGGCGGCAACAGCCTGACCCGCGGCGAGATCGACGAATACACCAAGTTCGTCGCCATCTATGGCGCCCGCGGCCTCGCCTACATCAAGGTCAACGACGTCACCCAGCCCAACGAGCACGGCCTGCAGTCGCCGATCGTCAAGAACCTGCACGAGACCGCGCTGCGCACCATCCTCGAGCGCACCGGCGCGCAGTCGGGCGACCTGATCTTCTTCGGCGCCGACAAGACCAAGGTGGTCAACGACGCCATGGGCGCGCTGCGCATCAAGCTCGGCCACGAGAAGGGCTACGTCACCGGCGAGGCCTGGCGTCCGCTGTGGGTGGTCGACTTCCCGATGTTCGAGTACGACGAGGACGACAAGCGCTGGACCGCCTGCCACCACCCCTTCACCAGCCCCAAGGACGAGCACATCGACCTGCTCGAATCCAACCCGGGCGAGTGCCTGGCCAAGGCCTACGACCTCGCCTTGAACGGCTGGGAGATCGGCGGCGGCTCGGTGCGTATCCACCGCGCCGACGTGCAGGCGCGCGTGTTCGAGGCACTGAACATCGGCCCCGAGGAGCAGCAGGCCAAGTTCGGCTTCCTGCTCGACGCGCTCAAGTACGGCGCCCCCCCGCATGGCGGCCTGGCCTTCGGCCTCGACCGCATCGTCACCATGATGACCGGCGCCGAATCCATCCGCGACGTCATCGCCTTCCCCAAGACCCAGCGCGCCCAGTGCCTGCTCACCGACGCGCCGAGCGGCGTGGACGAGAAGCAGCTGCGCGAGTTGCACATCCGCCTGCGCCAGAAGGTCGAGACCCAGGTCGAAGTCGAGCGCGGCTGAGTCCGGCGGCACACCGGCCGGAGATCCCGAAGCCCCTGCCGGATCGCCGCGAAGGCGGCCGCAGGGGCTTCAGCCTGCCGGCGCCATGCCGTAATCTTCACGGATGGCCCGCACGCCGCGCGGCCCCCCGATCCCGGACGCCCCGATGCTCCTCCCCCACGGCCTGCAGGTCCTCGTCGTCGAATCCCAGTCGAGCATGCGCGCGCAGCTGCGCAACATGCTCGCCTCGATCGGCATCGACTCGCCGCAGTTCGCGGTCTCGGCGAGCATGGCGATGCGCCGCCTGCGCGCGCAGCCCTTCGACCTCATCCTGTCCGAATACGACCTCGGCGAGGGCCAGGACGGCCAGCACCTGCTCGAGGACCTGCGCCAGCACGCCATCATCCCGCCCGACACGGTGTTCGTGATGATCACCGGCGAGCGCAACTACGAGCGCGTGATCAGCGCCTGCGAGCTCGTTCCCAACGACTACATCCTCAAGCCGCTCACCGCCGAGAGCCTGCGCGTGCGCCTGCTGCGCGCCTTCGAGAAGCGCGATGCCTTCCTGCCGGTGTGGCAGCTGATGAAGCTCGGCGACCCCGTCGGCGCGCTCGCCGCCTGTCGCGAGGCGCGCGACCGCCACCCGCAGTACCTGGTCGATTTCATGCGCCTGCAGGCGGAGCTGCACGCCCAGATCGGCCAGATCGAGGAGGCCGCGGCGCTGTACCGCGAGATCCTCGCCGCGCGTCCCATCCCCTGGGCCTCGCTCGGGCTGGCACGCATGCTGGTGGTGCGCGAGGCCTGGGTCGAGGCCGAGCACCTGCTCGCCGACCTCGTCGCCCGCCACCCGCGCTTCATCGAGGCGCACGAGCTGCTCGCGCGCGTGCAGGAGGAGACCGGCCGCCCCGCCGAGGCCTGCGGAACCCTGCAGCGCGCGGCCGACCTCTCGCCCTACCGCCTCCCGCGCCTGCGCCAGCTCGGCGAGCTCGCCCTGCAGGCCGGCGAGCTCGACCGTGCCGAGCACAGTCTCGCCGAGGCGGTGCGCCGCGGCAGCTACTCCGAATTCCGCGACCCCGAGGATCACGTCCGCCTGGTGCAGGCCCAGCTCGCCCGTGAACGCCCGGACGAAGCCTTGGCCACGCTTGCCGACCTCGAGCGCAACCTCGTCCGCCACCCCAAGGGCGAACTCTGCCTCGCCGTCGGCAACGCCCTGTTCGAGGGCCACCGCAACGACGCCGAAGGCCTGCGCAGCGCCATGGTGCGCGCGCTCGCGAGCCCCGAGCGCATCCGCGAGCTCTCCCCCGGGCTGCGCCGCGACCTGCTCGAGCTGTGCTACGACCGCAAGCTCGAGAGCGAGGGCCGCCAGCTCCTCGCCGACCTGATGCGCACCCACGGCGACGACCGCAGCCTGGCGAGCACGCGCGCCGCGCTCAAGGCACGCGGCTTCGAGAACCTCTCCGCCGAGGTCGAGGAGCAGGTGCAGAGCGAGGTCAGGACCTTGATCGGCGCCGGCGCCGAAAAAGCGCGCAGCGGCGACTACGACGGCGCGGTCGCCGAGATGATGAACGCGGCGCGCAAGATGCCGGGCAACCCGCACGTGCTGTTCAATGCCGCGCTCGCCTTGCTGCGCCACATCGAGCACCGCGGCTGGAACGAGGCCTTCGCCGCGCAGGCGCGCAGCCTGATCGAGCGCACCCAGCGCATGGCGCCCGCCAACCCGCGCCTGGCGGCGATTACCGAATTCCGCCACGAGCTCATGAAGCGCTACGGTATCCGTCCCGAGCGCGCCCCCGTCACCCGCACCCGCCGCGCCTGAACCCCGATGCTGCGTACCGTCCTGCTCCGCCTGCTGCTCCTCCTCGTACTCGGCGCGGGCCTGCCCGCCTGCTCGCCCGGCGCCGCGCCCGATGCCCCGCAAGCTGCACAGGGCCTGCTGCAGCCCTCGCACGCCGGGCTGCCGGCCGAGGCGATCGAGACACTGGCGCTCATCCAGCGCGGCGGCCCCTTCCCCTACCGCAAGGATGGCACCACCTTCCAGAACCGCGAACGCCTGCTACCGGCGCGGCCGCGCGGCTATTACCGCGAATACACCGTGCCCACGCCCGGCGCGCGCGATCGCGGCGCGCGCCGCATCGTCAGCGGCGGCGATCCACCCGAGGTGTTCTACTACACTGCCGACCACTACCGCAGCTTCCGCGAGATCGCACCGCTGCGTTCGCTGCCCTGAGCCGTCCGTCCATGAGCCACACCTCGCACGCCCCCGCCGCGCAGCCGACTCCCCCGCTGCGCATCGACCTCGCCGGCTGCACGGACAAGGCCGGACTGCTCGCGCGCATCGCGACCGCGCTGCGCTTCCCGGACTGGTTCGGCCACAACTGGGACGCGCTCTCGGATTGCCTGTGCGATCTCTCCTGGCTGCCCGCCGCGGCCTACCGGCTCGAATTCCTGCATGCCGACGCGCTGCGCGCGACCGCGCCCGAGACCTTCGCCACGCTGTGCGAGATCCTCGACGAAGCCGGCGACTTCTGGCGCGCCGAGGGCGTGGGCTTCGGCCACACCTTCATCCCCGCGCTTCCCGAGGCACCTTCCGGCGCGCCTCGATGAGCTCGGCGAGGCAGCGCGGGCAATAGCACTCCCCCGCACCTTCGGCCGGCACCGCAAACGCGGCCGGCAGCGCCGCACACCAGCACTCCGCCTCGCCTGCGCGCATGCCGCAGGTGAAGGCCGCGCCGCAGCGCGGACAGACATTGGTGGTTTCGTTCATCGGCGTCTCGCCTCCCTGGTTCGTTCGAACTCCGCCGCAAGGTTAGCGCAGCCGGACGGGCAGAGGGTACGCGCGCGCCCCTTGAAAACGCTTCCTCCGCGCCTATATTGGTCTTGAAGCCGGATCCCCCGGCAAGAACCCGGACCCAGGAGGACACGACATGAGCACCCCTCTCACCCGTCGCACCGACCCGTTGGACGACTTCTTCCGCGGCTTCTTCGTGCGCCCCGTCGACTTCGGCGGCCAGCAGCTCGCCACCCCGGGCACCGACGCGCCGCAGATGCGGGTCGACGTCAAGGAGACCGCGCAAGGCTACGAAGTGCATGCCGAGCTGCCCGGCATGAAGAAGGAGGACATCCACGTGCATATCGACGGCCCGGTGGTGTCGATCAGTGCCGAGCGCAAGCAGGAGAAGGAGATCAAGGACGGCGAGAAGGTGCTGCGCACCGAACGCTACTTCGGCAAGATCTCGCGCAGCTTCCAGCTCGGCCAGGAAATCGACGAGGCTGCGGCAAGCGCGAAGTTCAATGATGGCGTGCTCGAGCTGAACCTGCCCAAGAAGGCCGAGGTCCAGGCCAAGCGGCTCAACATCGAGTAGACGCCTGCCCGGCAGCTCGGGACAAATGGGATTCAGGAGCGGCGCGATTCGCGAGCGGGTCTGCGGCCAGAGACCGAGTTCGGCAAGTGCGGCGCGGCAGCCATCGCGACTCGCGTCGCTCCTACAGCCCCCCCGAAGCCTCGCCGGTTCGCGTAGGAGCGACGCAAGTCGCGATCCCCCTGCAGCGCCCCCGAAGCCTCGCCGGTTGTCGTAGGAGCGACGCAAGTCGCGAGCCGCGTCGCACGCCATCCTCGACGGCGGCGCGGCAAACGCGCGGGTTCTACTTGCTCTTGATCATCGTGCCGACGCCGTGGTCGGTGAGGATCTCGAGCAACAGGCAGTGTTCCACGCGGCCATCGATGATGTGCACCGACTTCACGCCGTTGCGCGCCGCGTCGAGCGCCGAGCCGATCTTGGGCAACATGCCCCCCGACAGGGTGCCGTCGGCGACCAGGTCGTCGATCTGGCGCGGCGTCAGGCCGGTCAGCAGGTTGCCCGCCTTGTCCAGCACGCCCGGGGTGTTGGTGAGCAGCACCAGCTTCTCGGCCTTGAGGATCTCGGCGAGCTTGCCGGCGACCACGTCGGCGTTGATGTTGTAGGTCTCGCCCTCCTCGCCCACGCCGATCGGCGCGATCACGGGGATGAAGTCGCCCTGGTCGAGGAAGGAGATCAGGCTGGGATCGATACCGGTGATCTCG
Organism: Thauera sp. DNT-1; assembly: GCF_055393985.1. Lineage (NCBI taxonomy): Bacteria > Pseudomonadati > Pseudomonadota > Betaproteobacteria > Rhodocyclales > Zoogloeaceae > Thauera > Thauera sp. DNT-1. The sequence continues at coordinate 3,924,334 of NZ_AP043752.1, read as the reverse complement.
CCCACCTGGCCGACGTCGATCAGATCGCCCTCCGGCGCGCCGTGCTTCTGCATCAGCAGCTTCTTGGCGCGGATGAAGCCGGCGTCCTTGCCGGTGAGGCCCACGGCCTTGCCGCCGTGCTTGTTGATCAGGTTGACGATCTCCTTGTTCACCTGGCCCCCGAGCACCATCTCGACCACCTCCATGGTCTCGGCGTCGGTCACGCGCATGCCCTGGATGAACTCGCCCTTCTTGCCCATGCGGGTGAGCAGATTCTCGATCTGCGGGCCGCCGCCGTGCACCACCACCGGGTTGAGGCCGACCAGCTTGAGCAGCACCACGTCGCGTGCGAAGCAATCCTTGAGGTGCGGATCGGTCATCGCGTTGCCGCCGTACTTGATGACGATGGTCTTGTCGAAGAAGCGTTTGATGTAGGGCAGCGCCTCGGCGAGGATCTCGGCCTTGCGGGCGGGGGTGACGTCTTGCTGGTGAACGGGCTGGGTCATCGGGAGACTCCTTGAACGGACAAGGGGATTCTAGTGGCCAGCCCGCGGAACCGGAAGTGCACCGCAGCAAAGCCCGGTGAGACAACGGTTTATATACATCCAGGCTATCCTGATCGTCTAAACGCTCAATTGGAACTATCAAGGCCGATCGCTGATACTGGCTCCATCAGACAAGGCGGCCCTGCCGCCACGCTCACAGGAGGATCCACATCATGGTCGACAAGGTCGCTCGCCTGCATTTCCAGCACGCCAGCCCAGCCGGAGCCCTGCGCACGCTCAGCGGCTGGCTGATCGCCATCACCGGTCTGGCGCTGCTCGTGGCCCAGCTCGTGCGCAGCGTCGAGGGCTTCGACCTCGCCGTAACGGGCGCGATGGCAGGCGGCGCCATGGCGGCCGCAGCGACCGCGCTGGGTGCGGTGCCGCTGCTCGTCGTGCGCCAGATCGGCGCCAGCGTGCAGGGCATGCTGCTCGGCTTCGGCGCCGGCGTCATGCTCGCCGCGAGCGTGTTCTCGCTGCTGCTGCCCGGCTTCGACGCCGCGCTCGCGCAGACCGGCTCGGAGACCGGCGCAGCCCTGCTGGTCGCCTTCGGCGTGCTGCTCGGTGCCGGCGGCCTGCTCGCCATGGATCGCGCCCTGCCGCATACCCACTTCCCCGAGGGCCGGCGCAGCGGTGCCGCGGTGTGGCTGTTCGTGTTCGCGATCGCCGTGCACAACATCCCGGAAGGTCTCGCGATCGGCGTGGCGGCCGGACTCGAAGGCACGGGCGCCGGCTCGGGCGACGCGGTCGCGGCAGGGATCTCGCTGCAGAACGTGCCCGAAGGCCTGATCGTCGCCATCGCCCTGGTGGCGGCGGGCTACGGTCGCTGGCTCGCCTTCGGCGTCGCGGCGGCGTCGGGCCTGATCGAGCCGATCGCGGCGATCGCCGGTTCGATGATGGTGTCGGTCTCGGCGAACATCCTGCCCTGGGGCCTGGCCGGCGCGGCCGGCGCGATGCTCTTCGTGGTCAGCCACGAGATCATCCCCGAGTCGCACCGCCGCGGTCACGAGACGCTCGCCACCGGCGGCCTGATGGTGGGCTTCGTGATGATGATGCTGATGGATACGCTGCTCGGGTGAGGCACGAGGCGTCCGCAGTGAAGCGCACCGAGCGGGGTGCAAAAGACGAAGGGCGCTCCGCGGAGCGCCCTTCGTGTGTTCGGGGTGGCGAGCCTGACCCCCGGCACTTGCAGGGAGCGGCTGTGGCTGCTGCCTTCCGGCCCTGACCAGGTTCACCGCGCTGCAATGCGGGGAGACCCGCCACGGCCGGCATTGTAGCAGCATGCCGGCCGCTGCGGTGCGGCAAAGAAGCCGCCCACCACCGCAGCGATCAACCCCGCGTGCAGCCCCTCATCAACCCTTGAGCTCGGGGAAGTCTTCCTCGAAGAACTCCAGCTCGCCGCGGGCGGCCTCGCCGCGCGCCTCTTCGGCCTTGCGCAGCTCGACGCGGCGGATCTTGCCCGAGATGGTCTTGGGCAGGTCGGCGAAGGAGAGGCGGCGGATGCGCTTGTACGGGGCCAGGCGTTCGCGGGTGAAGGCGAAGATGTCCTTGGCCAGCTCGCGGCTCGGCTCCTGGCCGGCGACCAGGATCACGAAGGCCTTGGGCACCGCCAGGCGCAGCGGATCCGGGCTCGGCACCACCGCGGCTTCGGCGACCGCCGGGTGCTCGATGAGCACGCTCTCGAGCTCGAAGGGGCTGATGCGGTAGTCGGAGGCCTTGAACACGTCGTCGGCGCGGCCGACGTAGGTGATGTAGCCGTCCTCGTCGATGCTGGCGACGTCGCCGGTGCGGTAGTGGCCGTCACGCATGACCTCGGCGGTCTTGGCCGGATCACCCGAGTAACCCACCATCAGGCCGACCGGACGGTGCTCGCCCATCACCAGCGCCACCTCGCCCTCGACCGAGGGCTTGCTCTCGGCATCGAGCAGGGCGATCTTGTAGCCGGGGAGCGGACGGCCCATGGAGCCGGGCTTGAGCGGCTGGTCGGGGGTGTTGCCGATCTGCGCGGTGGTCTCGGTCTGGCCGAAGCCGTCGCGGATGGTGATGCCCCAGGCCTTCTTGACCTGGTCGATGACTTCGGGGTTGAGCGGCTCGCCGGCACCGATGAGCTCGCGCAGCTTGGTCTTGACCGAGGCCAGGTCCTGCTGGATCAGCATGCGCCACACGGTCGGGGGCGCGCACATCGTGGTGACTTCGTACTTCACCAGCACGTCGAGCAGGGCCGCCGCGTTGAAGCGGTTGTAGTTGTACAGGAACACGCAGGCGCCGGCGTTCCAGGGCGCGAAGAAGCAGCTCCAGGCGTGCTTGGCCCAGCCCGGCGAGGAGATGTTCATGTGACGATCGTTGGGCTTGAGGCCGATCCAGTACATCGTCGAAAGGTGGCCGACCGGGTAGGACTGGTGGGTGTGCAGCACCAGCTTGGGCTTGGAGGTGGTGCCCGAGGTGAAGTACAGCAGCAACGGATCGTCGACGCGGGTCACGCCGTCCGGGGTGAAGGCGTCGGATTCGGCCGCGGCGTCCTCGAAGGCCTTCCAGCCGGCAGGCGCGCCGCCGACGGCGATGCGGCCGAAGCTGCCGGGCAGGTTCTCGAACTTGTCGGTGTGCGCCTTGCCGATCACCACGTGCCTGACCTGGCCGCGCTCGACGCGGTCGACGAGGTCCTCGGGGGTCAGCAGCGTGGTGGCGGGGATCACCACGGCGCCGAGCTTGATCGCGGCCAGCATGGTCTCCCACAGCGGCACTTCGTTGCCGAGCATGATCAGGATGCGCTCGCCGCGCTTGACGCCCTGCTTGCGCAGCCAGTTGGCGACGCGGTTCGAGCGCGCCGACATCTCGGCGAAGGAAAGCTTCGACTCGCGGCCGTCTTCCTCGATGATCCACAGCGCCGGGTTGTCGTTGCCCTTGGCCATCGCATCGAAGTAGTCCAGCGCCCAGTTGAACTCCTTCAGCTTGGGCCACTTGAAGCCGGCGTAGGCCGTCGCGTAATCGCTGCGGTGCTGCAGCAGGAAATCGCGCGCGGCGAGAAATTCGTTGACTGCGCTCATGGTTCTCTCCTCTCCAGGACGTCGTTGGAATGCTCCGGACGGGTGCATGCCCGCCCGATCCCGCTATTTTACGTTGACGTTAACGCAGCGCACCATTCTTGATCGAAATTATGTTTATGACCGGCAAAGTGCTTCACCCGCCCGATCGCCGCGGCAAGCGCCCTCGTCGCTCGCACCCGGGCTGCGGGGCGCCGCATCCACTGTCGATATACTTGCCGCTTGCGAGCGAGTATCGCCGCCGATCGTGCAAGGAGCAACCATGCCCCCCCCCTCTTCCCGCCTGCAAGCCCGCTACGGCCAGGAATCCATCCCCGCCGAGATCGCCCTCAACCCGCTCGTCGAGCACCTGCTCGACCACCGCTCGGTGCGCGCCTACCTGCCCGACCCGGTCACCGATGCCGAGCTCGCCGCGATCGTCGCCGCCGCGCAATCGGCGGCGAGTTCGTCCAACCTCAACGTGTGGAGCGTGGTCGCGGTGCGCGACGCCGATCGCCGCGCCAGGCTGGCCGAGCTCGCCGGCGACCAGGCCCACGTGCGCGAGGCGCCGCTGCAGCTCGTGTGGCTCGCCGACCTCGCCCGCCTGCGCCGCATCGCCACCGGCCTCGGGCGCCCGGCCGAGGGCCTGGACTACCTCGAGATGTTCCTCACCGGCGTCATCGACGCCGCGCTCGCCGCGCAGAACGGCGCGGCGGCGGCCGAATCGCTCGGCCTCGGCATGGTGTACATCGGCGGCATGCGCAACCACCCCGAAGAGGTCGCCGCGCTGCTCGGCCTGCCGCCCGGCGTGTTCGCGGTGTTCGGCATGTGCGTCGGCCGTCCCGATCCGGCGCGCCCGGCCGACATCAAGCCGCGCCCGCCGCAAGCGGTGGTGCTGCACCACGAACGCTACTCGCTCGACGCCCAGGACGCCGGCATCGCCGCCTACGACCGCGCGATGACGCGCTTCTACGCGGAGCAGAAGATGAACGTGCATGGCACCTGGAGCGTGCACTCGTCCAAGCGCATCGCCGGCCCCGAGACGCTCTCCGGCCGCCACCGCCTGGTCGAGGCGCTCCAGGCGCTCGGCTTCGCGCTCAAGTAATCCCCTCCCCTCCTGCCCGCAAAGAAGGATCCGCCATGCGCAAACGCGACACGACGCTGAGCACCGACCAGAAGGCGCTCGCCATCAACCTGGACAAGTACAAATACGGCTCCATCGTCGAGATCGGCGCAGGGCAGGAGGTGGCGCGCCGCTTCTTCCACGTCGGCGCCGCCGCCGGCACCATCGCCAAGACCATGTCGGCCTACGACATGGCGGTCAGCGACGACATCTACGGCCACGTCGACCGCTACGTCAGCCGTGCCCGCCTGCTGCAGATGCTCGACAAGGAGTTCACCCAGGTCGTCGCCCGCCTCGCCCACGTGCGGCCGAAGAACACCACCTTCTTCGCCTACGCCGCCACCGTCACCGCGCGCAGCTTCAAGCAGAAGAACGAATGCCACGGCTGGGTCGGCATCCGCCTGCAGCTGCACCCGGGCGCCGCGCCGAGCGACGTGGTCATGCACGTGCGCATGCTCGACAACGACAACGCGCTGCAGTCCGAGGCGCTCGGCATCCTCGGCGTCAACCTCATCCACGGCGCCTTCTTCCACCACGACCAGCCCGAGTGGGTGGTGGAAGGTCTCGCCGACGGGCTCGGCTCCGAGCGCATCGAGGTCGACCTGATCCACTTCTCCGGCCCGTATTTCGACGAAGTGGAAAACCGCCTGATGAACCTGCACCTGATCCGCAGCTGGCTCACGCGCGCGGTGGTCTTCAACCCGCAGGGCGAGGTGGTGGTGCCGGGCGAGCTCCTCTACCGCAAGCCGGTGATGGTGATGCGCGGCAGCTTCAAGCCGGTGACCCTGGTGAATGTGGACATGATGGCCGCCGGCCTGCGCCAGTTCAGCCAGCTCGCCGCGGTCGACGACAAGGAGATCGTCTCGCTCGCCGAGATCACCATGAACTCGCTGATCAGCGGCGACAACGTGGACGGCGCCGACTTCCTCGCCCGCATCGATCTGCTCGCCTCGCAGGGCTACACGGTGATGATCTCGGACTATGTGCGCTTCTTCCGCCTGCGCGCCTACCTGCGCCGCTACACCCAGAAGCCGATCGGGATCGTGCTGTCGGTGCGCGACTTCGCCTTCCTGTTCGACGAGAAATACTACGAAGGCCTGGAGGGCGGCATCCTCGAGGCCTTCGGCAAGCTTTTCCCGGACAACACCCACGTCTATGTGTATCCGTCCCGCCCGCGCGGCACCGACGCCTCGGCCACGGTGACGCTCGACAACGTGGCCGTCCCCGCCAACCTGCGCCACCTGCTCGCCCACCTCAAGGAAAACGACAAGCTGGTGGCGGTGCAGCCGCACGACGACACCCACCTGCACATCGACATCGGTGAGGTGCTCACCGGCCTGCGCCGCGGCCGCGGCGAGTGGGAGACCGACGTGCCCGAGGCGGTTGCGCAACGCATCATCGAAGGCCGCCTGCTCGGCTACGATACCGAGTGAGCGGCCCTGTGCACGCCCCCACGACTCCGGACCCTGCAGCACGCGGGGTCTTTTTTTGAACTTCGGCGGGAGCGACGGTCTGTATTAATGCAGCGCAACATCCGCGCCGCAGGCTTGCACAAGCCTCTTGCTTTCGATCGCGCGCGCGGCATCCTGCGCACAGCGCATCCGCACCGGCACGGAGCACGGACATGAGCCCGCGAACCGCCCAGCTTTCCCCCATCGAGAACGCCCACGCCCGCGCGGCCGACGAGGTCCTCGCAGCGCTGGACAGCAGCCCGACGGGCCTCTCTGCGGACGAGGCCGCACGACGTCTCGCCGAGATCGGCCCCAACCGCCTGCCCGAGCCGCCCCGGGACGGCGTGGTCAAGCGCTTCTTCAAGCATTTCAACGACGTGCTGATCTACGTGCTGCTCGGCGCCGCCGCGATCACGGCGAGCCTCGGCCACTGGATCGACACCGGCGTCATCCTCGGCGTGGTGGTCATCAACGCCATCATCGGCTTCATTCAGGAAGGCAAGGCCGAGGAGGCGCTTGCAGGCATCCGCAAGATGCTGTCCCTGCGTGCCGAGGCCTGCCGCGACGGACACTGGAGCGCGGTGGACGCCGACGGCCTGGTGCCCGGCGACATCGTGCGCCTGCGCTCGGGCGACCGCGTGCCCGCCGACGTGCGCCTGATCGAGGCCACCAACCTGCGCATCGAGGAGTCCGCGCTCACCGGCGAGTCGGTCCCCGCCGACAAGAACACCGCCGCGGTCGAGGCCGCCGCCGGCGTCGGCGACCGCTTCGGCATGGCCTATTCGGGCACCCTGGTCGCCGCCGGGCGGGGCATCGGCGTGGCCGTCGCCACCGGGCCCGACACCGAGCTCGGCCGCATCGACCGCCTGATCGCCGAGGTGCAGCCCCTGCAGACCCCGCTCACCCGGCAGATGGCGCAGTTCAGCAAGATCCTGTCGGTGCTCATCGTCGGCCTGGCGCTGCTCATGCTGGGCGTCGGCCTCGCAGTGCACGAGCAGCCGCTGGCCGAGGTCTTCCTCGCCGCGATCGGCTTCGCGGTCGCGGCCATCCCCGAAGGCCTGCCCGCCATCCTCACCATCACGCTCGCGCTCGGCGTACAGCGCATGGCGCGGCGCAACGCGATCACGCGCAAGCTCACCGCGGTCGAGGCGCTCGGCTCGGTCACGGTGATCTGCTCGGACAAGACCGGCACGCTGACGAAGAACGAGATGACCGTGCGCCACGTCCTCACCCGCGGCGGCTTCTACGAGGTCAGCGGCACCGGCTACCGCCCCGAGGGCGAGATCACCCTCGAAGGCAAGGTCGCCAGCCTGGCGCACCACGACCACCTGCACGCGCTGATCGAGGTCGTCGCGGTCGCCAACGACACCCACGTCGCCGAAGAGGACGGCCAGTGGAAGGTCACCGGCGAGCCCACCGAGGGCGCGCTGCGCACGCTCGCGCACAAGGCCGGCTTCGACGCCGGCGCGCACCAGCGCCACGACAGCATCCCCTTCGAGTCGGCCAACAAGTTCATGGCCACGCTCGACACCGCCCCCTGCGGGCAGCGCCGCATCCTGCTGAAAGGCGCGCCCGACCGCCTGCTCGAGCGCTGCCGCCACGAGCTCGGCGCCGACGGCGAGCTCGTGGCGCTCGACCGTGCCTTCTGGGAGGAGCGCATCGACGCGCTGAGCGGCGAAGGCCTGCGCGTGCTCGCCGCCGCCGCGCGCGACGTTCCCGACAGCAAGGACGCGCTCGTCATCGAGGACCTGCAGGAGGACATGGTCTTCCTCGGCCTCATCGGCATCATCGACCCGCCGCGCCCGGAAGCGATCGCGGCGATCCGCTCCTGCCACGAAGCCGGCATCCGCGTGAAGATGATCACCGGCGACCACGCCGGCACCGCGCGCGCAATCGGCATCGAGATGGGCCTGGGCACGGCCGACGCGCTGAAGGTGATCACCGGCGCCGAGATCGAGGCCGCCAGCGACGAGGAACTGCAGCGGATCGCCCACGACTGCGACCTCTTCGCGCGCACCAGCCCCGAGCACAAGCTGCGCCTGGTCGAGGCCCTGCAGGCGCGCGGCGAGGTGGTGGCAATGACCGGCGACGGGGTCAACGACGCCCCCGCGCTCAAGCGCGCCGACGTCGGCGTGGCGATGGGCATCAAGGGCACCGAGGCCACCAAGGAGGCCGCCGAGATCGTGCTCGCCGACGACAACTTCTCCACCATCGAGCGCGCCGTCGAGGAAGGTCGCACGATCTACGACAACCTGCGCAAGGCCATCCTCTTCATCCTGCCCACCAACGGCGCCCAGGGCTTCGTGATGCTCGCCGCGGTGGTGCTCGGCCTCACCCTGCCGCTGACCCCGGTGCAGATCCTGTGGGTGAACATGGTGGTGGCGGTCACGCTGGCGCTTGCGCTCGCCTTCGAGCCCGCCGAGCCGGGCGTCATGCAGCGCCCGCCGCGGCGCCCCGGCGCGCCGATCATGGACGGCGCGATGCTGTGGCGGGTGGGCTTCGTGTCGCTGCTGATCGGCGGCGCCACCATCGTCTCGTTCGAGTATTCGCTGCTGCAGGGCATGGAACTGCAGGCCGCGCGCACGATGGCGGTCAACACCCTGGTGGTCGCGCAGGCCTGGTACCTCTTCAACAGCCGCTTCCTCACCGCCCCCAGCCTCTCGCCCGCGCGCCTGTTCACCAACCCGGCGGCGCAGGTCTCGGTGCTGGTCCTGGCCCTGCTGCAGCTCGGCTTCGTCTACCTGCCCTTCATGAACACCTGGTTCGGCACCACCCCGCTCGCGCTCGAATACTGGCTGCCCCCGCTCGCGATCGGCGCGCTGGTCTTCCTCGTGATCGAGGCCGAGAAGGCGCTGCAGCGGCGATACGGGGCGCGCAAGAGCGGCTGAGCGGGCGCCTCGCCAGGCGCCGATCGCGACTTGCGTCGCTCCTGCAGAACCGACACATCCTCGGATCGCCTGCAGGAGCGACGCAAGCGACTTCGCCGCGTGCCGCGTTCGACTTCTCCCGCGCGGGGCTCCTCTGCGGGTGGTCGCGCCGAGCCTCCCCGTGCAGCTCCGGTGCGGGCCGCTCGCGCCACGACTCGCGCGCATCCGGTGCATGACGTCGGCCGCAAGGAGGCGGACAATGTCCCGCACGCCCGCTTCGGCCCACCCCAACCAGACGGAGCATCCGATGAGCAAGCACAAACCGATCGACATCGCCGAGTTTCGCGTCGAGGGCGGCAAGAAGGTCGACCTCGCCGACTGGCCGACCAAGGTCCGCGCCGTCTACGACTCGAAGAGCGACTACGAGGAGCGCCTGGACGCCGGCACCGAGCGCCTGGCCGAGCTGCAGGAGATGCTCTACGCCCACGACCGCTACTCGCTGCTGGTGATCTTCCAGGCCATGGACGCGGCCGGCAAGGACGGCGCCATCCGCCACGTCATGTCGGGCATCAACCCGCAGGGCTGCCAGGTGTTCAGCTTCAAGCACCCGAGCCCCACCGAGCTCGACCACGACTTCCTGTGGCGCACCCACGTCGCGCTGCCCGAGCGCGGCCGCATCGGCATCTTCAACCGCTCGTACTACGAGGAGGTGCTGATCGTGCGCGTGCTCCCCGAGATCCTGCGCGGCCAGCAGCTGCCCGACGAGACCCTGGCCGCGCGCGACTTCTGGGGCGAACGCTTCCGCTCCATAGTCGACGCCGAGGCCCACCTGCACCGCAACGGCACGCGCATCGTCAAGATTTTCCTGCACCTTTCGAAGGACGAGCAGCGCGACCGCCTGATCGCCCGCATCGACGAGGAAGACAAGAACTGGAAGTTCGACGAAGGCGACATCGAGCAGCGCAAGCACTGGGACAAGTACATGGCCGCCTACGCCGACTGCCTGCGCGCCACCAGCACGCCCGATTGCCCATGGTACGTGGTGCCGGCCGACGACAAGAAGAACGCCCGCCTGATCGTCTCGCAGATCCTGGTCGACACCCTCGCGGGGCTCGACCTGCACTACCCCGAGACCAGTCCGGCACGGCGCGAGAAGCTCCTCGAGATCCGCCGCCAGCTCGAAGCCGGCGAGGTCTGACTTCGCCGGCCTCCGGATGCACCACGACGTCTTGTGGGAGCGACGCGTTGTGCTGCGTTCCGGCCGCGTTACCCTTTGACGCGTCCGGATGCACCACGACGTCTTGTGGGAGCGACGCGAGTCGCGATTGCAGCCTGCGGGAGTCGTGGCGCGGACCGAAGTGCCGCGGTCGCGACTTGCGTCGCTCCCACAAAAGACCGCGCACTGCCGTCGCCGCGACGCCCACCCCGGGCCGTGACAGCGATCGATCTCCCGTGGGAGCGACGCGAGCCGCGATCCCTGCGCCGGAGATCCGCTCGGCGGTCCGTCGTGCGCCGCATCGCGACTGGCGTCGCGCCTGTCGCCCCCGGGCGCGGCGGTTTCTCGTGGGAGCGACGCGAGTCGCGACTGCAGCCTGCGGGAGTCGTGGCGCGGACGGAAGCGCCGCGATCGCGACTTGCGTCGCTCCCACAAAAGACCGCGCACCGCCGTCGCCGCGACGCCCACCCCGGGCCGTGACAGCGATCGATCTCCCATGGGAGCGACGCGAGCCGCGATCCCTGCGCCGGAGATCCGCTCGGCGGTCCGTCGTGCGCCGCATCGCGACCGGCGTCGCGCCCGTCGCCCCTTAGGCGCGGCGGTTTCTTGTGGGAGCGACGCGAGTCGCGATCCGACGCTCCGGGCTCAGCGCACCGCCGCAGCCTCGCGCACGGTCCACTCCACCACCTCGGCCGACAGGCGGTCGGCGGCGGCGCCGAAGGCCTGGACGACGGCCGGCACGGCGGGGTCCGCGGTGGGCTGGCGCTGCTCGAAGGTCCGGCTGGCGACGATGCGGCGGCTGGCGGTGTGCACCAGGCGCGCGTCGAGGCGCAGCACCGCCTCGGGGCGGCCGCCACGGTATTCGCTCTGGAAGGCGCGCAGGTCGCTGTCGAGCTCGAAATCGGCATGCAGCTGGCGCTCGTCGCTGCTCAACGCACCCACCCGGCCGTCGGCGCGGAAGGCTTCGAGCAGGCGGTCGCGCAGCAGCGCGGGCGCCGGATCGCTCCAGCCCGCGCCCTGGTAGACACTCACCCGGTTGCCCTCCGGCATCACCACGATGCGTTGGCCGGCCAGATGCACGCCGGCGGCCGGACGCACGACGCGCAGCGACCACGGCAGCGCGCGGGCGGCTGCGGAGGCGGACGGGGCGCCGCCCGCGGGAGTGGACGTCGCCGCAGGGCTGGCGATGGGGTTGCCCGGGGACATGTTCGCCGAAGCACCGGGCGCGCCCGTCGACACCGGCAGCACATACACGTCGAGCGGCGCGGCCTCGGGCAGCACGCTGCAGGCCGGCAGCAGCGCGATCACGCACAGCGCCGCCGCGGCGAACGCCCGACGCGGGCGCGCGGGGCCGGCGCCGCGGCGCGGAAGGAAGGACGACGATCTCACGGGGTGAACTCCTTGGTCGGTTCGAGGCCGAGCAGGTAGTCGGCGGGACGGCTCTCGAGCTGGCGGGTGATGATGCGCAGCGAAGCCAGCGTGGTGCGCAGCTCCGCCACCGCGGGGCCGATCTCGGCCAGGCCGCGCATGCCGCCGTCGAGCGGCGCGCGGTTGTCGGCGATCAGGCGGTCGACCGTGCCCATCGCGCGCTCGAAGGCCCGCATCGCGTCGCGTGCGCTGTCCAGGGTCTGCGTGCCCTGCACCTCCACCAGCCTGTTGGCCGAGCCGAGCATGCGGGCAGCCTCGGCGAGCGCAGTGCTGGCGTCGCGGCTGGCCTGGGTGACCTCGCGCAACGCGGCGTTGAGGTCCTCGCGCTGCGCGGCGAGCGCGCCGGTGGCCAGCTCCAGGTTGCCCAGCGTGCGCCCGAACGAGGCCACGTTGTCGGCCGAGAGCAGCTCGCGCGCCTGCACCAGCAGGTCGTTCACGTTGGTGATCGCGTCCTCGCCGTCGGCGAGCAGGCGGCTCAGCGGCGAAGGCGCGGCGATGATGCGCGCCACCTCGTCGCCCTTGGACACCAGGGGCGTGCTCGCCGGATCCTCGCCGCTGGTCAGGCGGATCATGGTCAAGCCGGTGATGCCGGCAGGCACCAGGCGGGCGCGGGTGTCGCTGCGCACCGGCGCGGCGCTGTCCACGCGCACGCGGGCGATGACGCGGCGCGCATCGGCGGGATCGAGGCGCAGGCTGACCACGTCGCCGATCTTGATGCCGTTGAACTCCACCGTGCCACCCTTGGACAGGCCGGAGACCGCCTCCTGGAAGACGATGTCGTACACCTCGAACTGGCGGTCGGCGTCGCTCTTGCCCAGCCACAGCGCGAACATCAGCGCGGCGCCGACGACGAGCACGGTGAAGAGGCCGATCAGCACATGATGGGCGCGGGTTTCCATGTCAGTTGTTCTCCGATGCAGCGGGCACGGCCTGCGCGGCCGCGCGGGCCGTGGAAGTATTCGCGGATCCAGGCGTCGTCGGTGGCGGCGACCTCGTCCAGACCGGCGTTGACCAGCACCTTCTTCTGCGCCAGCACGGCGACGCGGTCGGTGATGGTGTAGATGGTGTCGAGGTCGTGGGTGACGATGAACACCGTGAGCCCGAGCGCGTCGCGCAGGGTGAGGATGAGCTGGTCGAAGGCCGCGGCGCCGATCGGGTCGAGGCCGGCGGTGGGTTCGTCGAGGAAGAGGATGTCGGGGTCGAGCGCGAGCGCGCGCGCCAGCGCCGCACGCTTGACCATGCCGCCCGACAGATCCGACGGAAACTTGTCGCCGGCGAGCGCCGGCAGTCCGGCGAGCGCGATCTTGAGCGCCGCCAGCTCCGCCGCCTCGCGGCGCGACATCCCGGCGTGCTCGATCAACGGCAGCGCCACGTTCTCGGCCACGGTCAGCGACGAGAACAGCGCGCCCTTCTGGAACAGCACGCCGAAGCGGCGCTCGACCTGCTTGCGGCGCGCGTCGGGCAGGCTCAGCAGGTCCTCGCCGAACACATGCACGCTGCCCGCGCGCGGCCGGTTGAGGCCGACGATGGTGCGCAGCAGCACCGACTTGCCCGTGCCCGAGCCGCCCACCACGCTGAGGATCTCGCCGCGGCGCACGTCGAGGTCGAGCTGGTCGTGCACCACCTGGGCGCCGAACTGGTTGCGCACGCCGCGCACCTCGACGATGTTGTCGCGCGGATCGGATGCGGCGCTCGCCAGCCCCGCCGTCACCACCCCATCTCCATGCAGAACAGCGCCGCGATCGCATCCACCACGATCACCACGAAGATCGACTGCACCACGGCCGAAGTGGTGTGCTCGCCCACCGACTGCGCGCTGCCCTGCACGCGGAAGCCTTCCAGGCAGCCGATCACCGCGATCAGGAAGGCGAAGATCGGCGCCTTGGCCATGCCGACCCAGAAGTGGATGAGCCCGACGTTGTCCTCGATGCGCGACAGGAACAGCACCGGCGAGATATCCAGCGTCATCGCCGACACCAGCATGCCGCCGACGATGCCCGCGATCATCGCCACGAAGGTCAGGATGGGCAGCGCGACCAGCAGCGCATACACGCGCGGCAGCACCAGCAGCTCGACCGGATCGAGGCCGAGCACGCGGATCGCGTCGATCTCCTCGTTGGCGCGCATCGAGCCGATCTGCGCGGTGAAGGAGCTCGCCGTGCGGCCGGCGACGATGATCGCGGTGAGCAGCACGCCGAACTCGCGCAGGAACGAGTAGGCCACCAGGTCGACCGTGAAGATGCTGGCGCCGAAGTTCTGCAGCACCGTGGCGCCGAGGAAGGCGACCACCGCGCCGACCAGGAAGGTCAGCAGCGCGATGATCGGCACCGCGTCGAGGCCGGTGCGCTCGAGGTTGGCGACCAGCGCGGTCACGCGCCAGCGCCGCGGCTGCACGCTCACGCGCAGCGCAGTCTCCAGGATCAGGCCGATGAAGCCGGTGAGCGCGCTCACGTGGCGCCAGAACACCAGCATGGTGTGGCCGATGTGGGCGAGCACGTCGCCGAGCGCGTAGCCCTCGTCCGCGGCAGGGCGCTCCTCGCGGCCTTCGATCGCATCGGCCACGGCCTTCAGCAGCGCGCGCCGCTCGCGGCTCAGCGCACCCTCGTCGGCAAGCAGGGCGGCGACGCGCTCGCCGCCGAGCAAGCCGTGCAGCAGGCGTGCGCCCGCGGTGTCGAGGGTGCCGAGCTCGGCCAGCTCGACCCGCGTCGCGGCGTCGATGCGGCCACGCAGCGCATCGGCCTGGCGGCGCAGCGCGGCATGGTGGGCGAGCGTCCAGTCGCCGCGCAGGCGCAGGACCGCGGCAACGCCGTCTCCGGCCAGCAGGGCCTCGCCCGCGCGGGCTTCGTGCCGCGGCGCCGCGCTCATCGTCCTTCCTCCGCGGTATCGGATGCGTCCGCATCGGCTTCGCCGCGCGCGAGGCGGGCGAACAGGCCGTCCATGAATTCGCGCTGCAGGCGCGCGAGGTCGATCTCGCCACCGCTCATGCGCGCCAGCACCGGCGCCGCCGCCACCGCGTACGAGATCGCCCCGAACACGAAGGTCTGCAGCGCGAGCGCACTGCGCATGCGGAAGATCCCCGCGTCGATCGCTTCCTGCCACAGCGGCAGGAAGACGGCATGCACCGGCTCGACCACGCGCGCGACGAGTTCGTCCAGGCGCTCGCCCGGGTCGGTCATCTGGCGCATCACGAAGCGCATCGCCTGCGGCTGGCGCACCGCCTGCACGAACATCGCCTCCACGGCGGCCACGACGCGCCGCTCGATCGGCCCCGCCGCGGGAGAGAGCATGTCGAGGGCGGCCAGGTCGGCGCGCACCTGCGCCTCGATGCGGTCCACCACCGCGGCCCACAGTTCGGCCTTGGAGCCGAAATAGTGCGCCACCATCGACACGTCGCAGCCCGCGCTCGCCGCGATCGCGC
This sequence comes from Thauera sp. DNT-1, assembly GCF_055393985.1. NCBI lineage: Bacteria > Pseudomonadati > Pseudomonadota > Betaproteobacteria > Rhodocyclales > Zoogloeaceae > Thauera > Thauera sp. DNT-1. The sequence continues at coordinate 3,909,290 of NZ_AP043752.1, read as the reverse complement.
GCAGCCCCGCCGCCTCGAAGCCCTGCGCCCCGAAAGCGTCGAGGGCAGCGTCGAGCAGGCGTGCACGATAGTTCGCGTCCGGACCGCGCGGACGGCCACGGCCGCGCACGGTACGGGCGTGTTCGGCAAGATCGGACATGCTGGAAAAGGAGAAGGAATCGAGGCGGGATGGTACAACATGCATCGAGTCGGTTCCGGTCGAATCTCTCCGGCGGCCACGCCGGCTGGCCCGAATCGGGCGGCACGAAAGGCGAGGTCGCACCCGTTCCCACCGCAGATGAGCAAATGAAAGACCTGACCCCAGCTTGACTCCTTATCCAACAAGTGTTGAAATACTACGAACACATCGCAGAGCTCCGCCCGAGGAGAATCTCATGAGCATGAAACGATCCGGCCGGTTGGCCTGGTTGGGCGCCGGTGTCCTCGTCCTGGCCGCGGCCGGCGCCTGGCAGTTCCTGCGCCCCGCTCCGGACGACGGCAGCTTCGTGCGCGGCAACGGCCGCATCGAGGCCACCGAGGTCGATGTCGCCGCCAAGGCGCCCGGGCGGGTGGACGCGATCCTGGTTAACGAAGGCGACTTCGTCACGCGCGACGACGTGATCGCGCGCATGGACGTCAAGTCCCTGCAGGCCCAGCTCGCGCAGGCGCGTGCCGAAGTCGCCAACGCCCACAGCGCCCGCGAGACCGCGCGCGCCCAGGTCGCCCAGCGCCAGGCCGACGTGACCATGGCCGAGGCGGTGCTGGTGCAGGGCCGCGCCGAATACGACGTCGCCCGCCGCACCGCGGCGCGCTCGCAGGCGCTGCTGAACGATCGTGCCACTTCCGCGCAGAAGGCCGACGACGATGCCGCCCGTGCGCGCACCGCCGAGGCCAGCATCCACGTCGCCGAGGCCCGCATCGTCGCCGCCCGCGCCGGCGTGCGCGCCGCCGAGGCCCAGGTGCAGCAGGCCGAGGCCGCGATCCGCGCCGCCGAGGCGGTGGTCGCCCGCCTCGAGACCGAGATCGCCGACGGCGAGCTGCGCGCCCCGCGCAGTGGCCGCGTGCAGTACCGCGTGGTGCAGCCGGGCGAGGTGGTGGGCGGTGGCGGCAAGGTGGTGAGCCTGGTCGACGTCGGCGATGTCTACATGACCTTCTTCCTGCCCGAGATGGCCGCCGGCCGCGTGGCCCTCGGCAGCGAGGTGCGCATCGTGCTCGACGCCGCGCAGGCCTTCGTGATCCCGGCCAGGGTGTCCTACGTCGCCAGCGTCGCCCAGTTCACGCCCAAGACCGTCGAAACGCAGAGCGAGCGCCAGAAGATGGTCTTCCGCGTCAAGGCACGCATCGACCCCGAACTCCTCGCCAGGTACCCCGAACAGGTCAAGACCGGCCTGCCCGGCATGGCCCACCTGCGCCTGGACGCGCAGCGCGAGTGGCCGCCCGCGCTGCAGCCGAGGCTGCCGTGAGCACTCGACGGGACGGCACGAACGGCACGCGGGCCGCCTTGCCCGGCGCCTCGGACACACCCTCCGCCCGACCGGACAGCGCATCGCCCGCACCGGCCGCAACCGCCCTGCCACCGGTCGTCCGCCTCGTCGATGTCCACCACCGCTACGGCGACACGCGTGCCGCCGACGCGCTCACGCTCGACCTCCCCGCCGGCTGCATGGTCGGCTTCATCGGCCCCGACGGCGTGGGCAAGTCCACCTGGCTCGGCCTCGTCGCCGGCGCGCGCAGGATCCAGCGCGGCACCGTCGAGGTGCTCGGCGGCGACATGGCGGACGCCCGCCACCGCGCGCGCGTCTGCCCGCGCATCGCCTACATGCCGCAGGGCCTGGGCAAGAACCTCTACCCCACCCTGTCGGTGTTCGAGAACATCGACTTCTTCGGCCGTCTGTTCGGCCAGTCCGCAGCCGAGCGCCGGCGCCGCATCGACACGCTGCTCGCCGCGACCGGCATGGCCGCCTTCGCCGACCGCCCCGCCAACAAGCTCTCCGGCGGCATGAAGCAGAAGCTCGGTCTGTGTTGCGCGCTCATCCACGACCCCGACCTGCTCATCCTCGACGAGCCCACCACCGGCGTCGATCCGCTGTCGCGCCGGCAGTTCTGGGAGCTCATCGCGCGCATCCGCGCCGACCGCCCGGGCATGAGCGTGCTGATCGCCACCGCCTACATGGAAGAGGCCGAGGGCTACGACTGGCTGGTGGCGGTGGACGCCGGCCGCGTGCTCGCCACCGGCACGCCCGCCGAGCTGCGCGCGGCCGGCGGCGCCGACACCCTGGAGGAGGCCTTCATCGCCCTGCTGCCCGAAGCGCGCCGGCGCGAACATCGCCGGCTGGAGATCCCGCCGATCGAGACCGGCGCGGTGGTCATCGAGGCGCGCGGCCTGCAGATGCGCTTCGGCGACTTCGTCGCGGTGGATGACGTGAATCTGCAGGTGCGCCGCGGCGAGATCTTCGGCTTCCTCGGCTCCAACGGCTGCGGCAAGTCCACAACCATGAAGATGCTCACCGGCCTGCTCGAACCGAGCGCCGGCGAGGCGCTGCTGCTCGGGCGCAGGCTGGACGCGACCAACATCGAGACGCGCCGCCGCGTGGGCTACATGTCGCAGTCCTTCTCGCTCTACGGCGAACTCTCGGTGCGCCAGAACCTCGACCTGCACGCGCGCCTCTTCCACCTGCCCGCGGACGAGGCCGCCTCCCGCATCGCCGAGCTCGCGCGCCGCTTCGACCTCGCCCCGGTGATGGACATCCAGCCCGACGCCCTGCCGCTCGGCCTCCGCCAGCGCCTGCAGCTCGCGGTGGCGGTGCTGCACCGGCCCGACGTGCTGATCCTCGACGAGCCCACCTCGGGCGTCGATCCGGTCGCGCGCGACCATTTCTGGGCGCTGATCGCCGACCTGTCGAGGAAGGACGGCGTGACCATCTTCATCACCACCCACTTCATGAACGAGGCCCAGCGCTGCGACCGCATCTCGCTGATGCACGCGGGGCGCATCCTCGCCAGCGACACCCCGGCCGCCCTCGCCGCCGCGCGCGGCTGCGAGGGCCTGGAGGACGCGTTCATCTCGTATCTGGAAGAGGCGAGCGGCGTCGCACCGCCCTCCGCGACGGCGCCTGCTGCAACGCCCGATCGCGACTTGCGTCGCTCCTACAAACCCATCACACCCCCGGAGCCGCGACGTGGGAGCGACGCAAGTCGCGATTCAGGCGATGCCGACGCGACGGCGCGCGTTGCAGGCACCGAAGCGAGCACGCCGATTCCGGGCACCGGAATCGCGACTCGCGTCGCTCCCACATCCCGGCCCGCCGATCGCCTCGCCCGCTTCAGCCTCGCCCGCCTGGCGAGCTTCTCGGCGCGCGAGGCCACCGAGCTGCGCCGCGATCCGGTGCGGCTCACGCTGGCGCTGCTGGGCAGCCTGGTGCTGATGCTGGTGATGGGCTACGGCATCACCATGGACGTCGAGGACCTGCACTACGCGGTGCTCGACCACGACCGCAGTGTCGGCAGCCAGAGCTACACCCTGCGCATCGCCGGCTCGCGCTATTTCCTCGAACAGGCGCCGCTCGAGGGCCACGCCGACCTCGACGCGCGCATGCGTGCCGGCAAGCTGGCGATGGCGATCGAGATCCCGCCCGGCTTCGGCCGCGACCTCGCGCGCGGCCACGCGCCGCAGGTGGCGGTGTGGCTGGACGGCTCGATGCCGCTGCGCGCCGAGCTTGCGCGCGCCTACGTCGGCGGCGTGCACGCACAGACCCTCGCCGACGTGATCGCCGAATCCGGCGCCGGCCCGGTGCGCGCGCTCGCCAGCGTCGAGCCGCGCTACCGCTACAACCCCGAGCTGCTCAGCCTGGTGTCGATGGTGCCCAAGGTGATCCCGCTGCTGCTGGTCTTCATCCCCGCCATGCTCACCGCGCTCGGCGTGGTGCGCGAGAAGGAGCTCGGCTCCATCCTCAACGTCTACACCACCCCGGTGACCCGGCTCGAGTTCCTGCTCGGCAAGCAGCTGCCCTACATCGCGCTGTCGATGTTCAACTTCGCGCTGCTCTTCGTGCTCGCGGTCACGCTCTTCCAGGTGCCGTTCAAGGGCAGCTTCCTCGCGCTCGCCACCGGTGCGCTGCTCTACGTCACCGCCACCACCGGCCTGGGCCTGCTCGCCTCCACGCTCACCAACAGCCAGATCGCCGCACTCGCCGGCACCTCGATCGGGACCCTGCTGCCGGCGATCCAGTTCTCCGGGCTGATGGACCCGGTGAGCGCGCTCGAAGGCGGCGGCTACTGGATCGGCGCGATCTACCCCACCACCCACTTCCTCACCATCGCCAGCGGCACCTTCTCCAAGGCGCTCGGCTTCGCCGACCTCGCCGGCGCCTTCGTGCCGCTCGCGCTCGCGATCCCCGTGCTCACGCTGCTGTCGGCGCTGCTGCTGAAGAAGCAGGCCAAGTGAGACCCGCCACCATGGTCCGCCATCCCATCCCCCGGCACCCGCCAGGCCCGCCTGGCCCGCCAGACGCACCAAACGCGCCGAGCCGGCCCGGCCCGCCGAACCACACGGGCCACGCGACTCGCACCACCCACCTGCGCAACACCTGGAACCTCGGCCTCAAGGAGTTCCGCAGCCTGTCGCGCGACCTCGCGATGGTCTTCCTGATCGTGTTCATGTTCAGCGCCTCGATCTACGCCGACGCGCGCGCCAAGCCGGAGAGCCTGTCGCGCGCCGCGATCGCGGTGGTGGACGAGGACGGCTCCCAGCTCTCCGGCCGCATCGTCGCCGCACTGCAGCCACCGCAGTTCCTGCCGCCCGAGCACGTCGGCCTCGCCGACATGGACCGCGGCCTCGACGCCGGCCGCCACACCTTCGTGCTCGACATCCCGCCGAACTTCCAGCGCGACGTGCTCGCCGGACGCAGCCCGGCGCTGCAGCTCAACATCGACGCCACCCGCCAGGGCCAGGCGCAGACCGGCGCGGCCTACATCCAGAACATCCTCGCCGACGAGGTGCGCGCCTTCGTGCAGCGCATGCGCGCCCCGGCGCCGCAGCCGGTCGAGCTCGTGCCGCGCGCGATGTTCAACCCCAACCTCGAGGCGAGCTGGTTCGCCGCGATCAACGCGATCATCAACAACGTCACCATGCTCGGCATCCTGCTCACCGGCGCCGCACTGATCCGCGAGCGCGAGCACGGCACCATCGAGCACCTGCTGGTGATGCCGGTCACCCCCCTCGAGATCATGCTGTCGAAGATCTGGTCGATGGGCGTGGTGGTGCTGGTGGCCTCGTCCTTCTCGCTGCAGGTGATGGTGAAGGGCGTGCTCGGCATCGACGTGGCCGGGTCGGCGCTGCTCTTCGGCGCCGGCACCCTGCTCTACCTCTTCGCCGCCGCCTCGATCGGCATCTACATGGGCACGATCGCACGCTCGATGCCGCAGTTCGGGCTGATGTCCATCCTGATCCTGCTGCCGCTGCAGATCCTCTCCGGCGGCGTGACCCCGCGCGAGAGCATGCCCGAGGCCATCCAGACCATCATGGGGCTGGCGCCGACCACGCACTACGTGTCGCTCGCGCAGTCGATCCTCTTCCGCGGCGCCGGACTGGACGTGGTGTGGCCGGCCTTCGCGATGGTGGCGGCGATCGGCGCGGTCTTCCTGGCGCTGGCGCACCATCGCCTGCGCCACACGATCGGGACGATGCAGGGCTGAACTCCGCCACGACCACGCCCGCAAGGGCGCCGCGGCACGCCGCCGGGGCGGTCGATCGCGCTCGACCGAGAACTAAGCCGCGGCACCCCGAAAGGAATTTTCGATAAAGTTGAATGTGACGTTTTCTTCTTTATTGATATTTAGGCGCAGGTATCCGACTCCCCGACCCGAGTACAATCGGCCACGCCTAACCCGCGGAATCCAGGCCATGCCCGCCGACAGCAGCACACGAAGCACCGTCCTCATCGTCGATGACACGCCCGAGAACCTCACCATCCTCGGCGAGACGCTGCGCCCGCACTATCGTGTCCGCGCCGCCATCTCGGGAGAGCGCGCACTGCATGCGGTCACCATCGGCGCGCTGCCCGACGTGATCCTGCTCGACGTCATGATGCCGGACATGGACGGCTACCAGGTGCTGCAGGCCCTCAAGGCCGACGCGGCGACGCGCGACATCCCGGTCATCTTCGTCACCGCGATGGACTCGGTGGAGGGCGAGACGCACGGCCTCGCCCTCGGCGCGGTGGATTACATCACCAAGCCGTTCAATCCCGACATCGTGCTTGCACGGGTACGCACCCACATCGAGCTTGCCAAGGCGCGCGAGCGCCTGCACGACGAGAACGCATGGCTCGAACGCGAAGTCGCCCGCCGCACGAACGAGAACGCGCTGATCCGCGACCTCAGCCTCTCCGCGCTCGCCTGCCTTGCCGAAGTGCGCGACATCGAAACCGGCCACCACATCCTGCGCACGCAGTCCTTCGTCGAGCTTCTCGCCCACCATCTGGCCGGGCACCCCGACTACCGCGCGGCGCTCGCAGGCGAGCGCCTCGAGATCATCGTGCGCAGCGCCCCCCTGCACGACATCGGCAAGGTCGGCATCCCGGACTCGATCCTCCTCAAGCCGGGGCGCCTGACGTCCGCAGAATTCGAGATCATGAAGAAACATCCGGTGATCGGCGCGGATGCGATCACCCGCGCCATGGCGCAGGCGGCAAACAGCCGGAGCGGAGACGGGGCCTTGCCGGGGGGCGCTTTCGCGTTCATGGAAACCGCACGCGAGATCGCGCTCAGCCATCACGAGAAATGGGATGGCAGCGGCTACCCCGCAGGCCTGCAAGGCCGCCAGATTCCCGTTTCCGCGCGCCTCATGGCGCTCGCCGACGTCTTCGACGCACTGAGCTCGCGGCGCGTTTACAAGGAACCGTTGGCGCCGGAGGACGTGACCCGGATCATCGTCGCCGAACGCGGCCGCCACTTCGACCCGGTCATCGTGGACGCATTCCTTGAATTGCGCCCCGCCTTCGCCGAGGTCGCACAACGCTTCGCCGAGGCCTGAGCGGCCGGGAGCCTCGCCCATGATCAACGTCGTGTCGCGCGATCGGCTGCGCAACCTCGCCGACTTCCTGCTGCCGGTCCTGCTGATGGCGGCGATCCTGAGCGCGACCAGCCTTCTGGGCCATGTACGCCTGAAGGACGCCACCGCGGACATCGAGCGCGAAACCCATCTCCGTCTCGAGCAGATCGCCGCGGTGGACGAGGTCGGCGACTTGCTTGGTCGCATCCATGCCGAACTGCACCGCATCGTCATGCCGGGCGTGGCCCCTGGCCCGGATCCGGCCGCGCAGGCGCTTGCTGCACTGTGGCTCGACAACCAGCTCGCCGCACTCGAGAGCCGCTTCGATGCGATCGGCGTCTGGTCGACCGCCCAAGCGTCGCATGCGCAAGCCAAGGCGAGCCTGCAATCCTATCGGACCCTCGTGCTGCCCCTGCTCGCAACCGATGCACGCGAGCCGCGGGCCGCCGCACTCGACCTCGCCGACGCCGATCGGCTCCACAACGCGCTCGTCCGCCACACCGAAGAACTGGCGATTGCGGTGACGGCCGACGCAGCCGAGAAGAACGCCGACGCGATCCACATCATCCAGCGCCGGCTCGACCAGAGCCTGAGCACGAGCCTGACCGTGATCGTGCTTACGCTCCTGCTCGCCTTCACCCTGGCGAAGCGGCTCGCCAATGACCGCAACACACTGGCCGATGCGCTGCGCAGGATGGCGCAGGACCAACTCGAAGCGGAACACTACGAGGCGCTCACCCGACTGGCGGCGAAAAAAGGCGACCGTCTCGGCGAACTGGCGCAGGCCCTGCTCGGTTTCCGTGAAACCCGCCTCGCCCAGAAGGACGACGAGACCCTGATGAAGGCGGTGATCGAGCAGGCGCCATGCGCGATCGAGCTGGTCGACCCGGTGACGCTGCGCTTTCTCCGGGCCAACGCCTACTCGCGACAGGCACTCGGCTACACCGAAGCCGAGCTGCGCCAGCGCAGCGTCATGGACATCCAGGCCGAGCTCCAGCCGGCCCAGCTCGAGGCCCTGGCCCGGGACATCGTTGCCCGGCGCAGCGCGAATTTCGAGACGGTCCACCGCGCATCCGACGGCAGGCTGCTCGAGGCCAGGGTGCACATCCGGGTGATCCGCCTGCACGGCCAGGACTACCTGCTCGGCATCTGGCAGGACGTGTCGGCCGAACACCAGGCCTTGCAGGCCTTGAAGAAATTCTCCATGGCGATCGAGCAGAGCCCCAACGCGGTCCTCATCACCGACACCGAGGCCCGCATCGAATACGTGAATGATGCCTTTCTGAACACCAGCGGCTACACGCGCGCAGAGGTGATCGGTCGCAACCCGCGCCTGCTCAAGTCGGACAAGACCCCCGCGGAGGTGTATGCCCAACTCTGGGACGCTCTCGTCAAGGGAGAGCCCTGGCGCGGCGAGCTGGTCAACCGGCGCAAGGACGGTGGCGAATACATCGAGCAGGCGCAGATCTCGCCCATCCGCCAGCCCGACGGGCGCATCACGCACTACCTCGCGATCAAGCAGGACATCACCGAAAAGCGCCGCATGCTCGAGGAGCTGGAGCACCACCGCCACCACCTCGAACAGCTCGTCGCCGAACGCTCCGCCGCGCTTCACACCGCACTCGACGCCGCCGAGGTCGCCAACCGCACCAAGAGCGAGTTCCTCGCCAACATGAGCCACGAGATCCGCACGCCGCTGAACGCGATCATCGGACTCGGCCACCTGCTCGCCAGGGATCTGCGCGAGGACGAACAGAAGGCCCGGCTGGAGAAGATCATCACCGCGGCCCGGCACCTGCTGCAGATCATCAACGACATCCTCGACCTGTCGAAGATCGAGGCCGGGCGGCTGGATCTCGAAGCGAATGACTTCGACCCCGGGGCGATGCTCGAGGGCACGCTGGAACTGGTGCGCGAGCAAGCCGAGCAGAAGGGCCTGCAGCTCTCGCTCGACCTCGACATGCTGCCCTACAGGGTGCGCGGCGACGCGCTGCGCCTTGGCCAGATCGTGCTCAACTTCGCCAGCAACGCGGTGAAGTTCACGCCACACGGGAGCGTGGCGATCCGCGGCCGCGTGCTGTCCACCACGGGGGAGCAGTCGATCGTGCGCTTCGAGGTCGCCGACACCGGCATCGGCGTGGATGCGAGCCAGTGCGAGCGCATGTTCCAGCCTTTCGAGCAGGCCGATCCGTCCACCACACGCAAGTACGGCGGCACCGGCCTCGGCCTGGCGATCTCGCGCCGCCTGACCGAACTCATGGGCGGCAGGATCGGCGTCGACAGCACGCTGGGCAAGGGCAGCACCTTCTGGGTCGAGGTGCCGCTGCAGTTGCGCCCCGCCAGCGCGGGCCGGCAACCGAGCGCAGCCGCCGGCGCCCCCCCCTGCGCCGAACACGACCGGCTGTGCGGGCGGCGCATCCTCCTCGCCGAAGACAACCCCGTCAACCGCGAGGTCGCCGTCGCCATCCTGCGTGGGACCGGAGCGGTGATCGATACCGCGGAGAACGGACAGGAGGCGGTCGACATGGCAAGCACCACCCGCTACGACCTCATCCTCATGGACATGCAGATGCCGGTCATGGACGGCATCACCGCCACCCGCCTCCTGCGCAGCCGCGACGAGCTGCGCAAGCTGCCCATCCTGGCGATGACCGCCAACGCCTTCGCAGAGGATCGCCAGCGCTGCATCGACGCGGGGATGAACGACCACATCACCAAGCCGGTCGAGCCGCAGGCCCTGTGCGAGAAGATCTGGCGCTGGCTTCCCACCGACGCCCCGGCCGCCGACCTGCCCACCCCGCCGGCAGTCCAGGCGGGCGAGGAACCCGTGGATGACGATCCCCTCGCCCCCCTCGCGGGGCTCCACGAGCTCGATGTCGCGACAGGTCTGCAGTACGTCCTCGACGACCGGGAGATCTACCTCGGGCTGTTGCGCCTGTTCGCGGAGAGCGACTACGGCAAGCTCCTGCAGGAATCGATCGACGCGGGTGATGCCGTCGCCCTGCGCCGCGCCGCCCACTCGATCAAGGGCGGTGCGGCCACGATCGGCGCGACCGCACTGAGCCTTGCCGCCGCCGAGCTGGAAGCCCGGGTGGTCAGTGGCCTGGCGGACGAGGCACAATCCATGCAGGCCGGTCCGCTGCATGAAGCCGCGAGCGCGCTGGCCGCTCGCACCACCCGTTTCTGCGCAGACCTGGAGGCGGCGACACGCGAAGCCGCAGCCGACGCAGCGTCCGCTCCGGAGCGATCCGACGAGGACTGCGTCGAAGCGGCGCCGGCACGGATCGCGGAGATCGTCGCCACCGTCGAGCACCAGCTCACCCTCGGCGACATCGCGGTGCGCGAACTGCTCGAAGCCCACCGCGGGCTGCTGCGAAACGTTCTCGGCGAGCGCTTCGCGCACTTCGAGGAGCGCATCGGCAACTTCGATTTCGAAACCGCCCTCGACGACCTGCGGGCGGCCGACGCAGCGCGCAAGGACACGCAAGCCCGCTGAACCGGATGCATGGAGGCAAGTACAGGATGAACCCGCCCAGCAAACGCGCGACCCCGCCCACTCACGCCGGTCGCTTCGCCGAGCCCTTCGCCCCGCCACCGCCGCGCAACCCGCTCGATCGCCGGGTGCACGCGGCGATCGCGCGCGCCACCGCCTCGGTGTCGCCGATCGCGCTGCTGCTCGCGACGGTGGACTGGGCCGGCCACCTCGCGGTCTCGCCGGGCAAGCGCATGGAGCTCGCCGACCTCGGCATCGCGCAGATGCGCCGCCTGCTGCGCTACGCACAGCAGCTCGCCATCGCCCCGGCGGGCAGCGCCGCGCACGAGTGCATCGAGCCGCCCGCGCAGGACCGCCGCTTCCAGGCGCCCGAGTGGCACGCCTGGCCCTTCAACCTGATGCACCAGTCCTTCCTGCTCGGCCAGGAATGGTGGGACGCCGCCACCCACGGCGTGGCCGGCGTCTCGCGCCATCACGAGCAGGTCGTCGCCTTCGCCGCGCGCCAGCTGCTCGACATGTTCTCGCCGGGCAACTTCCTGCCCACCAACCCGGTAGTGCTGCGCCAGACCCTGGCGAGCGGCGGCATGAACCTCGCGCGCGGCGCCGTCCACGCCGTCGAGGACTTCGAGCGCCTCGTCGGCGGCGCCCCGCCGGCCGGCGCCGAGGACTTCGTCGTCGGCCGCGACGTCGCGGTCACCCCGGGCAAGGTGGTGCTGCGCAACCGCCTCATCGAGCTCATCCAGTACGCGCCCGCCACCGCCGACGTGTACGCCGAGCCGGTGCTGATCGTGCCGGCCTGGATCATGAAGTACTACATCCTCGACCTCTCGCCGCACAACTCGCTGGTGCGCTACCTGGTCGAGCGCGGCCACACCGTGTTCTGCATCTCGTGGAAGAACCCCGGGACGGACGAGCGCGAGCTCGACATGGACGACTACCTGCAGCTCGGCTTCTTCGCCGCGCTCGACGCGATCAATGCCATCGTCCCCGGGCAGAAGGTGCACGCCACCGGCTACTGCCTCGGCGGCACCCTGCTGGCGATCGCCGCGGCGGCGATGGACCGCGACGGCGATGCGCGCCTCGGCTCGATGACGCTGTTCACCGCGCAGACCGACTTCACCGAACCGGGCGAGCTCGCGCTCTTCATCGACGACAGCGAGGTCAGCCTGCTCGAGGCGCAGATGGAGGAGACCGGCTTCCTCACCGCCGGCCAGATGGCGGGCGCGTTCCAGATCCTGCGCTCCAACGACCTGCTGTGGTCGCGCGTCGTCGGCGAATACCTCATGGGCGAGCGCACGCCGATGAACGACCTCATGGCCTGGAACGCCGACGCCACGCGCATGCCCGCGCGCATGCACAGCCAGTACCTGCGCCGGCTCTTCCTCAACGACGACCTCAGCGAGGGGCGCTACCCGGTGGGCGGCAAGCCGGTGGCGCTGTCCGACATCGAGCTGCCGGTGTTCTGCGTCGCCACCCTCACCGACCACGTCGCGCCCTGGCGCTCGGTGTACAAGCTGCACTACCTGGTGCCGACCGAGATCAGCTTCGTGCTCACCAGCGGCGGCCACAACGCCGGCATCGTCAGCGAGCCCGGCCGCCCGCGGCGCAGCTTCCGCATGCACACCCGCCCCGCGGGCGGCAACTACGTCCCGCCGGACGACTGGCTCGAGCGCACGCCCGAGCAGGAAGGCTCGTGGTGGCCGGCCTGGAGCGACTGGCTCGCCGCGCGCAGCGGCGCGCGTGTGGCGCCGCCGGCGATCGGTGCCCCAGACTATCCCGCGCTCGACGACGCGCCGGGCTGCTACGTGCATGAGAAGTGAACGGACGATGCGGGCAGCTTGACCGCGCCGCCGATGCGACCTCCCCCGCCGCGCCCCGCACAACCCGCTACGCCCGCGGCGGGATGCAGGAGCGGGTGTAGGAGCGGGTGTGGGAGCGGGTGTGGGAGCGGGTGTGGGAGCGGGTGTGGGAGCGGGTGTGGGAGCGGGTGTAGGAGCGACGCAAGTCGCGATTCCCGCCCGCCTCGATCCGCCTGCGCCCAGCGCAGCGCTGCCGCCTTGATCGCGACTTGCGTCGCTCCCACAGCCACCCCGAGCGCCGCGGTCCTGCTGCGCGAGCGCCGCGTTCTTGCCGTCGGAGCGCCGCGGTCTTCCTGTGGGAGCGACGCAAGTCGCGATTCCACCTCTCCGCACCGCCCCCTCCCCATCGCCCGCCCCGGCGATCCGCTTCGTTCCCCCACAGAGCCCCCCATGGAAAAGATCGTCTTCCTCGACCGCGCCACGCTCGCGCCGCAGATCCGCCTGCGCCGTCCGTCCTTCGCCCACGACTACGCCGAACACGCGCGCACCGCCCCCGCCGAGGTCGTCGAACGCCTCGCCGGCGCCACCATCGCGATCCTCAACAAGGTCCGCCTCGACGCCGCGGCGATCGCGCAACTGCCCGCGCTGCGCCTGGTCGCGGTCGCCGCCACCGGCACCGACTGCGTCGACAAGGCCGCCTGCGCGGCGCGCGGGATCGCGGTGTGCAACATCCGCGGCTACGCGCGCGACACCGTGCCCGAGCACGTCTTCGCGCTCCTGCTCGCGCTGCGCCGCCAGCTCATCCCCTACCGCGACGACGTGCTCGCCGGCGAATGGCAGCGCGCCGGGCAGTTCTGCTTCTTCAACCACCCCATCCACGACCTCGCCGGTACCCGGCTCGGCATCGTCGGCGCCGGCGACCTCGGCCAGCGCGTGGCGGCGATCGCGCGCGCCTTCGGCATGGAGCCGGTGTTCGCCGCGCGCAAGGGCGAACGCCCCGGCGACGACAGCTACCTGGCCTGGGACGAGGTGCTCGCGACCAGCGACGTCATCAGCCTGCACTGTCCGCTCACCGAGGCCACCCGCGGCCTCGTCGGCCTGCCCGAATTCCGCGCGATGGCGCGGCGTCCCCTGCTGATCAACACCGCGCGCGGCGGCATCGTGGATGAGCACGCCCTCGTGCAGGCGCTCGACGAGGGCCTGATCTCCGGCGCCGGCTTCGACGTCACCGACGGCGAACCGCCCGCGCCCGACAGCCCGCTGATGCGCATCGCCGCCCGCCCGAACGTCCTCCTCACCCCGCACATCGCCTGGGCCTCGGATGAAGCGCAGCAGGCGCTGGCCGATCAGCTGGTCGATGTCATCGAAAAATTTGTTGCTGGCCAGCCGAAGAATCTCGTCTCCGGCGGGTTTGCGTAGGCGCGACGCGAGTCGCGATCCTGCGATCGATCAATCGCGGCGCGGATCCCGCGCGCTGCGATCGCGACTTGCGTCGCTCCCACAGAACCGCCAGCGCCCGGAGCGGAACGTAGGCGCGACGCAAGTCGCGATGCATTCGGCCAAAATCTAGAAATTCGCCTTATAGTCGAAGCATTATTTTTTGTTGCACTGCACAAAAAATTTCTCTACGATTGCACCTGTCTCCTCCACCCTCCTCCTTTGGTGTGGATTTGCCCGGGCCTCGCAAGACGCCCGGGCTTTTTCTTTTCAGCTCCCCTCGGCGAGCATGCGGCGGATCTCGGGCACGCACGAACCGCAGGACGTGCCGCAGCGCAGCCTGGCCTGCAGCGCGTCGAAGTCGCGTACGCCGGCGCCCGCGGCGATCGCCGCCGCGATGTCGGCCTCGGACACGTTCAGGCAGTTGCACACCACCCGCCCGCGCCCCGCATCTCCTGTCGGCGGGGTCGCCAGCGGCGCCAGCAGCCACGGACGCAGCGCCGCCGCGTCGCGGCGCTCGACCACCGCCTCGCTCAGCCAGCCCGCGGCCGCGGTCTCGCCGGTCAGGCGCAGGCCGACCAGGCGGCCGTCCTCGATCAGCGCACGCTTGCTGATCCCGCGCGCGGGGTCGGCATACGACAGCACCCCGTCGCCCTCGAGGCCGAGCAAGGCGTCGAGCTCGGCGAGCCAGCCGGCCGGGATCGGACGGTCGTGCGCGACCCGCATCACCACCGCGGGCGTGTCGCGGCCGGCGAGCGCGAGCGAGGCGTAGGCGAAGCGCTCCAGCCAGGGCGACAGCAGCGCAGCCTCCTCGGCGGCGGTACGCCCGGGGCGCTCGGCACGCACCAGCAGCATGCGGTTCGGCAGCTCGACCGGCTCGATGCGCACCGCCGCGTGCTTGAGCTCCGGCTGCTTCGACAGCGGATCGCAGGCGCCGCCGAAGAGCAGGTTGATCCCGGCCGAGTTCAGCGCCCGCCGCCCCCAGTGCATCCCGACGAAGGCCATGCCGTGCCGCAGCGCACTCGCCGCGGCCACGCGCAGCACCAGCTCGCCGTGCCGGCTCGACACCTTGACCAGGTCGCCGTCGACGAGGCCGCGCCGCGCCAGCTCCTGCGGGTGCAGCTCGATGCGTGCCTCGTCCGCATGGCCGTACAGGCGCGCCACCTTGCCGCTGCGGCTCATGCCGTGCCACTGGTCGCGCAGGCGGCCGCTGGTGAGGGCGAGCGGATAGCGCACGCCGGTCTTCTCGGCAGTGAGCGCGCGCGCCGGCACGACGAAGCGTGCGCGCCCGTTCGGCGTCGCGAAGCGACCGTCGGCGTAGAGACGCGCTCGCGCCGCGGCATCGGCGCCATCCACCGCCGCCCCCGCCGGAAACGGCCACTGCTGCGGGCCTTCACCTTCCAGCAGGGAATAGTCCAGCCCGGTGATGTCGAGGTCGCGCCCGGCGGTGCTGGCGACGTGCTCGGCGAAGATCGCCTGCGCCGACGCGTAGGCGAACATCGCCGCCGCCTGCGGCTTGCCGATGCGCGGTGCGAGCGCGCGTGCGAAGTCGCACACGATGCGCCAGTCGGCACGCGCCTCGCCCGGCGCCGGCACGGCCGCGCGCACGCGGCTGATGCGGCGCTCGGAGTTGGTCACCGTGCCCTCCTTCTCGCCCCAGGCGGCGGCCGGCAGCACGAGGTCGGCGAAGGCCGCGGTCTCGGTGCCGGCGAAGGCCTCCTGCAGCACGACGAAGTCGCAGACCGCCAGCGCCTCGTGCACCAGAGCCTGCTCGGGCATGGACTGCGCCGGGTTGGTGCACGCGATCCAGATCGCCTTGACGCGGCCCTCGCGCGCCGCGCGGAACAGCTCCACCGCGGTCAGGCCGGGCTCCGAAGGCACGCTGTCCACGCCCCACAGCCGCGCCACCTCCGCGCGATGCTCGGGATTCGCCAGGTCACGATGCGCCGGCAGCAGGTTCGCCAGCCCGCCGACCTCGCGCCCGCCCATCGCGTTGGGCTGGCCGGTGAGCGAGAACGGCCCGCAGCCGGGGCGGCCGATCTTGCCGGTCGCGAGCGAAAGCGCGATCAGCGCGGCGCCGTTGTGGGTGCCGTGCGTCGACTGGTTGAGCCCCTGGCACCACAGCGACAGCGCCGCCGGCGCCTCGCCCCACCAGCGCGCCGCGGTGACGATGTCCTCCGCCGCCACCCCGCACACCGCCGCGGCCACCGCCGGGCTCACCCCGTGCACATGCGCGCGCAGCGCCTCGAAACCCTCGGTGTGGGCGGCGATCCAGGCTTCGTCGGCCAACCCGTCGCGCAGCAGCACGTGCAGCATGGCGTCGAACAGCCAGACGTCGGTGCCGGGCAGGATGGCCAGGTGCAGGTCGGCCATCGCCGCGGTGTCGGTGCGGCGCGGATCCACCACGACGATCTTCATGCCCGGTCGCCGCGCCCTCGCCTCCTCGATGCGGCGGAAGGCCACCGGATGCGCCCACGCCGGGTTGGCGCCGGCGATCAGGATCGTGTCGGCGTGGTCGAAGTCCTCGTAGCAGCACGGCGGCGCGTCCGCACCCAGCGTGGCCTTGTAGGCGGCGACCGCGCTCGACATGCACAGGCGCGAGTTGGTGTCGACGTTGTTGCTGCCGATCAGCCCCTTCATCGCCTTGTTGAAGACGTAGTAGTCCTCGGTGAGGAGCTGGCCGGAGATGTAGAAGGCGACCGCGTCCGGGCCATGCTCGGCGATCACGTCGGCGAAGCGCTGCGCGGCCACGTCGATCGCCGCGTCCCAGCCGATGCGCGTGCGGGCCTCGCCGCGGCGGGCGCGGTATTCGGGGTAGAGCAGGCGGGTATCGTGGCCGGCGCTGAGGTGCAGGGTCGCGCCCTTGGTGCACAGGCGGCCGAAGTTGGCCGGATGCGCGGGGTCGCCGCGCACGCCGGTGATGCGGGTGCCGTCGTGCTCGATCAGCACGCCGCAGCCGACGCCGCAGTAGGGACAGGTGGCAGGGGTCTCGCCCGGCGCCGCGGCGCGGATCGGGATCGTGCGCCGGCCAGCGGGCGAAGGCCGGGCAGGTTCGGGCAGGGGATGGGTCATGGTTTGCCTCGTCCGTAGGGGTCTGAGGGATCGGGTCTTCACAGGATGAGCAAATGAAAGGCCTGACCCCTTCAGGACTTCAGGGATCGGTACAGCAGGAACAACAGCACGACATTCAGCAGCAGCGAGGCCAGCGCGATCAGCTTCAGCGCCAGCGTCGGCCGGCGCTCGAGCAGCGGCGTGCGGCGCGGCACCGCGAGCGGCTGCCAGGCGCCGCGCTCGAGCGCGAGGCGGAACTCCTCGGCGGTCTCGAAGCGGGCGGCGGGTTCGCGCGCGCAGGCCTTGAGCAGCACCGCCTCCAGCCAGGCCGGCGTGTCGGGGCGGTGGCGGGTGGGCGGGACGGGTTCGCCGAAGCGCGGGTGCTGGAAGGGCTCGACCTCGCCGTAGGGGAACTTGCGCGTGAGCAGCTCGTACAGCGTCACCCCGCAGGCGTAGAGGTCGGAGGCCTCGTTGGCCGGCGTGCCGGCGAAGAGCTCGGGCGCCATGTAGGACGGCGTGCCCGGGTTGTTGATCTCGCGCAGGTCCTCCGCCTCGCTCGCCGCCACGCCGAGGTCGAGCAGGCGCAGCACGCCGTCGCGGCCCAGGTGCAGGTTGTCGGGCTTGATGTCGCGATGCACGATGCCCAGCCGGTGCAGTACGCCGACCAGACGCAGCACGCACGCGCCGAGCTCGGCGACCTCGTGCGCGCGCAGGCGCTCGCCGCGCGCGAGCAGCGCCTTCAGGCTCTCGCCCTCATGCCAGCTCATCAGGTAATACAGATGCGCGCGCGCGGGCCAGTCGGCCACCTGCGGAAAGCCCTGCGCGGGCACCCGCCGCGCCAGCCACTCCTCGCGCACCAGCGCGCGGCGCGCGTCCTCGTCGTGCTCGTGGGCGGGCAGCAGGGTCTTGAGGACCCAGCGCGGCGCCGCAATCGCGCCTCGCGGCGCTCCCACAGGAACCGGCGCGCGGGGCGAAGTCGACGCGACCTGCGGCGACGTAGGAGCGGCGCAAGCCGCGATTGCGGCCGTGCCGTCGGCAACGTGGTCGGGACCAATCGACGCCGCAATCGCGCCTCGCGGCGCTCCCACAGGAACCGGCGCGGCGGGCGAAGTCGACGCGGCCTGCGGCGACGTAGGAGCGGCGCAAGCCGCGATCGCGGCCGTGCCGTCGGCAACGTGGTCGGGAGCAATCGACGCCGCATTCGCGCCTCGCGGCGCTCCCACAGGAACCGACGCGGCGGGCGAAGTCGACGCGGCCTGCGGCGACGTAGGAGCGGCGCAAGCCGCGATTGCGGCCGTGGAGTCCTCGATGCGGCAAACCCGATACAGCACGGTCAGCCGCGACACGTGCAGCACCGCCTCCACGCGCAGGCCGTCGAGCGTGTCGCCCTCGGCCAGGCGCGGCGGCAGCGGCAGGCGGCGGCCGGCGGCGAGGCGGTCGCGCAGGTTGTCGGCGGGCAGCGCGCGCACGCAGGCCACCAGCGCGCTGGCGTTGTCATTGCCGCCGGCGCGCAAGGCGGCTTCGACGAGGGCATCGGCGGCGGCCTGCGGGTCCAGGCCGGCTTCCGCTACCCTCGCGCACGCTCCGGCCTCCTCGGACACCCCCACGCCATTTTCACCCCCCGCCCTTCCCTGCGCCTCCGTTCCCCGCGTTACGGGTTTCGGTGTCACCACCCCCACCGCAGCCCGTCCCCCACCCTCCCTTTCCTTCTCCTGCCCCGCCTGGCGCGCGAGCAGCGCCGCGATCGCCTCGTCGCCGAGCGTGTTCCACACCCCGTCGGTCAGCAGCACGAAGACGTCGCCCAGCGCCAGCTCGCCGTCGTCGTGATCCACCAGCAGGCGCGACTCCAGCCCCAGCGCGCGGCGCAGCACGTTGCTCAGCTCCGGGTGCGGCCAGGTGTGGTCCTCGCTCAGGCGCAGCAGCGCGCCGTCGCGCCACAGGTAGGCGCGCGAGTCGCCCACGTGCGCGAGGTGCCAGCGCCGCCCGCGCAGCACCAGCGCGGTGAGCGTGGTCGCCATGCCCGCAGTCTCGGCGGTACGCGCCGACTGCGCGAGCAGCCAGCGGTTGGCCGCGCCGAGCACGGTGTCGAGCGACTTCTGCACGCTCCAGGTGTGGGCCGTGGAGAAGTAGTCGGCGAGGAGGCTGCGCACGGAATACTCCGCCGCCTCGCGGCCGTGCGCGTGGCCACCGACGCCGTCGGCGATCGCCAGCAGCACGCCCTTGGCCGCGCGCTCGTCGCCCTCGGGCATCGCCGCGGCAACGAAGTCCTCGTTGGCCGGACGCGGCCCGGTCCGGCTGGCGTGGCCGAGGAGGATCTCCAGGGGGGTCAGGTCTTTCATCTGCTCACTCGCCTTTCTCGACGTGAAGCCAACGGATGCGGGATGATCAAACTCAGGACCTGACCTCGTTCGGGACCCCATTCGGCCATTCAGATCTTCGCCGAGGTCAGGTGCGCCGCGCCCCAGGTCGTGCGCCAGCGCGTCTTCACCGCGGTGAGCCCGACCAGCGCGAACACCGCCAGCGCCGCGAAGATCAGGAAGCCGGCCTGGTAGCTGCCGGTGAGTTGGCGCGCGAAGCCGAGCGAGGACGCCAGGTAGAAGCCGCCGATGCCGCCCGCCATGCCGACCAGGCCGGTCATCACGCCGATCTCGCGACGGAAGCGCTGCGGCACGAGCTGGAACACCGCGCCGTTGCCCATGCCCAGCGCCAGCATCGCACCCACGAAGGCCACCAGCGCCATCCACGCCTGGGGCAGGCCGACGCTGACGATGGCGAGGAAGATCGCCGCCAGGATGTACATCACGGTGAGCGACTTCACGCCGCCGATGCGGTCGGCCACGTTGCCGCCGATCGGGCGCACCAGCGAGCCGGCGAACACGCAGGCCGCGGTGAAGTAGCCCGCCATCTTCGGATCCAGCCCGTACTGGGTGTTGAAGTAGATCACCAGCGACGAGGCCAGACCGACGAAGCCGCCGAAGGTCACCGAGTAGAAGAACATGAACCACCACGCGTCCTTGTCCCGGAGCACCGCGAGGTATTCGGCGAAGCGCTTGGGCGGCGGCGCGTCGGGCGCGTCCTTGGCCATGAAGCAGAAGGCCACCAGCACGATCACCAGCGGGATCAGCGCCAGCCCGAACACGTTGTGCCAGCCGAAGGCCATCGCCAGCCCGGGCGCGAACAGCGCCGCGAACGCGGTGCCCGAGTTGCCGGCCCCGGCGATGCCCATCGCGGTGCCCTGGTGCTCGGGCGGATACCAGCGCGAGGCCAGCGGCAGCGCCGCCGCGAAGGACGCGCCCGCCACGCCGAGGAAGACCCCCAGCACCAGCACCTCGTTGAACGAATGCACGCCCACCAGCCAGGCGTAGGCCAGGGCCCCGATCACGACGAGCTGGCCGATGATCGCCGCCTTCTTCGGCGACAGGCGATCGACCACCACGCCCATGATCATGCGCAGGATCGCTCCCGCCAGCACCGGCGTGGCCACGATGAGGCCCTTCTGCGCGTGCGACAGGCCGAGGTCGGCGGCGATGCCGACCGCCAGCGGACCGAGGATCACCCACACCATGAAGGCGAGGTCGAAGTAGAGGAAGGCGGCGATCAGTGTCGGCGTGTGGCCGGCCTGCAGGAAGGATTTCTTGTCCATGTCGGGCTCCAGGGTCGTGCTTGAAGCGCACCATCGGTGCGGGAATCTCCAGCGCGAACCTCTTCGCCCGACCGCCCCGCCGTCATTGGCGGGGTCGTACGCTGTGCTGGTGTCTGCTCAGCAAGCGTCGTGCCACATTTGAAATCGTTCTAAATCAGTCAGTTGGACTTTGCGCTCGACGGTGGCGACGCACCAGCTTGGTGTGCGGTGCACAAAAGCGGTGCGCACGCGGGCGTGCCGGCTTGCGCGCAAGCCCCCCCTGCGCCGACGAGGAAGCACGCCTGCGGGCAGCATTCATGCTATTTTCTCGATAATTTTCTTTATTCTCGATTTACAAAAACCACCATGCCCGCCCCCCTCGTCATCCTCATCCTGTCCCTGCTGCTCGGCCTGCAACCGATCACCACCGACCTCTACCTCCCCGCCCTGCCCGCGCTCACCGCCAGCTTCGGCGCGGTCCCGGCGCAGGCGCAGCTGACGCTCACCGCGCTCCTGCTCGCCTTCGGCGCGTCACAGCTGTTCTGGGGCCCGCTGTCCGACCGCATCGGACGCCGCCGGGTGCTGCTGATCGGCCTCGCCGGCTACACGCTGGCGGCGGTCGGCAGCGCGCTCGCCGGCTCGATCGAGGTAATGGTGTTCTGGCGGGTGCTGCAGGGCGCGTTCATGGGCGCGGGCACGGTATGCGCGCGCGCAATCGTGCGTGATCTTTATGCGCCGCAGGAAGGGGCGCGCGCGATGAGCAAGGGCTTGTCGGGCCTGGGCGTGGCCGCCTGCCTGAGCCCGCCGCTCGGCGGCGTGCTGGCCGAATGGTTCGGCTGGCGCGCCACGCTGGCGGCGCTGACGGTGATGGGCGCGGCGACCCTGTTCGTGGTCGCCCGCCACTTCCAGGAGACCCTGCACGAACGCCACCCCGAGGCGCTGCAGCCCGCCGTCCTGCTGCGCACCGCGCGCGGCATCGTCGGCAACCGCAGCTTCTGGACCTACGCCTCGCTGTGCACCGCGTCCTTCGGCGGGCTGTTCTGCATCCTGTCGGCGTCGTCCTTCGTCTTCATCAACCTGCTCGGCACCTCGCCGAGCTTCTACGGCGTGCTGCTGCTCCTGCTGTCGGCCTTCTACATCGGCGGCACCATGCTGTGCCGGCGCATGATCCAGCGCTTCGGCGTGCAGCGCAGCGTGATGATCGGCGGGGCCCTGTCGCTGAGCGGCGGCGGCCTGATGCTGGCCTTCGCGCTCTCCGGGGTGAGCACGGTGTGGACCATCATGGTGCCGGCCTTCATCTTCATGCTCGGCCACGGGGTGCACCAGCCCTGCGGCCAGAGCGGCGCGATCGCCCCTTTCCCGAAGGCGGCCGGCGCCGCGTCGGCGATCACCGGCTTCCTGATGATGGTGGTGGCCTTCGGCGCCGCGTACTGGGTGGGCGCCAACACGGACGGCAGCGCCCTGCCGATGATCGTCGGCGTGGCCTTCTGCAGCGCCGCCGTCGCGTTCATCGCCTGGGTGCCGGTGCAGCGCGTAAGGCTGGGGGCCGTGTAGGGGCGACGCGGCCGGTCGCCCCTGCGGGAGCGGCGGGCGGAGGATCGATGCGGGGGTGGGGGCGACCCAGCCTCGCCCCTCCGGGAGCGGCGGGGCCGACGATCGATGCGGAGTGGAGATCACCCGCTGGGTCGCCCCTTAGGTCGCCAGCCACACCTCGCCGCCCTCCACCTTCACCGCGAAGCTCGCGCACGCCCCCACGTCCGGCGCCACCGCCTGGCCGTCCTGCAGGTTGAAGTTCCAGCCGTGCAGCGGACAGGTCACCTTGCGGCCGTGCACGATGCCTTGCGAGAGCGGGCCACCCTTGTGCGGGCATTGGTCGTGCAGCGCGAAGACCTCGTCGTCGGCGTTGCGGAAGACGGCGATGTCGTCCGCGCCGGGGCGCCGCACGACGCGGGAGCCGAGGCGGGGGATGTCGTCGAGCAGGCAGATGCGTTTCCAGTCGGTCATGGTGGGTTCCTTCTTCGGAAGCTTGGTTCGGTTGTTATTTGTAGGAGCGACGCCAGTCGCGATGCCGGTGCCCGGAATCCGCGCCGCGCTCGGTCGGGGGGGGGGGGTGATCGCGACTTGCGTCGCTCCTACGGGACGTCATCGAGGCGCCGTGGTTTTCGTAGGAGCGACGCGAGTCGCGATTCCGGCGCCCGGAAACTCAGGCCTCGACCTTGATCGGGATGAACTGCTTCACCGCCTCCTCCTCGCGGCTGGTCTGCCACGGATCGCGCGCGTCCTTGAGCGCGTCGAGCAGGCGCGCGTGCAGGCGGCGACGGTTCTCGCCGTCCTCGACCACCTTGGCCTTCACGTAGTCGAGGCCGACGCGGTCGAGCCAATGCACCGTGCGCTCGAGGTACCAGCCCTCCTCGCGGTAGAGCTGCAGGAAGGCGCCGGCATACTCCATGACCTCCTCGTCGCTGCCCACCTTGCACAGATACTGCGCGACCTCGGTCTTGATGCCGCCGTTGCCGCCCACATACAGCTCGTAGCCGGAATCGACGCCGATCACGCCGACGTCCTTGATCCCCGCCTCGGCGCAGTTGCGCGGGCAGCCCGACACCGCAAGCTTCACCTTGTGCGGCGCGTACATGTCGAACAGCATCTTCTCGAGCTTGACCCCCATGTCCATCGCCAGCTGGGTGCCGAAGCGGCAGTGCTCGGCGCCGACGCAGGTCTTCACGGTGCGGATCGACTTGCCGTAGGCGTGGCCCGACACCATGCCGGCCGCGTTGAGGTCGGCCCAGATCTTCGGCAGATCCTCCTTCTTCACCCCGAGCAGGTCGATGCGCTGGCCGCCGGTGACCTTGACCGTGGGCACCTGGTATTTCTCCGCGGCATCCGCAATGGCGCGCAGCTCGGCAGGCGTGGTCAGCCCGCCCCACATCCGCGGCACCACCGAATAGGTGCCGTCCTTCTGGATGTTGGCGTGGGCACGCTCGTTGATGAAGCGCGACTGCGGATCGTCCTTGGCCTCGTGCGGCCACGACGAGATCAGGTAGTAGTTGACCGCCGGCCGGCACTTGTCGCAGCCGTTGGGCGTCCTCCAGTTCAGCGTGTCGAACACCGCCTCCTTGCTCGTCAGGTGGTGCTTGAAGATCGCCTCGCGCACCACCTTGTGCGAATGCTCGGTACACGCGCACACCGGCTTGTCGTTGGCGCTCACCGCCTGGTAGGCGCCGCCGACGGTGGAAGCGAGGATCTGCTCGACCAGGCCGGTGCAGGAGCCGCAGGAGGACGCCGCCTTGGTGTGCTTCTTGACCTCGTCGAGGGTGAACAGGCCCTTCTCCTTGATCGCCTTGACGATGGTGCCCTTGCACACGCCGTTGCAGCCGCACACCTCGGCCGTGTCGGGCATGCTGGCGGCGCGGTTCTCGCCCTTGTGGCCGGCGTCGCCCAGCTTGTTCTGGCCGAACATCAGGTGGTCGCGGATCTCGGCGACGCTCTGGCGATCCTTCATGAGCTGGAAGTACCACGAGCCGTCGGCGGTGTCGCCGTACAGCACCGAGCCCACGATGCGGTCGTCCTTGAGCACGACGCGCTTGTACACCCCGCCCTGGCGGTCGTGCAGCACGATGTCCTCGGTGCCCGGGCCGCCGCTGAAGTCGCCCGCCGAGAACACGTCGATGCCGGTCACTTTGAGCTTGGTCGAGGTGACCGAGCCCTCGTAGCGGCCGATGCCGAAGTTGGCGAGGTGGTTGGCGCACACCTTGCCCTGCTCGAACAGCGGCGCCACCAGGCCGTAGGCGATGCCGCGGTGCGCCACGCACTCGCCCACCGCGTAGATGCGCGGATCGGTGACGGTCTGCAGCGTGTCGGAGACGTGGATGCCGCGCACCCGGCCGCTGCCGCAGTACAGGCCGGCGGATTCGGCGAGTTCGTAGTTCGGCCGGATGCCGGCGGCGACCACGACGAGGTCGGCGGGGATCTCCATGCCGTCCTTGAAGCGCACCGCGCCCACGCGCCCGTTCATGCCGCCCTGCGCGTTGCGCGCCGGCAGCAGCGCCTCGGTCTGGCGCGCGAGCAGGAACTTCATGCCCTTGGCCTCGAGCGAGGCCTGCAGCATGTCGGCGGCCGCGCGGTCGAGCTGGCGTTCCATGATCCACTCGCCGAGGTGCACCACGGTCACGTCCATGCCGCGCAGCATCAGCCCGTTGGCCGCCTCCAGGCCGAGCAGGCCGGCGCCGATCACCACCGCGTGGCGGTACTTGCCGGCGGCCTCGATCATCGCCTCGGTGTCGGCGATGTCGCGGTAGCCGAGCACGCCCGGCAGGTCGTTGCCGGGGATGGGCGGGATGAAGGGCGTCGAGCCGGTGGCCAGCAGCAGGCGGTCGTAGTCGGCCTCGGTGCCGTCGCCGGCGAGCACCTTGCGGCGCACGCGGTCGATCTTCACCACCTTGCGGCCGGCGTGCAGCGTGATGCCGTTGTCGCCGTACCAGTCGAGATCGTTGAGCATGATCTCGGGCAGCGTCATCTCGCCCGCCAGCACCGGCGAGAGCAGGATGCGGTTGTAGTTGCCGTGCGGCTCGGCGCCGAACACGGTGATGTCGTAGAGGTCGGGCGCGAGCTTCAGCAGCTCCTCGATCGTGCGCACGCCCGCCATGCCGTTGCCGACCAGCACGAGTTTCATCTTCTTCATGGGTTTTCTCCGCAACAAGGCCGATTGGGTCGGAATGAAAACGGCGCCCATCCCGCTCGATCCCCAGCAGGGGGCGAGTGGAATGGACGCCGTTGTCCACCAGACCGTAAAACGCTGCGGCAGCACTCGCTGCCGCTCACCCGACCGCCGTTGGCCAGGGGCTCGAGGAAGAATAAGCATCAAACATGCCAGCGCCTGGGGGCGATCGATCCGACCAAAGCGCCGCCCAACCCCCACCGCCCGCACTGCTGCGGTGCAGCACCCACACCCACATGCACAGCCCTGGTGCGAAGCACACCGCACCGGAATCCCCAACCCGCAGCGTCCGGGGTCGCATCGAATCGCACCTCCCCGAACCTCGTCACGCCCGGCCTGGCATGTAGGAGCGACGCCAGTCGCGATCACGGCGCCCGGAATCCGCACCACCCCGGCCCTGCCGCCGCCATCGCGACTTGCGTCGCTCCCACAGAAACCCGTAACGCTCCCGGCCTTGGCGCACGAGCGACGCCAGTCGCGATCCCTCCAAAACTCGCAGCGCCCGGGGTGGGACGTAGGAGCGACGCCAGTCGCGATCACGGCGCCCGGAATCCGCGCCACCCAGCCTGGCCGCCGCCATCGCGACTTGCGTCGCTCCCACAGGAACCCGCAACGCTCCCGGCCTTGACGCACGAGCGGCGCCAGTCGCGATCCCCCCAAAACCCGCAGCGCCCGGGGTGGGACGTAGGAGCGACGCCAGTCGCGATCACGGCGCCCGGAATCCGCGCCACCCAGCCTGGCCGCCGCCATCGCGACTTGCGTCGCTCCCACAGGAACCCGCAACGCTCCCGGCCTTGACGCACGAGCGGCGCCAGTCGCGATCCCCCCAAAACCCGCAGCGCCCGGGGTGGGACGTAGGAGCGACGCCAGTCGCGATCACGGCGCCCGGAATCCGCACCACCCCGGCCCGGCCGCCGTGATCGCGACTTGCGTCGCTCCTACAGAAACCTGCAACGCTCCCGGCCTTGGCGCACGAGCGGCGCAAGTCGCGATCCCCCCAAACCCGCAGCGCCCGGGGTGGGACGTAGGAGCGACGCCAGTCGCGATCACGGCGCCCGGAATCCGCGCCACCCCAAGCCCGGCCACCGCCATCGCGACTTGCGTCGCTCCCACAGTCGCGATCACCCGGCCGATGCAACGCCGGGCAGGAAGGCCTCCAGTTCCAGCACGGCGCGCGCGACGTCGGGGAGGCGGCGGCCCTGGTTCATCGCGGTCTGGCGCATCAGGCGGTAGGCGGCATCCTCGCTCAGGCCCTGATGGCGCATCAGCACGGCCTTGGCGCGATCGATCAGCTTGCGCTCGTCGAGGCTGGCGCGCACCGCGGCGAGCTCCTCGCCCATCGCCTGCAGGCGGCACGACTGGGCGTGGAGCACATCGACGAGCGAGCGCGTGAGGCGCGGGCCGAAGGGATCCGCCGCCAACTCGAGGCGCCCGGGCACCGCCGCCGGACGCTCCGCGCCGGGGGCGATCGCCGTCTGCCCCGTCCCAGGCTCGTCCCCCTCGCCAGGCACTCCGGCCAGCTCGTCCGCCCCGCCGGCGAGAAACACCGGGGCGGCGTCCGCCCCCCCTGCCAGCGCGCACATCAGCACCTCGGGATAGTCGGGATCGCGCTGCAGCGCGGCGATCCGCGCCGCACAGGCCGCACGCAATCCCCCGGCAAGCAGGTCCTCGATCACGCGCAGGTGGTCGAGCCGGGCCGAACAGCATGCGAACCAGGGCTCCGCGAGCGCCGACGGCAGCACCCCGCCCTTCCCCGCGGCGAGCAACTTGCGGCGCAGGCGTTCAAGTTCGGCGAGCGGCATCGCCTGGCACGCCGCATCCCAGGCGCTGCGCACCTCGGGCGGGCAGAAGGCAGCGAAGCGCGCGAAGCACGCCTCCTGCGTCTCGATCAGATGCAGCAGGTCGGGCTCGGCGGGATGGCGCGCGTTGGCCGCAGCGTTCGCCCTCCCAGCGGCGAAGGCGGCCGCACCGGCCGCACGCTCCTGGCCGGCGAACTCCTTGCCCTGCATCAGGTTGAACAGCGCCACCAGCAGGCGCGAGATGGCTGGATCGGTCGCGATGTCGGCCGCCTCGAAGACCAGCGCCAGCAGCGCGGCGATCGCCTGCGTGAATCGCTGCGTGGCCTCGTGCGGCGTGCAGCGGCCGGCGGCGATCGTCGCGCGCAGCGCGGGCAGCCCGTCGAGGGCGTGCAGCGCGAGCGCGATCCGGGTGAGCAGGCGGGAGCCGCCCGTCGGCGCCGCGCCGCCCCTCGCGTCGAGGACGTCGGCCTGCTCCAGCCAGGTCCGCAGCGCGGCATCGGCCTCGATGCTGGCCGCCACGCACGCCGCGCGATCGCCATCGAAGTGCCTGCCACCCGCGGCGAGGTGAAGATTCGAGCACCCGCGCTCGGCCTGCAGGCGATGCACCAGCTCGCTCACCGCCCGCACCAGCTCGCAGCTGCGCGCCAGTTGCTCGAGCTCGCGCAGCTCACAACGGCGCGCAGCGACCAAAAAGGCGAGGATCGATTCCATGCAGGGCTCCGGCAAGAAGAGGGTCTGCGACCGGCGGCCGCACATCCCCCCAAGCAAGACCCGTGCAAGCCCGACGCCTGGGCGCTGCTGTAGGAGCGACGCAAGTCGCGATCACGGCCCTGCCGCCCCCGCCGCCCGCTGCCGCACGCGGAATCGTGCGATCGCGACTTGCGTCGCTCCCACCAAAACCAGCGCGCCCTTCCAGCGCCGACGCCTGGCGCTGCTGTAGGAGCGACGCAAGTCGCGATCACGGCCCCGCCGCCCCCGCCACCCGCTGTCGCAGGCGGAATCGTGCGATCGCGACTTGCGTCGCTCCCACCAGAACCACCGCTCCCTTCCAGCGCCACCGCCTGGCGCTGCTGTAGGAGCGACGCAAGTCGCGATCACGGCCCTGCCGCCCCCGCCGCCCGCTGCCGCAGGCGGAATCGTGCGATCGCGACTCGCGTCGCTCCCACCAGAACCAGCGCTCCCTTCCAGCGCCGCCGCCTGGCGCTGCCGTAGGAGCGACGCAAGTCGCGATCACGGCCCCGCCGCCCCCACCGCCCGCTGCCGCACGCGGAATCGTGCGATCGTGACTCGCGTCGCGCCCGCAAGGGGCTACGCGGCGCTTCGAGGGCTCGGGCGGAGCTGGCCGATGGCCTCGATCAAGCCCTCGCCCACCCCATCGGGCCCGCGCTGCCAGCCGTCGAAATGCAGCAGCTCGGGCAACGGGACGCGCTTCAACCAGCCTGCGGCCTCGAGCTCCGGCTGCGCGTGGAAGTCGCGCACATAGCCGACGCACAGATAGGCGATCGGCACGATCTCGCGCGGGATGCCGAGCGCCTCGCGCAGCGCCTGCTGGTGCAGGATGCTCACCCAGCCCACGCCCAGGTTCTCGGCGCGCGCCGCCAGCCACAGGTTCTGCACCGCGCACACCGCGCTGTACACGTCCATCGCGCCGATGTGCGTGCGCCCGATCACGACCGGGCCGTGGCGGCTGCGGTCGCAGGTGATGCAGATATTGACCGGCGACTCGAGGATGCCCTCGAGCTTCAGGTTGCGATAGGTGTCGCGCTTGCCCTCGTCGAACATCTGCTCGGCCTCGGCGTGCGCGGCGAGGAAATCGGCGTGGATCTTCGCGCGCACCTCGCGCGAGCGCACCACGACGAAATCCCACGGCTGCATGAAGCCGACCGAGGGCGCGTGATGCGCGGCGGTGAGCACGCGCGCGAGCACCTCGTCGGGGATCGCGTCGGGCAGGAACTCGCCACGCACGTCGCGCCGGGTGTGGATGGCGCGATAGACGGCGGCGCGCTCGGCGGCGTCGAACAACGGATTGGCCTGGAAGCGCGCGGCGGCCGGGTCGTGAATCGGTGCGGACGCGTCGGCGCTCGCCGGCGCGCACTGCGCCTGCGTCGGGCTGCTCATGAAGTATTCCCCTTGTCGTCGAGCAGTGGGCAGCCACCGACCAGGCGACTGCGGGATGCACTTCGAGGCCGGTCTTCCGGCTGCGGATCATCTCGTCCGGGCGCCTTCCCGGTCCTCGTGGACCAGTGGCTGGGCGAACCTCGCCCGGACAATCCCCTACACGGCGCTGGGCGCGCGGCGGAATTGCACCGCCTTCCCGATTCTCCCGCGCACGCGCGGGCACCTCGAAGCAGAGAGGGCGCAAGCTTAGCGGCAAAGGCGGCCGCGGGCAAAACAAGGCGGACACCGCCGCGCGGGGTGGGAGGTCGCCCGATCGCGACTTGCGTCGCTCCTACGAAACCGGCGCGCGCATCCTTGCGCCCGGCGCCCGGAGTGGGACGTGGGAGCGACGCAAGTCGCGATTCCCACCCGCGTCGACCTATAAGCGCTCCTCGCAGATGCACCGCCCGATCGCGACTTGCGTCGCTCCTACGAAACCGGCGCGCGCATCCTTGCGCCCGGCGCCCGGAGTGGGACGTGGGAGCGACGCAAGTCGCGATTCCCACGAAACCGGCGCTCGGCCATTGGCCCTCCCGACGCAGCGCCGGCTCGATTCCTCTATAATTATGAATTCTTGACACAACCGCCCACCCAGGAGGCACCATGTCCCAGCGTCCGTTCAAGATCCTCGGCATCCAGCAGATCGCCATCGGCGGTCCGAGCAAGGAGAAGCTCAAGACCCTGTGGGTCGACATGCTCGGCCTGGAGGTCACCGGCAACTTCGTGTCCGAGCGCGAGAACGTCGACGAGGACATCTGCGCGATGGGTTCCGGGCCGTTCAAGGTCGAGGTCGACCTGATGCAGCCGCTCGATCCCGAGAAGAAGCCCGCGGTGCACACCACCCCGCTCAACCACGTCGGCCTGTGGGTGGACGACCTGCCCAAGGCGGTCGAATGGCTCGGCGCCAACGGCGTGCGTTTCGCGCCCGGCGGCATCCGTCGCGGCGCGGCGGGCTATGACATCACCTTCCTGCACCCCAAGGGCAACGACGAATTCCCCATCGGCGGCGAGGGCGTGCTCGTCGAACTTGTCCAGGCCCCGCCCGAGGTCGTCGAAGCCTTCGCCCGCATCGCCAGCTGATCGCCCCCGGCATTTCATGTAGGAGCGACGCAAGTCGCGATCCAGCGCCGCGGCAGGCGATGCGCCTCGGTCGCTGCGGGACGGCCGTGATCGCGACTCGCGTCGCTCCCACAGCGCACCCCGAACGCCCGCAAGCACCGCCACCCCGGCGTTTCACGTAGGAGCGACGCAAGTCGCGATCCAGCGCCGCGGCAGGCAATGCGCCTCGATGGCTGCGGGACGGCCGTGATCGCGACTCGCGTCGCTCCCACAGCGCACCCCGAACGCCCGCAAGCACCGCAACCCCGGCGTTTCACGTAGGAGCGACGCAAGTCGCGATCCAGCGCCGCGGCAGGCGATGCACCTCGGCGGCTGCGAGACGGCCGTGATCGCGACTCGCGTCGCTCCCACAGCGCACCCCGAACGCCCGCAAGCACCGCAACCCCGGCATCTCCTGTAGGAGCGACGCAAGTCGCGATTGCAGCGCCGCGGCAGGCGATGCGCCTCGGTCGCTGCGCGTCGCCGTGGATGCGGCGGCGCAGCACCTGCCCCGAAGTGTCGAATTTTTTTACACCGCCCCCCTCGCGACGTCCTCTCCAGAGCAACAGAACCCTTTAAATCAAGCACTTGCAAAACAGGCACTGATATTGCTTTGTACGTTCCAGCGGTGACCAATCGCCCTGTTTTCAACAACGAAGACGCCGGCCCCCGGGTTGGTACGTCCCAGTTTTAAAGGATTGCGCCAATGAAAAAACTTGCTCTCATCGCAGCGACCGCGTCGCTCGCAGCCGTGTCCACCGGTGCTTCGGCCGCTTATGTCAGCACTGCCAACCTGGGCGGCGACTTCGCCATCACCGGTTTTGCCGACGGCACCCCGGGCACCTACCAGATCGCCCTGACCAACCTCAGCGGCGCCCTTTCGCTGGCCGCCGGCCCGGCGGGCACCTACACCGTCGGCGTCGGCCCCGGCAGCGCCGGCCCGACCGCCACCGCCACCGCCACCTTCTTCGCGGGCCCCGGCGGCACCGTCACGCGCAGCATCAGTTCGAACGTCGGTATCTTCACCGGCAACCTCACCCCGACGGGCCTCACCCCGGGCATCTACAACTTCGCCTTCGGCGCCGGCCCCGCGTTCTCGGTCGGCTTCAACTTCGGCGGCTCGTACGACGGCGCGACCACCTCCGGCGTCCTCGGCCTGCTCAACGGCCTGCTCGGCACCAGCTTCGTCGATCCCACCGGCGCGGGCACCCTGGCGATCACCGGCACCGTCACCAACAACAGCTTCATAATGGACGTCGTCGAAACGGCGACCAACTGGCCCGGTGCCGGCGCGCTGCTCGCTTCGGCCGACTATGGCGTGTTCCTGCAGTCGAACGGCCTTACCGATACGACCGCCAACAGGCTCGCCTATGCGCAGAGCCCGACCTACAACCGCACCGACGGCACCTTCCGCGTCAGCAACGTCGCCGTCACCGCCGTCCCCGAGCCCGCCTCGCTGGCCCTGCTGGGCCTCGGCTTGGCCGGTCTGGGCGCGATGCGTCGCCGCAAGCAGGCCTGATCCTCGGCTGCTGCAGTACCGCAAACCGGCATCCTCGCGAGGGGGTGCCGGTTTTTACGTTTACACTCCCGGACCAGGCCGGTCGCCCGCGATCGCGCTCCACCGCGCCGCGCCCGCCGCACACCCGACGCCCTCGCACACCGCCATGTTCGACAAGATCCTCACCCTCTGCACCGGAAACATCTGCCGCAGCCCGCTCGCCGAGTTCCTGCTGCGCGACCGCCTCGCCGCGCGCGGCCGCGCGGCCACGGTGGCCTCGGCCGGCATCGGCGCCCTCGTCGGCCATCCCGCGGACGAGACCACCCAGCGTGTCGCCCTGCGCCACGGCATCGACCTCTCGCCCCACGTCGCGCGCCAGCTCACCCCCGAGATCACGCGCTGGGCCGACCTCATCCTGGTGATGGAAAAGCACCACCTCGAATACGCCACCCGCCTCGACCCCAGCGCGCGCGGCAAGATCTTCCTGCTCGGGCATTGGGACAAGGCCGAGGTGCCCGACCCCTATCGGCTGGCCGAGGAAAACCACCAGCTCGCCTACGACATCATCGCGCACACCGCCGAGCAGTGGATCGGCAAGCTTTGAGCGCGCGAATCAGCGCGCACGCACGGGCGAAAGAAAGGACGCGGCGGGGATTCGGGGCGCCGCTGATCGCGACTTGCGTCGCTCCTACGAAACGCCCACGCTTCCGAAGGCCCCCGTAGGAGCGACGCAAGTCGCGATTGCGGCGTATCCGATCGCGCTGGGCGGAATGGATGCCCCCGGCGTATCCGATCTCTCTAGGTGGAATGGATGCCCCCGACGTCGAATGGATACCGCGGTGCGGCATTCCTGCATGCTTGATCGCGACTTGCGTCGCTCCTGCAAAAACCATCGCACCACTCCGCATGCCCTATCCGTGCCGCTTAATTGCTTCATTCGGCAAGGGCATTCACAGACCTTGCCAATTAACGCCGGGCACATTAATCCGAAAAAGTTTCTCCAAGGCTTTCAAAAACGTTTTTCATCGGCGTACAATCGGCACGTTTTCATCACCACAAAACATAACGATCATGACCACCTACGCCGAACTGCAGCAAAAAATCGCCGAGCTCCAATCCCAGGCCGAAGAACTGCGCAAGCGCGAACTCGCCGAAATCATCGCCGACGTCAAGCAGAAGATCGCCGCCTATGGCCTCAGCGCCGCCGATCTCGGCCTGCAGGCGGGCCGCGAATCCACCGCCGCCCCGCAGAAGGCCAAGACCGCGCTCAAGGCCAAATACCGCGACCCCGCCACCGGCGAAACCTGGGTCGGCCGCGGCGCCACGCCCAAGTGGATGCGTGCCTACCTCGAAGCCGGCCGCAACAAGGATGAATTCCTGATTTAATCCGTTTCCGCACATCGGCCGGGGCGTCATTTCCCCGGTCAAAAGCCCCGCCCCGATGACGACACATCACAAGGTCAATCATCCGGTCGGGGCTTTCTCTTTCGAGCCGAACGGAACACCGCGGCATCCGGATTGCCATCAAGCCGGGAGCGGATTGCCCAATCGATGCCGTTCCCGAATCACAGGATTTCACGCACCACCCGCATTGCAACGCCGCTTTCGTGGGAGCGACGCGAGTCGCGACCGGGCGATTCCGCAGGCAATGCGCGACGGCAAGGGCGGCATGGCCGATATCGCGACTTGCGTCGCTCCTACGGGAAACGCCGTGGGCGATCTGGCGATGGCGCACGACCAGCGCGATGGTTTTCGTGGGAGCGACGCGAGTCGCGACCGGGCGATTCCGCAGGCAATGCGCGACGGCAAGGGCGGCATGACCGATATCGCGACTTGCGTCGCTCCCACGGGAAACGCCGTGGGCGATCTTGCGATGGCGCACGACCAGCGCGATGGTTTTCGTAGGAGCGACGCAAGTCGCGACCGGGCGATTCCGCAGGCAATGCGCGGCGGCAAGGGCGGCATGGTCGATATCGCGACTTGCGTCGCTCCTACGGGAAACGCCGTGGGCGATCTTGCGATGGCGCACGACCAGCGCGATGGTTTTCGTGGGAGCGACGCAAGTCGCGATCGGGCGATTCCGCAGGCAATGCGCGACGGCAAGGGCGGCATGGCCGATATCGCGACTTGCGTCGCTCCTACGGGAAATGCCGTGGGCGATCTGGGACCGGCGCACGACCAGCGCGATGGTTTTCGTGGGAGCGACGCGAGTCGCGATTGCCCGAACCACCCCGCGGCTTTCATCACCACTTAACCTCCTTTCGCGATCCTCCGTCCATCCTCGAAACGGACAAGAGGCTCCGCCATGCGTCACCCCGGCATCCCCAAGCTGCTGCTGCTCACCGGCGCGATCATGCTCGCCGGCTGCACCGACACCTCCTCCGGCGAGGCCAAGGCCGACGCCGAGCCGGTGCCCGCAGCGGCGCAGCCCGATGCGCCCAGGCCCGACTACCGCCTGGCCATCCTCCACATCAACGACCACCACTCCAACCTCGACGAATCCGACGCCAGCCTGCGCCTGCGCACCGGCAGCGACGACACGCGCGCGAGCGTGACCGTCAAGCTCGGCGGCTTCCCGCGCGTCGCCACGGCGATCGCCGAGCTCGCCGCGCGCCACGAGCACGTCCTCAAGCTGCACGCCGGCGATGCCATCACCGGCACGCTCTACTACACCCTCAGCGAAGGCGAAGCCGACGCCGCGCTGATGAACCGCGTCTGCTTCGACGCCATGGCCGTCGGCAACCACGAGCTCGACTCCGGCGACGCCGGCCTCCAGACCTTCATCGACCACCTCTGGTCCGCCCCCGACTGCCGCACCCCGGTGCTCTCGGCCAACCTCGCCCCGCGCGCCGGCTCGCCGCTCGGCAGCGACAGCGTGCGCCCCTCGGTGGTGGTCGAGCGCGGCGGCGAGCGCATCGGCATCGTCGGCCTCACCACCGCCGCCAAGACGCAGAACGCCTCGCGCCCCGACCCCGGCACCCGGCTGCTCGACGAGGCGGACTCCGCTCAGCGCGAGATCGACCGCCTGCGCGCCCAGGGCATCGACAAGATCGTCCTGCTCTCGCACCTCGGCTACGCCCAGGACCAGGCGATCGCCGCGCAGCTCTCGGGCGTCGACGTCATCGTCGGCGGCGACTCGCACAGCCTGCTCGGCGACGACAACCTGAAGACCTTCGGCCTCTCGCCCGCCGGCGCCTACCCCACCGCCGCGCGCAACAAGGACGGCGACGCGGTCTGCGTCGTCCAGGCCTGGCAATACAGCGCCGTGGTCGGCGAGCTCGACGTGCTCTTCGACGGCCAGGGCGAGGTCAAGTCCTGCGCCGGCCAGCCGCACATCCTCATCGGCAGCACGCTCGGCACGCTCGCCGGCGACGCCCTCGCCGCCGCCCGCGCCGATCTCGCCAGCCAGCCGGCGCTGCGCGTCACCGAACCGGACGCCGCCGCCAGCGCCGTGCTCGCCGACTACGCCAGCCAGGTGAAGGCCTTCGGCGCCGAGCCGGTCGCCGTCGCGCAGCAGAACCTCTGCCTGCGCCGCGTCCCCGGCACCCGGCGCGACCCCTCGCGCTCGAAGCTCGACGGCTGCAACCTCGATCCGCACGTGATCGCGCACGGCGGCGACGTCCAGCAGCTCGTCGCCGAAGCCTTCCTGCGCCAGGGCCAGCGCTTCGGCGGCGCCGACCTCTCGCTGCAGAACGGCGGCGGCGTGCGCGTCGACCTGGCCGCGGGCACGGTCACGATCGGGCACATCTACACCGTGCTGCCGTTCAAGAACACGCTGGTCGCGCTCACCCTCACCGGCGCCGAGCTGCGCGCCACCCTCGAGGACGCGATGCAGAGCGTGGTCGCCGGCAACACCGGCTCCTACCCCTACGCCGGCGCGCTGCGCTGGCAGGTCGACCTGCGCCAGCCCCTCGGCCAGCGCATCGGCGCGCTCGAGCATCGCAACGCCCAAGGCCAGTGGGTGGCGCTCGACGAGGCCGCGACCTACCGCATGATCACCAACGACTTCATCGCGGCCGGCCAGGACGGCTACACCACCCTCGGCACGCTCGGCGCCGACCGCCGCGAGGAGACCTTCCTCGCCTACGCCGACGCCTTCCTGCAGTACGCCCGCCAGAACCCCACCCTCACCCGCCCCGCCACCGCGGATTTCAGCACCCAGGGCTTCGTCGATACGGAATAAGGGGGCGGAACGCCCCGATCACCCGGCGCGTGACGGTTTTCGTGGGAGCGACGCAAGTCGCGATCGAGCGGAGCCTGACGGTTCTCGTGGGAGCGACGCAAGTCGCGATCGGGCGGTCCGGCAGGCGATGCACGCCTGGCAAGGGCTGCAAGGCCGGAATCGCGACTTGCGTCGCTCCTACAAGCAATTCCAGGCGCTGAACGGAGCCTGATGGTTCTCGTGGGAGCGACGCAAGTCGCGATCGGGCGATCCGCCTGAACGCTGGCCGGGATCGCGGCGCGCGTCTTCCATGCCGATCACATCCTCCGTTATTCTATCGGCATGCTTCCGCACACTCATCACCTCCGCCGCGGTCGGGTTTCGGAATCGGGGCGGATCTATCTGATCACCACGGTCACGCACGGCCGCGCGCGGCTTTTCGACGACCTGCGTCTCGCCCGCAGCACCATCGCACACCTGCGCCACGCCGACGCGCAAGGCCGCTCGACCACCCTGGCCTGGGTGCTCATGCCCGATCACCTGCACTGGCTCGTGCAGCTCGAGAGCGGCAGCCTCTCCCGGCTCGTCGCAGGCTTCAAGGCGGCATCGGCACGCGCCATCAACCACCTCCTCCACACCCCCGGCCAGCCACGCTGGCAAACCGGCTTCCACGACCACGCGCTGCGCGAGGAGGAAGACCTCTCCGCCCTCGCCCGCTACATCGTCGCCAACCCCCTGCGCGCCGGCTTGGTCGCCAGCGTGCGCGCCTATCCCCACTGGGACGCCGTCTGGCTGCCGGGGTAGGTGGGTCGTTTGCGAAACGCCCGGATCGCGACTTGCGTCGCTCCTACGGAACCCGGCAGCGCCTGAGGTACGGCGGCCGCTATCGCGACTTGCGTCGCTCCCACGGAACCCGGCAGCGCCTGTAGTACGGCGGCGGCTATCGCGACTTGCGTCGCTCCCACGGAACCCGGCAGCGACTGTGGTACGGCGGCCGCTATCGCGACTTGCGTCGCTCCTACATGAAAACCGTCGCGGGGAATGAGGCGAATGCGGTCAATCTGGTGCCGTAGGAGCGACGCAAGTCGCGATCCGGCGCTGGGGATTGCGCGGAGGTCACTGTGGCGCGCTGCCGTTCACCCAGTCGCTCACGCGCCAGTAGTAGCGCACGCCGTAGTGTCCGCCGTGGCCGTAGAACTGCAGCCACTCGTCCTTGCTGCGATACCCCGTGCCCTCGTGGATCCACTTGTCGGACGGGTAAAAGGCAAAGCCGCGGGGGCCGGTCAGCGTGGCGTACTTGACGGGGAACAGGTCGTCGCCGAACCAGCTGATCACCCACCCGATCAGCTTGTCGGCCACCCACGCCGCCACCGCGCCCGCGACGGCGCCGAGGAAGGGGCCGACGAAGGGCGAGGCGCCAGCGGTCACGGCGGTGGCGATCGCCGCCTTCACCTTGTCCTGCACCTGCGCGTAGATCTTGTCGAGCGCCTTTTGAAACCCGCCCGAATCGACCTCCGCCAAGGCGATGAAGACGCCATAGGTGTCATAGACGATTCCGCCCGACTTCGGCTTCGTCCGGGTGAAGGACGCGAAGGTCCAGTTCAGCCACGCCGAGTCGCCGTCCGAGAAATCATCGTAGGTCTTCCTTCCGACCTGGGTCACCGTGCCGTCGGTATGCACCGCCGTGCCGCCGATGCCGATCTCGTCGTCGCCGAAGGACTCCGGGTTGGTCTCGTCGAAGCACTTGAGCTGCCGCACGCTGAATTCGAGCTTGCGGTAATAGCCCGGGAACGGCACCTCCGGATCGATGCCGGACGAGCCGCCGGTCATCGGCACCACCGCCCCCAACAGCTCGGGCGTGAACGACACCGCCGACACCGCCGTCATCGGCCCCCACACCGCCTCGAGGCGCTCGAACGACACCACCGCGGCCTCGCGCCGCGGCATGCCGAGCAGCTTCGCGTCCAGCACCGGCGCGCGGGTCGCCGCCAGCAGCGCGTCGAAGCCCAGCTCGCGCACGCGCTCGACCGGCACCGCGGCATGGCGCCCGAAGATGCGCGCGCGGATCGCATCGTCCGCCCCCAGCAGCAAGGCGGCGCCCTCGCGGTAACGCGCCCGACGCGCCTCGGGCAACGCCGCCAGCCCCTCCGCCAGCGCCGCCTCGAGCGAATCCGTCGCCACCCGGCACACGGGCTGCACGGCCAGGGCGCACAGCAGGTACTTCACCGCGCCCAGCACGTCCTCGCCCACCTTGCGAAACTCGGAATGGTCCGGCCGGCACGGGCCGACACCCCACTGCATGGACAGGCTCGCCGCCCCCGCATCGGCACAAACGATCGCCGTCATCACAACCTCCGTAGCGGTTGGTGAATGGCCGATCGTAGCGGCTACCCTGCCCGACTGTCCGGGCCCAGGCGCGCAACCTGCAGCGGAGGGCCGCGCCACCACCACGCGCCGCCCCCCACGCCGGACCGCCGCGGGGCAGCCCGATCGGGAAGCGAATCTTCCGCGACAGCCCAACCCCAATATAGGCGAGCATTAACCACGACAACAGCAGGGATTCGTGGATGGCGGGGGGGCTGGAATCGCGACTTGCGTCGCTCCTACAAAACCGTCGGCGCTTGGGGTGGGACGTAGGAGCGACGCAAGTCGCGATCCAGCGGCCCGGGATGCGGCAAACCGGCGGCGTCGAGCACGGAGAGGCCGCTATCGCGACTTGCGTCGCTCCTACAAAACCGTCGGCGCTTGGGGTGCGGCGGTCGCAATCGCGACTTGCGTCGCTCCTACAGGACCCGGCGGCGCACGGGGTGCGGCGGCCGGAATCGCGACTTGCGTCGCTCCTACAAAACCATCGGAGCTTGGGGTGGGACGTGGGAGCGACGCAAGTCGCGATCCAGCGGACCGGGATGCGGCAAACCGACGGCGTCGAGCATGGAGAGGCTGCTATCGCGACTTGCGTCGCTCCTACAGGACCCACCGGCGCACGGGGTGCGGCGGCAGGAATCGCGACTTGCGTCGCTCCTACAGAACCGTCGGTGCTTGGGGTGGGACGTGGGAGCGACGCAAGTCGCGATCGAGCGGCCCGGGATGCGGCAAACCGGCGGCGTCGAGCACGGAGAGGCCGCTATCGCGACTTGCGTGGCGCCTACGGGCGGTCTTCCTCCTGATTGCGCTTCAGGTAGATGAAATCCACCAGGCGCTCGTCGGGCTCGTAGCCGCTCACCAGCAGCTTCAGCACCTCGCGCACCGCGGGGTAGTCGCCGTTCTTGATGGCCTGGATGATGGCGTCCAGACCGAGGGTGAGCTGGCGCCAGGACAGGCGCTCCTCGTTGGCGCGCATGATCATCGAATGCGCGGTGGGCAGCACGTTGTCGCCGATCAGCAGCTCCTCGTACAGCTTCTCGCCGGGGCGCAGGCCGGTGAAGACGATCTCGATGTCGCCCTGCGGGTGCGACTTCGACTTCACCGACAGGCCAGACAAATGCACGATGCGCTCGGCCAGATCCACGATCTTCACCGGCTGGCCCATGTCGAGCACGAACACGTCGCCGCCCTCGCCCATCGAACCCGCCTGGATCACCAGCTGCGCCGCCTCGGGGATGGTCATGAAATAGCGCGTGATGCGCGGGTCGGTCACCGTGATCGGCCCACCGCGGCGGATCTGCTCGCGGAACAGCGGAATCACCGAACCCGACGAGCCCAGCACATTGCCGAAACGCACCATGGTAAAGCGCGTGCGGTTCGGCACCGCCCCCTCCACATCCTCGCGGAACAGCACCGGCGCCGGCTCCACCGACAGCCCCTGCAGCACCAGCTCGGCCAGGCGCTTGGTCGCCCCCATCACATTGGTCGGGCGCACCGCCTTGTCGGTCGAGATCAGCACGAAGTTGCGCACCCCCGCGCGCAACGCCGCCTGCGCCGCGTGCAGCGTGCCCATGGTGTTGTTGAAGAAGCCCTGCGCGATGTTGTGCTCCACGATCGGCACATGCTTGTACGCCGCCGCGTGATACACCGTATCCACCTTCCACGCCGTCAGCGCATCGAACATGCGCCCGCCGTTGCGCACCGAGCCCAGCATCCCCACCAGCTCGATCACCAGCCCGCGCTCCTTGATGTAGCGCTCGAGCTCGGTGTGGATCGAATACAGCGCGTATTCCGAATGCTCGAACAGCACCAGCCCGCGCGGCCGGCAGGTCACGATCTGGCGGCACAGCTCCGAACCGATCGAGCCGCCCGCCCCCGTCACCATCACCACCTGGTCCAGGATGCAGCGCTCGAACAGCGCCTCGTCCGGCTCCACCGGCTCGCGCCCCAGCAGGTCGGCGATGTCCACCTCCTGCAGGTCCTGCACCTTCACCTTGCCATCGACCAGGCTCTTGAAGCCCGGCAGCGTGCGCACATGCACCGGATACGGGTCGATCAGATCGAGGATCTCGCGCCGGCGCTGGCGCGACGCCGACGGCACCGCCAGCAGCACCTGCTTCGCTCCCGTCTCCGCCAGCATGCGGCCCATGTCCTCGGGCGCATACACCGGCAGACCATCGACCACCGTGCCCCACAGCGACGCATCGTCATCCACGAAGGCCATCGGCCGCAGCTCGCGCCCGGCGCGCAGCGCGCTCACCAGCTGGTTGCCCGCGCTGCCCGCACCGTACACCACCACGCGCGGGCGCTCCTGCGCGCCCTCGACACGATGCGGCACCCCTCGCACCCCGCGCACCGCCGGCGGCAGCGGTGTCCACTCGCCCAGGAAGACATTGCGCATCACCAGGCGCAGCCCGCCCAGCAGCAGCATCGCCGTCGCCCAATAGATCAGCGGCACCGAGCGCGGCACCGGCGGCTGCTGCGCCGGCAGCGCCAGCACCACCAGCCAGAACACCAGCGCCGCCAGCGTCACCGCCTTGCCGATCGTGATCAGCGCGTGCCGGCCCACATAGCGCAACACCGCCCGATACAGACCCAGCACCACGAAGAAAGGCAGCGTCAGCACCGGCGCCAGCAAGAACACGCGCAGATGGCCGCCGAAGGGCTCGATCGCGCGCACGTCCTCCAGGCGCAGGTAAAACGCCAGCCACAGCGCCACCCACACCAGCACCACGTCCGCCAC
Organism: Thauera sp. DNT-1; assembly: GCF_055393985.1. Lineage (NCBI taxonomy): Bacteria > Pseudomonadati > Pseudomonadota > Betaproteobacteria > Rhodocyclales > Zoogloeaceae > Thauera > Thauera sp. DNT-1. The sequence goes on along the minus strand of NZ_AP043752.1, from coordinate 3,868,320 downwards.
CACCTGCAGCGCACGCTTGTAAGGCCGCGGCAACCCCAACAATGAATTACGCATCAGATTCCGCCTTTGGCCCGACCGCCCGCATCAGCGCGCCGCCAGCCCCAGCACCTCGTCCACCACCTTGCAGGTCTGGTCGATCTCCGCCGCCGTCAGCGTCGGATGCACCAGCCACATCAGCGAAGTCTCGCCCAGCGCGCGCGCCACCGGCAGGCGCTCGGCCGGCCGCCAGCCGGTGTCGTCGAAGGCCCTCTCCAGATACACCTCCGAGCACGAGCCCTGGTAGCACGGCACCCCGCGCGCATTGATCTCGGCGGCGATGCGGTCGCGGCTCCAGCCCTCGGCCAGGCGCTCGGGGTTCACATACGCATAGCACTTGTATTGCGCGTGCACACAACCCGACCTTGCCGCGCAACCCGGATCGCATTTTGCCGCATTGCAGCGAAACTCGGGAACCCGCAGCACCGCATGCCGCCGGCACACCGCCAGAATGGCCTCGGCATGGGCCTCGCGCGCCGCCGTCCACGCCGCCATGCGGCGCAACTGGATGCGCCCCACCGCCGCCTGCATCTCGAGCATGCGCCAGTTGGTGCCGAAGCCCTCGTGCAGCCAGCGGAAGCCCGGCGGATGCTCGCGCTCGTACACCGCCGCGTAGCTCTTGCCGTGGTCCTTGAACGACCACATGTCGCGCCACAGCGCCTCGTCGTTGGTCGTCACCATGCCGCCCTCGCCGCCGGTCGTCATGATCTTGTCCTGGCAGAAGGACCACGCCCCCACGTGCCCGATCGAGCCCACGCTGCGCCCCTTGTAGCGCGCCCCATGCGCCTGCGCGCAGTCCTCGATCACCTTCAGCCCATGCTGTTCGGCCAGCGCCATGATCGGATCCATGTCGCACGGCCACCCCGCCAGATGCACGCAGATCACCGCCCGCGTGCGCGGCGTCAGCACGCGCGCGATGGTCTCGGCCGACAGGTTGCCGCTGTCGGGGTCCACATCCGCAAACACCGGCGTCGCCCCCGCATTCACCACGCACGACACGCTCGCGATGAAGGTGCGCGGCGTCACCACCACCTCGTCGCCCGGGCCGATGCCCAGCGCGTGCAGCGCCACGTCCAGCGCCAGCGTGCCGTTGGCCAGCGCCACCGCGTAGCGCGTGCCCGCCCAGGCGGCGTATTCCTTCTCGAACGCGCGGCACTCGGTACCGGTCCAGTAATTCACCTTGTTCGACAGCAGCACATCGCGCACCGCGTCGGCCTCTTCGGTCGTGAAGGAAGGCCAGGGGCTAAAAGGAGTGTTCAGCATCGAAAAATCGCCCGTAGTCAAAAATCCACGCCCGCCCGTACCGCGACATCACCGTCGCGCACGACCAGGCAAAAAAGTCCACCGCATCGCCGCCCATGTGTAGGAGCGACGCAAGTCGCGATTGCAGCGGCCCCGACCGCTGTGGGAGCGACGCAAGTCGCGATTACGGCCGTCCCCAACCACTGTGGGAGCGACGCAAGTCGCGATTACGGCCGTCCCCAACCGCCGTCGCCCATTCCCACCGCCCAAATCGCGACTTGCGTCGCTCCTACAAAACCTTGCGGCGTCGCCGATCCGCTGCATCGCGACTTGCGTCGCTCCTACAAAACCTTGCGGCGCGTGCGATTTGCCACTGTGGGAGCGACGCAAGTCGCGATTGGGGCCGTCCCCAACCGCCGCTGCTCATTCCCACCGCCCAGATCGCGACTTGCGTCGCTCCTACAAAACCTTGCGGCGTCGCCGATCCGCTGCATCGCGACTTGCGTCGCTCCTACAAAACCCATCGGGCCGGAACCACACCGACCCATCACGCCGCAATCGAAAACTCCTCCGACTCCAGCTCGTCGCGGTCCAGAATCCGATGGTTCACCAACTGCGTCCGGATCGTCAGCTCCGACACCTTGAAATGCTCAGCTACCTCTTGCTGGCTCTCGGCCGAAAAGTCTCCGTCGAGCATGCCCCACACCTGCGCGAAGGGGCTCAGCAACTCGGCGGCGAATGCGCGCTGGGCCTTTTGCCGGTAGGTCGTGGAACGGGTCGCCGGATGCAGCGACTCCGCGACATCCCCGAGCAAGCGATCGCCCAGCAAGCGCGCAAGCTCAAAGCGGCGGCCCGCCGGCACACGCGAGCGCAACAACACACGATCCGCCTCGCCCGCCTGCCGCAACGCAAACGAAATTCCCACCGCCTCACCGCCCGCGGGGCGTTTCAACGCAGCGGGCGTCACCCCCAGCAACGCAGCCAGCGCCACATCGTCGATCGCGCCCTCTCCCAGCGCCTCCTGCGCGCGCAGTGCCTTCGCCGCGTCCGCGCCAAGCTGCCAGGCCGCCAACTGTCCGCGCGGCGCCACCGTCGCAGGCGCCGCCAGCCGCACGGCATCGTCGAACGAGGCCGCAAACCCGCTGCGCACGGCAAGGCCCGCCAGTTCGTCCGCAGACAACACCCGCCGCCGCTCGGCCGCGCCACCCGCATCGGCGGCCAGCTCTTCCACCGCGCCCTGGCCCAAGCGCACCGCATCCGCCAGCACGCGCTCGACAAGCTCCGGATCCGATTCATCCGGATCCACCCCCATCAGCGCCTCGAGCTTGCGCCGCCGCCCCAGCGTCGCGTCGCCGCGCTCCGCCTGGACATCGCGCCATACCCGGCTCAGGTTCGAATCGCGCACCCCCATGGACTCGAGGCGCTCCAGCACCTGCACCACAAAAACCTCCACGCCCCGCTCGAAGTCGAGCGCAGAAATCACCGGCGCCACCTGATTGATGTACCGAAACGGCGTCTGTGGCCGCGCCGCCGTGGCCCGCGACAGCAGCACCGTGCGCTCGCCGTCCGAAAAAATCGTAATGTCCGGCCAGATGTAGCCGCCCCCGATGCTCGCCATCCTGTGCGAAAAATCCCACCCTTCGGCCATCGAGCGCGGCTCCCAACGCAGCCGCCACCAATTCCACGCCAGCCACTCGGCCAAATCGTAGGCCGACAGGTACGGCGCCTGGCGCAGCCGGTTCACGATCGCGTCATGCCCCTCGGTCAACCAGATCGAATGTGCGCGAATGCCCACCGCCGCAAAGCAGGCACGCTCCTCATCGCTGCCCGTATCGAGCGCCTCCCAGCCAGCAGTGATCTCCCAAGTCCCTAGCATCGGGCCTCCCATGCGGCCTTCACCTCGTCGCACATACGGTCTTCCTTTTCGAGCGGATAGCCGTGGTACTGCCCCGGCGTATTCGGATGCGTCTTCGCCTCGTACACCGTGCCATCGGCCGACACGCTCCAGATGTACTTCGGAAACCCATCCTGTACATAGGTGCTGAACATCGCCCGCAGCACGCCTTGCCGCAACAATTCCGTCGCCTCGGCAAGCGGCAAGGGACGCAGCGCATCACAAACCGACGAAGTCGGCCGCGGGTTTGTCCGCCCAAGTCCATAGTTCGCCGGGTAGATCTTGTGGTGGCCGCTACCCACGTAGCGCACATGGGCGAGCAGCAACTCGCGGGCGGCCATGTCCGGCAACGCGTCCTTGACGATCCGTCGCTTCGGGTTGTTGCCGGTTCGGTTCCTCATTACGCCCCCGATCACTCGCGACTTGCGTCGCTCCTACAAAACCTTGCGGCGCGTGCGATTAGCCACTGTGGGAGCGACGCAAGTCGCGATTGCAGCCGTCCCCAACCGCCGTCGCCCATTACCACCGCCCAGATCGCGACTTGCGTCGCTCCTACAAAACCCTGCGGCGCAGCCGATCCGCTGCATCGCGACTTGCGTCGCTCCTACAAAACCTAGCGGCGCGTGCGATTTGCCACTGTGGGAGCGACGCAAGTCGCGATTGCAGCCGTCCCCAACCGCAGCCGCACATTGCCGCCGCCGCCCATTACCGGCGCCCTATTCGCGACTTGCGTCGCTCCTACAGGAACCTCAGACCGCCTTTTCCATCACGCGCGCGGGGTTGCCGACCACCGTGGCGCCGGCGGGCACGTTCTTCGTCACCACCGCGCCCATGCCCACCACCGCGCCGCGGCCGATCACCAGGGGCTGGCCGGGCTTGCCCTGCTTGATCACCGCGCCGGTGCCGATGTAGGCATGGTCCTCGATGATGATGTTGCCATTGCACTTCACGCCAGGCGCAAAAGTCACGAAGTCGCCGATCACGCAGTCATGCTCGACATAGCTGTACAAATTGGCGTGGAAGAAACGCCCGATGCGGATGTTCGAGGTGAGGGTCACGAACGGACTCAGCGCCGCCCCCTCCCCGATCACCACGTCATCCATCACCACCACATTGCCCGCCGCCACCGTCCACGCGCTCACGCCATCCGCCGCGCAGCGTGCCGCCAGGCGCTCGCGCACCGCGCTGTTGGCGATCGCCAGCACCACATGGCGCGCGCTCGCCGGCTCGGCCACAAAATCGGCATACGACAGCACCCGCTGCCCGTTCACCGTGCTGCCCACCGCAGCATCGTCGACGAACACCAGCCGCTCCAGCGCCACGCCCTGGCGGCGCAACTGCTCGCGCGCCAGCGGCATGATCCCGCGCCCGCATCCGCTCGCACCGTACACCGCAAAAAGAGGCGAATTCACTGCACGCCCTCCACCACGTTTCGCTGCTTCATCCTGTCCCGTGTCCCGGGACACGGGACACGGGACAGGACCTCGAGTACCGCCCGGGAAAGTCAGACGCCCTTGTCGCCGGACCCGGTGAACTTCGCCGCCGTCACCTCGCCCGCCGCGCTGATGCCCTCGCGCACGAACACCTTCTTCACCGTCAGCGCCAGGATCTTCAGGTCCAGCCAGAACGACTGGTTGTCCACGTACCACACGTCCAGGCGGAACTTCTCTTCCCAGCTCAGTGCATTGCGCCCGTTGATCTGCGCCCAGCCCGTCACCCCCGGGCGCACCTCGTGGCGGCGCGCCTGCTCGGGCGAATACAGCGGCAGGTATTCCATCAGCAGCGGCCGCGGCCCCACCAGGCTCATGTCGCCCTTGAGCACGTTCCACAGCTCGGGCAGCTCGTCCAGGCTGGCCGAGCGCAGAAAGCTGCCGAAGGGCGTCATGCGCTCGGAGTCGGGCAGCGGCTGGCCGTCCGCGCCGATCGCGTCGCGCATGGTGCGGAACTTGACCATCTGGAAGGGCTTGCCGTGCAGGCCGGGGCGGGTCTGGCGGAAGAGCACGGGGGAGCCGAGCCGCGTTCGAATAAGAAAGTACAGCGAAATCAATACCGGACATAGTGCCAAGATCAACACTGCCGAAGCAACCAAATCAAACAGCCTCTTATCCATGATTGAACAAATCACCGCTTAGCTTACCAGCCCCCTTAATGGCTTCGTAGTAAGCAAGTAGATCGATTGCGTTTTTGCGAACATCCATTAACTTCTCTACCCGACGACGCCCAACTGCCGCAAGCTGGGCAGCCCTTTCCCTATCTCGCAAAGCGTCTTCTAAAGCGTCACTCAAGGCAATCGGATCGCGCGGAGGGACGAGCCATCCAGTAACCCCCGGTTGGATGAGATCAGGAAATCCCCCTACTGACGTTGCAACTGTTGGCACCCGATGTAATAAAGACTCCACGGCCCCACCCACATTTTCAGAATGTGACGGATGAACAGCCACATCAAAGTCGTTGTAGATCTGATGCACATCGCTACGAAATCCTGTCATCACCACGCGACAAGTCGATACATCACGAGCCATCGCTTTAATCTTCTCAAAATACCAGTCCCCACCTTGCCATGCACCACCCACCAAGAAACATGTTAGTCCCGGCACTCGCTTACCCAGCAACTCCACAGCCTGCAGAAGATCTTCATGCCCTTTCAACCCAACCGTCTGTCCAAGATAGCGCTTCGGCGGATAAAAATAGGCCACATTCCCAACTACAGCGCAATCATCGCCCACCCCATATTCGCGGCGCAGCTTGTTTGTCCGTGCTGCTGCGCCATCCGGCAAATCAACACCATAGTAGACCAAACCCACCCTACTAGGGTGAATTCCCGACTTCAGATATCTCTTACAAGTCCATTCGCAAGAACCTATCCAAAAGTCACGCTTTCCAGCGCTCGCGATCTCCAAAACTCTAAAAAACGAGTGCTCGAGATGAAGAGGTCCCGGCACCTGAAAAATCCTCGGAGTCTTATGCTCCTTCCCCAAAGCCATTCTAAGCGCCAACGTATTCGTTACGAAATGGCTATGCAATAGATCTGGCTCAACCTCTGTAACGATTTTTCTGATACCTTCAAAAACACGAATATTCTCAAAAACATTTCGAGTATTGAGACTCGAATCGAGCGTGTATACTTTTACCCCTGCCTTCCGATACGCATCACACATCGGCCCGTCCGGCAGCGCTACATGAGCATCAACACCAAGTCGAACCAGCTCACGCAATTGCCGTAACGCCCAACTAGCGCCTACAGCGGTCTTCAAGAAATGCAAAACCTTTACAGTCATTTATTGCCTTTCCTAAACTCGCGATAGCACATGCTTACTTGACCTTTCGCCACCTCAAAATCCGCACGGTCTGAAGCACAGGGCGCGGCAGAACGCTTTTCTAAAACGTATTTTCGCCCCCCTTTAAGATAGCGCACCAGAACAACAAGCGGCTTCCCAAATTCAACCAACGCAAAGAGAACGGCAGAAAAACCGAAGGACCCAGCTAACTTTAAATAACCCAGCCCATTATAAAAGTAGCCTCGAAACACCTTACTCACGCTGACGGATTGAACTTCACTATAGCAATATCCAACGTCCGGCACTACAACATAACACTTTCCGATCAAAACACGCCTCAAGAAGTCCTGATCCTGCGCAAGTTTAAACCGGGAATCATAGCTTACATTACCTATCGCATTCCGCCGAATCATCGAAGGGGCGTGCGGAATAAATGTTCGATGAAGCCTGTCAAACTTCCGACTTACAACCGCATCCGTCTTTCTGACCGACACGATATCCTCACCGTCTGAGATCGCCATGCCCATGCTGTGAAGCACAACATCTTGATTTGCCTCCAAAAATTCCACCTGCTTTTCTAGCTTTTCTGGATAAATCCAGTCATCGGCATCAAGCATTGTAATGTACTTACCAACCGCTGCCTCCAGTGACGCACGACGAGCAACACCTCGCCCTTGATTCTGTGAAAAAAATATAACTCTGACTCTAGAATCCTGAAACCTAGAGAGCACTTCGCGTGTTTCATCGGTAGACCCGTCGTCTACAACCACACACTCCCAGTTGCTATAAGACTGCGCCAATAGAGAAGCAAGAGCGAACTCGATGGTATTCGCAGCATTGTAAGCGGGCATCAGCACGCTGACTAAAGGGGGTCCATCACCCTCTATCTTCAATGAGCTCATGAAAAGCCTCTCTCACATCCGCAATTTGGCGTTCAACTGAAAAGTTCTTTACTGCAAAATCGTAAGCACTATCAACCACCGAGCCAATCAGATCGGGACGCTCGATAAGTCTCTGCAAGATATCAGCAAGGCCGCAAACATCGTCAACATCCATAATAAACCCGGTCTGCTCATGAACAATAGCTTCGGGTACACCACCAACCGGCGTTGCGACGACTGGGGTGCGCAAAAGCATCGCCTCAATCACAACGCGAGGAAACCCCTCCGTATGACTCGGCAGAATAACAACATCTGAGCGCCTTATCTGATCATCTAAAGAGTCGAGCCATCCAGGGAAGAGAATATTCTCTGCAACTCCTAACTCTTCACTTAAATCATGAAGTTCTGAACGATATCTATCACTTACCCCAGTAGCCACCTCGCCCGGCAAGATAAGAAGAACGTTACTAATACCCCTTCTCTTTAACTCCCCCACCGCCGCAATCGCAACGTGATGCCCCTTCTCCCTAACTGGCCGCGCCGCCGGAAGCAATATCTCGAAGGTATCGCCTTTCCGCTTGAAATCATCCTTTTCCATGGCAGCCTTAGGACGTATTCCGTTCGGCACATACAAAATCTTCTTACTCTGAAAAATAGCCTTCAAGTTATCGACAGTAGAATGCGAATGAGCCAAGAGCAGATTGCATCTTCTCTCGATCAGAAGCCGAAAAAGAAAGGAAAAACTCTCAGCTTTAGCCCACCCTCTGTGATACAGCGCAACTTTTACACCAAGGCCTATCAATGCAAGTGCCGCGATCGCAAGCGACTTTTCGTTATTTAGCCAAACAACAGCAACCGAATTACTTAAAACCCGCGATCGCAACGAGAACGCCACCCTTAAAAGCAAAGGAATCTGGAATACCGCACGAAGCACCCTAACGACCCCGGAACCTCCGATGAAAGTCTGCTTCACCCCTGGAACAAGAACTTCCAACTGAAGTCCCTTCTGCATCACATACTGCAGATACCGATCGTTGGCGCCGTAAGCATCAAACACAACAACGCTTTCACCAGCCCCTTGCAAATTGCCCGCCAGATCAATACTCCCTCTCGGAGCGCCGCCGAAATTTAAATTAAAATCAAAAAAAGCAAGAGTGTTTTTTCTTTGGGTCGAAATCATCTCATCCAAGGCCAGTCAAAACCCCAGTTTTTATAGACCTATACTCTACGCCGAGAGTAAATATATGAAATTATTTTAGACAACACAAACGACCAAACGATAATTCGGAATGCAGCCCCACTTGTATTGCGCATCCAAAGAGCAAAAGCACCAATAGACGCATAAAAAACAACCGACACCAACAAGCTATTCTCAAGCATATACATAAGAAATATTTTCTTGAGATAGGCCGCATAAACACCAAAAAGCACTATCCCAAAGTAACCAAAATTCAGATATGACTCCATCGCAATAGATCCGCCCCTCCCGTGCGTGGAGTCGATGGGTCCAAATGCAACCTCGGTGATAAAAACTCCCAAACCTGAACTCACTCTAAAGCCAAATGGATTAGGAATCGCAATAAGCAGGGAATCCACAAACGAGGCACCAAACCAAAAAGGATATCGTTCCGGCACGTAATACATTGCAATAACGACTGTCTTGATGGACAACCCAAACTCAGTCAAAGCATCTACCAAAGGTGACTGGCGCCCACTATCGATGTATATCCTAACCATTTCTATTGGATTGAACGCGGACTGTCCACGCCCAACGGCAACCATTGCTGATATCGCAAGCAATAGAAAAACCGTAGCACCCGCCGTCGCAAGGCTAATTCTTTTTTCAGAAAAACTATAGTAAAAAACGATGATTACAAAATACGATATGAAGCCACCCCGGTCGCCTGTCAGAAGATAACTTAACACGTAAAGAATCAGCAAGTAAAATGCCCAGCCGCGAGACAGTCTCTCGCTAACGGCATGCTTTCCCGTTAAGAATAAAGCTATTGCGCAATAACCAACATACTGCCCAAGCCAGAAAAATCGCCCCAATGGAGATATTTCACCAATTGAAATCAAAGAGCGATAATCCGACAAGACAATTGGCGCCACTGGAATGACAGGAATCCAGAATAGTAAAAAAGAAAAAACTAACAGAATTTTTGAAACTGAGAAGACTGCTTGAGATTGCGCGTCATCCAGTTCCGGCCTGGATGACATGCTTGAATCAATTAATCTCTGCCGAGGGAATTCAATAGCCCTATAAACTGTTATAAAAAAACAGACGCAAGCCAGAGAGTAATTAATTGAATTCTCTAACGAAAGAACATTATAGAAAACTTCTGCCTCGTATTCTCCAAGTCCAAAAAAATAAAGAATTAAATATCCAAAATGAAAAAGGGAAAAAAACAATACAAAAAATGACTCAGGACTAAGCAAATGCCGGCCACGCAAACCATTTAGAATCAGCTCAACCGTGTAGTAGGCGACAAAAGCGGTCGCTAAGAACAAGCCAAAATCAAGATCCCCTGAGCCGGAAAATGATCCATTTACAATCAAATTCCAGACCGCGATCATCATGAAAATCGGATAAACATAAAGAGCCGAAATTAGCACAACGACCCCCGGACATTGAAATTTTTCGCAAACGCTATAGACAAAGCCAACCACCCATATCGTCTAAAGGCCTCAACAGAACTTAACCGAGAATTACTAAAGGAAAGACTAAGTCGCACACCATTTTTACTTCAACTACGACTTCTCGCCCGCAAGCCGAACACTACAAATGATAAGACCGCACCAGCTAAGTACGCGACAGCTTGGGACAGTATGACCCCTTGGAGTCCGTAATCTCGGACTACGACTTCAGCTAACAAATAAATAAGCCCTGCGGTAACGGCATAAACAGGAAGCTGAAGAAAATAGGTTTGCTGGCTCGACGTAAGCGCTCCACGAACCCCATCCTTCCCGGGCTCTTTACGCCGTGATCAACTGCTCAGCCTTGAGATTCCAGGGCAGGAGGGCCTCGAAATGTTCGACGTTGGTCGCGGTGGGCAAGGCGCGCAGCACGTGGCGCAGCCACAGATACGGCTCGAAGCCGTTGGCCTTGGCGGTTTCGACCAGCGAGTAGAGGAGTGCGCTGGCACGCGCACCGGCCTGAGTGTCCGAGAAGAGCCATGCCTTTCTCCCGACCACGAAGGGACGGATGGCGTTTTCGGCGGGGTTGTTGTCGATCGGCAGATCGCCGCGCTCGAGGTAGCGCGTCAGACGCGGCCACTGCCGATGCAGGTAGCCCAGGGCACCCCCGAGCACCGAGGTGGGCGGCACGGTGGGGAGCACTTGGTCGAGCCAACGGCGCAGTTCGTCGATGACGGCGCGGCTTCTGCTCTGGCGTAGCGCCAGGCGCTGGGCGTCGTTCAGTTCGCGCGCGTCCTTCTCGATGGCGTAGAGCTTGCCGATCAGGGCCAGCGCTTCGTGGGCGCGGCCGCGCTTGCCGGCAGGCAGCACCTTGCTGGCATCGACGAAACGACGTCGCGCGTGCACCCAGCAACCGAGCCGGGTCACCCCTTCGGTGAAGGCAATTGCGCCGTAGCTCTCGAGCCCGTCGGCCATCAGATGCCCCTTCCAGCCTTCGAGCAGGCGTAAGGGCACCGCCTGCGCGCGGCTCGGATCGTACTCGAAGAGGACCACCGGCTTGCCCGGCGGTCCGCCGCGCTGCACCCACATCTGGCTCTTGCTCGTGGCTGCCCGGCCAGGCTCCTTGAGCACCTGCACCGGGGTTTCGTCCATGTGGATGACGTCGTGCCCGAGCAGCACGTCGCGCATCAGGTTGGCGAGCGGCTGCAGCGCCTGGGCGGTACCGATCACCCAGCGCGCCAGGGTCTGGCGCGGCACAAGCACGCCTGCGCGAGCGAGCACGTACTCGAAACGCGCCAGCGGCAGCCCATCGACGTACTTGATGACGATCAGCAAGGCCAGCAGGTCGTTGCTGGCGTTGCTCTTGGGCAGCACCTGCGCCGGGGCGCGGGCGGTGACCGGCGCCTGGTCGCCCTCGGGGCAGCCGTAGCGCTTGCGGATATGGCGCAGCACACGCACCTGCATCGGGACGATGTCGAGCTGTTCGCTGACGTCCTGGCCGATCTCGACCATGGGCGTGCCGCAGGCGCAGGTGCGCTCGGCCTCGGGGACGTCATGGACGACGTCGATGCGCGGCAGCTCGATGGGCAAGGGCTTGCGCTTACCACGCGCCTTCTTCTTGCCGGTGTCGGCGGACGCCTCACCCGTCGTCTCGGTGGCCGGCGGCGGCAAGGTTGCGGTGTCGAGCGCCTCGGGTGCGGACTCGGCCAGCGCCTCGGCCTCGTCGAAGAGCCAGGCCTGGCCCGCGTGCGATTCGCTGCTGGGCCCGAACATGCGCCGACGCGCCAGGCGAAGCTGCTCGTAGAGCTCGAGGATGCGTGCCTCGAAGGCCTTTTGCAGTTCAGCCTCCCGCGCATCGAAGGCTCTTTGGCGTTCAGCCTCCCGCGCATCGAAGACTTTCTGGAGTGCGGCCTCACGGGCCTCGAAGGCTGCCTGCCGTTCGGCTTCACGCGTCTCGAAGGCACGCTGCTGTGCCAGCAACAAGGCTTTGAGCGTTGCTGGATCGTCGGGCAACAGCTCGGCCAGGACGGATGCGCACACGCCAACGGAAGGGTTCGAGCGAGGGGCGGCGGTACGTTGCGGCATGCCGGAATTATACCCGATCACGCTACGTAACTGATTGGTATTGCAGCGTTTTATGCGGCCTTGCCGCCCACAGATCGAAGCCCTCAAGCAGCCATTCGAGCTCCTTCATCGTCAGTACGCAGGTGGGCTCGCCCGCCTCGGCCGCCGGCCAGGCGAAGCGCTCGGCTTCGAGCCGCTTGTACCAGAGGCAAAAGCCGTTGCGGTGCCAGTACAGCGCCTTGAGCTTGTCGCGGCGACGGTTGATGAACAGGTACAGTGCGTCGCCGAACGGGTTCAGCCCCAGCTCCTGCTCGACCAGTGCCGACAGTCCGCCGATGGATTTGCGAAAGTCGATCGCCGGCCGGTACAGATACACCGCACCGATCGAATGCCCCGGGTGCATCAGCGCCCCCGCTCGGCAAGGGCCACCGACAGCGCGGCCAGCCAGTCGACGCCGGGCAGCATCGCGCATTCGAGCCGCAACTGCGCGTCGATCACCACCGTGCAGCCCGCGCGGGGCGTCATCGAGGGTTCGATCTGGATCGGGACGAATCCGCCAAGCTTGGCGCGGCTACGACGGCCACCGGCCACCAGGCGCTTGCGCCACTGGTAGAGCGCCTGCGGCGACAGCCCCTCGCGCTCGGCGTACGCCTTCGTGGTGATGCCCTCGGCTTCGATTGCCGACAGGTGCGACAACCAGAACGTACTGCGCTCCGACATGCTCGTGCTCCCCGAAAAACGGAAGCCGAAGCATGAGGGCTCAACGGGGGCTACGTAAGGATGGGGTTCGTGGAGCGCTTACGGCTCGACAGCATTAAATTAGCGATCGAAAATACGGAAAGAAAGGCACCACTCAAAACAACAAACAACAGTTCTGGCTCAAGGCGGCCATACTCGTCACCAAAAACCACCACCAAAAACTGCGTACCGAAGAAATAAAAGAAAGATCCAACAAAAAGCGTTACCAAGAAAAGCCTACGGAATGCAAAACGCATCATTCTGAAGAACTTGATCCTATCAACGGAGTACATCTTTGCTGCGTCGGGCAGCGCAGACTGCACGAAGGAACTTATCAGAAGATTGTAAGCGACCAAGAGTGACGTAACGGCAGAATAATCTGCCAACGATTCGAGACCTAGATCACTCTCAATCAAAATCTTTGGAATTGAGGTAAATAGGCTTCCCAAAAGAGCGGCAAACCCAAGAGGCCATGCACGACCAAATAAACTCTTTACTCTTTCTGCTTTAGGTTTTTTTCTAAACTGCTCCACTCTACCCGAAGCGCTTCGGAAATAGACTATTCTCTCGACAACTGCGTATGAAATTACTCGACCGAAGACCAACCCAGCTAGCGAAAGAACTAAATTTTCAGAAAAAAAATACAATAAAATAAAAAGCAAAGATGAAGATAGTGCGGAAGATGCATTGACAACGAAGAAATTCTGATTCTGCAAGGCCCGCTGAAACTCCGCGACATATGTCTCCCGGAGAATATATACAACATAAGACAAAACGAAGAACAGCCCGGCAAAGAAGGATGCCTCGGGAAGATTCAAAATCAGCAATAGGACCAGTGATAGCACCAAGAAGCTAGCTGCTGCAATTTGCCGAACACGGTGATATTCAACGACTTCATTCGCACATTGCACATCGGAACACTGAATTGTTCTTAGCTTCAAAGTAAAAAAAAGCTGCAATGGCAATAAGACCGCCTGTAAATAGGAAAACAGACCAACATCCTGTTTACTACCCAGCCTAATAACTGTAAACAGAAGGAGCCAAGAGAAAAAAACCTGGACGAGATTTGCAAGCAAAGCCCAATGATAGTTACTCAGCGTGAATTGCCTTCGCATAAACCGCCACCAGATCACATGTCTAAAAGTAAAGATCCGCTAACTCTTTAGAGTACGCTACCTCGAAACCCATGAGTTCTTGAACATCCGGTCATATAGACTCATGCTGCGCGAGATACCATGGAATAACAGCCTCTATGCCATCTACAACCGTATGGCTTGGCTCGTACCCCAGAAGCGACCTGATTTTTTCTAAACACGCTTGAGAGTGGCGAACATCCCCTGCACGAAAGTCTCTGTACACAGGAAACTTCACGTATTGCACTCCCTGATTCTCAAGCGTCTTCGTCAGCGCACCGAATAGTTGATTTAAATTGGTACGCCCACCTACCGCCACGTTATAGACCTGATTTCTCGCCGCTCCGGATGTCGCGACGGCAGCAAGAAGGTTCGCTTGGACGGCGTTATCGACATAGCAGAAGTCTCGACTAGTCTCGCCGTCGCCGTTGATGAACACATCCTCGCCCTTAATCATCGAAGCCGCCCATTTCGGCACGACTGCGGCATAGGCACCGTCCGGGTCCTGGCGTCGGCCGAAGACGTTGAAGTAACGCAAGCCGATTGTGGTGAACCCGTAACTGCGGGCGAACACGTCCGCATAGAGTTCGTTCACATACTTGGTGACCGCGTAGGGAGAGAGCGGCTTACCGATCACGTCCTCGACCTTTGGCAGGCCCGGATGGTCGCCGTAAGTGGAACTGCTGGCCGCATAGGTAAAGCTGGCGACCTGTGCATCACGCGCGGCGACCAACATATTCAGAAAGCCGTCGATATTGGTCGCGTTGCTGGTGATCGGATCATTGAGGCTGCGAGGTACAGAACCCAGTGCGGCTTGATGCAGGACGTAATCGACACCCGAGCAAGCGAGTTGGCAGTCTTCGAGCTTGCGGATGTCGCCCTCGATAAAGGTGAAACGGGACCATTGGTCGGGCGTTACGAGGCTCTTTACTTCATCGAGGTTGCGCTGGTAGCCGGTGGCGAAGTTATCCAGGCCGACCACTACTTGATCGAGCTTGAGGAGAGTTTCAAGCAGGTTGGAGCCGATGAAGCCGGCCACGCCGGTGACGAGCCAGGTCTTCGGGTTCTTGGGGAGGTCGAGGCAGAGTTCTTCGTAGCGCGTCATGGGTGACTCGATTTGTATGGCAAAGCGGGCCTTTGGCCCGCATCGCGACTTGCGTCGGTCCTACGGGAGGAGCGTGGAGTGCGCTTAGAGACGGAGGTCGGCGGCCTTGCGCGGCATGACGTATTTCAAGTCATAGACCACATGCTCCGCCTTGCCGAGCGCACGGATGGCCTCGGCCCCCATGTCCTTGAACTGCTGGTGCGCCACGCCGACGATGATCGCGTCGTAGGCGCCGGGCTGCGGTGCGTCGATCGGGGTGAGACCGTATTCGTGCTGGGCTTCTGCCACGTCCACCCAGGGGTCGTACACGTCGGCCTGGATGTTGTATTCGCCGAGTTCCTTGACGATGTCGACGATGCGGGTGTTGCGCAGGTCGGGGCAGTTTTCCTTGAAGGTGAGGCCCATGACCAGCACGCGCGCGCCTTCGACGGTGATGCGGCGCTTGAGCATGGCCTTGACGAGCTGCGACACCACGTAGGCGCCCATGCCGTCGTTGAGGCGGCGGCCGGCGAGGATGATCTCGGGGTGGTAGCCGATCGACTGCGCCTTGTGGGTGAGGTAGTAGGGGTCCACGCCGATGCAGTGGCCGCCGACCAGGCCCGGGCGGAAGGGCAGGAAGTTCCACTTGCTGCCGGCGGCCTGGAGCACGGCCTCGGTGTCGATGCCCATCTTGTTGAAGATGATTGCGAGCTCGTTGATGAGGGCGATGTTGACGTCGCGCTGGGTGTTCTCGATGACCTTGGCGGCTTCGGCCACCTTGATGCTCTCGGCCTTGTGGGTGCCGACGACGATGATCTGGCGGTAAAGCTGGTCGACCAGCTCGGCGACCTCGGGGGTGGAGCCGGACGTGACCTTCTTGATGGTGGAGACGCGGTGTTCCTTGTCGCCCGGGTTGATGCGCTCGGGGCTGTAGCCGGCGTAGAAGTCGACGTTGAACTTGAGGCCGGAGAACTTTTCCAGGACGGGGACGCAGTCTTCTTCGGTGGCGCCGGGGTAGACGGTGGATTCGTAGATGACGATGTCGCCCTTCTTGAGCACCTTGCCGATGGTTTCACTCGCCTTGACCAGCGGGGTGAGGTCGGGCTGCTTGTGCTCGTCGATGGGGGTGGGGACGGTGACGATGAAGGTGTTGCAGGCGGCGAGGTCCTGCAGGTTGGCGCTGTATTGCAGGCCGGTGGCTTCGCGAAGCTCTTCGTCGGAGACCTCGAGGGTGGCGTCGTGGCCGGTCTTGAGGGCGTCGATGCGGGCCTGGTTGATGTCGAAGCCGACGACGGAGCGCTTCTTGGCGAATTCGACCGCGAGCGGCAGGCCGACGTAGCCGAGGCCGATGATGGCGAGCTTGAGGGTGGCTAGGGTGTGCATGATGGTGTCGAGTGGAAGTGAAGGTGGGAAGGTTTTGGAGGTTTAGGGTTTTGGTTTTGGTTTTGTAGGAGCGACGCAAGTCGCGATTCAGGCGGTTCCGGACCCGGCGACCTTGGGCGTGGGCGGGTCGGGATGGCGGCTATCGCGACTTGCGTCGCTCCTACAGGGGTGTAGTGGCGGGTGTAGTGGCGGGGGTTCGGATGGTGGCTATCGCGACTTGCGTCGCTCCCACAGGGGGTGTGGTTCTCGTAGGAGCGACGCAAGTCGCGATCTGGGCCGCCCGGATCGGCTCGGGCGCCCCAATCGATCCTCACGCCTTGTACTTGTACTGGTAGTGATAGCCCTCGTACCCGAAACGATGCCGTTGTCGGGTGAGGTCGAAGCCGTTGAACACGAATCCCTTGACCTCGACCCCGGCCTGGTCGAAGCGCTTGATGGCTTGCTCGAGCTCGCGCACCGGGTGGCGGCCGGCGCGGGCGACCAGGAGGGTGGCGCCGACCTGGCGGCCGATGATGGCGGCGTCGGACACGGCGAGCACCGGGGGCGCGTCGATGATGAGCACGTCGCACTGCTTTTCGAGCTCGGCGAGCAGCGCGGCGAAGCGCGGGTGCATGAGGAGCTCGGACGGGTTGGGCGGGATCTGGCCGGTGGTGACGAGGGCGAAGTTGTCGATGCCGGTGGGCTTGACGATCTGCTCGATGCTGGCGGCGCCCATGATGTAGTCGGACACGCCCACACCGCGGCCGATGCCGAAGGCCTTGTTGATGTGGCCCTTGCGCAGGTCGCCGTCGACCAGCATGACGCGCTTGCCGGCCTGGGCGAGCACGGCGCCGAGGTTCTTGCTGATGAAGCTCTTGCCCACGCCGGGCGCCGGGCCGGTGATGAGCACCGAGCCCTTCTCGGCGCCGAGCAGCGCGAAGTGCAGCGTGGTGCGCAGGCTGCGCAGGCTCTCCATGGCGTCGTCGTCGGGGTGGGCGGTGGCGAGGAGCTGGCCCTTGTCGGTCTTGCCGCGGGCGATGGCGCGCGACAGCACGGCTTCGTCCTTGCTGTCGGGCACGGTGGCGTACACCGGCAGCGAGAGCTCGCGCTCGATGGTCTGCGGGTCTTCGACGACCACGCGCAGGCTGCGGATGGCCCACACCAGGCCGAGCGAGCCGAGCACGCCGAGCACGCCCGAGAGCAGCAGGATGAGCGCCTTGCGCGGCGCGACCGGCAGCGGCGCGGTGGCGGCGGGGTCGATCACGCGCACGTCGCCGACGGTGCCGGCGCGCGCCACGCGCAGCTGCTGGGCGCTGTTGAGCAGGTTGGTGTAGAGCGCGGTGGCGACCTCGACGTCGCGGCGCAGGCGCAGCGCGGTCTGCTGGGTGTCGGGGAGGCGGTTGACGTCCTTGTCGAGAGTGCCGCGCACGGCGCGCAGGCGGCCGAGCTGCGAGTCGATGGCCTTGACCTGGGGGTGCTCGGGGGTGAAGCGCTGGCGCAGCTCGTCGCGCTTTTGCTGGAGTTCGACGACGTCGGCGTCCACCTTGACGATGGAGCTGAGCACCGACTGGGTCTCGAGGGTGAGGTCGACCGAGCCGCGGGTCTGGCGGTAGTCGTTGTAGGCGGCTTCGGCGGTGTCGAGCTGGGCCTTGAGCTCGGGGAGCTGCTTTTCGAGGAAGGCCAGGGTGGCGTCGGCCTCGGCGGAGCGGTATTCGACGTTCTGGCGCACGTAGGCGTTGAGGACTTCGTTGAGCAGGCGCTCGGCTTCGGCGCGGTCGGCGTCGCTGTAGGCGGCTTCGATCACGTTGGACTGGCGCGCGCGCTCGCGCACTTCGAGGTCTTCGCGCAGGGCGGCGATGGCCTGGATCTGGCTGATGCGGGCGAGATCGAAATGGGTGCCGGGGCGGGCGACGAGCTCGGCGACGAAGAGCGTGGTCTTGCCGTCGGCGCTGCTGGCGGGCTGGCCGATGCTGCCGTCGAGCAGGGGCTGGTCCTGGTCGTCGTAGAGGGTGAAGCCGCCGTTGTCGCCGGCGATGAGGGTGAGCGGCAGGCCGACCAGGTAGGACGGCACCTCGAGGGTCTGCACGGTGATGCGCTCGCCGCCCCAGGCGTAGCTGCCCAGGCCGAGCAGCGGCGCGGCGGGCTGCTCGCCGTTATAGCGGCGCGCGAGCGCGCGGCCGAAGATGGGGAAGTAGTCGGGGGTGGCGCGGATATCGAGGCGCAGGCGCTCGACCACGCGGCCGAGGATCATGCGCGAGCGCAGGATCTCGAGCTCGGCGGTGACCGAGCTGTTCTCGCCGAGCACGGCCTCCACGTCGCGCAGCGCGGCCAGCCCGCCCTTGGGCCCCTTGCTGTCCTGCACCTGCACCAGCCCGTCGGCGCGGTAGATGGGCGTGGACACGAAGGCCACCACCGCGCCGATGAAGACGGCGAAGAAGGTGACGGCGAGGATCAGCCACTTGTATTCGAGCAGGACGGCGATGATCTCGCCCAGGTTGATGAAGTCGTCCCGGTCGTCGCGCATGGACTTGGCGCGGACAGGATTCCCGACTTCAGCCACGGCGGAGGGTGCAGTTTCTCGACGCAAGGGTGTAGGTTCCTGTTGTGTAGTTGTGTGTTGCCAATCAATTTCCGTAGGAGCGACGCAAGTCGCGATCCCAGCGCCTCCATTGCGCGCCGCGGCTCATCGAACGCGCCGATCGCGACTTGCGTCGCTCCTACAAGAACCGTGCGAAGCCCGTTCCGTCGCGGGAATCGGGCCGGCGCGGTTCCTTGTTACTGCCGGCCGCCGAACAGCGGATACCGCGTCTCGCTGGTGAGCTGCAGCATCTGCGAGGTCGGCAGGATGTTGCTGACCACGCGGTTCCAGCGCGCGATCGCCGCCACATCGACATACACCACGTCCCGCGGCAGCAGCGGGAAGCGCTCGGCCAGCAGCAGCGCGTCGGGGGAGCGGGCGTTGAGGTGGAAGAGCTCGGCGCTGCCGTTGTCGCTGCGCATCACGTACACCCAGGCCGGGTCGGACGTGCTCTGGTTGACGAAGCCGGCGTCGGACAGCGCCTCGGCGAGCGTGGTGCGGCGCTTGTTCATGACGAACGAGCCCGGGTTGCGCACCTCGCCGAGCACGAAGACCTTGTTGAGCTGGCGGTCGGGCACGTTGATGATGTCGCCCGGCTGCAGCAGCACGTTCTGGCTGACGTCGCCCTCTTCGTACAGCGCCTGCAGGTCGACCCGCCAGGTCTGCCCGTTGCGGGTGAGCAGCACGTTGCCGTGGTCGGCCTCTTCGGTGATGTTGCCGGCGCGGTTGATGGCCTCGACCAGGGTCATGCGGATGTCGTCGATCGGCTGCAGGCCGGGCTTGGCGACTTCGCCGACGACATATACGCGCTTGCTGCGGAAGGAGACGATGCGCACGTCGAGCTGGACGTTTTCGATGACGCTGGCCATGCGCTTGGCGAGGACCTGGCGCACCTCGCGGGTGGTGAGGCCGGCGACCTTCACCACGCCGGCGAAGGGGAAGAAGATGGTGCCGTCTTCGGCGACCAGGGTGCCGGACTGCTCGGCCGAGCGGTAGGAGCCGGCCGGGATGGTGATCTCGGGGTGGTCCCAGACGATGACGTTGATGATGTCGCCGGGGCCGAGCTTGTAGTCCTGGTAGTCGAAGCCGGGGATCTTCTTGGGATCGCTCGCGCGGGTGGCGGTCTGGCCGCCGGCCTTGCCGGTGCGGAAGCGCGACTCCTTGGCCTGGTGCTGTTCGATGATCAGCTCGGCGGTGATGGGCTTGAGCTTGACGTTGGCCGGGACGGTGTCGGTGCCCTCGGTGACCGGCAGCGGCACGCTGGACTCCTCGCGCATGAGGCTGCCGCTGGTGCCGGGGATGAGGGTGCAGCCGCCGATGGCCGCGGCGGCGAAGGCGATCACGGCAGTGCGGACGAGACCGCCGCTGCGGATCGCGTCCGCGCGGGTGGCAGGACCGGCCGCGCGGGCGTCAAGGCCACTGGCGTCGGTGGCGCGCACGGCGCCATTGGATGCGCCGCAGTGGGCGATCCGGTCGGTGGTGAAGCGACTCATCGAAAACCCCGTTCGAGTTTTGCGGCTTGCCCCGCGCGCGCCTCGGCGGCGGCGTCGCGACATGCCGGCATGTTTGCTTGCACGATATGCGTTTCGGGTGCCTTGCCGATGATGCCCGGATCGAGGCGTGGAGCCGGTTCCAGGGGGGTCATCGCAGGCAACTCGGCGCCGTGGTTTACAGCAAAAAACGCGCCAGCAAATAATGCATTGCACCAAACCAGTGTCGAGTCAGTGCGTTACGGAGAGGTTAAAGCCCCCGCGCCGCGCCGCTCCGATCTGCTGTCCGAGCAAAGTGTAAAGATTCCCGACACCTTGTGGACCATGCCACGCGCAGCCCCTGAGGAACTATTCCTCATTGCTGCATTGCAACACCCAAGTTGGGCGAATTGTAGGGGATTACGCCAGCATGCGCAAAACCGCCCCGCCCGGATCGCGTCTCCCGCCGCCCGGATCGCGACTTGCGTCGCTCCTACACCCCCTCCCGAAGCGCGCCGGTTTTCGTGGGAGCGACGCAAGTCGCGATTGCAGCCTTCCCGCCTCGACCACGCCCACCACCACCGCACCGCCCGATCGCGACTTGCGTCGCTCCTACAACACCTCCCGAAGCGCGCCGGTTTTCGTGGGAGCGACGCAAGTCGCGATTGCAGCCTTCCCGCTCCGACCACGCCCACCACCACCGCACCGCCCGATCGCGACTTGCGTCGCTCCTACAGCCCCTCCCGAAGCGCGCCGGTTTTCGTGGGAGCGACGCAAGTCGCGATTGCAGCCTTCCCGCCCCGACCACGCCCACCACCACCGCACCGCCCGATCGCGACTTGCGTCGCTCCTACGAAAACCATGCCAACGCCTGTGGCCCGATGTCGTTCAGCGCCGGCGGCGATCTTCGGCCGTGGCCCGGTGCGGTTCGGCGCTGGCGGGGCCGATAGGCGGCCTTGGCGGCAAAATTGGCTGAAACTTGATCCTGGTCAACCTTTGTCCATATTCACGCTGCGTTTGCGCAACAAGCACCTAGATTGGAAGCGAACAGTTCGTGAAATAAGTCACGGTTTTCCGACTCTACCGAGAAGAGACCGCGACATTGGAAGGAGACCATCATGTGTACATTCGACGCCCCGATCGCCCGTTGCGAAGCCATGAATCAAATGGTGCTGCTGGACGAAACCCGTAGGGAATGCGCTTTCGAACATGGCTGCCCGCCCGGTCAGAAATGCCCGCTGAACGGCTGCTTCGCTCGCCAGAGCGGCCTCTACGACGCCCACCCGGAAATCGGCGCGCACGGCCAGCCGCGCGTTGCCCACCACGCACACTAGGGCCCGGCCCGGCATCCGCGCTCCCCGCCGCAAGGAGGGGGAGCGCTTTGCCGCTTCCCTCCCCGCTTCCCCCGCTTCCCCCGCTTCCCCCGCTTCCCCCGCTCCCCCGCTCCCCCGCTCCCCCGCTCCCCCGCTTCCCCGCTTCCCCGCTTCTCCCCTCCCCCCTCCCGCCGTTTTGCGGAACCCCGCCCGCAAGCCGACGGTCAGTCTCCGGACAGAAACACGCAAGGCGTGCCCGATCGGCGCGCTGGCTTCGTTTGGGAGACTTCATCTTGACCAGCACCTGCCGGGGTAGGACGTGCTTGCCAGCATCGGCCTGATCGCCTTCGCGATGCTGGCCGCGGTGCCGCTGGTCGGCCGCCTCGGCGAGCGCGCGGGCTGGGTGCTCGCGCTGGCGCCGCTGGCGGCCTTTGTCCACTTTCTCGTCCACATGCCGACCGTCGCCGGCGGCGGGGTCGTCACGTCCAGCCTGGCCTGGGTGCCGGCGCTCGGGGTGGAGCTCGCCTTCCGGCTCGACGGGCTGTCGCTGCTGTTCGCGCTGCTGATCACCGGCATCGGCACGCTGATCGTGCTCTACGCCGGCGCCTATCTCTCCGACCACCACCACCTCGGCCGCTTCCACGCCTACCTGCTCGGCTTCATGGCGGCCATGCTCGGGCTGGTGCTGGCGGACGACCTGATCTTGATGTTCGTGTTCTGGGAGCTGACCAGCGTCTGCTCCTTCCTGCTCATCGCCTTCCAGCACGACAAGGCGGGGTCGCGCCGCGCGGCGCTGCAGGCGCTGCTGATCACCGGTGGCGGCGGGCTGGCGCTGCTCGCCGGGCTGATCCTGCTCGGCAGCGTGGGCGGGAGCTGGCAGTTCTCCGGGCTGTCGGGCGAGGCGATCGCCGAGCACGCGCTCTACCCCGCGATCCTCGCGCTGGTGCTGATCGGCGCCTTCACCAAGTCGGCGCAGCTGCCCTTCCACCTCTGGCTGCCCAACGCGATGGCGGCGCCCACGCCGGTGTCGGCCTACCTGCACTCGGCGACGATGGTGAAGGCCGGGGTGTATCTGCTCGCGCGCCTCAACCCGGCGCTCGGCGGCTCGACGAGCTGGGGGACGATCCTGATCACCGTGGGCGCCGCCACCGCGCTGGTCGGCGCGGTGCTGGCGATCCGCCAGACCGACCTCAAGCGCGTGCTGGCCTACACGACGGTGACCGTGCTCGGCCAGCTCGTCATGCTGCTCGGCACCAACACGCACTACGGCCTGCAGGCCTTCGCGATCTACCTGGTGGCGCACGCCTTCTACAAGGCGGCGCTGTTCATGGCGGTGGGCGCCATCGACCACGCCACCGGCACGCGCCAGATCGCGCTGCTGGGCGGGCTGATCCGCCACATGCCGCTGACCGGCTTCGCGGTGGCGCTGGCGGCCTTCTCCAACGCCGGGCTGCCGCCCTTCTTCGGCTTCATCGCCAAGGAGTTCAAGTACGCCGGGCTGATCGAGCTCGGCGTGGCGGGCTGGGTCACCACCGCGGTGATGATCCTCACCAACGCGCTGCTGCTGACCGCCGCCGGCCTCGTCTTCGTGCGCGCCTTCCTCGGCCGCGAGGGGCGCTACCCGCAGCCGCCGCACGAGGTGAGCCTGCCGATGTGGCTGGGGCCGATGCTGCTGGCGATCGGCGGCTTCGTGTTCGGCGCCTTCAACAACCTCGCCGAGGTGTGGCTGATCGACGCCGCGGTGCAGGCGGTGTCGCGCGCCACGGTGCCGGTGAACCTGTATCTGTGGGGCGGCGTCACCCCGGCCCTGCTCGCCAGCCTGCTCACCGTGGCGCTGGGGGTGTTCTTCTACCTGCAGCGCACCCGCCTGCGCCGTCGCCTGTCGCTGTGGCGCGTGCTGTGGCGGGTGAGCGGCGACCGCATCTGGGACCGCCTGCTGAAGCGCGTGTTCGTGTTCGCCGGCGGCGTGGCCGACCGCTTCCAGCACGGCTCGCTGCGCCAGCACATCAGCGCGCTGGTGCTGGCGATCGCCGGCTGCGCGCTGATCGGGCTGTTCGCCTCGACCGGCGACGGCCTTGCCTGGCCGCAGGCCACCAGCCCGATCAACCTCGCCGCGGCGCTCGGCTGCGTGCTCGCGGTGGCGGGCGCGGCCGCCGCCGCAGTGAGCCCCGGCCGCGTCGCGCTGGTCGCCACGCTGGGGGCGAGCGGGCTGGGCATGGCGCTGTTCTTCCTCGCCGCGCGCGCGCCCGACGTGGCGATCACGCAGCTGATGGTCGAGACCCTGACGGTGATCTTCCTCGCCCTGGTGCTGCGCCGCCTGCCGCCGACCCGCCTGGTGGGTTCGCGCAAGCCGGCGGCGAAGCGCTTCCACGCCGTGGTGGCGATCGTGATCGGCGCGGTGGTGGCGGCGATGATGCTGACCACGGTGAGCCAGCCGCTCCCCGGCGACATCGCGCGCTGGTACCTGGACAACAGCCTGCCGGGCGGCCACGGCGCCAACGTGGTGAATGTGATCCTGGTGGACTTCCGCGCACTCGACACGCTTGGCGAGATCCTCGTCGTCGGGCTGGCCGGGCTGGCGGCGGCCGGGCTGCTCGCCGGCGGCGACCCCGGCGCGCGGACGCGCGGCGCGACCGCGGGTAGCGCGGACTTCGGCTCGGTGCTGCTGCGCCAGGGCATCCTGCCGCTGTCGGCGCTGCTCGCCCTGGTGGCGCTGATGCTGCTGTGGCGCGGCCACAACCTGCCGGGCGGCGGCTTCATCGGCGGCCTGGTGGCGGCGAGCGCGGCGGTGCTGGTGGCGCTCGCCTTCGGCACCACGCGGGCGCGCGCGCTGCTGCGCGTGCCGCCGCTGGCGATGCTGGCGGGCGGGCTGGGGGTCGCGGCCTGCGCCGGGCTGGTGGGGCTGTTCCACGGCGGCCCCTTCCTCGCCGGCCACTGGATCTTCCCCGCCGGGCTGGCGCTGGGCACGCCGCTGCTGTTCGACCTCGGGGTGTTCCTGACCGTGCTCGGCGCGGTGCTGCACGTGCTGCTCGGCGTGCTCGAGCGGGAGGACTGAAGATGGAAATCGTCGTTGCGCTCACCGTCGGCGTGCTGGTGGCGATCGGGATCTGGATGATGCTCGACCGCGGGCTGCTGCGCGTGGTGCTCGGGGTGGTGGTGCTCGGCAACGGGGTGAACCTGGCGGTGTTCTCCGCGGGGCGGCTCGACGGGCTCGCCGCGGCCTTCGCGAGCGCGGCGGGCGCGCCGGCGCTGGCCGCGAATCCGCTGCCCCAGGCGCTGGTGCTGACCGCGATCGTGATCGGCTTCGCGCTCTTCGTGTTCGCGCTCGCGGTGCTCGAGCGCAGCTGGGCGCTGCACGGCCACGTCGAGACCGACCGCATCACCGCGGTGGCCGAGGAGCCGGCGCCAGACCTGCCCGCGCCGCGAGACGCCGCATGAACGCGCTCGTCGTCGCTCCGCTGCTGATCCCGCTCGCCACCCTGGTGGCGACCCTGTTCGCGCGCCCTTGGCCACGCGCGGTGGCGGCGCTGAGCCTGGCCGGCGCGCTCGCCCTCACAGGCGCCGGGCTCGCGCTGGTGGCGCTGGCGGCGCAGGGCGGGATCCTCGCCAGCCAGGCCGGCAGCTGGGCGGCCCCCTACGGCATCACGCTGGTGATCGACCGGCTCTCCGCGGCGATGGTGGCGATCACCGGCATCGTCGGCAGCGCGACCATCGTGTTCGCGCTGGCACACGACGAGGACCCGGCGCGCGGACGCGACTTCCACGCGCTGGTGCATGGGCTGCTGGTGGGGGTGTGCGGCGCCTTCATCACCGGCGACGTGTTCAACCTCTACGTGTGGTTCGAGGTGCTGCTGGTGGGCTCCTTCGCGCTGCTGGTGCTCGGCGGCGGCAGGCGCCGGCTGGCGGGCACGGTGGTGTATGTGGTGCTCAACCTGGTGGCGACGATGATGTTCCTGCTCGCCGCCGGCCTGCTCTACGGCGCCAGCGGCAGCCTCAACATGGCGCTGCTGGCGCAGGCCTTCGCCGCCGGCGAGGTGCCGGCGACCGCGCACGCGGCGGTGGTGCTGATGCTGACCGCGTTCTCGATCAAGGCCGCGCTGTTCCCGGTCTTCGGCTGGCTGCCGGCCTCCTACCACGTGGCGTGGACGCCGGTGTCGGCGCTCTTCGCCGGCCTGCTCACCAAGGTCGGCGTGTATGCGCTGATCCGCCTCGTCACGCTGTTCTGGCCGGAAGCGGGCATCGCCCACGAGGTGCTGCTGTGGGTGGCGTGCGCGACCATGCTGATCGGCGTGCTCGGCGCCGCGGCGCAGGTCGAGGTGCGGCGCATCCTGTCCTTCCACATCGTCAGCCAGGTCGGCTACATGATCCTGGGGCTGGCGCTGGCGACGCCGCTCGCGCTCGCCGGCGCGGTGTTCTACCTGATCCACCATATCGTGGTGAAGGCCAACCTGTTCTTCATCGGCGGCATCGCCGCGCGCCTGACCGGCTCGGAGCGCCTGGCGGCGATGGGCGGGCTGTACGCGCACGCGCCCTGGCTGGCGGTGCTGTTCGCGATTCCCGCGCTGTCGCTCGCCGGCATTCCGCCGCTGTCGGGCTTCTGGGCCAAGTTCGTGCTGGTCGAGGCCAGCCTGGACGCGCGCGCCTGGGTCGCCGCCGGCGTGGCGCTGGTCACCGGCCTGTTCACGCTGCTGTCGATGAGCAAGATCTGGAACGAGGCCTTCCTGAAGCCGCATCCGGCCGGCGAGGGGAGCGGGAGCGCTGGGAGCGGGAGCGGGGGCGACGGAAGCGGGGGCGGCCTGCGCAGCGCGGACGGGCTGCGGCCCGCGCTGTGGGCGGTGGGCGCGCTGGCGGCGATGACGGTGGCGATCGGCCTCGCGGCCGGGCCGGTGATGGACTACGCGGTGGCCGCGGCGCAGCAGCTCGCCGCCCCGGCGGCCTACATCGACGCGGTCGTGCGCGCGGGAGGAAACTGAACATGCTGGGCCTGCACCTCCTGCTCGCGATCGGCCTCGCGGCCTATGCCGACGCGCTGCGGCCGCTGGGCGTATGCGCCGCCTTCGTCGCCGTGTATGTCGCGCTGCGCCTGGCGATCGACCTTCTGGGCATCCGCCGCTACCTGCGCCGGCTCGAGCTCGGCAGCGCGTTCGCGCTGTGGTTCGTCGGCGAGATCTTCCGCGCCAGCGTGGGGGTGGCGCGCATCGTGCTCGGTCGCGCCGCGGCGGCGCAACCGGCGGTGGTGGCGATGCGCCTGGCGCGTCCGGACGATCGCTTCGCCACCCTGCTCGGCTGCCTGCTGACGCTCACGCCGGGCACGATGGCGCTCGACTACCGGCCGGAATCCGGCCTCATGTACATCCACGCGCTCGACGCGCGCACGGCCGCCGAGGTCGAGGCCGGGGTGCGCGAGATCGAGCGCCGCCTGCTGCGCTGGCTCGACGCCGGCGCGCCTGCGGATGCCGGCGATGCGACCGGGAGGGACACGCCATGAACGCCGGCATCGCCGGGGCGGCGTGGGTGCTGCCGCTCACCTTCGCGCTGCTCGCCCTCGCCGCCGCGCTGATCCTGCTGCGCCTGGTGCGCGGCCCGCGCGCGCCCGACCGCGTGGTGGCGATCGACGCGCTGAGCATGATCGCCATCGCCACGATCGCCCTGCTCGCCCTGTCCACCGGCCAACCCATGCTGCTCGACGCCGCGGTGGTGCTGTCCCTGGTGTCCTTCCTCGGTACCACCGCCTTCATCCTCCTCTTCCGCCGCCGCGGCCGCGAGGCCGACCCGGCAGCAGGCCCGCAGGGTCGCGCGCCGGGGGGTGGGGAGGCGGCGGGGACGGAGCGGGAACCTTGCGCGAACGGGGAGGCTGCGCGATGAGTGGATTCCTTGCCTGGCTATCCTCGGCGCTGCTGCTGCTCGGCGCGTCGATCGGCCTGATCGGCGCGATCGGCGTGCTGCGCCTGCCCGACAGCTACACCCGCATGCACGCCGCCAGCAAGGCCGGCGCGCTCGGCGCCGCGCTGATCCTCGCCGGCGTGGCCGCCGCGAGCGAAGGCGGCTTCGCACTCGCCGCGCTGTTCGCGATGCTCGTCCTCCTCGCCACCGCCCCCCTCGCCGCCCACGCCATGTCCCGCGCCGCGCACCGCTCGGGCATCGCCCCGATCACCGGCGCGCTCGGAGACGCGCTCGCGGAAGCCGAAGGGAACGCGTCTCCGCCACACCACAACGCCCGAAGCGAGATGTAGGAGCGACGCAAGTCGCGATCACAGCCTTCCCGCCCCGACCACGCCCCTCGCCTCCCCACCGCACGATCGCGACTCGCGTCGCTCCCACAACACCCCCTGAAGCGCGGCGGTTCTCTGCCCGATCGCGACTCGCGTCGCTCCCACAACACCCCCCGAAGCGCGGCGGTTCTCTGCCCGATCGCGACTTGCGTCGCTCCCACAACACCCCCCGAAGCCCGGCGGTTCTCCGCCCCATCGCGACTCGCGTCGCTCCCACAACACCCCCCGAAGCCCGGCGGTTCTCCGCCCCATCGCGACTTGCGTCGCTCCCACAGCCCCGCCCGAAGCACGGCGGTTTCCCGTAGGAGCGACGCAAGTCGCGATCACAGCCTTCCCGCCCCGACCACGCTCCTCGCCTCCCCACCGCACGATCGCGACTTGCGTCGCTCCCACAGTCGCGATCAGCGGCCGCTCACGCGCGTTCGTGATCGCCACGGCCATCGGCGATAATGCGCTCTCGAACCGTCGGGGAATCACGTTGAACACCATCCGCAGAAAGCCGCCCACCCCTCAACCCTCGCGCATCCAGGGCACGCTCGGCGTGCGCAAGCCTGCGGACGACGAAGCGCCTGCCGAGGAGGCGTCTTCCGGGCGCGAGTCCGCGGCCGAATCGCGCTCGCCGCGGGACCCGGCCCCCGCGAGGCCCACCGCCGGCGAGCGGCCCTCGCGGCGCCCCGAGCGTGCCGCGAAGCCGGAACGGAACGAACGCGGCCCGCGTCGGGACGAAGGCGCCAAACCCGCGCGCCGCGAAGACGGAGCCAAGCCGGCACGTGGCGATCGCACACCGCGTACTCCAGGCACCGTCCCGCGTGACCAAGAACGCACACCGCGTACTCCGGGCGCTGCCCCACGCGACCAGGAGCGTACGTCGCGTACTCCGGGCGCCGCTCCAGGCGACAAGGAGCGCACGCCGCGTACTCCGGGCGCCGCTTCACGCGACAAGGAACGCACGCCGCGTACCCCGGGCGCTGCCGCGCGCGACCAGGAGCGCGCCCCGCGTGGCGACTTCGCGCCGCGCCGCAGCGCCGAGGATCGCGCACCGCGCGGAGATGCACGTCCGCCACGCCGGGACGGGGCGCCGGCACGCGGTGCGGACGAACGCGCCCCGCGCCGGGAGTCCGCCCAGGGCCGCCGGGACGACGAACGTGCGCCGCGGCGCGACTTCTCCTCGAATCGCGAGGATGGCGGACGCGCCGCGCCGCGCTCGTCGGGTCCCCAACGCACGGGCGAGGAGCGGCCCCAGCGCCGGGAATCCGCGCCGGAGCGCAGAGGCGACCAGCGCCCGTCTCCCCCCGCCGCGGCCACGTTCGAAGCGCGCGCCGCCTCCGCGGCCGCCATCGCCGAAGCCGCGCAGGCGCGGGCCGCCGTCGAGGGCGTGCGGCTGTCGAAGCTGATGGCCGAGCGCGGCCTGTGCTCGCGGCGCGAGGCCGACGAGTTCATCGAGCGCGGCTGGGTCTTCGTCGATGGCCGGCGCGTGTCGGAGCTCGGCGTGCGCGTCGGCCAGGACGCCCGCGTCACCCTCGCCCCCGAGGCCACGCGCACCCAGCAGCAGCGCGCCACCATCCTGCTGCACAAGCCGGTGGGCTATGTCTCCGGGCAGCCCGAGCCGGGCTATTCCCCCGCGGTCAGCCTGATCGGCCCCGACAACCAGGCCGACCGCGACGTCGCCCAGCGCTTCCACCCCAGCCACCTGAAGAACCTCGCCCCCGCGGGCCGGCTCGACATCGACTCCACCGGCCTGCTGGTCCTCACCCAGGACGGCCGCATCGCCCGCCAGCTCATCGGCGAGGACTCGAAGGTCGAAAAGGAATACATCGTCCGCGTCGAGGGCACGCTGGCCGAGAACGGGCTGGCGCTGCTCAACCACGGGCTGTGGCTGGACGACCGCCCGCTGCGCCCGGCCGAGGTCGAATGGATCAACAACGACCAGCTGCGCTTCGTGCTGCGCGAGGGCCGCAAACGCCAGATCCGCCGCATGTGCGAGCTGGTGGGGCTGAAGGTGGTGGGCCTCAAGCGCGTCCGCATCGGCCACGTGAAGCTCGGCGACCTGCCGCTCGGGCAGTGGCGCTTCCTGCGCGAGGACGAGCGCTTCGGATGACATCCGAGCGCGCCCGGCCGCGTGCCAGGGCGCGCCCGCCGCTCCTGCGGAGAACCGCCGCGCTTGCGGGGGCGCTGTAATCGCGACTTGCGTCGCTCCTACGGGGAACCGCCGCGCTTCGGGGGGCCCTGTGGGAGCGACGCAAGTCGCGATCGGGCAGAGAACCGCGGCGCTTCGGGGGGCGTTGTGGGAGCGACGCAAGTCGCGATCGGGCGGTGCGGCGGCGAGGGGCGGGGTCGGGGCGGGAAGGCTGTGATCGCGACTTGCGTCGCTCCTACGGAGAACCGCGGGGCTGTGGGAGCGACGCGAGTCGCGATCGGGCGACTGGCGGGGCTCAGTCGTGGGCGCCGCGGCGCTCGTCTTCGTCGTCGGGCTCGCTGGGGCCGGGGGCGGCGTCGAAGGTGCTCCAGCCGTAGGGGCGGCCGGTGGGCGGGAGGCCGTCGCGCAGTTCGGTGTGCTCGTGCAGGTGGGCCTTGGCGATGAAGTGGGCGCTGAGCGGTGCGGTCATGAACAGGAAGGCGGTGATCAGCACCTCGTGGATGGACAGCGTGCCCTCCAGCCCGGCGAAGAACACCATGGACGCGGCGAGCGCGCCGCCCACGCCGAGCGTGGTCGCCTTGGTGGGCGCGTGCAGGCGGGTGAGCAGGTCGGGCAGCTTGACCATGCCGATGGAGCCGATGAGCAGGAAGCTGCCGCCGGCGACGATCAGCAGCGAGACGAGGAGTTCGAGCACGAAGGTCATGAGGGGTCTCCGCTCACTCGATGACGTCGCCGCGCAGGATGAAGCGGCAGTAGGCGACGGTGGAGATGAAGCCGAACATCGCGAACAGCAGCGCGGCCTCGAAGAAGTGGGTGGCGCGCTGCTGGATGCCGGCGAGCACGATCAGCGCGATGATGTTGATGACCATGGTGTCGACCGCGAGCACGCGGTCCATGAGCGCGGGGCCGCGCAGCAGCCGCCACAGGTTGAGCAGCAGCGCGAGCGAGGCGGTGGCGAAGCCGAACTGCAGGGCGTATTCGATCATGGGAAGATCTCCTGGAGGCGGTCCTCGTAGCGTTCCTTCATCTGGCGCACGGCCTCCTCGGCGTCGGGCGCGTCGAGGCAGTGCACGAGCAGGCTGCGGCCGTCGGCGGAGAGGTCGCAGGACACCGTTCCGGGCGTCATCGTGATGGTGCCGGCGAGCACGGTGATGGCCTCGGGCGAGCGCAGCTCGAGCGGCACCACCACCCAGCGCGTGGCCAGGCTGCCCACCGGCCGGAACAGGATCAGGCGGGTGACCTGCAGGTTGGCGACCACCACGTCCCAGGCCACCACGCCGAGGTAGGCGAAGGCCTTGGTCCAGGACTTGACCGGCGGGCGCTCGGGCCAGAAGTTGCTCGTCACCCGCGTGATCACCACCGCGAGCACCACGCCCACCACCAGCCCGCCGAAGCTGAAACTGTTGAGCAGCAGCATCCACAGCAGCACCAGCACCGCGCTCATGAGCGGATGCGGCAGCCAGCGTTCGGTGAAGCTGCGCGGGTCGAGCTTGTCGTGCTTCGCGCCCATCAGCGCACCCCCTGTGCGGCGCCGAGCACCGCGTCGATGTAACCGGCCGGGGCGTAGAGCTGCGCCGCGACGAGCTCCAGCCAGGCGTGCACCGGGCCGGCGAACACGGTGAGCAGCACCAGGCAGGCGAGCAGCCCGCCCACGGCGACGAAGGACAGCGCGCCGTCCGGGCGATAGGCGGACGCGGGCGCGGCGGGCAGCGCGTGCGGCTTCCAGAACACGAAGCTGCCGGCGCGCGCGAAGCCGACGATGGCGATCAGCGAGGTCGTCAGGATCAGCGCCCAGAACCAGGCCGCGTGCGCCGAGGCGCGCACGCCGTCGAGCACCAGCAGCTTGCCGATGAAGCCGGACAGCGGCGGCATGCCGGTCATGGCGATGGCGGCGACGAAGAACAGGCCGCCGACCAGCCCGCCCTGGGCGATGCGCGGCGCCGCGGCGAAGCGGTCGCGCTGCGCGCCGCGGCGCTCGGCGACGAGATCGGCGACGAGAAAGAGCGCGCCGGCGGCGAGCGTGGAGTGGATGAGGTAGTACAGCGCGGCGCTGGTGGCCTGCGGAGTGAACACCGCCACGGTGGCGAGCAGCATGCCCATCGAGCCGATCACCGCGAAGCTGGCCATCTGGCCGAGGCTGCGCGCGGCGAGCACGCCGGTCATGCCCAGCACCAGGGTGAGCAGCCCGGCCGGCAGCAGCCAGGGCGCGGCGAGCCAGGCCGCGGCCCCGGCGTCGGCGCCGAAGGCGAGCACGTACAGGCGCAGGATGGAATAGGCGCCCACCTTGGTCATGATCGCGAACAGCGCCGCCACCGGACCGGGCGCGTTGGCGTAGGTGCCGGGCAGCCAGAAGTGCAGCGGCACGAGCGCGGCCTTGACCGCGAACACCAGCAGCAGCAGCACCGCGCCGGTCTGCAGCAGCGCCTGGTCGGCCGCCGGCACCTGCGGAACGATGCGCGCGAGGTCGGCCATGTTGAGGGTGCCGGTGACGTTGTAGATCATGCCGACCGCGATCAGGAACACCGAGGAGCCGACCAGGTTGGTGACCACGTACTGCACGCCCGCCTTCACCCGCAGCCCGCCGCCGCCATGCACCATGAGGCCGTAGGAGGCGATCAGCAGGATCTCGAAGAACACGAAGAGGTTGAAGAAGTCGCCGGTGAGGAAGGCGCCGTTGATGCCCATCAGCTCGAACTGGAAGAGCGGGTGGAAGTGCTTGCCGCGCTGGTCCCAGCCGCCGATCGCGTACAGCAGCACGCCGAGGCCGAGGATGGCATTGAGCACCAGCATCAGCGCCGCCAGGCGGTCGAGCGCGAGCACGATGCCGAAGGGCGCGGGCCAGGCGCCGAGCGCGTAGCTGCGCACCTGGCCGTCGCTGGCGAGCACCAGCAGCGCGACGGCGATGGCGAGCAGCAGCACGGTGGAGGCCACCGCGAAGGTGCGCGCGAGCACGCCGTCGTGGCGCGCGGCCAGCACCAGCAGCGCGCCGACCACGGCCGGCAGCAGGATGGGGAGGATCAGCAGGTGGTTCATGCGCGCTCCCCGCGGCCGCTGCGCGCCGTCGCCGGCGCCGGCTTGCGGGCGCGCAGCTTCCAGTCGTCCTCGGCGGCCTCGGGCGAGGCGTCGCCGGGCAGGTCGACGTGGTCGTTGCCGGTCTCGAGGTAGGCGCGCAGCGCCATCACCACCACCACCGCGGTCATGCCGAAGGAGATCACGATCGCGGTGAGCACGAGCGCCTGCGGCAGCGGGTCGATGTAGCCCGTGGCGGCGGCGGAGATCACCGGCGGCTGGCCGATCGCCAGGCGGCCGGTGGCGAACAGGAACAGGTTGGTGGCGTAGGTGAGCAGCGACAGGCCGATCACCACCGGGAAGGTGCGCGCGCGCAGCACCATGTAGATGCCGGCCGCGGTCATCACGCCGATGGCGCTGGCGACGAGGAATTCCATCAGCCCTGCTCCTTGCCCGAGGCGGCGCGCGGATCCACGTCCATCGCGCCGGTGTTGATGGTGTAGGGGCTGGTCCAGCGCCCCATGCGCGAGAGGTTGGCGAGCGCCAGCATGACCGCGCCGACCACGGTGAGGAAGACCCCGGTGTCGAAGGCCATCGCGCTGGCGAGCTCGAACTCGCCCACCAGCGGCAGGTGGAAGTGGCCGAAGGTGGAGGTGAGGAAGGGCTGGTCGAGCACCATCGCGCCGATGCCGGTGGCGGCGGCCACCAGCACGCCGAGGCCGATCATGGCGTGGTAGTTGACCTTGACCCGATGCGCCGCCCAGCCGAAGCCGCTCGCCATGTACTGCATGATCAGCGCGATCGACACCACGAGCGCGGCGATGAAGCCGCCGCCCGGCTGGTTGTGGCCGCGCAGGAAGATGTAGGCGCCGACCAGCATCGCCAGCGGCAGCATGACCCGGGTGGCCACCACCATGATCATCGGGTGGCGGTCGGCCGACTGCGGACGGTCGGGGGACCACGCGCCCAGACGACGGCCGGTGCGGCCGAAGAGCGCGCCGTCGAGCAGGGCGTAGATCGCCAGCGCGGCGATGCCGAGCACGGTGATCTCGCCGAAGGTGTCGAAGCCGCGGAAGTCGACCAGGATCACGTTGACCACGTTGGTGCCGCCGCCGCCCGAGACCGAGTTGTCGAGGTAGTAGCTCGACAGCGAGCTGCCGTCGCGGGTGAGCATCGCCCAGCTCGCCCCGGCCATGCCGATGCCGGCCACGATGGCGAGCACGCCGTCGCGCAGGTGGCGCAGCGGATCGGCGCGCACCGAGGAGCTCTGCGGACCTTCCTTGGGCAGGAAGTAGAGCGCGAGCAGGATCAGGATGACGGTGGCGACCTCGACCGAGATCTGCGTCAGCGCGAGGTCGGGCGCGGACAGGTAGATGAAGGCCAGGCACACGATCAGGCCCACCGTGCCCACCACCAGCACCGACAGCACGCGGCGGCGGAACAGCATCACGGTGAGCGCGCAGCCGCCCACCAGCAGCACCCAGGCGGCGATCGCGGCCGGGTGCGCCGGCAGCAGCGCGCGCGTGCCCGCGGCGTGGGGCGCGGCGAGGAAGGCGGCGAAGCCGGCGAGCGTGAAGGCGGTGAGCGCGAAGGCGAGATAGCGCTGCAGCGAGCCGTTGTGCAGGCCGTGGGTGATGCCGCGGGCGAGCGCGGCCGCGCCCTCGATGAAGGCGTCGAACATCGCCTTGGCCTCGGGGTGCGGCCCCGCCTGCCAGAGCGCGCGCACGCGCCGGTAGGCGACGAGCGCGCCCAGGCCGACCGCGACCGCGATCGCCGACAGGCCGAGCGCCGGGGTGAAGCCGTGCCAGAGCGCGAGGTGGTAGTCCATCACCGCCCCGCCGGTGACGGCGCGCGCCACCACCGCCACCAGCGGCCCCGCCACGCTGTCGGGGAAGAGCCCGATCGCCACCACCAGCACCACCAGCAGCGCCGGCGGCAGCCACATGCCGGCGGGCGGGTCGTGCGGCGTGTGCGCATCGTCGTCGCGGCGCGCGCCGAAGAAGACGTGCACGATGTAGCGGAACGAGTAGGCCACCGAGAAGCACGCCGCCAGCGTGGCCAGCGCGGCGACGATCCAGCCGTTGCCAAGCCAGGTGGTGTCGACCGCCTCGTGCAGCATCATCTCCTTGGAGAGGAAGCCGTTGAGCGGCGGCAGGCCGGCCATCGAGGCCCCCGCCACCATCGCCATGGTCGCGGTGATCGGCATCAGCTGGAGCAGGCCGCCGAGGCGGCGGATGTCGCGCGTGCCGGCCTCGTGATCGACGATGCCGGCGTTCATGAACAGCGCGGCCTTGAAGGTGGCGTGGTTGAGGATGTGGAACACGGCGGCCACCGCCGCGAGCGGCGTGCCGAAGCCGAGCAGCATGGTCACCAGGCCGAGGTGGCTGACGGTGGAGTAGGCCAGCAGGCCCTTGAGGTCGTCCTTGAACAGCGCGATGCCGGCCGCCACCAGCATGGTCACCAGGCCGGTGGTGGCGACGAGGTAGAACCACTCGGTCGTCCCGGCGAGCACCGGCCACATGCGCGCCATCAGGAAGAGGCCCGCCTTCACCATGGTCGCCGAGTGCAGGTAGGCCGACACCGGGGTGGGCGCCGCCATCGCGTGCGGCAGCCAGAAGTGGAAGGGGAACTGCGCGCTCTTGGTGAAGCAGCCGGCGAGGATCAGCACCAGCGCCGGCAGGTAGAGCGGCGAGGCCTGGATCGCCTCCTTCTGCTGCAGGATGTCGGTGAGGTTCCAGGAGCCGGCGATGTCGCCCAGGATCAGCATGCCGGCGATCATCGCCAGCCCGCCGGCGCCGGTCACGGCGAGCGCCATGCGCGCGCCCTGGCGGCCCTCGGGCAGGTGCTTCCAGTAGCCGATGAGCAGGAAGGACGACAGGCTGGTGAGCTCCCAGAACACCAGCAGCAGCAGGATGTTGTCGGACAGGACGACGCCCACCATCGCGCCCTGGAAGAGCAGCAGATAGCTGTAGAACACGCCCATCGGGTCGCTCTTGGCGAGATAGAAGCGGGCGTAGACGATCACGAGCAGGCCGATGCCCAGGATCAGCCCGGCGAAGAACATGCCCAGCCCGTCGAGGAAGAAGCCCGCCTGCAGGCCGAGCGCGGGCACCCAGTCCCAAGCGGCGACGAGGACCTCGCCGCGGAACACCGCCGGCGCCTGCGCGAGCAGCAGCACGAGGGCGAGGAGCGGAAAGACGAAGGCGGTGGTCGCGCAGGCGCTGCGGCCGGCGCGGATCATCAGCGCGGGAAAGAGCGCGCCGATGAAGGGCAGCAGCACGATCAGGGCGAGGCTCATCGGGGGGCTCCTCGGGCGTGGTCGATGGGAAAGGCGACGTGAATCGCGGGTGGCGGGGGCCACCCACACCCCGCATGAGGACGAATTCCGGGCGGAGTATATCGGTGATGCGACCCCCGCCAAATCGGGGTTGATTTCACTAGGCGAAATCGGATCGCACGGGTACCATTCGCCAGATCTCCTTGCCGGCCCCGGCAAGCTTCCGATCCTTCCCCGAACCTCCGTGCAGCCGAAGAAGACCGAATCCGCCCCCAGTGCCGAAGGCAAGACCTCGATCCAGGTCATCGAACGCATGATGAAGCTGCTCGACGTGCTGGCCGAACATGCCGATCCGGTCCAGCTCAAGCAGCTCGCGATCGAGACCGGGCTGCATCCGTCGACCGCGCACCGCATCCTCGGCGCGATGACGCACAGCGGCTTCGTCGAGCGCTCCGAGGCCGGCGCCTACCGGCTCGGGATCCGCCTGCTCGAGCTCGGCAGCCTGGTGAAGTCGCGCATCTCGCTGCGCGAGACCGCGATGCCCTACATGCTCAAGCTGCACGCCGCCACCGGCGAGAGCGTGAACCTGGGGGTGCGCGCCGGCGACGAGATCGTGTATGTCGAGCGCACCTCGAGCGGGCGCGCCTCGGTGCGCGTGGTGCACATCGTGGGCGCGCGCGCGCCGCTGCACACCACCGCCACCGGCAAGCTCTTCCTGGTCGAGGACGGCCTCGAGCGCATCCGCGACTACGCCCGCCGCACCGCCCTGCCCGCCTCCACCCCGGCCTCGATCACCGCGCTGCCGGCGCTGGAGAAGGAGCTCGACCGCGTGCGCCGCCACGGCGTGGCCTTCGACCTCGACGAGGTCGAGGCCGGCGTGCGCTGCATCGCCGCGGGCATCCGCGACGACAGCGGCGAGCTGATCGCCGGCCTGTCGCTATCGACCCCTTCCGAACGCTTCAACCCCGACTGGGCCCCACTGGTGCGCGAGACCGCCGACGAGATCTCCCGCGCCCTCGGCCATCTTCCGCCAAAGGCGGGATAAGCCCGCTTGCGGGCAGCCCCCCTCGCAGCGGCGACGGCCGCAAGGTCTGCACGCGGACACCGATGCCCCGAGGCCGGATGCGGGAAGACCACGACGCCCGGGGTGGGAGGTGGAAAAACCACGGCGCCCGGGGTGGGATGTGGGAGCGACGCAAGTCGCGATCCTGCGCCGCGGCGGCGACAGGCGTGGTCGAGGCGGAAAGGCTGCAATCGCGACTTGCGTCGCTCCCACGGCAAGACACCGAAGGCCGGATGCGGCTGCAATCGCGACTTGCGTCGCTCCCACGGCAAGACACCGACACCCGGACGCGTGGCGCGAACGCCGACACCCGGATGCGTTGCGACCGAACACCGACGCGCCGAGGCCCGGTGCGGGAAGACCACGACGCCCGAGGTGGAATGTGGGAAAACCACGACGCCCGGGGTGGGATGTGGGAGCGACGCAAGTCGCGATCCTGCGCTGCGGCGGCGACAGGCGTGGTCGAGGCGGAAAGACTGCAATCGCGACTTGCGTCGCTCCCACGGCAAGACACCGAAGGCCGGACGCGGCTGCAATCGCGACTTGCGTCGCTCCCACGGCAAGACACCGACACCCGGACGCGTGGCGCGAACGCCGACGCCCGGATGCGTTGCGCGCCGCGATGGGTCAGGCGGTGGCCGGGGCGGGGGCGGGCTGTGCGACTGCGGCGCGGCCGAGCTCGAAAGCCTGGCGGTTGAGCTCCAGCAGCTCGGGCTTGCGGGCGCCGAAGCGCGCCAGCACCGCGTTGCGCAGCACGTCGGCCGGGAAGGGCAGGCGGTCGGACATGGCGCCGAGCATCACGGTGTTGCCGAGGCGGATGTTGCCGAGCTGCAGCGCGAGCGCGCTGGCGTCGAAATCGAACACCGCCAGCCCGAGCTTGCGCATCTCGCCGATCGGGTCCTCGGGGTAGTCGTAGAGGCCGATCGTCACCACCGGCGGCACGAAGCGACCCTGGTTGACCAGCGCGATCCCGCCCGGCTTGAGCATGTGCGCCCAGCGCAGCGCCTCGGCGGCCTCGAAGCCGACGAGCAGGTCGGCCTCGCCCGGCATGATCTGCGGCGACAGCACCTGCGGACCGAAGCGCAGGTGCGAGGTCACCACCCCGCCACGCTGGCTCATGCCGGCGACCTCGGTCTTCTTGACGTCGAAGCCGAGCGACAGCGCCGCCTCGGCGAGGATCTCGGTGGCGGTCATCACACCCTGGCCGCCGATGCCGCAAACCGCGATGTTGGTGATGGTCATGGCGGCCTCCTCAGACCTTGGCGTGCAGGAACTTCACCGGATGCTCCGGCAGGGCATGGACGATGGCTTCGGGCGCACACGGCTGCACGCACAGGCCGCAGCCGGTGCAGGCGGAGGTCTCGATGCGCACGAAGGCGAGCTCGACTTCCTTGCCCGAGGGCTTGACCTGGGTCTCGCGCCGGGTGACGTGGATCGCCGGGCAGCCGACGTCGATGCAGTTGGCTCAGCCGGTGCACTTGTCCGCGATCACCTTGTAGGGCTGGGTCGGCTTGTAGTGGTCGATCAGCACGCAGGGGCGGTCGGTGATGATCACCGAGGGCTCGGGGATCTTGATCTCCTCGCGCAGGGTCTTGAACAGCGTGGGCAGCTCGTAGGGGTCGAGCGTGTGGATGCGCTCCTTCTTCACCCCCAGCGCCTCGCACAGCTTGGCGAAGTCGACCCGCTGCGCGCTCTCGCCGTGGATGTCGCGGCCGGTGCCGGGGTTGTCCTGGCCGCCGGTCATGCCCACCGCGCGGTTGTCGAGCAGCAGCACGGTGACGTTGCCGCGGTTCCAGGTGATGTCGAGCAGGCCCTGCATGCCCATGTGCATGAAGGTGGAGTCGCCGATCACGGCGATCACCGCCTTCTTGGCGTCGGCCTGGCCGCGGCCCTTGTCCATGCCGAGTGCCACGCCCATCGAGGCGCCCATCGAGATGCAGGTGTCGAGCGCGTTCCAGGGGTGGCCGGCGCCCAGGGTGTAGCAGCCGATGTCGCCCGAGATGGTGAGGTTGCGCAGCTGCGCGAGGGTGTAATAGATGCCCAGGTGCGGACAGGCGACGCACATGGTGGGCGGGCGCGGGAAGACCTGCTGCGGCACCAGGCGGGGCTGCGCGGTGACTGGGATTTCCTCGCCGCGCAGGCGGGCCACGGCCGGGCGCAGGCGGTCGGGCGAGAGCTCGCCGACGCGCGGCAGCACGTCCTTGCCCGTGCAGGCGATGCCGCCGGCACGCAGCTCGCTTTCGACCAGGGGCTCGGTCTCTTCGACCACCAGGAGCTGGTCGACGCCGGCGGCGAACTCGCGCAGGCGCTCGAGCGGCAGCGGGTAGGACTGGCCGAGCTTGAACACCGGCGCGTCGGGGAAGGTCTCGCGCACGTGCATGTAGGCCGGGCCCGAGGTCACGAAGCCGATGCGGCGGTCGCTGCCCTCGACGAGCAGGTTGAACGGGCTCTGCGCGGAGGCGGCGCGCAAGGCCTCCTCGCGCTCGTACATCAGCGCCACGCGCGGCTTGGCGTGGCCGGGCACCATGACCCAGCGCTGCGGATCCTTGACGAAGCCGGCGGGCTCGTGGGCCTCGCGCTCGCCCGCGACGACGCGGCCCTTGACGTGGCAGATGCGGGTGGTCAGGCGCACGATCGCCGGGCAGCGGAAGCGCTCGGACACCGCGAAGGCCTCGCGCGCCATGTCGTAGGACTCCTGCGCGTCGGCGGGCTCGAACAGCGGCAGGTGGGCGAAGCGCGCCCAGAAGCGCGAGTCCTGCTCGTTCTGCGACGAGGACATGCCGACGTCGTCGGCGACCGCGATCACGAGGCCGCCTTCGGTGCCGGTGACGGTCATGGTCATCAGCGCGTCGGCGGCGACGTTGAGGCCGACGTGCTTCATCGCGCAGAAGGCGCGTGCGCCCACCATCGAGGCGCCGAGCGCGACCTCGAGCGAGACCTTCTCGTTCACCGACCACTCGGTGTACAGGTCGGGAAAGCGCGACAGCTCCTCGAGGATCTCGGTCGCCGGCGTGCCCGGATAGGCGGCGGCGACGCGACAGCCGGCGTCGCGCACGGCGAGCGCCACGGCCTCGTTGCCGGACAGGAACAGGCGGCTCGGGGCGGTTTCGGGCAGGGCAGCACCCATGGGGAGATCCTCTCTGGTGGGTTCGGGGTCGGAACCCGCGAGCTTAGTGAGCGCCCTGCCCGGCTCCATTGACGAAGATCAACCGCCCTGCAGTCGTGGTCGCCACGGAGCACCCGCGAGCGCCGCATTCGACGCCGCCTGCACCGTGCTGCCCGGCGCGGACGCGCGCTCCCGCAAACGCGACGCGGGGCCTGCCCCACCGGGCGGCCCCGCGTCGTTCGACCTGCGTAATCGGGAAGCTCAGCCGCCCGCGCCCTGCGGTGCGGCCGCCAGGCGCTGGGGAGCAGTCTGTTCGAGCCACTTGCGCACGCGCTTGGCGTCGGCGGTGCGGGTGTAGCGGCCGGAGGAATCCATCAGCACCATGACCACCGGCTGCTGGTGCAGCCAGGTCTGCATGACCAGGCAGCGCCCCGCCTCGGAGATGTAGCCGGTCTTGGACACGCTGATCGTCCATTCCGGGCTGCGCACCAGCGAGTTGGTGTTGCCGAAGCGCAGCATGCG
Organism: Thauera sp. DNT-1; assembly: GCF_055393985.1. Lineage (NCBI taxonomy): Bacteria > Pseudomonadati > Pseudomonadota > Betaproteobacteria > Rhodocyclales > Zoogloeaceae > Thauera > Thauera sp. DNT-1. The sequence continues at coordinate 3,827,225 of NZ_AP043752.1, read as the reverse complement.
GCCGTGCACCGGCACGTAGCGCTCGTGCGCGGTGGAGAACTCGCGGATCAGCGGGTAGGACGCCGAGGCTGCGACCATCTTGGCGAGGTCGCGCGGGCTGGAGACGTTGGCCGGGTTGAGCCCGGTGCTGTCATGGAAGCGGGTGTTCCACAGCCCGAGCAGGCGAGCCTTGACGTTCATCGCGTCGACGAAGGCGGCCTCGCCGCCCGGATAGTGGCGGGCCAGCGACGAGGCCGCGCGGTTTTCGGACGACATCAGCGCGAGCTGCAGCATCTCCTCGCGCGACAGCGTGGTGCCGAGCGCGAGCCGCGAGCCGGTGCCCTTGAGCTGGTCGATGTCGGCGTCGTTGATCTCGATCGGCTCGGACAGGCTCAGCCCCGCATCGAGCACCACCATCGCGGTCATCAGCTTGGTGATCGAGGCGATCGGCAACACTTCGGTGGCGTTGCGCTCGAGCAGCACCTCGCCGGTGCGCTGGTTGATCACGTAGAAGGCGTTCGAAGCGAGCACGGGCATGCCGCTGCCGTCGAGCGCGACCGGGGTATCCGGTTCGTCGGCGAGCACCGCGGCGGGGGCGGCGAGCGCGGCGGCGGCGACCGCCGGCTTGCGCAGGCTCACCCGCATCGTCGGCGCCTTGCCGCGGGCGTTGGCGGACGCACGGGTCGCAGCCTTGGCGGAACGGGCCGCCTTGGTGTCGGACGCCGCGGCCTTGGCCACGACGCCCTTCTTCGGCGCGGGCTTGACGGCGGCCTTGCGCACCGGGGCGGTGGCCGCGGCCTTCTTCGCGGCCGGCTTGGAAACCTTGCTCGTCGCAGCCTTGCCGGATGCCTTCGGGGCTGCGATGGCCATGCCGGACTGCAGCGCGAACATCGCGGCAATCGCGGCGATCAGGGGGCGAACTTTCATGATGGCGACGGGACGGAGAGCGGTGGAAGGCGGATTCGAGGCGTTCTGCTTTAAAAAATAGGCAGATACGAAATGGATTTCAAGTTGTTTCCAACTCTGGCGGAATTCTACTCCCGCAGCGGCGTCGCCGGCGAGTCCGCTCGCCACCCCCGCCCCGGGTCAGGAGTCGATGCGCAGGAAGCGGCGCAGTTCGCCGGCGCGCGTCATCGCGTCATGATAGCCGAGCTCGATCAGCGCGCGCGTGAAGCTCGGTTCGAAAAGCAGGTAGGAGAGCAGGGTCGAGCCCTCGCGGCGAAAGGTGCCCAGCCCGCGCAGCACGATGCGCAGCTGTGCCGGCAGGCTGTGCGCATGGCGCGCGGCGATGATGTCGAGGCGCTGCGAGGGCTGGATCACCAGGCACTCGAGCGGACGCAGCGCGATCCCCGCCTCGGCGCGGCGGGCCTCGTCGAGGCGGCCCACCGTGTCGTTGATGCGCGCGAGGCGCTCGAGATCGACCTCGAGGGTGTCGAGGAAGATGCTCGACAAGGCGTGGCCGGCGATCTGCGCCGGCGACGGGTAGCCGCCCGCTGCACGCACTCTCCCCTCCTCGGCGGTGCGTCCGGCGCCGATCACCAGGATGCGGTCGGCGCCGAGGTGGATCGCCGGGCTCACCGGCGCGAGCTGGCGCATCGAGCCGTCGCCGAAATACTCGCGATGGATCTTCACCGCGGGGAAGACGAAGGGCAGCGCCGCGCTCGCCAGCACGTGGCAGACGTCGAGCTCGGCGCGCACGCCCAGGCGCTGCGCGCGCCGCCAGGGCTGCAGCTCGGGCGCGCCCTGGAAGAAGGCGAGGCTCTCGCCGGAGGAATAGCCCGAGGCGGTGACGCTGAGCGCGCGCAGGTCGCCGCGGCCGATCGCGGCCTCGATCGCGGGGAAGTCGAGCACGCGCTCGAGCAGGCCGCGCAAGGGCGTGTTGTCGAGCAGCGAGCGTGGCGTCTGCCGCACCAGCCAGCCGCCGAACAGCGCCGCGCCCCAGCGCAGGCCGCTGCCGAAGAGCGTGAGCGGATCGACGCGGTACACCTGATCCACGTGCAGGCTGCGCCAGACGCGCTGGATGTGCCGCACCGCACGGCCGAAGTCGCCCGCGTGCACGGCGAGCGCGACCGCGTTGATCGCCCCCGCCGAGGTGCCGCACAGGATCGGGAAGGGGTTGCCGGGGCGCTTGCCGCGCAGTTCGCGGACCGCAGCCAGCACGCCGACCTGGTAGGCGGCGCGCGCGCCACCCCCGGTCAGCACCAACGCCGCCCGCCCTTCGTCCGCGCTCATCCGCCCGCCTCCGGCCATGGGATGGCGTCAGCTTCGCGCAGCGCAGGCCGACCGGACAAGGAAGGAATGCGCGGGCGCGGTGCGGTAGCGAGGGGCGTGGTCGATGCGGAAGCGCCGCGATCGCGACTGGCGTCGCTCCCACGGAAAACCGGCGCGGTAGGCGCGACGCAAGTCGCGATCGGGCGGGAAACCGGCGCGGTGGGAGCGACGCAAGTCGCGATCGGGCGGTGCGGTGGCGAGGGGCGTGGTCGGTGCGGAAGCGCCGCGATCGCGACTGGCGTCGCTCCCACGGAAAACCGGCGCGGTGGGAGCGACGCAAGTCGCGATCGGGCGGTGCGGTGGCGAGGGGCGTGGTCGGTGCGGAAGCGCCGCGATCGCGACTGGCGTCGCTCCCACGGAAAACCGGCGCGGTGGGAGCGACGCAAGTCGCGATCGGGCGGCGGGCGCGGCTTCGCTCAGCCCGCCTGCCCGGCCTCGACCACTGTGAGCGCGGTCATGTTGATGATGCGGCGCACGGTGGCGGAGGGGGTGAGGATGTGCACCGGCTTGGCCGCGCCGAGCAGGATCGGGCCCACGGTCATGCCGCTGCCGGCCGCGTTCTTGAGCAGGTTGAAGGCGATGTTGGCCGCGTCCAGGGTCGGGAAGATCAGCAGGTTGGCGTCCTCGCGCATCTTGGCGTTGGGGAAGATCTGCAGGCGGTGGCGGGCATCGAGCGCCGAGTCGCCGTGCATCTCGCCCTCCACCTGCAGCTCGGGATGGTGCTCGTGCAGCATGCGCATTGCCGTGCGCATCTTCTCGGCGGTGGGCGAATCCGCCGAGCCGAAGGACGAGTGCGACAGCAACGCGATGCGCGGCTCGATGCCGAAACGCTTCATCTCCTCGGCGGCGAGCAGCGTCATCTCGACCACCTGCTCGGGTGTGGGGTCGTAGTTGACGTAGGTGTCGGCGAGGAAGAGCGTGCGACCGGGCAGGCTGAGCAGGTTCACCGTGTAGAGGTGGTCGACGCCCTCGCGGCGGCCGAGCACGTCCTCGACGAACTCGCGGTGCAGGCGGTGCATGCCGTAGGTGCCGCAGATGAGGCCGTCGCCGTAGCCGAACTTGAGCAGCAGCGCGCCGATCAGCGTGGTGCGGCGGCGCACCTCCTTCTTGGCGTATTCCACGGACACGCCCTTGCGCTCCATCAGCCCGTGGTAGTGCTGCCAGAGCTGGTTGAAGCGCGGGTCGGAGTCCGGATTGACCAGCTCGAAGTCGCGCTCGGCGGCCAGGCGCAGGCCGAAGCGCTCGATGTTCTTGGCCACGACCTCGGGGCGGCCGATGAGGATCGGGCGCGCCAGGCCCTCATCCACCACCTGCTGTACCGCGCGCAACACCTTCTCGGATTCGCCCTCCGAGAAGATGATCCGCTTCGGGTTCTTGTGCGCGGCGGCGAACACCGGCTTCATGATCAGGCCGGAGTGCCAGACGAAGTTGTTGAGCTGGCTGCGGTACGCGTTCCAGTCGGTGATCGGGCGCGTCGCCACGCCCGAGGCCATGCCGGCCTCGGCCACGGCGGGCGCGATCTTGACGATCAGGCGCGGATCGAAGGGGCGCGGGATGATGTATTCGGGACCGAAGCCGCCGACCTTCTCGCCGTAGGCGGCGGCGACGATGTCGCTCTGCTCCACGCGCGCCAGTTCGGCGATCGCCTTCACCGCGGCGAGCTGCATCTCGTCGGTGATGGTGGTCGCGCCCACGTCCAGCGCGCCGCGGAAGATGAAGGGGAAGCACAGCACGTTGTTGACCTGGTTCGGGTAATCCGAACGGCCGGTGGCGATGATCGTGTCGCTGCGCACCGCCTTGACCTCGTCGGGGAGGATCTCCGGGGTCGGGTTGGCGAGCGCGAGGATCAGCGGATTCGCCGCCATCTTCGCCACCATCTCGCCCTTGAGCACGCCGCCGGCCGAAAGCCCCAGGAACACGTCCGCGCCCTCGATGACCTCGGCGAGCTTCCTGGCGTCGGTCTTCTTGGCGTAGCGCGCCTTGATCGGGTCCATCAGCGCGGTGCGGCCCTCGTAGACCACGCCCTCGATGTCGGTGACCCAGATGTTCTCGACCGGCACGCCGAGCTTGACCAGCAGGCCGAGGCAGGCGAGCGCCGCGGCGCCGGCGCCGGAGGTGACCAGCTTGACCTTCTTCAGGTCCTTGCCCTGCAGGTGCAGGCCGTTCAGCACCGCGGCGCCGACCACGATGGCGGTGCCGTGCTGGTCGTCGTGGAAGACCGGGATCTTCATGCGCTCGCGCAGCTTCTGCTCGATGTAGAAGCACTCGGGCGCCTTGATGTCCTCGAGGTTGATGCCGCCGAAGGTGGGCTCGAGCGCGGCGATCATGTCGATCAGCTTGTCGGCGTCGGGCTCGTCGATCTCGAGGTCGAAGACGTCGATGCCGGCGAACTTCTTGAACAGCACGCCCTTGCCTTCCATGACCGGCTTGGCCGCGAGCGGGCCGATGTTGCCCAGGCCGAGCACGGCGGTGCCGTTGGTGACCACGCCGATGAGGTTGGAGCGCGCGGTGAGCTCGGCCGCCTGGGCCGGGTCCTCGACGATCGCGTCGCAGGCCGCGGCCACGCCGGGCGAATACGCCAGCGACAGGTCGCGCTGGTTGGACAGCACCTTGGTGGGCGTGACCGAGATCTTGCCCGGGCGCGGATAGCGGTGGTAGTCGAGGGCCGCACTGCGGATCAGCTCGTCCATGGTCTTCCTCCTTGGTCTTTTGGGTGTGGGACGGGCGCCATGCCGGCGCGCCGCGCGTCAACGGCGCAAGCATACCGCGGACCCACTTATTTTCGCATTACGAAAACAAAATCTGCGATGTGAAAAATACGTATACCGCGCCCGTCGGAGTCCGTCGCGATAGCCCGAAGCATCACACCGATCGTTACGATCCCGTTCATGGCCGGGGGCTGGCCATGGCATAATTATGGGCTCAACCGTTGGCGATCTGCCCGAGTGGCGCTCGCAAGCGGAAGTCGGAGCGCCCGCCTCGGGCGCCCATGCAGCCCGCCGGCCAGGCAGCCCCTGCAACAACGATGGCCGACCGACGGGAATGGTTTCGCATCACAGCACGGGAGAGCTGTACACATGTCTCAGAACCACGCCCAGGCGGCGATCGCCGCTGCCCCCGAATACGTCCGCCACGAAGGCCTGAAGAAGTGGGTCGGCGAAATCGCCGCGCTCACCGAGCCCGACCGCGTGGTCTGGTGCGATGGCTCGCAGGAGGAGTACGACCGCCTGTGCGCCGAGATGGTCCAATCGGGCATGCTGATCAAGCTGAACCCGGAAAAGCGCAAGAACTCCTTCCTCGCCTGGTCCGACCCCTCCGACGTCGCTCGCGTCGAGGACCGCACCTTCATCTGCTCGAAGAACAAGGGCGACGCCGGCCCCACCAACAACTGGGAAGACCCGGCGGTGATGCGCGAGACCCTGAACGGCCTGTTCAAGGGCTGCATGCACGGCCGCACCATGTACGTGGTCCCGTTCTCGATGGGTCCGCTCGGCAGCCCGATCGCCCACATCGGCGTCGAGATCTCCGACAGCCCCTACGTCGTCACCAACATGCGCATCATGACCCGCATGGGCAAGGGAGCGATCGAGGTGCTCGGCACCGACGGCGAGTTCGTGCCCTGCGTGCACACCGTGGGTGCCCCGCTCGCCCAGGGCGAAAAGGACAGCCGCTGGCCGTGCAACCCCACGACCAAGTACATCGTGCACTACCCCGAGACGCGCGAGATCTGGTCCTACGGCTCCGGCTACGGCGGCAACGCCCTGCTCGGCAAGAAGTGCTTCGCGCTGCGCATTGCCTCCACCATGGCGCGTGACGAGGGCTGGCTGGCCGAACACATGCTGATCCTCGGCGTCGAGTCCCCCGAAGGCGAGAAGTCCTACGTCGCCGCCGCTTTCCCGTCGGCCTGCGGCAAGACCAACTTCGCCATGCTGATCCCGCCGAAGTCCTTCGACGGCTGGAAGATCACCACCGTCGGCGACGACATCGCCTGGATCAAGCCCGGCCCCGACGGCAAGTTCCGCGCCATCAACCCCGAATACGGCTACTTCGGCGTCGCCCCCGGCACCTCCGAGAAGACCAACTTCAACGCGATGGCCACGCTGAAGGAAAACATCATCTTCACCAACGTCGCACTCACGGACGACGGCGACGTGTGGTGGGAAGGCATGACCAAGGAGGCCCCGTCCCACCTGGTCGACTGGCAGGGCAAGGACTGGACGCCGGAGATCGCCAAGGAAACCGGCCGCAAGGCCGCGCACCCCAACGCGCGCTTCACCGCGCCGGCCAGCCAGTGCCCCTCGGTCGACCCGGCCTGGGAAGACCCCGCCGGAGTGCCGATCTCGGCCTTCATCTTCGGCGGCCGCCGCGCCACCACCGTGCCGCTGGTGTACCAGGCCTTCAACTGGAACTTCGGCGTGTACATGGCCTCGACGCTCGGCTCCGAGACCACCGCCGCCGCCTTCGGCGCGCAGGGCGTGGTGCGCCGCGATCCGTTCGCGATGCTGCCCTTCTGCGGCTACCACATGGGCGACTACTTCAACCACTGGCTGCGCATGGGCCACGTGGTCGAGGACACCCCCAAGATCTTCTGCGTGAACTGGTTCCGCATGAACGAGCAGGGCCAGTTCATGTGGCCCGGCTTCGGCGACAACATGCGCGTGCTCAAGTGGATCGTCGATCGCTGCAAGGGCAAGATCGCCGCCAAGGAAACCGCGCTGGGCTGGATGCCGCGCTTCGAGGACCTCGACTGGAGCGGCGCCGACGTCAGCCGCGAGGAGTTCGAGGCGCTCACCAAGGTCGACGCCGACGCCTGGCGCGCCGAGCTGAACTCGCACAAGGAGTGGTTCGACAAGCTGCAGGACCGCCTGCCGCGCCAGCTGGTGCTCAAGCGCGAGCTGTTCGAACTGGCGCTGAACGCCGACTGAGCCTGAGCTTGCCCGCTCCGAAAAAGCGCCGCAGTCCGGCGCTTTTTCTTTTTCAAGCCCGAAATTGAAGCGGCTGGGGGGACAGGCTAGACTAGCTGCTCCCGAGGCCAGGGAAAACGATCATGACGGTTCGACACTTTGCCGACCTGGAGTCGATGTCGCATCACCAGCGCGAGCAGGAGCTGATGCAGGCAATCCGTGTTCAGGGCATGTCGGTCGCTGCCTTCAGCGCCTGGCTCAGGCAGGCCCTCGACCCGCTCCAGCAGCTTGCCGGCCCCGCGCTCGATTTCGATATCGACGCCGGCCGGGCGAGGGCGCGCCACTTCACCAGCCGCGAAGAAAAGCAGCGCTTCGACGAGGCGCGCGAACTCGATCGCGCGCTTCGACTTGCGCTCGACCAGCGTCGTGATGAGCACTGAAAGGAGACGGGCTCCACGGACCAGCGACGTCCGGCGAGTCGCACGAGCCCTGCAGGAACACGGCGTCGAGTATGCGGTGATCGGCGGAATCGCGATGGCCCTGCACGGCTTTCCGCGTGCGACGAAGGACATCGACCTTTTCCTGCCCGTCGCGGCCGAGAACAACAAGCGCTTGCTGGCCGCACTGGCGACGATCCCGGAAAGCCGCGAGGTCTTGCGAGAGCTCAGGCAGGAGTGGCTGGATCAGGGCTTTTCGACCGCTGCGGACGGCGAAATCAGCATCGATCTCCTGTTCGTCGCGGCGGGCCACACCTTCGAAGCGCTTCGCCCACACCTCCAGACGGTGGTCTTCGAAGGCGTCCCGATCCGCACCCTCGATATCGACGGCATGCTGATGACGAAACAGACCTCGCGCGATACCGATCTACCCGACCGCAAACGCTTGCGACAACTGCGCGACGCCCTGCGTGCAGCGCAGGCACACCGCCCCCCGGACTCGAAATGACCGCTTCCCCGACTTTCCGCTCTACGCTGCTCTCGCAACGCGCTGCCGACATCCAGCCCTTCCACGTCATGGAACTGCTGCGCCGCGCGCGCGAACTCGAGGCGCAGGGGCGCGACATCATCCACATGGAGGTCGGCGAGCCCGACTTCGGCACCCCGGCGCCGGTGGTCGAGGCCGCCACCCGCTTCCTCGCCGGCGGCGACGTGCATTACACCCCGGCGCTCGGCCTGCCGGCGCTGCGTGAGGCGATCGCGCGCTTCTATCACGACCGCTTCGGCGCCGACGTCGCGCCCGAGCGCATCGTCGTCACCGCCGGCGCCTCGGGCGCGCTGATGCTGGCGCTCGCCGCCACCACGGATCCGGGCGACGAGTGGCTGCTGCCCGACCCCGGCTATCCCTCCAACCGTCACCTGATCCGCGCCTTCGAAGGGGTCGCGCGCGCGCTCGCGGTCGATGCCGCGAGCCGCTACCAGCCCCGCCCCGAGCAGGTCGACGCCGCCTGGGGCGAGCGCACCCGCGGGCTGATGGTGGCGACGCCCTCCAACCCTACCGGCACGCTGCTGTCGGTCGCGGAGATCGCCGCGCTGCACCGGCGCACCCGCGCACGCGGCGGCGTGCTGCTGGTCGACGAGATCTACCAGGGGCTGACCTACGGCGTGGAGTCGGCCACCGCGCTCGCCGACCCGGTGCTGAACGCGGCCGACGACGTCTTCGTGGTGAACAGCTTCTCGAAGTATTTCGGCATGACCGGCTGGCGGCTCGGCTGGCTGGTGGCGCCGGCGGGCTTCGTGCGCGAGCTGGAGAAGCTCGCCCAGCACTTCTTCATCTCGCCGTCGACGCCGGCGCAGCACGCCGCGCTCGCCGCCTTCGCGCCGGCGACGGTCGCGATCCTGGAGGAGCGCCGCCACGAGTTCGCCCAGCGCCGCGACGTGCTGCTGCCGGCGCTGCGCGCGCTCGGCTTCGGCATCGCCACCGAGCCGCAGGGGGCGTTCTACGTGTATGCGGACGTATCGGCGCTGGCAGACGACTCGGAAGCGCTCGCGCGCCGGATGATCGAGGAAGCGGGCGTGGCCGCGACGCCCGGCCTGGACTTCGGCCACCACCTGCCCCGCCGCCACCTGCGCATCGCGTACACCACGCACGGCGCGCGACTGCTGGAGGCTGCGGAGCGGATCCGCCGGCTGGGACTGGGAAGCTGAGCCGGAGGCCGCTCGCCCGAGGGGTGGGCGGTCGGCGCCTGCGACCGGCGCCAAACTTCGATCGGCGCCCGAATCGCGACTTGCGTCGCTCCTACGGCAAGACCCGCAGAGCCCCGGCGTAGGATGCAGCAACGCCCCACGCCCTCGAAACCGCCCCGGCTGCGATGAACCGCCCCGGCTGCGATGTAGGAGCGAAGCAAGTCGCGATCCCCCCCGCCTGCGATGTAGCAGCGACGCCAGTCGCGATCCCCCACCGGGCGCGGCGTAGGAGCGACGCAAGTCGCGATCCCCCGTCGGACACCCCGCCCGCGCGCTTGCAGGCGCAGGAACTCAGCTCGCCTGCTCCGCGCCGGAACGATCGCGGCCGGCGATCAGCATCAGGCGCTTCTTCAGCGCCATCACCTTGCGCGGATAACGCGCCTTCGGGTCCTTGAGCGAGCCGTTGTAGTACTGCAGCGCGCGCTGCATGCTGCCGTAGCGCTGCAGGCCCTCGTGCAGCACCAGGGTGCCGACGCGGACATTGACCTCGGGATCGAAGAGGACGTTGCGGCCGCGATTGGGGCCGATCTTGTCCTTGTGGTAGCGCGGGATTACCTGCATCAGCCCGAGCGCGCCCATGTTGCTGACCGCGCGGTGGTTGAAGCTCGACTCCACCGCCATGATCGCGACGATCAGCAGAGGGTCGAAGCCGAGTTCCTCGGCGTGCGTCTCGGCCGCAGCCAGCGCGGGCTCGATCGTCTCCTCGGAGACCTGGTAGGTGTCGGCGATCCAGTCGCGCACACGCTCCATTTCGTCCGAGAGCGCGCCCTCTTCCTCGAAGGGGTTGTCGACCAGCGCTGCGATGTCGCGCAGCGCAGGCTGGTGGAACACCGGCGGGATCGGTTCCGCGGCGACCCGCGCGGCCTTGCGCTCGACCAGACCCGGCGCGGCCACCGGCCGGCTTTCGTGCAGCCGCGTCGAGGCGGCCAGCGCCGGCACCGCAGCCACGAAGGACGGTGCGACTTCTTCGGCCTGCCGCGGCGCGAAGGATAGGACCGAGGCCATCGCCAGTTCGGATGCAGTGGGCTCGGCCGGCTGGCTGAGAACGTCGCCGTAGCGCACGTCCATGGCTCCGCCGCTCTGCGTGCCGAGCCAGCCCATGCCCATGAGACTTACAGAAAGAACCGCACCGTGCGCCAGACTGCGCGCCGCGCCGCCCGCCTGACGCGCGAGCGCCTTGAATCGAGTTGCGTGTTTCATGGTGTCCTCCATGCTGTGGCCTGAGCCCTGCCGTGGACGAGCCCTGTGGTGGGGGCCGCCCGGCGCCGCCCTGTGGGGCAGCGTCCGCGTCGCTCGGCGGGTAGGCCGGCACGACGGGCAGGAGTACTCGGTCGCCAGTAGGTGTTAAGACCCTTCGCCGCAACCAGACGACGGGCCCCGCGGTGCGTGCGTCCATGAAACTGCGTCTCCCTTCCAGGAGGCGCCGCACCGAGATCGGATTAGGAATGTTGCAATGCAACAGGGAGCGGATTGTATTCGCTCACAGGTTTATTGTCAAAACCTGACGCCCCCCGGGCAACAGCAAGAAACACTTGAATTTGCGGGAAGTTTCAACCGATCAGCAGCTTGCGCGGCGCTGTTCGCACATCACGTCAAGCCGCTTCCAGTCGAAAAAAGGCCCCGGATCGGTCTTGCGACCGGGCGCAATGTCGGAATGCCCGACCACCGCCTCGATCGGATAGCGCCGCTCCAGCTCGACGACCAGCGCCGCCAGGCGCGCGTACTGCGCGGGCTCGAAGGGCATCGTGTCGCAGCCCTCGAGCTCGATTCCGATCGAAAAATCGTTGCAGCGCTCGCGCCCCTTCCAGCACGACACGCCGGCATGCCAGGCGCGTCGATCGGGGTCGACGAAGCACAGCAGCTGGCCGTCGCGGCGGATGAAATAGTGGGCGGACACGCGCAGGTGGTGGATGGTCGCGTAGTAGGGATGGGCTTGCGGATCCAGGGTGTTGGTGAACAGTTGCTCGACTCCGGGGCCGCCGAATTGGTCGGGGGGGAGGCTGATGGCGTGGATGACGATCAGGCGGACGAGGGCGCCGGGCGGGCGCTCGTCGTGGTTGGAACACAGTGGGGTCAGGTCTTTCATTTACTCGTTTGCTCGCTTGCTCGCCCGGCGCCGGGAGGCTGGCGCGCCTTCCGGCCCTTGGCGACGATCCGGCTGATCGAACTGTAGTGGAGGCCGAAGAATTCGGCGAGTTGCGCGAGGGTGAAGGCGCCGGAGGCGGCGGCCTCGGCGATCGCGGCATCCCGCGACGGACAGCCTTCCGAGTACGCCTGCAAGGACGCGCCCTGCGGGCGGCGCTGCAGCCGCGGCACTTCGTTCAGGCGCCCGTCGTCCGGCACCGTGCGCGCCATCTCGTCGGCGAAGGCCTGGCTGCCCAGGTAGATCTGCGCGTTGAGACGGTCCCAGATCGGCGGCAGGCCGACGCCCGCGCGGACGAAATCTTCATATCGACGCACGGCGGCCGTGCGCTCCGTCCCGAACTGGCCCAGCACCCAGTCCGTCGCCAGCCAAGGGGGCGGATCGGCCAGCCCCATGAGCGCGCGATGGCTGCTCCAGGGCCACTCGCGCGCATCGCCGCAGAGGCCCGCGCGCACGGGATTGAGCACCACATAGCGGGACAGCTCGACGAGGTAGGCGTCGGCCTCGACCAGGATCGCCTTGTAGCGCCCCTGGAAGACGTGGCCGATGCGACCGTGGCGTCGATTCACGGCCTGGGTGTACACCCCGTTCAGCTGCCTCATGCCACGGGAGAGGTTCGCCTCGGCCGTCTCCACGACCAGATGATAGTGATTGCCCATCTGGCACCACGCGTGACAACGCCAGTTGAAGCGGTCGCACACCTCGCCGAAGACATCGAGCCACAACAGGCGATCGGCATCGTCGGCATAGATCGGCTCGCGACGGTCACCCCGCGAAGTCAGGTGGTACACCCCTCCGGCAAGCTCGATTCGCAACGGCCGCGCCATGATCCTCTCCCAGGGCAGGAACAGTGCGAATTATCCCGAATAGATAATCCGGAAGGCAAGACCAAAGCAAGAGCTCGCGTCCACGGCGGGGGCGGGTGAATGAGCAAATGAAAGACCTGACCCTAGGGGTCCCCTTTATTTCCGCCACTTGACAAAGTAAGGATCGTTCCTTACTTTCAGCCTCAATATCGATTCCCCGGAGGCTCACCATGCCGGCAATTCACGAAGTCGCAACCATCACATCCAAAGGTCAGATCACGCTACCCAAGTCCATTCGTCAGGCCCTGGGGGTGGATGTTGGAGGCAAGGTCGCCTTCGACCTCACCGGCGACCGAGTGATCGTGACGCGCGCAACCGAAATCGCGCACGAGGATCCCGCAATCGGCAGCTTCCTCGCTATTCTCGAAAAAGATATCCGTTCCGTAAGCGCTCAGCCAGCGGCGTCGTTGCTATGCCACGCGCCTTGAGATATCCGAGCGCAACGGCGCCTTGCCGAAGTGCGGCTTCCACAGCCTGGGCGTGAGCTGTGCGACGTCGGCGGCCGGGTGCTGGCCGACGCGCTGGAGCACGTCGACGAGATAGTCGTACGGATCGATCTCGTGCAGCCGACAGGTTGCGATCAGGCTCTGGACGACGCCGACGTGCTGGGCACCGAGCTCGGTCCAGCTGAACATCCAGTTTTTTCGACCGATCGGAATCGGCCGTAGCGCCCGTTCGAGGTGGTTGGTGTCGATCGGCACCTCCGGGTCCGCGAGGAACACCTCCAGGGCGGCTCGCCGCTTGTGCGCGTAGGCGAGCGCCTTGGTCAGCGGGCTGCTGGGCAGCAGCCCCTGCGCATCCAGGCGTTCCTGCACCCAGGTGAAGAAGGCCGCCACGATCGGGCGGGCGTGATCGAGCCGGTACTCGCGCTTGGCCTCACCCTTGAGTTTAGCGTCGCGGATCTTCGCTTCGACCGTGTAGAGCGCACCGATGAACTCGAGCGCCTTGGCCGCCAGCTCGGGCTCGGCCGCTTCGGCGTTGATGAACTCACGGCGGCAATGGGTCCAGCACTGTGCGTGCGTGAGCCCGGTCTTGCTGGCGTAGGTCTCGTAGGCACCGTAGCCGTCCGAGAGCAGCACACTGCCTTCGACCGGCTTGAGCCCGAGCACCTTCTCGACGTTGCTGTGCGCGCGGCTCTCGAAGAAGGGGAAGCAGATCTCGTGCAGCTCGCCATAGACCGGCCAGAAGTAGCAGGCCTTCATCTTGCCCGGGCCGGCACGGCCGGCCTTGATCGGGGTCTCGTCCATGGCCTTGACGCGGCTGGCGCGGATCGAGGCCAGCTGCGCCTCATAGATCGGCGTGAGCAGCGCCCCCGCCTGCGTGGCCAGTTGCGTGAGCCAGGCGCGGCTGACCGTGATGCCGGCGTCGGCCAGGCGCTGATGTTGGCGGTAGAGCGGCAGGTGCCAGGCGAACTTGTCGAGCAGCAGCCCGACCAGGAAACTCACATCAGCGCGGCTGCCCTCGATCACCCCGGCGGGTGCTGCCGGACAGTGGATCGTCTGCGTGTCGCGGCGCTTGATGACCGGGCGCACATATTTGAGGATCACGTAGCTGCCCGGGCGCTGCGCCAGGCGGTGGCTGACCTTCTCGCCGATCACCTCGAACTGGTCGGGAGCCAGCCCCTCGGCCTCGGGGTTGGCGAGCGTGATGGTCTCGACCGGTACGCGGGTCTCGTCGAAGAACAGCGCCGATTCGTCCTTGCTCTGGGCGAAGTCGATGCGCGAGGCGCGGCGGGTGTGTCCGGCCACGGTCTTGCCGGGGACATCGGGCTGTGTGTCGGGGATCGGCAACTGGCCAAGATACATCTGCGTCGGGTCGGGTGACACCAGGCGCTTCTCGCTCTTCTGGCCGAAGAGCTGGCGGCGGAACCACTCGAGCTGATGCTTGAGCGCCGTAAATTCGAGCCGCATCGCCTCCAGGTCACGCTGCAAGGCGACGTTCGTCTGCACCAGTTCGACGATACGCTCGGGCGCCCACTGGGCGGCCTCGGCAAAGGTCGGAACGGGCACAGAATGTGGTGCGGGCATGACCCAAATTTTACCGCAAAGCCCAGCATTCATGCGGGTTTCACGACGTTCGCAGGCAGCCTGAAACGGCGCTTGTAGCGTGCCGGTTCGATGCCTTCGAGCAGCAGCTTGAGCCCGGTCCAGTCCATCTGGCGCGTGCTGACGTGCGCCCAGTTCGATACGAAGCGCCCCTGCTCGAGGCGCTTGGCCCACACGCAGAATCCAGTGCGATCCCAGTACAGCACCTTCATCTGCGTGCCGCGCCGATTGATGAACACGAACAGCTCACCCGACAGCGGATCACACCCGAGCGCCTGACGGGTGAGCGCGTAGAGCCCATCGAAGGATTTGCGCATGTCGACCGGGCGGCCATAGACATGGACCCGGACGGCGCCTTCGGGGAAGAACATCAGCCGCGCGACAGGTGAAGGATCACGCCGTCGCCCAGATCGAGCCGCAGCTCGAAGCGACCCGTGCCGCCGAGTTTGAGCGTGCCGGCGTCGACGAAGCCCGTGGGCTCGGGCACCTGCTGGGCGGCCGGGCGCACCGCTGGCGGCGCCTCATCGCCCAGTGCGCTACGCCAGCGCCGGAACGTCGACTCGCTCAGTCCCTCCCGTACGCAAAAGGGCTCGACTCCCAACCCACTCTCGGCAAAGCGCGCGAACACGGTTTGCCATTCCTGGCGGCTACGCCGCTGCCACTTGTTGATGCTCGTTGTCGCCCTCGTCACTGCCGCCTCCTCCCTGATGAACTGGGGAGGGATTGTTCCGCGTGAGGGTAGGCGGGAGAACAACGCCGCGCAGTGACCGGTTACTCCGTTCCGGCCGGCACATCACGATGCTACCCGACGATCTGACGCGCTCGATGCTCGCTGCGCTCGGCAAACACGTGGATCTGCGCGAAGACATCGAAGGCGACGTCGCGCTGTGATCCAGCGTCACGGATGGAATCTGCTCTTCCACGATTGCCTGATCGCGCAGCTCCAGAAACTGGATGCCGCTGCCGCGCGCGTGCGGGCGCAGGATCCAGAGCGCTACGAATCCAACGCAAACACCAAGCTGTTTGCCGCGCTGGCGAATTTGATCTTCGAGACCGTTCCAGGCGATCCGAACAGGGAAGAATACCGACAAGGCAATACCATGGGGCCGGGGTTCAGGCACTGGCGCCGCGCCAAGATCGGCCGGCGCTTTCGGTTGTTCTTTCGCTTCGACTCCAAGACCAGAATCATCATCTTTGCCTGGGTGAACGACGAGAACACCTTACGCTCGGCAGATTAGGAAGGTGGCGGCGTAAAACGCGAAATCGTGGCCTGTCCCCGACTTCCGTTGCGCACCAGGCGCTCGGACCGCGGGGAGCCCATCAACCCGCGCAGCTCGAGCACATCGGGGAAGGATGCGCACGGGGCGTTCCTTCGGAGGCTGCGGAACTCGCCCTGCGGGCTCGGACAGTCCTCGCCTCTCCAGGAACACCCCGCACGCATCCGGGAACCGTGGGCGCATCACGACCGAAAAGTGGAACTCGATGGGGGCGAAGCAGGCGCACCGCGAAATGCTTCCTGCCCCCGGCCTGCAGCACTCAACTGACTGCGGAGAAGGGGCGACGCATTCTGTCGCACGCCAAGGGCCGCGCCGCCACAATCACCGTAGCCCGGGATGTTGGGCATTCCCGGCGCAGGCGAGGACTGCCCGAGCGAAGCGAGTTCCGCAGCCTGCAGAAGGAATGCCCCGCGCGTCCCCGGCGGATTACGAGCACAGCGGGAAAGAGACACAAAAGTGGGAAATCGTGGTCTATCCCCCATTTCCCATCACGAAGCCACCGACGGGAGGGAAATGAGCAAATGAAAGACCTGACCCTGGAGCCCCCTCCGACCCTGGAGCCCCCCTTGATCTCGTGGGCGTAGACGAAAAAACGGGAGCCGAAGCTCCCGTTTTTACTTTCAAACCTGTCGAGGTGACAGATTAGAAGGTGTGACGCACGCCGACGGTGAAGATGTCGGAGTCGTCGCCGGTGTTGGTCGACACGGTCGGGACCAGGCCGAACTTCGAGGCGTTGCTGTCGTTCGTGGTGCGGTTCCAGCCAGCGTACGCGGTGGTGCGCTTCGACACAGCGTGGGTATAGGCCAGGGTGTAGCTTTCGGCACCAGTCTTGTTCGCGTTGTCGTAGTCGACTTCGCCGTAGGCGAGGTGGACGTTGCCAGCGGCGCCAACCGGAACGATCACACCAACTTGCCACAGGTCGGCATCGTTGTTGTTGGTGTTGGCCAGCGACTCAGCGTTTTGATACGAAGCAGCCAGCTTCACGATACCGAGGTCGTAGCTACCGCCGACACCCCATTCCTTCTGCTTGCTGCTATTGCCAGTGAAGCTATTACCCTTCGACAGTTGATACACCGCACCAACCGCCAGCGGGCCGTTCGCGTAGTCCGCGCTCAGGCCGTATGCGTCGTCGTAGCTGGGCGAAGTGCCCGCAACCGCCGGAGCCACCGCGCCCGAACGGGTCAGTTCGTTGCCGCGAGCAGCCCAGATGCCGCGAACGGTCAGGCCCGAGAACGAACCGGTGTAAGCGACCGAGTTGTCCCAGCGAGCGGCGCTGTTCGGGGTGATGGTCATGCCGGCATTGTTCGACAGGATCGACTGCGGCGAAATGAAGGCACCCAGGACGGCATCGTAGTTGAAGAAATAGCCCGGAGCGTACTGACGGCCGACGCTGACGGTGCCGAAGGCGCCGCTCAGGCCAACATAGGCTTGGCGCGAGAAGACGGAGTCGCCGTCGGTCGTGTCGTTCGTCGAACCATACTCGGGGCCAGCAGTCGCGCCGGAAGCGGAACCAACGGCCGGCGAAGCAATGCCGTTACCGATGTCGAAGCCCTGCTCCAGGACGAAGACGCCCTTCAGGCCGTTGCCCAGGTCTTCGCTGCCCTTGAAGCCGATGCGGCTGCCCGACAGGACGCCACTCAGAACACCACGGAAGTCGGTGTCGCCGTGCGAACCGGCGGCCAGGCCAGCGTCAGCCACACCGTAGATGGTCACGTTCGACTGAGCGAAGGCCGGGGCCGAAACGAGGCCGGCGATGGCCAGCGCGATCAGTTTCTTTTGCATGTGTTTCTCCTCAAATTTGAAGTTGAGACCTTGGCACCTGCCTTGGCCCTACTCACCTCTCTGGCGAGAAGTTGGAGCGATTCTGCAAACCTGCCGCCCGCCTTGCAAGCCTGGAAGCGCTAAAACGCGACATTCCAGGCTTTGGTGTTGCGGACGTGCAACAGAACGCCCGATCAGCGCCGCGCATCGAGCCGCGGCAGGCCCGTATTCCATGCCAACAGCTTCTCGTCGGCCGTCACCAGTGTCGCGTTGCGCACGCCTGCGGTAGCGGCGATGAAGCGGTCTGCCGGGTCGCGATTCAGATCCGCAAACCCTGCCGCCGCCAGCACGATGCGTCCATCGAGCGCAATCTCGACCAGCCCCGCGCCCAGCAGGCCCGCCCGCCAGCCTTCAACAGCAAGCGGCAGGACGATGCGCCCCTTGTCCGCAAGCATTGCGCATTCCCAGAAGCTGATCGCGCTCACCGCGACCTCGCCCGCGCGCCAGGCCTGTTCGATGCGCGCACGCGCCTGCGGGCCGATCGCGGCATCGTCGGCATCCATCCAGATGAGCACATGCGTATCGAGGACGATCACGACAAGGCCTCCCAGTCCTGGTCGGCGACCGGCGACACGATGTCGCCCAGGATGCGCACGCCCGGGTGCAGACCAAAAGGCGACGATGCACGCGCGCCCTGATAAGGATGCAGCTCGGCAACCGGCTTGCCGTTCTTCGTGACGACAAGGATCTCGCCCGAGGCCGCCACCTGATCCATCAGGGCGAGGCAGCGAGCCTTGAATTCGGAGGCCTGGATGGTTTGCATGGTCGTACTCCCTGGATAATCGATGACCATGATCATGACCATGGTTGCATGCGAATGCAACAAGGCCTTGGGGCATGCTGCATGCCCGGGTTCATTCAATACAAAATTGCGCACATTTTGTACAAAACATACAATTCAAACTCACCAGAACGAAAAGGAGTGGCAACCATGCGCACTGTCTCCGCCACCGAAGCAAAGCAAGGGCTGGCCGGCGTGCTCGACCTGGCCGCACACGAACCGGTCGTGATCCGCCGCCAGAAGCGCGATGTCGCGGTCGTTCTGTCGATGAAGGAGTACGAGCGCCTCACACGACTCAACGTCGCCGAGTTCCAGCGCTTTTGCGACGCAGTCGGCGAAAAAGCCGCAGCGGCGGGACTGACCGAGGACAAGCTCGCCGAATTGCTCGCCGATGACTGAATTCCTGCGCTTCGTCGTCGACACGAACGTGCTCGTCAGCCGCCTGCTGGCACCGCGCAGCACCGCCGCCCAGGCGGTCGATCAGGCGCTCGCCCGCGGCAACCTGCTCGGTTCGGAAGAAACCCTGGCCGAGCTCGTCGAAGTGCTTGCACGGCCCCAGTTCGACCCGTATGCATCTCGAGAAGACCGGCGCGAGTTCATCCGTCTGCTCGGCGGCGTCATGCAGGTCGTGCCGATCATTCGCAGGGTTGCGGCCTGCCGCGATCCGCGCGACGACAAGTTCCTGGACGTTGCGCTCGCAGGCGAAGCCGCGGCGATCATCAGCGGAGACAAGGATCTGCTTGTGCTGAACCCATGGCACGGCATTCCCATCCTGACGCCAGCCGAGTTCCTCATGCGTTGAATGAAGGGCGCAGCGCAGCAGACCGGTCGGCTTACGAGTTCGAGGCATAGCCCGCCCACTCGAAACAAACAACGGACGTTTGCGCTGTTGCTACGCGAGCACTAAAATACACACGCCAGCGTATTTACAAAAGGTGATGCCATGGAAACACTGCCCAGCCGCGTCTTCAACAACGGCAACAGCCAGGCGGTCCGCATCCCGGCAGAGTTCCGCCTCGATACCGACCGCGTCAGCATCACGCGCAACGACGCGGGCGACCTGGTGATCCACCCCTTGCGGGTACAGCGTGGCACCGCGCTGATGCAGGCCCTGAAAGCGCTGGGCGAAGTGGACGACGACTTCGTCGCCGCGCTCGAGGCCGAGCGGGAAGCGCCGCTGCCGGTGCAGGAGCGCGAGGCGCTGTGATCTACCTGCTCGACACCAATATCCTGATCTACCTGATCAAGAACCAGCCGCCCAGCATCGCGCAGCGCATCGACGCACTTCCTGATAGCGACACCCTGTGCATGTCTTTCGTGACCTGGGCAGAGTTGTTGAAGGGCGCCGAGCGCAGCACCCGCAAGACGGAGGTGCTGCGGCGGCTGAACTCCCTGGCGCGCCAGATACCGGTGCGCTATCCCGCCGACCCAGCCATCTGCCGGCATTACGCGGAACAGGCCACCCGCCTCAAGGAGGCCGGCACACCGATCGGCGCAAACGACCTGTGGATCGCCTGCCATGCACTGGCCGAAGACGCCACCGTGGTCACCCACAATACGCGCGAGTTCAGGCGCATTGCTGGTTTGCGCGTCGAGGACTGGGTGTCCTCCGACGAGGACTGACGAGGACTACTCCGGAACTCCCGCCGCCCCTTAGCACTCTCACGCCCCGAGTGCTAAGATTGATGCGCAAGGAGGACTCCAGCCCATGTCACAAGCCCTGACCTTTCCCGTTCCCGCCGCCGGCAGCCTGGACCAGTACATCCAGAGCGTGAATCGCATGCCCATGCTGAGCGAGCAGCAGGAGGTGGAACTGGCGACGCGGCTGCGCGACGAGGGCGACGTGGATGCGGCACGGCAACTGGTGATGTCGCATCTGCGCGTCGTCGTGGCGATCGCGCGCGGCTACCTCGGCTACGGCCTGCCCCACGCCGACCTGATCCAGGAAGGCAATATCGGACTGATGAAGGCGGTCAAGCGCTTCGACCCCACGCGCGGTGTGCGTCTGGTGTCGTTCGCGATCCACTGGATCAAGGCCGAGATCCACGAATACATCCTGAAGAACTGGCGCCTGGTGAAGATCGCCACCACCAAGGCGCAGCGCAAGCTCTTCTTCAACCTGCGCGGCATGAAGCAGGACAGCAGCACGCTGCAGCCCGCCGAGGTGCGCTCGATCGCGGCGCAGCTGGGCGTGAAGCCCGAGGAAGTGGTCGAGATGGAGACGCGGCTGAGCGGTCGCGACATCCCGCTCGACGCCGGCAGCGATGACGAGGACGAGCGCTTCGCACCCATCGCCTACCTGCCCGATCCGCACGCCGAGCCCTCCGAGCAGGTCGAGCAGGCTCAGCTCGCCCGCCTGCAGGACAGCGGCCTGCGCGACGCGCTCGCCAGCCTGGACGAGCGCAGCCGCGCGATCGTGCAGCGGCGCTGGCTCGCCGAGGGCGACAGCGCCACGCTGCACGAGCTGGCGGCGGAATACGGCGTGTCGGCCGAGCGCATCCGCCAGATCGAGGCCAAGGCGATGCAGAAGATGCGCGGGATGCTGGCCGCGGTGGCGTGACCACCCGCCCCAGACAACGAAACGGCGGCCCGAGGCCGCCGTTTTCCCTTGGAGCGCGCGCCCTCACTTCCCCGCCAGCAAGGCCTTGATGTCCGCCACGACCACCTGCGGGTCCTCGGCGTGCCTCACGTACAGCCGCGGCCGGCCGTCGGGGCCGAAGACGTAGGTGCCGGCGGTGTGGTCGATGGTGTAGTGGCCGGCGAGGTCACCGCTCTTGCGGTAGAACACGCGGAATTCCTTCGCCAGCTCGGCGATCTTCTCGGGCGTGCCGTAGAGGCCGAGGAAGCGCGCATCGAACACCGGCACGTACTGCGCGAGCAGCTCGGGCGTGTCGCGCTCGGGGTCGACGGTGACGAAGAGCACCTGCACGCGCTCGGCGTCGGGGCCGAGCTCCTGCATCACCGTACTCATGCCCGACAGCGCGGTGGGGCAGACGTCGGGGCATTGCGTGTAGCCGAAGAAGATCGTCACCACCTTGCCCTTGAAGTCGGCGAGCGTGCGCTCCTGGCCGTTGTGGTCTGTAAGGCGCAGCGTCTTGCCATAGCTCGTGCCGGTGATGTCGGTGCTCTTGAACACCGGCTCGGCGGGCGTGCAGCCGGCGAGCAGGAGAAGGGGCGCGATGACGGCGAGGAGGAGGGTGCGCAGCGGCGCGCAGAGGCAGGAGGGCATGAGGGGACGGGCAAGCGGATCAGGGGTCGATGATAGTCCCTTCGCCAGCACGCCGGAACCCGCGCCGCAACGGGGAATCGCGACTTGCGTCGCTCCTACGAAAAACCGCCGCGCTTCCGAAGGCCCCTGTGGGAGCGACGCAAGTCGCGATCGCAGCGCTGGAGCACGCGCCGACGCGGATTCCCCGCGCGGCGGGGATCGCGACTTGCGTCGCTCCTACGAAAAACCGCCGCGCCTTCCGAAGGCCCCTGTGGGAGCGACGCAAGTCGCGATCGCAGTGCTCCCGTCACCTCCCCCCACACCTCACCCCGCCGACATCCTGCGCCGCAGCCAGCGCAGCGGGGCGCCGATCAGCGGCAGCTTCTCGTACAGCTCCTCGGCGGCATCCCAGTAGTCGCGGTGCAGCACCACGCGGCCGTCGGCGTCGAAGCGCAGATGCGTGACACCGCGCACCACGAGTGGCCGTCCGCGCAGCGCGAAGTGGAACGCCCAGCCCAGCATCGCCTGCTCGCCCTGCTCGATGCAGTCTGTGACCTCGAAGCGCGGCGCCTCGGCGGTGGCGAACATGTGCGCGAAGATGCGGCCGATGGCGGCGGTGCCGGCGACCTCGTTGAAGGGGTCCTTGAAGCGCGCGTCGGGGGCGTAGAGCTGGTCGAGCCCAGGCAGTGCGGCGGGAGTGAGCGTCTCGTAGAAGCGCGCCAGGCGCCGGGCGGGAGATTGCCGCACGGGTTCCGCCGAAGCGGCGCTCGATGGAAGGTGCTCCGGAGGCTTCGGGTCGGTCATGGCGGCAAGCCCTACAGGCCAGTTGCGCGGCGGATCAGCGCGAAATACAGCGGCCGCGGCAGCAGCTGCAGGAGCTTGAGCGCGCGCGTGAAGCGCTTCGGGAAGTGGATCTCGAAGTCGCCGCGCGCGAAGCCGTCGACGATCGCAGCGGCCGCCTGCTCGGGCGTCTGCAGCGCGGGCATGGCGAAGTCGTTCTGCGCGGTCAGCGGCGTGGCGACGAAGCCGGGGTCGATCAGGAAGACGCCGATGCCGCGCGGCGACAGGTCGAGGTGGAGGACCTCGGCGAAGTTGATCAGCGCCGCCTTGGACGGGCCGTAGACGAGCGCCTTCGGCAGTCCGCCGTAGCCGGCGACGCTGCCGACCAGCGCGATGGCGCCGTGACCCTGCGCGAGCAGGGTCGGCAGGACTGCCGCGGTGGCGCTCATGGTGCCGACGAGGTTGGTCTCCAGCGTCTCGCGCACGGCCTCCGCAGTGAGCTCCCAGGCGCGCAACGGGCGGTAGGTGCCGGCGTTGAAGACCACGAGATCGATGCCGCCCCAGGCGGCGAGCAGCCGGTCGCGCGCCCGTTCGATCTCGCCCGCGCGCGACAAGTCGAGCGCAAGCGCGAGCACTCCCGCGGAAGCGGGCGACTCGGCGCGGTGCGCAGGCTCGACGGCCGCATTCGCGAGCGCGCCCGCGTCCCCGGCGGTCGGGCCCGCGCCGGCAGCCGCGTCGCAGGCCGCGCACACCGCCTCGAGGCGCTCGCGCCCGCGCGCGGAGAGCGCCAGGCGCGCGCCCCTGCGGGCGAGCGCGAGCGCGAGCGCCTCGCCGATGCCCGAGGACGCACCGACGATCCACACCCGCCGCCCCGCCCATTCGCGGATCGGCGTGTTGAGGGGCGCGAACCCGCCGCGGCGGGCAGCCGGTGCGGTCACGGGCGCGGCCTCTTGTGGAAGGACAGCGTGACCTCGCCGAGGCGGAAGCCCCACTTGCTCATCAGCGAGCGGTTGAGCATGACCTGCTCGTCCATCAGGAACATCCAGTCGTCGAAGTCGACGTTGTACACCTTGCCATCCACCGGCAGCGCCAGCACGTAGCGCCAGCGCAGCGCGTTGCCGGCCGCCTCGCCGGCGGCCTCGCCGACCACGTCGTCGGCACGGCCGCTGTAGCGCCCGGGACCGAGGCGCGTGATCGTCCACACGCGGCGCTGGGTCGTGCCGTCGGAGTAGGTGAACTGTTCGTCGAGCGTGCCGGTGTCACCCTGCCAGCTCGCCTCGATGAGCACGTGGAAGCGCTTGACCACCTTGCCCGAGCGGTCCTGGAACATGCCCCAGGCGTCGATCGTGCCGTCGAAGTAGTCGCGCAGCTCGAGCACGGGCGTTTCGGCACGGTATTCGTCGATCTTCACGCTGCTGCACCCCCAAAGCCCCATCAGGGCGACGCACATCAGGAAAAAGCGTTTCACGATTCCTCTCCTCCGACCAGATTCCGGCTTGCTGCGTCGTCGCAGCGTCGGTGCTGCGATCGCGACTTGCGTCGCTCCTACGGGCCGCCTCACCCGCTGCCGTTCCCCCCCCCAGCGCCGGTCGCCGCGTTATCGCGACTTGCGTCGCTCCTACGGGCCGCCTCACCCGCTGCCGTTTCCACTGCGGCGCCGGTCGACGCTTGTGGGAGCGACGCAAGTCGCGATCCCGGGCGGGTCGTCTCCCGTGCCGGGATCGAGCACGGCTCGCCCGTGCCAGAGCAGGGCGATGGCGGCGAGCTTGAGGGCGACCGGTGCGAAGCCGTACACCGCCCCGAGCGCGGCGACCGCAGTGGGCTCGCGCGCGCCCGGGGCGTAGCCGAGCAGCGCGAGCAGGGGCAGCGCCAGGCCGGCGGCGAGCGCCAGGTTGGCCTTGGTGACGAAGCTCCACCAGCCGAAGCAGGCACCCGCCTCGAGCGCGCGCGAGCGGGCCGGCGCACGCCCGGCCCGCCCGCGCGCGAGCAGGTCCGCGAGCATGGAAGGCGGCAGGGTGAGGTCGGCGCCGAGCGCCAGGCCCGAGAGCGCGCAGATGCAGGCATAGGCGAGCAGATCGCCGCTGCCGAGCAGGCCTGCCCAGGCGAACACCGCCACGGCGAGCGCCATGCCGGCGAGCCAGGCGCGCAGCTTGCCGATGCGCTGCGACAGCCGCGTCCACAGCGGCAGCCCGGCCGCGGCGGCGAGGAAATACAGGGCAAGGAAGGCGCCGGCAAGCGCCTCGGCCTGCAGCACGTCGGCGACGAAGAAGAGCACCGTCGCCGAGGGGATCGCGGCGGCGATGCCATTGACCGCGAACACCGCGAGCAGGCGGAGGAAGGCCGCGTCGGCGAGCGCCGCGCGCAGGCCCCGCCACATCGGCGCGTGCGTCGCAGCGAGCCGCGGCGGAGCGGGCGCACGCCACAGCGTCCACAGGCCGAAGACCACGAGCAGCGGAAGGAAAAGCCAGGCGAGCCGTGCGAGCCCCGCCGCGCCGCCGTCGCCACCGCCCCCTGACGCACCGACACCGCCCGCGGCGCCGCCTTCAGTGGCGACCGCCGACTGGCCGACGCCAGCCGTGCCACCGATCACCCCCTCGCCCAGCAGCCCCGGCAGCGCCGCCGCCAGCACCACACCGACGAGCGCGAAGGCCTCGCGGCTGGCGACGAAGCGGGTGCGCGCGGCCGGCGTGGCGGCAACCTCGGCGCCCCAGGCGTTGTAGGCGATGCTCGCCACCGAATAGGCCAGCGACACCGCCACCAGCAGGCCAAACAGCCACGCCGCCCCGGCGCCTGCGGGCGGGATCAGCAGGCCGAGCATGCCGGCGCCGAGCGCGGGCAGCGCCAGCGCGACCCACAGCCGGCGCCGCGGCAGGCGGTCGCTGGCCCAGCCGATGAGCGGGTCGGTGATGGCGTCGACGACGCGCGCCGCGAGCAGCACGGCACCGACCAGCGCGAGCGACAGGCCCAGGCCTTCCGCATACAGGCGCGGCACATGCACGTAGATCGGCAGCGCCGCGAAGGCGAGTGGCAGGCCGAGGGCGCCGTAGGCGAGCAGCGCACCCCACTCGACGCGGTCGGCATCCGGAGCACGCCCGGCGCCAGGCGCGCAGGCCGCGCGGGCACATGCTCCGCCCCCGTGGTGGCGATCCGGCGCGGCGCGTGCGCGGTCGCTCATCTCGTGACCTCCTCGAGCCCGAGCAGGCGTGCGCGCAGCGCGGGCTCGCGGGTGCGCTCGTCGAGCCAGATGGCGAAGAAGGCCTGCGCCAGCGCCGGGTCGTCGAGTTCGGCGGTGGCGCGGCCGTCGTGCCAGAAGGCCGCGCCCTGCCCCGGACGGTGCAGGCCGGTCAGCGTGTCTCCGGCCGCGACCGAAGGCAGCGCGGCAGCGAGCGCCTCGCCCCAGCGCGCCAGCGTCGGCTCGTCGGCGAGACCGAGGCGGCGCATCTCGTCGAGGCTGAGCTCGACCAGACGCGCGGACGTGACCGCGCGCGCGTAGCGGATCGACAGCACGTGCTCGTCTGCCGTGGCCTGTTCGCCCGGCGCGCGCGCCCACAGCGCGGCGTCGTAGAGCTTGAAGCCGAGCCAGCGCAGCTCGCCGCGGCCGACCTCGCGCAGCCCGACCGTGCTCGCCACGAGCTGCGGCGGCAGGCCGAGCGCGTGCACCGTCTCCAGCGCCAGCAGCATGCAGCACGCCAGCACTGCGCCGAGCGCGCGCGGGAGGCGGGCGAACCGCTCGAAGCTGCGACGCAGGCTCCGCGGGGAGCGTGCGGGAAAGCGGATCGGGGCGCTCATGGGGTCACCTCCAGGCCCTGAAATGCGGGGACGGCGCGGCCAGGGGGTCGGCACAGATCGCTTCCCTCCGCCGCGCCCATCACCATTCAGCCGCCTTGCGACCCTGCGGCGGCATGCGCGAACACGTAGTGATGCACGTCGAGGTCGCCGGTGTCGAAGCCCGCCTCGCAGTAGGCGAGATAGAAACGCCACATGCGCAGGAAGCGCTCGGGGAAGCCCTGGGCGCGCACCGCTGCAGCCTGCGCGTCGAAGCTTCGATGCCAGTGCGCGAGCGTGCGCGCATAGTCGCGCCCGAAGGCGAAGTCGCCCACCACCTCGAGCCCGGCGCGCCCGGCCTGCTGCGCCACCGCGCCCGGGCTGGGCAGCATGCCGCCGGGGAAGACGTGGCGCTGGATGAAGTCGGTGCCGCGCCGGTAGCGCGCGAACAGCGCGTCGGCGATCGTGATCGCCTGCACCACGCAGCGCCCGCCCGGCTTCAGCAGTGCGGAGAGCTGGGCGAAGTAGGTCGGCCAGAAGCGCTCGCCCACCGCCTCGATCATCTCGATCGACACCACATGGTCGTACTGGCCGCGCACGTCGCGGTAGTCGCACAGCTC
This sequence comes from Thauera sp. DNT-1, assembly GCF_055393985.1. Taxonomy (NCBI): domain Bacteria; kingdom Pseudomonadati; phylum Pseudomonadota; class Betaproteobacteria; order Rhodocyclales; family Zoogloeaceae; genus Thauera; species Thauera sp. DNT-1. Next base: position 3,800,582 of record NZ_AP043752.1, on the reverse strand, counting down.
CAGATCCACCCGGTCGGCGAAGCCGCCGCGCTCGGCGCGCGCACGCGCGAACGCCAGCTGCGCCGGCGACAGCGTGATGCCCAGCACCTTGCAGCCGAACTCGGTGGCGGCGACCTCGGCGAAGCCGCCCCAGCCGCAGCCCACCTCCAGGATGGTCTGCCCGGGCCGCGCGCCGAGCTCGCCGAGGATGCGGCGGTACTTGCGCAGCTGGGCGTCCTGCAGCGACTCGTCGGGCGAGGCGAACACCGCCGCCGAGTAGGTCATGGTGGGGTCGAGCCAGAGCGCATAGAAGTCGTTGCCGAGGTCGTAGTGGGCCTCGATGTTGCGCCGCGAGCCGCTGCGCGTGTTGGCGCGCAGCAGGTGCTGCAGGCGGTGGCTGAGCAGGCGGAACATGCGGCCGTAGATCGCGCCCTGCAGGCGGGTGCGGTTGGCCGAGAGCAGGCGCAGCAGGCCGGGGAGGTCCTCGGTGTCCCACAGGCCGTCCATCCAGGCTTCGCCGAAGCCGATGTCGCCGCGTGCGAGCGCCTCGTCGAACACGGCGTGGTCGCGCACCCGCAGGTGAGCGACGAGCGCACCGTGGCCGGCGCGCACGCGCACGCCGTCGGGCAGCTCCACCGCGATCGCGCCGCCGTCGAGGCGGTCGAGCATCTCCAGGCACAGCCGGGTGGCGCGCGGCAGGCGCGCGAGGCGCAGGCCGGCGAGCGGCTGCAGGGCATGGTCGAGCGCGTTCATCAGGTAGTCTCCTCGAGCGGCGGCGCGGGCTTGCGGAAGAAGCTCACCCGCCGCAGGGCCAGGCGCAGCGCCTGCCAGTGGATGCGGGCGACGACGCCCAGGGTCATGAAGGGCTGGCGCGCGAGCCACTTCGCCATGCTGGCCCCACCGACGGCCTCGGCGCGGCCCGCCAGGCGGGTGGAGAGCTGGCGCTCGCCGCCGTCCCAGAGCTCGATCGACACCGCATGCACGGCGCCGCGCTGCTCGAAGCGGAAGCGGTACTCGCCGCGCACCGGGAAGAAGGGGGAGACATGGAAGCGCTTGCAGGCGCGCAGCTCATCGCCCGCGCCGATGGGGCGCAGGTCGGCGTGGTGCAGCAGGTAGTTGTGACGCTCGCCGAAGGTGTTGTTCACCTCGGCCAGCACCGCACGCAGGCCGCCCGCGCGGTCGTGGCAGAACCAGAAGCTCACCGGGTTGAAGACGAAGCCGAGAATGCGCGGCATGGTCTGCAGCACGATCTCGCCGTCGCATGCCGCGGCCAGCCCGCGCTCGTTCAGGAGGGCGCGGATCCACGGCAGCAAGGGCGAGCCGTCGCGCGCGCCGTGGTCGCGGCTGCGGAAGCTGAACAGGTTGGCACGCTCGATGCCGAGCAGCGGAGCGCGCACTTGGTCCAGGCGGCCGAGCGGCAGGCGCAGGAAGGCGCTCGGGTACACGAAGCGGTTGTGCGCCTGCACGTGGCGCTCGTGCATGACCGCGCCGAAGCACACCGCGGGCTGGAGCGCGTCGGGCATCACGCCGCCTCCAGCGCCGTCCCGGCCCGCTTCGCCGCCGGCACGCGGCCGCGCCGCCACGGCACTTCCACGCCCATCGCCTCGACCACCGCCACCGCCGACTTGAGGCCGTCTTCATGAAAGCCGTAGCCGGTCCAGGCGCCGGCGAACCAGCAGCGCTCGCGGCCCTGGATGGAAGGCAGCGCGGCCTGGGCGTCGATCGCGCCGTGGTCGAACACCGGGTGGGCGTACTCGATGCGACGGAAGGTCTTGTCGGCTGCGGGCGCGATGAAGGGGTTGAGCGACACCACGACCGGGGTCTGGAAAGGCAGCGGCTGCAGGCGGTTGATGAGGTAGCTGACCGACACCGGACGCGCGTCGGGCGCGCCCTTGCCGGCGAGGTAGTTCCACGCCGACCACACCTTCGGGCGGCGTGGCAGGAGCGCGGTGTCGGTGTGCAGGTACGCAACGTTGGCCTGGTAGCGCACGGCGCCGAGGATGCGGCGCTCGTCCGGCGTGGCCTCGCTGCCGAGGATGGCCAGGGCCTGGTCGCTGTGACAGGCGAAGACGACCTCGTCGAAGCGCTCCGGCCCGGCCGCGGTGTGCACCCACGCCCCGTCCTCGCCGCGTACCACGCGCTGCACCGGCGCGTTCACCCGCACGTCGTCGAGGCGGGCGAGCATGCGGCGCACGTAGCTGCGTCCGCCGCCCTTCACCGTCATCCAGGTCGGACGATCGAGGATCTGCAGCAGTCCGTGGTTGTGGCAGAACTGCACGAAGGTCGCGAGCGGATAGGCGAGCATGGTGCGCGTCGGACACGACCAGATCGCCGCGGCCATGGGCAGCAGGTACCAGTCGCGGAAGGCCTGCGAGTAGTCCTCCAGGTCGAGATACTCGCCGAGCGACAGGGCCGGCATGCCACCTTCGCTCGCCATCCGCGTGGTCTCGCGGTTGAAGCGCAGGATGTCACGCAACATGGCGAGGAAGGCAGGACGCACCAGGTTGCCGCGCTGGGCGAACACGCTGGCAAGGTCGGTGCCGGCCCACTCGAGCTCGGGTTCGGCCAGGCTGACGCCGAAGCTCATCTCGGTCTCCACCGCCTCGACCTGCAGCAGCGCGAACAGCGCACACAGGTTGGGGTAGGTGCGGCGGTTGAAGACCAGGAAGCCGGTGTCCACCGGATGGGTGAGGCCGTCGACGGTCACGTCGATGGTGTTGGTGTGACCGCCGACGTAGCTGCCCGCTTCGAACAGCGTCACGCTGTGCTGCGGCGCGAGCAGCCAGGCGGTCGACAGACCGGCGATGCCGCCGCCGATCACGGCGATCCGCCGCCCCTCGGCACCCCGGCCCGCCTCGCCCGTGGCGTGCAGGCGCTCGATCTCACCCATCTTCATGGCGATTACTCCGGCGCGTTCTCGCCCTCGACGAGGGCGTAGGCGGAATGGTTGTGGATGGACTCGAAGTTCTCCGACTGCACCCGCCACGAGGCCACGCGCACATCGGCACGCAGGCGCAACGCGATGTCGCGCACGAGGTCCTCGACGAACTTGGGGTTGTCGTAGGCGCGCTCGGTGACCCACTTCTCGTCCGGGCGCTTGAGCAGGCCGAAGACTTCGCACGAGGCTTCTTCCTCGGCCATGCGCACCAGCTCGCGCAGGCCGAGGTCGCCGCGCAGCGTGGCCGACAGGGTGATGTGCGAGCGCTGGTTGTGCGCGCCGTAGGCGGAGATCTTCTTGGAGCACGGGCACAGGCTGGTGACCGGCACCACCGCCTCGAGGGTGCTACGGATCTCGCCGCCCGCGGTCTTTTCCACCACCACGCGGGCGTCGATGTCGAGCAGGCTTTCGACGCCCGAAACCGGCGCGGCCTTCTTCATGAACCAGGGAAAGCGCGCCTCGATGCGGCCGCTCTCGGCTTCGAGCCGCACCAGCATGTCGGCGAACAGGCCGCGCAGACCGTCGAGATCGAGCGCGTCGCGCTCGGCCTCGAGCAGCTCGACGAAGCGCGACATGTGGGTGCCCTTCACCTCGGCGGGCAGGCCGACCGTCATCTCCAGCGTGGCGACGGTGTGCTGCACGCCGCCGTCGAGATCGCGCACCGCCATGGGGTAGCGCAGGCCGCGCACGCCGACCTGCTGGATCGCCAGCGCGCGGTGGTCGGCGCTGGATTGCACGTCGGGCAGGAAGAATTTTTCCGGGGCGTTCATGAATGATCCTTTTGCTTGGTGGGGAGGGGGCGCAGCGGAAGATCCGCGCGGTGCACGAAGAGCAGGAGTTCGAGCGGGGTCTGGATCGAGGCCGGGGCCGGGGTCGCGACCGTGTTGTCCACGACGGGCCCGGCAGGAGCGACGGCGGCTGCCGCCGCGACGACCTGGGGCGGTGCGGCCGAAGCCGCGGAGATCCCGAAGGAGACGAGCACCGTAGCGGCGGAGAGCATGCCGGCGCGCCTGGAGAGCATTTTCGCGTTCATGGCCGTGTCCTGGACAAGCGTGGATGACGATTCCACGATAGGCGAGCACCGCAGAGCTGTCAATAATTTGTCCAGGACAAATTGAAATTGTTTGCCATCCGGTCCAAAGCGCGATGGTCCCCGCCGCGAACAATGCCCTCCCCGCCCGCGCGATCCGGCATTACGCTGTCGTGACGCCCCCTTCCCGCACGAGAGGCCCGCCCTGGACACCAGCCCGCTCGCCATCTATCCGATCGTCGCCGGCCTGCTCGGCGGCATCGGCCTGTTCCTGCTCGGCATGCACATGCTCACCGAGGGCCTCAAGCTCGCCGCCGGCCGCGCGCTCGAGGGCCTGCTCGAGCGCGGCACCGCCACGCCGGTGCGCGGCCTCGGCGCCGGCATGACCATGACCGCGCTGGTGCAGTCCTCCACCGCGGTCACGGTGGCGAGCATCGGCTTCGTCAACACCGGGCTGCTGTCGCTGCAGAACGCGATGTGGGTGATCTTCGGCTCCAACGTCGGCACCACGCTCAACGCCTGGCTGGTGGCGGCGCTCGGCTTCAGCTTCCGGATCGACGCCTTCGCGCTGCCCTTCGTCGGCATCGGCGCGACCCTGATGCTGGCCGGACGCACGGTCCGCCAGCGCGCGCTCGGCCAGGCGCTGGCCGGCTTCGGCGTGCTCTTCCTCGGCATCGACGCGCTCAAGGACACCTTCTCGGGTTTCGGCGCGACCATGAACCTGCAGGACCACATCGCACCCGGCTTCACCGGCTGGCTGATCCTGGTCGGCATCGGCACCGTGCTGACGGTGCTGATGCAGGCCTCGGGCGCGGTGATCGCGATCATCATCACCGCCGCCCAGGGCGGGCTGATGTCGATCGAGGCGGCGTGCGCGATGGTGATCGGCACCAACATCGGCACGACCTCGACGGCGATCCTGTCGGCGCTGGGCGCGACCTCGAACGCGCGCCGGGTCGCGGCCACCCACGTGATCTTCAACCTAGTGACCGGCGCGGTGGCGATCGCGCTGCTGCCGCTGCTGATCGGCCTGCTCGGCGCGCTGCGCAACTGGTTCGAGCAGCCGGCCACGCCGGCGGTGATGCTGGCGATGTTTCACACCGCCTTCAACGTGCTCGGGGTGCTGCTGATGGTGCCGCTGGCACGCCCGCTGCGCCGATTCCTGGCGAGCCACTTCCGCAGCCGCGAGGAGGAGATCGCCCGCCCGCGCTATCTCGACGCGCCCTCGCTGGCGGTGCCCGACCTGGCGCTGCGCGCGCTGCGCCTGGAGTTGGGCCGCACGCAGTCCTTCGCCCTCACCGCGCTCACCGCCGCCACGCGGGTGCCGCCGGACGAGCCCTGGATCGAGCGTCAGGCGAGCACGCTCGATGCGCTGGCGCCGGCGATCGGCGACTACGTGCGCAAGCTCAACGCCATGCGCCTGCCGCCGGCGCTGGTCGAGGCGGTGGCGCACAGCCTGCGCGCGCTGCAGTATCAGGAGAGCGCGGTCACCGCGGTGCGCCAGGCGTGCGCGCTGGCCACCACGCTCGGCGCGCCGCCGGGCAGCGAGCTCGAGCCGATCGCCGCGGCCTTCCGCCAGGCCACCGGGGCGCTGGCCGCGAGCGCGGACGCGGCGCGCGAGGACTTCTCCGCGCCGGCGGTCGAGGTGCGGCTGGAGGAGGCGGAGCTGCGCTACCAGGCCTTCAAGGAGGCGCTGCTGCTGGAGGGTGCGCACGCCCGCATCGACATTCGCACGCTGCAGGACTGGCTGCGCCTGGCCAGCCTGGAGCGCCGCGCGATCGAGCAGGTGGCCAAGGCGGCGCGCATGCTGGCGGTACTGGACGGCGACCTGACGCCGCAGCAGGCGGAGGAAAAGGCGGGAGAGAACGGGGTGGAGTGAGCGCCGATCGATTGGGGGCGTGGGCGCATGCATCGCGGTCGGAAAATGAAGTCGCCTCCAGCGTCGGCGCCTCATTTGTCCTGGACAAAATAAACTCTCCCGCCTACCATCCTCTTAACGACCATCTCCCGAAAGCTGCTGCCGATGAACGCCCCGAACCCGTCTGAAACCGCCTTCAGCATCGCTGCCGTCGAACGCGACACGGGCCTGGCGAAGGACACTCTGAGGGTGTGGGAGCGGCGTTACGGCTTCCCTGCGCCGACGCGCGACGCCAACGGCGAGCGTGTCTACCCGTCCGACCAGGTGGAGAAGCTGCGCATGATCCGCCGCCTGCTCGACCACGGCCGTCGACCGGCCCGGATCGTGGGCGCAAGCGTCGAGGAGCTGTCTTCGATGCTCGATTCCTGCCTGTGCCCGGAGGGCGGCACGCCTGCCGGTCGCGACGACGGTCTGCTGCAGCTCGTGCGCCTGCATCGCAGCGTGGAGCTCGCCGCTGCACTGCGCCAGGCGCTGATGAAGCAGGGGCTGCAGCGCTTCGTCGCCGAGACGGTGGCGCCGCTGGCGGCGGCGGTGGGCGAGGCGTGGATGCGCGGCGAGGTGGATGTTCCCGAGGAACATCTGTTCACCGAGCAGGTGCAGAACCTGCTGCGCAGCGCGATCGGCGCGCATGCCGCGAGCGAAGGCCGACCGCGCGTGCTGCTGACGACCTTCCCCGAGGAGGAGCATGTGCTCGGCCTGCTGATGGCGGAGGCGATGCTGGTGCCGGAGGGCGCGAGCTGCCTGTCGCTCGGCACGCGCACGCCGCTCGCGGACATCCGCAGCGCGGCGGTGGGTGGAGGTTTCGACATCGTCGGGCTGTCCTTCAGCATCGCCTATCCGGCACGCCAGGCGATCGACGGCTTGCTCGAGCTGCGCGCGCTGCTGCCGGAGGAAATCGGGATCTGGGCCGGCGGCGGCGCGGTCCGCGACAAGCAGAAGCGCCTGCCGGGCATCCGTGTGGTAGGCGACCTGGCGGACACGCTGGCGGCGCTGCAGGAATGGCGCAAGGCGAGCGCCTGAGCGCCGCACGCGCCCTGCGACCGTGCGCGCGCCCGCTGACGACGGGCCTATTCCGGGTTCATGTGCGGTAAAACTTCACGGCATCCGCGCCAAGCCGCCCCGTAGAATCTCGCAAGCATATTCTTGCGCTCGCGCGCGTCCGTCAGGGCGCGCGCTTTTGCCGGATGCGCCACCGCCCGTGTTTCCACAACAGGAGTGATTCCATGAAGGGACTTTCGAAGGGAAGTCTGTTTTTTTGCGCCCTGCTGAGCGCAGCAGCCGGTCCCGCGTTCGCAGACTCGCTGATCGACGCGACAAAGCCTGAACGCCTCCACGAGATCGCCCGAGGATTCGGCTCCGCCGAGCTCGACAAGGACAGCCAGGGGGATCCGCGCATCACCGGACGGATCGAGGGCACGAAATACGGCATTTATTTCTACGGCTGCGTGAAGGGCGCCGACTGCGACGACATCCAGTTCTCCGCCAGCTGGAGCGGCCCCAAGGTCTCGCTGGAAAAGATCAACGAATGGAACCGGACCAAGCGCTTCGGCAAGGCTTTTCTCGACAAGGACGGTGATCCGAACCTCGAGATGGAGGTGAACCTCGACTACGGCGTCAGCACCCGGAACATCGAGGACTCCTTCAATTGGTGGACCAAGGCCCTCAAGGAATACAAGAAGGTCGTCCTCGAGGAATGACGGATGCGGGCCCGGGCGTCGCAGACGCCCGGCTGCCACCGGTCCGTGTCATCGGACGAGACCCGGCGCGGTAAAATGCGCGCCATGCCCACCGATTTCCCCCGCCTGCCCGGCGAACCACGCACGCCCCCCCCGACCACGTTCGACCAGCGCGACGTTCCCCTCGGCGACGCCGCGCATCGCGTGCTCGAGCACGTCTTCGGCTACCCCGCCTTCCGCGGCGAGCAGGGGGAAATCGTCGAGCACGTGGCTGGCGGCGGCGACGCGCTGGTGCTGATGCCGACCGGTGGCGGCAAGTCGCTGTGCTACCAGATCCCGGCGCTGCTGCGCCACGGCACCGCGATCGTGGTGTCGCCGTTGATCGCGCTGATGCAGGACCAGGTGAGCGCGCTGGTCGAGGCCGGCGTGCGCGCCGCCTTCCTCAACTCCAGCCTGGACATGGAGCGCGCGCGCGCGGTGGAGCGCGCGCTCTGGGACGGCGAGCTCGAGCTGCTCTACGTCGCCCCCGAGCGCCTGATGACACCGCGCTTCCTCGACCAGCTCGACCACCTGCGTGACACCGGTCGGCTCTCGCTGTTCGCGATCGACGAGGCGCACTGCGTGTCGCAGTGGGGCCACGACTTCCGCCCCGAGTACCTGCAGCTCTCCATCCTGCCCGAGCGCTACCCGGCCATCCCGCGCATCGCGCTCACCGCCACCGCCGACCGCCAGACCCGCGAGGAGATCGCCGAGCGCCTCAACCTGCAGGCGGCGCGCCGCTTCGTCTCCAGCTTCGACCGCCCCAACATCCGCTACACCATCGTCGAGAAGAACGACCCGCGCCGCCAGCTGCTCGACTTCATCCGCGAGGAATGTCCCGGCCAGGCCGGCATCGTGTATTGCCTGTCGCGGCGCAAGGTCGAGGAGACCGCCGCCTGGCTGCAGGAGCAGGGCCTCGCCGCCCTGCCCTACCACGCCGGCATGACGCAGGAGATCCGCGCCGAGCACCAGAGCCGCTTCCTGCGCGAGGACGGGCTGATCATGGTGGCGACGATCGCCTTCGGCATGGGCATCGACAAGCCCGACGTGCGCTTCGTCGCCCACCTCGACCTGCCGCGCTCGATCGAGGGCTATTACCAGGAGACCGGCCGCGCGGGGCGCGACGGCCTGCCGGCGCAGGCCTGGATGGCCTGGGGCGCGCAGGACGTGGTGCAGCAGCGCCGCATGATCGACGAGTCGGAGGCGAACGAGGAGTTCAAGCGCCTCGCGCGCAACCGGCTCGACGTGCTGGTCGGCCTGGTCGAGGCCACCGACTGCCGCCGCCAGCACCTCCTTGCCTACTTCGGTGAACAATCGACCCCCTGCGGCAACTGCGACAACTGCCTGCACCCGCCGCAGACGTGGGACGCCACCGAGGCGGCGCGCAAGGCCTTGAGCTGCGTATTCCGCACCGGCCAGCGCTACGGCGCCGGCCACCTGATCGACGTGCTGCGCGGCGAGCTCACCGAAAAGGTGGTCGAGCGCCGCCACCAGGACATCACCACCTTCGGCATCGGCAGCGAGCTCGACGAGAAGCGCTGGCGCACGGTGTTCCGCCAGCTCGTCGCGCGCGAGTTGGTCGCGGTGGACCACGAGCGCTACAACGCGCTGCGCCTCACCGACGCGGCCCGCCCGCTGCTGCGCGGCGAGGCCGAGTTCCACCTGCGCCTGGAGCCCGAGCGCAGCCGCAGCCGCGCCCGGCGGCGCAGCGGCGCAAGCCTGGATATCCCCGACGGCATCCCCACCACGCTCTTCGACCGCCTGCGCGCCTGGCGCTTCGCCACCGCCAAGGAGCGCAACGTGCCGGCCTACGTGGTCTTCCAGGACGCGACGCTGCGCGAGATCGCCATCGCCCGTCCGCACACGCTGGCGGAGCTGGCCGGCATCAGCGGCGTGGGCGATCGCAAGCTGGAGCACTACGGGGCGGCGATCCTGCAGCTGGTCGCCGAAGCGGGCTGATCCTCGATCACAGATAGTGGTCCGCCAGCAGCACGAGGAACAGCATCATCAGGTGGGTGATCGAGAAGCGGAAGGTGCGGATCGCCGTGTCGGCGCGCGGAGCGAACTTGAGCCGCCAGGCGTGGTGCAGGAACCGCAGGTTCAGGGCCAGGCTGCCCGCCAGGTAGAACGGCCCGCTCATCCCCACCAGATACGGCAGCAGGCACACTGCAAGCAGCAGCACGGTGTAGAGCAGCACCAGCGTGCGGGTGAACTCGATGCCATGGGTGACCGGCAGCATCGGCAGGCCGGCGCGGCGGTAGTCCTCGACGCGGTGGATGGCCAGCGCCCAGAAGTGTGGCGGGGTCCACGTGAAGACGATCATCATCAGCAGCCAGGCCTCGGCGCCGACCGTGCCCGTCATCGCCGTCCATCCCAGCACCGGCGGCAGCGCGCCCGCGACCCCGCCGATGACGATGTTCTGGGGGGTGGCGCGCTTGAGGAACACGGTGTAGACGACCGCGTAGCCGAACAGCCCGGCCAGCGTCAGCCACGCGGTGAGCGCATTGACCTCCACCAGCAGCAGCACGAAGCCCGCCGCGGCGAGCGCGCACGCGAAGCCCAGCGCCTGCGCGCCGCTCAGGCGCCCGCTGGGCAGCGGACGCAGCCGGGTACGCGCCATGCGGGCGTCGATCTTGTGGTCGAGCACGTGATTGAAGGCCGCCGCCGCGCCTGACACCATGGCGATGCCCAGGCTCGCCACCAGCATGCGCGCGAAGTCGGGCAGCCCGGTGGTGGCGAGCATCATGCCCACCCAGGCGGTCAGCACCAGCAGCGCCACCACGCGCGGCTTGGTGAGCTGCCAGAACGCGCGACCGAGCGCGAGCGCCTCGCCCAGGCTGCCTGCCGCCGTCGGAATTCGCTTGTAGCCGTCCATGTCCGCCTCCCCTGCCTCTCTCCGTCGGGCCTTGCCGCCCGAGATCGCGCGCCACTCTCCGGCAAGCCGCTCGCGAGCCCTCATCGAGCCCTCAGCGGGCCCTCAGCGGGCCCTCGAGCGCTCCCCCGTGCGAAGGTCCCGCCCACGCCCGTCCTCGGGCACCCGCCCCTCGAGCCGCGTTCACCCGGATCTGCCGCACCAGCAGCACCAGGGCGGCCAGCAGGCAGGCCGCGGTCAGGTTGTGGGCGACCGCATTGAAGAGCGGTACCTGGCCGACGACGTTGACCAGGCCGAGCGTCACCTGCAGCACCAGCAAGGCGCCGACCGCCGCCGCGAGCCGGCGCAGGCGCACGCTCGCCGCCCGACGCCGGCACAGCAGCACCAGGCTGGCGAGCACGGCGGTGGCCACCAGTGCACCGATGCGGTGGAGCACGTGGATGCTCATCCGGGCCTCGTAGGGCAGCACGCCGAACTCGTAGGTCTCGTGTCCCAGCGGCAAACCGAAGGCGGCGCGCAGCGAGAACCGCGCGCTCCAGCCGCTTTCGCACAAAGGCAGTTGATGGCACACCGCCGCTGCGTAGTTGGCCGAGGTCCAGCCGCCGAGCGCGATCTGCGCCAGCAGCACGACGACGGCGAGCCAGGCCAGCGGCAGCAGCCGGACAAGCCCGGGCTCGGCGGGCCGGGCAGGCTCGGGGCGGTCGTGGCCGAGCTCGACGCGCAGCAGCGCCAGCATCGACAGCAGCGCGAAGCCGCCGAAGAGGTGCGCCACCACCACCACCGGCATCAGGCTCAGCGTCACCGTCCACATGCCGAGCGCGGCCTGCAACACCACCAGCGCCAGCAGCGCCGCGGCCAACCCGCGCCCGCGCGGCAGGCGGCGCGAGACCGCGAAGATCGCCAGCACGCACAGCCCGAGCAGGCCGGCGAGGTAGCGGTGCACCATCTCGTTGCGCGCCTTGAAGGGATCGACCTGCGCAGCGGGGAAGCGCGCCTGCGCCGCCGCGATGTGCTCGTCATGCACCGGCGGCGTCAGCCGTCCGTAGCAACCCGGCCAGTCGGGGCAGCCCAGCCCGGCGTCGGTGAGCCGGGTGTAGGCGCCGAGCGCGATCACCGCCAGGGCGAGCACCAGGGTTGCATCCACCAGCCAGCGCACGCGCGTCATCGCCCTCTCCTCACACACCGCTGCGCTCGTAGTTCATCAGGCGCAGCAGGTCGCTGCGGATGTCGCCCGCCACCCGCTGCGCCTGCTGCGGGCCGGGCTCGACCGCGTAGCGCAGCAGGGCGAGGCCGCGCGGATCGACCAGCACGATCCGCCCCTGGACCTCGACATCGCCGACCTGCGCGGCCTGCCATTCGACGTGCGGAAAGCGCGCGCGCACGACCGGGCTCTCCACCGCCAGCACCAGCGCCTGCACCCGCGCCTGCTTGCGGCCGAGGCCGGCGTGAAGCTGCTGCAGGATCCGCAGTGCCTGCGCGCAGCGGGACGCGGGAGTGCCCGCCCCGCCCTCCTCCGCGCACGCCGGCTCACCCTCCGCCGCCGGCACGTAGACCAGATGCCAGCGCCCGCCGCCACGTTCCGGCGCCGGCAGCAGCCGCAGCTCCTGCGTCAGCCACTCGCCGTGATTGACGGTCGGCGCGGCGGAAAACCAGCCCCAGCGCAGGCTCGCCCACGCCGCCGCCAGCGGGACCAGCGCACAGAGCACGAAGAGGCTGAAGAACTTACGGCTGCTCATGCGCGATCTCCCCTGAAACGGCCGGCACCCGGCGTGCGCTCGCAGCCAGCGCGACGGCGACCACCGCGAGTGCGAGCAGGCCCCATTGCAGCGCGTAGGCGCGGTGGCGCGCGGGCGGCAGCACCACCGGCCGGTAATGGATATGGAAGGGCGAGGCCTGCTGCTGGTAGATCAGCCCCGGCGCCAGAGGCACCGCCAGCCAGACCGCGAGTTGCGCCGGGTCCGCGCGCTGGATGCGCATCGGCCAATGCCCGTGGTCCTCTAGGTTGGTGCCGAGCAGCAGGCCGCCAAGCTCGGTGCGCAAGAGGCCGTGCACGCGCAACTGCGACGGGATGACCGGCGTCGGCAGCACCTCGCGTCCGCCCTCGGCCGCGATCCAGCCGAGATTCACCAGCGCCGCCCGCGCCGGGGCGTTGCGGCTGCCGGCGACGCGGGCCGCGCCGATGTCCTCGACCGCGATCACCACGTCGTAACCCGGCCTGCGGTCGACGACGCGGTTATCCACCAGCCACACCATCGGCGCGATCCAGCGCGCCTCGAAGTCGAGCACCATGCCGTCGATCTGTGCCGCATCGGTACGCGCACCGAGACCGTCCAGGCCCACCGCGCCCTCGCTCGCCCACCGCGCGATCCGCGCCAGCGTGGCGGCCTTGTCCTCGCCGCGCTGCCATTGCCACGCCGACAGGCCTGCCGGCAGCGCGGCGATCGCGAGCACCGCGAGCATCCATCGCCAGCGCAGCACCCAGGCGTGGCCGAACGCGCTAATCTTCATCGGTCCTCCGCCGGAGCTCACCCATGGCCTTCAAGCTCGTCATCGTCGTGCTGCTCGTGCTGGTCGTCGTCAGCCTGTTCCAGGCGCTGTACGTGATGCTGAAGGGCGACGGCAGCGCCCCGCCGATGTCGAAGTTCCTCGGCCGCCGGCTGGCGTTCTCGGCGGCAGTGCTGGGGCTGCTGCTGGTGCTGCTCGCCACCGGGGTGATCACGCCGCATGCACGTCCGTACTGAGTCCGCATGGCCGGGCCTCACAGCACATAGACGAAGACGAAGAGGTTGAGCCACACCACGTCCACGAAATGCCAGTACCACGCCGCGGCCTGAAAACCGAAGTGGCGCTGGGCGGTGAAGTGGTCCTTGATCACGATGCGCAGCAGCATCACGAGCAGGATCAGCGCGCCGATGGTCACGTGCAGGCCGTGGAAGCCGGTGAGCAGGTAGAAGGTGTTGCCATACACGCCCGAATCCAGGCGCAGGCCGAGATCCCGATAGGCGTGCATGTACTCGTAGCCCTGCAGGAACAGGAACACCACGCCGAGCAGCACGGTGATCGACAGGAAGAGCTTCAGGCGCAGGCGCTTGCCCTGCTCGATCGCCACGTGCGCCACCTGCAGCGTCACCGACGAGGCGAGCAGGATCAGGGTGTTGAGCAGCGGAATGCCGGTCCATGGCATGGCCTGGGTCGCGGTGCCGCCGGGGGTCTGGAGCAGCGGCCAGGCGGCCTCGAAATTCGGCCACAGGATCGCGGCGGTCATCGCGTTGTCGCCGGCGCCGTCCAGCCACGGCACCGCCACCACGCGCGCATAGAACAGCGCGCCGAAGAAGGCGAGGAAGAACATGACCTCGGAGAAGATGAACCAGCTCATGCACTGGCGGAAGGAACGCTCGAGCTGCGCGCTGTAGAGCCCGCGCTGCGATTCGTCGATGACCTTGCCGAACCAGCCGAACAGCGTCACCACCAGCAGCGCGAAGCCAGCGCCGAACACCCAGGGGCCGCTACGCGCCTCGGGCTGGTCGAGCTGGCTGATCCAGGTCGCCGCGCCGTAGCCGATCAGCAGCAGGGCGAGCGCCCCGACGATCGGCCAGGCGCTGTCGTGCGGGACGTAGTACTTCTGATGCGTGGTCGTCGCCATGGTGCTTCTCCCTTGCTGCGGTCGCGCGCGCCCGGGCCGCGCCGCGTCAGCGGCTCGCGCGCTGGCCGACGCTGCGATACAGGCGATACGACAGCGTCAGGTTCTTGAAACGCTCGGGCAGTTCCGGATCGACGTAGAACTGCACCGGCATGAGCTTGCGCTCGCCCGGCGCCAGCGGCTGCTCCTGGAAGCAGAAGCATTCGATCTTCATGAAGTGGCGGGCGGCCTCGCCGGGCGACACCGAGGGTACGGCGGTGGTCACGATCGGCTGGTCGCTGCGGTTCTCGACCACGAAGGACACGAGCTGCAGCTCCCCCGGGTTGAGCCGCAGGCGCGCGGTCTCGGGCGCGAAGTCCACCGCCACCGCGGGGTCGTGGGTGGCTAGGAACTCGACGCTGACCTCGCGCCCGCGGTCGACGCGGTCCGGGGCCGCCGCCGCCACCTTGTCGGTCTTGCCGTTGATGCCGGTGATGTCGCAGAACACGTCGTACAGCGGCACGAGCGCGAAGCCGAAGGCGAACATCGCCGCACAGGCCAGCAGCAGCTTGTTGATCAAACTACGGTGGGCAGACATCTCGCGTCCTCCCTGTGCCGCCGTGCGCTCACTTGACCACCGGCGGAGTGTCGAAGGTGTGGTAAGGCGCGGGCGACGGCACCTCCCACTCCAGCCCCTGTGCGCCCTCCCACACGCGATCGGTGGCCTTGTCGCCGATGCCGCGCATGCAGCGCACCACGCCCCACAGGAAGAGCAGCTGCGACAGGCCGAACAGGAAGCCGCCGATGCTCATGAAGGCGTTGAGGTCGGCGAACTGCAGCGCGTAGTCGGGAATGCGCCGCGGCATGCCGGCGAGGCCGACGAAGTGCATCGGGAAGAACAGCATGTTCACCGACACCAGCGAGCACCAGAAGTGCACCTGGGCGAGGCGCTCGTCGTACATCACGCCGGTCCACTTCGGGATCCAGTAGTACACCGCGGCGATGATGCCGAACACCGCGCCGGTCACCAGCACGTAGTGGAAGTGGGCGACGACGAAGTAGGTGTCCTGGTACTGGAAGTCGGCGGGGATGATGGCCAGCATCAGCCCGGAGAAGCCGCCGATGGTGAACAGCACGATGAAGGCGAGCGAGAACATCATCGGCACCTCGAAAGTCATCGAGCCGCGCCACATCGTCGCCACCCAGTTGAACACCTTCACTCCGGTGGGCACGGCGATCAGCATGGTGGCATACATGAAGAACAGCTCGGCGACCACCGGCATGCCGGTGGTGAACATGTGGTGACCCCACACGATGAAGGACAGGAAGGCGATGCTGGCAGTGGCGATCACCATCGACTCGTAGCCGAACAGCGGCTTGCGCGCGAAGGTGGGGATGATGGTGGAGACGATGCCGAAGGCCGGGAGGATCATGATGTACACCTCCGGATGGCCGAAGAACCAGAAGATGTGCTGGAACATCACCGGGTCGCCGCCGCCCGCGGCGTCGAAGAAGCTGGTGCCGAAGTACTTGTCGGTCAGCACCATGGTGACCACGCCGGCCAGCACCGGCATCACCGCGATGAGCAGGAAGGCGGTGATCAGCCAGGTCCACACGAACAGCGGCAGCTTCATCCAGCCCATGCCCGGCGCGCGCATGTTCCAGATGGTGACGATGACGTTGATCGCCCCCATGATCGAGGACACCCCCATCAGGTGCACCGCGAGCACGAAGAAGGCGGTCGAATCTCCGCTGTACTTGGTCGACAGCGGCGCGTAGAAGGTCCATCCGGCGGCCGGCGCGCCGCCTTCCATGAACAGCGTGGACAGCAGGATCGCGAACGCGCACGGCAGGATCCAGAAGCTCCAGTTGTTGATCCGCGGCAGCGCCATGTCGGGAGCGCCGATCATCAGCGGGATCATCCAGTTCGCCAGGCCGACGAAGGCCGGCATCACCGCGCCGAACACCATCACCAGGCCGTGCACCGTCGTCATCTGGTTGAAGAAGTGCGGATCGACGAACTGCAGCCCGGGCTGGAAGAGCTCGGCGCGGATCACCATCGCCAGGCTGCCGCCGGTGAACAGCATGGCGAGCGAGAACAGCAGGTAGAGCGTGCCGATGTCCTTGTGGTTGGTGCTGAACAGCCAGCGCGCGAGGCCGCGCGGCTTGTGGTCGTGGTCGCGCGGACGCCCTGCAGCGCCGTGTGCATCGAGGGTGCCGGTGACCTGGGTGCTCATGACTCACTCCCCCTTCGCGATCGCGGCCGCGATGTCGGCCGGCTGCACCTGGTCGCCCTTGGCGTTGCCCCAGGCGTTGCGCTCGTACGTGATGACCGCGGCCAGCTCCTTGACACCGAGCTGCTTGCCGAAAGCCTGCATCGCGGTGCCGGTCTTGCCGAACAGCACGATGTGGAGGTGGGCCGCCGGCTCGCCGGTGGCGATCGCGCTGCCCTTCAATGCCGGGAACACGCCGGGCAGGCCCTCGCCGCCGGCCTGGTGGCAGGCGACACAGGCCCGCTCATAGACCTGCCGGCCGAGCGCCATCTGTTCGTCCATGCTCATCGGTCCGGCGCTCTCGGCCTCGGCCTTGGCCTGCTCGGCGGCGGCCACCTGCTGCGCCGCCCAGGCCTCGAAGTCCGCGGGCGTCTTCACCTCGACCGCCACCGGCATGAAGCCGTGGTCGCGCCCGCACAGTTCGGCGCACTTGCCGTAGTACAAGCCGGGCTTGTCGATGCGCGCCCAGGTCTCGTTGATGAAGCCGGGCACCGCGTCCTTCTTGATCGCGAAGTCGGGTACCCACCACGAGTGGATGACGTCGTCGGCGGTCAGCAGGAAGCGCACCTTCTTGCCACTGGGCAGCACCAGCGGCTTGTCCACCGCCCTCAGGTAGTCCGGCGTCTTGTCCGCCGCGTTGGCGATCTGCGCGCGCGGCGTGGCGAGCACCGAGTAGAACTCGATCGGGTAGTCGAGGTACTTGTAGTGCCACTTCCACTGCGAACCGGTCACCAGCACGGTGAGCTCGGATGCGGAAGTGTCTTCCATCGCGATCAGCGTGCGGGTGGCCGGAACCGCCATCGCCACGAGGATCAGAACCGGGATCGCGGTCCACAGGATCTCGACCTTCAGGCTGCCATGGAACTGCGCCGGCACTGCCCCCCTGGCCTTGCGGTGACGCACGATGGACCAGAACATCAGGCCGAACACGACCAGCGCGATGGCGACGCAGATGTAGAAGATGGTCATGTGCAGGTCGAAGACCTGCCGGCTGAGCTCGGTGGCGCCGCGCGTCATGTTCAGGCGCATGTCCTGCGCGCCCGCAGGAACGCCGGCCACCAGCATCGAGGCCGCGACCAGGGCACGGCCGGGAGGGAGCGTCCCGGGCCTCGCCCCGGATGAATGGTGTCTCACTGCCGACCCCCCTTTATCGTTATGGGCGTGAAACCGCCGCGAATGCGTGCACGAAGGTCCGCCGTCCCGAGTCGGCGTCATGGCGTGGTGCGCGGTCCTGGGGAACGGACCCGGGCCGCCAGGCCTTGCCTGGGCGGCCGCCATCACGACGGGCGGAACTCTTACGTCAATATATGCGGGAAAATACGAAAGGCAAGGATGGATGCGAACGGCAGCGCGAGCCATTCGCATTCGCACTGCATGCAGGCGCATCGGCAAGCGCAAGACGATGCCTCGCGCGCGCAGCACAGGGACGCGCACGGCCGGGCCGCTGGGGGCTGCACCGAGCCTCGGGCATGGCCGAATGCCCGGAGGCGTTCTTTGCCGTGCCCGGGCGCGATCCGAACGCCTCCGAGCGTTCGATCGTGCCTTCGCTCGGGGCATGGTGGACGTGCCGTGCCGTGCAACCGCCCCGCGCGACGCCCGCGGCTCAGCGCCGGAAGCGCTCCTCGGCGATCGCGTCGGCGACCTCGGCGGTGGGACGTTCCTCCTCGCGCGCGCGCTCGAAGACTTCCATGAGGTTGTCGCGGATCCCCTCGATGTGGCGGATCAGTGCGGCGCGCTCGAAGCCGATGCGCTCGTGATACACGTCGATGATGCCGCCGGCGTTGATGACGTAGTCGGGCGCATAGAGGATGCCGCGCTTCATCAGCTCGAGGCCGTGGCGGGGCTCGGCGAGCTGGTTGTTGGCGGCGCCGGCGACGATCTTCGCCTTCAGCTGCGGGATGGTCGAATCGTTCAGGATGGCGCCGAGCGCGCAGGGCGCGAACACATCGACGTCGAGCCCGAAGATCTCCTCCGGCGCGACCACGGTGGCACCCAGTTCCTTGCCCGCCTGCACCAGCGGCTCGCGGTGAATGTCGGTGACCCACAATTTCACGCCCGCCTCCCCGAGCTGGCGGGCGAGATCGAAGCCGACGTTGCCCACGCCCTGCACGGCCACGCGCAGGCCTTCGAGCGAGTCGCGGCCGAGACGCTCCTTCAC
The DNA here is from genome assembly GCF_055393985.1 of Thauera sp. DNT-1. Taxonomy (NCBI): domain Bacteria; kingdom Pseudomonadati; phylum Pseudomonadota; class Betaproteobacteria; order Rhodocyclales; family Zoogloeaceae; genus Thauera; species Thauera sp. DNT-1. Next base: position 3,782,080 of record NZ_AP043752.1, on the reverse strand, counting down.
CGCCGTCTGGATGCCGACGAAGGTGCCGTAGGCGGTGGCCGGCGACGGGTCGCCGCTGCGCGTGCCCTCGTCCGAAGGCTTGTCGTGGATGCCGGCGACGTGACGGGTGAACTGCGTCATGTACTTCATGTCGGCAACGCTGGTGCCGGAGTCCTCGGCGGCGATGTAGCGGCCGTTCAGCTGCTCGAGCGCGCGCGCGAAGGCGGCGAGCAGCGCGGGCGTCTTGTCGGTACGCGGGTTGCCGATGATCACCGACTTGCCGCCACCGAGCTTGAGCCTGGCCATCGCCGACTTGTAGGTCATGCCGCGCGACAGGCGCAGCACGTCGCGCACCGCCTCCTCCTCGCTGGCATAGGGCCACATGCGGCAGCCGCCGAGCGCGGGGCCGAGGTTGGAATTGTGGACGGCGATGATCGCCTTCAGTCCGCTCTTGTCGTCGCTGACGAAGACCACCTGCTCGTGGTCGGCGAAGTCGCTCAGGGAAAATACGGCCATGCTGTGTCTCCTTCCTTGTGGGAACGTGGATGATTTCCGCAGTCCCGGCGCCAGGGGTGGCGACGCCGGCGCTGCGGCAGGGGTGAAGAGGGGTTCCGGTTCGCCGTCGATCGCGACTTGCGTCGCTCCCACAGCGCCTCCGCCAGCGCGCCGGTTTTCCGTAGGAGCGACGCCAGTCGCGATTACGGCGCTGCCGTTCTGCACCGCGCTCGATTCACGATCGTCGATCGCGACTTGCGTCGCTCCCACCGGCACCTCCGGAAGCGCGCCGGTTTTCCGTAGGAGCGACGCCAGTCGCGATTACGGCGCTGCCGTTCTGCACCGCGCTCGATTCGCGATCGTCGATCGCGACTTGCGTCGCTCCCACCGGCACCTCCGGAAGCGCGCCGGTTTTCCGTAGGAGCGACGCCAGTCGCGATTACGGCGCTGCCGGTCTGTACCGCGCTCGATTCGCGATCGTCGATCGCGACTGGCGTCGCTCCCACAGCGCCTGCGCCAGCGCGGCGATCTTCGTAGGAGCGACGCAAGTCGCGAATACGGCGGCGTGCCTCAGCCCGGGATGATCGCGATGGTCTTGCGCGCCTTGGTGGCGAGCGGCGTGCCCGGTGCGCGGCGGTGGCGGAAGTCCTCCAGCAGCGCGGCCTGGCGCCTGCGTGCGCCGGCGAGGTAGCGCTCGCGCACGTGGCCGTAGCCGCGGATCTGCTCGGGGAGGGCCGCCAGCTCGATCGCGGCCTCGTGGTTGGCGCGGTCGAGGTTGACGACGATCTCGTCGACCACACGCTCGTAGTCGGCGATCAGCTCGCGGTCGAGCTTGCGGTCGTGGCTGCGGGCGAAGGGGTCGAGCCTCGATCCGCGCAGGTGGCGGAGCTTCGCCAGCACACGCATCGCCTTCAGCATCCAGGGACCGTAAGCCTTTTTCTTCAGCTCGCCGCTGGCTGGGTCCTTGTCGGCCAGCATCGGCGGCGCGAGGTGGAAGACGAGCTTGTAGTCGCCCTCGAACTGCTCCTCGACGCGCGCGAGAAAGTCGCTGTCCGTATACAGGCGCGCGACCTCGTACTCGTCCTTGTAGGCGAGCAGCTTGTGGTAGCCGCGCGCCACCGCCTCGGTCAGCAGGGTGATGCCGGGCGCGACCTTCGCCTCCGCGACCCGCACGCGCTCGACCAGGCGCAGGTAGCGCTCGGCGTAGGCGGCATCCTGGTAGTCGGTCAGATGGGTCTTGCGACGCGCGATCAGCTCGTCGACGCTGGTCGACAGGCGGTGGTGCGCGGGCGTGCCGAAGCGCGGCTTGGCGGCCTCACGCACCGCACGCAGGTCGACCGCGGCGCGCCGGCCCCACAGGAAGGCGGCCTTGTTGGCCTCGATCGCGGTGCCGTTGATCTCGATCGCGCGCTCGATCGCCTGCCGCGAAAGCGGCACCAGGCCGCGCTGCCAGGCGAAGCCGAGCATGAACAGGTTGGTGGCGATCGAATCGCCGAGCAGCTCGGTGGCGAGCGCGGTGGCGTCGAGAAACTCGGCCTTGTCCGCACCGACCGCGTCGACGATCTGTGCCTCCATCGCCGCCGCCGGGAACTGCGGGTCGGGGTTGGCGAGCACATCGCCGCTGCGCGCCTGGGCGGCGAAGCCGCGCACGAACTCGCTGGTGTTGGTCTGATCGCGATTGATGAGGACGCGGGTGAGCCCATGCTGCATCTTGGCGAGCGATTCGTCACTGGCCGCCACCACGAGGTCGCAGCCGATCACGGCGTTGGCCTCGCCGGCGGCGACGCGCGCGGCGTGGAGCTGCTCCTGGCGGTCGGCGATGCGCACGTGCGACCACACCGCGCCGCCCTTCTGCGCCAGCCCCGCCATGTCGAGCACCGAGATGCCCTTGCCTTCCAGGTGCGCGGCCATGCCGAGCAGCGCGCCGATGGTCACCACGCCGGTGCCGCCGACACCGGTGATGAGGATGCCCCAGGGCGCGGCGGTGTCGGGCAGCTGCGGCTCGGGCAGCTCGTCCGCGAGACGGCCGCCGAGGGCGCTCGCGCCGCTCGCCTTGCCACGCCGAAGCTTGCCACCCTCGACGGTGACGAAGCTCGGGCAGAAGCCCTTCACGCAGGAATAGTCCTTGTTGCACGAGGACTGGTCGATGAAGCGCTTGCGGCCGAACTCGGTCTCGACCGCGCCCACCGACATGCAGTTCGACTTGTCGCTGCAGTCGCCGCAGCCCTCGCACACGAGGTCGTTGATGACCACGCGCTTGGCCGGGTCGGGGAACTTGCCGCGCTTGCGGCGGCGGCGCTTCTCGGCGGCGCAGGTCTGGTCGTAGATGATCGCGGTGACGGCCGGCGCGGTGCGCAGCTCGCGCTGCACGGCATCGAGCTCGTCGCGGTGGCGCACCGCCACGCCGTGCGGCAGATCGGCCGGGCCGTAGGCGCGCGGCGTGCCGTCGTTGACCACCACCACCGTGCCCACGCCCTCGGCGAGCAGCTGGCGGGCGATGATCGGCACCGACAGCGTGCCGTCGTGCGGCTGGCCGCCGGTCATCGCCACCGCGTCGTTGTAGAGTACCTTGTAGGTGATGTTCACCTTCGCCGCCACCGCGGCGCGGATGGCGAGGATGCCCGAGTGCATGTAGGTGCCGTCGCCGAGGTTGGCGAACACGTGCGGGGTGTTGGTGAACGGCGCCTGGCCGATCCAGGGCACGCCCTCCCCACCCATCTGGCAGAAGGTCTGCGTGTGCTCGGGCGACAGCCAGGTCGCCATGTAGTGGCAGCCGATGCCGGCGATCGCGCGCGAGCCCTGCGGCACCTTGGTCGAGGTGTTGTGCGGGCAGCCGGAACAGTAGTGCGGCACGCGCTGGATGGACAGCCGCGGCCTGGCGAGCGCGGCCTCCTTGGCCTCGATGAAGGCGAGCCGCGCCTTGATGCGGTCCGAGGTGTGGAAGCGCGCGATGCGGCCGGCGATCGCGCGCGCGATCATCGCCGGGGTGAGCTCGCCGGCGGCGGGCAGCAGCCAGTCGGCGTGCGGCAGGCTCCACTCGCCCTTCTCGTCGAACTTGCCGATCACGCGCGGGCGCACCTCATCTTTCCAGTTATAGAGCTCTTCCTTCAGCTGGTACTCGAGGAACTGGCGCTTCTCCTCGATCACGAGGATCTCGTCGAGGCCGTCGGCGAAGCGGCGTACGCCCTCGGCGTCGAGCGGCCACACCATGCCGACCTTGTACAGGCGCAGGCCGATCGCCGCGGCGGTGGTCTCGTCGATGCCGAGGTCGTCGAGCGCCTGGCGCACGTCGAGGTAGCTCTTGCCGCTGGTGAGGATGCCCAGGCGCGCCTGCGGCGGGTCGATGACCATGCGGTCCAGCCCGTTCTTGCGGCCGTAGGCGAGCGCGGCGTAGAGCTTGTGGTGGAGCAGGCGCTCCTCCTGCACCAGCGGGGGGTCGGGCCAGCGCAGGTTGAGGCCGTCGAGCGGCAGCGGGAACTCCTGCGCGCTCGGGACCCGGATGTCCACGCGGAAGGGATCGATGTCGACCGAGGACGAGGTCTCCACCGTGTCGGTCAGCGCCTTGAACGCCACCCAGCAGCCCGAGTAGCGCGACATCGCGAAGCCGTGCAGGCCGTATTCCAGGTATTCCTGGATGCCGGCGGGGGCGAGCACCGGCATCATCAGCGCCTTGAACACGTGCTCGGTCTGGTGCGGCAGGGTCGAGGACTTGGCGGCGTGGTCGTCGCCGGCGATCACCAGCACGCCGCCATGCTGCGAGGTGCCGGCGGCGTTGGCGTGGCGGAAGACGTCGCAGGTCCGGTCCACGCCGGGTCCCTTGCCGTACCAGATGGAGAACACGCCATCGACCTTGGCGTTGGGGTCGAGGCCGAGCTGCTGCGTGCCCCACACCGAGGTCGCGGCGAGGTCCTCGTTGAGCCCGGGCTGGAAGCGGATGTTCATCGGCTCGAGGAAGCGCTTCGCCTTCCAGAACTCCTGGTCGACGCTGCCGAGCGGCGAGCCGCGGTAGCCGGTGACGAAGCCGGCGGTGTTCAGGCCGGCGGCCTCGTCGCGCAGCTTCTGCATCATCGGCAGGCGTACCAGGGCCTGGATGCCGGTCATCCAGGCGCGGCCGGTCTTGAGGGTGTATTTATCGTCGAGGCTGACGGTGGGGGCGATGTTCGACATGGTGGCGTGAACCGCCGCCGGTCGGCAGGCCTGCGCGTCTGGCGCGGGCTGCCGGCGGGTCGGCGTGGTCTCCTCTGCGGGTGGGTCGGTGCGCAACCGCGGCCGGCTCGGCCTGCGGCGCTCGTGGATGCACATGCTAGGGCGAGCGGCGGAAAAGATTTTGCGCAATCGGGGCTGCGGACGCCGATATAAGAAAAATTATTTCACGCATCAAGCCGTACGATGCGCGCCATCCGGACCCAACCGTCCGGCGACCACAAAAGGGGTCGGCACGGATCCGCACACGTCGCGGCGCAGGCATCCCCGCTTGGGCGGCAGGCCTCGGACGTTTAGAATCCGCGCCTTTTCCCTCCACACGCCACGAGCGTGAAACGATCCGAGGAGACCTGCATGAACCCGAACGCCGCCACCCGCGGCGCCGCCCCCGCGCGGCCGCACGCCCCCGTCGCACCCACTCTCCGCAGGGAACGCTGACATGGCCAAGCACGCACACAGCCAATGGTCGTCGCGGATGGGCTTCGTGCTCGCCGCCACCGGCTCCGCCGTCGGCCTCGGCAACATCTGGAAGTTTCCCTACATGGTCGGCCAGAGCGGCGGCGCCGCCTTCGTGCTGGTCTACCTGGCCTGCATCGCCTTCATCGGCGTGCCCATCCTGGTCGCCGAGTGGATGATCGGCCGGCGCGGGCAGAAGAACCCGATCAACACCATGGCCCAGGTCGCGCGCGACAACGGCCACAGCACCAACTGGGCCGTGGTGGGCGCGATCGGCGTGCTCGCCGCCTTCCTGATCCTGTCCTTCTACTCGGTGATCGGCGGCTGGGCGCTGGCCTACATGCGCGACGCCGCCACCGGCGCCTTCATCGGCCTGGACAAGGCGGCGATCGGCGGCGCCTTCGAGGGCTTCCTCGCCCGCCCGGCCGAGCTGCTGACCTGGCACTCGATCTTCATGCTGCTCACCGTCGTCGTCGTGGCGCTCGGCGTGTCCGCCGGCCTGGAGCGCGGCACCAAGCTGATGATGCCGGCGCTCGGGGTGATCCTGCTGGTGCTGGTCGGCTACGCGATGACCACCGGCAGCTTCGGCCAGGGCCTCGCCTACCTCTTCAACCCGGACTGGAGCAAGCTCGACGGCAAGGTGCTGCTCGCCGCGCTCGGCCACGCCTTCTTCACCCTGTCGCTGGGCATGGGCATCATGATGGCCTACGGCTCCTACCTCGGGCAGGAGGTGAACCTGCTGCGCGCCGCGCGCACCGTGGTGATCATGGACACGGTGTTCGCGCTGTGCGCCGGCATGGCGATCTTCCCGATCGTGTTCGCCAACGGCCTGGACCCCGCGGCCGGCCCCGGCCTGGTGTTCGTGACCCTGCCGCTGGCCTTCGGCCACATGGGCGGCGGCCTGGTGATCGGCGCACTGTTCTTCCTGCTGCTGACCTTCGCCGCGCTGACCTCGTCGATCTCGCTGCTCGAGCCGGTGGTGGAGCTGATCGAGGAGCGCACCCCGCTCGGCCGCGTCGCCGCCACGCTGATCGCCGGCATCACCATCTGGGCGCTGGGCATTGCCGCGCTGCTGTCCTTCAACGTGTGGAGCGACGTCAAGCTGTTCGGCATGAACATCTTCGACCTGCTCGACTACGCGACCAGCAAGTTCATGCTGCCGCTCGCCGGCCTGGGGGCGATCGTGTTCGCGGCGTGGAAGCTGGACCAGCAGGGTGTCAAGGCGGAGCTGGGCCTCGGCGATGCAGGATTCGGGCTGTGGACGCTGCTGTCGCGCTACGTCGCGCCGGTGGGTGTGCTGTTCGTGTTCTGGAGCAATCTGTAGGAACCGACGCACCGATCGCGACTTGCGTCGCTCCTACAACATCGCGGCACTCCCGGCCGCACCCGCAGGAGCGACGCCAGTCGCGATCCTGCCCCGCCCGTAGGAGCGACGCGAGTCGCGATCCTGCCGCGCCCGCAGGAGCGACGCGAGTCGCGATCCGGCGCTCCAGAAAGCGCGGCGCGCAGCCTGCATCGTGCCGACACCGCGACCGCCCTGCCCGCCTCACAGCGGCAGGGCGGTCTCGTTCTTGATCTCGCGCAGCGCCACCGCGGAATGGGTGACGTCGATCTCGGGGATCTTGAGCAGGAATTCGTGCATGAACACCGACAAGGCCTCGAGGTTCGGCAGGTAGAGCTTGAGCAGGCAGTCGGTCTCGCCAAGCAGCTCGTAGCACTCCACCACCTGCTCGCAGGCCTTGACCACGCGCTCGAAGCGATCGAGCACGTCGGCGCTGTGCTGCTTGAGCTTGACGCGCACCCACACGCAGGTGCCCAGGCCCACCTTGTGGCGGTCGACCAGCGCGACGTAGCCGCGGATCACGCCCGCCTCCTCCATCTCGCGCACACGCCGCCAACACGGCGTCGGCGACATGCCGACCTTGTCGGCGAGCGCCTGCGTGCTGAGGGTGGAGTCCTTTTGCAGCAGGGTCAGGATGTGACGCTGCGCCGGGTCGAGTTTCATGTCTCCCTGCCTTGCCCGGCTCGAAACGCCGGGTTCTCCTGGTGTCGATGGCGAGGCGGCCGCACCGCCTCGCGGCGGGGGCGCCCGCCCCCGCGTGGGATCACAGCACCTTGAGCAGTTCGACCTCGAACACCAGGGTGGCGTTAGGCGGGATCACACCGCCGGCGCCGCGCGCGCCGTAGCCAAGCTCGGGCGGGATGGTGAGCTTGCGCTTGCCGCCCACCTGCATGCCCTGCACGCCCTCGTCCCAGCCGCGGATCACGTGGCCGGCGCCGAGCGGGAAGACGAAGGGATCGTTGCGATCCTTGCTCGAGTCGAACTTGCGCCCGTCGGTGAGCCAGCCGGTGTAATGCACCGACACCATGCGGCCCTTCTCGGCGGTATCGCCGCTGCCGAGCTCGAGTTCATCGATGACGAGCCCGCTGGCGGTGGTGGTCTGGGTCATGCCGTTCTCCTGCCGTGAGTGAAAGCGCGCATTCTACCTGCTGCCTTCGGGCCAGCGGCGCAGGTCGAAGTGGCTGCGGAATTTCGTGATCTTGGGGGCCACCACGTACTGGCAATACGGCTGGTCGCTGTTGTTCACATAGTAGTCGTGGTGCTCCGGCTCGGCCGGCCAGAAGCGCGGCGCACGCTCGACCCGGGTGACGATCGCCTTCGGGAACACGCGGCGCTCGCCGAGCGCCTCGATGGTGGCGAGCGCGGTGTGCAGCTGCGCCTCGGAGGTGGCGAAGATCACCGAGCGGTACTGCGGGCCCACGTCGTTGCCCTGGCGGTCGACCGTGGTGGGGTCGTGGATGGTGAAGAAGACGTCGAGCAGCTCACGGTAGCTCACCTTCGCCGGATCGAACACGATCTTCACCACTTCGGCGTGACCGGTGCCGCCGGAGCACACGTCGCGGTAACTCGGCAGCTCGACGTGGCCGCCACAATAGCCGGGCACGACCTCATCCACGCCGGCCACCAGGTCGAACACCGCCTCCAGGCACCAGAAACAGCCCCCGCCCAGGATGGCGGTCTCGCGTACCGGATCGTTCTTGCTCTCTGTCATCTGTTCGCTCCATCGGGGTTGGTCATGGCATCGGAGAGACCGCACGGGAGGGGAATCATTCCCCGCCCGCCACGCGCCTCAACGGAAGGAGAAGCCGTACTGGAGGTCGAGGGCGGTGTCGGTGCCGCCGCGGGCGATCACCGACAGGCGGCGCGAGACCTGGTAGGTCAGCTTGACCAGGGTGGCGGCCCCGCCCAGGCCCTGCTCGAAGTTGAGGAAAAGGTCCGGCCCGAGGCGCTTGCCCAGGCTCAGCACCTGGCCGGCGACCGAGGGCCCGCCCGAGACCGTCTGACCGCTGCCGAGCACCCGGCTGCTGCGCGTGCGCGTGGTGCTGTTGAGCTCGCCCTGGCCGATCGAGAAGGAGTCGAAGCCGAGGCTGCGCGAGAGCTCCTCGGTCATGCCGCCGCCCGGCCCGCCGAGCAGGGCCGCGGCGGCCGGGAGCAGCAGGCCGAGGTCGGCGCCGGAGCCGGCGTCCGGCGCGCGCCCGAGCACGATCCACGACAGCTTGGTGGGGTCGGGCACCTCGGGATCGGACACCAGCTTGATCTGCGGGCGCTTGGCGCTGCCGGTGATCGCCACCCCGGCCTCCACCTCCAGGCCCTTGCGCAGCGCGACGATGTTGAGTCCGGGCGCGTCGAGCGGGCCCTGGAAGTTGATCAGGCCGCGTTCCAGGGTGAGGTTCTGCCCATAGCCGCGGTAGCCGCCGCCCACGGTCTCGATCGTGCCCACCGCCGACAGCGGCCGCCCCGGCTGCAGGCGGATGCGCAGCCCGCCGGCGAGCCGCGTCTCGAGGCCGAGCGCCGAGAGGTAGAGCGCGTCGCCGAGGCCGACGCTGACATCCGCATTCACCGCGAAGCCGCCGCCCTGCTGCGCCGGTGCGGGCTCACGCCCGAGCACGACGACGTCGTCGGAGAGGCTGGGCGGCAGCGCCTCGGCGAACTCGAGGTAGCCGGCGTCGGCGCGGAACTCCGCGTCCAGCGCCAGCGACTCGAAGGTGCTGCGCGCCGTGCCGCCGCCCGACAGCAGCATCCAGCGGTCGTCGCGCTGCAGCAGCGGCAGGCGGTCGGCGTCGAAGCGGAAATCGCCCGCGCCGCTGTCGAGCGCAAGCTCGCCGCGCGCGGTGAAGCGCCCGGGCGTGGCGGTGAGGCGCTCGAAGGGGATGCGATTCTCGCGCGGACGCACGCGGTTCTCGGAGACGAACTCGAGCCGCTCCAGGCGCACGCGCTCCTGGTCGAAGTCGACATCGAGCTCGCCACCAGCGAGCATCAGGCCCTGGTCGACGAGGGTGAAGCCGAGCTCGCGCCCCTCGATGCGGCCGCTCGCGCGCGGCGACTCGATCGTGCCGCCCACGGTGAAGTCGCCCCGGATGCGCCCGGCGAGCTCGACGCTCTCCTGCGAGAGGCGCCCGAGCCAGGCGAGCGAGGGCATGTCGATCCGCGCCGCGCCGCGGATCGCGGTCGCCGGCGGCACGCTCCACAGGCCGTCGGCACCGCGTCGCGCGCGCAGCCCGGCCTCGCCCTGCACGCTGCCGAGCTCCTTGCCCTGCACGTCGACGGCGAGGTCGATGCGATCGCCGCGCGCGTTCAGCACCGCCTCGAGCTTCTCCAGGCCGAGCCGGGTACGCAGCTCGCCCTCCACGCTGATGTCGCCGGATTCGCGGAACACGCGCGCCTCGCCTTCCAGCGTGCGCCCGACCGCGAGGTCCCAGCGCGCCCCCAGGCTCAGCGGGTCGGCGTTGCGGCGCGGACGGCCGTCGCGGCGCCGGGGTTCGGTCTCGACCACCAGCCCGGCGAGGTCGCCGCGCAGCACGCTCTGCGTCGGCGACCAGGCGGTCTCGAGCAGGCGGATGCGGCCCTTGTCGCCGGCCTCGATCTCGACGCGACCGAGGCGCACGCGATCGGCGCCGAGCTCGAGCGTGGCCGGCGCCTGCAGACGGGCGGGGAAACGTCCGCCGACCTCGAGCGCGGCGAGGCGGCCGCTCCAGCGCGGCGCCTCGCCCGCAGGCAGGCCGCCTTCGAGCGCGAGGCGCAGGGTGTCGGCGACGCCCTCCACTTTCGGTGTGGCGAGGTCGGCGTCGAGGCGGTGGCGCGCGCGCGTGCCGCCGGCCTCGATGCGCGCACTCGCCAGCCAGTCGGGCGGTGGCGCGCCGTCGGCGCCGCGCGCGCGGCTGCCGAGCCGGCTGAGGCCGAGCGCGAGCTCGAAGGGGCCGTCGATGCCGGAATCGAGGCGGACACGGGCGTTCAAGCCCGCCAGGCGCACGTCGCCGGGCAGGGCGAGGTTCTCGCCGAAGAGGTCCAGGCGCCCGTTGGGCGCTTCCAGCGTGCCACCGATGCGGCCCTCGGCGCCGGCGCGCCCGCCGAGCCCGAAGCCGATCGCCGCCAGCGCGGGCGCGTCCAGGCGCAGCGCCAGGCTGTCGCCGGGCGCGCCGAAAGCCCCCTCGGCGCGCAGGGTGTTGCCGGCGATGTTCAGGTCGATCTTCGCCTCGGGCACGCGCAGGCCTTCGACACGCAGGCGGCCCTCGCCGCGCAGCGGGCGCCCGTCGAGGCGGCTGTCGGGGAGGGTGAAGTCGAGCGCGACCGCCTGCGGCAGCCCCTCGGCAGACAGGTCGCCGCGCGCGTCCAGATCGAGGTCGAGGCGAGCGCTCGGCAGCTCGGACCGCAGCGCGCGCGGATCGACGCCGCGCAGGCGGGCCGAGAGGGTGAAGCTGCGTGCCGCTCCGGCGTGCACGGCGGCGGGCAGGTCCGTTGCCGGCGCAGGAACAGGGGGGGCAGCGGCGCCTTCACGAGCGGTTTGCGCCCCCCCCTCGCCGGCGGCGCTCGCAGCGGCCACCGGCGAGGGGGGCGCGGCGGGCACGACGCTCAGGCTGGCGTCGGCGTCGATGCGCGCCGCGCCCACCATGAGGGCCAGCCGCGCCGTCTGGCGCTGCGCGCCGGCCTCGGCATCCACCCGGCCGGCGACGATCTGACGCGGCAGGCGGCCGTCGAGCGCGCGCGTATCGATGCCGGCGAGTTCGAGCGCAGCGACGAACTGGCCGAACCCGGCCTCGGCCGCTGGCGCGGCGGAGGCGGTCGCGTCGGGCAGCGCAGGCGGGTGCCAGGCCACGCGACCGGCGATGGTGCCGCCGCCGGCGAGGCGGAACTCGACGGCGTCGAGGGCGAGCTCGGCGCGCTTCCAGTCGAGTTGCGCCGACAGCGCCTCGAGCGGAATCCCGCCGGCGTCCACCGCAGCCGGGCGGGCGTTGGTGACGCGGATCGGGCCGGCGAGCAGGCCTTCGCCCGCGGCGGGGGCGGCGAGCTCGGCCTCGATGGCGAACTCGCCGCTGGGCGCACCGGCAGCGAAGGCCGCCGGATCGATGCCGCCGGCCTTCAGCCGCAGTTGCCGCAGGGGATCGGCGGCGAAGCTCTCGACCCGGGCCTCGATCTGGGCATGCGCCGCACCCAGCGTGGCCTTGGCCTGCAGGCGCGGTTCGAGCAGGCTGTCGGCCAGCGTCGCCTGCACCGCGACCGCGTGGGTCTCGACCACGCCGTCGAAGCCCGCCTCGCCTGCGAGTGCGAAGGGCGCCACGCCGTCGAGCGCGAGCGCCGCGCGAGCGCGGCCCTGCGGCAGCGCGACGGAGAGGGATTCGAGGCGGTGATGGCGGCCGTCGCTGGAGAGCGCGGCCTCCAGGCGGGAGAACACCAGGCCCTGCTCGGCGGCGACCTCGGTCGCGGCCTCGGCGGCGAGCGCCGGGTCGCTGGCGACGTCGGCGGCGCGATCGAGCGCCTGCGCCGCCTCGCCCGCCGCAGCCGCGACCTCGCCCTGCACCGGCACGGCAGCATCCGCCGAACCCGGTGCGGCGCCGGCGAGCGGCACGGCAAGGTCACCGCCTGCGGGCAGCTCGCGCATCAGGAAGGCGCCGACGGCGAGCCGGCGCAGCGCGATCGCGACCGGCAGCGCCAAGGAGGATGGCGCCGCCAGGGGCGCAGAGGCGGGCGGGTCCTCGGCCACCGCCTGGGCGAGCAGCACGCGACCCGCGGTCAGATGCTCGATATCGACGCGGCGCTGCAGCAGCGCCGCGGGCGTCCACGCGAGCGAGAGAGCGCGCACTTCGAGCTCCAGCCCCGGCCCGCGCCAGGCCAGCCGATCCACGTCGAGACGGCCGAACAGCCGGCCGCGCGCGCCCTCGACCTGCAGCGCGCCGGAAGTGGCCCGTGCGGCGAGGCCGAGCGCGGCGTCGAGGCCGGATTGCGTGCCGGCGAGCCAGGCGCCGCCGCCGCACAGCAGCGCCAGCGGCAGCGCGACGCCCCAGCCGAGCGCGCGCGCCAGCCGGCGCCGGCGTGGCGGCGCGGCGGGCGCGGGCGAGGCGTCGTGGTCGTGCGCGCTCACCCGGGCGCCTCAGCGGCCGAACAGTGCCTGCAGCTCGGCGCCCGGATGCGGCGCACGCATGAAGGCCTCGCCGACCAGGAAGGTGTGCACCGCATTGGCCTGCATCAGGGCGACGTCCTCGGGCTTCAGGATGCCCGACTCGGTGACCACGATGCGGCCCGCCGCGCCGCTGGCGATGCGCGGCAACAGGTCGAGCGTGGTCTGCAGCGAGACCTCGAAGCTGCGCAGGTTGCGGTTGTTGATGCCGATCAGCGGGGTCTCGAGCTGCAGCGCGTGCTCGAGCTCTGCGGCGTCATGCACCTCGACCAGCACTGCCATACCGAGCTCGACCGCGAGCTGCTCCATGTCGCGCATCCGCGCCAGGTCGAGGCAGGCGGCGATCAGCAGGATGGCGTCGGCCCCCATCGCGCGCGCTTCGAAGACCTGGTAGGGATCGACCAGGAAGTCCTTGCGCAGCACCGGCAGGTGGCAGGCGGCGCGTGCAGCCTGGAGGTATTCGGGCGCGCCCTGGAAAAAGCCGCGATCGGTGAGCACCGACAGGCAGGCGGCGCCGGCGCGCTCGTAGTCGGCGGCGATCTCGGCGGGGTGGAAGTCGGGCCGGATCACGCCCTTGGAGGGGCTGGCCTTCTTGATCTCGGCGATCACCGCGGGACGGCGGGCGGCGTGCTTGGCGCGGATCGCGCCGACGAAATCGCGCGCGGGCGGCTGCGCCGCGGCGTCCTCGCGCACCAGACACTGCGGCCGCGCGGCGGCGGCGGCGGCGACCTCCTCGACCTTGACCGCGCAGATCTTCTGCAGGATGTCGCTCATCGGCCGCTCCCGAACTGCCGGGTGAAACGCACGAACTCGTCGAGCTTGGCGCGCGCGGCGCCGCTCTCGATGATCTCGCGCGCACGCAGGATGCCGGCGCCGATGGTGTCGACCAGGTTGGCCGTGTACAGCGCCACGCCGGCGTTGAAGGCGACGATCTCGCGCGCCGGGCCGGGGCGGTTGTCGAGCACGCCAAGCAGCACCTCGCGCGACTCGGCGGCGTCCTCGACGCGCAGCTGGCGGCTGCCCGCCATAGCGAGGCCGAAGTCCTCGGGGTGGATCTCGTACTCGACGACCTTGTTGTCCTTGAGCTCGCCGACCAGGGTGGCACCGCCCAGGCTGACCTCGTCCATGCCGTCCAGGCCATGCACCACCAGCACGTGGTTGGCGCCGAGGCGCTGCATCACGCGCGCCTGGATGCCGACCAGGTCGGGATGGAACACGCCCATCAGCGTGTTGGGCGCGCCGGCCGGGTTGGTGAGCGGGCCGAGGATGTTGAAGATGGTGCGCACACCCATCTCGCGCCGCACCGGGGCGACGTTCTTCATCGCGCTGTGGTGGGCGGGCGCGTACATGAAGCCGATGCCGGTGGCCTCGATGCACTCGGCGACCTGCTGCGGGGTGAGATCCAGGTTGACGCCGAGCGCCTCGATCACGTCGGCCGCGCCCGACTTGGACGACACCCCGCGTCCGCCATGCTTGGCGACGCGCGCGCCGGCGGCCGCGGCGACGAAGATCGTGGTGGTGGAGATGTTGAAGGTGTTGGCGCCGTCGCCACCGGTGCCGACGACGTCGAGGAAGTGGTCGTGCGGCGGCTCGACCACGACCTTGGTGGACATCTCTCGCATCACCGTGGCGGCGGCGGTGATCTCGCCGATGGTCTCCTTCTTGACGCGCAAGCCGGTGAGGATGGCGGCGGTCATCACCGGGGAGATCTCGCCGGCCATGATCTGGCGCATCAGCGAGAGCATCTCGTCGAAGAAGATCTCGCGGTGTTCGATCGTGCGTTGCAGGGCTTGCTGGGCGGTAATCGTGGTCATGGGGCTCTCGCAGCGTTCGTTTCAGGCGGCCGCCGGCTGGCTGGCGCCGCGGTCGAGGAAGTTCTTCAGCAGCGCGTGGCCGCACTCGGTGAGGATGGACTCGGGGTGGAACTGCACGCCCTCGACGTCGAGCGTCCTGTGGCGCACGCCCATGATCTCGCCGTCCTCGGTCCACGCCGTCACTTCCAGACAATCGGGCAGGCTGGCGCGTTCGATCGCCAGCGAATGGTAGCGCGTGCAGGTGAGCGGGTTGGGCAGGCCGCGGAAGACGCCCTGGTCGATGTGATGCACCGGCGAGGTCTTGCCGTGCATGAGGCGCTTCGCGTGCACGACGCGCCCGCCGAAGGCCTCGCCGATGCTCTGGTGGCCGAGGCAGACGCCCAGGATGGGGAGCTTGCCGGCGAAGGCCTTGATCGCCGCCACCGAGATGCCGGCCTGGGCCGGGGAGCACGGCCCGGGCGAGATGACGAGATGTTCGGGCGCGAGGCGGCCGATCTGCTCGAGGGTGATCTCGTCGTTGCGGTACACCTTGACCTTGGCGCCGAGTTCGCCGAAGTACTGCACGAGGTTGTAGGTGAAGCTGTCGTAGTTGTCGATCATCAGCAGCATGGTCTTTCCCTTCGCGAAGCCGCGCGCCGCGCGGGCATCGCCAGTATCGAGGCGTGGTGGACGGAGAACGGCGCAGGCGCCGCGCTCAGAAGCGGGTGTCGAGTCCGCCTTCGGCCATCTCGGCGGCGCGCAGCATCGCGCGCGCCTTGCTCTGGGTCTCGTTCCACTCGGCGTCGGGGTCGGAGTCGGCGACGATGCCGGCGCCGGCCTGGACGTGGATCTGGCCGTCCTTCACCACCGCGGTACGGATCGCGATCGCCAGGTCCATGTCGCCATGGAAGCCGAGGTAGCCCACCGCGCCGGCGTAGATGCCACGCTTGACCGGCTCGAGCTCGTCGATGATCTCCATCGCGCGCACCTTGGGCGCGCCCGACACGGTGCCCGCGGGGAAGGTGGCGCGCAGCACGGCGAGCGCGTCGAGGCCCTCGCGCAGCTTGCCCTCGACGTTGGAGACGATGTGCATCACGTGCGAGTAGCGCTCGACGGTGAAGCGCTCGGTGACCCTGACCGTGCCGACCTCGGAGACGCGGCCGGCGTCGTTGCGGCCGAGGTCGAGCAGTTGCACGTGCTCGGCGATCTCCTTCTGATCGGCGAGCAGTTCCTGTTCGAGCGCAAGGTCCTCGGCCGGGGTGGCGCCGCGCTTGCGGGTGCCGGCGATCGGACGCACGGTGACGACGTCGTCCTCGAGCCGGGTGAGGATCTCGGGCGAGGCGCCGACGACGTGGAAGTCCTCGAGGTTGAAGTAGAACAGGTAGGGCGAGGGGTTGAGCGAGCGGATCGCGCGGTACAGCGCCATCGGGCTGGCGGCGTAGGGCTTGCTCATGCGCTGCGACAGCACGACCTGCATGAGGTCGCCGTCGACGATGTACTGCTTGGCGCGGCGCACCGCGTCCTTGAAGGCTTCCTCGCCGAAGCTCGACACCGGCTCGGCGGACTCGCCGCGGAACTCCTCGGGGATCGCCACCGCCTCGCGCAGGCGGGCGAGGAGCTCGCGCAGGCGCCTCTGCGCGCGCTTGTACGCGCCCGGCACCTCGGGCTCGGCATAGACGACGAGGGTGAGCTTGCCACTGAGGTTGTCGACGATCGCGACCTCTTCCGACAGCAGCAGCAGGATGTCGGGCGTGCCGACGGTGTCGGCTTTCTCGGTCTTGGCCAGGCGCGGCTCGATGTAGCGCACGGTGTCGTAGCCGAAACAGCCCACCAGACCGCCGGCGAAGCGCGGCAGGTGCTGGCGCGGCGGCACCTTGATGCGGTTCATGAACTCGGCGACGAAGTTGAGCGGGTCGCCGTAGTCGCGACGCTCGACCAGGCGGTTGCCGGTGAGCAGCAGGGCGGAGCGGCCATAGACCTCGATGCGGGTGGGCGAGGACAGGCCGATGAAGGAATAGCGCCCGAAGCGCTCGCCGCCCTGCACCGATTCGAGCAGGTAGGTGTAGGGCTCGTTGGCGAGCTTCAGGTAGATGGAGAGCGGGGTGTCGAGGTCGGCGAAGGTCTCGAGGGTGAGCGGGATGCGGTTGTAGCCCTCGGCGGCGAGGGCGTTGAATTCGTGTTCGAGCATGGGGGCTCCACGTGGGACGGATCGATCGGAAGGGCTTGCAGCGGGCGGGGAAGGCGTCGCGCAGCGTGCGCGGCGGGCCCCGCAGGGGGAGGTCGCGTTCAGTGGCCCAAAGGCCAACGCCAGCCGCCGCGCCAGTCGGGCTGGGCGGAGGACGAGGCGGAGAACAGGCGATCCCGGGGTGCGAGCATCACGATGAAGTCGTTGGTGGAGAGACGGACGAGGGCGGATGAAAGGGCGCCGGCGCAGCCACTGGACCTTGCGAGCCCGCAGCGGGATTGCGAGGGATTGCGCCGCCCCTGCCGCCGGTTTGCGCCTATGCAGGACCGATATGGTCCAGCACTTCGAGTGCGTTCGATAGTAGCCCATCGCATTCGATGCTGTCCACCGGCATGCCTTCGCTGTAGCCGTAACGCACCAGCAGCACCGGCATGCCCGCGTCGCGCGCGGCGAAGGCGTCGTTGGCCGAGTCGCCGACCATCAGCGCCTGCCGGGCGGCCACGCCGAGGCGCGCGCAGGCCAGGTGCAGCATCGCCGGGTCGGGTTTCTTGACCGGCAAGGTGTCGCCGCTGACCACGGCGTCGAAATAGTGCGCAATCGCCATGCGCTCGAGCAACGGCAGCGTGAAGGCCTCGGCCTTGTTGGTGACCACCGCCAGCGGCAGCCCGTGTCCGCGCAGGCGCTCGAGCAGTTCGCCGACCCCGGGGTAGATGCGCGTGCGCGCGCCGTTGACCACAGCATAGTGGCGGCGGAACACGGCCACGGCGGAGTCGATCTCGTCCTCATCGGCGTGCGTGCCCTCGGTGAGGCAGCGCCGCACCAGGTTGGGAATGCCCTTGCCGACGAAGCTGTGGATCTCCTCCAGGCTGCGCGCCGGGCGGGCGAGCTCGGCGAGCATGAGGTTGGCGGCGTCGGCGAGGTCGGCGATGGTGTCGAGCAGGGTGCCGTCGAGGTCGAACAGCACCGCGCGCGGCGCGAAGCGCGCGTCCATCCTCATGCCTGCACCGCGGCGAGCTCGGCGCGCAGCGCACCCAGGATCGAGTCGTAGCGGTGCGGATCGGCGGCCTTCGCGGCACCGAATACCGCGGAGCCGGCGACGAAGGTGTCGGCTCCGGCGCGGGCAATCGCGGCGATGTTGTCGGTCTTCACCCCGCCGTCGATCTCGAGCAGGATGCGGCGACCGCTGCGCGCCTCGTAGGCGTCCAGCCTGGCACGCGCGGCGCGCAGCTTGTTGAGGGTCTCGGGGATGAACTTCTGCCCGCCGAAGCCGGGGTTGACGCTCATCAGCAGCACCACGTCGAGCTTGTCCATGACGTGGTCCATCCAGTCGAGCGGTGTGGCCGGGTTGAACACCAGGCCGGCCTGACAGCCGGCGTCGCGGATCAGCCCGAGCGTGCGGTCGACGTGCTCGGAGGCCTCGGGGTGGAAGGTGATGACGTTGGCGCCGGCCTTGGCGAAGTCGGGCACGATGCGATCGACCGGCTTCACCATCAGGTGCACGTCGATCGGCGCCGAGGTGTGCGGGCGGATGGCCTCGCACACCAGCGGGCCGATGGTGAGGTTGGGGACGTAGTGGTTGTCCATCACGTCGAAGTGAATCCAGTCGGCGCCGGCGGCGATGACGTCGCGGACCTCCTCGCCGAGGCGGGCGAAGTCGGCGGACAGCAGGCTGGGGGCGATGCGGTACATGGTGGGCTCCGGTGCGGGTGGCAGCGCGGATTCTAACCCGCGCCCCGCCGATCGGCCGCCCCTGCCGCGCTCAGCGCACGCAGACCTTGCGCACCTGCTTCATGTCGGTGATGCCGGCGAGCACCTTCTCGATGCCGTCCTGGCGCAGCGTGCGCATGCCTTCGGCGAGCGCCTGGCCGAGGATCTGGTCGACGCGGCCGCGCGACTGGATCTGGCGCTTGATCGCGTCGGAGCCGAGCATCAGCTCGTGCAGGCCTACCCGCCCCTTGTAGCCCTGGTTGCAGTGCTCGCAGCCGACCGCGCGGTAGAGCCTGAAGCCGCCGTCCTTGTCGCCGAAGGCCTCGCGCCAGCGCCCCAGCACGCGCTCGCGGGCGGTCTTCGGGTCGGCGGCGAAGTCCGGGGTCAGGTGCATGTCCTCGCAATATTCGTCGAGCAGGCTGGCGAGCTCGTCCTCGCCGACGCGGTAGGGTACCCGGCACTTCAGGCACAGGCGCTTGGCCAGGCGCTGGGCGAGCACGCCGAGCAGCGCGTCGGCGAAGTTGAACGGGTCCATGCCCATGTCGAGCAGGCGCACGACCGATTCGGGCGCGCTGTTGGTGTGCAGGGTCGAGAACACCAGGTGGCCGGTCAGCGAGGCCTCGATGCCGACCGAGACGGTCTCGTGGTCGCGCATCTCGCCGACCATGATCACGTCCGGGTCGGCGCGCAGGAAGGCGCGCATCATGGTGGCGAAGTCGATGCCGGCCTTGCGGTTGACCTGCACCTGGCGCAGGCCCTTCTGGGTGATCTCGACCGGGTCCTCGACCGTCCAGATCTTGGTATCCGGGGTGTTGATGTAGCTCAGGATGGAGTGCAGCGTGGTGGTCTTGCCCGAGCCGGTGGGGCCGCACACGAAGAAGATGCCGTAGGGCTTGGCGATCGCGCTCTTGAGGCGCTCGAGATTGAAGGGCAGCAGGCCGAGCTGGTCGATCGGGATCGGCTCGCTGTGCGCGAGCAGGCGCATCACCACGTCCTCCATGCCGCCCTGGGTGGGCAGCGTGGCCACGCGCAGCTCCAGGTCGACCGGGGCGAACTTGCGGAAGCGGATCTTGCCGTCCTGCGGCTTGCGGCGCTCGGAGATGTCGAGGTCGCACATGATCTTGATGCGGGTGACGAGCGGGTTGCGGTAGCTTGCCGGGATCTCGATGTAGGGCACCAGCGAGCCGTCCTTGCGGAAGCGGATCTGGGTCTTCTCCTTGCCCGGGCGGGGCTCGATGTGGATGTCGGAGGCGCCCTGGCGATAGGCGTCGATGATGATCTTGTTGACCAGCTTGACGAGCTCGTTGTCGGCGGCGGCGTTGACCTCGTCCCGGAGCGAGAGGGCGTCCTCCTCGTGATCGTCGAGACCGGACAGCAGGTCCGAGACCGAGGCGTCGTCCAGGGTCACACCGAAGAACTGCTCGACCGTCAGCTCGAAGTCGCGCTGGGTGGTGACGCGGTAGGTCAGCCGCTTCTTCGGCAGCACGTTCTGCGCCACGCCCGAGCTGCGCACCTGCTCGGGGTCGACGCACAGGATCACCACGCCCTCGGGGTTCTCCTCCCAGGGCAGCCACAGGCTGCGCTCGACGAACTCGCGCTTGATGTTGCGCAGCAGGTCCATCGGCTTGACGTGGTTGGCGACGAAGGGCTGATAGGGCACGCCGAAATAGCGCGAGGCCGCTGCGCCGAGTTCGGCGTGGCTGAGGCCGAGCTGCTCGATCAGCAGGTTCTCGGTGCCCGCCCCGCTCTCGCGCGCCTCGCGGGTGGCGTCGGCGAACTCCTCGGCGGTGATGCGGCCATCGACCACCAGCGCCTCGAAGCGCGAACGCAGGCGCCCGGCCTGGCGGTTGTGGCGCAGGAAGGCGACGCCGAGCGTCTGTGCGAGCCCCATCAGCCCCTCCTCGGTCATCTTGGAGAAGGGTTCGCGGTTGAGCGTGTTGATGAGCTGCACGACCCCGAGCAGGCTGCCGGTGTCGGGATCGCGGATGGGCGCGACCAGCATCTGGCGCGAGTGGAAGCCGGTGCTGGCGTCGACCTCGCGGCGCAGCGCGAGGTGCGGCGAGATGCGGCGCAGCTCCTCGTCGTCGTACACGTCGCGGATATTGACCAGTTGGCCGCTGAGCGCGACGAAGCCGGCGATGCTGTTCTCGCCGATCGGCAGGCGGATGCTCTGCACCCCGCTCAGCCCGGTCTTGACCCGGGTGACGATCGAGGCCCCGCCCTCCTCCAGCGCGTAGATGGTGAAGCGCTCGGCCTCGAACAGCGAGCACAGCTCGGGCGCGAGCTCGAGCATGATCTCGTCGGTGTCCTTGCTCGCATGGATGCGGTTGGTCAGCGTCTGCAAGCCCTTGAAGAAGGCGAGACGGTGCGTGACGGCGCTGGACACGGAGGTGTTCATGAGGATTCCTCGGGATGGAGACGCCCGGGGGCGAGCGGTGGCATGCAAGGTAGCGGATTCCGCGCCGCGCCCGGTACCCGCATCAGAACTCCAGGAGGTCGCCGCGACCGAGTGCGCGCAGCGGTCGTCCGGGCGCGCAGGCCCCGAGCTGGTCGATGATGCGCTGCCCGACGCCCGGCTTGAGGTGGCTGATGTGGATCTCGGGCGTGCCGCGGATCTCGTCGAGCACCGCGCGCGCCATGCTCGGGCAGAGGTGGCGCGAAGCCACGGCGAGCCCGTGCTGTTCCTCGGCGAAGGCGGTCTCGAGGATGAGGTGGCGCAGTTGCGGACAGTCGTTGATCGCCTCGATCAGCTCGGGACAGTAGGCGGTATCTCCGGAAAACACCAGCTGCCCGTGCGCACTGTCGAGCCGGTAGGCCACCGCGGGGACGGTATGGCGGGCAGGCAGCGCGGTGATGCCGCGCCCGCCGCAATCGCGGCGCTCGCCGACGTGGATCGGATGGAAGCGCATGAAGGGCTGGTGGTGGTCGGGAATCGCGGAAAAATCGGGCCACACCAGCCAGTTGAAGATGTGCGAGTGCAGGATGCGGATGGTCTCGGGCGTCGCATGCACCTGCACCGGCGCCTGGCGCAGTTCGCCCACCGAGTCGATCATCAGCGGCAGCGCGGCGATGTGGTCGAGGTGCGCATGGGTGAGGAAGACGTGGTCGATCCGCGCCAGCTCGTCCAGCGTCAGGTCGCCGACGCCCGTCCCGCAGTCGATCAGGATGTCGTCGTCGAGCAGGAACGAGGTGGTGCGCGGTTGCGCCCCGCCGATTCCGCCGCTGCACCCCAGCACCTTGAGCTTCATGGCCTCCGTCATCCGCGTCCGCGGCGGCCGGAGGCCACCGTGCAAACCCATGCGAAACCTTAGCACCGACCGCGCGCCGGCCGCGCGGGAGAATGTCACGCCCTCCCCGGCCCCTCAGGCGCGCAGGAAGAACTCCATCTTGACGCCCGCGATCTCGATGATGTCGTGGTCGCGCAGGGGACGCGCCTGGGCGTCGATCGCCCTGCCGTTGACGAGCGGAAAACTCGCCCCCTCGACGTGGGTGATGAAGTAGCCGTGCGGGCGGCGCGTGATCACCGCGACCTGGCGCCCCGGCTTGCCGAGCGTGGTGAGCGACTTGGTGAGCGGCAGCTCGCGCCCGGCGTTGGCGCCACTGAGCACCTGGATCACACCCTGCCCCTCGCCCGCCGCGGAGGCGGCGGTGGCGGCCGCGGCCGCGGTGCCGGCCTGGCGCGCGGCGGCGGAGAGGATCTGCGTGTCGCTCGGCGCCGGCGCCCCCGGCGGAAGCACCGTCTCGGTCGTGGCGCGCGGCATCTCGAAGGCCTTGTAGGCCGCGGTCTCGATCATCTCGGACGGCGCCAGCCCGGGCTTGGCATCGTCCACGATGTACTTGATGCGGTACTTGCCGAGCTCGATGACGTCGTTGTTGCGCAGCACGTTCTTCTTGACCGGCTGGCCGTTGAGGTAGGTGCCGTTGGTGCTGTTCTGGTCCTCGAGGAAGGCGTCGTTGGTGATGCAGGTGATCACCGCGTGATGGCCGCTGATCGCGAGATTATCGATCTGGATGTCGTTGTCCGGCTTGCGCCCGATGGTGGTGCGCTCCTTGACGAGCGCCATTTCCTTGAGCACCAGCCCGTCCATGCTGAGAACCAACTTCGGCATGCCCATACCCGTCTGTAAGTGGAACGGCCGGCGCGCCTGCGCCGCCTGCGAGGAATCCTCCGCCCATTCTAGCGCGCGCACCGCGCCGGTTAACAAAAAAGGGCGCCGGAAAATCCGGCGCCCCTTGCCATGCCCCGGGGGACGGCTTACAGCATCGCCTTGAGCAGCTTGCCCATCTCGGACGGGTTGCGCGTGACCTTGAAGCCGCACTCTTCCATGATGGCGAGCTTGGCGTCGGCGGTGCCGGCGCCGCCGGAGATCAGCGCGCCGGCGTGGCCCATGCGCTTGCCGGCCGGCGCGGTGACGCCGGCGATGAAGCCGACGATCGGCTTCTTCATGTTGGCCTTGCACCACTGCGCGGCTTCGGCTTCGTCCGGACCGCCGATCTCGCCGATCATGATCACCGCGTCGGTGTCCGGATCGTCGTTGAACATGCGCATCACGTCGATGTGCTTGAGGCCGTTGATCGGGTCGCCGCCGATGCCGACCGCCGAGGACTGACCGAGGCCGATCTCGGTGAGCTGGGCGACGGCTTCATAAGTCAGCGTGCCGGAGCGCGAGACCACGCCGATGCGGCCCTTGCGGTGGATGTGGCCGGGCATGATGCCGATCTTGATCTCGTCGGGCGTGATCAGGCCGGGGCAGTTGGGACCGAGCAGCAGGGTTTCCTTGCCGCCGGCGGCGACCTTCTGCTTCATCCTGTTGCGCACGACCAGCATGTCGCGGACCGGGATGCCCTCGGTGATGCAGATCGCCAGGTCGAGGTCGGCCTCGCAGGCCTCCCAGATCGCGGCGGCCGCGCCGGCGGGCGGCACGTAGATCACCGAGACGGTGGCGCCGGTGGCGTCCTTGGCATCCTTGACCGAGCCGTAGATCGGCACGTCGAGGATCTTCTCGCCGGCCTTCTTCGGGTTCACGCCGGCGACGAAGCAGTTCTTGCCGTTGGCGTACTCGATGCACTTCTCGGTGTGGAACTGGCCGGTCTTGCCGGTAATCCCCTGGGTGATGACCTTGGTGTCTTTGTTGATCAGGATGGACATTCGAAGTGCTCCTTACTTGACCGCAGCGACGATCTTGGTCGCGGCTTCCGCCATCGTGTCGGCGGCGATGATCGGCAGGCCCGAATCGGCGAGGATCTTCTTGCCGAGGTCTTCGTTGGTGCCCTTCATGCGCACCACGAGGGGGACGGAGAGGTTCACTTCGCGGGCCGCGGCGACCACGCCGGTGGCGATGGTGTCGCAGCGCATGATGCCGCCGAAGATGTTGACCAGGATGCCCTTGACCTGGGGGTTCTTGAGCATGATCTTGAAAGCTTCGGTGACCTTCTCGGTGGTCGCGCCGCCGCCGACGTCGAGGAAGTTGGCCGGCTCGGCGCCGAACAGCTTGATCGTGTCCATGGTGGCCATCGCCAGGCCGGCGCCGTTCACCAGGCAGCCGATGTTGCCGTCGAGGCTGATGTAGGCGAGGTCGTACTTGGAGGCTTCGATCTCGTCGGCATCCTCTTCGTCGAAGTCGCGGAAATCGACGATCTCCGGGTGACGGTAGAGGGCGTTGGAGTCGAAGTTGAACTTCGCGTCGAGCGCCTTGATGTTGCCGTTGCCCTCGAGGATCAGCGGGTTGATTTCCGCCAGCGAGGCATCGGTCTCCATGTAGCAGGTGTAGAGCTTCTTGAAGGCGTCGACCGCCTTGGCGACCGAGCCTTCGGGCACGCCGATGCCCTTGGCAAGCTCGGTGGCCTGCGCGTCGGTGAGACCGACGAGCGGATCGACGAAGACCTTGATGATCTTCTCGGGGGTGTTGTGGGCGACTTCCTCGATGTCCATGCCGCCTTCGGAGGAGGCCATCATGGCGACCGTCTGGGTGGCACGATCGGTCAGCGCCGCGACGTAGTATTCGTGCTTGATGTCGGCGCCTTCCTCGATCAGCAGGTTGCGCACCTTTTGGCCTTCGGGGCCGGTCTGGTGGGTCACGAGCTGCATGCCGAGGATGTCGTTGGCGTGCTGGCGCACTTCGTCGAGCGAGCGGGCGAGCTTGACGCCGCCGCCCTTGCCGCGGCCGCCGGCGTGGATCTGGGCCTTGACCACCCAGATCTTGCCGCCGAGTTCCTCGGCCGCCTTCACGGCAGCGTCCACCGATACGCAGTGGAAACCGCGCGGCGTGACGACGCCGTACTTCCTCAACAGTTCTTTTGCCTGATACTCATGAATTTTCATGGTTGCCCTTCGATCGAAGCCGCGACGGCAGCCGCCGCCGCGGACAGGTTGATGGCATGCTTCGGAGCGATCGCTCCACGACCGGCGCCGTCTCCCTCGACCGTCGCCCGCCGCACTGGAATCGGGACCCCCCGACCCGACCCGCGGACCGGGCGCGCACGCCGCGGTCGCAAGACCCCATAATTATAACTGGTTTTGCGCGGTGCACAGCCATGCGCCGGCAGCCGCACCGGGCCCGCTCCACCCGCATCCCGCACCGTGCCGGCTGCCGTGTGGCGGAAGCATCCGGGAACGCTGAATACGTCACACCTGCAACAAAACACGGTCGCATTGCGGCACGAGTCGCTGGAATGCCTACGGCGAGTCTGCTAAAACTCGGCAATCATTCGATCCACCGCCGGACGCGCGGAATATGAACAACAACAGCATGCCGCTCGCAATCGCAGTCGCAATCGCCCTCGCCTCGCTCGGCACCGCCCCTCCCGCGGCGGCGGTGGCGCTCGGCGAGGTCGCCGCACTCTCCGCGATGGGGGAGAGCTTCCGCGCGGAGATCCGCCTGCCGGACGGAAAACCTGCCGATGCCGAATGCTTTCGCGTCGCCCCCCTCTCCGGTGGAGAGTTTCCGGCCTTGCGCCAGGGCCGTATCGCCGTCAGCGGCAGCGGTGCCGAAGCGCGCCTGGTGGTGCGGGACGCCGCCCGCGTCAACGAGCCGGTGCTGAAGCTGGCGATCGAGAACGTGTGCGAGGCGCGCCTGCGGCGCGAGTACACGCTGCTGATGCCCTTCGCACCCGGCGCCCGCCTGCCGGCGGCTGCGGTGGCAGCCGCCGCGCCACCCCCGGCCGCCCGCGCGCCCGCGCGGACACCGCGCACGGCACCGCCCGCGCAGGCGAAGGCGGCGCCGAAACCACGCGCGCGCACCCTCGGCACGAGCGGCGACGAATCGCTCGTCACCCTGGCGTCGTCGCTGTACCCGGACGACCCCGCCGCGCAGGCGCGCTTCATCGAGGCGACCGCCGCGGCAAACCCGAAGCTGTTCGCCGACGCCGCCGCACTCACCCGCGTCCTGCCCGCAGGCACGGCGCTGCGCCTGCCCGACCTGCGCCCCGCCGCGCCGCAGTCCGAAGCGGCACCGGCACCGGTTGTCGCCCAGGGACCCGACCGGCTCGTCGTGGACAAGACCGTCGCCACGCGGAGCACGGGCGGGACCACGGCGGCGCATGGCGACGCCCCCCCGCGCAATCACGCGGAGCGCGAGCGCGCGCTTGCCGCGGCGATCGACCGCAGCATCATCGCCGAGATGGAGCTGCTCGCCCGCATCAAGGAGCTCGAGGAAATCCAGGCCGGGCTGAAGGAGCGCCTGCTCAGGATGCAGGCCGTCCCCGCCGTCGCAACCGCCCCGGCCGTCGCAGTCCCCGCCTCGCCTCCGCCGCGGACCGAGCCGGTCACCCCCGCCGAAAAGCGCCCTGCGCTCGCGGCCGAGAACGCCTGGGGCCGCGACGCCTACCTGTTCGGCGGACTCGGGTTTGCCGCCTTGGCCCTCGTCGCGCTGTTGCGCCGCTCGCGGCGTCCGACGCCGGCAGCGCCGTCCAGTCGGCCGACGGACACCGCCACCGCAACAACGCTCGGCAGCGCGGAGTCCCGCAAGGGCCGCGCGCGGGCCGAAGAGACCGGCTTAGGCTTCGGCGTCGGCACCGTCGACACTCGCCTCGAGTGGCCGGCGGGGACGGCAACCGAGACCATCCAGGAGCACAAGTCCGCGGTCGAGCTCGCCGACATCATGATGAGCTTCGGCCGCGTCCGCGGCGCAGCCGAGACGCTCGCCGAGTTCATCCGCGGCAATCCGCGCGAAGCGGTCTCGCCCTGGCTCAAGCTGCTCGAGGTCTACCGGGCAGCGGGCCTGCGCGACGAGTTCAACGCGATCGCCGGGGAGCTCAACAAGACCTTCAACGTCACCACGGTCAACTGGCAGAGCTACGACGCGCTGCGGGCGTCGAAGATGAGCCTGGAGGACCTGCCGCACATCTGCGAGGCCCTGCAGAAGACATGGCGCACCGCCGCCTGCCAGCGCCACCTGCAGCAGCTGCTGCGCGACAACCGCAACGGCACCCGCGCCGGCTTCCCGTTCTCGGTGATCGACGAGATCCTCACCCTCACCGCCATCCTCGAGGAAGACTTGGGCCCCTGCCCGCCGGCCGCGGACGAGCCCCCCCGGCGCTAGACCGGGTTATCGAGGTCGACGAAGCTCGCCTCCAGCCCGAGCACCTCGTTCAGGTAGTGCGCCATGGCGCGTGCGCCGTAGCGCTCGGTGGCGTGGTGGCCGGCGGCGATGTAGGGCACACCCGACTCGCGCGCCAGATGGACCGTGGGCTCGGAGATCTCGCCCGACACGTAGAGCTCGGCCCCGGCCAGGATCGCCTGCTCGAAAAAGCCCTGCGCACCGCCGGTGCACCAGGCGATCCGGCGCACCGGACGCTCGCCGTCACCGACCAGCAGCGGCTCGCGCCCGAGCCGCAGGGCAAGCGCGCGCGCGATCTCGTCAGCACGCTCGCCCTCCCGCGCCGGCCGGCCGATCCAGCCCAGCTCCTGGTCGGCGAAGCGCGCCGTCCCCTGCCAGCCCATCAGGCGCGCGAGTTGCGCGTTGTTGCCGAGCTCCGGATGCACGTCGAGCGGCAGATGGTAGGCGAACAGGCTGATGTCGTTGGCGAGCAGGGTATGCAGGCGCCGACGCCGGAAGCCGGTCACGCGACCGTCGTCGCCCTTCCAGAACAAGCCATGGTGAACGAAGACGGCGTCATACGCCCCCGTTGCTGCAAGGTCGAGCAGGGCCTGGCTGGCAGTCACTCCGCACAGCACGCGCCGGACCTCCGCGCGTCCTTCCACTTGCAGGCCGTTTGGGCAATAATCCTTCAGCCGTGAAGCGTCGAGCAGGGTGTCGAGATGACCCCCGAGTTCGGTGAGCTGCATGCGTCCTCCTTCATCCTTGCTTCGCGCGTGGCTCCTCGACCGGAGAACGCTCCGGCCGGCCGGGCGCGACCCCCTCTTCTTTGAAGCCCGACATTATGCGCCGCTTGTGGCTCATCTTCGCGCAGGCGGTGACCGTCAGCGTCGCCGTGCTGTTCGTGCTCAACACCCTCAAGCCGGAATGGCTGCGCAAGGCCACGCCCGCGGCGGTGGTGGCGATCCTCGAGGCACCTGCGGGCAGCGAGCGTTCGCCGGCGGCAGGCTCCTACGCCCCGGCTGCACAGCGTTCGATGCCGGCGGTAGTGCACATCTTCACCAGCAAGGGCGGTCGCGGCCAGCGCCACCCGCTGCTCGACGACCCGCTGTTCCGCCACTTCTTCGGGGAGCGCCCGGACAGCGCACCGAGCGAATCCGGCCTCGGCTCGGGCGTCATCGTCAGCCCCGACGGCTACGTACTCACCAACAACCACGTCATTGAGACCGCCGACGCGATCGAGGTCGCGCTCAACGACGGCCGCAAGTTCGCCGCCCGCCTGGTCGGGCGCGACCCCGAGACCGACCTCGCGGTGCTGCGCATCGACGGCGCCGAGGCGCTTCCGGCGATCACCTTCCCGGCCGCCGACAGCCTCGCGGTGGGCGACGTGGTGCTGGCGATCGGCAACCCCTTCGGCGTCGGCCAGACGGTCACCATGGGCATCGTCTCGGCGCTCGGTCGCAGCCAGCTCGGCATCAACACCTTCGAGAACTACATCCAGACCGACGCCGCGATCAACCCGGGCAACTCGGGTGGCGCGCTGGTCGACAGCGCGGGCAGCCTGGTCGGCATCAACACGGCGATCTACTCGCGCTCGGGCGGTTCGCTCGGCATCGGCTTCGCAATCCCGGTCTCGATCGCGCGCGACGTGCTCGAGCAGATCGTCGCCACCGGCGAGGTCGTGCGCGGCTGGGTGGGCGTGGAGATCCAGGACCTCACACCCGAACTGGCCGCCTCGTTCGGCTATCGCGACGCCGGCGGCGCGCTCATCGCCGGCGTACTGCGCGGCAGCCCGGCAGATCGGGCGGGCGTGCGTCCGGGCGACGTCCTGGTCGCGCTCGACGGCGAGAGCGTGCGCGACCCGCGCGCGATGCTCGACATGGTCGCGGCGCTCTCACCCGGCAAGCGTGCGGTGTTCAGGGTGCGGCGCGGCGCCGAGGCGCTCGACCTCGAGGTGGAAGTGGGCCGCCGCCCGATCCCGCCCGCCGCGCGCTGAGGCACCGACCGACGCGGCCCGCGGCACTCAGCGGGGCTCGCCCTCGCCATCCGCAGCAGCCGGCCCGGCGAGCTGCTGTACCGTCTCGCCGGCGGCCTCCTGCTGAGGGGAAGGCCTGGACAGCATGCCCGCGAGCACGATGCCAAGCTCGTAGAGCAGGCACATCGGCACGGCCAGCATGAACTGCGAGACCACATCCGGCGGGGTGACGATGGCGGCGACCACAAAGGCGCCGACGATCACGTAAGGGCGCGACTCGCGCAGCTTGGCGACATCGACGATGCCGGCCTTGACCATCAGGATCACCGCCACCGGCACCTCGAAGGTGATGCCGAAGGCGATGAACATCGACATCACGAAGGACAGGTACTGCTCGATGTCCGGCGCCGGGACGATGCTCTTGGGAGCGAATTCGGCGATGAACTTGAACACCGTGCCGAACACGAAGAAATAGCAGAAGGCCATGCCGAGCAGGAAAAGCAGCGTGCTGCCGAGCACCAGCGGCAGGGCGAGGCGCTTCTCGTGCGCGTACAGCCCGGGCGCGATGAAGGCCCAGGCCTGGTAGAGCACCCAGGGCAGCGCGAACACGAAGGCGACCATCATCGTCACCTTGACCGGGACGAAGAAGGGCGTCACCACGCCGGTGGCGATCATGTTGGTACCCGCAGGCAGCGTGTCCATCATCGGCTTGGCGAGGATGTCGTAGATCGCGCCCGCCCACGGCATCAGGCAGACGAAGACGATCACGATCGCGAGCAGCGCGCGGATCAGGCGGTCGCGCAGCTCGATCAGGTGGGCGATGAAGGTTTCCTGTTGTTCGCTCATGCCTTGACCTTGTCAGCTCCAGGCGCGGTGCGGGGCGTGCTATCCAGCCCAAGCTCGAGTTGCGGGGCGGGACGGGCGGGCGTCGCATCCGCTCCGGCCGGCGCGGGCGCTGCCGCCGGATTCGCGACGGGCGTCGGAGCGCCGGCCGGCGCGGGCGCCGCGGTGCCCGACGCGGAGGCAGGCGACTCGGGGAGGATGGAGCGCACCTCGGCGACCGTCTCGCCGATTCCCGACTCGACCCCGGCGACACCGGTGCGCACCGAGGTCTCGAGTTCCTGCGCCTGGTGCCGCACCTGTTCCTGCAGCTTCTTGAGTTCCTCGAGCTGCATCTCGCGCTGGATGTCGGACTTGACGTCGGAGACGTAGCGTTGCACGCGCCCGAGCAGGTGCCCGGCGGTGCGCGCGACCTTGGGCAGGCGCTCCGGCCCGACCACGATCAGCATCACGATGCCGATCACCACGAGTTCCGAAAAGCCGAAATCGAACATGTGTGCTCGCTCGAGACAGGGGCCGCCACCGGCCCGCCGTAAAACGAAGGGGCGCTCCGGTCAGGGCGCCCCCGATGCTGGTTCGAGACGCGAGGCTCAGGACCGGTTCTGGTCGACCTTCTCGCGCGCCTCGCCCTCGATCGTCTGGCCCTGGGCGAGCTTCTGCTGGGAGGCGTCGCCCGCTCCGGCCGAATCACCCTCCTTCATGCCTTCCTTGAAGCCCTTCACCGCACCACCGAGGTCGGAACCGATGTTGCGCAGCTTCTTGGTGCCGAACACCAGAAGGACGATGACCAGCACGATCAGCCAGTGCCAGATGCTGAAAGAACCCATACCGCTCTCCTTAACGCTTCAACATGGGCGGCAGGGGATCGGGCCCGCCCAGAATGTGCAGGTGCAGATGATACACCTCCTGCAGGCCGACCCTTCCGGTATTGACGATGGTGCGGAAGCCGTCGGTACAGCCCTGCTCGCGGGCGATCCTGCCCGCCGCAACCATCAGACGCCCCATCGCCGCCTCGTGTTCCCCGTCGAGGTGCGCCATCGAGTCGACGTGCACCTTGGGCACCACCAGCACATGCACGGGTGCGGCGGGATGGATGTCGTGGAAGGCGAAGACGTGCTCGTCCTCGTAGACCTTTTTCGACGGAATCTCGCCGCGCACGATGCGGCAGAAGACGCAGTCGCTCATGCGCGCGAACCTTCCGCGGTGCGCGACTTCTTCTCGTCGATGCCCGACACGCCCTCGCGGCGACGGAACTCGGCGAGCACGTCGTCCACGGACAGCCCGTGGTGGGCGAGCAGCACCATGGAGTGGAACCAGAGGTCGGTCACTTCCCACACCAGGTGCAGCATGTCCTTGTCCTTGGCCGCCATGATGGTCTCGGCGGCCTCCTCGGCGACCTTCTTGCAGATCGTGTCGGTGCCCTTCTGGTACAGGCTGGAGACGTAGGAAGAATCCGGATCGGCCTTCTTGCGCGCGGCGAGGGTCTCGGACACGCGGTGCAGCACTTCGATATCGATCATTTGTAGATCTCCTGCGGGTCTTTCAAAACCGGCTCGACGGCCTCCCAGCGGCCATCGGCAAAATACTTCTGGAAGAAGCAGCTGTGACGTCCGGTGTGGCAGGCGATCCCGCCCACCTGCTCGATCCTGAGCAGGACCACGTCGTTGTCGCAGTCGATGCGCATGTCCAGCACCTTCTGCACGTGGCCGGACTCCTCGCCCTTGTGCCACAGCTTGCGCCGCGAACGCGACCAGTAGATGGCTTCGCCGGTCTCGGCCGTGCGCTGCAGCGCCTCGCGGTTCATCCAGGCGAACATCAGCACGTCGCCGGTGGCGGCTTCCTGCGCGATGACCGGCACCAGGCCGTGCTCGTCCCACTTGATTTCGTTCAACCAGCGCGTGCTCGTGCTCACAAGCGTACCTCGATGCCGCGCGCGCGCATCAACTCCTTGGCCTCGCGCACGGTGTGCTGTCCGAAATGGAAGATGCTCGCCGCCAGCACCGCGTCGGCGCGGCCTTCGGAGACCCCCTCGGCGAGATGCTCGAGCGTGCCGACGCCACCGCTGGCGATCACCGGGATGCGCACCGCATCCGACACCGCGCGCGTGAGCGCGAGGTCGAAGCCGCTCTTGGTGCCGTCGCGGTCCATGCTGGTGAGCAGGATCTCGCCCGCCCCCAGCGACTCGACCTTGCGCGCCCACTCGATGGCGTCCAGCCCGGTGTTGTTGCGCCCGCCGTGGGTGAACACCTCCCACTTGCCGGGCGCGGTCTGCTTGGCGTCGATCGCCACCACGATGCACTGGCTGCCGACCTTGCTCGCGGCCTCGAAGACCAGCTGCGGGTTGTTCACCGCCGCGGTGTTCATGCTGACCTTGTCGGCGCCGGCGTTGAGCAGCCGGCGCACGTCCTCGACCACGCGCACACCACCACCGACGGTGAGCGGGATGAAGACCTGCTCGGCGACCTGCTCGACCACGTGCAGGATGATGTCGCGGTCGTCGGAGCTCGCGGTGATGTCGAGGAAGGTGATCTCGTCGGCGCCCTGCTCGTCGTAGCGGCGGGCGATCTCGACCGGATCGCCGGCGTCGCGCAACTCGACGAAATTGACCCCCTTGACCACGCGCCCGGACTTCACGTCCAGGCAGGGAATGATGCGCTTGGCTAGCATCGGCTGCCCCTGCGGGAGAAGCTCATTCGCGCGCGCCCTCGAGCTCGTCCGCGCGCGCCTGCGCGGCGGCGAAGTCGAGCGTGCCCTCGTAGATCGCGCGCCCGGTGATCGCGCCCATGATGCCCTCGTCCTCGACCGCGCACAGCGCGTCGATATCGCGCAGGTCGGTGATGCCGCCGCTGGCGATGACCGGGATGCGCAGCGCGCGCGCCAGACGCACGGTGGCCTCGATATTGACGCCCGAAAGCATGCCGTCGCGGCCGATGTCGGTGTAGATCACCGACTCCACG
Source organism: Thauera sp. DNT-1 (assembly GCF_055393985.1). Classification (NCBI taxonomy): domain Bacteria; kingdom Pseudomonadati; phylum Pseudomonadota; class Betaproteobacteria; order Rhodocyclales; family Zoogloeaceae; genus Thauera; species Thauera sp. DNT-1. Next base: position 3,749,499 of record NZ_AP043752.1, on the reverse strand, counting down.
CCGTAGTCCTCGAACTTCCTCGCCAGATCGACCACGTCGTGGCCGGTGAGCTTGGACCATCCGTCCACCGCCACCTTGCCGTCCTTGGCGTCGAGGCCGACGATGATGTGGCCGGGAAAGGCGCTGCAGGCGTCGTGCAGGAAGCCGGGGTTCTTGACCGCGGCGGTGCCGATGATGACGTAGCTGATGCCGTTGTCGAGGTAATGCTCGATCGTGTCGAGGTCGCGGATGCCACCGCCGAGCTGGACCGGGATGTCGTCACCGACGACGTCGGTGATCGAACGGATCGCGGCGCCGTTCTTCGGCTTGCCGGCAAAGGCACCGTTGAGGTCCACCAGGTGCAGGCGGCGCGCGCCGGCCTCGAGCCAGTGGCGCGCCATGGCGCCCGGATCGGAGGAGAACACCGTGGCGTCGTCCATCTCGCCCTGTTTCAGGCGAACACATTGACCGTCCTTGAGGTCGATGGCGGGAATGAGCAGCATACCGGGATCAGCAGTGGAGAAACGTAGAGGGAATCACCGGCCGCTCAGGGCTGCCAGCGGATGAAATTGGCGAGCAGGCGCAGGCCGGCCGCGGCGCTCTTCTCGGGGTGGAACTGAGCCGCGAAGATATTAGCCCGCGCTACCGCACTGGTAAAGCGAACGCCATAGTCGGTCTCGGCCGCAGTCAGCGAGGCCTCCGCAGGCACCACGAAGTAGCTGTGCACGAAGTAGAAGCGCTCGCCGTCGGGGATGCCGTCCCACATCGGGTGCGGTCCGCACTGACGTACTTCGTTCCAGCCCATGTGTGGCACCTTGAGCCGGCTGCCGTCGGCCGCGAACATGCCGGTCTCGGGAAAGCGCACGACCTCCCCGGACAGGATGCCCAAGCCCGGCACGTCGCCCTCGGCGCTGCGCTGGAACAGCATCTGCTGGCCGATGCAGATGCCGAGGAAGGGTTTTTCGGCCGCCGCGGCGCGTACCGCAGGTCGCAGGCCGCGCGCGTCGAGTTCGCGCATGCAGTCGGGCATCGCGCCCTGCCCCGGAAACACGACCCGCTCGGCGGCGGCGACACGCGCCGGGTCGGAGGTGACGAAGACCTCGTGACCGGGCGCCACGTGTTCGATCGCCTTGGCGACCGAGCGCAGGTTGCCCATGCCGTAATCGATGATGGCCACGCTGGTCATCGGCTTGACTCGCTTTTCGACAGGATGGCGGCCGCGCGACGCGACCGCGGGAAGGGAGGAATCAGAGCGCGCCCTTGGTCGAGGGGATGGTCCCGGCGGCGCGCTCGTCGTGCTCGGCCGCCATGCGCAGCGCGCGGGCGAAGGCCTTGAACACGGTCTCGCACTGATGGTGGGCGTTGTCGCCGCGCAGGTTGTCGATGTGCACCGTGACGCCGGCGTGATTGACGAAGCCCTGGAAGAACTCGCGCGCCAGATCCACGTCGAAGTTGCCGATGCGGGCGCGGGTGTAATTCACGAAGTAGTGCAGCCCCGGGCGGCCGGAGAAATCGACCACCACGCGCGACAGCGCCTCGTCGAGCGGCACGTAGGCATGGCCGTAGCGGCGCAGCCCTTTCTTGTCGCCGAGCGCCTTGGCGAAGGCCTGCCCGAGCGTGATGCCGACGTCCTCTACGGTGTGGTGGTCGTCGATGTGGGTATCGCCCTCGCAGTGGATGTCGAGGTCGAACAGGCCGTGGCGGACGATCTGGTCGAGCATGTGGTCGAAGAAGGGCACGCCGGTGTCGAGCCGGCCCTGCCCGCTGCCATCGAGGTCGATGCGCACGGTGATCTTGGTTTCGAGGGTGTTGCGCGTGACTTCTGCTTGCCGCATGGGAGCTACCGGCCAAAATGGGTTGTCTGCCCGTCATGATAACATCGCGCAGCGAACTCGCCGCGATGCGCCGCAAGGTGCGTTGTGCGCGTCCAAGCCTCCGTTCCACCCCAACCGCAGACACCCGCATGAGCCGCTTCTGGAGCGCCGTCGTCCACGGCCTGACCCCCTACGTGCCGGGCGAGCAGCCCAAGCTCGACAACCTCGTCAAGCTCAACACCAACGAACACCCCTGCGGCCCCTCGCCGAAGGTGCTGGAGGCCATCCGCGCCGCCACCGGCGACGGCCTGCGCCTCTACCCCGACCCCAACGCCGACGCGCTCAAGGCCGCGCTCGCCCGCCATCACGGCGTGCGCCCGGAGCAGATCTTCGTCGGCAACGGCTCCGACGAGGTGCTCGCGCACGCCTTCATGGCGCTGCTCAAGCACGAGCGCGCGCTGTGGTTCCCGGACATCACCTACAGCTTCTATCCGGTGTATTGCGGGCTGTACGACATCCAGCCGCGCATCGTGCCGCTGGCCGAGGACTTCTCGATCCGCGTGGAAGATTACCTGCCGCGCGGCGACGAGCGCGCCGGCGCGATCATCTTCCCCAACCCGAACGCACCCACCGGACGGCTGCTCGCGCTCGCCGAGGTCGAGCGCATCGTCGCCGCCAACCCCGAGGCCGTGGTGCTGGTCGACGAGGCCTACGTGGACTTTGGCGGCGACAGCGCGATCGCGCTGGTGGATCGCCACCCCAACCTGCTGGTCACGCGCACCTTCTCCAAGAGCCGCGCGCTGGCGGGCCTGCGCGTGGGCTACGCGGTGGGCGACGCGGCGCTGATCGAGGCGCTGGAGCGGGTCAAGAACAGCTTCAACTCCTACCCGCTCGACCGCCTCGCGATCGCCGGCGCGGTGGCCTCGGTGGAGGACGAGGACTACTTCCGCGCCAGCTGCGCCCAGGTGATCGAGACGCGCGCGCGGCTGGTCGCCGACCTGCAGGCGCTCGGCTTCGAGGTGCTGCCCTCGGCGGCGAACTTCATCTTCGCCCGCCACCCGACGCGCGACGGCGCCGAACTCACCGCCGAACTGCGCAGGCGCGCGATCATCGTGCGCCACTTCAAGGCGGCGCGCATCGACCAGTTCATGCGCATCACCGTCGGCACCGACGCGCAGTGCGCGATTCTGGTGGCGGCCCTGCGCGAGATCCTCGCCGGCTGAAGCCGATCAGCCGCCGCGCGCCGCCGCTGGCGCCGGCGCGCGCGGCGGCGCCAGCAACAGGCGGTTGGCGAGGAGCACCGCGATCGACACCACCACCACGATCACCGTGGCGAGCGCGTTGATCTCGGGCTTGAGGCCGTGGTGCAGGCGCGCGAACACCAGCACCGGCAGCGTCGTGCTGCCCGGGTCGGACAGCATCGCGGCGAGCACGAAGTCGTCCATCGACAGCGTGAACGCCAGCAGCCAGCCAGCCGCCAGCGCAGGCGCAATCACCGGCACGGTGATCACGAAGAAGACCTTCAGCGGCGGACAGCCGAGGTCGAGCGCGGCCTCCTCGAGCGCGCGGTCCATCTCGCGCAGGCGCGACGCCACCAGCACCGCCACGTAGGCCGCGCACAGCGTGGTGTGCGCCACCCAGATCGCCGCCACCCCGCGCCCGCCCAGCACGGCGAGCGCCGGATGGGTGAACAGCAGCACCAGCGACAGCCCCACCACCACCTCGGGCATCACCATCGGCGCGCTCATCATGCCGACGAAGAAGCGGCTGCCCGGATAGGGCCCGGCTCGCACCAGGATCACCGCAGCCGCGGTGCCGACCACCACCGCGGCGGTGGCGGCGAGCGCGCCCACGCGCAGCGACAACAGCACCGCGGCGTGCAACTCGGCGTCGCGCGCCAGCGCGGCGTACCAGCGCAGCGAGAGGCCGTCGAGCCGGGTGGTGATCTCCCCGGCGGTGAAGGAGAACACGATCAGGCACAGGATGGGCACGTAGAGGAAGGCGTACACGCCGACCACCCACATCCGTCCGCCCCAGCCGCCGCCGTTCATTCGTCCCTCCCGGCCCCGCGCCCATGGCGCTGCAGCAGCACGATCGGCGCGATCAGCATCGCCACCATGAGCACCGCGACCGCCGCCGCCATCGGCCAGTCCTGGTTGGGGCCGAAGTCGTCCCAGATGCTGCGCCCGATCGTCATCACGCTGCCGCCGCCGAGCAGATCGGGGATGACGAACTCACCCACCGCCGGGATGAACACCAGCATCGAACCGGCGACGATGCCGCGCGAGGACAGCGGCAGGGTGATGCGCAGGAACACCGTGGCCGGCCGCGCGCCCAGGTCGCGCGCGGCCTCGGGCAGGCGCTGGTCGAGCTTGACCAGGTTGGCGTAGAGCGGCAGCACCATGAAGGGCAGGTAGCTGTAGACCATGCCGACCAGCACCGCGCCGGTGTTGTAGAGCAGCGGCAGCGGCTCCGCCACCAGGCCGAGGCCGAGCAGCACCTGGTTGATCAGCCCGGTCTCGCTGCTGTCGAGCAGACCCATCCACGCATAGACGCGCAGCAGGAAGGAGGTCCAGAACGGCAGCATCACCAGCATCAGCAGGAGGTTGCGCATCGCCTCGGGCGCGCGCGCGAGACGATAGGCGAAGGGATAGCCGAGGACAAGGCAGCACAGCGTGGTGAGCGCTGCGAGCAGGAGCGAATTGGCGTAGGCGGCGAGGTAGGGCCGGTCCGCGGCGAGCGTGCCGAGTGCCGCCAGCTCGCCGCCGAGGCGAGCGTAGCTGGCGGGATCGGGACGGAAGGCCGGCGCCCCGTCCACAGCCGCGCCGGCGAAGGGCGACACGTAGGGCGGCACGGCGAGGTCCGGCGTGGACAGGCTGACGTTCACGATCAGCGCGAAGGGCAGCACGAAGAAGAACAGCATCCACACCCACGGCAGCAGGCCGACCCAGAAGCGGCCATGCCCTTGCGCAGAAGCCGGACGCGCCTTCATCGCAGCAGCAGCACGCCGTCGGGCGCCGGCCACGACACCCGCACCGGCTCGCCGCGCGCCGGCGGCGCGGCCTCGCCCCAGTGCGCCGCGGGCACGCTGGCGATCATCGAGCCACCGCCGGGCAGGCGCAGGTGGTAGATGGAGCGGCCGCCGAGATAGGCGATCTCGGCGACCTCGGCCGGCGCGGCGTTGTCATCGGGCTGTTCCGGCACGCACGCATCGCCGGCGGCGCGATGATGCACGCGCACGCACTCGGGGCGCAGCGACAGCCAGGCTTCACCCCCCTGCTGCAGCGCAACGGTGGCCACGAAGCGAATCGGCTGCGGAAACTCGCCGCCGACCAGGCGATCGCCCTCGATGCGGCCGTGGAAGAGGTTGGTCTCACCGATGAAGCTCGCGCTGAAGCGGCAGTTGGGGCGCTCGTAGATCTCACCCGGCGTGCCGACCTGCACCAGCCCGCCCTCGGACAGGATGCCGATGCGGTCGGCCATGGTCATCGCCTCCTCCTGGTCGTGGGTGACGAGGATGCACGTGACCCCCACACGCCGGATCAGGCCGACGAGCTCGAACTGGGTCTGCTGGCGGATGCGCTTGTCGAGCGCGGCGAGCGGCTCGTCGAGCAGCAGCAGGCGCGGCTCGCGCGCCAGGCTGCGCGCCAGCGCCACGCGCTGCTGCTGTCCGCCGGAGAGCGCGTGTGGGCGGCGCCCGGCGTAGGCGCGCATCTGCACCAGCTCGAGCATCTCGTCGACGCGGGCCGCGATCGCCGCGCGCGCCATGCGCGGCCGCAACTGGCGCAGGCCGAAGGCGACGTTGCCCGCCACCGTCATGTGCGGGAACAGCGCGTAGGACTGGAACATCATGTTGGTCGGACGACGGTGCGCGGGCACCGCGGCGAGATCCTCGCCGTCGAGCAGGATGCGCCCGCAACTCGGCGTCTCCAGGCCGGCGATCATGCGCAGCAAGGTGGACTTGCCGCAGCCCGAGCTGCCCAGCAGCGCGAAGATCTCGCGCTCGCCGATGTCGAGCGAGACCTCGCGCACCGCCCAGGTGTCGCCGAAGCGTTTTCCCAGGCTTTCGATGCGCAGATGAACGCGCTCGCCGGCCAAGCTTTCGGGCCCATCCTGCGGCATGCGCTCGTTCATTGCATCACCCGCTGCGCCCGCCGCTCAGCGTGCCGCCTTGAAGCGGTTCAGCGCCTGGGTCAGCTCGCGCTGCACGTCCTTGCCGAGCACCGGCTTGGCGCGCAGCGTACGCTTGACCGCCTCCGGCACGTTGATCGCCGGGTCGTCGCGCAGCGTGGCGTCGGTGAGCGCGAGCGCCGCGGTGTTGGCACTGATGTAGAAGGTCTCGTTGGAGATGCGCGCCACCGTGGCCGGGTCCATCATCGCGTCGATCCAGCGGTGGGCGTTATGCGGGTGCGGCGCGTCGCGCGGGATCGCCATCACGTCCACCGACATCATCGCGCCCACGGCCGGGATCAGGTACTGCAGCCTGACCTCGGAGCCGCCGATCTGCGCGCGCCGCGCGGCGATGCGGGCGTCGCCCGAGAACATCATCGCCACGCACAGGCTGCCCTTGGCCATCTGCTCGATGGGCGCGGTGTTGAAGCTGCGGATGTCCTTGCGCACCGGGCGGATGTGCTCGACCGCGGCGCGGATGTCGGCCGGGTCCATCTTCACCGGGTCGAGGCCGGCGTCGAGCATGGCCGCGGGGATCACGTCGCTGGCCTCGTCCATCAGCGCGATGCCGCAGCCCTTCAGGCGCGCGGTCAGCGCAGGGTCGAAGAGCAGGTCCCAGGCGTTGTCGGGCAGCTTGCCGTCGAGCGCCTTCATGACCTTGTCGACGTTGATCGCCACCCCGATGGTGAACCACATGTAGGGTACGAGGTAGCGGTTGCCGGGGTCGGCGACCGCCACCGCCTCGAGGATCAGCGGGTCGATATGGACGAGATTGGGCAGGCGCGACTTGTCGAGTGGCTGGAAGATGCCGGCCTGGATCTGCTTGCCGGCGTACTCCACGCTCGGGTACACAACGTCGTAGCCGCTGCCGCCGGTCAGCAGCTTGCCCTGCAGCGTGGCGTTGCTGTCGTAGAGGTCGTAGCGCACCTCGATCCCGCTCGCCTTCTCGAAGGCGGGGATGGTGTCGGCGGCGATGTAGTCGTTCCAGTTGTAGACGTTGAGGATGGGCTCCTCGGCCGCCACCGCCGCCCCGGCGGCCAGGGCCAGCACCGCCATCCAGCCGAACTTCAGCGTCATGCCCGCCTCCCCGCGATCGACAAGGGAACACCGCCTGCCCGCCCGGGTCGGGGGACCCGGGCGGGCAGGCGTCAAACCTTCAGCCGCATCTCCGCCGAGCGGGCGTGCGCCTGCAGACCCTCGCCATGGGCCAGGATGGAAGCCACCTTGCCCAGGTGCTGCGCGCCCGCCTGCGAGATGTGGACGATGCTGGTGCGCTTCTGGAAGTCGTAGGTGCCGAGCGGCGAGGAGAAACGCGCGCTGCGCATGGTCGGCAGCACGTGGTTGGGGCCGGCGCAGTAGTCGCCGAGCGCCTCCACCGCCCAGTGGCCGACGAAGATCGCGCCGGCGTGACGGATGTGGGCGATCCAGTCCTCGGCATCTTCCAGCGCCAGCTCGAGGTGCTCGGGCGCGATGCGGTTGGCGAGCGCGCAGGCCTGCTCCAGGCTGTCGACGTGGATCAGCGCGCCGCGGTTGGCAAGCGACCTGGCGATCGTGTCGCAGCGCGGCATGGTGGGCAGCAGGCGGTCGATCGCGTCGTGCACCGCGTCGATGAAGCCGGCGTCGGTACACAGCAGGATGGACTGCGCGAGCTCGTCGTGCTCGGCCTGGGCGAAGAGGTCCATTGCCACCCAGTCGGCGTGGCCGGAGCCATCGGAGATGATCAGCACTTCAGACGGGCCGGCGACCATGTCGATGCCGACGGTACCGAACACGCGGCGCTTGGCCTCGGCCACGTAGGCATTGCCCGGGCCGACGATCTTGTCCACCTGCGGGATGGTCTGCGTGCCGTAGGCCAGCGCCGCCACCGCCTGCGCGCCGCCGATGGTGAACACGCGGTCGACGCCGGTGATCGCCGCCGCCGCCAGCACCAGCGGATTCTTCTCGCCACGCGGGGTGGGCACGACCATGATCAGTTCGCCGACACCGGCGACCTTGGCCGGGATCGCATTCATCAGCACCGAGCTCGGGTAGGAGGCGCGCCCGCCCGGCACGTAGAGGCCGACGCGGTCGAGCGGGGTGACCTTCTGGCCCAGGCGGGTGCCGTCGGCCTCGGTGAATTCCCACGACTCGCCCTTCTGGCGCTCGTGATAGACGCGCACGCGGTCGGCGGCGATGGTGAGCGCCTCGCGCTGCTCGGGGCGCAGGCTGTCGAGCGCGAGCAGCAGCTCGCTCCTGGGCAGCTCGAGCGCGACCATGGATTGCACGTCGAGCCCGTCGAAGCGGCGGGTGTATTCGACCACCGCGGCGTCGCCGGTGGTGCGCACCGCCTGCAGGATCTCGGTGACCGCCGCGTCGATGCGGCCGTCGGCCTCGGCCTCGAAGGCGAGCAGGGCATCGAGGGTGGACAGGAATTCGGGTTCGCGCGCGGCCAGGCGGCGGATCGGGGTCTGGCTCATCGGTAGGGACTCCTCAGGACTGGATCGCGCCGGCGAAGGCGTCGAGCACCGGCTGCAGCAGTTCGCGCTTGAGCTTGAGCGAGGCCTGGTTGACGATCAGGCGCGAGCTGATCGGCATGATGTCCTCGACCTCTTCGAGGTTGTTGGCGCGCAGCGTGCCGCCGGTCGACACCAGGTCGACGATGGCGTCGGCGAGCCCGACCAGGGGTGCGAGCTCCATCGAACCGTAGAGCTTGATCAGGTCCACATGCATGCCCTTGCCGGCGAAGTGGGCCTTGGCCGCGTTCATGTACTTGGTGGCGACGCGGATGCGCCCGCCCGGGCGGGTCGCGGCGGCGTAGTCGAAGCCCTTCTGCACCGCCACGCACAGCCGGCACTTGGCGATCTCGAGGTCGAGCGGCTGGTAGAGACCCGCACCGCCGTGCTCGACGAGCACGTCCTTGCCGGCGATGCCGAGGTCGGCGGCGCCGTACTGGACGTAGGTGGGCGTATCGGTGGCGCGCACGATGACCAGGCGCACATCCGGCCGGTTGGTGCCGATGATCAGCTTGCGCGAGGACTCGGGGTTGTCGGTGGGCACGATGCCCGCTGCGGCGAGCAACGGCAGGGTCTCTTCGAAGATGCGGCCCTTGGACAGGGCGAGCGTGATGCTGGACACGTGAAAAGCCTTGATCGGGGGGACTCGTCATTGTAACCCGGCGCCGCTTCTGTTAACCTTCGACGCGACTGGCTGAACCGCACGCGGCGGTTCGGCCTTTTCTTTTGTTTCGCCGCAGCGTCGGCGCGCACCTCAGGCAGGAAACCCGCACCATGAAACCGTCGATCATCGTCTCCAGCAGCGACCTCGAGCGCCTCGAGGGTCTGCTCACCCTCCCCGCCTTCCGCAGCCGCAGCGACCTCGACGGCCTGCGCGCGGAACTCGAGCGTGCCGACGTGCGCGAGCCGCAGGACATGCCGGCCGACGTCATCACGATGAACAGCCGCGCGCGCTTCGTCGAGGAAGGTACCGGCCGCGAATACGAGCTGACCCTGGCCTACCCCAAGGACGCCAACGCCGAGGCGCACCGCGTGTCGATCTTCTCTCCCGCGGGCAGCGCCCTGCTCGGTCTTTCGGCCGGCCAGTCGATCGACTGGAAGTCGGCCGACGGCAAGGAAATCCGCCTGAAGGTGCTGGAAGTCACCTGGCAACCTGAAGCCAACGGACAGTTCGAACTGTAAGCGCTCCCGCAGCGTTCCGCGGCTGCCCTGCGGGAGCGACGCAAGTCGCAGTTCGGCGACGGCACGACGGCCGCGTGCACGCGAGCGCATGCCGCCGTCGCAGCTCTCAAACTCCTCTCAACCGAGCCGCCGCACCCTCGCCCCGAGCGCGGCGAGCTTCTCCTCCAGACGCTCGTAGCCGCGATCGAGGTGGTAGATGCGCTCGATCGTGGTGTCGCCCTCCGCCACCAGGCCGGCTACGACCAGGCTCGCCGACGCGCGCAGGTCGGTCGCCATCACGGTCGCGCCCTGCAGCCTGTCCACGCCCTGCACCACCGCGGTGTTGCCGTCGATGCGGATGTCGGCGCCGAGGCGCTGCAACTCGACCGCGTGCATGAAGCGGTTCTCGAAGATGGTCTCGCGGATCATCGCCACGCCCTTGGCGACCGCATTGAGCGCCATGAACTGCGCCTGCATGTCGGTCGGGAAGGCCGGATAAGGCGCGGTGCGCAGGCTTACGGCATTGAGCCGTGCCGGCGCGGTCAGGCGGATCGCGTCGCGCTCGGACACCACCTCGCAGCCGGCGTCCATGAGCTTGTCGATCACCGCGTCGAGGTAGCAGGACGAGGTGCCGGTCAGGCGCACCGAACCACCGGTGACCGCCGCCGCGCACAGGTAGGTACCGGTCTCGATGCGATCGGGCATGATGCGGTGGGTCGCGCCGTGGAGCCGCTCGACGCCGCGGATGCGGATCACGTCGCTGCCGGCGCCCGAGATCTGCGCACCCATCGCCACCAGGCAGTTGGCGAGATCGACCACCTCGGGCTCGCGCGCGGCGTTCTCGATCACGGTTTCGCCATCGGCCAGCGCCGCGGCCATCATCAGGTTCTCGGTACCGGTCACCGTCACCATGTCGGTGAACAGGCGCGCGCCCTTCAGGCGCGGCACGGTCGCATGCACGTAGCCGTGCTCGACGCCCACCGCCGCGCCCATGGCCTGCAGGCCCTTGATGTGCTGATCCACCGGACGCGCGCCGATTGCACAGCCGCCGGGCAGCGACACCCGCGCCTCGCCGCAGCGCGCGACCAGCGGGCCGAGCACCAGGATGGAGGCGCGCATGGTCTTGACCATCTCGTAAGGTGCGACCGGGTTGTCGAGCGCGGAGGCGTCGAGCATCACCACGTCGGCCTCGCGCTTGACGCGCACGCCCATCTGAGCGAGCAGCGCCAGCAGGGTATCGATGTCGTTGAGACGCGGAACGTTGGTGAAGGTGACCGGCTCCGCGGTCAGCAAGGCCGCGCACAGGATGGGCAGGGCGGCGTTCTTGGCGCCGGAAATGGCGATCTCGCCCGCCAGGCGGGCGCCGCCTTCGATCAGCAGTCTGTCCATGCGCGGCTCACATCCCGAGTTCGCCGCGGCCTTCTTCCCACTGCGCGGGCGTGAAGGTCTGCAGCTGCAGGGCGTGGATCTCGTTACCCATCAGGCGGCCCAGGGTGGCATACACCGCCTGGTGCTGGCGCACCTTCATCTTGCCCTCGAAGGCAGCGCTGACGACGATGCCGCGAAAATGCACACCATCCTCGCCCTCGATGACCACCAGCTCGCAGGGCAGGCCCTGCTCGATCAGGCGCTTGACTTCACTTGCTTCGAACATTTGGAATCCTTTACGAACGCAACTTGTAACCGCGCGCGAGCATCGCCAGGGTGAGCGCCGCGAGCAGGACGAAACACAGGCCCACGACGCCGAGCGAAAGCCAGGGCGAGGTGTCCGATTGACCGAAGAAACCGTAGCGGAACCCGTCGATCATGAAGAAGAACGGGTTGAAATGCGACACGTCCTGCCAGAACCGTGGCAGCGAGTGGATGGAGTAGAACACCCCCGACAGCATCGTCAGCGGCATGATGAGGAAGTTCTGGAAGGCGGCGAGCTGGTCGAACTTTTCCGCCCAGATCCCCGCGATCACCCCGAGCGAACCGAGGATCGCGCCGCCGAGCACGGCGAAGCCCAGCACCCACAGCGGGTGCGCCATCGGCACCGCGACGAAGGCGGCCGACACCGCGAGCACGCCCGCGCCCACCATCAGGCCCCGCAGGATCGAGGCGATCACGTAGGCGGCATAGAACTCGCGGTAGGACAGCGGCGGCAGCAACACGAAGATGATGTTGCCGGTGATCTTGCTCTGGATCAGCGAGGACGAGCTGTTGGCGAAGGCGTTCTGCAGCACCGACATCATCACCAGGCCGGGCACCAGGAAGCTGGTGTAGGCGACCTCGCCATAGACCGTGACGTGGCGGTCGAGCACATGCGAGAAGATGAGCAGGAACAGCAGCGCGTTGAGGACCGGCGCGGCGACAGTCTGGAAGCTCACCTTCCAGAAGCGCAGCACCTCCTTGTAGAGCAGGGTGCGGAAGCCGGCCAGCGGCGACTCGGCCGCCATCGGCTCGATACGCGGCATGGCGTTGGAGAATCGTTCAGGCACGGTTCATCACCTCGAGGAAGACGCGTTCGAGATCGGGTTCGCCCAGCCGCATCTCGACGAGGCCGGCACCGGCTTCGCGCAGACGGGCGAGCAGAGACTCCACCTCCCCATAGCTGTCGAAGGCGAAGTCTACCCAGCCGCCCTCACCGGCGCTGCCGCCGAGCTCGACTCCGCGCCCGGGATGCTCCAGGCGCACGGCCAGGCTGTGGGTGGCGAAGCGACGCAGCAGATTCTCGGTGGTGTCGAGCGCGACCACCTTGCCCGCCTTGAGCATGGCGATGCGCCCGCACAGCGTCTCGGCCTCTTCCAAGTAGTGCGTGGTGAGCACGATGGTGTGGCCGTCGCGGTTGAGCTTGCGGATGAACTGCCACAGGCCCTGGCGCAACTCGACGTCGACGCCCGCGGTCGGCTCATCGAGCACGATCACCGGCGGCCGGTGCACCAGCGCCTGCGCCACCAGCACGCGCCGCTTCATGCCGCCCGAGAGCATGCGCATGTTGGCGCCGGCCTTGTGGGTCAGATCCAGGCTGGCGAGAATCTCGTCGATCCAGTCGTCGTTGCTGCGGATGCCGAAGTAGCCCGACTGGATGCGCAGCAACTCGCGCACCGAGAAGAAGGGGTCGAAGACGAGTTCCTGCGGCACCACGCCGAGGTTGCGGCGGGCGTTGCGATAGTCGGCAACGACGTCGTGGCCCATGATCGCAAGCGAGCCGGTGTCGGGACGCACCAGGCCGGACAGCGCCGAGATCAACGTGGTCTTGCCCGCGCCGTTGGGGCCGAGCAGGCCGAAGAACTCGCCCTGGCCGACCTCGAGGTCGACGCCGCCGAGCGCCTTCAGGCTGCCGTAGTGCTTGCTTACACCCTGGATGCGGATCGCCGGCAGGCTCATGCCGAACCCTCCAGCGGCAGCAGGCCGTCGATGTCGTAGAGCGCGGCCAGGCTGCTCAGCCCGGCGGGCGGGTTGCGCAGCACCAGCGCGTGGCCGGCCGCACGCGCGCAGCGCATCCAGTCGAGGATCAGCGCGAGCGCCGCGGAGTCCGCGGCGGAAACCGCCGCGAGATCGACCACCAGGTCGCCCGCGCGCGCGCGCCGCTGGCCCTCGGCGAGCAGCGCCGGCGCGCTCTGCATGGTCAGCGCGCCCGCGGGCGCAAACGGCGCGGGATCGCTCACGCGCTGCGCCCCGCGTCGCCCTGGCTCATGCCCTGCTGCTCGGCGAGCGCGCGGTTGCGCTCCTCGAGCGAGCGGATCAGGCCATCGATGCCACCGCGCGCGATCTCCTGTCCGAAGCTGCTGCGGTAGTTGGTGACCAGGCTGACGCCGGCGACGATCACGTCGAACACCTTCCAGCCCTGTTCGCCCTTCTCCAGCATGTAGTCGATGCCGATCGGTTGCGCACCGGCCTGCACCACCTCGGTGCGGACCTGCACCCTGGTGTCTGCAGGGGCGAAGCGCGAGGGACGGAACTCGATGCGCTGGTCGCGGTACTGCGTCAGCGCGTTTGAATAGGTACGCACCAGCAGGGTGCGGAAGGCATCGGTCAGCCTGGTCTGTTGCTCGGCGCTGGCCTGGCGCCAGTCGCGCCCGACCGCGAGCATGGTCATGCGGCGGAAGTCGAAGTGCGGCAGCACCTTGGCGTCGACCAGCGCGATCACGCGCTGGGTGTCGCCGGCCTGGATCGCCTTGTCGGCGCGCACGATCTCGAGCACTTCGGTGGTGACGTCGCGCACGAGCACATCGGGCGCCTTGTCGGCGCTGGCCGTCGCGGGCAGCGCGGCGCCGAGCAAGGCGCAAAGAAGGAAGGCGCGGAGGAAATCGAGGATCTTGTTCATGGTTCTCGCTTACTGGACGGATTGGCGGGCGACGCGGCGGCCGGCCGTGGCCGGGCTCGCACCGATGTCCGCGTGTTCGAGGTTCCCGACCGCAGAGGCCGCGGCCGTATCGATGTCGCCACCGGGCGGTGCGGCCGACTGTTCGTCGAAATCTTCGTACACGCGTTCCTGGCGGCCATCGCTGACCTTGTAACGGCGTTGTTCGAGATAGAAGTCGCGCACGAAGACATAGCGGTCGAGCGCCGCCTCCTCGAGCGTGCGGTCGGCACCGAGCAGCGTGGAGCGGAGGTGCACAACGCGCGTGCCCAGCACGGTGTTGCGCGTCGCCACGTGATCGATGCTGAAAGGCTCGTTGGCGATGAAGTCGGCGGGCAGCGCGACCGCATCCCGCACGGTCCGCGGACCGAAGAAGGGCAGCACGATGTAGGCGCCCTCGCCCACGCCCCAACGGCCGAGCGTCTGCCCGAGGTCCTCGTCGTGCTTGGGCAGGCCCGCCTCACCGGCGACGTCGAGCAGGCCGAGCAGGCCCCAGGTGGAATTGAGCGCGAAGCGCATCAAATCGCCCATGCCCTCGGCGACCTTGCCCTGCAGCAGGTTGTTGAGCGCGACCCAGGGATCGCCGAGGTTGCCTAGCACGTTGCCGACACCGGTACGCACCGGATGCGGCAGCACCGCCTCGTAGACCTGGGCTGCGGGCTTGATCACCACCTTGTCGACCTGTTCGTTGAAGCCGAACATCGCGCGGTTGTAGCCCTCGAGTGGATCATCGGGATTCGCGGTGGTCGCACAGCCGGTCGCGAGCGCGGCCGACAGCGCGGCCGCGACCAGGCCTGCACGGGAGGAGCGGAAGACGTTTCGCATTGCTGTTTTCTCCGGAGTTCCTTGCCGACCTACTGGGCGGGCGCGTCGGCGGCGCGGTCGAACATGAACTGGCCGATGAGTTTCTCCAGCACCACCGCGGACTGCGTGATCAGCACGCGGTCGCCACCCTTGAGCATCGCGGTGTCGGCACCGGCCTCCAGCCCCACGTACTGCTCGCCGAGCAGGCCGGAGGTGAGGATGGACGCGGTGGTGTCGGCGGGAAACGCATAGCGCTTGTCGATCTCGAGCTCGACCACCGCGCGGTAGATCGCGGGATCGAAGCGGATCACCGCGACCCGGCCCACGAGGACGCCGGAGCTCTTGACCGGCGCGCGCACCTTGAGCCCGCCGATGTTGTCGAAGGGGGCCTCGACGCGATAGGTCTCGGCGCCGTCGAGGCCGGAGAAATTGCCGACCTTCATGGCGAGGAACACCAGCGCGGCAAAGCCGATCGCCACGAAGAGGCCGACCCACAGGTCGAGCGCGGTACGACTCATCATCAACCCCTGAACATGAAGGAGGTAAGCACGAAATCCAGCGCCAGGATCGCCAGCGCGGAGGTCACCACGGTGCGGGTGATCGCGCGCGACACACCCTCGGCGGTCGGCTGGCAATCGTAGCCCTCGAACACCGCGATCAGCGACACCACGGTGCCGAACACCGCGGACTTGATCACGCCGTTGACGACGTCGTAGCGGAACTCGACCGCGGCCTGCATCTGCGACCAGAACGCGCCGTCATCGACGCCAATCACGACCACGGTGATCACCCAGCCGCCGAACACGCCCATCGCCGAGAACAGCGCCGCCAGCAGCGGCATCGACAGCACGCCACCCCAGAAGCGCGGCGCGACCACGCGCGCGATCGGGTTGACCGCCATCATGTCCATCGCCTTCAACTGCTCGGTGGTCTTCATCAGGCCGATCTCGGCGGTGATCGCCGAGCCGGCGCGGCTGGCGAACAGCAGCGCGGCGATCACCGGACCGAGCTCGCGCAGCAGCGACAGCGCCACCATCACCCCCACCGCGTCGGCCGAGCCGTAGCGCTGCAGGATGTCGTAGCCCTGCAGCCCGAGCACGAGACCGACGAAGAGCCCCGAGACCATGATGATCAGCAGCGACAGCACGCCGCTGAAATAGAGCTCGCGGATGGTGAGATGGATGCGCCGCAGCGACTGCCCGGAGTTCAGCAGCACCGCGAACAGGAAGCGGGTGGCGAAGCCCAGGCGCCAGATGCCATCGATGGTCAGCGCACCGATGCGGCGCAGCGCGGAGGCGATCGCGCTCATGCGCCCTCCCCGCCGAGCAGGCGCTCGATCGGCTCGGCCGGATAGTGGAAGGGCACCGGCCCGTCGGCCTCGGCGTGGACGAACTGATGCACGAAGGGATCCCTCGAGGCGCGGATCTCGTCCGGCGTGCCCTGCGCCACGATACGGCCGTCGGAGACGAAGTAGATGTAATCCACGATCGCCAGCGACTCGTGCACGTCGTGGGTCACCATCACCGAGCTCGCGCCGAGCGCGTCGTTGAGCTTGCGGATGAGCTGGCCGATGATGCCGAGCGAGATCGGGTCGAGGCCGGCGAAGGGCTCGTCGTACAGGATCAGCATCGGGTCGAGAGCCACCGCGCGCGCCAGCGCCACCCGCCGCGCCATGCCGCCCGAGAGCTCGTTGGGATGCAGCTTCGCCGCGCCGCGCAGCCCCACCGCCTGCAGCTTCATCAGCACCAGGTCGCGCACCATGCCCGCGGGCAGGTCGGTGTGCTCGCGCAGCGGGAAGGCCACGTTGTCGAACACGCTCATGTCGGTGAACAGCGCGCCGAACTGGAACAGCATGCCCATGCGCCGACGCAGCGCGTAGAGCTCGCTGCCCGACAGCCGCGCCACGTCGCGCCCCTCCACCTCCACGGTGCCGCCGGTCGCGCGCAGTTGCCCGCCGATCAGGCGCAGCAGCGTGGTCTTGCCGCAGCCGCTGCCGCCCATGATGGCGACCACCTGGCCGCGATGCACGCTCAGGTCGATGCCGCGCAGCACCTCGCGCTCGCCATAGGCGAAGCGCACGTCGCGCAGCGAAACCAGCGGGGAGGGATGTGGGGCGGACACGGTCACGTCGATCGGCCGAATGTGAAAACTCTTGAATATATCAGAGATTTGCGCCCGCTGGCGGACTGATGCTGCAGCGCAGCAAGCAGGTCCGGGCCATTCCCCCGCAGGACACCTCCTCCGCTCCGGTGACGACCGCGGCACCCAGAAAATGATTCCATGCGCTTATTCACATTTTATTTCAATACGAATAGCATGTTCGCATGACATGCACATCGACCGACCTGCGCAGGCTGCTCGCGACCGCGGCGCTTCTGGCGACCGCTGCATGTGCGCCGCTCGGCCGCCCGCCCGCACTCGAGGGGCATCTCGACAAGCGCACCGCGATCGAGCGCACCGCGCCTGTCGGCACGGCGACAAGAAGCCTCGCGCCGCCGATCGCGGAGTCGCCTTCTTCCAGCCGAGGCGCTGCAGCGAGCGCGGCGACGGGCGCGCCTCCGCCCGCTCCGGCCCGCGGGCGAGCAGCTCCCGCGGTGCGCGGATACTCGATCGACGTTTTCGACATCCCGGCCGAGCAGCTGCTGCTCGCCATCGGCCGCGACGCCGGGCTGGAGCTCGACCTCCATGCCGGAATCACCGGAAACGTCAGCCTGCAGGCCCACGACCGCCCGCTCGGCGAGCTGCTGGAGCGCATCGCCCGCCAGGTCGACCTGCGCTATGAGCTGCGCGGCCGCCACCTGCGCGTGCGCCCCGACACCCCCTACATCCGCAGCTATGCGGTGGACTATGTGAACCTGAGCCGCGACATGCGCGGCACCGTCGCCACCAGCACGCAGATCGCCACCTCGGGCAGCGCCGGCGGCGCCGGTCAGCGCGCGTCTTCGACAGGCGGCGCTGGCAACGCCTCGATCACCCAGATCGAGACGCGCTCGGCCAACGACTTCTGGAACACGCTCGAGCACAACCTCGCCGCCATCCTCGCCGGGCCGGGGCGCGCGCCCGACTGCGGGGGCGAGCGCCGCGGCGAGTCCCCCGCCGGCTGCCGCAACGCCGACCTGATGCTCAACCGCGAGAGCGGCATCGTCATGGCGCGCGCCACCCAGCGCCAGCACGAGCAGCTGGAGGCCTTCCTCGCGGGGGTGCAGCGCGCGGCGCGGCGCCAGGTGATGATCGAAGCCACGATCGTCGAGGTCACCCTCGCCGACGGCTACCGCCAGGGCATCGACTGGACCCGGCTCGGCGTGCCGAGCTGGAGCGTGCGCCCGCGCGGCAGCGGCGACGCCACACCCGGCCAGCCCACGCTGAGCTACCTGTCGGCCAACTCCGACATCCGTCTCGAACTGCTGGAGACCTTCGGCACCGTCAAGGTGCTCTCCAGCCCGCGCCTGTCGGTGCTCAACAACCAGACCGCGATGCTCAAGGTCGTCGAGGAGGTCGTCTACTTCCTCGTAGACAGCACCACCACCGAGTACGACGACCGCAAGCAGGCCCGCATCTCCGCGACCACCACGCCGCAATCGGTCTCGGTCGGCATGGTCATGTCGGTCACGCCACAGATCTCCGCCGACGGCGACATCACCCTCAACGTGCGGCCGACCATCTCGGGCATCTCCGGCTTCAAGGACGACCCCAACCCCTCGCTCGGCGACATCCCCAACCGCGTGCCGCAGATCCGCACACGCGAAATCGAGTCCATGCTGCGCCTGCGCAGCGGCGAGGTCGCCGTCCTCGGCGGGCTGATGGAGGACCGCATCGACCACGACACCGGCCGCATCCCGCTGTTCGGCGACCTGCCCGTGGTCGGCGAACTATTCACCCGCCGCGACAACAACGTGCGCCGCACCGAGCTGCTCATCTTCCTGCGCCCCCTGCTGATCGACGAGCCGGGCATGCGCGGCGGCTACGCCGAATACGCCGGCCACCTGCCCGACGACGACTTCCTCCTCGACTCGCCCTCGCCCGGCCAGCGCAACTTCCCCCACCTGCCGCTGCGCCCGCTGCTCGCACCCGCAGGCGCGGTCTCCGCCGCCGAAGGCTTTTCGGAAGCGGCCTATCCCGACCCTGCCGATCCCCGCTCTCCTGCCGCCTCCTCCACGTCCGCCAGCGCCGCCAACGCGGATGCCGGCACGAGCCCGCCATGAACGCTCCGCTCCCCATCGGCCAGATCCTCATCGCCGCCGGCCTGATCGGCGAGGACCAGCTCCGCATCGCGCTCCACGAGCAACGCGGCCGCGCCCGGCCGCTCGGCCGCGTGCTGGTCGAACTCGGCTTCGTCAGCGAGGCCGCGCTGCGCGAGGCGCTCGCCGCACGCAGCGGCCTGCCCTGCGTCGACCTGGCCAGCGCGCTCGCCGACCCCGACGCGATCGCGCGCGTGCCGCAGGCGCTCGCAAGGCGCCACCGCCTGCTGCCGCTCCAGTACGACGCCGCCCGCCACCGCCTGATCGTCGCGATGGCCGACGCCCACGACATCGTCGCCCTCGACCGTCTGCGTGCCGAGCTCGGGCCGGACGTGCACGTCGAACTGCGCCTGGCCGGCGACAACGAACTCGGCCGCGCGATCGAACAGCACTACGGTCAGGCGAGCTCGATCGAGGACATGGTGCGCGAGCTCGAACGCCGCGCCGGACAGCCCATCGCTGGCGCGCGCGACCCGCAACTCGTCGTGCGCCTGGTCGACGCCCTGCTCGCCGAGGCCGCCGCGCGCGGCGCCTCCGACCTGCACCTGGAGCCCGAGGCCGGCTTCCTGCGCGTGCGCCACCGCATCGACGGCACGCTGCGCCAGGTGCGCGCGATGCACAAGTCGTGCTGGGCGGAGCTCGCCGTGCGCATCAAGGTGCTCGCCGGCATGGACATCGCCGAGTCGCGCAGCCCGCAGGACGGGCGCATCGGCCTTGCGCTCGGCGGCCGGCCGATCGACTTCCGCGTCGCCACCCAGCCCACCTTGCACGGCGAGAACATCGTGCTGCGCATCCTCGACCGCGACAAGGGCATCGTCCCGCTCGACGCGCTCGGCCTCGACCCCGCGCAACGCGCCGCCCTCGACCGCATCCTCGCCCGCCCCGAGGGCCTGATCCTGGTGGTCGGTCCCACCGGCAGCGGCAAGACCACGACGCTGTACTCCATGCTCGGCCACCTCAACACCGAGGCGGTCAACATCATGACTCTGGAAGATCCGGTCGAGTATCCGCTCGCGCTGATCCGCCAGACCCAGGTCGGCGACGCCTCACGGCTCGACTTCGCCGACGGCGTGCGCGCGCTGCTGCGCCAGGACCCCGACGTGATCCTGATCGGCGAGATCCGCGACGCCGACACCGCCACCATGGCCTTGCGCGCCGCACTCACCGGCCACCAGGTGTTCGCCACCCTGCACGCCAACTCGATCTTCGGCGCGCTGCCGCGCCTGCACGAGATCGGCATCGGCGCCGAACTGCTCGCCGGCAACCTGTGCGGCATCCTCGCCCAGCGCCTGGTGCGCCGGCTGTGCCCCACCTGCCGCGAGCCGGTGCCGGACGACGCCCCCGAGCGTCACCTGCCCGGCCTCGCCGCCGATGCCCCGCCAGCGCCGAGCTGGCGCGCGCGCGGCTGCCCCGAATGCGACTTCCGCGGCTATCGCGGCCGTCTCGCGATCATGGAGATCCTGCCCTTCGACGCCGAGCTCGACGAGCTCGTCGCACGCCGCGCCAGCCCGGGCGAGCTGCGTGCAGCCGCACGCACGCGCGGCCATCGCAGTCTGGCCGAGGACGGACTGCGCCGGGTGCTCGACGGCAGCACCAGCCTCGCCGAGCTCGCCCGCGTGGTCGACCTCTCCGCGCTCGCGGCTACGGCGAAGACCGCGCACGGAGGTGAGGCATGAGCGTGCCCCTGCGGCCGCCCGAAGGGCAGCGCGCTC
Source organism: Thauera sp. DNT-1 (assembly GCF_055393985.1). NCBI lineage: Bacteria > Pseudomonadati > Pseudomonadota > Betaproteobacteria > Rhodocyclales > Zoogloeaceae > Thauera > Thauera sp. DNT-1. The sequence goes on along the minus strand of NZ_AP043752.1, from coordinate 3,728,784 downwards.
GTCCGCCGCGGAGGATGTCGTGCAGCGACGGGAGGAAGGCCCCATGAGCACCTGGCGCTACCGCGCGCTCGCTGCCGACGGCCGCCGCGTGCGCGGCGAGCTCGATGCGGCCGACCTCGGCGAACTCGAGCGCCTGCTCGAAGCGCGCGCCCTGCTGCTGATCGACGCCCAACCACGCGGCGTGCGCGGCCTGCTGCCGCGCCGGCGCATCGCGCGCCGCGAGCTGATTCCCTTCTGCTACCACCTCGAGCAACTCCTCGCCGCCGGCGTGCCGCCCTTCGAGAGCCTGGCCTTGCTGCGCGACGCCGGCGCCGAGCCGCGGCTGCAGCAGGTGATCGGCGCACTGATCGCGGACGTCGAGCGCGGCCTGCCGCTGTCGGGCGCCGCCGCTCGCCAGCCCGAGGCCTTCTCCGCGGTCGCGGTGAGCCTGCTGCGCGCGGGCGAGCAGGCCGGCCGCCTGCCCGAGGCGATCCGCGACATCGGCGCCGCGCTCGCGCAGGAAGAAGAACTCGCCAGCCACGCGCGCCGCATCGCGATCTATCCCGCCATCGTCGCCACGGTGCTGCTGGCCGCGGTGGTGGTCGCCCTCATCCACGTGGTGCCCGAGCTGGAGCGTCTGCTGCGCGGCACCGGCCAGCGCCTGCCGCTGCAGACGCGCATCCTGGTGGGACTGTCCGCGGCGGTACGCGACTGGGGCTGGGCCATGCTGCTCGTCACGCTCGCCGGCGCGGCGAGCAGCGCCCACGCGCTCGCCCGCTCCGAAGCGCTGCGCACCCGCGTGCACGCCCTGCTGTTGCAACTGCCGCTGGTCGGCGGGATCCTGCGAAAGCTCGCCCTCGCGCGCTTCGCCGCGCTCTTCGCCACCCTCTACGGCGCCGGCATCAACGTCATCGACGCGCTCCACACCAGCACCGGCGCCACCGCCAACCTCGCCCTGCGCGCCGGACTGCGCGAGGCCACGGGCGCGATCGAGCAGGGCCGCCCGATCTCGGTCGCCTTCGAGGCGACCCGGGTCTTCCCGCCCCTCGTCATCCGCATGCTGCGCCTGGGCGAACACACCGGCGCGCTCGACGACGCGCTCGCCAAGGTCGCCAGCCTCTACCGCCGCGACGTCGCCGAGGGCATCGCCCGCCTGCAGGCCGCGGCCGAACCCGCACTCACCATCCTCATGGGCGGCCTGCTGCTGTGGATCGCGAGCGCGGTCCTGGGGCCGATCTACGAGCTCATCACCCGCCTGCCGGTCTGACCATGCGTCGCGAACCCCTGCTCCTCGCCGTGGCTCCGTCCGGCCTCCTCGCATGCATCGGGCATGGCGACGGCATCACCCTCCTCGCTGCCTTCACCTGCGGCGAGGAGGCCGCCTTCGCAAGCTGGCTCGCCCGCCGCCCGCCGGACGAGCCCTGCCGGATGTTGGTCGACCTGCCCGACGAGTCCTACCAGATCGAGGACCTGCCGCGCGTGCGCGGCAGCGACCGTCGCGCCCTGTTCGCACGCCGACTCGCTCACTGGTTCCCCGAGCCGCGCTTCGCACGCGCCACGCCGCTCGGCGCCCTGCCCGACGGACGCCAGGGCGCCGAGCGGGTGCTTTTCGCCGGAATGGAGAGCAGCACCGACCTCCTGCCCTGGCTGGATCGCCTCGCGGCCGACGGACGCCGCCCCCAAATCCTCGTCCCCGCCAGCGCCCTCCTGCCACGCCTGCCCCTGCCAGGAGCACGCCAGCGCCGCCACGGCAAGGCGCCGCCACGGCCGCGCCTGCTCGCCACCCACGGGCGCGCGGGCCTGCGCATTTCGCTGCTGGCCGGCGAACACACCCTGTTCTCCCGCCTCGTGCGCGGCCACGCCGACTCCCTCGCCGATCCGCAAGCGCTGGCGACGGAGCTCGAGCGCACCCGCGACTACCTGGCCGCCCAGCACCGCATCGCCAGCGATGCGCCACTCGATCGCATCGTCGCGGACCTTCCGGCTCAGACCGGGACGGAGCACGCCACACTGCCTCCGATCGGCGTCGCCGCCGCCGACACGCTCGCGGGCTGCGGACTCCCGAACAGCTACGACGCCCATTTGCTGCTCGCCCTGCGCCACGCCCCCACGACGATCGGCTGGCCGCTCGCGGCCGGCGCACGGCGCTGGCCCAGGCTGCCCGAAAGGCGCGTGCTCGGCGCGCTCGCGCTCGTCGCCTCGACGATCCTGGGAGCCCTCGTCTGGATGGAGCACCAGGCGCAGGTCGAGGCCGCAGCCCTGGCCGCGACCGAGCGCGCCCGTGCGGCGCGTGCCGCCGCGCTTGCGGCCGAGGAGGCGGAACTCGCCGCACGCGAGGCCGAACGCGCCGCACTCGCCGCCCTCGATGCAGCGCCGCCGCCCCTTCCGACCCCAGCGCCGGCCCCCGCCGAGCCTGCACCGGCAGCCTGTCCGCCTGCCTCCAGCCCGCCGCCCGGGCCCATCGCCAGGCGCATCGACGGCGTCCTGCGTCGCCCGGATGGCGAGATCCTGCTCTGGGTGGAGGGAACCTGGCAGTCCGCGCGCGCACTCGGCCTGCACCCGATCGCAGGCGACGCCGCGGTGGTAGTGGCGGCCGGCCGGCGCACGCAGCTACGCAGCGGAGAGCTCGTGCCGACCGCCGTCGCGACGGTCACGGCCGGGCCTGGGCAGGCCTACCCCGAGCGCGACGATGCGGCACCCGCAGATCGAGCAGCGGGCCCCGCCGACAGCGCTGCAAGGCCCGGTGTCGACATGCGCGGAGCGCGGCCATGATCCGGAGGGCCCGCCTGCCCTGCCGGGAGCGGCGCCGCCAGCGGGATCCGCACTCCGCTCGCGTGCCCGCGCGGGTGATGCGTCCCCGGCGACCCGGCGCGATCCGCGGTCAGGCCCTGATCGCCGCCCTGCTGGTGCTCACCCTGCTCGCGGCGGGCGGCCTGCTCGCCGGCGGCGAACTGCGCGCCCGCGCCCACGCGCTCGCCCACGCGCGCAGCGTCGAGGTGCTCGCCACCGCACGCGCCGCGCTGATCGGCTACGCGATCAGCTACGCCGAGACCCACCCCGGAGAGGGCTACGGTTTCCTGCCCTGTCCGGATGCCGGCAACACCGGCTCCACCCCGATCGGTGCCTGCGGTGCGCGCGGCACCGCCGCGATCGGGCGCCTGCCCTGGCGCACCCTCGGCCTGCCCGAGCTGCGCGACGGCTGGGGCGAATGCCTGTGGTACGCGGTCGCCGGCAGCGTCAAGCACAACCCCAAGCCGGCGGCGTTGAACTGGGACAGCCCGGGCCAGTTCGGCCTGCTCGATCCCGCCGGGCGCAGCCTTCAGGCAGCGTCCGGCGACGGCATGGCGGTGGCGATCGTGTTCAGCCCCGGGCCGCCACGCAGCAGCCAGATCCGTCCGCCCACCCGGGGCACGAGCTGCACAGGCAGCGACTCGGCCGCAGCCGACCTTTCGCACTACCTCGACCCCGGCCATGCGCGCGCAGGCAGCGGGGTGATCGAGATCACCCTCCACCCGGCCACCCTCGACGACGAGGCGCCCAACGACCTCGCCACCTGGATCGGAATCGACGACGTCTTCGACGCACTGCGTCGGCGCCGCGACCACGCCAGCCATCTCGATGCGCTCCTCGCCCGCAGCGCGAACGCGCTTGCCGGCCGGCTTGCGGCGAGCCGCACCGAATGGCTCGCACGCCACGCCCGCCCGCTCGGCACGCTCGCGGTGGGTATGCTGCCCACGGCGGAGACTCTGGGCATCGCCGCCGCACAACGTCCGCTCATCGACGACTGGCACGAGCAGATCCGCTTCGCCGCCTGCCCCGACGGCAGCGCCTGCATCGGTGTGACGCGGCCCGCGGCACCCGGCGAGCGCTGCCGGGCGGTGCTGGCATTCGGGGGCGAGCGCATCCGCAGCGGCCCCGAGCGCCAACTGCGAACCACCGCTGCCGAGCGCGCCGATCCGGCGGCCTGGTTCGAGGGCCGGAACGTCGCCGCGCTACGCCTGGGCAATCCCGAGTTCGAGGGTGCCGCGCACTTCCGCGTCACCGCGCCCGATCGCCCCGCCAGCGAGGACGTTGTCCGATGCCTGCCCTGACCCCGCCTCCCGCTCGCATGCACAAGCCCGCGCATTCGAGCGCTCCCGCGCGCGGCTTCACGCTGGTCGAGCTCGCCATGGTGCTGGTGATCCTCGCCCTGCTTGGCGGCAGCCTGCTGGTCCCGGTGGCGAGCCGGCTGGAAGCGCGCGACCGCAACGCCACGCTCGAGCGTCTGCACGACATCCAGCTCGCGCTTACCGGCTTCGCCATCATCCACGGCCGCCTGCCCTGCCCGAGCACCGAAACCGATCCCGCCAGCCCTGGCTACGGGCTCGAGGACGGCCCGCCCTGCAACCTCGCGCGCGAGGGCGTGCTGCCCTGGCGCAGCCTGGCGATGCCGGCGACCGACGCCTGGGGCCGCGACCGCCACTCCGCCGCCGACGACTGGACGGGGTACTGGCGCTACCGCGTCGACCCCGCCTTCAGCGTGGCGCCGATCGGCGCCGCCACCACACCCGGCGCACGCCTGCAGATCCGCGATCACGACGGCCGGCGCATCACCACGACCGACTCGCAGGCGGTCGCGATCGTGTGGTCGACCGGCGCCAACCTGCACGCCGACGGCGACAACACCAGCCACGCGAGCGCCACCCCGAGCTACCAGGCCGGCGAACCGGGCGCCGATTTCGACGATCTGCTCGCCTGGCTCGGGCGCCCGCTGCTGATCGCCCGTCTCGCCCAGGCCGGGCGGCTGTGATCCCGGCCGCGCATCCGCACAAAGCCCTTTCCATCACCACTGCCACATCACCCGGGAGACAAACCATGCAAAAGAAACCGCAAACCGGATTCACCCTCGTCGAGATCGCGATCGTGCTGCTCGTCGTCGGCCTGCTGCTCGGCGGGGTCATGAAGGGGCAGGCGCTGATCGACAGTGCCCGTGTCAAGAACCTCGCCCAGGACCTGCGCAGCGTGCCGGCGATGGTCCATGCCTATCAGGACCGCTTCCGCGCCCTCCCCGGCGACGACCCCGCCGCCGTCCGCCATCTCTGCTCCGGCGGCAGCGGCTGCACCGTGGCCGGCAACGGCAACGGCGTGATCGACGGCACCTGGGATGCGGGCGCCGACACCGAGTCCGTCCGCCTCTGGCAGCACCTGCGCCTGGCCGGCATCGCCACCGGCAGCACCGACACCGCCGACGCCGGCTTCCTGCCGCGCAACGCACTCGGTGGCCGGCTCGGCGTGCAGCGCGGTGGCAGCGTGCTCGGCCTGCCGGGCAGCCTGGTGGTGTGCTCGGACAACGTGCCCGGCAAGCTGGTCACACAGATCGACATCGCGCTCGACGACGGCGACCCCGCGGCCGGCTCGCTGCGTGCCGGCACACCCGGCGACACCGGGCTGGTGGCGATCTCCGCGGCCAACCGGCTGCTCGAAGCGAACGCGCACACGGTGTGTTCGAATCTGTGAGGCGTGAGGCGTGCGGAGCGCGGGCGGCTCAGCCACCCAGCAGGCGCTCCTCGGCGGCTTCCAGGCCGCCGGGGACGCCGAGCAGCACGATCACGTCACCGCTCTGGATGCGTGTCTCGGCACCCGGCGAGAGCGCGCGGATGCCGCGCCGACGCACTGCCGACACCGCCACGCCGAACTCCTCCAGCCCGAGTTCGCCGATGCTGCGCCCGACTCCCGCCGCGCCCTCCGGGACGATCACCGAGCGCAGGCGCGCCTCCGCGCCGGCGCCCGCATCGCCCGCATCGCTGCTGCCCTGGAAGAAGCCGCGCATCAGCGCATAGCGCTGGCTGCGGATCTCGCGGATGCGCCGCACCACGCGACTGAGCGGCACCCCGGTGAGCGCGAGCGCGTGCGAGGCGAGCATGATGCTGGCCTCGAAGGCCTCGGGCACCACCTCGGCCGCCCCCGCCTGGGCAAGCTTCTCCAGGTCGGCCTCGTCGCCGGCGCGCACCACCACCGGCAGGCCGGGACGCAGCGCGTGGGTGTGATGGATCACCCGCAGCGCCGCCTCCAGCGCGTCGAAGGACACCACCAGCGCGCTCGCGCGCTGGATGCCGGCGGCGACCAGGGTCTCGCGCCGCGCGGCGTCGCCGTACACCACGGTGTCCCCGGCCGCGCCCGCCTCGCGCACGCGCTCCGGGTCGAGGTCGAGCGCGACGTAGGCGACGTTCTCCTGCTCGAGGAAGCGCGCCAGGTACTGGCCGCTGCGTCCGTAGCCGCACACGATGATGTGGCGCTCGGTGTTGAGCGACTGCGCCGCCACCCGGGTGAGCTCCATCGAGCGCAGCAACCATTCCGAGGCGACGAAGCGCATGACCAGGCGGTCGCTCACCTGCACGATCAGCGGCGCGACCAGCATCGACAGCACCAGCGCGGCCACCGCGGCCTGGGCGAGGCCGTAGGGCATCAGCCCGAGGTCGAGGATCTGCGACAGCAGGACGAAACCGAACTCGCCGCCCGCGCACAACCACAGCCCGGAGCGCATCGCCGTGCCCGCCGGCGAACCGAACACGCGCGAGGCCGCGAACACCAGCCCGAACTTGAGCACCAGCAGCGCGCCGAGCAGGCCGAGCACCGCCGGCAGGTTGCGCACGATCTCGGCGACGTCGAGCAACATGCCGACGGTGACGAAGAAGAGCCCGAGCAGCACGTCGCGGAAGGGCTTGATGTCCTCTTCCACCTGGTAGCGGTACTCGGTCTCCGAGATCAGCATGCCGGCAAGGAAGGCGCCGAGCGCGAGCGACAGCCCGACCCGCTCGGACAGCCAGGCCAGCCCGAGCGTGATCAGCAGCACGTTGAGCATGAAGAGCTCGCCCGAGCGCCGCCGCGCCATCACGGTGAACCACCAGCGCATCAGGCGCTGGCCGAAGACCAGCACCAGCGAGAGCAGGAAGACCACCTTGAAGGCCGCCAGGCCGAGGGTGAACATCATCTCCTCGGCCGGGCGCGACAGCGCCGGCAGCAGGATCAGCAGCGGCACCACCGCGATGTCCTGGAACAGCAGCACGCCGATCACCTCGCGGCCATGACGGCTGTCGAGCTCCATGCGGTCGGCGAGCAGCTTGGAGAGGATCGCGGTGGACGACATCGCCAGCGTGCCGCCGAGCGCGAAGCTGGTGATCCAGCCCAGCCCGCCGAGGCGACCGAGCAGGGTGGCGAGCGCGATCGTCGTCAGCACCTGGGCGAGTCCGAGCCCGAACACGATGCGCTTCATCGCCATCAGGCGCCCGAGCGAGAACTCCAGCCCGATCGAGAACATCAGGAACACCACGCCGAACTCGGCGAGGTGGCGCGCGCCGGCGGACTCCTGCATCAGGTCGAGCGCATGCGGCCCGCCGAGCGCGCCGACGAGCAGGTAGGCGAGCACCGGCGGCAGGTTCATGCTGCGGAAGAGGGCCACCATCACCACGGCGGCGGCCAGCAGCAGGACCACGAATTCGAGGGTATTCAGCATGGAAGCCCGGCCGCGTGTGGCGCCAGCGCTGCCGGGCGGCGGCGCGGGTGTTTGGTATACAATCCGCTCGATCGGGAGCTTGCCGGCAACGGCGCGCCGTCATCCCGTCGAGCCACCGGTCTCCCTTCCGCGCCAGTTTAAAGCATCGAATCCATGGACCCAATTTCCGCTTCGGGCGAAAGCCGAGCCGTCGCCCTCGCCCGCCGCGTGCTGCGCATCGAGGCAGACGCCGTGGCCGCGCTCGGGGCGCGCATCGGCGAGGAATTCGAGCGCGCGGTCGAGATCATCCTCGCGCGCCATGGCCGGGTGATCGTCACCGGCGTTGGCAAGTCGGGCCACATCGGCCGCAAGCTCGCCGCCACGCTCGCCAGCACCGGCACCCCGGCCTACTTCGTGCATGCCGCCGAGGCCGCACACGGCGATCTCGGCATGATCACCCCGGAAGACGTGGTGATCGCACTGTCGAACTCCGGCTCCAGCGAGGAGCTGCTCACCATCGTGCCCCTGGTCAAGCGCCAGGGCGCCCGCCTGATCGCGATGACCGGCAAGCCGGACTCGCCGCTCGCACGCGAGGCCGATGCGCATCTGGACGCCGGCGTGGCCGAGGAGGCCTGCCCGCTCAACCTCGCGCCCACCGCGAGCACCACGGCGGCGCTCGCGCTCGGCGACGCGCTCTCGGTCGCGCTGCTCGACGCCCGCGGCTTCGCCGCCGAGGATTTCGCCCGCTCCCACCCCGGCGGCGCGCTCGGCCGCCGGCTGCTGACCCACGTCGGCGACGTCATGCGTCCCGCGCCGGCGGTCCCGCGCGTGGGCAGCGACGCCCCCCTCACCCAGGCCTTGCTGGCGATGACCGCCGGCGGCATGGGCATGACTGCGGTGGTCGACGCCGACGAGGTGCCCGTGGGCATCTTCACCGACGGCGACCTGCGGCGCGCGCTGGAGAAGGGCTGCGACGTGCGCAGCGCGCGCGTCAGCGAGGTCATGACGCGCAGTCCGCGCAGCATCGCGCCCGGCGCGCTCGCGGCCGAGGCCGCCGCGACGATGGAGAGCATGCGCATCAGCCAGCTCCTGGTGCTCGACGACGCCGGCCGGCTCGCCGGTGCGCTCACCACCCACGACCTGATGCTCGCGAAGGTCATCTGAATGCGGGTCGACACCTGGCGCCTGTATCCGGTCTTCGCCCTCGCGCTGCTGGCGGGCGGATCGGTGTGGCTCGAGCGCATCACCCGGATCGACGATCCGGCGGCGAGCATCGAGCAGACCGGTCCGGACTTCATCGCCCACGACACCCGCGTGGTCGGCTTCGGCGCCGACGGTGCGCAGCGCTACGAGCTCGTGGCCGAACGCCTGGAGCATTTCCCCGTCGGCGACATCACCCGGCTGCACACGCCCCGCCTGCAGCTGCACGGCGCGGAAGGCACGACCACGATCACCGCGCGCTCGGCCGACGTCTCGCCCGGTGGCGAGCAGGTAGACCTCACCGGCGAAGTGCGCGTGCGGCGTCCGGGCCAGGCCGGGGCGCTGCCGCTCGCGCTCGACTCGGAGACGCTCGCGGTGTGGCCGGACGCCCAGCGCGCGCGCACCGACTCGCCGGTCCTGATGACCCGCGGCGCCGGACGCGCGACGGCCAAGGGCATGCGCGCGGACAACCTGTTCGGCACGCTCGAACTCATCGGCGAGGTCAGCACGACGATGCCACCCCGCCGCCAAGGATCCCCCTCATGAAGCGAATCCTCCTCGCTACCGTGGCCGCGCTGCTCGCCGCCGTCACCACCCCGGCGCTCGCCGAGAAGGCCGACCGCGACCAGCCGGTCAACATCGAGGCCGACCGCCTCACGGTGGACGACCGCAACAAGGTGCACATCTTCGAGGGCAGCGTGGTCCTGACCCAGGGCACGCTCACCATCCGCGGCGACAAGCTGGTCGTGACGCAGGACGCCGCCGGCTTCCAGAACGGCGTCGCCACCGCAGCCGGCAAGGGCTTGGCCACCTTCCGCCAGCGCCGCGACGGCAGCGCCGAATACGTCGAAGGCGAGGCCGAACGCATCGAGTACGACAGCCGCAGCGAGAAGGCCAGGCTGTTCAACCGCGCCAAGGTCACCAGCGGAGGCGACCAGGTCAGCGGCCACTACATCGAGTACGACGCGATCACCGAGAACTACCTCGCCACCAACGCACCGGGCAGCAGCCAAGGCGCACCGGCAGGCCGGGTGCGCGCAGTGATCCAGCCCAAGTCCGAAGGCCAGCCCGCCGGCGGACAATGATTCCCCCCACGAGCAGATGCAAAGGAAGGAGACAGCATGAGCTTCGAGATGATCATCGCCGAGAAACGCGGCCGTGTCGGCCTCATCACCCTCAACCGGCCCAAGGCGCTGAACGCACTCAACGACCAGGTGGTTGACGAGATCGGCGCCGCTCTCGACGACTTCGAGTCCGATGAAGGCATCGGCGCCATCGTCATCACCGGCTCCGAGAAGGCCTTTGCCGCCGGCGCCGACATCGGCGCCATGGCGAATTTTTCCTACATGGACGCCTACAAGGGTGACTACATCACACGCAACTGGGAGCGCGTGAAGACCTGCCGCAAGCCGGTGATCGCCGCGGTGGCCGGCTTCGCCCTCGGCGGTGGCTGCGAGCTCGCGATGATGTGCGACTTCATCATCGCCGCCGACACCGCGAAGTTCGGTCAGCCCGAGATTCGCCTCGGCATCCTGCCCGGTGCAGGTGGTACCCAGCGCCTGCCGCGCGCGATCGGCAAGGCCAAGGCCATGGACATGTGCCTGACGGCCCGCATGATGGACGCGGCCGAGGCCGAGAGCGCCGGCCTGGTCGCCCGCGTGGTGCCCGCCGACAAGCTGCTCGAAGAGGCGATCGCCGCCGCCGAAACGATCGCCGGCTTCTCCCTGCCGGTGGTCATGATGATCAAGGAGTCGGTCAATCGCGCTTTCGAGAGCAGCCTCAACGAGGGCCTGCTGTTCGAGCGCCGCGTGTTCCACTCCGCATTCGCTCTCAATGACCAGAAGGAGGGGATGGCGGCCTTCGTGGCCAAGCGCAAGGCGGACTTCCGCCACGACTGAGCGCCCCGGCTTCCTCCGCCTCGCGGCCGGCTTCCCGCCGGCCGCTTGCGTTTACCCGCAGGCATTCGTCACGCGGCTGCAACCCGCTCCCTGCACACTTGCGCGGGTCAACGGCAGCCGTGCACCGCAACACTGCGACCTCCAGCCTGAAGGGCCGCCCCTTCAGGTGCAAGTGATTGATTCCTTCTATCAATCCAGGATGCTGCAATGCACAAAAATATGCTTGACAGGCCGACCCGGGTCCGTATAATCCGAACCATGCTGCAACGCAACATCGCAGCTACCGAAGCGATGTTGATGCAATCCACACTTTCCAAGGAGATCCAAATGAGCAACTTCGTCACCCCCGAGCAGTTCGCCGCCGCCAACAAGGCCAACATCGAGACCCTGCTGACCCTGGCCAACACCGCCTTCGCCAGCGCCGAGCGCCTCGCCGCCCTGAACCTGAACACCGCCCGTTCGCTGCTCGAAGACGGCGTGGCCAACACCAAGGCCCTGCTGGCCGCCAAGGACGTGCAGGAGCTGGTGAACCTGCAGGTTTCGCTGGCCCAGCCGATCGTCGAGAAGGCCGTCGCCTACGCCCGCAGCGTCTACGAGATCTCGTCGCAGAGCCAGGAAGAGATGTCGAAGGTCTTCGAAGGCCAGGTCGCCGAAATGAACAAGGGCGTCGCCACCGCGCTCGACAAGGCTGCCAAGTCGGCTCCCGCCGGTTCGGACGTTGCCGTCGCCGCCGTCAAGTCGGCCATCGCCGCCGCCAACAGCGCCTACGACAGCATGAGCAAGGCTGCCAAGCAAGTCGCCGAGATCGCCGAAGCCAACGTGGCCGCCGCGACCAACGCCACCGTCAAGGCCGTGAGCACCACCGCCAAGACCGCTGCCAAGAAGGCTGCCTAAGCTTTCTCCGGCACCGTCTGACGAAAAGGCCCCGCATGCGGGGCCTTTTTGCGTCTACCGGCTGGTGACGCGGCAGGGCGCGGACTGCAGCGAAAACACACGCACGCCGCTTCAGTCGTAGCGGATGTAACGGAAGCGGTCGTCCGCGTTCGGCGTGCCTTCCAGCGCCCCGCCCTCGCGCGCGGGCTGCCAGTGCACGACCTCCTCGATCTTGCGCGCGAGCGCGAAATCGCGTGCGGTGATGCCGCGCGGCGAATGCGTGGACAGGCGCACCCGCACCCGGTCCCAGCACAGCTCCAGCTCGGGATGATGCCAAGCCGCCTCGGCCAGGTGCCCGACCACACCGGCCACCATCAGTGTCGCCTTCCAGCCGCCGGTGCGGTAGTCGCGCACCAGCGCGCCGGCCTCGAGGCGCCAGTGCGGCAGCCCCGCCGCAAGGCTGGCGAGGATCTCGTCCTCGCCGAGTGCGCGGATTTCTTCACCCATCGTCCCTCTCCCGATGTCTGGGGCCGCCCCGGCGGCCTATGCGGGAGACCGGGCGAGAACGCGCTCAGTTCCCCTCGTCTTCCGCCGCGGCATCGCCCGCGGCCGGCGGCATGCCCGCCTCTTCGCGATAGAGATGCGGGAACAGCCGGCGCATCTCGCCTTCGATCCAGGCCTCCGCCTGCTCGTTCACATCGGTGGCCTTGGCACCCTTGACGTCGATCACCGGGCCGATGCTGACGACGATCTCGCCCGGGCGCTTGATGAAGGCGTTGCGCCTCCAGAACTCGCCCGCGTTGTGCGCCACCGGCACCACGGGGACGCCCGCGCGCTTGGCGAGGATGGCCCCGCCGGGCTTGTAGCGCAGCGTCGCACCCGGCGCCACCCGAGTGCCCTCGGGGAAGACCACCACCCACAGGCCCTCCTTGAGGCGCTCGCGGCCCTGCTCCACCACCTGGGTGAGCGCGTCCTTGCCCGCGGAGCGGTCAATGGCGATGCCCGGGATCCTGCCCAGCGCCCAGCCGAAGAAGGGCACGCGCAGCAGCTCGCGCTTGAGCACGTAACACAGCGGCGGAAAGATCACCTGCAGCGCGATCGTCTCCCATGCCGACTGGTGCTTGGACAGCACCACCGCGGGACCGGCCGGGATGTTCTCGGCGCCGATCACGCGGTAGCGGATGCCGAGCACGTGGCGGATCACCCACATCATGATCGGCACCCAGCTCGTGATCAGCCGGTGCCGGGTCATCGGCGGCAGCCAGAAGATGAGGGTGGCGAAGAACGCGTAGGGCACCGTGATCACGGTAAGCACGAGTGCGAACAGGATGGAGCGGAGCAGATGCACGATTCTCGTCCGGTGAAGAGTGCGTGAGGGATGCGGCAGCGCTGTCGCGCCGCGCCGCTCAGGCGGTCAGCGCGGCGGCGACCGCATCGAGGTCGGGATACACCAGCGTACCGGGCGGAAGCTCGCCGCTCGCGCGCGTGGTTTCGCCCTTTCCGGTGAGCACCAGCCAGGGCTGCGCGCCAGCCGCCGCGGCGGCCTGGAGGTCGCGCAGGCCGTCGCCGACGCAGGGCACGTCGGCGAGCTCGACGTTGAAGCGCTCGGCGATCTGCAGCAGCATGCCCGGCTTGGGCTTGCGGCAGTCGCAGGTGGAGTCGGCCGCGTGCGGACAGAAGAAGATGCCGTCGAGCCGCCCGCCCGCCTGGGCGAGGCTCCTGACCATGCGGTCGTTGATGGCGTTGAGCGTGTCCATGCCGAACAGCCCGCGGCCGATGCCGGACTGATTGGTCGCCACCACCACCCGCCAGCCCCACTGGTTGAGCCGTGCGATCGCCTCCAGCGCGCCGGGGATCGGCTTCCACTCCTCGGGCGACTTGATGTACTGCCCCGAGTCGACGTTGATCACGCCGTCGCGGTCGAGAATGATGAGCTTCATCACGGGCTCCTTGCGGGGGCGAAGCCCGCGGCGACGCACGCCGCGGGGGCTATGACGATCAGGCCGACAGGCGCGAGATGTCCGCCACCTGGTTCATCAGGCCGGCGAGCTGGGCCAGCAGCGCGATGCGGTTGGCACGGGTCAGCGGCTCCTCCGCCATCACCATGACGTCTTCGAAGAACTGGTCCACCGCTGCGCGCAGTCCGGCGAGTGCCCGCAGCGCATCCGTGTAGTCCTCGTTGGCGACGTGCGAACGCACCAGCGGCGCCACCTCGACCACCTGACGGAAGAGCGCCTTCTCGGCAGCTTCCTGCAGCAGCGCGAGGTCGGGCTCGCCCGGCGCGCCTTCGGCCTTCTTGAGGATGTTGACGATGCGCTTGTTGGCCGCGGCCAGGGCCTCGGCCTCGGGCAGCGCGCGGAAGGCCTCCACCGCGGCGAGCTTGGCCGGCACCAGGTCGATGCGCGCGGGTCTCAGCGCCAGCACGGCGTCGATCACGGCGCCGTCACGGCCCGTCTCCCGTAGCAGGTTCTTCAGACGCTCGTACATGAAGTCCTGCAGCTGCGCGGCGAAGCCTTCGGCCGTCAGCAGGCCGGGCTTGAAGCCGGCAGCCGCGGTGTCGATCAGCCTGGGCAGCTCGAGCGGCAGCGGCGCTTCCATGAGGATGCGCAGCACGCCGAGCGCGGCGCGGCGCAGCGCGAACGGATCCTTGTCGCCGGTGGGCACCATGCCGATACCGAAGAAGCCGACCAGGGCGTCGAGCTTGTCGGCCAGCGCCACCGCGGCGGCGACGTTGCCGGCGGGCAGTGCGTCGCCGGCGAAGCGCGGCTGGTAGTGGGCCTGGATGGCGTCGGCCACCACCTCGCCCTCGCCGTCGGCGAGCGCGTAGTAGCGTCCCATGATGCCCTGCAGCTCGGGGAACTCGCCGACCATGTCGGTGACGAGGTCGGCCTTGGCCAGGCGCGCGGCACGCTTCGCCGCGGCGACGTCGCCGTGCAGCTGTGCAGCGATCGCACCGGCCAGCGCCTCGAGGCGCTCGACGCGTTCGAGCTGGCTGCCGAGCTTGTTGTGATAGACCACCGGCGCCAGGCGCGGCAGGCGGGCCTCGAGCTTCTGCTTCTTGTCCTGCTCGAAGAAGAAGCGCGCGTCCGACAGGCGCGGGCGCACCACGCGGGCGTTGCCGGCGACGATGTTGATCGGGTCGGCCACCTGCATGTTGGAGACGATCAGGAAACGATTGAGCAGCTTGCCGGCGCCATCGAAGAGCGGGAAATACTTCTGGTTGGCGCGCATGGTCAGGATCAGGCACTCCTGCGGAACGGCGAGGAACTCGGCCTCGAACTCGCCCACGTACACCGTCGGGTGTTCGACCAGCGCGGCGACCTCGTCGAGCAGGTCGGCGTATTCATTGAGCAGCGCACCCTGCTTCGCGGCCTCGGCGAGCAGCTGGCGCTCGATGTCGGCGCGACGCTCGGCGAAGTTCGGGATGACCTTGCCCTCGGCGAGCAGCGTGGGCTCGTAGGCGTCGGCGGTGGCGATGGAGATGTCGCCGCGGCTCATGAAGCGGTGGCCGCGGGAGGTACGGCCGGAATCCAGATCCAGCACGCGGCCCGGCACCACCTCGGCGCCGTGCAGCAGGGTGAGCTTGTGCACCGGGCGCACGAAGGTGGCGTCGCCATCGCCCCAGCGCATGACCTTGGGGATGGGCAGCGCCTTGATGGCGTCCTGCACGACCCCCGACAGCACATCGGCGAGCTTCGCGCCCGGCACCATGGCGGTGTGGAACAAGGCCTCGGCCTTCCCGTCCAGGCGGCGCTCGAAGCGGGCGACGGCCTCGGCGGCGATGCCCTTCGCTTCCATCTTCTTCAGCAACGCCGGGGTGGGCTTGCCCTCGGCGTCGAGCGCCACGGACACGGGCATCAGCTTTTCGGTGACCTCCTTCGCGGCGGCCTCGGCAGCCACCTGCGCCACGGTCACCGCCAGCCGGCGCGGACTGGCGAAACTGCGGAAGGCGGCGTCGACAGGCGCCAGTCCCTTGGCTTTCAGGCCCTCGGCGATCCTGGTGGCGAAGGTCTCGCCCAGGCGCGGCAGGGCCTTGGGCGGCAGTTCTTCGGTGAGCAGTTCGACGAGCAGGGTCGCAACGGTCATCACGCGGCCTCCTTTTCAGCATTCAGCATCGGGAAGCCGAGGGCTTCGCGGGATTCGAAATAGGCCTGGGCGACCGCGCGCGAGAGGTTGCGGATGCGGCCGATGTAGGCGGCGCGCTCGGTCACCGAGATCGCGCCGCGGGCGTCGAGCAGGTTGAAGGTGTGGGCGGCCTTGAGCACCATCTCGTAGGCCGGCAGTGCCAGCCCGACCTCCATCACGCGCCTGGCCTCGGACTCGTAGTTGTTGAATAGCGAGAACAGGAAGTCGACGTTGCTGTGCTCGAAGTTGAACGTCGATTGCTCGACCTCGTTCTGGTGGTAAACGTCGCCGTAGGTGACCTTGCGACCGTCCGGCGCGACGGACCACACCAGGTCATAGACGTTCTCCACGCCCTGCAGGTACATCGCCAGGCGCTCGATGCCGTAGGTGATCTCGCCCAGCACCGGCTTGCAATCGAGGCCGCCGACCTGCTGGAAGTAGGTGAACTGGGTGACCTCCATGCCGTCCAGCCAGACTTCCCAGCCCAGTCCCCAGGCGCCCAGGGTGGGGTTCTCCCAGTCGTCCTCGACGAAGCGGATGTCGTGCACCGTCGGGTCGATGCCGAGCGCGCGCAGGCTGTCGAGGTAGAGCTCCTGGATGTTCAGCGGCGAGGGCTTCAGCACCACCTGGAACTGGTAGTAATGCTGCAGGCGGTTGGGGTTCTCGCCGTAGCGGCCGTCCTTGGGGCGGCGCGAGGGCTGCACATAGGCGGCGTTCCAGGGCTCGGGGCCGATCGCACGCAGGAAGGTGGCGGTGTGGCTGGTGCCGGCGCCCACCTCGAGGTCGTAGGGCTGCAGCAGCACGCAGCCGCGCTCGCCCCAGAAGTGCTGGAGCGTGAGGATGACTTGCTGGAAGGTCGGTTTCACGAGTCGGGATTCGGTGGTCATGGTCTCGGGCAGCCTCCGGGCTGCGCAGCGCACGCAAAAACGATGATTTTACCGGGCTTCGGTCCGGCGCGGGCGTGCCGCGGCGGCGGCGAGGAGTGCGAGGACGATCGGGATCGCGGCGGCGAGGAGCGCGAGGCGATCGCCCCAGCGCGCATAAGGAGTCATGCCCTGGTGGCCGCGCACCTCGGCATGG
Organism: Thauera sp. DNT-1; assembly: GCF_055393985.1. Lineage (NCBI taxonomy): Bacteria > Pseudomonadati > Pseudomonadota > Betaproteobacteria > Rhodocyclales > Zoogloeaceae > Thauera > Thauera sp. DNT-1. Next base: position 3,712,158 of record NZ_AP043752.1, on the reverse strand, counting down.
AGCACGCCGCGCGCGAACGCGGGCAGCACGGCGGCGACGCTGCCGTCGGGCTGCACCACCGCGGTCATGCCGGTGTTGGTGGCGCGCAGCATCGGACGACCGGTCTCGAGCGCGCGCACGCGGGCGATCTGCAGGTGTTGCGGCTGGGCGAGCGAGTCGCCGTACCAGGCCAGGTTGGAGAGGTTGAGCATCAGCGTGGCCGCAGGCAGCGCGCGGATCAGCTCGGCGCCGAAGAGGTCCTCGTAGCAGATGTTGAGCGCGACCTGCTGCGAGCCGAAGCGCATCGGCGCCTGGTCGGGCGCGCCGCGGGTCTGGTCGGACATCGGAATCTGCGCCAGCGCGTAGAACCAGCCGAACAGCGGCGGTGAATATTCGCCGAAGGGCACCAGGTGCTGCTTGGCGTAGAGCTGCACGGGCGCGCTGCCGAGGCTGATCGCGGCGTTGTAGATGCGCTCCTCGGCGTCGCGGCGGAAGGCGCCCATCACCAGGTCGGCGCCGGACGCGGCGGCGAGGCCGGCGAAGGCTTCGAGATAGCCAGCGGGCAGGCGGTCGAGCAGGGTCGGCACGGTGGTCTCGGGCAGCACCACCAGCGCAGGCGGCTGCGGCTGCCCGAAGGCGTCGCGCGCGAGCTCGAGGTTGACCCGCAGCACCTCCTCGAAGCGCGCCGGATCCCATTTGAGGCTCTGCGCGAAATCGGTCTGCACCAGCGCCACCTTCAAGGGCGCGCCGACCGGCTGGGTCCAGGCATGGCCGAGCAGCGCGAAGCCGGCAGCGAAGGGAGCGCACAGCGCCAACGCCGGGCGCCAGGCGAGCAGCACGCGCACGCCACCCGCCCGCAGCGCGAGAGCGCACAGCGCGGCGATGAAGGCGCTCAGCCCCCCCAAGCCATACACGCCGAGCACCGGCAGCAGGCCGGCAAGCGGGCTGGGCGGCGTCTGCGCATAGCCGATGGCAAGCCAGGGGAAGCCGGTGAAGAGCACGCCGCGCAGCCATTCGGAGCCCAGCCAGAGCGCGCCGAAGAGCGCCGCTGCGCGCACCGGCGCGCCTGCCACGCGCTCGCCGCGCAGCGCGACGAAGGCCGCCCCGGCGAGCGCCGGATAGAGCGCGAGGTAGGCGCAGAACAGCGCGATCGCCAGCGCGGCGACCGGCGCGGGCACGCCGCCGTAGCGTTCGAGCGCGACGTAGAGCCAGGACACTCCGGCGGCGAAGGCACCGAAGCCCCACGCGAAGCCGAGCGCGAAGCCCTCGCGCGCGCGCGCCGCGCCGGCGAGCAGCCAGATGAGCACGCCGAGGCCGAGGAAAGCGAGCGGGAACAGCCCGAAGGGCGCGAAGGCGAACACCGTCGCGCCGCCGGCGAGCAGCGCGAGCAGCCAGGCGCGCCGCATCACGCCTGTTCGGACAGCGGCTGCGGCAGGCGCTCGACGATCAGCGTGTACACCCGCCGGCTGTCGGCGCGCAGCACCTGGATCTTCAGGCCTTCGAGCTCCACCGCCTCGCCACGCTTGGGCAGGCGGCCGAAATGGCGGATCACCAGGCCACCGACGGTGTCGTATTCCTCGTCGCTGAAGTGGGTGGCGAAGGCCTCGTTGAAGTCCTCGATCTCGGTGGTCGCCTTCACGCGGTAGCGGCCGCTGTGGTCGAGACGGATGTTGTCGCCGACCTCGTCGAAGTCGTACTCGTCCTCGATGTCGCCGACGATCTGCTCGAGCACGTCCTCGATGGTGACCAGGCCGGCCACGCCGCCGTACTCGTCCACCACGATCGCCATGTGGTTGCGCGACACGCGGAACTCGCGCAGCAGCACGTTGAGACGCTTGGACTCGGGCACGAAGACTGCGGGGCGCAGCATGTCGCGCAGGTCGAACTCGCGCCCGGCGAAGTAGCGCAGCAGGTCCTTGGCGAGCAGGATGCCGACGACGTCGTCCTTGCCGTCGCCGATCGCGGGGAAGCGCGAGTGGGCGGTGTCGATCGCGAAGTTGGCGATCGTGTCGATCGGGTCGTCCAGATGCACGCAGTCCATCTGGGCGCGCGGGACCATCACGTCGCGCACCTGCATGTCGGACATCTGCAGGGCGCCTTCGATGATGGTGAGGGCGTCGGCGTCGATCAGGTTGCGGTCGAAGGCCGAGTGCAGCAGCGCGAGGAGTTCATCGCGATCTTCCGGTTCGCGCGAGAGAAGGGCCGAAAGTCGCTCGAGTAAGGAGGGTTTGGGGGAACTGTCCATTTTGGGGGTCGGTGTCTCCGCTTCAGGCGCTCAAGGCGTAGGGGTCGGCATAGCCGAGCTCGCGCAGGATCGCGGTCTCGAGCGCTTCCATCTCGGCCGCCTCGGTCTCGTTCTCGTGATCGTAACCCTGCAGGTGCAGCATGCCATGCACGACGAGGTGGGCGAAGTGCGCCTCCAGGGTCTTGCCCTGGGCGGCGGCCTCGCGCACCACCACCGGAACGCACAGCACCAGGTCGCCGGCGAGCGGCACGTCTGCGGCCGCCGCGGGCAGGCCGGGCAGGTCCTCGCCCTCGGCGTAGGCGAAGGTCAGCACGTTGGTGGCGTAGTCCTTGCCGCGGTAGTCGCGGTTGAGTGCGCGCCCCTCGGCCTCGCCCACCAGGCGCACCGTGACCTGGGCGCTGGCGCGCAGCGCCGCCGCGGCCCAGCGCCGGATGTGGTTCTTCTTGGGGCAGTTGGCCTTGTCCTCGCCCTCGACCGCCTTCTGCACCTGCAGCTTCAGCACCGGCGGATGCTCGCCCGCGGGCAGCGCGAGCAGCTCGACGAAGCTCATGTCGTGGTGCACATCCACGCGCAGGGTCATCAGGTTGCAGGCACCGGGCTGCAGCGACAGCATCGGCACCGCGTTGTCGTCGTCGGTCTCGGCCTCGATCTCGAGGTCGCCCCAGGCCTTCTCGGGGAAGGCGAGCAGCAGCTTGCGACCGTCGCCGAGCTCGATCTCCAGGCGCTCGGCGCGGATGCGCGCAGCCTTGCCGTCGGCATCGACGGCGATAATCCTGGGCCAGGTGCCGGCCGACTTGCGCGCGGCCGCCTGGTTCGTCCTGTCGGTCCTGTTGGTCTTATTCGCCATCTTCGGCTTCCTGCTCCTGCGGGTGCGGCTGCTGGCGCGCGGCGCGGGCCGCGGCCTTCTCGCGCTCGAGGCGCGCAGCCTCGAGGTCGTAAGCTTCGACGATGCGCGCGACAAGCGGATGACGCACCACGTCTTCCTTGCTGAATTCGGTGAACGCGATGCCGCGCACCCCCGCCAGCACCGCGCGCGCCTCCTTGAGACCGCTGCGCTGGCCGCGTGCCAGGTCGATCTGGGTGAGGTCGCCGGTGACCACCGCCTTGGCGCCGAAGCCGATGCGGGTGAGGAACATCTTCATCTGCTCGGGGGTCGTGTTCTGCGCCTCGTCGAGGATGATGAAGGCATTATTGAGCGTGCGCCCGCGCATGAAGGCGAGCGGCGCGATCTCGATGCTGCCGCGCTCGAAGAGCTTGCCGACGCGGTCGAAGCCCATCAGGTCGTAGAGCGCGTCGTAGAGCGGGCGCAGGTAGGGGTCGACCTTCTGCGCCAGGTCGCCGGGCAGGAAGCCCAGGCGCTCGCCGGCCTCGACCGCCGGGCGGGTGAGGATGATGCGCTCGACGAGGTCGCGCTCGAAGGCGTCGACCGCGCTCGCCACCGCGAGATAGGTCTTGCCCGTGCCGGCCGGGCCGATGCCGAAGGTGATGTCGAAGTCCTGGATGTTGCGCAGGTAGTCGACCTGGCGCGGCGTGCGGCCGTGGAGCTCCGTACGGCGCGTCATCAGCACCGGCGCGGGCTGCGCCGCCTCGCCCTTGTTGGCGATCTCGATGAGGCCGAGCTGGACCTCGTCGCGCGACAGATCCTTGTCGGCGAGCGCGTAAAAATGCTTGAGCGCCATCTCGCCGCGCAGCACCTGCGCGGGGTGGCCCTGCAGCGTGAAGTGTTCGGCACGCCGGCTCACGGTGATGTCGAAGGCGTTCTCGATCTGGCGCAGGTTCTCGTCGAGTACGCCGCACAGCTTGGCCAGCCGGGCGTTATCCACCGGCTCGAAGAAGACTTCCAGGATTTTCGCCATTCAGGATTCCCGGGTGAGGATTTCGCCGCGCAGGCTGTGCGGCAATGCTGCGGTGATGCGCACCTCGACGAACTGCCCGACGAGGCGATCGCGGACGGGCGAGTCGGAGGGGAAGTTGACCACGCGGTTGTTGTCGCTGCGGCCCATCATCTCGGCCTCGGCGTTCTTCTTCGCCGCGCCCTCGACCAGGATGCGCTGCACCGTGCCGACCATGGCCTCGCTGTTGGCCTGGTACTGCTCGTCGATGCGCTTCTGCAGGCGGGCGAGCCAGGCGAGCTTGGTCTCCTGCGCCACCGGGTCTTCGAGGTCGGCGGCCGGGGTGCCGGGACGCGAGCTGTAGACGAAGCTGAAGGAGCCGTCGAAGCCGACGTCGTCGATCAGCTTCATGGTCTTCTCGAAGTCCTCCTCGGTCTCGCCGGGGAAGCCGACGATGAAGTCGGAGGTCAAGGAAAGATCCGGCCGCGCCGCACGCAGCTTGCGCACCACGGACTTGAACTCGAGCACCGAGTAGCCGCGCTTCATCGCCGCCAGCACGCGGTCCGAGCCCGACTGCACCGGCAGGTGCAACTGCGACACCAGCTTGGGAAGCTTCGCGTAGCAGTCGATCAGACGCTGCGTCATCTCGCGTGGGTGCGAGGTGGTGTAGCGGATACGCTCGATGCCGGGGATCTCGGCCACGCATTCCAGAAGGAAGGCGAAATCACCAACGTCGGTGCCCTGCTCGCCGTCCTCGCGCGAGAGCACGCCGCGCCAGGCGTTGACGTTCTGGCCGAGCAGCGTCACCTCCTTGACGCCCTGTGCCGCGAGACCGGCGATCTCGGCGAGCACGTCCTCGAGCGGGCGCGACACCTCGTCACCGCGGGTATAGGGCACGACGCAGAAGGTGCAGTACTTCGAGCAGCCTTCCATGATCGACACGAAGGCGCTCGCGCCCTCGACGCGCGCCGGCGGCATGGCGTCGAACTTCTCGATCTCGGGGAAGGAGATATCCACCTGCGAGCGCCCGCTCTGCTTGCGCGCCGCGATCAGGCTCGGCAGGCGGTGCAGGGTCTGCGGGCCGAACACCACGTCCACATAGGGCGCGCGCTTGACGATGGCCTCGCCTTCCTGGCTGGCCACGCAGCCGCCCACACCGATGATCAGCCCGGGCTTCTTCTGCTTGAGCAGACGCACGCGGCCGAGATCGTGGAACACCCGCTCCTGCGCCTTCTCGCGCACCGAACAGGTGTTGAAGAGGATCACGTCGGCCTCTTCCGGGTTGTCGGTCTTGACCAGTTCTTCGTGAGCGCCGAGCACGTCCGCCATCTTGTCGGAGTCGTACTCGTTCATCTGGCACCCGAAGGTGCGGATGTAGAGTTTCTTCATCTATCAGGGAATGTCAGGCAAGGCCTTGCGGCAGGTCGGGCGGGCATCGCGGCATCCATCAAGGCCGGGACGGCGCCTTGGGCATCGGCGCCGCAGCCTCTTCCGGGGTGAGGATCCACACCCGATGCACCTGGCCGTTGCGGTCGACCAGCATGCGCACCACGTACTCGCCAGACACATGCGAGGGCAGCACGATGCGGTTGTGGGTATCGCGGATCTGCGCGCCGGGGCTGAGTTGCAGCGTGGCATCCTTGACCTGCACCACGCTGGCCGAGGAAAACGTCATCTTCACCCGCGCCGCGTCGTCGGGAATCGGCCGCGGCAAGGCAGCAAAGGCCACGGACGACGCGAGGCCGGAGAGACCGGCCAGCAGGACGGAGAGGAAATGCGGGCGCAAGGACGGGCCGGAAAGATCCGGAACGGTAGGGAACAGGGCGCCGATGATCGTCCATCGCCCCGGGGATGTCAATGCAAAAGCCTTATAAATCAAGCGTTCCACTGGCAGAACCCTAGCCCCTGCACGCACTTGCGGAGCCTACTGCGCGCGCATGGCCGCCCTGCCCCGGTGCCGCGGCGCACGCGCAACCGGCATGGCCCCATCCGCAGAAGGTCCTCTTCGGGCGCGCTGACGCTTGACGACCCCGCCGCAGACCCGCTATATTCGCTCGCTCTGTTGGTGATGTAGCTCAGACGGTTAGAGCGATGGATTCATAACCCATAGGTCGGCGGTTCGATTCCGCCCATCACCACCAACAAATTCAAGGGCCTGCAGCGATGCAGGCCCTTTTCGTTTTTGGCCGGGGTTACGCCGGGGTTACGTTTCCAGCACCCAGTCCATCTTGCGCGACGTGTGGCACCTCGCTGCGTAGCCCCGTGGAACCACCACTCACCATGCAAAAAACAAGGCTATGTCACCGTTACCTGTGGAAATACACCGACGGCCGCGAGGAGCAGGGCGTGCGGGGTTTTCAGCCGGCCAGTGTCGATTGCCCGTCGCCAGCCGAGATAGTTGGGTAGGTAGTGGGTGGCGACGCCGTGAAAGCGGTCAATCCATTGGCGCAGCCGACCGTGGTAGGCATTCACGTTCTGGACATGAAACGCGCCTTTGACACGCATGCCGGCCGACAGATTGACCGACTCATGGCTGATGCCCGCTTCCTGGGCAAAGTAGCGATAACTGGCATTGGCATCGCTGACGAGCAGAACGTCCTCGTCGAGCACGGGTGGCAGGCATTTGCGTAGCTGGGCCTTGCTGACGGGCCCTTTGCCAGTCACGAAATCAAGCGTTTGGCCGGTACGGTCCCGGGCCACGAGAACGCAGACCTGCTCCTTCGATAGGCCGCGCTTGCTCGCTGCTCCGCCTCGCTTGCGAGCGGGGCGCGGGAGGTTGCGAGCGCCCTTGTTGGATTCGAGAAAGTAAGTTTCGTCGGCCTCGGTGATGCCGTGCAAACGCCCAGGCCGGTCGTCCTTGACCCAGGCGAGGAAGCGGTGGCGCCACCGGAAACTGGTGTTGCGATGAACACCGGTTTCGCGGGCCGCCTGGCGAACGGTCAGGGAAGCAAGGATCTGCTGCACAAACGACAGCCACTTGGGCTTGTGCCGCAGCCGCGCCAGCGGCGTGCCGGTCAGCGCGTTAAAGGTCTTGGCGCAGGCGCAGCAGCGGTAACGTTGAAGGCCATCGGCGTGACCGTACCGATGGACCTGCTCATGCGTGCAGTGTGGACACTGAGGTGCTGACTCAAAGTGAGTTTGGATAAGCTCGGCCGCCTGCGTGTCGTGCCCAACATGCTTCAACGCCTCGGCAAGCCGACTCCGCTGCCGATGAGAAAGTCCGGCCAGCTGCTTCAAAACCTGTTCGAACGCCACCGTCTTCATCTCCGCCTCCTAAACTCGAAAACTGTAAAAATATACAGTTTATGTGGCGGTCGTTCAATACTTACCGGTGACAGAGCCAAAAACAATGCCGGCTCGGGGCCGGTGTCGGGTTGTTGATGTAGCAGGTGAATGTCAGCGGACGTGGTTCAACGCCCCCGCTGAGCACGGTCACCGCCTCTGATGGCATTCACCGCTGATGTGATCGAGCGGCGTGATGATCGAAAACCTGACTGGCGAAGGCTCCTTCAACCCATCTCTCAGACGTGACCTCCAGCCCATCTTTTCGATTGGACGAAGGTCAACTTGAATACTTGGGCAACCTTGATCCACAGGGTTTCCATCAGCCTCGGGTTGAAGACGGCTCGATCAGCCCCGCCCCCTCGTTTCTGACATTGCCCACCGCCCTGCCCACCGGATACACCGCCAGCGCCGCCTCGGGACACGGCCTCACCAGCGCCTGCACCTGGTCGGCTGCAGTTGCCCCGTTCAACCACGCCCAGTAATCCCCCGGCGCCAGGATCACCGGCATGCGATCGTGCAGCGGCCGCATCGCCGCGTTGGCCTCGGTGGTGACGATCGTGAACGTGTCGAGCTCCTCGCCGTCGGCCGGCCTCGTCCAGCGCTCCCACAGCCCCGCCAGCGCGAAGAACTCGCCCGCGACCGGATGGATGTAGAACGGCTGCTTGCCGCCGCCCTGCTGGTCACTGAGCTGCTGCCACTCGTAGAACCCGTTCGCCGGCACGATGCAGCGCCGGCGACGGAACGCCGCCCTGAACGACGGCTTCTCGGCGACCGACTCGCCGCGCGCGTTGATCAACCTGGTGGCGATTGTCTCGTCCTTCGCCCAGGACGGCACGAGGCCCCAGCGCAGGCGGTGAATCACCCGCTCGCCGTTCGACCGCTGCCGAACCACCGGCAGCCACTGCATCGGCGCCGCGTTCCAGCGCGGCTCGAACTCGAAACCTTCGGGCACCGCGTCGAAGGCCTCGCGCAGGCGCGAGACCGGACCGTAGAGGGCGTAACGACCGCACATGCGCGCGCCCTCCTCCCCGGCGGCCTCAGTGCAGGGTGCCGGAAGGCCCGCCCTCGCCTTCCTTCACCGGCAGCAGATCCGTGAACCGCCCCTCCACCTCGGTGTAATGCCGGAACTCGGGCTCCCCGATCGTGCGCTTCTTCTTGCTGATGCCCTTCGGCTTGATCGGCACCTGGGCGACCCACACGCCGTGGCGGGTCTCGAGCGACAGGCTCACCACGTCGATCCGCCAGCTCGCCGGGCAGTCGGCCAGCGAGCCGTACTCGTCGATGATCTCCTCGTAGCGGGCGACCTTGTCGGCGCGCAGGCTGTAGGCCTCCATCAGCACGAAGACGAAGTCGGCGTCGAGCTGCTCGGCGAGCATCTTCACCGCGCGCGCCGCTGCGTCCTTGTCGGCCGGCGAGCGCATGACGAGCGCCGTGGGGATCGTCGCCCCGGTGGTGAAGTTGCCGACGAAGGCCATCGCTGCGAGCTCCTCGCCCTTCTCGAGGAACTCGCGCGCCTTGTTGATCAGCGGCGCGATCGCCGCCTGGTAGCGTTCGGGGAGCTGGCTCATGTCGGGATCCTCGCCGGGTTCAACGCTCGCGGCGCATCTTCACCGCCGCCTCGTACTCGCGATCGAGCCCGGTCCCGGCGTCGCCCTTGGCGTCGAACATCCGAAAGCCCACGTGCATGTATGCCAGCAGCGCCAGACCGGAGAACTCGCCTTCGAGGTTCTGCAGCGTGTAGCGCACCGCCGGCTTGTTGATCTCGAGCCCGTTGCGGCCGAGCAGCGCGATCTCCATCACGATCTGCCCGACCTTCGCCTGGTCGAGCTTGGCGAAGCGATCGAGCGCCGCCTGCATGTACATCACCGCGTCCATGCGCAGCCCGCCGTCGACCGCCGCGCGCATCTCGTCCTGCCCGATGCGCGTGAGCGCCTCCTCGGCCATCTCGCCGGCCTGGTGATCGGGGAAGCGCTTGACCACCGCCTTGTACTGCTCGGCCGCTTCCTTCACGTGCGACGGCCCGAGCGCCTCCAGGCACTGCGCGAGCCCGAGCTGCGCCCCCGGATCCGCCGGCGCCAGGCTGGCCGCCTGGCGGAAGAACGGCAGCGCCTCGGCCGCCCGTCCGGACCGCATCAGCACCGCCGCCAGGTTGCGCTTGGCGAAGGCGTTCTCGGGCTCGACCTTGACCGCGTCGCGTAGCGCGTCGGCCGCCTCATCGGCGCGTCCGGTCCGCGCGAACGCTACCCCGAGCGCGATGAACGCGTTCGCGTGCGTGGGGTCGAGTTCGACCGCCCGCTGCAGCGGGGCGACCGCCTCTGCCGGTCGCCCCAGTTCGGACAAACACAGCCCGTGGCTGTAGGCGAGCTCGGCGTCGTCGAGCATGCCGTCGAGCGCCTCGAGCACCGGCAGCGCATCCTCCAGGAAGCCGTTTTGCAGCAGCCCCAGCACGTAGGCCTTGGGTTCGACCCCGCGCTCGGGGACCGCGACCACGCGCACGAACGCATCATCGACCGCCACCACGGCCTGCCAGCCGCGCGCCGCGTAGTCGAGCGCGTAGCGCCCGATCACCGCCTGCTCGAACTCGGCCGTGCCGCGCGGCGGCAGGCCCGCTGGGTCGAGGTCGTCGAGCGGGATCTGGAAGATTTCGGGGGCTTGGGGGGTGGTCATGACGATTCAATCAACAGGCGACGGGAACTCGGTGGCGGATTGTCGCACAGGAGGGCCAAGCATTCCGGCCCGACCACCCTCGTTCCAGCCCTCCACCTCATCCACAGGGTAACTGCCACAAGAATAGGCAAGCTTGTAAAACAGCCGTCCCGCCTGGGCTGCCATCGCTTATCCACAGGATCTCCCACATCCCTTTCCCCAGCGACTGGGGACAAGCAGGCCACCAAGAACGACGCGTTTGGCCGCCGGGACTAATCAGATGACTTGAGATGCCGAGGCGACCCGAGGCACGCGCGGCGAATGGGTTTGTGCTTTGTCAAGCACCTGCCGATCTTGCACCCAGGACCAGCAGGGCCTGGGTGCAAGCTGTTGGACCGGGGCCAGCTACTCATGGCAAAGGAGCCTGGACTCAAACCCCTTATCGCCACGGCCAGACGTCCTTGCTTCGAGGCCCTGAGCAGAGGTGCAATGGATCGACAGGTTCCCCGGTCAGGCGGGGTTCTCGGTAGTCGTCTTGGACCCCAGGCTTGAATGCATGGCTTCCGATGGGCCTCAGCAGCGAACGCCTGACGCATGAAGTCAGGCCGCAAGGTGCCGCACACGTGTCGTTCGTCCGTCAGGCGACGGCGAACGGCAGCCTCTCAATCCTGATACTCGAACTTCCGACCCACAAGAGACACTCATGGCGTAGCTGGTCCTGTGGCAGGTCTCTGTGTGAAGCAGGCAGCCCAACGCACATAGGCCACGGGCCGCTACTGTTCAGCTTTGTTCGACGCCTGCCCCTGCCTCGCGGCGATGAAGATCCGCCCCAGGTCGGTGGGCAGGCGTTGGACAAAGCCCGGGGGAGGAAACCGCGAAACGAGGCGAGGCCGTTCAATCGGGGCGCAGCGCTATGGGCATTTGAGCGCCGCCCGACCGCGCAGGTACGCGATGTGCATGGTGCTGCGCCATGTGCGGCGTGTTGCGTGAAGCCGTTGCCCGCCCTCGGTGGCATGGGCGGCGTCAGTGCAGCGCGACATGTGATGCGAAGGCGCGTGGCGGGCGCAGCGGGTTTCGACCAGGCCCGTCCGAACGGGTGCTGGCGGAAGGCTGCGGGCGTGGACGCGATGCCCGGTCATGAGGTCGCCCCATGGAGTGGCGGCGCCCGGATCGTCGCACCCCGAGCAAAGGTCTCGATGACGCGCATCACCGATCCACAGCAGCGACACACGAAGCCGGCGGTGGGCGTGGTCGACAGCGCGGCGGCTGGCTCCACCGCGATGGCGCGTGGATCGTCTGGCGGCGTCGCGACGAGCAGCTCGCGCGCATGCGCTAGGTGCTGCCGCCGTCCTGCGTTGGCGAGCAATCCGTAGTGCCGGATGCGGTGAAAGCCGCATGGCAACACGTGCAACAGGAAGCGGCGCATGAACTCCTCGGCAGTGAGCGTCATCGTCTTGTGGCGGGTGCGCCCCTTGGCGCGGTAGTCCTTCCAGCGGAAGGAGACGCTGCCGGCGTCGAGCGACACCAGGCGACGGTTCGAGATCGCCACCCGATGGGTGTAGCGCGACAGGTAGGCGAGCACCGCCTCGGGGCCGGCGAAGGGCCGCTTGGCATAGACGACCCATTCGCTCGTGCGCAGCGGCGCGAGCCAGCGCAGGAACGCGGCCATTTGTGCCAGCGGGGCGAACTCGCCGAAGAAGCGCAGCGCCCCGGCGCGATGCGCCTTCGCCAGCTCTTCCAGGAAACGCCGCCGGAACAGCCGCGAGAGCACGCGGACCGGCAAGAAGAAGCCATGCCTGCAGGCAATCCAGCGTTGCCCGTCGGCCGACAGGCCGCCCCCGGGGACGATGCCGTGCACGTGCGGGTGGTGCGTCATCGCCGAACCCCACGTGTGCAGCACGAGCGTGGCGCCGATCGTCGCGCCGAGGTGCTTCGGATCGGCAGCGATGGTGAGCAGCGTCTCGGCGGCGACCTCGAACAGCAGCCGATAGACGAGCGCCTTGTTCGTGTAGGCGAACGCGCTGATCGGCGCCGGCAGCGTGAAGACCACGTGGTAATACTCGACCGGCAGCAGGTCCGCCTGCCGGGCCTCGAGCCAACGCTGGGCAGCCCGCGCCTGACACTTCGGGCAGTGCCGGTTGCGGCACGAGTTGTAGCTGATGTCGATCTGCTCGCAGGCCTCACAGCGCAGCACATGCCCACCCAGCGCCGCAGTGCGGCACTGTTCGATGGCCGACATGACCTTCAACTGCCCGAGGCTCAAGTGGCCGTGCTGGGCGAGACGCCACGCCGGCCCGAAGGCGCGGAAGATGTCCGCGACCTCCAGTGCGGAGCGGACCACGATGCGCCTACGCCGGCTGCAGCATCTCCAGCGGACTGACGACCTCGCGCAGCAGGTCGGTGGCGACCTGCGTGTAGATCACCGTGGTGTCGAGTTTCTTGTGGCCGAGCAGCGCCTGGATGATGCGGATGTCGACCTTCTGCTCGAGCAGGTGGGTCGCGAAGCAGTGGCGAAGCGTGTGCATCGACACCCGCTTGTCGATGCCGGCCGCCAGGGCGGCGGCCTGAACAGCGCGATTGAGCTGACGCGGGCTCAGTGACTCGATCGGGTTGAGGCCCGGGAACAACCAGCCGCCATCGAGCATCTTGCCCTGCGCCCGGGCGACCCGCCACCACACGCGCAACCGCTCCAGCAGCAGGGGCGAGAGCATCGCGTAGCGATCCTTGCGGCCTTTGCCTTGCTCGACCCGCAGGGTCATGCGCCCGCTGTCGACGTCGCTGACCTTGAGCGAGACCACTTCGCTCGCTCGCAGTCCGGTCGCGTAGGCGAGCGACAGCGCCGTCTGGTGCTTGAGATTGTTGCAGGCGGCGATCAGGCGCGCGACCTCCTCGCGGCTGAGCACCACCGGCAAGCGCTGCGGCAGCCGGACCGGCTGCATTCGTGCCATCAACTCGCCGCGTTGAAGCGTGATATCGAAGAAGAACTTCAGCCCGCTGATGGCGGCGTTGAGCGACATCGGCGAGGTGCCGGTATCGACCAGGTGCAACTGGTAGTTGCGCAGGTCCTCCACCGTGGCGCTATCGGGCGCGCGCCCCAGATAGCGCGTGAACCGGCACACCGCACGGATGTACGCACTCTGCGTCTTGGGGGTGAGCTTGCGCATCCGCATGTCGTCGAGCATGCGCTGGCGCAAGGGGCTGACGGGACGAGTCGGGGTGTCCATGGCTTGCTCCTGTCGAAAATGAGGCCGATTGCCTCATCTCCCACCATGGCAAGCCCGCTGCCGATGGAAACCACGAACTTCGATGCTCGTCACGAGCGGTTCAGCACACCCCTACCGCGCGAGCGGTTTAGTCCGATGGCCGTTATGAACAGCTATCCATAACGGTCATGGTAAGGCCAACGCTCGTCGTTCCGGCAGCTGACCGCACAAAGGTGGCGCCGCCATGCATTCGCGCGATCGCAGCTACGATCGCCAAGCCGAGCCCGTGGTTATGGTCGCGATGTTCGCGGGCCCCATCAACCCGATAAAAGCGGTCGAATAGACGAGGCAAATGCTCCGGGGGGATGACAGGGCCCGTGTTGCTGACAGACAGGCAAATGCGGCCATCTGCGTCCTGCTTGATATCGATCTCGATCACCGATCCGCGCTCTGCAAAACGGGTCGCATTGGCGAGCAGGTTCGAGAGCGCACGCCTAACCAACCCAGCATCGACTGTGCCCATGCCGTCACCGCGTAAGCGCGCAGTCACGCCGGCCTCCTGCATTGACGCTTCGTGGAATTCGATGACCTCGGACACCAGTTCGGCCAGGCTATCCACACGGTGGCGACGGGCGCGCTCCCCGCGATCGGCCCGGGACAAGAACAACATGTCATTGACCAGCCCCGCTAAAAGTTGAAGATCCTCGAGGTTCGATCCGAGCACATCGCGCAGTTCGGCGACATCGCGCTGACGACTCAGAGCTAGCTCGGTCTCACCAATCAAGGTCGCCAGCGGTGTGCGCAGCTCGTGAGCGACATCGGCGTTGAACCCTTCCAGTTGTTGATATGCGCGGTTCAATCGAACCAGGAGCGCGTTGAATTGTGTGACCAACGGCTGAAGCTCCTGTGCCTGGGCGGAGCCGTCAAGCGGCTGTCCAACGCTTTCCGGGCTTAGGGCCGCTGCTTGTCGAGCCAGGTCGCGAACAGGCAAGAGCGCTCTACGAACGAGCCATGCGCCGCCCACTGAGATGGCCGCCGCTCCACCAAGGGCGCTCGCGAGTAGCGTCCAGGCCAACTGCTCCAAAAGCAGCGCGTCGGCGCTGCTGTCGAGCATCAATTCGGCGCGCAGCATGGTTGTGGGCGACCATGGCACGGAGATTTCGAACTCATCCCGCCGCAGGATTGCGCCGGGGCTTGAACGCGCCGGAGTTGCGTACAGAAGAGCGTCAGATCCCTGGATCAGCCGTAACTCGAGGTTGGCATGGCCCACAAAGAAGTCGTCGAGCTTGTGACGCAGGCTCGGCAACGCGTCCCGCGTTGCGATCTCGCCGACGAGATGGCGCACTATGTCCCGCTTGTGCCGCAGTTCGTCCGTCTGCTTGTTGGAGAGATTTAGACTCGCGCCCACGTAAACGATCGAGCAGACCAAGCCGAGCCCCAGCGAGGCCAGCACGGCGAGCCACCACGATAACCAGCGGCTAAGCGAACGCGGATTGCGCATTCTCAGGGCTTCCGGTCCTCAAGGACGTATCCCATGCCGCGCACGGTATGCAACAACTTCTTCTCGAAAGCGTCGTCGATCTTGCCGCGCAACCGGCGCACCGCAACTTCGACCACGTTCGTATTGCTGTCGAAATTCATGTCCCACACCTGCGCTGCGAGCGCGGTACGGGAAAGGACCTGCCCTTGCCGGCGCAGCAGCAACGTCAGCAACGTGAACTCCTTGGCGGTCAGGTCGAGGCGCTGCCCGGATCGTGACGCCTTGCGTCGAACCAGGTCGAGTTCGAGGTCCGCCAAACGGAGCACCGTTGAATCCTGGCTATCCGAGCGCAAGGCACCGCGCCGCAACAAGGCCTGCACGCGAGCGAGCAACTCGGACAGAGCAAACGGCTTCACCAGGTAATCGTCGGCACCCGCCTGCAGGCCTCTGACCCGATCCTCGACCTCGTCCCGCGCGGTCAGCATCAGGACGGGTACGTGTTTGCCCCGACGCAGTTCTTGCAAGACGGCATAGCCATCCAGCCCCGGAAGCATGACGTCGAGGAGGACGAGGTCGTAATGCCCTTCGGTCGCGAGATAGCGGCCATCCGTGCCGCTGTGCGCGACATCCACGATGTAATTGCTTTCGGTGAGCGCCCTGCGTAGGTATTCGGCGAGCTTGGGCTCGTCTTCCACAACCAGAATCTTCATGCAGCGATTATCGCGGAGATGCCGAAACCATCACATTACGAAATCGTAATCTGGCAGTTCGCGATTCGACGAGGATGGACCCTTAAAGTCCGCGACGTGTTCGGTGCAAGGCGACGCCAAGCGGCTTATGCCGAACGCCACCTCTCACGTTGAACGAAGGAGTCTTGTCATGTCGAAAACCCGCACCACTGCCCTTTTTTCGCTTCTTGCTGCCGTCCTTGTCGTTCCTGCGGCTGCGCAAGCCAGCTCGCTGTGGCATCCCGCTCCCGGCGAGCAGGGGTTCACGTTCCATCCGGATCACTCCACGAGCACGAAAACCCGCGCCGAGGTGTTGCGCGAGCTCGAACAGGCAAAGGCCGATGGCAGCTATTTCTACCTGCAGCGTGGCCTCGCGGTGCCCTCGCGTGCTTCCGGACCCGGCAAGACCCGTGCAGAAGTCCTCAAGGAGCTGGTCGACATGACCCCGACAGAGCGCGCGTACATGAATGAACTGTACAGTGGCTCCTGAAGCCACCTATCGGCGCGAGACGTCGGGCCGTCCAGGCGTTTCGCCCAGCAGGTTCTCGTAAAGCGCCGTTTGGTCTGCCCATTGGTACCGTCGCTGTCGACGATAGCAAATCCTTATTGATAGAATCCGCGCCATGCGTCGTTGGCTTGCGATTTTCCTCTTGATCCTGCTGCCTGCCCAACTGAGTTGGGCGGCGGTGGGCGATTACTGCGCGCACGAATCCGGTGCCGCAGCCAATCATTTTGGTCATCACGCGCATCGTCACACCGAAGATGCAAAAGGCAAGGAAAAAGGGGGCTTGACGAAGGGCGCACACACAGACTGCGCATCGTGCCAGGTGGTGGGCTCTTCAGCAGTAACGAGTGAGTCCAGCGCGCTATTCACACAGCATCAGGCATCCCTCCCCATCGGCGTCACACCTGGGTGCTCACTTGCGGAGCATCCCGCAGAGCCCGAACGCCCTAAATGGGCCCGCCCAGCCTGATCGGCAGGGCGGTCGCCTTCATTCCCTCTTGATGTTCCTACCGCTTTGAGCGGTAGCGTCATGCGTCCATTGCGATCGGTCCGATCGCCCTCTGCCGATTCCCCGTGTCTTTACATCAACGGAGAATTGGATGTTTCAGCAACTTCGTCTCAAATGGCTGCCTGGGCTAATGCTCGGCCTTGCCGTCAATGGTGCCTGGGCGCAGCAGCCCGCCCCCCCGGCTCCAAGTACCGCCCTATCCCTCAAGCACGCTTTCGAGGCAGCATGGGCACGCCAGCCTGAAGCGCTGTCGCTCACGACTCAACAGGAAGCGGCGCAAGCGCGCCGCGACAGTGCCGACAGTTGGTTTGTCGAACCGCCCGCCCTAGAGGTAGCCGGAAAAACCGATCAGTTGGACAGCAATCGCGGGAGCCGTGAGTACGAGGTCGGCATCGCGGTTCCGATCTGGCTGTCGGGCGAACGTTCGAGCACTGCAGCCCTCGCCACTGCCGAAATAGCTGCCACGGCGAGCCGGGCTCGCGGCGCGCAGTTGCGCACCGCTGCAGCGGTACGCACAGCATATTGGGATTGGCAACGCGCGCGCGTAGATGTGACGCTGGCGAGGGCGGGTCTCGAGAACGCCCGCGAACTGGCCGCCGACGTGGCCAAGCGCATCAAGGCGGGTGATCTGGCGCGCGCAGATCAGCATCAGGCCGACGGTGTGCAAGCTACAGCTGAAGCCGCCGTCGCCGAGGCAGAAAGCGCCCTTGCAGATGCTGCACAGCAGTTGCGCACGCTCACTGGAATCGGGCCAGAACGCTCATCCAGCGGGATGTCTGCGCCGGAGCCCGTCCCCTCCGCTGCGACACCGACACAGATTCTTGAGACGGCGCACCCTGCAGTGGCCGAGCTGCGTGATCGGGTCGATGTTGCGCGGCGCACGATGACCCTTGCCAGCGTTCAGGGCCGCGCGAATCCGGAGTTGAGTGTCACGACCACCCGCGAACGCGGCGCATCGGGTGAATCCTGGGAACAGACGGTCACGCTGGGCTTGCGCATTCCGCTTGGTTCCGGTTCGCGCAGCCGGTCCCGCGTTGCAAGCGCCAATGCAGAGGCCATCGAGGCCGAGGCGCAACTCCAGATCGAACTCGAACGTCTGCTGGCCGAAACAGAGATGGCGCACCAGCGCGTCGAATTGAGACGGCAGCAGGTCGCCGCTGCTGAACGGCGCTCCGACCTCGCACAGGCTTCACGCGGCTTCTTCGAGAAGGCGTTCCGCCTCGGTGAGGCCGATCTGCCGACCCGTCTGCGCATCGAATTCGAGGCGGCCGAAGCTGAGCGCGAGCGCGCGCGCGCGCGTATTGATCTGGCAGCCGCCATCTCGGCCCAGCGCCAAGCGTTGGGCCTGCTTCCCGAATGAATAACAGGATCCCCAAATGAAATCCACTCATACCCTCGCGGCATGGAGCCTCGCTGCCGTGCTTGTCGGGCTTGCCCCGCAAACGCTGGCCGGTGACGGACACGACCATGGAGAAGCGCCCGCGACCACGGCGGGCCCGGCATTGCCGCGATTTACCGCCGTCTCGGAACTCTTCGAGCTGGTCGGCGTAGTGAATGGCAAGAACGTCACCGTCTATCTTGACCACTTCGCTGACAACAGTCCGGTCAAGGACGCAAAGGTCGATCTGGAACTCGATGGGAAGGCCGTTGCGCTCACGCCCCATGCCGACGGTGAGTTCGAGGCCACGCTCGAGGAGACGCTCAAGCCGGGTGTCGTCTCTGTCACGGCAACGGTGATTGCCGGTCAGGACGCCGATTTGCTCGCTGGTGAGCTCGACTTGCATGAGACCGCCGCCGAGGCGCACGAAGAGGTTGCCGAATTGGACATGAAACCCTACGCAATTGGGGCAGGCGCGGGGGGGCTTGTGCTAGGCCTCATCGGCTGGGTTGTGCTTCGCAAGGGGAATTCGCGTAATCGCTCGACTGGAGGTGCCGCATGAAGCTGAGCGTACTGTTTGCTGCGCTGGCGCTGGTATCGGCCAGTGCCTCGTGGAATGCCTTTGCTGGCGAAGGCCATGATCATGGCGATGAAGGTCCAGTTGTGGCAGGAGGCAATGGGCCACAACGGCAAGCCGATGGCAGTGTCTTTCTGCCAAAGCCGGCACAACGCCAGATCGGTGTTCGCACGTTGGTTACGGAAGCCGGCGAATTGCCGCGTACCACCGCGCTGGCCGGCAAGGTGGTCATGGACCCAAATGCCGGCGGAAAGGTGCAGGCCATGGTGGCTGGGCGCCTGGAGGCGGGCCCGCAGGGGTTGCCAAGCGTCGGTCAGGCCGTGAAGAAGGGGGACGTGCTGGCTTACGTTAGTCCTTCGACGGACCAGATCGAGCGGTCTAACCAGATGGCGCAATTGGCCGAGCTGCACGCGGCCAGGGCCCTTGTGGAAAAGCGCCTTGCGCGTCTGAAGGAACTCGCCGACACGGTACCGCGCAAGGAGATCGAGGCGGCCGAAAGCGAGCTTGCCAGCCTGAGGGCCAGATCGAAAGCGATCGGTGGTGGCCTCAATGCCCGTGATGTCCTGACCGCACCCGTCAGCGGTGTGATCGCATCGACTAACGCCGTGTCAGGCCAAGTGGTCGATGCGCGCGAGCTCGTGTTCGAGATCGTCGACCCGAAGCGGCTGCGTGTCGAGGCGCTCTCCTATGATCCAGAAATAGCGGCGGATGTCGCCTCTGCAAGTCTTGCGGTCGGCGACCAGCGGATCCCGCTCACCTTCATCGGCGCCGCCCGCAGCCTGCGCGAGCAGGCCTTGCCGCTCACCTTTGCAGCCGAAGGGGAAGCGCTGGCCTTTCTTGCCGTGGGGCAGCCGGTCGAGGTCTTCGTCCAGTCGCGCAGCACGCAGCAGGGTGTAAGCGTTCCCGCAGCATCGGTGCTGAAGAATTCGGCAAACCAAACCATCGTCTGGGTAAAGACGGCGCCCGAACGTTTCGAGTCCCGGACCGTCACGATCGCGCCGCTGGACGGCGTGAACATTGCGGTGACGTCCGGCCTCGAAGCCGGCGAGCGGGTCGCCTCCCGTGCCGCCACGCTGATCAACCAGATCCGCTGACCGGGAGTCTATCCGATGTTCAAGTGGCTACTCGACAACAGCCTTGGTAACCGGCTGCTGGTGATTATCGCCAGCCTGGTACTGATGGCCTACGGTGCGTTCACGCTTTCGCGAACACCCGTGGACGTATTTCCGGATCTCAACAAGCCGACGGTCACGATCATGACCGAAGCCGGCGGCATGGCGGCGGAGGAGGTCGAGCAACTCATCACCTTTCCGCTCGAGACCACCATGAATGGTTTGCCCGGCGTGGAGTCAGTGCGCTCTACCTCGAGCTCGGGGCTGTCCTTCATCTACGTGACCTTCGACTGGAGTACCGAGATTTTCCGCGCCCGGCAGATGGTGTCGGAACGCCTCTCAGCCATGGAGGAAGGGTTGCCTGAAGACGTGATTCCGCGCATGGGGCCGATCAGCTCGGTCATGGGCGAGATCATGCAGATCGCGATCCCGATCGACACGGCGAAGATCTCGCCGATGCAGGTCCGAGAGTATGCGGACTGGGTTCTTCGTCCGCGCCTGATGGCGATCGCCGGCATCGCGCAAGTCATCCCGATTGGCGGGGAGGTGCGGCAGTTCCAGGTTCAGCCCGACACCCGCCGTATGGCTGAGCTCGGTGTTTCGTTGGAGCAGTTGGAAGGGGCGATTCGAGGCTTCTCCTCGAACACCTCGGGGGGCTTTCTCGAACTGAACGGGCGCGAATATCTCATCCGCCATCTCGGTCGGACCTCGAGCCTGGAGGATCTGAAGAACCTCGCGATCACTGCGCGAGATGGCCAGCCGATCCTGCTGCGTCAGATCGCATCCGTGACCTTCGCAGCGGCGCCCAAACGGGGGGATGCGGGCTTCGAGGGCAAGCCGGCCGTCATCCTCGGCATTCAGAAGCAGCCTACGGCGGACACCATTCACCTGACTCGCTCGATCGAAACCGCGCTCGAAGAGATGAAGATATCGCTCCCGGCCGGGATGGATGCGCCGGAGGTGACCTTCCGGCAGGCGACTTTCATCGAGGCATCGATCAGCACGCTCAAGGGTAAGCTGATTGGCGCATCGGTGTTCGTTGCGGCAATCCTCTTCTTTTTTCTCGGCACCCTGCGCCCGACGATCATCGCGCTCACCGCGATTCCGGTGTCCATCTTCATGACGGCGTTGGTCTTCAAGTATTTCGGGCAGTCGATCAACACGATGACCCTTGGTGGTCTCGCGATTGCGATTGGCGGCTTGGTCGACGATGCGGTTGTGGGCGTAGAGAACGTGCTGCGCCGATTGAAGGAGGACCGCGCAAAGCATCACGACCATCGGCTTCACCCGATCGAACTCGTGGCGCGCGCAACGATGGAAGTGCGCTCGGCCATCCTTTACGCGACGATCATCATCGTGCTGGTGTTCTTGCCGCTGTTCGCGCTGCCTGGCATGGAGGGGCGGCTGTTCGTGCCGCTCGGCGTGGCGTTCATCGTCTCCACGCTCGCCTCGTTGGTCGTCTCGGTGACCGTGACGCCGGTGCTGTCCTTTTACCTGCTTCCCCGGATGAAGTCCCTCGATCACGGTGACACGCGCTTGCTCGCCTGGCTCAAGGCACGTTATCGCGGGGCGTTGCAGGGGGTGCTCGAGCACCCCAGGGCGGCCGTCACAGCGGGTGCGGTTGCGGTGGCAATTGCTGCCGCTGCGGTACCGTTCTTCCCCACGACCTTTCTGCCGCCGTTCAACGAAGGCACCTTGCTGATCGGCATGCGGCTCAACCCGGGCGTTACCCTGGCGGAGTCGACCGTGCTCGCGCAGCAAGCGGAAGTGCTCGTGAAACAGGTTCCCGAAGTGACGCACGTCGGGCGCCGAAGCGGGCGGGCCGAGCTTGATGAGCATGCGGAAGGTGTCCACGTCAGCGAGCTCGATGTGGGGCTGAAACCCGCCGGTGAGCTGAGCCGCTCAATGGGTGAGATCACCGCAGACATCCGGTCGCGACTGGTCAATCTGCCAGCTGCGATCGCGATCGGGCAACCGATCTCACATCGCATCGACCACATGCTGTCGGGCGTGCGCTCGCAGATTGCGATCAAGATCTTCGGCGAGGATCTCGACACCCTGCGCGGTCAGGCTGACGTATTGCGAACGCGGCTTGCCGCCATTCCGGGGCTCGCCGACCTGGAGATCGAGAAGCAAGTGCTCGCGCCGCAGATCAAGGTGCGGATCGACTATGCGGCCGCTGCCCGTTACGGGGTGCCGGCACCGCAGATTCTGGCCGCGCTGCAAAACCTCGTCGAGGGCGAGAAGGTCACCCAGATCGTCGAGGGTGGTCGACGGTTCGCATTGGTCGTTCGCCTACCGGAAACGGCGCGCTCGGTCGACGGGCTGGCTCAGATCCTGATCGAAACGCCGACCGGACATGTGCCCTTGTCGAAGCTGGCGTCGATCGAGGATGGTGACGGTCCGAACCAAGTGAGCCGGGACGACGGTAAGCGCCGCATCGTGCTCTCGGCCAATGCGCAGCAGCGTCCGCTATCGGAGGTCGTCGAGGACATCCGCGCCGTCGTGGCCGACCTTAAGTTGCCCGAGGGCTACTTCATCACCCTCGGCGGGCAGTTCCAAGCTCAGGAAGAGGCATCCCGTTTGGTCGGGTTGCTTTCGATCGTCTCACTCGTGCTGATGTTCGTCGTGCTCTACAGCCGCTACAAGTCGGTTCGACTCTCGGCGCTCATCATGGCGAACATTCCGCTCGCACTGGTCGGGGCGGTGATTGGACTGTGGATCTCCGGTCAGCCGTTGTCGGTGGCTGCACTCGTCGGCTTCATCACGCTTGCAGGTATTTCGGTGCGAAACGGCATCCTCAAGGTGAGTCATTACCTCAACCTGATGCGTATCGAGGGCGAGAGCTTCGACCACACGATGATCCTGCGGGGCTCGATCGAGCGCCTGTCGCCGGTGCTGATGACCGCACTGGTAACCGCGTTTGCGCTTGCACCGCTGCTGTTCGAGGCCGAGCGCCCGGGTACCGAGATTCTGCATCCGGTGGCCGTGGTGATCTTCTCGGGCCTCATCAGTTCGACCCTGCTGGATACCTTCCTTACCCCTGCAATGTTCTGGCTCTTCGGCCGCCGCGATGCAGAGAGTCTGCTCGACGATCGAAACGCCGAAGCATTCTGACGCTGCTTAACCCGCCTCATGCAAACCAGAAAGGAAAACCCATGAAGTTCTCAAAAGTCGTCGCCCTCGCTGCTCTCGTGTCTGTGGGCCCCACCTTTGCAGCCGACAAGCATGACCATGCTCACGAGCATGAATCGATGCATGGAGGCGTGGTGGTCGAGGTCAAAGATCTCGATCTCGAACTCGTTGCCAAGCCCGAGGTGATCCAGTTGCACCTTCGCGATCACGGCAAGCCTGTTGATGTGGCAAACGGCAGTGCCAAGCTCACGCTGCTGTCTGGCGCAAACAAGCAAGATGTCGAACTCAAGCCTGCAGGTGATCGACTCGAAGCCAAGGGTAGCTTCAAGGTCGGCGCCGGCACCAAGCTGGTCGCGGTTGTCACCCTTCCGGGCAAGCCTTCCACCACGGCACGCTTCACACTGAAGTGACTCCGCCCGACCGCCTGCGGCAACGGCGCGCAGGCGGTCACCTCAGGCGCTCGGCGGTAGCAAGATGAAAGCACTGTTGTGAGTTAACCAGCGGCCTGCCCCGCAGATGTTGTTCGCGGCGCAGACGGCTCAGCGGTTCTGCACGCTTGCACTATGATGCAACTATGCATCTCATCACCGTCAAACCCGAAGAAGTCTTCCAAGCCTTGGCCGACCGCACCCGCATTCGCATCATGCGTCTGCTCGTAGATACTGGCGAAGAGATCTGTCTGTGCGAATTGGTGGACAGCCTCCAAGAGCTGCAATACAAGCTCTCTCGCCACCTGAAAACGCTGCGTCAGGCTGGCCTTCTGACCACAATCAAGGATGGCCGCTGGCTCTACCATCGGCTGGTAACCGGCTCGCCGACGATGGGGCCCCTGTCCGATCTGATTCGCTCGGTACCCGATGAAGATGATGTCTTCTCGGGTGATCTTGCACGATTCCGCGAGCGCATCTGCTTGCGCGAAGACGGCCGTTGCCGGGTGGGCATCCAGACTTCTGACTTAGCGACGGGGGCCAGATGAACATCAATCGCCGATGCGCGCCGTTTCCCCCCGCTGCCCGTCCCCGGGCGCAATCCCCAGTGGTCATCGGTCCGTCGTAACAAGACCGTCATGGCCTCCGCTTGTGACATAGGAGAATCGAGATGAAGAACACGATCCTGGCAGCCGCGTTGTCCGCCGTTGTACTTTCGTCCATGCCCGCTCTCGCCCAGCCGGCGTCTGGTGCCCAAGCGAACCTCGAGCCGCCCAACGTGCAGGAGTTCGACAAGCGGATGGCGCAGGCGCAGGAGAACATGAAGAAGATGCAAGAGCAGATGGACAAGATCAACCAGACTCAGGATCCCGAAGCGCGGCAAAAACTACTCCAGGAGCACTGGGCCACGATGCAGAACAACATGCAGCTGATGCACGGCATGTGGGGGCCGGGCGGCGGCATGGGCTGCTGCATGGGCGGCCCGGGGATGGGGCCCGGAATGACGATGGGCCCAATGATGGGATGGGGCCATATGGGCGGCTACTACTCGAAGCTTACGCCCGAGCAACAAAGGCAGCGCCAGTACATGATGGATCAATACATGCCGATGCAGCAGATGATGATGGACCACATGATGCGACACCAGCAGTACATGTGGATGAGGTGAGCGGTGTTTGCGGTCGCCAGAGCGCCCCGAGAAGCAACAATGATACTTTCAGGGAGAGGCGGCCGGTTGCAGCGCAATGATGGCCATGCCGACCAGCGCGACGCCGGCGCCCGCGACATCCCAGCGGGTCAGCGCAACGCCATCCACGACGCGAAGCCACACCAACGCGACCGCGATGTACATGCCGCCGTAACCGGCATAGGTTCGCCCGGCTGCAGTCGGATGCAGCGTCAGCAGCCAGGCGAAGGCGGCGAGCGACAGCGCTGCGGGCACGAGCAGCCAGGCACTCCGGCCCTGCTTCAACACGAGCCAGGGCAGATAGCAGCCGACGATCTCGGCCACGGCCGTCAAGGCGAACAGGCCGGCGAGCTTGAACAGATCGATCACGGCTGCACTTTCCCCACTTCCTCCGCCACCAGGCGTGCCAGCGGCTCGGGGCCGAAGCTCGGCAGGCTGCGTCCATTGACGAAGAAGGTCGGCGTCTTGCTGACCTGCAACGCGGTCAGATCCTCGATGTCCTGCGCGAGCACGGCCTGGATCTCGGGCGTCTCCATGTCCTGCCGGGCGCGTCCCATGTCCAGGCCGGCGCGGGCGGCTGCTTCGAAGGCGATGCCGATGTTGGGCGCCGCGTGGTCGGCCCACTCCGGTTGCGTGGCCAGCAGCGCCTCGAGCACCGGGGTGTAGAGTCCCTGCTTGCGCGCAGCCTCGATCAGTTTCACCACCTGGTCCGAGCCGTGATGGAAGGGCGCATAGCGCAGCGCAAGCCGGACCTTGTCCGGATGCTGGGCCATGATCTGCTTGACGATCGGATAGAAGGCGCGGCAGGTCTCGCAGGCGGGATCGAAGAACTCGACGATGGTGACCGGCGCGTTCTGCGGCCCGATGATCGGGGTATGCATCCGCACGAGGCGGCTTCCTTCCACAGCGACGCGCGTGTCCTGCTCGGCCTGTGTGCGGTCGCGATAGGCATCCATACCGAAGTAAAAGGCCAGGCCGAGGATCAGCAACACGGCGAGTGCCAGGAGTTTTCGTGTGTTCATTTACGGGTCCTTATCAGATAAATCGTCAAGGCGGCGGCGATGGCGAGGAAGGCCGCCAGCGATAGCCAGGGAATCTGGATGTCGCCAAGGATGACCAGGGCTTGCTGGCTGCACGAGGGGCCAGTGCCGCACGGCACCCACCACTGTGGCACCCAGCCGGCGATCAGTGCGCTGTGATAGGCGGCCAGCGCGAGACCAGCGAGCGCGAATGGGAGTGCATACACCGCACCGCGCCGGTCCTCGGCGAACACGGCCATGCCCAGAATGAGGGCGAGCGGGAACATGGCGATCCGCTGGTACCAGCACAGCACGCAGGGCGTCATGCCCATCACTTCACCGATGAAGAGCGCGCCCAGCGTGGATACCAGAGCCACGGCCCAGGCGGCCATCAGCCACCACCATTGGGTTCGTTTGTCGTGCATCGAGTCGATCTCGAGGGTTGGTTCCCAGGCTTCGGGAGGGGCGGACGCCATAGGCAGTGCCCGGACGTCCGCAATGGAGCAAACCGCCGCTACCGTGCGGCGCGCACTCGAAGAAGAGGGGAAGACAGGGGTGGGCTGCCGCTCAGGCAGCGAGGCGCCACTTGGGGCGTTCAGGCTCGGTGACCAGCGCAGACGCGTTGAAGTCCCGCCCGGCGTCGACGAGGACATGGCCCAGTCCTGTCAATGGCAGACGACCCGCATCGAGCAGTGCAGCGCTCGCCAGGATCTGGCAGAAACCGCAGTCGGCGTGAAGCTGCCCTTTCATCCCTTCATCGCCTTCATCCACCTGACAGGTATGTGGATGGTGGTCGCCGTGGCTGGTCGCGAAACCGGCCGATTCCAAGCAGTACGCCTCCAGGCCCGCCGACGCGAACTGAAGCGGAACGAGCAGCAGGAAGAAAATGGCAAGCCAACGGTGCATGGGCGACGATTTTAACCCCAGCCTGTTGGCTGACGGCGCATATCGCGACCATGAACGTACCGGAGCGCTGGCACCCCACATTGTGGTCACTCCGCCACCGAACCGCAGATCATTGCGCATGCTCATCGTGGCACACACAGACATCCCCCCGCGTCGGCGCCTCGAGCTCATGCAGGATGCCGCATTGCGCCGCACGATCGGGGGCACCGCACTGGCTGCGCAGGGCGACGAGTTGGCGCTCGAGCATTTGCAGGGTGTCGAGACGCGCGCGGACACGGGTGAGTTGGGAGTCGATCAACGCGTCGACCTCAGCACAGTCGGTTGTGGGGTCGTCCACGAAGCGCAGCAGTTGCGCGACGTCGACCAAGGCAATGTCCAGTGCCCGGCAGTGGCGGATGAACGCGAGGCGCTCAAGGTGCCCACCCGCGTAGGCCCGATATCCATTGGGGCTGCGGGAAGGCGCCGGGAGCAGACCGATCCGTTCGTAGTAGCGGATGGTTTCGACCTCGACGTGCGCGGCCTTGGCCAATTCACCGATCTTCATCGCCTGCATCTCCTCATTGCGACCGCCCAACAGCTTAACCGCTTGACCCTGTAGTGGCTACAGGGTGTGTGATGCACCCCTCGCCCACGTTAAGGAGAAAACCATGGCCGGCTGTTGTTCCCACTCCACCTGCGAAGCCAGCGCAGCGAGCCCGCGCTTCCGCCAAGCACTGTGGATTGCATTGATCGTGAATGCGGCGATGTTCCTGGTCGAATTCGTCGCCGGCCTTGCAGTCGGTTCGGTCGCCCTGTGGGCCGACGCCCTCGATTTCGCAGGTGATGCCGCCAACTATGCGCTGTCGCTGACGGTGCTGTCGTGGGGATTGATATGGCGGGCACGCGCGGCCTTGCTCAAGGGCGTGGCGATGGTGCTTTTCGGCGCCGTTGTAATGGCACGCGCCCTGTGGGCCTTCCAGCACGGCGTGACGCCTGAACCGATTACGATGGGCGTGGTCGGCATGCTCGCACTGCTCGCCAACGCAGGGGTGGCGATGCTGTTGTATCGCTTTCGCTCGGGCGACGCGAACATGCGTTCGGTGTGGCTGTGCAGCCGCAACGATGCGATCGGCAATCTCGCGGTGATTCTGGCGGCAGCAGGCGTCTTCGGTACCGGAAGCGCATTGCCGGACCTTGTCGTTGCACTAGTGATGTCCGGGCTCGCGCTGTGGTCGGGGCTTGTCATCGTCGCTCACGCCCGGCGCGACATCGGCGACGCACGACAAGTCCATCAGAAGGGATGAGGACAGCGGAGCGACGTGCTTGAGGCAATGACAGGTTTCGAGGCCCAGCGGCCATCAGGATGGCAGGATTGTGGAGAGGAGGACGGGCAGCTGATGGCCGGACAGAGACCTCCAGCTCCTTCTAAGGGGTGCGGGGGAACGCTGCAAACCGACTACTACCGTCTCAACCCGACCCAATCCAGCCGTCGGGCTCTTCGTGGTGCGAACGGCAAGTAACCGAGTGAAGCCGTCACCTCGCATGACATGTTGGGGGACGTGAAATTGGTGCTTCGTTCACGCGTCTGCCGTTCGGTCAAGGCCTTGGAC
Source organism: Thauera sp. DNT-1 (assembly GCF_055393985.1). Taxonomy (NCBI): domain Bacteria; kingdom Pseudomonadati; phylum Pseudomonadota; class Betaproteobacteria; order Rhodocyclales; family Zoogloeaceae; genus Thauera; species Thauera sp. DNT-1. The sequence goes on along the minus strand of NZ_AP043752.1, from coordinate 3,684,417 downwards.
TGACGAAACCCGGCCCGCCAACCCTGACCGTACCCTTTCATTCTTATGACTTAAACGTAATTGCAGGGTCACTGCCCTGTCAGTCGCTGGCTCCTATGATCGAGTCCATGGTTGCTCAAGCATGAGCAGCCAATCTGGACAAGGAGCCCATCATGAAAAAGTCGATCATCGCCGTCCTCGCCGTCTCGGCCATCAGCAGCCTTGGATCTTCCGCTGCGTTCGCACACGAAGACTATTCCAAACGCGGTACGTTGCACTGGCTCGAGCATGTCCAGGCACGCGCTTCAAGCCCGACCGAGCGAGAGCTGGCCACGTATGGCTACGCGAGCAACGCCACACCCTCCCGCACCGTGATCGTCAATGCGGACACGCGCTACATCAACGTCACGCGGCTCGAGACGGTTGCCCTGAAGGTCGGTGACAAGACGATCAACTGGACCTTCGACACCCTCGGCACAAACAGCTTTCCGCTTTCGAAGGTGGTCCAAGGGGGCGACAAGGTGACTGTCTATCTCGAAGAAAGCCCCCTTTACCGCAGCGGCTCCTGATAGCACCAAGCTTCCCCAGGAACCAAGGCGGGTAAGGCATCGGGCAATCTTCTATGGAAGAGGCCTGATGCAATGTTCAGCAATTATTTGTAGTTGATTCAAGGAGACGAGCATGTTGAAGAAAGCACTGATGGTCGCGGCACTTGGGATTGCCACCACATCGGCCTTCGCGGTCGATGTCGAGCGGGTCGAAAAGTCCATCCCCATGAAGGATGGCTCGACGGTCTACATCTTCAAGGATGGGAAAATGGGCATGGAGGACAAGATGGGCCGTGCGGTGAGGATGAAACACGGCGAAGTGATGGAGACCAAGGATGGACAGAAGATCATGATGCACGGCGACGAGGTCATGCGTCTCGACAGCATCCTTCGCCACGACACCCGTAACTGATTCGCACGTTTCAGGATGAACTTGCCCCCGGTGTCGATCCCGGGGGCTTTTCTGTCGACCTTTTTCAGGATCGGCGGGTTTGATTGATCAAACTCACTCTGCCCCGCGCGCATGCATGGTGCCCCAAACTCAAAGGCGCCTTGCTTGCAGGCAATGAGGAATCTGCGCGTCGGCATCTCCCTCTACTTCGCAAGCGGCGCTCTGGACCAAACGATCCGTCGAACGTAAGCGCTCCACGAACCCCATCCTTCCCGGGCTCTTTACGCCGTGATCAACTGCTCAGCCTTGAGATTCCAGGGCAGGAGGGCCTCGAAATGTTCGACGTTGGTCGCGGTGGGCAAGGCGCGCAGCACGTGGCGCAGCCACAGATACGGCTCGAAGCCGTTGGCCTTGGCGGTTTCGACCAGCGAGTAGAGGAGTGCGCTGGCACGCGCACCGGCCTGAGTGTCCGAGAAGAGCCATGCCTTTCTCCCGACCACGAAGGGACGGATGGCGTTTTCGGCGGGGTTGTTGTCGATCGGCAGATCGCCGCGCTCGAGGTAGCGCGTCAGACGCGGCCACTGCCGATGCAGGTAGCCCAGGGCACCCCCGAGCACCGAGGTGGGCGGCACGGTGGGGAGCACTTGGTCGAGCCAACGGCGCAGTTCGTCGATGACGGCGCGGCTTCTGCTCTGGCGTAGCGCCAGGCGCTGGGCGTCGTTCAGTTCGCGCGCGTCCTTCTCGATGGCGTAGAGCTTGCCGATCAGGGCCAGCGCTTCGTGGGCGCGGCCGCGCTTGCCGGCAGGCAGCACCTTGCTGGCATCGACGAAACGACGTCGCGCGTGCACCCAGCAACCGAGCCGGGTCACCCCTTCGGTGAAGGCAATTGCGCCGTAGCTCTCGAGCCCGTCGGCCATCAGATGCCCCTTCCAGCCTTCGAGCAGGCGTAAGGGCACCGCCTGCGCGCGGCTCGGATCGTACTCGAAGAGGACCACCGGCTTGCCCGGCGGTCCGCCGCGCTGCACCCACATCTGGCTCTTGCTCGTGGCTGCCCGGCCAGGCTCCTTGAGCACCTGCACCGGGGTTTCGTCCATGTGGATGACGTCGTGCCCGAGCAGCACGTCGCGCATCAGGTTGGCGAGCGGCTGCAGCGCCTGGGCGGTACCGATCACCCAGCGCGCCAGGGTCTGGCGCGGCACAAGCACGCCTGCGCGAGCGAGCACGTACTCGAAACGCGCCAGCGGCAGCCCATCGACGTACTTGATGACGATCAGCAAGGCCAGCAGGTCGTTGCTGGCGTTGCTCTTGGGCAGCACCTGCGCCGGGGCGCGGGCGGTGACCGGCGCCTGGTCGCCCTCGGGGCAGCCGTAGCGCTTGCGGATATGGCGCAGCACACGCACCTGCATCGGGACGATGTCGAGCTGTTCGCTGACGTCCTGGCCGATCTCGACCATGGGCGTGCCGCAGGCGCAGGTGCGCTCGGCCTCGGGGACGTCATGGACGACGTCGATGCGCGGCAGCTCGATGGGCAAGGGCTTGCGCTTACCACGCGCCTTCTTCTTGCCGGTGTCGGCGGACGCCTCACCCGTCGTCTCGGTGGCCGGCGGCGGCAAGGTTGCGGTGTCGAGCGCCTCGGGTGCGGACTCGGCCAGCGCCTCGGCCTCGTCGAAGAGCCAGGCCTGGCCCGCGTGCGATTCGCTGCTGGGCCCGAACATGCGCCGACGCGCCAGGCGAAGCTGCTCGTAGAGCTCGAGGATGCGTGCCTCGAAGGCCTTTTGCAGTTCAGCCTCCCGCGCATCGAAGGCTCTTTGGCGTTCAGCCTCCCGCGCATCGAAGACTTTCTGGAGTGCGGCCTCACGGGCCTCGAAGGCTGCCTGCCGTTCGGCTTCACGCGTCTCGAAGGCACGCTGCTGTGCCAGCAACAAGGCTTTGAGCGTTGCTGGATCGTCGGGCAACAGCTCGGCCAGGACGGATGCGCACACGCCAACGGAAGGGTTCGAGCGAGGGGCGGCGGTACGTTGCGGCATGCCGGAATTATACCCGATCACGCTACGTAACTGATTGGTATTGCAGCGTTTTATGCGGCCTTGCCGCCCACAGATCGAAGCCCTCAAGCAGCCATTCGAGCTCCTTCATCGTCAGTACGCAGGTGGGCTCGCCCGCCTCGGCCGCCGGCCAGGCGAAGCGCTCGGCTTCGAGCCGCTTGTACCAGAGGCAAAAGCCGTTGCGGTGCCAGTACAGCGCCTTGAGCTTGTCGCGGCGACGGTTGATGAACAGGTACAGTGCGTCGCCGAACGGGTTCAGCCCCAGCTCCTGCTCGACCAGTGCCGACAGTCCGCCGATGGATTTGCGAAAGTCGATCGCCGGCCGGTACAGATACACCGCACCGATCGAATGCCCCGGGTGCATCAGCGCCCCCGCTCGGCAAGGGCCACCGACAGCGCGGCCAGCCAGTCGACGCCGGGCAGCATCGCGCATTCGAGCCGCAACTGCGCGTCGATCACCACCGTGCAGCCCGCGCGGGGCGTCATCGAGGGTTCGATCTGGATCGGGACGAATCCGCCAAGCTTGGCGCGGCTACGACGGCCACCGGCCACCAGGCGCTTGCGCCACTGGTAGAGCGCCTGCGGCGACAGCCCCTCGCGCTCGGCGTACGCCTTCGTGGTGATGCCCTCGGCTTCGATTGCCGACAGGTGCGACAACCAGAACGTACTGCGCTCCGACATGCTCGTGCTCCCCGAAAAACGGAAGCCGAAGCATGAGGGCTCAACGGGGGCTACGTAAGGATGGGGTTCGTGGAGCGCTTACCGTCGAACTACCGCAGGCGAGGAATGAACGCCGGCGTGCGGTCGCGGTATGAGCGATAGGCATCACCGAATGCCTCGATCGCATCGAGTTCTTCCCGGCGGGCGAGCCTGGCGTACACGATCAACAGAACCGGGAACATGATCAGCGTGATCAAGGTCGGCCATTGCAGCAAAAAGCCGAACATGACCAGAACGAAAGCGACGTATTGCGGGTGTCGAATGCGTGCGTACGGGCCACTGTCGGCGACGCGGCGGGTGCGCTGAGCCTCGAGGAGTACGGGCCAGGCCTTTGCCAAGAGCCAGAAGCCACCGACGATGAACACCGTGCTCAAGAGGTGAAACGGGCCGAAGTGCGGGTTACTGCTCCATCCGAACATCACCTCCAAGAGGTGCCCCGAGTCGTGGGCAAAAAAATCGATTCCCGGAAATTTCGAAGACAGCCACCCCGAGAGCAGGTAGATCGTCAACGGAAAGCCGTACATCTCGGTGAAGAGCGCGAGGATGAAGGCCGAGTAAGCGCCCAAGGATCGCCAGTCCTGGCTTGTGCGGGGACGCGTGAAGCTGAATGCGAAGGCGATGAAGAACAGCGAGTTGATGATAACCAGTGACCACAAGCCGTAACTCGACGTCTCACTCATCTCGATCTCCCGTGGCATCACGCATCATGGTTACCTTGGTCTTCAGCCGGCGTTCGTTTTCTCTTGTGGCCGTGACCGCGATGCATGAAGACGTGCATCAGAGGGCACGCAAGCAAGATGAGCCACGGTAGGTAGCCGAGCACATGGAGCCGGTGCTCGGCGATAAGGAGAACGGCAGCCAGTACGACGAAGACCAGAAATACGCGGCGAACCCTTGAACTTGATTCAGCCCGCTCCGGTGGTACCGGCTCGACTTCAGTCTCGGCTTTCATGAGGCAGTTCCTTGTGCGCAAACATCGGCATGCCGACGCCGGCATGCCTCCCAACGAACGAAGAACCCGTCACGCAGTTCGTCTGCCGAGCTTTCCGTGCGGGCGGATTGAGGACGATCAGACCCTTTTCCGTCCGAGGCGCAACGCGTTGCCGACCACGGACGCCGAGCTGAAGCTCATCGCCAGGGCGGCGATCAGGGGCGACAACAACAGGCCGAACGCTGGATAGAGCACCCCGGCTGCGATCGGCACACCCGCTGCGTTGTACAGGAAGGCGAATACGAGGTTCTGGTGCATGTTGCGCACGGTGGCGACGGAGATGCGGCGTGCGGTGGCGATGCCCCGGAGATCACCCTTGACCAAAGTCAGATGGGCACTGTTCATCGCGACGTCGGTCCCGGTGCCCATCGCGATACCCACATTCGCGCGCGCGAGCGCCGGCGCGTCGTTGATGCCATCGCCGGCCATGGCGACGATGCGCCCCTCGGCCTGCAGTTTGCCGACGAGCTCATTCTTGTCGGCGGGCTTCACTTCGCCATAGACCTCGTCGATGCCCAGGCGGGCGCCGACCGCGCGCGCCGTCGTGAGACCATCGCCCGTGGCCATGATGATCCGGAGCCCGCTTGCCCGCAGCGCATCGAGCGCTTCGGGGGTCGAGGCCTTGATCGGATCGGCAACGGCGATGAGGCCGACGAGCACGCCGTCTGCGGCGAGGTACATCACGCTTGCGCCCTCGAGGCGCAGAGCCTCGGCGCGCTCCGCGAGCCCGCGCCAATCGATGCGCTCATCGTCCATCAGGGCGGTATTCCCCAGAACCACACGTTGGCCATCGACGGTGCCGCGCACGCCGATGCCGGAAGAGGATTCGAAGGTGTCCGGTGTGCTGAGCGCGAGACCGCGCTCGCGAGCCTCGCTCACGATGGCCTGGGCGAGTGGGTGCTCGCTACCCTGATCGAGGCTGGCTGCGATGCGAAGCACGTCGGCCTCCGTCCCGCCCGGCGCCGCCACCACACTATGGAAGGCGGGGCGTCCTTCGGTCAGGGTGCCGGTCTTGTCGACGATCAGGGTGTCGACCTTGCGCAGCGACTCGATCGCCGCCGCATCGCGAAACAGCACGCCCTGGGTGGCGGCCTTGCCGGTCGCCACCATCACCGACATCGGCGTGGCTAGGCCCAGTGCGCAGGGGCAGGCGATGATCAGCACCGCCACCGCGTTGATGAGGCCATAGGCCCAGCTCGGCTGGGGTCCGAAGAGCCCCCACACCACGAACGTGGTGAGGGCGATGAGCACGACGACGATGACGAACCAGCCCGCGACGACATCCGCCAGGCGTTGCATCGGCGCGCGCGAGCGCTGGGCCTGCGCGACCATCTGCACGATCTGCGACAGCATGGTCTGTGCGCCGATCTTCTCGGCGACCATGACCAGCGCCCCACTGGTGTTGAGCGTCGCGCCGATCACCTTGTCGCCGGGGCGCTTGGTGACCGGGATCGGCTCGCCGGTCAGCATCGATTCATCGACCGCGCTTTCGCCTTCGGCAACGGAACCATCGACCGGCACCTTTTCGCCCGGACGGATGCGCAACCGGTCGCCGGGATGGACGTGGGTCAGCGGGATGTCCTCTTCGGTGCCATCCGCGCGAATGCGCCGCGCGGTCTTGGGCGCGAGGCCGAGCAGCGCCTTGATCGCGGCGCCCGTCTCCGAGCGCGCCTTGAGCTCCAGCACCTGGCCGAGCAGCGTCAGCGAGATGATCACCGCTGCTGCTTCGAAGTACACCGCGACGTGTTCGCCCATCCGGAACGAATCCGGAAACACCTCCGGCGCAAACGTGGCGACGACGCTGTACAGATAGGCGGCCCCAACTCCCAGTCCAATCAGCGTCCACATGTTCGGGCTGCGGTTGCCGATCGATTGGGCGCAGCGCACGAAGAACGGCCAACCGGACCAGAGCACGACCGGTGTCGCCAGGGCCAGCTCGACCCAGGGGCGCGCCGCACCCAGCATCGGATCGAAGAACCCACCGGACATGGCGATCGCGGTGACGATCACCGTCAGCGGCAGGGTCCACCAGAAGCGGCGGCGGAAATCGGCGAGCTCGGGATTGTCCTCATCTTCAAGACCCGGCATCACCGGCTCGAGCGTCATGCCGCATTTCGGGCAGGTACCGGGCCCGATCTGGCGGATCTCCGGATGCATCGGGCAGGTGTACTCCGTGCCGGGCACCGGTGCGGGCTCCGTTGAAGGCTGACTTGTCTCCGGTGCCAGATACCGCCCCGGATCGGTCTCGAACCTGCCTTGGCACTTCGCACTGCAGAATCGGTATTCGTGTCCGGCGTGAATGACCCGATACGGCGAGTCGGGCTTTACGGTCATGCCGCAGACCGGATCGGTATCCTGGCCTGGTGATGCATGATCGTGGTGATGGTTGTGGCCAGAATGGCCGCCCTGCGAATGCTCGTGGGTCATGATGCCTCTCCCCGGCGATTGTTGTTATCAAATGCCGACCTTGCGCTGTTCACCACGGATGAATGCCGTGACATGAGCGACCTCATCCGGCGTCAAGCCGGGAACAGGTGCCATGTCGCCGAACTGCCAGTGGTGGGCGCGCACACCGTTCGCTACCGCCAACTGAAAGGCGATATCGGCGTGATGACTGGCTTCGTAGACCTTATGGAGCATGGGCGGCCCCTTGTCCGAGCCCTTGAGGTCGGTCCCATGGCAAGCGGCACAGTGCTGTGCGTAGAGTCCCTTTCCTTGCGCCGGATTGGGCATCAGCCCCGGAGAGGGCTGCGGGATCTTCCAGCCTTGCGCCGCTGCGCTCGAAATCAAGACGCCCGAAAGCGCCGCGATGACGACGCCACGACCAAGGCGCGCCCCTGTCATCGACATCTCAGCGCTTCTCCGAATCGGTGTCGTTGCTGCGGTACCCGCCGTGATGTCCGCCATGGCCAAACAAGTGCATCAGGGGACACAGCAACAGGATCAGATACACCCAGTTGCCCGACACATGCGCCCAGTGTTCGCGCAGCAGGAAGAACAGTGCGATCGCCGCCAGCATCAGGCCAGCGATGACGCCGGGGGAGCGATACCAGGCGACAGATCGAGGGTGTCCAGGATCATGAGCAGGCTTCGTGTTCATGGCTTCATACCTTGCGGGTCGGCGAACGGTGAACGGCTGCGGGCGGCTTCGAGCAGCACGGCGAGAGCGGGGCATCCCGGTGGGCTCGCTCGTTCTCGCGACACCAATTCTTGAAGGATTGCCAGAGGGATTTCAGCCAGGCAAGCATCGCAATGCTCCTCGTCACGTTCAGCGGCGGCCTCGGGAACGGGGCCTTGGAAACAGGCTACGCCCCCGATGCTGTCGCGCCGCTGACCGGTGCATTACAAATTCGACACCGTGACCAGCGCCTGCGCGGGTGCTGTCTTGGCGCTGCGGCGCAACTCCCACTGCTTGACCAGCGCATACAGCGCCGGAATCACCGCCAGCGTTAGTACCGTCGAGGACACCATGCCGCCCACCATCGGCGCGGCAATGCGGCTCATGACCTCGGCGCCGGTACCGGTGCTCCACATGATCGGCAACAGGCCGGCCATGATCGCGACCACGGTCATCATCTTCGGCCGCACGCGCTCCACCGCGCCTTCCATGATCGCCTCGTAGAGATCGGCGACACCCGCCTCGCGGCCTTCGGCCTGCCTGCGCTCGCAAACGGCCTTCCACGCATGGTCGAGGTAGATCAGCATGATCACGCCCGTCTCCGCCGCCACCCCGGCGAGGGCGATGAAGCCCACCGCCACCGCCACGCTCATCTGGTAGCCCAGCCACCACATCAGCCACACCCCGCCCACCAGCGCGAAAGGCACCGACAGCATCACGATCAGCGTCTCGGTGAGCCGCCGGAAGTTGAGGTACAGCAGTACGAAAATGAGTGCCAGCGTCACCGGCACCACGATCTTCATCTTCTCCTTGGCGCGCTCCATGTTCTCGAACTGGCCGCTCCAGGTGGCGTAGTAGCCCTGCGGGAATGCGACTTCCTCGGCCACCGCCTGCTGCGCGCGCTTGACGAAGGCGCCGAGGTCGGCCTCGCGGGTGTCGACATACACGTAGGCCGCCAGCAGCGCGTTCTCGGTGCGGATGCCCGGGGCGCCACGCGTCAGCTTGACCTCGGCCACCTGGCCGAGCGGGATCGGGCCGTTCATCGTCGGCACGAAGACGTCGGACGCGAGCCGCGCCGGGTCGTCGCGCAAGCCGCGCGCATAGCGTACCGACACGCCGTAGCGCTCGAGGCCCTCGACCGTGGTCGTCACCATCTCGCCGCCGAGCGCGGTGGCGATCACGTCCTGCACCATGTCGATGGTGAGCCCGTAACGCGCGAGCTGGTCGCGGCGTGGCACGATGTCCACGTAGTAGCCACCGGCCACGCGCTCGGCGTAGGCGCTGCTCGCGCCCGGCACCTTGCGCACCGCCGCTTCCACCGCCTGTGCGACCTTCTCCAGTGTCTCCAGGTCCTTGCCGAACACCTTCACCCCCACCGGGGTGCGGATGCCGGTGCTCAACATGTCGATGCGGGCCTTGATCGGCATGGTCCACGAGTTGGCGAGACCGGGGAACTTGAGCGCGGCGTCCATTTCCGCAATCAGCGTGTCGGTGGTTACCCCGGGCCGCCACTGGTCCTGCGGCTTCAGGTTGATCACCGTCTCGAACATCTCGAGCGGTGCCGGGTCGGTCGCGGTGTTGGCGCGGCCGGCCTTGCCATAGACCGACTCCACCTCGGGGAAGGTCTTGATGATGCGGTTGGTGGTGGCGAGCAAGTGGCCCGCTTCGGTGACCGACATGCCCGGCAGCGCCGCCGGCATGTAGAACAGCGTGCCTTCGTTGAGCGTCGGCATGAACTCCGAGCCGATCTGGCGCGCGGGCACGATCGTGGCGGCCATCGCCAGCACCGCCAGCAGCAGCGTCACCAGCTTGAAGCGCAGCACGCCCTGGATGATCGGCCGGTACAGCCAGATCAGCAGCCGGTTCACCGGGTTCTTCGCCTCGGGCAGGATGCGCCCGCGCACGAAGAACAGCATCAGCACCGGCACCAGGGTCACCGACAGCAGCGCGGCGCCGGCCATGGCGAAGGTCTTGGTGAAGGCGAGCGGCGAGAACAGCCGGCCCTCCTGGCCTTCGAGCGCGAACACCGGCAGGAAGGACACGGTGATGATCAGCAGCGAGAAGAACAGCGCCGGCCCGACCTCCTTGCAGGCGAGCACGATCGCCGCTGCGCGCTGCGGCTGGGTGGCGCCCTCGGGCAGGCGCTCGATGTGCTTGTGCGCGTTCTCGATCATCACGATCGCCGCATCCACCATCGCTCCGATCGCGATCGCGATCCCGCCTAGGCTCATGATGTTCGAGCCCAGGCCGAGCGAACGCATGGCGATGAAGGCGAACAGGATGCCGAGCGGCAGCGTGATGATGGCCACCAGCGCGCTGCGCACATGCAGCAGGAAGATCACGCACACGGCGGCGACGATCAGGCTCTCCTCGAGCAGCGTCCACTTGAGGTTGCCGATCGCGCGCTCGATGAGCTCGGAGCGGTCATAGACCGGCACGATCTCGGCGCCCGCCGGCAGCCCGGGCGTGATCTCGGCGATCTTGGCCTTGACGTTGGCGATCACGTCGAGCGCGTTCTGGCCGAAGCGTGCCATGACGATGCCGGACGCCACCTCGCCCTCGCCGTCGAGCTCGGCGATACCGCGCCGCTCGGCCGGCACCAGCTCGACGCGGGCGACGTCGCCCACGCGCACCGGGGTGCCGCGCTCGGCCTTCAGCACGATGTCGGCGATGTCCTGCACGCTTTGCAGGTAACCCCTGCCGCGCACCATGTATTCCTTCTCGGCGAGCTCCACCACCCGCCCGCCGACGTCGCGGTTGGAGGCGCGGATCGCCTGCGTGACCTGGTCGAGCGTGATGCCGTAGCCCGCGAGGCGCAGCGGATCGACGGTGACCTGGTACTCGCGCACGAAGCCGCCGATGCTGGCGACCTCGGACACGCCCTGCGCCTTGGTGAGCTGGTAGCGCACGTACCAGTCCTGCAGGCTGCGCGTGTCGGCCAGGCTCATGTCCTTGCCGAGCACGGCATATTGGTAGACCCAGCCCACGCCGGTCGCGTCCGGCCCGATCTGCGGCGCCACGCCCTGCGGCAGGCGGCCGGCGGCCGAACTCAGGTACTCGAGCACGCGCGAGCGCGCCCAGTAGATGTCGGTGCCGTCCTCGAAGATCACATACACGTAGGACGCACCGAACATCGAGAAGCCGCGCACCACCTTCGCGCGCGGCACCGCCAGCATCGAGGTGGTGAGCGGATAGGTGACCTGGTCCTCGACCACCTGCGGCGCCTGGCCGGGGTAATCGGTGTAGACGATCACCTGCACGTCGGACAGGTCGGGCAGCGCGTCGAGCGGGGTGTGCTTGACCGCATACACGCCGCCGCCGATCAGGAACAGCGTGGCGAGCAGCACCAGGAAGACGTTGTGCGCCGACCAGTCGATGACGCGATCGAGCAGGCCGGGCGCAGCCGGCCTCGCTGCCGTGTCGGTGGGCACAGCGTTTGAAGGTTCCATCACAGGGGCGTCCATCTCAGTGCCCCGCATGGCCGGCGGCGGCTGGAGCCGCCGCGCTACTCGCAGCCGGCTCGATGCCCGTGATGATGTACTCCCCGGGCTCACCCGCCTCGAAGACGAAACGCACCGCCGAGCCTGGGGCGATGTCCTTCACCAACGCCGGATCGGCAAGCTTGAAGTCCATGGTCATCGCCGGCCACTGGAGGGCCGGGATCTCGCCATGAGTCATCGTCACGCTGCCGCCTTCGGCGTCGAGCGCATCGAACGTCCCTTGCGCTTCGTAACGGGTCGGGCTCGCTTGAGCCTGATCGCGGGCATCGGGCTCAACCAGGTTGGAGAGTGCCGCCTTGAGCTGGCTCTCCGAGTCGATCAGGAAGTTGGCCGAAACCACCACGCGATCACCCGCAGTCACGCCGTCGAGCACCTCGACCACATCCCGGCCGCGCTGGCCGAGCTTCACTGGCTGCGGCTTGAAGCGGCCTTCGCCGAGCGCAATCAGCACGACCCGCCGTTCGCCATCGTCGATGATCGCCGAGGTCGGCACGGCGACCCTCGGGGTGGCATCACCTGCCGCCAGCGCGATCTGGGCGAACATGCCTGGGCGCAACAGGCCCTCCGGATTGTCCAGTTCCAGACGCACGCGGGTGCTGCGCGTGGCGGCGTCGAGGGTTGGATAGAGGTAATCGACCCGCGCCGCGAAGCCGCGACCGGGATAGGCCTCGAGCGTCACCTGCGCGCTCTGGCCGACCTGCACGCGGGCGAGATCCTGCTCGAAGACGTCGGCGATGATCCACACCTTCGACAGGTCTGCGATGCGGAACAGTGCCTCGCCCGGCATGAAGCGTCCGCCTTCGATGGCCTCCTTCTCCAGCACCACGCCGCTCGCCGGGGCGTGGAACACCTGGCGCGCGCCGGCCTGGCCGGCCACCTGCAGGTTGCGCAGGCGCGCACGGGTCGCCTCGGCCAGCCGACGGGCGGATTCGCTCGCCAGCGGATCATGGGCCGCGTTCTGGCTGGCCAGGCGCTCGGCAATGCGCAGTTCCTCGCCGGTGGATTGCAGTTCCGGGCTGTAGGCGGTGAACAGTGGCTGGCCCTTCTTCACCGGGTCGCCGACCGCATTCACATGCAGGCGCTCGATCCAGCCCTCGAAGCGCGGTGCCACCACCACCTGCCTGCGCTCGTCGAGCTCAATCCGGCCGCTCGCGCGCACCGCCGAATCCACGGCGCGCAGTTCAACCTCGGCAGTCTTCACCCCCAGGGTCTGGATGCGCGCGGGGCTGACCACCACTGCGCCACTGTCGTCCGGCTGGTCGTCGGCATAGACGGGGATGTAGTCCATGCCCATCGAATCCTTCTTCGGCACGGGCGAGGTGTCGGGCAGGCCCATCGGGTTGCGGTAGTAGAGGATCTTGCGTTCGCCGTCGGCCGGGGCTGCGCTATCGCTTTGCGCCTGGCTTTCGCTGATCAGCGGAACTGGATTTCCAGCATTTTGCAGGTGCGCAATCCAGTACCCCGCACCTATGGCAATCGCCACGCCCGCAGCGATCGCCGTCATTCGAACGGCTGAGCTCACTTCAGATCCCCTGTCAGTTTCTTGATTTCTGTCAGCGCCAGGCGCGTGTCGAGCTCGGTCTTCAAGCGTTGAGTCCGGATGTCGATGAGCTGGCGCTCGGCTTCGATCACGCTGTCGAAGTCGACCTTGCCGCTGCTGAGCGCGGCCTGACTTGCATCCCGGGTGGCCTGGGCCTGCGGCAGCAGCGTATGTTCGAGCAGGCGCAAGGTCTCGCGGCCCTGCGCGTACATCGACCAGGCGATACCCAGTTCGCCGGATGCGCGCGCCTTGGCATCCTCCCGCCGCGCCTCGGCCGCCATCAGCATGTATTCGGCTTCGCGCTCCTTGGCGCGACGGCTGGACTGTTGCAGCGGGATCATCACCTCGAACATCACGTCCCAGGACGACTTACCTTCATCAGGACGGTTGTTGCGCACGCCAACAGCGAAGTCCGGCAAGCGTTCCTGATACGTTCGTTCGCGCTCGGCACGCGCCACATCGATGCCGTAGGTCGCGGCATTCACTTCCGGATTAGCGCTCGCCGCCGCCTCAAAAAGGGCGCCAGCCTCCAGCTGCTCGGGCAAGGGGACTGGATCTGCGGGTGCGGCGAGTGGCGCATCATGCGCCCGGCCGAGCAGGCCGTTGAGCCCCGCTGCCAGGCCCTTGCGCCGCTGTTCGACCTCCACGAGCGCGAGGCGCTGGGCAGTGATCTCACGCTGCATGCGCAAAACCGCCTGCTGCGGCAGCAGACCCAACTCGTAACGCGTGAGGCTGAGCTCCTCCAGGCTTTTCAGCAAGGTCAAGCCCTCGCGGTTGAGGACGAGTTCGCGGTCGGCGGCGTAGTAGCGCAACCACAGCGTCTCGATCTTTGCCGCGAGCTCAGCCCAGGAGGTATCGCGCATCGCATCAGCCTGGGTCGCCTGGGCTTCGGCGGCCTTCACCGCCAGCTCGCGCTTGCCCCACCCGGGTAGCGGCTGGGTGATGCGGTAGCGGGTCTCGCCCACCTGGCCGGGCAGCAACGACGCCGAGCGCCCGCTCATGGTGTTGGTGGCGTCCATCAGCTCGACCTCGAACGTCGGGTCGGGCAGCGCACCGGCGGGCGTCACGCGCTCCTGCGCTGCGGACGCTTCCGCGCGGGCAGCGGCAAAGCCGGGGTTGCTGTGGCGCGCATATTCAATCAGCGCCTGGGGGCTCGAGCCGAGCGTTGGAGTGTCGGGCGAACCCTGTGTCCAGGCACTGCCACTTCCCAGCGTGAGCGCGACCACCAGTGCAAGCGCTGCAGGACGTAGCAGGTGAGATGAGGGTACTGCGAACGGGGATTTCATCGAGAAACGATTCCGGCAGGCGGTGAAGTGCATGCGCAGGCCCTTCGCCACCCGCCTCGTCGTTCAGCCACTCAGTGGAGCATCCCCACGGCGGGCTGGTCAGAGTGGAACGCGACGCACCTGCGAGGTGAGCGTCACTGAACAGCTTCGAGAGACGTCACGGTCAGCGCACCGCCGACTTTCTCGACCGCGAAGCGGATCTTGTCGCCCACCTTGACCTGATCGAGCAGGCCCGGCTCGGCCGCGCGGAACACCATGGTCATCGCCGGCATGCCGAGCGACTCGAGCGGGCCGTGCGCGATGGTGAGCTTGCCGGCGGATTTGTCGATCTTCTTGACCGTGCCCTCGGCCAACTTGGCATCGGTCTCGGCCGGGGCGCTGGCACCATCGTGATGGGCAGCGTGATCGGCCTGCGCGAACGCCACCGGGGCCGTACCACCCAGCAGGGCCAGGAGCGCAGTGGTGATGAGGGTCTTCTTCATGATGGGCTTCTCCAAGGGTTGAAATTCTGTGTGAATTCGAAAGTCAGCACGATTATGCGAAGCCATCACCGACAGGACGCTGACGCACGGATTACATTTCTGTCAGCCAACCTTGATCGTGCCGATCATGCCGGCCTGGAAGTGGCCCGGAATCAGGCAGGCGAACTGGAAGTCCCCGGCGCGGTTGAAGTGCCAGACCATCTCGCCGCGCCCACCCGGCGCGACGTGGGCCATCCAGGGCTCGTCATGTTCCATCCCGGGGAAGCGCTGCATCAGCTCGGCATGTTCGGCCAGCGTCGCCGGCGTGCCGACCACCATCTCGTGCATCACCGCGCCGCGATTCTCGTGGGTGAAGCGGATCGTCTCGCCCAGGCGCACCTCGATGCGGTCAGGCACGAAGCGCATTGCGTCGGTCATCACGATGGCGATCGTTCTCGACACGGCTTTCTTATCGCCAGCAATTCCCCATTGCTGCTGCTCCTTGGGGGTGTCGGACGCGGCCTTGTCGGCATGCTCGGCCTTGCCATGGGCAAACGCGTTGCGGTGAACGGCCAGCACACCGGCGGCGAGGCTGGTAGCCAGAAATCGACGACGACTTTTCATGGGGATCTCCATCTCTCTGTTGGGTGAGACTTCATTTGTGCTGGGGTTTGCGCCGATTGCACGGCGTTCGGTTTCAATGACCTTGATGGCCGTTGGGTTTGCGTACGGTCATCTCGACAGACTGTCCGCCCCCTGTACGCGGCATGCTCGAGGAGCCCGCTACATCGTTGCGAGCGGGTTCAGGCAACGCTGCGCCCGCCCACTCGTAGGCCACCGTCCCCTTGGGATGCCGGAACCAGCCCGGGTCGCGGTAGTCGCCCCGCTGCTGCTCGCGGCGCACCTTGAGCACGGTGAACATGCCGCCCATCTCGACGGCGCCGAACGGCCCCTGCCCGGTCATCATCGGCAGGGTGTTGTCGGGCAGGGGCATCTCCATCTCGCCCATGTCGGCCATGCCGCGCTCGCCCATCAGCATGTAATCGGGCACCAGCTTCTGGATGCCCTCGACCAGGCCGCGATGGTCGACGCCGATCATGGTCGGCACGTCGTGCCCCATCGCGTTCATGGTGTGGTGCGACTTGTGGCAGTGCATCGCCCAATCGCCCTCCTCGTCGGCGATGAACTCGATCTGGCGCATCTGGCCGACGGCGACGTCGGTGGTGACCTCGGGCCAGCGCGACTCCGGCCGCGTCGGCCCGCCGTCGGTGCCGGTAACCTCGAACTCGTGGCCGTGAATGTGGATCGGGTGGTTGGTCATGGTCAGGTTGCCGATGCGCACCCGCACGCGGTCGCCCTTCCTGACGTTGAGCGAGTCGATGCCGGGGAAGGCGCGGCTGTTCCAGGTCCACAGGTTGAACTCGAGCATGGTGTTGATCTTGGGCACATAGCTGCCCGGCTCGATGTCGTAGGCGTTGAGCAAGAAGCAGAAGTCGCGGTCGACGCGTGCGATGTTCGGGTGCGGCTCGCGCGGATGCGTGACCCAGAAGCCCATCATGCCCATTGCCATCTGCACCATCTCGTCGGCGTGCGGGTGGTACATGAAGGTGCCAGGGCGGCGGGCGACGAACTCGTACACGAAGGTCTTGCCCGGCGGGATCTGCGGCTGGTTGAGGCCGCCGACGCCGTCCATTCCATTGGGCAGGCGCTGGCCGTGCCAGTGGATGGTGGTGTGCTCGGGCAGGCGGTTGGTGACGAAGATGCGCACGCGGTCGCCCTCGACGACCTCGATCGTCGGCCCGGGCGACTGGCCGTTGTAGCCCCACAGCCGCGCCACCATGCCGGGGGCGATCTCGCGCTCGACCGGCTCGGCGACGAGGTGGAACTCCTTCACGCCGTTGCGCATGCGCCAGGGGGCGGTCCAGCCGTTCAAGGTGACGACCGGGTCGTAGGGGCGTCCGTCTGGTGGCGACAGTGGGGCCGCCGTTACGGCGCTGGTCTGGATCACGGGCTCGGGCAGCGCCGCGAGCGCGGCGCGGTTGACGGTTCCGGCAGCGGCCAGCAGGCCTGCCCCGGCGAGAAAGCTGCGTCGGGTGGTCATGATCGTCTCCGGATAGGTCAGTGGCCACCACCGGCTTGCGCCGGTGATGCGCTTGATTGAAGGCTGAGCGGCGCGATCGGCTGGCCGAGCAGGCTGGCCTTGAGCCCAGCCTCGGCGCGCCAGAAGTCGCGTTCGGCCTCGATCGCCTGCACCACGCTCGCCGACTGCGCGCGCGCGGCGGCAAGCAGCTCGAACACGCCGATCAGCATCCCGTTGTACTGGAGCACCGACTCTTCGGTGATGTTCTGACGCAGCGGGACCACCTCGTTGCGGTAGTGGCGCGCGAGATCGTATGCACTGCGATAGCCCTCGTAGGCTACCCGGACCTGGGAGCTGGCGTTACTGGCAAGCTCGAGCGTGCGATTGAAGGCCGCGAGATAGCGGGCCTCGCCGCCGGCGCGCGCCGCGTCGCCGAGGTCGAACAGCGGCAAGGGCAGCTCGAGCTCGAAGCCGCGCTGGGTCGATTCGCCGGTCTCGCTGTTGCGCACGCCGGCCACATGCAGGCCATTGACGACGCTGGTGACCCGCGTGAGGCCCAGGCTCTTCGCCGTCCGGTCGAGATCGGTGCGGGCGATGCGCACGTCGAGCCGGTTCTCCAGCAACGCCGCACCGGCGGTGGCTTCGTCCATCGGCGCCTCGGGCAAGGCCGGCAACTGATCGGGCAGACGCAGCGCCTGCGCCTGGCTCGGAGTGAGGCCCAGACGCTGGATCAGGGTTTCGCGTGCGGCGGTGGCGTTCTGGCGGGCGCGGATCAGGTTGGCCGTTTCCTCGGCGGCGAGCGCCTGTTCGCGCGCGCGCTGCAGGCGGCTGAAGTTGCCGGTGGCCTGCATCCGACGGGCGAGCTCGGCAGCGGTCCCGGCGGCCGTGGCCACCTCCTCGCGGTAGCGCGCGACCTGTCGCGCCGCGACCGCATCGACCCAGGCCTGGCGCACTTCAGTGACGGTGCTCAACAGCGCAATCGAGGACTGCAGCCGGGTCTGCTGCTGGCGGAACTCGGCCTGCTCCAGCCGCGCGGGCAGAAACAGCAGGTCGAACAGCGAGATGCCGAGCGAACGGCCGATGTCGAGTTCGCGCCCCTCGGCGCCCGAGCGAAACAACCGCTCGAAGGTGAACACCGGATTGCCGATGCGGGCCGAACCGGTCGCATCCGCCGAGGCCACGGCGGCTTCCGCCAGCAGGGACTGGAACGCCGGGCTGTAGCCCAGCGCGATGCGCACCGCGTCGTCGATCGCCAGCGGCTGTGCGAGCAGGCGATCGACCTCGGCGCGCATCGCCTCGCGCTCAGGGTCCGAGCGCAGCCAGCGCACCTCGCTACCCGTCTGCTCGCGCGCAAAGCGCTCGACCTCAGCGAAGTTCTCATCGATCGCAACGCTGGCGCACCCGGTCAGCACGGTGGCGGCCAGCAAGGATATGGGGAGACTGGCTCTCATCGCTCGCCCCCTTTCGAAGTCGGCGTGAGGTGGCCCATGTGCCCGCCGAGACGTCCAGCCTCGTCGTTGGCATCCTTCCACGACCGCAAGGGCTCATCGACACGGTAGGGCCGATATTCGTTCAGGGGCGAGCGATACGCCGGCACGCGCTGTGGCTTGGGTGACCCAGACTGGGTCGCGGCAGGCGCGTGGTCAGCGGGATTAGACGGAGAGGAGGGCTCGGCCTGCGCGCCCGACACGAGCGCCACGGCGACGGCCAATCCTCCACCGAGGTGGATGATTCGTCTCTGCATGGGGAATGTCTCTTTGTTGGTCTTGTGATGAATCGGACGCGGGGCGATCGACGAGGTCGCCGCTCCGCGTCCCGATGCTCAGTTGGGCATCGCCGGCTTGGCGGCCGGATGCATCTTCATCATGTTCTGCATCATGCCCATGTGCTCTTGCATCATCTTCATGTGCTCCTGCATGAGCTTGGGATCCATCATCATGCCGCCCATGGGTCCAGCCCCGGGTCCAGGACCACCACCCTTCATCATCGGACCAGCCCCCATCTGCCCCCCCATCATCGGGCAACCAGTGGGCGTGCCCTGCGATGCAGCCTCCAGGGCCTTGACCTGCTCTTCCATCAGGGCCATGCGACGTTCCGGGTTGGTCTCGGCACGGATCGACTTCATACGTTCCTGAAGCGCGGGGACACTCGCTGCGGGCGGCCAGGCCTGCACCGGATCGGTCGTCTGCGCGACGACCGGACTGCCATGCAAGGCTGCAGCCAGAGCGACGACGGGCATGAGCCCGGCGAGACGGTACAAACGCAGTTTCATGATCGATCTCCCATTGGTCGCGGGGTTCCGTCGCGGTACGGAACGCTGTGCCACGCAGAGCATCTTGCGCCCGCCTGCCTGTCGTTGGCCTGACCTGGAAATTACATTTCTGTAAGCCCGGGGGTTATCCAGCACCCCGGGCGCAAAATCGGGCACAGGCAGCACGAAGCGCGTAGGAGCGAAACAATGAAAATTCTGATCGTCGAAGACGAAGTGAAGACCGGCGACTACCTCCGCCAGGGGCTCACCGAAGCCGGGTTCGTCGTCGACCTTGCAAGAGATGGCCTCGATGGGCTCCACCTCGCACTCAATGGCGATTACGACCTCATCGTGCTGGATGTGATGCTTCCGTCGCTGGACGGCTGGGGCATCCTGCAAACACTGCGTCGCAGCAGTCGTGAGACCCCCGTGTTGTTCCTGACTGCCCGTGACCAAGTTGAGGATCGGGTCCGTGGTCTTGAGCTCGGCGCCGACGATTACCTGGTCAAGCCCTTCGCGTTTTCCGAGTTTCTCGCGCGCGTTCGCACGCTGCTGCGCAGGGGAAGAAACCACGAACCGGAGACCCTGCGCTCAGCGAACCTGGAGCTCGATTTGCTTCGCCGCCGGGTGAACCGATGCGGGCAGCGCATCGATCTGACCGCCAAGGAGTTTGCCTTGCTTGAACTGCTCCTGCGACGCAAGGGTGAAGTATTGCCCCGCTCACTCATCGCTTCGCAGGTGTGGGATATGAACTTCGACAGCGACACGAACGTGATCGAAGTTGCCGTGCGCAGGTTGCGCGTAAAGGTCGACGACCCCTTTGAGCCGAAGCTGATCCACACCGTGCGGGGTATGGGCTACGTGCTCGAGGCGATGGAGCCGATCTGACGATGATCCGCATTCACTCGCTCACGGCGCGACTGGCAACACTATTTGCCGTCCTCGCTGCGAGCCTGCTTGTGCTGGCAGCGATGCTCTTTGGGCGCATGTTGGACATGCATTTCCAGGAGCTGGACATGCACGAGTTGCAGGGCAAAGTCACGCTCATCCGCAACGCCCTGCAGAGTGCTGGCGTGACAGGGAGGCGACCGGAACGCATTGAGGCGCTCGAACGCTCCTTCGTTGGCCATGAAAGTGTCGGTGTCCTGTTTCGCGACGGCGAGGGACGCGTCCTGTACATCATCCATCCCGAGCATTTCACCGCTGCTCAGCGGGCAGGCGAGCGCATTTCGGGTGGGCTGACTGACTGGACGGTCGACGAGCGCCCACATCGAGGGCTTGAGGCCAGCATCACGCTACCGAGCCTTGGGTCAAAGGAGCAAACGATCGAGGCGCTGGTCGCACTCGATCTGTCGCATCACGTCCATTTCCTCGCATCGGTACGAAATGCGACGTGGGCGGGCGTCGTCGTGGCGGCATTGGCGGCGGCGCTATTCGGCTGGTTTGCGGCGCACCGGGGCCTCGCCCCTCTGCGCCGGGTCACCGAAACCGCCCGTAGGCTGTCGGCACGGCAACTCGGCGAGCGACTCGCCATCGATGATGCGCCGCTGGAAGTGCGCGACCACGTCGAAGCCTTCAATGGCATGCTCGCTCGGCTCGAAGCCGCTTTCCAGCGCCTCGGTGACTATTCGGCGGACATTGCCCACGAACTGCGTACGCCGATCTCGAACCTGATGACCCAGACCCAGGTCGCGCTGTCGCGGCCACGCACCATCGACGAATATCAGGACATCCTGGCGTCGAACCTCGAGGAATACGAGCGCATCGCACGCATGGTCAGCGACATGCTGTTTCTCGCCAAGGCCGAGGAGAACACCCTCGCGCACGCGGGCGAGGCGATCGACCTGGCCCGCGAGGCGGATGCGCTGATCGATTTCTACGAAGCCTTGGCCGAAGAGGGCCAAGTCCGCATCGTGCGCCAAGGCCAAGCGAGCGTTCAGGGTGATCGCCTGATGCTGCGGCGCGCCTTGTCGAACCTGATTTCGAATGCGCTTCGTCACACACCGAAAAATGGACAGATCACGATCAGGGTCGACGCGGACGCAGCCGGCGTCCGTCTCGCCGTTTGCAATGTCGGCGACCCGATACCCGCCGATCAGATCGAACGGATTTTCGAACGCTTCCATCGCGGTAGCGCCCAGCGCGAGTCTCGCGGTGAAGGCGCAGGGCTCGGACTTGCGATCACGCGTTCCATCGTCCAGGCCCACGGTGGGCAAATCACTGCGCACTCCGCTGAAGGTGTCACCTGCTTCACGATCACCTTGCCTCGCCACGAAGCCTCATCGCCTTCCTGATTCGGCGAAGTCGACCGGGGCCCAGACTGTCTGACGGAAATGTAATTTTGAGGTCAGCTTCCCGTTGGGCTCGAAGTGCCAAACTGTGCCTCGACGCCATCAACCGGAAGACGAACATGAAGACGAAGACTTTGCTCGGCGGGCTCTTGGCAAGCCTGATGATCATGAGCGGCGCAGCGTTTGCGCAGGGGCCCGTACGTGTGGAGGTCTACAAGAGCGCTTACTGCGGGTGCTGCGGGAAATGGGCCGAGCACCTGAGAAAGAACGGCTTCGATGTCGTGACGAAAGACGTCGACAATGTCCCCGCAGCCCGCAAGGCACTGGGCATGCCGGACCAATACGGCTCGTGTCACACGGCCAAGGTCGGCTCCTACTCCGTCGAGGGGCACGTCCCTGCGGACGACATCCGACGACTCCTCTCCGAGTCCCCAAAGGCCATCGGACTGGCTACGCCGGGCATGCCGCAGGGGTCGCCGGGAATGGAGACCTCGACCCCGCAACCCTATGAGACGCTTCTGGTCGGGCTTGACGGAAGCGCGACGGTTTTTGCCCGACACTGACGGCAAAGCTGGTGAGTATCGGCTTTAAGAGCGCAGTGCCGGCAATCCTACGAATCACGCTGGCCTCAGCTCGCTCTAGGGCTAGTTCCGGAGCTCACCGGTCGCTCGAATGACGACTCGGCTACTACCATGTGTGGCAGCAAGTGGCCGAATGTGTGAGTTCGAAAGGAACTCCCCTTACCCGCCATTGGCGATCAGGCGGAGGTCGCTCTGAGTGCCTGCGGCTGCCTACCAGCCGCCCGCTCCCACCCCCAAGGACACGGCATGGTGCAACAACGTCACGCACATGAGAATCGCAGCACCAAGGCATTGCCTCTGTCGTTCCGAATCATCCTTGCCCTCGCTCGTGGCCCTCGGGCGTCACGGATGCGCCTTCGTCACCGTTGCCGGGGCTGCGGTATCCGTAAGTGCGACCGCCGTCAGCATTACCGCGAGCGCGGTAGATACCACTGTCGACGTCGCTGCCGCTGGCGTGGACGCAGTCGTCGGCGAAAGTGATAAAGAAGACACGGACCACGAAGACTGAGTCTCCGACGAACTCACAAGTCTCGGCTGGGGGCACACGCTCCAGTACCGCAGCCAAATCTCGCTTCAATGCCTCATCGAGTGGCTCAGGCACCTTCGCGGAAAACAGCGACACAAGCTCGCTGTCGTACCCGAGCGAACCAACCTTCCCTCCTGTACGCGCCCACGCAGCTTCTTCGATTTCCGTGAGATCGAACAGGATCGCCAGCAGGTTGGCGAGCTTATCGCAGGTGGAAACGAGGATCCCGCCTCCCCCTCTGCCTTCCTCGGATACTAAAGATAGCGCTCCTTGCGCCCACGCCAGGCTGGGCGTCCGGGAGGTCATCGGTTGAAACCTGAACCATCGCGGACACCTTGTCGCCGAACGCTGCGCGGATCGGCTCAGACCACTCCTGCACCACCCTCCTCCTCGGGCACATCGTGCAGCAAAGCCTCGACCACCTGATCCTCGGTGCAACCAAACCGCTGCACCAGCGTGGCCACAGCCACTGGATGGGTGATGTAAGGCGAGCACCACCCGGACCAAATTCTCGGCGCCCTTGTGGATCTGGCAAGCGTGGGCCTGGCTGGTCATCGCCAGCGCCACATCGAATCTCGTCGCCATGTCATGGTTTCTCGTACCCCAAAAGGTGCGCGGTAGCCCCTACCCTTGGCTCTCGAACCGCTGGCTCCTTGCTGCTCTCCAAAAACTGTATAAAAACACACTTTCAAGTGGAGAACATCATGAAACTCGCCCCTCACTCCCACCAGATCTGCCCGTTCTGCCACACCCCTGTCGCCCAGGCACGCTATGAGTTCGCCTCTGACGGCCAACACACCTGGCGCATCTGCCCGGAGTGCGATCACACTTTGCTGATGACAGATGAGGCGGCAGAAACCCTCGTACTGGGTGTCCGACCGACCGCCGCCACCTCCAAGGGTGTCGACGTAGCCCCTGCAGTCGAACCCCTGCACGCCTGATCGCCCGGGAAATGCGATGGCCGAAGAGCACCGCTTTGCCCTCGTGGACTGCAACAACTTCTACGCCTCATGCGAAAAGCTGTTCGCACCGAAGCTGGCCGGAAGGCCATTAGTGGTGCTCTCTAACAACGACGGCTGCGTGGTTGCCAGGTCGGCCGAGGCGAAGGCGCTCGGGGTCGGGATGGGCGTGCCCTGGTTCAAGATCGCGGCGACCGCCGAATCGCTGGGGGTGGTTGCGTTGTCCTCGAACTACGCGCTGTATGCGGACATGAGCAACCGGGTCGTGGAGGTTTTGAGTGCCTTCACGCCGGACCTCGAGGTCTACAGCATCGACGAGTCCTTCCTCGATCTGAGCGGATTCCGGCATCTTGATCTCGTGACCTACGCGCAGGAGATCCGACAACGTATCGCGCGCTGAGTCGGGTTGCCCGTGTGCGTCGGGATCGGGCCCACCAAGACCTTGGCCAAGCTCGCAAATCATTTCGCGAAGAAGCAGCCAGCCTTTAAGGGCGTGTGTGATCTGGAGTCGCTCGACGACTCCACACGAGCACGCCTTTTCTCGGAAACCCCGGTCGACGAGGTCTGGGGTGTGGGCCGCCGGATCGCAACTCGGTTGTCCGAGATGGGAATCGAAACAGTGGAAGCGTTGCGCCGGTCCGATCCGGACTGGATCCGTGAGCAGTTCTCCGTAGTCTTGTCCCGTACCGTGCGAGAACTGAACGGCGCCTCTTGTCTGTCGCTCGAGGCGGTCACGCCACCGAAGCAGCAGATTATGGCCAGCCGATCGTTCGGCAGCCTCGTTGTCGATATTGAAGACCTTCGCGAAGCTCTCGCTCACCACGTGAGCCGTGCCGCCGAAAAGCTCCGCTCTCAGGGCGACGAAGCGGGCGCCCTCACAGTGATGATCCGTACCAACCCTTTCAAGCCCGCCGAACCTCAATACCAACGCACGGTCACCCTGCCCCTTGGCACGCCGACGAGCGACACCCTGCACCTGATCGCAATGGCTCACCGGATTCTGGACGACATATTCCGACCTGGGTTCGCTTACCACAAAACCGGGATCATGCTGTTCGAACTTCGATCCACAACGGCGCGGCAGGCCGACCTGTTCGGTCTCCCGGCCCAGGATGCACGCCGACAGGCCGCCATGCAGGTGATGGATGAGATCAACCGGAAATGGGGACGCGGGATGGTAAGAGCATCTGCCGCCGGCCACCGGGCCGGATGGCAAATGCGGCGCGAGCGACTTTCTCCCGCCTACACGACATCCTGGAGCGACCTGCCCACCGCTTTCGCCGTCTGAGGTACAGCCTGCACAAGGCGTCTCCATAATCAACCCAGAGGACAAGAAAAACAGTGCCTGGTAGCCCTCGCTGTATCAACGAAGACCTCTCCTGGGCGGTGCTCGGCGCCCCAAGCATGTTTATCACGATCGGGGCGACGCCTGTTTCCGCAGGTTTTCCATCACCGGCAGAGGACTATGCGCAGAAGCGCCTGGACATCAATGAGTACCTCGTCCGCAACCCTGTTTCGACCTTCTTCTTCACCGTCAAAGGCGATTCGATGGAAGAAGCAGACATTTTCGAGGGCGATATTCTCGTTGTCGACCGGAGCGTTGAACCCGCAAACGGTCACATCGTGGTGGCCTTTGTGAACGGAGAGAGACTCGTAAAGAGGCTCTCTATAAGGGATGGCCGTGTGATGCTTCTGGCGGGAAATCCGAAATACCCGCCATTAGCGTTGAAGACTGAAAGCGAGCTGGAAGTCTGGGGGATCGTCATCGGAAAGTTCAAACGCATTCCAGCTTAAAGAAAGGCGTGTTATTCTCTCGCTCGACTCCAGAAATGGAGCTACCCCTTTCCAGAATTACCACGAGAGAATAATGACTTCGCTTCAAGAACTCCTGGCTCAAAAAGAAGCTCTCGAACAGCAGATCGCTCAACTCAAGAAGGCGGAGCGTGCGGATGCCCTGCAGAATGCGCGCAGCTTGGTCGAAACGTTTGACCTGACCGTTGACGAGCTCTTCGGCAAGCAGAAATCCAGTGGAAAAGCAGTGGCGATCAAGTACCGCAACGCGGAAACGGGCGAAACTTGGACCGGCCGTGGTCGCGCTCCGCGCTGGCTCGAAGGCAAGAACCGCGAGGATTTTGCGGTTTGAAGAAGCGCATGAAGCACTCAGGCTGAGGCGTTAGCCCGACAGAAGGCCGGTCACTCATGATTGAGTGCGCCGGCCTTTTTTCTATTTGCGTGCCGTTTGATTCAGAACCTATACCAACCGCGCGATACTGCTCTTTCAACATGGCACGCCATATGGGACGAGTTCATCGGAGACCAGCCACATCGCAAAGCGCTAGCCCCGACCGCCGTTGTCCAAGTTGCGCCGATCCCAGTCTTTCAGGGCCAGCGCTGGATGGCGATCATTCACCAGCGCGTCGGCTACCGCGACCGTGCGATGGCGTCATCCGTATAAAACGCGTTCGGGTGAAAGAAGGTTTCGAAGACCTTCGAGGGCGTTTGCGGAACTCGTACACCGAGCCGACGATGCCCCCGATGATGGCAACGAGCATAAGTTTTCCTTTTTTAGGTCTCCTTTGGCGACGGTGCAACGCACGAGGCAGGTGGCTAGTTCGCAGAATGTCTACCCTGAATCCGTGTTCGTTTAGCCGGAAATCCAGCCTAACGCATTGATGTAATTGTACAATTACGCATCCGACTCATTCACCCAACCGACCATGCCGCGCTTCGAAGTCAAGCAATCCGCCAAGCTCAACCTGACCTCGTACTCGGGCCTGGCGCTGATCGGGCAGTGCTGCCAGGCGGCACAGGTTCAGGCGGTGATCGACCCGAGGCTGCCAGTGTCGCAGGGCATGCTGAGCTCGGATCTGGTCAAGTCGGTGGTCGGGCTGCTGAGCCTGGGCAAGAGCGACTTCGAGGCGATCGAGCCGTTTCGCGGCGACCGCTTCTTCAAGGAAGCGCTCGGGCTCGCCAAGGTGCCCGGCAGCGTGTGGATGCGCCAACGGCTCGATGCCCGCGCGGCCGAGCTGCGCGAGCTGACCGACGAGCTGAGCCTGCGCCTGCTCGAGCGCACCGAGGCGCCGATCACGGCGCACAAGGGCTACGTCTGCGCCGACCTGGACACCTTCGTGATGGACAACTCCGACACCAAGAAGGAAGCGGTCAGCCGCACCTACCAGGGTGTCGACGGCTACACGCCGATCGCGCTGTACCTGGGCAACGAGGGCTGGAACCTCGGCCTGGAACTGCGCGCGGGTTCGCACCACTCGGCGCTGGAGACGGAGTATTTCTTCGAGCGCGCGCTCCCGCGCCTGCGCCGGGTGTGCGCCGCCGATGCGAAGCTGCTGTGGCGCGCCGATAGCGGCTTCGATAGCGCGCGGCTGCTGTTCGCGCTGGCCGACGAGCGCGATCGCTGGGCCGAACTCGGGCGTTCGTTCGATTACCTCACCAAGTGGAACCCGCGCCGCCAGGACAAGACCGCCTGGGTGGATCGGGCCGAGGCCGCCGGTGCGTTCGAAGAAGCGCGCGTGGGCAAGCGGGTGGGGCTGCTGGACCTGAAGATCGATCGTGCCTGGAAGAAGGCCAAGCGCACGCTGCGCCTGGTGGTGCGGGTGACCGAGCGCACCATCGACAAGAAGGGCCAGCACCTGCTGGCGCCCGAGATCGAGATCGAAGGCTGGTGGACCAGCCTCGATGGGGCGATGGCCGAGGTGATCGAGCTCTACAAGCACCACGGCACGCACGAGCAGTTCCACTCCGAGATCAAGACCGACCTGGACCTCGAGCGCCTGCCCTCGGGTAAGTTCGACACCAACGACGCGGTCGTGCATCTGGCCGCATTCGCCTACAACTGCCTGCGCCTGATCGGCCAGCTCGGGCTGGCCGGCGAGCTCTCGCCGATCCGCCACCCGGCCAAGCGCCGGCGCATCAAGACGGTGCTGCAGGAGGTGATGTACCGCGCGGCGAAGTTCGTCGAACACGCCCGGCGCCTGGTGCTGGACTTCGGGCGCGGCGTGGCCGCGCATGTGAAGGTGTTCACCACGGTGCAGGCGCGACTGTGCGCGGTGGCTTCGCCGTGATGCAAATCCGGCGGCCGAATTCTCCGAATCGAGGCCATTTCGCTGCGGCGGAAGGGCGACGGCCGCGCGGGAGAAGGGAAATGACATAGCGCACCCGCCGGAAGCCCGGCTCGCCGGCGCTCCGGGCCATGAAAGGACGGCGCTCGGGGCTGCGGTGAGCTGAGATTGGGAGTCAGGCAGCAGAAGAATCATGCGCTGGGGCTCGCGGAGCGGGTATGCGCTGTAGAGAACACGGATTCAGGTCTACTTCTCTCTAGGCAAGGTGCTCATCGATCGAAAAAACCCCTCTCGATGAGCGCCGACGCGATTCCCTGCATCGCCTGAACGCCTCTCATGGCCAGCGAAACGCCCCGGTCGGCAGCAGTCTTGGCCTCGTCTGGGTTAATCCGGATGATCGGCGCATCCTGCCCCTCGCTAAAAAGACGCACGGACGGAATGGTCGTACCAGCACCAATCTCGATAACCAGCAGCAGCTCAACTTTGCGACGCCACCCCTGCAGCCGAGCAAGCTGCAAGCTCCGACCGTGATCGATCCACTCACTATCGCCGAACATCAGGACCGCAGGACGAGCAACGCCACCACAATGTGGGCACAGCGGCGGGTCATTCAACAGCATGCAGGCACGCTCATCGACCTCTGGCTCCCACGAATCTGCAGGCCACACGTCGCCCATGCAGCCCTCCAGGCACTGCATCCTATGGATTGATCCATGACATTCGACAAGTTGTCCCGGAGTGAATCCGGCCTTCTGAAACTGCCCGTCAACGTTGCTGGTGAAAACGAAAGCGCCATCCGGAACGCGATTTGCGATCGCCCTGAGGATTTGAATCGCTGGCCCGGGAACCGTCTGCCGATAGAGATTCAGCCGATGCCCATAAAAGCCCCAGGCCAGTCGTGGGCGCGTTCGAAAAGCGTCAGGGCAAGCGATGTCCTGAAAGCCTAGGAGTCTGCGCGGCAGAAGCCAAGCGTCGGTGAGTTAAGTCCTCGCGGGCGTTTCGGGGCCGGTAGACTGTCGAGATGACGAGCTATCTGCCCTATTGCCCGCAGCAGCAGATGCTGCTGCCCCAGGCGCTGCAGGAGTGGCTACCCGAAGGCCACTTGGCGTACTTCATCAGCGACGCGGTCGACGGGTTGGATCTGAGCGCGTTCCACGCCCGGTATGCCGGTGGCGGACCGCGCAACCAGCCGTTTCAT
The DNA here is from genome assembly GCF_055393985.1 of Thauera sp. DNT-1. Classification (NCBI taxonomy): domain Bacteria; kingdom Pseudomonadati; phylum Pseudomonadota; class Betaproteobacteria; order Rhodocyclales; family Zoogloeaceae; genus Thauera; species Thauera sp. DNT-1. The sequence goes on along the minus strand of NZ_AP043752.1, from coordinate 3,655,876 downwards.
CCGGCCATGATGGTCAAGGTGCTGCTGTATGCGTACGCCACGGGCGTGTTCAGTTCGCGCAAGATCGCGCGCAAGCTGCACGAGGATGTGGCGTTCCGGGTCCTGGCGGCAGACAACTTCCCGGCCCACCGCACGCTGAGCGACTTTCGCGCGGTCCATTTGAAGGAGCTGAGCGAGTTGTTCGTGCAGGTGGTGCGACTGGCCCGCGAGATGGGGCTGGTCAAGCTCGGGACGGTGGCCATCGACGGCACCAAGGTCAAGGCAAACGCCAGCCGCCACAAGGCGATGAGTTACGGCCATATGGTGAAGGCGGAGGCCGAGTTGAAACGGCAGATCGAGGCGCTGCTCAATCGGGCCAAGGCCGCCGACGACGCCGAGCGGAACGAGCCCGAGTGGGATGTGCCGGCCGAGATCGCGCGGCGCGAGGCGCGGCTGACGGCGATTGCTGAAGCCCGGGCGCGGCTCGAGCAGCGCCAGCGCGAGGCCGATCAGGCGCGCGGGCGCAGCGACGATGACGAGCGTCGCCCGCGCGGCGGTGACGGCAAACCGAAGGGCGGGCGCTACAAGCGCGACTTTGGAGTGCCCGAGGACAAGGCGCAGGAGAACTTCACCGATCCGGACAGCCGCATCATGAAGCGCGCCGGCGGCGGTTTCGATCCGAGCTACAACGCCCAGACGGCGGTCGACGAGACCGCCCACATCATCGTGGCGGCCGAGCTGACCAACAACGCCAGCGACGCCGGGCAACTGGCGGGGGTACTGCAGGCCGTGCGCGACAACGTCGAACACCGACCGCGCCAGGCGCTGGCCGACACCGGCTACCGCTCGGAGCAAACGTTCCGGGAACTCGACGGGTGCGGGACCGAACTGGTGGTGGCGCTGGGCCGGGAAGGTAAGCGCCGACTCGGCTTCGATCGCGAACGCAATCCGCACACCGCGCAGATGGCCGACAAGCTCGAGAGCGAGGCGGGCAAGAGCGCCTACCGAAAACGGAAATGGATCGCCGAACCGCCCAACGGCTGGATCAAGAACGTGTTGGGATTCCGGCAGTTCAGCCTGCGGGGCCTGGAGCGCGTCAAAGCGGAGTGGAAGCTCGTCTGTATGGCGCTGAACCTGCGCAGGATGAGCACATTGAGGACGGCATGACGGGAAAAGGGGGCAAACCTGTCCCCGTTGCCGTCCGGCATGCGCGCCGCGCCGTCGCAAAGCAACTTGACCACGGCCTCAGTCTCGTGCAGCACCTCGCGGTTCGCCAATCATTCTGCTAGAAAACACGCTCTGGAGTTCTGCCGCGCAGACTCCTAGCTGTGCGTGCCTCAAGGCTGGATAGGCGCGCCAGAAGCCCTCATTACCACGAAAATCTGGTAAGCCCGAATCAACGCCTAGACCGGCACCGGCAGTAATCAGAAGGCCCTCTGCCTGCTCAATCAGGGTTGCGCACCTCATGAAGCGCTGAGCCGACCCGTCCATGTTCACCCCGTCTACCCCTTCACGCACACCACCTGCTTCAGGGAATGCAGGATCTCGGTCAGATCGCGCTGGTTGGCCATCACTTCATCGATGTCCTTGTACGCCCCGGGGATCTCGTCGACCACACCCTTGTCCTTGCGGCAGATCACCCCTTCGGTCTGGCGTGCGAGGTCGGCGTCCGTGAAGCGCTTGGTCGCCGCCGTGCGGCTCATGCGCCGGCCAGCGCCGTGGGCGCTGGAGCAGAAACTCTCCGGGTTGCCCTTGCCGCGCACGATATAGCTGCGCGCGCCCATGCTGCCGGGGACGACGCCGAGTTCGCCCTTCCCCGCACGGATCGCGCCCTTGCGCGTCACCCACACGTCGGCGCCGAAGTGGTGCTCGCGGGCGACGTAGTTGTGGTGGCAGTTCACCGCCTCGGTGGTGACCGTAAATGGCGGCAAGTGGCGCGCCAGCCCCGCGAGCACGAGATCGAGCATCGCCTGGCGGTTGGCCATCGCGTACTCCTGCGCCCAGTGCACCGCCTCGACGTAATCGGCGAAGTGCTCGCTGCCTTCGGCAAAGTAGGCCAGGTCGCGATCGGGCAGGTGGATCATGTGGCGCGCCATGTCCTTTCTCGCCAGCTCGATGAAGTACGTCGCGATGGCGTTACCGATGCCCCGGCTGCCCGAGTGCAGCATCACCCAGACTTGCTCGTGCTCGTCCAGGCAGACCTCGATGAAGTGGTTGCCGCCCCCTAGCGTGCCCATCTGGTTCGCCCACTTCGAGAACTTGCCGAAGGCCTTGAGCAACTGCGGATGGCGCTCGGTCAGGGCCTTGAGGCCGGGCTCGAAGGGGCGCACTGCATCGACCAGCACCCGGCCGTCCGCGTGCTGGTCGCGGCCGACCGGCACGTCGCGGCTGATCTGATCGAACACCTTCTTCAGCCGCTTCTCGTCGATGTCGTTGGCGGTGAGCGACAGCCGCGCGGCGACCATGCCGCAGCCGATGTCGACACCCACCGCCGCCGGGATGATCGCCTGATGGGTGGCGATGACCGAGCCGATGGTCGCGCCGATGCCCAGATGCACGTCGGGCATCGCGGCCACGTGGTGGTGGATGAAGGGCAGGCTCGCGATGTTGGCGAGCTGCGCCTTCGAGCCTTCATCGATGTCGTCGGTCCAGATCCTGACCGGTACGGCGCTGCCGTCGAGGACGGTCTTCACGGGCATGGCTGCTCCCTTACGTTTCCCTGCCTCTATCCAACGCCGACACCCGACTGTTCGAGCGCCGACGCCCCGTCCTGGAGCGCAAAGAGCCGACCCCACAGCGCGATGTCCTCGAAGCTGTCGGCGTCCGAGAGCATGGCGCACACCGCGATCACCAGGATCTCCCGGAAGTCGTGGCGGGTGCCGTTACTCGGCTGGCGAGGATCTTCAAGCTCACTGAGCTTCTCCATCAGACTGACTCCCGCTCCGCGCATTTCCATCGCCCAAAAGACGAGAGTAGACGCGTTTTCGAGAGGGTTCACAAGATGGCTGCATAACCTATTGAACGTGAACGACTTTTTTGGAAAAACTCAAAAAGGCCATGTCATTCGAGTGCGATGGCCCTGGCCTCGTAGAGCATTTCACCCGATAACCAGCAATGCTGAAGACTCGGGCATAGCTGATGAAACAACTCACCAGGGCAACGAAATCGCATCATGCTGCGAAATGATGTCGCCATACGGTGCTTTTACAGCACCGCACGCACGAAAAAACAACTTTCAGTGGCTTCCGCAGGGAAGGGTGTTCGCTCCGTCCCGCGCGCGCCGCACACCTCGCTCCTCGCACCTCGCACCCAATCGTGCCGTTGTATCCACGCCACACATACTCAAAGCGCGGGAACTCTCTCAACTCCATCTCTTGATGCCCTACAGCTGATGCAAAAAGCCATCAAATACAAATAAAAATTGTCGTGAAATTCGCAGACACCAAGCCTGAGCTGGGCCGTATATTTCAAATCAGGAAATTTACAAGTTTAGAAAACCCTATTGTGTTTTAAATTTTTATCCTTATATTTGCATCTGCGACACGACAAACACATTCCAATCGGTCGCAGCGGAAAGAACTCACATCCAACCAACATCAAAACAGGAAAGCAGTATGGAACCGAAAAAAACCCAGGCCTCAAAGGCCTTCATCGTAGCCATTGGCGACTGCAACTACAGCGCAGGCCGATCGAAGGAGGCAGCTCTTCGCCAGGCGCGAGCATGGTTCAAGTCAAGAGGCGAAAAATTCAACAGCGAGAATGTCGAATATTTCGAACTGAGCGGATTCGCGGCTCGCTATGCAATGCAGCACCGTGATGACGGATATGAGATGGGGCGCGCGCTGAATTTACCCGAGATCGATTGCCCAAGCAGCGCGGTCGTTTGCATTTTTGGAGATCTTCCGTTTGGTGTAGGCAAGACACGTCGCGAGGCGCTCGCCGCTGCAAAAGATGCGCTAGGAGATTTGGTCAACGAGTACGACGACGATGAGATCGACTTCTTTAACGTTTCTGGACTGCAAGCAGCTATGGCGTACGCTGCAGCGGCAGAAGGTCTGTCTGGAAATGAGCTGCACAAAGGCATTACCGATGCACAATATTTGTAAATAGTGGGCTGCTGTTGATGAAAGTACGATCGACGATAGAAAGGCCCGGCCAATCTTGAAGTCACACAGAAGTCTCATGTTCACGAAGCGCCGCCGATCGCGACGAGAAAGCTGCGACGCGATTGGCCCCTCTCAGTAGACTTCAAACCCACCCTCGTCGCGAGGGCACATTCGCGAGGACCGGCAGCCTGACGCATTGGGTAAGTGACCAGCGATCTCGACAAGCCCGAGAGCCTTCAATCCTAAGGACTCGAACAATGCGGCTACGCGATGTCTTGAGGGAAAAAGAGTGCTTCCCCAGACTGATCGACCAGGGTGACAACGATCAGAAGCCGGGGGATTCCAAGCGCCTAACGGAATGCCGTCCCAGAGCCTCAAACGGGTGCAATTACGTTGAGCGTCACCAGGGCCTGCAAATGGTCGTTCAACAGTCGGGGGATATGGCCACCCGTGATGAGGACTCCTGCCTCCATGTTCCGATCCATCGCGTAACCTGTCAGGTTGGCGCTGGTGATAAAACACACTCTGCCGTCGGCGACGGCGACCTTGGCGTGGACGCGTCCTTCTGAAAAGGGCTCCGTCTTGTCACGCCAAGCATATAGTTGTGCCCCAGAAACGAGCGTTCTCATCTTGCCGATCACGTCGAAGTCGAGACTGCCGCCGTGTTCCTGAGACAACTCGAGCAGCATCGAGACCATTACCCCACGATCAGCTGCAGCATTGAGCGCTCGGACGATGGTCGAGACGTCGTAGGCCACGAAGCTCGTCATGAAGAGCGTGTGCTCGGCAGCGTTGATGACTTGCAGAAGCGCCTGCTCCGTTCGACGTGCCGAAACGATGGGGGTCGTCGGTCCTGTCCAGACGAGCTCGGTCGATTGCCGTCTCATGACCTGGGTGAGGACATACCCAGCGGCCAGCAGCATCGACGCAAGTTCATCGGGGCTTACGTCGTGAGCACGCCAAGTATCGACGAGCCGATCCACAACTGCAGCGGAAGCGGGCGTGTTCAGAACGCCCGAAAGTGCGCCTACGGCCTTGTCGGGATCGGTCCCGCGAAGTCGGTTTGCGATCGCTCGAAGCTTCTCGGGTGGCAGCCTAGAAGCCACGGCCGCGACGGCATCGAGGAGTTCTTCCATGTCACAAACCCTGGAAGAAACCCGCGCCGACGCGCTCCAGGGTCGGAACCAGTAGTGAGCGATCCAGGTAGCGATTGCCTCGTTCGCAGGACGTCTCCGCTACCAAGCTGCAAGCGTGACAAGCTGCGGCATGCAGGGAGCGGTCCTTCTCCGGGTCGTGCTCCGAGCAGAGAGGGTCTGACGAGCAAATCTTCGAGCGATTCAAGGCCTGTTCCAGCAGGCGCCCGAAGTTCTCCGGTTTGCCGAGATCGACGAGCCCCCCCAACGTCCCATCGGAGTCTGCCGCCGCTGTGTAGATGAGGATACCAGCCTGAGGGGTATCGCCCGAGGTGTCGGCATAGATGCGCTCACGAATACTCGCAGCGTTGTACCCGCACTCCAGCGCCAGTTCCCGGATCAATAGGTGCGAAAGCGTGTGGAGCATGGCGTAGCGAATGCCGGGGTAGCCCTCATTAGGGTCGAGATGACGCGAGTTTCGCCATCCCCTATGGCCGCCCCGGAGCATCTTGTCGACCTGTGCGACAGCAGGCAGTGCTTCCCAGGCGGCGAGCGCCCGTTCATCGAACTGGATGAAAATACCCTCACCATGTACCTGGTTCGCGGGAATCCAATCAGGTTTGCTTCGTGAGAGGTTGGCCATCTGAGGCCGCTCATTCGGGTCACCTGTTTCTTCGGGTGCCTCCACGCGAGTGAAACCGAGCAAGGCATTGACCTCGCGCAGTCGCTCCAGAAGGAGCACTCTGCTGATGTACTTCGCAAAAGCTGGTGGCGTGCCGACCTTCTTGCTCATGAAGTGCGGGTAGTCCGTGGGCGGATTAGCCTCTGTCAGCACGTCCCATTCGGGGCCCTTTATGTCGGCTTCACCCACGGCCTCCTGTCCGCCACCACTACGGTGTGCCTCGATGGCCGACCAGATCGACGCCGCCGGATACTTGTCGATCCCTAGTAGCGCCCCGGTCTTCTTCAAGGTCTTCACCGTCACCGACACTTCGGCTTCGGAGTCGAGATCTTCGAAAAATCCCCAACCATCCTGAACCAGTTGACCGAGCGGGTCCTTGGTTTGAGGGATCGCCAGCGCAGAGAGGGTGATCGGGAACCAACTGTTCGTGGCGCCCAACAGAACCGCCCGAGCCTCTTCGTCACACTCGTTGTCGAAGTGGTCGAGGTGGGGGTGTCGCCCTCGGCAAGCCGGCAAATTCTCTTTTCCGGCCTTGCCGAAAGCGTGCGCCATACTCCTTGAAGCACCACACGCATCGCATTTCACCCACAGGTTCTCGGTCTGCAACGAGGCGCCGCTCTCAAAGAAGCGCAGCGTGCCCTTGCACGAGCTGTTGCCGCCGTGGACGAAGTAATGCCAAGGGAAGTCGTCCAGGTGGCCGTCACGGCAGGCCAACAGGAAACGTGCCGGTACGGCATCGGCGTCCTTGGCGGGTTGATCGCCCTTCGAACCCCGACATCCTTTATGGACGAACCGAGTTCGCTCAGGTCTGAAGCGATGCTCTTTGATCTCGAACAGCCCAGCGTCGAAGGGGGACAGCAGACCGCATTTCACGCAGCGCATCCAGCGCGGGAATGGCCGGACAGGAACGCCGATGTTGGCCTCGGCCGACCAGGGGTCGACGAGTTCGCTTTTCTGGAAGGGCGGCATCCGCAGGCTCTCAACCTGTCCCCCCAGCACCTTCCTCACGGCGGCCAGCAGTCTAGCTTCTTGGATCGGCTGGCAACGATCCTTCTCCCAACGATCGATACCGAGTGTCACCACCGACAAACTGGGCAGATCGATCAACGCCCCTGGCCCGTAGGTCCAGAGCAACTGACTGGGCCTCACTTCTCCGACTGGAGTCTTATTGCTCGTCGTCATCTTCAATCCTCATCCTTCGTCGTTGCGAGACGAGGCTTCCAGTCGTGATCGTCCGAAATGTGGGTGGTATTCATGATCAAGCGCACGCCAGGCTCCACCTCGCGCATCGACATGGGCACGGTCCAGTTGTCCCATGGTTTGATGCCGGGTGCTTCGATCAAATTCTTGGTCGTAGCCGCATTCGGCCCGCGTTTTTCATATGCCAGCGTTCGCCCCGGGACGCTGACCTCTTTGGCCCATTCGTCCGCACGTTCCTTTAGCTCCCGCTCGGCCAGGCTCTTGGTGGAGGATAGTTCGCTGACGTTCCACGCTCGTTTGACCAACACGTCGATGGCTTCGGTGATCTCTGAGCGGTCCGATTTGTCGAGCTCGCCGGCCCCCTCGTTGGGACTGAACACATCGTTCTCCAACCGCATCAAGCTCAACAGCGATCCGGTCAAGCCACGATCCATCGCGCGGGGCGAGAAAGGCGTAACCGACTGCGCTTCGACGTGCTTGTAGAAGGTGGAGTGGTAGTGCTCGAAGGTTTCGTAGTGCGAGAGGTCGCGTGGCCGTGCCCACGTAAGTACGGTGCAGACCAAGCCCGGGAAGGAACGACCGACCCGGCTGGTGGCCTGGATGTACTCCGCAGTGCCCTTGGGCTGCCCGTTGACGGCCATCAGCCCCAACCGATTGACGTCGACACCGACCGACAGCATGTTGGTTGCCAGAACGACATCGATTGCCCGGGTGTCGCCTTCTTGCCACCTGGTCACGTACTTGCCGGCTGCGGCATCGAACTCAGCCTTGAACTTCACCTCGAGATTGTCGAGGTACTTCGGGATGTCCTGACTGGAGACTCGTGAGGTCAGCTCGCGGATGTTGCTGACGCTGCGTTGTGCCAGCGCGGGCCGCTCGACCATGCTCATTTGCACCCGGTATGAGCGTGTCTGCACGTCGTCCTCGGCCAAGCGCTTCATGCCCCCCAGCTCTCGCAATGAGTTGAAGTAGCCGACCATGGTCATGTACGGATCTGCCGGTTCGCCGAAGCGATCGAACAGAGCCTGAGCAGCGGTCAGGAATGCCGTGTAGACGCGGATCAGCATCGCAGGTCGTGAACTTCCAGGAGAGCAGACGCCCAGATAGCGCCGTCCCGGCTTGTCCTCGATGGGTCGTTGCACCGAGAAGTAGTTGTCTTCCACGTCCAGACCGTGTGGCGGGAACACCGATACGCGCCGCATGAAGACGTTGTTCACTTGCTCGCGGGCCTTACGCACCGTGGCGGTCGACGCGATGATCTTCGGCTTGACCATGTGCTCGCCGAGTTTCCAGCCGCACAGCTCGTCCACGGCCGTCTCGTACAAGCCGACCATGGTGCCGAGCGGTCCGCTAATCAGGTGAAACTCGTCCTGGATGATCAGGTCCGGTGGTCGAATCGGGCTGATGTTCTTGACCTTGGTCGCGCTGAGTCCCCTGCCGGCCTGGTGGTTGCCATTGCAGACTGCTCCCTGCCAAAGCAGGCCGTGTCGTTCGCATTCCTGGCCCACCCGACCGAACAGCGTGCGCACCTGGCCCCGCCACGCCATCATGGCGAACTTGTCCACGGTGGCGATCATCATCGTCGGGGGGCGGTGGTAGATCTCCTCGTCCACGACGAGCACCGGGATGCCCGGGTGAGGGAGCTTGCTGGACTTGCCCTTCGAGAAGTCGCAGCGGCCCTTCTTGTCGCCGCAGTAGACGAAGGTGCGCCCACGGCCCTTGTCGACCTCCACGTCGCGCCCTGGAGCGACTTCCGAGCCACACCAGGGGCAACTGGTCAGTTGCGCGGGAGACGCCGCCCCGGCGTTGTACTTGCCGGGGTTGCGGATGTCCTCGATCGCTCGATGGCTGTCCTCGGTCGTCCCTGGCGTCACCTTGTTACCGACCCACAGGCCGATGGTGAAGGGTTCGGTGCCCAGCGATTCGTCACCCTTGGCCAGTGCTTCACGCCGGAGGATTTCCATCGCACAGATCAGGGCCGTGGCACGTTGGAACTGCTGCAATGTCAGCAGGCGCAGCGTGTAACGCATGATGACGGCCAGACCGCGCGAGCCGTCGTATCCGCCCAGCTTGCCCTGCATGCGCCGAATGGCCATGGTGAAGGCGGCGACGCCCAGATAGGCCTCGGTCTTGCCGCCCCCGGTGGGGAACCAGAGCAAGTCGGCATAGGCGTCGATGGGCTGCACACGATCCAGGTGCGTCGGGTCGGCCAGCGATGGGATCGACAGCAACAGGAAGGCCAACTGGAACGGGCGCCAACTGCGGTTCTTCAGCACGTCGAACTGCTCGACGGTGACGTCCCTGCCCCGCCGGACTTCGAGAGCGTATTGGCTGCGCACGCGCTGCGTGGCCATGGCGCGGTTCGCAAATCGGAAGGCAGCTAAGGCCTTTTCGTCGCTTTTTAGCGTGTCGATTCCCTGCTGTAGACGCGCTTGAATCTCCTGGCATCGATCCATCGCCTGTCGAGCCTGCGCTTCGTAGCCGAGCACATCGACGCCGAGCCGAGCCCGCTGCTCTTCGATCCACGCTGCGTAATCCTTGGTCAGCAGATTCAGGGCCTCGACCAAGGGGGCGACATCCAGGCTGGCAAGGCGCTGCATGTCGAGCAGACCACTGCTCACCATTTCCTTCATTGCCGGCCGGTCGGTGGCATCGAGACCCGGTGTCTCGGTGACCTGCACCTCGTACTGCGGCATGACGGCGGTACGCACCTCGGTGGCCAGCGTCACGTCATCCGCCGTTTCGGCATGGACGGCGACCCCATGACCTACGGCGAATTCCACACGGTTGCGGTAGATCATCTCCAAAGAGAGACGTTCTTTTGTGTCCTCGGTCTCCGATCCCGTGGCGCCTGACTGCAGCACGGGCCGGCGACGGAAGATGGCGCGTTTGGTGGCTTCTGCCTCCGAGCGAACGATCAGTTCGGGCTGGAACACCCACGCCGTGTCGCGGTTGGTCTCGGGTTCTTCCTGTGCATTGACCAGGAACAGCGTCACCAGGCGGTCGCCATTCGCATTCTTGGCACGCACGGAGCCTTGCACCCGCACCTCGGGATAGTTCTTGTCCGGCGCTTGATGGGGGATCACGCCCTCGGTTAGTGGCAGCACCAGCTTGCCCCCGCAGGGGATGCGCTGCCAGACCTTGGCCTTGGTCTGCTCCTCGGCCCCAGTCTCCTTGTTCTTGCGAGTGCGGAAGATCTCGTGATCGTTTCTGCGCTCGTAGCGACCCCACCGCACCTCGACTTCGATCCGATCCGCATCACCATCCACACAGAAGGTCATGCCGAGGCTGCTCGGCACCAGCGACTGATTGCTGGCCGCGTCAATCTCGTCTGCCGCATCGGATTCGGGCTCGACACGCCCCGTCACCGTGCCGAACTCCGCACCGGGTTCATGCTGCCCGGGAGCCTTAGGGTCGGTGGGCTCTTCTGCGTCTTCGTTCGCCAGTGGCCCTTCGAGCCCTTCGATGCCACCTTGTGCCGCCTCACGCGGGGCGAGCTTGCCCACCAGATAGCGATCACGAACACCCATATCGACGATTCGCTCATGAGGACCGCCAGCCGGGCCGAGCAGGTCGTCCATCACTGCCAGTTGCAGCAGTTCACGAATATAGGCGAGTTCTTGCTGGTATCGAAGAGATCTGGCGTCGGAGCCTATCGATGGCACATCGGCGATGGTCTTGTTCAGAGCCTTGGGCAGGGCCTCGACAAAATCCGTCCACTGGACCCGACCGACGCTTCCAGAGGACGGCGGTGTGAGTGCGATGAGGCCGATCGAAACGTTTTCGTCAGTCGACAGCACTCGGTCGAAATAGAGCGTAGTGGTTGCGAGATCGGAACGGACACGCAATACACGCCCGACACGGGTAATGTCGCCAGCTGGGTTCAGGACCAGAACCCAGTCGTCCTCCGCGATGGCCGGGTAGAGGGACTGGTCACCCTCCAGAACCAGGATGTACGGCGCGAGCCTGCGATCGGTGCCGAGATCGCGATCAATGGAGATCCATGCATTGGCGTCGCCCACGGGTGTCTCATTCATATCCTAGTCCTTCGTCACGGCGGGTCCTCGCACCGCTGGTGCGAGTTTCTTGCGGTTGGTTTTTTTGTTCGTCGCCATACTCCAGCCCCTCCAATCCTCTAAACAAAGCTTTTGCTCTTTCATAGCCAGTCCGGTGGCAACGGGCGCCAGCCTTCCACGGAGTCACCCCTGTGGAACGAGACGAGTTCGGCGAGCGGGATGTCGACGAACACGACATCATCAACATCGCGCTCAATGAGCCTGCACAGATCGCGCTTCCATCGTGCCGATCGCGGAGCCCATGCTCGGCAATCCGAGTAGTGGCCGTTGTTTGCAATCGCGATGATGGAGTGAAGTTGGAACCCCACGGACTGGATCAAGTGATCGTACGACGACGTATCGGGGTTCCACGCGGGGCACAGGACTACGTCCACGCGCCCGAGGAGATCGGCTACACGTCGGGCTTCGATAAGTTCGCTGCAGATAAGCACCGACAGCCCCCCCCACGCCGACTTCACGACGGTGCGCGGGAGACTGCTTGACGGCGGCGGCGGAAACGATACCGGCGGCTTCAGGTTCGCGAGCTGTCGACCTTCCTCGCGCGCAGGCAGTCGCTTCGTCCACGGCCAGGTTGCCGCCGACGCAAACGGGCCTGGGAGAACCGCGAAAACTTGGTTGCTGACGTACGCGTTCTTCGGGTCGTGGATGTACTCAAGCCCAGTGACTAGGCCAAATCGTCCGAGGCGCACGACGTGGTTCGACACAGAGCGGAACCACCGTCGAGGGAGGGACAGCTCCGGTAAGACGAGGACCGCTGAACCATGCCCGTGTGCCACATGCGTCGCGCGATCGAGAATACTTGCTACCCCTTGCAGACGCTCCAGAGTCAGCAAGGGTGCGTTGTATGGCGCATGACCAGTGCGAATCGCCGCTGCCTCCCACGCCTTGTCGCTGACCGACAAGTTGCCGAGGATGATCCGTGGGTCGAGCGGCGAAGCCGAGCCTAGCGGCGGCTCCTCAGCCCAGAAGGACGCAATCGACACTGTACTTTGGTCAATGACCTTCCCTACCGCATCGCTGTACTCTGTACCACGCACGGCGTTGACAACCGAGAGGAGCTGTTCAAACACGTCTGGGGCGAAGCCCTCCTTCTCGACTCGATAGAGCCAGCGTCGAGCAATGTCGAAGTACGACGGCGGACGCGTGCAGAGGAACAGTTGCGCGGCGGGCATAAGCCACGGGCGATCACCCAACTCCTTGCAGCGCAAAACGAATTCGTCGATCGTGGCGAGGCGCGCAGAAAGCTCGGCGTCTGTCTTAACATCGGCGCGGAGCCAATCTCTGTCGAAGTCGACATCGTGGCTGTTCAAGTGAGCGTCGTCCTCACGATCACGCACGCGCAAATCGGCAGCGGCGAGCTGTTCGGCACGACGACGAAGAACCGTCGCCTTCACCTCTTTCGTCCTAACCTTCAGTCCGCCCGGGAACCTCGTCGCGATCTGGGCAGCGTCCATGCCGATGGGAAGGGCGGAGCTGATCGCCTCGATACGGCGTTCATGAAGATAATTGCGCAGCCATGTCCACGGGGATTTATTGCCCTGCTTGATCTCCCTGCCTCGGTAGTGAAGACACGCCGTCGAAGCTCGAAGCGCTTCGTACGTCCCCCACACGCGGTCCATGCGCCCAAGCAGTTCTCTCGCCGACTCCCAGTCGCCAGTGCTGATTGCGAGCTTTAGCAGGCGCAAGGAGACGTCGAGGTCGGCGACCCAGTTGTCCTCGGCATCGAGCACCCGACCGACCCGCTCAAGGCTGTCCCGTACGAGCACGCGAGCTTCGTCGTGATCGATGAGGCTCGACACGCGCTCCAGAGAGGACAGGCTCGTCGACAGAGCGAAACGTTCGAGGCGCGCGCGGTCGGCCTCGCGCAATACTCGCAACGGAGAGCCTTCCGCCTCACCAGCTCGGATGAGATGACTCACCCCGTCGCCGACGAGGGTGGATGAATCGACGAACGCTCGACGCTCACTCACGGCTTTCGCGAAGTCGGAGGCGACGGCTTCCACGAAGTCGATGCCCGGGACGCCTGCGAGGTGATGGACGCGGACCTTCGCCTTCTGCAATTGGAACTCGGATCCCCCGCGATCAAGCGCGTTCACGTCGAGTCTAAGCACGGCGTCATCACCTGGCAGCACGGGCAGAAATCTGCGCATGGTGGCGACGACACCTTCATCCCCCTCGGGCGCATGCGCGACGATCACAAGATCGTCGACGTACCGGCGGTAGCAGAGGATGCCGGGTTGCGCGGCAATGTGACGATCCAGCGGGGCCAGGGAGAGGTTCGCAACCACCCGGCTCGTGAGCGCACCGATCGGCACGCCGACCTTGATGGGCAGCGCGGCTCGAGATGACGCTACCTCGTGAAATCGTGCGTACGCCCTGAGCAACGATGCCGTGGCCCGCTTGTACTCGGCGACATCGTCCTTCGATGCGCCGTGGTTCTCTAGTTCGGCGAGCAGCGCCTCACTGAGCATGAACGACGGGTCGACGGTGTCGTAGAAGCTCGCAAGGTCGGCGCTGATGATCAACGTCGGCTCCCCTTCATTGAGCGCGGTCTTCGCGGACTCAAGTGGCGCCGAGCGGAAAGCTTGGTATCGCCTCGGCCAATACTCGAAGAGCCATCGACGATGCGGAATGACCTGCTGCTCCCGAAGGTCGAGCCGATAGCCCAGAACCTCCTTCTTTGACAGCAGCGCATCAAGGATGCCACCGAAACGCCAAAGGTAGAGCACTTCGACGATCGCGAACTCTGGATGCGGACTCAAGCGAAGCTGGATGTCCAAGGGGCGAGCCGTTGTAGCCTTTTTGGGTACACCGATCCGAACTACCCCGTCAGCGTTATCATCGGTTGCATGCTGTCGCTTCGGAACAACCCAGATCTCACCAATCTCGATCTCATCGAACCACTTGCCGCTCGCAACCCTGGCCTTGAGCGCATTGAGGTTGATGGGCAGCTTTTGCTCGTACTTGGCGATTTCTAGAAGACCAACACCGCGTCTCTCGAAATACAGCGCAGTTTTTGCTTGGCGAAACGCCAGGTACAAATCCGAAATCGTTGGATCTTTCGACGGCGTCGTCATTTCAGTATGCCTTCAACTGCGCCACATCGGCGTGCGAGTCCCCGAGCGTCGATCCGGGAATGTGGTTTAGCCATTGGGCCGCAATAGGTCCATACCAAGCACGCGTGTCCCATGCACTGGCGACCACTTCAGTCAGAACAGCGACGATGTTGCTGTAGGGATCGATCTCGAGGCGTTCGAGGACTTTCAGATTGGCGGTCATGGCAAGCGCCGACTCGGCTTGAATTCGAGTCATGACGTCTTTTCGTGATCGTCGGTCCCGCTACTGGGCTGGACGCGATACCGCGTCCCCCGCCGCTCACCTTGACGTTCGATACGACCAGCGGCGAGCAGCTCTGCGATTGCGGTATTCCATTGGCCATCGGTGATGCCGGTGGTGGCGAGGACGTCGGCCTTGGCGTGCCAGCCGGGACGGGCGCAAAGATATTCGACGATGGCGTGGACTGGGCCGGCGCGATAGCCGGCGCTCGGCTCGGCGACATTGAGGTATTGGCCCTCGTTGGCGGGAATGGCATCGAAGTCGAGCGAGGGTTGGGCCGTTGCTGCATTGGCGGTGCGTCTGGCGCGTGGGGCTCGGGTCGAGGTGCGCGACTCGGTATCGCCATGCAGCCCTTGTGCGACCTCTTCCGCGTATCGCTGGCGGTTCAACTCCGACAGCCGTTGCAGGACTTCTACGCGCGCGGCCTCCGAGATGGTGAAACGGATGCGGTCGCTCTCTGGTAGATACGGCACTTTGTGGAAGCCGTGTTCGAGGGCAAGGTCATCCCAGCCGTAGGCGCGTGCGACAGCGGTATCCATTTCACGCTGCAATGTCCGCAGCTCTTCGATGCGGGGATCACGTTCGGTGTCGGTATGGAAACGGTTGTAAAGCTTGGTGAGGCCAAACTCACTCTCTTGCATTATTGATGAACGCAAATCCGAATAGCTCGTTCCGATGTCGTGAAGCGAGTCCTTTCTGGCTGGCTGTGGCATGGTCTCGAAGCTGTCGGTAGCCGTATACCGCATCCTCGTTTCCTGCGTCGAAGACTGCTTGCGAGTCCACACATCATGAATAGAGGACTGGAGAAGCGCAAGGTTGCCGGCGTCGCTCAAAGCGAACACAAACAGGTCAAGCGTAAATATCCGATCGTTCGGTAGAAACGCTGCGTTAAGAAACTTCGAGACTCGGGTGATGGCGATGACCCGTTCCATTGGAGATGTATCTGAGGCCCAGTCATCCGGGTGGCGCTCAAAATGGCGGCCACGGCCGATGGAGTGGTAAAGCTCAGATCGTGCTCGGAGAAACAGCCACCACTTTTCGCGAGCGCCCTTGTCCTTGTTGGCAAGGCGCTCCGCCTTCACGTTCTCTTCCAGCCACTCGAAAGGCAGCGTGTATGTCTTCGCCTTCTCTTGTGGCCAATCCCAAAAATTGATTACCCAGCGGCTCGGCTTCTGCTCGGGGTCTGTATTGAGGTCGTCGCCATTGATGTAAGGGAAGACTACTTCGGCGTTTCTCGGATCAGCATCCAGCATCCTGCGAGCCTGATCGGGCAGAAGCACGAAGCCCATGCCGAGCGCGATTGTCCCCTGATATGCAAGACCTTCGTTCGCCTTCAAACGCTCTGGACTCCATTCCTCACGATCGGATAGGAAGGCCGATATGAAGGGAGCCGGTCGTCCAAGTAGCGAGCGTTCGCCCCACCACTCGCCTTTGTGGACATGCACGCGACTGGTGACTACCGCCGCCTTTCCGGGCCACGGTTCGTTCGGGTAGGCCGCGTGGATGACGGCCCCAGCGCTTACCATCGCTTCCAACCCGACCTGCCGCGTGTCGCCTTCCGCGATGGTGTTGACCGCGAGCAGCCCGAAACCGCCGCCTTCGCGCAGCAGAGTCCACGCCCGAAGGAAGAAATAGGCGACCAGGTCGGCAGAGCCGCGCCGCCCTTCGGCGATGTGCGCGACCAGCCAATCGCGGAAGGCCGTGCCCGCGACGCCGGTGATGCGCTGCCCGCCCAGAAACGGCGGATTGCCGACCATGCCATCGAAGCCGCCTCGCTCGCGCGCGAACACCTCCGGAAACTCCAACGGCCAATGGAATGGCCGACGCGCAGGCTTGCCGGCAGGCAGATCAGTCGAGAGCGCGGCGACAAATCTCCAGTGCATCGAGGCGAGCACGTCGCGGTCGCCATGAATGGCCTGCCCGGCTTGGACGGTCAGGGACACCAGCGAGTCCTCCAACACCGCTGCACCGGCGCCCGATGCGAGCACCTCGCCGATGAACGCATCGGCGATGCTTTCGGGCACGGCCAGCCTGCAGCGCGCGTCGGCGTCCAGATGTGCCATCGCCTCAACGTCGTGGATGTCGCGGATGGTCATCTCGCGCAACCGTTGCCGCAGTTCGATGGCCTCGCGCACGGCCTGCTCGATGTTCTCACCGAACAGGCGTAGCTGACCCTGACCGGTGGGGTTCATCGAAAGCTGAGTGAGCTGATCCAGCCGATGGACGCCCAGCAGGCTGTCGCCACAACGCAGGTTGTGGTCAAGGAAGCCGAAGGGCCGACCTTTCGCCAGCGTCACCAGCCAGATTGAGAGCTTGGCCAGTTCGACCGCCAGCGGGTTGAGATCGACGCCATAGAGGCAGCGTTCGGCGATGAGGCGGCGTGCAACGATGGTGCGTGCCTCGGTGTCGCGCGGCTGCGCCTCGACGTCGGCGTCGGCGTCGGCGGCCATGACACGCCCGTCGATGCCGACCGTGTGCCCCTGCGCCTCGGCCTGCGCCCATGCCTCCACCAGGCGATCGGCCAGCCACCGGCAAGCTTGCACTAGGAATGCACCCGATCCCATCGCCGGGTCGCAGATCTTCAAGTTGAGCAATTCGGCGGGCGATTTCAGCACCCAATCCGCGCGCGGCGTGCCCTGTGACGGACCGACGTAGGCGATGGGCGTGAGCGTTTCGGCGACGATGGTTTCGGTGAGCGACTTCGGTGTGTAGTGGGTGCCGGTCTCCCGGCGGTCGGAGCCTGTGGTGACGATGAAGGCACCGGCGGGATAGACCAGCGGATAGCCCCATGGATCGGTGCGCACCAGATGAGCAAAGGGCTTGATGCGATCACGTAGGTCTGCGTCCCCGTGACAGGCAGCGAGCAGGCGATCGGCAAGCGTGTCGTCGGCAGGTTTGGCTAGGAGTCTGCGCGGCAGAACTCCAGAGCGTGTTTTCTAGCAGAATGATTGGCGAACCGCGAGGTGCTGCACGAGACTGAGGCCGTGGTCAAGTTGCTTTGCGACGGCGCGGCGCGCATGCCGGACGGCAACGGGGACAGGTTTGCCCCCTTTTCCCGTCATGCCGTCCTCAATGTGCTCATCCTGCGCAGGTTCAGCGCCATACAGACGAGCTTCCACTCCGCTTTGACGCGCTCCAGGCCCCGCAGGCTGAACTGCCGGAATCCCAACACGTTCTTGATCCAGCCGTTGGGCGGTTCGGCGATCCATTTCCGTTTTCGGTAGGCGCTCTTGCCCGCCTCGCTCTCGAGCTTGTCGGCCATCTGCGCGGTGTGCGGATTGCGTTCGCGATCGAAGCCGAGTCGGCGCTTACCTTCCCGGCCCAGCGCCACCACCAGTTCGGTCCCGCACCCGTCGAGTTCCCGGAACGTTTGCTCCGAGCGGTAGCCGGTGTCGGCCAGCGCCTGGCGCGGTCGGTGTTCGACGTTGTCGCGCACGGCCTGCAGTACCCCCGCCAGTTGCCCGGCGTCGCTGGCGTTGTTGGTCAGCTCGGCCGCCACGATGATGTGGGCGGTCTCGTCGACCGCCGTCTGGGCGTTGTAGCTCGGATCGAAACCGCCGCCGGCGCGCTTCATGATGCGGCTGTCCGGATCGGTGAAGTTCTCCTGCGCCTTGTCCTCGGGCACTCCAAAGTCGCGCTTGTAGCGCCCGCCCTTCGGTTTGCCGTCACCGCCGCGCGGGCGACGCTCGTCATCGTCGCTGCGCCCGCGCGCCTGATCGGCCTCGCGCTGGCGCTGCTCGAGCCGCGCCCGGGCTTCAGCAATCGCCGTCAGCCGCGCCTCGCGCCGCGCGATCTCGGCCGGCACATCCCACTCGGGCTCGTTCCGCTCGGCGTCGTCGGCGGCCTTGGCCCGATTGAGCAGCGCCTCGATCTGCCGTTTCAACTCGGCCTCCGCCTTCACCATATGGCCGTAACTCATCGCCTTGTGGCGGCTGGCGTTTGCCTTGACCTTGGTGCCGTCGATGGCCACCGTCCCGAGCTTGACCAGCCCCATCTCGCGGGCCAGTCGCACCACCTGCACGAACAACTCGCTCAGCTCCTTCAAATGGACCGCGCGAAAGTCGCTCAGCGTGCGGTGGGCCGGGAAGTTGTCTGCCGCCAGGACCCGGAACGCCACATCCTCGTGCAGCTTGCGCGCGATCTTGCGCGAACTGAACACGCCCGTGGCGTACGCATACAGCAGCACCTTGACCATCATGGCCGGATGAAACGGCTGGTTGCGCGGTCCGCCACCGGCATACCGGGCGTGGAACGCGCTCAGATCCAACCCGTCGACCGCGTCGCTGATGAAGTACGCCAAGTGGCCTTCGGGTAGCCACTCCTGCAGCGCCTGGGGCAGCAGCATCTGCTGCTGCGGGCAATAGGGCAGATAGCTCGTCATCTCGACAGTCTACCGGCCCCGAAACGCCCGCGAGGACTTAACTCACCGACGCTTGGCTTCTGCCGCGCAGACTCCTAGGTCGTTGCGCACACGGCTGGCGGAACTTCCGGAGCGTTCCTGGAGCAATTCTGCGAGGCGTTCTGTGCCGTCGAGCCGGGCGGACTCCAGCTCGGCCAACTTGGCCCAGGGGGTCCTGGCATTCTTGGTACCGTCGAGCTCGAGCGTGACCTCGGCAGTTCGCTTGACGGTGCGTTCCAGCAGACCCTCGTAGACGTAACCAATCTGTTCGACGTCCAGCGCTCGGTAGGACAGCGTTCGGCCCTGGAACTGCTGGATGGCCTCAAGCAACAGCAAAACGGTGCGATTGTCGATCGGCAACGGTTTGGCCGTGTCGGTGCGCCAACTTGAGCCCTTGGGGCGGCCCTCAAGGAAGGGGAATCGGTCCGGGTCGAACAACGAGCCGCCCAGCGCGGGCAGACGCAGGTTTTCGTGTTCGATACCACCGAACACGGCGCGGAAGATGGCCAACAGCCTTGACCACGCATCCCAGCGGCGCTCGAGAATCTCCTCCGACTCCTTGCGCAGTTGCATGCGCAGCGTCGAGAGCGCGTAGTTGGCCTCGTAACGCTCGTCACCGAGCAACAGCAAGCCACGCTCTTCGGCCGAAAGCAGGAACACCAGCCTCATCATCACCGTCAGCGCGGCTTCGTAAAGCTCCGGCTCCTTCACGTCTTGCAGCAATTCGCGGTCGCGATCTTGGTCGGCCTTGTCGAGTGCCTGGATCAGCACTTCGACGGCACGACGCACCTGCTCACCGAGGGCGTCGGTGACCTCGTCCTGATACTTCAGGGAGCGGTCCAATAGCGCGGGCAACTGTTCGGATTCATCGACGAAGAAGCGCCGAATGCCCAACAGATGCACGAAAGCTTGCAGGGTGATGGGCTCCTGACTCCAGATGCGGGCGTACCAGCTGGCAAAGGTCGTAACGGCACCGATAGGTGCGTCGACCAGCGTCCAGCGCTCGCCGTTGGTCACCAGCCCAAGACGGCAGCCGGTGGAACGGCAAAGTTGAACCATGCGATCGGCCGGTGTAGCCGCCCATCCGTTCAACTTCAGCGTTGCATCGAGGTCGACGTCGTTGCCGTAAGTTTGGATGAGCATCAGCGGCTTGTTGGACCGTTGCTCGTCGACGACAGCGAGGTCCGGAGACAGCGTCACGCCATGCTCCGGCAGAGCTGCTTTCAGATTGGCTGCACACCAGTCGGCACGCTTCAGAACGTCGCCTTTGCGGTTCTCATCGAGCTCCAGCCCACGAGCCAGCACCTCGTCGATCCACTCAGCGTGCAATTCCGTAAATTGGGGGTCGTCCGTCTCAAGCGCCTCGCGCCATTCCTCATACGCCTGGCGCAGGCGTTTCCGCTTGGATCCATCGAGCTCCTCCAAACCTTGCGGGAAAACCTCCGTGAGGACGGGAACGGCGAGGAAGGGGCCGGAAATCTCGATGAGCGCCAGCCAGTCGTGATGCACGGTGTTGGTGCTCATGCTGCACCTCCTTTCGCAGCGGACTCAGGAACCAGAAAGATCACTGCGACCGGGAAGGTGCGGTCGTGAAGCTTGGCGTAGCGCGTCTCGGTGGCTTGAGCCTCCTGGAGTCGTTCTGCCGGTATCCGAGCGAGGCGCGCTTCCAATGCAGCGGTATCGCGTCTGAGTTGAGTGCGTTCATCCTCGGTGAAGAGCGTGAGCTGTTCGGGCTGTTGATCTTTATTGAGCTCGTTCCGGATCGCCTTCTCCAGTTCGTCGAGAACCGTGTCGATATCGTCGATTTCCTGCTTCTTGCGGGTCTGAAGCGTGTTCGCCAGGAACTTCAGTCTGTCCTTTGAGCGTGCGTCCACCGTTTGCAGGATGGCCTGCTGGGCTCGATCGAAGCGCACGCGGAGGGCATCGAACAAAGCGTCGTTCGCGGTAATCGGTTGTGCTTCGTCCAGCCACTGCTGGACACGCGTGACGCCCTCTTCGCGCCGGAACGACTGATCGCGCAGGTAGCCGCCCGCGACGGTCAGCTCTTCATGAAGGCGATGGTGGTTGCCGCCCGTGACGACCAGTCTTGAGATGACGACCACGGCCGGACCTTCGATGCTGCCGTCCGGCAATGTGCGTACGGTGACTCGATGGAGTTTCTTCACGTCGTCCTGCGCCCAGACCTCGGCACGCAACAGCCGCAGGCACATCTGCACCAATCGATGGTTCAGGTGGACCAGTACGGCATCATCTCGCCCCTTGGCCACAGCGTGGTCGAAGGTGACGGGGCGAATTTGTTGAGTATGTGGGTGACGCAATCCCTCCAGGCAGCGCGCCCACGAGCCCGAAAGAGATGGCATCCTGAATACGGTGCCCTGGGGTGTGTCTGGGAGCGTGAAGGGCTCCAACGGGGGACGGCCTGCCAGCGCGAGGCCGGTCTTCACCGCCATCTGGATGTGGTCTGGGGTGAGGTGGAAGTCCTGCCGAGTGGAGAGAAGCCTCTCGTGAAGTTTGGCGACGCGCTCCTTCAGTTCCCGTTCGGCGCGCACGAAGCGTCGGGAACTGGCGATCTTGGCTTCTGCAAGGCGAGTGTCCAGATCCTTCACCGAACCTTCGATGAGACCTGACATCTGCGGCGCAATGACCGGGTTGACGCTGCCCATGTCGGCGCGCATCGACTCGAGTTTGCGTAGGGCGCGCAAGATGTCCTCACCATGGCCACCAACGGAGGCGAGACCATCGCTGCCGCCGTCGACGGGGTGCCAGATCAGCACCTCTTTCTCGCGTTGTCCGTGACGATCGATACGACCGTTACGC
This sequence comes from Thauera sp. DNT-1, assembly GCF_055393985.1. Classification (NCBI taxonomy): domain Bacteria; kingdom Pseudomonadati; phylum Pseudomonadota; class Betaproteobacteria; order Rhodocyclales; family Zoogloeaceae; genus Thauera; species Thauera sp. DNT-1. Next base: position 3,634,148 of record NZ_AP043752.1, on the reverse strand, counting down.
TGCTCCATCACGTTCGGGTTGTAGGGGATCTCCAGATGGATGAGGCAGTTACAGTGGTTCTGCAGGTCGATACCTTCGGAGGCCGCATCGGTGGCGAGCAGGATGCGGACGGGGGAATCCTTGGGAGACGCCTGGAAGGCCGCTTTGATGGGTTCCCGTTCATCTTGCGTGAGGCCGCCATGCAGCAGGCCGAGGCGCTCGCCGCCAAAACCGTGGCTGACGAGGATCTCGTGCATCCACTGGTGTGTCGTGCGGTACTCGGTGAAGAGGATCACCCGGCGATCATTCCACTGACCGCCCGGCTTGAGGTTGGCCGAGAGCCAGTCGAGGATGGTCCTGGCCTTGGAGTCGGTCTGGTTCTTGGCGCGCTGCGCCCATTGCCGCAAGTCGGCCAGCATGCCTTGCTGTTCTTGCGTCAGCGGCTGGGATCGGCGCGACGCCTCCTCGACGGCCTCCGACTGCGCGTTCTCGACTTCCTGATCGTCAGCATAATCCTCATCCACTTTCAGGATAGCTTTGCGTAGGATCCGTTCGGCCAGGGCATCCTGCACTTTGGGCTTGATGGTGTTCGACAGCGTGGCGATGTGCTTCTCGAGGGTGGACGCAAACGCGGCGGGCGACGAAAACAGGCGCTTCTTGAGCAGTTGATTGACGAACGAGGTACCGAAGGTGCCTCCGAACCGCTCCGCGTCCTTCTCACGGCTGGCACAGTAGTCGTTCAGCGTTTGGTGGATCTCCCGCTCCTCGGCCGTATAAGGAACCGCCAGTGCCTGTAGCTTGCGCTGTGCGTAAAGCGGCTTGCCTTCAGCGTCGACGAGATCGCTCTTCAGGCGACGGATCATCACCTGACTCAGCCGCTTCTCGTCGGGGAGGATGTTGCGGGCGAAGCGCTGGTCGTCGAGCAATTCCAGCAGTGAGGTAAACGACTCCGTGAAACCGTTGTGCGGGGTGGCGGTCAGGAACAGGCGATGCTGGAAGTGCGGGCTGATCGCACGGACAAAGCGTGTGCGCTGACTCTCCAGCGCGTAATGCGCACCGGCGGCAGGGGCGATGTTGTGGGCTTCATCGACGACCAAGAGGTCGAACTTGCGCGGATGGCCTGCATGCGCCGGAAGAACGTCCCGCATGGCACGCAAACCCTCACCGCTCTTGACCCAGTCCATCGAGGCGATCAGCCGAGGGTGGGACGTCCACGGATTGGCGTGGATGCCACGCTCGCGACGCAGTTGCTTGATGTAGGCGGTGTCGACGATTCGGAATTCGAGACCGAACTTCTCCAGCATCTCGACACGCCATTTTTCCTGGAGTGAGGCCGGGCAGATGATCAGGACGGTGCGCGCACGGTGCCGCAGCAGCATCTCCTGAATGACCAGCCCGGCCTCAATGGTCTTGCCCAAGCCGACGTCGTCGGCGATGAGCAAGTTCACACGGGCCATGTCGATGGCGCGCACCAGGGGGTCGAGCTGGAAGTCCTCGATGCTGACACCACTCCGGAATGGCGCCTGGAGGAAGCCTCGGTCGGCGTTGGTGGCGGCGCCCCACCGTACGGCGTCGAGGAAGGCTTCGAGCGTATCTGAATCGTCCTGCCCGGTGATCGAAGGCAGACCCGCACGTTCGATGACCTGTGCGCCGGGCTCGATCTCCCAGATGACCTCCAACTCCTCACCCAGGCCATCTTCATCGATCGAGGAGAGCGTTACACAGTGCTCGACACGAACACCTCCGGAGAGCTTTGAAGCAGCGACTTCGGCTACGACCCACTGCCGCCGGCGGACTTCGACCAGCTGTCCAGGTTCTGGCGGGGTTCGAGTGAAGACTGCCTTCGATGCTGCAAATGTGTCCGTAGTCTGCATATTTTATGTCTTGGTTCTTAAGAGCTGCGTCACGTTCGAGCACGCGGTCGAAGCACGACACAGCACCAGCGGGGCTGTCGGGTTCGAGCTCGATTCTACCTTGATCGCAGTTGCATAAAGACACGATAGGCGAAGGTTCGCTGCCTCCTCGATCTTGACCGCAGTGGCAGGTAGAATGCGAACAAAGGGGTGACGATGATCGAGGCGGTGGATCTTTTCTGCGGGGCGGGTGGTTTGAGCGCTGGGCTCAAGAGAGCGGGCGTTCGGGTGCGCGCGGGCTACGATCTCGAGGAGGCCTGCAGGTACGCTTTCGAGTACAACATCGGCGCCTCTTTCGTCGCCGCCGACGTCGCTCGCGTAAGCGGTAGTCAGCTGAAACAGTGGTATTCGAACGGTTCAGTCAAGTTGCTGGCAGGCTGCGCCCCATGCCAGCCATTCTCGACATACAACCAGGGGCGTGACACCCGCGACGACCGCAAGTGGCCGTTGCTCTACCAGTTTGCTCGGCTGATCTCCGAGGTCCGCCCCGAACTCGTGACGATGGAAAACGTGCCAGATGTCACCCGACACGAGGTGTATGGCGACTTCGTCGAAGAGTTGAAGAGTTCGGGATACGCCATTTGGGCAAATCCGGTGGCTTGCATCGACTATGGTTTGCCGCAGCAACGACGCAGGCATGTCTTGCTGGCTTCACGTCTTGGCCCGATCGAGTTGATTCCCCCGACGCACCAAGGTAAGCCCGTTACCGTCGCTGAGGCGATTGCCGGGCTCCCGCGTATCGAGGCAGGCCAAGCTTGCCCCACCGACCCTCTTCATCGCTCCGCATCGCTGAACGAGACGAACCTGGCCCGGATCAAACACTCCAGACCAGGGGGAAGCTGGAAGGAATGGCCCGAACAACTCCGAGCGGCATGCCATCGCAAGTCGAGTGGGAACACATACCCCAGCGTGTATGGTCGGATGTCGTGGCACGAGCCCGCTCCCACCATGACCACACTATGCTATGGGTTCGGAAACGGCAGGTTCGGTCACCCCGAGCAGGACCGAGCGATTTCGCTGCGAGAGGCCGCCATCCTGCAGTCGTTCCCGAGCGACTACCGTTTCGCCCCGCCCGACGGCCGAATCGAATTCAAACCGATTGGACGGATGATCGGCAACGCTGTGCCGGTGAGGCTAGGCGAAGTTATCGGCGAGAGCTTGAAGCGTCACGTACGTCGGTACGGGTAACGCTGAATTCACTTTCCAGCCTGGCAGCCAAACGATCCAAGTCCCGTGTTTCGCAGCTCCAGACCACGAGAACGCGCCAACCCAACGCCTCCAGTTCTTTGGTCTTACGAGCGTCTCTCTCGGCATTGGCAGCAAACTTTGCCACCCAGAATGCCTTGTTCGTGTTTGGATCCGTGCTGAGTGGACACCCCGGGTGTCGGTGCCAATAACAGCCGTGGACGAATAGGATCGTTCGATGCCTGGGTAGAACGACATCGGGTGTGCCGGGCAGGTCTTTGCGATGCAGTCGAAAACGCAGTCCTAGATGATGTAGGAGTCGCCTGACTACCAGCTCTGGTCCGGTATCTTTTCTGCGGACCGACCGCATGATTTCACTGCGCGTTTTTGCCATGCCGTGCCCCTCGGGCTCCCTGCAATTGATCACGGCGCAGTCGAACGTCAGGCATAACACGTCTATGTAACGCCGATAGTCGAGATCGACGTGCGGCCACATTGAGGCGTTACATACGTTAATTCAAGGTGTTACTTTCCGGCACTACCGATCACAAGCACAAAGCGCTCCCCTAGCATTCGACCGGAGGTTGTTTACTTGTAACGGACGCGTCACTCTCTTGCAAGGGATGTAACGCCCCTATATGTAACGCCCCCCGCGTCCGAGGACAACCTGCGTTCCCTTGGCAGACCTGATCGCAAACGATAGGCGCCCACCCGTCCAAGCATAGCTATCCACCCAAAACGAGGTGAAAATCTGGGATAACAATACCGAGATGCCCCAGGATTAATAGGAGTACCGGAAACTACGGCGGCGCAACCAGGGTCGAGAAAGATCTCCGGAAACAATCAACAAAGGCGCCCACCTTCCTCTTCTGGAGGAAACGCTGTTAATGCAGCAAGCTGTGCAGTAACAGCACCGAAAGTCACCGAATTGCACCGTTCAGTGACTTCCTTGGTGTGTCTCCCATTGTAAACATTGGGCTATTGCAGCTAACTTAAACATGGCCCCGTAGTGTGTTTAAGTTAGTTGAACAAGCCACTGTTTTTTTAACGCTCTTTGGGCTATTGGCGAAAACCTTCCTGTTGCCGTCGGCGATTCTTTGGCGCCCTCATCGAACAACTGGCCACGATTTCGTATGAAACCGCGTAAAGGTCCTCTCACGGACAATCTGCCCTCTCGGGGACGGAACACAGTTCGGGAGGACAGTCAGTGCCGGCTATCGGAATCTGGGGATGTAACACTGCACGCCGTCGGCAAATTTGCACTGTTCGGTGCAGTAACAGCACCAGAAATCACCTCACGTGCACCGTTCGGTGACTTCCTGAGGGTGCTTTCCCTTGTGAACATTGAGTTATTGCAGCCAACTTAAACATGGTCCCGTAGGGAGTTTAAGTTAGTTGTTAAAAGCCGGAATCTGAACATTCTTTGAAGAAGCCCCTTCGATGACGATCAGTGATCTGGACGAAGCGCTGGTCAACGAGCGCGCCCAGTTCGGGCCGGTGATCGTGCTGGTGGCGAACGACTCGCCGGGAGTGCAATTGCCGCCAGTGCTGGCTGTCAAGCGACACGAACACTAAGTGGCACCTGTTGACAAACCATACTTGTCCCGGAACAATACTATAAACCAGAGCACTTCATGAGCACCGAACCCGCCCCAACTCCTGCCGACCTCTCAACCAACGTCACCGCATCAGCTGCCGGTTCGCTTGGAACGGCGATTGAGCAGATGACGAACCTACGCGAAAAGTCGTGGGCGCGGATGGGAAGACTGCTGCTCGACATCGAACAGACAGGATACTGGGAAGAACAAGGCTCCTCGTCATTCGGAGAGTATGTCGCCCTTCTGGCCGAGCGCCTCAACGTTGATCCGTCGGTTCTTTGGCGCAACCGCAAAGCGGTCGAGTTCTATGAGACAGAGCTCAGAGAGCTGATCCAGTCTTCAGAAGGAACGCTCCCCGCGCTGAATGAGAAGCCGCCGAAGATCGGACCGGAGGGGCTTTCCCTTCTCGAGCGTATCGGCCGGGTTGCGCCGAAAGAGGTGTATCTCGATCTCGCCACGCAGTCGATTTTCGGGAACCTCTCACGCAACAAACTTCGCGACGCGTGGTACGCGCTGAGTCCCGTGCTGAAGGGTAAGACCGCACGGGGACGTGGTACACCGACTCCCCGAATCGATCCCACCGACACCCGCATTGCAGGTCAACTGGATGAGTCTCTGATTCTCAAAGCGTTTGCCACGGAAGGGGCAGAGTGGATCGGAAAACCCGATCTGAAGGGATTGTCACTGGGCGGTGAGTTCCGAGATCTAAAGCTGCATGCCTACGAGATCTTCTTCGGCAACCAAGTGCCTCGCATCCAGTTAGAGGATCAAGGGACCCGCAACCCTAGTACCTACTACCGGGCAGATGCCATCGCCGCTGTGAGCGTTACCGGGGAAGATTTATCCCTCACACGTGCCTTTGTCGCGCTGCTGCTGCACGGCATCGAAGTGGCACGCTGTTCCGATCTCGCACAGGCAGACCTTTCGAGGCTACCGCAGATCGCAGCCAGCTTCGACTACTTCTGGCTTGCGATTCCGATGCCGGAGGATCGGGCAGAACTGAACGAGATAGTCCGCAGGCTCCCTGAGTCGATCGGGGTTCTCGGACTGATGGACTACAGGCTGCAGCGACTACGTCAGGCGCAGCGTAACCCGCCAACCGAACGGCGTCGGCGAGCAACGTGTGCGATCACGAAGGCATTACTGGCGAGCAGGCTGAAACAGATCGGCTGATTTTTTTGTATTTCTTTTTATTGTTCCGCGACAACAATACTTTTCAAGGAGGTGTTTTTTATGAACACGAATCTGCAACCCGGAGTCCAGGCACTCCTGGATCACGTCGCAAACGCGAAAAGCGATCCCCAACCGAACAGCGCAACCAGTCAGCTCCGCGCCAAATGGGCGGCAGCACGCAAGCAGCGGCCGGCACCCGGTGAGCCGATGACCCCCACCCCGCCGCGCGAGTGGGCCGGCGAGCCTGCTTTCCAGTTGCCCGGCGAGTGGCTCGGCATGCGCACGATCCCGCCGGCGATCATGGGTCGGCACTGGATGACGATGGGCGAAACGGGCTCGGGCAAGACGGTGAGCGCCGTTCAGCCGCTGACCCACTCGCTGCTGACCTACCAGCTCGCGAACGGCGACCGTGCGTCCTTGCTGGTCATCGACCCGAAAGACGAGCTGGCCGGTTGGATCCGCAAAAAGCTGGACGCCGCCGGCGAATCGGACCGTCTCGTGGTGGTCTCGCCGGAGCTGCGCGTCGTGTTCTTCGAGGGCTTGCAGCACCTCTCGATTACCGACCGCCTCGCACTGCTTGAAAGCATTGCACCCGACTACTACCGGGATCCGGACGGACACAACGCACACTGGATTGAGCTGGGCCGCTCGATGCTGCGCGAGCTCGTGCAGGCCGAAGCGCAGTTTCTGGATAAGCTGCCCGACGGGAGCCTGGTGGAAGAAGCTCGCGCAGCCCTGACCGACCTGGCCGGCGGCGCCATCGACAACGAGGCAGATCTCTCCTACTTCGGCCACGTGAAAACCATCCTGAACTATGCGCGCAGCAGCCACCGCGCGCTCAAGCAGGTTCAGGGCGTGTTCGCGAAGATCGCCCAGGAGGCGGGGCTGCCCGCCCGGATCGCGGATCCCTTCGGACGCTATGCCTCGGCCTCCGACCTGATCGAGCAGTTCAACTACGTGGTGATGACGCTCGATCCGCTGCTCGAGGCGCTGTGCAACCCGGACGTGCAACGCCTGGTCGAGCTCTCGCCCTTCGAGTTCGGCGGCGGTGAGGGCACGCTCTCGGTCCGCGAGCAGATCGAGAACGGCAAGGTGCTGCTGTTCTCGCCCGGCGCTATCGCGCACGAGAGCACCAACGTCGTCGGTCGCGTGCTCAAGACCAAGTTCTTCCAGGCCTCGTTCTGCCGCAAGAATAAGGAGCGCCCGGTCGGCTACGTGTGCGACGAGTTCCAGCGCTTCATCACCTCGGATCCGGAATCCGGCGAGCAGTCCTTCCTCGACCGCTGCCGTGCGCACCGCGTGATCTGCGTGCTGGCAACCCAGTCCGTGGCCTCGATCGAATACGCGATCGGCAACGACCGGCGCAGCAACAGCGCGATCAGCGTGATCCTCAACAACACCGCCGGAAAGATCTTCATGCGCAACACCGACCCCTCGACGATGGGGGCGATGCGCAACCTGCTGCCCGCCGCGCCGCTTGGCAGCCCGCACGTCACCGAGGTGCGGCCGGCCACCACGCTGAAACCGGGCGAAGCCTACTACCTGCTCGCCGACGGGAAGTGGGGCCGCAAACAGATCCAGCTTCAGCCCGGCTTGCAGTAACCAACAGGACAACAGGAGAAAACACCATGTACAACACCATGCACACGATGACCGCCGCCCCGGTGATGACCGGGCCGGACAGCAGCTCCGCGCTCGTGACGCGGATCCTTGAAACGCACACGGCGCGCATCCTGTATGCCGCACCGGTCGAACCCATCGCGATGCAGCGCTGCGTCGAGTTGATCGACGAGAGCTTCAGCTACTACCAGTACGACCAGGTCGAGATCGAGATCGAATCGAATGGCGGTCGTGTCGACTCCATGCACTCGATGCGTGCTCGCATTGACCGCTGGCGTCGTGACGGCCGCAAGATCCACACCCGCGCCCTTGTCACCTGCGCCAGCGCCGCAGCAAGCCTGCTCTCGATGGGTGAGATCGGCGGTCGCACGGTTTCTCCCACCACGACGCTGCTCTACCACTTCAGCCGGGTGCACACGAGCAGCGCCGCCATCACGTCGGAACGTGCGCGGGATCTGACCCGCCGGCTCGACCGCGAGGACGAGCGCATGCTCGAACAGCTCCTCGACCACGTCATGGGAACCGACGAAACGGCAGCCGCAGCCTGGCTGCAGCGCGCGCTGGCGCGGATCGAGTGGGCCAAGGACTTCATCCGCCACGACAACAGCCAAAGGGCCTTCGTGCAGAAGGATGCAGCCGAACGCCTGCGCAAGCTCGAACGCACCCTCAAGGCGATCCGCAGCGATAGCAGCATCCGCGCGCGCGTCCGCACGCATCTCGAAGCGATGTTCGCGCTCGACCAGGCCGCCGATCTGCTTGAAGCCTGGGCGCTGAACCTGATCGACCGGATCGAAGATGTCACGCCCTGAACGCCAGCTGACGACCCCCGATCCCATGGCACCGGTGGTTCTGTTCTTCGACACCGAGTACACCCAGCGTGACAGCACGCATTGCGCGCCGATCAGCTTGGCGCTCGTTGCCCGTGACACGGGCGACGAGTTGTACCTGGTGCTCGAGGAGGGCTGGACGCCACGGGAGTGCAGCGACTTCGTCCGCACCACCGTGCTGCCTCAACTGCATGCGCTGGATCCGCTCGTCTGCACGGCCGCCGGCGCGCTCACCGCGATCGAGACCTTCATCGCACGGCAGCGCTCGGATCCGTGGCAACCGGTGCAACTCGCCAGCGACTGGCCGACGGACTGGGACGTGCTCATGCAGTTGCCGCCGGACCCGCAGCGATGGGCGGCCGAGCACTGGATCCAGCCGGCGCTGATGCACCACCTGATCGACCGGCCCGATGCAATCCAGGCTTTCAACCGTGCCCGCGACCACTACCTGACGAACCTGCCGGCCGATGGCGCAACCGGCCACCACCACGCACTGATCGATGCCCGCGCGCTTTACCACGCCTGGCACACCACCTTTCACACTGGAGACTGAACCATGAACACCGAAAAACAGCCCTGCACGAACCTCGCGAGCCTCATCGCAACGCACCTTGACCTTATCGGCCCCTGCACCCGCTTGCTGGCCCTGCACAGCCTGCCGATCGGCTGGTACGTCACCGTCAACAAGGTGCTGGCCGACCACAGGCGGCTTCTGAACTGCGACGGCAACAGCCCGAAACTCCATGTCGCGATCATCAACGCCGACACGGGGGAACTGCAGCTCGGACTCCGGCCGCATTGGAACGACAGCCTGCCGCCTGAAACGCCGCTGGCGACCAACGTCCGCAGCCGCCAGGACCTGGAGCCGGACGAAGCGGAACAGATCGAGCGCCTGTTCGCCACCGCACCCGAGACGCTGACGCGGATCCACCTCAGGTACGCCGCGTCTGCACTGGTTCACAAGGCCAGGGAGGCCGTGAGGCACATCTGCGAGGAGTGCGGCGCGCCGGGCGAGCGGCAGAAGGATCTTCGTAAGCCGCGCGTGCTGTGTCCTCATCACTACGTCATCGCCCTCGCTGCGCAGAGGGAGACGCGTGAAGGAGGAAACGCTGCGAACTGGGGTAGCCGCGAGAGCTATCCCGATGATGATGACCACCTGGGTGGACTCTTCCATCATCGCCTGCCCGAGCAGGTCGAACACCCGGAAGCCGACACGCAACCGCAGGAAGGCGAGCAGGGGAAGAGCGAGTAGCAATCGAAAACAGTGAAAAAGGCCCTGTTGACGTTCTTTTATTGTTCCGGCACAATTGCATCACTGGAGACCAACTCATGAAAGCGAGCACTGTTTACACCAAACCGGTTTACATCTTCCTGGACTTCGACGGCGTTCTGCACGCGGACCGTTCCACGGTACTTGCCTGGCCGTACAACCCGGCCAAGCCCAAAGACATGGGCCAATACAGGCACGCGTTCCACCAAGCCGATTTGCTGGAATTCACGCTGAAGCGCCACGTCCCGAATGCGAGGATCATCGTCAGCAGCACGTGGCGCACTGTGGCCGAGTCGGTGGAGGACCTGCGTTGTGAACTGCTCGGCGGCGGCTGCAATGCAGGGCTGGTGAACCGCATGGTCGGAATGACGCCGGTGTTCAAAGAAGATGACGAGCACGTGGATCCGACTGTCGGTCTGCGGCTGCAGGAAATCCTGGCCTACATCAACACGCACAACCTGAACGACGTGCCGTGTCTCATCCTGGACGACATCTACGCTTGGTTCACTGGCAAGGAGGGTCTCTTTTTCCCGCTCCAGTTGATCGATGGTGAGACCGGACTTAGCTTCAAGGACGCTTCTGACATTGCGGGGTGGTTCACCGAGCTCAGCGACGAGCTCAAGCCGAAGAACTGGTTCTGGCAGATGAATAACAACACGACGCCGAAGGATGAACCGGAACCTGAGCCCGTTGCAGCATAACCGTAAGCCACACAACCTTTACGGGGCCTGTCTGCACAGGCCTCACCCATTACCTGGAGCACACCACGAGCATGAAACTCACGACCATCCTTCTCAGCCTCACCATCGCCTTGTCGACAACCGCGCTGCACGCTGCACCAACTGCCAAACAGATCCTCGAGCTTCAAGGAGCCGGCGACACGAGCTGCAGCGATGAGGAGCGCGGCACCGTTTCCGAACTGAAGCTCTTGAGTGCGGCGGAAGCAAAAAAGATCACCGGTGGCCAGATGCAAACCACCCCGAAGTCGAAATACTTGATGGTTATCGGCACGCTCAGCCCCGCAGCTGCCGCAAACTTCGGCGAGCCAACCTCCTGGTACATGCAGGAAGTCGATGCAAACGCGAAACTCGAAGAGTTCAAGCCGCTGATCGGGACGGCGAGTTGTCACATGATGGGTGATTGAAAATCGTTGGTATAGAAGCAACGATCCGTCGGTTCAGCGTCAAGGGCCCGCGCAGCTGGGCCCCGCAGGCGCGAACCCTTGACACCGCGCTGCACAAAATGTCCCCGTGGGGACAAATCGCCGTTGCGAAGGGTAGCATCAGCGAAACTGAAGTTTGGCCACGCCGCTCACGCAAATCGAGCGGGAGTGTTCGGCGAAGCACAGCCCCATCACACCTACCTTTTCAACAACTGGTGCGATAAGCGTTTGAAGGTGCCGTTCCATAACGGCTTCGGGGAGTGACTGGGTGTCGGCGGCCGCACCGGGGGCGCTTTCTCTGGACCGAGGGCCAGCCAGCGCGGTATCGCGCTCACCCGGGCGCAGTTCGACTGCTCTGATGGTCAAGCTGTCGGGCAGCTCGGCGACGGCGATGTTCCCGGTAGCCCCCAGCATCGCTTGCGGTAGCGGAACTAGCAGGAATAGCAGTAGCAAGGACCAGCGAGTCATTTGCAACGTGCTGTAAGCGATGGAAGAGTAGATTCGCGGCAAACCGCCCGAACTGCGACGGATGGAGCACCAAGCGCGCTCTGGCCCGGTCTTGGTTGCACTAAACGCCTGGCACAAGGCCACCCTCAGGCAACTCTCGCAGAAATCGGCACTGGCCGACGCAATCCGCTATTCGCTCGCTCGCTGCGACGCACTCGTGCGCCACACCATCGATGAACGCATAAAGATCAACGTCACAGCCACCGAACGAGCGCTCCACACCGTCACCCTGGGGCGCAAAGATTTCATCTTGCCTTAAATCTCCACTCGCACCACCCGTGGACGACTTACAGCCCTCTCTTCCTTGGAAATGATATTTTCCATTCTGTAAGCCTCGTACCTAGCAATGAGCCTTTCATCTTCCAAAACGCGAGCTAGTCCTATAACGCTGACACCCTCGCCTGTTATCCACTCCCAACCCTCGAAATTATCTGGAAAATCAATTCGTCGGCTGAACTCTCCAAAGTGTCGCCCTTCTATGGCTCCCATCAGATAAGCGTGAGCTACTGTTTCTTTTTTATTGTTTACTAAATCCCAGTGCGAGAATCCAGTTGGCAAAGATCCATGCTGCGCAGCTGAGTGCGCGACAGTATCACCATTTACGTCCTGGAGACTCCAGAAGGGAAAATCAGCAGGATGCACTTTGCCGAGAGTAGCTACATGTGCAACCGTAACCCCTGACTTCGTTGCCCAGTCCCAGCCATCGAATTCACTTGGAAGAAGACCTACCTCAGCCGCCTCATGTGCAAGAGTCCAACCATTGAGGTCAGACAGTCTCCAATCTTGACAGCCTTCGGGAAGAGAATCATGTGCCGCCGCTTCATGCGCGACAGTGCGGCCTCGATTGTCCGCAAGTTGCCACTGAGAGAACCCAGAGGGCAAGATCATATTTCTTGCTGCAATGTGGGCAACTGTAGTCCCTTTTAGATCACGCAGATCCCACATTGAAAACTGATCGGGTAACAGCCCCTCTGATGCAGCCACATGGGCTACAGTGGTTCCATCTTTGCCCGCAAAGCTCCAATCTTGAAAATCATCAGGCAGTACGCCCATCGCCGCAGCTGCGTGAGCTACCGTCCAGCCATCGTCATCAACCAGCCCCCATAAACTAAAATTTGAGGGCAAACGGCCGTGCATTACGGCTATGTGCGCAAGCGTAACTTCAACATCGAAGGAATCCATTAAATAGGGGTCGCGCCCTCTTAAAGCCCAAGCTTCTGGAGGCAAGTTCTCCGAAAAATCACCATTACCTACCCTCTCCACGAGCTCATCAAAATTTAGCCCTAACCCACACTTTGCCCCATCACTTTCCTTGCTCTGAACTTCGAATCTATCTTCCATAGCGAAACCTCTCATTATTAATCTTGCAATTTTATATAATTCGGGCATGAAAAAGATCGATGCCCGCAAACTCCCGTCCGAAGCCCTGGAACACATTCGTCGCCAAGCATTTGTGCCGCGCAAGCAAGGCTACACATGGGTTCACATCGCTGAAGTGTGTGGGGTCCATGTTGGTACCGTTTTGAAATGGGCGCGGCGCACCCAGGCCGACGATCTCCACAGCGTCATCAAGGGCGGGCAACGTGGTCGGCCTCATGGCTCGGGACGAACATTGACGCTGGTTCAAGAGGAGCAGCTGCGCTTGAAGATCATCGGCTCGAACCCCGCCCGACTGCGTCTGCATCGCCGATACGTCCGGTCAATCCTGTCAATGAGCTGTTGCCCTGGACGGTCGGGTTGAAGAACCTAGCTCCCGAGCAGAAAGCCACCCGATGAAGCTGCCCGCCGCCGATCCGCTGGCAATGCTGAAGAACGTGGAGTGGTTGATCTCAGTGCTGACTTGCAAAGCAGACGCAGGTTGCTCCGAAGTCATCAGGGAGTCGTCGCAGCGGATGATTAAGGCCGTATGCAGCCCTCAAGTCTTCGCGCCCACCTCCGCAATAGCCATCAGAGCGACCTGGACGTTTGTAGTGAACGCAGATTACACAACTCTTAACTGCGTTTTGGCACAGAACTTCTTCTACCGGATTCGGTGGGATTGGCTCCAAGGCCCTATCTGGTTTCGCTGCCAGATGTTCTGGTCGGTTTGCTATTGCTACTGTCGCTATTTTTGCTCGCGCTACCTCCATGGGGCCGGGTTTATGAACAGCAGCAGCCTCGTTCTTGCTCTGCATATTAATCAGCGACGATAGCTTGGTGCCGCAATCATCGCTCGGCACTTGGGAGGCCATTGCTACTGCTATTTGCGCTTTTTTTGCCACTGCCAGTGCATCGCCATCAGGCTCTGCACTGGCAGTCGCAACATGCCCCTTACGCCCCCGGATAAGATCGGAGAGCTTCATGCCACCGCCTCCAATAGCGCCGGATTCACTTCGATCGTCAGGCGCTTTCCGTCATTGAGTAATCGGACACGCCCCAACTCCGAAAGCTCACGAATCGCGCCATCCAACTTGGCACCGTTGCGCAGAGGGCCGTGCTGACGCACATGGTTTTTCCCGAGGCTGTTTGTGTGCTTATCGCCGCAGTGCTGAATCAGCCAGCCATCAAGCCGCACCGCATCAGTCAGGTCGGGGTCTACGGTCAGCTCGCCAAAGAATCGCCGGGCTTCGGCCAGGTGCCACGCAGCAATCCGGCTGGCCCCTGCAAAGGCGTCGTAACAGACAGCGCCGGAGCCGTACTCGAACATCTGAAACAGCGCCGCGAGCCGCGCCGCGTTGTCGGCACTCTTTGAGGCGATGTCCCTTACGCCGTAAAGTTCGCCGCCGCTGGATAGCTCCGACTCGATGGCATTGTGGAACTCGATCCACGCATCCTTGGCTGCTGGCGACAACGGAACGACTACAGGCTCCAGAGCCCCGTCGTCGTTGATCGGCGCAGCCTGTTCGAGAATGGCTGCAATACGCTTGTGGAAGACAGCGAGATTTGGCCAGTGAGCCGGCGCTTCAGTGAAATGTCGGGTGCCCTGCGTGGACTCAGGCCACGCGAAGAGGAAGCGCGCGAGAAAGCCCGTGCCGCGTGCCAGGGTGCCTTGTTGCTTAAAGAAGTCCCGCAGGGTCGGCTCCTGGACTTGCAGGGCCACCGTCAGTCGTGCGCCACGCGCCGACCATGATTCTGTCGTCCGTCGCTCCGACGAGATCGTTGCTCCATCCCACAGCAGGTTCAGCGTCGCCATGTTGCGCATCCCGGAGTCGCGACCCATACCGTGCGATCCCAGCACGATCCCCGCCTCCGACGACACGATGCCCGCCGACGGCCAGACCTTTGCCAATTGATAGCCCAGAGCCTCCGGCGTGATGTCACTGTAGATCATGCGCGGAACTCGCGGACTCTCCGGCTTCTCGTGCTGTAGATCACACAGTTCCACCTCCATCTCTGCGGTCGGCTTCTTGTCCCTCGCGAGTTGGCGAATTTTCTCCGTCACTCCGTTGCACTTCGCAGTCCATGCCGACAGCGCAGCCGCATGGTCTTTCAGCGTCGGTTTCGCGGCCTCGGCTTGTGCCGCTTCGAAGTCGCGGATTGGCTTACTGAAGAATCCATCACAGGTCGATTTGCGCTCTCCACTGTCCGCGATGGTCAGCAGGAAAAGTCCGACAGGCCCGTGCAGTTTATCTGCACGTTTCACGTCGATATGCGTCTGACAGGCCAGCGAAAGCGCCGCGAGTGCCGAACTCACTACCAGTGGCAGCGGTGCCTTGACGAAGCCCTGGACTTCCTCCACCGCCGCACGGATTGCAGTCGGCAGTGCATCGACAGGGTATGCCGTAGGTTCGCTCTTGGTCGTCAGTGGCAAAGGCTGCGGCCAGGCGTCGGAGTCGCCCTCGATCGGTTTATCAACATCAGCTTTTACCGGCCTGCTTGCGCTCGCTATCGCCTGCCTTACAGCTTCTGCACCCCGCGCAACATGAAGGTCATTGAAGTCCTTTTGACCTGGATCGCGCACAGGCCCGAAGTCCGGAATCGCGAGCTTGCCGCCCACATCCAGCGCTGCCTTTACCGCGCTTGGATCTGGAAGGCCCGTTTCCTTCACAAGATCGGCCAGTAACACGATCTCCGCGTACCTGTAACGGGCGCGCATGAACCGAGCTACGGCCAGCAGGTTGCCAGAGGCCAGCGCAGCAATCCCATGGAGCCCGGTCGCCTCCGACGCCGATAGCGTTGTCGCCATGCCTTCACCCAGCAGCAGCACGCCCACCTCGTCGACTGGACGTCCAGTGGCCCAATACCCGCCCGCCTTGCTGCCACGCCCCGCCAAGGTGGTTTTGCGGCCCTTCCCGTCGATTAGCTCCACCGTGGACAGGGTGTCGCCTTGCTGCACCGGCACGACAAGCAATCGGCCTTCGAGGGCCTCTCCACTGGACTTCGGTATGTAGCCCAGGATGCGAGCTACATCGGCGACTGCAATCTCGCGCAACGTATTGGCCGGGAGAACCCGCTTACGCAGAAGATAGGCGTTGTCGGCACTGGCCGGGTTCGATGCATCGAGGATTGCCACCGCCTTTTGCGCTGTATCGGCACGCTCACGCTCGATCTCGGCAGCATCGGCCGCAGCTCGCTCGGCGGCAGCACGGCGGCGTTCTTCGATCTCGGCAGCGGTCAGAGGGGAGCGTTTGCCGTTGTCCTGCCAGCCACGCTGCTTGGCTTCGTAAAACAGGCTACCGATGCCCACCTTACCGTCTGGGCGGATGCTGCGCCACACGGCCTTGGAGTCGGTCGCGTCGTAGTTGTGGGCAGTCTGGCTCCAGGGGTCCCAGGTGTCGAATCCTGGCTCACCGAGTTCGGATTTGACCGCCATGCCCATGCGCAGCCAAAGGTCACGGTCAGCTGCGTCGATGTAGCTCAGTGCGCTGAAGATACGGTCGGTATCGTTGATGGTGTCGTAGCTCATGCCAGCACCTCCAGGCGCAATTCATCCTGCGCCACCCGATGCAGACGGCCGTATCGGGTCGAATCTAAGCTCCAAGGAATTTCATTGCTGGGTACCGTCTCGTAATTGGCGGCGTTCTTTCTCTTGTCGGTCATGGCTCGCCCCTCACGCCGTTGCGCCGCTAGCACGGACACGCGCTTCGAGCCACATTTGAAGATCCGCACGACGGTATCGCACATTGCGGCCGATCTTAAGAAACGGCAGGTTGTAGCGCCCGGTAGAGCGCCACACGCTCAGGGTGCCAGGGGAGAGGTCGAGCATTACCGCTGCGGCGTGTTCGTCGAGTAGATCAGCGCCGGCAGCGATCAGGTTTTGAAGGTTTTGAGTATTCATAGTTCTCATCCAAAGAATCCCGCTGGGGTGCGGTATGGATGCGAACTTTGCGGAAATGCACGGTGCCTGTGGCCTAATTAGGCAGGTCGAGTTGCCTACTTAGGCAGAGACAAGGTTGGCGCCATAGTTATCGCCGCCTCCAGCGCCTTGCGGATGGTGTCGTCGGAGACGCTCACGTGCACGGAGTCAGCTGCTTTTTCCAATTCTTTGGCGCTGGGCCACTTACGTCGCGGCCACACGGCTAGCAGCGCAGCAATAATGGCGACCAAGTTATTGTCTCGAGGGACGGGTTTCGACGGTCGGACCGGATCCTTGATCGTGTCAGGGGCAGGAGTCGCACTCTCCGATTTGAGCATCTTCACATCGGCAGCGGTCAAATACACGATATCTCTTGATATCTGATCCCAGTCCGGGCCAAGCTCCTG
This sequence comes from Thauera sp. DNT-1, assembly GCF_055393985.1. Taxonomy (NCBI): domain Bacteria; kingdom Pseudomonadati; phylum Pseudomonadota; class Betaproteobacteria; order Rhodocyclales; family Zoogloeaceae; genus Thauera; species Thauera sp. DNT-1. The sequence goes on along the minus strand of NZ_AP043752.1, from coordinate 3,617,232 downwards.
TGCACATTTCTCCTCGTTCATCAACGCCCAAAACGTATGGTCTTCATCGATCAACGAAAGTCTTCGTCCCCACCATTTGGTCGTCTGATTTTTCAGAAGCTCAGCTGCGTCTTTGTACAATAGCGGGACGAACAGGAAGTGCTGGATTCCGTGGTCATGCGGAAACCAGGACAACTCTTCGTCGCCATTCTCCCGTGTCCCGCGTTTTTCGTAGAGCCCCTTCTCCGCGCTCAACACGGCGTTCAGCAGCCAATACAGTTGTATGCGTCTCTCAGCCGCTGCAATCAGGAGCGTTTCCGCATCGACGTCCAGGATTCCGGCGGCCTTCGCCAGCGGGATATATGTTGTCTCGATCATTAGCGCCCCTTTGCGCTTGCCCTTGAAAACAAATGCCGCGCCGGCCGGGCAAGGGAACCCGCTTTTCGGCCTCGAGGATCAGCCTCGGCATAGGCGCGACAGATCAGCCTCACGCCGCGCTGCGCTTGGTCGGAAGCGTCACCACATCCGCCGCATCCTTGATGCCCCCCGCCTCAAGCATGGCAGCGGTTGCGGTGTTGACCGAATCGCGAACGGGATCAAGGTCGAGTCGGGCATAGATCGCCGTCGCCTGCACGGACTTGTGGTTCAGGCTCTTGCCGATAATCGCCAGGGATGCGCCGGTTCTCGCCTGCCAACTTCCCAGAGTGCGCCGCAGATCGTGCAGCGTCACCCCGTTCGGCACGTCACGTCCGTAGGGAATATTCGCCCTCGCCATGATGCGCCCCATCGCCTTTTTCGGCTCAACGATATGGCCAGTCCGCCCGGTGCCGGGGAACACGAACCCACCGCCCGTCTCATCCTTGCGTGCTTCGAGGATCATCACCGCTTCCGGGCATAGCGTCACGGTCTGCGGATCGTCGTTCTTGGTGCGCGGGATGTGCCACTCGCTCGCCGACAGATCGAGCTCACGCCAATGCATCGCGCAGAGGTTCGAGCGCCGCACCCCGGTCAGCAACGCAAGCAGGATGAGGTCGCGCATGACGGGCTCCTCTTCGGCCACCGCAGCGAAGAATCGCGGCAGCTCGTTTGCCCTCAGAAACCGGTCGCGGCAAACCTTCTTTCCCGCCACCTTGACAGAACTCACCGGATTCTTGTCGAGATAGCCCCACTCCGCTGCCTTGGCGAAAACACCCGACGCCAGCGCCCGGATGTTGCGTACCGTCGCCACGGACTTGCCCGCCTTGTCCGCGTCGTTCAGAACCTTGGCAATCATGGCCCGGTCGATCTCCGACAGCCGCTTGGCACCCATTGGCTTTTGCAGGTAGTCACGGAACCGTTGAACGTCAGCAGCCCATGCGCGCTTTTTCTCACCGTGCCGAGCGCCGTATTCGGCGAAGAACTCGGAAAGTGTCGGTTCAGCCTTGAATGCGCGCTTCGTAGCCGCAGGACTAGCGCCGCTCTCGATCTCCGCATTCACCCGCGCCGCTGCCTTGCGCGCTTGTTCTACCGTCATCGCAGGAAACTTGCCCAGCGTCACGCGCTCGGGCTCCCCCGCCTTCAGCCGCCGATAGACAGAAAAGGTCTTCGTGCCTGCAGATGTCACGCGAAGTTGAAGCCCGGTTGTCTTGGTGTCGTGATAGGTGTCGCGCTTGCCAGCGTTCGGCAGCGGTAGCGCCGCGAGCCGGTCTTTCGTGAAGGAAAACCGCTTGTCCTCGTCAGCCATGATCTTGTCCGAATTGAAAACGAATCAACGGGGTTACGCCGGGGTTACGTTTTCGGTAAAAAGCCGTTAATTTACGTGTAACCCCACCAACGAGATTATGGCTAGAAGCCTATGTTTCGTAAACAAAAATTATGCCCCGTTAACCCACATACCTGCCTCGACCGATGGATTCATAACCCATAGGTCGGCGGTTCGATTCCGCCCATCACCACCACCAGATACGAAGCCGCTGATCCGCGAGGGTCAGCGGCTTTTTTCATCTCTGAAGCCTCTGCGGGTGGTTCGCAGAGCCGGGTCGCTCGGGACTCGCGTAGCAAAACGATCGCTCCGTCTCGCCGCCCGCTTGCAGTCCGCAAGCAAACCGCGTCTTCCTCCACGGACGAACGCCCCGTAACGAGGCATGATTGCTCCATGTCCTCCACCCATGCCGCCACCCTTCCCAAGCAGCCTCCCCGCCGCCCGCCCCATCGCGACGGCGGGCGGCGCTTCCTGCTGCTGGCGGGGGGCTACTGGAACTGTGCGCGCAAGTGGCAGGTGCGCGGGACGGTGCTGGCGCTGGCGCTGCTGACGATGGCGCAGGTCGGGCTGGCGATCTGGGTGAGCTACTGGAACCGCGACCTCTTCGACGCGCTCGAGGAGCGTGCGCTGTCCGAGCTGATGAAGCTGGTCGGGGTCTTCGTGCTGATCTTCGCGCTCACCATGGGGGTGACCGCGCTGCACATGCACGTCAAGCGCCGGCTGCAGCTCGACTGGCGGCGCTGGCTCACCGACCTGCTGCTCGAGCACTGGCTGGCGCATGGCCACCTCTACCGCCTGCAGTTCACCGCCGGCGAGCACGACAACCCCGACGGCCGCATCGCCGAGGACATCCGCATCGCCACCGACGTGGCGGTCTCGCTCGCCCACTCGCTGCTGTTCGCGCTGCTGATCCTGGGCAGCTTCATCGACATCCTGCTGCGCGTGTCGGGCAGCGCGCCGCTGCCGGGGACCTCGATCGCGGTGCACGGCTACATGGTGCTCGCCGCCTTCCTGTATGCGGGCGTGGGCGCGGCGCTCGGGCTCATGCTCGGTCGCCCGCTGATCCGCGCCACCAACCGCCTGCAGACCGTCGAGGCCAACCTGCGCTTCGGGCTGGCGCGCGCGCGCGAGCACGCCGAGCCGATCGCGATGATGCACGGCGAGCCGCACGAGCGCCGCGAGGCGGCGCGCCTGTTCGACGACGTCGGGCGGGGCTGGAACCGGCAGACCCTGGCCTACCTCGGCATCGTGTCCTTCTCCACCGGCTACGGCACCCTGCTGCCGGTGTTCCCCATCCTGATCGCCGCGCCGCAGTACATCGCCGGGGCGATGACGCTGGGCGTGCTGATGCAGGCGGCACAGGCCTTCCAGCGCCTGACCACGGCGCTGTCGTGGCCGATCGACAACCTCGGCGAGCTGGCGCGCTGCCGCGCCTCGATCGACCGCGTCGCCAGCCTGTACGAGGACATGCTCGCGCTCGAGCGCGCCGAAGCCCGCAGCCGCGGCCGCGAGCGCATCGCGGTGTGCAGCTCGCCCCACCCCGAGCTCGAGCTGCGCCGGCTGCGCCTGCAGACACCGTCGGGCGAGATCCTCCTCGACGACTTCGACCTGCGCGTGCGCCGCGGCGAGCGCGTGCTGATCTGCGGCGACCCTGCGGTCACCGTGAGCCTGTTCAAGGCGGTGGCCGGGCTGTGGCCGTGGGGGAGCGGGGAGGTGAGGCTGCCGCTCGGACGCGACCTGATGTTCGTGCCGCGCCAGCCCTTCCTGCCCGCGGGCAGCCTGCGCATGGTGCTGAGCTATCCCGACGACGCCGACCGCCACGCCGACGCCGTGCTCGAGCGTGCGCTCGAATGCGCCGGCATCGCCTGGCTGGCCCCCAAGCTCGACACCCAGGAGGACTGGGGGCGCGAGCTGCCGCTGCGCATCCAGCAGCGCCTGGGCGTCGCACGCGTGTTCCTGCACCAGCCGGGGTGGATCTTCATCGAGGAGGCCACCGACGCGCTCGCGCCCAAGGAAGAGGTCGACACCCTGGAGCTGCTGCACCACGAGCTGCCCAGCTCGACCCTGCTGGTGATCAGCCGGCGCGCGCGCCAGAACCACTTCTTCGAGCGCCGGCTGCTGCTGCAGCGCCCGCGCCCGGGCCTGCAGCCGCCGACCGCGCCCGCGGCGCGGCCGGAAACGCCCTCCCTACCCGAAGCGTGAGGGCAGCCAGCCGCGCTCCACGCACGCGCGCAAGCACCAGGCGGGCGTGGTCTCGGTCTTGTAGCTCCAGAAGAACCAGCCCGCCAGGCGCTCGAAGGTCATCAGCTGGCTGTCGCCGTAGGCGCGGCTGGCCACGTCCTGCTGGAAGTCGTCCATGTGCTCGAGGGCGTGGTTGAACGGCCCCTCGGCCCACAGCGACACCACCTTCAGGTCCAGCCCCAGGCTCCACTCGCCGCACACCGCCGGCAGGCCGAGCTCGGCGTTGATCGCGTCGGCTTCCTCGCGCCAGTCCACCGCCGCCTTGCGGATGTGGCCGTGGATGTCCATGTCGATGTCGCCGCGCTCGAAGCACTGGTAGCGGTGATAGTCGAACACCACATTGCGGAAGGCCGGCGCCTGCATGAAGCCGAGGTACTCGCGGAAGCTGCGGAAGCCGTCGTGGAACACCACTGCCACCGTCTCCGGCGCGCAGTGCTTGCGGATGCGCGCGTAGGCCTTGAGGTAGTAGGACTTCAGGTAGTCGGTCGGCACGTCCCAGCGCGGCTCGTTGAGCAGCTCGATGCCGTGCAGCGCCGGGTGCGCGCGGTAGCGCTCGGCCAGGCGCTCGAGCACGGCGAGCGAGTGCTCGAGGTATTCCTTCTTCGTATGCCACTCCACCACGTCCTTGATGCCGCCGTTATCGAAGCCGTTCTGGCAGCCGGGCGCGGCGTGCAGGTCGATGATCACGCGCAGGCCGAACTCCTGCGCCCAGTCGAGGGCGCGGTCGAGCACCTCGATGCCGCCGGTGACGAAGGGGTGGCGGTGGGCGCCGTACTTGGGGTGGTAAGGGTAGTCGGGGCCGAAGATCCAGTGCCCGATCGGGATGCGCACCGCGTTGAGGCCGCGTGCGGCGATCCAGGCGAAGTCCTCGCGGGTCACGAAGCTCGCCCAGTGCCGGCGCAGGCGCTCGGCCGCGGCGGGACCGAGCTCGGCGCACCAGGTGGTCTCGTCGGTCGCCTCCAGGCCCTCGAACAGGCTGGGCACCATCCACTTCTCCAGCAGCAGCCAGCTACCCAGGTTCACCCCGCGCAGCTTGGTACGCGTCGTTTCCATGAGAACCTCCCCTTGCCCGGATCGGGCGTGATGGACATGGCTCATTCTGGCAGTCAAACGCCTCGCCCGACCGTGAAAAAGCTCGCGCCCACCGTGCGCCGCCCTTTCGCGACTTGCGTCGCTCCCACGGGCCGGCCCACGCCGCGGCGGCAATGTGATTCTCGTAGGAGCGACGCAAGTCGCGATCGTGACTCGACACGGCGACACACGTGGCAGAATCGCCCCCCGCCCCCCGCCCCCCGCCCCCCGCCCCGCCCGAGCCCGCCCCATGCGCACCGTCGAACACGTCGTCACCCATCTGATCCTCCACGCCCTGGTGCGCGAGCCCGGCGCACCCTCGCGCCTGGTGCTGCGCGAGGCGCCCTGCGCACTCGACGCGGCGACGCTGCGCCTGGCCGAGCGCCTGTGCGCGCAGTACGAGAGCCGCAGCGCCAAGGGCTTCGGCCGCTTCGAGGAGGACGAGGAGCGCTTCCCGCTCGCGCGCTGGCTGCGCGAGCACCTCGTCGACGAGACCCTCGACTTCACCGCCCTCTCCCGCCAGCTCGCCGAGCGCGTGCAGGCGATCGCCGACGAGGAAGAGCTGGAAGAAGGCGGCCATCTCGTGCTCGCGCGCATCCGCGAGGGCGAGGGCGACAGCCTGTGGGTGGCGCTGCTCGGCAGCAGCGACGGGGTGGCGATCGGCGGCGACCTCGCACCGCTCGACTGCACCCATGTGGACTTCTCCGCGCTGCACGCCGCCGGGCGCGTCGACCTCGCCGGCTGGCGGCGCGGCGACGAGCGCTACCTCGGCTTCCTGCGCGGGCGCGGCAAGGGCGGCGCCTGGTTCAAGCGCGTGCTCGGCTGCAGCGACGTGATGGTGGCGCTGCAGGAGACCAAGAAGCTGGTCGCCACGCTCGACCGCTTCGTCGACACCGAGCGCCTCGCCCCCGCCACCCGCGACACCGTGCTCGAACGCGCCCACGACTACCTCGACACCCTCGGCGAGGCCGGCGCCCCGGTGGTGTTCGAGGAGCTCGCGCGCGAGGTCTTCCCCGAACAGCCCGAGCGCCTGGACGCGCTGCTGCGCGCCGAGGAGACGAAGATCGCCCCCGGCTTCGTGCCCAACCGGCGCGCCATCCGCCCGCTGGTACGCTTCAGCGCCAGCGCGGAGAACTGGAAGCTGGAGTTCGAGCGCAGCGGCCTGCATTCCGGCGCCGTGCACTACGACCGCGCCACCGACACCCTGGTGCTGTCGGGCGTGCCGGATTACCTCAAGCGCATGCTGGACGAGGAAGACCCGGCCTAAGACCCGTTACCCCATCACATCGAAGAATTGCGCAATCCGGGGGCACGCCCAGATATCGCATAGGGGGTCAAATCCCCGTGTCGCTTGACACACGGGGGGGCGCGACAGTATGCATTCGTCGGCGCCTATGCTGTGTATTCTGGGTTTCAATCCACGCGCCCACGGGGGGCGCGACACGTCCCGCAGCATCGGGTCGACTTCGCTCTTTACGTTTCAATCCACGCGCCCACGGGGGGCGCGACAATCCACCGCGCCCGCCCGCTGCACGCTCGACGAACTGTTTCAATCCACGCGCCCACGGGGGGCGCGACCATCCGGCCAGTCATAAATCGGACCCGAGCGACGGCGTTTCAATCCACGCGCCCACGGGGGGCGCGACGTCGCCTGGTGAGCGTGCAGCGCCAGTTCGACGTGCTGTTTCAATCCACGCGCCCACGGGGGGCGCGACACTCGCTCGGAGCGTCCTCGGTCGTGTAGGTATCGTTTCAATCCACGCGCCCACGGGGGGCGCGACTCAGCGTTGCGGCATGACGGCCGCACAAAAAGGAAGTTTCAATCCACGCGCCCACGGGGGGCGCGACATGGACCTCGATGAGCTCGCCAAGAGCGTCGTGCAGTTTCAATCCACGCGCCCACGGGGGGCGCGACCTCTGTTCTCGGTCTACGACGCCTCATCTCTGACCGTTTCAATCCACGCGCCCACGGGGGGCGCGACCGATCCTCTCTGTCGGATATCACTATTCGACGACGTTTCAATCCACGCGCCCACGGGGGGCGCGACCCGCACACCCGCTCGGCCAGCGCATCGTGCACCAGTTTCAATCCACGCGCCCACGGGGGGCGCGACGATGCCGTACTACGCGGACGGTGGGCGGCGGTGGGTTTCAATCCACGCGCCCACGGGGGGCGCGACACGCGCTCACTGCGCCGGCCGACAAGCTCGCGGCGTTTCAATCCACGCGCCCACGGGGGGCGCGACGCGATGAGGTCATACACCAGGGCGTCGACGGTCTTGTTTCAATCCACGCGCCCACGGGGGGCGCGACCCGCGCTCGTCATCCATAACCGGGCCCCCGTGTCCGTTTCAATCCACGCGCCCACGGGGGGCGCGACCGCAGGGCACCGGCGACTTTCCGATCCTGCTCGAGTTTCAATCCACGCGCCCACGGGGGGCGCGACCAGCCGCCCCATGCGCAGCACCCCCAGGCGGTCGTTTCAATCCACGCGCCCACGGGGGGCGCGACAGGTGCTGTTCGTGCTGGATCGGGATGATCGGCGGTTTCAATCCACGCGCCCACGGGGGGCGCGACACGATCACCTGCCCGACGCCCGCCGCGTTCACCGTACGGTTTCAATCCACGCGCCCACGGGGGGCGCGACGCACTTGTCAAGGCGTCACGTCCCGTCTACCGTGAGTTTCAATCCACGCGCCCACGGGGGGCGCGACCGCGCTGCGCAAGCTCCTCTGGGCCTGCCCCTACGAGTTTCAATCCACGCGCCCACGGGGGGCGCGACGATCACGCTGCCTCCTTGATCTCGACGCGATCCAGTTTCAATCCACGCGCCCACGGGGGGCGCGACGGCGAGCCGGTCGAGCTCATCGCCACCGTCAACGGTTTCAATCCACGCGCCCACGGGGGGCGCGACACGGTCTCGTCCCACCACGATTCGCCGATGTCGCCGTTTCAATCCACGCGCCCACGGGGGGCGCGACCGTCCTGTACCCGTAGCGACTGCGGCTGTCACCGATGTTTCAATCCACGCGCCCACGGGGGGCGCGACCGATCGGCAAGGGCGACGTGCCGTCCGTCGTGGTGTTTCAATCCACGCGCCCACGGGGGGCGCGACGAGCGTGTCGCTTCCGGCGTGGCCGACCTTGCGGTGTTTCAATCCACGCGCCCACGGGGGGCGCGACGCGCATCCTCCCGCGCTACCCCCTGCTGCCCTGGGTTTCAATCCACGCGCCCACGGGGGGCGCGACTCGCCCGTCAAAATACTACGGGTGGATTTCTGCAGTTTCAATCCACGCGCCCACGGGGGGCGCGACGAGTTCGCCCGCGCCGAGGTGGATCGTCGTGAGGTGGTTTCAATCCACGCGCCCACGGGGGGTGTCAGGCGACACCGTAAATTGACCCCCTAGCGACACGAGGAACTGACCCCCTCGTTCGCGAGGAGGCCATCATTGGAAACGAAGCACATCGAGGTGAATCCTGTACGCCGTCTGGTTTGCGGAGTGCAGGAGATGTTGGAGCCGGAGGCGGTCACGACGATCGTTCGGTTGGGGCAATCGGGCTGGGGTGCGAAGCGGATTGCGAAGGTGCTGGGCATCGCGCGCAACACGGTGCGGCGGTATCTGAACGCGGGCGGGCCGGTGGCGTACCGGCAGCCGCAGCGTGCCAGCGTGCTGGGCGGTCACGACGCATGGCTGCGGGAGCGTTTCCTGCAGCACCGGGGCAACTGCGACGTGGTGCGTCAGCAGTTGAGCAAGGAATTGGGGATCGAGACGAGCCTGCGCACGGTCGAGCGCGCGTGTCGAGGGTTCCGCCAGGAACTGGAGGCGAGTCGCCGTGCGACGATCCGCTTCGAGACCGGACCGGGCGAACAGATGCAGATCGACTTCGGCCAGACACGTGTGCTGATCGGCGGCGAGTCGGTGCGAGTGTTCCTGTTCGTGGCGACGCTGGGCTATTCGCGCCGGGGGTTTGCCTGTGCGTTCCGGCACGAGCGCCAGAGTGCGTGGTTCGCTGGGATCGAGGCGGCGTTTGTCCACTTCGGCGGACGGCCGCAGACGCTGCTCATCGACAACGCCAAGGCGCTGGTCGACAAACACGACACGCAGACGCGCCAGGTCCGACTCAACAGCCGCTTCGAGGCGTTCTGCCGGCACTGGGATATCCGTGCCAAGGCGTGCGCGCCGTTTCGCGCGCGCACCAAGGGCAAGACCGAGAACGGCGTGGGCTACGTGAAGAAGAACGCCATCGCCGGCCATGCTTTCGAGAGCTGGACGGCGATGGAGGCGCACCTGGCGCGCTGGCAGCGCGAGGTGGCCGATGTGCGCATCCACGGTACGACCGGTGTCACGCCCGCTGAGCGCTTCGACTTGGAGCGTGAACACCTGCGTCCGGTTGCCGGGATCGCCCCCTTCCTGCAGGTGCGCGAGCTCGTGCGCCGAGTCAATGCGGAGGGCTGCATCGAGCTCGACACCAACGCCTACAGCGTGCCGTGGCGGCTGATTGGCGAGACGGTGACGGTCGTGGTCAGCGCCGACACCGTGGTGGTCGAGTACGCCGGCGAGGAAGTCGCCCGCCATGCGGAGCTCGCCGGCAGTCGCGGTCGCAGCATCGAGCGCAGCCACCTGCTGGGTGGGTCGCTGCCGCCGGCCCAGATCGAGGCGCCGCCGCCCACCGATGCGCTGCTGCGTCCGCTGGCCGAGTACGAAGCGCTCGTCGGAGGAGGCTGGTGATGATCGATGCCGACCGACTCGACGAACTGCTCACCCGGCTGCGGCTCACGGCGATCCGCGACCAGCTCGACAGCCTGCTCGACGAAGCCAGCCGGGCGCAGATGACACTGCGCGAAGCGCTGCTCTTCCTGGCCGAGCGCGAGGTCGCCCGGCGCGACACCCGACGCATCCAGATGGGCATGAAGCTCGCCCGTTTCCCGTGCGTGCGCACGCTCGAAGGCTTCGACTTCGACGCGCAGCCCTCGATCGATCCAGGGCAGATCCGGGATCTGTCCTCCGGTCGCTGGATCGGGCACGGTCAGGCCTTGTTGCTGCTCGGCCCGCCGGGCGTAGGCAAGACGCACCTGGCGGTCGCCCTCGGGCGCGAAGCGGTGGATCGCGGCTACACGGTGCTCTTCACCTCGGCAGCGGCGCTGATGGCCGGGCTCACGAAGGCGCACGCCGACGGACGGCTCGAGGAGAAGCTGCTGCAGCTCTCCAAGCCCAAGCTGCTGATCATCGATGAGCTGGGCTACCTGCCGCTCGAGCCGGCCGCTGCGCACCTGTTCTTCCAGCTGGTGTCGCGACGCTACGAGCGGGCCAGCATGCTGATCACCAGCAACCGGCCCGTTGGCGAGTGGGGGCAGGTGTTCGGCGACGCGGTGGCCGCCACCGCCATCCTCGATCGGCTGCTCCATCACAGCCAGGTCATCACGATCCGGGGCGACAGCTACCGGCTGCGCGACAAGCGCCGCAGCGGCCTTCTGCAGAAGGCCGCTGCCCCCACCCCGATCACGTCGGAGAGTTGATTAACCCAGGGGGTCAATTCCAGATGTCGTCAGGGGGTTAAATCTTCGTGTCGCTTGACAGGGGGCGCGACGCCGCAAGGGATTCAGCCTCACCTATCTGAATTTGTTTCAATCCACGCGCCCACGGGGGGCGCGACCTGGTCGAACGGGCAGTTGCGCAGCTCGAGCAGGTTTCAATCCACGCGCCCACGGGGGGCGCGACGATCACCAACGATGGCGCTGGATTTCACTTCGCTGCCGTTTCAATCCACGCGCCCACGGGGGGCGCGACCCGGCCGCGTCGCTGACGTGCTGGCGATGGGCGCGTTTCAATCCACGCGCCCACGGGGGGCGCGACCGAATTTGACTGGTTGCCCGTCGAATCCGACATGGTTTCAATCCACGCGCCCACGGGGGGCGCGACGATCAAGCTCGGCACGCCCGTGCTTGAGACGCTCAAGTTTCAATCCACGCGCCCACGGGGGGCGCGACCTGACGCAGCGCGCGGAGGAAAACTACTGGTGGCACTCAAGTTTCAATCCACGCGCCCACGGGGGGCGCGACCACCGGCCCTTTCCCGACTTTTACGCAGCACGCCGGTTTCAATCCACGCGCCCACGGGGGGCGCGACGCTGGCGAACCTACGGCCGCACCGCCGGCATCACCGTTTCAATCCACGCGCCCACGGGGGGCGCGACGTATGTGTCAGCCTGGGACTGCGACACCGTGGCCGTTTCAATCCACGCGCCCACGGGGGGCGCGACCCTCAACCACGCGCGCGCCTTCGATCAGGGGGCGCAGTTTCAATCCACGCGCCCACGGGGGGCGCGACCTCAGCTACTACAAGCTCACGGTCGACGGCCAGGTGGTTTCAATCCACGCGCCCACGGGGGGCGCGACACGCCGGCAATACCAGCAACCCCCACAGCGTCACGTTTCAATCCACGCGCCCACGGGGGGCGCGACCGTCGCAACGTCCGTCATTCGCCAAATCCCGTGCTCGTTTCAATCCACGCGCCCACGGGGGGCGCGACGCGACACCCTTCGCAAGATCCTCTTCCGAGAAGTCACCGTTTCAATCCACGCGCCCACGGGGGGCGCGACCTGGTCGTACTGGTCGTCGTGTCGCCGGGAATGGTTTCAATCCACGCGCCCACGGGGGGCGCGACACCCGACCTGCAGCGCGCGTTCCAGTCCTATGCGGAGTTTCAATCCACGCGCCCACGGGGGGCGCGACACCGGCATGATCTGCGCGCACTGCCGCCGACCGTTGTTTCAATCCACGCGCCCACGGGGGGCGCGACGATTGTGCGGGACGCTCGGCTGCGGCGCCATTGGACGTTTCAATCCACGCGCCCACGGGGGGCGCGACATCGTCGGCCGAGTGAGTGTGGTCACCCAATTTGATGTTCCGATGATCACGTAGCGCGATGGCGTGTCGAGGCACGCCGTCGAATGGAAACGCCGCCCGGTGACGCTGAGGGGCGGCGTTTGTGCTGTGCGCCCAGCATGGGCGCGATCTTGGAGGTGAAAGTCCTCCCACAAGCTGACCACGGCGAATGAAGCGAAGCGCAACTGCATGAGGGTGACCGAGTGTGGGGAGGAAGCGTGGAGCGAAACCGCGGGCCGATGGACAAGAACCGGATATGAGGCGATGCCGAGCAGGGCGAGCGGGCAACGAACCGCAAAGCCCTCGTGGTCAAAGCGAGGTGGCGTAAATCCGGCGGTCGTGCGGGGAAGGATCGCGTTCTTACCTGGGGAGACCTCGCCTTGTGGCTGAAAGGCCAACGGTGTTGAGCCGGAGCGAGGAGTCAGCAGCGGCCATAGTAGCTGCCTGTCAGGAGCGAAGGGCCAAAGGAACAGGAGAAGGTGCCCTGTGGTTCTCGGAGGCGGAGTGTCTCAGATGTTCGCTTTGCGAAGCTCGCCCATAGGTTGCCAAGGGTGAAACCCAAGGCTTGTAGGCAGCGAGAAACCGTTTCCGGCGGATCAAAGACAAGCGGCTTCAGGCGGGGTGCAGGAATTTGCTCCTGTGTCTCGACCTCAACTATTCCAACCGCCCGGTGCGGACCCGCATGCCGGGTGGTGTGGGAGGGGTCGGCCAGATAATCTGGCCGCCCCTATCCCGATTGAGCACGGTTCAGAACGGTGGATCGTCCGGGTAGGCCGAGCGGAACAGGTCGGGCTGGACGAAGTCGGGTGCGACGAGGTGCTCGCGCGATCGCTCGTGGTAGTAGCGCTCGATCTGGCCGAGGTAGTGGGACTCGAAGAGCATGACGAAGTCGTGGAGTACGCCCTGAAGGGCCACGGCCGCCTCATCGGGCAATTCGGGCCACGACAGCGGTGCGCTCGGGGGGTGGTTGTGCATGATGACGTTCCGGTGGGGGGTCAGCGCCGGGCCGAGGCACGGCGTGGGGCGACGATCTCGGGCGGGGCAAAGACGTCGAGGTAGAGCTTCTCGTCGAGCTGAGGCAGGTCGCGGTGGGCGGCCACCGCGAGCAGCTCGGCGGCCATCGTGGTGAGGATGCGGTAGTTGCCGACGGCGTGATCGCACAGGGTGTGCATGAGGGCGGTGCTCATCAGGCTGGCATTGCCCGCCGCACTCACCAGATGCTGCAGGCAGGCGAACAGCTCCTCGCGACTGGCCGCCTCGGTGGCGAGCCGGGTGCGGATGCGCGAACCGAGCGGGATGAGCTCCTCGCGGCGCAGCTTCTCGGGCAGGCGCGCGTCGCCGGCGAGCACCACGCACAGGAGCGCTTGCGAATCGAACTTCGCGCTGGCCATCAGGCGCAGCTCCGAGAGCACCGCCGGGCTCATCTCCTGGGCCTCGTCGATGAGTAGCACCGGGCGGCGCCGGGTCGATTCCAGATGGGCGAACCAGGCCTCGCGCAGCGCCTTGAAGCCGCCCCAGCGGTTGTGCGGACGCAGCGGCACGCCAAAAAGATCGCCCATCTCGCGATAGAAGTCCGCGAGGTTGCTCTGCGGATGGGTGATCGCGCCGACGGTGAGATCGGGCAGCCGTGCCAGGCGCTCGGCCAGCAGACGCAGCGCCACGCTTTTGCCGGTGCCCGGGTCACCGTGGATCATCGCGAAGCCACCCTCGCCGATCAGCCCCTGCGCGATGCGCCAGCAGAAGTGCTCGAGGCGCGCGGGCACATGAATCGCCTCGGTAGGCACCTCGGTCGTGAAGGGGTGCCACTTGAGCCCGTAGAGGGCGAGCAGTTTGGTGTTCATGCGAGGTCCTGTGCGGCGGGGGAAGTGGGGACAGGCAGATAGGCTGGCGGCAAGCCGGTGGCGGCGTAGTCGGCGAGCAACTGAGTGAGCAATGGCGCCATGCCCGCAGGCGGCAGCGGCGACAGATCGACCGTGCTCGGTGCGCGCGGCCGGCGCGTACGCTCGGCGTTGGCGGATTTATCGAGCGGGGTGATCGGGCACAGCACGGCGCCGGTGTGCGGATCGACGAGATCGACCCGGGTCAGATCCCAGCGCGCGTAGCGCAGGTGCACCACGGCCAGCGCGTGGTAGCGCGCCGGGATCTCGAAGCGCTGCCCGTGCAGGGTCACGGTGCCGTCGGCGCGCCGCTGGCGTCGTGGCGCCTCGATGCGGAAGGCGTCGGCGAGCACCGTGGGGGTGGGACAGTCGCGGCGCACGTTGGGGCCGACCAGATAGCGCGCGAGCGGCGTGGCGCCGATCTCGCTGTGCTCGGTACGGTGATATTCCTGCTCGACCCAGGCCTGGGTCGCCTGGTTGAGCAGCGCCAGCGTGAGCGCGGGCTCGCCCTCGAGCATGGGCATCAGCCGCCCCTCGACGCGGCCCCAGAACGACTCCTGCTTGGCGTTCTGGTAGGGCGAGTACGGCAGCGTCGTCTGGTGCAGCACCCCCAGGCGGTTCAGGCCCGATACCGTCTCGTCGGCGAGCATGGCCGCGCCGTTGTCGGTCATCAGCGCACGCGGCAACCCACGCTTCATGAAGGCCTGGGACAGACCATGGACGAGGCTCTGCGCGCTCTCGTCCAGATACCACTGCAGGTGGCAGACCAGGCGCGAGCGATCGTCCAGGATGCCCAGCAGGAAGGGCTTCTCCCAGGTGCCGGCGCGGGTGAGCACGCGGCGCGCGCCGTGGTGGAAGTCCAGGTGCCACAGCGCCGAGACATGGTCGAGCTCGAAGCTGCGCACCTCGCGGTGCTCGAGCCGGTCGCGCGCGAGCACCGCGCCCGCGCTCGTGCGCTTCGGGGCCGCCTGACGGAACATCCCCTGGGCCTTGAGGTAGCGGCGCACCGTTGGGTAGGACGGCACGGTCAGCCCGCTGCCCGAGAGCGCGGCGCGCAGATTGTCGAAGTGCAGTTGCGCGGTCCAGCCCGGGTGTTCGCGGTACTGCTGCACCAGGGCGTCGATGACGCCCGGCGCCAGGCTCGCGAAGCGGCCCCGGGGGCGTGGCCGGTCGCGCAGCGCCGCGATCGGGTCGGCGGCGCTGCGCGCGGCGTAGTACCAGCGCTCGATCGTCGACAGCCCGAAGCGTACGTCCTGGCCGCTGATGGGATGGCGCCAGGTGTGGGCGGAGAGCGTGGTCAGCGCACCGTGCACCTCGCCCGGCGCGGGCGGTGCGGCCAGCAAGGGGCCGATGATCGAGAAGCGCAGCCGCGCCCAGCGGTCGCGTTGCGGGGGATCGGTCGGTGTGCTCAAGAGGGTCTCCCGGTTCGGGCGCACCGGGGGGTGGCGCCACTGGGAGTGCAGGCTACGAAGCCTCGGGTTCGGTGGCGATCTGCATCCTCTGCGGGAACTCAACGCCCCTCGGGCAGCGTGACCGCGCGCACCGTGAGCGGCGCCAGAAAGCGCAGCAGCCGCTGCAGCGCCTCGGTGGCCTCGCCGGCAAAGCGTGCGAGCAGTTCGCCCGGCAGCCCCTGGGGCGACACCGGGGGCATGAAGCGGGCGCACATCGCCTGCCACAGCGGCGTGTGCATGAAGCCCTCACGCCACCACCGTCGCCAGCGGGTGAGCGTGCGCAGCGGCACCGCGAGCGCCTCGCACAGCCTCGCCGCCGCTGTGTTCTGCCCGGCATGCCGGGCAGAACACAGCACCACTACCAAGCCCAGATACACGCGCCGGCCCAGAAAGCGCACCGACATCGAGGTCGTGCGCCGGCGGCAACGGCTGCAGCAAAAGCTCAGCCGTGACGAGAACGCCTCGCGGATCGCGAGGGTCGGGCAACCACGGGGCTTGCGGGGATAGTTGGCACGATGGAGCACGCCGCCGCATGGGCACCCTGCACCCTGCGCCTGGGCAGCGAGCTCTTCGTCGAGGCGAATCAGAAACAGGAAAAACTGCGAATGCTGCGGGTCAACATGGCACACTTGAACGGTCTCTTGGCTTGGTAACCAGAGACTCCCCCGAGGGGTTCGTTTGTTCAAGTTCCCTGAGGGGGATCCCCCCTCCGCCATCACGCTGCGTGACCATCCCGCCGGCAAAAGCCATCAGCAGCAATGACCATGCTCACCGAGTATCCTGCGCTGGTGTGGATGCGTTTCAATCCACGCGCCCACGGGGGGCGCGACTGGGCGCCAAGGGCGGCGCCGCCGCCGCCGCGCTAGGTGTTTCAATCCACGCGCCCACGGGGGGCGCGACATGACGGGGGTCTCGCCAACCAACATCAGTTGCAGGTTTCAATCCACGCGCCCACGGGGGGCGCGACGGCGCGCAGCTATGGTCACGCGGCCGGCGAGATCGAAGTTTCAATCCACGCGCCCACGGGGGGCGCGACGTTGTTCGCCTCGATCACGCGGTCGGCGTAGGCGTCGTTTCAATCCACGCGCCCACGGGGGGCGCGACCTCACCGAGGTCTGATCCAATGCCCATTCAAGAGCAGTTTCAATCCACGCGCCCACGGGGGGCGCGACACGTCACCAAAGCGGAACGGGGTATGCTGTCCGGAAGTTTCAATCCACGCGCCCACGGGGGGCGCGACTGCTGTGAGGCGGCAAGCATGATTGTTGAGCTTGGTTTCAATCCACGCGCCCACGGGGGGCGCGACTCGACATCGCTGGCGGCCTTGGCGCGCAGATCGCGGTTTCAATCCACGCGCCCACGGGGGGCGCGACCGGATCCTTGTCGGCAAGCTTCTCGAGATAGGCGTTTCAATCCACGCGCCCACGGGGGGCGCGACAGCCGCGCACGGTCGGGGATTACCGCAAGCTGTGGTTTCAATCCACGCGCCCACGGGGGGCGCGACGCACCAGCGCCTCGTACTGCTCCAGCGTCTGCGGTTTCAATCCACGCGCCCACGGGGGGCGCGACCGGCAACGGTGCCGAGTTTGCCCGCATGGGCGACGTTTCAATCCACGCGCCCACGGGGGGCGCGACCCAGGTGTGATAGATGGACGGACGGAGCGGAAACGGTTTCAATCCACGCGCCCACGGGGGGCGCGACCCAGCGCGTGGCGGGGGGTCGAAAAGCGGTTGCGAGTTTCAATCCACGCGCCCACGGGGGGCGCGACCTGGTACGACGGATTGATGAGCTGCACCGCCGGGGCGTTTCAATCCACGCGCCCACGGGGGGCGCGACTGCAGCCCGGAGGTGTCGGCGGTGAGCTTTACGCGTTTCAATCCACGCGCCCACGGGGGGCGCGACGGTTGCGCCGGCCGCACGTTGCAGCCATTTGATTGCCTGTTTCAATCCACGCGCCCACGGGGGGCGCGACATGGATACGCTATCCGGCTGGTGGATGACCTTTACCGTTTCAATCCACGCGCCCACGGGGGGCGCGACTCTTCCCAGACGTTCAGACTGGCATCGCCGAAATGTTTCAATCCACGCGCCCACGGGGGGCGCGACGGAATGGCTGCGCCGGCTCTCCGAGAGGCTGGAAGTTTCAATCCACGCGCCCACGGGGGGCGCGACAAACAGGGCCGAGTGAGGGCCGGGTGTGTGGGCCGCGTTTCAATCCACGCGCCCACGGGGGGCGCGACTCTGTCTCCACAACCGCTTGAAGACACGGTGAAAATACCCCAGATCTGCGAACCAAGTGCCACGTGTCACGTCAAGCGGCCACCAAATGACCACTTGCTTGGCACTCACCATACGCAACAAGCGTTTGTTGCCGCTGCGAACAACCGGGGGCTGGGCAGGATGCTTGGGGTTCGCACCGGGCGACGGTCAAAGTATCAACGGGCCGTTCAAATCGAGCGCAGGTTTCGCGCCCACGTGTTCGACCTTGTTCTGCCAGTTTCTGCCGAGATAGTAGAACCGCAGGCTGTCCTGCTCCGGGTCGATCAGTTCGCACAGCCGATTCTTTAGAAAGGTCCACTGCGCGGAGTCCACCTCGATCTCGAACACCGAGTACTGCACCCTCTGCCCGTAGTCGCGACACGTCTTGGCTAGGCGACGCAGTCGCCTCTGGCCACTTGTGCTGCTCGTACTGACGTCGTAGCTGACGAGAATCATCATGACGCTGCCCTACTTCCAGACAAATGGCGGATAGGCGTCAAGATCGCCACGAAGGTGCCGGGCGAGCAACTGGGCCTGGATCACCGGGAACAGTCCGATCTCGACCTTCTCATCGAGAAAGGGTAAGCGCTCCACGAACCCCATCCTTCCCGGGCTCTTTACGCCGTGATCAACTGCTCAGCCTTGAGATTCCAGGGCAGGAGGGCCTCGAAATGTTCGACGTTGGTCGCGGTGGGCAAGGCGCGCAGCACGTGGCGCAGCCACAGATACGGCTCGAAGCCGTTGGCCTTGGCGGTTTCGACCAGCGAGTAGAGGAGTGCGCTGGCACGCGCACCGGCCTGAGTGTCCGAGAAGAGCCATGCCTTTCTCCCGACCACGAAGGGACGGATGGCGTTTTCGGCGGGGTTGTTGTCGATCGGCAGATCGCCGCGCTCGAGGTAGCGCGTCAGACGCGGCCACTGCCGATGCAGGTAGCCCAGGGCACCCCCGAGCACCGAGGTGGGCGGCACGGTGGGGAGCACTTGGTCGAGCCAACGGCGCAGTTCGTCGATGACGGCGCGGCTTCTGCTCTGGCGTAGCGCCAGGCGCTGGGCGTCGTTCAGTTCGCGCGCGTCCTTCTCGATGGCGTAGAGCTTGCCGATCAGGGCCAGCGCTTCGTGGGCGCGGCCGCGCTTGCCGGCAGGCAGCACCTTGCTGGCATCGACGAAACGACGTCGCGCGTGCACCCAGCAACCGAGCCGGGTCACCCCTTCGGTGAAGGCAATTGCGCCGTAGCTCTCGAGCCCGTCGGCCATCAGATGCCCCTTCCAGCCTTCGAGCAGGCGTAAGGGCACCGCCTGCGCGCGGCTCGGATCGTACTCGAAGAGGACCACCGGCTTGCCCGGCGGTCCGCCGCGCTGCACCCACATCTGGCTCTTGCTCGTGGCTGCCCGGCCAGGCTCCTTGAGCACCTGCACCGGGGTTTCGTCCATGTGGATGACGTCGTGCCCGAGCAGCACGTCGCGCATCAGGTTGGCGAGCGGCTGCAGCGCCTGGGCGGTACCGATCACCCAGCGCGCCAGGGTCTGGCGCGGCACAAGCACGCCTGCGCGAGCGAGCACGTACTCGAAACGCGCCAGCGGCAGCCCATCGACGTACTTGATGACGATCAGCAAGGCCAGCAGGTCGTTGCTGGCGTTGCTCTTGGGCAGCACCTGCGCCGGGGCGCGGGCGGTGACCGGCGCCTGGTCGCCCTCGGGGCAGCCGTAGCGCTTGCGGATATGGCGCAGCACACGCACCTGCATCGGGACGATGTCGAGCTGTTCGCTGACGTCCTGGCCGATCTCGACCATGGGCGTGCCGCAGGCGCAGGTGCGCTCGGCCTCGGGGACGTCATGGACGACGTCGATGCGCGGCAGCTCGATGGGCAAGGGCTTGCGCTTACCACGCGCCTTCTTCTTGCCGGTGTCGGCGGACGCCTCACCCGTCGTCTCGGTGGCCGGCGGCGGCAAGGTTGCGGTGTCGAGCGCCTCGGGTGCGGACTCGGCCAGCGCCTCGGCCTCGTCGAAGAGCCAGGCCTGGCCCGCGTGCGATTCGCTGCTGGGCCCGAACATGCGCCGACGCGCCAGGCGAAGCTGCTCGTAGAGCTCGAGGATGCGTGCCTCGAAGGCCTTTTGCAGTTCAGCCTCCCGCGCATCGAAGGCTCTTTGGCGTTCAGCCTCCCGCGCATCGAAGACTTTCTGGAGTGCGGCCTCACGGGCCTCGAAGGCTGCCTGCCGTTCGGCTTCACGCGTCTCGAAGGCACGCTGCTGTGCCAGCAACAAGGCTTTGAGCGTTGCTGGATCGTCGGGCAACAGCTCGGCCAGGACGGATGCGCACACGCCAACGGAAGGGTTCGAGCGAGGGGCGGCGGTACGTTGCGGCATGCCGGAATTATACCCGATCACGCTACGTAACTGATTGGTATTGCAGCGTTTTATGCGGCCTTGCCGCCCACAGATCGAAGCCCTCAAGCAGCCATTCGAGCTCCTTCATCGTCAGTACGCAGGTGGGCTCGCCCGCCTCGGCCGCCGGCCAGGCGAAGCGCTCGGCTTCGAGCCGCTTGTACCAGAGGCAAAAGCCGTTGCGGTGCCAGTACAGCGCCTTGAGCTTGTCGCGGCGACGGTTGATGAACAGGTACAGTGCGTCGCCGAACGGGTTCAGCCCCAGCTCCTGCTCGACCAGTGCCGACAGTCCGCCGATGGATTTGCGAAAGTCGATCGCCGGCCGGTACAGATACACCGCACCGATCGAATGCCCCGGGTGCATCAGCGCCCCCGCTCGGCAAGGGCCACCGACAGCGCGGCCAGCCAGTCGACGCCGGGCAGCATCGCGCATTCGAGCCGCAACTGCGCGTCGATCACCACCGTGCAGCCCGCGCGGGGCGTCATCGAGGGTTCGATCTGGATCGGGACGAATCCGCCAAGCTTGGCGCGGCTACGACGGCCACCGGCCACCAGGCGCTTGCGCCACTGGTAGAGCGCCTGCGGCGACAGCCCCTCGCGCTCGGCGTACGCCTTCGTGGTGATGCCCTCGGCTTCGATTGCCGACAGGTGCGACAACCAGAACGTACTGCGCTCCGACATGCTCGTGCTCCCCGAAAAACGGAAGCCGAAGCATGAGGGCTCAACGGGGGCTACGTAAGGATGGGGTTCGTGGAGCGCTTACGAGAAAGGCGTGGCGTAGCTGTTCCCGCTTGCGTTCTTGATAGGCCGTGAGCACGGTCTTGCGCGCATCATCCTTGAGCAGTACGGCGCCGTTGTCCATGTGCGTGAAGTGCCGTGCGGAAACCTGCTTGCGGTTGATCAGCGACAGGGCCAATCGGTCGGCAAACGCGGGGCGGAACTCCTCGACGAGGTCGAGCGCCAGGCTGGGGCGGCCGGGACGGTCACGATGTAGAAACCCCACGGCGGGATCCAGCCCAACGGTTTCGAGCGCCGAGCGGCAATCGTGTGTCAGTAGGGTGTATAGAAATGACAGCAGGGCATTGGCCGCATCCGTTGGGGGGCGCCTGCTACGTCCAGCAAACCGCATCGCGGCGTCCGGCACGCGGATCAGATGGTCGAACACCCCGAAATAGGCCTGGGCCGCTTCACCTTCTAGGCCCCGCAAGATGTCGACCGGCGCCTCGGCAAGCAAACGCACACCGATACGCTTGAGCCGCTTGTCGGTGTGTATCAGCGCATCGCGGGCCTGCGTCGGCAAATCATCGCCGTAGTCACGCAGCCCGCGCGACACCACTGCACGCTGGTTGTGAATCTTGCCGATCAGCAGATTACGCACAATGCCAGCGCACCGCGGTGCATCGTCGGTACGGCGGTATTGCTCGCGGCGCAGCAGCACGTTGCCGGAAACCGGCCCCTCCACGCGAGCGAGGAATTTGCCGTTGTGGCTCAGGTAGCAAACGCTGATGCCCTGCTCCGCGCAATAACCAAGCAGCGGCGGCGACACCAGCACGCGGCCGAAACAAACCAAGCTCTCGAGCATGTGTGCCGGCAGTCGGGCACGGGTCTCACCCTCGACCTCCATGACGATGTTTTCGCCATCCTTGCGCAGCCACGCGCCTTCGGTCGTCACATACACGGTGTTGAGCTGCCGGCGCATGTTTCACAGCTCCTCTGCAATCTGACCGCGCAACCAGGTCTCAACATCCCGCCCCTTACCGAGCAATTTCGGCTGGCACAGCTCGATGAGCGAGCACGCATCGCAGCGTTTCGCCTGGTAGCTCGCCGTCGGCGTGTGCCCCGCACGGATCATCTCGCGTGCGGCCTGTATCGTTGCCATGGTCAGCGAGCGCAGCTCGTCGTCGAACACCACCGCCTGCCGTCGGCGGGTCTGGCCGTAGAAAAGGGCGCCTTGCTCCACCCGGCAGCCGAGCATCGCTTCCAGGCACAGCGCCTGCGCGCACAGCTGTACGTCGTCGGCACGGTGGGCCTTGGGGCGGCCGCGCTTGTACTCGATCGGCACGGGATGCTCGCCTCCCGCATCCGCCCTGAACTCGACGACATCCGCCACCCCAGCGATGCCCAGTTCCGCGCTGGACAGCGGCATTGCGGTAATCGTGCGCACGCCGTGGCGGCGCTCGATCTGCGGGGTGTCGGCGCGGTCGTGCAGCAAGCGCCCTTCCGCGGTCTGGCGGTTCTCAGCCCACAGGCGCTCGACGTGGATCAACGCACACTGGCGCGGGCAGTAGAGATAGTGCTGCAGCGCGGACAGGGGAACGAGGTCGTCGGATTCCTCCATGCTTCTCCCCCTTCTGCCCGCCGCCTTACAGCAGCTCGCGCACGCTCACGCCCTTGGGCATGGCTTCGGCATCGACGCTGACGCGATAGTCCGAAAAGTTGCGCGCGGGGCGGTCTTCCGTGCCCTCGGCGCGCTGCACCTTGACCGCGTCGAACAGCGCGTGCGCCGGGGCATTGCCCATGGCGTTTTCATGCTCGAACACGATCAGCTTGCGCGCCGCCATCTCGCCACGCGCGGCGGAGCGGTCGTGCTCGAACATGTTGATGAGCGCGTTCCACAGCAGTTGCAGGTCGTCATCGGAAAAGCCGGTGCGCTCGGCCAGCTTGGCGGAAACAAAACCGTGGGCACGATACAACCCGTAAGGCAGGATGTGCTTGCGCCCCATGGTGCGGTTGTCGCCGCTTTGCGCTTCGGCTTCCTTCTCGGTGGTAACCGCCATGCGGGTAATGGAGATTTCCAGCGGCAGCACCGGCTCCACCGAGGTAGCGAAGGCCAGTTGCACCGGGCCGCGTACCTGGCCGGCGTTGATTCCGGTGGTCATCACCGCACCGAAGGTGCGCACGTCGAAGAAGTTGGCGCACATCCAGGCGGTGATCTCACGTGCCTTGGCTTCGTCCTTGGGCAGTTTCTTGTCCTCCGGCTTGATCTCCAGCGCATCGTAGGCCCGCTTGTGCTGGTTGTTGAGCACCGCCTTTTCCTGCATGTAGATGGCGAAACCAGGACCACCGTCCTTGTCCAGCGTGACGAAGTTGCGGATCTTGCGCTTGAGCGCGACGTCGGTCACCAGACCGCAGTTGGTTTCCGGGTCCAGGCGCGGCAGGTTGCCGGCATCCGGGTCGCCATTTGGGTTGCCGTTGGTGACTTCGAACAGATAGACGAACTCGTAGCGGTGGGCGATGGCGGTCATTGGTCGGCTCCTTCGGTTTCGATGGCGGTGGGTTCGGCGGATTCGTCGGCGGTCGCGTCCCCGGCCGCGTCGCGGCGCGTGAAGTAGGACTGCGACTGGTGGTAGTAGCCGATGGCGAAGCGGCCCTGGTCTTCGATCTTGAGGCTGCGCGGGAACTGGTCGGGCAGGCCGCCGACGATCTCGCGGATGTCTTTCTCCAGGTTCACCGCCTGGCCCATGCGTTCCTTGCGCAGTTTGCCGAGGTGGTTCTGGGTGTTACGCAACAGCACCGGAAAGATCGAGGCCGGAGTGGCCGATGCCGCGCCGTAGAAGCGGTCGCGAATCGTGGCGTTGACCTGGCCGCCCAGGGCGGCACGCTGCACGTTTTCCAGCACTGCGAACAGCCGCCCGAGCAGGTAGCCGGGCTGGGTGGATTGCTTGTCGAGACTCACGGGGATCTCCTCCTCGGATGTACGAATGTCCCGGCGCCGTTCGCGCGCCAGAACGCCCTTGCACAAGGCCACGCGTAGGCCGGAAATGTCTCCGTCCGCCCGAAACCGCATGATGGTGTTGGCCAACAGACTGCGTGGATACGGCCCGCCGCTGAGAATGGCGCGCATCGTCTCGCCGATGACGATGTTGATCGCGTCGTCGGCCTTGGGTTTGGCGCCCTCGCGGTGCGGCACTGTCGCCAGCACCAGCCGATACACGGACGGCTCGGTGCGCCACGGCAGCGGCTCCAGATGCAGGTCTTCCGCATGCTGGGCGATACGGCCAGCGAGCACCCCCAGCGTATCGACCTGCCAGAAGCGCACCGACAGGCGTGACGCATTGGGTGCGAGGCCCAGCACATACATGCGGGTGCCGGGTTCGAGATTGGGCGCGAGGTCCGCCACCGGGCAGCCCTTTGCGATGCGCTCCAGCACCGCGCGCACCCGTGCCGCCTCCGACGCATCATCGGCGGGCGGGCTGAGCAGCGTGGCAAAAAGATCCTCGGCCGCGCTCGCCTGCTTCGCATCGGCCGCTTCGGCCCAGAACACCACCGAGGCGTCGCCCACCTGCAGGCGCTGGCGGTTGTGTTCGCCCCGGCGCAGCAGATAGTTCAGCGCCGTGGTGTAGGCAAAGGCGGCCGACTCCGATACCGGCGCGTTGTCGCCCTGGCTCTTGGCATAGGACGTGAAGGCGTCGAGATTGAATGAGACGATGGACGCGCCCGAACTCTGCGCCCCGTTCACACCTTTGATCGCGGGGTGCAAGCGGGCCACCGGTGCGACCTCCCCGCTGACCAGGCAGACAGCCGCGCCTGTCGCCGTTTCCTGCCCCTCATCGCCCGCGAGGAGCTTGGCACGTACCGCTCGCGCGGCCGGCCCATCGTGAAGATAGCAGTGCTCGCCGTCCACGCGAAACACGAGGTTGGCGTCGACCATGTCGGGCGGAAAACCGCGCGCCTCGAACTGCGTCGGCGACCAGCCGCGCAGGAAGCTCAGCACGGCCTTGAGTCCGAGGTCGTCCTCACTGGCGAGCGCTGTTTCGTGCAGTTCGACAAAGGCCTCATGCTCCTTGTCGGCGCGCTTGCTGGTGTTGCTTACGCCAAGCACGTAACTCGTCTTGTCCCACAGAAAGTTGGACTTGATGCCGACCGTGCGCTTTTCGGCCTGCGGCACGTTTAGCACGCGCGGCAGGGGCTTCTTGCCGCTGGTGTCTCGAATGTCGTTGACCTGCGCTATCTCACCATCTGGTGTCAGCAGGATCTCGAAGCTGATCTTCTCTGGGCTGCAACCGGCGGGGGCGACACCTTCGGCCTGTTGCTCGATCAACCGCTCGTAGTAGCGGTTCAACGCCAGCAGGATCATGACTTGACCTCCTCACCCTGCCACGGCGGCACCTCGATGACGCCTGCTCTCAACTGTGCACGGAAGAAGCGCGGCGTCATATCCCGAGCGAAATCGATATCGTGCAGCATCCAACCCAGATCCTTGTCGACATCGCGCTCCGGATGCGCGTCGGGCAGGGGCTGGCCGTCCTCGATCAGGCTGAAATGAGCGGGAAACTCGCGCACGCCAAGGCAGGGTGCGTGGAAGTGCTGCCCCTTGCGGGCACGGCGGTTGAAGATGTCCAGATGCTTGCCCACCGAATCGTCCGGCCCGGCTTTGTCGGTGAGCTCGAAGTGGGCCTCGATCACATAGGCCACGTCGCGCAAGACTGTGGCAGCGCGCTGCTGGCGGTCTTGGTCTACGTAGGTCGCCAGCCCGGCGGTGGAGGCGGCCTTCATCGCCTTGCTAACACTGGCCGGCGACAGCTTCCCGCCAACCTCGTTGCGGCGAATGGACTCGAAGTGGATCGGCTTGAGCACGTGAATGCGATCCACGACCCAGCGGATCGCTGGTTTCCAGTGAATGGCCTCCAGGATGCCGCGCGCGGCCGACGGCGTGATGATGTCGTAGCTGACCCGCTCCACCTTCATTTCCGGCCGCGTGAAGCAGGCCCGCTCGCCCCATACGTGCAGGCGGATTCCGTAAGTCATCCAATAACCCTCCGAAGTTGGCGTCCCGGGATTACCCGGGACGCCATTCCTCTCAACAGCTACTAGCAAGACACTTTGGTTTCAACCCACGTCATCGGCCCAGCCAAACAAGCAAGGCGGAGCCAAGCAAGCTGACGACACACCACAACAGCCGGGCAGGACGCCATTGAGCCCTGACTTTGAGCGTGAGGTCGATCTCAACGTCTCTGGCAATCTCGGACTCTCGTTCCATGACGGCAACTCCGCTGTTGTGCCGTTGCATGGTAGTGTTCCGTTACCAAAATTTCTAGTTCCAAAGAGTTTTTCTAGTACACACATTCCTCCTTGAACCATCCCCCATTGCTAGATGATCGTATTTGCCGACTCCATGAACGTGGGGTCCTCCCACCAGATGCCGAACTCGCGGCTATAGATGTCCATGTTCACCAGTTCCATGAACTGCTCACCCCACTTCTCCGGCGCAACGGACTGAATCGCGCCCGCCTTGCGCAGCGCATCGAATCCGTTGCGTGGTAGCTGCACCAGATAGGGCTGGAGCTTGCGTGCGAGCCCGCCGCTCTTTTCCGCAAAGCGCAGGCTTTCGATATAGCGGCGCGCATGGTCGTCGAGGGGCACGATGACCGGCATCTGCACCGTGTCGATCATGCGGAATTTGGTTGCCAGCGTTTCCAGCGGCAGGGAGTCGATCCGGCTTTCTGCGCACAGGCCAAGCAGGTTCGTGGCATCCAGTTCCTGGTCGCCCTTCTGCCAGTACAGCAGGCGGAAATAGGCTTCGATCGCCGACGGCGAGAGCGGATCGTCACGGAATTGCGGCTGGCGCATGACCTCTTGCGCAGCCTGGGCGAACTGGCGAAGTTCTGGCGGAGGCGCCCAATCACCGTGGGCGGTTGCGAACACACGCACCTCGCTCTGGTCGGCCGCTCGTTCGCCGTTGCGGTTGCAGCGCCCCGCGGCCTGGGCGACGGAGTCCAGGCCCGCTTCTGCGCGATAGACAGTGGGCAGGGAGATATCGACACCGGCTTCGATCAGCGACGTCGAAACAAGCCGGCAAGGCTCGCCGGCCTTGAGACGCGCCCGCACCTCGGCCAGGACTTGGCTGCGGTGCTTGGCGCACATCAGCGTAGTCAGGTGGCGCGCACCGGGCAGATCGGCGAGCGCTTGATACAGGGCGCGGGCGTGGCGGCGGTTGTTGACGACGCACAACACCTGATTGAGGTCGCGGAGTTGCGCCGCGAGCGCGTCATCGTCGAGCGTGCCGACATGGCGCACACGCACCCGGTCGAGTTTGCGGAAGAGTTCCGGCGGGTTCGGGGCGAGTTCGCGCACCTGATCCTTGTCGAATCCACCGCGAAAGTTCGGTGCGGTCAAGGCCGGCTGGGTGGCGGTGCAGAGGACGACGCTGCTGCGGTAGTTGCGAGCCAGTTCGTCGATGGCCGCGACCGCCGGCCGCAACAGCTTGAGCGGCAGGGTCTGTGCCTCATCGAGAATCACCACGCTGCCTGCAATGTTGTGCAGTTTGCGACACTGCGACGGGCGTGCCGCGAACAGGCTCTCGAAGAACTGCACGGCGGTGGTGACAATGACCGGCGCGTTCCAGTTCTCCATCGCCAGCCGCAGCTTTTCCTTGGCTTGGTAGCGCTCGGCGTCCGATCGGAGAGGTTGGGCGGCGATGAAAGCGCTGTGATGCTCCAGCACCGCAGCCTCACCGAGATCGCCCAGGGCAGTGCGGAACACCGCGGCGTTCTGCTCAACGATGCTGGTAAAGGGGATCACGAAGATCACCCGCCGCAGCCCGTGCGCGATGGCATGGTCGAGCGCGAAGGCAAGGGAGGCCAGCGTCTTTCCGCCGCCGGTCGGCACCGTAAGCGAGAACAGCCCAGGCGCGTATGTCGCGGCCTTCCGCGTGTGAGCAAGGATGTCCGCCCGGACGCGATTGACGTGCGAGTCGGCATCGAAGCCGGAAAGATAAGCGTCGAGGCGCTCGCGCAGAGACTCCAGGGATGGCGACGCCAGCCCACGCGATGCGCTGCGGTCGTTGGGCTGGCCGGGAAGTGCGACCCGGTCGTAAAAGGACTCGGTGTCGAGATAGTCCGCATCCACAAGGCACGAGAACAACATGCGTGCAAAGAATGCGAACTGGAACATGGCGTGTTCTTTCTTCAGAACTAACTTCGGTGGGAGCAACTGCTCCGGCAGGGTAACCTCGTACTGCCACTCCTCCCTAAAGGGCGGCAGCCCAACACCCTTCAGTCGGTCGCTGAGTGCGGTTCGCTCACCACCCTCGCTGCCGTTCGCCAAGCCGGCATGATGACCAGCGATACCATAGGCTAGCAGCATGCCGGTGTGCTTGTAGCGCTCAACGGCTAGCATCGCACCGCGCGTCGCGTGGTCCACTCGAATCGCGTCACCTGCCACTCGACGCTGGAAATCGTCGGAGTATTTGCCGAGATCATGAAGCAGCCCCGCCACCTCGGCCATTCCACCGGCACCGAAGAGCGAGGCCTTGTCCCTGGCGATCGCTGCGACGTTCTGCAAATGCTCCGCCAGTGCCTGCCAGTCAGACCTATCCGGACGCTGCGTGGAATGAGCGAAGAACGCCATGGATCTCTGCGACCTCGGATGCGTTTCAAAAAATGAAGATCAGATAGTACCTCCGCATGAGCAGAGATGAGAGCGAGTGATAGCCATGACTGCTCCGCTTATGGATTCGTGCATTTATAACCGGCGGCGATATCCCGGGAACACGCCAAGCGCGGGACCAATAAGGAGGATGCCGGCTGACAAATTGCCGGGGTAAATCAAAGCGTCTGCCCTCGCTACGCGGAAAGCACCCCGCCCGCCACCCCGCACGCCGCCACCACCAGCCAGGGCGGCCACTTCCACGACATCAGCGCGACCAGCGCCACCAGGCCGAGCGCGAAATCCTGCGGGCGGTGGATCGCGCTGGTCCACACCGGCTGGTACAGCGCAGCCAGCAGCAGCCCCACCACCGCCGCGTTGATGCCGGCGAGCGCGGCCTGCATGCGCGCATCCCCGCGCAGGCGCTCCCAGAAGGGCAGCGCGCCCGCCACCAGCAGGAAGGACGGCGCGAACACCGCGAGCAGGCACACGATTCCGCCCACCCATCCGCCATAGCCGTCCTGCGCCGCGGCACCGAGGAAGGCGGCAAAGGTGAACAGCGGCCCCGGCACCGCCTGCGCCGCGCCATATCCGGCGAGGAAGGCCTCCCCGTCCACCCAGCCCGTCGGCACCACCTCGGCCTGCAGCAGCGGCAGCACCACGTGCCCGCCGCCGAACACCAGCGCGCCCGAACGGTAGAAGGCATCCACGCGCGCCAGCCAGCCATCGGGCTGCAGCGCGACGAGCAGCGGCAGGGCGGCGAGCAGCGCGAAGAAGGCCGCCAGCCACAGCCACCCCGAGCGCGGCCCCGGCGCACCCGTATTCGCCCCCAAGACCCCCGAGTCCGGCTCGGACACGCCCGCAAGTGGCACCGACACACTCGGAAGCGGCCCGAGGCCCCCCGCACGCGCGCCCGAGGAAGCCGCGCGCCGCGTCGCCGCCGAGGGCTCGCGCACCCCGGCCTCCGCCTGCGCTCTGAACAGCGCCAGCCCGGCCAGCCCCGCGAGCGCGATCACCCCGACCTGGGTCCACGCCGTCGGCAGCGCCAGCACCATGCACGCCGCGAGCGCCATCAGGGTGATGCGGGCGCGGCCGATGCAGAGCTTGCCCGCCATGCCCCACACCGCCTGCGCCACCACCGCCACCGCCACCACCTTCAGCCCGTGCAGCGCGCCCGACAGCAGCGCGTCGCCATGTCGTGCGAGACCGAGCGCGAAGAGGATCAGCGCGATCGCCGAGGGCAGCGTGAAGCCCGCCCATGCAGCCAGAGCACCACGGTATCCGGCGCGCTGCAGCCCGAGCGCCATGCCCACCTGGCTGCTCGCCGGGCCGGGCAGGAACTGGCACAGCGCCACCAGATCGGCATAGGCGCGCTCACCCAGCCAGCGCCGGCGCGCGACGAACTCGGCGTGGAAATAGCCCAGGTGCGCCACCGGCCCGCCAAACGACGTGAGGCCCAGGCGCAGGAAGATCAGGAAGACCGCCCAGGGGCTGTGCTCGACGTCTTTCGCTTCGTTCATGTCGGCTTTCACAGAAGTTGATCGGGTCTTGCAGGATGCTCGGAGCCGGCGTCATCAGGCGCAGGCGCACCCGCATCGACGAGGCCCGGTCGAGCATCACCCATCCCAGGCAAGGTACCGGCCCCCCCGTGGCGTTCACCCGAGTCGCAGGATGCGCACCGCGCCCGTCAGCACCACCGCGCCGATCACCAGGCCGATGATCCAGTCCGGCCACGCGCTGCCGGTCCACGCCACCAGCACGCCGGCGACGATCACACCGAGGTTGGCGACGACGTCGTTGGCCGAGAAGATGTAGCTCGCCTTCATGTGCACGCCGCCCTCGCGATGGCGGGCGATCAGCACCAAGCAGGCGACGTTGGCGGCGAGCGCGAGCAGCGCGATGCCCATCATGCCGATCGGCTCCGGCGTGGCATCGCCGACGATGCGACGCACGACCTCGGCAAGCGCGCCAAGGGCCAGCACCAGCTGCAGCCCCCCCGCCAGGCGCGCGGCACCCAGCTTGTAGCGCGCGGCCCGTCCTACCGCGTAAAGCGCGACGCCATAGACGGCGGCGTCGGCGAACATGTCCATCGCGTCGGCAACCAGGCCAGCCGAGCGCGCCCAGATTCCGGCGCCGAGTTCGACCACGAACATCACGGCATTGAGCGCCAGCAGGATCCACAGCACGCGGGCCTCGGCCGCGTCGTCGGCGGGCGCGGCGGGCGCGGCCTCATCGGCGGCGAGCGTATGCGACTCCGCCAGCTCGGCGCCGTAACCCAGCGGGACGAGACGGGCGAGGATCGCCTGCGGGTCGCCGTCGTGATCCACCGTCAGCCGCCGCCCGGCGAGGTCGAACGCCAGCGCCGCCACCGGCGCCTCGGCCAGGCGCAGGCGGATCATCTGCTCCTCGGACGGGCAGTCCATGCCGGGGATGCGAAACACGCTGCGCGTGCGCGCCTCGGCGGCCGCCAGCGGCTGCAGCCGCGGCTTGGGCGCCGCGCCACCGCACGTGCCACAACAGCCGCCCGCACCAAGATCTTCTCCATCCATCGA
Source organism: Thauera sp. DNT-1 (assembly GCF_055393985.1). Lineage (NCBI taxonomy): Bacteria > Pseudomonadati > Pseudomonadota > Betaproteobacteria > Rhodocyclales > Zoogloeaceae > Thauera > Thauera sp. DNT-1. The sequence goes on along the minus strand of NZ_AP043752.1, from coordinate 3,586,425 downwards.
GGGCTGCTCGCTCAAAGCGGAGCTCCTAACGCACGACCGGCTTGCGGAACAGCGGCACGAGCTGCATGTCCGACTTCATCACGTGATCCACCAGCCATTTGCGCAGAAAGGCGGTGATCTCGCCGCTCTGCGCCTTGACACCTTCCACCCCGCCATCGGAATCCTCGAGCGTGGCGTGGATGCGCTGCACGAGGATGTCGAGCTCGGCCAGCAAGGCGCGGTGTTCGAGCTTGTGCTGGTCGAGGTGGAGGTAGCCGTAGGCGATCTGGATGCGCTCCTCGCGCTCGAAGTGGTCCTCTGCGTAGCGTCGCAGCTCGGTCAGCGCCAGCTCGACATTGCGCGGGTCGTCCGGAAAGCGCAGCACGAGCTCCACCGTGTTGATGAGCAGGATCAGGTAGCGGTGGTCGGCGTCGATGTCGTCGTGGCCAATGCGGAACTGCGGTCGCCAGAAGATGGGCATGGGAGTCTCAAGAACGGTTCAGGTGCGTGGAAACGCATCAGCATCGATTGTCGCCGATGCGCCGGCCGCGCACATCATGCGCGCACGCCGAGCCCCCCACCGCGACGGAAGACCAGGCTGAAGTTGTTCGCCGGCATGTCGACCACCGCCTCCAGCCCGAAGCCACAACGCCGGGCCTCGGTCTCCACCGCCTCCAGGTCGCGCACCGCGAAGCGCGCATCGACGCTGCGCAGCCATTCGTCGAAGTCGGCGTTGCTCGGCGCGGTGTGGGCGCCGCCGCGGCGATACGGGCCGTAGCAGACCACCACGCCGCCTTCCGGCACGACCGCCGCCGCGCCCGCAAACAGCGCCGGCGTGCTCTCCCAGGGCGAGTAATGCAGCACGTTGATCGCCACGATCGCGTCCGCGGCGGCGACCGGCCAGGGGGTGGCGGCGAGGTCGACGCACACGGGCGCCAGCAGGTTGGGCAGCCCGCTGTGCGCCACCCAGTCCGTGATCGAGGCCAGCGCCGCGGGGTCGGCGTCGCTCGGCTGCCAGCACAGCGCGGGCAGGTGGCGGGCAAAATGCACCGCATGCTCGCCGGTGCCGCTGCCGAGTTCCAGAACCAGCCCGTCGACCGGCAGCACGCGCTGCAGCACGGCGAGGATGGGGCCGCGGTTGCGCGCGGCGGAGGGGGAGAACTGGCGGCGGTCGAGGGTGGGCATGGGGCGCGGCGGGCAGGATGGAAGACGTCGCGATTATCGCCTGCTCCGGTTCGGCCAAGTGACGCAGGGATGCACGCCCGGAGGCTGAGATAATGACGCATCCCCTTCACCGCCCCACCCCACCATGACCACGCCCACCAAACCCCTCGCCGGCATCAAGGTCGTCGAGCTCGGCACGCTCATCGCCGGCCCCTTCGCCGCCCGCATCCTCGCCGAGTTCGGCGCCGAGGTGATCAAGATCGAAGCGCCCGACGGCGGCGACCCGCTGCGCAAGTGGCGCAAGCTCTACGAGGGCACCTCGCTGTGGTGGTACCTGCAGGCGCGCAACAAGAAGTCGGTGACGGTCAACCTCAAGCACCCCGACGGCGTCGAGGTGGTGCGCCGGCTGGTCGCCGAGGCCGACATCGTGGTGGAGAATTTCCGCCCCGGCGTGCTCGACAAGCTCGGGCTGGGCTGGGAGGCGCTGTCGAAGATCAACCCCGGTCTGGTCATGGTGCGCCTGTCGGGCTTCGGGCAGAGCGGGCCGATGGCGCAGCAGCCGGGCTTCGGCGCAATCGGCGAGTCGATGGGCGGGCTGCGCTACGTGACCGGCTTTCCCGACCGCCCGCCGGTGAAGACCGGGATCTCGATCGGCGACTCGATCGCCGCGCTGTGGGGTGCGCTCGGGGCGCTGATGGCGCTGCGCCACAAGGAAGTGAATGGCGGTGCAGGCCAGGTGGTGGATGTCGCGCTCTACGAGGCGGTGTTCGCGATGATGGAGTCGCTGGTGCCCGAGTTCGACGTGTTCGGCTTCGTGCGCGAGCGCACCGGCAACATCATGCCCGGCATCACGCCGTCCAACACCCACACCACCCGCGACGGCCGCCACATCACCATCGGCGCCAACGGCGACGCGATCTTCCGCCGCCTGATGCGTGCGATGGGGCGCGACGACCTCGCCGAGGACGCCACGCTCGCTGACAACGCCGGCCGCGACGCTCGCCGCGAGGAGTTGTACGCGCTGATCGACGCCTGGGTGGCGCAGCACGACGAGGCCGCGGTGCTGGCGACGCTGGCCGCCGCCGAGGTGCCGGCCTCGCGCATCTACTCGGTGGCCGACATGTTCGCCGACCCGCAATTCCTGGCGCGCGAGATGTTGCACACGGTGAAGCTGCCCGACGGGCGCGACTGCCGCATGCCGGGCGTGGTGCCGAAGCTGTCGGGCACGCCCGGCGGCAGCGAATGGATCGGGCCGGCGCTGGGCGCGCACACCGACGCGGTGTTGGCGGGCCTGGGTTACGACGAGGCCCGCATCGCCGCGCTGCGCGCAGCCGGCGCGATCTGATCCGGCAAACTCAATGCAGGCGCCCCGTGCAGGAGCGCCGCAAGGCGCGAATGCGGCGGAGGAGCGAGCGCCGTTCCGATCGGAGCCGCCCCGCTTCGCGGCACCCGCCCCATGCATTCAAGCCTGGCGCGGCACCCGGCCGACCAGCCCCCAGGCCACCGCGGCCGTCGCCACGCCCCAGAACCACATGCCGTTGGTCATCGGCAGCGGCGTCCCGTCCATGCTCGCGCCCAGCCACTGCCCCATCGCGAACGCCACCACCATCATCAGGAAGCCGCTCATCGCCGAGGCGGCGCCCGCCGCCTTCGGGAAGGGCCCGACCGCGCCCGCCTGGCCGCAGGGCTGGTGGATGCCGTGGCCGACCATGTAGATCAAGGCGGGGAGCAGGATCGGCCACACGCCCTCCAGGCCGGCCAGCCCGCCGAGCCCGAGCAGGCTGCCGCCCGCGAGCGAGAACACGCCGCCGATCGCCACCGTGCGCTGCACGCCGAAGCGCACGAGCAGGCGGCGGCACAACAGGGTCCCGCCAACGTAGGCGAGCACGATCACGAACATCAGCGCGCCGTACTCGATGCGCGACAGCTCCATCAGACGGATGAACACGAAGGACGAGGCCGCCAGCAGGGTGAACAGGCCGCCGTAGGTCGCCGCAGCCAGCAGCGCGAAGGCGAGGAAGGTGGGGTTGCGCAGGATGGTGATCCAGGTGCGCACCAGCGTGGCCGGGCGCAACGCATCCGGATCGGGGCGCTGCAGGGTCTCCTCGAAGCGCAGCGCGATCAGCGCCAAGGTGGCCGCACCGAACAGCGCCAGCGCCGACAAGGCGCTCCGCCAGCCGAAGAATTCGGCGAGCACGCCGCCGAGCGGAATGCTCAGGCAGGCGATCACGCCCAGCCCGGTGAGCCCCTTGCTGATCGCGCGCGCCCCGATCTCGGGGCTGTAGAGGTCGCGCACCAGCGCACGCGCGCACATCACCGACGCCCCCATCGCCGCGCCCTGGGCGATCCGCCACAGCAGCAGCGCCTCCATCGACCCGGCGAGCGTGCTGCCCACCGCCGCCACGACGTAGCTCGCCAGCCCGAGCAGGAGCACCGGCCGGCGCCCGAAGCGGTCCGAGATCGGTCCCCACACCAGCTGCGACAGGCCGAAGGCGAGCAGCAGGCCCGACAGCGTGAGCTGCGCCTGCGCCACCGAGGCGCCCAGGTCCTGGGTGATCGAGGGCAGCGCGGGCAGATAGAGATCGGTGGTGACCGGCTGGAGGCCGAGCAGCAGCGACAAGGCAAGGACGACGAAAGCGGTCGACATCGGGACTCCGAAAACGGGGACCAAGCCCGCGGAAGATACCGCCGGTGGCAGGACGAAGGGCAAAAAAAGATCGTCGCCGGGCATCCCTGCGCGACTCGCGCACGCGCCCCGGTCTCCCTCGCCTGCGCGCGCAGCCATTCGCAACCGCTCACCTGCAAGGCCGGAAAGCCAGACTGCGCCGCTCACTCGGCGTCGGGCTGGGCCTCGGGCGCGGCGCGCTGGAAAGCCTCCAGCCCGGCGCAGGTCTCCGCGATGCGCAGCACCGTCGGCATCGCCGCCAGCTCGCAGCCGAAGCGGCGGGCGTTGAAGACCTGCGGCACCAGGCAGCAGTCGGCCAGGCCGGGCGTATCACCGTGGCAGAACGCACCGGTACGCGCATCGCCGGCGAGCATCGCCTCCACCGCCTGCAGGCCGACGCCGATCCAGTGCCGGTACCAGGCGTTCTTCTGCTCTTCGCTGGCATCGAGCTCGCGCGTGAGGTACTGCAGCACGCGCAGGTTATTCACCGGGTGGATGTCGCAGGCGATCGCCTGCGCGATCGCACGCACGCGGGCGCGGTCGAGCGGCGCGGCCGGCAGCAGTGCCGGCTGCGGATGGCTCTCCTCGAGATACTCGATGATCGCCAGCGACTGGGTCAGCACCTGGCCCTGGTCCTCCAGCGCCGGCACCAGGCCGGCGGGATTGAGGCCCAGGTAGGCGGGCTGGCGGTGCTCGCCGCCGCCGCGCACCAGGTGCACCGGCACGGCCTCGTAGTCCAGGCCCTTGAGGTTCAGTGCGATGCGAACGCGATACGCGGCCGAACTGCGGAAGTAGGTGTAGAGCTTCACTTGCCTCAGCCCTTGCGCGCCGTCACCCGGTTCTCGATCGTGCCGAAGACGTTGCGGCCCTGGCGGTCGAACATCTCGATGCGGACGACGTCGCCGTCGCGCATGAAGGACGTGGCCGGCTTGCCCTGCTCGATGGTCTCGTAGGTGCGTACTTCGGCGAGGCAGCAGTAGCCGACGCCGCCGTGATCGATCGACGAGCCCCACAGGTCGCCCTGCTTGTTCGAGACCGTGCCCGAGCCGATGATCGAGCCCGCCTCGAGCTCGCGCGTCCTGGCGACGTGGGCGACGAGCTGGCCGAAGTCGAAGGTCATGTCGACGCCGGCCTCGGGCTTGCCGAAGAGCTTGCCGTTGAGGTGCACCACCAGCGGCAGGTGCACCTTGGCATCCCTCCAGGCTTCGCCGAGCTCGTCGGGCGTGACCGCGACCGGACTGAAGGCCGAGGCCGGCTTGCTCTGGAAGAAGCCGAAACCCTTGGCGAGCTCGTTGGGAATCAGATTGCGCAGCGACACATCGTTCACCAGCATCACCAGCCGGATCGCCTGCGCCGCCTCGGCGGGGGTGGCGCCCATCGGCACGTCGCCGGTCACCACCGTGACCTCGGCCTCGAAGTCGATGCCCCAGGCCTCGTCGGCCACCACCGCGTCACGCGGGCCGATGAAGCTGTCCGAGCCGCCCTGGTACATCAGCGGGTCGGTGTAGAACGAGGGCGGCATCTCGGCGTTGCGCGCCTTGCGCACCAGCTCGACGTGGTTGATGTAGGCCGAGCCGTCGGCCCACTGGTAGGCGCGCGGCAGCGGCGAGGCGCAGGCGGTCTGGTCGAAGGGCTGGGCGTCGACCGCGCCGCTGTTGAGCGCCTCATACACCTGGCGCAGCGGCGGCTCGCAGGCCTGCCAGTCGTCGAGCGCGGCCTGCAGGCTGCGGGCGATCGCCGGCACGGCACGGCAGCGGGTGAGATCGCGGCTGACGACGACCAGGGTGCCGTCGCGGCCGCCTTGCTTGAGGGTGGCGAGTTTCACTGGAACATCTCCTTGTAGCGGCCGTCGTGCATCCAGGCCGCGTGCCTGGGGGCCTTCTTGGTCTGCGCCCACTCCTCGAGCATGTCCCACTTGACCTTGTCGAGCGCCTCCAGCATGCCCGGGCGGTTCGTGTTGCAGGCGAGCTCGAGGCGGTGGCCGTTCGGATCGAAGAAGTAGATCGACTGGAAGAGCGCGTGGTCGGTGGGACCGACCACCTGGATGCCCTCGGACTCGAGGCGGGCCTTGGTGGCGAGCAGGGTCTCCATCGAGTCGACCTCCATCGCCAGGTGCTGGGTCCACGCCGGGGTGTTCTCGTCGCGGCCCATCGGCGCACGCGTGGGCAGCTCGAAGAAGGCGAGCACGTTGCCCATGCCGGCGTCCATGAAGATGTGCATGTAGGGATCGGGCTCGCCGGTAGAGGGCACGGCGTCCTCGGCGATCGACAGCACGAGCTTCATGCCGAGGTGCTTCTCGTACCAGCGCGCGGTCTCGAGCGCGTCCTTGCAGCGGTAGGCGACGTGATGGATCTTCTTCACGATCGGGGTCATTGCGGTCTCCTCGTCCTTGGTTCAGTGCCGAAGCTCCGTTGCGGCATTTCGGGAAGATAACGGAGCGCTCCGGTCCGGGCATCATCATTGCAGCGATCCCGCTCGCTGCACGTCGTCTGCAGCACGGCCACCATCGACCGGCTCGCGTAACGATCAGTCCTTTGCGACCACCCCTGCGCGAGCGATGCTCATCGCCTCGCGCAGCACCGCGATGTCGCCGATGTGGTTGGCGAGCAGCAGGATCAGGCGGGCGTTGACCATCTCGCTCTGCTCGTCGCTCAGATCACGGTGGGTCTCGATCAGGGCTTCGTAGAAATCGTCGCCGGGCGAGAAGGCACGGAAGTAGCGCTTGCCGGGTTCGAACAGGTTGGGCTGGGTGTTCAGGGCCATGACGGTCTCCTTCAGGCGTTGCAGGTGGCGCGGGCGACGGCGGCGCGCACGCGGGCCGGGTCGAGGGCGCGCCAGCGCGCGGCGACGTGCTGGTCGGGGCGGGCGAGGTAGGTGGTGCCGGGCTGCAGGTCGTAGCGCTCGCGGATGCGGCCCTTGGCGTCGATCAGCGTGCGCAGTCCGGCCGGCGCCCGGCCGCGCGCCGCGACCACGATCGGCTCCACCGGAATCGGCCCTTCCGCGAGCGACTGCAGCGCGGCCACGCTGGCGGCGTCGAGGTCGGCGGCGTCGGCCACGTAGTGCAGCAACTGGAAGCGGTCGCCGAGCACCTGCAGCAGCCAGGGCTCGCCGCCGACGGACTCGATCGGGGCGTCGTCCATCGGCGCGCCCGGCACCATGTTGCCGGCGAACACCGCATCGTCGGCGGTGTTGAGCCGCGAATCGACGAGGAAGCTCGGCACCGACAGGCGCCCGGAGTTGACCAGGGCGCGCGCGAAGGGATGGTGCTCGGCCAGGCCCAGCACCGCGTTGCGGAAGGTCCTGCTGGTGCGGCTCTTGGGCGTGATGAAGTCGGTCGAGCGCGTCGAGTTCATGATGTTCTCGTCCGCCGCGAAGCCGCGCTCGTCGCCGTAGGTGTCGAGCAGCGTGGCGGGCGCCTTGCCGTCCATCACCAGCGCGAGCTTCCACACCAGGTTGTCGGCGTCCTGGATGCCGGAGTTGGCGCCGCGCGCGCCGAAGGGCGAGACCTGGTGCGCCGAGTCGCCGACGAAGAGCACGCGACCGTGATTGAAGCGGTTCATGCGCCGGCACTGGAAGGTATACACGCTGACCCACTCGAGCTCGAACTCGCGATCGTCCCCGATCATCGCCTGGATGCGCGGGATCACGTTCTCGGGCTTCTTCTCCTGCTCCGGATCGGCCTGCCAGCCGAGCTGGAAGTCGATGCGGAAGACGTTGTCGGCCTGGCGGTGCAGCAGCACCGACTGGTTGGGATGGAAGGGCGGGTCGAACCAGAACCAGCGCTCGGTGGGGAAGTCCGCCTTCATGACCACGTCGGCGATGAGGAAGCGGTCCATGAAGACCTTGCCCTCGATATCCAGCCCGAGCATGGTGCGGATCGGGCTGCGCGCGCCGTCGGCCACCACCAGCCAGTCGGTGGTGAGCGTATAGGCGCCATCGGGCGTCTCCACGCGCAGGCTCGCCTGCTTCTCGCCGGGGGTGACCGCGATCACGTTGTTCCTGAAGCGCATCTCGAGGTTCGGGAGCTTGCGCGCGCGCTGCACCAGGTAGTCCTCGAGGTAGTACTGCTGCAGGTTGATCATGCCCGGGCGGTGGTGGTCGGGTTCGGGGCAGAGGTTGAAGTTGAATACCTCGTCCTCGCGGAAGAAGGTGCGGCCCACGTTCCACGACACGCCCTTCTGCACCATCTCCTCACCACAGCCGAGGCGGTCGAGCACCTCGAGGGTGCGCTTGGCGTAGCACACGCCGCGCGAGCCGATCGACACCGTGTCGTCGTTGTCGAGCAGCAGCACCTGCCGGCCCTGGCGGGCGAGGTCGATCGCGGTGCACAGACCCACCGGGCCGGCGCCGACGATCACCACCGGGTAGTGGCCGTCGCGCCCTTCGGCGATCTCGGGCGGACGGACGTATTCGAACTTGGGGTATTGGTACGTGCTCAGCACGGCGGTCTCCTCCGGGTTTGTTCGTGTGCGCCGGGGCCGCGTCTTGGCGCGCGGTCCTGCGGTGCGGTGCGGGGCGCCGCAGCCGGCGCCGGACGCTGCTGGAAATCAGGGGTGCGAGAGGCGCGGCGCCACACGACGCCCTGCCCGCTGCAGGCTCAGCCCTGCTGCAGCGCGTGCCACATCTGCTGGTCGCGCTCGGCGGTCCAGATGCGCGGATCGCGGATGCCGCTCGCCTCGTCGTGGGCGCGGGTGACGTCGAAGGGCAGGCAGTGCTCGTAGATGAAGACCTGGCCGAACTTCGGGTCCATGTTGGCGCGGGTGTGCGCCATCGTCGCCTTCAGGTCCATGCCCTTCGCGACCGCCTCCTGCGCGCTGCGGTACAGCGTGGAGACAAAATCGCGCGTGTAGGCGAGGCCGGCCTGGACCTTCTCCGGCGTCATCAGCGCCGGGCCGCGGCCGGGCACGAGCTTGGCGAAGTTCATCGCTGCCAGGTTGTCGAGGGTCTGCGGCCAGTCGGCGAGGTAGGCGTCGCCGGTGTAGCAGGCGGCGTCGGCCTCGACCAGGTCGCCGGAGAAGCAGATGTCCTGGGCGGGCAGATAGACGATGGTGTCGCCCTTGGTGTGGCCGCGGCCGAGCTGCTTGATGCGGACCTCGAGCTTGCCCATCCACACGGTCATCTCGCCACTGAAGGTCATGGTCGGCCAGGTCAGTCCGGGCACGCTCTCGACCGCCTGGAACAGGCGCGGGAAGCGGCCGATCTCGGAGTCCATGTCCTGCTGGCCGCGCTCGACGATGAGGTCCCAGGTGTCCTTGCTGGCGATGATCTGCTCCAGGCCCTCGGCCTTGTAGCCCGAGGCGCCGAGCACGCGCACCGCGTGGTAGTGGGTGAGCACCACATACTTGATCGGCAGGTCGGTGATCTCGCGCACCTTGGCGATCACGCCCTGCGCGGCCACCGGGGTGGCGGTGGCGTCGATGATCATCACGCCGTCGTCGCCGATGATCACGCCGGTGTTGGGGTCGCCCTCGGCGGTATAGGCATAGGCGTTTTCGGACAGCTTCTCCCAGCTGATCTTCTTCTCTTCGAGGTCGGCCTGGGAGGCGAATTTCTTGGTGCTCATGAGGGGAGGTCTCCGGTGATGTGCAGCGATGGATCCATACTAGTTGTGAGTTCGTTAATAGTCAATACGTTTGTTATAGGCAAATCTTCCGGATACGCGGCCAGTCCGGTGGACTGTTAAGATGCGCCGCGAATCCGGAGAGCAGCATGCAGGACATCCCTAATCCCTCCCCCTCGACCGCACGCGATGCGGCCGAGTCCGCCGCCGAGCGCCGCGGCATCCAGTCCATCGAGGTCGGCGGCAGCCTGCTGTCCGCCCTGGTGCGCGAAGGCAAGCCGATGATGCTGAAGGACCTCGCACGCGAGGCCGGCATGCCGGCGGCCAAGGCGCATCCCTACCTGGTGAGCTTCGGCAAGCTCGGCCTGGTGGAGCAGGACGCGCTCACCGGCCGCTACGGGCTCGGCCCGTTCGCGCTGCAGATGGGCCTGAGCGCGCTGCACGGCCTCGATCCGATCAAGGCGGCCCTGCCCGAAGCCGCCCGGCTCGCCGACGACATCGAGCTCAACGTGGCGATCGCGGTGTGGGGCAACCACGGCCCCACCGTCGTGCACATCGAGGAGTGCAGCCGCCAGATCCACATCAACATGCGGCCCGGCACGGTCATGACGCCCTTGCTGCTGTCGGCCACCGGGCGCGTGTTCGCGGCCTTCCTGCCGCAGCGCATCGTCGCCCCCGTGCTCGCCGCCGAAGCGGCTGCGGTGGGCGCCCCACCGCTGGAGATGTCCCCCGCCGACGTCCGGGCGGTGCTCGACGAGATCCGCACGCAGCGCCTCGCGCGCGCACTCGGCAATCCGATCCCGGGCATCCATGCGTTTTCCGCGCCGGTCTTCGACGGCGGCGGCCAGCTCGCGCTCGCGATCACCGCGATGGGACCGGTCGGCAGCGTCGATCCGGACTGGGAAGGCCTCACCGCATGCCGGGTGCGCGCGGCTGCGAAGGCGATCGAGCGCCGCCTCGGCAAGCAGGCGGCCTGAGCCACGTCAAGGCGGCCGACACCGGCGCGGACGGAGAATCGGCGCTCCCCAACGCCCCGGAGCGAGCATGTCCAGCGAACGTTTTCCCGCTTTCTTCGACCAGGTGCCACGCCTCGTGGTGCGCGATCCGCTCGCCGAGTTCCTCGGCGCCGCCGAGGGGGGCGTGCTCGAGTACGGCTACGCCGACGCGGTGCGCCTGGCCGGCCATTCCTGCCCGACGGTGGCCTCGGCCTACGCCCTCGCCCACCACGCGATGACGCGGCTCTTCCCCGGCGCATTGCCCGTGCGCGGCATGGTGCAGGTGGGCTTCCAGCATCCTCTCGACGAGGGCGTGACCGGCGTCGTCGCCGCGGTGGTCGGGCTCCTCACCGGCAGCGCCCAGGACGGCGGCTTCAAGGGCATCGCCGGGCGCTTCGTGCGCCGCAACCTGCAGCGCTTCGGCGAACCGCAGCCGCTCGCGCTGCGTTTCAGCCGCAGCGACACCGGCGCCTCCGTGGACGCTGCCGCCGAACTGGCAAAGGTGCAGCCCCACCCCGAGATGGCCGAGCGCATGGGCCGCTGCATGCGCGGCGACGCCGACGCCGGCGAACTGCAGCGCTTCGGACAGCTGTGGCAGGACCGCGTCCGGCGCGTGCTCGTCGAGCACTGGGACGACCCCGAGGTGTTCCACTTTTCCGGCTGATCGGCCGGCTTCAGCCGCCCAGCCCGTCCCACAGCAGCTTGGCGCCGCACGACCGGGCGAAGGGCAGCACGCGCGGTCCTTCGCCGGTCGCGGCGACCGCGGTGCGCCGGCGCAGCAGGCGGTCGGCAACGAAGGCGAGCACGATCAGCCCGAGCACGAGCTTGACCATGCGGTCGGAGAGCACGCCGCAGAGCAGCGTCCCCGCGCCGATGCCGAGCAGCGCGGCCGGGATCAGGTGGCGCAGATCGCCCCGGTCGGCCTTGCCGCGCCACACCCGGATACCGACCATGTCCATCGCGCTCAGGATCGGCAACACCACCGCCACTGCGTCGCGCGGCGGGATCCACATCGACATGAAGGGCACCGCCAGCCCGCCGAGCGCCCCGCCCAGCCTTGGAGATGCCGGTGAGCAGGATGGCGAGGCGGTGACGAACCAGCCGAGGGCGTCCATCGCCGGGCAGGCGCGGGGGCGATCAGCTCAGGCGGAGGGCGATGTATTGCAGCGCGAGACCGTAGCCGTGCACGCCGAAGCCGGCCATGACCGCCTCGGCGACGTCCGACAGGTAGGAGTGGTGGCGGAAGGGCTCGCGCTTGTGCACGTTGGAAATATGCACCTCGACGAAGGGGATCGCCACCCCGGCGAGCGCGTCGCGGATCGCCACGCTGGTATGGGTGTAGGCACCCGGATTGATGAGGATCCACGCGACGCCCTCGGTGCGCGCAGCGTGGATGCGATCGACGATCGCGCCCTCGTGGTTGCTCTGGAAGCACAGCAGCTCGATGCCGAGCGCCTCGCCCTGCGCGCGCAGGCCGTTCTCGACGTCGGCAAGCGTGGTCGCGCCGTAGATCTCGGGCTCGCGGGTGCCGAGCAGGTTGAGGTTGGGGCCGTTGATGACGAGGACCTTGGGCATGGGGGGCGCGCTCCGGGCGGCGGGTAGAAAAAAGGCGGTCCGCGGACCGCCTTTCGCAAATCGCTTCAGCGCAGAGGATATCAGCGCGGCAGCAGGCTCTCACCCATCAGGAACTCGTCGACCGCACGGGCACACTGGCGGCCCTCGCGCCTTGCGGGCCGGTCGGCCCGCAATCGTCAACTCTCCCCTCGTGGGCGATTCGCCTATCGGGGCAACAAGCTCTCACCCATCAGGAACTCATCGACCGCACGGGCGCACTGGCGGCCCTCACGAATCGCCCACACCACCAGCGACTGTCCGCGGCGCATGTCGCCGGCGGCGAAGACCTTGGGCACGTTCGTGGTGTAGCTGCCCGCACCGTCGGTGCTCGCCTTGGCATTGCCGCGGGCGTCCTTGTCCACACCGAAGGCTTCGAGCACGCCGCCCACCGGCTGGGTGAAGCCCATCGCGAACAGCACCAGGTCGGCCTTGATCTCGAACTCGGAGCCCGGCACCTCGGACATCTTGCCGTCCTTGAACTCCAGGCGACAGGCCTTGAGCGCCTTGACCTTGCCGTTCTTGCCGATGAACTCCTTGGTGGCGACGGCGAAGTCGCGCTCGCAACCTTCCTCGTGCGAGGACGAGGTGCGCAGCTTGGTCGGCCAGTAGGGCCAGGTCAGCGCCTTGTTCTCCTGCTCGGGCGGCATCGGCATGAGCTCGAACTGGGTCACGCTGGCTGCGCCGTGGCGGTTGGAGGTGCCCACGCAGTCGGAGCCGGTGTCGCCACCGCCGATCACCACCACGTGCTTGCCCTTGGCCGAGATCGGATTGGGCTTGTCGCCGGCGACCTGCTTGTTCTGCGGGATGAGGAACTCGAGCGCGTAATGCACGCCGCCGAGCTCGCGGCCCGGCACCGGCAGGTCGCGCGGGATCTCGGAGCCGCCGGCGAGCACCACGGCGTCGAAGTCCTGCTTGAGCTGCTCGGCGCTGACGACCTGCTTCGCATCATTGACGATGCCGGCGGGCACATTCTGCGCGCCGACCAGCACGCCAGTGCGAAACACCACGCCCTCGGCCTGGAGCTGCTCGACACGGCGGTCGATCAGCGACTTCTCCATCTTGAAGTCGGGGATGCCGTAGCGCAGCAGGCCGCCGATGCGGTCGTTCTTCTCGAACACGGTGACGTCGTGGCCGGCGCGCGCGAGCTGCTGCGCGGCCGCGAGGCCGGCCGGGCCGGAGCCGACCACGGCGACCTTCTTGCCCGTCTTGACCTCGGCCGGCTGCGGCACCACCCAGCCCTCTTCCCAGGCCTTGTCGATGATCGCGTGCTCGATCGACTTGATGCCCACCGCGTCGGTGTTGATGTTCAGCGTGCACGCCGCCTCGCAGGGTGCGGGGCAGATGCGGCCGGTGAACTCGGGAAAGTTGTTGGTCGAGTGCAGCACCTCGATCGCCTCGCGCCAGTGGCCGCGATACACGAGGTCGTTCCAGTCCGGGATGATGTTGTTGACCGGGCAGCCGTTGTTGCAGAACGGGATGCCGCAGTCCATGCAGCGCGCGCCCTGGACCGACGCCTGCTCGTCGGTGAGGCGGACGACGAACTCCTTGTAGGTCTTCAGGCGCTTGTCGACCGGCTCGTAGGCCTCGGACAGACGCTGATATTCCATGAATCCGGTGGGCTTGCCCATTTATGCGGCCTCCTTCTCAGCTTCGCGCTGCTGAGCCATCTCGGTCAGCGCGCGGCGGTACTCGTGCGGGAACACCTTGACGAACTTCTTCCGCCAGAGGCCCCAGTTGTTCAGGATCTCGCGCGCACGCACGCTGCTGGCGAAGCGGACGTGGCGCTCGATCAGGCCCTTGAGGATGAGCTCGTCGCCCATCGTCAGGTGGTCGATGTCGACGCGGCCGTGGGACTCGAGCTCGTCGCCCGACTCCGAGCCCTTGCGCGCGGCGATCTCCTCGGGCAGCGGCTCGAGCGCGACCTGCGCCATGTTGCAGCGCTGCTCGAACGTGCCGTCCTCGTCGAGCACGTAGGCCACGCCGCCCGACATGCCGGCGGCGAAGTTGCGCCCGGTCTCGCCGAGCACGACCACGGTGCCGCCGGTCATGTACTCGCAGCCGTGGTCGCCCACGCCCTCCACCACCGCGGTGGCGCCGGAGTTGCGCACCGCGAAGCGCTCGCCCGCGACGCCGGCGAAGTAGACCTCGCCCTCGGTCGCGCCGTAGAGCACGGTGTTGCCGACGATGATGTTCTGCGGCGTGTCGCCGCGGAACTCGGCCTTCGGGCGCACGATGATGCGGCCGCCCGAAAGGCCCTTGCCGACGTAGTCGTTGCCCTCGCCCACCAGCTCGAGCGTGACGCCGCGCGCCAGGAAGGCGCCGAAGCTCTGCCCGGCGGTGCCGTTGAGGCGGATGTGGATGGTGTCGTTGGGCAGGCCGGCATGGCCGTAGCGCTTGGCCACCTCGCCCGAGAGCATCGCGCCCACGGTGCGGTTGATGTTGCGCACCGGCAGGTCGATGTTGACCTTCTCACCCTTCTCCAGTGCCGGCTTGGCGAGCACGACGAGCTGCCTGTCGAGTGCCTTGTCGAGGCCGTGGTCCTGCGTCTCGCGATGCAGGCGCGGCACCTCGGCGGGCACGTTGGGCAGGTAGAAGATGCGCGAGTAGTCGAGGCCCTGCGCCTTCCAGTGCGCGATGCCCTTCTTCATGTCGAGCAGGTCGGCACGGCCGATGAGCTCGTCGAAGGTCCGCACGCCGAGCTGCGCCATCAGCTCGCGCACTTCCTCGGCGACGAAGAAGAAGTAGTTGACCACGTACTCGGGCTGGCCCGAGAAGCGCGCGCGCAGCACCGGGTCCTGGGTGGCGACGCCGACCGGGCAGGTGTTGAGGTGGCACTTGCGCATCATGATGCAGCCCTCGACGACGAGCGGCGCGGTGGCGAAGCCGAACTCGTCGGCGCCGAGCAGCGCGCCGATGACGACGTCGCGGCCGGTCTTGATCTGGCCGTCGACCTGCAGGCGCACGCGTCCGCGCAGGCGGTTGAGCACCAGGGTCTGCTGCGTCTCGGCCAGCCCGAGCTCCCACGGCGAGCCGGCGTGCTTGATCGAGCTCCACGGGCTCGCACCGGTGCCGCCGTCATGGCCGGCAACCACGATGTGGTCGGCCTTGGCCTTGGCCACGCCCGCCGCCACCGTTCCGATGCCGATCTCGGACACCAGCTTGACCGAGATGCTCGCGGCCGGGTTGGTGTTCTTGAGGTCGTGGATGAGCTGCGCGAGGTCCTCGATGGAGTAGATGTCGTGGTGCGGCGGCGGCGAGATGAGGCCAACGCCCGGCACCGAGTGACGCAGGAAGCCGATGTACTCCGAGACCTTGTGGCCGGGCAGCTGGCCGCCCTCGCCGGGCTTGGCGCCCTGGGCCATCTTGATCTGGATCTGGTCGGCGTTGACCAGGTACTCGGTGGTGACGCCGAAGCGGCCCGAGGCCACCTGCTTGATCGCCGAGCGCAGCGAGTCGCCGGCGTTGAGGTCGAGGTCGCGCGCGATGCGCTTCTCGCCGATCACCTGCGACAGCTTGATCGCCTCGGTCAGCGGCTTGAAACGCATCGGGTCTTCGCCGCCCTCGCCGGTGTTCGACTTGCCGCCGATGCGGTTCATCGCCACCGCAAGCGTGGTGTGCGCCTCGGTGGAGATCGAGCCGAGCGACATCGCGCCGGTGGCGAAGCGCTTGACGATCTCCTTGGCGGGCTCAACCTCGTCGAGCGGCACCGGGGTGAGCGCGGCCTTGAGCTCGAACAGGCCGCGCAGCGTCATGTGGCGGCGGCTCTGGTCGTTGATGATCTTGGCGTATTCCTTGTAGGTGTCGGCCTTGCCCGAGCGCGTGGCGTGCTGCAGCTTGGCGATCGCGTCCGGCGTCCACATGTGCTCCTCGCCGCGGATGCGGAAGGCATACTCGCCGCCGGCGTCGAGCATGTCGTGCAGCACCGGGTCGGTGCCGAAGGCGGCCTTGTGCAGGCGGATGGATTCTTCCATCACCTCGAACACGCCGATGCCCTCGACCTGGCTGGTGGTGCCGGTGAAGTACTTGTCGAGCAGCGCCTGCTTGAGGCCGACGGCTTCGAAGATCTGAGCGCCGGTGTAGGACATGTAGGTCGAGATGCCCATCTTGGACATCACCTTCATCAGGCCCTTGCCGATCGCCTTGACGAAGTGCTTGACGTACTTGGCCGCGGTCTCGGCGTCGTCGGCCAGGTGGGCCAGGGTCTCGAGCGCGAGGTAGGGATGCACGGCTTCGGCGCCGTAGCCGGCGAGCACCGCGAAGTGATGCACCTCGCGCGCCGAGCCGGTCTCGACCACCAGGCCGGTGCGGGTGCGCAGGCCCTTCTCCACCAGGTGCTGGTGGATCGCGGACAGCGCCAGCAGCGCGGGGATGGCGACGCGGTCGGCGGCGAGCTTGCGGTCGGACACGATGAGGATGTTGGTGCCCGCCAGCACCGCGTTCTCGGCGTCGGCACACAGCGAGGCCAGGCGCGCCTCGACGCCCTCGTTGCCCCACTCCGCCGGGTAGCAGATGTCCAGCTCGGCGGAGCGGAACTTGTTCTGCGTGTAGCGCGCGATGTTGCGGATCTTGGCCATGCCCTCGAAGTCGAGCACGGGCTGGCTCACCTCGAGGCGGAAGGGCGGGTTGATCTCGTTGATCTCGAGCAGGTTGGGGCGCGGGCCGATGAAGGACACCAGCGACATCACCATCTGCTCGCGGATCGGATCGATCGGCGGGTTGGTGACCTGCGCGAAGAGCTGGCGGAAGTAGTTGAACAGCGGCTTGTTCTTCGAGGACAGCACCGCCAGCGGCGAGTCGTTGCCCATCGAGCCGGTGCCTTCCTCACCTGCCTTGCCCATCGGCTCGAGGATGAACTTGATGTCCTCCTGCGTGTAGCCGAAGGCCTGCTGGCGATCGAGCAGCGGCGCGACGCGCTCGTCGGCGGCGGCGGTGTCGAGCACGGCCGGCGCCTCGAGGGTGTCGAGCTTGATGTTGATGCGGCGCAGCCAGTCGGCGTAGGGCCTGGCGTGGGCGAGCGACTCCTTGATCTCCTGGTCGCCGATGATGCGGCCCTGCTCCATGTCGATCAGGAACATCTTGCCGGGCTGCAGGCGCCACTTCTTGACGATCTTGCTGTCCGCGATGGGCAGCACGCCGGACTCGGAGGCCATCACCACGAGGTCGTCGTCGGTGATCAGGTAGCGCGCCGGACGCAGGCCGTTGCGGTCGAGGGTGGCACCGATCTGGCGGCCGTCGGTAAAGGCCACCGCCGCGGGGCCGTCCCAGGGCTCCATCATCGCCGCGTGGTACTCGTAGAAGGCGCGGCGCTTCTCGTCCATCTGCGTGTGCGACTCCCAGGCCTCGGGGATCATCATCATCATCGCGTGGGCGAGCGAGTAGCCGCTCATCACCAGCAGCTCGAGCGCGTTGTCGAAGGAGGCCGAGTCGGACTGGCCGGGGTAGATCAGCGGCCAGATCTTCTGCAGGTCGTCGCCGAGCAGCGGCGAATGCACGCCCTTCTCGCGCGCGCGCATCCAGTTGTAGTTGCCGCGCAGGGTATTGATCTCGCCGTTGTGTGCGATGTAGCGGAACGGGTGGGCGAGGTTCCACTTCGGGAAGGTGTTGGTCGAGAAGCGCTGGTGCACCAGCGACAGCGCCGACACCGCACGCGCATCGCGCAGGTCGGGGTAGTACTCGCCGACCTGGTCGGCGAGCAGCAGGCCCTTGTAGTTCACGGTGCGTGCCGAGCACGACACCATGTAGAACTCCTTGGCGTGCTTGAGCTTGAGCGCGCCGATGGCGTTGGCGGAGCGGCGGCGCACGACGTAGAGCTTGCGCTCGAGCGCCTCGGTGACCATGACGTCGGGACCGCGGCCGATGAAGATCTGGCGGATCATCGGCTCCATGGCCTTGACCGTGGGCGACATCGGCATGTCGCGGTTGACCGGCACGTCGCGCCAGCCGAGCACGACCTGGCCTTCGGCCACGACCGCACGCTCGATCTCCTGCTCGCAGGCGAGGCGCGAGGCGGCTTCCTTGGGCATGAACACCATGCCGACGCCGTACTCGCCGGGCAACGGCAGGGTCACGCCCTGCGCCGCCATCTCCTCGCGGTAGAGCTGGTCGGGGATCTGGATCAGGATGCCCGCGCCGTCGCCCTGCAGCGGGTCGGCCCCCACCGCGCCGCGATGGTCGAGGTTCTTCAGGATCTCGAGGCCCTGCAGAATGATGTCATGACGTTTCTCGCCCTTGATGTGGGCGATGAAACCCACGCCACAGGCATCGTGTTCATTGGCGGGGTCATACAGACCCTGCTTTTGGGGCAGATCCATCTTCGATTCCTCAAACGACACTCAAGATCACGTGCTCGGGGTCGGACGAAATCGGCCGAAAGGCCGTCGCCGACAAACCGAACGCGCACAAAAAAGCCGGGCGCGCGCGCACCGGCTTTGTAGTCTGCACCAATCTGGTGCAGAAACAGCGATTCCACAGGGTCGAAGGGCGACCTTTTCAGGCCTCATGCACCATTTTGGACACTACCGTCCTGTTCGCTGCGGTCGAAAAACTATACCCCCCAAAGCTCGCCGGATTCAACAGTTTTTTTGCACTGCGGCACGCGACGAAAACACCCGCCGGGCGGCCTCTCCGAGACCCCGCAGTCGCCCCCCGCAGCCGAATGGCACCGCGACGCTCGGCTTGCCCGTGGGAGCGACGCGAGTCGCGATTCGGCGAACCCGATGTGCGGCGCGCAAACGAGCGCCGCGGGGGCTCGCATGCATGGATCGCGACTCGCGTCGCTCCTACGAAAACCACCGCCCACCCCGCCGCCGCGCCCGATGCGCGCCATGGTGCTCGGCTTGCCCGTGGGAGCGACGCCAGTCGCGATTCGGCGAACCCGATGTGCGGCGCGCAAACGAGCGCCGCGGGGGCTCGCATGCATGGATCGCGACTCGCGTCGCTCCTACGAAAACCACCGCCCACCCCGCCGCCGTGACCGATGCGCGCCATGGTGCTCGACTTGCCCGTGGGAGCGACGCCAGTCGCGATTCAGCCGACCCGACTCGCCGTGCAGTCCGGAGACTGCACCGAGCATGCAGGAAGCCCCCGTCTCAATAAATCTCCCCCACCGCGAACAGGCGCCGGTGCTCCTTCATCGCGTAGCGGTCGGTCATGCCGGCGATGTAGTCGGCAATGGCGCGCGGCTTGTCCTCGCGCGCCATTGCCTGATACTGCGGCGGCAGGATGTGGGGATCGTCCATGAACGCCGCGAACAGGTCACCGACGATGCGGCGCGCCTTGTTGGTCATGCGCAGCACCTGGTAGTGGCGGTAGAGCTTGTCGCGCAGAAAGACCTTGAGCTCGCGCAGACGCGGCAGCAGCGCGTCGGAATACGCCACCAGGCGCGGTGCGGCATGGACGTCGGCGAGCGTCGCCACCCCCTCGGCGGCGATGTTGGCGCGAGTCTGTTCGATGAGGTCGATCACCATCAGGTGGATCATGCGCCGCACCGTCTCGTTGATCAGCTTGCGCCCCGAAAGACCCGACCAGCGCGCCTCGGCCTCGCGCCGCTGCACCGCGAAGATCGGCACCTCGTCGAGCTGCTCGAGCGTGATCAGCCCCGAGCGCAGGCCGTCATCCACGTCGTGATTGTTGTAGGCGATCTCGTCGGCGAGGTTGGCGAGCTGGGCCTCGAGCGAGGGCTGGGTGCCGTCGAGGAAGCGCTGGCCGAGCTCGCCGAGGCGCTCGGCGTTGGCACGCGAGCAGTGCTTGAGGATGCCCTCGCGCGTCTCGAACATCAGGTTCAGCCCGTCGAAGCCTGCATAGCGGTCTTCCAGCAGGTCCACCGTTCGAAGCGACTGCAGGTTGTGCTCGAAGCCGCCGTAGTCCTTCATGCAGGCGTTGAGCGCGTCCTGCCCGGCGTGGCCGAAGGGGGTATGGCCGAGGTCGTGCGCGAGCGCGATGGCCTCGGCGAGATCCTCGTTGAGGCCGAGCTCGCGCGCGATGCCGCGGGTGAGCTGGGCCACCTCGATGCTGTGCGTGAGTCGGGTGCGGAACAGATCGCCCTCGTGGTTCACGAACACCTGGGTCTTGTATTCCAGGCGGCGGAAGGCGGTGGAATGCACGATGCGGTCGCGGTCGCGCTGGAACTGGCCGCGCGCGACCGGGGCAGGCTCGTCATGAACACGGCCGCGCGACGCGGTCTCGGTGACGGCATAGGGGGCGAGTTGCAGCATGCAGGCTCCTGAATTGGCGCAGCAAGACGACAGCGGGCGGACGTTCCTCGCCGCCCCATTCGCGGGCATGCCCGCGCCCACGACGGCGGAGCACGCAGCGGGAGCGCCCTCGACCGCGCTCGCCGCGAACTCAGCGGCAGCGCGCCTCGATCGCCGCGAACTCAGCGGCAGCGCGCCTCGATCGCCGCGGCGATCTCGCCGGCCGGGGCCTCGCCGTGCATCACCGCGCACCCGAGCGCGCGCAGCAGCACCAGGCGCAGCTTGCCAGCCTCGACCTTCTTGTCGTGCGACATCAGCTCGACATAGCGCTCGACGCCGAGCCGCGGGCCCCACACCGGCAGGCGGGCGCGCTCGAGCAGCGCCTCGATGCGCGCCACCGCGGCGGCGTCGATCCAGCCCAGGCGGCGCGACAGCTCGGCGGCCATCATCGTGCCGGCCGCGACCGCCTCGCCGTGCAGCCATTCGCCGTAGCCGAGGCCTGTTTCGATGGCGTGACCGAAGGTGTGACCGAGATTGAGCAGCGCGCGCTCGCCCTGCTCGGTCTCGTCGGCTGCCACCACCTCGGCCTTGTTGCGGCAGGAGCGCTCGATCGCCCACGCGAGCGCATCGGTGTCGCGCGCCATCAGGCGGTCCAGATTGAGCTCCAGCGAGGCGAGGAAGCCGGGGTCGCGGATCAGGCCGTACTTGATCACCTCGGCCAGGCCGGCGGAGAGCTCGCGATCGGGCAGGGTGTCGAGGGTGTCGATGTCGGCGAGCACCAGCCTGGGCTGGTAGAAGGCGCCGATCATGTTCTTGCCGAGCGGGTGGTTGATCGCGGTCTTGCCGCCCACCGAGGAGTCGACCTGCGACAGCAGCGTGGTCGGCACCTGGATGAAGGGCATGCCGCGCTGGTAGCAGGCCGCGGCGAAGCCGCCCATGTCGCCCACCACCCCGCCGCCGAGCGCGACCAGGGTGGTGGAGCGCTCGCAGCGCTCGGCGAGCAGCATGTCGAAGATGCGGGCGAGCGTCTCCCAGTCCTTGTGCGCCTCGCCATCGGGCAGCACCACCGCGGCGGTGCGCACGCCCGCGTCCTCGAGGCCGGCGCGCAGGCGTTCGAGGTAGAGCGGGCCCACCACCTCGTTGGTGACGATGGCGACGCGCTGCGTCTTCAGGTGAGGCAGGATCAGGTCGGCGCGCCCGAGCAGGCCGCGGCCGATGTGGATGGGATAGGCGCGCTCGCCGAGCGCCACGTTCAGGGTCTGCATGTGTCGGCCTTGTAGCGGGCGAGCGCCTCCTCGATCTGGCGCACCATGTTGCAGGGGTTGCCGCGGCCGCCTGCGAGGATGATGTGGGCGGTCTCGCGATAGAGGGGGTCGCGCGCGCGGTGGAGTTCCTCGATGCGCTGGCGCGGATTTTCGACCTGCAGCAGCGGGCGGTTGCGGTCGTGACGGGTGCGCTCGAACAGCACCTGCGTCGGCACGTCGAGGTAGATCACGATGCCGCGCTCGCGCATCAGCTCGCGGTTGAGCGGCGTGACGACCACCCCCCCGCCGGTGGCGAGCACGAGGTCGGGCTCGCGGGTGAGCTCGTCGATCATCTGCGTCTCGCGACGGCGGAATCCCGCCTCGCCCTCGAGCTCGAAGATGGTCGGAATGCTGACGCCGGTGCGCGCCACGATCGCCTGGTCGCAATCGGCGAAGCGCATCCGGCGCCTGCGTGCCAGTTCCTTGCCGACCGTGGTCTTGCCGGCGCCCATCATGCCGATCAGTATCAGACAGCTCACGCGTGACTCGCCGGAAATCCTGATGAAAAAGGGCGGGCATCCATGCCGGATGCCCGCCCTCGGGATTGTATCAGCAGAAGCGCCGGACTCAGCGCAGCGTGAGCGCGTCGGAGACGATGCGCGGGGTGATGAAGACGAGGAGCTCCTTGCGGTTCGACACCTTGCTCTGCGACTTGAACAGATGGCCGAGCACCGGCACGTCGCCGAGCACCGGCACCTTGTCCTCGCCGGTCGACTCCTCTTCCTCGTAGATGCCACCGATCACGACGGTCCCGCCGTTCTCGATCAGCACCTCGCTCTTGACGTTCTTGGTCTCGATCGGCGGCACGCCGAGCAGGGTCTGCTCGTAGAGCGGGCGGTCCTTGTTGACCTCGATCGACAGCTGCAGGCGGCCGTCGGGGGTGATCTGCGGCTTGACCTTGAGCGACAGCACCGCCTTCTTGAAGGACACGCTGGTCGCGCCGGAGCTCGACGCCTCCTGGTAAGGAATCTCGGTGCCCTGCTCGATCGAAGCCTCGACCTGGTTGGCGGTGAGAACGCGCGGGCTGGAAACCACCCGCCCACGGCCATCGGTCTCGAGAGCCTGCAGCTCGAGGTTGAGGAAACGGGTGGCTCGGCTGTTGAACAGGCTGAGCCCGAGTGAGCCGTAGCCGACCGGCATGAACCCCGTCCCCGACTGCGCGACGGTCGGCGTGAAGGTGTTGGGATTGTTGCTCCCCCCCCCTGTCAGCGACGACGAACCAAAGCCGAGGCGTGCACCATCCAGCGAGGCGACGCCCTTGCTGCCGAAACCGAGCCGGACCCCCAGATCGCGCGCGAAGGTCTTGTTGGCCTCGACGATGCGCGCCTCGATCAGCACCTGGCGCGGCGCCACGTCGATCTCCTGCACCAGCCGGCGCAAGGCCTGCAAGCGGGTGGCGACGTCGGTCACGAAGACCTTGTTGCTGCGCTCGTCCACCACCACGCTGCCACGCTTCGAGAGCATGGTCTGGTCCTTGCTCTTGAGGAAATCGAAGATCTCCTTGGCCTTGTGGTAGTTGATCTGGAAGCTCTCGGTCTGCAGCGGCTCGAGGTCGACGATCTGCGCCTTGGCCTCGAGCTGCAGCTTCTCGCGCGCGGCGAGTTCGTCACCCGGGGCGATCCAGATGACGTTGCCGTTCTTGCGCATGTCCAGGCCCTTGGCCTGCAGGATGATGTCGAGCGCCTGGTCCCAGGGCACGTCCTTCAGGCGCAGGGTCAGGTTGCCCTGCACCGAGTCGGACGTGATGATATTGAAGTCGGTGAAGTCGGCGATGACCTGCAGCACCGAGCGCACATCCACATTCTGGAAGTTCAGCGAGAGCTTGTCGCCCTTGTAGTCGCTGCGCCCGCCGCCGAGCTTGGTCGGGTCCTCGGCGACGCGCCGCACCTCGAGCACGAAGCGGTTGTCGCTCTGGTAGGCGTTGTGCTCCCACAGCCCGTTCGGGGTCACGGTCAGGCGTACGCGGTCGCCCACCTGCTGGGCCGTCATCGAGGTGACCGGGGTGGCGAAGTCGGTGACGTCGGAGCGGCGGCGCAGGTGGTCGGGCAACGCGGCCTGCAGGAAGTCGACGACCAGGTTGCCGCCTTGCTGGCGGATGTCGATGCCGGCCTCCGGATTCGACAGGTCGACCACCACGCGCCCCTCGCCGCCGGCGCCGCGGCGGAAGTTGATGTCGCGCACCGCGAGGCCGCCCGCGGCCGCCGCATTCGAACGCGGCGCGGCGAAGTTGGCCGCAGCTTCGCTCACCGCCGTGCCCTGCACCGCGCGCGCAGCGGCCGGCGAGAGCGCGATGATGAGGTCGCGACCCTGCACGCGCGCCTCGTAGGGGCTCATGCGGGTGAGGTTGAGCACGAGCCGGGTGCGGTCGCCGGCCTGGACGATGTTGGCGCTGCGCAGGTCGCCCTGGTCGATGGTCTGCACGTTGCGCCCGAGGGCGTTCGCGGTACCCGGAAAATCGAAGGCGATGCGCGCCGGGTTGGCCACGCTGAAGCTCGGCGGCGGGCTGGCGAGCGGCTCGCGCAGGGTCAGGCGCACGTAGATCGCGCCGCCCTGTTCGGCGACCTCCAGCGCCTCGATCCGGTTGTCGAAGCTCTGCGTCTGCGACGCGTCCTGGGCCAGCACGGCAGGCGCGGGCGCCAGGCCTGCGAAAGCGGCTGCGGTCAGCAGCACTCCGATGCGGTGTCTCATTTTCCTGCCTCCTGGCGCTCCTGCAATGTCAGCGTGCTGGTCCGTTCAACCCAGTCGCCATAGACATCCTCGACCAGTTCGCGCAGCTTGATCTCGTTCTCGGTGACCAGAGTGATCACGCCGAAATTCTGTCCCATGTAGTTCCCGGCCTTCACCTGATGGAGCACGGTCCCCGCCTTGACCAGCGCATGGGTGTTGTTTCCCTGCATCAGCACGCCCACCATCTGCAGCGATTCGAGCGGGAAGGCCTCGAGCGGCTCGCGGCGGCGATCGAGGTCGGGGCGCAGCGCGCTCGCCGAGGCCCGCCGCTCGGGCTCCATGCGCGCACTGCGGAAGGGATCGTCTCCCTGCGTTCCCGCATAGGCGACGACCGCGACCTGGCGCAATTCGGGCAGGGGCCGCACCGCGCCGCGCATGGTCTTGGCCTGCTCGCCCATCCAGGCCTCGAGGTCGTCCTGGCCACCCCCGGCACAGCCGGCGAGCAGTACACAGGCGCCGATCAACACGGCCCTGTTCATCATTTGTTCCCCTGCTTCGCGGCCTGCGCCGCCTTGCGTTGCTGCGCGAGCTCTTCCTCGTCGAGGTAGCGGTAGGTGACCGCCTTGGCCTGCAGCTTGAGGCGTCCATCCTTGTCGGCCTCGATGCCGACGTCGCCCAGGGTCACCACTCGCGGCATGCTGGCGAGGTCGGCGACGAACTCCCCGAGATCGTGATAGACGCCGGTCACGCGCACGTCGATCGGCATCTCGGCGTAGAACTCCTTGATCACGTCCGCGCCCGGCTTGAAGAGCTCGAACTGCAGGCCACGCCCGAGGCCGGCCTGGTTGATGTCCGAAAGCAGCGAGTCCATCTCGGCGCGGTTGGGCAACTGCTTGAGCAGGGCGCCGAACTGGCGATCGATCTCGGCGAGCTGGCGGCGGTGCTCCTCGAGATTGACTGCCTGGCGCTTCTTCGTCACCCAGCTCTCGCGCAGCTGCACCTCCTCGGTCTGGCGCGCCTCCAGGGTCTCGACCTGGCCCTGCCAGTCGAACCACCAGAACCCGGCGACCGTAAGCAACAGCAGACAGACCGCGACCACCACGCGCGGCGCGGCGGGCCACATGCCGGGATCCTGCGGATCAAGGCCGCGGAAATCCTCCGCCAGGCGGCGAAAGTCGATGCCGTCGCGCAGCGCGCCCAGATCGAAGCTCATTTTTGCGTCCCCTTCGCGGCCGCCTTCGCGGCGCCGGCGGCCCCCTCGGGCTCCGCCTGCACCGGCGGGCGGATGGCGATGTCGAGGGAAAACTCGCTCAAGCGGCGGTTATCCTGGGTGACGGCCTTGGCCTCGATCAACCGGGGCTGCTCCAGGAAGGCGGAAGCCTCGACGTTGCGCATGAAGTGCGACACCCGCGCGTTCGACTGCGCCAGCCCGACGACCCTCACCTGCCTGCCGGTCTGCTTGACCGATTTCAGATATACGCCGTCGGGCAGGCGCTGGGCGAGCTCGTTGAACAGATGCACGGTTTCGGCCCGGGTCCCCTGCAGCGACTCGATCACCTGCTTGCGCGCCAGCATCGCATCGATCTGTTCGCGCAGGCGGCGGATCTCCGCGATTTCGCGGTCGAGCCGGACGATCTCCTCCTTGAGGAAGGCGTTGCGCGCCTCCTGGTCCTCGATGTGTGCGGTGTAAACCATGTGCACGCCGAAGCCGATCAGCGCCCCCAGCAGCACCATGCTGCCGGCGAGCGCGTAGAACTGCCGCCTGCGCTGCCTGCGCTTGGCAATCCGGTGCGGCAGCAGATTGATGCGGATCATGCGTCGAACCTCCGCAGCGCCAGCCCGCACGCGACCATCAGCGCCGGCGCGTCGGCGAGCAGCGCCTTAGGGCGGACCTTGCCGCTCAAGGTCATGCTCGCGAAGGGATTGGCGATGAGCGTATCGACCTGCGTACGCGCCGCGACGACGTCGCCGAGTCCCGGCAGCACCGCGCAGCCGCCCGCAAGCACGACGTGGTCGACCTGGTTGAACGGCGTGGAGGTGAAGAAGAACTGCAAGGCGCGCGAGACCTCGAGCGCGAGGCTGTCCATGAAAGGACGCATCAGGTCGCGCGGGTAGCTGTCGGGCAGCGAGCCGGCGCGCTTGGCGGATTCCGCTTCCTCGAAGCTCATGCCGTACTGGCGTGCGATGTCCTGGGTCAACTGGCTGCCGCCGAAGGCCTGCTCGCGCGAATAGATGGAGTGGCCGTTGCGGAACATCGTCACGTTCATGACCGAGGCGCCGATGTCGACCAGCGCGATCACCTGGTCGGCTCCGCCGCGCGGCAACTGCCGGCACACCAACTCCAGGGCGGACTCGGTGGCCAGCGACTCCACATCGACGATCACCGCCTTGAGCCCGGCCGCCTGCGCCACCGCGACGCGATCCTCCACCTTGTCCTTGCGCGAGGCGGCGATCAGGACCTCGACATCCCCGGGGCTGCCGGGTGCGGGGCCGATCCTCTGGAAGTCGAGATTGACCTCCTCGAGCGCGAAAGGGATGTACTGATTGGCCTCGGCCTCGACCGCGAACTCCATCTCGGTCTCGCGCAGGCCTTCGGGGAGAATGATCTTCTTGGTGATGACCGAGGACGACGGCAACGCGAGCGCCACGTTGCGCACGCCGGAGCCGAAGCGGCGCAGCGCGCGCCGCACGGATTCGCTCACCGCGTCGAGGTTGGCGATGTTGCCATCGACCACCGCATCGCGCGGCAGGGTCTCGACCGCATAGCGCTCCACTTTGTAAGCGTCCTTTTCCCCGGCCGATAGCTCGACGAGCTTCACGGATGAAGACGAGATGTCGAGCCCGACGAGCTGGCGCGCCGAAGGGCTGAAAAAGGGGAGGTCGATCACAAAGAAAACCCTTGAATTTCTTTATGTTACGCGCTATTGCTCAGCAACGCTCTAGCATGCTAGCAACAAGCCATTGGGGTGTAAAGCGAACCCCGTCACGGTCGAGACCGGCTCATCCACGGACACACGAGCCACGCGGGCGCATCCCGTATAATGCCGCTCCGCTCGAAACCATCCTGGATTGCCCATGCGCTGGGTCCTGTATCCGATCGCAGCGCTGCTCGCGCTGGCCATTCTCGGCATCGCCACGCTCGCGGCGATGGCGTTCTTCGCCTGGCCCAACCTGCCCGCGCTCGACACGCTCACCGACTACCGGCCGCGTGTTCCGCTCCGAGTATATACGGCCGATGGCCACCTCATCGGCGAGTTCGGCGAGGAGCGCCGTGACGTAGTTCGCATCGCAGAGGTTCCCTCCCACCTCAAGCACGCCATCCTCGCCGCCGAGGACGAGCGCTTCTACGAACACCGCGGCATCGACCCGCTCGGCCTCGCCCGCGCCGCACTCGCCAACCTGTCGTCCGGGGGCCGCGGCCAGGGGGCCTCGACGATCACCATGCAGGTCGCGCGCAATTTCTTCCTCTCCCGGGAGAAGACCTACAACCGCAAGCTCTACGAGATCCTGCTCTCGCTCAAGATCGAGCAGAACCTCGGCAAGGACCAGATCCTCGAGCTCTACATCAACCAGATCTTCCTCGGCCAGCGCGCCTACGGCTTCGCCGCCGCTGCACGCGCCTACTACGGGAAGACACTCGAACAGCTCACCCTGCCCGAAGCGGCGATGCTCGCCGGCCTTCCCAAGGCCCCCTCGGCCTTCAACCCGATCGTAAACCCCGCGCGCGCCGCAGTGCGGCAGCAATACGTCCTGCGCCGCATGCTCGAAGCCGGCTTCATCGACGACGCCCAGTATCAGCATGCGCTCGCCTTCGCCACTCCGAAGCAAAGCCAGCGCGACATCGCCGCGGCCCGCCGCGTCCAGGACATCGTCGTCCCCGGAGACTACGTCGCCGAGATGGCGCGCCAGATCGCGGTGGAACAGTTCGGCGAGCAGGCCTACGAGCTCGGCATCCGCATCATCACCACGGTCACCCGCAAGGACCAGGAAGCGGCCTACGCCGCGCTGCGCCGCGGCGTGCTCGACTACGACCGCCGCCACGGCTATCGCGGCCCCGAGGCCTTCGTCGAGCTGCCCTCCGGGCAGGTGCCCGACGAGCAACTCGACGAGGCACTCGGCGAGACCAACGACCACGACGACCTGCTTGCCGCACTGGTGCTCAGGGCCAGCCCGAAGGAGGTGCTCGCCTACCGCCGTGGCCAGGAGATCCGCATCACCGGCAAGGGCCTGTCCTTCGTCGCGCCGATGCTCTCGGACAAGGCCCCGCAAGCCCGACGCGTGCGCCGCGGGGCGATCGTGCGCGTGCGCAATACCGGCAAGGATGGTTGGGAGCTCGCACAGCTGCCGGAAGTGCAGGCCGCGCTGGTGGCGATCGACTCGCACAGCGGCGCGGTGCGCGCGCTGATCGGCGGCTTCGACTTCCACCGCAACAAGTTCAACCATGTGACCCAGGCGGTGCGCCAACCCGGATCGAGCTTCAAGCCCTTCATCTTCTCGGCCGCGCTCGACCGCCAGTTCGGTCCGGGAAGCGTGCTCGAGGACAACCCGCTCTACTACCCGGCGGGGGTCACGGGCAGCAAGGCCTGGGAGCCGAAGAACTACGACGGGCGCTATGCGGGACCGATGACCCTGCGCGACGGCCTGGCGCGCTCGAAAAACATGATCTCGATCCGGCTGCTGGAGAAGATCACCCCCGACTACGCACGCGACTACCTCGCCCGCTTCGGCTTCGACCCCGCGCAGAATCCCCCCTACCTGACCATGGCGCTCGGCGCCGGCGCCGCCACCCCCTGGCAGATGGCGGCGGGCTACGCGGTGTTCGCGAACGGCGGCTACCGGGTCGATCCCTTCGTGGTCAAGGAAATGTACGACGGCAGCGGCCGCCTGATCGCGCGTACCGACCCGCCGGTGGCGGGCCAGAGCGCGCCGCGCGTGATCGATGCGCGCAACGCCTGGCTGATGGACTCGATGATGCGCGACGTGGTCCAGCGCGGCACCGCGACACGCGCGCGCAGCCTCAAGCGCGAGGACATCGCCGGGAAGACCGGAACCACCAACGACTACGTCGACGCCTGGTTCTGCGGCTACAACCCGGACCTCGTCGCGGTGAGCTGGGTCGGCCACAGCCAGCCGCGCAACCTCGGCAAGGGCGAGACCGGCGGCGCGGCCGCGCTGCCGATCTGGATCAACTACATGGCCTCCGCGCTCGAAGGCGCGCCGCAGGTCGAACTGCCGCGCCCCGAGGGCCTGATGCAGGTGCAGAACGGTCTGGGCACCAGCCAGGACTGGCAGTATGCCGAATACGCTCCGCCCGCGCCGCCGCCGGTTCCGGACTGGCTGCGCGACATGTTCGCCAACGACAGTGCACCGGCGATGGAGGCCGAAAGCGAGGCGATCCCGCCCGGCCCGGCACCGCTGATCCTGCCGCCGCCCAGCCCGGCGCGCGCACAGGCGCCCGCCCCGGTCGAGGAACGCCGGCCGATGCCGATCCGGCCTTGAGCAGGCGGGCGCTCGCGGGATGGCGACTCGCGTCGATCCTGCAAGGGGCGGAACCCGCGATGACGACTCCGCGGCCGCCGTGCAGGAACGACGCAAGTCGCCATCGGACGCCCCGGAAGGAGCACCCCTTCCGCTCA
This sequence comes from Thauera sp. DNT-1, assembly GCF_055393985.1. Taxonomy (NCBI): domain Bacteria; kingdom Pseudomonadati; phylum Pseudomonadota; class Betaproteobacteria; order Rhodocyclales; family Zoogloeaceae; genus Thauera; species Thauera sp. DNT-1. The sequence goes on along the minus strand of NZ_AP043752.1, from coordinate 3,556,649 downwards.
GCTCGGCCGCAGCAGCCTCACCGCTTCGCCGGACTGCTCGCCCACCAGCGCGGCGAGCATCGCCCACAGCTCGCGACCATCGCGGGTGTTGACCCAGCCCCCGTCCAGCGGACGGAAGTGGAAGCCGCCCGACTTCGCCGCCACCCAGATCTCGCGCGCCGCGGTGTGGCGGTTGATGATCATCTTGCTGCCGTTGTCGAACTCGATCTCGAGGATCCCACCCGGCTTGGGCTCGACGTCGAGCTCGGCCCCGCAATCCTCCAGGGCCGTCTCGATGCGCGCCAGCTCGGCCTCGGCGAGCGCATTGAACACAGACTCTTCCATGCTGATTCCTTCTGTTAGCATTCCGGTTTTTTGCGAAGAACGGCGATGCGAGTCCCACAGCGAGTCCCGTTGCGAGTCCCCCTACGCGTGCAATTCCCCGCGATCGCGCTCGCCTGCGCGCTGCTGACGGCCTGCGGCATCAAGGGCCCGCTCTATCTGCCGGCGCCCGGCACCGCCTCGGCGCCCCCGGCGGGCGCCGATCATAGCAAACCCGTCGTGCCGAAGGATCTGATCAAGGAATCGCCGCTCGAATGAACGCCCCCGCCTCCCGCTGGCCCGCCCCCACCCTGTCCGCGCGCGACGGCGCGCTCTGGCTGGAGGAGCTGCCGCTCGCCGAGATCGCCGCGCGCTTCGGCACCCCTACCTATGTGTACTCGCGCACCGCGCTCGAGGCCGCCTTCGCGGCCTGGAAGGACGCGCTCGCCGGGCGCCGGGCGCTGGTGTGCTACGCGGTCAAGGCCAACTCCAACCTCGGCATCCTGTCGGTGTTCGCGCGCCTGGGCGCAGGCTTCGACATCGTCTCGGGCGGCGAGCTCGCGCGCGTGCTGGCCGCCGGCGGGCGTGCCGACAAGGTGGTGTTCTCGGGCGTCGGCAAGACCCGCGCCGAGATGCGCCAGGCGCTGCAGGCGGGCATCCGCTGCTTCAACGTCGAGTCGGCCGCGGAACTCGAGCACCTCGACGCGGTGGCGGGCGAGCTCGGCGTGCGCGCGCCGGTGTCGCTGCGCGTGAATCCGGACGTCGACCCCAAGACCCACCCCTACATCTCCACCGGCCTCAAGGGCAACAAGTTCGGCGTCGCCTTCGCGGACGCCCCGGCGCTCTACCGCCGCGCCGCGGCGCTGCCCAACCTGCGCATCACCGGCGTCGCCTGCCACATCGGCTCGCAGCTGCTCGACCGCGCGCCCATCGCCGAGGCCGCACAGAAGCTGCGCGGCCTGGTCGAAGGCCTCGCCGCCGACGGCATCGTGCTGGAACACATCGACCTCGGCGGCGGCCTGGGCATCCGCTATCGCGACGAGACCCCACCACCGGTCGCGGAATACCTCGCCCCGCTGCTGGAGGTCTTTGCGGATCGCGAGGAAGAGCTCTGCTTCGAGCCCGGCCGCTCCCTGGTCGGCAACGCCGGTCTGCTGCTGACCCGCATCGAATACCTCAAGCCGGGCGAAACGAAGAACTTCGCGATCGTCGATGCGGCCATGAACGACCTCGCCCGCCCCGCGCTCTACGACGCCTGGCACGAGGTGGTCGAGGTCACGCCGCGCGCCCTCGCCCCCACCACCTACGACGTGGTCGGGCCGATCTGCGAGAGCGGCGATTTCCTCGCCCGTGCGCGCAGCCTCGCGGTGGCCGAGGGCGACCTGCTCGCGATCCTGTCGGCAGGCGCCTACGGCATGACCATGGCTTCAAACTACAACACCCGCCCACGCGCTGCCGAGATCCTGGTCGACGGCGCCAGCGCGCACGTGGTGCGCGAGCGTGAGACGGTGGAAGAGCTGTTCGCGCGCGAGCGCACGCCGGGGTAAGACGGCGGGAGCCCGGTGGCGAGGGCAACGGCCGCAGATCCCGCGATCGGCCCGCGATCGGACCGACGCACCTGCTCGGCGTATGGGGCCCGCCTCAGGCGCTCGCCACCGGCGGGCGCGCCCCGGCGTCGTATTCCTCGTTGAGCGCGCGCCCGAAGGCCTTCCAGGCCGGTCCGCCGTGCGTTTCGAAGCCGATCTCGGCGCTCTGGCGCATGTTCTGCAGCATCAGCTCGGAGAGCGCGAAGAGCTCGCCGGTGAGCTTGTCCTGGCGCACCGGGCTGCGCAGCAGCTTCATCATGCAGGCGGGCGTGCAAGTCAGCGCACGGTGTGCCAGCTCGCGCATCCTCGACGCGTCGTCCCAGTCGATGCCGATCGCGATGCCGCGCTTGACGATTTCACGCTCCAGTTCATCCGCGGTGCGCGTGTAGTGTCCGAATCCGCTCATCTTTCCCGTGTATGCCTGCCGCGTGACTGCAGATGCGCGGCGGGTGTGCCGCTCCGAATGGAAACCGCCGCGCAGCTGCGCCGGCGAAGGGCGCATTCTAGCGCCTCGCCCGCCTGCACTCGATCAGGATCCCTGTGCTGCCCATGAAGAATCCTTCCCTTTGCGCGCTATTCATCGCCGGCCTGCTGCTGGCCCCGATCACCCACGCCGGCGTCGCCGGCCTGCCGCCCGGGGTGCGCCTTGCACTCGACAGCGCGCGTATCCCGGCAGAGGCGGTGAGCCTCTGGACCCGCCCTGTGGACCACGCCACGCCCGCGCTCGCAATCAACGCCACCGCACCGATGAATCCGGCATCGGTGATGAAGCTCGTCACCGCCTTCAGCGCGCTCGAACGCCTCGGCCCCGCCCACACCTGGACGACCCGCATCGCCCGCGACGGCCCGATCCATGCCGGGGTGCTGGAAGGCAACCTCTACCTCGTCGGCGGCGCCGATCCGGTACTGGGCTACGACCGCCTGTGGAAGGTGCTGCGCCGCTTGCGCGCGCTCGGCATCGAGCGCGTGGCGGGCGACATCGTGCTCGACGCCTCGGTGCTGCGCCTGCCGCCGCACGACCCCGACGCCTTCGATGGCCGCGGCGTGCGCCCCTACAACAGCGGTCCGTACGGCCTGTTGCTGCAATACAACACCCTGCTGCTCGGCCTGACCCCGGGCAAGGCGGCCAACGCGCCGGTCGCCCTGGCCGCCGAGCCGCCGCTCGCCGGCCTCGTCATCGACAACCGCGTCCTCACCTCGGACGCCCCTTGCGGCAGCTGGTACCAGGACCTGCAGGCCGTGGTCGAACCCGGTCGCCGCCTGGTACTGAGCGGCAGCCTGCCCGCCGCCTGCGGCCCGCGCACCTGGAGCGCCGCGCCGCTGCCGCCAGCCGAATTCGGCAGCGCACTGGTCGCCGCGTTGTGGAGCGAGGTCGGCGGACACCTGGGCGGGACGGTGCGCGAAGGCCGCCTGCCGACCGGGGCGGAAGAACTGTTCTCCGATGACTCGGATCCACTCGCGGACGTGGTGCGCGACATGAACAAGTGGTCGAGCAATGTGATCGCGCGCCAGCTGCTTGCCACGCTGGGCCGGGTGAGCCTGCGCGAGGACGCGACCGAGGACATGGTGACCGCGGGCGCACGCGCGGCCGCCGCGACGCTGGCCGCCGCCGGCATCGACACCGACGGGCTGGTGATCGAGAACGGCTCGGGGCTGTCGCGGATCGAGCGCATCCGCGCCGACAGCCTGGGAATGCTGCTGCTGGCCGCCTGGCAGCGGCCGTGGATGCCGGAGTTCATCGCCGCCCTGCCGGTGGCGGGCGTCGACGGCACCGCCCGCCGCCGCCTCGGCGACAGCCCCGCACGCGGCCAGGCCCACATCAAGACCGGCACGCTCAATGGCGTGCGCGCGATGGCCGGCTACCTGCTCGACCGCAATGGCCAACGCCACGCGGTGGTGATGATGGTCAACCACCCCGAGGCCGCTGCCAGCGCCGCGGCGCAGGACGCCCTGCTGGAGTGGCTATGGAGCGGCGGGGAATGAGGCCCACGCGCAACGGCGGCGCCGCATTCGCGCCTTCCGGCGCTCCTGCGGGTCAGGAAGCACCGCGGCTCCTGTAGGAGCGGCGCAAGCCGCGAATGCGGCGCTCCGGCAAGCGCTGCGGCAAGCACAGGCGCCCGCTGGCTCGCGCCAGCCACGACTCCTCCATCGCGACGTCACGCCATCGGCATCGTCTGCCGCTGCATCAGGTTCCACCACCCGCGCACCACGCGGTAGAGGATCCACAGCCCGGCGATCAACAGCAGCGCGAGCGCGAAGGGCACGCCGATGATGGTCACCACCATCAGCACCGACACCGCGATCCACAGCACCGCGAACCAGAAGGTGCGGATCTGCCAGCGGAAGTGGCTCTCCAGCCAGGTACCCCGCACCGCATTCTGATTCCAGTAGTTCAGGATCACCGCAGCGATCGAGGGCAGGCTGGCCACGAAGCTGAAGATGATGGTGGCCGAGCCCACCACCGCCGAGAACACCGCGAAGGCATGCAGCGCATACACCAGGTGGGTGACGGTGACCATGTTCTCGGACGGCTGGCCGGCCTCGAGCGGGGCGGGGTAGGGACTGTTCATCGACTTTCCTCGAACGGAAGCCCGCGCCGGGGACATCCGCAGCGCATGACGAGGGCTTCGACCGCGGACCATGCCGGGTGTTCGGCTGCAGTGCAACAACAAAACGTAAGCCTACAGCCCCAGCTCGCCCCACATCGCATCCACCTTCGCCTTCACGGCCGCATCCATCACGATCGGCGTCCCCCACTCGCGGCTGGTCTCGCCCGGCCACTTGTTGGTCGCGTCCAGCCCCATCTTGCTGCCCAGCCCCGCCACCGGACTGGCGAAGTCGAGATAGTCGATCGGCGTGTTGTCGACCAGCGTGGTGTCGCGCGTGGCGTCCATGCGCGTCGTGAGCGCCCAGATCACCTCCTTCCAGTCGCGGATGTTCACATCCTCGTCCACCACGATGATGAACTTGGTGTACATGAACTGGCGCAGGAAGCTCCAGATGCCGAACATCACCCGCTTGGCGTGGCCCGGGTACTGCTTGCGGATGCTGACCACCGCCAGGCGATACGAGCAGCCCTCCGGGGGCAGGTAGAAGTCGACGATCTCGGTGAACTGCTTCTGCAGCAGCGGCACGAAGACCTCGTTCAGGGCGACGCCGAGCATCGCCGGTTCGTCGGGCGGCTTGCCGGTGTAGGTGCTGTGATAGATCGGATCGCGCCGCATGGTGATGCGCTCGATCGTGAACACCGGGAAATCGGAGACCTCGTTGTAGTAGCCGGTGTGGTCGCCATAGGGGCCTTCGGGCGCCATGTCGCCCGGGTGAATCGCGCCCTCGAGCACGATCTCGGCCGACGCCGGCACCTGCAGGTCGCTGCCGAGACATTTCACCAGCTCGGTCTTGGCACCGCGCAGGAGGCCGGCGAACTGGTACTCCGAGAGCGAATCGGGCACCGGCGTCACCGCGCCGAGGATGGTCGCCGGATCGCAGCCCAGCACCACCGCGACCGGGAAAGGCTCGCCCGGATGCGCGCGCTGGTGCTCGAGGAAGTCGATCGCCCCGCCCCGGTGCGCCAGCCAGCGCATGATCACCCGGTTGCGGCCGATCACCTGCTGGCGGTAGATGCCCAGGTTCTGGCGCTTCTTGTGCGGCCCGCGCGTCACCACCAGGCCCCAGGTGATCAGCGGCGCGGCGTCGCCCGGCCAGCAGTGCTGGATCGGCAGCTTCGCCAGGTCGACCTCGTCGCCCGACCACACCACCTGCTGGCAGGGCGCGGAGCGCACCTCCTTGGGCGCCATGTTGAGCACCTGCTTCAGCACCGGCAGCTTGTCCCAGGCGTCCTTCAGCCCCTTGGGCGGCTCGGGCTCCTTGAGATAGGCGAGCAGCTTGCCGACCTCGCGCAGGGGCGTGCTCCAGTCGCCGTCGGCGACCTCCTCCCCCATGCCCATCGCCACCCGCTGCGGCGTGCCGAAGAGGTTGGCGAGCACGGGGATCGCCTGCGCCACGCCCCTGGTCACCGGCCTCTCGAACAGCAGCGCCGGCCCGCCGGCGCGCAGCACGCGGTCGGCGATCTCGGTCATCTCGAGGTGGGTGTCGACGGGGGTCTTGATGCGCCGGAGCTCGCCACGGGCTTCGAGCTGGGCGAGGAAGTCGCGGAGGTCGTCGTATTTCATTCGTGCGTCTCGTGATGGGTGCGAAGCAGCGGCCGGCGTTGACGCACCCGCCGCCGGTAAGTTGCCGCCGCGAGCGATCGGACTCGATCAGCGGTACGCATTGATCGCGTCCCGCGTCTCCTCCGCCACCCTCCGCGCCGCTTCCGCGAAGTCTTCCCCCTTCCCCGCATACAGCACCGCGCGCGAGGAATTGATCATCAGCCCGGTGCCGTTCTCCGTGCGCCCCGCCGCCAGGGTCGCGGCGATGTCGCCGCCCTGGGCGCCGATGCCCGGCACCAGCAGCGGCAGCTCGCCGACGAGCGCACGCACGCGTGCGATCTCGGCCGGGAAGGTGGCGCCGACGACGAGCGCGCAGTTGCCGCTGGCGTTCCAGTCCTCGGCGACGGTGCGCGCGACGTGTTCATACAGCTTCATGCGGCCCTTCGACGTATCGACCTCCAGAAACTGCAGGTCCGAACCGCCCGGGTTGGAGGTGCGGCAGAGCAGGATCACGCCCTTGTCGGGGTAGGCCAGGTAGGGATCGACCGAGTCGCGGCCCATGTAGGGATTGACCGTGATGGCGTCGGCCTTGAAGCGCTCGAAGGCCTCGATGGCGTACTGCTCGGCGGTGCTGCCGATGTCGCCGCGCTTGGCGTCGAGGACGACCGGGGTGCCGGGATGGCGGGCGTGGATGTGCTCGACCAGCGCCTCGAGCTGATCCTCGGCGCGGTGCGCGGCGAAGTAGGCGATCTGCGGCTTGAAGCAGCACACCAGGTCGGCGGTGGCGTCGACGATCTGCGTGCAGAACCGGAGGATGGCGTCGGAGCGCCCCTGCAGGTGGGCGGGGAACCTAGCGGGGTCGGGGTCGAGGCCGACACAGAGCAGGCTGTCGCGCTGCTGCCAGGCGGCGCGGAGGGCGGTCATGAAGTGCATGGGGATCGGTCCGGTGTGAGGCAGAGCGCGCCGCGCGCCGACAGGGCTCAAGCGCGCAGCAGGAGGTCGATGAAGAGGCCGGCGAAGATCGCGCCGCCGACCCAGTTGTTGTGGCGGAAGGCCTTGAAGCAGTCGGCGCGGTCGCGCGCGCGGATCAGGGTGTAGTGGTAGCCCGCGATGGCGCAGGCGACGACCAGGCCTGCGTACCAGGCGAAGCCCAGCCCGGCGAGCGCGCCGACGACGGTGAGCAGCACGAAAGTGGCGGCGTAGCACAGCATGACCGCCAGCACGTCGTGGCGGCCGAAGGTGATCGCCGAAGTCTTGATGCCGATCTTGAGGTCGTCCGGGCGATCGACCATCGCGTATTCGGTGTCGTAGGCGACAGCCCAGAAGATGTTGGCCAGCAGCATCAGCCAGCCGGTCGCCGGCACCGTGCCGGTGACGGCGGCGAAGGCCATCGGGATGCCGAAGCCGAAGGCGATGCCGAGGTAGGCCTGCGGGATCGCGAAGAAGCGCTTGGTGAAGGGATAGCTGCCGGCGAGCAGCAGCGCGGGCACCGAGAGCAGGATGGTGAGGGTGTTGAGCGGCAGCACGAGGACGAAGGCGGCCGCCGACAGCGCGGCGGCGAGCGCGAGCGCCTCGCCGGGGCTGACCACGCCGGTGGCGAGCGGGCGAGTGCGGGTGCGCTCGACGTGGCCGTCGAAGTCGCGGTCGGCGTAGTCGTTGATGACGCAGCCGGCGGAGCGCATCAGGAAGGTGCCGACGATGAAGATCACCAGGATGTGCAGCGGCGGCCAGCCTGCCGCGGCAATCCACAGCGCCCACAGCGTGGGCCACAGCAGCAGCAGGGTGCCGATCGGCTTGTCGATCCGCATCAGGCGGGCATAGTGGGGAAGCTTGTCGCTCAGGCTCATGGCGGGGGTCATTTGCGCAGTTCCAGGATTGCGGGGAGGAAGGCCTCGCTCACCATCAGCGCGCGGCCCCGCAGCAGGAAGACCGAGCGCCGCGCCCACAGCGCGCGCGGCAGTGCCGGCGCGCGGGACTGGCGGGCGAGCGCCGCGGCCGCGCGATGATACCGCGCATCGCGCCCGTCCAGACGCCTGCAGGCGAGCGGCAGGCGCGCGATCGCCGGGTCGGAGAACAGCGCCGCGCCGAGCGGGCGGGCGCCGATGCCGTGGAAGAGGTTCCACGCCCCGCGCAGGTTGCGGCGGGGCAGCAGCGAGCGCGCGAACACCACCGGACGGCCGTCTGCCACCAGCAGCACCTCGCGCAGCCAGGCCAGCTCGCCGACGCGCAGGCCGAGCAGCCACGCCTCGTCGCGCCGCACGTGGGCGAGGCGCTGGCACAGCACGCGCACCTCGAAGCGGGTGCAGCGCGCGCGGATGCGCGCGGTGAGCGAGCCGGCATCCTTCAGCCAGGGCAGCAGCGCGGACGGGAGCAAGACGCGCGGCGGATGGGCGAGCCAGGTCTCGTGGCGCGGGCCGGTGTGCAGGGGGAAGGCGGTCAGGGGGCGCATCGGGTCAGGAGCGGGTTTCGGTTTCTTCGTGCAGGAGCAGGCCGCTTGCAACGCAAGGGCACGCGAGGGGCGTCCGGACGGCAGCAATCGCGACTTGCGTCGCTCCCACGGGAGATGCGGTGCGTCCGGGCGGCAGCAATCGCGACTTGCGGTGCTCCTGCGTCCCACACCGGGCGCTCCGGGTTTTCCGTGGGAGCGACGCAAGTCGCGATCTGCCGTTCTCCACCCGATGCGCGGCGAAAAGTGCCACAGGGCACCGACAGCACTCGCCAGCCCATCATGCGCGCAGCAAGGCTTCGCGCCCGCCCAGCCAGCGCCGCATCAGCGCGTTGGCGGCGGCGGGGTCGTGGGCGAGCAGGTGCTCGGCGAGCTCGCGCGCGGGCTCGGCCAGCCCGGCGTCGAGTTCGAGATCGGCGTAGCGCAGCAGGGGCACGCCGCTCTGGCGCGCGCCGACGAATTCGCCCGGACCGCGGATGCGCAGGTCCTCGCGCGCGATCGCGAAGCCGTCGGTGTTCTCGTAGATCACCTTGAGGCGCTCGCGGCCGGTCTGCGACAACGGCTGGGCGTAGATCAGGATGCATACCGACTCCGCCGTGCCGCGCCCCACCCGGCCGCGCAGCTGGTGCAGCTGGGCGAGCCCGAAGCGCTCGGCGTGCTCGATCACCATCAGGCTGGCGTTGGGCACATCCACCCCGACCTCGATCACCGTGGTGGCCACCAGCAGATCGAGCGCGCCGGCGGAGAAGGCGGCCATGGTGGCGGATTTCTCCTCGTTCCTGAGGCGGCCGTGCACCAGGCCCACGCGCAGCTCGGGGAGCGCCTCGACCAGCGTCGCGAAGGTGTCCTGCGCGGTCTGCAGTTGCAGCGCCTCGGACTCCTCGATCAGCGGGCACACCCAGTAGGCCTGGCGGCCCTCCAGACAGGCCGCGCGCACGCGCGCGACGACCTCGTCACGACGCACGTCGGAGACCAGGCGGGTGCGGATCGGCGTGCGCCCGGGCGGCAGCTCGTCGAGCACCGACACGTCGAGATCGGCGTAGTGGGTCATCGCCAGCGTGCGCGGGATCGGCGTCGCCGACATCATCAGCATGTGCGGCCGCCGCCCGCCCTCGCCCTTCTCGCGCAGCGCCAGGCGCTGGCGCACGCCGAAGCGGTGCTGCTCGTCGACCACCACGAGCGCCAGCCGCGGCAGCGTCACCGGGTCCTCGATGAGCGCATGGGTGCCGACCGCGAGCAGCACCTCGCCGCTCGCCAGGCGGGCGAGCTCGGCCTCGCGCGCGCGCTTCCTGCGGCTGCCCGACAGCCAGGCGACGCCGATGCCCAGGGGCTCCAGCCAGGCCGAGAGCTTCTTCCAGTGCTGCTCTGCGAGGATCTCGGTGGGCGCCATCATCGCCGCCTGCCACCCGTTCTCGGCCGCCTGCAGCATCGCCAGCGCGGCGACCAGGGTCTTGCCCGAGCCGACATCGCCCTGCAGCAGGCGCTGCATCGGATGCGGCGCCGCGAGGTCGGCGGCGATCTCCGCGCCCACCCGCGCCTGCGCCCCCGTGGGACGGAAAGGCAGCGATTCGAGCAAAGCCGCGGTCAGCAGGGCGCGCGCCGGCAGCGCCACCGCCGCCTGGGCACGGCGCGCGAGCCAGGCGCGGCGCAGCGAGAGCTGCTGCACCAGCAGCTCCTCGAACTTCATGCGCTGCCAGGCGGGATGCTCGCGCTGCTCGAGCGCGAAGGGGTCGGCGTCGGGCGCGGGATGGTGCAGCGCATGCAAGGCCTCGGCGAAGCCGGGCAGCCCCAGGCGGTGCAGCCAGGCGGCCGGCAGCAGTTCGTCGAGCGGCTCGCTCTGCAGCGCCTGTGCGACCAGCTTGCGCAGGGTGATCTGGCCGACGCCGGCGGTGGTGGGATAGACCGGGGTGAGCGCATCGGGCAGCGCCTCGCCGGGCGCCACGGCGCGCAGGCGCGGATGCACCATCTCGAGCCCGAAGAAGCCGCCGCGCGCCTCGCCGAACAGGCGCACGCGCCCGCCCGGCGCGAGCGGTTTCTGCTGCGAGGGGTAGAAGTTGAGCCAGCGCGCCACCAGGGTGCCGCTGTCGTCGGCGATCCGCGCCACCAGCTGGCGGCGCGGACGCAGCACCACCTCGCTACCGAGCACCTCGCCCTCGACCTGGGCGGGAAAGCCGGGGCGCAACCGGGCAATCGGGGTCAGCCGGGTCTCGTCCTCGTAGCGCAGCGGCAGGTGGAGCAGGACATCGCGTGGCCCGCGCAGGTCGAGCCTGGCCAGCCGCCCCGCCAGCTGCGCCCCGACCCCCGGCCAGCCGCGCGGCGGCTGCGTCGCGTTCAATCGTCGATCCTTCTCGGAAGGAGGAAAGGGGCAACAGGTCTCGCGCGCCCGCCGTTCATCGGCCGGCACGCGACCGGGACACCGAAGCGGTAGGCCAAGGAGGCAGCGCTCCGAGCGCCCCGCCCCTTACGTTTCACACCTCGTGCCTTGCCCCTTGCAGGCCTCAGCCGAGCACGAGCACCAGATCCGCCTCGACCAGCGCGCCGCGCGGCAGCTCGCGCACGCCGACGGTGGCACGTGCCGGATAGGGCTCGGCGAAGCAGGACTTCATGATCTCGTTGACCACGCCGAAGTTGGCCAGGTCGGTGAGATAGATGGTGATCTTGACCACGTCGGCGAAGGAGCCGCCGGCCGCCTCGGCCACCGCGGCGAGGTTGTCGAACACGCGACGCGCCTGCGCCTCGACGCCCTCGACCATTTCCATGGTGACGGGGTCGAGACCGATCTGGCCGGAGAGGAAGACCTGGTTGCCGACCTTTACCGCCTGCGAATAGGGGCCGATGGCGGCGGGTGCCTTGGGGGTGGAGATGATCTGACGGGCCATGGTTTTGCCTCTGCTTGGGGAAAGCCGGCATTGTACCCGCGGGCGCGGGCGGACATGCCGCCCGCAGGGCACCCGGGCGGCTCAGCCGCCGGCGCGCAGGGTGATCTCGCAGCCGAGGCGATCGATCAGTTTCTGCAAGCCGACACGCTCGCCGGTGTTGATGACCAGCGGCGCCATGAAATTGGCGCGCAGGCCGGTGCCAGCCGGGCTTTCGCCTTCGTCCTTGCGCACGATCACCGCGACCGCGGCATCCTCGGGCGTGCGCAGGCGCAGCATCGCGACTTCCTCGTCGCTCAGCGGGAATTCCAGGTGAACGCCGAGGCGCTCGGGCGCGGTCACCGAGAAGGCGACATCGGGCTCGTCCACGCTCTGCAGCAGGAACACATGCGCCTCGCGTCCTTCCTCGTGCAGCAGGGTGAAGCGGCGGCACTCCTCGAAGCCGGGCAGGCCCTTGGGAAACTCGATGATCTTGTCTTCGGCAATCTCGGCGCTGCCGAACAGCGGACTCTTGATCTGCATGACTGGAACCTCGCTTCAAAAAAACATCATCATCCGAGGCACGGCGGACCCGCCGTGACACGCTTCACGTCCGCTCAACGCGGGCGTTCTGGGGGGATCAACACGCCAGGCCCGGCGCCCGCCGCCTGCAGCCGCTTGCGCGCACGCTCGGCGGCCTCGCGGTCGACGAAAGGACCGAGCACCACCCGGCTCTGGATGTGCGCCGGCTGCCCCGCGGCTGCGGCCTGCTGGTAGATGCGCAGCGCGTTGTCGGGGGCGGCGAAGACGCCGAGCTGGACAAGATAGCCGGAGCCGGCGGGCGCCACGGCGGCACGGGGAAGCAGGACACCATCGAGCTTTGCGGTGGGAACCGGAAGCGGAGTGCATGCCGGCGCAGGTGGCGGAGTCGGGCAGGAGGGTGGGGGCGCGGATGGGGGCGCGCATGCAGCCCCCTGCCCGGCCCCGGCCGTGAGCGGCACGGCGGCCTCGTACGCTGGCGCACCGGGGCCGGGCTTTCCGGCCGCCGGCAGCGGGTTCGCGGGCATGGCAGGAGGAGTCGAGGCCGCAGCGCCGGGCGCCGCCCCACCAACCGTCGCGCCAGCGCCCGCGCGCGACGGCACCGGACGGTCGCGGTCGAGCAGCCCGAGCACCAACAGCACGAGAGCGGCGGCCAGCGCCGCGGCTGCGCGGAGCAGCGCTGCGCGCCGCGGCGAGCCGCGCGGCAGCGCGGAGCGGGTGGCCGGAAAGCGCGGCAGCTTCATCCGTGCCCTTCCGCACCGCGCCCGAGTGCGAGGACCAGTTCGGCCTCGGCGAGGGTGATGCCGCAGCGCACGGCGATCATCTCGGCGTTAAGCCCCTGCCTGGCGAGCACCATGGCTTCGGAGTATTCGGGCGAGCTGGCGACGGACGACGCCTGGGCGTCCAGTTCGTCGCGCAACGCGGCGATGTCCTCCACCAGACGATCGATCTCGGTCTGCTGCAGCGCCACCAGGTCCCGCTGCGCCTGCAGTGCCTGGCGCAGCCGGGAGTTCTCGAGCTCGAGCTCGAAGCGCGCTGCGGCGGCCGCCTCGGCCTCGGCGGCGCCGGAAGAGGCGGCAGGAGCGGAGGTGGGGGCGGAAGGCGCAGCGCCTGCAGGCGCCGCGGAGGAAACGGAGGAAGGCAAGGGTGCGTAGGCGAGGAAGTCGTCGTCCTCGTCATCTCTCGCGTCGTGGGCTGCCGCGGCCGCCGCCGTCCGCGTCCCCGTGACGGGCTGCGGCCCGACGGCAAGCCCGGACGCCCCTTCGCGCGGCAGGCGCAGCGCGCGCAGGAACTCGAACGCGGCATAGGCCGCCAGCAACAGGGCCAGCGACCACAAGGCCTCACGCATGAGCGGCGATCCTCCACGAGGCACGGTCACCCACGCGGAATCGGCAGCGATCTCGCAGCGGGCGACGGCGGGAGTTCAGGAGAGGGCGCATGAGGGCAACAGAGGCTCGATGCACCGATAATACTTGGCCGCGGCAGCCGCCGCCAAACCCGCCCCGACCGACCATGGAACTCGACCCCGACACCCTGCTCTTCTGGCTCAAGAAGCTGGTCGCAGTGCTCGCGCTGCCACCGGTGCTGCCGCTGCTGCCGATCGTGATCGGCCTGATCACCCTGCGCCGACGGCCTCGGCTCGGCCTGGCGCTCGCGTGGGCGGGCGTGGCGCTGAACCTGCTGCTGATCTTCCCGCCGAGCGTGGGGTGGCTGGTGGCGCGCGTCGAATATCCGCAGATGCTCGATCGCGCGCGGGCGCGCGAGGCGCAGGCGATCGTGGTGCTCGGCGCCGGCAAGCGCACGCACGCGCCCGAGTTCGGCGGCGAGACGGTCAACCGGCTCGCGCTCGAGCGCCTGCGCTACGCTGCCGCGCTCGCACGCGAGACCCGGCTGCCGGTGCTGGTGAGCGGCGGCGCACCGGCCGGCGACACCCCCGAGGCCTACCTGATGGAGGCCTTGCTGCGCGACGAATACGGCGTGCCGCCGCGCTGGGTGGAATCGGCCTCGCGCGACACGCGCGAGAACGCACGTTTCTCGGCGGTTCATCTGCAGGCTGCGGGGGTGAAGCGGATCCTGCTGGTGACCCACGCGATGCACATGGAGCGCGCGCGCCCCGAGTTCGAGGCCGCCGGACTCGACGTGATCCCGGCTCCGACGGCCTGGCTGGGCGGCGGCGACAGCCCCGGCGACGCCCAGCCCCTGCCTTTCGCGCCAAGCCAGAACACCGCCTACGCGGCCTGGTTCGCGCTGCACGAGCTGCTGGGCCGGCTCGCCTACCGCTGGTCGCGCTGAGACCTGCGGGGAGGTCAGAACACGACGACCGCCCCGTCGTACCGCAGGGCACCGGCAGACCGTCTCGCCGTTCATGAAAAAACCCGCGCCCGTCTCTGAAGGCGGATGCGCGGGCGGGTGCGGTCGCGGATGCGGCAGCCTTCAGCCGCCGAAGTCGTCGAGCATGATGTTCTCGCGCTCGACACCGAGGTCGAGCAGCAGCTTGATCACCGCGGCGTTCATCATCGGGGGACCGCACATGTAGAACTCGCAGTCTTCGGGGGCCGGGTGGTCCTTGAGGTAGTTCTCGTACAGCACGTTGTGGATGAAGCCGGTGTAGCCGGTCCAGTTATCCTCGGGCAGCGGGTCGGAGAGCGCGAGGTGCCACTTGAAGTTGGGGTTCTCGGCAGCGAGCTTGTCAAACTCCTCGACGTAGAAGGCCTCGCGCATCGAGCGCGCGCCGTACCAGAAGCTGATCTTGCGCTTGCTGTGCAGACGCTTGAGCTGGTCGAAGATGTGCGAGCGCATCGGCGCCATGCCCGCGCCGCCGCCGACGAAGACCATCTCGTGGTCGGTGTCGCGCGCGAAAAACTCGCCGAAGGGACCGTACACCGTGACCTTGTCGCCCTTCTTGAGGTTGAACACCCAGGACGACATCTTGCCGGGCGGGACATCGTCGCGCCCCGGCGGGGGCGAAGCCACGCGGATGTTGAACTTCACCACACCCTTTTCGTCGGGGTAGTTCGCCATCGAGTAGGCGCGGATCGTGGTCTCGTCGACCTTGGAGACGAAGCGCCACAGGTTGAACTTGTCCCAGTCGCCGCGGTACTCGTCCTGGATGTCGAAGTCCTTGTAATTGACCACGTGGGGCGGGCACTCGAGCTGCACGTAGCCGCCGGCGCGGAAGTGCACGTCCTCCCCTTCGGGCAGGCGCAGGGTGAGCTCCTTGATGAAGGTGGCGACGTTGGGGTTGGACTCGACGGTGCACTCCCACTTCTTGACCCCGAAGACCTCTTCCGGGACCTCGATCTTCATGTCCTGCTTGACCGGGGTCTGGCAGGACAGACGCCAGCCTTCCTTGGCGTCGCGCTTGGTGAAGTGGGACTCCTCCGTGGGCAGCATCGAGCCGCCGCCTTCCATGACCACGCACTTGCACTGCGCGCAGGTGCCGCCGCCGCCGCAGGCCGAGGGCAGGAAGAGACCGTTGCCGGCGAGCGTCTGCAGCAGCTTGCCGCCGGCGGGGACGACGATCTTCTTCTCGCCGTTGATGTCGATGGTGACGTCGCCCGACGAAACCAGCTTGGAGCGGGCAGCGATGATGAACACGGCCAGTGCGAGCACGATGGCGGTGAACATCCCGATGCCGAGGATGATTTCGGTATTCATCGTTGCACGGTCTCCTTAGAGCTGCACGCCCGAGAACGACATGAAGCCGAGCGACATCAGGCCGATGGTGATGAAGGTGATGCCCAGGCCCTGCAGGCCCTCGGGCACGTCGCTGTACTTGAGCTTCTCGCGGATGCCGGCGAGCAGCGCGATCGCCAGCGCCCAGGATGCGCCCGAGCCCACGCCATACACCGCGCTTTCAGCAAGCGTGTAGTCGCGTTCGACCATGAACAGCGAGCCGGCCATGATCACGCAGTTGACCGTGATCAGCGGCAGGAAGATGCCGAGCGCGTTGTAGAGGCTGGGCATGTACTTGTCGAGCAGCATCTCGAGGATCTGCACGATCGCCGCGATCACGCCGATGTAGGACAGCAGGCCGAGGAAGGACAGGTCGACCTCCGGCAGCCCCGCCCACGCCAGCGCGCCTTCGCGCAGCAGCAGGTTGTACATCAGGTTGTTGGCCGGCACGGTGATCGCCTGCACGACGACGACCGCCACGCCCAGGCCGATCGCGGTCTCGACCTTCTTGGAGATCGCGATGAACGAGCACATGCCGAGGAAGAAGGACAGCGCCATGTTCTCGATGAACACGGAGCGCACGAACAGGCTGATGAGGTGTTCCATTTCAGTAGGCCTCCTTTTCCACGACCTGCGGCGCCATCCGGAAGGCAGGCTTCTCGACCTGCTCCTTCTTCCAGGTGCGCAGGCCCCAGATGATCAGGCCGATCAGGAAGAAGGCCGAGGGCGGCAGCAGCAGCAGCCCGTTGGGCACGTACCAGCCGCCGTCCTTGGCGAGCGCGATGATCTCGATGCCGAACAGCTTGCCGGCACCGAAGAGCTCGCGGATCACGCCGAGCGTGATCAGCATCGCGCTGTAGCCGAGACCGTTGCCGATGCCGTCCATGAAGGACAGCAGCGGCGGGTTCTGCATCGCGAAGGCTTCCGCACGGCCCATCACGATGCAGTTGGTGATGATCAGGCCGACGAACACCGAAAGCTGCTTGGACAGGCTGAAGGCGTAGGCGCGCAGGAGCTGGTCCACCACGATGACCAGCGAGGCGATGATCACCATCTGCACGATCATGCGGATCGAGCTCGGGATCTGGCTGCGGATCATCGAGATGAACATGCTCGAGCACGCCGTCACCAGGGTCAGCGCGATCGACATCACGACCGCGGTCTTGAGGTTGGAGGTGACCGCGAGCGCCGAGCAGATGCCGAGGATCTGCAGCGCGATCGGGTTGTTGTTGAGGATGGGGTTGAGGAGGACTTCCTTGACGGTGGGCTTGGACATGATCAGACCCCCTGGGTGCGGAGTTTGGCGAGATAGGGGCCGAAGCCCTGTTCGCCGAGCCAGAACTGGAGCAGCCGGTCGACGCCGTTGCTGGTCAGCGTGGCACCGGCGAGGCCGTCGACCTGGTGCTTCGCGTCGGGGCTGGCCGGATCGACCCCGCCCTTGACGATGTGGATCGCGGGCTTGCCTTGCGCGTCGAACAGCACCTTGCCGGGCCACAGCGCCTTCCACTTCGGGTTGTCGACCTCGCCGCCGAGGCCCGGTGTCTCGGCGTGCTGGTAGAAGCCGAGGCCGACCACGGTGTTGAGGTCGCCCTTCAAGGCGACGAAGCCATGCAGCGTGGACCACAGGCCGTAGCCGCGCACCGGCAGGATCAGCGATTCGAGCTTGCCGTCCTTCTCCACCATGTAGACCGTGGTGAAGCGCTCGCGGCGCTTGATCAGCGCGATGTCTTCCTCGCCGTCGAGGGCGTCGGAGAGCTTGGGATCGCGCGCAGCCTTGAGCGGGTCGAAAAGCTGGGCATCGTGGGCGTCGGTGTATTCGCCGGTCTGCAGATCGACCACGCGCGCCTTGATGCGCCCGGCGAAGAGATCCTTGACCTCGCGCGAAGACATCTCGGCATCGCCCAGGCCGGCAATCGAAAGGATGCTGCGCTGCTTGTCGAGCAGGCGGTTTTCCACCTGCACCGGCTTCAGCGACACCGCCGCGCCGGCGACGAAGACCGAGCTCACCAGACTGACCGCGAGCGCCACCATCAGCGTTCGGCTTGTGGATTCTCTATTGGACATTGCGCGCAAGCCTCCGCTTGATGTTGGCCGTGACCACGAAGTGGTCGATCAGCGGCGCACAAAGGTTGCCGAACAGGATGGCGAGCATGATGCCTTCGGGGAAGGCGGGGTTCACCACGCGCACCAGCACGGTCATGATCCCCACCACCGCACCGAAGATCCATTTGCCGGTGTTGGTCATCGAGGCCGACACCGGATCGGTGGCCATGAACATCATGCCGAAGGCGAAGCCGCCCATCACCAGGTGCCAGTGCCAGGGCACGGCGAACATCGGGTTGGTGTCGGAGCCGATCGCGTTGAACATCAGGCTGGTGGCGACCATGCCCAGCATGACGCCGGAGACGATGCGCCACGAGGCGATCTTCATCACCAGCAGCACCGCACCGCCGATCAGGATGGCGAGCGTGCTGGTCTCGCCGATCGAGCCATGCACCGTGCCGAGGAAGGCGCTCATCCAGTCGATGCCGGCGCCGGCCACCGCCTCGATCCCGCCGGCAGCGCCGAGAGACAGCATGGTGGCCCCGGTGAAGCCGTCGACCGCGGTCCACACCGCGTCGCCCGACATCTCGGCAGGATAGGCGAAGTAAAGGAAGGCGCGGCCGGCGAGCGCGGGGTTGAGGAAGTTCTTCCCGGTCCCCCCGAAAACTTCCTTGGCGATCACCACGCCGAAGCTGATGCCGAGCGCCACCTGCCAGAGCGGAGTGTCGGGCGGCAGGGTCAACGCGAACAGCACCGAGGTGACGAAGAAGCCTTCGTTGACCTCGTGCTTGCGGATCGACGCGAACAGGACCTCCCAGAATCCGCCGACGATGAAGGTCGTCAGGTAGATCGGCAGGAAATAGGCCGCGCCGTGGATGAAGTTGTCCCACAAGCTGCCCGGATCGAAGCCGGCGAACGCGCCGATGAGGCCGATGCGCCAGCCTTCCTGCGCCGCCATCAGCTCGGCGCTGCCGGCGAGGATGGTGTTGGCCTGGTAGCCGACGTTCCACATGCCGAAGAACATCGCCGGGAAGGTGCACAGCCACACCGTGATCATCATGCGCTTGAGGTCGAGACCATCGCGCACATGGGCGGTGTTGCGGGTGACCAGGGGCGGCTTGTAGAGCGCGGTGTCCACGGCCTCGTACAAGGCGTAGTACTTCTCGTACTTGCCGCCCTTCTCGAAATGATGCTCGATGCTGTCGAGCCAGGAGCGCAGACTCATGCTCAACCCTCCTTCTCGATGCGGGTCAGGTTGTCCCGCAGGATGGGACCGTACTCGTACTTGCCCGCGCACACGTAGGAACACAGCGCGAGGTCTTCCTCGTCCAGCTCGAGACAGCCGAGCTTCTGCGCCATGTCGGTGTCGCCCACGATGAGCGCGCGCAGCAATTGCGTGGGCAGGATGTCGAGCGGCATCACCTCTTCGTAGTTCCCGATCGGCACCATCGCGCGCGGCGAGCCGTTGGTCGAGGTGGTGAAGTCGAACAGCCTGCCCGGCGAGAGCTTGGAGATGTAGAGGTTCATCACCGAGTGCTTGTTCGCCCCGGCGCGCAGGTAGTGCAGCATCTCGCGCTCGGAGCCTTCTTCCAGGCAGGACACCTGCAGGTGGTAGCGCCCGAGGAAGGCGCAGGCTCCGCGCGAGGTCCGCCCGCCGAACACCGAGCCGGAGATCACGCGCACCTTCTTGCCGGTCTTCAGTTCGCCGGCGACGAGCTCGTCGAGGTTGGCGCCGAGGCGGGTGCGCACGAGGCGCGGCTTCGCGGCCATGGGGCCGGCGATCGACACCACGCGCTCGGTCCACAGGCGGCCGGTGGAGAAGAGCTTGCCGATCGCGATCGCGTCCTGGTAGTTGAGCGACCACACCGACTTCTCGGCATGCACCGGATCGAGGAAATGGATGTGCGTGCCGGCGAGGCCGGCCGGATGCGGGCCGGCGAAGGTCTCGGTGCGCACGTCGGCCAGCCCGGAACAGGGCATCCGGGTCCCATCGGCGTGGCACACGACGACCGGCGCGATGCGCGCGAGCACACGCACGCCGCGAGCGAAGTCGTCCGTGTGCTCGGCGATCACTACGGTCGGGTCGGCGGCGAGCGGATGGGTGTCGATCGCGGTGACGAAGATCGAGTGCGGATTCGCGTCGATCGCCGGCACCTTGCTGAAGGGCCGCGCGCGTAGTGCGGTCCACAGTCCGGAGTCGATCAGCTTGCTGCGCACCGTCGCGTCGTCGAGCCTGTCGAGTTCGGCGTCCGTGTAGCGCGTGAATTCGACCGCATCATCGCCGTCGAGGTCGATCACCACCGACTGCAGCACGCGCTGCTCGCCGCGATGGATGGCGCTGACGGTGCCGGCACCCGGCGCGGTGAAGACCACACCGGGCGTT
Organism: Thauera sp. DNT-1; assembly: GCF_055393985.1. Classification (NCBI taxonomy): domain Bacteria; kingdom Pseudomonadati; phylum Pseudomonadota; class Betaproteobacteria; order Rhodocyclales; family Zoogloeaceae; genus Thauera; species Thauera sp. DNT-1. Next base: position 3,536,670 of record NZ_AP043752.1, on the reverse strand, counting down.
TTCTTGTCGGAGAACAGGACCTGGCCGAGCTTCACCCGGTCACCGACCTGCACCGCCATGGTCGGTTTCATGCCGTGATAGTCGAAGCCGACGACGGCCACGCTGCGCACCGGCCTGCCGGCCTCGATGCGCTGCTCGGGCGCGCCGGCGATGGGCAGGTCCAGACCGCGTTTGATTCTGATCATGCGCTTCTCGCCCGTTGATTCCACTGGAGGCACGGGCGCCGTCAACGCATCCGGGAGCGCCAGGCGTCCGGACGCCGGAGGCGGTCCCGCGTCGATAAACGCGCGGATTATAAAAGATTGTTACCAGACGATCACGCCGGGGAATACCCGAAGGCAGCGAACTAGGTGAAATCCACAATACGCCGAGCGCGCCATCAACCGGCCAAGAAATTCCGTTCGCATGAGAATGCTGCAAATGGGATGCGCTCCCGAAGCACGCGAGGCGCCCTCCAAAACGACAGCTCACGCTCAGCATGGTAGAAGCTCGGCGCAAGGGAAGTCGGGGATGGACTTCCCGTGCGCCGGTCACGCTCACACGCGCTCGAACACCCCCGCCGCACCCATGCCGGTGCCGATGCACATGCTGATCATGCCGTAGCGCAGGCCGGGGTCGCGCTGCATCGCCGCCATCAGGGTGGCGGTGCGGATCGCGCCGGTGGCACCGAGCGGGTGGCCGAGGGCGATCGCCCCACCGAGCGGGTTGACCTTCGCCGGATCCATCCCGAGCTGGCGCATCACCGCCAGCGCCTGCGCGGCGAAGGCCTCGTTGAGCTCGGTCCAGCCGATGTCGGCCAGCGCCACGCCGGCACGCGCAAGCGCACGCGGGATGGCCTCGACGGGGCCGATCCCCATGACCTCGGGCGGCACGCCGGCGACCGCGAAGCTGGAAAAGCGCGCGATCGGGGTCACGTCGTAGCGCTTTAACGCGGTCTCGCTCATCAGCAGCACCGCCGCGGCGCCGTCGGACATCTGCGAGCTGTTGCCCGCGGTCACCGAGCCGCGTGCGGCGAACACCGGCTTGAGCTTGCCGAGCCTGTCGGCAGCGGCGTCCGGACGCGGGCCCTCGTCGTGCTCGACCAGGCGCTCGGTGATGCGCACCGTGCCGTCGACACCCGGGGCATAGGACTTCACCGCATAGGGCAGGATCTCGTCCGCGAACTGGCCGGCAGCGATGGCGGCGCAGGCGCGCCGGTGCGACTCGACGGCGAACGCATCCTGGTCCTCGCGGCTCACCTTCCACTGCTGCGCGACCTTCTCGGCGGTGAGGCCCATGCCGTAGGCGATGGAGAGGTTCTCGGCACGCGCGAAGATCTCGGGGTTGAGGCTGACCTTGTTGCCCATGATCTGCGGCATCGCGCTCATGCTCTCGGTGCCGGCGGCGATCATCACGTCCGCCTCGCCGAGGCGGATGCGGCTGGCGGCATCGGCCACGGCCTGCAGGCCGGAGGCGCAGAAGCGGTTGATGGTGATGCCCGGCACGCTGTCGGGCAGCCCGGCCAGCAGCAGGCCGATGCGTGCCACGTTCATGCCCTGCTCGGCCTCGGGCATCGCGCAGCCGGTGACGACGTCGCCGATCTCGGTCCTGTCTAGACTGGGCACCTTGGCGACCACCTCGCGCAGCACCCTGGCCAGCAAGTCGTCGGGGCGCACGGCGCGGAAGGCACCGTTGCGCTTGGCGACGGGGGTGCGCACCGCGGCGACGATGTAGGCGTCCTGGATCTGTTTGCTCATTGTCTGTTTCTCCCTCAGTTGCGCAGGGGCTTGCCGGTTTCCAGCATGTGCGCGATGCGCTGCTGGGTCTTCTCGGTCTTGAGCAGTTCGACGAACTGCGCGCGTTCGACCTCGAGGATCCACTGCTCGCTCACGCGGCGGTTGGTGTCGACCTCGCCACCGCACAGCGCGGTGGCTGCGGCCTTGGCGACGCGGTAATCGTGCGCCGAGATGAAACCGCCCTCGGCCATGTTCACCAGCATCATTTCGCAGGTCGCGATGCCGTTGCGTCCGGCCACGGTGACCGCCGGATTGACCAGCGCCGGCCGCCAGGCCGACTCGGCCAGCGCGCGCGCGCGGCGGATCGCGGCGTAGAGGATCTCGTTGGCGTTGAAGAGGATGTCGTCGCCGGTGCGGCCGAAGCCGAGCTGCACCGCCTCCTGCGCGCTCTTCGCCACGGTGGCCATGGCGATGGTCTGGAAGGCGTTCTGGATGTAAGGGAAGACGTCGCCCCCGGCCGCGCGCTGCGCCAGCGTATGCGCCTGCAGGGCGAACTCCTTGCTGCCGCCGCCCGCCGGGATCAGGCCCACGCCCGCCTCGACCAGGCCGACGTAGCTCTCGAGCGCGAACACCCGATGCGCCGCGTGCATCACGAACTCGCAGCCGCCGCCCAGCGCCATGCCCTGCACCGCGGCCACGACGGGAACCTGCGCGTGCTTGATCGTCATCGAGGTGCGCTGGAACTTGGCCACCATCCTTTCCAGCAGCTCGAACTGCCCGGCACGGCAGGCCTCGCCCACCTGCTGCAGGTTGGCGCCGACCGCGAAGGGCGCCGGCTGCCAGATCACCAGGCCGTCGAGATCCGTCTCGGCGCGCGCGATGGCCTCGAGGAGGCCATCCATGACCTCCTCGCCCACCGCGTGCATCTTCGAGGTGATCGACACGATGCCGATGCGCGCGTCCTGGTCGGCGCGCCGCCACAGGCGTACGCCGGCGTTCTCCCACAGTGTCTCGCCGCGATCGTCCGGCGCCTCGCCGAGCACGCGGTCGGGGTAGAGCTGGCGCTGGTACACCGGCAGCGCGGAGCGCGGCTTGAGCGAGTCCTCGGCCGCGCTGTAGGAGCCGGCCGGCGCATGCACGCCGTCGCGCTCGAACACCCAGGCCGGCAGCGGCACCGCGGACATGGCGCGGCCATGCGCGATGTCGTCGCGGATCATTTCGGCGACTGCCCTCCAGCCCGCAGCCTGCCAGGTCTCGAACGGCCCCTGCGCCCAGCCGAAGCCCCAGCGCATCGCGAGGTCGATGTCGCGCGCGCTGTCTGCGATGTCGCCCAGATGCACCGCGCAGTAGTGGAACACGTCGCGAAAGATCGACCACAGGAACTGCGCCTGCGGATGAGGGTGCGCGGCGAGCTGGGCGAACTTCTCCGCCGGGTTCTTGAGCTTGAGGATCTCGGCCACCTCGGGGAGCACCTCGCCGCCGCTCTCGCGGTAGTCCTGCAGATGCAGGTCCAGCACCTGGATCTGCCTGCCCTGCTTGCGGTAGATGCCGCATTTGGTCTTCTGGCCGAGCGCGCCCTTGGCGATCAGCGCCTGCAGCCACTCGGGCGTCCTGAAGTGCGCGCACCAGGGGTCGTCGGGCAGCGTCGCCTGCATGGTGCCGAGCACATGCACCAGGGTGTCGAGGCCAACCACGTCGGCGGTGCGGAAGGTGGCGCTCTTCGGACGGCCGATGCGCGGGCCGGTGAGCAGGTCCACCTCGTCGAAGGCCAGCCCGAGGCGGGCGGTGTGGTGCAGCACGGCGAGGATGGAGAACACGCCGACGCGGTTGGCGACGAAGTTGGGCGTGTCCTTGGCACGCACGATGCTCTTGCCCAGGTGCGTGGTCAGCCAGGCCTCGAGGCCGTCAAGCAGCGCCGCGTCGGTGGCGGCAATGGGGATCAGCTCCACCAGCGGCATGTAGCGCGGCGGGTTGAAGAAGTGGATGCCGCAGAACTGGCTGCGGCGATCGGCCGGCATGCCCGTGGCGAGCGCCTCGATCGACAGTCCGGAGGTGTTGGAGGCGAAGATCGCCCCCGCCTTCAGGTGCGGCGCGACCTTGGCGTAGAGGTCGAGCTTCCACTCCATCTTCTCGGCGATCGCCTCGATCACGAGGTCGCACTCGCCCAGGCGGGCGAGGTCGCTGCCGTAGTTGGCGGCCTCGACGTACTGCGCGCGGTCCTTGGCGGCGAAGGGCGCGGGGTCGAGCTTCTTCATGCCGGCGAGCGCCTTGTCGACGACGCCGTTGGCCGGGCCTTCTTTGGCCGGCAGATCGAACAGGATCACCGGCACGTCGGCGTTGGCGCAATGGGCGGCAATCTGCGCCCCCATGACACCGGCGCCCAGGACGGCGACTTTACGGATGATGAGACGGCTCATGCGGTTCTCCTGACAGGACACGGCCGGACCACCCGGCCCGGCCGCGCCCTACTCGGCGAGTCAGAAATTGTGGTTGTACTGAACAGAAAGGAGATCGGCGCTCACGTCGAACTTGCCTTTGATCTGCTGGATGGGCGTACTGCCGTTGTAGACGATGCGCTCGGTCGGCCCTTCCTTGAAGAAGATGTGTGCATAACCGACGTCGATCGATGCGTTCTTGTTCAGCGTGTAACGCGCACCCAGCGCCAGCCAGGTGCGATCCGTATCGGGCAGGGTCATCGTGCGATCAGCCGCCGAACGAACAGGCGCCTCGTCGAATGCGACGCCAGCCCTGAGCTTCCACTGGTTGTTCATCTGGTAGCCGACACCCAGACCGACACGCCAGGTGTCCTTAAAGTGATAGGGCAACTCGGGGTTCGTACCACCACGGACCTTGATGGATTCGATGGAGCTCCAGCCAGTCCACGTCAGGTCGGCGAGCAACTCGAGTTTCGAATCGACGGCATGGTGCATGCCAAACGAGAACTGATCGGGAGTCTTCAGCTTGGCTTTCACGTCGAAGGTGCGAACGCCGGAAATCTCCTGAGTCCCTTTCAGATCGAAACTGAGTTCCGAGCGATAAGTGACGCCGACGCGAGTCGCAGGTGTCGCTTGAATCATCAGGCCAGCATTCCAGCCGAACGCGGTGTCGTCTCCCTTGATGGTGACCGGGACGCCAATCGGAATGCCTGCGGCAAGGGGCGCCATTTGCTTGAATTCGGTTTCGTTCTTGGCGAAATTGAGACCGAACCCCAAGGCGACCATGTCATTCACGCGGTAGGCGATCGACGGATTGATGTTGATCTGTTTGATCTCGGCAAAATACCCGGAGAAGCGCCCGATGAAATCCCGGTCGAACTCGGTCTTGTTGCCGAAGGTCGGCCCAACGCCCAGACCAACGGCCAGATCGGGACTGACTGCATACGACCAGTAAGCAGCCGGCACGATCGCGAGACTGCCGCCATCGCCACCGTCGCTACCCAGAGCGAAGGGCACCAAGCGAGCCGTTCCACGATCGGAAAACTCCACGCTTCGGTCGAGGAAAGTGACGGCACCGGTAATGTTGTGCCCCTTGGGCAACAGCAGCATCCCTGCCGGATTGAAATAGACGGTCGAAGCATCTTCGGCCGCAGCGGCCGCGCCAGCAAAGGCGTTCCCCGTGCCCGCACCGTTCTGGTTCTGCAGTGCGAAACCCGCAGCCATGGCGTTGCCGCCCGCGAGTGCGAGCGTTGCGCCAAGGATGTTGATCGCAAGTTTGTTCATCTGCATGAGTCGTCTCCTCGCCTTGTCGTCGATTACGGGGTAGCCCCGCGTTGGTCAAAAACTGAGTCCCGAACCGGACCGCTCCAGTTCGGATACCGAATGTCATCGGCGGGGAATCCGGTCCGCGTCGCGGACACTGCCTGCCACGACGACACTTGCTCTTCCCCGAAGCCTCGGCCTATTCGGGCCGCCCTTTTGCCTTGCAGCAGTGCAGCGGCCCGCCGGTATGCGGTGCGAACCCGGTGCCGAAGATCACGCCGGCATCGGCGAGATCCGCATCGTCCACCACGCCGAGCTCCACGCAGCGCCGCGTGGCCGCCAGCAGCGGCGCGAGCACGCGCTCGGCGAGCCCGGCGGGGATGGGCGGTGGCGGCGCGGGCCTGCGCTTGCGCAATAGCCCACCCTTGCGTTCGTCCTCGTCGCCGGCCTTGACCGCCTTGCCATCCACCCAGCGGTAATAGCCTTCGCCGCTCTTGCGTCCGAGCTTGCCTTCACCGACCAGCTTCAGCAGCCGCGCCGGCGGCTCGGCGCCTTCGCCCGCCAGGGCCTTGCCCGCGGCCACGGCGATGTCCAGGCCCACGGTGTCGACCAGCTCGACCGGCCCCATCGGCATGCCGAAGGCAACCAGCGCGGCGTCCACGGTTTCGGGCGCGACGCCTTCCTCGACGCAGCGCAGGGCTTCGAGCATGTAGGGACCGAGCACGGCGTTGACCAGGAAGCCGGGCGCGCTCTTCACCGGCAGCGCCAGCTTGTCGATGCGGCGCACGAAGCCGGTGGCGCGGCGCAGCACCTCGGCGTCGGTGGCCTCGCCCTGCACCACCTCGACCAGCGGCAGCATCGGCACCGGGTTGAAGAAGTGGATGCCGACCAGGCGCGACGGGTCCTTCAAGGCCGTGGCGACGTCTTCCAGGCGCAGGCTGGAGGTGTTGGTGGCGAGCACCGCGTCGGGCTTCGCACGCGCCTCGAGTTCGGCAAAGAGGCCGCGCTTGACCTCGAGGTTCTCGAAGATCGCCTCGATGATCACGTCGGCGCGCGCCGCACCCTCGCCCCTGGGGTCGGGGATCAGGCGGTCGAGGGTGAAGCGGACCTGCTTCGCATCGCCCTTGTGGCGGCGCTCGAACAATTTGGCGGCGCGGGCGATGGCGGGCGCGATGCGCTCGACCGACTGGTCCTGCAGCGTCACCGTCATGCCGCGCAGCGCGCACACCGCGGCGATGTCGCCGCCCATCACGCCGGCGCCGACCACATGCACATGGCGCGGCGTGAAGTCGCTGTCCTTGCCGAAGGCCTTCAGGCGCTCCTGCAGGTGGAAGACGCGCACCAGGTTGCGCGCGGTGGGCGAGGTGAAGATGGCGTCGAGCGCGGACGGGTCGCTGGCCGGCACGTCGAGCGCGTTGCCACCGTATTTCTCCCAGATGTCGACGATCGCGAAGGGGGCCGGGTAGTTGGCGCGGCTGACCTTGCGCGCAGCCTGGGCGCGCGCCTTGTCGGCGACCATCTTGCGCAGCGGGCCGTTCATCGCCCAGCGCGTGGCACGCTCCTTCGCCGGCAGTTGTCGGAAGGGCTTGGCGCCGAGCGCCACGATGCGCGCCGCCGACTCCATGACCCGCGCGGGAACGCAGTCATCGGCGAGACCGATGCGCTTGGCCTTCTTCGAGTCGACGCTCTTGCCGGTCAGCATCAGGTCGAGGGCCGCCGCAGGGCCGATCAGCGCGGGCAGGCGCAGCATGCCGCCCCAGCCGGGGACGATGCCGAGCATGACCTCGGGCAGCGCAAGCTTGGTGCCGGGTTCGTCGACGACGATGCGATGGCGGCAGGCGAGCGCGAGCTCCAGACCGCCACCCATGCAATGGCCGCGGATCAGTGCCAGCGTCGGGTAGGACACCGCGGCGAGGCGGTTGAACAGCAGCCAGCCGCGCTCGACCAGCATGCGCGCGGCGAGCACCGAATCCAGCCGCGAGAACTCCTCGATGTCGGCGCCGGCGATGAACCCGGCCGGCTTGGCGGAAGCGATCACCAGCGCCTTGGGCGGCGCGGCATCGAGCGCGTCGAGCACGCGGGCGAATTCTCTCATTACCTCGGACGACAGCACATTGGTGCTCGCATCCGCCTTATCCAGATCCAGCCAGGCCAGCCCGGTGTCCTCACGGCGCAGGCGCCAGTGCTTCCAGTCGTGTCGCATGTTCGCGCTCATCGCACCGTCTCCACCAGCATCGCCCCGCCCTGCCCGCCGCCGATGCAGATCGACGCCAGGCCGCGCCCGCCGCCCTTGCGGCGCAATACTTCGAGCAGATGAAGCACGATGCGCGCACCGCTCGCCCCGACCGGGTGGCCGAGCGCGACCGCGCCGCCATCCACGTTCAGCCGCGCGGCATCGGGCGCACCCGGCGCATCGACGCCGAAGTGCGTGCGGCAGTAGCCGTCGTCCGCGAAGGCGCGCAGGCAGGCGATGACCTGCGCTGCGAAGGCCTCGTTGAGCTCCCAGGCGTCGAGGTCGTCGGGCGCCAGATCATGGCGCTGCAGGATGGGCATTGTGGCGTGCACCGGACCGAGCCCCATCTGGTCGGGCGCGAGACCCGCCCATTGGCTGTCGACGATGCGCCCGAGCGGCTGCAGCCCGTGGCGCTCGACCGCCTCCTGCGAGGCCAGCACCAGCCAGGCGGCGCCGTCGGTGATCTGCGAGCTGTTGCCCGGGGTGACACGGCCGTATTTCCTGTCGAAAAAGGGCTTCAGCCTGGCGAGGTTGGCCATCGAGGAGTCGCGCCGCACGCCGTCGTCGGCCGCGTACACCTGGCCGTCGCGGTCGATCAGCGGGACGATCTCGTCGGCGTAGTGCCCGGCGTCCTGCCCGGCGCACACGCGGCGGTGGCTCTCGACCGCGAAGGCGTCCATGTCTTCGCGCGTGATGCCGAACTTCCACGCCAGGTTCTCGGCGGTCTGGCCCATCAGCTGGCCGACGATCGGGTCGGTGAGGCCCTTCATGATGCCGATCACCGGGGCGAGATGGCCGAGGCGGAAGGTCTTCAGCATCGCCAGCCTGTCGCCGGTGCTGCGCGCCGCGTACCAGCCGGCGAGCCAGCGCACCATCTTCTCGGAGAACAGCAGCGGCGCGTGCGAGAGTGCATCGACGCCGCCGGCGAGCACGAGCTGGCTGCGGCCGCACTGGAGGTTGGCGATCGCGGAGTCGATCGCCTGCATGCCCGAGGCGCAGTTGCGCATCACCGTCCACCCCGGCACCTTGTTGCCGCACCCCAGGCGCAGCGCGACCACGCGGCCGATGTTGACCTCGTCCGCGGAGGGGCTGGCGCAGCCGAGGATGACCTCGTCGAGCTGGTCGGGCGCGAAGGGCTGGCGCATCAGCAGCGCGCTACCCGCCGCGGTGGCGAGATCGGACGCGGTAAAGGGGCCGGGCGCGTTCTTCGCCTTCAGGAAGGGCGTACGTGCGTAATCGACGATGTAGATCGGCTTTGGCACCGCGCTACCTTCCTTTTTCCCTGCGGGACGCGAGCGCTTCCCGTCGGAATGCCGTGCGGTCGCGTTCATGCGCTCACCTGTTGCGCCGGCGAGCGCTCGGGCATGGCCCGGACGGCAGCACCGAGGTCGAGGTCGTAGGGGAAGTCGTCTACGCGGATCACCTTGTTGCGGAGTTGATTGCGGCGCTCGACCAGCGCGAACTCGCGCTCGTCGATCACGCCCGCGTGCAGGGCCACGCGCCAGATCTCGTCCACATCGCCGGAAGCGAGGTTCCTCGGATCGAAACGCCCTTGGCGACGCGCGTCCTTGAGCTTGGCCTCCACCGGCTCGGCGGCGATGGTGGCGGCGAGCGCGGCTTCGAGCGCGCCGACCGGCTCCTCGATGTCGGTGGGCAGATGCACGTCGGAGGTCAGGCGGTCGCGCGTCGGGGAGGGCTCGAGCAGCAGCGCGGCGACCTTGTGGCCGAGCCTGTCCGAGGGCACGACGTAGGGGCGCCCGAGCGGGAACACCACGACGCGGCGCAGCACGAAGGCGAAGAGTTTGTTGGGGAAGTTCGCGATCACCCCCTCGAAGGCCTGCTGGATGCGGAACATGCAGTCCCAGATCGCCCAGTGCATCAGCGGCGCGTCGGCGCCATGGCGGCCTTCGGACTCGAAGCGCTTGAGCGTGGCGCTGGCAAGGTACATCAGCGACAGGATGTCGCCGAGGCGGGCGGAGAGCTTCTCCTTGCGCTTGAGCGCGCCGCCCATGGTGCCCATCGAGAGGTCGGCGATGAAGGCGAAGGCGGCCGAGAAGCGGGTGAGCTGCTGGTAATAGCGCCGCGTCTCGGGCGCCACGTCACCGGGCACCTTGACGAAGTGCGATCCGGTCAGGCCCATGATCAGCGCGCGCGCGGCGTTCGACACGGTAAAGCCGACGTGGCCCCACAGCGCCTTGTCGAAGGCCTTCAGGTCGCCCTTCTGCGCCGAGTGCATCTCGGCGAGCACGTAGGGATGGCAGCGGATCGCCCCCTGGCCGAACAGGATCAGGCTGCGGGTGAGGATGTTGGCGCCTTCCACGGTGATGCCGACCGGGATCTGCTGGTAGGCGCGACCGAGGAAATTCTGCGGGCCGAGGCAGATGCCCTTGCCGCCGATCACGTCCATGCCGTCGTTGACCGTCTGGCGGGCGCGCTCGGTGACGTGGTACTTGACGATCGCAGACACCACCGAGGGCTTCTCGCCGAGGTCGATCGCGCCGGCGGTCATCACGCGCGCCGCGTCACTCAGATAGGTGTTGGCGCCGATGCGGGTGAGCGCCTCTTCCACGCCCTCGAAGCGGCCGATCGCGGTCTTGAACTGGTAGCGCACACGGGCATAGGCGCCGACGGCGCGCGCCACCATCTTCTGCATGCCGGTGTTGGAGCCGGGCAGCGAGATGCTGCGCCCGGCGGCCAGGCACTCCATCAGCATGCGCCAGCCCTGGCCGGCCATCTTCGGGCCGCCGATGATGAACTCGAGCGGCACGAACACGTCCTTGCCGCGCACCGGGCCGTTCATCCACACCGCGTTGAGCGGGAAGTGGCGGCGGCCGATGTCGACGCCGGGATGGTCGTGCGGGATGAGCGCGCAGGTGATGCCGAGCACTTCGTCACCACCGAGCAGGCGCTCGGGGTCGTGAAGATGGAAGGCCAGCCCGAACACGGTGCACACCGGGGCGAGCGTGATGTAGCGCTTGTCGAAATTGACCCGCATGCCGAGCACTTCCTCGCCGTTCCACATGCCCTTGCACACCACGCCGGCGTCGGGGATGGAGGCGGCGTCCGAGCCCGCCCATGGACTGGTGAGCGCGAAGGCCGGAATCTCCTGGCCGGTAGCCAGGCGCGGAAGGTAGTGCTGCTTCTGCTCGGGCGTGCCGTAGTGCAGCAGCAACTCGGCCGGGCCGAGCGAGTTCGGCACCATGACGGTGACCGCCGGCGCCGACGAGCGCGTAGACAGCTTGGTCACCACCTGGGAGTGCGCATAGGCCGAGAAGCCCTTTCCGCCATATTCCTTGGGAATGATCATGCCGAGGAAGCCCTTGGCCTTGATGTACCGCCAGACTTCGGCGGGCATGTCGCCGTGCCGGGTGCATTCCCAGTCATGGGTCAGGCGGCAGAGCTCGTCGGTCTCGTTGTCGAGGAAGGCTTGCTCCTCGGCGCTCAGCGTCGGCCAGGGATAGGCCTGCAGCTTCTTCCAGTCCGGCTTGCCGGCGAAGAGCTCGCCTTCCCACCACACCGTACCGGCTTCCAGCGCGTCCTTCTCGGTCTGCGACATGGTGGGCAGGGTGGCGCGGAAGGCGCCGAGGATGCGCGAAGTCAGCCACTTCATACGCAGCAAATCGACCAGGAAGACGCTCAGCACGCCGGCGAAAACTGCCATCGCGAACAGCGTCAGCCAGAAACCCCAGCCGGCGGCGCCCCCCATCGCCAGCAGCCAGGCCAACCCCGCCCCGAGCCAGGCAAAAAGTGGCGCTCGCCCGTAGGCGAGCGCACCTGCCAAGGGAGGGAGGGAAAACAGCAGAATCCAGGTCATCATCTTCATCTCCTCTTGCCGGCGCGCCGGAGGGCGTACCGTTCGAAATCGTCGTCAGCCTTGCAGACCACCGTCGGGCAGGGGCGCACGCAGGCCGCCGAGCAGGAAACTCATCAGGCGCGGCAGCAGCCGGGCGGGATCCTCGTCCTGCGGCCCCACTTCCATCAATTCGCTCAATCCGCCGAGTCCGGCGATCGCAAAGGCCATCGCACCGATCATGAAGTGGAAGCGCCACAGGATCTCTGCGCGCGGCACCTCGGGCAGGGCGCGGAAGAGCGCGCCAAGGAAGCGATCCATCACCTCGGCGTACTCCTCTGCGAGGAACTGGCGCACGAAGGCGTTGGGCTCATTGTAGGTACGCGCGAGCAGGCGCATGAAGGTGCGCCCGCCGTGCTCGGTGTCGGCGGCGAGTTCCAGCGCGGTGCCGAAGAAGGCCTCGACGATGCGGCTGGGCTTGAGCGGGGCTCCCGCGGCCTCGGCCTCCAGGCGGTCGAGTTCGTCGAGGCGGCGCGCGTTGAGGGCGGCGAGACGGCGGCGGAAGACCTCCTGCACCAGCGCGTCCTTGCCGCCGAAGTGGTAATTGATCGCGGCGAGGTTGGCGTTCGCTGCGCCGGTGATCATGCGCATCGAAGTGCCGTCGAAGCCGTTCTCCACGAAAAGGCGCTCGGCTGCATCGAGGATGCGGTCGCGGGTGTCGTTGGTCGGCGCGGGCGGGGTCGAAGTCATCGAGATCAGCATGTTTCAAACGTTTGTTTGAATCATACGTTTTCTTTATCGCCTGTCAAGCCGGGCTGATTCTGGAGCCTGCCGTTTGACTCGCAGCAGGGCTGCGCAACAGAATCGGGCGCCTTCCACGCACCGGCAGACCTCCGATGAGACGCGCCCCCTCCGCCGCCCTGCCCGCCCCCGCCACCGGCGAGCGCCACGACTGGCAGACGCTCAAGAGCCTGTTCCCCTTCATCTGGGCCTACAAGGGCCGGGTGCTCTTTGCGCTCGCCTGCCTGGTCGCGGCCAAGGGCGCCAACGTGTCAGTGCCGATCGTCTTCAAGCACCTGATCGACGGCCTCACGATCACGCCCGAGCAGGCCTTCATCGTGGTGCCGGCGGCGCTGCTGCTGGCCTATGGCGCGCTGCGCTTCTCCACCTCGCTGCTGACCGAACTGCGCGAGGTGGTGTTCGCACGCGTGACCCAGCAGGCGGTGCGCGAGATCTCGCTGCGCGTGTTCCGCCACCTGCACGCGCTGTCGCTGCGCTTCCACCTCGAACGCCAGACCGGCGGGCTCACGCGCGACATCGAGCGCGGCACGCGTTCGATCGGCTCGCTGATCAGCTACACGCTGTATTCCATCCTGCCCACGCTGATCGAGATCGGCATGGTGATCGGCATCCTGCTGGTCAATTACGACGCGGTGTTCGCGCTCATCACGCTCAGCGCGCTGACGATCTACATCGTGTTCACCGTCAAGGTGACCAACTGGCGCACCGCGCTGCGGCGCGAGGCCAACGAGCTCGATTCCGCCGCCAACGCGCGCGCGATCGACAGCCTGATCAACTACGAGACGGTGAAGTATTTCAACAACGAAGAGTTCGAGGCCCGGCGCTACGACGAGCAATTGCAGAAGTGGACCAAGGCGCAGGTCACCAACCAGTACTCGCTGTCGGCGCTGAACGTCGGCCAGGCGGCGATCATCGCAGTCGCCGTGACGGCGATGATGTGGCAGGCGGCCGACCGCGTGGCCAGCGGCGAGATGACGATCGGCGACATCGTGCTGGTCAATGCCTTCATGATCCAGCTCTACATCCCGCTCAACTTCCTCGGCGTGCTCTACCGCGAGATCCGCCAATCGCTCACCGACATCGAGCGCATGTTCGGCTTGATGCACACGCACCGCGAGATCGCCGACGCCCCCGACGCCCACACCCTGCCCGCCGGGCCGGCGAGCGTGCGCTTCGAGAGCGTCAGCTTCGCCTACGATGCCAAGCGCCCGATCCTCTTCGACGTCGATTTCGACATCCCCGCCGGCAGCACGGTGGCGGTGGTCGGCCACTCCGGCTCGGGCAAATCCACGCTCGCCCGCCTGCTGTATCGCTTCTACGACGTGCAAGGCGGGGCGCTGCGCATCAACGGCCACGACCTGCGCAGCCTGACCCAGGACAGCCTGCGCGCGGCGATCGGAATCGTCCCGCAGGACACGGTGCTGTTCAACGACACGCTGTACTACAACATCCACTACGGCCGCCCCGGCGCCAGCCGCGAGGAGGTCGAAGCCGCTGCGCGCGCCGCACAGCTGGAGGACTTCATCCGCCAGCTGCCCGAGGGCTACGAGACCCGGGTCGGCGAGCGCGGCCTGAAGCTCTCCGGCGGCGAGAAGCAGCGCGTGGCGATCGCACGCGCGCTATTGAAAAATCCGGCGATCCTGATTTTCGACGAAGCCACCTCGGCGCTCGATTCCCGGACCGAAAAGGCCATCCAGGCGCAGATCGAGCTGGCCGCAGAGGGGCGTACCGCGCTGGTAATCGCGCACCGGCTGTCGACGATCATGAACGCCGACGAGATCATCGTGCTGGACAAGGGCCGCATCGTCGAGCGCGGCCGCCACGCTCCGCTGCTGGCGCAGGGTGGCGCCTATGCGCAGATGTGGCTGCTGCAGCAGCAGGAAGAGGAAGCCGGCAGTACGCCGACCGACCGCGACGACGAGCACCCGGAAGGCGAGTCTTTCGCCGCGCCTGCGGTTGGCGTGGCGTAGACTGACCAGATAGTCCTCGCACAAGGCCCGCATGGAAGCCCACGAAAGCTTTCCCTTCCTCAAGGAAATCATCCTCTTCCTCGCGCTCAGCGGGGTGCTGATGCCGCTGCTGTCGCGGCTGAAGATCAATCCGGTGCTCGGCTTCCTGTCGGTCGGGGTGCTGCTCGGCCCCTACGGCCTCGCCTCGCTCGCAAAGGCCTGGCCGCCGCTGTCGTGGTTCACCTTCGCTCGCCCCGACGAGGTGGAGTTTCTCGCCGAGCTCGGAGTCATCTTCCTGATGTTCATGATCGGTCTGGAGATGTCGGTCGAGCGCCTGTGGTCGATGCGCCGGCTGGTGTTCGGGCTCGGCGGCCTGCAGGTCGCGCTCTCGGCAGCGGCGGTCGGGGGGCTCGCGCTGTGGTTCGGCAACGGCATCGAGGCCGCGGTCATACTCGGCGTGGTGCTGGCCTTCTCGTCCACCGCGATCGTCATGCAGTTGCTGATCCAGCGCCACGAACTCGGCACGCCGCTCGGCCAGGCCTCGTTCGCGATCCTGCTGTTCCAGGACCTCGCGGTGGTGCCGCTGCTGGTGCTGATCAGCATCCTCGGTGCCGCCTCGGGCGAGGGCAGCTTCGCGAGCCTGCTCGGCCTCGCGATGCTCAAGGGCGTGCTCACCGTGGTGGGCATCTACCTCGTCGGTCGCCGCGTGGTCCGTCCGCTCTTCCACCAGATCGCAGTCGACAAGCAACCCGACACCTTCACCGCGCTCACCCTGCTGACCACCTTGGGCGTGGCGGCGCTGACCTGGGTGGCCGGCCTGTCGATGGCGCTCGGCGCCCTGCTCGCCGGGCTGATCATTGCCGAGACCGAGTTCCGCCACGAGGTGGAGATCACCATCGAGCCCTTCAAGGGCCTGCTGATGGGCCTGTTCTTCATGTCGGTGGGCATGGGCATCGACCTGCGCGCGCTGCTCGCCGAGCCCTTGTGGATTCCGCTCTCGGTGGTCGGTCTGCTGGCCATGAAGGCGCTCATCGTGTTCGTGCTGCTGCGCGTTTTCGGCCTGTCCTGGGGGCGCTCCGCCGAGGGCGGCCTGCTGCTCGGCCAGGGCGGCGAGTTCGCCTTCATCGTGATCGGCATGGCGCTCACGCTGGGCCTGCTCGAACGCGATGTGGGCCAGTTCATGCTGATCGTGGTCGGCGTGTCGATGCTCGCCGCGCCGGTGGTCGCACGCCTCGGACAGAGCCTGGGCGACGGCATCGACCGACGCATCGCGCCGCCGGCCGAGGCGAACGATGCCGAGCTCGGCGAGCTCGGCGGGCATGTGATCATCGCCGGCTACGGCCGCGTCGGCCAGCTGGTCGGGCAGATGCTCGAGGAGCAGGGCGTGGGCTACGTCGCCATCGAGAACAATGCCCAGCTCATCGCCCACCAGCGCAAGGCGGGGGTGCCGCTGGTGTTCGGCGACGCCAGCCGCCCGGAGCTGCTGCGCAAGCTGCGCCTCGACCAGGCGCGCGCGGTGGTGCTGACCATGGACCACACCGCCGCCGCGATCCACGCGGTGCACGGCATCCGCCGCATGGTGCCGATGATGCGGATCATCGCCCGCGCGCGCGACGAGAAGCATGCCCTGCTGCTGCGCGAGGCCGGCGCCTCGGTGGTGGTGCCCGAAACCCTCGAGTCCAGCCTCAAGCTCACCGGCTGGGTGCTGGAGACCCTCGGCATACCCCCCGATGCCGCGCTACGCCTGGTCGAGCTGGAACGCGAGCGGCGCATCGTCGCGCTGCGCGACACCGGCAACGCCTGACCGCCCCCTGACGAATCCCGCCCACATGATCCCGCAGCACAACGCCCTCCAGATCCTGCGCAAGCCGCGCATCGCGCTCCTCGCCACCGGCGGCACCATCGCCGGCACGGCCGGCTCGGCCACCGACACCCGCGATTACACCGCCGGCCAGCTCGGCCCCGCGGCGCTGCTCGCCGCCGTGCCCCAGTTGGCCGAGCTCGCCCGCATCGACGCCACGCAGATCTTCAGCGTCGACAGCAAGGACATGACGCCACAGCACTGGCTGGTGCTGTCGCGCCGGGTGCAGAGGCTGATGGACGACCCCGCGGTCGACGGCATCGTCATCACCCACGGCACCGACACGCTGGAAGAGACGGCCTGTTTCCTCAACGTCACCGTCGCCACCACCAAGCCGGTGGTGATGACTGCGGCGATGCGCCCGGCCACCGCGCTATCGGCCGACGGCCCGCTCAACCTCTACCAGGCGGTCGAGCTCGCCTGCCGCCCGGCGGCCGCACGCTCGGGCGTGCTCGCGGTGGTCGGCGACCGCATCCTGCCAGCCGCGGCCCTCGCCAAGCGCCACCCCTCGGCGGTCGATGCGTTCTCGTTCGAGGGCGCGCTCACCACGCTCGCCAGCGACGCCGCGCTGCACGCGCTCGCGCCCTCGCGCTACAGCCGTGTCGTGCTGCCGGACGAGTTGCAGCACCTGCCGCCGGTGGAGCTGCTCACCGTCGCTGCGGGCAGCTCGCCCGCACTCGCCTCGGCGGTGGCGCGCGCGCTCGCACGCGCCCAGCTGCTCAATGGCGCCGCAGGCCTGGTGCTGGCCCTGCCCGGCAACGCCAGCCTGCCCGAGGCCTGGCGACCCGCGCTGGAAGAACTGCCCAACGCGGTACCGGTGGTGCTCGCCAGCCGCTGCGGCGGCGGCGTGCGTCGGCACCATGGCAACGCCCCCGCCAACTGGCTCGACGCCGGCGCGCTCGACCCGCTCAAGGCGCGCGTGCGCCTGATCGCGGGCCTCGGCGCCGGATTGCGCGGCGCACGCCTGCGGCGCTGGTTCGAGCGCGCCTGACGCGGCAGTGCTTGCGTCGCCCCCGCGCGCCCCTCACAGCCCCGGATCGGTGCCGCCGCCGGCGAGCGCGGTCTCGACCATGCGCCGCGACAGATGCGGCGCGAAGCCCTCGATGAAGGCGTACACATAGGCGCGCAGCCAGGCGCGACGGCGCAGGCCGATCCGTGTCGTGCTCGACTCGAACAGGTGGGCCGCATCGACCATGCCGAGCCTGCGATCCTCCGCGGGGTCGTAGGCCATGCGCGCGAGGATGCCGATGCCCAGGTCCATCTCGACATACTTCTTGATCACGTCCGAGTCGATCGCGGTGAGCACGACCTTGGGCTTGAGGCCGCGACCGAGGAAGGCCTTGTTGATCTGGCCGCGGCCGGTGAAGGCGTCGTCGTAGGTAATCAGCGGATAGCGCGCGATCGCCTCGAGCGTGAGCGGCGCGGCCTGCAGGATGGGGTGGCGCGGGGTGGCGACCACGCAGCGGTTCCACTGGTAACAGGGCAGCATCACCAGCTCGTCGTACTCGGCGATGGCCTCGGTGGCGATCGCGATGTCGGCGCTGCCGTCGAGCACCATCTCGCAAACCTGGCGCGGATTGCCCTGGTGCAGCTCGAGCTTGACCTGCGGGTAGCGCTGCATGAAGCGGCGGATCACGTCGGGCAGCACGTAGCGCGCCTGGGTATGGGTGGTCGCAATCGACAGGCGGCCCACGGCCTCGTTGGCGAATTCGTCACCCACCTGCTGCAGGTTGTCGAGGTCGCGCAGCACGCGCTCGGCGATCGCCAGCACCGCCCGCCCCGGCTCGGTGACCGCCACCAGGCGCTTGCCGTGGCGAGTGAAGATCTCGATGCCGAGCTCGGACTCGAGCTGGCGGATCTGCTTGGACACCCCCGGCTGCGAGGTGAACAGCGCGTCGGCCGCCTCGGAGACATTGAGCCCGCGACGGGCGACTTCATGCACGTAACGCAGTTGCTGCAGGTTCATGGCGCGCTAGATATAACAACCAGTTCTTAAAGTCTAACTGCAAACCGCTTCTTGCGCTTAACTGAAGTCCTTACGATGCGCCGCAACATCCAGGAGCGCGTTACATGGACTTCGCCTACACCATCGCCGGGTTCGCAGTCGGTGCCATCGTCGGTCTGACCGGCGTTGGAGGCGGATCCTTGATGACGCCGCTGCTGGTGCTGATGTTCGGCATCCACCCCTCGGTCGCCGTCGGCACCGACCTGCTCTACGCCGCGATCACCAAGGCCGGCGGCACCCTGGCGCACGGACTCAAGGGCACGGTGGACTGGAAGATCACCCGCCTGCTCGCCACCGGCAGCATTCCCGCGGCGGCGATCACGCTGGCGCTGATCGGACACTTCGCGCCCGGCGGCATCGAAGGCGCGGCCCACCTGATCCAGGTCTCGCTCGGCGTCGCCTTGGTGCTGACCGCGGTGGCGCTGATCTTCCGCAAGCGCATCCAGGCCTATGCCGCGACGCGCTCGGGTGGCCGCCCCGCCGATCCGGCGCGCACCGCCCGCCTGACCGTGCTCACCGGCGCCGTGCTCGGCGTGCTGGTGTCGATCTCCTCGGTGGGCGCCGGCGCGCTCGGCGTCACCGCGCTGTTCTTCCTCTACCCGGCGATGCCGGCGCTACGCATCGTCGGCTCGGACATCGCCCACGCCGTGCCGCTGACCGCGGTCGCCGGCATCGGCCACTGGTTTCTCGGCAGCGTCGACTGGCTGCTGCTGGGCAGCCTGCTGGTCGGCTCGCTGCCCGGCATCTGGCTCGGCAGCCACATTTCCACCAAGGTACCCGACCGCGTCCTGCGCCCGATCCTGGCGACGATGCTGGTGCTGGTCGGCGCCAAGCTGATGGCGCACTGAGCCGCAGCGACCAAGCACGCGACGCCCCTCCCCGGCCCGAATCCACGCATACGACAGAGAGAGCCCATATGTACCAATACGACGAACACGACCAGCGCCTGCTCGACCAGCGCGTCGCCCAGTTCCGCGACCAGATGCGGCGTCACCTGGCCGGCGAGCTCTCGGCCGACGAGTTCCGTCCGCTGCGCCTGCAGAACGGGCTGTACATCCAGCGCCACGCGCCGATGTTCCGCATCTCGGTGCCCTACGGCCACCTCGCCAGCCGCCAGCTGAGGAAGCTCGCCCACCTCGCGCGCAGCTACGACCACGGCTACGCCCACTTCACCACCCGCACCAACGTGCAGTTCAACTGGCCGAAGCTGGAAGACGTGCCGGAGATGCTCGCCGAACTGGCCAGCGTGCAGATGCACGCCAACCAGACCTCGGGCAACTGCATCCGCAACATCACCGCCGACCCCTTCGCCGGCGTGGCCGCCGACGAGGTCGCCGATCCGCGCCCCTTCGCCGAGATCCTGCGCCAGTGGGCGACCTACAACCCGGAATTCGCCTTCCTGCCGCGCAAGTTCAAGATCGCCTTCAACAGCGCCGCCGAAGACCGCGTGGTGCTGCGGGTGTACGACATCGGCCTCGACCTGGTCCGTAACGAGGCCGGCGAGCTCGGCTTCCGCGTGCTGGTGGGCGGCGGCCTCGGCCGCACCCCGATCCTGGGCGAGGAGATCAAGCCCTTCCTGCCCTGGCAGCACCTGATCAGCTACTGCGAGGCCATCCTGCGCGTCTACAACCGCTGGGGCCGCCGCGACAACCTGTGGAAGGCGCGCATCAAGATCCTCGTCAAGGCGCTCGGGCCGGAAGAGTTCGGCCGCCAGGTGGAGGAAGAATGGGCCAACGGCAAGGACGGCCCCAACACCATCACCGCGGCGGAGCTGGCGCGCGTGTCGGCCCACTTCGCCCCGCCTGCCTACGAGACCCTGCCCGCGCAGGACGCCGCCTTCGACGAACTCCTCGCCGGCAACAAGGCCTTCGCCACCTGGGTCAAGCGCAATGTGCGCGCCCACCGCCAGCCCGGCTACGCGGCGGTGGTCCTGTCGCTGAAGAAGACCGGCACCGCCCCGGGCGACGTCACCGCCGAGCAGATGGACCTGATCGCCGATCTCGCCGACCGCTTCAGCTTCGGCGAGGCGCGCATGCTGCACGAGCAGAACGTCGCGCTCGCCGACGTGCGCCGCACCGACCTCTTCGAACTGTGGCAGGCGGCGCGTGCCGCCGGCCTGGCGACGCCGAACATCGGCCTGCTGACCGACATCATCTGCTGCCCCGGCGGCGACTTCTGCAGCCTCGCCAACGCACGCTCGATCCCGATCGCCGACGCCATCCAGCGCCGCTTCGACGACCTCGACTACCAGCACGACATCGGCGAGATCGACCTCAACATTTCCGGCTGCATGAACTCCTGCGGCCACCACCACGTCGGCCACATCGGCATCCTCGGCGTCGATAAGAACGACGAGGAGTGGTACCAGGTCAGCATCGGCGGCACACAGGGCAACGGCACCACGCTCGGCAAGGTGATCGGTCCGTCCTTCGCCCTCGACGAGATCGTGGGCGTGATCGAGAAGCTGCTCGAAACCTACGTCGAACTGCGCCATGAGGACGAGCGCTTCATCGACACCGTACAACGCGTCGGCACCGAGCCCTTCAAGGCACGCGTGTATGCCGACCGCCAGCCGCAAAGGAAAGCCGCCCATGTCTGACAAGATCATCAAGAACGGCCGCGTCGTCGCCGACGACCGCCTGACCGTGAGCCTCGCCGAAGGCGAGGTGCCTGCCGACATCGCGGTGCCCGCCGGCCCCGTGCTGGTGCCGCTCGCCGTATGGCAGGCGCGCCGCGAAGAGCTGCTGGCGCGTGCGCGCAGCGGCGAGGTGGGCGTGTGGCTGGCCGCGGGCGAGGACGTCGCCGCACTCGCTGACGACCTCGGGCTGCTGCAGATCGTCGGCCTGCACTTCCCCAAGTTCACCGACGGCCGCAGCTACTCCGCGGCAACCTTGCTGCGCACCCGCTACGGCTACCAGGGCGAACTGCGCGCGATCGGCCAGGTCCTGCGCGACCAGTTCAACTACATGACGCGCTGCGGCTTCGATGCCCTGCAGCCGCAAGCCGAGCGCTACACCGACGAACAGCTCGAGGCGGCGGTGGCCAGCATCGACGACTTCACCCAGCCCTACCAGCGCTCGGTGAAGGACCCGCTGCCGCTGTTCCGCCGCGTCGAGCGCGGCACCGGCCGCGAGGTGCAGCAATGAACGCCGCCGTCAGCCTGCTGCGCCCCGCCCCGACCAACGCCGCCACCCGCCCGCAGCTCACCGACGCACTGCGCGCCACCGTGGGTGCCAAGTCCGCAGCCACGCTCGCACTGCTGCGCGAGGCCGTCGCCGAGTTCGGCGCGCACGGCGAGCTCGCCTTCGCCAACAGCTTCGGCGCCGAGGACATGGTGCTGACCGACCTCATCCTGTCGAACGGCCTGCCGATCACCATCTTCTCGCTCGACACCGGGCGGCTCCCCGCCGAGACCTACAGCCTGATCGGCGAAGTCGAGCGCCGCTACGGCACGAAGCTCGAGATCTACTTCCCCGACGCGGGCGCGGTCGAAACCTATGTGCGCAGCCACGGCATCAACGCCTTCTACGACACGGTCGAGCTGCGCAAGGCCTGCTGCGGCGTGCGCAAGATGGAGCCGCTGCGTCGCGCGCTCACCGGCCGCAAGGCCTGGATCACCGGCCTGCGCGCAGCCCAGTCGGTCACCCGCTCCGGCCTGCCGGTACGCGAGACCGACACCGCCAACGGGCTGGAGAAGCTCAACCCGCTGTCGGACTGGAGCGAGACCGAGGTGTGGGCCTACATCCGCCTCGCCGAGGTGCCCTACAACGCCCTGCACGACCAGTTCTACCCCAGCATCGGCTGCGCCCCCTGCACCCGCGCGATCGCGGTCGGCGAGGACGTGCGCGCCGGACGCTGGTGGTGGGAAAACCCGGAGACCAAGGAGTGCGGTCTCCACGTCAAGGCGAGCTGAGCCATGAACGGCAAGCACCCCGCCCAGGGCACGCACAGCCCCGCGATCGGTGCCGGCCGCCGCAGCCTGCAGCAGCGCCTGCTCGCGCTGCGCGCCGGACTCAGGGCAGCGCTGCGCGCCTTCAGAACCCATCCGATCAAGCATCCGCAACGGTAACCGCACCATGTCCACGCTGACCAAACAGACGCTGTCCCACCTCGACTGGCTCGAGGCCGAAGCCATCCACATCCTGCGCGAAGTCGCCGGCCAGTGCGCCAACCCGGTGTTGCTGTTCTCCGGCGGCAAGGATTCGATCTGCCTGCTGCGCCTGGCCGAGAAGGCCTTTCGCCCGGGCCGCTTCCCCTTCCCGCTGATGCACATCGACACCGGCCACAACTACAAGGAAGTCACCGACTTCCGCGACCGGCGCGCCGCCGAACTGGGCGAGCGCCTGATCGTGCGCTCGGTGGAAGACTCGATGGCGCGCGGCACCGTGGTGCTGAAGCACGCGGGCGAGTCGCGCAACAAGCACCAGTCGGTGACGCTGCTCGAGGCGATCGAGGAGTTCGGCTTCGACGCCTGCATCGGCGGCGCCCGCCGCGACGAGGAGAAGGCGCGTGCCAAGGAACGCATCATGAGCTTCCGCGACGAGTTCGGGCAGTGGGACCCGAAGAACCAGCGTCCCGAGCTGTGGAACCTGTACAACGCGCGTAGCCACAAGGGCGAGAACATCCGCGCCTTCCCGATCAGCAACTGGACCGAACTCGACGTGTGGCAGTACATCCAGCGCGAGCAGCTGGAACTGCCATCGATCTACTTCGCCCACACCCGCCCGGTGGTGCGCAAGAACGGCCTGCTGCAGCCGGTGACCGAGCTGACGCCGGCGAAGGATGGCGACGTCGTGGAGGACGTGCGGGTGCGCTTCCGCACCGTGGGGGACATCACCTGCACGGCGCCGGTGGAATCCGACGCGGACACCGTGGAGAAGATCCTCGCCGAGACGGCGACCACCACGATCACCGAGCGCGGTGCGACGCGGATGGACGACCAGACCTCGGAGGCGTCGATGGAGCAACGCAAGAAGGAAGGCTACTTCTAGCGCATCCGCGCTCGTCGCAGCCCCCACCCCCCACTCTTCGCACCTCACGCCTGACCTTTGCACGGAATCATGACCATGTCCGCCCTCGAGCACCTCCCCGAAATCGACAACGGCTTGCTGCGCTTTCTCACCTGCGGCAGCGTCGACGACGGCAAGAGCACCCTGATCGGCCGCCTGCTGTTCGACACCAAGACCATCCTCGCCGACACCCTCAACGCCATCGAGAAGACCTCGGCCAAGCGCGGCATGAGCGCGGTCGACCTGTCGCTGCTGACCGACGGCCTGCAGGCCGAGCGCGAGCAGGGCATCACCATCGACGTCGCCTATCGCTACTTCTCCACCGGCCGGCGCAAGTACATCATCGCCGACGCCCCCGGCCACGAGCAGTACACCCGCAACATGGTGACCGCCGCGTCCACCGCCAACCTCGCGATCATCCTCATCGACGCGCGCAAGGGCGTGCTGACCCAGACCCGCCGCCACTCCTACCTCGCCAGCCTGGTCGGCATTCCCCATCTGGTGGTCGCGGTCAACAAGATGGACCTGGTCGACTACGACCAGGCGGTGTTCGAGCGCATCAAGGGGGAATACCTCGAATTCGCCGCCAAGCTCGGCATCCGGGACGTGCGCTTCATCCCGATCTCGGCGCTGGAGGGCGACATGATCGTCGACCGCGGCGAGCGCCTGTCCTGGTACGACGGCCCGACCCTGCTCGACATCCTCGAGAACGCCCCCGCCGCCCACACCGAACAGGCCGAGGACTTCCGCTTCCCGGTGCAGTTCGTGTGCCGACCGCAAGAGTCCGCCAACCCCGAACTGCACGACTATCGCGGCTTCATGGGCCGGGTCGAATCGGGCGAGGTCGCGGTGGGCGACGCGGT
This sequence comes from Thauera sp. DNT-1, assembly GCF_055393985.1. Lineage (NCBI taxonomy): Bacteria > Pseudomonadati > Pseudomonadota > Betaproteobacteria > Rhodocyclales > Zoogloeaceae > Thauera > Thauera sp. DNT-1. The sequence continues at coordinate 3,512,746 of NZ_AP043752.1, read as the reverse complement.
CACCGTACTGCCCTCGGGCGCCAGCAGCCGGGTCAGGAAGATCGAGCTCGGCGGCGTCGCGCTGCCGCGCGCCATCCACGAGCAGTCGGTGACCCTGCTGCTCGAAGACGAGATCGACATCTCGCGCGGCGACCTGATCGTGAAATCCGCCGAGGCGCGGGAGCCGGTGAAGCAGATCGAAGCCACGGTGTGCTGGCTGTCCGAGACCCCGCTGTCGCCTGCACGCACCTACCTGGTACGCCACACCACGCGCGAGGTGAAGGCCAAGCTCGCGAAGATCGACTACCGCCTGGACGTGAATACCCTGGAACAGGAGGCCACCACCGGGCTGGCGATGAACGACATCGCCCGCGTCACGCTCAAGCTCGCCCAGCCGATCATCGCCGACCGCTACACGGAGAACCGCGCTACCGGCGCCTTCATCATCATCGACGAGAGCACCAACAACACCGTAGGCGCGGGCATGATCGGCTGATCGCCGCCCGCCCTCCGCAGCGAGCGAACCCCGGCCCCCGCAAGGGCGCCGGGGTTCTCCATTTTGGGGACGAAGAAATTCCTACCGCATCACAGAACATGACAATCGGGCATCAAATTTTCTATAATGAAATTCCATACGACTATTTTCAGGTCTTTTCAGCACCTGCAAGAGTCATCCCCGGATCGCACCGAAACCCGCCGCCTGCCATCTTCATCCGTCCTCGAGGAGGTCTCCCGATGCTCAAGCGAATCACCCTCGTCACCGTCGCCACCTTGGTCCTCGCCGGCTGCGCCGCCACCCACGTCGCCATCAGCAAGCGCGACCTCGATGTGCAGACCAAGATGTCCGACACGGTCTTCCTCGACCCGGTCGGCCCTGACAAGCGCACCATCTTCCTGCAGATCCGCAATACCTCCGACAAGCCCGACCTTGCGGTGAATGACGAGATCGCCGCCGCGCTGCAGACCAAGGGTTACACCCTGCTGCAGGACCCGGAGGCGGCGCACTACGTCCTGCAGGCGAACATCCTGCAGGTCGGAAAATCGGCACCCACCGCGATCGAGGCGGCGATCGACCAAGGCTACGGGGTAGCCGCCTCGGGCGGCCTGGTCCTGGGGGCGGGAGCGGCATACGCCGGCGGCGCCAGCGGCCGTGGCATCGCCGCCGCCGGCCTGATCGGCTCGCTGGCCGAAGGCATCGCCGGCGCCGCGGTCAAGGACGTGTATTTTTCGATGATCACCGACCTGCAGATCAAGGAGCGCATCCGCGGTGCCGGCAAGGCAAGGGTGAGTTCGAACCACAGCCTGCGCCAGGGCAACAGCGGTGGTTCGCAGGTGTCGTACGACGAAGAGTCGTCCTACAAGACTTATCAGACCCGCATCGGCTCGACCGCGAACAAGGTCAACCTCGTCTTCGAGGAGGCGCTGCCCGAGTTGAAGAAAGGCCTGATCAATTCGATCTCCGGGCTGTTCTGAACGCTCGCAGGCTTCATCTGCCCCAGCACGCCGCCGGGTGTTCGATAATCACGGCGGCGCCTTGCCAATCCGGCGCCCTTCGACCGAGCGCCACCATCATGACCGACCGCAATCCCTCCGACACCGCGCGTACCCGCCTCGACAAGTGGCTGTGGGCGGCACGTTTCTTCAAGCACCGTACGGGCGCGACCGAGGCGGTCGATGGAGGAAAGGTCAAGCTCAACGGAATGGCGGCCAAGCCGGCACGCGAACTCAAGGTCGGTGACCGCCTCGACATCACGATCGGCGAGGATACGCGTACGGTGATCGTGCGCGCGATCGCGGACAAGCGCGGCTCGGCCGCCGTGGCGCAGGCGCTCTACGAGGAGACCGCGGAAAGCATCGAGGCGCGCGAACGCGCCCGTGAATTGCGCAAGTTCGCCGCCGCGCCCGGCGCCGACCTGCACGGCCGGCCGACCAAGCGCGACCGCCGCAGGATGGACCGCTTCGGGGGATGCTGAGCTCGCGTCCCCAAGCGCGAGCCCTCGCGGTGCCCGATCCGTACCGGCTCCGCTCCGACTCCCGTGCCTCAGTCGAGTACCAGCGCCAGCGCGATCGGCAGGAAAACCACCGCAGCGAGGTTGCCGATCAGCACCATCGAGGCCACCTTGTCGGGCTCCTGGTCGTAACGCTCGGCGAACATGTAGTTCAGCACCGCCGGCGGCAGGGCGCCGAACACGAGCAACAGCGCCTGCTCGCGCGGCGGAAGCTCGAGCATCTGCAGCAGGGCCCAGGCCAGCGCCATGCCCACCACCGGGCGTAGCACCGCACCGAAGAGGCCGAAGCCGACGGCGCTGATGCGCGAATCGGCCAGGCGCACGCCGAGCGCGAACAACATCAGGGGGATCGAGATGTCGCCGACCATCTCGATCGACATCAGCAGCGGCGGCCACACCTCGATGCCGAGGAAGCCGACCGCCAGGCCCGCGATCGTCGCCAGGATGGAGGGCGAGCGCCACACCGTGGTCAGCTTGGTATGGTGGTCCAGCAGCCAGGCGCCGTAGGAGAAGTGGATCACGTTCGACACCACGAACATCACCACCGCCGGAGCCAGCGCCGACTCGCCGAAGGCGAGCACCGCCAGCGGCAGGCCGAGGTTGCCGCAGTTGTTGAACATCATCGGCGGCACCAGCGTCTTGGTGGCGATCCCGGCCGCACGCGCGACCAGCCAGCCGGCCACACCGGAGCCGACGATGATCACCACGGTCGCGAACAGCAGCGGCAGGTATTCGCCGAGGCGGAAGTCCTTGCCGACCAGCGCACCGAACACCAGCGCGGGCACGAAGACATCCATGTTCAGCTTGTTGGCGTGCGACAGGTCCGGCTTCATGCGCCGGCCGACGAAATAGCCCAGCGCGGTGATCGCGAACAGCGGGAACAGGATGGAGACGATTCGGATCAGCATTCAGGGCAAACCGGGAGCGGACTGAAGGGGGTGCGACGGATGCGGTCACGGACAAGCCCGTCGTCGCGCGGTCCCCGCGGACGAAGCGAGCTTGTCCGCGAACGGACGCGAGCCGGGATCAAAGCACGTAACGCGCCAGATCCTCGCGCTGGGCGAGCATGACGAGCCGGCTGTCGACATAGGCGGCGTCGACTACCACGGTCTGCTCCGCACTGCTGCGCCCGGCCTCGAAGGAAACCTCTTCGAGCAGCTTCTCCATGACGGTGTACAGCCGGCGCGCGCCGATGTTCTCGGTCTTCTCGTTCACCTGGTAGGCGATCTCGGCCAGGCGGCGGATGCCGTCGTCGGCGAACTCCAGCTTCACCCCGTCGGTGGCGAGCAGCGCCTCGTACTGGCGCGTGAGGCAGGCGTCGGTGCTGGTGAGGATGCGGGCGAAGTCCTCCACAGACAGCGACTCCAGCTCGACGCGGATCGGGAAACGCCCCTGCAGCTCGGGGATCAGATCCGAGGGCTTGGACAGGTGGAAGGCGCCGCTGGCGATGAACAGGATGTGATCGGTCTTGATCATGCCGTACTTGGTGGAGATCGTCGTGCCCTCGACCAGCGGCAGCAGGTCGCGCTGCACGCCCTGACGGGAGACATCTGCGCCCTGCACGTCGCTGCGCGCAGCGATCTTGTCCACCTCGTCGAGGAACACGATGCCGTTCTGCTCGACCGCGCGCACGGCCTCGAGCTTGACCTCCTCGTCGTTGATCAGGCGCGCGGCCTCCTCGTCGGCGAGCAGCTTCATGGCCTCGCGGATCTGCAGCTTGCGCTGCTTCTTCTTGCCGCCGCCGAGGTTCTGGAACATGCCCTGTATCTGCTGGGTGAGTTCCTCCATACCCGGCGGGGCGAAGATCTCGGCCTGCATCGAGGGCGCGGCGACCTCGATCTCGATCTCCTTGTCGTCGAGTTCCCCCTCGCGCAGCTTCTTGCGGAATTTCTGCCGGGTGGACGAATCCTGCGCCGGCTCGGGCTCGGCGTTGAAGCCGACCGGGCGCGCCGGCGGCAGCAGGGCGTCGAGCACGCGGTCCTCGGCGGCATCCAGCGCGCGGTCGCGCACCGACTTCATCGCACGCTCGCGCCCGTCCTTGACCGCGATCTCCATGAGGTCGCGGATGATGGTGTCGACGTCGCGGCCGACATAGCCGACCTCGGTGAACTTGGTCGCCTCGATCTTGATGAAGGGCGCGTTGGCCAGGCGCGCCAGGCGGCGCGCGATCTCGGTCTTGCCGACGCCGGTGGGGCCGATCATGAGGATGTTCTTGGGGGTGATCTCGCTGCGCAGCGGCTCTTCCACCTGAGCGCGCCGCCAGCGGTTGCGCAGCGCGATCGCCACGGCCTTCTTGGCCTTGTCCTGGCCGACGATGTGCTTGTCGAGTTCGGAGACGATCTCCGGCGGGGTCATCTGGGTCATGCGGTCAGCCTCAATCCAGCACTTCGATGGTGTGGTGGTGATTGGTGTAGATGCACAGGTCGCCGGCGATGGAAAGCGCCTTGGACACGATTTCCCTGGGCTCGAGCTCGGTATTCTCGAGCAGTGCGCGCGCGGCCGACTGCGCGTAGGCGCCGCCGCTGCCGATGGCCACGATGCCCTGCTCGGGCTCGAGCACGTCTCCGTTGCCGGTGATCACCAGCGAATGCTCGCGATCGGCCACCGCAAGCATGGCCTCCAGCCGGCGCAGCATGCGGTCGGTGCGCCAGTCCTTGGCGAGCTCGACCGCGCTGCGCAACAGGTTGCCCTGGTGCTTGTCGAGCTTGGCCTCGAAACGCTCGAACAAGGTGAAGGCGTCGGCGGTTCCACCGGCGAAACCGGCGAGGATCTGACCGTTGTAGAGCGTGCGCACCTTGCGCGCGGAGGCCTTGATGACGATGTTGCCAAGGGTGACCTGGCCGTCGCCGCCGAGCGCGACGCGGTTGCCGCGCCGCACCGACAGGATGGTGGTGCCGCGATACTGTTCCATGAAGGATTCTCCGTCCCCGCGGAAATCGGGGCTGGTGTGTTGTTCAATGACGCAGGGTGACGTGAGCCACCTTGTCGACGCTCATGACCCGCAGCAGGCCGGCGACCATGGCGTTCACGTCGCGAAGACAGACGAGTTTACCTTGAGCCTGCAACGTGGCGAGAATATTGAAGAGCGTGCCGGCGCAGACGAAATCGAGCCGGCGCAGGTGCCGGCAATCGATCCGGACCTCGCGGCGCTCGACCGCGAAGGCGGCGAGGCGCCGGAGGGTATCGTTGGCAGCCCCGCAGAGCTCGCCCTCGAACGCGAACGCCTCCGGATCGGTCGGCTGCGCCTCGTCCGCCTGCGCCGCGCGCGCCGTGGGAGCGTCGCCGCGCCCCTCCCAGGACGGCGGGGACTCCTCGAAGGTCACCGCATAGTCGACCGCGACATCCTCGAAGCGCGCCTGGTCGCCGGCGTACTGCAACAGCTCGAGCAGCATCAGCCAGGTATCGCGCGCCTGCGCCCTCCCGGGGGATACGGCCTGCGACAGGATGTCGGCGAGCGCGCGCACATTGACCAGCCTCACCTGAAGCCGCTCGGCCGCCAGCCCGGCAAGCAGGCCGCGCCAGACGGCGCAGCCCGCATCGTCCACCCCGCGCACCTTGGCGACGTCGATGCGCACCCCGCCGCTGCGGCGCGCGATCTTGGCGAGCTGGGCGAACTGGCGCTCGGCGGCTGCCGAGAGCTGCCCGCTCAGGTTGACCAGCGGCAGCTCGGTGCCCGCCGCCTTGCCCGCCACCCGCGACAGATCCTCCCAGGGCGGCGGCGAGCGCTCGAAGCGGGTGGCGTAATCGAGCACGCGCGACTCGAAGCGCTGGCGCTCCCCGCGCAGGCGGTAGAGATCGAGCAACATCAGCCAGGCACCCTCACCGCCCTCGCCACCTTCCGCGCCGACGGCGGCCTCGAGCACGGCGAGCGCGTCGTCGTCGCTACCGTTCGCATACAGCACCGCAGCCTCCTCGAAGGCCGCGCCGATCCCGCTTCCGCACTCGCGCACCTCGACCTGCCCGGCCACGCGTGCGAGCGCGCGCCCGTGGTCGGTGCCGGTGAAGTCGAGCGCGGACAACTCGGTAGGCGGGGGACGCTCGTCGCGCAGGGCGTCCGCTCCCGGCCCGGCTCGCGCGTCGCGCGGTGCGCCGGGCGCGGGCGAAACGGGTTTCTTGCCGAAGAAGGGGAGCGCCACGTCCGTATTCCGATGTCGCGGACGCCCCATGCGAGCCGCCGCAACCAACGACATTCACAGAAAAGCGCTTTTGCAACAAGCAATAAGCGCGAGAAAAATCCATCGATCAAGAACGCGACAGACGTGCATTCGGTGCCGCGGCTCGGCTAGAATGCTGCAATGCAACCGAAAACCGTTTCCGACGCGGGCGGCGAATCGCTCCCCGCGTCGTCGCGTTTTTCCCTGTCCGTCCGAGTCTATTACGAAGACACCGACGCAGGGGGTGTCGTCTATTACGCAAACTATCTCAAATTCTGCGAGCGCACGCGCACCGAATGGCTGCGTGCGCTCGGCGTCGCCCAGCACGCCTTGCTCGACGAGCAGGGCGTGGGTTTCGTGGTGCGCTCGGTGCAGGCCGACTACCGCGCTCCGGCACGCCTGGACGACGCGCTCGAGGTGAGCGCCCGCATCGCCAGCCGGCGCCGCGCGAGTCTCGTGTTCGACCACGAGATCCGCCGCGGCGGCGAACTTCTCTTCACCGCGCAGGTCCTCGTGGCTTGCGTGGACATGCGGCGCATGAAGCCCGCAGCCCTCCCCGCCTCCCTGCACGCCCTTCTCGAAAGCCCAGCATGACCGTCACCCACGACCTCTCCATCCTCAGCCTGATCTCCCAGGCGAGCGTCCTCGTCCAGCTCGTCATGGCGCTGCTGGCAAGCCTGTCGCTCGTCTCCTGGTACTGGATCTTCCGCAAGGCCTTCCAGATCCGCCAGGCGCGTGCACAGACCGACGAGTTCGAGCGCGACTTCTGGAGCGGCGGCGACCTCAACACCCTCTACGAGTCGGCTGGCCGCCACCAGTCCGAAGGCATGGAGCGCATCTTCGAGGCCGGCTACCGAGAGTTCACCAAGCTGCGCGGCAAGGGCCACGACCACGGCGCCACGCTCGACGGCGCCCGCCGCGCCATGCGCGCCACCTACCAGCGCGAGATCGACGACCTCGAGGCCCACCTCGCCTTCCTCGCCTCGGTGGGGTCGGTGTCGCCGTACATCGGCCTGCTCGGCACCGTGTGGGGGATCATGAACTCCTTCCGCGGCCTCTCCAGCGTCGGCGCCGCCACCCTCGCGCAGGTCGCGCCCGGCATCGCCGAAGCCCTGGTCGCCACGGCGATCGGCCTGTTCGCGGCGATCCCGGCGGTGGTGGCCTACAACCGCTTCGCGCACGACATCGACCGCCTCGGCATCCGCTTCGAGAGCTTCATGGAAGAGTTCTCCAACATCCTGCAACGCAACCTGCGCTGACCCGGACGGAGTTCCAACGATGCGCCAACGCCGTCTCATGAACCAGATCAACGTCGTGCCCTACATTGACGTGATGCTGGTGCTGCTGGTGATCTTCATGGTCACCGCGCCGATGATCCAGCAGGGCACGATCAACGTGCCCTCCGCCGGCGCCGGCACGCCGCCGCCTCAGTCCGAGGCCATCTTCATCGAGGTCAAGGCCGACGGGGCCTATGCGCTGCGCGCCAGCAACAGCGGGAGCTCGCGCCCGGTGCGCCGCGACCAGCTGTCGACCGCGCTCAAGGACGCCCTCGCGAAGAACCCCGAGCAGCCCTTCCTGGTCGCCGCCGACAGCAAGCTCGACTACCAGAAGGTGATCGACGTGCTCGAGACCGCGCGCGACGCCGGAGTGCGCAAGATCAGCCTGGTCACCCAGAGCGCGACTTCGCAGAAATGAGGGACCGCCCCGCACCGCACCGCCGCGAGCCGCCTGGCAAGTGGCAGTCCCTCGGGTTGACCGTGGCGGTCCACCTGGGATTGTTCCTGTTCCTGTTCTTCGGCATCCGCTGGCAGAGCCCGCCGCCCGCGGCGCTCGAGGTCGGGCTGGCTTCGGCACCGGAGCGCAGCGCGCCAGCCGCAGCGCGCCCGCAGCCGGCGCCGGAGCCCCGGCCTGAGCCGAAACCCGAACCGAAGCCCGAGCCCAAACCCGAACCGAAGCCCGAGCCCAAACCGGAACCGAAGCCGGAACCGAAGCCGGAACCCAGACCTGAACCGCCCAAGCCCCAGGCCAAGCCCGAGATCGTCGCCAAGGCGCCCGAGAAGAAGCCGGAGCCGCCCAAGCCCGAGCCACCGAAACCCGAACCCAAACCACAACCGAAGCCGGAGCCCAAGCCTGAACCGAAGCCCGAGCCCGAGCCCAAGCCCCAACCCAAGCCGGAGCCGAAACCCGAGCCCAAGCCGCAGGCCAAGCCCGAACCCAAGCCCCAGCCCAAGCCGGACACCAAGCCGATCGACGACTACATGGCGCAGCGCCTCGCGCAGGAGACCCAGCGCGCCGAGCAGGCCCGCCTGTCCAGCCTGATGGCGCAGGAAGGTGCGCGCGCGGCCGCGGCCGGTCCGAGCCGCCAGGGTCCGCCCGGTGGCGACATCGACAAATACCGCGCGGCGATCGCTGCCAAGGTGCGCGGCAACCTGTTGCGCCCGCCCGGCCTGTCCGGCAACCCGGAGGCGGTGTTCGAGGTCGACCAGCTGCCGAGTGGCGAAGTGCTCAATGTCCGCCTCAAGCGCTCGTCCGGCGTGCCCGCCCTCGACGAGGCCATCGAGCGCGCGATCCGGCGCTCGAGCCCGCTGCCGCTGCCGGACAACAAGAACCAGTTCGAGCGTACCCTCGAACTGAAATTCCGTCCGCTGGCGGACGATTGAGTCCGTCATGTCTATAATCCGCGGCTGGAGAAAACCCCGCATGATCAAAACACTGCACGCATTCCGCCTCTTCCTCGCCGGCCTGCTCGCCAGCCTCGCGCTGGGTGCGCACGCCCAGCTCTCGATCGAGATCACCGGCACCGGCGCCTCGCGCTTTCCGGTCATCATCCCGATCTTCGAGAACGAGGGTCGCCTGCCGCAGAGCGTCACCGACGTCGTGCGCGCCGACCTCGAGCGCAGCGGTCTGTTCACCCTGATCGACACCGGCCCGCTGCCGATGCCCGAATCGGTGGCGCCCGACCTCGCCGCGGTGCGCAGCCGCGGCGCCGACGCGGTGCTCACCGGCAGCCTGATCCCGATGGCCGACGGCCGCTACGACGTGCGCTTCCGGCTCTTCGACGCGCAGAAGCAGCAGGAACTCGGCGCCATGTCGCTGCCGATGAGTCCGGCGCAGAACCGCCTGGTCGGCCACCGCATCGCCGACTTCGTGTACGAGAAGCTCACCGGCCTGCCGGGTTACTTCGCCACCCGCATCGCCTACGTGATCAAGTCCGGTCCCAACTTCGAGCTCCAGATCGCCGACGCCGACGGCATGAACGCCGCCACCGCGCTGCGCTCGCGCGAGCCGATCATCTCGCCTTCGTGGTCGCCCGACGGCCAGCGCCTGGCCTATGTGTCCTTCGAGCAGAAGAAGCCGATCGTCTACGTGCACACACTCGCCACCGGCCAGCGCCGCGTGGTCGCCAACTTCAAGGGCTCGAACTCCGCGCCGAGCTGGTCGCCCGACGGCAGCCAGCTCGCGGTCGTGCTCACCAAGGACGGCCTGTCGCAGCTCTACGCGATCGGTGCCGACGGCTCCGGCGTGCGCCGCCTCGCGCAATCCTCAGGCATCGACACCGAGCCCTTCTGGGGCGCCGACGGCCACATCTACTTCACCTCGGATCGCGGCGGCAGTCCGCAGATCTACCGTATTCCTGCCAGTGGCGGCAGCGCCCAGCGGGTGAGCTTCGAAGGCAACTACAACGTGACGCCGCGCCTGTCGTTCGACGGCAAGTTGCTCGCCTTCATCACCCGCAATGCCGGCCGCTTCCAGGTGGCCGTGCAGGACGTCGCCACCCGGCAGACCACCATCCTCACCGATTCGGCACGCGACGAATCGCCCAGCTTCGCCCCCAACGGCCGCATGATCCTCTACGCCACCGACACCGGTGGCCGTGGCGTGCTGTCGGCGGTGTCGACCGACGGGCGCATCCGCCAGCGGCTCACGGTGCAGGCCGCCGATGTCCGCGAACCCGCCTGGGGTCCGCAGATCCGGTAACCATGAAGCGGCAACAAAGCCGCATACCCCTCTCTGCTGTCATCAACACTCGTACTGGAGCATCACCCATGAAGAAACTCGTCCTCCCCGCGCTGCTCGCCCTGACCCTGGCCGCCTGCTCGAGCACCGGCCCCGAGAACGGCGCCGCCTCCGTCCAGGACCGCGGCACCGGCGTCGCCACCGTGACTGCCGGCAGCGCCAAGGGCAGCGGCATCGCGGCGCTCACCGACCCCAACAACATCCTCTCCAAGCGCAGCGTCTTCTTCGACTTCGACAGCTTCGTGATCAAGCAGGAAGCCCGCCCGCTGATCGAAGCCCACGCCCGCTTCCTGGTGCAGAACCCGCAGATGAACATGCTCGTCCAGGGCAACACCGACGAGCGCGGCAGCCGCGAATACAACCTCGCCCTCGGCCAGAAGCGCGCCGACGTCGTCAAGCAGGCCCTCATGCTGCTCGGCGCCAAGGAATCGCAGATCGAGTCCGTGAGCCTGGGTGAAGAGAAGCCGCGCTGCGAAGACCGCACCGAGAACTGCTACGCCGAGAACCGCCGCGGCGACATGCTCTACACGGGCGAGTTCTAAGAGAGTCCCGACATGAAACGCCTTCTGCCGCTCGCCGCAGCGTTCGTCCTCATCCCGAGCGCCCCGGCGCACGCCCAGCTCTTCGGGGGTGACACCGAGGCCCGCAACCAGATCTTCCAGCTCCGGCAGGACGTTCAGGGGCAGATCGAGACCACCAGCCGCGGCCAGCTCGAGCTCGCCATGCAGAACGAACAGATGCGCGCCGAGCTGGCGCGCCTGCGTGGCCAGATCGAACTGCTGACCAACGAGGTGGAGACGCTCAAGCAGCGCCAGAAGGATTTCTACGTCGACCTCGACGCCCGCCTGCGCCGGTACGAATCCGGTGCGGCGGGCGCCGCCTCCGCCGCCCCGGCCTCCGGGGATGCGGCGCCGGCGGCACCGGCTGCGGCCGCGCCCCCGCAGGCACCTGCCCCCGCGCCAGCCCCCGCATCCGCGAACACCGAATCCGCCGACTACCAGGGCGCCCTCGCGCTGCTCAAGAACGGCAAGCACAAGGACGCGCAGACCGCGTTCGAGCGCTTCATCACCCGCTACCCGGCAGGCAACTTCACCGCCGGCGCCCACTTCTGGGCCGGCAACGCCGCACTGCAGGCGCGCGACGTCGCCAGTGCGAATCGCCATTTCAAGACGGTGATGGACAAGTACCCCAAGGAGAACGTCGCGCCCGACGCCATGCTCGGCCTGGCCAACAGTCAGCAGGCCATGAACGACGCCGCCGGCGCCAAGCGCACCCTGCAATCGCTTGTCGAGCGCTATCCGCAGAGCAACGCCGCCCAGGTCGCCCGCCAGCGCCTGAGCGCGCGCTGATCCATGTCCGCTGTCGAAACGGCGCCGGCGACGGCCGTGCGCCTCCGTATCACCGAGATCTTCGCCTCGCTGCAGGGCGAATCCACCCGCGTCGGCCTGCCCACCGTGTTCGTGCGCCTGACCGGCTGCCCGCTGCGCTGCACCTGGTGCGACACTGCCTACGCCTTCAGCGGCGGCGAGACACGCACGCTCGACGACATCCTCGCCGAGGTGGCCAGCCACGGTCTGCGCCACGTGTGCGTGACCGGCGGCGAGCCGCTCGCACAGAAGGGCTGCCTACCGCTGCTCGCCGCCCTGTGCGATGCCGGCCACGACGTGTCGCTGGAAACGAGCGGCGCACTCGACATCGCGGGGGTCGATCCCCGCGTGTCGCGCATCGTGGACCTCAAGGCCCCCGGCTCGGGCGAGCTCGCCCGCAACCGCTGGGAAAACCTCGCGCTGCTGTACGCTCACGACGAGCTCAAGTTCGTGCTCGCCGACGCCGCCGACTACGCATGGGCCAAGCAGCAGATCGCCGAGCACCGCCTCGCCGAACGCTGCGGCGTGCTGCTGTCGCCGGTCGCCGGCGCGCTGGACCCTGCCGAGCTCGCCGGATGGATCGTGCGCGACCGCCTGCCGGTGCGCTTCCAGCTCCAGCTCCACAAGATCCTGTGGAACGACGCCCGCGGCCGCTGAGCGCCGCTGTTCCGGCCCGGCGACGCCGCGAGCAGATCCACCCCGCCCCGCCATCCAGAATGACTACGGAATGACCAGCCTCCACACCCCGCCCCGCGCCGTCGTGCTGCTCTCCGGCGGCCTCGACTCCGCCACCTGCCTCGCGATCGCGCGCGACATGGGCTTCGAGACCTACGCGCTGTCGGTCGCCTACGGCCAGCGCCACGCCGCCGAGCTCGCCGCCTCGAAGCGCGTGGCGCAAGCGCTCGGCGCGCGCGAGCACCGCACCGCCAGCGTCGAACTCGGCCAGTTCGGGGGCTCGGCGCTCACCGACCCCGGCATCGCGGTGCCGCTCGATCAGGACAACACCGGCATCCCGGTGACCTACGTGCCGGCGCGCAACACGGTCATGCTGTCGATCGCACTCGCCTGGGCCGAGGTGCTCGGCGCCAACGACATCTTCGTCGGCGTGAATGCGGTCGATTACTCGGGCTACCCCGATTGCCGGCCGGTCTTCATCGAGGCCTTCGAGCACATGGCGCGGCTGGCCACCAAGGTCGGCGTCGAGGGCGCGCAGCTGCGCATCCACGCCCCGCTGATCGAGCTCTCCAAGGCCGACATCATCCGCCGCGGCACCGCCCTCGGCGTGGACTACGGCCTCACCGTCACCTGCTACCAAGCCGACGACGACGGCCGCGCCTGCGGCCGCTGCGAAGCCTGCCGCCTGCGCGCTGCCGGTTTCAAAGCCGCCGGCGTGCCCGATCCGACGCCCTACCAGCCGCGTTCGGCCTGACCCCCTGCCGCGCCATGGACCACGCCCTCGTCTCCGCCTCCACCATCGTCTGGCTCGGCTTCGCGATCGGCGCCGCGTTCGGCGCTTCCAGCCAGCGCACCGGCTTCTGCACCATGGGCGCGGTCTCCGACGCGGTGAACATCGGCGACTGGACGCGGATGCGGATGTGGGCGCTCGCGGTCGCGCTCGCCACCCTCGGCACCGGCGCGCTGCACGCCCTCGGGCTCTTCGACCCTGCCAAGACCCTCTACACCGGCGCCCGCCTGCCCTGGCTGTCACACATCGTGGGCGGACTCGCCTTTGGCGTCGGCATGACGCTCGCCTCCGGCTGCGCCGGCAAGACCCTGATCCGCATCGGCGGTGGCAACCTCAAGTCGGTCGTGGTGTTCGTCTTCCTCGCCATCGGCGCCTCGATGACGCTGCGCGGGCTCACCGGCGTGTGGCGGGTCGAGTTCCTCGACCCGGTGGCGCTGCAGCTGCCCCACGGCCAGACCCTACCCGCCTTCCTCGCGGCGGCCGGCATGGAGGCAGGCAAGGCCTCGCTCGCCGCCAGCGCGCTCGCCGGCGGCGGCCTGCTCGCCTGGGCGCTGGCCAGCCGCGACGCGCGCCACCCCGAGGTGCTGCTCGGCGGGGCCATCGTCGGCCTCGCGGTGGTGGCCGGCTGGTACGTCACCGGCCACCTCGGCCACATCGCCGAGCACCCCGACACCCTCGAGGAGGTCTTCCTCGCCACCAACAGCGGCCGCGCCGAGTCGCTCAGCTTCGTCGCCCCGCAGGCCTTCACCCTCGAGCTGCTGCTGCTGTGGAGCGATGCCAACCGCCAGATGAGCTTCGGCATCGCCAGCGCGCTCGGCGTGATCGCCGGCGCGGCGGCTATGGCGCTGGCCACGGGCAGCTTCCGCATCGAGAGCTTCCGCGACCCCGCCGACCTCGTGCGTCACATCGCCGGCGGCCTGCTGATGGGCTTCGGCGGCGTCACTGCGCTCGGGTGCACGCTCGGCCAGGGCGTCTCGGGCCTGTCGACCCTCGCGCTCGGCGCAGCGATCACCACCGCCGCCATCATCGCGGGAGCCGTTGCGACGATGAAGCTCCAGTACTGGCTACCGACCCGCGCAGGCTGAAGAGGCAAACCGCCGGCCGCTCTGCCCCGACGAGCCACCCTGCGGCTCCATCGGGGGACCGCGAAACCGGCAAGGCGCTTGACGACGTTTCCATCGGCCATTATCATTCGGCCTCGCTTTTGGGTCGTTAGCTCAGCTGGTAGAGCAGCGGACTTTTAATCCGTTGGTCGCAGGTTCGAATCCCGCACGGCCTACCAAGTTTCACGGAAAATGCCCGGACTTCGGTCCGGGCATTTTCTTTTTGCGTCAGTCCCGCAGGAGCCCCTCCCTGCGCATCCGGGGCGATACCGACGCCTGCCTGGTGTTCGTCAAGGACACCCCTGTTCCGCGCCGGCGAGCTCGAGGGCCGCAAGAACGGCCGCGAGCTGTTCGACCTGCGCAACTTCATGGGCACCTTGCGCGGCACCGGAGTCGACACCGGCAGCCCGCGCACCTTCTCCGCAGCCGATGCGCGCAGCTGCACGAACCGGCTCGATGGCTTGCTGCGACGCAATACGAAGCCATGGACCGACAAGGCCTGATCTGGTATAGTTCGATTTGGATTCTTGGCCGGTTTGGAATGTACGCATTCAATCCGGCGCGACCGTGCGTGACGCAGCGCGTCATCGTCATCCCGCAGCGATCCCGAGCGCCCCGCGTACGCTCTTCGATCTCGCCTTCGCTGCACGCCTCCGGCTTCTTGCCTGGATGCGCAATCGCAACATTCCAGCCGGCCCGCCGATCTGGTGCCGTCTTTTTTTTGGTCGCTGCCGCACAAGAACGTGGCGGTCGGCCCTTCCGAGGCCCGTGCACGGCGGAACGCGCCTCTCCGATCCCGCACACGAGCGGGCACCGGAACCCCTACAGGAGCCCCGACATGGCCAAGGAAGAACTCATCGAAATGCACGGTTCCGTCACCGAGGTGCTGCCCGACGGCCGCTACCGCGTGACGCTGGACAACGGTCACAACCTGATCGCCTACTCGGGCGGCAAGATGCGCAAGCACCACATCCGCATCATCGCCGGCGACAACGTGTCGCTGGAGATGTCGCCCTACGATCTCAGCAAAGGCCGGATCACCTTCCGCCACCTGCCCGGTCGTCCGGCCGGTGCCGCCGCAGCGCCCCCGCCGCGCCGGCGCTGAGTCCTCGAGGCGGCATCGCGGCGCCCTCGAGCCCCACGCGGCCCCTCGGGGGCCGCGCGTCGTTTACGCGCCCCCTTTCCCGCTCCACGCGCGGAACGACCAGGCACAAGGCGCTGTCTCTCCGGGGCATGACCACTACCCCCCAGAGGAGACCGCCACGATGCAAGCCACCCCCAGCCGTGCGCAACACGCCACCGAAGACGAGCGCGGCCAGTTCGACAGCCTGCTCCCCGCCGCCCGCCTCGACCGCCGCGGCTTTCTCGCAGGCATCGCCGCCACCGGCTTCGCGCTCGCCGTGCAGCCTGTCCATGCCAGCACCGTGATCAGCACGAGCGGCACCGGCCTCGCCACGGGCACGGCCGCCATCGCCGTCGAGGGCGGCGAGTTGCCGCTCTACTACGCGCGGCCCGCCGCAGGCGACAGGTTGCCGGTCGTGCTCGTGGTGCAGGAGATCTTCGGCGTCCACGAACACATCCGCGACGTCTGCCGCCGCCTCGCACACGCGGGCTACCTCGCGATCGCGCCTGAACTCTTCTTCCGCCAAGGCGATCCCACCACCCAGCCCGACATCCCCGCGATCCTGCAGAACATCGTCGCCAAGGTGCCCGACGCCCAGGTCATGGGCGACCTCGACGCCTGCGCCGCATGGTCGGCGAGCCAGGGCGGCGACCCCGCCCGCCTCGCGATCACCGGCTTCTGCTGGGGCGGGCGCATCACCTGGCTGTACGCCGCGCACAAGCCATCGGTAAAAGCCGGCGTGGCGTGGTACGGACGCCTGAGCGGCGCCGTTTCGGAGTTCACCCCGCAGCACCCGCTCGACGTCGTCGGCAGGCTGCACGCGCCGGTGCTGGGGCTCTACGGCGGCCAGGACCAGGGCATCCCGCTCGCCGACGTGGAGAAGATGCAGGCGGCGCTCTCCGCTGCGGGCGGCCGCAGCACCATCCACGTCTATCCCGACGCACCCCACGCCTTCCACGCCGACTACCGGCCGAGCTACCGCAAGGCCGAGGCCGAGGACGGCTGGAAGCGCGCGCTCGCGCACCTTGGCGCGGCGCTCGGCTGAGCACTCGCCGCCGCACACTGCGCCGGCGGGTACCGCACGGCATGCGACATCCCGACGGGTGCCGCATGCACCAGGCCGGAGCCCGCGACCCAGCCGAACACCAGGCCGCTGACGACCGCGAGCACCGTGCCAAGCCACCTCCACCACCGTCCGTGCATGCCACCACCCTCCGCTGCGCCGGCGCTGCCTTGCCGGCATCGGCTGGTTGGACGGCAGGAGCGGGTCAGCGTTCCATCGGATCGCCCGCGGGCCGCTGCGCAGCCTGCAGCTCGCGCAGCAGGCGCGCGGCGATCAGCCCGTTGATCAGGCCGAACACCACCGCCGCGAGCGCGAACACCGGGGTGAGGTAGAACACCCCGTCGTGCGGCACCAGCCACAGGCGCGCGACCACCAGCTGTGCGCCGATGTGGGCGAATGCCGCAAGGATGCTGTGGCTCACCGGGCCGAACCAGCGTGCCGGCAGGCGCACCGCCAGACCGAGCGACACCAGGCTGGCGAGCGCGCCCGAAAGGCTCAGGAAGAAGCCGGGGGCGAGGAACTGGCCGAGCAGCAGGCTGCCGGCGAGCACGCGCAGCAGCGACACCCACACCGCCTCGCGCCAGCCCCAGCGTGCCAGCACCACCAGGGTCACGATGTTGGCCAGCCCCGGCTTGACCCCGGGCAGCGGCAGCGGGATCGCCGCCTCGGCCACGGTCAGCACGATCGCCGCCGCCGCATGGCGGGCGATGCGGCGGTCCTCGGCGGTGGGAGTCAGTTCAATAGTTGAGGGAGTCATAATCCGCAGCCCGCCCGGTGAGGCTCAGGCTCACCTCGTTGGGCGCGCAGATCGCCACCGCGCCGGCCTGGGTGAGCCAGCCCTGACGCACGCAATACTGGCGCGGCCCGGGATCGGAAGCGACACGCGCGCGCCCGGGCCGGATCTCGATCACCGTGACGCCAAGCGGGCCGGGCACCTCGATCGTGCGCTCGGCTGCCAGGTCCACCCGCGCCACCACCTTGCCGCCGGCACGAACCACCGCGCCGTCCGGCGCACCGCCTTGCCACAGCGCGAGCAGCGCATAGCCGCACACGAGCAGCCCGCCGATCGCCACCAGGACATCGCCGGGCCGCAGCAGCCCGCGCCAGTCCGCAAGCTCCAGCCTCACCGCCCGTTCCCGTCTCCGGCCGCATCCACGATGCCGGCAGCGCGGTCCGCCGCCCGGCGCGCCGTCGAGCGGTGGCGCACGATGACCTCGACCTGGCCGCGGAAACGCTCGGCCAGCCACTCGGCGATGTACACCGAGCGATGCTGGCCGCCGGTACAGCCGATCGCCACGGTCAGGTAGCTGCGGTTGTCGCGCACGTAGGCGGGCAGCCAGTTGGCGACGAAATCGTGGATGTCCTGCGACATCCGCCCGACCTCGGGCACGCCCTGGAGGAAGTCGATGACCGGCTGGTCGCGCCCGGTGAGCGGACGCAGGCGCGGGTCGTAGTGCGGATTGGGCAGGCAGCGCACATCGAAGACGAGGTCGGCATCGAGCGGGATGCCGTACTTGAAGCCGAAGGACTCGAACATCAGCGTCATGCCCTCGGCCGGTGCCATCTGGATGAAGTCCTTCACCCACGCGCGCAGCGTGTTCGGGTGCAGGTCGCTGGTGTCGATGCGGTGACCGAGCTCGGCCACGCTGGCGAGCGCGTCGCGTTCGCGCTGGATCGCTTCTTCGAGCGTGTAGCCGTCCACCGCCATCGGATGGCGCC
The DNA here is from genome assembly GCF_055393985.1 of Thauera sp. DNT-1. Taxonomy (NCBI): domain Bacteria; kingdom Pseudomonadati; phylum Pseudomonadota; class Betaproteobacteria; order Rhodocyclales; family Zoogloeaceae; genus Thauera; species Thauera sp. DNT-1. The sequence goes on along the minus strand of NZ_AP043752.1, from coordinate 3,494,747 downwards.
GGCGCGTCTCGGAGAAGCGCGCGATCAGCGCGTCGTCGCGCGCCTCGAGGAAGATGAAGCGCAGGTCGCGCACCGTCGAGCGCAAGACCTCGACCTGCTGCGGCAGGGCCGCGATGCTCGCGCCCGAGCGCATGTCCACCGCAACCGCCACCCGCCGCCAGCCCGCACCGTGCAGGTGCGCCGCCAGCTGTGGCAGCAGCACCGCCGGCAGGTTGTCGACCACGTAGTAGCCGGCATCCTCGAGCACGTTGAGCGCGATGCTCTTGCCCGAACCCGACAAGCCGCTGATTAGAACGATCTGCATTGCCCTTCCGGATGAAAAAGCCCGCCCACACTATAGCCCAGTGTCGGCGGGCGGGTCCTGCACGCGGGGACGGCGGGCTTCCCCCGCCCGATCAGCCTTCGCGCTTCCTGCGATCGGCGATCTTCACCCACAGGTCGGCATTCACGATGCCGAGCGCGCGCGGGTCGAACTGGGGCTCGAGGCGTCCCTGGGCCTGCTGCGCCTCGTAGTCCTTGAGCGCCAGCAGCGCCGGCTTCTGCAGCACCAGGATGGCAAAGATGTTGAGCCACGCCATCAGGCCGACGCCGATGTCGCCCAGGCCCCAGGCCAGGTCGCTGGTGCGCACGCAGCCATACAGGGCCGAACCGATCAGCGCCACGCGCAGCACGAAGATCAAGGCCTCCGAGCGCAGATTGCGCGTCAGATAGGCGACGTTTGTCTCGGCGATGTAGTAGTAGGCGATCACCGTGGTGAAGGCGAAGAAGAACAGCGCCACCGCCACGAACATCGAGCCGAAGCCCGGCAGCACCTGCTCCATCGCCGCCTGGGTGAAGCCGGTGCCCGCCGAGATGTTGGCCAGCCCGGTGAACACCTGCGCGCCGTCCGGTCCGGTGACGTTGTAGGTGCCGGTGATCAGCACCATGAAGGCGGTCGCCGAGCACACGAAGAGGGTATCCACATACACCGAGAAGGCCTGCACGAGGCCTTGCGCAGCCGGGTGCGGCACTTCGGCGGCAGCGGCGGCGTGCGGGCCGGTGCCCTGGCCGGCTTCGTTGGAATACACGCCGCGCTTGACACCCCACTGGATGGCCAGGCCGATCATCGCGCCGAAGCCCGCGTCGAGACCGACGGCCGAGGACAGGATCAGGCGGATGACCTCGGGCACCTTGTCGACGTTGAGCGCCACCACCACGGCCGCGGCGAGGATGTAGCCGAGCGCCATGAAGGGCACCACCACCTGGGTGACCTGGGCGATGCGGCGCACGCCACCGAAGATGATCAGGCCGAGCAGGATCACGATGATGGTGCCGGTGACCGCCGGCGCCACGCCGAAGGCGTTTTCCATGCTGGCCGCGATGCTGTTGGTCTGCACGCCGGGCAGCAGCACGCCGCACGCGAACACGGTGGCGACCGCGAACACGATCGCATAGACGCGCCAGCCCAGGCCCTTCTCGATGTAATACGCCGGACCGCCACGGTAGAGGCCGTGGTGTTCGGTCTTGTAGATCTGCCCGAGTGCCGACTCGACGTAAGCCGTGGCGGCGCCGAGGAAGGCCACCATCCACATCCAGAACACCGCGCCCGGACCGCCGAAGCCGATCGCGGTGGCGACGCCGGCGATATTGCCGGTACCCACCCGACCGGAGAGCGCGATGGTGAGCGCCTGGAAGGACGACACGCCCGCCGCGGAGCTCTTGCCGCGGAACATCGCCCGCACCATCTCGCCGATGTGGCGCACCTGCATGAAACGGGTGCGGATGGAAAAGTACAGGCCCACGATCAGGCACAGGTAAACGAGGGCGGGGCTCCAGACCCAGCCGTTGATCCAGTCGACGGTCGCTTGCATTCTTGTGTTTTCCCGAGAAACGAGCCGCGATTGTATCTGCTTGTTGCGAGCGGATGAGCGGCAGCATCGTTGGGAATAACCCGGACACTGCCCATTCAACGCCCTCCGCCGGGCTCCGCCCGAGCCGGCCCGCCCGGGGGCGCCAGAGCCAGCCACGCACTGCCCAGCAGCAGGAGCACGAGCCCGCTCCACAGCAGGGAGATCAGGGGGAAGACCTTCACCACGACGAACACCGCCCGGCCTCCAGCGCGTCCCGCAAGCGCCTCCACCACACCCGCGGGGGAAACCCAGAACTGCACCGCATGCTTCCAGCCCTGATCGACCAGGGGGTCGAGCAGATAACCGGGCCTGCCCATGTGGCGGGCGTAACGGTAGTCCAGCATCTCGCAGATCTGCCGCAGCGGGCCATCGTAGCGCTCCGGGGGCGCGCGCGAGTCCCGGTAGAGCGTCTCTCCGTCGAAGGTCCTGCCCGAGGGAGCGCGCGCCTCGATCGCGGTCAGCGCATGCACGCCGGCGGCGCCACCGACGCCTCCATCGCCTGCGCTCGCGACCCTCAGATCGACCAGCCTGAAGGCGTAGCCGTGGCGATCGCGCGTCCACGCGCTCGGCGCGCCGTCGAAGACGATCTCATGCTGCGAGTAGCTGTTCAGCGCGGTTGCCAGCAGGCCGCCGGAAAGGGCCAGCGCGACCCCCGCGTGGATGGCCAGCAGTGGCAAGGCCGGCGCAATCCCGCGCAGCCCATGCCGATGCACCATGAATACCGTCCACGCGCCACCGCCGAGCGCAAGATACGCACAGCCCGCGAGCACGGCGTCGAACTGCGGCAGGAGCGCCACGATCTGCTGGGAGAGGATCCCCGCACCCTCGTAGTGCCGCGTCATCAACCCGCCCCAGGCTGCGCTCGCCCCCGTCACAGCCAGCGCCGCCAGCAGCGACAGGCGGCCCGCCCCGACCGAGATGCGGCGGAAGAAGTACCAGCCTCCAGCCAGTCCGGCCCCGGCCAGCGACGGCAAGAGGCCGCGTGCGAGCACATGGCCGTCCACGTCCCACTGCTCGAAGGCCGCGCGCAGCGCCTCCAGTTCGCCTCCGCTCACGAGGTTGGCGAGCATCGCGAGGAAGGGCTTGTATTCCTCCGGACGTGGCGCGCCGCTCGCCGCCGCAGCGGACGCAAGCAGCAACTGCACCACGGCGACAGCGGCTGCGCCCAGGAAGCAGAGCTGTGCCAGCCACAGGCCCAGGCCAGCGGACGAACGCGCCCCCCCCTGCCGCAGGCTCACGCCGGCACCGCGACCGGAAAACGCTGCGACGAGGGCGAGCACCAGCAACGCGCTGCCGAGCGCACCATGTGCCACCCAGGACTCGGCCCCCACGTAGCGGTGCGAGCTCGCCAGCACCGGATTGCGCGTCACCGCCATCACGCAGGGCACCGCCGCAGCGGCCAGCACGGCGGCCAGCGGCATCATGCGCCAGTGCCTGCGGCCCACGCCCCAGCCGTTGATCCCGTGCAGGTGCGCCCCCAGCAGGCACCACAGGACGAACACCGCGGTCTGGACCGGATCCCAGTGCCACACCTGGCCATACATCGCATCCTCGAAGGCCCACAGCATGCCGAATCCGATCCCTGCGGTGAGCAGCAGCCAGGCCCTCCGCGCACGCATGCGCGCGCGCGCCGGCCACTTGCCCTGCCCGCCGCGCAGGGCGTCGAGCGCAGGCCCGGCGAGTGCCAGCACCCAGGCGTAGGCGGCAATCACCAGCGGGGCGTGGAACAGCATCCAGGGTTTCATCAGGTGCGCGTTCATGCCCTGCGAGGGCGACTGTGCCAGCCAGTCGGCGGGCGTTGCGGCGAAGGGAGCCAACCACAGGACGACCGCGCCATAGGCGGCGACGATCGCAGCCGCCACCGAGCGACGCCCGCGGTCCAGTCCGGCGCGGGCACCACTCGCCGCCAGGCTCGCGCAGCAGGCCAGCAGCAGCAGCGTGGTGCCTTCATCGCCGCCCCACAGGTTGGCGATCTTCAGGTGCAGCGGCAGCGCTGTGCTGCTGTACAGCCAGACGTAGCGCAGCGCGAAATGGTCGACTGCGAAGTGCCAGCCCAGGGCGAGCGTGCAACTCCAAAGCAGCGCCGCCGACAGGGCGAGCGCACTCGCGCGCCCCGTCGATCTGCACGCCGCATACGCCCCCAGCGCCGCTGCGGCGGCGAGGACGAACGACCCCAGCTCCGCCCGGCATGCCAAGGCGATGGTCGCGGCGGCGACCAGCATCCAGACCGCCAGGTCACGACGTGGCGCGCTCACTTCAGCATGCCTCCGCCCGCAGCACTTCGGGGTAGTAGCACATGTGGCCGGTGGCGCAATGCGCCTCGGACGGCCGCAGGCGGGTGGCGAACGCGCGCACCGCGGCGGCATCCGCCCCTGCGCAGACCCGGTCGAGCACGGACCTCACCATGCGCACGCTCGCCAGTTTGCGCGCCGTCGGCGCCTCGCGCCCGGCGATCTTGACCGCGGCTACCCGTCCGCGCCTGAGCGCGGGCAGCGCGCACAGCCCGCATGGTCCGAAGGGCAAGCCTTCGGGCGTGGTGCTGAAGCCGCAGGAAAAGCGGTACCACAGCCAGCGCTCGTAGGCCTCGTCGTTCTCCTGCAAGCGTGCGGCGAGGCGTGCCGACAGCTCCCCGCCGTCGCGCCGACGATGGCGGAAGCGGTAGCGGTCGAGGCAGATCGGCCCGCCCAGTTGCCCCGGGAGGTGGATCGTGTGGCAGGCGCCCTCCTCGAAGATGCATCCATCATTGAGCACGAAGGCTTCGATCTCGATGTCCGGCACCTCTTCGGCAATGGCGGTGGCCTCGGCGAGGGTCACGTCGCGCGGCAGGATCAGCCGGCGCGCACCGCGGGCTTGGCACAGCCGCGCCGCCGCCGCGTTGCGGCAGGTCGCCACCGAACTGACGTGCACGCGCAGCGCCGGGAAACGCGTCGCCAGGCGCTCCACCAGGCCCAGGTCGCTGACGATCAGGGCATCGCCACCGAGGTCCGCAAAGCGCCCGGCGATCTCTTCCGCGGCCTCGATCTGCGCTGCAGCGTAGTGCTGGGCATTGAGCACCAGCGACAGCGCGGCAGCGTGGGCATGCGCGCTCCGCACCGCCTCCGCCAGGTCTGCATAGCTTGCAAGATTGCCCGACGGCCGGCGATTGGCGCTGATCGACTGGAAGCGTCCGCGCCAGTCGGGCGGCACCAGGCCGCAATACAGCTCGGTGGCGCCGGCCGCGGCGAGCACTGCAACCTCGGCGACGCGCGAAACAGGCGCGACGATTCTCACAGCGGTTCTCCGGCAACGACCAGGCGGGCGATCCGCCCCGCGTCGGCGGCCCGCCGCAAGGCCTGCGCCATCGCGTCCGAATGGCGGCTGAACAAGGTGTTGCCGAGCTGGGTCGTCCGGCAGGCATCGTCCCGTCCCGGGCGTGAGGCCTCGGCGGCAAGGCGCAGGCACTCCTTGCGGCAGCGGCGTCCGACGGCGAAGCGCTCCGGCCCCTTCATGGAAAGCCCACCTGCCCGGCACATGCGGCCCTTGGCCACATAGACGCAGGGCAGATGCACGCCGGCGGGGAGCGGCAGCCCCTCGAGCGCCCCATCGTCGGCAAAGACCGGCATGTCGAGCTCGAGCCGGAGGATGCCGAGGCGCTCGAACAGTGCGCGCATCGTCGGCGCGGCCAGGCCGTGACCGCAGCGCCCCGCCCAGCCGGGATGCAGGCGCGGATCCTTGGTCATGCGGCACAGCACGCGGCCCGCCACCGGAAGCAAGGCCGGAAAGCGCGTGTGCAACTCGTGCGCCACACCCCAGTCGTTCGCCACCACTTCCGTCCCGGCGGGGAGCATGGGCAGCAGCCCGTGCAGTCGGGCCAACACATCGGGCGAGGCGACCGGCGTGAGCAGCACGAAGCGCAGGCCCGCCTCCTCCACCCGCCGCAGCGCCTCGCGCAGCACCCGCTCCGCGGGCAGGAGGTGCTCGCAGAACTCGCTGCCGAAATGAAGATGCGTCGGCTGCAGCCCCGCGAGCCAGGCGGCCAGGGCAGCATCGCCATGGATGCGCAGCCAGTGGCGTTCGCGCTCCGCGGGCCCCCCCGCGGCCCACGCCAGATCGACTGCGTGCGTTGCCGTCACCGCCAACTCGGAAAAACTCATCACGCTTTCTCCCCGCGGCCTCGGGTGCCGCGACAAGGGATCGAAAGGGCATGGAGCGCCGCAGCCGCGCGACGCGCCCCCCTTACAGGGCCATGATCACCGACTTGCCCTCGGTGTACAGGTCGAGCACCGCGCGCCCCATCTCGCGGCCGATGCCGGACTGCTTGTAGCCGCCGAAGGGCATCGAGGCGTCGAGGATGTTGTGGCAGTTGACCCACACCGTACCGGCCTTGATCTTCGGCACCAGGCGGTGCACCCGCGACAGGTCGTTGGACCAGATGCTGGCGCCGAGGCCGTATGGGGTGTCGTTGGCGCGGCGGGCGACCTCGTCGAGATCGTCGTAGGGCATCGCCACCACCACCGGGCCGAAGATCTCCTCGCGCACCACGCGCATGTCGTCGCGGGTATCGACCAGCACCGTCGGCTTGACGAAGTAGCCCTCGCCCTCGCCCGCTGCGCCGCCCGCCAGCGCGCGCGCGCCCTCCTCGAAGCCGCTGCGGATGTAGCCCAGCACGCGCTGCTGCTGGACGGCCGACACCAGCGGGCCGATCTGCGTCGAGGGCTCGATGCCGGCGCCGAGCTTCATGTCCGCGGCGATCCCCGACAGCCCCTCCACCACGCGCTCGAAACGACTCTTGTGCACATACAGGCGCGAACCCGCGCAGCACACCTGCCCCTGGTTGAAGAAGATCGCCTGCGCCGCGCCCGCAGCCGCTACCGCCGGGTCGGCGTCGTCGAGCACGATCACCGGGCTCTTGCCGCCCAGCTCCAGCGACACCCGCGTCATGTTGTCGAGCGCGGCCTTGCCGACCAGCTTGCCGATCTCGGTCGAGCCGGTGAAGGCCACCTTGTCGACGCCCTTGTGCGCGGCCAGCGCCGCACCCGCGGAGTGGCCGTGGCCGGTGACGACGTTGAACACCCCCGCGGGGTAGCCCGCCTGCTGCACCAGCTCGGCAAAGCGCAGCGCCGACAGCGGCGTCTCCTCGGCGGGCTTGAGCACCATCGTGCACCCGGAGGCGAGTGCCGGCCCCGCCTTCCACGCCACCATCAGCAGCGGGAAGTTCCACGGGATGATCGCCCCCACCACGCCCACCGGCTCGCGCCGGGTGTAGCCGAAGAACTCGCGGTCGCGCACCAGGGGGACCGACACCTCCATCGTCGAGCCTTCGATCTTGGTCGCCCAGCCGGCCATGTAGCGCAGGAAGTCCACCACCAGCGCCACGTCGACCGCACGCGCCATGGTCACCGGCTTGCCGTTGTCGAGCGCCTCGATCTCGGCCAGTTCCTGCGCATGCGCCTCCACCAGCTCGGCCAGGCGCAGCAGCAGGCGCTCGCGGTCCACCGGTCGCATGCGCGGCCAGTCGCCCTGCTCGAAGGCGCGCCGCGCCGCCGCCACCGCGCGGTCGATGTCGGTCGCCTCGCCCGCCGGCACGCGATCGAACACCTGCCCGCTGGCGGGATCCACCACCTCGAGCATGCCACCGCCGAGGGCCTCCACCCATTCGCCGCCGATCGCCATGCGCTTGGGCTGCGCCAGGAAGCGGCGCGTGTCGTCGCTCAGCAGTTCACCCTTGTATCGGTCCATTCCTCGTCTCCGTGTTTGATGTGTGTTGCCCGGGACGGCCGCAGGCCGCCCCCTCAATAGTTGAAAATCAGCACCGCCTGCAGATAGACATTGCGGCGGTCGTTGCCCTGCAGCGCCTTCACGTCCGCACCGCGCGGCTCGTAGAGGCCGATCAGGGGCACGAAGGTGAAGTGCTTGTCGATCTGCCAGAACGCGAACAGATCGAACTCGCGCCCGGCCAGGTCCGCGGCCTCGCCCTCGGGCGCGAACTTCCAGTACTGCACGCCGATGGAGAGATCCTCGCGGGGTGCCAGGCTCAGCTCCACGCGGTCCACCCGATTGCCGCTGTTGGCCGGGCCGGCGTAGTTGGACGCGACCTCGCCCTGGAACCAGGTCCCCAGGCCGCGGCTGAGGCCGAAGAACAGCGGGTCGAAGGCCTCGTTGCGGGCGGTGGCGGACTTGTCGGCGGAGAAGCGTGCGTGGCGGTAGTCGAGCGTGGGGCGCCAGGGCAGGTCGGCGAAGGTCCACCCGCCCTCGACGTGCCAGGCGTCGGCGTCGTTCTTCACCGCGGCGCTGCCGCCGCGCTGGTCGACGTACTCGAAGGCGAGGAACAGGTTCTCCACGCCGAGGCTGCCCTGGCCGCGTACGCTGGCGATGCGCATGCCGTCGCGACGGTCGAAGATGCCCAGCCCGGCGCCCTGGTCGACGTCGAGCACCTTCATCCAGCTCAGCCCGAGCGTCCCATGCGTCTCCGACACATACTCCAGGTTCGCGCCGCCGAGCTCGGTGTCCTGCTGGTAGGGGTTGCCCGACTGCAGCCAGAAGGCGTCGCCGCGCCAGGGCCCCTCGGGATCGATGCGCACGATCGCGGTGTTGCGGAAGCTCTTCTTGGCGGCGAGGTAGTAGGCCCCGCCCCGATCCACGTCCACACCGAGCGCATCGAGCCCCTTGCCGAGGTTGATCCGGTCGCTCGCGATCAGGAAGCCGTCGCCCAGCACGAACTGCTGGCGGCCGAACGAGACGTCGAACGCGCCACCTGCGCTGCGCCAGCCGACGTACGCATCCTCCAGGTCGACGTCGCGCTCGCGGCCGTCGGTATAGCCGCCGGCATCGCCGTCGCCCCAGGTGCCTTGTGCGATCGCGCCCAGGCCGCCGTACAGCTCGCCGCCGCCGGCACGGGTGGTGCCCGCGAGCACGCCATGGATGAAGCCCTCGCGCCACTGCCTGCCGCCCTCGCCGAGATAGTCCTCGCGCGTGGAGAAGGCGCCGGCCATGCCGTCGATATTCGCGCTCAGTGTGGTGCCGTCGCGTTCGTGCAAGGTCTCTGCCCGGGCCGTGCCGAGCGCCGCCAGTCCGGCCAGCAGGACGGCCGTGGTGATGCGCATGCGCATGATGTTCGTCTCCTCGATGATTGTTTTGGCGCGCGGGACACCGCGGTGCGCCGCTTGGCGCGCCGTGGTGTCCCGCTGCTGCGGGCTTGCCCCGTCCGGAAGCGGGCGCTCAGCGCACGAAGACCTGCCCGGTACCGAGCGACATGTCCCCGCCCGGCAGCTTCACCTGCCCGACCTTGGCCAGCGTGTCGGCATCGTGGATGGAGATGTCGTTGAAGGTGCCGGTGAGGTAGAGCCGGCTGCCGGCCTGGTTGCTCAGCACGGTGTAGTAGGTGTGGTCGAGCTCGGCGGCCTGCACCAGCTTCTGCTGCGCGATGTCGTACTTGGTCAGGCGGTGCAGCAGGCCGTAGACGATGTTGCGGTCCTTCGGCGAACGCAGCCCGGTGAAGTAGATCTCGGTCAGCGGTCCGAACTCGCGTGCCTCGGTCTCGCCGCTCTTCAGGTTCACGTTCAGATAGCCGTACTGGTACTCGGCGGTCGCCATGTCCTGCTTGTCGTCCTGGTACTTCGCCGTGGTGTAGAGGATGGTGAAGTCCCGCGTCGGCGTCTGCACCGGCCAGATGTACAGCACATCGAGCGGCGCGTGCGTGGAACGCTGCCAGTCGCGGATCGGCAGGGCGACGGTCATCGCACCGGTGTTCACATCCACCTTGTAGAGGTTCGGTCCGGCCAGGTAGACCGAGCCGTCCTCACCCGCCTGCATGATGTTGGCCTGGCGCGGCGCCGGAAACACACGCACAGGCTTGGCCTCCAGACCGGCACGGGTATCGTAGACCGCGAAGCGCGGCGCCCCCACGCGATAGTGGTCGCGATGGATGGTGGTCGGGTTCTGCACCGCATAGACCTCCTTGCCGTCCGCGCTGACGGTGAAGGATGCGATCGACTTGGCACGCTCGTTGTCGCCCTGCGACATCTCGGCGCGGAAGGTGAGCCTGCAGGTATCGAGATCGATGCCGTAGATCGTGCCGAAACGGTTGTTGAGGATGTAGGCGGTGCGGCGGTCGGGCGCGATCTGCGTGGTGCCGGGTCCGAAGGCGTCGGGCAGCGGGCAGGTCTTGTAGACGCTCTCGCTGGCCAGATCGACCACGTTCAGGTTGTTCGGGTAGTTGGCCACCATCAGGTATTCGCTGCCCGGCTCGAGCGGCCGCGCCTCGTTTGCCGCTGCGGCGGGCAGGACTCCGGCGGCCAGGCAGGCGAGCGCGGCCGCGCTGCGGCGCAGTGCGCCGCCGATCATCGTCTTCTTCATGTCCGCCCCCTTACAGCTTGTCGCCCGGGAAGACCGAGCCGAGATTGCGCCAGTCCTCGCGCGAGTTGGTCGCGTCCTTGTTCCAGTCCGGGTAGGTGTTCATCACGTCCGGCACCTGGGCCGGCCACCAGCACGGATCGGCGCAGCCGTAGAGATCGGATTCCATCGGCTGGCACAGCGAGGACACACCGCCGAAGGCGTCCACTTCCCAGCCCGGGTCCACCGTCGCCGCGCAGCCGGCGATGGCGCTCATCGCCACCACCTCCTCGACCCGGTCCTCCGCGACCGCCTTGTCCAGCAGCCGCGCCTTGTTGTTGATCGCCTTGAGATGTTTCATGACGCCCTCCTCGGGGAAATATGCTGTTCGATGAAGGCCGGGTTCCCGGCCATGATGCGGCTGTAGACCTCGATGCCGAAGTCCACCCAGTCGCGCATCAGATCGCAGTAGTGGTAGGTGGGATGTGCGGGATCGCCGTAGCGCGCGTAGCTCTCGTGGTAGCAGCCGCCCGAGCACAGGTTGCGGATGCGGCAGCTCGCGCAGCCGGTATCCGTGCGATCCAGGCGCTGGGACAGGAAATCGCCGAGCTGCGCGCGCTGGATACCGTTCTTCACGTCGCCGAAGGTCGGCAGCGTGGAGCCGGTGAAGCGATGGCACAGGTTCAGTTCACCCTTGTGGTCGACCGCGAGCATCTTCAACCCGGCGCCACAGGGCAGCGCCTTCTTGTGGCCTTCGTGCAGGTCGGTGATCAGCTGGTGCATGTTGGAGAAACCGATGTTGCGTCCCTCCAGCGCCGCCTCCAGATAGCGCGCACCGAGCCGCTTCAGCCCGGCGAAGACCTCGACCAGCTCCGCGCCCGTGAGGTTGAAGGTGCTGATGTCGCCCGAGGTCACCGGCGCGAAGCCCACTTCGGCAAAGCCCAGCTCGTTGAACAGGTGGTCCCAGATGCGCTCGACCTCGGTGGTGCCGTGGGTGAGCGTGACCCGTGCCCCCACCGGCCGCGCGTGGTAGCGCGCCAGCAGGCGCTCGGCCTTGCGCCGCACGGTCTCGTAGGTGCCCTGGCCGCCGACGGTGAGCCGGTTGCGGTCGTGGATCGCCTTCGGACCGTCGATGCTGATCGACAGCCCGAAGCGGTGGGCATCGAGCCAGTCGATGGTGTCGTCGGCGAGCAGGGTCGCGTTCGTCGTCATGACGAAATCGACCTGCTTGCCGAGCTCGGCGAAGCGCGCCTCGCAGTACGCGACCACGTCCTTGATCAGCGGCAGGTTGCTGAGCGGCTCGCCGCCGAAGAAGACGACGTTGTAGCGCGGCTCGTCCGGCGACTCGCGCAACATCATCTCGATCGCGTCGCGCGCGGTCCCGAAGGCCATCTTGCGGCCCGCCGAGGGCTTGTCGAGGTCTTCCTTGTAGCAGTAGGTACAGCTCAGGTTGCAGCCGGTGTTGACGTTGAGCACCACCGTGGTGAGCGGGAAGCGCTCGAAGGTGTGCGCGAGCGTGCCGGCGCTGGCGGGGCGGCCGTCGTCGATGAGCTCGAGCGCGACCAGCTCGCGGATCGCCTCGGCCACCTCGTCGGCGTCGAACTCGGTACGCAGGCCATCGATCAGGGCCTCGACGGTGAGGCTCTGACGGCGGATGCGATCGATCAGCGCCGCGCTCAGCGGGTCGAGCGCGAACAGCGAACTGCTCGGGATGTGGAACAGCATGCGCGTCTCATCGATGCGCAGCTCGTGCAGGTTGTCCTGCACCAGATTCAAGACGGCACCCATGGGAGCCTCCTTCGGGGTCGGGATTGCGGAGGGCAGGCCGCGCCTGCCGGAACAGGACGCGCCACCGATCAGGGCAGCGGCGGGTTGTTCCAGCGCGGCGGCGCCACGATCACCTGGCCTTCGCCGCGCAGGCGTTCGCCACCCTGCGCCACCTCGGCCACCACCTTCAGGTTGCCCACGTTGCTCGCCGACATCCGCCGCACCGGGTTGGGACCGGCATCACCCGGCACGAAGACCCCGCTCGCGGCATCCATCAGGCCGGCGAACTCGACGTCCTGGTCGCGCACCGCCGCCTCGTCGAAGGGCTCGACCGACCACTTCGCCGGCACCACGCCGATGCGGAAGTCGTCCTCGGTGCCTGCCTTGCCGTCCGCGCCGGCTGCCCAGGCCTCGGCGTCGAAGCGCGCCTCGACCTTGGCCGTGGGCGTGCCGTTGCCGCCGATGCGTGCGACCGCGAACGCGGGCGACACCTTGACCGCGGCGATGCTGTCGTACAGCGCGAGGCTGCCGCCCGAAGCCTTGCCGACCGCCACCGCGTGCACCCCGCGCGCCGCGGCGTCGCTCTGCACGCGGACCACGACCTCGGTCGCCGATCGCTTGACCGTACCGACCAGCTTCACGCCCTGCGGCAGCGTCACCTCGCCCGCCAGCCCGGAGCCGACGATGCGCAGTTCGGCGCCTTCACCCGCCTTGAGGTAGGCCGGATGCACCGCCAGCACGCGGCTGTTGCCCGCCTGTTGCAGGCTGGCGACGACGTCGGCGCCGACCTCGTCCTGGTCGCGCAGGAACATGCGGCCGCGCATCATGCCGTCCTCGACCGCGAACACCTGGCGCATCGGCGTGCCGTCGACGACCAGGTCGCCGCGCCACTCGTAACCGGTGTAGATCAGCGCCCGCCCCCTGCCCTGCATCGGCCTGCCATCGTCCCAACGCCCGTCGAAGGCGAGCGTGTAGCGGTCCCGGCCCTCACCCGCCGTCACCTTCATCACGCCCGAGAATCCGCCGCGGCCGGTCAGATGGCCGCTCAGGCTCCACTCGCCCTTGACCGTCTGCGGCGCGCGCGCCTGCCACTGCTTCCAGGCCTCGGACTGCAACGGCAGCTTGCTCGCAAGCTCCGGCACCATTTCCTTCAACGCGATGCCGAACCAGTCGCGGTCGCGGCCGAGGGCCTGGTACTCGGTCGTCGGGAACTGGCCGAGATGGAAATGCACCAGATGCTCCCACTCCGCCGCCGGGCGACGCTGCAGCATCACGCGCGCACCGGAATGGCAGCGCGCGCACATCTTGGTGAACTTCTCCGACTCGAAGGCCTCGACGGTATTCAGGCGACGCTCCATCGCGTAGCGCACGCCGGTGGTCTCGGACGGCGCCAGGCCCTGGCGGTCGGCCAGGTGCTTGACCACCGTGCGGCGTTCCTCGTCGGTGATCTTCAGGCCGTGGACGATCTGCATGCGTGCCACCGACATCAGCCAGCCTTCCGGGGTCTTGCGCTGGTGGCTGATGCGGCTGATTCCGTCCTCGGTTTCGGTGTGACAGGGCAGGCACTTGGCGCGGATCAGCGCTTCGGCCGAGGCATGCGCCGGGGGGGCGGCCAGCACGACGCCGAGCGCAGCCATACTGCCCATGGCAGTGGCAAGGGTTCTGATTTTCAAGACCGGATCTCCTCTTCGTGTCCTTGGATGAGGCGTCCACCCGGTGGGCCGGCATCGCCGTCCCGTGCGCGGGGAACACCGCAGCGCTGCACAGACCGAGGGCAAGCACGGACACCGCTCGCGACGGGCGATCCGATCCTGTCTCCTCCTCACGCCACCGCAAGGTCACGCGAGTCCGCTTGCTGCCCTTCTGCGAGGGCCTGCACAACTGCTGCCTCTGCCTCCGCACGCCCGGTCGGCGCCGGGTCGATGTGGAAGGCGAGCAGATCGTAGGCGCGGACCTTCCGTGCGCGTTATCCGAAAACGGCAAGCCACGGCGGCGGCCGGTCCCGGACCCCGGGTTGCAAAACGACCCGCCGCCGTGCCATTCTGAAAAACGGCCGCACAGCACTGGGGAAGCGTTCATCCGCACCCTGAGCGGCAGGGACAAACATAACGACAAGCACGATCGGCCACCGATCGAGAGAGGAAGAGACATGTTGGCCAACGCCACCCGGCAACTGCCCAGGGGGTGCGGGCAATGAGCCCGGCTGCCCAGCCTTCGGGAAACGCCCCGTACTCCTACACCCTGCGCCACACGCTCGATGCCGACGAGCACGCCGCCTGCCTGACCAACTGGCATCAACGCTACGACCAGCTCACCGCGGGCGCCTTCGACGGCGTGTTCGAGGAGTTCTGCTTCGGCAGGGTGCAGCTGTTCCGCGAGGGCCTGAACCAGTCGGTGCATCAGGCTGGCGGGGCGTGGCCCGGCTCGCGCACCTTCGCCGTGCCGGTCGCGATCGAGGGCACGGGCTGGTTCGGCGGCGAGATGTATGACGCGCACTCCATGCTGACACTCGGAGGCGACGACGAGCTCGACTTCCGCACCCCGCGCCGGCTCGAGATCCTCGCCTGCACCGCCGACTCGGCCGCGCTCCACGACTACGCGCATCAGGTGGACCACCGCAACCTCGAGGCCGAGCTCGCCGGGCGCAAGCTGGCACCGACCACCCCGGCGGGAATCGCGGCGCTCGGGCAACTGCTGGCGACCATGACGGCCAGCCTGCGGGCGACCCCCGAGCTGCTTCTGCACCCGCAGATGCGCAAGGCGATGGAACAGGCGCTGTTCGCGACCCTACTCGACACGCTCTCCTGTGGCGGCGGACGGGCCGGTGCACCGTCCTGTCGCGCCCGCCAGCAGGTGGTGGCGCGCGCGCGCGCCTACATGGAGGCCCACATCGACGAGCCGATCACGGTCGCCGACCTGTGCATCGAGCTCGGCATCTCGCGCCGCACCCTGCAGTACAGCTTCCAGGACGTGCTCGATCTCAACCCGGTCAAGTTCCTGCGCGCGATCCGCCTGAATGCGGTGCGCCGCTCGCTCAAGGCCGCGGACCCCAATGGTCGCGGCACGGTCGCCGACATCGCCGCACGCTGGGGCTTCTGGCACCTGTCGCACTTCTCCGCCGAGTACAAGACGATGTTCGGCGAGCTGCCGTCGGACACGCTCAGGCGCGCGGGCTGAGCAGGCGCGGCGGGCGAAAAATAAAATCTTTTGCTGGAACCATTAGCCCAAATCGGCAACACGCTCCGCCGTCCGGGAGACGAAATGGATGCAGGCGGCGCTCAATCCAGCCAGTTCTGTGCCCGCATCCAGGCCAGCAAGGCGGCGGCACGCGCACGCTCGAGCCCGAAACGCGCGCACAGCAGCGCCTCGCCGGCAGCTTTTTCCAGCGCATCGCCTCCCTCTCGACGCAAGGCGGCAAGCATGGGCGCCACCGCCAGACCATCGAGGTGCCAAACGCCGAGCGGCTGGTCGGGCGTCACCACGACGTCTTGCTCGACGATCCGCCCCGCGCACACCACCGGCCCGCGCGCAACACGCACGGTCTCCGGCCTCACCTTGGCGTGCAGCGGCAGGGCATCCGGCCAGCCGCGGCGCGCGGCCCAGAACGGCGCCTGCGGCCAGCGCGCTTCCTGAGCGTAGAAATCGCGCCCGATTCGGGCGAAGCGGTGGAACAGGTGCTCGATACGCCGCGTATGGAAGTGCTGCGCGAGCGCGGTGCGGCCCCGATCGTGACGGAGGGTAGCCACCACCGCCGGTGCCTGCAGCGCGGACGACAGCGCCTGGAAGATGCCGTTGCCCGAGAGCGGATCGACCGCCATCGCCGCATCGCCGACGCGGATCCAGTCGTCGCCGGCCACCGATTCGTTGAGCACCGCCGTGCTGGTGCGCGCGTGCGGTTCGCCGACCGGCTGCGCATCGCGGACGAAGGGCGCCGCCGCCTCGACCGCGTGAAACCGTGCGCTGCAGTAGTCGCCCAGGGCCCTTTTCGGCGGCAGGTCGGCGCTGGCAACGTCCACCGTCAGCTGCAGATAGCGCCGTCCATCGGCCAACGCGGCCATCCACATCCAGCCATCCTCGACGCTGAGAACGGTCGAGCCCGCCTCGCCCGCCGGTCCCTGCCAGTACTGCAGCAGCGACACCGTCTCCACTCCGCGCACCCGCGGCGCCCCCCCGCCGGGCGCGGCGCGGCCGCGCGCCTCGACGAGGAAGCCCGCCGCCATGCGGCGCGGCCCGGCATCGGTGTCGATCTCCAGCTCATGGCCCCCTGGCGCGGGGTGCAGCGCCGTCACCCGGCCGCGCACCACGGGCACGCCGAGGCGCTCCAAGTCCTCGAGCAGCCCCTGGTCGAAGCGCTGGCGGTCGACCAGGCTCTCCACGTTCGCCTCGGTGTAGGTGCCATTCCACACCGCCCGCCGCGGCGAAGGCGGCGCGAACGCCGTCAGCGCCCGCTGCAGGCCGAGGCCGCGCAGCGCGTCGATGACGCGCGCCGAGACGCCCTCGACCGCGGCGAAACGGCGCGGCTCGCCCACCAGCACCACCGGCTCGCCCATCCGCGCCAGTCCGATCGCCACCGCCGCGCCCGCGGGGCCGGCGCCGAGGATGACGATGCCGTCAGCCGCCATGCTGTCTTCTCCTCGGGTCGTCCACACCGTGGTGGCGCGCCTGCTCGACCAGCCAGGCACGCAGTGCGTCCGCGTCGCCGCCCCGCGCGAAGTGCCGCGCGGCCAGTCCGGTGAACCAGGCACAGGCCATGCTCGCACCCGCGCCGGCGAGGCTACCGTCGAGCGGCCGCACATGGGCACCGAAATCGATCTCGGCGGAGCCGATCGCGGCGAGCTCGCCGGGTGCGCAGCGCGCATCTCCGGTCACCCGCAGCACGCCCGGAAAACCCGCCGGATACACGGTCTGGCCGCGCGCGGGCGCCGCCGCGCACAGCACGGTGCCGGCCGCCAGTGCGCGCGCGCAGGCCTCGGCCAGCACCGGCCGCGGTTCGCGCAGGCCCAGACTCAGATTGACGAGCTGGGCGCCGTTCGCCACCGCCCAGTCGATCGCCGCCGCCACCTGCGCCGCGGTGGTCGTGAGGCGCTCGCGGAACACCTGGACGACCAGCAGCTCGGCCTGCGGCGCGCAATGCAGCAGGATCCCGGCCACGCGACCGCCGTGGCCGAGCGCGTCGGCGGTGGCCGGCGCCTGGCGCACGGCACGGTCTTCGAGCACCAGGGCGACCGCGTCCCGCACCTGCAGCGCCTGTGCTGGCGTGCACCCGCTATCGACCACGGCGATCCGCACCGTCATGACCGCACCGTCACCGCCGCCGGCGGCAGCACCTCGAGCCGCCCGCGCTCGAGGTGCACGCGCAGATCGCAACCGGCGAGCGTCGCCGCGCGGTGGCTGATCAGGATCCGCGTGCGTCCGGCGAAGAGCGCATCGACCTCGGCGATGATCGCCGCCTCGGTCGCCTCGTCGACCGCCGAGGTCGCCTCGTCGAGCACCAGGACGCACGGCTCCTGCAGCAGCGCACGCGCGATCGCGATGCGCTGGCGCTGGCCGCCGGAGAGCTGCTGACCGCGCTCGCCGAGCGCTGTCTCCAGCCCCTGTGGCAGGCTTGCGATCAAGGCGTCGAGGTGCGCCCGCCGCGCCGCGGCACGCACCGCCCCCTCGTCCGCCTGCGGCGCGGCGTAGCGGATGTTCTCGGCGAGCGTGCCGCGGAACAGCACGATGTCCTGGCTCACCACCGCCACCGCGCGGCGCAGCGCGCCGAGCGGCAGCGCGCGCAGGTCGGCGCCGTCGAGCCGGATGGTCCCGGCCTGGGGGTCGTAATGACGGTGCAGCAGGTCGATCAGCGTGGACTTGCCGACGCCCGAAGCGCCGCTCAGTGCGACCTTGCTGCCCGCGGGTACCGTCAGTCGGGCGCCGTCGAGCACCGCCTCGGCGCGTCCCTGGTGGTGGAAGACGACCGCATCGAACTCGATCCGGCCCTGCCACGCCGGCACGGCCCGCTGTGCCGCGCCGGGGGGCGCGCCATCCACGACGTCGGCCGGCGCCTCGCGCAGCTCGCTCACCCGCCGCAGACTCACGCTCATGCGCTGGATCGCGACATACAGGCCGAGCAGGCTGTTGACCGGCCCGGTGGCCATGCCGAGGTAGGTGGAGAACGCGATCAGCGCGCCGAGCTGCCAGCTGCCCTCGATCACCCACCAGCCGCCGATCATGAACGCGGCGGCGCGCGTCGCCGAGGTCAGCGTGGACGGGATCGCATGGGTGAGGAACTCGGTGCGCTGCAGGCGCAGCAGATCGTCGAGGTAGCGCGCGCCGAGATCGTCGAGCCGGCTGCGCTCGTCGGCCTCGCGGCGCGAAGCCTGGATGAACTTCATCGCCGGCAGGGTCTCGACCAGAAAGCTCGAGACATCCGCCGCGCGCTCGCGCACGGTGCGCGTGCGCGCCTCGACCTTGCGCCGCATCCGCCGCAACCACAGCGTCTCGAGCGGCACCAGCACCAGCACCAGCAAGGACAGCTTCCACGACAGGCTCAGCATCAGCGCCACCGCGCCGAGCAGGCCGATCACGCTGCTCACCGCTGCGAACAGGCTATCCACAGCGAAACGCTGGATCTCGGCGACGTCGCCGTCGAGGCGCGACAGCAGGTCGCCCATGCGCTGACGGCCGTAGAAGGCGGGCGACAGCGTCTGCAGGTGGCGATAGAGGTCGCTGCGCAGCGCGAACAGGATGGAGCCGGACAGACGGGTGTGCAATTGCCGGTTCACCCCGGCGAGCACGGTGCCGACGATGCCGACCGCGATCATCGCGCCGGCGACCATCAGCAGGGTGCGGTAGTCGCGCGCGAGCAGGCCCTCGTCGATCAGCAGCTTGGTCAGCCAGGGCTGCAGCAGCACCAGCAGGGTGGCCGCGCAGGAGAGCAGCAGCAGGCCGGCAATGCGGCGGCGCTGCGGGCGCACGAAGCCGTACAGCCAGCGCAGGCCGCGGCGCAACTCGTCGGGCCGCTCTGCATGGATCAGGCCGGCGAGCATGACCCGGCTCGCGACGACGACGCGTCCATCGGGCCCGCTGCGCATTGGCGGTCGCACGCGACGAAGAGGCGGCCAGGCACGCGCATCGCCCGCCTCAGCTCGCGACCAGCATGCCGTGCTCGCGCCGCGCCACACCGGCGCGCTCGAGCTCCTTCACCAGCCAGGCGGCGAGCGCATCGGCGTCGAGGCCGAGGAAGCGCGCGTTGGCGGTGCGGTACAGCGGGGTCTCGTCGAGATGCCGCGGCAGCTCGACGAGCGCCATGCTGCGCACCTCGAGCAGCTTGAAGGTGATGCAGGCGCGGATCGCGTTGCGTGCCATGCGCGCGCCGTCGTCCTCGAAGGCGCGGAGGCGCGCGAAGGCGCGCTCGAGCGCGTCGTCGAATTCGGCGAAGGGGGCCCCATGGCCGGGAATCACCGCATCCACCGCGAGCCGGCCGATCGCCTCCAGGGTGCGGCGCGCCTCGCCGAGCGCGTCGCCCTGGCCCATCACCTCGGCGAACAGGATGCCGAAGCCGTCGCGCCAGAGCGCATCGCCCGAGATGAGAATGCGGCGATCGGGGTTGTAGTAGGCGAGCGCGTCCATGTCGTGGCCGGGGGCGGCCACCGCCTGCCATTCGAGCTCGCCGGCGACGAAGCGCGCCCCGGCCGCGAGCGTCGCGTCATGGCGGAAGCGCTCGCCGGCCTGCGCGCCGACGCTCAGCAGCAGCGCCTCCTCGTCCCACTCCTCGACCGCGCGCGCCATGCCCTCGGGCACCGTGATGCTGCAGCCGAAGGCGCGCTGCACGCTGGCGTTGCCGCCGATGTGGTCGGAATGCGAGTGCGTGTTGATGAGGCGGCCGAGACTGCGGCCATCGAGCGCGGCGCGCACCAGCTTCACCGTCTGGTCGGCATGGCTCACGTAGCCGGAGTCGATCAGGGTCGCCTCGTCGCCGTCGAACAGGAGCACGTTGTTGGCCGACAGCCAGCCGCGCTCGAAGACCTGCAGGCTGGCAGGCAGATGCGGACGCGCGCTCAATCGCTGCCTTCCCCGACGCGGGCCGCGACGTTGGGCG
The DNA here is from genome assembly GCF_055393985.1 of Thauera sp. DNT-1. Classification (NCBI taxonomy): domain Bacteria; kingdom Pseudomonadati; phylum Pseudomonadota; class Betaproteobacteria; order Rhodocyclales; family Zoogloeaceae; genus Thauera; species Thauera sp. DNT-1. Next base: position 3,474,701 of record NZ_AP043752.1, on the reverse strand, counting down.
GCAAGGGCACGCCGGCCGCCTGCGCCGGGGACGCCGCCGCATCGGGCTGCCCCGCGACCTGCGCTCCGGGCACCGGCGTGGGCACGCCGTTGATCTCTTCGGCAGTGCGACCGCAACCCAGGCACACGCCCGAGTCCCAATCGATCATGCACACGCCGACACAGAGCGCGTCGCCGCTCATGTGCGCAAGTCCACGGCGGGGGAAGCCGCGGCCAGGCGCGTGCGGCGCTCGGCCACGGCGGCGAGGATGGCGCGGCGGTCGTCGTCGGTGCTGCGGCCCCAGCGCGTGATCTCTTCGATCGTGCGTTGGCAGCCCTCGCACCAGCCCGTGTCGGGACTCATGCGGCAGAGGTTGATGCAGGGGGAAGGAACGCTCATGGCAGTCATCTCTGTAGGGCGGCGGGCGGGCCATGCGTGTGGTCCGCCTCGTGATCCGGAAGCCGGATTATGAAGCAGTCGGCAAGCCATGGCTCGCGAGGACCGCGTTCGACCGCCTCCCCGCCCGCGTCGCACGCACCCTCCGTCGCTTCATCCCGCGCTCAGGCGCAGGCCGTCTTGGCGCGCTTGGCCAGCACCGCACGCGCCACACGCGAGGCAGGCTCGCGGCCAAGCTGGGCGCTGATCCAGGCGGCGGTGTCGACGAGCGCCTCGAGATCGATGCCGGTATCGATGCCGAGCCCGTTCATCAACCAGACCACGTCTTCGGTGGCGACGTTCCCCGAGGCGCCCGCCGCATAGGGGCAACCGCCCAGGCCGCCGACCGAGGCGTCGAACACCGCCACGCCCATCTCCAGCGACGCGAAGACGTTGGCCACCGCCATGCCGTAGGTGTCGTGGTAGTGGCCGGCGAGCTTGTCCACCGGCACGCGCTTCGCCACCGCTTCGAGCATGCGCCGGATGCCGGCCGGGGTGCCGACGCCGATGGTGTCGCCGAGCGAGACCTCGTAGCAGCCCATCTCCAGCAGCGTCGCCGCCACGTCGGCCACCGCCTGCGGCGCGACCGCCCCCTCGTAGGGGCAACCCACCACGCAGGAGACGTAGCCGCGCACCCTCACGCCGGCCGCGTGCGCCGCCTCGGTGACCGGGCGGAAGCGTTCGAGCGACTTGGCGATCGAGCAGTTGATGTTCTTCTGGCTGAAGGACTCGGAGGCGGCGCCGAACACCGCAACCTCCCGTGCCCCGGCCGCCAGCGCGGCCTCGAAGCCCTTGAGGTTGGGGGTGAGCACCGGATAGGCGACGCCGGGCGCCGCAGCGGCGAGCACGCGCGGCAGCAGCTCGGCGTTGTCGCCCATCTGCGGCACCCACTTGGGCGACACGAAGGACGTGGTCTCGATCGCCTTCAGCCCGGCGCGCTCGAGGCGGCGCACGAGCTCGAGCTTGGTGTCGGTGGAGACGAGCTGCTTCTCGTTCTGCAGGCCGTCGCGCGGCCCCATCTCGACGATGCGGACGGCGGCGGGAAGGATGGAATTCGCCATGGAGGGGGTCTCCTCAAGAAGCGTTCAATTGGGCTGCAGGAGCAGCGATCAGCCGTCTTGGCCGATGCGGCCACGCCGACAAGAACACGCGAGCACGACAGACCCGCGATCAGGCGGTCTTCGCCTCGTCGAGCCCGAGCTCTTCCTTCATCCTCTGGCGGATCAGGAACTTCTGGATCTTGCCGGTCACCGTCATCGGGAAGCTGTCGACGAAGCGGATGTAGCGCGGGATCTTGTAGTGGGCGATCTGGCCCTTGCAATACTCGCGCACCTCGTCCTCGGTGAGGCGCTCGCCCTCGCGCGGGATGATCCAGGCGCACAGCTCCTCGCCGAACTTCTGGTCGGGGATGCCGACCACCTGCACGTCGAGCACCTTGGGGTGGGCGTAGAGGAACTCCTCGATCTCGCGCGGATAGATGTTCTCGCCGCCGCGGATCACCATGTCCTTGATGCGGCCGACGATGTTGCAGTAGCCCTCGTCGTCGATCACCGCGAGGTCGCCGGTGTGCATCCATCCGCCGGCGTCGATCGCCTCCTTCGTCCTGGCCTCGTCGTCCCAGTAACCGAGCATCACCGAATAGCCTCGGGTGCACAACTCGCCGGACTGGCCGCGCGGCACGATGCGGCCCTCGTTGTCGACGATCTTCACCTCGAGATGGGGCTGGATGCGGCCCACGGTGGATACGCGGCGGTCGATGGGGTCGTCGGTGCCGCTCTGGAAGCTCACCGGCGAGGTCTCCGTCATGCCGTAGGCGATGGTCACCTCGGACATGTTCATCTTGCCGATCACCCGCTTCATGACCTCGATCGGACACGGGCTGCCGGCCATGATGCCGGTGCGCAGGCTGGAAAGGTCGAACTCCGCGAAGCGCGGATGATCGAGCGCGGCGATGAACATGGTGGGCACGCCGTAGAGGCCGGTGCATTTTTCCTGGGCCACGGTCTCCAGCACCGCCAGGGGCTCGAAGGCCTCGCCCGGATAGACCATGGTGGCGCCGTGGGTCAGGCAGCCGAGGTTACCCATCACCATGCCGAAGCAGTGATAGAGCGGGACCGGGATGCACAGCCGGTCGCCGGGCATCAGCTTGATCGCCTCGCCGACGAAGAAGCCGTTGTTGAGGATGTTGTGGTGCGACAGGGTCGCACCCTTGGGGTGGCCGGTGGTGCCGGAGGTGAACTGGATGTTGATCGGGTCGTCGAACTGCAGCTTCTCGGACAGCACGGCGAGCGCGGTCAGTTCCTCGCGGCTGGGCGCGCGCAGCAAGTCGTCGAAGCTCATCATGCCGGGCGACTTCTCTGCGCCCATGCGGATCACCATCTCCAGGCTGGGCAGGCGGTGGCTGCGCAGCAGGCCGGGCTCGCAATGGCCGAGCTCGGGCGCAAGGTCGGCGATCATCTCGAGGTAGTTGCTGGTCTTGAAGGCGGGCGACAGGATCAGCGCGCGGCAACCGACCTTCTCGAGCGCGTATTCGAGCTCGGAGCGGCGGTAGGCGGGGTTGATGTTCACCAGCACCAGGCCGGCCTTGGCGCTGGCGAACTGGGTCAGCGCCCACTCCATGTTGTTCTGCGACCAGATGCCGATGCGCTCGCCCGGTTCCAGGCCGAGGCGCATCAGGCCGCAGGCGAGCGCGTCGACCTTGCTCTTGAGCTGCGCGTAGGTCAGGCGCACGTCCTGGTGACGCACCACCAGCGCCTCGCGGCCGGCGTGGCGGGCGCAGGCCTCGTCGAAGAAGCGGCCGATGGTCTGGCCGATCAGGGGTTTGGCGGAAGCGCCGTGCACATAGCTCGCAGTGCTGCTCATCGTGTCGTCCTCTCTCCTGTTCTTGTCGTCGCGCGGCATGTCGCGCTCGCAATCCTGTCCATCCCGTGCCCGCGCCACCACGGAACCGCTTCATTCGCGACTTGCGTCGCTCCTACACGGCGCCCCAGACGCGCGCACGGTTTCCGTCATCACCGACCCACCCCATCGCAAGCGGGCGGGGAGCCCCACACGCGCGCGGTTTTCCGGCATCGCCGACGCACCCCATCGCAGGTGGGCAGGAAGCGCCAGATGCCCGGCGCTTCCCGTACGAGCGACGCAAGTCGCGATCGGGCGGCTGCGCGGCACAGGCGTGGCGCCGGTGCGCCCTGCGGCATGCTTGGACGCCTCCTGCGGAAAACCGCCGCGCCTCGGGGGCCATGTGGGAGCGACGCCAGTCGCGATTGCCGCCGGGCACCCGCGACCGCGCCGAACAGGCGCAGGCGCCCCGCCACGGCGTTGGCCTCAAACCGCCGCGGCTTCGAACTCCACCAGCTCGGCACCGTCGCCGACCTGGTCGCCGACGCCGAAGCGGAAGGCCTTGACCGTGCCGGCCGCCGGCGCGGTGATGGTGTGCTCCATCTTCATCGCCTCCAGGATCAGCAGCGGCGCGCCCTTCTCCACCTTCGCCCCCTCTGCGGCGACCAGCGCGATCACCTTGCCCGGCATCGGCGCCATCAGCCCGCCCTCGGCGCCACCGCCCTCGCCACCGTGGTGCAGCGGGTCGACCGCGGCCAGTTGCCAGGCGCGGCCCCTGGCGAAGACGTGGCGACGGCCGGCGGCGGCGATCACGGTGGCGTCCATGCGGGTGCCGTCGAGCTCGACCCGCAGCAGGCCGCGCGGGTTGAGCTCGCCGCGCGCGACCACGCTGCTGCTGCCCACCGTCAGCCGCCAGGCGCCGGGCAGGTAGGCCACCTCGACCGCGCGCTCGCTCTCGCCGTGGCGGAACAGCAGGCTGCGGCAGGCGGTGGCGTTCATGCGCCAGCCGTCGCGGGCATGCCAGGGCGAGGCCGGATCGGCGCCGCGCGCCGCGCGGCGGTCGGCGAAGGCGGCGTCGCGCAGCAGCTCGGCAAGCGCGGCGATCTGCAGGACCTCGGCCGGCACGGCCTCGTCGGCTGGAAACAGGTAGGCCTTCTCGCGCTCGATGAGCCCGGTGTCGAGGTCGGCGCCGGCGAAGGCCGGACAGGCCGTGAGGCGCGACAGGAACTCGATGTTGTTGGCCACGCCCACCACCCGGTAGTCGGCGAGGGCCTGCAGCATGCGGGCGAGCGCGCGGTCGCGGTTGATGTCCCACACGATCAGCTTGGCGATCATCGGGTCGTAGTGCGGGCTGATCTCGTCGCCCTCCTCGACGCCGGTGTCGACGCGCACGTGCAGGCTCTCGGCCGGCGGCGCCAGATGCACCAGCTTGCCGGTCGAGGGCAGGAAGCCCTTGGCCGGGTCTTCGGCGTAGATGCGCGCTTCCAGCGCATGGCCGCGGATCTGCAGTTGCTCCTGCGCCAGCGGCAGCTTCTCGCCCGAGGCGACGCGCAGCTGCCACTCGACGAGGTCCAGCCCGGTGATCATCTCGGTGACCGGGTGCTCGACCTGCAGGCGGGTGTTCATCTCCATGAAGTAGAAGGAACCGTCCTGGTTGGCGATGAACTCCACCGTGCCCGCGCCGACATAGCCCACCGCCTTGGCCGCATCGACCGCGGCCTTGCCCATCGCGGCGCGGCGCTCGAGCGTCATGCCGGGCGCGGGGGCTTCTTCGAGCACCTTCTGGTGGCGGCGCTGCACCGAGCAGTCGCGCTCGAACAGGTACACCACGTTGCCGTGGGTGTCGCCGAAGACCTGGATCTCGATGTGGCGCGGCTTGGTGATGTACTTCTCGACCAGCACGTGGTCGTCGCCGAAGCTGGAGATCGCCTCGCGCTTGCAGGAGGCGAGCAGATCGATGAAGTCCTCCGACCTGTCGACCAGGCGCATGCCCTTGCCGCCGCCGCCGGCCGCAGCCTTGATCAGCACCGGGTAGCCGATGGCGTCGGCCTGCTGGTGCAGCCAGGCCGGGTCCTGGTCGTCGCCGTGGTAGCCGGGCGTCAGCGGCACGCCGGCCGCCTCCATCAGCTTCTTGGCCTCGGACTTCGAGCCCATGGCGCGGATCGCCGACACCGGCGGGCCGATGAAGACGATGCCTTCGCGCTCGCAGGCGTGGCAGAAATCCTCGTTCTCGGACAGGAAGCCGTAGCCGGGGTGGATGGCCTGGGCACCGGTCTGCTTCGCGGCGGCGATGATCTTGTCGATCACCAGGTAGCTTTCGCGCGCCGCCGCCGGGCCGATCAGCACCGCCTCGTCGGCCAGGCGCACGTGGCGGGCATTGGCGTCGGCCTCGGAATACACCGCGACGGTCTTGATGCCCATGCGGCGGGCGGTCTTGATGACGCGGCAGGCGATTTCCCCGCGGTTGGCAATCAGGATCTTGTCGAACATTTCGTCTCCAGCGTGTCTTGTGTCGGTTCGGCGCGTCGGCCGCTCAAGCCTGCGCGATCCACGCCGCGGGGCGCTTGTCGAGGAAGGCGGCCAGGCCTTCCTTGGCCTCGGGCGTGGCGCGCAGGCTGGCGATGCGGCGCGCGGTGTCTTCCACCAACGCATCGCTCAGCGGCCGGTTGGCCACCGCGCGGATCAGGTCCTTGGCCGCGGCCTGCGACTTCGGACCGCCCTGCAGCAGGGCCTCGACGACCTCCTTCACCTTGGCGTCCAGTTCCTCGCTCGCCACCGCCTCGTGCGCGAGACCGAGCTCGGCCGCGCGCGCCGCGCCGATGCGCTCGGCGGTCTGGAAGTAGCGGGTGGCCTGACGCTCGCCGATGGCGCGGATCACGTAGGGGCTGATCGCCGACGGGATGATCCCGAACTTGACCTCGGAGGTCGCGAACACCGCCTTGTCCCCGGCGATGCAGATGTCGCAGGCGCTCGCCAGGCCCATGCCGCCACCGAGCGCCGCGCCATGCACGCGCGCGATGGTGGGCTTGTTCATCTCGGCCAGGGTGCGCAGCATGCCGGCAAGCTTCATCGCATCGGCGAAGTTCTCTGCCTCGCTCGCCTCGCCGGCAGCCTTCATCCAGTTGAGGTCGGCGCCAGCCGAGAAGCTTCTTCCCCGCCCGGCCAGCACCACCGCGCGCACTGCCTGGTCGGCATCCAGTTCGATGCAGGCCGTCGTGAGGTCGGCGATCAGTTGCGCGTTGAAGGCGTTGTGCACGTCCGGGCGATTCATCCAGATCGTCGCCACGCCGGCTGCGCGCACGATCTCCAGGGTCTCGTAGCTCATCTCGCCCCCTTACATCCGGAACACACCGAACTTCGTCTGCGGGATCGGCGCGTTGAGCGTGGCCGACAGCGACAGGCCGAGCACGCGGCGCGACTGCGCGGGGTCGATCACGCCGTCGTCCCACAGGCGGGCGGTGGCGTAGTAGGGATGACCCTGCACCTCGTACTGCTCGCGGATCGGCGCCTTGAAGGCTTCTTCGTCTTCCTTGCTCCAGGTGCCGCCCCTGGCCTCGATGCCGTCGCGGCGCACCGTGGAGAGCACGCTCGCGGCCTGCTCGCCGCCCATCACGCTGACGCGCGCGTTCGGCCACATCCACAGGAAGCGCGGCGAGTAGGCGCGGCCGCACATGCCGTAGTTGCCGGCACCGAAGCTGCCGCCCATGATCATGGTGATCTTCGGCACCTGCACGGTGGCGACCGCGGTGACCATCTTGGCGCCGTCCTTGGCGATGCCGCCGTTCTCGTACTTGCGCCCGACCATGAAGCCGGTGATGTTCTGCAGGAACAGCAGCGGGATGCCGCGCTGGCCGCACAGCTCGACGAAGTGCGCGCCCTTCTGCGCCGACTCGCCGAACAGGATGCCGTTGTTGGCGACGATGCCCACCGGGTAGCCGTAGAGGCGGGCGAAGCCGGTGACCAGGGTGGTGCCGTAGCGCGGCTTGAACTCGTCGAAACGCGAGCCGTCGACGACGCGCGCGATGACCTCGCGCACGTCGTAGGGCTTGCGCGGGTCGGCAGGGATGATGCCGTAGATCTCCTCGGGGTCGCAGGCGGGTTCCTCGCTGTCGGCGAGCGCCAGTTCGACCTCCTTGCGCTGGTTGAGGTTGGAGACGATGCGGCGCGCAATGTGGAGCGCGTGGCTGTCGTTCTCGGCGAGGTAGTCGGCCACGCCCGAGATGCGCGTGTGCACGTCGCCGCCGCCGAGGTCCTCGGCGCTCACCACCTCGCCGGTGGCCGCCTTCACCAGCGGCGGACCGCCGAGGAAGATCGTGCCCTGGTTCTTGACGATCACCGCCTCGTCCGACATCGCCGGCACATAGGCACCGCCCGCGGTGCACGAGCCCATCACCACCGCGATCTGCGGGATGCCCTGGGCGGACATGTTGGCCTGGTTGAAGAAGATGCGGCCGAAGTGGTCGCGGTCGGGGAAGACCTCGTCCTGCGTCGGCAGGTTGGCGCCGCCCGAGTCGACGAGGTAGATGCAGGGCAGGCGGTTGGCCTGGGCGATCTCCTGCGCGCGCAGATGCTTCTTCACCGTCATCGGGAAATAGCTGCCGCCCTTCACGGTGGCGTCGTTGGCCACGATCATGCATTCGAGGCCCTGCACGCGGCCGATGCCGGCGATCACGCCGGCGCTCGGCGCGTCGTTGTCGTACATGCCGTAGGCCGCCATCTGGCCGATCTCGAGGAAGGCCGTGCCGGGGTCGAGCAGGTGGCCGACGCGGTCGCGCGGGAGCAGCTTGCCGCGCGCGGTGTGCTTGGCGCGCGCCGCCTCGCCGCCGCCGAGGCTGACCTCGGCGGCCTTGGCGCGCAGGTCCTCGACCAGGCCGCGCATGGCGGCGGCGTTGGCCTGGAAGTCGGCGCTGCGGGTGTTGATGCCGGATTTGATCACGCTCATGGGGGTGGCTCCGCTCAACGGGTCTCGGAGAAGAGTTCGCGGCCGATCAGCATGCGGCGGATCTCGCTGGTGCCGGCGCCGATCTCGTACAGCTTGGCGTCGCGCCACAGGCGGCCGGTGGCATATTCGTTGGTGTAGCCCACGCCGCCGAGGGTCTGGATCGCCTCGCCGGCCATCCAGGTGGCCTTCTCGGCGGTGTACAGGATCACACCGGCAGCGTCCTTGCGCAGCGTGCGCGCATGGTCGGTGCGGTCGCAGGCCTGGCCCACGGCGTAGGCATAGGCGCGGCAGGCGCTCCAGGTGGAGTACAGGTCGGCGACCTTGCCCTGCATGAGCTGGAACTCGCCGATCGGGGTGTCGAACTGCTTGCGCTCGTGCAGGTAGGGCACCACCACGTCCATGCACGCCGCCATGATGCCGAGCGGGCCGCCGGAGAGCACCGCGCGCTCGTAGTCCAGGCCGCTCATCAGCACCTGCACGCCGCGACCGATGTTGGCCTCGCCGCCGAGCACGTTCTCCGCCGGCACCTCGACGTCGTCGAAGAACAGCGGGAAGGTGTTGGAGCCGCGCATGCCGAGCTTGTCGAGGTGGGTGCCGTGGCTGAACCCCTTCATGCCCTTCTCGATGATGAAGGCGGTGATGCCCTTGGGGCCGGCGGCGATGTCGGTCTTGGCATAGACCACCAGGGTGTCGGCGTCGCCGCCGTTGGTGATCCACATCTTGCTGCCGTTGAGGATGAAGCGGTCACCCTTGCGGTCGGCGCGCAGCTTCATGCTCACCACGTCGGAGCCGGCGTTGGGTTCGGACATCGCCAGCGCGCCCACGTGATCGCCCGAGATCAGTTTGGGCAGGTACTTCTGCTTCTGCGCCTCGGTGCCGTTGCGGCGGATCTGGTTGATGCACAGGTTGGAGTGCGCACCGTAGGACAGGCCCACCGAGGCGGACGCGCGCGAGATCTCCTCCATCGCCACGATGTGCGCCAGGTAGCCCATGTCGGTGCCGCCGTACTCCTCGCTCACCGTCATGCCATGCACGCCGAGGTCGCCGAGCTTCTTCCACAAGTCGGCGGGGAACTCGTTGACGCGGTCGATCTCGGCCGCGCGCGGGGCGATCTCGGCGGCGCAGAAGGCCTGCAGGGTGTCGCGCAGGGCGTCGATGGTCTCGCCGAGGTTGAAGTTCAGGCTGGGCACGTTCATGGGGTGTCTCCTTCTCGAGGTTGTCCTGGCGCGTGGGGCGGTGCGCGGAAAATCCATTATGGACGGCGCACGCCCGCGGATGGGGCGAGATTAACCGGGCCGCTCGCGCGGCGAGTGCCATCGAGGTTGCAATTCGTGCCACGCCGGCTAGCATTCCGGCACATGAAGATCCTCGCCCCCTCGCCCGCCGAACTCACCCGCGGCCGCGCCGCCACGCCGATCGCCTTCATCCGTGCGATCGTTGCCGGGTATCGGCTGCGGGGCATGGATCCGGCCAGCGCGCTGGCGCAGGCGCAGATCCCGCCCGCGCTGCTGGAAGATCCGGCCGCACATGTCACCGCCGCGCAGATGGAGCTGCTCTCGGGCGTGGCGATGCAGGAGCTCGACGACGAGGCGCTGGGCTGGTTCTCGCGCCGCCTGCCCTGGGGCAGCTACGGCATGCTCTGCCGCGCCTCACTGACCTCGCCGACGCTGGAGGTGGCGCTCAAGCGCTGGTGCCGTCACCACCGCCTGCTGACCGAGGACATCGTCTTCGAGCTCGCGCAACGCGGCGGCATGGCTACGATCCACGTCGCCGAGCACGCCGGACTCGGCGAGCTGCGCGAGTTCTGCCTCGTCAGCACGCTGCGCTACCTGCTCGGCTACGCCTGCTGGCTGGTCGATTCGCGCATCGCGCTCGGCGAGGCCGCCTTCCCCTTCCCTGCCCCGGCGCACGCCGACGCCTACGCCTACCTCTTCGCCGGCCCGGCGCGTTTCTCCGCCGCGGCCGCCTGCATCCGCTTCGACGCGCGCTACCTCGCCCTGCCGGTGCGCCGCGACGAGAAGGCGCTGCAGGCCATGCTGCAGCGTGCGCTGCCGCTCACCGTGCTGCAGTACCGCCGCGACCGCCTGCTGGTGCATGGCGTCGCGCAATTGCTCGCCGCCAACCCCGCCGCCGCCCACACCGCCGAGGAGGTTGCCGCACAGCTCAACCTGTCGGTGCGCACCCTGCACCGACAGCTCAAGGAAGAAGGCGTGTCGCTGCAGCGCCTGAAGAACGCGGCGCGGCGCGAACATGCGGTGAAGCTGCTGCTGCAGAGCGCCAGACCGGTGAAGCAGATCGCGGCCGCGGTCGGCTTCGACAGCGAGAAGAGCTTCGCACGCGCGTTCCGGGAATGGACCGGGGTGGCACCGAGCACGTTCAGGGCAGGCGGTGGAGCTGCTTCAATGCACGCGGACACCCACGCAAAGCCGCTGGGGTCGATCGCCCCCGACGACACCCTCGAATTCGACGACGAGCCCGGGCAAGCAGGCTCATCCCCGCTCGCCCCTGCCCCGCGTCCGCATTGAAGCCTCCTCGACCAGAGGACGCCCCAGCGGTCGCCACGAAAGCCTAGAGCAGGTTGCTCGGGTTGTTGCACACCGACCTCGGCACCGGCGGCACCGGAGCCCGCCCGGACAGGTCGATCGTCGCCCCGTAGTAGGAAGTGGAATTCGCAAACGGCGCCACGCGCTGGCCGACTTCCAGCCGGAATGGCGCTCTTCCCGGCGCGCTGCCCGAGAAGACACGCTGCCACTCGCCGGCGCCGAACTCCTCGCAAGCGAGTTCGATCAGCTTCACACCGCGCGCCCGCATCGCGCCGACGATGTCATAGGGTGGCTCGGCGCCGACTTCGCTCCAGTTGACACCCAGCGTCCTTGCCGCAGGCGCACCGGTGACCGACAGCTCGAATTTGCCCAGGCGGCCGCTCGCAGAGAGCTCGCGCGAGCGCTGCTTGGCCGCCCAACGGATCCCGACCAAGCGTTGCCGCAGCATCGCCAGCGGCACCGCCTCACCCGCCGACGCCGGCAAGGCGGCCAGCAGCGCATCGGTCGCCGCGGCGCTCGCGTCGATCTTGACCCAATCCACCGCGCACTGCTCGTCGACCCAGCGCACCGCATCGGCGCTGCGCGACACATAGGCCTGACGACAGTCGGCCAGGAAGCGCGCGCGCGCGCCGGGTGCCACGACGAGGGGAACGGGAGCCGGACCCGCCGTCACAAGGGCAGGCGCTCCTGCCTTTTCGGCCACCGGACCCGACGTCACGGCGGCGGATTCTGCCGACGCGGTCGCAGTCGGGGCCTTCGCGTCGCTCACGGCGATCGCCTCGCCGAAGCCATGCCCGTTCCAGGCCAATTGCGCTGCGCACTGCGTGCGGGCGTCGGCGCCTGCGCCGCACGCGGCCCCCTGGCGGGCGATCTGCAACTTGGCCGGCTTGCCGGCGAGCACGCGATAGCCGACGAGCTGGTCGGAATAGACCCGGCGCGCGTCGTTGCGCGCGTCGACGACGAAGAGGTCCACCCGCGCGCGCGCACCCTTGCGGAACTGGCCCGGCCGGCCAACGCAGTCGTAATCACCCTCGGAGAGCAGATAGTCGAGCCGGCCATCGCCAGTGAAGTCCTGCGCCACGACGTACCGCCCTTCCCCCGGGCGCCCGCCGGCAGCAGCGCAACGCCGGTCGAGCTCGTTCATGTGATCGAGCACCACGCTCGGAATCGGTGGGCGTGCCTGCGCGAATACCGCCGAAGCGACGCAGAGGCCGAGAACGAGCGAGGAGAACTTTGCGGGCATGGCAGCAACCTCCGGGTGGCTTCTGCAGCCTAGACGCTGCACCAGCGACGGGCAAGGCGCCTGCCAGAATGCGCCCTTACCCCATCTCGCCGCGCTTCACGAACACATGGTGCGTCGCCACCGTCTCCAGCACCTCGAACACCCCGTTGAAGCCTGCCGGGATCACGCACGCCTCGCCCGGCCCGAATTCGCGCGCCAGACCGCCCTCGTCGGTGATGCGGACGCGTCCCGAGAGCACATGGAAGAACTCGTCGGTGTCGTCGGCGAAGGCGATCCGCCACGCGTCCGGCTCGCAGCCCCACAACCCGGCGGACATGCCGTCGCGCTCGAAGTGGTTCCAGGTGGCGCGCCGCGGATTGCCCGCGACCAGGCGCTCGGGGCGCGGGTAGTCGAAGCTGGGGCGCGTGTCCGCGGTGGCGAAGGCGGGGAGGGTCTTGTACATGGCGGTGTGCGGGGGTGGAATGTCACGAGGGCCCCGACTCTAGCCGGGGCCCCGACGAGTCTCCCGATCCCGCTGAAATATCCGCCTTGGCGGACGAGGAGGAAGGCCCCAGCCATTGCACGATCCTGCGCAGCCACGGGCGATCCTTGCTCTTCGTCTCGCACTCCCAGACGACCTCGACATCCCAACCCGCCTCCCTGAGCGCTCGTTCGACACGTGCGTCGCGCTCCCGGTTTGCGAGGGCTTTCGCATTCCAGAACTCGACGTTGGTACTTGGACGTCGCAGACCATGGCGACACTCGTGCGCGTGCCAAAAACAACCGTTCACGAACACGACCTTGCGGCGTGAAGGAAAGACCAGATCGGGGGTCCCGGGAAGGTCCCCGACATGCAAGCGATATCGATAGCCCATGGCGTGCAAGGTGCGGCGCACGATAAGCTCCGGCTTGGTGTCATTGCCTCGTATGCGCGCCATCAGCGCACTACGGGCGCCCTTGCTGAGAACATCCGACATGGCGAAACCGAACAAGAAAGTCGAAACCAGCCCCAGGGGGGGCGATGAAGTGCTGAAGCTCGTCCTCGGGACCTCTCTCCCGAGGCCGGGCTCGGACTCGCCTCAAGGAGAAAAGACGAAATATGCAGTGCGCTTCGCCGACCGAATGGCCGAAGAGTTGGCCGCAGACCTCGCCCCTTTATTCCCGGGCATCGAAGCGAGCACTGCTCGCAGCGCGCCGTCGAGCAAGGGAAAAAAACAGCTCGATATCAACTTCTCGACACCGAAACTCGGGCTCGCACTTGGAATATCGCTGAAGTCCGTCCACATCAGGGAAGGGGGAAACGCGGGCCGCTACACGCACAACATGAAGCGGAACGACGAGGAACTCGGAATCGAAGCGACCATTTATCACGAACGTCAGCCCTACGCAGTGATGGTAGCAATCCTCTTCCTGCCTTTCGACAGCTGTCTGGATGCGAAGACGAAAGCCACGCCTTCTTCATTCGGAAGCTGGGTAAGGAAACTACGTGGGCGGGTCGGTCGCTCCGAGCCCGACGACCGGACATCCCTGTTCGAGAAGGGCTACATCGGACTGTACGAGCCCGACGGTAGCGCGCTTGCGTTCTTCGACATCCAAGCCGCTCCGCCGAAACAAGGCATCCCTCGACGCGATGGCGAACTATCGGGAGCAGACGGGCTTCCTCGCAGACTCTTGTCGTACGAAGAACTGACCGGACAGATCTACGCAGCGTACCAGCAGCGCAACCATACGGAGTTCCGCTGGGAGGATGGCGAAGTCGAAATCCTCTCCCCGGGGGAAGAGGACAGTTGAGATTCAGGCAGCCTGCCTGAAGTGCGGAGGCGGATATCCCCCGCTCCTCATGCGTTCGAGGTGGGCAGAAACAGCATCGATGAAACCGGGAGCGAAATTGAGTTTCGCCGCCTGCGTGCGTTTGTAGAAGCCATTCGTGGCTTTCTCGCTCAGCAGTTCGAAATCGTCCTGCATCACGTCGAGCAGGCCGGGCGGCCGAAGGCCGAGCGCATCGGGAGAAATCTCCACCGCATATCGGCGGGTACCGTCGAAGCGTGCCGCACGTGGCGCCTTGCCATCGACCGGAAACTCGCGATCTCGAAGGCGCACGTAACCGCCCGGCTGGTTGATCCTGCTCCCGATCCATCGCGGGACAGGAACGCTCACCGCATTACCCACCAGGGCCCATCGTAGCGAACCTTTTCCGACGATCTCCGCAGGTTCGGTCCAGCCGTCCTCGAAGCCTTGGAGACGCTCGGCCGTACGAAGCCCGGGCTTCACGATCCGTCCGTCGGGAAGCAGCACTGCCGGAGGCGACGCGATACCGATCGTGCTTCCGTTCTTGAGAGTCGGCACCGAGTCGACCGCCCATCCGAGACCGCGGAGGCCTTCGGTCCAATAGAAGCCGTGGGCAAGTCTGCCGAGCGAGGTCTGCGGACGCTCGATCGGGGCATCGTCGGAGAGGAGGATCGATGAAGGGTCGATACCCGACTCTCGCGAGGCCGCCACGAGGTAGACCCGCTCGCGCCGTTGAGGCAATCCGAACGAATAGGTGTCCAGCACTCGATAAGCCCACAGATATTGCAGGCGCTCGAACTCGTCCACGATCGCGCGCATCGCACCGCCTCGGCCCAATTGCAGCATGAAGGGCACGTTCTCGACGATCACGAGCGGTACCGGGCGATGCTGTCTCCTGGAGCCTTCGAGCAGACGGAAGACTTCGCCGATCAATCCCGAGCGATGCCCCGCCAAGCCCGCAGTTCTTCCCGCCTGAGACAGGTCCTGACAAGGGAAACCCGCCGTCACGATCTCTGTTTCCCTACCGAGCGAGCCGAGCGCCACGACATCGGACACCAGATCCGCCTCCGGGAAACGCGACCGCAAGACCGCTTGCGAAGTCGGGAGGATGTCGCAAAGGAGATCCGCCCGATGGCCCGACTCCGCCAGTCCCAGTTCGAAGCCGCCGATTCCTGCGAAAAGCCCAGCGACACGCACCTCGATCTCCTGTTTATTTATTCAGTAAAGAGTGTAACCTCATCTTGTCTCGATAGAAAGAGCAGGCCACCGACAGCTCTTCCCTTACCGGGTTCGCAAAGAACAACGGGGGCGTGTCGACGTTCGAGGCCTGCACTATATCCTCTATCGTCGGCGTACTCGAGCGACAAGGCGAGTCTGTGGACCTTCAAGATCGGCCGCAGCACTTGTCGCATGTTTTTCTGAACGGCAGCCGATCGGGCGAGGCGGGAACCGGGGTATTCATGCCGGTTACCGCTCCGCTGTGGGGGCGCCCGGAATCTTCCGGTTCCGCCCGGCGAGCACTCCCAGCCCCGCCATCCCCAGTGCCAACCCCAGGCACACCCTGAGCGGCAGACTCCAGTCCTGCGTGGCGTCGCGCAGCCCGCCGATCAGCGGCGGACCGAAGGCGGCGAGGAGGTAACCGACGCACTGCGCCATGCCCGACAGGGCCGCAGCCTGACGTGGATCGTGGGTGCGCAGGCCCATGAACATCAGCGCCAGGATGATGCAGGCGCCCGCACCGAAGCCGACCAGCGACACCCACAGGCCCGCCAGCCCGGGCAGCCATTGCAGGCCGAGCAGGCCTGCGGCGACCAGCAGCGCCATCGCCAGGGCGACGAGCTTCTGGTCGGGCAGGCGCTGGATCAGGGGCCCGAGCATCAGCCCGGGCAGCGCCGAGGCGAGCTGCATCCAGCCGTGCAGCGAGCCCGCCTCGACGGCCGAATAGCCGCGGCTGGCGAGGATGGCGGGCAGCCAGCCGATCATCACGTAGTAAACGAAGGAGTTCAGGCCCATGAACAACGTCACCTGCCAGGCCAGTGCGTGGCGCCAGATCGGGCCGCCGGGCGCGGCCGAGGCGCCGGTCGGGGCTGCCGCCGCGTGGCGGCCGAGCTGGGGCCACCACAGCAGCAGCGCGCCGACCGGCAGCACGACCATCGCCAGCAGCGCACCCGACCAGCCGACCCCGCCTTGGCTCGCGAGCGGAAACACGGTCGCCGAGGCGAGCGCCGCGGCCACTCCCATGCTCAAGGCGTAGGCACCGGTCACGCTGGCGATCCGGCTCGGGAAGTCGCGCTTCAACAGCGCTGGCAACAGCACGTTGCCGATCGCGATGCCGGCCCCGATCACCGCCGTGCCGGCGAAGAGGCTCCACACCAGTCCTGCCGAACGCAGCACGACGCCGGCCGCGATCAGCGCCAGCGCGCCGAACAGCGCACGCTCCAGCCCGACGCGACGCGCCAGCCAGGGCGCGAGCGGCGACACCAGCGCAAAGGCGAGCAGCGGCAGCGTGGTGAGCAGACCAGCGCGTGCGGTATCGAGCGCGAACACCTCCTGGATCATCGCCAGCACCGGCGCAAGCCCGGTGACCGGCGCGCGCAGGTTGGCTGCGATCAGCAGGATGCCGGTCAGCAGCAGCGCCGCGCGCAGGCCGCCGGAGGACCGCTGGCGGAGCCGGGAAGCGCGGGGCGGCGAGACGGGAGACGAGGAAGACGGGGACGGAGAAGAAGGCGGTCTCATGGGCGACCTCCGCAAGCTTGTTCTGGATGGTGTCGAGCTTACGGATTTACCGGGCGGAGAGATCTGGATAGATTGCCAACTTGTCTTGAAATCCGGCCAAGCCATGCCCGCGGACGCTTCCTGGCGCAGCTTCGATCCCGACCACAACACCCGCCCCGTGATCGCGCTGCGGGTGGAAGTGCCCGAGAACGACGACGAAGCCCCCCTGCACCGGCACCGCAAGGGACAGCTGGTACTGGCGCTGCGCGGCGCGGTGATCTGCGAAGTCCCCGGCGCGGTGTGGTTGGTGCCGCCCCACTGCGCGGTGTGGGTGCCGGGCGACCTGCAGCACAGCAACCGCGTCACGCCCAACGCCCGCATCTGCCTGCTGTTCGTCGAGCCCGGCGCCGCGGCCCTGCCCGACCACCCGTGCACGCTGGCGATCTCGCCGCTGGTGCGCGAGCTCGTGCAGCACCTCGCCGGCCTCCCCCGCGAGTATCCGCCCGACAGCCCCACTGCCCGCCTCGCCGGCGTGCTGCTCGATGAACTCGCGAACATGCCGGTCGGGCGCCTGCATCTGCCGATCTCCGACGATCCGCGCTTGCGCCGCGTCGCCGACATGCTGATCCGCGACCCGGCCGACCGCAGCACCCTGCCCGAGTGGGCGCAGCGCCTGGCGATGAGCGAGCGCAGCCTGGCCCGCCTGATGCGACGCGAAACCGGCCTCAGCTTCGGGCGCTGGCGCCAGCAGCTGCAGCTGCTGGTGGCGCTGCGCGAACTGTCGGGCGGCGCCAGCGTGCAACAGGTCGCGGCAGAGCTGGGCTACGAGTCGGTCACCGCCTTCATCACGATGTTCAAGAAGGCGCTCGGGCGGCCGCCGGCGCGCTACCTCGCTGCGCTGACGCGGGCGCGAGCCGCGTGAAGACGAACACCACTTCGGCCATCGCGAAGTGCTCGCGGATCGTGGTCGTCAAAACCGCAGCGCGACGCGTTTCCGGCGCCTCGAGCCAGCGGCCGTGGCGAGAACTCGCTACCTACCGATCTTCCACCATGAACGTGCGCACACTTCACCTGCCATATTTCACGACGAGATCGGAAATGTACTTACGCAGCCCTTCCTGGAGATCCTGCTGCCTCTTCCAGCGGATCGTGGGCACGTCCCCGACATCGAACGGCACCTCCGCACCTTCCCTGACCGTCACGATCACATCCTTCCCCAAGCCCTTTGCTCACGATGGGGTGGACCGCCCCCGCCATCTCCACATGCATGCGGGATGCCAACGCAGCATGCATTGCATCGAGATCTGTCCGCATTTTGCCATCAGCCTAGCCAGATCAGGCGATCCGCCTCGATCATTTTTCATGTGCATCATCGATCAGCCCGATACTCCTTAACCTCTCGTACAGTCGCACCAGATCGGCCAGCGTTCGAACCCCCAACTTTCTGGCGACATTATGGCGGTGAACTTTTATGGTGACTTCGGCAACCCCGAGACACCCCGCAATCTGCTTGTTCAACAAACCTTTTGCAATAAGAGGAAATACTTCCTTTTCTCGATCCGTAAGACCCTCGTACTTCTTCCACACTTTGTCCGCTTCCGCCTTGTGCTCCCGGACCTCCTGATTAATATTCAGCGCTTTATTGATTACATCAAGCAGCTCGTCATCACGAAAAGGCTTGGGAAGAAATTCCAGCGCACCCGACTTGATGGCGCGAACCGCCATGGGAATATCCCCATGACCGGTAATGAAGATGATTGGAATATCGACACCTTTCTCTATTAGCGCATGCTGGAGATCAAAGCCGCTCATGCGTGGCATCCGAACATCAAGAACCAAGCAGGCGCACGCTTCAGAACGGATGTGATCCAAGAACTCCCGCGCCGACGAAAATGTCTCCACGTTGAGACCGACCGAGCGGACCAAACTGGAAATTGCTTCGCGCATGGAGCGATCGTCATCGACCAGATAGACAGTCGCTGCATCTATTGTCGGGCACATGGGCTAACCATCTCCTCTGTGGGCAAGGTGAAGAAGAAGGTGGCCCCGCCCTCCGTGGAAGGGGGTAAGACATCAAGGCGGCCGCCATGCGCCTCAATGATTGACCGACTGATTGCAAGCCCCAGGCCAAGCCCCTCCACCTTGCTCGTATAAAACGCCTCAAAGATCCTTTCGGCCTCGTCGGCGGCAAGACCTGGGCCAGAGTCCTGGACGAATACGATCAGTTTATTTCCCTCGGACTGTCGAGCGAAAATCGAGAGCACGCGCCGATCAGAGCGCCCGCAAACAATGGACTCCATTCCATTGAGGCATAAATTCAGAATGACCTGCTGCAGCTGAACCTTATCCGCAATCACCGGCGCCAATCGATCCGGCGCCTCGTAGCGAACATCGATGCAGTGGCTGCGCGCCATATCACCGACGATCGCAACGACATCCGCAATGACCTGGGAAATATCCACTGGCGTTCGCTGCCCCTCTCCCCGCTTAAGAAAATCGCGGATACGCTTTATTATTTCACTCGCACGATTGGCGTCATAAATTGTTCTTCGCAGCGCCTCTACGGCCTCCAGCAGATTGCTCGGGTTGAAAGCAAGCCAGCGCAACGCTGCCTGGCCATTTGTCACAATGGCGGCAAGCGGCTGATTCAACTCATGAACAATCGACGCCGCCAATTCACCCATTGCTGTTACGCGCATGACCCTGATCAACTTCTCCCTTGCTCTTGCCAGTTCGGTTTCAGTCTGAATTTTCTCCGTAATATCATCGAAGATTCTGAGCAACATCGGAGGCTGATTGGCCAGCCCCGGTATAAGTGACGCCCGCACATTCGCCCACACCAGCCTACCGTCTTTGTGTCGACATTGTCGCTGGACTTGATAATCCTCCACGCGACCGCTGATCAGGTTCAATACCCTCGATTGCATTGTTTCGCGGTCGGACTCAGGAATGAGCTCCGATATTGAGACAATTTTCAGCTCATCCTCTGTATATCCGACCATTTTTTGAAATGCGTGATTCGCAGAAAGGACAAGGCCGTCAATATTTGTCAACACGATCCCTGCAGCGGAACTTTCATACACGGCACGCCAGCGCGACTCGGACTCCTGCAATGCAGCATGGCTCCGCTGCAATGCTTGGCGATTTCCAATGATCTGCTGCGTCAACTGCGATAAATCGTCGCTTTGGCTGGCGAGCTCCCTTTGCAGGGCGTCGCGAGCCCGCTTCATGGTGACCAGATTTCGCACGCGTGCGCGCAATTCCGTGGCCGAGAATGGCTTGACCACGTAATCCTGCACCGACTCCGCCAGCAATTTTATTCTCAGCCCATCGTCCGCCTTGGCCGAAAGCACCAAGATCGGGACATTGGCCGAATCCGCTCTTGAACGTATCTCCTTCACCAGAAACTGGCCGCTCACCTTGGGCATCATCAAGTCGGTGATGACCAGATCCGGAGGAGACGCGGCGATCAGGCTCAGTGCCTCCGCGCCATCGGCGGCAACGCTGATCTGATACTCGTCAATCAGCACCCTGCCTATGAAACTGCGCATGTCTTGGTTGTCTTCGACAATCAGGACACGTGGACGGTTGCCGACTGCCTCATCGCCAGTCCATGCATTCCGTTCTTCGCGAGCCGATTCGCCGACATCAAACGGCGCAGAGATCGTTTCACTGGCCGGCGCTACGGCGCTGACATATATCCCGGGAGGCGCATGACGCGGCAATTCGATCTGGAATAGCGCGCCCCCCCCGGGAGCATCGGACACGACCACCATTCCCCCGTGCAAGTTGACGAATTCTTTCACTATCGTCAAACCCAGCCCGGTTCCTCCAAAATGCCGGGCGTCGACATCCCCACCCTGCCTGAAGCGACCAAAAATCTCATTCCGTTGATCAGCGGGGATCCCGGGACCACCATCCTGAATGCTGAGCAAGATCCTGTCGGCACCGGCCTCACTCAATGAACAGCGAATGCGCCCGCCGTCGGGGGAGAATTTAAAGGCGTTGGACAAGAGATTCAGCACGATCCGCTCGTATTTCTCAACGTCAAGCTCCACCTCCATTGAGGCCGGGATATCCATGACATATGTAATGGACCTGTACTCCGCCAAGGCTTCGAAATGCGCACAAATCACCCTCGTAACCGCGGAGAGGTCGACGCGAGCATAGTGGAGCCGCAGCTTTTCCGCCTGTAGCTTTGCGAGATCGAGAAGATCGTTCACATACTTGAGTAATGTGACGGCATTCCGTTTGACGACCCCCATGTCGCGACGCTGCACTTCTGAACCATGTCCAGACTCGGCGAGTAGCGACTCGATGGAGCCAAGTATCAGGGAAAGCGGCGTACGCAACTCGTGACTCAAATTGGCAAAGAACTCATCTTTTGCCTCATCCAGCTGACGAACCTTCTCGAGCAAGTGCTGCAACTCTTCGTTTTTTCGCGCCAGCTCCGCTTCCGCTCGCTTCTTGTCGGTGATGTTCCTGCCTTCGGGGAGCAAGAACACAACCCGTCCATTGCGGTCGCGGATTGGAAGAATGGAGTAGTCGACAACAATCGTTTCTTCGCCAAACGCTCGACCATAGATTTCCACATCACAACGGACAAACTCACCGGTGCTTGCGCGCTCGATAAGCTTGCGCTGCTCTTCCTGGGTTTCCCTCGATACTTGCCACCACCTGGCCTCCCAGAACGGCTTGTCACGGATGTCTTCCAGCCGAATTCCCGCTCCATCCAATGCGGCTTGATTTATTTCAAGCGTTCTCCCATTGGCATCGAGAAGGCCGACAAATTCATAAAGCCCATCAAGCACGACGCGGGCCAGCTTTTCCCGATAGGTTTGAACGTCGTCGACAGCGCGCAACGTCACATCGCGAACCTGCAGAGCCACCGGGAGATCCGATTCCGCTTTGTTGTTCGAAGTCATGGTGAAGTCCGTCTACATGTCAATCGTGAAACCGTGCCAAGACAACGCCGGAAGGCGCCGTAACCCATTGGTATCCCTTCCTGCTGCAGCATATTCGGCCATCACCCAATCGACCATCGTCCCCTTCGAAGTCGAGCACTCCTCGGCGCTCGAGCTTCGTACTCCGGCCTGGCGCTCACCGGCCGGTGCTTTCGGAAGGCGCAGGCGGCGGTTGTGGTCGACCGAACGCCCCCCGGAACGCCGTGAAATCGATGGTCGCGCAGCCCACCCCGGGCAAAGGCGACCTTGAGTCGATCAACCCGCTTCTCGGCGACCCCTCTTTCAAGTGGACGCTCAACTCAACGAGGTGCCCGGCAGGGTCGGATCCGCCTGCGGCTCGATGCCCGCGGCGCAATGCAGTGCGGGCCGACCGACGAGCCGAGTGTGCATCTGCTCGAACGCGTCGAGGCGTCGATCGCTGCTCCGCACAAGGGCCAGGTCTGCGCTGATCTGAACACCTCCCTAACGGACGAGCCAGCAGGGTGCAGGGCGCGCGCCGCGTCCTTCCTCGCCCCCACGGGCGATGCACACCTGACGCGAAAGGACGGCGAAGGCACCGGACCAAGAAATCGGCATGCAGCGCCACCCCAGGATCCTGGCTTCCCGGCACTTCCCGCGGTGGGAACACAGCGCTCGGCCCCTCCGAGGGCTGATGGCGCGGATGAGCGGCCTTAGGAAACATCCAAACTGACTCCCGGATCAAGTACGTGGAGTAGGGAGCGCGGATTCCGATCGATCCAAACGCGAGCGCCGCACCAGCCTTTCCCGTCGTGCCATTTTTGCTGCACCGCAGCTAAACCAAAGTCTAATAGCCCTCAATGAGGCAAGAGCTCACCATGCCCCCACATGCATGACCAGCGAGTCTAGAGCAACCCGTGACACCTGCCGAATACATTTTGAGCGAGCTCCGACGAAAAAGCGGAAAAGCAAGGGACATCACCACCCTGATGGGTGTTCGCACCGATTGAAGTTGCCATCGAGGCAGATGCCTAATGGAATCTCGCGAGAATCACTTCTTACGCCTTGGAAGATCGGGCTTGCAGACTGGATATGCAGGAACACTCGACCAAGCGGAACGAACATGCGCGCGACAGCCGATCGAAACCGGCCGGATGAAATTCACCACACGCGATGCAGGGGCTGACGTGAAAACTCCCTTAGTCACCGAAATACAGCGTTTTAGCTTGCAGGATGGTCCGGGATTCCGGACGACGGTGTTCTTGAAGGGTTGCCCACTGAAATGTCCTTGGTGCCACAATCCTGAAACACAAAAGGTGACCAAGGAATACTATTACAACCGTGATCGCTGCGTGAGCTGCGGACGGTGTGCGGCGGTCTGCCCAACCGGCGCATCGCAGCTGGTCGATGGGCCAAGAGGCACCCAGACCCTAAAGCTTGACCGCGACAAATGCACAAATTGCATGCGCTGCGTCGCTGTTTGCCTCACGGGCAGCCGCGAATCCGTCGGGGTTGAAATGACACTCGATGAGATCCTGCAGGAAGTTTTGTCCGATGAGCCGTTTTACCGCAATAGCGGCGGCGGGGTCACAATCAGCGGCGGCGATCCTCTCTTTCATCCCGCGTTCACGTTGGAACTGGCACGCAGAATCAAGGAGCGCGGCGTCCACGTCGCGATCGAGACCTCCTGCTTTCCAAAGAAATGGGGAACGATCCAGCCGCTACTGGAGTTCGTCGACCTGTTCATCGTCGACCTGAAATCGCTGAATCCGAAAAAGCACGAGGAAGTCGTTGGCTGGCCACTGCAACCGATACTCGAAAATATCGAGCATCTCTTGCAAGCCAAGGCCGATGTTCGCATACACATCCCTGTAATTCCGGGATTCAATGACTCCCAAACGGATTTCGAGGACTACATCACTTATTTGAGTCGCCATGCCGCACAGCTGGACGGCGTCGATATTCTAAATTATCACGTCTATGGAGAAGGCAAGTACCGCTCCTTGGGCAGGGAAAAGGAGTACCAGTACTTGGGTGTGGAAGAGAACCCGCCCGAGAAGGTAGTACCACTCGCCAAAGGTCTGAAGCTCGCCGGCATCAAGAGCGTAACGATCGGCGGGTTGGTTGGGATCACAGCGGACAGACACACGAGCAGTCGCGACGCTGGGACGGGGTGTATTGCATAAATCAAAGGAGACTCATCCATGGGAACCACCACATGCAAGCAGTGCGCAAACTTCTTTCCCGTCCCCAAGGACGCGGATGACTACGAAGCAGGAAAGGCAGACTGCGTGCGCGAAAAGGAAGACGAAAAGGGCAAATACTGGCTCTCCAAGCCGGTATTCGAGAACAGCACGCAATGTGAAGCCTTTTACGCGAAGCGCTAAGACCAAAGCTTGAGGAGACCGCCATGAACGACATCGTAAGCGCCAAGATTCTGGAATATAAGGGGAAGACGCTCAATTTCACGCCGGAAGATCCGGCGGAAGCGAAGATTCCAGCCGACGAGTTGCACGAGCATCTGCAAAAACCTTCGACCGCTAGAACCAAGCGCCTGAAGGAGCGTTGCCGCTGGAAGCACGCATCCGCCGGCGAGTTCATCGAAAAGAGCGTCACGGCCGGCATCGAGCGCATGCGCTATCTGACCGAAGCGCACAAGGCCAGCGAAGGCAAGCCCGAAGCCATCCGTCGCGCGCTCGGCCTGGCGAACGTTCTGAACAAGTCGACCCTGGTGCTTCAAGAGGACGAATTCATCGTCGGCTACCACGCCGAGGATCCCAACATGTTCCCGCTGTATCCCGAACTGTCCCACATGGCGGTTCAGGACTACCTGAGGAGCGACTACTCTCCACAGCCCGCCGACGAGGCTGCGGCGATCAACGAGTACTGGAAGCCGCACAGCCTGCAAAGCAAGTGCCAGCCCTACTTCGACCCGGCGGACCTCGGTCGCATGTACCAGGTCAGCAGCATGGAGGCCCCCTCCTTCGCGTCCGGTTACAACAGTATCGTGCCGCCCTACGAGACCGTCCTGGAGGACGGGCTGCTCGCGCGCATCAAGCTCGCCGAGAAGCATATCGCCGAAGCCCAGGGCGATATGTCCACCTTCCCCTGGAACGGCACCAAGGGTCTCGACAACATCGCCAAGATCGACAACTGGAAGGCGATGGTCATCGCCTGCAAGGCGGTCATCAGCTGGGCGCGCCGTCAGGCCCGTCTGTGCCGGATTGTCGCCGAAAATTTTGAAACCGATCCGAAGCGCC
Organism: Thauera sp. DNT-1; assembly: GCF_055393985.1. NCBI lineage: Bacteria > Pseudomonadati > Pseudomonadota > Betaproteobacteria > Rhodocyclales > Zoogloeaceae > Thauera > Thauera sp. DNT-1. Next base: position 3,450,057 of record NZ_AP043752.1, on the reverse strand, counting down.
AGGCCGAACTGCTCGAAATCGCCGACATCTGTCATCGCATTCCCGCCGAGCCCTGCAAGGGCCTCAAGGACGCGATGCAGGCGAAGTTCTTCACCTTCCTGATCTGCCACGCCATCGAACGCTACGCGAGCGGCTACGCGCAGAAGGAAGACACCCTGCTGTGGCCGTACTACAAGGCTTCCGTAATCGACAAGAAGTTCCAGCCGATGGACCACATGGGCGCGGTGGAACTCGTCGAGATGGAACGTCTGAAGATTTCCGAGCACGGCGCCGGCAAGTCGCGCGCCTACCGCGAGATCTTCCCGGGTTCGAACGATCTGTTCATCCTCACCGTCGGCGGCACCAACGCCAGGGGCGAGGACGCCTGCAACGACATGACCGACGCCATCCTCGAGGCGGCCAAGCGGATCCGCACAGCCGAGCCTTCCATCGTCTTCCGCTATTCGAAGAAGAACCGTGAAAAGACGCTGCGCTGGGTTTTCGAGTGCATCCGCGACGGTCTCGGCTATCCGTCCATCAAGCACGACGAGATCGGCACGGAGCAGATGAAGGAATACGCCAAGTTCAGCCTGAACGGCAACGGCGCCACCGACGAGGAAGCCCACAACTGGGTCAACGTGCTGTGCATGTCGCCCGGCATCCACGGCCGCCGCAAGACGCAAAAGACCCGCTCGGAAGGCGGCGGCTCGATCTTCCCGGCCAAGCTGCTGGAAATCACGCTGAACGACGGTTACGACTGGTCGTACGCCGACATGCAGTTGGGCCCCAAGACCGGCGATCTCACATCGTTGAAGACCTTCGAGGACGTTTGGGAGGCCTTCCGCGAACAGTATCAGTACGCGATCAACCTCTGCATCTGCACCAAGGACGTGTCGCGCTACTTCGAGCAACGCTTCCTGCAGATGCCCTTCGTGTCCGCAATCGACGACGGCTGCATGGAACTCGGCATGGACGCCTGCGCCCTGTCCGAGCAACCCAACGGCTGGCACAACCCGATCACGACGATCGTCGCGGCGAACTCCCTCGTGGCCATCAAGAAGCTGGTATTCGAGGAGAAGAAGTACACCCTCGAACAACTCAGCCAGGCGCTGAAGGCGAACTGGGAAGGCTTCGAGGAAATGCGCGTCGATTTCAAGCGTGCGCCGAAGTGGGGCAACGACGACGACTACGCCGACGGCATCATCACCCGCTTCTATGAGGAGATCATCGGCGGCGAGATGCGCAAGATCACCAACTACTCAGGCGGCCCGGTCATGCCGACTGGTCAGGCGGTCGGACTGTACATGGAAGTCGGCTCGCGCACGGGCCCCACGCCCGACGGTCGTTTCGGTGGCGAGGCAGCAGACGACGGTGGCATCTCTCCCTACATGGGCACCGACAAGAAGGGCCCGACCGCGGTGCTGCGCTCCGTGTCGAAGGTGCAGAAGAACCAGAAGGGCAACCTGCTGAACCAGCGTCTGTCCGTGCCGATCATGCGCTCCAAGCATGGTTTCGAAATCTGGAACTCGTACATGAAGACCTGGCACGACCTGAATATCGATCATGTTCAGTTCAACGTCGTCAGCACGGACGAAATGCGCGCAGCGCAGCGCGAACCTGAGAAGCACCATGACCTCATCGTTCGCGTCTCGGGCTACAGCGCCCGGTTCGTCGACATTCCGACCTACGGGCAGAACACCATCATTGCCCGTCAGGAACAGGACTTCAGCGCGTCCGATCTCGAGTTCCTGAACGTCGAGATTTGAAAAGATCTACTGGAGAGGGGGGCTTCCTGCTCCCCTCTGCTTATGGTCGTACCAAGAGATATGGAGGGCTACAACATGGAAGCAGAAAAGAACTTGCAAAACCAGCCGCATGCCGAGGTCGGTACGGCGAGGCCGTGCCGTAGCTGCAAGTGGCAAACCCCCGATCCCACCGATCCGCACCGTGGGCAATGCACCGCCAACCGCCACGCCATGGGGGGCGTCTGGAAACGCTGGCTCAGGGACGTCGAAAACACGACCTGCTCCAGACACGAGGAAGGCAAACTCAGCTTCCGCGACCACGTCTGAGCATCGGACAGACGTGGCTAACCTCCCGACCATTGTAACGATAGATCATGAAAAACCATTCTAGTGCAAATGGCCTGTTCGTCCCGGAAGTCGACCCTTACTACTATGTGAGTACGGAGAATCAGAGCTTTCTCGATAAATTTGCCAAGATATCGAAAAAGCATCCGGTCAATGTACTGGTGGTCGGGAAACAGGGCTGCGGCAAGTCCTCGCTGGTGCGGCAATACGCCGCCGTCAACAGGTTGCCCCTGGCGACCTTCCAGATCGGCATTCTGTCCGAGCCGGGGCAATTGTTTGGTGAATACGCGCTGGAGAACGGAGAGACCCGCTACAAGCAGTTCCTCTTCCCCCAGGCGATCCAGACACCCAATTGCGTCATCCACCTTGAAGAGATCAACCGCCCCGAGCATCCGAAAGCGTTGAACATGTTGTTCTCCATCCTCTCCGATGATCGTCAGGTATGGATGGATGAACTCGGCCTGCTGCAGGTTGCGCCCGGCGTCGTTTTCTTCGCGACGCTCAACGAAGGCGCTGAATTCGTCGGCACCGAACTACTCGACCCGGCCCTGCGCGACCGCTTCTATGTCACGACCATGGATTTCCTGCCGAATGAAGTTGAAATCGAGGTGCTCGAAAAGAAAACGGGCGTGACAAATGAGCAGGCGAGGGAAATCATCGCGGTGGCGAACAGCATTCGCGCCAATGCAGACCTCGGCGTCGACGTTTCCACACGCAAGATCCTGATGCTCGGCGAGATGATCGCCGCCGGCGGAACGCTGCGCGAAGCCATCGTGACGAGTCTCCAAACCGACAAGAAGACGCTTGAATCGGTTTTGCTGTCCCTGCACGTGAATCTGGGGAAGGTGGAAAAAAGCAAGACAGAATACGTTCAATACATCGCCGCCTAAGGTCTTCCATGGCCAAGAACCACGACACCACACTTCGGCTGATGAGCAGCGCTGGGGACGTCAAGCGTTTCGTCATTCCCGGCGAGGAGGGCTATTCGGACTTCTGGCGTAGAGACAAGTCACCGATCGAATCCGTCGAGTTGGTGAAGCTATTGGTCGCAATTCGCAAACTGTCGACTTTTATCGGGCGCAACGTCGGAGAGATCGTCTGGTCTGGAATGGAACTCGACAATGCGCTCGCCCTCGATCCAACGCCAATAATGGGCACGTATCCGGTGCCGGCGGGAAAGACCGATCTGATGGTCGGCCTCATGGTTCAGGAGGCATACAAGCGCGTCGAGTGGTCCGAGCGCCTGCGCGAAATGTTCCGGCTGCGTGTCCAGCCGCCGACGCAATATGAATACAAATTCGACATGTTCTTCACCGTCTGCGAGTCCGTCTACGTCGACGGCCTGGCCAACAAGAGCGTGCTCGGCTACTACGCCGAGGCGGCGCGTGACTGGCGTATCGTCAAGACGCTGAAGAGTCTGATCAAGCCGCCCACCCTTTCCGAGATGCTGCACCTGTGGTGGCGCTTGGCAGCCGACCGCGATCCGGAGCTCTACAAGCAAGGCCACAGCGACCTCACACTCGGCGGCCTGGTCATGCGGGGTAGCCTGGACCAGTACTACAGCAAGCCGATGCAGACCATGAACAGCATTGTGCCGGCCCTGCGTAACGACTGCCCCGAGCTCTCGAGCGTCAGCGATCGCTGTGACTTCCGCCTTGATCTCTACGAGAAGCTATGGCGCGAGGTGCTCACGCACATCCGCTTCTGGCCCGGCGATCGCAGCGATCGGTTCATGATGCCCGACATGGGCGATGATGATGAACTGGCCCGGGAAGAGGCGGAGCAAGCGGCCGTCAAGGCCACCATCGTCAATTACGCCAACCTGATCGAGGCGGCACTGCCGCAGAAGAACCGGGACTTCACCGATCAGATCAAAGGCAACGTGGCAAACTTCGAGAACGTTGCCCGAGTCGAGGGAAACGACATCGTCATGATGGCGCGCAACCGCGTCGATCGTCACCTGTTGCACAAGCTCCAGCAAGTGGTGCGGAACGCCACCGATCGCCGGAGCGTTTTCAACCGCGGGCTGAATTCAGGGAAGATTCATAGTCGGCGGCTTTACCGCGCCCACACGACCGGCGCCGTGTTCCAACAAAAGAAGCACGAGTTCGACATGCGAAAGAATGTCGTGCTGCTCGTCGACGCGACCGGATCGATGGCGGATCCGACGCAATGGGACCAAGCGGAAATGATCTACCAGACGCTATTCACGGCGATTCTGGAGTATACGAGCAACGCACGACTATTCGCCTACAACGAGGTCAAGAACGCCTGCCGCATCACCGAGATCTATCGTGGTGGCCGCATGCTCACGGTGTTGCCGCACGGAAGGACGGCTTCCGGCGAAGCCATCATCGCCACGGCGCTGAATACCCGTACACCGGGAAAAAATACGCTGTTGGTCCACATCACCGACGGCGCCTCGAACTGGGGGTGCGGCGTCGCAGATGCCATCAAGTACTGCAAGGGTAACGGTATCAGCCTGCTCACCTTGGGCATCAGCTGCAGTCTGTCCGCCAAACAATCGCTACGCGACGAATACGGCAGTCTCGTGAAGTTCGTCGACAAGACGGAGCAATTGCCCAAGTTGTTTGGCGAGTTGATCATCAGCGAAATGCGTGAATCGAGGACATGACCGAAGTGAGCACTACCTTACTCGAACACGTGCTGGAAGCCGAATGGCAGATGTTCGTTTGCGTCAGAAGTGCACGGCACGCCCCCTGTCAGAGCGCTCCCGACAACTTCAAGACGATCCGTTCCAGCCTGTTCGAGACGTGGACGCAACCGATGCTGGCCTCTTATCTTGCCGACCTGGATGAGGCCGAGAGGGTTGGGCGCAACCTGCTTGCGGAAAAATACGCGCGCATGGACAACTTGATTCCTGCGCTATCGAGCAGCCCGCTGATCGACATCATCGTCACCATCGAAAGCAATTGGCAGGAAGCGTTGAAACGCAGCTATCCCGCCCTTTATCAGCGATGTTGCCGCAGCATGGATGAAACCGGCGACGGCCGGAATTTCGGAATCTATCTGGGCTGCGAACTGGAGACCTACGGCGATCATACATTGCAGCTGTATTTCGAGAACATCGAGGCCGCCGTCGCTGCCAATCGCAATCTCGCGGTCGAGGCCCTGCATCGGCTGGTGTGCAAGAACGGCTATCGCGACCTGGATCACGCCGAGAGCGTGTTGAAATACGGAGAAACAGCATGAACATCGACGTTAGGCTGAACCTGCTCGGCGTACTGGGCATCGACCAGAGCGAACTCGCCATCGACACGCCGGCGGACGCCACGGTCGCCACATTGATCAGCTTGATCGACCAGCACAATCCCGGCTTCGCTGCGGCGGTGACGAACGACGCCGGAGGCCTCTCGCCGCAGTTCGTATTCTTCATCAATGGCCGCAATGTCGTACTCGTCGATGGCATGAATACCAGACTGAACGCCGGCGATGTGGTCAACGTGATTCCGGCCATTGCCGGAGGCTGAAAGGGAGGTACAACATGATCGTCGACCGGCCGGAATCGCACTTCATCTTCGTCGTTCCTCTGGATCACATCGAGTACCGTTACAACTACATCACCCTGCGCGGCGAGCCGCTGACCAACAAGCAGTACCTCGAACATTGGGGAAAATGGCTTGTGTTCGGCATGCGCGAGGAAGTCGAGGAACTGGCCAGGAAGCTGGACCCCTATGTCGAAGAAAAGACGGTTCCCGCCGTCAAATACGATCGCAAGTTGATCACCGAATTCGAGCTCAACCGCTGCGTCATGTGTGTCTATTGTCACGATGAAACCAAGGACGAGGTTTGGGAAATCCTGGCTGCGCTCGGCGTCAAGGACAAGGCATGGATGTATGAACGGGAGACGCTGGAGAAATGGCTGCCCGGCGGTGTCAATCTGGAAAAGTGGATTCAGGGGCGCGGTCTGGATCATGAACACGCCGAACGCGTACGCGCAGATGCACATGCAAGGTTCAAGAGAATTTTCACCGACGAGAATGAAATCTTCACCGGCATCGATCAATAGCCTGAATCCGTGTCCGCTCGCCCCCAGGCGACACCCGCAAGCATGAGTCCCGAGCGCGTTGACCGGCAACATCAGCCTGCCGAGGGTTCGTCCCCCCCGTCGTCATGGCATGGCGCGCGGGCGGCCCGGCATCCGCGGCGGGTAGCGCGATGACCGACGCGAGTCGCCACACCACGCGCCCCCGGGCGCCTGCCGCAGCCCTCGGGGGCCCTGCCACAGATCCGCTGCCAGGCCGCACTGCGGGTCTGCTTTGGCTGATCACCGGCTTCTGGATGTTGCAGCCCCTGTCGGCCGACCTCTATCTGGCTTCGCTACCGGAACTGGCGTCGTCCTTCCGCGTACCACCGGCGACGGTGCAACAGACCTTGTCGATGTTTGCGCTCGGCGTAGCCTTATCGCAGCTTGTCAGCGGGCCACTGTCGGATCGCTTCGGCCGCCGCCCGGTCCTGCTGGGCGGGCTGCTGGTTTATGTCGTGGCAAGTGCGGCCTGCGCATTCACCACGCATATCGACGCATTCATCGCCGCCCGCTTCGCCCAAGCCGCCGGCAGCTGCACCGTCGCCGTCATCGCTCGCGCGGTCGTCCGCGACGCCTATTCCGTCGGTGAAGGCACGCACGTGATCGCCCACTCGACGAGCGTGCTCGCGGTAGCCCTGCTGCTCGCCCCCATCGTCGGCGCCCAATTGCAGACCACCTTCGGCTGGCGCGCCAACTTCGCGCTGCTGACGCTCGCCGGCGCCGCGCTCACGCTGACCTCGCTCGTGCGCTTCACCGAGACAAAGGCGCAGCGCAACCCCGCGGCGATCCGCCCCGCCGTGCTGCTGCGCAACTACGGCGCGCTGCTGCGCAACGCCGGATTCTGGGCATACGCCTTGCCCTGCGCGCTCTCATACGGGATGGTGTTCGTCTTCATCTCCGGCGCATCGTTCGCACTCATCGACGTACTCGGCGTGCCCACGCGCTACTTCGGCTACTGCTTCGCACTCGGCGTACTCGGTTACCTGGTCGGCACCCAGGTCTGCCGGCGCATCCTGCCGCGCTACGGGCTGTCGCGCACGCTCCGCCGCGGCAGCACGCTGTCATTGGTGGCGGGCCTGAGCTTGGGCGCCGGACTCACGCTCGGCCTGCAGCACTGGACGACCGTCGTCGTCGCCCACTTTCTCGTCACCCTCGCACACGGCATCAACAGCCCATGCGCGCAGAGCGGTGCAATCGCGCCCTTCCCCGAAAAAGCCGGCACCGCCGCGGCCCTGCTCGGATCGCTGACGATGCTCTCGGCCTTCCTGGTCACGACGCTGATCGGCGCAAGTTACGACGGCACGCTCCGTCCGCTCGCTGCCGTCTGCGCGCTGCTCGCGCTCGCGCTGTTCGTCGCCGAACGTGCCCTCGCCGCACACCGCCCGGCTGAGGAGGCACGATCATGACCCTTCCCCTACCCGGCGGCGAAGCCGCCTGGATTGCCGCGCGCGCTGACGCTTCGCGCTACGTCCTGTCCGAACACGTGATCCGCGCGCTGATGGCGGGGCGGATATGCGTCCCGCAGATCGAAGCCGCGCTGCGCGGCGGTCACGTCATCGAGGAACACCGGCATCGCGAACGCGACCCCGCTTACCTGCTGTGCGCGGTCCACAACGGCAAGCCGGTGCATGCGATCACGGCGCCACGCGCCGACGGCTGGCTCGTGGTCACCCACGCCTACGTGCCGGCGCCCCCCTTGTGGCGCACCGCATTGCACCGTTCTTCAGGAGAGCCGACGATGTCCGATTCGATCACGACCTGTTTCTTCTGCGGCGGCGCCATCAAACAGGTGACCGTAGGCAATTTCGACTACCGCCTCGAGGGACGGCTGTATGTCATCAAGAAGGTTCCCGCCGGCCTGTGCCAGCAGTGCGGCGAAAAATACGTCGATGCCGAGGTCGGGCGGCGGCTCAATACGCTGATCGCACAGCAGGCCTTCACCGGCAGCGAGGCCGTCAGCGTGATCGACTACGCGACCGCGCCGTGAACGGCCTGACGCTCGCCGAACGGTATTTCGAGCGCTACGGCGGCGAATTGCTCGGGGGCGAATTCGCGCCTTGGCGAGAGCGCATCGCGGTGGGGCTCGCAGGTGACGGTTCCGACTGCCTGGGGTTCGACGACGAGCAGTCGCGCGATCACGATTGGGGTCCGGGTTTCTGCATGTGGCTGAGCACGGCGGATTACGCCGCGATCGGCGCGTCGCTGCAGCGGGCTTATGAGCGGCTACCGAAGTCGTTCGCGGGCTTCGAGCGCTCGACCACCGAATGGGGTGGCGGACGCGTCGGCGTGCTCGAGATCGGCGCCTGGTACAAGCAGTATCTCGGCCATCCCGAAGGACCGCAGACGCTCTTCGACTGGCTGCGCATCCCTGAAAAGAATCTCGCTGCGTGCACCTCCGGACGGATCTTTCACGACCCGCTCGACGAGTTCTCGCGGCGCCGACGTGAGCTGCTCGCATTCTATCCGGAAGACGTCAGGCTCGCGAAGATCGCAGCCCGCTGCATGTCGATCGGCCAATCGGGGCAGTACAACTTCGCGCGAGCACTCGCGCGCGACGAGCTCTTCGCGGCGCGCTATGCCGAAACGAAGTTCTGCAACGATCTGATGTCGCTCGTCTATCTGCTCAATCACCGCTATGCGCCGTATTACAAGTGGCTTCACCGCGGCCTGCTCGCGCTACCCCGCCTGGGCTGCACCGTCCATCCGCAGCTCATGGCGCTGGTGTCGTCGTCCGACCCGGAGCTGAAGCATGCGTGCATCGACATGCTGTGCGAGGCCGTGATCGCCGAGATCCGCGGTGAAGGGCTGAGCGACTCGGAAAGCCCATTTCTTGTCGATCATGGTCCACTCATCCACGAGCGCATTCACGATCCGTCATTGCGCCGCCTGAGTGTCCTGATCGGCTAGAGCCGGAAACGGGAGATTCCCATGACGAAACGGATATTGATCATTGGTGGCAGCTATTTCGCCGGCCGTGTCTTCGTCGAGGAGGCGCTGAAGATGGAGAACGCCGAGCTGCATGTCTTCAACCGCGGCAACCTGCCCCTGCGCATGGATCGCGTCACCGAGTACGTCGGCGACCGCGAGCTAGATGTGCGCGATGCGATTCCGGAGCTGGAATGGGATGCTGTCGTCGATTTCTGCGCCTACACCCCGGCGCACGTCGAAACCCTGCTCGGCAGCCTGCGCGGCGCCGCCGCCCAGTATCTGTTCGTCAGCACCACGACGGTGTACCGCAAGACGACTCGCCAGCCGGTCGACGAGCGCGCGCAGCTGCTTGACGGGCCGCAGCCGGAGCTGGGCGAGTACGCCTCATACGGCTACGACAAATGCCTGGCCGAGCAGGCCGCGCACCGCGAATGCGAGCGGCTCGGGATCGCACTGACCGTGCTGCGCCCCGCGATCATCTACGGCTACTACAACTATGCGCCGCGCGAGACCTATTTCTTCGACCGCCTGCGCTATCGCGAGCCCATCGTGATCCCGGAGCCGGGGGCGTCGCGCTTCAACTTCATCTGGGTCGTCGACATGGCGCACCTGCTCCGGCAGTGCATCGGCGATACACGCACATTCGGAGAAACCTTCAATCTCGCTTCAGGCGAGCTGGTGTCCTACGCCCGCATCGTCGAGGCGCTTCGCGAGATCACCGGCAAGACGGTCGAGACCCGCGGCCTGCCGGTCGAGGAGATCTCACGCCGTAACATCCCTTTGCCGTTCCCGATCGACGAGGACCTCGTCTATAGCGGCGCAAAGATCGACCGCCTTTTCGGCTTCCAGCACACACCGTTCCACGTCGGCCTGCGCGAGACGCTCAAGTATTACCTGATGACGAAGCGTCGGGAGGCTGCAGCCGGCGGGGAGCCGCGATGAGCGCCGACCTGATCCTGCTCAACCTCGTCGCGCTCTCGCCCGGATGCCGGGCGGACGGGCACGCCGCCGATCTTGTCGCGATCGAGAACGGTCGAATCCTGCACGTCGGCGACCATTCGGCACGGGCCGCGCTCGCCGGACCGCACACGCGGTTTGTGGACTGCCAGGGCGCAACGGTGATTCCGGGGTTCAACGACGCACACTGCCATCCGGTGGCATTCGCGATGACGACGCGCTACGTCGATTGCTCGCCGCCGCGCGTCGGGAGCATCGCGGAGCTCATCGACACACTGCGGCTCCGCGCGGCCGATACACGGCGGGGCAACTGGTTGCGAGCGGCGAACTGCGACCCGGCGACCCTCTCGGAGCGAAGGCTCCCAAACCGCTGGGAGCTCGACCTCGCATCGTCCGACCATCCGGTAATTGTCGTGGAGCGCGATGGACAGCATTGCGTCCTCAACACCAGGGCACTCGCGCTGTGCGGCATCGACGAGTCGACGGAAACATCCGACGCCGGCACGATCCACCGCGACCCCGCGAGCGGACGTGTCGATGGCATCGTTTCGGGCAACCACGCGCAGGTGAGCGCAGCGCTCCCACCGCTGGCCCCGGACGAGGTCGAGGCCGGCCTGCGCATGGCCGACCGTGCCTTTCTCGAGTCCGGAATCACGACCTTGCAGGATACGAGCTGGTCGAACACGCCCGCGCATTGGCACGCGATGGCCGATTACAAACGCCGCGGCCTCATCAGCCCACGCGTGTCGTTTTGCGCTGGTGCGGACAGTATTCGCGCGTTCGCCGAGCAGGGACTGCGCACGGGAAGTGCACATCACGACCTCGCGTCCGACATGCTGCGGCTGGGGGCGGCGAAGATCGCACTCGACGAGAGCGCGGGAGATCCCGCCCCGCCGCAGGAACACCTCGACGGCGTTGCGCTTGCGGCGCACCACGCGGGCTTTCAGCTCGCCTTCCACGTCCCGGACCTCACGCTGTTGCATCGATCGCTGAACACGCTCGAGCTGCTCGCCGACGCCGGTCTCGGATTTCCTTTTCGCGCGCGCTTCGAGCATTGCCCGGCCTGTCCCAACGAGTGGATGCCCCGCCTCGCCGCGAGCGGCGCGATCGTCGTCGCGCAGCCCGCCCTGCTGTCCTTGGTGGCGCGCGCACTGCATTCATGCGCGCCGGATCCAGCGCAGCCTGCGCTCCTCCCGTTCCGTTCGTTTCTGAATCACCACGTCCCGCTCGCGTTCGGTTCGGACGCGCCGCTTGTCCCATGCGCGCCACTGGAAGGGCTGAAAGCCGCCGTCATGCGATGCGACGATGCGGGCCGAAAAGTCGCAACCGAGGAGGCGATCCCGCTCCGGGAAGCGCTGCGGCTGTACACCTTCGGAGGGGCTTGCGCCACCGGCGAAGAGGACACGACGGGGACGCTCGAGGCCGGTCGGCGCGCCGACCTCGCGGTGATCGAGGGTGCGGGAGATTTCGTCAGCGCCGATGACCTCAGGCACGCCGAGGTCGTCATGACGCTGATCGGCGGACGCATCGCCTGGACCCGCTAATGGCTGCGGTCGGCACGATCGGAGTGCGGTCCGGAAGCGACCCGCCGACGTGCCCGGCCCGCCCCGGAGAGCCGCCCCCCGCTCGGTTCAGTCGGCGCTGCGCTGCGGGTGAAGCGTATAGCGTGCAGTGAGCACAGCCTTGTCAAGAACGCGCCCCTCGATCGCCTTCAGCACATCTGGGCCGGTGAACTTCCCTTCCACCGGACAGCGATCGAGATCGACCGCATAGAGCGCAAACACATAGCGATGCACACGCTCGTCGTTCCACGGCGGACACGGGCCGTCATAGCCGAAGTAGTCGCCCGCCATCTGCGCGTCACCGCCAAAACCGCGCGTGAAGTCGTTGAGCCCGTGCCGCGCACCGTACCGCGTCGCCGGCCCCGCCTTTCCGCGCACCGTGACGCGGTCGGAGAACTCCCCCTCGGCGAGTCCGCGGCACGCGGACGGAAGGTCGACGAGCACCCAGTGAAAGAAGTCCACCCGCGGCATCGTCTCCGCAATCACGACGTCGTCGCGGTTGATCTGGTCGAAACGGCTCGGCACGTCCGGATCGTGACACAGCAGCACGAACGATCGCGTGCCGGGCGGCGGCTCGTACCACGCGAGATCGGGACTACGGTTGGCGCCGAGGCGGAAATGGTGCTCGGCATCCGGTATCGCGAACGCATTGGCTGCCGGCAGGCGACGGTTGTCATCGAAACTGCTGCTGATCAGACGCATGTCGTGTATCCCCTGCGCGCAGGGGTGGCACGCTCGCCACCGCCCACGCGGCTTGTTGGCGTCCGGCGGGAGTCGCCGGACCTGCCGTCAGGCGCCGCGGAACGCCGGGACGCGACGCTCCCCGAAGGCCTTGAAGCCTTCCTTGCGGTCCTCGGTGTCGCGCAGCACGCCCCACAGCAGGTGCGAGTACAGGATGCCGTGCTCGAGCGGCATGTCCTTGCCGAGCACCGCGGCCTGCTTGGTCGCCTGCACGCTCAGCGGTGCGGCACTGGCGATCTTTTCGGCATAGGTGCGGGCGAGGTCGGCGAGCGCCGACGGCTCGACGACGTCGCTGACCAGCCCGTAGCGCAGCGCCTCTTCGGCGGTGATCATCTCGCCGGTGAGCAGCATCTTCATCGCCACCGCCTGCGGCATGGTGCGCGGCAGCGCCTGCGTGCCGTTGAGGCCGGCGAGGCTCGCGACCTTGACTTCGGTGAGGCCGAACTTGGCGTTCGACGAGGCGATCCGCAGGTCGCACGCGAGCGCAATCTCGAGCCCGCCGCCGACGGCATAGCCGTTGATCGCGGCGATGATCGGCTTCCACATCTTCATGTGCGGCAGGATCGGCTGGCCCTCGCGCAGATAGGTCGCCGCCATGCACTCGGTGGGCGGCGGGGCCTTCTTCATGTCCGTCCCGGTGCAGAAGGCCTTCTCGCCCGCGCCCGTCAGCACGGCGACACGGATGTCCGGATCGGTGCGCACGCGGGCCCAGATTTCGGTCAGATCGGAAATCGATTCCGGATCCAGCGAGTTCATCGCGTCAGGACGATTCAAGGTGACGTAAGCGACGTGGTTCGATACTTCCAACGTTACCGCCATTGCAGTTCTCCTATTTGCGGGTGTCCCAATCTGCTTCAGGCGCCGACGAACAGGCTGTAGGGCCTGCCCTCGGTAAGCAGCTTCTTGGCGATCGACATGCGATGGATTTCGGACGCGCCCTCGACGATTCGCCAGATCCGGACCATGCGCGCGACGTATTCGATGCCCAGCTCGTGCGACAGACCCAGCCCGCCGTGCAGCTGGATCGCACGGTCGGCGACGCGGGTGAGCATTTCGGTCGCGGCGATCTTGAGCGATGCGGCTTCGAGGCGCAGGTCCTTGTGTCCCTGATCGGACTTCCAGGCGGTGAAATAGAGCTGTAGCCGAACCTGCTCGAGCTCGACGGTCGAGTCGGCGATCCAGTTCTGCACTGTCTGCCGCTCGGCGAGCGGCACCCCGAAGGTGCGTCGCATGTTCGCCTGGTCGATCATCATCTGGATCAAGCGCTCGGCCATTCCGGTGCAATGCGCGGCGAGTTCGATCCGGCGCACGCCGAAGCGGTTCTGCAGCGGGATGAACGCGTCGCCGATCTCGCCCAGCACGGCTTCGTCGCCCACCCTCACGTCGTCGAGATAGACCGTCCACGTCGGCATTGCACCGATCACCGGGATTTCACTGCCGATGCGCAGCCCCGGCGTGTTCTTGTCGAGGATGAACGCGGTGAGGCGCCGCTTGGTCGGAGCCTCCTTGTCGGTCACCGCGATGCAGATGAAGAACAGGGCGTCCTTGTCGCACTTGCTGATGAAGATCTTCGAGCCGTTGATCACCCATTGGCCGTTCTCGCGCACCGCCGTCGTGGTCAGGCCACTGATGTCGGAGCCTGCACCCGGTTCGGTCGCCATCATCGCGGAGTCGATCTCCCCGCGGCAGTATGGGCCGAGATACTTGTCACGCTGCGCGGCAGTACCGCATTCGTTGAGGTAATAGAGATTCGGCGCGTCGGGCGGCAGCGTGAAGCCGTGATGCGAGAAACCGATCAGCGACTTCGACATTTCCTCGACCACCAGGGTCTTGGCGAACATGCCAAGTCCCTGCCCACCCAGGCTTTCATCGACCTCGATACCCCAGAAACCCATCTCCCGGGTGAGGTTCAGCAGACGATCGTGATCGGCAGCCGGCAGCAGCGTGTACCCGTCGGTCCACATCCGCATTTCCCGCTCCAGCATGACCTTCTCGAGCGGCATGAGCTCGTTGGTGGTGAACCGGCGGGCCACCTCCTTGAGCATCGTCTGTTCTTCAGATAAGGAAAAATCCATTTTGTTGTCTCTTGTCCTGAGTTTGACAGCTGCCGATCGTGAGGCAGGCTGCACGGGAAATATTCGCTGGCTGCCCTTCGCAATAAGGGCCTCCAGCAGTCACACCAGCACCGCCCGACCGACCAGATCCTCGATTTCGTCATGCGAATAGCCCAGCATCCCGCCAAGGACCTCGCGGGTGTGCTGCCCGATCGCCGGTGCCGCGGTCTTCATCTCGAGCGGGGTCCGCGAGAACACGATCGGCGCACGGTTGTAGAGCGTGACGCCAACCTCGGGGTGATCGAGGTAGGCCCAGAAGCCGCGACGTCGCAAGTGCTCGTCCTCGATCGCCTCGCGCGCATCCCGCACCTCGCCGGCCGGCACACCGGCCTCCAGCAGGGCCTCCATGAGCCAGTCCGCGTACTGCGTCGCCGTCCAGCACTCGATGCGCTCGTTGAGTTCGTCCTCATGCTGGCGGCGCATCGCCGGCGTTGCGAAGCGGGGGTCCTCGGCCCACGGCGGATTGCCCATCACGCGGCGCAGCGCGGCCCACTGCGCGTCGTCGAACACCGCAATCGCAATCCATTTTCGGTAGCCCAGCGTCGTATAGACACCGTGGGGAACAGCCTCCGGATCGGCGTAACCAAGGGCCCCGAGCGTGTCGCCGTTGGCAGCGAAGGCCATCGGCGAACTCGGCGTCATGGCGATGGCCGACTCCAGTTGCGAGATGCTGACCGTCTGGCCGCGCCCTGTGAGCTCGCGATCGAGCAGCGCCGCCATGATCCCGAACAGCGTGTGCGTCGGCACCATCACGTGGTCGGTGTAGTTCGTGCCGGTGCCGAAGGGCGGTGCGCCGGGAAAACCGGCGCGTGCCGTCAGGCCACACAGCGCGTTGAGGTTCACGCCGTAGCCCATGTAGCGGCTGTGAGGGCCTTCGACGCCTTGCAGGCTCATCGTCACGTAGATCGCCCGCGGGTTGATCTTCTGTACCTCGTCCCAGCCGAGCTTCCACTTCTCCATCTGCCCGACGCGGAAGTTGTTGATCACGATGTCGCTCTTGGCGATCAGCCGCACCGCAACCTCGCGTGCGCCCGGATGATTCATGTCGAGCGCGATGTCGCGCTTGTTGGCGTTGCGCGCGGCGAAGTACCCGCTGCGGTCGAGGCCGGTGCCGATCCCATCCTTGAAGGGCTCGCCCCGGCGCAGCGTGTCGGGGCGCTTGACGCTTTCGATCTTGATCACATCCGCGCCGCACTGCGCCAACACGCTCGTCGCGATCGGCCCCGCGCCCACCCACGAGAAATCGCACACGACAATGCCCTCCAGGGCACGCTCAATGCTCTTCTGCATACACCGCCCCCACGCGCGAGAGATTGTCGATTTCGGATACCGAATAGCCGGACTCGGCCAGTATTTGCCGGGTGTGCTCGCCAATTCGCGGTGCGTTCCGGCCGAGCTGCCATTGCAGCTCGCCGAATTCGTACGGCGCGCCGGGGTAGGTGATGTCGGCCCCCAGTGCGTCGTTGAACTGCGTCTTCCAGAACCCCCGATGCATGAGCTGCGGGTTCGCGAGCAGATCGTGCCCGTCGCTGACCGGCGTCACGGCGACGTTGAAGCGCTGCGCCGTCTCATACAGGTAGGCCTTGCTGCGGGCGCGCGTATAGCGCTCGAAGACGCGACAGAAGGTCGCATAGCCCTCCTCCGAGCAGCGGTACGCGTAATCGATCCACTTGTCGTCGTCGAGGAGTTCCCACTCCTCGACGCGCTCGGCCTCCAGCCAGCGGACAAAGGGCGTCCACATGTCCTTGTTGCGGCCCATGATCGCGACCAGCGCGATGAAGCCATCGGCGCACGGATGCAAGGTCGCGCTGCCGGCCTCGCGACCGCGCCCGCGCCGGATCTTGCCCTCGAGGTCCCAGAATTGCGCTGCATTCTCGAGCGCCATCGCCTCGGCTTCGATGCAGGCCACGTCGACCAGCTGGCCTTTCCCGGTGCGCTGCGCGCTGAAAAGGGCGATCGCACTGCCGACGGCCGCGTACGCCTCGGCCATCCGGTACGCCTGGTTGTCCGGCGCACGCACCGGCTTGTCGCCGCCGACGCCGGCCAGGTAGAGGAAGCCGCTCAGCGCCGAACAGGTGAGATCCGAACCCGGATACGGCGCCAGGGGGCCGGTGCGCCCGAACGGCGTGATCGAGGTCTGCACCAAGCGGGCGTTATCCCGGCTCAGCACGTCGTAGGAAAGCCCAAGCCCGTCGAGATAGCCCGGGCAGCAACTCTCGATCAGCAGATCGGCGCCGTCGCAGAGCCGGCGGAACACCGTCCGCCCCGCCTCGTGCGCGAGGTCGACAGCGAGGCCGCGCTTGCCCGCGTTGTAGTAGAGGTACGGCAGACTCGCCTGCACACCGGGTTCGTTGTGGAAATAGGGGCCGACGCGGCGCAGCGGATCGCCCGCGGGCGACTCCACGTGAATCACGTCGGCGCCCAGCCCGGCGAACATCTTGGCCGCATAGGGGCCCAGTTCGCCGGTCATGTCCAGCACCCTGAATCGGGAGAAATCCTGTCCCATGTCACATTCCTCTTGCTCACCGAGCACACGCGGCTGACTTCAGCCCGCGAACAGGCTTCGACCGCCGCAGACGTAAAGCACCTGACCGGTGACGAACCCGCTGTCGTCGTCGGCGAGGAAGAGCAGCGTGTTGGCGATGTCGTCCGGCTCGCCGAGCTTGCCGGTAGGCTGCCGCGCAAGCAGGAACTGCCGATCCTTCTCGGGCAGCTCGTCCCACATCGGCGTATGGATCAAGCCCGGCGCGAGGCAATTGACGGTGATCCCGGCACGGCCCAGCTCGATCGCGAGCGCGCGCGTCATCCCGACGACGCCGGCCTTGGCCGACGAGTAGGGCGTCTGGCCTGCCCCGCCGAGCCATGCGCGCGAGGCGATGTTGACGATGCGCCCGTGCTTGTTCTCGACCATATGCCCATGCACGGCCTGGGTGCAGAGGAAGGTGCCCTTCAGATTGACGTCGACCGTGATGTCCCAGTCCGCCTCGCTGAGCTTGCGCAGCGCGCCCGCCCGCTCCAGGCCGGCGTTGTTCACCAGGATGTCGATCCGCCCGAAGGTGGAAACGACCTGCCGGACCATTCCATCGACCGCCGCCTTGTTGCTGATGTCGGCGACCGTACCGAGCACGCGGTGCCCCAATCGGGCGAACTCATCGACCGTCGCGCCCACCTTCTCCGCGTCGATGTCGTTGATGACGACCGCCGCCCCGTGCTCGGCGAAGCGCAGCGCCGTCTGCTTGCCCATGCCGCTCGCCGAACCGGTGATCAGCGCGACCCTGTGTTGAATTCCCATTGCCGCCTCCGTGATCAAATCGACATCGAAAAGTACGCGCTCTTGCCGCCGCAGACGAAAAGCGTCTGCCCGGTGACGTACTTCGAGCTGCCGGCCGTGAGAAAGCCGACCGCATTGGCCACGTCGGCGGGCGTGCCCAGGCGCTTGACCGGAATGCCGCCGGCGAGCTTTTCCTTGTCGGCAGCAGGTGTCGAGTCGTTGTCGAGGTCGCCCATGACGATCGTGTTTACCGTGACGCCGTCACGCGCCGATTCGAGCGCGAGGGCGCGTGTGAGCCCGAACAGGCCCGAGCGCGCGGCCGCGACGCTGGAGGTATCGGCGAGCCCGAGGTAACGCAGGTCGCTCAGGCATACCACACGCCCGAAGCCTCCCTCGCGCATCCCCGGAACGACCTCGCGCAGATAGTGGAACGGAGCCGCGAGGCCCGCATCGAGCGCGGCACCGACATCGGCGTCCGAAATTTCCTGCAGCGGTTTGCCCGTCAACGCGCTTTCGTTATGCACCAGGATGTCGATCCGCCCGAAGTGCGCCTTCACCTGCGCAACACTGTCACGGATCGCACCCGGCGCCACCGCGGCCACGACCGCCGCCATCACCGTCGCGCCTTTCTCGGTCAGCCGCGACGCGAGCTTGTCGAGCCGGCCGGCGTCCCCACCAACCAGCGCGAGTTGCGCGCCGGTCTCGGCGAGCCGCAGCGCAACCGCCTCGCCGACGGGATCGTCGGCATTGACGATCAGCGCCACCGTTTCCTTGCCGTTGGATTTCATCACTTCCCCCTCGGTTACCAGCCGCTCACCAGCATGTGCATCGTGCACGCCGCGTGCTCCGTGCCCGACAATCCGCCACCCGTCACGTGCGTCATCGCCACCCGCGGCACCGGGTCGACCTGGTAGCCGGGGCACTGATTGCGCATCTGCTTGACGCTGGCGGCGATCTGCGCCGCACCCGAGGCGCCGATGGGATGACCGTACGAGAGCATGCCGCCGCGCGGGCTGACCACACACTTGCCACCATGCGTCGCGTTGCCGTCGCGCAGGAACTTCAGCCCTTCACCCTTCGGGCACAGGCCGAGGCATTCGTAGTACAACAGTTCGGCGATCGTGAAGGCATCGTGCAGTTCGACGATATTCACGTCCCCGGGTCCGATACCCGACTCCTCGTAGAGCTGGGCTGCGGTCTCCTCGGTGATGTCGTCGCCGGTGATGTCCCGCGGCCGGTTGTGATACGGACCGGAGCGAACGACCGAGCCAGCGACGAGGATCGGCTTCTGGATGCCGAGCTTCTTGACCATCTGCTCCGAGCACACCACGACCGCGCCAGCGCCGTCGGCAATCCCGCAGCATTGCTGCAATGTCAGCGGCGAGGCGACGACGCGTGAATTGACCACCTCCTCGACCGAAATCTCGCCCTTGAACCATGCAAAGGGATTATTGGTGGCATGCCGACGGTTCTTCACCGTGATCATCGCCAGATCCTCGGCGGTGGCGCCGGTCTCGTACATGTAGCGCTGGGCGCGCATCGCGTACTTGCCGGTCATCACCGCGCCATGCACCGTCTCGATGTCCGACATCGCAGTAGCGAACGCGGTGCCCTGCGCCATGTGCAGCGTATGGTTCTCGCAGCCGATGCCGATCGCCACGTCGGCAAGCCCCATCGCGACATCACGCACGGCCATGTGAACCGCCATGCCGCCCGCCGAACACGCACTCTCGACGTTGATGATCGGCAGATGACCGCACATGCCCAGATCCTTGAGCACGGTCTGACCGATGACCATGCCGTTGGTCCCGTTGCCGACATAGGCGCTCTGCACCATGGTCGGCCGGTCGATGTTTGACGCTCTCAACGCTTCCAGCGCCGCAGCCCGGCCAAGGACGTCGAAGTCGACGTCATGTCTTCCGAATTTCGTCTCGCCAACCCCGGCGATATAGACCTTGCGCTCCAATTTCATTTCTTTGTCACTCGCCGAGGGTTAGATCTTGCGGAATTTGTAGCTGATCAGCGGAACACCATCGCGGTTTTCGCGAACGGGTCCGACTGTAAGCTCAACCGTTTCGTCGCAGCGGAAGCTGCCGGGCTCGCCCTCCAGCTGCGCAAATATCCGCAAATCTTCCGGCAGGTCGATATAGCCGAAGGAATAGGGCGTCTTCATGCCCGCCTGACCGATGAAGTTGTCACTAAAGCTGTAGAGCTTGCCGCGGCGGCTGAGCGGCACGACATCGAACTCCTCGCCCCAGCAGCTCGGGCAGGGGCTCAACTTCGGAAAGTCCAGCTGCCCGCAGCACTTGCAGCGATAACCCTTCAGATACGGCGCGCTACCGTCGGCAGGCACCTCCAGCAGGTCCGGATGGAAGAACGTGATATCCGGCTTCTTTTCCGGCTTCTTGGTCGGTTTTTGATCTGACATGACACCTCCGCAGGAATTGTTTCGTGTTCGACCTGGAGTCATTAGAGCGCGCGTGCCGACACGCAACAATTGGTCGGAACACCTAAGGGATAAGAACAATCCCTGCCCCCGAAACACCGCGCAAACCCGTGCACCGATCTTCGCGCTCCCGCCAAGTTCGCCGAAAACGAGGCCCCGACTCCTTTCAAAACCGAAGGTTGGCGTCATCGCCGTCGAGCACTTGTCCCGCCCGCTGGCGGAGCCCCATTGCAGGCATGCCCCCAGAGCGCTCCGCTGCAGACATGCCTGCCGGGATCGCTGCCTTGGGGTACGTCAAGCTCGTGGAAGTCGGTCGGGGCAAGGCCGCGCAGTGGCGCCGGCGCAGGAAGGAAACGGAGGCGCTGATGGCGCCCGGGGGGCAGAACTGGCGCGTTACCGGCGATCCGGTGGAGCCCTTCGCTGCCCTGCTGCCATCTCATCGATACGGCATCCCGATGATCCCCAGCCACCGGCTTCCTCGCCACCGGCAAGCGTACGACCCATACTCACCGCAGCCGCCAAGTCGATCGATGTCGTACCCGGAAATGGCGCAATCGTGACCGGTCCGGCACAGTCGAAACTCCACGCTTGACCGTACAGCACACCGATCACGATCGTGCGAATGCGCGGCGAGCCTTGCCGCCATCGACCGCCAGCGTTCGGCCCGCGCATTACCCATTTCGCGGCGAGCCTGGCGCCGACTTCAGGTGCCGCATGCGTTCCAGCCGGGCCAGCTCAAGGACTGCCGCACGGGAGTCGGGAACCAAGCCTCCACCTCCATGCCTGCCCTCCACCTGCGGCCGGCGCCAGCCGGCCAGGGCGCCCCCCGCCTGCCGTCACGGCGCCGGCCTTCCATGACGCACTTCCAAGCCCGGACTGAATGCCTGCGCGATCGTCAATCTCCCCCGCGCAGGTTCTGCACGGCGAAAAGCGAAGGCGGATTGAGAGCGGAGTCCGTAATCATCCTCAGCTGCAATGTCGTGCAGTGCTGTGCTTGAACATCGAACATCGAAGCCCCGGTGTAAATAGCGATCCCGGCATTCTTGTTGGCGGGTGCATGGAACGCCGAGTCGCTAAAACTGACCGTCCACACTTTCCAAAGCTCGCCCTTGCGATCATAAATCAGCAACATAGGCAAAACCGAGGTCTCCGCGTCCATGTAAATTACGCGCTTCCCGATCGGACTGGCCTTGTTTGTCGGCGTCCCCTCCAGCACATGGACGGTGCGCAGCGACCACGGCACATTCATGAAGCAATTGCTTTTCCCGCCAAACGTGATCTGACCATAACCATCGGAATCCTTCTCCTCGTTGCCTTTCCACTCGCTGTGGCGATAAACGGGCAACAGCGCATTCCTTGTTTCGACGTACTTCCACTCCATGTCGAGAACACGCCCGTTGTAGCCTTCGAAATCCTCGATCATTAGATCCGAGCCGAGAAACGAATCCGTGGTTTGTCCGGTCGCCAAACGCCGGACACGACGCTGAAAGCCCAGGTAAAGATACGAATCATCGAGCTTTGTGTCATCGTCGTAGCGGTGAATCAGCAGCTGCGTATTCTTCAAATCGTTTGGCGCGAGCACCTTGAGATATATCCCCCGATAGATATCCGATGGATTCGGTTCGATATTCGGCATGGGATCCTGCGTCACACGATGCTTGAAATTTATAAAGTGAAAATCGAAATCGATCTTGCGCTCGACCTTCCCGCTCTTCGCGTCCCTATAGGTCCAGATGAACGGATAAATACGCCCACTGTCGCCGACGATCTGCGCATACTTGAAGTTGAACGCCAGCTTCTCTCCTGCTCTCGGATCGCCTCCATCGGGCTTTTCAGGAAATGGCCGACCAGCCACATAGCCTTCCAACGTACCGGAATTGCTACCCAGCTTCACCTTTCCAGAATGCTCACGCGTTGCCGCAATGTAATTTGGGTGAAGCGGAATTGGGTGAGTATCCTCGACCACAATCTCCATGTCGCCCTGACCGATCATCTTGCCAATCTCTTGATCCAGAACACCCTTGAACTGCCCGACGTTAGCTTTATTGATTGCCACACCAGCCGTGACCCCAGGAGCAGTCGGCACCTTGCTCTTGTACGGATTGAACGAATTTTCAATTTCTGCGTCGCTCGCCGCATACGCCACGTTCATGCCGGCCATGAGAGAAACCACCAGCAGCGCCACCTTGGTCATTTTCATTTCAATATCTCCTCGATCGAATCAGAACTTATAGATCAACTTGAAATAGATGTCGTCTTCCCGGAACGCAGCACCAATCGGTCCGGCACGGAAACGACCGAGCGGTTCGAGCCCCCCCAGTCCTGCCGACTGCCCGACCGCTTGGCCAGGGAAGTAGGTATTCGTGAATGGCTCATAGGGTGCGTTGGAACGCGTATCGTCGAACTTGTAGCGATCATCTCCGTTTGAGGTCTTGTAATTCGCACCAACGGTCAACTTCAGATCATTTGTGACGATCCATTCAACCTGCGGCGCCAGAACAGAGGCCTTCGCCCTGAAATCGCGAACAAGAATGAGCTGCGGGCTAACCCTGCCATTCATCAAAGACCCCTTGATGAGCAGAGTGCCAATAAAGTTATCCTTCCAGTCCGGAATGCCAACCTTGCCCAACGGTCCGTCTTTGCTCTCGTGATCGAATATGTGCTGATAGAAAAGCTGCCCCGAAATCAAGGTGGCGGATTTTTCGCTGATCAAGGGAATGAACGTCGGCCGATCCACTCCGATCACCGACCTGAACACACGGTTCTCAGAATAAAGTTTCTCCCGCGCCGTATTGACGAACTCTTCGCCTTCAGTGAGCGCCATCTCAACCCGCACCGCCGCTGCAGCATCGGGAATCTGAAAGTCCATCGAGCCACCGATCAGGTTGACTCGTGGGAAATGCATATCGAAGGCGATCAGATTCTTGACCGGCACGCCGGAGCTGTTCCCGTTTCCGCCCGTGAATGGATTAACAGTGCCGCTGCCGTTAATGGAATGCAGACTCGGCAACTGAGAGCGATAGGTCAGCGCGTTCAACGAGAAGGCAAACCCATTCTGGGTCACACCCTCATATTTGACCCCGAGCTGCGTATTATCAAGAGACCAGTCGGGGAGGTTGACATTGCGAATACCAATCTGTTGAGGGCCGAAATCCGTGGCAACCGTTCCATTCCCGGCAAAGTTGGCGACTGTACCGCCGTTATCCCATAGGTTTGCCATCCCCCGGAAGAAGCAACCGGCATCGAGAATCACGTTCGGCTGACCGCACTGACCGAGATTGTTGGCCCGGAACTTGTCGAAGTTCCACACCACCTGAAGGTTTCGATCCTGCATCGACTCGCTCGCACCCATACGGTATTCGGCCTGTACCATCCACATCGGAATGCGGATGTCGGCGAGCTCATCGTAGATATTGTTTCGGGAGTAATCGACCGGGTTGATGACATCCAATACTCGGAATAGATCGGTCCGCCCCCAGACCACTTGCTGCTTTCCAAGCTTCAAGAAAAGTTCGTTGCCATTCTCCAAATGCAATACCTTCCTTGCGTAGGCTTCACGGATGAAATCGAGACGATCGTTGAACTCGGGCAGTTCCAACTCGCTACGTTTCAAATCCCCGTATCCACCAAAGTCACGACAGCCTCGCTTGTCCGTATCGCAGGGACGGACGGGCACGCCGAATGCGACCCCACCCTCGGTATGGTGCCAGCGGTCGCCCAACACACGCATGCCTTCATTCGGATTCCTGGTCAGATCAAAACCGAAAGCATTGGTCGACGGCAGACCGAACGCTTGCCCGATCGGGTTGTTGACACCGCCGCCCCAGGGAACCTGCGACTGATTCAGCGGCGTCCCGGCATTTGTTGGCACCGGAGGCAGACCGGGGCCGGCGACATTCTCGATCGTGACCGGCCCCCCGGCCCCCCTGCCGTAGTCGCCACTATTCATGCGATAGACACCATCCCAGCTCCCGCGCAGGATGCCGTGCGCCACCCAGCCGTCAGCCATCTCCTTGTTAAATTCCGCCTGCATGGTGTTGCGGAATTTGGCCAGGCCGACATTCTGGCGATTTACCGTATGGTTCTCATAAGTGACATCCACCTCCCACGGGGATGCGTCTTCTCCCAATGCGGGCAAATCGCTCTTCGCTCCCGCGCTATTGGCAGTGAGCCCAAGCCATGCGGCTGCAGCCAAGAACTGCAATCTGCGTCGCTTTCTGTCAATCTTGTTCATTTTATGCCCCCTCCTCGCTGATTACGGCTTCAGTAAAAAACCGAGTTGACCGCCATCCGATGCCCCCTCTTCGAAGCGCTCCGCTTCACGACCTGCCGCTTCCTCCTCATTCTCAAGGACACCATCTTCGTCGTACTTGGTGGCGATTACGAACCTTGGCCGGAATACCACGCACCACGACGGCACAATCAGCATCGCGGCAATTGCATTTACGATGAGCATGAAAGAAAGCAGCACAGCCGCATCTGATTGGAAGCGCAGATCGGACATGAAAATCCACATCGCCACACCGGCAATCAGGGTAGCGGCGGTAAAGCTCACGGCGTAGCCCGTGGTCGCCACGGCGTTGATAACGGCCTTTTTCAGATCGCGGAGTTCGACGAATTCCTCCCGAATCCGGTCCATGAAGTAGACCGCATAGTCGATACCGACACCGACACCGACGGCGATCACCGGCACTGTATTGACATTGATACCAATATTCATCGCCCCCATGTAGGCATAGGTCATCAACGTCGAGAACAACATCGGCAGGACCATCAGCCAGCCCGCATGAGCTGAACTGTAATAGATGGTCACCAACGCAAACGCGAGGATCATCACTGCCGGGATGATGATCATGTGATCGGAGTGGAGCGCCTGATTTCCAGCGGCCGTAACGCCGAGAATACCGCCCCCCAGTTCGATATGCAGGCCCGGAACCTCCGCTTCGATCTGCTTGATCCCGTCCTCTGCCAACGCGACGATACGATCAACGGTTTCCGCCCGATGGTCCTTGTAGTAAAAGACCATGTTCGCCTCGTTCTCGTCCGAGGTTATGAACTCTTTCAGCGCACCTGGAATGGGGCTCGACGCCATATAGGCAAACATCAGCCCCCCCATTTCCTCGGCGGTGTCGGGCAACTGCATCCAGCGCGGATCGTCGTTATGGGTGAGCTTATTCACCACTCTGATCACGCCTGGAATCGCCTTGGTGCCGCCCAGTTCCGGATCTGACAGCATATGCGCCTGGAACCGCTCGATGGCTGCCATCACTTCCGGACGTTTGATTCCACCGATCTCGTCGGTGCGGGCCACGACATGCAGTTCCTCGGAGCCGGGAAAGCGCGTATTGATCGCCTTGGTCGAGAGGTTGTAATCGTGGTGCTGATGTAGCAGAGGGGAGCCTGGCTCCGACTCGCCAAGTTGGACACGGCTGATGAAGTAGGTACAACCAATCGCGCCGACGAGGGTGAGGACAAGAATGCTGCGGGCGCCGCCTTCAGTGCCCCCCGTAAGTGCCATGAAGCCTCCCAACAGCTTTCGCACACCTTGGTTATCGTTCTCGGTCTTCCTTGGCTGCGGCAGAATGGTGAGCGCGAGGGGCACCATGAAATGCACCGTGAAAATGACCGAAAAGCCCCAGAAACCCGCAGCGATACCGAGCTTGTGATTGAACGGGGCGGCACCGAGCACGAGCACTGCGATGCCGATCGCGTCGACGATGATTGCTAGCGACCCCGGCCGGAAGAGCGCATCCAGAGCATTCCGGGCAGCCAGCTTGCCGTTCTTGACGATCGCCAATTCTTCATAGTAGCGAGCGACCAGTTGCACACCGTGCGATGTCGCACGCGCGGCGATCAGGAACGGGATTGGCAAGGATAAGGGCTCGAGGTTGATGCCCATCAACGCCATGAACCCTAATCCCCATATCGTCGACAAGGCAATTCCTAATACGGGTAGCGCAATGCCGTATAAGGTGCGGAAGTAGACGATCAGCAAGACGGCCAGCAACAACATGGTCCATGCCAGGATCTCCACAATCTGCCCGACATAGGTATAGACCCAGCCGGTCAGCACCGGATTGCCAGTGACATAGATCTGGTGGCCTGCGGTGGCAATCGACTTGCGCACTTCCTGCAGTGCGCCGAAAGTCGCCGGGTAGTCGATATCAGACTCGTTCAGCTGCGCCCTGATCAGCGCCGCCTTCAGGTCCGGGGACACCAGCAGACCGTAGATAGTCGGGTTGGCGATGACGTCGTTCTTGAGCTGTTCGAGTTCCGCGACGCTCCACTCCCGCTTGGAGGGGTCGTAATAGGATTCGGATCGGAATGAACCCTGCTCGTCGAGGAAAACCTTGCGCGCCGTGCGGTGAGTCAGACTGCTAACCAGGTTGTGATTGACGCCAGGCAGACTATCGACGCCCTTGGTCGCCTCGTGAATGAGCCTGAGTGTTTCATTGTTGAAGATCGTCCCTTTTTCGACCTCGACCGCCATTATTATTACGTTGGCGCCGCCGAAGTTTTCCTTCAGCCTGTTATACACCTTGATGTAGGGATGGTTCTGCGGCAGCAGATCGGAAAAATCCGTGAAGATCCGAAGCTTGGGCAGGGCGATTCCGAAGAGCATCGTCACCGCCAAAATCAGCGACAGGACAATTTTCGGATTGCTAAAGATCCATTCCTCACCCCGATGCAGCCTGTGAGTAATGGAATGACGAAATTGGGTGACCATTTTCTCGCTCTCTCCTTCGCCTATTGGTTGTTGGCGACGCTAACGGTGCGTAGCAAGCCACGAGGACCTCCGATAACAACTGCGGAATGGCCCGGCAATGAAGCACCACCGCCCAGGAACACCGGCAGTGCGTCGGTATATGGCACGGCACGCCAGATGTTTCCGTCCAGACGAGCGATCACTCCACCGTTACCCACTCCGTAAGGCACGTCCTTGTGAAGAAACATGCGGTTCAACGAAGCCGATGTTTCGTTAACCTGTTTGCTCCACGTTTGCCCGCCATCGCGGGTGTGCACAATCTGGCCAGCGAGTCCCGACACCCATCCTTCGTTCCGGTCGCGGAAGACCGCCGCATACGGATAGAAGTCGCCCGGAAGCTTTGGCCCCTTCCTCCAAGTCGCACCGCCGTCTTCACTCGTCACCATCAGGCCGAATTCACCAAACGCTATGGCATTCCGGCCATCGATGAACTGGATGGTCGTAACCTGAGTGTCTTCGCCAAGATCGGTAATGCGCCAGGTCTTGCCCTGATCACGGCTGCCAGCGATGACGGAGTTCACACCAGCGACCCACCAGCCGCCCTGATCGTCGCAGGCGACAGCCAGCGGTGTGCGGGGCCGCTCCAGTTCGCGCGGCCGCCAATCGTTGCCATCCTTTCCTGCAAACCAAACCTTGCGGTAATGATCGATGGCGACGAAACCGCTTTCACCGCAAACGGCGATATCGATCATCGAGGCATGGCCGAGAACCTTCCGCCGCCAGGTACGCCCTTGGTCGCCGGATACCAGCACGGCACCGTTCTGTGTTCCGACCACCACCACTTGCCCGTTGGCTGCAATAGCCTGCGCCACGTCGTAACGCTGCGGCTGACGACTGCGCTCCGCGGCCAGACCGGACAGGTCCGGCCCTTGGCTGCAGGCGACCATCTGCAGGCACAGCACCGAAGCACCGACTCTCTTCAAACACGCAAACGTCATCCTTGTCTCCCGCTTTCCCAGACCCTCGCGGCCCGCCATTCGAGGCACGCCCGTCTACCACCTGAACCAAACCAATTGACCTCGCGCATCCAGGATGCGAACTCGCGCGTCACCAACGGAAGCAGCGCGAGGACCGCTTGGTCAATGGGAATATGGTTTTACGTTTCGCATCGCTGAAGAAGCCGTATCCGGGATACCGGCTCGGCATTTTTTCCGGCTTTCCGGAACTACTGCACGTCGAGTTGCACAGGGCATAGCTTTCACATCAACAGAATGAACAACCAACGCAGGTCACCTCTCCTCGCCATTCTCGTATCGGCTGGCTTGCATTAACGTCTCTGCGCGAAACGAAGAAAGTGCATTGACTTTAGTTCGCCGAGCAAGCGCTTTGGTGAGGTCCGACGAGTTGCCGGCATGACGCCGCCTACTGCTTAACAGCGCGTTAGCCATGGTTTGCGCGGGATTGGTTTTTGACTAAATGGCAGCAGCTACACAAGTACGCCAAAGATCACCGCGTAGTGTCTATGCCAGGCAACCTTCGAGCTTTGCGCAGCGAACTGACGATGGCTGCAGGCTAGGGGGCTTGCACCACCGCGACAAGTGGTGCTATTAACCCGGCCCTTAAATACGCTCACTGCGCAGCATATGCAGCGGCCGGGTGCTCGAAGTAGGACCGGACACGCTCGGGGAGCGATGCGATGCGGTCCATGATGGCGTGGGCCTTCTTCAAGAGCTGCGAATCATCGCGGCTGGGAGGCTCCAGGCGCAGGGCGGTCTTGAAGTCGTGGTTCAGGTATTCGTCCGGATTGGACTCGGGCGCATAGGGCGGCAAGTAGAACAACTCGATCTGCGCACGACGCGGCTCGACCCAGGCCTGGACGAGCTTGGCGTGATGCACCCTCAGGTTATCGACGATCAGGAACACCTTGCTCGCCGCACTGGCGATCAGTCGGTCGAGGAACTCGATAAAGCGTTCTGCGTTGATCGTGCCCTCGACGATCTGGAAAGCGATCTCGCCCCGATTGGTGATGGCCGAGATCATCGACAGCTTGGCCCAGCGGGCCGACGCCTCGAGCACCGGCGTGCGACCGGCCGGCGCAAAGCCTCGAATCCAGTTCGTGTCTTCCTTGACGGCCGTTTCGTCGGCCCAGTAGATGACCGCGCCCTCGGCCTTGGCGCGCGCGGCAATGGCAGGGTAACGCTCGCGCAGCCAAGCCTGGACCAGATCGTTACGCTGCTCCATCGCTTTTTTGACCGGGCGCTGAGCGGTGTAGCCCCAGCGCTTCAGGTACTTGCCTACGAGACGATCGGACAACTGCAGTCCGAATTGTTGCTCCACCAAGGCCTGGATCGCCCGCCGGGTCCACAGGGCGAAAGGCAAGCTCAACTGCTCGGGCACCGCGCCCACGATGCGCTGGCGCACCCACACTTCCTGCGCCATCGTCAGTTTCCGGCAGGCCCCATAGGGCCGGCCTCGCGTCTTCTCGACCAGCGCCCCGACACCGTCCGTGCGCGCTTTCCTCAGCCACGCCTGCACCGTGCGCACATGGACGCCGGCGATCTTCGCCAACTCCACGCCGTTCATTCCAGACTGCGTATTCAGGCGCAGCACCATCTTGCGCAGCGTCTCGCGCCCTTCAGGACCCAGCTTGCGTGCATCGATCTTTTCCATGCACACATTATAGAGAAAACAGTTTATTTAAGGGCCGGGTTAATAACACTCAAACGCCTAGGGGCAGCCCTACAGACGAAGCGCGGGTGTTGCTGCAGAATCTCCAAGGCGCCTGATCGCCTGCTGTCCTGAGCAAGCTCACCCAAGCCAGCCATTCATGCCGACTACGATGATCATGTCTTCCACTTGCACAGCTGCTTTGCGAGGCCTTTCGAGTCTCGTTAGCCCTTTTGTGGGCACAGCGGATGGATGCTGGCCATCAACTCGTCAAAGCGGGCCGTGCGAGATCGATGTTGGTCAACCGGGTCCGCGTAGCCCCCGAGACGATGTGCGTCGCACCGCTTCCGCAGTGCGCGTCCTCGCACGCAAGCCCGCGCTTGACGAGGCAAAAGGCCTGCTCGACCCGAGCGAGGACCGTGCGCGTACTTGGGCTGTTGCGCTTGCTCGTTTCGCTGACCGGATGCCGCCTGCGGACGATGAGCGAGACACCCCACAACAAGCCCGCTTTTCGGGCCTGTCGTGTGATGATGTTGCTCACGTAGCCCTTGTTGCCGAACGTGGCCGGGTCATCATGGTGCAGCGGTGGCAGCAGCTGGCCGCGTTGTTCGTGCGTGCCGTCGATGATGTTCATCATGTGCCCGGTGAGCGCGTGCTTCTCGAGCAGGTGCCGGAACTTGAGGATGGCCGTCTCCCCGGACGGTACGCCGTGGGTCGGGTCCATCCCAGCAAGGCGGCGCATCGCCCCGACTTCGCTGTGAGCATCCTCCATCGCCGGGTCGAGCGACGCATGGCACTGCTGCATCAAGCACATCCGCCACATCATCGGACGCCAGCTTTTTCACAAGACGCAGCTTGCCGGCAAAGAGGAGAAAAACCACATGAGCGGATACCTACCAAAGGAGCGCAAGATGCACGGGGATAACACAAGCGACTCCGCCGCCGGGTACGAAGTCATATTCCGCAACACGCCCTTGGCGATCTGCCACTTGCGGAACCGCATTTTCGTCCGCTGCAATACGCGACTTGAAGAGTTGTTCGGCTATTCGAGAGGCGAGCTAGACAATCGGTCTGTACGGCTGCTGTATCCAACCGAAGACTCATTCCAGATAATCGAAGACACATACGGTCATTTCTTCGAACGCCACGAAACCTTTAAAGACGAGCGCCCGTTTATTCGTAAGGATGGCTCTGTCGTTTGGTGTATCGTGACCGGTGCGCTGCTTGACCCTTCCAGGCCACGGCTCGGATCGATTTGGGTAATTCAGGACATATCCGAACACAAGCGCATAGAGGACAATCTGAAGGCCAGCGTCGAAAAACTTGAAATCCTGGTCCACCAACGAACACTCGAGCTACACAAGCATGTCAAGGAGCTCGAGCAGGAAGTTGCAACGCGGAAGCTAGCGGAAGATGCTGCGAACGAGAACCGGGAAAAATACGAGAAACTTTTTCATATGCTCCCCATCGGAATTTCGATCACCTCCGATAGCGGCATGATTCTCGAAGCCAACTACCAGTTCAACGAAATTATCGGCGCTCCTAAAACACCTCCCGCAACATGGCAACAACTGCCTCAACGATTCTCTCTCAGCGACGGAACGGGGGTATCGAAGAGACGATTGCCTTGGCGGATCCACGACCTCCAAAGAGATTCACTCAGAAATATCGAGATCGGGATGCAAGACGAGGAGAGCCACAAGGTTCGGTGGTTGAGCGTCAGCTCATCGTTACTGGAGCTCAAGAACGAGAAGATGGTCGTGGCGGCATTCACCGACATCACGTATCGCAAGCGGATCGAGAAACTGGAGAGGTTGCGCCACGCGGAACTCACCCGCCTTGGGCGTATCGACGCGATGGCGGGGATGGCTGCAGCACTCGCACATCAAATGGGCCAGCCCTTGGTTTCAGCAGTCAATTACCTTCAGGGCTGCCGACTGCGGCTTGAACATGTGGAGGGCACTGCGGAGATTTCTCGATCGCTGGAGCTTGCGACAACCCACCTCGACCAGGCTGGCGAGATTCTAAGGCGGATCAAGGATTTCGTCTGCAAGCACAAACCCGAAAAAGTTCCCGAGAACATCAACGAAGTCATTCAGGACACGCTTTCATTTCTTAGTTTCGAAATTCATCGATTCAAGGTTGAAATTCAGCTCCAGCTGATGGCTTCGCCTCCGCTTGCCCCTCTCTGCAAGATTGAAATCCAGCAGGTTCTTTTCAATCTGATCAAGAATGGAATCGAAGCAATGTCTGAAATGGAGCCACCTTCTCGGATACTTACAATCGGAAACGAAGTTATCGCTGAAGGACGATTGATGAAGGTATTCGTCCAAGACCATGGCGCTGGCCTCGAGCGAAAGACGGCCAAGCGCGTCTTCGAGCCC
The DNA here is from genome assembly GCF_055393985.1 of Thauera sp. DNT-1. Classification (NCBI taxonomy): domain Bacteria; kingdom Pseudomonadati; phylum Pseudomonadota; class Betaproteobacteria; order Rhodocyclales; family Zoogloeaceae; genus Thauera; species Thauera sp. DNT-1. Next base: position 3,418,164 of record NZ_AP043752.1, on the reverse strand, counting down.
TACTTCACAACCAAACCGGACGGACTCGGGATTGGGCTGGCAATCTGCCGATCGATTATCGAATCACACGGCGGCGAACTTTCGTTTTCGAAGACAGAGCAACGCGGATCACGATTCCAGTTCACCTTGCCAATGTAATTGACGTTCATGAATTATTCCTGCAGTAGCACTTGACAGCGCAAGAAGGAGAGTCTCATGCAACCCACAACGATCGAAAGTACGCCAACAGTATTTGTCGTCGACGACGAGGCGTCGGTCAGAGACTCGCTCGCTTGGCTCCTCAATTCGATCTCCCTGAATGTTCGGACATTCGAATCCGCGAGAGATTTTCTTGACGCCAACGTTTCCTGTCTTTACGGCTGCCTTATTCTCGATGTTCGAATGCAGAACGTAAGTGGATTGCAGTTGCAACAGGCACTGTACGAAAGGAACTTCAAGCTCCCGATAATTTTCCTTTCAGCCTACGGCGACGCCCAGATGGGCGCACAGGCAGTCAAGAGAGGCGCCTTCGACTTCCTTCAAAAACCTTACCGCAATCAGGATCTACTCGATGCGGTGAACGCCGCACTCGCGGCATGCAAAGAGGCGAGAGATAAGCAAAGTGAAAAACAAAAACACCTCGACCTTCTTTCAACATTGTCACAACGGGAATTGGAAATCCTTGAAAAGGTCGTTGCCGGAAACAGCAGCAAAGAAATTGCCAGATTACTGGACATCAGTTACAAGACCGTTGAAGCACACCGAGGGCGCATCATGAGCAAGCTTGGATTAAGATCCACCGGCGATCTGATTCATTTCACGATCCGTAACAGCAGTCATTGCGGCGACTGCGAATGGAGCTTTAATACCGGATCGAAATCACGTCTTCCTGCACCTGGGAAGTGCCCCTCCAGATCAGAATGAGTTTTGCATAAGAAGACCGTAGAGGCCGAGGGCCAAAGCGAAATATCGAAAGAGGAAAACACGGACAGACGATGGCGTGTTAGCACTCCTCGAACAACTGGCGCAATTCGGCCTGTTTTCACGCCGCTGCGATACGCTCCTGCAGCGAGCTGGTGCCCACGGCCTCGACGAAGGCGTTGATCGTGTCGAGCATGAAGTAGCGGGCCCGTTGCCGGCGGGCACGATTCTCCCCCCCCCTGGAAGGCACCGAGCTGGTGCTGCGCCTCCGGGCGTGCGTGTCTCGTTGCACGCCTCGAGCATCTCGATGAGTCCTTGCTCTTCGAGGAGCCCCGGGCGGTGCTGGAGATCGTCGCAGTGCTCAAGATTGCGCAGCTCCTCGACCGAACACTTCCCATCGATGAAGATCTGCACTCGCCGAATCCGCGCGCTCAGTTCGCCGGACCGGTGGGCGATTTCGGCGTGACCCTTGCCCGTCTTCGCAAGAATCACTGCCATGCGCACTCCCTGCGGGGCCTGGAGCCACCCCGCCTCCAGTCAGAACCGTCAGGGAATATTACGCCAGGAAGCGGGGTCCGATGCGCTCGTCATCCTTGCTCCGGCATGCTGTGCCACCAGATGTCGCAACGCCTGCACAAGCCGCCGTCGAACTCCGCCTCGAGCACGCCGTCGAGTACCATCCGCGGCAGCGGATCGCCCGGCTTGCGCGCGACCAGGTTGGTGCCGGTGGATTGCGCCCAGATCCGGAACAGCTCCTCCGAGGCCACCTGGTAGGTGACGTGCCAATGGGCGATGCCACCGGCCGGGGTGGCGGCGAGGATCTCGTAGCGCACCCGCACGTCCTCCTGCAACTTCACGCGCTGCCAGTAGGCGGCGAGTTGCGCGTGACCGCGCTGCACCGCGAAGGGCGTGTTGTGGTACTCGCCGTCCGCCACGAACAAGGCGCAAAACTGCGCGTCGTCGCGCTCTTCCCAGGCTTTCCGGTATCCCTGCATGAATTGTTCGATGTCCATTCTTTCACCCTCCTCCATCTCTTGTTATCGTCCACCGACCGGCCGCAGCAGTATAGGCGCCAAGGCGCCGACAGGCGTGGGTGCGGACACACAGGCAACGACCAACGATACGGACCATAGGCGGCAGACATGCTCGGAAACAGCGAACGGGAACGGGTGCACACGCGGCGCATCGTGTGCGAGGCCTTTCGGCGCCGGGACGGGCTGTGGGAAATCGAGGCGACCGTGATCGACGAGAAGGGCGAGGACATGCCCTTCCGCTCACGCCCGCTGGTGCGCCCCGGCGAAACGCTCCATCACATCTCGATCGCGGTGCTGATCGACGACGACGCGGTGATCCACGACGTGGACACGAGCATGCGGACCGTACCGTGGGCCGCCTGTCCGGAAAGCCGGGCGGCCTACCGCCGGCTGATCGGACTGAAGGTCGGCACGGGGTTCTTGCGCGAGGCGCGCGAGCGAGTCGGTGGCGTCGAGGGCTGCTCCCACCTCACCGACCTGCTGGTCCAGATCGGCAACACCTACACCCAGGCGATCTGGCCCACGCTGATCACCCGCCAGTTCGCCGCCGAGCCGGACCCGCGCAAATGGACCGACAGCCGTGCGGTCGCGTTTGTCGGCGGCTGTGCGGCCTGGCGGCGCGATGGCGACACACTGCGGCAGGAATATCCCGAGCTTGTGGAGGAGGAGTCCGCGGAGATGCGAAACACGCGCTGAACGGTGATACCGCGGCGCGCATCGCGCGACCGGTGCGGCTCAAACCCTCAGGTCGACGATCTGCCCAGGCTGGACGGAGAGCGCTGGCCGGACCGCGGCTGCGGGCGTATACAGACTCGCGCCTTGTCCAGTTGCGGATTGCAGGGGCACGAGAGGCCGGCTGGAGTCCTGCGTCGTAGCACCCCGGGAGGGGGCCGCCCCGTTCGCATCGGCGATGCGACCCAGCGCTGCCGACAGCGCCCGGGTCGCGCGGTCCATGCCGCGCATCGCGCCGACCGCCTGCTTGCCGATCTCCGCGCGCGTACGCGCCTGTCCTGCCTGGGTCTGGAGTTCGTCGGCACGGCGCTGGGCATCGTCCGCCGCGTCGCGCGCGCCTGCGGCCTCGGCCGAGAGCGCGGCCGCCTTGGCCTCGAGCTGTTCGGCGCCGCGCTGCGCCTGCTCGCGCGACAGTTGCCCGCCGAGCCAGGAGGCAGTGGGGGCGGATGAACCCAGTCCAGGGATGGACATGATGATCTGTGCTCAGTGCTCGGCCGCCGTGCCCGGCCCTTGTCGAGGCCGAACCCTGCCGCAACTCAGGTGCGCAGCACGCCCGGCTCGCGCTGCCCCGGCGCCATCGATGGTTCGGGCTGGTTCGGGCGCGCAGCGGCATTGTTGGCGCCGACCTGCGACATCGCCTCGTAGGAGGCCAGCGCACGCTGCGCGGAGTAATTGTTGCGCACGTCGCCATCGGCTGCAGCCGCACGCGCCTGCTCGATCGCGCGCGCCTCGACCGTGCCGTCCTGGGCCGGGGGCGGCGACTGCGCCGCACCTTCGGCACGCGCTGCCGCGCTCAGCGTGACCACCGCGCTCGGCGGCACGACCTGGCTCGCCGAGGCAGCGCGTGCCGCAGGGTCCTGCGCGCGCGCCGCCTGCTGCTCGCCCTCGACGGCCTGCGCCTGACGCGGCTCGCTCGGCCGCATGAGCTCGCGGGTAACGGAGGAATTCATTGCAGGGGACACGGCTTCCATGACGCTCGCCTCGCTGATCGTTCTTCAATCGTTCCGGTGCGCCCGACCCGGCAACCGCGGAAGGCACCGCGGATCGATCCGACGCTCCTGCAGCGGATGTTCTCACGAACCCTTCGACTGCAGCCGTGGTGCAGTTCACGACCGACGGGCAAATTGCCCACACCGGGCCGCACCGACGCACGAAGCGTCGCTGCCGTTCCCTGCAAACCCGCGGCCGGCGCGGCCCGCGACGGGAGGGCCGGCCTGCGGTCGCGCCCGCGCAGGATCAGCCCGCCAGCGCGCGCCCGATCACCCGCTTCTGGATGTCGCTCGCACCTTCGTAGATCTGGCACACACGCACGTCGCGGTAGATGCGCTCGACCGGGAAGTCGGTGACGTAGCCGTAGCCGCCATGCACCTGGATGGCATCCGAGCGCACGCGCTCGGCCATCTCGGCTTGCCGAAGCTCTCGCGCTCCTGCGCGCACTTGACCGCGGCCTCCAGCGCCGCGCGCGCCATGCCCAGGCACTGCGCGGCCATGCCGATGCGGCCGGCCTCGAGGTTCGACAGTGCCTGGGAATAGGGGCAGCTCCCCCACTCCTCCTGCCTATCCGTTCCGCATGGAATCGGCCTCGCCTGTTGCCACTTGCGTCAGAGATCCGGCGAATCCGGCCTCCGTGACCGCAGCCAAGTCCGCCCGACACGAACGGCGCGACTCACCAGAAAAGACGGTGCTGTCGGGATCCATCTTTTTAGCCTTCACTATGCCTTGCTACCGGAAGGCGCCACGTCTTTAATGACACGCATCAACCCGCTGTCCGTGTGGAAACCGCGGCGAGGCCCGTTGAACGTTGCTGACTCACCCACAAGACCCAAGGAGAGATCGATGAATCGAAACTGGACGGGTTTCAAAGTGCTGGCACCTGCGCTTGCCTTGGTATCGCAGGCCGCGGCAGCGGATGTGCTGCTGACGTTAGGCGAGCAAGACTTCACCAACGGCAGCACGCCCGGTACGGCCGATTTCCTGACGGCGGGGGGCAACGAATCGGCCCCGTTCAACGGCGTGTTCAGCGGCGCCGACACCGCGAGCAACTTCTCGGCAAGCTGGACTTTCTCGTCCTACGGATCGCAGCCCACCATCCTCGGCGCGAGCCTGACGCTCGGCATCTACGACCATGAGTCCGCGGCGCCGGGGAGTCAGGTCGCGGCCTTCACGCTGAATGGCTTCGACCTGACCAGCGCGATGAGTACGCTGTTCGAAGCCGGTGGCGGGGCGCGATCGGAATACGACGTCTATACGCTGACGCTGCCGGATTCCGTCTTCGCCACGCTCGGAACCGGGACGGCCACCTTCTCCCTTGCGCTGCAGGGCCCGGGCCTGGGTCTGTTCGGTGAGACCGCATTCAACGGCGCGGCGCTCGATTTCTCGACCCTGAGGATCACGACCACCGCACAGCCACCGACGAACAACGTGCCAGAGCCGGCAACCGGTGCCTTGCTGTCGATGGCGTTGGCAGGTTTCGCCGCCACGCGCCGCAGACGAGCGCAGTAGGGCCAGCCCGCCGGTCGCGGCTGGCAGATTCAGGCGGCCCGCCCCCCCGGGGCCGGCCGCCATTCCATTTGCAGATAGACCCCTTTGTCACGGACCACACGGAATCCCAGCCGCAGGTAAAGAGATTGCGCGGGACTCTCGCGCTCGACATGCAAGCTCACCGCGCGGCCAGCCACGCGGGCTTCCTCCAGCAACTCACCCAGCAGACGGCTGCCGATGCCGCGCCCCTGCCACGCCCGCAGCAGCGCCACGTCGATCACGTGCATGCTCGGCGCCGACCGGTCGACGTAGAAGCGACCGATGGTAGCGCCACCCCACTCGACGATACTGAAAGACGCCGCCGGAAAGCTGCACCGATATTGCGCAGTCTGCAACTTGAATTGCTGGCGGAACAACGCATCCCGTTGGGCCGGCTCGAGAGGGATATTCGCGAAACCGGGCGCACGCGCTTCGACGAACAGCCTGAAGACGAAGGCTTCGTCGTTCCCGCATTCGGCCCGCAGCGCGACCTCCGGGCCTGCGCGCAGCGCAGCGGCAGGCGGCAGGCTCGCTTCGCCGTCCATCCCGGCTAGTCGCGGGACGGGAAGATGCCCTGCAGCGCGATGCAGTAGTTCACGGCGAGATAGGGCTGCATATTCGCGTGTGGTTGGCCCGCCCCCGCGGGGCCGATCGCCCCGGCGGCCAGTGGTGCGTTTCCCGCACTGCTGAAGATCACATTCCCGCTGGAGTCCTGGGCCCAGACCTTTCCGGCCGGGCTCGACTGGGTGCCCGGCGCCGCGCTGGCCATGGCTGCATGGCTGTGCTGGGGCACCTGGGCGACAGTAAGGCTGACGGTCTCGGTGCCGGCCGATTGCCCCTGCGGATGGGCTTGAGCGATGTGCATCGCGGCTCTGCCTCGCAGATCCGGCAGCGCGAAGGTGGTTCGCCCGTCGCCACCGTACATCGTGCCCAGCAGCGCAAACAGCGCCTGGTTCTGGTTGATCGGCAGCAATCGACCGTCGCAGGTCGCCCAACCCCTGGGCGCATAGCCAAAGCCGAAGGGCCGGATCTCGCCGACGAAAGGTTCACTCATGAACTTGCCTCCTCACTGATCACCAAGCCGAACCGCGGCTCCAGTGTGTGTTGAACGCTTGGCGGGCCAAGCCGCCCATCGGGCGCACGCAGGCAGATCTTGCTAGCCTCTCGGCGGATAAATCCCTTGCAGTGCAATGCAGAAGTTGAGCACCTGGAAGGGCTGGACGTTGGAGTGAGGCTGGCCCTCCCCGGCAATCCCGATCGCCCCGGGCGCCATCGCCACCGTGCCAGCGTCAGCGTAGTCCTTGCTTCCACCCAGGTCCTGCGCCCAAAAGTTGCCGCCCGGGCCCGGTTGATTGCCGTTCGCCGGATTGGCATTGGCCGCGTGACCGTGGACTGGCATCTCGCCCAGCGTCAGGGTCACGGACTCCGAACCACCGCGCTCGCCTTGGCTACGCGGCGTGAGACCACTGCCCCGGCCACTGCCCATCGCGACCGCTCCCGACAGATTGGGCAGCGCGAAGTTCGTCCTTCCGTCGCCACCGTACATGGTGCCGAGGATGGAAAACAGCGCGGTGTTCTGCGCGATGGGAAGCAGTTGCCCGTTGCATTGGGCCCAACCGCGCGGCGCGAAGTTGAAGCCGAACGATCGGATTTCTCCGATGTAGGGATCGCTCATCGACATCTCTCCTTTCGGATGCGCTTCAGGGTACTGGACGGATGGTGCTCAGCTTTGCGACGGGAAGATGCCTTCCAGCGCGATGATGTAGTTGAGCACGAGGAAGGGCTGCATGTTGGCGTGGGCCTGTCCGCCCCCGGCAGTGCCGATCGCGCCGGTCGCCATCTGGCTGCCGGCCGTGGTGCTGTACGCACCGGTGTTGCCCCCTGGATCGGTGGACCAGTAGGCTGCAGCCGGCCCGACCCTGTCCGCACCCGAGTTGGCGCCAATCGCAACGTGGCTGTGACCGGGAAGCTGCGGGACACCGAGGGCGACCGTTTCGCTGCCGCCCGCCTCCCCCAGCGCCCGCGGGGTCAGGCCGGGCCCCGCACCCTGATGGACAGGAATGCGGCCCGCGAGGTTGGGCAGCGCAAAGGTGGTTTGCCCGTCACCGCCATAGGTCGTTCCGATCAGCGCGAACAAGGCGTCGTTCTGGGCGATGGGCAAAAGCTGCCCCTGACACAGCGCCCACCCGAGGGGAGCGAAATTGCCGGCGAAGGCCCGGATCTCGCCCAGAAATGGATCAGCCATGACAACCTCCGTATGCCGCGCCCCGAGGGTTGGCGCCTCACGGAAGAGTAGGCAAGGAAACCGACGCTGTCACTGCCGAAATGAGAAACTCCGTGGAATGGCGATTTGCCCCCGGTTTCCCTGCAATGCAGCCCGCTTCGCAACATCGGCAACCTGAACTCGAGCCCCGCCTGCAGCCTGTCGCCGAGGCGCACGTCGAGCCGATGCGCGCCTCGGCCTGGGCAACGCGCTGGGCGAAGGGGTCGGGTGCGGCGGACGTGCTCGGCCTTGAGCCGGCTGTACGTCAGGCCGACGACCGCTCGCGCCTTGCCGGTGCCGGTGGCCATGGCGAGGAGGCTGCGCAAACGGGGCGAGGCCGGCCTCCCCTCGCAGGAAAGGCCGGCCTCGCGGCGCCCGCGGCAAATGGCGGCCGAGGATCAGCCCGCCAGCGCGCGCCCGATCACCAGCTTCTGGATGTCGCTCGCACCTTCGTAGATCTGGCACACACGCACGTCGCGGTAGATGCGCTCGACCGGGAAGTCGGTGACGTAGCCGTAGCCGCCATGCACCTGGATGGCATCCGAGCACACGCGCTCGGCCATCTCGGAGGCGAAGAGCTTGGCCATCGAGGCTTCCTTGAGGCACGGCCGGCCGGCATCCTTGAGACTGGCGGCGTGCCACACGAGCTGGCGCGCCGCCTCGAGCTGGGTCGCCATGTCGGCGAGGCGGAAGTTGACCGCCTGGTGCTCGAAGATCGGCTTGCCGAAGCTCTCGCGCTCCTGCGCGTACTTGACCGCGGCTTCCAGCGCCGCACGCGCCATGCCGAGACACTGCGCGGCGATGCCGATGCGGCCGGCCTCGAGGTTCGACAGCGCGATCTTGTAGCCCTCGCCTTCCTTGCCGATCACGGAATCGGCGGGGATGCGGCAGTCCTCGAACAGGATCTGCGTGGTGTCCGACGCCTTCTGCCCCATCTTCTCCTCGATGCGGCCGACTTGATAACCGGACGCGTTCGCCGGCACCAGGAAGCAGGTGATGCCCTTCTTGCCGGCGGCCTTGTCGGTCACCGCGAACACGATGGCGACGTCGGCGTGCTTGCCGGTGGTGATGAACTGCTTGACGCCGTTCAACACCCACTCGTTGCCGTCGCGCACGGCCGTGGTGCGGATCGCCGAGGCGTCCGAGCCCACGTGCGGCTCGGTGAGGCAGAAGCAGCCGAGCCGCTCGCCGCGCGCGAGCGGCTTCAGCCAGGCTTCCTTCTGCGCGTCGCTGCCGAAGCGGTTGAGGATGCCGCAGGGCAGCGAGTTCTGCACGCTGACGATGGTCGAGGTGGCGCCGTCGCCGGCGGCGATCTCTTCCAGCGTCAGCACCAGGCTCATGTAGTCCATGCCGGCGCCGCCCCACTCTTCGGGCACCACCATGCCGAGCGCGCCGAGTTCGGCGAGCTCGTTCAGCGCCTCGCGCGGGAAGGTGTGGTTGCGGTCCCATTCGGCGGCGAAGGGGGCCAGGCGCTCCTGCGCGAAGGCACGCATGGAGTCGCGGATGAGTTCCTGTTCCTGGGTGAGAATCATTGCACTGCTGTCCTTGTAGAAGTCCTTGCTGGTGTGGCGCTGCGCGTCGTAGGGGCGACCCGGCGGGTCGCCCCTACCGAAACGAGGGACCTGGCAGGGTCGTCTCGCGAGCGGCCGCAGCGGTTGATCCGATTCAGCCGCAAGCCACCGACGAATCGACCTCGATCGCCATCGCGGTGGCTTCGCCGCCGCCGATGCACAGGCTGGCCACGCCGCGCTTGAGGCCGCGCTTGCGCAGCGCGCCGATCAGCGTGACCAGGATGCGCGCGCCCGAGGCGCCGATCGGGTGGCCGAGGGCGCAGGCGCCGCCGTTCACGTTGACCTTGTCGTGCGGCAGCTTCATCTCGTGCATCGCCGCCATGGTGACGACCGCGAAGGCCTCGTTGATCTCCCACAGGTCGACCTGCTCGGTGGTCCAGCCGGCCTTGGCCAGCACCTTCTGCATCGCGCCCACCGGGGCGGTGGTGAACAGCGCCGGCGCCTGCGCGTGGGTGGCATGGCCGACGATGGTGGCGACGGGCTCGAGGCCGAGCTTGTCGGCGGTGGACTTGCGCATCAGCACCAGCGCGGCGGCGCCGTCCGAAATGGAGCTCGAGTTGGCCGGGGTGACGGTACCGTCCTTCTTGAACGCGGGCTTCAGGCCCGGAATCTTGTCGATCTGCGCCTTCAGCGGCTGCTCGTCCCTGTCGACAACCACGTCGCCCTTGCGGCCGGAAACGGTCACCGGCACCACCTCCCAGGAGAAGTCGCCGTTGTTGATCGCGGCCTGCGCGCGCGTCGTCGAGGCGATGGCGAACTCGTCCTGGGCCTGGCGGGTGAAGTCGAAGTGGCCGGCGCAGTCCTCGGCGAAGGTGCCCATCAGACGGCCCTTGTTCTCCTTGGAGTAGCTGTCCTCGAGGCCGTCGAGGAACATGTGGTCGAACATCTGACCGTGGCCGAGGCGGTAGCCCGCGCGCGCCTTGGGCAGCAGGTAGGGCGCGTTGGACATCGACTCCATGCCGCCGGCGACCATGATCTCGTTGCTGCCGGCGAAGATCAGGTCGTGGGCCAGCATGGTGGCCTTCATGCCCGAGCCGCACACCTTGTTGATCGTGGTGCAGCCGGCCGACAGCGGCAGGCCGGCGCCGAGCGCGGCCTGGCGGGCGGGCGCCTGGCCCAGGCCGGCGGGCAGCACGCAGCCCATGATCACCTCCTGCACCTGCTCGGGCGAGAGGCGGGCACGCTCGACCGCCGACTTGATGGCGATGGCGCCGAGCTGCGGCGTGGTGAGGCCGGACAGGTCGCCCTGGAAACCGCCCAGCGGGGTGCGGGCGACGGAAACGATGACGACGGGATCGGACATGTGATTCTCCTGTTACGAGTGTTGATCGATTCGAATCTGCGCGGAGCTCAGTTGCCGAGCGCTTGGAGCGCCGCTGCGTAGCGCGGCATGAAATCGTCGGGGCGGCTGACGTTCATCCCCAGGTCGCGGATCAGTCCGTCCTGCAGGCCGTAGATCCAGCCATGCACGGTGACGCGCTGACCGCGCCGCCAGGCGTCCTGCACGACCACGGTCTGCGCAACGTTGGCCACCTGTTCGATGACGTTGAGTTCGCACAGGCGGTCGTGGCGCCGCTCGGGCGGGAGGCCATCGACCGCCTGCAGGTGGCGCACGTGGACGTCCTGCACGTGGCGCAGCCACAGGTCGGTGAGGCCCACGCGGGTACGTTCGAGCGCCGCCTTGACGCCGCCGCAGCCGTAATGGCCGACGACCATGATGTGCTTCACCTGCAGCACATCGACCGCGTACTGGATCACCGCCAGCGCGTTGAGGTCGGTGTGCACGATCACGTTGGCGATGTTGCGGTGGACGAAGACCTCGCCCGGCAGCAGGCCGACAATCTGGTTGGCCGGCACGCGCGAGTCGGAGCAGCCGATCCAGAGGTATTCCGGGGCCTGAAGCTGCGCCAGCTTGCCGAAGAAGCCGGGATCGAGCTGCTGCATCTGGCGCGACCACGCCTGGTTGTAGTCGAAGAGGTGGAAGAGGTTCTCGTTGTTGACCTCGTCCTCCGACCAGTTCTCCAGGTCGAGGGTCAGAAAAATCGCGCCTTCGATCGGCGAGGGGTAACAGGCGGGCACTTCCTTGAAGCCGAGCTCGCGGTAGAGCTTTACCGCGATCCGCATCGACGGGATGGTGTCGAGCAGGATGCGGCGATAGCCGAACAGGCGCGCCGCCTTGATGGCGGCGAGCGCGAGCTTGCGCCCCACGCCGCGGCCACGGAAGGCCGGATCGACGTAGAGCCGCTTCATCTCGCACACGCCCTCGGAGAAGCGGCGGATGCCCACGCAGCCGGCCGGCTTGCCATCGACCTCGGCGTAGAACAGGCGGCCGTCGGCGGCACCGTAGGCGCCCGGCAGGTTGGCGATCTCGTCGGCGAAGCCCTGGAAGCTCAGGTCCACGCCGAGCCAAGCGGCGTACTGGCGGAAAAATCCGCGCACGTGCTCGAGCTCGGTAGTGTCGTTGGCGCCGAGTGCGCACAGACGGGAGGGCATGGCAGGACTCCGGGAAGGTTCGGGAACGGATCTCTCGGGGGAAGGGGAAGAGCAAGCCTTCAGGCGGCGCGCTCCTTCTTGCCGTGCATGGCCATGATCGTCTGCTGCATCAGGGCGCACAAGGTCCATTTTCCGTCACGGATGGCGAAGACCTCGGCCTTGGTGATGATCAGCGTGCGACCCGGCTTGACCACCTCGCCGCGTGCCACCAGGCGCTCGCCGTCGGCGGGGGCGACGAGATTGAGCTTGTACTCGACGGTGAGCACGCTGGTGTCCGCCGGGGTAAGGGTGTTGGCCGCGTAGCCCGCGGCCGAGTCGGCGATCATGCCCACCACCCCGCCGTGGATGAAGCCGTGCTGCTGGGAGATCTCCGGCCTGAAGGGCAGGTGGATCTCGGTGTAGCCGGGCTCGACCACGGGTATCTCGGCACCGATCAGGCTCATCGCCTGCTGCAGCGCGAAGCTGGCGCGCACGCGCTCGGCGTAGCCGGGGTCGCGGGGCTGGAACTGGGGCAATTCGGGTCGCATGCTCATGTCTCCGTCGAAGCTGTAATTATGCCTGTCGATACGTTAACGTTCACGTAATAACCTTCGTTCCGGAACCGCTCGACGGCAGGAACGCCGCCCGGGCATACGAATCCACGCAGCGGACGAGCCCGCCCCCCACAGAGGAGACCCCATGAACACCGCCACCCCGACGGCCCTCGAATACCCCTTCGACAGCCTGCCCGCACCCGGCCACACGATCGAGATCGCACCCGGCCTGCGCTGGGTGCGCATGCGCCTGCCCTTCGCACTCGACCACATCAACCTGTGGCTGCTCGACGAAGGCGAGACGCTCGCGGTGGTGGACTGCGGCTTCGCCCGCGACGAGACGCGCGAGGCGTGGGACGCCGTGCTCGCCGCGGACGGCCGGCCACTGCGCCGCGTCGTGGTGACCCACCACCACCCCGACCACATCGGCCTCGCCACCTGGCTGGCCGCGCGCGACGACGCGGCGATCCACATGACCCAGGGCGAGTTCTTCGCCGCCCAGGCAGTGTGGCACCAGCTGCCGGGCTATTGCGCCACCGACATGGTCGAGCAGTTCCGCCGCCACGGCCTCGACGAGATGCGCCGCGACGCCCTGCTGACCCGCGGCAACGCCTACCGCATCGGTGCGCCGCAGGTGCCCGGCCGCTACGAGCGCATGTTTGCCGGCGACGAGTTGCGCATCGGCGCCCATACCTGGCGCGTCATCGTCGGCTTCGGCCACGCACCCGAGCACGCCAGCCTTTATTGCGCCGAGCTCGGTGTACTGGTCGCGGGCGACATGTTGCTGCCGCGCATCTCCACCAACGTCAGCGTTTATGCTGCAACGCCGCATGGCGACGCCCTGGGATGGTTTCTCCACTCATTGCGAGAATTCTGCACCTTGCCCGACGACACGCTCGTGCTACCATCACATGGCAAACCTTTCAAGGGTATCCGGGCACGCGTGGAGCAGCTCGTCGAGCATCATCGCGAACGTTGCGAGGTGCTTGTGGCGGCTTGTGCCATGCCGCAAAGCGCCGCAGCATTGCTGCCGACGCTGTTTCCGCGCGAGCTCGATACCCATCAGGTCATGTTCGCCATGGGGGAAGCGATCGCTCACCTCAACCATCTCGAGAAGAGGGGAGAGCTCTCGAGACGCGTCGATGCGGACGGCCTGATCCGTTTCACCCATTGTCCGTAACATTGTCCGCAACAGACCGCCCCGCCGCAAAAACAGGAGCCCGAACAAGATGGCCGCACCCAGCAACGAGACCCCCGCCTGCGACCTGCCCGACCCGCAGGAAGTCGCCAAGACCTATGCCGAAGTCGCCCGCCGCGCCTCGCACCTGATCAGCGACCACGTTCATCGCCAACTCAAGAAGGGCGTGAGCACCCCCGCCGACGAGCTCGGCATCGCCCAGGCCTTCATGGACATGATGGCCAAGCTGCTGGCCAACCCGTACAAGCTCGCCCAGGCGCAGATGAATCTGGTGTGGGACTACTTCTCGCTGTGGCAGCACTCGATGATGCGTGTCGCCGGCCTGAGCGCCTCGCCCGTCGCCGCCCCCGAGAAGAGCGACAAGCGCTTCAAGGACGAGGAGTGGGAGCAGCACTTCCTGTTCGACTTCATCAAGCAGTCCTACCTGATCGCCGCGCGCCACATCCACGACACCGTCAGCGGCGTCGACGGCCTCGACGAGCAGACGCAGAAGAAGGTCACCTTCTACACCCGCCAGTATATCGACGCGCTGTCGCCGTCGAACTTCGCGATGACCAACCCCGAGGTCTTCCGCGAGACGGTCAAGAGCCACGGCCAGAACCTGCTCAAGGGCCTCAACAACCTGCTGCGCGACGTCGAGGACGGCGGCGGCAACCTGCGCGTCAAGATGACCGACACCTCGGCCTTCGAGCTGGGCAAGAACGTCGCCACCACGCCGGGCAAGGTCGTTTTCCAGACCGAGATGATGCAGCTGCTGCAGTACACCCCGAGCACCGAAAAGGTCCTCAAGAAGCCGCTGCTGATCGTGCCGCCCTGGATCAACAAGTTCTACATCCTCGACCTGCGCGAGAAGAACTCCTACATCAAGTGGGCAGTGGACCAGGGCCACACCGTGTTCGTGATCTCCTGGGTCAACCCCGACGAGCGCCTGGCGCAGAAGAGCTTCGACGCCTACGTCAAGGAAGGCGTCATCGCCGCCCTCGACGCGATCGAGCGCCAGACCGGCGAGAAGGAAGTGAATGCCGCGGGCTATTGCCTGGGTGGGACCCTGCTGGCGACCACGCTCGCCTACCTCGCCGCCAAGCGCCAGAAGCGCATCCTCTCGGCGACCTTCTTCACCACCATGACTGACTTCACCGATCCGGGCGAACTCGGCGTGTTCATCGACGAAGGCCAGGTGTCCAGCCTCGAGAAGAAGATGTTCGAGCGCGGCTACCTGGAAGGCTCGGAGATGGCCGGCACCTTCAACATGCTGCGCGCCAACGACCTCATCTGGTCCTTCGTGGTCAACAACTACCTGCTCGGCAAGGATCCGTTCCCGTTCGACCTGCTGTACTGGAACTCGGACTCGACCCGCATGCCGGCGGCCATGCACAGCTTCTACCTGCGCACGATGTACATGGAAAACCGCCTGATCGAGCCGGGCGGCATCGAGATCGACGGCACCCCGATCGACCTCGGCAAGATCAAGGTGCCGTGCTACTTCATTTCCACGATCGAGGATCACATCGCGCCGTGGAAGAGCACCTACATGGGCGCCCGTCGCTTCGGCGGCCCGACCCGCTTCGTGCTCGGCGGCTCCGGCCATATCGCCGGCATCGTGAACCCGCCCGCCGCCAACAAGTACGGCTACTGGCTCAACCCGAGCGCGAAGCTCGCCGAGACCGCCGACGCCTGGCTGGAAGGCGCGCAGCAGCACCCGGGCTCGTGGTGGACCGACTGGCAGGCCTGGGTCACCGCACACGACAGCGAGCAGACCGAGGCGCGCGATCCGGTGAACGGCAAGCTCGAGGTCCTCGAAGACGCCCCGGGCAGCTTCGTCAAGATCCGCATCGACGCCAAGGCCGCCGCCTGAGCCTTGTCGCGACGAGTACGGGGAGGGGAAGCCCTCCCCGTTTTTCGTTCACCACGCTGCATCGCCGCGCCGGCGACCCGGCTCACCCACTGCGAACGTGACCGAACCCTCCTCGCAAGCCCCCCTGCCGCCCACCCTCGTGCTCGACACCAACACGGTGCTCGCGCTGTGGATGTTCCGCGACCCCGCGCTCGAGGCATTACGCGCGTGGATCGACGCAGGATCGTGCCGCCTGGTCTCGCGTGCAGATGCGCTGGAAGAGTTGCGCCGCGTGCTCGCCTATGCGCAGTTCGGTCTCGACCCGGGCCGCCAGGATGGCCTGCGCGCACGCTACATCGACCGCATCGCAGTGCTGGCGGACGATGCCGACGCCGGCACGCTCCCCAGCTGTCGCGACCCCGACGACCAGAAGTTCCTCGAAATCGCCGGCGCCGCCGGCATGGCGACGCTGATCACCCGCGACAAAGCCCTGTTGCGCCTGGCGCGCCACCGCCTCGTACGCGAGCGCTTCGCCATCCTCACCCCGGAACGAGTGCAGCACACGCTCGCACAGCCGCGCGCAACGCCGGCCTGAGCCCCCGGCTCACGCCAGCCCGCGCCGCAGCGCCATCAGCCAGCGCAGGCCGCGCGCGGCACGGCTACCGTACCACGACACCATCTCGCCATCGACCAGCAGCGCCGGGCGCGCAGCCAGGCGCGCGACCTCGGCGAGATGCGCCGCGCGGAAGCGGTAGGGCTCGGTGGACAGCAGCACGCGCTCGACTCCGGCGAGCCAGGGCGCATTCCAGTCGAAGGCGGGATAGCGCGCCGCTCCGGTCTCGCCACCTTCCACCGCTGGCAGGGTGCTCCAGCCGACCTCGGCGAGCGTGGCGGCGATGTAGGTGTCGCGCGCCACCGTCATCCAGGGCTCGCGCCAGATCAGGTAGAGCACGCGCTCGCCGGCGAGCGCCGCGCGCAACGCCGCGGCCTCGTCGAGCACTGCGCGCAGTTCGTGGGCGAGCCGGGCGGCGGCTCCTTCAGCGCCGAAGACGCCGCCGAGCAGCGCGAAGAGGACCAGGTTGTCCTGCGGCGTGTTGGGATGGGTGACGACGATGTGGGGCACGAAGGCGGCGAGCGCGTCGACGGTTTCGCGGCGGTTCTCGTCCATGTTGACGAGAACATGCGTGGGCGCGAGCTCGCGGATGCGCGCGAGATTGACGTCCTTCGTCCCGCCGACCTTGGGAACGGCGCGCAAGGCCTCGCGCGGGTGTACGCAGAAGCCGGTGCGCCCGACGAGGCGCTCGCCCAGGCCGAGGTCGAACACCAGTTCGGTCAGGGAGGGCACCAGGGAGACGATGCGCGCGTCCGCGCCGGCGGGCGAATGCAGCCGCCCGGCAGCGTCGATCCAGGTCGGGCACCCGTCCTGTGAAGCCTTGGAATGCATGGTCAATGCTCGGATGAAACGTGCGGAGCCGCATCTTATCGCGCCACACCCTCCCGCCCTCGCGCCCTGCGGGGAATTCATGTGCAAGCCGCGCACCTCGGGAAATCCCGAGTGCAGGCAGGAATCGTTTTGTGCCAAGCTTGGCCATTCTTGGTGGGCGCTCGTGGCCGCTTTCGCGGCCACCCGGCTCCCGCCCCGATCCGCAGCACGTGTCCTCCCTGTCGGCGCCCCTTCGGCCAGCCGGCGTTCCACCTTCACGGAGAAAGCTCACATGAAAAGACTGACTGCCCTGGCTGCCGCCTTCGCAATCGCCGGCTCGCTCGGCGCCGCCCCCGCGCACGCCCAGCAGAAGTTCATCACGATCGGTACCGGGGGTGTCACGGGCGTCTACTACGCCGCGGGCGGCGCGATCTGCCGCCTGATCAACAAGGACCGCGCCCAGCACGGCGTGCGCTGCTCGGTCGAAAGCACCGGCGGTTCGGTGTACAACGTGAATACCATCAAGGCCGGCGAACTCGACTTCGGCGTCTCGCAGTCGGACATCCAGTACAACGCGCTCAAGGGCGAGGTCCAGTTCAAGGACGGCGGCGCCTTCGCAGACCTGCGCTCGGTGTTCTCGCTGCATGGCGAGCCGCTCACCGTGCTGGCGCGCAAGGAAGCCAACATCGGCAAGATGGAGGACTTCAAGGGCAAGCGCTTCAACATCGGCAACCCGGGTTCGGGCCAGCGCGCGACCCTCGAGGTGCTTCTGCCGGCGATGGGCATGAGCTTCGCCGACTTCTCGCTCGCCTCCGAGCTCAAGCCCGACGAGCACGGCGCCGCGCTATGCGACAACAAGATCGACGGCTTCGCCTTCGTGGTCGGCCACCCGGCGGCCAACATCCAGGACCCGACCACCACCTGCGGCGCCAAGCTGGTGCCGATCACCGGCGCGGGCGTGGACAAGATCCTCGCCCAGTACCCCTACTTCGCTCCGGTCACCATCCCGGGCGGCATGTATGCCAACAACCCGGATGCGACCAAGACCTTCGGCGTGGTGGCGAGCATCGTGAGCTCGGCCAAGGTGCCGGTGGAGTCGGTCTACATCATGGTCAAGGCGGTGTTCGAGAACTTCGAGGACTTCAAGAAGCTGCACCCGGCCTTCGCCAACCTGCAGCCGCAGGACATGATCAAGAACGGCATGTCGGCCCCGCTGCACGAGGGCGCGGTGAAGTACTACAAGGAAAAGGGCTGGATGTAAGTCCACCGCTTGCCACATCCCTGGCGAGCAAGCCCGATGTCACGAGAACGGCGGCGGTCCCGAGGCCCTCGCCGTTTTCTTTCCATCGTCCGTCGAATGCGGACTTTCACGACGAGGTAGGCCATGGCCAGCCCGGAAAAACAAGAACACGGTTTCGAGCTCACCGACGAACAGCTCCGCCAGATCGTCGCCGAGGCCGACACGGGTGGGCGCAAGCCGACCGGATGGCCGGCGCGGCTCATCGTGCTGGTCGCGCTGGCATGGTCCCTGATGCAGCTCTGGATCGCCTCGCCGCTGCCGTTCTCGCTCGGCATGTTCGTCTTCAACGACACCGAGGCGCGCTCGATCCACCTCGCACTGGCCGTGTTTCTCGCCTTTCTCGCCTACCCGGCACTGAAGCGCTCTCCACGCGACCGGATCCCGCTCGGGGACTGGGTACTTGCAGCGGTCGGGGCGTTCTGCATGGGCTACCTGTTCCTCTTCTACAGGGAACTGGCCGCCCGCCCCGGCCTGCCGACCACGACGGACCTCGCGGTGGCCGTGTGCGGCCTGATCCTGCTGCTCGAAGCCGCACGCCGCGCACTCGGCCTGCCCATGGTCGTGCTGTCGGTGGTGTTCATCGGCTACGTCTTTCTGGGCCCCTACATGCCGGAGATGATCGCCCACCGCGGCGCCTCGCTGGCGAAGGGGATGAGCCACCTGTGGCTGACCACCGAGGGCGTGTTCGGGGTGGCCCTCGGGGTATCGACCAGCTTCATCTTCCTTTTTGTGCTGTTCGGCTCCCTGCTCGAGACCGCGGGCGCCGGCAACTACTTCATCAAGTCGGCGATCTCGCTGCTCGGGCATCTGCGCGGCGGCCCGGCCAAGGCCGCCGTGGTGGCTTCCGCGAGCACGGGATTGATCTCCGGCTCCTCGATCGCCAACGTCGTCACCACCGGCACCTTCACGATCCCGCTGATGAAACGCGTGGGGTATGCGCCCAAGAAGGCGGCGGCGGTCGAGGCCGCGGCCTCGGTCGATGGCCAGATCATGCCGCCGGTCATGGGCGCTGCGGCCTTCCTGATGGTCGAGTACGTGGGCATTCCCTACACCGAGGTCATCAAGCATGCCTTCCTGCCGGCGCTGATCTCCTACATCGCGCTCTTCTACGTGGTGCACCTCGAGGCGCTCAAGGCCGACATCCGCGGGCTGCCGCGCCGGGTGACGAAATCCGCCGGACATCGCCTGCTGTCCTTCGGCCTCACCGTGTCGGGCCTGATCGTCCTTGCCGGGGCGGTCTATTACGGCATGGGCTGGATCAAGGCGCTGGCAGGCGACGCCTCGGCGATCATCGTCGCGGTGCTCATGTTCGGCTGCTACATCGGCCTGCTGTGGTACGCGACGCGGCACCCCGAGCTGCACATGGACGACCCCAGCAGCCCCCTGACCGAGCTGCCGGAGACCGGCCCGACGCTGAAGACGGGCCTGTACTACCTGCTGCCGGTGGTCGCGCTGATCTGGAACCTGATGGTGGAGGAGCTCTCGCCTGCGCTGTCGGCGTTCTGGGCGACCCTGTTCATGATCTTCATCCTGGTCACGCAGCGCCCGCTCAAGGCGATCTTCCGCAACACCGGCAACGTGGGTGAGGCAACCCGGCAGGGCTTCGCCGACCTCCACACCGGCCTGGTCACCGGGGCGCGCAACATGATCGGCATCGGCATCGCGACCGCGACCGCCGGCATCATCGTCGGCACCGTCACGCTGACCGGTGTCGGCCTGGTGCTCACCGAGTTCGTCGAGGCGGTGTCTGGCGGCAATCTGATGGTGATGCTGGTCATGGTCGCGGTCATCTGCCTGATCCTCGGCATGGGCCTGCCCACCACGGCGAACTACATCGTGGTGTCGACCCTGATGGCGCCGGTCGTGGTCGAGGTCGGCGCGCAAAGCGGCCTGCTCGTCCCGCTGATCGCGGTGCATATGTTCGTCTTCTACTTCGGCCTGATGGCCGACGTCACCCCACCGGTCGGCCTCGCCTCCTACGCCGCCGCGGGGATCGCACGCTGCGACCCGATCGCTGCGGGCGTGCAGGCCTTCCTGTACTCGATGCGGACGGCGATCCTGCCCTTCATGTTCATCTTCAACACCCAGTTGCTGATGATCGGCGTCGATTCGGTGTGGCTGTTCGCCCTGACGGTATCGAGTGCGATCGTGGCGAACCTGATGTTCGCGGCGGCCACCCAGGGCTGGTTCATCACCCGCAACCGCGTGCACGAGTCGATCCTGCTGTTGCTGGTGACCTTCACGCTGTTCCGCCCGGGCTTCTGGATGGACATGCTGTACCCACCCTATCAGGAGCTGCCGGCTTCGGAGCTGACCCGCCTGGTCGAGGAGGCTCCACGCAACGACAACCTGCGCATCTGGGTGGAGGGGATTTCGCTCGAGGGCGAGGAAGTCTCGAAAGGCATGCTGCTTCCGCTCGGCGACACTGCGCCCAGCGCCAGGGAGCGCCTGGGCAGGGTCGGGCTGACCTTGATGAGCCTTGGAGATGAAGTCCAGGTCGCCGCGGTGCGCTTCGGGAGCCAGAGCGAGAAGCTGGGGCTGGAGCAGGGGTACAGGATCGCCCGCATCGAGGTACCGTCCGTCGACCGTCCGTCGAGGGAATGGATGTTCGTGCCCGCGCTCGCGCTGCTGGGCTTCGTCTGGTTCGCGCAGACTCGCCGCGCGCGACGGCAGCAGCCCACGCGCGCCTGAAAGGCCGTGGGGGACGGACGTCGCTACCTCCAGAGCAACGTCCGTCCCCCACGACTGCCGGGCACGTCAGGAAGTTTCAGATCAGCGACGGCCCCTCGACGATTGCCGCCGCGTCCTTCTCGCTGATGCGCACGCTCGCGTTCATGATCACCAATGCGATCAGCCAGTCGCGCAAGCGCTCGGCGCCATCGCCCTCGAGCGCGCGGAAGCGGCAGCCCGCCTGCCCGCTCGCAGCGATGAAATTCACCGCCTGCGCCCGACCGCGGATGTGGTCGGGAACGCCCTCGCGCTGCAGCACGAAGTCGAAAGGCTCGCCGCCCGCCGGAGGCGTTTCGGCGGCGATGGCGAAACCATCGACCGAGATGTCGCGCAGCTCAATGCGCTCGTCGCCGATCATCACCCAGAACCAAGGCTGGCCACGGCGCTGGGCCAGGAAGCGCTGAATGCGGCGGCGCTCGGCGGCCTCGACCGCCTGCGGCACGGCGCTGGCGCCACGATCGCTCATCTTCAGCCGCGCTCCTTGCGTACGCGGGCGATCAACTCGTCGGCGACCTTGAGCGTATTCTCGTGGCTGCCGGTGAGCGAGGCCGAGGTCAGGTAGCGTCCGCCGACCACCATGGACGGCACGCCCTGGATCTTCAGCGCGCGCGCGAGCTGGTCGGCGCGCTGCACCATCGAACCCACGCCGAAAGACTTGTAGGTCTCGACGAACTTCGCCGCATCGCCCACCTTGCCGGCGACCCACTCGGAAACCTGCTGCTCGTTGAACAGCGGACGCTTGTCGTCCTGCACCGCGGCGAAGATCGCCGGCTCGAGCGCGGCGAGATCGCCGGTGATCTGCGCGGCGTAGAACAGCCGGGCGAGACCGCTCAGCTGGGCGTTGTTCCACACCGCCGGCACCGCGCGGAAGGCGACGTCGGCCGGCAACTTCTTCTTCCACGCGGTGATCAGCGGATGAAAGTCGCGGCAGTGCGGGCAGCCGTAGTGGAAGAACTCGAGCACCTCGATCTTCGAGGGATCGTCCGCCTTCTGTGCCGGCTCGATGATCTGGAAGGGCTCGTTCGCCTGCACGACCGAGGCGGCGGGAAGGGCGAGGGCCAGGCCGGCCAGCTTGAGGGCATCACGACGATTCATGCGGAACTCCTTTGACTGAGGCTGGGTGAGACGCGGACGGCGCACGGACGTTCAATCCGCAGCGTGTCCAGGCTCACTGGTTGCGGCTCACCGAGGCATTGAAACCCGCATCGGAGAGGCGGGCCCGCATCGGGTTCATGTCCTCGGGCTTGGCGAAGGGACCGACGCGCACGCGGTGCACGATGCGCCCGTCGGGCAGCTGGGTGCGCTGCGCGCTCGCCTGGATGCCCGAGAGCGCCAGCCGCGCCTTGAGGTTGTCCGCTTCGGACGGATTCTCGAACGAGCCCACCTGCAGGTAGATGCGCTCGTTGCGCTGGGGCGCGGGCGGCGTCACCGCCGCGGGCTGCGGCGAGGCCTCGACCACCGGCGCCGGGGCCTGCTGCGCGGGCACGGGCGGGGGCGGCGCCTGCACCTGGGGCGCGGGCACCGGCACGACCTGCGCCGCCGACGAAGGCACGTTGTCGCCCTGCGGCAGGATGCGGTAGAACTCGAAATCCTGCTTGGCCACCGGGCGGTCGCCCGGCTTGCCGGGCAGCGCCGCCGGCCCCTGCGCCGCCGGCGCCTGCACGCGCGGCGCCACCGGTGCAGCCTGGAAGGGATTGCTGCGGGTGAAGTACCACGCCGCGCCAGCCGCGATCAGCGCACCGAAGACGAGGCCGATGAAGATGCCGATCAGCGTTCCGCCGGCGCTCTTGGCCGGTGCGCGCGCCGGCTTGCGGACCGGGCCGCGATCTCGACTCACGATTGCCCCCCCTGCATCACATCGACTCGGGCGCGGACACGCCCAGCATCTTCAGGCCGGTGACCAGCACCTGGCGCACCGCCGCGGCGAGCGCGAGGCGGGCGAGCTTGAGCGCCTCGTCCTCGACCAGCATGCGCTCGGCGTTGTACCAGCTATGGAAGTCGGCAGCGAGATCCTTGAGGTAGAACGCGATCTGGTGCGGCGCGTAGCCGGCGGCGGCGTCCTGCACCAGCTCGGCGAAGCTCGCCAGACGCGCGCACAGCGCGAGCTCGCGCTCGTTCTGCAGCAGGCCGAGGTCGGCACCGGCCAGCTCCGCGGCCTCGCCGCCCCACTGGTCGAGCACCGAGCACACGCGGGCGTGGGCGTACTGGACGTAATACACCGGATTCTCGTTGCTCTGGCTCTTGGCGAGGTCGAGGTCGAAGTCGAGGTGCTGGTCGGACTTGCGCAGCACGTAGAAGAAGCGGCAGGCATCGTTGCCCACCTCGCGGCGCAGCTCGCGCAGGGTGACGAACTCGCCCGAGCGGGTGGACATCGAGGTCTTCTGGCCGTCGCGGTAGAGCACCGCGAACTGCACCAAGGCCACGTCCAGTCGGGCCGGATCGAGCCCGAGCGCGGCGATCGCGCCCTTCACGCGCGGGATGTAGCCGTGGTGGTCGGCGCCCCAGATGTCGATCATGCGGTCGAAACCGCGCTCGTACTTGTTGAGGTGGTAGGCGATGTCGGAGGCGAAGTAGGTGAAGAGGCCGTTCTCGCGCTGCACGACGCGGTCCTTCTCGTCGCCGAAGGCGGTGGAGCGGAACCACTTCGCGCCGTCCTGGAGATAGATGTGACCGGCCTTCTCGAGCTGGATCACCGCGCGCTCGACCAGGCCGGTGTCGAACAGGCTCTGCTCCGAGAACCACTTGTCGAAGCGCACGCCGAACTCCTGCAGGTCCTCGCGACCATCGCCGAGCTGCTCGTTGAGCGCGAAGCCGTGCACCCAAGGGTAGTCCTCGCCGAGCAGCTTCTTGGCGTTGGCGATCAGCGCGTCGAGGTGTTCCTCGCGCTGTTGCTTGGCCTCGTCGTCCTTGCGATCGGAAGGCGGCAGGCCGGGCGTCCCGGCCAGGATCTGCATGGCGGTGACCTTGGCGAAGCGGTCCTGGTGGGCGTCGCGCATCTCGCGGCCCATGTCGACCACGTAGTCGCCCTGGTAGGCGTTGGGCGGGAAGGGAATCTCGATGCCGAAGAAGGCGAGGTAGCGCAGCCAGGTCGACAGCGCCAGGATGTCCATCTGGCGGCCAGCGTCGTTCACGTAGTACTCGCGGCTGACCTCGTAGCCGGCGAAGGCGAGCACGTCCGAGAGCGAGGCGCCATAGGCGGCGCCGCGACCGTGGCCGACGTGGAGCGGGCCGGTGGGGTTGGCGGAGACGAACTCCACCTGCACCTTGATGCCCTTGCCTGCCCCGCGGCCGAAATCCGCGCCCTTGGCCAGCACCTCGCGCACCACCGCGGTCTTGGCGTCGGAGGCGAGCGTGAAGTTGATGAAGCCGGCGCCCGCGACCTCGGCCCTGGCGACCAGCTTCGAGGGCGGCAGCTCGGCGAGCAGCAGGCCGGCGAGCTCGCGCGGGTTGCGCTTGAGCGGCTTGGCGAGCTGCAGCGCGAGGTTGGTGGCGAAGTCGCCGTGGCTCGCCTGCTTGGGGCGCTCCAGCAGGATGGGGGTGGCTGCCAGCTCCGGCGCCACGCTCTTCAGCGCGGTCTGGAGCAGGTCGGTCAGCAGGACTTTGGGATCGGCGCTCATGGCACTCGGAATGAATTCGAAACGCGCGATTATAGCGGATCGGCACGGTCCGCCCCGGCGAGGATGTGAGCGCAGGTTGCGCTGCGGTGCGCTCCCGCCCGTTCCCCCGCAGGCGCTTTCGGGCTAAAGTCCGCGGTTTGCGTCTGCCCGGCCTGTTAACGTGCGCCTCTTCCGCCTCGCCAAGATCGTCTCCGTCAGCCTGCGCTTCGGCCTCGACCGCATGGTGCTCGACGCCGACAGCAGTGGCCGGCTGGCGCACGTGTGGCACAAGGTCTTCTTCTGGCGCACCTTTTCCGAGTCGCGCGGCGCGCGCCTGCGCCAGGCGCTGGAGTCGCTCGGGCCGATCTTCGTCAAGTTCGGCCAGATGCTGTCGACCCGGCGCGACCTGTTGCCGCCCGACCTCGCCGACGAGCTCGCCCTGCTGCAGGACCGCGTCCCACCCTTCCCGACCGAGCAGGCGCTCGAAGTGCTGGAAGGCTTCTACGGTCGTCCGATCGACGAGGTCTTCGACGACTTCGAGCGCACGCCGGTGGCCTCGGCCTCGGTGGCGCAAGTGCATTTCGCGCGCCTGCCCGACGGCACCGACGTCGCGGTCAAGGTGCTGCGCCCGGGCATCGAGCGCGTCATCGAGCACGACCTCGCCCTGCTCGAAGTCGCCGCGGTGCTGCTGGAGAAGATCTGGCCCGAAGGCCGCCGCCTCAAGCCACGCGAGGTGGTCGCAGAGTTCAGCAAGTACCTGCACGACGAGCTCGACCTGATGCGCGAGGCGGCCAACTGCTCGCAGCTGCGGCGCAACTTCACCGACTCCTCGCTGCTGATCGTGCCCGAGGTGTATTGGGACTGGTGCGGCAGCAAGGTCATGGTGATGGAGCGCATGCGCGGCGTGCCGATCTCGCAGACGCCGGCGCTGCTCGCCCAGGGCACCGATTTGAAAGCACTCTCCCGTGCCGGCGTGGAGATCTTCTTCACCCAGGTCTTCCGCGACGGCTTCTTCCACGCCGACATGCACCCGGGCAACATCTTCGTGCATCAGGACGGGCGCTACATCGCGCTCGACTTCGGCATCATGGGCACGCTCAACGAGGTGGACAAGAACTACCTCGCGACCAACTTCCTCGCCTTCTTCAAGCGCGACTACCGGCGCGTGGCGCTCGCCCACATCGAGGCCGGCTGGGTGCCGGCAAAGACGCGGGTGGACGAGTTCGAGGCGGCGATCCGCACCGTGTGCGAACCGATCTTCGACAAGCCCTTGAAGGACATCTCCTTCGGCAAGACCCTGCTGCGCCTGTTCCAGACCGCGCGCCGCTTCGAGATGGAGGTGCAGCCGCAGCTCGTGCTGCTGCAGAAGACCCTGCTCAACATCGAGGGTCTGGGCCGCCAGCTCGACCCCGAGCTCGATCTGTGGAAGACCGCCAAGCCCTTCCTCGAGCGCTGGATGGACGAGCGCATGGGCGTGCGCGCGCTGGTGCGCGGGGTCAAGGAAGAGGCGCCGGCCTGGGCCGGCACCCTGCCGCAGCTGCCGCGCCTGGTGCATCAGGCGCTCACCGAATCGGCCCGTCACCAGAGCGCCCAGCAGCAGCGCCTCGAAGAGCTCGCCGCCGGGCAACGCACCCAGGGCCGCCTGCTGCTCTTCATCGGCGCCGTCGCCATGGGCCTGCTCGGCCTGGAGCTCTACCGCCTGTTCGGCTGACGCGCGCCGCGGCATTGAACGCCGACGTTGCGCCCATGCAATAAAGCGCGAACGATCAAGCCCTTGGCGCGCGCATCCCGCCCCCCGCGGCGGCGTTCTGTTGGTACACTCGCGCCCTCTTTTTTCGCTCACCGCGCGCGGATGCGCCAACACGAAAGGCCCAACCATGCTGCTCTGGCTTGTCGTCGCCTACCTGGTCGTCTCCATCGGCATCGGCCTGTATGCCGCCACCCGGGTGCACAATGCGCGTGACTACATCACCGCAGGGCGCAACCTGCCGATGATCGTCGTGCTGGCGATGGTGTTCGCCACCTGGTTCGGCGCCGAGACCGTGCTCGGCATCTCCGCCACCTTCCTCGAGGAAGGCTTCCACGGCCTGATCTCCGACCCGCTCGGCGCCTCGGCCTGCCTGGTGCTGTTCGGCCTCGTCTTCGCCCGCCCGTTGTACCGCATGAACCTGCTCACGCTGGGCGATTTCTTCCGCGTGCGCTACAACCGCACGACCGAACTCGTGCTGTCGATCTGCATCGTGCTCTCCTACCTGGGCTGGGTGGCGGCGCAGGTCACCGCGCTCGGGCTGGTGTTCAACGTGCTCTCGGGCGACGCGGTCACGATGAACCAGGGCATGCTGATCGGCGCCGGCGTCGTCCTCGTCTATACCCTGTTCGGTGGCATGTGGTCGGTGGCGATGACCACCTTCGTGCAGATGATCGTGATCGTGATCGGCCTGGTCTGGGTGAGCTGGATCGCCGGCGACATGGCGGGCGGCTTCGACAACGTGATCGCCAAGGCCGCGGCCGAAGGCAAGTTCGAGTTCCTGCCCGCGCTGGACGCGGTCGAGATCGTCGCCTGGATCGCCGCGTTCGCCACCATGGCGCTCGGCTCTATCCCGCAGCAGGACGTGTTCCAGCGCGTGAATTCCTCCAGGAACGAGCGCGTCGCGATCTGGGGCACGACGCTCGGCGGGGTGAGCTACTTCTTCTTCGCCGCGGTGCCGCTCTTCCTCGCCTACACCGCCAACATCATCGATCCCGGCATGGTCGAGCGCCTGATGGAGCAGGACTCGCAGCTCATCCTGCCGACGCTGATCCTGCAGTACATGCCCTTCTACGCCCAGGTGATCTTCTTCGGCGCGCTGCTGTCGGTCATCATGTCGACCGCCTCCGGCACCCTGCTCGCCCCCTCGGTGACCTTCTCCGAGAACGTGCTGCGCGGCTTCTTCCCGGGCATGGGCGACCGCGCCTTCCTGCTCAGCACGCGCATCACCGTGGTGCTGTTCACAGCCTTCGTCACCTGGTACGCCACCAGCACCGAATCCTCGATCCACGAGATGGTCGAGAACGCCTACCGCGTCACCCTGGCCGGCGCCTTCGTGCCGCTCGCCGCCGGCCTGTTCTGGAAGCGCGCCAACAACCTCGGCGCCGCGCTGGCGATCATCCTCGGCCTGTCGACCTGGATCCTCTTCGAGCTCTTCGTCCCCGAAGGCGACATCGAGCCCCAGCTCTACGGCGTGGCGGCGAGCGCGCTCGGCATGCTGGCGGGTGGACTGATCGGCCGGCAGCCGCACCACCGCCCGCACATCGGCGGCCACCATGCGGCGGCGGGCACCCACCACACGCATCGCTGACCGTCCCGCGCCCGCCCGGGTGCGTGCAGCCCGCACCGGCGGCCGATGCGTTTGATGGTGATCAACGCGTCGGTCGCCGGTCTCGTTTATGGTTGCGGCGTTTTTTTCCTCTGGAAACCCCGCTCCATGTCCGTGTCTTCCCCGATCGAACTCGTCTGCCCCGCGGGCAGCCTCCCGGCCCTCAAGACGGCCATCGATCACGGCGCCGACTGCGTCTATCTCGGTTTCAAGGACGCCACCAACGCACGCAACTTTTCCGGGCTCAACTTCGATCCGGCGCAGGTGCGCGAGGGTGTCGCCTATGCGCACGCACGCAAGCGCAAGGTGCTGCTAGCGCTCAACACCTATCCCCAGACCGACAACTGGTCGTCCTGGACACAGGCGATCGACCGCGCCGCCGACTACGGCGTTGACGCGGTGATCCTCGCCGATCCCGGGCTCATGGCCTACGCCGCAAAGACCCACCCGCAGCTGCGCCTGCACCTGTCGGTGCAGGGCTCGGCGACCAGCTACGAGGCGATCAACTGGTACCGCGAACGCTTCGGCATCCAGCGCGCGGTGCTGCCGCGCGTGCTGTCGATGGCCCAGGTCGAGAGCGTGGTCGCCAACACCCAAGTCGAGATCGAGGTGTTCGGCTTCGGCGGCCTATGCGTGATGGTCGAGGGCCGCTGCGCACTGTCGGCCTACGCCACCGGCGAGTCGCCCAACTGCAACGGCGCCTGCTCGCCGGGCAAGCACGTGCGCTGGGAAGACACCCCGCGCGGCATGGAGACGCGCCTCAACGGCATCCTCATCGACCGCTTCTCCGAAGGCGAGCGTGCCGGCTATCCCACCCTGTGCAAGGGTCGCTTCGAGGTCAACGACGAGACCTACTACGCCCTCGAGGAGCCCACCAGCCTCAACACGCTCGAGTTGCTGCCCGAACTCGCGCGCATCGGCATCCGCGCGATCAAGATCGAGGGTCGCCAGCGCAGCCCGGCCTACGTCGCCCAGGTCACCAAGGTGTGGCGTGCCGCGCTCGACAAGTTGAACAGCGGCGGCGCCGCAGGTTTCAGCGTGCTGCCGGCGTGGATGGCCGAGCTCAACAAGGTCTCCGAAGGCCAGAGCCACACCCTCGGCGCCTACTACCGCCCGTGGAAGTGAGCCTCGCGCCGACCGCCCGCGCCGTCCCGACCCGATCCGATCGCCGCCGCGCGGAGCAGGCGCCCGCAGCGCGCCCGCCCGCGGCGTCGAGCCCCCCCATCCGAATGAGAACCGCCCGATGAAACTCGCCCTCGGCCCCCTGCTCTACTACTGGCCCCACCAGAGCGTGCTCGACTTCTACGCCGACCTGGCCGAAGCCCCGCTCGACAGCGTCTATCTCGGCGAGACGGTGTGCTCGCGCCGCCACGAACTGCGCCTGGACGACTGGCTGGAGGTCGGCAAGGTTCTCGCCGCCGCCGGCAAGGAGGTGGTGATCAGCTCGCAGGCCCTGATCGAATCCGAGTCCGACCTCAAGACCCTGCGCCGCATCGTCCGGCAGCACGACTTCCGCGTCGAGGCCAACGACATGGGCGCGGTGCGCCTGCTCGTCGAGGCCGGCGTGGACAACTGGATCGCCGGCCCCACGCTGAACATCTTCAACCCCACGACGCTGCAGCTCATGATCGACTCGGGCGCGACGCGCTGGGCGGTCGCCCCCGAGATGTCGGGCGCGGCGCTCGCCGAGGTGCGCGCCGCGCTCGCCAGGCCGATCGAGACCGAAGTCTTCGCCTACGGCCGCCTGCCACTGGCGCACTCGGCGCGCTGCTTCACCGCCCGCCACTTCAACCTGCAAAAGGACACCTGCGAGTTCCGCTGCCTGTCGATCATGGACGGGATCACGCTGCGCACCCGCGAGGGCGCGCCCTTCCTGACGCTCAACGGCGTGCAGACCCAGTCTGCACGGGTGCACAACCTGCTCGGCGACCTGCCCGCCGTGCGCGCCAGCGCCGAGGTGCTGCGCATCAGCCCGCAAGGGGCGCACACTCGCCAGATCGTCGAACTCTTCCGCGCCGCGCTCGACGAGCAGCGCGGTCCGGCGGACGCGCTCGCCGCCAGCCGCGAGTGGATGGTCGAGGAGCCCTGCAACGGCTTCTGGCACGGCCGCGCCGGCGTCGAACAGTACGTCGCCGCCTGACCCCTTTCCGACCTGCTGCAAACCCGGAGTCCGCACATGCCCGCACTGCCTGCCCTGCCCCGCCCGCCGCTGCCTTCGCACTTGCTGCCCGGCAGCCTGCGCCAGCGCATCGGCGAACGCCTCGCCACCCTGCGCATCCCCGACTTCACCGTGCCCGCCCCGGTGGCGAAGCTGGTGTCGCGCCTGCCCCAGCAGCCGCCGACCCACGTGCTCACGCTCGCGCTCAACCTCGCGCTCGACCGCATCCTGCCGCGCGACACCCTCGAACCGCTGAGCGGCCGCCACCTGCAGATGCGTGTGCTCGACGCCGGGCTGACGCTCGACTTCACCCTCGGCGAGCGCGGCTTCCGCCGTGCCACCCCGGCCGCGGGCGCCAGACCGGACCTGATCCTCTCCGCCACCACGCGCGACTTCATGGCGCTGGCACTGCGCGAGGAAGACCCCGACACCCTTTTCTTCAGCCGCCGCCTGCGCATGGAAGGCGACACCGATCTCGGCCTGCTGGTCAAGAACACGCTCGACGCGGTGGACTGGGACGCCCTCAAGGCGAAGCTGCTCGGCCGCCACGGCTGACCCCCTGCAGGAGCGGCGCAAGCCGCGAACCGGCCCCTCCGGCCACCGCCGCGCATCGACCGCAGCGCGTCCGTCCGCATCCGCGGTAAGCTCGCGGTCCGCTGCCCGACGTTTGCCGCCATGCCCTCCGAATTCGACCTGATCCGGCGCCACTTCACCCGCCCCGCGCGCCACACCGAGCTCGCCGTGGGCGACGACGCCGCCCTGCTCGCGCCGCGCCCCGGCATGCGGCTGGCGGTGTCCACCGACATGCTGGTGGCCGGCACCCACTTCTTCGCCGACACCGACCCGGAAGGGCTAGGCTGGAAGACGCTCGCGGTCAACGTCTCCGACCTCGCCGCCATGGGCGCCGAGCCGCGCTGGGCCTTCCTCGCGCTCGCGCTGCCGCAGGCGGACGAGGCCTGGATCGCTGCGTTCGCGCGCGGCTTCTTCGCCTGCGCCGACGCCTTCGCGATCGACCTCGCCGGCGGCGACACCACGCGCGGACCGCTGACGCTTTCAGTGACCATCGTCGGCGAGGTCCCGGCCGGCGCCGCGATCACCCGTGGCGGAGCGCGCGCGGGCGACGACTTGTGGATCTCGGGCCAGCCCGGCCGCGCCGCGCTCGGGCTCGCGGCGCTGCGCGGCGAAACCGGCCTGGACGCCATCCACCACGCCGAATTCGTCGACGCCCTGCAACGGCCGCAGCCGCGCGTAGCGCTCGGGCTCGCGCTGCGCAGCCTGGCGAGCGCGATGCTGGACGTCTCCGACGGCCTGCTCGGCGATCTGCGACACCTCCTCGAATGCTCGGGCACGGGTGCCATCGTCGAGGTCGCGGCGCTGCCGCTCGCCGCGCTCGCCGCCAGCGGCGCCGATCCCGCGCTGTGCCGGCGCTGCCTGATCGCGGGCGGAGACGACTACGAGCTGCTGTTCGCGGCCGCGCCCCGACACCGTGCCGAGATCGATGCCTTGTCGGCCCGACTCGACCTCCCCCTGCATCGCATCGGCGAATTCACCCCCGGACGCGAGCGCCTGCTGCTGCGCGAGGCCGACGGCGGCCTGGCGGCCCCGGCCGCATGCGGCTACGATCACTTCGCCTGAGGCCCGATCCGGCCCACCTCTCGAAACGACCATGCGCCCCACCGCCCGCCTGCTGATGAGCCACCCCGCCCACTTCATCTCGCTGGGCTTCGGCGCCGGGCTGTCGCCGTGGGCGCCGGGCACGGTCGGCACCCTGCTCGGGTGGGCGATCTACCCACTGATCCGCACCCCGGTGTCGGAGTTCGTCTTCCTCGCACTGCTCGCCAGCTTCTTCCTCGCCGGCGTGCTCGCCGCCGAGCGCACCGGGCAAGCGCTGGGGGTGCCAGACCACGGCGGCATCGTCTGGGACGAGATGGTGGCGATCTGGCTGGTGCTGCTGTTCACCCCCGCCGGGCTGCTGTGGCAGGCGATCGCGGTCGCACTGTTCCGCTTCTTCGACATCGTCAAACCGCCTCCGGTGCGCTGGGCCGACCGCAGCTTCAAGGGCGGCTTCGGGGTCATGTTCGACGACCTCGTCGCCGCCGGCTACACCCTGCTGGCGCTCGCGGTGCTGGTCCACCTGCTGGGGAGCTGAGACCATGACCGATCACGAACTCGACGCCCTCGCGCGCAGGGTGGGCGAAGCCCTCGCCAACCGCAGGCTGTGGCTGGCCACCGCGGAGTCCTGCACCGGCGGCTGGATCGCCGAGGCCGTCACCGCGATCGCCGGCAGCTCGGGCTGGTTCGACCGCGGCTTCGTGACCTACTCGAACGACGCCAAGGCCGAAATGCTCGGCGTGCGCGCCGCGACGCTGGAGACGCACGGCGCGGTCAGCGAAGCCACCGTGGGCGAAATGGCCGCTGGCGCGCTCGACCACAGCCGCGCCGACCTCGCGGTGGCCGTGTCCGGGGTCGCGGGACCGGGTGGAGGCAGCCCCGCCAAGCCGGTCGGCACGGTCTGCCTCGCTTGGGCACGGCGCGACCGCCCCACCGGGGTCGTCACCGTCCATCTCGACGGCGACCGCGCCGCGGTGCGCCGGCAGACGGTGATCCTCGCCCTGCAAGGCGTACTCGAACGCTGCGTCTGAGGGGCGCAGGGCGCACGGGGCCGGGAAATCCGAACCGCCACCCTCGCCACTTCGCCGGACGCAGCCCCGCGCCGGAAATCCCCATGACATGTTTGCTGTAATTGCATACAGGCTCTACACTTACGGCATCAGGCCTGCACCCCGCATGTCTGCAATCTTTGTGCCATAATCAGGCAATCAAACAGGACGCACTTCCATGGACGAAAACAAGGCCAAAGCCCTCTCCGCGGCGCTGTCGCAGATCGAAAAGCAGTTCGGCAAGGGTTCGATCATGCGCATGGGCGACGGCAGCATCGAGCGCGACATCCAGACCGTCTCCACCGGCTCGCTCGGACTCGACATCGCGCTCGGGCTCGGCGGTCTGCCGCGCGGTCGGGTGGTCGAAATCTACGGCCCCGAATCCTCCGGCAAGACCACGCTCACCCTGCAGGTCATCGCCGAGATGCAGAAGCTCGGCGGCACCGCGGCCTTCATCGACGCCGAGCACGCGCTCGACGTGGGCTACGCGGAAAAACTCGGCGTCGACATCGAGGATCTGCTGATCTCGCAGCCCGACACCGGCGAACAGGCGCTCGAGATCGCCGACATGCTGGTGCGCTCGGGCGGCGTGGACATCGTGGTCATCGACTCGGTCGCCGCGCTCACGCCCAAGGCCGAGATCGAGGGCGAGATGGGCGACCAGCTCCCCGGCCTGCAGGCCCGCCTGATGTCGCAGGCACTGCGCAAGCTCACCGCCAACATCAAGCGCACCAACACCCTGGTGATCTTCATCAACCAGATCCGCATGAAGATCGGCGTGATGTTCGGCAGCCCGGAGACCACCACCGGCGGCAACGCGCTCAAGTTCTACGCCTCGGTGCGCATGGACATCCGCCGCACCGGCACGATCAAGAAGGGTGACGAGGTGGTCGGCTCCGAGACCCGCGTCAAGGTGGTCAAGAACAAGGTCTCGCCACCGTTCAAGGAAGCCCACTTCGACATCCTTTACGGCGAGGGCATCTCGCGCGAAGGCGAGATCATCGACCTCGGCGTCGAGCACAAGATCGTTGACAAGTCGGGCGCCTGGTACGCCTACAAGGGCGACAAGATCGGCCAGGGCAAGGACAACTCGCGCGAGTTCCTGCGCGCCAACCCGGTGCTGGCCCGCGAGATCGAGAACAAGGTGCGGGTCGCGGTCGGCCTGCCCGAGCTGCCGCCCGCCGCCGCGTCCGCCCCGGCGCCGGCCGAGGCCTGACCCCGTCGACGCCGACATGGGCGAGCCGAGCCTGCGCGAACGTGCGCTCCGCCATCTCGCCCGGCGCGACCACTCGCGCGCCGAACTTGCGCGCAAGCTCGCACCCCATGGCGAGCCGGCCGAGATCGAAGCGGTGCTCGAGCGCATGCGCGAGCTCGGCCTGCAGTCCGACGAGCGCTACGCCGAGGCCTTCGTGCGCGGCAAGGCGGCGCGCTTCGGCACCGCACGATTGCGCAACGAGCTCGTGCGGCGAGGCATCGACCGTGACCGGATCGACGAGGCGCTCGCCGACGAGTGCGTAGAATCCGAGATCGAGCGGGCGCGCGCGGTGCTGCGCGGCCGCTTCGCCACCCCACCCGCCGACGCACGCGAATGGGCGCGCCAGGCGCGCTTCCTGCAAACCCGGGGCTTCGCCCCCGAGCTGATCCGCAAGCTGCTGAAAGAGCCCTACGATGAGTCTGCTTAAGGTCGCCGGCCTGCAAAAGCGCTACAAGGCGCGCACCGTGGTGCATGACGTCGGCTTCGAGGTCGGCTCGGGCGAGGTCGTCGGCCTGCTCGGTCCCAACGGCGCCGGCAAGACCACCTGCTTCTACATGATTGTGGGTCTGGTGCGCGCCGACGGCGGCCAGATCGCCCTCGACGGCACCGACCTCACCCACCTGCCGATCCACGCCCGCGCGCGCTTGGGCCTGTCCTACCTGCCGCAGGAGATGAGCGTGTTCCGCAAGCTCAGCGTGGCCGAGAATATCCGCGCCGTGCTCGAACTCCAGGGGCTCGAACGCCGCCAGATCGAGGAGCGGCTCGAGGAACTGCTGATGGAACTGGGCATCCATCACCTGCGCGACAACACCGCGATCTCGCTCTCGGGCGGGGAGCGCCGGCGCTGCGAGATCGCCCGCGCGCTCGCCACCGACCCGCGCCTGATCCTGCTCGACGAGCCCTTCGCCGGAGTCGATCCGATCGCGGTCATCGACATCCAGAAGATCATCCGCTTCCTCAAGGAGCGCGGTATCGGCGTGCTGATCACCGACCACAACGTGCGCGAGACCTTGGGCATCTGCGACCGCGCCTACATCATCAGCGAAGGTCGCGTGCTGGCGAGCGGAGAACCTACCGAGATCATCGAGAACGAGCGCGTGCGCCAGGTCTACCTCGGCGAGCACTTCCGCCTGTGAGCCCGCCCTCCTGCCGACCGCGATGAAACCCAGCCTCCAGCTCAAGCTCTCCCAGCACCTCACGCTGACGCCCCAGCTGCAGCAGTCGATCAAGCTGCTGCAGCTGTCTACGATCGAGCTGAACCAGGAGATCGAGCGCGTGCTGCTCGAGAATCCCATGCTCGAGCGCGAGGATGGCGACGGCGGCGTCGACTACGCCCCCGCGCCGCCGCCGGGCAACGCGCCCGAGCGCGAAGCCGCGCCGGAACCCGCCGCCGAACCGGCGGGCGAGTCGATCACGCACGAGGGCGGCGAAGGCAGCAGCGAGGACGAGGGCATCGACTGGTCCAACGTGGGTCAGGGCGCGTCCAGCCGCAGCGAGGACGACGAGGACGGCGACTACCAGGACATCCAGGCCGCCGGCGTGTCGCTGCGCGAACACCTCGACCAGCAGGTCGCCCTCTCGCCCCTGTCCGACCGCGACCGCGCGCTGGTGCGCTTCCTGATCGAGGCGCTCGACGACGACGGCTACCTGCACCAGCCGCTGGAAGATCTCCTCGAGCTGCTGCCGCAGGACGCCGAGGTCGATCTCGACGAGCTCGCCATCGCCCTGCGCCACGTGCAGAGCCTCGAGCCGGCCGGGATCGGCGCGCGCAGCCCGCAGGAATGTCTGGCCCTGCAGCTCCAGGCCTTGCCCGAGTGCCCGATACGCCCTCTCGCTCTCGAGATCGTGACCAGCCACCTCGAACTGCTCGCGGAGCGCAACTTCGCCCGTATCCGCAAGCTCACCGGCTGTGACGACGAGGGTCTGCGCGAAGCGCAGGCCCTGATCTGCAGCCTCGACCCCCACCCCGGCTCGCGCTACTCCACCGCCGAGACGCGCTACGTGCTGCCCGACGTCGTCGTGCGCAAGCTGCGCGGCCAATGGACCGTGAGCCTGAACCAGGAAGCGATGCCGCGTCTGCGCATCAATCGCCTCTACGCCAGTCTGCTGCAGCAGAACCGCGCACAGGGCGGCGGCCTGGGTGGACAGCTGCAGGAGGCGCGCTGGCTGATCAAGAACGTCCAGCAGCGCTTCGACACCATCCTGCGCGTGTCCCAGGCCATCGTTGACCAGCAACGGCAGTTCTTCGATCATGGGGACGTGGCGATGCGGCCACTCACCCTAAGGGAGATCGCAGACCAGCTCGAGCTGCACGAATCCACCGTCTCGCGCGTCACCACGCAGAAGTACATGGCGACGCCGCGCGGGGTCTTCGAGCTCAAGTACTTTTTCGGCAGCCATGTCGCGACCGACACCGGCGGTGCGGCTTCCTCCACGGCGATTCGCGCGCTGATTCGCCAGCTGGTGGACGCGGAAGACAGCAAGAAGCCGCTGTCCGACGCCAGGATCGCCGAAATCCTCGGCCAACAGGGAATCGTCGTGGCGAGGCGCACGATCGCCAAGTACCGCGAGTCCCTCAACATCCCGCCGGTCAGCCTGCGCAAATCCCTCTGACAACAACAGGAGTCATCCATGAATCTGAACATCACCGGGCGCCACGTCGAAGTCACCCCCGCCATCCGCGAATACGTGACCTCCAAGCTCGATCGCGTCATCCGCCATTTCGACAACGTCACCAGCGTCACCGTCATCCTGTCGGTCGAAAAGCTCAAGCAGAAAGCCGAGGTGACGCTGCACGTGCGCGGCAAGGACCTCTTCGTCGAAGCGGACGACGCCGACCTCTACGCGGCGATCGACGCGATGACCGACAAGCTCGACCGTCAGGTTCAGAAGTACAAGCAGAAGCAGTCCGACCATAACCACGAGTCGCTCAAGCACCAGGTCCCCGAGGCCTGAGGACCGGCTTGAAGCTCCCCGTCCGGGGTGTGGTTATAATGCGCGCGTTTTCACGAAGCGCGGCCGCACACGCCCCGGACCGGATTCCCGCCCCCCTGGCGGCAGCTGACGGAAGAGTGCGCGAGCCCACCTGCGAATGAGCCTGATATCCCAACTCCTGCCGCTTTCCAACGTGGTGATCGATCTCGACGCGAGCAGCAAGAAGCGCGTCTTTGAACAGGCCGGCCTGCTGTTCGAGAACAACCAGGGCATCGCCCGCAGCACCGTGTTCGACAGCCTGTTCACCCGCGAACGCCTCGGCTCGACCGGACTGGGTCAGGGCATCGCCATCCCGCACGGCCGCATCAAGGGGCTCAAGGACGCCGCCGGCGCTTTTCTGC
This sequence comes from Thauera sp. DNT-1, assembly GCF_055393985.1. Taxonomy (NCBI): domain Bacteria; kingdom Pseudomonadati; phylum Pseudomonadota; class Betaproteobacteria; order Rhodocyclales; family Zoogloeaceae; genus Thauera; species Thauera sp. DNT-1. The sequence continues at coordinate 3,381,273 of NZ_AP043752.1, read as the reverse complement.
GCCTGGCCACCCCGGTGCAGTTCGACGCTCCCGACGGCCGTCCGGTGGACATGCTGTTCGTGCTGCTCGTGCCCGAACAGGCCAACGAAACCCATCTGCAGCTGCTGTCCGAGCTCGCGCAGATGTTCAGCGACCGCGAGTTCCGCGAGACCCTGCACGGCGCGACGGATGCCGCACAGATCCACCGCCTGTTCGTGAATTGGGGTGCCGATGCGGCAAACCAGCCTGACCCGGCTGTATGAGGCGCACCGCGAAAGCCTGAGCCTCGTCCACGTCAGCGGACCGATCGGTGCCCGTCTGTCGGTCGCCGAAGAGCGCATCTGGCCGGCCGACCTCGTCGGCCACCTCAACCTGATCCACCCCACCCGGCTACAGGTGCTCGGCGCCGCAGAGCTCGCGTGGGCGCAACGCCAGGCGAACGAGAAGGTCGCCCACCACCTCAACGAGATCCTCTCGGCGCACCCCCCCGCGATCATCGTCGCCGACGGCTGCGAGATCCCCAACATCCTCCACGGCATCTGCGAGGCGCACGACGTCGCGCTGTTCACCGCGCGCCACCCCTCGGCGAGCGTGATCGACCAGCTCCGCCTCTACCTGTCGCGCGAGCTCGCCGAGAAGGTCTCGCTGCACGGCGTGTTCATGGACGTGCTCGGGCTCGGCGTGATGATCACCGGCGATTCCGGCGCGGGCAAATCCGAGCTCGGCCTCGAGCTGATCTCGCGCGGCCACGGCCTCGTCGCCGACGACGTGGTCGAGCTGTCGCGCATCGCGCCCACGGTGCTCGAGGGCCGCTGCCCCGAGATGCTGCAGGATTTCATCGAAGTGCGCGGCCTCGGCCTGATCAACATCCGCACCATCTTCGGCGAGACCGCGTGCCGGCGGAAGATGCGCCTGCGCCTGATCTGCCACCTCGACCGCCGCCAACCCGGTCCCGACGACCCCTGCCGGCTGCCGCTGCAGCAGGAGACGCAGGACATCCTCGGCGTGAAGGTCGCCCGCGTCGTGCTGCCGGTGGCCGCGGGACGCAACCTCGCGGTGCTGCTCGAGGCCGCAGTGCGCTCGACCATCCTCAAGCTGCGCGGCATCGACTCCACCCAGGAATTCATCGACCGCCAGGCGCGCGCGCTGCACGCCGAAGAGGCCTACCGCGCCGACTGAGCCACCCGCACTTGCGGCACGGCGCCGCCGGCTGTTACGCTCGATCGCTTTGCAGCAGCCTACTGGCCGGCCATGAGCTCCACTCCCGATTACCTGGAACGCATCCTCAACGCGCAGGTGTACGACGTCGCCGTCGAAACCCCGCTCGACCTCGCCACCAACCTGTCGGCGCGCACGCACAACCGCATCTACTTCAAGCGCGAGGACATGCAGCCGGTGTTCAGCTTCAAGATCCGCGGCGCCTACAACAAGATGGCGAACCTGTCGCCGCAGGCCTTGAAGCGCGGCGTGATCTGCGCCTCGGCGGGCAACCACGCCCAGGGCGTGGCGCTGTCGGCGGCCAGGCTGGGCGTGCGCGCGGTGATCGTGATGCCGAGCACCACGCCGCAGATCAAGATCGACGCGGTCAAGGCGCGCGGCGGCGAGGTCGTGCTCGCAGGAGAATCCTATTCCGACGCCTACACGCACGCGCTCGAGCTCGAGAAGAGCGAGAAACTCACCTTCGTCCACCCCTTCGACGACCCCGACGTGATCGCCGGCCAGGGCACGGTGGGCCTGGAGATCCTGCGCGCGCACCCGAAGCCGATCCACGCGGTGTTCTGCTGTGTCGGCGGCGGCGGGCTGATCGCCGGCGTGGCGGCCTACATCAAGCGCCTGCGCCCGGAGACGAAGATCATCGGCGTCGAGGCGGTGGACGCCGACGCGATGACGCGCTCGCTCGCCGCGGGCAAGCGCATCGCGCTCGAGCAGGTCGGCATCTTCGCCGACGGCGCCGCCGTCAAGGAGGTCGGTGCCGAGACCTTCCGCCTGTGCCAGCAGTATGTGGACGAGATGATCGTGGTCGACAACGACGCCATCTGCGCCGCGATCAAGGACGTCTTCGAGGACACCCGCTCCATCCTCGAGCCCGCCGGCGCGCTCGCCGTCGCCGGCGCCAAGGAGTACGCCCGCCGCAACAAGCTGCGCGACAAGAGCCTGGTGGCGGTGGCCTCGGGGGCCAACATGAACTTCGACCGCCTGCGCTTCGTCGCCGAGCGCGCGGAGCTCGGCGAGCAGCGCGAGGCCGTGCTCGCGGTGACCATCCCCGAGAAGCCGGGCTCCTTCCGCAAGTTCATCAGCGTGCTCGGCAACCGCAACATCACCGAGTTCAACTACCGCTACGCCGACGCCGAGCGCGCCCACATCTTCGTCGGCGTCACCGTGCACAACCGCAGCGAGGTCGGACGCCTGGTCGAGATGCTCGAGCGCCACGAGCTGCCTGCGCTCGACCTCACCGACGACGAGATGGCCAAGTCGCACGTGCGCTACATGGTGGGCGGACGCGCACCGCAGGTGGAAAACGAGGTGGTATACCGCTTCGTCTTCCCCGAGCGCCCGGGCGCGCTGATGAATTTCCTCTCCAACCTGCGCTCGGACTGGAACATCTCGCTGTTCCACTACCGCAACCACGGCTCCGACTTCGGCCGCGTGCTGGTCGGCATGCAGGTGCCGCCGGCCGACAAGGACGCCTTCGACGCCTTCCTGCAGCGGCTCGGCTACGACTACGTGGCCGAGACCGACAACCCCGCCTACCGCATGTTCCTGTCCGGGAGCTGAGCCCCGCAGGCAGGCCGTGCAGGGTTGCAGCCGCCGCTCAGGCGCGCGGCTTCGCCACCCCCGCCTCGGTCACCAGCCAGTCCATCGGGCGATCGAACTCCTGCGGCAGCGTGTCGGGCACGCGCCCGACCTCGAAGCCCACGCCCACCGCCACGGTGCGCAGCACCGCCAGCGTGCGGTCGAAGTAGCCCCCTCCGTAGCCGAGGCGGTAGCCGCGTTCGTCGAAGGCATTGAGGGGGATCAGCACCAGCTCGGGCTCGACCGCCTCGCCGTCCGCCGGGTGGGGGATGCCATGGCGGTCGAGCGGCATCGGCACGCCCGGCGTCCACGCGCGGAACATCATCGGCACATGGCGCTCGAGCACCACCGGCAAGGCCGCCACCCGCCCGGGCGCGGCCGCACGCCAGGCCTGCACCCACGGGCGCAGGTCGGGCTCGGCGCGGTAGGGCCAGCAGAAGGCGAGCCGGCGTGGCTGCAAGCGTCCGACCAGGTCGTCGAGATGCTCGCCGATTGCCGCGGCGAGGCGCTCGCGACGCTCGGCAGGCAGGCGCTCGCGCAACGCCAGCGCATGTTCGCGCATGCGCTGGCGACGCGCGCCGGGATCATGGGACAAGGGGGCGAAACTCATCTTCGATATGGTATGGTTGGCGGTCAAACGGAGGCATCACCTGGCATGAAGAAGGCACTGGTTGCGGCGCTCACGGCCGCGACGTTCCTCGCCCCCGCCGGCGCGTTCGCACAGATCGGCGGCGAGTCCGGGGACGGGCGTATCGTCGCCGCTCGCGAGGCCCTGCGCAAGGGCGACCGCAGCACGCTCGAACGCCTCGCAGCCGTGCGCGAGGCCCACCCCCTCGACGCCTATCCGCGCTACTGGCTGCTGATCAACCGCCTCGCGCGTGCCGAAGAACCCGTGCCCGTCGCGGCCCTGCAAGCCTTCCTCGCCGAAGAAGCCGGCTCCAACCTCGCCGAACGCCTGCGCGCCGACTGGCTGCGCCGCCTCGCCAGGGACGGCGACTGGAACGGCTTCCTCGCGGTGTACGCGGACCTGCGCAGCCCCGACGCCGAATTGCGCTGCAACGCCTGGAGCGCGCGCGTGCTGACCGGCGAGCGCAGCGTCTTCGCCGAGCTCGCGCGCGAATGGGACACCCTCGCCGACGCCGATCCGACCTGCGACACGCCGCTGCGCGCGGCGGTCGACTCCGGCGCGGTGGACGAAGAACGCGTGTGGTGGCGCATCCGCCGACAGATCGACACCCGCAAGCCCGAGGCTGCGCTCGCCAGCCTGTCGCTGCTGCCCGCCGGCAACGCCCCGGCCCACGCCGACCTGGCGCAGGCGATCCGCTCGCCCGCACCCTGGCTGGATCGGCTGCAGCCCAACTTCGCCGTGAGCCGCGCCGGCCGCGAGCTCGCGCTCGCCGCACTGGTGCGCCTGGCGCGCGAAGACGTCTCCGCCGCGCGCCTGCGCCTGCTGCGCATCCAGGACCGCCTCGGCGCGGCCGAGCGCAACTACGCCCATCTGGCGCTCGGCATGCACGCCGCGCTCGACCGCCTGCCCGAGGCGAGCGCGCTCTACGCCGCCGCCGGCGACATCGAGACCACCGCCCAGCAACGTGCGTGGCGGGTGCGTGCGGCGCTGCGCATCGGCGACTGGCACGCGGTGCGCGAGGCGATCGAAGCCATGCCCGCCGACGAACGCGAAGCCGCCGACTGGATCTACTGGCTGGGCCGCGCACACGCCGCGGCCGGGCGCCGCGACGCCGCCGAGTCGCTCTACGTGCGTATCGCCGGCGAGCCGCACTTCTACGGCATGCTCGCGCGCGAGGAGCTCGGCGAGGCCTTCCCGCCGCCCCCCGCCACCGCGCCGCTACCGCGCGCCAAGCTCGAGGAGGCCGAGCGCGACCCCGGCCTGCAGCGCGCACTCGCGCTCTACCGCCTGGAGCTGCGCACCGAGGCGCTGCGCGAATGGGTCTGGGGCGTGCGCGAACGCGACGAGCAGTTCCGCCTCGCCGCCGCCCACCTTGCGCTGCGCAACGAGCTCTACGACCGCGCGATCAATACCGCCGAGCTGGCCAACCCGCGCAGCAACTTCGAGCTGCGCTTCCTGACCCCCTATCGCGACCTCATCGAGCCGCAGGTGCGCGCGCAGGGGCTCGACCTCGGCTGGGTGTACGGCCTCATGCGCCAGGAGAGCCGCTTCGTGGTTCCGGCACGCTCCAGCGTCGGCGCCCAGGGCCTCATGCAGGTGATGCCCGCCACCGGCAAGTGGGTGGCGGATCGGATCGGCCTCGCCGGCTACAACCAGCGCCTGCTCACCGACCCCGAGACCAACGTGCTGCTCGGCACCAGCTACATGCGCCTGATCATGGAGGGGCTCGACGCCCACCCCGTGCTCGCCAGCGCCGGCTACAACGCCGGCCCCGGGCGGGCGCGGCGCTGGCGCGACGCGGCGCCGCTCGAGGGCGCGATCTATACCGAGACGATCCCGTTCGACGAGACCCGCGACTACGTCAAGAAGGTGCTCGCCAACGCGGTGATCTACGCGGCGATGCTCGAAAAACGGCCGCAATCGCTCAAGGCACGACTCGGCACGATCGCACCCGGGGCTGCCAGCGAGTAAGCTTCCGCGTGCGCCAACCCATTCCATCCACAGCAACAGCACGGTCCAGTCGAAACATGAACCCGAAACGCGTCGTCATCGTCGGCGGCTCCGGCTTTATCGGCAGCGCCATCGCCAATCGTCTCTGCAAGGAAGGCGTCAAGGTCCTCATTCCCACCCGCCGCCGCAGCCGCGCCGGCCATGTTCTGCTGCTACCCAACGTCGAGGTGGTGGAGGGCAACGTGCATGACGTCGCCCTGCTTGCGCGCCTGTTCGAGGGCGCCGACGCCGTGGTGAACACCGTCGGCGTCCTGCATTCGCGCCCGGGCAGGCCCTTCGGCCCCGACTTCGCGCGCGCCCACGTCGAGCTGCCGCAGAAGATCGTCGCCGCCTGTCGCACGGCGGGCGTGCCCCGCCTCGTGCACATCAGCGCCCTCGGCGCCTATTCCGACGGCCCGTCGGAATACCAGCGCTCGAAGGCCGCCGGCGAGACCGCGATCCGCACCGGCTCGCCCGAGATCGCGTGGACCATCCTGCAGCCTTCGGTGGTGTTCGGCCGCGGCGACAGCTTCCTCAACCTCTTCGCCGACCTCGCGCGCATGTTCCCGGTGCTGCCGCTCGCCGGCGCCACCGCGCGCTTCCAGCCGGTGTATGTCGAGGACGTCGCCGAGGCGGTGTGGCAGAGCCTGACGCGCGACGATGCAGGCGGGCAGACCTTCCAGCTCGCCGGACCGACCGTCTACACGCTGCGCCAGCTCGTCGAGTACGTCTCCGCGCTCGTGGGCAAGCCGCGCCCGATCTATCCGCTGTCCGAGAAGCTGGCGATGTGGCAGGCGCGCCTCATGGAGCTCGCCCCCCAGCCCCTGATGAGCCGCGACAACGTGCGCTCGATGAAGGTCGACAACGTCGCCAGCGGCACCCCGCAACCCTTCGGCATGGTGCCTACCGCGCTCGAGACCGTGGCCCCGGCCTGGCTCGGCCAGGCGGCGCCGCGAGCCCGTTACTACCCCTTCCGCCGCCACGCGCGGCGCTGAAGAGCAACTCTCTACGGAGTCCGCGATGAAGCTGATCATCGGCAACAAGAACTATTCCTCCTGGTCCCTGCGCGCCTGGCTGGCTGCGCGCGAGGGCGGCTTCACCTTCGAGGAGATCCACATCTCCCTGTTCATCCCCGGCAGCCGCGAGCGCATCCTGTCGCACTCGCCCTCGGGCAAGGTACCCTGCCTGAACGACCACGGCGTGGTGGTGTGGGACTCGCTCGCGATCGGCGAATACCTCGCCGAGAAGCGCCCCGGTCTGCTGCCCGCCGACCCGGTCGCACGCGCGCTGGCGCGCTCGGTCACCGCCGAGATGCACTCCGGCTTCCAGAACCTGCGCAGCGGCATGCCGATGAACGTGCGCAAGGACTACACCGGTTTCGGCCACAGCCCCGAGGTCGATGCCGACATCGCGCGCATCGTGGCGATCTGGAACGACTGCCGCGCGCGCTTCGGCGCCGTGGGCCCCTACCTCTTCGGCCGCTTCAGCCTCGCCGACGCGGCCTTCGCGCCGGTGGCCTTCCGCTTCCAGACCTACGCGGTGAAGCCCGCGGGCGCGGCCGGCGAGTACCTCGCCACCCTGCTCGCCAACCCGCACATGCAGGAGTGGGCGACGGCGGCACGCGCCGAGACCGAGTCGATCCCGGAAGAGGACCTCTACGGCTGATGCAGGCCTATGTCGTGGGCGGAGCGGTGCGCGACGCCCTGCTCGGCCTGCCGGTGAAGGATCGCGACTGGGTGGTGGTCGGCAGCACGCCCGAGGAGATGCTCGCGCGCGGCTTCCGCCCGGTCGGCCGCGATTTTCCGGTCTTCCTGCATCCGCACACCAACGAGGAATATGCGCTCGCGCGCACCGAGCGCAAGTCGGGCCACGGCTACACCGGCTTCGTCTGCCACGCCTCGCCCGAGGTCACGCTCGAAGAGGACCTGCTGCGCCGCGACCTCACCATCAACGCGATCGCGCGCGCCGAGGACGGCCGCCTGATCGACCCCTGCGGTGGCCGGGGCGACCTCGCCGCGCGCGTCTTCCGCCATGTGTCGCCCGCCTTCGCCGAGGATCCGCTGCGCATCCTGCGCGTGGCGCGCTTCTCCGCGCGCTTCACCGACTTCGAGCTGGCACCCGAGACCCTGGAACTGATGCGCGCGATGGTCGTGGCCGGCGAGGTCGACCATCTGGTCGCCGAGCGCGTCTGGCAGGAACTCGCGCGCGGGCTCATGGAGGCGCGCCCCTCGCGGATGATCCGCGTGCTGCGTGCCTGCGGCGCACTCGCACGCCTGCTGCCCGAGCTCGACCGCCTGTTCGGGATCCCGCAGCCGGAGAAGTACCACCCCGAGATCGACACCGGCGAGCACGTGCTGATGGTGCTCGACCACGCCGCCGCCGCGGACGAGCCGCTCGCGGTGCGCTGGGCCTGCCTGCTGCACGATCTCGGCAAGGGCGACACACCTGCGCAGGTCTTGCCGCACCACTACGGCCACGAGGCCGCGAGTGCGCGCCGCGCGCGCGAGGTGTCGGAGCGCCTGAAAGCGCCCGCCGACTGCCGCGACCTCGCCGAGATGGTGGCGCGCGAGCACGGCGTCCTGGCACGCGCGCACGAGCTGCGGGCCGAGACCATGGTGAAGCTGATCGAGCGCTGCGACGGCTTGCGCCGTCCCGAACGCTTCCTGCTGATGCTGCAGGCGGCAGCCTGCGATCACGCCGGCCGCGGCAGCGGCGCAGAAAACGCGTCGGAGTGGAGACCCCTGTCACGCTGGCAGTGCGCGCTGCAGGCCGTGCGCGCGGTCGATGCCGGTAGAATCGCAACCGAGTGCAGCGACAAATCGCTGATTCCTCAGGCCTTGCACGCCGCCCGCGTGGCCGCGGTGAAGGCCCTGGACAAGGACCCCGCATGAACGCAACCCGCTTCGGCGAACTCGAGGTGCTGTGCCACGCCTCCGAACGCCCCACCCATGAACACCCCCTGCTCTTCGTCCACGGCGCCTACGTCGCGGCATGGTGCTGGGAAGAGCATTTCCAGCCCTGGTTCGCTCGCCGCGGCTGGCAGACCTATGCCGTCTCGCTTTCCGGCCACGGCAAGAGCCGCCGACGCGAGCATCTCGACTCCTACTCGCTCGACGACTACGTGCGCGACGTCGCCGAGGTCGCCGCCCGCCTGCCTGCGCCGCCGGTACTGGTCGGCCACTCGATGGGCGGGATGGTGGTGCAGAAATATCTGGAGCAGTACGACGCCCCCGCCGCGGTGCTGATGTCCTCGGTGCCGCCGCAAGGCCTGATGGGCTCGGCCTTCGGCCTGATATTCAAGCGCCCGCACCTGCTCTCCGACCTCAACCGCATCATGTCGGGCAACGACGTGGACATCGACAGCCTGCGCGAGGCGCTCTTCCACCAGCCGGTGGCGGCCGACGACCTGGAGCGCTACTACCGCGTGAGCCAGCCCGAGTCGCACCGTGCGATCTGGGACATGTCGCTGTTCAACCTGCCACAGCCGGCACGCATGCACCGCGTGCCCATGCTGATCCTGGGCGCCGAGCACGACGCCCTGATCCCCCCCGACCAGGTCCACATGACCGGGTTGACCTATGGCCGCCGAGCCGAGATTCTCCCCGGCATGGGCCACGGCATGATGCTCGAGCGCGACTGGGAGATCGCCGCGATGCGGATCGCCGACTGGCTGGCCGAGCGCGCGCTGTAGGCGGGAGTCGGCCGCCTCAGAGCGCGTGCGTGCGGTCGCCGCGCGCGAAGCCGAGCAGCGCCCCGTCGATTCCGCGCGACAGCGCGATCACCTTGAAGAGTTCGCCCATCTCCTGCGGCGCGGTCAGGCGCTGCACCGCGCGCGCGGCGCGGATGTAGTCCGCGCTCGCGCGCGCACCGCGCCGCTCCAGGCATTCCAGCACGCCGCAGTTGAAGAGGAACTGTGCCTGCGTGGTGTAGCCCTGCACCTCCAGCCCGGCCTCGAAGCCGGCCTCGGCCACCGCGGTGAAATCCACGAAGGCGGTGATGTCGTTGAGCCCCGGCCACAGGAAGGGGTCGCCGTGGGCGTGGTGACGGTAGTAGCACAGCAGCGTGCCGCCCGAGCGCGAGGGCAGGTAGTACTCGGCGCGCGGATAGCCGTAGTCGATCAACAGCAGGGCGCCCGCCTGCAGGCGCTCGGCCCAGGCCGCCACCCACGCCTTGCCGGCGAGGTTCAGCTCGGTGACGTATTCCCCGCTCTGCGGCACCGGCAGGGCGAGCTCGCGCGCACCCGCGGCCACCGCGCCCGCCGCCGGCACGTCCGCCCAGCACAGCCGGCGCACCCCCGCGCCGTCGGCGGCGATCGCGACGCCGCGCTCGAAGAGCCCCTCGGCGCGCGAAACCACCAGATGCACCGGCATCACGTCGAGCACCTCGTTGGCCACCACCGCGCCCGAGAAGCGTTCCGGCAGCGCGTCCAGCCAGTGCACGCGAGCCGCCAGGTGGGGCGCCTTGGCGGCCAGGGTGTCGAACTGGCGCTCGCGCAGCTCGCCCGAGAGCTCGAGGATGCCGTAACGCTCGGGCAGGCAGTCGCGGCGTTCGAGCTCGAGCAGCAGATCGGCGGCGAGCAGGCCGGTGCCGGCGCCGACCTCGATCAGCGCCGGTGCGCTCGCGCGCATCACCTCCTCGACCTGGGCCGCGAGCGCCTGGCCGAAAAGCGGGGTAAGCTCGGGCGCGGTGATGAAGTCGCCGCCCGGACCGAACTTTCGCGCGCCGCCGCTGTAATACCCCAGCCCCGGCGCGTAGAGCGCGAGCTCCATGTAGCGCGCGAACGGGATCCAGCCCCCGGCCGCGGCCAACTCGGCCTCGATGTGTTCGAGCAGGCGGGCGCTCTGGGCGAGCGCGTCGGCGGAAGGCTGGGGCAATGAAGACATGATCGTTCTGCAGGACACGAGGGCGAGGCCGCGATTGTAGCGGCACGCCCGACCAGCCGCCCGGCCTGATCCGGGTCTCACGGTGAATCGAATGCGCACGCCCCCTCCCGAACCCGCATCCGCCCCCGCCGCGGCCCCGCTGATCCTGGTCACCGGCGCCGCGCGCCGCGTCGGCGCGGCGATCGCACGCCGGCTGCACGCCGGCGGCGCCCGCCTCGCCCTGCACTACCGCCACAGCGCCGGCGAGGCCGAGGTGCTCGCCGCCGAGCTGTGCGCGCTGCGCCCGGATTCGGCGTTCACAGTGGGCGGCGACCTCGCGCGCTTCGGCGCCGCCGCGGAGATCGCCGCGGCGGTGCTCGCCCGCGGCGGCCGCCTCGACGGCCTGGTAAACAACGCCTCCAGCTTCTTCCCCACGCCGCTCGGCGGCATCGACCGCGCGGCGTGGGACGAACTCATGGGCTCCAACCTGATGGGCCCGCTCTTCCTCACCCAGGCGCTCGCGCCCGCGCTGCGCGAGGCGCGCGGCGCGATCGTGAATATCGTCGACATCCACGCCCAGCGCCCGCTCGCCGGCTACCCGGTGTATTGCGCGGCGAAAGCGGGACTGGCGGCGCTGACGCGTTCGTCCGCGATCGAGCTCGCCCCCGCCGTGCGGGTCAACGGCGTCTCGCCCGGCCCGATCGAATGGCCGGAGGACGACCAGTTCCCGCCCGCCGAGCGCGAGCGCATCGTCGCCCACACCCTGCTCGGCCGCGTCGGCAGCGCGGACGACATCGCGCGCACGGTGGCCTTCCTGATGTTCGACGCGCCCTACATCACCGGCCAGATCGTCGCGGTGGATGGCGGGCGCAGCGCGCATCTCTAGCCAAGGGCCGTTTCCGCGCCGGTTTCTGGGATAATTCGGCTCTGTTTTCCGACGAGCACCAACCGTGACCGCAGCCCCCGCCCCCGCAGAAGCCACTCCTGCCAACGAGACCGGCGGCGACGCCCGCTTCTCCAACACCTTCCTGCGCCTGAAGAAGAAGCTCGAGCGCGGCGTCGGCGAGGCGATCGGCGACTACAACATGATCGGCGACGGCGACACCGTGATGGTGTGCGTCTCCGGCGGCAAGGACTCCTACACCCTGCTGTCCTGCCTGCTCGCGCTGCGCGAGCGCGCCCCGGTGGACTTCCGCATCGTGGCGATGAACCTCGACCAGAAGCAGCCCGGCTTCCCCGACCACGTCCTGCCGGAATACTTCGAATCCATCGGCGTCGAGTACCGCATCGTCACCGAAGACACCTACTCGATCGTCAAGGACAAGATCCCCGAGGGCAAGACCACCTGCTCGCTGTGCTCGCGCCTGCGCCGCGGCATCATCTACCGCACCGCGCACGAGGTCGGTGCCACCCGCATCGCGCTCGGCCACCACCGCGACGACATGCTCGAGACCCTGTTCCTGAACATGTTCTTCGGCGGCAGGATCAAGGCCATGCCGCCCAAGCTGGTCAGCGACGACGGCAAGCACGTGGTGATCCGCCCGCTCGCCTACTGCACCGAGGCCGACATCGCACGCTTCGCGCGCACGATGGACTTCCCCATCATCCCGTGCAATCTGTGCGGCTCGCAGGAAAACGCCCAGCGCAAGCTGATCAAGAACATGCTGCAGGGCTGGGCGCGCGACTACCCGGGCCGCATCGAATCGCTCGCCACTTCGCTGAAGAACGTGGTGCCCTCGCACCTGTCCGACGCGCGCCTGTTCGACTTCGTCGGCCTCACGCAGCACACCGTGGTCGAAGAAGGCGACACCGCCTTCGATCCGCCCGAGCTGCCCGACCGTACGCTCGGCGCCAGCGTGAAGCTGTTCCGCGCGGGCGACCAGGAAGAACGCGAATGCGCCTGAGGGAGGCGCGACCGCGCCTGATTCGGATGCCGACGCCGGCGCCTTGCGGATCCGGCGCGACATCCCCATGATCCTGTTCCGGGCCGGCCACGCCAGCCGCCAGATCTGACACGGAAAACCCTGCGATGCCCGAGCGAAAGAACCTCTGCGTGCTGGTCGCGCTCCATCCGGTGGATGCGGTGCTCGCCGAACGCCTCGGTGCGGACGAGGCGCGCCATGCCGCCGAGCGTCACGCGCGGCGGATCGAGCGTGCGATCGTGATGCAGGGCGGCCAGGTCCTGCTCGGCGGCGCGGAGCAGACCATCGCCGGATTCGAACGCAGCGACGCGGCGGTGCACGCGGCGAGCGAGGCGCTCGACCGCATACACGGCCTTCCACCCCTGCTCGGCAGCAAGCAGACGGTACGCATCGGCGTGCACTATGGGGTCCTGGACAACGATGGCGAGGAGCCCGCCGGAGAGGGTCCAGCGGTGGCCCGCCAGCTCGCCCATCTGGCCGAGAGCGGGCAGGCGCTGATCTCCGGCACCGCGGTGATGGTCCTCGGCGGTGCCGCACGGCAACAGGTCGGCTCGCAGCCGCTGAGCGGTCCGGTGTGGACGCGGGTCGGCATCCCGGTGCATGCGATCGGACAGCGCAGCGGTCTGGTCACCTCGGTTCCCGGCGCAGCGCGGCTGTCGAGCCGGCTGCGCCTGCGCCACCAGCAGGAAGTCCTGTTCGTGGAGGAGTTGCGCCCGGTGCTGCTGCTCGGCCGCGAGCTGGCCAACGACGTCACGATCATGGATCCGCGCGCCTCGCGTCAGCATGCGCGCATCGAGCGCCGCCCCGAGGGCTTCGTGCTGTTCGATCAGAGCACCAACGGCAGCTTCGTCGCCATCGAGGGCAAGCCGGAGTGCTTCGTGAGACAGGAGCAGATGCTGCTCGACGGTCCCGGCCGGCTCGGCTGCGGCTTCTCGACGACCGAGCTCGAGCGCGACCTGGTGTTCTTCGACATCGTCTGAGCCCCGCGCGCGGGAGAAGGGCGTGCGCGGGGGACACAGGCGCCCGCCCGCGCGGCACGCCCGCATGGAAACGACCGGATCAGCCGCTCATGCATTCGCCGATGAAGGCCTTGCGCTTGGCCCCGCGCAGCGACTGCTCGTTAGCCGCACGATTGCAGGCCTTCTGCCTTGCCATGTCCTCGCTCGAGACCTTCTGTGCGGAGCCCGCTGTCGGCGCGACCGCAAGCGCAGGTGCGGCTGCACCGGCCGCGCTCGCGGCCGTCGCCGCGGCCGCCGGTGCGACGGCCGGGGCCGCTGCCGGCACCATAGCCGGTGCCGCAACGGGCGCTGCAGCCGAGACGCCGGCCGCGCTGCCGGAGGCGAGAGCAGGCGCGGCACCCGGAGCACTCGCAGCGGCAGCCTCGTGCTTGCCGCTCAGGCAGGTGCTCATGAAGGCCTTGCGCGCATCGCCCCCGAGCGCCTGCGTCTTCGCTTCGGCATTGCAACGCTTCATGCGTTCGTGCTGGGGATTGGCCCATGCCTGCGCGGGGGTCAGCGCCGCGAGCACGAGAACGACGCCGGTGGCGCCGAGAATTCGCTTCATGATCTTGTCTCCTCGTCCGGTTCTACGCAAAATGCGTAACACGATTTTGCATATGACATACATCGGCGTCAATGCGCATCGCATTGCCACCGAGACGCATGCGGCTCCCCGCCGGCACCCGCACCGATGCTGAACGAGGACTCCACGCTCCTCGCGGGCCTCGCCGCGTCCGCCTTTCTGGCCGCGACCCTGCTGCCGGGCGGCTCCGAAGCGGTATTCGCCGCGCTGCTGGCGCTGCGCCCGGAACTGACGCCGGCAGCGCTGCTCGTCGCCACCGCGGCCAACACCGCGGGCGGCATGAGCACCTACGCGCTCGGCCGCCTGCTGCCCCGCAAGGAATCCGGCGCGCATGCACGCACGCTGCTGCGCTGGGGCAGCCTCGCCCTGCTGCTGTCCTGGGTGCCGCTGATCGGCGACGCGCTGTGCGCTGCCGCGGGTGCGCTGCGCCTGAACGCCTTCGCCTGCCTGGCGTGGATGGCGCTCGGCAAGGGCCTGCGCTACGCGGCGATCGCCTGGGCATTGCCGTCCGCCGGCGCCTGAGCCCGCCGCGCACGCCGACCCGCGCCGCGCCGCCGCCCTCGCCTATACTCGCCCCCTGCCCTCGCAACGGAGCCCCCCCATGTCCGCCATCGAACGCCACGGCGTCACCGCCCGCTATGCCGACGCCGTCATCCACGCCGGCGTCCTGCACCTGGTCGAGGTCCCCGCGAGCAGCGCCGGATCGATCGAAGCCCAGACACGCGAGGTGCTGGAGTCCGTCGGCCGCCAGCTCGCCAAGCTCGGCAGCGACCCCGCGCGCATCGTGATGGCCACCATCTACCTCGTCGACATGGCCGACTACGCCGGCATGAACGCGGTGTGGGATGCCTGGGTTCCGCCCGGCAGCGCCCCGGCACGCGCCTGCGTCCAGGTCGCCGGGCTCGCCGACCCGGGCTGGCGGATCGAGATCGCGCTCACCGCCGCGCGCTGAAGCTCGCCGCACCAGGCGACGGAGGCCGAATCCCTGCTGGCCTTAAGGTCTTGATTTTTGCTGCATGGTGCACTGCGGTTCGCTAGAATGGACCGCTTCCCTGCAGCCGCTTCCGGGTAGTCCAATGAGCCAACGCCTGCGCGAGATTCCGTACAACTACACCTCGTTTTCCGACCGCGAGATCGTCATCCGGCTGCTCGGGGCCGAGGCCTGGGCGGTGCTCGACCAGCTCCGCACCGAACGCGTCACCGGCCGCTCGGCGCGGATGCTCTACGAGGTCCTCGGCGATATCTGGGTGGTGCGCCGCAACCCCTACCTCGAGGACGACCTCCTCACCTCGCGCGAGCGCCGCGACGCGCTGATCGGCGCGCTCGACCACCGCCTCAACGAGATCGACAAACGCCGCCAGGGCAACGACCACGTCACCCTGCTGGTGGCGCGTGCGCGCGAGGCGGTGTCCAACTTCGAGCGCTGGTTCGACGACACCGCACGCCGCCGCAAGGCGGTGCTCAAGGCGCTGGCCAGACACACCCGGCGCGACAACATCTGCTTCGACGGTCACGCCCGCGTCTCCCACGTCACCGACGCCACCGACTGGCGGGTCGAGTATCCCTTCGTGGTGCTCTACCCCGACACGGAGGAGGAGATGGCGCCGCTGGTGCGCGAGTGCATCGCGCTCGGCCTGACCATCATCCCGCGCGGCGGCGGCACGGGCTACACCGGTGGCGCGGTGCCGCTCGATGCCAGCTCGGTCGTCATCAACACCGAGAAGCTGCTCGCCATGAGCGCGGTCGAGCCCACCGTGCTGCCAGGCATCGACGGCGCGATGGCCGAGCCCTACCCCACCATCCGCACCGGCGCCGGCGTGGTCACCGAGCGCGTCTCCGAGGCGGCGGCGCTCGCCGGCCGCGTGTTCGCGGTCGACCCGACCTCGGCGAGCGCCTCCTGCATCGGCGGCAACATCGCCATGAACGCCGGCGGCAAGAAGGCCGTGCTGTGGGGCACCGCGCTCGACAACCTGGCGTGGTGGAAGATGGTCACGCCCGACGGCAACTGGCTCGAGGTCGAGCGCCTCGACCACAACTTCGGCAAGATCCACGAGCAGGAGACCGTCCGCTTCCGCCTGCGCCGCTTCGACGGGCTGACCAACGCCGCGCTCGGCGAGGAGATCCTCGCCATGCCGGGCGCCGCCTGCCGCAAGGTCGGCCTCGGCAAGGACGTCACCGACAAGTTCCTCGGCGGTGTGCCGGGCGTGCAGAAGGAAGGCACCGACGGCCTCATCGTGGCCGCACGCTGGGTGCTGCACAAGATGCCGCCGGTCACCCGCACGGTGTGCCTGGAGTTCTTCGGCCAGGTGCGCGAGGCGGTGCCGGCGATCGTCGAGATCACCGATTTCTTCAAGCCGGGCGGCGCCGGCCACGCCGCGGGCGTGCAGCTCGCCGGCCTCGAGCACCTCGACGAGCGCTACGTCAAGGCGGTCGGCTACGCCACCAAGGCGCGCCGCCACGGCCGCCCCAAGATGGTGCTGATCGGCGACATCGTCGGCCACGACGAGGACGCGGTGATGAAGGCCGCCTCCGAGGTCGTGCGCATGACCAACGCGCGCGGTTCGGAGGGCTTCATCGCGGTCAGCCCCGAGCAGCGCAAGCGCTTCTGGCTGGAGCGCTCCCGCACCGCGGCGATCTCGCGCCACACCAACGCCTTCAAGATCAACGAGGACGTGGTCATCCCGCTGCCGCGCATGGGCGAGTACTGCGACGGCATCGAGCGCATCAACATCGAGCTCTCGCTGCAGAACAAGATCGCGCTCTGCGACCGCCTCGCCGAGTTCCTGCAGGGCGAGCTGCCGCTCGAGATCAAGGACGAGGGCCTCGACCGCGAGGCGCTGGTCTCCGACCACCGCGCCCAGGCCCTCGAGCAGGTCGCCGGCGTGCGCCGGCGCTGGCAGTGGCTGCTGGACAAGCTCGACCTCCCGCTCGCCGAGGCCGAGCCGCAGTTCGCCGCCTATGGCGTCCAGGCCGGCGAGCTCTCCAACCGCGCCGCCAGCCCGACCCTGTTCCATCGCCTGCAGGACTACTCGATCCGCGTGTCGTGGAAGGAGGAGCTGCGCCCGCTGCTCGAGCAGACCTTCGACGGGGCCCTGTTCGCCCCCATCCTCGCCCGCGTCGCCGAGATCCACCGCGAGGTGCTGCGCGGCCGCGTCTTCGTCGCCCTGCACATGCACGCCGGCGACGGCAACGTGCACACCAACCTGCCGGTCAACTCCGACCACTACGAGATGCTGCAGACCGCCAACCGCGCGGTCGACCGCATCATGGCGCTGGCACGCAGCCTGGACGGGGTCATCTCCGGCGAGCACGGCATCGGCATCACCAAGCTCGACTATCTCACCGACGACGAGATGGCGAACTTCTGGAGCTACAAGGAAAAGGTCGACCCCGAAGGCCGCTTCAACCGCGGCAAGCTGATGCGCAAGGGGCCGATCCGCGGCAACCTCGACAACGCCTACACCCCCAGCTTCAACCTGATGGGCCACGAGTCGCTGATCATGGAGCAGACCGATGTCGGCGAGATCGCCCACGACATCAAGGACTGCCTGCGCTGCGGCAAGTGCAAGCCGGTGTGCTCCACGCACGTGCCGCGCGCCAACCTGCTGTATTCCCCGCGCAACAAGATCCTCTCCACCTCGCTGTTGATCGAGGCCTTCCTGTACGAGGAACAGACCCGGCGCGGCGTGTCGCTGGCGCACTGGGCCGAGTTCGAGGACGTGGCCGACCACTGCACGATCTGCCACAAGTGCGAGAAGCCCTGTCCGGTGGACATCGACTTCGGCGACGTGTCGATCAAGATGCGCAACCTGCTGCGCAAGCAGGGCAAGAAGTCGTTCAATCCGGGCAAGGCGGCGGCGATGGCCTTCCTGACCATCAAGGACCCGACCACGATCAAGGCCTTCCGCACCGGCATGATCGACTGGGGCTACAAGGCGCAGCGCTTCGCCCACGAGCTGGGCAAGAAGTTCGGCCTCGTCCAGCCGCAGGTGAAGGCGCCCCCGGCCACGCTCGGCAAGGCCCCGATCAAGGCCCAGGTGATCCACTTCATCAACAAGCCGATGCCCGGCAACCTGCCCAAGCGCACCAGCCGCGCGCTGCTCGACATCGAGGACGACAAGGTCATCCCGGTGATCCGCGACCCGCACAAGGCCAACGGCGAGTCCGAGGCGGTGTTCTACTTCCCGGGCTGCGGCTCCGAGCGCCTGTTCAGCCAGGTCGGGCTGGCCACCCAGGCCATGCTCTACCACGTCGGCGCGCACACCGTGCTGCCGCCGGGCTACCTGTGCTGCGGCTACCCGCAGACCGCCGCCGGCGAGGAGGAGAAGGGCCAGAAGATCACCACCGACAACCGCGTGCTCTTCCACCGCGTGGCCAACACGCTCAACTACCTCGACATCAAGACCGTCATCGTGTCCTGCGGCACCTGCATGGACCAGCTGCAGAAGTACGAATTCGAGAAGATCTTCCCCGGCTGCCGCCTGCTCGACATCCACGAGTATCTGATGGAGAAGGGCGTGAAACTCGAGGGCGTGGGCGGCGTGAAGTACATGTACCACGAGCCCTGCCACACGCCGATGAAGCAGTACCAGGGCATCAAGGTGGCCAACGAGCTGATGGGCACGCGCGTCGACCTGTCCGACCGCTGCTGCGGCGAATCCGGCACGCTCGCGGTGGCCCGCCCCGACATCTCCACCCAGGTGCGCTTCCGCAAGCAGGAGGAGATCGAGAAGGGCGCGGCCAAGCTGCGCGAGGGCGACCCGAACGCGAAGATCAAGATGCTGACCTCGTGTCCGAGCTGCCTGCAGGGCATGCACCGCTACGCCGACGACGCCGGCGGCATCGAGCCCGACTACATCGTGGTCGAGCTGGCCAGGCACCTGCTCGGCGAGAACTGGCTGCCGGACTACGTGGCGAAGGCGAACAGCGGAGGGATCGAGCGGGTGTTGCTGTAAGCGGGGAGATCCTCCACGCGGCGCCCCGAACGGAAGCGCGGCGTTGGAGGAGCGTCAGGTCTCGGCTTGCGCCGCGCCTACGCCCCACCCCGGGCGCCGCGATTCTTGTAGGAGCGACGCAAGTCGCGATCCTTTCCGAGGCCCGCTCCACCCTCGGTCGGGCCTGCCCCTGGCGGAAACGGCCCCGTTTCCTTCACCAACCCCTGTCTTCCGCCGGATCCGCCGGATGCATCCGCCACCACAGCTCGGGCAGGGCCTCGGCGGCGCACATGCGCAGGCGGTGGTCGACGAACTGGCTGACCTGGGTGTCGCCGGGGTTGATCTCCACCGTGGGTATGCCCTCGCGCGCCGCCCACAGCACCGGGCCGGCGATGTAGGGGAAGACGCTGGTGGTGCCGATCGACACCACCGCGTCCATGCCCTGCGACAGCACGCTCTCCAGGCGCTCGATCGCGAGCTCGGGCAGCGCCTCGCCGAACAGCACCACGTCCGGGCGCAGGATGCCGCCGCAACGCGGGCATTCGGGCGGGATGGAGAGGCCGGCGTAGTCCTCCACCCGGCGCCCCTGCCCGCAGGACATGCAGTGCAGCCGATGCACGGTGCCGTGGATCTCGATGACGTTGCGCGAACCGGCGGCGCGGTGCAGGCCATCGACGTTCTGGGTGAGCACGCACACCAGCGCCTTCTCCTGCTCGAGTGCGGCGATCAGGCGGTGGGCGGCGTTGGGCTTCGCACCGCGGCAGCTGGCCTCGATCTGGGCGATGTAGCGCCAGGCGATCTCGGGCCGGGTCGCCATCATCTCGCCCGACAAGGCCTCCTCGATGGTGAGGCCCTCCTCGGTGAGGCGGTCGTGGTAGAGGCCGCCGATGCCGCGGTAGGTGGGAAGGCCCGAATCGACCGAGATGCCGGCGCCGGTGACGAAGAGGATGCGCTGCGCGCGCGAGAGGATGTCCGCCACCGCGTCGAGGGTCGTACTCGGGCTCATGCGGGCTCCACCTCCACCAGGCAGTCGTAGAAGGTCGGCCCGCCGCCCATGTCGGTGGGGCGCGCGGCGATGACCGCGTTGGCGTTGTGGCCGCCTTCGCACAGTTTGGGCCACCACACCGAGGGGCTGCACACCACGCCGGGGCGCACGTCGGTGGTGACCACCGCACGCGCGATGAAGTCACCGCGGTCGTTGTGGATGCGCAGGCGCATGCCCTCCACGACGCCGCGCGCGACGGCGTCCTCGGGGTGGATCTCGAGCTTCGGCCCGCCCTCGTCGGCGAGAAAGCGCGCCTGGTTGGCGAAGGTGGAATTGAGGAAGTTGCGCGCCGGCGGGGTGATCAGCGCGAGCGGATAGAGCGCACCCAGCGCCGGGTTGCTGGGCACCGACTCGGCGGGCGGATGCCAGGCCGGCAAAGGGTCGAGGCCCTCGTGCGCGAGCGCGGCGGAGAAGAACTCGCACTTGCCCGAAGGCGTGCGGAAGCCACCGTCGGCGAAGGGCGCGTGGCCCGCGGGCAGCGCGAGCCGCGCCCAGCCCCGCGCCTGCAGGCCCTCGGCGAGGCCCGCCACCCGCGGGTCGTCGGCGCGGAAGGCCGCCGCCGCGATGGCGTCGTCGCTTTCGTAGAGCGCGGCAGCCGCAAAGCCGAGGCGGCGGGCGAGCGCACGGAAGACCGCGGTGTTGGAGCGCGCCTCGCCGAGCGGCGCGATCGCCGGCCGGTTGTCCACAACGTAGGGATGGCCGTAGGCCTTGTGCAGGTCACGGTGCTCGAGCTGGCTGGTGGCGGGCAGCAGGATGTCGGCGTAGTCGGCGGTGTCGGTCTGAAACTGCTCGTGCACCACACAGAAGAGGTCCTCGCGCGCAAAGCCGGCGCGCACCCGACGGCTGTCGGGCGCGACTGCGACCGGGTTGGCGTTATAGACGTGGATCGCGCGCACCGGCGGGTCGCGGCTGTCGAGCAGCACGTCGCCGATGAAGGACATGTTGAGCGCCCGCGGCGGGAAGCGCCTCGCGTCGGGATAGAGGTCGGGGCGGGCGAGCGCCTGCACATCCACCGGGAAGTTGCCCGAGGTCGACAGCAGCGCGCCGCAGCCGGGGTGGCGCCACGCGCCGGTGAGCGCGGGCAGGCAGGCCACGTTGCGCACCGCCATGCCGCCACCGGCGCAGCGGTTGAGGCCGTAGTTGAGCCGGATCAGGCTGCGCGCGCTGCGCCCGTACTCGATCGCCAGGCTGCGGATGGCCTCGGCCGCGAGGCCGGTGAGCGGCGCCGCCCACTCCGGCGTGCAGGCGCGCACGCGTACGGCGAGCGCGTCGAAGCCCAGGGTGTGGCGGGCGATGTACTCGCGGTCGAGCAGGCCCTCGGCGATCAGCACCTGCATCATCGCGAGCGCGAGCGCGCCGTCGGTACCGGGCAGCGGGGCGAGGTGCAGGTCGCACTTCTTCGCGGTATCGGTACGCCGCGGATCGATGCACACCAGGCGGGCGCCGCGCCGCTTCGCCTCCTGCAGGTGGCGCCAGCCGTGCAGGTTGGACACCACCGGGTTGGCGCCCCAGATCAGGATCAGGCCAGCCTCGCTGGCGGCTTCGGGATCGGCGCCGAGCATCGCGCCCACGGTCGCCTTCCAGCCGTGCGCGCCCGCGGTGGCGCAGATCGTGCGCTCGAGCAGGGAGGCGCCGAGGCGATGGAAGAAGCGCCGGTCCAGGCTCTCGCCCTGCACCAGGCCCATGGTGCCGCAGTAGCTGTAGGGCAGGATCGCGCGCGGGTCCTCGGCGGCGATCTCGCGGTATTTCGCCGCGATGGTGTCGAGGGCTTCGTCCCAGGAGATGCGCTCGAAGCGCCCCTCGCCCTTGCGCCCCACCCGCTTCATCGGATGCAGCAGGCGGCGCTCGGAATACACCCGCTCGAGGTAGTGCGCGACCTTGGTGCACAGCGCGCCGTTGGTGAAGGGCATGTCGGCGGCGCCGCGGATCCTCACCGCGCGGCCATCGGCGACCGTGACCTCCATCGCGCAGGTGTCGGGGCAGTCGTGCGGGCAGGCCGCGCGCACGCGGACTTCGGAGGGGGTCGAGGGGGGCATCGCTGCCTTGCGTTGCGGCCGCCCGGCCGGGCGGCACGGCAGAAGACTCAACGACGCGGCATCGGCGGGATGCGCGCGGACTCGGGCGCCGAGGTGAGCTCGACGTATCGGCGACGGTGTTCCTCGAAGCGCTCGACCACCGCATTGCGCTCGCGCAGCTTGGCCGCGACCACCGAGGACTGGGCGGCGATCTCGCTGTCGAGCAGGCGGATGTCGGCCTCGAGGCTGGCGGCGACGTCGCTCTTGTCCGTATGCGTGGCCTCGTCGATCATGACGCGCTGGCGCTCGATCAACTCCGACTCGCGTGCGCGCAGCTCGCGGATGCTGCGGTCGAGTTCGCGCAGCTCGCGATCGCGCCGGCTGTCGAGGTCCTGGACGCTGCGATAGGTCTCGAGCAGCGCCTGGTCGAGGCGCAGCTGGCGCATGCGCTCGGCCTCCTCGGCGCGACGCTTGTGCTCGGCGGCCGCGCGCTGGGCGATCTCGTCGGGCGTCAGCGGCGCCGCGACCGTGCGGCGCACGGTGCCCGAGGGGCTCATCTCGCGGTAGGCGCGGCCGTAGCAGGCGGCGGGCAGGATGTCGCCGCACACCGGCTGACCGCCGACATCGCAGCAGTAGATCGATGCGCCGCCAGACTGCTGCGCCGCCAGCGTGCCGGACGAGGCCACCAGCGCGACGGTGCAGGCGAAGCCGGCGAGGACGCGTTCAGCGCGAGGAAATCCCATACTGTTCCCGATATGCCTGGACTGCGTCGAGGTTGGCCGCAAGCTCGGGACTGTCCGCCAGATAGGCGACGAGGTCTTCGAGCGTGGCCACCGCGACGACCGGAATACCGAAATTCTCCTTGACCTCCTCGACCGCGGACAAGGCACTTTTACCGCGTTCCATGCGATCGAGCGCGATCACCACACCGGCGGGCTCGGCGCCCGCGGCGCGGATCAGCTCGACCGACTCGCGCACCGAGGTGCCGGCCGAGATCACGTCGTCGAGGATCAGCACCTTGCCGCGCAGCGGCGCGCCGATCAGCGTGCCGCCCTCGCCGTGGTCCTTGGCCTCCTTGCGGTTGAACGCGAAGGGCAGGTCCACGCCGTCCTCGGCGAGCCGGATCGCGGTGCCGGCGACGAGCGGGATGCCCTTGTAGGCCGGCCCGAACAGCATGTCGCAGGCGATACCCGCGGCGCGGATGGTGCGCGCGTAGTAGCCGCACAGCTCGCGGAACGAGGCGCCGTCGTCGAACAGACCGGCATTGAAGAAATACGGCGAGTTGCGTCCCGCCTTGGTGACGAATGCGCCGAAGCGCAGCACGCCCTTGCGGCACGCGAGGGTGATGAAATCCCGGCTAAAATCCACGGCTCTTTGGCTGCCTGGCAGCGAAACTGGAAACCGCCGATGTTACGCATCATCACCCTGAACCTCAACGGCATCCGCTCGGCCTGCACCAAGGGCCTGCTCGACTGGCTGCCCGCGCAGCAGGCCGACTTCCTGTGCGTGCAGGAACTCAAGGCGCAGGACGCCGACCTGCGCCCCGAGATGCGCGCGCCCGCGGGCATGCAGGGCTGGTTCCACGCCGCCGAGAAGAAGGGCTACAGCGGCGTCGGCATCTACAGCCGGCACGCGCCGGACCGCGTCGTCGAGGGCCTCGGCATCCCCGCGATCGACGCCGAGGGCCGCTTCCTGCAGCTCGACTTCGGCAAGCTCTCGGTGGTTTCGCTCTACCTGCCCTCGGGCTCGAGCTCGGCGGAGCGCCAGCAGGTCAAGTTCGACTTCATGGACCGCTTCCTGCCGCACATGGACCAGCTCTTCCAGAGCGGACAGGAGGTCGTGGTGTGCGGCGACTGGAACATCGCCCACCGCGAGGCCGACCTGAAGAACTGGAAGTCGAACCAGAAGAACTCCGGCTTCCTGCCCGAAGAGCGCGCGTGGTTGAGCCGCCTGTTCGACGAACAGGGCTGGATCGACGTCTATCGCCGCCTGCACCCGGAGGCCACCGCGGACTGCTACACGTGGTGGTCGAACCGCGGCCAGGCGTGGGCGAAGAACGTGGGATGGCGGCTGGACTACCAGGTCGCCACCCCGGGACTGGCTGCCAGCGCCCAGGCGGCGGAGGTCTACAAGGCGCAGCGCTTCTCGGACCACGCGCCGCTGACGGTGGATTACGACTGGACGCTGTAGCCCCGTGGGGTGCGACACGCGGTCGCACCCCTGCCCTCCTCCGGGGCCATGCGGCCCGGGGGCCACGCGCCGGCGCTATCATCCAGGCATTCGAACCGGCGCCCGCCCCGGGCGAGCGCCCCCACGGGAGATCCTCGAGCGGTCGGAGACGAACCCCATGTACAACCCTGACAGACGTCGCTTCATCGCCCGCCTCGGCACCGGCGGCCTGCTGCTGACGCCGCTGGCGGCCTGCTCGGGAGACGTGTGGCCCGAGGGCATGAAGCCCATCGCCTGGGATCGCGATGCCTGCGTGCGCTGCAACATGCGCATCGCCGACCACCGCTTCGCCGCGCAACTGCGCGGGGGGCCGAGGGACAATACCTTCACGTTCGACGATGTCGGCTGCCTGGTCTTCTGGCTCGAAGAGCAGCGCACGCGCTTTCCGTGGATGGACGACGTGTCCACCCGCATGTGGGTGGCGGCCTGGGAGAGTCCGAGCGTCAAGGCGGTCACCTGGCTGGATCCGCGCCAGGCCCGCTACATCGTCAAGCGCTCGCCGATGCGCTACGACCTCGCTGCCAGCGCAGCGCCCGCAGCCGATGCGCACAGCCTGAGCTACGAGGAAATGCGCCGGAAGACCCTGGCGCGCGGCAAGTAGCGGGGACCTTGGCATGCCCTTGGAGCGCCCCTCCGACCGCGTCCTCGCCGCCACGCTGCTCGCCGGCGTGCTGTTTGCGGCAACCTTCGCCGACGCCGCCAGGCAGCGCAGCGCACGCGAGGCGGCACTGCAGCGCACAACGGAACTCGTCACCGGCTTGCGCCTGTCCGACGTGGTGCTGTTCACCGAGGCACGCTACACCCGCCACCTGAGCCAGGCCGACCTGCACTCCGCCTTCCAGGACCACCCGATGGCGCTGGAGCACTTCCCCTCGGGCTCGCTGCTGCCGCCACCACGCCTGCTGCTGGACCACCATGAAACCCTGGATCGAAAGGCAGCGTCACCTGATTGACTTCACCGCGCAGTCGCTCGCGCGGCGCAAGGGCAAGAGCCTCGGGCTGCTGTTCGTCTATACGCTGCTCGTGTTCGTGCTCGCCTCGGTGGCGCTGTACACCCACGCGCTGCGCAACGAGGCCACGCGGGTGCTGGCCGGCGCGCCGGAGATCGTGCTGCAGCGCCTCATCGCCGGCCGCCACGACCTGGTGCCGCCGGGCTACATCGAGCGGATCGGCCGCATCCGCGGCGTGCAGAAGATCGAGGGCCGGCTGTGGGGCTACTACTACGACAGCGTGCTGAAGGCCAACTACACCTTCATGGTTCCGGCCGATCGCGAGATCGTCCCGGGCGAGATCGTCGTCGGCCCGGCGCTGGAGCGCACGCGCGGGCTGTCGGCGGGCAACGGCATCTCCTTCCGCGCATATTCCGGCGAGTTGCACACCTTCATCGTCGCCGCAGTGCTGGCGCACGAGTCCGAACTGGTCAGCGCCGACCTGGTGCTGATGAACGAGGCCGACTTCCGCCACTTCTTCGCCTATCCGGACGGCCACTACACCGACATCGCGCTGTGGGTGGCCAACCCGCTCGAGGTGCGCAACGTCGGTGTCAAGCTGCTCGGCACCCTGCCCGACTCGCGCCCGATCCTGCGCGAGGAGGTGCTGCGCACCTATGCGTCGATCTTCGACTGGCGCGAGGGCA
The DNA here is from genome assembly GCF_055393985.1 of Thauera sp. DNT-1. NCBI lineage: Bacteria > Pseudomonadati > Pseudomonadota > Betaproteobacteria > Rhodocyclales > Zoogloeaceae > Thauera > Thauera sp. DNT-1. The sequence continues at coordinate 3,355,660 of NZ_AP043752.1, read as the reverse complement.
TGATGCTGGCGCTGCTGTCGGCCGCCATCCTCGCCTTCGGCATCTTTGCCTGGGAGAAGGCTGCCGGCCTGTCGGCGGAAGAAAAGCGCGAGATCGGCATCCTCAAGGCGATCGGCTGGGAGACCGGCGACGTGATCGCGATGAAGTTCTGGGAAGGCTTCCTGGTCTCGCTGTTCGCCTTCCTGGTCGGCTACGTCGCCGCCTACGTGCATGTGTTCCACTTCGAGTTCACCCTGTTTGCACCGGTGCTCGAAGGCTGGGCGGTGCTGTACCCGAGCTTCGCGCTCACGCCGCAGATCGACGGCCTGCAGGTGGCCACGCTGTTCGTGTTCACCGTGCTGCCCTACACCGCGGCCACCCTGGTGCCGATCTGGCGCGCGGCGACCACCGACCCCGACACCGTGATGCGGAGCTGACGCGATGCTCGAACTCGCCAACATCCGCAAGGTGTTCAACCAGGGCCAGCACAACGAATACTGGGCGCTCAAGGGCATCGACCTGGAGATCCCGCCGGCGCGGGTGAGCGTGCTCAAGGGCCCCTCGGGCTCGGGCAAGACCACGCTGCTGACCATCCTCGGCTGCCTCGCCCGCCCCACCGAGGGCCGCGTGCGCCTGAACGGCGAGGACATCTCCGGCCTGCCCGAGCGCTTCCTGACCGAGATCCGCCGCCGCACCTTCGGCTTCATCTTCCAGCAGTTCAACCTGATCCGCGGCCTGTCGGCGGTCGAGAACATCATCCTGCCCGGCTACCCCGGCGGCACGCCGCGCGCGCAGTTGCTGGCGCGCGCCGAGGCCCTGCTCGCCGACCTGCAGCTCGCGCACCGCCGCGACGCCAAGGTGGAGTGGCTCTCCGGGGGCGAGCAGCAGCGCGTGGCGATCTGCCGTGCGCTCATCAACGACCCCGAGGTCCTGGTCGCCGACGAACCCACCGCCAACCTCGACAGCACGCTCTCGGCCGAATTCCTCGCCATCCTGCGCCGCCTCGCCGAGGCCGGGCGCACGGTGATCCTCACCAGCCACGACCCGCTGGTGGTCGAGTCCGAGGTCGTCGACCGGGTGTATTCGCTGCGCGACGGCCGGCTCATCGAGGTCGTCGACACGCGCAAGGCCTGGCCATGATCTTCCAGCCCGCCATCATCGCCCTGCTGCTCGCCGCCGGCCTTAGCCTGGCCATGCTGGCGACCGCCTCGCCCTTCGCGGTGCAGCTGATTCGCCACTGGGACCTCGGCAGCGGCAGCGAGCGCCAGTTGCGGCTCGAGCGCCTGACCTACCTGTTCTCGATGATGGTGGCGCTGGTGTGCGGGCTGCAGGTGCTGTCGACGCTGCTGTTCGTGTTCAACGCCGACAGGATGTCGGTGATGTTCGTCGGCGCGATGTGCGCCGTCGGCACGCTCAACGCCAACGCGTACGGCTTTCCGGCGCTATACGCACAGCTCGTGGCGTTCTTCTTCGCGGCGACGTGGCTGGCGATCAACCGCCTCGACAACCAGGCGCGCGACTATCCGCTCACCCGCATCAAGTACCGCCTGCTGCTCGCCTACGCGCCGCTCGCCGCGGCGGTGCTGTACCTGCAGTTCAACTACTTCATCCGCCTCGAGGCGGACGTCATCACCTCGTGCTGCGGCAGCCTGTTCTCGGAAGAGGCCGACACGGTCGCGAGCGAGGTCAGCGCGCTGGCGCCGGCACGGGCGATGAGCGTCTTCTACGCCACGCTGGGCGGCGCGATCCTGCTCGCTGCCTGGCACTGGAAGAGCGGCGGGCACAGGTTGTGGAGCGGGCTCGCGGTCGGCACGGCCTCGGTCGCCGCCTTCTTCGCCGCGCTCGCCGGGGTGGTCGCCTTCGTGTCGCTTTACATCTACGAGCATCCCCATCACCACTGCCCGTTCTGCATCCTGAAACCCGAATACGGCTACCAGGGCTACCTGCTCTACATCCCGCTGTTCGCCGCCGCCGCGGCCGGGCTGGCGGCCGGGGTGCTGAGGATGTTCGGCGGCCGCCCCAGCCTCGCCACCCTCGCCCCGCAGGCCAGCGCACGCCTGGCCGGCATCGCCGCGGCGGGCTTTGTGCTCTTCATGCTGGTGGCGAGCGTGATGGTGCTGCGCTCCAACCTGATCCTGCTCGACTGAGGCCACTGCCGATGAAGAACCTGCTGCTCGTCCTTGCCTGCACCCTGCTCGCCGCCTGCGGCCGGGGCGGATCCGACGCCGGCCCGGCGCGCGGCATCGCTGCCCCCGCCTTCGAGGCAATGGGCCTGGACGGCGGCGTACGCCGGTTCCCGGAAGACTTTGCCGACAAGCCGGTGATCATCGATTTCTGGGCCGACTGGTGCCGCTACTGCGCCAACAGCATGACGCGGATCGACCGTGCCTGGCGCGAACACGCGGCGAGCGGACTGAGCGTGCTGGCGGTCAACGTCGCCCAGGACCGCGCCACCGCCGCCGCCTTCATCGAGCGCCTCGGCGTCGGTTACTCGGCCGTGCTCGACCCCGGCGCGCGCATCACCCGCGATTACGGCGTGAAAGGCCTGCCGATGACCATCTTCGTCGATCGCAACGGGCTGATCAGCGGCAAGGTCATCGGCGAACTCGACGACAGGCTGCTGGCCATCCAGCTCGATCGCATCCTGCCGGAGACGCGATGACCCGGCCCCGGGTCGCAGCGCCTGCCGCAGGCGCAGCCCGATTCGAATCGAACCCTGCCGGCACGCGCCGGCACCACCCCGAAGGAGCAGACCATGGATCGCAGAGAAGCCCTCAAGATGTCCGTCCTCGCCAGCATCGGAATGGCCACCGCCGGCAAGGCCGCCGCGCAGTCCGGCTGCACCGGCGACGGCACCCCGGCGCAGTTCATCCCCAAGACCGCAGCCGATCCGCAGCCGCAGGTCGATGACCTCGCCAAGCATCCCAAATGCCCGTATTGCGGCATGGATCGCAAACAGTTCCACCACTCGCGCATGGTCGTGCACTACGCCGACGACCTCGCCGACGGCACCTGTTCGCTGCATTGCGCGGCGATCAGCCTGGCGCTGAACATCGATCGCGACCCCAAGGCGCTGTGGGTGGGCGACAACGCAGCCGAAGGCGATACCAGGCCGCTGGTCGAAGTCGAGAAGGCCAGCTTTCTGGTCGGCAGCAAGTTGGCCGGCGTGATGACCGCGCGCAGCAAGGTCGCCTACGGCAGCGCCGAGGCCGCCAAGGTCTCGCAGGCGGCGAACGGCGGCGAGCTCACCGACTTCGACGGCGCGCTGCTGGCCGCCTACACCGACATGTCGGCCGACGTCACCCGCATCCGCAAGAACCGCGCCGAGCGTCGACAAAAGATGATGGAGCAGCACAACAAAGGATGAAGACCCTGCTCGCTTTCGTTTTCGCAGCCTGGACGGGGTTCGCGCTCGCGCAGGCGCCGGCCGCCGAGCTGCCGAAGCCGGGCACGAAGGATCTGTGCCCGGTGTGCGGCATGCTGGTGTCGAAGTATCCGAACTGGGTGGCGACCATCGTCTACAAGGACGGTCACGCCCACTTCTTCGACGGCGCCAAGGACCTGTTCAAGTTCTGGCACGACCCGGCGAAGTACGCTGCCGGCCACAGCCGCGACCAGATCGAGCGCATTTCGGTGACCGAGTACTACGGGCTGACCGCCATCGACGCGAGGAATGCGTGGTACGTCGTGGGCTCGGACGTACTGGGGCCGATGGGGCACGAGTTCGTGCCCCTGGCCAGTCGAGAGGACGCGGCCGACTTTCTGAAGGAGCACAAGGGCGCGCGCGTCCTGCGTTTCGACGAGGTCGGCGCGGGCCTTCCGTCGATGCTCGACGCCGGGCGCTTCGAGTAGCCCACGGCCCGGGCGCCGATGGCGCCCGGCGCCGCCCGTGTCTGAGAACTGCGGCAACCTGGCCGCGGCAGTGCGGGCATTCACCCGCACGCGCTCACTTCAGCAGCACCTTCGTCGCCGCGGCGAGATCGTCCGCGCGCACGATCCCCAGCTTGCTGCCCACCGCCTTGCCGTCGCGGCCGATATAGACCGTGTAGGGCACGCCGCCCGCCGCGTTGCCGAGCGCCTTCATCAGCGGGATGCCCTGCTTCGCCGCCAGCACCACCGGATAGCGCATGTCGTTGGCGGTGGCGAACACGCGCACGCCCTCGACCTGGCTCTCGAGCGCAACCCCGATCACCTCGATCCCGTCCGCGCCCTGCGCATCGCGCAGGCGGATGAGCTCGGGGATCTCTTCGCGACAGGGCGCGCACCAGCGCGCCCAGAAATTGACGATGAGCGGCCGCCCGCGGAAGCGCTCCATGGCCACCGGCTGAGCGTCGAGCCCGGTCAGCGAGGCCGAGAACAAGGCCGCGGTGTCGATGTCTTCGGCAGCGTGGACGGTCGTCGCCAAAAGGCCGAGGCAAAGGATCGGGGCGAATTTACGGATCATGGTGCAACCTTGTCGGTGAGAAGCTTGTCCTTGGAGCGTCTTCATCCGCAGCCGTTCCGGTCGGCGCCAGGCACGTTCGCGAAAGATGCCCCGATTCTGCCAAGCAACGGCACCCGGCGCACCGCCGAAAACACGCTGCAACAGGACATCGCGCTTCGATTCGGCATACCCCTGCAGCGGCTTCAGCACTCGCTTACGCATCGTTCATTGCGGCCGGACGCCCCGCGTGGTAGGCTTGCTTCAGGCATGGCACGAAGCTCTTCAGGCCACTTTTCCCGGACCACTCACAGGAGAACCACCATGGCAACGACCCTTCAGCCCTCCAAGGACAAGATCGTCGACGACCTCAAGTCCCTGATTTCGGACGCGGAGGAACTCCTCAAGCTCACCGCCGACCAGCAGGGCGGCAAGCTCGATGATCTGCGCGCGCGCATCAACGGTCGCGTCGCGGTCGCCAAGGACCGCCTGGCCGATGCCGAGGCCGCGATCGTCGACTCCGGCAAGAAGGCCGTGCGCGCAACCGACGACTACGTGCACGAAAACCCCTGGCAGTCGGTCGGCGTCGCCGCCGGCGTCGCCTTCCTGCTCGGCCTGCTGGTCAGCCGTCGCTGATTCGATGAGCACCGAGCCCAGGCCGCCCAGACCGCGTCTCGCCGAAAGCCTGCACGGCATCGTCGATGCCGGACTGCAGACGGCGCAGACGCGGCTGGAACTGCTTGCGGTCGAGCTTCAGGAAGAAAAGCTCCGCCTCACCGGGCTTGCGCTCAACACGGTGCTGGCGGGGCTGCTGCTCGGCTTCGGGCTGGTGTTTCTGATGGTGTTCCTGACCGTGCTGTTCTGGGACGAACATCGCCTGCTCGCGCTCGGCATCTCCACCGCGATCTGCCTCGGCGGCGGGCTGCTCGCGGCGAGTAACGCGGCGCGCGCCTTCCGTAGCGGCACGAAGCTGTTCTCGGCCAGCCTGGCCGAGCTCGCCCGCGACCGCGCGGCCTTGAAGAAACCCGACTGAAGGCGTGCCGCGCATGGATCCCCGCCAAGTCGAACTCGCGCTGCGCAAGCAAAAGCTGCAACTGCGCGCCGAGGCCCAGCGCGCCGACATCACGCAGCGCCTCGCCGGCATCGACGGCGCGCTCGACCGCGTGGACTCGCTGCGCGATCAGCTCGCGTGGGCGAAGGACAAGGTCCCGCTGCTGTCGGTCGCGCTGATCGTCGTGCTCGCCGCGAAGCCAAGGCTCACGCTGCGCCTCGCCAAGCGCGCCTGGGTGGGCTGGCTGCTCGTACGCCAGGCGCGCGGCGGGCGACTGTCGGCGCTGCTGCCCACCGCCGTCCCGCTCCTGCGCGGCCTGCTCGCGCTGCTCAGGCGCCGGCTCGAGCGTTCGGCAGGATCAGGTTCAGCACCACCGCAACGACGGCGCACAAGCTGACGCCCTGCAGGGTCAGGCCGTCGAAGTTCAGCGCCAGACCGCCGATGCCCATCACCAGCACCGAAGACACGATCACCAGGTTGCGCGGCTCCTCCAGGTCGACACGCGCCTTGATCAGGGTGTTCAGCCCGACGGCCGCCACCGAGCCGAACATCAGCATCATGATGCCGCCCATCACCGGCACCGGGATCGACGCCAGCAGCGCGTTGAACTTGCCGAAGAAGGCGAGGATCACCGCGAACACCGCGGCCCAGGTCATGATCGCCGGGTTGTAGTTCTTGGTCAGGGTCAGCGCGCCGGTGACCTCGGAATAGGTGGTGATCGGGGGGCCGCCGACCAGGCCGGCGAACAGCACGCCGGCGCCGTCGCCGGCCAGGGTGCGGTGCAGGCCGGGCTTCTCGGTATAGTCTTTGCCGGTCACCCCACCGATCGCGAGCACGTCGCCGACGTGCTCGATCGCCGGCGCCAGGGCCACCGGCAACATGAACAGGATGGCCGCGAGCTCGAAGCTCGGCGTGACGAACTGCGGCAGCACGAACCAGGGCGCCGCACCCACCGCGGCGAAATCCACCAGGCCGAACAGGATCGCCGCGAAGTAGCCCGCCGCCACGCCGCACAGGATGGGCACCAGCTTGAGGAAGCCGCGCGCGAACACGGCCACCAGCACGGTGGTGCCGAACGAGATCCCCGCCACCATGAGCGCGGTGGCGTAGGGCACGAGCTCGAGCTTGCCGTCGCCGCTGCGCCCCATCGCCATGTTGACGCCCACCGCGGCAAGCGACAGGCCGATGATCATGATGATCGGCCCCACCACCACCGGCGGCATGTAGCGGTGCACGATCTCGGCGCCGTGCTTCCACACCAGCCCGGCGAAGACGAAGTACATCAGCGACACGCAGGCGAGCGCGCCCATGGTGGCCGGGATGCCCCAGGTCTGGATGCTGAAGATGATCGGCGCGATGAAGGCGAAGCTCGAGCCGAGGAAGATCGGCACCTGGCGCCCGGTGAGGAGCTGGAACAGCAGGGTGCCGACGCCGGCGCCGAGCAGCGCCAGGGAAGGGTTCAGTCCGGTGAGCAGCGGCACCAGCACCAGCGCGCCGAAGGCGACGAAGAGGATCTGGGCGCCGGAGATCGCCTGCCGCCATAGCGGCTCGGCAGACTGGATGGGAATTTCACGCATGAGGGTTCTCCGCCGGGCGCACGCGGTCGGCGTGGCGCGCAGCCGGCATGGTTGTCGTTATCGATGAAGCCGTGATGACGCGGCGACCGCAGCGGACGATCGCACGCCGTCACCGCGGACTCAGTTGTGCCGGGTGCCGAAGATCTTGTCGCCGGCATCTCCCAGCCCGGGGATGATGTAGCCGTGCTCGTTGAGGTGGCTGTCGATGCTCGCGGTGTAGATGTCCACGTCGGGATGCTTCTCGTCCATCAGCGCGATGCCCTCGGGCGCCGCCACCAGCACCAGCGCGCGCACATGGGTGCAGCCCTTGCGCTTCAGCATGTCCACGGTGGCGACCATGGAGCCGCCGGTGGCGAGCATCGGGTCGATGATCAACGCCATGCGCTCGTCGAGTTGGCCGACGAACTTCTCGAAGTAGGGCACCGGCTGCAGGGTCTCCTCGTCACGCGCGATGCCGACCACGCTGACCTTGGCGCTCGGCACCATGTCGAGCACGCCGTCGAGCATGCCCAGCCCGGCGCGCAGGATGGGCACCACGGTGACCTTCTTGCCCTTGATCTGCTCGATCTCGACCGGACCGGCCCAGCCCCGGATCTCGACCGTCTCGAGCGGGAAGTCCTGGCACGCCTCGTAAGCCAGCAGGCGGGCGATCTCGGCAGTGAGCTCGCGGAACTTCTTGGTGCTGATGTCGCCTTCGCGCATCAGGCCGATCTTGTGGCGCACGAGCGGATGGCGGATTTCATGGATGGGCATGGCGGTTTCCGGGGCGGCAGGACGAAGACCCGCCTCTTTTACCGCGCCGCTGGTCCGCGCACAAGCGCACAAACCACAGCCCGCGGCATCGCGGCAAGCCGCTCATCCGCGCACGCCCTCGAAGGCGGCGCCTTGCGGGGATCGGCGCTAGAATGATGCGTCCGCAAACGCACCGGGCGAGCGCCCGCAGTTCATCGACATGTCCCTGAATCTGGAAGAAATCAAGCGCGCCCGCGAAGAGGCCGACTGCCTCGCCGATGCCGCCACCGTGGAGGCCGCGCTCGACCGCATGGCGGCCGAGATCAGCGCACGCCTCGCCGACGCCAACCCGCTGGTCTATGCGGTGATGAACGGCGGGCTGATCCTCGCCGGCCGCATCCTGCCGCGCCTGCCCTTCCCGCTCGAAGTCGCCTACCTGCACGCCACGCGCTACGGCCACGCCATCCAGGGCACCCTGCTCGACTGGCGCGTGCGTCCCACCCAGGATCTGCGCGGACGCACGGTGCTGGTGCTCGACGACATCCTCGACGAAGGCCACACGCTCGAGGCCATCATCGCGCACCTGAAGGAAGAAGGCGCCGCCGAGGTGCTGTCCGCGGTGCTGGTGCACAAGCTGCACCAACGCAAGGCGAGGCCCGGCATGCGCGCCGACTTCACCGGTCTCGACATCCCCGACCGCTTCCTGTTCGGCTGCGGCATGGACTACAAGGGCTACTGGCGCAACGCGCCCGGCATCTACGCCGTCAAGGGCCTGTAAGAGAGGAGCGACACCCCATGCTGGTCACCTTCAAGTCCCACGCGAGCGCCGACGTGATCATGTTCGGCGATGCCGCGAAGAAGCTCATCGGCATCCTCGGCAAGGACCCCGCCGACGCCAAGGGCATCGTCACCGTGCAACAACTCCCCGAGGCCATTGCCCGCCTCGAGGCCGCGATCGAGGAAGAGCGCGTTCGTCAGGCCGAACTCGAACGCCAGCGCGGCCACGCCGACGAGGAGGCGGAGAAGGAAGCCGGCAACACCGGCATGGCCGCCCCGGTCGGCCTCGCCCAGCGCGCGTGGCCGCTGCTGGCCATGCTGAAAGAGTCGCTGCGCGAGGAGACGCCGGTGGTCTGGGGGGTCTGAGGCACACGCCGCCCCACGAGGCCTTCAGCCGCGACCGACGTAACGCGCGTCCACCTCGTCCATCCGCGCACAGCCGATCAGCCCGAGCGTGCGCTCCATCTCGCCGCGCAGGATCTCCAACGCGCGCGCCGCGCCCGCGGCACCCGCGGCGGCAAGGCCGTACAGCGTCGCCCGCCCCGACATCGCCGCATCGGCACCGAGCGCGCGCGCCTTGACGAAGTCGCTGCCGCGGCGAAAGCCGCTATCCACGATCACCGTCATCTCCGCCCCCACCGCCTGGCGCACCGCGGCCAGGGTCTCGATCGGCGCCGGCGCGCAGTCGAGCTGACGCCCGCCGTGGTTGCTCACCACCACGCCGTCGGCACCCGCCTCCTGCGCACGCAGCGCATCCTCGGGCAGCAGCACGCCCTTCACCAGCAGCCGGCGCGGCCACAGGTCGCGCAGGCGGCGCAGGTCCTCCCAGGTCAGCGAGGTGTCCATCTGCGCGGCGAGGAAGGCGGCGGCGTTCTTCGCGCTGTCCATGCCCGGCGGCAGGAAGTCGCCGAGGTTGCGGAAGCGCGGCATGCCGTGCGGCACCAGCACGTCGAGGACCCAGCGCGGATGAAGGCCGACATCGAGCAGCTTGCGCCAGGCCAGCTTCATCGGGGCGCGGTAGTTGCGGCGGTCCCATTCGCGGTTGCCGAACACCGAGGCGTCGGTGGTGAGCACGATCGCCTCGCAGCCGGCGTGCTCGGCCCGCTTCACCACCGCGGCGAGGTTGTCGCGGTCCTTGAAGGGATAGATCTGCATCCAGTGGCGCACCCCGGTGGCGGCGATGTCCTCCAGCGCCACGGTCGACACCATGCTCTGGCAGAACGGGATGCCCGCCGCGTGCGCCGCCTCGGCGAGCACGCGGTCGCCCGCGTGGGTGAGCAGGCCGTTGAAGCCGGTGGGCGCGATCACCGCCGGCAGCGCGATGTCGGTGCCGAAGAGCGGCACCGCAAGCTCGCGCTGCGACACATCGACCAAGGTGCGCGGCAGCAGCAGGATCTCGTCGAGCACGCGCCGGTTGCGCGCGAGCGCGAGCTCGTCGTCGGCGCCGCCATCGAGGTATTCGAGGCAGAAGTCGGGGAGCCGGCGCGCCGCCATCGCGCGCAGCTCGGCGATGCTGTGGGCGCGCGCCGGATCACGGCCGCGGTAATGCTGTCGTCGCGGAGGCACGTCGCGATCGCTCCGTGGGGAGGCGGTGCAGGACCCGGCGAGGTCGTCCGCTGCCCGCTCGGTGATCTGCGGACCGTGGCTGTGACGACCGACTCCCGTGGTCGGCAACGGCTCGTGCTTCAGCGCGCCGGCTGGCGAATCGGTTCGCCCAGATTCAGGTTGCCCACCCCATCCTGCCCCTTGATCAGGAACCTGCCTTCCGGCAGGCCACCGCGACAAGGCGCCAGCCGCCGCCCATCGATCTCCATCCTGGTCACCTCGGCAGCGCCGGCTTGCGACGCGATCGTCATGGTGACCTCCCCCTGGAAGTTGTACTTGAAGTCACCGGCAAACCTCGCCTCGACCGCCGCGCTGCCGCCCTTGGCCTCGCAGCTCGCCTGATAGTAGGTGTAGTGCTCGTCCTTGCTCCAGCGCTCTTCGCGGCAGTTCTGCACGGCGCTGCCGGGGTGGGCGAGCACGTCGTCGCGCGCAGGCGCGCCGATGCAGATGTGGAAGCTGGAGGTCTGCGCCGCGGCCCCGACGGGGGTCGTGTTCATCAGCCACAGACCGGCCATGCGGATCGGCGCCTCGGCAGGCACGGGGCTGGCATGTGCGGTGGCAGCGAGGACGGGCGTCAGCAGCAGGAGCAAGCGGCGCATGATGGGATCCTTGTGGGGGTCTGGGGAAGGTTCGATCGGGAACGAAGGTTAGAGCGGAAGGCCGTCCTTGAACAGAGGGGAACCGGCGCGACCCGCCTGCCGGTCAGGCCCCCGCCGGCGGGCGCGCGAGCTTGCGTTGCAGCGTGCGCCGGTGCATCTGCAGCGCACGCGCGGTTGCCGAGATGTTGCCGTGGTGCTCCGCGAGCACGCGCTGGATGTGTTCCCACTCGAGGCGGTCGACCGAAAGCGGAGCCCCGGGCGCGTGATCCTCGGGTCTCACGCCCTCGGCGCGCAAGGCGCGGATGATGCTGTCGATGTCGGCCGGCTTGGCCAGGTACTGGACGGCCCCCAGCTTCACCGCATCGACCGCCGTGGCGATGCTGGCGTAACCGGTGAGCACGAGGATACGCGCCCCGGGGCTCGCCTCGAGCAGGGGGCGGATGAGCTTCAGGCCCGACTCGCCGCCGATGTTGAGGTCGAGCACGATGAACTCGGGCTCGTGGTCGCGGGCGAGCTCGAGCGCGCCCTCGCTGTCGGTCGCCCCGTAGGTATCGAAGCCACGCTGGCCGAGGGCGCGCACGAGGACGCGATTGAAGGCCGGATCGTCATCGACGACGAGGAGGCAGGGCGTGTTGTCGGGGGTCATCGTACGGACTGTCGCGGAATCAGCATGCGCGCAATCGTGCCACCACCCGGTCTGGAACGGAATTCAAGATGCCCGCCATGATGCTCGACGGCGGCGTGCGCCAGCATCAAGCCGACGCCCATGCCTTGCGCACGCTCCCCGAGCCGCGCCAGACGCGCCGCCTCCACGCGCTCCGGCGGCAACCCGGGCCCGCGATCCAGCACCTCGACAACCACCCGCGCGCCCTCGCGGCGGATCCCTAGCTCCACCGCGCAAGCGCGCGCTCCCGCGCGCTCGTTGGCATTGGCGGCGTTGTCGATGAGGTTGTGCAGGGCATCGCCGAGCGATGCGTCGGCGACGATGACCGCCTGCCCGTCCGCCGCCTCCGCATCGATGTGCAAGCCTGCCCCGGGGCGCAGACGCTGCCAGCGCCCGCCCACCTCCGTCACCCAGGCCCGCACCTCGACCGCCCCGCCGCTCTCCGCCCGCTGCTGGCCGGCCTCGCGCGTGAGCCCGTTGAGAATGTCGCGGCAGTAGTCGACCTGCTCGCGCATTAGCTGCACGTCTTCACGCAGCCCGGAGGCGAGTTCGGGTCGGCTCGCCAGATCGTCGGCGAGAATGCGCAGCGTGCCGAGCGGTGTGCCGAGGCGGTGGGCGGCACCGGCGGCGAGCTTGCCCAGTCCGACCGCGTAGGTGTCGCGCGCACGCGCCGCGTTGACCGCCGCGAGTTCGTTGTCGCGCCGCGCCAGCTCCACGTTGAGCCGCACGATGAACCAGACCACGGTGGCGGCGGAGACCGCGAAGCTGATCCACATGCCGGCCAGGTGCCAGTACATCGCCTGATCGGCGTCGGCCAGGCGAACCGGCTGGTGAAACTGCCACAGCACGGAATACAGCGCGACCGCGAGGGCCGCCAGCGCCCAGGCCTGTGCCGCGGGCAGGATCGAAGCGCCCACCGCCACCACCGGCAGCAGCAGCGAGATCGCCGGGTTGGTAACGCCACCGGTGAAATAGAGGAATGCCGCCCATGCCAGCAGATCCACGGCGAGTTGCAGGAAGGCGCCCCAGCGCCCCACCAGCCAGCGTGCAGCCCCACCGAGCAGGGCGAGGTTGACCGCGAGCAGGCACAAGGTGACCCCGACGAGCGGCCCGACCGGCTGCGCGGGCGCGAGCCAGGGGAAGACGACCAGGCTCATCAGCACCATCGCAAGCAGGGAAACCCAGCGCAACTGCAGCAGGCGCCCGCGATCGGTGCGCACGGCGTTGAGCACCCGCGCAGGCATCAGTACCGGATTGGGGTTGTCGAGATCCTCGGCGGGCTCGGTTTCCTGCTCGATCGGCTGCATTCTTCCCTTCGCAAACAAGAACTGAAGGACTCATCTTTGCCTTATATCAAGGTTTACTGATTTCCACCTTCATAGAATTGGGGTGCGACAAAACGTCACAGGACAATTTGTCACAGGCCCCCGACACGCATGAAGAACCGACGCGAGGGGCGCAAGGTCGCGATGCCGGGTCTGTGAGATCGACTACACCTGCCTACGGGAGCAAAGAACCATGAATGACGCAAAGATGAACCCGGTCGAAGCCATGCCCGATCCGAGCCGCCGCAAGTTCCTCAACACCGCAGCGCTCGCCGGCCTCGCCGGTGCCGGCATGTCGGTGGGCCTGTCCGCGTGCAACAAGGAAACCGCTCCCGCTCCGGCCGCTGCACCCGCCGCGGCACCGGCCGCCGCGCCCGCCGCGGCGCATGCTGCCTCCGGCCTCAAGCTGCACATGGCACCGGGTGAGCTCGACACCTACTACGGCATCTGGTCCGGCGGCCACTCCGGCGAATGCCGCGTCCTCGGCCTGCCTTCGGGGCGTGAAATCAAGCGCGTGCCGACCTTCAACATCGACTGCATGAGCGGCTGGGGCATCACCAACGAGTCCAAGAAGGTGATCGGCACGCGTGCGGACGGCCAGTTGAAGTACAAGACCGGCGACACCCACCACATCCACGGCTCCTACACCGACGGCACCTACGACGGCAAGTACTTCTGGGTCAACGACAAGATCCACGGCCGCCTGGGCCGTATCCGTGGCGACGTCTTCGAATGCGACGCGATCACCGAGATCCCGAACATCCAGGGCTTCCACGGCATCTTCTCGGACAAGCGCGACCCGGTCGACAAGGCCATCAACCACACCACCCGCGTGTTCTGCGGCAACGAGTTCCATATCCCGCAGCCGAACGACGGCCGCGACCTCGACGATCCGACCAAGTATTTCTGCCTGTTCACCTGCGTCGACGCCGAGACGATGGAAGTGCGCTGGCAGTGCAAGGTCGACGGCAACATGGACCTGGTCGCGACCTCCTATGACGGCCGCTTCGCCGCCGCCAACCAGTACAACACCGAGGGCGGCGCGCGCTACGAAGACATGATGTCGGCCGAGATGGACGCCTGCGTGTTCTTCGACGTCGCCCGCATCGAAAAGGCGATCAAGGACGGCAAGTCCTTCACCGTCGGCACCTCCAAGGTCCCGGTCGTCGACGGCACCAAGGCCGCCAACCCCGATCCGAAGACCGCGCTGACCGCCTATGTACCGGTCCCCAAGAACCCGCACGGCGTCAACGCCAGCCCGGACGGCAAGTACATGATCTGCTCGGGCAAGCTGTCGCCCACCTGCACGGTCATCGAAGTCGCCAAGGTCGCCGACTTCCTCGACGGCAAGCTCGACGACATCCGCAAGTCGGTGGTCGCTGAAGTCGAAGTCGGCCTCGGCCCCCTGCACACCACCTACGACGGCCGCGGCAACGCCTTCACGACCCTCTTCCTGGACAGCCAGATCGTCAAGTGGAACATCGACGCCGCGATCAAGTTCCATAACGGCGACAAGGCCGCGCAGTACGTGGTCGACCGTATCGATGTGCATTACCAGCCCGGCCACATCAGCGCCGACATGGGCGAAACCAAGGAAGCCAGCGGCCAGTTCCTGGCGGTGGGCTGCAAGTTCTCCAAGGACCGCTTCCTGCCGGTGGGTCCGATGCACCCGGAAAACGAGCAGCTGATCGACATCCGTGGCGAGAAGATGGTGCTGCTGGCCGACCACCCGGTGCATCCGGAGCCGCACGACTTCATCATCGTCAAGCGCGAACTCATCAAGACCCGTCAGGTCGGCGTGCTGGACGCACACCCGCTGGCGATCAAGGATGCGAAGGAATCGGGCGTGTTCCGCGACGGCAACAAGGTCACGGTGAGGATCGCCTCGCAGGCACCGGCCTATAGCCTGCGCGAGTTCGAACTCAAGGTGGGCGACGAGGTCACCCTCATCCTCACCAACCTCGACAAGGTGGAAGACCTGTCGCACGGCTTCGCGATTCCGAAGTACGACATCAACTTCGTGGTGAACCCGCTGGAGACGAAGTCCGTCACCTTCAAGGCCGACAAGCCGGGCGTGTTCTGGTGCTACTGCACGCACTTCTGCCACGCGCTGCACCTGGAGATGCGTACGCGCATGCTCGTGCGTCCGTAATCCCGGAGCGCGCCGCGCCGCTTGACTGCGGTGCCGTCTGAAGATCGAGGGGCGCAAGCCCCTCGATTGTTTTCTGCAGTCCGCTCGCGTTTCGAGGCGTGCCCACCGGCAATTTGACGCTGGACAAATACATGCCGGACCCCACCCCCTAAACTCCATCGTGATTTACTTATGGAGCGCATCATGAAGCCCCTCTCCGCCCTGCGGGGCATTGCGATGGCGGCCCTGCTCGCTGCCACAACCCTCTTGCCTGCGCAGGTCTCGGCGCAGAGCGCCTACGAGGCGAACCTGCCTCCCGAGATCAACACCTCACCCGCTCTGTGCGACTACGTGCCCTGCAAGGAGGTCCTGCCCGGCGCGACCAGCTTCTCGGAGCGCAAGGGTCAGCCGCCCTACGTCGAGGGCTACGCCGAGGAAAACGGCCAACGCAAGCTGGTGGGCTACGTGGTGCTATCGACCGACGTCACCGACACCCCGGCCTACTCCGGCAAGCCCGTGATCACGCTGATCGGGCTTACCCCGCAAGGCAACTTCGCCGGCATCAAGATCCTCAAGCACTCCGAACCGATCCTGCTGCTCGGCATCCCCGAATCCGCGCTGGTCAAGTTCAACAACCAATACCTGGGCAAGTTCGTCGGCGCCAACATCGAGATCGGCCGCTCGCGCCCCGAGGAAGAGATCATCGGCCTCGATGCCATCTCCGGCGCCACCGTCACGGTCATCGCGCAGAACCAGGTGATGATGATGTCGGGCGCTGCAGTCGGGCGCCAGGTCGGCATCCTTGAAAAGACCGTCCGCCCTCAGGCCAGGTTCGTCGACAGCGGCCGCAAGCTCGACTGGGCGACAATGGTCAAGGAAGGCGTGGTGCAACGCCTGACCGTGATGCCCGAGCAGGTCGGCCTCGAGCGTGGCAAGGACCCGTTCATCGACCTCTGGTACGGCTATCTGAACCATCCCGAGGTCGGCCGCGCGATCATGGGAGAAACCGGCTGGCGCGACCTGATGGCACGCATCAAGGAGGGCGAACACGCGCTTTTCGTCATCCGCACCGCAGGCAGGGAGTCGTTCAAGGGCTCGGGCTTCGTGCGCGGGGGCATCTACGACCGTGTCCAGCTTCGCCAGGGGCAGGACGTGTTCACCTTCCGCGACCTCGACTACTACAACCTCTATGGGATTTCCGCACCAGGCGCGCCGTCCTTCACCGAGTCGGCGATCTTCATCGTGCGCTCATCCTCGTTCTCCGGCGCCTTCCCATGGAAGTTCATCTTCCTCGGCAACCGCATCGACCGCGAGACCGGTGCGCGCACCTTCATCAACTTCGACAGGGAATACTGGCTGCCCGACGCCTATATCGAGGGTGGCCGGCCCGAGGTCAAGAAGCCCGATGCGCCCTGGGTCCGCGTGTGGAAGACGCGTGCGCTCGAGATCGTCCTGTTCTCCGCCTTGCTCGTCGCGGTGGCGGTGGTCTATGCCAAGCGCGATGAACTGACCCGCCGCTCGACGCGCAAGAACAAGTGGCCGGTCAACGCCTTCAAGTACAGCGCGTGGATCATCAGCATCGGTTTTGTCGGCTTCGGCCTGCTCGCCCAGCCCTCGATCACGCAGGTGCTGACCTGGTTCCACTCGCTGCTGTTCAAGTGGGAATGGGAGCTGTTCCTCACCGATCCGTTCATCTTCCTGTTCTGGATCTTCATCATCGTCACCGTGTTCGTTTGGGGCCGCGGCCTGTTCTGCGGCTGGCTGTGCCCGTTCGGCTCGCTGTCGGAACTGCTGTACAAGGTGGGCGGCGCGATCGGCCTCAAGCGCTTCCAGTTCGCGCTGCCGATGAAGTGGCACAACCGCCTGAAGTGGGTGAAGTACGCGGTGTTCTTCGGCCTGCTCGCGGTATCGATGTTCTCGATGGGCCTGGCCGAGAAGCTCGCGGAGGTCGAACCCTTCAAGACCACCTTCCTGGTCGGCCTGTTCAACCGCAGCTGGCCCTACACGCTGTTCGCCGCCGGCCTGCTCGGCCTGTCGATCTTCATGGAGCGGCCGTTCTGCAAATACCTGTGCCCGCTCGGCGCCTCGCTGGCCATGCCCTCGACCTTCCGCTGGTTCGGCCTGCGCCGCAAGCAGGAATGCGACAGCTGCAAGGCCTGCGCGGTCGGCTGCGGCTCGCTGGCGATCGACGAGAAAGGTCGCATCGACCATCGCGAATGCATGCTCTGCCTGGACTGCATGGTCCTCTACACCGACGACCACGCCTGCCCGCCGCTGGCACAGGAACGCAAGCGTCGCACCAAGGACGGCCTGCCGCTGACCCCGATCGGCAAGGACGGTTACTACATCCCGATCAAGCCGGTGGCGCCCGCAGCGCCGCGGGCCTGATCAAGACACTGCATTCGAGGAGGATTCGATCATGGTCGATCCGCGCATTCTGACCGAGCAGGTGGAGCCGCCCTATGCCAGCCGCGGCTCCGCCAGCCGCCTGCCTGCCGAGATCTGGGATCACCTGTGGCCGTGGAGCCGCAACGGCTTCCAGCGCCAGCGCGTCGTCCAGGCCGCCGGCCTGGCGCTCGCCGCGGCCGCGAGCGTGGCCTGGATCCTGGCAGCGATGGGCAACATGACGCCCGGTGCCATCATCGGCTGGTGGTTCGGCTGGAGCGTGTTCGAGGTGGCGGTGCGCCTGGGTTCCAAGCCCTACGTGAAGGACGGTCCGTGGTGGGGCAGCCGCTACCGCCGCGCCAGCATCATGGACATGATCTGCTACGTGGGCTTCAAGAACCTGCTGATCGGCGCCGCCCTGTTCATCGTGCTGAAGAGCATGGGCCTGGTGCAGGTCTGACATCCGGGGCCCGCCCGGGTTACATTGCGCGCCGCCCCCGGGGCGGCGCGCCGTTTTCCGCGGGCCCGCCGCCGCCGGGCACTTCACCTAGATCAAGTCTCGCTGCGACATTGCGTCGCATACTCTGCCCCACTGTCAAACGCCCCCCTGCAATGCGCTCCCTCCACCGTCTTCCTCGCCTCCTGGCTGCCGCAGCCCTGCTCGCCGCACTGGCCACGCCGGCTGCAGCCACGCCGTGGCGGGTATCGCCGGGCGAGTCCATCCAGGCAGCGATCGCCCGCGCAGCGCCGGGCGACGTGATCGAAATCGAGCGCGGACGCTACGCCGGCCAGTTGCTGGTCGACAAGCCGCTGACCCTGCGCGGCATCGAGCGCCCCACGATCGACGGCGAGCTGAAGGAAAACACCATCAGCATAAAGGCGGAGGGCGTCACCATCGAGGGGCTCATCGTCGCCAACTCGGGCGGCGACACCCTCTACCAGCACGCCGGCGTCTATATCTACCCCGGCTCGCACAAGGCGGTCGTGCGCAATTGCGACTTCTCCTACACCCTGTTCGGGCTGTGGATCGAGAAGGCCAACGACGTCCTGATCGAGAACAACCTCATCACCGGCAAGCGCGATTTCGACTCGCCCAAGCGCGGCAACGGCATCCAGCTCTACAACACCCAGCGCGCGCGCATCATCGGCAACAACATCAGCTTCGTGCGCGACGCGATCTACGTCGACGTCTCCCACGACGCGCTCTTCCGCGGCAACAGGCTGCATCACAGCCGCTACGGCACGCACTACATGACCTCCTACCGCAACGTCTGGGAGGACAACGAGACCTGGTACAACCGCGGCGGTCTCGCGCTGATGGAAGTGCGCGACCAGGTGGTGCGCAACAACCGCGCCTGGGGCAACTCGGACCACGGCATCATGCTGCGCTCGATCCAGGACGCCGTGATCGAGAACAACGTGGTCGCCGGCAACCAGCGCGGCTTCTTCATCTACGATGCCGAGTACAACGAGCTGCGCGGCAACCAGATCATCGACAACGTGGTCGGGATCCACCTGTGGGCGGGGTCCAAGAACAACAAGGTGGAGCGCAACGACTTCATCGGCAACCGCGAGCAGATCCGCTACGTGGCCGCGCACGACATGATCTGGGGCGAGAAGGAAGGCAACCACTGGAGCAACTACCTCGGCTGGGACCGCAACGGCGACGGCCTGGGCGACGTGCGGTACGAGGCCAACGACCTGGTCGACCGCCTGACCTGGCGTCACCCGATGATGAAGCTGCTGCTCGGCAGCCCAGCCATCCAGACCTTGCGCATGGTGGCCCAGCAGTTTCCCCTGCTGCGTGCGCCCAGCATCGTGGACCCCAGGCCGCGCATGGAACCGAACAAACCTGACTGGAGCCAATGGCGTGGCAGACATTTCCCCCGCTCAGAATGATCCCGGCGCACCGGTGATCGTCGCCCGCGGCGTTCGCAAGCACTACGGCCCCATCCACGCGGTGGATGGCGTGGACCTGGAGGTCCGCAGCGGCGAGCTGTTCGGCCTCATCGGCCACAACGGCGCGGGCAAGAGCACCATGTTCAAGATGATGCTGGGGCTGATCCCGCTCACCGCCGGCGAGATCCGCATCGACGGCGCGCCGGTGCCGGGCAGCGACTTCCGCACGGTGCGACGCAAGGTCGGCTACCTGCCCGAGAACGTCGTGCTCTACGACAACCTCACCGGCACCGAAACGCTCGACTTCTTCGCCCGTCTCAAGGGCGTCTCGACGGCGAACAACGCCGCAGTGCTCGAGCGTGTCGGCCTGATGCACGCGGCCAAGCGTCGCGTGCGCGAATACTCCAAGGGCATGCGCCAGCGCCTCGGCTTCGCCCAGGCCCTCCTCGGCAAGCCGCGCATCCTGTTCCTCGACGAGCCGACGACCGGTCTGGACCCGGAGGCGATCCGCGGCTTCTACGCCATCCTGCGGCAATTGAAGAGCGAGGGAGTCACCATGGTGATCACCTCGCACATCCTCGCCGAGATCCAGGAACGCGTGGACCGCCTTGCGATCATGGCCGCGGGCAAGGTGCAGGCCACCGGCACGGTGCAGGCCCTGCGCGAGCAGATGGATCTGCCGCTGTGGTTCGACGTGCGCGTCGCGCCCGAGGATTTCGAGGCGGTGCGCAACGCCCTCGGCGGCCTGCCGGTAGGCGCCATCGAAGCCCGCGACGGCCATGTCGCGGTGCAGTGCGCGCGCGATGCCAAGATGGCGGTGATCGCCGCCTTGGCCACCCTGAATGGCAAGGTCCGCGACCTCACGGTGCGCGAGCCTTCGCTCGAAGACGTGTTCTTCGGCTTTTCGGACTGAGAGGCGGACCATGGAGTTTTCACAGATCGCCACCATCGCCGGCAAGGAGTTCTGGGACCGCATCCGCAACCGCTGGGTCCTGGCCGTGGCGCTGGTGTTCACCGTGTTCGCGCTGTCGATCGCCTACTTCGGCTCGGCGCAGCAGGGCGCCGTGGGCTTCCGTTCGATCGAGGTCACCATCGCCAGCCTGGTCAGTCTGGTCATCTACCTGATTCCCCTGATCGCGCTGGTGCTCGGCTTCGACGCCATCGTCGGCGAGCGCGAACGCGGCTCGCTCGACCTGCTGCTGTCGATGCCGATCACCCGCCTCGAACTCCTGCTCGGCAAATACCTCGGCCTCGCGGGCGCGCTCACCTTTTCCACCGTCGCCGGCTTCGGCCTGGTCGGCGTGGTGCTGTCGGCGCAGCTCGACCTCGGCTCGCTGTTCCATTACTTCGGCTTCATGCTCAGCTCGGTTCTGCTCGGCTGCGCCTTCCTGAGCATCGCGGTGATGCTTTCGGTATTCGCCGCCGACCGTACCCGCGCCTCCGGCCTGGCGATCGCCACCTGGTTCTTCTTCGTGCTGATCTTCGACCTCCTGGTGCTCGGCGTGCTGGTCGTCACCGCCGGCCGGTGGGGCGGCGAAGCGCTGCCCTACGCCTTGCTGTTCAACCCGGCCGACGTCTTCCGCATCCTGAACATCTTCTCGATGGAGGACGTCCGCACGCTCTACGGCCTGTCGACCGTCTTCCCGCCCGCGCTGGCGCGGCCCTGGCTGCTCGGGCTGGTCATGGCGGCATGGATCGCGGGTCCGCTGGCGATCGCGACGTGGCGCTTCCGCCGCTGAACACTCCTTCCAAACGAACCGTATCGAGTGATTTCCCCATGTGCACACATCACGCCTGCCCGAGCCGTCGCCGCTTCCTGATCGCCGGCGTTGCCGCCGGGCTGCTCGCGGCCTGCGGCAGCGGCAAGCAGGGAGCCGGCAGCGGCACCGTGACGCCGCTCGAGATCGACCGCGCCACCAGTTGCGCGCTCGACGGCATGCTGCTGGCCGACTACCCCGGCTCCAAGGTCCAGATGCACTACGCCGGCGTGGAGCGCCCCGACTGGTTCTGCGACACCATCGAGATGTTCAACGTATACCTGAACCCGGAGCAGGCCCGCCTGGTCACCGCGATCTTCGTGCAGGACATGGCCAAGGCCTCGTGGAACGCCCCCCAGGGGCACTGGATCGATGCGAAGAAGGCCTGGTACGTGTTCGGCTCCCGGCGCATGGGTGCGATGGGCCCCACCGCGGCCTCGTTCGCCAACGAAGCCGACGCCAAGGCCTTCGCCACGGAGAACGGCGGCAAGGTGCTGCGCTTCGACGAGGTCACGCCCGACATGGCGATCCTCGACGGCGGCGCCCTCCACGATCAGTCCATGTAAGCAGGACAGGCACCACGATGAATCCGAT
Source organism: Thauera sp. DNT-1 (assembly GCF_055393985.1). NCBI lineage: Bacteria > Pseudomonadati > Pseudomonadota > Betaproteobacteria > Rhodocyclales > Zoogloeaceae > Thauera > Thauera sp. DNT-1. Next base: position 3,334,165 of record NZ_AP043752.1, on the reverse strand, counting down.
CTTCGACGCCATCCCCCCCGAGCAGGCCCTCGAGCTCGAGCAGATCGCCCGGCTCATCTACGAGGCGCGCGAAAACCGCCGCAAGGTCCTCGCCGCCATCGGCGCGAACAATGAAGCCGAGTTGCTCGCCCGCATCGCCGCCGGCGCGGTCGACGAACATCCCGGCTACGAACACTACCTCGCCGCGCGCATCCTGGCCGATACCCACGAGGCCGCACGCCAGGTCGTGGGCGAGCGCCTGCGGGAGATCAACCGCTGATGAGCCTGCACACCGAACTGCTCGACTACGTCGAGCGCGCACACGAAGGTGCACTGCTTGCCCCCGCACGGTTGTCGCAGGATGCATTGAACCTGGTGCTCAGGAATGGAGTGGTCCTCACCGTGCGCTACGCCGCACCCGATGCCTACTCGCTGCGCTGGCGCACGAGCGCGGACATCGACGGAGTCGAACTGGGCATCGACACCGCGCCCGTTCATCCGCAACTCGAGACCACACCCAACCATCTGCATCGGGCCGACGGCAGCGTCGCGGCCGATCCGCTCACCGATCCGCGGCGCAGTCCGCAGGAAAACCTCGCGCGGGTGATCGACGTCCTCGGTCGCGATCCGCAACTCGCGGATTTCGGCACGTGAGCATCGTACGCGGTCGCCGCCGGCTCCTGCTCGCCGGCGCCGCCGTCTCGCTCGCCGCGGGCAGCGCGCTGCTGTGGGACTACACGACGCGCGCCGGCCGCAGCTTCGAGCCGCCCGCGGAAGACATCTGCGTCGTCACCCCGACGCGGGCGGCGCAGGCCCATCCGTACGACCCTGCGAGCGGCCTGGGCAAATACGACGCCAGGCCCATCCCCGCGGACGCACGCTGCCCCGTATGCGGCATGTATCCGGCACGCTTCCCGCGCTGGGCGGCGCAGATCGTCTTCGAGGACGGCGCGGCGCACTTCTTCGACTCGCCGGTCGACCTGTTCATGTTCCTGGACAAACCGGCAAGCTTCGGCAGCACGCGCACCCCCGCCGAGGCTGCGGCGATGTACGTCGCCGACTTCCGCAACGGCACCTGGCTTCCCGCCCGCCACGCCGTCTTCGTGCGCGACTCGCGCGCGCGCGGGCCGATGCGCGGCCCCGATCTGCCGGCCTTCGCCGACACCGTCGCAGCGCAGGCCTTCATCGCCGAGCAAGGCGGCCGCGCACTGACCTTCGAGCAGGTGGACGCCAGCGTCGTCACCGGCCTGCGCGACGCCAACCACGCCCATCACATGCACTGAGCGCACCGGCGCGCGATGGAAAGCGGGGCCCGCAGGCCCCGCGAAAAACACATCGTCGTCCGCCGCAGCGGACTGCCGCAGTCCGGCTTACTTCAACTTGCCAACCATGAAGTCGACCGCAGCCTTGACTTCATCGTCGGTCAAGGAAGCGCCGCCACCGCGCGGGGGCATCATGCCCTTCGAGCCGGTGAAGCCCTCGATCGCGTGCTTGTAGAGCGTGTCCTTGCCCTGTGCGACGCGCGGCTCCCAGTCGGCCTTGTTGCCCGGGATCGGAGCCCCGGCAACACCGGATGCGTGGCAAAGCGCACAAACCTTCTTGTAGGTGCCCTCGCCCGCGGCACCGGCCGGAGCGGCGGCGGGCGCGGCCGCAGCAGGGGCGGCAGCGGGAGCTGCGGCCGGCGCAGCGGGGGCCGCAGCCGCTGCCGGAGCCGCGGGGGCCTTGGCAGGCGCCGCGGGAGTGCCGCTACCGGAGTTGCCACAGGCAGCCAGCAGAACGGACGCCGCAGCGGCGATCAGGAAGGGAAACTTGGTCATGCGTATTCTCCGATTTGTCGTGGTCCGTCGCAGAGCGTCTCCGCGAATGCATTGCACACTAGCGGCAAACCCTCACAAGTTGATTGATAGCGGTCAATTCACCCCGAACACGGTCCACCGGGTGAACTGCCGCAGCATAGTAAACTATTCGTCCCAACATGCCCGCCCGAGGACCCCGCCATGGCCGGCCGCAAGAAGAACCTGCCGCTCGTCTATTCCTGCTCGGGCTGCTCCAGCGCAGCGCAGATGGCCAACCACGTGGCGCTGCGCCTGGATCGCGAGGGCGAGGCCGAGATGTCCTGCATCGCCGGGGTCGGCGGCAACGTCCCCCATCTGGTGAACATCGCCCGCTCCGGGCGACCGATCCTCGCGCTCGACGGCTGCGCGCTCGAATGCACGCGCAGCAGCCTGGCCGAGCGCGGCGTCCGACCCGCCGCCCACCTGCTGCTCAACGAGCAGGGGGTCAAGAAGCGCTACGCCACGGATTTCGATCGCGAAGAGGCCGAGCGCGTTTTCGAGCAGGCCCGCGCAGCGGTGCGCGGCCTGCGTGCGACGCCCGCCACCGCGATGACGGGCGGGACGACGGACTGAAGCCCTCAGGCGCGCAGGCGCCGCGCCGTGTCCACCAACGCCTCCGCAAGCCCCTCCAGCATGCCCTGCCGGGCGGCATCGAGCAGGCGTCCGTCGGCGCCGACCGCCTCGCCGGCCTGGCCCACCGCGACCTGCTGCGGAATGACCTGCATGCCGAGGTAGCCGAGCACGTCGCGCACGTGGAACAGCACCCGCATGCCACCGAGCGCGCCCGGCGAGGTTCCCACCACCGCCGCCGCCCGCCCGGCATACACCTTGCCGCCGGAGCGCTCGGCGTCGGCCGGGTTGGGCCGCGAGCACCAGTCGAGGGTGTTCTTGAGCAAGGGCGTGAGCGAGCCGTTGTACTCGGGATTGACCAGCAGCAGGCCGTCGCTCGCATGCAGCACCCGCTGCAGGCGCACGATGCCCTCGGGCAGGCCGGAGGCGGCTTCGAGGTCGCCGTCGTAGAGCGGCGCGGGGTAATCGTCCAGATCGACGAGCTCGACCTCGGCCCCCGCCTCCCGCACGGCCTGCGCGCACGCCTGCGCCACGCGACGCGACAAGGCCTCGCGCCGGCGGCTGCCGGGCATCACCACGATTCGGGGCAGCTTCATCGGCGCTTCTCCTTCACAACGAGATGCCGGCATTATCCGCCGGATCGCGGCCACATGCCGCCCCCACCCCCAGCCGCATCGACGGACACCGGCCCTCTTGAATCCCGCCGCTTCGCCTCGACATCCGGAGAATCCGAAATGCCCGGGAGCCCCGCCATGTCCGACGCCCTGCACCTCGTCTGCCCGCACTGCGACGCCGTCAACCGTGTCCCCGCCACCCGCCTCGCCGAAGCACCGAACTACGGCAGGTGCGGCAAGCCGCTGTTCACCGCCCACCCGGTGGAGCTCGACGCGGCGAACTTCGACCGCCATGTCGGCCGCAGCGACGTCCCGGTGCTGGTGGACTTCTGGGCGCCGTGGTGCGGCCCCTGTCGCACGATGGCGCCCGCCTTCGCGCAGGCCGCGGGCCTGCTCGAACCGCAGCTACGCCTCGCCAAGCTCGACACCGAAGCCCACCCGGCCTTGGCGGCACGCTTCGGCATCCGCAGCATCCCCACCCTGGCGCTGTTTCGCGGCGGCCGCGAGATCGCCCGCCAGGCCGGCGCGATGAGCGCGGCCGACATCGTGCGCTGGGTGCGCGGCCAGCTCGGCTGAAAGCGGGCTCAGCCCGCCCCGATCGTGCGCTTGGCGCGGAATTCGTCCACCGCGACGTAGGTCAGGCGCGCCTCGGTCACCTTCACCACCACCGGGTTCTCCGGGTGGCGCTGGGCGTAGACCTCGACATCCACGGTGATCGAGGTGCGCCCCACGCGCACCACCTCGGCGTGGAAGCTGACGATGTCGCCCATCGACACCGGCTGCCTGAAGACGAAGGAGTCCACCGCCACGGTGGCGACCTTGGAGCGCGCGACGCGGATCGCCGGCACCGCGCCGGCGATATCCACCATCGACATGATCCAGCCACCGAACACGTCGCCCGAGGGGTTGAGGTCGGCCGGCATGGGCACGACCCGCAGCACGAGCTCCTTGTCCAGGGGCGGACGCTCGCCGCCGGGGGGCAGGGTCGACTCCGGGCCCACCATGCGCTTGCAGCCCGCGCGGTCGACGGCGACGTAAGTCATGCGCGCCTCGGTCACCTTGACCACCACCGGATCCGCCGGATGGCGCTCGGCAAACACGTGCACGTCGACCGTGATCGAGGACTTGCCCACCGCGACCACGTCGGCGTGGAAGCTGACGATGTCGCCGACCGAGATCGGCTGCCTGAAGACGAAGGAATTCACCGCCATCGTGACCACGTGCGAGCGCGCGCGGCGGATCGCGGGCAGGGCGCCGGCGATGTCGACCATCGCCATGACCCAACCGCCGAACACGTCGCCGGCGGAGTTGAGGTCGGCCGGCATCGGCATCAGGCGCAACGCCGGCTCGGTGGCGGGCGGCGTCGTCGGGTGGGAGGGGCTGGAGGCTGCGCTCATGGGTTGCTCCACGGATCGAGGGGAAAAGGGCGCCCCGTGCCGGACAGGCGGGGCGCGGAATCAGCGGCCGGATTTCAGTGCGCGAGGCGCTCGAAGAGCTTGACCAGGGTGTTGGTGTAGCGCAACAGGCGCTCCCCCTCGTCGAGCACCGCGCGCACCCGGCCGATGCGATGAGGCTGGCGGATCGCGGGGTCGAGCGCGGCGATGAAGCGCGCCCACAGGGTGGCCGTGGCGTCGATCTGCGCCACCAGCTCGGGCAGCTCGCCGGCATTCTCGCGCAAGCGCTGCAGGTTGTGCTCGAAGGCCCGGCACGAGGCGGCGATCTGCGCCTGCGGGTCGGGGCAGCCCTCGAAGCCCTCGAAGAGGAAGAACTTCGCCACCCGCTGCGACAACATGCGGTTGCGTCCGGCGACGTTGACCATGTACAGGCTGCCGGAGGCGGCGAAGCCGCCGGCCACGGCGTTGAGAAAATCCGCCGCGGTGATGAAGTCCTCGCTCAGCTGCAGCACCCGCGCCGCGCCCGCCGGCGGGCGCTCGGCCGCACCCAGCGCATCGCGAAAATCCGCCCACACCCGGCCCACGTCCTCCAGCGCCTCGCCGAGCTCGGGGGCGAGGCTGGCGGCCTGCAGGACCGCGAGGCTGCGCTCGAACTCGGCGATGTCCTGGCGCAGGCGCAGCTGCATCTCGACCGGCGCCACGCCATGCCTGATCAGCACCCAGTCGATCGCCAGACGCTGCACCTGCAGGCGCAGGCGGCCGCACAGGTTGATCAGCTCACCGACCGACATCGTCTCGTCGCGGCGCGCACCCTTGTTGCGGCGCGAGAAGCTCAGGCGCTGCGGCTGCTCGCCCGCACCGGTGTCCAGGGTGGCGGCGTTCTGGATGTGGATCAGGCGCTTGTCGACCACGATCACGCCCTTGTCGGCCAGCTCGCGCAGACTGCGCGAGAAGGCCTCGGGGGTGATGCCGATGCGCGCGGCGAGCACCTTCTTGGTCGAGGCCAGCTCCACCGTGGTCTCGCCGGCGAGCGCCAGACTGCCGCCGGCGAGCTCGACCAGATAATCGAGGATGCGCTGCGCGCTGGTGCGGCTGGCATGGCGCCCGGCGACGTCGAACTCGACCTCGCACAGCCGCGCCGCCACCGCCTGCAGCATGCGCCGGGTCAGCACCAGGCTGCGCTCGGCCACCGCGCGCAGCACGCCGGCGTCGAGCGCGATCAGCGCGCAGGCGCTTGCCGTCTCGCAGCCCGATTCATGACGGCTGGCACCGAAGAACTCGCCGCAGCCGAGCAGCTGAGGGGTATGCACCAGCTCGACCACCTTGCGCGCGTCGCCGTCGAGCTCGCGAAAGCGCACCACCGTCCCGCTGCACAACACGTATGCCTCGTCGAAGGGTTCGCCGCAGCCATGCACCAGGGTGCGCGCCGTCAGCTCGAGCAGGCGCGCCGCGGCGGCGAGCTCGGCCAGCTGCACGGCGGGCAGGCCGGCGAACAGCGGCACCGCGGTGAGGCGGTCACGCAGCGCCCGGCGCTCTGCGGCAGTCGGTGGCGTCATGCCGCGCCGCCCTCTCCCTCGCAGTACTCCCCGAGCGCGTCGAGCCGGGCGAGCCAGGGCGCGCGTTCGGCGGCGGACACAAAGCTCGCCTCCAGGCTGTTGCGCGCGATGCGACGCAACTCGGCACGGCCGAGGCCGAGCGCGCGCGCGGTGTCGACATAATTCTTCGCCACGTAGCCGCCGAAATAGGCCGGGTCGTCGGAATTGATCGTCACCTTGAGCCCCGCGGCGAACAGCTGCCCGAGGTTGTGCCGGGCGAGGTCGGGGAACACGCACAGCTTGACGTTGGAGAGCGGGCACACGGTGAGCGGTACCTGCTCGCGCACGAGGCGTCCGACCAGCGCCGGATCCTCGGTGCAGCGCACGCCGTGGTCAATGCGCTCGGCCTTCAGCAGGTCGAGCGCATCGACGATGTAGGCCGGCGGCCCCTCCTCGCCGGCATGGGCGACCACATGCAGGCCGAGCTCGCGGCAGCGCGCGAACAGGCGGGCGAACTTGGCCGGCGGATGCCCGCGCTCGGACGAGTCGAGGCCGACGCCGTCGATGCGCGACAGGTGCGGCAGAGCCTGCTGCAGCGTGGCGAAGCCCTCCTCCTCGCTGAGATGGCGCAGGAAGCACAGGATCAGGCGCGAGCCGATGCCCCAGCGCGCGCGCGCCTCGACGCAGGCGCGCTCGAGGCCGTCGAGCACGGTCTCGAGCGCCACCCCGCGCGCGGTATGCGTCTGCGGGTCGAAGAAGAGCTCGGCATGGACCACGCCGTCGGCGTGTGCGCGCTCGAAGTAGGCGAACGCGAGCTCGAAGAAGTCCTGCTCGCGGACCAGCACGGCCGCGCCGGCGTAGTAGAGGTCGAGAAAGCTTTGCAGATCGGTGAAGGCGTAGGCGGCGCGCACCGCCTCGACGCTCGCCCAGGGCAGCGCCACGCCGTTGCGGCGCGCGAGCGCGAACATCATTTCGGGCTCGAGCGTGCCCTCGATATGCAGGTGCAGCTCGGCCTTGGGCAAGGCGCGGACGTAAGCTTCGAGCTCCATGGCGGGTCTCCTGGGCGGGACTTCAATGCTAGCGCCAATCGGGCCGCTGTTCCCGCGCCACATTCACCCGAACGCAAGAATGCGGGAACGGCACCGGCCGTTCCCGCATCGATCCGGTGCGCCGACGGTTGCCCATGGCCCGGAATCGCCTCAATCCACCTCGAGCTTGCCGGTCTCACCCACGAAGGCGAGGTTCTTCTCCTCTTCCGGCGCATGCACCGCGCTGCGCCCGACCATGGAGATCGCCAGGCCGGCGACCGCACCCGGGATGGCGAAGGCGAGGAAGTTCATCTCCAGCGGCAGCGAGATCAGCGCACCGCCCAGCATCGGCCCGGAAATCGCCCCCAGGCGCCCCACGCCCGAGGCCCAGCCGATGCCGGTGGAGCGGATCGCCAGCGGATAGTACTGCGCGACGTAGGCGTAGAGCAGGATCTGCGAGCCGATCGTGGTCGCACCGGCGATCGCCACCAGCAGGTAGAGGACGATCATGTCGTTCTTGATCGCGAGCGCGCTGATCGACAGCGCCGCGATCACGAACATGATGGTCAGCACCCGGCGCAGGTGGAAGCGGTCCGCCAGCCAGCCGCCGCCGATCGCGCCGAAGATCGCACCGAAGTTGAGCACCAGCAGGAAGCTCAGGCTGGAGCCGAGCTCGTAGCCGGCCTTGTTCATCAGCTTCGGCAGCCAGGAGCCGAGCGCGTACACCATCAGCAGGCAGCTGAAGAAGGCGACCCAGAACATCAGCGTGCTGACCAGGCGACCGTTCTGGAACAGCGCGACCAGGGCGACGCTCCTGCCCTGGCCGGTGACCAGGTGGAAGTTGTCGCCGGCCGCGGGCGAGTAGGACGGCTCGACGCGGGCGAGCAGGCGGCCGGCCTCTTCCTTGCGACCTTCCTTGAGCAGGAAGCCGACGGCCTCGGGGAGGAAGATCCAGATCAGCGGCAGCAGCAGCAGCGGGATGCCGGCGACGAAGAACACCGACTGCCAGCCGTGGCTGGGCATCAGGTACATGCCGAGGAAGGCCGAGGTCATGCCGCCGACCGAGTAGCCGCTGAACATCACCGCGACCATGGTGCTGCGGATCTTCCTGGGCATGTACTCGGTCATCAGCGCGACCACGTTGGGCATCACGCCGCCGATGCCGAGGCCGGCGATGAAGCGCATCGCGGCGAACTGGGTGGGCGTCTCGGCGAAGCCATTGAGGAAGGTCACGCCGCTGAAGATGATCACCGTGATCATGATCACCTTCTTGCGGCCGATACGGTCGGACAGCGGCCCGAAGATCAGCGCGCCGAACATCATGCCGAACAGCGCCGCGCTGCCGAGCGAGCCCGCCTGCAGCGGCGTGAGGTCCCACTCCTTCATCAGCACCGGCAGCACGACCCCGTAGATCACCAGGTCGTAGCCGTCGAAGATGATGACGAGCGCACACCAGAACAGCACGTTCAGGTGAAATTTGTTGAACTTCGCCTCGTCGATTGTTTGATGCACATCTACTTTTCTCACGATGGATTCCTGGCGCTTGCGTTGGGGTTGTGGGAGTTGCTGCGGGCATTGCGACCGAAGATCGCGCAGACGCTCACGATCACGGCGCGCGACCCGCATCCCGCCCCATCACGGAGCGAAGAGAGCGATGTTCGTGCGCCGCAATGGCGCAGGCACCTGTGACCCAGGCGCCAAAACTGCACTATATCGCACATCTTTGCGCATGAACACATTTCGAATGCACAATATCTCATACACCTATTGCCCACCCCGGGTGCGAGGCGCGGTTGCGCCGCGCACAAAAAAGCCCGCCCCGACCGTAGCGGTCGGGGCGGGCTTCGTGGTGCGGCAGCGTCTTACTGCGTCGAGCGCGCGATCAGCACCGCCATCTTCGGGTTCTGTCCGGCCACCTCCTGCGCGAGCTCGGCCTTGGCACGCTGGCCGCCCTCCTCGGTGTTGAGGATGATCAGGTCGCAGCGCAGCTGCTCGGCCAGGTCGACCACCGCCCTGCCGCGACCGAACAGCGTGGAGGTCAGGATCTGGCCCTCCGCCGGGACACCCTGCGCGTTCACCTCGTTCACATACTCCTGCAGGTTCGCCACGTGCGCCGGGTCGATGGCCTTGTCGGTCTGATCGACCTCGGCGGACAGGACGTGCTCCGGCGCGAGATACACCAGGTGCACCTTCGAGCCCGTCAGGGAGACGAACTCGGAGACACGCTCGCGCGTCAGCCTGTTTCCGGTGTGATCGACCACGGCCATGATGGTGCCGTAGAGACGGGACTTGCCGGCGGGCACGGCCGCCGCAGCCGCCGTGGTCGGCGCCACCGCCTGTGCAACCGCCGCCGCCTTGCTCTTCGGAATGATCAGGGTGAGGGCCAGGCCGACGAGGCTGATGCCGCCGAGCACGTAGAAGATGCTGTGCAGCTCGCCGGCGAACGTGACCGCCAGGAAGGCGCCGAAGATCGGCCCGAAGATGCCGCCGATACGACCGAAGGCCGCCGTCCAGGCGACACCGGCGCCACGGACGTTGGTGCGGTAGTAGTTGGCGGCCAGACCGTAGATCAGCGTCTGCGTCCCCGAGGTCCCCAGGCCGGTGATCGCGATCGTAAGCAGCAGCAGGGCCACGACGATGCCGCTGACGTCGGCGAGTTGCTGGATCTCGCCTGCTTTGGCGACCATCGGGACGTCGATCGTGGAGGCGATCATGCCGATGGCGCCCATGGCGAGCGCGCCGACCAGGAAGCCCAGCGCCACGATGCGCTGCGGGCTGTGCTTGTCGGCCAGGGTGGAGCCGTACAGGGTACCGACCATGGCGCCGGCGTTGAGGACCAGCAGCAATGCGAGCGATCCGTTCTGGCCCATGATCGGCAGCATGATCTTCGGCAGCCAGGTGTTCAGCGAATAGACCAGCAGCAGGCAGAACGCCGAGACGAAGCCGATGACGATGGCCGGGACGAGATAGACGGTGAACAGACCCGCCCAGCCCGCACGCGCGTCCGAGGCATTGGCGGCCGCGCTCTGCTGCGGCTTGATCTCCGCCTCGGGGATGGGCACGCCGGTGCGCTCGGAGACCTTGCGGGCCTCGTCCAGGCGGCCGCGCGAGGCCAGCCAGGCCACCGACTCGGGAAGCTTCCAGATCGCCAGCGGCAGCAGGGTGACCAGGGGCAGCGCGCCGATCAGGAACATGCCGCGCCAGCCGATGATCGGCAGCAGGAAGATCGCCAGCAGCGCAGACAGCAGCGAACCCAGCGGGATGCCGGCATAGGTGAAGGCGGTGGCGAGGTTCTTCTTCCCCGGCGGGGCGAACTCGGCCGCCATCGCGCCCGTGGTGCCCGCCAGCGCGCCCACGCCCAGGCCGGTGATGAAGCGCCAGACGCCGAAGGCGGCGAGCGTCTCGGTCATCGCCGACACCGCCATGCCGATCGAGAACCAGGCGATGGCGCCGATCATGACCTTGCGGCGGCCGATCAGATCGCCCAGGGTGCCGGCGACGAGGGCGCCGAGCATCATGCCGATCATCGCGTACGAGCCGAGCATGCCGGCGTCTTTCGGCGTGAGTGCGTGGTCGCCGATCCACTTGGCGGAGTCCGGCCCCATGAAGCCGGGCAGGACTGCGCCATAGACGACGAGGTCGTAGCCATCGAAGACCAGGCCGACGAAGGCCAGGGCGATCACCCAGATGATGGTGCTGCGCCGCTTGCGCGCCATCTCCGGGTTTTCCATCGGAACGTTCGTTTTCAAAATCGTGCCTCTTTGGGGGAATTGCTGCAGGGGAGATCGGACGGGCGAGCAGTGACGAACTTGACGTGCGTCAAGCTTCCTTGATTGCAAGGCCGTCAGGTTATGGCGCGATCACACCGATCAATATCCAGCTTGTGCACGATCGATATCCGCTTCGTGCACACCCCGATCCAAGGCGCGAAAATCCGCTCGACCGGCTCAGCTGCTGGCCACCGTGCGGTTGGTGATGATGCGCGCGTCGACCACCGCATAGCCGTCCGGGTAGGCGATCACCGGGTTGAGGTCGAGCTCGGAGAGCTGCGGGTAGGCACTGACGATGCTCGACACCCGCAGCAGCAGCTCGACCAGCGCGACCTTATCCACCGCCGCCTCGCCACGCACGCCGGCGAGGACCTTGCGCGCGCCGAGCTGATCGACCATGGTCTCGGCGTCGCGCCGGGACAGGGGAATCGCGCGGAAGGCGACGTCCTCGAGGATCTCGACGAAGATGCCGCCCAGGCCGAACATCAGCACCGGGCCGAAAATCGGGTCGCGCACCACGCCGACGATGACCTCCACCCCCTTCCTCGCCATCGGTGTCAGCAGCACACCGCGAATGTCGGCGTCGGCATCGTATGCCCGACAGCCCGCCAGAATCTGTGCCCAGGCCTCGCGCAGCGCCGCCTCGCCGACCAGGTTCAGCTTCACCCCGCCGGCGTCGGACTTGTGCAGGATGTCCTTCGACACCACCTTCATCGCCAGCGGCTGGTCGCCGAAGCGCTCGATCGCCACCGCGAGCTCGTCCGCCGTGTGGGCGACGATTTCCTCCGCCACCGCGACACCGTGCGTGCGCAGCAGCGCCCTGGCCTCGTGCTCGTAGAGGTCGCGGCCCTCGTTCTGGGCGCGCGCGAACATCGCCTGCATCGCCTCGTCGGGCGCCGCGCCGGCCTGCAGGGGCTGGCCGTGGCGGTCCTGCAGGTAGAGCCCGCGCTCGGCGAGCGCCTCCAGCACCTTCACCGCCTGCTCGATGGAGGCGTACACCGGCAGCCCGGCCTCGTGCAGGCGGCGTAGCGCAGGCGGCTTGACCGGGGCGTAGAGGCTGTAGACCACCAGCGGCTTTGCGCTGGCGCGCGCGAGCTCGATCATGGCCTCGGCCGCGCGCATCTCGCCGCCGAGCAGGGACTCGGCGAAGCGGATGTGGTAGCCGCCGAACATGCCGACGAGGAAGACCGCGTCCACGTTGTCGTCGTCGGCGACGATCTCCACGCAGCGCGCCAGCACCTCGGGGTCGGCGTCCGAGCTGCCGGCCACGTCCACCGGATTCGCCAACGCGGCCTGCGGGAACAGGATCGCCGCCAGGCGCTTGCGGGTCGCCGCGGACAGCTCGGCCAGTTCCAGGCCGGACTCCGACAGGCGGTCGGAGGTGATCGTCGCCTGGCCGCCACCGTCGGCGATCACCGCAATCCGCCGCCCACGCGCCTGCTGCATCAGCGCCAGGCCCTCGGCCACCGGCAGGATCTCGTCGGAGTGATGCACCACGCTCACCCCCACCTGGCGCAGCAGGTCCACCGTCATCGCGTAGCTGCCGGCGAGCGCGCCGGTGTGCGAGCTCGCCGCCTTCTTGCCGAGCTCGGTGGCGCCCGACTTGTACACCACCACCGGCTTCACCGGGGTGATCTCGCGCGCCACCTCGAGAAAGCGCTGGCCGTCGCGGAAGCCCTCCACATACAGCGTCGCCACCCGGGTGTGCACGTCCTCGCCGAGGTAGCGCAGGTAGTCGTTGAAGCCGACGTCGGTCTGGTTACCCGGGCCGACGTAGGTCGAGAAACCCACGTGGCCGTTGTGCTCGGCCTCCAGCACCAGCGCCAGCAGCATGTTGCCCGACTGCGAGATGAAGCCGATGTCGCCGGGCCTGGCGTTGCGCAGGTCGAGCAGGTTCACCTTGTGATGCAGGTTGAACATGCCCGAGGTGTTCGGGCCGATGATGCGCACGCCGCCCGCACGCGCCGCGTCCAGCACCTGCTGCTCGAGCCTGGCGCCCTCCGGCCCGCTCTCGCGAAAGCCGCTGGCGAGGATCACCGCGCCCTTCACGCCCTTGCGCCCGCACGCCTCGAGCAGCCCGGGCAGGGTCTTCGCCGGGGTGCAGATCAGCGCCAGGTCGATCGGCCCGGGCACGTCGTCGAGCGTGGCGCAGGTCGGCACGCCGAGGATCTCGGGCACCTTGGGGTTGATCGGGTAGACGCGGCCGCGGTAGTCGCCCTTGACGAGGCCGACCATGGCCTTGTAGCCGCGCTTGGTGGGATCGGCCGAGGCGCCGACGATCGCGATCGAGGCGGGGGCGAGGAAATCGTGCAGCGGGCTGCGGCGCGCCGGACTGCAGGGCACAGGGCTCGAGTTCTCGTTCATGTCATTCCCCCCTGAACACCGGCGCGCGCTTCTCGGCGAAGGCATCCACGCCCTCCTGCCAGTCGCGCGTGGTGCCGACAAACATCATGCCCTCGAGCTCGGCGACGAGGCAGGCGTCGAGCGTGCGCTCGGCCGAAAGATTGAGCTGGCGCTTGGCGAGCTCCATCGAGAACGGCGCCTTGGCGGCGATCCTGCGCGCGAAGGCGCGCGCCTCGTCGAGGAAGCCCGCGTCGGCGAACACCCGGTTCGCCAGCCCGATGCGCACCGCCTCCTCGCCACCGATGCGCTCGCCGAGGAAGACCAGCTCGCGCGCCTTCGCCAGCCCGACCAGGCGTGGCAGCAGCCAGGTCACGCCGCCGCCGAGGAAGTTGCCGATCGAGATCTCGGGCAGGCCGAGCTGCGCGCCCTCGGCCATCAGCAGGAAGTCGGACGCGAGCGCGATCTCGGCACCGGCGCCGAGTGCGTAGCCGTTGACCGCGGCGACCACCGGCTTCTTCAGGTCGATCAGGCGGCGGCACACGTCCTGCTCGCCCTGGAGGTATTGGCGGCGGTCGAAGGCGCTGCGTCCGGCCTTGTGTTCCTTGAGATCGGCTCCGACGCAGAAGGCGCGGCCCGCGCCGGTGAGCAGCACCACGCGCACCTCGCGCGCAACCTCGGCGCGGCCGAGCGCGTCGTTCAACTCGTCGTAGAGCCGCTGCGTCACCGCGTTGAGGCGCTGCGGGCGGTTCAGGCGGATCTCGGCGATGCCGTCGGAGAGGTCGTAGAGGAGGGTTTCGTAGCGCATGGAGACTCCCGGTCGGGATTGGGGGGAGAAAGGCACGGCGCGGCGGCCGCCGGCGGCGCGGGCTTGTGCAGCAGCACCACGTCCTTGGCCGGCAGCTCGCAGCGCCAGCCGAAGCGGGCGGCAATCACCCGGAAGGTGGCCGCGCGATAGAACACCACGTGGGTGGGATCGCGCCGGTAGTGCCAGGCGGCGAAGCGCGCATCCTCGGTCTGCAGGCAGGTGGTGATGCCGAGCCAGCCCCCGGGGCGCAGCAGACCGTCCAGGCGGGCGAACTCGGCCGCGGGCGCGTGGAAGTGCTCGACCACCTCGGTGCAGGTGACGAAGTCGTAGCGGCGCGCGAGCGCGTCGGGGTCAGGGGCGAAGAAGGGGTCCCACACCCGCATCGGGTGGCCGGCCTCGCGCAGCATCGCGGCCAGCGCCGGCCCCGGACCGCAGCCGTAGTCCAGCCCCTGCGCCGCGGGCGCGAGGCGGATGCGCAGCGGATCGACCAGGCGCGCGAGGAAGCGGCGGTAGCCGGGATCCTCGGGGTCGTTGCGGTGCAGGCGGTATTCGGCGCACTCCGCATCCGCCGCCGGCCGCTGGGCCGGGTGCAGGAAGGTCGCCTCGCAGGCTTCGCAGCGCAGGTAGTCGCGCCCGCCCACGTGCAGAAAGGGGCGCACGGATGCGCCAAGACAGACCGGGCAGCAAGTCGCCGTCCCGGGAGCCGGCTGATTCATGCGGGCGATTGTATCGAGCCCCGCCGGCCCTGCCCATGGCGGAGATCCCGAACCCGGGGGCAGGCGGAGCACGGGGCTGCATCTGACGCTCGTGCGGATCCGCGCGCGGCACATCGGAGCCACTGGGTCGCGACTCGCGTCGCTCCCACGACAAGGCTCGCAACACGACGGTCTCTGCAGGAGCGACGCAAGTCGCGATCTCCCCGGCGGTTCACGCGGCCTCCACAATCGCCGACAATGCGCGCCGGACCCGCGTGCCGATCCTTCGCATCGGCCTTCCGCGCCGCGGACACACCCCGCACACGGCCGCCGGCAACGGCCAACCATCAAGCCCCGGCGGCATCCCGCACCGGGGCGGCTTCGCTCATCGGGAGAACACATGAACCGCCGCAACTTCCTGCGCGCCGGCACGCTCGCGGCCGGCCTCGCGCTGCCCGCGCTCGCGCGCGCCCAACAATCCGCCGCGACCACGGCGACCACGCCGCTCGCCACCCCCGCCCCGCTCGCCGAGCCCCCCGCCTTCGCGCCCACGCCGGACGCCGGCTGGCGCCGCTTCGAGTTGACGAGCCGCGTCGAACCCCTGCCCGGCGACGGTCCGCTGCGCGTGTGGGTGCCGCTGCCGGCGATGCACGAGACCGCCTGGCAGCGCCCGATGGGCAGCCTGTGGCAGGGCAACGCCGACCTCATGGAACGTGTGCGCGACCGCTCCGGCGCCGAGATGGTCTACGCCGAGTGGGCGCCGGGCATCGCCCAGCCCCGGCTCGAGATCCTCAGCCGCTTCGCCACCCGCGACCGCGCCATCGACTTCAGCCAGCCCAGCGCCGCGCCCCAGGTACTGCCGCGCGCCGAACGCATGCACTACCTGCGCGCCACCGCGCTGCTGCCCACCGACGGCATCGTGCGCGATACCGCACGCGACATCGTCCACGGCGCGAAGACCGACGAGGACAAGGCGCGCGCCATCTACGAATGGATCGTGGACAACACCTTCCGCGAGCCCAAGGTGCGCGGCTGCGGCATCGGCGACATCCGCACGATGCTGGAGACCGGCAACCTCGCGGGCAAGTGCGCCGACCTCAACGCCCTCTTCGTCGGCCTGGCGCGCGCAGCCGGGCTGCCGGCACGCGACGTCTACGGCCTGCGCGTCGCCGACTCGCGCTTCGGCTACAAGAGCCTGGGCAAGAGCGGCAACGTCTCCAAGGCCCAGCACTGCCGAGCCGAGGTCTTCCTGGAGCGCTTCGGCTGGGTGCCGGTGGACCCCGCGGACGTGCGCAAGGTCGTCCTGGAGGAACCGCCGGGCAAGCTCTCCATGGTCGATCCCAAGGTCGCCGCGGTGCGCAAGCAGCTCTTCGGCGCCTGGGAGATGAACTGGCTGGCCTACAACGACGCCCACGACCTGCGCCTGCCCGGCAGCACCGGCAGCGAGATCCCCTTCCTGATGTACCCCCAGGGCGAACTCGCCGGCCAGCGCTTCGACAGCCTGGACCCCGACGCCTTCAGCTACACGCTGAGCGCACGGGAAATTGCCTGAGGCGGGAACACAGGCGTGCGAGCGCGAAACCTCGCGGGATCCCGAGCCCTCGGCCGGGCGCCGCAGCCTGCGGCATCGAAGCCCCCGCACCTGCGCGAGCGCTGCAGGCCACGCGGCCCCCCGTGCCTGCAAGCCACCGCAAACGGTCCCGGCCGCGGCATCGGGTGCCGCGCGGGAAGATCAGGAGCGCCGAGGTGGAGGACGTCGCGGGGGAAACAAGGCGACGCAGGTCCGAGGCACGCAGCGACGCGTTTGCGTCGCCGCCCCCGCGGCGTCCTCCACCGAGGGCCGCCCTGAGCGCCAGCGAAGGGTCGCGAGTGTACGCCCCGCGCGGCGCCCGACACCGCGGCCCCGGACGGGGCCCGACCCGGCGCGCCCATGCGCGCTTCCGTCATCCGCCACCCGCTAGAATGCCCTGTCCCACATTCCCACGAGAGGAAGCCCCCCATGACCTACCCCCATACCCGCCTGCTCATCGACGGCCAATGGTGCGACGCCCTCGACGGCCGCACGCTGGCCGTGCACAACCCGGCCACCGGCGAGGAGATCGGCCGCGTCGCGCATGCCGCGATCGCCGACCTCGACCTCGCCGTCGCCGCCGCCGTGAAGGGCTTCCAGACCTGGCGCCGCACCCCGGCGATCGAGCGCGCCAAGACCCTGCGCCGCGCCGCAGCGCTGATGCGCGAGCGCGCCGGCGACATCGCCCGCGTGCTCACCCAGGAACAAGGCAAGCCGCTGCCCGAGGCGAAAATGGAAACACTCGCCGCCGCCGACATCATCGAGTGGTTTGCCGACGAAGGCCTGCGCGTGTATGGCCGCATCGTGCCGGGACGCAACCTCGCCGCCACGCAGATGGTGATCAAGGACCCGGTCGGCCCGGTCGCCGCCTTCACGCCGTGGAACTTCCCCATCAACCAGGTCGTGCGCAAGGCCGCGGCGGCGCTCGCCACCGGCTGCTCCATCCTGGTCAAGGCCGCCGAGGAGACGCCCGCGGCGCCGGCCGAGCTGGTGCGCGCCTTCGTCGATGCCGGCGTGCCGGCGGGCGTGATCGGGCTGGTGTATGGCAACCCGGCGGAGATCTCCAGCTACCTGATCGCCCACCCGGCGATCCGCAAGATCACCTTCACCGGCTCGACTCCGGTGGGCAAGCAGCTCGCGGCGCTCGCCGGCCAGCACATGAAGCGGGTGACGATGGAGCTCGGCGGCCATGCGCCGGTGATCGTGTGCGAGGACGCCGACCTCGAGCTGGCGATCAAGGTGTCGGCGGCGTCGAAGTTCCGCAACGCCGGCCAGGTATGCATCTCGCCCACGCGTTTCCTCGTGCACGAGGCGGTGCGCGAGACCTTCGCCGCCGCGCTGGCCCGGCATGCGAGCACGCTGAAGGTCGGCGACGGCCTGGCCGAGGGCACGCAGATGGGTCCGCTGGCCAATCCCCGCCGCGTGGCGGCGATGGCGGACTTCGTGCAGGACGCGCTGGCGCGCGGCGCGACCGTGGCGGCGGGCGGAGAGCGCATCGGCGCCGCGGGCAACTTCTTCGCGCCCACGGTGCTGACCGGCGTGCCGCTGGACGCGAAGGTGTTCAATGAGGAACCCTTCGGGCCGGTCGCGGCGATCCGCGGCTTCACCACGCTGGACGAGGCGATCGCGGAGGCGAACCGCCTGTCCTTCGGGCTGGCGGGCTACGCGTTCACGCGCTCGCTGAAGAACGCGCACCGCCTGGCGCACGAACTCGAGGTCGGCATGCTGTACGTGAACCAACCCGCGACGCCGAGCGCGGAGATGCCCTTCGGCGGCATCAAGGATTCGGGCTACGGCACCGAGGGCGGGCCGGAGGCGCTCGACGCCTACCTGAACACGCGCGCGGTGACGGTGATGAACGTGTAAGTCGCTGCCGCGATGCGGTGACGGCGCAGGGCTCGCCGCATCGCGGCAGCCCGCCACCTCGGATTCGGGTTGCGTGCGGCGCCTTGCGCGCCGCGGTGGCTGTCACGCGGCACCCTGCCCGACCGTCGATCGCGACTCGCGTCGCTCCCACCGCGCGGCGCGGGAAATCGATCACGACGCGCGTCGCTCCCACCGCGCGGCACCGGAAGCGCGGCGCGGGAGGCGCGGCGGTTTTGTAGGAGCGACGCGAGTCGCGATCGATGCGCTCAGAAATGCCACTCCATCTGGAAGGTCGGCGCGTCGGTGTCGATGCCGGGCTTTTCTGCGCCGTTCGCGAAAGCGTGGTTGCCGAACTTGTTGCGCCAGTATTCGTAGCCGACGCCCATCAGGAAGGTGTTCTTCTTGCCCCAGGCCATCTGGCCGACGTCGACCATCAGCGAGGTGCGCATCAGGGTCTCGGTGTGGGTCTTGATGCCGGCGTAGTCCTTGCCCTTCTCGCCGTTGATGTTGATGAAGCCCTGGAACTTCAGCGGCACGGCGCCGGCGCTGAAGGGAATGCCCCAGGCCGCGCTCACGATCCATTGCGGGTCGAAGCTCACCTCGGTCTGCGGGCAGGGATCGAAGGACGACGGCGCGACGGGGTCGAGACCGCAGCGGTTCCACTCCTTGCCCAGGAGCAGGCTGACGTCGAGGAAACCCGGCACATCGAACTTCAGCGTGGGCCCCAGCACCACGAGGCGCTTGCGCGGCGAGAACGCGGTGTTCTTGGTGTTGAGATCGAAGCCTGCGGTGACCGCGACCTCCTTGACCGGGCCGAAGGCGAAGCTGCGGTCGAACGCCTTGCCGAGATGCACCTGGTGGCGGTAAGTGAGGTAGAACTCGGTCGCCCCGCTGCCGCCGCCGTTGGCCGGATCGGCCTTGTCCGACTGGAAGATGTCCAGGTTGAGGAAGTTCTGCCCGACCGAATAGCCACTGGCGTGGGTGAACTGCAGCACGTGCTTCTCGACGTCCTTCGTGTTGGTGGGCTCGCGGAAGTCGCTGCCGTAACGGTAGCCGACGAAGGTGTCGCTCCAGGTCGCGGCCTGGCTCGCCGCGGGGGCGGCGAGGAGGGCGCAGGCGAGGGCGAGTGGGGCGATGCGGCGGGTCGTTGTCATTTTGTGTCTCCGTTCCTGTCCACTGATTGGCTTCTGCGGCGCAGCGTCGTGCGCACGGCCGCCAAACTAGCAGGCCCCGCACCGGGACCGGATCCACCCATCGTGATACGACACATCAGGAAAAGCGGATATTCGCGAGGCCGGGCGTGCAATCCGCCCTTGCGGGCGACGGGCGGAGCAGCTTCAATTGGCCATCGGGGCAATCCCGGAACGGCCGGGCGGGACGATGAGCGAAGACACGGGCAACGAGGATTTGCAGCGCGACGAGCTTGCGGAGGAACACGAAGAGGACGGGGCGCAACGCGGCTACACCTTCGAGGACATGCGGCTGGCGGTCGGCGACCGCCTGCAGATCGAATGCGCCGCGAGCACCGGCGTGCGGCGTGCATTCGTGCGTGTGGTCGGCTATGTGGACGGGATCAGCCTGCTGGTGACCACGCCGGTGGCGGGCGGGCGGCGCGTGGAACTGGTCGAGAACGATCCGGTGATCGTGCGGGTGTTCTCGCGCCAGAGTGCCTTCGCCTTCCGCGCCTCGGTGCTGCGCGCATGCAGGTTGCCTCTCGACTATGTGCACCTGAGCTTTCCGAGCGTGATCCAGGGCAGCGTGATCCGCAAGTCGACGCGGGTGCGCACGCAGTTTCCGGTACAGGTGAACACCCAGGCCGGCGGCGCGGCGGGCGAGGGCACGATGCTGAACCTGAGCGCGACCGGCGCGTTGATCCAAACCCATGCCTCCCTCGGCGAACCGGGCGCGATCGTCCGTCTGCGCTTCGACGTGGACCTTCACGGCCTGCAGACCGAGCTCGACATCGAGGCCGAGATCCGCAACGTGCAGCAGGCAGCCGACGCCGAGGCCGAAGGCATCGAGTACCACTACGGAGTGGACTTCCACGAACTCGGCGCGGAAGACCGCATGAAGATCAAGAGCCTGGTCTATCAGACCATCATCGAGCAGCCGCGCCGCATCATCTAGGGCCGCGGCGGCCCGCGGCCCTACAGCATCTTGCCCGGGTTGAGGATGCGGCGCGGGTCGAGTGCCGCCTTGAGCGTGCGCATCGGCGCGATCTCCGCCGGGGTGCGCGAATACGTCAGCCAGCCGCGCTCCAGCTTGGCGCGCATGCGCGCCACGCACTCGCCGAGCCGGCCCACCGGCACCTAGACGTCGAGGTCCAGCGTCGACGCCTGCTCGCGCAGCACCTCGGCGATGCCGTCGCGGATCACGCGGTTGCCGCCGGCGTTGCCCGGGAGTTGCGGCGCCCGTGGTTCAGATGAAGACCGGCTCGGGCTCCAGGCGCACGCCGAAGCGCGCCTCGACGTCGGCGATGATCGCCTGCGCGATGCGGCGCACGTCGGCACCAGTGGCACCGCCGCGGTTGACCAGCACCAGGGCCTGGCGCTCGTAACAGCCCACCGGGCCGAGGTCGCGCCCCTTCCAGCCGGCCTGCTCGATCAGCCAGCCGGCGGCGAGCTTCTCGCTGCCGTCGGCCTGCGGATAGTGCGGCAGCGCGGGGTGCGCGGCGAGCAAGCGTGCGCAGCGCGCGGCGTCGACGACGGGATTCTTGAAGAAGCTGCCGGCGTTGCCGAGCACCGCCGGGTCGGGCAGCTTGCGGCGGCGGATCGCGATCACCGCATCCGAGACCTCGAGCGCGGAGGGCTGCGCGAGCGCGCGTGCCTCGAGCTCGCGCGCGACATCGGCATAGCGCGTGAGCGCGCGCCACGGCCGTGGCAGGCGGAAGCGCACCGCGACGACCAGCCACCTTCCGGGAGTGCGCTTGAACACGCTGTCGCGGTAGCCGAAGGCGCACGCCGCGGCATCGAAGCGGCGCAGCTCGCCCGTGTCGAGCTCGACCGCGTCGAGCGACTCGAAGCGCTCGACCAGTTCCACCCCGTAGGCGCCGATGTTCTGGATCGGCGCGGCACCGACCGTGCCGGGAATAAGCGACAGGTTCTCGAGCCCGGGCCAGCCCTGCGCCAGCGTCCAGCGCACGAAATCGTGCCAGCTCTCGCCGCCGCCGCCCTCGACGATCCAGGCATCGGCCTCGGCGCGCAACAGGCGGCGGCCCGGAATCTCCACCCGCAGCACCGTGCCGGCGAAATCGCCGCCGAGCACCAGGTTGCTGCCGCCACCGAGCACCAGGCGCGCCGTGTCGCTCCAGCCCGGCGCGGCGATCGCCGCCCGAAGCGCCGCAACCGAACGCACGCGCAGCAGGCGGGCCGCGTGCGCACGCAGGCCGAAGGTGTTGAGCGCGGAGAGGTCGGCGTCGAAGACGACCGCCGCCTCCGCCACATCACCCGCGCTGTCGCCGGTCGCCATCTCAGCGCTCCGCCGCCAGCCCGGCCGCGTCCGCCTCGCCGCCGGCGGGCGCGATCGGGAACAGGCGGTCGTAGCCCAGGTTGAACAGGAAGGCGTAGATCGTGTAGGTGATCGCCAGGCCGATGTCGGCGATCAGGGCCTCGACCCAGCCCATGCCGGTCCACCACACGATCACCGGCAGCGTCATCACCAGCAGGCCGGACTCGAAGCCGAGCGCATGCACGGCACGCAGCCGGAACGGGCGACGGTCGGCGGTGCGCCCGGTAAGGCGGCCCTCGATCCAGTCGAAGGCGGTGTTGTAGGCGCCGTTCCAGATCGCCGCCATCAGCGCCAGCAGCGCGAGCAGGCCGATGGAGTCGCGGATCGGCACCCCGCTCGCCCAGGCGAAGGGCGGGGTGATCAGGACCAGGCCGCCGATCTCGAACATCGCGATCTGGCGCAGGCGGTCGGGGAAGCTACGAAGCTTGGGTTTTGTGGACACGGAAGGGAACTCGGGCAGCGGCGGGCGGGTCGGGCCCACGCCTCGTCCTGCGGGTCGTCCCGCGGGAAACCGACGGTCGCAGCGCAAGGCGCGCAGGGCGGGCGGGGTCGTCCCCGCGTCGGACCGGATCGGGTGTCGAAGACACCCGAGCGGACTTTTAGCAAGTCGCACGCGGATTGGCAAGCCGGACGAGGCGGGCGCGTCCGCCCGAACGCCGCCGGCCTCGGCGCGCGATGGCCGCCGCGGCCGGCGACCTCGAAGCTGCGGACCCCGAGGCGGAAGGCCGTACGGCCTCCCGCAGCGAAGCGGAGTCCGTGTCCGTGACGGAGGCCGCCTTGCCGCCGCCTCCCCACCCCGGCGCCCTCTTCAGGCCCCGGCCATCGCCTGCGCCCACCACAGGTACAGCGGGATCCCGAGCAGCAGGTTGAACGGGAAGGTCACCGCCAACGCCGCCGCCACCCCCAGCGCCGGGTTGGCCTCGGGCACCGCGATCCGCATCGCGGTCGGCGCGGCGATGTAGGAGGCGCTGCCCGCCAGCGTCATCATCAGCACCGTGCCGCCCACGCCCAGGCCCATCGCCTGCGCCACGCCCCAGCCGGCCAGCGCCAGCAGCGGCGGCAGGGCGAGCGCGCAGCCGACGAGGAACAGCCCCGCCTTCTTCAGGTCGGGCAGGCGGTCGGCGGCGATCAGCCCCATCTCGAGCAGGAACAGGCACAGCGCGCCCTTGAACAGATCGACGAAGAGCGGCGACAGCGGCTCCAGGCCCTGCGGCCCGGCGATCCAGCCGATCAGGATGCCGCCGCCGAGCAGCACCACGCTCTTGTTGGCGAAGACCTCGTGCACCAGCGCGCCGGCGGTCGAGCTGCCATCGGCCGACTTCACCCCCCAGCGCGCGATCAGCGTGGCGACGATCAGCGCCGGCGCCTCCATCAGGGCGGCGAGCAGGGCCAGGTGGCCTTCCACCTCGATGCCGCGTCCGGCCAGCACCGCCGCGCCCACTGCGAAGGTCACGATGCTGACCGAGCCGTAGTGCGCCGACAGCGAAGCTGCGTCCGGGCGCGAGAAGCGCAGGCGGAAGAGCGGGAAGACCAGCAGCGGGATCAGCGCGCCGAGGCCGATCGCCAGCAACGCATCGACCCACAGCGTGGCGCTCTCCGAGCGCGCGATCTCCACCCCGCCCTTGAGACCGATCGCCAGCAGCAGGTAGATCGACAGGGTCTCGAAGACGGCGGCGGGCAGGCGCAGGCCGGAGCGGGCGAGCGAGGCCACCGCGCCGAGGGCGAAGAAGAAGGGAACGGCATCGACCATGTGTTGTTTTCCTCGATGAACGGAGCGCGCGGGCGCGGAACCGGGGGAGCACCGCGCCGGTTCTCCGGGGGCGCGGCTGCGTCAGTGCGAGGCGAATTTTGCCGCGGCGCACACATCGAGAAAAATGATTTATTCTTCAACTTACCATAGATTTTTCTCTATCACTCGAATGACGCTCGTCCATCGCCGATGCGCCTGACCTTCCACCAGCTCCGCCTGCTGCTCGCGGTGTCGCGCGAGGGCAGCGTGTCGCGCGCCGCCCAGCGCCTGCACCTGACCCAGCCCACGCTGTCGGCGCAGCTGCGCCAGCTCGCCGAGCAGGTCGGCCTGCCACTGTTCGAGCGCGTCGGCCGCCGCCTGCACCTGACCGCAGCCGGGCGCGTGGTGCTCGACACCGCGAACCGGGTCGAGCAGGAGCTGGAGCGCCTCGACGAGACTCTCGCCGAGCTGCGCGGCGATGTGGTGGGGCGGCTGCGGCTGGCGGTGGTCAGCACCGCAGAGACCTTCATCCCGCGCCTGCTCGGCGATTTCCGCCGCGAGCGCCCGGCGGTGGAGGTGTCGCTGGCGGTGCTCAACCGCGACGCGGTGATCCGTCGGCTGGCCGACAACCTCGACGACCTCTACATCATGAGCCGGCCGCCGCAGGCGCCGCCGGTGGTGGCCACGCCCTTCCTGTCGAATCCGCTCGTGGTGGTGGCCTCGACCGCGCATCCGCTCGCGGGATGCCGCAGAAAGCTGGAGATCGAGGCGATCGCCGCCGAGGAGTTCGTGCTGCGCGAGCCCGGCTCCGGCACCCGCCAGGCGGCCGAGCAGTTCTTCGCCGCCCACGGCCTCGCCCTGCGCCCGCGCCTGGAACTCGGCAGCAACGAGGCGGTGAAGCAGGCGGTGGCGGGCGGGCTGGGGCTGTCGCTGCTGTCCGCCCACGCGCTCGCACATGCGGTGGACGAAGGCATCGCGGTGCTGCGCGTGGAAGGCACCCCGCTCCCGACCCAGTGGCAGGTGGTGTATCCGGCCGGCAAGCGCCTCACGCCGCTCGCCGGCGCCTTCCTCGAGTTCCTGCGCGAACGTGCCGCCGAGCTCGAGCACAGCGCACAGGCGCGCCTGGACGCGGCGCGGCGCTAGGCTGGCGCAAGGCGCGCCCCTTGGGCCGCCACGCGCCGACCACTAGCGCTCGGCGGCCGTCGCCTTCTGCAGGCGCCGCGCGGCCTCGTACACCGCCTCGAAGGCGAGCGGGGAGACATGGAAGGTCTTGTCGTTGCTGGCCGTGGCCAGCAGCGTCCCGTCCGGGCTGAAGGCGACGCCGCGGACCTCGTTCTTGTGCACCGTGATGGTCTTGACGAGCGTTCCCGCGGGCATCTCGAACAGGCGCACGCCGGCGTCGCTGCAGCCCACCGCCAGCCAGCGGCCGTCCGGGCTGTAGGCGAGCGCCGCGCAGTGGCGCGCGCCCTCGATGAGCGGCAGGCGCACGGGCGGATGGACCTCCGGCTCCTTGAAGGCAGCGACCGGCCAGACCCGCACACGTCGCTGCACCACCGCAGCGACGTATTCTCCATCCGGACTGAAGGCGAGGCCGGCGATGCGGATACCGAGCTTGCGCTCGTCATCCGGCAAGCCGACCGTGCCGAGATCGGTCCCGGAGAGATCCCACAGCTTCAGCTTGCCGTCGAAGCCGCTGGTCGCCCAGCGCTCGCCCCCGGGATGAAAGGCCACGCCCGACACCTGGATCGTCGCCCCGCCATGCAGCACGGAGACCGGGCTTCCCTCCCCCGCAAGCGGATAGAGCCGTGCATGGCCGTCGGCCCCGGCACTCGCCAGCAGGCGGCCGTCCGGACTGAAGGCCACCCCCCTGAGCTGATCCTTGTGCCGATGCTCGGGAGGCACGCTCGGCAGCGTGACCGCCTCGCCGCTCGCGACGTCCCAGAGGCGCAGCTGGTTGTCCAGCCCGGCGGTCGCGAGCCGCGTCCCGGAAGGGTCGAAGGCCACGCGATGCACCTGATCGGCATGACCGCGCAGGGTATGGCGCAGTCGCGGGGTACCGTCCGCGAAGTCCCAGATGCGGGCGGTGCGGTCGCTGCTGCCGGTGGCCAGGGTACGACCATCCGGGCTGAAGGCGATGCTGGTGACCGTATTGGCGTGCCCCTCGATGTTCCAGAACTTGACCGTGCCGTCACGGCTCGCCGTCGCCACGTGACGCCCGTCGGGGCTGAAGCGGGCCGCCTCCACGTAGGAGAGGTGCCCCGTCAGCGTAAGCAGGTTCTCGCCCGTATGCCGGCTCCAGACCCTTGCCGTCCCGTCGCCGCCCGCGCTGGCGATCAGGGCCCCGTCCGCACTCACCTCCACATTGCGGATGCGGTCGCCGTGACCGGCCAGCGTCCGCCCATTCCACGCGAGCACCTCACCCCGGTGCGTGCCGCCCGCCGCTTCGCGCAGCAGCACCTCGAACCCTTTCCCCGCGGGCTCCCACACCCGCAGCCAGCCATCACGGCTGGCGGTGACCAGCGCGCTGCCATCGGGCGCGAACGCGATCGCGTCACTCGGCTCCTCGAGCGGCAGGGAGAGGATCTCGCGCCGGCGCTCGAGCCCCCACAGGGCGATCGCGCTTCGCTCGGCCTTGCCGCGCTCGACCGCAGCGGTGGCGACGCAGCAGCCATCCGGGCTGAACGCCAGCCCCATGATCCAGGCCCCCTCCGCATCCAGGGTGAGCAGCGGCTGCGGCGCGTCCGCGTCGACGTCCCAGATGCGGATCACGCGCGCCTTCTGCGCGCCATCCCCGGCGGTCGCGAGGCGCCGGCCGTCGGCGCTGGTATCGAAGGCAGAATAGATGTTCCCGCCATGCTCGAAACTGCGCAGCGGAGCCGTCGGCTGCGCGAGGGACCACAGGTAGGCCAGGCCCCCGGACACCGTGATGACGCGCTCGCCATCGGGCAGGAAGCGGCCCCGCCGCACCCAGGCGTCGTGCGCGAAGGTGACGACGGGCTCGGCGGGACGGCCGCTGCGGATATCCCACACCCGCGCGGTCTGATCCTGGCCGGCAGTGAGCAGCCGGCCGCCATCGGGACTGAAAGCCACATCGGAGAGCGCCCTGCCGCTCACCGGCAGGGTCCACACCAGGCGCGAGGCCTGGATCGCCTGGCGCAAGGCGTCTTCGGCGGCAGCGGTCGGGGTCAGGTGCAGGCGGGCCGCGCGAGCGACCGACATCCAGGACGGGACCGTCGCCTCCACCGCCTCCAGCGCCAGGCTCAGCGCACTTCCGGGATCGATAGGCGCGTTCGAGATCGACTGCGCCGCCTTCTCGTTGGCCGCCGAACGCATTCCCTCCCAGGACGCATAGAGCCATCCCGCACCGGCGACGCAACTCATCATGCCCAGGCCCACGAGCCACCTGTGCAAGGCGCGCCGGGCCGCGCGTTCGCGCGCGATCTGCGCCTCCTCCTCGCGCCGTGCGGCCTTCTCGCGAGCCACCCGGAGCGCTTCCTCGCGCTGCCGATCGGCCTCGAAGCGCTGGCGCCAGTCGAGGATGGCGGGCGCGAGGACGTCGTGGTAGATCTCGTAGCGCATCACCTCCGGGTTGTCGGGGACGGACACGGTGCGCAGGATGCGGTTGCGCGCGTCGCTCAAGGACTGCAGCACCGCCGGGACGTGGGGCGCGAGATCCCCCGCCCAGCTGATCAGGTCCGCGGCGCCGCAGGCGATCTTGCTGCCGCTCGGGGTGACCAGCCGATCGAAGAAGCTGGCGCACACTGCCTGGCTCGTCGCGTCGAGGCGGGCCATCGCGACGTCGAGGTGGGTGCGGACGATCTCGTCGGCACCCTTCAGCCGGTCGAGCGTCTCCCGCCGCAACCGGTCCGAGCCTTGCGCGCGCTCCTCCTCCCACAGTCGCACCATGACCAGCTGCAGGAAGGGCGCCTCGATGCAGCCCTCGTCGTGGCGCAGCCCCCCGCTGCCCCCGGGGCGTCCGGCCGAGACCTGGCCGATACGGACCTGGCGGAGCAGCTCGTCGACCAGTTCATCGTCGATGCCGACCGGCGGCACGCCCACCGCCTGCAGCGCGTTCCACACCTCCAACGGCTTGCGGATCGCGTCGCCGGCCGCCTCCGGCTCCAGATGGTTGAGCCGCAGGCGGTTGCTCAGCAGGTTGTGGATGCGCTCCTGGAAGCGGTCCAGCCGCGACAGGCTGTCGTCGCGCAGCGCGACCAGGAAACCGACATCCACGTCCTCACGGTTGACCGCGCGCGCGAACTGGGCCTCGAACGCGCCGGCCGCCTCGCTGTCCTTGGCGTGATAGAGGAAGTATTCCTCGAACTGGTCGAAGATCACCAGGATCGTGCCATGCGCAGCTTCAGCGCAGGCGCGCAGCACCTCGTCGAGGGGCAGGGTCTCCGCCGGCCTGGGCTGGTCCACCTGCATGGCCCAGACGGTTTCGATGCAGGCGCGCGTCAGCGCGAGCTGGAAGTCGCGATCCACCCAGTTGCGGAACACTACCACCGGGGTCCGCGGCCGCTCGCGATGCAGCTGCGGCACGACGCCGGCCATCAGGACCGAGCTCTTGCCCACCCCGCTCGATCCATAAAGGATCGTCAGCGGGGACGAGAGCAGGTTGGCGATGATCACCCGCTGGTCGCGCTCGCGCCCGAAGAAGAAGGCCCGGTCGGCCTCCTCGAAGGGCTGCAGGCCGACGTAGGGGCAACGCTGCTCGATGCGGACCTCGGCGTTCATGGCGACATCCTCGCGCGCAGCAAACGGACGAACTCGTCCAGGTTCACCTCGTAGGGATACACCCCGCGCCGCTGCCAGAACTTGAGCTCGAGCTCGGAGAAGCGATCGTCGATCGCCCACGACTGGATCTCGTCGTCGCCGGCGACGAGGCGCTTGGCGAAGAAGCGGTTGAGGCTCTGCAGGATCGTGCGGAAGCTCCAGTCGCGCAGACTGTAGCCGAGGAACAGCAGATTGCGGTCCTGACAGTGCGACGCGAACAGGGCCGGAATCGCCGACCTGCTGGCGATGCGCGCAAGCAGTTCGACATAGTCCGACTCGGTGATCACGAAGGTGTCGAGGTCGGACGTCTGGGGAACGATGGAGCCGTGCATCTTGAAGATCACCGTCTTCTTCTCGAGCTCGATGGAAAGTTCGTTCGGCGCCACCGTCTCCGGCTTCAGGGCGCCGTGCGGCCACCACAGGACGGCGTTGCCGAGCTCCTTGAGTTCGGAGTACACGACCAGGTCGTAGGGTTTCTGCGCGTTGCGGAAGACCTGCTCGATCAGGGTGTCGTAGTTGGTCGTGATGATCAGCAGCGGCTTCTCGAGACTGGCGAGCAACGAGTAGAGCGGCGGCACGGCGAGCTTGTCCGGCGCGGCCGGCGCGAGCAGCGAACGCAGTCGCTCGCGCAGGGCATCGCGGGTCTTGAAGGCCTCGTAGTAGGACGCCACCTCCGCCAGCTGGTCGCGTTCGGCCTGCGACGGGAACCCCGCCTCGTCGGCCAGGCACGCCGACAGCTCGTTGCCGCTGGGGAGAAAGCGCGGTGCATCGGGGTCCCAGGGCTCGTCGCCGGGGCGCCCCGAGCGGCAGATGCCGGGACCGATGATCGGCACCGCAGAACCGCTGGCGAGCGCCTTCGCAATCCGTCCATACGGCGGCGGCGCGTTGACGCGTACGGTCTGCCCGTTGGCCTGCTCGCTGTCGAGTCGGCGCTGGATGAAGGCGCGCAGATCCACGCGCAGGCGGTCGCGGAACTCCTGCGGCGTGTCGTACTCGGCGAAGCCGCCGGCAAGCGAACCATCCGCGTTGCGGAAGCGCTTGAAGAAGTCGTTCGCCCTGCGGTACTGGGCGAGGCGCTCGTCGTAGTCCGCATCGAGCGGGTCGCCGAGCTCGGGCGGGCTGCGCCGGCGATAGACGAGGATGTGGGGCTGCGGCTTCGCGGCGATGGCATCCTCGTATTCCCATTCGGTGCCCGAGAGATAGCGGCTGCCGTCGGGGCGGGTGCAGCTCGCCGGCAGCGGCGTCCCCAGCCTCGACCACAACACGACGATCACGCAGTCGCACGCCGAAGGCCGCGGCAGCCCGCGATTGACCGCTTCCTGCGGCGTCAGTGTCGCCGGCATCGCCACCGGTGCCGCAGGGTCGTCCCAGCGCACCGCCTCGCAACCGACCCGGCCGCGCATGAAGGGATCCTTCGGCAGCTCCTGCTCGATGACCTGCTGGGCGAATGTGCGCTCGTCGGCAACATCGCCCGGGGACGACAGGAAGAAACGGAGACGCATGACTTTCCCCTCCTAGGCGGCTTCGCGGGACCCGCATGACAAATATAGGCCGACAACGGCGAGATCGAACCCCCTGCGCCACTGCAGGCACCCGCTGCCGGGCTGCGGCGCCGAGGTGGATCGCCGCGCACCGCCCGACTTCAGCCACCGCTCGAATGAACCGAGAGGAATAAGCTATGGAATATCAAGTCTTTTGAATGCATAAACGCGGCAGCTAAGCTCCATTCCCCCGCCCATTCGTGCCGCCATGCCGCTACCCGAGCTCCACGCCCCCCTCTTCGTCGGCCTCGTCCTCGTCGTCCTCTTCGTCGCCTTCGTGCGCGAGTGGGTGAAGCCCGACGTGGCGGTCATGGTCGCCGTGGGCGTGCTGCTCGTGGCGGGCATGCTGAACACCAAGGAGGTGCTCGGTGTGTTCGGCAACAGCGCCCCGATCACCATCGCCTGCCTGTTCATCATCAGCGCGGCGCTGTCGCGCACCGGCTGCGTGGACCAGCTCGGCGAGTGGCTCGCCGCCGCGGCCGGCGCGGGCGAGCGCCGCCTGCTGCTGGCGCTGATCGCCGCCTGCCTGCTGGTGTCGCCCTTCATCAACAACACCCCGGTGGTGATGGTGATGATCCCGGCGGTGATCGCGGTGGCGGCCCGCCAGGGCCTCGCCCCCTCGCGCCTGCTCATCCCGCTCTCCTACGCCACCATCCTCGGCGGGCTGATCACCATGGTCGGCACCTCGACCAACATCCTGGTCGACGGCGTCGCGCGCGAGCAGGGCCTGGCGCCCTTCTCGATGTTCGAGATCAGCCTGCCGGCGATCCTCATGGCGCTGGTGGGCAGCGCCTTCATGCTGGTGTTCGCGCCGCGCCTGCTGCCGGTGCGCGAGACGCTGAGCCAGCAGTTCGGCGCCGGCGAGCGCTGGTTCATGACCGAGCTCTTCGTGCCCGAGGGCTCGCACCTGGCCGGCAGGACGCTGCGCGAGGCGCGTCTGTCGAACGGCATCATCCAGGTGCTCAACCTGGTGCGCGGCGACATCGAGCTCGCCGACCCGGCCCCGGACACCCGGCTGGAGGTCGGCGACCGCGTGGTCGTGCACAGCCGCAGCGACGCGATGATGGCGCTGCGCAGCAGCGACGGCGTCGGCCTGCAGGCGCCGGCGGGCGCCGAGGCCCACGACATCGAGACCCTGCGCCGGCGCGACCTGGTGATGGTGGAGGCGATCGTCGGCCAGACCTCGCGCTACATCCTGCGCCCGATCCGCGATCTCGACCTGCTCGCGCGCTACGGCATCCACCTCGTCGCGGTGCATCGGCGCGACGCCTCGTTCGCGCAGATCGGCGAGGACTTCCAGCTGCTCGGCGGCGACGTGCTGCTGGTGGAGGGCACGCCGGCGCAGATCCAGCGCTTCTGCGACAACGGCGACCTGTTCGCGATCACCGAGGGCCGCCAGATGGCCAGCCGCCGCCACAAGGCGCCGGTCGCGCTCGCCACCATCGTCGGCGTGATGCTGCTCGCCGCGCTGAACGTGATGCCGATCGAGGGCCTGGCGCTGATCGGCGCGGCGATCGTGATCGCCACCGGCTGCATCACCAGCGACGAGGCCTACAAGTCGATCGAGTGGCCGATCCTGGTGCTGATCTTCGGCATGCTCGCGATCAGCATCGCGATGCGCAACTCCGGCCTCGACCAGCTGCTCGCCGCCCAGCTCGCCGCGCTCGGCGAGGGCATGTCGCCGTGGCTGATGTTGTCGCTGGTGATCCTGATCACCTCGGTGGCCACCGAGGTGCTGAGCAACAACGCGATCGCGGTGCTGTTCACCCCGGTCGTGATCGGGCTCGCCCAGCAGATGGGGGTGGATCCGCGCCCCTTCGTGGTCGGCGTGATGTTCGCCGCAAGCTGCAGCTTCGCCACCCCGATCGGCTACCAGACCAACACCTTGGTCTATAGCGCGGGCAACTACCGCTTCGCCGACTTCGCCCGCCTCGGCGTGCCCATGAACGTCCTCACCTGGCTGCTGTGCAGCGCGCTGATCCCGCTGTTCTGGCCCTTCCAGCCCTGAGCCCGCGGGCCGACATCCACGCTATCCGGCCGTCACCGGCTGCGGCGCGGCTTCGGACAAGGGCGGCGGCAGGCAGGCATGCGCGCCCGCCGGCTCCAGGTGCGGGATCAGCAAGGGCCCCATCGACTTCAGGATCTGTACCGGCAAGCCCGAGGTGAAGCGGTAGCTCGCCGCCTCGGGGCCGATCACGTAGGCGGTCAGCGTGCCGAAGTGGCGCGGGCCGAGGTAGAACACGAAGGTGGCGGTGCGGTTGAGCGCAAGACCGGCGCGTCCGCGCACCACGATGCGGTTGTCGCCGGTGCCGGTCTTGCCACCGAGCGCCAGTTCGCTGCCGTCGGCCAGCTTGAAAGCGCCCGCCAGACGGCGCGCGGTGCCGCCCTCGACCACGTCCGACAGCGCCCCGCGCAGCGCGCGCGCGACCTCCGGCGCCATCACCGGGTCGCCTTCCACCGGGCGGATGGCGAAGGCGGACTCGTAGGGCGTGGCGCGCGCGAAGCGCACCGTGTCGATGCGCTGCACGGGCAGGCGCTGGCCGTCGTTGACGATGATGCCCATCAGCTCGGCGAGCGCCGCCGGACGATCGCCCGAGCTGCCAAGCGCGGTGGCGAGCGAAGGCACGAGGTGGCCGAAGGGATAGCCCAGGCGCGCCCAGCGGCGGTGGATCTCGAGGAAGGCCTCGACCTCGAGCAGGGTGAAGATGCGCGAGTCCTGCGCGCCCTTGGCGCGGGTGCGGAACAGCCAGCGATACACCTGCTGGCGCTCGTCCGCGCTCGCCGCCACCGCCTCGGCCAGCGTGGCCTCGGGGTGCTGCAGGCGGAAGGCGACCAGCCACAGCTCGAGCGGATGCACGCGTGCCACGTAGCCACGGTCGGGCAGGTCGAAGGCTTCCGGGGCGTTGCGCGCATAGAGCTGGGCGAGGCGTGCGGCGGCGGGGGGCTCGCCGAGGCGGCGGGCGAGGAAATCGGCGAGCGCGTGCGGCGGGGCCTCGGGCTCCAGGTAGCGGAACACCGCGGCGAGGCGGTCCGCGCCCGGGCGCAGGCCGTCGAGCAGGGTGGAACGGATCTCCTCCGCCGTGCTGTCCTGGTACTTGCGCCAGAAGCGGCGCAGGAAGAGCTGGCCCTCGCGGTCGGCGAAGCGGACCAGATACTCGACGCGGCGCGGGTCCTCGTTGTCCTCGAGCAGGCGCGCGGTGCTGCCCGGCACCTGGTACATGGTGTGACGCACGAGCTCGCGCATCAGGCGCACGAAGGGCAGGTTGATCGAGGCCTGCAGGGCCTCGCGCAGGGTGGGATTGCGCGCGTTGTCGCTGGCGTTGAAGTTGCCGAAGGTGTGGCGGCCTCCGCCGGTGAAGAAGCCTTCGCCCGGGCTGGCCGAGAAGCGGCGTTCGAGCGCGGCCTCGAGCATCGCCGGCAGGCTGCGGTCCGGCGCGCTGGCGAGGTGGTCGATCGCCCAGCGCGTCAGACGGTCCTGCGCGTCGACCTCGACGCGGCGCAGCGCCGGAGGATCCAGCGCCGCGAGCCGGCCGTGGAGTTCGGCGACCAGCTCGAGATAGGTCGCCAGCACGCGCAGCTTGGCGGTGGAGCCGAGCTCGAGCTTGCTGCCCTCGTTGATGTCGAGCGGCTGGTCGGTGGTGTCGGTCTGCACGCGCACGCGGTTGCCGCCCGCGGTGCGCTCGACCAGCGTGAAGCTGTAGCGCACCGCGCCGAGGGTGGCCGGCTGCAGCATGCGCTCGCCGATCAGGCCCTGGCTGCGCGCGAAATCCGGGTCGGCGAGGCGCCCGAGGTAGTCCCCCACGGCCTGCTGCAGGCCGCCGTGCAGGGTGGTGCCGAGCTCGGCGTCGAGGCGGTCGAGGCTGTACAGCGAGGTGTCGAGCAGACCGGCGAGGCGGGCGCGCACCGCGGTCGTGCCCTTGCCTGGCGTGGCCGGAACCCAGGCCGGATCGGCGACGAGGTCGCGGAAGGCGAGCGGCCGGGCGAGCGCGGCGTCGCGCAGCACGGCGCCGATCAGCCCGGCCTCGGCGAACAGGCGCAGGTAGGCGTCGGTGGTGCGCGCCAGCTCCTCGCGCCCGCCGGCGAGATACCACGAGGGCCGACGGTGCGCGATCATCAGCGCGACCACCTGGCGCAGCGCTCGACCCTGGGCGATGCGCTCCTCCCCCTCGCCCACCGGCGCCGCCAGCAAGGCATTCACGCGCGCGAACTCGGCGCCGAACCACACCCACAGCCCGTCGCCCAGTCCGTTGACCTCGCCGTGACCGGGCGCGGCCGAGAGCGGCACGGTGTTCAGGTAGTCGAGCACCAGCCGCCGGCGTAGCGGCAGCGTCTGCTCGCCCTCGCGATAGGCACGGACCGAGGCGGACACCATCTGGCGCAGCTTCTCGCGCGCATCCTGGGTGATGCCGCCAGGCGAGTGGCGGTACTTCTCGATCTGGGTGGCGAGCGTGCTGCCGCCGGGCGCGTCGAGGTCGGCATCGACCATGCGTCCGAGCTGGCCGAGCGCCGCGCGCGCGAAGCGTGCCCAGTCCACCGCGGGATTGAGCGTCGGCCGCGATTCGTCGAGGAGGTCGCGGTTCTCGATGAAGAGCAGGGCCTGGGCGACGATCGCCGGCACGTCCTCGAAGCGCTCGTATCCGCGCCAGGGATAGCGGAAGCCGTACAGCGGCTCGCCGCGACAGTCGAAGACGTCCAGGCCCGCGCGCGTCTTCTCGGCGTAGGGCGGGAACAGGCCGCGCTCGACGTGGGCGAGCAGCGCATCGTCGAAGCGCACCTGCTCGACGAGTGCGAAGCCGCGCGCCTGCAGGCGCTCGGAAAAGCGCGCCAGCTCGGTGTAGCCGAGGCGCTGGTCGAAGGGGCCGTGGGCAGGAAAGCGGATCGCCGCGCTCGGCCCCGCCAGCAGGGCGTAGTCGAGGCGCGCGGCGTAACGCGCGAGCGCGCGCGCCTGCAGGCGCGAGGTACCGGCCTCGTGCCACAGCAGCAGGCCGCCCGCCACGCTCGCCACCAGCAGCGCCACGCAGATGGCAACGCCCAGCACGCGCCAGGGGCGCGGGCGGCGCCCGACGGAAGGCACTGCGGGCTCCGGAGCGGAAGGCGGAAGATCTGGAGTCACGGTCGGGCGGATCGATGATGCATTGCGGAAATTATGCGCATCCTGCTGCAAGAAAATGACACTGTTACAAACTCGCCACAGGCACGGAGTCGTCCGCAGGCCGCCCGCCTCGCCCCCCCGGGCAGGCGCATGCGGCCATCGTCGCAAGCGAACCCGACGTGGCGCCAGCGCGAGGGAGCGGCGACGGCGCCCTGCCCGCTCCGCTGCGGATGTGGTCGCACGCCGGCCAGGGCTCAGCCGCGATGCACCGACAAGCCGGCGAAGGACTGCGCCACCGGCATCAGCTCGATGGTGTTGATATTGACGTGCGCCGGCCGGGTGGCGATCCAGTACACCGAGTCGGCGATGTCCTCGGCGGTCAGCGGCTGCACGTCGGCATACACCTTGGCCGCCTTGTCGTCGTCGCCGTGGAAGCGCACGTTGGAGAACTCGGTACCGCCGCACAGCCCGGGCTCGATGTCGGTGACGCGCAGCGCGGTGCCGAGCAGGTCGGCGCGCAGGTTGAGGCTGAACTGGCGCACGAAGGCCTTGGTGGCGCCATAGACGTTGCCGCCAGCATAGGGCCAGCGTCCGGCCACCGAGCCGAGGTTGAAGATGTGGCCGCGGTTGCGCGCCACCATGCCGGGCAGGAAGGCGCGGGTGACCTGCACCAGGCCGGTGCAGTTGGTGTCGATCATGGTGTGCCAGTCTTCCAGCGAGGCTTTGTGCGCAGGTTCGAGGCCGAGCGCGAGGCCGGCGTTGTTGACCAGCACGTCCACCTCGGCGAAGCCGTCGGGCAGCACGCCCGGCACCGCGGCGACCGCATCGGCGTCGCGCACGTCGAGCTCGAGCGCCAGCAGCGCGTCGCCGAGTTCGGCGGCGAGCGCATCCAGGCGGTCCTTGCGGCGTGCGGTGGCGACGACGCGGTGGCCGCCCTTGACGAAGCTGCGCGCGATTGCGGCGCCGAAGCCGGCGGAGGCGCCGGTGACGAAGACGATCATTTGTGGAATTCCCCATGCGAAGGCGTGACAGGCCGCGCCGCGGTCGCGGGGCGGGCGAAAGAACGCGAGATGTTAGCGAACCCGGTCGTGGATTCCAAAGACGGGCCGCGCGCGCAGAGGGCTCGTCGCGCGCGGGGTCGTCGCTCTCGGGGTCGTCGCCCCCCGAGCCGCCGAGCGAATAAGCAATCCGTTTTTTCTTGGTTCGGGTGAAGGCGCACGAAGGCTAGATTTTCGCCATCGCACTCACCCATCCGGAGAAAGAAATGAAGCTCGGCCCCCTTCGCAGCACCCTGCTCACCCTGGCGCTCGCCACCGGCGTCGCCGGCGTCTCCCACGCGCAGACCACCCTGCTCAACGTCTCCTACGACCCCACACGCGAGCTCTACCAGGACTTCAACCCCGAGTTCGCCAAGCACTGGAAAGCCCGCACCGGCGAGACCGTCACCATCAAGCAGTCCCACGGCGGCGCCGGGAAGCAGGCGCGCGCGGTGATCGACGGCCTCGAAGCCGACGTGGTCACGCTGGCCCTGGCCTACGACATCGACGCCATCGCCGAGCAGACGGGCAAGATCCCCGCCGACTGGCAGAAGCGCCTGGCCAACAACAGCTCGCCCTACACCTCGACCATCGTCTTCCTGGTACGCAAGGGCAACCCCAAGGGCATCAAGGACTGGGGCGACCTGGTCAAGCCGGGCGTCGAGGTCGTCACCCCCAACCCCAAGACCTCCGGCGGCGCGCGCTGGAACTACCTCGCCGCCTGGGCCTACGCGCTCAAGCAGCCGGGCGGCAACGAACAGACCGCGCAGGCCTTCGTCACCGAACTGATCAAGCACGTGCCGGTGCTGGATTCGGGCGCCCGCGGCGCCACCAACACCTTCGTCCAGCGCGGCATCGGCGACGTGCTGCTGGCGTGGGAGAACGAGGCCTTCCTGTCGATCAACGAACTCGGCCCGGACAAGTTCGAGATCGTCGTGCCCTCGATCTCGATCCGCGCCGAACCGCCGGTCACCGTCGTCGATGGCGTGGCGAAAAAACGCGGCACCGAGAAGCTCGCCCAGGCCTACCTCGAGTACCTGTACTCGCCGGTCGGGCAGAAACTCGCCGCCAAGCACTACTACCGCCCGGTCAGGCCCGAACACGCCGACCCGGCCGACGTCGCCCGCTTCCCGAAAGTCGAGCTGATCACCATCGAGGACCTCGGCGGCTGGCAGGCGGCGCAGAAGAAGCACTTTGCCGACGGCGGGGTGTTCGACCAGATCTACGCCAAGTAAGCGAGGAGCACTGCGATGGCAATCCAGGCAATCAACGTCCGCAACCAGTTTCGCGGCCGGGTGAAGGAAATCATCCGTGGCGAGGTGGTCAGCGAAGTCGATGTGGAAACTTCCTCGGGCATCGTCACCTCGGTGATCACCACGCGCTCGGTCGACGAGCTCGGGCTCAAGCCCGGCTCCGAGGTCGTCGCGCTGGTGAAGTCCACCGAAGTGTCGATCGCCACGCTGTGAGGCCGTCATGCGCCAGACGGTGCTGATCGTCCCCGGCTACCGCGGCAGCGGCCCCGGGCACTGGCAGAGCTGGCTCGAGGGCGAACTGCCCGAGGCCCGGCGCGTCGGCGGCATCGACTGGGACACCCCGCTGCTCGCGCGCTGGGCAGGCGAGGTACGGCGCGAGATCGACGCCTCGGCCGGTGCGGTGTGGATCGTTGCGCACAGCTTCGGCTGCCTCGCCAGCGTGGTGGCCGCGGTGGATCGGCCGCAGAAGGTTGCAGGCCTGCTGCTGGTGGCGCCCGCCGATCCGGAGCGCTTCGAACTCCTCGGCGTGCGCGAGGACCCACAGCGCAGCGCCGGGGTCGGCCGCTTCCTGCCGCAATCCGGCCTCCCCTGTCCCAGCTTCATGGTCGTCAGCCGCAGCGACCCGTGGCTGAGCCAGGACGTGGCGCATGAATGGGCCGAGCGCTGGGGAAGCAGGCTGATCGATGCGGGCGATGCAGGACACATCAATGTCGAGTCCGGTCACGGGCCCTGGCCGCTCGCTCCGAGCCTGTTGCAGCAACTCCGCGACAGCGCGGGCGACCTCCCGCTCGGGATGATCACGCCGGACCAGCGAGCGCCGTTGCGCGGCCGCAGCAGCGCCTTGGCCCGGCTGCGGCACCAGACGCGACGCTTCCTGAGCCTGCGCAGAACGACCATGCCGAGCACGCCCTGACCGCTGCGCTTTCCCCACTGCAACACGAGCGCCGCTCTTGATCCGCTGCCAGGAGTGCCGCGGCGTCGCCCCCGCACAGGAGTGCAACATGCCCGAATCGAACACCGCCAAGCTGCTGACCTTGCCCAACGCCGGGCAAGGCGCGCTCTCCATCCGCGCCAAGGCGTTGATCTTCCATGACGCCAAATCGCTGCGCCTGCTGCGCCAGGTGGAGCTCATCGCGCCGACCGAAGCCAACGTGCTGATCATCGGCGAGACCGGCACCGGCAAGGAGCTGGTGGCGCGCCACATTCACGCGCAGAGCGGACGCAGCGGCCCCTTCGTGGCGGTCAATTGCGGCGCGTTCAGCGACAACCTGGTCGAGGCCGAGCTGTTCGGCCACGAGGCCGGCGCCTTCACCGGCGCCCAGCAGGCGCGCGCCGGCTGGTTCGAGGCGGCCAACGGCGGCACGCTGTTCCTCGACGAGGTCGGCGACCTGCCGCTGGCGATGCAGGTCAAGCTGCTGCGCGTGCTGCAGGAGCGCCAGGTGGTGCGGCTGGGCTCGCGCAAGCCGATCCCGGTGGATGTACGCCTGGTGGCGGCGACCAACGTCAATCTGGAGAAGGCGGTGCAGGCCGGGCATTTCCGCCTCGACCTCTACTACCGGCTCAACGTCGCGCCGGTGGAGCTGCCACCGCTGCGCGAGCGCCCGGGCGACATCCTGCCGCTGGTCGAGTACTTCATCGACTTCTACCGCCAGCGCCTCGACATCCCGACACCGCGCCTGAGCCAGGAAGCTGCCGCGGAACTGGTGGCCTACCACTGGCCGGGCAACATCCGCGAACTGGAGAACGTCGTCCACTTCGCGCTGATCGTGTGCCAGAACGGCGTCGTCAATCCCGGCGACCTGCGCCTGCCCGGCTTCGCGCTGTCGCCTCCCGGTGCGACGCCCGATCCCGGCGGCAGCCACGCAGACGGCTTCGCCACCGTGCGCGCGGGCCTGCGCCGGCTGCTGGATGAAGACACGCCCGAGGTCTACGAGCGCATCGAGCAACTGCTATTCACGACCGCCTTCGAGTACTGCCGCGAGAACCAGGTCCGCACCGCAAAGCAGCTCGGCATCTCGCGCAACATCCTGCGCACCCAGCTCAAGCGCTTCGGCCTCATCGGCGACACCGCCGCCGACGCCCTGGCCGCGGCCGACGCCTGAATGTCGTCACCCATGTCCGCCCCGCTTTCCGCCCCCGTTCCAGTCCCCTCCCCGCTCGAACCGACCTGTCCGCTGGCAAAGGAACCATCCCCCATGAGTCTGAGCGACGCCCATACCCTCGAACCGAATACCGTAAGCGCGGAATCCCCCGCCGCCATCGCCGCACGCCTGGCCGCACGCTTCGCCGAAACCGCCGCCGCGCGCGACCTCGCCGGGGGCACGCCGAAGGCCGAGCGCGACCTGCTGCGCGCGAGCGGTCTCCTGAAGCTGAGCATTCCGAGCGCATACGGCGGCCTAGGCGCGAGCTGGGCCGAGACGCTGTCCGTCGTACGCCAGCTGGCGCGAGCCGACAGCTCGGTCGCGCATGTGTTCGCCTTCCACCACCTGCAACTGGCCTCGGTACGCCTGTTCGGCAGCCCGGAGCAGTGGCAGCCCTGGCTGCTCGACACGGTGACGCAGGGCTGGTTCTGGGGCAACGCGCTCAACCCGCTCGACAAGCGCACCGTCGCCACCCGCGTGGCCGGCGGGCGCGAGTTTTCGGGGCGCAAGAGCTTCTGCTCCGGCGCGCTCGACTCAGACATGCTGCTGGCCTCGGCGGTCGAGGACAGCGCCGAGGGCAAGCTGATCATCGCCGCGCTCCCCACCCGCCGCGCCGGCATCACCCTGCTGGAGGACTGGGACAACATGGGCCAGCGCCAGACCGACAGCGGCAGTGCGCTGTTCGAGCGCGTGGCGGTGGCCGAGGACGAGATCCTGTCCAGGCCGGGGCCGCTGTCCTCGCCCAACGCCTGCCTGCGCCCACTGCTCGCCCAGCTCATCTTCGTGAACATCTTCCTCGGCATTGCCGAAGGCGCACTCGCCGAAGCGCGCCACTACACCCGCAACGAGGCGCGCCTATGGTCGGCCTCGCCCGCCGCCCACGTCAGCGAAGACCCCTATGTACTCGCCCACTACGGCGATTTCTGGGTCGCGCTCGAATCGACCCGCGCGCTCGCCGACCGCGCCGCTGCGCGTTTCGACGCCGCCTGGGACACACGGCTCGCGCTCAGCGCGGAAGGCCGCGGCGAGGTCGCGCTCGCCGTCGCCACCGCCAAGGTCGCCGCCACCCGTGGCGGGCTGGATCTCACCAGCCGCATCTTCGAGGTCACCGGCGCGCGCTCCACCACCGCCGCGCTGCGCCTCGACCGCTTCTGGCGCAACCTGCGCGTGCACACCCTGCACGACCCGGTGGATTACAAGGTGCGCGAACTCGGCGACTGGGCGCTCAACGGCCACTACCCGAAGCCTTCCTTCTATTCCTGAGCAGCCGCGGAGCAAAGCCCATGCCCATCGAAGATCCGACCCTGCGCAACGCGCGCGACGCCGAACTCGTCACCTACGCCAATGACATTGCTGCCGCGATCCGGCCGACGGCAGCGCGCTACGACCGGACGGGCGAATTCCCGTTCGAGCACTTCGAGATCCTGAGGCACAACGGCGCGCTCGGCCTCACCGTCCCCGAGGAATACGGCGGCCGGGGGCTCTCGCTGTACGAGACGCTGCTGGTGCAGGAGCGCATCGCCGGCGCCAGCGGCGCGACCGCGCTCGCGCTCGGCTGGCACCTGATGACCTTCTTCGGCCTCAGCGCGACGCGCGCCTGGGACGAGGCCGTGTTCGAACGCGTGTGCCGCGATGCCGTCGAGCGCGGCGAGCTGATCA
Source organism: Thauera sp. DNT-1 (assembly GCF_055393985.1). Classification (NCBI taxonomy): domain Bacteria; kingdom Pseudomonadati; phylum Pseudomonadota; class Betaproteobacteria; order Rhodocyclales; family Zoogloeaceae; genus Thauera; species Thauera sp. DNT-1. Next base: position 3,293,426 of record NZ_AP043752.1, on the reverse strand, counting down.
ACGTCTTCGCCACCGAACGCGATGCCGGCAACGTCGTGCGCGGCTTCAAGCCCACCACCGTCGCCCGCCGCCACGGCGACGGCTACGTCATCTCGGGGCGCAAGGCCTTCTCCACCCTGGCGCCCGCAGTGAACCACTTCACCGTGCTCGCCCATATCGAGGAAGACGACCAGACGGCCGAGTTCCTGGTGCGCAAGTCCGCACGCGTGCGCATCGTCGAAACCTGGGATTCGCTGGGCATGCGCAGCACCGGCAGTCACGACGTCGAGCTCGACGACGTGGAAGTGCCCGCGGACGCCCTGCTGGTCCGCCTCGAGAAGGGCAAGCCGAGCCGATTCATGGCCTGCAGCAGCGCCTACTCGCTGCAGTTGCCGGCGATCTATCTCGGTATCGCCATCGCCGCGCGCGACTTCATCCTCGACTTCGCCGACAGCCGCTTCGCGCCCAGCTTCGGCAGCGTGATCCTGGACGCGCCGCAGGTGCAGCACAAGATCGGCGAGATCGAGATCCTGATCGGCGTGTCGAAATCGCTGCTGTACGGCCTGGCCGAGCGCTGGGACCGCCACGACGACCTCAAGGACAAGCTCGGCAGCGAGGTCGCGATCACCAAGTACGCGGTGACCAACAACGCCATCCGCATCGTCGAACTCGCGATGCAGATCGCCGGCGGCCACGCGCTGTCGCGCGACCTGCCGCTGGAGCGCCACTTCCGCGACGTGCAATGCGGCCTCTACAACCCGCCGCACAACGACATGGTCATCGATCGCGTCGCCAAGGAGGCGATCGCGCGTCAGCGCGCAGACCGCACCCCGAGCGCCGTCATCCCGATCACGCCCACCCCGCAAGGCCCAGACCGGACCGCCCACACAGCCACGACACGCAGCAGCGAAGCCATCGCTTGAACGACGCCCGCCCGTTGCCGCCTCTCCGCCCTCCATCCCTCGGAACAGGACACCCCATGCCCGCCCTCGCCTTCAACGCCTTCGTCATGAACACCGCCTCCCACATCCAGCACGGACAGTGGCGGCACCCCGATGCCCGACAGGTCGATTTCAACGACGTCGATCTGTGGGTCGACCTCGCGCGCACGCTCGAGCGCGGCCTGTTCGACGCCATCTTCTTCGCCGACGTGGTCGGCCTCTATGGTCCGCTCGGCGGCGACTACGAGGTCAATGCGCGCGAAGGGCTGCAGATCCCGAGCAACGACCCGTCGGTGCTGCTGTCGGCCCTGGCGGTGAACACCGAGCACCTCGGGCTCGCCTTCACCAGTTCGGTGCTGCAGGCCCACCCCTTCGACTTCGCGCGCAAGGTGTCGACGCTGGATCACATCTCGCGCGGACGGGTGGCGTGGAACATCGTCACCACCCACCTGGAGAACGCCGCGCGCAACTTCGGCCAGGACCAGCTCACCCCGCACGACGAGCGCTACGCCTGGGCGGCGGAATACGTCGATGTCGTCTACAAGCTGTGGGAAGGCTCGTGGGACGAGGGCGCGCTGCTGATCGACCGCGCGCGCGGCGTGTTCGCAGACCACAACAAGATCCACAAGATCCACCACGTCGGCCCACGTTACCGGGTGGAAGGGCCGCACCTGAGCGCGCCCTCGCCGCAGCGCACGCCGCTGCTGTTCCAGGCCGGCTCATCGGGCGCCGGACGCCAGTTTGCCGCGGCCAATGCCGAAGGCCAGTTCATCGTCACCCCCAATCCCACGGTGGCTGCGGAGCTGATCCGCGACACCCGCCGCCTCGCGGTGGCCACCGGCCGCCGCGCCGAAGACATCAAGTTCTTCCAGGGCCTGAGCTTCATCATCGGCAGCACCGAGGCCGAAGTGCGGCACAAGGAAGCGGAATACGACGCATACGCCAGCGTCGACGGCTTCCTCGCCCACCACAACTACGCGGTCGACCGCTACGGCAGGCCCTACCCGGCCGACACCCCGCTGGCGGCGATCCAGTCCGAGGCCAGCCAGAGCATCCTCGACTGGTACGCGAAGAGCTCGCCGGGCACCGAACCGACCGTGGCCGACCTCGGCCGCCTGGCCTCGCGCCGCGGCCGTGTCGCCGGCACGCCGGAGCAGATCGCCGACCAGCTCGAGCTGTGGCAGCAGGCCGGCGTCGACGGCATCAACGTCATCAACTGGCACCTGCCCGGCTCCTACGAGGAGTTCAACGAACACCTGCTGCCGGTGCTGCAGCAGCGCGGCCTGGCCAAGCGCGAGTACCGCCCCGGCACCCTGCGCCAGAAGCTGTTCGGCAGCGACCGCATCAACGAGCGCCATCCGGCCGCCCGCTATCGCGGCGCCTTCACCCCCAAGACCGAAACCCGCAATGTGGAGTTCGCATGAACGCACGACAATCCGGCCTGCCCCATCCCTTCATCAGAACGAAGTCCGGCGCTGAACCGGCGGTCTCTCCGACGGCCGTCGCGCCCGCGCTCGCCGCCCCTGCGCCGCAGTTCGAGACCCTGGCCGCGCGCTTCCGCCCCATCTTCGCCCGCATCGCCGAGCGCGCCGCCGAACGCGAGCACGACCGCGAGCTGCCCTTCGACGCCGTCGGCTGGCTGCGCGAGGCCCGCTTCGGCGCCCTGCGCGTGCCGGTGGAACACGGCGGCTTCGGCGCCTCGGTCGAGCAGTTCTTCGCGCTGCTGATCGAGCTCGCCGAGGCCGACTCGAACCTGCCCAACATCTTCCGCGCCCATTTCGGGCAGATCGAGCGCCTGTACGCCGAGATCGACCCCGCGCACCGTGCCCCCTGGCTGGAGCGCGCCGCCGCGGGCGAGATTTTCGGCAACGCCACCACCGAGATCGGTGACGGCGCGCTCGGCCAGCCGGCGACGCGGATCACCCGCCAGCACGGCGCGCTGCGCCTGAACGGCACCAAGTACTACAGCAGCGGCTCGCTGTACGCCGACTGGATCGCGGTGAGCGCGCAACTGCAGGAGGAGGGCGTGGCGGGCGGCGCCGAGCAGCCCGTCATCGCTCTGGTGCGGGCGGACGCCCCCGGCGTGGAGCGCATCGACGACTGGAAGGGCTTTGGCCAGCGCCTGACCGGCTCGGGCACCACCCGCCTCACCGACGTCGAGGTCGACCCCGCCTCGATCTGGCCTTGCGCGCGCAGCGGGCCGACGTCGATGACCGCCTTCTTCCAGCTCGTCCATCTGGCCACGCTGACCGGCATCGCCCGTGCCATCGAGCGCGACGCCTGCGCCTACGTACGCCCGCGCAAGCGCGTGTTCAGCCACGGCGGCGGCACCACCCCGCGCGAAGACCCGCTCATCCAGCAGGTCGTCGGCCAGCTCGCCAGTACCGCCTACCTGGCCGGCGCCACCGTCGGCGCAGTGGCCGCCAGGCTCGGGGACATCGACCGCCTGCGCCGGCGCGGCGAAGCCGTCCCCGAAAGCCTGCTGGTGGACGTCGAGCTGAGCGCGGCAAAGGCCCAGGTCGGCCTGGTCGACGCCGTGCTGACCTCGACCACGCGACTGTTCGACGTCGGCGGCGCCTCGGCGGTGCAGGAAGACCGGCGGCTGGACCGCCACTGGCGCAACGCGCGCACGCTGGCCTCGCACAACCCGGTGATCTTCAAGGCGCGGGTGGTGGGCGACCACGCGATCAACGGCACCGCGCCCGGGTTCTACTGGACGGTGGGTGCGGCGACGGGGTGAGGCGAAGGCCCGAGATGTCGTCGTGGGTTTGCTGCGCAATCCGGGCGGCGTCAGCCGACCAACTTCCTTGCCGCCGACAGCCGATCGTAGACCTGGCCTCCAAGCCATTTCGACACCAGCGCCTGCATCTCCGGCTTGGCCATGTAATCGGTGAACAACTCCTCGTTCAACTCCATGCGCTCGATGAACAGGGACTCCAGCACCTGCCTGAACACGAGCTGGAACTTGTCGAGGGAATTGACCTCGGCCGCCCTCTGCAACGACTCGTTCAAGCTCGCTGCCTCGGCGATCTGGTCGAAGAACAACTGGTCCGCTTCGTTGAGTTCGTCGCCGAAGCGCTGGTTGATGATGTCGATCAGGCGCGACAGCGAAACCTGCTCTTCGCGTACCATGCCCGAGCCCACCTCGCGCGGGCCGTCCAGCGGTTTGGCATAGCCCTCGTCGAGGCTGATCGAGCCTTCACTGATCTTCTGCAGGCGGTAATAGTCGAGCTCGACCTCTTCATCGAACTGGTAGCCGGGCCCGCTCTTGCGCTTGGGCAGCTTCAGCGCGAGGTGGCGCAGGTAGGCGAACAGCTTCTCCAGATCGCTGTCCTGATACGGAATCACCTGGCTCAGAAAGCCGTACAGATTGCGGAAGGCCTGCAGCTTGCCGCGCCACAGCTCGGCTTCCTCCTCTTCCGTGTGTTGCAACTGCACGAAGCGCGCGACCGCCTGATCGAGGACCGCGTTCATCGCCTTGTGGTCGCCGGGGCTCTGGCGGCGCTTGGGCGCGAAGAACACCCGCGAAAAATCGCTCACCTCGGTCTGACGGTAGATGCCCGAGGCATCGAGCTCGGCCTTCACCGCGTAGAGCCTGTCGGGATCGACCGCCTCCCCCATCACCGCGCCTTCGTAATACTGGCGGAAGGCCTCCTGGATCTCGCCCGGCTCATTGACGAAGTCGAGCACGAAGGTGTCGTCCTTGAGCGGATGGGTGCGGTTCAGGCGCGACAGCGTCTGCACCGCCTGGATGCCCGCCAGGCGCTTGTCCACATACATCGTGTGCAGCAGCGGCTGATCGAAGCCGGTCTGATATTTCTCGGCCACCAGCAGCACGCGGAATTCCGGCTTGGCGAAGGTTTCCGGCAGCGCCTTCTCCTTCAGCCCACCGTTCATCTCCACTTCGGTGTAGGTTTTCTCGGCGATCCTGTCGTCTTCGACACTGCCCGAGAATGCGACCAGGCTCTTGATCGGGTAGCCTTTTTCCTCGATGTAGCGATCGAATTCCTGCTTGTAGCGCACCGCCTCCAGCCGCGAGCCGGTCACCACCATCGCCTTGGCGTGGCCGCCGATCTTGTGGCGGGTGAAGTGCTGGAAGTGCTCGACCATCACCTCGGTCTTCTGGCCGATGTTGTGCGGGTGCAAGCGCATGAAGCGGGCCAGCGCCTTGGCCGCCTTCTTGCGCTCGACGTTGGGGTCGTCCTCGGCCTTCTTGATCAGCTTGTAGTAGGTCTTGTAGGTGACGTAGCTCTTCAGCACATCCTCGATGAAGCCTTCCTCGATCGCCTGGCGCATGGTGTAGCGGTGGAAGGGCTCGCCCTTGCGGCCGAAGATCGCCAGCGTCTTGTGCTTTGGCGTGGCGGTGAAGGCGAAGAAGCTGATGTTCGGCTGCTGGCCACGCTTGGCCATGGAACGGAACAGGCGCTCGAGTTCGAGTTCGCCTTCTTCCTCCGCCATCTCCTGCGCCTTGCGCCGCAGCTCGGCGCCACCGAGCACGCCCTTCAATTCCGTCGCCGTCTCGCCCGACTGCGAGCTGTGCGCCTCGTCGATGATCACCGCGTAGCTGCGCGTGGGCAGATGGCTCTTGCTGCCCTCGCCGCGTTCTTCGGCGAGCTTCATCAACTGCCCGGACACGAAGGGAAACTTCTGCAAGGTCGTGATGATGATCGGCACGCCCGCCTCCAGCGCCTCGGCGAGCTGGCGCGAGTCCTCGTCGATCTTCTGCACCACCCCCTGGCGGTGGTCGAACTGGTAGATGGTGTTCTGCAACTGGCGGTCCAGCACCACGCGGTCGGTGATGACGACCACGCTGTCGAACAGCCGCTGATCGCGCTCGTCGTGCAGGCTGGACAGGCGATGCGCCAGCCAGGCGATGGTGTTGCTCTTGCCGCTGCCGGCCGAATGCTCGACCAGATAGTTATGGCCTACGCCCTCGCTGGCGGCCGCCGCCACCATCTGGCGCACCGCCTGCAACTGGTGGTAGCGCGGAAAGATCAGGCTTTCCTTGCGCAGCTTCTTGCCGTCGTCGGTGGTCTTCTCTTCGACATCGAGATGCAGGAAGCGCGCGAGCAGGTCGAGCAGGCTGTCGCGCTGCAGCACCTCTTCCCACACGTAGGCCGTCTTGTAGTTGCGCCCCTCGGGGTCGGGCGGGTTGCCGGCGCCATCGTCCGCGCCGCGATTGAAGGGCAGAAAGTAGGTCGATGAACCGGCCAGGCGCGTGGCCATGTGCGCCTCTTCGGTATCCACCGCGAAATGCACCAGCGCGCGCTTGGAAAACACGAAGATCGGCTCGCGCGGGTCGCGATCGTGGCGGTACTGGTGGATGGCGTTGGCGGCGGTCTGGCCGCTGAGCGGGTTCTTCAGCTCCAGCGTGACCAGCGGGATGCCGTTCACCGACAGCACCACATCCAGCGACTTTTCCGACTTCGGGCTGAAGTGCAGTTGGCGGGTGAGCCCCAGCCGGTTGGCCCGATAGCGCGCCTCGAGTTCCGGGTTCAGGCCGTGTGCCGGGCGGAAGAAGGCGATGCGCAAGGTCTTGCCGAAACACTTGAAGCCGTGGCGCAGCGTGGCCAGCGCGCCATGGGTGTCGAGCCACTTGCACAGCGACTCGAGCACTCGCAGGCCGGTCTGCTCGCCGTGCAGCGCCTCCAGCTTGTCCCACACCTTGCCCTGGGTGGCGCGGATGAAGGCCAGCGCCTCGTCGGGGAAGATCGCGCGCTCGCGGTCGAAGGCGTTGCTGTCCACCCGCGCGTAGCCCCCGGCGAGCAAGACCGACTCGATGGCGGTCTCGAAAGCGGCTTCGCTGGTGGTCTTCATCGCTCGTTTCCTTTAGCAGCGCGAGGTATTGGTTAAATATTCAGCGCTAACTTTAACTTGTGAACAGCTTAAGGTAACGGTCAAAGGCATAAACCCTGCCGCGCTGCTGGCCGGTGATCTCCACCAGCACGTGCCGCTCGATCAGCGCCTTGATCAGCGTATTGGCCGTGGGTGTGGACACGCCCAGCGCCCGCTCCAGGTCGGCCGCGGCCACGATGGGGCGCCGGTACAGCAGGTTCAGCGCATCGCGGGCCATGGCCGCGCGGCGGCCCATGTCCAGCGCTGCGTGCTCCACTTCGGTGCGCAACGACAGGATCTGCCGAAAGGTGTCGCGCCCCTTGACCGCGGTCTGCGTCACCCCATTCAGGAAGAACCGCACCCAGTGAATCAGGTCGTTGCTGGTGCGCACCCGCATCAGCGCGTCGTAATAGCTGGCCCGGTTGCGCTCGAAAAAATCCGACAGGTACAGCGAGGGCTTGGCCAGCAGCCCGTGGCTGATGAGGTAGAGCGGAATCATCAGCCGCCCGATTCGGCCATTGCCGTCCAGAAAGGGGTGAATCGTCTCGAACTGGTAGTGGCTGATGGCGACGCGCACCAGATGCGGCACCACCACCGCTTCGTTGTGCCAGAACTTCTCCAGGTCGCCCATCAGCTCGGGCACGCCTTCATGGTGCGGCGGTACGAAGGCCGCATCGGCCAGACTGGAGCCGCCGATCCAGTTCTGGCTGGCGCGGAATTCGCCCGGCAGCTTGTGCTCGCCCCGCACCCCGCGCATCAGCGTGGCGTGGGTCTGCTTCAGCAACCGGTTGGACAAGGGCAGGCGCTGCAACTCGTCAATGGCCAGGTTGACCGCATCGATGTAGTTGCGCACCTCACGCCAGTCGTCGCGCTTCTCGGGCCGGATCTGGTCTTCGGACATCAAGGCCTCGTCAATGGCCGTTTGCGTGCCCTCGATCTTGCTGGAAGTCTGTGCCTCCTTGACCACGTGCATTTCGATGAACAGATCGATGTCGGGAACGATCAGCGAAAACGCATTCAGCTCCCCCAGCGCCTGGGTGGCCTGCTCCAGCAAGGCGTTGATCGTGGCGTCTTCCCAGGTCCACTCGTGGTTGACCGGCACCGGCTCGAAGCTCTTGTACTGGTAGCGCGGCTGCCAGCGGCCCGCCTGGAAGGTTTCGAATTTCATGCGCTCATCTCCTCCAGCGGAATCTGGCCGGTGACCGCGGCGGTGATCAGCGCGGCGCGGCGCTCTTTCAGCAGGTGCAGGGACTGCCGCAATTCACTACGGATTTTCTCGAGTCGGTGGCGTCTGTCGGCCAGGAACTGCCGTATTGCCAGTTGCTCCTCTATCGGCGGCAACGGAACTGGAAGCTCCTTGATGTTCGATCCAGATATGGACGCCAGATTAGTCGAGCGCTTGGCGCGACTCTCGAAGTAACGCTTTGCTTCCAGCGTCGACGTCCATAGGGCGAGCCAGTCGGAGTCGACCGAATGAGGCCTGACCGCGAACACATGGTTTTGATGGAGGCAAGGTGCGATCTCATCCCGCCATACACAGCCACGACCGAGCTTGTCGATGTCGCCACCCTCGTTCATCAACACATCACCCTTCGCGAGAAGGTTCGACGCGGCCTCGGATGCGGGCACCTCAACAGTCAGAACATCGTCCAAGTCAAGGTAACCATCCTGAACATTTGCGACGCGCAAATACGGGTACTCCAGCAATTCACCGGAGTACTGCTTACCCAAGGTCAATCCACCTCGAACCTCGGCAAGCTGCTTCAAACGCTGCAATCCCCAGTGCGTCGGAATCTCGCCCAGCCATTCCTGGCCGGAGGGTTTGAGCGGGGCGTCGGGGTCGAGGCCGCGGGTGACGACTCGGCTGATGAGGGCGGCGCGCTTTTCTTCCAGCAGCGCGAGCATGCGCTCCTTGGCGGCAATCAGCCGGTCGATGCGGGCGGTTTCGCGGTCGAGGTAGTTGGCGATGAGGCGCTGAACATCCTGGCTCGGGAATGGCAGACGGTGCTGACGGAGCACGTCGGGCGACACGCGCTTGAGTCCGCCCGCGCCCGTCATGGAGGCCTCGCCATCCTGCTTGAAGATCGAAGACTGAAAGTAATAGAAGAGGAACCTGCGCTCGGCGACCGTCGGGCGGATCACGAACAGTTCCGAGCTACCAAAGCCCTTCCCACCGACAAGGTGCTCTGCTACGGCGATGTTGCCGTTCTCGAAGCAGGGCGTGACCTTCGCCAGGACGATATCGCCATCCTCGAAGGCAGTGTAGGAAGAGCCGTACTTCGAGAACTTTTCGGAATTCGGGATGAAGTACCCGCACTTCACCCTGTCCATTGGGAGAAAGGTGAGGTCATCGTCGTCGTCAAACTCGTCGAAAGGGACCGACGGATTCAACTCGCAAACGTAGCGTAGCGGGATGGTTTTCCATTCCTGTGAACTCACTCCCCGACCTCCCGCAACTGCTCATCGATGAACAACTGCATCTCTTCCTTCTGCGGCAGTTCGAGCAGGTATGTCGACACGAACAGTTGCTTGTCGATGCCGGCCAAGGCGTACTCGACGAGGGCGTGATGCTTGTCGGTGCGCGGCAGGATGGTGTGGGCAGCCGTTGCGGATTGCGGGGGCAGCGTCCCCACAATCCGGGAGACGCCTAGCGACTCCGTCTGAGCCGGAAGCCGCCCTGCCGATTCGGGAGACAGCGCCTCCCGAATCGGCAGGCATCGGACGAACACACAACAGGCGCTGATCCCGCTGCCTGCCCTGCTTGCATGGTGGACTGACGGGATCATGGCACTTGCACCGCCCGGTAGGCCTGGTCGGGGTCGTTCGGTTTGTCTGGACGGGCCATGACGATGCGACCGGCACGCAGCAGGGGGCGCAGGTAGTTCTGGCGCACCGTTTCGACATTGCGCACCAGCAGTTGGGACAGTTCTTCAGCGCGATAGTCGCGCTGCTGGCAGAGCCGGAAGACAACTTCACGCACGTCCTTGGGCGGGCGGCGTTGGCCGAGACTGCCGACCTGAGCGGCCAGTTCCCCTGGCAACTCGTTCAGCAAGGCACGCCTGACCGCTTGTGCGGCCGGATCGGGGTTGCTGGATAAGCTGCGAGGGTTGCTAGATAAGCCCTCGGGGTTGCTAGATAAGCCCTCGGGGTTGCTAGATAAGCCCTCGGGGTTACTAGATAAGCCGCCTGGGTCACTAGACAAGCCTTCGTCATCGCCTGCCACGTCTTCATCGCTCCCCAGCATGTAGGCCGTGGGCTTGTACCAGGTCGCCGAGCCGCGGCCGTTCTGCTGCAGCAGGCCAGCGTCACGCAGCTTCTTCAGTCCGTGGCTGGCGGCGAGTGTGTCGACCTTGTTGATCTCACGCCAGGTGGCGTTGTCCATGGCACCGACCTCGCGAGTCACGACCAGGGCACGGGCCTCGGCATCGGACAACTGCAGATCCTTGAACTGCCCGAGCCAGGCCAGATCGTCCGGCCCCAAGAAGTGGTGGAAGAACAGACGGACAACGAACTGCTCGCGTTCGCGATCGGACTCGAACAGCGGTGGCGCAAGCCCGGCTTGCTCGCACATTTCGCGCATGACGCGCACGCCGCTGCCCTTGGTCTCGGCAAAACGGGTGTCGTATAGGGCGGCGGCGAGCTTGGGGTTGCGCGGGATCGACCCGGGTTCGCCCAGATGCTCCGGCGACTTGAGCGAGAAGCCCGGGTTGCGGATCTCCAGCCGGTTGCTGTAGCGGATGATCTGGATTGGCGCGTGGCTTCGATAGCTGCGGTGCATCAGGGCGTTGACCACCGCCTCGCGAATGACGCGCTGCGGCACCACTGGGCTGTCCTTGCGTTGCAGGTCGCCTTCAGCCAGCCCGAAGGCCTTGGGCAGATCGTCCAGAATGGCGGCTTGCACCCGCCTGATCAGCCGGATCAGTGGGTCACGCAGCTCGATGCTATCGAAGCGGCGCTCGGGGTCGGGCACCCAGTCGCGGCCGGGCACGCGGATGTAGTCGACCCGTGTCATGGGAAAGCTGCGGCGCAAGGCCACCTGCTTACCGAACAGCAGCAGGCCGGCTACGGTCGGCTGCCACTCGCCGCGCTCGTTCTTTCGCACGCAGCCCAGCGCCTGCAGCAGTTCGTCATCCGACCAGCGCAATTCTTCTGCATCCGGGTTGGCATCGCGACGGGACTGGCGGTAGTCGGCGATGGCATCGGGCGAGAAATCGTCCTGGTCGGCATCCGGCACCAGGCCTGAATCGAAGCTCTCCAGTTGCCGGTTCTGGTACAGGGCAATCAGGTCTTCTTCGTTGCAGTGCTGATCGGTGCTGCCGATCCGCCGGAAAGCACCGCGCGGAAGCCCCTGGGCCTTGAAGTAGATGGGCTTGTCCTGGGGTGCCGCTTCCGGCACAAACGCGAGGATCACCGGTTTGCCGTTCACCGCCTCGGTCTGGATATCCAGACGCAGGGGGCGGTTGAACTTGCTGGCAGCCTGGCTGGCCAGATCGGCACTCAGCTTGTCCGGCTGATCCAGGCCCTGGACCTCATAGCTTGGAAAGAGCGCCAACTCCTCCCTTGCCACGCCAAGCAACACCCAGCCACCGCCGAGGCCGGGCTCGTTGGCAAAGGCGCAGACGGTTTCCAGCAGCGACTTGCCGATCTCACTGGCGGACTTCGCCTCGATGCGCTCGCTTTCATCGAGCAGATTGAGCTGCTCCAGCAGTTCCTGCGCCGTCACTCCGTCACCTCCCGCAGCAAGTCCAGGATCTCCTTCTCGACCTCCGCCAGCTCGGCGTCGATCTCGTGCAGCGGGCGCGGTGGCTGGTACTGGAAGAACACGCGGTTGAAGTTGATCTCGTAGCCGACCTTGCCGATGCCGCCGTCCTGCTCGTCCAGCGTCTCGCGGTCGATCCAGGCGTCGGTCACGTAGGGGCGCACCTCGCGCAGCACGTAGCCGACGATGTCCTCCTTCACCGGGATGTTCTCCGCGTCCTTCAGCGCCGGATCGGGTTCGTACTCGATGTGCTTACCCTTGCCATCGGCGTACAGACCCAAAAGCGCGTACAGCTCGGCCTTCGTGACGTCAGCGGATAAGGCCTGGCCGGGGAACAGCGCGGCGAGGTCGAGCGGCTCGACCTTGTGGTGCCTGGCGATGACCGGCGCGGCCTCGGGGTCCACGGTGGTGAAGCAGTCGCGGAAGATCTTCTTCTGCGCCGTGCCCTTCGCGCCCTTGGCCCAGCCCTCGACCTCATCGGGCAAGTCCATGAACACCTGCTGTACGGCGTCCCAGGCCTGGTTCCAGTCCAGCAGCGGCTCGTCGCCGAGCGCGTCGCGCACCGCCTGCAGGGCGTCGAACAGTTCGGGGCAGGCATTCAGAAAGCGCTCGCGCGCATCCTGGGTGATCTGGAAGCGCAGGCGCAGCGGGCGCAGCACGGTGATGCGGCGGTAGCCGAAGTCGGTGTTGTCGAACACGCGGCTGGTCTCGCCGTCAGCCATGCCGCCGTGCTCGCGGGTGACGGCATCGAGGGCAGCCTGATCGAGGTAGCGGCGCTTGTCGCCCAGGCTGCGCTTCATCGGCGTGTAGCGCGCGCGGGCGTCGATGAGCTGGATCCTGCCCTTGCGTTGGGCGGCCTTGCGGTTGCTGACCACCCAGATGAAGGTGCCGATCCCAGTGTTGTAGAACATCTGCTCGGGCAGGGCGACGATGGCTTCGAGCATGTCGCGCTCGATGATCCAGCGCCGGATGTCGCTCTCGCCGCTGCCGGCCCCGCCGGTAAAAAGCGGCGAGCCGTTGAAGACGACGGCCGCACGCGAACCGGGCAGGTCCTTGTTGCCGGGCGCGTAGTCGGCGAACTTGCTGATCATGTGCAGCAGGAAGAGCAAGGCGCCATCGTTGATCCGCGGCAGCTTGCCGCTGTAGCCGCGGAAGTCGGTCCAGCGGTCGATCACCTTCTTTTCGGCTTTCCAGTCCACACCAAAGGGCGGGTTGGCGAGCAGGTAGTCGAACGAGGGCATATCCGCAAAGCGATCGTCGATCAGGGTGTTGCCGAGTTCGACCCGGCTGTCGCGCTGGCCCTTGATCAGCAGGTCGGAGGCTGCGACGGCGTAGGAGCGCGGGTTGTAGTCCTGCCCATACACCTTGACCGTGGCTTGCTCGTTGTGGGCGCGGATCCAGTTCTGCGCCTCGGCCAGCATCCCGCCGGTGCCGCAGGCCGGGTCGCAGATGGTGACGATGACGCCGGCCTGGGTGAGCACGCTGGTGTCGGGCTCCAGCAGCAGGTTGACCATGAGCTGGATGACTTCGCGCGGGGTGAAGTGGTCGCCGGCAGTTTCGTTGGCGGCTTCGTTGAAGCGCCGGATCAGGTCTTCGAATACCAGGCCCATGGTGATGTTGTCGACCTTGCGCGGATGCAGGTCGATCTCGGCGAACCGGGCGACGACCTGGTAGAGGCGATTGGATTCCTCGAGCTTCTCGATCTCCTTGTCGAACTCGAAGCGTTCGAAGATCCGGCGGATGTTCTCGGAGAACCCGTCGATGTAGTCGGCCAGATGGCGGCCGATGTTCTCCGGGTCGCCCTTGAGCTTGTGGAAATCGAGCTGGCTGTGGTTGTGAAAGCCCAGCGGGTTGCCGTGCTCATCCTTGGCCAGGTTGTTGAGGATGGCGTCGATGTTGGCGATCTTCTTCGCGCTCAGTTCGGCGTGGCGCTTGAGCACAGCGTCCTTGCTGGGCGCCAGCACGGCGTCGAAGCGGCGCAGCACGGTCAGCGGCAGCATCACGCGCTCGTACTGCGGCGGGCGGTAGGGGCCACGCAGCAGATCGGCGACGGACCAGATGAAGTTGGCGAGTTGTTGAAAGCTGGCGCTCATGCATGCGTCCTGGAATGCGAGTGGTTCGGGTGCGCGGCGATGGCCGCACGGGCGCACCGAATCGTCGGGAGTCTACCCGGACCGCTCCCAAACGGTCATCGCATCGGCGACTTCGATCGGGCATGTAGCCAATCCGCGAATCGGCGGGTCACCTGGATCGGGTGAAACCACGCGCTGGCCCGCCCCCGTCCTGCTGCTGCCGATGGTGCACTGCAACCACAAACGCGCTGAAATCCGGACAGCCGCCACACCTCTGCAAAAACTCAAGCGCCTGTTTTAAAGCACCTTTTCTTCTGGCATCGCTCTTGCTCCATGGGCTTCAGGTTGATCTGCACGCAGTCAGTCCTTTTACCGATCCCCATCCAGGAGCCCACCATGAGCAAGAACAACGCATTCCCCCGCACCGCCGCCAAGTGGCTGAAGACCTTCGCCGTCGCCGCCCTTGCGACCTCCACGATCGGCCTCGCCCAGGCCGCCACCGACAAGCCGCTCAAGCTCGGCACCACCGCGGCCTTCGTGCCGGCGCTAGAGGTCGCGGTGCAGGAAGCCGCCGCACAGGGCGTGAAGGTCGAGCTGGTCGAGTTCACCGACTGGAACACGCCCAACCTCACGGTCGCCAAGGGCGACATCGACGCCAACTACTTCCAGCACATCCCCTTCCTCGAGAACGCCAACAAGGCGGGCGGCTTCAACCTGGTGCCGGCCGCGATCGGCATCATCAACAACGTCGGCCTGTACTCGAAGAAGCACAACGCGCTGGCCGACATCCCGGTGGGCGCCAAGGTGGCGATCGCCGGCGACGCGGTCAATGGCGCGCGCGGCCTGCAACTGCTGGAGAAGGCCGGGCTGATCAGGCTCAAGCCGGGCACCGGCTACAAGACCACCCAGGCCGACATCGTCGACAACCCGAAGAAGCTCAGGATCATCGAACTCGAAGCGGTGCAACTGGCGCGCGCGCTCGATGACTTCGACCTGGCGCAGGGCATGCCGCATTACCTGAAGCTGGCCGGCACGATCGACCCGGCCAAGGCGCTGATCTTCGACGGCCAGGACCAGAAGGTGTATGCGCTGCAGTTCGTCACCCGTCCGGAAGGGAAGGATGACCCGCGCCTGCAGAAGTTCGTGCGCATCTACCAGACCTCGCCGGCGGTGCGCGCCGCGCTCGACAAGCATTCCGGCAAGTTCTACACCGCGGCCTGGGAGCACTGACACCATGGACCGGCTTGCAACCCGCATCGAGCAGTCGCTCGCCCACATCCGGCTGGAGGCGATCGGCAAGACCTACGACACCGGCCGCGGCGCGGTCACCGCGCTGGAAGACATCGACCTCGACATCCAGCGCGGCGAGATCTTCGGCATCATCGGCCGCAGCGGCGCCGGCAAGTCCTCGCTGATCCGCACCCTGAACCGGCTCGAAGACCCGAGCAGCGGCAAGGTGCTGATCGACGGGCGCGACATCGCGACACTGGACGAGAACGAGCTCGTCGGCCTGCGCCGGCGCGTCGGCATGATCTTCCAGCACTTCAACCTGATGTCGGCGAAGACAGTGTGGCAGAACGTGGCCCTGCCGCTGAAGGTGGCGGGCACGAGCGCGGCCGACATCGAGCGCCGTGTGGCCGAGCTGCTGGAGCTGGTCGGCCTGACCGAGAAGCGCGACAGGTATCCGGCGCAGTTGTCGGGCGGGCAGAAGCAGCGCGTGGGCATCGCGCGCGCCCTGGTGCACCAGCCCGAGATCCTGCTGTGCGACGAGGCGACCTCGGCGCTCGACCCGGAGAGCACCCAGGCCATCCTCGCGCTGCTGAAGGACATCAACCAGCGCCTGGGCCTCACCGTCGTGCTGATCACCCACGAGATGGAGGTGATCCACGAGATCTGCCACCGCGTGGTGGTGCTGGAACGCGGCCGCGTGGTGGAGCAAGGCCCGGTGTGGCAGGTGTTCGGCGACCCGCAGCACGAGGTCACGCGCAGCCTGCTCGGCACCGTGCATCACGACCTGCCCGACGACCTCAACGGCCGCATCCACCCCGAGCGCAGCGCGGAAGCGCGCGCGCTGCTGCTCGACCTGCACTTCACCGGCGTCAGCCGCCGCGACCCCGACCTGCTGTCGATCGCCAGCGTGCTGGGCGCCGGCACCCGGCTCGTGCATGGAGGCATCGACCGCATCCAGGGGCGGGCGCAGGGCCATCTGCTGGTGAGCGTGGATTCGAGCGAACCGGCCGCGGACATCATCCGCCGCGCACGCGGCCTGGCCGACAAGGTGGGAGGACTGGGTTATGTCGCCCTTGCTCATTGATCGGCTGCTCACCGGCGCCTGGGAGACCTTCGTGATGATCGGCGTGTCGTCGCTGATCACGCTGCTGCTCGGCATCCCGCTGGCGCTGATCCTGGTCGCCACCGCGCGCGACGGCATCTTCGCGGCGCGCTGGGCCAACAGCGTGCTCGGCAGCGTGGTGAACGTCGTCCGCTCGATTCCGTTCCTGATCCTGATGGTGGCGATGATCCCGATCACCCGCCTGCTCGTCGGCACCAGCTACGGGGTGTGGGCCGCGATCGTGCCGCTGAGTGCGGCCGCGGTCCCCTTCTTCGCCCGCATCGCCGAGGTCAGCCTGCGCGAGGTGGACCGCGGCCTGATCGAAGCGGCGCAGGCGATGGGCTGCAAGCGCTGGCACATCATCTGGCACGTGCTGCTGCCCGAGGCCCGGCCGGGCATCGTCGCCGGGTTCACCATCACGCTGGTGAGCATGATCAACGCCTCGGCGGTGGCGGGTGCGATCGGCGCCGGCGGGCTGGGCGACCTCGCCTACCGCTACGGCTATCAGCGCTTCGACACCGACGTGATGCTGACCGTGATCGTGCTGCTGGTGGCGCTGGTGACCGTGATCCAGTTCGGCGGCGACCGGCTGGCGCTGAGGCTGAACAAGCGGGGCTGAAGACCCGCGCCGAACGGATCGGCGCCACCCCCTCCACCCTGCAATCATGCAAATACCGATCCCGCCGCGCTCATAGTGGCGGGATCGGCGTTTTTGGCGTGATGAATCCCGACCGCGCCGAACACCACTCCTTTTGGCGCGATGCACGGCATATCGCGCCATTCCGGGCTGGAGGCGCAGCTGCTGCGTGAGCAGCAGTTCGATCCGGCCTCTGCTGCGGCGCCAGCAGCAGCGTCGACGCCATATTCTCAAGCCACTGTTTTACAAGCACAAAGCTCCTGGCACGCACCGTGCTAATGCTCATGCAAGTGCCAACCCTGGCACGCCGCACACAACCCACAAAGGTGAAAGCATGAGCAAGCCCATCAAAGTCGTGGCCGTTTCCGGCGGCCTGCAACGTCCCTCCCGCACCCTGACCGTCGTCGAAGCGCTGATCGACGCCCTGGGCGAGCAGGCTTCGATCGACGTGCGCCTGATCGAACTCGGCACCGTCGGCCCCAAGCTGGCCGGCGCGCTCTACCCCTCGCAGTTGCCCGATGAGGTCAAGGCCGACATCGCCGCGATCGAAGCGGCGGACTTCCTGGTGGTGGCGAGCCCGGTGTATCGCGCCTCCTTCACCGGGCTGTTCAAGCACCTGTTCGATTTCGTCGACCACAACGCGCTGATCGACGTGCCGGTGCTGCTGGCCGCCACCGGCGGCAGCGACCGCCACGCGCTGGTCATCGAGCACCAGCTTCGCCCGCTGTTCAGCTTCTTCCAGGCCCATACGCTGCCGATCGGCGTGTATGGCAGCGAGGCCGAAATCCAGGGCTATCAGATCACCAGCCCGGCGCTGCAGGCGCGCATCGACCTCGCGGCCGAGCGGGCGCGCCCCTTCCTGCGCCCCCGCGCGCCCGTCGTCTCGAGCGTGCTCAAGAACGCGCGCGCGGCCGCCTGACCCCCCGGATCGACAGACAAGGAAACACGCACATGAGTCGCGACAACATCAAATTCGCCTACTGGGTGCCCAACGTCAGTGGCGGGCTGGTCGTCAGCAAGATCGAGCAGCGCACGAGCTGGGACATCGACTACAACCGCAAGCTGGCGCAGATCGCCGAGCACGCAGGTTTCGACTACGCCCTGTCGCAGATCCGCTTCACCGCCGGCTATGGCGCCGAATACCAGCACGAGTCGGTGGCGATCAGCCATGCGCTCTTGGCCGCGACCGAAAAGCTGCGCGTGATCGCCGCGGTGCTGCCCGGGCCGTGGCATCCGGCGGTGCTGGCCAAGCAGATCGCCACCATCGACCAACTCACCGGCGGCCGCGTGGCGGTCAATGTGGTGTCGGGCTGGTTCCGCGGCGAGTTCCACGGCATCGGCGAGCCCTGGCTGGAACACGACGAGCGCTATCGCCGCTCGCAGGAGTTCATCGAGGTGCTCAAGGGCATCTGGACCCAGGACAACTTCACCTACAAGGGCGACTTCTACCGCTTCCACGACTACACCTTGAAGCCCAAGCCCCTGCAGCAGCCGCATCCGGAGATCTTCCAGGGCGGCAGTTCGCGCGCCGCGCGCGACATGGCTTCCCGGGTGTCCGACTGGTATTTCACCAACGGCAACACCGTCGAAGGCATCAAGGCGCAGGTCGACGATATCCGCGCCAAGGCGGCCGCCAACGGGCACCGGGTCAAGGTCGGCGTCAATGCCTTCATCATCGCCCGCGACACAGAGGAAGAGGCGCAGGCGGTGCTGCAGGAGATCATCGACAAGGCCGACCCGGAGGCGGTCAATGCCTTCGGCGACGCGGTGAAGCAGGCCGGCAAGGCGAGCCCGGAAGGCGAAGGCAACTGGGCCAAGTCCACCTTCCAGGATCTGGTGCAGTATAACGACGGCTTCAAGACCAACCTGATCGGCACGCCGCAGCAGATCGCCGAGCGCATCGTCGCGCCGAAGGCGGTCGGCGTGGATCTGGTGCTGAGCGGCTTCCTGCACTTCCAGGAGGAAGTGGCCTACTTCGGCGAGAAGGTGCTGCCGCTGGTGCGCGCGCTTGAGGCGAAGGCTGCTGCCGCGAAGCCGGCACCCGAACTGGCCGAAGCGGCCTGAGGACGGGGAAAGACATGAGTCTCGACATCTTCTGGTTCCTGCCCACCGCCGGCGACACGCGCTACCTCGGCAAGTCCAGCTCCGGGCGCCCGGTCAGCATCGAATACATGCAGCAGATCGCGGTGACCGCCGACAACCTGGGCTACGACGGCATCCTGATCCCCACCGGCAGCGGCTGCCTCGACCCCTGGGTGGTGGCGGGCAGCGTGGCGCCGGTGACGCGTAAGATCAAGCTGCTGGTGGCGCTGCGCACCGCGCTGACCAAGCCGACCGCCGCCGCACGCATGGCGGCGACACTGGACCAGGCCACCCGGGGCCGGCTGCTGCTCAACGTGGTGGCGGGCGGCGACTCCGCGGAGCTGGCCGGCGACGGCATCTTCCTCGACCACGACGCGCGCTACGACGAGGCGAGCGAGTTCCTCACCATCTGGCGCCGACTGCTGCAGGGCGAGACGGTCGATTACGAGGGCGGACATCACAAGGTGAAGGACGCGCAACTGCTCTTTCCCGCGCTGCAGAAACCCTACCCGCCGCTGTATTTCGGCGGCTCGTCGAACGCCGCCCACGACCTCGCGGCCGAGCATGTCGACGCCTACCTGACCTGGGGCGAGCCGCCCGCGGCGGTGGCCGAGAAGATCGCCGACGTGCGTGCGCGTGCGGCGAAGCGCGGGCGCAAGGTCCGCTTCGGCGTCCGCCTGCACGTGATCGTGCGCGAGACCAACGAGGAAGCCTGGGCCGAGGCCGACAAGCTCATCAGCCGCCTCGACGATGACACCATCGCCAAGGTGCAGGCGCGCTTCGCGACGATGGATTCCGAAGGCCAGCGCCGCATGGCTGCGCTGCACGGCGGCCGGCGCGACAAGCTCGAGGTCAGCCCCAACCTGTGGGCGGGCGTGGGCCTGGTGCGCGGCGGTGCGGGCACGGCGCTGGTGGGCGATCCGCACACCGTGGCGACGCGCCTCAGGGAATATGCCGATCTGGGCGTCGACAGCTTCGTCCTCTCCGGCTATCCGCATCTCGAGGAAGCCTGGCGCTTCGCCGAGCTGGTGTTCCCGCTGCTGCCAGGCAAGGCGCCGGTGACGATCCAGGATCAGGTGATCACCGGCGGCCCGTTCGACCAGAGCACGGTCAGGACCCCGGCAGCGGTGAAGGCGGCGGCATGAAAGTCATCGACATGCGCTGCCGGCCGGCTTTCCTGCACGACTTCTTCGGGGCCACGCCGGGCACACCCGAATACGATACCGCGCGCTGGCTCAACCGGCGCGTGGGCACACGCGGCAGCGACGAGCACTTCACGCGTTCCCACACACAGGAGGGTTTCCTCGCCGAAGTGCGCGACGCGGGGCTGAGCAAGGCCGTCGTGGTCGGTCGCCACACGCCGTCGCAGCACCTGCCGAGCGAACTGATCCACCGCATCACGCACGGCCATGACGAGCTGCTCGGCATCGCCGGCGTCGATCCGGTGATCCAGGGGCGTGCCGCAGTGGAGGAGGCCGAGCGCGCGATCCGCGACCTCGGGCTGGCGGGCATCGACATCGAACCGGGCTTCGGCAGCCCCGCCCACCACGTCGATGACCCGGCGTACTTTCCGATCTACGAGGTGTGCGCGCAGCTCGGCGTGCCGGTGTTCCTGATGACCGGCCCGACCACGCCCGACCCGCGCTTCAACGACCCGGCGCCGCTGGCCAACGTGGCGCGGGCGTTTCCGCAACTGCCGATCGTGAGCTACCACGGCTGGTGGCCGAACGTGGCGCAGGCGATCGGCCTCGCCTTCCGCTACGAGAACATCCACCTCGTGCCCGACATGTACCTCTTCGTCGCCGGTAGCAAGGCCTATGTGGAGGCGGCGAACGGCTTCATGGCGGATCAGTTCCTGTTCGGCTCGTCCTACCCCTTCCGCCCGATCCGCCAGTCGATCGGCGACTTCCTCGAGCTGGGCCTGCGCGAGTCGGCGCTGGACAAGGCGCTGTACGGCAACGCGGCGCGGCTGTTCGGGCTGTAACGACACGGCGGCGATTGACCAAGCCCCTGGGGCGACCGGCCACCGCCTGCGGACCATCCCGGAGGTGGCCGGCACCGCGCCAGAGTCAATATGGATATGCGCTCGCCGCTGATAAGCAAAGCAGATCTTCTTGGTTCGGTCCGTCGCGCAGGCTCAGCACAATTGCGTCCGTTTCCCGATCCGGATCGAACCCCATGTCCCGTCTGCCCCTGCAAAACCTCGAAACCGCCCCGGAAGCCAGCCGCCCCTTCATCGAACGAGCGCTCGGCAACAACGGCTTCGTGCCCAACCTGATCGGCGTGCTGGCCAACGCGCCCACCGCGGTGGAGACCTACTTCACCGTCGGCGAGATCAATGGCCGCGCCAGCCTGACCCTGGCCGAGCGCGAGGTGGTGCAGATCACCGCCGCCAGCGTGCATGGCTGCGAGTTCTGCGTCAGCGGCCACTCGGCGATCGCGCTCAAGAAGGCCGGCTTCGACCGCGCCACGGTGGTCGCCCTGCAGCAGCGCGGCATCACCGGCATTGCGCGCTACGACGCCCTCGTCGCCTTTACCCGCGCGGTGATCGTCAGCCGCGGCAACGTCGGCAATGGCGAGCTGAAGGCCTTCCTCGACGCCGGCTTCACCCAGGCGCAGGCGCTGGAAGTGGTGCTCGGCATCAGCCTGGCGACGCTGTGCAACTTCGCCAACAACCTCGCCGCAAGCGAGATCAACCCGCAGTTGCAGGACTTCCGCCCCGGAGTGCTGCAACCATGAATGCGCGCATTGATGCGGTCGACGCAGACCTGAGCTGGTTCTCTATCAACGCCGAGGCCTACAACCTTGGCAACGCCGACGCCGACCAGCTCGTTCCGGAGCTGGGCCGGCGCGGGCTGTTTCGCATCGGCGTGCCGCAGGCGCTGGGCGGGGACGGCGGCGACACCTTCGACGGCGTCGAGGCAATCGCCGCCATCGCCGAGCGCTCGCTGACCGCCGCCTTCGTGTGCTGGGGGCAGCGCACCTTCATCGAGTACCTGCTGCAGTCGCCCAACGCGGCGCTGCGCGAGCGCTGGCTGCCGGCGCTGCTCGCGGGCGAGTTCGCCGGCGCCACCGGGTTGTCGAACGCGATGAAGTTCCTCTCCGGCATCGAGTCGCTGCAGTTGAACGCCACGGCCAAGGGGGAGCGCTGGCAACTCGACGGCCGGCTGCCCTGGGTGACGAACCTGCGCAAGGCCGGCTTCATCGTCGCCGCCGCAGTCGCGCGCAGCGACGGGGCGGCACCGATGGTGGTCGCCATCACCGACAGCGAGTCCGGCGTGACGCGCAGCGCAGACCTCGATCTGGTCGCGCTGCGTGGCAGCAACACCGCGGCCATCGACATTCGCGCCGCCGATATCGGGCCGGAGCATGTGCTGCACGAAGACGCGCGCAGCTTCTGCCCCGGCGTGCGTCCGGCCTTCCTGTCGCTGCAACTGGGCATGTCGATCGGCCTCGCACGCATCGCGCTACGCACCGCTGCCGAGCAGGGCAAGGGCGCGCACGCCATCCTGCTGCCGCGCGTCGGCGAAGTGTCGGCCGAACTGGAGCGACTCGTGGGCGCCGTGCGCGAGGGTCTGGCGAGCGGCCGCTTCGTGAGCGAGCCGGCGGCGCTGTTCCGAATTCGCATCCGCCTCGCCGAGATCGCCCAGACCGCGTTGGGCCTGGAGCTCGACGCCAGTGGTGGGCGGGCTTACCTGCGCGACCAGCATCGCGACTTCGCGCGGCGCTGGGTGGAAGGCGCCTTCATCCCGGTCATCACCCCCAGCCTGACGCAGTTGCAGGGCGAACTCGCCAGGCAGGCCGGAGCCTGCGCAGCATGAACGCGCCGCAGCCGCTGGCGACCACCTTGGCGATCAACGCCGCGCGGGAACGGGTGCTCGACGCCGAGGGCCTGTGTTTCGCCTACGCGAAATCCGCCCCGACCTTCGCGGACGTCTCGCTCGGCATCGGCCGGCGCGAGATCGTCTGCCTGCTTGGCGGCAGTGGCTGCGGCAAATCGACCCTGCTGCGCGTGCTCGCCGGGCTGGAGGCGGCAAGCAGCGGTGACGTGCGCTTTCTTGGCCAAGCCCTCAGTAGCCCGCATCCGCGCAGTGCGCTGGTGTTCCAGCAGGCCAGCCTGCTGCCATGGCTGAACGTGTTCGACAACGCCAGCTTCGGCCTCGACTTCAAGCACCAGCCCGCCATCGCCGCGTCCGCCCGCAAGGCGCGCGTGCACGCGGCGCTGGCCGCCGTGGGGCTGGCCGGACGCGAGCAGGCGTGGCCCGCCGAGCTGTCGGGCGGGCAGGCCCAGCGCGTCGCGCTGGCCCGCGCCCTGGCACGCGAGCCGGAGCTGCTGTTTGCCGACGAGCCTTTCTCGGCGCTGGATGCGATCACCCGTGCCGAGATGCAGCGCCTGCTGGTGGACGTCGTGCACCGCTGGCATGCGGCAGTGCTGCTCGTGACCCACGACATCGACGAAGCCATCCTGGTGGCCGACCGCATCCTGCTGATGGCCGGCAAGCCCGGCCACATCCACCGCGAGTGGGCCGTCGACATCCCGCATCCGCGTGAGGACCACGCCGAAGCGGTCACCACGCTGCGGATGCAGATCCTGGCCGCCCTGCGCACGACGACTGAGGGCGCTGCCTCCACATCTGCAGCGGCGCCAACACCTACCCATTCCTGAACAGGGGCCAGAAACCATGAATTGCAACCCCGCCGCCCGCCCGCACATCTGCCTGTCGTCCGACTGCGGCTGCGGCATGACCCGCCGCGACTTCCTGCGCCTGTCCGCCCTGACCGGCGCCGGCCTGGCCGTGCCCATGCTGCGCGCGGGCGACGCCATGGCTCAAGCCAGTACGGGCGACGATGTGCCGGTGAAGATCGGCTATCTGCCGATCACCGATGCCACGCCACTGCTGGTCGCCCATGCACGCAAGCTGTTCGAGGCCGAAGGCCTGCGCACCGAGGCGCCGCGCCTGTTCCGCAGCTGGGCACAGATCGTCGAGGCCTTCGTCTCCGGCCAGGTGAACGTCATCCACCTGCTGTCGCCGACCACCTTGTGGGTGCGCTATGGCACCAGGTTCCCGGCCAAGGTGGTGGCCTGGAACCACATGAACGGCTCGGCGCTCACCGTCGCGCATGACATCAACACGGTGGCGGACCTCGGCGGCAAGACGGTGGCGATCCCGTTCTGGTACTCGATCCACAACATCCTGCTGCAGAAGCTGCTGGTTGCGAACGGCCTGACCGCGGTGACCCGGCCGCGCGGCAGTTCGATCGCGGCCAACGAGGTCAACCTGGTCGTGCTGCCGCCGGCGGAGATGGTGTCGGCGCTGGCGGGCAAGGGCATCGCCGGCTTCATCGTCGCCGACCCGTTCAACGCCGCGGCGGAGATCAACAGAGTGGGCAAGGTGCTGCGCTTCTCCGGCGACGTGTGGAAGGACCACGCCTGCTGCGTGACCTTTCTTGCGGAGCGCGACATCGCCGAGCGCCCGCAGTGGGCGCAGCGCGTCACCACCGCCATCGTCAAGGCGCAACTGTGGACGCGCAGCAACCAGCTCGACGCCGCCAAGCTGCTTGCCACCTCCGGTGACAACCGCTACACGCCGCACTCGGTCGAGGTGCTGGCCAAGGTGTTGTCCGCCACCGACTACACGGCCTACGAGGACAGCGGCGTCGCCCGCAACAAGGGCTGGCACCAGCGCCGTGTCGACTTCCAGCCCTACCCCTTCCCGTCCTACACGGAAGAACTGGTGCGCAGTCTGCTCACCACCAAGGTCGAGGGCGATGCCAGCTTCCTGGCCAAGCTGGACCCCGCCTTCGTTGCCCGCGATCTGGTCGATGAGCGCTTCGTGCGCGAGGCGATCGCCGCGGTGGGCGGCCCGCAGGCCTTCGGTCTGCCAGCCAACCTGCTGCGGCAAGAAACCATCGTGGCCTGAAGCGCATGTCTGCACCCTTGATACTGCCTGTGCTCGGCCTCGGGCTGGCTGCCGCCTTTTGGGCAGCGACCACGCTGCTGCTGGCGACCGAGACGCCGATCCTCGCAAACTTCGCCCCGGTGGAAGCGCTGCGCGCCCTGGGCCGCCTGGTCGTTGATCCGCTGATGTGGGATCACATCGGCGTCAGCCTGCAGCGGGTTGCCGTTGGTCTCGCGGTGGCGCTCGCCATCGGCGTGCCACTGGGCATCCTCACCGGAGTGTCACGGGCGTTCGCGCACACGACCACGCCGCTGTTCCAGTTCCTGCGCATGATCTCGCCGCTGTCGTGGATGCCGATTGCGGTGATGGTGCTGGGGGTGGGCGATGCGCCGGTGTACTTCCTGCTTGCCTTCGCTGCCGTATGGCCGATCCTGCTCAACACGGCGGCAGGCGTCGCCCAGCTCGACCGCAACTGGCTGATGCTGGCGCGCAGCCTGTCGGCAACACGCTCCGAGACGATCTTCCGCGTCGTACTCCCCGGCATCGTTGCCCACATCCTGAGCGGGGTACGGCTGGCGATCGGCATCATCTGGATCATCCTGGTGCCGGCGGAGATGCTCGGCGTGTCGGCCGGTCTGGGCTACTTCATCCTCGACGCCCGCGACCGCCTCGCCTATCCGGATCTGATGGCGGCGATCCTGATCATCGGCGCACTGGGTTTCGCGCTCGACTACGCCGCGCGCTGGCTCTACCAGCACTGGCTGCACAAGCGCTGAGCGCTCCGGGAGGGGTGGGGCGCCCCCGTGACGCGCTGATTCAGCGACCATCGCGGCCAATCAATGAGGGCTCCGCAAAATGAACGCCGCACCCCCGCCGCAACAGCGCCCCGCCCTTCCCACCTTCGGCGAGGCCTTCCTGTACTGGCTGAAGCTCGGCTTCATCAGCTTCGGCGGCCCCGCCGGGCAGATCGCCATCATGCATCAGGAGCTGGTGGAGAGACGGCGCTGGATCTCCGAGCACCGCTTCCTGCACGCCCTCAACTACTGCATGCTGCTGCCCGGTCCCGAGGCGCAGCAACTCGCCATCTACATCGGCTGGCTGCTGCACCGCACCTGGGGCGGTATCGTCGCCGGCGTCCTGTTCGTGCTGCCTTCTCTCTTCATCCTCGCGGCGCTCACGTACGTCTATCTGGCCTTCGGCGATCTCACCTTCGTGCAGGGGGTGTTCAACGGCATCAAGCCGGCGGTGGTGGCCATCGTGGTGTTCGCCGCCTGGCGCATCGGCTCGCGCGCGCTGAAGAACAACATCCTGTGGGCGCTGGCGGCCCTGTCCTTTATCGCGATCTTCGTCTTCCGCGTGCCCTTTCCCTACATTGTCGTCGCGGCCGGCATTCTGGGTTTCATCGGCGGCAAGGTGGCCCCGGACAAATTCAAGGTCGGCGGCGGGCACGGCGCCTCGGACAAGAATTACGGGCCGGCCCTCATCGACGACGACACCCCGCCCATCGCCCATACGCGCTTTCGCTGGTCCTATCTCATCACCCTCTTGGTGATGGCGCTGGCGATCTGGGCGGTGGCCATGGCCTTGCTGGGCCACCCGGTGTTGCAGGACATGGGGGAGTTCTTCACCAAGGCGGCACTCGTCACCTTCGGTGGCGCCTACGCGGTATTGCCTTATGTCTATCAGGGCGGTGTCGAACACTATCAGTGGCTGACCGCCACGCAGATGATCGACGGCCTGGCCTTGGGCGAAACCACGCCGGGGCCGCTCATCATGGTGGTGTCCTTCGTCGGCTTCGTCGGCGCGTGGACCAAGGAGATCTTCGGTCCCGACGCCCTGCTGCTGGCAGGGTTCGTGGGCGCCTCGGTGGCCACCTTCTTCACCTTTCTGCCCAGCTTCGTCTTCATCCTGGCCGGCGCACCCCTGGTGGAATCCACCCACGGCAACCTGAAGTTCACCGCGCCGCTCACCGGCATCACCGCCGCCGTGGTGGGCGTGATTCTCAACCTGGCCCTCTTTTTCGGCTGGCACGTGATCTTCCCCCATGCCACCGACGCCGCGCCGTTCTCCGGCGGCTTCGAGTGGTTCTACGCGCTGATCTCGGTGGCGGCCTTCATCGCGCTGTGGAAGTATAAGCAGGACATCATGAAAGTGATCGGCGCCTGCGCCGCCATCGGCCTCGTTTACACGTACCTGGCGTGACGACTCCGCCGCATTTCCAGAAATGGAGGATGGAACATGCAATGGGTCACCCGCGAACGCCCCAAGATCGACCGGATCGCCTGCCCCTGGCTGGTCACGCGCTTCATCGATGAGGCTCCCGAGTTCCTCTACGTGCCGGCTGGCGACGTGCTGAAGAAGGTCCCTCGCCTGCGCTGTTTGAAATGATGCTGCTGCCCGCGGGAACCGCGCCCGAGGCGCGCCTGCTGCTGATCGGCCGCGCCCTGCGGGCCTTCACCGACGGCTTTGTGGCCATTCTGCTGCCGGTTTATCTGCTCACGCTCGGGTTCGGCACGTGGGAGGTCGGGCTGATCAGCACCGTCACCCTGCTCGGATCGGCGCTGGCGACCCTGGCCGTCGGGCAGTGGGGACATCGTTTCCCGCAGCGCCGGCTACTCCTCGCCGCTGCTTGCCTGATGGCCGCCACGGGTCTGCTGCTGGCCGGCCTGGGCGGTATCGGCGCCTTCTGGCCGCTGCTGATCGTCGCCTTCGTCGG
Source organism: Thauera sp. DNT-1 (assembly GCF_055393985.1). Lineage (NCBI taxonomy): Bacteria > Pseudomonadati > Pseudomonadota > Betaproteobacteria > Rhodocyclales > Zoogloeaceae > Thauera > Thauera sp. DNT-1. The sequence continues at coordinate 3,266,173 of NZ_AP043752.1, read as the reverse complement.
TACGATGAACCCGAGCTCCGGCGACGTCAGCGTCTTCCTGCCGCTGGAGCATGCGCGGCTGGCCGAATCGGCGCAAGGCGAGGCGCGCACGTTCCTGTTCGCGCGCTACACCTTCGTCGGCGCCTTGTGTGCCGCGACCGGTTCGCTGGCGACAGTGATCCCGCAAGTGTTGACGGATGCCGGCCTGGCCCCGATCGACGCGTTGCGCCTGATGTTCGTCGCCTACGGGCTAACCGGCGTCGCGATCTTCGTCCTGTATCGCGCCGTGCCGGACCACCCCGTGCATGAGCATGCGTCGCCCGCGCCGCTGGGGCCTTCGCGCGGCATCGTGGTCAAACTGGCGGCGCTGTTCTCGGTCGATGCCTTCGCCGGAGGCTTGATCGTCAATACCTTGCTCGCGCTCTGGCTGTTCGAGCGTTTCGGCCTCTCGCTCGCCGCCGCCGGCCAGTTCTTCTTCTGGGCCGGGCTGCTGTCGGCCGGCTCCCAACTCGCCGCCCCCTGGGTGGCGCGCCGCATTGGCCTGATCAACACGATGGTGTTTACCCACATCCCGTCGAGCGTCTGCCTGATCCTCGCTGCCTTCGCCGATAGCCTGCCGGAGGCGCTCGCGCTGCTGTTCCTGCGCAGCGCCCTGTCGCAGATGGACGTGCCGACGCGCTCGGCCTTCGTCATGGCGGTGGTGACGCCGTCCGAGCGCGCCGCAGCGGCGAGCTTCACCACCGTTCCCAGGAGCCTCGCCGCTGCAGCGAGCCCCGCCATCGGCGGTGCCCTGTTCGCCGCCGGCTGGCTGGCGGCGCCGCTGGTGACCTGCGGGCTGCTCAAGATCGCCTATGACTTTGCACTCTGGCGCGCGTTTCGGAAGTACGAGAAACCCTCCTCTTGAGAGTGCTTGTGCGTAAGCACATGGCGCGCCCTGACGAACGATTCTTTCCGTTTCGTGAGCTGACACCATCACCGCCGCCGTGGTGGGGGTGATCCTCAACCTGGCGCCGTTCTTCGGCTGGCACGTGATCTTCCCGCGCGCGACCGAAGCCGCACCGTTCTGCGGCGGCTTCGAGTGGCTCTACGCGCTGATCTCGCCAGCGGCCTTCATCGCGCTGTGGAAGTACAAGCAGGATGTCATGAAGGTGATTGCGGCATGCGCCACCGTCGGGCTCGTTCAGGCCCTGCTCTGAGGGGCCCTGCTCTGAGGGGCCCTGCGCCGGCAGGAAGAAGCCGCCTACTTGTGGCTCATGCCTGCCCCGGCGTCAGCAGGTGACGCGCCAGGTTGTGCGCGTGTCGCCGCAGTTCGGGCACCGCGATGGCCTCCCAGTAGCGCGCGCGAAGCATGGGCCCGACGTAGTGCAGGCCCGAGACCTTGAGACCGTCTGCACCGACCACATGGTAGCCGGCGTCCACATCGATGCCGATGTGCAGAGGATCCGCGCGCACGCAGCCCTCGTCGCGCAGTTGTGCGACCAAGGGCGAAGCGGTGAGACGGTCGATGTCGTAGTCAGGCCCGGTGCAGTTCACCACCGCAGCGACGTCCCACTCGCGCGCCTCGCTCCCGCCACGCGGCCTGACGATGACCCGCACGCCCGGTCCGTGCTCGTGCATCTGCAGAACCTGCCCCGCAACGACCGCGGCCTGACCGGACGCCAGCATTCCGCGCAGGCGCCGGTAAGCGGTGGGTGCCAGGCGATGGCGATGGATGTCCCACCACGGGCCTACACGCGAGAGAAAACGCCGGCGCTCCATCTCCGGCAGGCGGCGCCAGATCTCCGGCGTATGCGGGCGCAAGGCGTTGACGACGTCGCGCCAGTTGCAGCCCTGGCGCTGCCGAAGGCGGACCTGGCGCCGTATGGCTCGCAAGTAGGCAAAGGTGGTCGGCGGCAGGTCTTCGAGATAGCCCGGGAAAGTCGTCGTTGGCGGCGGTTGCGGAAGCGTACGGTGGCCCTTTGGCAGCAAACCACGTCGCGACAGCAGAAACACCTTGCGCTCATCGTCCCGACTGGTGAGACGAAACAGGGCATCGATCGCGGTGTGTCCGGTGCCAAGGACCACAACAGGTCCGCCCGCGGGGATCTGGTCCATCGCCGCATAATCCCATGGGTTGCCGATATAGCGACTCGAGCCGGCGAGGGCATCGGCGAAGTGCAAGGGCTGCGCGCCCAGATGCCCGAGCGCAAGCACCACCTGATCGGCCTGCCGCGTGACGCCATCGTCCAGTTCGATCTGCAGAAGTGGCGAGGCCTGTTTTCGGCGTACCGCAACGGCCTGGGCGCGAATGCGGGTGAAGGGCGTGCGGCTCCCCCGCTCGGCGACCTGCAGCGTGTGCTCGAGATAGTCGCCAAAAAGCCGCCGCGGCACGAACGATCCCTCATTGAACGCGGGATCGATGTCGCGACAGTAGGCGAGGAAATGCCCCGGCTCATCGGCGAGCGCGCTCATGTTGCCCGCCGGCACGTTGAGCAGCATGCTGTCGTCCCAGATGCGGTACGCCAACCCGCGCGCGGCACGCCGATGCTGTTCGATCAGCGTGACACGCAACTGCCCTGGCCTCGCCTCGCGCAGCAGATGGACGGCGGTGAGCGTACCGCTGAAGCCACCACCAATGATGAAGATTTCCTGCGGACACGATGCGGCCATTGCTCGACTCTCGGTGACTCAGAAGGCGAAGCGGTCCAGCACATGGCGTTCGGCGCGCATGATCGCCGCCCGCTGCGCCGGCAGGCCATAGGCATGGCCCTGGAGGTGCACGCCCTCGGGCAGGGCACCGTCCAGTTTGCGCTCCAGCCGCGTGACGACGATGTCCGCACGCTCGCGCAGCGTTGCCAGCCATTCCAGGCGCGCCCGCCAGTCGTCGGCAATGAACAGTCGCGCGCTGTCGATCTTGACGAACTGAGCCGGCACCAGGCTGGAGAGCGCTTGCCACTGCATCGGCGAATCGACGTTGATCGCCACCTGGAAACCATTGTTGCGGTAGTTGCGCAGCACGAAGGCGAGCAGCTCGGGCTGGCTGCTGGCAGCGAGCGGCGTTTCGATGACGATGCGCTCCGGCGCCAGGCCGAGGGCATCGACCACCTTGCGGAACGCGGCACCGTGATCGCCGCTGACGGCGGCGAGCAGGCGCCCGTGCACGTTGAGGAACAACAGGCTGTCGCGGTCCACCGAGGTCACGAAGTTCAGCGCATGCGCGGTACGCGCCAGACGATCGAGCGCAATCAGGCGGTCGTCGTCGGCGTTGGCCGAAAACAGGGTCCACGGCGAAAGCGACCGCTCGCCGCTGCCCAGGATGCGCAGATAGGCCTCGTAGCCCGTGATGGCCCCGGTGCCGGGGATGACGATAGGCTGGAAGACACTCGACAACTCGCAGCCGAACCAGTCGCCGACCACACCACCTTCCGGCAGACGGCGGAGTTGCCGCCCGCCATCCCGCGCCAGTGGCAGGCGGTCCAGAAAGACTCGGGTACGCTCCGCCAGCGCGCGCGATGGTCCGCCCGGATCTTGATCCATTTTCTGGTCTCCTCATGCACGGGCCCGATCGGGCCCACCTGTCAGGTCAAGGCGTCGGCCCAGATGTTGCGTGCCCACGCCAGCGCGTACTTGCCTTCCAGATCGTTGGCCACTGCCGACAGCCCGCCCGCGCCCTTGACCGGCAGCAGCGTGTTCTCCTGCGTGTCGAACTTGTGGATCGACGCCACGTGCACGACGTCGCGGTCGGAGACGAAGCTGTAGCAGGTGTTGGCGATGATCGGCGTCGGGTTCGGCTCCAGCCCGGTGAGGCTGGCGATGACCGCATCCGCCGCCACCTTGGCGTGGTTGTTGGCCATGAAGCCCGACTTGGGCATCCCGGGCGCGGTGGCGATGGCATCGCCGATCAGGTGCACGCCCGGCACCGCGGTCGACTCGAAGCTGCGGAAATCGACCCCCGCCCAGCGCCCGCCCACATTGGCGAAGGGGCTGGCGATGAGGCCGCTGCGCTGCGGCGGGATGACGTTGAAGAGCTCGGCGCGGACGCTCTCGAACTCGAACTTCCCGACATTGGCGCGCACGTCGAAGTCCTGCAGCACGCTGTCGGGGCGATATTCGATGATGCCCTTGTAGCGCTCCTCCCAGGCCTGCAGGAACAGCGCCTTCTTGGAGGTGATCTCGGGGTTGCCGTCCAGGATCAGCACCTTGGAGCGCGGCTTGTGCTGCTTGAAGTAGTGGGCGACGACGCTGGCGCGTTCGTAAGGCCCGGGCGGGCAGCGGTAGGGCGCCTTGGGGATCGAGATCGCGAAGACCCCGCCATCCGGCAGTTCTTCCAGGCGCTTGCGCAGCGCCACGGTCTGCGCACCGGCCTTCCACGCGTGCAGCACCTGCTGCCGGGCGTCGGCGTTGTTCAGGCCCGGGATCTGCTCGTAGAGAAAGTCGATGCCGGGCGCGACGACGAGCCGGTCCCAGGGCAGCGGATCGCCCTTGGCCAGACGGACTTCGCGCTTGTCCACGTCGATGGCCACCGCCTCGTCGCGCACCAGGCGCACGCCGTACCGGGCCAGGCCATCGTAGGCGAGGGTGATGTCCTCGATCCGCTTGACACCCGCCAGCACCAGGTTGCTGATCGGGCAGGAGACGAAGTTCTGGTTGCGCTCGACCAGGGTCACCTCGAGGCGGGGCTCCCACTTCTTCAGATACTTGGCGGCGGTGGCGCCGCCGAAGCCGCCGCCGATGACGACGACGCGCCCCGGCGCGGCGCGGCCGACGGGGGTCGCGCATGCGCCGACGCCCACGCCGGCACCGAGCGCAAGGGCCAGGCCACCGGCCGACCGGATGAAACCGCGACGATCGATTGTGCTCATGCCCGCCTCCTCAGCGCTTTGCCTGGGCGGCGAACCACTGCGCCAGCCGTTGCAGTTCTTCATCCGTGTAGCCCTTGGCATGCTGATGCATGACGGTCGCCGGGCGCACATCGCGCTTGAACTCGATGAGCAGCGTGTAGAGCTCGTCGGCGTTCCGTCCTGCAAGGCTCGTCATGCCGGCCTGGGCGTGACCGTCGGTGCCGTGGCAGGCCGCGCAGGCGGCCGCCCATACGCGCACAGGGCGATCGTCGGGCGCGGCCTGCACCGAAAAGGGCAAAGCGAGCGCAGCAGCGGCCGCAAGGGCCGCGAGTGCGCGAGTTGCGATGGGCATGTCGGTTCTCTCCGCAGGGGTTGAACGAGGCGGATGCTCGCTGATCCGCCCCCGAAACTGAAAGAAGAAATTCTGCTTAGTTATCCTGGTCCGCAGACCAGGCCCGCGCCGCCCCCTCTCAGGATCGACGTCTCCAGCGTGCGAACGCCAGCAGCAGCACCGCACCGAGGACCGTGCCGGCCCCCAGCCCCGCCCAGCTGCCGACCGGCACGGGATTGCGCACCGCGATGTAGAGCAGCGCGACGGGCAAGGCGATCGCGAAGGCGATGTTTCCACCATCGCGGGTGCGCACGAGCAGCGCGCAGACGGCGTAGAGAAAGCGAATCAGCCCGACCAGCAGCAGCGCCAGCAGGAAATTGCCGAAGAAGTCCGTCACTACGTGCTCCTTGATCAGGTCTCGCCAGCTCGGGCCGGGACCGGCCCCAAGGCGGGACCCGCATTGTATGCAAGCAGCGGCGCGGACGAGTGACCGTCGCGCGGGAGGAGTCCGCACCACACGAAGCCGCGCCATTCGCCGCAGGACGCTGGCCAGCCGGATCGCACGAGGGTTCGATTAGCAGAAAAGCGAATAAGCAACGCGGTTTTTATTATTTTTTTGCCCTGCAGCAACTGACTAGACTCGCTTTCATCCCCTTTGAAAGGAGTCCGACATGGCTCGCAAAGCCCGCCCGATACCCGTCCGCTGCCGCGCCAGCGCCACGCGCCGGGCCAATCGCCGAGACGGTCGCGAGGCCCGCCACGCCCACCGCTTCGAGCCGATCGTGGAGCAAGGCTGATGTCCACCGCCAAGACCTTCCGCGTACTGCCCGGCTTCGGGCCCACGCTCGGCTACACCCTCGCCTACCTGTCGCTGCTGGTGCTGATCCCGCTCGCGGCGGTGTTCCTGAAGACGGCCGAGCTGACTTTCGCCGAGTTCTGGAACGTCGTCACCGCACCGCGGGTGGTGGCCTCCTACAAGCTGTCCTTCGGCATGTCCCTGCTCGCCGCCGCGATCAACGCCGTGTTCGGGCTGATGCTGGCATGGGCGCTGGTGCGCTACTCCTTCCCCGGCAAGAAGCTGATCGACGCCCTGGTCGACCTGCCCTTCGCGCTACCCACCGCGGTGGCCGGCATCGCGCTGACCGCGCTGTACGCGAAGAACGGCTGGATCGGCCAGTTCCTCGAGCCGCTCGGCATCCAGGTCGCGTTCAAGCCGCTCGGCGTGCTGGTGGCGCTGGTCTTCATCGGCCTGCCCTTCGTGGTGCGCACGGTGCAGCCCATCCTGGAAGACCTCGACACCGAACTCGAAGAAGCCGCCACCAGCCTCGGCGCGCAGCGCTGGCAGGCCTTCCGCCACGTCATCCTGCCGATCGTGTTCCCGGCGCTCTTGACCGGCTTCGCGCTCGCCTTCGCGCGTGCGGTGGGTGAATACGGCTCGGTGATCTTCATCGCCGGCAACATCCCCATGGTGTCGGAGATCACCCCGCTGATGATCATCACCAAGCTCGAGCAGTACGACTACACCGGCGCCACCGCGATCGCCACCGTGATGCTGATCCTGTCCTTCACCCTGCTGCTGCTCATCAACGGCCTGCAGGCGTGGACCGCCAAACGAACCGGGAGGGACCGCTGACATGGCCGGCGCCACCACACTCCGCCTGGGCGCGGCCCAGGCCATCGGTCAGACGCGCTTCGAGGCGCGCGCGGCGACGCGCGAGACGGCGCTGGTGAAGTGGCTGATCCTCGGCACCGCCCTCACCTTCTTCGCGGTGTTCCTGCTGATGCCGCTGATCGCGGTCTTCGTCGAGGCGCTGCGCAAGGGCTGGGAGACCTACGCCAGCGCGCTGGTCGACCCGGACGCGCTGTCCGCGCTGCGCCTGACCCTGCTCGCCGCGGCGATCGCGCTGCCGCTGAACCTGGTGTTCGGCGTGTGCGCGGCGTGGGCGATCGCCAAGTTCGAGTTCCGCGGCAAGCACTTCCTGATCACGCTCATCGACCTGCCCTTCTCGGTGTCGCCGGTGATCGCCGGCCTGATCTACGTGCTGGTGTTCGGCGCTCAGGGCTGGTTCGGGCCGTGGCTGGCGGAGCACGACGTGAAGATCATCTTCGCGGTGCCGGGCATCGTGCTCGCCACCGTGTTCGTGACCTTCCCCTTCATCGCCCGCGAGCTGATCCCGCTGATGCAGGCGCAGGGCAAGGAGGAAGAGGAAGCCGCGGTGGTGCTCGGCGCCAACGGCCTGCAGACCTTCTGGCACGTCACCCTGCCCAACGTGAAGTGGGGCCTGCTGTACGGCGTCATCCTCACCAACGCACGCGCGATGGGCGAGTTCGGCGCGGTGTCGGTGGTGTCCGGGCACATCCGCGGCGAGACCAACACGCTGCCGCTGCACGTCGAGATCCTCTACAACGAGTACCAGTTCGCCGCCGCGTTCGCGGTGGCCTCGCTGCTCGCCCTGCTGGCGCTGGTCACCCTGGGCATCAAGACCTGGATCGAGCACCGCGCCGCGCACACGCAACACGACATTCACGAAGGACAGCCATGAGCATCCAGGTTCGCAACATCCACAAGCGCTTCGGCAGCTTCGTCGCCCTCGACGACGTGTCGCTCGACTTTCCCACCGGCGAGCTGGTGGCGCTGCTCGGCCCCTCGGGCTGCGGCAAGACCACGCTGCTGCGCGTGATCGCCGGGCTGGAGCAGGCCGATGCCGGCCAGGTGCTGCTCGACGGCGAAGACGCCTCAGGCACGCATGTGCGCGATCGCCAGGTGGGCTTCGTGTTCCAGCACTACGCGCTGTTCCGCCACATGAGCGTGTTCGACAACGTCGCCTTCGGGCTGCGCATGAAGCCGCGCGGCCAGCGGCCGACGGAGAAGCAGATCGCCGAGAAGGTGCACGCGCTGCTCGACCTCGTGCAGCTCGACTGGCTCGCCGACCGCTTCCCGGCCCAGCTCTCCGGCGGCCAGCGCCAGCGCATCGCGCTCGCGCGCGCGCTCGCGGTGGAGCCGCGCGTGCTGCTGCTCGACGAGCCCTTCGGCGCGCTCGACGCCAAGGTGCGCAAGGAGCTGCGGCGCTGGCTGCGCAAGCTGCACGACGAGCTGCACGTCACCTCGATCTTCGTCACCCACGACCAGGAAGAGGCACTCGAAGTCGCCGACCGCGTGGTGCTGATGAACCAGGGCGCGGTCGAGCAGATCGGCACGCCGGAAGAGGTCTACCGCCGACCGGCGACGCCCTTCGTATATGGTTTTCTCGGCGCGGTGAACCTGTTCCACGGCCGCGTCGACGGCGAGGGCCTGCGCGTCGGCGACGCGCGCCTGCCACAGCAGGCGCGCGGCTTCGGCGAGGGCGCCGAGGTGCTGGCCTTCGCCCGCCCGCACGAACTCGACATCGTGCCGGACGCCGGCGCGGGCGAGGGCATCGCGGCACGGGTGAGCCGCGTCCTGGCCTTCGGGATCACGGCGCGCGTCGAACTCGATGGCCTGAACGGCGCCCAGGGCCAGCATTTCGAGGTGGAGATCACACGCGAGCGCGTCGACCGCCTCGGTCTCGCGGAAGGACAGGCCGTGCGCCTGCTACCCTCGCACCTGAGCCTGTTCGAATCGCGACAGGCCGCCACGACGGCCGGAGCCGCCCGATGAATTTCCAGCAGTTGCGCATCATCCGCGAGACCGTACGGCGCGGGTTCAATCTTACCGAGGTGGCCAACGCGCTGTTCACCTCGCAGTCCGGGGTGTCCAAGCACATCAAGGACCTCGAGGACGAGCTCGGCATCGAGCTCTTCGTGCGCAAGGGCAAGCGCCTGCTCGGCCTCACCCCACCCGGCGAGGAGCTGGTGGTGATGGTCGAGCGCATGCTGCTCGACGCCGCCAACATCAAGCGCCTGGCCGACCAGTACCGCGGGCGCGACGAAGGCCAGCTCACGGTGGTCACCACCCACACCCAGGCGCGCTACGCGCTGCCCAAGGTCGTGGCGGCCTTCAAACGCGCCTACCCACGCGTGCTGCTCAAGCTGCACCAGGGCAGCCCGCACGAGATCGTGCAGATGCTGCTCGACGGCGAGGCCGACATCGGCGTGGCCACCGAGGCGCTGGCCGAGGTGCCGGAGCTGGCCTCCTTCCCCTACTACGGCTGGCAGCACGCGGTGGTCGTGCCCGCCGGGCACCCGCTCGAAGAAGCGCACCCGCTGACCCTGGAGGCGATCGCCACGCATCCGCTCATCACCTACCACGAGGGCTTCACCGGCCGCACCCGCATCGACCAGACCTTCGCCCGCGCCGGGCTGACGCCCGACGTGGTGATGTCGGCGCTCGACGCCGACGTGATCAAGACCTATGTGGAGCTCGGGCTGGGCGTGGGCATCCTGGCCTCGATGGCCTTCAACCCGGCGCGCGACCCGGGCCTGCGCAAGCTCGACAGCGACCACCTGTTCGCCGAGAACGTCACCCGCATCGCGGTGCGTCGCGGCCACTACCTGCGCGGCTTCGCCTACCGCTTCATCGAGCTGTGCGCGCCCGAGCTGACCGAGACGGTGGTCGCGGACGCGGTGGGCGGCACGGCGGGCTGAACCGGCGCTTCGCCAGCCGAGCGGGCGCCTGCCGCCCGCAGGCTCAGTCGGCGAAGGCGCCCAGCGCCGCGCACAGGGTGGCCTCGTCGACGCCGTCGGCCAGCACCGCCACCTGCGCGCCGGCCAGCCACAGCGCTGCCTCCTTCATCTCGAAGGCGCTCCCCGCCTTCAGCGCCGCCACCACCGCGCCCGCCTCGCGCGGCGAAGCGAAGCCCTCGCCCTGCAGCAGCAGGCGGCCGTCGGCGTCGATCAGCTTGAAGTGGAAGCGGCCGTCGGCCTCGCGGTACTGCTTGAACTGGGGCTGTGCGGTCTTCGCCTTCTCGGCCTTGGCCTCGCCCGCCACGCTGGCAAGATTGCGCAGGCCCACCGCGCGGCGCAGCTCGCCGAGGAAGGGGGTGGCGATCGCGCGCGCCTTGGCGGCGCCTTCGTGCAGATGCTTCTCGATGCGCGCCGGCTCGGCGATCAGCGCCAGGTAGTGCTCGCGCATCGGCGCCACCGCGGCCTCGATCTTCTCGAACAGCGCCTGCTTGGCCTCACCCCAGGCGATACCCTCGTCGAAGGCAGTACGCATGGCGCGCGTCTCCTCGGCGGTCGAGAAGGCCTGGTAGAGCTGGAACAGCGCCGAGCCGTCGGCGTCCTTGGGCTCGCCCGGCGCCTTGGAGTCGGTGACGATGGAGAAGATCAGCTTCTTCAGCTCGGCAGTGGGCGCGAACAGCGGGATGGTGTTGTCGTAACTCTTGCTCATCTTGCGGCCGTCCAGCCCGGGCAGGGTGGCGACCGAGGCGTCGATGGCGGCCTCGGGCAGCACGAAGTGCTCGCCGTAAAGATGGTTGAAGCTGCCCGCCATGTCGCGCGCCATCTCGATGTGCTGGATCTGGTCGCGCCCGACCGGCACCGAGTGCGCCTTGAACATCAGGATGTCGGCGGCCATCAGCACCGGGTACATGTAGAGGCCCATGTTGACCCCGGCGTCCGGATCGACGCCATCGGCGGTGTTCTTGTCCACCGCCGCCTTGTAGGCGTGGGCGCGGTTGAGCAGGCCCTTGCCGCACACGCAGGTGAGCAGCCAGGTGAGCTCGGGGATCTCGGGGATGTCGGACTGGCGATAGAACCACACGCGGTCGGTGTCCAGGCCGGCGGCGATCCAGGTGGCGGCGATCTCCAGCGTCGAGCGCTGAACGCGCAGCGGGTCGGTGGTCTTGATCAGCGCGTGGTAGTCGGCCAGGAAGTAGAAGCTCTCGACGCCGGGCTGGCGGCTGGCGGCGACTGCCGGACGGATGGCGCCGGCGTAGTTGCCGAGGTGGGGCGTGCCCGAGGTGGTGATCCCGGTGAGGACGCGCTGGACAGACATGGATCGCTCCGGCTCAAACTGGACAGGGAGCGCGAGTTTAACGGCTTCGGCGCGCGCGCATAAGGCGCGGGCGCAGCTCGCTCACTCCTGCCAGCGCAGCGACAGGCGTGCGCCGCCCTGCGGCACGAGATCGACCCAGTGTTCCTGGCGCGCGCCGGCATAGGACGCGGAGATCCGGTAGCGCCCCGGCGCGGGCACATCGACCTGACCGATCGGCCCGCAGGACGCCTCGACGCGCTGCCCGGAGAGCGGCTCGTCGACCCGCGTCTCGACGTCGGTGACCCAGCCGCCCGCGGTGGTGGAGAAGAACACGGTCAGCGCATGCATGCCGATCTCGGCGCGCATGCGCTCGGACTCCTCGAGCCCGATGCCGCCGCACTCCAGCCGGAGCACGGGCGCATCGTCCACCACCGGCTGCGTCCATCCCGGGGCGGCGAGCGCAAGCAGGGCAAGGGCGGCGAACACGCGTTTGCAAGGTTTCATCATTGGGTGCGACTCCGGGAACCGCCCGAATCAGGCTTCCGCATTGTTCCCGGCTCCCCGCGGGGAGGCAAGGATCGGACTGCAAGCGGGTGACGCAGTCGCACCGCCCGCGCAGCATTTACGTGGATCTTGCGTTCCTTTAGACGCGATCTTTACCAAAGGTGGGGAAATTGTCACAGTCATTCGAGCGGATCTCGGCGACCCTTCAGGCACATCCCGCCCTCCCATCCCGTGGGGCGACTGCATGCACACGACCAGCTCGATAGAGAAGACGACCGAACCGATGAAAACCCTGCTCCTCGCCCTGGCCCTGTCCGCCGTGGGCACGGCTCAAGCCGCCGTATGCCAAGTCAGCGACGTGAAGGTGACCGGCGTCAGCGTCTACAGCGGAACGACGCGGGACGCGGCGCTTGCCCCGATCCCGCTCGACACCCTGCCGGTCAGCGCCGCCGCCTGTGCCGGCGCGTTCAGCGGCAACGACGGCCACTACCCCCAGACCAATCTCGGCTACGCGGGCGACGGACTGCTCAACGGCGGCGCCCAGATGGGCAGCAAGTCGGTCCTGTTCCCGGGCGGGGCCTTCATCAGCGAGCACTACCCGCTCCAGGACCTGCGCGGCGACGGCACGGCCAACGACCCGGGCTGGATCATGCTGGGCAAGTCGGAAACACAGGGCGGGCGCTGGCAGTTCTCCCCGAGCGCGATCGGCGGTGACCGCTCGGTGGTCCTCGACTCCTTCTTCAGCGTGACCGAAACCAGTGCCGGCAAGGGAACGTGGTCCTTCACGCCGGATGCGGAAGCGGCACGGCGCGCCGCCTCCGTCCTTGGAGGCAACTGGATAGACCAGTTCGCGATCTCGTTCAAGGCGGGGAACGGCTTCGCCCTGTACAGCTTCACCTCCGCACTCTTCGATGCTGCGACACCGAAGGCGAGCGACCCGCTGCTGAACTGGTTCGGCAGCTACGATCTGACCGAGACCTTGATCAACCGGGGCGGCAACCCGGCGGGGCTGTCCCACGTCACGCTGTGGGTGCGCGACCCTGCGACAAGCCCGGATCCGGTCCCCGCGACCAATGCGGTGCCCGAACCCGGCTCGCTGGGCCTGCTCGCCCTCGCCCTCGTCGGCCTGGGCTTGCGGCGTCGCGGCTGACCCTGGCGGGTGCCGCGCGGGTCCGGGGCGGCACCCGGCGCCCCCCTGCGCATCCACCCCGCGGATGCACGCCCACCGGCCGGCAAGCACGCACGAAATGCCCGGCCGGCCGAAGCGCCGTGGGCGCGGCCGGCCGAACGCGTTAACATTGCGCGTCTCATGCCGCATGCGCACCCGCCCGCGGGTACGCACCGCCCCCGCACCGCCCTGCCTGCCTGCCCCTCGTCGCCAGCCTCTCATTTCCAGCCGACATCGTGACCCAGCCTCTTACCGAACGTCCCCGCGTCCCCATCATCACCGTGGGCCTGCGCCCCCACCCCACCAGCCCGGACGCCGAAGCGCCCTGGCAAGGCCCGGTGGGCCGCCTGCTCGCCACCATGTTCGCCCTCCCCGAAGGCGGCGCGGTGTTCGAGTTCCGCCTCGAGGAGAGCCGCCCCGCCCAGCTCGCGATCCCGGCACCGGCCACGCCCGGCCCCGCCGACGAGCTGTGGAAGCACACCTGCTTCGAGGTCTTCCTCGGCGTGCCGGGCGAGGCCGGCTATCGCGAATACAACTTCTCGCCCTCGGGACAGTGGGCGGTCTATGGCTTCCGCGCCTGGCGCGAGCGCATCGAGGACTACATCCCCGCGGCCAAGCCCGAGGTCCTCTTCGACCAGACCGACGACGGCCTGGTGCTTGAGGCCCGCGTGCCCGCCGAGCTGCTGCCGGCGGTGCCGGCCGGCGGCGACCTGCAGGTGAGCCTGACCGCGGTCGTCGAACGCAAGGACGGCATGCTCGAATACTGGGCGCTGCGCCACGCCGCCGCGCAACCCGACTTCCATGCCCGTGACACCTTCGTGCTGACCCTGGCCACCGCGACGCAGAAGGCAGCCTGAAGCCATGGCGCAACCGGTCCGTTTCGGCCTCGACCGCCTGCTGGAGGATTCCGCGTTGCGCCGCCCGCTGGCGGGCAGACGCGTCGCCCTGCTCGCCCACCCGGCCTCGGTCACGCGCGCGCTGATGCATTCGCTCGACGCGCTCGCGGCCCTGCCCGGGCTCCAGCTGACGGCCGCCTTCGGCCCCCAGCACGGCCTGCGCGGCGACAAGCAGGACAACATGGTGGAGTCGCCCGACTACACCGACCCGCAGCTCGGCATCCCGGTGTTCAGCCTGTACGGCGAGGTGCGCCGCCCGACCGCGGCGATGATGGACAGCTTCGACGTGCTGCTGGTGGACCTGCAGGACCTCGGCTGCCGCATCTACACCTTCATCACCACGCTGCGCTACGTACTCGAAGAAGCGGCCCGCCTCGGCAAGTCGGTATGGGTACTCGACCGCCCCAACCCCGCCGGGCGGCCGGTCGAAGGCACGCTGCTGCGCGACGGCTGGGAGAGCTTCGTCGGCGCCGGGCCCTTGCCGATGCGCCACGGACTCACCATGGGCGAACTCGCGCACTGGTTCGTCGCCACGTTGAAGCTGGACGTCGAACTGCGCGTGATCGAGATGCAAGGCTGGGACCCCGACGCCGCCCCCGGCTTCGGCTGGCCGCTCGGCGAGCGCAGCTGGGTCAACCCCAGCCCCAACGCCCCCAACCTGTGGATGGCGCGCGCCTACGCCGGCACCGTGATGCTCGAGGGCACGACGTTGTCGGAAGGGCGCGGCACCACTCGCCCGCTGGAGCTCTTCGGCGCGCCCGATGTCAACGCGCGCGCGCTCGTCACGGAGATGCGCGCGCTCGCGCCCGAGTGGCTCGCCGGCTGCGTGCTGCGCGAGTGCTGGTTCGAGCCCACCTTCCACAAGCACGCAGCCAAACTGTGCAACGGCGTGCACATCCACGTCGAGGACCCGGCGCACTACGACCATGCCGCTTTCCGTCCCTGGCGGGTGCAGGCGCTCGCCTTCAAGGCCATCCGCCGGTTGTGGCCCGACTACCCGCTGTGGCGCGACTTTCCCTACGAGTACGAACACGGGCGCCTCGCGATCGACCTGATCAACGGCTCGCCGCTGCTGCGCGAGTGGGTGGACGACCCGGCGGCGACGCCCGCGATGCTCGACGCGCTCGCCTGCCCCGACGAGGCGGCGTGGGTCGAGACGCGCCGGCCCTTCCTGCTCTACCCCGGCTGAGGCCTCGCCGCGGCCAGCCGCCGCGCCTCGGCGAGGGCGGCGTCGAGCTCGTCGTGCAGGATCGCGGCGGGCAGCTGCGGCGCACCCAGGCGCAGCAGCTGGGCATGGATCTCGGGCGGCACCACCACGCGCGCGGCGATCGACTGCGCCTGCAGGCCCTCGATCATTTCCTCCAGCGCGAACTGCGCCGACAGGTCCATGAAGGGCACCCGGCTGCAGTCGAAGACGACGACGCGGGTGCCGATCACCTGGTCCACGCGCTCGAGCAGCTGGCTCGCCGAGCCGAAGAAGAAGGCGCCCTCGATCTCGATCACGCGCACGCCGCTGTCGAGGCCGGGGAGCTCGTCGCCGGCGGGTGTCTGACCGCCCTCCTCCGCATGGGGGAGCGGACGGACGCGCAGGCTGCTCTGGCGGGCGAGGCGGTGGATGATCAGCGCCATCGACAGGATCACGCCGGCGCCCACCGCCACGATCAGGTCCACCAGCACGGTGAGCGCGAACACCGCCGCCATCACCGCGACGTCGGCGCGCGGCGCCGTGCGCACCAGGCGCAGCATGCGGTAGTCGAGGATGTCCACGCCGACCTTGATCAGGATGCCGGCGAGCACCGCGAGCGGGATACGCTCGGCGAGCGGCCCCAGCCCGAGCAGCAGGGCGAGCAGGAAGAGCGAATGCACCACGCCCGAGGCACGGCCGCGCCCGCCCGACTTGATGTTGATGACCGTGCGCATGGTCGCGCCCGCGCCCGGCAGGCCGCCGACGAAGGCGCACAGCAGGTTGCCGATGCCCTGGCCGACGAGCTCGCGGTTGGAGTGATGACGGGTGCGCGTGATCGAGTCGGCGACCAGCGAGGTCAGCAGGCTGTCGATGCTGCCGAGCACCCCGAGGGTGATGCCGAGCAGCAGCACGGTGGTCCAGGTCTCCAGCGTGAAGCTCGGCAGCGCCGGTACGGGCAGCCCGGCGGGGATGTCGCCGATCACCGGCACCTGCAGGTCGGCGACGGCGGACAGCGCGCTCATCGCCACCAGCGCGACCAGGGGTGCAGGCACGATCCGGCTCACCGTCATCGGGGTGCGGAACACGATCAGCAGGGTGAGCCCGCCGAGCAGCAGGGCCTCGGCGTTCACCTTGGCGAGCACGCCCGGGAGCGCGAGCACCGCGGCCAGCGGCGAGGACGCCGGCGCCACGCCGAGCAGCGGCGCGCTCTGCAGCAGCACGATGATCACGCCGATGCCGCTCATGAAGCCGGAGACCACAGGATAGGGGATGAAGCGCACCAGCCCGCCGGTGCGCAGCACGCCGAGGCCGATCTGCACCAACCCGCCCACCAGCACCGCCGCCATCGCCAGCGCGGCATCGCCGCCCACCACCGCGAGCGCGGAGGCGAACACCACGGTCATCGGCCCGGTAGGGCCGGAGATCTGCATGCGGGTGCCGCCGAGCAGCGCGGCGACGAAGCCGAGCACGATCGCACCGTACAGCCCGGCCGCGGCCCCAGCGCCGGAGGCCACGCCGAAGGCGAGCGCGAGCGGCAGCGCCACGATGCCGGCGGTGAGGCCGCCGAAGAAGTCCCCGCGCAAACGGGCGAGCGCCGAAGCCTGCGCATTCATGAGCGCCTCGAATCGAAGTCTCGTCCGGGCGGCTCGGACGGGTTCGTGGGTGCTGTCCCCGACCGCCGTGTTTTGTACAACGATGTGGCAAAAAGCGGCGCGCCGCAAGCCCCCGCCACTTGCCCTCGAGCGCTTCGGCGAAGCCTCGCTTCGGGAAGCATTCAGCTTCCTGATTCGCCCCCGGCCGCCCTCTTCCCGTAGCATTGCGCCTGCGCCCGAAACCGCGGCCCGCGCCCCCCGATCCGGCGCTGCGCGAACCCACCACAGGAGCCTCCACCGATGATCAAGCACGGCCTGCAGATCTTCGCCTGCAACGCCAGCCGCGAGCTCGCGTGCGACATCAGCAACCGCCTCGGCCTGCGCCCGGGCCGCATCGACATCTCGCGCTTCTCCAACGACAACCTGCGCGTGCAGATCCAGGAGAACGTGCGCGAACGCGACGTCTTCGTCGTGCAGTCCTTCACCGAGCCGGTGAGCGAGCACATCATGGAGCTGATGATCACGCTCGACGCGCTGCGCAGCGCCTCGGCGCAGCGCATCACCGCGGTGATCCCCTACTACTCGTACGCACGCTCGGACAAGAAGGACGCGCCGCGCATCTCGATCACCGGACGGCTGATCGCAGATCTGCTGCAGACCGCCGGGGCGAACCGGGTGCTGACCATGGACCTGCACGCCGACCAGGTGCACGGCTTCTTCAGCGTTCCGGTCGACCACCTCACCGCGGTGTCGCTGATCGCCGAGCACTTCCGCAACCGCCACGATCTGTCGAACATGGTCGCGGTCGCCACCGACGCCGGCGGCGCCAAGCGCACCGGGCGCTTCTCGGAGAAGCTCGGCATCCCGATGGCGATCATCGACAAGCGCCGCGTGTCGGACACGGCCGTCAAACAGGGTGCGGTGGTCGGCGACGTGGCCGGGCGCGACGTGGTGATCTTCGAGGACGAGATCGCCACCGCCGGCACCCTGGTGTCGTCGGTGGACACGCTGAAGGCCGCCGGCGCGCGCAGCATCCACGCCGCCGCCACCCACGGCGTGCTGTGCGGACCGGCGATCGAGCGCCTGCGCGCGGCGGCGATCGACTCGGTGGTGGTCACCAACACCGTGGCGCTGCCGGAAGACAAGCGTCTCGACAAGCTCGCCGTGCTCAACGTCGCACCGCTCTTCGCCGCGGCGATCGAGCGCATCCACAGCGGCCAGAGCGTGGGCGCGCTGTTCGAGTGAGCGGGAGCGCGCTCAGTTGAGCACGAAATCCCCATCCGGCTGCGGCGCGGGCGGCGGCGTGTCGCCGAGCAGCTCGCGCAGGCTGGCGTCGATGGAGGCGACGATGGCATCGAGCGCCAGGTCGTTCGTCATCGTGCCGAAGGGCTCCTCGATCTCGTCGCTGAGCGCCTCGAGCGCGAAGAAGGTGTAGGACACGAAACCCACCACCAGCGGCGTCATCCAGCCCGTCGTATCCACCAGGCCGAAGGGCAGCAGCATGCAGTACGTGTACGAGCTGCGGTGCAGGATCACCGTGTAGGTGAACGGCAGCGGCGTGTTGGCGATGCGCTCGCAGCCCCCGAGCGCGGCCGACAGCGCGTCGAGCGAGCCCTCCATGTGCTGCGCCAGCATCGGCGGCAGGCAGCCCGCCTCGCGCCGGTCGCGCACCCATTGGCCGAGCCACAGCAGCACCAGCGCGGGTGCGAAGCGGGCGCTCCGCACGCGTCCGAGCACCGCGTCCGGAAGCAGGCCTTCGAGCCCCTCGTCGCGCGGACGGCCGCGCAGCTGGTTGCGCATCGTGCTTGCGAAGGCGATCAGGCCGAGCACGAAGGGGCGGGCATCGACGTCGGCGCGCGTCAGGGTCAGGGCATGCCGCGACAGGTTGCGCGCCTCGACCAGCACGACGCCCCAGAATTTGCGCGCTTCCCAGTAGCGGTCGTAGCTCGCGTTGATGCGAAAGCCGAGGAAGATCGCCAGGGCGACCCCCATCAGCGAGAACGGCGCGGAGGTCAGCGTGACCTTGACGTGGAAGAGTTGGCCGTGCGCGAGCACCACCGCGCAGGACAGCAACAGCACGAAGAGCTGCTGCGAGAAGATGCGCGGCAACAAGGAGCCGCGGCGGACGAAGAGAAGGTGAATCCAGTGCGGACGAGGGCGGACGATCACGACGGGCGGGCGCGGGGCGAGGCGAGGCGCAAAGGCGTGGATTCTGACAGCTTCGCGGCGAGGGGGAGCAATTTCGATCGCAACCGACGCCCTCGGCGTCCGGTCCCGGCCGCGACCGACGGGCCTGAGGTGCCCGCGTCCCCCTCACTCGCCGGGCCGCGCCGACACCAGCCAGTAGGTCACGCCGAGCGCGAGCACGATCACGCCGATCGCGAACAGGTACATCGGCTCCAGCGTCGACAGGTCGAGCACGATCACCTTGCGCGCGATCGCCATCAGCGCGGTGGCGATCACCAGCTTGACGTGGATGACGTCGTCGCGCAGGTAGAGCGTGATGTTGACGAAGATCTCGATCGCGATCAGCACCGCCAGGAAGGCGGCGAAGACCACGAAGATGTCGTTGAGGTCGAGCAGCAGGAAGGGCGGATCGGACAGCTTCTCGTAGAGCACGAGGACGACGTCCGCGACGGTCCACAGGATCACCGCCACCATCAGCACCGCCAGCACGCGGATCGCCTGGCGGATGATCCAGTGCAGGCGGTCGATCAGGGGATCGTCGACACGATCGCCCAGATGGTTGTCGTGGGCCTTGCCGGGCCCGTGCCTCATCTCCTCCATGACTGCCTCCGTGGCGGTGGTGGCGAGCGCGCCGGATCATGTTCCGACCCGGCTCGCCACCGGGTTCGTTCGGGCGTGCCCTAGTGCGGGCGCGAGCCCCATTTTTCCAGCGCGCGGGCGAGCACCTCGACCTCGGCCGAGGTCTCGACCCCGTCGGCGCTGACGATGTCCTGCATCGTGCGCAACAGGGCCTGCTGCAGCCTGGGGTCGGCGATGTCCTCGAGCAGCAGGTCGAGCACCTCGTCGGCCACCTTCAGGCGCACGCCGTCGAGGTAGTGCGCGCTCAGCAGCAGGTCGTCGCAGTATTCGCGCAGGATGCGCTCGAACTCCACGCTGCCGATGCCCAGCCTGCGGGCGAGGTCGGCGTGCATCATCGTGTCGACCTCGTTGCGGTCCAGGCCGCCGTCGGCGAGCACGGTGAGGGCGAGCAGGCGGGCGGCCGCCGGGGTGCTGTTCGTTTCGTAGTGGCGCATGGCGTGGTCTCCTTTCGTGTGCGGTCTCTTGCGTCGCCGCGCGCTCCCGGGGGAAGCGCCGCGGCCGACGAGTGCAGACTAAGGCAGAAGCATCCGCCGAAAAAGTCGACTACGATTAGTCAATCGATCGATTTTTTCGACGGAACCGAAGGCCATGGGCAACAGCGAGCTCAACTACAAGCACCTGCGCTACTTCTGGACCGTCGCGCGCGTGGGCACGATCGCCGAGGCCGGGCGGGTGCTCGGGCTGGCGCCGCACTCGATCAGCGCCCAGCTCGCCACCTTCGAGGGCACGCTCGGCGTCACCCTGTTCCGCCGCAGCGGCCGCCGCCTGGCGCTGACCGAAGCGGGCGAGCGCATCCTGGGGCAGGCCGAGGAGATCTTCGCGCTCGGCGACCAGATCGTGGAGACGCTGCGCGACGACAGCCTGCGCCGCAGCCTGCCCTTCCGCATCGGCATCCCGGACTCGATGCCCAAGTCGATGGTGCATCGCCTGATCGAGCCGGCGCTGCGCCTGGAGCGCCCAGGCCGGCTGGTGTGCCGCGAGTCGCCGCTGTCCGAGCTGCTCGCCGAGCTCGCGGTGCACCGCCTCGACCTGGTGATCGCCGACCGCCCGATCCCGCCCGAGGTCAGCGTGCGCGGCCACGAGCACCTGCTCGGCGAGAGCACCCTGAGCGTGTTCGCCGCGCCGGAGCTGGCCGGGCGCCTGCAGGGCGACTTCCCGCGCCTGCTCGACGGCGCGCCCTTCCTGCTGCCGGGCGAGGACGTCGCCCATCGCGGCGCCCTGCTGCAGTGGTTCGAGCGCATGCGCATCCGCCCGGCGATCGTCGCCGAATTCGACGACAGCGCGCTGATGAAGGCCTTCGGCCAGGCCGGCGATGGCGTGTTCGCCGCCCCCACCACGATCGCCGATTACGTGTGCCGGCAGTACGGGGTGCGCCTGCTCGGCGAGGTGCCGGATGCGCGCGCGCGCATCTATGCGATCACCACCGAGCGCCGGCTCTCGCATCCGGCCATGCAGGCGATCCGCAACGCGGCCGCGCGCGCGCTGACGCCCGCGCCGCGGGCCTGAGGGTCGGCCGGAATCCCTCGCCGGGGTCGTTCAGCCCTGCTGCGCGTCCGCCTGTTGCTGGGCGATCTCGGCGCGCACCTGGTCCATGTCGAGGCCGCGCACGCCCTCGATCACCTGGTTCAGCGCGTTCGCGGGCAGCGCGCCGGACTCGCGGAACACCATGACGCCCTCGCGGATCACCGCGATGGTGGGGATGGAGCGGATCTGGAAGGCCGCGGCGAGATCCTGCTGGGCCTCGGTGTCGACCTTGCCGAAAACGATGTCGGGGTTGGCCTCGGCTGCCGCCTCGTAGGTCGGCGCGAAATTGCGGCAGGGACCGCACCAGGCCGCCCAGAAGTCGAGGAACACGATCGGGTGGTGCGCGACGGTGTCGTTGAAATTGTCGGCGGTGAGTTCGAGGGTGGCCATGTGCGGCTCCATTCAATATTAGCGAAGGGCGATGATACGTCGCGCGACCGCATGGGTCACGGAGCGGTCGGGCATTTCGCCTAGAATAACCGTTTGGACCCAATCGAAAAGGAAATCCCATGATCCGTTCCCGCGCCGCCGTCGCCTGGGCTGCCAAACAGCCGCTCGAAGTCACCGAAGTGGACGTCGCCCCGCCCAAGGCCGGCGAAGTGCTGGTACGCATCGTCGCCACCGGGGTCTGCCACACCGACGCCTACACGCTTTCGGGCGCGGATCCGGAAGGCATCTTCCCCGCCATCCTCGGCCACGAGGGCGGCGGCATCGTCGAGGCGGTGGGTGAAGGCGTGAGCTCGGTGGCGGTCGGCGACCACGTGATCCCGCTGTACACGCCCGAATGCGGCAAGTGCAAGTTCTGCCTGTCGGGCAAGACCAACCTCTGCCAGGCCATCCGCGCCACCCAGGGCAAGGGGCTGATGCCCGACGGCAGCAGCCGCTTCAGCAAGGACGGCAAGCCGATCTTCCACTACATGGGCACCTCGACCTTCTCGGAATACACCGTGCTGCCCGAGATCAGCGTGGCGAAGATCCGCAAGGACGCCCCGCTCGACAAGGTCTGCCTGCTCGGCTGCGGCGTCACCACCGGCATCGGCGCGGTGCGCAACACCGCCAAGGTCGAGGCCGGCGCCAGCGTGGCGGTGTTCGGCCTCGGCGGCATCGGCCTGTCGGCGATCATCGGCGCGGTCATGAACAAGGCCGGACGCATCGTCGCGGTCGACATCAACCCGGAGAAGTTCGAGATCGCACGCCAGCTCGGCGCCACCGACTGCATCAACCCGCTCGACTACGACCGCCCGATCCAGGAGGTCATCGTCGACCTCACCGACGGCGGCGTGGACTACTCCTTCGAGTGCATCGGCAACGTCAAGGTGATGCGCTCGGCGCTGGAGTGCTGCCACAAGGGCTGGGGCGAGTCGGTGATCATCGGCGTGGCCGGCGCGGGCGAGGAGATCTCCACCCGCCCCTTCCAGCTCGTCACCGGGCGGGTGTGGCGCGGCTCGGCCTTCGGTGGCGTGCGCGGGCGCAGCGAGCTGCCCGGCTACGTCGACATGGCGCAGCGCGGCGAAATCCCGCTCGACACCTTCATCACCCACCGCATGGGGCTGGAGGACATCAACAAGGCCTTCGACCTGATGCACGAAGGCAAGAGCATCCGCTCGGTGATCCTGTACTGATGGCGGAGACCGCGATGTCGACCGCCCCTGAGCAGATCGCCGCCAACCGCAGCTTCGGCGGCTGGCACCGCCGCTTCCGCCACCGCTCGGCGGCGCTGGGCTGCGACATGGTGTTCGCGATCTACCTGCCCCCGCAGGCCGCGGCCGGCCCGGTGCCGGTGCTGTACTGGCTGTCGGGGCTCACCTGCACCGACGAGAACTTCATGCAGAAGGCCGGCGCCCAGCGCCTGGCCGCCGAGCTGGGGATCGCGATCGTGGCGCCCGACACCAGCCCGCGTGGCACCGGGGTGCCGGGCGACCCGGACGGCGCATGGGACTTCGGGCTGGGCGCGGGCTTCTATGTGAACGCGACCGAGGAACCCTGGAGCCGCCACTACCGCATGTACGACTACGTGGTGACGGAACTGCCGGCGCTCGTCGAGGCGAACTTTCCGGTGAGCGACGCGCGCGCGATCTCGGGGCATTCGATGGGCGGGCACGGCGCGCTGGTGTGCGCGCTGAAGAACCCGGGGCGCTACCGCTCGGTGTCGGCCTTCGCGCCGATCGCCAACCCGAGTGCCTGCCCCTGGGGCGAGAAGGCGTTCTCGCGCTACCTCGGCGCGGAGCGCGCGCGCTGGCTCGAATGGGATGCCTGCGCGCTGATCGCCGGCGCCAGCGAGCGCCTGCCATTGCTGGTGGACCAGGGCGAAGCCGACGGTTTTCTCGCCGAACAGCTCCGCCCCGAGGCCCTGCGCACCGCTTGCGCCGCCGCCGGCCACCCGCTCACGCTGCGCCTGCAGGCGGGTTACGACCACAGCTACTACTTCATCGCCAGCTTCATCGACGAGCACCTGCGCCACCACGCCGCCGCGCTGCGCGGCTGAAGCGCCGTGTTCGCGCCTTGCCGCGCGCCTACACGAAGATTCTCGCGCGTCTTCCGTAGGCGCGCCGCAAGGCGCGAAGCGGGCCGCGGGACGAGCGCCCTCTCACAGCAGCGGCGCCAGCCAGCGCGCGGCCTCGTCGACCTCCATGCCGGTGCGGCGCGCCCAGTCCTCGAGCTGGTCGCGGCCGATCTTGGAGACGGCGAAGTAGTGGCTCTCGGGGTGGGCGAAGTAGAAGCCGCTCACCGCCGCCGCCGGCGTCATCGCGTAGCTCTCGGTGAGGTCCATGCCGATGCGCGTGCGCGCGCCGAGCAGCTCGAACAGCGGGCCCTTGACGGTGTGGTCCGGGCAGGCCGGGTAGCCCGGCGCGGGACGGATGCCGCGATACTCCTCGCGGATCAGGGCCTCGTTGCCGAGCGTCTCGTCGGCGGCATAGCCCCAGCACTCGCGGCGCACGCGCTCGTGCAGCCACTCGGCGCAGGCCTCGGCGAGGCGATCGGCCAGGCTCTTCAGCATGATGGCGTGGTAGTCATCGTGCGCGGCCTCGAACTCTGCGACCCGGGCCTCGATGCCGAGGCCGGCGGTGACCGCGAAGGCGCCGATCCAGTCCGGCACGCCGGATTCCTTGGGCGCGACGAAGTCCGCCAGGCACCAGTGCGGCTTGCCCGCCGGGCGCTCGTGCTGCTGGCGCAGGCCGTGCCAGACCATGGCGAGGTGCTTGCGGTCCTCGCCGGTGTAGATCTCGATGTCGTCCCCCGCCGCGTTGGCCGGGAACAGCCCGAACACCGCTTTGGCCTGCAGCCACTCCTCGGCGACGATCCTCTCCAGCATCGCCTTTCCGTCGGCAAAGACGTTGCGCGCGGTCTCGCCCACCACTTCGTCGTCGAGGATGGCGGGGAAGCGGCCGGCGAGGTCCCAGGTCTGGAAGAAGGGGCCCCAGTCGATGTAATCGACCAAGTCGCCGAGCTCGACGTCGATCGCCTGCACGCCCAGCATGTTCGGGCGCGGCGGCTGGTATTCGGAGGCGACGCGGAAGGCGTTGGCGCGCGCAGCCTCGAGGCTCACCAGCTGCACGCCCTTCTTGTTGGCGTGCAGCGCGCGGATCTTCTCGTAGTCGGCGGCGACCTCGGCCTTGAAGGCCTCGCTCCGGCCTTCGGACAGCAGCGCGGTGACCACGCCCACCGCACGCGAGGCGTCGGGCACGTACACCACCGGCTGATCGTAGTGCGGCGCGATCTTGATCGCGGTGTGGTTGCGGCTGGTGGTGGCGCCGCCGATCAGCAGCGGCACGGAAAAGCCCTGGCGCTTCATCTCGGCGGCGACGTGGGCCATCTCCTCGAGCGAGGGCGTGATCAGGCCGGACAGGCCGATCGCCTGCGCGCCGTGCTCCTTCGCCGCCTCGAGGATCTTCGCTGCCGGCACCATCACGCCGAGGTCGATCACCTCGTAGCCATTGCAGCCGAGCACCACGCCGACGATGTTCTTGCCGATGTCGTGCACGTCGCCCTTGACCGTGGCGACGACGATACGGCCCTTGCTGCTGGCGCCGGTGCGCAGCTTCTCGGCCTCGATGTAGGGGATCAGGTGCGCCACCGCCTGCTTCATGACGCGCGCCGACTTCACCACCTGGGGCAGGAACATCTTGCCCGCGCCGAAGAGGTCGCCGACCACGTTCATGCCGGCCATCAGCGGGCCCTCGATCACCGCCAGCGGCGGCTTGCCCGCGGCCTCCAGCTTCGCCCTCACCTCCTCGGTATCGGCGACGACGAACTCGGTGATGCCCTTGACCAGCGCGTGGCTCAAGCGCTCCTCGACCGCCCACTCGCGCCAGGCGAGGTCCTGCGCGGACTCCTTGGCCTGGCCCTTCACCGTCTGCGCGAACTCGACCAGCGCCTCGCCCGCCCCGGGCTTGCGGTTCATCACCACGTCCTCGACCTTGTCGCGCAGCTCGGGCGCGAGCTCGTCATAGACGCCGAGCTGGCCGGCATTGACGATGCCCATCGACAAGCCGGCCTTGATCGCGTGGTAGAGGAACACGGTGTGGATCGCCTCGCGCACCGGGTCGTTGCCGCGGAAGCTGAAGGACACGTTCGACACCCCGCCCGAGGTCTTGGCGTACGGCAGGTTCTCCTTGATCCAGGCCACCGCGTTGATGAAGTCGACCGCGTAGTTGTCGTGCTCCTCGATGCCGGTGGCGATGGCGAAGATGTTGGGGTCGAAGATGATGTCCTCGGCCGGGAAGCCGGCGCCGCCCTCGGCCACCGGCTTCACCAGCAGCCTGTAGGCGCGCTCGCAGATCTCGGTCTTGCGGCGGAAGGTGTCGGCCTGACCCTTTTCGTCGAAGGCCATCACGATCACTGCCGCACCATAGCGGCGTGCGAGCCGCGCCTGGCGCAGGAACTCTGCCTCGCCCTCCTTCATCGAGATCGAGTTGACCACGCCCTTGCCCTGGATGCACTTGAGGCCGGCCTCGATCACCGACCACTTCGACGAGTCGAGCATGATCGGCACACGCGAGATGTCGGGCTCGGTGGCGATCAACTTGCAGAAGCGCTCCATGGCGGCGACCGAATCCAGCATCGCCTCGTCCATGTTGATGTCGATGACCTGGGCACCGTTTTCGACCTGCTGGCGCGCCACCGCGAGCGCGTCGTCGAAGCGGCCCTCGAGGATCATGCGCGCGAAGGCCTTGGAACCGGTGACGTTGGTGCGCTCGCCGACGTTGACGAAAAGACTGTCGCCGCCGACGTTGAAGGGCTCCAGCCCGGACAGGCGCAGCTTTTTCTCCAGCACCGGCACGGCGCGCGGCGCCAGGCCCCGGACCGCTTCGGCGATCGCCGCGATGTGCGCCGGCGTGGTGCCGCAGCAGCCGCCGACGATGTTCACCAGGCCGCTCTGCGCCCACTCGCGAATCTGGCCGGCGAGGTGCTCGGGCGTCTCGTCGTAGCCGGTGGGCGACAGCGGGTTGGGCAGGCCGGCGTTGGGGTGGGCGGACACGTGGGTGTCGCAGGCGGTGGAGAGTTCCTCGACGTACTGGCGCAGCTGGTCGGCGCCGAGCGCGCAGTTGAGGCCGAAGCTGATCGGCTGCGCGTGGCCGAGCGAGTTCCAGAAGGCCTCCGCGGTCTGGCCCGACAGCGTGCGGCCCGAGGCGTCGGTGATGGTGCCCGAGATCATCACCGGCCAGCGCCGGCCGAGGTCCTCGAACAGCTTCTCGATCGCGAACACCGCCGCCTTGGCATTCAGCGTATCGAAGATGGTCTCGATCAGCAGGATGTCGGCACCGCCTTCGAGCAGGCCCTTCGCCGAGGCGTAGTAGTCGTCGGCAAGCGCATCGAAGCTGATGTTGCGGTAGCCGGGATCGTTCACATCGGGCGAGATCGACAGCGTGCGCGAGGTCGGCCCGAGCACGCCGGCGCAGAAGCGCGGCCTGGCGGGGTCCTTTGCGGTGTATTCGTCGCACAGCCGGCGCACCAGGCGGGCGCCCTCGACGTTGAGGTCGTAGGCCAGCGCCTCCAGGCCGTACTCCGCCTGCGACACGCGGGTGGCGTTGAAGGTGTTGGTCTCGATGAGGTCGGCGCCAGCCTCGAGGTAGGCGCGGTGGATGCCGGCGACCACGTCCGGACGCGTGAGCACCAGCAGATCGTTGTTGCCCTTGAGGTCCTTAGGGTGGTCGAGGAAGCGCTCGCCGCGGTAGTCCGCCTCGCCCAGCTTCTCCTGCTGGATCATCGTGCCCATGGCGCCGTCCAGGATCAGGATGCGCTCGGCGAGAAGCTGGCGGAGTTCGATGCTGCGGTCGGCTTGCATGGGATGTCCTCGGTCGTTCGACGGTCGCCGGGCAACGCCACGCACAAATGCGAACGGCGCCACAAACCGGCTGAAGGTTTGTGAGCGCCGTTGATCGGTTGCCGAGCCTGGCCCCGGATCGATCAGGGGGTCGCAGCGCTCCTCGGCAGGCCCAGGATTCTATCGGCAGCATGCGCCCGCTGCCAAGGGCAGCGGCCTACCAGAAGAAGGGGTGCCCGAACGGCCGCGGGAAGAAGGGGCCGGGATAACCCCAGCCGATGCCCCAGCCCCAGGGGTGGCCGTAGTAGCCGCTCCAGCCCCCGAGGAGGGCGCCGTCACGCGGGAACACGTAGGTCTGGCTGGTCCGCACCACCTTGCCGTCGATGAAGTGCACGTTGAACAGGACGGCGATCCCAGGACCGTCGTTGCGGATGTTCCAGTCCCACACCTCCTCGCCCGAGTTGCGGAAGCGCTGCTCGGAGCGGTGGGTGCCGAGCAGGCGCGAGACCTGCTCCTTGTCCATGCCGCGCTCGACGCGGGCGAGATTCTCGGGGGCGAGCGCATCCCACTGGCGCAGCACGATCCCGCCCCGGTCGACCTGCACCATCAGGCAGCTACGACCGTTGGGCTGGGTGGAATACTCCAGCGTGACCGTGCCGTCGTCGTTGTTCCAGCGCCGCGTGGGCTCACCGCGCGCGGACAGGGCCTCGGCCTCGGTGGTGTAGGGACGCGGCGGCTCGAAGCTCGCGCAACCTGCGAGCAGGACGGCCAGCAATACAGGCCACAGCCAGCACAGCGGTGAAGCCTGGGCGCGGACGGACGGGGTGCTGGGGAAATACATCGAGGCCTCCCTGCTAACGCTTGAACTGGGTATGTCTTCCGGTTCCGGTCACTCGCCCTTCGTTGTTGAACGACACCGTGAAGAAGACCGGATCGTTCGTGCCGTCGGGACCGCGCGAGATCCGCCACTCCCACACCGTCTCCTGCTTGAGCTGGAAGAACTGGCTGGACGCCGGCTTGCCAAGCAGGCGACGCACCTGGTCGCCATTCATGCCGTGTTGGACCTTGGCGAAGGTCTCCTCGTTCAGCACCTGGTCGATGCGGCGCAGGATCTGGTCGGGGCCGATGGTGATCATGAAGCACTCGATCCCCTCCGGCTGACGGCTGAACTCCCAGGTGAGCGAGCCGTCCTCGTTGCGCCATTCCATGTGTGGCGGGCCGAAGCGCTCGCGCACCTCGGCGGAGGTGGACACCCCGGGCTTGAGCTCCTTCACGTTGATATAGTCGCAGGCCGTGATGCCGAGCGCGGACAGCAGGCCACAAAGCCAGGCGAGGATGCGTTTCATCCGGATTCTCCGTTGATCGACGGCATGTGCCAGCGGCCGCCGGGACGCCCTCCAGCCATGCACGGGCCCGGCCGGGAGCGCAGCGACGCCATCAGCATCGATGATGCCGAGCCGTTTTGCAATCGGGGAATGGTGAGGCTTTGCAATCGCACGCGGGGGTCGCAAGCGCTCGCGGCGGCGGCCGCGAACGCTTGCGTTTCGGAACAAGCCGCCCGCCGAGCGGGCGGGCGCGATCACTTCATGTCGGCGATCGACTCGTACCTGTTGCCGCTGACCTTGAAGAAGGCGTAGTTGCCCGGCACGTCGCCGGCGGCATCGAACTCGTGGTCGCCGCCGGCGCCCTTGTAGTCGATGTCCTTGCCTTCGGCGATCAGCTTCTTGGCCTTGGCCCACTCGCCCGCCAGGATCGGCTCGCCGGGCGCGGTCGCCACCGCGCGCAGCGACTCGGCCAGCTTGGTCTTGTCGCCCCCCGCCTTCTCGATCGCCAGCGCGGCGAGGAAGGCGGCGTCGTAGGAGGTGGTGGCGAACACGGCGTCGATGTTCTCGCCCGCGGCCTTGAAGGCCTTGTTGAAGTTGTCGAGCGAGGCCGAGGCCTCGCCCACCGGGGCGGACACGAAGAAGCCACCGAGGTTGGCCGCGCCGATCGCCTTGACCAGACCCTCGGACTTCATGCCGTCGGCGCCGACGAAGGTCTTGAAGAAGTTGTTCTCGAGCGACTGGCGCAGGATGCTCAGGCCGGTGCCGTCGCCGTAATCGAAGATGACCAGGGTGTCTGCGCCACCGCGCGCGAGCGTGGCCAACTCGGAGCGGTAGGAGGCCTTGCCCTCCTCGTGGCCCGAATAGCCGGCGATGGTGCCGCCGTTGGCCTCGAACTCGGACTTGAAGGATTCGGCCAGGCCCTTGCCGTAGTCGTTGTTCAGGTAGGCCACCGCCACCTTGGAGATGCCGCGCGCCTTGAGGGTGCGCGCCAGCGCACGGCCCTGGTAGTCGTCGGACGGCAAGGTGCGGAAGACGAGGTCCTTGTCCTTGAGCTTGGTGATCTCCGGCGAGGTACCCGAGGGGGTGATCATGAGCACGCCGGCGGGGATGGTCACCGAGTTGGCGGCGGCGAGCACCTCGCCCGAGCACGGGGGCCCGACCACCGCCAGCACGCGGTCGATGTTGACCGCCTTGGTGGCGACGTCGGTGGCGTTCTGCGGGTTGCAGGCGCTGTCGCCGAGCACCGCCTCGAGCTTGCCGCCCTTGAGGATGCCGCCCTGTTCATTGATGTGGGCGACCGCCAGCTTCGAGGCCGCCGCCATCGGCGGCGCGAGCGCCGCGATCGGGCCCGAGATGGCCGCCATCAGGCCGAGCTTGACGTCCTGCGCATGAGCGGGCGCCGCGATCACCGCAGCGCCCAGCACGGCGCCGACCACAGTAGCGAGGGTCTTTCTCTTCACCTTTGTCACCTCCTGAATGTGCCGAAGCACCTGATGGACGATGCGGGTCCGCAGGGGGCCCGCCACGAAGTTCCGGTCATGCGTCGCGCGGCGCGCCGGGGCGCTGCGGTGGCGAACCCGCCTGGCGCTCGGGCAGGATGCCCTCGGGGCGGAAGCGCAGCACCAGCTGCAAGGTCAGGCCGATGATGAACACGCGCGCATACTTGGCCTGCACCGCGACCTCGGTGGGCAGGCGGTCGGTGAGCAGCTCGGACACCGACCAGATGATCCAGATGACCGCCGCGCCGAGGATGGCACCGCGGTTGTTCCCGGAGCCGCCCAGGATCAGCATGATCCAGATGAGGAAAGTGGCGATCATGGGGTCGATCGCCTCGGGGGTGATCGAGCGGTTGAAGTGCACGAACAGCGCGCCCGCCAGCCCCATCAGCGCCGAGCCGAACACGAAGGCCTGCAGCCGGCGCGCCTCGACCTGCTTGCCCATCGCCGCGGCGGCGAGTTCGTTGTCGCGGATCGCCCGCATCATGCGCCCCCACGGCGCCTTCACCTGGCGCTCGACGAGCAGGTAGGCGATCAGCACCAGGGTGGCGACGATCGCCAGGTAGGCGATCTGCGAGGGCATGTAGTCGAGGTCGCCGAAGGGACGGGGCACGCCGGTGACGCCGCGCACGCCGCCGGTGAGCCAGCCTTCGGTGCGGATCACAAGGCGGATGATCTCGGCGATGCCGATGGTGGCGATGGCGAGGTAGTCGGAGCGGAAGCGCAGGCAGATCTTGCCGATCGGCCAGGCGATCGCCGCCGCGGCCGCCATGGACGCCGCCCAGCCGACCAGCAGGGGGAGCTCGTAGCCACCGAGCCGGCCGGTGGCGGGCAGGCTGGTGAGGATCGCGGAGGTGTAGGCGCCGACCGCGAAGAAGCCCGCGATGCCGGCGTTGAAAAGGCCGGTGAAGCCCCACTGGATGTTCAGCCCGAGCGCGAGCAGCGCGTAGATGCCGATCAGGATGGCCATGAAGACCGCGTAGTTGGCGAGTCCGAGCAGATCCATCAGAGCACCTTGCCGTTGAGCAGGCCGCGCGGGCGGACGAGCAGGATCAGCAGCAGCAGCGCGAAGGCGGTGGCCGCCTTGTACTGCGCCGGCAGGATGAAGATCGACAGCTCCTCGGCGATGCCCACGATCAGCCCGCCGAGCACCGCGCCCTCGACCCGACCCACACCACCGAGGATGGCGGCGGCGAACATCGGCAGCAGCACCTGCCAGCCCATCATCGAGTGCAGCTCGTTGTTGATGCCGAGCATGAAGCCCGAGGCCGCGCACAGCGCGCCGACGATCGCCCAGGTGAGCATGGTGACCTTGCGGTTATCCACGCCCGAAAGCCGCGCGAGGTCGGGGTTGTCCGACATCGCCCGCATCGCCTTGCCCCAGCGCGAATGGCGCAGGAAAAGGGTCAGCCCGATCACGATCGCCACCACCGCGGCCAGCGTGTACAGCTCGCGGTCGCGCAGCAGGATGCCGAAGTATTCGTCCGGGCGCACGATGCCGCTGGCGTAGGTGCGCGGATCGACGCCGAACACCACCTGCACCACCGCGCGCAGCATCAGCGCGACGCCGAGCGAGGCCATCACGGTCATGATCTTGGGCCGTGCCTTGAGGTAGTCGTAGAACAGCTTGTCGACGACGATCGCCACCACCGCGACCGCCGCCATCGCGATCGGCAGCGCCGCCCACGGGGTGAGCCCGGCGGTGACCAGGGCCAGCGCAACGAAGGCGCCCAGCGTGGCCATGTCGCCGTGGGCGAAGTGGGAGAAGCGCAGGATGCCGAACACCAGCGTGATCCCGATCGCGCCCACCGCGTAGATCGAGCCGAGCACGACGCCGGGCACGATGTGGAAGTTGAGGAAGTCCATGAAGCTCATGAGCGCCGGACTCCCTTAGCCGCCGAGGAACATTTCGGCCACCTCGCGATCCGCGAGCAGGGCCTGTCCGCTGCCCTCGTGGCGGTTGGCGCCGGTGGCGAGCACGTAACCGCGGTCGCAGAAGGCGAGCGCCTGCTTGGCGTGCTGCTCGACGAGCAGGATGGAGACACCGGCGTCGCGCACGTCGCGGGTGATCTGGAAGATCTGTTCCATGTACTTGGGGGAGAGGCCGGCGGTGGGTTCGTCGAGCAGCAGCAGCTTGGGATCGAGCATCAGCGCGCGCCCCATCGCCACCATCTGGCGCTGGCCGCCGGAAAGGTCGCCGGCAAGGTTGCGGCGCTTGGCCTTGAGGTCGGGGAAGAGCCCGTAGATGCGATCGTAGGCGGCGGCGAGGTCGCCGCGGCGCAGGAAGGCGCCCATCTCGAAGTTCTCGTGCACCGTCATCTCGCGGAACACGTTGTCCACCTGCGGCACGTAGCAGATGCCGCGCTGCACGATGCGGTCGGGCGCCCAGCCGGTGATGTCCTCGCCGTCGAAGACGATATTGCCGCCGCGGATCGTGAGCAGGCCGAACACGGATTTCATCGCGGTGGACTTGCCGGCGCCGTTGGGGCCGACGATGACGACGATCTCGCGCTCGCCCACGGTCATCGACACCCCGTGCAGGATGTCGGCGTCGCCGTAGCCGCCGCGCACGTCCTTCATTTCGAGGAGCGCCATCACAGGTCCTCCCGGTGCAGTTCCTGCTCGCGCAGTTCCTCGACCTTGGGGTCGTGCTCGGCAGCCTCGCGCTCGACCGCGGTCGGCGTCTCGCCGAGGTAGGCCTCGAGCACGCGGGAATCGGAGCGCACTGTATGGAAATCGCCCTGGATCAGCACCTTGCCCTCGGCCATGCACACCACCGGAGCGCACAGCTTCTCGATCATCTCCATGTCGTGCTCGATGAGGATGAAGGTGTAGCCGCGCTCGCGGTTGAGGATGAGGATCTTCTCCTCGAGCTTGCGCAGCAGGGTGCGGTTGACACCGGCGGCGGGCTCGTCGAGCAACACCAGTTTGGCGTCGGTCATCATCGTGCGGCCGAGCTCGAGCAGTTTCTTCTGCCCGCCGGACAGGTTGCCCGCGCGCTCGTCGGCGACGTGAGTCAGTTCCAGGAAGGCGAGCGTGTCGTCGGCCTTCTGGCGCACCGCCTCTTCGGCCGCGCGCACCTTGCCGGCGGCGAACCAGTTGGCGAAGAGGTTCTCGCCGGGTTGCCGCGGCGGCACCATCATCAGATTCTCGCGCGCGGTGAGGTTGTGGAACTCGTGGGGGATCTGGAAGGTGCGTACCAGGCCTTTGTGGAAGCGCGCGTCGGTAGGCAGCGCGGTGATGTCCTCGCCGAGGAAGCGGATGGTGCCCGCGGTCGGCTGCAGGGCGCCGGCGACCAGGTTGAACAGCGTGGTCTTGCCCGCGCCGTTGGGGCCGATGAGGCCGAGGATCTCGCCCTTGGCCACCCGCAGGGTGCAGCCATCCACGGCATGGAAGCCGCCGAAGGCTTTGACCAGGCCATCCACTTCGAGCATAGCGTTGCGATTCCTTGCGGCGAGAAGAGCGCGACAGAGGCGGCGTGAGCCGGCCCACCGGCACATGAACGTGACGCCCCGAGCAGGGCGGTCGATAACACACGGATACTAGAACGAGGCGTGACCTTAGCCGAATGCATCCGCGACAAAAATAGGGGCCAACCACTACGGGCGTGGCGCGACCTTGCTACGCCGCACCCTCGCGCACGTGCGCGCCCAGCCGCCACCATGCCATCCACGCACACAGGCCGAGCGCGGTGAACATGCCCATCCCCGACGCCAGCCCGAGCGGACTCGACCACAACAGCGGCGCCACCAGCGCCGAGCTTGCCGCGTTGAAGCCGATCTGCAGGAAGCTCTGGCAGCTCGACGCCATTCCGCGGCGCTCGGGAAAGATCTCCAGCCCGAGCAGGCTCATGCTCGGCATCGCCACCGCCATGCCGCAGCTGAACAAGCCGATCGGCAGCACCGAGACCGGCACCGCGGGGACGAGG
Organism: Thauera sp. DNT-1; assembly: GCF_055393985.1. Classification (NCBI taxonomy): domain Bacteria; kingdom Pseudomonadati; phylum Pseudomonadota; class Betaproteobacteria; order Rhodocyclales; family Zoogloeaceae; genus Thauera; species Thauera sp. DNT-1. Next base: position 3,232,440 of record NZ_AP043752.1, on the reverse strand, counting down.
AGGCCCGACACCGCGGCGTTGGCCACCACCGCCGCGAACATCAAGACGAAGCCGAAGCCCACCGTGCGCACCGGCGACCAGCGCCCGGCCACGCGCTCGGAGAGCGTCGAGCCGATCATCATCCCGCCCACCGCCGGACCGAACAGCCACACGAAACCGCCACTGCCCAGGCTCAGATGCTCGAGGATGAACACCGGCGCCGAGAGCACGTAGAGGAAGAAACCGTTGAAGTTCAGCGCCACCCCGAGCGCCAGCAGCATGAAGGCCGGGTGGCGGAAGATCGCCAGGTAGGCGCGCAGCAGCGGCCGCGGATGCAGCGGCTGGCGGTCCTCCTCGGCGAGCGTCTCGGGCAGGAAGCGCCACGTCGTCCACGCGAGCGCGAGCCCGAAAAGGGCCAGGAAGAAGAAGATCGCCCGCCAGCCTGCGAGCGCGAGCAGGCCCGCGCCCAGCATCGGCGCCAGCGCCGGAGCGAGCGCGAAGATCAGCATCACCCGCGACATCAGGCGCTGCGCCTGCGGCCCCTCGTGCAGGTCGCGCACCACCGCACGCCCGACCACGATGCCCGCGCCGCCGCTCAGCCCCTGCAGCGCGCGCCCGAACCACAGCCACTCGATGCTCGGCGCCAGCGCGCACACCAGCGAGGCGAGCGCGAACACCACCGTCAACGCGACCAGCACGCGGCGACGCCCGAAACGGTCGGCGAGCGCACCGTGCCATAGCACCATGGACGCGAGCGCCACCATGTAGATCGTCAGCGTCTGCTGCACCTCCAGCCGGCTCGCGCCCAACGCCGCCGCGATCGCCGGAAAGGCGGGCAGATAGGCATCGATCGCGAACGGGCCGATCGAGGACAGGGCTGCCAGCAGCGAAGCGAGGCGGGCGTGGGTGAGCGGTCGGATCATGTACGCCTTCGGGCGGACTCCTGGTGTCGTCGTCCGCAGCCGACGGCGCACGGGGCGCGGGGTCGTTCAGCGGGAGTCGAGGCTGCGCCGGTACTGGATCGCCTCGGCCACCTGGGCTGCCCCCGGACGGGACGCGCCGGCGAGATCGGCGAGCGTGCGCGCGACGCGCAGGACACGATGATACGCCCGCGCCGACAGGTCGAGCCGCTGCATCGCCTGGCGCAGCAGGGTTTCGCCGCCCGGATCGGGGCGACAGTGGCGCTCCACCTCGCCGGCCGGCAGGCGGGCGTTCGGACAGCCCTGACGCGTTGCCTGCAGCGCACGCGCCGCCGCCACCCGCGCGCGCACCGCGCTGGAGGGCTCGCCCGGCGGGCTTTCGAGCAGAACCTCCGGCGCGATCGCAGGCACCTCGACGGTGAGGTCGATGCGGTCGAGCAAGGGGCCGGACAGCCGCCCGCGGTAGCGCGCCACCTGGTCGGGCGTGCACCGGCAGGCGCGGCGCGGATCACCGAGGTGGCCGCAGGGACAGGGATTCATTGCCGCGACGAGCTGGAAGCGGGCGGGGAATTCGGCGCGCCGGCGCGCGCGCGACACCGTGACGGTGCCGGTCTCGAGCGGCTCGCGCAGGGACTCGAGCACACGGCGGTCGAACTCGGGCAGTTCATCGAGGAACAGCACGCCGTGGTGCGCGAGCGAGATCTCGCCCGGGCGCGGCACCGCGCCGCCGCCCACCAGCGCCGCCGCCGAGGCCGAGTGATGCGGCGACCGAAAAGGTCTGCGGTGGAAGCTGCGCGGATCGAGGCGCCCCTCGATCGAGGCCACCGCGGCGGCCTCGATCGCCTCGTCCTCGTCCATCGCCGGCAGCACGCCGGGCAGGCGCTGCGCCAGCATCGACTTGCCGGTACCCGGCGGTCCGAACAGCAGCAGGGAATGCCCGCCCGCCGCGGCGACCTCGAGCGCACGCCGCGCCTGCAGTTGACCTCGCACATCGGCGAGATCGGGCAGCCCGGTGCCATCCTCGTCCTCGGGGGCCGCCGCGAGCGCCGGCTCGAGGCGGGTGTGTCCGTTGAGATGCGCGCACACCGCGCCCAGGCTGTCGGCCGGGAGCACGGTGGCGCTGCGCGCGAGCGCGGCCTCGGCCGCATTGGCGGGCGCCAGCACCAGCGCGCGTCCGGCGCGCGCGGCGGCGAGCGCTGCCGAGAGCACCCCGCGCACCGGGCGCAATCCGCCGTTCAGCGAAAGCTCGCCGCACAGCTCCAGGCGCGGGAGCAGCCGCTCGGCCACCTGGCCGGAGGCGGCGAGGATGCCGATCGCGATCGCGAGATCGAAGCGCCCGCCCTCCTTGGGCAGGTCTGCAGGCGCCAGGTTGACGGTGATGCGGCGCTGGGGAAACTCGAACTGCGCCGACTGGATCGCCGCACGCACGCGGTCGCGCGCCTCGCGCACCTCGGTGTCGGCGAGGCCGACGAGATGGAACTGGGGCAGGCCGTTGCCCAGGTGGACCTCGACCGTGACCGGGGGCGCCTCGATCCCGTCGAGCGCGCGCGCATGAACGAGGGCGAGCGACATCTGCGACTCCGGACGGAAAGGAATCGTCAGTCTAGCGGAGCCGCGGTCGATGACAAAGAAATATGCGGAACGCGGGACCGGGGGCATTCGGTCACGAGACGCATACGGTGTTTCATGCAGACGCGAGCGCAGCATGTAGCGTGTCGCGACGCCCATCGCCGCCCACCGTCCGTTCGCGGCTGGCGCCGCTCCTACGAGGTTTCCGGGAACCTTGCCGGTTTCCGCAGGAGCGCCGCCAGACGCGAATGCAGCGTGTGGAAACGCAGCTGGATCAGGCCTTGTCGCCGCCGGCCAGCTTCGCTTCCAGTTCGGCGACGCGCGCCTCGAGCTCGGCGAGCTTGCGCCGCGCCTGCGCGAGCACCTCGCGCTGCACCTCGAATTCCTCGCGGGTGACCAGGTCGAGCTTGCCGAAGGCCGAGCCGAGCATGGCCTTGGCGTTCTTCTCGATGTCGCGGACGGGGCTGTTGGCGGCGAGTTCGGAGAGGCGGGCACCGATTTCGTCGAGGATGCGGGGCGTGCTCATGATGGCGTGGATTCCGGGTTGCAGAGGCGTCGGAGTCTAGCACGCACGCCCCTGCCGACTGGAGCGCCGGCGGCCCGCCGCACACGTTCGGCGCAGGCGCGGTGCGCGCGACATTGCCGTGATCACGACTTGCGTCGCTCCGGCGGGAGCCCGGGCGACGCAGGGGTGGGCGAAGGTTTTCGTAGGAGCGACGCAAGTCGCGATCTGGCGCCAAGAACCGTCAACCATCGCTCGCACAACACGAATGGCGCACCACATTGGTGCGCAACGCCCCGAAATCGCGCGCCCATCCCTGCCGCAGCGCAGCAAGATCCGCCCGCCGACAAGCGGAAACCTAGGAATCACCAGGCTTTCCGCACCCTGGCACGCCACGTGCTTAGGGAGTCTCGTCGCGAACTTTCCAAACCTCGTCAGGAGATGACCATGCACACGAAACCGCTCGCCACCGCGCTCGCCATCCTCGCCACGATCGCCACCGCCGGCACCGCCCATGCCGGCGACGGCCCCTTCACCGCCAACGTCGGCCTGGTGTCCGACTACGCCTACCGCGGCTGGAGCCAGACCGACGAGCGTCCCGCGCTGCAGGGCGGCTTCGACTACGCCCACGACAGCGGCCTGTACGCCGGCGTGTGGGGCTCGAACGTATCGTGGCTGTCGGACGCCAACACGGACGTCAGCAACAGCCTCGAGCTCGACCTCTACGGCGGTTACAAGGGGACGGTCGGCGCCATCGGCTACGACGTCGGCCTGCTGCAGTACTACTACCCCGGCAGCTACCCCAAGCCCTACAACAGCCCGAACACGCTCGAGGGCTATGTCGGCCTGTCGTGGGAGTTCCTGTCCTTCAAGTACTCGTACGCCTTCACCGACCTGTTCGGCTACGACAAGTCGGACGGCAGCCAGTACTACGACCTCGGCGCCGCGGTCGATGTCGGCGGCGGCTTCACCCTCGCCGCCCACGTCGGTTACAGCGACATCAAGGGCCAGGACGACTACACCGACTGGAAGCTGGGCGTCACCAAGGAGTTCGGCGGCTTCAACTTCGGCCTGCACTACGTCGACACAGACGTGGACAATGCCGACCTCGCCGACGAGCGCGTGATCCTGTCGATCGCCAAGAGCTTCTGAGCATCGCCCATCCGGAACCGGAGAAAGACATGAAATTCATCGCTGCAATCATCAAGCCCTTCAAGCTCGACGAGGTCCGCGAGGCGCTCTCGGCCATCGGCGTGCAGGGCATCACCGTGACCGAGGTCAAGGGCTTCGGCCGCCAGAAGGGCCACACCGAGCTCTATCGCGGCGCCGAGTACGTCGTCGACTTCCTGCCCAAGGTCAAGGTCGAGGCCGCCATCCCCGACGACATCCTCGACCAGGCGATCGAAGCGATCGAGAAGTCCGCCGCCACCGGCAAGATCGGCGACGGCAAGATCTTCGTCTTCGAACTCGAGCAGGCCATCCGCATCCGCACCGGCGAGACCGGCCCGGACGCGCTGTAAGGGAGCAACGCAAAATGAGAAAACTCCTCGCATACCTGCCGGCAGCAGCCCTGCTCGCCGGCGTCTCCGGCGGCGCCTTCGCCCAGGAGGCCGCGGCCGCCGTGGCCGAGGTGCACAAGGGCGACGTGGCCTGGATCATGACCTCCACGCTGCTCGTGCTGATGATGGCCCTGCCCGGCCTGGCGCTGTTCTACGGCGGCATGGTGCGCGCCAAGAACATGCTCTCGGTGCTCATGCAGGTCATGACCGTGTTCTCGCTCAACGCCCTGCTGTTCGCGATCTACGGCTACAGCCTGACCTTCACCGAAGCCAGCCCCTTCATCGGCTCGCTCGACAAGGTCTTCCTGTCCGGGGTGACGATCGAGACGCTCGCCGACACCTTCACCGAGACCGTGAAGCTGCCCGAGTTCGCCTTCATCGCCTTCCAGGCCACCTTCGCCGGCATCACCGGTGCGCTCATCGTCGGCGCCTTCGCCGAGCGCATGAAGTTCTCCGCGGTGCTGATCTTCTCGGTGATCTGGTTCACGCTGTGCTACCTGCCGATCTGCCACATGGTGTGGGGTCCGGGCGGCTACCTGCTCGAAGACGGCGCGCTCGACTTCGCCGGCGGCACCGTGGTGCACATCAACGCCGGCATCGCCGGTCTGGTGGGCGCCTGGATGGTGGGCAAGCGCATCGGCTACGGCCGTGAGGCGCTCGCACCGCACAGCCTGACCCTGACCATGGTCGGCGCCTCGCTGCTGTGGGTGGGCTGGTTCGGCTTCAACGCCGGATCCAACCTCGAAGCCACCGCCGGCGCCGCGCTCGCCTTCATCAACACCCTGGTCGCCACCGCCGCCGCGGTGCTCGCCTGGTCGCTCGGCGAGGCGCTCATCAAGGGCAAGCCCTCGATGCTGGGCGCGGCCTCGGGTGCGGTCGCCGGCCTGGTGGCGATCACCCCGGCCTGCGGCTCGGTCGGCCCGATGGGCGCGATCGTGATCGGCACCCTCTCCGGCTTCATCTGCCTGTGGGGCGTGAATGGGCTCAAGCACATGCTCGGTGCGGACGACGCGCTCGACGTGTTCGGAGTGCACGGCGTGGGCGGCATCGTCGGCGCGATCCTCACCGGCGTGTTCGCCGCGCCCAGCCTGGGCGGCACCGGCGCCGAGGACTTCTCGATCGCCTCGCAGGTGTGGATCCAGACCTGGAGCGTGCTCGTGACCATCGTGTGGTCGGCCGTGGTCGCCTTCGTCGCCTACAAGGTCGCGGACCTGCTGGTCGGGCTGCGCGTGCCGGAAGACGAGGAGCGTCAGGGCCTCGACACCACGGCGCACGGCGAGACCGCCTACCGCTACTGAGCCGGCTTGCGGAACCGTGCTCCTCCGGTTCCGATCCACTCGCGGCGCCCTTCGGGGCGCCGTTTTTCTTTGGCGCGCCCCCAATGGAAGCGATCGGGCGCAACGCCCTGCCGGCATTCGCGCAGCGCAAGCCTGCCAGCGGCACCGACACCGCAAGCTTGCCGTTCGACCCTCCGCACGATGACATCGGGAGAATCCCCGGGGTCCAATCCACCCCGAGGCAACGCCCCATGCGTCACAAGATCGCCCCTCTCCGCCTGCTTTCCCTCGCCGCACTCGTTACCGGCTGATTCTCGATGCCGGCCCCTGGGTCGCCCTGCCTTGCCGTGATGACACGCACCATGAATGAGCCAAGGCGCAGTTTGCGCAATACCCAGGACCTTTCCCGACTTGTGAGGCGGTGGTCGCGGAGGCCTGTCTCCTCCTCGCTCGTGCCGGCTTCGACCTCGCCCGGGCACTCATGCTGCTCGAACGGAGCGCCGTGCACATCGCCTTGTCACTGGAGTCGCAGATCGCTCCCGTGCGCAGGCTGTTCGAACGCGACGACAATGTGCCAGCCTCGCTGGCCGACGCCTGTCTCTTGCGCATGTCCGAGCTCTTCGAGCCCTGCAGCATCCTGACTCTCGGCAGAAATTTCGGCATCTACCGACGCCTCGGCCGCAAGACGATCTCGCTGATGTCGCCCTGCGCGCAAGTGCGGACTGATTGAGCACGCACGCCGCGGGACTCGACCCGCTGCTCGGCTTCTACCAGCGCCCGGCCTTCGATCGAAGCCCTGCACGCACTGCTGCGACCGCCCCCGAGCATGGGCGGGGAGCGATCGGACGGGTAGACTGCGAGGACCTGCCGAACGCACCTCCTGGATCTCCATGCTTTTCTCCGACTGGCACAGCTACGACCACTACGGCCTCGCCTTCGTCGCCTTCTTCGGCACCCTCGCCGCCGTGTTCCTGATCCAGTGGGTGATGATGCGCTCGCGCTGGGCGGGATGGATGCAGTCCCTGCAGGGGGTGGCGCCCCCGTTCATGAACGCGCTCGGCGTGCTCTTCGGCCTGGTGCTGGCCTTTCTCGCCAACGACACCTGGAGCGCGCACGACCGCGCGATGAGCGCGGTGTATCGCGAGGCGGACGGCCTGCGCAGCATCGGCGCGCTCGCCGCCACGCTGCCCGAGCCGCTCGGCGGCGAGCTGCGCGCGGCGGCAGCCGGCTACGCCCGCGCCAGCGCCGCCGAATGGACCCAGCTCGCGCGCCGCAGCGAGGCGCCGGAGGTGCTCGCCCGCGCCGACGCGCTGCTGGCGCTGCTCGCCGCCCCCGCGCTCGCCGAGGCCGCGGGCGCCAACGTGCAGGCCCTGCTGCTGCGCAAGGCGAGCGACATCCGTTCCGACCACGACCTGCGCGTCGCACTCAGCCAGACCCACGTCAACCCGCTGAAGTGGCTGGGAATGGCCTTCCTGGGCTTCCTGACCCTGGTCTCGGTGGCCATGGCCCACCTCGAACGCCCGCGCGCGGCCTTCGCGGCGGTGCTGCTGTTCGCGCTCGCCGCCGCCCCCACCGCCGCCATCGTGCTGATCCAGGGCAACCCCTTCCAGCAGCCGAGCTCGGTCACGCCCGCGCCGATCGTCGCGGTCGCCAAGGCGCTGGAGCGCTGAAGCGCCGGTCGGCCCTGCGGTTGCGGCGCCGTGCCGAGGTCCCGCCGCGCCCCCTCGCGCTGCAGGCCCTGCTGCGCCTTGCGACACCCGATCGGGCAAACGGCGAATCCGTCGCGATGGACGCGGCCGCCCCCGGTCGATGGCTGTCGGAAAAATTGACACTGCGGCAACTCGAGCACGCCCGGGATGGCCCGTGCATTCCTCTCCAGAGGCCCATTTCCCACTGGAATCAACGCGCTGTGACCTTCTACCGCGCGTGCTGGCGCGATCATTGCTTAAGATCTGGTCGAAACTCTCGGGCCGACCTTTCGCGTCGACGCCCGTCACCGAACGTGTCGCCCAAAAATAAAGGAACCACCCATGTCCGCCTCGCTCCCCCGCCTCCTCACCACCCTCGCCGCGATCGGCGGTCTGGCCGCGGCGGGCACCGCCCACGCCAGCCTGATCAACGGCGGCTTCGAAACCGGAACGGGGACGCCCTTCGTCGCCGACGCCAACTGGGCGCTGTTCAACGAGTCGGCGGTACCCGGCTGGGAAACCACCGCCACCGACAACCAGATCGAGATCTGGGGCAACAACTTCAGCTCGGTGAGCGGCGGCCCGGTGCCCGCCTACGAGGGGCGCCAGTTCGCCGAGATCAACGCCACCCAGTTCGCCACCCTGTACCAGGACGTGTTCGGCATCGCCACGGGCAGCGTCGTCGGCTTCGAGTTCGCCCACCGCGGACGTTCGGGGGTGGACACGATGCGCATGATGATCACCGACCTCGGCCTCGACAACCTGCTCGGCGGTGGCGATGACACGGTGTTGTTCTCCAAGAACTACTCGACCGGCAACACCGCCTGGGCCTTCTACACGAGCGCCGGCGAGGCGCCGATCAGCGCCCTCGGCAATGCCACGCGCTTCTCGTATCAGGCCATCAGCACCGCCAATGGCAGCCCCTCGGTCGGCAACTTCATCGACGCCGCCGACTTCGGCGTCGGCGTGCAGGCGGTGCCGGAACCGGCGTCGATCGCGCTGATCGCGCTCGGCCTCGCGGGGCTGGGGCTGCGCCGCAAGCGCGCCTGAGACACGCGTCGCAGTGCAGGCGGTTTGACACCACGGCCCCGGCGGTTCGCCCGGGGCCGTTTCACTTTGCGGGGTCGGCTGCGCAGTGCACCGCCAGCCACAGCGCATCCGCCGAGGTCGACTCGACGCGGTGACGCCGATGCGCCGGGATCACGAGCCAGTCACCGGCCTTCAGCTTCACGTCGTCGCCGTCATCGTCGCCCCCCTCGAAGCGCAATACCGCCGCGCCCGCCAGCAGCACCACCCACTCGTCGCCAGCCTGGTCGTACCACTCGCCGGGCGCGCTCGCATGGCCGTGCGAGACGATGCGCTCGACACGGCAGCGCGGATTGGCGAACAGGGTCTGGAAGATCTCGCCGCCTGCGGGCGGAGGCAGCGCGGCGAAGAGATTGCCGCGCCCGGCAGCCTGGATCTCGACGCTCATTCCCCGCTCACGAAACGATGTACGCCGCCGAACCGGTGGACAGCAGCTTGCCGTCGGCGTCGAGGAAGCTCATCCGCGTCGACGCGACGCGCGAACCCAGGCGCAGGACCTCGGCTTCCATGCGGAAGGATTCGCCGATGCCGGGGCGCAGGTAGTCGATGCGCAGGTCGATGGTGCCGAGCTTCGAGAAGCGGTGCAGGCGCTGGAAGGGCGGTTCGTCGAGGTGGCGGGCGCCGATCGCGGCCATCACCACGAGACCGCCCATGGCGTCGAGGCAGGCGGCGATCACGCCGCCGTGGATGCGGTTATGCACGAAATGGCCGACGAGCTCGTGGCGCATCGCGATGCGGCCATGCACGCGCTCGCCGCCGATGTCGTCGATCTGCAGGCCGAGCAGCGCGTTGAAGGCGATCTTCTGCTCGAAGATCTCGCGGATGCCGGCGATGAACTCCGGCTCGAACTGCACCGGCAGCTCCGCCGGGGTGGAGTGTTTCGGCATGGATGCATGCTCCCTTGCAAGAAATGGCGCAGCCCCGGGCGTGGCGGGCACGCACCGGGGCCACGGGCAGGCTTGCGGGCGCGGATACGCGCCGCAGCCTGCAGCGCCCCGCAGGGCGCGAGGCAACGATCAGGCGCGCGGCACCGGCACGCCGGGCGTCACGCACAGCGAATGGTTGAGGGCGATGATCGCCTTCTTGTAGTCGCTGCGCTCGATGATGAACTGCATGTTCACCTGGCGCAGGGTCTGCGACACGCAGTTCACGTTGATCTGCGCGTCGGCGAGCGCCTGCGCCGCGCGTGCGAGCACGCCCGGGATGCTGATGTTGGAGCCGATCGCGCAGACGATCGCGCTGTTCTTGACGGTCACCACTTGGTAGCGCGCCTCGAGCTCGGCGATCAGCGCGGGCGTCACCGAGTTCTCCCACAGCACGTGGGCGATCGAGTTGGCGTTGGTCGCCTTGAGGATGTAGGAGATGTCGTGCCTGCAGAAGATCTCCATGATCCCGAGGTCGAAGCCGACGGTGCCGACCATGCTGGGGTCGTGGATCTCGACCAGGGTCACCTTGTCGCTGCCGGTCACCATCTCGACGCGGGCGCGCTCGCCGACGTAGTCCTTGGTGATCAGGGTGCCCGGGTGTTCGGGCTCGAAGGTGTTCTTGAGGCGGATCGGGATGCCGGCGAGCTCCATCGGCTTGGCCGCCTTGGGGTGGATCGCCTCCATGCCGACGTCGGCGAGCTGGTCGGCGACGTCGTAGTTGGTCGCGCCCACGATCACCGCATTCTCGAGGCCGACGATGTTGGGATCGGCCGAGGAGAGGTGGAATTCCTTGTGGATGACCGCCTCGGCGGGGCGCACCTCGACCGCGATCTTGCTGAAGGTGACCTCGGAGTAGCCGCGGTCGAACTCGCGCATGATGCCCTCGGTGCCCTTGGTGTAGCCGGTGGCGACGATCACGCTGTTGTCGAGGTCGAGCCCCTTGAAGCTGTTGTGGATGCGCTCGTCGATGGTCCACGCCTTGTCGTCGTGGAAGCCGGCGAGGTCGAGCAGGATGGCGTTGACGCCATTGGCCTTGAGGATCTCGACGCTGTTGAAGGCGCTGTGCGACTCGCCCACCGAGGCCAGCACCTCGCGCGCGGCGAGCAGCACGTCCTGGCGGCGGATGTAGCCGCTGGCGAGCACATGCTGCATCGCGTCGAGGTATTTCTTGACCTCGCCGATGCGGGTGTCGACGAAGGCGTCGGCGACGTCCAGCGGCAGGGCGAGCTCGGCGAAGCCGGCGTTGAGCTTCTTGAGGCTGACCGCGAGCGCGTCGAGCGCGCCGTGGTAGTCGGAACCTTCCGCGAACAGGGCGTAGATGCCGCGTTCGCCGGTCTTCTTGTGCTCCAGCAGCTGGTTGGTCACGCCGGAATAGGCCGACACCACGTAGATGCGGCCGAGGATGCGCGACTTGTCGTAGAGCATGATGTGGCGCAGCACATCCCCGAAGGCGGACATCGAGGTGCCACCGATCTTTTCAACCGAGATCATCCGTTTTCCCGAGCTTTGCATGACGTGTGTTCCAGTTCTGATTAGAGACCGACCGAAACCCGTCATCCTATTGTTTTGGCGCGGAAATGGACATAGCTGCGGACGAATTCGGCGCCATTTCGGCGTGATTTTCTCGTCCGGACCAGCGGACACGCCGCCCGCGGGCGGCTCCGCCCGAAGCGGAGCGGCCTTCCGACCGGCTCAGCAGGCCGCCAGCGTCGCCGCGCCCGATGCAGCCGCGATGGAGGCCTCCGCGGCGATGAAGCCGAACAGGTCCTTGGGATCGTCGAGCGCCGGGATCAGCGCCAGGCGCTCGCCCATGCCCAGCTCCAGCGCGAGGTCGCGCATGTAGCGCAGCGCCGAGTAGTCTTCCAGCGCGAAGCCGACCGAGTCGAAGATCGTGACCTGGGCGGCACCGCTCCGCCCCTGGATGCGGCCGGCGAGGACCTGCCACAGCTCGGTCACCGGGAAGTCTGCGGGCATCTGCTGCAGATCGCCCTCGATGCGCGATTGCGGCTCGAACTCGCAGAACACCGGGCCGAGGCGCAGCACGTCGGGGTGCAGCTCGGTCTTGCCCGGGCAGTCGCCGCCCACGGCGTTGAGGTGCATGCCGGGCTCGATCATGTCGGCGGTGAGGATGGCGGCCCGGGTCTTGTCGGCGGTCGCCGTGGTCACGATGTCGCAGCCGCGCACGGCCGCGCGCACGCTGCCGAAGGCGCGCCAGGCCAGGCCCAGGCGCTCGAGGTTGGCGGCGAGCTTGCGGGTGGCGGAGGGGTCGACGTCGAAGAGGTGGAAGACCTCGACCCCCAGCAGGTGGTGGAAGGCGAGCGCCTGGAACTCGCTCTGCGCGCCGTTGCCGATCAGCGCCATGCTGCGCACGTCCTCGCGCGCCAGCGCCCGCGCCGCCACCGCGGACATCGCCGCGGTGCGGATCGCGGTGGTCAGGGTCAGCTCGCTGACCAGCTCGGGGGTGCCGGTCTCGACGTCGGCCAGCACGCCGAAGGCCATCACCGTCGGCAGCTGGTAGCGGTGGTTCGACGGGTGGCCATTCACATACTTGAACGCGTAGCTGCGGGCATCGGACACCGGCATCAGCTCGATCACGCCGACTTCGGAGTGCGTGGCGACCCGGGCGCACTTGTCGAAATCGTTCCAGCGCAGGAAGTCCTGGCGCAGGTAGCTGGCGACGCCGGCGATGCACTCGGCGAGGCCCTTGCGGCGCACCATCCCGGCGACATGCTCGGCGCTCAGGTAGCGGGTGTCCAGGCGTCTGGCTTCAGGGGCGCTCATGATCGGTCTCCGTCCTCGTTCTCGGATGTGGCGCTGCGATGACGCCATCTTGACCGAATACCCCGCCAAACAGAATCCGCAACTCTGTATCGAAAACGTCAGCCTTTAGGCAAAATCGCCAGGCTGAATTGCCGGAATAATCGAATGGACACCCTGGACCATCAGTTGATCGGCCTGCTGCGCAACGACGCCCGCCTGAGCGTGGCCGCGCTCGCGCACAAGCTCCAGGTCTCGCGCGGCACGGTCACCAACCGCATCGCGCGCCTGGAGGACCAGGGCATCATCGTCGGCTACACCGTTCGCCTGCGCCCCGACGCGCAGCCGCACGACATCCACGCATGGACGAGCATCGCGGTGGAGGGAAACGAGACGCGCGCGGTGATCGCCAGCCTGCTCGGCGAGCCCGCGGTCGCCGAGCTGCACGACACCAACGGCCGCTGGGACCTGCTCGTCGGCCTGCGCGCGGCCAACCTCACCGAGCTATCGACCGTGCTCGAGCGCATCCGCCTGATCAAGGGCATCCAGAGCAGCGAGACCAGCATCCACCTGAAAACCTATCGGGTGTAAGCGCCCGTCATCAGCGGAACACGATGGTCTTGTTCCCATGCACCAGCACGCGGTCTTCCAGGTGGTAGCGCAGGCCGCGCGCGAGCACGGTCTTCTCGATGTCCTTGCCGTAGCGCACCATGTCCTCGACCGCGTCGGAGTGGTCGATGCGGATCACGTCCTGCTCGATGATCGGGCCCTGGTCGAGGTCGGCGGTCACGTAATGGCAGGTGGCGCCGATCAGCTTGACACCCTTCGCGTACGCCTGGTGGTAAGGCTTGGCGCCGACGAAGCTGGGCAGGAAGCTGTGGTGGATGTTGAGGATGCGGCCCGGGTAGGCCGCGCACAGGTCCGGCGACAGGATCTGCATGTAGCGCGCCAGCACCATGGTGTCGCCGCGCACTTCCTCGAAGATGCGCCGCACCTCGGCATACGCCGCGGACTTGTTGTCGGTCCCGACCGGCACGTGGTGGAAGGGGATGCCGTGCCACTCGACGAAGCCGCGGAAGGTGTCGTGATTGGAAATCACGCAGGGGATCTCGATGTCGAGCTCCTTCGACTGCCAGCGCGCGAGCAGGTCGTACAGGCAATGCTCCTGCTTGCTCACCAGCACCACCACGCGCTTCTTCACCGCGGAGTCGGTGATCTTCCAGTCCATCTCCAGCTCTTCGGCGAGCGGGCGGAACTTCTCGCGGAACTCGGCGAGATGGAAGGGCAGCGAATCGGCCTTGATCTCGATGCGCATGAAGTAGCGCCCGACCTCCCCCGCCTCGAGCGGCGGCTCGGCGTGCAGCGAGGTCTCGAGGATCCAGCCACGGTGCTCGGCGATGAAACCGGAGACCTTGGCGACGATGCCGACGCGGTCGGGGCAGGAGGCGGACAGCGTGAAGAAGCGTTGGCGGTGCATGCTGGGCGTGAGGCGTGAGGGGTCGGGAGCGGGGAGCGGAGCGGGTCAGACGCGCGCGAAGACCTTGTCGATCTCGGCGCGCAGGCCGGCGTAGTCGCGCACCACGGGGTACTGCGGGAACTCGCGGATCACGTTCTCGGGCGGGTGGAAGAGGATGCCGCCGTGGGCTTCGCCGAGCATCGCGGTGTCGTTGTAGGAGTCGCCCGCGGCGGCCACCTTGAAGTTGAGCTCCTTGAAGCGCCTGACCGCCTCGCGCTTCTGGTCGGGCATGCGCAGATGGTAGTCGACCAGGATGCCCCCGGCGTCGGCCTCCAGGCTGTGGCAGAACAGCGTCGGCATGCCGAGCTGCTTCATCAACGGCTTGGCGAACTCGTAGAAGGTGTCGGACAGGATCACCACCTGGTAGGCGTCGCGCAACTCGTCGAGGAACTCGCGCGCGCCCGGCATCGGCCCCATGCTGGCGATCACGTCCTGGATGTCGGGCAGGCCGAGCTTCTTCTGCGCGAGGATGTCCAGGCGGTACCTCATCAGGGTGTCGTAGTTCGGCTCGTCGCGGGTGGTGCGGCGCAGCTCGGGGATGCCGGTACGCTCAGCGAATTCGATCCAGATTTCGGGGACGAGCACACCTTCGAGGTCGAGACAGACGATACGCACCGCGGACTCCTGAGGGCAGTTTGTCGGAAAGACCAGGATTCTAGCAGGGCGGCGCATCCATACCCCGTTGGCAGACACGTCGCAGGGCGGGACGGCCCATTTGCATCGTCCTGCGTGGCGTATTTCTCGATCCGGGCGACGCAAGCGCGTTTCCCGCTCCAGCGCATCGCCGATAATGTCGCATCACATCCGCTGACCGACCATGATCAAGCTCATCCCCATCGAAAAACTCCAGCCGGGGATGTACGTCCACGACCTGAACTGCAGCTGGATGGAGCACAACTTCGTTCGCAGCCGCTTCGCCGTCAAGGACGAAGCGGTCGTGCGGAAAGTGCGTGCGATCGGCACGCACGAGATCTACATCGACACCGCGCGCGGTCTCGACCTCCCCGAAGCACCGACCCGGGAAGAAATCGAGCACGAGGTCGACGAGAAGATCGACGCCATCGCCGCAGAGGCCGCCCCGCGCATTGCAGCGCAGGAGGTGGCGTGCGAGATCGAGCGCGCGCGCGCGCTGCACCGCGAGGCCAATCTCATCGTCCGCGACATGATGGCCGACGTGCGCCTGGGCAAACAGATCGAGATGGAGCTGATCGAGCCGCTCGTCGAACGCATCGTCGACTCGATCTTCACCCAGCAGGACGCGCTGATCCCGCTCGCCCGGCTCAAGCAGCACGACGCCTACACCTTCCAGCACTCGGTGTCGGTCTGCGCGCTGATGACCACGTTCGCCCGCAACCTGCAGCTGCCCCGCCCGGTCATCCACGAAATTGCGGTGGGCGCCCTGCTGCACGACGTCGGCAAGGCCAGCGTCCCCGACGCGATCCTGAACAAGCCGGCCAAGCTCACCGACGCCGAGTTCGCGAAGATGAAGAACCATGTCGTGCAGAGCAAGATCATCCTGCAGGCCACACCCGGCATCAGCGCCATCGCGCTCGACGTCGCCGCCCAGCACCACGAGCGCTTCGACGGTACCGGCTACCCGAACAAGCTCGCGGGGGACGCGATCAGCCTTTATGGCCAGATGGGCGCCATCGTGGATGTCTACGACGCCATTACGTCCAACCGCGTCTATCACAAGGGCATGCCGCCGACCGAGGCGCTCCGCAAGCTGCTGGACTGGAGCAAGTTCCACTTCAAGCCCGAACTCGTGCACGCCTTCATCCGCGCGGTCGGGATCTATCCGGCCGGTTCGCTGGTGCGGCTCGAAAGCAAGCGCCTTGCGGTCGTGCAGGCGCAGAACCCCGACAAACTGATCGCGCCGAAGGTGACGGTGATGTTTCACACCGATGGCTACGCACTGACACCGCAGGACCTCGACCTGCGCCACGCGCAGGACCGCATCGTCGGCCATGAGGACTTCGCCACCTGGAAGCTGAACCCGGCGCACTGGTTACCGAAGTAGGCCTGCACGCTCGACGCCGCGCAGGAGCGCCGCCCGGCGCGAAGGGGGTTCGGCCCCCTCAATCCGCCGGGATCGCCTCCAGCGCCTCGTGCAGCTCCAGCCAGCGCAGCTCGGCCTCCTCGATGCGCTCGGCGAGCTCGGCCTGACGCTTGTTGAGCGCCGGCACCTCGCCCGCCTGCGGGCCGGTGTACAGCGCCGGATCGGCGAGCTTCGCGTCGAGCTCGGCCTTCTCCTTGTTCCACGCCGCCATGCGCTTGTCGATCTGCTCGAGCTCCTTCACCAGCGGCCGACGCGCCACCAGGCGCGCCTGGCGGTCGGCGGCGGCCTGGGCGCGGTCGGCCTTGCGCGCGGCCTTGTCGGCAGCCTGGTCGGGGCAGGCAGCGGCCGCGGCAACTTCGGCGCGGCGGCTGGCGAGCCAGTCGCGGTAGTCGTCGAGGTCGCCGTCGAAGGGCTGGATGCGGCCGCCATCGACCAGCACGAAACGATCGCAGGTGGTGCGCAGCAGCGCGCGGTCGTGCGACACCAGCACCATCGCGCCCTCGTAGTCCTGCAGCGCCATGGTCAGCGCGTGGCGCATCTCGAGATCGAGATGGTTGGTGGGCTCATCGAGCAGCAGCAGGTTGGGCCGCTGCCAGATCAGCAGCGCCAGCGCCAGACGCGACTTCTCGCCGCCCGAGAACGGCCCGCAGGGCGTGGTCGCCGGGGTAGACGTGCCGCCCACGCCGTCGCCGCGGAAGTCGAAGCCGCCGAGATAGTCGCGCAGCTCCTGCTCGCGCGTCTGCGGATCGAGCCTGACCATGTGCTGCAGCGCCGACTCGTCCGGGCGCAGCGTTTCCAGTTGATGCTGGGCGAAGTAGCCGGTCGCCAGGCCCTTGCCTTCCAGGCGGCGGCCGCTGGCGAGCTGCAGCTCGTGCGCGAGCAGCTTGATCAGCGTCGACTTGCCGGCACCGTTGCGCCCGAGCAGGCCGACGCGCTCGCCCGGGCGCAGGGTCAGCGTGATGCGCTCCAGGATCGTCTTGTCGCCGTAACCCACCGCGCCGTCCTCGATCTGCAGCAAGGGGTCGGGCGCCGGCGGCGCATCGCGGAAGGCGAAGCTGAACGGCGTGTCGACGTGCGCCGCGGCGATGCGCTCCATGCGCTCGAGCGCCTTGATCCGGCTCTGCGCCTGGCGGGCCTTGGTGGCCTTGGCGCGGAAGCGGCGGATGTAGTCTTCCATGTGCGCGATGTCGCGCTGCTGCCTCTCGAACATCGCCTGCTGCTGGATGAGGCGTTCGCCGCGCTGGCGCTCGAAGTCGGAATAGCCGCCGGTGTAGAGGCCGAGCTTCTGCTGCTCGATGTGGGCGATATGGGTCACGCAGGCGTCGAGGAACTCGCGGTCGTGCGAGATCAGCAGCAGCGTGCCGCGGTAGTCGCGCAGCCAGGCCTCGAGCCAGATCACCGCGTCGAGGTCGAGGTGGTTGGTGGGCTCGTCGAGCAGCAGCAGGTCGGAACGGCACATCAGCGCCTGCGCCAGGTTCAGGCGCATGCGCCAGCCGCCGGAGAAGTCCGCCACGGGGCGCTCGATGTCCGACTGCAGGAAGCCCAGGCCGTCGAGCAGGGCCGCCGCGCGCGCGCGCGCCGCATAGCCGCCGATCTCGTGCAGGCGGGCGTGGAGTTCCCCGATGTGCGAGCCATCGTGCGCGGCTTCGGCTGCGGCCAGCTCGGCCTCGATGCGGCGCAGCTCGGCGTCGCCGTCGAGCACGTAGTCGATCGCCGGCTGCGCCAGCCCGGGGGTTTCCTGCGCGACGTGGGCGATCACCCAGCCCGGCGGCATGTCGAGGTCGCCCTGATCGGGGTGGAGCTGGTCGCGCAGCATGGCGAACAGGCTGGATTTGCCGCTGCCGTTGGCGCCGGTGAGGCCGACCTTCCAGCCGGGGTGGATCTGCAGCGTGGCGCTCTCGATGAGGACCTTGGCGCCGCGCGCGAGGCGCAAGTTACGAAGACTGATCACGAACGGATACACGGCCGGCAGGCCGCGGGCGGTTGCAAAGGCGCTATTCTACGCGCCGGCTCGATCGAAGCCGGAACACGCATTCCGGAAACCCGAGCCGACCACTCGGCCGCAGCAACGCGATGAATGTCTTCGATCGCCCCGCTCGGCCACCCGAATCCGGAAACCGCACGCATGATCCGTATCCGCTCCCTGTCTCTCGTCGTCGCCCACCGCTCCATCATGCCCGGCCTGTGCGCGGCGCTACTCGCCTCCACGATCCTGCCCGCCCACGCGCAGACCGCGGACGAGGCCATCCGCGCCGCCGAGCGTACCCGCGCGGAGGCGCTCGCAGCCGATGGCAAGGCGCTGCGCGCCGAAGCCGAGGCCACCTACCAGGCCACCGTGCCGGGCTGTTACGAGAAGTTCCTCGTCAACCGTTGCATCGACCAGGCAAAGAAGCAGCGCCTGGAGACGATCCGGCGTGCCCGCGAGCTCGAAGCCGAAAGCCGCGGCATCACCCTGGCGGAGCGCCAACGCGCAGCAGCGGCCAAGCCGGCCGCCGGCGAACGCCCCAGCCCCCCTGCCCCACCTGCCGCCCCGCCCGCCGCCTCCCCCCTGGTCCCTTCCGGGCCGAGCGGGGACGCGACGATCGCGCCATCTGCCGAAGCCGAGCGCATCCGCGCCCAGCGCGTCGAGGCCAGCCGCGAGGCCGAAGCCGCCACGGCACGCCAGCGTGCAGCCCAGGACGCCGAGCGCGCGTCTGCGCGCCGCGATGCCGAAGACGCCGCCGCCCGCCGCGCCCGCCAGGCCGAGGAAGACCGCGCGCGCTACGAAAAGCGCCTGCGCGAGTACGAGCAGGAGCAGGCGGGGAAGAAGTAAGACCTGCCGCAAGCCCGCAATCGAGGACCCTCGGCGAGACGCCGGCGGGAGCGACACAAGTCGTGCTCGCGCCCCGATCGCGACTCGCGTCGCTCCCACAAGAAACCGACACGGATCCCGAAACCCCGGTAGGAGCGACGCAAGTCGCGATACGGCCCCCGGAACGGCACCGCAGCCGTCGAACCTCCCGCTCGCGACTCGCGTCGCTCCCAAAAGAAACCGACGCGGATCCCGAAACCCCGGTAGGAGCGACGCAAGTCGCGATACGGCCCCCGGACCGGCGCCGCAGCCGTCGAACCGCCCGCTCGCGACTCGCGTCGCGCCTACCGGCGATCGGCACGGCACGCCCAGGCGAGCGCATCCTCCAGGCGATCGTTGCCCCAGAACAACTCCTCACCGACACGGAAGCTCGGCGCCCCGAACAGGCCCAGTTCGGCTGCGCGCTCGGTCTGGCAGCGCAGCGCGAGCTTGTTGGCATCCGCCTGCGCGCGCGCCATCAGCTCCGCTGCGGGCAGGCCGAGCGCGCCGAGGATCTCGACGATCACCGCCTCCTCGCCGATCTCGCGGTCCTCGGCGAAATTCGCGCTCATCACCGCACGCGCGAAGGGCGCCACCCAGCCCTCCTCCACCCCCACCAGCGCCACCCGCGCGGCGAGCAGGCCGTTGCGCGGGAAGCGGCTGGGGTGGCGGAAGGGCAGGCCCTCCTTCTCCGCCAGACGTTCCAGGTCGCGCCACATGTAGCGCCCCTTGGGCGGGTAGATGTTGAAGGGCGAGTCGTTCCAGCCCAGCGCGAGGAACACCGGCCCGAGCAGGAAAGGCTTCCATTCGATGTCCACGCCGGTCGCGGCCGCTGCGCGCTCGATGCGCATCACCGACAGGTAGGAATAGGTGCTGGCGAACTCGAACCAGAACTCGACGACGGGTCGCGACATGGGGAGGCTCCTCGGAAGACGGTGGACGCCGTCACTATAGGCGATCGCCCCGCGCCCCGCCCCACCGCGGGGCGCCAAGCCCGCACGCGCAAGAGAGTGGAGTGCAGCCGGGCAGCCGGTCACGCTACGACCGGTTCGCCACCCAGATCCCGCTGCCGACGAGGAAGAGCGCGGCGTACACCGCCGGCGTGAGCGGCTCGCCGAGGATCAGCCCGCCGGCGAGCACGCCCATCACCGGGGTCAGGAAGGAGAACGAGGACAGGCGCGTGGCCGGATACTCGCGCACCAGCCAGAACCAGGCCAGATACGACACGCCGGCGACGATCGCCGCCTGGAAGAAGAGATTGGCCCACACCATGGGCGTGGGCGCGAACACGCCCGGCTCGCCCATCGCCAGCGAGAGCGGCGGCAGCACCAGCGCCGACACGCCGAGCTGGTAGAGCAGCGTCTTCTCGGCCGATGCGCGCGCCAGCGCGCTCGCCTTCACGGTCAGCGTGGTCGCCGCCCACAGCAGCGCGGCGCCGAGCAGCATGAGGTCGCCCACCCAGGCGCCCTCGGTGGCGGCGAAGAGGTTCTCGCCGAAGAGCGCGAGCACGCCGACGAAGGCGAGCGCCATGCCCATCCACTGCCGCCTCCGCATGTGCTCCTGCGGCAGCAGCCAGACCGCGCCGAGGGCGACGAAGAAGGGCGCGGTGTACAGGAAGATCACCCCGCGCGAGGCGCTGGTGTGCTGCAGGCCGAGGAAGATCATCGCGAACTCGCCGGCGAACAGCGCCCCGGCGAGCAGGCCGGGCGCGAGGCTGCGGTCGCGCTCGAAGAGCTTCACCCCACGCAGCAGCGCCCAAACGACGACGATCGCCGTGGCGCCGATCGAGCGCAGGCCGGCCTGCCACACCGGCGAGATGCCGGCGCTGGCAAGCTTGATGGCAACCTGCTGGAGGCCCCAGATCGAGCACAGCACCACCATGAGGCCGATGGCGAGACGGTCGAGTTCGGTCTTGTGCATGCGGGAGAGCCCGCACCAGGGCGCGGGCGGCGGTAGACGAAGGGCGCGATTATCGGCCGCCAGCCGCGGAAACGCGAGCCGGTTCGGCGCAGCTTATGCCCGCGAACTGGGTGGCGAGCATGTCGATCTCGTCACGCAGCTGGCGGCGTTGTGCTGCGCTGGACAATGCATGCAGTTCGGCGAGCAGCTCCAGCGTGCGTGCGCGGTTGTGGGCGACCGCCGCGCGATGCTGCGCGCTCCAGCGCGCCTCGCGCGGCGCCAGCGCCTGCGCCAGGCGGGGGGCGAAGGCGGCGGCGTCCGCGCGCACGCGCAAGGCGTCGAGCAGCTCGGCCTGCCAGCGCGCGCGATCCTCCAGCCAGGCCTCGGTCGTGGGCTGCAGCGCCCGGCTCCACGCCGCGATGCGCTCGCGCTGGGCCGGCGTCATGCGGCCGAACCAGCGCCGCAGGCGCTCCTCCATGCGCTCGACGCGGGCGGCATGCTGCGCGGACTCGTCGCCGGAGAGGAACTCCGCGCGCGCCTCCTCGCCACGGCGGACGAAGGCGGCGGCGAGCTCCTCCACCTGCTCGTCGCCCAGGCCGGCCGCCAGCCTGCGCAGCTCGGGCTCGAGTTCCCCGACGATCTCGCGCCAGAGCGCCTCTCCGCGCTCGAGGAAGCGTTCGAGCTGCGCAGGCTCGACGCGCTCGGCCGCCAGCGTCGCGTTCGCCGCACGCAGTAGGGCGACGTACTCGGGGAGGTGGCTGCGGCAGTGCCAGTCGAGCAGGCCGGCCAGACGGCGGTCGAATTCGCCACGCTGGCCGGCGTCGAGCGTGACGTAGTCGCGCAGATACCAAGGCAGCAGCCAGTCGAGCTGCGAGTACGCGAAACGCAGACCGCAACCGACGAGCAGCAACGCGCTGCAGGCGATCAGGAAGAGACGGTGGAGCGCACGGGCGGACATGGGGCTTGTGACCGCACCGGCAGCGGGCAAGTTCGCCCGCTCCGTCCGCTCGCGCGCGCCCCGCTCAGCGCGTCTCGCCGCGGGACTCGGCGCCCGACTCGCCGACGGTCTCGGCGGCCGCCCCCTCGGCACGACGGACGCGCTCCGCGGCATCCGCATCGGCGCCAGCACTTCCGGGTTCCTCGGCTCCGGCAGGTGCGGCGACCGACTCGGCTGCAGCCTTCTCCGCCTCGTCCGCAGACACTCCGGAAGTCGCCCCGACGCTTGGCGGGACGGATTCGGCGAGATCCTCCGCCTCCGGAACAGGGGCCGCATCCACCACGCTGACCGGCGCGGCCCCGACCACTGCATCCGCGCTCGATCCCGTCGGTTCCGCGGCGTCCGCACCCGCAACAGCGCCCGCCGCTCCCCCCGCGAGCAGCGCGCCGGCCGCGGCGGGCTCGAACACGCGGCGGGGCAGCAGCGCATCGACGCGCTCCTGGAAGCGCTCGCGCGCCGAGGCGCCGGAGAGCTTGTCGTAGCCGGCGGACAGGTGCTCGAAGAGCTCCTTGTAGGAGCCGGCCATCGACACGAACAGGGTCGCGGTCTTGTCGAAGTGGGCGTCGACCTCCTTGCGGTAGCGCTCGGCCTCCTCGGCCTTGCGCGCCAGCTCGGCCTCGAGCTCGTCGATGCGTCCCTTGGTACCGGCGCTCGAACGCCCGACGAAGAACGCGATCACGCCGACGATGACGACGGCGGAAATGGCGAGCAGCCAGGCGGTTTGCGGGGTCATGTCCATGTTGTCCTCCCTCCTTTGTGGATCTCAATCGACCACCGTCGCCTCCACCGGCGACGGGAACTGCAGGCGCGCGCGCAACGCGCGGGTGACCTCGACGCGGCCGTCCGCAGCCACGCGCAGTGCATGTTCGATGCCGAAGCGGCGGATCTGTTCGCGCCAGCCATCTCCGGCGAGGTAGGCGGGCTTGCTCGGTGCATCCGACAGCGTGCCGGCATTGGCGCGCGGCGTGATCAGGACGGTGAGCGACTGCGTGCCATGCGCGGGCTGGCCGGTGCGCGGGTCGAGCAGGTGGGCGTAGCGCTCGCCGTCGAGCTCGAAGTAGCGCTGGTAGTCGCCCGAGGTGCCGATCGCCTCGCCGGCGTACAAAGGCAGGGTGGCGAGCGGAGCGGGCGCGCGCGGATGCTGGATGCCGATCCGCCAGGGCTGGTCGCCCTTGGCGCCGAGCGCCATGACGTTGCCGCCGATGTTGATGAGCGCGTCGGCCACGCCCTGCGCGCGCAGGATCGCCGCCGCGCGGTCGAGCGCGTAGCCCTTGGCGTAGCCGCCGAGATCGAGCTGCACCGCCGGGTTGCGGCTCTCGACCCGATTGCCGTCGAGGACGAGGTCGGCCATCGACGGGTGCGCGGCGAGCAGGGCCTGCAGCTTGGCAGGGTCGGGGCGCTGCGGCACGAAGGTGTCGGTGTGGAAGCCCCACAGCGCGACCAGGCCGCCGAGCGCAGGGTCGAACAGCCCGTCGCCGGTGGCGGCGATCGCCTGCGCGTCCTTCAGCATAGCGGCGAGCTCGTCGGACACGGTGGCGGCCTCGCCGCGCGCGATCGCGGCGTTGAGCGCGGTGAGCTCGGAGGGCTCCCAGGCGTGGTAGGCGCGATGCAGGCGGTCGAACTCGCGCAGCACCGCGGCGGCGGCGCGGTCGGCCTCGGCCTGGTTCTCGCCATACACCGCGACATCGACCCGGGTACCGAAGACGTAGGCCTCGTGATGGAAGACCTGCGCGCGCGAGCAGGCCGCGAGCAGCAGCGCGCACGCGGCCAATGCAAGGATGCGCAGGTTCAGCCGCACGCACGCTCCAGCTTGTCGATCACCAGGCCGGCGACGTCGAAGCCCTGCTGCGCGGCGATCTCGACCATGCAGGTGGGGCTGGTGACGTTGATCTCGGTGAGGTGGCCGCCGATCACGTCGAGGCCGACGATCAGCAGGCCGCGCGCCCACAGCGTCGGCGCGAGGAACCCGGCGATCTCGCGTTCGCGCGCGGTGAGCGCCATCGCCACCCCGCGCCCGCCGGCGGCGAGGTTGCCGCGCGTCTCGCCCGCCCGCGGGATGCGCGCGAGCGCGAAGGGCACGACCTCGCCGCCGATGATCAGCACGCGCTTGTCGCCGTCGACGATCTGCGGCAGGTAGCGCTGCGCCATGATGGTGCGAGTGCCATCGTGGGCGAGCGTCTCCACGATCACGTTGCGGTTGGGGTCGTCGGCGCGCACACGGAAGATCTGGCTGCCGCCCATGCCGTCAAGCGGCTTGAGGATGACGTCGCCGAGCTCGTCGATGAAGGCGTGGATGTCCGCCGGGTCGCGCGCCACCAGCGTGGTCGCGGTGAACTGCGGGAATTCGGTGATCGCGATCTTCTCGGAGTGGTCGCGCACCGCGCGCGGGTCGTTGAACACGCGCACGCCGGCCTGCGCCGCGCGCTCGAGCAGCCAGGTGGCGGTGACGTACTCGAAGTCGAAGGGCGGGTCCTGGCGCATCAGCACCGCGTCGAAGGCGGCCAGCGGCAGGGCCTGCGCCTCGCCCGCGCGATACCAGGCCGCGTCGTCGTCGCACACCGCGAGCGCCACGCAGCCGGTGCCAACCACCACGCCCTCGCGCCAGGTGAGGCCGGCGCGCTGCAGCGCCCACACCTCGTGCCCGCGCCGCGCCGCGGCGCGCATCATCGCGATGCTCGAGTCCTTGTAGGCCTTGAGGCCCTCGAGCGGGTCGAGGATGAAAAGAAGCTTGAGCTTGCGGGTCATGGATTCATCACCGGTTCGTGTCGATTCCCGTCGGAGGCGGCGCGAGACTTCAGGCTGCCAGGGCGTCTCCACCTGCATCCTCTTCCTCGGCCGGGGCGGTCTCCTCGATCTCCACCGAGGCCGCGAGCAGCGCCAGGCGGGCCACCACGCCATAGGCGTAGAAGCGGTTCGGCGGCGCATCGGGCCCCTGCGCGGCATCGGGCATGGTGCCGCTGGTGTCGAAGGCGAGCGGCTTGAAGTGCATGCCCGGCGCGTTGAGGTTCTCGTCGCGGCCGCGCTCGGTGTGGACGCGGTAGAAGCCACCCACCACGTAGTGATCCATCATGTAGACGACCGGCTCGGCGACGCCGTCCTCCACCGTCTCGAAGGTGTGCACGCCCTCCTGGATGATGACCTCGTGCACCTGCAGGCCTTCCTTCACCACCGCCATCTTGTTGCGCTGGCGGCGGTTGAGGCCGACGACCTCGGAGGCGTCCTTCACCGTCATCACGCCCATGCCGTAGGTGCCGGCGTCGGCCTTGACCACCACGAAGGGCTCGTCGGTGACGCCGTATTCCTTGTACTTGGCGCGGATGCGGGTGAGCAGCGAATCCACCTGAGCGGCGAGGCACTCCTCGCCGGTGCGTTCCTGGAAGTTGATCTGGCCGCACACGCCGAACTCGGGGTTGATCCGCCACGGATCGATGCCGATCGCGGCGGCGAACTCACGCGCGACACGGTCGTAGCACTCGGCGTGCTTCGACTTGCGGCGCTTGTGCCAGCCGGCGTGCAGGGGCGGGATCAGCCACTGCTCGTCGAGGCCCTTGAGCACCTGCGGAATGCCCGCAGACAGGTCGTTGTTGAGCAGCACCGCGCAGGGATCGAAGTCGTCGAGCCCGATACGGCTGCCGCTGCGGCGCAGCGGCTCCAGGGTCAGCGTGGCGCCGTTGGCGAGTTCCAGCACGGTCGGCGCGGCGATCTCGGGCAGCAGGCTGCCGATGCGCACGTCGAGGCCGGTGAGGCGCAGGATGGACGCCAGCTTGGCGACGTTCTGCAGGTAGAACTGGTTGCGGGTGTGGTTCTCGGGGATCAACAGCAGCTTGCTGGCGTCCGGGCAGATGCGCTCGATCGCCGCCTGCGCCGCCTGCACGCACAGGGGCATGAAGACGTCGTTGAGGTTGTTGAAGCCGCCCGGGAACAGGTTCAGGTCGACCGGCGCGAGCTTGAAGCCCGAGTTGCGCAGGTCGGTGGAACCGTAGAAAGGCGGCATGTGGTCCTGCCACTGGGTACGGAACCACTTTTCGATGTCGCAGGCGTTGTCGAGGAACTGGCGCTCCAGCTCCAGCAGGGGGCCGGTAAGCGCGGTGGTGAGGTGCGGAACCATGGATTGGGTGTCTCTCGTGAGGGGGCCGCCACCCGGCGGGCGGCAGCCGATGCTTTGGCCGGAATGTTACACCAAAGCCCGGGGGCGCCTTCCGGCCGCCCCGATGGCGCGTGGCCGCGTCAGATCACCAACTGCGTGCCGAGTTCGACCACCCGGTTGTTGGGGATGCGGAAGAAGTCGGTCGCGCTGGTGGCGTTCTTGGACATGAAGGCGAACAGCCGCGCCCGCCAGTCGGAAAACAGCCTGCGGCTGAGCCTGGGGATCACCGTCTCGCGCGAGACGAAGAAGGTGGTCTCCATCATCTCGAACGATTCGCCGAAGCGGCTGCAGTGCTTCAGCGCACTCGGGATGTCGGGATCCTCCATGAAGCCGTAGCGCACGATCACGCGCATGAACCCGTTCCTGATGCGATGCAGGTAGATGCGGTCGAGCTCGCTCACATGCGGGGTGTCGGCGGTCTCCACGGTCACCAGCGCGACCCGCTCGTGCAGGACCTGGTTGTGCTTGAGGTTGTGCAGCAGCGCGGCGGGGACGCCATCCTTGGTGCTGGTCATGAACACCGCCGTGCCCTGCACCCGATGCACCTCCCCGACCATGTCGATGAACACGTTCAGCGGCAGGCCCTGGGCGGCGATCTCCTGCTGCACCAGGCGACGCCCCTGGCGCCAGGTGGTGAGCACGGTGAACGAGACCAGCGCCATGGCGATCGGGAACCAGCCGCCCTGGGGAATCTTGATCGCGTTGGCGCTGAAGAAGGCGAGGTCCACCAGCAGCAGCGTCCCCGCGCACAGTCCGGCCAGCAGCGGACGCCAGCGCCAGATCAGCACCATCACGAAGCCGAGCAGCACCGTGTCGATCAGCATCGTGCCGGTCACCGCGATGCCGTATGCCGCAGCGAGGTTCGACGAGTTCTGGAAGCCGACCACGAGTGCGACCACCGCCAGGTAAAGCGTCCAGTTGGTGAAGGGGACGTAGATCTGCCCCTGCTCGTGCCCCGAGGTATGGACGATCAGCATGCGCGGAAGCAGCCCCATCTGCACCGCCTGGCGGGCCACCGAGAAGGCGCCCGAGATCACCGCCTGCGAGGCGATGACCGTGGCCAGGGTGGCGAGCACCAGCAGCGGGATCATCGCCCACGACGGCCCGAGGTGGTAGAACGGGCTTTCGATCGCCGCCGGCTCGTGCAGCAGCAGCGCCCCCTGGCCGAAGTAGTTCACCACCAGGGCCGGCAACACGAAGCCGAACCACCCCAGCCGGATCGGGGCCGGGCCGAAATGTCCCATGTCGGTGTAGAGCGCCTCCCCGCCGGTCACCGCGAGCACGACCGCGCCCAGCGCGAGGAAGGCGAGCGCCGGATGATCGACGACGAAGGCGACCGCATGGAGCGGACTGAGGGCCGCGAGGATCTCCGGATAACGCACGATCTCGACCATGCCGAGCGCACCCAGCACGGCAAACCAGACCACCATGACCGGGCCGAAGAAGAGCCCCACCACCCCGGTGCCGCGGCGCTGGATCGCGAACAGCACGGTGAGGATGAGCACCGTCACCGGCACCACCCAGGCCTCGAGCCCCGGCGCCACGATGCCGATTCCCTCCACCGCCGACAGCACCGAGATCGCCGGCGTGATCATGCTGTCGCCGAAGAACAAGGCGGCGGCGAAGATGCCGAGCATCGACACCACCCAGGCCAGGCGTGCGCTGCGCGCATGCGTCACCACCAGCGACAGCAGGGCGAGCGAGCCGCCCTCGCCGCGGTTGTCCGCGCGCATCAGGATGAGCACGTACTTGAGCGTGACCAGCACCATGATCGCCCACAGCACGAGCGACAGGATGCCGAGGATGTTCCCCGGCGTGACCGGTATCGGATGGTGGCCGTTGAAGATCTCCCGCAGGGCGTACAGGGGGCTGGTGCCGATGTCGCCGAACACGACGCCGATGGCACCGATGGTGAGGGAGGGCATTGCACGCTTCGAGTCCATCACTTGCACCTTTGTTGCGCCATCGAGGCAAGCTCCGCGCCACCATCCGCGCACGACATGCCCGCAGCGTCGATCGTCCGGGACCATGCGCGATTGTGCGACGCAACTTCGCGCCCGTGTTGACCGTGCTCAAGAGTCCGCGTCGCCCCCCGGGCGCCTCACGCGCTGCCGCGCAGCGGCAGCTTGCGCTCGTCCTTGACCACCTCCATCACCACGTAGGTATGGGTCTGCTTGACGCACGGCAGGCCGGAGATCTGCTCGCCCATCACGCGGCGGTATTCGTTGATGTCGCGCGTGCGCACCTTGAGCAGGTAATCGAAGTCGCCCGCGATCATCAGGCAGGACTCGATCTCGGGGATGCGCCGCACGGCCTCGTTGAAGCGGCGCAGGTCCTGCTCGGTAGTGCTGGTGAGCAGGACCTGGACGACGACGATGTGGCCGGCGCCGACCGCGTCGGGGTCGAGCGCGGCGTGGTAGCCGCGGATCACCCCGGACTTCTCGAGGCGGCGGATACGCTCGGCGCAGGGGGTCTTGGTCAGGCCGACCCGGCGCGACAGCTCGACGATCGACAGGCGGGCGTCGGCCTGCAATTCCTGGAGGATCTTCTGGTCGATGCGGTCCATTGCGGTGCAGCAGGCGATTGGCCTGTGAAGTGATCTCACTTTGGTCATTATGACCATATAAATGCAAATTTTGGAGCCATTAACTACGGTTTTTGGCGAAGAATTCGGCCATTCCGGCGGGTCTTCCGCCGCCCCCGCAACCGCTTGCAGCACGCCCGCCCGACGCAGCGTGCGCAATGCCAGGAGTGCCCGGCCGTGACCGACAACATCCCCTCCAGCGCCCGCGCCGCAGCGGCCCTAGATGCCGCCGCCGCCCTTCCGCCGACCGCGCGCAGCACCGTCCGCCACGCCATCGACGCCGCTTGGCGCACGCCCGAGCCGGAGTGCGTGCCCGCGCTCGTCGAGGCCGCCCGCCTCCCCGCGGCCCTGCGCGAACCCGTGCGCGCCCTCGCCCACGACCTCGTCGTCGGCCTGCGCGCCACGCGCACGCGCTCGTCCGGCGTCGACGCCCTGATGAAGGAATTCTCGCTCTCCAGCCAGGAAGGCGTGGCGCTGATGTGCCTGGCCGAGGCCCTGCTGCGCGTGCCCGACAAGGCCACCGCCGACCGCCTGATCCGCGACAAGCTCGCCGACGGCGACTGGCGCGCACACATCGGCAACAGCCCCTCGCTGTTCGTCAACGCTGCCACCTGGGGCCTGCTGATCACCGGCCGGCTGGTGTCGACCAGCAGCGAACAAGGCCTGTCCTCCGCGCTCACCCGCCTGGTGGCGCGCGGCGGCGAGCCGCTGATCCGCAAGGGCATGGACCTGGCGATGCGCATGCTCGGCGAGCAGTTCGTCACCGGGCGCGACATCGACGAGGCCCTCGAGCGCGGCCGCGAGCACGAGAACAAGGGTTACCGCTACTCCTTCGACATGCTCGGCGAGGCGGCGATGACGGCAAGCGACGCAGAGCGCTATTTCCGCGACTACGAGCGCGCCATCCAGGCCATCGGCGTCGCCTCCCGGGGCCGCGGCGTGGTCGACGGCAACGGCATCTCGGTCAAGCTCTCGGCCCTGCATCCGCGCTACACCTGGTCGCAGCGCGAGCGCGTGCTGGCCGAGCTGCTGCCGAAGTTGAAGACCCTGTGCCTGCAGGCCAGGCGCCACGACATCGGGCTGAACATCGACGCCGAGGAGGCCGACCGCCTCGACCTCTCGCTCGACCTGCTCGAGGCGCTCGCCACCGACGACGCGCTCGCCGGCTGGACGGGACTGGGCTTCGTGGTCCAGGCCTACCAGAAGCGCGCCCCCCACGTGCTCGACTTCGTCATCGACCTCGCGCGCCGCAGCGGCCAGCGCATGATGGTGCGCCTGGTCAAGGGCGCGTACTGGGACGCCGAGATCAAGCGCGCGCAGATCGACGGGCTGGCCGGCTACCCGGTGTACTCGCGCAAGGTGTACACTGATGTGTCATACCTCGCCTGCGCGAAGAAGCTGCTCGCCGCACGCGACGTCATCTACCCGCAGTTCGCCACCCACAACGCACATTCGCTGGCGGCGATCTTCCACCTCGCCGCCGCCGACGGCCGCGCATGGCAGCCGGGCGACTACGAGTTCCAGTGTCTGCACGGCATGGGCGAGCCGCTCTACGACCAGATCGTCGGCCGCGCCGACCGTCACCGCCTGGTGCGCATCTACGCCCCGGTGGGCAGCCACGAGACCCTGCTCGCCTATCTGGTGCGCCGCCTGCTCGAGAACGGCGCCAACACCAGCTTCGTGAACCGCATCGTCGACGAGCGCGTGCCGGTGGAGGAGCTGATTGCCGACCCGGTCGAGCAGGCCGCCCCGCTCGCCGGCGCGCCGCATCCGAAGATTGCGCTGCCCGCCGAGCTGTTCGGTGGCCTGCGCACCAACTCCGCCGGCATCGACCTCGCCAGCGAGCCGGTGCGCGCCCGCATCGCCGCGGCGCTGGCCAACTCGCGCACCACGCCCTTCGCGGCCGGTCCGATCGTCGCCGGCCGCAGCGCGGTGCCCGCGGACGTGACCCCGGTCTCCAACCCGGCCGACCGCGGCGAGGTCGTCGGCGGCGTCGCCGAAGCGACGACCGACGACCTCGAGCACGCGCTCGCCGCCGCCAGTGCGGCCGCAGCCGACTGGGCCGCCACCCCGGCTGCGGCGCGCAGCGAACGCCTGGAGCGCGCCGCGGCGCTGTTCGAACGCGAGGCCGACACCCTGCTCGCGCTTGCAGTGCGCGAAGCCGGCAAGTCGTGGGCCAACGCGGTGGCCGAGCTGCGCGAGGCGGTCGACTTCCTGCGCTACTACGCCCAGCAGGCGCGTGGCTTCGACCCTGCCAGCCACGTGGCGCTCGGTCCGGTGCTGTGCATCAGCCCGTGGAACTTCCCGCTGGCGATTTTCAGCGGCCAGGTCGCCGCCGCGCTCGCCGCCGGCAATCCGGTGCTCGCCAAGCCGGCCGAGCAGACCCCGCTGATCGCCGCCCATGCAGTGCGCCTGCTGCACGAGGCCGGCATCCCGGCTGCAGCGCTGCAGTTGCTGCCCGGCCGCGGCGAGACCGTCGGCGCCGCGCTGGTGGCCGATGCGCGCGTGCGTGGGGTGATGTTCACCGGCTCCACCGAGGTCGCCGCGCTGATCAACCGCAGCCTCGCCGCGCGTGGCGGCAAGGTGCCGCTGATCGCCGAGACCGGCGGCCAGAACGCGATGATCGTGGACTCCACCGCACTCCCCGAGCAGGTGGTGACGGACGTCCTCGCCTCCGCCTTCGACTCCGCCGGCCAGCGCTGCTCGGCGCTGCGCGTGCTGTGCCTGCAGCAGGACATCGCCGACGACGTCCTCCACATGCTGCAGGGCGCGCTCGCCGAACTGCGCCTGGGCAATCCGGCGGACGTGCGCGTGGACATCGGCCCGGTCATCGACGCCGGGGCGCGCGACGGTCTCGAGGCCCACGTCGCCGCGATGCTTGCCAAGGGCGCCCGCATCACCCGCCTGCCGCTGCCCGCCGCATGCGCGCACGGCACCTTCGTCGCGCCGTCGATCATCGAGATCGGTGCCCTGAGCGAACTGGGCCG
Source organism: Thauera sp. DNT-1 (assembly GCF_055393985.1). Lineage (NCBI taxonomy): Bacteria > Pseudomonadati > Pseudomonadota > Betaproteobacteria > Rhodocyclales > Zoogloeaceae > Thauera > Thauera sp. DNT-1. The sequence continues at coordinate 3,201,158 of NZ_AP043752.1, read as the reverse complement.
CGAGCAGTTCGGCCCCATCCTGCACGTGCTGCGCTACCGCGCGTCCGAATTGGACAGCCTGATCGACGCGATCGACGCCAGCGGCTACGGCCTCACCATGGGGGTGCACACCCGCATCGACGAGACCGTGGAGCGCGTCGCCGCGCGCGCGCACGTCGGTAACCTGTATGTGAACCGCAACATCATCGGCGCGGTGGTGGGCGTGCAGCCCTTCGGCGGCGAGGGCCTGTCCGGCACCGGCCCGAAGGCGGGCGGACCGCTCTACCTGCACCGGCTGCTTGCGCGTACGCCCGGCCCGGTGCTGGCCGATGGCGCGCTCGCGGTGACCGACAGCGACGAAACCCGCGCCGCGGATGCCGCGTTCTCCGGCTTCCTGGAATGGCTGGACGGCGCCGGCCGCGGCCTGCTCGAGGGCGACGAGCTCGCCGCGCTACGCGACCGCGCCGACGCCTGCCGTGCGCGCCGTATTGCTGGCCTGCGCCTGGCGCTGCCCGGCCCCACCGGCGAGGACGACAGCCTGCGCTTCACCGCGCGCGGCACCATCGCCGGCGTGGCGGACAGCGCGGCCGCCGTGCTGCATCAGGTGATGGCGGCGCTCGCCAGCGGCAATCGCCTGCTGCTCGCCGACCGCGCCGCCGCACGCACGGTGCAGGCCGCGCTCCCCGAGGCGCTGCGCGCATACGTCGCGGTGGATGCCGCCTGGTTCGACAAGGCGCTCGGCGCGGTGCTGTTCGACGGCAGCGACGCCGAGGCCGACGCGCTGCAGGTGCGCGTCGCCGGGCGCAGCGGCCCGATCCTGCAGCTGCTGCAGCCCTGCCCCGACTACGACCTCGGCCGCCTGGTGCACGAACGCACCCTGTCGATCAACACCGCCGCCGCGGGTGGCAACGCCAGCCTGATGGCGATGGGGGCATGAGTGTGCGCGATTCGCGCCCGCACCGCGGCAGCGCTGGCAACCCGGCGAGGAGTGGACCTGCCCGCAGGAGCGACGCAAGTCGCGATCTTCAGCGCACGGAATCCGGCGCGGCGCCATCGGAGCCGCTGCATTCGCGACTTGTGTCGCTCCTACGGAAAACCAACGCACTTCCGGATGCCCCCGGAGGGGTGCTGGATGACAACGAACCTGCGCGGTAGTCGCAGCTAGGGCCATCACGGATGGCAATTTTGAAAAATTCGCTTACCTTTGCCGGACGCAGATGGCCCCATTTGGCGCCGTCTGCCCCGTCCAAGGCCCAAAACCACAACCACGAAGGAGACGTTTCATGAAAAAGACCCTGCTCGCCACCGCCGTCCTCGCACTCGGCGGCTTTTCGAATGCCGCCCTGGCCGACCTCGCGGTCGCCATCGCCGGTCCGATGACCGGCCAGTACGCCTCCGCCGGCGACCAGATCCGCAAGGGCGCGGAGATGGCCATCGCCGACATCAACGCCCGCGGCGGCGTGCTCGGCCAGAAACTGAAGCTCGAGGTCGGCGACGACGCCTGCGACCCGAAGCAGGCGGTGTCGGTCGCCAACACCATGGTCAACAAGGGCATCGTGTTCATGCACGGCCACTGGTGCTCGAGCTCGACGATCCCGGCCTCCGAGGTCTATGTCGAGGCCGACATCCCGATGGCCACGGTGTCGACCAATCCGCAGGTGACCGAGCGCGGCCTGAAGAACGTCTTCCGCATCATGGGTCGCGACGACCAGCAGGGCCTGGTGGCCGGCGGCTACATCGCCGACCACTTCAAGGGCAAGAAGGTCGCCGTGGTCGACGACAAGAGCGCCTACGGCAAGGGGCTCGCCGACGAGATGGCCAAGGCGATGGAAGGCAAGGGCCTGAAGCCCGCGCTGCGCGAATCCATCACCGCCGGCGAGAAGGACTACTCTGGCATCGTCACCAAGCTCAAGCAGGCCGGCGTCGAGGTCATGGCCTACGGCGGCTACCACACCGAGGTCGCGCTGATCCTGCGCCAGGCCCAGGCCGCCGGCCTGCAGCTCACCGTGATGGGCGGCGACACGATGACCAACTCCGAGCTCGTCACCGCCGCCGGCCCGGCCGCCGACAACGTGATGTTCACGTTCTCGCCCGACGCGCGCAAGAACCCGGACGCCGCGCCGGTGGTGGAGAAGTTCCGCGCCGCCAAGACCGAGCCCGAAGGCTACGTGCTCTACGCCTACGCCGCGATGCAGCTCTTCGAGCAGGCCGCCACCACGGCCAAGAGCACCAAGTACGCCGACCTCGAGAAGGCGATGCGCGGCGGCAGCTTCAAGACCGTGATCGGAGATCTCGCCTTCGACGCCAAGGGCGACCAGAAGGCGCCGGGCTTCGTGGTCTATCGCTGGCAGGGCGGCAAGTACGACTACGCGAAGTAAGTCGCAAGCCCGTCCCACCCGAGTCTTCGGCGCCGCAATCGCGGCGCCGGTGTCCGTGCCCCCGTCGGCCAACAAGGAGACAGGGGGCCGGCGACGGGTTGCGAGCGACGACTTCCGATCCAGCGCGTCATCGCGGCTTGCGCCGCGCCTACAGGGACGCGGCCCCGAGCGGGATCCGCGCCATCCGCACCGCCACAGCAGGAGACATCGTGGCCTATGCACTCCAGCAACTGATCAACGGGCTCACGCTCGGCGCCATGTACGGCCTGATCGCCATCGGCTACACGATGGTGTACGGCATCATCGGCATGATCAACTTCGCCCATGGCGACATCTTCATGGTGAGCGCCTTCATCGCGGTCACCGCCTTCACCATCCTCGCCGCGGCCGACGTCACCTCGATCCCGCTCGCGCTCACCTTCGTGCTGATCGTGTCGATCTTCTTCACTTCGGCCTACGGCTGGGCGGTCGAGCGCACCGCCTATCGCCCGCTGCGCGGCTCGACCCGGCTGGCGCCGCTCATTTCCGCGATCGGCATGTCGATCTTCCTGCAGAACAGCGTGCAGCTCACCCAGGGCGCACGCGTGAAGCCGATCCCGCCGGTGCTCGAAGGCGGCATCGTGCTGTGGGAGGCGCCGGGCTTCACGGTTCAGATCGGCTGGAGCCAGATGCTGATCATCGTCACCACGGTGATCCTGATGAGCGCCTTCACCTGGATGATCACGCAGACCCCCTTCGGTCGCCAGCAGCGCGCCTGCGAGCAGGACCGCACCATGGCCGCGCTGCTCGGGGTCAACGTCGACCGCACCATCTCCTACACCTTCATGCTCGGCGCGGCGCTCGCCGCGGTCGCCGGGGTGATGGTCACGGTGTATTACGGCGTGGTGGACTTCTTCATCGGCTTCCTCGCCGGCATCAAGGCCTTCACCGCGGCGGTGCTGGGCGGCATCGGCTCGCTGCCGGGGGCGATGCTCGGGGGCCTGCTGATCGGCTTGATCGAATCCTTCTGGGCCGCCTACCTGTGGGCGGAATACAAGGACGTCGCCACCTTCGGCATCCTGTGCCTGGTGCTGATGCTGCGCCCATCCGGCCTGCTCGGCCGGCCTGAAGTGGAGAAGGTCTGATGAGCGCCGTCGTCTTTGCGCGTCACGCGATGACGCCGGCCGAGCGTCTGCGCGACGCCGGCTGGGTGGCCTTCGTCGGCCTCATCCTGGGCATCCCGCTGGTCGGCCTCACCACGGTGGACGTGGGCGGCCGGCTGGGCGTGGAGACCCGCTTCGGCCTGCTCGCCGCAGCCGTGGCCGCGGTGTTCGCCGGCCGCCTGCTGCTGCGCTGGGCGATCGACCAGGCGCGCAACCGCAAGCAGGAACGCGACCGCGCCAGCACCGCCACCGCCGCCGACCGCGCCCATGGCGCGCAGCGCGTGGTGAACGTGCTCGGCTGGGTGGCGCTCGGCGCCTCGATCGCGCTGCCGATCGTGTTCTCCGACAACCGCTACGTGGTCGACACCGCCACCACGGTGCTGATCTACGTGATGCTGGGTTGGGGCCTCAACGTGGTCGTCGGCCTCGCCGGCCTGCTCGACCTCGGCTACGTCGCCTTCTACGCGGTGGGCGCCTATTCCTACGCGCTGCTGTCGACCCAGTTCGGCTGGAGCTTCTGGGAGGCGCTGCCGGTATCGGGCGCGCTCGCCGCCAGCTTCGGGATCCTGCTCGGCTACCCGATCCTGCGCCTGCGCGGCGACTACCTGGCGATCGTCACGCTGGGCTTCGGCGAGATCATCCGCATCATCCTGGTGAATTGGACCGAATTCTCCAACGGCCCCAACGGCATCAGCTCGATCCCGCGCCCGAGCTTCTTCGGCCTCGATTTCACGCGCAGCGCGCCGGAAGGCGGGCAGACCTTCGCCGGCTTCTTCGGCCTCGAATTCTCGCCGATGCACCGCCTGATCTTCCTCTACTACCTGATCCTGGTGCTGGCCCTGCTCACCCACGCCTTCGTGTCGCGCCTGCGCAAGCTGCCGGTGGGGCGCGCCTGGGAGGCGCTGCGCGAGGACGAGATCGCCTGCCAGGCGATGGGCATGAACACCACCAACATCAAGCTCTCGGCCTTCGCCATCGGTGCCATGCTGGGCGGCTTCGCCGGGGTGTTCTTCGCCGCGCGCCAGGGCTTCATCTCGCCCGAGAGCTTCACCTTCACCGAGTCGGCGATCATCCTCGCCATCGTCGTGCTCGGTGGCATGGGCTCGCAGATGGGCGTGGTGCTGGCGGCCACGCTGCTGGTGCTGATCCCCGAGTTCGGACGCAACTTCGCCGAGTACCGCATGTTGCTGTTCGGCCTGGCGATGGTGCTGATCATGGTGTGGCGCCCGGGCGGCCTGCTGTCGCACCGCGAACCGACGGTGCACCTGAACGCGTCGGGCAAGACTGCCGCGACGAAGGAGGCTGCGCGATGAACACGCCCGCAACCCTGCTGTCGGTGCGCAACCTGACCATGCGCTTCGGCGGCCTGACCGCCATCGACGACCTCTCGCTGGAAGTGCCGGCCGGCAAGATCACCGGCATCATCGGCCCCAACGGCGCCGGCAAGACCACGCTGTTCAACTGCCTCACCGGCTTCTACAAGCCCACCACCGGCACGCTGCGCCTGGCCCACCCCACGCGCGGCGAGATGCGCCTGGAGTCCCTGCCCAGCCACCGCGTCGCACGCGACGCCCAGGTGGTGCGCACCTTCCAGAACATCCGCCTGTTCCCCAAGATGACGGTGCTGGAGAACCTGATCGTCGCCCAGCACAACGTGCTGCAGCGCGCCTCGAAGTTCTCCATCGCCGGTATCTTCAAGCTCCCCGGCTACCGCCAGGCGGAGCGGCAGGCGATCGAACGCGCGGCGATGTGGCTCGAGCGCCTCAAGCTCACCCACCTCGCCGACGACGCCGCCGGCGACCTGCCCTACGGCATCCAGCGCCGCATCGAGATCGCACGCGCGCTGTGCGTCGATCCGGTGCTGCTGTGCCTGGACGAACCGGCCGCCGGCCTCAACCCGCGCGAGTCGGCGGAGCTGAACGAACTCCTGCTCTACCTGTGCGGCGAGATGGGCATCGCGATCCTGCTCATCGAGCACGACATGAGCGTGGTGATGAACGTGTCCGACCACATCGGCGTGATCAGCTACGGGCGCAAGATCGCCGAGGGCACGCCGGCGCAGGTCAAGCACGACCCGCAGGTGATCAAGGCCTACCTGGGCGAGGACGAGGAAGAAGAAGTGACTGGAGGGGCCGCGGCATGATGCTCAAGATGGAGGGCGTGCACGCCCATTACGGCCACATCCACGCGCTGCGCGGCATCGACGTCGAGGTCCAGGTGGGCGAGATCGTCACCCTGATCGGCGCCAACGGCGCCGGCAAATCGACGCTGATGATGAGCCTGTTCGGCAACCCCAAGGCCAGCGCCGGGCGCATCGTCTTCGACGGCGAGGACATCACCCGCGTGCACACGCACGAGATCGCCCGCCGCGGCATCGCCCTGGTGCCCGAAGGCCGGCGCATCTTCCCGCGCATGACGGTGATCGAGAACCTGCAGATGGGCACCGCGCACGCCGACCCGGCCAACTACGCCGCCGACACCGCGCGCGTGTTCGCGATGTTCCCGATCCTGCAGGAACGCCAGGCGCAGCGCGCCGGCACCCTGTCGGGCGGCGAGCAGCAGATGCTGGCGATCGGCCGCGCGCTGATGAGCCGCCCCAAGCTGCTGCTGCTCGACGAGCCCTCGCTCGGCCTGGCGCCGATCTACATCCGCAAGATCTTCCAGATCGTCAGGGAGCTCAACCGCGACCACGGCATGACCATCCTGCTGGTCGAGCAGAACGCCAACCAGGCCCTGCGCGTGGCCGATCGCGGCTATGTGCTGCAGCACGGCGAGATCACCCTCGCCGGCACCGGGGCGGAACTGCTGGCGAGTCCGGAGGTGCGGGCGGCGTATCTGGAGGGCGGCCACGCCTGAGAGGCGCGTGAGGCGTGCGACGCGAGAGGAATGGCGCCAACCGGGGCCGCTCCGCGATCAGACGAAACGCCGCGGTTTCGACGCGATGCGGCACAATCGCGCCGCATCGCGTCGGGTAGGAGCGACGCAAGTCGCGATCGGGTAGTGCCGCAGCGCCGTCGCGATTTCCGCCCGCTGCAATCGCGACTTGCGTCGCTCCTACGGAAAACCGCCACGCCTCCGGAAGCACCCGAGTGCCGGCACACATGTGCCGTCCCCGCGAACGGTTCGAACACGCATCGCCACCGGTCGAAGCCCCTCAGGGTGCTCTCGACCCACCTCACCCACCAATCGCCCCTCTCCAGATGTCCCACACCCCCCAACCCGCCCGCTGGCTCCCCTTCGTCGTCCTCGGCATCGGCCTCGCCGCGATCTCCTTCGGCGCCATCTTCGCCCGCCTCGCCCAGGCCGAGGGGGTGAGCTCGCTCGCGGTCGCGACCTGGCGGCTGGGCTTCGCCGCGCTCATCATCACGCCGGTCGCCTTCCTGCAATCGCGCCATGAGCTCGCCCGCCTCACCCGCAGGCAGATCGGCATGGCGCTGGCCGCGGGCTTCTTCCTCGCGCTCCACTTCGCCACCTGGATCAGCTCGCTCGAATACACCTCGGTCGCCTCGAGCACCGCGCTCGTCACCACCAACCCGCTGTGGATCGGCCTGGCCTCCTTTCTCATCTTCCGCGAGACGCCGACGAAGATGATGATCGGCGGCATCGCGCTGTCCTTCGCCGGCAGCCTGTTCATCTTCTGGAGCGACAGCCAGACCGCCGGCGCCGGCAGCAACCCCATGTTCGGCAACCTCCTCGCGCTCGTCGGCAGCTGGTGCTTCTCCGCCTACCTGCTGATCGGCCGCCGCCTGCGCGCCGGCCTCGGGCTGCCGGCCTACATCTGGCTCGCCTACGGCGCCGCGGCGCTGTTCCTGTTCGCCGCCAGCGGCGCGGGCGGCGTGGAACTGTTCAGCCTGTCGAACACCGCCTGGCTGGTGCTGCTGGCGATGGCGCTCGGACCACAACTGCTCGGCCACACCGCCTACAACTGGTCGCTGCGCTACGTGTCTGCCACCTTCGTCGCGGTGGTCACGCTGGGCGAGCCGGTGGGCAGCGCGCTGATGGCCTTCCTCGTCTTCGGAGAAGGCTTCGCGCCGCTGCAGTTCGTGGGCTTCAGCCTGCTGCTGGTGGGCATCTACCTGGCGGCGAAGGGCGAGAGGGCCGAGAAGGGCGCGGGAAGCGATTGACGAGGCGACCGCAACGCATCGATCCCGAAGCGGCGGCGAGGAGCGCGGCGCTGCCGAAGCCCGCGCGCCGGCCTCTCGGCGTCACTGCAGCCCGGCGGCGCCGCGCTCGGACACCGACGTGTCGTCGAGGCCGAGGCGGCCGATCGCGGGCAGACGCAGGCCGGGACGGTTGAGATCGAGGCCGAAACTGAGCCCGAGGACGTTCAGCTCGATGCCTTCCTGCACGCCCACGCTCAAGCCCAGCAAGCCGAGCAGCGAGAACTGCACGCCCGACCCCGAGGGCGACACGCCCAGCGGACGCGTGACGGGGCGATAGTCCTTGCCGATCGCGTTCGCCGGCAGGTCGAGGCGCAGCGCCGGCACCTCGCGGCCGATGTGGGCGAGGAAGGTGTTGCTGTTCGGGCCCGGATAGCTGCGGTACTCGTCCGCGTGCGGGTAGCTCGCCACCGCGGCCTCGATCTGCCCGATCATCGCCTCCACGCCTTCGCCGCGGTGCTCGACCAGCACCCTCGGCACGGCCCCGAACCAGAGCCCGTCGGGCAAGGCGTAGTTGCGCCGCACCACGTTTCCACGTCCCCAGCCGATGACGTCGTAGCGGGTGTAGACGGTGTCGCCGGCACGCTTGTAGATGATCCACGGATGCACCGCGAAGTAGCCGCGCCAGCCGTAGGTGGCCGCGGCATACACCTGCACGATCGCGGTATCCGCGAAGCGCTCGGGGTCGGGTGCGATGCCGGCGGAGTGGCGCGCCGCGCCGCGCCAGCCACCCTCCGCGCCAGACGCCGCGGGACGCGGATCATTGGCGAAGCTGAGCCCCACCGCAAGCAGCAGCAGGACGGCAAGGATGCGCAAGCCGATCGAGAGGGTGTTCAAGCGGTTTTTCCTGTTGCGGGGCCGCAAGGCCAATTGTGTTTCGATCGCCGCTCGCGCATCGAGTTCTACGCCGGCGCAGCCGTCGCTTTCATTCTGAAAAGTTATAAACTTTTTCTTTGAAAGACGTTTCGAGTATTTCAGCTTTCCCGTATTCTGCGGCGCATCATGGCAGCGCCGCGCAGTCCGGCGCGCCGGCCCCCAGCAAACGGAACCGACGGACGACACGACCATGCTGAAGAAACTCGCCCCCCTTCCCCTGACCATCGCGCTCGCCGCCAGCCTCGGCTTCGCCACGCCCGCCTTCGCCAGCACCACTGGACAAAGCCCCGCCGCCGCGGTGGCGACGACCGCCGCCCCCGCCCCGCTGCTCCAGCCGGCCGAACTGAAGACCCTCCTCGGCCAGCCCGGTGTGCGCGTGCTCGACATCCGCGCCGAAAAGGACTATGCCGCTGGCCACGTGCCCGGCGCGGTGAACACCCCCTATGGCAAGTATCGCGGCCCGAAGGAAAATCCCGGCCAGCTGCCCGCCGAGGCCGCCCTGACCCAGCTCCTGCAGGCCGCCGGGGTCGATCGCGACACCCACGTGGTCGTCGTGCATGCCGGCAGCGACCACACCGACTTCGGCGCCGCGGCGCGCGTGTACTGGACGCTCAAGGTCGGCGGCCTCACCCGCCTGTCCATCCTCGACGGCGGCAGCAAGGCCTGGCAGGCCGCCGGCGGCGCGCTCGAGACCGCCGCGCCGCAGGTCGCGCCCAGCCAGTTCAGCTACCGCTACGACCAGGAGCAGGTCGTCACCAGCGAGGAGCTCGCCGCCGCGGTCAAGGCCGGCAACGCACCGCTGCTGGTCGACGCTCGCCCGCCCAAGTTCTTCGCCGGCGAGACGCGCACCGACGCCGCCGCGCGCTACGGTACGCTGCCGGGCGCGAAGTCGTTCGACAACGCGCAGTTCTTCCCCCAGGGCGGCACCACGCTCAAGCCGGCGAGCGAGCTCAAGGCCCTGGTCGCGCAGTCCGGCGCCGCCGCCGCACCCGCGGTGTCCTTCTGCAACACCGGCCACTGGGCCGCCACCAACTGGTTCGTGATGTCGGAGATCGCCGGCAACAAGGCGGTCAAGCTCTACCCCTCCTCGGTGGTGGAATGGAGCCAGTCCGAGCTCCCGATGGACAACCAGCCCTCGCGCCTGAGCGCGCTGGTGCAGGACGCCAAGCGCGCGCTCGACAAGTAAGGCGGACGCGACGATGCGCTGGTTCTTCCGATTCCTGCTGGTCTTCGGCGCACTCGCGGGCGTGCTCGCGGTGACGCTGGCGGCTGGCCTGCGCCAGGGCCTGCTCGCGCTGCTGGGCGTTGGCTTCGGCGCGGTACTGCAGGGCGCACGTTTCGGCTTCACCACCGGCTGGCGCGACATGATCGAGCGCCGCGACCCGCAGGGCCTGTGGGCGCAGATGCTGCTGATGGTGCTGGCAGCGGCGCTCACCCTGCCGCTGCTCGCCGGCAGCGGCGGCGAGCTGGTCGGCGCAGTGGCGCCGCTGACGATCAGCCTGGTGCTCGGCGCCTTCCTGTTCGGTGCGGCGATGCAGCTCGCCGACGGCTGCGGCTCGGGCACGCTCTACAAGGCCGGCGGCGGCTCGCCGCTGTCCCTCGTGGTGCTGCCCACCTTCGCCTTCGGCAGCTTCCTCGGCGCCTCGCACCAGCCCGCCTGGATCGGGCTCGGCGGCCTGCCGGCGGTGAACCTGCTCGCCTTCGGCTGGCCGACCGCACTCGCGCTCACCGTGGCCGGCTGCGGCCTGGTGGCCTGGCTGGCCGGGCGCGCCGCACGCAGGGCGGGTGGCGACGCACCGCCCTCGCCGCAGGCCATCGCCGAGCGGCTCGTACGCACCGGCACGGCGAGCTTCGTCGCCGCGGCCGGGCCCGCGCAGTCGCGCTGGGCGACGCGCTGGTGGCTGGGGGCGCTGCTGCTGGCGGTGCTCTACCTGGCCCACCTGGTCGTCGCAGGCCAGCCCTGGGGCATCGTGTATGGCATGGGCGTGTGGGGCGCGAAGGCGGTCTCCACGCTCGGCTGGGACCTCTCGGGCGACGCCTTCTGGGGCGTGGCGCCGCATGCGCAGCGCCTGGTCGAGCCCATCCTCGCCGACGTCACCTCGGTGACCAACATCGGCCTGATCTACGGCGCGATCGCCGCCTCGCGCTGGAACGGCGCGCCGAAGTTCTCCGCGCCCTCCGGGCGCCGCCTCGCCGCCGCCGCGGTGGCCGGGCTGGTGATGGGCTACAGCGCACGCATGGCCTTCGGATGCAATGTCGGCGCCTACCTGGGCGGCATCGCCTCGGCCAGCCTGCACGGCTGGGTGTGGTTCGCGCTCGCCTTTGCCGGCTCCATCCTCGGTGTGCGCATCCGCCGCCGCGTCGGTGCGTGAGGAGGAAGACATGGATAAGGAAAGACTCTTCCGCACCGGCTTCGCGGCCTTCTGGCTGATCGCCCTCGGCTTGCTGGTGCTCGACACCATGAGCAGCAGCAGGATCCGCGTGGAACCGCCGCCGATCGCGCTCGGCAGCGGCCAGGCCGCCTCGGGGGGGCATTGCTCGGGACGTTAGGCGTAAGGCCTAAGGCGCGAAAGCCGGACGCGCCTTACCCGAGTCCCACCCAGGCCAGGCCGGCGAGCAGGCCGAGCGCGACGCTGGCCATGCCGGCGGCGGCACGTAGCGCGAGGGCGCGGCCCCCGATCACGCTGGCGAGGCCGAGCTTGAAGCAGAGGTTGGCGAGCATGGCGATGCCGAGCGCGGTGACCGTGGCGACCAGTTCGAGGCGCTCGAGCGCGTACAGGCGCAGGCTGGACAGGGTGATCGCATCGACGTCGGTGAGGCCGGAGACGAAGGCCAGCACGTACAAGCCGCGATTGCCCGCATAGTCCGACAGCCAGGCCGCGGCCAGCAGCACCAGCGCATAGGCCGCACCGAAACCGAGCGCGGTCTTCAGTTCGGTCGGGTTGCCGGTGGCGGGCAGCACGGTCTCGTGACGTTCGGCGAGCCGGCGCCACAGCCACAGCGCACCAAGGGTGCCGAGCACGAGCGCCGGCACGATCAGCTTCAGCAGCGGCGCGGCGACGCCGGGTGCGACCACGGCGGCGATCCCCCATACCCGCAACACCATCACCAGGTTGGCGATCACGATCACGAGCGCGGCCATCGCACCCGCCGCGGGCAGCTCGCGCGCCTGACGCGCGTACAGCAGCGTGGTCGCCGTGCTCGATGCCAGGCCGCCGAAGACACCGACGAAGGCGGCACCGTAGCGCACGCCGGCGATTTTCAGCGCCGCATAGCCGGCCAGGCCGACACCGGCGATCAGCACCACCATCCACCAGATCTGGCGCGGATTGAGCGCGCCGTGGGGGCCCATCTCCTCGTCCGGCAGCATCGGCAGGATGACCAGCGAGAGCACGCCGAACTGCAGGATCGAGATCCAGTCGCGTTGTTCCAGCCGCGTCGCCACGCCGCGGAGTTGTGCCTTGAAATAGAGCAGCACGGTGGCCCCCACCGCAAGCATCACCGCGAGCTGCGCGTGGCCGAGCCAACTCGCGGCGCCCAGGCAGTAGCACAGCACCAGCGCCGCCACCGAGGTGGTGCCGGGATCGGAAGAATCGGGGTGGCGCAGGTAGGCGGCGATGATGGTGAGGCCCACCAGCACCAAGCCGGCGACGAAGGGCGCGGGGCTGCCGAGCTGTTCGCCGAGCATGGACACCAGCGCGCCGAGCATGCCGACCAGGCCGAAGGTGCGCAGCCCGGCACGCGCCGAGGGCACACGCTCGCGCTCCAAGCCGATCAGCAGGCCGATTCCGGTCGCGATCAGGAAGGCTTCGATCTGTTCGGCATCGAGCGGCAGCATGTCCGACATGGCGGCGGGCCGGGTGCGGCCCCGGCAGAGGGCGATCGACAGCCCGATCATACGCCGGGGCGTGCGCGGCGATGCAAGCACGCCCGTGCCGGGATACGATTCGCTCCACACGACGCTCGCGGCTGCGCGATGGACGCGGGGTCCGCCCGCGCGGCGCGGCATGGAGAAGCACAGATGAGACTTTTGCTGGTCGAGGACGACCCCGCGCTCGCGGAGGGCATCGCGGAATTCCTGCGCGGCCAGGGCGACGAGGTCGAGGTGGAAGGCGACGGCATGCGTGCAGACCGCCTGCTGCAGAACAACGGCTACGACTTCGTCCTGCTCGACGTCGGCCTGCCCGGGCTCGGCGGCTACGAGCTGGTGCGTCGCATCCGCAAGCGCGGCCAGCGCATGCCGGTGATCGTGATCACCGCGCGCGACGCGCTCGACGACCGCATCTACGGGCTCGACCTCGGCGCCGACGACTACCTGGTGAAGCCCTTCGAGCTCGCCGAGCTCAGTGCGCGCATGCGCGCGGTGCAGCGGCGCGGGGGTGGCGCCGGGGCGAGGCTGGCCTTCGGGGCGCTGGCCCTCGACCTCGACGGCCGCCTCGCCGAGCTCGACGGCGCGCCGATGACGCTCAGCGGGCGCGAGTGGGAGGTGCTGGAGGCGCTGGTGCGCGCCGACGGGCGCACGGTGACGCGCGAGAACCTGCAAGGCGACGGCAGCGGCAACGCGCTCGAGGTGTGCATCTCGCGCCTGCGCCCGCGCGTGGAGGCGGCAGGGTTGCTGATCCGCACCGTACGCGGCTTCGGCTACCGCCTCGAACGCAGCAAGGAGCAGCGCGACGGTGCAGACCAGCCTCCGGCGTAAGCTCCTCAGCAGCCTCGCCGCACCCACCGGCCTGCTGCTGGCGATCGCCGGCGCGGTGGCCTACGGCACGGCCAAGGGCATGGTCGGCGATGCCTACGACCACAACCTGCTCAACCTCGCCCACGCGATCGCCACCCATGTGCACCCCGAAGCGGACGGGCTCAACCTGAGGCTGTCGTCCGAAGTCGAGGCGGTGCTGCGCAGCGACACCCAGGACCGCATCTACTTCCGCGTACGCGACCTGGGCGGGCGCCTGCTCGGCGGCGACGCGGCCCTGCCGCTGCTCGACGACAGCGATGCGGCATCCGCTTTGCCGGTGCCCTACTCCCCGGTCGGCCGCGAGACACCGCAACCGCCGCGCGCGCCCTCCACGCGACCGCTGTTCCGCGATCTCGTCCATGCGGGCGAGCCGATCCGCGCCTTGCGCCTGTATCGCGAAACACCCGCGGGCGGCTACTACGTCACCGTCGCCGAGACCCTGGTCAAGCGCGAGGCGGCGATGGACCGACTGCTCCTCGGCTTCGTCTCCGCCGGCGCCCTGCTCCTGCTCGCCGCCGGCATCGCCGCCGGACTGGGCATTCCGAGCGGTCTCGCCCCGCTCGAGCGCCTGGAGGAGTCGCTGCGCCGGCGCGCGGGCGCCGACCTGTCGCCGATCGACCCCAAGGCCGTTCCCGACGAGGTGCGCGAGGTGGTGCGCGCACTCAACGGCCTGCTCGAGCGCCAGCGCAATGCCAGCGCCCGCCAGCGCGAGTTCCTGCAGGATGCCGCACACCAGCTGCGCACCCCGCTCGCCGGCCTGCAGATGCAGCTCGAGCTGCTCGAGTCGCGCCCGCTCGACGAGGCCGCGCGGCACCGCCTGCGCGTCTCGGTGGCGCGGGTGATCCGGCTCGCCAACCAGTTGCTCGCGCTCGCCCGCGCAGAAGCAGGCGGCCGCCTGGTCGCGGATGCGTCGGAAGTGGAGCTGACCGCGCTGATCGACCCCCTGGTCGAGGACTGGATCGAGCGTGCCGACGCCCGCGCGATCGATCTCGGCGTCGAGCGCGAGGCGGTGCGCATGGTCGGCGACCCCACCCTTCTGCAGGAGCTGATCGCCAACCTGATGGACAACGCCCTCAAGTACTGCGACGAAGGCGGCAAGGTCTCGCTGCGCTGCGCGCGCGAAGAGGGCCAGGTGTGCATCGAGGTCGACGACGACGGTCCGGGCATCCCCCGCGAAGTGCGCGAACAGGTCTTCGAGCGCTTCTACCGCCACGCCGGCACCCGCGCCAGCGGCAGCGGCCTGGGTCTGTCGATCGCGCGCGAGATCGTGCGTGGCCACGGCGGCAGCATCGCGATCGACGACGGCCCGGACGGGCGCGGGACCCGCGTGCGCGTAACGCTGCCGATCGACGGCCATCACGGAAAAACCGCGGGGCGGTGAGCCTTCGCCCACCGCCCCGCGGTCTTGCGTGCTGCCCGCCGGCACCCTCGCGGATGCCGGCGGAGCGCTTGCTGCTTAGTGCGCCGAGGCCGACGCCGCGCCGATACCGGTCTCCGAGCGCACCTTCTGCGCCATGTAGCCGGCACGGTCTTCCTTGGCACGCGCGCTGTTGTCGAGGATCGAGAACAGCCAGATGCCGATGAAGCCCGCGGCCATCGAGAACAGCGCCGGCGAAGCGTAGGGGAACAGCGCCGAACCCTTCGGGTTGCCGAGCGTGACTTCCCACACCGACGGCGACACGACGGTCAGCACCACCGCGGTGATCAGGCCGAGGAAGCCGCCGATCGTCGCGCCGCGGGTCGTGCAATCCTTCCACAGCACCGACATGAACAGCACCGGGAAGTTGGCCGAGGCTGCGATCGCGAAGGCCAGCGACACCATGAAGGCGATGTTCTGCTTCTCGAACGCGATCCCCAGCACGACAGCGATCGCACCCAGCACCAGGGTGGTGATGCGCGAGACCTTGAGCTCGGAAGCCGAGTCGGCCTTGCCCTTCTTGAACACCGTGGCGTACAAGTCGTGCGACACCGCCGAGGCACCCGACAGGGTCAGGCCGGCCACCACCGCGAGGATGGTCGCGAACGCCACCGCGGAGATGAAGCCGAGGAAGACGTTGCCGCCGACCGCGTTGGCGAGGTGGATCGCCGCCATGTTGCTGCCGCCGATCAGGCCGCCCTTGGCATCGAGGAAGGTCGGATTGGTGGACACCAGCACGATCGCGCCGAAGCCGATGATGAAGGTGAGGACGTAGAAGTAACCGATCCAGGTGGTCGCCCAGAACACCGACTTGCGGGCTTCCTTGGCATCCGGCACGGTGAAGAAGCGCATCAGGATGTGCGGCAGGCCGGCGGTGCCGAACATCAGCGCCATGCCGAAGGAGATCGCGGAGATCGGATCCTTGATGAAGGAGCCCGGTCCCATGATCGCCTGGCCGACGGTGGAAGCTTCCAGAGCGGTCTTCCCGGTGGCAGCCGACACTTCGGTCTTGACGCGGACCGCATCGGCGAACAGCGCCTCGGGCGAGAAGCCGTAGTTCAGCAGCACCATGAAGGCCATGAAGCTTGCGCCGGCAAGCAGCAGGCAGGCCTTGATGATCTGCACCCAGGTGGTCGCCGTCATGCCGCCGAACAGCACGTAGATCATCATCAGCGCGCCGACGATGACCACCGCCATCCAGTACTCGAGGCCGAACAGCAGCTTGATAAGCTGGCCGGCGCCGACCATCTGCGCGATCAGGTAGAAGGCCACCACGACCAGGGTGCCCGAGGCCGCGAAGGCGCGGATCGGGGTCTGCTGGAAGCGGTAGGCCGCCACGTCGGCGAAGGTGAACTTGCCCAGGTTGCGCAGGCGCTCCGCCATCAGGAAGGTGATCACCGGCCAGCCGACCAGGAAGCCGATCGAGTAGATCAGGCCGTCATAGCCGCTCGCCATCACCGCCGCGGAGATCCCGAGGAAGGACGCCGCCGACATGTAGTCGCCGGCGATCGCGAGGCCGTTCTGGAAGCCGGTGATGCCGCCACCGCCGGTGTAGAAGTCGGCCGCCGACTTGGTCTTGGCCGCCGCCCACTTGGTGATGTACAGGGTACCCGCCACGAAGGCGGCGAACATCAGGATCGCCGTCCAGTTGGTGGCCTGCTTCTCGGCCTGGCCGAGATCGCCGCCCGCGGCAAGCGCCACCGAGGACAGCAGGGCGAGCACGAGGCCGCCCGCGAGTTTCGCGTTGGTACCGATCATTTGCCCGCCTCCTCGACGATTTCACGGGTGAGCTGATCGAACTCGGAGTTCGCGCGGCGCACGTAGAAGCCGGTGATCAGGATGGTGAACACGATGACGCCGAAGCCGACGGGAATGCCGACCGTCATCACGCCCTCGCCCAGGCGGGCGGCGAGCGATTCCTTGTTGAAGGCGATGAGCGCGATGTAGCCGTAGTACACGAACATCATGATCGCGGTGAGGATCCAGCCGAAGCTGGAGCGCGTGCGTACCAGTTTCTGGTACTTGGGGTTTGCGGCGATTTTGGTCGCCATATCGTTTTCCATATCTCCCTCCTTCTGCGGTGAAAGGACCGGACGCCTGCCCGGTTGTGCGCACCTTAGGGGCGGAGACTTACACTCCGCTTACGAGCGCATAAAAATTTCTTTTCCAACAGATACTTAACGGATTCTTGCGTGAAGCTTGCACATTCTCCTCCAATTCCATCCGGATGGACAGGACAACGGCGGCCGCCGGGGCCGCGGGGATGAGCAAGCTCGGGGCGTACCCGACTCAGGCGGGCAGGAAGGCCTCGAAGTCCGCTGGGAGCGGCGCGTGCTCCAGGCTGCGCTGGGTGAACAGGAAGCGGCCGTCGCAGACGAAGCCGAGGTCCTCCCAGTCCACCGCGTTGAGGGCGTCGCGGAAGGCCTCGATGTCCACGTCGGCGCGGCGCGGGAAGATTGCCAGCACGGCGCCGTCGTAGTCGGTGCAGGGATGGACGAAGAAGGGCTTCGGCACCCGCGTCTTGCCGTTCACATACACCCGCGGCTGCGCGCTGCGGTGGTGCAGGCGGCCCCACATCCACCAGTTCGACTCGTCGAAGCGGGTGACCTTGCGCTGCAGCAGGCGCGCCTTGTGCGGCGCCAGCAGCGCCGGCGGCGGATCGCCCGGCTCGCTCCAGATCATGCGCCGGGTCTGCCCGGTGCTGACCGTCGACGAGCACACGAAGTCGCGGTTGCCATTTACCGCGTCGGTGAACAGCTCGTCCGCGCCCGACACCGCGCCGACCTTGACGAAGGCCACGTCGGCCAGGCGCAGCGGGTAGTCGCCGCGCGCGAACATCAGGTGGCCGCCGGCCTCGACCAAGTGGCGCTCCTCCCAGGCCGGCGCCGCCAGCCCGGCGGCGAGGTCGTCACCGACGCCGAGCGCGCAGTAGCGCATCGCGCGCGCGCTGCGCCCCTTCTCGAAGCGCCAGATCAGGCAGTTCGGCACCGCGTCGTCGAACACGCGCGCGTCGCCGAGCTCGATCGCGTCGGTGATCGAGCCGGACTCGACCAGCAGGCGGTTGAGCTTCACCGCCGAGGTGGCCTTGAGGAAGTCGCGCGGGGTGATGAAGATCAGCTCGCCGCCCGGGCGCAGGTGGCGCAGGCACTTGGCGATGAAGAAGAGGTAGAGGTTGGCGCGGCCATCGAGGAGGTCCCCGTAGGCGCCGCGCTCGATCAGCGCCCGCGTGCTCTCGGCGATGTCCTGGATGCGCACGTAGGGCGGGTTGCCGATGATGGTGTCGAAGCGCTCGCGCTCGGGGTAGGCGAAGAAGTCGATCGCCTGCGCGCCGGGCGGACAATGGTCGGGATCGAGCTCGAGACCGACCGCGCCGGGCAGATGGCGCAGGAAGGCGCCGTCGCCGCACGAGGGCTCGAGCACGCGGCCCGCGTTGCGACGCAGGGCGACCATGGCGCGCACCACCGGCTCGGGGGTGAACACCTGGCCGAGCGCGGCGACGTCGCGCAGGCCCAGGGGAAGCTGGGCGGGCAGGGAGGAAGAGGCGGCGATCGGAGAGGACATGGGGCGCGATCTTACCAAGCGCGCGCGCGGCGAGGGCCCGGATTCACGGCGCTGCGCGGAGCGCTGCCCTCAGAGCGCGGCGATCGCGACGCGCAGGCGGGCGATCAGCCCGGGCACGGCGCGCAGCCGGCTCGCCTCCTCGTCGAGAATGGCCTCGAAGGCACGCTTGCGAAACACGCGCAGCTCCGACGCGTCGGGTGCACCGGGTCCGCCGACGGCGCTGGCGACGATGCCGACCAGCCGCTCGGCCGCATGCAGGCGCCCCCACAGGTAATCGTTCTCGCGCGCGGCCGCGCTGAGGAAGCCGCCGAAGCCCGCGAACGCGGTGCCCGCGAGCGCCGGGCGCCCCTCCGTCACGGAGGCGAGCGCGGTCGCATCCTGTGGGCTGATGCGATCGATCAGCACCTCCTCCAGCGGCCCGCTGCCGAGCGCGAGTGCCCCCAGCGCGGGGCGCAGGATCACGTCCCAGTAGAAGTAGCCGAGATAGGCGGTCAACAACTGGCGGCGGCAGTGCGGCTCGATCGCCCGCACCGCGTCGGAGACCAGCACCGCGTCCATGTTCGCGTTGGCCTCGCCGATCCGGCAGGCGTCGCCGATGCGCTCGATCAAGGCGTCGAGCGCGACCGCGTTGCGCATCGCGAACGCCGCCGCATCCGCCTCGGACCGCACCGCCGCAGCAGCGGTCGCCGGCTGCAGCAGGGCACGCACCGCGGCGGCGGCGGGCGCATCGACGAAGGCGCAGTCGTCGTAGATCGCCAATGCGTCGAGGCACTCGTGGATGCGCGTCTTCACCACGTCGAGCACGCCCGGGGCGGTGGTGCAGCGGCCCTCGCCCGGCAGGGCGTGGTAGAGGGTGTTGAGCTCGTGCAGCACGAAGTTGATGCGGCGGCGCTTGTACTCGATGCCGAAACGGATCACGACGCGCGCGAACGCGGGCATGTCGGCATCCTCGCCCACATCGTCCGCGATGCGGTAGTGCTCGCGCAGGATCCCGGCGTGCGCCGCCCACGCCTCCACCACCTGCTGCAGCCAGCGCGCGCCCGGCGATTCGCGTGCGCAGCCGCACAGGCTGCCGAGCAGGCCGGCGAGGAAATCGAGCGCTTCCAGCACCAGCGCACGCCACCACGGGTCGTACACCAGCGGCATCGCCCCCAGCATGTTGGTCGAGGTCAACCGCCAGTGGCGCAACTCGACGGCCGTGAAGGGCCCCGACAGGGCACCACCGGTGGCGCGCTCGACGAGCGCCTCGACCTCGGGCCGGCTCTGCACGATGGTCGCCTTGAGGCGGCGGATCTGGCGGTTGTAGCGGCTGATCTCGGCAAGCTCCTGGTGGATCGGCTGGTGGCGCGGCAGGTCGGACAGGGCACTGCGCAGGACCTCGAACCAGCCCGGCTCGCCCTCCCCGCCATCGCTGCCGGCGCCCTCGCCGACGCGCGCCTCGGCATGCGGATCGATGAAGATCAGCCGCCGGTCCACCTCGCGGAAGGCGCGATGGACCCGGATGTAGCCGACCGCGGCGAGGATGGGCTTGTTGTCGAGCACGCTGCCGTCGAGCAACACCACTTCCGCCGGGTTCATGCCGCTCGCGCGGTAGTGCGCGAAGTTGCGCGCCAGGAAGCGCTCGCGCGTACTCCACGTCAGCCCGCGCGCGGCCAGCAGGGCGTCCATCTCGGCCAGCCGGGCGGGCGGGAAGGCGCCCGGATA
Source organism: Thauera sp. DNT-1 (assembly GCF_055393985.1). Classification (NCBI taxonomy): domain Bacteria; kingdom Pseudomonadati; phylum Pseudomonadota; class Betaproteobacteria; order Rhodocyclales; family Zoogloeaceae; genus Thauera; species Thauera sp. DNT-1. The sequence goes on along the minus strand of NZ_AP043752.1, from coordinate 3,181,203 downwards.
GGACGCCGAGGCGCGCGCCGCGAAGGCGAGCGAGGGCGCGTTGTCGAGACCGAAGTCGCTGTCGAGCTCGCCGGTCCTGCGATGCTCGCAGGCGAAGCGCAGCAGGTGGCGATGCTCGCGCTCGCGCAGCAGCGGCGGGTCGTGGGTGAACAGCGCGCGCTCGATGCCGCGGAAGTCGGTCACCGTGACCGCCAGCGACAGGCAGGTACCCGAGGGCAGCAGCGAGCCGGCGGCCACCGAACCCGTCTCCATCGCGAGCAGGCCGTCGAGCAGCTCCGCGCTCAGCAAGGCCCCGTCGAGCGGCGCGCTGAACCAGCGCGAACGCACGAAGGCGAGCGCGCGCTCGAGCGTCTCGGGGTCGGGCTGGGTCTCGAGCATTCCCTCGCGCCGGGCCCACGCCAGCAGCGGCCGCAGCAGCGGGCGGAAGTACCACTTGTCCCACTTCCCGGCGCGCGCCTCCGGTGCGATCAGGCGCTGCATGTCGGCGCGCTCCAGCCACAGCCGCGTCACCGGCGCCAGGCTGAGATCGTGCGCGAGCGCGCGCGCGAGCGCGATGCCGTTGATGGCCCCCGCCGACGCGCCCGAGATCACGTCGACCAGCACGCGCAGGTCCACCATGCGCCCGAGGCGCTTGAGCAGGTCGAAATACACCTCGGCGGTCCACGCGTCGGCGCCCGCGCCCGCCGGATACACATGGCCGGGCGCCTGCTTGGCGGCGGGCCCTTCGACGCGGTGGTAGGCGCGCGAGGCGCGCGCGAGGTTGAGCAGTTCGCGGTTGATGCCGTGCTGGTACACCGCGAGCGAAACGCCGCCGAACAGCACCAGTGCGAGCCGCAGTTCCTTTTCCTTCATCGCCCCCTCCCACGTGCCAGACCGCGTGCCGGACCTCGCGCAAGGGATTGAAGCTTGCACCTGGGTGCGCCGCCGTCAAGCGCCGTCCGCCACCACGCGCGACGATCCGGCGCGACCGTGCGGCGCGCTTTGCCTATACTTCCGGAGCACCCCCAACGAGGAGAAGAGAACCGATGTCCACCTGGTACCCCGACAATGCAGAATCCATCGGCCGCACCCCGCTCGTGCGCCTGAACCGCGTGCTCGACGGCGCGCAGGCCACCGTGCTGGCGAAGATCGAGGGCCGCAACCCGGCCTACTCGGTCAAGTGCCGCATCGGCGCGGCGATGGTCAAGGACGCGATCGCCCACGGCCGCCTCGGCCCCGGCCAGGAGATCGTCGAGCCCACCAGCGGCAACACCGGCATCGCGCTCGCCTTCGTGTGCGCCGCGCGCGGCATCCCGCTGACCCTGACCATGCCCGAGACCATGAGCGTGGAGCGCCGCAAGCTGCTCGTCGCCTATGGCGCCAGACTGGTGCTGACCGAAGGCCCCAAGGGCATGAACGGCGCCATCGCCAAGGCCAAGGAGATCGTCGACAGCGACCCCGGCCGCTACGTGCTGCTGCAGCAGTTCGAGAACCCCGCCAACCCGGCGATCCACGAGACCACCACCGGCCCGGAGATCTGGAACGACACCGACGGCGGCATCGACATCCTGGTGTCGGGCGTGGGCACCGGCGGCACCATCACCGGCATCTCGCGCTACATCAAGCGCGTGCGCGGCAAGGACATCCGCTCGATCGCGGTCGAGCCCGCCGCCAGCCCGGTGATCAGCCAGACCCTCGCCGGCCAGCCGCTGACCCCTGCGCCGCACAAGATCCAGGGCCTGGGCGCGGGCTTCGTGCCGAAAGTGCTCGACCTCTCGCTGATCGACGCGGTCGAGCAGGTGAGCAACGAAGACGCGGTGCTCTACGCCCGCCGCCTGGCGCGCGAGGAGGGCATCCTCGCCGGCATCTCCTGCGGCGCGGCGGTGGCCGCCGCGGCGCGCGTCGCGAAGCAGCCCGAGAACGCCGGCAAGACCATCGTGGTGATCCTGCCCGACTCGGGCGAGCGCTACCTGAGCTCGATCCTATTCGAGGGCCTGTTCGACGAGAAGGGCATGGCGATCTGACCAGACCATGACGATCCGCGTGCGCCGCGCGTACGACCCACCCGCAGCCGGGGACGGCTGCCGGGTGCTGGTCGATCGCCTGTGGCCGCGCGGACTCGCGCGCGAGAACGCACGGATCGAGCACTGGCTGCGCGAGCTCGCGCCCTCGAGCGAGCTGCGCAAGTGGTTCGCCCACGACCCGGCGCGCTGGGACGAATTCCGCCGCCGCTACGCCGACGAGCTGCGCGCCCCCGCGGCCGCCGCGGCACTCGCCGAGTTGCACGGCCTGATCGCCGCGCATCCGGTCCTCACCCTGCTCCACGCCGCGCGCGACACCACGCACAACAACGCCGAGGCGCTGCGCCTGTGGCTGGCGTGCGGAGCCGCTTCCCGACCCGGCAATGCCTGACCCGGCGGCGGGCCGGCGCGCACGACGCCCGCGCCCGCGCATCCTGTTACCGGTACGCACGGCTGTAATCCGGACTGCGTGATAATCTGCATTGTGCAGTGCACAATGCAGACCTGCAGCTTGCCGGACAGGCGCCAAGGGACTCCCCTGCCGTCCGCCCGGACCCGAAGGGGGTTTCGATGTTTCGCTTGCCGTGGCCAACCAGGAAGGATGCCTCCACCCCCGTCGCGCTCGCGCTGCAGGGCGGTGGCGCGCATGGCGCGTACACCTGGGGCGTGCTCGACCGCCTGCTCGAGGCGGGAGTGCCGATCGAAGGCATCAGCGGCACCAGCGCCGGCGCGATGAATGCCGTGGCGCTCGCCGAGGGCTGGACCACGGGCGGGGCGGAGGGCGCGCGCGCCGCGCTCGACCGCTTCTGGACGGCCGTCGGCGACAGCGTTCCCTTCCACCTCGAGCTGCTGCAAAGCCTCAGCCCCTCGGGTGACGGCAGCCTCCCCTCGCCGATGAACATGATGCTCGGGCTCGCCCGCGTGTTCTCGCCCTATCAGCTCAACCCCTTCGAGCTCAATCCGTTGCGCGACGTGGTGCGCGCGCAGTTCGACTTCGAGCGCATCCGCAGCGCGTGCCCGCTCAAGCTCTTCATCGCCGCCACCGCGGTGCGCACCGGCAAGGTCAGGCTCTTCCGCACCGCCGAGCTCGGCGAAGCGGCCTTGCTGGCCTCGGCCTGCCTGCCCACGCTGCATCACGCGGTGGAGATCGACGGCGAGCACTACTGGGACGGCGGTTTCACCGCCAACCCGGCGATCTACCCGCTGCTCTACGAATGCGACACGCCGGACCTGCTGATGGTGCTGCTGAACCCTCTGCAGCACGAGCAGGCCCCCCGCAGCGCCGAAGACATCGCGGCGCGCAGCATGGAGCTCGGCTTCTCCACCACCTTCCTGCGCGAGATGCGCATGATCGCCCACGCCCGCCAGTTCATCGCCGAGCGTCCGCGCTGGTCGCCGATCGGCCGCCTCGAGCGCAAGCTGCTGCGCGAGCGCTTCCACCTGATCGATGCTCCCGAGCTCGGCGACGCCGGCAGCGCGAGCAAGCTCGATGCCACCGCCAGCGCCCTGCTCCGGCTGCGCGAACTCGGCCGCGCACGCGCCGAAACCTGGCTGCAGGCGCATGCCCACGAGGTCGGCCGGCGCGAGACGATCGATGTCGGCGCCCTGTTCCTGTGAGGCCTGCATGCCCGACACCGGCCCCGTGCGGGCGCAGCGCGGCGGCGCAGCGCCCCGCTACGGGGTCTCCAGCCCGTGCCAGGCCTCGCTCGCGCTCGCGTAGAAGTGCGCGGGGATGCGCCGCTTCTCGAGCTCCTCGCCGAGCTTCATGCGCAGGAAGCCGTTGGCGGTGTAGCGGGTCACGGTGTGGTAATGGGCATCCATCAGTCCCTTCACCATCTCGACGTAGTCGTCCACCAGTTCCGGCACGATCGAGAAGCGGTCGTAGTTGACCACCGCATCCACCTTGCGCCCGAGTGGAGCGAGCGCGGCGCGCACCGCGTCGCGAATCGCGGCGATGTCCTGCGGCGTGCGCACCGACAGCCCCTCGAAGTCGACGAAGAACACGTCCTGCTGCGCGTCGTAGGCCAGCCGACGCTCGAGCGGAACGTCGAGCAGGTCGTGGCGCAAGCCCATCGGCGCGTCGGCGAAGATGCGCGCGTCCATCCGCACGGGCGGGCCCTTCATCACCGGTACGAAGTCCATGCGAGCGAGGATGTCGCGCTGCAGATCGATCCCCGGCGCGATCTCGATGAGCTCGAGTCCGTCCTCGCACAGCCGGAGCACGCAGCGCTCGGTGACGTAGAGCACGTCCTGCCGCCACTTCGCCGCCTGCGTCCCGCTGAAGGTGCGATGCTCGACCGCGTCGACGAACTTCCTCGTCTCGCCCTCGCGGACGATGCGCAGGCATCCATCCTCCACCGCCACCTCCAGCCCGCCCGCGCTGAAGGTGCCGACGAAGACGACCTTCTTGGCATTCTGCGAGATGTTGATGAAGCCGCCCGCGCCCGCGAGCCGCGGGCCGAACTTCGACACGTTGAGGTTGCCCTCGCGGTCGGCCTGGGCGAGGCCGAGGAAGGCGATGTCCAGCCCGCCGCCGTCGTAGAAGTCGAACTGGCTGGGCTGGTCGATGATGGCCTGGGTGTTCACCGCCGCGCCGAAGCTCAGCCCGCCGGCGGGAATGCCGCCGATCACGCCCGGCTCGGCGGTGAGCGTGAGCAGGTCGATGAGCTTCTCCTCCGCGGCCACGGTCGCGACCCCCTCCGGCATGCCGATGCCGAGGTTCACCACCGCAGCCGACTGCAGCTCCATCGCGGCCCGGCGGGCGATGATCTTGCGCGCGCTCATCGGCATCGCGCAGATCGCCGACATCGGCACGCGGATCTCGCCGGAGAAGGCCGGGTTGTACTGCTCGCTGTAGGTCTGCATGTGGTGCTCGGGACGATCCGCCACCACCACGCAGTCGACCAGCACGCCCGGCACCTGCACCTGGCGCGGATTGAGCGAGCCGCGCTCGGCGATGCGCTCGACCTGCACGATGACGATACCGCCGGAGTTGCGCGCGGCCATGGCGATCGCTCGCGCCTCCAGGGTCAGCGCCTCCTTCTCCATGGTGACGTTGCCGTCGGGGTCGGCGGTGGTGCCGCGGATGATGCCGACATGGATCGGAAAGGCCTTGTAGAACAGGTAGTCCTCGCCGTCGATCGGCATCAGCCGCACAAGATCCTCGGTGGTGCGCGCGTTGAGCTTGCCACCGCCGAAGCGCGGATCGACGAAGGTGCCCAGCCCGACCCGGGTCAGCGTGCCCGGCTTGCCGGCGGCGATGTCGCGGAACAGGTGCGTGATCACCCCCTGCGGCAGGTTCCAGGCCTCGATGCGGTTATCGACCGCAAGCGCCTGCAGGCGCGGCACCAGCCCCCAGTGGCCGCCGATCACGCGCGCCACCAGGCCCTCGTGGCCGAGGTGGTTGAGGCCGCGCGCCTTGCCGTCGCCCTGCCCGGCCGCATACACCAGGGTCAGGTCGCGCGGGCTGCCCGGGCCGCCCTCCGCCTCGAGGAAGCGTTTTTCGAGCGCGATCGCGACGCTCTCGGCAAAGCCGATGCCGACGAAGCCGCCGGTGGCGACCGTGTCGCCGCTGCGGATCAGGCGCACCGCCTCGCGCGCCGAAACGATCTTGCCGGTGTCGGCGGCGCGCAGCGACGCCACCATCGGATGCGTTTTTCTTGCCATGGCGGATCTCCCTCGCGCCGCGCCGGGAAGCGGCCGGACCGTGTTCGGCGGGTGATCACCACCACCAGCGCGACGAACGAAAAGACTACCCTATCCGGAGCGATCGAGCGCCAGGGCACGAGCCCTCCGCGGTCGCGACCGCGCAGTCATCGCCACATGTCGCGCATCTTCGCGGCGAGGTCGATCGCCGCCTGGCGCGAGGCCGGCGAGCCCTGGAGTTCGGGCGCAGGCAACGGCCAGCTCATCTGCTCGAAGTGCCCGAGCAGACGGTTGGGGATGAAGCGGCTGCGCCCGGCATAGACATGGCGATCGCCCAGGCCCGTCTGCTGGGTGACGTGGAAGCGCTGCGGCACGATCAGGTCGAGGGCGTCCTTGGCGCGCGTCATCGCCACGTAGAGCAGGCGGCGCTCCTCCTCGATCTCGGCGCTGTTGCGCGTGGCGACGTCCGAAGGGATGCAGCCGTCGACCACGTTGAGCACGCTCACCGCGTTCCACTCCTGGCCCTTGGCCGAGTGGATGGTCGACAGGATCAGGTAGTCCTCGTCGAGCAACGGCATGCCGGCCTCGGCGCTGGTGGCACTGGGCGGGTCGAGCGTGAGTTCGGTGAGAAAGCGCTGCCGGCTCGGGCTGGTGGCGGCGATGCGCGCGAGCTGCTGGATGTCGAGCACGCGCACCTGGAAATCGTCGTACAGGCGCGGCATCTGCGCCTCGTACCAACGGCAGGCGAGCTCGAAGTCGGTCGGCCACGGCAGGCCGCCCCTCGCCCCGCCCGCAAGACCCTCCGCACGGACAGGCGCGGTGGTTCGTGCAGGAGCGCCGCCAGGCGCGAATGCGGCGGTCGAGGCCTCCTCCCGCCCGGAAAGCCGGTCGACCAGCGTGGCGAACTCCAGCCACCCCGGGCGCGCCGCCTCCGGCACCGGCTGCTCGGCGAGCAGCACGCAGCCCGGCGGCGCGCTGCAGACGTTGTCGAGCACGCGCCCGGCAGTCCTGGGGCCGATGCCGGCGAGCAGCTGGATGGCACGGAAGCCGGCGATGCGGTCGCGCGGGTTCTCCGCCCAGCGCAGGAGCGCGAGCACGTCCTTGACGTGGGCGGCCTCGAGGAACCTGAGCCCGCCGTACTTCACGAAGGGGATGTTGCGCCGGGTCAGCTCCAGTTCCAGGCGCGCGCTGTGCGCCGAGGCGCGGAACAGCACCGCCTGCTGCTTGAGCTTCAGCCCTTCCTCGCGGCGCGCCAGCACGCTGTCGACCACGAAGTCGGCCTGCGCCGCCTCGTCCTTCACCGTCACCAGGCACGGGCGCTGCGCCGAGGCGCGCTCGCTCCACAGGTTCTTGGCGAAGCGCTCGGCGGCGAGCGCGATCACCGCGTTGGCGGCGTCGAGGATGGGCTGGGTGGAGCGGTAGTTGCGCTCCAGCGTCACCACCCGCGCCGGCGGCGCGAAGGCCGCCGGGAAGTCGAGGATGTTGCGCACCGTGGCGCCGCGGAAGGCGTAGATCGACTGCGCGTCGTCGCCGACCACGGTCAGGCCGCGGCCGTCCGGTTTCATCGCGAGCAGGATCGCCGCCTGCAGTGCGTTGGTGTCCTGGTATTCGTCGACCAGCACGTGGTCGAAGAGGCCGCCGATTTCGGCACCGAGCTCCGCCTCGCCCACCATCTGCGCCCAGTACAGCAGCAGGTCGTCGTAGTCGAGCACCTGCTGCGCCTGCTTGGCCTCGACGTAGGCGCGGAACAGGCGCTTGAGCTCGTCCTCCCACTGCGCGCACCACGGGAAGCTCGCCTGCAGCACCTCGGCGAGCGCGGCGCGCGTGTTGACCACCGCCGAATAGATCGCCAGGCAGGTGCCCTTCTGCGGGAAGCGCTGCTTCGTCGCCGACAGCCCGAGCTCGTGGCGCACCAGGTTCATCAGGTCGGCGGAGTCCTCGCGGTCGTGGATGCTGAAGCCGGGGTCGAGCCCGATGCGGCCGGCGTGGTCGCGCAGCAGGCGCGCGCCGATGGCGTGGAAGGTGCCCGCCCACTGCAGCTCGGCGCGCGCCAGGCCGGGACGGTCGGCGGCGGCCTGCGCGAGGATGCGACGCACGCGCCGGCCCATCTCGTCCGCGGCGCGGCGCGAGAAGGTCAGCAGCAGGATGCGCGCGGGATCGGCCCCGGCCGCCACGAGGCGCGCCACGCGGTGCGCGAGCGTGCCGGTCTTGCCCGAGCCGGCGCCGGCGATCACCAGCAGCGGCCCGGCGTCGATGCGGCCATCGGCGCCGATGCCGTGCCCGACCGCGGCGCGCTGGGCGGGGTCGAGCGCCGCGAGCGGATCGGCGGCCGGCGGCCGCGGGGAGGAGGTCTTGGAGCGAGGCTCGGAGTTCGGCCCGGGAAGGGTCTCGATAGGGGGCGACATGGCTGTAAGTATATTCAGCCTCGGCGCGCGCAGATAGCCGCGGCAGAGGCGATCGCTCCAGAATGTGCACAGCACCGACCGACCACCGGAGATCCGCGATGCCCGCCCCCGAACCACTTCTGCCGAGCTGCCTGCAGCCACGCCGCGTGATCCTCTTCAGCGGCCACATGATCGATGCGCCCGGCCGTGCCGAACCGCGCTTCCCGCCCGCACTCGCGCCCGCGGCGGCGGCGCGCATCGCCGAAGCGCTCGATCGCCTGGAGGCCGGCCCGCTCGACCTCGGCCTCACCCAGGGCGCGGCGGGCGGCGACCTGCTCTTCGCCGAGGCGGCGCAGGCGCGCGCGCTGCCGCTGCTCTTCCTGCAGCCCTTCGGCGAGGACGAGTTCATCGCGCGCTCGGTACGCCCGGTGAGCGCGGGCGAGCAGTGGGTGGCGCGCTACCGCGCGGTGGCCGCCCGCCTCGCCAGCCCGCCGCACGCCATGCCGCCCGCCCCCGCGGCCGCGGCCGACAACCCCTTCGAGCGCTGCAACCGCTGGCTGCTCGACACCGCGCTCGCCTGCGGCGGCGAACGCGTCTGGCTGCTGTGCCTGTGGGACGGGCGCCGCGGCGACGGCGCCGGGGGCACCGCGCATATGGTCGAGGAGGTAAGCCGCCACCGCGGCCACGTCCTCCACATCGACACCCGCGAGCTGCGACCGCACGATCCGGCTGGCAGCCCCCCGCTGCCGGACTAGGCTGAATCGAGCCGGGCGCGGCAGGCCCGCAATCCGAAGGTCCAGCGCAGACCCCTCATGACCGCGACGGCGGCCACGCCTGGGAGATCGCCTGCGGCGGATCCGCGACGCGATCTGAGCCCCCGCCCCCGACCGGGGGCGCGCTGCGCGCGATCAGCCGCGCACGCCCCCGCGCAGGAAGCGCCCGGTGTCGAGGAAGTGCAGGGTCTGGATCAGGCAGGCGCGCGACCACAGCATCTGCATGTGGGTGACCGGCAGCACGGTGTGGTCGCGCGCGCCCGGCCAGCGCGTCTCGGCCACCGTCACCATGCCGTCGTTGGGCTTCTCCATGCCGGGCACGATGCGCCCCATGCCGACCGGGCGGTTGCCGGCGACCACGCCGATCTCGTAGCCGGGCGGCACCTCGGGCAGCGGCCGCGCCAGCCACTGCGGCAGCACGCGGCCGAGCGCGCCGCGCAGAAGCGGGACGCGCAGGATGCGCTCGCCCGCATGGGACCCGCAGCACGGCGAACCGAGCAGGACCACGCGGCCGATGCCTTCCGGATGATGGCGGGCGAGCATGTTCAGCACGACACAGCCGCCCAGGCTGTGCCCGACCAGATGCAGCGGCCGGCGGCCGAGCGCGGCGATGTGCGCCGCAAGATCATCTGCCGCGCCGTCGAGCGAGCCGAGCAGCGAATGCCATGAGAACACCCGGCTCTCGCGCCCCATGCGGCGCAGCTCGCGACGGTGCGCGGAAAACACCACGCCGTGCATCCACAGGCCGTGGACGAAGAGGATCACGGACTCCGCGCCGGCTACCACAAGCGCCCCCGCGTTCCACGCACAAGACAGGCAGGGGCACCCTGCAGGAAAGGGGGCGTCCCTCTCCTTGCGCGCACTTCATGCAAATCCTGCAGCTCGACACACCGGAAAAATCTCAATATTTGAGATCTATATTCACATATTGACATGGCTTTCCTCAAACCCCAGCATTCATGGCTTTAATCGATTATCCAGTTTGGATTCCACCCAGCCGCGTACCGGACAAATGCGAGTCCTCGAGAGCCGCAGGCAGCCTGTCGGTACCCAATGAAGGAACTACACTCCATGTCCAACCAGCTCGCAACCCCCCTCCGCCGCCGCATCCTCGCGACAGGCCTCGCCCTCGCCGCTTTCGCACTCGCCGGATGCTCGGGCGAACAGAAAGGCACGCAACCCGCGACCACAGCGACGAACCAGAAGCTGGTGATCAAGGTCGGCCACGCCGCCACGGAGTCCAACACCGGCCACAAGGGGCTGGTCGAGTTCAACCGCCTGCTGGGCGAAAAGACGGGCGGCCGCATCAGCCTGGAGATCTACCCCAACTCGCAGCTCGGCAGCGAACGCGAGCTGATCGAAGCGGTGCAACTGGGCAGCGTCGGCATGACCTTCGTGTCCTCGGCCCCGCTGGGCGGCTTCAAGAAGGAGTTCTTCGCCCTCGACCTGCCCTTCGTGTTCAAGGATCGTCCCACCGTCTACAAGGTGCTCGACGGCGAACCCGGCCAGTACCTGCTGAAGAGCCTCCAGGACATCAACATCCAGGGCCTCGGCTTCTGGGAGAACGGTTTCCGCCAGCTCAGCAACAGCAAGGTGGCGGTGAAGACGCCGGATGACCTGAAGGGCATCAAGATGCGCACGATGGAGAACGAGGTCCACCTCGCCGCCTGGAAGGAGCTGGGTGCCAACCCGGCGCCGCTGGCCTTCGGCGAGCTGTTCACCGCGCTGCAGCAGGGCACCTTCGATGCCCAGGAAACCCCGATCAACCTGTTCCGCGACATGAAGTTCTTCGAGGTGCAGAAGTTCATCACCAAGACCGGCCACCTCTACTCGCCCTTCGTCATCCTGATGAGCAAGCCGCTCTACGACGGTCTGAGCGAGGCCGACAAGCAGGCCATGGCCGAAGCCTTCGAAGCCGCCAAGGCGTACCAGCGCGACCTCGCGCAGAAGAGCGACGCCGAGGCCGAAGCGCAGATGACCGGCATCACCTTCACCGAATTGAGCGACGCCGAGAAGGAAGCCTTCCGCGCCAAGATGGGGCCGGTGTACGACCTGGTGAAGAAGAAGGCCGGCGAGGAAATCGTCAAAAAGGTGCTGCAGGCCACCAACTAAGCCTGCGACGCCCCGGCCGCACGCAGCCGGGGCGCCGTCCTTTCGGCCCCGGCGTTCGTCCGGCGCGGCCCGCGACCCCGAGAGACCCCATGCTCAAGAAACTCGATGATCACTTCGAGGAGGCACTGATCGTCCTGCTGATGGCAGCGATGACCGTCCTCATCGTCGTGCAGATCTTCATGCGCTACGTCGTCCAGGAATCCCTGACCTGGTCCGAAGAACTGGCCCGCTATATCTTCGTGTGGGCGACCTACCTCGGGGTGGCCTACGGCGTGAAGAAGAATGCCCACATCTGCGTGGAGGCGGTGACCGGCTACCTGCCCGCCCGCATCAGGGAGATCACCTACATCGTGGCCCAGGTGGTGTTCCTGCTGTTCGCTGCGCTGGTGGTCAAGGAAGGCTTCGTGCTGAGCATGAAGATCTTCAAGTTCGGCCAATCGTCGGCGGCGCTCGGCATGCCGATGGGGGTGATCTACCTGGCGCCGACGGTCGGTTTCGCGCTGGTGTTCATCCGCCTCGTTCAAAACATCGTCGCGGGATTCAAGCGCCTGCGCACCTTGGGGGTGGCAGCATGATCTCCCTGATCCTGTTCGGGCTGTTCGCCCTGCTGATGATCGTGGGCGTGCCGATCGGCATCTCGCTCGGCATCGCGGCGATGGCGGCGCTCGGCTACGGCGGCGTGGTCGACAGCAGCTATCTGGCGCAGAGCCTGGTGACCTCGATCGACTCCTTCCCGCTGATGGCGGTGCCCTTCTTCATCCTCGCCGGCGACCTCATGGGCCACGGCGGCATCTCGCGCCGCCTGCTCGAAGTCGGCGAGATCCTGTTCGGCCGTTACACCGGCGGCCTCGGCCTGGTCGCCGTGGCCACCTGCATGTTCTTCGCCGCGATCTCGGGCTCGGGCCCGGCGACGGTGGCGGCGATCGGCGGCATCCTGTTCCCGGCCATGCTCAAGCGCGGCTACGACCGCAACTTCTCGGTCGGCCTGGTCGCGTCCGCAGGCTGCATCGGCGTGGTGATTCCGCCCAGCATCCCGATGGTGATCTACGCCACCTCCTCCGGCGCCTCGGTGTCCAGCCTCTTCCTCGCGGGGGTCGTCCCGGGTGTGCTGATCGGCGTGGTGCTGATGCTGATGAGCTGGTTCATCGCGTGCAAGGCCGGTTACCACGGCATCGAGCGCAGCTACACCGGCGCCGAGATCTTCCGCATCCTGTGGGACGCCAAGTGGGCGCTGCTGGTGCCGGTGATCATCCTGGGCGGCATCTACGGCGGCATCTTCACCCCGACCGAAGCCGCGGCGGTGGCGGTGGCCTACGGCTTCTTCGTCGGCGTTTTCGTCTACAAGGACCTCAAGCTCGCCGATGTCTACAAAGTGCTGGCACACTCCGCCCTGACCTCCGCGACGGTGATGGTGATCGTCGGCACGGCGACGGTGTTCGGCCGCGTGCTGGCGATCGAAGGCATCCCGGTCAAGCTGGCCAACGAGATCGTGGCCCTGACCAGCGATCCGATCATGATCCTGCTGCTGATCAACGTGCTGTTCCTGGTGGTCGGCTGCTTCATGGAGACGCTGGCGGCGATCATCATCCTGACCCCGATCCTGCTCCCGGTGGTGCTGAAGGTGGGCGTCGATCCGGTGCATTTCGGCATCCTGATGATCGTCAACCTGGCGATCGGGATGGTCACCCCGCCGATGGGCATCAACCTGTTCGTCGGCTCGCGGGTCGGCAACGCCCAACTGGAAGGCGTCATTCGTGGCGCGACGCCCTTCCTGCTGTCGATGATCGTGGTGCTGCTGGTATTGACCTATGTGCCGCAGATCACCCTGTGGCTGCCCAACCTGATGAAGTGATCGCAACGCTGTCGAGAGAGCCGAGCCGATGACCGCACTGAATGCCTCTTCCGCTGCCGCGCTGGAAGCCCTGACCGCCGTTTTCGGCGCCGACGTGCTCCCCGGCGATGCCAGTCCGAAGTACCTGCAGGACTGGAGCGGCTGCGCCGGCGGCCAGCCGCTGGCGATCCTGCGCCCGCGCAGCACCGACGAACTGTCGCGCATGCTGGCGATCTGCCACGCCCACGGCCAGGCGGTGGTGCCGCAGGGCGGCCTCACCGGCCTGTGTGGCGGCGCGGTGCCGGCCGGCGGCGAGGTGGTGGTGTCGCTCGAGCGCATGAACCGCATCGAGCGCATCGACATCGATTCGGGCACCGTCATCGTCGAGGCCGGCGCGATCCTGCAGACGGTGCAGGAAGCCTGCCGCGACGCCGGCGCGCTGCTCGCGGTCGACCTCGGCGCGCGCGGCTCCTGCCAGGTGGGCGGCAACGTGTCGACCAACGCGGGCGGCAACCGGGTGATCCGCTACGGCAACACCCGCGACCTGGTGCTCGGGCTCGAGGTGGTGCTCGCCGACGGCACGGTGTTGAGCATGCTCAACCAGATGGTCAAGAACAACGCCGGCATGGACCTCAAGCATCTCTTCATCGGCAGCGAGGGCGTGCTCGGCATCGTCACCAGGGTGGTGTTCAAGCTGCAGCCGCTGCCCAAGGGCGTGAGCACCGCGGTGGTCGCACTGCACGACTACCCCGCCGCGCTGCGCTTCCTGCGCCATGCGCAGCAGAGCCTGTCCGGACAGGTCAGCGCCTTCGAGATCATGTGGAACGACTACCTGGTCACCGCCGTCGCTGCCGGCAAGCTGCGCGCGCCGCTCGACACGAACTATCCGGTGTACGTGCTGATCGACATGCACTGCGGCCAGCCGGAGACCGACGCCGGGCGCTTCGAGGCGATGCTGGAACAGGCCATCGAGGCGGGCTGGATCCTCGACGGCGCGGTGGCGCAGTCGGTGGCCGAGGCCGAAGCCTTCTGGGCGATCCGCGATGGCGTCGCCGAAGTGCTGCGCGACTATGCGCCGACGCTCAACTTCGACGTCTCGGTGCCGATCGCGCAGATCGGCGAGTGCGCAGCGCGCATCCGCACCGAGCTCGACCGCGACTGGCCGGCGCTCAAGGCGCTGTTCTTCGGCCACGTCGGCGACGGCAACCTGCATGTGGTGGTGTGCAAGGTGCCGAGCGACCACGACAGCCAGATGCGCATCGAGGACGCGGTGTATTCGGTGGTGCGCAGCTACGGCGGCTCGATCTCGGCCGAGCACGGCATCGGCACGCTCAAGCGCGACTGGCTGCACTACTCGCGCAGCGAGGCCGAGCTGGCGCTGATGCGGACCTTGAAGCACACCCTGGATCCGAAGAACATCCTCAATCCAGGCAAGCTGATCTGAGCGTTCAGTCCTTGCCCGGTGCGCCGAGCTCCGCGCTGATGGCGCGTGCGGTGTTGCGAACTTCGTTGATCAGTCCCTGCATGCGCTGGCGGTCCATGTACTCGCGGGCCGATGAAACGCTGACCGCCGCGACGATACGCTGGCTGCCATCGCGGATGGGTGCGGCGACGCAGCGGATGGCGCCTTCGTTCTCGCCGAAATCCTCGGCGTAATCGAGCCCGATGTAGCTGCGCATCCTGGCCATCCATTGGGCCATGGCGTCGGGGTCGGACTCGCCGCCGAACTCCTTGCGATAGCAGTGCCGCCAGAAATCTTCACTGCGGTCAAGGATCAGGGCCTTGCCCACGCCGGTGGAGCACACCGGCTTGCGCCCACCGACGCGGGAACTGATCTCCACCGGGCGCTTGCCCGCGATCTTGTCGAGGTAGGTCACCTCATCGTGGACCAGCGCGGCAAGATGGATGGTGTCGTACGTCCGGCTGGCGAGTTCCTCCAGGTAAGGCCGGGCCAGCTTGCGAAGATCGGCCTCGCGATAGCCCGCAAAGCCCAGCTCGATGAGCTTCTGGCCGAGGCTGTAGCCCTTGCGCGGCTCGAACTTGAGGTAGTTGCGATCGGCCAGGGACGAAGCGAGACGATGGGTGGTGCTGAGGCTGAGGCCGGTCTGTGCGGCGATTTCGGCGACCGTGCGCGCACCCTCCGCGATCGCCTCGAGAATGTCGAGTCCCCGCAGCATGGTCTGCCCCTTCGTGGGGGCATCGGCGTTCAGGGCGCGTGATTTCGAGGAAGTCATGCTGCGTCGACGTGGCGCGGGTCGGGTGGAGGTGGAAGGCAGCATGGCACCGCAAGCGCCTGCGCTTGGCGAAATTGTTGCACACCGGTGCAGCCGCCGCTCGATTCGAGCGCCCCGCCCGAGGGGTTGCCGTCGCACGGCGCGCTCAGTTGCCCTTCAACTGCCGCGCCGTCAGCGAGGGATTGTCGCCACTGTACGCGGCCTTGATCGCGTCCCAGGCTTCCTCGGCGGTCTCGGCGTAGTGGAACAGGTTCTTGTCCTCGGGGCTGATCACGCCGTGCTCGACCAGCACGTCGAAGTCGATCAGGCGCTGCCAGAAGTCGCGCCCGATCAGCACGATCGGGCGGCGGCGGATCTTGCGCGTCTGCGTCAGCGTCAGCACCTCGAAGAGTTCGTCGAGCGTGCCCAGCCCGCCGGGGAAGCTCACCAGCGCCACCGCGCGCATCAGGAAGTGCATCTTGCGGATCGCGAAGTAGTGGAACTGGAAGCACAGCTCGGGCGTGATGTAGGGGTTGGGCGCCTCCTCGAAGGGCAGGAAGATGCTCATCCCCATGCTGCGCCCGCCGGCCTCGAAGGCGCCGCGGTTGCCCGCCTCCATGATCCCCGGGCCGCCGCCGGTGGCGACGATCACCGGCTCGCCGAGCGCCTCGGACTCGCGCGTGACCAGCTCGCCGAAGCGGCGCGCCTCCTCGTACCAACGCGCGTTCTTCACCATCTGACGCGCGCGCGCGGTCGCCGCCTCGTCGCCGCTCGCCAGCGCGTCGCGCAGCATCGCCTCGGCCACGTCCGGCGCCTTGAAGCGCGCGCTGCCGAACACCACCACGGTCGATTCCACCCCCTGCTCCTGCTGCACCAGCTCGGCCTTGAGCAGCTCGAGCTGCAGCCGCACCGGGCGCAACTCGTCGCGCAGCAGGAACTCGGTGTCGGTGAAGGCCATGCGGAAGGAGCTGCCGGGGCCGTCGTAGCGGCCCTGCGGCTGCGCGGCCTTGGCCTCGTCTTCGGCAGAGGGGAAGTTGCGGGCGCGCAGGGGGGAATTCTTGCTCATCGGTCAATCCGTCCGGTTCGGGGAGCCGCATCATCGCATCCGCGCGTGACGGGACGCGAGCCCTGTCCCCGGTTCAGCGCCCGTCCCAGCACGCGACGGACGCGGTCGACACCCCCTGTTCCAGCGCGGCTCGCGTCTGGGCCTCCAGTGCGCGCAGGAAGCCCGGCCGCGCCTGCAGCCGCTGCCAATACGCCAGGGTCGCCGGCTTGAAGCGGTCCTGCAGGCCGATGTCCGTGGCCAGCATCAAGGCGTAGCCGACCGCGACGTCGGCCGCGGTGAATCGCCCCG
This sequence comes from Thauera sp. DNT-1, assembly GCF_055393985.1. Taxonomy (NCBI): domain Bacteria; kingdom Pseudomonadati; phylum Pseudomonadota; class Betaproteobacteria; order Rhodocyclales; family Zoogloeaceae; genus Thauera; species Thauera sp. DNT-1. The sequence continues at coordinate 3,164,891 of NZ_AP043752.1, read as the reverse complement.
CGCACAGGAACTCGTGGGTTTCGAGCCGGGGTTCGAGCGTGCGCAGACGCGACAGGAACCAGCGCGTGTAGTCCTCGGCCGCCTGCGGCAGGCGGCGCTCGGGCGGCTCGAAGCGGCCATAGCGCAGGATCAGGGTTTGCGGAAAGGTCAGCGTGGCTTCGCCGAAGTGCAGGTAGTTGAGGTAGGCGCCGAAATCCGCTTCGTCCACACCGACATCGAGCGCGCGCGGCGAATGGCGCGCCGCCAGGTACTGGCAGATCGCAGCCGACTCGCTCATCCACACGTCGTCCTCCAGGAAGGCGGGGATGGTGCCGAGCGGATTCACCGCGAGGTACTCCTCGTCGCGGCTGCGCGGCGGAAAGGGCAGCACTTTCAGCGCGTAGGGCAGCCCGAGCTCTTCCAGCATCCACAGCGCGCGGAAGGATCTGGCATTGATGCAGTGATAAAGGGTCGTCGTCATCGGCGTTGCGCTCCGGAGAATAGCAGTCACAGCCCCGCACTCGGGATGTGGGAAAGGATTGAAACGATGGCAGGAACTCAACCCAGCAGCGCCACCGACTTGATCTGCGCCCACATCCGCCGCCCCGGGCGCAACCCGAGCTGCTCGGCGGCGCGGCGGGTGATGCGCGCCAGCAACGCGGTGCCGCCCGCGTCCAGGCGCACCAGCACGTGGGCGGGGGTGTCCGCACCGACGACCTCCTCGACGATCGCCGGCAGCAGGTTCTGGATGCTGCTGCCCTCGACCAGGTGGTCGGCGAGGCTGACATCGCGCGCGTGGATGCGGAAACGCAGGCGGCGGCCGGGCGGCGCGGGCTGGCGCTGCACCCACACCGCGCCGCCGGGGAAGTCCAGCCGGGTGAGGTGGTAGTGGTCGTCGTGCTCGGCCACCGTGCCGTCGACCACCACGCCGGCGTCCTCGGTGAAGGCGGTGGGCAGGTCGAGCCGCGCCATGGTGGCGTGCAGCTCGCCCGCGGCCATCGCCTTGCCCTCGCCGAGCATGACCACGTGGTCGGCCAGACGCACGACTTCGTCGGGCGCGTGGCTGACGTAGAGCACCGGGATGTCGAGCTCGTCGTGCAGGCGTTCGAGGTAGGGCAGGATCTCCTGCTTGCGGCGGTGGTCGAGCGCGGCGAGCGGCTCGTCCATGAGCAGGATGCGCGGACTGGTGAGCAGCGCGCGCGCCATGCCGACGCGCTGGCGCTCGCCACCGGAGAGGCGGTCGGGCATGCGTTCGAGCAGGGCCTCGATGCCGAGCAGGGCCACCGCGTGGTCGAGCGGCACGCGGCGCGCGGCGGCCGGGATGCGGTGCAGGCCGAACTCCAGGTTGCGCCGCACCGACAGGTGGGGGAACAGGCTGGCCTCCTGGAAGACGTAGCCGAGCGCGCGGCGGTGGGTAGGCACCAGGATGCGACGCGCGTCGTCCTGCCAGCACTCGCCATTGACCACCAGGCGACCGCGCGCCGCCGGCTCCAGCCCGGCGACGCAGCGCAGCAGCGTGGTCTTGCCCGAGCCGGAGTGGCCGAACAGGGCGGTGACGCCGCGCCCGGGCAGGCGCAGGTCGACATCGAGGCGGAAGCCGGCGTAGTCGACGGCGAAGCGCGCCTCGATGCCGGCGGCCGGGCGGGCGCAGCCCGCGGCGGCGCCGGTTGCGGTGCCTGCGGCGCCTGGCTGCGGAACATCGGCCATCAGCCCACACCTCCGCCTGCGTGGCCGCGCCGCCGGCCGTAGAGCGCGAGCAGCACCACGAAGCTGAAGGCCAGCATGCCGGCCGACAGCCAGTGCGCCTGGGCGTATTCCAGCGCCTCGACGTGGTCGTAGATCGCCACCGAGACCACCCGCGTACGCTCGGGGATGTTGCCGCCGATCATCAGCACCACGCCGAACTCACCCACGGTATGGGCGAAGCCGAGGATGGTGGCGGTGACGAAGCCCGGCCGCGCGAGCGGCAGCGCGACGTTGAAGAAGCGGTCCCAGGGCCCGGCGCGCAGCGTGGCGGCGACCTCGAGCGGGCGGCGCCCGATGGCCTCGAAGGCGTTGGCGAGCGGCTGCACGACGAAGGGCAGCGAATACACCACCGAGCCGACCACCAGGCCGGCAAAGCTGAACGGCAGCAGGCCGAGGCCGAGCGCCTCGGTGAGCCTGCCCACAGGCCCGTTCGGCCCCATCGCCACCAGCAGGTAGAAGCCGATCACCGTCGGCGGCAGCACCAGCGGCAGCGCCACCACCGCCCCCACCACGCCCTTCCAGCGCGAGCGCGTGCACGCCAGCCACCACGCCAGCGGCGTGCCGAGCAGCAGCAGCACCGCGGTGCTGGCCGCGGCGAGTTCCAGGGTGAGGCGGATGGCGGACCAGTCGGCGCCGCTCAGGGTGGGCATGGTGGGTGAATGAAGGAGGCAGGATCGTCGCGGCAGCGCGCGCGGGTGGCGGCGGGCCCCATTGTGCCGCGCCGGGGAGCACTCGTGTAGGCGCGACGCAAGTCGCGATCCCGCGTGTCCCGAGACGCGACGGTTTTCGTGGGAGCGACGCAAGTCGCGATCCCGCATGTCCCGAGACGCGACGGCTTTCGTGGGAGCGACGCAAGTCGCGATCCCGCATGTCCCGAGACGCGACCGTTTTCGTGGGAGCGACGCAAGTCGCGATCCGGCAGCGCCGCTACGCGGCCCCCGCTCACCGCCCCGCGGACACGGCCGGCAGCTCGAAGCCGTAGCGCCGCAGCACCGCGCGCGCGGACTCGCTGCCGATGAACTCGGCAAAAGCCGTGGCGAGCGGCTTGCCGGCGGCAGCGCGGGTGAGCATGAAGCCCTGCTCCAGCGGCTCGTGCAGGCCGGCGTCGATCAGCGTGTAGCCCCCCTGCGCGGCCAGCGTCGGGTTGAGCGCCAGCGACAGCGCGATGATGCCCACCGCGGCGTTGCCGGTCTGCACGAACTGCGCGGTCTGGGCGATGTTCTCGCCCTGCACCAGCCTCGGCTGCACCGATTCCCACACGCCGGCGGCGCGCAAGGCCTCCTCGGCGCGCTTGCCGTAGGGGGCGTGGCGCGGGTTGGCGATGGCGATGCGGCCGATCGCCGGGTCGGCGAGATCCTTCAGTTCGAGCATGCGCGCGTCGCGCGTCGCGCTCCACAGCACGATGCGTCCGAGCGCGTAGGGCCGCGTCGCACCGTGGGCGAGGCCCTCGGTCTCGAGCGCGCGCGGGTAGGCGATGTCGGCGGAAAAATACAGGTCGAAGGGCGCGCCCTGGCGGATCTGCGTGGCGAACTTGCCCGAGGAGCCGTAGACGACCTCGACGGTGTCGCCCGGATGCGCGCGGCCGAACTCGGCCACGATCTCGTCGAGCGCGAACTTGAGGTCGGAGGCCGCCGCCACCGTGATGCGCTCGCCCGCCGCGGCGTGGGGTCCGAATACGCCTGCGGCCAGGGCGAGCAGGGCACCCAGCACACGACGGCGCAGGGGCAAGTTGGACAGGCACATCGATCGTTCTCCTCCAGTTGAACACTTGGCCTGCAGCGTTACGCCAGCACAGCCGACACGGCAGGCCGACACCGCGGCCACATGAGACCGCGACTTGCGTCGCGCCTGCAAGCCCCCCGGCGCACCGGAGGCTGGAGACGCGACGGGGGCTGGAGATGCGACGGTTCTTGTGGGAGCGACGCAAGTCGCGAGCGGGCGGCGCCGTCATGCGCTTGCGTTCGCTTCGCCGCTGCAATCGCGACTCGCGTCGCTCCTACAGTGCAGCTCGACCGTACGAGACGGGAATTCACGCAGCCGCGGCGGTTTTCGTGGGAGCGACGCAAGTCGCGAGCGGGCGGCGCCGTCATGCGCTTGCGCTCGCTTCGCCGCTGCAATCGCGACTTGCGTCGCTCCTACAGTGCAGCTCGACCGTACGAGACGGGAATTCACGCAGCCGCGGCGGCTTTCGTGGGAGCGACGCAAGTCGCGAGCGGGCGGCGCCGTCATGCGCTTGCGTTCGCTTCGCCGCTGCAATCGCGACTCGCGTCGCTCCTACAGTGCAGCTCGATCGTACGAGACGGGAATTCACGCAGCCGCGGCGGTTTTCGTGGGAGCGACGCAAGTCGCGAGCGGGCGGCGCCGTCATGCGCTTGCGTTCGCTTCGCCGCTGCAATCGCGACTCGCGTCGCTCCTACAGTGCAGCTCGACCGTACGAGACGGGAATTCACGCAGCCGCGGCGGTTTTCGTGGGAGCGACGCAAGTCGCGAGCGGGCGGCGCCGTCATGCGCTTGCGCTCGCTTCGCCGCTGCAATCGCGACTTGCGTCGCTCCTACGAGAATCCTCGTCACCGCTCTTCGCGGGCGCCTCACGCCTCAGGCCCAAGCAGGCTCCCCTGCACGAAGCGCCAGATCAGCGTCGATGCATCCGGCCCCTGCGGGTCGCTGAAGTGCTCGCCGGCGGCGCCGCCGCTCCAGGCATGGCCGAGGCGCTCGACCTCGCATAGGCGGACGCACACCCGGCGCCGCACACGCCAGTCGGTCACCGTCATCGCGTGGCGCGCCCCGCGCTGCACCCGGCGCGGATCGGCGGCGCGCGCGCCGAGCGCGGCGGCCCACTGCTCAGCGGCGGCGTGGGCGTTGCGAACCGACACCACGCGGTCCTCGCTGCCGTGGATCACCAGCAGCGGCGGCCGGTTCCCGCGCTCGACCGCGGTCGGGGGCAGGCTGCGGCCGCGCATCGCGGCCAGCACCCCGGCCGCCGAGTTTGCCGCGCCCGGCGCGACACCAGCGTGCATCGCGACCGCGCAGAAGCGCTCCGGCCAGCGCACCGCGAGCAGGGCCGCCATGCTCGCCCCCGCCGACAAGCCGGCCACCGCCACCGCGTCGCGGTCGACCGGGTAGAGCAGGCAGGCCTGGTCGATCGCCGCGATCAGAGTCGCCGCCTCGGCCTCGGCGCGATGGCTGCGCGTGTCGTACCAGTTCCAGCAGCCCTGCGGATTGGCGGCCAGGTCCTGCTCGGGATAGAGCACCAGGAAGCGCTCGCGCGCGGCGAGCCGGTCCATGCGCGTGCTGCGCGCGAAGGCCGCGGCGTTCTGGCCGCAGCCGTGCAGCATCACCAGCAGCGGCAGGCGATCGCTGCTGCGCACGTCTGCCGGGCGGAACAGCCGGAAGCGGCGCAGGCCCGCCGGCCCGATCGCCTGCCCGGGGATCCAGTCGCCGGCCGACACCGGCAGGCGGTAGGGCGCGGACATCGCCTCGACGCCGCGCGCCGCGGCCTTGCCGGCGGCGTCCGCGCCGGCGCGGAGCGCGCGCCGGGTCATCGCGGTGGTGGCGCGCTCGATGGCACGCAACAGGGGCGAAGGGCGGACGCGGCGGCTCACCACACTACCCTCCTGTCGCTGCGCCACCTCCTCCCCGAGGGAGGAGAGCGCCAGCCTTCGGGCGGCCGTGCAGACGTGCTCACGCCAGACGATCGTCGCAGGGCGCCGCGTTGCGCGTCCGTGCAGCGGAGGGCGAGTTGGCCGACGGCAGACTGGCCGACGGCGGATTGGCGGACCCAGCCGCGGCGAGGTCCGTTCGCGCCGCCCTCATCGGCCGCCGCGCTCCTCGCGCGCCACCGCGGCGAGCTCGCGCAGGTACCAGGCCGCGTAGCCGTAGCCGGCGAGCGCGACCAGGGCGGAATAAAGCAGCTCGCCTTCAAGCGCATGGCCGGCGAGCATGTTGGTGACGACGACGAAGCTCAGGTAGAGCGCGGCGACCATGCCGCCGAAGATGCGGATGAGGGCGAAGGTCTTGCGCTGCTTGAGGGTGGGCTGGGCCATGGGTAGACGGGGCGGGACAAGGAGACAGGCGGCAGGGTAGCCGATTCCGGCCTTGCCGGCATCGGCCGGGGGAGCGCAGCGCAACACTGCGCACAGGCGTGCTGGCCTACGGCGGCAACGCGCCGGATAATCGGTCGCCTCCAAGGCGCCCCCTTCACCACGCGAGGACCTCCGCGATGCACGCTCCGGTCTCCGGCAGCCCCGGGACGGCGCCCGCCGTGCCCTCCCCCGCCCTGTCGCTGTCGCCCGCCCTGCTCTTCCTGCTCGTCTTCGTCGAGGGCTTCGTCTCGCTCGGCGCCGAGATCCTCGCGCTGCGCCGGCTGGTGCCGCACGTGGGCAGCGCGATCACGGTCACCGCGCCGACGATCGCCTTCTTCCTGCTCGCGCTGGCGCTCGGCTACCAGGCCGGCGGGCAGGTGGCTGGCGACTACCTCGCGCGCGTGCGGCGCAACTTCCTGCTCGCCGCGGCGCTGATCGCGCTCGGGCTGGCGGGTCCGGTGGTGGAGCTGGCCTTCGCCCGGCTGCAGCCGGCACCGGTGGCCTGGGCGGTGGTGGTGTGCGGCGTGCTGTGCCCGGTGGCCTGGCTGCTCGGCCAGACCGTGCCCATCCTCACCAACCTGCTGCGCCACGAGCGCGTCGGCGCGCGCAGCGGGGCGGCGCTGTACTGGTCAACGCTGGGCTCCTTCCTGGGCGCGCTGACGCTGTCGATGGGGGTGATGCAGTGGCTGGGCGTGGGCGCGGCGGTGCTGGTGTGCGCCGGCCTGTTGCTCACAGCGGTACCGGCGCTCGGCCGCGCGGCTGGTGCGCGCCTGCCGTCGGCCGCGGCGGCGCTCGCGATCGCGGGCATGGCGCTGGTGGCCAACCTGGTGCTGCCGCAGCAGATCGAGACCGCCTACGCCACCTACCGCGTCGAGGCGGTGGCGATCCCCGGCTACGTGGCACCCGAGGTCCTGCGCATCAACAACTCGCCGGCCTCCATCCTCGACGCCGGCGAGCCGCCGCGCTACGCGCGCTACATCCGCCGCCTGCGCGACCTGCTGCTCGACGAGCTCGGCTTCCGCGGGCGCAGCGTGCTGGTGCTGGGCGCCGGCGGCTTCACGCTCTCGCACCGCGAGCCGCTCAATCGTTACGTCTATGTCGATATCGACCCCGCAGTGAAGGAGATCGCCGAGCGCGACTTCCTGCGCGAGCCGGTGCGCGGCGAGTTCGTCGCCGCCGACGCGCGTGCCCACCTGCGCGAGACCGCCGCGCGCCACGACGCGGTGGTGGTCGACGTCTACAGCGCGCTCACCAGCATCCCCGCCCACCTGGTCACGCGCGAGTTCTGGCGCGCCACCCGTGCCGTGCTGAAGCCGGGCGGCGTCCTCGCCGCCAACCTGATCCTCGACCGCGAGCTCGCCAGCCCCTACGCGCGCAGCCTGCTGGCGAGCATCCAGGCCGAGTACGGCGCGTGCGCGGTCGAGGTGCTGTTCCGCGACCGCCCGCAGGGCAACGTGCTGGTGATCTGCTCCGCCCCGTCCACGGCGCACGCGGCGCAGGAACCCGCCCTGCCCTACACCGACGAGCGCAACCGCGCCGACCTCGACGTGCTGCGCGGCAGCTGATCAGCCGTCCGACGCCGCCAGTCCGGCCTCGAACACGTCCAGCGCGACCGGCTGCCCGAACAGGTAGCCCTGGTAGGCGCGGCAGCCGTGCGCCGCCAGGAAGGCATACTGCGCCTCGGTCTCGACCCCTTCGGCGATCACGGCGAGGCCGAGGCTGTCGCCGAGGGCGAGGATGGTGCGCACGATGCTGGCATCGTTGGGATCGGACATCAGGTCGCGCACGAAAGACTGGTCGATCTTCAACTGCGCCAGCGGCAGGCGCTTGAGATAGGCGAGCGAGGAGTAACCGGTGCCGAAGTCGTCGAGCGCGAAACGGATGCCGAGCGCACGCAGCGTCTCCATGCGCTCGATCACCGCCTCGGTGTCCTCGATCAGGCTGCTCTCGGTCAGCTCGAGCTTGAGGCGGTCCGCCGGCGCGCCGGTCTGTTCGAGCAGCGCACGCACCTCGTCGGCGAAGGACGGCTGACGGAACTGACGCGCGCTCACGTTGACCGCAAGCCGCAGGTGCGCGGTCGCGGGGTGGCGGGCCCACAGCGCGAGCTGCCGGCACCCCGTCGCCAGCACCCAGTGGCCGAGCGGCACGATCAGCCCGGTTTCCTCGGCGAGGTCGATGAATCCGCCCGGGTGGATCAGCCCCTTCTCGGGATGACGCCAGCGCACCAGCGCCTCGGCGCCCGCGGGCCGTCGCTGCGCATCCACCTGGACCTGGTAATGCAGCTCGAACTGGCCTCCGCGGATCGCCTGGCGCAGGTCGGAATGCAGGCGCGCGCGCGCGGTGACCGCGGCCTGCATGATCGGGTCGAAGAAGCTGACCGCGTTGCGCCCCGCGGCCTTGGCCTGGTAGAGCGCGGTATCGGCACGACGCAGCAGCTCGGCCGCGCCGACGCCCGGTTCGCCGAAGGCGCTGATGCCGATGCTGGCCGAGCACTGGTAGGAGATCGTCTCGCCCGCCGTGCCGCGCTGCAGCTGGAAGGGTCGGCCGAGCTCCCGGCCGATGCGGTCCGCGACCGCCTTGATGTGCAGGAGCTCGTCGGCGACGTCCTCGAGGTCCTCCAGGATCACCACGAACTCGTCGCCCCCCAGGCGCGCGGCCGTGTCGCCCTCGCGGATGCTCAGCCCGAGGCGCGCGGCGACCTTCATCAGCAGCTGGTCTCCGGCCTCGTGGCCGTGGGAATCGTTGAGCTCCTTGAAGTGGTCGAGGTCGATCAGCAGCAGCGCGCCCTGGTGCCGGCGACGCGCACTGCTGCTCAAGGCCCGCTCCAGGCGGTCGAACATCAGACGCCGGTTGGGCAGCCGGGTCAGCGGATCGAAGAAGGCGAGCTCGTGGATCTGGTGCTCCTGGCGCTTGCGCTCGGTGATGTCCTGGTTGAAACCGAAGATGCCCACCACCTCGCCGCCCACGCGGATCGGCGCGACCAGGCACTGGAAGATGCGCGTCTCGCCGTCGACCTCGTACTCGACCTCGCGATGGACGGTCTCGCCGGCGTAGGCACGGCGGTTGGTCTCCAGCCACTCGGTCCGTGCCGCGGGTTCCTTCGCGCTCTCTTCCGGACGCTGGCCGAGCAGGTCGCCCCAGTGCGCCACCGTCATCGCGTTCTGCAGGGTGCAGCGCCCGTCGAGGTCGCGCGCCCAGTATTCCACCGGGGTGTTGTCCACCACGGCGCGCAGCAGCGACTCCTGCTCCTGCAGCGCGCGCTCCATGCGCTCGCGGGCGGTCACCTCGCGCGAAAGCACGTTGAAGCGCTGCGTCCGGCCCGCCGCGCTGGCCATCGGCGCCACCGAGAGCTCGAACCAGCGCGTGCCCTGGGGCGCCTCCACCTTGAACACCTTGCCCGTGGAGCGCCCCTTCGCCGCCGCCTCGCGCAGGGCCTCGAGACAGACCTCGGCCTCTTCCGGCGGCAGCACCTCGCGCACGGTGCGCCCCAGGAACACTTCGGGCGGCGCGGCGAGCAGATCCTCGTCGGGAGTGCGGTAGCCGTGGCAGCGGCCTTCGATGTCGAACTCGAACAAGGGATCGGGCAGGGCCTGGAGGATCGCGGCATAGTCGTTCTTGAGGCCGACCAGCTCCCGCTCCTGCTGCTTGCGCGCCTCGATGTCGATGGCAAGGCCGATCACGCCGACCGGGCGGCCGCCGGCGTCGACGACCGGCTGCTTGATGTTCATGCAGCAGCGCGGCACGGGCGCGTCGGGAAAGCTCAGATATTCCTCGATGACCACCGCCCTGGCGGTCGCGATGACCTGCAGGTCGTTGCGGCGCAGGACCTCGGCCTGATCCGGCGGAAAAAGATCCTGGTCGCAGCGGCCGACGACATCGTCACGCGAGCGTTTCAGCAGCGAGCACGCGAGATCGTTGGCGTAGACATAGCGCCCGTCCGCATCCTTCATGTAGATCGGGACGCGCAGCGTGTCGATGGCCGCCCTCAGGCGAGCGTTGTCGTCGTTCATGTGCAGCCCTGTTGTCCTTGATGATCGCGGCCGGTCGAGCAGCCCGACTCGGGCACAACAGTGTCCGGATCAAGCGCACCGACTGCAACCACAAAATGCATACGGACTTCCCCCGCGGGCAGGGCAGCGGGCACGGTCGCGGCCCCTCGCCCTAGAATGACGGCGCGCCGAACCGACGCACGCCGACACCACAAGCTCGCCCGCCCTTCGTCACGATGACCACTCTCCGCCTGATCCTCGGCGACCAGCTCCACGCCGCCCACTCCTGGTTCCGCGCCCCGCGCGCCGACGCGCTGTACCTCATGATGGAGGTGCGCAGCGAGACCGACTACGTCCGCCACCATGCGCAGAAGGTGCTGGCGATCTTCGCCGCGATGCGCGCCTTCGCCGCCGCGCTGCAGGCCGCCGGTCATCGCGTGCGCTACCTGAAGATCGGCGACGCCGACAACCGCCAGTCCTTCGCCGCCAACCTGGCGCAGGTGGCGGCCGAGTGCGGCGCGACCCGCTTCGAGCGCATGGAGGCCGACGAGTGGCGGGTGGAGCGCCTGCTGGACGAGGCCGCGCAGACGCTCGGCCTGCCGCAGGCGGTGGTCGGCAGCGAGCACTTCCTCGCCGAGCGTGCCGAACTCGCGCAGCGCTTTGCCGCCAAGGTGCCGCGCATGGAGTTCTTCTACCGCGACCTGCGCCGCCGCCACCGCATCCTGGTCGACGCCGACGACGTCCCCGTGGGCGGGGTGTGGAACTTCGACGCGCAGAACCGCGAGAAATGGCCGGGCGACCCGCCCGCGCCGGCATGGCCCTGGCGCGGCCACGACCTCTGCGCGCTGTGGGACGAGATCGTCGCGGCGGGCGTGCGAACCATCGGTGCGCCCCATGCCGACCAGCTGCGCTGGCCGATCACCCGGCGCGAGGCGCGTGCCGGGCTGGCGCACTTCATCGAGCACGCCCTGCCCTGGTTCGGCCCCTACCAGGACGCGATGAGCACGCGCTCGACCACGCTGTTCCACTCCGGGCTGTCGTTCGCGCTCAACGTCAAGCTGCTGCACCCGCGCGAGGTCATCGACGCCGCGCTCGCCGCCTGGCAGGCGGGCAAGGTGGAGCTGGCGAGCTGCGAGGGCTTCGTGCGCCAGATCCTGGGCTGGAGGGAGTTCGTGCGCGGCGTGTATTGGGCGCGCATGCCGGGCTATGCGCAGGCCAATGCGCTCGACGCCCGGCGCCCGCTGCCGGAGTGGTACTGGAGCGGCGACACGAAGATGGCCTGCCTGCGCCACGCCATCGCGCAATCGCTCGACACCGCCTACGCCCACCACATCCAGCGCCTGATGATCACCGGCAACTTCGCGCTGCTGGCGGGCTGCGACCCGGACGCGGTGGACGCCTGGTACCTGGGCATCTACATCGACGCCTTCGAGTGGGTGGAGATGCCCAACACCCGCGGCATGAGCCAGTTCGCCGACGGCGGCGTGATCGCGAGCAAGCCCTACGCCGGCGCGGCGAGCTACATCGGCAAGCAGTCGGACTATTGCAAGGGCTGCGCCTACGACCCCAGGCGCCGCCACGGCGCCAGCGGCAAGCCGGCCTGCCCCTTCAACAGCCTGTACTGGGATTTCCTGCTGCGCCACGAGGCGCGCTTCGCACGCAACCCGCGCATGGCGATGCCGTACAAGGCGTGGGCGAAGATGGACGCGGGCGAGCGCGCCGCCACGCTGGCGCAGGCCGCGCACTGGCTGGCGCGGCTGGACGAACTCTGAGCGGGCCCGCCAACGGACAGAGCCCGGGCCTGCGCGGGCTCTGTCCTGTTTGCCACAGCACAAGGATCAGGCGGCCAGCGCTTCCCAGTCCAGGATCACCTTGCCGCTGTTGCCCGAGAGCATGGTCTCGAAGCCGGTCTTGAACTCCTCGACCGGGTAGTGGTGGGTGATGATCGGGCTCAGGTCCAGCCCGCTCTGCAGCATGGCGACCATCTTGTACCAGGTCTCGAACATCTCGCGGCCGTAGATGCCCTTGATCTCCAGGCCCTTGAAGATGACCTGGTTCCAGTCGATCGCGGTGTTGGACGGCGGAATGCCCAGCAGCGCGATCTTGCCGCCGTGGTTCATGTGCTCGAGCATCGAGGTGAACGCCGACGGCACGCCCGACATCTCGAGGCCGACGTCGAAGCCTTCGACCATGTGCAACTCGGTCTTCACGTCGGCGAGGTTCTCGCGGCTCACATTCACCGCGCGCGTCGCGCCCATCTTGCGGGCGAGCTCCAGGCGGTGATCGTTGACGTCCGTGATGACGACATGGCGCGCGCCGACGTGACGCGCGATCGCCACCGCCATGATGCCGATCGGGCCGGCGCCGGTGATGAGCACGTCCTCGCCGACCAGGTTGAAGGACAGCGCGGTATGGGTGGCGTTGCCGAAGGGGTCGAAGATCGCCGCGAGGTCGTCGGAGATGTCGTCGGGGATCTTGAACGCATTGACCGCCGGGATCGCCAGGTACTCGGCGAACGCGCCCGCGCGGTTCACGCCGACGCCCACGGTGTTGCGGCAGAGGTGGCGACGGCCGGCGCGGCAGTTGCGGCAGAAACCGCAGGTGATGTGCCCCTCGCCCGACACGCGGTCGCCGATCTTGAAGCCGCGCACCTCCTGGCCCATCTCGGCGATCACGCCGACGTACTCGTGGCCGACGTGCATGGGGACGGGAATGGTCTTCTGCGCCCACTCGTCCCACTTCCAGATATGGATGTCCGTGCCGCAGATCGCGGTCTTCTTGATCTTGATGAGGACGTCGTTGGGTCCGACTTCCGGCTTTTCCACGCTGGTCAGCGTGAGCCCCACCGACGGGGTCAATTTGGCCAAGGCCTTCATGGGATTCCTCTCAATCGATATCAGTGGTCGTGCTCACGCAATCGCGCCGAGTGCCTTGCCCACCTTGGCGAAGGCCGCCACCGCGCGGTCGATCTGCGCCGTGGTGTGCGCGGCGCTCATCTGCGTGCGGATGCGGGCCTTGCCCTTGGGCACGACCGGGAAGGAGAAGCCGATCACGTAGATGCCTTCCTTCAGCAGCTCTTCGGCCATGCGACCGGCCAGTTGCGCATCGCCGAGCATGACCGGGACGATGGGGTGATCCTTGCCCGCCAGCGTGAAGCCGAGCTTGGTCATCTCGCGGCGGAAATGTTCGCCGTTTTCCTTGACGCGACGGCACAGTTCAAGACCTTCGTCACTCGCGAGCAGCTCCATCACCTTGATCGAGGCCGCGGCGATGGAGGGCGCGAGCGTGTTGGAGAACAGATAGGGCCGCGAGCGCTGGCGCAGCAGTTCGATGATCTCCTTGTGCCCCGAGGTATAGCCTCCCGAGGAGCCCCCCAGCGCCTTGCCGAGCGTGCCGGTGATGATGTCCACGCGGCCTTCCACGCCGCAGTATTCCGCCGTTCCACGGCCGTGCGTGCCGACGAAGCCGACGGCATGGGAGTCGTCGACCATCACCAGCGCGCCATATTTGTCGGCCAGGTCGCAGACCGACTTCAGGTCGGCGATCACGCCGTCCATGGAGAACACGCCGTCGGTGGCGATCAGCTTGAAGCGCACGCCGGCGGCGTCCGCGGCCTGCAACTGCGCCTCGAGGTCGGCCATGTCGTTGTTGCGGTAGCGGTAGCGCCTGGCCTTGCACAGGCGCACGCCGTCGATGATGGAGGCGTGGTTGAGCTCGTCGGAGATGACCGCGTCCTCTTCGGTGAGCAGGGTCTCGAACAGGCCGCCGTTGGCGTCGAAGCAGCTGCCGTACAGGATGGTGTCCTCGGTGCCGAGAAACTTCGAGATGCTCGCCTCGAGCTGCTTGTGCACCGACTGCGTGCCGCAGATGAAGCGCACCGACGCCATGCCGAAGCCGTCCTCGGCCAGGCCGTCCTGGGCGGCCTTGACCAGGCGCGGGTCGTTGGCGAGCCCGAGGTAGTTGTTGGCGCAGAAGTTGAGGACGTCCGCACCGGTGCCGAGGTGGACCTGGGCACCCTGAGGGCTGTCGATGACGCGCTCGGCCTTGTAGAAGCCGTCGGCGCGGATCTGATCGACGACACCGTGCAGATGGGCTAGGAAGCGCTCGCGCGCCGGGGATTGGGGCTTGCCGCTCTGTTCGACGGCGGTTGCGGGATTCTTGTTCATGACGACTCCGTTGCAGTGCCCGGGGATTGGAAGCCCCCCGGGCAGGGCTTGATTCAGGGAGGGCGCGGGGCCGGAGCCCCGCCACGCCCGGAGGCCGCGACGGCCGCCGGACGGACACCTGCGCCGTGGCGCAGGCGCACGGTCATGCCGGGATCAGGTGCGATCCAGCTGGAGCGGCTCGCCGCTCTCCGCCGCGCAGGCGGCGGCGGTGAAGAGGACGTCGGTCGAGGAGTTCAGCGCGGTCTCGCACGAGTCCTGCACCACGCTGATGACGAAGCCGATCGCCACCACCTGCATCGCCACGTCGGCCTGGACGCCCAGCAGGCTGGTGGCCATCGGGATCAGCAGCAGCGAGCCCCCCGCCACGCCCGAGGCGCCGCATGCGGCGAGCGCGGACACCAGGCACAGCAGCAGCGCGGTCGGGAAGTCGGTCGCGATGCCGAGGGTGTGCGCCGCGGCGAGCGCCATCACCGAGATCGTGATCGCCGCGCCAGCCATGTTGATCGTGGCGCCGAGCGGGATCGAGATCGAATAGGTGTCCTCGTGCAGGCCCATGCGCTTGCACAGCTCGAGGTTGATGGGGATGTTGGCGGCCGAGCTGCGGGTGAAGAAGGCGGTGACGCCGCTCTCGCGCAGGCAGGTGAACACCAGCGGATAGGGGTTGGTGCGCAGCTTCCAGAACACGAACAGCGGGTTGACCACCAGGGCGACGAAGACCATGCAGCCCACGATCACCATCAGCAGCTTGCCGTAGCCGAGCAGCGCGTCGAAGCCGGACTCGCCCATGGTGGCGGCGACCAGGCCGAAGATGCCGAGCGGGGCGAAGCGGATCACCACCTGCACGATCGAGGACACCGCATCCGCGACGTCATTGACCATCTTGCGGGTGCTCTCCGCGGCATGGCGCAGCGCGACGCCGAGGCCGATCGCCCACGCCAGGATGCCGATGAAATTGGCTTCCATCAGCGCGCGCACCGGATTGGAGACGACGCTCAGCAGCAGGTTCTTGAGCACCCCGAGGATGCCGCCCGGCGGGTTGCCGGTCGCGGCCGCGGTGTCGAGCACCAGCGTGGTCGGGAAGGCGAAGCTGGCGATCACCGCCACCACCGCGGCGGCGAAGGTGCCGAGCAGGTAGAGGACGAGGATCGGGCGCATGTGCGTGGGCTGGCCGTGCCTGTGGTTGGCGATCGCCGCCGCCACCAGCACGAAGACCAGGATCGGCGCGACCGCCTTCAGCGCGGCGATGAAGAGGTCGCCGAGCAGCGCGACCGACTTGGTGGCGCCCGGCGCGATCAGCGCCAGTGCGATGCCGAGGACCAGACCGATGGCGATCTGGGAGATGAGGCTCATGCGCATCACGCGCTGCAGAGCCGTGGGGTTTGCGGTGGTCATTGAGTGTCTCCTCGTGGATGACGTTGTGGTTAGGGAAGCCGGGTGAGGCTGGACCCGGGCACGTGCGGGATGGGCTGTGCCGGGTCGGGGGTGGAACGGGTGGACATTCGGCTGGAGATCCGGTGTGGCGGCGCTCAGCACTCCGGAAAGCTGACGGCGAGGCCGCCGCGGGAGGTCTCCTTGTACTTGTCGAGCATGTCGCGGCCCGTGTCGCGCATGGTCCGGATCACCTGGTCGAGCGAGACCGTGTGCGCGCCGTCGCCGCGCAGGGCGAGCTGGGCGGCGTTGATGGCCTTGATCGAGGCCATCGCGTTGCGCTCGATGCAGGGCACCTGCACCAGGCCGCCGACGGGGTCGCAGGTCAGGCCGAGGTTGTGCTCGAGGCCGATCTCGGCGGCGTTCTCGACCTGCTCGGGCGTGCCGCCGAGCACTTCGGCCAGGCCCGCGGCGGCCATCGCGCAGGCCGAGCCGACCTCGCCCTGGCAGCCGACCTCGGCGCCGGAGATGGAGGCGTTCTTCTTGCACAGCACGCCGACCGCGGCGGCGGCGAGGAGGAAGTTCTCCACGTCGCGCTCGTCGCTGCCGGGCATGAACTTCATGTAGTAGTGCATCACCGCCGGGATGATACCGGCCGCACCATTGGTGGGCGCCGTGACGACGCGGCCGCCGCCGGCGTTCTCTTCATTGACCGCGAGCGCGTAGAGGTTGACCCAGTCGAGCGCGCTCATCGAGTCGCTGATCATGTTGCGCCCGCTCGCCTGCTCGCTGAGCTTGCGATACAGCCCCGGCGCGCGCCGGCGCACGTTGAGCCCGCCGGGCAGCACGCCCTCGTGACCCACGCCGCGCGTCACGCAGGCGCGCATCACGTCCCAGATGCGCAGCAGCGCGGCGCGCGTCTCCGCCTCGCTGCGCCAGGCCGACTCGTTGGCCAGCATCAGCTCGCTGATGCGCAGGCCGTGGCGGCGGCACTGGGCGAGCAGCTCTGCGCCGGTGTCGAAGGGATAGGGCACGGCGACCGCGGCCTCGGCCGGCGCGCCCGACTGCGCCTGCGCCTCGTCGACCACGAAGCCGCCACCCACCGAGTAGTAGGTGTTCTCGTACAGCACGCCAGCCTCGCCGTGCGCGGCCAGGCGCATCGCGTTGGGATGGTAGGGCAGGCTCACCGGCAGCAGGCGCAGGTCGCGCGTCCACTCGAAGGGCACCGCCGTCGTGCCGCCTAGCGGCAGGCTGGCATCGATGCGCACCGCATCGACCGCGCCCACCAGGAAGTCGGGATCGACCTCGTCCGGGCGCGCGCCCATCAGCCCGGCCACCACCGCGCGGTCGGTGCCGTGGCCAACGCCGGTCGCCGACAGCGAGCCGTAGAGCTTCGCCTCGATGCGGCGCACCTGGTCGAGCAGGTCGCGGCGCTGCAGCTCGGCGACGAAATCGTGCGCGGCCCGCATCGGCCCGACCGTGTGCGAGCTGGACGGACCGACGCCGATCTTGAACAGGTCGAGTACGCTGATGGACATGGGAGACTCCGAGGGGAAACGGCTTGTTGATTTAATTCTGCTAAGCACGAAAATATTTATCAGTGCATGAGCGGCATTCTCCAGCTGGATGGGCGGGTGCTCAATCGATAGTTATTGATCTTTTCTTTAGCAAAACTAAACCATGGCTACGAGCGCACCCTCCCAGATCCATACCCGGCTACGCGTCTTCCTCGCCGTCGCGCGTCACCTGTCCTTCACCCGCGCCGGCGAGGAGCTCAGCATCACCACCGGCGCGGTGAGCCAGCAGATCAAGCTGCTCGAGGACTGGCTCGCCCAGCGCCTGTTCCGCCGCCTGCCGCGCCGGCTCGAGCTCACCGACGCGGGCAAGCGCCTGCTCGCCGCGGTCGATCCGGCCTACGCCGCGGTCGAGCTCGCCATCGGCCGCCTGCGTGGCGGCGCGCTCAGCGGCGTGGTACGGGTGCGCACCCTGCCCTCCTTCCTCGCCACCTGGCTGGTCCCGCGTCTGCCGCGCCTGATGGCGCGCTTTCCGCAGATCGAGCTGCAGGTCGAGGCCGAGGACAGCACGTACTCGCTACGCGACGGCGAGTTCGACCTCGCGATCGACCTCAACGACGGCAGCTACCCCGGCTTCCAGAGCACCGTGCTGCTGGAAGAGGAGATCTTCCCGGTGTGCTCGCCACGCCTGCTCGAAGGCCGTCCACCGCTGCTCGGCGCCGAGGACCTGCGCCACTACCCGCTGCTGCACGACATGACCGCCTGGCGCGGGAGCCCGCCCTACGCCGAGTGGGAGCGCTACCTGAAGGCCATCGGCGCACCCCAGGTGGAGGTACGGCGCGGCTACATGTTCAACCGCAACCACATCACCATGCAGTGCGCGATCGCCGGCATGGGGGTGGCGATCGCGCGCCGCACCCTGATCACCGACGAGCTCGACAGCGGCCGCCTGGTGGCGCCCTTCGCGCAGTCGGTGCGCACCGGCAAGCGCTACTGCGTGATCCATTCCGCCGGGGCGCTCGCCGATCCGCGCGTGGCCACGGTGCACGACTGGCTGGCGGCCGAGGCGCGTGCGGCGGAGCTCGCCGCCGGCCCTTGCGCAGATACGGCGCCCGCGCCCGGCGACTGAACGCCAGCGGCCGCGGGCGCGGAGCCCGTCACCCGATCATGTGCCCGGGCAGCCAGGTCACCAGGCCGGGGAAGGTGTACAGCAGCACCACCGCCAGCACCATCAGCAGGAAGTAGGGCAGCGCGTAGCGCGCGATCACCGTCATGTCGCGCCCGGTGAGGCCCTGCAGCACGAAGAGGTTGAAGCCGACCGGCGGGGTGACCTGCGCCATCTCCACCACCACCACCACGAAGATGCCGAACCACAGCGGATCGATGCCCGCGGCCTGGATGGTCGGCATCAGCACCGCCATCGTCAGCACCACGATCGAGATGCCGTCGAGGAAGCAGCCGAGCAGGATGTAGAAGATCGCCAGCGCCACCAGCAGCATGCCCGGGGTGAGGCCGAGCCCGCCGATCCACTCGGCGAGATGGCGGGGCAGGCCGATGTAGCCCATCGCGAGGGTCAGGAAGGCCGAGCCGGCGAGGATCAGCGCGATCATGCAGTACAGCCGGGTGGCGCCCATCAGCGCACCGAAGAAGCTCTTGCGATTGAGCGTGCGCTGGCTGGCGGCGATGATCAGGCTGCCGATCACGCCGATCGCGGCGGCCTCGGTCGCGGTGGCGATGCCGCTGTAGATCGAGCCGAGCACGCCGCCGATCAGCAGGATCACCGGGATCAGGTTCTTCGAGGCGCGCAGCTTGCCCATGAAGTCGGTCTTGAGGTCGGCGGCGGGGATCTTGCCCGGGTTCATCAGCGACCACACCACCACCCAGCCCATGAACAGGCTCGCCAGCAGGATGCCGGGCAGCACGCCGCCGATGAAGAGCTTGGAGATCGACACGTCCGCCGCCACGCCGTACACGATCATGATGATCGAGGGCGGGATCAGCAGGCCCAGCGTGCCGGCACCGGCCAGGGTGCCCAGCGCCATCGACTCGGGGTAGCCGCGGCGCTGCAGCTCGGGCAGCGCGATCTTGCCGATGGTGGCGCAGGTCGCCGCCGACGAGCCCGACACCGCGGCGAACAAGGTGCAGCCGATGATGTTGGTGTGGAGCAGGCGGCCCGGCAGGCGTTCCAGCCAGGGCGACAGGCCCTTGAACATGTCTTCCGACAGCTTGGTGCGAAAGAGGATCTCGCCCATCCACAGGAACAGCGGCAGCGCGGTCAGGGTCCAGCTCGAACCGTGGCTCCAGATCGCCACCGCCATGCCGTCGCCCGGCGCGCGCGGCGTGAAGCCGAGCATGCCGAGGATGCCGATCGCCATCAGCGCGAGGCCGATCCATACGCCGCCGGCGAGCAGCGCCAGCATCAGGCCGATCAGTACGGCCGCAATCATGACTTCCATGGCGCGCTCCTCTTATTCCATGCGCGCGGCTTCGCCGCTGTGGGTGGCGAGTCGCGCCGGTGCGCGCCCCAGGGTGGTCATCACCAAGTCGTCGATCAGCGCGATCAGCAGCACGACCGAGCCGAAGGCCATCGACAGTTGCGGAATCCACAGTGGCGTGGCGTCCACGCCCTGCGAGATTTCCTCGAATTCGTGCGACTGCAGCACCATGCGCACGGCGTAGAAGGCCAGCATCGCCGCCACCGCGGTGCCGGCGGCGAGCGAGAACCACTCCAGCGCCGCGCGCAGACGCGGGCCGACGCGCTCGAGCACCAGGCTCACGCGGATGTGCTCGCCGTGCTTGAAGGTGTAGGCCAGCGCGAGGAAGCCGCAGGCCGCCATCGCGTAGCCGGCGTAGTCGTCGGTGCCGGGCAGGTAGATGCCGAGCGGACGCGTGAAGACGCCGGTCGCGACCAGCACCAGCGTGGCCACCATGCCGACCGCGGCGAGCGCCCCGGACAGGCGGTACAAGGAATCGAGGAACGCTCTCATGGGCGATCTCCTGAACAAGAAGGCCCCGCCACGGCGGGGCCGATGCGGCATCCGCCGGTCACTTCAGCTTGCGGTATGCGTCGAGGATGGCCTGGCCGTCCGGACCGGCCTTCTCGACCCACTCGGCGGTCATCTTCTCGCCGACCTTGAGCAGCTCGGCCTGCAGCGCCTCCGGCGCGGGCTGGACCTTCATCTTGTTGGCCTTGAGCTGGTCGATGTACCAGGCGGTCTTCTCTTCCGACACTTTCCAGCCGCGCTCCTCGGCCGCGGCGGCGGCCTTCAGCAGGGCATCGCGCGACGGCTGGTCTAGCGCGTCGAAGGCCTTCTTCGACACGAACACGATGTTCTTCGGCAGCCAGGCCTGGATGTCGTAGTAGTGGCTCAGGTTTTCCCAGCTCTTGGTGTCGTAACCGGTGGCCGAGGAGGTCAGGTTGGCCGACACCACGCCGGTCGACAGCGCCTGGGTGAGGTCGGCGGCCTGCACGGTCACCGGCTGCCCCCCCATCAGCTCGATCATGCGCGCCACGGTCGGGCTGTAGGAGCGGATCTTCATGCCCTTGAGGTCGCCGATGCTCTTGAGCTCGGTCATGGAGTACAGGCCCTGCGGCGGCCAGGCCACCGAGTACAGGATCTTGAGGCCGTTCTTCGCCAGGCGCGCTTCGACCGCCGCCTTCGAGGCCTGCCACAGCTTCTTCGAATCCGCATAGCCGGTGGCCAGGAAGGGCACGGTGTCGAGCGCGTAGAGCGCGTCCTCGTTGGCCAGCCCGGAGATGATCAGCTCGCCGATCTGCGCCTGCCCGGACTGCACCGCGCGCTTGATCTCGTTGGCCTTGAACAGCGAGCCGTTGGCGTGCACGGTGATCTTGAGCTTGCCGCCGGTGGCCTCGTCGACCTCCTTGGCGAACTGCTGGATGTTCTCGGTGTGGAAGTTGTTGGCCGGGTAGGGGGTGGGCATGTCCCACGCGGTCTGGGCGTGGGCGACGGCGGCCAGACCCAGGCCTACGAGCGAAGTGGCGATCACCTTGACGAGGGGACGCGGGAAGCGCATGGCGATTACTCCTGGTAGAGGAGGGCGAGAAGCCCGGAACGCGGATTGGCGGGCGGCGACCGGTCTTCGATAAGTCACCGTTATTGCACAATAGAGATTTTGTGGGTATCTTGTCAACAAAACGTACACGTTTTTTTTGCAAAACGTCAGCGAAACCTTGTCTTCCACCTCCGGAGGCAGTCATGAAAGAAGCCAGCCGCATCGTGTCCTCCCAGCACCTGATCTCGCCGAAATCGCCCGAACTTTCCGAGATGGAGTTCGGCCTCATCATCGCCTGGCATGCTTTCGCACGCTGGATGATGCGCTGCATGACCACCGCCGGCGTCAAGGACATGACGCCGATCGACGTGCTGGTGCTGCACCACGTGTCGCACCGCGACTCCGAGAAGCGCCTTGCGGACATCTGCTTCGTGCTCAACGTCGAGGACACCCACGTCGTCTCCTACTCGCTGCGCAAGCTCGCCGGACTCGGCCTGGTGCAGAGCGTCAAGAAGGGCAAGGAGGCGTTCTTCTCCGTCACCGAGCGGGGCCGCGAGATCTGCCTGGCGTACCGCGACGTACGCGAGGCCTGCCTGATGCCCGGCTTCACCGGCAGCCCCGAGGACAACGCCCAGATCGGCGAACTCGCCCGCCTGCTGCGCACCCTGTCCGGCCGCTACGACCAGGCCGCGCGCGCGGCCTCCACTTCATCGCTGTAAATCCGCTGCACATCACCAGGGAGCCCTCCCGTGAGCTTTCGCATCCTCGACGCCGGCGACGCCGCGCTCACCATCGAATTCGGCAGCATCATCGACCCTGCCCTGCTGGCCGAGGTCAATGCGCTCGACGCCGCCGTGCTGCGCCGGAAGCAGGCGGGCAAACTGCCGGGCGTGATCGAGACCATGCCCACCTTCCGCTCGCTGACCGTGTTCTTCGACCCGCTCGTCACCGACCGCGATGCAGTGCTCGCCGCGCTGCAGCCGCTGATCGCCGCCGCCGAGCACGGCAGCACCACCGACGGCCGCCACTGGCGCCTGCCGGTGTGCTACGAGGGCGAGGCCGCCCCCGACCTCGCCGAGGTGGCGGGCGCGATCGGCATCGGCGAGGACGAGGTCGTCGCGCTGCACAGCGGAGCGGAATACCTGGTCTACATGATCGGCTTCCTGCCCGGCTTCCCCTTCATGGGCGACCTGCCCGCGCCGCTGCGCCTGCCACGCCGTGCCCAGCCGCGCGTGCGCGTGCCCGCCGGAAGCGTGGCGATCGCCACTGGCCTGACCGCGATCTACCCCTGGGAGAGCCCCGGCGGATGGCACCTGCTCGGGCGCTGCCCGGTGCCGTTGTTCGACGCCCGCCGCACCTCGCCCTCGCTGCTCGCGGCCGGAGACCGCGTGCGCTTCGTCCCGGTGAGCGCCCAGGAATGCCGCGCCATCGAGGCCGGCCTCGCCAGCGCCGAAATCGACCCCATGCAATGGCTGGAAAGCGCCCCGACCCCCGCGGAGAACGCAGCATGAGCACCCGGACCGAAGTGGAAATCCTCTCCCCCGGCGCCTTCGCCTCCATCCAGGACGGCGGCCGCCGCGGCCACCGCCGCATCGGCGTGCCTTGGGCGGGCGTGCTCGACCGCCGCCTGATGCGCATCGCCAATGCGCTCGCCGGTCGCGCCGAGGACGCCGCGGTGATCGAATGCTTCGACGGCGGCCTGCACGTCGCCGCGAGCGGCGGCGCGGTGAAGCTCGCGGTGGCCGGCGACGCGGTGGTCGAGGTCGAAGGCACCGAGGGCCGGCGCCAGCTCGCGCCGTGGCGCTCGGTGACGCTGGCCGACGGCGAGCAGCTGCGCATCCGCAAGATGGAGGGCGGACGCATCGCCATGGTCGCGATCGTCGGCCTCGAGCCGGCGGCGGTGATGGGCAGCGCCTCGACCTATGCGCGCGCCGGCATCGGCGGCGTGGATGGCCGTGCGCTCGGCCCTGGCACGCGCCTGGCGCTCTCCGCCGACGCCGACCCCTGGGACAGCGACCGCGTGCTCGCCCAGCCGCCCGCGGCCGACACCGGTCCGATCCGCCTGGTGCCCGGTCCGCAGGCCGACCACTTCAGCCCCACCGCGCTCGACGCCCTGGTGGGCGGCGAGTATCGCGTCACCACCGAGGCCGACCGCATGGGCATCCGCCTCGAGGGCGCGCAGCTGGAGCACGCCGGCGCCGCCGAGATCGTCTCCGACGCCACCGTGCCCGGCTCCATCCAGGTGCCCGGTGCCGGCCAGCCCATCGTGCTGCTCGCCGACGCGCAGACCGCCGGCGGCTATCCCAAGATCGCCACCGTGATCGGCGCCGACCTCGGCCGTCTCGCCGCGCTGCGCCCCGGTCAGAGCCTGCGCTTCGCCGCCGTGAGCGCCGCCGAGGGCGCGTGCATCGCGCGCGCCGCCGAGACCGAGACCCGGGCGTTGATCGCCTCGATCCGCGCCCTGCCGCCCGATGGCATCGACCTGATGGCGCTGTACACCGGGAACCTGGTCGACGGCGTCGTGCATGCCCTCGGCACCGAATACCGACCGCTGTATTGATCGCGCAAGCGCCGCCCGCCCTGGCGCGACGCAAGTCGCAATCCCGGCCCCCAGCCTGCACGCCCCGATCTCCCCACCCCAAGGAGCCCCGCCCATGAACAAGACGATCAACCTCAACGCCGACCTCGGCGAATCCTTCGGCCCCTGGACCATGGGCGAGGACGAGGCCCTTCTGCAGGTGGTGCGCTCGGCCAACATCGCCTGCGGCTTCCACGCCGGCGACCCGGTGGTGATGCGCCACACCGTGCGCACGGCGCTCGCGACGGGGGTGAGCCTCGGCGCCCATCCGGCCTACCCCGACCTGCAGGGCTTCGGTCGCCGGCCGATGAAGATGGCGCCGGCCGAGCTCGAGGCGATGATCATCTACCAGGTCGGCGCGCTCGCCGGCATGGCCGCGGCCGAAGGTGGCCGCGTCACCCACGTCAAGCCACACGGCGCACTCAACAACCAGGCCTGCGAGGATGCAGCGCTCGCCGACGCGGTCGCGCGCGCGGTCAAGGCCATCGACCCCGGGCTGATCCTGCTCGCCCCGGTGCTGTCGGAACTCCATGCGGCCGGCGCGCGCGCCGGGCTGAGGGTCGCCGGCGAGGTCTTCGCCGACCGCGCCTACACCGACAAGGGCACGCTGGTGCCGCGCGGCCAGCCCGGCGCGGTCATCCACGACCACGACGAGCTCGTCACCCACGTGCTGCGCATGCTGGAGGCCGGCGGCGTGGTCAGCCAGAGCGGCAAGGTGCTGCCGACTTCGATGGACAGCATCTGCGTGCACGGCGACACCCTGGGCGCAGTGGAGAGCGCGCGACATCTGCGCACGGAACTCGAAGCGCGCGGCTGGACCATCGCCCCCCTGCCACAGCTCTCCTGAGGCCGACCCGCCGGCTGATCAGGCAGGAGCGACGCAAGTCGCGATTTCGGCGCTTGATCTGCGCATGCGCCGGATACGCCGGGGGGGAGGACTCCGGATGATTCGATCGCGACTTGCGTCGCTCCTACGACCACACCCTACGCCCCAGGCGCCCTGTAGGAGCGACGCAAGTCGCGATCCTCGCCCCCGCGCAAACCCGGACGCTGCCGCCCCTTGGCGCCCAACGCTCACTCGACCTCCGCGATCCACTCGATCCGGCCCTGCCCCGCCTCCGCAAGGCGCGCGCGCAGGGCTGCGGCGGCATCCTCGGGCAGGCTGAAGCACAGCTCCACCGCCTGCCCGTGCGCCACCGCGAGCAGGCTCGCCCCGGCGGCGTCGAGCTCGCGCCGCAGCAGCCCCTCCATCGCATACGGCACCACGCAGCGCAGCGTCGCCAGGCGCACGATCGGCACCTTCTCGGCCTCGAGCAAGGCCTGCGCCACCGCGTCCGTGTAGGCGCGCACCAGACCCCCGGCGCCCAGCTTCACGCCGCCGAAGTAGCGCACCACGGTGGCGAGCACGCCCTCCAGGTCCTGGTGGCGCAGCACGTCGAGCATCGGCCGCCCGGCGGTGCCGCTCGGCTCGCCGTCGTCCACCGCCGCCGACTGCCCGCCCGCAAGCAGCGCCCAGCACACATGGCGCGCCCCCGGATGCTGCGCCCACAACGCGGCCACGACCTTCTGCGCGCCGGCGCGGTCGCTGATCGGCTGCACGCAGCCGATGAAGCGGCTCTTCTTGATGATCAGTTCGCTGTGGACGGGAGCGGCGAGGGTCAGCGGCATGGGGGGGATTCTAGTCCGATTCGCGCGGCGGCACGGCGGCGGCCAGCCGGCATTGCCATGGCGTGCAGCCCCCGAAAATCGCGGATACTCCGAAAATTCGGGGACGCATCCCAATGCCCCAATTCCCTTTTGTCATATTTCCAAATAGCATTCCAGCTCCCTCACCCAGGAGCTCGCAATGCCCGCCAGCGCCGCGCAGGACGATTACGACAGTCCGTGGAAGGAGGCCGTCGAGCACGCCTTCCCGGAGTTCATCGACTTCTACTTCCCCGATGCCGGCCGCCAGATCGACTGGGCGCGCGGCCACCGCTTCCTCGACAAGGAGCTGCAGCAGATCGTACGCGACGCCGCGCTCGGCCGGCGCCATGTCGACAAGCTCGCCAGCGTCACCACGCACGCCGGCGAGGAGGACTGGCTGTGTGTGCACATCGAGGTCCAGGGAAGCATGGACCCCGACTTCGCACGCCGGATGTTCGTCTATAACTACCGCATCTACGACAGCTACGACCGTCCGGTCGCCAGCCTGGCCGTGCTCGCCGATGACGACCCGGCCTGGCGCCCCGACCGCTTCGGCTACGAGCGCCTCGGCTGCCGGCACAATCTGCAATTTCCGGTCGCCAAGCTGGTCGACCACGCAGCGGACGAAGCCGCGCTGCTGTGCAACCCGAACCCCTTCGCACTCGTCACCGCCGCGCACCTCTACACCCGTCGCACCCGCCGCAGCCCGATCGCCCGCTTCGACGCCAAGCGCCGCCTGGTGCGACTACTCTATGAACGCGACTGGACGCGACAACGCATCCTCGACTTCTTTTCGGTGCTCGACTGGATGATGCGACTACCCAGGGAGTTCGAGCAGAGACTGTGGCAAGATATTGAAAATATTGAAGGAGAACGCAAAGTGAAGTACGTCACCAGCGTCGAACGACTCGCGATCGAGCGCGGGCTGCAGAAGGGCATGGAGCAAGGGCTCGAAATCGGTATCGAGAAGGGGATCGAGCAGGGTCGTGCCCAAGGCAGTGCAAGCGTCCTCCTGCGCCTGCTGAACCGGCGCTTCGGCCCGCTCTCCCCCGACATCATCCGGCGTCTCTCCCAGTCCACGCCCGAGCAGCTCGAGATCTGGGCCGAGCGCGTGCTCGAGGCGCGGACGATCGACGAGGTGTTCGCGGGGAACTGAAGCACGGGCTCACGCTGGACGGGGTGAGCGGCGTGCGCAAACCGCCGCAACCCCGCCGGTCTCCGATGGGTGAAGCGATCCGGCCACTTCGCCCCGCAACCGTGAAAGCGGATGAACGCCATTACATTCTCGACATGAACCCCGAGGCCTTCGAGCTCCCGTCTTGCCAGCGCATCGTCGCCCGCCTGTTCGAGCCCATCGACTGAGGCCCACCATGGCCCGCACCCACCCCGAAGGCTGGCGCCTGCTCCCCGCGGAGGGCGCGCGCGGGCGCGAGCTCGCCACCCTCGCCCGCCTCGCCGCCGCGTTGCCCGAGGACACCACGATCTACCACAGCCTGCACTGGACGCGCGCCGAGGGTCGCACGGCGGTGTTCGGCGAGGTCGATTTCGCCGTGGTCGGCCCGGGCGGGCGGGTGCTGCTGGTCGAACAGCAGGCCGGCTTCCTCGACGAGACGCCTGCCGGCCTGCTGCGCCCCGGCAGGCGCCGCGCGGCGCAGCTCAGCGTCGAGCTCGCGCGCAACGCCGACGCCCTGCGCGCCCGCCTGCGCCCGCTGCTCGACGGCACCGAGCCCGTGCTCGACGTGCTGCTGCACTGCCCCGACCACTGCGTGCGCCAGCCCGGCACCGCCGGACTCGACCCCGAGCGCATCGTCGACGCCGGCCGGCGCGACCAGCTCCCCGCGATCGTCGCCGCGCTGACGCGGCCGCAGGAGGGCGACCCGGCGCTCGACGCCGCGCACCGCCAGGCCCTCCACCGCTTCTTCGCCGACCTGCTCGAGCTGGTGCCGGACGTGCAGTCGCACATCGGCCAGGTCGAAGACCTCACCACCCGGCTGTCGGGCGGGCTCACCGAGTGGGCGCGCCGCATCGTGGTCGAGCCGCACCGCCTGCGCGTGACCGCCACCGCCGGCAGCGGCAAGACCCAGCTCGCGCTCGCCGCCTACACCGACGCGCTCGCCGCCGGCCGGCGCCCGCTCTACGTGTGCTACAACCGTCCGCTCGCCGACCACTTCGCGCGTATCGCGCCCGCCGGCGGCGAGATCGCCACCTACCACCAGCTCTGCGACCGCCGCGTGCGCGACGCCGGCCGCAAGCCGGCCTTCGGCGCGCCCGGCGCCTTCCGCCGCATGGAGGCGGACTTCGCCACCCTGGTGCGCGAGCAGCCCGATCCCGCCTGGCAGTTCGACGAGCTCATCATCGACGAGGGCCAGGACTTCACCGAGCCCTGGCGCGATGCCCTGCTCGCGCTGCTGAAGCCGGCGGGGCGCGCCTGGTGGCTGGAAGACCCGTTGCAGAACCTCTACGACCGTCCGCCGGTGGCGCTGCCCGGCTGGGTGGGGCTGAGCGCCGACACCAACTACCGCACCCCGGCCGACGTGCTCGCACTCCTCAACGCCCGCCTGCCACTGCCCGCCCCGGTGCGCGCCGGCAGCCCGGTGACCGACAGCGAACCGGAGATCTTCGCCTGGCGCGACGAAGCCGGGCTGATGGATGCCACCAAACGCGCGATCACGCGCGCCCTCGGCCTGGGCTTCCGCCGCGACGCGATCGTGCTGCTGACCTTCCGCGGCCGCGAGCATTCGCGCTTCACCCCGCTCGACCACCTCGGCCCCCACCGCCTGCGCGCCTTCACCGGCCGCTACGACCTGCTCGGCGAGCCGGAGCACTCGCAGGGCGAACTGCTGATCGATTCGGTGTATCGCTTCAAGGGCCAGTCGGCGCCCTGCATCCTGTTTACCGAGATCGACTTCGAGACGACGGGCGGGCGAATGGACGAGCTCACCATGCGCAAGCTTTTCGTCGGCGCCACGCGGGCGACGATGAAGTTGATCCTGGTGGCGTCGGAGCGTGCGGCGGCCGCGCTCGCGCCGGTCGCGGAAGCGGGCTGAGGCGCCGCCCCCCGAACGCGGCGGGTCTCCGGGAAACGTAGCGCTACCCAACCGCCGCCATCGCGACTCGCGTCGCTCCTGCGAAAAACACCACGTTCCTGGAGCCGCGCTGCAGGAACGACGCGAGTCGCGAGCGGCCGTCGGGCTGCGACGCAGGATGCCGCGCCGCTGCGTGCTCAGACCTTCAGGTCGACCTGGCTCAGCGTGCCGACCCCACCGTCCTCGCGCAGGTAGACGCCGCTCGCGCGCATCACACCCTGGGTGTCGTTCGCAGCGCCCTTCAGGCTGAACGGTGTCGCCACGCGGCCGAGGTGGAGGGCGCCGACGCCCGCCTCGCTCAACGACCGCACGCTGCCCTTGCCCGCCGCATCCGGCCGCCACACGCGCAACTGCGACCAGGCGGCATCGGCCTCGTCGATCCAGCCGTTGGCATCGTCGTCGAGGCGGGCGAGTTCGGAAAAGCCGTCGCCGCTGGCGGGTCCGAAGAGCTCGCGGCCATCGTCGATGCGGCCATTGGCGTTACGGTCGAAGGCGAGGAAGCCGCTGCCGCTCACCAGCGGAAGCTTCTCCCTGGTGCCGTCGCTATCCAGATCGAAGTCGAAGCGCACCTCCGAGAGCGCCGCCGCGGGGCCGCCGAAGTCGAGCACCAGTGGATCCTTCAGGCGCTGGTCGCCGGCGCGCACACTGACCGCCACCGACTCGGTGTAGCTGCGCGACATCTCGAAGCCGAGCTCGAAACGGATCTCAGCACCGTCCGCGGTGCGCACCACGCCGGCGGCACCGAAGGCAATCGTCTCGGTCTCGCTGAAGCGGCTACTGAAGTCGTATTCGAGCCCGAAGCCGGCGCGCCGTGCGCCAGCCTGGCCGCTCGTACCCGGGTTTGCGCCGGTCTCATAGCCAGGCTCGGCGGCGTCGGCAGACTGCAGGTCGCGCATGCTGAAGCGCCGCACCGGCTCGCCGGTGAGGAACTCGATCATGCGGATCAGCATGGCGAGGCGCGGATCGTCTTCGACCGCCTCCTCGGCGACCGCGTCCACCGCCGCAGTCACGCTCTCGGCCGCCAGGGCGTTCTGGCCCGCGGCGGAGAGCGCCACCACCGGGGGCTGCGTGCTCTCCGCTGCGGAGCCGGAATCGCGCGTGCCTCGCCAGACTTCGAGGCGCTCACGGGTCTCCAGCGACTGGGCGAAACGGTGCGAGGACTGGAGCTCGACACTGGACGCGGTGACTTTCATGGCTAAGGCCTCGCAAAGGTGACTGACCGGTACACCTAACGACATCCCGTCACGTTCCTTGACCGCGATCGGTCGCCTCGAAGTCCATCTGCGGGGACCGAAGCCCGCGCCGCGCCGTCGACGGGCGAAGGTATTCGAGGTGCATCAGAAACTCGTTGAGCATTCATGAACACGTTCTATATTGAATATGCGCTCGATTGCAGCCCACGCACCGACATCCCTCGCATTCCTCGATGACATCCAGCTCGGGAGATCACGAATGTCCGCCCCAAGAGCCTATCGATTTCTGCTCGCCCTCGCCGCCGCGGCGACCGTCTCCAGCAGCCACGCAGCAGCCATCGCCTCGCAACCCTTCGACATCGGTGTCGACATGGTCCAGGTATTCAACGACCGGCTCGGCGCTGGCCGCTTCTTTGCCGGTGCGGGTACGGACCGCCTGCGCGTGAGCGCAAGGGTGACCCCCTCGCCGGATACGGACTTCTACGATCAGAGCTCGAACGGCGGCGAGACCGCGATCTTCGTCACGCACCCCTCCACTCCTGGGCTCGATACCCGCCTGCAGTTCGTCGGCCTCCAATCCGGCGGCGGCGGCGGCAAGAACGACTACACGACGACCTTCAATCTCGCCAATCCCTTCGTACAGGGGCAGCTCGCCGCCTGGGACGCGACCCCGTTCGCGTTGCGAATCGAGAACCCGTCCGCCCCCGGCGGCGAAACCACGAAGTGGGTCACAGCCCCGGACTACGACAGCAGCGTCAACCTGCCCTTCCTGCAAGATGTCGCGATCACCGGCGGCGGCCTCGCCCCCACCCTGTCGTGGACCGTCCCGGACACCACCGCGCCGATCACCAACATCCGTATCCAGCTTCGGCGCATCGACGCCGAGGAGCCCGGGCGCATCACCGCGGCGACGCTCGTGCACGAGGCCGTCCTGCCGCTGGGCAGCAACGGCTACACCCTGGATCAGGCCTTCAGCAACGGCGGGCTTCCCGGGCTGCCGAGCGGCCTGGAGCAGGGGAGCAAGTACGAAGTGGCGGTGATCCTCGAATCCGCCGAACCCGGCCTGATCAAGGGCCGCGCACGCACCTTCTTCGAGTTCACCCCGCTCACGGACGACGCCGGCGACAGGACGATCTACCTGCCGAGCGTGGACAGTGCGGGAAACTTCAACTTCGACATCGAGGTGAGGGCCGGCGAGACCATCCTGATCGATCCGGTGGTCGCGGTCGGCTATGACTATCAGATCGGCAGCGGGGATCCACTGTTCGCAAGCGTCACCCTGCCGAACGTCGGTGACGGAATCTTCGAACTCTGGCTTTACGACCTGAACCTCGCCGACTTCGTGTTCGAAACCTTTCTGGACGCAGGAGAGCGCTTCGACTTCACGGGCGGCGGCGTGGATCGGTTCCGCGTGCTCGGCATCGAGCCGTCGGCAGGACTGGATCCGACCGATGTGCAGGCTTTCGTGACCGAGATCGGTTTCACCGGGAATGGCCGGTTTACCGGTCGCATGACCCCGATCACCACCAATTTCACTCCCGTGCCGGAACCGTCCTCGCTCGCGCTGCTGGCCCTGGCGGTGCTGGCGCTCGGAGGACTGCGACGCAGTTGCCGCGCCGGAGGCTCGCTGCGCTAGCATGAGCGGATTCCCGCTTCGCCCGGAGTCCGCCATGAGCAACAAGCATCGCCACACCCTGGAAGCGATCTTCCGCGATCCGCCGGCCGGCAACCTGCACTGGCGCGAGGTCGAGTCGCTGCTGAGCCACCTCGGCGCCGAGGTCGAAAGCGGCCACGGCGCGCGCTTCCGCGTCGTGCTGAACCGGCGCGAGTTCTACCTGCACCACCCGCACCACGGCAGCGACTTCGGCAAGCAGGCGGTGAAGGACCTGCGCGAATTCCTCGCCAGCGCCGGCGTGTCGCCGTCGAGCTACCAGGACGGCACGGGCTGACGCAGCGCGCCCGACCGCATCGCGGTCGCGGGGCTTCGCCGCCGCGCCACGCGCCCGGAGGCGTGCGACGCAGGAATCCGGGCGCTCCAGCCGGCAGGCCGCGCGCGTCCTCGACGGGCGTCGCTCAGGCGAGCGAGCGCGCGAGCTCCGCGATCGCCTCGTCCTTGTGGCCGCCGTCCGCCTCCGCCCACTCGGGGTGGGCGCGGGCGCGGCCGATCGCCTCGGGCAATGCATCCTTGCGCCAGCGCACGCTCACCGGGTCGGCGATCATCGGCATGCCTGCGCGCCCGGCATCGAGCTCGATGGGCTTCACCGCGGCGTGGCCGCGCCCGTCCAGCGCGACCAGCAGGCTGCGCTGGCGCAGCGCGACGATGCGCAGGATGGCGTCGTCCACGGTGAGCTCGCGGTGGCCGCGCAGCTTGGCGGCGAGGCGCTCTCCGTAGTGACCGAAGGTCTGCCACAGGCCGCCAGCGATGGCGCCGAGGGCGGCGGCGGCGCCCAGCGTGAGGCCGCCGGTCATCAGGTCGATGCCGACGCCGGCTGCCGCGCCCGCGGCGGCGCCGGTGCCGAGGCGCACGCCCATCTGGCGCAGGGTCTCGGGGTTGAAGAGGTCGTCGTCCCAGCGCCCGTCGGCGAGCGGCAACTCGGCCATGCGCGCGTCGTCGGCGCGGAAGCGGTACAGGCGCAGCAGCGCGTCCACGCAGGCCTGCTCGCGACTGCGCACGTCCGCGCGCAGGCGCTCGACCGCGCGCTGCAGCGCAGCCTCGTCGTCCTCGGAATCGGCGAGGCGGTCACGGCGCGCGGCGAGCTCGACCAGCAGCTCGGCGACCAGGCGGCGGGCGGCTTCGCGACGCGCCGCGGCCTCGCGCGCACGCGCCTCGATCAGGGCCTGCAGGCGGCCGCGGTGGCTGTGGATCAGCGTCGCCAGGGTGTCGAAGAGTTCGCGCTCGCCGTCGAGCGGCGGCGCCACGGTGTCGAAGCTGACCACCGCGTGCAGACCGAGGCGGGCGAGCGCGCCGCGCCAGTCGTCCGCCCGCGCCACCGGATCGGCGATGAAGTTGAGTACCGGCAGCAGCGGTCGCGCGCACGCGGCGAGCAGCTCGAGTTCGTCACGGTGCTTGGGCAGCACCGGATCGCGCGCATCCACCACATAGAGCGCAGCGTCGCTCGCCAGCATCTGGCGCAGCACCTTGGCCTCCTGCTCGAAGCGGCCGGCGGCCTCGTCGCGGGCGAGGAAGCGCGCCACGCGCTCGGGGCCGTCGACACGCTCGCCGGGGTCGACCAGATCGTCGATGAACTCGAGCAGCGCGATCGCGTCCTCCATGCCCGGGGTGTCGAAGAGCTCCGCCGCCGGCACGCCGTCGGCCATCAGGCGCAGGCCCTCGACGTGGCGGGTGGTGCCGGCGGAATCGGAGACCTCGCCGAAGCCCACGTCGCGCGCGAGCGTGCGCAACAGCGAGGTCTTGCCGGTGTTGGTGTGGCCGACCACGGCCACGCGCAGGATGTCGTTCATCGGGCCTCGTCTCCCCGTTCCAGCCAGCCGCACGCGGCGCCCGCGTCCGCCAGCGCCGCCGCCTCGCCCAGGCCGATCCCGGCCAGGCCCTCGCGCCACTGGCGCAGCCGCCCGGCCTGCTCCGCCGCGGCATCGACGCCGGCCAGCCAGATGCGGGTCGCCTGCGCGTGATCGGCAAGTTCGGCGATGAGGCCGAGGCTGCCGCGATCCGGGGTCTGGCGGGCATCGACGGCGACCACCAGGCGCACCGGCGGGTGGGCGGCGAAGCGCGCGCGCACGCTGCGGCGCTGCTCGCGGCTGTCGAGTCGGCCGCCGTCCTGCCAGGCGAGCGCGACCGCAGCGTCGTGTGCGCCAGCGAGCGCATGCGGCCACGCCAGGTCGTCGCCGAGTTCGAGCGCCACGGCCACCGCTCCGCCGTCGCCATGGGCGACCGCGGCGTGGCGCTGCGGGTGGGGCATCGCCGCCGGCTCGGGGTCGCGCACGCCGATGCGTTCGCTGTCGGGCATCAGCAGCGGGCGCAGGCGGGCGTAGCCTGGGCGGCCGAGGTCGAGCGCAAGCGCACGCGTCGCGCGCCGCCACAGCCCGAAGCAGAGCAGCGCGAGCGCCAGCCGCGGCAGCACGCCGTAGATCGTCATCGCCCCCACCAGCCAGCCGGCCCAGGCGCGCCGGCCGGCCTCGTCCAGCATCGGGGCGTCGCCGCTCGCCAGTACCGTGGCGGCGTCGGGCACCGGAAAGCCGAGCATGCCGGGCAGCGCGCCAAGCGCCGCGCTCAGCGCGACGAAGGTGTCTGCGGGCAGGATGGTGGTCTCCCACACGAAGCCGTAGCGCCGCGTGGCGAGCAGCGCCAGCACGCCCAGGGTCGCACCCGACAGGGCACCGAACCACAGCGCGTGGTTGGCCGCGCCCACGCCCCACGCGGCACTACGGCCACTGCCGAGCAGGCCGCCGAGCGCGAGCGGCAGGTCGGCGGCTTCGCGGCTGCGGTCGAGCCAGCCGGTCACGGCCAGCCAGGCACGACCGAGCAGGCCGCCGTGCTGCAAGGCACCGCCTTGTGCGCGTCCCTGCAGCATCAGGCTGGCGAGCCACAGGAGCAGGCTCAGCAGATGCACGCCGAGCAGACCGCCGAGGGTCCACACCACATTCACCGGCCGCGTGCCGTCGCCGAGCGCACCCGCGGCGGCGCCGAAGCCGAACACGAAGGCGAGCACGCAGGCGAGCACCAGCAGCAGGCGCGCCCGCCCCTGCCAGCGCTGGATCGCCTCGCGCCAGCCGCCGGCGGCTTCGAGCACGGCCGCGCGGCGCAGCACGCGGGCCTCGAGATCGCCCGCGACCGCACGCGCCTCGGCGTGCGCGCGCGCCTCGTCGAGCGGCGGATGGCGTTCTTCATGGCGGCGGACGAGCTCGGCCAGCCAGCGCAGGGACAGGGAGTTCGGCGGAAATGACGTGGGCACGCGGGGTCCGGACGAAAGGTCGGCGAAGTCGGGAAGCGGAAGGATAACAACCTCGCCGGCGAAGCGCATGGACTCGACCGCCTGTGCACGGATCCGGCGCCGATCCGCCATGGCAAATGGGTTGAGCCGGGCGCGAATTGATCTCAATCAATAAACACCCAGCCAAAATCGTTAGCCTTGTGGCTTCCGCCCACCACCGGACGCGCCCATGAGTACCGACCTGTTCCATTGGACCGACGAGTTCAGCATCGGCCTGCAGGAGATCGACGAGCAGCACAAGGAGCTCGTCGAGCTGCTCAACCAGCTCCACGTCGCGATCAAGGAACACCACGG
This sequence comes from Thauera sp. DNT-1, assembly GCF_055393985.1. Classification (NCBI taxonomy): domain Bacteria; kingdom Pseudomonadati; phylum Pseudomonadota; class Betaproteobacteria; order Rhodocyclales; family Zoogloeaceae; genus Thauera; species Thauera sp. DNT-1. The sequence continues at coordinate 3,130,244 of NZ_AP043752.1, read as the reverse complement.
CTCGACCACCTCGCGCCAGATCCTCGACAAGCTCGCCGACTACACCCGCACCCACTTCGCGGTCGAGGAGAGCCTGATGCGGGTGTCGAATTACCCCGAATTCGCCACCCACAAGCAGAACCACGAGGACCTGATCGCCCAGGTGCAGGCCCTGCAGGACAAGCTCGACTCCGGCCAGGCGACCATCACCTTCGAACTCCTGCACTTCCTCAAGGTATGGCTCACGCGCCACATCAACGAGGCGGACAAGCGCTTCGGCGCGTATTTCGTCGAGGCCGGCGGAGCCAGCAAGTGGTCCGATCACGTCGAGCAGGCGATGAAGAAGCGCAAGTGGTGGTGGAAGTTCTGGTAAGAACGGCAGGCCAGGCCTCAGACTCCTCCACAGGCAACCCGACTCACCCTTCCGGAAACACGACGATGCAGCACACTTCCACGGTCCGACTCGCCCTCCTCGCCCTCGTCCTCGCCGGCAGCCTCGGCGCCACCGCCGCACACGCCGAAGCGCTCGCCTGCCCCACGCTGTCCACGGCGACCCAGGTCCAGCCCTGCCCGACCGAGGACGAACTCAAGTACACCTACACCGGCTACTGCAGCGACAACGCCCGCCTGTACGGCCGCGACGTGCTCACCTGCGCGAGCTTCGAGAACTACAAGGAAGTGAAGAACGTCGCACTGTGGGAGGCCGAGGGCGGCAAGTTCGACGGCTACCTGTCCTGCAACGTCGACGCGGCCTCGATCAAGGCCTCGAAGGCACAGAAGCTGAGCGTCGAGCGCGTCAAGACGCTCACCCGCGTGATCTGCGACTACGAGAACGACCACCGCCTCGTGCATCGCACCAAGTCGGAGTGCGTGGTGGAGGCCGCGGACTGCAGCGGCGCCGAGTGCAAGGCGCGCTGCGACTGAGTAAGCCGAGCCGGCCGCGGGACCGCGACGCAGGCGGCGGGGCCGGAGCTCGAACGCGGGCGGCGGCGGATTCGTCCCTTCAGTCCGTGCGGCGCGGCAGCTGCCCGGTGAAGCTGCCCAGGATGGAGATCACCTCGTCCTCGGCGAGCTCGCGCACGATGAACACCAGCCGGCTGCGGCGGTCGTCGTAGGGCGCCGAATCCGGCCAGGCCGGCAGGCTGCTCGCCGGATAGACGCTGTGCTGCACGCACTGCAGCACCCGCGGCAGCGGGTCGCCGGCGACGTTGAGCAGGCCCTTGATGCGCAGGATGCGTCCGCCGTAGACCTGCAGCAGCAAGGCGAGCCCGTCGGAGAAGCCGAACCAGTCGAGCGGCTCGTCGAAGACGAGCACGAAGGCGCTCACGCCGGGGGTGTGGCGCGAGTTCTCCTGCTCCGCGGCCGTGAGAGAGTGAACGCCGGCCCCGCTCCGGCCCGGCCTGCGCCACAGCGGCGCAACGGGTGCACGATGCGCGGCGCGCACCGCCTCCTCGCCCAGCCAGGCGGCCACGTCGGGGGTCTTGCCAGCGGGGTCGTACAGACCGCAGCCGAACACTGCCTCCGGCCCCACCTCCCCGCCCGCCACCTCGATCTGGCGCGCGCCGGGGTTGAGCGCGGCCACCAGCGCACCCACCTCGGCGCGCATCGCGTCGGCGGCCAGATCGCCCTTGGTCAGCAGCACCCGGTCGGCCATCGCGACCTGGCGCACCGCCTCGTTGTGGTGGGCGAGCTGTTCGCGCGCATGGGTGAGGTCGACCGCGGTCACCACGCCGTCGAGCCGGTAGCGCTCGGACAGGAAGGGCTCGGCCATCAGGGTGTGGATCACCGGCGCGGGGTCGGCGAGCCCGGTGGTCTCGATCAGCACCCGGCGCAGGCCCTTCAGCTCGCGCCGCAGCGCACGCATGAAGAGGCTCTTGAGCGCGCGCACCAGGTCGCCCTGCACGCTGCAGCAGATGCAGCCCGAGTCGAGCACGACCAGGCTCTCGTCCACCTTCTCCACCAGATGGTGGTCGACCCCGACGGCGCCGAACTCGTTGATCAGCACCGCGCTGCCCTCCATCTGCGGCTGGCGCAGCAGGTGGTTGAGCAGGGTGGTCTTGCCGGCACCGAGGAAGCCGGTGAGGAGGGTCACCGGAATGCGGCGGTCGACGTCGGCGGATTGCGCGGGAATGTTCATGGCGCCGCAGTGTAGCCGGCGCACCCGACGATCAGAAGCCTGCCGCGAGCACAAGGCGGCGTATCGCGACTCGCGTCGCTCCTACGAAGGAACACCGCGCTTGCAGTGGCGTGTGTAGGAGCGACGCGAGTCGCGATACGGCGCTGCAGATGGCAACCGATGCCGCCGAGTACATGGGCGCTGCGTCGAGACTCTCGTCGCGCCTACGGGCGGCCGGATCGCGGTGGGTGGGAAGGGGCGGTCACTGCCAGCCGCCGCCGAGCGCCTTGTAGAGTTCGACGCGGTTGGTCGCCTCGATGAGGCGCACGCCGATCAGCTCCAGTTCGGCTGCGTAGAGGCTGCGCTGGGCGTCGAGCAGGCTCAGGTAGCTGTCGACGCCACCGCGGTAGCGGGCGTCGGACAGCTTCAGGCTGTTCTGCGTCGCCGCCACCTGCTTGCGCCGGGCGTCGATGCGCTCGGCGACGGTCGCGCGCTCGGCAAGGGCGTCGGCCACTTCCCTGAACGCCGACTGGATCGCCTTCTCGTACTGGGCGACGTTGATGTCGCGCTGGATCTCGGCGAGATCCAGGCTGGCCTGGAGGCGGCCGGCCTCGAAGATCGGCAGGCGCAACTGCGGCACGAAACTCCACGCCCCCGAGCCGCCGCCGAACAGGCCATCGAGCGTGCTGCTCGCGGTGCCGGCGGTGGCGGTCAGCGTAATGCGCGGGAAGAAGGCTGCACGCGCAGCGCCGATGCTGGCATTGGCCGCGAGCAGGGCACGTTCGGCCTGCACGATGTCGGGACGGCGCGTGAGCACCTCGGAGGGCACCCCGGCGGGGAGCTCCGCCACCGTCGCAACCGCCTGCTCGAGCCCGTCCGGCAACAGCGTGTCCGGGACACCACCGCCGACCAGTTGCGCGAGCACGTTGCGGTCCTGCGCAACCACCGTCTCGAAACGTGCCGCATCGGCACGCGCGCTCTGCAGCAGGGTCTCGGCCTGATGCACGTCGAGCGCCGACACCGCCCCCAGCTCCAAGCTGCGCCGCACGAGATCGAACGACGCCTGGCGGGTCTGCCGGGTGTTGTGCGCCAGCGCCAGGCGTTCGCGGTCTGCAGCCAGGCGAAGCCAGGCATTGGCGACTTCGGCCACCAGGCTGATCTGCGCGCTGCGGCGAGCCTCCTCGGTCGCGAGGTAGTTCTGCAGCGCCTGCTCCTCGAGGCTGCGGACGCGGCCGAAGAAATCGAGCTCGTAGCTGGCGAAGCCGAGGTTGGCCGAGTACTGGCGGCTGACGTTGGAGTCACCCGTCATGCTCAGGTCGCCCGGCACGCGCTGCGCACTCTGCCCGCCGCTGACCGCGATCGACGGGAACAGGTCCGCCTGCTGGATGCCGTACTGCGCGCGCGCGCGCTCGATGTTGAGCGCGGCGACGCGCAGGTCGCGGTTGTTCTCGAGTGCGAGCGCGATCACCTCGCGCAGGCGCTGATCGGCGAAGTAGTCGCGCCAGGCGATGGTGTCGGCCAGGGGCGCCACCACCGGGGCCGCGGTCGGCGTCGCCTGCGGGAAGGTCGCCGGCACCGGCGCCGCGGGGCGCTCGAACACCGGGATCATCGAGCAGGCGCCTAGCGTGGCGGCGGCGAGCGCCACCACCAGGCTGCGCAGCGGCGTGGCTGCACGCCCGCGACGGACGCTCGACACCGGCACCGAATCCGGCACGAGCAGGGCTTTTGCGTGGGTCTTCATCTCAACGTCCCTCCTGGGCGATCGGCGCCACGGCCTCACCCTTGGGCTTGTCCGGGAAAATGCGCTTGATCACGACGTAGAACAGCGGCACGAAGAACAGGCCGAGCAGCGTCGCGCCGATGGTGCCGCCGAGCACGCCGGTGCCGATCGCGTTCTGGCTGCCGGCGCCGGCGCCGGTGGCGATCGCCAGCGGCAGCACGCCGAAGCCAAAGGCGAGCGAGGTCATGATGATCGGGCGCAGACGCATGCGGACCGCGGTCAGCGTGGCGGAGATCAGGTCCTTGCCCTCCTCCATCTGCGCCTTGGCGAACTCCACGATCAGGATCGCGTTCTTCGACGACAGGCCGATGGTGGCGAGCAGGCCAACCTGGAAGTACACATCGTTAGACAGCCCGCGTCCGGAGGCGGCGAGCAGCGCGCCGAGCACGCCGAGCGGCACCACCAGCATCACCGCAAAGGGCACCGACCAGCTCTCGTACAGCGCCGCCAGGCACAGGAACACCACCAGCAGCGACAGCGCATAGAGGGCAGGCGCCTGCGAGCCCGAACGGCGTTCCTCGTAGGAGGTGCCCGACCAGTCGTAGCCGATCCCCGGCGGAAGCCTGGCCATGATCTCCTCGACCGCCTTCATCGCCTCGCCGGACGACAGCCCGGGCGCGGCCTGGCCGAGCAGTTCCATCGACGGATGGCCGTTGAAGCGTTCGAGGCGCGGCGAGCCGTAGGTCCAGTGCGCGGTGGCGAAGGCCGAGAACGGCACCATGTCGCCCGCCTTGTTGCGCACGTACCACTTGTCGAGGTCCTCGGGCGTCATGCGCGAGCCCGCATCGCCCTGCAGATAGACCTTCTTGATGCGACCGCGGTCGAGGAAATCGTTGATGTAGCTGCCGCCCCAAGCGGTGGATAAGGTGTCGTTGATGTCGGCGACCGACAGGCCGAGCGCCCCCGCCTTGGCGTGGTCGATGTCGAGCTTGAGCTCCGGCATGTCCTCCTGGCCGTTGGGGCGCACGCCGACGAGGCGCTTGTCCTGCGCCGCCATGCCGAGGAACTGGTTGCGCGCAGCGAGCAGGGCCTCGTGACCCAAACCGGAGCGGTCCTGCATCTGCACGGTGAAGCCGCCCGAGGTGCCGAGCTCGATCACCGCCGGCGGCACGAAGGCGAACACCATCGCCTCGCGGATCTGCGCGAACGCGCCCATCGCGCGCCCGGCCACCGACTTCACGTCCTTGCCCGGCGCCTTGCGCTCGTCCCAGTGCTTGAGGTTCACGAAGCCGATGCCCATGTGCTGGCCGCTGCCGCCGAAGGAAAAGCCGGCGACCGTGAAGATCGCGCGCACGGTGTCCTTTTCGTTCTCGAGGAAGTGGTGCTCGACCTTCTTCAGCACCTCGAGCGTGCGCTCCTGGGTGGCGCCGGCGGGCAGCATGACCTGGTTGAACATCACGCCCTGGTCTTCCTCGGGCAGGAAGGAGGTCGGCATGCGCACGAAGAGCAGGCCGAGCACCGCGACGATGGCGAGGTAGATGGCGAGGAAGCGCACGCTGCGCTGGAGGATGCCGCCCACGCTGCGCTCGTAGCGCTGGGTGCCGTTGTGGAACTTGAGGTTGAACCAGTGGAAGAACCGGCCGAACAGGCCGCCTTCGCCATGTTCGTGGCCCTTTTGCACCGGCTTGAGCATGGTGGCGCACAGCGCCGGGGTGAACACGATGGCCACCAGCACCGACAGGCCCATCGCCGACACGATGGTGATGGAGAACTGGCGGTAGATCACGCCGGTCGAGCCGCCGAAGAAGGCCATCGGCACGAACACCGCCGACAGCACCAGGCCGATGCCGATCAGCGCGCTGGTGATCTGGTCCATCGAGCGCTTGGTCGCTTCCTTGGGCGGCAGGCCCTCCTCGGTCATCACGCGCTCGACGTTCTCGACCACCACGATGGCGTCGTCCACCAGCAGGCCGATCGCCAGCACCATGCCGAACATGGTCAGGGTGTTGATCGAGAAGCCGAACGCCGCCATCAGGCCGAAGGTGCCGAGCAGCACCACCGGGATCGCCATGGTCGGGATCAGCGTGGCGCGGAAGTTCTGCAGGAACAGGTACATCACCAGGAAGACCAGCGCCACCGCCTCGATCAGCGTCATCACCACCGATTGGATGGAGATCTTCACGAAGGGCGTGGTGTCGTAGGGCACGACGTACTCCACGCCCGCGGGGAAATAGCGCTTCATCTCGTCGAGCCTGGCACGCACCGCGGTCGCGGTGTCGAGCGCGTTGGCGCCGGAGGCCAGGCGGATGCCGACGCCGGCCGCAGGCTGGCCGTTGAAGCGGGCGACGGTGCCGTAGTTCTCGGCGCCGATCTCGATGCGCGCCACGTCCTTCAGGCGCACCTCGCCACCCTGCGTGCTGCTGCGCAGCAGGATGTCCTCGAACTCCTGCACGGTCTGCAGACGGCTCTGGGCGGTGATGGTGGCGGTGAAGCCCTGGCCGGGCAGCGCCGGCGTGCCGCCGAGCTGGCCGGCCGAGACCTGGGTGTTCTGCGCCATCAGCGCCGTGCGCACGTCACCCGGGGTGAGGCGGTAGTTGGTGAGCTTGGCCGGGTCCATCCACACGCGCATCGCGTACTGCGCGCCGAACACCTGCACCTCGCCCACGCCATCGACGCGCGACAACGGGTCCTGCACCGAGGACACCAGGAAGTCGGACAGGTCGGTGCCGGTCATCGAGTTGTCCTTCGACACGAAGCCGACCACCATCAGGAAGTTCATCGCCGACTTGGCGACCGTCACCCCCTGCTGCTGCACGGCCTGCGGCAGCAGCGGCAGCGCGGTCTGCATCTTGTTCTGCACCTGCACCTGGGCGATGTCCGGGTCGGTGTCGGCGGAGAAGGTCAGCGTGGTCGAAGCGTTGCCGTAGGCGTCGCTGGTCGACTTCATGTAGAGCAGGCCGTCGAGGCCGGTGAGCTTCTGCTCGATGATCTGCGTCACCGAGTCTTCCACCGCCTTGGCGGAGGCGCCGGGGTACTTGGCGTTGATGACGATCGCCGGTGGCGCGATCGACGGGTACTGGGACACCGGCAGCTGCTGGATGGACAGGGCGCCCGCCAGCATGATGACGATGGCGATGACCCACGCGAAGATGGGTCGGTCGATGAAGAAACGGGCCATGGTCGGCTACCTCAGCTGGCCTTGGGCGCGGCGGCCGGCGGCGCACCTGCCCCGGCTTCCTGCGCCTGCACCGGCGTGCCCGGGCGGGCCTTCTGCAGGCCTTCGACGATGATGCGCTCGCCGGCCGTCAGGCCGCCGGTCACCACCCAGTCCGAACCGAGCGATTGCGCCACCTTCACCGGGCGCGCCTCAACCTTGCTCTCGGCGTTCACCACCATCACCAGCGCGTTGCCGAGCGGGTCGCGGCTGAGCGCCTTGTGCGGCACCAGGATCGCGTCGCTGCGCGTACCCTGCGGCAGGCGGGCGCGCACGTACATGCCCGGCAGCAGCACGCCGTCCGCGTTGGAGAACTTCGCGCGCAGGGTGACGCTGCCGGTGCCTTCGTCCACCGTCACCTCCGACAAGGCCAGGCGGCCCTCGACGGCGTATTCGCTGCCATCCTCGAGGATCAGCTTCACCGGCACCTCGCCCTTGGCGCCCGTCTGCATGCGGCCGGCGGCGATCTCCGCGCGCATGCGCAGCATGTCGGCGCTGGACTGGGTGAGGTCGACGTAGATCGGGTCGAGCTGCTGCACGGTGGCGAGCGCCTGCGTCTGGTTGGCGGTGACCAGCGCGCCCGGCGTCACCGCCGAGCGTCCGATGCGCCCGGAGATCGGCGACTTGAGGCGGGTGTAGTCGAGGTCGATGCGCGCCTTGTCGAGCGCCGCCTTCGCCGCGGCGACCTCGGCCTGGGCCTGCTTCAGCGCGGCCTGGGTGTCGTCGTTGGCCTGCTTGCTGACAGCGTCGATCTTGACCAGCCCGGCGTGGCGTTCGGCCTTGATGCGCGCGACCTGGGCATTGGCCTCGGCACGGGCGAGCGCCGCCTTGGCGCTGTCGTGGGCAGCCTGGTAGGGGGCGTCGTCGATGCGGTAGAGCACCTGCCCGGCCTTGACCTCGCTGCCCTCGTCGAAGGCGCGCTGGGTGAGGATGCCGGTGACTTGCGGGCGCAGCTCGGCGATCAGATAGGGCGTGGTGCGGCCGGGCAGCTCGGTCACCATCGGCACGCTGCCGCTGGCGACCGTCATCACGGTCACCGCCGGCGCCTGCGGCGGCGCCCCGGCGCCCGGCGCGCCGCCCTGTTGTTCCTTGCCTCCGCTGCAGGCGGCCAGGACCAGGGCGCTCAGCGCCACCGCAGCCGCGGACCTGAAAAGGGGTTGGGAGCTTGTCTTCATTGGAGCCTCGTGAACGCGAGAAACGACGACACCGGCGTGCGACTGTTGATCGCTGGCCGACATCCCGCTCATTAGAATGGTTATTCTATATCGAACGCTCATTCTATGTTATGGTTTGCTGCATCGCAAGATTTTTAAGGACATCGTCCCGCCCCGGTGGTTCATCGCCGGCGGGAGTGAAGGCCTGACCGGAGCAGCATGCAGATCACGGACCCCACGCCCCACACTACCGAAGCCTCGCGCGCCACCGCCCGTCGCCAGCAGATCCTCGCCGCCGCCGCGCAGTGCTTCCGCGAGCGCGGCTTTCATGGCGCCAGCATCGCACGGATCTCGAAGATCGCGGGCATGAGCGCCGGCCATATCTACCACTACTTCGAGAACAAGGAGGCGATCATCGCCGCGATCGTGGCGCAGGATCTTGAAACCCTGCTGACCCTGACCGCCGAGCTGCGCGCCGCCTGCAACGTACGCCATGCCTTGATCGAACGCGCCGCCGAAGGCGTGCTGGATCAGCTCGACCCCGACAGCGCAGCGCTGAAGGTGGAGATCGTCGCCGAGGCCGCGCGCAACTCACACGTGGCGCAGATCGTCCGCGAGGCCGACGCCACGTGTCGGCGCGAACTGATGGTCACCATCCGCGCCATCCGCAGCGCCGCCGGCCACGACGACACGCCGGAAGCAACTGCCGACATGGTCGAAGTGCTCGCAGCCCTGTTCGAAGGCCTGCTGCTGCGCACGATCCGCAACCCCGAGCTCGACCGCAAGCACGTGGCGCAGCGCATCCAGCTCGCCATCAACGATCTGCTCGACCAGCCGGGCTGAGCTTCCGGCACCAGGCATCCCCTCGGCTTGACGAACGCATGACCAAGTCCTAGACCAGTCATAGCGGCGCACTGCTCTCGCGCCGCGCAACGGCAAAGGACCACAACAACGTCCCGACGGAGACCCAAATGAACAGACTGCTCGCCTGCGCGGCGGCGGCACTGCTGCTGAGTGCCTGCGCATCCACCGAGAAAGAACTTGCCGACAAGGGCATCAAGCCGCTCGACGCGGCGAAGGTCCGCATCCTGCTGTCCGGCAACACTGCAACCGGCACCACCGCGTCCGGCAGCGGCTTCATGATCTACAACGCCCCCGACGGCACCACGCGCGGCAAGAGCGGCAACAGCAGCGACACCGGCAAGTGGGACGTCACCGCCGACGGCCAGCACTGCAACCATTGGACCTCCTGGCGCGGCGGCGAGCGGCGCTGCGCGCGGCTGTACGAGGCGGACGGCGAAATCCGCTATTTCGACGGCGGCAACTACGCTGGCCGCTTCAAGATCGAGCAGGGCAATCCCTACAAGCTCTGAGAATCAATGGGGTCGGACTCGATGATCGTCCCGGTCGGCGACCGATCGAGTCCAACCCCACTGAATCCGGGCCTTACAGGTAGCCGAGCTTCCCCGGCAGCCACAGCGCGAGCTGCGGGAACACGATCATCAGCGTCAGCCCGGCACCCATCGCCAGCACCAGCCAGATCACCCACTTGAAGGTCTCCTCCATGCCGATCCCGGCGATGCGCGAGGTGATCATCAGGGAGATCGCCATCGGCGGGGTGAACTGGCCGATGGCGAGGTTGATCGTCATCATCACCCCGAACCACACCAGGTCCCAGCCCATCGCCACCGCGATCGGCACCAGCAGCGGCAGCAGGATCAGGAAGATCGAGATCGCGTCGAGGAACATCCCCGCCGCGAGCAGCAGCAGGTTGATCGACAGCAGCATCAGCCATTCACTGGAGTGCAGGCCGACCAGCGCCTTCGCCGCGGCGTCGAAGATGCCCAGCGTGTTGCCCGCCCAGGCGAATACCGAGGCGATGCCGATGATCATCAGCACCACCGCCGACAGCTCGCCGGCCTCGACCAGCACGCGGAACAGGCCTCTGAAGCTGATGCTGCGATACACCACCATGCCGACGAAGATGCCGTAGGCCACCGCCACCACCGCCGCCTCAGTGGGCGTGAAGATGCCGGTGCGCAGGCCGCCGAGGATGATCACCGGCGCCAGCAGGCCCCAGATCGCCTCGATGAAGCTCTTGCCGAGCGGCGGGCGCGCGGCCTTGTAGTCGCGGCCGAAGCCGTACTTGCGGCTGATCACGATCGCCGGCACGAGCAGGCACAGTGCGGCGACGATGCCAGGGAACAGGCCGGCGGCGAACAGCGCCGGCACGGTCGCCGCCGGCACCATCACGCTGTAGACGATGAAGGCCACCGAGGGCGGGATCACGATCGCGGTCGAACCCGAGGCGGCGATCAGGCCGGCCGAGAAGCCCTTCGGATAGCCGCGCGCGATCATCGACGGCAGCATCACCGCCGCCACGGCGGCCGCATCGGCCGGGCCCGAACCGGAGATGCCGCCGAGCAGCATCGACACCAGCACCGCCACCACCGCCAGCGAGCCCGTCCATTCGCCCACGATCGCGGTGACGAAGCGCACCAGGCGGATGGCCACGCCAGAGCGCTCGAAGATCATGCCGGCGAGGATGAACATCGGGATCGCCAGCAGCGGGTACTTGGCGATGCCGGCGTAGATGTTGGTCGGCACCGCGAGCTGGTCGAAGCCGGCCATCGCGAGCACGGCGATGCTGGCCACGCCCAGGCCGGTGGCAAGCGGCATGCCCGCGAGCAGGGCGAGCAGGAAAAGGCCGATGAGCACGCTGCCGATCATGCCCGCCCCCGCACCCGGGTCAGCACCAGGCGCAGCACCAGCGCCGCCGCCAGCACCGGCATCCACACCGTGTACCACCACTGCGGCACGCCCAGCGCGGGCGAGGTTTCTTCAAACCGGTACTGGTCCCAGGTGAGCTTGCCGGCGTAGAAGGCGATGAAGGCGAACAGGCTGGCGGTGACCGCGAACGACAGCCAGTCGGCGAACGCGCGCAAGCCCGGTGGCAGCTTGCGGACGAAGAAATCGACGCGGATGTGGCGATCGAAGGCGAAGGCGGCCGAGGAACCCAGGAAGGACAGCACGATCAGCAGCGCGATCGAGAACTCCTCGGTCGCGGCGAAGGACTGCGAGGTGAAGTAGCGCGCCAGCACGTTGCCGAAGGTGATCAGCACGATCAGCCCCATGACGGTGCCGGAGAGGATCTGCTCGATCGTGTAGGAGGCGGGGGATTCGGCGTCGTGCGGGGGTGATTCGATATTCATGGGTTCAGGGTGCCTTCAATGGAAAAAGGCCGGACAGCCCGACTTCGGTACTGTCCGGCCCGCGCACTGCGGGTGCGGATCAGCGCTTGGCGATGTCTTCCTCGGCCTGCTTGACGAGGTCGGCGCCGATCTTCTCGGCCCACTCCTTGTACACGCCCGCGGTGGCCTGGCGGAAGGCGTCGCGCTCGGCATCGGTCAGGCGCACCACGGCCACGCCGTTGGCCTCGATCTCCTTCAGCAGCGCGTCGTCGGCCGCCGAGATGCCGGCGCGCGCGCGCGCGATCTCTTCCTTCGCAGCCTGCTGCGCGGCCTCGGACACGGCCTTGCGGTCGGCCTCGGACCACGAGTTCCACACGGACTTGTTCACCACGAAGATCAGCGGGTCGGCGACGTAGCCCCACAGGGTCAGGTTCTTCTGCCCCACGGTGTGCAGCTTGGCGGCGTTGAACACCGCGAGCGGGTTCTCCTGGCCGTCGACCGCGCCGGTCGCCATCGCCGGCTGGGCGTCGGCCCAGCTCATCTGCGTCGGGTTGGCGCCGAGCGCGTTGAAGGTGGCGAGGAAGAGCGGGGAACCGACCACGCGCATCTTCATGCCCTTGACGTCCTCGGGCGTGCGGATCGGCTTCTTCGAGTTGGAGACCTCGCGGAAACCGTTCTCGCCCCAGGCCAGCGGCACCACGTCGCGCTCGGCGAGGATGTCGAACATCTTCTTGCCGACGCGGCCCTGGGTGAGCGCGTCGATCGCCTTGTGGTCGGGCATCAGGAAGGGCAGCGCGAACAGGTTGAGCTCCTTGACCTGCGGCGACCAGTTGATCGTGGAACCGACCGCCATGTCGATGATGCCCTGGCGCAGCGCGGTGAATTCCTTGGTCTGGTCGCCCGACACCAGCGAAGTGCCCGGATACACCTTGATCTTGATGCGACCTTCGGTCTTCTCTGCGACCAGGTCGGCCCAGCGCTTGGCGCCCCAGCCCCACGGGAAGGCCTCGCCGAGCACCGTGGAGAGCTTGTACTCGTCCTTGTACTGCTGGGCCGTGGCCGGCATCGAGAAACCGAGCGCGGTCGAGGCGAACAGGCCGGCGATGAGGGCGGTGAAGCGGCGTTTCTGCATGAGGCGTCTCCGTGTTGTGCTTGTTTTTCCGGCTGCGCGGCACACGGCGCGGGCCTCCGGAGGATGGGAAGGAGGGTCGATTCTACAAACCGGAGGCCCCCACGGCCAGCGCGGAGACGGCGGGCCGATCGAGTGTGGGCTTCGGGCGCGGGACGCGGCCGGGGGCGGCGCTTCGTTTCAAGGCCACAATTGCGACTTGCGTGGCGCAGCCAGGGGCGTCGGGGGAGCGGCGTCGGATGGGCGTCGGGAGGGGGCGTCGGGCACTCGCCATGCGCGCGGCGGTTCATTGACCGCTGCGATCGCGACTTGCGTCGCTCCTACAAAAACCGCCACGCCCAGGGCTCCCCTGTAGGAGCGACGCAAGTCGCGATCGCAGCGCTCGAAACCCGCGCGTGCCGCTATTCCCGCGCACCGCCCTGCGCGAGCACCCGCCCGAGGAACTCCACCAGCCGCCCGACGTGGTGCTCGAGGTCGACGAAGGATTCGTGGTCGCCCGACAACGTCATCAGCTCGACCGGCGTATCGCCACGCATCGCGTAGATCTGCATGGCCTCGTCGATCGGCACCACCTCGTCGTCCGCGCCATGCACCAGCAGCACCGGGCGGCGAATGCGGGCGATGGTGTTCACCGGCGCGATGTCGTCGAAGCGGTGGCCGATCGTCTTCTGCACGTAGTCGAGGATGTAGCGCCCCAACGGCTTCTCGGGGATGCGCTTGCCCGCCAGCCAGCGCCGCATCATCGCCGCCGGATGCGAGAACGCCGCCACGCTCACCACCGCCGCCACCTGCGGCCTGCGCGAGGCCGCGAACAGCACCGCGCCGGCGCCGACCGAATGGCCGAGCAGCGCGATGCGCGCCGGATCCACCCCGGGCTGCGCCGCCAGCCACGCGAAGGCGTGCTCGGCGTCCTCGGCAAAGCGCGGCAGCGAGGCGAAGCTGTCGTCGTCGCTTGCGCCGTGGCAGCGCGCGTCGACGAACAGCATCGCGTAGCCGGCCTCGTGCAGCGGGCGGGCGAGCGGCAGCATCAGCGCCGCATTGCCGCCCCAGCCGTGCATCACCACCACGGCCGGTGCGGATTCGAACTCGGCACGAGCGTCATCGCGCTCGCCGTCCGCAAGGTCCGCGCCCGGGCTTGCAGCGTGATCCGATCCATCACAGGCGCTCCCCGGCGCCGGAATGAACCACGCATGCAGCGACTTCCCATGCTCGGTGCCGATGCGCAGCGTCTCGAACGCCAGCCCGAGCGCGCCCGGATCGGTGTGATGCGGCACCCGCGGCGCCGCCAGACCCTTGCGGATCCCCCAATGCACCAGCGCCCGCCCGCCGGCAAGCGTGGCGGCGCCGGCGGTGAAGGCTGCGATCAGTCCGGGTGCGCCCATGCCGTTTGCTCCTCAGGCCGCCTGCAGCAGAAACTCGACCTTCACGGCATCGAACGGAAACTCGATCCGCCCATCTTCAGTGCGCAACAGCACGCCGGCATCGAGCAGGGCGGTGACGTCACCATGCACCGCCTTGACGTCGCGCCCGACCCGGCGCGCGGCCTCGCGGATCGACACCGGACCCGCCGCACACAAGGCCTTCAGCAACTCCCAGCGCTTGGCGCTCAAGACTTTCCAGAGCAGTTCGGGTGTCGCGAAGGCGATCCGCACCTGAGCGTCACCCCGCCCGGTTTTCATTGCCCGCGCGGCGTCCGCCAGCGTGTCCGTCAGGCTGCGCACTTCAAGAACGACCGTGTTCATGGTTCCACCTCGCAATGTCCGCTCCGAAGTCACGGGTGAGTTGATCCGGATCGGAAAAGACGTATTCCGCTTCCGTGTCGCCGTAATGTCGGTAATCGCCCTTGCCGCGCTCGTTGTCGTAGCGCAGAACACGCTCGCCACCGACCACGTAGGCCAGGCGGTACTTGAACGGATGCCCGGAAGGCGGCACCGGCTCCGGAACCCGCCACACGGCGATCTCTGCAAAAGCATCCGGCGCGAGCACGACCCGACGGCGGATCAAGGGAATCGCTTTCATGTTGGACATATTGACAACACACAAGGATGTTGTCAAAGACAACAACATTCAGCTCTGGAGACCCGCCCACCACAGCCGCGCGCGCAGGCCCCAGCCGGTGGCGTAGCCGAGCGACACCGAGCGGATCTTGCCCGCCGGGTCGACGATGACGAAGGCCGGCACGCCGCGCAGGCCGTAGGCCTCGGCAATGCGGCCGTCGGCGTCGATGGCGGTGGTCCAGGCCAGGCCGCGCTCGGCGAGCACGCCTGTCACCTCCGCCGCGCCGCCCGACTGCATGGCGACGGTGAGCACCGGGTGGTCCGCCTGCACGCCATCGATCGTGCCCTGCTGCGCGGTGCAGATCGGGCACCAGTCCGCCCAGAAATACACCCCGACCGCCTTGCCCGGATGCGCGGCGCGCCATTCGGCGAGGCTGAGCCCGCGGCCGTCGGCGGCGACGGTGGCGAAATCCGGCGCGAGGCCGGCCGGGACGTCGCGCGCCATCCAGGCCTGCACCGCGAAAAAGATGACGACGAAGATGCCGATCTCCACGCCCCAACGCCGCCAGCGCGGTGGCTTGCGGACGGGCTCGGCCGTTTCGCACTCGGCGTTCGCGGGCGAGCGTGCGCCGGCGCCCTCCGCTTCCGCATGCGGCGCCGGCGCAGGTCGTGAATCTCCCATGTCGTCGGTCGGCTTCGTCATCGCGGATCGATCCAGCGCAGCCCGCCCGCCTCGCGCTCGAACAGGCGCCAGCCGCCAGCGGCGTTGCACAGGCCGTAGATGAAGGGCTGCGCATCGCGCCCGGGGGTGAGGAAGCGCAGGTCCTTGAAGCTGGCGCATGCCTGGCCGTCGCCCGCCTCGCCGGCGTGGTCGAGCACCGGGAACATCGCAAACCAGCGGTAGAAGGCGAAGTCCTCCGCGTTCCATACCTGCTCGGCGAGCGCGCGCGTGCTGCCGGTGCCGAAGCGCTCGCGCACCTCCCACTGCGCCATCGCCACCGGCAGGTAGGGCGCGGAGAAGCGGCGGATGAAGTTGTCGTCCGCGGTGGCTAGGAGCGGTTCGCTGCGCCGGGTGTTGAGGTGGGCGTAGTGGTAGCGCTCGCCGTCGAACACGATCGCGGTCCAGTTGAAGGGCGAGGCCGGGCGCGGTGCGGCATCCACCTCGACTGCGGCGATGCCCTTGGCCGCGGCGTAGGCGCGCGCGGCGTCGATCGCCTCGGCGCGCCCCGTCGCCTGCACGCCCACCCAGCCGGCGAGCAGCACCAGCGACGCCGTCGCCGGCACGCGGCTGCTGCGCCATAGCGCGCTCGCGAGCAGGCCGGCGAGGAGGATGCCGGTGAAGGGCAGGTCGATGATGAAGCTCGTACCCCAGCCGAAGCGGTGGTCGGAGAAGGGCGCCAGGATCATGGTGCCGAACTGGGTGATGAGGTCGCCGAGGATGTGCACGAAGATCGCCGCGCACACCACCGGGTAGAAGCTTCGCCAGCCCGCCGCCACCCGTCCGCCGCGCTGCCAGAAGCGCGCCAGCAGCCAGGCGATCAGCACGCCCCACAGCGGCAGCAGGATCAGTGAGTGGGTGACGCCGCGGTGGCCGCGCAGGTAGGTGAGCTCGGAGATCCAGCCGAGCACGAAGTCGAGGTCGGGGAAGATCGCCGCCGCGGTGCCGGCGACCACCATCTGCCAGACCGGCACCGCCGCTGCGTTCGCCGCCCGGGTGCCGGCAGCAGGCCGACGCGAGGCCAGCACGCGGCCGACGAGGGCACCGGAGAGGGCGTGGGTAAGGGTATCCATTGGGTGCAGGGGTTCTCTGTGTTGCCTTGCCCGGCCGCCGTGGCACGGAGACCGGGCACGCCGCAGGGTGCGTTCAATTGGACGTGAGCCGGCCGTCCGTGCGCGGAGCCCCCGGCCACAGCCTCGACAGCGCCGGCAGCAGGCTGCGCCAATCCGGCACTGGCCGGGTATCGATCGGCAGGACGCGCGCGAGTTCCTCGGCAGCGAAGCCCTCGCGGCTGCGCAGTTGCGCCTCGAGCACCGCCTCGTCGGCCTCCGAGGCGTCGCCGCCGGCGGCCAGGCGGGCGCGCACGCGCGCACGCAGGACGTCCTCCGGCGCATCGAAGGCGAGGATGGCGAAGGGCACGCCGAGCTCCTGCGCGAGCCCGGCGAACGCCGCGCGCTGGGCGCGTTTCAGGAAGGTGGCGTCGACCAGCACCGGGCGCCCGGCCTCGAGCACCACGCGCGCCAGCACGGCTAGGCGCGCATAGGTGCGCGCGGTGGCCTCCGGGGTATATAGCCCGCCGCCGAGGCCGGAGCCGCTCGTCGCCTCCGCCGCCAGGCCGGCGAGGCGCTTGCGCTCGACGTCGGCGCGCACGCGGATCACCCCGCCCGCCTCCACCAGGGCCTGCGACTGGCTGGTCTTGCCCGCGCCCGCGACGCCGCAGGCCACCAGCAAGGCCGGCGCGCCCAGCGCCCTCTGCGCCTCGGCGAGCGCGAGGTAGCGACGGCATTCGTCCACGCTCTCGCTGCGTTCGGCGCCGTCGAGCTGGCTGGCGCGGATCGCGGCGATCTTGGCGCGCACCATCGCGCGATAGCTGAGGTAGTAGGGGAGCACGCGCAGGCCGGCGTAGTCGCCGCAGCGCTCCAGCCAGGCATTGAGGAAGCGCCAACCCAGCGCGGCCCGCCCGCGCGCCTGCAGGTCCATGACCAGGAAGGCGACGTCGGCGACGACGTCGGTCCAGCGCAGCTCGGCGCTGAACTCGATGGCGTCGAAGAGGCGCGGCTCGCCGTCGAGCACGACCAGGTTGCCCAGGTGGAGGTCGCCATGGCATTCGCGCACTCGACCTTCAGCCAGGCGCACGGCGAACACCGGCGCGAGCGCGGCGTACTGCGCCTCGGCCCAGGCCTCCACCCGGGCCAGCATCGCGAGCAGGTCGGCATGGACGCCGGGATCGAGGTGCTCGCGCATCTGCGCGAAGTTCTGCCGCACCGGCGCATGCACCGCGGCCGCATCGCCGAACGCCCCGCCCGGCAACGCCACCGCGGCGGCGGCGTGGAACGCGGCGACATGGCGGGCGAGGCGATCGAAGAGCGCGGGCGCCAGCCTGCCCTCGTCGAGCAGGCGCGAGAACAGCCCGGCCTGGTCGAAGCGGCGCATGCGCAGCAGCCAGTCGAAGGGCTCGCCGCCACCGTCGAGGCGGGGCGCCTCGGGGCTGCCGCGCACCGCCACCACCGCCTCGTAGATCTCCGGCACCGTGCGGCGGTTGAGCCGCAGCTCCGCCTCGCAGGCCTCGCGCCGGCGCGCCGGCGTGGAAAAGTCCAGGAAGCCGAGGTCGAGCGGCTTCTTCAGCTTCCAGGCGTGCTCGCCGGCGAGCAGCACCCAGGAGATGTGGGTCTCGATCAGCTCGACGCCGCCCTCCGAGCCGGGCAGCACACCGGGCCGGCGCAGCGTGTTCAGCAGGGTTTCGGATGCATGCATCGGCAGCTCTCCTCGGTCATCCGCCCGATGGTAGCCCGGGACGCGCGCAGCCGGAGCGCTCGCCGCCGCGACGTCGGCTCCCCTATCATCCCGTCCGCCTCCATCGCCCGACGCCGACCATGCCCGCCACTCCCTTCACCGCCCTCGCCTGCCCGCTCGACGGCGCGCCGCTGCAACGCCAGGGCGGCAGCCTGCGCTGCGCGGACGGGCACTGTTTCGACCTCGCCGCCCAGGGCTATGTGAACCTGCTGCCGGTGCAGAACAAGCGTTCGCGCGACCCCGGCGACAGCAAGGAGATGGTCGCCGCGCGCCGGCGCTTCCTCGAGGCCGGGCATTACGCGCCGATCGCCGCTGCGGTAGCGCGCACCGTGTTCGAGGGCGCGGCCCCCGGCCAGACGCTCGCCTGCCTCGACGCCGGCTGCGGCGAGGGCTACTACCTGCGCCAGCTCTCCGCGGCGGCGGCGGTGGAAGCGCGCACGCTCGCGCTCGCCGGTCTGGACATCTCGAAGTGGGCGGTGCAGGCGGCGGCGAAGCGCGATCTGCAGGACGCCCGCAGCCGGGCCGGCGCCGATCCGTCCACCGCCTGGATCGTCGGCAGCAACGCCGGCCTGCCGGTGCTGCCGGCCACGCTCGACCGCGTGCTGTGCATGTTCGGATTCCCGGTCTACCCCGAGTTCGCGCGCGTGCTGCGCCCCGGCGGCGAACTGCTGCAGGTCGACGCCGGCCCGGACCACCTGCGCGAGCTGCGCGAAGTCATCTACCCCGCACTCAAGCCCGAGCGCCCGGCCAGCCGCGCGGCGCCCCCGGGCTTCGAGCACCTCGCCAGCGACACCCTGCGCTTCCAGATCCACGTCGACGGCGCAGCCCAGATCGCCGACCTGCTGGCGATGACGCCCCACCTCTACCGCGCCAGCGCCGAAGGCCGCGCCCGCGCGGCGGCGCTCGTCGCGCTGACGATGACGGTGGACGTGCGCCTGGCGCGCTACCGCCGCCAGCCCGGCTGAAGCCGAACCGCGCAAGGCAATCCGCACCTGCAGCGCCCGCTCGACATGAACGGCGGATGAACGGCATCTTCAGCATCGATTCAGCCAGCGCGGCGCAGCATGGCATCACGGTCGCAACAGGACCGCCCAACCGACACAGGAGATGCCATCATGCGTGCCACCACTCTCATCGCCACCCTGGCCCTCACCGGCGGACTCATCGGCGCCGGCGCCGCCATCGCCCCCGCGTTCGCCCAGAGCGTGACCCCGGCTGCCAGCCCGGCCGCGGCTACGACGCCCGCCGCCCAGTCCAGCTGGATGAGCCTGAAGGACGTGCAGACCAAGCTCGAAGCCGCCGGCTACACCGACTTCCGCGAGATCGAGCGCGACAAGAACAAGTACGAGGTCAAGGCCACCGACCCGCAGGGCCAGCGCGTGGAGCTGGACGTCGATCCGGTCACCGGCGACGTCCTCAAGACCGAGGTCAAGCGCAGCAAGTAAGCGCCACCCCAGGGGGGGCCGGCTCGACCGGCGCCCCCTTTCGGTGCGCGATCGCCGCGTCGCAGCCACGCGCGTGCACCGCGCGCCCGCCACTCGCGCACGCCGCGCCCAACCCCACGCTGTCCGACCCCACGCTGTCCGACCTACCGCCGGGAGCTCGCGCCATGATCCCCACGCTTTCAACCCTCCCCGCCCTCGCCGCCTTCGTCGCCCTTGTCGCCGCGGCCTGGGGCCTCAACGTCGCCGCCCTCGACGGCGGCATCGCCTCCCTGCCCTGGCTGATCCGCGAACAGGGCCTGTACCTCAGCGGCCTGCTCGCCATCGGCCTGATGTCGCTGGCGATGGTGCTCGCCACCCGCCCCACCGTGCTCGAGCGCCCGCTCGGCGGCATGGATCGCATCTTCCGCCTGCACAAGTGGGCCGGCATCCTGGCCGCGGTGTTCGCCGCGCTGCACTGGCTGATCGAGATGTCCGACGACGTCATCAAGTCGCTCTACGGCAAGGCCGGGAAGCCAGCGCACGACGAGTTCGGCGGCCTCTACGAGATGCTGCGCGACGCCGGCGAGGAGCTCGGCGAGTTCGCCATCTACCTCGTGCTGGCGATGGTCGTGCTCAGCCTGTGGAAGCGCTTCCCCTACAAGTTCTGGCGCCACCTCCACCGCGCGATGCCGGTGTTCTACCTGCTGCTCGCCTTCCACGCCGCCGTGCTGGCGCCGCCCGACTACTGGACGCAGCCGGTCGGCGTGCTGCTCGCGCTGCTGCTCGCTGCGGGCACGGTCGCCTCGGTCATCGCGCTGACGGGCCGCATCGGCCACGATCGCAAGGTGCAGGGCGTGGTCACCGCCGTGTCCTCGCCTGCCCCCGACGTCACCGAGATCGTCTGCCGGCTCGACGGCGCCTGGCGCGGTCACCAGGCCGGGCAGTTCGCCTTCGTCGGCCTCGAGCGCTTCGAAGGCTCGCACCCCTTCACCATCGCCAGCGCCGACCACGGCGACCGCAGCCTCACCTTCCAGATCAAGGCCCTGGGCGACTACACCCGCCAGCTCGCCAGCCGCGTCGCGGTCGGCCAGGCGGTCACCGTCGAAGGCCCTTACGGCCGCTTCGTGCTCGGCCGCCAGGACCACAAGGCGCGCCAGATCTGGATCGCCGGCGGCATCGGCGTCACCCCCTTCCTGGCCTGGCTCGACGCCCTGCGCGCCGACCCCGCCGCGGCCCCGACGGTGGAGCTGCACTACAGCACCCGCGGCGCGGCACACGACCCCTTCGTCGAACGCCTGCGCAGCCTGTGCGCCGAGTTGCCGAGCGTGAGCCTGCACATCCACGACCGCGCCGCCGGCGACGACCTCACGCCCGAGCGCCTCGCCACCACGGCCACCGACGGCCAGCGCGCGGAAGTCTGGTTCTGCGGCCCGCGTGGCTTCGGCGACCAGCTCAAGGCCGGGCTGGCGCGGCTGTGGGGACGTCGGCTGAGCTTCCGGCGCGAGGCGTTCGAGATGCGCTGAGGCGAGTGGCGCGGCGGCTGCGGTCGTCGCGCCTCGCACCACACTCATCAAATCGGCCCAGATCCGAGAAGTAGTTCGCGGGTGTCATTGCCTGGTACATGCCGAATGCATTCGCGCAAACCATAATTGCAACATGCCCCGCCCTTACCGCAAGTCCCGCCGCGATCCGGGCCTGATCGAGATCGCCGCCACGTCCGACTGGAAGGTCTCTGCCGCCATGGCGGCCGTGTGCGTCCTTGCCGCCACCGTCATCATCCCCGCCCTGCTCGGCAGCAGCCGCGTGCTCGACAGTCTGGTGCTGATCTTCGTACCGCTGGCCTGGCTGATGGCCGTCGTCTTCGGCGGCATCTCGCTGATCCGCTTGCTGCGGCAGCGCCCGCAGGACTCGCCAGTGCCGCCGCGCTCGCCCACGAACCGCCCGGCACAAGCGGCAGCGCGCGCGACCGAAGCCTCGTTGCCGGAAGTCGACAAGGCCCCGCTTGCGGAATCATTCGCCCCCCCGACCAGCGCCGCAGCGCCCGAGGCCCGGCCCACCGCGTGGTCGCGCGAGCTCATCGACCGCATCGAGTGGAAGCGCTTCGAAGACCTGTGCTGCGAGTTCTATCGGGTGAAAGGCATCCGCGCCGAAACCACCCGGCTCGGCGCCGACGGCGGCGTCGACATCCGCCTGTTCCAGGACGCCGCCGATCCCCAGCGTTGCACGGCCGTCGTCCAGTGCAAGGCCTGGAACCAGGCCGTCGGCGTAAAGCCGGTGCGGGAACTGCGGGGTGTGATGGCGCACGAGCGCGTCGACAAGGCCTTCTTCATGGCCCCGAACGGCTTCACCGACGAGGCCCGCAGCTTCGCCGCGGAGAACCGCATCACCCTGCTCGACGGCAAACTGTTCCTCGCCATGCTCGAGCGCTTGCCCGCAGCCCTGCGTCGACAACTGCTCGACTTCGCGACGGAAGGCGACTGGACGACGCCCACCTGCCCGTCCTGCGGGGTGAAGATGGCTGCGCGCGACGGCACGCACGGGCGATTCTGGGGCTGTGTCCGTTTCCCGAAATGCCGCGCGACGCTGCAGATGCGCGGATCAGCCGTCTGACCGCCACTCCGGAGGCCAGCCTTGCACACCAAGCACGTCCTGATCGACTTCGAGGACGTTTACGTCAAGTCAAACGTGTGGCAGCAGCTCGGCCATTGCTGCCATTCGGCTCTTACGATCCAAACGGCGGGATTGTAAGGAAAAGCAGGCTTCGCAGCGGCTACGACACCCGGGGTGCTTCACTGAATGTTTTGCTTACGCCAGTTATCGACTGCAATCGACAAACGGTTGTCTTTGACTGGCTTCTGCCATTCATCCCAAAAATTGACCGTACCACTATTCGGTTTGTTTTTGGGCTCATCAATCCTGATCCGGCTTGGCAGGAGACTGGCGTCACCGACAACCAGAGCTTCGCCTGTATCGAGAGTGGGCAAGACGTCGCTAAATCCGCCAAGGCTATCGGGAAGCAGGCGCTTGATAACGCCTTGATCCTCGGCGTTGGTCAGCCGCATGGACACGAAGTTACTGCACTGGCTGAGCATCGTTTTATTCACTTCGGACGGACGTTGACTTATCACCACCAGGCTGACCCCGTATTTACGTCCCTCCTTCGCGATGCGCTCGAAAATATCGAGCGAGATGTCGTCGGCAGAGTCGGCCATGTTGCGCTGAGGCATGTAGAGATGTGCCTCATCACACAAAAGCGCAATCGGATGACGTAGCTCGGAGGGCGTCCACTGTTGAACGGAGAATGTAACCCGAGCAACGAGGGATACGATCAACGGCAGAACGTCGGAAGGCACTTCCGAGAAGTTAATGACTTTGATCCCGGCCTTGCCATTCTCATCGGCACTCCCGAGTACGGCAGTGGTGAATTTCTCGAGCCAGGTGAAATCCAGAACATCTCCACCGCCGTTGAACATAAAGCCAAGGCGTCTATCGGATATCTTGTTCTCAAGGCGGGAAATCATGCGGGCGAGTTTCCCGAAGAAATCACCTTGCTTTTCGGTACCTACCTTAGCGCCGGGAACCATTTCGACGTTGATGTCATTCAGCCGCCCCATAAGGACATCGAGATCGAACGGAACCGGGCTATCGACGGTGAAATGCTTCAACACATCTTGCTGGCCGTTTTCCTCCAGGTACCTTTGCTTCGCCTGGTTGATTTCGCGCGCCATAATCATGGCCTGGTTGGGGGCGTTCTGGTCGCTGCGGTCAACGAACATAGACACCAGCGCTTCATACGAAAGCAGCCAGTACGGCAGATAGAGGACACCATCGCCGATGGTTTTCTTGGCCTCAACGTCTGCTGGTCCTGCGACCTTGAAATGTTGAATGCCCTGTCCTACTAGTGGCGAGTATTCGCCATGGAGGTCGAAGACAATAGCGTTCGCCGTAGTTAGCCCCGACATCTGTTCGATGATCTTGGCAGTCGTCCAGGACTTACCCGACCCGGTGCTGCCGCCAATGAAGGCGTGGCGCTGGAAAAATTTATTGCCGTTGAGGTAAGCAACGGCGTGCTCGTCCAGCGTGTATTTGCCGAGAGTCAGGGCATTCCCACCGGCTGAGACGCTGGAAAGGGTACGCATGAAACCTGTGAGGTTTTCGCTTTCGAGCGAAAAGCAGTTCGCGTCAATTTCAGGAACGCTTTCGAGCGTACGACGGAACACGTTTTCTTTTTCACCGTCACGATCCAGCATCGTGCCAATCAGAGCGATACGGCACAGATTTAACTCTGACGCGTGGCCGTTGATACTGTCATTGATAATTTCTTCGATGCCGCGCTTACGAGTCACCTGCGTAATGAGACCGATGAGGTGCTGTCCGGGCCTGCTGCTTTGAAGCACGGCGAGATGGTTAACCTGCAACCTTTTGAGCTGGTCGACATTCTCCACCTCTACGATCACATTTGTGGTGTCGACGGAGGCAACCTTCCCAAGCGCTTCTTCGTCCCTAAAGTTAAAAGTCGGCATCTCTTCGTCCTACATGATGAGTGAAAGGTAACCTTCAAGACTCCAGATATTCTTTTCCACCTTCAACGGAGCGCTATCTAGGGAGGAATAAACGATGGATTGATCGTCTGTTTCGCCCCGTTCTATTGCCAGGTAGTTCTGTGCTTTACCATCAAGAATAATCTTCTTCGCAGAGTCGGAAAGCGTATAGGTGATAATGGTTATAGGCGTTCTCTGCCGAAGGCACTTCACCATCAGTTTCGGCTGAATATGCTCATCATTAAAACCGTAGCCAATACAAAGGTAAGAACCGGCTTCATTGAGAGCCTGGTCAGCGTTATTAATAATGGAGCGGAACGGCTCAAGATGCGTTTTTTGGTATTTCTGCGTACCAGGAGTCACAATCTGCGGCTGGTAGCCATCCGGTATACCTTGGATATTTGAGAGTGCGACAGTATCTTCCAGAGGGGATTGGAACCAATCCAGAGATCCATGGACCTTCCAAATATTAGCCCTGCGCGCAGAGGTAATTTCTGTAGGGGCTGCGAGCTGGCGGCAGAAGCCGTGTGTGAACCCTGTGTAATGATGGATTCGCCCGTGATCGCAGGCATACTCCGCCAAGCGATCATAGTTTGTAGTGACGATATTTATGACTTTGAGGCTGCTTTTGAACATGTGTTCAAGAAGGCGGCTCAATGGAAAAATCGCATTATCCTGAAGACTCTTTTGAAATATTTCGCTATCTTCAGAGTCAATCAGGATCCAAGTGGCTTTAACAATTCTGGATGTCAGTTCTTCAGAAGCTGTTACTTGGTGTAGGGCGGTTTCTAGGTCAACATTATCCTTCAGCAGCTGGCAGAATTTCTGCCATGCCTCGATTTCAGCAGCATTCAAGCCTGAAATGTCGGTATTTGTGACCAGATGGTTCGCTAGCGCCCACATTCCAGACATGCCGTGTGCAGCCGAGGCGCCGCTGCCCAAAATGATGACTGGTGCCTTCCCGTAAAAGTCCTGCGCTTGTTTTTGGTAATTGAGGTCAGACAAAATATTATCCCCGTTGATTACGCCAGTCCGAATAAAAAGTCTAGAATTCTATCGGTCAGCAATGCCCCAAACCTTCAACTTATCGATGTCCATCGGGACCAGTGATGATCATCAATCCTAGACAACTCCGGTTCTTATTAGACCATCCTGCCCAATGCTAGCGCTCCACCTTTAGGGGGCTACAAGTAACGAGCGCTCCAGTTGGATCGGCTATATAAAGGATGCGCAATTATCTATTATGCGATTGTGATCAACTGATGGGCAATGTCTGGTTGCAGCTGAGAGCTGTCATCCTGTGCAATCGACCAAGAGTCTGCAACGGCCCACCAGCCGAAGTAGATCGTCTGACAGTTTTCGGGGTGGACCTGACGGTCTGCGTAAAGATCTCAAGGGGCGATTCATTCGATCCATGGCAGCCTACCCTGCTGCGGATCGCACACATTCGACGCTGATGGTTTGTTTGTCGCACATGCGTCAATCAGGACAACATCTCGGCGCCCAGACAATCCAAGTTCGGCGAGAATGGTTTGAACCTTACGGAACTCGCTTTCCGAAAAGTACAGAATCGCTTTGATGGACTTCGCCGTGTCGTTCGCCGCCTCATACACGCCAACCTGATGCTTCATGTTCTGTTTCAGCTTCGAATTCGATGCTAACTTGAATTCGATCAGAGTCTTGTCCCGGCTGCCCTTGGAAACCTTGAAATCGACAGGACCTCTGCCGTTATTCACCTCGCGATTCACGTCGTAAATGGAGGCGCACCACGTAAGCTTATACATGAGTTGCAGGTCCGCCTCTCGATGAATCGGCTTGCCATTGTGGTAGAACATGCGATAGCCATCTTGGTCCTCGATGACCGATTTCAGGTAGTGCAGGCGCCGCATGGATTCTTCGAAGCTGTCATCCGCCTCTTGATAAAATTCTGTACCAACCAGCTTCTGATCGACCAGCGCACGGATCTGATGAATGAACTGCTGCTCTGTGTCGCGAACCTTGGAGTTGCTGACCTTGTGGGCCTCGTCTCCCGTCTCCTCCTTGTGTCGGATGTAGTAGTCCAGCACTTGCGGGAACTGCTCGATGGTGATCGCAGCAGCCTCTCGAATTTCTTCTTCCTTGGCGTCCTCCGACAAGCGGCGCAGGAAATACTCATTAACCTGCGCCCTCAATTGGTCATCGGGGATCGAGTTGTAGACGCCCTGAAAGTTGTCGAGTAGGTCGCTGCGATTAATCCATGCCTCGTCTTTAGTCAGAATCACCTTCGGGGTCAGCAGGACATAGTCGTTGCCGAAAGCCGGCAGGTCATAACGCCCACCCTTCCACCGCCTTGTCTTGTAATCGAAGGCGACCTTCTCGACGGCGAAATTCCGTCGGAAGCTCGACGCAATATGTGTTTTCGCAAAAGTCTGTGTATAGTCAAGCAGGTATTGCTTGATCAGATTGGTTGTAAAGTCGCTTAAATGGTCGCGACCTACGCCGTCCGCTAGCAGACACAGCTTTTCGAGGTGGCTTCCACGACTAATCGTTTCGCTTCCGAAATCCTTGAATACCTGATGGAGATTGCGATGAAGCGCTCCGGCAAACTGTTTGCCGAGGCCGCTTCCATTGTTCCCCGTCTTGCTGAATCCGAGCCAGTTCTGGCTGACCTCCGGAAAGCGGAACCAGCTATCAAGCAGTCCCTTGCTGATGCTAGGGTCGCACGATATATCGCGCAGAAACTTCACGTAGCAGATAATTTCGTCGTGGAGGCGCTGGTGTTCAATCTCTTCGCTGTCAAAAAGCAAGAACGGATCGACGAACAGCGGGAGATCGTTGATCAAGGAGATATTGAGCGCGCCATAGTCTTCCAACACCTCGGGCACGACTTCAAAGAAGTCGGTGAAGTAGATCTTTGCCGCTGTCGTCATGTCATCGCCTCGGCATCTCCATCAAATCTCATTGTTGGCAATGGTCAGAAGTCGTCTGGGACCGCAGATGGGCGTAGGTAACAATCAGCATCTTCTGATCTTTCGCTCAGACGCAAGCGGTCGTTCAGACAATAATCCCATTGTAATGCACGACCGGTTCGGACGAAGAGCGGCTGTTGATGCTGGACTTCTTGGACGTCGGCTCAGGCCGAGCTGCTGTCACCCGCCAGATGCCTCGATTGGCCACTGATCATTGGAAACGAGCTCCAACCATCATGCGAATACGATCGACTCCGTGGTTGATCGTGGCCCACCGGGCTGCTCGACAGCTGCACCCACGCTGCGGTCCGCGCAGGCTGGCTGCACGCAGCAACATCCCGGGTGGCTGCCCATGCCGCTCCAGCAGTCAGCCCCCGAACTTTTCGGAAACGCCCGTCTCTCCACCGGGATACCAGCGATATTCGCACCCACTTCACTCGGGACGCCGCTTCAGGCTCCCCCCTGGGAAATCAAGGGCAACTGCTTCGACGAACTTCGTCTCGAAGCGAAGTTGGACAATTTCACGGCCATCGCCGATCAGCCCATCCGCTACAAGGGCGACGGCTCGGCGCCCGGTCAGTTCGGGGCGAACGCCTCCACGCCCGCGGCCTGCGCCGCCTTCTCGAGATCTGCGTCCAGGGTTGCGAGGGGCAGGCCGGTTCGCAGGGCCAGCTCCAGATAGGCCGCGTCGTACGCCGATAGCTTGTGACGCCGGGCCAGGTGCAGGGTGTCACCCAAGGCGTGGGCGGCCGTGGCCGGATCGGTCGCGATGTTCAGTCGCTGCAGGAGGACGACGAAGGCCTGCGAGCGTGCCTCGGTGAGCAGCCCCTTGGCCTCGGCCCGGGCGATCATGTTGCTGGCCTCGAGCGCCCACAGCGATGGGACCAGCGCCTGCTGCTCACGCAGCGCATCGAGCACGGCCTCGGCGTACGCCACATCGGCCGGCTTGCCATCGGCCAGCAGCCAGCACATCGCCACCGAGTTATCGAGCACGAAGCTCATGCCCGCCCCTCGTTGATCAGCGCCTTGATGTCGATCCCCTCGACGGCGGGTGCCACGCGCATGAACTGGCGCATCGCATCGACGGCCGCGGCGGCATCCGCTTGCTTGGCGCCTTCAGCCGGTATCAGGTCGGCGATGGGCTCGCCACGCAGGGTGATGGTGTAGCGCTTGCCCGCCTGCACGCCGCGGAGCAGTTCGGGCAGTTTGGTCTTGGCCTCGTATGAGCCGATTTCAAGATTCATCACGTTCTCCGGTTGCCATAGACCAGTTTATAGACCAGTTCACAAGGGAATCAAGCACGGCATCAACAGGCTCTCCAACGGTGAAGCTGCGCCAAGTGGCACAAGACGGCATGCGGGTGCGGGCCAGTGCGGGGGCGAGGTCGTTCCGGCGCGTGCATCGACGACCGATGCCCGGGCGACGGCCTTGACGAAGATGGACGACAGCCGGTTTCGGTGTGTGCGTGGCCCCCCTTGTGCGCTGCGGCGAGACAAGCAGACCGTCGGCGTATAGCCTGTCGTCCGTTTCACCACGTGATATATGTGAAGCCAAACAAAACGACACGATTCCAGGAGGACGACCATGTCTTACACGATGCCCGAATTTCTCGCCCACGCGATCGCCATGGAGCGCGAGGCCGCCGAACGCTACCTCGAACTGGCCGACATGATGGAGGCGCACAACAACCTCGAGGTCGCCTCGCTGTTCCGCGACATGGTGCGCTACTCCAACATGCACGGCGACTCGATCGTCGAGCGCGCCGCCGGCCACGAGCTGCCGCGGCTCAAGTCCTGGCAATACCGCTGGGTCGCGCCCACCGAGGTCGGCGACGAGGACGCCTTCGACTACACCATGAACGCCTGGCAGGCGCTGGAATACGCGCGCGAGAACGAGGCGCGCGCGATGAATTTCTACCGCACCGTCTCCGAGACCAGCACCGACCCGGAGATCAAGACGCTGGCCATGGAGTTCGCCACCGAGGAGGCGGACCACACGATGGCGCTCGACAAGATGATCGCGCAGACGCAGCGGCCCTGAGGGCGGACGCGGACCGTCCAGGGCGGTCCGCCCTGCGCAGGACGGCGGCCTGCGCACGCGCAGGAGGCTCCCGCGCGACGCGGGCGAGCGCCCCGGCACGCGATGATCGGCATCCCCCGACGGGAAGGTGACGGAATCGTCCTACACGGTTTTCCGCCTCGTCGGACAACGCCCGCAGGAAGTCGCGCCTATAGTGGAGTTGCAACCCACTCGCGGGACCGACCCGCCAAGACACGACAACCCTCAGGAGACCCGCCATGAAACACACCGCCGCCACCCTCGCCCTGTCCGGCCTGCTCGCCTTCACCGCCGTCGGCTGCGCCGTCACCCGCGACCAATCCACGGTCGGCGAATACGTCGACGACGCCACCGTGACCACGCGCGTGAAGGCGAAGTTCGCCGAAGACCCGACCGTCAGCGCCATGTCGATCAGCGTGGAGACGCTCAAGGGCACGGTGCAGTTGTCCGGCTTCGCCAAGAGCACCGCCGAGCGCAACCGCGCGGTCGAGATCGCGCGCACCACCCCGGGCGTGAAGTCGGTGAAGAACGACATCGTGATCCGTCCTTGAGGACGCGCGCCGCAGCCCCGTTTCCACGCTAGCCCGCGCCCGGGGCCGTGCGCGCTGCCGCCCCATGCTGCGGACAAGCCCGCAGGCGTGGGCCAGGATAGGACAGGTTCATGAATGCCGATCCGGAGCCTCTGCCCTTGCCCCCCGCCCCATCCCGCCTGCCGCACCCGCGCGCGGGGCGCCTGATCGCCGTGCTGCTGCTGAGCTTCGTGCTCGGGCTGGCGTGGCTGCTCGCCGGCCAGTGGCAGTCCGAGTCGAGCCGCGTCGCGCTGGAGGATCTGCGCGCGCGCTCGGTGCGCCTGCATCACCTCGACACCCTGCTGCTGCAGATGCTCGACGCCGAGTCGAGCGTGCGCGGCTACCTGCTGACGCAGAACCCGGTCTACCTGAGGCCTTACCAGGACGGCCAGGCCGCGCTGGAAAGCACGCTCGCAGCCTTGCGCGCCGACACCTGGGCGGACGAGCGCCAGCACGAGACCGTCGACCACCTGGCGCTGCTGATCGACATGCGCTGGAGCCTGCTCACGCAGGCGATCGAACGCGGGGTTCCGCCCGGCGCCGACCAGCCCGACGGCGGCACCGGCAAGCAGGTCACCGACGACATCCGCACCCGCATCCTCGCCCTGCGTACCGCAACCCAGGCCGAGATCGACGCCACCCAGGATGGCGCCTTCGCACGCTTTGGCGACGCGCGCACGATGAACCGGGTGCTCGGCGCGAGCGTGCTGGCGCTGCTGCTGGTGCTGGTCGTGGTGCTCTACCGCCAGGACCGCCTGCGCGAACGCATGGCGCAGTTGCTGCGCTCCGAGAACGAGCGCCTGCACACCGAAGTCGCCCACCGCACCGAGGAACTGAGCAGCCTGGCGACCTACCTGACCAATGCGCGCGAGGCCGAGCAGGCGCGCCTCGCGCGCGAGCTGCACGACGAACTCGGCGCCTTGCTCACCGCCGCCAAGCTCGACGCCGCCTGGATCGCGCGCAAGCTTCCGGCCGACACCGTGGCGCCGATGCGCAGCCGCTTCGACCGCCTGCTCGACACCTTGAACCAGGGCATCGCGCTCAAGCGCAAGGTGGTGGCCGGCCTGCGTCCGCCGCTGCTGTCCGAGCTCGGCCTGCTCGAAGCGCTGCGCGCCCTGCCCGACAGCGGCGACATCGGCGAACAGGGCGGCCGGCTCGCGATCGAGCTGCCCGATGCCCTGCCCGATGTGCCCGCGCAGACGGCACTTGCGCTCTACCGCATCGCGCAGGAGGCCCTGACCAACGTGCGCCGCTATGCACAGGCGAGCTCGGTGCGCCTGCGCCTGGGGGTCGAAGGCGACGAGCTGGTGCTGGCGGTGGAAGACGACGGCGTGGGCTTCGACCCGGCGGCGCGCGGCCACAACCGCCACGGGCTGGCCGGCATGGCGCACCGGGTGCAGATGCTCGCCGGTCGGCTGGAGATCGACAGCGCGCCGGGCAAGGGCACGCGCATCACCGCACGCGTGCCGTTCGCACGCATGCACTGAAGCGGCTCAGCCCGGAATGCCGGGAATGCCTGGAATGGCCCCCTGGACGAAGTCGATCAGCTCGTCGAGCTGGAAGGATTTGTCGAAGAAGCGCTCGACGCCGAGCTGCTCGCAGCGCGCGCGCACCGGCGCGTGGCCGTAGTTGGAGAACACCACCGCGCGCGGACGGCCGAAGCGCTCCGGCTCGGCCTGCAGTTGCCTCAGCACGCCAAGGCCGCTGCCCATGCGCAGCTCGAGGTCGATGATGGCGAGATCCGGGCGCTGCGCCTCGAGCGCGGCAAGCGCCCCTTGCTCGTCCTCGGCCTCGGCCACGACGCCGACGCCGTCGAGCTCGGCGAGCATCTCGCACAACATCCCGCGCAGCATCGCGGAGTCTTCCACGAGCACGACGCGCAGCGCGGGGACGGTGGCAGATTCGGAATTGAGTGGCGCGCTCATCGACACGAGCTCCTCAGTCCAGGATCAACCCGTGGCGCAGCGCGTAGGTCGCCAGCTCGGCATTGCTGGCCACGCCGAGCTTCTCGAGCAGGCGGGTGCGGTAGGTGCTGATGGTCTTCACGCTCAGGTTGAGCACGGCGGCAATGTCCGACACCGACTCGCCGCGCGCCAGGCGCAGGAAGACCTGCAGCTCGCGGTCGGACAGCTTCTCGTGCGGCGCGCCGCCGCCCCCGCCGCCGAGCTCGTCGGCGAGCAGTTCGGCGGTGCGCGCCGACACGTAGCGCCGGCCCTGCGCCACGGTGCGGATGGCCTGCAGCAGCGCCTCGCGCGAGCAGTCCTTGCACAGGTAGCCGTCGGCGCCGTTGCGGATCATCGCCAGCGCGTAGCGTTCTTCCGGGAAACCCGACAGCATCAGCACGCGCATGCCCTCGTAACGCTGGCGCACCGCGCGCAGCACGTCGACGCCGCTCTGCCCGGGCAGCGACAGATCGAGCAGCAGCACGTCGACCGGCTGTTCGCGAAGGGACTCGAGCGCCGCCTCACCCGAGGCGGCCTCGAACACGATCTCGAGGCCGAGCTCGTCGGCCAGCAGCTCGCGAAAGCCGGCACGCACGATCTGGTGGTCGTCGACGATGGCGATGCGCAGCATGGGCGGAGGTCCGGAATGCGGTGTAGGGGCGCGAGCATAGCCGAAGCGGGCCGGCGAGGCCGGCCCCACCAACGACGCGGGCCATGGACTCACCGTCCCTTGACGAGGTTGATGACGAAGCTGGCGACCGCCATCACCAGGAACACGACGAAGAGCACCTTGGCGATCTCGGCGGCACCCGCGGCGATGCCGCCGAAACCGAACACGGCGGCGATGAGGGCGATGACGAAGAAGACGACGGCGTAGTGCAGCATGATGTTCTCCTTTGAGGGCGCCGGGCGGTGCAGCCCCGGATCACGTCTTCACTTTAGGCGCCACCCCCGCTCCGCCCCATCGGCCCGGTCCTAAACCGGCGTCGGACGATTCCGACACGCGGGCACAGCTCCGCGCATCGGCTCCGACTCGCAGCGCACGCCGCAGCGTCGCTGCGCTATAATCCAAGGCTTTGTTTTATCTGAAAATCAGGACGCTTCCGTGCTCGTCGCAGCCAACATCACCCAGCAGTTCGGGGCCAAGCCCCTGTTCGAGAACGTCTCCGTCAAGTTCGGCGACGGCAACCGCTACGGCCTCATCGGGGCCAACGGTGCCGGCAAGTCGACGTTCATGAAGATCCTGTGCGGCATCCTCGACCCCAGCGCCGGCAACGTCTCCAAGGATCCGCACGAGCGCATGGCCTACCTGCGCCAGGACCAGTTCGCCTACGAAGACATGCGCGTGCTCGACGTGGTGATGATGGGCCACGAGGAGCTGTGGGCGGCGATCAAGGAACGCGACGCGATCTACGCCAACCCGGACGCCACCGAGGACGACTACATGCACGCCGCCGAACTCGAGGGCAAGGTCGGCGAGTACGACGGCTACACCGCCGAGGCGCGCGCCGGCGAGCTGCTGCTCGGCGTGGGCATCCCCACCGAGCTGCACAACGGCCCGATGAGCGAGGTCGCCCCCGGCTGGAAGCTGCGCGTGCTGCTGACCCAGGCGCTGTTCGCCAACCCCGACATCCTGCTGCTCGACGAGCCGACCAACAACCTCGACATCAACACCATCCGCTGGCTCGAGGACGTGCTCAACAACCGCGACTGCACGATGGTCATCATCTCGCACGACCGCCACTTCCTGAACCAGGTCTGTACCCACATGGCCGACCTGGACTACGGCACGATCACGATCTACCCGGGCAACTACGACGACTACATGGAAGCGTCGACCATGGCGCGCGAGCGCCAGTCGTCGGCCAACGCGCGCGCCAAGGACAAGATCCAGGAACTGCAAGCCTTCGTACGCCGCTTCTCGGCCAACAAGTCCAAGGCCAAGCAGGCCACCAGCCGCCTCAAGCTCATCGACAAGCTCAAGCCCGAGGACGTCAAGCCGTCTTCCCGCCAGTACCCGTGGATCCGCTTCGACTACGACGACAAGGACAAGCTGCACCGCCTCGCCTGCGAGGTGGACAACATCTCGTTCGCCTATCCGGGCATGGACAAGCCGCTGATCAACCGTTTCTCGATCGCCATCGAGGCCGGCGAGAAGGTCGCGATCATCGGCGAGAACGGGGTCGGCAAGACCACCCTGCTCAAGCTGCTGGTTGGGGAGCTTGCGCCGCAGAAGGGCGCCATCAAGTGGGCGGAGAAGGCCAAGCCGGGCTACTACGCGCAGGACCACTCGGCCGACTTCGCCGAGGACGTCAGCCTCACCGACTGGATCGCCCCCTACTCGCGCATCACCGCCGCCGCCACCGGCGAGGACAACGAGACCCTGCTGCGCGGCACGCTCGGCCGCCTGCTGTTCTCGGGCGACGAGGTGAAGAAGTCGGTGAAGGTGATCTCCGGCGGCGAGCAGGGCCGCATGCTGTTCGGCAAGCTGATGCTGTCGCGGCCCAACGTGCTGCTGATGGACGAGCCCACCAACCACCTCGACATGGAATCGATCGAGTCGCTCAACACCGGCCTGGACAAGTTCAACGGCACGCTGGTGTTCGTCTCCCACGACCGCGAGTTCGTGAGCTCGCTGGCGACGCGCATCATCGAGATCAAGCTCGACCACCAGATCATCGACTACCGCGGGACGTACGAGGAGTATCTCAGCTCGCAAGGCCTGGATTGATCCGCGCGGCGATAGCCGCGCATGCACGACAAGGGGCGAACCCGCTGCCGCGCGATGCGGCGGCCGGTTCGCCCCTTCGCTTTTGCCGAGCCGGGTCCATCAGGCCTCGAGCGCTGGACATCCGGACGGACACGGATCGCCGATAACGCGCGCCATCTCATTGAAAATAGAATTAAATTCTGTTTTTTTGAGCGGACATTCCGGCAGACATGATCGCCTCCGAGATTCCCGAGCTCGCGCTGCGCGTCGAAACCGACCGCTTCGGCCCCTTCCTCTTTCAGGTGGGCGTCGACACTGGCCGCCTGCAGCTTCCGATGCAGCGCGTCGAGGATGCCCATCGGCGCTTCATCGCCTCGCCGCTCGCGCAGGTGGCGAATCAACTCGAGCGCGAGGTGATCGCCAGCAGCATCTACGGGACCAACACGATCGAAGGCGGCACGCTCACCGAGGATGAAACACGCTCCGCCATCGACCTCGATCCCGCGCAGGTGCAGGAGATCGAGCAGCGGCGGGTGCTCAACATCAAGGCCGCCTACGAACGCGCAAGACAGGCTGCGCTCGATCCGGGCTGGAAGCTGTCGATCGACTTCATGACCGAGGTGCACGGCCTGATCACCCACGATCTGCCGCACGCCGACAACCGCCCCGGCCTTCTCCGCGACACCCCCAAGGGACGCACCGCCCAGGTCGGCAGTCCGCAGCACGGCGGACGCTACAAGCCGCCACAATACGGGGGCGACATCTGGCGCCTGCTCGAAGCACTGATCACCTGGCACGGCCAGTTGGAGGATGCAGGCATCCACCCGCTCGTCCGCGCGCCGCTGGTGCATTACTACTACGAACTCATCCACCCCTTCTGGGATGGCAACGGCCGTGTCGGGCGCGTCGTCGAAGCGACCTTGCTGCAGGCCGCCGGCTACGAATACGCCCCTTTCGCGTTGGCGCGCTACTACCTCGAGCACATCGACGCCTACTTCACGCTCTTCAACACCTGCCGTAAAGGGGCGGACAAGCACCGGCCCCACCCGAACACGGACTTCGTGCTCTTTCACCAGGAAGGCATGCTGGCGACGATCGACGCCTTGCACGACCGGGTCAATCGCCTCGTCGGCGTCCTGCTCTTCCAGAGCCGTTGCCGCGAGCTGCTCGACAACAAGACCCTCAACCCGCGCCAGTACACCATCGTCTCGCAACTGTTGGCGCAGGGGCAGGCGCAGGGGCTGGACGCGGTACGTCACGCCCCGTGGTACGCCAGCCTCTACCTCAAGCTCAACGACAAGACCCGCAGCCGCGACCTCAAGAAGCTGCGCGAGCTCGAACTCGTCCTCCTCGACACGGACAACCGCCTGTGGCCGGGCTGCATCCGTCCGAAGAACGTCAAGGCGCCCTGATCCCGCATCTGCAGGTTCGCGGCGGTCCTGGCGAGTCGAGCGCAATTCCGCACGATGGAGGAGCGCCCGGGTCCAGCGTGGACGCACGGCAGGCGGTTCGGCACCAGGGTGAGCATCACGAAGGCGACCACCAGCAGGCCGGACACCGCGAACACGCGGTTGTGGATGTCGAGGCCGAAGGGCCCGACGTTGAGGACGGTGTTGTCCTGGCCGACCTTGTAGTCGGTGTCGATCGGATTGACCGCCCCCGAGGGAGCCATCGGATCGCTGCCATCCGTCATTGCAGCTCCTTGTGATTATGGGAATTCGCGGAATTCACGCGCACGGCCGAGCCTTCGCCGCGGCGACGAGGGGCGGAGTCTTGCAGCTTTCTACATATTTTTGTACAAACAGATCATGACAGATGGGATTTCGCCTCGCCCGCGCACTCGATCCGCCCGCAGCGGCACGGCGGGCGGCGAGTCGGCTAGAATCGAAGGCTGCGGAGAACCCCATGATCGGCCTCTTTCTCGTCACCCACGGCACCCTCGGCGAAGCGCTGATCCAGTGCGTGTGCCACGTCCTCGACAAGCGCCCGCCGCTGCTCGGCCAGCTCGGCCTGTCGGCGGGCGAGGATCCCGCCGACGCGCTGCCCCTCGCGCGCCGGATGATCGCCACGGTCGATGACGGCGAAGGCGTGCTGCTGCTCGCCGACCTCTACGGCGCCACCCCGTGCAACGTCGCCACGCGCCTGATCGAGCCCGGGCGCATCGAGCTCGTCGCCGGAGTCAGCCTGCCGATGCTGCTGCGCGTGCTGACCCATCGCGACGGCAACCTCGACACCCTGATCCGGCGCGCCGTCAGCGGCGCGGGCGACGGCGTGACGCGCGTGCAGCCCGGCTGATCACACCCGCCAACAAGAACATACGAACGAACGCACCACGGAGAACCGCGAAGATGCCGCGAGGAGACGCCCCCATCATCAACAAGCTCGGTCTGCACGCGCGCGCCTCGGCCAAGCTCACCCAGCTTGCCAGCAGCTTTCCGTGCGAGGTCTGGCTCGAGCGCAACGGCCGCCGGGTGAACGCGAAGAGCATCATGGGGGTGATGATGCTGGCGGCCGCGCGCGGCAGCACGATCACCATCGACACCCAGGGCGAGGGCGCCGACGCGGCACTGCAGGCCATCCAGGAGCTGGTCGCCGACCGCTTCGGCGAAGGGGAATGAGATGTCATTCACGCTGCACGGCCTGGCGGTCTCGCAGGGCATCGCGATCGGCCATGTCCACCTCGTCTCTCACGCGCTGCTCGAGGTCAATCACTACCACGTCGCGCCGCGCTACCTCGACGATGAACTCGCCCGTCTCGACGAGGCCCTCGCCACCGTCCAGGGCGAGCTGATCGGTCTCAAGGCGATCACCACCTCCGGCCAGGCGCACAGCGAGGTCGGCGCCTTCGTCGATCTGCAGCTGATGATGCTCGCCGACCCGATGCTGGTCGACGCCGCCCGCCAGCTCGTCACCGAGCGCCGCTGCAACGCCGAGTGGGCGCTGGTGCAGCAGATGGAGCACCTGGTCGAGCAGTTCCGCCAGATCGAGGACCCCTACCTGCGCGAACGCCAGGCCGATGTCGTCCAGGTCGTCGAGCGCCTGGTCAAGGTGCTGCTCGGCCACCCCGGCCACCTGCCGCCGCGTCGGCGCGACGGGCTGGGCAGCATCGTCGTCGCCCACGATCTGTCGCCCGCCGACACCATCGGCTTCCGCGACCACAACATCGCCGGCTTCGTCACCGACGTCGGCGGCCCCACCAGCCACACCGCGATCGTCGCGCGCAGCCTCAAGATCCCCGCGGTGGTCGGCCTGCACCACGTGCGCGACCTGCTTGAGGACGACGAGCTCATCATCGTCGACGGCACCCGCGGCGTGATCATCGTCGCCCCCGACGAGCAGATCGTCGAGGAATACCGCCTGCGCCGCAGCGAGCTCGAGATCGAGCGTTCCAAGCTCAACCGCCTGCGCGACACCCGCGCCGCCACGCTCGACGGCGAGGAGGTCAACCTGCTCGCCAACATCGAGGGCCCCAAGGACCTGCCCGCGGTCAAGAGCGCCAACGCCGACGGCATCGGCCTGTACCGCACCGAGTTCCTCTTCATCGGCCGCGACACCCTGCCCGACGAGGAAGAGCAGTACGAGGCCTACCGCGCCGTGGTCAAGGCCCTGCCCGGCAAGCCGGTCACCATCCGCACTTTCGACGTCGGCGCCGACAAGGCGCTCAACGGTGCCCAGGCGCGCGAGGAACCCAACCCGGCGCTCGGCCTGCGCGCGGTGCGCTACTCGCTGGCCGAGCCCAAGATGTTCAAGACGCAGCTGCGCGCGCTGCTGCGCGCCTCGGCCCACGGCCGCCTGCAGATCATGGTGCCGATGCTCGCCCACGCCCAGGAGGTCGACCAGTGCCTGACCCTGCTCGAGAAGGCCAAGGCCGAGCTGCGCGCCGAAAAGATCAAGTTCGACGAGGGCATCCGCATCGGCGGCATGATCGAGGTGCCCGCCGCGGCGCTGTCGCTCGGCATGTTCATCCGGCGGCTGGCCTTCCTGTCGATCGGCACCAACGACCTCATCCAGTACACCCTGGCGATCGACCGCTCGGACGAGGCCGTCGCGCACCTCTACGACCCGCTCCACCCCGCCGTGCTCAAGCTCATCGCCGGCACCATCTCCAGCGGCGCGCGCTTCGGCCTGCCGGTGTCGGTGTGCGGCGAGATGGCGGGCGACCCGCTGTACACCGAGCTGCTGCTCGGCATGGGCCTGCGCAACTTCTCGATGCACCCGGGCAGCATCCTCGAGATCAAGCAGCAGGTGCTGCGCGCCGACCTCGGCGAGCTCGCCCCCAGGGTGCAGCGCATCCTCAAGATGGACGAGCCGGCACGCATCCGCGAGGCGGTGGAACGGCTCACCGCCTGAAAACACCGCCGCGGTTGAAGCGCACCGGCCGTGGCAGTACAATCCGGCCTTCTTCGCGGTCGGCGCCAGATCGGCCCGAAATGCGGGTGTCGTATAATGGCTATTACCTGAGCTTCCCAAGCTCATGACGAGGGTTCGATTCCCTTCACCCGCTCCAATTAGGCTTCCATGGAAATCCACTGAGTTCCATAAGCGGTTGTCAGAAAAGAATTTTTCGCTAGACAACATTCCAATGAGATCCACCGAAATCCACCCACTGCTGGACTAAATTAGTCCATCCGGCAGTCCATCAAAGCGGTTGTGTTCGAGTCCGGATTGTTCCTTGGGCCGAGCGGGTGCCGGGATGAGCATCTGACTCCTGACTCTGTTCAGGAGCAAGCATGGCACTCACCGACATGTTCGTCCGGCAGGCAAAGGCCACCGGAAAGGACTACACGATCCCCGATTTCGACGGCCTCTCGTTGGCGGTCTCGGACAAGGGCACCAAGTCCTGGCACTTCCGCTACACCTGGCTGGGCCAACAGAAGCGGATGTCCCTGGGGACGTACCCGGAGATCAGCCTGCGCGAAGCGCGCGAGCGCCGCGACAACGCGCGGGCGCAGGTGGCCAAAGGCATCAACCCACAGCGGCAGCGAGAAAAGGATCGGCACATCGCCACCCAGGCCGAGCAGAACACCTTTGAGGCGGTGTACGACAAGTGGCTCGCCTTCCGGGCGCAGGGGCGCCTCAAGAAAGGCCGGCAGACCACGCTGTCGATGATCCCGCGCATCTTCAAGAACGACATCCTGCCGAGCCTGCGCAAGCGTTCGATCTACGAGATCACCCGCGCCGACCTACTTGAAATCGTCGGCCGCATCGAGAAGCGCGGCGCGCCATCCATCGCCGAGAAGGTGCGCACCTGGTTCAACCAACTCTTCCGGTATGCCCTCGTGATCGTGCCGGGCCTGGAACAGAACCCGGCCTCCGACCTGGATGTGGTCGCCATGCCCCAGCCGCCGGTACGCCACAACCCCTTCCTGCGCATGCCCGAATTGCCCGAGTTCTTGCAGTTGCTGCGCAAGTACCCCGGCAAGCTGAAAACGCAGCTTGGCCTCCGCCTGCTGTTGCTGACCGGCGTGCGGACCGGGGAACTGCGGCTGGCGACGCCAGAACAGTTCCACCTCGACGATGGCCTGTGGATCATCCCGCCGGAGGTGGTGAAACAGCTGGAATTGAAGATGCAGAAGGAGAACGTCCGGCCGGAGGACATCCCACCCTACATCGTGCCGCTGTCCGTGCAGGCGATCGAGATCGTTCGGCACATGCTCGACCAGTTCAAGCCAGCCCAGACGTACCTGTTCCCGGGGGACAAGAGCCTCAAGCAGCGCATCAGCGAGAACACCCTCAACAAGGCACTGCATCGCTTGGGATACAAGGGCCGGCTGACCGGCCACGGCATCCGCGGAACCATCTCGACCGCACTCAACGAACTGGGGTATCCCGAGAAATGGGTGGATGCACAGCTTTCCCACGTCGATCCCAACCAGGTTCGCGCAACCTACAACCACGCCAAGTATGTGGAGCAGCGCCGACGCATGATGCAGGACTGGGCGGACCGGCTGGACCTGTTCGAGCAGGGGCAGGTCGAAGCGGCCAGTACGCTGCTGTCCATTAAACTGGATGGCTTTCCCGTGGTCGCCACCGAAGCGGAGGCGCAACCGTTGTCGGCGGCCAGGGCTGCTCCCACGCTGGTGGTGTCGCAACCGCTCCAGGGGGCCATGGCGCTGGCCACGGCTCCGGTGCAGCGCCTTTCCGCAGTGCGCGTGCCCAAGATCGAGCCGGCCATCTCCAACGTCCAGCGCGAGCGGATGATCCTGCTCGACATTCTGGAGGCTCCGCACAACCTGTCGGTCGCCGACTATGCCAAGCTCGCAGGCAAGTCCCGTCGCTGGATCACTTACGAAATCCAGGCCGGCAACCTCCTGTCGATCAGCCTGGGCAACCGGGGACAGCGCGTGCCGGATTGGCAGCTCGATCCGCTCAAGCGCCGCCTGATCCAGACCATCCTCAAGCAGATGCCCCCGGGAATCGACACGTGGCACATCTACCATGCACTCACACGGCCGAGCGATCTCTTCCAAGGGCAGTCCCCCATCGAGGCAGTGACGCTGGAGAATCTTCACCTCGTCGTTCATCTGGTATGCAGCGCTGTCAGCGAAAGGGTGGTGCAACGCGATAGTCGGACTCCACAACTGTCCCGGTACGCCTAGCGATACGCGCGATGGCGAACTTGCACAGCAAGATGCCGCGTGCCGCTTTCGTCTGGAAACACGCGAACGTACGATGGACGCCTGATCACGCCGACCTGGTCTCCGTGATCTTCGCCGCCCGTTCGGCAAACCTCTCGACAGCCGGCACACACCCTCGCGACGGCAGCAGCAACTGGGTTCGGATGAGATAGGGACCGTCGGCCAGGGGGCGCATGGCAACACCCCAGCCACGTGCCTGCGCGATGCGCGATCGGGGCGCAATGCCGACACCGTAGCCTGCCGCCACCAGCAGAGCCATGAGTTCGAAGGAATTGACCTCCCGGGCAGAACGGTCTTCAGGCCCAATGACAGCATCAACCTGCTGGCTCAGCGCTTCACATGCCCGTGGGCACCACCGAACCAGTGGATAGTGCAGCAGCGCATCCAATGACACCTCGACGTGGGCAAGCAGCGGCGAGCGTAACGGAACCGCCAAAGCCAGTTCGTCACCCCAAAGTGGCTGAGTGTCCAACGCCAGGTGCGTTGACGTCGCCCTCACCGCCATGCCCATGTCGCAATCGCCGTTTTCCAGGCCACGGACCAGATCGCCGGCAGTGACCTCCTGCAGCAGGACGAGGGTTTCCGGCTCCTCGGCACGTTGCAGGGCAAGTAGGGTCGCCAGCTGTGGCGACAGCGCGTCAGCCGAAACGGCGAGTTTGAGTATCGACGATTGGCTGGGGGCACTCATGGATGCCATTTCGTGATGGAGGCCAGACCGTGGCAGCAAGCATCATAGCAAAGAGTTAAATTTAACGTGGTTAAAAGTATCGCGATATTCGACGCTTTTGCCGATGCAAAAGCGTACTGTCCAGCGAGGCCGCCCTGTCGGATCGACCACCTACGAACCTGAGCCTGCGCTGGCCTTCGGCCTGGCGGTTCGTGCGGCACGGATGGAACAGGGAATGGCTCAGGAGGAGCTGGCGTCGTTGGCGGAAATCGAGCGCTCCCACATGGGAAAGATAGAACGGGGTGAGCACATGCCCACGCTGGCGCTGATCCTCAGAATCGCCGGGGCTCTGAACAGAAGTGCCGCTGATCTGATCGCTGTGACGGAGGATAACCTGCGCTCGGGGCCAAAGACGTAACCGGTGAACGGCACCGGGCTTTGCCCGTTACTCGTCGATTTGAGCGTGTAGACGCGCCATAAAGCGGTCCAGAGGTATGGCGCAAGGGGTGTCCGCGCCACTGTCCGGTCGTAACAGGTACGTGGTGTGGGTGACATTTTGGGCCGCGAGAGGACGAGTCACCACGTCGGGGCGATGACAAACTCTGATTCGTGCAGCGTTCGCGAACCCAACGCCATAACCGGCTGCGACCAGCGTCAGCATCATGTCCATCGAGGCGACGTGCTCGACGGCGCCGGGTTTGCCCGTCGCGGTGTGCAGCAATCGATCCAGCTCGCAATTGCTCCGCCCGAACAACCGGGGATCAGCCATTACGAGCGGATAACGCACCAACTCCTCCAAGGGCACCTGCTTGTGAACGAGCAGCGGATGCCGTGCCGATACGGCCACGACCAGCGGATCAATCCAGATCGGTTCGGCAACGATTCCATCCCCGACGTCGGTGGTATGTGCAAACCCCACATTGAAGCTGCCCGAACGCAGTCCGCGCACCTGCTCGGCCAGCGTCGCTTCTGGGCACCTCGAATAACCCGAGGTTTTCAGTGAATCCTGCCGCGTAATGATGCCCGTGACCGAGTTCGACCCAATTTCTCTGGCAAACCACCGCGTTTCTCGGCGACGTTGCCCCGTTTTTGCCTCGAATCGCCCCGGGTATCGGCGATTCGGCCCATTTCGGGCATCAGAAGGCCTCGATTCCGGCCTTCCGGAAGTAGACCAGCCGCTTCAGGTTGTAGCAGGCGGCCATCATCGTCATCGCAAAGTTCGCCCGGGCCTGGCCGATGGTACGCAGCAACTTGCCGCCCATCTGATCGATGGCGGCAAAGACATGCTCGACCCGGGCGCGTGTTTTGGCGATGCGCTGGTTACGCCGCTGCTGGCACTCGGACAGCGGCTTGTTGCGCTTGCCCTTCCTCTGGATCTGGTTACGGAAGCCGTTCTCCTTCAGCCAGGCTTCACACCCCTCGGACGGGTAGCCCCGGTCGGCATAGACGTCCCGACTCGTGTTGCCCGCATCGAAGACGTTGTCGAAGTGCTGGCTGTCGTGCGTACTCGCCGTGTCGGTCTCGATCCGGCGAATGATCTTGTATTTCTTGTCGACGTTGATCGAGAGCTTGTAGCCGAAGTGGCTCTTGCCGTGCTTCTTCGTCCAGGTCGCATCGATGTCCTTCTGGCGGCGCTTGGCCGGCTTCCAGTCAGCCGGCATCGCACCGTGCTCGATCAGCGCCTTCTCGCCCCGGCTGTTGTGCTGCTTGGGGGCGGGGACCAAAGTGGCGTCGATGATCTGACCGCCGCGCGCGATGAAACCCTTCTTCAGCAACTGCGCCGAGACACCGTCAAAGAGCGCCTTGGCGCCCGCTTCACCGATCCGGTTCTCGAAGGTCCACACCGTGGTGCGGTCCGGGACGTTGGTCGCGTTCGCCAGTCCGCAGAAGCGCTTGTAGCTCATGCGGTCGAGCAGTTGGTACTCCATCTGCTCATCGGACAGGTTGTACAGGCGCTTGAGCACCAGGATCCGTACCATCGTCTCGGTCGGGTACGGCGGACGCCCGC
Source organism: Thauera sp. DNT-1 (assembly GCF_055393985.1). Taxonomy (NCBI): domain Bacteria; kingdom Pseudomonadati; phylum Pseudomonadota; class Betaproteobacteria; order Rhodocyclales; family Zoogloeaceae; genus Thauera; species Thauera sp. DNT-1. The sequence continues at coordinate 3,086,727 of NZ_AP043752.1, read as the reverse complement.
CCTGCGCGCTCACCGGACGCGGCGCAACCTCATCCACCTCGGCCGCCAACGCCACAAAGTCGATGTGCGACTCGATGTCGGCCAGCGGGTCGCCCAGCGAGTCGATCTTCTTGCGGTGATGCTCGTCAGCGAACAGGTCAGTCTTGATAGCGCTACGCGGTTTCATCGGTACAGGCTGCAGGGTTCAGGACGATGTAATTTTACCAAGGGCGGGCGGTGCAGAGGTTTTTCGAGCCGCCCTTCTGTCAAACGTATCTCGACTTCCGGATCTTCCTCGCGACAGCGTGCGAGAAAGCCAGATAGCCGCGGATCGATGCAGCCGCAGGGGACGGCGATGCGAAGAATCCCCTGATAGCCTGACGAAACCGCTTTTACGTTTTCACGGGCAAGTTCCAGCGTCGAGAACAACCGAAGCACATCCTGGAGATAAACTGCACCGGCCTGTGTCAGCCGTGTGCCGCGGCGGTCACGATCGAATAGCAGTGCGCCAAGTTCGTCTTCGAGCTCCTTGATGGTACGGGACAGGGGGGACTGCTCGATATGCAGCCTTTCAGCAGCACGGGTGAAGTGCAGTTCCTCCGCCAGGACAGCGAAGCAGCGAAGGTGGCGCAACTCCATGGTTTGTCCTCCATCGTGATGTTACCGTACGGTTCCACTTGCAGCCTCGGGATACTTGCAGTTCTAGTCAAATCACGAGGACTGTCGGTTGGACCGCCTATCCAGAAGCGATGAATTACTCGTCAGGCGCTACTGAAATACTAGACGGGAACCCAATGGGATTTGCTCGCAGCCTCGCGTCCAAGCCGTTCCGAACCAGGTATGTTTGACCCGTTCAATAACAGCCAAGGCGTGCGTCAGATCGATATGGCTGTACGGGCCGGTACGTGGTGGATAGGCGCGGTCGGTAGCGATACCACAGTAGATCTGCACAGCCTTCCGAGTCAGACGGGACGCGGGGCGGAAGAGCGCAAAGGAAGGCGACTTTCCTTCGCAACTAAAACAGCCCTTTCATTGGACGCGACCACGACCATGCAGGCGATACACGATGAGGCTATGTGAGTCTTGTATAAGAAGGACTTGGTTCCACAACCAGCGGTAACGCCTTCATGAGACCATCAACTCGATTTCTCCTTCCAATCAATTCGGACGCATTACCCAATTATCTGGAAGAAGAAATTTCGCCGGATGCGCAGAACGCTCAATCAATGCGGCTTGCTAAGAAAGTCTACAACCAATCTACAAAAGTCATTGGCGGCTTCAATTTGCACCCAGTGCCCACAGCGAGCAAAAGAATGCAACTGGACGTTCTCCAATAGTTGAAAAAGACGAAGACTGCTTGACAGTGGTACCACCTGGTCATCACGGCCGTGAATCAAAAGCACCTCATTCGCGAGGTTGCGAATTTGCTCATCCGAGCTCGCCAGTGCGTCAACCCAGCGCTGCCGAGGAGCGGGGAACATACTGCCGAATGACTCTTGAAAGCCTGGCCGAATGCTTGCCTCATAACGCAGTTTTGCAAGTTCATCATTCACAAGCGAACGATCGAAGGCAAATATATCCAGCAGGTTGCGCATATTTTCAATTGACGGCGTATAACCCCAAACTGCATCCAGCCCAGGGGTAAGTTCAAAATGTGTTCCTGCTGCGCCCATCAAGACCAAACGGCCAACGCGTTCGGGGTGCTTAACGGCGGTTGCGATTGCAAGGGCACCACCGAAAGAATTCCCAATAAAATCTGCACGCTCGATTTTTAATGCGTCAAGCATACCTATGATGTGCCCAACCCAATTATCCTTTGAGTAGATGTAATTCTTCGGGCGCTCTGTAAAACCGAACCCCGCCATATCCGGTGCTATGACGCGAAATAATTGCCCCAGTGTTGGCAACACCAAGCGCCAATTTGCATAAGCGCTGACACCTGGACCCGATCCGTGAATAAGAAAAACAGGATCTCCTGTTCCGAGCTCGTGATAATTGGTCTTAATTCCAGCAGCGACGATTTCTTTTCCAATTTCTACGTTGGTCATTTCAATTTCCTAGTTAATTCACCATAAAATATTAAAACAGGTAGAATCTTGTAATTTTAAGATTTGCACAACCATGACAATTTCAACTTAATATCAAACCTAAAAACGATAAGTGAAGGCAAAAGTGGCACTATCTTGGGCGTGATTTATTTCGATAGGAGCAGACGTGTTTGGCAATGAAGAGTTTTGCATCGTCTTTTTAAATGAATGAGTCCAAGCAAAATCAAAACTACTCATAGGTGTAAGTTGGTAACCAAAGCCAAGAGTCCCGAATCTATTTGGAATGGCAGGGATTACAGCCAATACCGTGTCCGATCTCAAAGCCTGTGTAGTAACACGAGCACCTCCGCGCAATGTCCATTTTCCGGAAGTGTAGGCGACACCCAACGACAATGCAGTCTGGTCCTTATAGTTTTGAGGCAGATCAATATCGATATTTTGACCAGCGTTTGAAACAAAGGAGACATGAATATCTTTTACTGCATGTTTCCAGAATACCCTGGAGATATCCGCCACGACCATCCACTGATCGTCAAAACGATGGCTTATTCCGAAATTCAATTGTGCCGGCGATTGGAAGTCTTTAATACGAATCTTTCCATCTAGCTTGACTTGGCCTACCAAGCCGTCAATTGCGGTAAGGGTAGCACTCCCAGTCATGTCATCAAGATGTGTTTCAAGAACGTACGAAGCACCTAGGATCGTATCCTTGCTGACCTTGTACGTCAGGCCGATTTTCCCTCCCCAGCCCCAGGCGTCGGCGCCACTCGCAATTGGCTCATTCTTGGTGAAGCTCAAATGCGCACCACGCATATCTGGCAACCCTCCAAGCACAGGGATCAAACTTCCCTGCGCACGCCCGGCGCCAATTAGGGAACCCACTTGATCGGCCCCGAGGAGCATATCTAAATTCAGTCCCTGCCACACTGCATCCACGCTTGCGCCAACGGCAAGACTATCAGTCATCTGAAAGCTTGCGGCCATGGGTATATTTAGTGTCAATAAGCGACTTGAATTTTCCAAACCCGTATCCAATCCACCTGTTGCACGTGAAAGAAAGCTATCCTTTCCGTACTCTGTGCCTACTCCGCCACGTGCAAAGGCTCCAATACCGAATGCAAATCGTTCGGCACGATAAGCATATGCCATTTGCGGAGCCGCATAGGGTCCTCGGTTGCTGGAATGCTCTTTGGATTTTGCGGATTCGCCCGTCGCGGTGTTCTTGATTGATAGATCTACAAAAATGACGTCCATTCCAAGGTGCATTTCCTCCCCAGGCTTGCCAAGGGATAAGGTAGCGGGATTTGTCATCATGCCGGCCGCACCGACGTCAAAGGCTGTAGCGGCCCCACCCAATGCCCCAGAAACTGGACCATGACCGACAAGGCGATAAACATCGCTTGTTGTCGCCAAGGCAGTATAGGATACCCCTGCTAGAGCAACGCCCATTACACTAGATTTAAGATTGAATTGCATACAGCCTCCTCCATTTTTATATGTTAATTAAAGAAATCAACCCCGTTTTTTCTAAGCGGTGGCTTACTTCCTGTTCTGTTTAATTGCTTCTGATTATTGATCTCGAAAATCCGAAATTCTTACTTCTCGTTCGTAACCGGTGGTTACGTAGTAAAGTGGTCAATCGGGCCCCCTTTGGTGTCAATGTTGTAAGAAATCGATCAACAAGCGATTAAACTCTTCAGCATGTTCCCATTGCGCCCAGTGACCGCACCGAGGCAAGACATGCAAGCGCGCATCATGGATGTGCCAAGCCAACTTCAATCCATGGTCAAGAGGTACGAAGCGGTCGTCGCGCCCCCAGATGACAAGCGTTCCTGCCTTGATCTCTCCTAATCTCGATGTAACGTCCCAAGCACTCAATGGCACGCGTTGCGTACTGACAAGAAAATTTCGAAGGTGTACTTGATTATGCTGAATCGCCCGCCAGCGGCCCTCAATCAGTTCATCGGTGATCTGGGTCTGATCAAAAACAAATACCGATAGCATTTGCTTCAAATTTTCAAGCGTAGGCTCGGCATACAGCTTGAAAAGCAATTTGATGCCTTCCATGGGCATCGCGGAAAAAAGACTCGAGCCAAGCCCCCCCGGCCCCATCAGAATGAGCTTACCGATGCGCTCCGGATATTCGATGGCAAAATTCAGTGCGGTGGCCCCCCCCATCGAGTTGCCCACCAGGTGCGCTTTTTCGATGTTTAGGGCATCCATCAAACCCTTGACGGCGCGTGCGTTCACCAGACCTCGCTGTTCGTCCATTACGACGGGGTCAGACTTATTAAATCCTGGTGAGTCCTTCAAAATCACGCGATAACCTGCTTGAACCAGCGGGCCCAGATTGCGGCTATAGTTACTCCATCCACCTGCCCCGGGCCCACCACCGTGCAACATGATGACGGCCTCGCCGTCGCCAGCTTCGTTGAAATGAACCTGGAAGTCTTCAAATCCCTTCTCGTTGATCTTGGCAAACCTGCTGGTTGTAGATTCCGTATATTGATTCATTTGCATCTCTCCCCCTGTTAAATATATAAAAGGCTCAGCGCCAAGTGGCATTATGCGGAGGCAATAGAGCGATCCTTGGCCATGGTGATGGCGGTATCCTCGATCATGTCCTCCTGCCCGCCGACCATACCGCGGCGGCCCAGCTCGACCAGAATGTCGCGGGCCGGCACGCCGTACTTGGCGGATGCCCGCTTGGCAAAGAGCAGGAAGGAGCCATAGACCCCGGCATAACCCAGGGTCAGCGCATCACGGTCGATGCGGATCGGGAAGTCCATCATTGGCACCACGAGGTCTTCGGCAACGTCGGTGATCTTGGCGACATCGACACCGGTTTCGATGCCCATCAGGCTGCACACGGCGATCAGGACTTCCATCGGCGTATTACCGGCACCGGCACCGAGGCCGGCCGCAGCAGCATCGATGCGGTTGGCGCCGACTTCAATGGCGGCGATGGAGTTGGCGACGCCCATGGCCAGGTTGTGGTGGCCGTGGAAGCCGAGTTCGGTTTCCGGCTTGAGGGCAGCGCGCACAGCACCGAGACGTTCCTTGACGCCTTCCGGCAGCAGGTGACCGGCCGAGTCGGTGACGTAGATGCAGTTGGCGCCGTAGCCTTCCATCAATTTGGCCTGCTTGACCAGGCCTTCGGCGCTGTTCATGTGGCTCATCATGAGGAAACCGACGGTGTCCATGCCGAGCTTGCGGGCCATGGTGATGTGCTGCTCTGAGACGTCAGCCTCGGTGCAGTGGGTGGCGACACGGATGGTGTTGACGCCGAGGTCGCGCGCCATCTTCAAGTGGTCGACGGTGCCGATGCCGGGGAGCAGCAGGGCGGAGACCTTGGCGTTCTTCATCTTGGGGATGACGGTGCCGAGGTATTCTTCATCGGTATGGGCCGGGAATCCGTAGTTGACCGATGACCCACCGAGGCCATCGCCGTGGGTGACTTCGATCAGCGGAATGCCAGCGGCATCAAGGCCGGTGGCGATGGACACCATCTGGTCGAGGCTCATCAGGTGGCGCTTGGGATGCATCCCGTCGCGTAGGGTCATGTCGTGGACGGTAACGGTCTTGCCTTTGGCGGTCATGATTATTTTCTCCGTATCAGTTGGAACCGCAACCGGCCAGTTTGGGGGAACCGGTAGCAACCTTGGGTTCGAGGGTGAGGCGACCAGCAATAATTTCTTCGGCGAACATTTCGGCGGTACGGGCACCGGCAGCAGTCATGATGTCGAGGTTACCGGCGTAGGTCGGGAGGAAATCCCCGAGTCCGGTGACTTCCATGTAGACGGACACACGGTTGCCGTCGAATACTGGGCCGTTGACCAGGCGATAGCCCGGCACGTATTTCTGGACTTCCTTGATCATGGCGTGGATGGATTCAGTTATTTTTTCCTGATCGGGCGCGGTTTCGGTCAGGCAATGCACGGTGTCGCGCATGACAAGCGGTGGTTCGGCCGGGTTGATGATGATGATGGCCTTGCCTTTTTTGGCGCCGCCGACCTTTTCGACGGCACCGGCGGTCGTGCGGGTGAATTCGTCGATATTCTTGCGGGTGCCGGGGCCGGCGCTCTTCGAAGAGACAGTGGCGACGATTTCGCCGTAAGCGACCGGCTGGACACGGGAGACGGCAGCGACCATCGGGATGGTGGCTTGTCCGCCGCAGGTGACCATATTGACGTTCATTTCGCGCTTGCCGACGTGCTCGACGAGGTTGACCGGCGGCACGCAGTAGGGGCCGATGGCCGCCGGCGTCAGGTCGATCATCAGGACGCCGAGCTCATTGAGCTTACGACTATTCTCGGCATGGACGTAGGCGCTGGTCGCATCGAAGGCGATCTGGATGCTATCGGCGAGGACATGCGGCAGGAAGCCATCGACGCCGGTGGCACAGGTCTTGAGGCCCATGTCGGCGGCGCGCTTGAGGCCTTCGGATTCGGGGTCGATGCCGATCATCCACACCGGTTCGAGGAAGGGGCTGCGCTTAAGTTTGTACAGAAGATCGGTGCCGATGTTGCCCGGGCCGATCAGGGCGCACTTAATCTTGTTCATTAAAACTCCAATTCATAAAGCATAGATTTGACATGCACATAGGCGTTGGTGCAATAAAATGTCATCCCACCCGGCAGCGCCGGCTTTCGTGATGGTTTGAGGTCGAGCATGGCAGTGCGAACGAAGATGGATGCGGGCACAAGCAAGCCGAAGTACCGCTACCGGGTCACGAACTGGGCGGAGTACGACCGGGCGCTGGTCAGTCGGGGCGATCTGACGATCTGGTTCGACGAGGCGACGATCAAGGACGGCTGGACGCCCCCGCCGCCGGTCGGGCGCGGCAAGCCTGGCCTGTATTCGGCGCTGGCGATCCAGACCTGCCTGACCCTGAAGACGCTGTTCCATCTGCCCTACCGCGCCACCGAAGGGCTGATGAAGTCGCTGATGCGCCTCAATGGGCTCGATCTTCCGGTGCCCGATCACACCCACATGTCGCGCCGGGCGGCGCAGCTGGCGGTGAAGATTCCCCGCCGCCCGCGCACGGGGCCGGTTCATGTCGTGGTCGACTCGACCGGTCTGAAGATCTTTGGCGAGGGCGAATGGAAGGTTCGCCAGCACGGGGTCGGCAAGCGCCGCACCTGGCGCAAGATCCACCTGGCGGTCGATGAGGCCGAGAAGGACATCATCGGCATCGAGGTCACCACCGCCGACTGGGGCGACAACGAGGTGCTCCCCGAGTTGCTCGCGCAGGTCGAAGGCGCGGTGGCCCAGGTTTCGGCCGACGGCGCCTACGATACCGAAGGCTGCCATCGCAGCATTGCCGAACGCGGCGCCAAGGCAACGATTCCGCCCCGAGACGGCGCGGTCCCCTGGGGGGGCGATCATCCGCGCGATGCCATCCTTCAGGCGATTGCCGAGCGCGGGCGAGACGGTTGGAAAGACGACAGCCACTACCATCGGCGCAGCCTGGCCGAGAACATGATGTTCCGCCTCAAGCAACTGGGCGAGCGGCTGTTCTCGCGAGCCTTCGAGCGTCAGGTGGCCGAAGCCCATGTCCGGGCCGCCATCATCAACCGCTTCACCTACCTGGGCATGCCGCAATCGGTCCGGGCTGGGCAAATTGCGCCTGCTGCATGAAGCGGGCGAGGGAAAGAGGCAGATCATGCCGAAATCCAGAAGCTAAGCATCTGTTATATAAGTATTGGTTAATAGTGCACCAACGCCATGCACATATACACAATTCTTTTGGCGGTGGCGTTATTTGCATGGCACGTCCCCCTGCAAACTTAGCCTATTGGAAATCAGTATTGCTGAGGAATACCGCAACACACGGAGTGGCATAGTGACTTAGTGGCGTCCAATAACCCCACGTCAATGGCTATCCAGTCAGACAAAGGAGACGGAACAACTACCGATACCTCCAATTGCCACACGATAATGGTCGCCTGCATGAATACTAAACATACTCGCAAGCGCCCCAGAAAGAATAATTTCTCCTGCCTTAAGTGGAATTCCCAGGCCACCAAGTGTATTCCCCAACCAAACTACAGCATTGATAGGAGACCCCAACGCCGCCGCCCCTGCTCCTGTCGCCACAATCTCACCATTTTTTTCCAAGACCATGCCACAAGTTGTTAGATCAAGCTTCCTCGGATCGGCCATGGTGTTTCCGAGCACGAATAGGCCGCAGGAAGCGTTGTCTGCTACCGTATCCTGTATCTGGATTTTCCAGTCCCGAATACGCGAATCGACAATTTCAAAGCAAGGCATAACAAAATCGGTAGCCGCAAGGACGTCGGCTGCGCTGATTCCTGGCCCCATCAAGTCGCGCTTTAACACAAAGGCAATTTCGCCTTCAATTTTGGGCTGAATAAGCGATTCAATTGGAATGCGCGCTCCGTCACAGATAGACATTCCATCGAGCAAATACCCAAAATCAGGCTGATAGACCTTGAGCAGATCCATTACAGGCCGACTTGTGATTCCAATTTTCTTTCCAACAATTCTCTCTCCTGCTTTTTGGCGGCAGGAAATCATCCGTAACTGAATTCTGTAAGCGTCATCAACTGAGATACCGGGATAACGGTTGCTCAAAGGCTCGAGCATTCTTTTTGCACATAATGCGTCGTAAAGCTCGTCTCCCAGCTTGGTGACAATATCTTCATCCATCATGCCATTCAATCTCCTATTCGGAACTTTAGTAAATCACCCGTCTGCCGTCATAGACCGATAGCTTTTGTTTAGAAAATCATTCAGCTATCACTTTGTCCTAAAGGCGTTTTCCTATTCCCCCCAAACATCTGAAAATCCACCGTTTGGGAAGAATAGTTTGATCACACGCTATTTTTGTTTCCGGAGCGACTTGTGCCCCCACATGGCTGTGCGACTGTGGCGGGTCATTGTCCAGTTGCAATCGTCAACAGCACGAGCGCCCCAACCAAATTCCATTTCGAATCCTGATGGCGTCCGGGCATAAAATGAAACCATATGGTCGTTTACATGCCGGCCAATAGTGGTGGTCAGGTAGCTATTGGGCTTTTCTTCAGCAACTCCAAGATTGGAATCGGTAGTTTGGTAATCAAAACCGTCCAAACGATCACATGCATGCCCAACGTCATCCAGCGTGGCGGCTTGGAGCATGAAATGGTGGATGCGCTTAGGCATGGGGGCTTCAGCGATTGCCATGGTATGGTGACGTCCATTGCAATGCAGAAAGTGGCCACGTACCGTCATATCCGGACCTAAAGGAATATCGATTACGTCCGACAATTTAAAGCCAAGCACGTCAACGTAAAATGACAAACCCTTGACAACATCTGGAACGGCATAAAAATAGTGCCCCAACCCTTGGTCTCCCGTTTGAAAGCCTGTTACGCCGGTTGGCGAAACAAAGGGTTTTTCGTAGGAATCCCCCGCGCCATAGAAGATTTCTATTTGCATGCCGAACGGGTCTTTGAAGGCAATCAGATCAAGCACATCGCGCTTTTTCGCGAGATCGCCAACATCGCTTATGATTTTTACTCCAGCTTCCTGAAGTCGGACACGCATTTTTTCTAGAGCACTAGGATTAGCAACTTCAAATCCTGCAAATGCCAGATCATCCAAGTCGCCTTGTTCTACGCCAATACGCCAGCTTCTCGAATCCATTCGAAAACGGGCCTGTTCATCTGTTGAGCATGGCGTTTCCATCAAACCGGCCAGCTTGGTGAGATACCGCCGCCATTCCGGAACATCGTTTACGGAAAACCCCATATAACCCAATGCCTTGATCTCCATCCTATTTCTCCTTGGTTAGTTATGAATCACTTCTGTAGTTTCAGTTTCTCTTCAAGATCTTTGCCACCAACTGCAGAGAAGAGGCCGCGAACGCCCATCCCACCGTCGTAGTTGAGAACAGCGCCGGTGGCTGGAGCTGCATCTCCGTGGTTGGCAAAAAATACATACGCTCCGGTGTACTCCCTCACATCGGGCATTCGACCAATTGGGAGGACGGATTCAAGTAATTCGCCAAGCGGAATACTCGAAATGGAACGATCCCCCATGCCCAACGATTGCGGGCCGCGTAAATCCGTTGCCATGCCTCCAGGCGCTACACCATTGACGCGGACATAGGGGGCCAGTTCAAAAGCAAGCTCTTTTACAACACCAATCAGTGCATGCTTCGATGCGGTATATAGCGGGCCGCCGCCATTGGGATAAAAGCCAGCATTTGAAATCGTGAATATCACCCCCCCCCGACTCGAAACGAGATAAGGAAGAGCAGCCTTCACCGCGAGGAGACCGGATTTGACATTGATTTGAAAGATTTCGTCGAAAGACTCATCGATCCTTTCGTCTGGGATATCCACCAACGGGGTGTTGTAATCCCAGATTCCAACATTGGGAATCAGAGTATTGATCTTTCCAAAGGAATCCACGCACCGCTGGACTGCGGTTTTATTGTCAGCCAGCAAGCGGGCATCACCCGCGACTCCGATCACCCGCCCTGGATGCATCGACTCTAGTTCTTGGATGCCTTTCTCGGATCTGTCGAGCACCCCTACCTTTGCACCTTCTGTAACGAAGCGTTCGACGAGCGCACGACCAAGCCCAGATGCACCGCCTGTAATAAAGACAACCTGATCTTTCAGATTCATTTTGCTATCCCCAAATTGAAGCGCGACATACATTCCATATTTTGTCCGTAGTCATCATCTAGGCGGTTACGGTTCGCGCCGCATTCCCCTTGAGTAGTTCGCGGATGCTGATATCCGTATCAGCGAGGTGGTCAGGCACTATCTCTATTTCGGACATCACTAAACGGCTTACGCCACCGAAGTCCTTGGTCGAATTAATCGCCACCGCAGCCAGCGCCTTGCCGTCCAAAACCCGGAACAGCACGGTTTGCTGATTGGGTTCGAACTCGCCGCGCTGCACATATTCACCGGGTCCCTGCATATCCCCAATCATCTGGATGCGGTGCCCTGCGATCTCGGTCCACGATGTAGCGACTTGGGGCACCGGATTGTATTCGCCTAGCATCGCGGCTACCGCCGCTTCCGCCTGTTGCTGCGAGTTGATATAGGTCTCTAGCGCGCGGCGGCCCCCGTGCCTTAGGGGCCACACAGCTACGTCGCCAGCGGCGTAAATATCGGGCGATGATGTTTGTCCGCACGCATCGACAACTACGCCTTGATTGCAGGCGACGCCAGCTGCATTCAACAGGGTATCTTCCGGATCGCCGCCAATGCTGACCAATACGAGTTCGGCTTCCACCTCTCTGCCATCAGCAAACACCAGCGAACGCACACTGCGCTCACCGCTAAGATGCGAAATATGCGCATTCAATTCGATGCGAACGCCCATTGCCTCGAGTTGCTCGCGGCACCACGCGCCAATTTGCCGGCCTAGAACGCGCGTCAGTAACTCATCGGCGCATTCCAGGATCGTGACTTCAAGTCCCGCTTTGCGCGCGGAGGTCGCCACTTCGCAGCCGATCAGACCGCCACCGATAATTACGAGCGATTTCGCCGCCGTGAAGGCCTGGCGTAACGCGGCGCAATCCGCGAAGTTGCGAAGGCTGAACACGCCTTCCAGATTGCCGCCAGGAATAGACAGCTTGCGCGGTCGCATTCCGGTGGCGAACAAAAGCCGGTCGAAGTCCAGGCTCAAACCTGAGTGCAGGGTTACAAGGCGCTCCTTGGCGTTGATCGCAAATACGGGGTCGCCCAGATGCAGTTCAATCCCTTCGCTCTCAAACCACGCGGCCTCCATCAGCAGAGGCGGTATCTCCTGCGCCCCCCCTAGAACCCCTTTTGACAATGATGGGCGATCATAGGGCAGCTGGGATTCATTGCCGATCAGATGAATCCGCCCGGCATATCCCCTTGCACGAAGGGCGCGCGCAGCCGTTGTCCCGGCGAGTCCCGCGCCAACAATGACGATACTCTTGATCATTGGGCAATATCTCCGGCGCTAAAATCAATGTAAACAGCATTTCCTTCTACATGTATCGGAAAGACTTTCAGCGGTTCAGTCGGTGGATATGCCTTGACTTTTCCTGTCCGAACGCAGAATTTCCCGCAGTGCAGCGAACACTCAACGACATCCCCGTCCAAGTACCCTCCTTCGGACAGAGACCAATCGCCGTGAGTGCAACGATCTTGTGTTGCAAATAGTTCTCCGTCTACATTGAAGATCGCCACATCGAATTCTTCGCCAGAAACTTTGAGCGCTTCGCCGACAGGGATATCACTAACCTCACAAACTTTCTCAAAACCCATAATTCCTTACCTCGTAGATTGGACTTAACTTTTCAATCCGCTCAATTTCTTTCTGCATCAACAGCACGGGGAGGGCCCAAAGAGCGAGCACCCCCACAGCGCCAAGCTGCATCCCGACCACGAGCCACGCATCCTGAAGTAGCATCATGAGTTCCCCTTGAAAGCCATTTCCGACAGAGGGGTACATCAGCATCAGGACGGCAGCACTACGGGCAGGAAGCAGTCCCAAAAAAATTTAGTAAATAAAAAATGCCGATTGCAGCCAGGAACCAGCGGATTGCTTTATCGTTCATTGCTTCCTCCTGAACGACAGGATTCACACCCCCGGTGCGAACCCTGTCGTCGGTTCTCCGATACCCCAGCCTTAGAAGAACATGCTCAGATTGTTGGCCGTGATCGTGCCTTGATCGAGCAATACTGTGCGCTTGTCGATCTTGAAACCCAGACCATCATTTGCCCGTAGGAGAATATCGCGACGCTCCCCGACGTAAATGTCAGTCATTCGTTCAAGACGATTGCGATAGCACAAGAAGGCGGAACTCACTTCGAGCTTCTCAGCTGACACTTCGCGCACAATCACATTAGTGATCATGTGACGGGATCGGGAAGGGGGGTCTTCGGTCCAGTTAAGGCCTGACAACCTGCCACGGATACGGGCAGTCAATCGACTGTGGTCTTCGTCGAAGTGGGCGTTACATCCCGGACCGTAGTACTCCAGGTTCGAATTTTTTGTGGTCTGAGTGGTCCGAATTGGAACCCAATAATGGATGTCCTCAGTGAGCAGGGTTAACCATTCTTGATATTTACGATGATCAAGAAGTTGCGCTTCCCGATAGTAAAACTGTTCGACTGCGTTTTGGAGCTCAAGACTCACAGGCTTTTCGAGATAATTAAACGGTTGTGTCAATTCTATGGACATGGAACGTCTCCATCATTTCGTTTGGATCGAAGTATCAGCAAGACTGGCCTGACAAGTTGATCTGTTTGGTTAGTGCGGAACGAATAGCAATGTGGCCGGTAGTAAATTACGGCTTGAGGGTTTCCCAACTCGGCTCGGACATCATGCGGCTCCAATGGTGATAAAAGCCGCGCGCAGCCTCCTCGCCGTAGACGTAGCTAGTCTTCCCTGGGAAATCTGGATTGTTTGCATTTGGTTTACCGACACCCATTGATGCACAGAAGGGTTGGCTGCGGGCCACATGCCCCCGCAAAACACGCTGCACTTCAACCCAATTTTCACCATCGTCCTGCTCGAAAGTTCCACCCTGGTTGAAGGTCAAGATATTCATTCGGCGATATTCATCCTTGATTTCCTCGGGGGCATCAGCATCGACTACGATGAACGACCAGACTTCGAGTTCGTTCGGTCCACGTGGATGCCAAGTACGAACAGTATTGATGCCCGGCAGGAATGAACAGGTCGGGAAGATGGTCATGTGCTGAGCAACCATGCGGTTCGCAGGCAGTTTGTTACCGAGCCGCGCCTGTGCACGTTCAGCGGCCGGACCCTTTGTCCAATAGTCCACAACTTTAGGCCCCATAATTGCGTACAGCAGGGAGAAGTCGTCATTGAACCACCCCGTTCCATGACCACCCCACGCTGCACGGAATTGGTTCCCAGTGACAGGCAGCTTTACGTCGGATAGGTCTTGATCGGGACGTAGGCTGGAAACGACACCGGCCACATGCGACATAGTGCACGCGTGATACATGTCGCTACAAAACTGCTCGGCTGCGAATTTCCAATTGCATGGAATAACGGTCCGCTGCATCCCGGTAATCACTTCAGTCCCAGCCTCGGTACGGTCCAGCATCACATCCATATATGGCGTGGCGTCACTGAGATAGTCCATCAAGGCCGGCGCCTTTGCATCCCAATTGGCGAATACCAAACCCTTGTAGGTATCTACCCGCGCCTGCAGCGGACCCCAGTCGGCTTTTTCGAAACCACAGTCCCCTTCTTTCTTGTCACAGAAGGCTTCCTTTTCAAACGGAACATTGACAAGATTGCCTGCAATGTCGTACGCCCAGCCGTGATAGGTGCAAGTAAAGGACTTTGCATTACCATAAGTTGAGCGCTCAATGACCATCCCACGGTGACGGCACTGATTCAGAAATACCTTGATGGAGCGATCCTTTTGCCGAACCACGATCACCGGGTCTTCACCCATATACGTCGTTATATAGTCACCCGGATTTGGAATATGTCCTTCGTGGCACACAAGCAGCCACGAACGAGCAAAAATTCGTTCCAGTTCCAGCTCATACAGATCCTGATCACTATAGATACGGGGATCAAGCAGTCCTTGCTCTTGATCGACGAGGCCACGAATCTCCTCGGGAGTCCACTTTCGAGAAAGCCTAATCGTGGCTTGTGAAACTTCGTTAATTGACGAACTCATATTTGTCTCCTCAATTGCCCTTGGTGAAGAGCTGTTAAACGCACCTATAAATTAAACTTGCGGCGTAGGTGCTTCACCGCAGCAATGCAAACTGCCGAACTACACTGACTGACGACTCAATGTGCTGACGCAGCAGAAGGGAACATTGTTCTGCGTCACGCGCAAGCGCGCTTTGAAAAATGAGCTCGTGCTCCGCGTGGACATTTCTCTCGGGCAAAGTGTGGGTCGACGTAAGGCGCCGGTAACGCTCGAGGTGAATATTCAGAACAGCCAAGAATCTGTAGGTCCAATCGGACGAACAGGCGCTAATAAGTGAACGGTGGAAATTGCGATTCGCTATCTCCCATCGGTCAAACTCGTCGTCCGGATTACGCATTACGTGCTCATCGGACCGAGTGAGTTCGCTATATGCGGCAACCAAATTGCTCTCCCATTCAGAGCCACCGCACTTCACACTTTCGCGAACAGATTCACACTCAAGCGCTATGCGGGTTCGAGTGAGGCCCTCCAAGTCTTGCAACGACATTGGCGCCACGAAAAAGCCTCGCTGTGTCTTGGCATGCACCAAGCCGTCAGAAACCAGGAGGCTCAGGGCTTCACGCACTGTCCCGCCACTTACATCGAAACGCCGCTGAAGGTCATCAATCAGCAGTCTCGATCCTGCCGACAAGACTCCTTGCACAATTTCGCATCGAAGCCTATGCATAACTGAATCAATCAGACTGCGCGGCTTTCCTTTAGGCGACGCAACATCGGCCGCAAAAAGGTCAATGCCAATTGCCTCTTTACCCAACGCTGGCTGATTCATCGCTCTTCTCACCTATATCTTTTCTGAAAATTGAACTTCGAAATCGCCTAGAGACAGCACATCGGGCACCTCGAATAACCCGAGGTTTTCAGTGAATCCCGCCGCGCAATGATGACCGCGACCGAGTTCGGTCCAATTTCTCTGGCAACCCACCGTCTTTCTCGGCGGGGTTGCCCCGTTTTTGCCTCGAATCGCCCCAGGCATCGGCGATTTGGCCCACTTCGGGTGTCAGAAGGCCTGGATTCCGGCCTTCTGGAAATACGTCAGCCGCTTCAGGTTGTAGCAGGCGGCCATCATCGTCATCGCGAAGCTCGCCCGCGCCTGGCCGATGGTGCGCAGCAACTTGCCACCCATCTGCTCGATGGCGGCAAACACATGCTCGACTCGGGCGCGCGTTTTGGCGATGCGCTGGTTACGCCGCTGCTGGCACTCGGACAGCGGCTTGTTACGCTTGCCCTTCCTCTGGATCTGATTCCGGAAGCCCTTCTCTTTGAGCCAGGCTTCACGCGCCTCGGACGGGTAGCCCCGGTCGGCATAGACGTCCCGACTCGTGTTGCCCGCATCGAAGACGTTGTCGAAGTGCTGGCTGTCGTGCGTACTCGCCGTGTCGGTCTCGATTCGGCGAATGATCTTGTATTTCTTGTCGACGTTGATCGAGAGCTTGTAGCCGAAGTGGCTCTTGCCGTGCTTCTTGGTCCAGGTGGCGTCGATGTCCCTCTGCCGCCGCTTCGCAGGCTTCCAATCGGCGGGCATCGCACCTTGCTCGATCAGTTCCTTCTCGCCTCGGCTGTTGTGCTGCTTGGGGGCGGGGACCAAGGTGGCGTCGATGATTTGACCGCCGCGCGCGATGAAACCCTTCCTGAGCAGCTGCGCCGAGACGCCGTCAAAGAGCGCCTTGGCACCGGCTTCACCGATCCGGTTCTCGAAGGTCCATACGGTAGTGCGGTCCGGGACATTGGTCGCGTTCGCCAGTCCGCAGAAGCGCTTGTAGCTCATCCGGTCGAGCAACTGGTACTCCATCTGCTCGTCGGACAGGTTGTACAGGCGCTTGAGCACCAGGATCCGTACCATGGTCTCGGTCGGGTACGGCGGGCGCCCGCCCTGCGCGCTCACCGGGCGCGGCGCAACCTCATCCACCTCGGCCGCCAACGCCGCAAAGTCGATGTGCGACTCGATCTCGACCAGCGGGTCGCCCAGCGAGTCGAGCTTCTTGCGGTGGTGTTCGTCAGCGAACAGGTCAGTCTTGATAGCGCTACGCGGTTTCATCGGTGCAGGTTGCTGGGTTCAGGACGTCGTAATTTTAGCAAGGGCGGGCGGGACGGAGGTTTTTCGAGGCGCCCCATCGCACTTGTGGCGGCGCTGCTGCTCGACTGGCGACGGACTTGTCACGAATTTCGATTAACGATAATCGATATTTGGGATGTTTGCACGCTGCAGTGCAGCATTGCAAGAGCGCCACTAAGTGCTCTGGTACGAACGACTGGCCCAAGCGACGATCTTGTGGGAAGACGAACCCTGCTCAGGGGCGTACATTTGGAAGCACGCTCTGCTCAACTGACACGCCGGCCCCGCCTTTCAAGTGCGTCGAACTGCAAGGCCTAGAATCGGGCAACAAGGCATCGGGTTGCTCGAGCCGATCTACACCGCGCAGTTCGACTCGATTCGCGCCTCGTGCGTCAAGGCGATGGACGAGACGCCGATCAAGGCACGGCGTACCGGGCCGGGGAAGTTGAAAGCGGCGTACCTCTAGCCGGTCGACGGGGAACTCGACGAAATCTGTTTCCCGTTCTTCGAGAGTCGAAGGATCGAGCACGTCGAACAGGCGCTCGGCCTTCCGTCAAAGAGATCGCCGATCTTCTGCGCCACCAAAGCCTCGACACGGCCAACACCTACGCCCGCGTCGATCTGGAAGGGTTGTGGACCGTGGCCCTGCTGTGGCCCGGGAGTCGGCCATGAACGCCCTGGTTTCATGGATGACTCGGGTCGAGACGAATCTGGCGTATCGGCGTCGTCACGGATTCAAGCTCAGCATCGATGCCACGCAGCTTCAATCGTTTGCCCGCTTTGCTGACGAAGCCGGCACGGCAGATCACCTGACGGTGGCGCTGGCCATCGCATGGGCCCGCTCGTCGCGGCGGCGGAATCCGCTCATGTGGGCGAGTCGTATCGAGGTTCTGCGTGGCTTCGCACGTTTCTGCCTGCGCGACGATCCGGCGACGGAGATGCCGCCGCAGGGGCTCTTCGGCCCGGCGCACCGGCGCCACGTCCCGCACATCTACACGCACAGCAGGTCCTGGCGATACCCATGAAACGCTTCGAGCGGCCCCTGCTCGAGTATCTCTCCCGCGATGAGGTTCAAGCCGTTCTCGCCGCCCCCGACACGAGCACCTGATGTGGTCACCGTGATCGGGTCATGTTCGCGTTGCTCTACAACACCGGCGCGCGAGTTTCCGAAATGATCGGCATCCGGGTGGCCGATGTCACGCTCGCCACGACGTCCTCGGTGCGCTTGCAGGGCAAGGGGCGCAAGCAACGAACCGTGCCGCTGTGGAAGGAGACGGCGGCCGAAATCGGTCACTGGTTGAAGTATGCAGACTTGCGTGCAGACCAGCCCCTGGTCCCCAACCGCAGCGGGCGACCGATGACTCGCACGAATGTGGCCGACCGACTTGCCCTCGCGATCACGGCCGCGACGACAGTCCGCGGCTGGCGGGGCGCAGAATATCGCCCCATTCCTGGAGGCACACGACGGCCATGCATCTGTGCAGGCCGGTGTCGACATCACGGTCATCGCCTTGTGACTGGGTCACGAGAGCCCGGTCACGACCCATGGCTATGTCGAGGCTGATCTGGCAATGAAGGAACGTGCCCTCGCGACCCTCGCGCCCCCGGAGACCAAACGCAAACGCTATCGCCCAAGCGACGCCGTCCTCAAATTCCTCGAAAGCCTCTGAATTATGCAAACCTGTGCATGCGGACCACCGTACAGGAGAACGCTCGCGACGGCGTAGCTTGCCTAATAGTTGACCGAGGATAACGGCGCTTATCGAAATATTTCGATAAGCGCCGGAACTGGCTGTTCTGCTGGACCGAACTCGGCGCCAGGCAGGTCGGCATCATGCAGATGCCTGATCGTCACTTGCCGCCTGCACGAAATCGATTCGTATGACTATCTGGTCGATGTCCTGCAGCGAGTTGGTCAGCATCCGGCCAGTCAGGTCCACGAACTGACGCCACGCATGTGGAAGCAACTCTTCGCTAGCAATCCTCTCCGATCGCCTTTGCAAAATCCACAGGCGTAGGCAAGTACGCCGGGCAGTTACCGGTTACGCTTGGCCTACCTGACTGACGCTTGCGTCGGCACTTGCGCCTGAAATCTGGCACGTGCGACGGCGATCGCCGGCTGGTGGTGCTCCGCCCAAGCGATGAGTGCGGTGAGCGGGGGCATGAGCGAGGTGCCGAGCGCCGTGAGTCCGTAACGCACCGCTGGCGGCGTGGTGGAGGTCACCTCGCGCCAGACGAGCCCGTCGCGTTGGAGATGACGCAAGGTTTCGGCGAGCATTCGACGGGAGATGTCGGGTACGGCGCGGAGGAGTTCATTGAAGCGCATGGAGTTGTTGGCAAGGGTGATCAAAATCAAGACCGACCACTTGTCCCCCAGCCGATCAAGCACATCACGCACCGGGCAACTTTCGCCGTGGGTGGGCAAAGGCAGTGGAGTGGTTCCCTTATGATTACCTTGCGACATACGCGTGCCTTCTTGTGCAGTTTGACGACAGTTCCTAGAATGCACCAAGTTCTTTATTGTAACCTGAAAGGTAATGCTATGCCCCATTTTCGCGACGCACGGATTTTCATCACCGGCGCTTCGGGCAAGTTTGCCACTCAGGTGCTGCGGGCGCTCAACGCCCAAGGCGCCCGGTACGTGACCGCAGGGAGCCGGTTCCCGGTGCGGATCAGCGGGCTCGCCGAGTCAAAAATCAGGGTGGATTTCGACGACCCAGTCAGCCTGGACGAAGCCTTCGAGGGTATCGATCGATTGCTGATCGTTGCCACCGATGCTTTGGGTGAACCTGGCAAGCTCGCCCGCCAGCAGAAGGCGGCGATCGAGGCGGCCGCCAAGGCTGGCGTCGGGCATATCCTCTACACCTCGATGACCAACCCTGGACCTGAAAGTCTGATCCCCTTCGCGCCGGACCATCGCAGCAGTGAGGAGGCGGTCATCGCCACCGGCATCCCTTACACCATTCTGCGTAACAACTGGTATTTCGACAACCTGCTGTTCACGATGCCCTCGGTGCTTGCGTCGGGGCGCTGGTACACCGCTGCCGGCGATGGGACAGTGGGCTATGTGACGCGCCTCGACTGCGCGGCAGCGGCCACAGGCGCCCTGCTCACAGAGGACCAGTCATCGATCCAGGACATCACCGGCCCTGTGGCCTTGACCGTTGACGCGCTGGCAACCGCGACCAGCAAGCAACTGGGCAAGCCCATCGAGGTGGTCAAGGTCTCCGACGACGCGCTCGCGGCCGGGATGCGCGACGCAGGGGTCCCCACCCATTCGTTGAGCTCATGGTCGCCTTTGATGCCAACGTGCGCGCAGGGCACATGAACGTGGTCACCGATGCGGTGACATACTTCGCTGGCCGTGAACCGCAAAGCCTGGGCGACTGGCTGGCGGTGAACCGCACGGCCCTGACAAGCTGAGCCCATGCGCCGCCAGCCCACGCGCTACCTCCCTCACTGCGGCGGGCCCCGTTTTTTCATGGGCTGGATCCACCCGACACTTACGAACTCACCTGGCCGGCGCCGGGTGCGCCATGGCTGGCCGAGCGAGCGGGCTGCTCGAGGCCGCAGCCATCGCCACCGCCTTCGACGGACAGGGCTTCGACCACGGGGTGTTCGTGCCACTGAAGATCGCCCCTCCCAAAGCAAGATTTCCATGCGCGCAGACGTCGCTCAAAGCCGGCCTCGGCCTCGACGTTCACTTGACCGCAGGCGCGGCGCTCGCCCCGTTGCGCGAGGAAGGGGTGCTGATCATCGGCTCGGACAACAGCTTCCACAACATGCAGGAGATGATAGCGGGTATGCACGGGCGCAGCCGGGTGCGAGCCGTGAATTCGATGCCTGGCTGGAGGCGGTCGCCGCCGACACGCGTGAGGAACATCTGTTACCCCTGCATGTGGTGGCTGGCGCCGCCGCTGGCGAGCCACGCCGCAAGATGCTGGAAGATCACGTCATGGGCACCGTGGAGAGTGCCTTTGAATATGGAGGTATGGAGGCAGGCCATGAGCTTCGAATTTCCGCCACGCCCGGGCGAACGTCCGCGGACCACGCCTTGTGCACCGCACACCCAGATCAGCCAGAACAGCGCTCCGGAGGTGCACCGGACCTTCAAGGTACACGCATCGAGTTGCCTTCGTGCGCAGCGAGCCATCGAGAATCTCGGTCCCCGGGGCCGAGGCTCTGGTGCTATCCCATGAGCGCGCATGTGGTCCGCCCCAAGCCTTCATGGTCGGTCGCGAGTTCGCCCATGTGCATCCGGCTGATGACGGTTCGATGCACCTGATTCTGCCCCTGGAGCTGGTCAGCAAAGGCTGGGGCGAGCCACATCCCATGGCCGAGGCGGGCTACATCCCGGCCAATGCCGTGATGGCCTACGCGCCCCGGGACATCGCCGAGATCGACATCCTGCTGGGCATCCTGCGCACCTCCTGGGACTTTGCCTGCGGCCATATAAATCTACCTTCAACCATCGTCATCCATGAATGAGGAGAAAGCAGTGACTCAAAACAACCGTGATTTGTACTCACCGGCCACCGTCGCCGGCCACCGGCTACAGAACCGCATCGTCATGGCGCCGATGACGCGCAACCGCGCCATCGAGAATCTGCCCAACGCGCTGATGGCCGAGTATTATGCGCAGCGCGCCTTGGCCGGGCTGATCATCACCGAAGGCACCAGCCCCTCGCCCGAAGGCCTGGGTTATCCGCGCATTCCAGGGCTGTTCTCAGAGGCCCAGGTGGCCGGCTGGAAGGGCGTCACCGGCGCGGTTCACAGCCGCGGCGCCAAGATCTTCGTCCAGTTCATGCACACCGGACGTATTGGCCATCCGCACAATCTGCCGCAGGGCGCGCAGGTACTGGCTCCCTCGGCCATCGCCGCCGCCGGCGAGATCTACACCGACCGCGCCGGCATGCAGCCGCACCCGGCGCCCCGGGCGATGAGCCTCGACGACATCGCCCGCACCCGGCAGGATTTCGTCAAGGCGGCCCAAAACGCCATTGCTGCCGGTTTCGACGGGGTCGAGCTGCACGGCGCCAACGGCTACCTGCTGGAGCAGTTCATCCGCCCCACCAGCAACCAGCGCAGCGACGACTACGGCGGCCCGATCGAAAACCGCGCCCGTTTCGTGCTGGAAGTGGCCAGGGCCACGGCCGAGGCCATCGGCGCCTCCAGGGTGGGCATTCGCCTCTCGCCCTACGGCGTGTTCAACGACATGCCGCCTTACGCGGAAATGGAGGCCGACTACACCTACCTGGCCGAGCAATTGGGCAAGCTGGGGCTGGCGTATCTACACATCGTGGATCATTCTGCCATGGGCGCGCCTGCAGTGCCGGAGCAGATCAAGCAGGCCATGCGCGCGGCCTTCGGCGGCCCCGTCATCCTGGTCGGCGCTTATGACGCGCAGCGCGCCCAGGACGATCTGAACGCCGGCCGCGCGGATCTGATCGCGGTCGGGTGTGATTTTCTCGCCAACCCGGACCTGCCCGCCCGCTGGCAACAGGGGTTGGCGCTCAACGCGCCGGACTTCGACACTTTCTACACTCCCGGCGAGAAAGGCTACACGGACTACCCTACCCGCGCCGCTTAGCCGGCCACCTCGCACGCCGCGGTGATCGACAGGGACGATCGGTCATCGCATGGCGGCGCGGCAGAAGCTGATCTACATCACGTGGCCCGATGAACAGAGGGTGCTCGTCACCCGGTTCACGTCATGGCCTAGCCAAACTGCCGCCTGAACCTGCGCACGCCAAAACCGAAGATCCCCACCCCCAGCAGCGTCAATCCCAGCAGCGAATCCCACAGCACGTCGAGCCCCGCGCCCTTGAGCAGGATGCCGTAGCCCATCTCGATGAAGTAGTAGAGCGGCGACAGATACATCGCCTCGCGTAAACCGGCGGGCATAGCCTCGGGCGGGGTCCAGGCGCCGGAGAGAAACACCATGGGCATAAGGATGAAAATGGCCAGCATCGCCGCCTGGGCCAAGTTGCGGCTCAGGGTGGCGATGTAGAGACCGAGCCCGGAGGTGGCGACGGTGTAGAGGGTGGTCACGGCGAAGAACAGCGGCAGGCTGCCCTTGATGGGCACGCCGAAGACCGGCACCAGGACCAGGAACAGGGAGATTGCAGTGCCCGCGAGGATCACCAGGGTCATGGAGATCACCTTCGGCAGCAGGATCAGCGCCGGGGTCAGCGGCGAAACCAGCAGTTGCTCGATGGTGCCGCGCTCCTTCTCGCGCACCGCGGCGGCGGCCGGCAGCATGATGGCCATGACGGTGATGACGGTCAGCAGCTCCGAGATGGGGATGAACCAGGCATCGTTCTGGTTCGGGTTGTACCAGACGCGGTGCTGGTCCTGGATCATGGGGACAGTGTCGAGGCTCGCCTCGCTCGCCCCCATGCGCGCCAGCGCCGCCTCGAAGCCGTAGCGACCGATGATCTGGCCACTGTAGCTGGCGGCCAGCGTCCCCAGCACGGTGTTGCTGGTGTCCACCAGAACCTGCACGTCCGTGGGCCGGCCGCTCTGCAGGTCACGCTGAAAGTAGGGAGGGATGTCCAGCACCGCCAGCGCCTGCCCCTGGTCCAGCAGCGCCTGCCCTTCGCGGCTGTCCTGGATCTCGCCGCCCAGCTGGAAATAAGGCGGACGGAAGCGGTAGATCAGCTCGCGGGAGGCGGCGCTGTGGTCGGCATCGTGCACCACCACCGTGGCATGGTTGAGCTCCAGGCGCACATTGCGGGTCATGTAGATGTCGGCGGTGAACAGGAAGACGATGGCGAACATCAGAAAGCCGTCGCGAAAGAGCTGCAGCAGCTCCTTGACTGTCATCGCTGCCAGCCGCGACCACCAGAGTGTCAACCTTGAGTTCATGTGCGCGGTCTTTTGTGAAAGAGCGCGAAGCTGATCAGCCACAGCACGGCCGCGTAAATGGCCAGCGCCAATGCCTTGCCCCAGAGCTGTTCCAGGCCCACCCCCTTGAGGAAGCTGCCCAAGGCGATGTCGGTGAAATACATGGCGGGAAACAGGTGCGCCTCGAATTGCCCCTGCGGGTCCATGGAGGCGATGGGCACCAGCAGGCCCGAGTACAGCACGGAGGGGATGATGGTCATGACTACGGTCAGCATCATCGCCGCCACCTGGGTGCGCACGATGAGCGAGGCGAGCAGGCCGATGCCCGTGGTGCAGGTGACATAGATCACCGAGGAGAGGAAGAAGAACAGCGGATCGCCCTTGAACGGCACGCCGAACAGACCGGTGGCGAGCGCCCACAGAATGAGGCTGTTGACGATGGAGATACCCACGTAGGGCAGGAGCTTGCCGGCCAGGAATTCGCCGCGGGTGACGGTGGAGGCATAGATGTTGTAGATGGAGCCGCTCTCCTTCTCGCGCACCACCCCCAGCGCGGTGAGGAATGGAGGCGCCACCATCAGCACCAGCATGACCAGCGCCGTGGCGATCGACCAGGTGCTCTTGAGCTCCTGGTTGTAGAGATAGCGCAGCTGCACCCGCACCGGCTGGGCGAGCGCCGCCGCCCGTTCCGGCGCGACGCCGAAGCGGCGGCTGATATAGGCGGCCAGCAGTTCGCCGTTGAAGGCCGCGTTGATGGCGATGACGTAGCCCTTGCTGGTCGAGGCGCGAAACGGGAAGGTGCCGTCGATCAGGCTCTGCACCGCCGCGGGCCGCCCCGCCATGAGGTTCTCCTCGAATTTTGGCGGAACCACGATGGCGAAGCGGATGCGGCTGTCGGCGAGCAGGGGGTCGAGCTCGCGTTCGCTCTTCACATGGCCCCGGTAGTCGAAGTAGCGCGAGTCGATGAAGCGGTGGGTGTAGTCGCGCGAGAGGGCGCTGCGGTCATGGTCCACCACCGCGAACGGGATATGCTCCACGTCGAGCGACAGGCCGTAGCCGAAGACCAGCATCAGCGCAGCGGGCACCACGAAGGCCAGCGCGAGAAACAGGCGGTCGCGCACGATCTCGCGCCACTCCTTGTGGGCCAGCGCCGCGATGCGTGCGAGGTTCATAGCCGCTGCTCCCCCTGTTCCAAGGCCGTGATCCGGTAGACGAACACATCCTCCAGCGAGGGCGGGCGCGGTGTCACGCTGGCGAGCCCGATGCCGCGGCCGGCGAGGATGGTCTGAATCTCGCGCGTCGCGGTGTGCGCATCGCGGGCAAACAGATGGATGTGCCGGCCGAACAGCGCCACCCCCGCGAAGCCCGCCTGCTCCAGCAGCGCCATGGCGGCCAGCGGCCGGTCGGTGGCGACCTCCAGCAGCTCGCCGGCCTCCTCGCGCAGGGCCTGCTTCAATGCCGCGGGCGGGTCGTCGGCGACGATCCGTCCGGCGTGCATCAGGGCCAGGCGGTCGCAATGCTCGGCCTCGCTCATGTAGTGGGTGGTGATGAGGATGGCGACCTGCTCCACGCGGGCGAGATGGACGAGGATGTCCCAGAAGCGGCGCCGGCCGATCGGGTCCACGCCGGAGGTGGGTTCGTCCAGGAACAGGATGCGCGGCCGATGCACCATGGCGCAGGCGAGCGCCAGGCGCTGGCGGATGCCCAGCGGCAGGCGGCCCGCCAGCTGCCGCTCGCGGCCCGTAAGCCCGGTCAGCTCCGCCACCTGTTCGATGCGCTCGCCAGCCGCGTGCCGCGCTACGCCGTAGATGCGGGCATAGAGGCGCAGGTTCTCCAGCACGCTCAGGTCTTGATACAGGGAAAACGCCTGGGAGGTGTAGCCGATGCGCGCCTTGATCGCCTGCGCGGCAAAGTGCATGTCGGCCCCGGCCACCCGCCCCTCGCCATCGCTGGGCGGCAGAATGCCGGTGAGCATCTTGATCAGCGTGGTCTTGCCGGCACCGTTGGCGCCCACCAGACCGAAGATATCGCCCTGATGGACGGTGAAGCTCGCGCGATCCACGGCACGGAAGCCGTCGAAATCCCGCGTCAGATCCTTGGCGAGGATGGCGACATCGTCGCCAGGCGGATCGCCGTCGCCGGCCCGGGGTTTGGCAACGGCCCTCTCCTCGACCAGCCGCTGCCGGCGCAGGAGGGCGACGAAGGCGTCCTCGAGATCGGGCGTGGTGGCGTGCAGGTCCCGCAGAGACAGTCCCTTGAGGAGCCCGGCTACCGTGCCGACGGCGGCTTCGGGCGCCGCGTCGTCCACGAACACCCGCAGCCGCGGCCCCACCGACTCCGCCTGCGCAAGGCTGGCCTGGATGCGGTCCAGCGCCTCCACCTGCGGCTCGGCCTCGAGTTCCAACACGCTGCCCGGCGTCCGGGCCCGGATCGCATCGGGTTCGCCGCTCGCAAGCACGCGCCCGCCGTGCATCAGGGACAGGCGGTGGAAGCGCTCGGCCTCGTCCATGTAGGCGGTGGAGATCAGGGCGGTGATGCCTTTCTCGCGCAACAGCTCGGCGAGGATGGCCCAGAAATCCCGGCGCGAGACCGGATCGACACCGGTGGTGGGCTCGTCCAGGACGATGAGCTCCGGCTCGTGGATCAGGGTGCAGACGAGGCCGAGCTTCTGCTTCATGCCGCCGGAGAGGTGTTTCATCGGCCGGCCGGTGAAGCGGTCGAGCCGCGTCATGGCCAGGAGCTTCGCCTTGCGCGCGGCAATCTCTGCGGCCGGCACGCCGCGCAGGCGGGCGAAAAAGTCGATGTTTTCTTCCACCGACAGCTCGGGATAGAGGTTGAGGCCCAGGCCTTGGGGCATGAAGCCGAGCCGGCCCTTCACCCGCTCGGCCGCCGCCTCCGAATCGATGCGGATGCCGAACATTTCGATCGAGCCCTCCTCGAAGGCGAGCACCCCGGCGACGGCCTTCATGAGGCTGGACTTGCCGGCGCCGTCCGGCCCGATGAGGCCGTAGATTTCACCGCGCCGCACCTCGAGATCGACCCCGGCGACCGCCGCCTGCCGGCGATAGCGCTTGCCGAAACCCTGCACCCGGACGGCCGGCGCGGGCGTTAGCGGCGCGGCTTCGCCCATGGGGTGTCCTCGCGCCAACGGATGATGGCATCGGCCGGCAGCCCCGGCGTGAGGCGGTGCTCCGGGTTTACATCCAGATACAGCTTGACCGCATAGACCAGCTTGACCCGCTCGTCCGGTGTTTGCACCTCCTTCGGCGTGAACTCCGCCCGCGCGGCGATGTAGCGCACCGTGGCGGGGAACGGCCGGTCGGGGAAGGCGTCGGTGTACACCCGCGCCGGCAGCCCCAGGCGCACCTTGCCGATGTCCTTCTCCGGCACATAGGCCTTGAGATAGAGGCGGTCGAGATCGACGACGTCGAAAAGCGGCGCACCCGCGCCGACCACCTCGCCCGCATTCACCAGACGCTGGGTGATGATGCCGTCGGCAGGCGCGACAATGGCGAGATCGGCGAGCACGCTCTCGGCCTCTTTCAGCGCGGCCCGCGCCTGATCGAGCTGGGCGGCCAGGGCCTTCACTTCATCCTTTCTGGCGCCCAGCCGTTCATCGCCCAGACGCGCCTGGGCGAGCTGCCTTTCCGCCACGCGCACGGCCTCTTCGGCCGAGCGCGCCTGGTTGGCCGCGACCTCGGCGGCGAGCGCCATCTGCTCGTAACGGTGCCGATCCACCGTTCCCGCCTCGGCCAGCCGGCGGAAGCGTTCGGCATCCCGCGCCGCCTGCTCCGCGCTGGAGTGGGCCGAGGCGAGCTGCGCGCGGGCATGGGCGAGGTTGGCCTCGGCGGTCTGGATCGCCAGGGGCAGGTCCTTGCGCGCGACTGCGAGCGCCGTCTGCGCCGCCCGCCATTGCGCCTCCATGGCGCTTGCCGCCTGGCGGGCCTGATCGAGCCTGGCGCGGACCTGGGCATCGTCCAGGCGGGCGAGCACCTTGCCCTTCTGCGTGCTATCCCCTTCGCGGGCAGGGAGATCAGCCACCTTACCCGGCATCTTTCCGGCGACGGCATAGTGATCGCCCTCGATACGGCCGTTGGCTTGGATCAGTCCATCAGGCAGCGGCGGCGTGCGCAGCCAGAACCACCAACCCGCGACGGCGAGCAGGGCCAGCACGGTCAATCCGGAAACGAGCCCAACGAACGGGATGTTCTTCTTCACGCTGGCTCCCTCTCTAAAGATCGCCCACGGCACGCTTCAGTCGCAGTCCAGCCAGCGCGGCGTCATAGTGCGCGGCGGCGTGATTGGCCTCGCTGTTGACGCGCAGGGTTTCGGCGTCCAGCACCTCGGTATGGGTGGACAGGCCGTTGGCATAGCGGTCGCGCACCACGCGCAGGTTTTCCTCGGCCTGGTCGATGGCCGAGCGGGTGACCTCGATGCGCTTTCCCGTTTCCTCCACGTCGAGCCAAGTCTGGCGCACCTGCAGGGCGACCACCGAGGCGAGCTCCTCGCGCTGCTCCGTCAACGCTGCCGCCTGGCGCTCGACCGCGCCGGCGCGGTGACCGGCCACACCGCCATCGAACACGTTCCATCGGGCTCCCAGGGTGACCATCCACTGCCCTTCATGCACCTGATAGCGGTTTTGCTGGTAGCCATAGCCGCCGGACAGCGCAATCTGCGGACGATTTTCTCCGCGCACGGCTGCCGCCTGATGGCGTAAGGCCTCGATCTGTCCGGCCAGCGCGGCCAATTCGCTGCGCTGGACGAGCGCCCGCTCGGTCAAGCGCGCCAAGGGTACCCGACCCGCATCGGGGGCCAGTTCATCCAAGCTGACGGCCTGGTCAAGCGGGCGCCCCAGCAGCCGGTTGTAGGCCGCGCGGGCCAGATCCAGGGCATTGGCCGCCTGCAGGGCCTTTTGCCGTGCATCGGCCAGGGCGACCCGCACGGAGAGCAGGTCGCTCCTGGCCACCATGCCCTGCTCGTGCAGGTTTCCCACATCGCGAGCATGGGCCGACAGACTCTCGACATGGCTTTCGGCGACCTTCAGCATCCGGCCGGCGCGCAGCCCGTTGACGTAGGCATCGGCCACGCGCAGCTTGAGGTTCTGCACGTCGGCCGTCTCGCCCAGCCTCGCCGCCTCCAGGCCCGCCGCCGCCGCATCGATGCCGCGCTCGATGCGGCCCCCGGTGTAGAGCGGCAGGGTCGCCATGGCCTTGTAGGCGGCGCTGTCTTGCTGGGCCATCGGCATCTGCAGCGACTGGCCGAGCAGGTCGGCCCTGAACGCCGGCGTGTTGTCGAGGGCGGTATAGCCTGCCTCCAGACTCACGCTGGGCAGGCTGCTGGATCGGGCAGCCTCCAGCAGGCTCTCGGCGGCGGCGGTGTTTTCGCGCGCCGCCTTCAGGCCGCGGTCCACGGCCAGGGCGGTGTCCCATGCCTGCGGCAGGGATTCGGCAGCGGAGTTGCCCGCGAGCAGCGCGGCGGCCAGGCCTGCCAGCGGCAGCAGGCCGCGGAGTCTTTTTGGGTGATGAGCGGAATTCATGTTGTTCCTTCTTTTGTGGCCGCTTCTTTGCGCTGTTTGTGGCGCAGCAGCAGATAGAGCAGCAGGGGCACGACGATCAGTGTGAGCACGGTGGAGACCAGCGTGCCGAAGATCAGCGAGATGGCCAGGCCGCCGAACACCGGGTCGGCGAGCATCACGGCGCTGCCCAGGACGATGGCCAGCGCCGTCAGCAGGATGGGACGCAGGCGCACCGCACCGGCTTCGAGGATGGCTTCGCGCAGGTCCATGCCCTGGCGCCGGTAGTCGAGCACGAAGTCGATGATGAGCAGCGAGTTGCGCACCACCACGCCGGCCAGAGCGATGATGCCGATCATGGAGGTGGCGTTGAACGGCTGCCCCATGAGCCAGTGTCCCGGAAAGACACCGGCCAGCCCCAGGGGGATCGCCGCCATGGCGACCAGCGGCAGGCTGAAGGACTGGTAATAGGCCACCAGCACCAGGAAGATGAAGGTGATCGCCAGCCCCAGGGCACCCAGCATGTCGCGGTAGGTATCGAGCGTCATGCGCAGTTCGCCATCCCAGAGCAGGCGGGGGCCGTCCAGGGTGTCGGGCGCCACCGGCTTGAAGCGCAGGTTGCCGGTCACAAGGCGGCTGCCGTCGGCCAGCGCCAGGCCGTCCAGGCGCCGGTCGAGATCGAGCACCGCGTAGACGGGGGCGGTGGATTCGAGCTCGCCGCCCACGAAGGTGACGCGCTCGCCATCCTTGTGCAGGATGGGCCGGTCGGCCCGGGCGGGCGCCACCTGCACCAGTTCCGACAACGGCACCCGCTGGCCCTGCCGATTGGTCAGCGACACCCGTGTCAGCAGTTCGGGGTCGATTTGGTGGCTGCGCGGGATTTGCAAGCGGATGGGCACGGGGTTCTTTTCGCCTTGAACATGGGCGCGCCCCAATGCCTCGCCGTCGATCAAGCGGCGCAGCGCGACGGCCACCTCGGCGACGGTCAGCCCGGAGAGCGCGGCCTTTTCCCGGTCGACGGTCAGGCGGTGTTGGTACACATCCTCGACCTCGGTGTCGGTGACTTCGACCATGTCGTAGGTTTGCCCGAAGGCCGCTTTGACCTGCCCGGAGAGCGCGCGCAGTTGCTGCGGGTCGGTGCCGTAGATTTCGGCCAGCACCGTGGCGCGCACCGGCGGCCCCGGCGGGTCTTCCACCAGCTGCACGGTACTGCCGGGGAAGCGCGCGGCGATGGCCTGCACCGCGGGACGCAGCTCGCGAACGATATCGATTGAGGTCTTGTCGCGCGCCGTTTTGTCCCGGAGGTTGACGCGGACTTCCCCCACATGCGGTCCCTGCTTGCTGCCGGCGCCGCGCAGCAGGCCATTGAAGTCGATCACACCGGCCTGGCCGATCCAGCTCTGGTAATCGCTCACGTCGGGGTTCTGGCGCAACAGGGCACCGATCTCACGGGCGAGGCGATCGGTGGTTTCTACCGGGGTGGTCTCCGGCAGGTCGAAGGTGATGTTGAAGGTATTCTTGTCGTCCTTGGGCATCATCGCCATCTCGACGCCGAACCAGGCCTGCGGCCCGCTCAGACCCGCCGGGCGCACGAACTGCCAGGCGGCCTGGAACAGGGAGAGCACGATCGCCAGGGCGGCCAGCAGAAAGACGCCCCGCCGTCTGGGCGGGCGGTCCACCAAGGGCGCCATGAGCGCGTGGTAGAAGCGGTGCAGGCGGTCCCCGGTGTCGTGGTCTTCCAGGTCGTGCCCCTCGCCCGGTTTGAGCCAGCGGTTGGCCGCCCAGGGCACGACGGCATAGGCCACCAGCAGGGAGGCGGCCATGGCGACGGGGACGTTGAAGGCGACCGGATAGAAATACTGCCCCGTCATGCCGGAGACGATCAGCAGCGAGCCGAACACCAGCATCACCGCCAGCGTCGCAAGGTTGGTGGGGGAGCCGATCTCGTTGACCGCCTGCACCGTGGCCCGCGCCTTGTCCTCCTGGCCGAGGCGGGCGTAGCGGCGGTGGATGTTCTCGATGACGACGATCGCGGCATCGACCAGCAGCCCGAGCGATAGGATCAGCGCGAACAGGGAGACGCGGTTGATGGTCAGGCTCCCGAAATAGGCCGCGCCCAGGGTGAGCGCCAGAATCAGCGGCACCGTCACGCCCACGATCAGCGCCTCCTTCAGCCCCAGGAAGACGGCGGTCACCAGGAACACGGCCAGCACGGCGATGCCCAGGTGCTCGATCAGGCCGTTGACGGCGGCGTCCGCCTTCTGGCCGTCGTTGCGGGTCACCACGAGCTCGACGTCGGCCGGTACGAATTGCACCCGCATCCGCTCGATGCGGGCGAGCACCTCATCAGCAACGACCACGGCATTGGTGCCGGCCTTCTTGGCCACAGCCAGTGTCACCGCCGGCATCTCCGCCTGCTGCACCTTGCCGAAGCGCGCATCGGCCGGACCGAAGGCCATGCGGCTCAGTTTATCCCGCTCTTCGGGGGGGCCGTCGACGACGCGCGCCACCTCGCCCAGGTAGATGGGGCGGCCGGCGTGGTTGCCGACGATCAGGCGCCCGAGCTCCTCCGCCGAGGCGAGGAAGCCGTCCAGGTACACCTGGCGGTTCTCGCCCTGCTGCACCACCGTGCCCAGGGGGGCGGCGACGTTGCCCGCGCTCAGGAAGGCGCGCACCTGGTCCAGCGTCACGCCAAAGGACTGCAGGCGCTGCGGGTCTAGTTCGATGCGCATCTCCCGGTCGCGGCCACCCTGCACGAAAGTGGTGGATACCGCCTCCAGGCTGCGCAGCCCCTCCAGCATGCGGTCGGCCAGCCGCTTCAGCGCATAGTCGTCATAGCGCTCCGAGGCCAGAGTGACCGTGACGATGGGCACGTCGTCTACGTCCACACTGCGGATGAGCGGCTCCATCGCCCCGAGGGGCAGGCGGTCGCGCTGGCCGAGCACGCGGTCGTAGAGCTTGACCAGGGATTTCTCCTTGTTCTCCCCTACCTTGAACTGCACCATCAGCACGCCCAGCGAGTTCATTGCCGTGGCGTAGGTGTGGTCCACCCCCGGGATCTGCTTGACGATACCCTCCAGTGGCCGGATCACTAGTTCCTCCACCTCTTCGGGGGAGGCGCCGGGCAGGGCCACCCGCACCTCGGCGCCGGGCACCACGATCTGCGGGTTTTCCTCGCGCGGGGTGAGCGCCATTGCCAGCAGGCCCAGCAGCGCACAGGCGAGCATGAACAGCACGGTCAGTTTGGAGGAAACGAATATCTCGGCCAGGCGTCCGGCGCTGTTGAGTCTGCGGTCGGTCATCACGGCGCCTCCGCCGGCATGACGCGGTCGCCGTCGCGCAGGGCGGGCTCGACCGCTGCCACGAAGCGCTCGTCGGCTGCCAGACCGGCGCTCACCTCGACCCGGTCGGGCCATTCGCGGCCGGTGCGCAGCCAGCGGAACAGCGCCCGGCCCTCGCCGTCCAGCACGAAAACGCCGGTGAGCCCGCCGCGCTCGGCCAGCGCCCGCCGCGGCACCACCGGCGAGGGGCTTTCCCCGACCGTGAAGACTGCGCGGCCGAACATCCCCGGCATCAGCCCTACCGTCTCTGGCAGCGCGATCTTGACCTGGTAGCTGCGAGTAACAGGATCGCCGGAGGGAACCACCCGGGTCACCGTGCCTTCCAAGGGCGTGGGCAGGCGGTCAAGGCTGACCACCGCCGGCTTGCCCTCGCCCATGGCGGCGACCTGGCCTTCCGCCACGAAGGTCTCGAACAGCAGGCCACGCCCCGACTCCACGGTCAACAACGGCATGCCGGGCACAGCGAGATCGCCGGCCCGTTTCAGGCGGGCCACCACCGTGCCGGCCACGGGGCTGACGATTTCGGCATAGGCGCGCTGGGCCAGCGCCGTGTCGAGACCGGCGCGCGCCTGGTTCAGGGCCTCGCGGGCGGCGTCAAACTTCAGGCGCACCTTGCGCATCTCGTTTTCCGAGACGCTGCCGCGTTCGAACAGGCGCTCGAATCGCTCGAGGTCAGTCTGCGCATCCCGGAAGGCGGCCTCGGCTGCGCCTTGGGCCGCGCGCGTTTGGCGGATGCCGCCTTCCACGTCCGCGGCATCGAGGCGGGCAAGCACCTGGCCGCGCCGCACCCGTTCACCCTCCTGCACTTGGATCTCGCGGATATAACCGCTCAGCCGCGAGGCGACCTCGACGCGCTGATCGGACACCACCGAGCCGACCGTAGTGTACTCGACCGGTGCACTGGCGCTCGCCGTCATGACCGGAAGATTCCAGGTCTTGGCGTCGATTTGAGTCGGGGCCTCCGGCGCTTTACCGCATCCGGTCAAGAGAGCGTAGAGCGCCAGCGGCGCCATGTGTGTGAGCAGGGTTTTTCTTTTCATGGGGCGGGTTTTTCCGATTGGACTTTAAATGGTGATTAGCAGGACGCGGGCCAGCCATTCTGCGGACGCGGCCTTGTCGGTGCCGCGAGTGTTGCGGCGGCCGGTGCGGAGCGGCCTCGTAGGCAGCGCGCTCCGGCTGGGGCATCCGCATCTGAAACTGTTTGCCGAGCTGATCGGCACCGAATGCCGTTGTGCTGCCGAAAGACAGAAGAGCGCCGGACAGAACGTGCGAGAGCCACATTGAATGGGGGCGTGGTGAAGGCAAGTTACTTCTCTCTTTTGCGGAAATACACCTGGGCAACGCGGCGAGCAAACACCACCTTTTGACGCCACCAAACATGCAGCGATGTCCGCACTCTGTCGGTCCACGAAGCGCCCGGGGGCAACAGCTCCCGTCCCAGCACCGACTCGAACGCCCGTAGCTGCGCCAAGTAGACCTGGACGTGACGCAATTCGAAGCGCTGCGGGTCGATCTGCCCGTAGTCTTCCACGAGCCGGTTGAATAGCGCGCGCAGCCGGTCCGCGCGAAGACGGAGCAGACCGTCTTCGGCATGCTCCGTCGCCAGCCGGGCGAGTTCGAGTCCCCGATTGACGAGCGCGTCAAACCCCTTGATGGCAGGGCGACCCTCCAAGCGCCCGATCCGCTGGAACGGAAGTTCCAAGTACACCGCGAGCACACGCCGCAAGTCGGCGAGGATCGCCTCCTCCAGTGCCAGGGGAGGACGCTCGACAAGCGGGATATCCTCGGTTCCCGATGCCGACCGGCAGGCCCGCAAGTCCTCGACATAAAGCCGGGAATCGCTGAAATACCCAGTGACCTGTCGGGTTGTTGCCTGCTCAAGCTCGTCGCGAGACGCGTCGCTGAGCACGCGCGCCATCGAGCGCAATGGCTGCCACATCGAGAGCGGAAAACGGGAAAAGCGATAAGGCGCCTGAGTTCCAGGCAGCAAACGGTAGGCGATCAATTCCTCCTGCAACGACGGGTCTTCTTCGAACCGTGCTCGGATGCCCTCGAACACGTCCAAAGGCATGCTCGGCAGCCCTATCCGGTTGCCGAGGGAGCGGCGGCCATAGCCACCGGCCGCAAGCATCTGCGCCACGACGTCCGCGCAATTGAAATCGCTCCGGTGCCATTGCAGGCTGCCATCCCGGAACGCGCCTTCCTGGCGGCGCGCCTCGGCCACCATCGCGGCGCGGCTTTCGGGGGGAACGCCCCGGACGCGCAAACCGAGCGTCTCGCGGCCGTAGGCCATGCCATAGGTGTTGGTATGAACTTGCGATGGGGACGGACGAGTGACACCGTACAAATAGTCCGCAAGGCTCACGTGCTGGAGAAAATTTGGATCGACGGAAGGGTCCGCGATGTGGTTCGCGCTATAAACGACGCCCTCGATACGGATGGCAAGGTGTCCGAACGGATTTTCGCGGACGATCCGCTCCGGCGTCTGCGAGGTCGCGTAGGAAAGCAGCAACTCGACCTCGGCCGGTGACTCGGCGTCGAGTCGCGCGAGCGCTGCGTCGATGCCGAGCACCGGCGCGCCATCTTCGACCCCGTAAGTCGGCAATGGATGTACGGGATCCTCCGCGTCGTCCAGTGCGAACCGGGCGATGCTGACGATGTTCGTCCGCTCTCTGTACTGCCGTTGGGCGGTGAGGATTTCTTCCCGTCGGACCGGATCGGAGAGGATTTCCTCGACCAGTCTTCCCGCGTCTTCCGCATTGCCAGCAAAACTGGCCAGCCCTTGGCGCACGAACAGGGCGGCGTTCTCGCGCTCGTGGCCGCTGATGACATCGAGGAGGATGGTCGGCACGCCGATCGTGAACGCTTCCGCCGGCGTCAGTCCTCCCGCCTTGGTGATCAGGACGTCGGCGGCGCCCATGTACGCAGTCATGTCGGATCGTGGCACCAGTCCCACGACCTTCAGTGTTAGCCGCGACGGCAGGCTTCCGCGCAGCTCCTCCAGCCTGGCGCGCAGGCGCGCATTCGCGCCACAGGCGGCGATGATCTGCAGGCTGCCGGGAACATGACGCATCACGCTGTCGATGATGCCCGCATAGTCCCCCTGGCCTTCCTTGCCGCCCGCGAGCGTCAGGGTGGGAATGTCCGGCGATAACCCGATACGCGCGCGGATGTCCTGGCGAGCGACTGCGGACACCGCCTCAACCTGCACCGGCATCCCGCTGGTGATTACCTTGTCCGGTGGCACGCCTGCCGCCAGCCAGCGCGATTCCAGTTCCGGGTGCGCCAGAAAGGTGCGATCGATCAGCTTGGAGATACGTGGAAAGTAGCCCTCGAAAAAGTCCGTATGCAGCCAACCGATTCTTCGATTGGCCAGGAACCCCTTTTCGCGCAGCGTTCCCAGCACCTGGGCGGCGCCGTAGTGGGTCGACAGGATGACGTCCGGCGCCTCTTGGGTCAGGTAGGCGTGAACTTTCCCCTCCGGATAGTCCGTGGGCAGCATCGACAGCGAGGGAATGCGGTTGCCTCTGGTTTGCGTCGCGTCGAACAGGCTCTCGAAGCACTCGGGCAAGTTGCTGGCGACGAACCAGTACAGGCGTTCGTCGACTCTCCGCCAAACCGGGTGCATGAAGGCGCGAATGTCCTGCAGAACCACCTCGGTGCGCCGGGATTGTCGATGTATCTCAGCCCTTATGGCTTGGGCAGCGCTGATGTGCCCGTAGCCGATCGACGAATAGAAAATGACGATCTTCTTCGCTGGCAAGGACGCGTCCACTTTCATTCCCTGCTGGCTTGCCACGCGGGCCGGCTGAGGGTTGGGGCTCATTAAATTCATGATTGCTTTTCACCGCCTCCAGCCTCGATGCCGGCCGCGATCCGTTCAGCCAGTTCGAGTGGACGGCCGTTCCCTGTGGCCGTCGCAAGGGTGCGCGCCTCCTGCGTCGCCTGGCGGCACAGGTCGCGCGCTGCGCACAGGAGGGCGGTGCGTGCCTCGCAGCGCTCCATGGCATTGGCTTCTTGCAGCAACACGTGGCTCGCCACGAGGGTTTCGCCGTAGCGCCGAGCGACGCCGGCGAGCGGTTCCGGGTAGCCCGCGAGCGCAGCCCCCGTGGCACCGGCCGCCCCGCCCAGCGGCGCCGCCAACCGTTGACGGGTTCGCACCCGCTGCGTCGGGTCATCGACGCCATCTTGCGCCGGGCTCAGATTGGCGGCCTCCAACTCCGCGGCACGGTTGACCGCATTGGAAACCAGGGCGAGGACTCGCAGGTCGGCGCAGCGCACCAGCAGGCGGAAGGCCCCGGTGGTCAAATAGTCGCCCGCCAGCACGGTGGCGGCGTTGCCGAGCTGCGCGGATGGGCCGCTCGCCGCATCGACGTGGGCATGCAATTGCTGCAGGCTGAGATGGATCAGGTCCAGGGCCGTGCCGGCGTCGATGCCCGCCTGCCCGGAGTGGAAGCTGCTGGTCACCAGCGCCCGGATCGGAATCCGCGGGCCCGACAGCAACAGGCGCAAGGCAAGCTGGACGGGCGCCGCCTCGCAGGTCAGGGCATCTGCAATGGTGGCGCGGACGCCCGTCATCACAGCCTCGGGAAAGTTCATGGGATGCCTGTCAGTCATCAGTGGGCGCTCCTGCCCAGCGGGCCAATTGCTGCGCCGCGCTGCGGTAGCCGATCTCGATGATTTCCTCGGCGCGGTCGAACTCCATGAAACGCACCGCGCCCAGCGGCGGGCGGATGAGGATGTCCGGCTTGTCCTGCCGCAGGCTGGCCTGGGTCATGCGCGCCTGCATGATGTAGATCGAGGTCAGCAGGACATCGAAGATGCCCGGCAGCGGTTCCTTGTGCAGCCAGGCTTCGAACTGGACCAAGCCGGGGTTTGTTCGGAGGCTTGCCAGCAGGCGCGCCATGGCCTGGGTATGGAATGTTCCCTGTGAGTTCGAATCTGGGCGGGATACCCGGCTCGCCACGATGTCGTGGTTGAGGTCGACGGCGATGACCAGGCCTGCGCCCATGGCACGCACCACACTCACCGGCACCGGGTTGACCAGACCGCCGTCGACGAGAATGCGGCCGTTGCTGCGCACCGGCGTGAAGATGCCGGGCACCGAGATGCTGGCGCGCACCGCATCGATCAGGTCGCCCCAGGCGCACACCACCTCCTCGCCGCTCATGATGCAGGTGGCCACGGCGCGGAAGGGGATCGGCAGATCCTCGATGCTTGCGGCCGCCACATGGGCGCGTACAAAGTCCGCGATCTTCTGGCCGTCGATCAGCCCGGAACGGGGGAGAACGGGGTCGAGCATGCCGACGATCTGCCGCCAATCGAAGGCGCGAAAACGGTCGGCCAAGCCCCCGATCTTGCCGGCGGCATATACCGCGCCCACCACCGCGCCTATGCTGGTGCCGGCGACCAGATCGACCTTGATCCCGGCCTCCTCGATGGCACGCAGCACGCCGATGTGCGCCAGCCCGCGCGCTGAACCGCTGCCCAGCGCCAGGCCGACCTTGCGCGCGGGCGGATTGGGAACGGTTTCGGGTGCTGGTTTCGCCATCTCTAGCCCTTGCCGCCACGCCAGATGGAGAACAGCACCCAGATGCCGCCGATGACGGCGGCGATGAAGCCGAGCAAGCCGAAAGATGGCAGGCCGGGCTCGCGCTCGACGGTCATGACGATGGCCGAGCCGATGATCAGGGCGGCGGTGACGACGCTGATCGCCAGGCGGCTGGCGGCGCGGTCGAGACGGTCGCCGAAATGCTTGAGGGGCAGGACCTCGACTTGCACCAGGAGCTTGCCGCGCCGCGCGGCGCGCAGGAGCTGGCGCAGGTCTTGCGGCAGCCCGGCGACGAGGGCAAGCGTGTCGCGCAAGGCGCGCCAGCCGCGCCAGACCAGGGCGCCGGGCGCGGCGTGGGCGAGCAGCACCCGTTCGAGAAACGGCGTAGCCTCGCCCGCCATGTCGAAGTCGGGGTCGAGCTGGCGCCCCAGTCCCTCCAGGGCGATGAAGGCCTTGATCAGCAGCGCCAGGTCGGGCGGCAGGGTGAGGCCGTGCTCGCGCAGGATGGCGACCAGGTCGGAGAGCATAGCGCCCAGATCGAGGTTCTTGAGCGGCACGCCGTGATACTGGTCGACGAAGGCGTCGATCTCGGGCTGCAAGGTCTCGCTGTCGATCTCGGCGCCGCCGCTCCAGTCCAGCAGCACTTCGGCCACCTTCTCCGCATCGTGGCTGACGAGACCGTGCAACAGCACGGCCAGCTGATAGCGGCGCTCCTCGGAAAGGCGCCCGACCATGCCGAAGTCAATGAAGGCGATGCGGTTGTCCGGCAGGTAGAAAACGTTACCGGGATGCGGGTCGGCGTGGAAGAAGCCATCTTCGAGCATCATCTTGAGCACGGCCCGGGCACCGCGACGGGCCAGCAGCCTGCGGTCGAGGCCGGCCGCGTCCACGGCGGCCAGGTCGCGGCCGGCAATGCCCTCGACATAGTCCTGCACATTGAGCCGCCCGCCGGTCCACGGCCAGTGGATGCGGGGAACGACGATCTCGGGGTGGGCGGCGAAGTTGGCGGCGATGCGCTCGGCGCTGCGGCCCTCGGCGGAAAAATCCAGTTCGCGGCGCAGCGACAGGGTGAAATGGCGCACCACCTCCCGCGGCCGGTAGCGGCGCAACTCGGGCGCTTCCGCCTCGACGATCTCGGCGAGACGGGCCAGCAGGCGCAGGTCAGCCTCCACGATCGGCCGGATGCCGGGGCGCCGCACCTTGAGGATGACCGCCGTGCCGTCAGCCAGCCAGGCGCGATGCACCTGGGCCAGCGAGGCCGCCGCCAGCGCCTGCATCTCCAGGCGCGGAAAGATGGCCTCGGGCGGCTCGCCCAGGTCCTCCGTCAGTTGCGGCAGCAGCTCGGCGAAAGGGATGGCGGGCGCTGCGTCCTGCAGCTTGCTGAACTCGGCGATCCATTCCGGCGGGAACAGATCTACGCGGGTGGCGAGGATCTGCCCCAGCTTGACGAAGCTCGGCCCCAGCTCCTCCAGCGCCCGGCGCACGCGGGCCGGCGGCTCCAGCCGCGCCAGTTCCTCCGGTTCGTGCCAGTGCAGGGCGCGGCCGGCACGTTCCAGGGCGCCCGCCATGCCGATCCGCCGCACCAGATCGCCGAAGCCGTAGCGGATCAGGACTGAGGCGATGTCATGCAGGCGGCCCAGGTCGCGGACGGCGCCGATCGCTTGCCATAGCATCAAACGTCCTTGCCCGTATTTTTCGATTCCAGACGGGCAGCGATGCCTTGGAGCAGGCCGGCGGCCAGACCGGCCAGCAGCGCGGCTTCATGGCGCACGACCTCCGCCCCTTTCTTGGCCTGATCCCGCGCACCTGCCGTAACGGCCTGGGTCAGTTGCTCGAGCGCGATCCGGGTACGTTGGCCGACGGCCGAGCCACTGCCGCGGGCATGTTCGGCAAGCTCGGTGAAGGTGGCCTGGACGGTGCCCCGGGTATCGCGCGCTGCGTCCTGCAGCGTTTCGATGAACAGCGTCTGCAGCGTGGCCAGTTCGTCCGCCGCCTGCTTCAGCCCCTGCCGGGAGAACTCACTGGTGCGACCCGTGGCCTCCTGAATGGCCAATTGTGCGGCCTCCGCTGCTCCGGCCAGCGCCTCGTCCAGACCGCGCATCGCCTCTTTCAGCGCTTGTCCGCCGCGTTCCCCGAGCGGCACGGCGCCTTCGCGGGCGCCTCTGACCACGGCCGCCGTCACGCGTTTGAGTGCATCGGCATCAAGATGCCCGCGCGTGAGAGCATCGAGCGTGATCGCACGCACCTGAGAGGCGATCGCGGCCGGGTCGGTGGCAAGTGCGCCTTGTACGCGTTGCTCGAGTTCCTCTGGCGTCATGGAGGGAAGACGTCCCTGCTCCTTGAGCATCCGGTCGATCTCGGCCTCGGCCTCCAGCCAGTCCTCTGCCACGTTGCCGCCCACAAAGCCGCTCTTTTCCGCGCGAAAATAGGCGGCCTCCGCGATCATTCGATAGCGTTCCTCGGCGGTGACGGGCGGATTCT
The DNA here is from genome assembly GCF_055393985.1 of Thauera sp. DNT-1. Classification (NCBI taxonomy): domain Bacteria; kingdom Pseudomonadati; phylum Pseudomonadota; class Betaproteobacteria; order Rhodocyclales; family Zoogloeaceae; genus Thauera; species Thauera sp. DNT-1. The sequence continues at coordinate 3,046,210 of NZ_AP043752.1, read as the reverse complement.
TCTCCGCAACGGATTCCTGCGCCGCATTCGAAGTGGAAGTGGATTTGGCCATGGTCGCTGCTCCTTTTCAAAGTGAGAGTGTGGAAAATCCGGCGTGTGCGGGGCCGGGTATCGGTATGAGCTTGTCCAGGCGCCCCATCCTCAGCGTGCCTCCCCATCGGCTGAGGCCAGCCTCCCTCGCAGCAGATCGCATACGTGGCGTGCCAATACCTCGGGGTTGTCCTGCTGGGGCCGGCGTCCTGGCATGAACTTACGGGTTGCACCGGCTTGGAAATGGAAGATCACCAGGCCAAAGATCGACATCGCGAGCAGGTGGGCATCCACATGTGGGTCCAACTCGCTGGCGAGATCGTGGACGGCAACGAACATGTCCCTGAATACCTGTTTGGCCAAGGTACTCTGACGCGCCTCGTTGGTGTCCAGCAGTACCCACTGCACCAGCCGCAGAAAGTCCTTGTCCGAGGCCATCATCCGGGCGAGCCCCGCAACAAAGCATTCAAGCCGTTTCCATGGGGTGCCGTTGCCGGCCAGCATGTCTTTCAGTGCGGCCACTCTTTCCCGGAATTCGTAGGCCACCGCATCGAGATAGAGCTGGTTCTTGTCGGCGAAGTGGTAGTAAAGCGCCGCCTGGGTGAGGCCGACGGCGGCAGCGATATCGCGCATCGAGACGCCGTCATAACCGTGCCGCGCAAACAAAGGCGTCGATAGCTCAAGAATCTCTTCCCGCGTTTTTCGCTTGCGAATGATCCTAATCGGCTGGCGGATCATAGATTGGTGGCCCTTCCGATAAACTTAACGAACGATCAGTATATCTCTGTCAGATGTGGTTTGCACCATCCAGCCTACTGAGAACCTGTTCACAATCCTTTGAGCAGTAGTGCGATGAAGGCCAAGTGGACGAACTGCAAGCTGGTGTTGAGTTTCCGCTCGCAGTTTTTCCAGTGGCGGCGGCATTTCTCGATCCAGGCGAATGACCGCTCGACGACCCATCGCTGAGGCATGACGGCAAAGGAATGCAACTCGCTGTGCTTGGCGATTTGGACTTCAGCGCCAAGCCATTCCTCAACGGCATGAGCGAATGGCTGGCCGACATAGCGTAAGCGCCCGGAAAACTCACCTGTCCCATGGCGCGGTCATCCGCTGAAGATCGTGCCCACCAATTTCGATGGTGACACTATGGACGTTGGCATCCCGCGCCGAGCCCGGCGAACAGGTTCTCATTGCCAAGTACCAGGGCATCGTGTGCTACGAACGCAACCGCCAATGGCGAGGTAGAAGCGATGCTTTACCAAAGATGAGGGGAGGCCCCTCGAAGTCGGCTTGCAGGGGCGGGCTCTTCGTCAGTTTCTCTCCTGCCGTGAGTGACAGAGCGGCGAAAGCGATGCGGGAGACCATGCGTCACTGGCGGCTGCATCATCGTGGTGACCTTCCTTTGGACGATCTCGTACGTTGGACTCGCTCCGTGATTCATGGGTGGGTTGCCGATAGGTGCCTTCCTACACAGGATCGGCGGCAGCAGATACCGACAGGTAAGGGTTGTTCGGTGGCATATCGCTGAACAGGACTCGCGGGTCTTCCAGCAGGTAGCCGTGGAGTCTCCGCGATTTCCGCGGCCCTGTGACTGCGCATATCCAGATGTTCAGACCATTCTGCTGCTTGCGGTGCAATTGCAGCTTCTCGAAGCGTTTTTGCACCCATTGCCAATCGGCCAGTTGGTCTTGCCTGGCAAGGAAGGCGGTTCTTGGATGTTCCTGAGCGTAACGCTGGAACACGCCGGGGCTGACCAGATAGACGGTATCGGCGACCGTATGCACCAGTGCCTTGGTGTCATTGATGATGAGCTTGCGCTCTTCGATATGCCGGCGCAGCCAGGCGACGAAATGCTCGCCTGACGGCGTTTCCTCCAATCCTGGAATCGACGCAGGCGTCGCCGAGTCGAGCGGTAACCTTGACTCACCTGACTCAAGAGGCGGCTCTTCCAGGGTTGGAGAAAACATTTCGGTGGTCGACGAGAGAACAGCCGACGCCATATCTGGAATGTCGAGCAGATCCAGAAGCGCCTCGACGCCTTCGCCGGCTGGCTGCGCCGACAGAGGCTCGGGGGCGACCGAGTCCGGTACGGCGGGCAACGATGCGGAAACAGTTGCTTCCCCCTCGTCCTGCACCACCATCACTGTGCCGGCGAACGGTGTGGGCCGCTCATTGCCTTCCCAGATCAGCGACGGTGCGAGGCGCAGGAGCGTGAAGGTGTGAGACCAGCCCGCGTCGCTGGTGATGGTCGCCTTCCAGATGGCCTTGCCCTCTGGCGTCGGTTGCGCAATGCCATGGTCCTGCAGCACGTTGAAGACGGCGGTGTTGCTGGACGGGATGCCATCGATGCCCTGGGCCAGCAGATGGGCGCGCAGCTTGTCCGAGACCGTCTTGCTGACCAGCCACAGTGCATCCTGGGTCAGCCATCCGTCCGAGGCCTGGGGCTGGTTCAGTTTGAACTCTTCCTTGAGCAGGTAGCGCAATCCGTCGAGGAGCTTGCGTTGGAGCGCATGGCGGGGTGCCGCCAGCGCCTTGGCCGGATCACCACCCAGCGCCTGGGCGACCGAGGCTTGGTCGGCCTGCACGACCAATTCCCCGAGCATGCCGGCATGCTCGTACTGGCCGGCCAGCACGTACAGGAGTGCCGACCACAGGTCCGGATACACGCTGAGCCAGTCGAAGATACCGGCGTCGAGCAGTCGGGCGTAGAGCAGCCCGGTAGCTGCGCTGTGCAGCCGGTATTCGCGTGCCTTGTGGTAGCGGAAGCGGTACGGCTTCCGGAGCGGACCATGCCAGGGATGCCAGATCGTGCCGTCGGCATACTCGACATGCAGGTCGACGGCGACCTTGCCGACGTCGTGCAGCAGTGCCGCGTAGGCGATGCCCGCAGTCCAGGCCTCGGCCTGGGCGGCCTGGGCTTCCGGCGTGGCGCCGGCCGGCAGGAGATGGGACTGTCGCAGCTTCAGCGCGTAGGCCACGATTTCCAGGCCGTGGTCCAGCATGCCGCCCAGGTAGGCGTGGTGGTGGCTTTCCGAGGCTGGAAAATTCTGGACCAGCTCGGCGTAGCGCTCCAGTGGCGCCCGATACAGCGTGGCGAACTGGTCACGGGAGACGGACGTGCGCTGCCAGATGTGTTCCAGCAGCTTCTGCCGGCGCGGTGTCGCCAGCAGTGATGCGGCCGATTCCGTCCGCGTCAGCCCTTTGGGGGGCTCGGCGGAGGGAGTGGGCGTCACTGCGGTGGCAGGTGGCATCCGTTTGCGTTGGAACAGCGAGAGCATGGCGAATCCTGGATGGCGGGCTGTTCGGGGGAGCCTCTTGGCCCTTTCGGGTAGGGCCTTTCCCCTTGACCCCGTTCCCTTGCCCCTTCCCAGCCCTTTGTCCTTTGTCGGAAAGTCTTTGGTATAGAGCAGCGAAGGTAGCCGAGCCACAGCCAATGCGGGACTGGCCCAAATCGGATTCTGGCGGGAAGGCGCCTGTGCCGGGGCTACGATGGGGCCTTCTCTTTCAACTGGATGGAGGCCCCATGCTCAGGCAGATTGACGATGTAAGGAAAATTCCTTACCATGCAAGTGTTGTCATCAGGAGAACATCCATGCCTGAGATCCATGAAGTCGCCACGCTGACCTCCAAGGGCCAGATCACACTGCCCAAGCCCATCCGGCAGGCACTGGGCGTGGACGCCGGCGGAAAAGTGGCCTTCGACCTGCGCGGAGGCGAAGTCATCGTGACCCGCGCGGACGCCGAGCACGAAGACCCGGCCATCGAGGCCTTCCTGGGCCTGCTGGAGGCCGACATTCGGGCCGGCCGGCATGTCCAGTCCCTCCCGGATGATCTGGCCCGGGTCATGTTGGCGAGTGCCGGCCACGCGGTCAATCTCGATGAAGACATCGACGGCGAAGTGGCGCTCTGATGCAGCGGCACGGTTGGACGCTCTTGTTCCACGAGGGCGTGATCGAGCAGTTGCGCAAGCTGCAGGCGGCCGCAGAACGGGCCGAACAGAACGACCCGCAAGGGTTCGAGGGCAACGCCAACGTCAAGCTGTTTCGGGCGCTGAGCCAGTTGATCATGGAGGTCGTGCCGAGCGATCCCTCACGGGACGAGTACCGCCAGGGCAACACCCTGGGACCGGCGTACCGTCACTGGCGGCGCGCAAAGATCGGGCGGCGATTCCGCCTGTTCTTCCGCTACGACTCCAAGGCGAAGGCGATCGTGTTTGCCTGGGTCAACGACGAACAGACCTTGCGATCGGCTGGCAGCGAATCCGATCCCTATGCGGTGTTCGAGAAGATGCTCGGACGTGGCAATCCGCCCGACGACTGGGCGGCGCTTGTAGCAACGAGCCAGGCGGAATGGGCATCGAAGGAACGTTGATTGGATGTCGCATGGAGTTTCAAACGATCTTTGAAAAATCCACGATGGATCCAATCGACGATCCCTTGGAGCGGGTGCCGAGTGAGAACCCATAGGACGGCCATGAGGTAGCCACCATGAAGCTCGCTGCACAGACCACTTTCGCGGAACGCGCTGGCCGGACACTGGGCCGGATGTGGCGGGCTTGTGTGCGTCTGGACCGCCAAGCGCACGACTGGCTGGTGGCGCAAGGATTGGCGCCTGTTGCCGCCCGAGGGGTGTTGCTGATCCTCAAGCTCGTTGCATTCGGCGTGCTGATTTACGTCGCGCTCTGGCTTGCGATGTTGATCATGATCGCCGTGTTTGCGGGTTGGACGGCACGGAACGCCGCTCCCGGCGAAGCGGAGGAATGGGCGATCGGCGATCAAGCGGATCACAAGCGCAGTGTTTTCTACGATCCAATCAACTACGACGACGATCCAGACCCCCGCTTTGATGATGAGCGGTAGGTAGTTACTTGGCTGCCCGAACCACGGTGCCCGTGCCCCTTGATCCGGCTTGGCCTGCTGATTTCGTGCCTTCCGACAGCCCCTGAAGCGCATTGCCGGCGCGGATGCCCACCCATCCCAGGGCCGTCACCCAAAAGCCCGGAAGCACGATGAACATCGTCGCCATGACGAAGTTCAGCAGCATGTCCCCGAAGGCGTTGTTCAGGCCGATCAGGGGATCGAAGTTCGAATGCGGCCGGCTCGCGCCGAAGCCCCAGCCATAGAGCGCATCGAGGATCGTGCTGTCGAGCCAGCGCGCGAGCTGGAACCAGAAGTCCACGAAGAACAGCGCAAACTCTACGCAGCTCACCGCGACCAGGGCCTTCAGCTCGTAGGTGCCGAAGAGCAGCACCAGCGGGATGCAGATGACGAGCGCCATCTTGAGCAGCGACAGCACCATCGGCAACGCCTGGCGGACCACATCCATGGCCGGAAAGAAGCCCAGCGAGCCGACGGCCATCCCGAGGTCGCCGGCACCGCGGGTCACGATGTTGGGCAGCGTCTTCTCGATCTGGCCGCCGTAGTCGGTGTAGACGGCGCCCTGGTTCATCTTCTGCTGCCTGGGTGAGACGACGGCGCGGATCACCGAGTCGTTGACCTCGTTCTGCGACAGGAACCCCGCCCAGCGGCCGATACGGGAGAGCAGATCGGGATCGACCTGGGCCAGCAGGCGGGCGCGTAGCCCGCTGTTGCCGTCGGACCACCACTGCCGGCAGCTCGGATAGCCGCCGCCGCTGTCCACCTGGGCCAGCCCCGCGTCGCGGGTGGCATCGTAGGGCCAAGCCGTGCGCGGCGTGCTCGAATGGTAGGTGTCGTAGAAGCCGGGCGCGTCGAGGAAGTAGCTCGAACCGATCCAAGTCACGTCGTTCATCTGCTCGTCGGAGAGCGTCGGCCGGTTCATGAACAGTTTGGCGCGCGAAGGCCCATAGCAGTCGTGCACGAAATCCCCGACCTCCTGGGCCAGTACCGGGTCGTCGATGCGGGTGGAATCGACGTCCATGCGCATCTGCCGCAGATCGGTCCCGCAGGGGATCGCCGCCACCGCAGCCCCGGTGACGGCCTTGGAGATGGCGTGCATGAAGAACCACCACACCGGCACCAGCGCGCTCTGGTTGTTGAGCGTGGTGTAGGCGTTGGACCAGCCCGTGTCCGCCGGCTGCGGAACGCTGACCTGGCACTGCGCGGAGCGGCTCGTATCGAAGCGGATCGTGCTCAGGTCCACCGGAATGAAGGGGATGCCGGCGAACATGATGACCACGATCGCCACCCAGACGCGGTTCTCGATGCGCATCGAGGACAGCACACCTTTGTTGCCCTCGTCCGCGCCTTCCGCGCGCGCCCGCAGCCACTCCTGGATCACGATGGCGACGAACGGGAGCGCGAACACGCCGCTGGCGACGAGGATGTTCCAGATGCCGTTGTTGACCAGCCAGCCCACCAGGGTCAGGTAATACTCGAGGTAGTCGGTCGTGTAGAGGGTCATGACATCCTCCCCGCCTCAGCCATGGCGCAGCAGTTGGCTGCCTTCGAGCAGTACGATGGTCGTCACGGCCGCGATCTCGACGCGCAGCAGGCGGTGATGCGTTTCGGCTGACGGCTCGCGTTGCCGCAGGCGCTTCCGCATCCACCACCAGCCATAGGCCGTCGCCGCGTAGAGAAAAAGCCGCCAGACGAGGAAGTGGGCGGAATGCGCGTGCAGCCAGCGCTCCCAGCCATCAATACCGCCGACGACATGAATGCCGGCGACGTTCACTGCCACCGCGATTCCGGCCACCAGCAGCGCCCACAGCAGTGCGACGCCCACCCGGCGGTTGAACAGCCACGTAGGCCGCAGCCACGTGCGGCCGGTCATGGTGTGCTCCGGGGTTTCTGGACTTCCTTGAGGCGGTCGCGCGTGGTGTCGCCCTCGAAGATGCCGCGCGAGCCGCCGGCGCGCGTGCCGTGGCGCTGGACGATGGCCATCGCGGAGTTGCCCGCCAGCGTGCGCCGCAATTCGAGTTCAGTCTTGAGATTGCTGATCTCCTGCTCCAGCGCGCCGTTCTCCTGATCGACCGCCTTCACGGCCAGCTCGTTGGCCGCGACGTTGGGCTCCTTCTTGCCGGTCAGCAGCGTCCGCTGCAACAGCAGTGCCTTCTCCAGCACGCTGGACAGCGCCGCCTCCGAGGCCAGGCGCTTGCCCAGCAGATCCTGGTCGGGCTCGTCACGCAGGGCCTCGATCACGCCGCGGGTGATCGGCAGCGAGTTGCTGCCGGCCGCTTCCAGGTTCGCCACCGTCGTCGGCTTGGCGCCGGTCACCAGTTCCTGCAACGCCTGCAGCTTGGTCTCGTACTCCTCCTGGATCACCGGTGTGAGCCCGACACCGGGCGTGGTTTGGGTCTTGGTGCAGCTTTCGCAGGTGCGCTGCTCACGCTCGCCCAGCACGCGCGTCGCCCAGGCTGCAGCCGCACCAGGCGAGGACCAGGTCTGGCAGGTCAGCCGGTTGCCGCAGGTGGCGCGAGAGATCGACGAGGTGTCCGTCACACTGCGCCCGTTGAGCAGGTTGTAGCCTGCGCGCGTCACGTCGCCCACCACCTTGATCGACCCCTGGCCCGAGCCGCCCGCGTTGCCGCCGCCGACCCAGGGCACGCCGTTGTTGCCCCTGTTCGACTCGGCCTGCTCGACGGCCGACACGGCATCGGTGCTGCTCACCGCATCGCGCAGCGCCATGCCCTCAGCGAGTTGGTCCCAGCCTGCCTGGCCGCCCGCCATGTCCGCGAGGCGGTTGGCGATGGCCCGGCAGGTCATCTTCGAGCGGTCGAAGTCCAGGCGAGCCTGCAGGACGCCGTTGGTGAGTAGGTTGTAGAGGCCCGGATCGGCACGCTGGATGATCAGCGCCGGCAGCGACGCCACGGCACTGGTGGCGTTCTGGATCACCGTGCTCATGATCGCCTGGAAGCCGTTGGTGATGCCATTGAGCTGGTTCTGCAGCGTGGTCGTGATGCTCATGTTTCCGCAGATCAGGTTGCTGTTCCAACCGACACCGACGCCGATGCTCTGCATGTTTCCCGCACCACCCATGGAAACGGCCCGGCCGCCACCGATGCTGTAGAGCACGTCGTCGCCGATGACGCTGCCATTCACACTGACGCCCCTGGGATTGATGCGGGTCTGCGCCCAAGCGACGCCCGCTGCCATGACGGCACAGGCGAGCGCAACGGCCAGGGTGTAGAGCCTGGCTCGCTGAGTGATGTGGGAAAAGGACACCTTCATCGCGGGCACCTCACTGGAAATCAACGCTACCGAGGAAAACCTGCCCACGGCGCTGGCAGCAGGCATAGGGCCGCCACAGCGCCCAGGCGTAGTCGCCTTGCTGCGCTTGTACGCGCGTGTTGCTGTGAGGGAAGACGGCACAAGTGCTGGAAAGTGTGGGCGTCAGTTCCTGCCACTTGCCGGTGGAAGCGTCGCCCTCCATCAACGCCCCAGCCGGCCAGTAGCCATCGCGCGCATTCGCAAGCAGCGGCTGATAAACGTGGATCTGACCACGCCGGGTCACGATGTCACCCGCGCGCTGCACCACCACCGCGCCGCTCTTGTAGTCGTCGGTTTGATGCAGGAAGCCGCCGCGTGGGTAGACGCTGCCCCACAGGTTGGCGCTGGCGTAGCTTCCGATCTCACGCATACCGGGAATGAGCGCTTCCGGGAACACCATCTCGGGGATGTAGTAGCGCCAGGCCAGCGTGTCGAGCGTGCTCAGCAGGTAGGGCATGAAGGCTGCGCCGGCTCCCTGACAGGTGTAGCCGGAAGCGCTGGCGAACTGGCTGAACACCGAGCCACCGGGATGCCCGATCACATCGGCGTTCTTGAACTTGGCGAGGTTGTTCTCGTTGTCGTGGTTCGTGGTGCCATCGCCGCCGGCCTGCGCCATGGAATTGGGCGTGCTCATCGCCCGCACTTCCCCCCACGGGTTCGCGCCGGTGTTCGAATAGCTGGATACCACCGCATCGGGAACGTAGTGGCGAACCTTGACCGAGGTGCGTACCGAGCAACCGAACATGGTGCAGAACAACCAGTAGCAGACACCGACAACGCGGTATTCCAGGCAATCAGGCGACAAGGACGATGAAGTGATGGTCGCCGTGTTCAGCGCGAAGCTCGACGTGGCTCCGCATAGCAACAGCGAAGCCATGACTGTCCGCAAGCGTTGGGACGGCGCTGTTGACAGACGGGTCATGGCCGCGCGCTCCGATAGGCATCGATACGGGCGGCGGCACGCGCCACGTTGGGCTCGCCGTAGATCACGTAGCGTCGATCGACCACCACTGCGGGAATCTTGACGATACCCAAGCCCCAAGCTTCGGCAACATCCTGGTAGGCAAGCCCAATGTGGCGTTGCAACGTCTCGTTGCCCTCACGCAATCGCTGCTGCATGATTGCCTCGGCCCGCCCCGGATCGGCCGGTAGCCCCGTCGACAGTTCGGCTTCGATCCGGGCTGGGAGGTCCAGTTCTATGACACGTTCACCACCCATGCGCTGGATCGGGTGACGGCTGTCGGTTACGACCAGCACGTCGGCCAGTGCTACCCCGCTCAACAAGACCATGCACAACCCCGTCACCACTACGGCAGCCATGGATTGCCACGACGGTGAGCCAGGAAGAAAGCCGTGAGATGAAAACAGCATGTCGCGCCTCCGGGGGGTCGATACAGGCTGTAGTCGAAACCAAGAGCGTGTGCGGAGCGACAAAGAATCCGTTGCCGGGGAGTCCCCATTTTTCAGGAGTGCTGCAAAAGTATGGGAGCCCGAGGGCTCCCATTGGGATGAACGGCGGATGCCGGGACAGCGGGGAGCTACAGCAGACCGGCCTCAGCGAAGGAGTACGGCTTGCCCTTGCCGACGATGAAGTGGTCCACCACCCGGACATCGACAATGGCCAGAGCGGCTTTGAGTCGATCCGTGAGCGAGCGATCAGCGGTCGAAGGCTCGGTCACCCCAGAGGGATGCTGGTGCGCCAGGATCAGCGCCGACGCGTTGAGGGCCAAGGCGCGCTGGACGACCACCCGCGGGTATACCGAGGTTTGGTCGACTGAACCCTTGAACAACGGCTCGTAGGCGAGCACCTGGTGCTGGCTGTCGAGGAACACGACAGCGAAGACTTCGTTGGGCTCCACGACCAGTTTCAGGCGCAGGTAGTCACGCACGGCGGCAGGACTGTCCAGCAACGCCCCGGCTTTGAAGATGCGTTTCTCCAGCAAGTTAATGGCCTGCTGGATGATCCAGCCTTCGTGCTGGGCGGCGATCAGGGTAAGCGACTCCGGGCGGGAATCGGCGACGACACAAGACATGGCGAACCTCCAATGGATGAGATTGGAGGGCGTATGCCCCAGGAGGGCAAACCCTCCAAAGGACGACGGGGATGGAACAGAGGAAGAAGAGGCATCCACCGCCACAAACGCGGCGGCTGTTCGCAGGCGAGGATGCGAAGCGAACGGGTTCGATCAGTGCGGTCGAGCCGCACCGTAGCCTTGAAGATCGATGGCTACCTGGGCATGTCGCCGACAGAGTCGGCTGGCATTTCCTTCGATGGCAAGCCGGTGGTGCCGCTCGCAGTGAGCAGATCGAGAGCAGACAGCAGAGCATCGCCCTCGACGGAGCCGTGCAACAAGAGAGCCTTGCCGGTCTCCCGGTCACGTAGTTGCAGCGCCGGCGTAGCGGAAACGCCGTTCTTTACCGCCTCCTCAACCTGGGCGTGGATCACCGCGTCGGGCCGATCACTGGCGAGACACTGCTGCGCGGCAGGCGTGAGGTCGGGATAGCGCAGCCCTTCGGGCAGCCCCTGCCCGTCGCCACGCGTGTTCGCGTAGACCCAGTCTACGGCCTGCCAGAACGCGGCGGGGCCGCCGGCCTCACCGATGCACTCGACCAGGCGTGCCTCGGCGGAGGCCGCCGGTTCATGCATGGCCAGCGGCAGGTGATGCCATTGCCAGCTCATTTCTGGATGTCCATCGATCCAGTGCTTGAGTACCGGGAAATAGGTTCGACAGAACGGACACTCCAGATCGGCATACTCAACCACCGTGAAACGCGCATCGGGCCGGCCATAGCGCCAGGGTGGCCTGGATGGTGGTGAAGGTACAGACGGCACCGTCTCTGTGGAGCTTAGAGGGCGGGTTTCAACTTGTGCCGTGGCACGCGGGCGCAGGAAGGACAAGGCGGCGAGCAGAAGCAAGGCGGCTGTCAGCAACGCGAGCAGAATGAAACGGCGGGATCGTACGAATCCGGGCAGGTGCATTGCCGCCTCCCCGTCACGCCAGCGTATCGAGCGCCAGCGACTCGATGCCGCGGGCATGGTCGATTTTCTCGGCCACTTTGAAGGCGGCATCCAGCTCGCCGATGCCGTACTGCTGCATCAATTGGTAGCGCTCGGCCTTCTCCTCCGGCTCGGTTTGGGCCAGCGCTAGGTACAGACTGGGCGGCACCGCGCGGAACAGCACCTCCATCGACTTCGAGAGGATCACGCCTTCGCTAAATTTGCCGGCCTCCTTGCGGGCGGAGAGCATCAGCGCCTTCTGCGCCGGGTTCAGCTCGCGGAAGCGCGCGATCTTCTCCACCTCGTCCGGGGGCATGGAGAGGCAGATCCACCACTCGATCATGTTGAGCATCGGTTCGGCCGCCTTGGGCAGGTCGTCGATGTTCTGGGTCGCCAGCCAGTACCAGGCGCCGAGCTTGCGCCACATCTTGGTGATCTTGACCACGTAGGGCGCGAGCAGCGGGTTCTTGGTGATGATGTGGCCCTCGTCGGTGACATTGATGATCGGTCGTCCGAGGAACTGATCGCGTTCGGCGATGTTGTTCACCGAGTTGATGAGGCTGATGTAGGCAATCGAGAGCTGGGCGTTGTAGCCCTCGCGGGCGAAGGTCGCCAGGTCCACGATCGTGATATCGGCCTCGGGCCAGGGTGTGCCGGGACGGTCGAACATCTCGCCGTCGACACCCTGGCAGAACATGTCCATGGCGTCGGCCATCTCCAGCAGCCGGGTGCGCCGTGCCTCCGGCAGCGTCGCATCGCGGGCGCGTTCGCGCAGCGCGTCGCGCACGTCGCGCGTGAGCACGGTGCGCTTCTCCGCCACGCAGCGCTGAGACGCATCGAGGATGCACTGGCGGATCAGGCTGCGGTCGGCGCGCGTCATGCGAGCCTCTTCCTTGTCCTCGCCACCGGTGATCATCAGCCGCGCGGTAATCTCCAGTTCGCCCAGCACGTCGCGCTGCTCGTCGGCATCGGCGACCTGCGCTACCTCGTCGCGGTCTTCGTCCAGGTCATCAGCATCCAGCGTCTGCACCTGGCTGGGCGTTTCCACCAGGCGGTGTGCGTCGGCGAACGGGGCGAGGCTGACCCCTGCGCCGGGTGCGAGCTTTACGCGATGCACCGTGAGGCCCAGCCGCGCCGCGAAGTCGCCGAAGAGGCCGAAGCTGTTGCCCGCCTCGACGATGAAGAGGCGCGGCCGGTAGATCGCCGTCACCTGGTTCAGGATGTTGTTGAGCGTGGCGCTCTTGCCCGAGCCGGTGGGGCCGAACAGGAACAGGTGCGCGTTCATCTGCCGGTCGAGGCGATTCAAGGGATCGAAGGTGATCGGTCCGCCGCCGCGGTTGAAGAAGGTGATGCCCGGATGCCCCGTCCCCTGGCTGCGGCCCCAGACCGGCGCGAGGTTCGCGGCGTGCTGCACGAACATGAGCTGGGTGTACCACTGGCGCCTGTCGAGGGCCGGGTCGAAGATGCAGGGCAGCCAGCGCAGGTAGCTGTTGAGCGGCGCCACCTCGTCTTCCTCGCGCACCGGCTGTAGACCAGCATTGAGCATGACATTGACCAGTTGCAGGCCGCGGGCGTCGAGCTGCGCCAGATCGCGCCCGCGCAGGAAGAACGCCAGCGCCCCGCGATAGAGCTTGTGCGCGCTGCCGATCAGGCTGCGCGCGTGCTGCACGTCCTGGCGGGTCTGCTCCGAAGCGAGCGTCTCGCCGACCGACTTCCTGCTCAGGTGGTTCAGGTACGCTTCCAGCACGTCCTGGGGCGTGGCGACCAGCGTGAGGCACATCACCGTGTCTTCCGGCATCTGGTCGAACAGCGCATTGACCGCATCACCGCCCTTGCGGGTCTCGCCGGTGATGTGGCCCGTTGGCGGCGGCATGCGCAGGCGGTCCATCACGATCACCCGGTGTGGCATGCCGTCGAAGAGCCAAGTGCCGTTGCCCACGTCCGAGCCCGGCTGGCCGAAGAACAGGCGTTGCGCGAAGTCGCCGCTGGCCAGCTCGATCTCACCCTCTTCCGTCTCCTCGGGATAGCGGGTCAGCGCATAGAAGCGCTCCCGATCCTCGGCGCTCGGCCCCAGCAGCGTCGGGTGGGGATTGAACCAGCGCAACAGCCAGTCGTGGATGTCGGCGGCGTTCATGCGCCGCGCCTTCACGCCCGCGTTCGCGAGCCCGCCGGCGAGCCGGTCGCAGATCGTGGCCAGGGCCTGCCCGGGGGACTGGCCGCGCCGCGACGACGCGGTGGTCGGGGTACGCCGGTAGACCACCATGCGCACGCGCCGGACTTGGCCGCGCCATGGCAGGCGTGTCACCGTGGTGTCCTCGAACAGGCCGCCGGGCTTGGCGATCGCGCGCAGGTGGTGGGCGAAGAAGCGCAGGTAGAATTCGCTGAAGGCGCTGCCCCGGGCGCGTGGCCGCACGTAGCTGGCCAGCCCGCGCAGATAGCCGTCCCAGTTCGCCTCGTCCTGGGCGTAGAGCTGGACCACCCAGGGGTTCTCGTCGAGTTCGTCGAAGGAGTCTTGCAGCGCGTTCTCCAGCGCATCGCGCGCCTGCCACAGCCAGGCCAGTTCGCGACCCTCGGTGCCGACCGGCGCCAATTCAAAGAACGCGGCGACCGACTGGCCGTCTTCCAGCAGCATGCACTTCGACTCGTTCAGGTATTCCACCCAGGGCAACAGATCGGCGAAGGACGGGGCCACGCCGTAGAGCGCCTGGGCGTCCGCCTCGGTGGCCGGCTTGCGGCGGCGGACGGCCAGCGCACTGCCGGGCTCGCTGATGCCATGCGTAGCCAGCATCGACACGTGCCGCGTCCATGCGTCGTCGGCATCTGCCTCTGCGCCGGCTGGGGTTTCGGCCGGGCGCGCCTGCAGGAAGGGAACGGACCAGGTCATCAGTAGTCCTCCAGACGCTCGCCCGGCATGGCGTACTGAACCCGCTGGTAGAGCGGAAACACCGTGGTGTAACCGGGCACCGGCACGGGGTCGGTGCCGGCCAGGTGCGGCAAGACGTACATCACCAGGTCCGGGTTCGGCAGCCGGTGGAACTGGCGGTAGATTTCGTTGGCCGCCGTGCGGGTGTAGGCCGCATTGTTCGCGGGCGCGGCCTGCACGTCGGCCTCGATCAGCGGCCGGCGCAGGCCCTGGCGCGCATCGAGCAGTTGCCGGGCCGGCTGGCCCCCGCCAGCGCTGCCGCCGGTCTCCTGGTTCCAGACATCTAGCATGGTGTGATCGCCATGCGGCAGCACCTTGTCCTTGCTGGTGGCACAGCCGCCCAGCGCCGTGGCCACGAGCATTGCCACGACCGTATCAGTCCAGTTCCGACGCATGGGCGCCTCCGATGCGGTGATTGACCCGGCGCCCCTTGGCGTCGTAGTCGATGTTGAGGGGCTGCTCCAGGTGGACGGCGACCTTCGCGCCGGGCTGCACGTAGATGGCGGCGAAAGCCTGGCCGTAGAGCTTGTTGACCCAATCGGCCATGTCGCGCACGCCACCGGCCAGGATGCGGCCCATGGCCTCGTTGCCCGAGATGCCGACCGTGCCGAGCGAGCCGTTGCTGTTGGCGACCACCGCCATACTGCCGTTGTCGGACTTGATCAGCGAGGCCGCACCGGCACCGGCCGCGGTGATCAGGGCCTGCGAGCCGAGGTACTGCTGGGCGTTGCTGCGCCGCTCGCCGGAGACGCAGGGGATGCCGTAGGGATCGCTGATCCAGCCCAGGCCGCCCTGAGTGGCACTGCCGCCGGTTTGGCCGCCGTTGCCACCCTGGCTGCGCGAACTGTTCTCCGGCACGGTGCGGATGGTCCCGTCCTGGAACACGAAGGTCACGCTACGGATCTGTCCGCGCACGCACGAGAGCGTCCAGTCGCCCGAGGCGGTGCCGCTGACCACGGCGCCGGCCACGTCGGGGATGTCGATGCCGTTGGCGGTCAGGTTGTCCGGCCCGATCAGCACCTTAAAGGGGTACGGGTCATTGACCGTGCCGTCGATCGGCACGCGTCCGATCAGCGCCGTCATGGCAATCGACCCCATCAGCGTCGAGTTCGACGGCACCGTGTAGACCGGCTTGGCGGAGGCACCCATGGCGCGGCTGCCCGCATCGGCGACGGTGCTCGCAACGCTGTCGGCCGTATTGGTCAGGGCTTTCTGCGCGGGTCCGAAGCTGGTGGGAAATGTTGGGCCGCTGCTCGCGGCGCCGTTCTTCGGTGGCTTGGCGTCGTCCGGCTCCACCCAGCGCGTGCTACTGCCGCGAGCGCCGCTGCCCAAGCTGCCGCCGAAGTTCTTGCCGTCGCCTTCCTCCAGGCCCAGCCCGACAGGCAGATCGGCCTGGCCGCCCTTGCCGGTGAGGCCATCAAGGCGCCGCTGCAGGTCCTGCAGCAGGCTCTGCGTCTGCTGGCGGTCGCTGGCGACCTGCTCACGGTCCTGCTGCAGGCGGCCGCGCTCGCCGTCCAGGGCAGTCTGGATGCGCTGGTCGACCGCGCTCTCGCGGGCGCGCATGCGTTCGTTCTCGGCCTTCTGGTTCTTGTTGTCGGTGAGCGCGGTCTGCAGCTCGTTGCGCAACTGCTTGACCTGGGCGACCAGCGTGGCAACGGTGTCGCGCGGTGTGTCGCCCTCGATGCCCAGGGCCTTCATCTCCTCGGGCGTGAGCGGATTGGCGGCGCCGGGTTGCGCGGGTTTGGCGCCGCGGTCGCCCGAGAACAGCTTGATGCCGACGAAGATCACCAGCAGCGCCATCGGGATCAGCAGCCACTTGAGGAGAGGGTTACTCTTCATCGCGAGCGCCTCCTCCTTCGGCCTGGCCGGCTGCGGCTGCCGGCGGCAGACTCACCGCCGCGTCGATCGGCGCGACCTTCGGCAGCAGCGACTCGGCCAGGCCATGGCCACGGGTGACGAGGTAGACCACGGTGGTGTCGGCCGATTGGCCGGCGGGCCCCAGGCTCGCATGCTGAAAGGTCGCCGCGACGAAATCGCCCTGCAGGGCGCGCGGATCGAGGTTCAGCCAGCGCGCGGAGGTGTTGGTGAGCCTCACGGCCGTCACCCACTGGTCTTCGAGCCGCCATGCGGCCAGCGCCTGTGCGCGCACCGGCAGCGTGGGCAGCAAGGTGCTCAGCGCGAGGCCGCGGCGCAGGTTCACGCGCCCGATGCCGGCGACCGGCTCGACGGTGCGCAGCGGCGCGTACAAGTTTTGCGCGGCATGGCGCGTCAGCACGACCGATACCGGCGTTTCGCGCCGGGGAACGGATTTGTCTGCGGGCGCTTCTGCCTGCTGGTCCGCGCCGCTTGCTGCACTGCCGCCGTAGCGCTTCGCGGGGGCCTCCGCTTCCACGATGCGCACGGGCTCCAGCGCCGGCTGGCCCGCCTTGGCCGGCTCGGCGGCAATGTCGATCAGGATCAGCGCCCCGGATTCGGCATCCTGCAGTTCCAGTCGCGACGGCGGAATCGGCTCGCTCGCGCGCAGGTAGATCGCACCGCCCGCGCTCTGCACCCGCAGGTGCGATCCGATGCTCTCCGGCACGCCGATGCGCACGTTGCGGTCGATGAAGATCACGCGCTCCTGGCCGACCACGAGCGGTACGGCCAGGGGCAGACGCTCCCAGCGCAGGATCTCCACGGCCTGGCTGGTGGAGACGAGCCCCATGCTGAGCAGGAAGCCGGCCAGGGCCGGCAGGACAAGGCGCTTCATGAGGCTCCTCCTTGCAGGTGGTTGGCTGCGGCGGGCTGGGCGGCCGGCGCAGGTGCCGGCGCCGGTTCAATGCGCTGCGGCGCGCTCGCGTAGCAATCCAGGGCCAGGCCGAAGGGGTTGCGCTCCGGATCGACGTCCATGCGTTCGACCTTCAAGGCGTAGCGCACCAGTGCGCGCTTGACTTGCTCGGAGCCCAGGTACTCGTCGGCGCTCACGTCGAGGGTGACGATCCAGTTCTTTGCCGACACGACCTGGACGCGCGACGTGGGATCGTCGCCGTAACCCCGGCCGGGAATCTCGTAGATACCGCGCACGCGCTGACGCAACTCGCCGTTGCTGCGCCGGAATTCGTAGTCCTGCTGCAGGAACGAGCGGCAACTCGGCGTGAGGTAGGCAGACAGCGCCTTGAGGTTGCGCGGGTAGTCTTCCTCGCCGTTGGTTGGCCAGCGCTGGGCCTGCTGCCAGATGTAGAAGGTGAAGGCGTAGACGCTTTCTGGAGGCACGTCCCACCACTTGCGGGTGCTGCCGGAGCGCAAGTCCGGGGGTACGTGGATGGTCAGGCTCTTCGGCGCGCTCCACCAGCCGAACCCAAGCAGCAGTGCCACGACGAAGAGCGCGGCGGCGCCGAGGCGCAAGGTCTTGACGTGCGCCCGCAGGTGCATGACTTCGTTCTTGAACCGACTCACTGGACAGCCCCCCTGTCACTGCGTGACGCCCTTCCCGAGGGAGGATGGGCAGCACCTCGACGGATGGACGTGGAAGGCCGCTGGCGCCGCGTGGTCCACCAGCCCGAGCGGGTGATGAGCTGCCGTCCCCCCACGTGGGCCGCCAGGGCAGGATAGCGCAGTGCGAGCCGCCACTGGAGCTGGCGGTACAGCCAGATGTCGGGCCGGCCGCGCTTTTGCCGGCGCAGGAAGCCGCTACCCGCAAACACGCCGAGCCCGATGCCGACGACGATCAGCGTCGGCACCATGGCGATGCTGTGCGTGAGCCAGGCCAGCGGTATGCCGGCCAGAAATCCAGCTACGGCCGACAGACCAGCGCAGACCCACAGCTCGTCGGCGGTCAGTCCGCGCACGACCACCGGGTGGCGGTTCAGGCGATGCGGCAGGAAGGTCACGAGCCCGTCGCGCGGACTCTCCGGGGAGCCGGCCATCGGTGCCGGCCCTCAGAGCACGCCGGTGGCCTTGGTCAGCAGCCAGATGCCGACGACCAGCAGGATCGCGCCTACCGCCACCGTCAGGCCGAACTGGCCCCACGTGGTGCGGCCGGTGTGGATTTCGGCATAGCGCGTATAGGCGTGGTAGCAGACCCCGACGAACATCGAGGCGACCACGAGCAGCGCGATCAGCAGCACGATGTCGTAGCCGTAGTTCTGCAGCGTCTGCATGATGCCGCTGCCCGCGCCGCGCGACGGGTCTTCCATGGTCGGCAAGCCGGCAGCGAACGAAGCCAGCGGCGTGGCCGCGATGCCCAGCGGAGCGAGTACGGCGGCAATGCGCGCGGCGCGATGAGAAGTCGAAGAAGGGTTCATGGCGATTCAACCTTTCGTGGTGGTCAGGACAGGAGGAAGAAACTCAGCACCAGGTACATCGCGACGAAGCGCACGACCACGCCGAGGAACTGGCGCTGGGTCAGCCGGTTCTCGGCCCAACCGACATAGGCGGTACGCATCGCCCACACGCCCCACAGCAACAGGATGGCGAAGACGAAGCCGAGGACAACGGTGGAGACGGTCACGGGCGTGAAACCGCCGTTGGCCTGGAAGGCGGCGACTTGATCGGCGGAAGGTGTCATGGCAACGGCTCCTGCCGTTCATCGCTGCGTACGTAGTCGCCAGCCAGCGGAGCGGGATCGCGTGGTTGGGCACGCTGCGGGACGAGGTAGTCCTGCAGGCCGGCGCGGATGCGCTTGAGGTCGGCGCGCAGCCGGGCGTAGTTGAAGTGGTAGTGGGCACGTTCCCGCGGAGCAGTGCTGGCCGCATGCTCGGCCAGACGGTCGATCAGGTCAAGCTGGCGTACGAGTGTGGCAAGTTGCTCGCGCTCTGGCGCGTCGTCGGTGGCATGGGCAGGACGCAGAACTAAGAACGACACAGCTAATGCTAGTGGCAAGCCTGCCATCAAGCGAGGCCATGCTAATGTGCGCCGGCAGGTCTGTCCCATCGTGCCATTCCCTCTTGAAGCGAATGGCTAAATGCTGTGGCACGTTTTCGCTTCGCGCCGCAATCAATGTGGAACACCGCATGACCATGTTGTCACCGACTGGCATATGGGAGCCAATGCGTGTTCGGCAGGAGGAAGGCGGCGGCCCGCAGGAGCACCGAGATGTTGAGTACCGCCGGGCCCTGATGCGGCTGCGTCAGGGCGACTCCGAGGTCGCGTGCTCGAAGCTGATGGAACGGACTAATCTAGGCGGCCGTGTGCTCTTTGAGCATTTTCTTGATGAGCGTCTCGACGAATTCAATGTCGACAAATGGAACTTGGGCGTAGATCACCTCCCTCTCACCTTCGAGTTTCGCTAACAGATGACCTTTGCCCAGCAGACGTTCCGCGCCTTTTTCGCCAAGAGCGATTTCGGATGTTCCTTCCGAGTCGACACGCAGAATCAGGCGATTGCCCAAATTTGAGCGCAGTTGCATCGGCATAACATTGGCATCCGGCCGCTGGGCGGCGAAAATTAGATAGATGCCCGCGGCTCGAGCCTTCACACCGAGCCGCTGAACGATTGCCGACACGGCGTCCTTGTAATCTTCCGTCAGCATCCATTCGGCGAACTCGTCGTGAATGAGCCAGATGACAGGCAGGCGTTCGTTTGCTGCGACCTTGGCATTGAAGGCGGCCAGATTGGATACGCGCGTTTCCTTGAAGCGAGCGTAGCGGAGGTCCATTTCGGCCACGAGTTCTTCGAGCCGCTGAGTTGCCAAGATCTGATCATCGATGACACCGCCGTCGATATGCGGCAGCCTGTCGAAAGCGAAATAGTCAACGCCTTGTTTGGGGTCAATCAGGACGATCTTCGCTTGTTCCGGTGTGTTGGTCGCGGCGATCCCCATGATAATGTTCTGCATCAGCACGGACTTGCCACTGCCGGTGCTGCCCGCGATCAGCGTGTGTGGCGCATGGTCTTTACCAGGTGAGAGGAACAGGGGAGCGCCCGAGTTTTCTTGCACTGCGATCATGAGCTCTTGATTACCCCAACCGTTCGAGGCCGGTGACCAATCGGACCAAAGGGAGCGGATATCAATGATCTGGCGTTTGGGTCGCTCCACCGCGACGATGACGGCACCGGGTTCTGGGCGGACCGAGATGACGTTCAGTCCATAGGTCGTCAAAAGCTCGGACCGCTTCTTCAAGACCTGCTCGACAGTGAGGTTGGCGTTGCCGGCGAACCGCAATAGCGCAGAATTGGGCGTAAGAGCGGACTCGATCAATTTGGCCTGAAGCTGTAACTGCTGCAGGGCGCTGCGCGTCGAAAAGGCTGTTTGCTTGAGCCATTCCCCTTCTTCAGGTGCGATAGTGGCCACGTGGAGCGCCGACGCGAGCAAATCGGCGATCTCCGAATAGGCCCAATGAGCTTGCGCCCGTGTCGGCGAAGAATCGACGGGTAACGGCACGCTATCGCCAGGGAGCGGCGTGTGGAACAGATTTTCGATGCTCGGTTCCGTTGGCGCTTCAGCGGGTGTGTCCGGCGCTTCAGGAACAGGGAGTGCAGGCAGGGGCGCCGGTCTGCGGACAGGCGCGCGATATGCACTGCGGAGAAAGGCAACGCCGGAGCCCGGAGCACGCCAGGTTGGCTCAAAGTCCATATGGTAGAAACCCATGCTGCGCCGGACGTCGGCGGTGCTCTGGTTGTGCCAGTAGGCCATCAAGAGCTGCTTGAGCGCCTTGCGGCCGATGATTTCCTGATAGGCGTAGCGAGTGTCGGCGACCTCGGTTGCGATCGTGAGATCGTCGGCGTCGGACGAGGTCGGAACGAAGACATGAGATAGGCCTTTGAGGTGGACCTCGCAGCGGCCCTCGCGCATAGCGCGGCGCCATTCGCCGAGATCAATGCCGCGGGCGGCCGGGATGCGGATGCCGTCAAGCATGAGGTCAGCCAGCCGAGCTAGCCAGGATTGGCGGTCGAGCCGCTCCGGATCACCGAATATGGCGTCTTCTAGGCGCTCAAGCGTATCGCGCAGCTGTTTTTGCGATTCTTTGCGCTTGGCGGCCAGGCTCTCGATCTCGACGTATTTCGCTTCGCTGACAGCGAGCGTGATTCGCAGTGTGCCTTCTTCGGCGACTTGGGGGCAGATTGCGAGCAGATCGGCGATCTGTTGTTCGCGCTGGCCAAGCCAGGACGCATAGTCATCAAGAAAGTACCAGCCGATCAGCTGATCGGCACCCAAGTCGTCACGCAACATGCGGCGGCTCAGCACGATGCCCATGAGTTCGCTGGCGCTCTGGCCGCATGTGGCCGCACGCAGCACGATGTCACCCGACACATCATTAGCGTCGTCGATCAGGCGATCGGCCAGTGTCCGCACCTCGGCGTCGGTCAGCGGCAGCTGCAGCGCCTTGAGGCGGCTCATAATCATCGAGCGCAAAAGCGTCATTGGCGCCCGCGAAGAGATGATCAGGTTGCGCCCCTGGGTCGAGATCTGCTTGTAGCGTATGACCCGGACCTGGTGGTTCATTAGCTGACGCCGGTCGAGAAGCTCGTCGAAATTGACGACCCAATTGCCTAGGTCGTGGGTCTCTTCGAAGATGCGCTTGGTCCGGCCGTCGGCAAAGTCGAGCTGGCGAACGGGCAAAAACCGTTTGGATGTCGATTCATCGCGGTCGCCTTTGAAAATGCTCGCGACGGCGGAGATATAGGCCCAGCCCTCGGCGCTTTGTACCGGGCAGCATAGGAAGACCGCTGACTTAAGGTCGTCTCTGGCGGCCGGCCGGCGGCGCGACCAGCGTGACGGCAACAGCTTGCGAATGTCGGCTGGTTCGCCTTGTTCGAGATACCATTCAAGTTGCGCGTGACGCGATATGACATCTTGCGAAAAGACGATGTCGTATGGATGGCCGTCTTTGGGGTTGGGCGGCGGCGCCTGGTCAGCAATCACCGAGATCCGCAGGCGGGCCATGAAGTCTTGAGAAGCTTCACTCGCGCTATAGGCGTCTGCCGTAGCTTCGGAGCTCAAGATCGAGCAATAGATGTTACGAAGCTTCTGGCTTTCGATGTGGCGCAGCAGAACTTGGCATCGAACGTCGTCCTCGTCATCCTGCATGCCGCCGATCTTCGCCACGACCGCCTGAGGCAGCCGCGCGGAATCGCAATTAAACAGTACGACCGACAGGTTGGAGCGTTCGTGCGGTTGCAGGGCGAGATAGCGCTTGACGAGGTCATGGACGCAGGAGCCGCCCTCAGCTGGGCTTTCATTGGTGTCGTTCTCGCCTTTGGGGTCGGCGACGGGAGGTTCATGCAGACTGTAGTCGGCGACCACGTCGCTTACCGTAAGGAATTGTGGGCCGTCATTCGTCCAGATCGACACAATCTCAGGGTATAGCGCGTGCTCGAAATCATGAGCGATATCCCGGAAGAACAGCTTTGGATCGCCCTCTGCCTCGATGCTGCCGAGAACCTGACTGACGAGATCGACGGCAAGCTTAGACTTTCGCCATATGGCGACCAGACGCATCGGATGCCAGGGCGCGACGACGGCCGCCGGCCTGCCGCCGTCGATCGGCGCGACACCAATCATGAGCAGTGGCTTGAGCAGCTTGTCGCGATTGCGATCGCCCTTGGCGAGTGTTAGGACGGTTTCGAGCAGCGCAGCGTACGCTGTCGTCTGATTGAGTACGGAGTCGGCGCCGCCTCCTTTCGTCGAGAAGTCGACGATTGCGAGCTTGTAGGCACTTTCAAAGGCTGTAAAGGCCTCACCCAATGTCTTGGCATCCTGGGCGGAGAGATAAGCTTGATCGACGCACTCTTTGACATTGTTGCGCCAAAGCGCGTCGAGATTCCGGTCAGGTTTGGCCGCTGGCACGAATGAGCCGCGATCACGGTCGAACGCCGGCATGAACGTCTTTACGTTGGCCAAATCGATCGATTTGTCAGCGGTGAATTCGCGCTGTGTGCGGCAGGCCGTGAAGGGATTTTGGGTCAACCGCCCCCAGTCGTCGACCAATTGGCTCGCGACGCATGAGGGGTCGTAGCGCCAGATCAGCTGCGTCGAATGCTTTTGAATGCTGTCCCCGTCGGTCGTTGTCTCCAATTCGACGACGAATTTGAGCTGAAGCGCCGGTTTGGCGGTGGACGTGTTGAGCTTGTTCTTGGCCTTGTCGCCCTTTTTCCAGTCGGAGACAAGCTTGTCGAATTCGAAGAGATCGCCGACATCCCAATCGATCATCCCGCCGAACAGACGACGCAGGCCGGCGTAGCGGTGCGCGAAATAGAGACCTGCTTCATAGTTGAGAGATCGCAGGTCTCTCTTAGTCGCGGATTCGCATTTGATTTTCAGCTTGCGCTGATCGCCTGGCGGCATCCGGTTGTAAAGTGGCTCCATAACCGCGCAAATGCCGGCGATGAAGTCGGTTGTTTCGATGGGGCGGCCATATACGAAGCGATCCCAAGCAGACTTCAGCTTCTTGTCGTCTTTGATTTCGCTACGGTGGGCTTCATAAAAATCCGTGTCTTCATCGATTTTTTCCGACCGCTTGGACAAGAGCTTGAGATATTCCCGCTCCTCATCCTCAAGCTTGTCTTCTTCTAGCTCACTGAAGTATTCAAGTGTGTTTTTGCCAAGGTTGAATTTCTCACGCTGCAGGCCATCGAAGATCGGCTTTATTTGCTCCCAATCTTGTTCTGCTAAAGCTTCGGCCTGGGCGTTCCAGCCGCTGGGCGCCCCGATAAAGGCTTCGATCGCGGGATGACAGGCATTCGGGATCTGGTGCGCAACCTTTTCGAACGCGTTGCGCAGGTCTTCTTCGCTGAGCAGGAGCTGGCTTGAGGTCTGCTTGAGGAGCAGCCCGGATCGCCTCTTGTGAGCGTTGTTGAATTGCTGCTTCCATGCAGATGCATGTCCGCGCTGGCGCTCTTTGAGGCTTCCGAAGCACGCAGGGTCGTTAGGAAGACGTAGTGCCGGCATTGCGGCGCCCAGCGCATCGATGATGGGGCGACCCGCTTCCTCGTTTTCTCGGCGGGTGCGCAAGATGTAGACGGCAAAGCGGTCGATCGAGACGATTCGAAGATCACGGAGCCCAGTCAGGGCTTTTTCCCACCATTTTTGCTGTTCCTGGGCGATAGGCAGGCCTTTTGAGGCCTCGCGAACCCAAAGGTCGATGCGCTCCAGTAGCTCAGGGGGGCCAAGTTTCGCAATTTCACGAATCGAGGCGTCTTCACCATGTTCGTGTTCGGCAAGTAGATAGGCGGCCTTCGGACAATCAGCGTTTCGATAGAAGGTGGCGCTTTCGGTCGTCAGAGTCTCATCGGGTAGGCCTTGGCCGCTCACAAGCGAGGTCGGTAGCTTGATGTCGATGCGCTCTTTGAGAAACGGATCCGCGAGCACGGCGCGTGCGACGGCTGCGACCTGTTCGGCGCTGAGATTGAGCACATACCGCGCAGTCGACTGCACTGCGCCCGTATCGGCCTGGAGTTCTTCGCGGAGATAGGCGGCGGCGACTGCGCCGACGAGCGAGGCTACGTTCATGCTGCGGATCTCCGCAAGGGATTTTCGACATAGGCGCAGGCGTCAGAGAGCCGCCGTAGCATGCCGATAGTCTTGAGGCGATTTTCGAGCCGCGAGGCATTGGCTTGAAACGCGCGCTTGTCGAAATCTTCCGTGGTGATGGCGAGCTGGCCCTCCTGCTCCCCAAAGACGAGGCCGTAGCGGTCGTAGAGGCGGCCAAGGAATTGGCCGTAGTCCATGCGCACCGGAACGTTGGCGAGGATTAGGGCCTTGAGAAGTTCATCGGTTGGTGCGTAGCGCAGCCGATTGGTGCCGCGACGCGAGACCAGCCCTGCGCCTCGTCCGAGGCTGTTGTGGATGTTGGCCGTATGCTGACGATGGCGCCGCTGCGCTGTGTGACGCAGATTTTCGAGGAGAGCGTCAGGGTCGACTGGGCCGGTGTAGTCCTCATCGGGCCAACGCACTTTTTCTCGCATGATTTCACGGCATGCCACAAATCCCGACTGCTCTGCCGCCGCTGCGATCCACTCCGACGAATTGCCGATGTTTCGCACATAGGTATCGACAGCCGAAAGCGACAGTTGGTTGTTCGCGATGTAATTGCCTGCCGAAAGCTCGCGAACCAGCGTCTTCTTGGGCGCGACAACTTCGCAAATGAAGTGGGGTTTGGGCTTGTCACAGACGTGGGCGGCGACCTGTAGCTGATAAAGGGTGATATGAAGTGCTCCAAGGATCGTCAGGTACGGATAGGCGTCGAATCTCGGGAGCTGGAGCTCGAGAACGGCCAGCCAATCCTGGGCCAGCACCTCAAAGGCGGGATGCTTGGCGTAAGGCAGGTAGCTGCCGCTTCGCGTATGCCGCTCCTCGGCGATTTCCGGTTGGAGGAGTTCGGTTAGGCGATCGCAGGGATCACGCCGCTCGAACAGATGTGCAAAATGCCGCGCGAGCTCGGGTGCGGCGCTTGATCGCGCGAGCATCTGATAAAGCAGATCGCCGTTGCGCGTGAAATTGATGTATTCGCGGTTACCCTCAGTGTTGAGGTCTTCATAAATCGCATGGCGCCCGAACGGAAATACGAAGCGCGAACTCCATCTCTTATTCATGCTGCTTTCGATCGTCGCAGAGCGCAGCATTTCGATGACTTTGACGAGCTGTTCGAAGTTCTGAAATCTGTTCTTGAGGTAAGAAAAGTCGCGGTGGGCGACCATCTTGGCGTTGCTCTGCATCCACTCGAGCCATTTAGCCCATCCGGTTTCGTTATCGGGATAGAGATCGGCGAGCTCCAGCAGCTTGTCGTTGTTGAACAAGAGATTACGCAGATAGGGCCGTTGCGCCGGCCGGAAACTGAATGGAAATTGCGTCGCGTCAGCTGCGAATAGCTGTCCGGTTGCATGAGAAGCTTCTGCGACCGAGAGAAATTCGAGGAATAGGAGCCATGGGTCCTGCTCCCACAGTCGATGGCCCCAGATTTGTTCGTCGAGCCACAGGTCATTGTCATCATGATAGCTCGCCGGTGGCGGAGGAAGCTGGACAATGTCAGTCATTTGAGAGCTCTACAACTTGGTCGATGGCATTGCCGGTGGTATCCAGGGCAAGGAGCCGGAATATCAGGCCATCATCATCGTCCAGCACATGACGGTCGATCCCCGCAGCCGAGAGAAGAGCGCTCTTGAATGCCAGCAGATCCTCATAGCATTCGCGGGAGAAATTGCCAGGTAGTGCGCCTTCGCTCACGCGCATGAGGAATTCGTAGCGCGTGAGGTTGAGGGCCAGCGATCTCGTTTGTCCGTTGGGCAGCGTCACGATCAGATGCGGAAAGTCGCGGCACAGGGATATTTCGACTCGCTCCACACGCCCGTGGGAGTTGATGGCGACTTTGTCTTCGAGCAGTTGGCTAATCTTGGCGCCGGAGTGCGACAGACTGGTCGCTAGCAGCAGCTCGCTCTTCGTCGTGGTAAGGAGTCCAGTGAAGATGCGGTTGAGCCCATTTACGAGCTTGCTGACTGTTTGACGCGACACACGCCTGCCGTCGTTTAATGGTTGTGCGACATCGCGCAGATATTCGCCAGCACTATTGAATACGGTTAAACACCAAAGTTTCAGTTCGTCGGCGTGGGCATCTGGAATCTTGAAAAACAAGCCGCGCCTCTGGTCAATGAGCATGTCTAGGAAGGGGTGCCGTTCGCCGTTTTGCGCCTCTGGCATCTCGATATAGCTGCGTTGCTCGCCGCGATATCGTTCGGTTGCACCATAGAAGCCGTCGGCCTCGACCAGGTCATGAAAATATTGGCTGACGTTCTCGTCTTCCGAACCGAAAATCAGGATGTTGTCGATCCGGTTCGTGGTCTCAAAACCGATGCCAAATCGACTGAGATAGTCGAAGATTTCCTGTGCATCGCGTTTCGCGCTCTTCAGATTGGCACCGAAGAGATTGGCGAAGAGACTCGCCTTGTGGGTTTCTCCAGCGGCGAGGATCTTGGCCACGTCAGATGCAGACAT
The DNA here is from genome assembly GCF_055393985.1 of Thauera sp. DNT-1. NCBI lineage: Bacteria > Pseudomonadati > Pseudomonadota > Betaproteobacteria > Rhodocyclales > Zoogloeaceae > Thauera > Thauera sp. DNT-1. Next base: position 3,019,165 of record NZ_AP043752.1, on the reverse strand, counting down.
GAGACCGTCCTTGGCTGCGGGATGGCCCAGGATAGCGTTGGCAAGCAGTAGAAGGACGCGCCGGACCGGGGTGTGGAGCTCGTTGAAGTCCAAGAGTTGGAATAACGCCACGAGCCGGGTACGCACGAGCGGGTCGCGCAAAAGCTCAAAATTGTGCCGGATCGGACATCCGGGACCGAAGAATCCGTTCGGTTGCGCGGCGGCATAGCAACTCTCCCAGCCCTCGTGGCCAAGGAGTGCGTCGAGACAGAGTGCCAGTACCGTCGCACTGGGCACTGCGCTGAGATTGAAGAAATGCAGGCGGTCGGTCGGCTCTGGATCTTCGTCATTCATGAGCCGGGCTTCGAACAACGCCAAGGCGCGCTGTGAGGCAGCATGGTTGCCTAGCTTTCGCCAGTTTTCGACGAGCGGCCCGTCATTGGCGGCGACCAGGAACAGATTGGACGAGGGCTCGAATAGCGCGGAGCTCAGTTCCTGCAGAAGCTGGGCCTTTGAGCCGTCTGGATCGTTCTTGCAGAACGGCGTCAGGTCGCGAATGAGATGGAGTGTGTAGGCGTGGCCATTGATGGTCACAGGCAGCTTGTAATAGGACATATTGCTGGCCCAGGCGTCTGGTGAGCCTCCCAACGCCTCCCATACTTGGTAGCAGAGGTAGCTCTTGCCGTCACCGGCTGTGCCGGTGAGTATGACCACGCCGCCGTGGCCTTCTTTGCGGTCGGTGAAGGAGGCGAGTACGTCGCGGCTGAGCGGATGCTCGAAGGCAATGGGTGTGACGCTGAGCTTCTTCGACCAGCGTCGAATCTCCTCGTCGTACATGTTCGCGTTGCGCGCGAGAGGACCATATTGCCTGACGAAGCTGATCCATTTTTCGGCGTCGATCGTCATTATCCCTTTTCCAACAGCGTTAAACTAAGTATCAGAGCTGCTGCTCATAAGGCGTTAAGAGCAGCACGATCATGGCGTCCGTCAGATCCTTCGGTATGGTCTTGTCGAAGACGCAATGGATGGCAGTCGGTGGCTTCTTAAGGCTTGCCTTTCTCCATGCCCGTCCAAGGCTCGCCTTAATCTGGTCACCGCTCTCAAAGCTCACGCGCTGTACCGTCCCAGCTGCCAAGTGCTGCTTCAGCAGGTTGGCTTGGCTGGAAGCTTGAGCGTCTGCCAAGTGTGCGCGGTCCAGCTTGCCCGAGAGCCATTCGCCGAAGTCCGATGTCAGACTCAAGGTCGTCGTTGTCGGAGGCTTCTTCTTCGATGTTGCGCCGCCGTCGACAGGGTCTGGCTTGGGCATATGGCGTCCTTGCACGATGATCACAGAAGCCCAAGGCTCTTTAGTGGCATCAAATTCCTTCTGGAACCCATCTTTGCCTATCAGGACAAGCTTTGCGCGATACGCTGTCACCGACGGCGGCGCAACAGGCTGACCGATCCGCCCGACGCGCTGAGTTAAGTCTTCCCTGAATCCGTGTTCTCTACAGCGCATACCCGCTCCGCGAGCCCCAGCGCATGATTCTTCTGCTGCCTGACTCCCAATCTCAGCTCACCGCAGCCCCGAGCGCCGTCCTTTCATGGCCCGGAGCGCCGGCGAGCCGGGCTTCCGGCGGGTGCGCTATGTCATTTCCCTTCTCCCGCGCGGCCGTCGCCCTTCCGCCGCAGCGAAATGGCCTCGATTCGGAGAATTCGGCCGCCGGATTTGCATCACGGCGAAGCCACCGCGCACAGTCGCGCCTGCACCGTGGTGAACACCTTCACATGCGCGGCCACGCCGCGCCCGAAGTCCAGCACCAGGCGCCGGGCGTGTTCGACGAACTTCGCCGCGCGGTACATCACCTCCTGCAGCACCGTCTTGATGCGCCGGCGCTTGGCCGGGTGGCGGATCGGCGAGAGCTCGCCGGCCAGCCCGAGCTGGCCGATCAGGCGCAGGCAGTTGTAGGCGAATGCGGCCAGATGCACGACCGCGTCGTTGGTGTCGAACTTACCCGAGGGCAGGCGCTCGAGGTCCAGGTCGGTCTTGATCTCGGAGTGGAACTGCTCGTGCGTGCCGTGGTGCTTGTAGAGCTCGATCACCTCGGCCATCGCCCCATCGAGGCTGGTCCACCAGCCTTCGATCTCGATCTCGGGCGCCAGCAGGTGCTGGCCCTTCTTGTCGATGGTGCGCTCGGTCACCCGCACCACCAGGCGCAGCGTGCGCTTGGCCTTCTTCCAGGCACGATCGATCTTCAGGTCCAGCAGCCCCACCCGCTTGCCCACGCGCGCTTCTTCGAACGCACCGGCGGCCTCGGCCCGATCCACCCAGGCGGTCTTGTCCTGGCGGCGCGGGTTCCACTTGGTGAGGTAATCGAACGAACGCCCGAGTTCGGCCCAGCGATCGCGCTCGTCGGCCAGCGCGAACAGCAGCCGCGCGCTATCGAAGCCGCTATCGGCGCGCCACAGCAGCTTCGCATCGGCGGCGCACACCCGGCGCAGGCGCGGGAGCGCGCGCTCGAAGAAATACTCCGTCTCCAGCGCCGAGTGGTGCGAACCCGCGCGCAGTTCCAGGCCGAGGTTCCAGCCCTCGTTGCCCAGGTACAGCGCGATCGGCGTGTAGCCGTCGACACCCTGGTAGGTGCGGCTGACCGCTTCCTTCTTGGTGTCGGAGTTGTCCATCACGAAGGTGTCCAGGTCGGCGCAGACGTAGCCCTTGTGCGCCGTGATCGGCGCCTCGGTGCGCTCGAGCAGGCGCAGGCTCAGCTCGTCGGTCAGCTCGCGCAGCTCGGCCGCGCGGGCATCGAGCCGTTGGCGCATCCACACGCTGCCGGGCACCTTGGCGAGCCCGAGCGCTTCCTTGAAGAAGCGGTCGCCGCGAAACGGCTCGATCGCCTCGAAGTCGCTCTTGCCCAGGCTCAGCAGCCCGACCACCGACTTGACCAGATCCGAGCTCAGCATGCCCTGCGACACTGGCAGCCTCGGGTCGATCACCGCCTGAACCTGTGCCGCCTGGCAGCACTGCCCGATCAGCGCCAGGCCCGAGTACGAGGTCAGGTTGAGCTTGGCGGATTGCTTGACTTCGAAGCGCGGCATGGTCGGTTGGGTGAATGAGTCGGATGCGTAATTGTACAATTACATCAATGCGTTAGGCTGGATTTCCGGCTAAACGAACACGGATTCAGGTCTTCTTGACGTGCAAGCGCAGCAACTGGCTTCAATCGAGCCAGCCGTTTGATGCCACCCCTGCGTTGGGACAGTTCCGCCAATTCCGGGGTCGTGGGGTTCACCGGATCCCAACTCGCCAGGTAGTACTTTTGCCCCTCGCCGAAAGTCATGCTGACCAAGTCGACCGATCCGTACGCCGTCCGATAGAACGCGAGTGCCACGTCGCTGATCTCTTGCGGAACACAGCGCAGGCACAAGACCACGGTCTTCTGACTGGAATGGGGTCTTGCGAGGTCACAGCTCTGATCAACCACGAGAAGGAACTCTTTCGGTGTGCCGTCCCCGTTCAATCTCGCGAAGAGGTCACCCAGTTGGACCGGCGAACTCTTGGTCTCTGGGAGGTCGTCAGTGATATCCAGCCGCATCACCGAGCGCACGTGCATCTCGGCCAGTCGACTGCCGGGCGGTACCGTCCCGGGAAACGCGCTGTGCCCAATCAAGTCTGGCAGTTGCGCCCCCAAGGCGCGCACTCCCGCGTCCTCCAGCAGACCGCTCGCGAGCGACTCCGAGACTAACCATGACAGGTAATCAGGCAGCCTAGCCTCTTCGACAGCAAGCTCAGCTTCATGAAGCAGCGCGATTTCCGAAGGCTCGATCTTCGACAGATTCTGCCGCAACGTCATCGCTGCACGAATGGCACCTAGCCAGAACTCGTCGAGCATGTGCGCCCAAGACTGTTTGCCATGGTAGCCCTCAAGCATGCGTCTGAGCTTCGGCATGAGCTGTTGGGGGATCTGGTTCTTCTCGACGAAGCAGAAGAAATCCGCCCGAAGCCCCGTTCGTTCCTTGAAAGCTCCCTGCTGTTCTGCAGCCCCAGGCCTCGACGACATCAGAACAACCAACGGGTACTGCTTGAGAGTACCTTTGTGCCTCGCATCAATGATCAGTTGAGCAAGCTGCGCGGCGCGCGCTAATGACCGCTCTGGATCTCTCTCGTCTTTGAGGTAGAAGTCCAGAAAGATGACCTGGTATCCGGTAACATCGAGCATCGCGGGGTCAAACTTCGAAACTCGGTTGACGCGCCATTTCTGCTCATTCAAGAAGCCCTCAAGCCCTTCGAGAGCGCCTAGCTTTTCTTCTACGTCCTCTGCATATTTTCGGAAGACGGTTTCAACTAGCCAGGACCAAGCTTGCTTCTCTCGCAAAGCCCAAAGCCGGGCCACAGTGGCCGTGTCTTGAAGAAGCTCATCAAGGTGCTGCGGAACTGAGGGATCAAGCTCTGGGCGATGAAACTCCCTCTTCACCTGCGTCAACCGCTTCGGTACATCGAGTAGGGTGTCGCGAAATCGAGATACCGCTTCTCCATCAATATCGACGGGATCAGCCGATGCATAGGCATCGTCGATTACGACAACCTTCTTTAACGGCTTGACGAGCGCTTCTTCAAGAGCCTCCATTCCTTGCCCCTCTATAGCTGACAACGAATCCATGATGGATCCGGTCTTCATCGGCTTCCGCAAGTGCGATTTCCATCGCATTACCTTCCGCAAGCTTCTTCGCGATATACAAACCCATCCCGCGCCCTTCGCCAGAAGGCTTGGTCGTGAAGAACGCATTGAATACTTCATCGCCGCGGTCTTCTGAAATCCCAGGACCGTTGTCCAAAACGGTGAGTGTGTTGGCAGCCCTGTCGATGCTGAAGCTGATGATGGGCTCGAACCTCGTCGTCGTCGCAAGCAATTTGAGCCAATAAACCGAGTTGGAGATGAAGTTTTCTACGATCTGCAGAAGCTGCCCGCGGACGGCCTTGATCAGCACGGGCGTCTTGCCTAGACCGGTCAGGTCGACTCGGATTCCATGACGCCCACATTGAGGTTCGTGCATTTCCACGACATCCCGCAGCATCTGAACTAGGTCAAACGATTCCTTCCTTTGACGCCCCGGCGTCGACAATGGATCTAGGATTCGGATCCGCCTCTCGAGAGTGCTCAGTTGATCTCGCAGATTCCGAAGCTGGCGGTTTTCGGTAGCGTTGCTCGGCTTGTAGGTCTGCAGCAGCTTCAAGGCGTTTGCGGAAAGGCGCGCCAATTCATGGAAGATGAACTCCGTCATTAGGCCGACGCCCGCGAGATGGACGTATTTGTCAATGTCCTCCTCATAGGCGCGCACGGTCATCTTCGAACGCTCCCAGGCTTCGGACATGTCCGTCATGCGAGCAAGCAGGGTGTTGATCGCCGCGACGTCCTCCGGAGCCTTGACTTTGGTCCTCAGGTGTTGGACCTGTTTCAGCGCCTGTTTCTGGGCTTCCTCCAGGCGCTTCTCCAGCTTCGGAAACTCCTTAGCCGCCGACTCGTCCTGTGCCCCCTCAACAGCGTTGAGGTAGCTCTTGAACTCGACCACCAAGATGTGGCGCAATAGTGCGATCAGTGCTGCTTTCTCTTCCGTGTCGCGCAAGCCTTCCCGATTGGTCTGATCCTGCAGATGTGGGTTGCCACGACTGGAGATGCGGACCGCACCGACCAGCTGTTTCCGATTCATTTTGTAGCCCTGCGTGGCCAACGCAATGCCGTCCAGGTCGAGCCAGTCGTCACGCGCCTCTGCGTACGGATATACGCGATAGTGATCGCGATAAAGCAGTAACCCTCCGCCCCAGTGAGTCAACCACTGCAGGGCCGCTTCATAGCCATCAGGCTTATCGAGGCGAAGCTTCTGCCGGTTAAACCAATGCGCCTCCATCTCAAAAGGGCCTAGGCTCGCTAGACCCTGCATCAGCGTACCCGCTGGACGGAATGCCTCGCCCGTCTTTGGACGCTTGCCCTTCAAAGTCAGTGCGCTGAGAAGATGCATCCCCTCCAGGCTGAAGGTCTTGCTCTGTCCGTAGGCCTTGTAAGTTACCTCACCCGATAGGACAGGTTGCCCGTCGGCATCGAGCGCGAAACTCGCCGAGCATCGTGCATGCGCGTATGCGAGCTGACGCGTCTGAAACGAAGGGATGTCGACTGACTGCCCATTAAAGTACAGTCGCACATTCGGGCGGCTGAACGAAGTCAGGAACGGATCCACCAACTTGGCGAAATCTGTCTTCGCAAGAGACTCCATCTTTTCGATCGACCACTCGCTCGTCAGGTTCGACATGCGGATGATTGTGCCGTGATCAGACGCCTTGTTCTTCTTCGGCCCGACGTTGGGAGCTGCAGGGAACTCGTCTAGGTTGAGGTGTGGATTGCGTTTGATCGTGGACCAGTCGATCTTGAGTTCATGCAGCGTCTTATCGCCCGTCTTAGACGTCAAGACGTGAAGCTGATCGCCAAGGCGCACGGCGGAGAGGCGGCCGATGCCCTTTTCACCAAGCACCGTGTGGGTGCTGTTGCGCATTCGATCGTCCAGGCGGTGGGTGGTGCCAATGGTGAGATAGACGCCACCAAGGTCCTCGAACGACATGCCGCCACCGTCGTCAGTAATCTCGACCCAATTGCAGCGTGTGTAGGCGGCATCTAGTGCCTGGATGTAATCACCATTTGACGGCGACAGCGCCTTCTCTAGAAATGCATCACGGTCCGCCTGCGCTGCCGTGGGCTCCATGCCGGCCTCGAGCATTTGCCGAACCGTATCCCGAGAGAGACTTTCCTTCTTCTGGAAAGATCGCTCAAGGCTCTGGCGAATGCCGAGGTATTCACTGCGCGGTAATGTGACGCGAACATGTACTGCAATGCGCGTGGCCCGCGCATCTAAAGAGTTCTTCACCAACTCGTAGATAGCGATCTGGTCGGAGCTGATCAACTCAGCACCGAGTTCAAGCAGGACGCGAGCCTTGACTGTTATACCCACAGACAATTACCTACCGGTGCAAGAGCTGAGCGCCCAATCAACAGGGGGGCGCTCGACGCTCGGAAGTTTCCCGACAAGATGGCTCTGTGCTCAACAGCAGCTACAACTGACATACGAGGCACCCTTGATCATCATCGTCCTCCGGCACCTCGGCGGAATCCGCTTGGGAGAAGACCTCCATCAGCGTCACGTTTTCGCGGCGCTGGGCCTTGCGCTCGATACGGATCACGTGCTCGCGCTTGATTTCCTCCATGCGTTCCGGCCGCTCCAGCTCTGCCAGGCTTTCCCCCTGGCTCCACGTGAAGAAGTTACCGGTCTTCTCGTATGGCTTTTCGTACGCCTTGGCCTTGTCGTACAAGTCCGGATACGTTTCCTTGAGGCGGACCCACTCAATCTTCTGCTGGTAGAAGCAGAAGTAACATCCCGAGCGGGTACGGCCCCAGCGTGTGTATGGAGGCATGCCGACGCCGGAATTCCTCAGGATTTCTTCGATGTCGCGCAGCACCAGTCCGTCTTCGCGGAACGGATAGACAGCCTTGATGTTCGGCTTGTGGCTGATGTAGCCGCTGCGGTCCTCGTCAGCGCGCAATCCAACGTAGTTCACGACCTCGTCGTTGCCGCAATATTGCTCGAAAGGCTTGAGCTTCAAGGCCCGCGTGCACCAGCGCCGGTGATTGGATGGAATCATGCCGCCGTACATCTCGTACCAGTGGTCGAACCCGACGTCTGCATTGAGATGCGTCACTTCCTTGCCGAGGTAGTTCGAGATGCGTTGCAGATACTCGTAGGTCTCGGGAAGCTCCTTGCGCGTGTCGCTGAAGATGTATTCCATCTCCGGCACGCGGTCACGCAGGTAAATGGCCAGTGCCGCGCTGTCCTTCCCGCCAGACAAGCTGAGAATATGTCTAACCCGCTTCTCGCTTGTCATGGTGCTTCTCCTCGGTGGAATTCGTCGGTGCACGCGTTACCTGCAAGTTCTGCAGTGCCTGCGCCAGTGCAGCAGCGGCGGTCTGTGGGTCAGCACCGGCCTCCTGCGCGAGCAGGTCCAACAGGTTGTGCGCAAGCCGGGTGGAATGCTCGGTCGTGGCGACCAGCAACGCGGACTCCTGCCCGCTAGCGCTGGTGAGCGTCAGGCTCATGAAGCGTTCGGCAGCGCGCGGTGCGCCCTTGCGCTGCATCACCAGACGCAGCCAGCGTCGGTAGTGGCCGGAGATGTCTGTCACAGCCTGAGCAAAACTGACGACAGTCTCGTCCGTCCAGGCGTCCAAAGGGAGCTGGACGAGTAGGCTGGCCACGGAATCGAGCCACTTCTCGTCCGTCAGCGTTAAGTCCGTGCAACGCAGGATAAAGCTCTTGAGTCGGGCGTCTGCCAATCCGGTAGCGGTACCAGAGCATTCGGACTGCAACTGGCTGCGGATCTTGCCAAGCGGGCCGATCATCTCAAACGCTTGCCCCAGCTCTGTGACCACAACATCCTGCAGCTTGCGTTGGCTCATGCCCAGATCAACCAGCGCCGCAGACAGCCATTCTTGAAAGGGGCGTTTCCCCTTGCTCTGGGCATACACTTTAGGCAGCGTCGAGGTCAGCAACTGGATCGGATCCTGCGCTTTGCGCAAAGCCGAGCGAACCAGTGCGGCATCCTTGCTGACTCGTCCTGTCTGTTGAGTGAAATCCGACAGCCGTCCGAACCAGCGGTACAGGGCCCGAGCTAGCTCCAGATATGTCGCTTCGCCGCTGGGCACGGCCCCAAGCGAGGCAAGCACAGCGCCGTAGTCACGCAACAAATTGTGGCCGCCCTGCGCCTGCGGGAGTTCGCGCAACGTGAACGTGTGCGGATTCCGATGCATGCGCTGAAGGTGCTCGCTCGTGAGTTCCAGCACCAGTGTGCCCCGCTCGAAGACTGCGCAGCGACTGCGATGGATCATCAGGTAAAGCGTGACCCATACGCTGGCTGGACCATTGCGTACACCAAACGGCGGAGCTGCAAGCTCCTGAAGCACTTGCTCGAACGTGGGTGCCTCGTCTCTCGTCAGGACGAGCGAAATCTCAGTCCAGAGTGCGCAGATGTCGACGCGAGCCCCAAGCTTGGGTTCAACGAGCTCGCAGTCGTTGCCGTCGGCCTGCCATATGCCCGTGTCGCGCAACAGCGTGGCGTGGATTAGCCGCTCGGGCGGGTACTCGTTGTCGCGAAAGAGTGTGGCTCCACCGGAACCAGCCAGCAGAGCGTCAAGCAACCGCTGACGCGCAAGGACGATAGCGGAAGCGGGGCGATCCTTGTTGATCAGCTCGTTGATGATGCGCGGAGCACGGTGGAAGACCTTCTCGAACATCCAAGATGCCACCTGGCCGACGTTCATCGACTCGCTGTCCGGCACAGCCTTACCCTGGTGCCAATACACTGGGCCAATGCGCCCCGGATTAGACGCCAATGCGGACAACACGAGTGCATCGACATCCTCTTTGGCCTGATGGAGGCGGCTCTCGACGTACTGGCTGGTCCAGGGATCGAGCCGCTTGGCCGCTACCTCGCGCTGCACCGCCAGCCAGATCGCCAACTCTGCGAGCGCCGCCCGCCCCCGAGCGGACAGCGACAGGCAGCAGTGCACGCTGAGCGGATCGTCCGCGTCGCGTACGCGGTCCAGGACTTGTCGCTCTTCCCGTGAGTCTGCCGTCACCAGGATTAAGCGGAGCCAGCCGTCAGGTTGCCCGTCTGAATCACTTCTGTTGGCGCCTGCATGGGGCCACGCGGTGACTGTTCCGACATCAATGGCTAGTGTGCGGATCGTTCCCCGGCGGTCATAGTGCTTGTTGGCCACAACCAACCGATTCCCAAGCGCGTGCGAAGCACCACGCACAGTAAGCTCGTCGTCGCCCGCCTGCGCCGCTTGCTCGTAGAGCGCTTCGATGTTAATGGCATCTGATACAGCGAATCCGTATTCGGAACGGCTGTGGCGGCAGATCAGCAAGCCTTGGTCCACCAGGCGGTCAAGTAGCGTCCGTGTCTCAGAGACTGAGAGGTTGCCGAGCGCGAATGCGACCAACTCCGGAGTAATGCGTAGCGCGAGGGGTGCCTGCACCAACTCCAACACGGCGATGGTCTTGAGTGCCACCAGAGCGTCCGCGTCTTTCGCCTGCCTCTCAATGCTGACGAGTGCAAATGCCCAACGACGCTCTGCAGCGAGATCGCGAAAGCGTAGCCCATTCCCCGAAGCCAGATAGTCGAACACCTGAGCCAGGCGATACCAGGGGTATCCCTCTACGGAGGTGACTTGCGCAAAGTCCCGAAGCCCCGCCGGCTCGTTGCTGTTGAGGAAGGCATGGAATGAGCGCTCGCTCTGACCATAGCGTTTGGAGACGACGGCCAGCGAAGCCAGCGTCAGCGGATGGAGGGGGTAAAGTTTCTCGGGATGCTGGAACAGACGACGGTCAGCGGGGGTTGGCGCCCGAAGGATGGATTGCTCCAGCGCCGTTGCGAATAGAGACCGTGCGGCACCCACGAGTTTGGAATCGCGGTGCAGCGCCGGCTTAGTGCCTAGCGCATGGGTCGCGAAGTGGACGTAGCGCTCGACGGGCTCGTCGAAGGGTATCTCCTCGAAGCGCGACGCGACCTTGTGCCATTCGTCCCCCAGAGCGCGGCCAATGCCTGCCGCGTAGCTCGCGAAGTGCTGGTGCTGAAGCACAACCATCGCGAGAGAATCGTCCCCTTGCCGGCATGCTTCCTCAGCCAGTTGTTGAAGTGCGATCAGGTCCCCTGCTTCTGGGTGCATCGCGGCGTGCTCGACGAACTTGCCCACTTCATCAACCAGGAGCAACGTGCCAGAGAAACCCTGTGCTCGAGCGACAGACGCGAAATCGCGCATCAGTTCCCCGGCAACCGCGTTGATGGGGCGCCCCTTGTAGAGGCCCGGCTCGCTCAGATGGCGCTTCAGGGCGTTTGCCCCTTTGCCTTGGTGCCAGCCTTCCAGAGCGCGATGGACTTCCGCTTCCAGCGCTAATCCGATGGACAGCCGCGCTCCCACGATCGCGAGCGCGAAACGCTTGGAACTTGCGAATAGGTCGGCGACAGACGCGGAGGCTTCCCGCAGCATTTCCGAGGCCGCAGGATGAGTGTCACGACCAGCGAGCAATTGGGCAAGCACAATCCCCAGCGCCGACTTGCCGCTTCCGTACGGACCAACCACTTTCCAGGCACGCTGAGACCGACACTCCGCAAGCGCCGTACCGATCTGCTTGAGCGCCTGGACGGCATTGGGCGTAGGCAGGTAGCTGGCGATGGTCGTATCGTCGTGAAGGTCGCGGCTCAGCGAGATTGAGCGGGTGTGGTGCGCGTTCAGCTCCAGTCCATCGATGATTCGTTTAAGCATGGATGGGAGCCTCCTCGTGTGCATCCAGTAGGTAGTACGGATCGACGCGGTCGCGGTGAAGTACAACGCTTTGCGTGTCGGAGGTGTCGACGAAACGCACGGCATCGCGCAAGGGGCCTTGTGCCACGTTCTCCACGAAAGCGCGCAACTGGTGTTCATCTAAGCGGAAGACGACCCCGGGGCTGTTCACCCCCTTGAGCAGACGATGGAAATCCACAGATGACGAGCCTTGTTCGGACGAAGCTACAAACTCCACTAACGCAATAGCAAACACGCGCAGGCTCAAACCGATTGGCGCGCGAAGATCGGTGTTAAAGACGATACGTCCATCTTCTTCCTTGGCGGCGCGCAGCAATGCAAGATCCTGCAGCGGGCACCAAGAGGTGTCGTCGCCACTACGCTCGGCTTGGTAGTAACTTTGGAGAAAGATGGCTGCATGCTGCTCCAGCGTGCTGGCGGCGAGCGGCCTGGCTGAACCTTCGGCGCGTTGGGCCAGTGCCGCGACCAGCCGCTGACGGTCGAAGCGCACCAGTCGCCCCTCACCAAACACTTCTGACCAGGCTGCCAGCGCCGCACGAGTACATAGACGCCAATGCAACAACCACAGCGACTCAAGAGACTCCAGATGCTGGTCCCACCCGTGCTTGGGGTCGAGCAGCTTGCGTCCGACGGGACCAGGTTGGTGCCCATGACCCGTCACGGACACAAGAATGCCCGTGGCCTCGCACCAGAATTGCAGCGACTTCAGCATGTTGCGACCGATACCCAGAGCGTGCATTGCCCGCTCTTCATCCTTCAAAAGGCCGGGCTCGACAGAGACCGCCTGGTAGGCCTTTGGTAACCAGCCATATCGGCAGACGAAGGACTCGTGTCCGGAAAAGCGATCGGTGACTGTCATGGTGCCTTGGTCTTGTTCTTGGTGCGTTTCGCGCCGATAGAAGCCTCAGCGGCCTCTGCCGATGGAGAGCGTTCGACGATGATGGCCTTTGTGGTAGCGTCGAAATACAGATCCACTGAATCACCCTCCTGGATGCCGGCATTGCGTAGCAACGCTTCAGTGAGGGCAATTCGTCCCATTTTCTGTACTTTTTTTGTACCGAAATGAATCTTCATGAAGTACCCATCAGGGCGAAAACTGGTCAGTAAAGTAGGGAATATTAACCCAATACAGCCCTCATCAGATACAAGGCATGCGCTATAAATATTTCTTGAACGTTCCCGCCGCGATGTCCACCGCAGCCCCCAGCAATACTGCACTAGGCAGCAGGATCAGCAGCGGATGGACGCTCACCGGCAGTGCCAAGTAAGTCACCCACGGCAGGATAGCCAGCGGCATCAGGCTGGCTTTCGCACGGTGGTAGACGAACCCTGATTCGCGCCCAGCTCCGAAGCTGCGCACGTCGCGCCGCACCAGCCCATCCACCAGGCCGACGAAGGCGGCCATCAGGAACAGCGGCAAGGTCAGCGTCAGCACCAGCAGCCTCACGAGAAATACGAGCACGGTGTAGGCCGAGGCGATCAGGTAGCTCTCCATATGCACATAGACCATGCCCAAGTAGTACCGGAAGTCATGGGTCTTGCTGCGGGCGCCGGCGCTGGCCTGCGTGGCGGCATCGCGTATCCAGTCGAGCAACCCGCTTTTCACGAACAACCAGTCGTAGGCCAGCTCAACGAGATGCAGGGTGGCGCGTCCTGGTTCCTGCACCAGTACGCTGCGCGTGAAGCTCTCAGACACCAGGGCCAGCTCGTGGTTGAGCATGCCCTGGGCGTGGCGCCAGCTTTCCTCGGGCCAGAAGAAGTGCATCCCGACGCACTCGATCACGATGCACAGGAGAAGCGAACCGCACAGCACGCCGAAGAACCGGAACGGCAAGGTGATGAGGCCCGCGATCAGCCCCTGCTGGCGGACCTGCTGGCGCTGCGCCGCGACGGCCGGATCGCTCACGTGCAGGCGCCTTCCTCGCCAGCCTCATCGGCCGCAGCCATCTGCTGGAAGTTCGCCAGCAGATCGTCCGGCAGCGCCTGATCCTGGAAGCCAGGGACGCCCTCGCTCTCCCACCACTCGCCGGCCTCGACGTAATGCTGCCGCATGTAGCCGGCCAGCTCCTGCAAGTCCTTGGGCATAGCCTCGTCGGGGTCGGGTGCCGGCAGCGGCATGCGGATCTTCCACAGTTGCCCGCCTTCGATGAGCGCGAAGCATTGTCCTTTGGGTAGTCCGACCACGTGTGCCGGCTCGATCAGCGGCACGCTGTTGCTGCTGATTCGGTCCTGGGTGTTGGAGGTGAATGCGGTGTTGCCGGTCGGGTCGGAGCTGTCGGTCGCGCCGCTCATCACCGTGGTTGCATAGACCTCGACCTTGGGAAGTTGCCGCGTCAGCAGCTCGGCCGTGGCGGTCTCGCGCACGCGCAGCATGAACAGGTTGTTGAAGTTGCCGACGACCTGGCCGGCCTTGGCGCGGTTGCCGATGCGCGCTTCGATGTCCGAGAGCGTCTGCGTGTAGGCCGTGACCTGGACTCCGGCGCCACCGCCCTTGTTGATCATCGGGATGAACTCGTCGCCCATCAGCTCGTTGAACTCGTCGGCATGGACGTTGATCGGCACCTTTACGCCGGCGGAGGCGCCCGGCAGGCCATCGTCGATGCCGAACTTGTAGATGTGCCCGGCAACCGACACCAGGTCGCTGAACATCGAATTGCCCACGGCGGCGGCGACCTCCGCATCCGACAGCGCATCCAGACCGACGTAGACCACCGCACGCTTGCGGATGATCTGCATCCAGTCGAAGATCGGCCGCGGGTCGTCGAGGTCCGAGTAGTTCGGTGCGAGCAGTTGGGCGATCTTGCCGGTGGTCAGCTTCTCCAGGAGCGGCAGGAGACTCGCCACGATCTTGTCGAAGTAGGTGCGGTCATAGCGCACCGCGCTGCGCAGGCCGTCAAGCACCGGGTCGTAGATGCGCACCTGCGAGAGGTACTGCTCCAGCGCTACGACGCGCTTCTCGCGGCCGATCATGTTGCGCGGGATGTTCTTGTCGTTCAGCCTGGCTTCGAGCTGGACGATGATCTCCCAGGCCTTCGGCTCGTTCTTCGCGAAGAAGTGCTGGGCGTACTCGATGAACAGCGCATCGATGTTGACGACGTGGCGCTGGATCAGCAGGTAGTCGGGCCGCTGCCCCAGTTCCACCAGGGCCCGGGCGATGATGTTGACGAAGCGCCAGGCGAACTCGCGGAAGGCGGCGCTGTTGCCCTCGCCCGAGAGCTGGCCCGCGATGCGGGTGGCGACTTCCGAGATGCGACCGAAACGGCCCACGGCGTTGTAGCGCGCCGAGATGTCCGGCCAGCCCAGGTGGAAGACGTAGAACTCGCCTTCGCGCCCGGCGCGCCCGGCCTCCACGTACATGCGTTTCAGCAGATCGGCATCGCCCTTGGGGTCGAAGACGATCACCACCTCGTGCTGGCCATTGACCTTGCGGCGAATGTCCTGGGTGATGAAGAGTTCGCCCAGGCGTGTCTTGCCCACGCGCGTGGTGCCCAGGACCAGCGAATGGCCGACCCGCTCCCCCAGCGGCAAGGTGACGTCGACCTCGTTCGGCTCGATGCCGTGCAGGCGAGGCAGTCCGCCGACTGGCTGCAGCGGGCGCGCCGGATTGAGCGGGCTGTCCCAGGCCAGGGCCTTCGCCAACTTCGAGACCGGGAACGGGGCGAACTCCAGCCGTTCCTCGATCCGCCGCGCCGCCCGATAGATCGCCGTCGGCTCCACGTAGCGGCGGAACTCCGGCCGGTAGGTCTGCATGAGCCGGTGCGTGTGGCGCTGGTCCCAGCGGAAGCCCCGGCCGATGAACAGCCGCTGCTGGCTCACCGGTACGTCGCGGCTCGTCATCACGTAGCGCGGCAATCTGCGGATGTTGCGCCGGTAGCGCAGGATGGCCCAAGCGTCCCGCAGGCGGATGGTGCCGAAGGTCAGAAATGCCAGCGCGCTGCCCAGCCCCAGCAAGGGGCTCAGCGCGAGCGACCACGGCGCCACCAGGCACAGTAGCGCGGCGCCGGCACAGACCGCGACGGTGTACAGCTCCACCGCTGGCCGCAGCAACACCTCGACGGCTTGGGACTGGGCCATGGCCGGCGCTTCACGTCACTTCAGGGCTCGATGCCGGTGGCGGTGATCAGCACCGGGTAGTGGCGGATGCCCAGCCGCTGGGCCAGGTCGTCGCCCGAGGCCGGCGAGAGCGTCAGCCCCGGTGCGAGGCGGCGCAGCTCGGCCAGAGCTTCGGGCGAAGCCACGTTGACCACCAGCCCCACCGCGTGCAGCTCCTGCAGCGCCGCCCGCCTCTGCTTGAGCCAGGTGCGGGACCGGTCGTCGTCGCCGAGCAGGAATAGCGGCGTGAGGCCCGATGCGCGAATCACACGGCGTGGCTCGTCGCCCGGTGACAGCCGCGCCGAGCGCACCGGCAGCATGGCCGCCTCGGCATCGGCCGCGCTACCCACGCGGGGAACCGGTTCCGGCACCGGGGGTGTGGCGCGATCCGAGTCTTGGGGACCCAATGCCTGGTAGTACGGCAGCGCCGAGGTGCCACTGCGGTCCTCGACGACGATCAGCGGTTCGGAGGTGGCTTGGACGGCGGTACTCGCGGCCAAGAGCAGTCCCAGAGTGGCGGTGAAGAGGATGCGGTTCATGGTGTGGTGGTCCGGATGGAGGAAAGGGACGCATCCGGACCCAGCACCCGGGCGAGGTGCTGGTGGACGCTGCGGCGGTAACGGGCGGCCGGTGCGCCACCTGCAGGTCGGTGGTAGCGACCGATGGCGACCAGCCAATCCTCACCGGCCGTGTGTTGCTCCTGCAGGATCTCCGCAGCGATCGCGAGATTGCGGTATGGATCGAGCAGTTCGCAGGGGTGGACGTAGCGGTGCGCATGGTGGCCGAGGTTGACCTGCCCGAGGCCGGCATCGATGCGGCTGGCCGGCGTGTGAGAGAGAGCCTTGCGAAGTCCGGTGCAGGCGTTGGCCCGCGTGGGGTAGCGCTCGGCCCTGCCGGCGACATTGAGCGTCCACGGCCAGGGAATCAGGCGGCCGCGCAGCCGGGTGCCGCTCTCCTGCAGGGCCACTGCGTACAGCACCGGCGACGGCACACCCACCTGTTGCGCAGCGAGCTGGTAGGCTGGGGGCGGCAGTTCCCGGGCAGGAGCGGGGGACGCACAAGTGCAGGTGCCGAGAACCAGTGCGGCATGGGCGGCCATTGCACTCCACTGCACTAGGCGCCCGGTGGCTATTGGCGCTGCCATTGGCCGTTCACCTCGTGCACCACGGCTGGCAGTTCGCCGGGCAAGCCAAGGGACAGCCAGCGCCCGGCGTCGTGATTGAGCGTGATCGTGCGTGCCTGGACGCGTCCGGGATCGATGCCGGCCTGGGCCGCCCACTGGCGGATGCGCGCATCGTCCTGACGGCTTCCGACCATGTAGAGATCGAAGGATGTGCCGGCCGCCTGCAATTGGCGCACGCGCTGCTCGCACGGCGGGCAATCGGCTTTCACGAAAACGGCCAGCCGGCCGGACCCCTTGTTGCCGGAACCGGGCGCATGCGCGCCGGGCAGGTTCACGCGCTGCTGGCCCGGGAAGAGGCGCTTCCACGCAGCATCGTAGGCGCGTTGGTAGGCAAGTGTCTTATTCACGCGCCTGGATTCCGCCTGCACCTGCAGTTCCGCATAGCGGTTGCGTTCCTCGTAGCTGCGGGCCTCGATGCCCAGGGCAGTGAGTGGATCGAGGTTGGGCGAATAGATGCCGAGCGGCCCCTGCATCAGTTGCCGGTAGCGCGCCCATTCCTCGGGGCGCAGCCCCCAGTCCCGCGCCTGGCGTTCGTCGAGTGCGGCGTCCATGCTGTTCTGCACCTGGCTCGGAGCCGCTCGGGAAGTGGTCACCGGTGCTGATTGCGCGACTGTATCGGCCGCAGCGATGGTGAGGGCCATGGCAAGGCTGATCGCAGACGCAAATCCCGGTTTCATGGCACACGCTCCTACGGCAACGTGATGCGGAGCGTCTGGCCATCCACGCGGAACACGGCGACATGCACCTCGATGGCCTGCAGGTGCCATGCACCGACGGAATTGCCCTCACGCAGCAGCCGCACTTCGGGTAGCGAAGTCGCTCCTGGCGCCGCAACCGACAGGAAGCGTTCGCCGCCGCGCAGCTCAAGGCCGACCACGCTGAACGGCGGTTCGAGCACCTTGGGTTTCGCTGCCTCGGCGGTGCGGCGGGATACCGTCGCTGGTGGCGGCGCCTTCTTCAGGCGCGCTTCGATCGCGCCCACGCGAACCTGCAGTGCCTGAAGGTCTTCGCCGCGGGCATCCGCCGCCTGTACCTGTTCGACGTGCGACAGCCGCTCCTCGAGGGCCTGGCGGGCGGCGTCGAAGTCCGTCTGGGTGATAGGCTTGGGCTGGTGCTTGACCGCTTCGGCCTGCTGTTCGAGGTCGCCGACGCGCGTGGCGAGTGCCTGGACATGGGCGTCCTGGGCGCTGGTGTGGCTTTGCTCGGTCAGGCGCGACAGTCCGACACTGTTGACGATGGTCAGAGCGCTGACGAGCAGCAGCCAGACGCCTGCGGCGATCCTGAGCCAGCGCGTGCGGTCGTTGCTGGCGGGAGGGATCTGAGGGATGTTCATGGCCGGACCTCCCGAGGCTCTGCGGCCTCGACCCGATCTTGATCTGCGCCCGGAACGACGCCAGTCGGGACTGCGATCGAACTGGCGGAAGCGGGTGCCGCCTGGCGCAGGAAGCACACGTGGCGGGAGGCATCGTCGACCGACAAAACCCATGCCGGGCCGGCGAGCACCAGCAGCGCGTCGCGCAGAGCCAGCGGCCCGAGACGCAGATGCGCTGCGGGCAACGGAAGCGCATACAGGGCCGTGGCATCCGCAGCGTCACAAAGGCGATAGCCCGTTCGGCGGAGGACGTGACGCATGGCGTCGCCCACGCTCGCGTCGAAGGTGGGTGGAATCGCGACCTCGACGACCTGCTCCATCAGGTCACGCTGAGCCGGTTCCGGCACCAGCTCGACCAGGGTGTAGCGCCCCTGGCGGACGACGGGAACGAGTTCCGGCGTCTGCTCAGGCACAGCCTCGACCGGCGAAAGGCTTCCGGGTTCAGAGGGGGCCGGAATCGTCGTGCAGCCGGACAGCAATCCGCCGAGCACGAAAAGCGCACAAAGTAGTCGGGCAGAAGATGATGGCATGTGGCAACCCTTGGCGACGAGATGCCATCACCATTGCAGAAAGGTGCCGTGCAGGCAGCCGGGAATCGGGCATTGACCGTTCCCCAATTCCGAGGAGGTGCCATGCGCCCCAGGCGTGCGACATCCGCCGGATCGAGAACTTCGGGACAAGGAACGGAAACAGCGCCAGCTTCGCTGAAAAGAAGCGGCCCCCGAAGGGGCCGCCAAGTCCAGCAACTCTCAATGCACCAACTGCCGTGCCAGCGCCACCTCCACCGAATCGCCATCCTGGTTCAGGACATCGAGCCCCGATTCAGGTACGTCGCCCGAGGTGGATTGCGAGACCATGATCTTCCTGGCCATCAGCCCCAGGCAAGTCATCTGCGAGGAACTGGCGTAGCCGAGATAGATCACGCGCACCGGTTGCTTCTGGCCGATGCGCCATGAGCGCCGCGCCGCCTGCTGCAGCGAATACACGTTGTAGCCCGATTGCATGAAAACGATGGTCGGGAATTCCAGCAGGTCCAGCCCGGTTTTGACCAGCTCGGGATTGGTGATGAGCACGTTGATGCCGCGGTCCAACTGCTCGGCGATCCAGTCCTCGCGGCGGGAGGCATCCACGCTTGCGCGCAGCACCGCCACCTTGAAGCCCTCCTGCTCCAGCAGCACCTTCAGGCGCGACGTGGTGTCGCGCGTGCCGGTGTAGACCGAATAGACCAGAGTCTTGCGACCTTCCGCTTTCTCCTGCTTGCATATCTCGATCAGCTCGCGCTCCTTGGGCATCACCTCCAGCTCGTTGAACTGAGCCGGGACGAATTCCAGGGTGTTGCGCGTGCGCGGATGCACCACGGTTTCCGACCGGAAGCAGCAATCCGGCCAGGCCAGCAGCACGTTGAGGACCACGCCGAGCAGTGTCGTGTCGCGTTTGGCCAGGGCCTGCTTCAGCTCCTGGGTCAGTCGACCCGCCAGATCGCGGTAGGCTGCGGCCTGCGCCGTATCCATCGCGACTTCGCGGAACTCCTCGTCGTAGGGCGGCAACACGTTGCCACCGATGTCCTTGAGCTTGAGGAAGACGGTGAACGGCAGGACGCAACGCAGCACGCCCTTGGGACCGAAACCCGGCGCCTTGACCGTGCGCACCGACACCTTGGTGCCCTTGGCCGTCTTGTGCGCCGTGCCCGTGCTCTCCGAATAGATGTCCTTGAGCACGCCGTGATCGCGCATGAACGCCATCGCGGCCGAGGTCATGCTGCCGCTCTTGGTCGGGCGGTAGCCGTCTTCGATCATCCGCCCGGGCAGGGCTCGGAACAGCAGATGGAACAGGTCGTCGCCGTAGCCGCCCATCAGCGTGCCGGTGAGCAGCAAGGTCTTGCGCGACTTCGCTGCGAGCACGCCCATGGCCTGGCCCTGAGCGGAACCGCCGTTCTTGTACTCGTGTGCCTCGTCGGCGATGAGCAGGTCGAACGTGCCCTGGGGCAGATAGCGCTTGATGTACTCGGACGGCTGGTAGCCGCCCTCGCCAAAACCAAACTCCATGTTCGCCATCGCGCGCTCCATGCGGTGCGCCTGGCGATCCGAGAAGACCAACTCACCCCGGTCGTCCATCAGGTTGATGAACTCGTGGATGTTGTCGCCGAGCATCGACGCAAGGAACGCATCGCCGAACTTCTGCATCAGCTTCTGCGCGGTGACTTCCCCGATGGTCGGGATGCGCTTCAAGGCTTTGAGCACGGACGAGGACTGGTCGCTGGCGGACAGGCTCCTCGGGCGGATCAGCGTCCACAGCGGTGCGGCGCACTGGCTGCACTTGCGGCGGTACTCCTCGGCTTCCAGCTCGACCGGGTTGGCCGGCTCGCCGTCGAGGTCGGCAATGACATGGCCGCAGTCCGGGCACGCCCCCACGTCGCCGTGGCGTGTGCGGTGGAGGGTGAAGACAGGTTTCCAGTGGAACCCCATCCGCATCCGCACGCGGCCCAGGACGAAGAACTCCTGGCCGCTCGCCGGCACGCCCAACTGCTCGCGGAGCTTCAGCAGCTTGAGCAAGGTGTCCGGGCCGTTGAGCACCCAGACCTTGGCGCCGGCCACCGTCTCCTGGATTTCGCGCCGCCACTTGTAGACCAGGTGAGGTGGCGAGAGCACCAAGGTGCGGCGGTAGCCTTCGGCGTTGAGCACGGCGGCCGTCGCGATGCCGACGGTCGTCTTGCCGCATCCCATCTCGCCATTGACGATCGCGGCGCGTTCGCCGCGGTCAACCAACAGCTCGGTGACGGCATGGACTACATCGGCTTGCGCCTGGAACAGCTTGCGCTTGAGACTGGCGAGGACGATCTGCCGATGCGACCGTGCCTGTCCGGCGTAGACCGGGGGATTGGCTCGGTTGAGCGAGTCCAGCAGCTCGTCGCCGAATTCGGACACGAAATCCTGCAGACTGAGAGTGAGAGGAGAAGCGGACGATTCGAGCAGATCGCCCTGCACAGCGGTTTCGGGAGTGGTTTCGAGATCGAGGGACATGGTGATGCTCCAAAGTAATGGGGCATGCACCTCCCCCTGCAGGGCGATGGCATGCCCCGGGGTGGGGAGAATGGAACGGCGCGGGGCCGTCGAGAAGGATCAGTACTCGCTGGGCAACAGCAGCGTCGTGACGCTGCGATCCCATTCGGTGATGATCCAGAGCTTCAGATCGGGCGCGACCTGGTAGGACGAGAACAAACGATCTTCGCCGGATTTCAGTGCGGCGTCGTTCTGCTGCCTGTCACCTTCGTCGAGATCGCCCCAATCGCCGCTGAGATGGCGACGCAGGTACGGAGACGGATTGAGCCGGCCCTGCTGGACCAATGCATCGATGCCGATGGTCATGACTACCTGACCGGGCGAGAAACGTGCTTGTGACGCGAGGTTGAGGACTGCGAGTGCCATGGTGGGCTCTCCTTCTGGAAGAAGGGGCCACGGCACCCCATCGGGGCGACATGACCCCGGTGGGTGGATGAAAGCGACGGCGAACCGTCAGGGAACAGCGATCAGCGGATGGTCAGCACATCTCCCCGTGTCGGGGAACCTGGCGTCATGTCCCAGGCGCGGATGACCGGCACGAACTTGTCGGTGAGGATGCGCGTCTCGGCCACGGAGCCGTCGTCGCGTTCGGTGTATTCCGTCTGGAGAGTCTTCTCCTTGTGGGTATCACCTTTGACGACGAGCACGCGCCCGGTCCTGGACCTCACCACGCCAGAGATCGCGCCCGCGGCCAGGGCCAGGGCGAGATGCCAATGCGACAAGGCCCGTGCCGGAGGGCGCAGCGCCTGCTGCGCGGCACCGAGGTGCGTATCGAGTGCCGGCCAGAGCCCTTGCAGCCGGCCGACCTCGTCGGCGAACTGCTCGGGTTCCATCGTCACGCGATAGAAGTGCTCCGGTTCGGCCGGGCTGATGGGGACCGAGTACGGCAGGAACGGCCATTCCAGCGGCAGTTCCTCGGCTTCGGCGTCGCCTTGCCCGATCTGTAGCAGCAGACCGCGCGTGGCCTTGACCGAATCCGATGCCTGGTCGCGCTGGCGAACCCTGCGACCGAAGACCACCACCTGCTTGAACTGCGTCTCCACCGCACGGTAGATGCGCAGATCGGCGAAGTGGCGCGTCAGCCATCCGACCAGTTCGGCATCGAGCACGTAGGACGGCACGATGAAGACCAGCACGCCGCCGTACTGCAGCAGCGGCAGCGCACGCTGATAGAACAGCTTCTCCAGCCTGGCCCGACCCTGGCCCTGGTAGCCGATGTTCCCGTTGGCGTCCTTGCTCAGGTCGCCATAGGGCGGGTTGAGCCACAGCAGGCCAAAGGTCTGGCGCGAGATCAGCGTGTCCATCAGGTCGCCATGGATGCAGCGATCGACGAGTCCGCGTGCGTGTGCGGCGCGTTCGTCGTCGTACTCGACGGCGAAAGCCTTGACCTGCTCGCGCCCGAGGGCGTGAGCGACTTCGGCAATCGCCACGCCTTCGCCGGCGCAGGGATCGAGAATGCACATCGGCCCGTCAGAAGGGGCCAGCGCAGTGAGCGCTCTTTCGAGCGTGGGCTCGTCCGTGGGGAAATACCCGTTCTTAACGAAATTGCGGGCGAGCCGCGGAAACATGAGTGCCATGGGATTCTCCTGAAGGCGGGAATGAAGGAAAGCGGACATGCGGGGCATGCCCGATGGGGAAGCGTCTCAAGCCACCGTTTCGAGCGGCAGCGCTGAGACAGGCTCGGGCCGAGGCGTCTCAGCGGCGAGCACCCCACTGCGGATCAAGCCGCCCAGGGTCTGGGTCAGCACCGGCACGTCGATGGCGAGTCGGTGGCCTTCCAGTGGGCCGAGGGCGAACGGCAGGCGGGTCAGCATCGACTTCGCCTGCAGCAGCTCCAGCACGAGGTCGCGCCAGTGATCGAGCAGCGGCAGCGGGCAGGTGTCGCGCACCAGCAACCACAGCCGGTCGAGCCGGTGTGTGGAGTCGCGTGGCAGAAGCGCCAGCGCGCTGGCGTTGGCCTTATCGGGACGCACGCAACGGCGGTCGAACAGCCACACGTTGGAAAGCGAGCCGAACAGCGTGCGCCGGTAGGCGCGCGCGCTGCGCTTTTCCAGATTCTCGACGTTGCCGACGAAAACCGGGACGCTGCCGCCTTGCTCGGTGATGAGATGGAACTGGTCCAGTCCCTGTTCATCCCGTCCCAGGGTCAGGCGAGCGAGGAATTCCTGAACCGCGGTGTCGCGCGCCCAGATGGAGAGAAAGACCAGGTTGCCGTTCTCGTTACCGATGCAGCCGTCGGCCATGAGGTCGGGGCATTCATCGATGCGATACAGCGTCTTGGAGGGATGTGTGACAGGCATGGTGTTGTCCTCGAAGGAATCGGAGGCAGCACGGCCCGCCGGGGCACTCACTGCCCCAAGGGGTGGAAAAAGCGCCGCAAGCGGCTTGGCAAAGAAGGACGACCTACGCGTCGCAACGCGCCGTAGCCTTGAAGGTTTTGGCTACCTGGGCATGCTGTCGGCTTCGCCGACGGACATGGGCATAGCCTGCCTCATTGCCGAGCGGGACGTGAGCGACAAACCGCTGCGCGCACTGCTCACGTTGATCGGCCCTCGCGCATTCGGGCACCTCGACAAAGAAGAAGCGGATCATGCCGCGATGGGCACGATCCGCTTGGAGGTCAGGCTTTCAGCTTACGCAGGCCTTCCGCGAGCAGCCAGAGTGCCCGGTTGAGCCGGACGTTCTGGTCGATGCCCTGGACAGGCCGTGTGCGCTGCTGGCGCCCGTTGGCAGTGCGGCCGGTCAGACCGCCTTTGACGAGGTTCTCCTGGATGCGGTTGAACGTGGACCACAAATCCGCGTGGTTGTCGTCGAAACGACGGGGGCGCAGGATCTGGCCTTCCGTGATCGGCACGGTCTTGCCGGGTTCGTCGTACTTGAGGACCAGGGCCGATCTGGCGAAGACCTCGGCCTCGCCGTCGTCGAGCGTGATGGCACGCATGGCGTCGCGCGAGTCCTGCACCTGCTCGAAGCCATGCAGCACCTCGTAGGCACCCTCGATCACGTGATCGGTGACGTTGCCCTTGTGAGGCACGCGCACGTCGGCGAAGGTGTCGCCGCACACCAGACCGTTCTGGCAGACGAAGCGGAACATGCCCGCCAGCATCTGGTAGCTGCTGGTGCCATCGTGCGAATTGAGCAGGATGATCTCGTTGGCCTCGGCGCCGTTGATCTGGCTCGCATGGCGAAGGCGCAGCATGTGCTTGGTGTAGTCGCGGCGGTCCTCCTGGCGCACGCGGGTCTGGCACACCATGAACGGCTGGAAGCCTTCCTTGCGCAGTTCGGTCAGCACTGCCGCCGTGGGGATGTAGCTGTACCGCTCGGAGCGGCTCTCGTGCGGGGTGTCCGCGAAGATGGACGGCGCTACGGTGCGAATCTGGTCATCGGACAGCGGATGATTCGACCGCAGCACCGGGGAGCGATAAGTGAAGCGGGATGCGAGTTGCATGACGATCTCCTTGGATGAGAGACCGGAGCCCCGCCCCACCGGGGAGGAACCCCGGCGGGTGGTGGAACGTCGCTGGCGCGGCGTTGGGAATCAGGCCTTGGCGAGATGCCAGTCCTGGGACAGCGGAGCGAACTCGTAGCCCAACACACCGAGACGGTCGCGCTGCTGACGCAGGACGCGGCGATCGACGGTGGCATCGAGCTTGACGATCTCGCCCAGCGGCCAGAGCGCACCGAACAGCGCCGCGTCATCCGCGTTGGCCGAGGCCTCGGGGGATGCGGTCGGCTCGCTGCCGAACGGCGTGGTGTCGACCAGGGGATCGCGCGGGTTGCGTGGCTTCGCCTTCGGCTTGGCCTGGGGTACGGCCGGCGCGGGTGCCTGCGCTTCCTCGTCGATCGGATCGACTTCCTGCGGACTCAGCCGGCGGGCTTCGTCGCGGCTCAGAGCGTCGATGTTGGACAGCGTCATCCCGCCCAGAAGGGCGCGGATCTCGATGACCATGCGGCCGTTGGCGTTGTAGGTGGAGGGACGAATCTCGGCAATGGCGAAATCGCCCTCGTACTTGCCTTCGGCGTACTGGTCGAGCTCAGCGTTCTTCACGACGAACTCGCCGATGGAGGTCGCGAGGCGGCCGACGTTGAAATCGCCGTTGCGGCCGTGGATGGTCTTGATGGCCAGTTGGCCGGGGATGGTGATCATGAAGGTCTCCTGCTGACGAAGAGAAGACAAGGCCCCAGGGAACGGGGCCTTGCGGATCAGAACGGCTCGGCAGCGGCCAAAGCGGGGGCATCGGCGTCAGCATCGTCGGCAGCTTCGGCAGCGGGCCTGGAGGGCTCCGGTGTCGAGGCTTGCTGCGCGGCGGGCACCTCGGAAGCCTCGGGGACTTCCGGCTCGCGCGCGTCGGTCTCGATCGGCTTGGATTCGGCCTTGTAGACGAGCTTGCCGTCGACCTTGATCCAACTGACGAACAGCAGGCGTGCCTTGAGGCTCACACCCTGCTCGCCGGCACGCTTCCCCTTGGAATAGGTGAAGGTGTCGGTCCACAGGTCGCCCAGGCGGAAGCCGATCATCACTTTCTTCTCTGCCTCGACGGCGTCGATGCAGCGACGAACCAGGTGCTGCGCTTCCGAACCCGATACGCGCGTGTCGAAACGCACGTACGAGACGTCATCGCTGGGACCGTTCAGGGCCGCGATGTCGCAGGCCAGGAACGCATCGCCTTTCTTGGGCTTCACTTCGCGGATGCGATTGAGGTACCCGAGGCCGGTGATGTGCAGATCGAAGTAGGACTTTTCGGTGGAAGTAGTCATGGTGAATCTCCTGAAGAACAAAGAGGCGGAGACACACCCGACCCAGGCGGGGAAGGTGTGGAACCCCCGCGTGGGTTGATGGAACAGCTTGGTGGCATCGCCATCGAGAACCGATGGCCGTTCGCGCATGGACGCCGGTGCGAACTGGTGGGATCAACGCGGTCGGAACTGCGTCGTAGCCTTGAGGATCGTGGCTACCTGGGCATGCTGCTGACGGAAGTCAGCGGAACATGGTGGGAAGCGTGGCCCGAGGTCAATGCCCGCGCCAGTCGGAATTGGCACCATCTGGTTCCCGCATTGGCGAGGGTCTGACTCAGGCGTCGCAGAACCGGGCCATCGACTCTTTGGCCGAGTCCAACAGGTCGTTCTGGTAGGCAAAGAAGTGCATCACAACGACTGTAGGCCAGCAAAAAGAAGCCCCCGAAAAGGGGGCATGGGGAAGGGGTTGTCAATTGCCGTTGTGCGCAGGGGCCACGGCATGCAATGACAAGTGCGTCGCGGTCGCGGACACCTCGAGGTCGCCCTCGCCGCTCAGGATGAGCGCGAAGACACCATCGTGCGGATCGAAGAACTCGCCGAAGTCGTCGCCACCGAACTCGGCGCGCGCCAGCTCCCACCAATCATCGAACGCATCGACATCCGGATTGCAGTGCACGGCGTAGGCGATGAGCTTCTGGCGCCCATCGGGCCTGCGCTCACCGCGCTCGGCCAGGAAGTACACGCCCTGGTCCTTGACCAGGACGACACGACATTGATTGACCACCGCTTCGGCGAGCACGGGCCGCAGGTCGGTACCTTTGAATCGAACAGACATGGATGTGATCTCCAGGAAAACGAATGAAGGGCCTCCCGCCGAGAGGACGGGAGGCTGCGTGGAGGTCAGTGCCGGACAGGCTTGCGACCGGACAGGCATTGCACGCGAATGCGCCGCCAGTTCCCGTCGTCGATCCGCCGCTCCAGCGTCTCGCCGAGAGAGTCGAAGAACACCTCATCGACCCGTTCGACCAGCTCGCCGTCGCGGTGCAGTTCCACTGCGTACACGTCGAGCCCGCGCTCGTACAGCACGGTGACGCGTCCCTGGAACTTCGCCGTGGCCACCGTGAAGCCAATGGCCGGTGGCGTCGCGATGATGTCCTTGGGCAGCGGATCGACCCAGGTGAAGTCCCGTGCGCCGGCATCCACCAGCATATGGGTGATGCGCCGGTAGCCGTCGGGTGCGGGCAACTGTTCCATCTGCTGGATCAGCTCCTGCAGCTCAGGGCTGCGTACCTCTGGAATTGGCAGCTTCGCCGGTGCGGAACCGAGCACGAACCGCTGCACCGTGTACGGCTTGCCGTCGGCAGTGAATGCGGTTTCTTCCTCGGGCGTGTCGGCGCGCAGACCATCGAAACGGCGTCGGGCGTAGGGTTCGACCTGCACCTTGGCGCCCTCGCCGGGCACCTCGGTCACGAGCGCCCGGTCGAGCACCGCGAATTCGGCGCGTCCCGTCTTGATGACGATGGCCTCTTCGGTGGTGGCGATGACCTTGCCCTCGAAGGGCTTGGGATCGATGTGGAAGCCCAGCGTCGAAACCTTTGGCTGGCCGTCGAAGATGTTGAACTTGAAGCTGCGGACGTTGGAAGGCACATGGCCGTGGACGAGCGTCGGCATCTGTGCGCGGATGGCTTGGGTATCCATGAGAGACTCCTTGTGGCAACCAAGGGACTCCCGCCCGCAAGGGAGGTATGTCCCTTGAGGGTGAGGTGGATGGACGCGGCATGCGTCCGGCGAAAGAAGCGACCAGCGCGGCGAACCGCACCGCAGTCTCGAAGGTCTCGACTGCCTGGGCATGCTGCCGGCAACGCCAGCGAACATGCGGGAAGCGTGCGGCAGGCGCAGGTGCCCGTCGTCCGGGAATCGGCAACCTGTCGCCACCTCGTTCCACGAAAAGGAAGAGCCCCGGGTGGGGGCTCGAAGGTGCTACTCGTCTTCGTACAAGGGCAATCCGTCCAGCACCGGCGCATCGGCATCGAAGATCAGCATGCGGACGTTGGCGAGTGCGGCCAGGTGCAATACCTCCACGAGGGACTCCGGCATGCCCTTGGCCCGGTGCTCCTGCCGCAGCTCTTCGGCGGTAATGCCCTCGACAAGCTGCAGGTTCGCATCCGTCCAGGGGGTGGCGATCAGCTTCACGCCGATCGCGGGGCTGTACGGGATGCGGAAGGCGACGAACAGAAAGCCGCTCGGTGTGGCGATGTCCGCCAACCCGGCGAGGAAGCGGCCTGCCTCGGGGGTGAGATGGGCGCTGCTGATCTCCCAGCACCGGCTGTAGAAGCCCGTCTCGAAGCTCAGTCGCCACACGACTTCCCGCGCAGCTTCCTCCGAATAGGTGTCGCCGACGTGCACGGGCTGGCCGAAGTCGTCGCCGCTGACGGCGTAGACCACGGTGCGCACCACGCCCTCGGTCTGGCATTGGGCCTCCAGGTCTTCTGGAATGTCCTGGCCTTCGGTGATCAGAGCGAAGTCGTTGTTGAAGACGCAGGGGAAGAGCGCGATCTGGTCGTCTGGCAGATGCGCCTGGCTGGGATGCAGCGGGTGCCAGACCGGCGGGCAGTCGTCCTCGTAGGTGATGCACAGGGAGCGATCAATGCGCAGGTTCTGGTAGCCGCGGAGGAAAGGGTTGGAATCGGGGGACATGGGGTTTCTCCATCAGAGGAAGTGGAGCCCATTCCCCGGCTGGGGAGCAAGCCCCCAGCGGGTGGTTGAAGAGATGTTGAGAACAGGGAGGGACACCGCCTCGAAAGGAGGCGCATGTCCCTCGTGGGTGGAAAAAAGGAACGGATGGCGAACAAGCGAATCGGGATCACCAGCCGCTGTAGTTCAGCACCAGATCGGCGATGACCTTGCGGCGATCCAGATCGAGACCTCCCAGATCGGAAAGCCCCTCGAATCCGCAGCGCTTGAGCATCGCGCCGCCTTCGCGGGCGTTGTAGAAGCTCACCATCGCGGACAGGAACATGCGCTGGCCGCCGCTGAGGACATCCAGGGCGTCGTTGAGCAACAGCACCTTGGGGCGCAGATCCCACTTGCTGGTGGCGCGCTGCAGGCCTTCGGGCGTGCCGTCGCCGAACCATTCGGCGCCGGCGATTTCCACACCGCGCTTCCACCCTTCGAAGAAGGCCTGCGGGGCTTCGGCGAAATGCCGCTCTTCCGCGGCGATCTGATCAAGTACGTCTTGGGGCAAAGACTGGTTCATGAGATGGCTCCTTGTGAGTGGAAGTCAGGGGTGGATGCGTTGCTGCCAGCGGCCTGTTGCCAGGGCGTGCTCGGCGGCGTGCTGCGAGCGGAAGTACTCGACGGACTCTCGGGACACCGGGCCGTCTTCATCGGCGGTGCCGATGAAGTGGCCGGCGGCGCTGTGGCGCACCTGCAGGGACAGGCGCTTACCGGTGCAGGCCAGGGCCAGATAGCCAATGGCTTCGGTGCGGGCTTGGGCGGCGCTCAGCGGTGCCGATGCGAATGCAAGGGACATGGGGCTCTCCTGGTTGAAGGACCGGGAGCCCACACCCGGACGGGAGCGGATATCTCCCGAAGGGTTGAAGGAAGAAGCATCGGCGTCGTGAAGACGCACGTCCGCGGTGGTGATGCGAAGCGGACTGGTTCGATCCACGCGGCAAACCGCGTTGCAGCCTTGAAGACCGGGGCTGCCAGGGCATGGTGCTGACGACCGTCAGCAGCACATGACTGCAGGATGGACGCGACGCCTCACTGGCGTCTTCTAGGAATGTGCATCGCGCAAGGGCCGCTTTGAGGCTGTGCGACACCGACCAAGATCAAACAATGACCAACGGGCCGAAGGCCCTTGAGCCTTCAGCCGGAGAAGAGAGAAACCACCTGTGGGCTGTGGCAGTCCCGGCCGTCGTCAAAGCCGCTCGCTGCGTCAGCAATCGCACCCGACCCGTGTCGTGGCTGGGGTCGACATCCTTCGGCACACATCCGCGCACAAAGGGAGCCCGTTGTTCCGCCGGCGGGCACCGGCACCGAATACCGTCGACCCGAGGGGTCTCCTGACGGCTCGCTTCGACACAGGTCCGCCAGGCGTCAGGAGACCCCTCGTCATCGACGGGAGCATCTCGATCAATGGAGTCGCGACAGACGCGATTCGCGGAGAAACGGCCTTCTCGTCTTGCGAGCCCGTCGTTGGGCAGCCAGACGTGCACACCGTTGCAGAAGGGGGCGTGCGCTGGGGAATCCCGCATTGCACGGGAGGTTGGACCCGCCGCTAGAAACGGCTGGCGTGGCGAAGGGATTCGTCGGTGTCAGGACGCCTTGCGGGAAGCCCTCTGCTTGCGTGGCGCACCGTGCTTGCCTGCCGAGCTGTCGATCGGCAGCGTTCCCTTGCAGTCCGGATAGCGACTGCATGACCAGAAAGCGCCGCTCTTGCCGGTGCGCTGCCGCATCTGCCCGCCGCACTGGGGGCAGGAGGGCGAAGGCGGCAGCTTGATGGCGAGCGTCGCACCGCGGTACTCCTGCACGAGTTGAGCCACCCAGGCGGATTGCCTGGCGATGAAAGTGTCCAGTGTCATCTGGCCGGCCTCGATCATGTCCAGTGCCTGCTCCCAGACTGCTGTCGTGCCCGGATCGGCAATGGCCGCCGGCACGGTGTCGATCAAGGTGAAGGCGGCATCCGAAGCACGGATGGCGCGGCCCTTCTTCAGCAGATAGCCGCGACCGAGCAGGCCGCCGATGATGTTGGCGCGCGTGGCTTCGGTGCCGATGCCTGTCGTGTCCTTGAGCTTCTGCTTGAGGCGCGGGTCGGTGACGAGCTTCGCGACGCCCTTCATGGCCTTGACCAGTTCGCCCTGCGTGTAGGGCTTGGGCGGCAAGGTCTTCAGCGCCTTCAGATCGACATGGCCGACCTGGCAGGACAATCCTGCTTGCAGTGCCGGTAGCACCTGGCTGCGCTGGGCGTCGTCGCCATCCGCATCGCTTTCCTCCGGCGCCGCCAGCACCTGGCGCCAGCCGGCCACGGCGATCTGCTTGCCCACGGCCAGTAGCGACTGCCCGCCGCACGCGAGCTGCGCCACCGTTCGGTCGAACTCGTGGTGGAGCAGGAACTGTGCCAAGTAATGCGCGCGGATCAACCGGTAGACGGCCAGCTCCTTGTCGTTCATGGCCGAGAGCTTGGCCGGTTCCAGTGTCGGGATGATGCCGTGGTGTGCCGTGACCTTGCCGTCGTTCCAGGCGCGCGAGCGCTGGGTCGGGTCCAGGCGGTCGATCAACGGGCGCAGGCCGGGATCGGTCTTGACCAGGCTCTCGAGAACGGTCGGCACCTCGGCCAGCATGCTCTCGGGCAAGTAGCCCGAGTCGGAGCGCGGGTAGGTCGTCGCCTTGTGGGTCTCGTACAGCGCCTGGGCGATGTCCAGCGTCTCCTGCACATCCAGGCCCAACTGCTTGGAACACACCTCCTGCAGCGTGCCCAGGTCGAACGGTAGCGGCGGACCTTCGCGCACGCGCTCCGTCTCGACCGACACCACCTGGGCTCTGCTGGCGGCGCGCATGCGGTCGGCGGCCTGCTGTGCCACGGGCTGCTGCAGGCAGCGGCCGGCGTCGTCGGTACAGCCTTGCGGCGGCGTCCAGCTCGCCGTGAAGGACTGCCCCACATGGGACAGCGTGACCTCGATTGCCCAGAACGGCACCGAGACGAAGCGGGCGATCTCGCGGTCGCGATCCACCACCAGCTTGAGCGTCGGGGTCTGCACCCGGCCCACAGACAGCACACCGGTGTAGCCGGCCTGGCGTCCAAGCAGGGTGAACAGCCGGCTCAGGTTCATGCCGATCAGCCAGTCGGCACGCGAGCGGGCCAGGGCCGAGTAGTAGAGCGGCAGCGTCTCGGCCGACGGCTTCAGCGCGCCCAGTGCCTTGCGGATCGACGCATCGTTGAGCGCCGACAGCCATAACCGCTGGATCGGTCCGCGATAGCCGCACAGCTCGATGATCTCGCGGGCGATCATCTCGCCTTCGCGGTCGGCATCGGTGGCGATCACCAGCTCGTTGGCCTGGCCGACGAGCTGCTTGACGATCTTGAACTGCGCGGCGGTCGCAGCCTTGGGCTCGACGCGCCAGCGTTCGGGAATGATGGGCAGTTGCTCGATGGCCCAGCGCTTGTAGCGCTCGTCATAACCCTCGGGCGGAACTGCTTCGACCAGATGACCGATGCACCAGGTCACGACGATACCCGCGCCGCTGTAGCAGCCGGAACCACGCTGGCCGGCACCCAGCACGCGGGCGATGTCCTTGCCTTGCGAAGGCTTCTCGCACAGGAACACGCGCATGAAGCCTCCTCGGGAATGTGCGGTTCATCAGATGGACAACAGCATGGCTGGGCCAGGAGAGACCGGCAGCAAGGAAGCCGGACGGCATGAACACCGAATTGTCCTCGGTTGGGGAATGGTTGCCGCAGCGGTATGAGGGGCGGGAAATTCGCGTCGGGAGGGCGGCTGGAGCTCGGTGGGCCGCAGTGGAACTATCCCCAGGGGATAGCCCACTGGTGCAAGGCGGGCGTCTGACGGTTGCTACAGCCGCCCGCGATGCTTGGTCACTGGCCCCCGGCAGGCTTGGCGCCGAGCGTCACCGCCTCGATGCGATAAGGCAGGATGCCGACGCGCCGGGCCTCGATCTTGAAAGTGACGCGCTCGTTCTCGTCCGCGTCCTCCCATTCATCGCGCACGGTGCGACCTTCGACCAGTACGCGCATGCCCTTCTGGTACAGCGACTGCCAGTGCTCGGCATCGCGATGCCACAGCTCCACGGGCGCCCAGAAGCCGCCGCGGTCCTCGTACTCGCCATCCTTCTTCGGGATGGGATTGTCGAAATAGACGTTCAGCCGCAGCAGCCGCCTCGGCTCGTCGTTGCCGTTGGGGAATTCGCGGTACTCCGGCGCGGAACCGATGTTGCCCTCGCCGACGAAGTGCGTGCTCATGGTGACTCCTTGGGAGTGGTGGGAACGGACGCGACATGCCCGTGGACACGCCGCAGATAGGTTGCCTCGGCCCGGTCCACCCTGCTGGCGCATTCCAGGGCGAGGCGGGTGATGCTGTGGGTCAGACTGATCTGCATGTTCAGCGCGATGCGCTGCAGTTCCATCGCATACAGGTCGTCGATCAGCGAGGCCGGTGTCGCGGGGCGATCGAGCAGCGACTCCCACAAGGCCACGCCCATGGCCGAGCGGTCGAGGTTGCGCCAGCGCAGAAAGGTCGTCCCTGCGCCAGTCGTCTGCTGGGCCAGTTGCACATCGAGCAGGTTGAAGGGGTAGGCCCGCGCCTGGGGCAACACCTGCCGTTGTGCCAGGGCGATCAACCCGTCGCGCAGCGCCATGCACTGGCTGGCCCAGGTCTCCAGACTCCCCTTACCCTTAAAGGGCTGTAAAAGGCCTTTTAGGTAGCCTGCATGTTCCAGCCGCTGGAAGTCCGTCTGTCCCAGCGGAATGAAGCGCGCTGGGTGGCCGGAAGAAGAAGGTGCCGTCATGCGTTGACGCCCTCATCGTCTTGTCTCGCGGAGTCGCCTGCGCCAATGCCTGACTCCAAAGCATCAGCGACCGGTGACTCGGGCCGGCTTCCCCTCCGTGCGATGGGTGGCGCAAAGCGCGAACGGCGCGTGCCTTCGAAAATGTCCTGCGGCAGCTCGCCGAACTTCTCCAGCGCCGCCCGCGCCACGGCGTTCTTCGCCGCAAAGTCGTCGCGCGTCGCACCTGAGTAGCGGTACTGCTGCGCCAGGGAGAACAGGCTGCGCAGTGCATGCGCACCGTCGTTGAGCCAGCGCTCCAGCGTGCTGCGGTCGATCAGTGCCGTGTGATGGGCCAGGATCAGCTTGCGTGCGAGGTCGTCGTAGTCGGCCAGCAGGTACACCGCCATGAAGCCAAGCTGCGCATTGACGAACAGCGGCAGCTTCACTGGCTGCACGTTCATGTTCTCGCCCAGGGACAGCGCGGGCGGCACATCAGCCAGTGCTTGGTCCACCTGTTCGCGCAACGCCTGTAGGCTGGTCTTGGTCTGCGTGAGCTTGTCTTCGATGCGCAGCATCCACCAGTCCGAGTAGGGGTCATCCTGCTCGGCACCGCGCTTCATCTTGTTCATCACGCTGATGTAGCCGTTGAGGCCGATGATGCCAGGACGACCCTCGGCCGGCGCGCGGCCATGCCAGATGCGCGATGCGTGATGGGTGTGCAGCGTCAGCGACATCGCGCTGCGCAGCGATCCGAGATTCAGTTGCAGGGGTTCGTTGGCCATGGAGACGACTCGCGATGAATGAACGAGTCGCCAGCATCGGCACCAGCCGGAAGGCTGTCAGTCAACAAACCGCATCCAACGTCCGCCCGGTTTGCCCGACGCGGAAGGCTGTGTGTGCCGGCTATCCCCTGGGGATAGGCAGGCGTTGGCCGAGATCGAGATGGACAATGCAGAAGATGGCCCGGCGTTGCCCGCCGACGGCTGCGATCCGCAATGCCTGCAGGATCGACTCCTGATCGTCCGCGAACGCAAACGCTGCATCCTGCCCGGTACGCCGATTCCGCGCGGCCGCAACGCGCCGCAGCGTGGCGACCTTCGTTTGGTCGTTGGCATCCCGGGCGGAAGGGGCAGTCGGGGTGTTGAAGATCTCAAGGCCGCGCCAGAAGCGCAGCAGGCATTCACTCAAGATCAGCATCCGCCGCTTCGACATACGGCAACCGTACCTCGAAGCGGCTTCCCTGCCCTGGCGTCGACTCCACCCGAATCGTTCCGCCCATCAGCCGCCCCACCCGCTCCGTCAAGGCCAATCCGAGTCCCATTCCGCCGAAGCGGCGCGAGGCACTCCCGTTCGCCTGTTCGAAGGGGCGGAAGAGCTGTCGGACGTGGTCGATACCCATCCCGATGCCGGTATCGGCCACCACGAAGACCAGCTGGTCGCCGTCCCGCCCCGAAACCAGGGTGACCCTCCCTTCATCGGTGAATTTCACGGCATTGTCCAGGAGGTGGTCCAGGATACCCTCCAGTCGATGGCCGTCGATCACGCAGTAGGCCGGCTGGGGGCCTTCATGCCGATGCTCGAAGCCCAGCCCCTTGGCCGTCGCGCTCGCCAGTGCACGCCGCGCAACCGCTTCCAGGGGCTTCCGGAGTGCCGTTGGCACCGGCCTGACAAGGCCGTGGCCTGCCTCGAACTGGGCAAAGTCGAGGACGTTCTCCACCAGCTCGGCCAAGCGGCGGCCTGCTTCCAGAATGCGCCGACAGGCGTGCCGGGATTTCTCAACATCATTGGCACGCATCCCGACGGTGGCCATGCCGAGGATGCCGTACAGGGGCGTGCGCAATTCGTGATGCATGTTGTTCACGAATTCTGCCTTGAGCTGGCGCAGGTGCTCTGCTTCAGCCAGCGCGCGCTCCTTCGCGGCCCGAAACTCGGCCTCGATCGCCGCCAGCCGACCGCCCCGGTCGCCGGCCACGCCGGGCGGCACCTCGCCGCCCGCTACTGGGCAGGGGCGAGAGTCCCCCTCGTCGGAAGTCCGTTCCTCCAGCGTCGATACGCGATCCGGATGCATGTCATCAGGAGATCCCGATTCGGGATATCCCACAATGGGTTATTAAGGTATGGGGATGGTCAATTCGCTGCACCGCCCCCAATACGAGCTCTTCCGAACGATGATGATCGAGGCGCGGGAAGTCGCCGGGCTTACCCAGGTACAGGTTGCCAAGGCCCTCGGCCGGCCCCAGAGCTTCATCTCCAAGTACGAACGAGGGGAGCGGCGTCTCGACTTCACTGAGTTCGTCGACATCGCCGGCATTCTGGGTATCGATGTCGCGACCTTCGTGTCCATCTACCAGGACAGCGTCAAGGCCCGTGATCTTCGGCAATGCTTGCGCTGAGCGCCCGCCCCGATCCCCATCTTGCCTGTAGCACATTCTGATTCCGGCCGGACCGCGCCCCCGCAGTCACCGCAATCGCAGCTTTTCCCGCAGGTCGGCGATGTGCCGCAGGGCAACTTCGCGGGTGGCAGGCGCGGAAGCGCTATCCCCAGGGGATAGGGGCGTCGGTGGACCATGCTCTCGGCCGGACTGACCTGCCCACGCCTTGAACTCTCCACGGATCGCCTTCTGGATGATGCCGAACAGATAGCCGGCCGGGTTGCGCACCGCGCTGCTGCGGCACCGCGCTGCCCACTCGTCGAGCACCGCCTGCCGCTGGGTCTCTTCCACCTGCTGCAAAGCGATCATCGCCCCTGCCTGCTGCTCTTCCTTCAAGCGCAGGAATCGCTCGGGCAGTCGCAGGTTCTGCACCGTCCTCGCGCGCGGTACTGTACGTACTTCATCAATACGATCCTTACGTACGGTACGGTCCTCCTTCGGATTCCGAAGAGAGCCATCCGGCGCGGGCTTCGGCCCCGCTTCGGATTCCGAAGACGGGCGTTCTGCATTCCGAAGCAAGCTATCTTTGCCTTCTTCGGATTCGTGGTCGACACCCTCCTGTGGATAACTCGTCGTCGTCCACCCATGCCGGGCCATGTGCTGGGACAGCACCTGCAAGCGCGTCGGCAGCGTGCGGCCGCTGAGCAGCGGGTCCTCGGCAATCTCCTTCAGCGTGTGCATGCCGACGATTTGCACCGCCTTGGCTGCATGGGTAAGTGCCTGGCTCACCAGACCCAGATAGTCGGGGTCGAGCTGCATCGCCTCGAAGGGCGTCAGCGGTTCGTCGTGCAGGACATAGAGGTTGCCCAGGATGCGGCCGGTCTTGGGGTCGCGGCGGCGGCGCACTAGGCTGAGCCAGCGCGTCAGGCGCAGCAGCGTCAGGGCGCGCGCGACGGTCTCGTGCGAGGCCCGCGCCCCGCACGGCATCGAGGCCAGGTAAGGCCGAAGCTGTTCATAGGTCGGAAAGGCCGTCACGCCGTCGTCGTTGAGCTGGAGGCGGAAGACCTGCCAGGCGTTGCGCTCCAGCGGCGTCAGGCGCCGGTCGAGGAACAGTGCACGCGGCACGCTTTCATGGCGATTGCCGCTGTACAGGAACCCGTCGCCGGCCGGCGCCGTGCCTTGCGCCATCGCCAGGTTCTGCAGCGCGTCGTCGAACAGCGCCGACAGCGCCATGGGACCATCGCGCCGTGGTGCGCCGCCCGTCGCCATGGCCTACACCAGCCCCTGGTCGATCCAGTTCCGTATCGCCGCCCAGACCACCGACATCGGAAGCGTCAGGGTCTCGGCCAGGTCCATGGTCAGGCCCAACATGGCCAACTCGTCGTCCAGCGCGATATGGCGCTCGGTGACTCCGGCTTTCCAGTGCTCCCACAGGGTGGTTTCCTGCGCCTCGTCCAGCACCGGGTGCCGGCCCTTGCGCTTGGGCAGCCCGAGGATGTCGCGCCGCAGGGCGACCTCCTGATGGGTGAGGCCGTAGAACCGGCTCACCATCTCCGTGCTCGCGCCCAGGCGCAGCATGCGGTCCACCGTGGCGATTTCCTGCTCCACGTCATGCACCTGCGTCAGCAGTCGCTTCAGTACCTCGCGGTTGACCGAGACCGAACACCACGACACCGTGGCGTTGACCAGGACGCTGACCAGCGCCGGATGCTTGAGCGCGTCCAGCTCCTCTTCGCCGAAACCCATCGCCTTGCAGCGGCGCAACTGGCCGTTGCGCAGATCGTGCAGGGCTTGTGCGATGACGGCCTGGTTGAGCGGATGGGGTGACGACATGGTTGCCTCCAGCGCTCAGGAATCGCGGCCCGGGTCGGCTGAAGCCGCACCGCTTTCCAAGTCCAGCAGCCGGCGCGCCAGGCGCAGCAGCCGGAACAGCTTCACCAGGCCGGCGTCGCTCATGCGCATGGATGTTCCGCCACTGCCGTGCAGCAGCGGCGCCAGGTCGTCGGTCAGTCGCGCACGATCCAGCCCCGTCGCGGGTGCCGGCGCCGCGCTCAGCGCATCCAGCAGAGTCAGCATCGCACGGGCAAAGGCCGGTAGCGCTTTCACCTGGGCAATGGTCGAAGTTACACAAATGAAACCGATGCCGCTCTCACTGGGCTCGATTTGCCCCGCTACCGCCGCTTCCTCGGCGATCTCACGAGCGAACTGCGCGATATGCACGCGGAGCCGGTCAGGCGCGTCCAATCCGGGCTCGATGTACCAGACATCCGAGATGGGGTAGAGCCCGCCGACCTGCACGGGAATCGCGCGCAAGGCATTGGTCTCAAAGTCGGGCAGCTTGTCGCCCAACTGGTCGGCTACCAGGCGCTGAATGGATTGCAGGCGTTCGGTGGTTGGTGCTGGAGACACGATGTGCCCTTGCAGGCGCTCCGCATCGCGGCTTGCCAGTACTGGAGCGGTGTCTTCCCCCTCACCTTGCCCACTGCCAGCCACGGGTGCTACAGCGTTCTGTGTGGGGGGAAGCTCGGCAGCGGGTGCAGCCGATGCGCCGACCTGCATCCCCGCCGGAGGTGGTGATGCAGGCCGCGGCGCCGCAGGCATGATGGGTGCCGCCGGGCTCATCGGCTGGGGCTCGCTGGTCAACGCCCGCTGCCGAATTTCGCTGTCGTCGATCTCCAGGCTCAGCGTGTCGTAGTCCGCTTCCAGCAGCTCGACCATCTGGCCCACCAGCTCGTCCTGCACCCGCTGGAGCGAGAAGCCATCCGGCTGCGTGTCGAACTGCGACAGCACATCTTGGAACAGCGAGGCGAAGTCCACGGCGGGTTGATGGCCCAGCGCACGCCGTTCCCAAGCGCGCTCGCAAGCCTTGCGCAGCACCGCGAGCCGTTCGACCTGATGCCGGCCCAGCCCGCGGTACAGCACCGTCGGAATCGCCGGCAGCAGGTAGCGCACTGCGTCCTGCATGCGGCTGATGTGCGACTGCTGCACCGGGTAGCCGTCGGCCGTTAGGCGCCGAGCCAGTTCGGACTGCGACAGCGCCTGCCCGCCGTTCTCCTGCTCGTAAAGGCCGCGTGCCTTCTCGATGCCCAGTGCCCGCTCGATGAAGGTGAGCCCGCCACGCAGTTCGTTCTCGGCCAAGTGGCCGGTGAGCGCCACGATCTCGCCGCGCTGCGGCCATGGCCGGAACAGGCAGGCAATGCGGAAAAACCGCTCTTCCTTGGTCTCGCTCCACAGATCACGCAGGATCGCCAGGCGCGTGTTGCCGCCGTTGCGGATGATGTAGTGGGCCCCTCCGGGCCGGCGTGTGATCGCGGGTGGGGCATCCAGCCCGCGCTCACGGATCGACGCCTTGATCTCCTCGTAGGCCGGGTTGCGGGTCACGCGCGGGTCATGGTCGTAAGGGCGCAATTGATCCAGCGTCACCACCATCGGTGTGTCGGCGATTGGGTCGCTCAAGGCCTTGGCCGTCGGACCGCCGCGCTCGAAGCCGGAGGCCATCAGCTTGGCGGCCATGTCCTGCGGGGTCAGCTCAACCACGGCCGTTGTCCTGGGGCGGTATCCCGCCGATGGGCGCCTGCCGGTCGGAACGGCGAAGCTGCGCACGGGCATTGAGCCCGGCGCGGTGGTCGCTCGCCGTCGAGCTGGTGTAGACCGACGCGCAGCCCGGCTTGGTGAACTTCAGGTGACCGCCCGGTGTGCGCACCACGTGCCAACCTTCACCCAGGGCGAAGTCGATCAGCGCCCGCAGCCGCTTGTGGCCGCGGGCCAGGTCATGCGCGTTCGTCATTGCCCTCGCTCCCTGCCGGGCCTTTCGCAACGCATCGGCCGGACACCCGCGCAAAGCGTTCCCGCCACTGCGGAAACAGCTCGCCGGCCAGGGCGCGCATCGTCATCAGCGCCGAAGGCGCGACACGACCGGCGGGCTGTCGGCACTCCACCTGGTGCACCGGGAGGCCGCGCGTCGCCGCGCGCGGATAGGCCTCGATGGCTGGCACGTCGGTGTCCAGCACCTGCACGCCCGTCGTTCCTTGGAACATCTGCCGCAGCGTCTGCTGAATCAGCCGGGCATTCGACGACACCGGGTGCACCCGATTGATGAGCAGGTGCAGCGGCGGAGGCTCGATGCCGAGGTGCCGATACGGCCCGATGTCCTCGATCAGTTGCAGCGTGCCGCGCCGCAGCTCGCGTGCGGCCAGGATCTCCGGCGTCACCGGCGACAGCGCCAGGTTCGAGGCCAGCACCGCCATTTCTAGCAGCACGCTGCGAGCGCCCTGGGTGTCGATCAGCAGCAGGTCATAGAACGGTGCCAGCACCGGCAGCAGGTGTCGGAGCCGCAGGCGTCCGTCCGGCGCATGCAGCAGCAGTGTGTTCAGTTCTCCGCGGTCGTCGTTCGACAGCACCAGGTCCAGCCCGGCGATGGCGGTGCGCGACACCAGTTGATCGATGCGACGCTCGTTGAACGCCAGCAACTCATAGATGCCAGCGGGCGCACGTGCGTCCAGCGCGAAGTAGCTCGACAGCGTGGGCTGCACATCCAGATCGAGCAGCAGCACGCGCAGCCCTGCGTCGGCGGCAAGGCCACCCAGGTTGGCCGCCGTTGTCGTCTTGCCCACACCGCCCTTGGTGGAGATGATCGAGATGACCAGCATCGTCAGACTCCTCGTTTCATTGTTGGAGAGCTGAACGAGGATCAGATGCGCTCACTGCGGCGCTCGGCGATCCATTGCTCGATTTCGAGCGAGTCCCAGCCGACCGCACGTATTCCCAAACGCATGGCTTTCGGAAACTTGCCCGCCTTCATCAGGCTGTAGATGTGGGCGCGCTTGAAACCGGTCTTGGCTTCGACTTCCTCGCGGCGCAGGATGCGGTGTTCGCCCGCAGGCTGCGGAAGTGGCTTGTCCGACATGAGGGGCACTCCTTAGCGCTTACTGGCGCTTGTTTGGCGTGACCCGTAATTGACAGGAACCCCGTGGGAAAGAACACCGCAAATGCGGTTTCCGCGACCGCAGATTGGGGCTTGACGCTCTTCAATGGTTCGCTGCCTGCAACCTGCGGCGGGCCTGGGCGAACTTGGCCTGCAGCGTACGCTCGGTGACGCCCATGAGGTTGCCGTGATGGGCGATCAGGGCGCTGATGATCGCGTCCTGGCTGTTGAAACTGGAGTATGGAGCCCCGGAAGGTGTTCGTCCGAGCATCAAGGCCAACATCGTGCCGATGATGTTCAGATAGGTGATCTCGGCACGATCACTGAGGGGGCACGGGGTGCAGTTGAGATTCGGGGCCCCTTGCTTCTTCTGCTGCTCTTGGAGCTGATGCAACTGATGGCGACACTGCTCCAGCTGGGACTTCAGCGCTTCCCGTTCCACCAAGAGCGCATGACCGGTCTCCAGCGTGATTACCGGATGGGTGATCCTCTCGTGGCGGGAGAAAAGGAAGGTCGGCCGTTGCTCTGGATAGGTCCGAAGCATCCAGCGCTTGAGGTCGACGTGGCGAACGGTCAGATCGGGTGAGTCCCACAGGGACTCGTCATTGATCGTAATGCCGTTCAGTCCGTAGGGCAGTTCACCGTGGAAGATGGCATCGTAGATGCGATCGGTATAAAGACGAAGCTCGTTGCAGCGCGGGCAATCCAGCGTTACCGGCAGGCTTCTTGACTTGACGGCCGCGAGAATGTCATCCCTGAACCGGAACAACCCGGCCCATCGGATGGCCGCATCGATGGGTCGGTAATACACCTCCGAAAGCGAACTCCCTTGCATGTAGTTGCCTCCCTGTAACTGCTACCCCATCAAGGACTCCTGCCTGTCCCGGTCGAGGCCAGTGCTTTGAAAACCCGTAAGCGGTACGATGGCGCTGCGCAGCCCTGCGCGGAGGGATCGAGCCTCATCGCGAGTCGCCTCCCATTCAGGCTCAATGTCGGCGTTACACGCGAGCTACCCCGGGGTAGCCCACTCAGGGCCTTGACGAATGGCCGGTGATCGCACGCAGGTCGCTCCGGCGTCAGCAAGATGGGGGCTGCGCCTCTGTTGCCGCGCATGCGAGGATCATGATCGCGCGAAGCGCCGGCAAGACCGGCTGGGAATGGACTGATCTCGCGGCGATCTATGACTTTGAGATATCCGGCAATGCGATGCCTCACACCACCCAATTTCAGGCAAAAGCGCCCTGGGTCAGACCTGGTCGGTATGCTGATAGGCTAAAAAGGAATCGCGCCGCAGAAGGGTACGAGCGTTCAACGTGGGCCAGGAAGGCCACCCCGTGCGCTGGCTGTCCATGGCTGAGGATGGCTCGCCTTGGAGCGAAGGCGTTGCCTGCTTTCCGACTGGCAGGGTAAACTAGTCCATGAGCCAGTCCAGTGACTGGTTTAGGTTTGGAAGAATCGATTAAGACTCAACAACTTGGGGGTCGGATTCGATTCCCTTCACCCGCTCCATCTGAATTCAAGCACTTGCGCCAGCCTCCCGGGGCTGGCGTTGTGCTTTGTGGCACCATGTAGCCATGGTGCAGCCAAATCCGGGCAATCTGGCCACCGCGTAGTCACGCACTCGGCCTGCGCTCCGGTCCGGCCTTCACGCGACGGAAAGTCGGCGGCCATACCCCCCAGCGCACTAGAACCGGCCACAAACGACGCACAGGGGCGCGGCGATCATCATCTGCCTTGCCGAGGCGATCCAGCGATCTTGGGCGCTAACCGGTGCCTCGCAAACTCTGGCGCGCCGAAATGCAGTGGAGACGCGGCTCGCATCGTCGGCACACGAGCGCCGGCAGACAGCGCGGTGAGCGTCGAACGAAAGGCCTGACCCCGCCTGTTTCCTCGTCTATGTTGAATCAATCGCCCGCGACGAAGCGCCTGTCGCGCAACGCCCGAGCGCCATTCCCACCCTGACGCGGCCGGCCGGTTGAAGGGTGTTCCACACCTGCAGCCGGCCCGAGGTCGGGCGCGCCCGGATCGTTCGCCGCCATCGTTCCACCTATCCGCGGACTCGGAGAATCACGATGATGTTTCCCGGTATCCGCCGCGGGTCCGACTCCCTGATGGCGCGACGGCCGGACAGCCTCATCCACGGACTGGACGATAAACCGCGCGCCCTGACGCTCGCTGCACTCGGGCTCCAGCATTTCATGGTGGCGGCGCCCAACCTGGCGATCGTCGTCATGATCTGCCGGGCCGCGGGCGTCGACGCGGCCGCCGCCGAGGGGGTGCTCTCGTTTTCGCTCATCGCGCTGGCCATCGCGACGCTGGTCCAGTGCAGCAGACGACTCGGCTCGGGGTATTTCATCGTCAGCTGCAACTCGGGGATCTATCTGTCGGCCTCGCTCGCCGCGGCCACCGGCGGGCTGCCGGTCGTGTGCGGGATGACGCTGGTCGCCGGGATCTTCCAGGCCTTCTTCGCCAGCCTGCTGGTACGGGCCCGCCGATTCTTCCCGAATGAGATCGTCGCGCTCTCGATCATCATCGTCGGCATCGAGATCGGCGTCATCGGCCTGAACCGCCTCTCCGGCGCGGGCGTCCCCGGCCTGGTGGTCGGCGGCGCCACCTTCTTCGTCTCGGTGGTCTTCGGCGTCTTCGGGCGCGGCCGCTGGCGCCTGTATTGTTCCCTGCTCGGCATGGCCTGCGGCTATCTCGTGTACCTGACGACCGGCATCCCCGGCCCGAGCAGCGCAAGCGACGCCTTCTCGTCGGCGCTGTTCGGCCTGCCCTCCTCCGCACATCTGGGGCTCGAATTCGACGTCGGCTACTTGCTCCCCTTCCTCTTCGCCGCGGTCGCCGCGTCGCTCAAGACCATGGGTGCCGTCGACATCTGTGCGCGGATCAACGACGCCGCCTGGGTTCGGCC
Source organism: Thauera sp. DNT-1 (assembly GCF_055393985.1). Taxonomy (NCBI): domain Bacteria; kingdom Pseudomonadati; phylum Pseudomonadota; class Betaproteobacteria; order Rhodocyclales; family Zoogloeaceae; genus Thauera; species Thauera sp. DNT-1. The sequence goes on along the minus strand of NZ_AP043752.1, from coordinate 2,975,649 downwards.
GGAGATGCACGCGATCCGGCGGGGCGTGCTCGTCGATGGGCTGTCCACCACCCTCTCGGGCTTGTTCGGCAGCACCGGCACGAACTCCTCGACCTCGAGCGTGGGGGTTTCGCACGCGAGCGGCGCAACCAGCCGCGTCATCGGCATCGCCGTCGCCGCATGGATGCTGGTGTTCGCACTCAGTCCGGCGTTCACGCACCTCGTGGTCACCCTGCCGGATCCCGTGGTCGGCGGGATGCTGGTCTTCACCGGCTGCCTGGTCATCGCCAACGGATTCCAGATCCTCGGCACCGTCCCGATGGACATGCGCCGGGCCGGTGTGGTCGCGTTTCCGCTCCTGGTGGCGATCGCACGCGTCGCCAACGCCCCCCTGTTCGCGCAACTGCCCGACTCGGTGAAGCCGCTGATGTCCTCGGCGCTCGCGATCGGCGTGTTCGCCGCGCTGCTGGTCAACGCCTTCCTGAGCTGGGGCAACGCCCGCCAAGCCACGGTCGCCCTCGATCCCGGCCACCCCGTCGGCGAGCGCCTGCGCCAGGTCCGGAGGATCCTCGACGAATGGAACGTGGCCCACAACGTCAAGGTTCGCGTCATGCTCACCCTGCGCGAGCTGCTCGACGAGCGCGCCTCCAGCCTGAAGCTCGCCTTCAACGGCTGCACGCTGCACATCGGTCTCACGCGCGCGGCCCCGGCGCAGGACGCGCAAACCACCCCGGACGGCCGCTTCTTCGCCGACCGGGTCAGCGACGCGATGGCCCACCGCAAGCGCGCGGACGGCAGCAGCGTCATCTCGCTATGTTTCGAGCAGTGAGGCCGACATGCCCATCGCGATCTGGACCCCGGCGCTCTCGCTCGGGGTCGACAGCCTCGACGCCGATCACCAGAAGCTGATCGACACGCTGAACATGGTGTTCGATGCGATGCTGTTCGATCGCAGCTCCGCGGCCCTGCACAGCGCACTCGCCACCCTCGACGACTACGTGACCGGGCACTTCGCGCGCGAGGAGGCGTGGATGCAGGCACGCGACCACCCGGACCTGGCGCGCCATCGGCAGGAACACGAGGCGCTGCGCGATCAGCTCGCGCTCCTGTGCGCCATGAGCGACCTGTCGGACCAGGAGCGTTCGGTCGAGCTCCTGATGGTGCTGCGCGACTGGCTGCTCGGCCACATCGCCCACTCGGACCGCGACGCGTCCGGGCCATGAAAGGCCTGGGACAGCCGAGGGCAGCCCCACGGCCGCGTTTCCTCTGCAATCAAGGGGAAGACCTGCCCCCAGAGACACTTCGCGCGGGCTTCCCGGCTTCGGAGCAGAACCACAGCTTGTTGCCCTCGCTGTCCAGGAAGGCGCCGACCCAGTAACAGCCGTCCTCATAGAGTTGCACCGCGTCGCTGATAGTGACGCCACGCGCAGCCAGTTCCCGCTCCATCCGCGGCGCGTCCGCAACCGCAACGGTCAGGCGCGGATAGGGCGATTTCTCCGCCGCGCCGCCGGGTCCGGCAAGCGGCTTGAGCAGGAGCGTCAGGCCGCCCAGGGCGAAACCGACGTCACCGTCCGCCTGCGGCCTCGGCTCGAGGCCCAGCTTGCTGCGGTAAAAATCCTCCGCCCTCGCCAGGTCGTCGACGGCGAGTGCCACCACCTTCAGTTCCTGCCATCCCAGCGTGTTCATCTCCACACCTCGCCGCTTGCCGATGAAAAACGGGGACAGACCCCGATTACGCTGCGGCACTTTGCCGGGCCACGCGGAGGCCGACTGCCCGCAAAGCCCGCCGGAAGCGGTCAATGCGGGCGGACCGAAAAGCCGATGTTCATCTTGCAACTTTGCCGCGGCTCACTACCTTTAAAGCACAGGGGCCGCATGAGGGGAAGGCGATGGGCCTGAAAATCTACCTATCCTCGACCTTCGAGGACCTGAAGGACTATCGGCGCCGCGTGTATGAGCAGTTGCGGACCTTGCGCCACGACGTCATCGCGATGGAGGACTACGTCGCCGCCGACGAGCGCCCGCTCGACAAGTGCCTGCGCGACGTGCGCGACAGCGACGTCTATATCGGCCTGTTCGCCTGGCGCTACGGCTACGTGCCGCGCGCCGGCAATCCCCAGCGCCGCTCGGTGACCGAGCTGGAGTACCTCGAGGCGAAGAAGCACAAGAAGCCCTGCCTGATCTTCCTGACCGACAATCGCGCGCCGTGGCCGCCGGACCAGATGGACTCCACCACCGGCGACAACGACAGCGGCAAGAAGATCGCCGCCTTGCGCAAGGCCCTGCGGGAAAAAGGGCTGGTATCGACCTTCGAGACGCCGGAGGCGCTCGCGATCAAGGTCGTCACCGCGCTCTACAGCTGGCAGTCGGAGACATCGCGCGCCCAATCGCAGCTTGGGCATGCTGCGGTCGAAGAGGCCCTGGCGCCCGGGGTTCAGGCGGCGGCACGCAGGACCAACCCCTTGATGTGGGTGCCGGGCTCGCGCCTGAGGGTGCGCTTCCTTGGCGCCGACGGCGCCTTCGCGGCACGCATCCTGCGTCTTGCGCAGATCTGGAGCGCCTACGCCAACATCTTCTTCGTCGCCAGCGAGGACAAGGATGCCGAGGTGCGTGTCGCCTTCGACAAGGATGGCGGCTCCTGGTCCTACGAGGGCACGAACGCCCTGGCCGTGCCGCCGAGCGAGCCGACCATGAACCTCGGCTGGCTTGTGCCGGCGCTGCCGATCGACGACGTCGAGTCGGTCGTGCTGCACGAGTTCGGCCACGTGCTGGGCCTCGCCCACGAACACAACAACCCCAGCGGCGACATTCCCTGGGACAGGAAGGAGGTCCTCAAGCTCCTGGGCGGCCCGCCCAACCACTGGGACCAGAACACCATCGACCAGTACCTCTACCGCACTTGGGAGACCGACCGCTTCCCCTTTGCCAAACCCTTCGATCCGCTGTCCATCATGTCCTACTTCTTCCCGAAGGAAGTCACCGGCGGCAAGCAGATCTTCAGCACCAACACCACCCTGTCATCGGGCGACAAGGAGTTCATCAGCCGGCTGTATCCCTACGCCACGGGGGGCTGAATGGAACTCGGGTTCAGATCCCGATCCCGCGCCCCGCTGGCTCGCCGCACCATCCGCCGGCACCGTTGTCGAGATCGCGGTTCGGCACACGCTGCAAGGCCCGGGAGATCAAAATGACCAACACGAGCGACGGTGGCACCACCCTGACGCTGCACGACGCGGCGAAATTGCTCGCCGGCGGAGGCATTTCGACGCACGACGCCGAGGTCCTGCTGGCAAACGCGATACAGCAATGCGAGCTGCACGCCAACGTCAAGCGCTGGGCCACCGAGCAATGGGATGGGCCCCTGCTGCCGGGCAACATCAACCCGCGCGAGACTCACATCGAACGCAGCGATCTGGACGCCTGGCGCAGCGGCCGCTGAAGCACAATCTTGCCAAATCTTGCCAGCCACTGCGCCGGCGCCGCCGGCGGATGCCGCCTACTTTGAAAGTCTGCGTGGCCGGGTGCACGGAGCAGGCAAGTCGGCATCTCGCGGGTGAAGTTGAAGCCCGTCGTTCCTCGTGAACAGGCAAACCGGGACGTCGACGCCGCCATAGCCCACGACCTCGAAGAGGTCTCCCCGGCGGTTGCGGTGGGCTTCATCGACGCACTGGAACGGGCTTATACCCACATCTCCCGCCATCCGGGGAAGGGTTCGCCGCGCTCTGGGCATGAGCTGGACCTTCCTGATCTGCGCTCGTGGAGGCTTTCGCGCTACGCTACCCCTACTTGGTCTTTTACGTCGAACGCGCGGACCACATCGATGTCTGGCGCGTACTGCACGGCGAACGCGACATTCCCGCGTGGATGCAGGCCCCGGACGCCTTCGCCTGACCCAAGCGCCCGCAACGCCACGGACCCGTCATCACGGCCCACCCGCCGGCGCGCCGTTCCAGCGGTTGCCACTGGCCGGAGTGAAACCTCCACCTTTCGCAGCGGCAGGGCGAAACGGGTATGGTCGTCTCGATCTGGCCGGACTGAAACACTCCCAGCCCCGAACCCGCGTTGGGGCGCGGCAAACCGACGGTGGCGGTCTCGACCGGATGCGGAAGAGACATTCATCACCCCGATGTTCCCACGACAGATTCCCAGCCGATGAGGATCCTTCAAAAGCTGCCGTGCTGCCGGTCGGCGTCCCCCGGCTCGAGCGCTCGTTCGGCGTCTTGCGCGGTCGGGTTCACATCTCGCCGTGGCGCGCGAGGTAACGGCGGATTGCCTGGATGAGCTGCTCGGCGCTCGCATGGACATCCACTTCGATTCCGAGCGTGCGCGCAACATCGCGTGCCTTCCCGAGGTCCGGGTGCGAGTGCCCCCTTTCCGCGGCCTTTACCATTTCCCGCGCCCGCTCGAGATCCTCGGCCGACTGTCGCTTGAATTGATTCAGGATCCAGTTGAGCATCTTCCGCGGCCTTTCCGGGAATGAGAGCATTGCACAGGCCGGCACGGTCGCAGCGCAGCCGCCACCTCGACGCTGGCCAGCTATCGGCGCCGACCGCTGGCCGCAAACGCCTCGACCTTCTTCGTCGGTCCGGAAACGATCAGCAGGTCACCCGGCAACACGACGCTGCCCGGCTTGCCGTGCTGAAAATCCTCGTGTGCGCGCTTGATGCCGACGACCGTCACGCCGAAGTGCTCGCGCACCGCCGATTCCGCGAGCGAGCGCTCGTGCGTGACGCTCGGCGCCTGGATCTTCGCGATCGCAAAGCCGTCGTCGAATTCAATGTAGTCCATCATGCGGCCGCTGATGAGATGCGCGACGCGCTCGCCCATGTCGGCCTCCGGGTAGACCACGTGATGTGCGCCGATGCGCTCGGCGATCTTGCCGTGCTCGGGCGTCATGGCCTTGACCCAGATGTCCGGGATCTCGAGTTCGGTCAGCGCCATCACCGTCATCAGGCTCGCGGCCAGGTCGCCGCCGATCCCCACGATGGCGTGCGCGAAGTCGCCCACGCCGAGCTGGCGCATGGTCATCGCACTGGTCGAGTCCGCCTGCACCGCATGGGTGAGCAGATCCGCCCATTCGTGCACCGGCTCCGCATCGCGGTCGATGCCCATCACGTCGTGCCCGAGCTGCATCAGCGAATTGGCGACGGCTCCCCCGAAGCGCCCGAGGCCGATCACGACCACACTGTCGCCTTTCGAGAAGGCGAACTGCTCTGTAAATAACCTAGCCAACAACGGGATGCTCCTCTGGATAGCGGAAGGGCATGCGGTGCTCGCCGAGCGCGAGCGACGCCGCCAGTGTGATGGTGCCGACCCGGCCGATGTACATCAGCAGGATCAGCATCAGCTGGGCGGAATCCGGCAGGTCTGCAGTGATGCCGGTGGACAGGCCGACCGTCGCGAAGGCCGAGATCACCTCGAAGATGACCCGGTCGGTGGCGATCTCGGTGGTGTGCAGGATGAACACCGTGCCCAGCACGACGACCGCACTGCTGAGGACCAGCACGGTGATGGCCTGGCGCTGGGCCGAATGGCTGATGCGCCGGCCGAAGGCCTCGGTGTCCATCCGGCCGCGGATCTCGGCGATGACCAGCATCACCAGGATCATCGCCGTGCCCACCTTCACGCCACCGGCCGTGCCGGCACTGCCGCCGCCGATGAACATCAGGAAGTAGTGCAGGCCGAGACTCTCGTGCGTCAGCCCACCGATATCGATCGAGTTGAATCCGGCCGTGCGTGCCGACACCGACGCGAAGATCGCCGACAACAGCTTGTCCCCTGTCGGCATCGATCCGAGGGTGCGCGGGTTCGCCCACTCGAAGGCAAGCAGCAAGATCGCGCCGCCAGCCAGCAGCACGGCCGTTCCCACGAGTGTCAGCTTGGTGTGCACCGACCAATGCTGGGGGTCCCTGAGCTTGTTGCGGAGGTCTTGCAGCACCGGAAAGCCGAGACCGCCGATCACGATCGCAAGCATGACGGGTGCGAGGAAGTAGCTGTCGGACGCGTAGCGGATCAAGCCATCGGCGTGGATCGAAAAGCCGGCGTTGTTGAAGGCCGAGACGGAATGGAACAGGCCGCTCCAGACAGCCTCGGCCAAAGGCAGGTCGTAACCGAGATGCAAGCGCAGAGCCAGCGCCAGTGCGGTCATCACCTCGACGATCACGGTCACGAACAGCACGAGCTTGGCGACGCTGCTGACGTCGCCGATCCCCAGGGTGTGGGTTTCCGCCTGGGCCGTGAGCCGCGTGCGCAGGCGAAAGGAGCGATTGACCAGCAGCCCGAGCAGCGTGGCGGCGGTCATCATCCCGAAGCCGCCGATCTGGAACAGCGCCATGATCACCCACTGCCCGAACGACGACCAGTAGGTGCCGGTGTCCACCGTCACCAGGCCGGTCACGCACACGGCCGACACCGCGGTGAACAGGGCTGCGATCCATGGCGCGCCGACCGCATCCGCGCGGGAGACCGGGAGCATGAGCAGCGCGGTCCCGATCAGGATCGTGATCAGGAAGGCCAACGGAACGATGTGCGCCGGGTGCTGGACCTCTCGAACCTTCAAGTCAAGACTTCCTTCGCGTCATGCTGCTGCGCCGCAACTGGCGCTTGTCGGCTGCGGATCATACGCCCGCTTGACCGGACATGTCGGCTCTCGACACCTGCGGTTCTTCGACGAGCCGGCGATCCTGCGGCGTACGGGACGGCAGGCGGTCCGCGCTGCGACGGCTTGGCCGGCACGCGCGATGACGAGCTCCTCGCCACGCCCCGCCACGGTGCGCGCTGCCTGACGAACGCACCCCTCTGGTGCGTCTTCTGCGCACCATCATGGCGTGATGCATTGGATTCCGCCCGATTCATCGCACTGGAACGGTGCTTGCTAAGGATGCCCGTCACTTTCGGAGGCATCATGCAACCCGTTCAAACGAGCAACGACGTGCTGTTCATCCTGCTGGGCGCCATCATGGTGCTCGCCATGCACGCCGGCTTCGCCTTTCTGGAGGTGGGGACGGTACGGCGGAAGAACCAGGTCAACGCGCTGGTCAAGATCCTGTCCGACTTCGCGGTGTCGACGCTGGCCTATTTCTTCATCGGCTACGGCATCGCCTACGGCGTGCATTTCTTCTCCGGCGCCGGCGCGCTGGTGGAGCACCACGGCTTCGAGCTCACGCGCTTCTTCTTCCTGCTCACCTTCGCGGCGGCGATCCCCGCCATCATCTCGGGCGGCATCGCCGAGCGCGCGCGCTTCCAGCCGCAGCTGGCGGCGACCTTCCTGCTCGTCGGCTTCGTCTATCCCTTCTTCGAGGGCATCGCGTGGAACCAGGCCTTCGGCATCCAGGCCTGGCTGAAGGCGAGCTTCGGGGCGGAGTTCCACGACTTCGCCGGCTCGGTGGTGGTGCATGCGATGGGCGGCTGGATCGCGCTGCCGGCGGTGCTGCTGCTGGGCGCGCGGCGCGGGCGCTATGCGCGCAACGGGCAGATCTCGGCGCATCCGCCCTCGTCGATCCCCTTCCTCGCGCTCGGCGCGTGGATCCTGATCGTGGGCTGGTTCGGCTTCAACGTGATGTCGGCGCAGCGCCTGGAGAACATCTCCGGGCTGGTGGCGATCAACTCGCTGATGGCGATGGTCGGCGGCACGGTGGCGGCGCTCGCGGCCGGGCGCAACGACCCGGGCTTCGTGCACAACGGGCCGCTCGCCGGGCTGGTGGCGGTGTGCGCGGGTTCGGACGTGATGCACCCGCTCGGTGCGCTGGTGGTCGGCGCGGTGGCGGGGGGGCTGTTCGTGGTGATGTTCACGCTGACGCAGAACCGCTGGAAGATCGACGACGTGCTCGGGGTGTGGCCGCTGCACGGCCTGTGCGGCGCCTGGGGCGGGCTGGCGGCGGGCATCTTCGGCAGCCAGGCGCTGGGCGGGCTGGGCGGGGTGGCGTTCGCCTCGCAGGCGATCATGACCGCGCTCGGGATCGCCGTCGCGCTCGCCGGCGGGGTGCTCGTCTATGGCGGGCTCAAGCTCGCGGTGGGCCTGCGCCTGGACCACGAGGAAGAGTTCAACGGCGCCGACCTGTCGATCCACCGCATCACCGCGACGGCCGAGCGCGAGTCGAACTGGTAACTGGCAGGCGGTCGTTCGCCGACCCCGCGTTCAGTCCCGATGCGCCGGCCAGGCCGGCAGGCGCACGTCGAAGACGAGCGCGAGCAGGCGGGAGCCGGTAGCGGCGGCGATGCCGGCCAGGGTGGCGATCGGCAGCGGCAGGCCGATCGCGTCGAGCGCGAGGAAGACGCCGCAGCCGAACAGCGCGCACATGGCGTAGGGGCGGTGGTCGCTATAGACCTTGGGCACCTCGTTGCACAGCACGTCGCGCGACACGCCGCCGAACACCGCGGTGATCGCCCCCATCATCATCGACACCAGCACCGGCATGCCGGCGGCGTCGGCGAGAGTGGCGCCGGAGATGGCGAAGAGGCCGAGGCCGAGCGCGTCGGCGAGCTCCATCAGGCGGCCGCCGACCTTGTGGCGCAGGGTCTGCAGCCATAGCGGCGTCGTCGCCACCATGGCCAGCACCAGCCAGAGGTATTCCTGGTTCTCGATCCAGAACAGCGGGCGGCGGTCGAGCAGGATGTCGCGCAGGGTGCCGCCGCCGAAGGCGCTGACGAAGGCGACCGAGAACACGCCGACGATATCCATGCGCTTGCGGGTGGCCTCGATGAGGCCGGACATCGCGAAGGCCAGGGTGCCGCCGACTTCGATTGCGACCAGGAATGGGTGGAGGTTCATTGGGGTGCGAGGCGTGAAGAGTGAGGCGTGAGGCGGAAGGAGTGAGGCGTCAGGGGCAGGGCGGTCGGGGTTGCTGCGACAGCCAGTCGGCGGCGGCGGTTCCGGCGGCGAGGCCGGTGGCGAAGCAGGCGGTGAGCAGGTAGCCACCGGTAGGCGCTTCCCAGTCGAGCATCTCGCCGGCGACGAAGACGCCGGGGCGGGCGCGCAGCATCAGCTGCGCATCCAGCGCCTCGAAGCGCACGCCGCCGGCGCTGCTGATGGCCTCGTCGAGCGGGCGCGTGGCGACGAGGCGCAGCGGCATGGCCTTGATGGCCGCGGCGAGGCGGGCGGGATCGTCGAACTCGGCCTTCGCCAGGCATTCGCGCAGCAGGCCGGCCTTGACGCCCTTGATGCCGGCCTGGCTGTGCAGGTGGCTGGAAAACGAGCGGCTGCCGCGCGGGCGGGCAAGCTCGGCGGCGAGGCGCTCGAGGCTGCGGCCGGGGGCGAGGTCGAGCTCGAGCACGGCCTCGCCGCGCGCGAGCAGGGTGTCGCGCAGCGGCGCGGAGAGCGCATAGACCAGGCCGCCTTCGATACCGGTGGCGGAGATCAGGCATTCGCCGGCGCGCGCATGGACGCGGCCGGCGGGGTCGGTGCAGCGTGCGGCGACGGACTTGAGCGGCTGGCCGCGGAAGTGATCGAGGAAGTGCGCGCTCCAGCCCGTGCCGGCGGGGCCGACGACGTCGAAACCGCAGTTGGCCGGGAGCAGGTCGGCGATCTCGACCCCGGCGGCGCGCAGCGGTGCCACCCAGGCGCCATCGGAACCGAGCTTCGCCCAGCTGCCGCCGCCGAGCGCGAGCACGAGCGCGTCGGCCTCGACCGTCTGCTCGCCGTCCGGGGTGGCGAAGCGCAGGTGCTGCAGGCCCGCGCGGAGCGCGCCATCCTGCGCGGGATCCTCCGCCCAGCCCAGCCAGCGGTGACGCACCGCGAAGCGCACGCCGGTCGCGCGCAGGCGGGCGAGCCAGGCGCGCAGCAGCGGCGCGGCCTTCATCTCCTGCGGGAAGACGCGGCCGGAGCTGCCGACGAAGGTCTCGACACCCAGGCCGTGCGCCCATTCGCGCAGCGCCTGCGGCGGAAAGACCTCGATGCGCGGCGCGAGCGTGTCGCGGCGGGCGCCGTAGCGGCCGAGGAAGTCCGCCAGGGGCTCGGCGTGGGTGAGGTTGAGCCCGCCGCGCCCGGCGAGCAGGAACTTGCGCCCGACCGAGGGCATGGCGTCGTACACCGTGACCGTGCAGCCGCGCTCGGCGAGCGCGCCCGCCGCCATCAGGCCGGCGGGGCCGCCACCGACGACCGCGACGCGTGCGCGCTCCACGGGTGCCTAGGCCGGAACGAAGCGGCGGCCGAAACCTTCCGGCACCGTCGCCTTGCGGCGTTGGCCGTAATCGAAGAAGACGATGCCGGTCTTGCCGCGCGCGACCTCGCGTCCGCTGGCCGCCTCCGCCATGCGCCACACCAGGTCGCAGCCGTGCTCATGGAAGTCGGCCGCGCCCATCTCCACCCGCATGGTCTCGCCGTGGAAGGCCTCGGAGCGGTATTGCAGCGCGGCGTCGGCGACGATGATGCCGAGGCCTTCGACGTCGAGTTCGCCATAGCCCATGGACTTGAGGAAGCGCACGCGCGCCTCGGAGACGATGCCGAGCAGTTGGGCGTTGTCGAGGTGGTTGCCGTAGTTGATGTGCGACACCAGCAGCGGGATGTCGGTGGAGAAGGTGAAGCGCTCGGGCAGCTCGATCCGGATGCGGGCCATGGTGGATGTTTGCGGAGGCGGAAACGGAAGAGGCCCGAGCGTAACGGCCCGGGCCTCGGCGGGGCAAGCGCAAAGCCGCCTGCCGGTGATGCGTGATCAGGCCTGCGGCGGGATGCGCAGCACCTGGCCAGGATAGATCTTGTCCGGGTGGCTCAGCATCGGCTTGTTGGCCTCGAAGATCGCCGGGTACTGGTTGGCGTTGCCGTAGTACTTCTTGGCGATCGCCGACAGCGTGTCGCCGCGCGCCACGGTGTGGAACTGCGCCTCGGGTTCGGCACGCGCCACCGACAGGCGGTTCTCGACCTCGGCCACGCCAGCGACGTTGCCGGCGGCGAGCAGGATCTTCTCGCGCGTGGCCTGGTCGGGCGCGGTGCCACTGACGACGACCAGGCTCTTCGCGGCGTCGAAGCTCACGCCCAGGTCCGCCGGCGCGAGCTTGAGCGCGACGATGTAGTTATGGATCGCCTGCGCCGCCCTGGCATTGGCCGCGGCCGGATCGGCGGCCGCCGCGTTGGCCTCGCCCGTCCCGAACAGCTTCTCGCCGGCTTCCTTGATGAATGCGAACAGCCCCATGAACACCTCCCTGTCGTTGGTTTGGCTACACGTGCACGGTCAGGATAACCCCTGGGTCATTCCCGGTCCATGCACGGCGCCTGAACGCAGGGTCGGATGGCATTCATCGTTACGCACAAGAACGGTGCATGAATGCATCAAACGTCATAGTCGGCGCAGGTTTGACGAAGATCATGCACCAAAGAGGGGAGTTGATGCACAATATTGGCCTGCACTGCGCGATGGCCTCGGGTAAAACCGAGGCCATCGCGTGTGCGCGTGCGCAAGAAAAACCTGTCTTCAATCAATCCATGGGTCCAACATCATGAAATATCAGTCCCTCGAGGAGTTCCTGGCCTACGTCGAACAGCGCAACCCCGGCCAGCCCGAGTTTCTGCAGGCCGTGACCGAGGTCATGGAGAGCCTGTGGCCCTTCATCTCGGCCAACAAGCGCTATGCGGAGCACTCCCTCCTCGACCGGCTGATCGAGCCCGAGCGCGCGATCTCGTTCCGCGTCTCTTGGGTGGACGACCGTGGCGAGGTGCAGGTCAACCGCGGCTACCGCATCCAGCACAGCTCCGCGATCGGCCCCTACAAGGGCGGCCTGCGCTTCCACCCCTCGGTGAACCTGTCGATCCTGAAGTTCCTCGCCTTCGAGCAGACCTTCAAGAACGCGCTCACCACGCTGCCGATGGGCGGCGGCAAGGGCGGCTCCGACTTCGATCCCAAGGGCCGCAGCCCGGGTGAGGTCATGCGCTTCTGCCAGGCCTTCATGACCGAGCTGTACCGTCACGTCGGTCCCGACACCGACGTGCCCGCCGGCGACATCGGCGTGGGCGGCCGCGAGGTCGGCTTCATGGCCGGCATGATGAAGAAGCTGTCGAACAACTCGGCCTGCGTGTTCACCGGCAAGGGCCTGTCCTTCGGCGGCTCGCTGATCCGTCCCGAGTCGACCGGCTACGGCACGGTCTACTTCGCCAACGCCATGCTCGAGCGCGCCGGCCGCGACATCAAGGGCATGCGCGTCTCGGTGTCGGGCTCGGGCAACGTCGCCCAGTACGCCATCGAGAAGCTGATGGAGCTCGGCGCCAAGCCGATCACCTGCTCCGACTCGAGCGGCACCGTGATCGACGAGGCCGGCTTCACCCCCGAGAAGCTGGCGATCCTCATGGAGATCAAGAACCACTACTACGGCCGCGCCTCCGAATACGCCGAACGCGTCGGCGCCCGCTTCGAGCCGGGTGTGCGTCCGTGGCATGTGCCGGTGGAAGTCGCGCTGCCGTGCGCGACCCAGAACGAGCTCGACGGCAACGACGCCGCCACCCTGGTCAAGAACGGCGTGATCGCGGTCGCCGAGGGCGCCAACATGCCCAGCACCATGGAAGCCGCGAAGATCTTCGAGCACAACGGCGTGCTGTATGCGCCGGGCAAGGCCTCCAACGCCGGCGGCGTGGCGACCTCGGGCCTGGAGATGAGCCAGAACGCGATGCGCCTGTCGTGGACCCGCGAGGAGGTCGACGCCCGCCTCAAGGAGATCATGCTCGGCATCCACGCCGCCTGCCTGAAGTACGGCGAGCGCGAGGACGGCACGGTGAGCTACGTCGACGGCGCCAACGTCGCCGGCTTCGTCAAGGTCGCCGAGGCCATGCTGGCGCAGGGCGTGATCTGATCCCTGCGTGCCGTGCCGGCGCGCCGGCATGGCACGTGGGGTTCGCGCCTTGCGGCGCTCCTACGGAAACCGCCGCAGCCCCCCTGCAGGAGCGCCGCAAGGCGCGAATCCGACGTTTCCGAATCGACGGCAGGCGGTCCACGCAACCGCAGCCTCTCGACGCTCCTGCACGGCAATCCCCATGCGACTGCCCCGCCCGCTGCCGGCATCTCGTGCGGGTCGACGGCGTGCATCCGCTAAACTGCCGCGCAAACCCGTCAATAGGAGTCCGTCGCCCATGATCCAGGCCACCATCGTCCCGGTCACCCCGTTCCAGCAGAACTGCAGCATCCTGTGGTGCGAGCGCACGAAGAAGGCGGCGGTGGTCGACCCGGGCGGCGACCTCGACCGCATCCTCGCCGCGGTCGCCGAGCTCGGCGTCACGGTCGAGAAGATCCTCATCACCCACGGCCACATCGACCACGCGGGCGGCACCGCGAAGCTAGCGCGCGAACTCGGCGTGCCCATCGAGGGGCCGCAGGAGGAGGACCGCTTCTGGATCGAGGGCATGCCGCAGCAGAGCAAGATGTTCGGCTTCCCCGACGTCGAGTCCTTCGAGCCCGACCGCTGGCTGCACGACGGCGACACCGTCACCGTGGGCGAGCAGACGCTGAAGGTCATCCACACCCCCGGCCACACCCCCGGCCACGTCGTCTTCGTGCACGAGGGCGCGCGCCTGGCGATCGTCGGCGACGTGCTCTTCGCCGGCTCGATCGGCCGCACCGACTTCCCGCGCGGCGACCACCAGACCCTGATCCGCTCGATCCGCGAGAAGCTCTTCCCGCTCGGCGACGACATCACCTTCATCCCCGGCCACGGTCCCACCTCGACCTTCGGCGAGGAGCGCGACAGCAACCCCTTCGTCGGCGCCTACGGCTGAGTCTCGAGGAATGCGCCGCGATGCCCGCGGCGTTTTCGCGTCTTGCCATTCGATATCCCGGAGTTCCGCGACCAAGAGCCGAATTCGGGGAATCCATCGCTTGTTCGGCCCGATTTTCGGGCGCAACATCGTTCCCCGAGCATGGCTTGCGGGCGCTGCCCGCATATCGACAGGGAGTGTTCGAGAACATGAGCGACGAAACCAACAAGAAAGGCTACCAGTGGCGGTTCTTCCGCTCGGGTGGCTTCGACCAGGTCCGCATCGAGACTGCCGACGATCTGCGCCACCTCGGCGAACTCGACCAGAAGCTGTGGTCGGTGCTGGCCTGTCCGACTTCCGGCCTGGAGTTCGATTCGCGCACGCTGCAGCTGCTCGACGTCGACGACGACGGCAGCATCCGCGCGCCCGAGATCATCGACGCCACGCGCTGGGTATGCACGGTGCTGAAGGATCCGGGCGTGCTCTTCCAGGGCGGCGACGGCCTGCCGCTGGCGGCCATCGACGAGACCAACGCCGAGGGCGCCAAGCTGCTCGCCACCGCCTCCAAGGTGCTGGCCTACGTCGGCAAGGCCGACGCGGGCGAGATTTCCATGGGCGACCTCGCCGAGACCGAGAAGCTGTTCGCGCCCGAGCACCAGAACGGTGACGGCGTGGTGCCCGCCGAGCTCGCCGGCGATCCGCGCCTGGCCGGGGCGATCACCCGCATCGTCGAGACCTACGGTGCCGCCGAGGACCGCAGCGGCAAGCCGGGCGTCGACCGGGCGCGCGTGGACGCGTTCTTCGCCGCGGCCCAGGAGGTGTCCGACTGGCATGCGCAGGCCGATGCCGATGCCGCCAACGTGCTGCCGCTCGGCGATGCCACCGCCGCCGCCGCCGCGGTGTTCGAGGCCGTGCGCGAGAAGATCGAGGACTACTTCACCCGCTGCCGCCTCGCCGCCTTCGACGAGCGCGCCGCCGCCGCGCTCAACCCGGCCGACACCGCCTATGTCGAGCTCTCGCTGCAGTCGCTCGATGCCGCCTCGGCCGCGGTCGCCGCACTGCCGCTCGCGCTTGTGGGCCCGGGCCGCGCGCTGCCGCTGGCGGTCGGGCTGAACCCGGCCTGGGAGGCGCGCATCGCCGCGCTGCGCGACGAGGTCGTCACCCCCATCCTGGGCGCGCGCGAAGTCCTCACCCAGGCCGAATGGCAGGACCTGGCCGGGCGCTTCGCCGCCCATCGCGCCTGGGTGGCGGCGATGCCGGCCAACCCGGTGGCCGTGCTTCCGGTCGCCGACGTGCGGGGGCTGCTCGCCGACGGCACCTGCGCCGCGCTCACCCGCCTGATCGACGAGGACCTCGCCGCCGAGACCGCGGCCGGCCAGGTCGACGCGCTCGAGCGCCTGGTGCGCTACAACCGTGACCTCGTCCGCCTGCTGCGCAACTTCGTCACCCTGAGCGACTTCTACTCGCGCCACGACAAGGCGATCTTCCAGGCCGGCACGCTCTATCTCGACCAGCGCAGCTGCGAGCTCTGCCTGCGCGTGGGCGACATGGCCCGCCACGCCACGCTCGCGCCGCTGTCGGGCACCTACCTGGTGTATTGCGAGTGCCAGCGCCAGGGCGAGGCGCCGATGAACATCGTCGCCGCGATGACCGGCGGCGACGCCGACGAGATGATGGTGCCCGGCCGCAACGGCATCTTCTACGACCGCCAGGGGCGCGACTGGCGCGCCAGCGTGGTCAAGGTGGTGGAGGCGCCGATCAGCGTGCGCCAGGCCTTCTGGTCGCCGTACAAGCGCATCGGCCGCATGATCGGCGAGCAGCTGCAGAAGTTCGCCGCCGCGCGCGACAAGGCGGTCAATGACCAGGCCGCGACCGGCGTCGCCGGCGCCAGCGCCAAGATCGAGGCCGCCCCGGCGGCGGCCGCAGCGCCCGCCGCACCGGCGGCACCGTTCGACATCGCCAAGTTCGCCGGTATCTTCGCCGCCATGGGTCTCGCCGTCGGCGCGATCGGCACCGCACTCGCCGCGGTGGTGTCGGCCTTCCTCGGCCTGCCGGTGTGGCAGATGCCGCTGGTGGTCGTGGGGGCGGTGCTGGTGATCTCCGGTCCGTCGATGCTGCTGGCCTGGCTCAAGCTGCGCCAGCGCAACCTCGGCCCGCTGCTCGACGCCAACGGCTGGGCGGTCAACACGCGTGCGCGCATCAACATCCCCTTCGGCGGCGCGCTCACCGGCGTCGCGGCGCTGCCGCCGGGCGCCTCGCGCGCGCTCACCGATCCGTATGCCGAGAAGAAGACGCCGTGGAAGAGCTGGCTCTTCCTCGTGCTGCTGATCGCGGCGGTGGTCGTGGCCTGGCAGCAGGGCTATCTGGACCGATTCCTCGGCTGATCGGGAGCACCCCGGCTGGCAAGCAGGCCGATGCGGGGCCGGCCGGCGGGTGCGGGCGCAATGCCCCAGGCACCCGCCGGCCGGCCCTTTTTCGTGGCGCACACGCCTGCCGCTTTCCCCGTGGGAGCGCCGCAAGGCGCGAAGACGGCGGTCAGGAAGCCGATGCGGGTGCGGGCCTCCACCGCCGCATTCGCGCCTTGCGGCGCTCCTGCATCAAGCATCGCGGGGGTGGAGGTGGCGCCGCGGCCCGTGGGGCGCGAACGGGCGCGGCGCTTCGGCTATGCTTCGCCCCCATGCTCGCATTCGTCCAGGTCCTCGCCAGCGGAGTCGCGATCGGCTGTGTCTATGGCCTGGTCGCACTCTCCTTCGTGCTCATCTACAAGGCCACCGAGACGGTCAGCTTCATGCAGGGCGACCTGCTGATGCTCGGCGCCTTCGCCGCGCTCGGCCTGCACGCCTTCGCCGGCTGGCCGCTCGTCGCCGCGGCGGTGGCGGCGGTGCTGGCGGTGGGCGTGCTCGGCGCCGTGCTGGAGCGCGCCGTGCTGCGGCGCGCGCTCGGCCAGCCGCACCTGGTGGCGGTGCTGCTCACCTTCGGCCTGGGCATGATGATGCGCGGCGGCGTCGCCTCGGTGCCGGCGGCGGCGCAGGACATGCACCGCCTGCCTTTCGCCGCCGACACGCTGGCGATCGGCCCCCTCGTGCTCGCCGCCAGCCACCTGTGGGTGATCGCCGCCACCGTGCTGCTCGCCGGCCTGCTCGCCGCCTTCTTCCGCCACACCCGCACCGGGCTGGCGCTGCGCGCCTGCTCGGAGGACGCGCGCAGCGCCGCGCTGATGGGCATCCCGGTGGCGCGCATGCACACCCTGGCGTGGGCGCTCGGCGCGGCGCTCGCCGCGGTCGCCGGGCTGCTGCTCGCGCCGATCACCTTCGTGCATCTGAACATGGGCTTCATCGCCCTGAAAGCCTTCCCCGCCGCGGTGCTGGGCGGGCTGACCAGCCTGCCGGGCGCGCTCGTGGCCGGCATCTTCCTCGGCGTCGCCGAGGCGCTCGCCGGGCTGGCGTTGCCCGAAGGCACGAAGGATTTCGTGCCCTACGTGCTGCTGCTGGCGGCGCTGCTGCTGTTTCCGCAGGGGCTCGGCGGCGCGCGAGGGCGGGCGTGAGCGCACCCATCCTGCGCGGTGGCGTGCCGGCGGTGCGCGCCGCATTGCCCTGGCTGGCGGTGCTGCTGCTCGCGCTCGCCGGGCTGGGTACCGACTACGCGCTCGGCAAGGCGACTCTGGTGGCGACCTACGCGATCGCCGGCCTCGGCGTGGTCGTGGTGGTGGGCCAGGCGGGCCAGATCGCCCTCGGCCAGGCCGCACTCGTGGCGCTCGGCGCCTATGCCCAGGCGCTGCTGGTCGCGCGCGGCGTGCCGGCGCCGCTGGCCCTGCCCGTCGCCGCGGCCGCCGGTGCGCTCGGCGGCGCGCTCGCCAGCCTGCCGGCGCGGCGGCTGGGCGGGCTGTATTTCGGCATGAGCACGCTCGCCTTCGCCCTCATCGTCGAGGAGGCGCTCGCACGCTGGGAGTCGCTTACCCACGGCGCCGCGGGCCTCACGGTGGGGGCCTTCACCCTCGCCGGCTGGCGCGCGGACTCCACCCTGGCGCAGGCCACGGTCAGCGTGGCGGTGCTCGCGCTCGCGATGCTGGCTTGCGCACGCCTTTTCGCCTCGCGCCACGGGCGCGCCTGGCGCGCCGTGCGCGACGACGAAATCGCCGCCGCCGCCTGCGGCATCGACAACGACGCGGCGAAGATGCAGGCCTTCGTGGTCGGCGGCGCGCTGTCCGGGCTGGCGGGCGGGCTCTACGCGCACTGGATCGGCTTCATCAGCCCGGAGCAGTTCGGCCTGGTGTTCTCCTTCGAGTTGCTCATGCTCGCCTTCATCGGCGGCGCACACCGCCTCGCCGGCGCCGCCTGGGGGGCGCTGGTGATCGTCGCCATCCCGCCGCTGATCTCGCTGCTGCGCGACCGCCTGCCCGGCGACTGGGCGCGCGCCTCGGGGCTGGAGCTGCTGCTGTTCGGCGCGGTGATCGTCGGCGTCGTGCTGCTGCGCCCGGCCGGACTCGCGGGCGAAGCGAAGGGGCACGACCGGTGAGGCCGCCGAGGTGGGACGGCGCTTGATTCTCGCGCTGCAGCAGACGATAGTAACGCTCTCGTAATTCTGCATGCAGTTTGCGCCGGAGCCCGCCATGAGTGCCTGGAGTTGCCCACACGACCTCGATGGAATCTGCCAGCGCGTGCGCGGCGCGATCTGCTCGCCGGGCATGCGCGGCTGCGAACTCGAGGGCAAGGTGCGCTTCGCGCTCGACGAGCTCAACGAGCCGCGCAAGCCGGTCAAGGCGCGCCCGGCGGAGACCAGGCCCGAGCCCAAGCCCGGCGCCGCCGCAGCCCCGCGCCGCCGCCTGCCGTTCTGATCCACGCTTCGCATCACCCACCGGCCCGGCTTGCGGGCCACTCGCGCGCGCTCCGCGGTCGCCATGCCGTAGCCGCGCACGGCAATCCAACCAACCTCCAGGAGTTCTCCCGATGAGCCCCTTGCGTCGGCTTGCGCTCGCGCTCGCCTCCTCGCTGTCCCTCGCCTGCGCCCTGCCCGCCACGGCGGCGGGGGTGAGCGCCGATGAAATCGTCGTCGGCACCGTGTCCGACCTCTCCGGCCCGATCGCCATGCTCGGCGTGCCCGTGCGCGACGGCATGCTGATGCGCTTCGACGAGGCCAACGCCGGCGGTGGCGTGCATGGGCGCAAGATCCGCCTTGCGGTCGAGGACGCCGGCTACGACCCCAAGCGCGCGGTGCTGGCCGCGCGCAAGCTGGTGCAGCACGATCAGGCCTTCGCCTTCATCGCCAACATGGGCACGCCGGTGGTCATGGCGAGCATGCCGATCATCGTCGATGCCGGCCGCCTGCACTTGTTCCCCTTCTCGCCCCACCGTGCGACCTACGAGCCGCTGCACCCGCTCAAGTTCCAGAACTTCGCGCCCTATCAGGACTACATGGAAGCCGCCACCCGCCACATGGTGCGCGAGCGCGGCTACCAGCGCAGCTGCCTGCTCTACCAGGACGACGACTACGGCCTGGAAGTCATGAAGGGGGTCGAAAAGGCGCTGGCCGGGCTCGGCACCGAGCTCGTCGAGCGCACCAGCTACAAGCGCGGCGCCACCGATTTCTCCAGCCAGATCGCGCGCCTGCGCGCCGCGCGCTGCGACCTCGTGGTGCTCGCCACCGTGGTGCGCGAGACCGTCGCCGCCATGTCCGAAGCGCGCAAGATCGGCTGGGACGTCGACATGCTCGTCACCGCCTCCGGCTATTCGGCGCAGACCCACGAGCTCGGCGGCGCAGCGGTCGAGGGCCTGTACGGCGTCTCGGTGCTGCCGCACCCCTACGCCGAGGGCGCGAACAGCCAGCTCGCCGCCTGGATCGAGCGCTATCGCGCGCGCTTCAACACCGAACCCAACGTGTGGAGCGTGATGGGCTACACCCTCGCCGACCTGTTCGTGCGCACCGCCGAGGCCACCGGGCGCGAGCTCACCCCCGAGCGCTTCGCGCACACGCTCGAAGGCATGGCGTTCACCCGCGACTACTTCGGCAGTCCCGCCTACCGCTTCAGCGCCGACGACCACCTCGGCAACCGCAAGGGCCGCCTCGCCCAGATCCGCAACGGACGCTGGGAGCTGATCACCGACTACCTGGAGTGAGGCGCGGGCCGCGCTCCAGCGATCGGCGTATCGCGACTTGCGTCGCTCCTGCCGGAGCGTCACCCCGACCGCGGTGGTTTCCCTGCCGCCTTCCACGGGTACTGGGATGCGGCGGCAGAGCTTCCCGGGGCCGTGCCGGTTTTCGTGGGAGCGACGCAAGTCGCGATTCCGCCGCACGGGATTCGCGTCGACGCAGCTTTGCCGGTGCAATCGCGACTTGCGTCGCTCCCACTGCAAAGCTGCGCGGTGTGTGAGCCGACGATGACGCATTGACGCGGCAAGGCCGAGGGCAGCCCGGAGCGCAGCGAAGGGCCGCGAGTGCAGGCGGCCCTCCGCCCGCTTCCCGCGACCGTATCGAAGCCGCGCCCCTCGTCCGCCGGATGGGGTACGCTTCACGCCATCCGCCGACCTTCCCGCACCTCGATGACGCCTCCCCGCACGATCACCGTCGCCTTCACCGGCGCCTCCGGCCTGCCCTACGGCGTGCGCCTGGTCGAATGCCTGCTGCAGGCGGGCTGCCGGGTGTGGTTGCTGTACTCGCAGGTCGCGCAGATCGTCGCCCGCCAGGAGATGGACTGGAACCTGCCCGCGCGCCCGGCCGAGGTCGAGGCCGAGCTTTCCGCGCGCTTCGTCGCCGCGCCCGGGCAGTTGCGCGTGTTCGGCCGCGAGGAGTGGTTCGCCCCGCCGGCCTCCGGCTCCAACCCGCCCGACGCCATGGTCGTGTGCCCATGCACCGTCGCCACCCTCGCCTCGATCGCCGGCGGGCTCAGCCAGAACCTCATCGAGCGCGCCGCCGACGTCGTCATCAAGGAAGGCCGCAAGCTCGTGCTCGTGCCGCGCGAGACCCCGTACTCGGCGATCCATCTCGAGAACATGCTCAAGCTCGCCCGCCTCGGCGTGTGCATCCTGCCGCCCAACCCCGGCTTCTATCACCATCCGCAGACCGTGCAGGACCTGGTCGACTTCGTCGTCGCCCGCATCCTCGACCAGCTCGGCGTGCCGCACAGCCTGATGGCGCGCTGGGGCGAGGATCGCGGGCAGGCCGGCTGAAGCCTGCCGGCACCGCTGCCCCCTGCGCACCGGAGCGTCCCATGACCCCGCCGCCCGACACCCTCCCGCTGTTTCCGCTCAAGACCGTGCTCTTTCCCGGCGGCGTACTGCCGCTGCGCGTGTTCGAGCCGCGCTACATGGACATGGTCACGCGCTGCATGCGCGAGGGCGGCTCCTTCGGCGTCTGCCTGATCGCGGCCGGCGACGAGGTCGGCGAAGCCGCCGTGCCGCACCCGGTGGGCACCGAGGCGCTGATCGAGCGCTGGGACATGGAGCAGCCCGGCGTGCTCGAGTTGCTCGTGCGCGGCGGACGGCGCTTCCGTATCGTCGACCACGAGCTTGAGCGCGACGGCCTCCTGGTGGGCAGCGTGCGCTGGCTGGAGGAGCCGCCCGCGGAGCCGGTGCCCGCCGCGCAGGCCGAGCTTCTGCCGCTGCTGCGCTCGATCGTCGAGGAGCTCGGCGACCGCCTGCCGCCGCCGCACGACTTCGACGACGCTGCCTGGGTGGGCGCGCGCTACATCGAGCTGCTGCCCATTCCGCTGCTCGCCAAGCAGAAACTGCTCGAGCTCGACGATATCGTCAGCCGGCTGGAGATCCTCCAGCAGTTCCTGCGCGAGCACGGCCTGATGCCGAAGAAGGCCTGAGCGCGCACGACTCGCCGCGGCGCGCCGGCGCGTTCCCCGCAGGCTCAGGCGCCGCGCGCGGGCGCGCCCTCGTCGAAGAGGCCCGGCGCCGCGAGGCCATCGAGGATGCGCCGCACCGGCGCGGGCAGGGCGGCCTCGGCGTGGGCGCCCAGCGGCAGCCAGCACAGCGCGCCGTCGTCGGCCAGGCCTTGGATGGCACTGGCGTGCAGCAGCAGCGGCTGCAGCTCGAGCACGAAGTGGGTGAAGGCGTGGGTGAGTGGTGCGAGCGGCCGGGGCGCGGCGGTGGCCAGGCCGAAACGCTGGGCGCTCCAGGCCTGGGCGTCGTCCACCTCGGCGGGCAATTCCGGCAGCGCCAGCAGGCCGCCCCAGATCCCCGCCGGCGGGCGACGCTCCAGCAGCACCGCGCCCTGGTGCAGGATCACCGCACAGCGCGCGCCACGCCGCGGCACCACCTTCTTCGGGCGCGCGGTCGGCAACGCGGCCACGCGCCCGTCGCGACGGGCGACGCAGTCGTCGTGGAAGGGGCAGCGCGCGCAGGCGGGGCGGGCGCGGGTGCACAGCGTGGCGCCGAGATCCATCTGCGCCTGGATGTAGCGGCCGATCCCGTGCTCCGGCAGCAGCGACTCGGCGAGCGCCCACAGCCGCGTCTCCACCGCCTTGTCGCCGGGAAAGCCCTCGATGCCGAAGACGCGGCACAGCACGCGCTTGACGTTGCCGTCGAGGATCGCCGCACGCTCGCCCCAGGCGAAGGCGGCGATCGCCGCCGCGGTGGAGCGACCGATGCCGGGCAGCCCGGCGATCGCCGCGGCGCTGCGCGGAAAGGCGCCGCCGTGCGCGTCCATGACCACCCGCGCCGCGCGGTGCAGGTTGCGCGCGCGGGCGTAGTAGCCCAGGCCGCTCCACAACGCCATGACGTCCTCGACCGGCGCCGCGGCGAGCGCGGCGACGTCGGGGAAGCGCGCGAGGAAGCGCTCGTAGTAGGGGATCACGGTCTCGACCCGGGTCTGCTGCAGCATGATCTCCGACAGCCAGATGCGGTAGGGGTCGTGGCCGCCCTGCCAGGGCAGGTCGTGGCGGCCGTGCTTGCGCTGCCATTCGATCAGGCGGATGGAAAAATCGCTCATGTCCCCTTTTGTTCCTTGCGTTGCCTGCGCGCTCGACGCTGCCCGCGCGCGCGGCGATAATCCCGGCTTTACTCCCACCCGAGCAGCGCGGCCCACCGCGCCCGTCCGTCCATGACCCAACAGCAAGCTTCCGGCGAGGACTTCCAGCGCCACTTCCGCAACGCGCTCGGCATGTTCGCCACCGGCATCACCGTGGTGACCACGCGCACGCCCGTCGGCGAGCCGATCGGCCTTACGGTCAACTCCTTCAACTCGGTGTCGCTCGACCCGCCGCTGATCGTGTGGAGCCTGGCCAACGAACTGCCCAGCCGCACGCTCTTCGAGGGCTGCGAATACTACGCGATCAATGTGCTCGCCGAGGACCAGGCCGATCTGTCGCAGCGCTTCGCGAGCCGGCTCGGCGAAAAGTTCGCCGGGCTGGAGTTCGACTCGGGGGTCGGCGGCGTGCCGCTGCTCGCGGGCTGCTGCGCGCGCTTCCAGTGCCGCAACACGGTGCGCCACGCGGGCGGCGACCACGTGGTCTTCATCAGCGAGGTGGTCGATTTCGACCGCGCCGAAGAGCGCGCGCCGCTGCTGTACTTCGGCGGCGCCTACCGCCAGCTGCGTGCCTGAAGGCCGCGCCGCGGGCGCGGCGGCGGTCCGGGCTCAGGCGGATGCCGGCGCCACGCCCGCGCCTTCCCCTGCGGCGACCAGCTCGACCACGAAAGGCAGCGAGGGGTCGATCGCGAGCATCAGCCACTCCAGCCGTTTCTTCAACGCCTCGGGGTCGCCGTCCGTGACCTGCAGGCACATCGCCTCGCGGCAATAGACGCCGTCGGGCTCGAGGTTCCACGCACCCGCCGGCACGATCGCGCAGTCGGCGATGCGACCCTCGGCGAGGCGGACCCAGCATAACAGCACGCCGCGCGCGCTGATCACGCGCGCCAGACCGACATCCGGGGCGACGCGGCAGGCGTCGATCAGCGGCGCCACCTCTGCGCTGCCCGGATGGCGCATCGTGCTCGCGCAGTCGGCCACGTCGATCGCCTTGGCGAACAGGCGCGCCGAGATGCGGTTGCCGCGCTCGAGCAGGATGCGCACCAGCGGCGAGGCGGCGTGGCGCGCGAGCGGTCCAGTCTCGGCAGGCTCACTGGCGTAGCGCGGGTGACGGATGAATTGCGCGCTCGGCCAGGTGCCCACCGCGGCGGCCCAGGCGTCGGCGCTGAGCGTGCCGAGCAGCGCGGTGCGTTTTTCCGGCGGCACGGTGGACGGGCCGTGGGCGATCAGCTCGCCCAGGATCGAGCTCAGGCTGCCGCCGCCCGCGAGGCGGTCGAGGAACTCGCCGATTCCGTGCGGCATGCGGATCTGGTTGAAGAAGCCGGCGAGCAGCTCGCGCGCGACCAGGTCGAGCACCTCGCCGCCGAGCACGAAGTCGTTGTCGTGCTCCCCGGCATGCAGCAGGCGGCGGTGGAATTCGGCATAGCGGTTGATGCGTGGCTCGAAGCCGAGCGAGGGCGGCCAGTCGAGGAGGAGGCGGCGCAGATGCATGTCGATCATTTCGGCGGCCAGCCGGCGCTCGGTACGCAGCTGCTCTGCGCGCTCCGGCGGCGGCTCGCCCGCGGCCGCCGCGCAGGCGTGCGCGAGGGCGTGAGCGTGGGCCTGCGGGCTGTGGCTGGCGTGGCGGCGCAGATGCTCCACGCCCTCCGCGGGCGCCATGCCGATCACCGCGCCGCCCATCCAGGCGCGGTCGGGGATGTGCAGCGACACCGCAAGGACCTGACCCGCGGCATGGGTGGCGAGAACCCGGATCGGATCCTCGCCGGTGCTGTCCTGTGTGCTCATGTCGTCGCTCGTATGCATTCTTGAATCAAGCTGGAGAATACCCGCATCGGGGAAGTTTGTTGTTCGCGTGGACGGATGTGCATCGAGGCCGCCCGCCACGGGGAGGAAGAAGGGCGAGCGTGCAATGCTGCGCACGCCCCAGGATCCGCGACAGTGCTAGAATCCGCCGCGTAGACCGGACTTTCCGGAACTCCCACTCACACACCAATCGAGGAAAAGCATGAATAAAGGTGAATTCGTCGAAGCCCTGGCCGACCGTCTGGATGTGCACCGCGCCCAGGCCGACCGCGCGCTGTCCGCCGTGCTCGACATCATCGCCGAGCAGCTCGCCAAGGGCGAAAAGGTGGCCTTCACCGGTTTCGGCTCCTTCGAGGTTTCGCAGCGCGCCGCCCGCACCGGCCGCAACCCGCAGACCGGCGCCACCATCGAGATCGCCGCGTCGAGCGTGCCCAAGTTCACCGCCGGCGCC
Organism: Thauera sp. DNT-1; assembly: GCF_055393985.1. Lineage (NCBI taxonomy): Bacteria > Pseudomonadati > Pseudomonadota > Betaproteobacteria > Rhodocyclales > Zoogloeaceae > Thauera > Thauera sp. DNT-1. Next base: position 2,950,777 of record NZ_AP043752.1, on the reverse strand, counting down.
ACGCTGAAGGCCTCGGTCAACAAGTAAGCGCACACCGACGGCGCCCTCGGCGCCGTGGCCTGCGGGCCCGTTCCGGCTGCTGCCGGAGCGGGCCCGCTTGCATTCCGGCGCCGTGTCCAAGGCGGGCCGTGCAAAATAAACCGCGACAGCCTGCCGTCCAACCGGTATACTGCCTGTCGTTGTGCAATGCAGCAACAGGGCCGAGAGCAATACCGACGCGTCGAGGGACGCGAGCCGGAGCGGCCCGAGGGACTGTAACCACAGCCCCATCGCCTCCGACCTCCCGTCGCCGACACTCCGTCGGGTTTTCCATTCGTTCTTCCGATCGTCTGGCATCGTGACAACCGGTTGGTGCCGATGCGCGGTCTTTCCAGGCGTCCATGCGCCACCGGATCGACCGGCCACGCCCATCGCGCGTCCCGTCGCCCTTGCGACGTCTCGTGCCGTTCCTGTCCGCAGGCACGGCACGGCGTGATGTCATTGCGGCCCGCCTGCGGCGGGTCCGGATCGCTCCGCCCGCCCATTCCCGCGCGGCGGGCAGCAAGACAGGAAGAAGCATGAACTTCGAAAACCTCGGCCTCGCCGAAGAACTCCTCAAGGCCGTCGCCAGCACCGGCTACACCACCCCGACCCCGGTGCAGCAGCGCGCCATCCCGGCGGCGATCGCCGGCCGCGACCTGCTCGTCTCCAGCCACACTGGCAGCGGCAAGACCGCCGCCTTCACCCTGCCCGCCCTGAACAGGATCATCGACCGCCGTCCGGCGCCCGGCAGCGGTCCGCGCGTGCTGGTGCTGACCCCCACCCGCGAGCTCGCCCAGCAGGTCGAGAAGGCGGTGCAGACCTACGGCAAGGCCCTGCGCTGGCTCAACACCGCCTGCCTGGTCGGTGGCGCGCCGATGTTCGCGCAGATCAAGCAGCTGCAGCGCCAGTGCGACGTCGTCGTCGCCACCCCGGGCCGCCTGCTCGACCACCTGACCCGCCGCAAGATCAAGCTGTCGGACGTCGAGGTGCTGATCCTCGACGAGGCCGACCGCATGCTCGACATGGGCTTCGCCGAGGACATCGACGCCATCGTCGCCGCCACCCCGGCCAAGCGCCAGACCCTGCTGTTCTCGGCCACGCTCGACGGCGTGGTGGGCAGCATGGCGACGCGCATGACGCGCGACGCCGAGCGCATCGAGATCGAGGTCGCCCAGGAAGACCGCGGCCAGATCGAGCAGCGCCTGATGTTCGCCGACGACCTCGGCCACAAGAGCCGCCTGCTCCACGCCCTGCTCGGCGAGGACGGGATGAACCAGGCGGTGGTGTTCACCGCCACCAAGCGCAGCGCCGACGAGCTCTCGCTCGCGCTGCAGGAAAAGGGCATCTCCGCCGCCGCGCTGCATGGCGACATGCACCAGACCCAGCGCAACCGCACCCTCGACCGCCTGCGCCAGGGCCGCATCGGCGTGCTGGTGGCGACCGACGTCGCCGCGCGTGGCATCGACGTCGCCGGCATCAGTCATGTGATCAACTTCGACCCGCCGCGCCAGGCCGAGGACTACGTGCACCGCATCGGCCGTACCGGCCGCGCCGGCCGCGACGGCATCGCGATCACGCTCTCCGGCCCGCGCGAGACCGGCCTCATCCGCGCGATCGAGCGCTTCACCGGCGACCGCCTCGCGGTGCACACCATCCCCGGCATGGAGCCCTCGCCGCGCAAGCCGGCCGGCCCGCGCCCGGGCGGCAACAGCGGTCGCCGCTTCGGCAGCGGCGCCAAGCCCTCTGGCAGCAGCTACGGCCGCCCCGGCGGCGACGCGCGCCGCAGCGGCGGCGGCTTCAGCCGCGACGGCCATCCTTCGCGCAGCGAGCGCAGCCACGACGACCGCCGCTCGCGCGGCTGACCCGGCGGGCCCGCCCAGGGCCCGAGCCTCGTGAAGATCCCGACGGGCGGCGTCAGCGCGGCGCGGCGAACACGGTGAGCACCCCGGTGTAGCCGTAGAGGCGGCTGTGGGCGATCTCGCCGCCGGCGAAGAAGCCCGCCAGCGCCACGTCGCCGAGCACGTCGCGGATCAGCTCGAGCTCGGCCGCCGGACGGCCGAAGTGCGGGCCACCGCGGCCCGAGCAGCTCACATACACCGCGCCGAGCGCGACACGGTCGCTGTCCACCAGCTCGTCGCGAATCTCGCGCGCCACGCGGCGCAGGTCGGCGAGCGCCGCCGCAGGGTCGCGCCGGCAGAAGATCAGCCAGGCGCCCTGCTCCACCTCGTCGCCGATCGCCACCACGCCGGCACGTGGATCGAGGCCGATGATGTTGCGCACCAGCATGTCGGCACCGAAGGCGGCGGGGGCGACGAGCTCCACGTCCGCCCCCGGATGCAGCCCGACCAGGGTGTTCGACAAGGCTTCGGCGACCGGCTCCAGCGCCATGTCGGGCGGCAGGCCGAGATCCTCCATCACGCAGTCGAGCGCACCGCGACCGTCCAGTGTGATGACGAAGTTGTCCCGCGCGCGGCTCACCAGCCGCCGCGGCCCGATCGGCTGGCAGCCCTGGGTGACGCGCGAGACGACGCCGACCTCGGCGGAGAAGGCCACCCCCGACAGGCCGCCGCCGTCGAACACACCGTCGGCGATCTGCACGCTGCGCCCACGCGAGGCGGTCAACCCGCCGAACAGGTAACCGCTCGCGGTGCGCTCGGCGAGTTCGGGCAGCAGCTCCTGCAGGTCCGGGGTGCGGCCGTCGGCGTGCACCAGCGCGGTGTGCGGGTGGAAGTCCTCGGCATCCGCACGCAGTGGCTGCACCCCCGAGAACACGCGGAAGGCGCGCCGCGGCAGGGGTGCGAGCATCAGCGCGAGCGCCGGCTCGTCGAAGTGCTCGGCACCGGTCGCGGCCACCCCGATGCCCACAGTGCCGACCCAATGCACGCCGGGCAGGCGGCGCTGCAACTCGGCGACGATCTCGTCGGCGTCGGCGGCGAAGCGGTCGCTCAGGTAGCAGAAGCCGAGGGTATATTCGGGCAGCCCGTCCCGCCCCGCATGGTCATGGCCTCCCGCGGCGCGCAGGTCGAGCAGCAGGGCGTCGAGCGCGCGTGCGAGCGCCACCCGCCAGTCGGCGTGGGCGGCATGTCCGGCAGCGAAGCGGGTCGGGTTCATGGGATCTCCCGGTCGAGGAACGCCTCCAGCTCGGCCGCCACCACCTCGGGCTGGTCGTGCTGCAGATTGTGGCCGCAATCGGCCACGGTGACGACGCGGGCATCGGCGAAGCAGTCGATGCGGCGCTGGAGTTCCTCCGGCTCGTCGCCGAAGCGGTCATGCACATAGCCCTCGGCGGAGACCAGCATCAGCACCGGGGCACGCACACGCCGCCAGCACGCCATCGCGTCCTCGATGCGGTAGACCGCGGGCGAGGGGATTTTGTGCCAGGGATCGCCGGCGATCTCGACCTGTCCGTCGGCACGCACGCGACCGAGGTGGCGGCAGAGGAACTCCGCACGCGCCGGGGTGAGGCGCGGATTGACCGCGCGCAGGCGTTCCGCGAGCGCGGCCCGGTCGGCGTAGATGCGGGCAGGCGGCGGTGCGAGCTGGGCGTCGAGCCAGCGCCCGAGCTGCTGCGGCGCATCGACGTCGGCCGGCGCCTTGAGCCCGATGAAGTCGAGCATCGCCAGCCGCGCCACGCGCTGCGGGCGCAGACCGGCGTAGATGCCGGCGATGTTGGCGCCCATGCTGTGGCCGACCAGGCGCACCGGGCCAGCGGGCGCGTAGTGGGCGAGCAGGGCCTCGAGGTCGGCGTAGTAGTCGGGAAACCAGTAGGGGCGGTGCAGCCAGGTGGTCTCGCCGTAGCCGCGCCAGTCGGGGGCGATCAGCTGCCAGTCGTGACGCAACGCATCGACGACGAACTGGAAGGTGGCGGACGTATCCATCCAGCCATGCAGCAGGAAGACCTTCGGCGCGTCGGCCGGGCCCCAGCGGCGCACGTTGTATTCGAGGCCGCGGATGGCGACGCGTTCGGTGGAGGAGGGCTCGAGGACGGTGTAGTGCATGCGGGCGGGCATCTTTTCCGGGACAATCACGCTTCCATTCTAGCCGTCGATTCCATCCCGCCACCGTCCGTCGGGCATCCCCCGCCCCGCCACCCCGCGCTCCCGCATGACCGATCCCGCCACGCTGCGCCGGCGCTTTCTCGCCGAGGCGCAGACCCTTCGCAACGAACGCCGCGACTTCCACGAGTGGCATCGCGGCCGGCCGCACTACCTGCTGTGGGCGATCGACGTCGACCTGCCGGCGGTGCGCGCGCGCGTGGTCGCCGCGCAGCGCGCGCTCGACGGGCTGCTGCTCGACGGCTACCGCCGCCAGCCGCACATCACCCTGGCCCTTTGCGGCTTTCCGGCACAGGGCGCGGAGCCGGCGGCGGACGAGTTCGACCACGCCTGGCTGCAGGCCCGCGTCGAGGCGCTGGCGGCGGCGCGGATCAAGCCCTTCACGCTCACCATCGGCGGCCTGGAGAGCTTCTCGTCGGCGCCCTTCCTGCATGTCGACGGCGCCCTCGGTGCGCTGGCCGCATTGCGCGCCTGCCTGCACACGGACACGCCGCACCCGCAGGGCGAGTACGTGCCGCACGTGACCGTGGGCCTGTACGCCGACGCGCTGCACACCGCCGCGGTCGCGCCCCGGCTCGACGCCTTCGCGCCACAGCCACCGCTGCACTGCACGGTCGAGCACATCAGCCTGATGGGCTACGCCGCCACCGAAATCGGCGGTGCCCTGTTCACGCTGGCCGAGTGGGATCTCGCCACACGGCGCCTGCACTGGCGGGACGCGGTGCCCGCCGTCGAGCGCCTCCCTGCCCCCGACGCGCGCGGCGACGCGGACCAGGCCCCCACGCCGGCAGCGGGCCGCCATCCGGAGACGCCATGAGCACACCTTCCCCCGACGTCGCGCCGAGCGGGCCCGCAGGCAATCGCCCCGCCTCGCCCTTCGCGCTCTTCATCGCCTTCAGCCTGCTCGCGTTGCAGGGCTTCGGCGGCGTACTCGCGGTCGCCCAGCGCGAACTGGTCGACCGCCGCGGCTGGCTGAGCCGCGGCGAGTTCGTCGAACTGTACTCGATCGCGCAGATGCTGCCCGGGCCCAACGTGGTCAACCTGTCGCTGATGATCGGCGACCGCTACTTCGGCTGGCGCGGCGCGCTCGCCGCCATCACAGGCATGCTGTTCGCCCCCTTCCTGATCGTGATCGCGCTCGCCGCAGGCTACGAGCGCCTGGCGGAATACCCCGCGGTCGCGGGCGCGCTGCGCGGCATGGGCGCGGTGGCGGCGGGGCTGATCCTGGCGATGGCCTTCAAGATGCTCGGCACCTTGCGCGACAACCTGCTCGGCCCCTGGCTGTGCGCACTGCTCGGCCTCGCCAGCCTGGTGGCGATCGCGGTGTTCCGCCTGCCGCTGGCGTGGATCGTGATCGGCCTCGGCCTGCTCGGCTGGGGCCTGGCGCGCTGGCGGGTGGCGGTGGTGGATGCGCGCGCCGCGCGCACCGGGGAGGGGCGTTGATGAACACGCTGCCGGCGGGCGATCTGCTCGCGCTCTTCCTGCACTTCCTGACCCTGTCGCTGCTGTCGATCGGCGGCGCGATGTCGACCGCACCCGAGATGCACCGCTACTTCGTCGTCGAGCGCGGCTGGATCGGCGAGGCCGACTTCACCACCGCGATCGCGCTCGCCCAGGCGGCGCCCGGGCCCAACGTGCTGTTCGTGCCGGTGCTCGGCTTCCAGGCCGCCGGCCTGCCCGGGGCGGCGGCGGCGCTGGTGGGCATCCTGTTGCCCTCGACGCTGCTCTCGCTGGGGGTGAGCCGCTGGGGCGCGAGCCGGCGCGACACGCCGCTGGTGCGCGCGTTCACCGCCGGGCTCGCGCCCGTCACCGTGGGCCTGGTATTCGCCACCGGCTGGCTGCTCGCCCTGCCCTTCCTCGGCGACCCGGCGCACCGCAACGGCGCCCTGGTGCTGATCACGCTGACCGCGCTGGTGACGCTGCGGACGAAGCTGGCGCCGATCTGGATGATCCTGGTCGGCGCGCTGCTGGGGGCCGCGGGCATCGCCTGAGCAGCGCGGCGCGAGCGACTCAGCGCACCGCTTCGCCTCCCGGACAGGCACGCAGCTCGGTGACGCCGCCATCGGAGGCGATCAGCGCGGACAAGGGCCTGCAGGACTCGCCATCTGCACACCACTCGTAGTCGGCGGTATAGGCCGAGCGCGTGAGGCGCAGCACGGCGTGGCGGCTGCGCGGGTGCCACTCCCAGGCGCCATCGCGCAGCACCGCGCCCTCCGCCGGTTCCATTCCCGCCCCGTGGCCGCGCACGCGCACGCGCTCGAGCACCAGCCCCCCGTCTTCCACCCGCCACGCCTCCTCCCAGCGCACGCGCTCGATCGAGTGCGTCCACGCCAGGGTGAAGGCGTTTGCGGCGACCACCGCGGCAGCGACGCTGGTGGCGAGGCAGACCGCCATCAGACGGTGAGCGCCTGTGTGTCGCGCGAGCGCCAGATATGCCAGCCCAGCACCAGCGCCGCCAGGCCGAAGCCGAGCTCGTCGGTGATCGGCAGCGCGACCACCAGCATGGACGCGGCGACAAAGGCGAGCACGCGCTCGAGCGGGTTCATCGGCGAGCGGAAGTAGCCGACCACCGCCGTACCCCACAGCGTGACGGCGAGCAGGGCCTTGAAGACCACGTACAGCGTCGCCTCGAAGCCCTTGTCGCCCTGCAGCATGAGCTCGGGCGCATACACCGCCATGTAGGGCACGATGAAGCCGGCGATGGCGATCTGTACCGCGCGCACGCCGATCTTCAGCCCGCTCTCCTTGGCGATCGGCGCCGCGGCGAAGGCGGCGAGCGCGACCGGCGGGGTGAGGTCGGCCATGATCCCGAAATAGAACACGAACATGTGCGAGACGATCAGCGGCACGCCGAGCTCGAGCAGCGCGGGTGCGGCGATCGAGCTGGTGATGATGTAGTTCGGGATGGTCGGGATGCCCATCCCGAGCACCAGGCAGGTGAGCATGGTGAGCAGCAGCGAGACGAACAGGCTGTCGTCGCCGATCTGGATGATGTAGCCGGCGAAGGCGGTGGCGCCGCCGGTCAGGGTCAGCGAGCCGATGATCACGCCCACCAGCGCGCAGGCCACGCCCACCGGCAGCGCGTGCAGCGCGCCGTCCACCAGCGCCCTCACCGCCAGGCGCAGGGTGTGGCGGCCATCGGCGCGCGGCGCGAGCAGCACCGCGAGCACCGCCACCACCGCGACCACCGAGATGATCCCGACCTTGGCGAAGGCCGAGCAGGCCAGGCCGAGCACGATCCAGAACAGCAGGCGCAGCGAGGTGCCGTTGAGATGGCGCGCCAGGCTGCTGCCGAACAGCAGCACCACGGTCAGCGCCAGGCCCACCATGCCGGCGAACATCGGCGTGAAGCCGGCGAAGAGCAGGTAGACCAGGCCGACGAGCGGCAGCAGCAGGTACCAGCGCGCGCGGATCGCCACCCACGGGTCGGGGCACTCCTCCTTCGGCAGCCCCTTCAGCCCGGCGCGGCCGGCCTCGAGGTGGACCATCCAGAACACGGTGAAGAAGTACAGCATGGCGGGGATCGCCGCCGCCTTGGCGATCTCGACGTAGGGCACGTTGATCGTCTCGGCCATGATGAAGGCCACCGCACCCATCACCGGCGGCATGATCTGCCCGCCCATCGAGCTGGTGGCCTCGACCGCGCCGGCGAAGGCCGGCGTGTAGCCGAACTTCTTCATCAGCGGGATGGTGAACTGGCCGGTGGTGACCACATTGGCCACCCCCGAGCCGTTGATCGTGCCCATCAGGCCGGACGACACCACTGCGACCTTGGCCGGGCCGCCCTTGGTGTGGCCTACGGTGCCGAGGGCGAAGTTGGTGAACAGGTCGATCATGCCCGCCTGCTCGAGGAAGGCGCCGAACAGGATGAACAGGAAGATGTAGGACGAGGACACGTAGGTCGGCGTGCCGTAGATCCCCTCGGTGCCGAAGGCGAGCTGGCCCACCACCTGGTCCAGCCCATAGCCGCGGTGGGCGAGCTCGCCCGGGAGGTACTCGCCGAACAGGGCGTAGGCGAGGAAGCCGAGACAGATCAGCGGCAGCGCCAGCCCCATGATGCGGCGCGCAGCCTCGAACACCAGCACCAGCGTGACGACGCCCACCACCATGTCGGCCTGGGTGAGCTCACCGGCACGCTGCACGAGGTCGGCCTCGTAGATCCAGTGATAGCCCGACAGCAGCAGCGCGCCGAAGCCGATGACCTTGGTCGCCAGGCTGGTGCGCCCCTGCCCGCCCTGCACAGGATGGAGCAGGAAGGTCAGCAGCAGCAGGAAACCGACGTGCAGCGCGCGCACGACGGTGCTCGACAGCGGGCTGAAGGCCGAGGTGACGAGCTGGAAGACCGAGAACAGGCTCGCGCTGTAGAAGACGACGCGCAGCATGCCCTTGCCGGCGACGGCGACAGGCGAATCGACGGAGGAGCTCATGGCAGTTCCGGAGAGGGAAGCGGGGCACGGCCCGCCCAGGCGCGGCGATGCGCACCCGGGCGGCGGGCGAGAGGGCTTACTGGATCAGGCCCTTCTCGCGATAGAACTTCTCCGCACCCGGATGGAGCGGGATCGGCAGGCCTTCGACCGCCTTCTCGAGCTTGATCTGGCGGCCGGCGGAGTGCGAGTTGCCCAGCCGCTCGAGGTTGTCGAAGAGGCCCTTGGTCATCTGGTAGGCGACCTCGTTCGAGACCTTGTCGTTGGTCACGAGCAGGTTGTTGATCGCCACCGTCGGCACCTCGGCGGCCTGGCCCTCGTAGGTGTTGGCCGGGACCGCGGCCGCACGGTAGGCGGGGTCGCCCACCTTGGCCACCACCTCGGCCGGCACCGGCACGAAGTTGACCTTCACCGCCGCCGACAGGTCGCGCAGCGCCGCCACGCCGAGGCCGGCCGACTGCAGGGTGACGTCGATCTGACGGTTCTTCATCAGCTCGACCGATTCGCCGAAGGGCAGGTATTCGACCTTGGCGAAGTCCGCGTAGGAGAGGCCCGCGGCCTTCAGGATGGCACGCGCGTTGATCTCCGTTCCCGAGCGCGGCGCGCCGACCGAGATGCGCTTGCCCTTGAGGTCGGCGAGCGTCTTCACGTCGGCGTCGGCCAGGGCGACGATCTGGATGTAGTTGGGGTAGACCGAGGCGATCGCACGCAGCTTGTCGAGCGGCTTGGCGAAGCCCGCATCGGCGTTGCCCTTCCAGGCGTCGGACACCGAGTCGGCAAGCGAGAAGCCGATCTCGCCACGGCCCGCCTGCAGCAGGTTGAGGTTCTCCGCCGAGGCCTTGGTGGCCTGCACCTGGACCTTGCTGTCGGGAATGATCTCGCCGTAGAGCTGCGACAGGGTGACGCCGAGCGGGTAGTACACCCCGCTGGTGCCGCCGGTCAGCACGTTCACGAAGGTGGCGGCCGAGGCCGCGGTGGTCATGGCGACGAACACGGTGCCGAGGGCGCACTTGCGGATCAGGGACTTCATCGATGACTCCTCCTTGGAATAAATATCGATTATCTGCCCATCGATGGACAGCCACACTTTAACAACACCCCCGCCCGCAGCGCACCACCGCGGTGCTCGGCGTTTTCCCTGATAGGCGAACGCGTCCGGCCGCCACTTGCGCACTTCGAATCCCGCGCAGCGGCGGTTGCGCACGGGCGACCCCAGGGGTCTATCCCGGGGATTCCCCCTCTTCCCCGGCGCGTGGGCGATCTGCTACAACCGCCGCTCCGCAACCCTTCCGGCCTACGCTCGCACACGCGTCCAGCCGTCCCAACCCCATGGAAACAGTCGATACCGTCGTGATCGGCGCCGGCGTGGTCGGCCTCGCCTGTGCGCACAGCCTCGCCCGCAGCAGGCGCGAGGTCGTGATCGTCGAGCGCGAGACCGCCTTCGGCACCGGCATCAGCGCCCGCAACAGCGAGGTGATCCACGCCGGGCTGTACTACCCGCCCGGCTCGCTCAAGGCCCGCCTGTGCGTGGAGGGCCGCCAGCGCCTGTACGCCTGGTGCGCGCAGCACGGAGTCAACCATGCGCGCTGCGGCAAGCTGGTGGTCGCCAGCACCGCGACGCAGGCGCCGGCCCTGCAGGCGATCGCCGAACGCGCGCGCGCCAACGGCGTGGACGACCTGCGCCACATCGACGCCGCCGAGCTCACCGCGCTCGAGCCGGCGCTCGCCGGCCACGGCGCGCTGCTGTCGCCCTCGACCGGCATCGTCGACAGCCACGGCCTGATGCTGTCGCTGCTCGGCGAGGCCGAGCGCCATGGCGCGATGCTGGCGCTCGGCAGCCCGGTGCTGGAGGGCCGCGCGGAGGCCGACGGCATCGTGCTGCGCATCGGAGGCGAGGCCGCCACCGCGCTGAAGGCAAAGCGGGTGGTGAACGCCGCGGGGCTGGATGCGCCGGCGCTCGGGCGCGCGATCCTGGCTCCGGCCTCTGCGCAGGCGCCTCAGGCGCATTACGCGCGCGGGGTGTATTTCAGCTACGCGGGCAAGGCGCCGTTCTCGCGCCTGATCTACCCGATCCCGGAGCCGGGCGGGCTGGGCGTGCACCTGACCCTGGATCTGGGCGGACAGGCGAAGTTCGGTCCCGACGTGGAGTGGATCGCCGCGCCGGACTACACCGTGGATCCAACGCGCGTGGAGCGTTTCGCCGGCGCGATCCGGCGCTGGTGGCCGGACCTGGACGCGCAGCGGCTGCAGCCGGGCTATGCCGGCGTGCGCCCGAAGATCGTCGGCCCCGGCGAGCCCGACGCCGACTTCCGCATCGACGGCCCGTCGGCGCATGGCACGCCGGGGCTGGTGCATCTCTACGGCATCGAATCGCCCGGCCTCACCGCGGCGCTCGCGATCGGCGAGCACGTCGCGGCGCTGCTCGCGGCCGAGGGGCGCTGACTCCGCAGCGCTCCCCGGCGCACAGGTCCGACCCCGATCAGGCCGCGGCGTCCATCGCCGCGGCGAGGAGGTCGAGGCCTTCGTCGAGCACCGCCTGCTCGATGGTGAGCGGCACCATCAGGCGCAGCACGTTGCCGTAGCTGCCGCAGGACAGCAGCAACAGGCCGCGCTGCAGCGCCGCGGCGATCACCGCCTTGGCGATCTCCGGCGCCGGACGCGCATGGTCGCCATCGTGGAAGAACTCCACCGCCACCATCGCGCCCAGGCCGCGCACGTCGCCGATGCACTTGTGGCGCGCCGCCATGTCGCGCAGGCGGCGCTGCATGTGCTCGCCGATCGCGAGCGCGCGCTCGCACAGCTTCTCCTCTTCCATCACGTCGAGCACGGCGAGCGCGGCGGCGCAGGCCATCGGCGCGCCGGCATAGGTGCTGCCGAGGCCGCCCGGGGCGAGCGCGTCCATGACCTCGGCACGGCCCACCACCGCCGCGACCGGGAAGCCGCCGCCGAGGCCCTTGGCCAGGGTGATGATGTCGGGCACCACGCCGCTGTGTTCGACCGCGAACATCTTGCCGCAGCGGCCGATGCCGGACTGGATCTCGTCGGCGATCAGCAGAATGCCGTGCTTGTCGGCGAGCGCGCGCAGGCGCTGCAGGAACTCGGCGGGCGCGGGGTAGTAGCCACCCTCGCCCTGCACCGGCTCGACGATGAAGGCGGCGACGCGACGCGCCTCGATGTCGTTCTTGAACAGCAGCTCGATGCCGTGGATGGCGTCCTCCACGCTGATGCCGTGCAACGCGCAGGGATAGGGGGCATGGTAGATCTCGCCAGGGAAGGGGCCGACGCCGAGCTTGTAGGGGTCGACCTTGCCGGTGAGGCCGAGCGCGAGCAGCGTGCGGCCGTGGAACGCGCCGTTGAAGGCGATCACGCCCGGGCGGCCGGTGAAGGCGCGCGCGATCTTGACCGCGTTCTCGACCGCCTCGGCGCCGGTGCTCACCAGCATGGTCTTCTTCGCCGCATCGCCCGGGGCGAGCGCGTTGAGGCGCTCGGCCAGGCGCAGGTAGCCGTCGTAGGCCACGACCTGGAAGCAGGTGTGGCTGAAGTGGGTGAGCTGCGCCTGCGCCGCGGCGACCACGCGCGGGTGGCAGTGACCGGTGTTGACCACGGCGATGCCGGCGACGAAATCGATGAAGCGGCGGCCTTCGACGTCCCACACCTCGGCATTGAGGGCCTTGGTGGCGAACAGCGGGTGGGCCTGGCCCACGCCGCGCGGCAGCGCGGCGGCGCGACGGGCCATGAAGTCGGCGTTGTGCAGGCCGGGGGGGATGGTGTTGGCGTTCATGGGTGTCTCCTGTCGATTCGCTTGGGGGGGACGGCGGCTCACTGCACGCCGCCCATGCACAGATACTTGACCTCGAGGTAGTCCTCGATGCCGTACTTGGAACCTTCGCGGCCGAGGCCGGAGGACTTCATGCCGCCGAAGGGCGCGACCTCGGTCGAGATGATTCCGGTGTTGATGCCGACGATGCCGTACTCGAGCGCCTCGGCGACGCGCCACACGCGGTTCATCGAGTTGGCGAAGAAATAGGCGGCGAGGCCGAACTCGGTGTCGTTGGCCATGCGGATCGCCTCGGCCTCGTCCTTGAAGCGGAACAGCGGCGCCACCGGGCCGAAGGTCTCCTCGCGCGCCACCTTCATCGCCGGGGTCACGTCGGCCAGGATGGTGGGCTCGAAGAAGCTGCCGCCGAGCGCGTGGCGCTTGCCGCCGGCGAGCACGCGCGCGCCCTTCTCCACCGCGTCGGCGATGTGCTCCTCGACCTTGGCCACCGCGTTCATGTCGATCAGCGGGCCCTGGGTGCTGCCCTCGGCGAGGCCGTTGCCCACCTTCAGGCGCGCCACCGCGGCGGCGAGCCTGGCGGCGAAGGCGTCGTACACACCGTCCTGCACCAGCAGGCGGTTGGCGCACACGCAGGTCTGGCCGGTGTTGCGGTATTTGGAAGCGATCGCGCCCTCGACCGCGGCGTCGAGGTCGGCATCGTCGAAGACGATGAAGGGCGCATTGCCGCCGAGCTCGAGCGAGAGCTTCTTGACGCTCGGCGCGCACTGCGACATCAGCTTGACGCCGATCTCGGTGGAGCCGGTGAAGGTGAGCTTGCGCACGATCGGGTTGGCGGTGAGCTCGCCGCCGATCTCGGCCGCGCCGCCGGTGAGCACGCTGAACACGCCCTTGGGAATCCCCGCGCGCTCGGCGAGCACCGCCAGCGCGAGCGCCGAGTACGGCGTCTGCGTGGCGGGCTTGAGCACCATCGTGCATCCGGCCGCGAGCGCCGGGCCGGCCTTGCGCGTGATCATCGCCGCGGGGAAGTTCCACGGCGTGATCGCCGCGCACACCCCGATCGGCTCCTTGGTGACGACGATGCGCTTGTCGGGCTGGTGGCCGGGGATCACGTCGCCGTAGATGCGCTTGCCTTCCTCGGCGAACCACTCGATGAAGGAGGCGGCGTAGAGCACCTCGCCGCGCGCCTCGGCGAGCGGCTTGCCCTGCTCGCTGGTCATCAGCACGGCGAGGTCTTCCTGGTTGGCGAGGATGAGCTCGAACCAGCGCCGCAGGATCTTCGCGCGCGCGCCGGCGGTCAGCGCACGCCACGCCGGCCATGCGGCGTTGGCGGCCGCGATGGCGCGCCGGGTCTCGGCCGCGCCCATGCGCGGGATGGTGCCGAGCACCTCGCCCGTGGCCGGGTTGCGGATGCTCGTGGTGGCGCCGTCGTCGGCGTCGATCCACTGCCCATCGACATGGCAGCGGGTGCGGAAGAGGTCGGGATCTTTCAGGTTCAGGCTCATGGTCGGGGTCCGTCGGGTGGTCGGGGGAAAGCTTGGGTTCTTGGAGTCGGTGCCGGGGGTGGCGCGAGCGCGGCGCTCAGCGGCGCGCGCCACGCATGCGCTCGGCGCGCCGGCGCAACCATTCGAGCGTCATCAGCATCAGCGTCGACAGCACGATCAGGATGGTCGCGACTGCCGCGATGGTCGGGCTGATGTTCTCGCGGATGCCGGCGAACATCTGCCGCGGCAGCGTCGCCTGCTCGGGGCTGGCGAGGAAGAGCGTGACCACGACCTCGTCGAAGGAGGTGGCGAAGGCGAACAGGCCGCCCGAGATGATCCCGGGCGCGACCATCGGCAGGGTGACGCGGAAGAAGGTGGTGAGCGGGTTGGCGCCAAGGCTGGAGGCCGCGCGCACCAGGTTGAAGTCGAAGCCCTGCAGCGTCGCGGTCACCGTGGTGACGACGAAGGGCACGCCGAGGATGGCATGCGCCAGCACCAGGCCGGTGTAGCTGCCGGTGAGGCCGAGCGGGGCGAAGAAGATGTACATCGCCACGCCGATCACCACCACCGGCACCACCATCGGCGAGATCAGCACCGCGGTGAGCAGCGCCTTGCCGGGAAAATCGGCGCGCACCAGGCCGATCGAGGCCAGCGTGCCGAGCACCATCGCCAGCAGGGTGGCGAGCGGCGACACGATCAGGCTGTTCATCAGCGCCTGGCGCCAGGCCGGCGAGGTGGCGAACTCCTCGTACCAGCGCAGCGAGAAGCCCGACATCGGGTACATCAGGAAGCTGTCGGCGTTGAAGGACAGCGGCACGATGACCAGGATGGGCAGGAACAGGAAGGCCAGGATCAGCCCGACCAGCCCGCGCATGCCGTAATACCATGCCCGTTCCACGGGCGAAGCGTAGGGTTGCAGCATCGTCGTCGTCCTCAGCGCGCCTTCATGTACTTGACCCGGGTCGGCCCGAGATAGCGGGCATAGACCATGTACAGCAGCAGGGTCGCCGCCAGCAGCACCGCGGAAAGCGCGGCGGCCATGCCCCAGTTGATCGTCTGGTTGGTGTAGAAGGCGATGAAGTAGCTCAGCATCTGCTCCTTCGGACCGCCGAGCAGCGCGGGCGTGATGTAGTAGCCCATGCACATGATGAACACGAGCAGGCCGCCGGCGCCGATGCCGGGCAGGGTCTGCGGGAAGTAGATCTTCCAGAAGCTGCGGAAGGGCGGGCAGCCGAGCGAGAGCGCGGCGCGCACATACACCGGCGAGATGCCCTTCATCACCGAGTACAGCGGCAGCACCATGAAGGGCAGCAGGATGTGGACCATCGCCACATACACGCCGAAGCGGTTGAAGAGGAGCTGGAGCGGGCTGTCGGTGAGGCCGAGCCACATCAGCAGGCGGTTCACCAGGCCCTCGTTCTGCAGCAGCACGATCCACGCCGCCACCCGCACCAGCACCGAGGTCCAGAACGGCAGCAGCACGAAGACCATCAGCATGTTGCTGTGGCGGGTGGACAGATTCGCCATCAGGTAGGCCACCGGGAAGCCGAGCACCAGGCAGCACACGGTCACGACCAGGCTCATCCAGAAGGTGCGCAGCAGCACGTCCACATAGATGCGCTCGTCCGCGGGGGCGGCGACGATGTTGCCGTCGGCGTCGATCGTGCGGTCGATCGCGGCGAGCAGGTAGAACGGCGTCAGCGCGCCGCCGGCGCGGTGGATCGCCTGCCAGGTGGCGAGCTCGCCCCACTGCGCGTCGATCGCCAGCAGCGCCTCGCGCGCCGGCACGGCAGGATCGAGCGGCAGCTTGCGCGCGGTCTTCATGACCAGGCTGCGGTAGCCGGCGTCCTCGCGGTTCAGGCGCTTGGCGATCGCGGCGATCGCCGGCGAGCCCTTGGCCGCGGCGAGCTCGTCGGCGAGCGCGCGGAAGGCGGCCTCGGCCGGTGGCGCGCGACCGTCCCAGTCCTCGAGCGCGGCCAGCGTGCGCGGCAGGTTGTCGTGGATCTCGGGGTTATCGACACCGATCGTCAGCAGCGAGCCGATCGGCCAGATGAAGGCCACCAGCACCACCAGCGCGAGCGGCAGGATCAGGGCGCCGAAGAGCAGGTTGCGGCGGCGCTCGGCGCGGCGCAGGCGCTTCTTCAGCGGCGTGCCATTGCCCTCGGCGGGCAAGGGAACGGCAGCGGAGGTGTCGACGGCAGTGCTCATGGACGAGTCCGTTCGGGCAGATGGAGACGGTGGCCGCGCGTTGCGGCCGCCAGCGCGGGCCGGACGCCCGCGGCGGCACGGGCATGCCCGCGCACGGGCATGCGACGAAGGCAGCGCTCAGCGCGCGGCCCAGGCGTTGAAGCGCTGCTCGAGGTTCTCGCCGTGCTCGACCCAGAACTCGGTATCGGTCGCCATCGCGCCCTTCATGTTCTCGGGCGCGGTCGGCAGGCCGGCGGCGACCTTGGCGTCGATCGCCGGCACCGCCTTCAGGTTGACCGGGCCGTAGGCGATCTCGCCCGAGAACACCGCCTGGTTCTCCGGCTGGCTGGCGAAGCGGATGAACTTGAGCGCCTCCGCCTTCTTCGGCGAGCCCTTGGGGATGGTCCACGAATCGACGTCGTAGATGCTGCCGTTCCACACCACCTTGAGGTTCTTGCCTTCGACCTGCGCGGCGGAGATGCGGCCGTTGTAGGCGGCGCTCATGACCAGGTCGCCCGAGGCGAGCAGCTGCGGCGGCTGCGCGCCGGCCTCCCACCACTGGATGTTGGCCTTGAGCTTGTCGAGCTTGGCGAAGGCGCGGTCGACACCGGCCGGGGTGGCGAGCACCTTGTAGACCTCGCTCGTCGGCACGCCATCGGCGAGCAGGGCGAACTCGAGGGTGTACTTCGCGCCCTTGCGCAGCCCGCGCTTGCCGGGGAATTTGTCTACGTTCCAGAAGTCCGCCCAGGACGTCGGCGCCTCCTTGAGGCGGTCGGCGTTGTAGGCGAGCGCGGTCGACCACACGAAGATGCCGACACCGCATTCGCTCACGGCGGCAGGGACGAAATCGGCCTTGTCGCCCACCTGCGCGAAGTCGATCTTCTCGAACAGGCCTTCCTCGCAGCCGCGCACCAGCTCGGGCGACTCGACCTCGAGCACGTCCCAGGTCACGTTGCCGGCCTCGACCATGGCCTTCACCTTGGCCTGCTCGCCGTTGTACTCGCCGGCGACGACCTTGACCCCGGTGGCCTTGGTGAAGGGCGCGTAGTAGGCCTTGTCCTGCGCCTTCTGCGAGGCGCCGCCGAAGGAGATGACGGTGATGTCGGCCGATGCGGTGCCGACGGCGCCCCCGAGGGCGACGAGGACGGCGGCGCGAAGGAAGGATGCGGCGTGCTTCATGATGTGTCTCCGGTTCTGGTTATGTGGGTGCTGCGGGTGAAGACCGGCGGCCGGCCGGGACTGCGGATGCGGCGGTGGGCGGATGCCTCAGTGCGCCGCGGGCACGTCGAGCGCCCGCGTGTGCGCCGGATCGAGCCCGACGCGGATCGCGTCGCCGGGGCGCAGCGAGCGGTCGAGCTGCGAGACCGGCGCCTTGATGGTGAATTCGTGCTTGCCGGCGAGTTCGATGCGCAGGCGGATCTGGTCGCCGAGATAGATCAGCTCGCGCACGGTGGCGTCGAGCCGGTTGGTGCCGCCCTCCTCCCCGGCGAGCCGCACGCGCTCCGGGCGCACCGCGATGCGGGTGCGGCCGCCGGCGCCGACGTTGCCGGTGCGCGCGCGCAGCAGCGTGCCGCAGTCCAGGCGCACGTCGCACTCCTCGCCCGCCACCGCGACCACGGTGCCGTCGAGCGCGTTGTTCTCGCCGATGAAGTCGGCGACGAAGGAGTTCGCGGGGTATTCGTACAGGGTCTCGGGGGCGTCGATCTGCTGGATGACCCCCTGGTTGAACACCGCGATGCGGTCCGACATGGTCAGCGCCTCGCTCTGGTCGTGGGTGACGAACACCACCGTGATGCCGAGGTTCTGCTGGATGTGCTTGATCTCGAGCTGCATGCGCTCGCGCAGGTTCTTGTCGAGCGCGCCGAGCGGCTCGTCCATCAGCACCAGCTGGGGATCGAACACGAGCGCGCGGGCGAGCGCGATGCGCTGCTGCTGGCCGCCGGAGAGCTGCTGCGGGTAGCGGTTGCCGAAGGCCTCGAGCTGCACCATGCCGAGCGCGCGCTTCACCCGCGCCTCGACCTCGTTCGCCGCCAGCTTGCGCACGCGCAGCGGGAAGCGCAGGTTGTCGGCCACCGTCATGTGCGGAAACAGCGCATAGTTCTGGAACACCATGCCGATGTTGCGGCGGTAGGGCGGCACCCGGTTGATGACCTCGCCGTCGAGGCGGATCTCGCCGCCGGTGGGCGTCTCGAAGCCGGCGAGCATCATCAGGCAGGTGGTCTTGCCCGAACCGGACGGCCCGAGCAGGGTGAGGAACTCGCCGCGGCGAATGTCGAGATTCAGGTCCCGCACGATGAGGGTTTCGCCGTCGTAGGTCTTCTGGACGTTGCGAAAGCTGACGTGGGCTGCCTGGCTGTTGTGGACCGCTTCCATCTGTCTCCGTCTCCTGCAAGGGGCGCTGTGCGCTCTGGCGATCGAATCCTAGGCCACGAATTGGCCCAGGCTTGATCCAATTACTTATAATTTAATAGAACCAATTTTTGCTGCACTGCAATGGATTGCCGACTCAGCTGCGAGCTCATCGCCCACGCTTATGCGGAACAGGCGCCCTCGTCCAGCGCCCGCGCGCGCCTCTACCTCGCCATCCGCGAGGCCATCATCGCGCGCCGCCTCGCCCCCGGCACCGCGCTGCCGCCCACCCGCACCCTGGCGGCGGATCTGGCCTTGGGGCGCAACACCGTGGTGCGGGTGTACGACCAGCTCATCGTCGAGGGCTACCTGGACAGCCGGGTGGGCTCGGGCACCTTCGTCTCCGACGCCGTGGCCGCTACCGCGCCGCAGCAAAAACCGCGGCGGATGGTCGGCGCGCGCAGCGAGGGATTGTCGAAAAGGGGGTGCCGGATCGCCGCCGATGCGCTGTCGAGCCGCGTGCAGGCGGGCGCATTCATGCCCGGCTTCCCGGACGTCACCCATTTTCCCTTCGCCACCTGGCGCAAGCTGGTCGCCAAGCAGATGCGGCTCGAGCAGCGCCACCTCGCACAGTACGGCTACGGCGGCTACGGGCCGCTGAAGCTGGTGCTCGCCGAATACCTGCGCGTGACCCGCATGATGTCGTGCAGCCCGCAGCAGATCCTGATCCTGAACGGCTCGCACCAGGCGCTCGACCTGTGCGCGCGCATGCTCGCCGACGTCGGCGACGTGGCGTGGATGGAGGATCCGGGCTACTGGGGGGCACGCAACGTGCTGTCCGCCTGCGATCTCGCCATCCACCCGGTGCCGGTGGACGCGCAGGGCATCCATCCGCAGGCCGAGGACTGGGACCATCCGCCGCGCCTGATCTTCGTGTCGCCCTCGAGCCAGTACCCGACCGGGGCGGTGATGTCGCTCGAACGCCGGCTCCGCCTGCTCGAATACGCCGAGAAGAACCGCATCTGGATCATCGAGGACGACTACGACAACGAGATCCGCTACCACGACCACCCGGTGGCCTCGCTGTTCGGCCTGTCGGCGGCGCAACGGGTGATCTACGTCGGCACCTTCAGCAAGGTGATGTATCCCGGCCTGCGCCTGGCCTACCTGGTGGTGCCGGAGGATCTCGTCGAGGCCTTCACCACCGGCAACGCCGAGCTCTACCGCGAGGGCCGCATGCTCGAGCAGGCGGCGCTGGCCGAGTTCATCGACGGCGGCCATTTCACCACCCATATCCGCCGCATGCGCGGCATCTACGAGGAGCGCCGCGACCGCCTCATCGAGGTGCTGCGGCGCCACCTCGCCGGCATCGCCACGCCGGCCGGCGGCCTCGCCGGCCTGCACATCCCGGTCCACTTCGAGCGCCCGCTCGACGACGTGCTGCTCTCATCGCAGGCGCTGCGCGAGGGCGTGGTGATGCGGCCGCTGTCGCTCTACGCGATCGACGCCGCCAACCGGCGCCCCGGCATGAACCTCGGCTTCGCGGCGGTCCCGGTGGAGCAGATCGAGGCCCCGGCACTCAAGCTGGTGCGGCTGATCCACGGTCTCCTGCCGACAGGAAGCCGCTGAACGCGGACGAAAAAAATGCGGCCGCCGGTCGAAACGGACCGGACGAGCCGCAGAGGGGGAGAGGCGGGTAGGACTCAGGCCGCCGCAACGAGCGCGGGGACTGCGTCGAAAAGGTCGGCCACGAGGCCGTAGTCGGCGACCTGGAAGATCGGCGCTTCGGGATCCTTGTTGATCGCCACGATCACCTTGGAGTCCTTCATGCCGGCCAGGTGCTGGATCGCGCCCGAGATGCCGACCGCGATGTAGAGCTGCGGCGCGACGATCTTGCCGGTCTGGCCGACCTGGTAGTCGTTGGGCACGTAGCCCGCGTCCACCGCCGCGCGCGAGGCGCCGAGCGCGGCGCCGAGCTTGTCGGCGAGCGGCTCGAGCAGCTTGTGGTAGTTGTCGCCGCTGCCCAGGCCGCGACCGCCGGAGACGATGACCTTGGCCGCGCCCAGTTCGGGGCGCGCGCTCTTGACGATCTCGCGACCGACCAGCGCGGTCACGCCCAGGTCGGCCGCCGCCGCGACCGCCTCCACCGGCGCGGCGTTGCCGCCGGCTTCGGCCGCGTCGAACGCGGTGGTGCGCACGGTGATCAGCTTGATCGCGTCGGCGCTCTTGACGGTGGCGAGCGCGTTGCCGGCGTAGATCGGGCGCACGAAGGTGTCGGCGGACTCGACCGCGACGATGTCGCTGATCTGCGCCACATCCAGCAGCGCGGCCACGCGCGGCAGCATGTTCTTGCCCGCCGGCGTCGCCGGCGCGAGCACGTGGCTGTAGCCGCCCGCCAGACCCTTGACCAGCTCGGCGACGTTCTCCGCGGTCTGCGCCTCGTACTGCGGCGCGTCGCACACCCGCACCTTGGCGACGCCGGCGACCTTCGCCGCCGCATCGGCCGCGGCTGCGCAACCGGCGCCGGCCACCAGCACATGGACGTCGCCGCCCAGCTTCGCGGCCGCGCTCACGGTGTTGAGCGTGGCCGCCTTGATCGATTGATTGTCGTGTTCGGCAATGACGAGAATGGCCATGTTCAGATCACCTTCGCAACGTTCTTGAGTTTGTCGATCAGCTGGGCCACGTCGGCCACGCGCTCGCCGGCGCTGCGCTTGGGCGGCTCGGCGACCTTGAGCGTGGCCAGACGCGGCGCGACATCCACGCCCAGGTCGGCCGGCTTCACGGTGTCGAGCGGCTTCTTCTTGGCCTTCATGATGTTGGGCAGCGTCGCGTAGCGCGGCTCGTTCAGGCGCAGGTCGGTGGTCACCACCGCCGGCAGCTTCACCGACAGGGTCTCGAGGCCGCCGTCGATCTCGCGCGTCACCGCGGCTTTCCCGTCGGCCAGCGTCACCTTGGACGCGAAGGTCGCCTGCGGCCAGCCCGCCAGCGCCGCCAGCATCTGGCCGGTCTGGTTGGCGTCGTCGTCGATCGCCTGCTTGCCGCAGATCACCAGCTGCGGCTGCTCCTTGTCGCACACCGCCTTCAGGAGCTTGGCCACCGCCAGCGGCTGCAGCTCGACGTCGGTCTCGACCAGGATGCCGCGGTCGGCACCGATCGCCATCGCCGCGCGCAGGGTCTCCTGGCAGGCGCCCACGCCGCACGACACCGCCACCACCTCGGTGGCCACGCCCGCTTCCTTCAGGCGCACCGCCTCCTCGACGGAGATCTCGTCGAAGGGGTTCATGCTCATCTTGACGTTGGCCAGGTCCACGCCGCTGCCGTCGGCCTTGACGCGAACCTTGACGTTGTAATCCACCACGCGCTTTACGGGTACGAGGATCTTCATGCTGTTCCCTTGTGTTCGTCTTCTGTGTTCTTGTTCCGGCTCAGACCACGCCGTCCGCACGCAGGCGGGCGATCGCCCCGGCATCGAGACCGAGCGTTGCGGCGAGGATCTCGTCGGTGTGCTCGCCGAGCATCGGCGGCGGCAGGCGGTAGTCCACCGGCGTGGCCGAGAGCTTCATCGGGCTGGCGACGAGCGGCAACTGGCCGGCGACCGGATGCGGCATCGTCACCTTCATCTCGCGCGCCTGCACCTGCGGGTCGGCGAAGACGTCGGCCAGGGTGTTGATCGGACCGCAGGGCACGGCGAGCGCCTCGAGCTTCGTGATCCACTCCGCGGTGCCGCGCTCGACGGTGAGCTTCTTCAGCAGCGGGATCAGCGTGGCGCGATTGACCACGCGCGCGCGGTTGGTGGCGAAGCGTTCGTCGGTCGCGAGCTGCGGCGCACCGGCGGCCGCGCAGAAGCGCGCGAACTGCCCGTCGTTGCCGATGGCGAGGATCATGTAGCCGTCGGCGGTCGGAAAATCCTGGTAGGGCACGATGTTGGGGTGCGCATTGCCCAGCCGCTTCGGGCTCTGCCCGGTGGCGAGGTAGTTGCCCGCCTGGTTGGCGAGGCAGGCCACCTGCACGTCGAGCAGTGCCATGTCGATGTACTGGCCTTCGCCGCTGCGCTCGCGCCAGGCCAGCGCGGCGAGCACGGCGTTGGTGGCGTACAGGCCGGTGAGGATGTCGGTGAGCGCCACGCCCACCTTCATCGGGCCACCGCCCTCCTCGCCGTCGGGCCGGCCGGTGATGCTCATCAGCCCGCCCAGGCCCTGGATCAGGAAGTCGTAGCCGGCGCGCGGCGCATACGGCCCGTCCTGGCCGAAGCCGGTGATCGAACAGTACACCAGGCGCGGATTGACCGCCTTCAGGCTGTCATAATCGAGGCCGTACTGCGCCAGGCCGCCGACCTTGAAGTTCTCCAGCACCACGTCGGACTCGGCGGCGAGCCGGCGCACCAGCGCCTGGCCCTCGGCCTGGGTGATGTCGATGGTGATCGAGCGCTTGTTGCGGTTGGCGCACAGGTAATACGCCGCCACGTCGGTGTCGGCGCCCTGCTCGTCCTTGAGCCAGGGCGGCCCCCAGCCGCGGGTGTCGTCGCCGGCACCCGGACGCTCGACCTTGATCACGTCCGCGCCGAGATCGGCGAGCATCTGCCCGGCCCAGGGGCCGGCCAGAATGCGAGACAGGTCGAGGACGCGGATGTGCGACAGGGCGCCGGGCATCGGGGGTCTCCGGGGACTCAGTTGCTGAACGCGGCGAGGCCGGTGATGGCGCGGCCGAGGATCAGCGCATGCACGTCGTGGGTGCCCTCGTAGGTGTTGACCACCTCGAGGTTCACCAGGTGGCGGGCCACCGGGTACTCGTCCGAGATGCCGTTGCCGCCGAGCATGTCGCGCGCCATGCGGGCGATGTCGAGCGCCTTGCCGCAGGAGTTGCGCTTGATGATCGAGGTGATCTCGACCGGGGCGATGCCCTCGTCCTTCATGCGGCCCACGCGCAGCACCGCCTGCAGGCCGAGGGTGATCTCGGTCAGCATGTCGGCGAGCTTCTTCTGGATGAGCTGGTTGGCGGCGAGCGGACGGCCGAACTGGTTACGGTCCATCGTGTACTGGCGGGCGGTCTCGTAGCAGGCCTCGGCGGCGCCGAGCGCACCCCAGGCGATGCCGAAGCGCGCCGAGTTGAGGCAGGTGAAGGGGCCCTTGAGCCCGCGCACGGTCGGGAAGGCGTTCTCTTCCGGCACGAAGACCTCGTCCATGACGATCTCGCCGGTGATCGAGGCACGCAGGCCGACCTTGCCGTGGATGGCGGGCGCGGAGAGGCCCTTCCAGCCCTTCTCGAGGATGAAGCCGCGGATCTGGCCTTCGTCGTCCTTGGCCCACACCACGAACACGTCGGCGATCGGGCTGTTGGTGATCCACATCTTGCTGCCGGAGAGGCTGAAGCCGCCATCGACCTTGCGCGCACGGGTGATCATGGAGCCCGGGTCGGAGCCGTGGTTCGGCTCGGTGAGGCCGAAGCAGCCGATCCATTCGCCGGTGGCGAGCTTGGGCAGGTACTTCTGCTTCTGCGCCTCGGTACCGAATTCGTTGATCGGCACCATCACCAGCGAGCTCTGCACGCTCATCATCGAACGGTAGCCGGAGTCGACACGCTCGACCTCGCGGGCGATCAGGCCGTAGCACACGTAGTTGAGGCCGGAGCCGCCGTACTGCTCGGGGATGGTGGCGCCGAGCAGACCGAGTTCGCCCATCTCGCGGAAGATCGCGGCATCGGTCTTCTCGTGGCGGAAGGCCTCCTGCACGCGCGGCAGCAGCTTGTCCTGGCTGTAGGCGCGCGCCGTGTCGCGCACCATGCGCTCGGTCTCGGTCAGCTGCAGGTCGAGCAGCAGCGGGTCTTCCCAGTTGAAGCTAGCCTTGTTCGAAGCCATGTCGTGTCTCCTCGTGCGATCGGTCGTGCAGGCGGCTGCCTGTGTGTGATTCGCATCCTATGAACTCCGGAAGCGCAGCTCAAGCGATATTTCTGCAGTAATCTGTGCCTTTCCGGAACTCCGAAAGAAAATCTCGACCGCCATGCGCAAGAAGATCCCCAGCACCGCCGCGCTGCTCGCCTTCGAGGCCGCCGCGCGCCACGAGAGCTTCACCCGCGCCGCCGAGGAGCTCGCGCTCACGCAGAGCGCGATCTGCCGGCAGATCGGCGCGCTCGAGGACTTCCTCGGCGTGCCGCTGTTCCGCCGCACCCGGCGCGGCGTGCAGCTCACCGAGGCAGGACTGAGCTACAGCCGCCAGATCGCCCCGCGGCTGGATGCGATCGAGCACGACACGCTCGCGGTCATGGCACACCACGGCGCCGGCAGCGTGCTCGAGCTGGCCGTCGTGCCGACCTTCGCCACGCGCTGGCTGCTGCCCCGCCTGGCCGGCTTCCAGGCGCGGAACCCGGACGTGGTGGTGAACATGCACACCCAGACGCGGCCGTTCCTCTTCGACCAGACCGAGTTCGACGCCGCGATCTACTTCGGCGACACCGGCTGGCCGGGCACCGAGGCGCACTTCCTGATGCGGGAATATCCGGTGCCGGTATGCAGCCCGGCCCTGCCCGGCGTGCGCGAGCAGATGAGCCCGGACGAGGTCGCCGAGCTGCCGCTGCTGCAGCAGACCACCCGCCCCTACGCCTGGCGGCAGTGGTTCGCCTCGGCCGGCGTGCGCCCCGCGAACGACATGGGCGGCATGCGCCTGGAGCTGTTCTCGATGCTCGCGCAGGCGGCGATCGAGCGCATGGGCGTGGCGCTGATCCCGCCCTTCCTGATCCAGCAGGAGCTCGCCGCCGGCAGCCTGATCAGCCCCTGCCTGCGCAGCTTCCCGAGCACGCGGGCGTACTACCTGATCGTGCCCGAGGGCAAGGCGGAACGGCCGGCGCTGACGAACTTCCGCGAATGGCTGGTCGAGGAAGCGCGCGCCACGCCGCTGTAGGGGCGCCCTCAGGCGTTCACATAGGCACGGATGCCCGCTGCGATGAACTCCACCGCGAGCGCCGCCAGCACCAGGCCCATCAGCCGGGTCATGATGTTGAGTCCGGTGCGCCCGGCCAGGCGGCTGATCGGACCGGCCAGGTTGAAGGCGAACCACACCACGACGCCCATCACGAGGCCGGCGCCGAGCAGCATCAGCACCGTTCGCGTACCCTGGTCGGCGTAGATGATCACCGTGCTGACCGTGCCCGGCCCGGTCAGCAGCGGGATCGTCAGCGGCACCACGGCGATGTTGGCGCGCTCGGCGGCCTCGTCGGTTTCCTCGGGGGTGGTGCGGCTCGGCGCGGGCTGGGCGTTGAACATCGAGATCGCGACGATGAACAGCAGCACGCCGCCACCGACCTGCAGCGAGGGCACGGTGATGCCGAAACCCGCCAGGATGTACTGGCCGGCGAGCGCGGTCACGGTGATGACGAGGACGGTCGCCAGTGCGGCGGTACGCGCGGTGCGGCGGCGTTCGAGGGACGATTGCCCCTGGGTCAGGCCGATGAAGGCCGGGATGGCGCCGAAGGGGTTGATCAGGGCCGCCAGCGTGATGAAGATCTTCGCGAATTCCATTCGATTTGCTCCTGCGGGCGGGCGGGCATCCCCGCCGTCGTCCCGCGACGCGCAGACTACGATGCCGGCCGGACCCACCGCAAATCGACGTGGGCGCGGACGCAATGCGCGGCTTGACCGGCCAAAAGATTCATCTGATACTCCACTTTAAATATCCTACCAGAGCCCCCGATGTTCTTCTCCGGACCGAGAGACAGGCTGCGCGCCAGCGAAGCCGAGAACCTGCTGCTCGAGCAGGCCAACGCCGCCCTGCAGGAACGTATCCGCGACCTCGAGGCGGAGCAGTCCGAGCTGCGCGCGCAGACCGACGCCTTGCGCCGCGAGCGTACCGTGCTGGGCGGCGTGTTCGCCAGCCTGGGCAGCTTTGGCGACTCGCTCGGCGGCGTGCGCGAATCCTTCCTGGGCCTCGCCGGCACCCTCAACCAGGAAAAGGCATCGGCGCTCGAAGCGGCGGCGCAGTCCGACACCAGCCGCGCCGCGTTCGAGCGGATCGCCGGCAATCTCCACGCCACCTTCGAGCGCATGGGCGAGGCGTCGGGGAACGTCGGCATCCTGAGCCGTCGGGCCGAGGAGATCGGCGGCATCGTCCGCCTGATCAAGGAGATCGCCGACCAGACCAACCTGCTCGCCCTCAACGCGGCGATCGAGGCTGCGCGCGCCGGCGACGCGGGACGGGGTTTCGCGGTGGTGGCGGACGAGGTGCGCAAGCTTGCCGAGCGCACCGCGAAGGCCACCACCGAGATCGCCACCCTGGTCGAGAACATCCAGGACGAGACGCGCGCCGCGCGGGAGGTCATGGAGTTCGGCGCCGCCGACGCCGGACGCCACGCCGCGGACAGCACGCAGGCCGTCTCCAGCATGAAGCACCTGCTCGAGCTGTCGCGC
This sequence comes from Thauera sp. DNT-1, assembly GCF_055393985.1. Taxonomy (NCBI): domain Bacteria; kingdom Pseudomonadati; phylum Pseudomonadota; class Betaproteobacteria; order Rhodocyclales; family Zoogloeaceae; genus Thauera; species Thauera sp. DNT-1. Next base: position 2,924,084 of record NZ_AP043752.1, on the reverse strand, counting down.
CGCATGGAACGGGCGGTGACCTCTTCCGCCCTGCTCGCCAACGTCGAGCTCGCCAACATCGACGAACTCGCGCTCAAGCTCGAGGTGTACAAGGTCTTCCTCGGCGTATCGACGCTGCGCCCCGCAGACCTGCCCGACGAGCGGCACTGCCGCCTCGGCCAGTGGTACTACGACGGCGAGGGACGCGAGCACTTCGCCGGGCTGCCGGGCTACGGGGAACTCGAAGACCCGCATCGCGCGGTGCACGTGCATGCGCGGCGCGCCGTGGAACTGCACGCACAGGGCCGACTGGAGGAGGCGCTCGCCGAACTGCAGGCGATGGAGCGGGCAAACCTGACGGTGATGCGCGGCCTCGGCAGGATGCTGGACAAGGCCGTCGGTCGCTGAGTACGCGCCGCGCCGGCATCCGGCGTGCGCGACGGGCGCCGCTCAGACGCCGGGCGCAGCGGCGACCGGATCCGCGCAGTGCGGGCAAGAGCGGCCGGTCGCCCTCGCAGGCAGGCCGTGCGCAGCACATGTTGGCCGAGCGGAACGATCAGGCCGGTCTCCTCCGCGATCGGGATGAACTCGTCGGGCCCGATCGTCCCCTCGCGCGGATGGCGCCAGCGCACCAGCGCCTCCACCCCGCACAGGCGTCCGTCCCCGGGCGACGCCTGGGACTGGCAATGCACCTCCAGCCGCCCCTCGGCGAGGGCGCGACGCAGGCCGTTCTCGAGGTCGAGGCGCCGATGCGCCTGCGCGTTCATCTCCCCGGCGTAGAAGCAGAACCCGCCCCGGCCCGACTCCTTGGCACGGTACAGCGCCGTGTCGGCATTCTCGAGCAGGGTCTGCGGGTCGCGGCCGTCGCGCGGATGGAGGGCGATGCCCACGCTGGCGGACACCGGACGCGTGCGCCCGCCGATGAGCACCGGCTCGGCCAGGCGGGCGGCGATCTTGCCGGCGATCTTCGCCGCGAACGCCGTCCCGGGCAGGTCCTCGATGAGGACGACGAGCTCGTCTCCACCGAGGCGGGCCACGGTGTCCTCGGCCCGCAGGCAGGACGACAGGCGTGCCGCGACTTCGCGCAGCAAGGCGTCGCCGACGTCGAGGCCGTAGCCGTCGTTGACCTGCTTGAAGCGGTCGAGGTCGAGGAGGAGCACCGCCAGCGCACCGTGGTTGCGGCGGGCGATCGCATGGCGGAGACGGTCATGGAACAGCATCCAGTTGGGCAGCCCGGTCAGCGGATCGTGGCTGGCGAGGTGGTTGAGGCGCTCCTCGGCGTCCTTGCGCCGGGTGACGTCGTTGAGGCCCCCCACGTAATGCGTGACGGCGTCGGCCTCGTTGCGCACCGGCGCGAGGAAGAGCTCCACCCAGCGCCGCTCGCCGTCCTCGCGGCGCAGGTCGAGGACGGTCGTGCCCTCGCTGCCGCTCGCGATCGCGTGCCGTATCTCGGCATAGCCATCGTCCACATGATTGCGGCGGATGCACGATCTCCTCCGCATCGATGCGCATCTCGCGTGCGCTGTCCTCGCCTTCTCGCTGTATCCGCTGCCACCCTCTTCCCGGTTCATGAGGATTGCGTGCAGGCGCCCGCCCGGGCGCCGTTTCATGCCTTCGCGTCGGGGTCGCCCGCCCGCGCCGTGTCGAGCCACGCGCGCTTGTCGGCCACCTTCACCCATGCATCGGCATCGGGCAGCGGCGCATGCGCCTCGACGATACGCGGCCAGTCCTTCGCCAGCGCCGCGTTGAGGGCGAGGTATTCGCGCTGCTCGTCGCTCAACTCATCTTCCGGCACGATCGCATCGACCGGACACTCGGCGACGCACAGGGTGCAGTCGATGCACTCCTCGGGGTCGATCACGAGGAAGTTCGGCCCCTCGCGAAAGGCGTCGACCGGGCACATGCTCACGCAATCCGTGTATTTGCAGCGGATGCAGGCTTCGGTGACGACATGGGTCATGGCAGCACTTCCTCGAACAGGGTTTCGATCGCCGGAAACAGTTCGCGCTCCTCGAAGCGCACATGGTCGATCAGCGCCTGCCCGGCCGCGGCCTCGCGCACGCCGTCCGCTGCGGTGGCGAACAGGGACCTCAGGTGGGCATGCTCGGCGCGCAGGCGCGCGGCGAGTGCGCCGTGACCGCCCGTTTCGAGCAAGGGGGCCAGCTCGCGCTCTTCCTCGGCAAAGTGGGTGACGAGCGCGACGTGTTCCGCGCGCAGCTCGGCCGCCGCGCCGCCGGCGAGCAGATGCCTGCCGAGCCGCAGCGCGGCATGGTGTTCGCGCGACAGCCGGACGAGATGGGGGTGGCGTTTCATGGCAGCTCCTTCGGTCGAGGCCTTTAAGATACATATTAAATGCATCTTTAAAAGAGTCAACAGAAATGAATCTATTGCTGCTACCATGCAGCCCGCCATACGCCCGGCGCACCTTCGCGATGAACATCACCCAGCACACCGATTACGCGCTTCGCCTGCTCATGTACCTCGGCACCTGCACCGAGCGACGCGTGACCATCAAGGAAGTGGCGGAACGCTTCGACATCTCGCGCAGCCACCTGATGAAGGTGGTCACCGGGCTGGTGGCGAAGGGTTTTGTCGACGGCGCGCGCGGCAAGGGCGGCGGACTCCGGCTGGCGCGTGCGGCGACGCAGATCGGTCTCGGCGACGTGGTCCGCGGGATGGAGCCCAGCTTCGAGCTGGTCGAGTGCTTCGGATCGGGATCGCACTGCCTGCTGGATCCGGCCTGCCGGCTCAAGGGCGCACTGGCCGGCGCCCTGCAGGCCTTCTTTGCCGCCCTCGACCGCCTCACGCTCGCCGACCTGATCGGCGACGACGGGCAGCTGCACGCCGTGCTCGGCATCCCGCAAGCGGACGCGCAAGCCCCCCGGCCGACGATCGAGATCAGGCCGGGCACCCGGGCAGACTGAGGCGAGTCGGCACGGGTACCGCCACCCGGGGCGCTCAGGTTTCCGCGTAGCGCACGCGCAGCTCGCGCTTGAGCAGCTTGCCGGAGGCGTTGCGCGGCATGTCCTCTACGAAGAACACCCGCTTGGGCACCTTGAAGGCCGCCAGCCGGGCATGCACGTGGGCGATCAGCTCTGCGGCCGTGGCCTGCGCGCCCTGCTTGAGCGCCACCACCGCCGTCACCGCCTCGATCCAGCGCTCGTCGGGCAGGCCGATCACCGCGACCTCGGCCACCGCGGGGTGGGTGTACAGGCACTCCTCCACCTCGCGGCTCGCCACCACCACGCCGCCGGTCTTGATGATGTCCTTGATGCGGTCGGTGATGTAGAGGTAGCCGGCCTCGTCGAGGTAGCCGACGTCCCCCGAACGGAACCAGCCGTCGCGGAAGCTGGCCACGGTGTCCTCCGGCTTGTCCCAGTAGCCGCTCATGAGCTGCGGCGAGCGGTGCACGATCTCGCCCATCTCGCCCGCAGGCACGTCGTTGAGGTCGCTGTCGACGATGCGGGTTTCGACGTTGAAGATCGGCCGCCCTGCGGACGCGGGGCGCTCGGCGTGTTCCTCCGGACGCAGCACGGTGGCGAGCGGGGCGATCTCGCTCTGGCCATAGCAGTTGTAGAGCTGCAGCGCCGGCAGGCGTGCGGCCAGCTCCTGCACCACCGGCACCGGCATGATCGAGGCGCCGTAGTAGCCCTTCTGCAGCGAGGCCAGCCGCGCCGGCACGAAGGCCGGATGACGCAGGAAGGCGATCCACACCGTGGGCGGGGCGAAGAAGGACGTCACGCGCTCGCGCTCGATCAGCTCGAAGCAGCGCTCGGGCTGCGGCGCCTGGATCAGCAGGGTGGTCGCGCCCACCAGCAGCTGCGGCATCAGGAAGACGTGCATCTGCGCCGAGTGGTACAGCGGCAGCGCGGCGAGCGCGCAGTCCTCGGCGCGGATGTCGGTGGCGAGCAGCGTGCTGGTGTATTCGGCGAGCAGCGCACGATGGCTCATCATCGCGCCCTTGGGCGCGGCGGTGGTGCCCGAGGTGTACAGCAGCTGCGCGATGGCGTCCTCGTCGAGCGCGATCGCCGGGGCCGTGTCCGTGCCGCCGGCCTGCGCCCACTCGAGGACGTCGCGCTCGTGTCCGCCGTGCAGCGTGCCGCGCCATTCGCAGGGCAGGTCGCTGCCGAGGGCCTCGACGTGGGTCGCCATGTCGGCGTCGCAGAACAACGCACGCGCGCCCGACTGCTCGACGATGTAGCGCAGCTCGGCGTCGAGCAGCGCGTAGTTGATCGGGACGTGGATCAGCCCCGCCTTCACGCAGCCCAGCCACAGCAGCACGTAGGCGTCGGAATTGCGCCCATAGGCGGCGACGCGATCGCCGACCGCCAGGCCGAGGCCGAGCAGGCGGTTGGCGACGCGGTTGGCGGCACGGTCGAGCTGGGCGTAGCGCCAGCTGCGCCCCTCGAAGCGCAGCGCCTCGCGCTCGGGGTTGCGGCGCACCGAGCGCGCGAAGGCGTCGCCGATCAGGTTGCGCCCGGCACGACGGACGTCGGCGGGAATCATGGTCGTGTGTACGGGGTTCATGCCGGGCTCCTCACTTGGCTGCCATGCGGATCGCGCCATCGAGACGGATGACCTCGCCGTTCAACATCGGGTTCTCGCAGATCGAGCGCACCAGCTGCGCATATTCGCTGGAGCGGCCGAGGCGCGAGGGGAAAGGCACCATCTCGCCGAGCGAATCCTGCACCGCCTGCGGCAGCCCGCGCAGCATCGGGGTCTCGAAGATGCCGGGGGCGATGCTCATCACGCGGATGCCGTAGCGTGCCAGCTCGCGCGCGATCGGCAGCGTCATGCCGACCACGCCGGCCTTGGACGCCGCATACGTCGCCTGGCCGATCTGGCCGTCGAAGGCGGCGACCGAGGCGGTGGTGACGATCACGCCACGCTCGCCCTCCTCGTTGGGCGCGGCCTTGCTCATCGCGGCGGCGGCGAGGCGGATCGGGTTGAAGGTGCCGACAAGGTTGATCATCACGCCGCGAACGAAGCGGTCGAGACCATGCGGGCCGTCCTTGCCCACCACCTTCTCGCCCGGCGCCACGCCCGCGCAGCACACCAGGCCGTGCAGGCCCCCGCAGCCCTGCACCGCGGCCTCGACCGCCGCCTGCGTCGAGGCCTCGTCGGTGACGTCGGTGCGCACGAAACGGGCCGCCGCGCCGAGTTCGGCCGCCAACGCCTTGCCGGCCTCTTCGTTGAGGTCGGCGAGCACCACCCTGCCGCCGCCTTCGACCACCATGCGCGCGGTGGCCGCGCCCAGCCCGGAGGCGCCGCCGGTCACCAGGAATACCGAGTTTGCGATCTTCATTGCGTGTGCTCCTTGTGTCTCAGAGTCGTTCGATGACGGTGGCGGTGGCCATGCCGTGGCCGATGCACATGACCTGCAGGCCGAAGCGGCCGTCGCGGCATTCGAGGCCGGCGAGCATCTTGGCCAGCAGGCCGGCGCCGCTGCCGCCCAGCGGGTGGCCGTGGGCGATCGCCCCACCCCAGGGGTTGAGGCGATCCAGGTCGGGCGCGAACTCGCGCACGAAGCACAGCGCCACGCTGGCGAAGGCCTCGTTGACCTCGATCCAGTCCATGTCGCGGATCGACAGCCCGGCCATCTCGAGCGCGCGCCGCGCCGCCGGGATCACCCCGGTGAGCTGCAGCACCGGGTCGGAGCCGACCGCGACGCGGGCGCGGAAGCGGGCGCGCGGCCGGATGCCGAGCGCCTCGGCGGCGGCGCGGCGGCCCACCAGCACCGCAGCGGCGCCGTCCGACATCTGGCTGGCGTTGGCCGCGGTCACGCCGCCCTCGCCGGGCTGGCGGAACACCGGCTGCATGGCGCGCATGCGCTCGACGTCGATGACCGCGCGGATGCCCTCGTCGTGCGCGAGCGTGATCGCCCCGCCCTCCTTGTCCACCCCCGCCACCGGCAGGATCTCGCTGTGCACGCCGGCCGCACGCGCGGCCTCGGCGCGGCGGTGGCTCTCGATCGCGTAGTCGTCCATTTCGGTGCGCGAGATCTTCCACTGCCCGGCGATGCGCTCGGCGCTCTCGACCTGGTGCGGGATGGCGAAGCGTTCGAGGATCTTCGGGTGCAAGTTGTCGAAGCCGCGGAAGTCGCCCCGGCCCAGGGTCAGGTCGAGGAACATCGGCACCCGGCTCATGCTCTCGACGCCGCAGCCGATGGCGAAGTCGAGGTCGCCCGCGGCCACCGCCTGCGCCGCGGCGTGGGTGGCGTACTGGCTGGAGCCGCACATGCGGTTCATCGACACGCCCGGCACCTCGGCGGGCAGGCCGGCGATCAGCAGCGCCTGGCGGGCGATGTTGGCGCCCTGCTCTCCGGCTTGGCTGACGCAGCCGGCGAGCACGTCGCCGACCTTGTCGCCAGGCAGGCCGGTGCGCGCCAGCACGCCGCCGATGACGGTGGCGAGGAGCTCGTCCGGGCGGGTCTCGCGCAGGGCGCCGCCGCGGCGGCCGAAGGGGGTGCGCACGGCGCCCAGGATCAGCGCCTCGTTCGGGTTCGATGGATTGCTTGGGTTCATTTCCGGGTCCTCGGGTTCAGGCCCGCTGCAGTTCGCGGGCGATGATGTTGCGCTGGATCTCGCTGGTGCCTTCGTAGATCTGCAGCACCTTGGCGTCGCGGAAGAGCTTCTCCACCGGGTACTCGGTCGAGTAGCCCATGCCGCCGAAGATCTGCACCGCCTCGGTCGCCGCCCACATCGCCGCGTCCGCGGCAAAGGCCTTGGCGATCGAGGCTTCGATGGTGTTCGGCCAGCCCTGGTCGAGCAGCCAGGCCGACTGGTAGGTGAGCAGGCGCGCGGCTTCGAGCTTCATGCGCATCTCGGCGAGCTTGTGGGCCACGGCCTGGTGGTCGATCAGGCGCTTGCCCATGCTGCTGCGCTGGGTGGCGTAGGCGAGCGACTCGTCGAGGCAGCGCTCGATGAGACCGACGCCGAAGGCGGCCACCATCGGGCGCGAGTGGTCGAACACCGCCATCGCCAGCGCGAAGCCGCCGCCCTCCTCGCCGAGGCGGTGGTCCTCGGGCACGAAGACCTGGTCGAGGAAGACCTCGCAGGTGGGCGAACAGCGCTGGCCGAGCTTGCCCAAGGGCTCGCCCACCGTCAGGCCGGCGCTGGCGCGCGGCACGATGAAGGCGCTCATGCCGCGGTGGCCGCCGTCCGGCGCGGTCTTGGCGAAGACGACGAAGAACTCGGCGAGGTTGGCGTTGGAGATCCAGATCTTGCTGCCGGTGAGGCGATAGCCGCCCTCGACGCGCTCGGCGCGGGTGCGGATGCCGGCCACGTCGGAGCCGGCGCCGGGCTCGGTCATCGCGAAGCTGGCGAGCGCACCGCGGGCCGCGGCGCCGAGGTAGCGGCTGCGCTGCGCATCGGTTCCGGCGATGACGATCGGCTCGGTGGCGAGCGCGTTCACGCACAGCGCGGTGCCGATGCCCAGGCAGCCGCGGCAGAAGGCCTCGGTGACCAGCACCAGCTCCAGGCAGCCGAGGCCGCCGCCGCCGACCGTCTCGGGCAGGTTGATGCCGAGCAGGCCGAGTTCCTGCGCGCGCTGGTGCACCTCGGTCGGGAAAGCCTTGTCGAGATCGGCCTGCGCGGCGCGGGGGGCGATCTCGCGCTCGGCGAAGCGGCGCGCCAGGTCGCGGATCTCGCGCTGCTCCGGGTTCAACTGGAAGTCCATGGTGTCTCCATGCGAAGCCGCCGTGCGCAGACGACGGGCAATAAAGGGGCGGGCATGCCTGGGCACGCCGACGGGGATTGCGGGTGGAAGGCGCTCGGGCAGCGCGTCGCGGGCGAGCCTATCCGGAGGGTCGCGCGAAGCGCGCCGGCCGCCGCTCGCAGAAGGCGCGCACGCCCTCGGCGAAGTCCGGCGTCGCGGAAAGGGCAAGGAAGCTCGCCTTCTCGGCGTCGAGCGCCGTCGCCAGGTCGGTGTCGAGGCCCGCGCGCAGCAGGCGCTTGATGCCGGCCTGGGCGGCGGCCGGTCCCGCGGCCAGGCGTCGGGCCAGCGCCAGCCCGGCCTCGGCCAGCTGCGCCGCCGGCACCATCTCGGCCACCAGGCCGATCTCCCTCGCCTGCGCCGCATCGAGCTGCGGGTCGAGCAGCGCGATCGCGAGCGCCCGCTGCAGGCCGACGCGGCGCGGCAGCTGCCAGCTCGCGCCGCCGTCGGGCGTGGCGCCGATGGCACCGTAGGCGAGCACGAGGCGCGCGTCGTCGGCCGCGACCAGCAGGTCGCAAGCCATGGCCAGCGCCAGGCCGAAGCCCGCAACCGAGCCGCCCACCAGACCCAGCACCGGGCAAGGCAGCCGGGTGAGGCCGGTGACGGCCTCGTGCACCGCATCGATGAGGCGGCCGATCTCGCCGGTACAGGCGGCCTGCGACTCGCCGAGCAGGGCGTCGAAGCGGCGCACGTCGCCGCCGACCATGAAGTGCGCGCCGCTGCTGCGCAGCACGAGCACGCGCGGCGGCGCGGCGGCAAGTTCGCGCACGGCGTCGCGCAGCCCCAGCCCCATCGCCAGGTCGAGGGCGTTGCGCGCCTGCGGGCGGTCGAGGGTGATGAAGGCGAGCCCGCCTTCACGCTCGAGTCGCACGCAGTCGCCGTGGATCGGGTCAGGCATGGGCGGCCCCTCCCCGGTACATGGCTTCGATCACGTCGGCGTAGGTCTTGTAGACGCTCGCGCGACGCACCTTCATGGTCGCCGTGACCTCGCCGTCGTCGTGGTCGAGCTCCTTGTTCAGCAGGTGGAAGCGGCGGATGTGCGAGACCTGGGCGAGCTGGGCGTTGCCGCGCGCGATCTCGGCCTCGATCAGCGCGCGCACCTCGGGGTGCTCGACCAGCGAGCGGAAGTGGGTGAAGGGGATCTGGCGGCCCTCGGCCCATCTCGACACCGTCTCGTAGTCGATCTGGATCAGCGCCGAGACGAACTTGCGCCCGTCGGCGACGACGATGCACTCCTTGATGTAGGGGCTGGACTTCATCGTCTTCTCGATCTCGGACGGCGTCAGGTTCTTGCCGCCAGCGGTGATCATGATGTCCTTGAGGCGATCGACGATGTAGAGCTGGCCGTCGCGCTCCTCGACCACGTCGCCGGTGTGCAGCCAGCCGTCGCGGATGGCGTCGGCGGTCGCCTCCGGGTTCTTGTAGTAGCCGGCGAAGACCATCTCGCCGTGGACCAGCAGCTCGCCACGCGCGCCGATGCGGTGCTCGACGCCGAGGATGGGCGTGCCGACCGAACCGAAGGCCACCGCGTCGAGCGGCTGGCCGGTGATCATGCCGGTCGATTCGGTGAGGCCGTAGACCTCGACCAGCGGCACCCCGAGGGTACGGAAGAAGTGCACCACCGCGGGCGGGATCGGCGCCGCGCCGGTCAGCGCCACGCGCGCCTTGCGCAGGCCGATGAAGTTCTGCAGCGCGCGCAGGATGAGGCCGTAGCAGATGGCGTGGGTCAGGCGCTCGCCCGCCGTGCGCTGCGCCGCCGACTTGTGGGCGAAGGGCGCGCAGGCCGCCAGCGCGCGTGCGAACAGCCAGCGCTGCACGGGCCCGCTCTCCTGCATCCGGATCGTGATCGCCGAGTGCAGCTTCTCCCAGATGCGCGGCACGCCGAGGAACATCGTGGGCGCGATCTCGCGCAGATCCTCCTGCACGGTGCGGATCGACTCGCCGAAGGCGACGGTGGAGCCGAGGTAGATCGGGCAGAAGGTGGTCAGCATCTGCTCGGCGACGTGGCAAAGGGGCAGGTAGGACAGGTGCACGGTGTCGGCCGCGAGCCCGAGGCGGTCGATGATGCCGGGTGCGACGCCGCGGATGTTGGCGTAGCGGATCATCGCGCCCTTGGGCTTGCCGGTGGAGCCCGAGGTGTAGATCATCAGCGCGAGGTCGTCGAGCCGCTGCGCGGCCAGGGTCTCCTCGACCAGGTGGCGGTGGGTGGCCTCGTATTCGACGCCGAGCCGCTCCAGGTCGGCGAAGGACAGGATGCGATCGCGCACGCGCTCGTCGGCGTTGCGCAGGCCCTTGGTCTCCATCACCACGATGGCGCGCAGGTGCGGCAGCTGGTCGAGCGCCTCGATCACCTTGTCGGTCTGCTCCTGGTCCTCGCACACCACGACCTCGACGTCGGCGTGATTGAGCACGTAGGCCACCTCGGGTGCCGGGCTGGTCGGATAGACGCCGACCGCGATGGCGCCGACGAGGCCGCAGCCCATCTGCGCCAGCACCCATTCGATGCGGTTCTCGGCGAGCACGCCGACATGGCCGCCGGCGGGCAGGCCGAGCGCGCGCAGGCCGAGGCCGACATGGCTCGCGCGGCGGTAATAGTCGTCCCAGCCGATGGCCTGCCAGATGCCGAAGTCCTTCTGGCGGATGGCGGGCCGCCCGGGTTGCAGCCTCGCCTGCTCGCGCAGCATCTGCGGCAGGGTCAGCGTGGGTAGGTTGTTGCTCATGGCCACCCTCTCGATCACGACAGCCAGCGCTTGCGGCGCTTGTAGTGCTTGATGTCGCGGAAGCTCTTCATCTCGCCGTGCCCACCCATGCCGAGGTAGAACTCGCGCACGTCCTGGTCGCCGGCGAGACGCTCGGCGGGGCCGTCGGTGACGACCTTGCCGTTCTCCATGATGTAGCCGTAGTGCGCCACCGCCAGCGCCACCGAGGCGTTCTGCTCCACCAGCAGCATCGACACCTTCTGCTCGGCGTTGATGCGGGCGATGATGCGGAAGATGTTCTCCACCAGCAGCGGCGCGAGGCCCAGCGAGGGCTCGTCGAGCAGGATCAGCCTGGGGCGGGCGATCAGCGCGCGGCCGATCGCCAGCATCTGCTGCTCGCCGCCCGACAGATAGCCGGCGAGGCCGTTGCGGCGCTCGTACAGGCGCGGGAAGTATTCATAGACGAGCTCCTTGTCGGCCTTCTCGCCCTTGCGCCCGGTGAGTGCGTAGGTGGCGGCGACGAGGTTCTCCTCGACGCTGAGGTCCTCGAACACGCGGCGCCCCTCCATCACGTGGAAGAGCCCCGCGCGCACCAGCTCGTGCGGCTTGGAATCCGCCAGCGGCCTGCCCTCGAAGCGGATCTCGCCGCGCGTCAGCTCGCCGTTCTCCAGCCCGAGGAGGCCGGAGACGGTCTTGAGCGTGGTGCTCTTGCCGGCGCCGTTGGAGCCGAGCAGGGCGACGATCTGCCCGCGCGGCACCGCCAGCGAGAGGCCGCGCAGCACCTGCACCGCCTTGTTGTAGATCACCTCGATGTTGTTCACCTCGAGGACGGATTCGGCCGCACTCATCGCTTACTCCAGCACGATCCAGTCGGAGGCCGGCACCATGCGCCTGGCCTTGGTGTCGGCGCGGTAGATGCGGCCGACCGGGATGGTGTTGCCGCGGAGGGTGACGGGCACGCCGATCAGGCCGCCGGTGTCGAAATTCTCGATCGAGTTGAGCGCCGCCTTGAGGTTGGCCGCGCTCATCTCCTTGCCTGCGGCCAGCGTGCGGCGGGCCGACTCGGCGTACAGCATGGCCGACAGGAAGCCCTGGATGTAGGGCACGTTCTGGTACTCGGGACGCATCGCGCGGATCTTGTCGAGCATCGGCGCCGGTGCGCTCTGGTCGTAGTAGTAGTTGTAGGGCATCACGCCCATGAAGCCTTCGGCGAGCTCGCCCATCTGCATCACGGTCGAGTTGTCCATGGTCCAGAAGGTGCCCATGAACTGGGTGTCCAGGCCCATCTGGCGCGCCTGGCCGATGAATTCGGGGATGGGGCCGAGGATGTAGCCGTGGAAGATGGTGAAGTCGGGCCGCGCGCGGCGCAGCTTGGCGATCTCGGTGGACACATCGACCGCGCCCGGCGGGGTCATGATCTCGATGGCGACGTCGAGCCCGAGTGCCTTGGCCACGCCGCGGCTGGTCTCGATCGGGTCGCGGCCGAACTCGGTGTCGGAATGGACGAAGGCCACCTTGGCGCCGGGCTTCTGCTGGGCGATGTAGCGCAGCAGGATGCCGAACTGCTGGGTGTAGTCCGGGCCGGCGACGAACTGGTAAGGGTACTTCTTCGGGTCGTTGAGCTCGGTGGCGAAGGAGGCGCCCGACATGATCATCGAGCCGGCGCGGTCGAGCTCGGGGTTGATGGTCTTGCTGAAGGCGGTGGAGTCGCCGTAGTAGAAGTTCACCTTGTTCTGGCTGGTGATCTTCTTGAACGCCGCCACCGACTGGTCGACCTTGTAGGCGCTGTCCTCGGGCACGTAGCGCAGCGTGTGGCCTGCGATGCCGCCGGCGGCGTTGACCATCTTCACGTAATCCTGGATGCCGGCGTGGATGCCGATGCCCGCGAAGGCGAACACGCCGCTCATCGGGATGGAGCCGCCGATGACGATCTCCTTGTCGGCCGCCCGGGCTGCGGGCAGGCCGGCTGTGGCGGAGAGGATCGCGGTGGCCAGCAGGCTCTTGAGTACGGTTCTTCTCATGCTTGTCTCCTTCTCTTGATATGGGGTGAAGCGGTGCGGCGAGGAAAGCTCAGGCGCGGAACGGCCAGAGGTGGAAGAAGCGGCGGATGCGGCGCCAGATCTCCTGCAGGCCGAGCGGCTCGAACACCAGGAAGCCGACGATCAGCACGCCGAACACGATGGTGCGCACCGGCGACAGGATCAGCGTGGCGTCGGCCGACAGCGGCAGCCAGCCGACGACGAGCTTCAGCGCCTCGGGCACCATGGTCATGAAGACCGCGCCGAGGATGGCGCCGAGGATGGTGCCCATGCCGCCGACGATGACCGCGGCGAGGAAGAAGATCGACAGGATCAGCGGGAAGCTCTCCGGCGTGACCACGCGGAAGAAGTAGGCCCACATCCCGCCCGCCACCCCGGCGTAGAAGGACGACAGGCCGAAGGACAGCAGCTTGTAGCGCAGCAGCGGAATGCCCAGCACCTCGGCGGAGATGTCGCGGTCGCGGATGGCGATGAAGGCGCGGCCGATGCGGGTGCGGAAGAGGTTGGCCGCGCCGGCCACCATCAGGATGGTGATCGGCACGAACAGCCAGTACAGGCGGAAGGAGGTGTCGAAGCTGAGGCCGAGGATCTCCGCCGGCACCAGGGTGATGCCCGCATGGCCGCCGGTGACCGCATGCCAGTTGGCGAACACGAAGTGCAGCACCACCGAGGCGGCGATGGTCGCGATCGCCAGGTACAGGCCCTTGACCCGCAGCGAGGGCAGGCCCACCACCAGCCCGCCGAGCATGGCGACGAAGCCGCCGGCGAGCAGGTTGAGGAGCACCGGCGCGCCCAGCTTCTGCTCCAGCGCGGCGACGGTGTAGGCGCCGATGCCCATGAAGGCGGCCTGGCCCAGGCTCACCAGCCCGGTGTAGCCGGTGAGGATGTTGAGCCCGGTGGTGCTGGCGATGTTGATCGCCACCAGGCAGGCGAGGTAGAGCCAGTACTCGTCGGCGAGGAAGGGGAAGCCGATCAGCGCGACGGCGAGGATCGCCAGCCAGGCGTGCTGGGTGCGGCTGTCGAACAGCGCCTCGTCGTGGCGGTAGCTGGAGCGTGCGGTTCCGATGCGCATTACAGCCTCTCGATTTCGTGGGTGCCGAACAGTCCGTAGGGACGGACCAGCAGCACGACGATCAGGATCAGGAAGGTGGCCAGCAGCTTGTACTCGCCGCCGAGGAAGCCGCCCGCGAGCGACTCGACGACACCGATGAGGAGGCCGGCGACCAGCGCGCCGAGCACGCTGTCGAGGCCACCGACGATCACCACCACCAGCACCGACAGGCCGAACACCCCCATCGTCGAGGAGATGCCGCCCACCGCGCCGACGATGACGCCGGCGATCGCCGCGATCATCGCCGCCACCGACCAGGACAGCGAGAACACCTTGGGCACGTCGATGCCCATCGAGTAGGCCGCCTGCTGGTCCGAGGCCGTCGCCCGCAGCGCAACGCCGCCGCGCCAGAAGCGGAACACCGCCAGCGCCACGCCGATCAGCAAGGCCGCGACGAGGAAGCCATAGAACACCTTGGGCGGCACGAAGGCCTCGCCGATCATCACCGGCGTCGCGGGCATGAACTCCGGCAGGCGGCGCGGCTCCGAGGTCCAGATCAGCTCGACGACGCCGACCAGGATGGATGCGAGACCCACGGTGACCATGAAGACCGCGATCGGCGACTCGCCCAGCATGGGGCGGATCGCCACGCGCTCGAGCAGTGCGCCGGCCCCGCCGCTGCCGATCACTGCGACCAGGATCGCCAGCCACATCGGCAGGTTCATGGCGGTGGCCAGGCCGAAGCACAGGTAGGCGCCGATCATCAGCATCTCGCCGATGGCCAGGTTCACCACCCGCGTGGCCTTGTAGATCATCACGAAGGCGAGGCCGGTCAGCGCGTACAGGCCGCCGGCACCGAGGCCGGCGAGCACGATCTCGGCGAGGAACAGCCAGTCGAATTCCAGGCTCATCTCAGGCCTCCACGGCAAGCGCTTGGTGGAGGCGCTGACGCAGCTCGGAGACCTCGCCCGAGCCCAGGTAGGCCTTGATCACCTCGGGGTCGGCCTGCACCTCGGCCGGCGTGCCGTCGGCGATGACCTGGCCGAAGTTGAGCACCACGACGTGGTCGGAGAGGTCCATGACCATGCCCATGTCGTGCTCGACCATCAGTACCGTCACGCCCCACTCCTCGCGCACGTCGAGGATGAAGCGCGCCATGTCCTCGGTCTCCTCGCGGTTCATGCCCGCCACGGGCTCGTCGAGCATCAGCACCTTGGGTCGCATCGCCAGCGCGCGCGCCATCTCCACCCGCTTCTGCAGCCCGTAGGAGAGGACCGACACCGGCATGTGGCGGATGTGGTCGATCTCGAGGAAGTCGATGATGCGTTCCTCGATCTCCTCGCGCAGCTTCATCTCTTCGTGCCGGGCGCGGCCGAAATAGACCAGCGCATCGAAGACGTTGGTGCGCAAGTGGGCGTGACGACCGAGCTTGATGTTGTCGAGCACGGTCATGCCGCGGAACAGCGCGATGTTCTGGAAGCTGCGCGCCAGGCCCAGCCGGGCGCGCTCGGGCGGGCGGGTGGCGGTGATGTCCGCGCCCTGGAAGCGGATGCGCCCCACCGAGGGCTTGTAGAAACCGGAGATCGTGTTGAACAGCGAGGTCTTACCCGCGCCGTTCGGACCGATGACGGTGGTGATGGACCCCGGAGCGACTTCGAAGCCCACGTCGGTCAGCGCCTTGATGCCGCCAAACGACAATGTGAGCCCCTCGACCTCGAGGATCGGACTGGCCTTGCCTGGATGCACCTTGTCTCCTCCTGCCGGCCACCTCTTTGCGGGTGACCTGTGCGTGCTGTGCTTTAATTGCCAGCGAGCGCGACCACACGAGAGGCCTCGAACCGCCGACGCAGACATAAAACTTTTCGCTGCAGCTATTTGCACGCCATACTAGGCAGTATGGCCGACCTTGTGGATGACAGAACCGGCCGATCGATTGACATTTTCTGCCACCAATCTCTTGCACATGAACGAGCGTCAGCACGCACCGGCGGTCACCGTCTCCATCCGCATGGTCTGCCAGATCCTGGATCGGCTGGGTGAGCACAGGCCGCTGGCCCTGGAATGCGTCGAGCGCGCCGGGATCGCTTCCGCGCTGCTGGAACACGAATCGGCCCGTGTGACGGTCGAGCAGTTCGCGCTCTTCTACCGCACCCTCGCGGTCGAACTCGACGACGAGACGCCAGGGCTGTTCTCACGCCCGCTGCGCCCTGGCACGCTGAAGTTCCTGTGCCTTGGAATGCTCGACGCCGCCAACCTGCGCGTCGCGCTGCACCGCTTCTGCTGGTTTTTCCGCCTGGTGCTGGACGATCTGCACTTCGAGCTGGGTGAGGACGAGGGCCTGAGCCGCATCGCGCTCGTCGAGCGCGTTGCGCTCCAACCCCACCGCCCCCTGATCCTCGAATTGATGCTGATGCTGGTGCAGGGCATCGCTTCGTGGATGATCGAGCGCAAGCTCCTGTTCGCGCGCGTGGATCTCGCCTATCCGGCGCCGCCGCATGCGGGTGAGTACATCAACATGTTCGCCGGCCCGGCCTGCTTCGATCGCCCGCTCACCGCGCTCTACATCGAGCCGGCCTTCATGGACGCCCCGATCCGCCAGGACAAGGCCGCGCTGTCGGCCTTCCTGCGCAAGGCGCCGATGGACTGGATCCACGTCTCCGTGAGCGAGCGGCTGTTCACGCACCGCGTGCGCGATCTGCTCGAAGCCGGGCTGGGAAGCCCGCAGTCCGTGGAAGACGTTGCCCGTATGCTGCACATCTCGGCGCGCACGCTCGCCCGCCGGCTCGATGCGGAAGGAACGCACTTCCAGGCGGTCAAGGACGCGCTGCGCCGCGACGTCGCCATCGCGCGGATCTCGCGCACCGACGAGCCGATCGGCAGCATCGGCGCCGATCTCGGCTTCGACGATCCCGCGGCTTTCAATCGCGCCTTCAAGCAATGGACGGGATCCCCGCCAGGCAGCTACCGCAGGGCGGGGGCGGGCCGCTGAGCCTGTGACGTGGTCGCCGAACGGACGGCGGCCGCGTTCGCGCCTTGCGGCGCGCGTACCCGGGGACGGATCCGCGGGGGCTCAACCCCTGCGTTCTGCGTAGACGGCACGACGCCCCAGGCACGGATGTGTGCGTGGGGCGTTGTGTTGGTGTGGTTAGTCTGACGATGACCTACTTTCACGAGGGCGGACCTCACTATCATCGGCGCATGTGCGTTTCACGGTCCTGTTCGGGAAGGGAAGGGGTGGTTCCACACAGCTATGGTCGTCAGACTTTGACTTGTTGCCTGCGTGGTTTGCAGGCCAAAGTTAGGAAGAAGTGTTGTGTGATTGTCTGGTTGCGTTGTTTTGGCAACCAGGGGGTTGAGTTCGTTTTGTTTTGAAGGTTATAGGATCAAGCCACACGGGCAATTAGTACCGGTTAGCTGAACGTGTTGCCACGCTTACACACCCGGCCTATCAACGTTGTGGTCTTCAACGACCCTTCAGGGGGCTCGAGGCCCCGGGGAAGTCTCATCTTGAGGCGAGTTTCCCGCTTAGATGCTTTCAGCGGTTATCTCTTCCGCACATAGCTACCCGGCGATGCGACTGGCGTCACAACCGGTACACCAGGGGTGCGTCCACTCCGGTCCTCTCGTACTAGGAGCAGGCCCTCTCAAACTTCCAGCGCCCACGGCAGATAGGGACCAAACTGTCTCACGACGTTTTAAACCCAGCTCACGTACCACTTTAAATGGCGAACAGCCATACCCTTGGGACCGGCTACAGCCCCAGGATGTGATGAGCCGACATCGAGGTGCCAAACTCCGCCGTCGATGTGAACTCTTGGGCGGAATCAGCCTGTTATCCCCAGAGTACCTTTTATCCGTTGAGCGATGGCCCTTCCATACAGAACCACCGGATCACTATGACCTGCTTTCGCACCTGCTCGACTTGTGGGTCTCGCAGTCAAGCCACCTTTTGCCATTGCACTATCAGTACGATGTCCGACCGTACCTAGGTGACCTTCGTACTCCTCCGTTACCTTTTGGGAGGAGACCGCCCCAGTCAAACTGCCCACCATGCACGGTCCCCGACCTGGATTCACAGGCCTGGGTTAGAACCTCGACGACACCAGGGTGGTATTTCAAGGTTGGCTCCACCGGAACTGGCGTCCCGGTTTCAAAGCCTCCCACCTATCCTACACAAGTCCCGTCAAAGTCCAATGCAAAGCTACAGTAAAGGTTCATGGGGTCTTTCCGTCTAGCCGCGGGGAGATTGCATCTTCACAAACATTTCAACTTCGCTGAGTCTCAGGAGGAGACAGTGTGGCCATCGTTACGCCATTCGTGCAGGTCGGAACTTACCCGACAAGGAATTTCGCTACCTTAGGACCGTTATAGTTACGGCCGCCGTTTACCGGGGCTTCGATCAAGAGCTTGCACCCCATCACTTAACCTTCCGGCACCGGGCAGGCGTCACACCCTATACGTCCACTTTCGTGTTTGCAGAGTGCTGTGTTTTTAATAAACAGTCGCAGCCACCGATTCTCTGCGACCCCGTTCCGCTCCGGCCGCGAGGGCCTTCACGTACCAGGGGCATACCTTCTCCCGAAGTTACGGTATCAATTTGCCGAGTTCCTTCTCCTGAGTTCTCTCAAGCGCCTTGGTATTCTCTACCAGCCCACCTGTGTCGGTTTGCGGTACGGTCACTCTTAGACTGAAGCTTAGAGGCTTTTCCTGGAAGCTGGGTATCACTCGCTTCGGATCCGAGGATCCTCGTCATCACGCCTCATCTAAGCCACGCGGATTTGCCTACGCGGCACGACTACACGCTTAAACCACCTATTCCAACAGATGGCCGAGCTAACCTTCTCCGTCCCCCCATCGCATCTAAGAGCGGTACAGGAATATTGACCTGTTTCCCATCGACTACGCATTTCTGCCTCGCCTTAGGGGCCGACTCACCCTGCGCCGATGAACGTTGCGCAGGAAACCTTGGGCTTACGGCGAGGGTGCTTTTCACACCCTTTATCGCTACTCATGTCAGCATTCGCACTTCCGATACCTCCAGCATCCCTTACGAGACACCTTCGCAGGCTTACGGAACGCTCCCCTACCACGTGTCAAAGACACATCCGCAGCTTCGGTTCATGGCTTGAGCCCCGTTACATCTTCCGCGCAGGACGACTCGACTAGTGAGCTATTACGCTTTCTTTAAAGGATGGCTGCTTCTAAGCCAACCTCCTAGCTGTCTATGCCTTCCCACCTCGTTTGCCACTTAGCCATGCATTTGGGACCTTAGCTGGCGGTCTGGGTTGTTTCCCTCTTGACACCGGACGTTAGCACCCGATGTCTGTCTGCCGTATATCACTTTGCGGTATTCGGAGTTTGCTATCGCGGGGTAGATCGCAATGACCCCCCCAACGATTACAGTGCTCTACCCCCGCAAGTGTCCGTACGACGCACTACCTAAATAGTTTTCGGGGAGAACCAGCTATTTCCGGATTTGTTTAGCCTTTCACCCCTATCCACAGCTCATCCCCTAACTTTTCAACGTTAGTGGGTTCGGACCTCCAGTACCTGTTACGGCACCTTCATCCTGGCCATGGATAGATCATCCGGTTTCGGGTCTACGCCCAGCTACTCTGACGCCCTTATCAGACTCGCTTTCGCTACGCCTCCCCTATTCGGTTAAGCTCGCAACTGAACGTAAGTCGCTGACCCATTATACAAAAGGTACGCAGTCACCCCTTTCGAGGCTCCCACTGTTTGTATGCATGCGGTTTCAGGATCTATTTCACTCCCCTCCCGGGGTTCTTTTCGCCTTTCCCTCACGGTACTGGTTCACTATCGGTCGATCACGAGTATTTAGCCTTGGAGGATGGTCCCCCCATCTTCAGACAGGATTTCTCGTGTCCCGCCCTACTTGTCGCACGCTCAGACCCGCCACCGGCTTTTCGCATACGGGACTATCACCCTGTATCGTCGGACTTTCCAGACCGTTTTGCTAAGCTGATGGTTTAGTCGTGCAGGCTCTTCCGTGTTCGCTCGCCACTACTTACGGAATCTCGGTTGATTTCTTTTCCTCGAGCTACTTAGATGTTTCAGTTCGCTCGGTTCGCCTCTACACACCTATGTATTCAGTGTGAGATGACCCTTGCGGGCCGGGTTTCCCCATTCGGACATCGTGGGATCAATGCTCTATTGCCAGCTCCCCCACGCTTTTCGCAGGCTTACACGTCCTTCATCGCCTGTGATCGCCAAGGCATCCACCACATGCACTTAGTCGCTTGATCCTATAACCTTGGACCCTCTTCGATGTTGCCATCCCGAAGGCCCGCGTACAGGAACGAACTCGTTTGTGCGATCCAGCCTGCGCTGACAAGCTCAGCCTGGATCGATGCAATCACACAACTTGCAGTACGCACCGGCTCGGTACGTACTACACTTCTTCCACTTTGTTAAAGAGCAAACCTCTACGCGCGACAGCCGAAGCTGCCGACCAAGAAGTAAGAGATGACGACGCCACGATCTTCGAGCGCCATCGACATCTCTTACTTCTCGAACCTGTTGCTTGGACAGTCCTGGTGGAGCTGGTCGGGATCGAACCGACGACCTACGGCTTGCAAAGCCGCCGCTCTCCCAGCTGAGCTACAGCCCCCCTGTCTCGAGCAACCCTTGATTGGTGGGTCTGGTTGGGTTCGAACCAACGACCCCCGCCTTATCAAGACGGTGCTCTAACCAGCTGAGCTACAGACCCTCATCCGAGGCTCTTCTCGCCTGAACAACCGATAAGTTGTGGATACTTGGCCATCATGGCCTGATCTCTTGAAAGGAGGTGATCCAGCCGCACCTTCCGATACGGCTACCTTGTTACGACTTCACCCCAGTCATGAATCTCACCGTGGTAAGCGCCCTCCCGAAGGTTAAGCTACCTACTTCTGGTGAAACCCACTCCCATGGTGTGACGGGCGGTGTGTACAAGACCCGGGAACGTATTCACCGCAGCATGCTGATCTGCGATTACTAGCGATTCCGACTTCACGTAGTCGAGTTGCAGACTACGATCCGGACTACGATCGGCTTTAAGGGATTGGCTCCACCTCGCGGCTTGGCAACCCTCTGTACCGACCATTGTATGACGTGTGAAGCCCTACCCATAAGGGCCATGAGGACTTGACGTCATCCCCACCTTCCTCCGGTTTGTCACCGGCAGTCTCACTAGAGTGCCCAACCAAATGATGGCAACTAGTGACAAGGGTTGCGCTCGTTGCGGGACTTAACCCAACATCTCACGACACGAGCTGACGACAGCCATGCAGCACCTGTGTTCTGGCTCCCGAAGGCACCCTCGCCTCTCAGCAAGGTTCCAGACATGTCAAGGGTAGGTAAGGTTTTTCGCGTTGCATCGAATTAATCCACATCATCCACCGCTTGTGCGGGTCCCCGTCAATTCCTTTGAGTTTTAACCTTGCGGCCGTACTCCCCAGGCGGTCGACTTCACGCGTTAGCTGCGTCACTCAGTGCATTGCTGCTCCGAACGACTAGTCGACATCGTTTAGGGCGTGGACTACCAGGGTATCTAATCCTGTTTGCTCCCCACGCTTTCGTGCATGAGCGTCAGTACAGGCCCAGGGGGCTGCCTTCGCCATCGGTGTTCCTCCTGATCTCTACGCATTTCACTGCTACACCAGGAATTCCACCCCCCTCTGCCGTACTCTAGCCTTGCAGTCACAAACGCAGTTCCCAGGTTAAGCCCGGGGATTTCACATCTGTCTTACAAAACCGCCTGCGCACGCTTTACGCCCAGTAATTCCGATTAACGCTCGCACCCTACGTATTACCGCGGCTGCTGGCACGTAGTTAGCCGGTGCTTCTTAGTCCGGTACCGTCATCCATGGCCTATGTTAGAGACCACGATTTCTTCCCGGCCGAAAGAGCTTTACAACCCGAAGGCCTTCTTCACTCACGCGGCATGGCTGGATCAGGCTTGCGCCCATTGTCCAAAATTCCCCACTGCTGCCTCCCGTAGGAGTCTGGGCCGTGTCTCAGTCCCAGTGTGGCGGATCATCCTCTCAGACCCGCTACGGATCGTCGCCTAGGTGAGCCTTTACCTCACCTACTAGCTAATCCGACATCGGCCGCTCCAATCGCGCGAGGTTCCGAAGAATCCCCCGCTTTCCCCCTCAGGGCGTATGCGGTATTAGCGTAGCTTTCGCTACGTTATCCCCCACGACATGGGCACGTTCCGATGCATTACTCACCCGTTCGCCACTCGCCGGCAGGCCGAAGCCCCCGCTGCCGTTCGACTTGCATGTGTAAAGCATGCCGCCAGCGTTCAATCTGAGCCAGGATCAAACTCTTAAGTTCAATCCAGCAAAGTACTCAAAATACTGACTTACATCAGCATGAGCACCAATCATTGTGATACCTATGCGACCAAAGTCGCCGACCACAACAACCAAGCACCCACACTTATCGGTTGTCCAAGTTTTTAAAGATCTGCCGTCTTGCAGCAAGGAAAGAATTCAGCTGCTTTCCTGTTTCGCCGATTCGCTGTTGCGTTCGGGAAGCCGCGCATTATAGAGACCCGAGAAAATCCGTCAACACAAAATGAATCGAAGATTCTTATGAGTCGATTCCGGCGCCCGGACCGTGGATCTGCGCGCCCGCGCTCGGGCCGGTGGCGGGCGGCCGGGTGTCGAGGTACAGGGCCTCGACCTGTGCGCGCGCCCACGGCGTGCGGTGCAGGAACTCGGGCCGGAGGCGATGCCGGGTTCGTGATCGAAGCCGCGGATGCTCACCCGCCGCCGAGCGTCGGCAAGCCGAGCCGGTCTGCGCGTCGGAAGAGGACCTCCTCCAGCGTGAGACCGTGGAAGGAGTTGTCGGGCCGTCGGCGGGTCATGGCGTGGTCGCTCAGCCTCCCAGCGCGGCGACGTCCCGGGGCACGACGCCCAGGTCCCGCCAGCTGTCCGGGTGGCAACTGAACAGCAGGATCTGATGCCGGTCGGCAGCATCGAACAGCACCCGCTTCATGTTGCCGAGGCGCTCGACGTCGCTGTGCACCAGCGCATCGTCCAGGATCACGAGCGTCGGCCGGCCGGCCTCGCGCAACAGGTCGGCGTAGGCGAGGCGACTGATCAGGCCCATCTGCTCGCGCGCGCCGAAGCTCAGCTCGGCGAATCGGCCACGCTCTTCCCCGCCGTGGCCCTGGCGCACCAGGATCTCCGGCACGAGCGCCTCGTCCACGCTCAGGCTGGCCTCCGGAAACAGCAGTTGCAGATAGCGGTTCAGGTGGCGCTGCAAGGGCGCCTGCAGCTGACGGGTGAGCTGCAGGCGGTGATCCGTCAGACGGACGAGCAGGAGGTCCAGCGCGCGGGCACGCCGCGTGAGCTCGTCGCTACGGCGCGCAGCACGCGCCAGCTCGACGTCCAGTTCCGCGCTGCGCTCCTCCAGGCCCTCCGCCCCGAGCGCCTCCAGGCTGGCCCGGAGGCGCTCGAGTTCGAGGCGGCGCTGCTCGGCGGCCTTCTCCGCCGCATCCGCACTGCGCGTGAAGCGTTCGACGTCCTGGCGCAGGACGCCGGGATTGGCCTGATCGATCTGCTTCTGCCGTTCTCGCAGGGCCTGGTCGAGCCGGTTCTCGCCGGCACGCAGCTCCAGCAGCTGGTCCTCGGCCTGCTTTTCGCGCGCCTTGCGATCCGCGCCCTGCAGCTCGCCGTCGAGCCGGCTCCACTCGGCCCGGGCACTCTCCAGCGCCTGCGTGGCGAGCAGGAGCGCACTGCGGAAGCCCGCCTCGTCGGCCTCGGCCGCCTTGAGGGACACCTCGGCAGCGTCGAGCTGCGCCTCGGCCCTGGACACCGAGAGGCTGTCTTCCTGCGGTTCGGGAAGGGCCCCGATCCGTTTGCCGAGATCCTCCCGGCGCGCCTGCGTGAGCTGCTTTCGACCCGCCAGCGCCTCGAGGCCCTCGGGCGCCAGCGACTCGAGCACCGATGCGTCGCGCTTGATGGACTCGTCGAGCTCGCGGCATTGCTCGTGGCGGGCATCCGCCGCGGCCAGCGAGTCCGCGCCGAGCGCGGACAGGAGGCTCGCCCTCTCGTCCGCCAGCCCCTGGCGCGCGCGCACCAGATCGGCGATGTCGTCGCCGCCGGGCAGGATGCGCAGGCTTCCCAGCTGCGCGACGAGGATCTCGGTCGGCTCCAGCAGGAGGCGCTCCCCCCGCCCGCTCAAGGGCTCGCCGCCCAAGGTGAGCGCGCCCACCTCGCGCAGGTCGAATTGCAGTCGGGTGGCGACCGCCTCCTGGCGGATGGCAAGCCGGGCGAGCTCCTCCTCCACCTTGCGCAGGCGTTTGAGCGCCTTGGCGTCGACCTGCAGGGACTGGCGCAACGCGCGCTGCCGCAGCCACCGCTCGTGCAGCTCGCGGGCGCGCGCCAGCGCCTGATCCAGGCCGGCGAGCTCGCCATCGACCTGCGCCAGCTCCCGTACCAGGTCCTTGCGTTGCTGATGCTCGCGAGCCAGCCTGACCGTCGCCCGGGCCGCTTCGAAGGCCTTGCGGGCATCGCCGAGCACACGCTCCACGGCCGGCCTGCGCGCATCCTGCGCGGCGAGCGCCTGTTCGGCCGCCTGGCGGTCGGCGGCGCGCCTGTGCAGGTCCTTGCGCTGCGCCTCGAAGCGGCCGAGCAGATCGAGGCTCGTGCGCATGCCGGCTTGGCAGGCCTGCAGCGCCTGCTGGTCGCGCTCCTGCTCGCGCTGCCAGGAGACGACCTCGGCCAGCCGGAGGTCAGCCGCCCTGGCCTGCTGCCGGTAGACCTCCCAGATGCGCTCGGACTCGTCGCGGGCCTGCTCCTCGCGCAGCTGCCCGAGCCGATCCACCTGCTGGCGATACTGCCGGATCCGCCCCTGCAGATCGGCGTGCTCGCGCGCGAGCCGCTCGTGCGCCTCGAGCGCCGCAGCGAAGTCGCCGGTGGGCCGGCCGGTGGCGGTCAGCAGGCGCGCGCGCTCCCGGGTGATCCGGGCGATCAGCTCGTCCCCCGCGGTGCTGGTCACCTCGCCGAGGCTGGCGCCCAGGACGGACTTCAGGTGGCTGCCCGCATGCTCGACCGGCTTGTGGATCTCCTGCCCGGCGCCCTGCTCGATCCACAGCAGGCCGGGGATGCCCCAGTGCTCCGGTCGGCTGGCCCCGCGCCCGGGGAACTCGAAGCCGAGCAGGTCCGCGAGCTTGTCCTCCGCCTCCTCGCCGCTGAACCCCACGCCGTCTACGCTGACATCGCAGCGCTTGCGCTTCAGGAAGCTCTTGACCAGCTTCCAGCGCTTGCCCTGCGACTCGAACTCCAGCTCGACCGTGGGCGCGGCGGCCGAATCGCCCCAGGGCTGCAGATCCTCCACGCTGGAGGACTTGTAGCGCTCGAAGAATGCAGCGCGGATCGCGCGCACCAGGGTGCTCTTGCCGGACTCGTTCGGTCCGGTGAAGAGGTTGATGCCGGGATCGAGATCGCGGATCTCTACGGGCTGCCGGAAGCGGCGCAGCTGTTCGACCTTCAGGCGCAGCAGCCTCATGCCGCAGCTCCCTGGGCCTGCGCCTCGAGCAGCAGCGCGGCGAGGATCGCCAGCGCCTCGCTCGCGACCTCCGCGTTCTCGCCATCCTGCTCCTCGCGCAGCTCGGCGATCACCCGGCCCACGTAGCCGTCTGCGTGCAGGGCGGCGAGATCATCCTCGGTGGGCTGCAGCCGCAGCCCGGAGAGGTCGGCGCGCAGGCTGCGGAACCTCGCCTCCGCCACCGAGAGCGCGGCTTCGAGCCGCTGCCTGCCGAGCAGGTGGATCTCGCCGGACAGGCTCAGGTCGACCACGGCAAGCTCGGGCAAGGCCTCCAGGCGGGCGATCGTGCCCTCGAGATCCGAGGCCACCGCCAGCTTTTCCTCGAGCGCGATCCAGGGGTGCCGGCCCACCGCCCGGACCTCCACTTCCGGCTCGGCCCCGACCGCGGGGATGTCCACGAGCAGCACATTGCCCGGATCGTTGGCCTTGAATCGGTCCTGCTCGGGCGTGCCGCTATACCAGGTGCGCGCATCGATCCGCCGTGTGCCGTGCCAGTCGCCGAGCGCGAGGTAATCCAGCGCGGCGCGGGTGGCGCGGTCGGCGGCGATCGGGTTGGGCGAGTCGATGTCCTCGGCGAGCACGCCCTGGACGCTGCCATGGGCGAGGCCGACGCGGACCAAGCCGGGCGCCGTCTCCGCGTGATCGAACCACGCGGTCTCGTCGGCCGGGGTCTGGCGCTGGGTGAGCGGCGCCGGCAGCACGACGAAACCGCGCTCGGGGAACGCCATCACCTGCGCGCCCAGCGCCAGATGCACATTGGGCGCCACGGCCCCGAGGCGGCGGGCGCGCGACCACACGCTCTCGGCCAGCGCCGCGTCGTGGTTGCCGGGGATCAGCACCCACGGGCCTGCATACGCCCCCATGGCGTTGAACAGCCGGCGGATCGTGCGATCGGACACCGTCTGCGCATCGAAGACATCCCCGGCCACCAGCACCGCATCCACCGCCTCCTGCCGCGCGATGCCCGCCAGGCGCTCCACCGCAGAGAAGCGCGCCTCGGCCAGCGCGAGCGCGTCCTCGGGCGCGAAGCGCGCGTACTGGCGGCCGATCTGCCAATCGGCGGTATGAAGAAAGCGCGGCATCGGTCCGTCCCCTGATCCAGCGGAAAGTCGTGCATGCACGGCCGCCGTCCCGGGGCTCCGATCACCGGACCCGGGCGCATGACCGATGCACATCCCTGTTTGTCACCGGCCGGCATGTTACACGCCGCCCGGCCCTGCGGCAGCCTGCCTCCGCGCCCTGCGCAGCGGCTCGAGCAGCCCGGCCAGATCGTTGTGGTCGAGCTCGTGCATCAGCGCGAGCAACTGGCCCAGCTGCCCTGGCGGGAAACCCTTGCGGGCGAACCACGCGAGGTAGTATCCCGGCAGATCCGCGATCACCCGCCCCTTGTACTTGCCGAAGGGCATCTCGCGCTCGAGCAGCAGCACCAGGTGTTCAGGATTCATCCGTTCGATCCGTTTTTCCGTGCCCATCCGCATTTCCGTGCCCAATTGCGAGCGCGGCCGCGCGCGCCGACGCTCCACTCTCCCACAAGGTGACCCGCTTGAGCCTCCATTCCTCCCCAGGCCTCGTCTTCGACACCCCGCCCATCGAGCTCGAGACCGGACCCGATCCCCGCTACAGCGTCATCTGGATGCACGGCCTGGGCGCGGACGGCAGCGATTTCGAGCCGGTCGTCCCGGCGCTGGCTCTGCCCCGCAGCCCCGCCGTGCGCTTCCTCTTTCCGCACGCCCCCTATCGTGCGGTCACCTGCAACGCCGGCTACGTCATGCGCGCCTGGTACGACATCGTCTCGCTCGCCCCGCACAGCCGCCAGATCGACGAGGCCGGACTGCTCGAATCGCGCACCCTCGTCCGCCAACTGATCCAGCGCGAGGCCGAGCGCGGCGTGCCCGGCGAGCGCGTCATCCTCGCCGGTTTCTCGCAGGGGGGCGCCGTGGCCTATCTGACCGGGCTCACCCACCCCACCCCGCTGGCCGGCATCATCGCGCTGTCGACCTACATCCCGAGCCCCGGGCTGCTGGTCGATGGGTTCGTGGAAGCGAATCGACAGGTTCCGGTCTTCGCCGCGCACGGCACCCACGACGATGTCGTCTCTCCCGCACTCGGAGAGCACGCGGTCGAGGTCCTCCGGCAGCTGGGCATCGAGCCGGAATGGCACCGCTACCCCTTGCCGCACTCGGTGAGCCTCGAGGAGATCGCCGACATCGGTCGGTGGCTGCGCACCCTCGTGCATTGACCGGAAGACCCGGCGAGACCCGCCGGCACGACGGCGCCAATGTCCACACCCATACGGCGGGCAATCGAGGCGCGCACCGCTTGTGCGTCGCGGACTTCGCCCTCGATCGCGCCGCAGCCACTTGCAGCCACCCATCTGCTCGACAGGCTCGCCTGCGGGAAAGCCACGCTCGACGAGTGGCTCAGGCCACACGTGCTGGCAAATGAGCCAAGTGGCGCCCGTCGCCCTTTCGCGCTTGCGGATCGGATCGGCCGTGTCCTTGGCTACTCCGTGATGGCGGCCGGCGCCGTCCCGCACCAGGATGCCACCAACAAGGTGCGCCGCAACATGCCGGACCCTGTACCTGCTGAGTCGCCTCCTACGCGCCCGTCGCCACAATCCGCTCATGACGCGAAGCGGCCTCGCCTAGCGCCTGCTCCAGCGGCATCCCCTCCTCGACACCCTCCATGATCATCCTCTGCAGAATGGCGCCGAGCATGTCGACATTCGCGGCCATCAGCGGCCGGACCTCGCGCAGGAACTCGCAGGTCGGCGGATCGTAGGCGTATGGTTGCAGGAAGTCTTCGAGCGCGCGCCCGGTGGCGAGCGCGTGGCACATGTCGTAGAGCAGGTTGAAGCAGCGCACCTGTTGCAGCGGGTCGCTCTCCCCCAGGTTGATGCGGACCTCCTCGGCCAGGTCGCGGCGGAAGTCCTCAAGCTGGTAGGCCGCATGTGCCTTGACGACATCTTCAGGCGTGAATTCCCATTCCATGGCGTTTTCTCCTCCTCTTTCGGCAAACGTGCCGTGTCAGCCGAAGATGGCCGTGAAGGCGTCCTCGTCGTCGCGGCAGATCGGGCAGCTTTGCTGCGGGGTATGCGAGACGAAATGGCGGTCGCAGCGCGTGCAGCGCTGCTTGGCCATCGACAACAGCACGCGCGGCGTTTGTTCGGGCCGCGCGTCGAAGGACGCATCGGCATCGAGCACGTGCGGCTGGCAGACCTCGAGGCAGACCGCGCAAGCAACACAGCGGTCGGCATCGAACTTGAGCTGATAATCCGCCGGCGACTCCTCGATCTGGATCGCACCCGTCGGACAAACGCGGAAGCAGGCCTCGCAGTTGTTGCATCCGGGCTGCAGCGACAAGGCCATCATCGGGAGCGCATCGTGCAGCGGCACACGGAAAGGCTGGTCGTCCTTGCGCTTGCACACGATCTGCAACAGCTCGCGCCGCTCCGGCAGCGCGTAGGGGCCGGGGCGGATCGCCTTGTCCGGAGTCGATGGCGCCGACGCAGGGGGCTCGAGAGACTGCGCAACCTCCGCCACACCGCGTCCCACCAGGCGGCGGAACCACTGTCGCCGCACAGCCGCAAAGGGCGCAGATCCGCGACTGTCGGCGTTCGCGAAATCGGCCTCGTCCAGTTGCGGAGCGATCCAGTCGGCGGGTTTCTCGATGCTGGCAGCCGCATCCTCAAGTAGCCCGCAGGCATCGAGATTGCTGGCGAGCTGGGCCGCGCCGCGGGGACCGTGCGCGCAGTGCTCGCAATGCGCGGCCCCCCGCAGGGTGACCGGAATCCGGCGCTTGGCCAGATACGCGAGGCTGGCCGCATCCACCGCGCCAAGGCAGGGCACGACAGCGTCTCCGCTCGCGCCCGACGGGGCGCAGGCGATCGTGAAGTGCTCATGCCGGATCGCCTGACGCAGCATGTCCACCGGCTTCAAGGCCTCGCTCGCGAGGGCGTCGGTCGGGCAGGCGGTGACGCAGAGCGCACAGTTCTGGCAACGCGCGGGGTCGATCCTCCCCCCCTCGTCGGTGAGCGCGAGGGCGTCGTGCGGGCAGGCGTCCGCACACCGGCTGCATGCGCTGTAGCGAAAGCGGTAGCGCGTGCAGCGGCTGGCGCGGAGTTCAGGATAGGCCAGGCTCATCGGGGCGCGGTCCGCAGTTGCTGCAGGGCGGGTCCGTGCTCGCAGGTGTTCTTGGGAATCACGAACTGGAACGCGCGGCCGCCCGGCGGCTCGGCGTTGATGCGAGTAAGCACGCGTTGCCAGGCGAGGACACCGCCCTCGACCGCCAGGACCGGGCTGCCGGGATGGGCGGCTGCGATCGAATCGGCCACCGCCAGCGCGGCCTCGTCGGTGTCCGCGACCACCACCACCGTGGCCGTCGGGTTGATCCGTAGATCCTCGCGATAGACGAGGGCCTCGTCCAGCGGCGAGGCCTCGCGCGCGGCCGCGGT
The DNA here is from genome assembly GCF_055393985.1 of Thauera sp. DNT-1. Taxonomy (NCBI): domain Bacteria; kingdom Pseudomonadati; phylum Pseudomonadota; class Betaproteobacteria; order Rhodocyclales; family Zoogloeaceae; genus Thauera; species Thauera sp. DNT-1. The sequence goes on along the minus strand of NZ_AP043752.1, from coordinate 2,894,588 downwards.
GCGCGCATCGACGACGCAACAAGGCGGGCTCACCCGCAGCGCCAGGCCGAGCTGCATCTCGTTGCGCAGGCTCGCTGCTGCGTGGGCCTGTACCGAAGCGGTCAGCAAAAAGACCGCCAGCACACCGCCAACGTAGCGTCGGAATCGCGTGATCATGCTTCCTCCATGTCGGTCATCGGCTCCACGGGGACCAACAGATCACCCAGCAGCACAGCGCGACGCTCAAAAAGCGCCGTCGGCAGCGCAATCCGGGTGACCTTGCCGTAGCGCACCCAGTCAGCCAGCGCCGGTTCGAACTGCCCGCCCGGGGCGATCCAAAAGCCTTCGCCCAGGGCTTCGACCAGCCCGGCACACAGGTTGAGGTCAGTGTCGTCGAGGACATCCACCTGCACCAGCACGGTGGCGATCCCACGCTTCTTCATCTCGCCCAGCCACCAGTCCACGCGGATGCCGGTGGCGCTACCGTCGGCGCGCACAATTTCCCAGCCGGGCTCGCACAGCGACGGCGTCACCACCCGAAAGTCGGCGTTCGACACGGTGTCGAAGGACCACGACACCGCCATGCGGCGAGCAGGCACGAACAGCCCGACGCGATCAAGCCCGAAGCGCGCGGCGAGCCGCAGCGGCAGATCCGCATCGCTCAGCACCGCCTCGCCCAGCAGCACCTGCGGCGCACCGGCTTCGAGCAGGGCGGCGGCACGGGTCTCGTCGCCCTGGCGCAGGATCGCGATACCGCCGTCCTCCACAAGCGGTGCGCACCCAGGCTCATCGAACCGGAACAGCAACTCGACTTCCGCCGACACCTTGGCCCTGTCAGCGGTATCGGCGGTATCGGCAAGGCAGGCGCAGCGGATCATGTCGGCAGCGCTCCGTCGTGCTCGAACTTCGCATACACGAAGGGGAACATCGGGTTTTCGCCATCAGCCGGCAGCGACGCGATCAGCGGGCGCAGCGTTTGAAGGGTGCCGATGATCGGATCGATCTGCACCCCCATGAAACGAGGCCGGTATTTGCCGAGCGCGATGAGCGCATCATCCACCATCAGCAAGGCGCCCTCCTGATTGCGGTTCTGGGTGAAGAACAGCGCCAGCGTGGCAAACGCCAACCCCTGCAGAAACTCGGCCTCGGGGTCGCGCGTGCCCAGCACGCTGTTGCGGATCAGGCGCGACCAGCGCTCATTGAGCAGGTCGTGCAGCACACCGAGCTCGTTCGAGTTCCACAAGGTGGCCACCTCGGACCAGTCGATTTCGGACAGCACCTGGCGGTCGGGCGGCAGGATCGGCCGGGCTTGAAGATCGAGCAGCATGGTCGAAACCTCCTGTGGGTCAGCGCAGATCGTGCAGGGTGTGAACGTTCGCCGCACGCTGTTGCGTGTCCGGAATCGACTCGCAGCCATTGCACACAGGCTCGTCGGGATTGAACTCGACGCGGATCTCGCTCTTCGGGACCACGGCGCGGGCGTGATCTTCGTCGTCGATGCGCAAGCCCATCGCAGCGATCTCCTCGCCGGCAAAGCCCTGGAGGAAGGCGGCCATGCCACGGTAGAAGGAATGCTCGGCGACCTGCTCGACGAGGCGGGCGTAGCCGCGCACCCAGCGCGCGAGATGTTGCGTCCAGAAGCGCTTGAGGTCGCGCTCGATGCGCCGGGCGAGCGCTTCGTCGCCGGCGGCGAGTGCCCCACTGCAACGCTCGAGCAGCTCGGCGACGAACATCAGCTCGACCCCGAGCTGGTCGGGAAACAGCTCGAAGCGCCCCTTGCCCACGACGAAGCCCCACTTCGCGTAGTCCTGGGCGACCTGAAAGTGCGGATCCTGCTTGTAGCGTCCGGTCAGCCGCACCGATTCGACGGGCGGAAAGCCACCGCTGGCCGCGAACAAGGTGGTGTATTCGCAGGCCAGCCGCTCGACCAGGGCGCCCTCCTCCGCGTCGAGGAAATCGGCTTCGAAGCACACGCCCGCGGCGGCCAAGCTCGCGAGCACTTCCGGGCAGCGCAGGGCGCGAACGAAATCAGCATCGGCCTCCTCGACGAACACCCCGGCCAGCAGCCGGCACAGGCTGGCGCGCGCGTCGTACTCGGCACGCCGCTCGGCGATCGGGCGCGGCGGTGGCGCGCGCTCGTCGACGACCACTGCATGCTCGTCGTCGATCGCAAGCAATGTTTTCAGCATGTTGTCTCCGGTTCGATTCCGGGTCGCCATGCGGCCCGGCTGGACGATTCACAGCCGGCGGAAGCGCCGAAATCGGCGCCCCCACCCCCTGGGCTCAGTGCCCGCCCGACGCCTTGGGCTTCACGCTTTCGGGTCCGGCCCACGCCGCCATCTCGGGGTGCATCTTGCGATGCAGGTCACCCGTGTAGGCGTAGCGCATGGTCTCCTTGTAGGCCGCGTAGTGTTTGTCCCAGTCGCCGTGGATATCGCCGTACTTGTCGTTCGGCCCGGCCTTGGTGACCTTCACCACCGTGTCGTACCAGCCCTGGGAGCCGCCGATCGGGTCGGCCACCGCCGGGATGATGGCGTTCGGATGCACGCCCTTGTCGTCCCACCACACGTTGTTCAGGTCCGGATCCTCTTCACCGTGGCTGGCGTCACCCTTCCTGTCCTTGAGCTTCAGGGTGGCAAGCCGGCCGTATTCCCAGTGGCCGAAGCCGGTGGCGATCGAGATCACCTGCGGGTGGATGCCCTCGGTGACGTAGGCCTTGGTCACCAGATAGCCGACCGGGCTCTCGACGCGCACCAGATCACCCGTCTTCACACCGAGCTTCTTCGCCGTCTCCGGGTTCATCCACGCCGGGTTGCTGTGCGCGATCTCGGCCAGCCACTTCACCGCCGCCGTGCGCGACTGCTTGTGCACGTTGAGCTTGAAGGTCGACAGGATCATCTCGTCGTCCTTCATGGTCTCGTGCCAGGGGATGCGCTTGAAGGTCGGCATCGGGTTGAAGCCGTACTCGGCCCATTCATCCACGCGCACGTTGATCACCCGGTTGGGCGTCGGGAAACCCACGTAGTTGCGCCCGTTACGCCGGATGCCGATCGCCTTGCCGTTTTTCGTGATCAGTCCGTGCGCGTCCACCATCGCGCCCTCCATGTCCGCCGCCGACAGTTCCTTCCGGTACAGGCCGTACTCGGCCTGGATCTCGCGTCCGGTCTTGTCGGTGACCTTGCCGGTCTTGGGGTCGAGCGTGCCGTAGATCGGCCACACACCGTGCTTCTTCAGGAAGTCCAGCCCGCCCGCCTCCTTAAGCCCGGGCACGTTGTCGAAGTGATGGCGCATGTAGTCCTCGCCATCCTTGAAGGCCCAGAACTGCTTCATGCCGCGCGAACCGTCCGGGTCGAGCTTCCAGATGATGTCGCGCAGCAGCACGCGGTTCTCGCGCGACTCGCCGAGCGACTTGTGCACCGGCTGGCGGATGCCGAGCCACGGCCACAGCGAGTTGGGCATCGACTCGGGTTCCCAGCGCTCGAGGTAGGGGCAGTCGGGCAGGATGATGTCGGCCAGCGCCGTCTCCTCGCCCATGTGCGAGCTCATCGAGATGAAGTACGGGATCAGTTTCTCGTCGCGGTACAGCTTGCCCCACACCGCCTGCGCACCCGGGTTGGTGTAGACCGGGTTGTCCTGGTAGGTGAAGGCCACGTTGATCTTCTGCCGGCCCTCGGCAATCCAGAACGGCACCAGGTGGCTGACCTTGTGCGAGGCGAGCGGATACTCGGGCGGATGCGCGAGCACGGAATCGTGCTTCGGCCCGGGGGGCTGCGGATTCGGCTGCGGCCAGCCCATGCCGCGCGGCAGGCAGTAGCCGCCGCGCTTTTCCACGTTGCCGGTCATGATCGGCAGCATCATGCAGGCCTTCTCGTTGTACGAGCCGTACAGGTGCTTGGCCGGGCCGCGGTAGGTGAACAGCGTCGCCGGCTTGGTGGTGGCGAACTCGCGCGCGATGCGCTCGATCGTCTGCACCGGCACGCCGGAGATCTTCGACGCCCATTCCGGCGTGTATTGCGCGTAGTGCGCCTTCAGCTCATCCACCGTGACGTTGGTCCAGGTGTCGATGAACGCGCTGTCCTGCAGGTCCTCGCGCAGGATCACGTGGCCGATCGCCAGCGCCACCGCGCCGTCGGTGGCCGGGAACACCGGGATCCACTCGTCCGAGAAACCCGCCGTGTTCGACAGGCGCACGTCGAAGGTGACGATCTTCATGTGGTTGTCGACGCGGCCCTCGGCGATGCGCTGCGACAGCGGGTTGTGGAAGTAGGCCGCCTCGAGGATGTTGGAGCCGAAGTTCAGCACGTACTTGGCGTTGGCGAAGTCGGGCGTCTCGATGTCCGGCCCCCAGGTCGGCTCCTGTCCCACCTTCTTCGACGACTCGCACACCGAGGTGTGGTTGAGCACGGTGGCCGAGCCCAGCGTCTTCATGAAGCGGTCGATCGTGCCGCCGGTGCGGTTGCGCCCGTATTTCAGCATGATCGTGTTGGGGTCTTCCTTGAGCGCAGCGTCGAGCTTCGCCGCCACTTCGGTCAGCGCCTCCTCCCAGGTGATGCGCTTCCACTTGCCTTCGCCGCGTGCGCCGACGCGCTTGAGCGGATACAGGATGCGGTCGGGGTCGTAGCTGTACCACATGCCCGAGTTGCCCTTCGCGCACAGGCGGCCGCGGGTGGAGACGTGCTCCGGATTGCCTTCGAGTTTCACCACGCGGTCGTTCTCGACGTAGGCGATGGCGCCGTCCTGGATGTTGCAGACGTGGCAGTTGACCGGGATCGCCTTGCGCTCGGCAGCGGTGACCGGGCTAAAGTCCTTGCCGCCCAGCTCGTTCTCCATGGCGTGCAGCATGCGCGGCGCGAGCGCGGCGGCGGCAGTCGTGCCGGCACTGGCCTGCAGGAAGGTGCGACGGGTGATTTTCGGGAAGTCCATTTGAAGATCTCCTTGCCTGACCGGTCAGTAGAGGGTCTGCAACTGTTGGGGACCCATCAGCAGCGCATAGCGCAGGGCCGCGCCACCGAGCAGGACGAGCAGCGCAGCCAGCGCGATGCCCACCTGCTGGCGGCCGAAGGGCGCGAGCAGCAGCGCGATCGGCGCCGCGGTGCCGGCGACAATGCCCATGCCGACGAAGATCAGGCCCATCGTGCCGGTGGTGAGGATGAGGAAGGTGAGCTCCTGCGCCGAGCCGCCGTAGCTGGTGGTGCCCAGGATCGAGATCAGCATCACGCCCACCGCCCCGCAGGACCACATCAGGTACTGGCGCAGCACGCGCTGGGCGCCCTCGTTCCCGGCCGCCAGCAAGGCCCCTACCGCCGAGCCCGACGCGATCGCCATGGCGACGAACAGCACCGGGATGACCGGCGTGTTCCACACCGGACGCGACTGATGCACCGTGAGGTCGTAGCCGGTGTAGATCGGCAGGCCCAGCGCGAGCAGCGCGGTGATTGCGGCGAGCAGCTTGCCCCGGCCTTCGTCCCCCTTCTTCAGCGCCAGCAGATACAGCACCGACGCGATGCCGAAGGCGACGATGTTCAGCGCTCCCCAGGCGAGCGGCGACGAGAAGTTGAGGTAGGCCGGATTGAGGATGGCGAGGAAGCGCATCGGCTGCGACAGGTCGCCGATCAGCAGCAGGCCGCCCAGCGCGAGCAGGACGAAGGACACCACCGCCGCCTTGACGCGCAGCGGCCGCAGCTCCGGCGTCACCCACGAGCCGTAGGACAGGAAGGCCAGCCCTGCGCAGATGCCGATCACGAAGAAGTAGATCGCGTAGGTCGCGTGCCACGACACATCGTGGAACCAGACGTAGTCACCCATGGTTTTCTCCTCAGATGTCGAAGTGGCGCTTGAACGCGCTTCGATCGAGCTCCATCACCTCGGGCTTGCGATAGGCATCGCGCCCGAACTCGGTCTGGTTGCGGTCGGCCCCGATGTAGAACACGTGCGGCTTGGTGCCCTCCTCCGGGCGCAGCACCTGGGTGGCGTGGGTCGCGACCAGGTACGAGACCTCGCTGTTCGGATCGTTGAGGTCACCGAACACGCGCGAGCGTCCGATGCAGGTCTGCACGCAGGCCGGCACCAGGTTCTGCGTCACGCGGTGGAAGCAGAAGGTGCACTTGTCCACGACATTGGTGATCGGCGTGTAGCTGCGGTGCGAGGGCAGCATGAAGCGCGCGTTGTAGGGGCACGCCGCCATGCAGCTCCGGCAGCCGATGCAGCGCTCATAGCGCTGCAGCACGAAGCCGCCGTCCTCCACCTTGAAGGTGGCCTCCACCGGGCAGTTGCGCACGCAGGGCGGATCGTCGCAGTGGTTGCACAGCCGCGGCAGGAACTGCTTCCTGACGTTGGGGTACTTGCCGACAACCTTGTACGGCACCCAGGTGCGATTGACGCCGAGCGGCGTGTCGTACTCCGCCTTGCACGCCACCTGACAGGCCATGCAGCCGATGCAGCGCCGCGTGTCGACCACCATCGCGAACCGGCGCTTGCCTGGCGCCTCCCTGGTCTCGATCGGCGAGACCCTGAGTTCTTCACTCATGCCTTCCCCCTCCAATGAATGCAGCGCGCCGCGCCGCGATCGCAGTGGCCTTCGCAGCAGACGGGTCATCGGCGCCCAATCCGCCGGCCCCGTCCGTGTGCATGCGGACCACTTGAGGGGTCCGTCGCAAAAACCAGGCCAGGAACAGGGTTTTTGGCCACGAGTCAGCAACGCCGGGGACGCCAGCCCCGTCGCCATGCGAGATGGGAATCGGGGGTGTTACGGCGGCGTAACATCGGCACCGATTGCTGCAGCGCAAACCGTTACGCCGCCGTAACGCCCCGCCGGCACGGGCTGACAAGGAATCGCCACGATGCCTATCATGGGCAGATGAACAGGGATGCCTCCGCCCGCTCGCCTGCCCCCCAAAGCGACCTCGAACACGCGCCGCGGCGGGGCTTTCTGCGCGCGGTCGGCGCAGCGGTATTGCTGCAAGGACTTCCGGCGCGCGCGGAGGCCATGCCCATTCGCATCGGCCTGACCCCGGTCTTCCTCGACGACCAGATGCGCTTCGTGGGTCAGTGGCGGCAGTGGCTCGAGCGCAAGCTCGGGCGCGCGGTCGTCTTCGTGCAGCGCGGCAGCTACCGCGAGATCGTCGACCTCGTGCGCGCGCACAAGCTCGATTTCGCGTGGGTCTGTGGCTATCCCTTCGTGCGCTACCAGAACGAGATGACGCTGGTGGCGGTGCCGCTCTGGCGCGGTCAGCCAAGCTACCAGTCCTACATCATCGTGCCCGCGGACGACACCCGCAGCACGGCCTTGTCCGAGTTGCGCGGCAAGGTGTTCGCCTACTCCGACCCCGACTCCAACTCCGGCTACCTCTACCCCCGCTATGTGCTGACCACACAGGGCGAGGCGCCGGACAACTTCTTCGCCCGCAGCTTCTTCACCTGGGCGCATCGCAAGGTGGTCGAGGCGGTCGGGGTCGCCCTCGCCGATGGGGGGGCGGTAGACGGCTATGTCTGGGAGACCCTCGCCGAGTCCCACCCCGACCTGACGCGCGCGACCCGGATCATCGATCGCTCGCCCCCGCTGGGCTACCCGCCCTTCGTTGCGCGCGCGGACATCCCGGCCGACGAACTGAACCGGTTCCGCACCGTCCTGCTCGAGATGGCGGACGACCCCGGCGGGCTGGAGCTGCTGCGTCGCCTTCGCCTCGACGGCTTCACCGTCGGCGCACCCACGCTCTACGACGAGATCGCTGACATGGCCGCGCGCGTCAGCCACCCATGAACCGGCTCGCCGATCTCTCCCTGCGCTGGAAGATTCCGCTGCGGGTCGTGGGGGCCGTGCTCGGCACCGCGATCGCGGTGACGGTGGCGCTGGTCGCACGCGACTATGAGATCGTGCGCCAGAACCTCGAAGGCCACGCCCGCAGCATGGGGCGCGTGCTGGCGCACACGCTGGTCATGCCGGTGCTCCATGACGACATCTGGCGCGCGTACGAGATCCTGCAGTCGGCCCATGAACCCAACCCCGCCGCACCGGAGCTGCAGGCCCAGGTGGTGCTCGTCACCGATGCAGACTATCGCGTGTTCGTCTCCACCCGGCCGCGCACCTTTCCGATCGGATCAAGCGCAGCCACCCCGGGGGGTGCCTACGGGCTGCTGCGCGCAGAGCTATCGCACGGCGCCCCCGAGGACCAGCGCCTGCTGGAACCCGCCGACAGCCCGCTCTTCTTCGTGATGACACCGCTGATTTCGGACGGTGTCGCGCTCGGCCACGTCATCCTGGCTTATGCAAAGCCGGCCCTGCTGCCGCGCGTCGCGGGCCTGGTCGGACGGGCGGGCGGGGTGACGGTGCTGGTGCTGATCCTGTTGCTGCCGGTGTCCTGGGCCTGGGCCCAGCGCACCGCACGGCCGCTGCTGCGCCTGGCGGAGGCCATGAAGCAGCTCCCGCTCGAGGTCGAGGCCGCACGGCTGGCCGACCTGCCGGAGAGTCGCGACGAAATCGGCCAGCTCGGCGCGGCCTTCCGGCGCATGGTGGCCGAGATGCGCGTCAAGCAGGAGATGGAGCGCCAGATGCTGAGCTCCGAGCGGCTGGCAGCGATCGGCCGCCTGACCGCCGGCATCGCGCACGAGATCAACAACCCGCTCACCGGCATGCTCACCGCGCTCAACACCCTGCAGCGCCACGGGGGCGACGCCGAACGCACCGAACGCACGCTGTCGCTGCTGCAGCGCGGGCTGAGCCAGATCCGCAACACGGTCTGCGCGCTGCTGGTGGAGGCGAAGATTGCCGATCGGGACTTTGCGCCCGAGGACGTCGACGATCTGCTGATCCTGGTCGAGGCCGAGGCCCATGCGCGCGCGGTGCGCGTCGTCGTCGATGGACGCATCGCCGCGCCGGTCCCGCTACCGGCGACACTGCTGCGCCAGATCGTGCTGAACCTGCTCCTGAACGCGGTGACCGCCGCCGAGGCCGGGGGCATGGTCAGGCTTGACGTGCGCACGGCCGGGCGCGCACTGGCCGTCGCCGTCTTCAACGATGGCGCCCATATCGGCCAGGACGAGATGCCCTACCTGTTCGAGCCCTTCTCCAGCGGGCGCGAGAGCGGCCACGGGCTCGGACTGTGGATCGTGTATCAGATCACCCGCCAGCTCGGCGGAGAGATCCACGTCGAAAGCGCACCCGGCTCCACGACCTTCAGCATCGAGATTCCCTATGGCAACTCCTGACAGTACGCCGCAGCCGCGGATCTGCCTGATCGAGGACGACGAGATCATCGGCGAGTCCTTGTCCGACCGGTTCCGGCTCGAGGGCTTCGACGTGGACTGGTGCCGCACCGGCGCCGAAGCGAGGGATGCGCTCGCCACCCGGCGCCATGCGGTCGTGGTCAGCGACATCCGCCTGCCCGACTGCAACGGTGGCGACCTCTTTATCGAGCTCCTCGCCGAAGCCCCGGCGCTGCCGCCCTTCCTGTTCATGACCGCGTTCGGGGCGATTGAGCGCGCGGTCGCGCTGATCAAGGCAGGCGCCGCCGACTACATCACCAAGCCCTTCGATCCGGACGCTCTGGTCGCCAAGGTCTGTGCGCTCGCCGAGCGCTATGGGGTGGCCCGGACTGCCTCAGGACGCGACGAGCGTCTTGGCGTATCGCCGGCAATGGGCCGGATCGCCGAGAACATGCCTCGCTTGGCCCGGCATACCGAGTCCTTGCTCATCACGGGCGAGTCCGGGGTCGGCAAGGAGCATGTGGCACGCCTGTTCCATTACCATGCCGCCGGCGGCGAGGCGCCCTTCGTCGCGGTCAATTGCGCAGCAATTCCAGAGAGCCTGATCGAGTCCGAGTTGTTCGGCTACGAGAAGGGCGCATTCACCGGCGCGGCCAAGGCCCGGCGCGGTTACTTCGAACAGGCGCAGGGCGGCACGCTGTTCCTGGACGAGATCGGCGACATGCCGCTGTCGATGCAGGCCAAGCTGCTGCGCGTCCTGCAGGAACATCGGCTGCAACGCCTGGGCGGCGAGACGACGATTGCGGTGGACTTCCGCCTCGTCTGCGCCACCCACTGCGACCTCAAGGCGATGGTGGAGGAAGGCCGCTTCCGGGAGGACCTCTACTACCGCATCAACGTCATCCACCTGCGCATTCCGCCGCTGCGCGAACGCAAGGAAGACATCGTCTGGTTCATGCAGCACTTCGTCGAGGCCTTCAACCGCGCCCATCCGGAGGAAGCCCGGCGGATCGATCCGCGCACGCAGGAAGCGCTCGCGCGTTACCCGTGGTCGGGCAATGTGCGCGAACTCAAGCACGCCGTCGAGCGCGCCTGCATCCTGTCGCCGGGCCCGGTCCTCGGCGCCGACGCCTTCTTTGGCGAAGACCAGGACGTCGGCGCCGAAGCGCCGACCTCACGCCCGCTGGCGGATTACCTGATGGACTGCGAGCGCGATTACCTGCGCATGGTCCTCGAGCAGCACGGCGGGCACATGACCCACAGCGCCGAGGCACTCGGCATCACCCGCAAGACCCTGTGGGAAAAGATGCGACGCCTCGGGCTGCAGGCGCGCGACGACGCCTGAAGATGGCATCCCGAGGATCTCAGCCGCCGCACCTGGCCGAAACTTCGCTCAGCCGAAACGCCCGGTGATGTAATCCTCGGTTTCCTTCCTGACCGGCTTGGTGAAGATGTCGCCCGTCACGCCGTACTCGACCAATTCCCCCACGTACATGTAAGCCGTGAAATCCGAAATCCGCGCGGCCTGCTGCATGTTGTGGGTCACGATCAGAATGGTGACCTTTTCGCGCAACTCGGTGATCAGTTCCTCGATGTTCGCGGTCGCGATCGGATCGAGCGCGGAGGTGGGCTCGTCGAACAGCAGCAGCTCCGGATCGGTGGCCAGGCAGCGCGCAATGCAGAGCCGCTGTTGCTGGCCGCCCGACAGCGCGGTGGCGGGCTGCTGGAGGCGATCCTTGACCTCATTCCACAGGGAGGCGCCACGCAGTGCGCTTTCCACACGCCCTTCGATCACGCTGCGACTGCGCTCCCCCCGTACCTTGAGGCCATAGGCCACGTTCTCGAAGATCGACTTGGGAAACGGGTTCGGCTTCTGGAACACCATGCCGATGCGCATGCGAACCTCGATCGGGTCCACCTTGGGGTCGACGATATTGGTGTTGTCCGGATGGAAAACGATGGCGCCCTCGTAGCGGTTCCCGGGGTACAGATCGTGCATGCGGTTGAACGAGCGCAGCAGGGTCGACTTGCCGCAACCCGAGGGGCCGATGAGCGCGGTCACGCGCTTGTCCAGCACCGGAAGGTTAACCTTCTTGAGAGCGTGAAAGTCACCGTAATAGAAGTTGAAATCGCGGGTTTCCGCCTTCAGTTCGGTTTTCAGTTCAGTTTTGGCCATGAGGGCGTCTCTGGATCAGTTTTCGGAGTCGGGCAGCGTCGCTTACCAAGCGATGCTCTTGCGCAGGCGATAGCGGAGCCAGATCGCAAGTGCATTCATCAGCAGGGTCATCAGCACCAGGATCAGACCTGCCGCGGCCGCGTTCTGCTGGAATGCCTCTTCGGGGCGCGAGGTCCAGTTGAACATCTGGATCGGCATCACGGTGAAGCCCGACCACAGCCAGTCGAAGTTGATGAACGGCGCCGTGGAGGAGATCGGCGACGCGGGCAGGAAGGCGATGAAGGTCAGGGCACCGATCGTGATGATCGGCGCGGTTTCGCCAATCGCTCGCGACAGGCCGATGATCACGCCGGTCATGATGCCGGGAGTCGCGTAAGGCACCAGATGGTCGCTGACCACCTGCCACTGGGTCGCGCCGCAGCCATACGCACCTTCGCGCACATGAACCGGAATCGCGCGCAGCGCCTCGCGCGTGGCGACGATGATCACGGGCAGGATCAGCAGGCCGAGCGTCAAACCCGCCGTCAGCACGCTCTGGCCAAAGCCGAACATGTAGACGAACACGCCCAGGGCGAGCAGGCCATAGACGATGGACGGCACGCCGGCGAGGTTGGTCACGTTGATCTCGATGATGTCGGTGACCAGATTCTTCGGGGCGTACTCCTCGAGATAGACGCCTGCCGCCACGCCGAGGGGAACGGCCGACAAGGCGGTCACGAGCATGACCAGCAGCGAGCCGACCCACGCCGACAAGATGCCCGCATTTGCCGCCCGACGCGACGGAAAGCTGGTGAAGAAGTCCGGGTTCAGGCGCTCCCATCCGTTGATCACCATCTGGCCGAACAAGGTCACGAAGGCCAGCACCCCGACCGTCAACGCCAGGAAGCCGGCAACTGCGAAGATCAGGTCCCAGCGGCGGTTGCCTCGGATGATGCCGCGGATCGAAGCGATGTCTTGATTGTTCATTCTCAGGAATCCGGTATCAGTAGGCTTCGCGATAACGACGGCGAATCAGGTGCCCCATGATGTTGAAGAACAGGGTCAGCAGCATCAGGCTCAGACCAGCAGCGAAAATCGACTGATATCCGATCGAACCATGCGGCAGGTCGCCCATTGCGACTTGCACGATGTAGGCCGAAATCGTCTGCGCCGGCTGCGTCGGATCCATGGTGAAGTTCGGCTGCATGCCTGCAGCAACCGCCACGATCATGGTCTCGCCGACTGCACGCGAAATCCCGAGGATGTAGGCCGAAAGCACGCCGGAAATCGCGGCCGGCAGGACCACCCTCACGGCAGTCTGGAAGCGCGTGCTGCCCATCGCGTATGCACCCTCGCGCAGGCTCATCGGCACCGCCCGCATCGCATCCTCGGAGAGCGAACTGATGTACGGAACGATCGCGATGCCCATCACGAGACCCGCTGCGAGCATCGAGAAGCCGGGCAGGGACGGAAAGAAGTATTGCAGAACGGGCGAAACGACCGTCAGCGCAAAATAGCCATAAACGATGGTCGGGACACCACCGAGCAACTCGAGAAACGGTTTGACGATCTCACGCACACGAGGTGAGGCAAACTCGGAAATGTAGATGGCGATCACCGTGCCTAGCGGCACCGCGACCGCAAGCGCGACCAGGGACGTGGTTACGGTGCCGAGCAGCAAGGGCAGGATGCCGTAGCGCGGCGTCGAGAACAGCGGCGTCCACATCGTGTCGGTGAGGAAATCCCACACCGGGACGTGTTCGAAAAAGTGATACGACTCGAAGATCAGGATCCAGATGATCCCGATGGTCGTCAGGACTGAAACCGAGGCGGCAAGAAAGAGTACGAGTTCGATGGCACGCTCGCGCACATTGCGCGAAAGCTTTCTCGACAGGCGCTCGCTGACCGTAGTGGTGTGCATGGACGACATGTCCATCCTCATGACTCGGGATCCAGGCACGGCTCCCTCCAAGGGTGAAAAACTGCCCGGACGGGAAAGCCCCCATCCAGGCAGTTCGGAGAATCAAGGATCAGAGCTTGGCTTCGCGCGAGATCAGCTCTTCGATCGTCACGCCCACGTCGGCATGGCCGCCGAACACCGTGCCGAGCTTCTTGCTCTTCATGTGCTCCATGTTGGCCTCATAGGCCTTGGCCGGCAGCGGCACGTACTTGACTTCCGAAGTGAGCGCCGGGGCGTTCTTCATGTAGAAATCGACGAACTGGCGCACCTCGGCGCGCTCGAGCGCCTTCGCCGAGACGTAGATGAAGATCGGACGGGCCAGCGGGTTGTACGAACCATCGATCACGCTCTTCTCGGACGGCAGCACGGCCTCGCCCTTGGCATTGACGATCGCCACGGCCTTCAGCTTGCCCTGGTTCTCGGCGTAGTAGGCGTAGCCGAAGTAGCCGATCGCGTTGACATCACGCGACACGCCCTGGACGAGAACGTTGTCGTCCTCGGAGGCGGTGTAGTCGCCACGGGAAGCCTTGGACTTGCCGTTGATGGCCTCGGTGAAGTAGTCGAACGTACCGGAGTCGGAACCCGCACCGAAGAGGTTGAGCGGCGCATCCGGGAAGGACGGGTCGACCTGGTTCCAGTTCGAGACCTTGCCCTGGGCATCCGGCTCCCACATCTTCTTGAGCTGCGCGACGCTGAGCTGGGTGATCTTGCTGTTCGGATTGACGACGACGGTCAGCGCATCGAAGGCCACCGGCAGTTCGTAGTAGGTGATCCCTTCCTTGGCGCAGTCCTCCATTTCCTTCTTCAGGATCGGGCGCGATGCGTTGGCGACGTCGATCTCACCGCGGCAGAACTTCTTGAAACCGCCACCGGTCCCGGAAATGCCCACGGTGACCTTGATCTCGCCCTTGACCGACTTCTGGAAATCTTCCGCGACGGCCTCGGTGACCGGGTACACGGTGCTGGAGCCGTCAACCTTGACCAGCGATTCGGCTTGGACCGACGTCGCGGCGAGCGCGAGGAATGCAGAAGCAAGAACGGTTCGTTTCATCGATTTCTCCGAAAGTTATGCACGAGGCCAGGCGCAAGAAACGGCACCTGTAGCACCACGCCGAATGCTAGCGGCGCAATGTTTCAGAAAAATGAATCGTCACAAACACTGCAATCATGGGCGTCGCGGGAGAGGCTCGATCGAGCACGAGGATGACTCGGCGAGCCGATTCGGGCGCGTGCCCGGGCGGCTTCGAAGCGCACACTGAGCGCAACGCGGTCGGAGAAGCAGCCATGCGCCGCGGGCATTCACGGCAGTTGGAAACTGGAACCTGGCCACCCCGGGGACTGCAGATCGAACTGGAGCTGGCACAGGACGCACGAGCCCCGACAGTTCGGTCACGGAAGGCAACGCTCGAACGGGAGCGAGGACGGGCTGAGCTCACACCGGCTCGGTCACAGCGTGGTCGCGGTTCGGCCACGGGATGAGCACAAAACAAAACGGGCCAGGTCCGCAAAGACCTGACCCATTGAATTGTTTGGCGCGCCCGAGACGATTCGAACGTCCGACCCCTGCCTTCGGAGGGCAGTACTCTATCCAGCTGAGCTACGGGCGCGTGGTGTCCGGACGAAGCGCCCGAACAAGGCGCGGAAGCATAGCCCGCTTCGGCGGCAAAGTCCATGGCGCGCTGCCACAATGGTTTTTAGCCCGCTATAATCCCCGCTTTAGACCCTGTCTTGCGCCACCGTCCGAGGATCAAAGCATGTCGAACCCACGCCCCCTGCGGCCCGCCCGCCTCGCAATGCCCGTCGCCCTGGTTGCAGCCGCGCTGCTGGCCGGCTGTGGCGACTCGGGCAAGGTCGATGAAGAACTCCGCGCCACGCTGATCCAGCCGGTCGCCCGTGTCGAGATCCAGGCCGTGACCATCACGCCGGGAACCCGCACCGGCGAGCAGATCTACAAGTCGATCTGCGCCGCCTGCCACGACGCCGGCGCGGTGGGTGCGCCGAAGACCGGCGACGCCGCGGCCTGGGGACCCCGCCTGGCGCTCGGCCACGACGGCCTGACCGCCTCGGCGATCGCCGGCAAGAACGCCATGCCCCCGCGCGGTGGCGGCAGCGACCTCACGGACACCGAGGTGAAACGCGCCGTGGCCTACCTCGCGAACCTCGCCGGCGCCGGCTATACCGAGCCGCCGGTCGAGCAGTAATCCGCGGGCTGCGTCGCAGCCGTCGGCCAAGTCAGGAAAGGCAGCCTCCGCGGCTGCCTTTTTTGCGCCTGGGGCCCCGGCCTGCAGCAGACCCCTATCGCGCCCTTTCCTGTCGGGGCGCCACAAGCGAGCGGCCGCTCAAGCCTTGTCGCGGTTCTCGAACATCGCCATCAGGTTCGCCAGCCGCGCCTTGCCTTCTTCCTTCGTCACCGGCTGTGCGGTCTTGCGGTCGTTCATCTTGATGTCGCCGCCCATCTCGGCGATGAAGCGGCTCGGCTCGCAGGTGCGGAACTCCTTGCCCGACTTGCGCCGCTCGCACCAGGTCAGGTTGAGGCTGCGTTGCGCGCGGGTGATGCCGACGTACATCAGGCGGCGCTCTTCCTCGACCTTGTCCTCGTCGATGCTGCTCTGGTGCGGCAGCAGGCCCTCCTCGACGCCGACCAGGAACACATGCGGAAACTCCAGGCCCTTGGATGCGTGCAGGGTGGCCATCTGCACGCCGTCGAAGTCGGGGTCTTCCTTGTCGAGCATGGACATCAGCGCGATGGTCTGGGTGAGCTCGAGCAGGTTCTTGCCGTCCTCCTCGCCCTTGCGGCCAAGCCAGCCGACGAAATCGCGCACGTTGCTCCACTTCGACTCGGCCTCGCGCGTGTCGCAGTGCTCGAACAGCCAGGCCTCGTAGCGGATCGCGCCGAGCAGGTCTTCGAGCAGCTGCGCGGCGGGCTCGCGCGGGGCGCGGTACTGCAGACGGTTGATGTAGGCGGCGAACTCCTGCACGCCCTGCAGCTGCTTGGCGTTGAGGTGCTGGGTGAGGCCTTCCTCGAACACCGCGGTGAACAGGCTGGTGTGGCGATGCCCGGCGTAGGCGCCGAGCGCCTCGATGGTGGCGGCGCCGATGCCGCGGCGCGGCGTGGTGATGGCGCGGATGAAGGCGAGGTCGTCGTCCTCGTTGACCAGCAGGCGCAGCCAGGCGATGAGGTCGCGGATCTCGGCCTTGTCGAAGAAGCTCTGCCCGCCCGACATCACGTAGGGGATGCGGTGGTTGCGCAGCTGCTGCTCGATGAGGCGGGCCTGGTGGTTGCCGCGGTAGAGGATGGCGTAGTCCTTGAAGCGGGTGCGGTGCTCGAACTTGTGCGCGGTGATCTTGGTCGCCACCCACTCGGCCTCGTGCTCGGCGTCGCGGCAGTTGGTGACGACGATCTGCTCGCCCTGGCCGTGCTCGGACCACAGGCGCTTGTCGAAGAGCTTCGCGTTGTTGGCGATGACGGTGTTGGCGGCTTCGAGGATGCGGCGTGAGGAGCGGTAGTTCTGCTCGAGCTTGATCACCTTCAGCTTGGGGTAGTCCTGCTGCAGCAGCTTCAGGTTCTCGACGTCGGCGCCGCGCCAGGCGTAGATCGCCTGGTCGTCGTCGCCCACCGCGGTGAAGGCGCCGCGCACGCCCGACAGCAGCTTGAGCAGCCGGTACTGGGCGCGGTTGGTGTCCTGGTACTCGTCCACCAGCAGGTAGCGCAGCTTGTTCTGCCAGCGCTCGCGCACCTCGGGGTGCTCGTCGAACAGGCGCACCGGCAGCGAGATGAGGTCGTCGAAATCCACTGCCTGGTAGGCGCGCAGGGTGCGCTCGTATTCCTTGTAGAGCCTGGCGGCGACCGAGGCGATCTCGTTGTCGGCGAGCTGCGCGGCCTCCTCGGGCGTGATCATCGCGTTCTTCCACGACGAGATCTGCCACTGCATCTGCTTGGCGATGCCCTTGTCGCTGTCGCCGGCGACGTCCGAGACGATCTGCACGGTGTCGGAGGCGTCGAGGATGGAGAACTGCGGCTTCAGCCCGCAGTGCTTGGCCTCCTGGCGGATGATGCGCACGCCGAGCGCGTGGAAGGTGCACACGGTGAGCCCGCCCGGCACGCGCCCGCCCATGATGTGGGCGACGCGCTCCTGCATCTCCTTGGCGGCCTTGTTGGTGAAGGTGATCGCGGCGATGTTGGCCGCGCCGATGCCGCACTCGTTGATCAGGTGCGCGATCTTGTGCGTGATCACCCGCGTCTTGCCGCTGCCGGCGCCGGCCAGCACCAGGCAGGGGCCGTCGAGATAGCGGATCGCTTCGCGCTGGGGCGCGTTGAGGAGGGCGGACATCGTGAGCTGGATCGCAGAAAAGCAAAGCCGCCCGGCCGGGCGGCGTGGGGATCGATTCTAGCCGATCGGGCGTGCGGCCCGGCGAGTGCCGGCCGGACGGCGCCGGATGCGCGGCCACCGGGCGCTCGCCCAAGGTCGCCTGCGCCCGCCTGGCGAGGCGCTCACAGGTTTTCCTTGCGCCGCAGCACCAGCGGACGCCCATCGTGGGACTTCTTCACCAGCCAGGTGGCGAGTGCCGAGTCCATGTAGTCGGCGTGGCCGGGGAACCAGTCCATCAGCGCCTGCGCGAGCTCGCGCGCGATCTCCACCTCGCCCTTGGCGACGAGCTCCTGCACCTCGCGCACCGACGCCATCACCTTGGCGTGCTCGTCGATGTGGCAGTCGCCACCGGTGGGGAAATCGGCCGCGGAGAGCCAGGCGTCCTCCTGCGCGAAGTGCGCCTCGGCGTGGCGGGCGAAGGCCTCGAGCGCGGCGGGGATCTCCGCGTCGCTCGCGCGCAGCAGCGCATCCACACAGTCCACGAACTCGCGATGGGTGTCGTCGATCGTGCGATGCCCGAGCAGGAATCGGTCACTCCAGGTAAACACGGGGGGGCTGGTCATTGCGGTCTTGCCTCGGATCGAATGTCGGAAAACGGGTGCAGGGACGCCGGTCGCGCGTCCCCGATGCTTGAAGTCTAGCAAGACGGGCACCTTTGCAGGCAGCGCCTGTCCGACCGGTCGAAGGTGACAAGCCCCGGGCGCTCGCTCAAAATCGCCCGTAAAGCGCCTGCCGCCGCGCAGTTCAACCGTTCCGGACCCCGCCATGAAGCTCAAGATCGCCGCCGCCGTCGCGGTCCTCGTCCTCGCAGTCGCCGGCTTCTTCGTGTTCACCCAGAAGCCCGCCGCCCCCGACGTGGCCTTCTCCACGCTGCAGGGGCAGAGCTTCCGCACTGCCGACCTGCGCGGCAAGGTAGTGCTGGTGAACTTCTGGGCCACGACCTGCACCACCTGCATCAAGGAGATGCCGGCGCTGAAGGCGACGCAGGAGAAGTTCGAGGCGCGCGGCTACCGCACCGTGGCGGTGGCGATGGACTACGACCCGCCCGCCCAGGTCGCCGCCTTCGTCGAGCGCAGCGCCCTGCCCTTCACCTTCGTGCTCGACCGCGACGGCAGCATCGCGCGTGGCTTCGAGGGCGTGCGCCTGACCCCGACCAGCTACGTCCTCGACAAGCACGGCAGGATCGTGCAGAAGATCCTCGGCGAACCCGACTTCGACAAGCTGCACGGCCTGCTCGAACAGCTTCTCGCCGAACCCGCCTGACCGGGAAGCCCACGCACCCCATGCCCACGATCCGCGCCACACTGCACGCCACCCTCGCGGCCAGCCTGCTGCTCGCCCTGCTCCCGCCCGCCCACGCCCAGCGCGCCGGCAACATCGGCGGCTGCGACATCCGCCGCGGCACGCTGTGCACCAACCTCAACCTCAACGGGGCAAACCTCGAAGGGGTGAATCTGGCCAACTCGCAGTTCACCCGCTCGGATCTGTCCGGCGCCAACCTGCGCGGCGCCACCTTGAACGAAGCCAACTTCTCCCAGGCCGAGATGGCAGGCGCGACGCTGGACAAGGCCTCGATGCTGCGCGCCAACCTGCGTGGCGCACGCCTGACCGGCGCCAGCTTCAAGGAAGCCGACCTGCGCAACGCCATCCTGCAGAACGCCGACCTGCACGACGCCGATCTCACCGCCGCCCAGCTCGGCGGCGCCGACCTGACCAACGCCCGCGCCGAGCGC
Organism: Thauera sp. DNT-1; assembly: GCF_055393985.1. Classification (NCBI taxonomy): domain Bacteria; kingdom Pseudomonadati; phylum Pseudomonadota; class Betaproteobacteria; order Rhodocyclales; family Zoogloeaceae; genus Thauera; species Thauera sp. DNT-1. The sequence continues at coordinate 2,875,190 of NZ_AP043752.1, read as the reverse complement.
AGCCGCTTCGATGGCGCCGAGCTCACCCGCAGCAACCTGCGCGCCGCCAAGCTCGCGGGCGCGTCCTTTGTCGGCGCCAACCTGCTGGGGGCGAACTTCACCCGCGCCCAGCTCAGCAACGCGGACCTCACCGGTGCGAACCTGGATCAGGCGATCTTCCTCAACGCGCAGACGGACGGGTGCAAGGGCTGTCCGTAGGCGGGGCTCTCGCAGGTCGGGACGGATCGACGCGGGCTTCCACGGCGACGGCGGCGCCGGGAACGCGCGCGGCGGTCGACCGGCGGCCGCGATCGCGACTTGCGTCGCTCCTACGGCGCGGCTTCGGAAGCGTGATGACTTCTGATCGGCGAGGTTTTTCGGCGCCCTGATGCGCGCAGGCGCGAGGCCTTGGGGCCGGGGTGGCGCTCGCCAACTTCAGGAGCGCCGAGGCGGAGGGCGTCGCGGGGGAAACAAGGCGACGCATGTCCGAGGAGCGCAGCGACGAGTTTGCGTCGCCGCCCCCGCGGCGTCCGCCGCCGAGGGCAGCCCCGAGCGAAGCGAGGGGCCGCGAGTGCAGGCGGCGAGCGCCACCCCGGCCCCAAGGCCGGACCGGAGCCGCGAAAGCCCCGGCGCAGCGAGCCCCGGGGCGGAGCGAAGCCGCGACGCCCCGAGCCAGCGAAAACCCCGGGGCCACGCCACCCGCGGGGGTTGGCGCCCCGGTCCGACCTGCGTCAGCGCGAAGCCGTCGCCCGGCCAGCCGCGGGAGTCTTCTCAGATATCAATTACAGCGCTTTTTGCAAAAATAGCCCATGAAAGGGCTTGCTTTTACATTGATACGAGCTAAAAAAGACATAGGTACGTGCAACGAAATTCAGAATTACACACATCTCTGCAACCTCCTTGAAATGCCAGTACGGAAAATTCCAAAGAACTTTCGCAACGTGACCGGCATTGCCGCATCGAGTAAGGCCGTAGGACCGGCGGAGTTCGAGTCTACTCTTGAACGGGACTTCCTGGCACTGCTCGATTTTTCCCCCGACGTCGCGCGCTACGAAGTCCAGCCAGTGCGCATTGAGTGGTCGGACGGGACAAAGAAGGGCGCACGTCGCTACACACCTGACGTCCTGGTTGAGTTCGTTCCGGAACTGCAGCGGCGACCATGGTTGTGCGAAGTCAAGTACCGCGCCGATCTCGCGAAGGACTGGGCGACACTGCACCCCAACTTCAGGCGGGGTGTTCGTTACGCCAAGCAACACGGTTGGCGATTCCGACTGATCACGGAAGTCGAGGTGCGAACACAACGGCTCACCAACATCCGCTTCCTCGCGCCCTTCGGGCGCCGGAACATTCCGCAGGAAGATATCGAAACGGTTCTGGCTGCGATAGCTGCGGAACGCAGGAGCACGCCAGCCGCAGTTCTACAGGCGCTGAGCTCGAGCGTGTGGCGCCAAGCCGAATATGTCCCAGCCCTCTGGCATCTTGTCGCACGTCACCAGATCGGTATCGATCTGGAAGCCGAAATCACCATGCAGTCTCCAATCTGGAGCATATCGTGAGCAAGAACGTGCTCCCGCCTGTTGTCCTGGATTACGGCACGGAGGTCTTCTACCGGGGGCGGCGCCACACCATCCAGCAGGAGTCGCAGGACTTCAGGACAGTGGTTCTGCGTGAGCACGAGTCGGGCAAGCTGCTTCAAGCGCCAATCGACGATCTCAGTTCCGTCGAGGCCCTGCCTGAGGCGACGCAATCGGATATCCACGCTCGTGATGAGCAGCAGCAGCAGGACGCCGAACGCAAGTTCGAGTGCATCAAACCCTTGCTGGATAACTCGCAGCGTTCCACTCAGTACGTTCACCTCCGCGCGGAAGAATTGGGTCTTCATTTCGTCACCCTTTACCGATGGCTCAAGCTGTTCGAGACAACCGGGAAAGTCTCCGTTTTCCTGCGCAAAACGCGCCGGGACAAGGGGCAAGCGAAGCTTGCGCCCGAGGTCGATAAGATTGTCAACGACACGATCGAATCCTTCTACCTCACTCCCCAAAAACGGAAACCTTCGAAGGTGATCCGCGAGATCGAGAAGCTATGCGCCAAAGCGGGACTGAAAGCGCCTCATGGAAACACCGTTCGCCAGCGAATCAAGGCACTCGATGCCTTCAAGAAGACCAAGGCTCGCGAGGGCAGCAAGGCGGCCCGGGACGGCTACGCACCGATCAAGGGGCCGTTCCCCGGCGCGGACAAGCCCCTGTCCGTAGTCCAGGTTGACCACACCCTCGTCGACATCATCCTCGTTGACGACATCCACCGCCTACCGATCGGACGCCCATGGCTCACGCTGCTGATCGACGTGTTCTCGCGCATGGTGCTCGGGTTCTACATCTCATTCGACCCGCCGGGCAATCTCTCGCTAGGCTTGTGTCTCACGCAGGCTTTTTTGCCGAAAGAGAAGTGGCTCGCGAAGCAGGGAATCGAGACCGCCTGGCCGTGCTGGGGCGTCCCGCGCACCATCCACGCGGACAACGCCAAGGAATTCCGCGGGAACATGATGAGAATGGCCTGCAAGGAATACGGCATCGATCTGGAGTGGCGCCCTGTGGCCACACCCCATTACGGAGCGCACATCGAGCGGCTGCTGGGTACGCTGAATGACGAGATCCATTCCGCCCCTGGCACCACCTTCTCCAACCCCCGCCAGCGAGGCGAGTATGACTCGGATGCCCGCGCGGTCATGAGCCTGGCGGAGTTCGAAAAGTGGTTCACGATCTTGTGCGTCGAGATCTATCACCAGCGTATGCACTCCGAGCTGGGCATGCCACCGATCGCCAAGTGGCAAGAGGGCGTTTTGGGCACCAAGAAGGAGCCCGGCATTGGCGTTCCCCCTCGGATCACCGACGAACTGCGTCTCAAGCTCGATCTCATGCCCTACGAAACCCGGACGGTGCAGCACTACGGCATCATCTGGGACCATATCGAGTACCAACACGATGTGCTGCGCCGCTGGATCAACTCCACCGATCCAGATAACCCGAAGAACAAGCGGCTGTTCCTGTGCCGCCGGGATCCCCGCGACATCAGCACGATTTGGTTCTACGATCCCGAAGTCGAACAGTACTACGCGATCCCTTACCGAAACACCTCGCACCCCGCAATCAGCATCTGGGAGCTGAGAGAAGCGAAGAGGCGTGCCCTGGAAGAGCAACCCAAGGTTACCGTCGACGAAAACCTCATCTTCTCCGCCTACGACAAGATGCAGTCCATCGAGCAAAGTGCCCAGAAGCTCACCAAGAAGATGCGACGCAACCAACAGCGCCGTCGCCTGGGGCTTTCGAACGCACGCGAGCACCTTCCGGCATCGACGGCTCCTCAAGTCATTCCGCAATCCGTGGCACCATCCCAGCCCAAGGTCTCCATCGTGCCGTTCGAGGAGGTCGACGACATGGCGGACTCGGGGGACCGAGATGGGTGACGACGCCTCCCATCTCCTACAGAAGGCTGCCGAATACCTTGCGCGCACCGATCAGGAACGGATCGCCTACATCCGCTCGCCGCGCTGGATCGGCTACCCACGCGCCCAGAAGGTGCTCAAGCAGCTCGAAACGCTGCTGAGCTACCCGGCATCACACCGGATGCCGAACCTGCTCATCGTGGGCGACACCAACAATGGCAAGACCATGCTGGTTAAGCGCTTCTGCGGGCAGCACAAGCCAAATGACAACCCCTCGGGAGAAGCCGCTGTGGTGCCGGTTCTGTTCGTACAGGCACCTCCAGTTCCAGATGAAGGGCGGTTCTATAACGCGATCCTGGAGCGCTTGTTTGCAACGTACAAACCGGGCGATCGCGCCGACCGAAAGCAGTTCCAGGCGATCAAGCTGCTGCGGGAAGTGGGCTTGAAGATGCTGATCATCGACGAGATTCACCACATACTTGCCGGATCGATGGCGAAGCAGAAGGCGTTTCTGAACGTGATCAAGTATCTCGGCAACGAGCTCGAAGTCCCCATCGTCGGGGTCGGTACGCGGGACGCCTTCCGGGCCATCCAGACCGATCCTCAGCTCTCCAACCGATTCGATCACGCCCTGTTGCCGCGCTGGGGCAATGACGACGACTTTCTGCGCCTGCTCGCCACCTTTGAGCGCGTCCTCCCCTTGCGTTACCCGTCCGTGCTGATCGAAGGCTCGCTAGCCGACAAGATCTACTCGATGAGCGAAGGATACCTGGGCGAGATTTCCCGTTTGCTCGTGAATGCGGCTGTTGCAGCGGTTGAACGTGGACAGGAGCGAATCGATAAGCGAATCCTCGACAGTATCGACTGGGTGCCACCTTCCGAGCGCCGCAAGGAGCCGAGGGAGTGACATGCCACGTGACCACTTGTGGCCGGCGCACCCCCACCCCTTTCCGGACGAACTGCTGTCGTCCTGGATCGTGCGGATCGCCCACGCCAACGCGATCAAGCTGCAGACCTTGTCCTGGCAGTTGTTCGGAAACGAGAGATCGCCCTGGAACCGGGATATCGATCGCTCCGCACCTCCATGGTTGCTTCGCACCCTTTGCACGCACACGGGATGCAACTATTGGGACGCGTTCCATGCGACCTTGGTGACCTATCGAGGACGGCTGTACCCCAGGCGCCGGACCAGCGGTCGGTTGAGCTGGGTCTTGCCGATCAAAGGCCACGGCATGCGAAGAACAGCCTCCAGCCTGCAGTTCTGCCCCGCATGTCTGGCGGGCGATCCCATTCCTTACTTCAGGAAGACGTGGCGCCTCGCGCTCTACACGTACTGCCCCGAGCACCAGTGCGCGCTCTACGATGAATGCCCGACCTGTCATAGCCCCGTTACTCCGCATCGGGGTGATTTCGGACGGGAACTGGCGGACGCCCGTCCCATGCATGCCTGTGCCACGTGCGGCACTGACCTCCGCGAGGTCCCATGCCATCCGGAGACATTCCCCACCGAGTCACTCCAAGCGTTCTCCGGGGCCATGCTGCGATCCATCATGCCAGCAGCGAATACGGCCCATCGGTTCGACCTCGGCTTCTTCAGAGTCCTGCACCATCTCTGCGGCATGATCTGTTCGAAATCGAACAATGGTTTGCTGCTGCGACACCTGGCGACCACGCTCGGACACGCGGAAGTACCCCTGCTGCCGGAAGGTAGGATCGGCATCGAGGACCTCCGGCGCGACACGCGTCATCTGGTGCTCATGTGCGGTCTCTGGTTGGTGGAGGATCTGGAGCAGCGCCTCACGGAGGCCTGGAAGGACAAGGCGATCCGGTATAACCTGATGCTGAAGGGGTTTCAGAGGCCACCGAGATGGTACGGTGACATCGTGCAGTCACTCTCGAACTGGCGGTCGATCAGGCGCTGATGCGCAGAGCAGGCTCCTTGTGCGGTTGCTACATAATCCCGGGACAATCTGGCCTACTGGCTAGCGACAACGGGCACTTTGAACTTCTAGCTGGCAGTTCGCTCCAGCGTTGAGCCTGGGCCGAATGGATATCGATTGAATCAGCTTTGGATTCTCATCGCCTGCCCAAATCAGCGTGACCAACTCGGGGGGCTGTCCAGGCGTTGATGGCTCGCCTCGGACACCTAGGTCCGAGCGGTAAAGATATTGAAGAGAGGCGCTTGTCAGATCCTTGAAAAGGACAACCCGCGCGCGGGGGCTTGCGTGTAGTTTGCCAACCTGCCCTCCCCCGTGTTCATACGTGATCGCGACTTTTCCATCGACGGGCGCCTCGATCACGATCCTTGCGTTGATGGAACCCCACTGAGATTGGGCGTCGACCGGAGAGGTGGCGAACTCGAAGCGGGATTCCGTCGCAACAATTTTGTACCGCTCATCAGCGTCGACCGGCGGCACAAGGTTCGCGATCGCATCCCTCACGAGGGCAATGGCGCGTTGGTCGATCAACAGCTGATTGGCAACCTCACGGGACCGTTCAGACCCACGCTGAACCAGCGTCAAGACGTCGGAGATCAGATAGATGAGACCGCCGCCAATGACCATGGCGATCAGTAGCTCCAAAAGGGTGAAGCCTGCTTCCTCCGTGCGAATTCGATGACCCTTCATCGAACCACTCCAACACGGTAGACCTCGAGTGAGACGATCGGCTGGATTCGCTCCTCGAAGACGTCAACGCGCACACGGCGCAGCACAAAGGGGCTTGCGGCGCCTTGCGCGCCGGCACCGGCACCGGTTTCCGCTTGATCGATTGTTGCCGCCCACGCAAATGATCCGTCTCGCCCCTCGAAGCGACCGTCCATATCGTGAGCAATCACCGTGTGGATCTCGATCTGACTTTGCGCCACCCGGAGAGCCGCTGAACGCGAGGCGTCAGCGTGCGTTCGATCAAGGTTCGTCACCATCGTGGGGAGCAGTATCCCGAAGAACAGGGCGGCCACAGCGAGTGCGACCAATATCTCGAGCAGGCTGAAGCCCGCCTGTACACGCATGGCGCTAGTCAAGGGTCGAGGTGCCTGTCAGAGGATCGATGTGAATGCGCACGCGCCCCTTACCCACTGCAAGTTCAATCACCTCCCCGCTGGACGATCCGTCCGCAAAAAAAGTGACGCCGACTGCGGGCCCTTTCGATCCGATGCAAGACCCAGGGACGGCCGAGTCTTCGTTTAATCGAACGGATGCTGCCTGTCGAGGTGCAGTCAGCTCGTTGCAGGGGATGTTTACGCTGCTGCCCGTCTTCAGGGCGTGCAGACGCGCCATTCTCAGTTGATGCTCAACATGATCTGTCGCGCGCTGCAGCCGTCGCCCATCACCAGGTATCGCTTGAGCACCAACGGTCGCGAGCAGACCAATCAGCACAATGACTACCAAGAGTTCGAGCAAGGTCAAGCCACGCTCATTGCTTGTCCCAATTGCCGATATCGGAGTCTTCGCCACTGCCGCCTTCCTTGTCGTCTGCCCCGAACGAGAAAACGTCCACCGCGCCGTGCTTGCCGGGGATTCTGTAGCGATAGGGGCGTCCCCACGGATCAATCAGATGCTGTTGCTTGAGTGTGGTCACCCAATTTGATGTTCCGATGATCACGTAGCGCGATGGCGTGTCGAGGCACGCCGTCGAATGGAAACGCCGCCCGGTGACGCTGAGGGGCGGCGTTTGTGCTGTGCGCCCAGCATGGGCGCGATCTTGGAGGTGAAAGTCCTCCCACAAGCTGACCACGGCGAATGAAGCGAAGCGCAACTGCATGAGGGTGACCGAGTGTGGGGAGGAAGCGTGGAGCGAAACCGCGGGCCGATGGACAAGAACCGGATATGAGGCGATGCCGAGCAGGGCGAGCGGGCAACGAACCGCAAAGCCCTCGTGGTCAAAGCGAGGTGGCGTAAATCCGGCGGTCGTGCGGGGAAGGATCGCGTTCTTACCTGGGGAGACCTCGCCTTGTGGCTGAAAGGCCAACGGTGTTGAGCCGGAGCGAGGAGTCAGCAGCGGCCATAGTAGCTGCCTGTCAGGAGCGAAGGGCCAAAGGAACAGGAGAAGGTGCCCTGTGGTTCTCGGAGGCGGAGTGTCTCAGATGTTCGCTTTGCGAAGCTCGCCCATAGGTTGCCAAGGGTGAAACCCAAGGCTTGTAGGCAGCGAGAAACCGTTTCCGGCGGATCAAAGACAAGCGGCTTCAGGCGGGGTGCAGGAATTTGCTCCTGTGTCTCGACCTCAACTATTCCAACCGCCCGGTGCGGACCCGCATGCCGGGTGGTGTGGGAGGGGTCGGCCAGATAATCTGGCCGCCCCTATCCCGATTGAGCACGGTTCAGAACGGTGGATCGTCCGGGTAGGCCGAGCGGAACAGGTCGGGCTGGACGAAGTCGGGTGCGACGAGGTGCTCGCGCGATCGCTCGTGGTAGTAGCGCTCGATCTGGCCGAGGTAGTGGGACTCGAAGAGCATGACGAAGTCGTGGAGTACGCCCTGAAGGGCCACGGCCGCCTCATCGGGCAATTCGGGCCACGACAGCGGTGCGCTCGGGGGGTGGTTGTGCATGATGACGTTCCGGTGGGGGGTCAGCGCCGGGCCGAGGCACGGCGTGGGGCGACGATCTCGGGCGGGGCAAAGACGTCGAGGTAGAGCTTCTCGTCGAGCTGAGGCAGGTCGCGGTGGGCGGCCACCGCGAGCAGCTCGGCGGCCATCGTGGTGAGGATGCGGTAGTTGCCGACGGCGTGATCGCACAGGGTGTGCATGAGGGCGGTGCTCATCAGGCTGGCATTGCCCGCCGCACTCACCAGATGCTGCAGGCAGGCGAACAGCTCCTCGCGACTGGCCGCCTCGGTGGCGAGCCGGGTGCGGATGCGCGAACCGAGCGGGATGAGCTCCTCGCGGCGCAGCTTCTCGGGCAGGCGCGCGTCGCCGGCGAGCACCACGCACAGGAGCGCTTGCGAATCGAACTTCGCGCTGGCCATCAGGCGCAGCTCCGAGAGCACCGCCGGGCTCATCTCCTGGGCCTCGTCGATGAGTAGCACCGGGCGGCGCCGGGTCGATTCCAGATGGGCGAACCAGGCCTCGCGCAGCGCCTTGAAGCCGCCCCAGCGGTTGTGCGGACGCAGCGGCACGCCAAAAAGATCGCCCATCTCGCGATAGAAGTCCGCGAGGTTGCTCTGCGGATGGGTGATCGCGCCGACGGTGAGATCGGGCAGCCGTGCCAGGCGCTCGGCCAGCAGACGCAGCGCCACGCTTTTGCCGGTGCCCGGGTCACCGTGGATCATCGCGAAGCCACCCTCGCCGATCAGCCCCTGCGCGATGCGCCAGCAGAAGTGCTCGAGGCGCGCGGGCACATGAATCGCCTCGGTAGGCACCTCGGTCGTGAAGGGGTGCCACTTGAGCCCGTAGAGGGCGAGCAGTTTGGTGTTCATGCGAGGTCCTGTGCGGCGGGGGAAGTGGGGACAGGCAGATAGGCTGGCGGCAAGCCGGTGGCGGCGTAGTCGGCGAGCAACTGAGTGAGCAATGGCGCCATGCCCGCAGGCGGCAGCGGCGACAGATCGACCGTGCTCGGTGCGCGCGGCCGGCGCGTACGCTCGGCGTTGGCGGATTTATCGAGCGGGGTGATCGGGCACAGCACGGCGCCGGTGTGCGGATCGACGAGATCGACCCGGGTCAGATCCCAGCGCGCGTAGCGCAGGTGCACCACGGCCAGCGCGTGGTAGCGCGCCGGGATCTCGAAGCGCTGCCCGTGCAGGGTCACGGTGCCGTCGGCGCGCCGCTGGCGTCGTGGCGCCTCGATGCGGAAGGCGTCGGCGAGCACCGTGGGGGTGGGACAGTCGCGGCGCACGTTGGGGCCGACCAGATAGCGCGCGAGCGGCGTGGCGCCGATCTCGCTGTGCTCGGTACGGTGATATTCCTGCTCGACCCAGGCCTGGGTCGCCTGGTTGAGCAGCGCCAGCGTGAGCGCGGGCTCGCCCTCGAGCATGGGCATCAGCCGCCCCTCGACGCGGCCCCAGAACGACTCCTGCTTGGCGTTCTGGTAGGGCGAGTACGGCAGCGTCGTCTGGTGCAGCACCCCCAGGCGGTTCAGGCCCGATACCGTCTCGTCGGCGAGCATGGCCGCGCCGTTGTCGGTCATCAGCGCACGCGGCAACCCACGCTTCATGAAGGCCTGGGACAGACCATGGACGAGGCTCTGCGCGCTCTCGTCCAGATACCACTGCAGGTGGCAGACCAGGCGCGAGCGATCGTCCAGGATGCCCAGCAGGAAGGGCTTCTCCCAGGTGCCGGCGCGGGTGAGCACGCGGCGCGCGCCGTGGTGGAAGTCCAGGTGCCACAGCGCCGAGACATGGTCGAGCTCGAAGCTGCGCACCTCGCGGTGCTCGAGCCGGTCGCGCGCGAGCACCGCGCCCGCGCTCGTGCGCTTCGGGGCCGCCTGACGGAACATCCCCTGGGCCTTGAGGTAGCGGCGCACCGTTGGGTAGGACGGCACGGTCAGCCCGCTGCCCGAGAGCGCGGCGCGCAGATTGTCGAAGTGCAGTTGCGCGGTCCAGCCCGGGTGTTCGCGGTACTGCTGCACCAGGGCGTCGATGACGCCCGGCGCCAGGCTCGCGAAGCGGCCCCGGGGGCGTGGCCGGTCGCGCAGCGCCGCGATCGGGTCGGCGGCGCTGCGCGCGGCGTAGTACCAGCGCTCGATCGTCGACAGCCCGAAGCGTACGTCCTGGCCGCTGATGGGATGGCGCCAGGTGTGGGCGGAGAGCGTGGTCAGCGCACCGTGCACCTCGCCCGGCGCGGGCGGTGCGGCCAGCAAGGGGCCGATGATCGAGAAGCGCAGCCGCGCCCAGCGGTCGCGTTGCGGGGGATCGGTCGGTGTGCTCAAGAGGGTCTCCCGGTTCGGGCGCACCGGGGGGTGGCGCCACTGGGAGTGCAGGCTACGAAGCCTCGGGTTCGGTGGCGATCTGCATCCTCTGCGGGAACTCAACGCCCCTCGGGCAGCGTGACCGCGCGCACCGTGAGCGGCGCCAGAAAGCGCAGCAGCCGCTGCAGCGCCTCGGTGGCCTCGCCGGCAAAGCGTGCGAGCAGTTCGCCCGGCAGCCCCTGGGGCGACACCGGGGGCATGAAGCGGGCGCACATCGCCTGCCACAGCGGCGTGTGCATGAAGCCCTCACGCCACCACCGTCGCCAGCGGGTGAGCGTGCGCAGCGGCACCGCGAGCGCCTCGCACAGCCTCGCCGCCGCTGTGTTCTGCCCGGCATGCCGGGCAGAACACAGCACCACTACCAAGCCCAGATACACGCGCCGGCCCAGAAAGCGCACCGACATCGAGGTCGTGCGCCGGCGGCAACGGCTGCAGCAAAAGCTCAGCCGTGACGAGAACGCCTCGCGGATCGCGAGGGTCGGGCAACCACGGGGCTTGCGGGGATAGTTGGCACGATGGAGCACGCCGCCGCATGGGCACCCTGCACCCTGCGCCTGGGCAGCGAGCTCTTCGTCGAGGCGAATCAGAAACAGGAAAAACTGCGAATGCTGCGGGTCAACATGGCACACTTGAACGGTCTCTTGGCTTGGTAACCAGAGACTCCCCCGAGGGGTTCGTTTGTTCAAGTTCCCTGAGGGGGATCCCCCCTCCGCCATCACGCTGCGTGACCATCCCGCCGGCAAAAGCCATCAGCAGCAATGACCATGCTCAGTTGCTTTCGGACATACGGGCCACGCCACTTGCTGACCCCTTGCGGGGCTTCCCAAAGGGATCGCAGTCCATGCTCCATGTCGGGGTAACTGCCCGTATCAATCCGGTAGTAATTCAGTGCGGTCGTGATGGTTTCTACCTGAAGGGCTGCCGTATCCGATTTGGCGCCAGAGAACATGTTCATCACCTGGGGCGTGACGACTGCCGTCAACAGCCCCATGACCACCAGCACGACGAGGAGCTCGAGCAAGGTGAAGCCACGACACGCTCCTGGGGCTGACCGAACGGAAAAGTGGATGGGCTTCGTCATGATCTCAATGCAAGTTGATTGATACTGAGTATTCCGAGCATGACACCGCCAACGACAAGGCCGACAACGACGCCAAGAAATGCGATCGCCAGCGGATTGACAAGTGCGAGCATGCGCTCGATCTGCTCGGAGGTATCTCTCTCGAGAAGTTGAGCGGCGCGCAGGGTCGTCTTGCCGAGCTCCCCGGTGTGCTCGCCAACCTCGATGAGAGCACACGTTTCATCCGGGATGACTCGGATGGTCTCGAGTGTCGTGCCGATCGAACCGCCTTCTCGCAGTCGCCTCGACGCACCTTCCAACGCATCCCGAAGGCGCCTTGATCCCGCTGCCTGTGCAGCCAGTAAAACCGCCTCGGAAGCCTCAACGCCGCTCTGGAAGAGCATCCCGAGTACGCTGAGGACGCGAGAGACATTCAGCTGGTCCATGAGTTGGACAGGAGGAAGTCGCCTGATCGCAGCAGCAATCCAGCCGGCGAAGCGTTCCGATCTTCGCTGCAACAGGAATCCGGCGAACACCACCGCGCCGATCCAGAGCAGCGACGCCATCGCATGGTGTACAGCCAGATTCGAAAGCCAGAGCACGGCGCGGGTCATACCTGGCAGACGATGCTCTTCGCCCGCGAAGATCGGCTCAAACCCCGGAATAACCACGGTGAGCACAACCAGCAGTGCAACCAGCACGGTGGCCAGCACGATCGTCGGGTAGGTAAGGGCGTTTGTGATCTCGGTTTGGGTACTGGCCTGCCGCTGGAGGTAACGGCCCGCGGTCTCTAGGCCCTCTGCCAATCGCCCCCCGCCTTCCGCAGCCCTGATCATCGGCGGCAGATATCGAGGCATTCCGGCCTCAGCCTCCAACGCATCGGACATGGGGCTTCCCGCCTGGATACGGGGCAACAGGCGCCTACCCATTGTTGCGGAGGGCCGGCTTCCCCTTTGCCGCGATACAACCTGCAGCGCCTGCTCGATGCTAAGTCCCGCCCCCACCATTGCACCGATTTGCTCACAAAAGAGCGCAACGTCACGAACAGGAACCCGCCGACTCAAGATCACGGGTCGACTCAGCAGATCGTTCAGACCGCCGTCTTGTGCGGTGATCCGGATCGGCGTCATATTCTCGCCGATAAGTTGAATGGCGAGTTGGCGCTCGTCTTCTGCGTCACGAGTGAATACTCGGGATGAGCCCTCGGGTGTGAGCGCCTTCACCGTGAATTTCGTCACCGGCCGAGCTCCTCGACGACACCAAGCACTTCCTCCAGCGTGGTCTCCGCATGGACCACTCTGTTCAGGCCATGAGACCACAAGGTCGGGCGATTCTTTTGCTTGATCAGCCCGAGCAAAGCCTCCTCGGCGTGCGGCTGTCGGATTGCCGCCTGCTCCTCAGGTCCGATCGGCAGGGCTTCGAAGATTGGTAGGCGGCCCGAGTAACCTCGTCCGCGGCAGGTCGGGCATCCGACTGCCCGCGGCAGTTTGATTGACTCAGTCTTGTGGCCAAGCGCCGAAATCAGCGCATGTTGTTCATCCTGCGTTGGCTCGCGTGTAGAGCGGCAGGTTGCGCAAAGCTGGCGAACCAGACGCTGGGCACCCGCAAACACCAACGTTGATGCCAAAAGGTAATCCTCGACACCAAGGTCGAGCAGCCGCGTGATTGCCCCGGCCGCCGTGTTCGTGTGCAGGGTAGCGAGGACCAAGTGTCCTGTAAGAGCGGAGCGGATCGCGATGTCTGCGGTTTCCTGATCGCGGATCTCCCCGATCATGATCACATCAGGATCATTACGGAGTACGGATCGAAGGGCCGCCCCGTAAGTCAATCCAATCTCGGGTTTGACCTGCAACTGCGACACCCCGGGGAGCGTGTACTCGACGGGATCCTCGACCGTGACGACCTTGCGTTCCGGGCTCCTGATCGCATTTAAAGCCGCATAAAGGGTCGTCGTCTTACCGCTGCCCGTCGGGCCGGTAATCAATACGATGCCGTGGGGACGATCCAGCGCCGCACGCAAGAGTTGTAGGCCATGGGGATCGAGCCCCAGGCTCTCGAGCTCGGGCGACACTGAATGCTGTCCCAGCAGGCGCAGCACCATCGATTCGCCGTGGAGCGTCGGAAAGGTGGCAACGCGCAGGTCCAGACTGACTCCTCGTGTCGTAAACCGTATCCGGCCATCCTGCGGGAGCCGTCTTTCAGCGATGTCCAGCCGCGCCATGAGCTTCAACCTCGAGATCACGGCTTGAGCCCAGCGGTTCGACAACACCTCCACTTCCAGGAGGGCGCCGTCTATCCGGTAACGCACGACGAGCGAGTCGGAAGTCGGTTCGAGATGGACGTCCGAAGCGCCGGAGTCCATGGCTTGGGTGAGCAGCCTGTGTGCCGTACGTATAGCCGGGGCATCCGACTCATGATCCGACAGTTTGTCGATATCGTCGCCCGTTCGCAGCGGCTTGCCCTGTCCAGGCTCGCCCCCACTATTCGACGCCTCGTCACCCAATGCGGCCAGCAGATACTCGTCGATTTCCGATTCGAGAGCAGCTAACGGCTCCACGTCCTTACCGATGGCAAAACGGACACCGGCAATCGCGATATCGTCCTGTGGGTTGGCCATCGCAAGTCGGATGCGCGTCTCAGACTCTCCGACGGGACACACTCGGTGCCTCCGCAGGAACGCCAGATTGAGACGGGCTGGAAGCCGTGCCGGCCGCGGATACTCAGCGCGCGCGAGCAAGGGGATGTCCAGGACACCGGCAAAGACCTGTGCCATCTCACGTTCGGCGACAACGCCCAGTCGCGTCGCCGCAATCGAGAACGCGACCCCGTGTGCCAACGCAGCGGCCTGCACACGCTCGACGCCCTCATCGGTGATGAGGCCACGCTGCCGAAGTGCTTAGATCAGTGCGGGGGTCGCACCGGAGGAGCACTCAGGCTGGCTTGATGGGTGCAGGTCGGCGCGCATGCTCGTCGTGATTCTCTTGTTTACGGGTTCCGATCCGATCTGGGCATAGTGCAAGTCCCTTGTCGGTCAAGGGCGAAAGATCCTGCGCGATTCACAGGCAAAGCATGCAACACAATTATGGCAAAAGAGTTTAATCGAATCTCAGCCTCTAGGTGGCGGGACAGATACGCTTCCTCGTCCGGTTCAGGTTGTGCTGGCGAACGCAAGCCTCTTGCAACTGCGCTGCCTGGTGAGGCTAGAGGCCAGTAGCCTGTCGCGGAAACAGAGACACACGCCTTCTTCGCCACAGCCGTACGAGATGGTTTGCCCGTCATCCCGATCAGACCCGCTTGCAATCATCGTCAGAACCGACGATGATTCACGACATGAGCTACCCCGGCGGAAAAGGCAAGAGCTATCAGCGGCTGATCAACCTGATGCCACCCCATGAAACCTACATCGAGACTCACCTCGGTAGCGGCGCCGTGTTGAGGAACAAGCGACCGGCCAAAACCACGATCGGCATCGACGCTGACGAGCGTGTTGTTTCAGCGTGGTCGCAGAGCACCCCGATGGGGTGCAAGGTGGTTCAGGCAGATGCGGTCACTTTCCTGGAACAGTACGCGTTCCGTGGAAACGAGCTGGTCTACGCAGATCCACCCTACGTGGCAGCCACGCGCCGTCGGACGAAGATCTACCGATACGAGTACTCGGACGCCGATCACTTCCGCCTTCTGGATGTACTCGCTGCGCTTCCATGCATGGTGATGATCTCGGGCTACGAGAGTGCCCTCTACGAAGAACGACTTCGAGGGTGGCGAAGAGTGTCGTTCTCTGCCAATACACAAAGAGGGCTTCGCCAGGAATGTGTCTGGATGAACTTTTCGGAGCCCACGCAATTACACGATGCGTCGTTCTTGGGCGAGACGTTCCGCGAGCGCCAAGCTGTCAAACGACGGCACCAAAGGCTGTTTGAGCGCTTCGGCCGGATGGATCCTGTCGAGCGTGAGCACGTCTTGCAGGTGCTTAACACCCGCTACAACGAAAGGGCATGCACATCATGATGCAAACTGCCGCGGTATTCACAGGCGCAGCGGTCATCAAGGTCGATCTTCCCCCGCCCGATGCCGAGACACTACCTGGCGTGCCATGGGGCGCGGTCGAAGCCTTCCCTACACCCGCGTACTGGACATACCAGGTGATCGCGCGGCGGATCTGCGGCACCCCAATTCGGTATCGTTTGGGAAGCACCCTTGCCGAAGAGGTAGCAGCTTGCCTACTTGGTGGCCATGGCATCCCAGCGGCGGTCGGCGTCGCCGCTTTCCAGAAGCTGAGATCGTGCGGCGCCCTTCAGGGAACGCCCACCGAAGCACAGATCGGGGAGCTGCTATCGGAGCCACTCGATATCGATGGCCGACACATTCGATATCGCTTTGCGCGGCAAAAGGCGCGGTACCTGAGTGCCGCCCTTGCGCGCCTTTCAGTCGAGCAGCCGCCGCTGACAAGCGGGCGGGCTCTGCGCGATTGGCTCATTCAGCTGCCAGGCGTCGGGTTCAAAACCGCCTCGTGGGTCGCGCGCAACTGGCTCGACGCCGACGACGTCGCCATCCTCGATATTCACATCCTCCGTGCCGGAGCACTCGCACGCTTCTTCGACGAGGATATGAGTGTCGAGCGGAACTATCTTGAGCTGGAAGAACGCTTTCTGCGGTTCTCCAAGGCGATCGGCGTCCGCGCGTCCGAGCTAGATGCTGTGATGTGGCACGAAATGATGTCCTCTCCCCGGACGATCACTCAGCTCATGGGCGGGAATCGAAACGGGGTGCGCCCAAGTGAGACGACCATGGCGCCTGTATCTGACCTTCCGCTAGTCCGGCGGCGCCCCCACAAAGGCCGCTCCGACCCCCGCCAAGCCAGGCTGATCGAGTAGCCGTCCCACCCAGGGCTCGCCCGTTACGCCCAAAGGACAGTAGTTCAAGCCTAGAGCCTCCGCGGCGACCGCAAGAAAACCCAGCAATACCCCTGCATCCCGCCAGACAAGACTTTCCGCAGCTTCGTATTTTGCAGCGGTCTTGCCTGGCTCTGCGGCCAAGATGAGAAGCGTTGCGGATGTTGCCGGCAGGACACTGTGCATCTCGGCCAATACCCCGCTTGGCTCGAGTTGGGTAATCACCTCGTCCAAGGCGTGACTCACTGCGTCATACCTGAGCCACCGGCCGGCCTGCGGATCGATCACCAGCAGGTGGATGGGATGAATCGCTCCGGCAGACGGGCAGGGACGATGCGACAAAGCAAATCCAAGCTCATCTCCTCCTGTCCCTTGCACCTGGCAGGTCAGCCAGTGTTAACGGCGGTCGATTCCCGCACAAATCCGGCGTCCACCGCCGGCACGGCACAGCATGACCTTGATCTGGTGAGCGGATAGCGGCTGTTTGCTTGATGGGGTCAGGGGCGTTGGAAGGCGCCCGTAGGGCGACTGGAAACGCCCCTGACCCCGGCGCGCCGATGGCGGGCGGGGTGTTCGTGCAATCGGGAGGGAGGGCGTTTGGCACCCGAGTGGCCGATGCGCGCACAATCGGGCTCGGCCTGTGGCAACGCAGGCGCGACACCGGCTCAAACCGCCAAGTCATCCCCAGTGTCGCGCCCCACACCCGCGCAAGGCTGCGCGGTCGTTGCGCCCGTAGTCTTTCACGAAGTGGGCGCTGGCGTCGAGTCTCCCACGGGCCTCAAGGCCCATGGAGTCGACCGGACGACGCTATCTCTGTGCCGCGTGCCGCGCGGCAGTGCTGATCTGTAGCCACTGTGATCGGGGGCAGCGCTATTGCGCCGCCGGCTGCGCCCAGCGTGCCCGCGCGGCCTCGCTGCGGGCAGCCGGCACGCGCTACCAGGCGAGCTTTGCGGGGCGCCTGGCGCACGCGCAACGCCAGCGCCGCTACCGCGCGCGACGCCAGGAAGTGACGCATCAGGGTTCCCCGCCGCCGGCCCCGCCTGTTGAAGTAAGGACCGCGCCGACCGTGCCCGAGTCCGTACCGTCCGCGAGCGGGCAGTGCCACCTGTGCCACCGCGCACTGTCCCCGTTCGTGCGTCAGGACTTCCTGCACTCCCCGGTTCGGCGCCCCTGTCCGCGATCCGAACGGAGTCCGCCCCGCCATGGCCCTGTCCCCTGAACACGAAGCGCAGATCCTGCGCTACTACCACGCCGAGCGCTGGCGCATCGGCACCATCGCCGTGCAGCTCGGGCTGCACCGCGACACCGTCGCGCGCGTGCTCGCCCAGGCCGGCCTGCCCCGGCACGGCCCCGTGCAGCGCGCCTCGGCGATCGACCCCTATCTGCCCTTCCTCCACGAGACGCTCGCCCAGTTTCCGCGCCTCACCGCCGCGCGGCTCTACGACATGGTGCGCGCACGCGGTTACCCCGGGCGCCCCGATCACTTCCGCCACCTCATCGCCCGCCACCGCCCGCGCCCGAGCGCCGAGGCCTACCTGCGGCTACGCACCCTGCCCGGCGAGCAGGCCCAGGTCGACTGGGGGCACTTCGGGCACCTGACGATCGGGCGCGCACGCCGTCCGCTGATGGCCTTCGTCATGGTGCTGTCGTGGTCGCGCCAGATCTATCTGCGCTTCTTCCTCGATGCGCGCATGGAGAACTTCCTGCGCGGCCATGTCGGCGCCTTCGAGTGCTGGGGCGCGGTGCCGCGCATCGCCCTCTACGACAATCTGAAGAGCGCGGTGCTCGAGCGTTGCGGCAACGCGATCCGCTTCCACCCGACCCTGCTCGCGCTCGCCGGCCACTACCGCTTCGAGCCGCGCCCGGTGGCGGTGGCGCGCGGCAACGAGAAGGGGCGCGTCGAGCGCGCGATCCGCTACGTGCGCGAGGCCTTCTTCGCCGGATGCGCCTTCGCCGATCTGGACGACCTGAACGCGCAGGCCCAGGCCTGGTGCGAGGGCGCCGCCGGTGCGCGGCGCTGCCCCGAGGACGCCTCGATGACCGTGGCCGAGGCCTTCGCGGCCGAGCGCGAGCGCCTGCTCGCGCGGCCCGAGACACCGTTTCCGACCGACGAGCTGCGCGCGGTGTCGGCGGGCAAGACCCCGTACGTGCGCTTCGACCTGAACGACTACTCGATCCCCCACACCCATGTGCGGCGCCCCCTCACCGTGTGCGCCGACCCGCTGCGGGTGCGCATCCTCGACGGCGAGGACGTCATCGCCACCCACGCGCGCAGCTACGACCGCCGCCAGCAGATCGAGTGTGCCGCGCACCTCGAGGCGCTCGTCGCGCACAAGCACGCGGCCCGCGCCCACCGCGCCACCGACCGCCTGACGGCGGCCGTGCCGGCCTGCCAGGCGCTGCTCGCCCAGGCCGCCGAGCGCGGTGAGCCGCTCGGGCGCACCACGCGCGCGCTCACCGACCTGCTCGATCGCTACGGGGCGGGCGAACTGGCCGTCGCCGTCGACGAAGCACTCGCGCGCGGCGTGCCGCATCCCAACGCGGTACGCCTGGCGCTCGAGCGCCGGCGCGAGGCGCCCCCGCCGCTGGGCGTGCCGCTACCCGCGCATCTGAAGACGCGCGATGTCACCGTGCGCGCCCACCCCTTGGCCGGCTACGACCGCCTGCTGGAGGACAACCATGACGACGCCTGAACCGCTGCTCGCGCGCGCCCGCGCGCTGCAACTGCATGGTGTGGTGAGCCACTGGGCCGAATGCGCCCAGGCACCGTGGATCGCCCCGCTCATCGAGTGGGAGGAGACCGAGCGCGCCCGACGCTCACTCGAGCGCCGGGCGCGCTGCGCGCACATCGGCCGCTTCAAGCCGCTGGCCGACTTCGACTGGCGCTGGCCCGAGCAGTGCGACCAGGCCGCCATCGCCGAGCTGATGACGCTCGGCTTCCTCGAGACCGCCACCAACGCCTTGCTGGTCGGCCCCTCCGGGCTCGGCAAGACCACCATCGCGCAGAACATCGCCCACCAGGCGGTGCTGCGCGGGCACACCGTGCTCTTCACCACCGCCGGCCAGCTCCTGGGCGAGCTCGCCGCGCTCGACTCCGACTCGGCGCTGCGCCGCCGCCTGCGCCACTACGCCAGCCCCACGCTCCTGGTGATCGACGAGGTCGGCTACCTCTCCTACTCGAACCGCCACGCCGATCTGCTCTTCGAGCTCATCAGCCGTCGCCACGAGAAAAAGAGCACCCTCATCACCACCAACAAGTCCTTCGCCGAATGGTCCGAGGTGTTCCCCAACGCCGCCTGCGTGGTCGCGCTCATCGACCGCCTGGTCCATCACGCCGAGATCATCGCCCTCAAGGGCCCGTCCTGGCGCCACAAGGAAGCCCAGGAGCGCGCCGCCACCAACGCCCGCAAACGCAAATCCGCACGGAGTCCCGCATGAAGACCGACCACCCGCCGTCCGGGCTGCTGCGCGGCCTGGACCTGCTCATCGACGCCGACTGGACGCCCGAGCAGGCCCGGGCCGTGATCGAGCTGCTCGACGATCTGCGCGAGCGCATCTGGGCGCACTACGAGCTCGCCCTGTTCGAGCACTACCGCCAGGACCGCCTCACGCAGGCCGAGCTGCCGTTCGACGATCCGTCGTTCTGATCGAGCCGCGCCCCCCAGCACAACGAGGGCCGACGCGCGCGGCCCTCGTGCCGTTTACGGCGCCGCCGGCGCCCACTCGACGACGCCGTTTAACGACGCCAGATTTGTGCGGAATCAGGGAGCCGGCAACAGCCAGGTCAGCTTGCTCAACATCTCCAAGCTTAGTCGCGAGAACACGCGCTTTGTGCGCCTCTGTAGCAATAGCTCTGGACATGAACGACTCGATCCAGAGGGAAACACAGGGACGGGCAGGGCGATACGGGCTCCTAGCGGCCACGTCAAGGGCGCGTAGCGCTGTGGAGTCTCTCGCGGTCGGGGACTTCCCAGATCAACCCAGCCGTCCATCAAGCTCATTGAGTACCTCGAAGTACTTGTTGCAGCCACGGCAATTGGCACAAGCAACATTCGCCTTATGGCAACTATGTGCCCAAGCGAGGAGTTCACGGGGCACACCCGCTTCGCGAACGAGTTCCACGGTGGCGAGGTGGATGGCTGGCGCTTCGACCCGTATACCTCCTTCCTGCAGCCCAACCAGAGCGTTCATCGCGTCGACAAAGTCCGAGGTGCCGTCGCGGTGGGCTGAGTCCGATTTGACCGTGCCGATCATGAGCCTCCCCACGCCGAGTGACAGCGATCTCGCTGCTGCGAACGTAATCAGAATCTGGTTCCGGTACGGCCACCAATCACTTGCTGGGGCATGGCAGTCGGCATCAGCGCCTGCCATGTCGCCGGAACCCAGCGAACGGCAGTCGATCCGCACGACATGGTGCTCAATCCCCAGTCGTCTACAGATCAACTGCGACGCGGTGATTTCGGCTTGGGCAGCCAACTGGCCATAGTCGATCGTTATCCCGATCTCGGGCCTTTTCCACCAGGCGATCGAGAGCGAGTCCATGCCGCCCGACAGGAGCAAGGCTGATCTCATAGCCTGCAAGCCGTCCAGAGCGCCTGATAGATCGAACTCACGTAGTCATCGCAGAGCAGGCAGTCCGAGCCGCCCATCATTTTCTTGTTCTCGTCGGACTCGTTCTCACAGTAGACGACGACAGGCTTGCCTTTCGCCCGCGCGTAACCGATCTCATAGACCGTTCCTGGATCCATTCCATCGCCGACTGCGAAGATCAAATCGGCATCGTTGATCCCCTCGAGATCAAGGGGAACGACATCCTCGGCGCTTCCGTGTCCGACGTCATGGTAAGGCGAGAACACCTTCAACCCTGCGGCCAACAGGTCGCTTCTGGCCTGCTCGATCAGCCATAGCTGAGCCAGACTGAAAAACGGACCTGCCAGATAAACCTTCGGGCGCTGGCCCTGAAGAAACGCCTCGGATGGAACGATCGGGCTCAGAGCGAAGGACGCCAGCGCCTCAGGGGTCGCAAACCCACGGGTCTGGCAGTAATAGGCAGTCGCACGCGAAGCAAGGTCCGCGCTTTCTGCAGCGCTTCGTCCTTCGTGCAGCCACCGATAAGCAAAGTGAGCCGCGAAGTTATCTCCGGAGCCAATCTTCCAAACCTTCTGCGACTGGTAGGCAGGAACGGTCGCCACGCCGTGTTGATCACGGACCAAGGCACCCATTGCACCGCGTTTGATCACCACGACGGCTGCACGCTGCTGTTGCATGAGTTCGCCGGCCATCGCCTCTACGGAAGCGTCCCTTGCCCCTGTTAACAAGGCAGCCTCATGCTGGTTCAGCACAAGCGCGAGTTCGTCAGCCGTCGAGCCATTTGCGTGAAAGGCTTCAGGGGCGTAAGCATCTTGGGGGTCGTA
Organism: Thauera sp. DNT-1; assembly: GCF_055393985.1. Classification (NCBI taxonomy): domain Bacteria; kingdom Pseudomonadati; phylum Pseudomonadota; class Betaproteobacteria; order Rhodocyclales; family Zoogloeaceae; genus Thauera; species Thauera sp. DNT-1. The sequence continues at coordinate 2,853,504 of NZ_AP043752.1, read as the reverse complement.
GACCACCTTTTGGCCATGAACGACTGCATCTCCGTCCATCATTCCAAAACGAAGCACTCGTGAAGCGGACACCCGTAAGGGCGCCTCAACCGCTCCTCGCCCCAGAATTCTCGGCGTTGCAAGGCCATGGTCGTAGTCGAAGGCGATTTCTTGAACTGATTCGTTTCTGGCGACGTGAAATCCTTCGAATGCACCCCTCGAAGCAAGCACCTCGGCAGCTGCCGGATCAAGATACGAGTGCAGCGACACCGACGCCCCCATCGATGCCATTGCAGAGGCCGCCCTGCCCGCCGATCCGTAAATCTCGCGCCAGGCTGGGCGCATGCAACGCTCCCGGTACACGCCCCCTACGACGGCGATGTCGGCGCCAGTGCCATCTTCGCCACTCATCGTGCGCTTACCCGGACAGTCACTTGGCCGTCACTCTTCCCGATCACCGTTGCAACGTAGTGCGTGCCGTCAGCGATGCACTCTCGAAGTTTTTGAACGTCTGGCGACGCAATACCGCCCGCCAGCTCATTATTGAGCATCGCAACGACTGTCGTGGTGCTCCCCATCTGCATCGTCCTCACATCCAGCTCATCGCCGACGGCAATTCTCTCCACCACTGCGGGCTTCGGAGAATTTAGCTGCGTCGTGATCACCAAGGAGTCGCAGCTACTCGCCCCGCTCGAGAAACCGATACCGCCAGAACTGCCGCTGGAACCAGACATTGGAGACTCCTTACGCTGTTTGCTAAGACGCTGAACCGAGAGGATGCGACGGAGATATTTTCATGTCAATAGCAATTCGGGAGGCTCTGAACTATTCAGAGCCGGCAAGAATACTGAGGACATAGATCGCGCTGCCACCATGAAGCAAGGAGCGCAAACGACGATCATCGGAGTCGGTTTAAATGGCTGACTTGGACAAGCGTGCTCAGAACATCGATTGATCAGGGGCTCCTTAAGGCCTGTGCGAGGCAATGCTCTCAACTTAACGCTCCCTTATAGGACATATGCAAATGTGGCTTGCTTCGGGGCGGTCGTGGGTAGCTTCTGCCTGGCTGGATGCGGCATCGACTGCGGCCCATGGCGGCCAGGGTATCGGGCAATGCCGCCCATGCCTGAGCGATGCCGAGCAGGCACCCGGCGAGGATGGGCTTGAGTGCGCCGAATGCGTAGGTGCGATTCGGGCGGGAGCCGGTCTGGATGGCGTCGTCAGTGCCGCTGCCGCTGAGCAGTGCGCACAGGTTGTCGGCCAGGATCTTGGCGGCGAAGTCCTGCTGCAGGGCGAGGTAGTTCAACCCCGTCGTGGCCTCGAGGCGCAGACGATGCTTGATGCGCTTGAAGGCCTCCTCGACGCGCCAGCGCTGGTGATAGAGCGCGCTGAACTGCGCGGCCGGATACGACTGGGCATCGAGCAGGTTGGTCATCAGGACGCGGATCTGGCCGTTCGGAGCGATGTTGCGGATCAGGCGCACGGTGGTGGCGGTGCGGGCCAGATCGAACGTGCTGGCATCGCGTGCGGTGGGCGGCGACAGTGTGACCACGCGCTCGGCCTCGTTCGAGCGTCGGAAGTCGGCGACGCAACGCCAGCCGCTGGCATCGACGCGCAGACAGAAGGCCATGCCGTGTTGCGCCAGCGTCGCTGCCATGGTGTTGCCGACGTAACCTCGGTCGAGCACGAGCAGATCCTGCGCCGGATCGAGTGCGTCGAGCGCCTCGAACAGCATCTGCCGCTCCGAGCCGTCGGCCGGATGCAGACTGGCGTGCAGCGTGAGTTCGGTGCCCGGCAGAAACAAGGCAAACGCGTAGTGGTCCGCCGTCAGTGCGGCCGTCTTGCGTGTCGACACACGCAGGCGCGACGCATCAGCCGCCACCACGCGGCGGCCATTCCAGCGTGCCGCCTCTATGTGCGGGCGCGCCAGGTGCAGCAGGTGCGCACTGGCCAATTCGAACAGCCGGCCCGAAAACCCCTGGCGGGCCTTGCTGAAGGCCTGTGCGCTGACCTCGCGGATCCGCCCGGGCACCGCATGCAGGCGACCGAAAAAGGCGTCGAGTTCGGCTTGAACGCTCGCGCGCTTGCCCGAGATCATCATGGCCGCCAGGCGCGGCAGGGTGAGCTTGCGATCGCGGGTGAAGGCCCCAGGCCGAAGACGTACCTGCTCGGCCAGCGCGGGGTCGAGCAGAAAGTCAGCGAACTCGGACAGCAGCGACTCGTGGTCGAGTATTCGAGTTCATATTGTCTATTTATCAATGACTTAACGAACGCCATTTTACCCGTTTCCCATAGGGTTCACAAGGGCTATAAGCTAAAGTTGAGAGCATTGCTGTGCGAGGGCTTGTGCGCCAACAAGGTCTAAGTGCAGCGAAGCAAAGGACCTCCGCAAAAGTGGTTCGGGCAACGCCCAGTCCCATTTCTCGCGGAGAAGGTTCTTCGCCTCCGCGAGAACCTGTATCGGGTCTGGTGCAGGCAACTCGGCAATATCCGCTAGTGCGTCCGATAGCCGGTCGGACGATATACCCGACACGGTCAATGCAAGCCCCTCGTTGGTCGCGGACAGCCCAACATGGGCAAGGAGCATGGCAAGGCCATCGTTCACCCAATCGCCCCGCCAAGTTAGCAGCACCGCGTCATTGCCCTTGGTGAACAGCCAGTTGTTGCTGAGGTCGGCGAGTTGGTAGAACTCGCGAGCCTCATTCAATAGTGCTGCAGCACCGGCATCCAGGAATGGCACCGGGTCCGCTTCCATCAGGACCTGGCGCATTTCCTGTCGCACGACGTCATGCACCATGCCGGCGCCACCATCGAATGCGGGAGGCGCTCCGCCCTTGTCCGGCGCTACGACGATGATCTTCTTCTCCGACTCCACATCGATGACACGCCAGCGTCTGCCGCCAAAGATGATGCGTTGGCTGGGTATCAGGGGATGGGAAACGGGGAGCGAACCCAGCAGCCGTCCGTCGCAGACGATGCGAAACTCCTCGTCAGAGGCGAAGGCAGCATAGAACTCGTAGAGGTTTACCAGCTTCTCGCCGAGTTCACCGTGCAACAAGAGGCCCGAACTGTCTTGGATAAGCAGCTGCTTGTCCCCCAAGTGACGTAGCAGCAGGACGAAGTCATCGCGGGTGATGTTTGAGAACGCGCCGTCCTTGACTAAGCTTGCCCACAGCTCTGCCGCCGTGGCGCCTCCGCGTTCTGCAAGGACTGACAGAAGCTGTTGAACAAGGGTCGACGCGTGCAGCCCGTCGACCCTTGGTGGTTCGAACCATCCTCTGATGAGCAGGCGGACCATCGCTATTGATTGGACCAAGCCCTCGCGGAGGCAATCAGATAGGCCAGATTTCGGATTCAGCTCAGGTTCGATACAGTAACCACGCAGTATGGCTGGTTCGCCTTTGCGGCGCCCCGAACGGCCGAGTCGTTGGCGCAGACTCGCTACGGACGGCGGTGGACCAATCTGGCAGACGCTCTTTACTGAACCGATGTCGATGCCAAGTTCGAGCGTGGTCGTGCAGATGGCGGTCGCTGGTTTCGTCCCGTCCTTCAGTGCCCGTTCGGCTTCCTCGCGAAACTCCTTCGATAGGCTGCCGTGATGCGGCCAGAATTCGTTGGGGACGTTATTTCGCTCGCAGGCCCGCCTTAGCAAGTCGGCGTAGATCTCGACCTGCCTGCGGCTATTCGGAAAAACAAGGTTGTTGGAGCCACGCAGGGCCTTATAAAGCTGTTCGGCCACCTCCAGCGTGCTTCCTTTGACAAGATCCTCCATATCGGGGGCTTCGATGTCTGGCGCTTCCTCTACCCGCGGTGGCTTCTCCACGTAGCCCTTGATGAGCACCTTCAGCTCCTGCCCACCGCTCTTGGCAACAATCAACTCAACCGAACTTGCTCCATCGGGCCGAAGGAAGCTGGCAGCAAGCCCCATATCCCCCAGAGTCGCGGACAGGCCCACGAGAGGGAGCCGTCGCCCAACGGTTCGTTCAAGGCGGTGAAGCAACGATTGAAGCTGCTTGCCTCGCTCGGAGCCAATGAAAGCGTGCAACTCGTCGATAACGACGTATCGAAGGCGGGACATCAGGCCAGGCATAGCGGTGCCGCGTCGCACGAACAGGGCCTCGAGAGACTCTGGCGTGATGAGGAGCACGCCGCGGGAGTCTTTGACGAACCTGTGCTTCTTGCTAGCCGCTATGTCGCCATGCCAGGCAACAACAGGGATGTCCAATGACTCACACAACTCAGACAGCCGACTCCACTGGTCATTGATGAGTGCCTTGAGCGGCCCGATGTAGAGCACCGAGCCGATGTCCGGCTCGTGTCGGAGCATATGGGTCAGGATGGGGAAGAACGCAGCTTCGGTCTTCCCCGCAGCGGTAGCGGCGGCCACGATGACGTCGCGGTCGGCATCGATGAGGGCTGGAATCGCCTTCTCCTGCGCATCGCGCAAGGCGGTCCATCCCTCGCTCCAGATCCACCGCTGGATACGCTCGTCCAGCCGCTGGAAGGCTTGGGAGTCAGAGCTTGAAGCTGGCGAGCTCGTCGTCATCCTCAACCGCCGTGTCCGCGGCGCCGCCCGTGTCTTTCTCGACGGCGACGTGCCCAAGGAGCTCCGTCCAGTCCGCGGTGGGGTTCTGCTCAAGGATGGCCAGGAGATTGATGAAGGCGGTGATGGTCGTCCGCGGCGTTCTGAAGTAGGCCTCCCCAAGGCGTTGAGCGCAGTGCGCCATAAAGGCGGGGATCGCTTCGTCCGGAACCAGGTACTTGGCTGTGTCACCGCCGGCATAGACGTGGCGCAGCTTGTTGAGGAGCACGTAGAAGTCCTCGGGCGTAAGGCTCGCAAGCCGAAGAACGGGCCCCGAATAGTCCACCATGCCGGCCTTGGCGAAGGTGTTTTCCGCCAGGCGGGACTGCAGGGCCGTGTAGCTGTACAAGCCGCGACGCGTGTCCATCAGGAACTCGGGGGTGCCTCCAAGCACTATGCCGAGACCCTCCGCAGAGCCCTGCAACGAGTCGTTGAGGATGCGGAGAATCTGCTCGTAGTTGGCGTTACGCGCCTGTGTGTTGGCGAGTTTGTAGAGGTTCACCAACTCATCCAGGCAGACCATCAGGCCGCTATAACCTGCAAGCCGGATGAATCGGGCGAGCAGTTTCAGTTGGTCGTATATCGAGGCGTCGTCGATGATGGTGCGTACGCCCAATGCAGCGCGGGCGTCCGTTTTGGTCGTAAACTCCCCGCGGAGCCAGCGGATGGCATCTGACTTGAGCTGCTCGTTCCCTTGGTCAAAGCCTCGGCAGTATGCGGCGATGACCTCGGCGAAGTCGTAGCCATTCACCATCTCTGACAGGTGGTCCAGTCGCTCACGCACGATGGCTTCGCTGGGTTTTCCGCTCGTCTTCGCTTCGGACTTGGCCTGTGCGATGAATTTCTCGACGATACCAGGGAGGGCGCCCCCATCCGGTTTTGTTCTCGTGGAAAGGTTCTTGGCTAGCTCAGCGTAGAGCGAGCGGGCTTGCCCGCCGGTCGCATGGAGTCGGCGGTCGGGGTTAAGGTCCGCATGCATCGTGACGAGCTTTTTCTCCATCGCGATGGCGCGGACCAGGTTCAAGAAGAACGTCTTCCCCGACCCGTATTCACCGATGACAACTCTGAAACCGGAGCCTGCATCAGCGATGCGCTCCACGTCCTTCATAAGAGCCTCGAGCTCTTTCACTCGCCCGACTTGAATCAGATGCTGGCCGACACGCGGAACGACACCCGCGCGTAGCGATTGGATGACCGCATCACGGTCCTTTGCGCGAATTGTGCTCATATGGGGAGCGCCTCCAAGGCTTCCTTGTTGATCTCAATCGGGTCGTCACCTTCGGTGAGGGGCGCATCGAGCGCGTCCAGCACGGCCTCGTTGATGTGCTCTAGCGCACCATCGAGCATCAATTCCATGTCAGACGCAGCATCTGCGAGCTCGCCACGGAGCCAGGAGGTCCTTGAGACAAGAATGCGAACAAAGGCCGAATGGTCTGCATCGAGACCAAGAATTCCGGGAGCTGCCGCGGGCTCTTCATCTGGCGCCGACTCCATAAGCGGGGCGGACTCCTGCTGCTCTTCGTCCACAAACACCTTCGCGAGCAGTTCCGAGACCTCGGCGGTTTCCTTTTCCAGTTGCGCGATACGAGCGGGATCCAGGGCAAAGCCCGCTGTCCCACCAATGGCGGTCACAACAGGTGTGGCTTGCGTGGTGGATGTGCTGGGGACGACGTTTGGCGCGGGGCTCGCATGCAGGTCCGAGTAAACGAGCTTGGTGTCCAGCGCCAAGGTTCTGTAGGTGCGCTCAAGGAACTTCACTTCGGCGGGGCTCACGACACCGTCAGCTTGCGTGAGATGCGCAAGTAGCCGACAGATTGAGCGGCGCGCGTCTTCCGCCAAGGGCTCCAGCTTCTTCTTCAGGCTGGCCAGCGTCGCGGGTTGGTCGATGCCCAAGCGCAGGTGTGCTTTGAGTCGCTTCCGTTGGGTGTCGCTCAAATGAGCCCAGGCATTGATTTGCTTGGTCAGCGACATCAGTTCGTGGGCTGACGCCTCGCCATCTGCATGAACGGCCATGCAGGCCAGATCGAGGGTGACCGCCGCCGCGCGATACGCATGTCCGGCCCGGGCGGCGCTGTCCTCCGGCAGGGTGGCGAAGAGTGCAACCTTGTCCTCGGCCTTGGGTGTACGACTACCGGCAAGGACATCGGGCTCCATGCCGATGTGCAGCGATTCAAGGGCACGAGCCAGGCCAATCACCTTGTCTCGAGACAGTGTTCCAGCGCTCTTGAGGCGGCCCGACAACTCTCCAAACGCCATCAAGAGCATGCCATCGCCGACGCGGCTCTTGAGGTCATCCAGCTCAGCGCGCACTGGGGCAGGCCAAAGCTCGACCGGTAATTGAAGCAAGCCTTCGAGGGCGTGCGCCTTGTCGGGATTTCGCCCGATGAAGCGGCTGTAGGACTCCAGGGACGTCGTGCAAGCGTCCACCAACGCCTGCAGCTTCTGGATGGGGCCCTTGACCGCCGTGACGTCTGGCAGGTCGCCGACATTTCGACGCATCTCTTGCCTTCCGAGAGCACCTGATGCGGGTTGGTAGGTGACCTGGAGCTTCGTCTTATTGAGCCGGAGCACGAATCCATCGCCGAAGTCTTCGGCGTATTTGCGGTTGAAGAGAGCCTTGAACTCGGCCTCACACCGCGATACGGGAGTGCGGCGGTAGATGTTGGGGTCGTTCAGCGCCCATGCCAAAGCCCATGAAGCCGGAACGGGCTTCTGTGCAACCGCTAGGTGCCCGAGCCCTAGCTTCAAGCTCAGGGGAAGCTCGTAGCCTTGCTCGAGGGCCGAATTGACTGTGGGTGGGTCGGGTGTGAAGGGTTGGCTACGGTAGTTGTCGGCCTCGATGAAGGCCAGGAAATGGCTCGCATACCGGCGGAAGGAGTTGTTGTCGCCATAGATGCCAAGTAAGCGACGCACCTCGTTCCTGATGACTTCAACCTCACCACGCTCACTCGAACCTGAGCCGAGGTCGACAAGGACTCTGCGCTCCAGGCCGTAGAAGTACAGGAACACGTATCCGATGTTCGCGTCTGGGGCGCGTCGGCCATCAACCAGCCACTGAAGGTATGCACGGCGAGCATCGTGCGAGATTGAGGAGTAAGAGGGCCAGTAGTCAGTCAGGCGATCCGACCAGTCGACGGGGCTGCCGGTTACGCGCAGTTTTGGATTGATGGCAGAAGGCTCTGTGTGACCGTAGTCATCGTGAGGGTTGCTTCCGATGTAAAGCATGCCTCCGGGTACATCGAAGCCCGCAACGTTCACTTTCTCGCCGGCCGGCACCCAACGCAGGCCGCTACTAGCCACGGGTGATGCCGGAACCCGGTACCCATCACTGTTCGTAGCGTCATCCAGGCGGAAGTTAGCGAACTCATCGTCCGGCTCGCCGCGTGCCGTCTTGAGGCTTCCTGTCGCCCGTGCCGGCGCGGATGCCCGATGAGCGGTTCCAGCCTGCGCCGTCGGCGGCTCAGCGGTCGCCTTGGCCTTGCCTCCGAATAGGTTCTTGGCGAGCCAGGCGACTAGCACAACACCTCCAATGATGAAGAGGAAGACCCAGACGTCCTTGGGTACGGACGCGATCGCCCCGATGATGATGGCTGCCATGATGAGCAGCGGGCTCGACCCCGATTTCTTTGCCATGCGCGCGATGTCCCGGGCTTTTTCAGATGTGCCGACGACCTCTCAGGCTAAACCGGCGTCCTATGGTATTTCGGTAGGAGCGGGCGAACAACCTGCGTGGAGATTCGGCCCCCGCATCGTGATGTTGCTCCTCACGGAACGCTGCTTGCTGACATTTCGAACCGGGACTGTAGAAGCTGGCGTCGTACTGGGCTACTGGGCAGATCAAAGATCCTCAAGCTCGAAGCCCAGATCAACGCCCTTTTCCAAGTCTAACTGCCCTTGGCGACCACGATGGAGATCGAGTGCGGCGCAGAACTCGCGGGTATAGAAACCGCCATGCAGCGCCGCTACAGGCCGCACGATGCCGAGATCGACCTCTCGAAGCGCAATAGGTCATGCGCTGGCTGAGCCGGGACCTGAACGCCGACCGTGCCGTACGCCAGGTACGGGCATGAGATGCCCCCGGCTAAGGCGACGACGGATGCTGAGGCAGCCGATCCAGAGCTACGCCATATCGATCCGATACGACTTCAGCATTAAGGGCGCCTCGAAAGACCTCGGCATGCATCAAGGATCTAGGCGCGCCCTTTGGAACCTCGCACCACGAAGAAGTATTCACGATCGACTCCTCCGCGTCCCGCTCGAGCGCCGAAGTAATAGACTTTAACAATGAGTGAGCCCTCGATCTCCCCACCTGCTCCTTCACGGATGGATTGCTTTCCAACCATAGACGCGTGCTGCGGCGTGCGGATCGAGCCGGATCACAAAGTCGATAGCGAATCCGAATACGAGCGCGATCACAAGGAAAGTCAAAACCTCCCTCGTGGCCGACCTTCTGCTGACGATGAGGTCCAGACGACCATCTACCCGACAACCCGCCGCGCGCAGGAGCGCGTCGGATCGTGCCTTGAGATCCAGATCCCTGTGTTGTGAGTCTCGCTCCACTGCTGTCGCCGCAGTCGATTACCGCGGCGATCGAGCGATGCCCGCCGCGACAAGGGCCGAAAGGTCCGGCTCGCAGAAACTGTCAGGCGTGGCATCGAGCTCGGCGATGCTGCGGTGAAAGGCGAAAAGGCAGGCATCGCTTGACGCGTATACCATGAGCCGGGCGGTGTCCTTGGCGATCAGTTTGAACACGCGTTGAGCAGTGCGGTCGAGGATCGCGATCCACCCGCCCGCCGTCGGTTCGTTCGCTGTGATCAACTTACGGCGGGATTTACACCCGCAGGAGTGCGCCCATGCTGGGCGCACGGAAAAAAGAGGCCGCTCAGTGAGCGGCCTCTTCATGATGCTTACTTCTTCTTCGGTGTCGACTTCGGCCTGTCCGGCGCCTGCGTAAGGACAGACCCAGCGAGGCTTCTTGCGGCCTTCGTGGATGAACTTTGGGACAGCACCTTTCCGGCGAGAGAGGCGAGTTCCCGGGACGATTTTTCGTTCTTTGCCATGATCTTCTCCTTGAAGACATGAATTTTGGAAGTGTTTGGGGCGGATTTCTCCGCCCCATAGCCAGCTACCGTGTAGTCGCCGGCCTAGTGCAGATCAGAAGAGACTCAACTGACCAGGATGCGAACGCCAGTGCTGGCAGACCTCTTCCCACTGACCGAACCGGTAGCGGCGGTACGCCCGAACAAAGACGTCCTTCATGCGCGAGTAAGCCACGATAGGCCCCCCCTATGAAGGGTTGGAGGGTGTTGGCTTGCCCAGATCCCTTGTGTAGCACTACACTTCCGCATCTTCCGTAAGACGCGGTGCTGGGATCAGGGTGGTTTGGCAGACCCTCGTTCGCCTCACCAGAAAGCCCAGGGGTGTTGGCGCACCTCTTGGGCTTTTTCTTTGGCTATGTCACCGTTACCTGTGGAAATACACCGACGGCCGCGAGGAGCAGGGCGTGCGGGGTTTTCAGCCGGCCAGTGTCGATTGCCCGTCGCCAGCCGAGATAGTTGGGTAGGTAGTGGGTGGCGACGCCGTGAAAGCGGTCAATCCATTGGCGCAGCCGACCGTGGTAGGCATTCACGTTCTGGACATGAAACGCGCCTTTGACACGCATGCCGGCCGACAGATTGACCGACTCATGGCTGATGCCCGCTTCCTGGGCAAAGTAGCGATAACTGGCATTGGCATCGCTGACGAGCAGAACGTCCTCGTCGAGCACGGGTGGCAGGCATTTGCGTAGCTGGGCCTTGCTGACGGGCCCTTTGCCAGTCACGAAATCAAGCGTTTGGCCGGTACGGTCCCGGGCCACGAGAACGCAGACCTGCTCCTTCGATAGGCCGCGCTTGCTCGCTGCTCCGCCTCGCTTGCGAGCGGGGCGCGGGAGGTTGCGAGCGCCCTTGTTGGATTCGAGAAAGTAAGTTTCGTCGGCCTCGGTGATGCCGTGCAAACGCCCAGGCCGGTCGTCCTTGACCCAGGCGAGGAAGCGGTGGCGCCACCGGAAACTGGTGTTGCGATGAACACCGGTTTCGCGGGCCGCCTGGCGAACGGTCAGGGAAGCAAGGATCTGCTGCACAAACGACAGCCACTTGGGCTTGTGCCGCAGCCGCGCCAGCGGCGTGCCGGTCAGCGCGTTAAAGGTCTTGGCGCAGGCGCAGCAGCGGTAACGTTGAAGGCCATCGGCGTGACCGTACCGATGGACCTGCTCATGCGTGCAGTGTGGACACTGAGGTGCTGACTCAAAGTGAGTTTGGATAAGCTCGGCCGCCTGCGTGTCGTGCCCAACATGCTTCAACGCCTCGGCAAGCCGACTCCGCTGCCGATGAGAAAGTCCGGCCAGCTGCTTCAAAACCTGTTCGAACGCCACCGTCTTCATCTCCGCCTCCTAAACTCGAAAACTGTAAAAATATACAGTTTATGTGGCGGTCGTTCAATACTTACCGGTGACAGAGCCTTTTCTTTTCCATGAGAGGTATCACGTGACCTCCCAGAATGATTTCTGACGGGTGATGAGCCCATCTTTCGTTAGACGCCCCAGCCGATACGACGCGGCTTGAACGCTTGTTCCGCACATCTCAGCCAGATCCTCGGGCGATCGGGCATTCTTGCAGGCAGCCAGAGGCATCATCGTGGCGGCAGTGAGAGCCTTCGCTTGCCACTCCGAGTCCTCGCAGAAACGATGCTCCCCGAGCTTCGCGCCTCGATGCAGCGTCACGGCGTGCTTCAAGACGATATGTGACGTCTCATGGATGACCGTGCTACGCCCGAAGACGTGCTCACTGAGCACCATCTCGTAGATGTCCTCCCTAAACACCACGACGCCCCTTTCAGGGATCGTGAATGCCGCGCACTCGTCGAGGTCTTCTAGTTCGACCACTTTGAGCTGGAGCCCCGCCTTCTGTAATGTCTGTTCGAGGACCTTCCAGCAATCGAGTCGATATCGCTCGCCTCGGGCAAGGGGAAGAATCTTCTGCAGGTCGGCCGCAACCTGCTCAAGGGAGGCATAGCTCTGCGGAGCTACCTTGAGTCCAGACGGGGTGTCGAGCCGTCCATTGGCATAGAGCGTCGTCACTGGCTCAATCTCCCTTGCCGTTCTGCTCGTTGAGCCAACGCACGATCTCCGGCGTGGGCGCAGCGCCTTGCTGCAATCGGCGCGCGAAGGCGGCAACCAGGCCTCGTGCATCAGGAGCGAGGTCGGAGGTGTTGATCACGTCCTTCGAGCGCTCAGCTGCGTTGCGTAGTTCACGCAGCTGCTCCTGATCGACCTTGTCGGAAAAAAACTTCAGCGCCGCGTTGATGTGTTTGTCAGCTAGGCGCTTCTCGCCGTATTCGATCGAGCTAAGGTGAGCAGAACTGATCTCCATCGCTTCCGCCATTGCCTTAAGGGGCAGGTCGCACTTCATTCGCAGGATCCTGGCAGCCTCTCCAAAGGGTGTGAGTTTCATATGGCCTCCTATCCAAGCGTACGGTCTGCATGTGACTCGACGGACTGTTATCCGAATAGCTGATACGTTAGCTAAATAGAAAATTTCCGTCAAGTCCCCGCTGGGTATCCTTCCCGAGGCTTGTCGAGCCATCGTCCGGCAGCTCTCGAGCACCGGGATCGGCGAGTGTGGACGTCGCACGCTGCTTGCCTTGCGCTCGCGCTGCAGCCGGGGCAAAAGCGGGTACATGACTCGCGCGTTCACTCGGTGGTGTATGCGCCGGAGCCGCAAGAACGGCCGGGGACGGTCTGTTCTGCGCTGGGTGTGCCCCGCTTCCGTTCTAGCTGCTTGGGCGAACTGAGTGGCCGCACAGACGTTCTGCGCAGGAACTGCTGACAGGTGATTGAAGTAGTGAGGCATGGACGCATCTCTCAATGCGCGCCGAGTAAGGCGATCCTCTTGACAAAGTCAAGTCTTGACTATTACAGCAAGCTGTATATAATCTTTTTCGCTCTAGACGCACTTAGCACCAAGCACATCCGAATAAGTTTTGCAAGAGCCTCTTCGGTGTGCAGTCAGGCCTGAATATTCCGCCCCAATTCTGTTCCCGCAGAACTGGGGCTTTCCTTTTTGGCCTACCGCTTTCGCAGCACCGAAAAGCATACCCGATGTAGGGTGAAGCGTGCAATAACAAATTCTCTTTGCAATACATGAAGATATGACCGTAAGCGGTGTGTCAACCGTTTATTGAGCCCCGTATCTAGTAGCAGCCGCGACGCTTTCGCGTGCCGCTAGCACGCTCGATCGCCTGCGACGGACGCGGCCACTGAGGTATCTCGGTGCCGATGGTTGGTCTCGATGTCATCGGCTCCTGCAGTCGCAGTGCAGCGGACGGTGCTGGGCGTACAGAATGCGAACGTGCGCTGGTGCGAACCAGGAGGAAGTAACGCACCTCCTCAACAGGCCCAGACGGTTCAGGCTCAGAAACGCCCGCCTGGATCTGGCCTGACGAAGACGCGGCCGACGTCGTCGCGAAGAATGGCCCTTCGCGCGAGCAGAGTAGTTCGTTAATTGCGAAACGGTTTTCCTGCAATTCTGAAAAACGCCAAGAACAGGAAAGCTGCCGAATGACTTCGTGTTCTTTAGGCTCGTCACCTGATCTACCAGCTTGAGCGGCTTGGACGCACCTTGAAGCACCGCCTGGATCTGGTGGTGGCAGCCCGATCCCGCGTCCGGATGGCACAGTACCAACGGAAACTTCAAGGCTTCATCCAATGGCACTTCCGCGTGCGCCAACAAGGGGTGGCGCACGGGCACGATCACGATCACCGACAGAGGATCGGTCCACACGGGCTCGGCGACAAGGCCTTCGCTCACCGCGTCCGACAGCGCAAAACCGATGTCCAGCAGATCGTTGTGCAGGCCCTTGAGCTGCTGCGCGAAAGGCAGCTCGAAGACGCGAATCTCCAGTTCGGGCTCTTCCTCGCGGCTGCGCGCCAGCAAGGTGGCAATGTGGGGCTGCGCCAAGCTGTCGCAGATGGCGATGCGCAGATAACCCTGATAGCCCTGCGCCGCCGCCTTTGCGGCACTCACCGCCTGCTCCACGGTGGCCAGCACGCGCCGGCACTCACCGAGGAACACTTGACCGGCGCAGGTCAGTCGCGTCTGGTGCGCGCTGCGGTCGAACAACTGCACGCCGAGCGTGGCTTCGAGATTTCGCATTGCGCGCGACACAGGCGATTGTTCTACGCCAAGGCGCTCGGCCGCTCGCGCGAAATGCAGTTCTTCCGCGACCGCAACGAAATAGCGCAGTAGTCTGAGTTCCAATGCGGCCTCCTGTTTGCCTCGTTCCTGGCCTGCGTCCACCTCATGCGGATTGCGCCTCGCTTTCTCCTTCGATGATTGGCAAGAGGTTCCGGCGTTGCATGCTTGCCTATTCGGATAGGCAGATCGCATCCGAAAATTACGGAGGTTGAGGCGGAACGCTACCTGGCCGAAGACCTGAGAACCTCAATCGCCGCGACGCTGCACTACCGCCTGATCCACAGGTTCAGTTCAATCAATTCCCGGGTTGCAGCTCCACACGCACCTCGCGCGATTTGCCGGCCCGTTCCACTGACAAGACCACCACATCGCCGACCTTCCTGTCGTCTAGCCGCGCGAGCAGCTTGGCCACATCGTCCGTCGCCTTGCCATCAACATCGATGATGCGGTCGCCCGGCACGATGCCTTGCGGCGTGACTTCGACACCCGCGAGGCCGGCCTTGTGCGCTGCCGAACCAGGGGTAACACGCAACACGAACACGCCCTTGCTTCCAGTCAGCGCCAGCAGGCGCTGATTGAGCTGTTCGTCCACCTCAATGCCCAGCGCCGGACGGATGTACTTCCCGGTCTTGATGAGTTGCGGGACTACGCGCATGACGGTGTCCACCGGCACGGCGAAACCAATCCCGGCCGAGGCGCCGGAGGGGCTATAGATCGCCGTGTTGATGCCGATGAGCCTTCCTGCCGAATCGAGCAGCGGCCCACCGGAGTTGCCAGGGTTGATGGCGGCGTCGGTCTGGATCAGGTGATCGATGGCCGGGCCGCCCGCTTCTCCGGGTAACGAGCGGTCGAGCGCGGAGACGATGCCGGTGGTGAGCGTCCAGTCCAGGCCGAAGGGGTTGCCGATAGCGAACACCTTCTGTCCCACCTTGAGGTCGGTGCTGGTGCCGACCGGCACGGCAGGCGGGCGTTTGAAGCCGACGCCGATCTTGAGCACAGCGATGTCGTGCGCAGGGCTCGCCCCTACCAGCGCGGCCTGGTAGTCGCGTCCGTCGGCGAGTTTGACGGTGGCCTCCGACGCGCCCTGGATGACGTGGAAATTGGTCACGACATGGCCGGCGTCGTCCCAGATGAAGCCCGAGCCAGTGCCGCGCGGCACGGAGAAGACGTTGCGCGTCCAGACATCGCGTACCAATTGTGCGGTAGTGATGTAGACCACCGAGGCGCGCGATTTTTCGAACAGTTCGATGGTGGCTTTCTCGTCCGCCGCCAGATCGCCACGCGCCGTCACAGTGCGTTCTGCCGCTTCGCGCGGACTGAACCAGGCCTCGATGGCGGGCAGGAACTGCCACAGCAGCATGAGCGCGGCAACACAGGCGGTGATGAAGAGCCAGCGCCGGACGAAGTGGTCCGGCGCGGGACGTTGGTACGGGTCGGGGTAGGCCATGAGAAGTCTCCTGTTGATAGGCGATCAGCGCCACAGCCCGCTCGGGCGCCAGCGCGGTGGGCGCGGCGTCAAAGCGGATTCCGGCAAGAAATGGGGCGCGTGGAGTGGCAACGCTGATGCTGGCCCAGGCGCCAACGTCAGTAGGCGTGAGATGCGTTCTTGCGTGGCCGGATGCGTGCGCAACCAGGAGGGTTCGGGATTGCCCCATCCCGGCCACAACCAGGCACGCCAGGAGCGGCTGACCCGCTCGATTTTCGCCAGCGCGGACGCAAGCCCCTGCGGGTCGCCAGTCAGTTCCGCAGCGAGGCGGTCAGCGTCGAACTCACGCACGCGAGACAAGCCGAGCTGTGCGAGCAGGGCCAGCTGGGGCGATGCGGCCAATAACAATAAACCAGGCCAATAGACCTCCGCCGCGCCAACCAGCAGCGCAGGCAGGCTCAGCAGGATCGCGATCTGTCCCATAAGGGCCAGTAGGCTCGTGAGGCGACTGACGGAATCCGCCAGCCCCATGACGCGCAGATCCTCATTGGCGATGTGCGCGATCTCGTGCGCGAGCACACCCGCCAGCTCGCGTGGGCTCAGGCGGCGCAGCAGGCCATCGGTGAGGGCGATCGATGCCTCCTGCTTCGATCCGGTGGCGAAGGCGTTGACGACGGCACTGGGCACGTAGTGCGGCACCGGCGTTGCGGGCAAACCGGCACGGACGGACAGCTCGCGCAACAGGGCCCAAATTTCCGGGGCTTCGTGCGGGTGCAGCGCCCGGGCGCGGTATAGGCGCAAGGTCAAGGCGGATGCGGCTGCCGGTTCCAGCAGCAGCGTGCCTGCAACGGCAAACAGCGCGAGCCACAGGCCGCTTTCCCCGAACAGCAGGCTTCCTGCGGCGGCTGCGATCCCGACCAGGGTCAGGACCAACAGCCCGGTCTGCAGGCGGTTGAGCCAGCGGTGTTGCAACAACGCCGCGCGCGGGTCACTGGGATGATGACGGGGCATGCTCAGATGTCTCGGCGGCACGGTCGTCGCGCTCGCGCAGCAGCCAGTAAGTGGCACCGAGCGCCAGTGTGGCGCCTGCCAGCGCGGCGATTTTGGCGGGACTCGTGTCGGGGTCGAGGACCACGAACTTGCGTGCCAGCGCTATCAGGCCGATGAGGATCACGGTCTTGACCTGGATGATGCTGTCCCGACGCAGCGCCACGCGCACGATGGAATGCTTGAACTCCATCGCGATCAAGAGCGTCATGATCATGCCAAACACGCTCTGGAATACCTTGTGGTCCATGGGATTGAAGGCATCGAGGATCAGCAGTGTGAAGACTATAGAGATGAGCTGGAGAAGCGACACCACGATGATGACGGCAATCACCGCCGACAGAACGAGGGCGACGACCTGCTCGAAGCGCTCGTAAACCGTCATCAACCGCCACTGGGAGCGCATCTCGTCAAGGGCCGTGTGGCCAGATTCTTTATGCATAAGCGTTGCTCTCTCTTTCAATGAAACGTTAATGGAACGGGGAGTCCGAGAAGACGACTCGATTACACCTGGATTGCCGAGGCAATTGCGAAGGCACCCAGCGCATAATGTCCTGCGCGCCCGTGGCGCCGCCGATGGGTGGATCAGCCTCTTGCACGTCAACCCTTTGTCCCATGCATGGCATCAATCCGGCTTCTGGTCTGGCGGCAGCAATCCCAGCAGATCCGCCTGCAAATGTTGCAACTTGTCGATGCCAGCCCTCAATGCCTCGACACGGCCGGCATTTTTCATTTCACTCAGGGTGTGCGCTAACTGCTGGATGCTCTGATGCAGGGCATCGACCTGATCATCAGGATTCTTGCCGAAGAACGTAGGGCGTCCACTTTGATCCCGCCAGTATTGGAGTGTTTCGGATTGAGGAGGCACTTGGGTCTTGCCTGACAGATAGTCGATCATCTGGGAAATCCAGACCCGGTGGTCGGCGTATGTGAACGGCACGGGCAGCGCGGCGCGACTGTCAGGTTTGAATCCCTTCCAGGATAAGGGTACCTGCCAGGTGTGTAGCCATTGCTCGAATTCATGCGCCGGCATCGGATGCCCGATGGCATAACCCTGGCCCCACTCGCATCCCAGACGCAGCAGCATTTCACCATGCTGAATGGATTCGACTCCCTCCGCGATGCAGTTCCTGCCAAACGACCTTGCCAGTGCCAGTAGCGCATCCAGGATGGCGATATCGTCCGGATCCTCGAGCATGTCGCGTATAAAACCTTGGTCGATCTTGAGCAGGTACGCGGGCAGGCGCTTCAGATAGGTCAGCGATGAATAGCCGCTGCCGAAATCGTCGAGGGCAAAACGCAATCCCATCCTCTCGCACAGCGCCATCAACTGAGACACTTGAACGAAGTCCTCCACGGCGCTGGTTTCGAGGATTTCCAGTTCAAGGTCTTGCGGCTGGACACCGGGATGTCGTGACAACATACCCCGTAGATGCATGATGAAGTCCGGTTGCAGCAAGTGCCGCGCACCGATATTCACGCTGATCGGGACATGAAGGCCGGCCTTGCGCCAAACTTCGATCTGGGTCAGCGCAGCCTCGATGGTCCATTTCCCCACGTCAATCCCGAGCGGATGGTTCTCAATGATGGGTATGAAGGAGGCAGGAGATAACAAGCCACGCGCCGGATGTTGCCAGCGGATCAAGGCTTCGGCGCCCAGCACCTCACCGGTGCGCATGTTGACCTTAGGTTGGAAGTAAAGCAGAAACTGCCCATTGGCAAGTGCATTCTCTATGCTGTCCAATCCTTCGTGACGGGTGCGCAGCGTACGATCCTTCTCCGTATCGAAAACGTGATATCGATTCTTGCCAGCTTGCTTGGCGAAATACATGGCCTGATCTGCCTGCCGCAGTAGTTGGTCGGCGTCGATGTCTTCGAGTTGCGGGTAGTAGCTCACACCGATACTCGCGCTCACTTCGCACAGTGCGTCACCAATCGGTACGGGCTGTGCCGCTACCTCGATCAGGCGATCAAGAATTGGTAGGCTGAAGGAGTTTTCCGGCAGATCGACCAGAACGGCGACAAACTCATCACCTCCAAGACGGGCCAAGGTATCGTCTTCGCGCAACACCTGCGTCATACGCCTGGACAGGACGGACAGCAATTTGTCGCCGACTGCGTGGCCGTGCTGGTCGTTGACCTCCTTGAATCCATCCAGATCAATGAAGACAACCGCCAGGTGCATGCCACGCCGACGTGTCTGACGAATGGCCTGCTTAAGGCGGTCTCCAAGCAATAGTCGATTGGGCAAGCCGGTGAGCAGGTCGTAATGAGCAACGCGTTCAAGCTGTTGCTGGTTCTCCTTCAGCGCCGTGATGTCGGAGAACATGGCTACGTAATGCTCGATATTGCCCTGCATATCCGGGACTGCACTGATCGTCAGCAGCGCGGCAAACTGACTGCCGTTCTTGCGTCGGCACCAGAGCTCTCCGTGCCAATAGTCGTGCTCACGCAGAGCCTGCCAAACGGTCTGATAGAACTCATCGTCATAGCGATCGGACTCGAGCAGACGAGGTGTCTGACCCATTACTTCCTCCCGCGCATAACCAGTGATCACGGAAAACGCCCGATTGACGTTGACTATGTGGCCTTGAGCGTCCGTAACGAGGATGCCCTCTCCTGCGTGCTCAAAAACTTTAGCCGCAAGGCGAAGCTCTTCCGCGGATCTTCTGCGTGAGGTGACATCATGGATATAGCCGTGCCAGAGGATGCTCCCATCAGGCATGGCTTCAGGCGACGCCTCGCCTTCGACCCAGATCACCCGACCGTCTGGAAACTGCACTCGGTACTCGTCATGCCAAAGCGCGAGTGACTGCCCCGACGCCTGTATGGTTTCATGCACACGGTCGCGGTCTTCAGGATGGAGCGCAGCGAACGCAGGAGTGGCATCTTCAACAACATCCTCCGGTGCAACCCCGTATATTTCCTGTATCCTCGCGCTGGCATAAGGGAAGTGCGAGCTGCCGTCCGGACGAAGACGGTATTGGTAAAGCATACCGGGAACGTGGCTGGCCAACTCTTCTCGCTGTCGGCGCATAGCGTTCAGCGCCTGCTCGACCCTCTTGAGATCGGTGATGTCCTCTACCGTCCCGTCTGCCGCTCTGGGCCGACCAGAGGCGTCGCCCTTGAATGTTGCCCGAAGGTGTATCCAGCGAACCTGCCCTCCGCTGACGATGCGATACCGCAGATCAAGGGACTTTCCGCACATGGCAGCATCCCATGCCCTATCGAAGAGGGGGCGGTCTTCAGGGTGAATGCACTGCAGGAATCGCTCGAAGGCTATTGGCGCACCAACATCCAGGCCGAGCACGCGGCAGGCTTCATCGGAGCAAGTGAGGAGTTGCGAGCCAAGATCGAGATGCCAACTGCCAAAATGGGCATTCTGGTTAATCTGGCCACAGTGTCGGGCTGAGATTTGAGGCGTCTCGTTCAAAGGTGACGCTCCTTATGGGTGAAACAGAGGTTCCAACGTTTCTGCAACTCGGAGCGTATTTCGTCAAAGATTGTGTGGTTGGGTCGCTATGCATCGCGGCTACGCACTTTCTTCAAGGATCGAACAACTGATAAGCAGGGTGGTTCGCGCCGGGTCATTGCGGCAAGCGGGATGTCACCCAGCGCATAATGTCCTGCGCGCCCATGGCGCCCGCCTGACGTGCAACCTCATGTCCACCTCGGAACAAAATCAGGGTTGGAATGCTGCGAATACCGAACTGGGCGGCCAGGTGGGGCTCAGCCTCGGTATTCACCTTCGCCAGCCGGATCCTCGGTTCGAGCTGGTGCGCCGCTTGCTGGAACTGTGGCGCCATCATCTTGCACGGCCCGCACCATGGCGCCCAGAAATCGACCAGCAGCGGCAGATCGCTGCGCTCCACGTGGCGCGAGAACGTCGCCGTGGTCAACTCGATGGGTTCGCCCGTGAACAAGGGCTGCTGGCAGCGGCCGCAGTTGGGATGTTCCGATAGCTTCGCAGTCGGTACGCGGTTGATGGACTGGCAATGCGGACAGACGAGGTGAAGATCATTCTTCATGGTTCGCCTCCTTGGACCACAGTGAGGCTGCCGCGCTTCGGGTCACAGACAATGCCGACCAATCAACGCCTTGGAGCCAATCGTTCCCGTCTTTGCTTACTCCGGCCTCTTCCAAATGAGCAGCGATGAATGCTTCGGCCTGCATGAGCCACCTTTGGACAGTATCTTCCTTACTAGGAATCAGCAGGATTTCAGAGACGCTGCTGGCATCCAGCCCGTCCACACGGATAAGCAGAAAAATGCGCCGCCACAAACGCGGCATGTCCTTCAGCAGGTCAAATGCAAAAGCGAACTCGCTCGACCGATCAATCAGCTCCTCCTGTTCCGCGATCGTTGCGACATCGGGATGCTGACTGCCAGCGAAGATATCGGCCAGCTTGAGTGTGTCATCGGGCTGATAAAATTCGAAGATTTCCTCTTCCACCATGGCCTCGGCGACGTCTTGGGCATCCGGTTCGACCGGCGCGTCCAGAGAAACGAATTCGCCAAATTGCCGGCTGCTTGCCACTTCGTTATCCAGGACGGCGAACAGATGCTTCAAAAGACCGGTGTAAGCCTCTTTTTCCCCCGGCACGGATTGCCATTCCACCTCAGCTCGGACAATCGCTTCATCCACCACGTCGCGCAGCGTCGGATAATCGCGCGGTAAATCGCCGACGGCCCGCAGATAAGCCAGCTCACGCCTTGCGACAGCCTCAAGTTTCGACAGTAGAGGCATTCGGGTCGCCTCGGCCTCATGGGCGGCTGACGCGGGTTTTGCGGCAATTCGCACCTTGAGCTCGCGCAAGCGCTTGCGTCGTGCTTTGCGCTTGATTTGGTCCTGAGCATGCAGCCGGTCAAAATGCTTCTTGGCCTGACGGAACAACGACTGTGCGAGCATCTGCGCGAGGGGCGTCAGCTCGTCATGTGATGCAGTAACGCTGACAATCTTTCTGCCGGGCAGGTGCATATAGCCACTGGCCAGAAATTGCCGCTTGGTCTTGTCGCGATCAAGGACGATATGAAGTTGCGCTGAATCTTTAGTGTGTTTGTCGAGCAATGGCTTGAGGGCGTGCTCGATCACATTTCCCAAAGCTCTCTGCCAAGGTTCATGAAACTCTTTGTCGATAGCTCGATAGCTATATTGCATCTGCATGTATGACTCCTTCGATGTCATTTCTATGGAGGTATGAATCGAGGATGCTCATATCCATAGAATTTAGTTTGACCCGCTCTTATCCCTGGCGCGTTTTGCGAAGACGCCAACTCAAGAACAAAAGCGTGACACCATAGACTGCCGCATAGAAGCCCAACAGCCAGCCTGCGGCCAGGAATGACTCGACCGGACGGGAAAAAAATATCCACAAGACGATAGCGCCAAGGACAATCGAGAGCAGTCCACTGAAGGCAAGCCAGATTTCACCCTTGATTTCTTGACGCAGCCGAACGGCGGCGGATATCTCCAGCACACCGGTGAAAATCGCCCAGAAGCCCACGCTAGCCCATAAAAAAGAAGCCAAGACTATCGTGGCGACCCAAGGAGCAACCAGGACGACGACGCCCGTAAGTATGCCGACAATGCCGCTGAACAGCAGCCAGCCCCAGCGCTCTTTTTTCTGGATATGGCGCACCGCTGCAAACAAGTTGAACGCGCCATTGACCAAGGAAAATGCGCCGAACATGATGGTCATGGCCAACAGAGCCGATTGTGGCATCCAGAACGCGAGGGCTGCGAAAATCAATGCCAAGACACCGCGCAACGCAAAAAGCCACCAATTTTGGCTCAGCGAACACAGTGCTTTGGTGGGGTCATCCGCACTGGAATCGGCGATGGTGTCTGTGTTCATGCTATATCTCCTAAAGATCTAATGGGGTGAAAAAGCAAACACTCCTGAGCCAAGAGAGGGGCGCGACGCGCCCCTCTTACGCCCTATCCAGCGGTTTCAGAACAACTTGGACAGCTTTGCCTTGATTTCATCGAGCCAGCCTTTTCCGCCGCCTCCCCCAGCCGTCTTTTGCTTGACTTTCTTGAGTTCAGCATACAGGGGCTCAAAGTCCTTCTTCTTTCCATAGCCCAGCAGTTCTGCCATTTCCAACTGCTGCCGCGCTTCGTTCAATAATGTCTCCAGGCGCTCATTGGACGCTTCGCTCCGCTGACCATCTTCTACCAAGGTCTCGGCGCGCTTCAGGAGCAGCCTGGCGCGCAGGGCGGGCAGCGGATGCACGCTGCGCGTCTCGACCAGCGTGCTGAGCGCTGCCTGCAGCGCGGCTTTGGCTTCTTCAATCTTGCCCTGATCGATCAGCGGCACGACTGACTTCACGGCTGCGGGATAGGACGCCAGAGGGATGTTGGTGACCGCGATCACGATTTCACTGGCCAGCAAAGCCAGCACGTGACGTGCCTGTTGCACCTCGCCATGTTTGAGGGCCTCCAGCGCCTCGTCGGTCATCGCCTCAATGGTTTCCGTGTTGGCGAACAAGTCGTGCACGATGGTGCGCACATCAACGGGGGCCAGGGCGAGCGTGGGTTCGCGCGCAACGATCAGCTCCAGCTTTCCCGTCACTTCGGCCAGCGTTGCCAATGCGCGTGCAGCGTCCTTGCCGTCAAGTGCGGCCAGCGCTGATTTGGTCAGCGCCAAGGCCGAGACGGCCTCATCGAGGACTTGTTTACGTTTATCTGCCGCCTGCGAGTCCGTTTCCTTCTGAACCTCAGGCTGTACCTCCGTGACGACTTCAGGCTTGGCCTCTGGACTGACAGGAAGGCTGCTTACCGCGGCCTGTTCGTTTATTTCTTTGTTCGTCGCATTGGGATTCGATGTTTGCTCATTCATGGTGATATGCCTCGTATGAGTTAGTGAAAATAGGCGAATCTATTGGGGCTGACTGCGAACATCGCGAGACTGACCGACCGAACAGTCGGCCCCTTCATCACCTCAAAACAGCTTTTGGAGGCGCGTCTTCAACTCGTCGAACCATCCCTTGCCGCTTTTGCCACCAGCCGACTTTTGCTCAATGGACTTCACCTGATCGAAGATGGGGGTGAAGTCCGCCTTCTTGCCATAACCCAGGATCTGCGCCATCTCGATCTCCGTGCGCACGGACGACAGCAAGGTGCTGAGCTCCTCGTTCTGCTTGGCATCGCGCTTGTCGGTCTCGGCCAGCTTTTCAGCTTTTGCCATCGCGGCTTCGGCCCGTAGCACGGGCAGAGGAAAGGCGACCGAGGTCACCACCAGCGTGTTCAGTGCTCGGGCGAGTTCCGCTTTGGCGTCGTCGATCTTGCCGCTGTCGATGAGCCGTGCGGCCGACTTGATCGCTGCCGGGTACGTTGCCATCGGAAGGTTGTCGGTTTGGATCACGATTTCGCTGGCCAGATTGGCAACGATGGGCCGGGCCTTTTGCACCTCGCCATCACCCAACAACTCCCGAGACAACTTGACCGCTTTCTTTACCGATTCCACGTTGGCGTGGATATCGTGGGTGATGACGCGTACATCGACCGGCGCCAAAGCAAGTTTGGCGTCGCGTGCCAATACCAGTTCCAGCTTTCCGCTGGCCAGTTCCAGCGCAGCAAGCGCCTCCTTGGTCTTCTTTGCATCAAGGAGGGTCAAAGCCTCCTGGGTCTTGGTGAGCGCCGTGATGGCGTCTTGAGTGAGCTCGGCACGCTTTTTATCGGCTTCCCGGGCGGCCTTGTCATCTACCTGTGGCTGTGCCGCCTTGGATGCGGCAGAGGGTGCTGCAGCACCTGGGCTAGAACCTGCCGCCGATTGGGCCAGAGCCGGTCCGCTCAGTCCGACGACGACCGCCAGGGCAAGTGCGGAGAAGGTGTATTGTGGCTGTTTGATATTCATGATCTTGGGCTCTTGATTGAAGTTAGTTGACTGAGATTTCAATCTCCTGAATCCGTGTTCTCTACAGCGCATACCCGCTCCGCGAGCCCCAGCGCATGATTCTTCTGCTGCCTGACTCCCAATCTCAGCTCACCGCAGCCCCGAGCGCCGTCCTTTCATGGCCCGGAGCGCCGGCGAGCCGGGCTTCCGGCGGGTGCGCTATGTCATTTCCCTTCTCCCGCGCGGCCGTCGCCCTTCCGCCGCAGCGAAATGGCCTCGATTCGGAGAATTCGGCCGCCGGATTTGCATCACGGCGAAGCCACCGCGCACAGTCGCGCCTGCACCGTGGTGAACACCTTCACATGCGCGGCCACGCCGCGCCCGAAGTCCAGCACCAGGCGCCGGGCGTGTTCGACGAACTTCGCCGCGCGGTACATCACCTCCTGCAGCACCGTCTTGATGCGCCGGCGCTTGGCCGGGTGGCGGATCGGCGAGAGCTCGCCGGCCAGCCCGAGCTGGCCGATCAGGCGCAGGCAGTTGTAGGCGAATGCGGCCAGATGCACGACCGCGTCGTTGGTGTCGAACTTACCCGAGGGCAGGCGCTCGAGGTCCAGGTCGGTCTTGATCTCGGAGTGGAACTGCTCGTGCGTGCCGTGGTGCTTGTAGAGCTCGATCACCTCGGCCATCGCCCCATCGAGGCTGGTCCACCAGCCTTCGATCTCGATCTCGGGCGCCAGCAGGTGCTGGCCCTTCTTGTCGATGGTGCGCTCGGTCACCCGCACCACCAGGCGCAGCGTGCGCTTGGCCTTCTTCCAGGCACGATCGATCTTCAGGTCCAGCAGCCCCACCCGCTTGCCCACGCGCGCTTCTTCGAACGCACCGGCGGCCTCGGCCCGATCCACCCAGGCGGTCTTGTCCTGGCGGCGCGGGTTCCACTTGGTGAGGTAATCGAACGAACGCCCGAGTTCGGCCCAGCGATCGCGCTCGTCGGCCAGCGCGAACAGCAGCCGCGCGCTATCGAAGCCGCTATCGGCGCGCCACAGCAGCTTCGCATCGGCGGCGCACACCCGGCGCAGGCGCGGGAGCGCGCGCTCGAAGAAATACTCCGTCTCCAGCGCCGAGTGGTGCGAACCCGCGCGCAGTTCCAGGCCGAGGTTCCAGCCCTCGTTGCCCAGGTACAGCGCGATCGGCGTGTAGCCGTCGACACCCTGGTAGGTGCGGCTGACCGCTTCCTTCTTGGTGTCGGAGTTGTCCATCACGAAGGTGTCCAGGTCGGCGCAGACGTAGCCCTTGTGCGCCGTGATCGGCGCCTCGGTGCGCTCGAGCAGGCGCAGGCTCAGCTCGTCGGTCAGCTCGCGCAGCTCGGCCGCGCGGGCATCGAGCCGTTGGCGCATCCACACGCTGCCGGGCACCTTGGCGAGCCCGAGCGCTTCCTTGAAGAAGCGGTCGCCGCGAAACGGCTCGATCGCCTCGAAGTCGCTCTTGCCCAGGCTCAGCAGCCCGACCACCGACTTGACCAGATCCGAGCTCAGCATGCCCTGCGACACTGGCAGCCTCGGGTCGATCACCGCCTGAACCTGTGCCGCCTGGCAGCACTGCCCGATCAGCGCCAGGCCCGAGTACGAGGTCAGGTTGAGCTTGGCGGATTGCTTGACTTCGAAGCGCGGCATGGTCGGTTGGGTGAATGAGTCGGATGCGTAATTGTACAATTACATCAATGCGTTAGGCTGGATTTCCGGCTAAACGAACACGGATTCAGGAATCTGTTTCGGTTTGGCTTGCTCGGCCTTGACAAGCCGCACTTCCAGCACGCCGTCTTTCATGGAAGCCGTCACCTTGGTCGGATCAACGTTGTCAGGCAAGACAAAGCTGCGCACAAAGCGGCCATACGCACGTTCGATGCGGTGGAACTTCTTGCCCTGCTCCTCTTTTTCCAGTTTGCGCTCGCCGCTGATGGTGAGCACACCGTTTTCCGCGCTGACGCGCACGGCATCCTTGGGGACCTCCGGCAGATCCAGCTTGAGGAGGAATGCGTTCTCATCCTCGCTGATGTCCGCCATTGGTGCCCAGTCCGCCGTGGTCATGGCTTCGTTGCCGGTACGGGCGCCCTGTCGCTGGGGTATTCGTCCGAACATCGTCGCCAGGCGGTTTTGCAATTCATCCAGTTCCCGGAAGGGGTCCCACGGAGTCAATGCAGACATATCGGTTCTCCTTGAACAATGCCGACGAATTGGATGACGCACTGAACAGAGCCGTCGGTTTACTCGTAAGCGCTCCACGAACCCCATCCTTCCCGGGCTCTTTACGCCGTGATCAACTGCTCAGCCTTGAGATTCCAGGGCAGGAGGGCCTCGAAATGTTCGACGTTGGTCGCGGTGGGCAAGGCGCGCAGCACGTGGCGCAGCCACAGATACGGCTCGAAGCCGTTGGCCTTGGCGGTTTCGACCAGCGAGTAGAGGAGTGCGCTGGCACGCGCACCGGCCTGAGTGTCCGAGAAGAGCCATGCCTTTCTCCCGACCACGAAGGGACGGATGGCGTTTTCGGCGGGGTTGTTGTCGATCGGCAGATCGCCGCGCTCGAGGTAGCGCGTCAGACGCGGCCACTGCCGATGCAGGTAGCCCAGGGCACCCCCGAGCACCGAGGTGGGCGGCACGGTGGGGAGCACTTGGTCGAGCCAACGGCGCAGTTCGTCGATGACGGCGCGGCTTCTGCTCTGGCGTAGCGCCAGGCGCTGGGCGTCGTTCAGTTCGCGCGCGTCCTTCTCGATGGCGTAGAGCTTGCCGATCAGGGCCAGCGCTTCGTGGGCGCGGCCGCGCTTGCCGGCAGGCAGCACCTTGCTGGCATCGACGAAACGACGTCGCGCGTGCACCCAGCAACCGAGCCGGGTCACCCCTTCGGTGAAGGCAATTGCGCCGTAGCTCTCGAGCCCGTCGGCCATCAGATGCCCCTTCCAGCCTTCGAGCAGGCGTAAGGGCACCGCCTGCGCGCGGCTCGGATCGTACTCGAAGAGGACCACCGGCTTGCCCGGCGGTCCGCCGCGCTGCACCCACATCTGGCTCTTGCTCGTGGCTGCCCGGCC
This sequence comes from Thauera sp. DNT-1, assembly GCF_055393985.1. Lineage (NCBI taxonomy): Bacteria > Pseudomonadati > Pseudomonadota > Betaproteobacteria > Rhodocyclales > Zoogloeaceae > Thauera > Thauera sp. DNT-1. Next base: position 2,826,324 of record NZ_AP043752.1, on the reverse strand, counting down.
AGGCTCCTTGAGCACCTGCACCGGGGTTTCGTCCATGTGGATGACGTCGTGCCCGAGCAGCACGTCGCGCATCAGGTTGGCGAGCGGCTGCAGCGCCTGGGCGGTACCGATCACCCAGCGCGCCAGGGTCTGGCGCGGCACAAGCACGCCTGCGCGAGCGAGCACGTACTCGAAACGCGCCAGCGGCAGCCCATCGACGTACTTGATGACGATCAGCAAGGCCAGCAGGTCGTTGCTGGCGTTGCTCTTGGGCAGCACCTGCGCCGGGGCGCGGGCGGTGACCGGCGCCTGGTCGCCCTCGGGGCAGCCGTAGCGCTTGCGGATATGGCGCAGCACACGCACCTGCATCGGGACGATGTCGAGCTGTTCGCTGACGTCCTGGCCGATCTCGACCATGGGCGTGCCGCAGGCGCAGGTGCGCTCGGCCTCGGGGACGTCATGGACGACGTCGATGCGCGGCAGCTCGATGGGCAAGGGCTTGCGCTTACCACGCGCCTTCTTCTTGCCGGTGTCGGCGGACGCCTCACCCGTCGTCTCGGTGGCCGGCGGCGGCAAGGTTGCGGTGTCGAGCGCCTCGGGTGCGGACTCGGCCAGCGCCTCGGCCTCGTCGAAGAGCCAGGCCTGGCCCGCGTGCGATTCGCTGCTGGGCCCGAACATGCGCCGACGCGCCAGGCGAAGCTGCTCGTAGAGCTCGAGGATGCGTGCCTCGAAGGCCTTTTGCAGTTCAGCCTCCCGCGCATCGAAGGCTCTTTGGCGTTCAGCCTCCCGCGCATCGAAGACTTTCTGGAGTGCGGCCTCACGGGCCTCGAAGGCTGCCTGCCGTTCGGCTTCACGCGTCTCGAAGGCACGCTGCTGTGCCAGCAACAAGGCTTTGAGCGTTGCTGGATCGTCGGGCAACAGCTCGGCCAGGACGGATGCGCACACGCCAACGGAAGGGTTCGAGCGAGGGGCGGCGGTACGTTGCGGCATGCCGGAATTATACCCGATCACGCTACGTAACTGATTGGTATTGCAGCGTTTTATGCGGCCTTGCCGCCCACAGATCGAAGCCCTCAAGCAGCCATTCGAGCTCCTTCATCGTCAGTACGCAGGTGGGCTCGCCCGCCTCGGCCGCCGGCCAGGCGAAGCGCTCGGCTTCGAGCCGCTTGTACCAGAGGCAAAAGCCGTTGCGGTGCCAGTACAGCGCCTTGAGCTTGTCGCGGCGACGGTTGATGAACAGGTACAGTGCGTCGCCGAACGGGTTCAGCCCCAGCTCCTGCTCGACCAGTGCCGACAGTCCGCCGATGGATTTGCGAAAGTCGATCGCCGGCCGGTACAGATACACCGCACCGATCGAATGCCCCGGGTGCATCAGCGCCCCCGCTCGGCAAGGGCCACCGACAGCGCGGCCAGCCAGTCGACGCCGGGCAGCATCGCGCATTCGAGCCGCAACTGCGCGTCGATCACCACCGTGCAGCCCGCGCGGGGCGTCATCGAGGGTTCGATCTGGATCGGGACGAATCCGCCAAGCTTGGCGCGGCTACGACGGCCACCGGCCACCAGGCGCTTGCGCCACTGGTAGAGCGCCTGCGGCGACAGCCCCTCGCGCTCGGCGTACGCCTTCGTGGTGATGCCCTCGGCTTCGATTGCCGACAGGTGCGACAACCAGAACGTACTGCGCTCCGACATGCTCGTGCTCCCCGAAAAACGGAAGCCGAAGCATGAGGGCTCAACGGGGGCTACGTAAGGATGGGGTTCGTGGAGCGCTTACGTTTACTCTGAATGGCACCTACTACTGTTTTCAGTTCCGAACAAGTCCTTGAGTCAATTGACGGATATCGCTTTCGTCGAGCGTTTCCCGCGCCAGCAGCTCGCGCGCACAGCGCTCCAGCACCGCGCGGTTGATGTCGAGAATCCGGTAGGCGCGCTCGAACACGCCCATCACGATGTCGCGGATAGCCTGATCGATGCGCGCCTGGGTCGATTCGGCCACCCGGCAACCGCCGTGGGCCAGTTCAGGTGTATCGAGAAAGCGGGGCCGCTGCGCCTCGAAGGCGATGTAGCCCAGTCCTTCGTCCATGCCAAAGCGGGTGATCATGTCGCGGGCAATGTCGGTGGCCCGTGCGAGGTCATCGGCAGCCCCGGTGGACAGCTCGCCGAACACGAGCTTCTCAGCCGCGCGCCCTCCCAGGAGCACGGCGATCTTGTGCTCCAGGTCGGCACGTGTCATCAGAAATCGGTCTTCGGTGGGCCGCTGCAGGGTGTAGCCGAGTGCACCGATGCCACGCGGAACGATTGAAATCTTGTGTACCGGATCGGTGCCGGGCAGCGCCAGCGCCACCAGCGCATGCCCCATCTCGTGATAGGCCACGGTTTCCCGCTCCTTCGGATTGAGCACACGGTTCTTCCTTTCCAGGCCGGCCACGATGCGCTCGATGGCGGCGGTGAAATCCTGCAACTCCACGGCGGATGCTTTGCGCCGGGTCGCGGCCAGCGCGGCCTCGTTGACCAGGTTCGCGAGGTCTGCACCCGAAAAGCCCGTGGTCAGCGCCGCCACCTGTTCGAGATCGATATCCTGAGCCAGCGTCACCTTCTTGACGTGGACTTTCAGGATGTCCAGCCGTCCCTTCTTGTCGGGCCGGTCCACCAGCACCTGACGGTCGAAGCGACCGGCGCGCAGCAGCGCCTGGTCGAGGATTTCGGGGCGGTTGGTGGCGGCGAGGATGATCAGCCCGACCGAGCTGTCGAAGCCGTCCATCTCCGTGAGCAGCTGGTTGAGGGTCTGCTCGCGCTCGTCGTGGCCGCCGATGGGGCCGCCGACGCCGCGCGCGCGGCCCAGCGCATCGAGCTCGTCGATGAAGATGATCGCCGGCGCCTGCGCACGCGCCTGTTCGAACAGGTCGCGCACACGGGCCGCACCCACGCCGACGAACATCTCGACAAACTCTGATCCGGAGATGGAGAAGAAGGGCACCGCCGCCTCGCCGGCAACAGCCTTGGCCAGCAATGTCTTGCCGGTGCCCGGTGGGCCGACCAGCAACACGCCCTTGGGAATGCGCGCCCCGAGCCGTCCATACTCCTGCGGATTCTTGAGGAAATCGACGATCTCAACCAACTCCGCCTTGGCTTCATCGACGCCAGCGACATCGGCAAAGGTCACGCCAGTGTTCTTCTCCATGAATACCTTGGCACGGCTCTTGCCGATGCTCAGGAAGCCACCCATGCCCTGCTTCTCGGCGAAGCGGCGGAACAGGAAGAACCAGACGCCGAAGAAGGCCACCGCCGGCAGAATCCAGGAGAGCACATCACGTAGCCAGGTGCTTTCCACCACCCGCGCATAGGGCACGTCGTACTTGGACAGCCGCTCGGCCAGGTCGGGTTCGACACGGGTGGCCACGATGGTGGTCTTGCCCCGGCTGTCCGGCGATTTCAGGCGCCCGGTGACCGTGCGGTCCGACACCAGCACTTCGGCGACGCGCCCCTCGGCCAGCGCCTTCTCGAATTCGCTGTAGGGCACGGGCTCGACGGTCTTGGCCGCCTGCCAGTAGTTCTGCAGCGTCAGCAGCAACAGGCCGGCGACGATCCAGTAGCCAATGTTCCATTGATCTTTCTTTTCCATGGGCAATGTTCCTCGCAAGTCGTGTCGCTAGAGAATGGGGGTGAACAGACGGGCCACCCCGTCGCGCAAGCGGATGGCCAGCGGGCGGGCGCGCAACGCCTTCGCCGATATCTCGCCCGACGCATCACGAGCGGCATCAAAAAGGGATTCCAGCCGCGTAGACAGCGCGGTGTCGTACACCTCCACATTGAACTCGAAGTTGAGGCGCAGGCTGCGCGCATCCCAATTGGCCGAACCCAGGCAGCACCACTGGCCGTCTATCAGCATCAGCTTGCTGTGGTCGAACGGGCCAGGCCGTTCGAAGATGCGTACACCGTGCTCCAGCACCTGCCAGTAGTGGGCGCGCGCGGCCCATTGCACCGTGGGATGGTCGCCGTTTGCGGGCGTCAGCACCTCGACGCGCACGCCGCGCAACGCGGCCGTGCTCAGCGCCGCGATCATCGGCTGATCGGGCACGAAGTAAGGTGTCCAGATGCGCACCGAATGCTTCGCCGCGCTCAAAGCGCCCATGAAGGTCCAGCGCATCCTGTCCAGGGCCTCATCGGGACCGGCCTCGATGCCGCGCGCCCAAGAGGTTCCTTGCTCATCAGCCGTTGCGGGCGGTTCGCCCCAGAAACCCTTGCTGAGCCGCTCGCCCGTGGTATCGCACCAATCATCGGTGAAGCACCGCATCAGATGCGCAACCACCGGCCCGCGCAGACGAAAGTGCAAATCGTGACAGGCCCGGTCCGGCGCATCGGGCCGCCAATACGGGCTGAAGATGTTCATGCCGCCGGTGAAACCCGTCTTGCCATCGATCACCAGCAGCTTGCGGTGATTGCGCAGATGCGCGCCATGCAGGCGCGCGGGAATCAATGTCGGGTTGAACGTCGCCGCCGGAACGCCGGCGCGCTGCAAGGCGCGGTAGGCGCTGCGGGGCGTCCAGCGGGCATACACGTCGTCGATCAGCACCCGCACTTGCACGCCGCGCTCATGAGCCCGGCGCAGCGCATCGACGAACTGCGCCCCGATGCCTTGGCTGTCGAAGATGTACGAGGCCAAGGCGACGCTGTGCCTGGCCGATTCGATGGCGGCGAGCATGGCCGGGTAGGCCTGCTCGCCATCGACAAGCGGCTCGATGCGGTTGCCGCCGGTCAGCGACTGGCCGGTGGCGCGTCCCACCAGGTGGGCCAGACCGGCAAGCGGCGGCGATACAGCCTCGGGCATCGTGGGCGAGAGGTCCTGCCGAACAGCAGGATCTGCCCCCGGGAAGAGCCGCCGCGCCCGCCGCTGGTAACGGTTGATGCCGAACAGCCCATACAGCAGCGAACCGCCCAGCGGCAACAGCGCGATCAGCAGCACCCACAGCGTGGCCGATCGAGGGTCACGCTTGTAGATGACCGCGTGCCCCGCTGTGGGGATAGCGACCGTCAGCGACACGAGGGTGGCTGCCCATGTCAGCCCGTTGGGGTCGGACACGACAGCCTCCCATCGCTCAAGATTCGCCGCCCGCTGACTTCTTCTTGCGCGCAGGCTTGCTCGCGTCGCTAGGCGGTGCCTCGGCCACGTTCGCGGCATCGGGCTTCTCAGGCTCGGCCGGCTTCGCGGGTGGCTCCTGGCGCTCGAAGACCACCCGTTCGGCCTTGTCGTCCCAGCGGGCGCTGGCGTGATCGGCCTTGCCGATACCGCCACCCAGCATCTCGCGCGCCAGTGCCGTCTCCAGCTCGCTGCGGATCAGCCGCTTGAGCTCACGCGCGCCGAACTCGGGCTTGTAGCCTTCCTCCGCGAAGTGATCGATCAAGGTCTGATCGAAGGTCAGCGTCACGCCCTGGCTGGCGGCGTTGCGGGCCACACGATCGAGCTGCAGGCCGACGATATGGCGGATCTCCTCCTTGCCCAGCGCATGGAAGACGATGATCTCGTCGATGCGGTTGAGGAACTCGGGGCGGAAGTGTCCGCGCAGCACGTCCATCACCTCGGACTTGGTCTTCTCGTATTCCTCGCCGGCGGCGCCACGGGCCTTCAGCCGACGCTGGATGATGTCCGAGCCCAAGTTCGAGGTGGCGATGATGATGGTATTGGTGAAATCCACCACCCGGCCCTTGCCGTCGGTGAGCCGCCCGTCGTCGAACACCTGCAGCAGGATGTTGTAGACGTCGGGGTGCGCTTTTTCGATCTCGTCCAGCAGCAACACGCTGTAGGGCTTGCGACGCACCTTCTCGGTGAGCTGGCCGCCCTCGTCATAGCCCACATAACCCGGAGGCGCGCCCACCAGGCGTGCCACGGTATGGCGTTCCCCGTACTCGGACATGTCGATGCGCAGCAGCGCACCTTCATCGCCATAGATGGACTCGGCCAGCGCCTTGGCGAGCTCGGTCTTGCCCACGCCAGTCGGCCCGAGGAACAGAAAAGTCGCCACCGGCTTGCCGCCTTCGCGCAGGCCCGCCCGCGACAGCCGCACGGCATCGGCCACCGCGCGCACCGCTTCGTCCTGGCCCACCAGGCGCTCGTGCAGCCGCTGCTCCAGATGCAGCAGCTTCTCGCGCTCTTCCACCGTCAGCTCGTTGACCGGAATGCCGGTCAGGCGCGAGACGATCTGCGCGACATGCTCGGCCTTGACTTCGGCGCTGCCCGAGGCGCGCTCGCGTTCCCATTCCTCGACAAGCTTCTTGAGTTCGGCCTCTTTGGCCTCGATGTGCTTGCCCAGCTCGGCGGCCTTGTCGTATTGCTTGCGCGAGGCCACATAGTCCTGCTCACGCCGCAGCTGGTGCAGTTCGGACTCCAGCTCTTGCACCGCCACCGGGCGGGCCGTGGCCGACAGCTTCACGCGTGCGGCCGCCTGGTCGAGCAGGTCGATGGCCTTGTCAGGCAAAAAGCGCGCGGTGATGTAGCGGTCCGACAACTCGGCGGCGGCGATGATCGCATCCTCGGTGATGCTGACCTTGTGGTGCGCCTCGAAGGTGTCGCGCAGGCCGCGCAGGATCATCATGGTCTGCGCTATCGTCGGCTCGGGCACCATCACCGGCTGGAAGCGACGCTCCAGCGCGGCGTCCTTCTCGATGTACTTCTGATACTCGTTGAGCGTGGTAGCGCCGATCAGGTTCAGTTCGCCGCGCGCCATCATCGGCTTGAACACGTTGGCCACGTCCAGCCCGCCTTCGCCGCCACCCTGGCCTGCACCGACGATGGTGTGCACCTCGTCGATGAAGAGAATCAGCTCGCCCTGGTGCTCGGTCACTTCCTTGAGAACCTTCTGCACGCGCTCCTCGAACTCGCCGCGGTACTTGGCGCCTGCCACCATGGCGTTGATGTTGAGTTCGACCAGACGCTTGTCGCGCAGCGTCTCGGGCACTTCGCCGGCGACCATCCGCTGCGCCAGCCCTTCGACAATGGCGGTCTTGCCGACGCCGGGCTCACCGATCAACACCGGGTTGTTTTTCTTGCGCCGGGCCAGCACCTCGATGGTGGTCTCGATCTCCTGCGCACGGCCGATGACTGGATCGAGTTTGCCCTCGCGCGCCATCTTGGTGAGGTCGCGCGAGTATTTATCCAGCTCGGGCGTGTTGGTCGGCGTCTCGGCGCGGCCATCCTCGGCCCCTTTGCCGACCACCTTGCTTACCTGCTGGCGCAGCGCTTGCGGCGTGAGGCCGTAACGGCGCAGCAGGTTGGCCGCCAAGCCTTCGCCTTCCTCGGCGAGCCCGATCAGGAAATGCTCCGGCCCGACATAAGAGTGGCCGAGTTCGTTGGAGGCCACGAAAGCACGGCTGAGCGCGTCCTTGACCCGGGGCGACACGCCGATCTCGCCCTCGAACGGCTTATCGCCGCGCTTGGCTTCGGATTCGATCTGGCGCTTGAGGTCATCGACCTTGATCTTGAACTGCCCCAGGATGGTCTTGACCACGTCGCTGTCGGATAGCGCCAGCAGCAGGTGTTCGGTATCGACTTCGGCGCGCCCGAACTCTGCAGCGTGTCGGGCGGCCTCCTGCAATAGGGCCTCGGACTGTTCGCTGATACGGCTGGCGAGCCCACTGCCGCGACGGCGCGCGGTGCCCGTACCGGCCGGGGCGGGTTCGCCGAACGAGGCATCGACGACCTCGTCGGTATCGGCCGCCATGGACGGTGCGTCGTCACCGATGCGGAAGAAGTCGCTGCCAAGGAAGTCTTCGAACAGCCCGCTGCGCGAGCCGAACAAGGCTTCCAGCGGTGAGACGGTGCGCTTTTGCTGGCGCACCAGTTGGCGATAGTGATCGTCACACAACAGCATGGTGCTGTGGCGACCATTGAGATTGGCTTCCACCCGCACCGTGGCGGGCTGGCCGCAGACTTGGCATTGTTTTCTGGCCATGCTGATGCTCCTGTAAAGATTGATCTGACGAGGCACCGCCGATCACGGTGCCTCATCTCTTTGTGGTTTTTGAGAAAAACGCGCTGCCCCGCGTCAGCCGTTGATCGGGATCGAGCGCCCCTGCTTGGGCGTACTGGCCTCGCGCTTTTCCATCGTGATCGTGAGTACGCCGTTCTTGAAAGCGGCCTTGATCGTGTCCTGGTTGGCATCGGCCGGCAGGTTCAGAGCGCGCTGAAAGCTGCCGTAGGAGCGCTCCACCCGGTGGAAACCGCCGTCTCTCGTTTCCTGCTCCTGACGCTTTTCACCGCGCACCAGCAGCACGTCGTTGTCGAGCGTGATCTGGATGTCTTTTTCCTCGACGCCGGGTACTTCCAGGGCGATCTTGTACTGCTTGTCGGTCTCCTGGATGTCCAGCGCCGGCTTCAGCATGCCCGGCCAGTCCGACGGCCAGCGTGGCATGGCCAGCGTCGGGAAACCGAAGCCTCGAAACGCGTCGTCGAACAGGCGATCGATCTCGCGATGCAATTGCAGGATGGGACTGACGGGCCCACCCGCTACCGGCAGGTCATTGCGCTGCACCGGCAGCGAGGCAGTGCTCTGTTGTTCTTCCTGCTCCTTCTTGAACCAGTTCCAGGGAGCCAACTTCTTGAAATCAATGTCCATGTCACACCTCCAGAAGAAAAATTGAAGACTCTCGCTCACTCCGTTTGCCTGCGGCTATGGATAGCGCGCCCAGGCAACACGGGATGTTTCGCTGACTTCGGCTGCTCATCTGTGCGTAACACCTCCTTCTTTCTGCCTGCTTGGATCTGATCATTGATCCATCGATCGATTTCACTTGGACGAAACCGCCATGTCCCGCCGACCTTGAAGGCCGGAATTTCCCCTGCGCGGCGAGCCGGTAAAGCGTCCGCTTGCCGACCTTTAAGTAGGTAGCCAACTCGTCGAGTGTGAAGATCGCCTGCTGGCGCGCTGTCATACCACCCCCACAAGTTACGCCTTCGTACAGCCTCAATCGAGGATTTTTTTCAAGACGCTGCAAGATGTCGCGCCTAACATGCAGAAAATCAAGAGTCAACATTCAGTGATCTGCTGGCCGATTGATGTGACTCAATCGTAAGCAGCCAGGAAACAAATGTTGGCTGCCACCGCGATGGTGCTCCCCAAGTCATCAATCTGCAGCCATGTGAAAAGGGAAGTCCATGAACGAGATTGCCCGAGTCGGGGTGGATCTGGCCAAGCGGGTTATCTAGCAGCCTGTCGGACTACCCCCTGTAAAATGCCCCATCGCCCCCGGATCCTAAGAGCATGAGCCGCTTCCGCCCGATCGACCGCCAGACGGACTACCTGCTGCCGCCCTCGGTACAGGAGTGGCTGCCCGAAACGCACCTGGCGCGCTATGTGGTCGACGTGGTCGAGGCGCTGGACCTGTCGGCGCTGGAGCGGGCGTATGCGGGGCGTGGGAGCGATGCCTACCACCCGGCGATGCTGCTGTCGCTGCTGATCTACGGCTACGCGACGGGGACGCATTCGAGCCGCCGGATCGAGCGGGCGACATACGATTCGCTGGCGTTTCGGTTCATCGCCTGCAACCAGCACCCGGACCACGACACCCTGGCGAGTTTCCGGCGCCGCTTCGGCGAACAGTTCGCCGAGCTCTTCGTGCAAGTGCTGCAGGTCGCACGCGAGAACCAGCTCTCACGCTTTGGCACGGTCAGCCTGGACGGCACCAAGCTGCACGCCAACGCCTCCCGGCACAGTGCGCTGTCTTACGGGCACGCGCAGAAGATCGAAGCGCAGCTCAAAGCCGAGGTGCAGGAGATGCTCAAGCTGGCCGAGGCCGCCGATCAAGGCAATGTGCCTGAGGGGGTGGATTTGCCGGCGGAGATCAAGCGGCGCGAAGACCGTCTGGCGGCCATCGCGACGGCCAAAGCCAAGATCGAGGCCCGCGCGAAGGAACGTTTCGAGCGCGAGCAAGCCGAGTACGAGGCGAAGATGGCCAAGCGCAAGGCCAAGCAGGCGAGCACGGGCAAGAAGCCCGGTGGCAAGCCCCCCAAGCCCCCGCAGACGGGGCCACAGGCCGAGGATCAGATAAATCTGACCGATGAAGACTCGCGCATCATGAAGGTGGCGGGCGGTGGTTTCGAGCAGTGCTACAACGCGCAAGCTGTGGTCGATACCGAATCGATGCTGGTGGTGGCGCCCCACATCACCACCGCCGGTAACGACAAGGAGCAGGTCGCGCCGATGCTCGAGTGCATCCAGGCACTGCCCGATGGGCTCAATCAACCCGCGCGGCTGCTGGCCGACACCGGCTTTTACAGCGAACGCAACGTCCAGCACTGCCACGACGCCGGGGTCGAGCCGCTGATCGCAGTGGGGCGCGATGCGCATCATCCGGATTGGCGCAGCCGCTTCGAGGAGCCCGCACCGCTCGAGACGCCCACCTCCCACGTCGAGCAGATGAAGCACGCCCTCAAGACCCAGACCGGTCGCGCCGCCTACGCGCTGCGCAAACAGACCGTCGAGCCGGTGTTCGGCATCATCAAGTCCGTGATGGGTTTCCGTCAGTTCCTGCTGCGCGGTGTTGGCAACGTGCGCAACGAATGGACGCTGGTCTGCCTCGCGTGGAACTTCAAGCGCATGGCCGTATTGCGTCTGCAGTGAGAAAAAACGACAGGACCATGGCGATTTCACGCGAAAAAGGCGCTTTCGGCTCTGAAATGCCGATTATTTTTCACATCATGAAAACCCGCCTGCCGGTACGCCGTCCGCCGGCTTCAAGTCCGACAGGCTGCTAGGCGAGTGGATTGGGCGGCTTGATGTCTCGAAAGCCGGTGCACAGCGCATCTTCGTCTATAACGTTCAGAATGGTAACGCGAAGGACTTGGTGACATCGCTCCGGCAGGTGCTGACTGGGGAAATGCAGACTACAGCGACTACCAGCCCATCGACGTCCTCGTTGCCGCAGCCGCAGATGCCCGGCTTGCCATCGCCCTCGATATCGCCCTCAGCATCGGGCCCCCAGGCGAACATTGGCAGGCTGGTGGCGATCGAGGAGAACAACTCGTTGATGTTTTACGGCACTGAGGACGAGTTCCGTGTGATCCAGGAAGCGCTCAAGCAGATCGACGTGTTACCGCGCCAGGTCATGATCGAAGCGTTTCTGGCCGAGGTGACCCTGAACAACAACCTGCGCTATGGCGTGCAATGGTTTTTCGACTCGAGTGAGAACACCGTGACCCTGAGTGCGACCGACACCGGCTCGGTCGCTTCGCAGTTCCCGGGTTTCTCTTATGGGCGGCTCGAAAAACCTCTGCACCGCCCGCCCTTGGTAAAATTACATCGTCCTGAACCCTGCAGCCTGTACCGATGAAACCGCGTAGCGCTATCAAGACTGACCTGTTCGCTGACGAGCATCACCGCAAGAAGATCGACTCGCTGGGCGACCCGCTGGCCGACATCGAGTCGCACATCGACTTTGTGGCGTTGGCGGCCGAGGTGGATGAGGTTGCGCCGCGTCCGGTGAGCGCGCAGGGCGGGCGTCCGCCGTACCCGACCGAGACGATGGTACGGATCCTGGTGCTCAAGCGCCTGTACAACCTGTCCGATGAGCAGATGGAGTACCAACTGCTCGACCGCATGAGCTACAAGCGCTTCTGCGGACTGGCGAACGCGACCAACGTCCCGGACCGCACCACGGTGTGGACCTTCGAGAACCGGATCGGTGAAGCGGGCGCCAAGGCGCTCTTTGACGGTGTCTCGGCGCAGTTGCTGAAGAAGGGTTTCATCGCGCGCGGCGGTCAGATCATCGACGCCACTTTGGTCCCCGCCCCCAAGCAGCACAACAGCCGGGGCGAGAAGGCGCTGATCGAGCACGGTGCGATGCCGGCTGACTGGAAGCCGGCCAAGCGCCGCCAGAAGGACATCGATGCGACCTGGACGAAGAAGCACGGCAAGAGCCACTTCGGCTACAAGCTCTCGATCAACGTCGACAAGAAATACAAGATCATTCGCCGGATCGAGACCGACACGGCGAGTACGCACGACAGCCAGCACTTCGACAACGTCTTCGATGCGGGCAACACGAGTCGGGACGTCTATGCCGACCGGGGCTACCCGTCCGAGGGGTGTGAAGCCTGGCTGAAGGAGAACGGCTTCCGTAACCAGATCCAGAGGAAGGGCAAGCGCAACAAGCCGCTGTCCGAGTGCCAGCAGCGGCGTAACCAGCGCATCGCCAAAACACGCGCCCGGGTCGAGCATGTCTTTGCCGCCATCGATCAGATGGGCGGCAAGTTGCTGCGTACCATCGGCCAGGCCCGGGCGAACTTTGCGATGACGATGATGGCCGCCTGCTACAACCTGAAGCGGCTGGTCTACTTCCGGAAGGCCGGAATCGAGGCCTTCTGATGCCCGAAATGGGCCGAATCGCCGATACCCGGGGCGATTCGAGGCAAAAACGGGGCAACGTCGCCGAGAAACGCGGTGGTTTGCCAGAGAAATTGGGTCGAACTCGGTCACGGGCATCATTACGCGGCAGGATTCACTGAAAACCTCGGGTTATTCGAGGTGCCCTTATGTGTATTCGGGGAAGGCAAATGCACGCATCGTCCTCAATGCCCTGCAATCCAAGACGGAAGTGAAGATCCTCTCGGCGCCCAAGATATCCGTGCTGAACAACCAGAAGGCAAGCCTGCAGGTGGGCGACCAAGTGCCCATCGTGACGCAGACTTCTCAGGGCACGGACGCGGGCGGCGCTCCGATCATCAGCACGATCCAGATGCGCGACACGGGGGTTATCCTGGAGGTGACGCCCCGGGTCAATGACAATGGGAATGTGATCCTTGATGTCATGCAGGAAGTGAGCGAGGTTGCTCAAACCACCTCTTCTGGCATCGACTCGCCGACCATACAGCGAAGGAAGATCCACAGCGTCGTCGCGACGCGCGACGGCTTCACGGTGGCGCTCGGCGGCTTGATCCGAGAGAGTGGCGGTGTCGGAAACAGCGGCATCCCATTGCTCAAGGACATGCCCGTGGTCGGCAACCTGTTCAGGAACAACACCTCCGATACTCGCCGCACCGAGCTGGTGGTCTTGCTCGTTCCGCATGTGATGCGCAATCAGATGGAAACCCAGTCGGTCGTCGATGCGCTGGTTGACGGCCTCGATGCAGCTTCCCAGCTCGCCGAGCATGCACGCCCACTCGTGCGGCCTCGTGCGCAGTAAAGGCTTTGTCCTCCTGCATACGTTGTGGCTACTTCTCGTAGCGGCAACACTTGTTGCCGGCTCGATGGCCACGGTCTTCTATTCGACCGAGGAGCTTGCGATTTCGGAACAGCGGCTCAGCATGGACCTTGCGCACGAGTCTGCCGTCGAGTTGGTCATCCACGACATTCTGGTCAACGGCAACCGAAGCCCCTGGATCGGCGACGGCGTCGTCACCCGGGACGTGAAGATCGCGGAGCGGGTGATCGGGGTTTCGGTTCAGCAGGCCACAGGACTCGTGGATCCGCTGACGTCCGATCCGAAGGTGCTCGACCGCCTGCTGGAACGCCTTGCTTTAGCCCCCTTGAGTCAAGGCTCCTCGGCCGAGAGATCAGCGATTGGAGCTCGCCCTGCCACCTACGCAGACCTTCAGGCAATGCTCGGCCTCGACCATGAGCGGTTTACCTGTCTATACCCGCACGTTACGCTTTACTCGAGCCGTGCAGAGCCGGACGAGCGGTATGCGTCGAGCCATCTTGCCGACCTTATCGGACTGAGATCTGGTCCGCTGGGCGAGCGCTCAATCCTGACTGACAGTCCTGTCCACAGCGTCGTTGGCAGGACGTTTCGTGTGAATGCGCTTGCCACCAACGAGCAAGGTGATGCTGCCGGGCTCTCCATCGAAGTCACGATCACCGGCCAAATCGATCCCAGCCATCTTGTTAGAAGCCGGAAACGCATCGCAACCGCAGCAGGAAAAACCATGAGGTGCGACAAGCACACGTAACGACGGGCGATCCCGAGACAACCGAACTGTGCACAAGTCCGCTCGGCAGTCCTTCGGCAACAACTTGCCGTTTGCACAGTTTTTCTGGGGGCCTACAACCGCCCGTTGTCCTTCTCCGCTGCGCTTACAATCATTGAAAGGTGCTTGAGCAAGCTCTGCGTCAATTGGTGAATGCTCGGCTCCCTAACCTGCACTACCAAAGCCGCGCTTTGGGCGTTCTGCTCCTCAATAATTGCCAGTTGACGAAGCGCCACGCCGCGCTCGATAACCTCGGCGAAGCACGCCCTGCGCTGGCGCACACGTCCTGCCTCATCAGAGAACAGCAGTTCCGGAAGCACCTCTCCATCCTCATCGACAGCAACCGCCAGCGAAAACACCGGGACAGCCCTCTCTTTGGGGTCTATCACCCGGATCGTTCTGTCCTTCTTGCCGCTTGCCGTGATCTCGCGACGAATCCGGGTCAGTGTCTTACGTACGAAGTGGGGTAGCGGAGGCTTCTTTTGCATCGGCGGACCAGCCTCGGGTTGCGTAGCCAAATCAATCCCGGCTGCATCCGATGAACCATCCGGCTCGCCAAACGCGACCTGCTCGATGCTGCCGTTGCTGCGTATCAAGAAAACCTCAGCGCTTGCAAAGCTCTCGATTTTCTCCTTCCAGACCGGTTTGCGCAGAAGGTCCGGAAAGCGCCTCTTGGTCGTAAAACCTCCGGAATGCTGCGACTTACGAGCACTGGGATCATCATCGACCGTCTTTGTTCGGAGCGAGATCTCGCTTACGTGACGAACGCCAGTCGCGTTCCGGCTACTTTCCGGGCTTCGTGCGCCTTGGGCGTTGCGCCGGGACGTTTCATAGGAAAGGGATCGAAACGGGAAGGCGTGCGAGCAGGAGCGAAGTTGATAAGCCAGGAACGTGGCTCTTGGTTCATCGCCAAAGGGCAACCAAACGCCAGTTACAGCGAGGTTCGTCTCGCCCTCGAACGGAAAGCCGGTATACGGGTAGGCCACCTGTCCACTTGCCGCAGCTTTCTGGCAGGAAATGTGGATGCCAGCCGCCGAGCGCCAGGCGAGTCGATCGCCAGCCATCCTGCCGACATCCGAGGCCGACGCCCCGGATATCCCGGGAGCGAGGACAAGGTGCATGTGCCGGGAGCCTGGATCGAACGATTTGCTCGACCACAGCGCCTCCGCGTTGAGCGGCATGGAAAAGAGCCGTTGGAGCAGGTTGCTCGACGAGCCGAAGTAGAAGCGGATGATCTCCACGCAAGGGATCAGCAGCCTGCGGTCGCCCCCCAACGAAACCGCCACGCAGTAAGCCTGCGTGTGAGGCCGATGCCACGGGTGGGCATGCAGTGGAATCAGAAATTTTTCGTCTACCGCCAGACCTGCTTTAACGAAGCTGGTGGTACCGGGCACGATCTGGACGCTTCGAAAGGTTTCGGCATGGTAACTCGGCGAGGCGATCAAACGACCGCCCTGCCACAGATCACCGATCGCCAGCAACGGCAATACCGCAACGGGCGCCCAGACCTCCCTCTGGTGCATGTGATCCGTGCCGCCAGGCTGCAAAAGCGCCTCAGCGTCATTCGGCTCGCACCGCAGCGGCGAAATCGCCACCTTGATGCTGGGTTGGGCGTAGCGTCGAACACTCCCGGGGTAGGCGCACTCGCCGAACCAGTCAAGACGCCAGACTCGTTCGTCCGGCGTCAGACTGGGGAAATTCGGGAGTGGGCTCATGGCCTGCAAATTTGCACGGATCGATGTTAATTTGCAGCGATCGATGTAAATTAGCTTTTATCGGTGGAATTTACATCAGACCACCCCGGCCCCGTGCGCCTGCTGGTCGGCCCAGTAGCTCGAGCGCACCATCGGGCCGCAGGCGGCGTTTCTGAAGCCCATCTTCAGCGCCTCGGTCTCGAACATCTTGAAGGTGTCCGGATGCACGTAGCGCAGCACCGGCAGGTGGCCGCCTGAGGGCTGCAGGTACTGGCCGATGGTGAGCATCTCGACGTCGTGCGCGCGCAGGTCGCGCATGACCTCGAGGATCTCGTCGTCGGTCTCGCCCAGGCCCACCATCAGGCCGGACTTGGTCGCCACGTCCGGATGGCGGGCCTTGAACTGCTTGAGCAGCTCGAGCGAATACGCGTAGTCCGAACCCGGGCGGGCCTGCTTGTACAGGCGCGGCACGGTCTCGAGGTTGTGGTTCATGACGTCGGGCGGGGCGGCGTCGAAGATGTCGAGCGCGATCTCCATGCGGCCGCGGAAGTCGGGCACCAGCACCTCGATGCGGGTACTCGGCGAGGCGGCGCGGGTCTCGCGGATGCAGTCGACGAAGTGCTGGGCGCCGCCGTCACGCAGGTCGTCGCGGTCCACCGAGGTGATCACCACGTAGTTCAGCCGCATCGCGGCGATGGTCTTGGCGAGGTCGCGCGGCTCGTCGGGGTTGAGCGGCTCGGGACGGCCGTGGCCGACGTCGCAGAACGGGCAGCGCCGGGTGCAGATGTCGCCCATGATCATGAAGGTGGCCGTGCCCTTGCCGAAGCATTCGTGGATGTTCGGGCAGGAGGCTTCCTCGCACACGGTGTGCAGCTTGTGGTCGCGCAGCGTGGCCTTGATCTCGTTGAAGCGCTCGGCCTCCATGCCGGCGCCGAGCTTGATGCGGATCCACTCGGGCTTCTTGAGGCGTTCGGCAGGGACGATCTTGATCGGGATGCGGGCGGTCTTGTCGGCGCCGCGCTGTTTGCGAGCGGGGGTTTCCATGTTCGCGGGTCTCTGTGGGTTTCCGGGTGGGAAAAGGTGCGGGAGTAAGGGCGGGCGCCATCCGCTCGGGGTGCGCGAGCGATCGGCCCGGGCGCTGGCGCTCTGCGGCGCCGCTGGGCGGATTATGGCCCGGCGCGTGCGCCCGCGGCAGCCCCCGGCGGCTGATCCGCCGCATCGGCGGTGCCGATGGGCGGCAGCAGGGCCTGCAGGTGGCCGAGCAGGCGCTCGCCGACCCCGTCCACGCTTGCATCGATGCCGAAATCCTTCATGCGGATCGTCTTCAGCCCCTCGTAGCCACAGGGGTTGATCCAGCCGAAGGGCGAGAGGTCGGCATCCACGTTGATCGCCAGGCCGTGATAGCTGCAGCCGTTGCGGACGCGCAGGCCGAGCGCGGCGATCTTGTCGCCGGCGATGTAGACGCCCGGCGCGCCATCCTTGCGTTCTGCGGCGAGGCCGTAATCGGCCAGGGTGTCGATGATCGCCTGCTCCATCAGGTGCACCAGCTCGCGCACCTTGAGCCTGCGCCGCGGCAGGTCCAGCAGCAGGTAGGCCACCAGCTGACCGGGGCCGTGATAGGTGATCTGGCCGCCACGGTCGATGCGCACCAGCGGAATATCGGCCGGGTTCTGCAGCAGGTGCTCGGGCTTGCCGGCCTGGCCGAGGGTGTACACCGGCGGGTGCTGCAGCAGCCAGATCTCGTCGGACGTGTCGGCGCCGCGCGCGGCGGTGAACACGCGCATCGCCTCGAGCGCCGGTGCGTACTCCACCAGGCCGAGGCGCTTGACGATCACAGCACCACCTTGACCATCGGGTGCGCGGTGAGCTCGCGGTACATCGCGTCCACCTGCACCTGCGACAGCGCGCGGAAGGTGCAGGTCACCGCGAGGTAATTGCCCTTGCTCGAGGGCCGCATCTCGGCGCCGGCAGGATCGAAGTCGGGCGCGTGGCGCAGCACCACCTCGATCACCGCCTGGGCGAAGCCGTCCACCCGCGCGCCCATCACCTTGATGGGAAAGTCGCAGGGATACTCGATCAGGCTCTGGCGCGTCTGCGCGTCCTGCTGGTCAGCCATGGCGGATCACCGTATTCGTGGATTCGCGGTCCGGAGCGCGCATCACAAGCTCTTGAAGAACATCACGATCGCATCCCACAGGCGGCCGAAGAAGCCCGCCACCTCGACGTCCTGCAGCGCCACCACCGGGTACTGGCCGAGCGGCTTGCCGTCGACCGCGACCGTCAGGGTGCCGACCTCCTGGCCGCGCTGCAGCGGCGCCACCAGGGGCTGGCGGCTCTCCAGGCTGACCTGGATCTTGTTTGCCGCCTCCTTGGGCACGGTGAGCGCGAAGTCCTTCGTGAACCCGACCGGCAGCTCGTTGAGCTTGCCCTTCCAGACACGGAACTTCGACAGCGCCTCGTCGGCGGAGTAGAGCTTGACCGTCTCGTAGAACTGGTAGCCGAAGTTGAGCAGCTTGAGCGACTCCTGCGCACGCACGGAGTCCGAGGCCGCACCCAGCACCACCGAGACCAGGCGGCGCTCGCCGCGACGGGCGGTGGACACGAGGCAGTAGCCGGCGCTGCTGGTGTGGCCGGTCTTCATGCCGTCGACGGAGGGGTCCATGTACAGCAGGCGGTTGCGGTTGGGCTGCTTGATGCCGTTGTAGGTGAATTCCTTGAGCGAATACAGGCCGTAGTACTCGGGGAAGTCGCGGACGATCGCGCTCGCCAGCACGGCGAGGTCGCGCGCGCTGGTGTACAGCTGCGGATCGGGCAGGCCGGTGGAATTGGTGAAGTGGGTGTTGGTCATGCCCAGGCGTTGCGCCTCGCGGTTCATCAGCGCGGCGAAGGCTTCCTCGCTGCCGGCGATGGTCTCGGCGAGCGCCACGCAGGCGTCGTTGCCCGACTGCACGATCACGCCGCGGATGAGCTCATCCACACTGACCGGCTTGTTGGGCTCGATGAACATGCGCGAGCCTTCCATGCGCCAGGCCTTGGTGGAGACCGGCACCACCTGGTCGGGCTTGAGCGAGCCTTCCTTGAGCTTGGAGAAGGTGATGTAGGCCGTCATCAGCTTGGTCAGCGAGGCCGGCTCGATGCGGGCGTCGGCGTCCTTCTCGGCGAGCGTCTGCCCGGTGGCATGGTCGACCAGCGCCCAGGCCTTGGCGGCCAGCGCGGGGGGCGGCACCGTCTGCGCGAGCGCGGACAGCGAGAACAGCGAGACGAGTACGGCAATGAGGAAACGCATCGGGAAAACCTGGAGAAGCGGGAATGGGAACGGCGGATTATAGGCGCCGCGCATGGACGGGCAAAAAATGGAAAGCCTTTGTTGCAACCCGGGCGCGGTGCGCGACGGTCAGCGCACCACCACGAAGGGCTTGAGCTTGAGCACGTTGCCCATGCGCTCGGCCGCATCGCGCGCCGCCTCGACCGTGTCGTAGGGACCGGCGTGGAGGCGGAAACGTTCGCCATCGGCGAACAATTCGAAACGCTCGGCCAGATCCGAGGCCTGGCTACGCACCGTGTCGCGAAAGCCTTCGGCGTTGGCGAACGAGGAGAAGGCGCCGAGCTGCAGGAAGATGCCCGCGCTCGCCGAAGCGACCGGCGGCGCGAAGCCGCCCGCGGCACCGCAGACGGGGCCTTCCTCGCACTCGGGCGGGGCGAGGGCGATCGCGCTGCCGGCTGCCCGCGGGGGGCTCGCGACCGGCGCGGGCAGCGGAGCCTGCGCCACCGGCAAGGGCGCGAGTGCCTTCATCCCGGTCGCCGGCCCCGACCCCGGCATGAGGCCCTCGTTGGCGCGCGCCGGCAGCGGCGGCACCGGGCGCGCCATGGCGACGAGGGGCGCCTCGCCGGGCAGGATCTGCTCGACCTCGACCTCGGCGCTGCCGCCGTTGACATAGCCCAGCTTGTGCGCCGCGGCATACGACAGGTCGATCACCCGGCCGCGCAGGAAGGGGCCGCGATCGTTCACCCGCACCACCACCGAACGGCCGTTGGCGAGGTTGGTCACGCGCGCGTAGCTCGGGATCGGCAGGGTCGGATGCGCGGCCGTCATCGCGTACATGTCGTAGGGTTCGCCACTCGAGGTCGGGTTGCCGTGGAAGCGGCGGCCGTACCAGCTGCCGTGGCCGCGCTGGCGGAAGGGGCGCAGCTCGGTGGCGGGCACGAAGCTCTGCCCCATGACGTGGTAGGGGCGGTTGGCGAAGCGATGCAGGGGCTCGTCGCGCGGCTCCGCGTCGGGGATCGCGTCGAGGTTGTCGGGGATGTCGTCGCCCGGGCCGTCGTCCTTGTAGTAGCCGCCACCGCGCACCGGGCTGCGTCCGGGCTTTCCGGCCTGCGCCGGCACCTCGGCGACCGGTCCTTCGCGCTTGGGCGCGGAGCTGCAGGCCGAGAGCAGCGCGACGGCGCAGGCGAGGCCTGCCGCCACCAGGGCACGCGGCGCCCGCGCTGCCTGCGGGCGGGCTGCGAAGGCTGCGGGAAGCACGGGAGGAACTGGCGTCATGGTCGGTCGGGGTTCTCTCAGGTCTTTTCCGCGAAGCGGCTGCGCTGGATGCTCATGAGGATGCCGATCCCCAGACAGAGCGTGACGAGCGCGGTTCCGCCATAGCTGATGAAAGGCAGCGGCACCCCCACCACCGGCAGGATGCCGCTCACCATGCCCATGTTCACGAAGGCATAGGTGAAGAAGATCATCGTGATCGCCCCGCCGAGCAGGCGCGAAGCGTGGGTGGGCGCATTCGCGGCGATGTGGAAGCCGCGCAGCAGCAGCAGCACGTAGATGACCAGCAGCAGCACGGCGCCGACGAGGCCGAACTCCTCGGCGAGCACGGCGAAGATGAAGTCGGTGTGGCGCTCGGGCAGGAAGGCGAGATGAGTCTGGGTGCCGTCCATCCAGCCCTTCCCGGTGAGCCCGCCGGAGCCGATCGCGATCGTGGACTGGATGATGTGGAAGCCTCGTCCGAGCGGATCGCGCGTGGGGTCGAGCAGGGTGCACACGCGCTGCTTCTGGTATTCGCGCAGCACCTGCCAGTCCACATCGGGCTGACACAGGGTGTCGCCGAAGGCGACGATCGAGCCCAGCCCGATCACGCCCGCGACCACGATCGGGATCAGCAGCTTCCACGACAGCCCGGCGAAGTAGATCACGTAGATGCCGGATGCGGCCACAAGCAGGCTGGTGCCGAGGTCGGGCTGGATCAGGATCAGCCCCACCGGCACGAGCAGAAGCACGCCGGCGAGGATGAAGTCGACGAGGCGGGTCTGGCCCTCGCGCATCTGGAAGAACCAGGCCAGCATCAGCGGCATCGCGATCTTCATCAATTCCGAGGGCTGGATGCGCGCCACGCCGAGATCGAGCCAGCGCTGCGCACCCTTGGAGATCTCTCCGAACAGCTCCACCGCCAGCAGCAGCACCACGCCGAGCAGGTAGAGCGGTACCGCCATCGACAGCAGGCGCTGCGGCTTGAGCCAGGCCAGCAGCCACATGCCGGCGAGCGCGATGCCGATATGGGTGATCTGCGAATCCAGGCGCTCCGGCGAGGCGCTCTGCATCAGCACGTGGGCGTAGCCGAGCAGGACGGCGAGCAGCAGCAGCAGCAGGGGGTCGAGCGGGCGCAGGAAGCCGAGGACGAGCGCGAGCGGGTTGAAGCGGTTGTCGTTCATCGTGTGCTCCTCGCCACGCCGGGCTGCGGCGCGGGCACCGCCGCGGGCTGCGGCACCGGGCGCGGCTGCGGGGGCGCGGTCGGCTCCTCCGCCGGCGTCGCGGACTCCACCGCCGGCGTCGCCGGCGACGCCTCGCCGCCGCCCTCCGCGCCCTCCTCGCTCTCGGCGCCCTCCTCGTCCTCGGCGGCCGGCGCGCCGGCACGCTGGTCGAGCAGGTAGTAGTCGATCACCTGGCGCGCGATCGGCGCCGCCGACTGGGCGCCGAAGCCGCCGTTCTCGACCAGCACCGCGAGCGCGATCTTCGGATTCTCGGCCGGGGCGTAAGCGACGAACCAGGAGTGGTCGCGCAGGCGCTCGCGCACGCGGCCCTCGACGTAGCGCTGGCCGCGCAGCGAGAACACCTGGGCGGTGCCGGTCTTGCCGCCGACCGTGTAAGGCGCCCCCTTGAACGCGCGCTTGCCGGTGCCCGTGCGGTTGACGTCGACCATCGCGTCGAGCACCGCCCTCAGGTGCGCATCCCGCAGCGGAATCTGGCGCAGGGGCTCCGGTTCGACCGCACGCCGCTCGCCGGTGCGCGAATCGACCACGTACTTGACCACATGCGGGCGGTACAGACGGCCCCGGCTGACCAGCGCGGCGAGCGCGTTGGCGAGTTGCAGCGGCGTGTAGGCGTTGTAGCCCTGGCCGATGCCCACCGAGATCGTCTCGCCGCCGAACCAGCGCTGCTGCTCGGCCTTCTTGAAGCGCTTGCGCTTCCACTCCGGCGAGGGCAGCACGCCGGTGGCCTCCCCGGGCAGGTCGATGCCGGTGCGCTCGCCGAAGCCGAAGGGGGCCATGAAGCCGGCGATGCCCTCGATGCCGAGGTCGTTGGCGAGCTGGTAGTAATAGGTGTTGCACGACACCACGATCGACTTGTGCAGGTCCACCATGCCGTGGCCGCCGATCTTGTCGTCCATGAAACGGTGGCCGCCGGAGTTGAAGTAGCCGACGTCGTGGATCGCCTGCCGCGCGGTGCGCTTGCCGGTCTCGAGGCCGGCGAGCGCCATGAAGGGTTTGAAGGTGGAGCCGGGCGGATAGGTGGAATAGATCGCGCGGTGCAGCATCGGGTGGTCGGGCGAATCGTTGAGCGCCTTCCAGTCCTGGGTCGAGATGCCGTCGACGAAGAGGTTGGGGTCGTAGGTCGGCATCGACGCCAGCGCGAGCACGCCGCCGGTCGAGGGCTCGATCGCCACCAGGGCGCCGCGGCGATCACCGAAGGCCTTCTCGGCCACCTTCTGCAGTTCGATGTCGAGGGTCAGCTCGAGATCGTTGCCCGACGTCGCCGGAGTGTGCGACAGCGCGCGCACCGCGCGCCCGCCGGCGTTGACCTCGACCTGCTCGAAGCCGGTGGTGCCGTGCAACTCGTGCTCGTAGGACTGCTCCAGGCCGGCCTTGCCCATGTGCTGGCTGCCGCGGTAGTTGGCCGCGTTGCCGGCCTCCTCGATGCGCTCGACGTCGCGCTCGGTGATGCGGCCGATGTAGCCGATCACATGCGATGCGGTAGTTCCCTGCGGGTAGTCGCGCAGCAGGCGGGCCTTCACGTCGACGCCGGGCAGGCGGTAGCGCTGCGAGACCACGCGTGCGACCTCCTCGTCGGTGAGCCGGCTGCGCAGCGGCACGCTCTCGAAGTTGCGGCTCTCCTCGTAGAGCTTGCGGAAACGGCGGCGGTCGCGTCCGTCGATCGGCAGCAGGCTGGCGAGCTCGTCGAGCGTGGCGTCGAGGTCGCGCACCTGCGAGGGGGTGATCTCGAGCGTGTAGGTGGCGTAGTTGCGCGCCAGCACCACGCCCTTGCGATCGACGATGGTGCCGCGGTGCGGCACCACCGGCAGCAACGCGATGCGGTTGTCCTCGGCGCGGGTGAGGAAGTAGTCGTGGCGCTTGACCTGCAGGTGGTGGAAGCGCGCCGCGAGCAGACCGAAACAGACGAGCACGAACACCGCCGCCACCACGACGCGAAGCCGGAAGCGGGCCAGTTCGACCGCGGGCGCACGAAACTCGGTCATCGCCCGCCCGCCTCAGATCGGGCGATTGTCATCGCGCTCGTCCGGCTGGTACTGCGGCAGCAGCAGCAGGAAGGACAGCGGCGTCCACAGCAGCGCGCTGCCGAAGCTCGACAGGAAATACGCCCACCCGGGGAACTCCGCCCCCGCCACCAGGCGCACCAGCGCCATGATCGCCTGCGCCAGCAGCAGCAGGGGCAACACGTGCAGCGCCTGCTGCCAGGCGGGGAACCACAGCACGCGGCGGGCGAGCGCGTTGGCCAGATAAGCCAGCACGACATAGGCGAGCGCGTGCTGCCCCATCGCCGCGCCGAGGCCGACGTCCATCAGCAGGCCGAAGGCGAAACCCGCGCCCATGCCGATCGCGAGCGGCTCGCGCACGCACCAGAAGGCCAACGCCAGCGCTACCCAGTCGGGCAGGCCGGGCGTGCGTCCGGTGGGGATGTACTCCAGGCCGAGCGCGACGAACAGGCTCAGGTAGACGAACCACAGCTTGACCGGCTGCAGGATGCGGCTGGAACGGTTGGTGGGGTGCATGGTTCAGCGCCCTCCCGCGGGTTCGGGCGGCGGTGGAGGCGGCGGATACGCGGCGCGCCCGATCACCAGCACCTGCACGCTGCGCTCGATCGCCGCCAGCGGCTCGCATTCGATGCGCGCGAAGGCGTCCTGGTCGCGATCGACCCGGGTCACCGTCGCCACCGGCAGGCCGGGCACGAAGATGCCGTCGAGGCCCGAGGTGACGAGGCGGTCGCCGGGCTGGATATCGACCTCGGCGAGTACGTGGCGCATCTCCAGCATGCCGCGGCCGACGCCGTAGAGCACGCCGCGCACGCCGTTGCGCACCACGCTGACCGGAATCGACTGGTTGCGGTCGGTGAGCAGGGTGACTTCGGACTGGACCGGATGGACGCGGGTGACTTGGCCGATCACGCCGTTGGCGTCGAGCACCGCGAGACCGGCCTCGACACCCTGCTGGGTGCCGCGGTCGAGGATCACCTTGCGCGCGAAGGGGTCGGGCGCGTTGTAGAGGATGTCGGCGGCGATGCTCTTCGTCTGCACGCGCTGCGACATCTGCAGCAGCTCGCGCAGATGCAGGTTCTCCTGCTCGAGCTGCTCGAAGCGCAGCAGGCGTTCGCCGGCGCCGAGCTGGTGGCGGCGCAACTCTGCGTTCTCGAGCTGCACATCGACCAGGGTGCCGAAATAGCGCGAGGCGTTGCGCACCACGTCGGCCGGCGTCGACGCCGCCATCTGCAGCGGGTAGGTGACCACGGACAGCGCGTTGCGCAGCACCTCGAGATAGCGGAAGCGCAGGTCGGCCACGAGCAGCACGAGGCACAGCGCGACGAACACGAACAGGCGCGCCAAGGGTGCCGGGCCGCGCCGGAAGATGGGAGGGGGCTGATGGCCGACGAGAGACATCCGCTACGAACCAGGGCCGTCGGGTGGAGAGGAGAAACGCGCCCCGGCGCGCGCACCGGGGCCGGAGAGCGTCACTCGGACGTGAAGATGGAGGCGAGCTTGTCCATCTTGTCGAGCGCCATGCCGCAGCCGCGCGCGACGCAGGTCAGCGGTTCCTCGGCCACGACCACCGGCAGGCCGGTCTCTTCCATCAGCAGGCGGTCGAGATCGCGCACTAGGGCGCCACCGCCGGTGAGCATCATGCCGCGCTCGGCGATGTCGGCGCCGAGCTCGGGCGGCGTCTGCTCGAGGCCGATCTTGACCGCGGAGACGATCTGGTTGAGCGGCTCGGTGAGCGCCTCGAGGATCTCGTTGGACGAGATCGTGAAGCTGCGCGGGATGCCCTCGGCCAGGTTGCGGCCCTTGACCTCCATTTCGCGCACCTCGGAACCGGGGAAGGCGGAACCGATCTGCTTCTTGATCTTCTCGGCGGTGGTTTCGCCGATCAGCATGCCGTAGTTGCGGCGGATGTAATTGACGATGGACTCGTCGAACTTGTCGCCGCCGACACGGATGCTGCCGGAGTACACGATGCCGCCGAGCGAGATGACACCGACTTCGGTGGTGCCGCCGCCGATGTCGACCACCATCGAGCCGGTCGCGTCCGACACCGGCAGGCCGGCGCCGATCGCCGCGGCCATGGGTTCTTCGATGAGGAAGACCTGCGAGGCGCCGGCCGCCAGGGCCGCATCGCGGATCGCGCGGCGCTCGACCTGGGTCGAGCCGCAAGGCACGCAGATGATGATGCGCGGGGACGGCGAAAGCAGGCGGGAGTCGTGCACCTTCTTGATGAACTGCTTGATCATCTGTTCGGTAACGACGAAGTCGGCGATCACGCCGTCCTTCATCGGCCGGATGGCGGTGATGTTGCCCGGCGTCTTGCCGAGCATCTGCTTGGCCTGGTGGCCGACCGCCTGGATGGAGCGCTTGGCGTTGGGCCCCCCCTCGGTACGGATCGCCACCACCGAGGGTTCGTCCAGCACGATGCCCTTGCCGCGCACGTAGATCAGGGTATTGGCCGTGCCGAGGTCGATCGCGAGATCGTTGGAGAAATAGGAGCGCAGGAAACCGAACATGAAGCCTTCCGAAACCGGTGGAGTGGTCGAGCCGCGCGCAGTCGGCGCCCTGGGCGCGCTGCAACACGAAAACCCCGCCCGCTACCGCGAAGCGGTGTAGCCCCGGGCGGGGCAAAGACGATTATGATAACCTACAAACCTTTGTGGATTCAGCAGGTTTTGTTACGCCATGTCGCTCTCCAATGACCAGGTCGGGCACATCGCCCGCCTCGCGCGCATCGCGCTTTCCGACACGGAACTCGAAGCCACGCGCGCCAAGCTCGACGGAATCTTCGGCCTCATCGAGCAGATGCAGGCGGTCGACACCACCGGCGTGGAGCCGATGAGCCACCCGCAGGAGTTTCCCACCCGCCTGCGTCCCGACGTCGTCACCGAGACCGACCGCCGCGACGCCTTCCAGAAGGTCGCGCCGCAAACCGAGGCCGGCCTCTACCTGGTGCCGAAAGTCATCGAATGATCCGCTCCGCGGCCACCGTTCCCGTCGCTGCGCCCGCGCCCGTCCGCCCGGAGCGCGCCGCTGCGCCAACCTGCCCGACCGTAAAATGATCAACGCTTCCCTCCCGGAACTGCGCCGCGCGCTCGACGCCCGGCAGATCTCCGCCGTCGAACTCGCGGGCCTGTTCCTCGACCGCATCGACGCGCTCAACCCCGCGCTCAACGCCTTCATCACCGTCGACCGCGAAGGCGCGCTCGCCGCCGCGCGCGCGGCCGACGCGCGCATCGCCGCCGGCAGCGCCGGGCCGCTCACCGGCATCCCGCTCGCGCACAAGGACGTGTTCTGCACCGAGGGCGTGCTCACCACCTGCGGCTCGAAGATGCTGGCCAACTTCGTCAGCCCCTACGACGCCCACGTGGTGAGCCTGCTCGAGGCCGCCGGCGCGGTAAGCCTGGGCAAGGCCAACATGGACGAGTTCGCCATGGGCTCGTCGAACGAGAGCTCGTACTTCGGCGCGGTGAAGAACCCGTGGAACCTCGGCCGCATCCCCGGCGGCTCGTCCGGCGGCTCGGCCGCCGCGGTGGCGGCGCGCCTGGCGCCGATCGCCACCGGCACCGACACCGGCGGCTCGGTGCGCCAGCCCGCAGCCTACTGCGGCATCACCGGCATCAAGCCCACCTACGGCCTGGTGAGCCGCTACGGCATGATCGCCTACGCCTCCTCGCTCGACCAGGGCGGCGCCTTCGGCGCCAGCGCCGAGGACTGCGCGCTGCTGCTCGGGGCGATGACCGGCTTCGACGCGCGCGACTCCACCAGCCTGGAGCGCCCGACCGAGGACTACGCCGCCGCGCTCGCCGGCCCCGCTTGCGCCCGCCCGCTCGAAGGCCTGCGCATCGGCCTGCCGCGCGAGTTCTTCGCCGAGGGCATGTCCGACGACGTACGCGCCGCGGTCGAGGCGGCGGTCGAGCAGTACCGCGTGCTCGGCGCCACCACGGTCGAGGTCTCGCTGCCCAACGCGAAGCTGGCGATCCCGGCCTACTACGTGATCGCGCCGGCGGAATGCTCGAGCAACCT
Source organism: Thauera sp. DNT-1 (assembly GCF_055393985.1). Classification (NCBI taxonomy): domain Bacteria; kingdom Pseudomonadati; phylum Pseudomonadota; class Betaproteobacteria; order Rhodocyclales; family Zoogloeaceae; genus Thauera; species Thauera sp. DNT-1. Next base: position 2,798,914 of record NZ_AP043752.1, on the reverse strand, counting down.
CAGTCGCTTCGATGGCGTGCGCTACGGCCACCGCGCCGCCGACTACGGCGACCTCGCCGACATGTACGCGAAGAGCCGCGCCGAGGGCTTCGGCGCCGAAGTCAAGCGCCGCATCCTGGTCGGCACCTACGTGCTCTCGCACGGCTACTACGATGCCTACTACCTGCAGGCGCAGCGCCTGCGCCGCCTGATCGCGCAGGACTTCCAGGCCGCGCTGCAACACTGCGACCTGATCGCCGGACCGACCACGCCGACCACGGCCTGGACGCTCGGCGAGAAGGCCGACGACCCGGTGCAGATGTACCTGTCCGACATCTACACCATCGCGGTGAACCTCGCCGGCCTGCCCGGACTGTCGCACCCGGTGGGCTTCGGCGCCGACGGCCTGCCGGTGGGCCTGCAGCTGATCGGCGACTATTTCGCCGAATCCCGCCTGCTGCACGCCGCACACCGCTTCCAGCACGCCACCGACTGGCACGCGCGCCGGCCGGCGTGCGCCGCGTGAGTTCCACGCAGTGAGCGCCCTGTCCCGCCCGACGCTGCGCCCGCTCCACGGCCGCCTCGCCGCACTGGCGGCGGCGGTGCTGCTGTCGGCCTGCGCGTTGCCGGTGCTGCCGCCTTCCGACGCGCCGATCAGCGACGAGGTGCTGGCCAGTCCGAGCTCGGCCGGCAAGCACCTGCGCCCGATGCCGTGGCGGCCGCTCGACGTGCGCGCCGACTGCCGCTTCCGCGACGAGGCCGGCTACACCACGCGCATCACGCTCGACATCGCGCAGTCCAAGGTCAACGCCTTCAACGCCGACGTCGACATCCCGCGCCGCGGCAGTTGCAGCTTCCACGGCCCATTCACGCAGACGCGCGAGAAGCCGAGCGTGCAGCTGCGCGCGCCCGACGGCTGCACGGTGGACATCTTCGAGCAGGGCAAGGCCGTCACCGTCGGCTTCGCCAACTGCGCCAGCCGCTGCACCCGCGGCGCCTCCGATTACCTGTGGCCGATCCTCGTCGATCGGACCAACGGCCAGTGCCACTGACCCCGGTGGCCGGCTGCACGCAACACGAGAACACACCATGAGCCGATCCGATTGGGAAGTCGTCATCGGGCTGGAAGTCCACGCCCAGCTCGACACCGCCAGCAAGATCTTTTCCGGCGCCAGCACCGCCTTCGGCGCCGAGCCCAACCGCCAGGCGAGCGCGGTGGACATCGCGCTCCCCGGCGTGCTGCCGGTGCTCAACCGCGGCGCGGTCGAGCGCGCGATCCGCTTCGGGCTGGCGATCGGCGCCCACGTGGCGGAAAAGAGCGTGTTCGCGCGCAAGAACTACTTCTACCCCGACCTCCCCAAGGGCTACCAGATCAGCCAGATGGACCTGCCGGTGGTAGTCGGCGGCACGATCACCATCCGCGTCGGCGAGGGCGAGTCGGCGTATGAGAAGACCGTGCGCCTGACCCGCGCCCACCTCGAGGAAGACGCGGGCAAGAGCCTGCACGAGGACTTCCACGGCATGACCGGCATCGACCTCAACCGCGCCGGCACGCCGCTGCTCGAGATCGTCTCCGAGCCCGACATGCGCTCGTCCGCCGAGGCCGTGGCCTATGCGCGCACGCTGCACGCGCTGGTGCGCTGGATCGACATCTGCGACGGCAACATGCAGGAAGGCTCGTTCCGCTGCGACGCCAACGTCTCGGTGCGCAGGAAGGGCGCGACCGAGTTCGGCACCCGGCGCGAGATCAAGAACCTCAACTCCTTCCGCTTCCTGCAGCAGGCGATCGACTACGAGGTGCAGTGGCAGATCGACACCCTCGAGGACGGCGGCCGCATCGAGCAGGCCACCGTGCTGTTCGACCCGGACACGGGCGAGACGCGCATGATGCGCAGCAAGGAAGACGCCCACGACTACCGCTACTTCCCCGACCCCGACCTGCTGCCGCTGATGATCGCGCCGGAGTGGAAGGCGCGCGTGCAGGCGGAGATGCCTGAGCTGCCGGGGGCGATGAAGGGGCGCTTCATGGACGACTGGGGGCTGTCGGCCTACGACGCGACCACGCTCACCGCCTCCAAGGAAGTCGCCGACTTCTACCAGGCCACGGTGTCGGCGGCCGGGGCCGCGCTCGCCAAGCCTTGCGCCAACTGGGTCATGGGCGAACTCGCCGCCCGCCTCAACAAGGCCGAGCTCGACGTCGCCGCCTCGCCGGTGTCGCCGGCGCAGCTCGCCGGCCTGGTGGCGCGCATCGCCGACAACACCATCTCCAACGCCATCGCCAGGAAGGTGTTCGAAGCGCTGTGGAACGGCGAGGGTGCGACGGCGGACGAAGTCATCGACAAGCAAGGCCTCAGGCAGGTGACGGACACCGGCGCGATCGAGGCCATGATCGACGAGGTGCTGGCGGCCAACCAGAAATCGGTGGAGGAATTCCGCGCCGGCAAGGAGAAGGCCTTCAACGCCCTGGTCGGCCAGGTCATGAAGGCGAGCAAGGGCAAGGCCGGCCCTGCCCAGGTCAACGCGCTGCTGAGGAAGAAGCTCGGCGCCTGAGCGGGAAAGCGGCCGCGAACGGAGGGTTTCACGATGTGCCAGTTGCTGGGCATGAACTGCAACGTGCCGACCGACATCTGTTTCTCGTTCGCGGGCTTCCGCGCGCGCGGCGGGCTCACCGACCACCACCGCGACGGCTGGGGGATCGCCTTCTTCGAGGGCCGCGGCGTGCGCGTCTTCCTCGACCCGGCGCCGAGCGCGCATTCGCCGGTGGCGGAGCTGGTGAATCGCTACCCGATCCGCTCGCTCAACGTCATCGCCCACATCCGCAAGGCCACCCAGGGCGAGATCCGGCTCGAGAACACCCACCCCTTCCAGCGCGAGCTGTGGGGACGCTACTGGATCTTCGCCCACAACGGCAACCTGAAGGACTTCGCGCCGCCGCTCTCGGGGCGCTTTCTGCCGGTCGGCAGCACCGACTCGGAGCTCGCCTTCTGCCACATCCTCGACACGCTGGCCGCGCGCTTTCCCGCGGGCAAGCCTGCGCCCGCGGAACTGCACGCGGCGCTGCGCGAGCTCGCGCGCGAGATCGGCAGCCGCGGCGAGTTCAACTTCCTGCTCTCGGACGGCGACTGGCTGTTCGCGCACTGCTCGTCGCGCTTGTGCTACATCGTCCGGCGCGCGCCCTTCGCCGAGGCCCACCTGGCCGACGAGGACCTCACGGTGGATTTCCGCCGCCTCACCGGTCCGCAGGACCGCGTCGCGGTGATCGCCACCACGCCGCTCACCGATAACGAGCACTGGACGCAAATCGCGCCGGGCAACCTGGTCGCCTTCCGCGACGGCGACACGATCGCGCTCGGGGAAACCGCCACCGTGGCGCAGGATTACCCGCGCCGGGGCATCGACAAGGCTCCGAGTGCGTAACAGTTCCTCGCCCGCCCGCAGCGTCGGGCCTAGATTGAAAATCCGTCGAACCCTCCGCAGCCGACCGAGAAACCCTCATGGATTGCCCCCTGTGCGCCCTGCCGTCCGAACTCGTCCTCTGGGAAGACGAGCGCTGCCGCGTCATCCGCGTCGATGACGCCGCCCACCCGGGCTTCTGCCGGGTGGTGTGGGGCGAGCACGTCGGCGAGATGACCGACCTCTCGCCGGCCGATCGCCGTCATCTTCTGGATGTGGTGATGGCCACCGAGGCGGCGCTGCGCAATCTGCTCGACCCGGACAAGATCAACCTGGCCAGCTTCGGCAACATGGTGCCGCACCTGCACTGGCACGTGATCCCGCGCTACCGCGACGACCGCCACTTCCCCGAGTCGGTGTGGGGCGCACCGCAGCGCGACGGCGTGATCCACCCCGCCGCCGACGCGGTCGCCCTCGCACGCGCGATCGACGGCGCGCTGCACCCGAGCGGACCGGACTGAGGACGCGCGAAGCCATGGACTACAGCCAGCCCGCGGTCTGCCTCGCCCTGCTGCAGAAGCTGCACCCGACCGATTTCCGCGCCACGCATGCCAGCCTGGGTCGCATCGTCAACGGCCTGCTGGAGGCCTCCCCGGCGCCCAACCAGCACCTCGAGGTGCTGGAGGCCGCGCGCGAGACGCTCGCCTTCGTGCAGGGCGAGATGGCGCACGCTTATGCGATCCACCCGCAACCTCCGGCGCGCAACCAGGAGGGCGGCGCGCTCGAGCGCGTGGTCTCGCTGTGGAAGGCGGTGGCGCGCTCCTACGCACGCATCGCCGACGCCGACGCGCGCGAAGGCACGCTCGAGGACCAGCGTGCGCTGCTCGCCCAGCGCCGGGTGTTCTACGAGGGCCTCGTGCTGGTCGAGTATTACCGCGCCCACCTCGAGTTGCCGCAAGGGTTGTGGCGGGCGGTGCATGTCGCCTACAACGATGCCGTGCGCAACGGACTCGCACAGGTACGCGTGACCGACCCGCTCAACGAGGTCTGGCGTGCACAGAGTGCCCAGGAAGCCTACGTCGCCACCCTGCTCGCCGAGCTCGCCAACCCCTATGGCCGCGGCGAGCGCGAACTGAACTGGGTCGTGCGCTGGGCGCAGCGCTTTGCGCCCTATTGCACGCTCGACACCGGCATCGAGGGACACAAGCCCAGCACCTACGGCATCGACACCGACGGCGACAGCGGCCTGCGCCCCCTTGGGCTGCTCGCGCGCACGCCTACCGTGCTGCGCTTCGACGGCAGCGGGCTCGCCACCCAGATCCAGGCCGTCCTCGCGCAGTTCAAGCGTGGTGTCACGCCCGCCTCGCTCGGGCTCGGCAACGACTGCTCGGCCAGTTCCAGCGCGCGCCTGCTGCTGTCGCTCTACCGCCCGTGGGGACTGGCGGCTTCCGGGCGGCGCTTCCCGCGCCGGCAGAAAGCCGGAGCGATCGACTTCACCGGCGACTGGCTCGCGATCGGCTACGCGATCAAGGGCGAGCTCTTCCAGCAACCCGTCGGCGAGCAACGGGCGCGCGCCTTCCGCGACGACATCTCCCTGCTCACCTTCGGCGAGCGCGTGGCCACGGTCGATGGCAGCACCTCGGAGAGCCGGCGACGCGAGGCGCAGGCCGCGGACCTGGGCATGGAGTGCGAGCGCTGGGAACTGATGGACCAGTCGGTGGGCGGCTTCCGCCTGCGCCGCAGCGGCAACGGGGCGCGCCTGGACCACCACCAGCTCGTCGGCATCCGCCCGCCCGACGCCGATCAGCTGCTGATCGCCGATCTGAGCTGGCTGATGTACCGCACCGACGGCACGCTGGAAGTCGGCGTCAACGTGCTGCCCGGCGTACCGCGGGTGGTCGGGGTGCGGCGCACGGCTGCACGCACGGGAGCGCGCGAACCCTTCCACCAGGCCTTCGTGCTGCCGCCCTCGCCCGCGCTCAAGACCGCAGGCGCGCTCGTGCTGCCGCCCGCCTGGTTCAAGAAGGACCGCATCGTCGAGGTACGGGACGGCGAGGAGCGTCAGCAGGTGCGCCTGCTCAAGGTGCTGATGCGTGGCGCGAACTTCGACCAGTGCAGCTTCGTGCCGGTCGAGCAGGAAGTCAGGCCGGCCTGACCCGTGCCGGCGTGAAGCGCAGCGTGAAGCGGCTGCCCCGCCCCGGTTCGCTCTCGATGGCGAGTTCGCCCTGGTGGCGCGTGGTGACGTGCTTGACGATCGCCAGCCCCAGCCCTGTGCCCCCGGTCTCGCGCGACCGCCCGCGATCCACCCGGTAAAAGCGTTCGGTCAGGCGCGGGATGTGCGCCGAGTCGATGCCGATGCCGTCGTCCGCGACCCAGAATTCGCCACCACCCGCACCGCTGCGCCAGCCGATCTCGATGTGGCCGCCGGCCGGCGTGTAGCGCACCGCGTTGCTGGCCAGGTTGGAGAAGGCGCTGCGCAATTCCTTGTGGCTGCCGAGGAGTTCGCCGCCACCCTCGAGCACCAGGCGCACCTCGTGACGGCCCGCGGAGAGCAGTTCGCAATCGCGCACGACGTCGCGCACCAGCGCCTGGGCATCCACCTGCTCTTCCGCCGGCGCGGGCGCCCCGGTCTCGAGCGCCGACAAGGTCAGCAACTCCTCGATCAGGCGCTGCATGCGCGAGGACTGTTCGCTGGCGAGGCTCAGGTACTGCAGCACCTCGTCGCGCCCGAAGTCGTCGAGGCCGTCGATCAGGGTCTCGAGGAAGCCGCAGACCACGGTCAGCGGGGTCCGCAGCTCGTGCGACACGTTGGAGACGAAGTCGCGCCGCATGGTCTCCAGGCGCTCGAGCTGGGAGACGTCGCGCGACAGCACCATGCGCCGGTTGCCAGCGAAGCCGATGACCTGCACCTGCAGGCTGCGCTCGCGCCGGCGCAGCGAGCGCATCACCAGCGGTTCGGCATACTCGCGCCCGGCAAGGTAGCGGACGAACTCGGGCTGGCGCACCAGGCCGGGCAAGGCCATGCGCAGGTCCTTGCGGCGGTCGAGGTCGAAGTGCTGCTCGGCCATCGGATTCATCCACTCGATGGTGTCGTCCTCGGCGAGGTAGATCACGCCGTCGGGCATGGCCAGCGCGGCTTGCTGGAAGCGGCCGAGTTCGGCCGAGAGGCGCTCCTTGACCTCGCACTCGCTCTGCATGCGGTCGCCGATCTCGGCGAAGATCCGCCCCCACAGGCCCTCGACCTGCGGCACCGGGGTGCCCACCGGCTGGCGCGCCCAGATGACGAGCTGGCGCAGGTTGTGCACCAGCATGATCGTCCAGCCGACCAGCCCGACCACCAGCAGGGCGAGTGCGGCATCGCTGCCGCGGTAGGCGGCGGCCAGGGCCGCCAGGACCATCAGCGTCCCCAGCGGCAGGACGATGACGAGGGCGACGTAGCTGAGCGGGCGGCGGATCACTGGGAGCGGATCACGGGACGGATCGGGGGTGCGCTCAGGAGGCGGCCGCGGCTTGCGCGGTGTGCACCGAAAAACGATAGCCGCTGCCGCGCACGGTCTGGATCAGCGCGTCGTGCGCGCTGGGTTCGAGCGCGCAGCGCAGGCGGCGGATGTGCACATCCACCGTGCGCTCCTCGACGAAGACATGGTCTCCCCACACCTGGTCGAGCAGCTGCGCACGCGAATGCACGCGCTCGGGATGGGTCATGAGGAAATGCAGCAGGCGGAACTCGGTCGGTCCGAGCGCGAGCGCGGTCTCGCCCGCGCTGACACGGTGGGTGGCGGGGTCCAGGCGCAGGCCGCCGAGCTCGACCACGTCCTCGGTGGTCTGCGGCGCACGCCGGCGCAGCACCGCCTTGATGCGCGCGACCAGCTCGCGCGGGCTGAAGGGCTTGGTGACGTAGTCGTCGGCACCGACCTCGAGCGCGGTGACCTTGTCCTGCTCCTCGCCGCGCGCGGTCAGCATGATGATCGGGATGTCGCGGGTGCGCTCGTCGGCACGCAGCCGGCGGGCGAATTCGACGCCCGAGGCGCCGGGCAGCATCCAGTCCAGCAGCACCAGATCGGGCAGCGCCTCGCGCACGATGCGTTGCGCGCTCTCGGCGTCGTTGGCGCGCACCACGTGGTGGCCGGCGCGGGCGAGGTTGGCCGCGATCAGCTCCTGGATCGCCGGCTCGTCTTCCACGAGCAATATGTTCGCTGGCATGCCTGTGCTCCCTGAAAAATGCCCGTGAAGTGTATTGCAGCTCCTTGAAGCTTTGATGACACGTCATCGAAGCGCAATGCACAATCCCCGCGCGCCTCCGTCCAGGCCGGACAAGAGGCGTGCGGGGCGGGCGAAGCGCGCCATCGTGGGGCGCCACGCGGGCAGGATGCTTGCGGTCGCCCCCTCGCAGAGGGCGCGGCACAGGGCGAACGGAACACCAGGCTACAAGGATTCAGCCTCCCTGCCAGAGCGCGTCGACCGTCCGCGGCGCCAGCGCCAGCAGCACCCGGCGCCGATAGCCGACGCCGGTGACGGTGGTCTTGAGCACGTTCGAGGTCTTGCGCACCAGCTGGGACAGGGTCTCGGCGGCGGCGGCATCCCAGCGCCCTCCCACGAGCTCGTCCGTGGGCACGCGCAGCGGGGCGGAGTTGGTGCCGGTAATCGCTACCTTCAGGCCGGCGACCCGGTCTCCGTCACGGCGCAGGGCGACGGCGACCCCCGCGAGCGGAAAATCGACGGCGTCGCGGATGCGTGCCTTGGCGTAGACGGTCCTCCAGCCGCTGGCGGGGGGAACCTCCACGGCCACGACCAGTTCGCCCCGTCCGAGGCTCAGGTGCCCCGCCCCGTCTTCGCGGAACAATTCCTCCACCGCGAGGCTGCGCCTGCCCGCGGGCCCCGCGATCTCGACACGCGCGCCCAGCACCATCAGCGCCGGGGCGACGTCGCCGTGGTAGGTGGCGTAGCAGCGATCGTTCTTGACGATGACGTGGCACTTGTCGCCCTGGTACTTGAGGCAGTAGCCGTTGCCGGCACGCCACCACTCGCTCTGGTTGTAGAAGATGCAGCGCGTGTCCTGGCACAGGTTGCCGCCCAAAGTGGCCGCGGCGCGGTGGGTCGGACCCGCGACCGCCGCGGCCGCCTCGGCCAGTGCCGGCCAGGCGTTGCGGACGAGCCCGTGCTCGGCGATGGCCTCCAGCGTGGCGCCGGCACCGATGCGCAGGCTGCCGTCGGCGAGGATGGAGATCGTCTCCAGGCCCCCGATTCCGGTCAGATCCACCAGCACGGCGGGCTGTCCCAGGCCGCGACGAAGATTGGGCAGCAGGTCGGTGCCGGCAGCCAGGGGAACGGCCCCGTCGGCGGCCAGCGCACTGACCGCGTCGGCCAGGGTGGCGGGGCGATGGGTGCGGAAATCGGCGAGGATGTTCATGCTGCGGCTTCCTTGGCGTCGAGCAGTTCGGTGATGCGGTCGGGGCTGAGCGGGAATTCGGTGGCGCGCACGCCGACCGCTTCGTATACCGCCTCCTGGACGGCGGGGAGGAAGCCGGCCAGCATGCCTTCCGAGGCTTCCTTGGCGCCGAACGGGCCGTTGGGGTCGAGGCTCTCGACGATGATCACCTCGATGTCGGGGCTCTCCATCATGGTTGGGACGCGGTAATCCAGGATGTTGCCATGCAGCATCCTGCCCTTGTCATAGACGATCTCTTCCGACAGCGCCTGGCCCATGCCCATCCACACGCCGCCTTGCGTCTGCCCTTCCACCGCGAGCGGGTTGAGCGCCTTGCCCACATCGACCGCCACCCACACCTTGTGCGCGGTGACCTTGCCGGTGATCTCGTCCACCGAGGCCTCGACCACCTGGGCGGCGTAGCAGAAGCCCATGGTGGCGCCGATCGCGCTGCCGCGGATGCGCTTGTCGCCCTGGAACTCGGTCGGGCAGGTGAAGGTGCCCTTCACGGTGATGGTGCCGGAGTCGACCATCGCGGCCTTGACCACCTCCTGGAAGGTAAGCCCGGGGTCCTGGCTGCCCGACACCATGAACAGCTCGTCGATGACCTCGATGTCTTCCTCGCGGGCGTCGAGCTTCTTCGCCGCCGCCTTGACCAGGATGCCCTTGAGCTCCTCGGCGGCGGAGATCGACGCGTTGCCGACCATGAAGGTGACGCGCGAGGAATACGAGCCGTTGTCCTTGGGCGTCAGCGCGCTGTCGGCGGAGATCACCCGGATACGGTCGAGGCGCACGCCCAGGACCTCGGCGGCCACCTGCGAGGCCATGGTGTTGGAGCCCTGGCCGATGTCGGCTGCGCCGGTCAGCAGGGTGATGCCGCCGTCGAAGTCGAGCTTGAGGTTGACCGTGGCGTGGGGTTCGCCCGTCCAGTGCTTGGGCGTCGAGGTCCCCGACACGAAATGCGACAGCGCGATGCCGAGGCCGCGCCCCTTGGGCAGCCTGCCCTTGCGTTCCTCCCAGCCCGAGGCGGCCTTGACCTTCTCGAGGCACTCCGGCACGCCATAGCTCATCACCCGCTGGGCGTACATGGTGACGTAGGGGATCTCCGGCAGCATGTTGATCTGGCGGATGCGCAGCGAGTCGATGCCGAGCTCCTCGGCCATCTCGGTCAGCAGCGCCTCGAAGGCGGCGCGGGTGTCCACGGTGCCGTGGCCGCGCATCGCGCCGCTCGGCGGCAGGTTGGTGTACACGCGCCAGGCGTCGTGCTTGATCGCCGGGATGTGGTAGAGCCCGTGCATCAGCGCGCCGCTGTAGAGGATGGTGATGATGCCGTAGCCGGCATACGCACCGCCGGCCTGGGTGGCCTCGAGCGCGAGGGCGGCGATCTTGCCGTCCTTCTTGAGGCCGAGCTTCATCTTCACCTCGGTCCACGGTCGCCCGCGATGCGCGATGAAGGTTTCCTCGCGGGTCTGCATCAGGCGCACCGTGCCCCGGGCCTTGCGCGCGAGCAGCGCGGCGATGATCTCGAAGTGCAGGGTCTCGGTGCGGGCGCCGAAGCCCCCGCCCAGGAAGGGCTTGATCACGCGGATGCGGGCCGAGTCCATCTGCAGGCAGGCCGCCACCTTCAGGTGAACGTAGTAGGGCACCTGGGTGGTGGTGTTCAGCGTCAGCATGTCGCGCACCGGGTCGTACTCGGCCAGGGTGGCGTTGAGCTCCATGTGGACGTGGTTGACCCCGGCGAAGGTGTAGGTCTTCTCGCGGATCAGGTCGGCCTCGGCGAAGGCCGCGGCGACGTCGCCGAACTCGGCGTGCACCTCGCGCAGCACGTTGTCGGGCTTGTCGTCGTGGATCGCGACCGCCCCCGCCTTGCGCGCCGCCTTGGGGGTGAAATACGCGGGCAGGACCTCGTAGTCGACCCGGATCAGGCCGAGGGCCTTCTCCGCCGTCGCCTCGTCGATCGCGGCGACCGCTGCGACCGGATCGCCGCGATAGCGCACCTTCTCGCGCGCGAGCGGGTATTCGTTCTCGGCGATCGGCAGCACGCCGTAGGGCACCGGGGTCTCGGCACCGGTGCAGACCGCGAACACCCCCTCCAGCGCCTCGGCCGCCGCGGTGTCGATGGACAGGATGCGGGCGTGGGCGTGCGGCGAGCGCAGGATGCGTCCAACCAGCGCGCCGGGGGCGGCGATGTCCGCCGTGTATTTGGCCTTGCCGGTGACCTTCTCCACCCCGTCGACCAAGGGCGTGCGGGCGCCGACCGTGCCATTCCTGGGGAGCCTCGGGTTCATTTCGCCTCCTCCGCGCACAGCCGGGCCGCCGCCGCGGCCTCCACGGACTCGATGATCTTCACGTACCCGGTGCAGCGGCACAGATTGCCGGCCAGCGCCGTCTTGATCTCCTCGCGCGAGGGATCGGGGTTCTTGCGCAGCAAGGCTTCGGACGCCATCAGCATGCCCGGCGTGCAGAAGCCGCACTGGGTGCCCAGCTTCTCGTGGAATGCGGCCTGCAGCTTCGAGAGCGTGCCGTGGGTCGACAGCGACTCGACGGTCTCGACCTTCCGGCCGGCGACCTGGTGCGCCAGGGTGGAACAGGCGAGGCGGGGGCGATCGTCCACCAGGACGGTGCAGGCGCCGCATTCGCCGCCATCGCAGCCCTGCTTGGTCCCGGTGAGGCCGACCGCTTCGCGCAGGTAATCCAGCAGCAGCATGTTGTCGGGGACGAGGTCCTCACGGAGACGCCCGTTGAGGGTCAGGCGAAGGATGTTCTTCAAGATTCGGCTCCTATTCCCGCGCGAGCGGTCGGGGTTTCACTGTCTGGTCGGTAAAGTCGGGTCAGCAGCGCGATCAGCGTGGCGCGCTCGGTGTCGTCGAGGCGCGCCGAGAAGACCCGGTCCTGGCGTATCACGGCGTCCTGGATACGCCGTAGCGCCCGCGCGCCGGTCGCCGTCATGTGCAGCCGGTACCGCCTGCGATCGGTCGGAGAGGCGTCACGGACGATCAAGCCTTTCCCCTCCAGCCGATCGACGACCTTGACGATCGAGGAGCGGTCGACATCCATCGCGACCGCCAGCGCGCTTTGGCTCAGCCCGGGGTTGTTGTCGATCGCCTGGAGCATGCCGTAGAGGCCGGGTGTGATCCCTTCCACCGCACCGACGGCATGGGCGAAGTGCTTGAACGCGGCAAGCTGCGCGCAGCGCAGGTGGAAGCCGAGTTCGTCGGCCATGGGACCATGGGAAACCACTGCCGGCTTGCCTGGGTTCGGATCATCCGGGGGCATGCTATTGGCGCCTCAAATTGTTTGTGTTCCAATTGTTGCTCCAACAAACTTTTTCTGCAACTGGATTGTTTGCCGATTCGCCAGGACCGCCCTTGCCTCCTCCACACCCGGGAGCCCTCGATGACCGAAATCCCGATGACAGCCGCAGGCCCTCTTCCGCCCCTGCCCGATACCGAATGTCCAGTGCGCGAGGCCTTCGGGCTGGACAGCGACATGAAGGTGCCGGCCTTCAGCCGGGGCAGCGAGCATGTGCCGCCACGCGACGACACCTACCGCTTCGATCCCGATACGACCTTGGCCATCCTGGCGGGCTTCGCCTTCAACCGGCGGGTGATGATCCAGGGCTATCACGGCACCGGAAAATCGACCCACATCGAGCAGGTCGCCGCACGCCTGAACTGGCCGTGCGTGCGCATCAACCTCGACAGCCACGTCAGCCGCATCGACCTGATCGGCAAGGACGCCATCGTGCTGCGCGACGGCAAGCAGGTGACCGAGTTCCGCGAGGGCATCCTGCCCTGGGCCCTGCAACATGCCTGCGCACTGGTCTTCGACGAATACGACGCCGGCCGGCCCGACGTGATGTTCGTGATCCAGCGCGTACTGGAGGTCGAGGGCAGGCTCACGCTGCTCGATCAGTCGCGGGTGATCCATCCGCATCCGGCGTTTCGCCTGTTCGCCACCGCCAACACCATCGGCCTGGGCGACACCACCGGGCTCTATCACGGCACCCAACAGATCAACCAGGCCCAGATGGACCGCTGGAACATCGTCGCGACCCTGAACTACCTCGACCACGATGCCGAGGTGGAGATCGTCGTCGCCAAGATGCCCGCATACGACACGAAAGCCGGACGCGCCCGCGTCGGCGCCATGGTGATGCTGGCCGGACTGACCCGCAGCGGCTTCATCGACGGCGACCTGTCGACGGTCATGTCGCCGCGCACGGTGCTGACCTGGGCCGAGAACGCGCTGATCTTCGCGGACCTTCGCTTCGCATTCCGGGTCAGCTTCCTGAACCGGTGCGACGAGATCGAGCGCGCGGTGGTGGCCGAGTACTACCAGCGCTGTTTCGGCGAGGAGCTGATCGATCCGCGCGCCGCCGCGGGCTGATCGCAGCCTCATGACAAGCGAACGCCCCCGCTCCCGGCCCCTGCGCGGAGTCGCGAACACGGCCGTCTTTCTGCGGGCGGTCGACAGCGCCCTGCGTGCGATCGCCGGGTGCGCCGGCGGCGCGTCCGCCCCATCCGGCGTCGACGGCATCGAAACCGCTGCACTGCCGCCCGCCCTGACGACGGCGGAGATCGTCCGCCTGCGCGGCGAGGCCGACGCGCTGGCCCTGCGCCTGCGCCATCACGACGAGCGCCTCCATGCCCTGCACGATCTGCAGGGCGAGCGCGCACGCGCGGCCTACGATGCGATCGCACAGGCACGCGTCGAGGCCTTGGGGGCGGGCCGGATGCCGGGCGTGGCGGCCAACATCGCCGCCCTCATCGAGCAGCGCTGCCGGGACAGGCGGCTCGACCGCGCGACCAGCCGGGAACAGGTTGCGCTCGCCGAGGCCCTGCACGTCCTCGCCTGCGAACGCTTCTGCGGCGCGCCTCCCCCGCCGGCGGCACGGACCATGGCCGAGCTGTGGCGACCCTACTTCGACGCCCACGTCGGCCCGCACCTCGACGGCCTACGCGAGCACCTGCGCGACGAGCGCGCGTTCGCCGCGGGATTGCATGAACTGATCGAGGCGCTCGACCTGGAAAACCCCACCAGCGAAGCCCGCGAGCCGCGCAAGCTGGCCCGCAGCGAGGGCGAACCCGGGGACGAGGACGCTGCGGAGCAGGCGCGGGCGGGCGGCGCGGCTGCGAGGGACGCGCAGCCCTCGCTCCGCCACGCCTCGTCCGGTCGGAACGAGGGCGGGCGGGCAGCGCAGGCAGACTTGGCCGCCGCGCCGGCACGGACTGGCGCGGCAGGAGGGGACGCAGTCCGCGACGCCGCGTCGGCGCGGGGGCCCAGCGCGTCGTACCGTGCCTACACCACCGCCTTCGACCAGACCGTGGGCGCGGAAGAGCTCTGCGACGCGTCGGAACTGCACCCGCTGCGCGCCCGCCTGGACCGCGAGCTGATGCGTCTCCCGGAACTCGTCGGGCGACTCGCCAAGCGGTTGCAGCGACGCCTGCTGGCGAGCCAGCTGCGCGACTGGGCCTTCGATCTGGAGGAAGGCTGGCTCGATCCCGGGCGACTCGACCGCATCGTCGTCAGTCCCGATCATGGCCTGTCGTTCAGGATGGAGAAGGCTTCCGGCTTTCGCGATACCGTGGTCGGCGTGCTGATCGACAACTCCAGCTCGATGCGCGGCCGTCCGCTCGCCGTTGCGGCGATGAGCGCCGACATCCTCGCCCGTACGCTGGAGCGCTGCGGCATCAAGGTCGAGATCCTCGGCTTCACCACGCGCACCTGGAAGGGCGGCCGTGCCCGCGAGCAGTGGCGGCGCGAGGGCGAACCCGTCGCTCCGGGGCGGCTCGCCGAGCTGCGTCACATCGTATACAAGGCTGCGGACACGCCCTGGCGGCGTGCGCGCAAGAACCTGGGCCTGATGCTGCGTGACGGCATCCCCAAGGAGAACATCGACGGCGAAGCCCTGCTGTGGGCCCACCGCCGCCTCGTCGCCCGCCCCGAGCAGCGTCGCATCCTGGTCGTCGTGTCGGATGGCGCGCCTGCCGACGAGGCCACGCTTGCGGCCAACCCGGGCGATTATCTGGAACGTCACCTCCACGAGGTGATCGCCTGGATCGAGCGGCGCTCGCCCGTCGAGCTGCTTGCCATCGGCATCGGCCACGACGTGACCCGCCATTACCGCCGCGCGGTCACCCTGCGGGATGCCGACGCGCTCGGCGCCGCCCTGCTCGAGCAGCTCGCGCGGCTGTTCGACGAGCGGCCCCGAGCGCCCGCGGGAGCGAGGATGCGCCCGCGGGCCAGCGAAACGGCTCCCCGATGATTCGGGTATGATTGGGCCCCCTGCACGCGGACCGACGCCATGGCCGGACTCGACGAAAACACCCCGACGCCCACCGACATCATCGTCCATCGCGACCGCAAGACGCTCGAAGTCGCCTTCGACGACGGCAGCCGCTTCGAGCTGCCGTTCGAGTTCCTGCGCGTGTATTCCCCCTCGGCCGAGGTGCGCGGCCACGGCCCGGGACAGGAGACCCTGCAGCAGGGCAAGCGCGACGTCGACATCGTGGACCTCGCGCCGGTCGGCAACTATGCGATCAAGCCCACCTTCTCGGACGGCCACGACAGCGGCCTGTACTCCTGGGACTACCTGTTCGCGATCGGCCGCAACCAGGAAGAACTGTGGAACAACTATCTCGAGGCCCTCGAGCGTGCGGGCGGCACCCGCGACCCGTCCAAGGTCCCGCCCCCGCCGCCCAAGGGCGGCTGCGGCCACCATCACTGAGCAGATCATGAGCGACAAGACGACCCACTTCGGCTTCCAGACCGTGGCCGAGGAACAGAAGGAAAAGAAGGTCGCCGAGGTGTTTTCCTCGGTGGCGCAGAAGTACGACGTGATGAACGACCTCATGTCGTTCGGCCTGCATCGGCTGTGGAAGCACTTCACCATCCAGGTCTCCGATGTGCGCGAGGGCGACCGCGTACTCGACGTGGCAGGCGGCACCGCCGACCTTTCGCTCGCGTTCGCGAAGAAGGTCGGACGCAGCGGCCAGGTCTGGCTCACCGACATCAACCACGCGATGCTCGCTCGTGGCCGCGACCGCATGATCGACCACGGCTTCGCGATGCCGGCCGCGCAGTGCAACGGCGAGAAGCTGCCTTTCCCGGACGATTGGTTCGACTGCGTCACCGTGGCCTTCGGCCTGCGCAACATGACCCACAAGGACGTCGCACTCGCCGAGATGCGGCGCGTGCTGCGTCCGGGCGGACGCCTGCTGGTGCTCGAGTTCTCGCGCGTGTGGAAACCGCTGTCGCCGCTCTATGACCTATATTCCTTCAAGCTGCTGCCGTGGATGGGCCAGAAGGTCGCCAATGACGCGGACAGCTACCGCTACCTGGCCGAATCCATCCGCATGCATCCGGGCCAGGAAGAATTGAAGGCGATGATGGAACAAGCCGGCCTGTCGAGGGTCAATTACTTCAATCTCAGTGCGGGGGTGGTTGCCCTGCACCGCGGTTACAAGATCTGAACCAGGAGACCCCGACAGATGAAGCAGTTCTTCCTCAGCCTGATCGTCGCCGTGATGTCTTTCGGCTTCGTCGCCACCGAAGCCGAAGCCAAGCGCCTCGGCGGTGGCAGCAGCTTCGGCATGCAGCGACAAGCCACGCCACCTGCGCAGCGCCAGCCCTCGGCAACCCAGCAGCAGGCGCCCGCCGCCGGTGCAGCCAGCGCGGCTGCGCAGCCCAAACGTTCGTGGATGGGTCCGATCGCGGGCTTGGCCGCAGGTCTGGGCCTTGCTGCACTGTTCTCGGCCCTGGGCCTCGGCGAAGGCTTCGCCAACTTCGTCATGATCCTGCTCCTCGCCGCGGCGGCATTCTTCGTCTTCCGCCTGATCTTCAGGCGCGGAACGAACGCGGCCGCGCAACAGCCAGCGCGCGACCTGCAGTACGCCGGCGCACCTGCAGGCGCCGCGCAACAGGCCCGTCCGCAGCAGTTCGAGGCCGGTCGTCCGCTGGCCGGCGGCAGTGTCTCCGCCCAGAGCGGCCTCGACAAGGCGCTCGCCAGTGGCTTCGATGCCGAAGGCTTCGCCCGCCAGGCCAAGCTCAACTTCATCCGCCTGCAGGCTGCCAACGACGCCGGCAACCTGGACGATCTGCGCGAGTTCACCACCCCCGAAGTGTTCGCCGAGCTGTGCATGCAGGTCAACGAGCGCAAGGGTGCCGGGCAGCGTACGGACGTGATCGAGTTGAACGCCCAGGTGATCGACGTCGCCGAGGAGAACGATCGCTACGTCGTCAGCGTCCGGTTCAGCGGCCTGCTGCGCGAACAGGCCGAAGCCGCTCCGGAAGCCTTCGACGAGATCTGGCACCTGAGCAAGCCGCTCGCCGGCAGCGGCGGCTGGCTGATCGCGGGAATCCAGCAGTCGCAGTAAGCGATCGGGGGCACGAGCCTCGTGTCCCCCCGCTGCCGCGGGCCTGCCCGTGTCTCCCCGGAGGCATCGGCAGGCCCGCGGCATTTTCGGCGCCCCGCCCGCGACAGGATGCCTCACCGCTGCGTATCCTTGGCGAACCTCCCTCCAGCCCTTCTCCGGAGCCCCGATCATGATTTCGAGCCTGTTCCTCTCGGCCACCAACCATCTGCTGTCCCAGGCCGGCTGGGCTCGCCAGCGCCTGCAGCCGCACGCGGGACGCACGGCGCGGCTGGTCCTCAGCCCTGTGGCCGAGATCGACTTTTCCGTGACCAACGAGGGTCAGCTCGCCGAGTGGAGCGGTGAGGAAGCACCCGAGGTGAGCCTGCGCCTCGCGGTGGCCGACCTGCCGCGGCTGCTGGTGGACGGACTGGAGACGGCGATGCGCCACGTGCGCATCGAAGGCAACGCCGAACTCGCCGAGGCGCTCGGCTTCGTCTTCCGTCATCTGCGCTGGGATGCCGAGGAAGACCTGGCGCGGCTGTTCGGCGACATCGCCGCCCACCGCCTGGTGGAAGGAGGGCGCAAGGTCGTGGACGAGGGCCGCCGCAGCCTGGAGCGCGCGAGCGGGAACGTGGCCGAATACCTTACCGAGGAATCCACCCTGCTCGTTCCGCGCAAGGCCCTGCCCGCATTCGCCGAAGAGGTGGTGGCGTTGCGCGACGCCGTGGCGCGCCTGGACAAGCGCGTAGCGAGGCTGGAAAAGCGGCGCTGAGCAAGCGGTACGCGCACCCGGCTCGCATGTAGCGCGCGCCGCGCACCGAGCCCCGAAAACCGGATCGAGTAGGGGACGGGGTCACCCCCGTCGCCCTCTCACACCACCGTACGTGCGGTTCCGCATACGGCGGTTCATGAAAGACACTGGAGTCGTCGCGTCGTATCGAGCAGCGACACCAGCCCCAAACGATCAAAGAAGACTTTCGGGAAGGCCGCGTTCATGTGGCTAGCGCCACTGTTCCACCACGGCCCGCGTTGGTTGAACGCGGAGCGAAACGCCCGCTCCTCCTTCAGCCCCGCCTTCATCAGGTTTCTGGCGCGAGTATAAGGGCGCTTCCACTGCCGCCACAGGATGCAGCGCAGCTTGCGCCGGAGCCAACCGTCGATCTCTTCCAGCGCCCGCTTGGTCTCGGTCAGCTTGAAGTACGCTGCCCAACCCCGTAGCACCGGATTCAGTTCTTCGATCGTGCGCCGCACACTACGCCCCCTCGCACCTTTGAGCACCTCGCGAATCTTGTCCTCCAGCCGTTTCAGGCTAGTCGGCGCAATCCGCAGCTTCGGGGCCTTGTGCCAAGTCAGGCTGTAGCCCAGAAACTTCCGCTCCCACGGTCGTGCGACCGCGCTCTTGGCCTCGTTGACCGTGAGCTTGAGCCGCTCGGACAGAAACTGGGTAATACCGCCCAGGACACGCTCGCCTGCCGCCTGACTTCTGACGTAGATGTTGCAGTCGTCCGCATAGCGACAGAACGCGTGGCCCCGGCGCTCCAGCTCCCGATCCAATTCTGTCAGCAGAATGTTCGACAGCAGCGGACTCAAGGGGCCGCCTTGCGGCGTACCCTGCGTCCGCGGGCTGACGACGCCCTCTGCCATCATCCCCGCTTCCAGATACCGTCGGATCAGCTTCAGTACCCGCCCGTCCCCGATCTTCTTCGCCAACTTCGCCATCAGAATGTCGTGATTGACCCGGTCGAAGAACTTCTCCAGATCCATATCCACCACGACGCGACGACCTTGAGCCACATACCGCTGCGCCGCCTTGACCGCCTGATGGGCAGATCGCCCCGGTCGGAAGCCGTAGCTCGACTCGGAGAACGCCACCTCGAAGATCGGTGAGAGCACCTGATGCAACGCTTGCTGGATCAGTCGATCCGTCAGCGTCGGTATGCCGAGCGTCCTCATCCCGCCTTGGGGCTTCGGAATATCCACCCGGCGCACCGCTTGCGGGATGTACGTCCCCGCCAGCAGCTTGGCCTTGATCGTCGGCCAGTGTTGCTGCAGATGAGCCTTGAACTCGGATACCCCGATGCCATCGACACCGGCTGCACCCTTGTTGCGGATCACCCGCTCGTACGCAAGCCACAGGTTGCCGCGCTCACACACGGCTTCCATCAGCCCGCTTGCCCGCTCCAACTCCGCTTTCGTCCGCTCAACGTCCGCCGACTCCACCTCGACACGCAGCCCAGCCCCCTCCGGATACCGTCCGGAATCCGCTGCCTGCGCCCCATCTGGCCGATGGGCTTCTGTCTTCCTCGGCTTCATCGAGAAACGTTCGCCTACTCGCGTTCTTCCATGTTCAGCCCTTCGCCCCATCCCGGCGGCTACTATGGCCTCTGCTGACTTCCTCACGCGCATCCCAACGCCTCACGACGTCAGTAGCACAACGGCACCCGTGAGGATCTCCCCGGGTATGACGCACCCACCTTCACGCTTATACCTGTCGGATATACGTCACAGCGTTCCGTGCAAGTTTCGGGCTTTGACAATATTGGCCGCCTCACCCCGCTGCAGCGCCTCCTATCCGCTTCCTGTTCGTCAGGCCAGCGCTTTGCCTTCGGCTTCCTCCAGATTCGCAGTTACCCGCGACACCCTTGCCGTTCAGCTAACTCTTCCCCTTGCCGGGCGAGTAGAGGACTTTCACCTCCAAGTGAGTGCGCCCTGCCGGGCGCACCAAAAAAAAAAGCAGCTCGACGTGAGCTGCTTTCGGGATGTCGAACGCGCCGGCGGACCGGCGCGCTCCGGTCTCAGTGACCGCGCTTGCGCAGGCGCTGGATCGCGGCGAGCTGCGCCACCGCTTCCATGAGCTCGGCCTGGGCCTTGGCATAGTCCAGACGCGCGGTCTGGTTCGCCATGGTTTCCTCAGCCTTGCGCTTGGCTTCGAGCGCCTTCGCCTCGTCGAGGTCCTTGCCGCGGATCGCGGTGTCGGCGAGCACCGTCACCAGACCCGGTTGAACCTCCAGCAGGCCTCCCGCGACGAAGATCAGCTCTTCCTCGGTCGCGTTTTGGGCACGCACGCGCACGGCACCCGGCTTGATCCGGGTCATCAGCGGCATGTGACCGGGCAGGATGCCCAGCTCGCCCGCTTCGCCCGGCAATGCGACAAACTCGGCCAGCCCGGAGAAGATCTGCTCTTCCGCGCTGACGATGTCGACATGAACCGTCATAGCCATTGTGTTTCCCCTTGATGTCCCGCACGCCGCTTGCACGACGCGCGGGCGGCCTCGTTACTGGAGCTTCTTCGCCTTCTCGATGGCCTCGTCGATGTTGCCGACCATGTAGAAGGCCTGTTCAGGCAGGCTGTCCAGTTCGCCGGAGACGATCATCTTGAAGCCCTTGATCGTGTCCTTGAGCGAGACGTACTTGCCCGGCGAGCCGGTAAACACTTCCGCAACGTGGAAGGGCTGCGACAGGAAACGCTGGATCTTGCGCGCGCGTGCCACCGACAGCTTGTCTTCCGGCGACAGCTCGTCCATGCCCAGAATCGCGATGATGTCGCGCAGTTCCTTGTACTTCTGCAGCGTCATCTGAACCTGACGCGCCACGTTGTAGTGCTCTTCACCCACGACCAGCGGATCGAGCTGGCGCGAGGTGGAGTCGAGCGGATCGACGGCCGGGTAGATACCCAGGGCAGCGATGTCACGCGACAGCACGACGGTGGAGTCGAGGTGCAGGAAGGTGGTGGCAGGCGACGGGTCGGTCAAGTCGTCCGCAGGCACATACACGGCCTGGATCGAGGTGATCGAACCGACCTTGGTGGAGGTGATGCGCTCCTGCAGGCGGCCCATTTCTTCGGCCAGCGTCGGCTGGTAACCCACCGCGGACGGCATACGCCCCAGGAGCGCGGACACTTCGGTACCGGCCAGGGTGTAGCGGTAGATGTTATCCACGAAGAACAGGATGTCGCGGCCTTCGTCCCGGAAGCGCTCGGCCATGGTCAGGCCGGTCAGCGCCACGCGCAGACGGTTGCCCGGGGGCTCGTTCATCTGACCGAACACCATCGCGACCTTGTCGAGAACGTTGGAGTCCTTCATCTCGTGGTAGAAGTCGTTACCCTCACGAGTACGCTCACCCACGCCAGCGAACACCGACAGACCGGAGTGCTGCTTCGCGATGTTGTTGATCAGCTCCATCATGTTCACGGTCTTGCCGACGCCGGCGCCACCGAACAGACCCACCTTGCCGCCCTTGGCGAACGGGCAGATCAGGTCGATAACCTTGATGCCGGTCTCGAGCAGTTCCACCGACGGCGACAGCTCGTCGAACTTCGGCGCCTTCTGGTGAATGGCACGCAGCTCGTCGGTCTCGATCGGGCCGGCGTCGTCGATCGGGCGACCCAGCACGTCCATGATGCGGCCGAGCGTACCCATGCCGACAGGCACGGAAATCTGCGTGCCCGTGTTCGCAACCTTCATCCCGCGGCGCAGGCCGTCGGAAGAACCCATCGCAATGGTGCGCACCACGCCATCACCGAGCTGCTGCTGAACCTCGAAGGTCAGGTTCGCTTCGGCGAAGGAGTCGGCCACGTCCTCGAGCTTCAGGGCGTCATATACCTTGGGCATCGAATCACGCGGGAACTGGATGTCCACCACGGCGCCGATGCACTGAACGATCGTACCTTGACTCATCGTCATATCCTTAATTCAATAATGCCTTACACCGCGGCGGCGCCGCCGACGATTTCCGACAGCTCCTTGGTGATTGCGGCCTGACGGGTCTTGTTATAGACCAGCTGCAGTTCGCCTATCACGTTCTTGGCATTGTCGGACGCGGCCTTCATCGCCACCATGCGCGCACTCTGTTCGGATGCCATGTTCTCAGCCACAGCCTGGTACACCAGCGCCTCGACGTAGCGCACCAGCAGCTCGTCGATGACGACCTGCGGGTCCGGCTCGTAGAGGTAGTCCCAGGAGCTCTCCGGCGTACCCAGCTGTTCGCCGGTGAGCGGCAGAAGCTGCTCGAGCACCGGCTCCTGCTTCATCGTGTTGATGAAACGGGTGTAAGCCACGTAAACCGCGTCGAGCTCGTCGTTCTGGAACGCATCGAGCATGACCTTGACCGGACCGATCAGCTTTTCCAGGTGCGGCGTGTCACCCAGCTGGGTGACGTTCGACACCACCTTGACGCCCATGCGCTGCATGAAGCCCAGACCCTTGTTGCCGATGGCGCAGGCACGGATCTCGGTCACGCCCGAGGACTCCCAGTCCTTCATGGCGTTGAGCGCAATACGCTGGACGTTGGTGTTGAGGCCACCGCACAAGCCCTTGTCGGTGGTCACCAGGATCAGGCCCACCCGCTTGACCTGGTCCTTGCGGACCAGGAAGGGGTGCTTGTAGTCGGTCACATTGGCCTGGGACAGGTTCGCGGCGAGTCGGCGGATCTTTTCGGCAAAGGGGCGGGCGCTACGCATCCGGTCCTGCGCCTTGCGCATCTTGGATGCAGCCACCATCTCCATGGCCTTGGTGATCTTGCGCGTGTTTTGCACGCTCTTGATCTTGGTACGGATTTCCTTACCGCTAGCCATATTCCGTCTCCCTCGCCGGCCTTAAGCCCAGCTCTTCTTGAACTCGGCGATCGCGGCAGCCAGGGACTTTTCGCCTTCGGCGTCGAGTTCCTTCTTGCTCAGGATCGAGGAGACCAGGGCGGCCTGCTTGGTCTTGACGAACTGGATCATCGCGGACTCGAAAGCCAGCACGCGACCCACGTCGACATCGTCGAAGTAGCCGTTGTTCACCGCGTACAGAACGATGGCCATGTCGGCGATCGACATCGGCGAGTACTGGGCCTGCTTCATCAGCTCGGTGACGCGGCGGCCGCGCTCCAGCTGCTTGCGCGTGGCATCGTCCAGGTCGGAGGCGAACTGGGCGAACGCAGCGAGTTCGCGATACTGTGCGAGGTCGGTACGGATACCGCCGGAGAGCTTCTTGACGACCTTGGTCTGAGCTGCACCACCGACGCGGGACACCGAGATACCGGCGTTGATCGCGGGACGGATACCGGCGTTGAAGAGGTCGGTCTCGAGGAAGATCTGGCCGTCGGTAATCGAGATCACGTTGGTCGGAACGAACGCGGACACGTCGCCGGCCTGGGTCTCGATGACCGGCAGCGCAGTCAGCGAACCGGTCTTGCCCTTGACCTCGCCGTTGGTGAACTTCTCGACGTAGTCGGCGTTGACGCGTGCGGCACGCTCGAGCAGACGGGAGTGCAGGTAGAACACATCGCCCGGGTAGGCTTCACGGCCAGGCGGACGGCGCAGCAGCAGCGAAACCTGGCGATACGCCCAGGCCTGCTTGGTGAGGTCGTCGTAGACGATCAGCGCGTCCATGCCGCGGTCGCGGAAGTACTCGCCCATGGTGCAGCCGGCGTAGGCAGCCAGATACTGCATGGCGGCCGACTCCGACGCGGTGGCGGCGACGACGATGGTGTATTCCATCGCGCCGTTCTCTTCGAGCTTGCGCACGACGTTCGCGACAGTCGAGGCCTTCTGGCCGATGGCCACGTACACGCAGTACATGTCCTGGCCCTTCTGGTTGATGATCGCGTCGACCGCGACGGCGGTCTTGCCGGTCTGGCGGTCGCCGATGATCAGCTCGCGCTGGCCACGACCGATCGGCACCATCGAGTCGACCGACTTCAGACCGGTCTGCACCGGCTGCGAAACGGACTGACGGGCGATGACGCCCGGCGCGACCTTTTCGATCTTGTCGGTAAGCTTGGCGTTGATCGGGCCCTTGCCGTCGATCGGCTGGCCGAGCGCGTTCACGACGCGGCCGATCAGCTCGGGGCCGACCGGAACTTCGAGAATGCGGCCGGTGGCCTTGACGGTGTCGCCTTCGGTGATGTGCTCGTATTCGCCGAGCACCACGGCGCCGACGGAGTCGCGCTCGAGGTTGAGCGCCATGCCGAAGGTGTTGCCGGGGAACTCCAGCATTTCGCCCTGCATGACGTCGGTCAGGCCATGAACGCGGGTGATGCCGTCGGTGACGGAGACCACCGTACCCTCGTTGCGCGACGTGGCGGCGAGCTGCAGGTTCTGGATCCGGCTCTTGATCAGATCGCTGATTTCAGAGGGGTTGAGTTGCATAGACATTTATGCTCCTAGTTCTTTAGCGCAGCGGCCATGTTCGCGAGCTTGCCGCGGACCGAGGCGTCGATGACTTCGTCGCCGACGGCGATGCGGACCCCACCGATCAGTTCGGGGTCGATACTGACGGAGACATTGACGGCGGCCTTGAAGCGGGCTTCGAGGTCGGCCTTCAATGCGGCCAGAGCGGCATCGTCGAGCGGGAAGGCGGAGGCGATTTGCGCCTCCCGGACGCCTTCGTGTTCGTTCTTGAGAGCAACGAACAGGTCACGGATCTCCGGAAGCACCTGCAGACGTTCGCTTTCCACGAGGACGCGGACGAAATTCTGCTGTTCGGCGGTCAGGTCACCCGAGACACCCAACACGAGCTGGCAGAGCTGCTCGGCGGACAGTTTGGGATCGTTGAAGCACGCCTTCATGCCGGAATCGGCCGCCACGAGGGCAAGCCGATCCAGCGCTTCCGACCAAGGCCCCAGCGCACCTGCCCCGCGAGCCAGCTCGAAGGCGGCATCCGCATAGGGGCGCGCGATGGTGACGTTCTCGGCCATGACTTATTGCAGTTCCTGTTTCAGGTTGGCAAGCAGCTTCGCGTGCACCTTGGCGTCGATCTCGCGGCGCAGGATCTTCTCCGCGCCGGCGACGGCCAGATGGGCGACCTGGTCGCGCAGGGCTTCCTTGGCACGCTGCGTGGCGGCACCGGCTTCGTGCTCGGCGGCCTCGCGCGCGGCGGCAATGATGCGACTGGCTTCGGCGCGGGCCTCGTCGATCAGCTGGCTCGCCTGCTTTTCAGCGGAGGTCCGCACATCACCCGCGGATTCGCGGGCCTTGCGCAGTTCCTCGACGACCTTCTTCTCGGCGAGTGCCAGATCGGCCTTGGCCTTGTCCGCAGCTGCCAGCCCGTCTGCGATCTTGTTCGCACGCTCGTCCAGCGCCTTCACGATGGGCGGCCACACGAATTTCATCGTGAACCACGCCAGAATGAAGAACACAACGAGCTGGGCTATCAGGGTTGCGTTCAAATTCACGGTTCTTGGCCCTCAGGTTGGTTCAAAAAAGGATGAACTCGAACCGATCAGAGCTGGAACGGGTTGGCGAAGGCGAACATCATGGCGATACCGACACCGATCAGGAACGCGGCGTCGATCAGACCGGCCAGGAGGAACATCTTGGTCTGCAGGGCGTTCATCAGCTCGGGCTGGCGAGCCGACGCCTCGAGGTACTTGGAACCCATGATGCCGATACCGATACAAGCACCGATCGCACCCAGACCGATGATCAGACCAGCAGCCAGAGCAACAAAACCCAGAACGTTTTCCATGACGACTCCTTAGTGGGGAAGTAAGTTTAAAAACCAGGTACTACGCTGAAGGTGAAACCGAAACTCTTAGTGGCTCTCGTGCGCCTGACCGACATACACCAGAGTCAGCATCATGAAGATGAAGGCCTGGAGGGTGATGATCAGGATATGGAAGATCGCCCAGATCGAACCCGCGATCACGTGACCGAGGAAGCCGAACACGGTGGCGGTGCTGCCCAGCAGCGCGATCAGGATGAAGATCAGCTCGCCGGCGTACATGTTGCCGAACAGTCGCATGCCGTGCGAGACGGTCTTGGCGACGAACTCGATGATCTGCATCGCGAAGTTGATCGGATACAGCAGCGGATGGCTGCCGAAGGGAGCGGTGAAGAGCTCGTGCACCCAGCCACCGACACCCTTGATCTTGATGTTGTAGTAGAGACACAGCAGCAACACGCCGGTGGACATGCCGAGCGTCGCGGAGAGGTCGGCGGTCGCCACCACACGCATGTAGGCGTGGGCGGGGTCGCCACCACCGGCGGCGTACATGCCTTCCCAGATGCGCGGCAGCAGATCGACCGGCAGCAGATCCATCGCGTTCATCAGGAAGATCCACACGAACACGGTCAGCGCGAGCGGCGCGACGAAGCGGCGCGACTCGGCGCTATGGACGATACCCTTGGCTTGGTCGGCCACCATGTCGACTAGGATCTCGACGATTCCCTGGAAGCGCCCCGGAACGCCCGAGGTCGCCTTGCGCGCGGCAAGCCAGAGCAGGAAGACGGTGAGCGCACCGATCACGATCGAATAGAACATCGAATCGAGGTTGATGACGCTCCAGTCGATGATGTTTTCTTGCGCGTGTCCGGTGTTGTTGAGGTGCGTCAGGTGGTGAATGACGTACTCGGATGCGGTGGGGGCGTGCCCTTCTGTAGCCATGGTCAGGTCTTTACCAAAAATGCAAACAAATTCGCCTTAAGCGCCAGGATGAGACCGACCAGCATGCCCCCCCAATGGAGGTCAGGATAGACGGCCCACACCAGCACCAACAATCCCACGATCGAGGCGATCTTGAGGAACTCGCCTGCGACGAAGGCAGTCACACTCGCCGTACCGGACCTGCGCGTGATCGCCGCGAGGCGCAACGCGAACAGACCGCTCGGCAGCACGCATGCCAGTCCTGCTCCTGCGGCGGAGACCGCTCCGCTGACGCCGAAGAGCGCGCCCGATAGGGCCGCTGCGACGAGCGTCGCGATCACCTGCAGTATGACAGCTTTAAGCATCCGGTGTTATCGCGTGCGCGTCTGAGACGCCGGCGACCGCCTGAAATCCCGCGGATGGTAGGGGTTTACCGCAGCAAAGTCAAACCTTGGATGCGCTGCAACAAGGGTAAATGCATTGCTGTTGTATCTTATAGAAGACATAACATAACGAGCCTTCGCCATTGCGGTCACGCGGCCCCGGAGGAAACGCATGGAGGGGCGCGCATCCGCCTCGGCAAACGCGGTGATCAGTGTGAGGAAAGGCCGGCCGCAGGGCGGCGCCGGTCTGCGTCCGGGATGAGTCAGCGCAGCCTGCCGAGCACGCCGTCCAGCTGGTCGAGGCTGCCGAAACGGATCGTGAGCTCGCCAGCACCGTTCTTGTTGGCCTTGATCTTGACCGTCGCGCCGATCGCGTCCGCGATCTCCTCTTCCAGGCGCAGCAGGTCGCGGTCGGGCGGCGGCACAGGCTTCTTCTGGCGCGGGTTCAGGATCTGCTGTACCAGCCGTTCGGTGTCGCGCACGGAAAGCTGGCGCGCGGCGACCTGGTTGCCGAGCTGGATCTGACTGGCGGCGTCGAGCGGCAGCAGCGCGCGCGCATGACCCATGTCGAGGTCACCCGCCATCAACAGCTCCTGCACCGGTTTGGCGAGATTGAGCAGGCGCAGCAGGTTCGACGCCGCGGGGCGTGAGCGGCCGACCGCGTCGGCGGCCTGCTGGTGGGTCATGTCGAACTCGTCGATCAGGCGCTGGATGCCGCCGGCCTCTTCGAGCGGATTGAGGTCCTCGCGCTGGATGTTCTCGATCAGCGACATCGCCAGCGCGGCCTCGTCGGGTATCTCGCGCACCAGGCAGGGGACCTCGGCCAGCCCGGCGATCTGCGAAGCACGCCAGCGCCGTTCGCCGGCGATGATCTCGTAGGCGTCCTCGCCCACCGGACGCACCATGATCGGCTGCATCACGCCCTGGGCCTTGATCGAGGCCGCGAGTTCCTCCAGCGAACCCGGATCCATGCGCGTGCGTGGCTGGTACTTGCCGGGCTGCAAGGCGATCGTGGGCAAGGACTGCAGTTCGCCCTTCTCGGCCTCCTCTTCCTGGTTCGCGGCCAGCAGCGCGTCGAGTCCGCGGCCGAGGCCCTTGAGTCTGGGTTTGTTCATGTCGGCTCCGGAATTCAGAAGATCTTCGCGCGCTCGATCATCTCGTGCGCGAAGGCCATGTAGGCCTGCGCACCCTTGGCGGACTTGTCGAACACCACACCAGGCATGCCGTGGCTGGGCGCCTCGGCCAGGCGCACGTTGCGCGGCACGATGGCGCGGAAGACCTTGTCGCCGAAGTGACCCTCGAGCTGGTTCGAGACCTGCTGCTGCAGGGTCACGCGCGGGTCGAACATCACCCGCAGCAGGCCGATGATCTTGAGGTCGCGGTTGAGGTTGGCATGCACCTTCTTGATCGTGTTGACCAGGTCCGAAAGCCCCTCGAGCGCGTAGTACTCGCACTGCATCGGGATGATCACCCCGGTGGCGCAGCACAGGCCGTTGAGGGTCAGCATCGACAGCGAGGGCGGGCAGTCGATGAGGACGAAGTCGTAGTCGTCGACGAAGGCGGCGAGCGCGTTGCGCAGGCGCTTCTCGCGCTGGTCGAGGTTGACCAGCTCGACCTCGGCGCCGGCGAGGTCCCGATTGGCCGGCAGCACGTCGTAGCCGCCGGTGGGCGAGGCCACCCGCACCCCGGCGAGGTCGACCATGCCCACCAGCAGGTGATACACCGAACTCTTCAGGTCGCGCTTGTCGACCCCGCTGCCCATGGTGGCGTTGCCCTGCGGATCGAGGTCGATCAGCAGCACGCGCTGCCCGGCCTGGTGCAGGGCGGCGGCGAGATTGACGCAGGTGGTGGTCTTGCCCACCCCGCCCTTCTGGTTGGCGACGCAGAATATCTTGGCCATGTCGGTTCAGGCTGTTCCGGTTGGAAGGCTCGCACACACGGTGCAAACCCTGGAGTGTACTTCAATGCGGCGATGCAGCATGCACGACGCTTCTCAGGGCCGCAGTGTCACGCCCGCCGGATGACCAGCAGATGACGCTCGGCGCCCAGCCCCGGCACCGTGAGCGCATGGGTCTCCGCCACCGCCCAGCCCGCAGGCAGCGCGGCGATCTCGTCGACCGGATTCACGCCTTTCATCGCGTACAGCGCGCCGCCCTCGGCGACGAGGTGGCCGGACAGCGCGACGAAATCCGCCAGGCTGGAGAAGGCCCGCGAGATCGCGCCTTCCGGCGCGCCGCCGGGCAGCGACTGCGGCCGAACCTGCTCGACGCGCTGGTTCAGCACGCTGAAGTT
Source organism: Thauera sp. DNT-1 (assembly GCF_055393985.1). Taxonomy (NCBI): domain Bacteria; kingdom Pseudomonadati; phylum Pseudomonadota; class Betaproteobacteria; order Rhodocyclales; family Zoogloeaceae; genus Thauera; species Thauera sp. DNT-1. The sequence goes on along the minus strand of NZ_AP043752.1, from coordinate 2,769,735 downwards.
GTCCAGCCCGAGCTCGATCTTCGCCTGCTGCTGGAAGCTCGCCTTCTTGCCCACGGTCTCGATCGAGGACACCACCAGCCCGGGGCGCACGATCGCCAGCACCACGCCCGGCAGGCCGCCCCCGGAGCCGATGTCGGCGAGCCGGTTCACCGCCTCCAGCTGCGGCAGCACCGCGAGCGAGTCGAGCAGGTGGTGAGTGATCAGCTCCTGCGGCGAGCGGATCGCCGTGAGGTTGTAGACCTTGTTCCACTTCAGCAGCAGCTCGCCGAAGGCGAGCAGGCGGTCGATGGTCTCCTGCGGGAGGGCGAGGCCGAGCGCGGCGATGCCGTCGGCGAGCCGGGCGGCGTAAGGCTGCAGGCGCCCGCTCACTGCAATTCTCTCCCGTCGCGATGCGAGCTCTTCCCCATGGAAGCTGTGCGCTTGCCTTCCGGCCGCCATACGAGCGCGCTCATGCCGCCGGCCTCCGTGCCACGTCGTCGCCCGCGTCCGCAGGCGCCGCAAGCTCGGGCGCCACAGCGCCCGCGCGCGCCGCCAAGTCGCGGCGCTTGAGCCACACCAGCAGCAGCGAGATCGCCGCCGGGGTCACGCCCTGGATACGGCCGGCCTGGCCGATGGTCTCGGGCTTGTGCTGGTTGAGCTTCTGCTGCACTTCCTTGGACAGGCCGCGCACCTGGGCGTAGTCGAGGCCAACCGGCAAGCGCGTGGCCTCGGCCTGCATCTGCTTCGTGACCTCGTCCTGCTGGCGGTCGATGTAGCCCTGGTACTTGGCGGCGATCTCGATCTGCTCGATCACCTGCGCGTCGGTCTCGCGCTCGTCCGGCGCGCCGGGCAGGCTCATCAGCGAGGCGTAACTGGTCTCCGGCCGGCGCAGCAGCTCGAAGTAGCGCTGCTCGCGCTCGAGCGCCTTGCCGAGCACGCGCTGCTGGTCCTCGGCCGGAATCGCCTCCGGCCGCGCCCACGCCGCCTTCAGCTGCGCCGTGCCACGCTCGATGGCCTCGCGCTTGGCGCAGAAGGCGGCCCAGCGCACGTCGTCGACCAGGCCCAACTCGCGGCCCTTCCCGGTCAGGCGCAGGTCGGCGTTGTCCTCGCGCAAGCTGAGGCGGTACTCGGCGCGCGAGGTGAACATGCGGTAGGGCTCGGACACGCCGCGGGTGATCAGGTCGTCCACCAGCACGCCCAGGTAGGCCTCGTCGCGGCGCGGGCACCAAGGCTCGCGCCCCTGCACCTGCAGCGCGGCGTTGGCGCCGGCGAGCAGGCCCTGAGCGGCGGCCTCCTCGTAGCCGGTGGTGCCGTTGATCTGGCCGGCGAAGAAGAGCCCGCCGATCGACTTGGTCTCCAGGCTGGACTTGAGGTTGCGCGGGTCGAAGTAGTCGTACTCGATGGCGTAGCCGGGGCGCAGGATGTGGGCGTTCTCCAGGCCGCGGATGCTGCGCACGATCTGCAGCTGCACGTCGAAGGGTAGCGAGGTGGAGATGCCGTTGGGGTAGATCTCGTGCGTTTCCAGGCCCTCGGGCTCGAGGAAGATGTTGTGGCTGTCCTTGTCTGCGAAGCGGTGGATCTTGTCCTCGATCGACGGACAGTAGCGCGGCCCCACGCCCTCGATCACGCCGGAATACATCGGCGAGCGGTCGAGGTTGGCGCGGATCACGTCATGCGTGCGCTCGTTGGTCTGCGTCATCCAGCACGGCAGCTGGCGCAGGTGCTGCGCGGCATGGCCGAGGAAGCTGAACACCGGCACCGGATCGTCGCCCGGCTGCACCGTCATCACCGAGAAGTCGATCGTGCGCGCGTCCAGCCGCGGCGGCGTGCCGGTCTTCAGGCGCCCCTGCGGCAGCGCCAGCTCCTTGAGCCGCGCCCCGAGCGAGATCGCCGGCGGGTCGCCCGCGCGCCCGGCGGAGTAGTTCTGCATCCCCACATGCACCAGGCCGTTGAGGAAGGTGCCCGCGGTCAGCACCACCGCCGGCGCCTCGAAGCGCAGGCCGATCTGGGTGACCACGCCGGTGACGCGGTCGCCGACCACGGTGAGATCGTCCACCGCCTGCTGGAACAGCCACAGGTTCGGCTGGTTCTCCAGCCGCCGGCGGATCGCCGCCTTGTACAGCACGCGGTCGGCCTGGGCGCGGGTGGCGCGCACCGCCGGGCCCTTGGACGCGTTGAGGATGCGGAACTGGATGCCGCCCTCGTCGGTGGCCGCCGCCATCGCGCCGCCGAGCGCATCGACCTCCTTCACCAGGTGGCCCTTGCCGATGCCGCCGATCGAGGGGTTGCAGCTCATCGCCCCGAGCGTCTCGATGTTGTGGGTGAGCAGCAGCGTGGCCGCGCCCATGCGCGCCGCGGCGAGCGCAGCCTCGGTCCCGGCGTGACCGCCGCCGACCACGATGACATCGAAACGGGTGGGATAGAGCATGGCGCGCTCCGTGCTGCAATGCGTGAACAAGGGGCAGGATTCTACGCGCTTCGGACGCGAGCGGCCAGGTTCCGCGCTAATGTTTCACGGAAAATTGCAATTCAAACATCAGCTTATTGCTTTCCTTCGCGAGCGTTTCCACGCCCCCCGAAGCGCCACCACGGCAGCACCCGGCTCATCGACAGCACCTCGCCGCTCTGCATCGGCGCGTAGCCGGGCAGGTCGGCCAGGCGCTGCTGCCATGCGGCGGTGCGCAGCAGCGCGAGCAGGGCGCGGGTGGCGTCGTGCTCCAGGGTGGACTTGAGGCAGGCGAGGAAGTAGGCCTCTTCGACCAGCGGCACGAAGTCCAGTCCGCGGCCGCGCGCGCTCGCCTCGATGCCGAAGCCGGCGTCGGCCTGACCGCTCGCCACCGCCTGCGCGACCGCGGCGTGCGAGGGTTCGTCATTGGCGTAGCCCTCGATCGCGGCGGGCGCGAGGCCGAGCTCGCCGAGCAGCTCGTCGAAAATCACCCGCGTGCCGGTGCCGCGCGCGCGATTGACGAAGCGCACGCCGGGGCGCGCGAGGTCGGCGAGGCCGTGCAGGCCGCGCGGATTGCCGCGTGCCACGATCAGGCCCTGGCTGCGGCGGGCGAAGCCGATCAGCTTGTGCAGGCCGGGGCGCAGCAGCGGCTTGTAGGTGCGCTGCGAGTGTGACGACGACCCCCGCGAGCCCGGCACCGCCGGCAGGCGCACGTGGAAGCCGGCCATGGTGCAGCGGCCCTCGTTCAATGCGCGGATCGCATCGACGCTGCCGGTGAAGCGGATGTCCAGGTGCAGGCCGCGGGTCCGCGCCTCCTCGCCGAGCGCGGCGAGCGCCTCGTCGTGGCTGGCGTGGAAGGACAGCACATGCACCGAATCGTCGAAGGCGATCGCGAAGGCGCGCTCGAGGTCGGCGCGCAGCGCCTCGATCTGCGGCAACAGGCGAGCCTGCACCTGGCGCTCGGCGAGCAGCAGCTTGGCGCCGAACTCGGACAGGCGCGCGGCCTGGCCCTTCTCCCACAGGATCAGCGGCTGGCCGAGCTCGAGCTCCCAGCGCTTGAGCTCGCCCCAAACGTGGCGGTAGGAGAGGTCCAGCACACGCGCGGCGGCGGAGATCGAGCCCTGCTCGCGCACCGCCTGCAGGAGGTCGAGCAGGGGATTGTGGAGCGGCGCCGACCCCGTGTCCGCGCCGAGTACGTAGTTCAGCCTGATCCTGCGCATCTGCCGCCCGCTCTCCGTGTCTGCCGCCATCGTGGCGGCCTCGTGCGAGGTTAGCGCAAGCGCGTCGTCCGCGGCGAGCCCGCGCCCCCGGGGCATAAGGCCTGGCCGAGACGAAACCGGACGTCCCGCTGCTGTGCTTTTCAATTTGCAAGGGCCCGGCACCCTGCTACACTTCGAAGTGTAATTGTTTGAACTCCAATAGTTAGCGTGTCTAACATTTTCCTTTCCCGAGGAACCGACATGGACAGCGTCAATCTCGAGACCTTGCGCCAAGCCGTCGCCTGGCAGGCGGCCGGACTGCCGGTCACGCTCGCGACGGTGGTGCGCACCTGGGGCTCCTCGCCGCGACCCGAAGGCGCGTTGCTGGCGATCTGCGGCGACGGACGCCTGGCCGGCTCGGTCTCCGGCGGCTGCATCGAGGACGACCTGAGTGATCGCCTGCGCACGCAATGGCTCGAGCGCCCGGAGCTCGTCACCTACGGCATCACCGCGGACCAGACCCGGCGCTTCCAGCTACCCTGCGGCGGCTCGCTGAGCCTGGTGCTCGAGCCGCTGCACGCCGGCAGCCGGCTCGCCGAGGCGCTCGCGCGCATCGAGCGCGGCGAACTGCTCGCACGCCGGCTGAGCCTCGCCACGGGCGCCGTGGAACTGCTCGACTCCGTCCCGGACACCGCGGTGGTGTTCGACGGCTCCCGGCTCACCGCGGCCTTCGGGCCGCGCTGGCGCATGCTGATCGTCGGCGCCGGCCAGCTCTCCGCCTATCTCGCCCAGTTCGCGCTCGCCCTCGACTACCGCGTCACGCTCAGCGAGCCGCGCGAGGAATACCGCGCGAGCTGGACGCTGCCCGGCGTGGAGATCACCACCGAGATGCCCGACGACGCGGTCGCCGCGATGCGCCCCGACCGCCGCAGCGTGATCCTCGCCGCCGCCCACGATCCCAAGCTCGACGACCTCGCCCTCATCGACGCGCTGCACAGCGACGCCTTCTACATCGGCGCAGTGGGCTCGCGCGCAACCAGCGCCGCCCGCCGCGAGCGCCTGCGCCTGTTCGACCTCGACGACGCGCAGATCGCCCGCCTGCATGCACCGGCAGGCCTGCCGCTGGGCAGCCGCACGCCGCCCGAGATCGCGCTCGCGATCGTCGCCGACCTCACCGCACGCCGCAACGGCACGAGCCTGACGGCCGCAGTCGCACGCCCGGCGACGGAGTCCGCCGCATGCCCGCTCGCACGCGCGGCCTGATCGTCGGCATCCTGCTCGCCGCCGGTGCCGGCAGCCGCTTCGGCGGCGGCAAGCTCGTCGCCCGCCTGGCCGACGGCCGCGGCGTGGCCGCGACCACCTGCGCCCGCCTGCTGCCGGCCGTCGACTTGGTGGTGGCGGTCGTTCCCGCCCAGCCCGGCACGCTCGAGGACGAGCTGCGTGCGGCGGGTGCCGAGGTGGTTCGCTGTGGCGCCGAGCACCCCGGCATGGGCGTCAGCATCGCCTGTGGCGTGGCCGCCACCGCCGATGCCGCAGGCTGGCTGGTCGCGCTCGGCGACATGCCGCTGGTGCCCACCGCCCAGCACCGCCTGGTCGCCGACGCGCTGCGCTCCGGCGCCGCCATCGCCGCCCCCGTCTGCCGGGGCCGCCGCGGCCATCCGGTAGGCTTCGCCGCGCGCTTCGGTGACGAGCTGCGCGCCCTCGCCGGCGACGAAGGCGCACGCGCACTGCTCGCTCGCCACCGTGGGGCGCTGGTCGAACTCGCTGTCGACAACGACGCCAGCTGGCTGGACATCGACACGCCGTCCGACCTGGCCGCCGTGAATCACCGCCTCGGCAGCCACTGAACGCCCGCCCCTCGCACGGCAAGCACGGACCGCCCGGGCTCCCGCCGCACCCATCCTATGCAAAATCCCCCATAGCGAAGCAACACGAGCAATCTTATTCGTGGATATCTAACTATCTGCAACGTCATGATTTAACTTGACTTTATAATTTTGTGATACGCAGATATTGATTTCTTGATATTTTTTTGTATCATTAAGTCAAGCCGCTGCACGACCCTCTTGCGGCTCCTTCCCGACAGGAGGTCCCCATGCTCGACCACCCTTCCCCCGCAAGCGGCGCGCACCGCAGCTACGGCGTCGAACGCCGGGGCACCGACTCCGCGATCCTCGGCGAGGACGCGGTCGCCGAAGAGGCGCCGGTCGCCCTCGTCTATAACGGCTTCTCCCACGCGGTGATGCTCGCCACCCCGCAGGATCTCGAGGACTTCGCGCTCGGCTTCACGCTCAGCGAGGGCATCGCCGCGAGCGCGCGCGAGCTCCACGACATCGACGTGGTGGAGCACGCCCTCGGCTGCGAGGTGCGCATGGCGCTCGCCAGCGAGCGCTTCGCCGCCATGCGCGAACGCCGCCGCGCGCTCGCCGGGCGCACCGGCTGCGGCCTGTGCGGCATCGAGAGCCTCGCCCAGTTGCAGCGCCCGCTGCCGCCCGCCCGCCTCGCCGACACCGCGATCCAGCCCGGCGCGCTCGAGCGCGCCCAGGCTGAGCTCGCCGCGTTGCAGCCGCTGTTCCAGCTCACCGGCGCGGTGCATGCGGCGGCGTGGTGCCGGCGCGACGGCAGCGTCGCGCTGGTGCGCGAGGACGTCGGCCGCCACAACGCGCTCGACAAGCTCATCGGCGCGATCGCCACGCGCGGCTGCGGCTTCGACGACGGCTTCGTGCTGATGACCAGCCGCGCCAGCTACGAGATCGTGCAGAAGGCCGCCACCGTCGGCATCGCCGCGATCGCCGCGCTCTCGGCGCCGACCGGCATGGCGGTGCGCCTGGCCGAGGCCGCGGGCGTCACCCTGGTCGGCTTCGCGCGCGGCCACCGCCACAGCGTCTACACCCACCCGCAACGCATGCACTGAGCGAGGAGTCCGCGATGACCGCCGCCACCGCCCGCAACGAACGCAAGATTCCGAGCTACTGCTACAACTGCGTCGCCGGCCCCGACTTCATGACCGTCAAGGTGATCGACGGCGTGGCCACCGAGATCGAACCCAATTTCGCCGCCGCCGACGTGCATCCCGCGCGCGGACGCGTATGCGTGAAGGCGCACGGCCTGGTGCAGAAGACCTACAACCCGCACCGCATCCTGCAGCCGATGAAGCGCACCAACCCGAAGAAGGGGCGCAACGAGGATCCGGGCTTCGTACCGATCTCCTGGGACGAGGCGCTCGATACCATCGCCGCCCGCCTCGCCGCGGTGCGCGAGAAGGGCCTCGTCGACGACTCCGGCCTGCCGCGCGTGGCGGCCAGCTTCGGCCATGGCGGCACGCCGGCGATGTACATGGGCACCCTGCCCGCCTTCCTCGCCGCCTGGGGGCCGATCGACTTCAGCTTCGGCTCCGGCCAGGGCGTCAAGTGCGTGCATTCCGAGCACCTCTACGGCGAGTTCTGGCACCGCGCCTTCACCGTCGCCGCGGACACGCCCAACTGCCGCTACGTGATCTCGATCGGCAGCAACGTCGACGCCTCCGGCGGCCCGTGCGCGGTCACCCGCCACGCCGACGCGCGCGTGCGCGGCTACAAGCGCGTGCAGGTCGAGCCCCACCTGTCGATCACCGGCGCCTGTGCGTCCGAGTGGGTGCCGATCCGCCCCAAGACCGACCCCGCCTTCATGTTCGCGCTGATCCACGTGCTGGTGTGCGAGCACGGCCTCGGGCAGCTCGACCTGCCCTTCCTGCGCGACCGCACGTCCTCGCCCTACCTGGTCGGCCCCGACGGTCTCTACCTGCGCGCCCCCGACAGCGCGAAGCCGCTGGTGTGGGATCCCGCCGCCGGCCGCGCCGTGCCCTTCGACACCCCGGGCGTCGAGCCCGCGCTCGAGGGCCGCTTCCGCGTCGCCGCCGCGGTGACCGTGGATGCCGACGACGCCCGCCATGCGCTCGCCGACGTGGAGGGCGCACCCGCCCACACGATGCTGGTCGAGCACATGCGCAAATACACGCCGGAGTGGGCGGAGGGCATCTGCGACGTGCCTGCGGCCACCATCCGCCGCATCGCGGGCGAGTACCTCGAGAACGCGCAGGTCGGCGCCACCATCGAGGTGGACGGCGCCACCCTGCCGCTGCGCCCGGTCGCGGTCACCCTCGGCAAGTCGGTGAATAACGGCTGGGGCGCCTTCGAGTGCTGCTGGGCGCGCACGGTGCTCGCCACCCTGGTGGGCGCGCTCGAGGTGCCGGGCGGTACCCTCGGCACCACGGTGCGGCTGAACCGCCCGCACGACGACCGCCACCTTAGCGTCGCCGCTGGCGAGGACGGCTTCATGGCGCAGAAATTCAACCCCACCGACAAGGAGCACTGGGTCGCCCGGCCCACCGGCCGCAACGCCCACCGCACCCTGGTGCCGATCGTCGGCAACTCGGCATGGAGCCAGGCGCTCGGCCCCACCCAGCTGGCGTGGATGTTCCAGCGCGAGGTGCCGCGCGACTTCAACATGCCCAAGCCGACCCTGCCCGACATCTGGTTCATCTACCGCTCCAACCCGGCGATCTCGTTCTGGGACACGCCCAGCCTGGTGGAGACGATCGCCACCTTCCCCTTCACCGTGTCCTTCGCCTACACGGTGGACGAGACCAACTTCTTCGCCGACCTGCTGCTGCCCGAGGCCACCGACCTCGAATCCCTGCAGATGATCAAGGTCGGCGGCACCAAGTTCGTCGAGCAGTTCTGGACCGCGCGCGGCGTGGTGCTGCGCCAGCCGGCGGTCGAGCCGCAGGGCGAGGCGCGCGACTTCACCTGGATCAGCACCGAGCTGGCGCGCCGCACCGGCCTGCTCGAGCCCTACAACAAGGCGATCAACCGCGGCGCCGGCGGCGTCTCGCCGCTCGCCGGCGAGGGCTACGACTTCAGCCTCGACCCCACGCGCACGCACGACGTGGACACGATCTGGGACGCCATCTGCCGCGCGGCGAGCACCGATCTCTCGCAGGGGCAGGAGACCCACGACCTCGCCTGGTTCAAGGAGCACGGCTTCTACACCGTGCCGATGCCGCAGCGCTCGTGGTACCTCACCCCCACCCTGGCCGAGAAGGGCCTGCGCTACGAGCTGCCCTACCAGGAGCGCCTGCTGCGCATCGGCCGCGAGCTCGGCAACCGCCTGCACGAGCACGACATGCACTGGTGGGACACCCAGCTCTCCGAATACACCGCCCTGCCCGAATGGCACGACGTTCCCGGGCGCTGGGAGCAGGCCCTGGTCGACAGCGGCGCGAAGCCCGAGGACTACCCGCTGTGGCTGCTCGCCACCAAGAGCATGCAGTACCACACCGGCGGCAACGTCAGCATCGCGCTGATGCGCGAGGTGGCGCAGAACGTGCGGGGCCACGCCGGGGTGATCATGAACGCCAACACCGCCAGGCGCCTCGGCATCGCCGACGGCGACCGCGTCGAGATCCGCTCGCACATCGGCGCCACCTACGGCAAGGCGGTGCTCGCCCACGGCATCCGCCCCGACACCCTGGTCATCCCGGGCCAGTTCGACCACTGGGCCACCCCGGTCGCCAAGGATTTCGGCATGCCCAGCCTCAACACCGTGGCGCCGATGTCGCTCGAACTCACCGACGCCACCGGCTCGGGCGCCGACATCGTGCGCGTGGCGATCCGCCGTCTCGAAGGGAGCACCGTGCAATGACCCGCTATGTGATGAGCATCGACCTGCGCCGCTGCGTGGGCTGCCAGACCTGTACCGCGGCGTGCAAGAACGCCAACGCCACCCCGCCCGGCGTGCAGTGGCGCCGCGTGCTCGACCTCGAGACCGGCGAGTTCCCCGACGTGCGCCGCAGCTTCCTGCCGACGGCCTGCATGCACTGCGCCGAGCCGCCGTGCGCGGCGGTCTGCCCCACCGAGGCGACGCAGAAGCGCCGCGACGGCCTGGTCACCATCGACTACGACGTGTGCATCGGCTGCGCCAACTGCGTGATGGCCTGTCCCTACGAGGCGCGCTCGATCGTGCACGAAGCGCGCTTCGCCTACGGCGAGCAGCCGATCGCCTCCGAGGCGATCCGCTTCGACCCGTCGCGCATCTCGGTGGCGACCAAGTGTTCTTTCTGCAAGGAACGCATCGACGCCGCCGCGGCGAGCGGACGCATCCCCGGGCGCGACCCCGAGGTCACCCCGGCCTGCGTCAACTCCTGCATCTCGGGCGCGATGGTCTTCGGCGACATCGACGACCCCGACAGCGCGGTCAGCCGCCTGCTCGCAAAAACCCAGCACTTCCACATGCACGAGGAGCTCGGCACCGGGCCGAGCGTCTATTACATCTGGGATCACGCCTGATGAAACCGAACCGTTCCCCCCTCCCCGGCCAGCCCGCACCCCGCCTGCAGCAGCACTGGGACTGGCGCGCCGCCGGCAACTTCATCTGCGGCGGCAGCGGCGGCGGGCTCGTGCTGTTCGCCGGGCTCGCCGGCCTCGCCGGTGTCGAGGTGCGCCCGCAACTCGCCGCCGGCCTGCTCCTCGTCGCCCTCGGGCTGCTGTGCGTCTGGTTCGAGATCGGCCGACCGTGGCGCGCGCTCAACGTCTTCCGTCACATCCGCAGCTCGTGGATGACGCGCGAGGCCTCGGTCGCACTGGCGCTGTTCGGCGCGGGCGTGCTCGCCCTCTACACCGCCCACCCCGCCGCGCAGGCACTCGCCGGGCTGTGCGGCCTCGCCTTCGTCTACGCCCAGGCGCGCATCCTCGCCGCCGACAAGGGCATCCCCGCCTGGCGCCATGCGCGCTGCGCGCCGCTGGTACTGGGCACCGGACTGGCCGAGGGCGCGGGCCTGATCGCCACCACCCTGGCGGGCGGGCTGCAGATCGCCGCCGCGATGGCCCTCGTGCTCGCCCTGTGCGCCCGCCTGCTGCTGTGGAGACGCTACCTCGACGGCCTGCGCGCCGATCGCGCCCCGGCCCCCAGCGTGCAGGCCTTCGAGGCGATCGCGGCGCGCATGGTGCGCGTCGGCCACCTGCTGCCGGCTGGGCTCGCGCTGCTCGCCGCGGCGGGCATCCTCGCCGGCGTGCCCGGCGCGGGCAGCGCGCTCGCCGCGGCGGGTCTGCTGGCTGCCGGCGCCGGCTGGTGGTTCAAATACACCCTGATCCGTCGCGCCGCCTTCACCCAGGGCATCGCGCTCAAGCATCACCCCGTGCGCGGCGGCAAGCCCGCCGGCCTCGCCAGCGCACCCCGCCTCGGCAACGCCTGAGCGGCCATGCGGGCGGGCGCCTCACAGCGCCCGCTCAGCCCTCGGCCGCGACCTCGTCCGTCGCCGCCGGCGGCAGCTCCAGACCGCCGAAGCGGCGGAAGAACTGCGCCGACGGCGGCGGCAGCGGCCCCTCGGGCGTGGCGCAACTCGCCTGCAGGTGCCGGCACGCCGCTCGCCAGCTCAGCCGATACAGTCGCGCGCACAGCTCGCGCGCCGCGTCCCCCCGCCAGCGGTTGGGCATGACCTGCACCGGCAGCTGCGGATCGTGCAGCAGCACGCGGCGGAACTCGTGCATCAACAGGGTCTGCACCAGGAAGGCCTGCTCCGGCTCGGCCTCGCCCGCACCGAAGGCGCGCAGCAGCGGCCGGAAGTGCTCGATGAAGCCGTCGTAGGTGGCGGCGATCGCCTGCAGGTCCCAGCACTCGCGCACCAGCTCGTCGGTGGCCGCGCCGGTCACCCCGTCCAGGCCGCGCGCGGTGAGCGGCACCACGCGGTCGCGCAGGCCGCAGCCGTCGAGGATGTTGCGCAGGGTCGAGGCGTCGTCGGTCGGGCGCAACAGCACGCCGGCGTTGAGCGCCCCGTAGCCCGCCCAAGACAGCTCCCGGCGCAGGTTGTCCGCCACCCGCGCCTCGAGCGCGGAGGGCAGCATCACCACCTGCCAGGTCCCGCTCCAGCCCTCCCCCTCGGGCTCGAAGATCCGCCGCCACGCCGGCGCGAAACGGCGCATGCCGGATGCGGCGAGGCGGTAGTAGCTGCGCCGGCCGACCTGTCCCGACTCCAGCCAGTCGTCCTGCACCAGCCGATAGACGCTGGTGCGCACCACGCGCTCGTTGAGCCCGAAGGGCGCCATCAGCCGGATCAGGTCGGCCAGCCACACCACGCCGCCGTGCACCGCGATCAGGTCGCCATACACCGAGATGATCAGCGAGTTGGCGCTGATGCGCCGTCCGGCGAGGTGGGCCTCGACCCAGCGTTCGATCACGCGGCTCTTCATGCGCTCTGGTCCATGTCCGTGGTGCGCGGCGGCATCCACGCCGCTGCGGCCCTCCATCCTATGCAGATCCCTTCATATTGATCCATCCCACCCGCCTGCCTAGATTGCCCGAGGCTCATCCGTCGCCGCAGCCGCCGCGACGGCCACGACACCGCCCACCCCGCGAGCCCACCCCCAATCGAGGAGACTCCGCATGACCCGCAACACCCGCATCGCGCGCATCCGCCGCAGCCTCGCCGGAATCGCCACCGTGGCGATCGGCCTCTTCGCCGCCCCCGCAATCGCCCAGCAGGCCACCTCGATCGTCGTCGCCTCGACGACCTCCACCGAGCAGTCCGGTCTCTTCGGCCACATTCTGCCGCAGTTCAAACAGGCGACCGGCATCGACGTGAAGGTGGTCGCGCTCGGCACCGGCCAGGCCCTCGACGTCGGCCGGCGCGGCGACGCGGACGTGGTGTTCGTGCACGACGCCGACGCAGAGCGGAAGTTCGTCGACGAAGGCCACGGCATCGAGCACCGCAAGGTGATGTACAACGACTTCGTGCTGATCGGGCCGAAGGACGACCCCGCCGCCACCCGGGGCAAGGACATCACCGGTGCGCTGCAGAAGCTCGCCGCCGCCAACGGCAACTTCGTGTCGCGCGGCGACAAGAGCGGCACCCACGCCGCCGAGCTGCGCTACTGGAAGGCCGCCGGGGTCGACAACAAGGGGAGCGGATACAAGGAATGCGGCTGCGGCATGGGCCCGGCACTCAACATGGCGGCATCGAGCGGCGCCTACGTGCTCGCCGACCGCGGCACCTGGCTCAGCTTCAAGAACCGCGCCGACCTCGCGGTGCTGGTCGAAGGCGACACCCGCCTCTTCAATCAGTACGGCGTGATGGTGGTGAACCCCGAGCGCCACCCGCACGTGAAACAGGCCGAGGCGCGCAAGTTCGTCGAATGGGTGGTTTCGCCCGCCGGCCAGGAGGCCATCGCCGCGTACAAGATCGAGGGCGAGCAGCTCTTCTTCCCGAACGCCGGGCAGTAAGGCGAACGGGGCAGGAGCGACGGGCGACGCGATCGGCTGGTGCCGAAGCGAAGGCGCGGACTCCAGGCACTGCAATCGCGACTTGCGTCGCTCCTACCGAAAAACACCGGACCGGCGCCGACCCCAGGCGGCCGCGCTGCGCACACGCGAGGCCGCGGCCCCGCGGCCGGATCGAAGCCGGACGAGCCGGCCCCGGCCTCAGGTCGCGATGCCGCCGGTGTCGAACACCTCGGCATGGATGCGCGCCGATTCGACCCCCAGCTCGTGCAGGGTCGCGATCTGCGCCTCCAGGAAGCCGACCGGGCCGCACAGGTAGTAGTCGGCCCCCTCTGCCAGCACCTCGCCCGCCAGCGCGCGCAGATCGACACGGCCCGCCTGCACCGGTGCCGAAACCGCGCCTTCGTCGTGGAACAGATGCAGCCTCACCTGCGGGTTGCGCTCCGCCACCTTCGCCAGATGCGCACCGAAGGCGAACACCGCGGCATTGCGGCAGGCATGCACGAACTGCACCGGACGCGACGGCGCCGCCGCTACCAGGCGGTCGAGCATGGAGATCATCGGCGTGATGCCGACCCCGCCGCTGATCAGCACCACCGGGCCGTCGTGGGTCTCGTCGAGGAAGAACTCGCCGAAGGGCGGCGCCAGCTCGAGCATGTCGCCCACCTTGTAGAAGTCGTGCAGGCGGTTCGACACCCGACCGGCCGGCGTGGTCGCGCCCGCCGGCTCGCGCTTCACCGAGATGCGGAAGTGCATGGCCCCCGGCGCGATCGAAAGCGTGTATTGGCGCAACTGCATCACGCCGAGCTCGGGCACGAACACCCGCGCGGTGGTGTACTGGCCGGCGCGGTAGGCCGGCAGCGGGCCGCCGTCGCAGGGCACGAGGTGGAGGGACGTGATCTCCTCGCTCTCGCGCACCTTGTCGATGATGCGGAAGCTGCGCCAGCCGCTCCAGCCGCCATCGGCGTTGCAGGCCTGGTTGTAGAGCTTGCTCTCGGCGTCGATGAAGACGTCGGCAAGCGCGCCATAGGCCACCCCCCAGGCTGCGATCAGCTCGTCGCTGGCGGCGTCGCCCAGGACCTCGCGGATCGAGGCCAGCAGGTGCTTGCCGACGATCGGGTAGTGCTCGGCGCGGATGCCCACGCTGGCGTGCTTGTTGGCGATCAGGGTGATCACCGGCGCCAGCACCGAAGGGTCGTCGATGTTCTCGGCGTAGGCCAGCACCGCCATCGCCAGCGCCACCGGCTGCTTGCCGGTCTCGTTGTGCGACTGGTTGAAGATGTTCTTCAGTTCCGGGTTGTGGCGGAACATGCGCTGATAGAAATACGTCGTCAGGGCAACGCCGTGCTCCTTGAGCACAGGGATCGTGGCCTTGACCAGTTCGCGAACGCGGGCGTCCATGTCGTCTCCTTGGGGGTCCGCACACGGCGGACTTCATTTGGATGAACTCGAGCGCGGCGCAAGGGCCACGCAGCCCGAAGATCTTGGACGCAGACACCCGCCCCCGCTATCCGCTCACAACGTGACATATATCCAGTTTGTGCACACCCGGGGCTCAGGCCCCCGGCAATGGCAGCGCCGTCTTGTCGATCACCCGCCGCAGCACGAAGCTCGAATGCACGCCGGTGACACCGGGGATACGGGTGATGCGCTCGAGCAGCAGCGCCTGGTAGCCGTCCATGTCCGTGACCACCACCTTGAGCTGGTAATCGGCGTCCTGGCCGGTGATCAGCAGGCATTCGAGCACCTGCGGGATCTTCTCCACCTCGGCCTCGAAGTGCGAGAAGCGCTCGGGCGTGTGGCGGTCCATCGAGATGTGGATCAGCGCCATCAGCGACAGGCCGAGCTTCCTGGCGTCGAGCAGGGCGCGGTAGCCGCGGATCAGACCGGACTCTTCCAGCGCACGCAGCCGGCGCAGGCAGGCCGAGGGCGACAGCGCGATGCGGTCGGCGAGCTCCTGGTTGCTGATGCGGCCATCCTGCTGGAGCAGCTCCAGGATCTGGCGGTCGTAGCGGTCGAGTTGCACGATCGGGCGCTCCATTCTTTCCGAAAGGCAGATTATTTCATTCAAGTTCGTAAGTACGCATGTTCCTGCACAAATAAGCGCGCTCGCACCGCAACAACGCAATCGTCTGCCGCCGCACGGCGCGTAGACTTTCGTCCATCGAATCACGCCATGCCCACGAGGACCGCGCCATGATGTTGCAGAACCCCGCCGCCAAGTACCGTCCCTTCGCCCCGATCGCGCTCGCCGACCGCCAGTGGCCGAACAAGCTCATCGAGCGCGCCCCGATCTGGATGAGCACCGACCTGCGCGACGGCAACCAGGCGCTGTTCGAGCCGATGAACGTCGAGCGCAAGATGCGCATGTTCCGCACCGTGTGCGAGATCGGCTTCAAGGAGATCGAGGTCGGCTTCCCGTCGGCCTCGCAGACCGACTTCGACTTCGTGCGCGCGCTCATCGAGGGCGGCCACATCCCGGCCGACGTAACCATCCAGGTGCTCACCCAGGCGCGCGAGGACCTCATCCGCCGCACCATGGAGTCGGTACGCGGCGCGCCGCGCGCGATCATCCACGTCTACAACGCCACCTCGCCCACCTTCCGGGAGCTCGTGTTCGGCATGGAGAAGCCGCAGGTACTCGCGCTCGCGGTCTCCGCCGTACGGCTGATCAAGCAGATCGGCGCGGAAATGGAGAAGGAGTGCGGCACCGAGATCCGCCTCGAATACAGCCCGGAGACCTTCTCCGCCACCGAACTCGACTTCGCCCGGGAGGTCTGCGACGCCGTCACCGCCGAGTGGGGCGCCACGCCCGAGAACAAGGTCATCCTCAACCTCCCGGCCACGGTCGAGGTCGCCACGCCCAACGTCTATGCCGACCAGGTCGAGTGGATGCACCGCAACCTCGCCCGCCGCGACAGCGTGGTGCTTTCGTTGCACCCGCACAACGACCGCGGCAGCGGCGTCGCCGCCGCCGAGCTCGGCCTGATGGCGGGCGCCGACCGCGTCGAGGGCTGCCTCTTCGGTAACGGCGAGCGCACCGGCAACGTCGACATCGTCACCCTCGCCCTGAACATGTACACCCAGGGCGTGTCGCCCGGGCTCGACTTCTCGGACATCAACGCGGTCGCGCGCACCGTCGAGTACTGCAACCAGCTGCCCATCCACCCACGCCACCCCTATGTGGGGGATCTCGTGTTCACGGCCTTCTCCGGCTCCCACCAGGACGCCATCAAGAAGGGATTCGCCGCTCAAAAGGCTGGCCAGCCGTGGAACGTGCCCTACCTCCCGATCGACCCCGCCGACGTCGGCCGCAGCTACGACTCGGTGATCCGGGTGAATAGCCAGTCCGGCAAGGGGGGGATCGCCTACCTGCTCGAGACCGAATACGGCATCGTGATGCCGCGCCGCCTGCAGGTGGAGTTCTCGCGCGAGGTGCAGCAGGTCACCGACGCCAGCGGCGGTGAGATGTCGGCGGCAGCGATCTGGGATCTGTTCCGCAGCACCTACCTCGACAACGTCGAGCCGGTGCGCTACGTCGAGCACCACCTCTTCGAGCATGGCGCGGCGCAGGGCATCCGCCTCGTGGTCGAGTTCGGCGGCACCCGCCACCTGTTGGTCGGCGAGGGCAACGGCCCGATCGACGCCGCCATCCACGCCTTGCGCGGCGCCGGCATCGACGTCCAGGTGCGCAGCTTCGAGGAGCGCTCGGTGGCGCCCAGCGAGAACGGCGGCAACGCCCAGGCCTGCGCCTTCCTCGAGCTCACCGAGGCAGGCGGACAGGGCGGCGATCGCTACGGCGTGGGTATCGATGCCAACATCGTCACCGCCTCGATCCGCGCAATCCTCAGCGGGGTCAATCGCCTGCAGCCGGACTGCGCCCGCGCACCCGCGGCGCGCGCAGCCTGAGCAGCGACGGCACCCGCTGCCGCTACACCTGGGACGGCCGGCTTTCGCAACCCGCGCCAGCCGGCCGCGCAGTGCTGCAGCTCGCGCAGTGATAGCCGTAGCGCGAGCTGCCGCGCACCACCTGGCGGCGTCCGCTCACCGACTGGCGCTTGCCGCAGCGCCGGCACATGAAGGTGGGAATGGTCACGCCGGCCAGCTTGGCCTGGCGCTCGGTGGCGTCGCGATACAGTTCGATCGCGCACTTGTGGCCGTAGCTGGATCTGAAGCTCATCGAACAACCCTCCCGCCGGAAAATCTTCAGGACTGCAGCGCCGCGACCTCGCGTCCGTGCAGCGCGTCGAGGCGCGCGAGCAGCGCCTGCGGCACGACTTCGACAACCGCCGCGGCGCCTGCATGGATCGCGCCCTCGTTGCCGTCCAGAGTCAGCAGCTCGCCCTCGCGCAGGATGTGACCGCCGAGTTCGAGCGTGCGCCCCGCCTCGTCGAGACGCAAGGCCTCGCAGCCGACCAGGCAGACCTTGCCGAGCTGGCGCGCGACCACCGCGGCGTGCGCAGTGCGCGCGCCACGGCAGGTGAGCAGGCCCTCGGCGAGTTCGAGCGCGGCGAGATCGCGCGTCTCGGCGTCCTGGCGCACCAGGATCAGCTTCGCCCCCGCGGCGTGGCGGGCACGGGCGCGCGCCTCGTCGAAGACGATCTCGCCACAGGCCACCCCGCTCGCCGCGCTCGCGGCGCGGCCGAGCGGCACGAGCGCGGCACCGTCGGCGCGCACGATGCGGTGCTCGGCGAGCGCGCGCACATCCAGCGCGGCGGTGCGGACACGCGCGGTTTCCGCATCGATCACGCCCTCGTCGAGCAGGTCGAGCGCGATCCGCGCCGCCGCTTGCGGCGTGCGCTTGCCGGCACGCGTCTGCAGCAGGTGGAGCACGCCCTGCTGCACGGTGAACTCGAAGTCCTGCATGTCGCCGAAGGCGCGCTCCAGGCGGGCGGTCACGTCGAGCACGGCCTGCCACACCGCGGGGGCGACCGCGGCGAGCTCGTCGTGGCCGTGCGCGCTGCGCCGGCCGCTGACCACGTCCTCGCCCTGCGCGTTGAAGAGGAAATCCACCCATGGCCGCGGCTCGCCGCTGCTCGGGTCGCGCGTGAAGCCCACGCCCGCGCCCGACAGCCCGCCGGCGTTGCCGAACACCATGCGCTGCACCGTGACCGCGGTGCCCATGTCGTCGGCCAGACCGTGCATCGCGCGGTAGGCGCGCGCCTTGTCCGCATGCCAGGACGCGAACACCGCGGCGATGGCCTGGCGCAGCTGCTCGTGCGCATCCTGCGGGAAGGCCTCGCCGGCTTCGCGCCGGTAGGTGTCGAGGTGGCGGGCGGCGAGCTCACGCAGCGCCGCGAAGTCGAGCACGCGCTCGTCGCCCTGGCCGCACTCGCCACACTC
The DNA here is from genome assembly GCF_055393985.1 of Thauera sp. DNT-1. NCBI lineage: Bacteria > Pseudomonadati > Pseudomonadota > Betaproteobacteria > Rhodocyclales > Zoogloeaceae > Thauera > Thauera sp. DNT-1. The sequence continues at coordinate 2,751,516 of NZ_AP043752.1, read as the reverse complement.
GCCGCGCACGGCCTCGAGGTCGGCGTCGAAATGCTGCGCGTCGATCCCGGCGACCACCTCGCCATAGCCGGCGATCAGGCGCCGGTAGGCATCCCAGGTCAGGCGTGGATGGCCGCTGACGCGCAGCAGGCCGGACAGCGTGGTCTCGGTGAGGCCGATGTCGAGCAGGGTCTCCATCATCCCCGGCATCGACACCGGCGCACCGGAGCGCACCGAAAGCAGCAGCGGATGGCGCGTGTCGCCGAGGCGCAGCCCGCTCAGGCGCTCCAGCTCGGCGAGCGCCGGCCGCCACGCGGCCTCGGCGAGCGCGCCGGGTTCGGCACACCATCCGGTACCGATCACGAAGGCCGGGGGCACCGGCAGGCCGAGCGCGGCCATGCGCGCGAGGTTCCACGCCTTGGAGCCGAGCGCCTCGGCGCTGCAATCGGCGGGCAGGGGCGCGTCGGCGTGGATCAGGCGGACGACACGACGGGCGTCGGCCGGCGCGGCGGCGGACGCCGCATCGGGATGCGCCATCATCGGACTCTCCTCGTTGTGTTGCGCGCTCATCGCCCCACCCCCGCGCGGCTGAAGACCAGCCGGCGCAGGCCGTAGCCGGTCGCCAGCAGCCAGTCGGTGGCCGACTCGAGCGCTTGGGCGAAGTCCGTGCTCAGGTTCAGCGTCGCCGCGTCGCTGACGTGCTCGGCGAGCGCGCGGCGCACGTCGCGCAGCAGCACGTCGCACTGGCGCTCGGCGTTGAGCACCCGCCACAGCGCGGCGACGAACGCCTCGTGGTCCTCGGCGCTGCTGTCCTCGCCGAATCCGCGCGCAATCTCGAGCGCTCGCACGTGGTCCTGCGCCGCACCGAGCACCGCGTCGGCGAGCAGCTGCATGGTCTGGTGCACCTCGCCGCGCCAGCCCTGGTGGTGATCAGCGGCGATCAGCGAGAGCAGGAAGGCGGCCTCCTCGAGCGCGTCGGCGACGTCGTCGGCGGTCTCCACCAGCTCGGCGAAGGCCTCCCAGCGCGGTCGCGCCTCGGCGCGCGCACGTGCGTCCATCACCAGCTGGTCGGCGCGGCGCTCCCAGTCCTTGGCGCGCTCGGAGAATTCGCGCGCCGCCTTGCGGTCGCGCTCGTGGCCGTGGGCGAGGCCGTCGCGCAGACCCTCGGCGAGCGCATGGCAGTAGGCCGCGTGTTCGGCGAGCAGGTCGAACTCGTCGTGCCGGTGCAGGTAGCGCGCGAGCAGCAGGCGGGTGTCGTCCGCGACCAGCGCGAGCGGCTGGCGCTGCTGCATCGCCGCGCTCGCCAGCGCCATGCTCTCGAGTACGAAGGCGCGGGCCTTCTCGGTGCCGAGCACGCCGTCGAGGCGGTCGCCGATGCGGAAGTACTCCGGCCCGAGCGCCTGCATCGCGCCGAACACCAGCTGCTCGCCGCCGGCGGCCAGCCAGGCCATGTGACCGACGCGCCGGCGTGCGGCCTCGGCGAGGATCGCCACCGCGTCGGTCTTGCCGACGAACTGTTCGAGCCGCTTGCGCGCGCGGTTCCAGTCGATGAGGAACACGATGCGCGCGCCGATGCCCTCCAGCACCCCGCACAGCGCCTCCTCGTCCGCACAGTCGAAGGTCGCGGTGCCGACGTAATAGGTGGCGCCGAAGTTGAGCCCGGCGCTGGTGCGCGCCTGCGGCTCGCTCCAGTTGGCGCCGACCTCGCACAGCAGCGACTGAAAAAACGCGAAGCGGCGACGGTGGAGATCGGAGTAGGTGAGCACGACGCGCAGACCCTCGACCTGGATCACCAGCACGTGGGCGTCGTTGGTGCCGATGTCGTTCTGCAGCAGCAGGCGCGCACCGTCGCGGGTGGCGGCGGTGTCCAGCCCGGGATGATCGAGCTTGAGCGCACGGGTGGCGTTGAGCCCGCGCATGAAGGCGGCGATGCGCGAGCGATCGGCCGCATCCACCTGCCACACGTGGGCGCCGTCGATGGTCTCGCTGGAGAGCTCCGAAGCGAGCCGGTTGAGCGCCTTGTGCAGGTCCATCACCAGCAGGTGCAGGCTGTCGTCCTTGCCGCGCTTGCCGCTGGTGAGCGCGTGGAGCTGGGCCGACGACAGCGTGTCCGGCGCGAGCGCTTCGAGCCAGGCGCACCAGTGCGCACAGCGCGCGGCGAAGTCCGCGTCGCCTTCGAGCGGGCGCGCCATGGTGCACAGGTCCTCGGCGAGCAGGCTGGCCAGCCGGTCGAGCCCGGCCACATGCAGCTCCTTGCCCTCGCGGTAGGCGGTGGCCGGCAGCTGCGCCAGCCAGGGCGCATCGACTCCGGCGACGGCGAACTCGCGCGCGAGGTCGAGCGCGCGGGCGTCGCCGCGCTGCGCGCAGTCGTGCGCCGCCTGCAGCACGCTGAGATAGAGCTTCAGTCGATCGTTGGCGGCCAGCGCCGCACGCACGCGCGCCGGCCTGAGCAGTTCCGCCTGTCCCAGGCTGGCGACGGCCTCGATCTTCTCCATGACATCCTCCCGGTATTCGTGAAGGATTCTGTGGGTGAAATGTGACAGTCATGTCACGATGAATCCGCACCTTGCTGCGCTGCGCAAGACACGCTTCACGAAAGCGCAATACGGCTGTCAAGCGCCGGGCGCAGACTATGTTCAACGACCAGCGCGCGATCGTCGGGCGGGGTAGCGGCCCCCTCCGCACGGGATGCGCACGGAGGCGATTTCTCATGCCAGCTTCACGACGGGGCGGCAAACGGCCGGCGACGGCCCCTTCTGCCAAGCAGCAACCGGACCGGGGCGCGCACCCGGCCCCGCCCGACTCGAACGGCCACAATGGCCGCATGGTCTCCAATGGCCGCAACGGCCTCCCCGACGGACGGGCGGTTTATCGCCACATCGCCGCGATCGGCGAGGGCCTGACCGCACGCGCCGACCCCTTCGGCATCGCCGCGCCCATCCTGCATGCGCAGATGGCCTGGCTGATGCATCCGCAGGAGCTCGGCGAGCGCCTCGCCGGCCTCGGCACCGACCTCTGGCAGCTGCAGTGGCACACCTGGCGGCGCGCGCTCGGCCTGCCCAGCGCCGACCCGGTCAAGCCGCACGCCGACGATCCACGCTTCGCCGACCCCGTATGGACCGACTCGGCCACCTGGGACCTGGTGAAGGAGTGGTATCTCGCCTTCACCCACCACGTCCAGGACATGCTCTACGAGACCCCCGGGCTGTCCGGCAAGGAGCGCCGGCGCGCGGCGTTCTGGTGGCGCAAGTGGCTCAATGCGGTGGCGCCGACCAACTATCTCTGGTCCAACCCGATCGCGCTGCGACGCTTCATCGACACCCGCGGCCACAGCCTGTGGCAGGGCTGGCAGAACATGCTCGCCGACCTGCAGGCGGGCAACGTGCGCATGACGGATCCCGACGGCTTCCACGTCGGCGACAACCTCGGCACCACGCCGGGCGCGGTGATCTTCCGCAACCGCCTGCTCGAGGTCATCCACTACGCGCCCACGCAGCCGCAGGTGCATGCCGAGCCGGTGGTCATCGTCACCCCCTGGATCAACAAGTTCTACATCCTCGATCTCAACCCCAGGAAGAGCATGGTGCGCTACCTGCTCGACCAGGGTCTGGACGTCTACATCACGAGCTGGAAGAACCCCGACGCATCGATGCGCGAGGTCCGCTTCGACGACTACCTCGTCGAGGGCATCTCCGCGATCGTGCGGGTGGCGCGCGAATGCAGCGGGGCCGAGCGGGTGCACGCGGTCGGTTACTGCATCGGCGGCACCGCGCTCGCCACCTGGATGGCCTGGGCGGCGCGCCATTACGGCGAGGACGCCGTGCCGGTGCGCGACTGGACGCTGTTCACCACCCTGGTGGACTTCCACAAGCCGGGCGACATCGAGGTCTTCATCGACGAGGAGAGCGTCGCCCACCTGAGCGAACAGATGAAGGAGAAGGGCTACCTCGATGGCAAGGACATGGCCGCCTCCTTCCGCCTGCTGCGCTCGAACAGCCTGATCTGGCACTACGTGGTGCACGGCTGGCTCTATGGCGAGTCGCCCGCGCCCTTCGACGTGCTGTACTGGAACATGGACACCACGCGCATGCCCGCCGCGATGCACGCCTGGTACCTGCGCGAGCTCTACCTGAACAACCGCCTCGTCCAGCCCGACGCCCTCGTCGTCGCGGGCGAGCCGATCGACCTGCGCCGCATCCGCCAGCCGCTCTACGCGGTGGCCGCGGAAGACGACCACATCGCGCCGTGGGCGCAGACCTTCCACACCATGCACCACGTCGCCGCCGACAAGCGCTTCGTGCTGTCGAGCTCCGGCCACATCCTCGGCATCGTCAACCCGCCGGTGACGCCGCCCAGGCGCCACTACCGTGTCGCCACCGCCCATCGCGCCGACCGCGCGCCACTCTGGCGCGAGCGCGCCGCGCTGCGCGAAGGCAGCTGGTGGGAGGACTGGATGGCCTGGCTGAAGCCGCGCGCCGGCGAGCTCGTCGCCGCACGCCCCGCCGCCGACGAAGGCCATCCCGCGCTGGGGGATGCACCGGGGACGTATGTGCTGGAAGCGTGAGCCGCGAGGGGTAGAGTGTGAATTGCGGGCGCAGCGCGGATTTTTTGCTTGGTTTCGATTCGACAGGAGGAAGCATCATGCAGACGCACGCTCATCTCACCGCCCCCGGCACGCCGACGGGCGACCGCCTCGGCCTCCATGCAGGCCGCGAGAGCCTCGGTGCGCAGCTCACCGCGCGCTGGCAATCGCGAACGAGGAAGCACGTCGCCGACCTGCTCGACGACGCCGACGCGCTCGCCGACTGGCATCGCAACCTGGAGCGCCTGCGCCGCGGCGAGCACGGCTGATCTCCATGCGCGCGCCCGTGCGCACGTGCGCGAGCGCGCGAGCGCAGCCTAGAATGCGGCGCTGAAGCCCCCGAGGAGCGCACCGTGAGCACCCACACCCGCAGCGCCCTGCGCGCCAGCCTGAAGCAGGAAGATGTCGCGCTCGACGAGCGCCTGCCTGAAATCGCCGGAACACGGCCCCCAACCCGCCCGGAAACCAAGGCCCCACCCCTGCCGGCAGAGCCCGCCAAGGCGAAACCCGAGAAGCGCAAGCGCGAATCCTTCGCTCTGGTCGCCAGCGACCTGCGCCGCCTCGATGCCCTGCGCAGCACGATGAAGGCCGCCGGCCGGCCGGCGCGCAAGTCCGCGCTGGTGCGCGCCGGCCTTGCAGTGCTCGCGACCCTCGACCATGCGGAAACGATCGCTCTGCTCGATGCGCTGCCGCCGTTGAAGCGCACCGCCGCGAAGGATGATGAGAAGGCCCGGGCCGGCAAGAAGAAATCCTCGCAGCGCAAGGCTGCGGCCCGCAAGCGCTGAGCCCGGCGCGCTTCCGCAGATTCTCGGCCATGGATCCCGACCTCGGCACCGAACTGTTCGAGTCGCTCGGCCTCGACGCCCTGCTGCCCGAGTCCCTCTCCGCCTGGCGTCCGCTGCTGCTCGAGGGAATGGCCTTCTTCCTCGATCGGCTGCCGGAAGCCCGCCTCGGGGCGATCGTCGCCGAGCAGCTCGCGCTCGCCGCGAGCGTCTCCGCCGCCGCGCGCGCCACCGCCCTGCTCGCGCGCTGTCCCACACTGCACAAGCTCGGCCAGGTCGTCGCGCGCCAGCCCGGCCTCGACGCGGAACTGCGCCGCCACCTGCAGGCGCTCGAGTCCCTCCCCGCGAGCACGGACGGCGGCGCCCTGCACGCCCGCATCCGCGCCGAGCTCGGCGCTGGCCACGGCCTCCACCTCGCCGACCGCGCGCTCGCCGAAGGCAGCGTGGCCGTGGTGCTGCCCTTCTCGTGGCGGCAGGACGGGCGCAGCCATGAGGGCGTGTTCAAGGCGCTCAAGCCCGGCATCGGCGAACGGCTGGCCGAGGAGCTCGCCATCCTGCCCGCGCTCGGCGACTTCCTCGAACGCCGGGGGGCGGAGTTCGGCCTGCCCGCCATCGACTACCGCAGCCACCTCGCCGCCGCCAGCCGCCTGCTCGTGCAGGAGATCCGTCTCGACCGCGAGCAGGCCAACCTGCGCGCCGCCGCGGCGCTGTTCGCCGCCGACGCCGACGTCTTCGTGCCGGCGCTGCTGCCCTGGTGCACGCCCACGCTGACCGCGATGGAGCGCATCGACGGCCCCAAGCTCGCCGACGCCGCGCTGTCCGCGCACGAATCCCGCCGCCTCGGCCGCGCCCTCGTCGGCGGCCTGCTCGCCCGCCCCTTCTGGTCGTGCGGCGAGGACGCGCCCTTCCATGGCGACCTGCACGGCGGCAACCTGCTGCTCGCCCCCGACGGCCGCGTGGCGGTGCTCGACTGGAGCCTCACCGCGCGCCTGAGCAAGGCCGAGCGCGAGGCCCTGGTGGAAGTCGCTCTCGCCGCTCTCGCACTCGACGCATCACGCATCATGGCCGGCCTCGCCGGGCTGGGCCTGCGCGACACCCGCGCCGCCCCGATCGGCGCCACCGTCGAGCACGCGCTCGATACCCTGGTGCGCAGCGGCCGGCCGCTCGGCTTCGACTGGCTGGTCGGGCTGCTCGATGCGCTGGCGCTGCAGGGCGCGGGCGGCTTCGGCGAGCAACTCGCGGTGTTCCGCAAGAGCTGGCTGTCGCTCGCCGGCGTGCTCGGCGACCTCGGCGCCGGTCACGACACCGACCTGCCGCTGCTCGGCCTCGGCCTGCAGCGCTTCGCCGCCGAGTGGCCGGCACGCCTGCTCGCCGAGCCCGACTCGCGCGCCTTCTCCACCCACGTGTCGACCGCCGACCTGCTGCGCGCGGCCGCGGACACCTGGCCGGCCGGACTGCGCTACTGGTTGCGGCTGCTCGGATTCGCAGGCGCCGAAAATCGCGACGCGCGTCGCGCCGACGGAAAACCGACGCGGCTTCCGCAGGGCCTGTAGGAGCGACGCGAGTCGCGATACCGCGCTTGCGCAGGCGTGTGCGCAAATCCGCTGCGCTGCGACCACCGCGCTCCCGCCCGAGCCCAGGCCCGAAGTCTCCCGGGAGCCCGGTTCGCGCCTTGCGGCGCTGCTCCCTGGGCACCATCGCGGTTCCCGCGTCAGCGCCTCTTGCGCTTGCCCTTCGCCACCTTGGGCAGGGCCGCGACCAGGCGGGCGATCTCGCCGGTGTCGCGCTCGGCCAGCAGCGCGAGGCCGGCGCGCAGCAGCGCGGACTTGCTCACGAGCACACCGTGCTCGCCGAGCGCCTCGCGCAACGCCTTGATGCGCTTGTGCTCGCGCGCCGGCATCGAGAACGAATCGCGCTCGACCTTCTCGCCCTTGTCGCGGCGCCCGGCCGCGGCGGGCGCGGCAAGCTCGAGCAGCGTTGCCGTGGCACGCTTCTCCGCCGCAGCGGATCCACCCACCGTCGGCTGCAGCGCCTGCGCGGCGGTCGTCGGCGTCGCGGTGGCGGCAGGCTCCGCGGCGTCCGGCTTGCCCACACGAGGCTGCGCCGCAGCCGGCTTCGCGACCGCCCGGCTGCGCTCGGCGAGCGCGGCGTCCTCCTGCTTCAGGGTCTCGCGCAGCTTCGACTTCAGTCCGCTGCTGGTGGCGCTCATCCTCGCTCCTCGATCAACTTGACGACCGCCGCGACCAGGCGCGCCACCTCTTCCTGCGCGGGCGCGGCGGACCGCCCCAGGCCGAACACCGAGGTCCCGCGCACCGCGCCCAGCGCATAGGCGCTGCGCTGCGACAGCGCGGCGTCGAGCACCGGCAGGGTGAAGTCGCGCAGCACCTCGAGCACGTCCGCCGACAGCGCGGTACGCGTCACGCGGTTGGGCAGCAGCGCGCCGCGCAGGCCGGGGCGGCTGCGCTTGCGCTCGAGGATCAGGCGCTCGATGCCGCGCGTCGCCCACAGGTCGGTCGGGCCCGGCACCACCGGCACCAGGGCGATGTCGCACAGCGCGAGCGCGCTCATCGTGTGCGCATGCTCGATCGACGGCGGGCAGTCCATGACCACCACATCGACCTTGTTGGCAACCGGTCTCAAGGTCTTGCCCATCTCGTCGGCACTGCCGGACAGGCGCACCACGCGGGCGGGGAAGGGTGCATCGGCGGGCGCGGACTCGGCCCAGCGCGAGGCGCTCTCCTGCGGATCGAGGTCGGCCAGCGCGACGCGGTAGCCCTCGAGGGCGAGGCCGGCGGCGAGCTGCATGGCGACCGTGGTCTTGCCCGAGCCGCCCTTCTGGGAAATCAATGCGATCAGGGTGGGTGCGCTCATGGTCCATCCCGTGGAGGTGATGGCCGACAGTCTAGCCAATCGGCCGCCCGCCGTGGCCCGCCAGAGGCGTCCCGTGAACGCGTGGTGGGAGCCGGCGTCCGGTCATGCGACCGCCCTGGGCCGCAACAACGTCCTGCACGGGAAGGTCCGCAATCGAGGCCCCGAGAAATATTGCACCGCAACAATCACGCCGCAATCCTTTGCTACAATTCGAACCTTCTGCAACAGGGTTTCCAGCCATGGCGCAAGAGATCGAGCGCAGGTTCCTCGTCCGCGACGTCCGGATCCTCGACGGACGCAGAGGCGAGCCCATCATCCAGGGCTACCTCGCCAAGGAGGTCGGCTCCATGTCGACGCGAGTCCGCATCCGCGGCGAGCGCGCCTTCCTGACGCTGAAGTCGCCCAAGCAGGGCTTCAGCCGCGACGAATTCGAGTACCCGATCCCGGTGGACGACGCCCACCAGATGATCGTGCGGCACTGCGCCGGGCGGGTGGTGCGCAAGACCCGCTACCTGGTCGACCACGCCCACCACGTGTTCGAGGTCGATGTCTTCCAGGGCCATCACGCCGGCCTCGTGGTCGCCGAGGTCGAACTGCCGCACGAGGAAACCCCGCTCTGCCTGCCGCACTGGATCGGCGACGAGATCACCCACGACTCGCAGTACGGCAACTTCACCCTCGCCGAACAGGCCGCCCTGCTCCACGGTACGCCGCACCGCACGCACGCGGCGCCCACCCCGGTCGTCGTCGCCCCCCGCAGCCTGCCTGCAGCGCACTGAACCGGCGGCCGCAGCCGCGTTCCGACGCAAGCCGGCGCCCCCTCACGCCGCCGCGGCGCTCGGCACCAACCCACCCGCATGCTGCCCGGCGAGCCAGGCGCTTGCCGCCTTCGCCTCGAGCGGGCGCGCGCACAGATAGCCCTGGACCTCCTGGCAGCCGAGCTCCCCGAGCGCCGCCTGCTGTTCGGCATGCTCCACGCCCTCGGCCACGGTGCGCAGGCCCACGCTGTGCGCCATGCGCAGGATCGCCTCGACGATGGCCGCGTCCTGGCGGTTGGTGGCGAGCTCGGCGACGAAGCTGCGGTCGATCTTGAGCGCCGAGATCGGCAGCCGGCGCAGCAGGGTCAGCGAGGAGTAGCCCACGCCGAAATCGTCGATCGCGATCGAGGCGCCCATGCGGCGCAGCGCCTGCAACAGGCCGTTGGCGGCCGGTCCGTCGGCGGTGAGCGCGCTCTCGGTGAGCTCGATCTCCAGCCGGCGCGCGGCGACGCCGTGTCGGTCGAGGATCTCCACGATGCGCTCGACCAGCTCCGGACGCAGCTGCGCCGGGGACACATTCACCGCGATGCGCGGCACCTCCAGCCCGGCCCGGTCCCAGGCCGCGAGTTGCGCCAGCGCGAGTTCCAGGACCGCGAGACCGAGCTCCCAGATCAGCCCGCAGTCCTCGGCGAGCGGCACGAAGCGGCCGGGTGCGAGCAGGCCGAGGCGCGGATGGCGCCAGCGCACCAGCGCCTCCATGCCGGCAAGCCGGCCGTCTTCGAGGCACAGCTGCGGCTGGTAGTGCAGCTCGAGCTGGCCGGCGGCGATGGCGGCGCGCAGCTCCGACTCGACGGTCATGCGCTCGACCGCGCGCGCGTTCATCTGCTCGGAGAAGAGCTGGTGGCGGTTCCCGCCCGACTCCTTGGCGTGGTACATCGCCAGGTCGGCGTGGCGCAGCAGCGACTCCTCGTCGTGGGCCTGGAACGGGTACACCGCCACGCCCACGCTGCCGCCCACGCGCAGGGCATGCCCGCGCACCTCCAGCGGCCGGGTGATGACGTCCACGATCTTGGCCGCCACCGCCTCCGCATCCGCGACCTGCCAGAGATCGCCGAGCACGATCGCGAACTCGTCGCCGCCGAGGCGGGCGACGGTGTCGCACTCGCGCACCGCCCGGCTCAGGCGCAGCGCCATCTCCTGCAACAGGGCGTCGCCGAGGTCGTGGCCGAGCGTGTCGTTGATCCACTTGAAGCGATCGAGATCGAGGAAGAGCACAGCGAGCAGGTTACCGCTGCGCTGCGCGGCCCGTACCCCCTGGTGCAGCCGGTCCATCAACGCGGCGCGGTTGGGCAGCCCGGTAAGCGCATCGCGGGTGGCGAGTTGCATGATGCGCGCCTCGGCCTCGTGGCGGCGGGCGACCTCCTCCTCGAGCTCGCCCACACGCTGGCGCAGCTCGAGCTCGTCGGTGACGCTGCGCGCCAGCACCGCCAGCGCCTCGCGCGCCGTCGCACCCAGGCGGCGCGGCCGGGAGTCGATCACGCACAGCGTCCCCACCACCTCGCCGCCCGGCATCACCAGCGGCATGCCGGCATAAAAGCGGATCCCCGGGTCGCCGCGCACCAGCGGGTTGTCGGCGAAGCGCGGGTCCAGGGTGGCGTCCTCGACCTCGAAGAGGCCGTCACCCAGCAGCGCATGGGCGCAGAAACTCACCGAACGCGAGGTCGTCTGCACTTCGACGCCCACGCGCGCCTTGAACCACTGGCGGTGGGTGTCCACCAGGCTGATCACCCCGACCGGCGCCTCCGCGATGCGTGCGGCGAGGCGGGCGATCGCGTCCAGCGCGGGCTCGGCCCGGGTATCGAGCACCTGCAGCTGCTGCAGCCGGCGACGGCGGCGCAGCTCGTCGAGCGGCAGCGGCGGCATCCAGCTCGCGAGCTGGGCGAGCAGCACGCTGGGGTCGCCGGCCTTGTCCAGGAAGGCATCCGCGCCGGCGTCGAGACACAGCGCCTCCCAGGGGTCGGCAGGCCGGCTGCTCAGCACCAGCACACGCGGCGCCAGGCCCGGGGTGGCGCGCAGCCGGCGCAGCACGCCAAGGCCGCTGCCCTGGGAGAGCGAGAGGTCGAGCAGCACGGTGTCGGGGCGCTGCGCCGCGATCAGCGCGACGGCCGCGTCCTCGCCGGCCGCGCTGCCGAGCACGCTCAGCTCGGGATGGTCGGCAAAGAGGCGGATCAGGTTGTCCCGCAGGAGCGGGGAATCTTCGACGATGACGATGCGCATGATGGCGGTTCCACGGAGGGATCGGACGTCATCCATGTTCCGCGTCCGCGCCGCTCGCCCCCAGCGGCGCCTCGCCGATGCAGGGGTCGGCGGCCCGCCGATCATGCTGTAGGGCGAACACCTACAACATCGGCAGCGGGGCACCGCAGCCTCACCCGACGACACCGCAGCCTGCACGCCGCAGGCGGCGGGGCGGGACTTGCGGTCGCCAACTTCAGGAGCGCCGAGGCGGAGGGCGTCGCGGGGGAGACAAGGCGACGCATGTCCGAGGAGCGCAGCGACGAGTTTGCGTCGCCGCCCCCGCGACGTGCTCCGCCGAGGGCAGCCCGGCGCGAAAGCGACGGGCCGCGAGTGCAGGCGGCGACCGCAAGTCCCGCCCCACCGCCGGTTCGCTCGCGACACCTCGCCCGAAAAACCTCCCCCCGCGCGCCCTCAGCCCCCCCGATCCACCAGCCCGTGCTCGGAACAGTAGCGCGCCATCTCCGCCGTATTGGCGAGTCCGGTCTTGTCGATGATGCGGCTGCGGTAGGTGCCCACCGTCTTCACCGACAGATGCATGATCTCGGCGATCTCGCTCGCGCCGTGCCCGGCGGCGATCAGCAGCAGCACGCGGTATTCCTGCGCCGACAGCGTTTCGTGCGGCGCACGCGCCGGCGCCTCGCCCGAGAGCAGATCGGCGAGGCGGGCGGCGAGGTCGGAGCTGATGTAGCGCTGGCCGCCGCGCACGCGCTCGATCGCGGCGACCAGCTCGGTAGTCGCGTGCTCCTTGGTCAGGTAGCCGGCGGCACCGAGCTGCAGCGCACGCGCCGCATAAGCCGCCTCGTCGTGCATGCTCAGCACCAGCAGCCGGGTGTGCGGTGCGGCACGGTGCAGCCGCACGAGCCCCTCCAGCCCGCTGGTGTCGGGCATCGACAGGTCGAGCACGGCGAGCTCCCATTCCGCCGCCCGCACCTGTTCGAGCGCCTGCGCCAGGCAGGAGGCCTCGCCGATCACGGCGTCGGGCCAGCGTTGGGTCACGAGCTGGCGCACGCCGAAGCGCATCACCGGATGATCGTCGACGATCAACAGCTTCATCCTCCTCCCCCCCCGGTCGCGATCAGCGGCACCCTCGCCTCGATCCTCACCCCGCCCCCGGCGCCGGAGCCGACGTGCAGCTCGCCGCCGGCGAGCGCCGCGCGCTCGCGCATGCTCAGCAGCCCGAGCGAGGAGCGCGCCTGCGGCGCCATGCCGACGCCGTCGTCCTCGACCGCCAGGCGATACTCGCCGTCGACCGCCACGCCCTCGACCCGCACCCGGCGGGCCTGCGCGTGGCGGGCGACGTTGGTGAGCGCCTCCTGGGCGATGCGGTAGAGCTGATTGGCCTGGTCGGCGCTCAGCTGCCCGGCATCGACGAGCGCGACCTCGCAGGCCAGGCCGGTGCGCTCGGCGAACTGGCGGCCGGCGAGGCCGAGCGCCGCCTCCAGGCCAAGGTCGTCGAGCAGCGGCGGGCGCAGCGCCGCCGAGATCCGCCGCACGGTGGCGATGCCCTCGCCGAGCACGGCCTCGATCTGCGGCCAGTCCTGCTCCCGTCCGGGCGCGCCCTGGAGGGCGCGGTGCACCATCATCTTGAGCGCGGTAAGCAGCTGCCCGAGCTGGTCATGCACCTCGCGCGCGAGCCGCCTGCGCTCGTCCTCGATGCTGCGGTCGAGGCCGTGCGCGAACGCCTCGATCTCGCCGAGCGCCCTCTGCAACTCGACGGTGCGCTACGCGACCGTGTCCTCCAGGCGGGCGTTCGCGGCGAGCAGCGCCGCCTCCGCATCGACGCGCCGGCGCCGCTCGCGCTGCAGCAGCCCCCAGGCGGCGAGAATCAGCGCGCCACCGATTGCCGGCAGCAGCACGTTGAGAAGCAGCGCGTGCGCCCGCAGTGCCGACAAGCTGCGATCGCGCGCCTCGATCTCGGCGCGCAGCATGGCCTCGATGCCGGCAAAGCGCGCGCGGATGCGATCCATGGTGTCGCGGCCCTCGTCGAGGCGCTGCTTCCACGGCGAATTTTCTTCCGCGTAGGCGCGGCGGTCGGCGATGTTGCGTTCGGCGAGCGCGACGCGATGCTCGACGAGGGTCCACAGGGTCTCGAGGCGGGCCTGCGGCAGGTCGTCGAGCGTCCGGCGCAGCGCCTCGGCGGCCAGCAGCAGCCCGTTGCGCGAGCGCGAGCGCGCATCGGTGACCGCTTCGAGTTCGCGCAGGCTGGCGTGGCTGGACCAGGCCAGCGCGACAAAAAGCGCCAGGCCGAACAGGATCAACAGGGTTGCGGCAAGCACGCCGGTCGGCTTGCGGGGCAGATCGCTCGTCGACATCGAGGGCCGGTCGGGGCGGCGGATCTCAGCCGCCGGTCATCAACTGCCCGATGTTAGCGGAATACGGCGTGCAGATGCACGCGCCCCGATCGAGGCCGTATCGCACGCCGCAGAGCCGGCGCCGGCGCGGAACGTGGGTGTTCAACGCCGCGGCGGCGTGGCGCGAGAGCCCGTCGGAGGCCCCGGGGGCAGCCGCAGGACTCGTTTGGCGTCGTGCGCGAGCGCGCCCTCGCGCCGGCGCGCCACGAACACCAGGCCGAGCGCGCCGAAGTTCATCGTCAGCGCATACACCACCGCGCCGACGGCGAGCTCGGGCTGACGCAGCAGCACGATGGCGACGAAGATCGCCAGCCCCGCGTTCTGCAGCCCGCACTCCATCGCCACCGCGACCGCGTCCCGACGCTCGGCGCCCGCCAGCATCACCAGGCCGTAGCCCAGGCCCATGACGACGAAGTTGAGCACCAGGGTCGCCGGTCCCACCGACAGCAGGTTGGCGAGGATGGTGTGCCGATGCGACACGAAGGTGGCGACCACGATGGCGGCGAAGAACAGCGTGGCGACGCGGGCGACGAGCGGCTCGGCGCGCGCCGTGAGCGCGGGCGCCCGGCGCCGCAGCAGCATCCCGGCGACGATCGGCACTGTCGTCACCACCAGCACGCTGCCGATCAGGCGGCCGACCGGCAGCGCGGCCAGCACGCTGCCGTCCGCACCGAAGACGCCCTCGCCGAATGCGGCGAGCACCGCCTTGACCAGCAGCGGGAAGGTCAGCAGCGCGGCCAGGCTGCTGATCACGGTAAGGCTCAAGGACAGCGCCGCGTTGGCGCGCGCGAGGTGGGTCAGGAAGCCCGAGCTCGCCCCGCCCGGGCAGGCCGCCAGCACCATCAGGCCCATGCCGAGGAGCACCGGCAGGTCGAAGGCCAGCACCACCGCGAGCGCGGCCAGCGGCACCAGCACGAGCTGGCCGAGGAGGCCGATCAGCAGCGCGCGCGGGCGTGCGAACACGCGGTGGAAATCCGCCCCCTGCAGCGCCAGCCCGACCGAGAACATGATGAAGGCGAGGGCGGCGGGGAGCAGGACGTCGATGCTCATCGGTGCGATCTACAGGCTGGAGACGAAGACGATGCCGGCCGCGGCGAGCAAGCCGGTGCGCGTACCGGCACGCGCGGTGTCGACCAGCAGGGCGTTGAGCGCCGGCCCGCCCTCGGCACGACCGAAGCGCCACACCAGCGGCGCCAGCGCGGGCGCGCCGACGAGGCCGAGGATCGCGCCCGGCGCGCCGCTCGCGGCGATCAGGATCAGCGTCGGGATGGGCAGCAGCACCAGCAGCGCGAAGGCGCGGCGCGCGCCCTCCGCGCCGAGCAGCGCGGCGAGGGTGCGACGCCCGGCGCGCAGGTCGCCGGCGAGGTCGCGATAGTTGTTGACCAGCAGCACCGCGGCGGCGGGCGCACCCACCGCCAGCCCGGCGAGCAGGTCGAGGTGGCCGAGCGCGCGCGACTGCAGCCAGTGGCTGCCGAGCACCGCGAACACGCCGAAGAAGAGCAGCACGAAGAACTCGCCGAGCGGCGAGTGCGAGATCGGCCGTGGCCCGCCGGAATAGGCCCAGCCGGCGATCAGCGAGGCCAGCCCGATCGCGAGGATCAGGGCGCCGCCGACGACACAGAGCCAGGCGCCGAGCAGGAGCGCGAGCAGCAGGCAGAGCAGGGCGCCGCGCTTGACCTCGGCGGCGCTCGCCCAGCCGGCGAGGGTGACCCGCAGCGGCCCGAGGCGCTCGGGACGATCGGTGCCGCGCTCGAAGTCGATCGCATCGTTGTAGAGGTTGGTGCCGATCTGGATCAGCAGCGCGCAGGACACGGTGGCGAACAGCACCGCCCACGCCAGCTCGGCGCCGTCGGCGACGGCGAGCGCGGTGCCGAGCATGACCGGGGCGAGCGCCATGCCCAGGGTGCGCGGCCTGATCGCCGCCCACCAAACCGCGAGCGTGCCCGGGCGGGATGGCGCGGGATGCGGCGGCGTCACGCCCCGCCTCGACGGGCGGGAGCGGCGCCGATGGGGGCGAGCCGTGAGGACGGAAAGGCGTGCGGGGCGAAGGGCAGGGAAACGGACATGGCGGGACAAGCGGGAAGACCGCGGATTATCGCATAGCCGCCGCGCAGCTCCCGCGGATGCGCCGCGCTCGACTATGCTGGACACGAATCCACCCCCACGCCGCCTGCCGGAGGTCCGCCATGAGCAAGCGCCTGCACCCTCTTTCCTCCCTCCTCCGCGCCGCGGTCAGCCTCGCCGCGGCCGCCCTCGCCGCCATCGCCCTCGCCGCGCCCCCCGGAGCGCTGCCGGCGCTCAACATCGCCATCGAGGACACCTCGGTGTCGGGCATCTCTTCGGGCGGCTTCATGTCGGTGCAGATGCAGGTCGCCCACTCCGGGATCGTCCGCGGCGCGGGGGTGGTCGCCGGCGGGCCCTACTACTGTGCGCAGGACAGCGTGCTCAAGGCCACGACCGAATGCTCCTGCACCGGCGCGCCGACGCTGTCGTGCAAGGTCGGCGAGGCCAGCACGGCGGTGCCCGAGCTGGTCGCGGCCACGCGCGCCTTCCGGGCCGAGGGCCGCATCGACGACCCGGCGCAGATCGCCCGCCAGCGCGTGGTGACCGTGGTGGGCGGAAAGGATGCCCTGGTGCCGGCCGCGATCACCCGCCAGCTGCACGGCTACTACGACGCCTTCGGCCTGCCCGCGGCCGCACTCAAGCCGGTGACGCTCGACGCCGCCGGCCACACCATGCCCACCACCGCCTACGGCGGCGCCTGCGGCACGACCGACGAGCCCTACATCGGCAGCTGCGGCTTCGAGGCTGCGCACGCGATCCTCGACTGGATCTACGGCCCCGACGTCGCTCCGCCGCGCACCACGCCCACGCCGGCGGGCCGCTTCGTCGAGTTCGACCAGCGCGCCTACATCCCCGCGACCGGCTTCTTCAGCCATCTGTGGGGCACCGGCCTGGACAAGACCGGCTGGGTCTACATCCCGCCCGCCTGCGCGGCGGGCGAGCGCTGTCGGCTGCACGTGGTGTTCCACGGCTGCAAGCAGGGGCAGAGCTTCCTGCCCTTGCGGCGGCCGCCCGATGGCGGGCTGTACAACGGCACCACCTTCGTGCGCAACACGGGCTACGACCGCTGGGCCGACACCAACCGCCTGGTGGTGCTGTTCCCGCAGGCGGTGTCGATCCCGTGGAAGAACCCCAACGGTTGCTGGGACTGGTGGGGCTACACCGACGCGCACTACGCCACCCGCGACGGCATCCAGATCCGCAGCGTGCGCGCGATGATCGAGCGGCTGGCCTCGGGTCGCCACGACTGAGCGCCGCGGTGGCGCGGGCGCAGCCCGTGTGGCCCAGCCCCGGCGCGTGGACTATAAGGAAAGCAGGGGCCGCCGCCCGGCGGCCCACCCACGCGGGACGGGCTGCGGCGATGCACGGGCCCGCGCGAGGGAGTCCCCATGTCCTATGTCGGAGAGCCCTTCCGCCACGACCTCTTCGTGAGCTACAGCCACGGCGACGACGGTAGCGGCGGCGCCTGCCTCGCGCCGTGGTCGGCCGCGTTCGCGCACGAGCTCGAGCGCGAGCTGCGTGCCGACCGCCGCTTCCGCACCAGCCTGAGCGTGTTCCGCGACCAGGACCACCGCCCGGCGCAGAGCCTCGACCCGATGGCACCGCTCACCGCCCAGCTGCAGGAGCAGATCGCCGGCGCGGCGCTGCTGGTGGTGCTGATGTCGCCCGACTACCTCGCGTCGAAGTGGTGCGCCGACGAGCGCGACTGGTGGTTGCAGCGCCAGGCCGCGCTCGGCCTGCCGCACGAGGAGCGTATCGCGGTGGTGCGCATCTGGCCCACCGACACACCGTGGCCGGCGGCGTTGTGCGATGCGCGCGGCGAGCCGCTGGTCGGCTTCGCCTTCTACCCGGCCGACGGCGTGCCGCCGCGCCCGCTCGGCTGGACCGACCTGCCGGGCGCCTTCGGCAGCGAGTTCCGCAAGGCCCTGCTCGACATGGTCGGCCGGCTCTACCCCAAGCTCGAGGCGATGCGCGCGCGCACCGAGGAGCTGCGCCGCCAGCGCGAGGAGGCCGAGCGCCTGGTCCGCGACGGCGGCCAGCTGCTCTACCTGCACGGCCGCAGCGACCACGCCGCGGCTTGGGAAGAGGCGGCGCTCAAGCTGGTCGACAAGGGCTTCGCGGTGGTGCCGGGCGAGCCCGACCGCGTCGACAGCGATCCGCTGCGCCTGCAGGCCGTGCGCGAGCGCAGGGTGGAGACCCTGAGCGGCTGCGACGCCCTGCTGCTGCTCGGCACCGAGGACGGGCGCGCCCTCGATGCCGACCTCGTGGTGGTGGGCAAGCACGATCGCCAGTCGGCGCGCGCACGCTCTCACCGACTGCTGCCCTGCGGCCTGCTCGACACCGCCGGCGCCACCATCGCCACCAACGTGCGCCGCGCCACCGCGCGCATCGTGCAGGCGGACTGGATCGACGGCACCGACGCAGGCTGGCCGGTCGCGGTGCGCGACTGGCTGGGCGGCAAGGGCTTGCAGGCCGGGGGCGCACCATGAACCCCGGCGCGCCCGCCCCCGCCGACGACGCCTTCGACGCGGTCTTCGCGATCCGCCTGCCGCCCCGCCCCTATCCCGGCCTGCGCCCCTTCGAGCAACATGAGTGGCCGATCTTCTTCGGCCGCGAGCGCATGACCGACGAGATCGTCGACCGCCTGCTCGGCCATCGCCTGCTCGTGGTCCATGGCGACTCGGGCTGCGGCAAGAGCTCGCTGGTGCGCGCCGGCGTGCTGCCGCGGCTGGAGCAGGAGAGCGCGCGCGGCGGCGTGCGCTGGCGTACCTGCACCACACTGCCGCGCGCTGCGCCGCTGTGGAACCTCGCGCGTGCGCTCGCCGCGCTCGACACGCCCGGCGGCGACGGGCACGGGCTGGAGCTGCGCACGATCGCCTTCCGCCGCGCGCTCAACTTCGGCCGCGAAGCCCCGGCGGCGCTCGCCGAGCTGCTCGGCTGCGGCCCGCGCAGCCAGGTCTGCATCCTCATCGACCAGTTCGAGGAGCTCTTCGAGCACGCCCGCCGCCATGGTGCGGAAGAAGCGACCCTGCTGGCCGCCTGCCTGGTCGGCCTGCTCGATGCGCCGCCGGCCGGGCTGTACGCGGTGCTGACCATGCGCTCGGAGTTTCTCGGCGCATGCTCGCGCTACGAGGGCTTCGCCGAGGCGGTCAATCGCACGCAATACCTGCTGCCGCGCATGGAGCACGACGACCTCATGCGGGCGATCCGCGAGCCGGCGGTGCTCTACGACGGAGAGGTGACGCGCGAGCTCGCCGAGCGCCTGATCGTGGACGGCGGCGGCGGACAGGACCAGCTGCCGCTGATCCAGCACGGGCTGATGCTGCTCCACGACGAGCGTGCGCGTGCCGCGGGCCTGGCCCTTGCCGGACCGACCCCGGGCGCGCCGGCGTGGCGGCTCGGGGTGGAGCATTACCACGCCGAGCACGGCCTCGCCGGCCTGCTCTCGGCACACGCCGACGCCGTGCAGGCGCGCGCCGAGCAGCAATGCCTCGGCGGCGAGGCGACGCGGGTGGTGGAAGACCTCTTCCGCGCGCTCACCGACATCAACGCCGAGGGCCAGGCCATCCGCCGGCCCTGCCCGCTCGCACGCCTGGTGGCGGTGACCGGCGCCGAGGAGTCCGTACTGCGCTGCGTGGTGGACACTTTCCGTGCCGACGGCGTGTCCTTCCTCGAGCCCTACGGGCACGAGGCGCTCCCCGCCGACGAGCTCATCGACATCAGCCATGAGGCCCTGATCCGCTGCTGGCGGCGCATCGCCGAGCCGCGCGAGGGCTGGCTGGCGCGCGAGTTCCGCAACGGCCTGGTGTGGCGCGCGCTGCTGGTGCAGGCCGACAGCTTCGAGCGCGACCCGGGCAACGTGCTCGGCGCCACCACCACCGACGAGCGCGAACGCTGGCTGCGCCGGCGCAACGCCGCCTGGGCGGAACGCTACGGTGGCGGCTGGGAGCGCGTGCAGCGCCTGATCGCCGCCAGCGTCGAGGCGCGCGCCCTGCGCGCGGCCGAGCGCGAGGTCGCCGAAAAGCAGCGCCAGGAGGCACGCCGCCTGCGCCGGCGCAGCCGCGCGCTCGCCGTGGGCCTCAGCGTGCTCGCCTTCACCAGCGCGCTTGGCGGACTCGCCTGGCAGCAGTCGCGGATCGCCGAGGCGGCGCGCCGGTTCGCCGAAGGCGAGCGCGAGCTCGCCCTCACCGCACGCGACGAGGTGGTGCGCCAGCTCGAGGCCCTGGTCGAGGCGCGCGAGGCCGAGGCCGCCGCACGCGCTGCGGCCGAGGCGGTGGCGCAGGAGGCGCGGCAATCCGCCACCGCGCTCGCCAGCGTGGTCGACGAACTCGAACGCGCCACCACCGCCGCGAACGCCCCTGCGAGCGGCGACGGACAGGCTGTGCAGCGCAGCCTCACCGAGGCCAAGTCGGAGCTGCGCGCCCAGGTGAGCAATCTCTCCAATCTCTCGGCGCAGCAGGCCGCGCCGCCGGTCTCCGCGGCGCCCGCTCCGGCGTCCGGCGGCGTGGCACCGCGGCTGTGGATCTACATCGCCGAGGAGGGCCAGCGCCCGACCGCCGAGGCGCTGGAGGCGCGCCTGCGCAGTGTGCGCATCGGCGACGCCGCGCTCGAGCTCCCCGGCATCGTGCTGGTCAAGGCCGCCCCCGCGCGCAGCATGCTGCGCTGCTTCCGTACCGAGGAATGCCGCCAGGACGGCGAGGCCCTCGCGCGTGCGCTCGCCGCGCTGCTGCAGTCGCCCACGCCGAGCCTGGAGGATTTCAGCGCGCTCTACGGCAGCAGCGGTTCGGTCCGCGCACGCCATTACGAGCTCTGGTTCGCCCCCGGGGCGATCGTGCTGTCGGCACGCTAGCGCGGAGCCTGCATGCCAGGCGCAGCGCTCAGACGTTCCTGAACCGATCCACCCACCAACGCTCCCCATCGACCAGGACGCCGTATTCCAGCGTGGCGGGTATCCAGGTCTGATCGCGATACGAAGGGCGATGGTAAAAGAAGGTCCCGGGGTGCTCGGCGACGTACCGCTCCATGCTGCGGAAGCGCTTGCCTTCCTCGGACCAGCCGCGGTTCAGCTCGCGCCGCTGCGGGAACAGGTTGATGTCCAGGATGCCTCCGCTGGCGTGACCGAGGAAATGCCCCTTGTCCGCGACGAAGGCTCGATCCCCGAGGACGCGGCGCACCGAGGCATTGACGTCGGGAAAGCCGCGCATGCGCCCGCTGTCGCGACGCATGAGCGGCTCGACCGACAGCGCATAGGCGAGCGTGACCCGTTCGCTCACATGATCGAACTGGAACACGGCGAGATCGAGGTTGATCTCCGACAGCTCGGCATCGGGGAAGACCCGGAGATAGGCATCGCACCAGCCATCGACGCGGGCCTCCCAGTCCGCCAGCGCGGCCGGCGGGCTGCGACCGCTGCGTTCATACAGGCCGGCAAGCGCGGACGACATCATGCTTTCCTATCGTTCGGGCGATCTCAGTCGCCCTGCACATCGAGGATGGCCTGCACGACCCTGCGCCGACCAAGCGCACGGCGCGCCAGGTTCGCCGCCTCGCCGGTGGCGTTCAGCCACTCGGCCAGGCGACAGAGGGCATTGCGGGTCGTGGTCAGATCGCGGCAGTTGGCGAGGAAGATCATCTGGATCTTCTGCACTGGGTCGGACACATAGACACCGAAGGGTGCCGCGACGATGGTCGCATCCGGGAAGCCCAGCTGGCGCATCGCCTGGCTCTCGGTAATGCCTTTCAGGCAGGCGACCAGATGCAGCGGACCGGCCGGTGCTTCCCGTTCGCCGAGTGCCCTGGCGAGGAACAGATGGTCGTGGAGAAAGGGCTGGCCCACCATTTCCCGGGCGGCCGCCACGCCGAAGCCCCCTGGCAGACCATGACAGATGGTGAGCAGCGAGGTTTCGCCCAGAGGCCACAACCAGCCCCCGCTGGATTCGACCGCGCCGAACTCGGCGAGCCCCCCACCGAGCGCGTCTTCCATCGCCTTCTTGCGGTGGCCGAAATCGAGCCGGCTCCAGTCGAGCGGGGCACCGTAGGCGAAACGCCCCTTGCGTGCCTCGCGTCCACCCAGCTTGACCAGCCCGGCCACCGCCTCGCGCAAGGCCTCGCGGCTGCGTGCGACGATGGCGTCGACGTCGGAAGCGGCCGGCGAGGTGGGATTGAGGTCGTCGAAATAGGCCTGGAAGGCCTGATCGCGCTTCAACTCGGCGGCGTCCTTGGGCGCCGTGCCCACGTCGCCGATGCGCACCACCTTGAGCCGCGCCGGCCCATCGTTCCAAGCCTGCTGAAACTCCGCATGGCACACGCCGAGGCCGCGAGCGGGCGCCCAGCCCGCCTCGCCGGTGTAAAGCACCAGGACAATGTCGGCCTTGCGCACCTCCTCGAGCGATTTCTCCCACGCGGTCTCCAGATCGCCCTGCGATTGATCCGGCGCATTGTCGGAGATCCACACCTCGAAAAGCCGCTCGCCGCAGAGGCTTTCCGCTTCGAGTTCGCGCTTCAGCCGCGTGCGGACGACGGTCATCGAAACCCGTGAATCCCCACGGCGCACCGTGGACGCGCAGCGGCTGGAGATCATCACGCGGAGCTTGCGGAAATCGGCCATCGGCCTGTCCTCGTAAGGCGAGGCTGTCATGTTAGGCACCCGGCGGCGATCGTGCATACCCTTGCCTTGCGTGGGGACGCGAAAAAGGGGCAGGTCGACGCATTCGTCGATCTGCCCCTTTTCGGGTTCGCCGGCCGCCGGGCGCTGGCCGGCGGCACATCAACCGCCTCAGGCGGCGCGCGCGCCCTTCAGGATGGCGTTGAGCGTGGCGCTCGGACGCATCACCGCCTTGCACTTCTCGGCGTCGGCCTTGTAGTAGCCGCCGATGTCCACCGCCTTGCCCTGCACCTCGGCGAGCTCGGCGACGATCTTCTGCTCGTTCTCGGCCAAGGCCTTGGCGAGCGGGGCGAACTTGCCCGCCAGCTCGGCGTCTTCCGCCTGTCCGGCGAGGCGCTCGGCCCAGAAGCGGGCGAGGTAGTACTGGCTGCCGCGGTTGTCGAGCTGGCCGGTCTTGGGCGAGGGCGACTTGTTCTCGTCGAGCAGGCGGCCGGTGGCCTCGTCCAGGGTCTTGGCGAGCAGCTTGGCGCGGGCGTTGCCGGTCTTGATGCCGAGGTCCTCCAGCGACACCGCCAGGGCGAGAAACTCGCCGAGCGAATCCCAGCGCAGGTGGTTCTCCTGCACGAGCTGCTGCACGTGCTTGGGCGCCGAGCCGCCGGCACCGGTCTCGTACATGCCGCCGCCGTTCATCAGCGGCACGATCGACAGCATCTTGGCGCTGGTGCCCAGCTCCATGATCGGGAACAGGTCGGTGAGGTAGTCGCGCAGGATGTTGCCGGTCACCGAGATGGTGTCCAGGCCGCGCGCGACACGCTCGAGGGTCACGCGCATCGCGCGCACCTGCGACATGATCTGGATGTCGAGGCCGCTGGTGTCGTGATCCTTGAGGTAGGTCTTGACCTTCTTGATCAGCTCGTTCTCGTGCGGACGATAGGGGTCGAGCCAGAAGATCGCCGGCATGCCGGAGTTGCGCGCGCGGGTGACGGCGAGCTTGACCCAGTCGCGGATCGGCGCGTCCTTGACCTGGCACATGCGCCAGATGTCGCCGGCCTCGACGTTCTGCGACAGCAGCACCTCGCCGGTGGCGAGGTCGGTGATGTTGGCCACGCCGTCCTCGGCGATCTCGAAGGTCTTGTCGTGCGAGCCGTATTCCTCGGCCTTCTGCGCCATCAGGCCGACGTTCGGCACCGTGCCCATCGTGCGCGGGTCGAAGTTGCCGTGCCATTTGCAGAAGTTGATCATCTCCTGGTAGATGCGGGCGAAGGTCGACTCCGGCATCACGCACTTGCTGTCGTACTGCTTGCCGTCGGCCCCCCACATCTTGCCGCCCTGGCGGATCATCGCCGGCATCGAGGCGTCGACGATGATGTCGTTGGGCGAATGGAAGTTGGTGATGCCCTTGGCCGAATCGACCATGGCGAGCGCCGGGCGGTGCTCCTGGCAGGCGTGCAGGTCGCGGATGATCTCGTCGCGCTTGGACTCGGGCAGGGTCTTGATCTTCTCGTACAGGTCGACCATGCCGTTATTGACGTTGATGCCGAGCTCTTCGAACAGCTTGCCGTGCTTCTCGAAGGCGTCCTTGTAGTAGATCTTCACGCAGTGGCCGAAGACGATCGGGTGCGAGACCTTCATCATCGTCGCCTTGACGTGCAGCGAGAACAGGATGCCGGCCTCGCGGCAGTCCTCGAGTTCCTTCTCGTAGAACTCGCACAGCGCCTTCTTGCTCATGAACATCGAGTCGATGATCTCGCCTTCGAGCAGCGAGACCTTGGGCTTGAGCACGATGGTCTTGCCCGACTTGGTGATCAGCTCCATCTTGACGTCGCGCGCGCGGTCGAGCGTCATCGACTTCTCGCCGTGGTAGAAGTCGCCGTGGTGCATGTGGGAGACGTGGGTCTGCGACCACTGCTTCCACTCGCCCATGGAGTGCGGGTGCTTCTTGGCGTAGTTCTTGACTGCGGCGGGCGCGCGACGGTCGGAGTTGCCCTCGCGCAGCACCGGGTTGACGGCCGAGCCGAGGCACTTGCCGAAGCGGACGCGGAGCGCCTTTTCCTCGTCGGTCTTGGGGTCCTCGGGGTAGTCGGGGATCTTGTAGCCCTTCTCCTGCAGTTCCTTGACGCAAGCCTTGAGCTGGGCGACCGAGGCGCTGATGTTGGGCAGCTTGATGATGTTGGTGTCGGGCTCGAGGGTCAGGCGGCCCAGTTCGGCGAGCGTGTCGGGGACGCGCTGGTCTTCGCTCAGGTATTCGGGGAACTCGGCGAGCACGCGCGCCGACACGGAGATGTCGGCCTTCTCGACCTCGACGCCTGCAGGACCGGTGAAGGTGCGGATGATCGGGAGGAAGGCGCACGTCGCCAGCAGCGGCGCTTCGTCCGTGAGCGTGTAGATGATCTTGGATTTGCCTGCAGACATTGATTTCCCCTATATGTTTTAGATCTTGTCCCGACTACCCGATGGCGACCCACTGTCGCCGGCGCGGCAAGGCCGCCGCACGATCGCAGTCGCCCGGAAAAATACCACTTATCGACCTGTCGGGCATCGAAACCTTCTTTCACATCGCGAAATAAACCGCGGCAAGCCTTGCCGGGCCTGGAAACGAGCCCCGCGGTCACGACCCGCGCCACAGACTCGACAGCACGGGCGATCTGCCCGATGCTGCCGCCCTCGCCTTCCTCCTTGCGCCGACGCTCCGCCCGACCCCGGTCCCACGATCATGAGCCTTCCTTCTTCACTGCCCCCATCCGGCGATCCGCGGCCGGCACGCACGCTCGTGTTCCGCGACCACCAGTTGCTCGTGGACCTCGCGGCGACGCCCACGGCCGGCCCGGATTCCTGGCGGGCCGGTCTCGTCGCGCTGCGCACCCTCGACTTCCCCGTGACCACGGGCGAGGCATGGACGGTGGTCGAGGTCGAGCGCACGATCGAGGCACCCGACGGACATGCGTTCCAGCATCTCAAGTCGCTGCTCGACACGCTTGACGGGGAGACGCTCGCCCTCGCCGCGCGCGCCCTCGAGCTGCTCGAGTTCGACCGCGCGCACCGCTTCTGCGGCGCCTGCGGCGCGCCCACCACACTGCGGACGGATCCGCCGGCGCGGCGCTGCAGCGCGCCGGACTGCGGTCGCGAGCACTTTCCGCGCGTCTCGCCGGTGGTGATCGTGGCGGTCGAGCGCGGTGCCGAGATCCTGCTCGGGCGCTCGCCGCACTTCCCGCCCGGCCTCTACAGCACGCTCGCCGGCTTCGTGGACGCGGGCGAATCGGCCGAGCAGGCGGTGCATCGCGAGATCTTCGAGGAGACCGGCCTGCGCATCCGCGCGCCACGCTATTTCTCCAGCCAGGCGTGGCCCTTCCCGCATGCGCTGATGCTCGGCTACCAGGCCGAGTACGCCGGCGGGGACATCGTCTGCGCTCCGGGCGAGATCGAGGATGCGCGCTTCTTCCATGTCGACGCGCTGCCGCCGCTGTTCCCGATCCGCTACGCGATGGCCAACCAGCTGCTGCGCGACTTCTGCCTGCGCCACGGGCGACCGTGGCCGCCCGCTCAGGCGACGCCTGCCGCGGCCTGAGCGTCGCGCCGGTCCACGATCTTCAGCAGCACCAGCAACACGGTGCCCACGCCCATCATCGCCGCGGCGAACCACAGCCCGCCTGCGTAGCTGCCGAAGGTCTCGCCCAGCCAGCCGGTCACCGCCGGGCCGAGGATCTGCGCGACGCCATAGGAGATGGTCATCTTGCCCATCATCTTGGCCGGCCGCGTCGGGTAGTAACGCCCGGCCATGGTCAGCACCAGGCTGACCATGCCGACGAAGGTGCCGCCGAAGAGCAGGGCGCCGGCGATCGCCCCCAGGCTGCCACCGACCACCACCGGCAGCAGGATGCCGACGATCTGCAGCACCGCGGCGAGGATCAGCGCGTTCAGCGCGCCGGTACGGCGGGCGATGAAATCCCACACGATGCAGGCCGGCATCGCCGCCAGGCCGATGGCGAGAAAGCTCCAGCTCCCCTGGCCCTCCAACCCGGGCAGGCGATTGACGATGGCGACGATGAAGGTCGCGCTGACCACGAAGCCGACGCCGGCACAGAAGTAGGACGCCATGAAGATGCGCAGGAAGAGCGGGCTGGGCGGGTCGTCGTGCATCGGCGCGCCGCTGCGCGTCAGCCCGCTGGTGTCGGGTGCCGGCAGCCAGCGCAGCGCCGGCACCAGCAGCACGCAGGCAATCGCGGTGAACACGAACCACTGCGCACGCCAGTCCAGCCACAGGCTCATCAGCGCCACGGCCACCGAGCAGCCGGCGATGCCCAGACCGATGCCGGCGAAGTGGATGCCGAGCTCGTGGCGATGGTTGTGACGGATCAGCCAGTTCAGGATCAGGCCCGTGCCGAGCAACATCGCCGCCGCACTCGAAAGTCCGGCCAGGTAGCGCGACACCGCCCACACCGTGAAATCGGTGGTGAGCCCCATCATCAGCGTGGTCAGCACCGCGACCACCATGCCGATGCGGTAGAGGCGGTCCTTGAGCACGAGGTCGCTGATCGAGGCGGCGAGCAGCGCGCCGCTCAGGTAACCGGTGTAATTGATTGCCGCGAGCCAGCCGCCCTCGGCCAAACCGAGCCCGGCCTGGGCCTGCATCAGCGGCAGCAGCGGGGTATAGGCGAAGCGCGCCACGCCGAGCGCGAGCATCAGGCTGAAGATGCCCGCACCGAGCACCTTCAGACGCTGGATCTGGTAGTCCATCTTGTCGTTTTCCATCTCCTCCGGACGCGACACGATAGACGGGGAGTCGTATCCGTTCAAGCAAATGTTTCGACACGAAGCTTTCATCCGGCCACGCGCCCCCGGCTCCTGGCGACCGGCTAAACTTCGGCCCCTGGACCCGGTGCTGCCGTGCACGCCGATCCGCCCCACGCCTCCCGCAGGCCCATCTCCTGCCACGTCCACAGAATCCTCCCGATGCGCCCGCTGATCCGAGTCTTCCTCCTGCTCCTGTTTACGCTGCTGGCCCCCTGGGCCGCCGCCGAAGCGCCGCCACGGCCGCAGCCGGACGAGCTGCGCGCGCGCGCGCAGGCGCTCGCGGACCGCAAGCTGCCCGAGGCCGAGCAACGCGCCGCGCAGCAGGCGCTGGAACAGGCCCAGGCCAGCCTCGCCAGCGCCGACGACCATCGCCGCCGGCTCGATTCGCTCAAGCAGACACTCGCCGACGCACCGGCACAGATCGCCGAGGCGCGTCGCCAGCTCGCCGCGCTGCCCGCGGCCGCGCCGGTCGCGGCGCCCGCCGCCGACACCCCGCTCGCCCGCCTCGAGGAGCGCCTCGCCGAACAGGAGGCCGCGCTCGCCGACTGGCGCCGCCGCCTCGACGAGGCCGACAGCCTGCTCGTCGCCGCGCGCACCGGCCCCGAGCGCGCACAGACCGAGATCAGCACCGGCCAGGTGCGCATGGCGGCGATCGAGGCCATGCTCGCGAGCGGACGCGAAGCCGGGCGCGACAGCCGCGCGCTCAGCCCGGAGCGCCGCGACGCGCTCGCCGCCGAATGGCATGCGCTCGACGCCCAGCTCGCGCTGCGCCGCCAGGAGCTCGCCGGCAACAGCGGCCTGATCGACCTCGGCCTCGCCCGCCAGGAGCTCGCGCGCCTGCAGCTCGCCCGCCTCGAGGAGGCGGCACGCGCGCTGCAGGACGCGATCAGCCGCCAGCGCGCCAGCCAGGCCGAGCAGACCGTGCAGGCGCTCGCCGACGTAAGTGCCGACGCGAGCCACGACGACCTCCTCGCCCGCGAGGCGGCGATCAACCAGCAGCTGTCCGAATACCTGCTGGGCGCCACCGAGAAGCTCGACGCCCTCACCCGGCGCAACCAGGCGGTAAGCCAGCAACTCGACATGCTCAACCGCAGCACCACGCTGATCGACGAGCAGATCGGCGTGCTTCAGGGCAGCGTCCTGCTCTCGCGCATCCTGCTCGAGCAGCGCCGGGCGCTGCCCGCCCCGACGACCGACGCCGGCCTCGCCGACCAGATCGCCGACATCCGCCTGTACCAGTTCGAGATCAACAAGCAGCGCGAACAGCTCTCCATCCCGGCCGCCCACGCCGAACGCCTGCTCGCCGACGCCGGCGAGGCCGACCCGGCCGTGCGCGAACCGCTGCTGGCGCTGCTCGCCACCCGCAGCGAGCTGCTCGAGCGCCTCAACCGCGAGCTCAACGCGGTGCTCGCCCAGTCGATCACGCTGCAGCTCGCCGAGCGCCAGCTGCTGGTGAGCGCCGACCGCCTGCGCGCCACGCTCGACAAGCAGATGTTCTGGATCCCGAGCAACCGCCCGCTCGACCTCGCCTGGCTGCAGGCGGTGCCGGCCGCGCTCGCCAAGCAGTTCGCCGCGATCCCGTGGGGCTCGGCCGTCGGCGAGCTGTGGGCGGGCCTGCAGGCGCGGCCCTTCCTGTTCCTGCCGGTGTTGCTGTTGAGCGTCGGCCTGTTCGCGCGCCGGCGCTGGCTGCGCGCGCAGCTCGACAGCCTGCATGCGGACATCGGCTACGTGCGCCGCGACAGCCAGCTCCACACCCCGCGCGCGATCCTGCTCAACATGCTGCTGACCTTGCCGGTAAGCCTGCTGCTGGCGCTCGGCGGCATCGCCCTGCAGATGGACGCGCGCGGCCAGAACGCGGCCCTGGGCGCGGCGCTGATGGACATGGCACAGGCCTGGCTGGTGTTCCGCACCGCCCATCGCCTACTCACGCCGGGCGGGGTGGCCGAACGCCACTTCCAGTGGCCCGTCGAGCGCGTGCGCGCACTGCACCGCAACCTGAACAAGCTCGGTCTGGTGGTGGTGGCGGTGGTCGCGGTGGTGGCGATCGCGGAGCGCCAGCCCGAGAGCCTGGGCATCGACGTGCTGGGCATCCTGATCCTGCTCGTCGGCTACGCCACCATGGCCTGGCTGCTGGTGCGCGGCCTGCTGCACACGCGCCTGGAAGACCGCCCCTCCCCGTTGCGCGTGTTCGTGGGGCTGGCGCTCGGCCTCATGCCGCTCGCGCTGATCGGCGCGCTGGTGATGGGCTACTACTACACCGCGCTCAAGCTCACCGGCCGCCTGGTGGACACCCTGTACGTGCTGATCCTGTGGCGACTCGCCGAAGGCCTGCTGGTGCGCGCGCTCGGCGTCGCCGCGCACCGCATCGACCATCAGCGCGCGGTCGCGCGCCGCGAGGCCGCCGAGCGCGAGGGCCGCGCCGGCGCCGACAGCGAGCCGGCTGCGGTGGCCGAGGCGCCGATGCTCGACATCGCCCGCATCAACCAGCAGTCGCTGCGCCTGCTCCACCTGGCCCTGCTGTCCGGCCTCGCGGTGGCGCTTTACTGGGTGTGGGCCGACCTGCTGACGGTGGTGTCCTACCTCGACAACATCACCCTGTACGAGTACGCCAGCGGCAGTGGCGAGACCGCCGGCGTGGTGCCGATCAGTCTCGCCGACCTGCTCGGCGCGCTGGCGATCGCGGCGATCGCCTTCATGCTCGCCACCAACCTGCCGGGCCTGCTCGAGGTGCTGGTGCTGTCGCGGCTCCAGCTCGCCCAGGGCAGCGCGTATGCGATCACCACGCTGCTCTCCTACGTCATCGTCGGCGTCGGCATCGCTTCCACGCTGGGCACCCTGGGGGTGAGCTGGGACAAGCTGCAGTGGCTGGTGGCGGCGCTGTCGGTGGGCCTGGGCTTCGGCCTGCAGGAGATCTTCGCCAACTTCGTCTCCGGTCTGATCATCCTGTTCGAGCGCCCGCTGCGCATCGGCGACGTGGTGACGATCGGCAACGTCTCGGGGACGGTGAGCCGCATCCAGATCCGCGCCACCACGATCACCGACTTCGACCGCAAGGAGATGATCGTGCCCAACAAGGCCTTCATCACCGGCCAGCTCACCAACTGGTCGCTGACCGACACGGTGACGCGGGTGACGATCAAGCTCGGCGTGGCCTACGGCGCCGACCTGGAGACGACGCGGCGCCTGCTGCTCGCGATCGCGGCCGAAAACGCGCGCGTGCTGAAGGATCCGGAACCGCTGGTGTTCTTCCTCAACTTCGGCCCCAGCACGCTCGACCACGAGCTCCGGGTGCACGTGCGCGAACTCGGCGACCGCAACGCCGCGATCGACGAGATCAACCGCGAGATCGACCGCCGCTTCCGTGAAGCGGGAATCGAGATCGCCTTCAACCAGATGGATGTGCACATCCGCAGCATCGCCGACGGCCGCGAGGCCTTGCTGCAGCAAACGGCGGTGACTCCGCCCGCCGGTTCACCGGGTCAACAAGGATAGATGGGAACGCGGCTGCGCCGGGCGTGGGGCGACTGGCGTCACGACGGGGTGCGGCCGCCGGGGCCGTCCCTGCGCGGATCCTCCTCGATCTCCACCTCGCGGATCACCTCGCCCTCGATGATCAGCCCGCGATTGCCAGCGGCGGGACCGTAGCCGCCCGCACGAGCACCGCCTGCGGCCGCCTGCGCGTCCATCTGCGCCCGCATCGCCTTGCGCAGGGCACGCGTCTTCCACCACACCCAGCCCCAGATCGCCACGCCGGCGGTCAGCAGCACCGCGAAGAAGGCGACCGAGAAGGTCAGCGCGAGCATGAAGACGCCCGCCATGACCACCGCGCCCACCACCTTCTGCAGCAGCGTGGGCGGCTTGGCGGCCGGCCCGCCGAGGGTCTGGAAGATGCCGGAGAATCGGGGATCCCTGTACATGAGTCGGTCCTGTCGGGCGGCGCGGACCGTCCGCGCCGCATGCGGGGGTGTGAGCCCCTGGCGGAAAAAAGATTCCATGCAGGCGAAGATGTGCATGGATTGCTTACACATTCTCGCCCAATCGGAGCGCGCTTGCCGAGCGCGGCGAGCCACCCGCATTGAAAACCCCGCCCGGACACGCGAACATCCGTCCATGCCCGCCCTCGCCCTGCACCAGCTCCGCACCCGCCACATCGGCCCGGTCGATCTCGACGTCGCCGCCGGCGAATGTGTCTGCATCCGCGGCGCCTCGGGCAGCGGCAAGTCCCTGCTGCTGCGCGCGATCGCCGATCTCGACCCGCACGCGGGCGAGGCCCTGCTGGATGGGCGCGCGTGCTCGTCCATGCCGGGCCCGGCCTGGCGGCGCCGGGTGGCGCTGGTGATGGCCGAGGGCCAGTGGTGGGCCGATACGGTCGGCGAGCACTTTCCCGCCGGCTGCACGCCCACCTGGCTGGACCGCGTGGGCCTGCCCGCCGGGGCGCTCGACTGGCAGGTGGCGCGCTGCTCCACGGGCGAGCGCCAGCGCCTGGCGCTGCTGCGCACGCTGATGCAGGGGCCGGCGGTGCTGCTGCTCGACGAACCCACCGGCAACCTCGACGAGGACAGCACCGCGCGCGTCGAGGCCGTGCTCGACGACTACCGGCGCGAGCACGCCGCCGCGCTGCTGTGGGTCAGCCACGACCCGCGCCAGGCCGCACGGGTGGCGCGGCGCCGCTTCCTGCTCGAGGACGGCAAGCTGGTGGAGGAAGAGGAAGGCGGGAAGGCGGCCGCGGACAAAGGAAAGGCTGCAGGCGCGGACAGGCCCCCCGACACCGAGGGCGCGGCATGGTGATGGAGCTCTCGGTCCTCGACCTTGCGCTCGCCGCGCTGCTGATCCTGGCGCTGGCCGGGCTGTCGCTGCGCCTGGGCCTGGGCATCGAGCAGCGCCTGGTGGTGGCGGCCGCGCGCACCACGATCCAGTTGCTGCTGATCGGTCTGGTGCTGAAGCTGCTGTTCGACAACGCGCACTTCCTGTGGGTGGCGGCGATGGCCGCGGTGATGATCACCGCCGCCGGGCGCGAGGTGATGGCGCGGCAGAAGCGCCGCTTCGTCGGGTGGTGGGGCTTCGGCCTGGGCACGCTGTCGATGTTCGTGTCCTCCTTCACCGTCAGCGTGCTGGCGCTGCTGGTGGTGATCGGCAACACGCCGTGGTATGCGCCCCAGTACGCGATCCCGCTGCTCGGCATGGTGCTCGGCAACACCATGAACGGCATCGCCCTCGGGCTGGACCGCCTGACCCAGGAGGCGAGCGCGCGGCGCATGGTGCTCGAGACCCGGCTCGCCCTCGGCCAGAACTGGAACGAGACCATCGCCGACACCCGGCGCGAGGCGATCCGCGTCGGCATGATCCCGATCATCAACGCCATGGCCGCCGCCGGCATCGTCAGCCTGCCCGGCATGATGACCGGCCAGATCCTCGCCGGCACCGCGCCGGTGGAGGCGGTGAAATACCAGATCCTGGTGATGTTCCTGATCGCCGGTGGCACCGGCTTCGGTACCGTGGTGGCGGTGAGCCTGGGCGCGCGCCGGCTCTTCGACGAGCGCCAGCGCCTGCGCCTCGACCGCCTGCGCACCGGCGCGGATTGAGGCAGGGGGGGCGATGAACGGGCCCGGCGCGCGCACCGCGACATCCCTCCGCCCCCTCTCGCCCGCGCAGGCGGCGGCCGGCGCCACGCCCCGGGTCGGGCAGCCCTCGCCGCTGATCCTGTTCGGTGCCTTCGACCGCCACAACCTCGGCGACCTGCTGCTCGGCCGCATCGCAGCGGAACTGGCCGCGCGCCTCCTGCCCGGACGGGAGCTGCGCTTCGCCGGCCTCGCCGTGCGCGATCTGCGTGCGGACGGCGGTGCCCGCGTGGAAGCGCTCGCCGAACTCGCCGCGGAATGGAAGCCGCCCCGTCGCGACACGCCCCCGCCGGGGCTGCTGCAGGTGGGTGGCGAGATCCTCGACTGCAGCGCCTGGGAGGCGGCAGTGATGCTGCTCGACAACGCCGGCGCCGCACGCGCGATCGCGCTATACGACCACGACCCCGCCGCGCGCGCGGCCTGGGCACGGCACGCGCTCGGGGTTCCGCGTGGTCTGCCCTACCTCGCTGCGCATGCCGCGCTGCCGCCCGGCACGCGCAGCGTGCACACCGGCATCGGCGGGGTCGGCTTCGCGGCCCTGCCCGCGGCGCTGCGTGCCGAGGCGCTTGCCGAGCTGCGCGCGGCCGCAGGGGTGCAGGTGCGCGACCGCTGCACCCGCGACGCCCTCGCCGCCGCGGGCCTCGACGCGGCGCTGGTCCCCGACCCCGCGGTGCTGGTCGAACGCCTGCTCGGCGCCGAGGTGGCGCACCACGCCGCGACGGGCGAGGTCGCGGCGCTGCGGGCACGCTTCGCGCGAGGCTACGTGGCGGTGCAGCTCGCGGCAGAGTTCGGCGACGACGCCACCCTCGCCACGCTCGCGGGCGAGCTTGCGGCGATCCAGCGCGAGCGCGACCTGGGCATCGTGCTGTTCTGCGCCGGGCGTGCGCCCTGGCACGACGACCCCGACGTACTGCAGCGCCTGCGCCGCCGCCTGCCCGATCCGGAGGCGGCCGTCATCGCCGCCTCCCCCCACGTCATGGATCTGTGCGCGTTGATCGCCAACGCCGCGCTATGCTGCGCGAGCAGCCTGCACGCACGCATCGTCGCCGACGCCTTCGCGCGTCCCGCGATCGGCCTCCTTCCAGGCGGGGCACCGCAGGCCGCGAAGCTGCGCGCCTGGCTCGACACCTGGCACCCGCCACGACGCCATCACCTGGCTGCGTCGGGGAACCTCCGCGCGCTCGCGCGCTCCGTGCTGGACGAAGCGCCCGCCGAGCGCAAGGCGCAGGCCGTGCGTCTCGCCGACCTCGCCGAGACGGCGGCGCGCGCAGCCTTCGCCCGACTTTTCGATCCGATCGACCCCGAGGACAAGACCCCATGACCGATCTCTTCACCCCGCTGCAGGCGGGCGATCTCGCCCTGCCCAACCGCGTCCTGATGGCCCCGCTCACGCGCTGCCGCGCCGAGGACGGCCACGTGCCCGGCGCGCTGATGGCCACCCACTACGCCCAGCGCGCCAGCGCCGGCCTGCTGATCGCCGAGGCGACGATGGCGATGGAGGGCAACTCCGCCTTCTGGCACGAGCCCGGCATCCACTCCGAGGCCCAGGTCGCAGGCTGGAAGAAGGTCACCGACGCGGTGCATGCCGCCGGCGGGCGCATCGTATTGCAGATCTGGCACGGCGGCCGCGCCTGCCACCCGCTGCTCAACGACGGCCGCCAGCCGGTTGCGCCCAGCGCGCTCGCGATCACCGGCGACGAGGTGCACACGCCCCAGGGCAAGCAGCCCTACGTCGTGCCGCGCGAACTGCGCGACGACGAGCTGCCGGACATCGTCGCCGGCTTCGCGCGCGCCGCCGAGAACGCCCGTGCCGCCGGCTTCGACGGCGTGGAAGTGCACGGCGCCAACGGCTACCTGCTCGACGAGTTCCTGCGCGACGGCAGCAACCAGCGCGGCGGTCCCTACGGCGGACCGCGCGAGAACCGCGCCCGCCTGCTCTTCGAGGTGCTCGACGCGGTGTGCAAGGTGTGGGGCGGCGGCCGCGTCGGCGTGCGCCTGTCGCCGCTCAACAGCTACAACGACATGATCGACAGCGACCCGATCGGGTTGGCAAGCTGGCTCGCCGGCTGCCTGAACGACTGGCGGCTCGCTTACCTGCACCTGATGCGCGGCGATTTCTTCGGCCAGCAGCACGGCGACGTGGTGACACCGGTGCGCGCCGCCTACCGTGGCGTGCTGATCGGCAACATGGGCTACTCGGCGGACGAAGCGAACGCCGCGATCGCCGCCGGCAAGCTCGACGCGGTCGCCTTCGGCACCGCCTTCCTCGCCAACCCCGACCTGCCCGAACGCATCCGCCGCAAGGCCGCGCTCAACGCGCCCGATCCGGCGACCTTCTACACCCCCGGGCCGAAGGGATACACCGATTACCCGACGCTGGCGGACGGCGCCTGATCCCGCGCCGGTACGCCCGCGCGGGCGTACCGGCGCCGCTCAGACGGCCACCAGGCGGCGGAAGATGCCGAAGCTCCACTGCGCACCCACGGTCAACACCACCACGCGCAACACATGGCACACGGTGACCAGGGGTACGCCCAGCTGCAGCACCTTGGCGGTGATGCACATCTCCGACACTCCGCCGGGAGCGGTCGCCAGCGCCAGCGTCGACAGCGGCACCTCCGCGACCAGGCCGAGCAGGGTCGCGAGGGCGAACGCAAGCACGATCGACATCGCCCCGGTGAGCGCCGCGACGCTCATGAAGCGTGGCGCGGCGCGGAAGAAGGCACGCGAGAAGCGACAGCCGAGGGCACAGCCGATCAGCAGCTGACCGCCATTGACGACCCAGGGCGGCAGCGCCGACAGCGGCACGCCGGCCAGCGTCGCCAGCGCCACGCCGAGCAGCGGCCCGAGCACCCACGCATTGGCGATGCGCAGCAGCTTGAACGCCCCCACCCCGAGCAGGCTCGCGCCCACCAGCAGCGGGAAGTGCTGCGCGTCCACATCCCGCGCCAGGGGCACGTAGACGTCGCTGCCCTGCACCCCGGCGAAGGTGAGCGCGAAGGGCAGCACCGACACCACCATCATGACCCGGATGGCGTGCGCCGCGGCGATGCGGTCCACCGCACCGCCGTGGCGATCGGCGAGGTTGGCCATCTCCGAGGCCCCGCCCGGCAGGGCGGCGAAGAACGCGGTCGGCGCATCCACGCCCCCCAGCCGCAGCAGAATGAAGGCGTAGGCCATGCCGAGCACCAGCGAGCCCAGCGCGGCCGCGATCACCAGCGGCGCATGCAGGCTCAGTTGCGCCACCACCTCCGGACTGAAGTACAGCCCGAGCGCGGCGCCGATCGCCCATTGTCCCGTCTGCCGTCCACCGGGGAGCGGGCGCAGGTCCCGGTCGGCCATGCGTGCGCCGGCCACGGCGAACAGCGGGCCGATCATCCACGGCAGCGGCAGGTGCAGGCGTTCGGCCAGCCAGCCGGCGAGCGTGGCGAGCGCGAGCGTGGGAAGGATCTGGCGCCAGGCGGCGAGACGGAGCGTGGAGAGGGCGGACATCGGCAGGAGATCGGCGAGAGATCGGGACGAAACGGAGAAAGGGCCGCTGGGGACGCACCGCGATCCGGGACCACGCTGCGCGGCGGTGGGGGAGAGGGCCGGGGATCCGGTCGGCCGGGCGGGCCTCACTCGGAAGCCGGCCGCGTCGCCGCATCCCACTGGCGCAGGAAGGCCTGCTTCTTGGCCTGGTCCTGGTAGGCGAGCAGCCCGGAGCCGATGCGGATCGGGCGGAAGGCATGCTGCAGGTTGTGGTGGAGCAGCGCGGCAGCGCTGTCCGCGCCCGCGGTGCCGGCGTCGGTGCGCACCGGCAGCAGGCCGAGGTTGGCGGCGAGCAGGGCCTGGCCTCGGGTCGACAGCAGATGATCGAGCCACAGGCGCGCCGCCGCCGGATGACGCGCGCCACGCACGATGAAGGCGACCCGGCTCAGCACCAGCGTGTAGTCCCGCGGCAGCGCCACCCCGAGCGCCGGATCGCTGCGCGCCCGCCGGTGCGCGTACGAGCCCAGCACGTTGTAGGCGAGCACCAGCTTGCCCGCGGCGACGCGGTCGAGCATCTCGCTGCTCGCCGCGTGCTGCTCCAGGCCCTGCCGGCCCATGCCGCGCGCGAGCTGCCAGAACACGATCGGGTTGGCCTGCGCGTCCTGCGTGTGCAGCAGCAGGCCGAGGCCGGAGCGCTCGGGGTCGTAGGTGGCGATGCGCCCGCGCAACGGCGCCGGGTCGCGATCGAGCAGGCGGATCAGCTCCGCATGGCTGTCGGGCACCTCGGTCGTGCCGAGCAGATGCTTGTTGTAGACGATCACCGCCGGCTCGTAGGTGGTGCCGAAGGCCTCGTCCTTCCACACCGCCCAGCGCGGCAGCGCCGCGGTCTCGGCGGAGCGGTGCGGCTGGGCGTGGCCGTCGTTGACCAGCTTCACCTGCAGGTCCATCGCCGAGCTCCACACCACGTCGGCACCGGCCAGCCCGCGCCGGGCCTCGTCGACCACGCGCGCATGGAGTTCGGCCGAGTGCATGTCGTGGTACTGCACCCGAACGCCGGGATGGAGGGCCTCGAAGTCGTCGATGACCGGCTTGACCACCGCGAGGTCGGTCGCCGCATAGACGACCACCACGCCCTCCAGGCGTGCCTGATCGAAGCGATCGGCGATCGGCTCGGCCCGCGCCGGGGCGATCGCCACCGCCGCCACGACCGCCAGCACCGTCTTCAGCGCGGCCCTCCCACCCCTGATCCTCATCACCCCTCCTCCTCGTGCTCCGCGTGCCCCCGCGCCCGCACCGCCATGCGGGGAATGCCCGGCATGTGCCGCCTTGGACGCACCCCGGCTTTGCGCCGATAATCCCGCACACGCCTTTCGATTCACTTTCAGCGGGAACACCGATGCGCCTGTTGCTGGTCGAGGACCACGCCGAACTCGCCGAATGGGTGGCGCGCTCGCTTCGGCATGCCGGTTTCGTGCTGGATGTGCTCAATCGTGGCGACCATGCCGATCAGTCCTTGCGCACGGAACGCTACGACCTGGTGATCCTCGACCTGTCCCTGCCGGGGCTGGACGGCCTCGAAGTGCTGCGCCGCCTGCGCAACCGCGAGAGCGGCCCCGACAAGCCTGCTCCCACACCGGTGCTGGTGCTCACCGCGCGCGGCAGCACCGAGGAGCGGGTGCACGGGCTCAACCTCGGCGCCGACGATTATCTGCCCAAACCCTTCGAGCTCGCCGAACTCGAGGCACGCATCAAGGCGCTGCTGCGCCGCGCCGGCAACCAGGTGCCGCTGGTGCGCCTGGGCCGGCTCGAGTTCGACACCACCACCCGCATGGCGGCGGTGGACGGACAGGCGCTGGCACTGACTCCGCGCGAGCTGGCCGTGCTGGAAGCGCTGCTCGCACGGGTCGGTCGCCCGGTCGCCCGCGAGGCCCTGTTCGAGAAGGTGTTCGAGTTCGATGCCGACGCACGCGTGGAGGCGATCGAGATCTACGTCTCGCGCCTGCGCAAGAAGCTCGAAGGCGCGGGCGTGGCGATCAACACGCTGCGCGGGCTCGGCTACCTGCTCGCCGAGAAGCCGGCAGCCTGACATGGACGGCACCTCCGGGTCCAGACCGGCAAACCCGGGCACGGACGATCGCGAGCACGGCGCGGCTGCCAGGGCGGTAGCTGCGCCCGGACACGGCGGCAGCCTGCGTCAGCGCGTGCTCGTCTGGCTGCTGCCGCCCCTGGCCGTGCTGCTGCTGATCAACGCCTTCTTCACCCATCGCAGCGCGCTCGACGCGGTGAACCAGGCCTACGACCGCACGCTCACCGCCTCGGTGCGCGCGATCGGCGAACGCACCCACTCGCTCGGCGGCCAGATCCAGGTGGACATCCCCTACGCCGCCTTCGAAGGCTTCGAGGCCGATGCCGCCGAGCGCATCTTCCATGCCGTGTTCGACCCTGCCGGCGGGCTGGTCACCGGTTATGCCGACCTGCGCCCACCGGAGCTGCCGGCAGACGACGGCGGCGTGCGCATCTTCGACCTGCCCTATGCCGGCGAGACGGTGCGCCTGGCGGCGATGCGCAAGCGTCTCTACGACCCCGCGCTGCGCGGCGGCGACGCGGTGCTGATCGTGTTCGCCGAGACCACCGGTGCACGCCGGGCGCTGGCACGCGACCTGTTCGTCGCCAGCCTGCAGCGCCAGTCGCTGCTGGTCGCGGTGGGGGCGATCCTGGTGCTGGCCGCGCTCGGCACCGCCTTCCGCCCCCTGCTGCGCGTGCGCGACCACATGCGCGCGCGCGACGAGGAGGATCTCACCCCGGTGCGCATGGAACGCGTGCCGAGCGAGATCGCGCCGCTGATCGACGCGATCAACCACCACATGGAACGCCTTTCGGCAATGCTCGCCGCGCGCCGGCGCTTCCTCGCCGACGCCGCCCACCAGATCCGCACCCCGCTCGCGGTGCTCACCACGCAGGCCGAATACGGGCTGCGTCAGACCGACCCCGAGGAGATGCTGGCGACCTTCGCCAGCCTGCTGCGCAGCACCCGCGCGGCGCGCCGGCTGGCCAACCAGATGCTGACCCTGTCGCGCGCCGAAGCGGTCAACGGCCTGATCGGCGAACGCGCCGCGCTCGACCTCGCCGGCCTGGTGAAGGAGGTGGCGATGGAACTCGCCCCGCTCGCGCTGAAGCGCGACATCGACCTCGCCTACGAGGGCATCGGACATGCCCTGACGATGCAGGGCAACGCCCCGATGCTGCGCGAGATGGTCTCCAACCTGATCGACAATGCCATCCGCTACAGCCCGCCCGGCTCGGCGGTGACCGTCGCCGTCGCCGCCTTCGGCGAGGACGCGGTGGTGAGCGTCTGCGACCAGGGACCCGGCATCCCCACCGCCGAGCGCGAGCGCGTGTTCCAGCGCTTCTACCGCATCCTCGGCCAGGGCGACAGCGAAGGCAGCGGGCTCGGGCTGGCGATCGTGCGCGAGATCGCGCTCGCCCACGGCGGACGGGTGAAGCTGCGCGACGGTGCCGGCGGCCGCGGGCTGTGCGTGGAGGTCGAACTTCCGCTCGGCAGCACGCCAAGCGCCTGAACGTCGCTCTTCTCCTCGTCCCCGGATCGCGCTGAAAGCCGATCGAAAGGCGTCGGCGCTGCAATGCGCGCCACGCGCCCGATCCATCCGGCGCGCACATCCGAACGATCGAGGAGACTCCCATGCAACGCCTTTCCGCGCCGGCCCTGGTGGCCGCCGCCCTCGCCCTGCCATCGCTCGCGCTGGCCCAATCGAACGTCACCCTCTACGGCCTGATCGACCTCAACCTCGGCTACGAGAAATCCGGCTCGCAGCGCTACGAGGGCATCGGCCACGGCGAGCTCAACGGCTCGCGGCTCGGCTTCCGCGGCACGGAGGATCTCGGCAACGGCAACAAGGCCCTGTTCGTGCTCGAGAGCGGCTTCGACCCCTCGACCGGCGTGGCCGAGCAAGGCGGGCGGCTGTTCGGCCGCCAATCCTTCGTCGGCCTGGAAAACGGCCTCGGCCGCGTGACCCTGGGCCGCCAGTATTCCCCGGCCTTCGACGCGCTCGATCCCTTCGACGCCACGGGCAACGCCGACCGCAGCGCCGGCCTGCTGATCCGCAAGGCGGGCGCGGTCAAGCCCGCCTACGAGACGCGCTTCGACAACATGATCAAGGTCCGCTCGGCGAAACTCGCCGGCTTCGAGCTCGAGGGCGGCTACTGGTTCGGCAAGGAGAGCGGAACCGACTCGACCGCGCGCCAGGAGGGCGACGGCCATGGCATCGCGATGCTCTACGCCAACGGCGCGCTCGCCGGCTCCCTGGTCACGCAGACCGTGCAGCGCGACGCCAGCGGCGGCAAGGTGCGCACCGACGGCTTCGCCCTGTCCTACGACTTCGGCATCGTGAAGCCCTATTTCGCCTGGTCGCAGGACAAGGAGCGCGGCAGCGTGGGCAACGGCAAGGCGCGCAGCTGGGACCTCAGCGCGGAGATCCGCCTCGATCCGGCGAACACGGTGGCGATCAGCTACGCCGACCGCGACGAATCCGACGGCGCCGCGAGCGAGGACGCCAGCGGCTGGTCGGCCTACTACCTGCACGCGCTGTCCAAGCGCACCACGCTGTACGCCGGCTACTCGCAGCTCGACAACGAGGTCGGCGCCAACTACGCGATCGGCAACCTGACGCCGGCCGCCGGCGACAAGCACCAGGTGATGATGGCGGGCATGCGCCACCGCTTCTGATCCATCCGCCAGGGCGACGCTTTCACGCAGGGCAGGTGCACGCGGAAATCTTCCGCTGCACCTGCCTTTTGCGTCGACGCGCGGCCTTCTGCGCTACGGTGCACGGCGACCTCGACCGCAGCCGCCTTGCGCTGCGGCTGTCTCCGTTTCCTGTCTCCATTCCCTTTCCCTATCAGCGAGCCCTGCCATGAACCCGCATGAGACCCCCTCCCAACCCCGCGGCGAACCCGCCATCCGCACCATCGCCATGCCGGCCGACGCCAACCCCGCCGGCGACATCTTCGGCGGCTGGCTGATGGCCCAGATGGACCTCGCCGCCGGCAACGTCGCCGCCCGCCGCGCCCGCAGCCGCTGCGCGACGGTCTCGGTGGACCGCATCACCTTCCTGCGCCCGGTGTATATCGGCGACGAGGTCAGCCTGTACGCCGACATCGTGCGCGTCGGACGCAGCTCGATGACCATCCAGGTCGAGGCCTGGCGCCGCTCGCGCGACGGCGAGGAACAGGTCAAGGTCACCGACGCGAGCTTCGTCTTCGTCGCCCTCGACCAGGGCGGCCGGCCGCGGGTGATCGACCCCGTGTCCGGCCCGCAGGCGGAGCACTGAGCGCGCACCCTCCGGCACAAAAAAAGAGCGCCCTTGGGGCGCTCTTCGAAAGGCGGCGGGCCGGGAGGGGCCCGCCGCGCTCGCGGATTCCGGTCATCGGAGGATGAATCCCGGAATCCCGGAAGGTGATCTTCGCGCTCAGGCGGTCACCGCCTTGCGCTGCTCCATCATGCGCATCAGGCGCGGGCCGAGCAGCATCGCCGCCGCCGCCACCCACAGGCCGATCGAGATCGGGCTGGCGAACAGCACGCCGACGTCGCCATCGCTGATCGACAGGGCGCGGCGCAGGTTCTGCTCCATCATGTCGCCGAGCACGAAGCCGAGGATGAAGGGCGCGATCGGGAAATTCATCACCCGCAGCAGGTAGCCGACGCCACCGATCAGGGTGCCGAGGATGAGGTCGAAGGTCGTGCCATGCACCGCATACACGCCCACCAGCGAGATCGCCGCCACGCCCGGCACCAGCAGCCAGTTGGGGATCGAGAGGAACTTCACGAACACGCGGATCAGCGGGATGTTGAGCACCAGCAGCATCACGTTGGCGATGAAGAGCGAGGCGATGAGGCCCCACACGATCACCGGCTGGTCCTGGAACAGGGTGGGCCCCGGCGTGATGTTGTACAGCGTGAGCGCGCCGATCATCACCGCGGTGGTGCCCGAGCCCGGCACGCCCAGGGTCAGCATCGGCACCAGCGAGCCGTTGGCCGAGGCGTTGTTGGCCGCCTCCGGCGCGGCCACGCCGCGGATGTCACCGTTGCCGAACTGGTGGTCCTTGCCCGCCATGCGGCGCTCCATCGCGTAGCACATCGCCGAGGCGATGGTGGCGCCGGCACCCGGCAGCACGCCGATGAAGAAGCCGGAGAAGGCCGAGCGCAGCATCGTCCACTTCGCCAGCATCAGCTCCTTCATGTTGAACAGGATGCGGCCGGTGATGGTGATCGGCTCGCTCGCGGTGTGCTCGTTCTGCAGCATCAGCATCAGCTCGCTGACCGCGAACAGGCCGATCACGATGACGATGAAGGGGATGCCGTCCTGCAGGTGCAGCATGTCGAAGGTGTAGCGATAGACGCCGCTGTTGGCGTCGATGCCCACGGTCGACAGCAGCAGGCCGATCAGGCAGGCGGTCATCGCCTTGGGCAGCGAGTCGCCGACCAGGCCGCCGAGGCAGGACAGCGCCAGCACCATCAGCGCGAAGTACTCCGCCGGGCCGAAGGCAATCGCCCACTCGGCGAGCAGCGGCGCGAAGGCTACGATGCCGATGGTGGCGAGCAGCGCGCCGGTGAAGGAAGCGAGCGCCGACATCGACAGCGCGGGGCCGGCGAGGCCCTTCTTCGCCATCGGGTAGCCGTCGAGCGTGGTCATCACCGCGCCGGCGTCGCCGGGCACGTTGATCAGGATGGCGGAGATCCGGCCGCCATACTCGCAACCCGCATACACCGCGCACAGCAGGATCAGCGCGGACTCGGGCGGCAGCTTCATCGCGAACGCGATCGGCAGCAGGATGGCGACGCCGTTGATCGGGCCAAGGCCGGGCAGCAGGCCGACCACGGTGCCGATGAAGCAGCCGATCAGCGCGATCATCAGGTTTTCCGGCGTACCGGCGACGGCGAAGCCGTCCATCAGAAGCGACAAGGTTTCCATGGTTTACCCCAGGATGCCGTTCAGCCACAGCCCGGTGGGCAATGCGACGTCGAGCAGACGGTCGAAGAAGAAGAACATGCCCACGCCCAGACCGATGCCGCCGACGACGCCCTGCTTCCAGCTGCCGCCGAAGAAGCGCGCCACCGGGACGGTCATCAGCGCGGTCGCGATCGTGAAGCCGAGCTTGTCGAAGAGCAGGGCATAGGCGAGCACGATCAGGAACAGCAGGCCGATGCGCTTGAGCACCGGGGGCGGTGCCCACACCGTCTCGCTCGTCTTCTCCAGCATCAGCGCGATCGCGCACAGACCGAGCAGGAACAGCACCAGCAGCGGGAAGGCGCGCGGCCCCACCGGCTCGTAGGACATCGGCGCCTGCAGGTCCCAGCCGATCCAGATGCCGGCCAGGCTCACCAGCAGCAGCACGCCGCCGAAGATTCTTTCACTCATGGTCGAACTCCCGTGTGCCGCCTGCTGCGGTGCCCCCTCGGGCGCCGCAGCAGGCGGCAGGGTTTGCGGAGGAGGATTACTGCGCGGTGAGGCCGAGCTCGACGGCGAGCTTCCTGAAGCGCTGCACTTCCTGCTTCACGTACTCGGTCGCCGCCGCGCCGGTGCGGGCGAAGGGGAACAGGCCGCGCTCGGCGCGCAGCTTGTCGAACTCCGGCGAGGCCAGCATCTTGTCGAAGGTCGCCACCCACCAGGCGTAGTCCGCATCGGCGACCTTGGGACCGACGTAGTAGCCGCGGGCGATGGTCCAGTCGACCTTGTAGCCCTGCTCGATCGCGGTCG
Source organism: Thauera sp. DNT-1 (assembly GCF_055393985.1). NCBI lineage: Bacteria > Pseudomonadati > Pseudomonadota > Betaproteobacteria > Rhodocyclales > Zoogloeaceae > Thauera > Thauera sp. DNT-1. The sequence goes on along the minus strand of NZ_AP043752.1, from coordinate 2,707,572 downwards.
GGATCGCCGCCAACTCGCCCGGCAGGCGCTGGGGAGCGAGCACCGCGAGCACGCGCACGCGGCCGCCCTTCAGGTGCGCCGCCACCTCGGAGGCGTCGCCCGAGTAAACCTGCACATGGCCGCCCATCAGGGCGGTCATCGCCTCGCCACCGCCCTCGAAGGCGACGTAGCGCATCGACTTGGGATCCACGCCCGCCTCGCGCGCGACCAAGGCCGACTTCATCCAGTCCTGGCTGCCGACCGAACCGCCCGCGCCGTACACCACCTTGCCCGGGTTGGCGCGGGTGGCCTCGATCAGGTCCTTGAGGCTCTGGAAGGGCGAGTCCGCGCGCACGATGATCGCGCCGTAGTCGGCACCCACCGCGGCGACCCACTTCACGTCATCCTCGGTGTACTTGCCGAACTTGCCGATCGCCAGGTTCAGGAAGGAGCCGCCGGAGAAGGCCACCACCGTGCCGGCCTCGGCCGGGCGGTTGGCGATCACGGTGTTGTAGGCCACCGCGCCGATGCCGCCGGGCATGTAGGTGACGCGCATCGGCGCCTCGAGGTAGCCGTTCTGCAGCGCGCTCTGCACGAGCTTGCAGGTGAGGTCGAAGCCGCCGCCGGGCTTGGCGGGCGCGATGCATTCGGGCTTCTCGGGGGCGGCATGGACGACACCGGCGGCGAGCGTGGCAAGCACCGCGGTGGCGGCGGCGAACAGGGTCTTCTTGAGCAGCATGGCGATCTCCTCCATATCGGAATATGTTCGCTGCGCGGCGGACACGTGCCACCTCGCAGGGTGAGGCGGACGATACGGAGGAGGGCTTTCGAATGCCTTTCAGTGAAGCCGCTCGGCAGAAGTGCCGGGCAAGCAGGATCACATCAGCCCGACACCACGCAGGAGCGAGACGCCGACGCTGGTGGTGAAGAGCGAGCCGAGCGTGGTCAGCGCGATGATGTTGGCGGCCAGCGTGGCGTTGCCGCCCATCGCCCGCACCATCGAATAGCTCGCCGCCGCCGAAGGCGAGGACGCCATCAGCATCAGCACGCCGAGTTCCATGGCGCGGAATCCCGCCGCCCATGCGCCGAGCGTGAACACGAGCGGCATCGCCACCAGCTTGCCGAAGGTGGCCAGCGCGGTGTTGCCGGCTTCGCTGCGCAGGCTGCGGAAATCCAGCGTCGCGCCGGTGCACAGCAGCGCGAGCGGCAGCGTCATGTCGGCGATGTAGGCGGCCGACTTCATCGCCACCGCGGGCAGCGGGAGGGCGAAGGCCGACACCGGCAGCGCGAGCAGGATGCCGAGGATCAGCGGGTTGGTGGCGATGCCGCGCAGGACCTTGCCCGGGCCCTGGCTGCGGTGCAGCGAACGGCTGAGCGTGATCACGCCGAGGATGTTCACCAGGATGGTGAGCACGCCGACGTAGAGCGAGGCCATCGCCAGCCCCGCCTCGCCGTAGGCGTTGCCGCAGTAGGCCAGGCCGACCACGCCGAAATTGGAGCGGAAGGCGCCCTGCACCACCACGCCGCGGTCGCGCTCGGGCTGCACGACGAAGCTCGCCACCCACTCCATCAGCAGCCAGATCGCCACCGTCGCCGCCAGGCCATACACCAGCATGCCGGCGCTCGCCGAGTCCTCCAGGCGCGTGCGCGCGATGTTGACGAAGAGCATGGTCGGCAGGCCGACCACGAACACCAGCCGCGAGCCCGCCGCGATGAAGCCCTCGGTGATCAGCCCGACCCGACGCAGCAGCACGCCGAGGCCGAGCAGCGTGAAGATCGGCCCGGTGACCCCGAGGGAGAAGTCGAGCAGTTCGAGGAATCCGGACATCAGGGCCGCAACACGAAGAGCAGCACAGACAGCGTGCCCACCGACACCAGGGTCGACAGGAACACCGCCGAGGCCACGGTGGACTGGCAGGCGCCGTAGCGCTGCGCGAACAGATAGGGCGTGATGCCCGCCGGCAGCGCCGCCAGCAGCACGCCGGTGGCCACCCACAGCGGCGGCACGGCGAACACCTGGGTGGCGAGCAGCCACACGATCGCCGGATGCACCACCGCCTTCAGCGCCACCAGCAGCGCCGGCTCGCGCAGGTTGCCGCCCAGGCTGTAGCGCGTCAGCGAGGCGCCGAGCGCGAACAGCGCGCACGGCGTCGCCGCGCTGCCCAGGCCCTTCGCGACGGCGTCGAGCGGACCGGGGATGTCGATGCCGAGCAGCGCGAACGCCAGCCCGCAGGACAGGCCCCAGATGATCGGCGTGCCGAGCACGCTCTTCGTGAGCTTGAGCAACATCGGCCCCAGCCCCTCGCGCGCGCCCTGCGCGGCCTCGATCAGCGCGGTGGTGGGCGGCAGCATCAGCAGGCTGTGGCAGGCGATCATCACGAACAGCGGCAGCGCCGCCGGCGGGCCGTAGGCGGTCATCACCAGCGGAATGCCGAGCATCCCGGTGTTGGAGAAGCCCGCCCCCAGCCCGAGCACCGCCTGCTCGCCGAGCCGGCGCCCGAACAGCACCCGCCCGCCCAGCATCGCCAGCGCATACACCCCGAAGGCGCCGATGTAGTAGGACAGCAGATAGCCCCAGGGCATCGCGTCGGGCAGCTCGGCCTGCGCGATCGCGCGGAACAGCATCAAGGGCAGCGCGAAGTTGAACACGAACACGGACAGCCCGCGGTTGGCCGCCTCGTCGAACACGCCGGAGCGCGCCGCGACGTAGCCGAGGCCAAGCGTGCCGAAGACCGGCAGGATGATGCCGAAGATGATGTCCATACAGGCCTTCGTGCGGGGCGCGCGACGGACGCGCTGGAAGGATCGGGCGGCTCTCGGGAGCCAGATGCGAACCCGCATGATGCCCGCACACCGTGGCACCGTGCAGTCGTAGCAACACGGATGAGGGCGTTCGCCCGCCTGCACCGCCCCGGCCTGCGTCCGGCCTCGAGTGGAGACTACCGGATCAGCGTCGCGCCAGCCCGATGCGCAGCACCGCCGCCACGTTGCGCGCGGTCAGTTCGACGTTGGCCGCGGCATCGTGCAAGGCCTCGTCCAGCGTGCAGGGCTTGCCCAGCACGCTGAACACCGCGTCGATGCCGTGCGCGTGCACCACGCCGACGTCCGCGCCGAGCGAGCCGGCGATGCCGATCACCGGAATGCCGTGGCGCTTGGCGACGCGGGCAACGCCGATCGGGGTCTTGCCATGCACGGTCTGGAAGTCGATGCGGCCCTCGCCGGTGATCACCAGGTCGGCGTCGCGCACGTGGGCGTCCAGCCCCACGGCGGCGGTGACGATCTCGATGCCCGGTTTCAGCGCGGCGCCGAAGAAGGCCAGCATCGCCGCGCCCATGCCGCCGGCCGCACCGGCGCCCGCTACCGCCTCGACCGCGACGCCGAGGTCGCGCTCGACGATGCGGGCGAAGCGGGCGAGATTGGCATCGAGCGCCTGCACCATCTCGACGCTGGCACCCTTCTGCGGGCCGAACACCGCCGAGGCGCCGCGTGGCCCGGTGAGCGGGTTGTCCACATCGCAGGCGACCTCGATGCGGCATTGCGCCAGGCGTGGATCGAGCGCGGAGACGTCGATGCGCTCGAGGGCGGCGAGCGCACCGCCGCCGGGGCCGAGCTCGCCGCCCTGCGCGTCGAGCAGGCGGGCGCCGAGCGCCTGCACCATGCCGGCGCCGCCGTCGTTGGTGGCGCTGCCACCGATGCCGAGAATGAAGCGGCGCGCACCGGCGTCGAGCGCGGCACGGATCAGCTCGCCGGTGCCGCGCGAGCTGGTGACGAGCGGGTTGCGCCGGTCCGGCGGCACCAGCGCCAGGCCGCTGGCGGCCGCCATCTCGATCACCGCGGTCGCGCCGTCGCCGGTGAGGCCGTAGAAGGCCTCGACGGGCTGGCCGAGCGGGCCGCTCACCGTGACGATCTCCTTGCGGCCACCGGTGGCGGCGACCATGGCGTCGACCGTGCCCTCGCCGCCGTCGGCCACCGGCACCAGCACGTACTCCGCGACGGGGAAGACCTGGCGGAAGCCGGCCGCGATCGCCTGCGCGACCTCCAGCGCGGACAGGCTCTCCTTGTAGGAATCGGGGGCGATGACGATCTTCTTCATGGGCAGGGTCTCCGGTCGCTGCGGGTCGAATGCCCGCTGCAGAGGAGCTTAGTCCCTGGGAGCCGACAATCAATCGTCGGATATCACAAAAAAATAAACTTTAATTGACAGTTTATTGTGGAATTTCCCTATTTTCCGCGACATCCAGTTCGAGGCCGATGAACAGCAGCAGGCAGTCGTTCAGACGGGCGAGATCCAGCCCGGTAATCTCGCCGATGCGGCGCAGGCGGTACTCGAGGGTGTTGCGGTGCACGTGGAGCGCACCGGCACTCGGCACCGCCTTCATGTCGTGCGCGAACCACGCCGCCAGCGTGCGGCGCAACTGGCCGTCGCGGTCTTGCTGCGCGAGGCGCCACAACGGGCGACGCAGCTCGTCGGCCCGCCAGCCCTCGCCCAGGCCTGCGAGCAGCACCGGCAGGGTGAGTTCGTCGTAGCAGTGGATCGCCGCCTGCGGGCGATGGCGTCGCCCGGCCTGCAGCGTGGCGCGCGCGGACTGCCAGGAACGAGCCAGGCCATCGTCGCCACCGAAACGGCCACCGAGGGCAAGACATGGCTGCCCGCTGCCCTCGCCGCCCAGGCGTCCGTGCAGGGCCTGGAGGCGGCTCCGCAGATCGGGTTCCGCCGCCGGCAAGGGCATCAGCACGGCAAGCTCGCGCAACGTCACCGGCGCGCAGGCAAGGCCGGGCTCCTGCTCGGCGAGCAGCCGGCGCAGGCGCTGCTGCGCGGCGAGGACGGCATCGGCCGCCAGCGATGCGTCGGCGATCTCGATCAGCAAGGCGACGCAGGGTCGGGCGAGATCGACGCCGAGCCGGCTTGCCCAGTCGTCCAGCCCGGCGCCCGGCGGGGAGACGCCGATCAACTGCAGCACCAGCTCCTCGCGCAGGCGCTGGTCGCGCGCGAGCATCTGCATCCACTGCGCCTGCTCGAGCATGGTCTCGGCCGCGAGACGGACCAGCTCGGCCTGCTGGCGGACCGCGTCGGGTTCGCCGCTCAGGCCCACCACGCCCACCACCCGGCCTTCCGCGCGCAGGGGCAGGTTGATGCCCGGCCGGGTGTCGTGCAGGCGCTGCGCGACCGCCGCGTCCACCTCCACCGCCCGCCCCTGCGCCAGCACCAGCAGCGCACCCTCGTGGCGGCTGCCGATGCGCGCGCGATCGCCGCTGGCGATGATCAGGCCGCGCTCGTCCATCACATTGACGTTGGTGCGCAGGATCTGCATCGCGCGATCGACGATGGACTGGGCGAGCGAGGCATCGAGCAGGAACATGGCGGCGCACCGGTGGCGGATTGGACATACACCGGCCACATGCTGCCGCGCGGCGTGCTGCGGAACAAGCGCGGCACCGACGGCGTCCGACGGCGTAGGGACGGAGTTTTCCGTCTGCCCGCCCGTGGAGGCCGAACATGACCCGCAGCGAAACCGACAGCCTCGGCCCGATCGATGTCCCTGCCGAAGCCTATTGGGGTGCTCAGACCCAGCGCTCGCTGCACCACTTCGCCATCGGCGAGGAGCGCATGCCGATCGCCATCGTGCATGCGCTCGCGCTGATCAAGAAGGCGGCGGCGCGCGTGCATGCCCGCAGCGGCGAACTGCCCGCAGAAATCGCCCGCCTGATCGAACAGGCGGCGGACGAGATCCTCGCCGGCCGCCACGACGCGCAGTTTCCGCTCGTGGTGTGGCAGACGGGCAGCGGCACGCAGACCAACATGAACGTCAACGAGGTCGTCGCCGGGCGCGCCAACGAGCTCGCCGGGCAGGGCCGCGGCGGCAAGGCGCCGGTGCATCCGAACGACCATGTCAATCGCGCGCAGAGCTCGAACGACTGCTTCCCGACCGCGATGCACCTCGCCGCCGCGCGCGCGGTGCACGACGAGCTGCTGCCCGCGATCACCGAGCTGTCGAACGGGCTGGCCATCCAGGCCGAACGCCATGCCGGGGTGCTCAAGACAGGACGCACGCACCTCATGGACGCCACGCCGATCACCTTCGGCCAGGAACTGTCGGCCTTCGTCGCCCAGTTGAACACCGCCGCGCATGCCATCCGCGCCGCGCTGCCCGCGGTGTGCGAGCTCGCCCAGGGCGGCACCGCCGTCGGCACCGGGCTCAATGCCCCGCCGGGCTTCGCCGCGGCGATCGCCGACGAACTGGCGGCGCTGACCGGCCTGCCCCTGGTCAGTGCGCCCGACAAGTTCGCCGCGCTCGCCGGCCACGAACCGCTGGTGGCCTTGTCGGGCGCGCTGAAGACGCTCGCGGTGGCGCTGATGAAGCTCGCCAACGACCTGCGCCTGCTCGGCTCGGGCCCGCGCGCCGGCCTCGCCGAGCTGAAGCTGCCGGCCAACGAGCCGGGCAGCTCGATCATGCCCGGCAAGGTCAACCCGACGCAGTGCGAGGCCTTGTCGATGATCGCCTGCCAGGTGCTCGGCAACGATGCCACGATCGCCTTCGCCGCCAGCCAGGGTCATCTGCAGCTCAACGTGTTCAAGCCGGTCATCGCCTACAACCTGCTGCAGTCGATCCGCCTGCTCGCCGACGGTTGCCGCAACTTCCTGCGCCATTGCGTGGCCGGCCTGGAGGCGGACCGCGCGCGCATGTCCGAGCACCTCGAGCGCAGCCTGATGCTGGTCACCGCGCTCAACCCGCACATCGGCTACGACAAGGCCGCGCAGATCGCCAAGAAGGCCTGGGCGGAAGGCACCACGCTGCGTACCGCGGCGCTTGCGCTCGGCTTCACCAGCGCGGAGGAGTTCGATGCCTGGGTGCGCCCGCAGGACATGCTAGGCAGATGAGACCTGCATCCGGATGTGATCGACGCGACCGCCCCGCAGGCGTGCGGTCGGCGCGCCGGCGCGCCGGAAAGGCCGGAAATCGGCGCTTGCCGCGCTGCCGCATGAACCGGGAAGTCCGAAACAAGTCGAAACCTCGCGACCGGATCCCTGCGTCGGATGCGCACTCATACTGCACACCCCCGACGGCGCGGCAATGTCTCTGTGCTCCGCGCACCGACCATCACAAGGAGGCCATCATGAAGATCCGTACCCTCGTCCCCGCCCTGCTCCTCGCCGCCGCCGCCACCGGCTGTGCGACCTGGGACAACCTGTCCTCGCGCGAGAAGAGCGCGGCCACCGGCGCCGCGGTCGGCGGTGTGGCCGGTGCCGTGATCACCGACGGCGGCATCCTCGGCACCGTGGGCGGTGCCGCGATCGGTGGCGTGATCGGCGACCAGGTCGGCAAGAAGAAGTAAGCCCCCGTCGCCGCGCGATGCCGCCGCGGGTGCGTCCCGCGGCGCGGCATCCCCCTGATTGCTTGGTAGAATCCCGCTCGTCCCGCCGCGCCCGACCCCGGGCGGGCGGTTTTTGCTTTCCTGCCGACGAGCCCCGATGACCACCACCCCCTTCCCGCCCGAACTGCTGCGCGACGTCGAGAAGCGCCGCACCTTCGCCATCATCTCCCACCCCGACGCGGGCAAGACCACGCTCACCGAAAAGCTGCTGCTGTTCGGCGGCGCGATCCAGCTCGCCGGCACGGTGAAGGCGAGGAAGTCGGCCCGCCACGCCACCTCGGACTGGATGGAAGTCGAGAAGCAGCGCGGCATCTCGGTGACCAGCTCGGTCATGCAGTTCGAGTACCAGGGCCACACCATCAACCTGCTCGACACCCCGGGCCACGAGGACTTCTCGGAAGACACCTACCGCGTGCTGACCGCGGTCGACGCCGCGGTGATGGTGATCGACGCCGCCAAGGGCGTGGAAGCGCAGACGATCAAGCTGCTCGAGGTCTGCCGCCTGCGCAACACGCCGATCATCACCTTCGTCAACAAGCTCGACCGCGAGGTGCGCGAACCCTTCGAGCTGCTCGCCGAGATCGAGGACGTGCTCAAGATCACCTGCGCGCCGGTGACCTGGCCGCTGGGCATGGGCAAGGCCTTCCGCGGCGTGTATCACCTGCTGCAGCACCAGGTGCTGACCTTCACTCCGGGCGAGGAGCGCCGCAGCGACGGCGAGATCATCAAGGGTCTCGACAACCCCGAGCTCGACAAGCGCTTCCCGATGGAGGTCGGCCAGTTGCGCGAGGACGTCGAGCTGATCGACGGCGCCTCCCCGCCCTTCGACCTCGACGACTTCCTCGCCGGCAAGCAGAGCCCGGTGTTCTTCGGCTCGGGCATCAACAACTTCGGCGTGCAGGAGATCCTGCAGTCGCTGATCGACTGGGCGCCGCCGCCGCAGGCGCGCGATGGCGGCAGCCGCATGGTGCAGCCGGCCGAGCCCGCGTTCACCGGCTTCGTGTTCAAGATCCAGGCCAACATGGACCCGAAGCACCGCGACCGCATCGCCTTCTTCCGCATCTGCTCCGGCCGCTACAGCGCCGGCATGAAGGTGCGCCACGTGCGCGCCGGGCGCGAGATGAAGCTGGCCAACGTGCTCACCTTCATGGCCAACGAGCGCGTGATCATGGAGGACGGCGTCGCCGGCGACATCGTCGGCATCCACAACCATGGCCAGCTGCAGATCGGCGACACCCTGACCGAAGGCGAGAACCTCGGCTTCAAGGGCATTCCCTACTTCTCGCCCGAAATGTTCCGCGCCGCCCGCCTGCGCGATCCGCTCAAGTCCAAGCAGCTGCAGAAGGGCCTGCAGGAGCTCGGCGAGGAAGGCGCGATCCAGGTCTTCGAGCTCGAGGGCGGCCAGATGCTGCTCGGCGCGGTCGGCGTGCTGCAGTTCGAGATCGTCGCCCAGCGCCTGAAGGACGAGTACAAGGTCGATGCGATCTTCGAACCGGCCGACATCCACACCGCACGCTGGCTCACCTTCCCCGATGACGTCACCCGGCGCAACTTCGAGCGCGAACAGGCGCTGCGCCTGGGCAAGGACATCGACGGCAACCCGGTGTATCTGGCCACCAGTCGCTACAACCTGGCAGTGACCGCGGAGAAGTGGCCCAAGGTGACCTTCCACGCCACGCGCGAGCATGGGGAAGTGCTGGGCTGAGCGAGGCAACCGAGCATCGCTGCCATTCATCGCGCAGCCCAGGCCGGGCTGCGTCCCCGCTCAGGTGCTCAGATAACGCGAAAACAGGGTCGCCATCGGTTTGGCTGCAGTCGACAGCGGCAAGGCGCGCAGGCGCAGCAGGCCGAAACACATCGGCGGCGGCATGGGCGTCACGTCGATGCGCTGCAGGCCATAGCCGACGAACTTGTCGTCGAACAGACGGCCCGGACCGATGCCGATGCAGTCCGTGCGCTGCATGAGCTCGAGCATGAGCAGGGTCGATGAACAGTGGATCACGTGCCTGGGCGTCGGCAGACCCTGCTGCTCCATCCAGCTCATCAAGGCACGTCCGAGACTGCCGGGGCTCAGGTTCATCACGAACTTGGCGTCGCGGAGTTCCGCCCAGGTCGTGGCTGCGGCCAGTGGGTGGCCTTCCCGTCCTTCCAGCACGGCATTGGCGGGTCCGAGCGGCTCGAAGATGACTTCGTAGGGCAGCTCGGCGGGATCGGCGACCGCGATCGCAAAGTCGAGGCGCCCCTCGATCAGGTCGGGCAGAACCTGGCTCAGCAAGCCTTCGGTCAGGTGCACCTCGGCGTCCGGACACAATTTTTCGTACTCGCGCAACACGCGCGGCAGGGCTACGGCCCCCGCCATGGGCGTGACGGCGAGGACCACGCGTGCGCCTGCACCGCCCCGCAGCAGGCGGATTTCCCTCGCCGCCTTGTCGAGAATCGACAGCGCCAGCCGTGCATGGCTGAGCAGCATGCTGCCCGCCGGGGTGAACTCGATGCCCTTGTAGCTGCGGGTCATGAGTTCCTCACCCACGTCTTCTTCCAGTTCGCGCAGCGACTTGGTCAGGGCGCTCTGGCTCAGGTGCATCGAACGGGCCGCTGCACGAATCGAACTGCATTCCGCGACCTGCACCAGCGCTCGAAGTTGATGCTCTTTCATCGGTTTCGTTCGGAATGCTTTGGATTCCGTCCAAACAATCGACTGAGTCTTATTGCCGGAATCATAAGCCGATAAACCGTCCGGGGTGATTCCAAACGGTCTTCACCACAGTCAATGAAATGCCTTTTGCCGCTCGAGCGAATGACTAACATGGCCGCGTGAATTCCATCCAGAGCCCTTCATTCAGGAGATCGACATGACAGCCGTCGTGGGTACACCAAGCACTGCCTACCAAGGCAATGACAAGCTGCTGTATGGCATCATCTTAGGCGTCATCACATTCTGGCTTTTTGCACAGACGGTCCTCAACATTGCGCCGGACATGCAAAAGGACCTCGGTATCGATGCCAGCATGATGAACAATGCGGTGGCCATCACCGCACTCTTTTCCGGCATCTTCATCGTCGTCATCGGCGGGCTTGCAGACCGTATCGGCCGCGTGAAGACCGTTCAGATCGGCTTCCTGCTCAGCATCGTCGGTTCCCTGCTGATCGCCCTCGCCCCCACCGGCAGCCTGGCGACCACCTTCCTGCTGGTAGGTCGTGCCCTGCAGGGGGTTTCGGCAGCCTGCATCATGCCAGCCAGTCTCGCGCTGGTGAAGACGTACTGGGACGGTCCGGCCCGTCAGCGCGCGGTGAGCCTGTGGTCGATCGGCTCCTGGGGAGGGTCGGGTGTCTGTTCGCTGTTCGGCGGCCTGGTCGCGGAGAACCTCGGCTGGCGTTACATCTTCTTCGCCTCGATCGTCGTCGCCGTGATCGGCATGCTGATGGTCAAGGGCACACCGGAAAGCAAGGCCGAAACCAAAGGCGCCTACAAGTTCGACCTGCCGGGCGTGCTGACCTTCATGATCAGCATGGTGGCCCTGCAGATCGTCGTCACTCAAGGCAACAAGATGGGCTGGACCAGCCCGCTGATCATGGGTCTGATCGCCGTCGTGGTGATCTTCGGCACCCTGTTCTTCCGTATCGAAAACACCAGCGGCCAGCCCTTCGTCGATTTCAAGCTGTTCCAGAACCCGACCTATACCGGCGCCACCCTGTCCAACTTCCTGCTCAACGGTGTGGCCGGCACCCTGCTGGTTTCGCTGCAACTGGTTCAACTGGGCGGCAACATGACGGCGCAGCAAGCCGGTGGCCTGACCCTGGGTTATGCGATCGCAATCATCGCCTTCATCCGTGTCGGTGAAAAGCTGCTGCAACGCTTCGGCGCCCGCAAGCCGATGATCTGGGGTTGCCTGATCGTGGGCGTGTCGATCGTGATGCTGTCCCCGGCCAACCTGCTGCTCGAGGACTACAACACCCTCGCCATCATCGGCTACACCCTGTTCGGGGTCGGTCTGGCCTTCTACGCCACGCCTTCGACCGACGCCGCGCTGTCCGCGCTACCGGCCGCCCAGGCCGGTTCGGGCGCGGGCATCTACAAGATGGCTTCCTCGCTGGGCGCCGCCTTCGGTGTGGCGATCTCCGCTGCGATCTTCACCGCGCTCAGTGCCAACCCCGAGAGCATCGCCTGGCTCGAAGGCGTGATCACCTTCGCCGGACGCCAGGACAACCTGGCCGTGCGCGAGGCAGCGATCATCGCGCTGATGTTCAACGTCTTCATGGTGGTGGTGGCGATCATGTCGATCATGCTCACCGTGCCGAAGTTCGTCGGCAAGAAGAACTGACCCGCTTCCAGGGCAAACCCTCTCCGCGCCGTGCGCAGTGGATTCCAGCATGGCGCGTGCGCACAGTCAGCCCGGGCCGATCGCATCGGTCCGCACGGCCCGGGCGTTTCATCAACAGGTTTCAGATTTCGATCGGGAGTCATCATGAGCACGCTTTTGCAAGAGTTGTCGGCGAATCAGGAAGCGATGAAGACCTGGCGTCACCACATGCACCGCCACCCCGAGGTCGCGTTCGACGAGCACAAGACGGCCAGCTACATCGCCGGCCTGCTGCGGGAGTGGGGATACGAGGTCACCGAAGGCGTCGGCAAGACGGGCGTGGTGGCCAGGATGCGCTGCGGCGACAGCAAGAAGTCGATCGGCCTGCGTGCCGATACCGACGCCCTCGCCGTGCAGGAAGCGAATGACAGCGACCACAAGAGCACCATCGAAGGCAAGTCGCATACATGCGGTCATGACGGTCATAGCGCCATGCTGCTGGGGGCTGCGCAGCACCTGGCGCGCACTCGTGCGTTCAACGGCACGGTCAACCTGATCTTCCAGCCCGCCGAAGAAATCATGGGCGGCGCGGTCGCCATGATCCAGGACGGTCTGTTCGAGCGCTTCCCGATGGATGCGGTCTTCGGCATGCACAACATGCCCGCGCTGGAGCAGGGCAAGATGTACTTCACCTCCGGCCCGCTGTTCGCCGCGGTGGACAACTGGGAAATCGTGCTGACCGGTGTCGGCAGCCACGGCTCGATGCCCGAGAAAAGCATCGACCCGGTGGTGGCGGGAGCTTCCCTGGTCATGGCGCTGCAGACCATCGTCTCGCGCAACGTCGCGGCCAAGGATTCAGCCGTGGTGAGCGTCGGCGCCTTCCTGGCGGGCGATGCCGGCAACGTCATTCCGCAGACCGCGACCCTGCGCCTGAGCACCCGCACCAGCAAGCCGGAAACGCGTCAGCTGGTGCTCGCCAAGATCAAGTCCATCACCGCGGCACAGGCCGAGGCCTTCGGGGTCCGCTACGAAATCCGCGAAGGTTCGCCGGGTGCCGTGCTGGTCAATGATCCCGCGCTGACCGAGGAGTGTGCCGACGTCGCCCGCAAGCTGCTCGGCGAGGATCAGGTGGTGATGCCCGGACCGACCTACATGGGCAGCGAGGATTTCGCCTTTTTCGCCCAGCTCAAGCCGAGCACCTACTGCATCATCGGCAACGGCGACACCGCCATGGTTCACCATCCCAAGTACGACTTCGACGACGACAACCTGCCCGTGGGCGCCGCCTACTGGGTGGCGCTGACCCAGCACCACCTGAAATAAGCGCGGCAACCAGGCGCTGGAAACGTCTGCAGCCTCGACGAGCCGGTCGCCGAGGCCTTGCAGGCTCGTGGCACGCGGAAGTTTCCGCAAATCGCGGCGATTCGTCCGCCGCGGCCTCCGCAAGCAATGGGCTGTCCACCTGGCCGCGGCCGAAGTGCCCCCCGGACCATCCACACCACCGCTCGCCATCGCCGGTCGCGATGGTCTGGATGCGCTGCTGCGAGCATCTCGAGCACACCCTCGCCGCCATCCCGGCGCCGGTGTAGGAAGTCCCGTCAAACGGGTGGGCAACCGCGATCGCCGACCGCCTCCACCCAGTAGGTCTGCTTGTGTCCGTGCGCCTCGAAGGCGTACGCGGCCGCCTCGGCCTCTTCGCGGTGCGCGAACACCGCGACGACGAAGCGGTTGCCGTTGTCGTCGAGCCGCCACAGTGCCCAGCCCGCGATCGGCTCCGCGGCGCGCGCGTTTTCCGTCACCAGTCAGGCGAGAAGCTGGTGCGCGAAGGCCTCGACCTGCGTCCAGTCGGTGAAATCCGTGACCGAGCGCGGGTCGGTGGGGCCGCCGGTGATCCACATGATCAGGCGGATCATGTTGCGGTCGAAGAAGCCGTAGCGCGGGTATTCGATCTTGCCGCCGAAGACCTCCACCTGCTGCGGCTTCCAGCGCAGCTGGCCGAGGAACTTGCGCACGTAGGGGTTGGTGTCGGCCTGGCGCTTGTGCGGCTTGCGGCCGACCGCGTTGACCGAGAAGAAGGCGTTCGGGCGCACCTCGAGCGCCGCCTGGTGGCGGTCGATGAAGGCCTTCACCGCGGGACGATGGTGACCGTAGCGGATGCTGGCGCCGATCACGATGCGGTCGCAGGCCTCGAGCTGTTCAGCGCTGGCCGACTCCACCTCGGCCAGCTCGACCTCGTGACCGGTCGCACGCGCGATCGCGGCGATGCGCTCGCAGATCTCGAGCGTATGGCCGTCGATGGTGGAATAGACGATCAGCAGTCGCATGCCCGCTCCGGTCGCGCAGGTCATTTTCGGGTGACGATGCCCTCGACCACCTTCTTGCCTTCGGAGTAGAGCGCCACCTGGCCTTCCTCGAGCTCGAGGTTCATGCAGCCGGTGTTGCCCTTGAGCTTGCCGTCGAGCCATTCGCGGCAATAGCGCGCCTGGTCGTCCACCCACCAGCGCGCCTTGGCGCCGGTGGTGTCGGTGAGCGTGCCGTCGGTGCCGAACTTGAGCGTGTAGGCCGATTCGGTGCGCAGATACACGCCGATCAAGGTGGCGCCGGTGAGCAGCTTCTCGACCTCGGCCTTGTCCTTCATGAAGTTCTGCGCCAGCGCGCCAGTGGAGACCGTGACCAGTGCGACGGCGGCAATCAGGCTACGGACGGGTTTCGAGTATTTGCGCATCGTTGTCTTCCTTTGTTGCGGGTACGGATCCGGGGAAAGCGATCGGAGACGCCGGGCTGGAGCGGATTCAGCCGCGCGCGCCCAGCCGGCCGACGAGGCCGCGCAAGGTCTCCTGGAGGTCGGCGGGCATCACCACGATCTTGGCGCTGCCGGAGTCGCCCAGCTTCTCGAGCGCGGCGATGTACTTCTCGCCGAGCAGGTACATCATCGGGCCCGCCTGGTCGCCGATTCCGGCGGTGACGCGGCGGATCGACTCGGCCGAGGCCTCGGCGAGCATGACCTGGGCGTTGGCGTCGCGCTTGGCGGATTCGAGCCGCGCCTCGGCCTCGAGGATGGCGGCCTGCTTGGCGCCCTCGGCCTTGGTCACCGCGGCCTTGCGCTCGCGCTCGGCGGCGGCCTGCAGCTCCATCGCCCGCTGCATGGATTCGGAAGGCTTGATGTCCTGGATCTCGACCGACTTCACCGTGAGGCCCCAGTCGACCGCCTCGTCGGCGATGCTCTCGCGCAGGCGCGCCTTGATCTTGTCGCGCGAGGACAGCGCCTCGTCGAGCTCCATCTCGCCGACGATCGAGCGCAGCGTGGTCATGATCAGGTTGCGGATCGCCTCGGAGAAGTCGGTCACGCCATACACCGCCTTGACCGGGTCGGTGACCTTCACGAAGGCGATCGCGTTGGTGAGGATCACCGCATTGTCGCGGGTGATGACCTCCTGCTCCTGCACGTCGAGGATGATGTCCTTGGTCACCAGCTTGTAGGCGACGCGGTCGAGGTAGGGGATGAGGATGTTGAGCCCGGGGCGCAGCGTGGCGTGGTACTTGCCCAGGCGCTCGACCACCCATTCCTCGCCCTGCGCCACCAGACGCACCCCCTTGGCGATCGTGATCACCACGAACACCAGCACCGCGATCGCGATCGCGAGTCCTTCCGACATGATCATTTCCTTGCTTTCCTTGTTGCTCAGGCCTTCGTCACCTTGACGTAGCTGCCCTCCACGCTCACCACCTTCACGCGCTCGCCGGCCGCGATCGCGCTCTCGGCCACACAGGCCCATTCGTCGGCGCCGAGCACCGGGCGCTGGAAGCGCACCTTGCCGCGCTCGAAGGGCGCGACCGCGCTCACCAGCAGGCCCACTTCCCCGATCACCTCGCCGGCGGCGGTGCCGATCAGGGTCCTGACGCGCGCGCGCTTCGCGAAGCTGAACCACAGCACGGTCATCGCCATCGAGGCGATGATCCAGACCGCGATCTGCTGCGACAGCGCCAGGTCCGGCATCGCGAGCAGCACGAATCCGGTGAGCATCGCACCGAGCCCGAACCAGATGATGAAGAAGGAGGGCAGGGCGAGCTCGAGCAGCACCAGCGCGATGCCGGCGATCTCCCAGTGCCACCATTCGAGGAACATCGTGTCGTTCATGGGCAGACTTTAGCGCAGCTCGCCGGGGAACGGGTTCGCGGGTGAGGATCGGTTCCCGTGTGGCGTTTTTCGGGCAGTGGGAAAGCTGTGACCGAAGGGGATCGGAAATTGTGGATAAGTCGTGAAGGCGGCGACGGCGGGTTTTTCATCCACAAACCGTACTCGTTTCCCGCGGCCATCGTGCACCGGGTTTTGCTTGATGCAAGACGCTGATTCAGCCATGAAAAACCGGGTTGTCCACAGAATCGGGCGGTACATGATCTTTATGATCTTTTAAATCTTTAAATTCTGTGTACACCAAGAAGCGGACCCCTGCTTGCGGCTCGAACCCCCCATCGGTGCAGCATTTCCATCTCGACGGCCTGTATCGCGACTTGCGTCGCTCCTAGAGAATCCACCGCTCTTCTGGAGCCGTACCGTGGGAGCGACGCAAGTCGCGATGCAGCAGCCCGGCCCGTGCGCCCGTGCCAATCCGGCCAGGCGCTGCGAGGCTCAGAACGGCGGATCGTCCGCGGCGACGGTCTGCGCGGACACCGGCCGCGCGGCGGCCATTTCCTTCTGCACACGCGGCAGCTCGGCGCTCACGCCGGTTTCCACCGCGGCGCCTGCAAGCTCGCCGCCGAGCGCGGCCACGACCGCCGGCAGCAGGTGGGCGAGCTCGCCGGTCATGAGCGCGAATTCGGCGTTGAACAGCGCCTCGGCGTCGTCCTTGTCGGCTTCGCCCACCTGATCGCGCACGATGTCGAGGAAATCGAGGCGCTTGATCTCTAGCTTCTCGGTCAGCACGAAGCTGATGCGGTCGTCGAAGGTCAGCGCCAGCCGGGTCGGCAGCTTGCCGGCTTCCAGGTGGCCCTTGATGTCGTCGCCTTCGAGCGGGTGACGCGCATAGCGCACCGCGGCCTTGTCCTCGGCCACCGAGCGCAGCTCGCAGTCCTGGTCGATGGTGAAGCCGTCCGGGGCCTCGCCACCGGCCAGCCAGTCGGCCATCGCCGACATCGGCGAGCGCTCGGTGCGCAGCAAGGTCAGCGGGAAGCTGTCGAGGGTGTGGCGCAGCTGCTCGAGCATGTCCTCGGCCTTGCTCTGGCTGGCGGCATCCACCACCAGCCAGCCATTGATCGGGTCGATCCAGGCGAACATGCGGCGGCGGCGGGTGAAGGCGCGCGGCATCAGTTCCTGCGTCACCTGCTCGCGCAGCTCCTTCAACTGCTTGCGACCGAGCTTGTAGCCCTGTTGCTCGGCCAGCTCCTCGGCGCGCTCGTCGGCCTCCTGCTTGACCACCGCGGAGGGCAGCAGGCGGTGCTCGAAGCCGAGGCAGACCAGCCACTGGCCGCCCACGGCGTGCACCAGCACCTCGTTGCCCAGCGGCGACAGCCAGCCGCGACTCTCCATGTCCTGGCTGCCGCAGGGGTGGAAGGGCTTCTTCGCGAGCTGTTCCTCGAGGCGCTCGGCGCTCATGTCCCAGTTGGCGGGAAGGCGATAGACCTGCAGATTCTTGAACCACATGACGAAGGGGTTTCCTGTTGGTGAGAGGGAAGATGAGACGACGCTCGGGAGCGAAAAACGGCTGTGCGAGCCGTCCGGCCCGCACATGCAACGCCACCGCACGGGAAGTTCGCTGGCCAGGCCACTCGCGCACGGCAGCACGCTGCCATGGCAAGCCGGCCGCCGCAGCGCCGTCGGGAGTCCTTGGGGGCCCTACTGTTCGAGCCCGCCGGACGCGGCGATCATGCGGATGATGCGCACGGTGTCGAGGTCGGACTGGTGGTAGGCCGAGCGCACGAATTCCGCGTAGCGCGCGTCCTCGCCCTGGTCGGGCAGCGAGGTGTGGTAGGCGAAACGCAGGAAGAGGGCGCCAGGCTCGGGTTCCTCGATCGTGATCGTGAGGCTGCCGCCGGCATGCTGTGCGTTGGCCTCGGTTTCGAAGCGGATCCAGCGCAAGGTGTCGAAGTTCACCCGGTCGCGGATCACGGCGTGACCGAAGTGCAGATCGCGGACCAGGCTGCCCGCGCCGCGCTCGACGATGCGGCAGGCCTCCAGGCCGGGCAGGAAGGCGCGCGCGTCCTCGGCGCGGCAGAGCAGGCCGAACCACAGCTCTTCGCGGGTGAGCGGGGTCAGCAGCGGGTCGGCGAGATCATTGACCTCGATCAGGTGTTCGAATTTCAAGTGCTTCTCCCGAGCGGCCAGGGCGGCAGTTTACCCGCTCGGCCCGCGCACGGCACGACCTCGGTCGCTCCCCATCCTGCACGGTGAGCCGGGGCGTCCATCTTGCCGCGGCGCTCGCCCTGCTAACATGCGTCCCATGCAACTCGAACGCCTCCTCCACGCCCAGGGCTTCGGCAGCCGCAAGGATTGCCGTGCCCTTATCCGTGCCGGCTACGTCAGCGTCGCCGGCGAAGTCTGCGACGACCCCACCGAGGAGTTCGACCCCGGCAGCCGCGATGGTTCGCCCGGGCTCGAATTCACCGTCGATGATCAACCCTGGCGCTTCCGCGCCCAGGCCTACGTGGTCCTGCACAAGCCTGCAGGCTACGAATGCTCGCAGAAGCCGACCTTCCATCCCTCGGTGTTCACCCTGCTGCCACCGCAGCTGCTCGCCCGCGGCGTGCAGTGCGTGGGCCGGCTCGACCAGGACACGACCGGCCTGCTGCTGCTCTCCGACGACGGCCAGTTCATCCACCAGTGGAGCTCGGGAAAGAAGCGTACGCCCAAGGTCTATGAGGTGACGCTCAAGCATGCGGTGGAACAGGACTTCGCCGACCGGCTGGTCGCCGGCGTCGAACTGAACGACGAGCCCGTTCCGATCGCGGCTGCGGCGTGCGAGCTGCTCAGTCCGACCACGCTGCGGCTGACGATCTGCGAGGGCAAGTATCATCAGGTCAAGCGCATGGTCGGCGCCGCCGGCAACCGTGTCGAGGTGCTGCACCGCAGCCGCGTGGGCGGGCTCGACCTGCCGGCCGGGCTGGCGCCCGGGCAGTGGCGCTGGCTCGAGGCCGAGGACCTGGCCCGCCTGGCCGACTACGCCGACGCGACTTCCTGAGCCTGCCTGCCATCGCGCTCCGCCGCATGCGCCGGCCTCCGCACCGGTTTCCGTAGGAGCGACGCAAGTCGCGATTGGACGCTCGCCCTCGAGCGGACGGTGCTATCGAGGCCCGATCGCGACTTGCGTCGCTCCTACGGCGCCGATACGCCGCGCTGTCTCCCGTGGGAGCGACGCAAGTCGCGATTGCGGTGGCGAGACGAGTGCCGCACGAACCGGCGCGCCGATCGCGACTTGCGTCGCTCCTACGAGGCCTCGGAAGCTCAGAAGCGCATCTCGAGGTTCACCCCGACCCCCCAGGCGCGCTCGCGCTCGCGGTCCTCGCGCTGCGGCCAGTAGTGGCCGACGATGAACTCGCCGATCAACCAGTCGCGATAGACCGGCTGGGTCCATTTCATCCGCACGCCGTATTCATCCACGTTTTCTTCGGCACCGGTTTCTCCGGTCACCAGCATCTCGCCCGACAGGATCCGATCGTCACCGAAGCGCTTGAACAGCCCCAGGCTGCTACCCCAGGCGAAATCGTCGGTCTTTTCCGAAATCGTCGTCGCATTCTGCCAATTCAGCGAGAGCGAGGGCGTGAAGGCGTGCTCGTAGTCCAGCGCGGTGGTCGAGCCGAACTTGTCCTTGTTGTTCCAGAACACCGTTTCGCGGAATTCGATCCGGTCCAGTTCGGTCAGCGCCCACTGCTTGCGATAACGCGCTTGCGTGTAGAACTTCATTCCGCCGCGCACACCGACACGGAAATCGAGGTTCTTGCGCAAGGCCACCCCCACGCCGGCAAAACCGGTCTGGTCTTCCTTGCGGCGTTCTTCGAGCAGGAGCTGTTCGCGCGTAAAGGCTTCGGATTGGTCGGTCACGAGTTCGCGCTCGTTCTGCCGGCCGATGAAAACGTAGGCCTTGTCGCGCAGGTTGGGGAGATCGAAACGCGCACGGAAACGCACGTTGGTATTCCAGCCTTCGTCCTGACGCCACAGGTTGCGTAGCCCCAGACGCCCATTGGTCACCTTGCCGCCCTCCTCGAAGGGACGATCGCCGAACCAGTCATTCACCGTTTCCCCCAGCCATACCGAGAAACCGCGCACCTGCGTGCGGCTCTGCTCCAGCAGAGCTTGTTCCTGCGCCGCCTCGGGGGAGGGAAGTCCTTGCTGTTGCGCCGATTGGGCGATTGCGAGCGCGGGAAAGGCGAGGATCAGGGCGAGCGGAAGAAGTTTGCGGCCATGCATGGGGAAAGATCCTGATTCATGGGCCTGGCGGCCTCTCGGGTGGTTCGTGGTCGGGGAAGCGACCACCCATGGCCGGCATCATGCCGGCACTCTCGTGCGCTGGGCAAGCTTGGTGGCCCGGCCGTGGCGGCTGCGGGTTTGTTCTTCTGTTTTTCTATTGATTTAAATAACAAAGAAGTTAACAGTGGCGCGTTTCTTGTGGATAAGTACCCGGAGACCTTGCCGGCAAAGCGTTCGTGTTCTTCAAAAGGCGGTTGAGAAGCCCCTTGGTCGGCTGTGCGCGTTTTGTTGAGCCTTTTCCGGCCGATCGCGTGAAGTCGGCTTGTTCACAAGCTGTCCCCATTGTTTATCCAGGATTGTCCCCACCATGCATCGATTCCGGTCGCCCGCCCGTCCCCGCTGGGAGATCTTCTGTCAGGTTGTGGATAATTTTGGGGATATCGGCGTGTGCTGGCGGCTGGCGACCGATCTGGCACGCCGTGGAGGTGGAGCGGTGCGGCTCTGGGTGGATGAATGGGAGGCCTTGCGGCGCATCTGTCCGGCCGCCGCCGCGGTGGATGAGCGGGCGGGCGGAAGCGTGCAAGGGGTGGAGTTGCGGCGCTGGACGAGGGCGTTCGTTCCGCTCGTGCCGGGCGAGATCGTCGTCGAGGCCTTCGCCTGCGAGCTGCCGACCGCCCAGCTCGAGGCCATGGCGGCGCTGCGGCAGGCGCCGTTGTGGATCAACCTCGAGTACCTGTCGGCCGAGGCCTGGGTGGCGGGCTGTCACGGCATGGCCTCGCCGCATCCGCGCCTGCCGCTGGTGAAGCATTTCTTTTTTCCGGGCTTCGATGCGGGCACTGGCGGATTGCCGCGCGAGGCCGACCTGCTCGCGCGCCGCGACGCCTGGCGAGCCCGTCCCGAGGGACGCGCCGCCTGGCTGGCCGCGCGCGGCATCGCGAGCGGCCCGGATGCGCTGCGGGTGTCGCTGTTCGCCTACGAGCAGCCGGAGCTCCCCGCCCTGTTCGACGCCTGGGCCGGCAGCGGTCGCGAGATGCTGGTGCTGGTGCCCGAGTCGCGCGTGCTCGGCGACGTGCAACGTGCGCTCGGTCGCGAGCGCCTGCAGGCGGGCGATCGGGTGGTGCACGGCGCGCTCACCGCCTGCGTGCTGCCCTTCACCGACCAGGCGGGCTACGACGAGCTGCTGTGGGCCTGCGAGCTGAATTTCGTGCGCGGCGAGGACTCCTTCGTGCGCGCGCAATGGGCGGCGCGACCCTTCGTGTGGCAGATCTATCCGCAGGCGGATGCCGCCCATCACGACAAGCTCGAGGCTTTCCTGGCGCGCTACCTGCAGGGGCTGCCGGCGGCCGAGGCGGATGCGCTCGCCCGCTTCTGGCGCGCCTGGAACGGCTGCGCGCCGGATCGTGCGACGCCGGCCGAGGCCTGGCCGGCCCTCGCCGCGGCGCTGCCCGGGCTCGATGTCCATGCTCGCCGCTGGTGCGATGTGCAGGCGGAGCTGCCCGATCTCGCGACCGCACTCGATACATTCTGTTCCCACATCGCGCACGCCGCGCGGTAGAATCGCGCGCTAATTTTTTCAAGGACATGCGACCACGAGTCGCGTCGAACCATTCAGGAAACAGCATGAAAACCGCTCAGGAACTCCGCTCGGGCAACGTCATCATGGTCGGCAGCGACCCGTTGGTGGTGCAGAAGGCCGAATACAACAAGTCCGGCCGCAACTCCGCGGTCGTGAAGATGAAGTTCAAGAACCTGCTCACCGGTGCGCCGTCGGAGTCGGTCTACAAGGCCGACGACAAGTTCGAGGTCGTCGTCCTCGACCACAAGGAAGTCACCTACTCCTACTTCGCGGACCCGATGTACGTGTTCATGGATGCCGACTACGAGCAGTACGAAGTCGAAGCGGACAACATGACCGACGCGCTCAAGTACCTCGAGGACGGCCTGCAGTGCGAGGTGGTGTTCTACAACGGCAAGGCGATCTCGGTCGAGTTGCCCAACAGCGTGGTGCGCGAGGTCGTCTACACCGAGCCCGCCGTCAAGGGCGACACCTCGGGCAAGGTCATGAAGCCGGCCAAGATCAGCACCGGCTTCGAGCTGCCCGTGCCGGCCTTCGTCGAGATCGGCGACAAGATCGAGATCGACACCCGCACCGACGAGTACAAGAACCGCGTCAAGTAAGCGGTTCCGGTGTGACGGATACGATGGGGCCCATGTGGGCCCCATCGTTTTTCCGCTTGTTGCGGCGTGCATCTTGCAGTTCTTCTTCGCGACGGGATTGCGTACCCTGCAGGCTGTCGCCGTCGAATCCGCTCTCGTCCTTCATGAACGCGTCCCGCCTGCTCCTCGCCCTCGCCGCCTCCGTGCTCGTCGTCGCCTGCGCACCCGAGCCCGCGCCGGCGCCCAAGGTCGAACAAGCCGCTCCGGCGCCCGAGGCGCCGCGCGGCGAGGCTGCCGAGGCCCGGCGCGAAGCCGCCGAGGCGGCACGCGAGGCGATGCAGAAGGCCGGCGAGGCCGCGCGCAAGATCGGCGAGGCGGGCAGCGCCGCGGTGGAAGCGGCGGTGCGCACGGCGGCGGAGAAGGCCGCGAGCGAATTCGCCAAGGACGCTTCGCGCGCATCATCCGACGCGGGAGCGCTGAATCAGGCGCCCGACGAAGACCGTGGCGGTGATGGCCGCTCGCCCGAGACCGCGCGCGACGCCAAGGAAGCCGCCGAGCAGGCGGCGCACCGCATCGCCGAGGCCACCCGCGACGTCGCGGAGCGCCTGCGCGAGGTCGGCAAGGGGGCGCTCGAGAGCATGCGCGCACGCACCGAGCCGACGACGCAGGAGGCCGCGCCGGTCGAGGAGCGCGCCGCCGTTCCGCCCGGAGGCGGCAAGGAGCCCGCCGGCCGCTGAGCGGCACGGCGCCGGCGAGGGGCGCATCCATGGCGATCGCGGCGGTTCTTCGTACCCTGTTGCTGCTGGCATGCCTGCTGTTCGCCCATGCGAGCCCGGGCGCCGATGCCGGCACCGCCGCGCCGGCGCTCGATCTCCCCGCGCCGGGCCAGCTCCACGTCTATGTGCGCGAAGGCTGCCCGCATTGCGCGGAGGCCAAGCGCTTTCTCGCCGGTCTCGCCGACGCCCGCCCCGGGCTGCAGGTCGTGCTGCGCGAGGTCGATCGCGACCCCGCCGCGCGCGACGCCCTGGTGGCGATCAGCGAGGCAGTCGGGGCGTGGCCGCCGGGCGTGCCCACTTTCGTCTATGGCGGCCGGGTGCTGGTCGGCTTCGACGACGCCGAGCACGTCGGCGCCGAGCTGCTGCGCCTGCTCGACGAGGCCCCGCCGCCGCCGCGCGACCGGGTGGAGTCGGGCCTGTTCGGCACCCTGAGCGCGAGCGAGCTCGGCCTGCCGATGTTCACCCTGGCGCTCGGCCTGCTCGACGGCTTCAACCCCTGCGCGATGTGGGTGCTGCTATTCCTGCTGTCGCTGCTGGTGAGGCTGCAGGACCGCCGTCGCATGGCGATGGTCGCCGGCACCTTCGTGCTCGCCAGCGGCGCGGTGTACTACGCCTTCATGGCGGCCTGGCTCAACGTCTTCCTGCTCGTCGGCATGACGGCCGCGCTGCGCGTCGGCCTCGCCGTGCTGGCCATGCTCATCGGCCTGATCAACGTAAAGGACTTCTTCGCCTTCCGCCGCGGCGTCTCGCTGTCCATCCCGGAGTCCGCCAAGCCGGGCATCTATGCGCGTGCCCGCGCCATCCTGAAGGCCGAATCCCTGCCCGCCTCGCTCGCCGCGGTCGCGGTGCTGGCGGTGGTGGTGAACTTCGTCGAGCTGCTATGCACCGCCGGCCTGCCGGCGATCTACACCGCGGTGCTCACCAGCCAGGACCTCTCGCCGCTCGCCCACTACGGCTACCTCGGCCTCTACATCCTCGCCTACATCGCCGACGACGCGCTGATGGTCGGCACCGCGGTGCTCGCCCTCGGCAGCGGCAAGCTCGGCGAGCGCGGCGGCCGCATGCTCAAGCTGCTTGCGGGCGTGGTGATGCTGGCGCTCGGTGCGGTGATGCTGCTGCGGCCGGAGTGGCTGATGTAGCGGGGCCGCTCAGTCCGCGCCGCGACGCCACACGGCGGCGAGCGCGCGGAGCTTGTTCCAGGTCGACAGGCGCTCGTCCGACACCGCGTCGAGGAAGTCCGACAGGCGCTTGGACTTGACCATCGTGTACAGCGTGAGCGCCGTCGACACGCCGAACACCAGCGCGAAGTAGGCCAGGCGCTCGGCGAGCGGCGATTCCGCTTCGGCGAGCAGGTTCATGCCCAGGAAGCCGGTGGTGATGGTGCCGATGAGGCCGAAGATCGTCACCACGGTCAGGCGCACCACGGTGTTGGCCTGGCGGCGCAGGCTGTCGGCCTCGAGGTAGCCGTTCATGTCCGCGGTGCGCTCCTTGATCTCGGCGTACAGCGCGTCGGTGCCCAGATGCGCGCTGGTCATGCGGAACAGCGCGCGTGTCTGCGCCTGCTCGGCGATGTCGTGGAACCAGTAGCGATGCGTGAAACGCAGGAAGCCCTCGAAGCTGGCGCGGATCGCGCGCTTGAAGCGCCGCACGCTTTCCGGGTCGGTGACGTGCAGGCGCTTGAGCGCCTCGACCAGGCGCTCGGAGAACATCAGCAGCGCCGACTTCTGGAAGTGCGCGATCAGGAACAGCAGGAAGTGCTGGTGGCGGAACTGCGCCAGCACGCCGCGCTCGCGGTCGGTGAAATAGGCCGACTTCGCATCGCCCACCACCACCAGCGCGTGGCCGCTGCACAGGTAGCGGGTCCAGGGCGCCGCGCCGCTCGCGGACCAGAAGCGGTCGTAGCAGTGGCGGCGCTCGAAGTCGTCCAGATGCGGTTCGGCGTAGGGCAGGGCGTTGCCGCCGCCCTCGCGTTCGGCTTGTGCCGTGTGCGGTCCCGCGCCGGTCACCAGGCCGAGGCGGACGAAATCCCTGCGCGTCAGCGCCTGCGGGTCGTCGAGGGCGAGATAGGCCGTCAGCGGCATGCGGTGATACTCGATCTGGCGATAGCGCAGCGTGCCGGGCTGGGCCGAGTAGGCGCTCGCCAGCGGCTGCATCAGCCAGGCCCAGTGCGCGGCGATGCGCGGTGCGCGATGGCGGCTGACGTGGGTCAGGAAGGCCTCGCGCTCGTGCGCGTCGGTGCGCGCCAGCACCGACCCGTCGCGCCCGATCAGCTCGGCGACGGCGAGGCTGTGCAGCGCGCGGCCGTGCTCGTCCCAGCCCGACGGGTAGGCGCGGCCGATGCGATACATCAGCTCCTGCACCGCGGACAAGGGCAGGTCGCCGCCGGCGACCTCGACGTTGAGGATCACCACATCGACGTCGAAGAAGAAATACAGATGCACATGGACGACGTCGAGCGTCACCGGCGCGTCGCCGTCGCGTGCGGCCACGCGCAGTTTCGCGATATCGCGGCGACGGAACACGCGCATCGCCGGCCCCGCGTCCGCCGAGTCGCCGCGCTGCGCACGGCCCTCGCCGTAGAGGAACTGCTGCACGTAGGGCAGGAAGGTCACGAACTCGTTGTAGTGCCGCTCCTGGAAGACGCTGCCTTCGACCTCCAGGTCGTGCTCGACCTCGCGCCACGGCGAGGCCTCGCCCAGGTCGCGCAGCACCTGCCACGGCCGCTGCTGCGGCCCCAGCGCGCCCGTCGCGGTCAGCAGCCGCAGCGGCCACAGCAGGGCGAGGCGGAAATGCTTCACCGTCGGCTCGGCAGCGTGCTCGGCCATGACCTGTCTCCCTTCGCTTCGCGGGTTCTCGTGCGGGCAGTGTAGCGACAGGCGAGGGCAGGCGGGCTGCGAGCGTGCCAGGGGGCGGTGGCGGGCAGCGCCGGATGGGTCTCGACTGGGCACATGCTTACGCAGTCCGTGTATTTGCAGCGGATGCAGGCTTCGGTAAGGACGTGGGCCATGGCCGTTCCTCCTTGAAGAGTCAACCTGTATGAATCTATTGTTGCTAGCATGGAGCCGACAACGACTCCTCTGCACGCCCTGCCGATGAACATCACGCAACACACCGATTACGCGCTCCGGGTACTCATGTAGCTCGGGGCCATCCCCGAGCGGCGCATCACCATCAAGGAGGTCGCCGAGCGTTTCGACATCTCGCGCAGCCACCTCATGAAGATCGTCACCGAACTGGTGGCGAAGGGCTTCGTCGACGGCGCACGCTGCAAGGGAGGGGGTTTGAGGCTCGCGCGTGCAAGCAGCGAGATCGGTCTCGGCAACGTGGTCCGCCAGCTCGAACCGAGCCTCGCGCTCGTCGAGTGCTTCGGAACGCAGTCGCACTGCCTGCTGGATCCGGCGTGCCGGCTCAAGGGCGCGCTGGACGGTGCCCTGCAGGCCTTCCTGGCTGCACTCGACCGCGTTTCGCTTGCCGACCTCGTCGGCAGCGACGCACGGCTGCACGAGGCACTCGGCCTGCAAGCGGCGGCGCGCGCCATCGCGCCGATCACGATCGTGCGCCCGCCCGCCGGCCGGGAGCGGCGATAGTCGGGGCGCGCTGCGCCACCGGATGACGGTCTGCCTGTGCTTCGTGGCCGCGCAAAGCTGCGGGCGGGTTCTCCGCGCGCTGGTCGCAACGTATTCGCTGTCGGGGGGCGGGCCATGCTAGTTTATATCATGTTGTGATATAAATTCCTCGAGCCGCCCAAACACGCCAGCAGAGATCGATCATGTCTTCCCTCCATCTGCCGCCCATGCTGTGGTCCTCGGACGCCGCCTGGACCGAACTCTCCCGCCGTCCGCCCTCGCTGGCCACCCTGGTCTTCGGGGTCGCCCTGCCGGCCGCCATGTTGCCCCCCGCGATGTTGTCCCATGCGACCGATGTCGGATCGGCCCACTATCTGCCCGCCCTCTCCGCTTCCGCCTGGCAGTTCGTGGAGTTCGCGCTGTTCGCCGCGCAGCTCGTCGGCTTCCTGATGATCCGCTGGCTGATCGGCGCCGTCGCGGCGACCCATGGGGTGCGGGCGAGCGCACGCGACGCTTGTCTGCTCGCGACGGTATCCCTGCTCCCGCTCTGGCTATCGTCGTTCGCGCTCCTGCAGGACGGGACGCTCGCCGTCCTGGTACTGCCGGTGCTGGCGATCGGCGCTTCGGTCGCGCTGCTGAAGCGGGGTGTCCGCTGCATGCTCGGGGTTCGTGAAGAGATCGTGGCCCTGGAGATCGGCATCGTCGCGATCCACTGC
The DNA here is from genome assembly GCF_055393985.1 of Thauera sp. DNT-1. Classification (NCBI taxonomy): domain Bacteria; kingdom Pseudomonadati; phylum Pseudomonadota; class Betaproteobacteria; order Rhodocyclales; family Zoogloeaceae; genus Thauera; species Thauera sp. DNT-1. The sequence goes on along the minus strand of NZ_AP043752.1, from coordinate 2,680,302 downwards.
GGTGTGCTGGCCTGGGCCGCAACGATGGCGGTGTTCCTCGTCCCGGGCCTCCCGGCGCTTTGACGCGGAAAGAACGCGGTCCGGCCCCCGGGGCGAATGGCGCGCTCCCGCCCTGCCTTTTCAGGATGAACGCTGCAGCAAGGCCAGGCGGATCCGTTCGATGGCGTGCGAGGGGCTCAGTCCCTTCGGGCAGACCTCGGTGCAGTTCATGATCGTGCGGCAGCGGTAGAGGCGATAGACGTCGTCGAGGAAGTCCAGCCGCTCGGCGGAGGCGGTGTCGCGGCTGTCGGCGATGAAGCGATAGGCCTGCAGCAGGCCCGACGGCCCGATGAACTTGTCCGGATTCCACCAGTAGGACGGGCAGAACGCGCTGCAGCAGGCGCACAGGATGCATTCGTACAGGCCGTCCAGGCGCTCGCGCTCGGTCGGCGTCTGCAGCCGCTCGCGCTCGGGCAGGGGCTCGTCGTTGATCAGCCAGGGCCGGATCGAGTGGTAGTGGGCGAAGAACTGCGTCATGTCTACGACGAGGTCGCGGATTACCGGAAAGCCGGGTAGCGGGCGCAGCACGATCGGCTCCTTCAGCCCGTCGAGCGCGGTCAGGCAGGCGAGGCCGTTGCGGCCGTTGATGTTCATCGCGTCCGAGCCGCACACTCCCTCGCGGCACGAGCGCCGGAACGACAGGCTGTCGTCCTGCACGCGCAGCCTCATCAGCAGGTCGAGCAGCTTCTTGTCGCCCGCCTCCGGCTGCACATCGTAGGCCTGCATCCGCGGCGGATCGCCGCGCTCCGGGTCGTAGCGATAGATGTTCAGTCTCATGTCCGCCCCTGCGCCGCTCAGGCGGCGAGCGCCACCATGGCCAGGCTCAGCAGCACGCGTGCCAGCACGCCGAGCAGCACGACCGTGATCAGGCCCAGCACCGCCAGCCGCAGTCCGCGCGGCTGGAGGTAGTCGAGCACGATGTCGCGCATGCCTACCCAGGCGTGCGCGCACAAGGCGCCGAACAGCAGCGCGATCAGCGGCCCCCCCAGCGCGCCGCCGGCCAAGGCGCGCCACGCGGAGAAATCGAGCGGCGACGCGAAAGGCAGCGCGAGCATGGCGAGCAGGATCAGCACCAGCAACAGCAAGGCGCTGAGGCGTTGCACCACCCATGCCCGTTGCCCTGTGAACAACCTCATGACAGCCCCCACACGAGAAGGAGCAGGGCCAGCGCGGGCGCGGCGACCAGAATGAGGCGTGCGCTGGCGCGCGCACGCTCGAGCTCGCTGCCGATGCCGACGTCCATCAACAGGTGGCGGATCCCGGCCAGCACGTGATGCGCGAGCGCCCACGCCAGCACACCGGCCACCACGAGCGAGAGCGGCGACGAGAGCAGACCGCGCACCGAGGCGAAATCCGCTTCGCTGCGCAGCGATGCGTGGAGCAGCGCCGCGAGGACGGGCAGGGCGATGAACAGCAAGACCCCCGACACCCGGTGCGCAATCGAGGCGATCGCACCGATCGGAAAGCGGATCTGTGCCAGATTCAGGAATACCGGCAAGCGATGAGGCGGCTTGTCCATGCGGGCTCTTGGGCAGTACGAGCCCGCCGGCGGCGCCGGAGCGGCTCGTACCGGAACCATAGACCAAAGCCCGGCGCAGCGCAGGCGTGATGCGTGCTGAAGCAAGGGGTGCCGGGCCCGGCGGAATCCGACGCCGCGATCGTGCTCGGGCGTTCGTCCGCGTCTCAAGCGGATCGCGGCTTCGTTGCGGCCGCGATGTCGTCGCGCCAGAGCCAGATGGCGGTCATCGCCAGCAGGAGGCCGGCGGTCGCGCTCGCCAGGCCCAGCGCGTCGAGGCCGGCAATGCGCGTATCGCCGACCAGGCGCACGAGCAGCGGACCGGCGATCTGTCCGGCAGCGAAGCCGGTGGTCATGCGGGCCAGCAGCGCCGTCGGGTTCGCGGGCGCGCGTTCGCGCGCCAGCTGAAGGCCTGCCATGGTGGTCACCATGAAGGTGCCGCCGACCAGCACCGCCGAGGCGGCCAGTACCCACAATGCCGGCTGCAGCAACGGCAGCAGGGTGCCTGCCGCCATCACCCCCTGGGCGATCGCCCACACCTTCCTGCGCGGCCAGCCGTGCAGACGGTGCGCGGCGAAGGCCACGGACAGCGCCGCCGCCGCGCCGAAGATCGGCCAGGTGAGCCCGAACACGAGCGGGTCGGACACCAGCTGCCGCGCCATGGTGGGCAGGAAGGTCGCGGGAATGATGTAGCCGAAGCCGAACGCGCTGTAGCACAGCACGATGCCCAGGTTCCCGCTCGCGACCGCCGGCGGTGGGGGCTTCGGCGCGTCGGGCGTGCCGGCAGGGCTCGCTGCGGCGGATTGCCCGCGCAGACGCCAAATGACATGGACGGCGCCGACGACGGCGAGCAGCCCGAGCTCCACCCACAGCACCGCGGCCGCCTGTGCGCCGCCCAGCCAGGTCAGTACACCCGTGGCCGCGATGCCCACGCCCACCCCGGTGTAGATCCATCCGCCCAGCGAGGTCGAACTCCGCCGCGCCAGTTCGGGCAGGCACCAACTGCTGGCGCACACGAGCACCCAGGCGCTGAAGACGCCCGCGCTCGCCCGCAGGGCCAAGCCGAGCCACGGCAAGGCGGCGTTACCCCAAGCCATCGCCAGGGTGGTCGCGGCGACGCCGAGCAACCCGACCTGCAAGCCCAGCCGGGGACTGCGCGCGAACCACGAGGCGCTGATCGCACCGAGCAGGTAGCCGACGTAGTTCGCCGTCGCCCATTCCGTCCCGGTGACGGTATTCAGGCTGCCATCGCGCACCATGAGCGGCATCAGCGGCGTAAATGCGAAGCGACCGATGCCCATCGCGATGGCCAGCGCAAGGAGGCCGATGAAGACGATGGCGCCCGGCGACAGAGACGACGGAGGATTTTTTTCCATGGCGGGATTAGACGCTCGTCGGATAGAATCGAATAGTGAATTTTTAAGAAATAACGTTCTCGATATGAGAAGGATCAGCCTGGAAGACCTGCACATCTTCCGATGTGTGGCGGTGGAAGGCGGTGTGCTGCGTGCGGCGGACCGGCTCAATCGGGTGCCTTCCAACGTCACGACCCGCATCAAGCAGTTCGAGTCCCGACTGGGTACGCAACTCTTTCGGCGGCAAGGACGGAACGTGGTGCTCACCGATGCGGGTCATCGCCTGCTCGGGCACGCCGAGCGCCTGTTGCGGCTGGCCGACGAAGCCGAGGAGGACCTCTGCAGCGGGGTAGTCGCGGGCTCGCTGCGCCTGGGCTCGCTGGAGAGTGCGGCCAGCGTGCGCCTGCCGCCCATCCTCTCGCGGTACCACGCCGCGCATCCCCGAACGCACGTGGAGTTGCAGACCGGAACGACCGCGGCGCTGCTGCGGCGACTCGACAATCACCGGATCGACGCCGCCTTCGTCTCCGAACCCTTCGACAAGGGAAGCCTCTCGGCCGTGGCCGTCTTCGCGGAAGAGCTGGTCCTCATCACCGCGCGAGGCGGCCCCCGCATCGGCGGTGCGCAGGATCTCGCCGACCAGACGGTCGTCGCCTTTCCGCATGGCTGCTCATACCGGCGCCTGCTGGTCGACTGGTTCGCCGCGGCCGGCGTCACCCCGCGCCGGTTCCTCGACCTCGGCTCCTACCATGCTATCGTGGCCTGCGTCGCGGCCGGAACCGGCGTCGCCATCATGCCGGCGAGCGTCCTCGACAATGCCGTCATGGGCGATTCGATCCAACGCCACGAACTGCCGGAGGCGATGCGGACGAACCGGACGAACCTGGTCTGGGCGGGCGAGCCCGGCGGGCCACTGAGCGCGCTGCTGGAGCTGCTGCGGGTCGGCGCCCAGGCTGGTGCCTGCGGGCGCCATGGTCGAACAAGCAAGTCGATGCCTTGAGGCCCGCCCGGCATCCCCGCCGACGTCGACCTCCGCGAGAGGCCGCGCCAGGGCCTCGGCCGCAACGAGCTCGCCATCGGCGACCGGGTTGGCTTCGTCGGCCGCGACCATCAGGAGCGCAGCGGCTGCGTCATCCGCCTTAACGACAAGACCGTCACCCTCGATTGCGCGGGGCAGCAATGGCGCGTGGCGTACAGCCTGCCCTACCGCGTGGTCGATGCCGACCCGGTGATGATGGACGGGGTCGAGATCCTCGGGCCGGCAAGGTAGCGGCGGGGGTGTCGACGAGGGAAGTGATCGCGCCGCCGGTGCCCTCGACGGCGAATGCGGGCGGATAGGAACACGGATACGGGAGGATGAATCGACGATGAAGCTGATCGAAACATTGCAGGACGAACACGTGCTGATCGATCAGGTGCTCGGATCGTTTCGCGCGTTCGTAGACGGATTCATCGATGGCACCGCGGACCCGGACGACGGCGGACGCTTCGCCGCGTTTTTCACCGAGTTCGCCGGCCATTTCCATCACGATCGCGAGGAGCGGGTGTTCCTCAATGCGCTCGTCACCGACGCGGAACTCCCGGGCGACCGCGGACCGGTGTACGCCGTGCTGCACGAGCACGCCGAGATGGCGGCGTGGCTGTGCGAGATGCTGCCGATTCTCGAACAGCGGCCGCCGTCCGAGGACGACCGTGTTCGGCTGCGCGCGCTGGCAACTCGCTACTCGCACGCGCTCTGGCGTCATATCGACGCGGAGAATTCCGTCCTCTACCCGGAGGGCGTCAAGCGGCTTCGTCGCAGCGGCGTTGCCGAATTGCCGGATCGGCCGATGAGCGAGGCAGAGGCGGCCGCGCGTGAGGGCGCCGCGGCCCTGCTCGTCCGTTACCCGCCGGTCGAGGACTTCGCGCTCACGCGCGGTGACGGTTGCTTCATGTGCCGGGCCCATGGCGAGACCTGCGACGGACTGGAGGCCGAGTGGTGGACCGAGATCGAGTGGGAGGAGTTTTACCTCGGCTGACGCCAGTACTGAAACGCCTCGTCCGCAATGACCCGAGCTGCTGCGCGGGCAAGCCCTCGAGTACTTCGACACCCGGGCCAACACCGCGCGCAGCGGCCAGCTTCTGGAGCTGAGGCGCAAACAGGCCCTGGTGCTCGACACCGCCACCGGCCAGCGCTGGCTGATCCCCTACGCTGCGATCAATCCCGACGGCGCCGACGTCGACATCCGCGAGAAGCCGCGCCAGGGCCTGGGGCGCAATGAAGTCGCCATCGGCGATCGCGTCGGCTTCGTTGGCCGCGACCAGCAGGTGCGCAGCGGCTGCGTCATCCGCCTCGACGACAAGACCGTCACGCTCGACGTTGAGGACGATGGGATCACTGTTGCGTGCGTCCTGCACCACGCCCGGGATGTTCCCGCGATCTGGAACTGGCCAAGGCACTGAAGACACGCGCTAAGTGCCATGCGTTGCAAAGCGCAGATGTAAAGCAGGCGCTCACCACCGAAGCGCGGGGATCATCACCCCCACACTTGTAGAGAATATCGTCATTTTTCGACACGACCCGATATCATGTCGATTCCGTCGACACGTCCCATCGACGTGCCGATGAATCATCCAGATATCGACACATGCTCTTCGACCCGCGCAAGCCATACAACGACCTCCCTGCCCTTCCCCCTCAGGCGGAAGTCGAGTCGCGGGCCATCCTGAAGGCTTGCAGCTCGACATCCCGATGCTCTACCTGTCCAAAGCCATCATCGAAGCCAGGCAGGACTACTACCGCCTCCTGCTGAATGTCAGCCGGGATGCCGCCTGGGAGCCGTGGATACTGTTCATGCTCGACGCGGTCCGCAATACCGCGCAATGGACGACGTCCCGGATCAAGGCCATCAGAGCGCTCATCGACGACATAGCCGAACGGATGAAGCGCGATGCGCCCGGCATCTACTCGCGCGAGCTGACCGAGCTGATCTTCGTACAACCCTATTGCCGCATCGCCAACGTCGTCGACGCCGACATTGCCCAACGCCAGACGGCATCGGTCTATCTGAAGCAACTCGTCGACATCGGCCTCCTGCGCGAGATGAAGGCAGGACGCGAGAAACTCTTCATCAACCCGCACCTGATTCAAGCACTTTCCGTAGCCTGACATGGCCGCCTGGACAGATCAGTGACCGGGAGCGCATTGCAGGCGACACCGACAACCCCGCACGCTGGCAGGACACGGACCCATGGACAAACTCAAGCTTACCTATTTCGACGTTTCCGGCGGACGGGCAGAGCCCGCACGCCTGGCCCTGCACATCGGCGGCATTCCATTCGAGGACAAGCGTTTTGCGTTCGGTGATTTTGCCGAGGTTCGCAAGACCACACCGCTGGACCAGGTGCCGACGCTTCACGTCAATGACGTGCAGGTCACCCAGAGCGACGCAATCACGCGCTATGCCGGAAAGCTGGCCGGGCTCTACCCCGAAGACGACCTTCAGGCCTTGTTCTGCGACGAAGTGATGGGCGCGCTGGAAGACATCAACACGAAGATCGTGGCGACTTTCGGAATGACCGGCGATGCGCTCAAGCACGCCCGCGAGGCCCTGGCGGCGGAAGTATTGCCGCGGTATCTGCGCTGGCTGCAGAACCAACTCGAAGCCCACGGCGGCGAATTCCTTGCGGACCATCGCCTCACCATCGCCGACCTCAAGACCTTCGTCATCCTGCGCTGGCTTGGCTCCGGCAAGCTGGACCACATTCCAGCCGATCTGGTCGAGACCGTGGCGCCGAAGCTCGCGGCCTTCGTCGACCGGATCGCGGGGATTCCTGCCATCGCCGAGTATTACAAGTTGCGCGGCGGGTCGTGATCCCGGATCGTTGTCGATCCCGCCGCCGATGCGTGGGCGGGCATTGGGGGCGGATCGTGAGAACCCAATAGCCCGGTGATCGCCCAATTGAGCTGGCGCGTCACGGTTGGCGCTCGGGCACCGGGGAGGTGTTTCGATTGGAATGCGTTCGGCAGGGGACTGTTCGTTTCGGTCGCTTCCTGCCTTTGCAGCTATTGAGGGCGACCGCCGCCCGATCGGCACCGGCCGCTACGGGGCACTCAGCCCGAACTCACACATTCGGCCAGGAGCTGTCTCAGCTCGAACGGCTTAGCCACGCTTTCCGAGGACCGGTGTTGCACTGACTGCTGCCACTGGTTCGTTGGCAGTTCACGTGTATGGGTTAGCCCGCCAGTGCGATGACGACGGCAGAGTCATCGACCTGCGCCACGCAATCTTGACCGACCTTGAGTCCTCCGTCGTCGCCTGCGAACCCCACCATCGACAAGCCACAGCTCAGCTGCAAGCTCACCTCTGCCGCTCCGGCATCCCCGGAGACGCGAACCACGCGACCGCGCAGCACGTTGTTGGCATGGGTCGCAGCCTCCACCTCAAATATCTTGACCGCCGTCGCCTTGCACAAGGCGAGCACCGCCATGCCTTTTCTGAGGTCCAGCAGTTGCGCGCTTTCCTGGGTGATGCGCGATGCAAGCCGCGTTCCGTCCGAGAGCGCGAGTTCGACCCTGACTGCAGCGCCTGCTGTGCTCACATCGGCAACGACACAGGGCAGTTGGTTGCGCATGCTCGTTCGCAGCCCGAGCGCGGCCAGGCCAAGCGCGGGAGGATTGCTGCCCTGCTCTTGATCGAGCTGAGTCAGGACTGCGTGGCGGGCTGCCGTGAGCAGATCGAAGGCGCGTAGCAGCCGATGCCCTGCCGCCGTCAGTTGTGCGCCGCCGCCGCCGCTGCCGCCCACCGCCTTCTCCACCAGCGGCGTCCCGGCGAGGTTGCCGAGGGTCTCGATGGCCTGCCAGGCCGCCTTGTAGCTGATGCCGGCGCCGCGCGCCGCTTCGGAGATGGATCCAACCGACCCGATGCGACGCAGCACATCGATACGCTTGTCCGTGGCGTCATGCCCGAGGGCGGCGTCAAACTGAAGAGAAGGTGAAGGGTTCATGCGCGGATTGTCCCCTCACCAGAAAAGCTTGGCTATACTCGCTATTCCTTTTGTGAATAGCGAGTATAGCCATGAAACCAGTTGCTGCCGTCCTGATGGCGGGTCTGTTCCTGAGCGCGCCCCTGCAAGCCGCTGAGCTCAGCGTGGCCGTCGCCGCAAACTTTACCGCGCCGATGCAGAAGATTGCCGCAGCCTTCGAGAAGGAGACGGGGCACAAGCTTGCGCTGTCCTTCGGCTCGACGGGCAAGTTCTACGCGCAGATCAAGAATGGAGCTCCGTTCGAGGTCCTGTTCGCCGCCGATGACGAGACGCCTGCGCGTCTGGAACGGGAAGGCGAAGGCGTGGCGGGCACCCGCTTCACTTACGCCATCGGCAAGCTCGTGCTGTGGAGCAAGCAGCCGGGCCTGGTCGACGACAAGGGCGAAGTCTTGCGCACGGGCTCGTTCGAACGCATCGCACTGGCCGACCCCAAGCTAGGAGTCTGCGCGGCAGAACTCCAGAGCGTGTTTTCTAGCAGAATGATTGGCGAACCGCGAGGTGCTGCACGAGACTGAGGCCGTGGTCAAGTTGCTTTGCGACGGCGCGGCGCGCATGCCGGACGGCAACGGGGACAGGTTTGCCCCCTTTTCCCGTCATGCCGTCCTCAATGTGCTCATCCTGCGCAGGTTCAGCGCCATACAGACGAGCTTCCACTCCGCTTTGACGCGCTCCAGGCCCCGCAGGCTGAACTGCCGGAATCCCAACACGTTCTTGATCCAGCCGTTGGGCGGTTCGGCGATCCATTTCCGTTTTCGGTAGGCGCTCTTGCCCGCCTCGCTCTCGAGCTTGTCGGCCATCTGCGCGGTGTGCGGATTGCGTTCGCGATCGAAGCCGAGTCGGCGCTTACCTTCCCGGCCCAGCGCCACCACCAGTTCGGTCCCGCACCCGTCGAGTTCCCGGAACGTTTGCTCCGAGCGGTAGCCGGTGTCGGCCAGCGCCTGGCGCGGTCGGTGTTCGACGTTGTCGCGCACGGCCTGCAGTACCCCCGCCAGTTGCCCGGCGTCGCTGGCGTTGTTGGTCAGCTCGGCCGCCACGATGATGTGGGCGGTCTCGTCGACCGCCGTCTGGGCGTTGTAGCTCGGATCGAAACCGCCGCCGGCGCGCTTCATGATGCGGCTGTCCGGATCGGTGAAGTTCTCCTGCGCCTTGTCCTCGGGCACTCCAAAGTCGCGCTTGTAGCGCCCGCCCTTCGGTTTGCCGTCACCGCCGCGCGGGCGACGCTCGTCATCGTCGCTGCGCCCGCGCGCCTGATCGGCCTCGCGCTGGCGCTGCTCGAGCCGCGCCCGGGCTTCAGCAATCGCCGTCAGCCGCGCCTCGCGCCGCGCGATCTCGGCCGGCACATCCCACTCGGGCTCGTTCCGCTCGGCGTCGTCGGCGGCCTTGGCCCGATTGAGCAGCGCCTCGATCTGCCGTTTCAACTCGGCCTCCGCCTTCACCATATGGCCGTAACTCATCGCCTTGTGGCGGCTGGCGTTTGCCTTGACCTTGGTGCCGTCGATGGCCACCGTCCCGAGCTTGACCAGCCCCATCTCGCGGGCCAGTCGCACCACCTGCACGAACAACTCGCTCAGCTCCTTCAAATGGACCGCGCGAAAGTCGCTCAGCGTGCGGTGGGCCGGGAAGTTGTCTGCCGCCAGGACCCGGAACGCCACATCCTCGTGCAGCTTGCGCGCGATCTTGCGCGAACTGAACACGCCCGTGGCGTACGCATACAGCAGCACCTTGACCATCATGGCCGGATGAAACGGCTGGTTGCGCGGTCCGCCACCGGCATACCGGGCGTGGAACGCGCTCAGATCCAACCCGTCGACCGCGTCGCTGATGAAGTACGCCAAGTGGCCTTCGGGTAGCCACTCCTGCAGCGCCTGGGGCAGCAGCATCTGCTGCTGCGGGCAATAGGGCAGATAGCTCGTCATCTCGACAGTCTACCGGCCCCGAAACGCCCGCGAGGACTTAACTCACCGACGCTTGGCTTCTGCCGCGCAGACTCCTAGCCCCCTATGGTGCGGCGGCGATGCAGACCTTGACGCAGCTTGGCCTGGCCGATGCGCTCAGCAGCAAGTTCGTGCAGGGCGAGAACATCGGCCAGACCTATCAGTTCGTCGCCACCCAGAACGCGCCGCTGGGTTTCGTCGCGCTGTCGCAGGTGTATGCCGAAGGCCGCCTGACCGAGGGCTCGGCCTGGATGGTGCCTGAAACGCTCTACGAACCGATCCGCCAGGATGCGCTGATCCTGGCCAAGGGCAAGGACAACACGGCGGCAGCCGAGTTGATGCGCTATCTGCAGGGCGATGCGGCGAAGGCGGTCATTCGTTCCTACGGCTACGGGCTCTGAGCCTCACCATGTTGGACCACCACGCCTGGCAGGCTGTCTGGCTGACGCTGGAACTGGCGACACTGACGACCGTGCTGCTGTTGCTCGTCGCGACACCGCTGGCGTGGTGGCTGTCACAGACACGCTCGCGCTGGCGGGCACCGATCAGCGCGGTGGTGACCTTGCCGCTTGTGCTTCCGCCGACGGTGCTGGGCTTCTATTTGCTGGTGTTGATGGGGCCGCAGGGGCCGTTGGGGCAGCTGACCCTGGCCTTGGGTTGGGGTACGTTGTCCTTCACCTTCACCGGCCTCCTGATCGGTTCGATCATCTTCTCGCTGCCCTTCGCCGTGCAGCCGATTCAACACGCCTTCGAGTCCATCGGTGCCCGGCCGCTTGAGGCTGCCGCCACCCTGCGCGCGAGCCCGCTCGACGCTTTCTTCAGCGTGGCGCTGCCGCTCGCACGGCCCGGTCTGCTCACCGCCGCCATCCTCAGCTTTGCGCACACCGTTGGCGAGTTCGGGGTGGTGTTGATGATCGGCGGCAACATCCCGGGCAAGACACGCGTGGTCTCGACTCAGATCTATGGTCATGTCGAAGCGATGGAGTACGCGCAGGCTCACTGGCTGGCGGGCGGCATGGTGGCCTTTTCTTTCGTGGTCCTGCTGTGCCTGTCGTTGCTCAAGCGCAACGGCGCGAGCGTGATGCGTTGATGGCTGATATCAACCAGATCCGCCTGAAGCTGCCGCGCGCGCAGTTCGATGTCGATGTCGATCTTCACCTTCCTGGCAAAGGCATCACGGTGCTGTTTGGGGCGTCGGGGTCGGGCAAGACCAGCATCTTGCGCTGTGTAGCCGGGCTCGAGCGTGCTGTGTCGGGCTTCGTCAGGATCGGCGACGCGGTGTGGCAGGACGACGAGCGGGGCCTATTCGTTCCCACCTGGCGCCGCCTCCTCGGATACGTCTTCCAGGAGGTGCCCAGCCTGTTCGAGCATCTGGATGTGCAGCGCAACCTCGAGTATGGGCTGCGTCGCACGGCCACATCGGCGGACCGCAACACGCTAGATGAGGCGGTCGATCTGCTGGGTATTCGCGCGCTGCTCAAGCGTCGTCCGCAGGCACTGTCGGGCGGCGAGCGTCAACGCGTGGCCATCGCACGCGCCCTGGTTACCGAGCCGCGACTGCTGCTGCTCGATGAACCCCTCGCCTCCCTGGATCTTCACCGCCGGCGCGAGATCATGCCTTGGCTCGAACGCCTGCGTGACCAGCTCGCGATACCGATGCTCTACGTCACGCATTCGATGGATGAACTGAGCCGACTGGCCGACGAGGTCGTGGTGCTCGACAAGGGGCAGGCCGTCGCCGCCGGCCCCATCAGCGAAGTGCTTGCTCAGGGCGACTTGCCTGCCCTGGCAGACGAGGAGGCAGGCACGGTCATCCAAGGCGTCGTCCAGGAGTGCAATTCGCGCTGGCACCTCGCGCGTGTTCAGCTATCGGCGGGCTGCGTGCTGGTGCGTGACATCGGCCTGGTGCCCGGCAACCGGGTTCGCCTGCGCATCCTTGCACGGGATGTGAGCCTGACGCTCGATCAGCCGACGCGCAGCAGCATCCAGAACCATCTCCCCGGCGTGGTCGACGCCGTCTTGGCCGACAGCCATCCGGCGCAGGCACTCGTGCGGGTTCGCTGCAGCGGGGACACCCTGATTTCGCGCGTGACCTGGAAATCGGTTGAGGAGCTTCAGATTCAGCCGGGGTTGGCGATGTGGGCTCAGGTTAAATCGGTCGCGGTCATCGCCTGAGTGGGGCAGCTTCATGGCGTAGAGCGGTCGCAGGGTTGTCATGTCGGGATGCGGCAGCTCTGGGTCGGTTCGAGACCCCCACGAACAGTTCGCGGACCCGCGCACGGAGGTCTCAGTCCGGCCCGTTGCGGACCGCCGCCATTCCTGCTGAACAGCCACTCGGAGGGCCGGAGCACTCAGAGCGCTGTCGGGTTGAGCAATTCATGCTCGTTGAACCAGGAGTGGGTGCCATCATTCAACGCGAATCCCCCGAGGATAGGCGGATGCATCCTGCAACTTGACCAGACTTCCCCCCAAGCCAGCACTGGCTCCTGCCGAGAGCGTGTGCATCGAAAGCAGCAAGTGCGATCATCGCCAGTCGTCCCCCGGCATGATCCGCTTCATGAACTCATTGAACATCGGCACCGTGAAGGCGGTGTCGCCGTGATTGGGGCTCCAGATCATGCCCTTGGTGATCAGGGAGCTGCGTGTCGGAGCCAGTGAAGACACGGGCGCGCTGAAGCAGTTGGCGATGTCGCCCGATCTGTGGGGGCCCTCGCCCAACTCGGCCATTGCGCGGAGATACCGCTTCTCTTTTGGGGTGAGGCGGTCGAAGCGCACGCGGAAGAAGCTCTCGTCGAGCGCCGCCACGGCGGTGACGGACGCTGCATTGACGGCGTCGATATCGATCGGCGATGCGTGCGCTGCCTGCCACGTGTGACTACCCCACTGCTGCAGGAAGTAAGCGTAGCCCTGAGTGACCTGCAGGATCTGGCTCACGGCTCGTTCGGTGATCGCCACGCCCTCGTTCTCGATGGGCTTCTCGATTGCAAGGCGGGCCGCGGCGGGTGGCAGCGGTCCGATCATGGGGAAATCGAACAGGCGTTCGGCATACGACTTGGCGTTCCCCATCTGCCCGCGCAGTTGTGGCAGACCAGCACCGACCAGCACGACGGGCAACTGCCGCTGCTCGGTCCGATGCATCGCCGTGATGAGGGCTGCCAGTTGCGCCTCCTCCACGTACTGCAGCTCGTCGACGAAGATCGCCAAGGCCGTGCTGGCCGATCTGGCCGCCAGGCCAACTTGCTCGAACAGTGCTTGCAGGTCGTGCTCAAGGTCGCCGTTGTCGGCCAGGCCCGGCTCGGGCTCGTAGTCGATCCCTACCTCGATGTCGCCGAAAGTGACCTTGAGCTTGCCGACGAAGCCCGCCAGCGCGCGCAGACCGCGGACGGCGTAGTCCTTCGCGGCCGCGATCTGGCTCAGGCGCAGCAGGGCCTGACGCAACTGCGGTGCAAGCAGGGCAGGCAGCGAACGCCCCTCGGGCGCCTCGATGCGGACCGTGTGGATTCCGGCCGCCTCGGCATCCATCCTGATGCGGTCCAGCAAGACCGTCTTGCCGACACCGCGCAGGCCAACCAGCATGGCGCTCTTCGCCGGGCGACCGATCCTCGCGCGCTCGAGCGCGATGCGCAAGGACTCGCGCAGGTCGTCGCGGCCGGCAAGTTCGGGGGGCGGAGTGCCCGCACCGGGGGAGAAGGGATTGCGGATAGGGTCCATGCGGTGCAGTTTATATAAAGATTTGAAAAGTTACAACGCACGTATAACTTAACAAAGTTTCCTATAGATGGTCGCTGAATGTGGTCGCATGTGCGCTTTGGAGTGTCTGCTGGCCCGATGGTGCACTGTGCGTGAAGAGGTCCGTAGGGATGGCCGCCGTGACGGACCATATCCTCATTTCCGTCGTTGCAGCGCAGCACCTTGAGCGGGCTGCTGCGGACTGGCTGGCGTCCCGGCGCGCACTTGGCCGAGCACGACGCTGCCGCCTGACTGGTTCGTCCTGGCACCCCGCGCGGGAACCTTTCCCCCCGCGTCATGAGTCCGAGACGCACCCCCGCCCACTAAAATGGCGGCTCACGTCTCCGCCTCCCGCCCCATGTCCGTTTCCGCCACCCGCTACACCCCGATCGACGCCCCCGCCTCGATCGCCGACGCCATCCGCATCCGCGGTGCGCGCCAGAACAACCTGCGCAACCTGTCGCTCGACCTGCCGCTGAACCGCCTGACGGTGGTGACCGGGGTGTCGGGCTCGGGCAAGTCCTCGCTGGTGTTCGACACGCTGTATGCCGAGGGCCAGCGGCGCTATGTCGAGACCTTCTCGCCCTACGCGCGCCAGTTCCTCGACCGCATGGACAAGCCGCAGGTGGATCGCATCGAAGGCGTGCCGCCGGCGATCGCGATCGACCAGACCAACCCGGTGCGCACCTCGCGCTCGACGGTGGGCACGATGACCGAGCTCGCCGACCACTTCAAGCTGCTCTACGCGCGCGCCGCGCATCTGCACTGTCGTTGCTGCGGCAAGCCGGTGCGGCGGGATTCGGCGGTGAGTATCGCCGCCGACCTGCGCGCGCGCGCCGCGGCGGCGGGCGATCCGCGCCTGGTGGTGTGCTTTCCGGTGACCGTGCCGTCGAGCTTCAGCGAGGAGGAAGTGACCGGACTGCTCGCCGCGCAGGGCTACACGCGCATCCAGGAACGCCTCGCGGGCGTTGGCGCGGAGGGGCAGGACGTGCTGCAGGTGGTGCAGGACCGCTTCCGCGCGTCGAATGCCGAGGATTCACGCCTGGCGGAGGCGCTGGAGGCGGCGCTGCAGCGCGGACACGGGCGGCTTGCCGTCTACGCCTCGGGCGAGGGGGTGAGGGCGGAGAAGTCGGCGGGGACGCCGGGCGAGGCGGTGTGGCGCTATTCGTCCGGCCTGCATTGCGCCGACTGCGACATCCACTATTCGGAGGCCACGCCCGGCCTGTTCTCGTTCAACTCGCCGATCGGCGCCTGCGAGACCTGTCGCGGCTTCGGACGGGTGATCGGGGTGGATTTCGGCCTGGTGGTGCCGGACGAATCGAAGACGCTGGCCGAGGGCGCGATCAAGCCCTGGCAGACCGAGAGCTATCGCGAGTGCCAGCAGGACCTCGAGAAGATGGCGAAGAAGTACGGCGTGGCGATGGACATCCCGGTGCGGGATCTGCCGCCGGAGCATCGCCAGTGGCTGTTCGAGGGCGACCCGAAATGGAAGAACTGGGACAGCTCGTGGCCGCGTTACTGGTACGGCGTGCGGCATTTCTTCGACTGGCTGGAGACCAAGGCTTACAAGATGCACATCCGCGTGCTGCTGTCGCGCTACCGCAGCTACACGGAATGCCCGGCGTGCCATGGGGCGCGGTTGAAACCCGACGCCTTGTTGTGGCGCTTGCCGACCCGCGCTCAGGCTTCATGTAGGAGCGGCGCAAGCCGCGATCACCACGTTTCATCGAGTGTTGGCGCCGCTGAACCCCCGATCGCGGCTTGCGCCGCTCCCACAGGAGGTGCGCCGACTGTCGGCCGGGGACTGACCATCGGGGGGGCGCCGACCGTCGGCGAGGGACCGACCATGGGGGCTGCGCCCGCCGTCGGCGAGGCAGCCGCGGCGGGGGGGATTGCGATCGCGGGGGTGCAGGGCCTCGCCATCCACGAGCTGATGGCGCTGCCGGTCGACCGCATCCGCGACGCCATCGCCGCGCTCGCGCTGCCCGGCGTGGCGGACGAGGCCACCGAGCTGGTGCTCGGCGAGATCCGCAGCCGACTCACCTACCTGGCCGACGTCGGCCTCGGCTACCTGACGCTGGACCGCCAGTCGCGCACGCTGTCGGGCGGCGAGGTGCAGCGCATCAACCTGACCACCGCGCTCGGCACCTCGCTGGTGAATACCCTGTTCGTGCTCGACGAGCCCTCGATCGGCCTGCATCCGCGCGACATCGGCCGCATCCTCGGGGTGATGACGCGGCTGCGCGACGCCGGCAACACGCTGGTGGTGGTCGAGCACGACCCGCAGGTGATGGTCGCCGCCGACGAGCTGCTCGAGATCGGCCCCGGCCCGGGCGAGCGCGGCGGCGACATCGTCGCGCGCGGCACGCCGGCCGAGATCGCGGCGAATCCCGATTCTGTGACCGGCCCCTGGCTGGCGGGCACGAAGCGCATCGACGTCGACCGTCCGCCGCGCCCGGTGGACGCCGCCACACCGCGGCTGAAGCTGGTCGGCGCGCGCCAGCACAACCTGCGCGATCTCACGGTCGGTTTCCCGCTGCGGCGCCTGACCTGCCTGACCGGCGTGTCCGGCTCGGGAAAATCGACGCTGATCCAGGACGTGCTGTTCCCGGCGCTGGCCAAGCATTTCGGGGAAGCGGCGGAATCGCCGGGGGTCTTCGATCGTCTCGAGAATGTGGATAACTTGCGCGGCGTGGTCATGGTGGACCAGTCGCCGATCGGCAAGAGCTCGCGCTCCAACCCGGTGAGCTACGTCGGCGCCTGGGACCCGATCCGTGCCCTCTTCGCCGCCCTGCCGGAGGCGAAGCAGCGCGGCTATACCCCCGGCACCTTCAGCTTCAACGCCGGCCACGGCCGCTGCCCGACCTGCACCGGCTCGGGCTTCGAGCACGTCGAGATGCAATTCCTGTCCGACGTGTGGCTGCGCTGCCCGGACTGCGACGGCAAGCGTTATCGGCCGGAAGTGCTTGAATTGCAATGGAACGGGCTGTCGGTGGCCGACGTGCTGGAGCTCACCGTGCATGAGGCGCTGGATGTGTTCCGCGAGCATCCCAAGGTGCTCGCCGCGCTCGCGCCGCTCGCCGACGTCGGCCTGGATTACCTGCGCCTCGGCCAGCCCGTGCCGACGCTGTCGGGTGGCGAGGCGCAGCGCCTCAAGCTCGCCGGCCACCTCGCCGAGGCCGCGCAGAAGAAGCCTGTACGCAAAGCCAGTGTTGTGGATAAGTTTGGGGACAAGGCTGGGGACAAGACCGAACCCGGCCTGCTCTTCCTCTTCGACGAGCCCACCACCGGCCTGCACTTCGAGGACGTCGCCAAGCTGCTCGGCGCCTTCGACAAGCTGCTGCAGGCGGGCCATTCGCTGATCGTGATCGAGCACAACCTCGACGTGATCGCTGCTTCCGACTGGATCATCGACCTCGGCCCCGAGGGCGGCGAAGACGGCGGCGCGATCGTGGTCGAAGGCCCGCCGGAGGCGGTGCGCGCGCACGCGAGCTCGCACACCGGTGCCGCGCTGCGCGACTACGCTGAGGCGCTTGCTCGCACCCGTGCAGGAAATCGGGGTCTGTCCCCTGTTTCTGCGGATGCGGAGGCCCCGGGTTCCCGTAGGAGCGGCGCAAGCCGCGATCACGGCGGTTCCGGCCGCGCCGTCGCCACGGAAAGCGCAATCGCGGCTTGCGCCGCTCCTACGGGAGATCGGTCGCTCGTCGCCGCCGAGCCGCGGGTGGAATACCGCCCCGTCGCCGCCCCCGCGATCGAAATCCGCCACGCCCGCGAGCACAATCTCAAGAACGTCAGCCTGCAGATTCCGCGCGACCAGTTCACCGTGATCACCGGCCTGTCCGGCTCGGGCAAGTCCACGCTGGCCTTCGACATCGTCTTCGGCGAGGGCCAGCGCCGCTATCTGGAATCGCTCAACGCCTACGCCCGCCAGTTCGTGCAGCCGGCCAGCCGGCCCGACGTCGACGGCCTCTTCGGCATTCCGCCCACGGTGGCGATCGAGCAGCGCACCAGCCGCGGCGGGCGCAAGAGCACGGTGGCGACGCTGACCGAGATCCACCCCTTCCTGCGCCTGATGTACGTGAAGCTGGGCACGCAGTTCTGCCCCGACTGCAACGTGCCGGTGACGCCGCAGAGCTTCGAGGCCATCGTCGCGCAGCTCCAGCGCGAGCTGCGCGGCGCCTCGGTCGAAGTGCTGGCGCCGCTGGTGGTCAACCGCAAGGGCCTGTACACCGATCTCGCCAAGTGGGCGCGCGGCAAGGGCCATGCGCAGCTGCGCGTCGATGGCGAATACCTGCCCACCGCCAAGTGGCCGCGATTGGACCGCTACAAGGAGCACAACATCGAGCTGCCCACCGGCATGGTGGTGGTGCAGCCCGAGAGCGAAGCCACGCTGCGCGAGTTCGTGCGCCAGGCGCTGGAGATCGGCAAGGGCGTGATCAAGGTGCTGGAGATCGGCAAGCTCGGTGCGGTGCCGATCACCTTCTCCACGCTGCGCGCCTGCCCGAGCTGCGGCACCGGCTTCCCCGAGCCGGATCCGCGCCTGTTCTCGTACAACGCCAAGCACGGCTGGTGCCCCAAGTGCTACGGCACCGGGCTGAAGACCGCGGCGCGCATCGAGGACCCGGACGCGCTCGACCTCGGCGACGCGGAAGAAGTCATCGTCAGCGACGAACCCTGCCCGGCCTGCGACGGCGCGCGCCTCAACCCGGTGGCGCGCGCGGTGCGCTTCCGCGACCTCGGCCTGCACCAGCTCGCGGCACAGCCGGTGGACCGGGCGGCCGGCTTCTTCGCCGACCTGGCATTGAACGAGCGCGAGACCGACATCGCCCGCGACCTGGTGAGCGAGATCCGCGGTCGCCTCGCCTTCCTGCAGCACGTGGGCCTCGGCTACCTGGCGCTGGACCGCGCCGCGCCCACGCTGTCGGGCGGCGAGGCGCAGCGCATCCGCCTGGCGGCGCAGCTCGGCTCCAACCTGCGCGGCGTGTGCTACATCCTCGACGAACCCACGATCGGCCTGCACCCGCGCGACAACCGCCTGCTGCTCGACACCCTCGAGGCCCTGCGCGACCGCGGCAACACCTTGCTGGTGGTGGAGCACGACGAGGACACCATCCGCCGCGCCGACCACGTCATCGACCTCGGCCCCGGCGCCGGCGTGCGCGGCGGCCGGGTGGTGGCCGAGGGCACGATCGCCGACCTGCTGGCGGCGCCCGAATCGGCCACCGGCGAATGCTTCCGCCACCCGTTGCAGCACCCGCTGCGCCCGCGCCGCGCGGTGGCGCTGGAGAACCCGGCGATCCGCATCGAGGGCGCCAACCTGCACAACCTGCGTGACATCGACGTGCGCATCCCGCTCGCCCGCCTCACGGTGGTGACCGGCGTGTCCGGCTCGGGCAAGTCCAGCCTGGCGCGCGACGTCATCCACGCCAACCTGCGCGCCCGCCTCGGCGACCCCGAGGCGACCCGCGCCCGCCGCCGCGGCCAGGCGCAGCCGGAGGCGGTCGACCAGCCCCTGGTCGGCTGCGCGGCGATGCCCGGCTGGCACCAGGTCGGCCGCGTGCTGGAGGTCGACCAGACGCCGATCGGCAAGACGCCGCGCTCCTGCCCGGCGACCTACGTCGGCTTCTGGGACGCGATCCGCAAGCTCTTCGCCGACACCTTCGACGCCCGCACGCGCGGCTGGAACGCCTCGCGCTTCTCCTTCAACACCGGCGCCGGGCGCTGCCCGGTGTGCGACGGCGCGGGCCAGACCACCGTCGAGATGAGCTTCCTGCCCGACGTCAAGACGCCGTGCGAGGCCTGCGGCGGCGCGCGCTTCAACCCCGAGACGCTGTCGGTGCGCTGGAAGGACAGGACGGTGGCCGAGGTGCTGGCGATGCCGGTGGACGAGGCGGTGGATTTCTTCTCCGCGCATCCCGCGATCGCCCACCCGCTGCAGCTGCTGCAGGACGTCGGCCTCGGCTACCTGACCCTGGGCCAGCCCAGCCCGACGCTGTCGGGCGGCGAGGCGCAGCGCATCAAGCTGGTGACCGAGCTCGCCAAGGTGCGCCGCCGCCCGGGCGATGCGGAGGACACCGGCGGCGTGCCGCTGCCCGCCGACAAGCACAGCCTGTACGTGCTCGACGAGCCCACCGTGGGCCTGCACATGGCCGACGTGGACAAGCTGATCCGGGTGCTGCACCGCCTGACGGATGCCGGCCACACCGTGCTGGTGATCGAGCACGACCTCGACGTGATGGCCGAGGCCGACTGGCTGATCGACCTCGGCCCGGAGGGCGGCGAGGGCGGTGGCCGGGTGGTGGCAGAAGGCCCGCCCGAGGTCGCGATGGCGACGCCGGAATCCCACACCGGCCGCCATCTGCGCGAGTTCCTGGCGCAGCGCAAGACGGAATGATGCAGTGCAGCGGAACCTGTGCCGGATGGCGCAGTCAGTCAGGCTGAATCTCAGGGAAGGAATACAGCATGCGCAAGGTCAGAGTCTGGGATCTGCCCACTCGTCTTTTTCACTGGCTGCTCGCCATCCTGGCGGTGGCCGCCTACGTCACCGCCCAGATCGGCGGCAGCCTCATCGAATGGCACGGCCGCGTCGGCATCGCCATCACCGGGCTGCTCGCCTTCCGCCTGGTGTGGGGGGTGATCGGCTCGACCTACGCCCGCTTCGCCGACTTCGTGCCCGGCCCGGCCCACCTGTGGGCGCACCTGCGCGGGCACTGGAGCGGGCTGGGGCACAACCCGCTCGGCGCCTTGTCGGTGCTTGCCCTGCTCGGGGTCATGCTCTATCAGGCCGTCACCGGGCTGTTTTCCAATGACGAGATCGCCTTCTCCGGTCCGCTGCGCGCGCTGGTGAGCAGCGAGACCAGCGACTGGCTGTCCGGGCTGCACCGGCAGAACTACTGGGCGATCATCGTGCTGGTGGGCCTGCACGTGTCGGCCGTGCTGTTCTACGCGCTGTTCAAGAAGGACAACCTGCTGCGGCCGATGGTCACCGGCATGAAGGAAGTCGACGAAGCCGACGCCCAGCCCGCGCAGGGCGGCGGCGCGCTGGCCTTCGCGATCGCGCTGGCGATCACCGCTGCGGTGCTCTACTTCGCCACCGGCAGCTTCATCGAGCCGCCTCCGCCTCCGCCGCCCGCCGCCTGGTGAGGGGCGACAGCGCGCACCGATGGACGGTGGTCGGTGCGCGCCAGACATGCCTCACAGCAACTTTCGCAAGGCGTCGGCCAGGGTGTTCAGGCGACCGACCAGCTCCCTCGCGCGGGCGAAATGAGCGCCTTTTCGCTGCGCTGGCAGGCGTTCCAGGAAGGTCTTGAGCGCGTCCAGCGTACCCACGACCGACTCCCGTTCGCGGCGTGAGCTGTAGGCGAGCAAGGCCTGGTACTCCTCCTGCGCCTTGCTGAAGCTCGCATCATTCGCCTGGCGATCCGCATTTTCTTCGCAGGCGGTGTCGAACAAGGCTTCGCTCAGGGCCAGGTCGAGGGGTGCGACACGATCCCAGAAATCGCGCGCCTGGAATGCCGGGTCCTCGATCTCCTTGCGCACGGCGGCGATGCGTTGCCGTGCCGCCTTGCCCTCGTCCGGAGTGAGGGTGCCGAGCAGCTGGCGCAGCAGGTCCGCATGGAGGACGCTGAGCGCCGGGTAGTAGAGCCGCCCGCCCGCCTCGAGGGCACAGTTTTCGGCGTTGCGGTAGGCCTGTGCCATGCTCTTCAGCGCTGCATCCAGCTGGTTGTCGGCGGTGAGTTTCAGCTTGCGCTTCCAGATGCTGCCGAGCAGGCAGTGACGTTCGGCATTCGGAGCGACGGCGAGCACTCCGGTGATGAGCTGCTCGGCCTCGCCGAGCAGGGCCTTGCCCTTTGCCATGGCCTCGGGCCCGCCCGCCGCGAGCAGGCCGCTGCCCCGTCGCGCGAGCATGTTTATGAGTTGCTCGGTGGCCTTCATCGAGGCGCTGCCGTCCCCGGCCCCCTGGGCTGCCCGGTAGCAGGCGATGGCGCGATCATGGTCGCCGAATTCCGCCCACAGCTGCCCGAAGGCCTCCTGGATGTCGCCATGCCCCGACCATCCGCGCCGCTCGCACAGCCTCGCGAGCGCGTCGATGCGCTCCTCGCGACGCTTGCGGTCGTCGGCGGATTCCATGGCCTGGTAGCGACTCTGCTGGGTCAGGCGCTCCAGTTCGGCGATCACCTCCCGCGGTGCGACGAAGTCGTAGCGTGCGGCATGGCGGCGGCGCTCGTGGCTGCTTGGCGGCCGCCGCAGCAGCAGGCTGGGGTCGCCGTAGCATTGGTAGGCGCCCCAGGTGTTGGTGGTGGGGAAGCGGTCGAAAGTGGCCCGGCGGGCGGCGAGCACCGCCTCGCCGAAGGTCTCGCCGGCAAGGAAGGCTTCGTAGAAGGTGCTGGCGAACAGCTTCGCCGCGTCGTCCAGTACCCGCCATCCGGCGGCGATGACGCCACGGACGCCCATCTCGATCAACTGGGTCGCGAGGTTGGCGGCGAGCATCGGATTGCCGGGCCGGTTCTCGCCGAGCATCGCGCGCTCGGCCTCGATGCGACCGAGGGAGCAGCAGTTGATGAACACGAAATCGGGTACCACCCGCATCTGCTCGATGTGCGCGGTGGTGAGCACGCTGTTCTCGCCGATCAGCATGCCGGTCGCAGTGATGGCCTCGTCGGCCGGCTTGGCGCTGTGGTCGGCATCGATCGTCGGCAGGGTTTCACGATAGATGCCATGGCCCGACAGGTGCAGGATGCGCCAGTCGCGCTGGTAGAGCGCGATCTGGATCTGCTCGGCACTGCCACCGAGCAGCGCGGGCGGCGTGTCGAAGCCGCCGTCCTTGAGCAGCTGGGCCACCTCGGCGGCTTCTTCGCGCGCACCGGCCAGCTGCGGAAAGTAGTCGCCCAGACGCCCGAGGTCGGGATCGCCCACGACCAGCGCGTGAAAACCGTCCGCGCGCTGGATGCGTTGGCGGAAGCGGCCCGTGGAGAGTTGGCGTACGAGGCCGCTGCGCACCGACAGCGGGGCGCCGCCGCGATCGCTGCGGTCGTCTTCCATGCGATCGCGCAGCAACTCCCAGGGAATGCCGGCGACGGCCGAATCGATGATGAGCTGGGCGCGGCGGCGGTCCGGTGCCTGGTCCTTCAGCCAGTTGGGCAGAAGCAGTTCGAACAGGGTGCGGCCGACTTCCTCGTTGTCGCTTTCCGTGTCGATCAGCTGGCGGGTGAAGCGCTCGATGCTGCCGAGCGCAATGCCGTTGTAGAGCTGCTCGGTCCGCGCAAGGTCGCCATGGACATTGAACAGCAGCTGGGTGCCGCTGCCGTCGGCGATCCTGACGGCGCTGATCGCGATCCGGGTCCATGCATCTTCGCCGAGCTCGGCGTAGGCACGCTGGCGCCCGCCCTCGTTCTTCGCCAGCGTGTCCTCGATGCAGAAATGCCTGCGCAGCTCGCCGTCGAGCGTCACCGCGTCGCGTGCCGCGTTGAGCGCCTGGATCGCACGGTCCTCCAGCAGCTCGACGAAATCCAGCTGCGTCAACTCGATGCGGTCGTCGAGCTTCGCGTCGGCGAGGCGTTCGCGCGCCTTGCGATGGCCGCGCAGGATGGCGGTGACCGAATCGCGCAGGCTCAGCTCGCCGATCGCCGCACCGATCAACAGCGCACACACCGGCAACTGCAGCGGTTTGCCGGCGGTGGCGGCCTGCCGGTCGTGTGTGCGCTTGAGCTCCTCGTGCCGCGTGATCGCATAGGCGACCAGCGCGCGCGCCACGCCGTCGCACAGGCTTCCCGGCGAGAGCTCGCCGACGCGGCCGATGCCGATGACGATGGCGCCGGCGGCGAAGCGCTCCTCGGGCTGGGGTGGGAAGAGGGCATAGCTGCCCAGCGGGCCCGCATAGATGCCGGCATCCAGGCGGTTCTGCATGCGACCGTTGAGGGCGCGGTCGAGGATGTATTCCGCCTGCTCGAGATTGTTGGTGCCCTGTATGTGGCCGACCAGAACCGGTGCGTCGACGAAGATCAGGTCGCCGTGAATGACCCGGACCCGCGTCCGCATCTCCTCCTCGCGCTCGGTGCGGGGGGCGCGGAGCGTGGCGCCGGTCGCCGCGGCCAGCAGGTCGGAGCGCGTCGGGTAGTGTGAAAGCATGGCCGGGCTGACGGGGGCATATTCCCCGGGGGCTTCGACGGCGCCGCGGGCCTGGATGGGGACGGGCTTGCGCGTCAGCGCGGAGCGCCCGGTCTCGCCCTTCTCCAGCAGCTCCTGCAATGCCGGGAAGGCCGGCGTGTGCGCCGGCATGTCGCCATGCACCGCGTTCATGTAGTAGAGCCGTCCGCCTTCCCGGCACTTCGCGGGGATTCCGCTTGCCCAGGTGACGCGGCCATCGCCGTCGGCCGTCTTGAGCAGGCGGAACCGTCCGTCCTCGGCGATCTCGGCGAGGCGGGGCGTTTCCTTCGCCGTGCCGGCGACATAGATCAGGC
This sequence comes from Thauera sp. DNT-1, assembly GCF_055393985.1. NCBI lineage: Bacteria > Pseudomonadati > Pseudomonadota > Betaproteobacteria > Rhodocyclales > Zoogloeaceae > Thauera > Thauera sp. DNT-1. The sequence continues at coordinate 2,656,244 of NZ_AP043752.1, read as the reverse complement.
GCTCGTCGTCGATCAGGGGATCGCCTGCGAGCAGCGTCCGCCACAGTTCTCCGGACTGGGGAGCGCAGCCTCCGGCGGAACGGGCCAGCGTTGGCCGTCGGCGGTGCAGTAGCGCTGCCAGGTCGCGGGCAGGCGGATCTCCTCGCCGTTTTCATCGGCGGCGTTCGGCAGCAGCTCGAGCACACCGGGGAAGTGCTGGGCGATCTCGAGAAGCTCGCGCTCGGAGTTGTGCAGGTCGAGCATCGCCAGCTTGGCGAAGAACTCGTCGCGCTTGGTCAGCAGCAGCGTCACCGCGTGCGAGCCCTGGTTGGGCGTGCCGAGCATGATGACGCGCGCCTCGGGGCGCGGCTGTTCCTTCCAGCGCTTCCAGAGCCCGCGGTCCTGGGCGAAGGCGGCGCGGATCAGCACGCCGCCCATCGAATGGACGATCGCGTGCACCGGCAGCTTGCCCGCCGTGGCATCGCCCAGCGCGGTGGACAGGGTGTCGCCGAGCCCCTTGATGGAGTCGACGACGGACTTGCGCCAGTCGTAGCCATGCATGCGTACGACATAGCCGCTGCTGCGCAGCGCATTGGCCAGCGCGAGGTAGCTGCCGGCCAGCGGATCGCCCGGCTCGACCGCCGGATTGTCGATGCGCAGCGTCTTGCGGAAGCCGCCGCAGGCCAGGGCCGGCACGCTCGCCCACACTTCGCGGCCGGCGACCTGGAGTTCGGAGCCGCACAGGCCGGGTACGAGCACCACGATGCCTCGCGCGCCCTGGAGCGGGGGGTCGGCGAGCGCACGCGGTGCGAAGAGGCCGCGCGCGGTCTCGGCGGGCAGGGGCCATTCCCCTGCGTAGTCGTGGAACAGCGTGGCGGTGTCGACGGCGTCGGTCAGCGCGGCGGCGACCGCGGCTGCGCTGTCCTCGTTACCGAAGTAGCTGAAGTGATTGACGGTCGGGCCGGCGCGGAAGAACACCTTGCGTACCGGGCGGTCGGGGCCGTCCAGCATGGCGCGCGTGTCGACCACGAGGTCGTGGTCCTGCTCGAAGTAGCGGTCGATCAGGCAGAAGCGCAGCTCGGCCAGCCAGTCCTGTTCCCGGGGGGCGGCGTCGCCCGCGACGACGAACAGTTCTCCGCGTCCCGGGTTTCCGTTGAGGATGCGGACCAGCGCGGAGCCGGGCATCTGCGCCTCGAGGCCGGGCAACTGGTCGGCCCGCTTGCGGCTGCCGATGATGGCCGCCGCGGTTTCCGCCAGCATGTCCAGCCCATGGCTGGCGAGGGAGGCGAGCCCGCTCGTGATCATGCCGCGGCTGTTGCTGCGGCGCATCTCGTCGGCGATCGCGGCCAGCACCAGCAGCGAGAACCACTGGTCGAGCTTCTCCCCGGCGAGGGAGGTGCCGATGACCGGGCAGGCCACGCGCACGAAACGCTCGATCTGCAGCGCCGGGCGCGCCTCGAGTTCGCGCAGCAGCGCGAAGAGCTGTGCCTCCTGCTGCATCAGCGCCTCCGCCGCAGGCGGATTCTCCCGCTGCGCTGCAGCCAGCACCGCGGTGATGCCGGCGCGATCGACGCGAGCCGGATCCAGCGCGAGCAGTTCGCCGACCAGGCCACCACGGGAATGCGACAGGAGGCGCAGCGAACCGCTGCGTGGCAGCAGGCGCGCGAGCTTGAGCGCGTTCTCGATCGGGCTGCGGGTCAGGGTGCAGTGCTCGAGCGCGAAGATGCGCTCGCCGTAGCATGCGCGCAGGCGCGCCCACTGTTTGGGCTGGCGCAGCCACAGCTTGGAGAAGCTGCCGCGCGTGTTCGATGCCGTGCCGTGAAGCAGGATGAGGGTGCGCTCGCCATCGGGAATCGGCGTTTTCAGGGGTTCGCCCCGGATGCCGTCGTCGCCCACGAGAAACACCCCTTCGCGCGGCACCGAGCGTGTCTCGGCCAGGTCGACGATCTTGTCCAGACCCGCCTTCACCGGATCGAAGCCCATCCAGCGCAGGGCCCGGATGGTCAGTTTCCCGGCGAGCCCGCGCGTACCCGTGACCGGCGCGGCGATGCTGGACGGCAGATCCCAGGCGCCATCGTCCGCACCGCTTCCACCCCGTGCGCTGGCGCCGCCCGCCTCCTGCAGGCGCTTGCGCAGATCCGCGCCCACGGTCCAGAAACATGCGCCGCCTTCGAACTCGATCTCGACCAGGGCGTCCTCGGGAATCGCCTCGGCGACCGTGTCTTCGGCCGTGCCGCGACTGCCGGTCGCGCCGAGGCGAAAGGAACGCGCCGGCGCCACACCGGCGAACAAGGGCGAATCACCCCCGATCCAGCTCGCAAGCCGAAGCGGTTCGTCGGGCCGCACCCGACCCGGTATGCGGACGATGGTGACTTTGGGCTGATTGCTCATGGAATGGGCTCCCGCTCCGATCTTCAAGCGTTGAACAGATGCTCGTCGTCGGCCGCTGCCACGGCAGCCCGCGCGCGCAGGCCGCGGGTCGAGGCAGATTCCCGGGTGCGGCGTGTGCAGTCCCTGAAGAGAAGCACCCGCCTCGACCCATGGCGACGAATCCTGATTCACATATAGACGATGCGGGTAGCGTTGTCCGCTGTGAATCCGCGGCGTATTTGCAGCCGGCATTCGAGGATGTTCGATGGCGGGGAGCGTGGCGATGCCGCCGGCCTGCCGGCGGCGGCTCGATGCCTGCCTAGGCGCGCATCCGTGCCAGGAACGACAAAGCCACCCGCAGGTGGCTTTGTCGTTCGATATCTGACGCCTTACTCCATCCGGTATTTGTCGTGACAGGCCTTGCAGGTGCTGCCGGTGTCGGCGAAGGCCTTCTGCACCGCGGCCTTGTCGCCGGTGGCGGCGACCTTGGCGAGGTTGGCGGCGGCGTTGTTGAAGTCGGTGGCGAGCTTGCCGACGTTCGGCATCTCCTGGAAGAACTCCGGCTTGACGCGGGTCTTGAGGTTGCCGATGTCCTTCTCGGTGCCCGGGCCGTAGAGCGCGCCCATGCCCGAGCCGGCGATGCCGGCGATCGCGGTGGCGGCGGCCTGGACCTGCTGGGCGTTGTACTCGCCCTCGAGGTTGGCCTTGATCTTGCCCATGTTCCAGCTCATGAAGCTGTAGCCGGCCTGGCGGAACTTGATCTGGTCCTCGGGCTTGACCTGGGCCGAAGCCGCGGTGGCGAGGGTAAGGGAGAGGATGCCGAGGGCGATCGCTTTTTTCATCGTGAGCCTCCTGAGTCGGGGGTTGAAGGAAGGAACAAACCTTGCGGGGAACTGCGCAGACCAGGATGCGCCGCGCCAGTTCCATCGTGTTGCATGCCGGGATCCGCCTGCCGGCACCCGACTTATAACAAATTCGGTCGATATTCCTTCGTCCGCTCGTGTTGCGGCGCGGAAGAAGTGCGCTCAAGCCGGGCCGTGCGCGGCCGTAAGGAAGGAGTAGAGGCTGCCTGTCCCCACGCCGCCGACCGTCCGCAGGACCGCGAGAACCGACATGATCCGATTTTCCGACACCCCGATATGGCTGCGTCTCACCGGCGCGATCTGGCTGATGATGGTGGCCGCGTTCGGCAGCATGATCGTCTGGGAAACCCGGGTGAACCGCGACATGGCGATCGAGCAGGCGAAGGACTTCGCCGGCACGGTCAATGAGATGACGATGGCCGGACTCACCGGCATGATGATCACCGGCACGGTGGCGCAGCGCGACGTCTTCCTCGACCAGATCAAGGAGCTCAGCGTGGTGCAGGACCTCGAGGTGATCCGCGGCGAGGCGGTGAGCCGGGTGTTCGGGGCGGGCGGTGCGCGCGACGCGGCGCGCGACGCCGACGAGCGCCTGGCCCTGGTCGAGGGCCGCGCCACGATGCGGGTCGACCACGACGCCGAGCATGGCGAGCATCTGCGCGTGGTGATTCCCTCGCTGGCCTCGCCCGCCTGGCTCGGCAAGGACTGCATCGCCTGCCATCAGGTGCCACAGGGCACGCCGCTCGGCGCGGTGTCGATGCGCATCTCGCTCGACAAGGCGAATGCCGCGGTGAATGCGTTCCGCAACCAGAGCGCGATGTTCGCCGCGCTGGTGTCGATCCCGCTGATCCTGTTCATCTACCTCTTCATCACCCGCTTCGTCACCCGTCCGCTCGACGGCCTCAACCGGGGCCTGGGGCGGATCGCCGAGGGTGGCGGCGACCTGCGCCTGCAACTGCCGGTGCGCGGCCGCGACGAGATCGGCCGCAGCGCGCGCACCTTCAACGACATGATGGGCACGCTCGGCGGGCTGGTGCGCCAGGTCGGCGACTCGGCGAGCGCGGTGACCGAGGCGGCGAGCCGGCTGGCCGCCGACGCCGAGGCGGTCGCTGCGAGCTCGCAGCGCCAGAACGAGAGCTCGGTGGGCGCGGCCGGCGCGGTGGACGAGATGGTCGGCAGCATCTCCGCGATCGCCGAGCACGCCGAGGCGGTGCGCGAGCGCTCGCACGACAGCCTGGAACGCTCGCGCGAGGGCCAGCGCAGCCTGGAGCGTCTGGTCGGCGAGGTCGGCGAGGTCGAGGCCGCGGTGCGCCAGATGGCCGACGCGGTGGTCGCCTTCGTCGACTCCACCCAGGCGATCTCGCGCATGACCAGCGAGGTGCGCGAGATCGCCGAGCAGACCAACCTGCTCGCGCTCAACGCTGCGATCGAGGCCGCGCGCGCCGGCGAGCAGGGCCGCGGCTTCGCGGTGGTGGCCGACGAGGTGCGCAAGCTGGCGGAGAAATCCGCGCGCTCGGCGGGCGAGATCGACCAGATCACCCGCGAGGTGGCCCGGCGTTCGAGCTCGGTGCGCGGCGCGCTCGACGACGGCCTCGGTCACCTCGCCTCCAGCCGGCAGATGGCCGACGCGGTGATGCAGGTGCTGACCGCGGCGAATTCGCTCGTGGTCGAGGTGGGCGAAGGCCTCGACCGCATCGCCGGCGCCACGGGTGCGCAGCGCAGTGCGAGCGAGTCGGTCACCGCGCGCATCGGCGAGATCGCCGGCATGGCGCGCAGCAACAACGACGCGCTCGCCCACACCGTGCGTTCGGCGCGCGAGCTCGGCGAACTCGCCCTGCGCCTGCAGGAATCCGTGTCGCGCTTCCGTTTCTGAGTGCGCCCAGGCGGACGTGGAAAGGGCGGGAACCGTCGCCGGTCCCGCCCTCTTGCCCGCTCGCCCTTCAGCGCGCTGCCATCACTCCAGGCGTACCGGCACGAAGATGCGTGCCTCGCCACGCTGGATCAGCAGCGCGAAGCGCTTGCCGGCGCGCTCGAGCTGGGCGCGCAGGTCTGCGACGCTGGCGACCGGCTGGTTGTTGATCGCCAGGATGACGTCGCCGCGCTGCAGGCCGGCGCGGGCCGCGGCGCCGTCGGCGCCCTCCACCACCACCCCGCCGCGCAGCTGCAGGCGGGCGGTCTCTTCCGCGGTGAGCGCACGCGCGCTCAGTCCGAACTGCTCGCCGATACGCTCCACCTGGCTGGGCGCCGGTGCGCTGCCGGCCACGGTCTCGGCCTTGAGCTCGTCCAGCGTGGCGGCGACCTCGCGGCTGCGGCCGTCGCGCCACAGCTCCAGCTTCACGCGCGTGCCCGGGCGCTTCTCGCCGATCACCCGCGGCAGCTCGGCAGAGTCGTCGATGCGGCGGCCATCGACCGCGAGCACCACGTCGCCCGCCTGCAGCCCGGCCTTGTCGGCGGCGCTGCCCGGCTCGACGCTGGCGACCAGCGCGCCGCGCGGATCGGTGAGGCCGAAGGATTGGGCGAGGTCCTTGTCGACGTTCTGGATGGCGATGCCGAGGCGGCCGCGCTGCACGCGGCCGTGGCTGACGAGCTGGTCCTTGATGTTCATCGCGACGTCGATCGGGATCGCGAACGAGATCCCCATGAAGCCGCCCGAGCGCGAGTAGATCTGCGAGTTGATGCCGATCACCTCGCCGGCGAGGTTGAACAGCGGACCGCCGGAGTTGCCCGGGTTGATCGCCACGTCGGTCTGGATGAAGGGCACGTAGGTCTCGTCGGGCAGGCGGCGCGCCTTGGCCGAGATGATGCCGGCGGTGACCGTGTTGTCGAAGCCGAAGGGCGAGCCCATCGCCACCACCCATTCGCCCACGCGGGCCTGGTCGGGGTTGCCGATCTTCACCGCGGGCAGGCCGCTGGCGTCGAGCTTGAGCAGGGCGACGTCGGTACGACGGTCGATGCCGACCACCTTGGCCTTGAACTCGCGCTTGTCGATCAGGGTGACGGTGACCTCGGAGAGCGCGGCGTCGCCATCCTCGCCGGCGACCACGTGAGCGTTGGTGAGCACGTAGCCGTCCTTGCTGACGATGAAGCCCGAGCCGATGCCCTGGCGCGCGCGCGGACCCATGCCGGGCTGGCCGGGGAAGCCCGGCATGGGCACGCCGAAGCGGCGCAGGAAGTCGTAGAAGGGGTCGTTGGCGAGCGGATTCTCGCCCGCCGTGCCCTGGGCCGCGCGCTGCACCACGCGGATATTGACCACCGCCGGGCCCACCTGCTCGACCAGGTCGCCGAAGTCGGGCAGGCCGAAGCGGTTGGGCGAGACCATCGACGGGGCGGCCGCCTGGGCGTGCGCGGCGCTCAGCGCCGAGGCTTGGGGAAAGAGGGTGCCGAGCGCGAGCGCGACGGCGGTGACGGTCAGGAGTTTGCGCATGTTGTCGGGCATCCTTGTTCGGCAACGGAAAGATTCGGCGCCGGAGTCCCGGCGGCCACCTGTCGTGGACGCGGCCTGGCGTGCGCCGTTCCCGACGAAACCTGCGTTTTCAAATCGGGTCGGGCACGGGCGCTTCAAGAGGCTGCGTTCAGAAAGTGGTTTCGAGCGCGAGCCAGGCCTGGCGGCTCACCTCGTTGGCGGGTCGGCCGGCGAACTCGGGCTGGGCCTGCAGGGGGCGATTGGCGAGTTCCTGGTGGCGGCCGAGCAGGTTGATGCCGGTCAGGCGGAGCTCCACCGCCATGTCGAACAGCCGCAGGCTGCGCGAGACGCTCCAGTCCACCGTGGTGTAGGACGGCACGGTGTAGTCGAAGCCGGGAACATAGCTGAAGCCGGCGTCGATCGGCCCCATGCGCAGCACGCTGAGCAGCGAGCGCCACGCCCCTGCACGCTGCAGCCAGCTCAGGCTGGCCGTGTAGGGGGCGACGTTGCGGCGGATGCGTGGGTCGTCGACGTCGCGGTCGATGAGGCTGTGCGCAAGGAGGAACTCGGTGCCGCGCCAGGGCTTCAGGTGGAGCTGGGTTTCGATGCCGTTCAGTTGTACGCGGCCGCTGTGGTTCTCCCAGCGCGTGCTGCCCAGCCCTCGCGAGATCGCCTCGGGGAGCTTGCCCTCGATCGGCCAGTCGGAGGGAACGGCGTTGCGCACGATCAGGTCTTCGATGCGCTCGCGGAACAGGCGGACGTCGAGCGTGCTGCGGCTGTCGCCGAAAACGCCGAGAAAGCCGATCTCGCTGGCGTCGATGCGCTGGGGGCGCAGGTCCGGATTGGGGTATTGCCGGCGCTGGACCAGCTCGCCCTTGTCGTCGGTGATCCGTATGTCGACGTTGCGCTCGAAAAGGTCCGGCTGTCGCCATGCGCGCGAGTGGCCGATGCGCCAGGTGATCCGTGGAGCGGCCTGCCAGTTCAGGAACACGCGTGGCGCGAGCCGCGCCTCGTCGCCTTGCAACTGCTCCAGCATGCCGCCCGCGTTCCACAGGAAGGCGGTGCCCGTTCGCAGCTCGAGATTGGCGAACAGGCGGTGTTCGTCCCGCGCATGGTTGCGGCGCTCGTGATACCAGAAGGGCGAGTCGTGCTCGATGCGCTTCCATTCCGCGCCCCACATCAGCCGCGTGGCCTCGTCCACGCGCTCGCGCCGCTCGATCTCCAGGTTGTGCTGGACGAAGGTGGCGCTGTTGCCGACCGTGCCGCGCAGGCGCTCGGGGAAGGCGTTCGCCAGGGTCCGGCTGTTTGCCGCGGAGTCGTAGCGCCAGAGATCGTCGCGACTCTGCCGGCTCCAGTAGGCCGACACGCGTATCGCGTCGTCCTCGGGGCCGTGCCGCCACCGCAGATGCAGGGATCGGTTGGTGTCGCGCCCTTCGCGCTGGGCCGCGATGTCGAAGATCGAGCCGGCGTATCCGAGTTCGTGGGTGCTCTCGGCGACCCCCGCGTTGAGGGCGAGTGCATCGTGTTCGCCCACCTGCAGGTCGGCGCGAAGGTTCAGGACGTCGGTGCGGCGACCGTCGTACAGATCGGCAAACCCTTCGTCTTCTTCATGATGCGCGCCGATGCGCACGCTGAGGGGCCCGCTCTGCACGGCGTGTCGCAGGCTCGCGTCGCGGATGCCGGGTGCGCCGGTGGCGAGCTTCAGCCGGGTGCCGGGATGTCGGCTGGCGTCGTCGGTGATGATGTTGACGATGCCGAGGAAGGCGTTGGACCCGTAGGCGGCCGAGTTCGAGCCGCGTACCACCTCGATGCGTTCGATGTCTCCGGGCAGGGCACGCTCGGCGCTGGCGGTGAAGGATGGCGTCAGCGACGCGCGTCCGTCGACCAGCAGCTGGATCTGCATCGGCGAGTCCATGCCGAGGCCGTGGTAGGTCACCCACTGCAGGTTGCCGCGCTCCTGGCCGACCTGGAATCCGGGCACCAGGCGCAGCACGCGCGCGAGCTCGCGGTAGCCGGTCGCGGCGATCAGGTCCGCATCGATCACGGTGACCGCGCCCGGGCTGTCCTGCAACGGCTGCGCCAGACGCGAGGCGCTGAGCACCACCGGCAGGGGCTCGAAGAAGGCATCTGCGGACGACGCTTCGACGGTGCCGGCAGCCAGCAGCGACAGCAGGGCGAGAGCGGTGGGGGGGCGGTGGAGGTGCATCGGAAGCGGGCGGCGGCGCAGAATGCGCGAGTATACCCAGTGCGCTTTCGGGGCGCGCAGCAACGATCAGTCGGGGTAACATCGGGCACCGTCGACTCCGGGTGCACGCCCTTCCATCGTGTCGAAGCCATGACCCTGACCGATCTCCGTTATCTCGTCGCGCTCGCCCACGAGCGTCATTTCGGCCGCGCCGCCGAGAAGTGCCACGTGTCGCAGCCCACGCTGTCGGTGGCGGTGAAGAAGGTCGAGGAGGAGCTCGGCATCCAGCTCTTCGAGCGCAGCGCCTCGGAGGTCAAGATCACCGAGACCGGGCGCCGGATCGTCGCCCAGGCCGAGCGGGTGCTGATGGAGGCGAGTCAGATCCAGGAGATCGCCGCCGCAGGCAAGGACCCGCTCGCCGGGCCGCTGCGTGTGGGCGTGATCTACACCATCGGACCCTACCTGCTGCCGCGGCTGATTCCGCGCGTGCATCAGCTCGCGCCCCGGATGCCGCTGATCATCCAGGAGAACTTCACCGCGCGTCTGGCCGAGGCGCTCAAGCGCGGCGAACTCGACGTGATCATCATCAGCCTGCCCTTCGACGAGGCGGGCGTGGTGGCGCAGCCCGTGTATGACGAGCCCTTCCGCGTGCTGATGCCGGCCGACCATCCGTGGAATGCGGAAAGCGAGATCGACCCCCAGCATCTCGCCGACGACCAGCTCCTGCTGCTCGGTGCCGGCAACTGCTTCCGCGACCAGGTGCTGGAGGTGTGCCCGAGCTGCCGCAACATCGGCGGGCTGCAGCGCACGCTCGAGGGCAGCTCGCTCGAGACCATCCGCCACATGGTGGCCACCGGCCTCGGCGTGACCGTGCTGCCGAGCTCGGCAGCGGACGAGATGGCGACGCAGAATCCGCTGGTCGCGGTGCGGCCTTTCACCATGCCGGAGCCCTCGCGTCGCGTCGCGCTCGCCTGGCGGGTGACCTATCCGCGCAACGGGGCGATCGACGTGCTGCGCGCGGCGATCCTCGACAGCGCCCTGCCGGGCGTGCGTCCGGTGGGCCGCGCCGTGCCGCCCGGGCAGGTGCCGTGGGTGGATTCGCGATGAGAATTCTTGATCGGATCCATCAGGGTAATCGGTTTGATCAATGCATCCCTCAGGCGCTAACATGAAGCGCAAACCCCTGCGGGCGGTGTGAAGCCTGCATACACAGGAGAACCAGCATGGAAATCGACATCGGCATCAAGGAAAAGGACCGCGCGAAGATCGCGGAGGGCCTGTCGCGTCTGCTCGCCGACAGCTACACGCTTTACCTGACCACGCACAACTTCCACTGGAACGTGACCGGGCCGATGTTCAACACCCTGCATCTGATGTTCGAGACGCAGTACAACGAACTCGCGCTCGCGGTGGACGAGATCGCCGAACGCATCCGCGCGCTCGGCTTCCCGGCGCCGGGCACCTACAAGGAATTCCAGAAGCTCACCAGCATGGCCGAGCCGGAAGGTGTGCCGAACGCGCAGGAGATGATCCGCCTGCTGGTGCAGGGTCAGGAAGCGGTTGTCAAGACCGCCCGCAGCATCGCCCCGATCGCCGACAAGGCGAGCGACGAGCCCACGCTCGACCTGCTCACCCAGCGTATGCAGGTGCACGAGAAGACGGCCTGGATGCTGCGCAGCCTGCTCGAAGGCTGATTCCCGCCGCGCTTGTGCAGCAAATGAACGGGCCCGCGGGGCCCGTTCCTTTATCTGTGGCGACTCGCGTCGCTCCTACGGACGCCTCCGAGAGCGCAGTGATTCTCGCAGGAGCGACGCAAGTCGCGATTGCGGCGCACAAAACTCGCGCTGACGCATCGGAACCGCCCGGTCGCGACTCGCGTCGCCCCTACGGACGTCTCCCAGAGCGCAGTGATTCTCGCAGGAGCGACGCAAGTCGCGATTGCGGCGCACAAAACTCGCGCTGACGCATCGGAACCGCCCGATCGCGACTCGCGTCGCTCCTACGGACGCTTCCGAGAGCGCAGTGATTCTCGTAGGAGCGACGCAAGTCGCGATTGCAGCGCACAAGACCCGCGCTGACGCATCGGAACCGCCCGATCGCGACTCGCGTCGCTCCTACGCACGTCTTCCAGAGCGCAGTGGTTCTCGCAGGAGCGACGCAAGTCGCGATTACAGCGCACAAGACCCGCGCTGACGCATCGGGACCGCCCGATCGCGATTCGCGTCGCTCCTACGCACGTCTTCCAGAGCGCAGTGGTTCTCGTAGGAGCGACGCAAGTCGCGATTGCGGCGCACAAGACCCGCGCTGACGCATCGGGACCGCCCGATCGCGACTCGCGTCGCTCCTACGCACGTCTTCCAGAGCGCAGTGGTTCTCGTAGGAGCGACGCAAGTCGCGATTGCGGCGCACAAGACCCGCGCTGACGCATCGGGACCGCCCGATCGCGACTCGCGTCGCTCCTACGGACGTCTCCGAGAGCGCAGTGGTTCTCGTAGGAGCGACGCGAGTCGCGATTACAGCGGACTCAGGCGGCCTTGGCGGCGTTGAGGCGCTTGACCGCGTTGACGAAGCGCGACAGCGACTCCGACAGCACGCCGCGCGGGATCATCACCTCGATGAGCTGGAAGCGTCCGCGCGTGGCGATCGCCTTGTCGAGCGCAGCCTTCAGCTGCGCGCGCGTGTGCACGCGCACGCCGTCGCCACCCAGGCCCGCGGCCATCTGCGCGAAGCCCCAGTCGTCGAGGTCGTTGAAGCCTGACTCGGGCTGGAAGGTGCGCAGCATCTCCCAGCTCGCGTTATTGAACAACAGCACGATCGGATCCCAGCCGTAGCGCCGGCAGTTGCCGAGCTCCCAGCCGGTCATCTGGAAGGCGCCGTCGCCGACCAGGATCAGCGGCCGCTGCCCGGTGGCGGCCTGCACACCGAGGCCGGCGGGCACGCCGAAGCCCATGGTGGCGTAGTAGCCGGGCGCGACCAGCGCGGTGTGCTCGATGTCCATCGCGGTGAACAGGCAGTCGCCCATGTCGGAGGCGATCGGCAGCTTGCCGTGGGCCGCCATCAGGTCGTTTACCGCGCAGGCGATGTCGGCGGGCGCGATCGTCGCTTCGTCCGCCTGCAGGCCGTGCGGAAAGGCGGGGCGGTCGACCGTGAAGTGCGCGTCGGCGTGCGGAACGCGCGCGAGAAGCCCGTCGATCAGGGCGTCGAGCGGGATGTCGGCATAGGTGTGGTAGCCCATCGTGACCCGGGCCTCGAGCGCCTGGATGGTGTGGCGCAGGTCGATGTGCTTGCCGGAGACGGCGAAGTTGGTATCGGAGATGATCACCCCGACCAGGAACAGTCCGTCGGAATCCTCCACCAGCGCGCTCACCTCGGGCAGGCCGGCGAGCCCCATGTAGGTGCCCATCAGCGGGGCGTCCTGGTCGGCGAGCAGGCCGCGGCCCATGAAGCTGGTCACCACCGGGATGCCGAGCCGGCGCGACAGCTCTGCGACCTTGTCCTCCAGCCCGAAGCGGCGCACCTCGACGCCGGCCATCAGCACCGGGGCACGGGCCGCGCGCAGGCGTGCGAGGATCTCGTCCACACAGGCCGCGAGCGCGTCGGCATCGACCGCGCGCGGCGCCTCGCGCACTACCGGCGCGCATGGCCGGGCGACCATGTCGCGCGGGATCTCGATGTACACCGGCAGTGAATTGCGCACGCAGTTGCCGAGCACGCGCGCGATGTCGGCCGGCGCGCGTGCCGCGTCGTCGAGCCGCACCTGGTCGCAGGTGATCTCCTGGAAGATGCGCAACTGCGAGTCCAGCGTCTTGGCCTGGTGGTGCAGCAGCAGGCCGGATTGCGATTCGCCCAGCCCCGGTCCGCCCGAGATGACCACCAGCGGCGACTTCTCGGCATACGCGGCGGCGACCGCGTTGACCATGTTGAGCGCGCCGGCGCCGTAGGTGACCGCCGCCACCCCGATGCCGCCCTGGACGCGCGCGGCCGCGTCGGCGGCGAAGCCCACGCCGGGCTCGTGCGACAGCGTGTGCAGCGGCAGGATGCCGGTCTGCTCGATGATGCGGAAATACGGCAAGGCGAAGTCGCCCGGGATGCCGAAGATCTGGCGTGCGCCGTGGTCGACCAGCGCGTGCAGCAGCGATTCGGTCAGGTTCATGCTCGTCTCCTCCTTGGTCTGGTGACGGGCATTATGGTTGGCCTGCTCCGCACCGTGTGCGCATCATGCGGGTATAAACTCTGCCGATACGCACGTTCCGTGCATTCTGAGGCCGGATGATGAGCACCCTGAGCATAGACCGCCACGATCTTGCGCTTCTCGACGCACTGCAGCGCAGCGGCGACGCGACCAACGCCACGCTCGGCGAGGCGGTGCACCTGTCCGCCTCGCAGGTCAGCCGTCGTCTGCAGCGCCTGCAGGAGGCCGGGCTGATCACCGGCTACGCGGCGCTGCTCGACCCTGCCGCGCTCGGGCTGGACGTGATGGCGTTCGCCCATGTGGTGCTCGAGCGCCACGGCGGCGTGCGCACCGAGGCCTTCGAGGACGGGGTCGCGGCCTTGCCGGAGGTGCTGGAGTGTTTTTCGGTGAGCGGCAATGCGGACTACGTGCTGCGCATCGTCGCGCCCGACCTCGCCGCCTTCTCCGAGCTGATGATGAAGCGCGTGCTGCGCCTGCCCGGCATCGCCAACATCAAGACCGATATCGTGCTCGGCAAGGTCAAGCAGACCCACGTGCTGCCGCTCGAGCACATCGCCCGCCCCGGCCGGCCCCGCCGCGGCGTGCGCTTCACTGTGAGCTGAAGCTTTCGCAGGAGAGACGGGCGTCGCGATGCCGCGCTTGCGCGGGCGCGCGCAAACCCGATGCGCTGCGATCGCGACTTGCGTCGCTCCTACGGAAAACCGGCACGGTGTCAGGAGGGCCTGTGGGAGCGACGCAAGTCGCGATACCGCGCGTGCGCAAATCCGCTGCGCTGCGATCGTGACTTGCGTCGCTCCTGCGGAAAACCGGCGCGGTGTCAGGAGGGCCTGTGGGAGCGACGCGAGTCGCGATGCGGCGCCAGGCGGCCGGTGCGGGGCTTCAGCTTGCCTTGCGCGCAGCGCGCTTGCGCGGCGCGGCGGGTTCGGCGTCCTCGCCTGCGGCTTCGTCGCCTTTGCCGGCGGCGGGCTTGGCGCCGGCCTTGGGTGCCTTGGCCTCGAACTCGAAGCCGACCTTGCCGTCCTTGCCGCGCACCAGGAAGGCGGAGAACTTGCGCCGGGTGCGCGCCGATACGAAGCCCTTGAGCAACTCGGTCTTGCCCTCGGTCAGCAGCCTGGCCATCTGCTCGCGCTCGATCGGCTGCTGCAGGATGACCTTGCCGGAGCGGAAGTCGCAGCTCTTGCCCGGTCCGACCGACTTCTCGCACACATAGGCCATGCCGTGCTCGAAGACGCGGCTGGCGCATTTCGGGCAGGCGCCGACCGGCTGCTGATCGGAGAAGTCCACCGCCTCCGCTTCCTCGCCTTCCTTGGGCTGGCCGAAGTCGAAGGTGGGCTGCTTGTCCTCGTTCAACACGATGTCGGCGTTGAACAGCCGCCCCATCTTGTTGCGGAAGCCGAGCAGCGGGCCGACCTTGCCCGCGCGCAGCAGGGTCTCGATCTCGTCGTACTCGAACTGGCGGCCGGCGACGATCTTCCAGGTGCTCCAGTCGCAGGCCTGACAGGCGAACTTCTTGTAGTTCTCCTTCACCACGCCGCCGCACTTCGGGCACGGGGTCTGCAGCGTGACGAACTCGCCCGGCACGGTGTCGGATTCATAACGCTTGGCGCGCTCGACCACCTCGCGCGTCATCTCGGCGATTTCGTTCATGAAGGCTTCGCGGCTGAGCTTGCCGTGCTCCATCTGCGCGAGCTTGTATTCCCAGCCGCCGGTGAGCTCGGGCGAGGTCAGCGCGGTGACGCCGAGGCCCTTCAGCAGCGTGATCAGCGAGAAGGCCTTGGCGCTCGGGATCAGCTCGCGGCCGTCGCGGTGGATGTACTGCTCGCTGATCAGGCCTTCGATGATCTGTGCGCGCGTGGCCGGGGTGCCGAGGCCGCGTTCGGCCATCGCCGCGCGCAGCTCCTCGTCGTCGACCATCTTGCCCGCGCCTTCCATCGCGGACAGCAGCGTGGCTTCGTTGAAGCGCGCCGGCGGCTTGGTCTGCAGCGACTTCACCACGATGTCCTCGGTGGACACCGTCTCGCCCTGCTTCACCGCGACCAGCTGCGGGGCGCCGCCGTCCTTGGTGTCCTTCTCGTCGTTGGCGGCTTCCTTGCCGTACACCGTCAGCCAGCCCGGATTGACCAGCACCTTGCCCTCGGTCTTGAAGGCCTCGCCCGCGACGCGGGTGATGCGGGTGGTGATCTGGTACTCGGCCGCGGGGTAGAACACCGCCAGGAAGCGCTTGGTGACGAGGTCGTAGATCTTGTGCTCGGCGTCCGACAGGCTCTTCGGCAGCGCCCCGGTGGGGATGATGGCGAAGTGGTCGGAGATCTTGGCGTTGTTGAAGATGCGCTTGTTCGGCCGCACCCAGCCCTGCCTGGTGATCTCGTTGGCGAAGGGCGCGTACTGGTCGGGCAGCGTGCGCATGACCTCGCCCACGGTGGCGAGGTAGTCCTCGGGCAGCGCGCGCGCGTCGGTACGCGGGTAGGTCAGGACCTTGTGTTTTTCGTACAGCGCCTGCGCCAGTTGCAGCGTCACTCGGGCTGAAAAACCGAAGCGGCCGTTGGCTTCGCGCTGCAGGCTGGTGAGGTCGAACAGCAGCGGCGACAGCTGGGTGGAGGGCTTGGCCTCCTCGCTGACCACGCCCGGTTTGCCCGCACACTTGGCGCGGATGGCCTCGGCCTGGGACTTGTCCCACAGGCGGAATGCGGTGGCGTGCTCGTCGCCCTCGGGGCGCTTGAATTTTTCGTCGAACCAACGCCCCGGGTATTCGCCGGCGGCGCAGCCGAAGCGCGCCTCGAGCTCCCAGTAGTCGCGCGACTTGAACTTGCGGATGCGGTCCTCGCGCTCCACCACCATCGCCAGCGTCGGGGTCTGCACGCGGCCCACCGTGGTGAGGTGGAAGCCGCCGGTCTTGGAGTTGAACGCGGTCATCGCGCGCGTGCCGTTGATGCCGATCAGCCAGTCGGATTCGGCGCGGCAGATCGCCGCGTTGCGCAGGCCTTCGACGTCCTGCGCGGCGCGCAGGTGGGCGAAGCCGTCGCGGATCGACTGCGCCGTCATCGACTGTAGCCAGAGGCGCTGCATCGGCTTCTTCGTGCCGGCATGCTGGGCGATGAAGTTGAAGATCAGCTCGCCTTCGCGGCCCGCGTCACAGGCGTTGATGAGGCCGGTGACGTCCTTGCGCTTGATGAGTCGAGTGAGCAGCTTCAGGCGGTCCTCGGTCTTCTCGATCGGCTTGACCGCGAAGTGGGGCGGGATCACCGGCAGGTGGGCGAAGGTCCACTTGCCGCGCTTGACCTCGAACTCCTCGGGCAGGGTGAGCTCGAGAAGGTGACCGACGGCCGACGACAATACGTAGTCGTCGGACTCGAAGTAGTCCTTCTCCTTGGTGAAGCCGCCCAGCGCACGGGCGATGTCCTGCGCGACGGAAGGCTTTTCCGCGATGATCAGTTGCTTGCTCATGCTCGACAATTAACGAGGGTCGCGCCGCGAGGGCGCGTGGGTTCGGAAGCGGCGGATGGTAAGGACGGCCTGCCGGGGCAGGCAAGCCGTAGGGCTGGACCGTTCAGTGCACCGTGGGTTCGTAGGCCCAGTCGTCTTCCTCGGTGAGCAGCTCGTCCACCATCAGGGTGTCGATCGGTTCTTCCTGCTGCCACAGCACCATCAGCACGATGACCTTGAGCCGGTTCAGCGTGATGGTGAAGTCGGCCAGCGCCATTGCGCGCTCGATGATCAGCTCGCGGTGGGCGGTGCCGAGCACGCCGGCGCTCTCGAGCAGGCTCAGGAAGCCGCGGCAGCGGCCGTCGAGGAGGGCCTGCTCCTCTTCGGTGTAGATGCGCACCGAGCCCGCCTGCGGCGCGGTGCCGGGGTGGATGTCGCGGGCGACGCGGCGCAGCCCGGCGAGCCACTCCAGCGCCTCGGAGATGTCGTCCTGCTCGAAGCCCGCTGCTGACAGCTTGCGGTTCAGCAGCTCGCCTTCCGGGCAGGCGTCGGCGTGGATGTAGCTCTCGAAGAGGTATACGAGGATGTCGAACAAGGCGGCCTCTCGTGGATCGGCTGGGGAGGCGGAAGAGCCGGTCCCCCGCCAGGGTGTGGGGGGCGGCGGCTCGCGGCCGCTCTTTCAGGTGATGCGCTGGAAGCGTCCGCCGGGCAGCTTGGCCAGGCGCCCTTCCAGTTCGAGTGGCAGCAGGATGGCGTAGAGGGCGTCGACCGTCAAGCCGCAGCGTGCGGCGATCGTGTCGAGGTCCACCGGATCGTGGCCGATCGCCTCGAGCACGCGTGTGCGCTCGCCATCGAGCGCGATCGCGGCCTGGCGAGGGGGTGCGGCCGGGACGGCGGGTACCGCGCCGCGACTCCGGCGGTCCTTTACCGATGCGGCGACCGGCGCTGGCCAGCCGAGGCGGCCGCGCAGTTCCTCGACGACGTCCTCCGCCGTCTCGACCAGCTTCGCGCCGTCGCGGATCAGGCGATGGCAGCCGCGCGACAGCGGCGAGTGGATCGAGCCGGGGATCGCGAACACCTCGCGGCCGGTCTCGGTGGCGAGGCGCGCAGTGATCAGCGAGCCGCTGCCGAGCGCCGCCTCGACCACCAGTACGCCCTCGGCCAGTCCGGCGATCAGGCGGTTGCGGCGCGGGAAGTTGTGCTGCAGAGGCGGCGTGCCGAGGGGAAACTCGCTGACCACCGCGCCGGCAGCGGCGATCTCGCGCGCGAGCGCGGCGTTGCGCGCCGGGTAGATGCGGTCGATGCCGGTGCCGATCACCGCCACCGTTCCGGCCCCTGTGCTGCCGGCGGCGAGCGCGCCGCGGTGTGCCGCGGCGTCGATGCCGAGCGCCAGTCCGCTGACGACGACGAGGCCTTGCTGGGCGAGCGTGCGCGCGAAGGCCTCGGCGTTGGCTTCGCCGGCCGCGGTCGCCGAGCGTGCGCCGACCAGCGCGATGCCCGGGCGCGATAGCAGCGCGGGTTCGCCCTTGACGTAGAGCAGCACCGGGGGATCGGCGATGTCGAAGAGTTGGCGCGGGTAGTCGGCGTCGGCCAGGGTCAGGACGCGGTTGCCGGCCTCGCTCGCCCATGCGAGCGTGCGCTCGATGTCTTCGTGTGCCGGCACGGCGAGCACGGCGTCCGCCGCCTGACCGCCCACCACCGCGGCGAGCGCGCCGCGTCCGGCGGCGAAGATGTGGCCGGGCAGGCCGAAGGCGGCGAGCAGGGCGCGCTGGCCCTGCGTGCCGACGCCCGGGATGCAGGCGAGGCGCAGCCAGTCGGCGAGGTCGTCGGCAGGCGCGGTCACGATCGGGCGGCTGCGGCTTGCCGGTGCCGGATCAGGGCTTGCGGAGGGTGTCGCCGATGGTGACCGGACCGTCGGACTCCATCACCAGCGCGTACGAGACGCGCTCGAAGACGCGGAACACGAAGGCCACGCCGTAGCGCTTTTCCGGCAGGCGGAAGCTTTCCTTGCCGTCCTCGCCGCGGTACTCGGCGACACCGCGGTTGCGATGGAGCGCGAGCACGTGGCCGCGCTCGAGGCCGTCCTGCTCGCCGGTGTCGAGCGCGACCACGTTGAGCCGGCCGGTCTCGCTGACCCCACGGTAGATGGAGATGATGCTGCCCTCGACGTCGAAGTCGGGTGCGTGCGGAACATAGGAGAACACGCTCGGCGGCTCGCTCGGCATCATCAGGTCGCCGGTGCCGATCTCCTCGACCGCGGAGACGATCTCGAGCGTGGTCGGTTCGCCGCGCCCGGTGACGCGGGCGGTGCCGAGATAGGCGGCTTCCCAGGCGATCGGCTCGCGGGTCCGCGGATCCTCGAGCGGGCGCGCGGGGCGATAGATGTGCCAAAGCTCGCTCTCGTCGCCGACGTTCTTGGCGAACACGGTGTCGCCGGTGCCGGTGAGCACGCGGCTGGTCTCGGTGGCGACGATCGTGGCCGAACCGTCGAGGCGCGGCTGGTCGACCACCAGCGGGCGATTCAGGAAGGGCTCGATGATCTGCAGCGGGATACTGGGCAGGGCCTCGGCGATCGGCTCGCTGTAGACCTTCGGTTGCAGGCGGCCGTCCTGTGTGCCGCTGCCGATGCGCCGACCGACGCTGAGCCAGGGGCCGTTGCGGTCGAGCAGGATGACCTGACCGGGATAGATGAGGTGCGGGTTGCGGATCTCGTCCCGGTTCAGGCGCCAGACCTCGGGCCAGCGCCAGGGCTCCTGGAGGAAGCGTCCGGAGATGCCCCACAGGGTGTCGCCGCGCGCCACGGTGTAGCTGTCGGGGGCGTCGGCGGCGAGGCGCACAGTGGATTGCGCGTGCGCGCCGCTGCCCAGGAGGCTCGCGAAGGTGACGAGCAGAGGGAATATAATTCGCATCATTGGACGCATCCGATCGGGACCGTGCGTGCCGGGTTCGACCCGGAACGCTGGCTGCGCGCCCGGGTCGAAGCAGTCGATCGCGCGCAGCGCGCATCCTGCATACCGGTCGCGGATATTCCGGCTAAATACATGCCGAAGCGTGTGAAAACGCTTGAAATTCTGCACTCAAAGGCTTAACCCAGCAAGGTATTCATGGCTCTCCTACCCATTCTCCGCTACCCCGATCCCCGCCTCCACACGGTCGCCGCGCCGGTCGCCAAGGTGGACGATGAAATCCGCAAGCTCGTCGCCGACATGGCCGAGACCATGTACGAGGCGCCCGGCATCGGACTGGCCGCCACCCAGGTCGACGTGCACAAGCGCATCGTCGTCATCGACGTGTCCGAGGACAAGTCCGGCCTGATGGCGCTGATCAACCCCGAGATCCTGGAGCGTTCGGGCGAACAGGTGTGCGAGGAAGGTTGCCTGTCCGTACCCGGAATCTACGAGAAGGTGTCGCGCGCCGAGCGTGTGAAAGTTCGCGCCTTGAACGAAAAGGGTGAATCCTTCGAGTTCGAGGCCGACGGCCTGCTCGCGGTATGCGTGCAGCACGAGATCGACCACCTCGACGGCAAGGTCTTCGTCGAATACCTGTCGCAGCTCAAGCTCGGCCGCATCAAGTCCAAGCTGGCCAAGAAGGCCCGCATCACCGCGTGATGGCCGCCACCGCATCCGGGGCCGGCGGCCTGCGCGTCGCCTTCGCCGGTACCCCCGAATTCGCCGCGCAGGCGCTCGACGCCATCCTGAAGGCCGCTTACGCGGTCCCGCTCGTGTTGACCCAGCCCGACCGCCCCGCCGGTCGCGGCATGAAGCTCAGCCCGAGCGCGGTCAAGCAGCTCGCGCTCGCCCACGGCATCGAGGTCGACCAGCCCGAGAAGCTGCGCACCGAAGAGCAGCGTGCCCGCCTCGTCGCCTGCGCGCCCGACGTGCTGGTGGTCGCCGCCTACGGCCTCATCCTGCCGCCCGCGGTGCTGGCGCTGCCGCGCCTGGGCTGCATCAACATCCACGCCTCGCTGCTGCCGCGCTGGCGTGGTGCGGCGCCCATCCATCGTGCGATCGAGGCCGGCGACGCCGAGACCGGCATCACCATCATGCAGATGGACGAGGGCCTGGACACCGGCCCGATGCTGCTGCGGCGCGCGCTGCCGATCGCCGCGGACGACACCACCGCCAGCCTGCACGACCGCCTCGCCGCGCTCGGCGGCGCATGCATCGTCGAGGCGCTCGCCGCGCTCGCCGCCGGCGCGCTGGTCGCGACGCCGCAGCCGGCGGAGGGCGTCACCTACGCAGCCAAGATCGGCCGCGCCGAGGCCGACATCGACTGGAGCCGGCCGGCGGCGGAGATCGAGCGCGCCATGCGTGCCTTCGACCCCTTCCCGGGGGCCGTGTCCAGCCTGCGCGACACCGCGGTCAAGTGCTGGAAGGCACGGGTCGTGGCCGGCGAGGGCGAGCCGGGCCGGGTGCTCGCGGTCGATGCGGACGGCATCGTCGTGGCCTGCGGGCGCGACGCGCTGCGTTGCACGGTGTTACAGCGCCCGGGCAGCAAGCGCCTGCCCGCGGGGGAATTCCTGCGCGGTTTCCCGGTCTCTGTGGGCGAACGCTTCGCGTCTGCGACGTGAGCGCGCGGCGCGTCCGTGGCGGCCTTGAAGGCGGTCGCGGACGCCCCAAGCTACACTGACGAATCAATCTCTCGCAGGAAGGATCCCGCAATGTTCGGAAACTGGATCAAGACCTCCATCCTGATGGCCGGCATCGTCGCCCTGTTCGGGGCGATGGGCGCGGCCATCGGCGGCCAGCAGGGCATGCTGATCGCGCTCGTGATGGGTGGCGCGATGAACGTCTGGGCCTACTGGTTCTCGGACAAGATGGTGCTGAAGATGTACAAGGCGCGCGAGGTCGATGCCGCCTCCTCGCCCTACCTGTACAACATGGTGGCGGAGCTCGCCCGCCGTGCCGAGCTGCCGATGCCGAAGGTGTACATCATCGACGAGGCCCAGCCCAATGCCTTCGCCACCGGCCGCAACCCCGACAACGCCGCGGTGGCGGCGACTACCGGCATCATCCGCATGCTCTCCGAGCGCGAGCTGCGCGGGGTGATGGCGCACGAACTGGCACACGTGAAGAACCGCGACATCCTGATCTCGACCATCTCGGCCACCATCGCGGGCGCGATCTCGATGCTGGCCAACTTCGGCATGTTCTTCGGCGGCCGCGAGGGCGAGGAGCGTCCCAACCCCATCGTCTCGATCGCGATGATGATCCTCGCCCCGCTCGCCGGCATGCTGATCCAGATGGCGATCAGCCGCACCCGCGAGTTCGGCGCCGACCGCGGTGGCGCGGAGATCTCCGGCGATCCCGCCGCGCTCGCCGCCGCGCTCGCCAAGATCGACGCCTACGCGCGCGGCATCCCGATGCACACAGCCGAGCGCCACCCGGAGACCGCGCAGATGATGATCATGAACCCGCTCTCCGGCGGCGGCCTGCGCGGGCTGTTCTCGACGCACCCCTCCACCCAGGAGCGCATCGCGCGCCTGCAGACCATGCGCTGAGGCCTGCCCGACGCTCAGTCCGACGCGAAGGCGCTGCGGATCAGGGCGAGCAGCTCGCCCGGCCGCACCGCCTCGCCGAAGGCACCGGCGCGCAGCAGGCATTCGCGCCGCGCCGCGCGACGCGAGGGATCGAACTCGGCGTGATAGAAGATGACCGGCGGTCGCCGCGGGCGTGCGGCGAGCATGCGTAGCAGCTCGAGTCCGGCGCTCGATGCGGTGGCGGCCGGTTCGGCTCGGTCCCAATCCGACAGTATCAGGTCGAAACCTTCCTCGTCCGCGTCGAGGCAGGCGATCGCTTCCCCGGTGCTGCGCACGTTCACCACCTCGACCTGCAGTTTCGCCAGCGCGGCCAGCTCATGGCGGTTGTTTTCCGGGCGGTCGTCCACCCAGAGCACGCGCTTCTGCGCGGGCATGTCGATCAGCGCCTCGGCCAGGCCCTCCGCCTCGCCGCTGCCGATGCCCTGCACGCCCTTGATGCGCGCCGCGAGGGCGAGCTCGTTTGCGAACGCGGCGATGGTGCGCTCGAGCAGGGCGTCGGTGCGGGCGTCCCGGGTCGCGGCCATCCTGGGCGCCGGACGCGCCATTTCGAGCGTGCGGACAGGCTCTTCCGGAAGCGGCACGCTTGCGACCGCCGTACCGAAACCGCTCGCGCGCGGTACGGACGGCGCCTCCGGCGGGGCTGCCGGCGGGGCTGCCGGGGGCGGTGCGCTCGCCCAGCGCTGGCGGATGGCCTCGACCGCGCGCCGGATGCCCTTGGCGACGTCGGTCCAGGCCTCGTCGCGGTTGGGCCACGAGGTCACCGGGCGCAGGTCGGTGGGCAAGCCCTGCAGGTGGGCGAAGGGCGCGTCCTCGAGATCGACCGCGCGCAGCAGCACCGGGATCACGCTGGCGTCGCCGCGCCGGGCGCGTTCGATCGCGGTGGCGAGCTCCTTGCCCCAGATATAGTCGGAGTTGAGGAAGTCCATGCTCACCAGCAGCAGGATCAGGTCTGCCATGGCGAGCTGCTCGTCGATCGCCTTGTCCCACTCCTGCCCGGGGACGATGCCGCGATCGTGCCAGGGACGGATCACGCCCTTGCGCCGCAGCAGCGCGAGGTGGCCGTCGAGCTCGTCGCGCAGCTTTTCGTCCTCGTGCGCGTAGCTGTAGAAGAGATCCACCGGTTCCATCACGATGCTCCATCGGGTTGCCGCCTGATCTTCACCATAGATCAGGCCGGCTCCGTCTGCGTGGTGTCGGGACCCCCGCCTCGCCCGAGCCCTTCCCGGCCCGCTTCCACGGCGCACTTCGGTGCGGAGCCTCCGCGCGCGGACCAGAACGCCTGCATGCATCGGCTTGGTGTAGGCTAGCGGTCCCACCAGCCGGCGACGCAGGCACGTGCCGGCGCAACCCTCACCTGAAGGAGATCGACATGAGCAAAGTCACCCTTGGCGGCAACCCGATCGACGTGGCGGGCCGTTTCCCGCAGGCCGGCGAGGCGGCGCCCGTCTTCAGGCTCACCGGCGCCGATCTCGCCGACGTGGGCCTCGAGGCCTTCGCCGGCAAGCGCAAGGTGCTGAACATCGTCCCCAGCCTGGACACCCCGGTGTGCGCCACCTCGACCCGCAAGTTCAACGCCGAGGCCGCCGGCCTCGCGGATACCGTGGTGCTGGTCGTGTCCGCCGACCTGCCCTTCGCCGCCAAGCGCTTCTGCGAGACCGAAGGCCTGAAGAACGTGCATACGCTGTCGACCTTCCGCAACCCGAAGTTCGCGCAGGACTACGGCGTCGCGATCACCTCCGGCCCGCTCGCCGGCGTCACCGCGCGCGCGGTCGTGGTCGTCGATGGCAACGACAAGGTGGTGTATTCGCAGCTCGTGCCCGAGATCAAGGAAGAGCCCGACTACGCCGCCGCGCTCGCCGCGCTGAAGTAAGCCGCCGTGCCGCGGGCGTCGCCGCCGGGCGCGGTGGCGACGCTCAGCGCCGGGACGAGCCCTGGCTGGCCGCCGCCGGGCGCTGCGGCTCGTCGAAGCGGCTGTCGTCCTCGAGCGGGAACACGCCCAGCCCCTGGGTGGCCAGTCGCACCGTGGTCGGCCCGCGGTCCTGCGACAGCTTGAACAGCTGCTCGCCCATGCGCACGATGCAGCCCTCGAACATCTCGCGCTCCGCATTCACCCGTGCCTCGCGGGTGAGCGCGAGGCGGTGCTGCAGATCCTCCTCCTCGCTGCGCAAGCTCTCGATCTCGCCCGACAGCGCGCTCGCCGTCTGCTCGGCACGTCCCAGCATCTCGGGTGTCACGCGATCGGGATGGCGGTCGGCGAAGGTGAGCATCTTGCCGATCTCGAGCAAGCGGTTCTCGAGTGCGTCGCGCGCCTCGGCCTTCTCCTGGATGGCGTGTTCCAGCCCGTTGTCCATGCCGATCTCGAGCTCGGTGCGGATGCGGCTGTTCGCGCCGATCGTGCGCGCGTGGATGGACAGGCTGGCGCGGCAATGGCCGCCGACGATCTGGCCGCGCAGGCGCTTGCCTACGCGGATGTGGTTGCGTGCCTCGAGCTGGCACTGCATGGCGACGTCGTCGATGAAGATCGAGTCGCCCGCGCTGATGCGCGCCTGCTGCGCGTAGGTGGCGCAGAAGCTGCCCTCGCAGCGGATCGCGTGCGCGCTGTAATCCTTGCCGGCGGTCTTGCCGCCCAGCCCGCCGAGCACGCCGCCCTTGACCACGATGCTGCCGCCGGCCTCCAGCGTGGCCGGCTCGACCACGCCGCCGACCTCGATGTCGCCGCTGGCGCGCACCGTCATCCCGGCCTGCACATCGTTGCGGATGCGCACGCTGCCGTCGAAGTCGATGTTGCCGGTGGCGAGGTTGACCGCATCCACGGTGAAGATCGGCTCCACCATCGCGCCGTTGCGCACCCGCACCGGCTGGCCGTCGCAGGCAGCCACGAGCAGCTCGGGGTCCTCGGGCGAGATCGCGGTGCCGCGCAGGCCGGGGGCGAAGCGCTGCTCGCGACCGCGCCGCGCCACGATCGGCCGGCCGTACACATTGACGCCGTCGACTCCGGGCTGCGGGGGATGGCGGCGCATCAGCGCATCGCCGGCGTGGACGACGAGGATCTCGCCGAGGTCGCGGTAGTCGGTGCGGCCGCAGGGGCGCACGCTGGGTACGCGCTCGCGCGTCTCCGGCAGCAGGTACTCGAGCCAGCCGTCCTTGCCCGGTTCCGGTTCCCGGCCGCGCGCGATGGCGAGGTCGTCGGCCTGACCGTCGGCGATGGCGCGGTTCATCTCCTCCAGCAGCAGGCCCTCGACGATGCCGCGCGATTCGATCAGGGCGAGCAGTTCGGTCTTGCTCGCCGGCTTGCCACCCTTGGCCGGCACGATGCTCAGGCGTGCGACCAGTCCGTCCAGCGAGACTCCGATCTGCATCGACGCATCCACGCACTGCGCGATCTCGACCGGCGCCACCGCCTCGCCGGCGTTGTACTGGGCGATCAGGCGGCGGATCGGGTCGGGGCGGATCTGCAGGTCGGCGTAGCCCGCGGCTTCGAGCCGTCGGCGCAGCCACAAGGCGTCGATGCGCGGAAAATGCGGGTCATGGGCGATGCTCACGCTCAGGACGCGCGTGAGTTCGTCGAACGACACCTCCAGTTCCGGGCCTTCCGTGGGCTGCTTGTCCATGTTTCCAGTGCGATCCGATCAGCAAGGTCCGCGTGCGCGGTCGGGGGATTGTAGCCGCGCGCATATTGTTGGTGCCAATGGGGCGAACCTGATTCGACGCCCGCGGCCGTGTCGCCCGTGCAATGCTCAGGCGCCCAGTGCGCGGGCGATGAAGTGCCTGGCCACGCGCGGGCGCGGCACCTTGTCCTCGAACCAGGCGCGCACGTCGGTGTCCAGGCCGATGCCGTGCATGTAGTTGTATAGCGCCTTGTTGAGCGCCTTGCCGAGGCGGTCGTGGTCCACCCCGGTGGGGTCGATGAAGCCGACGTCGTTCTTCGCGAACGTGATCTCGGGCAGCGCCACCAGGGTGACGCCGAACTCCTCCGGGTTCCTGCCCACCGGAGAATGCACGGTGCATGCGAAACGATGGAAGAAGCCCGACTGGATGCAGCCGGCTTCGAAGAGCTGGCGCACGTATTCGAGCGCGTCGACGGTGTCGTGCACCGTCTGGGTGGGGAAGCCGTACATCAGGTAGGCGTGCACCAGCACCCCGGCCGCGGTGAAGGCGTGGGTGACGCGCGCGACCTGCTCGACCGAAACGCCCTTCTTCATCAGCTGCAGCAGGCGGTCGGAGGCCACCTCCAGCCCGCCCGAGACCGCGATGCAGCCGCTGTCGGCGAGCAGCTGGCAGAGCTCGGGGCTGAAGGATTTCTCGAAGCGGATGTTGCCCCACCACGAGATCGCCAAGCCGCGCCGCAGCAGCTCCTCGGCGAGCGCACGCAAGGCCTTGGGCGGCGCGGCCTCGTCGACGAAGTGGAAGCCGGTCTGGCCGGTCTCGGCGATGATCGCCTCGATGCGGTCGACCAGCAGGCCGGCGGCGGCGCCGTCGTAGCGGCCGATGTAGTCGAGGCTGACGTCGCAGAAGCTGCACTTCTTCCAGTAGCAGCCGTGGGCCACGGTGAGCTTGTTCCAGCGCCCGTCCGACCACAGGCGGTGCATCGGGTTGAGCATGTCGAGCACCGACAGGTAGCCGTCCAGCGGCAGGCCGTCCCAGGTCGGGGTGCCGACCTCGGCGAAGGGCACGTCGGGCTCGGCGAGGTTGATGTAGCGCACCTGGCCCGTATCCGCATCGCGCACGAAGGTCCGCACCAGCCGGGATCTGCCGCGCCGGCCCTGCAGGTGCTCGAGCAGCGCGAGCAGCGGGCGCTCGCCGTCGTCGAGCGTGACGTAGTCGAAATGGTCGAACACCCGTGGCTCGGCGAGCTCGCGCAGCTCGGTATTGACGAAGCCGCCGCCGAGCACGGTGACGATCTCCGGATGCGCGGCCTTGATCGCCTGCGCGATGCGGAAGGCGCCGTACACCGAGCCCGGGAAGGGGGTGGAGACCAGCACCACCTGCGGCGAGTGGCGGGAGAGGGCTTCGAGGGTCAGGTCTTTCAAATACGCGTCGACCAGCGTCGGTGCGGCGGCAAGCGCGGCGGCGAGCGGCTCGAAGGTGGGCTGGCTCATCGCCAGCGTCTCGGCGTAGCGCACGAACTCGAAGCGCGCATCCACCGCGTCGCGCAGGATGTCGGCGAGCTCGTTGAGGTACAGCGTCGCCAGGTGGCGCGCGCGGTCGGCGAGGCCGAGGGCGCCGAAGGCCCAGGCGAGCGGGTCGCCGCCCTCGGGGTCGTCCGGGTCGACGTAGGCGTCCACCGCATCGAAGCGCGGCCCCTCGGGCAGGAAGGTCCGGCTGGCGATGCGGTGCGCGATGGTCGGGTCGCGACCCTGCAGGAAGGCGATGGTGGGGTCGACGGTGTAGCGGTAGCGCGCGAAGTGGTCGAGAAAGCCCTGTACCAGCGGCGTGCGCCGCTTCTTCGGCAGCGCCTCGGCGCGGGCGCGGATGTCGTCCAGCCCGGCGGGCGAGAGCAGGCGCAGCACCAGCTTCAGCGCCAGGTCTTCCTGCACCGCATCCACCCCGCGCGAGCGCAGGAAGCCGGTGAGGTAGGCGGTGGACGGGTAGGGCGTGTTGAGCTGCGTCATCGGCGGGATGACGGAGAGCACGCGGATCGGGTGGGCGGAGGGCGGCGCGGCGGACATGGCGGATGTTGCGGGCGAAGGGCGCGAGGATGCCGCAGCCGCTACTGGAACGCCACCTCGGCGAAGCTGCGCAGCTTGCGGCTGTGCAGGCGGTCGACGCCTTGTTCGCGCAACTGCTCGAGCGCGCGGATGCCGATGCGCAGGTGCTGGTCCACCCGCTCGCGGTAGAACTTGTCGGCCATGCCGGGCAGCTTGATCTCGCCGTGCAGCGGCTTGTCGCTGACGCACAGCAGGGTGCCGTAGGGCACGCGGAAGCGGAAGCCGTTGGCGGCGATGGTGGCGGATTCCATGTCGAGCGCCACCGCGCGGCTCTGGCTGAAGCGGCGCTCCGGGCTGCTCGACATGCCGTGCGAGGGCAGCAGCTCCCAGTTGCGGTTGTCGGTGCTGGCGACGGTGCCGGTGCGCATCAGGCGCTTGAGCTCGTAGCCGGACAGCTGCGTGACCTCGGCCACGGCGGCCTCGAGCGCGACCTGCACCTCGGCCAGCGGCGGGATCGGCACCCAGGGCGGGAGCTCCTCGTCGAGCACGTGGTCCTCGCGCACGTAGCCGTGGGCGAGCACGTAGTCGCCCAGATGCTGGCTGTTGCGCAGCCCGGCGCAGTGGCCGAGCATGATCCAGGCGTGCGGGCGCAGCACCGCGATGTGGTCGGTGATGGTCTTGGCGTTGGCCGGGCCGACGCCGATATTCACCATCGTGATGCCGGCGTGGTCGCCGCGCACCAGGTGGTAGGCCGGCATCTGCGGCAGGCGCGGCGGCGGGGTGCCATCGGCGTCCTCGGCCTGCGGCGCGAGGTCGCTGCGGCGGGTGACCACGTTGCCCGGCTCGACGAAGGCCTCGTAGCCGTGGCCGGAGGCGGTGTCGGCCATGAGCTCGTGGCCGAGGCGGATGAACTCGTCGATGTAGAACTGGTAGTTGGTGAACAGCACGAAGTTCTGGAAGAAGGCCGGCCGCGTGCCGGTGTAGTGGCGCAGCCGGTGCAGCGAGTAATCCACCCGCGGCGCGGTGAACAGCGCGAGCGGATGCGGTTCGCCGGGGCCGGGCTCGAAGGTGCCGTTGGCGATGCCGTCGTCCATGGCGCCCAAGTCGGGCAGGTCGAAGTGATCGCGCAGCAGGCGGCGGCGCTCGGGGCCGAGGTGGCCTTCCAGGTAGTCGTGCTCGGGCAGGGCGAAATGCACCGGGATGGGCTGCGTGCTGCTGCCCACCTGCAAGGCCACGCCGTGGTTCTGCACCAGCAGGCGGAATTGCTCCAGGTAGTAGTCGGCGAACAGGTCGGGCCGGGTCAGCGTGGTCTCGAACACGCCCGGCCCGGCGACGAAGCCGTAGGACAGCCGCGAATCGGCGCGCGCCACGGTGTCGGTGCGCACGCGCAGCAGCGGATAGCAGGCGCGCACGTGGCGGCCGATGTCGGCGCCGTCGACGTAGTGCTGCAGGCCGCGGCGCAGGTGCTCGACCGCGAGGTCGTAGATCTCGTGCGCCCGGGCCAGCGCCGCGGCCGGATCGGCGAAGTCCTCGACGTCGAAGTGGGGGGCGTGGCCGTTCATCGTTTGCGGGTGCTCGTGGTTCAGGTGCGCGCGAGCAGGCGCTGGACCGCCTCGAGGTGCTCGGGTTCGTTGTGGCACATGCCCTGGAAGGCGGCGGAAAGGTCGAGGAAGTCCTTCAGTTCCATGCGCTGCGCCATCTTCATCAGGCGCTTGGTGAGGCGCAGGGCCTTGGGAGGCTGGGCGGCGAAGCGTGCGGCCAGCTCGTGCGCGCGGGGCAGCAACTGCTCGGGCTCGACCACCTCGAGCACGATGCCGAGCGTCTTCGCCTCGGCGGCGCCGACGATGCGGCCCGAGAGCGTGAGCTCGAAGGCCTGCTGGTAGCCGATCAGGCGCTGCATGAACCAGGCGCCGCCGTCGCCGGGGATGATGCCGAGGTTGAGGAAGGTCTCGCCGAACTTCGCCTTGGTCGATGCGATGCGGATGTCGGCCATGTTGGCGAGGTCGAAGCCGGCGCCGATCGCCGGGCCGTTGACCGCGGCGATGACCGGCACCTCGACCGCCTGCAGCGCCAGCGGGATGCGCTGGATGCCCTGGCGGTAGCGGGTGGCGACCTCGGCCACGTCGCCGGCGAAGTCGCCGCCGCGCGCCGCCATGTCCTTGACGTTGCCGCCCGCGGAGAAGGCCGCGCCTTCGCCGGTGATGACGAGGACGGAGACCTCCTCGCAGCGGTTCACCCATTCGGCCACGCCGACGATGTCGTCGATCAGCGCGGTGCCGGTGAGCGCGTTGCGCACGTCGTCGCGCGCCAGCGTGAGGGTGGCGACGCGCTTGTCGAGTTGGAGGCGGGCGTCGTGGACGGTGGGCAGGGTCATCGTGCGGTCTCCTTGTGGGCGGCGGACAGTTGGGGGCCGCGGTGCGCGGCCTGGGGCAGGGCCTGGGACTGGTTCGGGTGCTGCGTTCAGCGCGGGTTACGGAGCGGCTCGGGCAATTTCAGCATGCCCGCATCGCCGAATCGGGTGCCGCCGAGCAGCCCGCCGGCGAGCCGCCCGCGCAGGATGTAGGGCACCTCGGTCTTCGGTTCGCCTTCGATGACGCCGAGCGCCTGGCGCACCACCGCGATCGCCGAGACCGACACCGGGATCTCGACGAGCGCCTCGCCGAAGCGCGGCACGCTGCCCTTGCGGTCGCTGACGCCGGTGGCGAAGGGCTTGCCGTCGAGGTCGAGCTCGAGGGCGAGGCCGTCGAAATCGATCGCCGCCTCGTTGGGGTTCTGCACGCGCAGCTTCACTGCGAAGCGCATCTCCATGCCCTCGCCCGGCAGGGGTTCGAGCCCGACCACGTTGATGCGCACCGGCTCGCGCTGGATCAGGCTGGCGCAGCCGGCGAGCAGCACCGATGCGAGCACGGCGAGCAGGCTGCGGGTGAAGGACGAGGCAGACGGGCGGACAGCAAGGGACATGGTGCCGACTCCGGGCAAGGGCGCGCGCTCTGCGGCCACGGTGGGCGAGTGTGACATTCATTCTAACCGCGCCGTGCAAGGAAGCTGCCGCAGTCGATCGGCGTGGGACAAAGCGTCTCCGCCTTTTGAATTCGACCCGCATTGGGGCTATGGTGAAAGCATCGGTGGTGACTGCGGTGCCGGTCGGTTGTGCGCCGGCGCCCGTCTCCCCGGTTGTCCGCGCAGCCTTCTTCCCTGGAGTCGAGCATGGTTTCCGCCCCGCGCGCGCATCCTGGCGTCGCGCCCGCGTGTTTCGCCCTCGTGCCGGCCGCGGCGACAGCAGGCGCGGTGTTGGCTCGCTATGGCGAGCTGGCGCTCGTCGAGGTCGAACGTGTGCCGGTCACGGCCTGGGCGAGCTGGACGGATCTCGATCCGATCCGGGTCCATGGCGTGCCCCGCACTCTTCCGTCCGGATGCTTCGAGCCGGGAGCGGGGCCGCGCTGCATCCTGCGCTTCGCCGGCCCGGTATTGCCAGCCTGGCGCGAGACGCTCGCCACGCTGGGCTGGACGCCACGCTTCGACTGTCCGCCCAGCGGCCTGTGTGCGGACGTCGGTGGCGATCTTGTCGCCCTGCGTGCCGCGCTTCCTGCCTTGCGCGCGATCGCTCCCTACGCGGCGGAGGACTGCGCGCGCGCGGGCGCGGGCGGGGTGGCGGCCTTGCCGGACACCGTCGATGCGGTGGCCTTCAGCGTGGAAGACCGCGTCCGCCTCGAAGGCGAGCTCACCGCCGCCGGCCTGCAGGTGGTCGCGAGCAGCCCCTACAAGCTGCGGGTGAGCGGCGATGCGGGTGCGGTCGGCCGGCTGCGCGACGCGGTCGGGGTGAAGATTGCCGATCCGGGCACCCTGCCGCGCACGGCCTCGCTGTCCTTGCGGCTCGCGATCGGTGCGACCGCCCTGCCGGAGAGCGCGGGCGGCGCGACTGGCGCGCAGGGCGGCGAGGGCGAATTGATCGCGTTCGCCGATACCGGCCTGGGAACCGGTGCGACCGATGCGCCGCATCCCGATTTCGCCGGGCGGGTGCAGGCGATCCATAGCTGGCCGCTCGCGCCCGGATGGTCGGCCTTCGTGCGCGCTCCGGGCGCGGACGACGGTGGCGCCGATCGTGGCAGCGGCCATGGCACCCATGTGGTGGGGCTGGCTGCGGGCGACGGCGGCTTGAGCGCCGGCAGGCTGGTGGGCGTGGCGCCGGGTGCGCGCATCCTCATGCAGGCGATCGAGCAGTACGTCGACCCGCTGCCGGAATGGCGCAGCCGGCTGCAGCCCGGCTTCTACCTCGCCGGGCGGCCGCTCGACCTGCGCGAGCTGCTCGAACAGGCGCGCGCCGCCGGTGCGGCGATCCACGTCGACGCCTGGGGCGTGGAGGCTGCGGGCGCCTATACCGACGACAGTTGGGAGTGCGACCATTTCCTTCACGCCCATGCCGAGATGCTGGTGATCGTCGCCGCCGGCAACGCCGGCCGCGACCGCAACCGCGACGGGGCCGTCGATGCCGGCACGCTGTACGCGCCGGCAAGCGCGAAAAGCGTTCTTGCCGTCGGTGCCACCGAGGGACCGGATGCCGGCATCGGCCTGCGCGGCGGGTGGGCGGCGCTCGATCCCGCTGGCACGCGCTTTCCCGATCCGGCACAGCGCGGCGCGTCCGTCTCGGGCGACGCCGAGCGGCTCGCGCTGCTGTCGAGCTGCGGTCCCACGCTGGACGGCCGCATCAAGCCCGACCTGTGTGCGCCCGGCACCAACCTCGCCGCCGCGCGCAGCACGGCGAGTTCGGCACGGGGCTGGGGCCTGGCCAATCCGCTGCCCTGGTACCAGTACCTCGGCGGCACCTCGATGTCGACCGGGGTGGTCGCGGGTGCGGCGGCGGTGCTGCGCCAGCGCTGGCGGCCGGTGCTCGGCGAGGCGCCGGGCGGCGCCGCGCTCAAGGCGCTGCTGATCCACGGCGCACGGGCGGTGCATCGGCGCGACGGACAGGGCGAGGAGGACCGCCAGCGCGCGGGCTTCGGTCGCCTGTGGCTGGCCGGCAGCCTGCCCGGTCCCGACGGGCCGGTGCTGATCGAGGACCGCGTCGGTGTGGCGACCGGCGAGCGCCGCCGCATCGACTGCACGGGGCCGGGACGGCTGCGCGCGGTGCTGTGCTGGTACGACGCGCCGGGCGAGGCCCTGATCAACGACCTCGACCTGGTGCTGCGCGATGCCGGCGGCAGCGTGCTTGCCTGGGGCAACCACCCGGCCGGCGCGGTCGGCAGTCCGGACCGGCGCAACACCGTCGAATGCATCGACGTGGCGCTCGGCGAGGGTGAGTGGATGCTGGAGGTGCGCGGCGTGAATGTGCCGCTCGGGCCGCAGCCGTGGGCGCTGGCGACGAGTCCCGGCGTCGTCGTGCGGGCCACCCCCGCGGCGCCGGGGACGCCGACGGTGCCCGCGGATCCGCTGCCCGCGCCGCGTTGGCGGGTCGACCTGCCGTGGACGGCGGTGCGCGGCGTGGGGGCCAGACGCGCGATCGAACTCGAGCGCACGCTGCCCGGCGGGCTCGCCGCACTATGCGCCGGTGCCCCGGACGAGGATGCGCTGGCCTTCCTGCCCGCGGCCTTGCGCGCGCAGATCCGCAGCGTGGCCGCCTTCCTCGGTGCGCCGCCACCCGCCGCGGCGCGACTCGCGCTGGCGCATCCGCTCCACGCCCTGCTCTCCGGCGCACCCGAGACCGTCTCCACCGTCGCATGGCAGGCCCTGGCCGCCGCGCTCTCTCCCTTGCTCGAAGCGCTCGACCGCAACGTCGCCCGCGAGGTCCGCGGCGAGCGCTTGTTCCGATGAACCACTCACAAGGAGTGCATCATGGCTGACAACACCGAAAAACCGGGCAAGGGCAAGCCGACCCGGACCCAGGCCGGCGCGACGTCGCCGGCTGCCGCGCTGCCCGAGGGCAGCATCCTCTCGGCGGGTGCGCTGATGCCCGGTGCGGTCGGCGGCGCGCTCGCCCTCGGGGCCGACGTCTCCGGCGAACTCGCCGAGCTCGCGCCCAGCTTCGGCGATATCCTGGCCTCGATCGGCCGCGGGGTCGCCGATTCGCAGACCGCCCTCGATCGTGGCCTGGTCGACACCGCGACCACCCTGTCGCAGTCCAACATCACGGTGGTCACCGACGTCGTGCAGGAGTTGAACGACGACGGCCTCCCGGTCCCCAGCGCGACCCAGCTCGTGACCCAGAACGTGTCGCTGATCAACTTCGTCCGTCCCACCGCGCATCAGTGGAGCCACGTCGCGCTGCGCATGGACATGACCGTCGGTGCGGTCGACAACGAGCGCGGCATCAGCGTCAACAGCAAGACCAAGAGCGCGCGGGCGACCAATGTCGGCCTCTTCTTCGGCTTCCTGGGCATCGGCGTGTCGTCGTTCAAGGAGAAATCGACCTTCCGTTCCGAGGAGTCGGACTTCGAATCGAACTGGGCGGAGGGGCGCGTGCTGATGGACGCCCTGCTGCAGCCGCGCAACGTCGACGGATTCGACCCGCCGGCCGAGGTCTCCATCGGACCGCAGCTCTTCATGGCGCTGGGCAGCGTGCAGGAGACGCTGAACTCGGGCGTCGTCACCGCGCGCTCCACCGACATCGTGATCACGGTGCGCAAGGCCAATGGCGCGGTGAATCCGACCGTGACGATCGACGTCGATCCCGGCCCCTTCGACCTGTCCTTCGCGACCGCCGACGGCTTCACCGGCAACACCACGAACGCGGCCGGGCAGTGCCGGATCACGCTGTCGCGCAACATCCCCAGCCCGCTCTTCCAGCGCCGCGTGCGCGGCACGGTGACCGCCACGCTGGGCCAGATCGAACGCAGCACGACGGTGTCGCTCTGAGCGCCGCCCGCCACAGGAGAAACCATCATGCCTGATCTACTTCCTCCCCTTGCCCGAGCGCTGGCCGAGGACGCCAACGTCTCCGACGAACTGCGCGGTGCCGGCATCGCCTTCGGCACGCTGGTCGAACGCACCGGCGCGGCCGTGGCCGCGACCCAGCTGCAGCTCGACACCTCGAGCGCGGCGACGGCCTCGGCGCTGGCCGCCACGCTGGTCAACGTGATCGCGGTGCGCGAGCAGGTGTTCCGCGACGACGGCACGCTCGACCATGTCACCAACCACGTGCGCCCGCTGCCGCTGATCAGCTTCATCGATCCGGTGTTCTACCAATGGACCAGCGTGCGCCTGCAGGGCGAGTTCTGCGCGCGCGAGTTCGCCGCGTCCTCGGAGACCACGAGCGCGTACTCGGGCTCGAATTTCGGGCTCTTCGGCAGCGGCGTGTCGATGTTCTTCGGCCCCGGCATGGTCACCAGCGGGAGCGGATCCGGGTCGAGCACCACCACGACCGACGTGTCCACCGACGTCTCGCTCGGCCGCATCCGCGCCAGTGCGCTGCTCGAGCCGCGCGACGACGTCGGCATCCCCAAGCCCAACCAGGTGATCCGCGGGCCGCGCCTCGCGCTCATCCAGGGCGAGATCGCCGACGTCATGGATGGCGGCGATCTGGTCGGACGCACCATGAGCGTGCTGCTGCAGTACAGTCGCCGCAATGGCGCGCCGATCGCCGGCAAGGCGCTGTCGGTCGAGAGCTCCGGCGTGCCCTGGCGGCATCTCGGCAGCGGCGTCACCGATGCCGCGGGGCAGCTCCAGATCGAGCTGAGGCGTGACTTCCTCGACGAGGACGCCGACACGGCGCCGGCCAGCTTCGTGATCACCGCGCGCATCGGCCTGGTGAGCAACTCGGTCACCGTCACCTTCTGAACGGTCCGGCGTGGGGGCGGGAAGGCCCGCCTCCGCGCCGGCGGGAGAACGCATGGACAAGGCGAACGTCAGTGCCGGCGAACTGGCCGGCCAGCAGGCCGTCGAGCTGGGCGAACTGCTCGCGCGCACCGTAGTCTCGGTCGCCGCGGCGCAGGAGGCGCTCGACCGCCACGCCACCGATCGCCTCGACGCGATCGAGCGCGGCGACGAGGACGCCCCCCGGGTGCCGCCGCTGTGGTACACCTTCACCGAGGTGACGCTCGAGGTGGCGCTCTCCGCATCGGTCGAGCGCGCCAGCGGGAGCGTCCCGCCGCGCCTCATGTCGCGCCCGGTGGATCCGCGCCAGGTCAGCCTGTACGGCTACCAGGCCGCGAGCAGCCTGATGGTGCGGCTGCGGCTGGCGCCGCGCCAGGGCATGCCCGACGTCTCGCCGCCACCCGCCTGAATCGCCCGCCCTTCCCCTCACGAACTCGTCGCCCCGCCATGCCCATCGATCCCAAGGACCTCCGCACCGCTGCCGGCTCGCTGCTCGACCCCCGGCTCGTGGACACGATGAACCTGAAGCCCGTCGGCACGTCCAGCCTGGTGAATCTGGAGGGCAGGCTGGGCGTCTTCACCCCGGTGGCGGAGGACGGCAGCGGCGCCGACAACACCGAGGCGGTGATCGCGGCGCTGCGCAAGGAGCTCGTCCGCCTCGAGAGCGAGAACGCCGCGCTGCGCCGCCAGCTCGCCGAGGTCGAGGCGGCGCGCAAGCGCAGCCCGGACGACTTCGCCAGCGCGGTCGCCCACACCCTGGACACCCTGCAGCACAAGCTGACGCAGACCACCAACCCGGTGAGCCGCTTCGCGGTGCGCGAGGTGGCGATCGACGCCCAGGTGACGGTGGACGTGTCGCCGCTGGGCACCCTCGAGTACCGCTTCGTGCGCCCCGAGGACGACATCGATCCGTCCAAGCTGTCGCGCATCCGGCTCGACCTCGTGCCCCTGCCGCGCGAGGACGCGGGCCTGAGCGCCAGCCCGGAGTTCAGCCCGTGGGCGGGCGTGGAAGACATCGTCGGGGTCGGCGAGACCTGGCGCGGCGCGCTCAACCGCCAGCAGATCTTCACCATCGCCGACCTGCTGGTGGCCGGGTCGCGGCTCAAGTCGAGCGCCGAACTGGCCGCGCTGGTGGGGGTGGATCGGCAGCGCCTGGCCGAGTGGATGGGTCATGCGGAGCTGCTCTCGGTGCGCACGATCGAGCCGCGCGCGGCCGACGTGCTGTGGACGGTCGGCATCCGCTCGCTGGAGACGCTCGCCGGCGCGGCGGCGGTGGAGGTCGTCGAGAAATACAACGCCGAGGTCGCCCGCCGCGCACACAAGAGCCTCGCCCCGATCAACGCGGCGCAGGCCGCCTCCTGGATCGAGGCCGCGAAGAAGTACCACGGCCGGCCGCGCGAGGGCGGCTGAAGCTGCCTCAGGCGCGTACGAGCCAGTCGAGCAGGCCGTCCATCAGCGCGTGGGTCGCGGCGAAGTGCCCGTCGGCGTGGCCGAGGATCGTCGCCTCGTCCTGGATCCAGCGTCCCGGCACCAGCTCGCCGCGGCAGTTGTCGACGATCGCGCGCAGGCTGGATGCGGTCATCTCGAGGTGGAACTGCAGGCCGATCGTACGCCCGCCGAGCTGGAAGGCCTGGTGGCGGCACGCCGGGCTCGACGCGAGCAGGCGCGCGCCCGCGGGCAGATCGAAGGTCTCGCCGTGCCAGTGCAGCACGGTGGTGCGCGCGGGGAAGGGGAAGCGCGATGCGGTGTCTGCAGCGTCGGGTTCCGCTCCGCTGGCGGCGACCTCGAACCAGCCGATCTCCTTGTCCGCGTTGCGATAGACGCGGGCGCCGTGCGCGCTGGCGATCAGCTGCGCGCCGAGGCAGATGCCGAGCACCGGCCGGCCGAGCGCGACCACTTCCGCGATGAAGCGCTTCTCGGCGACCAGCCAGGGCAATTCCGCCTCGTCATTGACGCTCATCGGCCCGCCCATCACCACCAGCAGATCGATCGCGGCCGGGTCGGGCAGCACCGGCGATTCCCAGAAGCGGGTCGAGCCGATGTCCGCACCGCGCGCGGCGAGCCAGTCGCCGATGTGACCGGGGCCTTCGAAGGGAACGTGCTGCAGGATGTGGGCTTTCATGGCGTCCTGGGGTGGCGAGATGGAACGGGTGGCCTATTCTAGAAGCGCGAGCCGGGCTGGCGCAGGAATTCGGCCTCCTCCGGGCTTGTCTCGCGCCCGAGCGCGGCGTTGCGGTGCGGGAAGCGGCCGAAGCGCTCGATGATCTCGAGGTGGCGGCGGGCGTAGTCGAGGTAGCCGGCGAAGGCCGTGCGCAGCGCGGGCTCGACCGCGATGGCGAGCGTATCGAACCGACGCACCGCCTCGCGCTGGTCGGCGAGGTTTTCGGAGTGCTCCAGCGGCAGGTACAGGAAGACGCGCTCGATCGGGCGCAGCCCGGCGTCGAGGCCGCGCGCGAGCGCCTCCTTCGCCCAGCGCAGCGCGAGCACGTCGAAGGCGAAGGCCGCGGCTTCGCCGCGCCAGATGTTGCGCGGGAACTGGTCGGTCAGCAGCACCAGCGCCAGGCGCCCGCGCAGCCCGCCCAGCCAGGTGTCGAGCTCCCCGCCCGCGGCGCGGCCCACCAGCGGGGCGAAGCGTGCGCGGATCTCCGCGTCGACCGCGGGCTGTTTCCTCCACCATAGCGCCGACTGGCGCTCGATGATGGCGGCCTCTGCGTCCGCATCGGCCGCGGGGCCGAACCAGAAGGCGTGGATCGTGGCGGGCGTGTCCATGCGGGGCTCCGGGCGGCCGATCGGGGTGGGGCAAGCATAGCCCAGCCCGCTGCGATGCGGGAGCGTCGGGCGCGAGGGCGATCGCTCCAACGGAATGGTCCGCTCCCACGTGGCAGGCGATGAGCGCCTGCAGCGCCTTCATGCAATCGCCCTGCTCCAGACGCCTGGTTCGCACCCCGTCCGCGCGGGTGGCGCAATAATGCCGCCATGCCCAGCGACACCGCCTCCCCCGCCCCGCTCTCCGCCCTGCGTGGCCTGCTCCCCTTCCTGCGCCCCTACCGCGCACGGGTGGTGCTCGCCTTCGTG
This sequence comes from Thauera sp. DNT-1, assembly GCF_055393985.1. Classification (NCBI taxonomy): domain Bacteria; kingdom Pseudomonadati; phylum Pseudomonadota; class Betaproteobacteria; order Rhodocyclales; family Zoogloeaceae; genus Thauera; species Thauera sp. DNT-1. The sequence goes on along the minus strand of NZ_AP043752.1, from coordinate 2,617,761 downwards.
TTCTTGTGCCTGGGCTCGGCGGCCATCCTGGTGGTGCCGCTGGCCTTTCGCGACCTGATCGACGCGGGCTTCGGCGGCGTGTCCGTCGGCGGTGCCGCGACGGGCGGGGCGGCGGACGGCGGCGGGCTGTTTGGCGCGCAGGGGCTGGACGGACGTTTCGTCGCGCTGTTCGGCCTCGCAGTGTTCTGGGCGGCGGCGGTGGCCGCGCGCTACTACACGGTGTCGTGGATCGGCGAGCGCGTCACCGCCGACCTGCGCAGCGCGGTGTATGCGCGCGTGCTGCGCCAGTCGCCGCAGTACTTCGAGACCCTGCAGACCGGCGAGGTGCTGTCGCGGCTCACCGGCGACACGACGCTGGTGCAGACGGTGGTGGGCAGCTCGATCTCGCTGGGGCTGCGCAGCCTCTTCCAGTTCGTCGGCGGCATGTTGATGCTGGCGGTGACCAGCGTGCAGCTCTTCGGGCTCATCTTCGGGCTCATGGCCCTGCTCGCGCTGCCCATCACGCTGATCGGCCGGCGCGTGCGCAGCCTCTCGCGCGAGGCGCAGGACCGCATCGCCGACGCCTCGGCGCTCGCCGGCGAGATCCTCGCGGCCATGCCCACGGTGCAGGCCTTCGGGCAGGAGGACAACGAGGCCGCGCGTTTCGCCGCCCGCGCCGAGACCAGCTTCGCCGCCGCGGTGCGGCGCACCCGGGTGCGCGCGGCGCTCACCGGGCTGATCATCGCCGCGGTGATGGGCACGATCATCTTCGTGCTGTGGATCGGCGCGCGCCAGGTGCAGGCCGGCGCGCTGTCGGTGGGCGATCTCGGCGCCTTCGTGATCTACGCCGCGCTGGTCGCGGGCGGCGCCGGCACGCTTGCCGAGGTGTGGGGCGACGTGATGCGCGCCGCGGGGGCGAGCGGGCGGCTGCTGGAGCTGCTGCAGGCAGAGCCGGTGATCCGGGATGCAGAGGCGGCGGAGGGCGTAGCGGAGGCGGCCGGAGGTGGCGGTTCGCGACGGGCGCCGCGCCTGCATGAGAACCCGCGCAGCACGCGCCCTGCGGGCGCGGCGCCCGCCGCGAACCCCGCACCCGATTCCCCCACCAAGGCCCCTGCCACCCACCCCGCGATCGAGCTCGCCGACGTCGTCTTCCGCTACCCTGCCCGCCCCGCCGTGCCAGCGCTCGACGGCATCGACCTGCGCATCGCGGTGGGCGAAAGGCTCGCGCTGGTCGGCCCCTCGGGCGCCGGCAAGACCAGCCTGTTCCAGCTCCTGCTGCGCTTCTACGAGGCCGGCGAGGGCTGCATCCGCATCGACGGCCAGGACATCCGCGCGCTGCCGCTGCGAAGCCTGCGTGCGCGTATCGCCCTCGTGCCCCAGGACCCGGTGATCTTCTCCGCGAGCGCGCTCGACAACATCCGCTACGGTCGCCCCGACGCAGGCGACGCCGAGGTGATCGCCGCCGCGCGTGCCGCGGCCGCCGACGAGTTCATCGCCCGCCTGCCCGAGGGCTACGCCACTTTCCTCGGCGAGCGCGGCACGCGGCTCTCGGGCGGCCAGCGCCAGCGTATCGCGATCGCACGCGCGATCCTCAAGGGCGCGCCCATCCTGCTGCTCGACGAGGCCACCAGCGCGCTCGACGCCGAAGCCGAGGTCCTCGTGCAGCAAGGCCTGGCCGCCGCGATGCAGGGCCGCACCACGCTGATCATCGCCCACCGCCTCGCGACGGTGCAGAAGGTGGATCGCATCGTGGTGATGGACGCGGGGCGCATCGTCGAGACCGGCACCCCGGCCGACCTGCGCCGCCAGGGCGGGCTGTATGCGCGGTTGGCGGCGCTGCAGCTGGAGGGCTGACCGGAGCCTCCCGCAGCGCAGGCGCGGACCCGGTGCGCTGCAATCGCGACTCGCGTCGCTCCCACGGAAAACCGCCGCGCTTCGGGGAGCCTTGTGGGAGCGACGCAAGTCGCGATCGGGCAGCGGAATACCGCTTCGCTCCGGGGAGCCCCGTAGGAGCGACGCGAGTCGCGATCGGGGGGCCCTGTGGCGCAGGCGCGGATCCGTTGCGCCCTGCGGCGGGCACGCACGCGCTGACGCTCCCGGATGGCGCCGGCGCTTCACGGCAGCGTGCGTTCGCGCAGGTAGCGCGGAAAGCGCGGCAGGCCGGCGGGGGTGAGCTCGCGGTAGCGGTAGGTGACGAGGACGCCGAGCGCGGGCGGGTTGGCGCGCAGCGCGTCGCTGAGGCCGCTGCCGATGCGGAAGCGCCGCCCGTCCGCGCGCTCGACCTGCAGCGCGCCCACCCTGCCCTGCAGCCTGCCTTTGCCCGGCAGGTAGCCCACCACGCGCGCCTCGGCGTCGAGCCAGGGGGTGAGCTTGCGCAGGGCCTCGCTGCGGCCGGGCTGCCAGAGGGCGTCGGCGCGATGCAGCATGAGGCCTTCGCCACCACCTGCGAGGACCTCGCCGAGCAGGCGCTGCAAGGCGGCACGGTCGGGTACGCGCTGCTGCGGGATCGCCTGCACCCAGGGCGCATCGGCGGCCTCGGCCAGGCCGCGCAGGCGCGCCAGCCGGTTGTCGAAGTCGCCGGCGGCGCCGGGCAGTTCGAAGAGCATGTAGCGCACCTCGCGCCACAGCGGGTCTGCGGGATCCTCGCGGCGCAGCAGGCCGGAGAGCTCGTCGAAGCGGCGGCGGCCGAGCCAGAGCTCGCCGTCGAGGGCGACCGGCGGCAGCGCGGCGAGGAACCAGGCCGGCGCCGGCAACGCGCGCCCGCTGCGGAAACGCAGCACGCTGCCGTCCCACGACGCGCGCACGCCGTCGAGCTTCTCGCTCACCCACCAGCCCGCGGGGTCGATCGCGGGGTCGTAGCGCAGGGCGAGCATGGCTGCGGGCGCGTCTGCGGGCTCTGCGGTCTGTGCGACCGCGCCGGCCGGCAGCAGGGCGAGGGCCAGGATCAGGCTGCGGATGCAGCTGCCCGGCCTGCGCAGGGCCGGTGCGGGAATGCGGGTGGGCGGTCTCACGGGCGAACCCTCCAGTCCGATCGCGGGTGTGGGCGCCTCTTCGCCCGTGCCGCGCCAACGCGGACAAGGCTTGCGGGCAAGCCCCTCGCGGGACGGCGGCCTGTGCCCTCGATGCTCGCCTCGAGCACGTCGGCATGCGAGGCCGGAAAATGACAAAAGGATTATAGCTGCGGTGCGTGGGCGCCGCCAGGCGGAACTTCAGGCGCCGGCGGCGGTGCCCGCAGGCATGCGCTGCGGGCGGAACTGGCGGGTGTCGCGGTAGTAGCCGGCGGACTCGCTGGCCGGCGTCACGCCGGGGATGCCCAGCAGTGGCAGCGGGGCGAGGCTGCGCGGCCTGAAGTCGCCGATCGTGGCGGCGAGGCGGGCAGCGAGCCAGGCATCGGTCTCGGCGCGCGCCGCGGCCGCGGGCAGTGCGAGCCAGGCCGGATCGACCACGCGGTGGATGGCCTTGGCGCACAGGCCGGGGAAGGGCGCGCGCAGCTGGTCCCAGGTGCCGTGGCCGAAGACGAGGAAGCGGGTGCTGTGCTGCAGGGCCTCGCGCCGGTTCCAGAACACCTCTTCCCACGCGTGCGCGGCGAGCAGGGCGGGGACCTGCGGGTCGGCGGACACCACGACGATGCCGCACTCGTCGAACTGGGTCAGCGCGTCGCGCCGCGGCCCGCGTCCGGCGAGGCCGGCGGCATCGCGTGCGCGCAGCTCGTCGAGGTGGAGGCGGTTGCAGCAGGCCTTGGTGCGCGGCCAGGCGCACCAGGCGAGCGCGTTGAAGAAGTCGTGCCAGTCGGCCTCGCGGGTGGGGACCTCGCCGGTGGCGAAGATGCGCGCCTCGTAGCCGGCCTCGTCGTCGCCCGGCGCGGCGAAGCGGATCGGCGCGCCGCCACCGCTGCGCGCCGCGGGCGCGGCCTCGGCGAGCAGGGCGTCGAGCGCGGCGCGCGAGGGCAGCCCGGGTGTGGTGAAGCGGGCCAGCCACGGCGCGATCGGCTCGAACAGCCGGCGCTCGGCGAAGGCGGCGGGGATGGCGAGGGCGTCGTTCATCTGTGGAATTGTGCCGGCTCGCGGGCGGTGCAGCCAGGGTGCGTGCCGCGGTCGGGGTTTCGAGCCTTTGGCAGGAGCGAGGCAGGTCGCGATTGCCGCGCCATTCGCAGGAGACGACGTGTCGCGTCGCGTGAGCGCTCAAATCGCGACTTGTGTCGCGCCTGCGCCAAACCCTTGGAAGTCGCCCGGGACTCCGGATCATCCGCCTCAGCGCATCTCGAACAGCTCCTGGTGGAAGCGCTCGGCGGGCAGGCCGCGGGTGGCGAGGGTGTCGCGCAGCATCGCGCCGAAGCCGGCCGGGCCGCAGAACCACACGCCGGCCTGCTTCCAGTCGGGCACGCTGCGACAGATGCCGTCGGCGTCGAGGCGGCCGTCACGTGGCGAGACCAGCACGTGCAGCTGCACCCGCGCCCGCGCGGCGAGTTCGCGCAGGCGGGCGATGAAGCCTTCGTCGGGGGCGCTGGTGCTGTAGAAGAGGTCGATCGCCGCCGCGCGCCCACCCGGCCTGTCTTCCTGCGCACGCGCCTGCATGCGGGCGACGAAGGGGGTGATGCCGATGCCGCCGGCGACCCAGATCTGCCGAGCTTGGGCGCCGCCGAAGTCGAAGCGGCCGTAGGGGCCTTCGACGCGCACCGGGTCACCCAGCTTCAGCGTCGCCGGCAGGCTGCGGGTGTAGTCGCCGAGCGGCTTGATCATGAAATCCATGCGGCCGTCGCCGCCCCAGGCGGAGGAGATCGTGAAGGGGTGCGGACCCTCGCGCTCGTCGAAGGTGACGAAGGCGAACTGTCCGGCCTGGTGTCCCGGCCAAGGCGTGTCGAGGCGCAGGCCGACCTCGAGCACCTGGTTGGCGGGGTGCCGCACCACGCGCTCGATGCGGCCGTGCGCACGGCGCCCGCGGCCGATGCGGCCGGCGAGCGAGCGCAGCGCGGCCCAGCTGCCGGCGGCCATCAGCATGCCCATGACCATGCCGAGCGGCTGCGTCCAGTAGGCGAAGGGCAGCAGCACCACGCCATGCACGACCAGTGCGAGGTACACCGCCGCCATCACGCGGTGGGTCTGCACGAAGCGGCGGTAGGGGAAGCGCTTGATCAGCGCGATCGCGGCGAGCACGGCGAAGAGGTAGAAGGCCCACTCGCCGATGGTTTCGGCGAGGCCGCGCTGCTCCTGGAAGAAGCGGAAGAGCTCGACGGTCTGCTCGGGGCGCGGGCCGCGCGCGGGTTTCTGCAGCCAGCCCCAGCCGACCGCCCACTTGGTGCCCTTGGCCCACAGCCAGTGCACCACGCCGACCGACAGGCCGGCGATGCCCAGCCACTTGTGCAGCCGGTAGGCCTTGTCCATGCCGCCGAGCAGCGGCTCGAGCGCGGCGGGGCGCAGGGCGAGGATCATCGCGATGCTCATCGCGCCCATGGCGAGCACGCCGGTGTAGTTGACCGCGAGCGTGCGCAGCGCGAAGTAGGTGTCGCCCTGGACGAGCAGCGGATCGGCCCACCACCACAGCAGGCTGAGGGTGGCGAGGACGAGGAGGAGTGCGAGTTTGATGTTCTTCATGATGGCTCCCTTCGAGCGGAATGCGGCCGCCATGAGGCAGCGGATCCCATGCGGGAAATTGTGCGCCACAGCATGTGTCCGCCTTGTACCGGCTTGTAGCCCGCGCGGGCGCCTGCGGCTGGTCAGCGTGGCGGCGCGCCTATAGACTCGCGGGCGAACCTCGACCGGCCGCCGTTTGCGGCCACCGCACGGCACCCCGAACATGTTCCAGCACTCCGCCCCCTCCCCCGCCTGGCTCCAGCACGACATGGAGCGGGTCGACGCGATCATCCGCGCGCACATGAACAACGACGTGGCGCTGATCCGCCAGGTCGTCGAGTTCATCCTGCACGGTGCCGAGCGCCGGCGGCCGGCGCTGGTTCTGGCGAGCGCGCGCGCCCTCGGTCACGGCGGCGAGCGCCCGCACGCGCTGGCGGCGGCGGTGGAGCTGATCCACATCTCGCTCGCGCTGCACGACGACGTCACCGAGGCGAGCGGCGGCGCGGCCGACGGCGAGCGCGAGGGAGCGCTGTTCGGCAACGCCGGCAACATCCTGCTCGGCGACCTGCTCTACACCAGCGCCTTCCGCATGATCGTGGACCTCGGCGACATGGAGGTGATGCGGGTGCTGTCCGATGCGACCAACGTGATCGCCGAGGGTGAGGTGGCGTACCGCGAGTTGCTCGCCGCGCCGGCGTCCCGTACGCCGGAGGCCTGGCTGGACATCGCGCGCCGGCGGCGCGCAAAGCTCTTCGAGGCGGGCGCGGAGTGCATGGCGATCGTGCACGGCGCCGATCCGGCCGCGCGTTCGGCGCTGGCGCGCTTCGGCCTGCATGTGGGCAGCGCGCATGCGCTGCGCAGCGAGGCGGAGGACGCGGCGCGCTTCGGCGTCGCCGACGCGCAGGCGCGTGCGCAGGCGGAGATCGAGGCGGCGCGGGCGGTCGCCGACGGGCTGGCGCTGGCGAACGCCGCCGCGTTGGGCGTGGTGGTCGAGGGTTGAGCGCGGGATCCCTGCCCAAGGCCTCGCGTTGACATGGGTTCGATCGCCTGCGGATGGCTTGTCGCGGGCTGTCTGCGGGAGCGACGCAAGTCGCGATTACGGCGGTCGCGATTCGACGACGCCCGTCGCCACCACATCGTCCGGATCGCGACTTGCGTCGCTCCTACACGGACCAGCGCGGTCTCTCGAGCTTTCGTAGGCGCGACGTAAGTCGCGATTACGGCAGTCGCGATTCGACGACGCCCGTCGCCACCGCATCGTCCGGATCGCGACTTGCGTCGCTCCTACACGGACCAGCACGGTCTCTCGAGCGTTTGTAGGAGCGACGCAAGTCGCGATTGCGGCGGGTAGGCTCGGACTCCGGCTGTCGTCACCGTGCCATCAGGCCGCCCGGCACTCGTTGGCCAGCGGCTTGTGCGTGCGGCCGTCGAGCAGCAGGCCCTTCCACGGCAGGTCGATCCAGACCAGGCCGCTGGCGCCGTCCTCGAAGCGTGGCAGGCCGGAATACGACAGGTCGCGCTCGAGCTGGTACTGGCTGCCGTTCCAGCCGAGCTGGATACGGTTGTTCACCGCGTTGGCGAGCTCGCGGCGGATCTGCAGGCGTTCGCCGCGCTCGCAGCGGTATTCGCCGCTGGGGAGGGCGAACTCGAACTGGCCGGTCTGCTGGGTCACGCCCGGGGCGACCTCGGTCTTCTGCGGGAGCAGGCCGCATGCGCCCGTCGCGAGGGCGGCGACGAAGAGGAGTGCGCCCGAGGCCGCACGCACGGGCTTCTTCATGCTTCGCATCGAACCGGCTCCAAAGGAAAGACTCCGACCACGAAGCCGGGGAAGGGGCGGCGCCCGGTGGCCGTAGCCATCACTTCACCTCCAGCAGGCTGTCGTCCCACTTGTCGTGCTTGTGCAGGCCGAGCAGGTTGGCCACCGTGGCGGCGATGTTCGACAGGCCGGCGGTCTCGAGCGGCTTCAGGCCGAGTTTGCCGCCGCTGACGTTGTCGTAGAGGATCAGCGGCACCGGGTTGAGCGTGTGCGCGGTCTTGGCCTTGTAGCTGCCGTCCTTGTTCTGCGCCGGCTGCCTGGTCTTCTTGTCGAGCTCGAACATCTCGTCGGCATTGCCGTGGTCGGCGGTGATCAGTGCCACCCCGCCGGCGGCGTCGATCGCCGGCAGCAGGCGCGCGAGCGCCAGATCCACCGCCTCGATCGCCATGGTCGCGGCGCGGAAGTTGCCGGTGTGGCCGACCATGTCCCCGTTGGCGTAGTTGCAGCGCAGCACCTTGAACCGGCCGGACTGCAGCGCGGCGATCATCGCGTCGGTGATCTCGGCCGCCTTCATCCACGGGCGCTGCTCGAAGGGCACGACGTCGCTGGGGACTTCCTGCCAGGTTTCGCCGTCGAACTTGTTCGAGCGGTTGCCGTTCCAGAAGTAGGTGACGTGGCCGAACTTCTGCGTCTCGGAGCAGGCGAACTGGGCGAGGCCGGACTTGCTGAACCACTCGCTGGAGGTGTCCTTGATCGCCGGCGGGGCAACCAGGAAACGCTTGGGCAGTTGCAGGTCGCCGTCGTACTGCAGCATGCCGGCGTAGGTCGTGCGCGGATGGCGCACGCGGTCGAATTCGGTGAAGTGCTCTTCGACGAAGGCGCGCGTGATCTCGATCGCGCGGTCGCCGCGGAAGTTGTAGAACACGACCGCATCGCCGTCCTCGATGGTGCCGATCGGCCTGCCATCCTCGGCAACGATGAACTCGGGCAGGTCCTGGTCGATGGTGCCGGGGTGCTTCTCGCGCAGGCCGTGCACCGCGTCGGTGGCGCTGGCGAACTGCGGGCCTTCGCCCAGCACGTGGGTGCGCCAGCCGCGTGCCACCATCGGCCAGTTGGCGTCGTAGCGGTCCATGGTGATGGTCTGGCGGCCGCCGCCGGAGGCGATGCGGGCGTCGAAGCCGGCAGTGCTGATGTCCTTCAGGAAGGCCTCGAAGGGCTCGACGTAGTCGAGCGCGCTGGTCTCGGGCACGTCGCGGCCGTCGAGCAGGGCGTGGATGCGTACCGTGGGCACGCCCTCCTCCTTCGCGCGCAGCACCATCGCCTTGAGATGGTCGATGTGGCTGTGCACGTTGCCGTCGGAGAACAGGCCGATGAAGTGGAGCACCCCTGCCTTTCCGCTGGCTCCGGCCTTGGCGCCGGCGACGATCTGCTGCCAGGCCTCGCCCTGCCAGATCACGCCTTCGGCGATCGCGTTGGCGACCAGTGCCGCGCCCTGCGCATACACCTGGCCGGCGCCGATGGCGTTGTGGCCGACCTCGGAGTTGCCCATGTCGTCGTCCGACGGCATGCCCACCGCGGTGCCGTGGGCGCGCAGCACGATGTTGGGGTACTGGGCGAACAGGCGGTCGAGCGTGGGCTTGCGCGCGGCGTCGATGGCGCTGCCGACCTCGTGCTTGGGAATGCCGTAGCCGTCCATCACGATGACGACGACAGGGCCCTGGACGCCGGCGAAGGCGGGGAATTTCTGCAGCATGGTCGCTTCCTGAAGGAGAAATCCGGGGCCGGCGGGGCAGCGGGGCTGCGGACCGGCCAAAACCATATTTTCCGTCAAATCCGCAGCGGATTTTCATGCGCGTTGTTTATCGGCCCAATGACTTCTTTCCGCGCACCTCCCGCGCCGAGACCGCATGCGGCGCGATCGGGATCCGCAAGGCTCAGGCTTCGGGCTGGCGGCGCTGCTCGGCCTCGAGCCACAGCGCGCGGCCGAAGGCCTTCCAGACCGGTCCGCCATGGCTCTCGATGCCGACGCCGGCGCTCTCTTCCATCGTGCGCAGCATCAGGCTGGCGAGGCCGAAGAGCGTCACCTTCGCCCCCAGCTCGTGGTCGTCCGGGCTGGCCGCGGCCTCGCGGATCCTGTCCTGGGAGTGGTCCAGCGCCTCGCGCGCGAGCGCCCTCACCTGGGCCTCGTCGGACCAGTCGATGCCGAGCGCGACGCCCATGTGCTCGATCTCGTCCTCGATCTTGCGGGTGGCTTCCTGATAGTTCTCGAATCCTGCCATGACCTCTCCTGGGGCGTGTCCGGTGGATGGGCGGTGGCGGCGTGCCGGCGCCTTGCTCAAACGCGCAGCAGCACCACCTTCAGCGGCGGGTTGTCGTCGCGGCTGGGAAAGTCCGCCTCGGGGCTGATCCATTCGGCCTCACGCACCGCACGGCCCGCCTTGCGGGCGCTGCGCTCGAGCTGCTCGAGCCAGTCCTCGCGATCCACGCGGGCGACGTTATTGCAGCAGATCAGGGTGCCGCCCTCTTCCGTGGCGAGCAGCGCGGGCTTGAACAGCGCGGCGTAGTCGTGCACCAGGTCGACCACGCCGAAGGGGCTCTTGGCGTAGCGCGGGGGATCGAGGAAGACGAGGTCGAAGCGGTGCGGCGCGAGCTCGGGGAAGGGCGGCAGGTGCTTGCCGCGCACCATCTTCGGCTGACCGATGCCGGCGTACTGGCGCAGCGCGGCGAAGGCGTCGGACTTGATGAAGCGCACCCGGATCGGCAGCTCGTTGAGGCGTGCGTTGTCCTTGCCGACCGCGAGGGCGGACTCGGCGAAATCCACATTCACCACGTGGCGCGCGCCGGCCTTGGCCGCGGCGATGCCGACGCCGCAGGTGTACGCGAACACGTTGAGCAGGGACTTGCCCGCGGCCTCCTGCATGACGCGGCGGCGCGCGGCGCGCAGGTCGAGGAACAGCCAGGGGTCCTGCCCGCCGTGGCGGGCCTGGAAGCGGTAGCGCACGCCGAGTTCGGAAAACTCCGAAGGCTGCTCGGCGAGGGCCTGTTGTTCGGGCGGGAGCGCGTTGGCGACGCGCGAGTTCTTGCCGCTGCGGTCGTTCCACACCAGCGCCAGGCCGGGCAGGGCGGCGGCGTAGAAGGCCTCGAGCTCGGCCAGCTGCTCGGCGCTGAGCGGGCGATGGAAGGTCTGCGCCAGCAGCACGCTGCCGTAGCGGTCGACCGTGATGCCGGGCGCGCCCTCGACGGTGCCGTGGAAGAGGCGCCAGGCGTCGGTGTCTTCGGCAGCCAGCTGTGCGATCAGCGGTGCGCGGGCGGCGAGCGCGGTCGAGAGCAGGTCGGTGAGGGTGGAGGACATGGCGGGTTCCTGCGCGGGGCGCGCCAGTATGCCCGAAGCGCGCCGGCCCGGGCTGGCGCCTGTCCTGCCCCGCGGGTAGTGCGACCAGCGGGCGTCGTCCCGCGTAAACAAAAACCTTACACCCACGGAAATGCCTGTCTATTCGGACGGCCCATCGTCCCATAAGATTTGTGCACTGCAAGAGGCGTGCAACCAGGCTCACCGGCGCGCGGCCTTCGACGAAATTCACAGGAGTTCTCACCATGCAAGCCCCCAAAATTCTGCCCTGGGTTGCCCGCAAGGCCGGCATCAGTGAAGGTGATGCCCTCGATGCCTGGCGACGCGCCTTGGTCGATGCGGCCGCGTACGTCGGCGTGCGCAGCGGCGCGACCTTCGATCGTGTTGCGGTCGATCGCTTCGTCGCCCTCGCCCATGCCCGCGCTACCGTCCTGTCGGCACGCGCCGCGCGCCCGGCGCCCAGCGTGACCCGGCGGTGGCCGCCGGGCGCGGTCGCGCAACGCTGCGCCGCCTGAGCTGCAAGCGCGTGGCGTGGTGCCACGCGACCGCCTGCAAATCCTTTCTGGTCTCCCTCCTCCACTTCAATGTGGTTCATGCCCGCAGCTTGCGGGCATTTTTTTGGTTTCTTCCCGGCGGATCATGCGTCGGGCGCCCGCTCGACCGAGTTCATGATGCGCTTGAGCGCGGGATCGTCGGTGGCCACGCAGGTCCGGGTGGCGTCCTCGAAGCAGTCGATGAACAACTGCCCCGCCGCGCTCAGCGTGTCGTTGCGGCGGACGATGATGGCGGTGTGCATTTCGGGCAGCGGGTTGCGGATCGGCAGGGCCTGCACGCGCCCGCGCAGCAGCGGGGTCTCGAGCAGGGGCCAGGGGCAGATGGTGAGCATGTTGCCGACCTCGAGCATGCTGATGGCGACCAGCGCCGAGCGCGCGTAATGCACACGGTGCGGCGGCGGCGCGATGCCGTGGGGGGCGAGCAGGTTGACCAGCGGCTCGTCCTGGCCGGCGCCGAGCATCGTCAGCACCCAGTCCTGGTCGACGAGCTCCTCGAGCGAAGTGGCGCTGGCAAAGGGATGGCCGAGGCGGCCGACGACAGCCAGATCGCAGCGGAACAGCTCGCGCGTGTAGAAGATCGACGCCTCCTGGCGTGGTGGCGGGATCGCGATCACCAGGTCGAGGGTGCCGTCGCGCAGCAGCGGATGGACCGTGCCCACCGCCTCGGTGACGTCCAGGTGCACGTCCGGGCGCAGGGCGTGGAAGCGGGCCAGGGCGTGGGGCAGGATGGACTGCGCGACCCAGGGCGTGACCCCGATCGTCAGCGAGCCACCGGTTGCGCCGCGGATCTGTGCGATCTCGGCTTCGGCGCGGCTGACCTGGCCAAGGATCAGGCGGGCGTGGATGAGGAACTGTCGTCCGGCGTAGCTCAGCACCGCGCCGTGCGACTCGCGCGTGAACAGCGGCGTCCCCATCGCCGTCTCGAGTTCGCGCAGGGCCTGGCTGACGGCGGCAGCCGAGACCCCGAGTGCCGTTGCGGCCGCGCGCACGCTGCCCTTGTCGGCCACGGCGAGGAAATAGCGCAACTGGTTGATTTTCATCGGTGCTGGCGGTCCGGCTACGGGCTGAAGCCGGTCAGGATGGCGGCTGGCGTGGGATCAGCCGGCGCATCGGGTTGCCGAAGAGCGTGCGGAAGCGCGCGCTGTGCAGGCAGATGCCGCCCACCAGACCGACGACGCAGCCGAGCAGGGTGTCGGTGAAGCGCGACGCGATCAGCTCGGCGAGCGGCGCGTGGCCCAGGGTGGCGGCCTCGGCGAGCAGGATGGTGAGCGGGGTGATGAAGATCACCGCGAGGCCGTAGTGGCGCACCACCAGGCTCTCGATCACGAAGACGAGCAGGATCACCAGCAGCGCGATCCGCCACGCGTCGAGCGGCAGGCTCAGCAGCCACCAGGCGAAGAGCATGCCGATGGCGGTGCCGAGCACGCGCTGGAGCTGGCGGTTCCACACCGCGCGCAGCGACACGCCCTGGATCACCGCCAGGCAGCTCACCGGCACCCAGTAGGGGCGGTCGAGCTGCAGCGCCTGGGCGATCGCCAGCGCCAGGCCGACGAAGGCGCCGATCACCACCGAATCGAAGACGACGAAGTCGAAGGTCGGCGGCTGCAGCGGCGGCACCGCATCGGCCGGCTGCAGGCGCAGGACCTGGAGGCTGTAGACGAAGGCGATCAGGCTCGCGAGCAGGGCGCCCATGGTGAACAGGCCCACGCGCAGCGGGATCTCCTCCACCGTGCCGGGCGTGTAGGCGCCGATCGCCGCCGCCATGACGAAGAACAGGCTGCCCGGGGGGCCGACGCGATAGAAGCGGCACACCATGGTCACCAGCATCGCGATCAACGCCAGCACGCCCACCTTGGCCAGCGGCAGGAAATGCGTCATCAGCCCGAGCGCATAGCTCGCCGCCATGCCGAAGGCGCAGGCCATCAGCCACACCATGCGGTGCGACATCGGCGTGTTGGGGAGGTAGAGGAGCGCGAGCCCGCCGATCGAAGAGATCAGTCCGTATTCGAGATGGCCGAACCATGCCCCCACCATCAGCGGCAGGCCGGAGGCCAACGCGGCGGCGAAGGCCAGTTGCCAGCGCCGGGTGCTGGGGGTGAACGCGGTGAGGTGGTGCCACTCGGCGCGCAGCAGGTCTGCGACGCGTTGCAGGGGGGAGCGGGTCGTCATGCGGTTCTCACGGTCGAGGGCTCGATGCAGTGCTCGCGTGGGGGCGGCCTGCACCATGGGCTTCAGAACGGCGCCGGGCTGTCGAACACCATCGGCACGCGCGTGTGTGGATGCATGAAGGCGATGCGGGCGGCGTGCAGGTGCATGCGGCCGAAGCGGGCGGCGGACTCGGGCGGAGCATAGAGCGGATCGCCGAAGATGGGGTGGCCGAGGCAGAGCAGATGCACGCGCAGCTGGTGCGCGCGCCCGGTGACCGGCTTGAGCTCCAGGCGGCTGCAGGCGTCGGCGCCCGCCCCTTGGCGATCGAGCACGCGATAGCGCGTGAGCGCGCGCCGGCCGCGCAGCGCATCGACGATCTGGCGGGGCCGGTTGTCCGCATCCTCGGCCAGCGGCAGGTCGATCTCGCCGTCGTCCTGGGCGAGATGGCCGTGCACCACGGCCACGTACTGCTTGCCGACGATGCGCTGCTCGAAGGCGAGGCTCATGCGCCGCAGCATCTCCGCGCCGCGCGCGAACAGCACCAGGCCGGAGGTGGCGGCGTCGAGCCGATGCACGATGCGGGCGTCGGCCCAGCGCGCCTGGATCCGCGCCGCCAGACAATCCTGCCGGCCTTCCCCGCCCGCGGGGACGGAGAGCAGGCCGGCAGGCTTGTCGACGACGAGGAGGCACTCGTCGACGTGGAGGGCGGGGATCGAGGGATGGATTTCGGGCCGCATGGGGATGTTTTCAGGCGAGGTGTGCTGACGGGGCCGCGCTTCCTTTGCCCGGGATGGGCGGTGTCGGCAATCTTTACACGCCTGTGGGCCCGATACGCGTCCGACTTTTCCGACAAGCCCGCAAGTTTCTGTTATCAAGGGCAAATTCGGCATTTTTGCAAGGCTGGCACGGATCTCGCTTCGGTCGAGACGGCTCGGCGTCGCCGAGATTGATTGAGAGACGGACATGAAAACAAGGACACGGACGAGTTGCAAGGCCGGCGTGCTGGCGCTGGCTCTGGCGCTGAGCGCCGGCGGCGCCTCGGCGGCGCAGATCTACTGGACGGACTGGACCGGAAGCGACCTGGATCCGGGTGTCGGCTTCAAGGGCGTGGGCACGATCACGACGTCGAATTCGACGGTCTCCGTGACCTACACGAACCCGCAGGGGATCAGCTTCTACGAGACGGGCGGGGGCACCTACTATTACAGCAACGGCACGGATGGCCCGACCGGCACCTCGCCGTTCACGAGTACTGCGGTCGACAACCGGCCGGCCACGACCGACATCGTTGCACTGAACCGCGCAGGCCTGCAGACGCTGAGCTTCTCGCAGGCGATCGCGAATCCGGTGTTCGCCTATGTGAGCCTCAACGGCAACGGCTACGGCTTCGACCAGGACTTCGACATCCTCAGCTTCGGCGATTCCAGTGACGGCAACGCCTGCGGCTACTGGGGATGCGGAACCTCGTACAAGCAGATGGTGACGGTCAACGGCAAGACCGAGTACCAGTTGCTGGGCACGGGCGAACCGCACGGCACGCTGCAGTTCAAGGGCACGTTCGACACCGTGAACTGGCGCAGCCTCAGCGACGAAAACTGGAACGGCTTCACGGTGGGCGTGCAGGGGACCGCGGTCGAGTTTTGCGACGCGAACCCGACGGCACCCGGCTGCACGCCGAACGGCGTACCGGAGCCCGCCTCGCTCGCGCTGCTCGGCCTGGGGCTCGCCGGGCTTGGTGTAGCGCGCAGGCGCAGGGCTTGAGGCGGGGGGCGCGATCCCCGCAAAAAAGGAACGGGAGCCGATGGCTCCCGTTTGTTCTTGTGCGCACCGGATCGGGGGATGCCCGGACCGGTGCGCATCGCGTGGATCAGAACACGCTGAAGGGGTAGTCGAGGAAGATGCGGACTTCGTTGCCGCTGCTGTTGTAGGCGCGGGCGCTCTCCGAGACGCGCAGCGTCGAGGCGCGCAGGCGGACGTTCAGATCCTTGGCGGCGCCGCTCTGCACCTTGTACGACAGCTGGTTGAAGAGCTCGTGCTCCTTGCCATCCGTGGTCGTGCCGACGTCGATGTCGTGGCCGCGGACGTAGGCGATGCGGTAGCTCAGGCCGGGGATGCCGTACTCGGCGAAGTCGACCGAGTAAGCCACCTGCCAGGACTGCTCGTCCGCAGCGTTGAAGTCGGACCAGTAGGAGTTGGCCAGCCAGATCGAGCCGCCGCCGTCACCGATCCATCCCTCGCTCTGGTAGAAGCCGTAGTTGTAGTCGATGTCGCCATTGTTGCGCTGGTAGGCCAGCGTGAAGGCATGCGGGCCGGTCGCGTACGTCGAGGCCAGGCTCCAGATGCGGCTCTTGCCGGGCTGGAAGTCGGCGTCCTGCTTGGTGCGGTAGCCGTTGAAGTCGAAGGTCAGCGAGTTGCTGGCGATCGGCAGCACATAGTTCAGGTTGAGGTACTGGCGCTTGAGCACGTCCTCGACGTCCGAGGCGTAG
The DNA here is from genome assembly GCF_055393985.1 of Thauera sp. DNT-1. Lineage (NCBI taxonomy): Bacteria > Pseudomonadati > Pseudomonadota > Betaproteobacteria > Rhodocyclales > Zoogloeaceae > Thauera > Thauera sp. DNT-1. Next base: position 2,601,919 of record NZ_AP043752.1, on the reverse strand, counting down.
AACGCGCCGCTGAAGGCGTCGTTGAACTTGTAGCTCGCACCGATCACGTCGATGCCCTTCAGACCACCGCTGTCACGACCCTCGTCGCTCTTGCGCGACTGGGCGTGGAAGGTGCCGGCATTGAATTCCAGGCCTTCGATCTCGGTCGAGGTCAGCATGGTGCCGGTATAGCTCTCGGGCAGCAGGCGGGAGTTGTCGTGGCTCAGCACCGGCAGGTTGGGGCGCAGGTCGCCGTAAGCGAGCACGGTGTTCGAGAAGCGCAGCTTGAGGGAGGCGCCACCCTTGGCCACATCCTTCTCCGGCATGCCGGTGCTGTCCTGCTTGAAGAAGTCGATCCCCCAGTTGCCTGCGCGGTCGCGGGAGCCATCGAGGCGAACCGCATAGGCGGCAAATGCGTCCACACCGAATCCGACCGTGCCCTGTGTGAAGCCCGACTCGAAGTTCGCGATCGCACCCTGGCCCCATTCGCCACTGTCGTGGCGGCCGCCCTTGTAATCACGATTGATGAACGCGTTACGCAGCAGCACGTTCAGCGAGCTGTCCTCCACGAGACCCTTCGCCTCGGCCTGCCCGGCGGCGAATGCGGGCGTCGCGCTCGCGAGCCCAAGAACGATCAAACCTGCCAACTTCTTCGACATGTTGCTTTCCTCGATGGTGTCCGTTGTCTTTTCCAGCCTGCCGGCGGGTCGTGCCCGCGGGAGAGGGGGCGCGATTCTCGCATTTCCGGCGCGAAGCGGTGCGGCGGGTTGCAGGAAAATGACAGTCCCTGGCCGAACAAGGTTGGCGACCCCGGAGTGTCGGGTTTTCTTACACCCGGCTATGGAGAAAACTGCTCGAACTGGGTAGCCAGGCTGGGTTTCGTGCGCGCGACCGGCAGGGCGTTCGCACCTCTGCTGGACGATGTGGAGCCGCATGAGCGGAACGCGTTCCGCAGGCCAGCCGGATAAATTTTATTGTGCACCGCAACGTCGGAAGATAGCCTCCGTCAATTCTCTCCATTGCTTCCAAAGCGCCCGATCTTTGCTAGTCTGAGCCTGTCAGCAGCGGTTTTCGGCCGTTTCCGGCCTTGTTCCGCGATCGTGGAGCGAGCTTCGGAAGCGGTTTTCTGCGAGGCGCGACCGCCCCTCGCAATCAGTCTGCGTAGCAGTCACAGAGGGAGAATCAGATGAGCGAGAACAGCACGAACACCGCCGGCAAGTGCCCGGTGATGCATGGCGGCAATACCGCCGCCAAGGATGCGGTGATGGCGTGGTGGCCCAAGGCGCTGAACCTGGACATCCTCCATCAGCACGACCGCAAGACCAACCCGCTCGGCCCGGGCTTCGACTATCGCGAAGAGCTGAAGAAGCTCGACGTCGACGCGCTCAAGAACGACCTCAAGGCGCTGATGACCGACAGCCAGGAATGGTGGCCGGCCGACTGGGGCCACTACGGCGGCCTGATGATCCGCATGGCCTGGCACGCCGCCGGCACCTACCGCATCGCCGACGGTCGTGGCGGCGGCGGCACCGGCAACCAGCGTTTCGCGCCGCTGAACTCCTGGCCCGACAACGGCAACCTCGACAAGGCGCGCCGCCTGCTGTGGCCGATCAAGAAGAAGTATGGCAACAAGATCAGCTGGGCCGACCTCATCATCCTCGCCGGCAACATGGCCTACGAGTCGATGGGCTTCAAGACTTTCGGCTTCGCCTTCGGTCGCGAAGACATCTGGCATCCCGAGAAGGACATCTACTGGGGCTCCGAGAAGGAATGGCTCGCCCCCAGCGGCAGCGAGGGCTCGCGCTACTCCGGCCAACGCGACCTCGAGAATCCGCTCGCCGCGGTGATGATGGGCCTGATCTATGTGAACCCGGAGGGCGTCGACGGCAAGCCCGACCCGATCAAGACCGCCCACGACATGCGCGTGACCTTCGCCCGCATGGCGATGAACGACGAGGAAACCGTGGCGCTCACCGCCGGCGGCCACACCGTCGGCAAGGCGCACGGCAACGGTAGCGCCGCCGTCCTCGGCCCCGCGCCCGAAGCTGCGGATCTCGAGGAGCAGGGCTTCGGCTGGATGAACCACACCACCCGCGGCATCGGTCGTGACACCGTGACCAGCGGCATCGAGGGCGCGTGGACCTCGCATCCGACCAAGTGGGACAACGGCTACTTCGACATGCTCTTCAAGCACGACTGGTGGCTGCAGAAGTCGCCCGCCGGTGCCTGGCAATGGGAGCCGGTGAACATCGCCGAGGAAGACATGCCGGTGGACGTGGAAGACCCGTCGATCCGCCGCAAGCCGATGATGACCGACGCCGACATGGCGCTGCGATTCGACCCGGCGTACCGCAAGATCGCAGAGCGCTTCCGCAACGACCAGGCCTACTTCGAGGACGTCTTCGCGCGCGCCTGGTTCAAGCTCACCCACCGCGACATGGGCCCGAAGGCGCGCTACCTCGGTCCCGACGTGCCTGCCGAAGACCTGATCTGGCAGGACCCGGTGCCCGCCGGCAACAAGACCTACGACGTCGCCGCGGTGAAGGCGAGGATCGCCGCCGCCGGCCTGTCGGTCGGCGACATGGTCGCCACCGCCTGGGACAGCGCACGCACCTTCCGCGGCTCGGATTACCGCGGCGGCGCCAATGGCGCCCGCATCCGCCTCGCCCCGCAAAAGGACTGGGAAGGCAACGAACCGGCGCGGCTGGCCAGGGTGCTGGCGGCCTACGAGAAGATCGCCGCCGAGACCGGCGCCAGCATCGCGGACGTGATCGTGCTCGGCGGCAACGTCGGCCTGGAGCAGGCGATCAAGGCCGTCGGCTTCAATGTCGAGGTGCCCTTCGCCCCGGGTCGAGGCGACGCCAGCCAGGCGCAGACGGACGTCGAGTCCTTCGAGGTGCTGGAGCCTGTGCATGACGGCTTCCGCAACTGGCAGAAGAAGGACTATGTGGTCCAGCCCGAGGAAATGCTGCTCGACCGCGCCCAACTGCTCGGCCTGACCGCGCCCGAGATGACCGTGCTGGTCGGCGGCCTGCGCGTGCTCGGCACCAACCACGGCGGCAGCGGGCACGGCGTGTTCACCGACCGCGTCGGCGCGCTGACCAACGACTTCTTCGTCAATCTGACCGACATGTCCTACAGCTGGAAGCCCACCGGGCGCAACAGCTACGACATCGTCGAGCGCAAGAGCGGCGCGAAGAAGTGGACTGCGACCCGCGTCGATCTGGTGTTCGGCTCCAATTCCATCCTGCGCGCCTACGCCGAGGTGTATGCCCAGGACGACAATCAGGAGAAGTTCGTGCGCGACTTCGTCGCCGCGTGGACCAAGGTCATGAACGCGGATCGTTTCGACCTGCGCTGACGCGGTTCCCGCCTGCAGCACCCTCCCGCCCACACCGTGCAGCCGCGCGGTGTGGGCGGTTTCGTTCGGGGACGGCCGGGATGTGCCCTTCGCCACGTCGTGTCGAGCCGTGCCGGCCGATCGCGACTCGCGTCGCTCCCACGGAAAACCGCCGTGCAGGCCGATCGCGACTTGCGTCGCTCCTACGGAAAACCGCCGCGCCGGCCGATCGCGACTTGCGTCGCTCCTACGGATAGCCGCCGTGCTTCCGCCGTGCCCGGTGGGAGCGACGCAAGTCGCGATCGTGCGGTGCGGCCGCGACGCGCGCTGCGTATCTGGACTCCGGCATCCCTACGCCCCCCACAGCGCCTCGCCGCCCGCGTCGCGGTAGCTCAGGTAGGTGCGCAGGTCGAACTCGTACTGGTGATAATCCGGCTCCATGTGCAGGCAGAGCTGGTAGAAGGCCTTGTCGTGCTCGCGCACGCGCAGGTGGGCGAGTTCGTGCACCACGATCATGCGCAGGAAGGCCTCCGGCGCGGCGCGGAACAGCGTGGCGATGCGGATCTCGCGCTTGGCCTGGAGGCGCGAACCCTGCACGCGCGAGATCGCGGTGTGGGTGCCGAGCGCGTTGCGGATCACATGCAGGGTGTTGTCGAAGCGCACCTTGGCGAGTGGCGGCGCGCTGCGCAGGTGGGCGGCCTTGAGCGCCTGCACGTAGTCGTGGAGCGCGCTGTCCGAACGCACCGCGTGCCCCTGCGGATAGCGTCGGCGCAGCGCGTCGGCCAGTCCGCCCTGCTCGATCAGCGTTCTCACCTGATGCACCAGCGCCGGTGGGTAGCCGGCCAGGTAGTCGGGGCTGCGCCGCGTGTTCAAGTGGCCTCCCAGGCCAGCATCGCCAGCTTGCGCTCGCGGCCCCAGCGGAACTCGCCCGCGTCGCCGTCCGCGCGGATCAGGCGATGGCAGGGGACGAGGTAGCCGAGCGTGTTGGCCGCGATCGCGCTGCCGACGCTGCGCGGTGCAGCCGGCATGCCGAGCAGGGTGGCGAGCTGGCGGTAGGACATCAGGCGGCCGGGCGGGATGCGCATGAGGGCGGACCAGACGCGGACCTGGAAGGGCGTGCCGCGCAGGATCAGGTGAACGCCGCCTGGGGCGGGGTTCGCCGCTTCGGCGGGCGCGGAGGCCCCGGTGGCTGCAGCCACCGGGGTGGAAGGCGCGCGCGACGGGAAGATCCGCTGCGCCAGGCGGTGTGCGTGCGCATCGTCGCGCACCGGCGCGGCGGCGGACCAGAGGCTGCGTAGCTCGACGAGCAGGGCCGCCTCGTCACGACAGCGAAAGGCGAGATGGCACACGCCGCGGGTGGTCCACGCCAGCAGCGCGTCGCCGAAGGGCGTGGCTGCAAGGCCGTGGCCGAGTGCGACGGTGCGCCCTGAGGCGGGGGGCATCGGCTCCCAGGTGAGCGGCACGGCGCGGGCCAGGTCCGACGGTGCGGGATCGCCGGCGTCGCGCTCCGGGAGCCGCTCCGGCGTCGGCGACAGGCGCTCGCGTGCATACGCCCGCCCCAGGCAGTGCAGGAAGCGCTCGGGCGTGATCCCCGCCCATTCCGCGAGCACCTGCTGCCACTGCCCGAGATCGAGGCCAAGCGCCTCCGCGACCGCCCCGGACGGTGGCGTGTGGCGGGGGCGGGCGCGCACGAAGGCGATCGCGCGGGCGATGGTGTCGTAGTGCAGGGCAGCGGAGTCGGTGGACATGGCGGGTGCGGGTGTGATGGGTGACAAGGCGGGGTGGCCTTGCGGTCGACAATGGTAGCCGGCCTGGCCGGCGAGGCTTGTGCAGGACGCGCTGCTATCGCGACTGGCGTCGCTCCTGCGGGCGCTCCGGAAACCTGCCCGGTTTTCCATAGGAGACGCAAGTCGCGATGCGTCGGTTCGTTTGGCGCCGCGACCGGATACCTGCGCCGCGACGGTAGAATGGCCGATGAATCCGGAGCCGTCCTGAACCGTGCGAACGTCGCGGTCCACCCTCCCGGCGCGACCCGGCTTGCCTTCCGTTCCGACCCCGACGCACAGGAGATCGCGCGTGCCCATCCTTCTTCAAGTCGATTTTCCCTATGCCGGCCCCTGGGGCGAGGACATGGCGCAGGCCATGCGGGGCCTGGCGGAGTCCATCGCGCAGGAGCCCGGCCTGCTGTGGAAGATCTGGACCGAGAACCGCGACAGCGGCGAGGCGGGCGGGATCTACCTGTTCGCCGACCGCGCCGACGCCGAGCGCTACCTGGCGATGCACCGCGCGCGCCTGCTCGGCTTCGGCGTGCCCGAGGTGCATGCGAAGCTGTTCGAGGTCAACGCGCCGCTGTCGGCGATCGACCGCGCGCCGCTCGCCGGCCTGCAGTGACCGGATGGGCGCCGTCGGCATCGAGCCGGCGACGGCGCGCCCTCCTCCCTCCACCGCGCAGCGCTACAGCAGCCGCAAGCCCGGCGGCAGCGCTTCGCCGAAGCTGCGGCGGCGGTCGGCGTCGTCGAGGCTGACGACCTCGCGCACCATGGTGATCCAGCTCTGCGGGGCGCGGAGGGCGGCGAGGCGGCGCGCGACCTCGTCGCGCAGTTCGGGCGCGAGGTCGCGCGCGCGGTCGCCGGTGAGGCGGGCGAGCTGGGCGGCGGCGAAGGCGGCGGGCTCGACGACCTTCCAGTCGAGCGCGAGCACGGCCTGCAGCCACTCGGCGGCGGTCTCCGGCGGCACCACGTTGTGTGCGCTGCCGTAGAGCGACTCGCGCGCGCCGACGCGGCCGAGCGCCCACCAGGTGTGGGCCTTTTCGGCGGGGCGGGCGAGGCGCTCGAGCAGCCACTTGCCGACCTCGATGCGGTGCATCGCCGGCACGCGTTCGAGGGCAGCGGCCAGGCGCACCATGTCGTCGTAGCTGCCCTGCACCGGGTCGCCGCGGCGGCGGGCGGCGTCGGTGTCTTCGAGGTGCTCGGCCAGCACCTCCAGGACCTGCAGCTGGCGTGCCTCGTCGAGGCCGCCGGCGCAGCGCCGCCACAGCGTCCACCACTCGCTCCAGTTGTTGCCCTCGCGCACGTACTGCAGGCCCTGGCCGAACAGCGCCCACAGCTGGTCGACGCGCCAGTCGTCGAGCGCCGCGCCGAGGCCGGGGCGCAGGCAGTAGCCGGCGAGGTTGAGCCACACGCGCTCGTGCTCGGCCGAGCGCCGGCGCCGGCGCGCGCGCTCGAGCAGGGCGTCGAAGAGCGCGCGCAGCAGCGCCATGTCCCAGTCGTCGCGGCGGCCGAGCACACGCTCGAGGCGGGCGCGCAGCTGGCGTACCGCCTTGGCGTCGAGTTCGCGCGCCTGCCCGCCGAAGACCTCGTCGATGAGGGCGATGGCCTGGGCGAGGCGAGGATGGGCGCCGGCCGCGGCCTCGGTGGCGGGCGTGTCGGTCTCGGCGCGCACCTGGAAGGCGAGCTGCCAGCGTTGCGTGTCGTCGTCGATCGCCACGCACTGCATCTCCAGCGTGCCGACCTCGGTCAGGCAGGCGACCAGGCGCACGGCGACGTTCTCGCGACGTCCGGCGGCGGTGGCGGGCAGGCGGGCGGCGAGCGGGGGCAGGTGGATGAAATCGTCGGCGTCGAGCTCGACCAGCTCGCCCGCCTGCCACGCGCGGTCGCCGGTCGAGGACACGAGGTGGAAGCGCACCGGCTGGCCGAGGCGCAGCGCGAAGCGACGCTCGGGGAGCGCGACCTCGGTGCCGGATTCGGTGCCGCGCGGCAGCACGCAGATCGCGCGCGCGGCCTCGCCACCCGCCTCCAGCACCAGGAAGTAGCTGCGTGCCGAGCCGCCGCCGATGCCGGGGCCGCTGCGCGCCGCGCGCACGAGCGCGAAGGCCACCGCGCCGCGGGCGACGGCGAGGTCGGGGGCGTCGTTGTGCAGCACGCGCGGGGGCGCGCCGCGCCAGTGTGCGAGCAATCCTTCCAGGCGGGCGGAGATCGCGTCGGCGCGGAACACGCCGCCGTTGAGCAGCAGGGTGTCGGGGATCGCGAGTGGGGCTGCGGCTTCGTCCGCATCTCCGTCGGCATCTCTGCCCGCGCCCGTACCGGGCATCCCGAGCGCCACGCGCGAAACCTGGCCGTGGCGGCGCAGGAAGGCGGCGAGGTGGCGGCTGATCGCCGGGTCGGCGGGATAGGGCAGGCCGAACTCGACGATCGCGGCGCGCCGGCGCGCGGGTGCCTCGTCGGCTCCGACCAGAGGCAGGAAGCCGTCCACCACCAGGCGCAGGACCTCGTCGCGGCGTAGCGCGGTCGAGCGCGCCGCACCGATCAGGCGCGATCCGGCGCCGAGCAGGGTGACCTTGAGCTCTTCCGGCGCGTCCGCGGCGAGCAGCTGCTCCTTCGCCGTGCGGCAGCGCTGCACAAGTTGTGCGAGCTGTGCGGCGGACAGGCGCTCGCCGCCGGCGAGCAGGCGCTTCTCCACCAGGTGGGCGAGCGCCAGGTCCATGTTGTCGCCGCCCAGCATCAGGTGGTCGCCGACGCCGATGCGGGTCAGGCGCGGCGGCGAGAGACCGTCCGCGGCGGGCTCGACCTGGATCAGGGTGAGGTCGGTGGTGCCGCCGCCGATGTCGCACACCAGCAACAGGCGGGACTGCGCGAGCTCCGCGGCGAGTTGTTCGCGGTGGCGGAACAGCCAGTCGTGGAAGGCGGCCTGGGGCTCTTCGAGCAGGCGCAGGCGCGGCAGGCCGGCCAGCCGCGCCGCCTCCAGCGTGAGGGCGCGCGCACCCTCGTCGAAGGAGGCGGGCACCGTGAGCACGATGTCCTGATTTTCGAGCGCGGCCCCGGGATGCTGACGGTTCCACGCCGCGCGCACGTGGGCGAGGTAGCTCGCGCTCGCCACCACCGGCGACACCCGCGGCACGTCCTCGGCCGCGCCCCAGGGCAGGATCGCGGCGTTGCGGTCGACGCCGGCGTGCGAGAGCCAGCTCTTGGCGCTGGCCACCGCGCGCCCGGGCACCTGGGCGCCGAGCTCGCGAGCGTATTGACCGACCACCGCCTGGCCGATCACGCCCGGCGGCGCGCCCTGCCCCTCGCCGGCGCTCGCGACCAGGCGCAGCGTGGTGGGGTCGAGCTCGCCCGCGGCGGGGTGGTAGCGCACCGAGGGCAGCAGCGTGCGCGCGGCGAGCTCGCCGCGGCCGACGAGCTGCTCGATCTCCAGCACCTGGATGCGGTCCTCGCCCTCTGCGGCGAAGGCGACCACGGTGTTGCTGGTGCCGAGGTCGATGCCGACGGTGTAGCGCGTCGCCACCCGAGCGACCTCAGGCCTCGGCGGTGCCGCGTACGTCGAACTGCACCTTCCAGCGCGCGCTGCCGTCCACCGGCAGGGCCTCGAGCTCGAGCGTGCCGGTCTCGGTGACGCGGGCGTGCAGCTTCACGCGCACGACCTCGCCGGGGCGGCGGCCTTCGGCCGGGAGGGTGGCCTCGATCTCCTCGAGCTCCTGCAGCTCGTCGGGCTGCCAGAAGTCGAGCAGGGTGCCGACCTCGTCCTGGCGGCGCACCGAGGAGCCGAAGAAGCGGAAGCGCACCGGCTCGCCGACCACCAGGCCGAACTCCTGCGCGGGCAGGGCGGCCTCGCTGCCCTCCTCCATGCCGAAGGGCGCGACGCACAGCGCCTCGAGCGGCGGCTCCATGCCCGGGATGGCGGGCATCGAGGACTCGATGCCGACGTAGTAGGCGCGCGCGGTGCCGCCGCGGATGCGCACCCCGCGTCCGCGGCGCACGTAGCCGTAGTAGGCCGCGCCGCGCGCCACCGCGAGGTCGAGGTCGGCGCCGCCGAGGAGCCGCGCCGGCGCGGCGCCGTCGGCGGCGAGCCAGTCGTTCAGGGTGTCGAGCACGCGCCCGGCGATCAGCCCGGACTTGAGCACGCCGCCGTTGAACAGCACCGCGGTGGGGTGCAGGAAGACGCTCTCCTCGGGCTGCGCGGCGAAGCCTTCGAGATCGGCGGTGGCGCCGAGCTGGCGGGTGAGGAAGGCGGCGAGGTGGCGGGTGACCGCCGCGTCCTGCGCATAGGGCAGGCCGAGCTGGGTGAGCGCGGCGCGCGCCCGCGTGATGGGCATCTCGGTGACCGCGACGCGGGGGAAGAAGCCCTCGACCAGGGTGGCGACCAGCTCCTCGCGCCGCACCTCGGTGCGGATCGAGCCGCCGATCAGCTTCGAGCCGCGACTCGGCACCACCACCGGCACGCTGTCGAGGTCGGAGTCGCTCAGCAGCGCCTCCTTGGCGCCGCGGCAGGCATGGGCGAGCGCGCGCGTCTGCCAGGGGTCGAGCCGGGTGCCCTGCTCGGCGAGCTTGCGCGTGACCGTGTAGGCCAGCGCCAGGTCCATGTTGTCGCCGCCGAGCAGGATGTGCTCGCCCACCGCCACGCGGTGCAGCTCGAGGTTGCCCTCGCGCTCGAGCACCGCGATCAGCGACAGGTCGGTGGTGCCGCCGCCGACGTCGACCACCAGGATCAGGTCGCCGGTCTTCACTTCCTTGCGCCACTGCCCGGCGCTGCGCTGGATCCAGCTGTAGAGCGCCGCCTGCGGCTCCTCGAGCAGGGTGATCGGCGGGTAGCCGGCGGCCTGCGCGGCCTCGGCGGTGAGCTCGCGCGCCGCGGGGTCGAAGGAGGCCGGGATGGTGACGGTGACGTCCTGGGCGTCGAAGGGCGCCTCGGGATGGGCGGCGTTCCAGGCCGCGCGCAGGTGCGACAGGTAGCGCACCGAGGCGGTCAGCGGCGAGATGCGCGCCACCTCGGGCGGCGCCTCGGCGGGCAGGATGTCGGCGCGGCGGTCGACGCCGGGGTGGCACAGCCAGCTCTTGGCGCTGGCCACCAGGCGGATCGGCGTGGCCGCCCCGCGGTTGCGGGCGAACTCGCCCACCGCGTGATCCTGCGTCGCCCCCCAGGGCAGGCTCAGGTCGCCGGGGGCGAGCTCGTCGGCGTGCGGCAGGTAGAGGAAGGAGGGCAGCAGCGGGCGCGCCTCGATGCTGCCCGGGCCGGTGAGCTGGGGGATCTCCAGCACCTGCTGCGCGGCCTGGTCGCCGTCGCTGGCTTCGAGGTCGACATAGGAGAGCGCGCAGTGGGTGGTGCCGAGGTCGATGCCGAGGGTGTAGCGGGCGGGGGCGCTCACAGCTCCACCTCCGCCTGGGCGATCACGCTGGCGTCGTGGCCTTCGGCCAGCGCCGGCAGGCGGGTGTCGGTCACGCGCCAGCCGCGATGGCCGAGGGTGCCGGTGAAGGGCGGCTTGCCCACCACCTTGCCCGTGAGGCGTACGGCCGCGGCGTCGAAGCCTTCGGGCAGGGTGAGGCGGCTGCCTTCGGCCTCGTCGCGCACCGGCGCGATGGCGAAGTGCTCGTCGAGCACCTTGCGGCAGCCCTCGTGCACTACGCGCGCGGCGGCGCCGATGTCGGCATCCGAATAGGCGGCGATGTTTTCCTGGACGAAATCGATGAAGCGTGCGTCGCGCTGGAGCAGGCCGAGCAGCTGCAGCGCGGCCTCGGGGGTGGTCTCGCGCACGATGGCGGGCTGGGCGGCTGCGGCGGCGTCCTCGGTGCCGGCAGCGGCCTCGGTGTCTGCGCCTTCCTCGCGCAGGCGGACGAGGCGGCCGGCGAGCTCGGCGCCGAAGAGGACGGAGAAGGCGAGGCCGATGCGGCGGAAGAAGGAGGGGTTGCGACTGGCCATGGGGGTGGTCCTCGTGCTGGATCTGTTGCGACGCAATATAGCTCAGAAGCGTGTGGGAGGCGGAGTCGAGGGCCGCGGCACCCGCATCGGCTCACTGCCCGCTGCGGGTGGGAGCCGGATGGGTGCCGAACCAGCGCGCGATCGCCGTCTCGGCCGCGCGGTCGAGGATCATCTGCTCGCGCAGGCAGAGCGAGCGCACGTTGTTCGCCGTCTTGGTGGCGAGCGTCGCGGCGCGGTCCTGCCCCTCGCCGAAGGCGTGGCCGCGCATCAGCAGTCCGCGCAGGATCCAGTTGACGTCGAGCCGGCTGCCGCCGAGACCGGCTTCGCGCAGGCGGTCGCGCACGCGCTTGCCGGTTTCCTTGAGGTCGAAGGGATGGCGGCCGACGTCGTCCGCGATGATCGAGAACAGCGCGCGGTATTCGGCCGGGCCGAGCAGGGGGACGCCGGAGACCTCGTGGATCTGCATGGCGAGCGGCAGGATGTCCTGATCCTCGCCCCAGTCGGGCGTGACGCTGCCGTCCTGCATGCCGGCGCCGGAGCGGGCGGGATCGAAGACGAAGCCGCCGCTGTTGCTCCAGTCGAAACGCAGCGGCGCGAGCTCGAGGCTGTCGACGAACCTGCGGAAGCTGCCCTTGCCGTTCCAGTCGGCGGCGAGGGCGGGGTGGCGCGTGGTGATCAGGCTCGCCAGGCGGCTGCAGGGGACGGGCGCGGCCGAGCGCGCAACCTCGGCGCGCATGGTCTCGACGATCTCGGCGAGGTCGTGGTCGAGGGCGTCGGCGCCGCTGGAGAACGAGGCCGGGGGAACGCTCCGGGCCGCTTCCGGCGACGCCTGCGCGAAACGTGCGCTCGCTGCGAGCGACAGGCTTTCCGGGGCGACGTCGGCAGGGGGCGCGCCGGCGCCGGGCGCATCGTCCTCGTCCTTGAAGCCGAGGGCGTTGCGGACGAACTCGTCGGGGTCGATCAGCAGGTCGGCCGAGGCGCGATAGGCCGCGGACGGAAAGCCGATCGCCAGCACCGTGGTGCGCCGATCCCAGCGCCGCAGCTTGCGCAGCACCGGGGTGAAGTCGGCGTCGGCCGAGAACACGATGAACTCGTCGTAGCGGGCCTCGTGCTGCAGCAGGTCGATGATGTCGAGCACCATGTGGATGTCGGTGCTGGTCTTGCCCTCGCTCGTCAGCGCGGGGCAGTCGATGATCTCGAAGCCGGCGAGGTTGAAGGACGGCCGGAAGCGCTGATAGGCCTGCGGGTTGAGATAGCAGCGTCGCACCAGCAGCCGGCGGCGCGCGCCGGCGGGGGCGTGGTCGGGCAGCTCGAGCTCGCCGATCACCCAGTTCACCCACTCCAGGGGCTGGCGGGCGAAGCGGTCGGCGATGGCCGGGTCGAGCTTGCGCAGGCCGGAATAGACGTTATCGAAGTCGACGAAGAGGGCGCTTTTCAAGATGTCTCGCGGGGATGGGGGGTCAGGTAGGGCTCGTGGCCGGGCCGTGGGGGCGGGCGTGGTGTGGTGGCATTTCTGGAAGTGTGATTCAGTTGAAACAAGCACTTGCGTGCTGAACTGTCGAACCTGCGGACGGGAAGCGCTCAGTCACGGGAGGAGATTCTCCGGCCACAGGAAGTACGGTCCGCACTTGGGACTCATGCGAAACTCTCTGCCCGCCGCCTTCCCCTTGGCGGGGTGATTCTGACGAGCAGCGAGCTCACAAGGGTTTCCGTCTTGGCGATGGCCGCGGATTATGAATATCGGTTAAAACGCACCAAGAAGCGGACTCACACTGCTTCCCGCAGGAGTTCGTCTTCGCAACGCCGGATGGCTGCGATGAGATTACGAAAGCTCGCGGAGCGGGCATTGTCGAGTTGCAGGTGTTTGCCGATTGCCCGAGACCCCGCGACCTTTTCGTAGCGATTGCGTGTCAAGGTTTTCAACTCTCGGCTGGGGCTGCCGAGTCCGTCCGGGGACCGGAACTTCCTGCTGTTCTGATGCCGAGTCAATCCGTCGATCTCGAGGGCTCGTTCGACAGCCTGCAGATCGGCCAGATAGAAAGCCTCGAGCTCTCGGCACGCAATGCGAACCAGGCATCGCGCAAACTTGCCGGACTTATCGCACAGATCGAGCAAACCTTGCTTCACCGCGGTGCAGTCGGGGTGACTGTCCTGATCGCGCAGTACGATGAAGCGAGCGCGTTCGTTCTGGTACGCACGAATCCGGCGAGTCAGTTGTTTTTCCAGATCCTGCTTGCCTTCGAACGGGATGCAGCGGAAACGGGTGTCTTCCTTCAGCATCCGGGGGAGCAGGGATTCCAGCATGGCTTTGGCCGACGGCTCTTCCAGTAGAAACACGAGTTCCCTCATCGCGGATCGACCCCGTCGAAGAAGCCCTGCTTCCACAGGTAGCCGAGTTGATCACCTTCAGCGACGTAAGCGGCAATTTGTGCATGGTCGCGCGCGCGATGAATCTCGGAGTAGCCCTGTTGCTTGACCAGCCAATACACCTCGTCGAGTTCGATGGCGTTCAGGAAATCCGGTGAATGCGTGGATACGAAAACCTGTCCGCCACGATTGGCGTAGCTACGGAATTCCTCCGCGAGTTCAGGCATCAACTGCGGATAAAGCTGGTTCTCCGGCTCTTCCACGCACAGCAAGGGGTGCGGCTTCGGATCGTGCAGCAGCACCAGATAGGCGAACATCTTGATGGTGCCGTCGGACACGTAGCGGTCGAGGAAAGGCGTCTTGAACGAGCCATCCTGAAAACGCAGCGTGAGGTAGCCATCATCCATCAGCTTGGGTTCGACCGAAGTCACGCCGGGTACCCGTTTGGTCATCGTCGCAAGGATTCTGCTGAAGATCTCGGCATGCTGCTCATGCAGGTAACGAGCGACCAAGGGTAGATTCTCGCCGGTCTCCGACAGGTGCTCCATTTCGCCCGATGCGTCCTTGCGCCCTCGCGCGGCGCTGATGTGGAAATCGGACACGTGCCAGTTCTCGATCAGGCTGCGGAAGGCATTGGCGGCTTTGAAACGCTCGAATTGCCCAAGACCTTTGATCGCAAGGGTGTCCGGCGCGACCCGCTGGGTTTCGCGGTCGAGTTCCTCGTCGGTCTTGTTGAAGTCTTCCTCGTTGGTGATCGCGTAGCCTTCGCCCTCGGCAAAGCTGAGGAAGTGGTAGGGACTTCCGTAGCGGCCGCGCTTGTATCGCAGCAGCTCCTTGCAGACCACCGGCAGCCCTTGCCGCTCACCGATTTCCAACGAGTACGTCACCAGCCGCTCGACGTCAGTGATCTCCATGCGGTACTGCAACTCGATGAGGATCGTGTCCTTCTTCGGATCGCAACCCCGGCTCAGCACTTCGCCGAAGCGGCCGCGCTTGTCGAGCGCTTGCCGGACATTGCCTTTCAGGCAGTCGTGCAGGAAGCCGAAGACATCGAACAACGTCGATTTCCCCGACCCGTTTGCGCCGACGACCACCAGAAAGGAAGGTATGTCCTTCAGGTGCACATTGCGGAAGGCCTTGAAGTTCTTGAGACGGATGGATTCGATTTTCATGAACGGACCTTGGACGGGCAGTGACGGTTATCGTCAGCCTTTCTGGCAGAACTCGTGGCTGCAGCTTGGTTTCGGATGCGTTTGGGCAGCACGCTGGCCGGTTCGCCTGCCTGTTGCAGACGGGCGTCGATGCAGCTCCGGGCGTGGCCTTCGGGCGTCATAAGCGGTGGGGTAGAAGGACAGACAGATCGGACTTTAACGCGAACGCCTGCGCTTTCCCCACTGCTGACACGAAGCCGTCCGGTACCCAGGCGCTGCCGTGCTGGATGCGTTCGGGTTCGGTGTCTTGGAGATGGCGCAGGCCCAAGATGGGCAGGAAGGGCGATGGTCGTTCTGACCAGCCGTTTCCCGGGACGCCTTGGATGAAAATCAACCATCAGATGGCTGAAAATCATCCACCGCGTGGACGATTCTCAGCGCCTTCTCCAGCCAGCCGAAGCCGATGTGTTCCTGCTCCAGGCGCAGGGACGGGCGGATGTGGTGGTTGCGCAGGTCTTCGTACAGGCCGCGTTCCTCGGCGCTGAGGCGCGAGACGTCGGCCGGGCGCGGGCTGTCTTCCCGGCCCCACAGCGCCTCATGTGCGAGCAGGGTGGCGCGGTCCATCAGCAGGGACTCGACATGGGCGAAGCGGGCGCGCAGCTGGGCGAGGATGGCGAAGCCGTTGGTGTCGATGTCGCCCCAGTAGTGGATCGGGCAGCGCTGCAGCCACTCGGCGCGCGCGAGGGCCTCCCAGCCGTAGCCGGCGCCGAAGATCACGATGGCCTTGTCGACGCGGGGGAAGGCGAGGAAGTTGGTCTCGTTCTCGGTGATGAAGACGCGCGCCACGTCGAGTCGCAGGCGGGCGAAGCTGTCGGCGTCGAGGGCGAGGTCGGGGCAGGGCGCGCCAGGCAGCAGGCCGAGCGCCGGGTCGAGGATGCGCAAGCGCAGCAGCACGGGCTTGTCCAGGAAGCCGTAGCGGGCGGCGAACTGCTGCGCGCCGGTGCGGCTCGGGTCGATCGCCGCCGCGGGCAGGGCGAGGTCGAGCAGCTCGGCGAGCACGCCGCGCTGGGATTCGATGAACTTGGTGTGGATGCCGGGCAGGTCGACCTGGCGCAGATACATGCCCGGGCGCGGGTGGGCCTGCAGCCAGGCCACCACGTCGAGCAGGCGCGACCACTCGGCGGCGAGTTCGAGCGCGCGCAGCGGGCGCTTGTGCAGCCAGGGCAGCAGCAGGGGCTGGCGTGCGGCAGTCTCGGCGTGCAGCGCACGAAAGCGCGCGTCCTCGGCGCGCTTGCCGATCCAGGCCAGGGCGTCGTCGAGGCGGTCGACCCAGGCGCTCGCGGGCAGGCGCTGGCTGCCCTGCACGCGGTGGCGGGTCTCCTGCCATTCGAGGCGCACATGGGGCGTGGCCGAGATCGCCGCAACCCAGGCGCGCACGGCATCGAAGTGGCGGGTGATGTCGTCCGAGGTTGGGGTCTTCAGGGTGAGTCGCAGCGGGAAGCGGCTGTGGCCTGCAGGTGGTCCCACGGCCGTGTACGCCGCGGCATCGGCCGGTAGCTCGCAAGGCTGAGCGCCAGAGCCCTCGCTCTCCTCCTCCGGCAAGCACGCGCACGGGGGGGCGCCGCTGTCCTGCGGCAGCCCCTCGCGCAGCAGCTCGCCGCGCTCCCACAGGCGCATCACCTGCGCCCTCAGGTCCTGCGCGGTGCTCCAGCTCATGATGCGGATGCGCCGCCGCCGGCGCGGGGCGCGGCCTGCGCCGCCGCCCGCATCTCGGCTTTCTGCGCGCGGTACTCCTCGATCGACAGGTTCCTCAGCTTCGAGGCGCTGCCGCCCTCGTTGTGCACGAAGCCGACGCTGGCGACGAAGGGCTCGATGATGTGGATCTTCTGCAGCGGGGTGACGATCAGCAGTTGCAGGTTGAGTTGCTCGAACAGGCGCAGGCCGTACTGCGCGGATTCGTCCGAGCCGCGGCCGAAGGCCTCGTCGATGACGACGAAGCGGAACGAGCGCGAGCGCACCGCGCCCCACTCCAGGCCGAACTGGTAGGCGAGGCTGGCGGCGAGGATGGTGTAGGCGAGCTTCTCCTTCTGCCCGCCCGACTTGCCGCCGGAGTCCGAGTAGTGCTCGTGCTCGCTGTCGTCCTCGCGCCAGCGTTCGCTGGCGGCGAAGAGGAACCAGTTGCGCACGTCGGTGACCTTGGCGGTCCAGCGGCGATCCTGGTCGGAGAGGCCCTCGCGGCCGCGGAAGCGGTCGATGATGCCCTTGACGCGCAGGAAGCGCGCCTCGGAATACTGCTCGTCGTCGCCCTCGCCCGCCCCGGTCAGCGCGCCCTCGGTGCAGGCGCGCAGCTCCTGCTGGAAGTCGCGGATCTCGGCGTCGGGGCTCGCCTGCGATTCAAGCACGATGTAGCGCCCGGGGTTGTAGTCGATCTCGCCGAGCGACTTGTTGATGTGGGCGATGCGCTCCTTGATGGTCTCGCGCTCGCGCGCGAGCTGGGCGTTGAAGTTGGCGATCTCGTTGATGGTGTTGACGTTGAGCAGCTCCTTGAAGCGGGCGAGGAAGCGCGGCAGGTCGTCGCGGTCGAGCTGCGCGAGCAGCCTCTCGTACTCGAAGCCGGCCTCCAGGCTGGCGTCGATCTCGGCGGTCTCGAGTGGGAACTGCTGCTTGAAGGCCGCCATCGCCTTGATGATCTTCTCGGCGAGACGCTTGAGGCGGTGGTCCTCGGCGTCGATGCGCGACTGCAGCGCGGTGCGCACCTCCTGCTCGCGGTTGTCGCAGGACTCGACGGTGAGCGGGTGGTGCTCGCCGAGCACTTCGGCGCACAGGGCGTCGAGCCGGGGGACGAGTTCCGGGTCGATCGGCGCGGCGTCGACGAGGGCGAGCGTGCTCGCGCGCAACGCCGCGGCGTCGGTCCGGCGCTGATCGACCCTGGCGCGGCGCTCGCGCGCCGCGTTGAGCTCGTGCTCGGTGTCGATGCGGATCCGCTGCAGGTCGGCGAGCTGGCGGTTGAGCTCCTTGAGGAGGTCGGAGGCGGCTTCGAGCGCGCGGCGTTCGTCCTCCAGCGTGGCGATCGCGCCGGCGATGCTCTCCCAGTCGAGCTCGTCGAAGGCGGTGAATTCTTCCAGGCGGGTGAGGGCGTCGAGGCGGCCGGCGAGGGCGCGGCGCTCGGCCTCGATGCGGCCGATCTGGCTGCCCACTTCGCCGAGGCGGGCTGCGAGCTGGCGGCGCTGGGCCTCGAGGGCCTCGATCTTGGCGGTGTTGCTCCAGCCCAGCACGTAGCGGCTGCGGTCGGCGATGGCGTGGCGGTCGTCTTTCTCGTGGCGGCCGCTGGGGTCCTTGATCTGGCCGGCGCGGGTGATCGCGCGCGTCTCGCGGCGGAACTGCTCCTGGGTGGCGCAGCAGGCGACGTCGAAGCGGTGGGCGAGCTCGCGCTCGAGCCAGTCGTAGTGCGGACTGTCGGGCTTGATCGCGAGCTTGCGCACCAGCGAGTCGGGGTGCAGCGCGGGCAGCTCGCCGGCGCGTGGCGGGCGGACGTGGAAATACACCAGACGGCCGCGCAGGTGGTTGCCGTCCACCCACTCGGCCACCGCCTTGTAGTGCGCGTCGGGCACCAGAAGGGCGAGACCGAAGCCGCGCAGCAGGCGCTCGGCGGCGCCCTCCCAGTCGCGCTCGTCCTCGCGCACCTGGAGCAGCTCGCCGGCGAAGGGCATGTCCTCGACGTCGATGCCGAGCGCGCCGCAGAGCGCGGCGCGGATCTGGATCTGGCGGTCGTCGATGTTGCTGCGGCGGCGCCTGAGGCTGTCGATCTCGGCGCTCAGCGCGTCGTGCTCGAGCTTGCCCTGGCGCAGGCTGACGGCGTGCTCGGTGAGCGTGTTCTGCAGCTCGGCGTCGCGGTTGCGCGCCTCCTCGCGGCTGGCGGCGAAGTGCAGGCGCTGGCTGGCGAAGGCTTCGGCGTCGGCCGCGGACGCACCGAGCACCGCGGCGAGCTCGCCGTAGCGGCGTGCCTTGGCCAGGCGCGCGTCGCGCACCTGCTCCTGCTTGCGGATCTCGGCGGCGAGGCGCTCGAGGCGGTCGCCACCGTTGGCATTGATCGCCTGCTTGAGCGCGTCGATGCGGCCGGCCTGTTCCTCGCGCAGCGTGTCGAGGCGCATGACCTGGGCGTCGGCACGCGCCCACTCCTCGGCGGCGAGTTCGAGGCGGTGGTCGAGGAGGGCCAGCTTGCGCGCGGCGAAGTGCGGCTGCAGCGCCTCGCGGCAGCGCCGCAGCGCGCCGATGTCGGCGGCGAGCGCGTCGTGGCGGTGGCAGTCGTCCACCAGCGGGCCCAGCAGGGAGACCTGGCGCTGGGCCTTGAGCACCGCCTGGTGGGCGCGGTCGAGGTCGTCGAAGTGGCCGATCAGGGCCTGGATGCGCGGGCCGATCTCGAAGGGCTCGAGCATGTGGTTGCGCACGAAGTCGGTGAGGTTGCCGACCGACTTCATCGACACGGTCTGGTGGAAGAGCTCGAGCGCCTGCTCGGTGTCGATGCCGAAGCGGCGGCGGAACCACGCTGCGTAGGGCGGGAAGCTGTCGAACACCTCGGCCCCGGCGCCGCGCAGGCGCTTGCGCAACTGCGTGATGTCGGGGCCGAAGCCGGAGAAATCGTCCGTGATCGACAGCGCGTGCTCGGCGCCGAGGTAGAAGCGCGCCGGCTGGCCCTGCGCCTCCTTGAACCAGAACACCTGGGCCAGGCTCACGGTCTGGTCGTAGCCGGCGTTGTGGAACACGCCGAGGATCACCGAGTAGCTGCCGGGCTCGCGCAGGCCGATCGGGCGCGCGGCGCCGGTGACCTCGTTGCGCTCGGACTTGTAGTGGCCGAGCACGTAGGAGCGCAGGCTGCGCTCGCGGGTGTCGGCGCCGGCGGCCTTGTTGTAGGCGATGCGGTGGGCGGGGACGAGCAGGGTGGTGATGGCGTCGACCAGGGTGGACTTGCCCGAGCCGATGTCGCCGGTGAGCAGCCCGTTGCGGCCGTCGAGCTGCAGCGTCCACACGTGACGGTCGAAGGTGCCCCAGTTGAGCACCTCCAGGCGCTGCAGGCGAAAGCCCGACAGGGTGTCGTCGGCGACGAAGTCGAGGCCGAGGGATTGCGGGTCGTTCATGGGCTGCACCTGCGCTGCGCATACGCGCCATCGACGGCGCCGGCATCACGGCCCTTGCTCGCCGCCGCTCCTGGCAGGAAACCAAGCGGTCTGCGGCGCGCCCGTAGGAGCGCCCGTAGGAGCGACGCAAGTCGCGATTCGGCGGCTATTGCTGCGCCGGCGCGGATTCCCGGCGCTGAAATCGCGACTTGCGTCGCTCCTACGGGGGGGTGCTCGAAGGTTTCGGGGCTCATCGGACGGGGTTTCCTTGCGGTCGGCGAGGGCGGTGCGGTAGCCGGCGAGGCGGGCGCGCGGCGCCGGTGACCTCGTTGCGTTCGGACTTGCAGTGGCCGAGCACATCGGAGCGCAGGCTGCGCTCGCGGATGTCGGCGCCGGCATCACGGCCCTTGCTCTTCGTTGGCGCTGGCAGGAACCCACGCGGTCTGCGGCGCGCCCGTGGGAGCGACGCAAGTCGCGATTCGGTGGTCACCGCAGCGCCGGCGCGGATTCCTGGCGCTGCAATCGCGACTTGCGTCGCTCCTACAGGGGGGGGCTCGATGGTTTCAGGGCTCATCGGACGGGGTCTCCTTGCCATCGGCGAGGGCGGCGCGGTAGGCGGCGAGGCGGGCGTCGAAATCGGCCAGCCACTGTGCGTCGACGAAGGCCTTGAGGATGCGGCGCACCTCAAAGCTGGCGGGCGCCCCGGCGCTGGCGGTGGCGGGCTTGAGGCGGGCGAGGAAGCCGAGCTCGACGACCTTGTTGATGTGGGTCTCGATCTGGTCGATCAGGCGCGCCTCGTTGGGGCCTTCGGTCAGGAACACGCGCACCAGCTCGACGATGTCGTCGCGCCCAAGCACCAGGCGGGTGTCGCCGCCGCCGGCGTCGAACTCGGCGAGCTTCTTGCGCAGCAGGGCGAGCAGCAGGCTCACCGGGTAGGACAGCGGCCGGCGCGCCACCAGCCGCGGCAGGCGCGGCGACGGGTCGTCGTCGGCGGGTTCGGGGCGGCCGCGCAGAAAGGCGTAGCCCTCGGCCTCGTCGAGTACCAGCTCGAGATTGAGCACGGCGACGTATTCGCGCACCCGCGCCTGCAGCTGCAGCAGGCCGGACCACTGGCGCTCGTCGGCTTCGCGGTAGAGCACGCCCTTGAGCAGGCCGATGAGCAGCACCGAAAGGTCGGGCGCGGCGGCGGGGCCGGGCGGCTCGGCCGGGCTGGGGGCGAGGTCTTCGTCGTCCATCGAGTGCTTCATCGGTTGGGGATTGTCGGGTTGCGCCTCGGGGCGCGCAAATCGATCGAGTGAGCGCATGGATTGTCGCCCTGTCGGGTCGGCATGTTCCTCATCCTGCCCGCCCTGTGCAAGCATCTGATCCGATGCCCGGCTTGGTTGCGCGTGCGCGCGCTCAGCGCATGAAGATCACCCGCGGCAGGCGGGCCTTGCGGGTGACCATGGCGCCGTCGGCGGCGCTCGCCTGCCATTCGATCGGCTCGGGGGTGGCCTCGTCGACGGTGGTGGTGAAGGCGTCGCTGCCGAGCTGCAGGTAGGCGATCAGCTCGGCCAGGCCCTGCTCCAGCGGCTGCGCGGCGACCAGCGCGGCGAGCGTGACCTGGGCGCGGTCCTGCAGGGCGTGGCGGATGTGGCGGGCGAGGCGTGCCTTGTCCACCGTGACCTGCTCGAAGAGCGCGTGCGGGTCGACATCCTCGTCGCCGGCCTCGACGCGCAGCGCGGCGATCGCCGGCCGGGTGGGCGGGGTGTGCAGCGGGCGCTCCAGCGCCAGCTCGATCGCCGCGCCGGGCAGGGCGATCTCCATCACGGGGCCGGGCGGCGGCGCGGCGCGCAGGGCGAGCGCCTTGCTCTCGATGCCGTGCAGCAGGTCCATGATGCGGCGGTTTTCCAGCCACGCCTGGTCGTCGAGGAAGCGGCGCAGCTGCTGCGACAGCTGCGCCACCGTGCGCTGGGTGTGCTCGCCCGCCTCGAGCCAGTCGTAATGCACGCGGCGGGTGCGGGCGTCGGGGTTCAGCTCGGCCACCGCGGGCAGGGCGAGCACCTGGTCGAGCAGGTCGCTGAGTTCCTCCTGGCGCCGGCTCGACAGCAGGAAGTCCCAGAAGGCACGGAAGCTGCGCCCCTGGTCGGAGTCGGCGATGGCGTCGCGTTCGCCCATGATCTGTTCGAGCAGCGCGCCCTTGCTGCCCTCCCACAGCGCGATGCGCTCGCGCACGCGGCGGTCGAGCTGGCGGAAGTTGTGCTCGACCTCGCGGAAGTCGGCGAGCAGCTCGCGTGCGCCCTGCATGAACTGCTGGAAGCGGTCCTTGAGCGCGGTGTCGTCGAGCAGCGGGATGTCGCCGGCGAGCACGCGCGCCATCTCGGCGTCGATCTCGTCGCGCTTGCGCTGCAGCTCGGCGATGCGGCGCGCGGGGTCGGTCTCGCTGCCCTCGCCCATCTGCTTGAGCAGGGCGAACAAGGTGAGCAGGCGCGACTCGGTGCCGACGAACTGGCGCTCGCTCAGCTGCGCCAGCCAGGCGAGCGCCTTCTCGGTGGCCGGGGTGAGGTCGAACTGGGCCTCGTCGGTGCCGGGCCTGTAGTACTTGCGCAGCCAGCCCTTGTCGGCCGCGGCCCAGTCGTTGAGGTAGTCGAGCGCCGGCTTGGGGAAGGCGTCGTCGCCGCGCAGCAGACGCAGCGCGTAGAGCTCGTCCTCGAGCGCCTCGGCGAGGTCCGCCGCCGCCATGCCGCGCACGTTGGGGGCGACGAAGACGCGGTGCAGGAAGCTCGCCACCAGCGCCGCGTGGTCCGAGCGCAGTAGCCGCCACGCGGGGTGGTGGCTGCGCAGGGTGTCGAGGGTGGTGAAGTCGAGGGGCATGGACTGCGGAGGTCAGCGTGAATGGAGGACGTCGCTTACCAGACGCGTTGAGCTCCGTAGTGGTCCATGACCTGGTCGGCGCTCAGCAGCGGCATCGCGTCTTCCAGGGCCTGCGCGACGATCAGGCGATCGAATGGATCGCGGTGATGGAAGGGCAGGCGTGCGACGCGATCGGCATGGCGGACCGAGATGGGCAGGATGTCGAAGCGGTTGCGGGACAGTTCTCGATCCATGAATGCTGCAAGCGGTTCGGGCAAGCGGTACTTGCCGATGCTGATCTTGATCGCGATTTCCCAGTAGCTGGCCGGGCTGACGAAGACCTCGGTCTCCGGACTGCGGATCAACTCCCGTGCAGTGCCCGACAAGGCCGGGTCGTCGAGCAGAAACCACAGCAGGGTATGGGTGTCGAGCAGGGCCTTCAAGGCATGTAGTCCTTGAAGTCGACCAAGTGGTCGTCATCGTCCGCGACAATCTCCAGCTTGCCGCGGGCACTGCCCGGCTCGCGAAATTCGCGCGGCGTAGCGGTGGT
Source organism: Thauera sp. DNT-1 (assembly GCF_055393985.1). NCBI lineage: Bacteria > Pseudomonadati > Pseudomonadota > Betaproteobacteria > Rhodocyclales > Zoogloeaceae > Thauera > Thauera sp. DNT-1. The sequence continues at coordinate 2,578,894 of NZ_AP043752.1, read as the reverse complement.
TTCAGCAGGCTTCACGCCATAGCGCTGTTCGAGAAACTCGATGAAGTCGAGCGCCTCGCGAGCCGCTTCATCCGGCAGGCGCTGGCTGTGTCGATAGATGGCTTCTGCAAGGTTCATGTGAATAGCTCCCGCGCTGGATTCTCGCACACGCTGAAGGGTCGAACACGAGCGCCTTCCTTTTGAACCGTTCCATTTTTGGAAACGGTTGCGAGGCGTCGTCGCCCGCCACGTTTCCCGCCTTCCTATTCGTAATGCGACCACATCCTCAGCACGCGAACCACGCGCTCCTCGGCGAAGACCTCATAGACCAGGCGGTGCTGGATGTTGATCCGGCGCGAGTAAGCCCCGGCAAGATCACCCACGAGCTTTTCGTAGGGCGGAGGCTTCTGGAAGGGATCCTTCGCCAGGATCGCAAGCAAGTCCTTGGCTTTCGACTTCAGGCCGGCTACCGCCAGTTTCTTCGCGTCCTTCCGGGCGTACTTCGAGAACACGAGCTGCCAGCTCACCAGTCGAGCTCCCGGGCGCTCTCGTCAAGCGGCTCGGCCATGCCCTCCTTGATGGACTCGCGCATCCCCGGAATGGAAAGCAGGTGAAGCGTTTCCTGGATGGCCTGCCAGTCCTCCGCGGAGAGCAGGACGGCGCTCGTGCGCTTGCCCGCGATGTGGATGGGCTGATGGGACTCTGCGGCCTGATCGATGAGGCGGTACAGGTTGGCCCGTGCTTCGGAAGCGGTGAGCGTGGTCATTGCGGGTCTCCGTCGATGCGGCTAACGTACGCGTTAGCGTACGTGGCGTCAATCCTGGCGTTCGTTCGAGGGTCGCAAGTTCCCGTTTAATGCTGCCCCTTCCAGGCCAAGGCCCTCACATCTGCCGCTTGATCCGCATCGCCAGCGCGCCGACGCCGATGAAGGCGACGCCCATGAGGACCAGCGAGATCGGCCAGCCGAGCGAGTCCACGAAGTGCTGGGCGGTGAAGTAGCCGATGAAGCCGAGCATCGCGAGCACCGTGGTCAGGAGCAGCGCGCGACTCTGCAGCCGCACGCAGGCGTAGAGCATCGCCGCGGTGACGGCGAAATAGAGCAGCTCGACCGGGGTCTGGCGCAGCAGGTCGAAGAGGCCGCTGTAGGCGAGCGCCGAGCCGATCAGGTAGCCGAGGCCGGATAGCCGGAGCTGGCGCCCGTCCTTGTGCAGGCCGTAGGCGGCCGACATGACCGAGGCGCCGGTCAGCAGCGCGGCCCAGTCGGCCGCGGCGGCGATGGCGACGCGGTCGAACAGGCCGGCGTTGAGCCAGCACAGCGCGATCAGGTGGGCAAACTCGGCGAGGCTGCGCTGCGGCGACTTCTCGAGCCCGCTGGCGACCAGCCACAGCGAGGCGCCGAGCAGGATCGCGCTGAAGCCCGCCGGCACGTCGAGCAGGTCGAGGCCGACCGACAGAAAGGCGTAGACGAAGCACAGGGCGGTGAAGGCGAGCACGCTCAGCGCGTACTGGCGAAACAGCACGCCCTGATGAATCGCCATCGTGCCGAAGACGGCGAGCGCAGCCAGCCGCCAGTCGTCGCCGCGCGGAAAGACCTCGTGGATGAAGACGAACCAGCCGTTCGTCAGCATGAACGCCGTCGCCAGCGTCAGCGGCAGGACGAGCTTGGGAAACTTCTTCTCGTGCAGTGCCGAGACCAGCACCACCAGCAGCGCATAGCCGACGCCGAGGGTGACGACGATCCGCATGACGCTGCCCATGCGGTTCCAGAACATGCCGATGTAGGTGCCGATGCCGGCGAGGATGAAGATCGCGCCGAGATAGATGAAGAGCGTCCGTGCAATCTCGCCGCTGCTGCGTTTGGGCGCCGTGGTCGCGAGCAGGGTCGGATCGCGGTATACCGCAGCGACTTCAGCCGGCGAGATGTCATGGGCACGCATCAGCTCGGCGATCCTGCCGAGCGCACTGGTCTTGTCATGCACCGCGCGGCTGCCGAACAGCGCCGCGGCCAGCGGCCAGCCCCACCAGCCGCCGGCGAGGACGATCAGCACGATCAGCAGTAGGAGCCAGGTCACGGCAGCACCCAGCCGACGAAGCGGACAGCGTTGCCGTAGTAGGCGCCTTCGGTTTCGGGCAGTCGGATGCTGCGCCCGTCCTTGACGAGTTCGGCGTGGACCCGGTAGTGCGAAGAACCGAGGAACAGGCCGTCGAAGACCTTTCCGCCGTAGCCATCGGCGCCGCTGCTGAACCTGTAGCCGTCGGGCGCCAGGCTCGACGAATCGACCCTGAGCCCGGCGAGGTCGGGGACGTCGATGGGCGTTACGCTCGGTGTCTTCTCCGCCTCGACCGGGCGCCCGCTGTTGGGGGCGAGGCCGGGCGGCAAGGGCAGCGCGATTTCCTTCACCGCGCCGGTCTTCGGATTGAAGCGCCACAGCCGCGGGGTCTGGTAGGGCTGCGTGTTGCCGACGTAGCTGACCTGCACGCGATCACCGACGACCGCGATCCGGATCGCGTTGTGCGGGTTGTTGTGGAAGTTGTAATGGGTCGCGTACAGCACCTCGTACTGCGCCGGTGCGACCAGCAGGACGGGAATGCCCGAGATGGCGAGGAAGACCGCGACGAGCAGCAGCGGCAGGCCGAGCCCGAAGGCGATGGTCGGGTTGTCGCGGATGAATTGTTTCATGCAGGTCGCTCCGGTCCCGGTGGCTTGGGGGCATGCTAGTCCGAGCGCGTGAGCATAGCAGCGGGATCGCGGGGGCGTTTGGTGCCGCGGAAGCTCGGTCTTCGCCACTGGTTCGCCCTTGTGCGAGCGTATCCGTATGGACACACATGCCGGCATGAACACTTTCCTGCGCACCGACGATTTCGACGCCTGGCTTGCCGGCTTGAAAGACAACGTGGCTCGAGCCCGCATCATCCACCGTATCCGCTCTGCCGAGCATGGAAATCTTGGTGACTGTGAGCCGGTAGGTGAAGGCGTTTCGGAAATGCGCATCCACGTCGGCCCTGGGTATCGCGCTTACTACACGCGACGTGGGGGCAGTGATCTATCTGCTTCTGCTGGGCGGGGACAAGTCGTCGCAAAAGCGCGACATCAAACGCGCCATCGAGATGGCGCGGGCTTTGGACAAGGAGTGAACGATGGTCAAGACCGCCAGCTTTGATGCTGCCGATTACCTGAACGACGCGGAAACCATCGCGGAGTATCTGACGGCCGCCCTGGAAGACCCAAACCCTGATGTGTTCCTCGCTGCCGTTCGCGACGTTGCGCGCGCCCGCGGCATGGCGCAACTCGCCAAGGATGCGGGTCTTGGCCGTGAGCGCCTGTACAAGGCGCTCACGCCCGGCGCGAAGCCTCGCTATGACACAGTGCTCAAGCTGCTTCATGCTCTGGGCGTCAAGATCACCGCAACGCCAGTCCATTCTTGAGACTTGCGCTAGCGTCGGCCACCGCGCCCGAGCAGTCGATCGACAGAACCGCCTGCAGTCTCCCTCCGAGCTTCAATCTCTGACGGTCGAACGTCAGGCAAGTTTCGGATCGAGTCGGTGGCTCGAACGACAGATGCCTTCGTGGTCCGAACGACGGCAACGGGCCGGACTGGGACATCTGCACTCACCGAGAGCGACAAGGTCGTCACGCGGCAGGTACATGTCATAAAGGCGATCAGGCATGCGCTCGGGAGCCCAGTCAGGGCAAGCCTTCCCGTCTGTAGCAGCCAAAAGAAAAGGGCGAGGAACCCATCGGATTCACCCGCCCCTTCCCGGCCGTCTGCCAATAATTGACTAGCCATTTGCCAGTTTATGCTCGCCGCTACAAGGTGTCACACATCGATGTTCTGCGCATACAGCGCGTTGCCCTCGATGAACGCCCTGCGCGGCTCGACGTTGTCGCCCATCAGCGTGGTGAAGATCTCGTCCGCCGCGATCGCGTCGTCGATCTGCACGCGCAGCAGCCTGCGCACCGCGGGGTCCATGGTGGTCTCCCACAGCTGCTCGGGGTTCATCTCGCCCAGACCCTTGTAGCGCTGCTTGGTGATGCCGCGTTCGACGTCGGCGAGCATCCACTTGATGGCGTCGGCGAAGCGGGAGACGGTCTGGCGCTTTTCGCCGCGGCGGATCTCGGCGCCGGGTCCGATGAGGCCGGAGATGGCTTCGGCGGCGTTGCGGATGGCGCGGTAGTCGCCGGAGACGAGGAAGTCGTGCTCGACCCAGCCGAACTTGCGGTTGCCGTGGTGCAGGCGCTCGATGGTGAGGCGCCAGCCCTCGGCTTCGTCGTGGTATTCGGCGTAGATCTGCAGGCCTTCGGGCAGGTGGGGCTGGATGCGCTCGGCCGAGGCGCGGGCGGCGGCTTCGTCGTCGAGGCTGACTTCGATGTCGTGCGCCAGCATCACCTGCAGCACTTCGGGGTCTATGTAGCTGGCCAGGCGCCGGGTGACGGCTTCGGCGAGCAGGTAGGTGCGCGCCAGGCCGCCGAGGGCCTCTTCGCTGATCGGCTCGGCGCCTTCGCGCGGCACCAGCACGGCGCCGTCGAGGGCGAGGCGCAGCAGGTGGTTGGAGAGCTCGCTGTCGTCCTTGATGTACATCTCGCTCTTGCCGTGCTTGATCTTGTACAGCGGCGGCTGGGCGATGTAGATGTGGCCGCGCTCGACGAGCTCGGGCATCTGGCGGTAGAAGAAGGTGAGCAGCAGGGTGCGGATGTGGGCGCCGTCGACGTCGGCGTCGGTCATCAGGATGATGCGGTGGTAGCGCAGCTTCTCGGGCTTGTAGTCGTCCTTGCCGATGCTGGTGCCGAGCGCGGTGATGAGGGTGGCGATCTCCTGGCTCTGCAGCAGCTTGTCGAAGCGCGCCTTCTCGACGTTGAGGATCTTGCCCTTGAGCGGCAGGATCGCCTGGAACTTGCGGTCGCGGCCCTGCTTGGCGGAGCCGCCTGCAGAGTCGCCCTCGACGAGGTAGAGCTCGCACAGCGCGGGGTCCTTCTCCTGGCAGTCGGCGAGCTTGCCGGGCAGGCCGACGCCGTCGAGCACGCCCTTGCGGCGCGTCATCTCGCGCGCCTTGCGGGCGGCGTCGCGGGCACGGGCGGCTTCGACGATCTTGTTGCAGATGGTCTTGGCGTCGATCGGGTTTTCGAGCAGGAAGTCGCCGAGCTTGTTGGCGACGACTTCTTCCACCGCCGGGCGGGCCTCGGAGGACACCAGCTTCATCTTGGTCTGGCTGGCGAACTTGGGGTCGGGCATCTTGACCGAGAGCACGCAGGCCAGGCCTTCGCGCATGTCGTCACCGGTGATGTCGACCTTGGCCTTCTTGGCGATCTCGTTTTCTTCGATGTACTTGTTGATGACCCGCGTCATCGCCGCGCGCAGGCCGGTGAGGTGGGTGCCGCCGTCGGCCTGCGGGATGTTGTTGGTGTAGCACAGCACCTGTTCCTGGTAGCTGTCGTTCCACTGCATGGCGACCTCGACCGAGAGCTCGGCGTCGTGGCCGTGGCCGGTGGGGATGCGGGTGGTGCCGGTGGCGTAGAAGACGTTGGGGTGCAGCACCGTCTTGGCGCGGTTGATGTACTCGACGAAGCCCTTGACGCCGCCGGCGAAGGCGAAGTCTTCTTCCTTGCCGGTGCGCTGGTCGATGAGACGGATCTTGACGCCGTTGTTGAGGAAGGAGAGCTCGCGCAGGCGCTTGGCGAGGATGTCGTAGTGGTACTCGATGGTGCCGAAGATCTCCTCGTCGGCCAGGTAATGCACCTTGGTGCCGCGCTTGGTGGTCTCGCCGATGACGCGCGCCGGGCTGACCTCGACGCCATCCACGACCTCGATGACGCGGTTCTGCGGCTTGCCGCGCTCGAACTCGAGCAGGTGGCGCTTGCCGTCGCGGGCGACGGTGACGTTCATCCACTTGGACAGCGCATTCACGCAGGACACGCCCACGCCGTGCAGGCCGCCGGAGACCTTGTAGCTGTTCTGGTTGAACTTGCCGCCGGCGTGCAGCACGCACATGACGATCTCGGCCGCGCTGCGCTTGGGCTCGTGCTTGTCGTCCATCTTGACGCCGACCGGGATGCCGCGGCCGTTGTCGGTGACCGAGATCGAGTTGTCGGCGTGGATGGTGATGACGATGTCGTCGCAGTGACCGGCCAGGGCCTCGTCGATGGAGTTGTCCACGACCTCGAAGACCATGTGGTGCAGGCCGGTGCCGTCGGAGGTGTCGCCGATGTACATGCCGGGGCGCTTGCGCACCGCTTCCAGCCCTTCGAGCTGCTGGATGCTGGTTTCGTCGTAGTCTTCGTGCGCCTTGGCGGATGCGGTGGGCTGGTCTTGCGGTTCGGACATGGTCATCTCGGTGATTCGTAAAGAACGGGTGCTGCGGTGCGGCGGCTACTCAGATGCGCATCGGCATCACGACGTACTTGAACTTGTCGTTGCCGGGCAGGGTGATGAGGGCGCTGGAGTTGCCGTCATTGAAGCGCCAGTCGACCGTCTCGGAGCTCAGGTTGTTGAGCACGTCGAGCAGGTAGGTGACGTTGAAGCCGATGTCGAGCTTGTCGCCCTGGTAGTCGATCTCGAGCTCGTCCATGGCCTCTTCCTGCTCGGCGTTGGTCGATGCGATGCGCAGCACGCCGTCCTCGAGCACCATGCGCACGCCGCGGAACTTCTCGTTGGTGAGGATGGCGGCGCGCTGCAGCGCGGACAGCAGCGGCTGGCGGGCGAAGTGGATCAGCTTGGGATGCGCGGTCGGGATCACGCGCTCGTAGTCGGGGAACTTGCCGTCGATGAGCTTGGTGACGAGCTCGATCGGGCCGAAGCGGAACACGGCCTGGTTGCCGGCGAGCAGGATCTCGAGCGGGTCGTCGCTGTCGGCGAGCTGGCGGGCAAGCTCGAGCACGGTCTTGCGCGGCAGGATGGCTTCGGTACGGGTGGCGATGGGCGCCTCGAGGTCGGACGCGGCGTAGGCGAGGCGGTGGCCGTCGGTGGCGACCATGCGCAGCTCGCCGCCGTCGGCGATCAGCAGCAGGCCGTTGAGGTAGTAGCGGATGTCCTGCTGCGCCATCGCGTAGGCCACCTGGGCGAGCTGGCGCTTGAAGGTGCGCTGGCCGATGCTCAGGTGCGCAGCGGCATCGGTGGGCGGGTTCAGGCGCGGGTAGTCGGCGGCGGGCAGGGTCTGGAGCTGGAAGCGGCTGCGTCCGGCCTTGACGGTGAGGCGCTTGTCGTCGAGCGTCAGTGAGATCTCGGCGGAGTCGGGCAGGGCGCGCAGGATGTCCTGCAGCTTGCGCGCGCCGACGGTGATCGAGGCGTCCTCGCCACCGATGTGGCCGCCGGTGGTGGTGCGGATCTGGATCTCGATGTCGGTGGCCAGCATGGTGAGCTGGTCGGCGTGCTTCTCGATCAGCACGTTCGACAGGATGGGCAGGGTGTGGCGCTTCTCGACGATGCCGGCGACCGACTGCAGCGGGGCCAGGAGCGCATCGCGGGTGGTGGTGAGCAGGAGCATGGCGTCAGATCGGGTCGATGGGTTGATCGGGAGTGTTCGATGGATTGGCGTTCAACCGGCTCAGCCGCGCAGGACCTGGGTGAGCACGTGGACGTCGTGGTTGAGCTGGGCGTCGCCGAGGCGCAGCTCGGTGATGGTGCGGCAGGCGTGCAGCACGGTGGTGTGGTCGCGACCGCCGAAGGCCTCGCCGATCGCCGGCAGCGACATCGGCGTGAGCTCCTTGGCCAGCCACATCGCCACCTGGCGCGGGCGCGCGATCACGCGCGTGCGCTTCTTGGAGTGCATGTCGGCGATCTTGATCTTGTAGTAGTCCGCGACGGTCTTCTGGATGTGCTCGATCGACAGCTGGCGGTTGTGCGCGTGCAGCAGGTCCTTGAGCGCCTCCTTGGCGACTTCGAGGCCGATCTGGCGGCCGTGGAAGCGTGCGTAGGCGACGACCTTGTTGAGCGCGCCCTCGAGCTCGCGCACGTTCGAGCGCAGGTTCTTGGCGATCAGGAAGGCGACGTCGTCGTCGACCAGCACGCGCAGCGCCTCGGCCTTCTTCTTGAGGATGGCGACGCGCATCTCGAGCTCGGGCGGCTCGATCTGCACGGTGAGGCCCCAGTCGAAGCGGGAAATGAGGCGGTCTTCCAGGCCCTGGATGTCCTTGGGGTAGGTGTCGCAGGTGATGACGATCTGCTTGCGCGCCTCGGTGAGCGCGTTGAAGGCGTGGAAGAACTCTTCCTGGGTGCGGTTCTTGTTATTGAAGAACTGGATGTCGTCGATGATCAGCATGTCGAGCGAGCGGTAGTAGCGCTTGAAGGCGTCGAAGCTCTTCTGCTGATAGGCGCGCACCACGTCGGCGTAGTAGTCCTCGACGTGCACGTAGCGGATGACCGCGCGCGGGTTGTGACGGAACACCGCGTTGCCGATGGCGTGCACCAGGTGGGTCTTGCCCAGGCCGACGCCGCCGTAGACGAACAGCGGGTTGTAGGACGTGCCCGGGTTCTGCGCCACCTGCATGGCGGCGGCGCGGGCGAGGTCGTTGGCGCGGCCGGTGACCAGGGTGTCGAAGGTGAAGTCGGGGTTGAGTCGGGTCTTCTCGTAGGCGAGGTCGAGGCCGGAACTCGGTTCGCTGCTGTGGGAGCGGGGTGCTGCGGCACGCCGGGGGCGCACGGGCGGCTCCGCCGGCTCGGCGGCGTCCACCGTATCGAGGACTGCAGGCGCTGTTTCGGCGGTTTCGACCGCTTGGGCGGGCGTGGCCTCGATCGTCGACCTCGGCGCGCTCGCGCGCGCCGGAGCGACATCCGCCGTGGCTGCGGCGCGCGCCGGGCGTGCGCCGCCGGCCGGTGGCAGCTGCAACTCGATGGCGAGCGGGGCGCCGGCGAACTCTTCGCCGAGTTCCTCGACGCGGCGCAGGTAGCGCTCGCGCACCCATTGCAGCACGAAGCGGTTGGGCGCGATGAGCGCCCAGCCACCCTCGCCGGGTTCGGCCCGCAGGGTCTTGATCCAGGTGTTGAACTGCTGCTGGGGCAGCTCCTGTTCAAGGCGCGACAGGCAGAAGGTCCAGAAATCTTGAGTCACGGCGGGGGCTTGGATGTCGTCGGGCAGGATGGCGGGAAAGCGTGCGGCGGGTCAGGCTGCAGCGGGATTCCTGATGCGCGGCGCCTGGGGGCGCGGCCGGGTTGCTGTACGAGTCGGGGAGTTGTACCGACGGTGCACTCGAGCGGCGCACTGTGCGCGCCTCGCCCCGCGCAGCAGCGCATGGGAGCGTGGCGTCGAAAGACAGCATTCTAAACTGCGGAGGCAGACTTATCCACAGGCTCGGGCAAAAATTCTTATTGACAAACATGGCATTATCCATTTAACTCTCGCGTTTGACCTAACACTGGCAGTCCGATCATGAAACGCACTTATCAGCCCTCCGTTGTCCGCCGCAAGCGCACCCATGGTTTCCTGGTCCGCATGAAGACCCGTGGCGGCCGTGCGGTCATCCGCGCACGCCGTGCCAAGGGTCGTCACCGCCTCGCCGTCTGAGGTGGTTTCGCCCACGGGCGCTGACCAGGGTTTCCGCAGCGCTCACAGATTGCACAAAACGGATGAGTATTCATCCGTTTTTGCTTTTCGGCGGGCGCTGCGCGGCCGGTTCTACATGCTGCACTACCGGCCCAATGGTCTGGACACCGCCCGCCTCGGCGTGGTGGTGGCGAAGAAGCTGGCCAAGCGCGCCAACGTGCGCAACCTGGTCAAGCGCATCGCGCGCGAGATCTTCCGGCGCCAGCGCATCGAGCTTCCGGCGATGGACTTGGTCGTGCGCCTGAACGCGCCGGTGGCCAAGGCCACGCGCGCCGAGATCAACCTCGACCTGCTCTCCCTTCTGCAAAGGCTGCCCCGGCAATGAAGACCGTGCTGATCGCCCTGCTGCGTTTCTACCGCTACGCGATCAGCCCGATGCTCGGCCGCAATTGCCGCTTCCACCCGACCTGCTCCGAGTACGCGATCGAGGCCGTGCAGCGCCACGGTGCGTTGCGTGGCGGCTGGATGGCCGCGAAACGGGTGGGGCGCTGTCATCCCTTCAATCCGGGCGGGTATGATCCCGTTCCCTGACCTGAGACAGAACGATTCCGATGGATCAACGCCGCCTCATCCTCTTTCTGATTTTCTCCTTCTCGCTCGTCATGCTGTGGGACGGCTGGATCAAGCAGAACCAGCCTCCCGTGGCCCAGCAGCAGGCCGCCGCCGGAAGCGCGGCGCCGGCCGACGGCGCGGTGCCCACGCCCACGTTGAGCGCCACGCCCGGCCAGCCGGTGGTGCCGGGCGAGCAGGCCGCCCAGGCTGCGGCCGCGCCGCGTGCCGTGGTCGAGACCGATCTGCTGCGTGCCGAGGTCTCGGCGCAGGGCGGTGACATCGTTCGCCTCGAGCTCAAGCAGCACAAGGCGAGCGGCGAGGCGGGCGGCAACTTCGTGCTGCTCGACGACGGCACCACGCGGCACCAGTACGCCGCGCAGTCGGGCCTGATCGGCGAGGGCCTGCCCACCCACAAGACCCTGTTCCAGCTTCCGGCCGGCGAGCTGCGCCTGAAGGACGGCGAGAACGGCGTGGAGCTGCGTCTGCAGGCGCCCGAGCAGAACGGCGTGCAGGTCACCAAGGTGATGCGCTTCGCGCGCGGCAGCTATCTGATCGACGTGTCCTACGAGATCCGCAACGGATCGGGCCAGGCGCTCGCGCCGCACGCCTACTTCCAGCTCACCCGCGACGGCAACCCGGCCGAGCAGGTCGAGGCCTTCGGCGTGCGGACCTTCACGGGCCCGGCCTTCTACACCGATGCGGCCAAGTTCCAGAAGGTTACCTTCGAGCACATCACCGACGGCAGCGCCAAGTTCGCGAAGACGGCCAGCGACGGCTGGGTGGCGATGGTGCAGCACTACTTCGTCGGCGCCTGGCTGCCGGAGCAGGGCCTGCAGCGCGAGTACTTCGCGCGCGCGCTGGGCAACAACCTGTTCTCGGCGGGCGTGATCCTGCCGGTGACTGCGATCGCCCCGGGTGCCGAGGGTACGGTGTCCAATCGTCTGTATGCCGGCCCGCAGGAGCAGGACAAGCTCGAAGGCATCGCCCCGGGCCTCGACCTCGTGGTCGACTACGGCTGGCTGACCGTGATCGCGGCGCCGCTGTTCTGGGTGCTGTCCTGGTTCCATAGCCTCACCGGCAACTGGGGCTGGGCGATCATCCTGGTCACGGTGGCGATCAAGGCGATCTTCTTCCCGCTGTCGGCGGCGAGCTACAAGTCGATGGCCAAGATGCGCGTGCTCGGCCCGCGCCTGCAGCGCATGAAGGAGATGTACGGCAACGACAAGGCCAAGATGCAGCAGGAGATGATGAATCTCTACCGCACCGAGAAGATCAACCCGCTCGGCGGCTGCCTGCCGATCCTGGTGCAGATCCCGGTGTTCATCGCCCTGTACTGGGTGCTGCTCGGCAGCGTCGAGATGCGCCACGCGCCGTGGCTGGGCTGGATCCAGGACCTCTCGGCCAAGGATCCCTACTTCATCCTGCCGATCATCATGGGCGTGTCCATGCTCGTGCAGATGAAGCTCAACCCGACGCCGCCGGATCCGATCCAGGCCAAGGTCATGATGGCGATGCCGATCATCTTCACCTTCATGTTCCTGTGGTTCCCGTCCGGCCTGGTGCTGTACTGGGTGGTGAACAACTGCCTGTCGATCGCCCAGCAGTGGCAGATCACGCGGATGATCGAAAGTGGAAAGTCGGCCGGCAAGCCCGCCTGACACGATTGCCGCGATCGCGACGGCACCGGGCCGCGGCGGCATCGGTGTCGTCCGCGTCTCGGGTGCCGGTCTCGGCGCCTTCGCGCTCGCGCTGTGCGGCCGTACGCCGCAGCCGCGCATCGCGCACTTCACCCGCTTCCTCGACGAGCACGAGCGGCCGATCGACGAGGGGATTCTGCTCTACTTCGCCGCGCCGGCGTCCTTCACGGGCGAGGACGTGCTCGAGCTGCAGGGCCACGGCGGCCCGGTGGTCATGCAGATGCTGCTCGAGCGCTGCCTGCAACTCGGCGCCCGCCTGGCCGAGCCCGGCGAATTCACCCGTCGCGCCTTTCTCAACGGCAAGCTCGATCTCGCTCAGGCCGAGGGTGTCGCCGACCTGATCGAGGCCTCGACCGCGGCGGCTGCGCGCTCGGCGGTGCGCTCGCTGTCCGGACAGTTCTCCGAGGAAGTCCATCGCATCGTCGACGCGCTCATCGACCTGCGCATGCTGGTCGAGGCGACGCTCGACTTTCCCGAGGAAGAGATCGACTTCCTCGAGCGCGCGCGCGCGATGCCGCGCCTCGAATCCATCCGCGAGGCGCTCGAGGGCGTGCTCGAGCGCGCGCGCCAGGGGGCGCTGCTGCGCAGCGGGCTCGACGTGGTTCTCGTGGGTGCGCCCAACGTCGGCAAGTCCAGCCTGCTCAACCAGCTCGCCGGCGAGGAGCGCGCGATCGTCACCGACATCGCCGGAACGACTCGCGACGCGCTGCGCGAGACGATCCAGGTCGAGGGTATCCCGCTCCACATCATCGACACCGCAGGGCTGCGCGAGACCGAGGACCGGGTCGAGCGCATCGGCATCGAGCGCACCTGGCGCGAGATCGCGCGCGCCGACGTGATCCTGCACCTGGTCGAGGCCGGGGTGGCTTCCGAGGGGGATCTCGACGAGCGTCTGCCGCAAGGGGTCGAGCGCATCATGGTGGCGAACAAAATCGACCTCGCAGGATTGCCCGCGGGCCGAGTGGAGGCGGGCGGACGGGTTCGCCTGCAGGTGTCGGCGCGAAGCGGGGAGGGTGTCGAGCTGGTGCGCCAGGAGCTGTTGCGGATCGCCGGCTGGCATGCGCACGGCGAGGATGTGATTCTTGCGCGCGAGCGTCATCTGCTCGCGCTGCGCGAGGCGCTCCGCCATGTGGAGGCTGCAGGCACGCAACTCGGTGCGCTCGAACTCTTTGCCGAGGAGCTGCGCCTCGCGCAGGAGGAACTTGGCACGATCACCGGCGAGTTCAGCGCCGACGACCTGCTCGGGGTGATCTTCGCCCGCTTCTGCATCGGAAAGTAAGTGGGCTGACCGTCGGTCGGTTGGCGCAGCGGAAGTCGCAAACAGAGGCGCGCGGACAGTCGACGGTCATGCCGGGATCCGGTGTCGCGTGCGCGCCGTCCCGCCGTCGCGTCAAACCGTCGCGATCCTCCTCGGCAGTCTCTCTGTTCCACGTGAAACACCCCTCCCATGGAAACCGAATTCCTCTTCCTCGTCCTCGGTGTCGCCGCGCTGTTTGCCGGCTTCGTGGACTCCATCGTGGGCGGTGGCGGCTTGATCCAGTTGCCCGCACTTTTTGCGGCCTTTCCGACGACCGCGCCTGCGACGCTCTTCGGCACCAACAAGCTCGCGAGCATCGTCGGCACGACCAGTGCCGCCGTCCAGTACAGCCGACGGGTCGAGATTCCGTGGCGCGTCGCGGCGCCGGGTGCCCTCGCTGCGCTTGTCGGGTCGTGGTACGGAGCCAAGGCGGTGGCCTACCTGGATCCCGCGATCTTGCGTCCGTTGATTCTGGCACTGTTGGTGTTGGTGGCCCTGTACACCGTCCTGCGCAAGGATCTCGGCGCGGTCTCGCGCGAGCCGGAGCACGGGGCGCGTTCGGTCGCGATCGGGCTCGGCGTGGGTGGAGTGATCGGGTTCTACGATGGCTTCTTCGGGCCTGGAACCGGGAGCTTCCTGATCTTCCTTTTCATCCGCTTGCTGGGGATGGACTTTCTCCGCGCATCGGTTTCGGCCAAGATCGTGAATGTGGCGACCAACCTCGCGGCGATCAGTTTCTTTGTCGGCAATGTGGAGCTGATGTGGAAGCTGGCGGCGCTCATGGCGGTGTGCAATCTGAGCGGCTCGATCCTCGGTTCCCGGATGGCGCTGAGGCACGGTACGGGTTTTGTGCGAAAGATGTTCCTTGCAGTGGTGGCGGTGCTGATCCTTCGCCTTGCCTACGATACCTTCCTGCGCTGACGGGTTGTTTCACGTGGAACAGCCGCGCGTGCGGATGCACCTCGTGTTTGGATGGGGGTACGGCTTGACGCGGCCGGGGTGGCGGCGGGAGGTGGTCGTGGCTGCCTGAAATCGAAAGCTGTGGAGTGCAGAAGATCATGAGCGGAGCGTCCTGGTTTGCCGATCTGCCGAAGGATGTCCTCGCCGAGCTCCTCGGCGAGGATGCCGGCTACTTTCTCCGTGGTGCGCGCCTGCTCGAGTCCGGCCGCTCCGAGTGGCAAGACTACGAGGTCTGGGAAACGCCGCGCTTCGGCAAGCTCTTTCGCCTCGATGGCTGTTTCATGACGTCCGAGCGCGACGAGTTCCACTACCATGAGAACCTGATCCACGTCCCCGGGGTTGCCCATCCCGGCCTGCGCCGGGCGCTGCTCATCGGGGGAGGGGATGGCGGTTCGGCCGAAGAGCTGCTCAAGTATCCGGGCATCGAGCGTATCGTGATCGCCGAGCTCGACGCGAAGGTGGTCGACATCGCCCGGCGCTACCTCGATGCCGTGCATCATGGCGCCCTCGACGATCCCCGCGTGGAGATCCACATCGGGGACGGGATGGCCCATGTGTGCGAGCATGCTCCCGCCAGGGGCGAGCGCTACGACCTGATCGTGCTCGATCTGACCGACCCGATCGGGCCGGCGGAAGCGCTCTACACCGCCGACTTCTTCGCAGCCTGCAAGGCCCTGCTGGCCGAGGGCGGGGCGCTGACGCTGCATATCGGTACGCCGGTATTCCAGCCCGAGCGTGTGCGAGAGTTGCTCGCCCGCCTGCGTCGGGTGTTTGCGCGGGTGCGGCCGTACTTCCTCTACATTCCGCTCTATGGGAGCCTCTGGGGCATGGCCTGCGCGTCCGATACGCTCGACCCGGCTGCGCTCGACGCGAACGAGGTGGACCGCCGTCTTGCCGAGCGCGCCATCCGCGAACTGCAGCACTTCAATGGTGCGGTACACTGTGCGCAGTTCGCCCTGCCCAATCATCTGCGTGCCTTGCTGGCCTGAGCCAGTGCCGCTTCTTCGGCCGTTCTCCAGACCTTGACCCCAGCCCACCCCAAAGACCGACGGTCCGCCCTGCCGGCCGCCGGCTCGCCCCGCTCCCGCACAGCCGGTGTGCGTGGTGCCCCACGCCGTGCTCCGGAACAGCCCATCGACAGCCTCGGCTACGCGCTCGCACGGGCAACCGAACTGGTCGCTGGCGTGATCGACGGCGCCAACCTGACCGATGCCTTCGAGCGCATGCAGGCCGGGCATCCGGAGTGGCCGGAAGGCACGCGTGGCGCCGTGCGCGACCTCGCCTGGTCGACCTTGCGCGAGTTCGGGCGCGGTGATGCGATCCTTTCCCGCCTGCTGCATAGTCCTCCTCCGGTGGAGATTCGGGCGCTTCTGCTGGTTGCCCTGCAGCGCCTGACGCAGCGCCCCGAGCAAGCCCACACGGTGGTCGATCAGGCTGTGGGCGCCACGGCCGTGGCGATGCCCGGCCTGCGCAACCTGGTCAACGGTGTGCTGCGCAATGCGCTGCGTCGGCAGCTGGAGTGGCAAGGCTGGATCGAGGCCGAGCCCGAGGCGCGTCATGCCTTTCCGGCCTGGTGGGTGGAGCGTGTGCGCAGCGCGCATCCTCAGGCCTGGCAGGATCTGCTCGCGGCCGGCAATACGCGTCCCCCCATGGCCTTGCGGGTCAATCAGCGCCGTGCGACGTTGGCAGAGGTCGAGGCGGAGCTTGCCGCAGCCGGGCTGGAGTTCCGGCGACTCGACAACGACGCGCTGGTGCTCGCGCGTCCGCTGGCGGTCGCACGCCTGCCCGGGTACGCCGAAGGGCGCTTGTCGGTGCAGGACGCGGGGGCACAGTGGGCGGCGCAACTGCTCGATGCTCGAGCCGGCGAGCGTGTGCTCGACGCCTGCGCGGCCCCCGGCGGCAAGACTGCACACATCCTCGAGAGGGCCGATGCTGACGTGCTCGCGCTGGAGCTTGATCCGCTGCGGGCGGGTCGGGTGGCGCGCAACCTCGACCGCCTCGGCCTGCGCGCGGAGCTGAAGGTCGCCGACTGCCGCCGCCTGGCAGCGTGGTGGGATGGTCGTCCCTTCGACCGCATCCTGGCCGATGTGCCGTGCTCGGCCTCCGGCGTGGTGCGCCGACATCCGGACATCAAATGGTTGCGCCGGGACAGCGATATCGCCAACTTTGCCGCACAGCAGGCGGAAATCCTGGAGGCACTTTGGCGCACGCTCGCCCCGGGTGGCACAATGCTCTACGTCACCTGCTCGGTGTTCGACGAGGAAAACGCCGGTCAGGTCGCCCGCTTCTGCGTCCGCCATGCCGACGCGGAGCGACTCCCGATTCGCGGATCTTCCGACCTGCAGCTGCTGCCTTGTGCCGACCATGACGGCTTCTATTACGCGCTCCTCCGCAAGCGGCCCTGAGCGCGCCGTTCGCTTCGCCGTGGCCGCGCTGCTCTTGTTGTGGGCGCTGAGCGTACGCGCGGAGAGCGTCATCCGCAGCGCCGAGATCGTGCCCGGTGACGGCGGTTATGTCCTCAACGCGGATATCGCGATCGATCTCAATCCCCGCCTGATCGACGTGGTCACGCGCGGCGTCTCGCTTTACTTCACCACCGAGGTGCTGATCGAGCGCCCGCGCTGGTACTGGCTCAACGAGACGGTGGCGCGTCGTAGCCTGGACTACCGGCTCTATTACCACGCGATCACGCGCAGCTTCCGGCTCTCGGTCGGCAATCTGCACCAGAACTTCGACGAACTCGACGAGGCGCTGCGCACCATGCAGCGCGTGCGCAACTGGCTTGTCGCGGAGACCGGCGTCCTCCAGTCCGGGGTCTCGCACGAGGTTTCCCTTCGCTTCCGGCTCGACACCAGCCAGCTTCCCAAGCCCTTTCAGGTCACCGCGATCGGCAGCAACGACTGGAACGTCGAGACCGAGTGGGTGCGCTGGACCTTCCTGCCGGGGGCGCCGGGGTTCCGATGAAGCGCGTCCTGCTCGCCGTCGCCGCAGCGCTGTCGGGGATCTCGTTGTTCCTGCTCACCTCGGCGAGTTCGAACACCACCCTGTTCGCGACCAGCTATCCTTGGTTGCTCGCGCTCAACGGCGGCATGGCCGTGGTCCTCGCCGCGCTCGTCGGCATGCAGCTGCATCGCCTGCTGCGCGAGCACCGCGAGGGGCAGTTCGGTTCCCGTCTCAAGATGCGCCTGGTGCTGATGTTCGCGCTGATGGGCGTGGTGCCGGGGCTGGTGATCTACGGCGTGTCCCTGCAGTTCGTGGTGCGCAGCATCGAATCCTGGTTCGACGTGCGGGTCGATTCGGCGCTCGAAGGCGGGATCGCGCTCGGCCAGAACGCGCTCGATTACCTGGTGAGCCAGGTGCGAGACAAGGCGGACGACATGGTGCTGGAGCTCGAGGGGGCCGGGCAGGGCGCGGGTACCCGGCTGAATCGGCTGCGCGAGCAGGCCGGGATCGCGAGCGCCACCATCCTTGCCCCCGCGGGCCAGGTGCTCGCCACCGCGGCCGAGTCGGGTCGGACGCTGCTTCCCGAGCTTCCGGGCACGGCCGAACTGCGACAGGCCCGTCAGAGCCGCCATTTTCATTCTGTGATCGCCGAACCCGACGGTCGCCTGGTGATCCGCGTGCTGACGCCGATCCCGGTGCGCACGCTGGCGGGCGAGTCCAACCTGCTGATGCTGCAGCAGCCGGTCCCCGAATCCTTCGGTCGCAATGCCGAGGCGGTCCAGGAGGCATACCGCGAGTACCAGCAGCTGACGCTCGGACGCAGCGGGCTCAAGCGCATCTACACGGTCACCTTGAGCCTGACCCTGCTGCTCGCGCTGCTTGGCGCGCTCGCGGTCGCGGTGCTGATCGCGCGTCGATTGGCGCAACCGCTGCTGATCCTGGCCGAGGGCACGCAGGCGGTGGCGCAGGGCGATTTCAGCCCGCGCCAGGCCTTGCCGGCGAACGACGAACTCGGCGTGCTGACGCAGTCCTTCAACCGCATGACGCGCCAGCTGCAGGAGGCGCGCGCGGCGGCCGACCGCAATCGCGCCGAGGTCGAGGCTGCGCGCGCCTACCTGGAGTCGGTGCTGGCGAATCTGTCCACCGGCGTCCTCGCCTTCTCGGCCGACGGTCACCTGCGCGCCGCCAACCATGGTGCGCTGCAAATCCTCGAGGATGATCTGGGCGGATTCGAGGACATCCCGCTCGAGGCCTGGCCACGCCAGGCCGAGCTCGGCCACATGCTGCGCGAGGGCTTCACCGCCAACACGGGAGACTGGCAGAAGCAGATGGAGTTGCCGGTCAGGGACCGCCCGCCGCGCACCCTGCTGATCCGCGGCTCGCGCCTGCCCGAGAGCACGGGGGGTGGCTTGGTGGTGGTGTTCGACGACATCTCCAGCCTGATCGCCGCGCAGCGTACGGCGGCGTGGGGCGAGGTCGCGCGCCGGCTCGCGCACGAGATCAAGAACCCGCTGACGCCGATCCAGCTTTCGGCCGAGCGTCTCTCCTTCAAGCTCGCCGATCGCCTCGACGACAACGGGCGTGAGATGCTCGAGCGCGCAACCACCACCATCGTGAATCAGGTCGAGGCGATGAAGAACCTGGTCAACGCCTTCAGGGACTATGCGCGGCTGCCGGCGCCCCAGCTCGCGCCGCTCGACCTCAACGCGCTGATCCGCGAGGTGCTCCACCTGTACGAGAGTGCCGCGGTGCAGATCCGCACCGAGCTGGGGGGAGCGCTGCCTCCGGTGCAGGGCGATCCGACGCAGATCCGGCAGGTGATCCACAACATGCTGCAAAATGCGCAGGACGCGCTTGGCGCGCAGGAGGACGCGGAGATCTCGGTGATCACCCGTCGTGACGGCGAGAGCGCGCTGCTGCTGTGTCGCGACAATGGCCCGGGTTTTCCGCCCGAAGTCCTGGCGCGCGCCTTCGAGCCCTATTTCACTACCAAGTCGCGCGGCACCGGCCTGGGCTTGGCGATGGTCAAGAAGATCGTCGACGAGCATGGCGGCGAGGTCCGCCTCAGCAACCGCGAGGGCGGTGGCGCCGAAGTGCGCATCCGCCTGCGGCTGGCCGAAAACAAGGAAGCATGACGAAGAAAAATGGCAAAGATTCTGATCGTTGACGACGAAATCGGCATCCGCGAACTGCTCTCGGAGATCCTCCGCGACGAGGGGCACGACATCCTGCTCGCCGAGAATGCCACCGCCGCGCGCGCAGCACGCAACGCAGTGCGTCCGGACATGGTGTTGCTCGACATCTGGATGCCCGACACCGACGGCATCACCCTGCTCAAGGAATGGGCGGCCAATGGCCAGCTCAACATGCCGGTGGTGATGATGTCGGGGCACGGCACCATCGACACCGCGGTCGAGGCCACCCGCATCGGCGCGATCGACTATCTGGAAAAGCCGATCGCGCTGCAGAAGCTGCTCGCCGCGGTCAAGCGCGGGCTGCAGCGTCCGCAGGCGCCCGGCGTGCAGTCGGCACCGACACTCGCCGCCTTTCATCGCTCCGTGCCCTTGCGCGAGCTGCGCCGCCGGCTCGAGCAGATCGTCGGCAGTTCTCGCGTGCTGCTGCTGCGCGTCGGCGCGGGGTCGCTCGCCGAACTGGTCGCACGCAGCGTGCAACCCGCCAACGCCCCCTGGCTCGACCTCGCCGCCGTCACCGCGCCGCTCGACATCACCCAGTTGCAGTCCACCCAGGGCGGCGTGGTGTTCGTCGGCGAGCTGGCCCGCCTGTCGCGCGCGCAGCAAAAGAACCTCGCCTTCGCGCTCGACCGCCTCGAGCGCTACGACTTGCGCCTCGTCGTCGCCACCGACCGCAGTCTCGAGGCCCTGGTCGGCGAGGGCTGGGAGGAGGGGCTGCTCGCCCGCCTGTTCGAGGTGAGCCTCGCGCCGCCCTCGATCGCCGACGTCCGCGAGGACCTGCCCGAGCTCGCCAGCCAGATGCTGCTGCATCTGGTGGAGGCGGGTGAAGTGCCGCTGCGGCGCTTTTCCACCGCCGCGCTCAACCAGCTGCGCAACCTGCCGTGGCCGGGGGGCTACCCCGAGTTGCGCGCCGCGGTGAAGTCGCTCGCGCTCGGCACGCTGGAGGAGGAGATCGGCGCCGGCGAAGTGCGTCGCCTGCTGCCACCGGATCTGGGCGCCGGCGCCTGCGGCGTGTCGCTCGACCAGCCGCTGCGAGAGGCGCGCGAGGCCTTCGAGCGCATGTACTTCGAACATCATCTGCGCCTCGAGGGCGGCAACATGACCCGCCTGGCGGAGAAGACCGGCCTGGAGCGCACCCACCTCTACCGCAAGCTCAAGCAACTCGGCCTGCAGGCCGGGCGCCGGCACGAGGAGTCCTGAACCCTGCGCGCTCTCCTGCCGCTGCGCCACGGCTCGGCAGGATCCGGCGGTTGCTGCGGCGCAACGTCTGCGTTTGCCGGGCCGGGTGGGGGGCGTAGAATCGGCGGCTTGGACACTTCCGGATACAACGTTGAAGATCATCATTCTGGGTGCAGGCCAGGTCGGCGCCTCGGTGGCCGAGAACCTCGTCTCCGAAGCGAACGACATCACCCTGGTCGACACCAGCGAGGAGTATCTCGGCGCGCTGCGCGAGCGCCTCGAGATCCGCACCGTGTGCGGCAACGGCGCCTCGCCGCGAGTGCTGCGCGAGGCCGGCGCGGACGATGCCGACCTGCTCATCGCGGTGACCCAGTCCGACCAGACCAACCTGTGCGCCTGCCGCATCGCCAAGGCGCTGTTCAACCTGCCGACGCGGATCGCGCGCTTGCGCTCGACCGACTACGTCGACCATCCCGAACTGCTCGACGACGACAACTTCGCGGTGGATTTCTCCATCTGTCCCGAGCAGGTCGTCACCGACTACATCAAGCGCCTGATCGCCTTCCCCGAGGCCCTGCAGGTGCTCGAGTTCGCCGACGGCGTGGTGAGCCTGATCGGCGTGCGCGCCTTCGAGGGTGGGCCGCTGGTCGGCCATCCGCTCAAGGCGCTGCGCTTCCACCTGCCCAACGTCGAGGTCCGCATCGCCGCGATCTATCGCAACGGCGAGCCGATCATGCCGGAGGGCGACACCATCATCCTGCCCGGCGACGAGGTGTTCTGCCTCGCCGCCACGGTGCACATCCGCCAGGTGATGCGCGAGCTGCGCCGCTCCGACCGGCCGATGCGGCGGATCATGATCGCCGGCGGCGGCAACATCGGCTTCCGGCTCGCGCAGTCGATCGAGGAGAACCACCACGTCAAGATCCTCGAGCTCAATCGCACCCGCGCCGAGATGCTCGCCTCGCATCTGTCGAATGCGCTCGTGCTGCGCGGCGACTCCACCGACGAGAAGCTGCTCGAGACCGAGGGCATCGACGAGACCGACCTATTCGTCGCGCTCACCAACGACGAGGAAGACAACATCATGTCCGCCTCGCTCGCCAAGCGCATGGGCGCGCGCCGCACGCTCGCGCTCATCAACCGCAAGAGCTATGTCGACCTGGTGCAGGGCGGACCGATCGACATTGCGATCTCGCCCGCGCACACCTCGATCGGGACGTTGCTTGCCCACGTGCGCCGCGGCGACGTGGTCGCGGTGCACAGCCTGCGCCGCGGCGCCGCCGAGGCCCTGGAGATCATCGCCCACGGCAGCAGCAAGGACTCCAAGGTGGTCGGGCGCCCGATCGAGCAGATCGCCCTGCCGCGTGGCGCGAGCATCGGCGCGGTGGTGCGCGACGAGAAGAACGAGGAGGGCAGGGTGGTCCGCCGCGAGGTGATCATCCCGCACCACGACACGGTGATCCGCGAGGATGACCACGTGATCGTGTTCTGCACCAACAAGAAGCTGGTGCAGAAGGTCGAGAAGCTGTTCCAGGTCGGCTTCCACTTCCTCTGACATGTCGTCCGATGCCCGCGCCCGCGCGTACTACCCCGCGCTCAACGCCCTCGGCCTGATCATCATGATCTTCGGGCTGCTGATGGGCTTCCCGCTCGTCGTGTCGGCCGTGCTGGGCGACGGCGCGACCCTGGCCTACGACCAGGGCCTGTTCGTCACCTTCGTCGCCGGCCTGCTGCTGTGGGCGGCGACGCGCAGCAAGCGGCGCGATCTGCGGGTGCATGACGGTTTCCTGCTGGTGGCGGCGACCTGGGTGGTGCTGCCGCTCTTCGGCGCGCTGCCGCTGTTGGCCTACATCCCCGATCTCGGCTTCACCGACGCCTACTTCGAGGCGGTCTCCGGACTCACCGCGACCGGCGCCACGGTGCTCACCGGGCTCGAGCACCTGCCGATCTCGATCAACCTGTGGCGCACCTTCATGCACTGGGTCGGCGGCATGGGGGTGATCGTGCTCGTGGTGGCGATATTGCCGCTGCTCGGCATCGGTGGTCGTCAGCTCTACAAGGCCGAGGTGCCGACGCCGATGAAGGACTCCAGCCTGACCCCGCGCATCGCCGAGACGGCGAAGGGGCTGTGGCTGACCTACGTGTTGCTGACCATCGCCTGCGGATTCAGCCTGTGGTGGGCAGGGTTGGCGCCCTGGGATGCGGTGATCCACGCGTTCTCCGTCGCCGGCCTGGGCGGCTTCTCCAACCGCGACGCCTCGCTCGGGCATTTCGACAGCGTCGGGGTGGAGCTGGTCACCGCCGGCTTCGCGTTGCTCGCCGGACTCAACTACGCGACCCACTATCTCGCGCTGGTCCGGCGCTCGTCGGCGCCTTATCGGCGCGATCCCGAGATCCCCTTCTATTTCGGCGTCCTCGCGCTCTCCACGCTGATGCTCACCGCGTACCTCCTCGCCCAGGGCATCTTCACCGACTTCGGCGAGGCGCTGCGCTACGTCGCCTTCCACGTCGTCTCGATCTCGACCTCGCTCGGGCTCGCCACGCACGACTACACCTTGTGGCCGATGTTCGCGCAGATCTGGATCCTCTTCCTGGGCAGCTTCGTCGCCTGTTCGGGCTCGACCGGCGGCGGCATCAAGATGATGCGGGCGATGATCCTGTACAAGCAGGTCATCCGCGAGATCGTGCGCTCGCTGCATCCGAACGCGGTGCGCCCGGTGCGCATGGGCAGGAACCCGGTGCCCGAGCACATCCTGCACGCCGTGCTCGGCTTCAGCTTCATGTACATGGTCAGCATCGTCAGCCTGACCCTGGTGCTCTCCGCCGCCGGGCTGGAGCTGGTGACGGCGTTCTCGGCGGTCGTGGCCTGCCTCAACAACACCGGCCCGGGGCTCGGCCTCGTGGGGCCGGCGTCCAACTACCAGGGGCTCGACGACCTCCACAAGTGGGTGCTGTGTTTCGCGATGATCCTCGGCCGCCTGGAGATCTTCACCTTCCTGGTGGTGCTCACCCCCACGTTCTGGCGGCGCTGAGCGGCCCTGCCGCGACTGCTTGACCGACGACAAGCCCGTTCGGGGGCCGGACAGGCGATAATCCCGGCTTGTGCATGAACGCCCCGATAGAGGACTCGACGTGAGCCGCCTGAAGAACGACACCTTCCTGCGCGCCCTGCTGCGCCAGCCCACCGAATACACCCCCGTCTGGCTGATGCGCCAGGCCGGGCGCTACCTCCCCGAATATTGCGAGACGCGCAAGCGCGCGGGCAGCTTCCTGCAGCTGTGCAAGAGCCCGGCGATGGCCTGCGAGGTGACCCTGCAGCCGCTCGCGCGCTACGACCTCGACGCCGCGATCCTGTTTTCGGACATCCTCACCGTGCCCGACGCGATGGGCCTCGGCCTGTACTTCGCCGAGGGCGAGGGCCCGCGCTTCGAGCGCCCGCTCAAGGACGAGTGGGAGATCCGCAACCTCAGCGCGCCGGACCCCCACGCCGAGCTGCAGTACGTGATGGATGCGGTCGCCGAGATCCGCCGTGCGCTCGACGGCAGCGTGCCGCTGATCGGTTTCTCGGGCAGCCCGTGGACCCTGGCCTGCTACATGGTCGAGGGCGGCTCCTCCGACGACTACCGCAAGGTCAAGTCGCTGGCCTACAGCCGCCCCGACCTGATGCACCACATCCTCGACGTCACCGCGCAGGCGGTGGTGAAGTACCTCAACGCGCAGATCGAGGCCGGCGCGCAGGCGGTGATGGTGTTCGACTCCTGGGGCGGTGTGCTGTCCGAGGCCGCGTACAAGGAGTTCTCGCTGCCTTACCTGGAACAGGTCGTAGCAGGCCTGATCCGTGAGCGCGACGGCCAGCGCGTGCCCAGCATCGTGTTCACCAAGGGCGGCGGCCTGTGGCTGGAGTCGATCGCCGCGATCGGTTGCGACGCGGTCGGCCTCGACTGGACCATGGACATCGGCCGCGCGCGTCGCCTGGTGGGCGACAAGGTGGCGCTGCAGGGCAACCTCGACCCCAACGTGTTGTTCGCCCCGCCCGAGGCGGTCGCGACGGAGACGCGCCGGGTGCTCGACGCCTTCGGCAACCATCCGGGACACGTCTTCAATCTCGGCCATGGCATCTCGCAGTACACCCCTCCGGAGAGCGTGAGCGTGCTGGTAGACACCGTGCACGCGCACAGCCGGGCGATCCGCGCCGGGGCTTGAGGCGTGCGGGCGGCGGTGCGGTGCAGAACAGGCCTCCGCCGCCATCTGTCAAGCACGAATTCGTGTTTTCCGGGCTTGACTTATGCACATTTCACGGGTTCTGCCCGGGAATGCCGCCCATAACGGGCTTTGCCCGATAGCTTTCATAAGTCATTGAAAATAAAATAGAAAAATTCGCGCAATGTTAAGGCATTGTGACGAAACCCCTTGTGCGGCGCAGGTTTGAGCCCGATTCACCCAGCTTTCCCACAAACTTATCCACAGGTTTTGTGGACAAGCTGGAAGCCTCATTTCCCGCCAGCCACTTGCCCGCCGTTTTCTCGGCCCGCTCTCAGCGAAGTCGTACAAGTCGCTGAAGAAGAACAATTTTTTCTCCAACCTCCGCCGCTCCATGGCCATCGTCCGCGTCGCCCTGCCGATCCCGCTGCCGCAAGCCTTCGATTACACGGCCGCGGATGCGGGCGTGGGAGACGTCGGGCGCTGCGTGAAGGTGCCGTTCGGGCGCGGCGAACGCACCGGGTTGATCGTCGGTATCGGCGACGAAGCGGGTGTGGAACTCGCACGGATCAAGCCCGTGCTGCACATCCAGCGCGGCGTGCCGGCCTTGCCTGCGGACTGGCTGGAACTGGTGTCCTTCGTGGCGCGCTATTACCACGCGCCGCTCGGCGAGGTGGTGGCGCTCGCGCTGCCTCCTGGCCTGCGTCGCGCCGACGGCGTCAGTGACGAGGACGAGGATCCGCTGCTTGGCGTCGCCCCGAAGGGCGGCGAGGCGCTTTGCGCGGCGCGGCGGGCGAGCCGGGCGCTCGCGCTGCTGCAGGCGCTCGCTGCGGAGCCGGGGCCGTGGCGGCGCAGCGTGATCCGTGCCCGGGAGGGTGGCGAGGCGGTGGGCGAACTGCTGCGCCGTGGCTGGCTGGAGATCGTGGCCGACCCCGGCGCGCGTCACGAAGCCGGGGCGCAGCCGCTGGCGACGCCGGAGCAGGCCGCCGCGGTGGACGCGATCGTCGGTGCCGGGATGCGTTTCCGGCCCTGGCTGCTGCATGGCGTCACCGGCAGCGGCAAGACCGAGGTCTATCTGCGCCTCGCCGCGCACGCGCTCGCGCAGGGTCGTCAGGTGCTGATGCTGGTCCCGGAGATCGCGTTGACGCCGCAGCTCGAGCAGCGCGTGGCGCAGCGCTTTGCCGCCGCCAACGTGGTCAGCCTGCATTCCGCACTCGCCGACGGTGCGCGTTCGCGCGGCTTCGTGCAGGCACTCAGCGGTCGTGCCGACATCGTGCTCGGCACCCGCCTTGCGGTGTTCGCGCCGCTGCCGCGGCTAGGCCTGATCCTGGTCGACGAGGAGCACGATGCCTCGTACAAGCAGCAGGAAGGTGTGCGCTACTCGGCGCGCGACGTGGCGGTGTGGCGCGGCCGCCAGCGCGACGTGCCGGTGGTGCTCGGCTCGGCGACGCCCTCGCTGGAGAGCTGGTTCCACGCCCGCAGCGAGCGTTATGCGCTGCAGAGGCTGAGCCGGCGTGCGGTCGCCGCCACGCTGCCGGCGGTGCGCTGCATCGACACGCGCAGGACCAAGCTCGACGAAGGCCTGAGCCCGGCGCTGCATGTCGCGATCACGCAGCGCCTGGAGCGCGGCGAGCAGAGCCTGGTCTTTCTCAACCGCCGCGGCTACGCGCCGGTGCTGTCGTGTCCGTCCTGCGGCTGGGTCAGCCGCTGCCCGCATTGCTCGGCCAACCTCGTGGTGCACCTCGCCGATCGCCGCCTGCGCTGCCATCATTGCGGCTGCGACGGTCCGATCCCGCACGCCTGCCCGAGCTGCGGTGACCAGGACATCCAGCCCTTCGGCCGCGGCACCCAGCGTATCGAGGCGCGCCTCGCCGAACTCTTTCCGCAGGCGCGCGTGCTGCGCGTCGATCGTGACGCGGCGCGCACGCGCAGCCAGTGGGAGACGCTGCTCGACACCATCGCCGCCGGCGAGGCCGACATCCTGGTTGGCACCCAGATGATGGCGAAGGGCCACGACTTCCCCAAGCTCACCCTGGTCGGGGTGGTGGGGGCGGACGCCTCGCTGCATGCCGCGGACTTTCGCGCCCCCGAGCGCCTGTTCCAGCAGCTGATGCAGGTCGGCGGCCGTGCGGGTCGCGGCGCGTTGCCCGGAGAGGTGCTGATCCAGACCGAATACCCCATGCACCCGCTCTATCTGCACCTGGCCAAGCACGACTTCGACGCCTTCGCCCGCATGGCCCTGCAGGAGCGCCGTGCCGCGGGCTTCCCGCCTTTCACCCACCAGGCCATGCTGCGTGCCGATGCGCCGGCGCTGGAGGATGCCGTCGAGTTCCTGCGCCATGCGCGCCGGCTCGCCGAGGAGCGCGCGCCCGTGGGGCTGCGTCTGTACGACCCAGTGCCGATGCGCATGACCCGCCTCGCCCGCCGCGAACGCGCGCAGCTGCTCGTGGAGGCCGACCACCGCGGTCCGCTGCAGGCCTTCCTCGCGGAGTGGGTCGCGGTGCTCTACCGCCAGCGCACCGCGCGCGAGCTGCGCTGGCAGCTGGACGTGGATCCGCTGGAGGTCTGAGGCAGGGTGATGGTTCGTCAGGGCAGCCAGGCGGGAATGTTCGTCTCGGTCGCCGGCGTCGTGCCCCGACGGGCTGCGTGAGGATCCTGGCGGCCGAATCGCGACTGGCGTCGCTCCTACAGGCGCCTGCGGGGGCGCGGCGGTTTTCTGTAGGAGCGACGCCAGTCGCGATTCACACCGCCGCGCCTCCGCAGGCGCTTGTAGGAGCGACGCAAGTCGCGATTCACACCGTGCCGCGCTGCTTGGGAGAATTCCCGCTCGACGCGCTCAGTTCGACGGCCACAGCCAGGCCGCCCCGCGCACGCCCGAGGCGTCGCCGTGCCGTGCCGGCAGCAGGCGCGTGGACACGGTGTCGGAAAACACGTGCGCAGCCCACCGCCGCGGTACGTGCTCGTACAGGCGCGCGATCTGCGACAGGCCGCCGCCGAGCACGATGACCTCGGGGTCGAGCAGGTTGATCACGCCCGCGAGTGCGCGCGCGAGCCGCAGCTCGTAGCGTTCGAGACTGGCCTGAGAGGCGCGCTGGCCCTCGGTGGCCTGGCGGGCGATGGCTGCAGCGTCGAGGGGCTCGCCCCCATGGCGCAGATGATCGGCGGCCAGGCCGGGACCGGACAGGTAGGTCTCGATACAGCCGGCGCGTCCGCAATAGCAGGCGGGCAGGGGGAGGTCGTCGGGCGCGGGCAGCGGCAGCGGGTTGTGGCCCCATTCGCCGGCCACCGCATTGGCGCCCACCAGCAGTTTCTGGTCGACGACGATGCCGCCGCCCACCCCGGTGCCGAGGATGGCCGCGAACACGGTCCGCGCACCCGCGCCGGCACCGTCGGCGGCCTCCGACATGGCCAGGCAGTTGGCGTCGTTGGCGAGGCGGAGCGGTCGGCGCAGCAGGGCTTCGAGGTCCTGCTGCAGCGGCTGGCCGTTCAGGCAGGTGGAGTTGGCGTTGCGGATGCGGCCGTCGCGCGGCGAAGGCGACCCCGGTGTGCCGACGCCGATGCGGGCGCCCGCGCCGGTGAGGCGCTCGGCCTCCTCGACCAGCGCGGCGATGGCTCGCAGCGTGCCGCCGTAGTCGCCCTGCGGGGTCGACACCCGGCGGCGCCAGCGCTCGCGACCGTCGGCGTCGAGCACCACGAGCTCGATCTTGGTGCCGCCGAGGTCGATGCCGATGCGGGTCCCCATGCCGTGGCGGGCGGCGTCAGCCGATGCGCTCGACCGCGTCGCGATAACGCTCCACGGCCTCCTCGCGGGTGCCCGCGCTGACGGCGAGGTCGCGCACGAGGCCGTCCTGCAGGCTGTAGCACCAGCCGTGCACGGTGACGCCCTGGCCGCGCTGCCAGGCCTCGCGCAGCACCGAGGTCTGGCACACGTTCACCACCTGGTGCATGGCGTTGAGCTCGCACAGGCGGTCGGCGCGCTCGGCCGGGTCGGTGAAGCGCTCCAGGCGATCGATGTGGCGGTCGCGCACGTCCTGGATGTGGCGCAGCCAGTTGTCGGTGAGGCCGGTCTTGTTGTCGTTCATCGCCGCCTTCACGCCGCCGCAGCCGTAGTGGCCCACGACGAGGATGTGCTTCACGCGCAGGATCTCGACCGCATAGTGGATGACCGAGAGTGCGTTGAGATCGGTATGCACGACGACGTTGGCGATGTTGCGATGCACGAAGACCTCGCCCGGCGCGAGCCCGATCACCTGGTTCGCCGGCACCCGGCTGTCGGAGCAGCCGATCCACAGGTATTCCGGCGACTGCTGCTTGACCAGGCGCGAGAAGAACTCGGGGTCCTCGGAGTGCATGCGTTCCGACCAGTTCTTGTTGTTGGCGAAGAGATGTTCGATCGACTGGGACATGGTGTGTGCGGGCCTGGAGTGCGGTAATGCGTAATTATGTCCGTGCCGGCCGGCGGCGGCCAGCATCGGCGCGCCGTGCTAGCAGCACTGGGGGGATCGTCCCGCCGCCGGGCCGGTCGAATCGTTACAGCGTGTCATGCGCGCTTGAAGCGCCGCCGCCCATCCCCAACCTGAATGTTTTCCACCGCGGAGTCCGTCCATGAACCTGAATCCACAGCAAGCCCGTTCCCTCGTCGCGATCTGCCTGCATGCGGCCTTCGCCGACGGTCACCAGGGGGCGGTAGAGCGCGACCATGTGCGCAAGGTCGCCGAATCGCTCGGGCGCGAGGCGGAGATCGACTTCATCGCGCTCTACCAGGACGTCCTGCTCGGCGGGCTCGGCCTGGAGGCGGCGGTGGCCGGGCTGGGCGAGGCGAACCTGCGCCAGCTCGCCTTCGAGCTGGCGGTCGGGGTGTGCGAGGCCGATGGTGGGCTGGATGCGCGCGAGAAGGACTTCCTCGAGCGCCTGTCCGGCTTGCTCGAGCTCTCGCGGCCGGCTGCGGACGCCTTCGTGCGCGAGGCGGAAGCGCTCGGCCAGGCGCCGGCCGACGGGCCGCTCGCCAGCCTTCCCGGCCTGGGCGAGGACGAGCCGGCGGCTGCGCCGTCCGCCGCCGCCGCCCCCGATGCGGCAGCGCTCGACCGGACCATCCTGAATGCGTCGATCCTCAACGGCGCGCTCGAGCTGCTGCCGCAGTCGATGGCCTCGATGGCGATCATCCCGCTGCAGCTGCGCCTGGTGTATCGCATCGGCCAGGCGCATGGGTACGAGCTCGACCGCGGGCATATCAAGGACTTCCTCGCCGCAGCGGGCGTGGGCCTGACCGGTCAGTACGTCGAGCAGTTCGGCCGCCGGCTGATCGGCGGCCTGCTCGGCAAGGTGCTCGGCGGGGCGGGGCGCGCGGTGGGCAGCCAGGCGACCGGCTCGGCCTTCTCCTTCGCGACCACCTGGGCGATCGGCAAGGTCGCGGTGCAGTACTACGGTGGCGGCCGCACGCTCGATGGCGATGCACTGCGCCAGGCCTTCGCAGGCCTGTTCGAGCAGGCCAAGGCGATGCAGGAGCGCTACGCGCCCGAGATCGCGCAGCGTGCGCGCACGCTGGATCTGAAGCGGCTCACGGATGAATTGCGGCGCTGAGCCGGGGAGGGCCGCGCGAGGGCGGTTTCACGTGGAACCGCCCTCGGGAGTGATTGCAAGGCGGGAGATGGCACGCGGAGGCCGCCCCGCCGGCCTGCCCGTTTCGAGGCCATGCCTCGGTGCGCGCTGACCCTGCGACGGCGCCACGCCCGACGGATCTGCACTGGCGTGGTTCCTAGGGTCCTTACATAAGACTCCGGAATGTGGAATCCTGTAGTCCCTCTCTCTTTCTCGAGATTTTCATGAAAATCACGCCAGTTCCCCTGCTCACCTTGTCCAACGGTGTCGAGATGCCGCGGCTCGGCCTCGGCACCTGGCCGATGAACGACAGCGAGGCCGCCGAGACGGTCGCTCTCGCGCTCGACATGGGCTATCGACTGATCGACACCGCCGAGAACTACGAGAACGAGCGTGGCGTCGGCGAAGGTATCCGGCGCGCGGGTGTCGCGCGCGGCGAGCTCTTCGTCACCACCAAGTTCAACCGCAAATGGCACAGCGTCGAGGGCGCGCGCCAGGCCTGCGAGGCCAGCCTCGAGCGCCTCGGCCTGGACTACATCGACCTCTTCCTGGTGCATTGGCCCAACCCGGACCAGGGCCGCTACGTGGAGGCCTTCGAAGGCCTGGTGAAGCTGCAGGAGGCCGGCCTCGTGCGCGCGATCGGCACCTCGAACTTCAAGCCCGCCCACCTGCAGCAACTGTTCGATCGCGGGTTGTGCCCGCAGGTGAACCAGATCCACCTCGACCCCTGGCATGCGCGCAGCGACCACATCGAGGTGCACGAGGCGCGCGGCATCGTCACCGAGTCGTGGAGCCCGCTCGGACGCGCCAACGCCATGCTGGCCGACCCGGTGATCCTGGACGTCGCGCGCCGCCACGGCCGCACGCCGGCGCAGGTGATCCTGCGCTGGCACACCCAGCTCGGCTACGTGCCGATCCCGAAGTCGTCCAACCCGACGCGTCTCGCCGAGAACCTCGACGTGTTCGGTTTCGAGCTCTCCGCCGAGGAGCTCGCCGCGATCGGTGCGCTCGACCGCCCCGATCCGGAGATGCTGGATTCGGACGTGTTCGGGCACTGAGGCCGCTGCCGCGGTCGGCGTTCGCGGCTTGCGCCGCTCCTACGAGAACCGGCGCGGCTCCCGCTTCCTGCAGGAGCGGCGCAAGCCGTGAACGCCACCCATCGACCGATCGGCGCCGGCTAGCTGCGCCAGACCCCCAGCTCCGTCAGCTGCCTCGTCGCCGCCTCGGCCCAGCCGCGGTTGGCGGCAGGGCTGGCGGGGCTGGGGTGCAGCACGCGGCCGAACTTCACCCCGGGCAGGCCGGCAAGCGCCTCGCTGGCGCGCTTTTCCGCCCAGTTGCCGATGCCGATCACCCACTCGGGCTGCAGCGCCCCGACCAGGATGCGCAGATGCGCGTCGCAGGCCGCCAGCAGCGGGCGCTGCTCGGCCACCGGCAGCTTGTCGGGGGTGAGGTTGCGGCCACCCTCGAAGAACACCAGCGGGCAGTAGTTGGCGACGAAGTGCTCGGCGAAGAAGGCCTCGGGTGCGCCATAGCGGGCGCGGAACAGGCCCCACAGGCGCTGGCCGCTGACCTCCGAGCGCGCGCAGGCGAAGCCCTCCACCGGCCGTTTCGGGTTGACGATGAGCGGCTGCCCGACCGGGCCCTCCAGCCCCAGCCAGTCGCGCGCGCTGGCGATCTCGCCGAAGGGCACGCCGATCTGCGCCATGCCGAAGGGGCCGGGGTTCATGCCGACGAAGACCACCCGCCGGCGGCTGTCGCCATAGCGCTCGAGGTAGCGTCGGTGCACCTCCCAGGCGTAGTCGAGCGGGTTGTACACGTGGGTCACGGGCGGAGCGAAGGGGAGCGCGTCCACCGCCGCGGAGAGTTCGCGGGCGGCGTCGATCAGGATGCGGGCGGTCATGTCGGGAAGAGCAGCTTGAGCAGGTAGAGGGCGGCCATGCCGGCGCCGATGGTGGCGAGCACGTTGCGCGTGCGCCAGGCCACCAGCACCGCGACCAGCGCCGCCCAGGGGCGCGGGGTGTCGAAGGCGAAAACGACTTCGCCGCCGGCCACGAAGAGGGCACTCGCGGTCAGCGCGGCGAAGCTTGCCGGTGCGATGTGAAGGCACAAGGCATGCAGCCAGCGCGGCAGGCTGCGGCTGGCGAAGAGGCCGATCATCGCGTAGCGGTACAGGTAGGTCAGCAGGCCGACCAGCACCAGCAGCAGGAGCAGGGCTGTCGTGCTCATCGTGCCAGCTCCAGCCGGCGCACCGTCCACGCGCCAGCAGCGAGCCCGAGCACGATCGCCGCCACCAGGCCGAGCTTGTAGGGCAGGGCGGCGAAGGCGAGGGCGCCGAGGCCGGCCACCAGCGCTGCGGCCTGGCCTGCGCGCTCGCGCAGCAGCAGGGTGAGCAGGGCGATGAAGGTGAGCGGCACGGCGAAGTCGAGTTCCCATTCGGGCGGGATGGTGGTGCCGAACAGCAGGCCGGCGGCGGTGGACAACTGCCAGCCCGCCCACAGCGTGAAGCCGGCGCCGAGGAAGTACCAGTGGCGCAGGTCGGAGGTGGCGTTCGTGTGCTCGGCGTGGTCCGCCGCTGCCGCATGACGCTGCTGGTAGCGCAGCACCGCCACCGCATAGGCCTCGTCGGTGAGCACGTAGGCCAGCAGCAGGCGCCAGCGCCGCGGCAGGTGGCGCACGTATTCGGCCATCGAGGCGCTGTAGAGCACGTGGCGCAGGTTGAGCAGGCCGGAGGTGAGCGCGATGGGAATGAAGCCCGCGCCGGCGGCCAGCATCTGCACGATGACGAGCTGGGCGGCGCCGGCGAAGACGATGGCCGAGGCGAGCTGCGCCAGCCAGGCCGGCACCCCGGCGGCGAGCGCCGCGATGCCGTAGATCATGCCGAAGGGCGCCACGCCGAGCAGCAGCGGCGCCTCGTCGCGGCAGCCTGCGAGGAACTCGCGGCGTGCGCTCGTGCCGGTGTGCGCCATCAGTCGTCCACCATGCCGTCGGTCTGCGGGCGGCCGAGGCGCGCGAGCGCGTCGCGCAGCCACCACACCATCACCACGCCCGGTACGGCGACCACGATCGAGAAGAGGAAGAAGGCCGGCCAGCCGATGCTCTGCGACAGCACGCCCGACAGCGGGCTGACGTAGATCCGCCCCACTGCGGCGAAGGCCGACAGCATGGCGTAGTGGGTCGCCGTGAAGCGCTGGTTGCACAGCCCCATCAGCAGCGCGACGAAGGCCACCGTGCCCATGCCGCCGCTGATGTTCTCGCCGGCGATCACGGTCAGCAGCAGCCAGTCGAGCGCGGCCGGCGTGTCGATCGCCACGAAGCCCCAGTCGAAGGCCGGCACCATGACTGCGCCCCAGGCGCCCTTGCCGAGCTCTGCGAGCAGGTAGAAGCCGAAGTTGGACACCAGCTGCAGCACGCCGAACAGCAGCAGCGAGCGGTACAGCGCCAGCCGCGTCATGATCAGCCCGCCGATGAAGGCGCCGAGGATGGTCAGCCAGATGCCGATCACCTTGTTGGCGATGCCGACCTCTTCCTGCGAGAAGCCCATGCCCTTGATCAGGAAGGGCGTGGTCAGGCTGCCGGCGAAGGCGTCGCCGAGCTTGTAGAGGATGATCAGCGCCAGGAAGGCCGCCGCGCCCTGCTGCGCGAAGTAGCTCGACAGCGAGCGGTTGAGCGTCTCGAAGCCGGCACGACGCGCCGCCCAGCCCGCCAGCGGCAGCGCGAGCGCGATCTCCGCCATCACGAACAGGAGCTGGATCCAGCGGTTGGCGTCGTTCGGGTCGAGCCCGAGCAGGATCAGCGCCTGGCGGGCGATCCAGTAGCCGGCGGCGACCCCGGCGAGCATCGCGGCGAAGCCGAGCAGCTCGCGCCTGGGGTCGGAATCGAGCGGCTTCAGCGCCGCCGACACGCGCGGCAGCGCCAGCAGCGACACCACCGCGCAGGCCGCCATGATCAGCGCCATGGTCTCGTATACCCGCGGCCACGACGCCCACTGCCCGGCCCAGATCAGCGCGATGCCGCCAGACAGGATCATCGCCAGGCGGTAGGCGAAGACATGCACCGACGCGCCCAGCCCGCGCTCGGCTTCGGGCAGCAGGTCGGTGCGGTAGGCATCGACCACCACGTCCTGCGAGGCCGAGAGGAAGGCGATCGCCACGGCCGCGATGGCGAACAGGCCGGGCGCGGCCGTCGGCGACAGGCTCGCCATCCACCACAGCAGCGCCGCCAGCGCGAGCTGCGTCAGCGCCAGCCAGCCGCGCCGGCGCCCCAGCCAGGGCGGCTCGAAGCGGTCCATCAGCGGCGCCCACAGGAACTTGAAGGTATACGGCACGCCGACCAGGCCGAAAAAACCGATCGTGGCGAGGTCCACGCCGTCGACCGTCAGCCAGGCCTGCATGGCCTGGCCGGTCAGCGCCAACGGCAGGCCGGAGGCGAAGCCGAGCACCAGGATGGCGGACAGGCGCCAGGCACGCGAGAACGCAGGAGAGGGAGGTGCGGACAAGGAGGAGCGGCCGGGGTGTTGCAGGGCCGCGCATTATCGCAGATCATCCGCGACCCCCCGGTTTACACAATTCGATACTTTGCTTGCGTCTGAAACGTTCTGACTCAACAATGCCGGCAAAGCAAAATTCCCCGATTCGTGGAGGTCGTTTTTCATGTCCCACACCGTGACCGTGGTCTTCGGAGGCGAGCGCGAGTACGAGTTCCCGCTGCGCGATGCCGACGTCGCCTCGACCACCAAGGAGCAGGCCCGCAGCTGGCTCGCCAGGGAATTCGAGGATCTCGAGTGCACCCCGTCCAACCCGATGGGCAAGGTGCTCGTCCTCGATATGGTGCTCAACGTTGCCAAGTACGGCGGCGAGAGCCGTTTCGAGCAGGCTGGCGAATGGGCGCGCAAGTACGCGCTCCATACCGCGGTCGCGCTCGATCGTCCGACCGTGCGGGTGGACGTCTCGTCCTTCGTGGTCGGCTGATCCTTTCGTCCGTTCAAGCCACCGCCGCCTTCCGCGGCGGTGCTTCCAGCAAGGCCTCGACCAGGCGCGCGGCGGTCTCGTCCCCGCGCTCCTCCACCATGCGCAGCAGTGGGCCCGGGTTGTCGCGGTTAGGGGACTCTGCCCGGCTCGACTGCCATAGCGCGGCGAGCGTGCTTTCCAGAAAGCCGCGGTCGGTATCGCGCCCGACCAGCACCACCACGCGCTCCAGCGCCACGTGGTCGAGCAGCTGCTGCAGCTCGTAGCGGCAGCCCTCGTTCTGCGGCGAGAAGCCGCGCAGGTCCATCAGCACCGCATCCGCAGACCGCGCCAGGCGCAGCATGGTCGGGCGCCAGGTGTCGTCGTGGCAGAAGAACTCGTTGACGCGGTGGCGGCCGTCCGGGTCCGGCCCCAGCGCGCGTGCCGCATGGCGCCGCGCGAGGTCGGCCTCGTCGCGCACGAAGGCGCGCGACAGCCGTCCGCCGACGAAATCCAGGAACTCGTGCGGCTCCACCGCGGTGGTGGCGAGGTCGGGGCCGGCGATCATGTCGATGTTGCCGATGCGCAGCCAGCGCTTGCCGAAGGCGTCGAAGAGGCGCTCGCTGCGCGCCCCGAGCGCGAACACGCGCAGCAGCAGCAGCCCGGGTTCCGGGGCTTGCGCGTGCCCGAGCCCGGCGAGGCGGAAGCCGGCCACCGTCGTCAGCTTCCAGGCGAGGAAGGCGAGCGGGCCGGCCGCGAGCCAGGCGAGCCCCTCGAAGGCGAAGCCCACCGACTGCACGACCGCGAACAGCAGCCACATCGCCTCCAGGGTGAGGAGCTGGTCGCTGCTGCGGCGTGCGACGTGGCGCCTGCCCAGCCACTTCAGCACCCGCCGGCCGAGCAGTGCGGTGACGGCGGCCCCGACGAGCAGGAGTGCCCAGAAGGTCTGCGTGCCGTCGAGGCCGAGCGTGCCGCCGACGCCGATCGCCAGGCGCATCGTCGCCTCGCTCTGCCCCGCCAGCCGGACCGCCGCCTCTGCGCCGATCACCGCGACCAGCATGAAGGCGAGCACCAGCGG
The DNA here is from genome assembly GCF_055393985.1 of Thauera sp. DNT-1. Lineage (NCBI taxonomy): Bacteria > Pseudomonadati > Pseudomonadota > Betaproteobacteria > Rhodocyclales > Zoogloeaceae > Thauera > Thauera sp. DNT-1. Next base: position 2,542,742 of record NZ_AP043752.1, on the reverse strand, counting down.
TCCTACCGCACGGATGCGCCGGTGCAGGAAGGCGAGCAGCAGCACGGTCGGCGGCAGGTTGGTGCTGGCCCAGAAACGCGCGAGATCGAGCGCGGAAAGCTCCGGGTTGCGCGCCAGCGCCCACGCGGCGAGGGCGAGCATGAGCAGGACGTAGGCCAGTCCCAGCGCCAGACGTTGTCGCGTCGTGCCCGCCGTCACCAGCCCGACCGCGAGCACGGCCGGCCACGCGTGACAGGCGAACACCAGCAGGAAGCGGACCAGCACGAAGCCGCCGTCCCCCCAGGTGAACTGCATCCAGGCGGCGGTGAGCACCAGGGCGCAGGCGAGCCCGGCGAGCAGATGGACGAGGCCGGCCGCGCGCAAAGATCGCCGCAGTGCCGCCAGCGTCGGGCTGTCGTGCGCGGCGTTTGCCCCGCACAACTCCAGGTGCAGCGCTGCCGCTGGTGGTGCGGCGGGGGCGGTCTGCGGCGGGCGCGAGCCGCCGAGCCCCGCGGCCGGGCTGGTGAGCGCCATCGAGCGCAGCACCGCCCGTCGGTACAAGGCGAGCAGCGTCAGGCACACCGGCAAGGTCAGCGCCGCGGCGATCAGGATCAACGCGGGAAGCGCGCCGGTGGCGACGAGGACGGCCTGGCTGTTCTCCTGCATCGCTGCGCGTCTCCTGTGCCCGTGACCGCAGCGCGGTCACGGTTCAGTCTGGGAGGCCCGCGGCAGCGGGCGCCTCAGCCGTTGCGTCCCAGGCGGTACACCGCCACGCTGGCGAGGAAGTTGGCCTCGTCGAGTACCAGCTTGCCTTCGTCGAAGGCGAGGCGCTCGCGCACCGCGATGCCGTTCATCTCGCACAGCGCGTCGAAGTCGGCGATGGTGAAGAAGCGCACGTTGGGGGTGTTGAACCACTGGTGCGGGAGGCTCTCCGACACCGGCATGCGGCCGTTGAGGATGCTCTGGCGGTGGCGCCAGTAGCCGAAGTTGGGAAAGCTCACCACGGCCTCGCGGCCCACGCGCAGCATCTCGGCGAGAATGCCCAGCGTGTTGTGCATGGCCTGCAGCGACAGGCTCATGATCACATGGTCGAAGAAGCCGTCCTCCAGGCCGACGAGGCCCTTTTCGAGGTCCATCTGGATCACGTTGACGCCGTTATTGACGCTGGCGAGCAGCTTGTCGGGGTCGTTCTCGACGCCGTAGCCCTGCACCTGGCGCACGTCCATCAGGTGGCGCAGCAGTTCGCCGTCGCCGCAGCCCAGGTCGAGCACCTTCTCGCCGGGCTCGATCCACTGGGTGATCACGTCGTAGTCGTAGCGATAGGAAGTCATGTCAGTGTGCGCCGAGCCGTCTCAAGCGTACTGACGCCCCCTCGGGGGGCAGCGAACGCAGTGAGCGTGGGGGTTGTATCAATTTAAACCTCGATGCGGTCGAACCATGCCGACAGCAGCTTGTGGTAGCGCGTCTCGTCGAGCAGGAAGGAGTCGTGGCCGGCCGGGCAGTCGATCTCGGCGTAGCTGACGTTGCGCTTGTTGTGCAGCAGCGCGTAGACGATCTCGCGCGAACGCTCGGGCGAGAAGCGCCAGTCGGTGGTGAAGGAAATCACCAGGAAGTCGGCGCTGGCGCGGGCAAGCGCCGCGGGCAGATGGCCGCCATACTCGAAGGCGGGGTCGAAGTAGTCGAGCGCCTTGGTGGTCAGCAGGTAGGTGTTGGCGTCGAAGTAGCCGGCGAACTTGTCGCCCTGGTAGCGCAGGTAGGACTCGATCTCGAATTCGACGTCGTAGCTGTAGGTGTTGCGGCCGTGGCGCAGGCTGCGGCCGAATTTTTCCGCCATCGAGTCGTCGGACAGGTAGGTGATGTGACCCACCATGCGCGCCAGCTTGAGGCCACGCGTCGGCACCACGCCGTGCGCATAGTAGTGGCCGCCGTGGAACTCGGGGTCGCTCAGGATGGCCTGGCGGGCGACCTCGTTGAAGGCGATGTTCTGCGCGGTGAGCTTGGGCGCGGCGGCGATCACCGCGACGTGGCCGACGCGGTCCGGGTACTGCAGCGCCCACGACATCGCCTGCATGCCGCCGAGCGAGCCGCCGACCACCGCGGCGAAGCGCTCGATGCCGAGCCGGTCGGCTAGGCGCGCCTGCGATTCGACCCAGTCTTCCACGGTGACGAAGGGGAAGTCCGCCCCCCACAGCTTGCCGGTGGCGGGGTTGATCTGGTTGGGGCCAGAGGAGCCGTAGCAGCCGCCGAGGTTGTTCACCCCGATCACGAAGAACTTGCGCGTGTCGAGCGGCTTGCCCGGCCCGATCAGGTTGTCCCACCAGCCGACGTTGTGCGGCGCGTCGGCGTAGGTGCCGGCGACGTGGTGCGAGCCCGACAGCGCATGGCACACCAGTACCGCGTTGCTGCGGTCCGCATTGAGCGTGCCGTAGGTTTCGTAGACGAGGTGGTAGTTGTTCAGCGTGCCGCCGCTGCGCAGCGCGAGCGGCGTGGTGAACTCGGCCCGCTGCGGCACGACCACGCCGACCGATTGGGGTGCGATCATTTTCGTCATCTGCAAAACAAAAAACCCAGCCGGCTGCAAACGCGGACTGGGTGCCCTCGCTTTAGCCGTATTTGTTGAGCGCCCGCAAGCTGTTGATCAAATCGGCGCTAGGTGGCTGGAACTTAGCGCCCGCGAAGGGAAAAGTCAAACGGCTGGCGTGATAAGATTTTCGGCTCCCGAACAGCCTCGAACGCCATGATCCAGGTCCTCCTCAACGGTCAGCCCGAATCGCTCCAGCCCGACCTCTCGGTGCTTGCGCTGCTCGAGGCGCGCGGCCTCGTCGGCAAGCGCCTCGCGGTCGAGCGCAACGGCGAGATCGTGCCCAAGGCCCGCCACGCCGAGGTGAAGCTCGCCGACGGCGACAAGCTCGAAATCGTCGTCGCGGTCGGCGGCGGCTGAAGCCCCCGACCTGCGTGTCCCGTAGGAGCGGCACAAGCCGCGATTACGGCCGGGCGGCGGCGACCGCGCTCCCTCAGCACCGCGCCGAGGTCCGGCGCCCCGATCGCGGCTTGCGCCGCTCCTGCAGGGTCCTGCACCGTGCGGCGGTGCATCGACTGGCTCCCATTCCTCAGACAAACCCTCACAGGCTCCCAACATGAACGACCCCCTGGTCATCGCCGGCAAGGCCTACCACTCCCGCCTGCTTGTCGGCACCGGCAAGTACAAGGACTTCGCCGAGACGCGCGAGGCCATCGACGCCAGCGGCGCTGCCATCGTCACCGTGGCCATCCGCCGCACCAACATCGGCCAGAACCCGGGCGAACCCAACCTGCTCGACGTGCTGCCGCCGGAGAAATTCACCATCCTGCCCAACACCGCCGGCTGCTACACCGCCGACGACGCGGTGCGCACGCTGCGCCTTGCGCGTGAGCTGCTCGATGGCCACGCGCTGGTCAAGCTGGAGGTGCTCGGCGACCCCAAGAGCCTGTTCCCCAACATGCCCGAGACGCTCAAGGCCGCCGAGACCCTGGTCAAGGACGGCTTCGACGTCATGGTCTACTGCGCCGACGACCCCATCCAGGCGAAGATGCTGGAAGACATCGGCTGCGTCGCGATCATGCCGCTGGCCTCGCTGATCGGCTCCGGCATGGGCATCCTCAACCCGTGGAACCTGCGCCTGATCATCGACAACGCCAAGGTGCCAGTGCTGGTCGACGCCGGCGTCGGCACCGCATCGGATGCCGCGATCGCGATGGAGCTGGGCTGCGACGGCGTGCTGATGAACACCGCGATCGCCGCCGCCGGCAAGCCGGTGCTGATGGCGAGCGCGATGCGCAAGGCGGTCGAGGCCGGCCGCGAGGCCTTCCTCGCCGGGCGCATGCCGCGCAAGTTCTACACCGCCGACCCGAGCTCGCCGACCCAGGGGTTGATCGGTTCATGAGCGAAGTGCCTGACGAACCCGTCGCCGGTGTCGAGATCATCGGCCGCGACAGCCCCGAGCACCGCTTCTCCAGCCGCAGCATCCGCAGCTTCGTGCTGCGCCAGGGGCGCATGTCCGAGGCGCAGCAGCGCTATCTCGACGACATGCTGCCGAAGGTCGGCATCGACTACCGCGCCGCGCCGCTCGATCTGGACGAGGCCTTCGGCCGCAAGGCGCCGAAGATCCTCGAGATCGGCTTCGGCATGGGCGAGACTACGGCGAAGATCGCCGCGGCGATGCCGGATCGCGACTTCCTCGGCATCGAGGTGCATACGCCCGGCGTCGGCGCGCTGTGCAAGCTGATCGCGGAAGGCCATCTGGGCAACCTGCGCATCATGCAGCACGACGCGGTCGAGGTGATGCGCGACATGATCGGCGACGGCGCGCTCGCCGGCGTGCATCTGTTTTTCCCCGACCCCTGGCGCAAGAAGCGCCACTTCAAGCGCCGCATCGTGCAGCCCGACTTCGTCGCCCTGATCGCGCGCAAGCTCGCGCCCGGCGGCTACTTCCACTGCGCCACCGACTGGGAGGACTACGCGCACTGGATGCTCGGGATCCTCTCCGCCGAGCCGGCGCTGGAGAACACCGCCGACGGCTTCGCCCCGCGTCCCGAGCATCGTCCGCTGACGAAATTCGAAAACCGTGGTCTGAAGCTGGGACACGGGGTATGGGACCTCGTCTTCCGCCGCCGCGCGGGCTGAACCATCCGTCACGAGGACAAGCAGCATGATCCGGGGCCTGTTCCGCTTCCTATTGAACGTGCTGCGCATGTTCGTGCGCGCGCTCGACCTCGTCGTGCGCGGCGTCTTCTACGCCCTGCTGATCTTCGGCCTCGGTGTGCTGGTGTCCTTCTTCTTCCACCCCGAGCCCGAGGTGCAAGCCGGGTCCGCGCTGGTGCTGCGACCGGTGGGCACGATCGTCGAGCAGGCCGAGCTCGAGCCACCGCTGGCGCTGCTGCGCGCCGGGGGCGCACCGGCCGGCCAGCTGCGTCTGGCGGATCTGGTGGACGCGGTGCGCAAGGCGCGCGACGACGCGCGCATCGCCGCGCTGGTGATCGAGACCGACGAGCTGGTCGGCGGCGGCTTCTCCAAGCTTGCCGAGTTGCGCGCCGCGATCGCCGATTTCAAGGCCTCGGGCAAGCCGGTGCTGGCGCGCGGCGAGCGCTTCACCCAGTCGCAGTACTACCTCGCCTCGGTGGCCGACGAACTCCACCTGTCGCCGGACGGCTTCGTGCTGCTGCGCGGCCTGGCGCGCTACGGCACCTACTTCCGCGACGCGCTCGACAAGCTCGGGGTCAAGGTGCACGTGTTCCGCGTCGGCGAGTACAAGTCCTTCTCCGAGCCCTTCACCCGCAGCGACATGTCCGACGAGGACCGCGAGGCCACCCGCGACCTCCTCGACGGGCTGTGGCGCTTCATGCGCGACGACATCGCCGCCAGCCGCAAGCTCGCGCCCGCGGCGATCGACGCGCATGTGAACGACATCCGCGGCGCGCTCGCCGCCGCCGGGGGCGATGCCGCCAAGGCCGCGCTCGCCGCCGGCCTGGTGGACCGCTTCAGCACCCGCGAAGAATGGCGCGCCCGCCTGATCGAGGCCGTCGGCACCGACCACGAGGGCAAGGACGTGCGCACCATCGAGGCCGAGGCCTATCTCGCGCTCGCTGCGGACGACACCCGTCACGCCGCCGGCAGCGTGGCGGTGATCGTCGCCCAGGGCACCATCGTCGATGGCGCCGAGCCGGCCGGCGTGGTCGCCGGCGACACCTTCGCCCGCCTGATCCGCGAGGCGCGCGAGGACGAGGACATCAAGGCGCTGGTGCTGCGCATCGACAGCCCGGGCGGCAGCGCCTGGGCCTCGGAGCTCATCCGTCGCGAACTCGAACTCACCCGCCAGGCCGGCAAGCCGGTGATCGCGTCGATGAGCTCGGTGGCGGCCTCGGGCGGCTACTGGATCGCCACCGGTGCCGACGAGATCTGGGCGGCGCCTTCCACGGTGACCGGCTCGATCGGCATCTTCGGCCTCTTCCCGGAGTTCTCCGAGCCGCTGCGCCGCCTCGGCATCGGCGTCGATGGCGTCGCCACCGCGCCGCTCGCCGGCGCGCTCGACCCGCGTCGCCCGCTCGACCCGGCCGCGGCCGAGGCCATGCAGCTCGGCATCGAGCACGGCTACCGGCGCTTCCTGGAGGTCGTCGCGCAGGCGCGCAAGCTGACGGTCGCGGAGGTCGACGCGGTCGCCCGCGGTCGCGTGTGGACCGGAGAGGCGGCGAGCGGCCTCGGCCTGGTCGACAAGCTCGGCAGCCTGGACGACGCGATCGCCGCCGCGGCCGCGCGCGCCGGCCTCGCCGAGCATCAGGTGGTGTGGCCGGCGGCGGGCGAGTCCCTCGAGCAGCGCGTGTTGCGCCGGCTGCTGCGCACTGGCGAGGACCTCGGCATCGACCTGGCCGGCCGCAGCGCGCCGGCCGCGCCGCTCGCCGCCGCGGCCGCGGACGTGGAGCGCGCCGCCCGCGCGCTGCTGCGCTGGAACGATCCGCGCCACCACTACCTGCACTGCCTGTGCGACGCGCCTTGAAAGCGCGCGTTCGCGTACCCACATCACACCGCAAGGAGGATGACTTGAAACTCACCAGCCAGAGCTTCACCGACGGCGCCCGCATCCCGGGCGAATTCGCCTTCTGCATCCCGGCCGACGAAGGGCACGTCTGCCTGGGCGGCAACCGCAACCCGCAGCTGTCGTGGGCAGACGTGCCCGCGGGGACGAAGTCATTCGTGCTCGTCTGCCACGACCCCGACGTGCCGAGCCAGGGCGACGACGTCAACCAGGAAGGCCGCACCGTGCCGGCCAGCCTGCCGCGGGTGGACTTCTTCCATTGGGTGGTGGTCGACCTGCCCGCCGAGCTGCGCGCGATCGACGCCGGCCACTTCTCCGCCGAGGTCACGCCGGGCGGCAAGCCCGGGCCGGAGGCCGCGCTCGGCGCCCGCCACGGCGTCAACGATTACACCGCCTGGTTCGCCGGCGATGAAGCCATGAAGGGCGACTATCACGGCTACGACGGTCCCTGCCCGCCGTGGAACGACGAGATCGTGCACCATTACGTGTTCACGCTGTACGCGCTCGACGTGGCGCGCTGCGCGGTCGAGGGCCGCTTCACCGGCCCGGACGTGCGCGCGGCGATCGCCGGCCACGTGCTCGCCGAGGCCAAGCTCACCGGCACCTATTCGCTCAACCCTGCGCTCGCCGCGGCGTAAGGGAAATAGGGGACAGACCCCGGAAATTGGGGTCTGTCCCCTATTTTCGCGCTGACCCGGAGTCGTCTGGATGTTTGAATTCCTGCAGGGGATCGCCTTTGGGCTGCTGGTCTCCTTCGTGCCCTGGTTCATGGCCGGGATGTACGACCCGCGCCTGGTGGTGCCGGAGGAGCTCGCCTCGCGCTGGCAGGTCATCCTGCGCTACGCGGTGGCCATGCCCTCGATCGCGACCGTGCTGCTGCTGACCTCGCTGTGGGGTGGCTTCGGCGCCAGCCTGGGCGGCTGGCTCGCCGGCCTCGCCGCGGCTCCGGCCGCGCTCTTCCTGGAGCGGCGCTGGCGGCGCTGGCGGCAGGCGCGTGCCGGCAAGGAGCGTGCCGCCGCGCGCGAGCGTGCGCGCACCGAGCTCGCGCGTGAACGCCGCGAGCGCGACCTGCTGACCCTGGACCCCGATTTCGTTCCTGCCGACGCCGATGCGGTGGTGATGCAGCTATGGGAGGTCAAGCGCGAACTCGTCGGCCTGCGTCGGCCCGATCTCGCCGTGCAGGCAGATCGCCTGTTCACCCGCTACCACCGCGCGCTCGACGTGCTCGACGAGAAGTTCGACCGCCGCGAAGTCACCTACGAGCGCGCCCGCGGCCTGGTGGGCGAGGTCGGCAGCGGCGCTGCCGCCGGGCTGGGAGCGATGGTCGCGCTGGTGCAGGGCAGCGTCGGGCTGGACGCCGACTTCGTGCGCGAGCGCCTGGAGCGCGAGGCCGCCCGCATCGGCGGCACCGAGCGCGAGGCGCTGCAGCGCCGGCTCGCGCTCGCCGACGAGACCGAACGCCGCCTGGGCGAGATCGCCGCCGGCAACGAGGCGGCGCTGACCGCGCTCGACCACGTCGCGGTGGCGGTGTCGCGCATCGACACCGGCCGCGGCCAGCCCGCCGGCGCCACCGAACAGGCCCTGCAGGAGCTGCGCCGCTTCGCCGAGCGCGCCGGCCTCTACGGCCGCCAGCAATGAACCGAGGAACCTCCCGATGAGCCTGCCGCTGCGATCCCTTCTCCGTATCCTCCCGCACGCCCCCGAGGGCGACCCGGGCGGCGGCGGGCGCCCGCGCTCGGGCCTGTCGCTGCCGCCGATCGAGGACATCGCGCGCGAGACCCTGCCGCCGCAGGACGCCGAGCCGGCGGAGGACGCCGAGCTCGCCCCGCTCGCCGACGCCTTCGTGCGCGACGCGCTCGCCGCCGGCGAGGAGGCCCTGCAGCGCCAGCGCGAGGCGGTCGACACCATGGGCATCGAGCTGCAGCGCCAGGCCGCCTGGCGCAGCGAGATGCTGCAGGCGCCGATCCGCAAGCTCGCCCACCAGGGCGACGAAGGCGGCCCGGTCGCGCAGGCCCTGCTCGCGCTGCGCGACAAGATGCAGGACCTCGACCCTGCGCGCCAGAAGCTGAGCGGCGAGGGCCTGTCGCGCGCGCTGTCCTTCATCCCCGGCGTCGGCAAGCCGATGCAGCGCTACTTCCAGAAATACGAGAAGGCGCAGGACGCGCTCGACGCCATCATCCGCGACCTGCAGGGCGGCGCCGACATGCTGCGCCGCGACAACCTCACCCTGGCCGACGACCAGCAATCGCTGCGCGCCATCCTCGCCCAGCTCGAGCGCCAGGTCGAACTCGGCCGCATGATCGACCGCCGCCTGGCCCGCGAGGCCGCCTCCGCCAGCCTGCCCGCGCCGCGGCGCGCCTTCGTCGAGGAAGAGCTGCTCTTCCCGCTACGCCAGCGCGTCATCGACCTGCAGCAGCAGGTGGCGGTGAGCCAGCAGGGCGTGCTCGCGCTCGAGGTGGTGATCCGCAACAACCGCGAGCTCATCCGCGGCGTGGACCGCGCGATCAACGTCACCGTCTCGGCGCTCAACGTCGCCGTCACCGTCGCGCTCGGGCTGGCCAACCAGCGCCTCGTGCTCGACCGCGTCGCCGCGCTCAACGAGACCACCTCCGCGCTCATCGCCGGCACTGCCCAGGCCCTGCGCACCCAGGGGGTGGACATCCAGACCCGCGCCTCTTCGTCCATGCTCGACATGGGCCGGCTCGAACAGGCCTTCGGCGATGTGCTCGGCGCCATCGACGATCTGTCGCGCTACCGCCGCGAGGCCCTGCCCAAGCTCGATGCCCAGATCGACCGCCTCGCCGCGCTGGCGCGCCAGGGCGCGCAGGCCATCCGGCGCATGGACGAAGGCAACCGCGCCGAGCCGCAGCCTTAAGCCGGCGCTCGTTTTGTCCCCGGGCATGAACACCACAGCCCGGCTCGCCGCTTCCGTCGCTCCGGTGCGCCGCGACGCTTCCTGTAGAAGCGACGCAGGCTCGCACGCGGGCTGTTCCCTCCGCACGCCAGGTTCGCTACCGGGTGCCGCGCTTCCTGTAGGAGCGCCGCAAGGCGCGATTGCGGCGATCGCTTCTTCGGGCCGCGGTCGCCGCGGTGTTGCCGCCGGGGCGACAGGCAGGAAGAGCGCTACGCCGATGCGCCGCGCGGGGGCCAGCCGGGCAGGGCGGCGGGAAGCAGCGCACGGATGCCGTGCGCGAGCGTGCCGGCACGTTCGAGCGCGTCGGCCAGGTGCTCGACCGCCGCCCACACCTCCGCCCGACGCAAGGTGAGCGCGGTCAGTTCGGCGGCATGCTCGAAGTCGTCGCGCCCGGGCAGCAGCCACGACAGGTCCTCCGCCTTGCGCACTTCATGCAGCGCGCTGCCCCTGCACAGGCGCGCCTCCCCATCCGTGAACCGCTGCTCGGCCGCCGGTCCGGCCATCAGGCCCACCATCTGCGCGCGGATCTCGCGCTGCTGCGAGGTGGTGAAGGCCTCGATCTGTGCCCGCCCCTCGGGATGCGCGAGCAGGTGCTCGTAGCCCGTGCCGTCGGGATGCAGGCCGCCCTCGTTCATCAGCCAGCGCAGGAATTGCCGCGGCAGCACCAGGTCCGCCTTCTCGCACAGGCCCCACAGGCCGGTGCACATGCGCCCGTTGCGGATGTCGGTGCGCCAGGCCTCGGCCCCTTCCGCCGCCACCGCCAGCCGGTAGACCGACACGCCGCCGAGCGCGAACACCACCGCATGGCCGGCCTCGTGGATGCAGGTGGCGCGCCGCTGCGCGGGGGTCAGTATGGTCATGTTCGTGTTCCATGCGGGATGCTGGAGGCCGCCGGAGGATCGCGGCGGCAGGTCGAAGCTTTGCCCATCATGTGGGTGCTCGGTAGCGGGGATGCGCGCTCCATGTCCGGCGCATGGTCCGGGTCCTTGGGTGATCCATGCAGCCGAACGCACTCGTCAGGGTCGAGGCCGACGAACCCGCCAGACGCCTCGCCGTTCCATCGAGGCGGATGACACCCAGGCCGGGGTCGTCGAAAGCCTGCTCGAGCGCGCGCTGCGGCGAAGCCACGGTCAGGCGGATCTGCGGCGCTTTCGGCTCGCCCACCCGCGCATCGTGGAAAAAGGTCCTGAATCCCCACTCGATCAAGCCCGTCCGGCTGACTCCGGGGACTCGCAGAGAAGTCGTCGGCTGTCGTCCGCAGGGAGGGGCCCCTCGTTGCAGCCAGTCAGAACGCCCGAACCCGTGCCGAATTCGCTGGATCAAGAAGACGATGGCGCCCGGTGCCCGGGCAAGGTGATGGTGAAGCATGTGGCACCTTCAGCCGACTGTGCACTGATCTGACCCCCGTGGGCCTGGACGATGGAGCGTGTGATGGCAAGCCCGAGCCCTGCGCCTTCACCGCGGGACTCGCGCTGGGCACTGCCGCGATGGAAGCGCTCGAAGATCCGCTCGATCTGGTCGCCGGGGATCGGATCGCCGACATTACAGACGGCGAGGCGGATGTCGGTGGCGTCCGCGTCAATCCTGATCGTGATCTGCCCCTCGTCCGGCGTGTGGCGCAGGGCGTTCGAAATCAGGTTCGACAAGGCGCGCCGCAGCATCAGTCGATCACCCTGGACGCTCGCCTGCCCCTCCCGAACGATGCGGACCTGGCGCTCTTCGGCCAGGGCCTCGTAGAAATCGATGAGTGCATCCGCCTCGAGCGCCAGGTCCACGGGTTCGCTGGCATGCGCCAGTGTGTTCTCCTCGGCCTTGGCGAGAAACAGCATGTCGCTGACCATGCGCGCGATGCGCTCGTACTCCTCGAGGTTCGACGCCAGGATGTCCTGGTACTCGTCGATCGTCCGTGGCCGCGATAGCGCGACCTGAGTCTGGGTCATCAGGTTCGAGATCGGCGTGCGCAGTTCGTGCGCGATGTCGGCCGAATAGTCGCCGAGGCGCTGGAACGCGGCCTCGAGCCGGGCGAGCATGCCGTTGAACGCCTCGGCGTGGTCGCGCACCTCCAGCGGTGCATCGTCGATGGAGAGACGCTCGGCGAGTTGTCGTGCCGACAGCCGGCGGGCGGTTTCGGTGACCCGGCGCAGGGGAGCGAGGCCCCGGTGCGCCGCAAACCAGCCGAAGAGCGCGGCCGCCATGGCTGCCGCGACCACGCCCGCCCAGGTGGCGTTGCGCACCGACGCGAGGAAATGGACGTGGTGCGACAGATCGAGTGCGACCAGCGCTGCGATCGTTTGGTCCTTCGACCCGCTGCGCGGCAGCGCGATGCCGACCTCGATCCCTCGATGGGGGCGCCCATCGACCGTCCAGTCGGTCACCACGCCCGATGGGGGTTCTCCAGCCCGCTGGGCAGCGGTGAAGTGCTCGGGATGGATGACGTTCAGCACGCGCCCGTCCACGTCGCGTAGCAGCACCCCCACGCTTTCGTGTCCAACGAAGGAGCGCTCGAGCGCCTGGATGCGTTCCGCGCGTCCGCCACTCGCAGCCTCATCCTGCAGCGTGTTGCGGATCAGCGTGACCTTGCCTTGCAGCTCGTGCATGTCCAGCTCCTGGAAATGCGCGTCCAGCATGCGGCCGAAGAGCACCGCCACCAGCACGAGCAGGCTCGCGGCGAGGACGGCAAACAGCGTCGCCAGGCGCGCCGTCAGCGAGTGGATGCGGATCATCGTCAGCTCGGCTCCATCGCTTCGAGCACGTAGCCCATGCCGCGCACGGTGCGGATCAGCTTGGGCTCGAAGGGGTCGTCGACCTTCACCCTCAGCCTGCGTACAGCGACCTCGATCACATTGGTGTCGCTGTCGAAGTTCATGTCCCACACCTGGGAGGCGATCAAGGAGCGCGGCAACACTTCACCCTTGCGCCGCAGCAGCAGTTCGAGCAGGGCGAATTCCTTGGCGGTCAGGTCGATGCGCTGCCCGCAGCGCGTCACGCGGCGGCGAAGCAGATCCAGTTCGAGATTCGCCGAGCGCAGGGTGTCCGGTTCATGGCTCCGCCCCCTGCGCAGCAGGGTGCGGACCCGGGCGAGGAACTCGGAGAATGCGAAGGGCTTGACCAGGTAATCATCGGCGCCAAGCTCGAGGCCACGAACGCGGTCCTCGATCTGGTCACGGGCGGTCAGGAACAACACCGGGTTCTCGCGACCGCTGCGACGCAGTGTCTGCAGGATGGCCCAGCCGTCCAGCGACGGCAGCATCACGTCCAGCACGATGAGGTCGTAGTCGCCGCTGAGCGCGAGGTGAAGTCCATCGAGGCCGTCGCGCGCGAGATCGACGACGAATCCGGCCTCGGTCAGGCCCTGGCGCAGGTAGTCGCCGGTCTTCACTTCGTCTTCGACGATCAGGATCTTCATTGCTTCGCTCCTACTCGGTTCGTGCTGCCGGTGACCGATTCTGCCTCCGGGGTGCGGGAGAGCAGGCGGAATTACAGAAATGTAATGTCCAGGTCAGGCCGACGACAGGCGGGCGGGCGCAACATGCCCTGCGTGGCACATCGTTCCGTATCGCGACGGAACCCCGCAACCGATGGGAGATCGATCATGAAACTGCGTTTATTCCGTCTCGCCGGGCTCATGCCCGTTGCCGCTCTGGCCGCAGCCCTGCACGGCAGTCCGGTCCTCGCTCAGACGACCGAGCAGGCGCAGCCCTGGCCGCCCGCCGCGAGTGGCCCCGCACTTCAGGCCCGCATGAAGTCGATCCGTGCCGAGACCGACCCCGAACGTCGCATGGCCCTGATGGAGGAGCAGATCAAGGCCCTGGAGGCGGCATCGCAGGGCACGCCCGCCGGGTGCCCGATGATGGGCGGCCAGATGCAGGGAGGACCGATGGGCGCCGGCCCGATGATGAAGGGCGCCGCGGCTGGACCCGGGGCTGGAGGGATGGGCGGCATGATGATGGACCCGAGGCTCGTGCAGGAGCACATGAAGATGATGCAAGAGCACATGGGCATGATGCAGAACATGATGAAGATGCATCCGGCGGTCAAGCCGGCGATGCCCAACTGAGCCTCGAGATGCGGGGCGCCGACCTCGTCGATCGCCCCGCGTCCGGCTCAGGAGAAGATCAGCAAACGGATTTCCCCATGCAGAGACAGGTCATCCACGATGGTGGGGGGGTGGGCGTGGCCGTGGTGCTGATTCACCTGCCAGGCAGATGGAGATCCCCATGAGAAGCCGTCGTCGATTCCTCGCCACCAGCCTTGCGGCCGGTGTGCTTGCCGCTCACCGCAGCGCGTTCGCCCATGGCAAGGCCGAGCATCCCCACAAGGCTGCGTCCGATGCCCCCAAGGAACAGCAGGAATGGGGAATCGCGGGCGATGAGAGATCCGTTGCGAGAACGATCCCCATCGTGATGACCGATGCAATGCGTTTCGTCCCCGACCGTATCGCGATACACCTGGGCGAGACGATCCGCTTCACCCACGAGAATCGCGGCACGGTGATGCACGAGATGGTCGTCGGCACGCCCGCGACGCTCGCCGAGCACGCCGAACTGATGCGGCGCTTCCCCGGGATGGAGCATGACGAGCCGTGGATGGCACATGTCGGCCCGGGTGGACGCGGGCAAATGATCTGGCACTTCAACCGCGCGGGGGACTTCCAGTTCGCCTGCCTGATTCCCGGCCATTTTCAGGCCGGCATGATCGGCACGATCAAGGTTGGCTGACAGAAATGTAATCCGTGCGTCAGCGTCCTGTCGGTGGGCGCTTCGCATAATCGTGGGGACTTTCGAATTTGCACGGATTTTCAATCCTTGGAGAAGCCCATCATGAAGAAGACCCTCATCACCACTGCCCTCCTGGCCGTGCTGGGGGGCGCTGCCCCGGCGGCGTTTGCGCAGGCCGACCACAGTGCCCATCACGGCGGGGCGAGTGCCGCGAGCGAGGCCGACGCCAAGCTCGCCGAGGGCACGGTCAAGAAGATCGACCAGTCGGCCGGCAAGCTCACCATCGCCCACGGCCCGCTCGAATCGCTCGGCATGCCGGCGATGACCATGGTGTTCCGCGCGGCGCGGCCGAACCTCCTCGATCAGGTCAAGGTCGGCGACAGGATCCGCTTCGCAGTCGAGAAGGTCGGCGGTGCGCTGACCGTGACGTCTCTCGAAGCTGCTCAGTGACGCTTGCCTCGCAGGTGCGTCGCGTTCCACTCTGACCATCCGACCGGGGGGAACCCCTCGGTGGACGAACGATGAGGCGGGTGGCGGAGGGCCTGCGCGTGCACTTCACCGCCTGCCGGAATCGTTCCCCGATGAAACCCACATTCGCAGAATCCTCCTCCCGCCTGCCACGCCCCGCAGCGCTCGCGCTGGTGTTCGCGCTCACGTTGGGAAGCAGTCATGCCTGGACGCAAGGCGTGCCCGACACCCCGACGCTCGGCGCGAGCCCCCAGGCGCTGATCGAGTATGCGCGCCAGAGCAACCCCGGCTTTGCCGCGGCCCGTGCGGAAGCGTCCGCCGCCCAGGAGCGCGTCACCCCTGCCGGCGCACTGCCCGATCCCACCTTCGAGATCGAGCTCATGGATGCCACCAACACCATGAGCGGACGTTCGGCCTCGCTGTTGCCCGGCCAGGTGGGTGAAACGCGCTACCGCATCACCCAGCCCTTGCCGGGGTGGGGCAAGCGCGACCTCGCGGTGAAGGCCGCCGAGGCGCAGGCCACCCAGGCCGATGCGATGCGCGACGCCTCCTGGGCCGAGCTCGCGGCAAAGATCGAGACGCTGTGGTTGCGCTACTACGCGGCCGACCGGGAGCGCGTCCTCAACCGCGAGGGCCTGACCCTGCTGCAAAGCCTGGAGGAACTCAGCCTGGCTCGTTACGAGCTGGGTCTGCTGCCGCAGCAGGCGGTGTTGCGCATTCAGCGCGAGATCACGGCCCAGCGCCTCGCCCTGGTGGAGGTCGAACAGCGGCGCAAGGGCCTGGCCGCGGGACTGAACGGTCTGCTCGGCCGGGCACACGATGCGCCGCTGGCCGCGCCCGCCGATCCTGCGCCCTTGCCCGGGCAGCTGGAAGCGGGTGCCCTTTTCAAGGCGGCGGCCAGCGCCAACCCGGACGTGAATGCGGCCGCCTACGGCATCGACGTGGCGCGTGCCGAGCGCGAACGGACCTATCAGGACCGCTTGCCGGACTTCGCCGTGGGCGTGCGCAACAACCGTCCCGATGAGGGCAAGGCCTCGTGGGACGTGATGTTCGAGGTCATGATCCCGCTGCAGCAGTCCAGCCGTCGCGCCCGGGAGCGCGAAGCCGAGTACATGCTGATCGCCGCCGAAGCGCGTCGCGAGGACGCCAGGGCGCGCGCTTCCGGAGAACTCGGCACTGCATGGTCCATGTATGCGCAGGGCCGCGAGACCTTGCGCCTGCTCGAACACACGCTGCTGCCGCGGGCCCGGGCCACGCGCGATGCCAGCCGGGCGGCACTCGCCAGCGGCACGGTCGATTTCGACAGCGTCATCGAAGCCGAGCGCCAGCTCATCGACATCCGCATGCGCCAACTCCAGACCGAGCTCGAGACCCGGCTGGCGCTGACCGAGATCAGGAAATTGACAGGGGAATTGAATTGAGCGCTGCTGTCCGGATGACGACGATTGCCATCGCTGTGGCGATCGCTGCGGGTGCGGGGTACTGGTTCGCACAGGTGCAACATGCGGCGACGCCCGCCGCGCCGCTCGGCGCCGCGAACGCCACCGCGGCCGCAGCGCCTGCCGCACCCGCGGCCGCGGCCGAAGGGGAGCGCAAGATCCTCTACTACCGCAACCCGATGGGGCTACCCGATACCTCGCCGGTGCCGAAGAAGGACTCGATGGGCATGGACTACATCCCGGTCTATGCCGACGACCAGCCGGACGACAGCGGCACGGTGGTGGTGAGCCCGGCGCGCATCCAGACCCTGGGCGTGAAGACCGCCGCGGTGGAGCTGCGCGCGGTGGATTCCGCCGTGCGTGCCAGCGGCCGGATCGAGATCGACGAGCGCACCCAGGTCGTGGTGGCGCCGCGCTTCGAGGGCTGGATCGAGCGCCTGCATGTGAATGCGGTCGGCGACCCGGTGAAGAAGGGGCAGCCGCTCTTTACCGCCTACAGCCCGGAACTGCAATCGACTGGCGAGGAGTTGCGCATCGCCGAGCGTCTTGCCCGCCAGAGCGCCACTGAGGATCCGGTCGCGAGCGAATCCGCGCGGCGTCTGGCCGAGGCGACGCGTGCGCGCCTGCGCAATCTGGAGGTGGCGGGCCAGGCCGGCGCACGCCAGGTCTTCCACGCACCGGTGAGCGGCGTCGTGCTGGAGAAGGAAGCCATCCAGGGCGGCCGCTTCATGCCCGGCGAGGCGCTGTTCCGCATCGCCGACCTGTCGAAGGTGTGGATCATCGCCGACGTCTATGAACAGGATCTCGCCCGGGTGCAACCCGGCCAGCGTGCGCAGGTCACGCTCGAGGCGTACCCCGGCCGCAGCTTCGAGGCGCGGGTAGGCTATCTGTATCCGACGCTCGACGCCGCCACCCGCAGTACCCGGGTACGGCTCGAACTGGACAACGCTGAGGGCCTGCTGCGCCCGGGGATGTTCGCCCAGGTCGCCCTGGCGGCGGGCGACCCAGCGCCGAAGGCGGTGGTGCCCAGCTCGGCGATCATCGACGATGGCGCGCGCCGGGTCGTGCTGCTCGCGCTCGGCGAAGGGCGCTTCAGGCCGCAGCCGGTGAAGCTGGGCGCGCGCGGCCGGGATGTGGTCGAGGTGCTCGAAGGCGTCGCGGCGGGGGATCGCGTGGTGGTTTCGGCCAACTTCCTGATCGACTCGGAGAGCCAGCTCAAGGCGGCGCTCTCCAATCTGGTCGAACCCGGGGCCGGCGATCAGGCTCGAGCGAGCCCGACCCGTTACGAAACCCAAGGGACGTTCGATGCCCTCGATGCCGAAACGGGCAGCGTGACGATGACGCATGGCGAGATCCCTGCCCTGCAGTGGCCGGCGATGACCATGGACTTCAAGCTTGCCGATCCGGCGCTGGTGAAGGACATCGCCCCAGGCTCGGCGGTGCGCTTCGTGTTCGAGGCCGGCGAGCCGGGCGAGTACATCGTCACCGGCATCGAGCCAATTGCGAGCAGCGCGGCGGCACCGGCCGCCGCCGGCCATGCGGGGCACTGAGATGCACGCCCCCGTGATGGAACCTTCAAGCGCTGTGCCCACCGACACGGCCGCCAACCCGACAACGGCCGGCCTGCTCGATCGCGTCATCGACTGGTCGGCACGCAACGTCTTCCTGGTGCTGCTGGCCACGCTGTTCCTGATCGGTGGTGGCGTGTATGCGGTCAAGCACACGCCGCTCGACGCGCTGCCCGACCTGTCCGACGTGCAGGTGATCGTCTACACCGACTATCCCGGCCAGGCGCCGCAGGTGGTCGAGGACCAGGTCACCTATCCGCTCACTACCTCCATGCTGGCGGTGCCGCGCGCGAAGGTGGTGCGCGGCTTCTCGATGTTCGGCGCGTCCTACGTGTATGTGATCTTCGAGGATGGCACCGACATCTACTGGGCGCGCTCGCGCGTGCTCGAGTACCTGAGCTCGGCTGCCGGCCGCCTGCCGCAGGGCGTCGCGCCGCAGATCGGGCCGGACGCGACCGGCGTGGGCTGGGTGTACCAGTACGCGGTGCTCGGCAAGGACATGAGCCTGGCCGACACGCGCAGCCTGCAGGACTGGTACGTGCGCTACCAGCTCACCAAGGCGCAGGGCGTGTCCGAGGTCGCCAGCCTTGGTGGCTTCGTGCGCGAGTACCAGGTCACGGTCGATCCGCTGCGCCTGGCCGGCTACGGCATCACGCTCGATGCGGTCACGCAGGCGATCCGCGCCTCCAACCGCGACGTCGGCGGCCGCGTGGTGGAGCTCGCCGAGAAGGAGTACATGGTGCGCGGCCGGGGCTACCTGCGCAGCGTGGACGACATCGCCGGCATCGTGTTGAAGGCCGAGCGCGGCACCCCGGTGCGGGTGGGCGACGTCGCCCGCGTCGAGCTGGTGCCGGCCGAGCGGCGCGGCATCGCCGAGCTCAACGGCGAGGGCGAGGTGGCCTCCGGCATCGTGATGGCGCGCTTCGGCCAGAACGCGCTCGACGTGATCGCCAACGTCAAGGCCAAGATCGCCGAGATCACGCCGGGCCTGCCGGCGGGCGCCGAGATCGTGCCGGTCTACGACCGCTCGGAGCTCATCGAGCGCGCGATCGGCAACCTGAAATGGACGCTGCTCGAGGAGAGCCTGATCGTCGCCGCGGTGTGCGTGATCTTCCTGCTCCATGTGCGCAGCGCACTGGTGGCGATCATCACGCTGCCGCTGGGCATCCTGTTCGCCTTCATCGCCATGCGCTCGCTCGGGCTGGGCTCGAACATCATGAGCCTGGGCGGCATCGCGATCGCGATCGGAGCGATGGTGGATGCGGCGATCGTGATGATCGAGAACGCGCACAAGCACATCGAACGCCTGCCCGAGGGCGCCACCCAGCCGCAGCGCGCGGCGGCGATCGTGCTCGCGTGCAAGGAGGTCGGGCCGGCGCTGTTCTTCTCGCTGCTGATCATCACCGTGTCCTTCCTGCCGGTGTTCGCGCTCGAAGGCCAGGAGGGCCGGCTGTTCTCGCCGCTCGCCTTCACCAAGACCTTCGCCATGGCCGGGGCCGCGCTGTTGTCGGTAACCCTGGTGCCGGTGCTGATGCTGTTCTTCGTGCGCGGGCGCATCCTGCCCGAGGCGAAGAACCCGGTGAACCGGCTGCTGATCTGGCTGTACCGCCCGATCATCCAGGGCGTGCTGCGTTTCAAGGTGCTCACGCTCGTGCTCGCCGTGCTGGCGATGGCCGCGACCGTCGTTCCCGCCCGCCAGATCGGCTCCGAGTTCATGCCGACCTTGAACGAAGGCACGCTGTTCTACATGCCGGCGGCGCTGCCGGGGATGTCGGTGACCGAGGCCGGACGCCTGCTCGCCACGACGAACCGCATCATCAAGACCTTCCCCGAGGTGGAATCCGTCTACGGCAAGGCCGGCCGCGCCAACACCGCGACCGACCCGGCACCGCTCGAGATGTTCGAGACGGTGATCAACCTCAAGCCGCAGGATCAGTGGCGGCCGGGGATGACCACCGACAAGCTGATCGCCGAGATGGACGCTGCGCTCAAGTTCCCGGGGCTGGCCAACTCATGGACCATGCCGATCAAGGCCCGCATCGACATGTTGAGCACCGGCATCCGCACCCCGGTGGGGGTGAAGGTCTTCGGCAAGGACCTGGAGACGCTGGAGAAGGTGGCGCAGGCGGTGGAAGCGGCGGTGCGTAAGGTGCCGGGCGCGAGCAGCGCCTACGCCGAGCGCGTGGCCGGCGGCTACTACGTGGACATCGTGCCACGCCGCGACCAGCTCGCGCGTTACGGGCTCACCATCGACATGGTGCAGGACGTGATCGCCACCGCGCTCGGCGGCGAGATGGTGACGACCACGGTCGAGGGCCTCGAGCGCTACGGCGTGTCGGTACGCTATGCGCGCGGCTTGCGCGACGACCCGGCGCGGCTCGCGTCCGACGTCTTCGTGCCGACGATGAACGGCCCGATCCCGCTCGGCCAGGTGGCCGAGGTCAAGCTGACGCGTGGCGCCCCGGGCATCCGCACCGAGAACGCGCTGCTCGCGGCCTACGTGTATGTCGACACCCGCGAGGCCGACCTCGGCGCCTTCGTCAAGCGCGCGCAGCAGGCGGTGGCCGAGGAAGTCGCGTTCCCGCAGGGCTATTACGCCACCTGGAGCGGCCAGTTCGAGAACATGGAGCGCGCCAAGGAGAAGATGAAGATCGTCGTGCCGGTGACGCTGGCGCTGATCTTCGTGCTGCTCTACCTCAACTTCCGCCGGCTCACCGAGACCCTGATCGTGATGCTGTCGGTGCCCTTCGCGCTGGTGGGCGGGGTGTGGCTGATGTGGTGGCTGGGCTACCAGATGAGCGTGGCGGTGGCGGTCGGATTCATCGCGCTCGCCGGGGTGGCGGCGGAGACCGGCGTGATCATGCTGATCTACCTGGACCACGCATGGAAGGCAGTCTGCGCGCGCAGGCAGGCCGAGGGCCGCGCGGCCGGCATCGCTGATCTCTACGCGGCGATCATGGAAGGCGCGGTCGAGCGCGTGCGGCCGAAGATGATGACCGTGGTGGCGATCATGGCCGGCCTGTTGCCCATCATGTGGAGTACCGGCACCGGCGCCGAGGTGATGAGCCGCATCGCCGCGCCGATGGTGGGCGGCATGGTGTCCTCGACCTTGCTGACGCTGGCGGTGATCCCGGCGCTCTATGCGCTGGTCAAGCAGTGGGAGCTGCGCCGCAGCGCCAGGCACGCACCCGCGCAGGCGCTGGCCACGGTGTCGGATCTGTAATGCAGCGGTCAGTGGTGCGACCGCATCATGGGCGCAGGCTGTTTCCAAGGCTCCATCGCCGGGTTACCGCTGAACATCATGAAGACCATGGCGATGCTTGCCCGGCGGAAATCCCTGCGAAGATCCTTCAGTACCCGGTGTCGCCGGACTGCTCGACGCCGCCCGGCCGTTTCAGTCCCGAGCCCGCTTCATAAGGATGCCGATCGACATGAAGACCCTGAAAATCCTCTGGCAGCGACTCGTCACGCCGGAAGGCGACACCTGCGAGCGCTGCGGCAGCGCGCACGATGCCATCGTCCAGGTCATGCCCACGCTGCGGGACGTGCTGCGGCCGCTGGGCATCATGCCCGTCCTGGAGACGCGGGAGATCGCGCTCGACGCCTTCAAGGGCATGCCTTCGGAATCGAACCGGATCTGGATCGCCGGGCGCTCGATCGAGGACTGGCTCGACGCGAGCGTCGGCAAGAGCACCTGCTGCTCGGTCTGTGGCGGGGCGGAGTGCCGGACGCTGGAGATCGGCAGCGAGACCTTCGAGGCGATTCCCGAACAACTGATCCTGAAGGCTGCACTGCTGGCCGCGGCCGCATCCCTCGGCGCTGGCGGCGACGAAGGGTCCGGCTGCTGTGTCCAGCAGCCAGGCTGCCGTCCCGGCGCTTGATCAGCGGACGCCCGAAATGCGGCGACCCGACCCGCTCGGCAGGTTTCTCTTTGCCCTCATCAGTCTCCCGTGGCAGCAACGTCTCTTCGTCCTCTGTCCGCGGGGCCACCGGTCTCAATCCGCTCGCCAGGGGTCGATCACGGCCAAGCCCTCGATCTCGGCAAAATCCAGGGTGTTGCGGGTGGCAAGCGCCATCGCGTGCGTCAACGCGATCGCGGCGATCTGGGCATCCTCGACACTGATTGGCTGGCCGCGCCGGGTGCGGCCAGAGACGATCCGTGCGTAGTGGCTGGCAGAGACTTCGTCGAACGGAAGGCAACGGCCAGCGAAGTCCTCCTCGAACATGGCCTGTGCTGCCATGCTCAGCCCGGCCTGCCGCTTGCCGGGTGGCATCAGGGCCAGACCCAGCTCGATCTCGGCACGGCTGATGGCGCTGGTATGCAGCTCGTGGGCGGATTGCTGGTCGAGCCAGGCAACGACTTGACCCGATGGCTGTGGGCGCATGAACTCGGAGAGGACATTGGTGTCGAGCAGGATCATGCCCCTGCATCCCAGTCGGGTGGCGTGCGTGGCCGCTGGCGATGCGGTAGCTCGAATTCCGCGCCGGCCACGCCGGCGAAGCGCTCGAGCAAGCGCTGCCCGAGTGGCGAGGGTGTGCTGGTGCGCGAGAGGGCCTCGCGCAGGATGCGCCGTGCCTCTTCTTCCATCGACACCCCATGCTGGGCTGCACGGATGCGCAGCGCCGCTTTGGTGGCATCGTCGACATTACGAATCGTCAGTGCGGCCACGTCGGACTCCGTTTGCATGCAATGAATGCAGTGTCAGCAGTGCGTGCAGCCCTGTCAATCCAGTGCGCTCGGCATGGCGGGGTTCGTTCAGTCCTTTAGAAACCCCTGCAGCAACTCGTTCAGAAACCGCCGACCCTGCAGCGTCGGCCGCAGTTTTCCGTCCGCAGTGTCCAGCAGCCCGCGTTCGCGCGCCCGCGCCAGTTCGTCGGTGATGGCCTCGATCGGCACCCCCGTGCGCGCCGCGAACAGCTTCGCCGGAACGCCCTCGGTGAGCCGCAGCGCGTTCATCATGAACTCGAAGGGCAGCTCGGCCACCGACACCTCGCGCGCCTCCTGGATGAAGTCGCCGCGCGCCGCGCCTTCGAGGTAACGCCCCGGGTGCTTGTGGCGCATCTCGCGGCGGATGCCCTCGTGGCTGGAGAGCTTGCCGTGCGCGCCCGGGCCGAGGCCGAGGTAGTCGCCGAAGGTCCAGTAGTTGAGGTTGTGCCTGCTCTGCTCGTGCGGGCGGGCGAAGGCGGAGGTCTCGTAGTGCGTGAAGCCGGCGGCGGCGAGGCGGGCCTCGATGGCCTCCTGCATGTCGGCGGCGGTGTCGTCGTCGGGCAGCGCGGGCGGGTCGTGGGCGAAGGGCGTGTTGGGCTCGAGGGTGAGGTGGTAGCACGACAGGTGCTGCACGCCGAAGCCGATCGCGGTCTCCAGGTCGGCGAGCGCCATGTCGAGGGTCTGGCCGGGCAAGGCATACATGAGGTCGAGGTTGACGCGCTCGAAGTGGGTGCGCGCGGCCTCGATCGCGCGCCGCGCCTCCTCGCCGCCGTGGATGCGGCCGATCTTCGCCAGCATGGCGTCGTCGAAGCTCTGGATGCCGAGCGACAGGCGATTGACGCCGGCGGCGCGGTAGTCGCGGAAGCGTCCGGCCTCGACCGTACCCGGGTTGGCCTCGAGCGTGATCTCGGCGAGCGGGTCGAGCGGCAGCAGCATGCGGATGCCGGTGAGCAGGCCGTCGAGCGTGGTCGCGGACATCAGGCTGGGCGTGCCGCCGCCGATGAAGACGCTATGCACCCGCCGGCCCCAGACCTGGGGCAGGGCGTGCTGCAGGTCGGCGAGCACCGCGGCTAGCCAGGCCTGCTCGGGGATGCCGCCCTCGCGCGGGGCGTGGGAGTTGAAGTCGCAGTAGGGGCACTTCTTCACGCACCACGGGAAATGCACGTACAGGGAGAGCGGCGGCGGGGCCTCGAGCTGCGGGCGTTCGGGCAGGGGCCGGGCGCTCGCGGCCCCGGTGGCCGGCGTCAGCGGGATGATGCGGCGGGTGGTCACGGCGGAATCCGTTCCGTTGCGGCTGCGCTGCAGCTCAAAGAGGGTGCTCGGCGAGGCGGTCGAGCAGGTGGCGCATCGCGGCGCCGCGGTGGCTGAGGGTGTTCTTGAGCGCCGAATCCAGCTCGGCGGCGGTCTGCTCCAGTTCGGGAACCCAGAACAGCGGGTCGTAGCCGAAGCCGCCTTCGCCGCGCGCGGCGGGGAGGATCTCGCCGTGCCATTCGCCGTCGGCGATCAGCGGGCGCGGGTCGTCGGCGTGGCGCACCAGCACCACGGCCGAATAGAAATAGGCGCGGCGCTGCGCGGGCTCTGGGAGGTGGGCGAGCTTTTCCAGCAGCAGGGCGTTGTTGCGCGCGTCGGATCTGGGTTCGCCGGCGAAGCGGGCGGAGATGACCCCCGGCGCGCCGCCGAGCGCCTCGACGCACAGGCCGGAGTCGTCGGCGACCGCCGGAAGGCCGGTGGCGGCGGAGGCGTGGCGGGCCTTGGCGAGGGCGTTCTCGACGAAGCTGGGGTGGGGCTCCTCGGCTTCGCCGACGCCGAACACGGACTGCGGGAGCACCTCGATGCCGAGCGGGGCGAGCAGGGCCTGCATCTCGGCGGCCTTCTTGGCGTTGTTGCTGGCGAGGACGAGTCGTTTGCTCATGCTTGTTCTCCTGGCGAAGCCTGGCGCGGGCCGGGCTCAGGCCGTGAAGATGGCCGAGCGCACCGCGCCACGCTGCAATTCGAACAGCTGCCGGCCCCCGAGTTCGGCGAGGTCGAGCAGGGCGTCCAGCTCGGCGCGCGAGAACGGGGTGCCCTCGGCCGTGCCCTGGACCTCGATCAGGCCGCCGCCCTCGGTCATCACCACGTTCATGTCGGTGTCGCTGTCGGAGTCCTCGGCGTAGTCGAGGTCGAGCACCGGCACGCCCTGGTGGATGCCGACCGACACCGCGGCGACGAACTCGCGCATCGGATTGTGGGCGAGCTTGCCCGCGGCGACCAGGCCGACCAGCGCGTCATGCACGGCGACGCAGGCGCCGGTGATGGCGGCGGTGCGCGTGCCGCCGTCGGCCTGCAGCACGTCGCAGTCGACGACGATCTGGCACTCGCCGAGCGCGCCGAGGTCGACCACCGCGCGCAGGCTGCGCCCGATCAGGCGCTGGATCTCCTGGGTGCGCCCGCTCTGCTTGCCCTTGGCAGCCTCGCGCGCGCTGCGCGTGTGAGTGGCGCGCGGCAGCATGCCATATTCGGCGGTCACCCATCCCTGGCCTTTGCCGCGCAGGAAGCCGGGTACCGTCTCCTCGACACTGGCGGTGCACAGCACGCGGGTGGCGCCGAATTCGACCAGCACCGAGCCTTCGGCATGGCAGGTGAAGCCGCGGGTGAGGCGGATGGCGCGGAGTTGGTCGGGCTGGCGCAGGCTGGGTCGCATCGTGAGGTCCTAGGAGCGGGAGTCGAATTTGTGGATGGCGGCGTTGATCTCGCGGATGGCGCGCTCGATCTCGTCCTCGTCGAGTTCGGCGACGGCCGTCGGACCCGGGCCGGAGAGGTCCAGGCGGGACTCGAAGCCGTCCAGTTCCATGGTGCGGGTGGAGATCGATTCGACGGTCGCGGCGCCGACGGCGTTCTCGTCGTGCCAGCACATCGCCACCATCGACAGGTTGTCGGCGCTGGCGCCGGCCTTGCGCTCGGCGATGTCCATCAGCCGCGGCACCGCCCGGCTGAGCACGCCGGCGGTGAGGTTCACCACCAGGCCGTCGTCGTCGATCGGGCCCCACACGCCGTCCGTGCAGAGCGCGAGCAGGTCGCCGTCGCGCAGCGGGGTGCGCGGAGAATACTCCACCTGCGGGTTGTAGTTGCCGCCGAGGCAGGAATAGATGCGGTTGCGCCCGGGGTGGAGGTGGGCCTCCTCCGGCTTGATCACGCCTTGGTCGATCATCAGCTGGGTGCGCGAATGGTCGCGCGTGCGCGTGACCAGGTGGCCGCGACGCAGCAGGTAGAGTCGCGAATCGCCGGCGTGCGCCCAGTACGCCGCGCCGCGCTGGATCACGCACGCGACCAGGGTGGTGCGCGGCGCCTCCGGCAGCTGGCGGTCGAGCGCATGGTCGAGGATGGCGTGGTGGGCGCGTTCGATCGCGCGCGCGAGGAACAGCTGGGGGTCGGGCAGCAGCGGCCGCGCCTCTGCCTGGAAGCGCTCGGCGATGCACTGCACCGCGATCTGCGCCGCCACCTCGCCGTGCAGGTGGCCGCCCATGCCGTCGGCGACCAGCATCAGCAGGGCGTCGCGCGAGTAGCAGTGGGCGATGCGGTCCTGGTTGTCGCGTCGTTTGCCGGGGCGGCTTTCCTGGTAGATGGTGAAGCGCATGGCGGGTCCTCAGCTGCGGCCGATGAAGGAGCGCAGCCGGCTGCCCAAGTCCGAGAACCAGTGTTCCGGACGCTCGGGGGCGTTTTCTTGATGGATCAGCGCCTTCTGCAGCGCATACACGCTGGGCGGGCGCTGCTGCGGGTCGAGGTGAAGGCACCAGTCGACGAGCTCGAGCAGCTGCCGGCTGTAGCGCCCGGCCTGGGTCCTCGCCAGGGGCTGGAGCGTGTCTTCCCGCGCGCGTTCGTCCGCGCGCGGCGGCGGGCTGCCGACGATGCAGGCGTGCAGGCTCGCACCCACGCTGTAGATGTCGGTCCACGGACCGAGCTGGGCGCCCTTCTCGTATTGTTCCGGCGCGGCGTATCCGGGCGTGTACATCGGCTTGAGCACCGGCTGGTCGCTCATCAGGGTCTGGCGCGCGGCGCCGAAGTCGAGCAGCACCGGGGTGCCGTCGTTGCGCAGGTAGATGTTGGACGGCTTGATGTCGAGGTGCATGAGCTTGTGCGCGTGCACCTCGCGCAGGCCATTGAGCATGCGCGCGAACACCGCGCGGATCAGCATCTCCTTGACCTCGCCGCGGTGCTTGCGGATGTAGTCGTGCAGGGTGCGGCCGCGCTCGAACTGCATGACCATGTACACCGTGCCGTTGGCGCGGAAGAAGTTGAGCACCCGCACCACGTTCGGATGCATCAGCTTGGCGAGCGAGCGGCCTTCCTCGAAGAAGCACTTCATGCCGTAGCGGAAGGCGAGGCGATGCTCCTCGCTGACCTGCGGTTCGGTCTCGCCTTCCTTGCGCAGGGCGAGCGAGTTGGGCAGGTATTCCTTGATCGCCACGGCCATGCCATGCGCGTCGCGCGCGAGATAGACGATCGAGAAGCCGCCCAGCGACAGTTGCCGCTCGATGCGGTACTGGTCGAGCTGAAACCCCGGTGGCAGCGCGCAGTTGGCTTGAGACGGCATCTTCGAGAGCGCTAGAATCGCTGTTTTCGCGGTTTCATTCCTGATCCAGGCGCCCAGTTTATCCGATCGGGCGCGGTCCCCGGAGCGCCCCATGGTCCAGAGCATGACAGGTTTCGCGGTTCAGACGCGAGACCTGGGTAGTGTCAGCCTTCATCTCGAGCTGCGCAGCGTCAACTCGCGCTATCTCGATCTCGGCTTCCGCATCGTCGACGACCTGCGCGCCGCGGAGCCCGCGATCCGCGAGCGCATCTCCGCGCGCCTCGGCCGCGGCAAGGTCGAATGTCGCCTCAACCTGCAGGCCGGCCACGCCGCGCCGCGCAGCATGGCGCTCAACGGCGCGCTGCTCGACCAGCTCGCCGCTGCGCAGGACGGCTTGCGTGCGCGCTTCCCCGACGCCGCG
Source organism: Thauera sp. DNT-1 (assembly GCF_055393985.1). Classification (NCBI taxonomy): domain Bacteria; kingdom Pseudomonadati; phylum Pseudomonadota; class Betaproteobacteria; order Rhodocyclales; family Zoogloeaceae; genus Thauera; species Thauera sp. DNT-1. The sequence continues at coordinate 2,515,409 of NZ_AP043752.1, read as the reverse complement.
CCGCTGTCGGTCAACGAGCTGCTGCGTTGGCCGGGCATGCTCGCCGACGACAGCCTCGGCTTCGACGAGATGCTGCCGGCGATCGTCGAGCTGACCAACACCGCGCTCGACGAGCTCGTCGCCACCCGCCAGCGCGAGGGCGACAAGCTCGCCGACATGATCCGCGAGCGCGTCGCACGCATGCGCGAGCTCGTCGCCCAGGCGGCCCCGCGCATGCCGGCGGTGGTGCTCGAGTACCAGGAGCGCCTGACCGCCAAGCTGCGCGACGCCGTCGCCAGCCTGGACGAGGACCGCGTCCGCCAGGAGGTCGCGCTCTACGCCCAGCGCATCGACGTGGACGAGGAGCTGACCCGCCTGTCCACCCACCTCGACGAGGTCGAGCGCATCCTGAAGAGCGCCGGCGCCGCTGGCAAGCGGCTCGACTTCCTCATGCAGGAGCTCAACCGCGAGGCCAACACCCTGGCCTCCAAGTCGCCCGCCACCGACATCACCGCGATCGCGATGGAGATGAAGGTGCTGATCGAGCAGATGCGCGAGCAGGTGCAGAACCTCGAGTGAGGAATGTCCGCCCCCGGGGAGCGGGGAGGTGGAAGGGCCGGGTGCCGGTCTACGGTCTATCGAGCACGTGCCGTTCGTGGTAACAAGAGGGCCTCCACCCGGCCGCTTCAGGTTTTTTCCGGCTGGCCTGGAGACCCTTGTGCGGGCGGGCACGGCAGCGCTGCAATCGCCAGCGCCCGGCAGCCTCCGCGCATGTTTGTCCCCGGATCAGACGGAGAGAAATGATGACTACATCGACATGGAGTGCTTCCGGCGCCGCAGCATTCGCCGCTTGTGTGGCTGCTGCAGCGACACCGGCCTTCGCCGCGGCTCCCGCTGACTGGGCAGCCATCCCGGTGCAGACGGTGACGCTGTTCTATCCCGGGCAGGTCGATTACGGCTGGCTGCGCAGCGCGGAGCACAAGCGTGCCAATGCCAAGGTCAGGGAGGGCGAAGCCTGTCTGTCCTGCCACGAGGGCGAGGAGGCCGAACTCGGCGCCACCCTCGTCAAGGGCGGGCGGCACGAACCGGTCCCGATCGCCGGCAAGCTCGGTGCGATCGCGCTCCAGGTCCAGGCCGCCCATGACGACGCCAATCTGTACCTCCGCTTCCAGTGGAAGACGCAGATGGCGCGGGCCGGGCAGATGCACGACTACATGATGTACGACGGCGAGAAGTGGGCCTTCATCGGCGGGCCGCGCTCGAAGGAAGCAGTGCGCAGCGGCGCCCAGCCGCCGCTCTACGAGGATCGCCTGTCGGTGATGATCGACGACGGCAAGGTGCCGATGTTCGCCAACCAGGGCTGCTGGCTGACCTGCCACACCGGGATGCGCGACATGCCCGGAGAGCCGACCAAGGAGCAGGTCCAGGCCCATCCGCTGATCGGCCAGACGCACAAGGAAAGCGACGTGCGCAAGTATCTGCCGGCCACGCGCACGGACGAGGCGGCGAGCTGGGACGAGACCCGCACGCCGGAGGAGATCGCCCGCCTCAAGGAGGCGGGCGCCTTCGTCGAGCTGATGCAGTGGCGCGGTCATCGCAGCAATCCGGTGGGCATGGCCGACGATGGCTACGTGCTCGACTATCGCCTCGTCGACGCCGGCAAGGGCCCGTTCGGCTGGAACGTCGACCGCAAGACCATGACGCCGAAGTTCATGTTCGACCCGGCGAAAGTCGGTGTGAAGGCGCTTGCGCTCGCGGATGTCGGCAACGCGTCGAAGCCGCACGCGCTGATCCGGGAAGACAACGCCGTGGCCTACGATCCGGCCGCGGGCTGGAAGAAGGGCGACGTCCTTCCCGGGCGCCTGCTCTCACGCGCCGACGCGAGCGGTTCGGCGGCGGACAATGCCGACGTCCGCGGCGAGTGGGCGGACGGCCAGTGGACGGTGCTGTGGACGCGCAAGCTCGACACCGGGCATGCCGACGACGACAAGGCCCTGAAGCCGGGCGGCGTCGTCAACGTGGGCTTTGCCGTTCATGACGACAACGTCACAACGCGTTTCCATCATGTGTCCTTCCCGCTGACCCTGGGGGTCGGCACGAAAGCCACCATCTCCTCGGTCGCGCTCGAGTGAGCGCCTTCCGGCAACGCTTGCGGTTGCAGCACGCTGCCGCCCGCCCGGCGGCTCCCCTCGGCGGCCGTTCTGCTGCGTCGGCCGCCTCCCATCCCTCTGCCGGTGCGCTGCACCGGCCCTGAGACAACGACCATGGCCGGAACCCTTTTCATCGTCACCGCGCCCTCGGGCGCCGGCAAGACCACCCTGGTGCGCGGGCTGCTGCAGCGCGACCCGCGCGTGCAGCTGTCGATCTCCTACACCACGCGCGCGCCGCGCCCCGGCGAGCAGGACGGGCGCGAGTACAACTTCGTCGACGTGCCCACCTTCCGTGCCTTGCGCGACCGCGGCGAGTTCCTCGAATGGGCCGAGGTGCACGGCAACTACTACGCCACCTCGCGCGTGTGGCTCAAGCAGCAGGTCGAGGCCGGGCGCGATACCCTGCTCGAGATCGACTGGCAGGGCGCGCAGCAGGTGCGCAAGCACTTCCCGGACGCGGTCGGGGTCTTCATCCTGCCGCCCTCGATGGATGAACTCGAGGCCCGCCTGCGCGGTCGCAATACCGACAGCGACGAGGTCATCAGCCGCAGGTTGCTCGGCGCGCGCGGGGAAATGCGCCATGTCGCGGAATTCGACTACGTTATAATCAACGACGAAATCGATGCCGCACTCGACGACCTCGTCGCCGTGGTGCGCGCCGCGCGTTTGCGCTGCGCCAAGCAGCACCAGCGGCATCCCGAGTACTTCGCCTTTCTCGAACAGGATTGAACATGGCCCGCATCACCGTAGAAGACTGCCTCAAGAGGATCCCGAACCGCTTCCAGCTCACCCTGGCGGCGACCTATCGTGCCCGCCAGCTCACCGCTGGCGGCACGCCGCAGATCGACGTCGATCCGCTCGACCGGGACAAGCCGACCGTGATCGCGCTGCGCGAGATCGAAGCGGGCAAGGTCGGCCTCGAGATGCTCAACCGCGGCCAGGCCTGAAATCGCCCGGGGGTTGCATGAAAGCCGCCGAAGCAGGCCCAGCCCCCGAAGTCTTCCGCCCGCCGGTGTCGAGCGTGCTCGCGCTCGACTTCCAGCAGCTCAAGACCAAGCTGCAGACCTACCTCCGGCCCGAGGACGTGGGCCGCGTCGAGGCGGCCTACCACTTCTCCGCCGATGCCCACGCCGGCCAGTTCCGCGTCAGCGGCGAGCCCTATGTCAGCCACCCGGTGGCGGTGTGTTCGCTGGTCGCCGACTGGCACCTCGACCCGCAGGCGCTGATCGCCGCGCTCCTCCACGACGTGATGGAGGACACCCACATCACAAAGGCGGAGATCGCCGAGCGCTTCGGCAAGGTCTCCGCCGAACTCGTCGACGGCCTCTCCAAGCTCGACAAGATCGAGTTCCGCTCGCAGGAAGAGGCGCAGGCGGAGAACTTCCGCAAGATGCTGCTGGCGATGGCGAGCGACCTGCGCGTCATCCTCATCAAGCTCGCCGACCGTCTGCACAACATGCGCACGCTGGACCACATGCGTCCGGCCAAGCGCCGCCGCATCGCCAACGAGACGCTCGAGATCTACGCGCCGATCGCCAACCGGCTCGGGCTCAACGACCTCTTCCGCGAGCTGCAGGAGCTGTCCTTCCGCAACAAGTACCCGCTGCGCTTCGAGGTGCTCGCCAAGGCGATCCGCTCGGCGCGCGGCAACCGCCGCGAGGTGGTCGGCAAGATCCTCGCCAGCATCGAGGAGCGCCTGCCGCAGTGGGGCATCGCCGCCGAGGTGCAGGGGCGCGAGAAGCACCTCTACGGCATCTACCGCAAGATGGTCGAGAAGCACCTGTCCTTCTCGCAGGTGCTCGACATCTACGGCTTCCGCGTCATCGTCAAGGACGTGCCGAGCTGCTACCTCGCGCTCGGTGCGTTGCACTCGATGTACAAGCCGGTGCCGGGCAAGTTCAAGGACTATCTGGCCATCCCCAAGGCCAACGGCTACCAGAGCCTGCACACCACCCTGATCGGTCCCTTCGGCATGCCGGTCGAGGTGCAGATCCGCACCCGCGAGATGCACCACATCGCCGAGACCGGCGTGGCCTCGCACTGGCTGTACAAGGAAGACGAGAAGACCCTCACCGAGCTGCAGCAGAAGACGCACTCCTGGCTGCAGTCCCTGCTCGAGCTGCAGTCGGCCTCGGGCGAGGCCACCGAGTTCCTCGAGCACGTCAAGATCGACCTCTTCCCCGGCGAGGTCTACGTGTTCTCGCCCAAGGGCAAGATCTTCTCGATGCCCAAGGGCTCGACCCCGGTCGACTTCGCCTACGCGGTGCATACCGACGTCGGCAATCGCTGCGTTGCCTGCCGCATCAACGGCGACCTGATGCCGCTGCGCAGCGAGCTGCGCAATGGCGACCAGGTCGAGATCATCACCGCGGCCCACGCCAACCCCAACCCGGCCTGGCTGTCCTACGCGCGCACCGGCAAGGCGCGCGCGCAGATCCGCCACTTCATGAAGAACGCGCAGCAGGACGAGTCGGTCACGCTCGGCGAGCGCCTGCTCAACCAGGCGCTGCGCCCGCACGGGCTCACCCTCGGGCAGATCTCCAGCTTCGCCTGGGACCGCTTCCTGCGCGACCGCGGCGTGCGCCACAAGAAGGAGGTCTTCTCCGACCTCGGGCTCGGCAAGCGCCTGCCGGTCATCGTCGCGCGCCGCCTCGCCGAGGCGCAGGACCTCGAGTCCGGTCGCCCGGACGTGGTCAAGCCCAAGCCGGCGGGGGCGATCAGCATCCGCGGCTCGGAAGGTGTGGCGGTGCAGCTCGCGCGCTGCTGCCATCCCATCCCGGGGGACCCGATCATCGGCACCCTGCGCAAGGGCCAGGGCCTCGAAGTCCACACCCACGACTGCCCCAACGTGGCCAAGCTGCGCGGCGACCGCGGGCGCTGGGTGGATGTCGAGTGGGAGCACATGGTCGACGACCGCCTGTTCGACGTCGGCATCCGCGTGCTCAGCCACAACGCCTGCGGCGTGCTGGCGCGGGTGGCGAGTGCGATCGCCGAGGAGGACAGCAACATCCAGAGCGTCAGCATGGATGGCGGACAGGGCGAATACACCGCGCTCAACTTCACCGTGCAGGTGCACGACCGCATGCACCTGGCGCGCGTGATGCGCGGCGTGCGCAGGGTGCAGGAAGTGGTGCGCATCGGACGCGTCAAGGCCGACGGCCGCGTCGGCTGAGGACCCCGCCGTCCGCCGACGCTGCTAGAATGCGCGCCGACCGCGACGCCTCTGTGGCGCCGCACGTGAACCCACGGGGGACCCGACATGGCGATGTACGAATCCGATCACACCAAGTTCATGCGCGAGTGGATGGAGAAGCACCCGGAGCAGCGCGACGAGCAGAAAGAGGGCCGTGCCCTGTGGTGGGACAAGCCGCAGAGCGTCGAGGAGCAGAAGCGCGTCGCCGCCGCCCGCGTGCCGGTCAAGCCCTACTACTACGACATCAACAACTGATCCGGCATGACGCGCCGGGGGTGACGCGGCTGTGCTCGCGCCGCCGCCCGCTCCGGCCGCGGCGCCTCGTCCCTCCGTTGCAAGCTCGCCTCCGGCATCGCGTCAGGCCGACATGAGCCTGCCGAGTCGTCTCGCCTTCATCGATGTCGAGAGCACCGGCGCGCACCCGGTGCGCGACCGCATCACCGAGATCGCCATCCTGCGCGTCGAGGACGGCGAGGTCGTCGCGCGCTGGGAGAGTCTGGTCGCGCCCGGCCAGCCCATCCCGCCGCTGATCGAGGAGGTCACCGGCATCTCCGACGCCATGGTGGCCGAGGCGCCCGCCTTCGAGGTGTTGGCCGATACGGTCGCCGCGCTGCTCGAGGGCTGCGTCTTCGTCGCCCACAGCGCGCGCTTCGACTACGGCTTCATCCGCAACGCCTTCACCCGCATCGGTCGCGAGTTCGAGGCGCCGGTGCTGTGCACCGTCAAGCTGTCGCGCGCCCTCTACCCCGAACACCACCGCCATGGACTGGATGCGCTGATCGAGCGCCACGGCCTCGTCTGCGCCGCGCGCCACCGCGCGATGGGCGACGTCGAGGTGTTGTGGCAGTTCGTGCGCGGGCTGGAGGCCGGCTTCGCGCCCGAGGTGCTGGCGCGCGCAGCCGCACGCGCGATGAAGGCGCCGACGCAGCCGCCCGGCTTGCCCGAAGGCATGCTCGAGGCCCTGCCCGACGCCCCCGGGCTCTATCTTTTCCACGCCCAGCCCGAGCCACCGCCTGCGGGCGCGCGCGACCCGGCACTCTTCGTCGGGCGCGCGCAGAGTCTGCGCGCGCGGGTGCGCGAGCATTTCGGCGCGGGTGCGCGCAAGGGGCGCGACGCCGAGCTGGCGGCGCGGGTGAAGCGGGTGGAGTGGATCGAGACCGCCGGCGAGCTCGACACCTCGCTGCGCGAGAACGCCCTGCTGCGTGCGCTGGCACCGCCGTACAACCGTCCGCAGGAGCCCGCCGAGGCCGCCTTCGCGCTGCGCCTGCTGCCCAGGCGGCGGCGCGCGCCGATCTACGAGACGGTGGCGATCGCCGGCACCGACCCGGCGGACTGGCACGACCTCCATGGCGTGTTCCGCAACCGCCGCGAGGCGGACAACCTGCTGCGCGAGCTGGCGCTGTTGTACCGGCTGTGCCCGCGCCGGCTCGGCCTCGAGGGCGGCAGCGGCCCCTGCACCGCGCACGCCGCACGGCGCTGCGCGGGCGTGTGCGCGCGGCGCGAGACCCCCGAGGAGCACGACGCCCGCCTCGCCGGCGCGCTCGCCGGGGTGGGCGTCAAGCCCTGGCCGTGGGCGGGGCCGGTGGCGGTGGAAGAGGTGCGCGCGCACGGCCCGCACCGGCTGCAGGTGTTCGACCGCTGGTGCCACCTGGGCAGCGCGCAGGACGAGGCCGGCGCGCTCGCCCTCGCCGCGGCGCCGCGCGCCTTCGACGCCGACGTCTGGCGCATCCTCGCGCGCTGGCTGGCGGTGCCGGCCCATCTCGCGCAGGTGCGCGTGCTCGCCGCGCAGGCGGGCGAAGGGGAGCGGGGCGGTTAAGCGGCGCAGGCTGCCGCGGTGGTGCCGGCCACGAACGATGCGCCGGACGCGGCCTAGTGCGCCGCGCAGTCGCGCAGCTGCGACAGCTTGCTGAGCACCATGCCGCGGCGGCCGCGCGGCTGGATCATGCCGTCGCGGGTGAGCTGCGAGAGGATGCGCGACAGCGTTTCCGGGGTCAGGTTGAGCTGCGCGGCGATGGTCTGCTTGTCGATGTCGAGGCGGATCTCGCAGCGCTCGGCATCTTCCGGCGCGAGCCGGGTCAGGTAGTGGGCGACGCGCTGCGTGCCGCTGAGCTGGAACTGAACCTGCATGGTCGACATCAGATCGTAGCTGGCTTCCGCGAGCCGGTTGCTCATCGACACCGAAAAGGCGGTCGAGCTCACCATCGCGGTGCGCAGCGCGGCGGTCGGCACCAGCAGCAGCTCGCTCGTTCCGATCGCCTGGGCGTTGGCCACGTGTGGGCGGTTGATCAGCGCGGCCTCCTCGCCGAAGAAGCTGCCGGGCTCGGCGAGGCGGACGATCTTCTCGCCGCCCGAGGGCGAGAGGACGAAGCATTTGACTCTTCCGTCGAGCACCAGGTAGATACCGCGCGGACAGTCCTCCTGCTGCACGAGGAGTTCGCCGCGGACGGCGTGGATCGGCCGCGCGGCGGCGAGCACGCGCTCGCGGGCGCAAGGGTCGAGCATGTCGAAGGGAGCGAAGCGGGCGAGCAGGTCGCTGGCGTCGGGGGCGAGGGAGGGGGGCCTGCAGCTCATGCGGATCTCCTGCGGACGTCGGCGTGGTTTTCCAGTCGGTAGACTAGCCGCTGGTTTCCACCCTGCATGGCGTCGCGACCTGCAGCGGGGCGCGCGCGTGTTTTTGGCATACCTCCGAAGAGGTATCCGCGGATTTTGGCAAGTCACTGAAAAGTAGACGCAAAGGTCGAGGCTTGCAGGCGTTGCAGCCGAGGATCGAAGTGGAAGGGGTATGTCCACGTTGTTGTCCCGGATCGCGTCCGGATGGAGATTTCACATGTATCTGGCGGTCCCCCGCCTGCTCGTGAGGCGCTCGATCATGCTGCTGGTGTCGGTCGCCCTCGTGGCGATGACGCTGATCGGGCTGGCGGGCATGAGCGCATCCTTCGTCGTGGTGGATCGCAGCCGCGACAGCGTGCAGGCGATCGCCGTGGCCAGCACCCTGCGCGGCCATACCCAGCGGATCGCCAACCTGATCGCGATCGATGCGCTCAAGGGCCGCATCGGTGTGTCCGAGCGCACGCGCGCGGCGATGGCCGACATCGAGCGCGAGCTGCAGCAGGCCGCGCTGCGCCGCTTCGTGGACGAGGCCCCGGGAGAGCTCTTCGCGGCGACCTACCGCGGCGTGCAGGCGGGTTGGGAGCGCTCGGTGCGGCCGCGGATCGAGGCGCTCGCCGGGCCTGTGCCGCCGGATGCGCGCGAGGTCGAGACGCTGCTCGCCGGGGTCGACGACTTCGTCGGTCAGGTCGATAGCCTGGTCGCGGTGCTCGGCCAGGAGAACGAGCGCCGTATCGACGAGCTGCGCCGCATCCTCGCGCTCGCCGCGGCGGTGACGCTGGGGGTGGTGCTGGTGGTGATCGTCTTGCTGCAGCGGGCGCTGCTGCGCCCGCTCGGTGGCCTGCTCGACGCCGCACGCCGCATCGCCGGCGGTGATTTCGGCGTGCGCGTGCGCTACACCGGGGAGGACGAACTCGGCCAGGTCGGCAGCGCCTTCAACCTGATGGCCGACGAACTCGCCCGCCACTATCACCTGCTCGAGCTGCGCGTCACCGAGAAGACCGCCGAGCTGCAGCGCAGCAACCGTTCGCTCGAGCTGCTCTACCACGCCATCGCCCGGCTCTACCAGGCGCCGAGCGCGCCCGACGCCTACGAGGCGACCCTGCGCGACATCGACCGCGTCGCCGGGCTGGAGGGCTCCTTCGTCTGCATCGAGCCGCGCCCCGGCGCCCCCGCGGCGGTGATCGCCTCGTCCATGGGGCCCTGTCCGGATCGCGCCGAGCGCGGCGAGGACGCCTGCGCGGCCTGCCGGGCCGGCTCGGAGGGGCAGGCGCTGGCGCTGCTGTCGCCGACCCTGCTGCGCTTTCCGCTGCGCGACCGCGAGCACCATCACGGCATGCTGCGCCTGTCGCTGTCCGACGGCGCGCGCCTCGAGGACTGGCAGCGCCAGCTCGTCGAGGCGCTGTCGCGCCACATTGGCATGGCGCTCGGCGCGGCACGGCGCACCGAGCAGGAGCGCCTGCTCGCACTGCAGGAGGAGCGCTCGGTGATCGCGCGCGAGCTGCACGATTCGCTCGCGCAGGCGCTGTCCTACATGAAGATCCAGGTCAGCCTGTTGCAGCGCGCACTCGCCGATCCGGCGCGCACGGCGGAGGCGGAGCCGATCCTGGCCGACCTGCGCGAGGGCATCAGCGCCGCCTACCGTCAGCTGCGCGAGCTGCTGGTGTCCTTCCGCCTCGGCCTGTCGGCCGACCTCGCCACCCTGATGGAAGATGCGGCGCGCGAATACGGCACGCGCGGCGGTCTGGAGGTCGAGCTCGCCGTGGAGCTCGGCGCCTGCCAGCTCAGCCCGAACCAGGAGGTGCATGTGCTGCAGATCGTGCGCGAGGCCTTGTCGAACATGGTGCGCCACGCTTCGGCACGCCATGCCTGGGTGGCGCTGCGTGGCGGCGCGGATGGCGAGGTGCTGCTGGAGGTGCGCGACGACGGCTGCGGCATCGGCGCGCCGCCGGCGGATGCCCGCAACCACCACGGGCTGGCGATCATGCGCGAGCGCGCGCGCAGCATGGGCGGGGAAATCGACATCGGGCCGGCGCTGCCGAGCGGTACCCGGGTGTGCGTGCGCTTCCGATCCGCCAACGCGAGCATGGCGGCGATGGCGCAGGGTGATGCGAAGAAGGAAACGGAGACATGAACGAGAGCTGTCGCGTGCTGATCGTGGACGACCACCCGCTGTTCCGACGCGGACTGGTGCAGCTGCTGCGCACGATTCCAGCCTTCGTCCTCGTCGGCGAGGCCGCCAGTGGCGCAGAAGGGCTCGTGCTCGCGCGCGAGCTGCGCCCCGACCTGGTCCTGCTCGACCTCAACATGCGCGACGGCGACGGGCTCGACATGCTGCGCGGCCTGCGCGCGGCGCGCAGCGAGGCGCGCGTGGTGATGGTCACCGTGTCGGACTCCGGCGAGGATGTGGTGGCCGCCTTGCGCGGCGGCGCCGAGGGCTACCTGCTCAAGGACATGGAGCCCGAGGCCATGCTCGAGGCGCTGCAGGCCGTGGCCGCCGGGCGGGTGGTGATCCCCCCGCAGCTCAACCACCTCCTCGCCGCCGCGTTGCGCGGCGAGTCGCGGCCACAATCGGCGGGCGCCGCCGGGCTCACCGAGCAGGAGCTGCGCATCCTCGAGAAGATCGCCGCCGGGCTCCCCAACAAGCAGATCGGGCGCGAGCTCGACATCGCGGAGGGTACGGTGAAGGTCCACGTCAAGCACATCCTGCGCAAGCTCGAGCTGCGCTCGCGCGTCGAGGCCGCGGTGTGGGCGGTGGAGCATCTGCGGGCCTGAGCGGCGGGGAAGGGGGCGCGCGGCAAGCCCGGCTGTATTGAGATGAGTTCGCAGGTTGACTCAGGTCAATAATTGACTGCTGCTACTGGGCTGTAATGGCGGCTGCGCAATTTGCTGGATCGTCCTTGGCTTCCTCCGCATCTCCGCGCGCGGCGAGTTCCCGCCGGAACTTCCTCTTCGGACGCACGCGCGCAGTCGAGCCCGCACTCCGCCCGCCCTGGGCGCTGGAGGAGGACGACTTCGTCGCGCGTTGCACGCGCTGCGAGCGTTGTATCGAGGCCTGTCCCACCACCATCCTGGTGCGCATGGACGGCGGCTTCCCCGGGGTCGATTTCAGCCGCGGCGAATGCAGCTTCTGCGGCGATTGCGTCGCCGCCTGCGAACCTCGCGCGCTTTGGCGCGAGGACGCGTCCGCTGCGCCCTGGGATCGTGTCGCCGTGATCGGCGCAGCCTGCCTGGCGGCGCGCGGCGTCGAATGCCGCGTGTGCGGCGAGGCCTGCCCCGAGGGCGCCATCCGCTTCCGTCCCCGCCTCGGGGGCGTCGCCCATCCCGAACTCGACGCCGCCGCGTGCACCGCCTGCGGCGCCTGCATCGGCCCGTGCCCGACGCGTGCGATCGACACGCGCGTGCGCAATCCCCTCCCTACGGAGAGCGCAACATGAATATTGCAAGTCTGGTCGTGCGGGCCTTTCCCGCGGATTTCCCCGAGATCGTCGAGGGCCTGAAGAAGGTGCCCGGGGTCGAGTTGCACGGGCAGTCCGCCGAGAAGGGCAACATCGTCATCACCATCGAGGACGGCGCGGGCTGGTCGGTGACCGACTCGATCCTGGCGGTGAACCTGCTGCCCAAGGTGCAGGGGCTGACGATCGCCTACGAATACACCGATGAAGGTCTGGAATTGACGGAGGTCTGACATGAGCATGAATCGACGCGAATTCATCAAGAACAACGCGATCGCCGCGGCGGCCGCCACCGCCGGCATCGGGATCCCGGTCGTCGCCGAGGCGCAGCAGCCCGGCGCGGGCGGCACCAAGGTGCGCTGGGACAAGGCGGCCTGCCGCTTCTGCGGCACCGGCTGCTCGGTGCTGGTGGGCGTGCAGGACGGGCGCGTGGTCGCCACCCAGGGTGATCCGGACTCGCCGGTCAACCGCGGCCTGAACTGCATCAAGGGCTACTTCCTGTCCAAGATCATGTACGGCGAGGACCGCCTTACCAAGCCGCTGCTGCGCATGAAGAACGGCCAGTTCGACAAGAACGGCGAGTTCACGCCGATCTCGTGGGAGCAGGCCTTCGACATCATGGAGCAGAAGTGGAAGAAGGCGATCAAGGAGCACGGCCCCGACTCCGTCGCCATGTTCGGCTCGGGCCAGTGGACGGTGTGGGAGGGCTATGCCGCCTCGAAGCTGATGAAGGCCGGCTTCCGCACCAACAACCTCGATCCCAACGCGCGCCACTGCATGGCGTCGGCGGTGGCCGGCTTCATGCGCACCTTCGGCATCGACGAGCCGATGGGCTGTTACGACGACATCGAGAACGCCGACACCTTCGTGCTGTGGGGCTCGAACATGGCGGAGATGCACCCCATCCTGTGGAGCCGCATCACCGACCGCCGCCTGTCCAAGCAAGGCTGCCAGGTGCACGTGCTGTCGACCTTCGAGCATCGTTCCTACGAGCTCGCCGACAACCCGATGATCTTCGTGCCGCAGACCGACCTGGCGATCCTCAACTACATCTGCAACTACATCATCCAGAACGGCAAGGTGAACAAGGCCTTCGTCGAGCGCAACGTCAAGTTCAAGATCGGCGAGACCGACATCGGTTTCGGCCTGCGCCCGAACCATGTGCTGGAAGCCAAGGCCACGAGCAACGGCTACCCGGGTGCCGAGGGCAAGCCCAAGGGCGACACCGGCGCGGCCAAGGACATCAGCTTCGACGAGTTCGCCAGGTTCGTCTCGGAGTACACCGCCGAGAAGGTGTCGAAGCTTTCGGGCGTGCCGGAGGATCGCCTGGTCAAGATGGCCGAGCAGTATGCCGACCCGAACCGCAAGGTGGTGTCGTTCTGGACCATGGGCTTCAACCAGCACACCCGCGGCACCTGGGTGAACAACATGATCTACAACGTCCACCTGCTCGTGGGCAAGATCTCGGAGCCCGGCAACAGCCCGTTCTCGCTCACCGGTCAGCCCTCGGCCTGCGGCACCGCGCGCGAGGTCGGCACCTTCGCCCACCGCCTGCCGGCCGACATGGTGGTCACCAACCCGATGCACCGCGCGCTCACCGAGGAATTGTGGAAGCTGCCCGAGGGCACGATCCCGCCCAAGATCGGTCTGCATGCGGTGGCGCAGAGCCGCGCGCTCAAGGACGGCAAGCTCAAGTGCTACTGGACCACGACCACCAACAACATGCAGGCGGGCCCCAACGTCAATGACGAGATCTACCCGGGCTGGCGCAACCCGGAGGCCTTCGTGGTGGTGTCCGACGTCTATCCGACCGTCTCCGCGCTGTCGGCCGACCTGATCCTGCCGTGCGCGATGTGGGCCGAGAAGGAAGGCGCCTTCGGCAACGCCGAGCGCCGCACCCAGTTCTGGCGCCAGCAGGTGTCGGCGCCGGGCGAGGCCAAGTCCGACCTGTGGCAGTACATCCAGTTCGCCAAGCGCTTCAAGGTCGAGGAAGTGTGGCCGGAGGAGCTCGTCGCCAAGAAGCCCGAGTACCGCGGCAAGACCCTGTACGACGTGCTCTACGCCAACGGCCAGGTGAACAAGTTCCCGCTCGCCGACGTCGAGAAGGCCAACGGGCATGCGATTCCGGGCTACATGAACGACGAGTCGAAGGAGCTCGGCTTCTACCTGCAGAAGGGCTTGTTCGAGGAGTACGCCGCCTTCGGTCGCGGCCACGCCCACGACCTCGCCGACTTCGACGTCTACCACAAGGCGCGCGGCCTGCGCTGGCCGGTGGTGGACAACAAGGAGACCCTGTGGCGCTTCCGCGAGGGCTATGACCCGTACGTGAAGGCGGGCGAGGGCGTGAAGTTCTACGGCCACAAGGACAACAAGGCGGTCGTGTTCGCGCTGCCCTACCAGGATCCGCCCGAGATGCCCGACGCCGAGTTCGACATGTGGCTGTGTACCGGCCGCGTGCTGGAGCACTGGCACACCGGCTCGATGACCCGGCGCGTGCCCGAGCTGCACCGCTCGGTGCCCGAGGCACAGATCTTCATGCACCCCGAGGACGCGCAGAAGCGCGGCCTGCAGCGCGGAATGGCGGTCAAGGTGGTGTCGCGGCGCGGCGAGATCGTCGCCCGCCTGGAGACCCGCGGCCGCAACAAGCCGCCGGTCGGGCTCATCTTCGTGCCCTTCTTCGACGAAGGCCGGCTGGTGAACAAGCTCACGCTCGACGCCACCTGCCCGATCTCGAAGGAGACCGACTACAAGAAATGCGCGGTGAAGGTCCTTAAGGTCTGATGAGAGGAGGCGCGAGTCCGGCCCCCGCCGACCGGGGGGACGCGCGGAGGGCGGGGCTCGCGATGCTGATGAACGACAAGGTGCAATCGACCGGACGCGTTGAACCCGTCGCTCCGGCTTCGCGCCGCCGCTTCCTAAAGGATGCGGCGGGCGTCGCCGGCGGTGCGGGTCTGCTCGCGCTCGGTGCCGGGATGTACGCGAAGCAGGCGTCGGCGTTGCCGGCGACGGCCATCCGTCCGCCCGGCGCTCTCCCCGAAGACGCTTTTCTCGCGGCCTGCGTGCGCTGCGGCCTGTGCGTGCGCGACTGTCCCTACAAGACCCTGAAGCTGGCCGAGTTCGGCGACGGGGTGGCGACGGGCACGCCGTACTTCGAGGCGCGCGACATTCCCTGCGAGATGTGCGAGGACATCCCCTGCGTGGTGGCCTGTCCGACCGGCGCGCTCGACCGTGCGCTGGTCGATATCACCAAGGCGAAGATGGGGCTGGCGGTCCTGATCGACCAGGAGAACTGCCTCAACTTCCTCGGCCTGCGCTGTGACGTGTGCTACCGGGTGTGCCCGGTCATCGACCAGGCGATCACTCTCGAGCGCATGCACAACCCGCGCTCCGACCGTCACGCGATGCTGCTGCCGACCGTGCATTCCGAGCACTGCACCGGCTGCGGCAAGTGCGAGAAGGCCTGCGTGCTGCCCGGCGAGGCGGCGATCAAGGTGTTGCCGATCAAGCTGGCGCAAGGCTCGAAGGCCGAACACTACCTGCGTGGCTGGGAAGAGAAGGAGGCCGCCGGCAAGTCGCTCATCGGCGACCAGGTCGAGCTGCCGGTGCGCGGCCTCGAAGGCAAGGCCTACGGTGACACTCGGGTCGAACCCGGGCAAGGGCCGGTCCAGGCGCCCGCGCAGGTGCCGGATTACGTTCCCGCGAAGCCGGCGGGCGGTGGTCTCGACTCGGGGTGGAAGCCATGAGCGCGCGACTCGGCGCCGGCGGCGTGCCGGAACGCAAGGTCCCGCCCACCAGCGTGCGCGGCGCCGCGATGCGCGGCGTGGTCGCACGTCCCGGGCGCGAGGCGGTGGAGGCGAAGGGCTGGCTGCGCGCGCACAAGTGGCTGCTGCTGCGGCGCGCGTCGCAGCTCGGCATCCTCGCACTCTTCCTCGTCGGGCCATGGCTGGGGTGGTGGATCGTCAAGGGCAACCTGTCGTCCAGCCTCACCCTCGGCGTGCTGCCGCTCACCGACCCCTTCCTGGTCGTGCAGCAGCTCGCCGCCGGGCACTGGCCCTACCGGGAGGCGCTGCTCGGCGCCGGCATCGTGCTCGCCTTCTATCTGCTCTTCGGTGGGCGGCTGTTCTGCTCGTGGGTGTGTCCGGTCAACCTCGTCACCGACGCCGCCGCCTGGTTGCGCCGGCGGCTGGGCCTCAAGGGTGGCAAGGTGCCGTCGGGCAGCACGCGCTACTGGCTGCTCGGCTTCGTGCTGGTCATCGCGGCGGCGACCGGCTCGCTGGCGTGGGAGTGGGTGAATCCGGTGTCGATGTTCCACCGCGGCCTGATCTTCGGTTTCGGACTGGCCTGGGGCATCGTCGGCGGCATCTTCTTCTACGACCTGCTCATCGCCCCGCGCGGCTGGTGTGGCCACCTGTGCCCGCAAGGCGCCTTCTACGCCCTGCTCGGACGCGCCGCCGTCGTCAAGGTCTCGGCCGCCAAGCGCAGCGCGTGCAACGACTGCATGGACTGCTTCGCCGTCTGCCCCGAGCCCCAGGTCATCCGGCCCGCGCTCAAGGGCGTAGGCCAGGACCACCCCCTCATTCTGGATGCCGACTGCACCACCTGCGGACGCTGCGTGGATGTGTGCGGCAAGGACGTTTTCCGCATTACGACCCGATTCAACAGGAGCGAGTCATGAACAAACAAACCCGAAATCTGGTGCTCGCGCTCGTCGCCGCTGTCGGCTTCGGTGCCATGGTGCCGCCCGCGGCGATGGCGCAGGCGGTGAAGAGCATTCGCGGCGCCGACGTGGCCGAGCAGGAGCTGCAGGTCGGCAACTACAAGCCGATTCCCGACCAGGCGCCGATCGAGCGCGACTACGTGCAGCAACCGCCGCTGATCCCGCACAAGGTGGAGGGCTACGAGGTCACGATCAACTTCAACAAGTGCATGGACTGCCACGCCTGGAGCCGCTACAAGGAGTCGGGCGCCACCAAGGTCAGCCTGACCCACTTCAAGGATCGTGACGGCGGCGAACTGTCGAACATCTCGCCGCGCCGCTATTTCTGCATGCAGTGCCATGTGCCCCAGACCGACGCCAAGCCGCTGGTCGGCAACAAGTTCCAGCGCGCGGAAGGCCTGCGCTGAAGAATCGACACACGGGGATCGACATGACCGACAACAACAAGAGCCTGATGCAGCGCATCCGCGGTGCGGGCTGGGGCGCCATCGTCCTGCTCGTCGCCGCGGGCGTGGTGTTCTGGGGGGGCTTCAACTGGGCCCTGGAGATGACCAACACGGAGAAGTTCTGCATTTCCTGTCATGAGATGGAGCAGAACGTCTTCAAGGAGTATCGCAACACCATCCACTACCAGAACCGCACCGGGGTGCGCGCGACCTGCCCGGACTGCCACGTGCCCAAGGAGTGGGGCCCGAAGATGATCCGCAAGATCAAGGCCTCGCGCGAGCTCTACGGCAAGGTGATGGGCACCATCGACACGCCGGAGAAGTTCGCCGCCGAGCGCCTGCGCCTGGCGCAGAACGAGTGGAACCGCATGAAGGCGAACAACTCGCAGGAGTGCCGCAACTGCCACAACTACGAGTATTTCGACTACTCGGTGCAGGGCCGTCGCTCCAACCAGATGCACCAGGCCGGCTTCGCCGAGGGCAAGACCTGCATCGACTGCCACAAGGGCATCGCGCACTCGCTGCCGCCGGTCGACCAGCACATCGGCGCGCCGCGCGAAGGCGTCGCTCCCGAGGTGATGCACCCGCCCGCGAAGAAGGACTGAGCTGCGCCGCAGCCCCCGCCCCGCGCTGCGCCGCATCGAGCGGTGCGCCGCGGGGCGCGCCTTTCCGGTGTGTGCCGGGATGGCGCATCCCGGGCCGCCTGTGTTCCAATCCGTCCCCATGCTCGAAGTCGAAAGTCTCGCCTGCCTGAAAGGCGATCGCCTGCTGTTCCGCGACCTCGCCTTCCGCCTCCAGGCGGGTGGCCTGCTGCGCGTCGCCGGGCCCAACGGGGTCGGCAAGACCAGCCTGCTGCGCCTGGTCACCGGGCTGGCGCTGCCCGAGGCCGGCGAGATCCGCTGGCGCGGCGAGTCGATCCGGCGCGCGCGCGAGGCCTTCCACGGCGACCTGCTCTACCTCGGCCACGCCGCCGCGCTCAATGACCTCCTCAGCCCGCTGGAGAACCTGCGTTTCGCCTGCGCTGCCGCCGGCGACGCGGTCGACGCGGAGGACTGCGTGCAGGCCCTGCAGCGCATCGGCCTCGCCGACCAGCTCGACCTGCCGGCGCGCGTGCTGTCGCAGGGCCAGCGCCGCCGCGTCGGCCTGGCGCGGCTGTTCCTGTCGAACGCGCGCCCGCTGTGGGTGCTCGACGAGCCCTTCACCGCGCTCGACGTGCGTGCGGTCGCCGATCTCGCCGCCACGCTCTCGCAGCACTGCGAAGCGGGCGGCATGGTGATGCTCACCACCCACCAGGACGCGCCCTTCGCGCGCCCGCCCGAGGTGCTCGACGTCGGAGTCTTCGCATGCTGAGCACCTTCCTCGCCGTGCTGCGGCGCGACCTGCTGCTGGCCTGGCGCGGGCGCGCCGACGTGCTCGTCACGCTCGCCTTCTTCATCATCGTGGTGTGCCTGTTCCCCTTCGGCGTCGGCGCCGAGCCCAACCAGCTGCGCGCGATCGCGCCCGGCGTGCTGTGGGTCGCGGCGCTGCTCGCCTGCCTGCTTTCGCTGCATCGCCTGTTCGCGCAGGACTACAGCGACGGAACTCTCGAGCAGCTTCTCCTGTCTAGCGAGCCGGCTGCGCTGTGGGTGATGGCCAAGGTGCTGGCGTTCTGGCTCAGCACCGGCCTGCCGGTGGTGGCGGTGGCGCCGGCCATGGGTCTGCTGCTTGACCTCGAACAAGGCGGGCTGCCCGTGCTGATACTAAGTTTGCTGCTCGGCACGCCCATCCTCGCGCTGCTCGGTGGGGTCGGCGCGGCGCTGACCCTCGGGCTGCGCGGCGGTGGCATGCTGCTGGCCCTGCTGGTGCTGCCGCTGTTCGTCCCGGTGCTGATCTTCGGTGCCGGCGCGGTCGAGGCCGAGCTGTCGGGTAGCGGTGCCGCCGCCCATCTGCTGCTGCTCGGCGGTGGTCTGGCGGGGGCGCTCGCGCTGGCGCCGGTGGCGTGCGCGGCAGCGCTCAGAATTTCAACCGATTGACGACGCAGCCGCGCCCCCAGGCGGGCGCGGCGGGCCGAGAAAGCGAAGCCTCGAAGCATGACGAATCCCGAACGCGGTCGCAGCCTGCTGCGGTTTGCTGCACCGCAGAATTTCTATCCTCTCGCCGGTCGTCTCGCGCCCTGGTTCGCCGCGAGCGCCGTCGTCCTCACCGCGGTCGGGCTGTGGCTCGGCTTCTTCGTCGCCCCCACCGACGCCACCCAGGGGCAGGTCTATCGGGTGATCTTCATCCACGTGCCGGCGGCCTGGATGTCGATGTTCATCTACCTCGTCATGGCCTTCTGGTCGGCGGTCGGGCTGGTCATGAACACCCGCCTGTCCTTTGTGATGAGCCAGGCGCTCGCCCCCACCGGGGCGATGTTCTGCTTCGTCGCGCTGTGGACCGGCGCGCTGTGGGGCAAGCCCACCTGGGGCGCCTACTGGGTGTGGGATGCGCGCCTGACCTCGCAGCTGCTGCTGCTCTTCCTCTACTTCGGCTTCATCGCGCTCACGCGCGCGATCGAGGATCCGCGTCGCGCCGACCGCGCCGGCGCAATCATCGCGCTGGTGGGCGCGGTCAACGTGCCGATCATCTACTTCTCGGTGCAGTGGTGGAACACCTTGCACCAGGGCGCCTCGGTGAGCCTCACCAAGGCGCCGTCGATGGCGACCACCATGCTCACCGGCATGCTGGTGATGGCGCTGGCGTCGTGGGCCTACACCCTCGCCGTGGTGCTGTGGCGGGTGCGGCCGATGATCCTCGAGCGCGAGCGCCACACCGAGTGGGTCGGCGCCGAGCTCGAGCGCGCCGCGAAGCTTTCGCAAACCGCCGGAGGGCGTGCCTGATGCAGCAGTGGGAGAGCTGGTCCGCGTTCTGGGACATGGGCGGTGCCGCCTTTTACGTGTGGGGCAGCTACGGCCTCGCGTTCGCGTTGATCGCGCTGGAACTCGTGCTCGTGTTCCAGCGTCGGAAGGACACCACCCGTCGCCTGCTGCGCTGGCGCCGCGCGGTGGGCAAGGATGCAGGCAAGCGTAACGGCGAAGGCACGATGCCCGCCATGGAGTCGGAAACATGAAAGCCCGTAGCAAACGTCTGATGCTGGTCGGCGGCGGGGTGGCCCTGCTGTTCGCCGCGGTCGCCCTGGTGCTGAGCGCCTTCCAGCAAAACCTGGTGTTCTTCCATACGCCGACCGAGGTCTCCGAGGGCAAGGCGCCCACCGGCAAGACCTTCCGCATCGGCGGCATGGTCGAGGACGGCTCGATCCAGCGCGAGGCCGACGGTGTAACGGTGCGCTTCGCGATCACCGACACCGCCAGGGTCATCCCGGTGACCTACAAGGGCACGCTGCCCGACCTCTTCAAGGAGGGCAAGGGCGCGGTGGTGCAGGGCAGGCTCGAGGGCGGCGTGTTCCGCGCCACCGAGGTGCTCGCCAAGCACGACGAGAACTACATGCCGCCGGAGGCCGCCCACGCCGTGGAACAGGCCCAGAAGGCCGCCCAGACCTTGAGCCAGTGACATGATCCCCGAACTCGGACACTTCGCCCTCATTCTTGCCCTGGTGCTGTCGCTGGTGCAGGCGGTCGTGCCGCTGGTCGGCGCGCAGCGCAACAGCTCGGCGCTCATGGCGGTCGGCCGCCCCGCGGCGCAGGGGCAGTTCTTCTTCATCCTGTTCAGCTACTTCTGCCTGACCTGGGCCTTCATCCAGAGCGACTTCTCCGTCCAGCTCGCGGCCACCAACTCGCACAGCGCCACCCCGCTGATGTACAAGATCACCGGCGTGTGGGGCAACCACGAGGGCTCGCTGCTGCTGTGGGCGATGTCGCTGTCGCTGTGGACGGTCGCGGTGACGGTGTTCTCGCGCCACCTGCCCGACGCCTTCCTCGCCCGCGTGCTGGGCGTGCTCGGTCTGGTCAGCGCCGGCTTCATCTCCTTCACCCTGGTCACCTCCAACCCCTTCGACCGCCTGCTGCCGGCCGTCGCCGAGGGCCGCGACCTCAACCCGCTGCTGCAGGACCCGGGGATGATCATCCATCCGCCGCTGCTCTACATGGGCTACGTCGGCTTCTCGGTGGCCTTCGCGTTCGCGATCGCGGCGCTGCTGTCGGGACGGATGGATGCCGCCTGGGCACGCTGGTCGCGGCCGTGGACCACGATCGCCTGGGTCTTCCTCACCGCCGGCATCGCGGTCGGCTCGGGATGGGCCTACTACGAGCTCGGCTGGGGGGGCTGGTGGTTCTGGGATCCGGTCGAGAACGCCTCCTTCATGCCCTGGCTGCTCGGCACCGCGCTGATGCACTCGCTCGCCGTCACCGAGAAGCGCGGCGCCTTCCGCAGCTGGACGGTGCTGCTGGCGATCGGCGCCTTCTCGCTGTCGCTGCTCGGCACCTTCCTGGTGCGCTCGGGCGTCATCACCAGCGTGCACGCCTTCGCCACCGACCCCAGGCGCGGCCTCTACATCCTCGCCCTGCTCGTGATCGTGATCGGCTTCTCGCTGCTGCTGTACGCGATGCGTGCGAACAAGCTCATGGGCGGCGGCAGCTTCGGCCTGGTGTCGCGCGAGACCGCCCTGCTCGCCAATAACGTCCTGCTCACCGTGGCCTCGGCCTCGGTGCTGCTCGGCACGCTGTATCCGCTCTTCCTCGACGCCCTCGGCCTCGGCAAGATCTCGGTCGGGCCGCCCTACTTCGAGGCGGTGTTCGTGCCGCTGATGACCCCGGTCGTGGTGCTGATGGTGTTCGGCCCCTTCCTGCGCTGGAAGGACGACGAGCTCCTCGCCGAGGTGCGCCGCGTGGCGCCCGCCTTCGTCGCCAGCGTGGCGATCGGCGTCGGCAGCGCGTGGGCGGTGGATCACCTCACCTGGCGCACCGCGCTTGGCCTCTCGCTCGCGGCCTGGGTGGTGCTCGCCAGCCTGCAACTGCTCGTCCGCCGCCTCGGCGAGCGCGCCGGGGCCTCGGCCGGTTCGCGCCTGCGTTCGATAACCGCGTCGTGGTGGGGAATGTGGCTCGCCCACTTCGGCATCGGCATCTTCATCATCGGCGTCACCATGGTGGGCAGCCTGGACCGCCACCTCGACGTCAAGATGAAGGAAGGCCAGCACGCCGAGCTCGCCGGCTACACTTTCGTCTTCCGTGGCGCGGTGGATGCCGACGGCCCCAACTACGACGCCGCGCGCGGCAGGATCGAACTGCTGCGCGACGGCCGCTCGCTCGACATGCTCACTCCCGAGAAGCGCGTCTATCTCGCCCAGGGCATGCCGATGACCGAGGCCTCGCTCGACATCGGCGTGTTCCGCGACGTGTACGTCTCGCTCGGCGAACAGCTCGAGGACGGCGCCTGGATCGTCAGCCTCTACTACAAGCCCTTCATCAGCTGGATCTGGGCAGGTTGCGTGTTGATGGGCCTCGGAGGCGTGTTCGCCGCCGCCGACCGCCGCTATCGCCGCCTGGCCGCGCGCGACGCCGCCGCGGCGGTGGGCAGTCGCGTCGCCGCCTGAGTTCGACCTGGGAAAACCATGAAAGCCAAGTTTCTCGTACCGCTGCTGCTGTTCTTCGGCCTCGCCGGCTTCCTCGCCTTCGGCCTCACCCTCAACCCGCGCGAGGTGCCCTCGCCGCTGATCGACAAGCCGGCGCCGAACTTCCGCCTCGCCCGTCTCGACCAGCCCGAGCAGACCTTCGCGCTCGAGGAGATGCGCGGCCAGGTCTGGCTGCTCAACGTGTGGGCCTCGTGGTGCGTGGCCTGCCGCCAGGAGCACCCGGTGCTGGTACGCATGGCCGCGCAGAAGCTGGTGCCGGTGGTCGGCCTCAACTACAAGGAAGTGCGCGGCGACGGCGCGATCAGCACCCGCGGCATGGCGCTCGAGGCCGAGACCACGATGGCGATCGAGCGCGCACGGCGCTGGCTCGCCGATCACGGCAACCCCTACCTGCTCTCGGTGCTCGACATCGACGGCCGCGTCGGCATCGACTTCGGCGTGTATGGCGTGCCCGAGACCTTCCTGATCGACCGCGAAGGCCGCATCCGCTACAAGCACATCGGCCCGATCACTCCCGAGTCGCTGCAGACCCAGATCATGCCCAAGGTCGAGGAGCTGCGTCGTGCCGGCTGATCCCAAGCTCGTCCCGTCCGGGCTCCACGGCCTGCGTCGCGTGCTCGGCGTCGGCGCGCTCGCCGCGCTGATCGCCGCGCCTCTCCATGCCGCCACGGCCGAAGGCGGCCCGGCCATCACCCCCGTCGGCATCGCCACCGCGAGCGACCCGGGCGTCGCCCCGGCGGTCGCCGCCGATCCCAAGCTCGAAGCCGACATGATGGAGCTGTCGCACAAGCTGCGCTGCCTCGTCTGCCAGAACCAGTCGATCGCCGAATCCAACGCGCCGCTCGCGGTGGACCTGCGCAACCAGGTGCGCGAACAGCTCGCCGCGGGCAAGGACAAGGACGACGTGATCGACTACCTCGTGGAGCGCTACGGCGACTTCGTGCTCTACGAGCCGCCCTTCAAGGCTGTGACCGGGCTGCTCTGGGTCGGGCCGTTCGCCCTGCTGCTGGGGGGCGCCGGCTGGCTGGCCTGGCGCCTGCGCCGGCGCCGCAGCGAGATCGCCGCCGAGGGCGCGCTCAGCGCCGCAGACCGCGAGCGCGCGCGTGCGCTGCTCGCCGGCGGCGGGGACGCCGCCTCGAATCCCGCATCCCCGGAGTCCCGCAAGTGACCGCCTTCCTCGTTTTCGCCGGCCTGCTCGTGGCCGGCGCGTTGCTATTGATCCTGCCGCCGCTGCTCGGCTACGGCCGCCGCGGCCAGGCGCAGATGCGCCAGAGCGCGATGGTGCTGACCGTGCTGCGCGAGCAGCTCGCCGATCTCGACGCCGAGCTCGCCGAGGGCCGCATCGACGCCGCGACCCATGCGAAGAGCCGCGAGGAGCTGGAGCGCCGTGCCCTCGAGGAGGCCGAGGTGGCCGCCGAGACGGCCGACAGCGCCGACCGCCGGCCGAGCAAGGCGTGGGCGCTCGCCACCGGCCTCGCCATCCCCGCGCTTGCCGTCGGCACCTACCTGATGATCGGCGAGCCCGCCGCGCTCGACCCGAAGAACGTCGAGGGCCAGCAGGGCTTCACGCAGGAGCAGGTCACCGAGATGGTGGGCAGCCTGGAGAAGCACCTCGCCGCCAACCCCGACAACGCCGAGGGCTGGGCGATGCTGGCGCGGACCTACCTGGTGCTGAAGGACTTCCCCAAGGCTGCCGCCGCCTACGAACGCCTCGACAAGCTGGTGCCCAACGACCCCGACGTGCTCTCCGACTGGGCCGACGTGGTCGCCGCGCAGACCGGCAAGGTCGGGAGCGATGCCGAGGCGCTGGTGCTGCGTGCGCTCGAGGCGGAACCGAAGCATCCCAAGGCGCTGGCGCTGGCTGGCACCGCCGCCTACCAGCGCGACGACTTCGCCGCCGCCGCCGGCTACTGGGAGCGCATCCTCGCCCTGATCCCCCCGGGCGACGACGTCGCGCGCGGCGTGCGCGCGAGCATCAACGAGGCGCGCGCGAAGGCCGGCATGGCGCCGCTCGCCACCAACGAAGGCAATGCCGCGCCGCCGCCGGCCTCGCCGCTCAAGGTCGCCGGCCGCCTGCAGGTCGAGGGCGCGCTCGCCGGCCAGGTCGCGGCCGAGGACGCGGTGTTCGTGTTCGTGCGTGGCCCGGCCGGCGGCCCCCCGCTGGCGGCGCTGCGCTTCAAGGGCAGCGAGCTGCCGGTGAATTTCGACTTCGACGGCGCGAGGCTGATGATGGGCGACGCCGCGGTGCCCGAGCGCGTCGTGATCGCGGCGCGCGTCTCCAAGGGTGGCGATGCCACCGCACGCCCCGGCGACCTCGAGGGCGTCAGCGCTCCGGTGGCGCCGGATGCCGAAGGCGTGACGGTGACGATCGATCGGGTACGGGAGTGAGGCGTCGGGTGCGAGGCGTCGGGGGCAAGGAGCAAAACCTCCGCAAGCTGCGCTGAGAGGCTTCAGGAAGCCGGTGGACGCTCGATCGCCCGCCGCAGCTGACGCCTCGCTCCCTACGCCTTGCCTCCCACGCCTCGCGCGTCCGCATACTCCAGCCGCACCCGCTTCACGTTGCACAGCAGCTCGTAGCTGATCGTGCCCGCGGCCTGGGCGATGTGGTTGATCGGCACCTGCTTGCCCCATAGCTCGACCTGGCTGCCCAGGCAGGCCTCGGGCAGCGCGGTGAGGTCGATCGTCAGCATGTCCATCGACACCCGGCCGATGATCCGGCTCGCGCGGCCCTCCACCGCCACCGGGGTGCCGTCGGGCACCACGCGCGGGTAGCCGTCGGCGTAGCCCATCGCCACCAGGCCGACCCGCGTCGGGCGTTCGGCGACGAAGCGGCCGCCGTAGCCGAGCGCCTCGCCGGGCGCGATCTCGCGCACCGCCATCACCGCGCTCTCCAGCGTCATCACCGCACGCAGGCCGTTGCCCTCGGCGGGCATGGGATCGGCCCCATAGAGCAGGATGCCCGGGCGCGCCCAGTCGCGGCGCGCCTGCGGCCAGGCCAGGATCGCTGCCGAGTTGGCCACGCTGCGCGCGCCGGGCAGGCCGGCGGTGGCGGCCTCGAAGCGCTGCAACTGTTCCAGCGTGGTCCCGAGCTCGGGCTCGTCGGCGCGCGCGAAGTGCGTCATCAGCACGATGCGTCCGACCTTGCCGCTCGCCTGCAGGCGCCGCCAGGCCCGCGCCACCGCGTCGCCGACGAAACCGGCGCGGTTCATGCCGCTATTGACCTTCAGCCACACATCCACCGGTGCGGCGAGCGGCGTGCGCTCCAGCATGCACAGCTGCTCCTCGTGGTGAACGACCATCCACAGCCGCTGGCGCGCCGCCTCGGCGAGCTCGTCGGCGGCGAACACGCCCTCGAGCAGCAGGATGGGGGCATCGATGCCGCCCGCGCGCAGCTCCAGCGCCTCGCCGAGGAAGGCTACCGCGAAGCCGTCGGCCTCGTCGCGCAAGGCCTGCGCGCAGCGCAGCGCGCCGTGGCCATAGGCGTTGGCCTTGACCACCGCGAGCGCCCGCCCGCCGTGGCGCTCGCGAGCGAGAAGATAGTTGTGGCGCAGGGCGGAGAGGTCGATGAGGGCGCGGGCGGGACGCATGGCGGGGATCGGAAGGGGTGGAAAGGCAAAATGGTGCGGGGAATTCGCCAGCGCCGCAATGCGCGGCCCGATCGCGACTCGCGTCGCTCCCACAGAGGCTCCCGCGCCGTGGAATCGCGACTCGCGTCGCTCCCACAGAGGCCCCCGCGCCGTGGAATCGCGACTCGTGTCGCTCCCACGAGGGCCCGCCACGCTGCCGGAGCCGCGCCGCAGGAGCGACGCAAGTCGCGATCGGGCGCGCGGATCACCGCCGCAGCACATGGAGCCGTGGAATCGCGACTTGCGTCGCTCCTACAGGGGCCGCCCACGCTGCCGGGGCACTGTAGGAGCGACGCGAGTCGCGATGCCGCGCCCCGGGCACGCGCTGTGGCTCACGAAGCCGCGCAAGCGCGCTTCAGACGGTGCCGAGCGGACGCTGGCGGGCGCCGGCCACCGGTATGCTGCGGTGCTCGGCGCCGTAGCGCGCGAGGCCGAGGTCGTCGTGGCGGATCGCCGGCTGGCGGCCGACGACCAGATCGGCGACCAGCGCGCCGGCGCCGCAGGACATCGTCCACCCCAGGGTGCCGTGGCCGGTGTTGAGGAAGAGCTCGGGGAAGGGCGTGGCGCCGATGATCGGGGTGGAATCCGGCGTCATCGGGCGCAGGCCGGTCCAGAACTCCGCCGCCTTGACGTCGCCGCCACCGGGGAAGAGGTCGTTCACCACCAGCTCCAGGGTCTCGCGCCGGCGCGGGTTGAGGCGCAGGTCGAAGCCGCCGAGCTCGGCCATGCCGCCGACGCGGATGCGCTCGTCGAAGCGCGTCACCGCGACCTTGTAGGTCTCGTCGAGCACGGTGGACACCGGCGCGCGCGCGGCGTCGACCAGCGGCACGGTCAGCGAGTAGCCCTTCACCGGATACACCGGCAAGTCCAGTCCGAGGCTGGAGGCGAGCGCGCGCGAGTAGCTGCCGAAGGCGAGCACGTAGCGGTCGGCGACCAGCGTGTGCTCGACGCCGTCGGCACCGGCGATGCGCACGCCCTCGATATGGCCGCCGCGGCGCACGAGTTCGCGCACCTCAGTGCCGAAGCGGAAGGTCACGCCGGCCGCCTCCGCCATCGCCGCCAGGCGGGTGGTGAAGAGCTGGCAGTCGCCGGTCTCGTCGTTGGGCAGGCGCAGGCCGCCGGCGAGCTTGCCGGGGCGACGGGCCAGCGCCGGCTCGGCGCCGGCGAGCGCGTCGCCGTCGAGCAGCTCGTAGGGTACGCCGCACTCCTCCAGCACAGCGATGTCGCGCGCGGCGGCGTCGAGCTGGGCCTGGGTGCGGAACAGCTGCAGCGTGCCGCGGCTGCGCTCCTCGTAGGCGATGCCGGTGTCGGCGCGCAGCGTGCGCAGGCAGTCGCGGGCGTACTCGGAGACGCGCATCATGCGCTCCTTGTTCACCGCGTAGCGCGCGCTCGAGCAGTTGGCGAGCATCTGCGCCATCCAGCGCAGCTGGAACAGGCTGCCGTCGGCGCGGATCGCGAGCGGGGCGTGGCGCTGGAACAGCCACTTCAGCGCCTTCAGCGGAATGCCGGGCGCGGCCCAGGGTGTGGAGTAGCCGGGCGAGACCTGGCCGGCGTTGGCGTAGCTGGTCTCGAGTGCGGCGCCGGGCTGGCGGTCGATCACGGTGACGCGCGCGCCGCGTTGGGCGAGATACCACGCGGTGGTGGTGCCGATCACGCCGCTGCCGAGTACGATCACGTTCATTTCGCGTCTCCTGCCTGTATTCGATGGAATTGCGGCAGTCTAATGAGGCCTTACTAGCGAAAGTCACTAAACTGATATCGCCAATCAGTGAAGATCACCAATCTGGAGGCCGCCTTGCCGGCGGCGCAGTGAAATGCGCGACCTCGACCGTACAGACCTGAAAATACTGGATTTGTTGCAGAAGAACGGGCGCCTGACGATGACCGAGCTCGCCCACCAGGTGGGCCTGTCGGCGACCCCGTGCACCGAGCGCGTGCGCCGCCTGGAGCGCGAGGGCGTGATCACCGGCTACCACGCCCGCGTCGACCCGCGCGCGCTCGGCCGCCCGCTGCTGGTCTTCGTCGAGCTCAAGCTCGCCGCCAAGTCGAACGACGCCTTCGAGCGCGTGAAGAAGGAGCTCGCCTTCGTCCCCGAGGTCATGGAGTGCCACCTCGTGTCGGGCGATTTCGACTATCTGATCAAGGCGCGCATTTCGGAGATGAGCGACTACCGTCGCCTGCTCGGCAACATCCTGCTCAAGCTGCCCTCGGCGACCGAGTCGCGCAGCTACGTGGTGATGGAGGAGGTGAAGGAGAGCCTCTATATTCCTCCCATGTCATGAGCCGCGGGAGGTCCCGGATGGACGACAGGAGCCGCCACGCATGAGTTCGGAACGTGGCACCTCGATCCGTGCCCTCGAACGCGGCATCGAGGTGCTGCGCCTGCTCGGCCCCCAGGAGGGCAGCTCGCTGCGCGCGCTCCACGCCGCCAGCGCGCTCCCCAAGCCGACCCTGCTGCGCATCCTGCACACCCTGGAGCGGGGCGGGCTGGCGTGGCGATCGATCGACGACGGGCTGTGGCGGCGCTCGCTGGCGTGGACCGCGGCGCCGAGCGGGCACGCGATCGATCCGCGCCTGGTCGAGGCCGCGGCGCCGCACCTGGTGGCGCTGCAGCGCACGGTGCTGTGGCCGTCCGACCTGCTGGTGTACCGCGACTTCGCGATGGAGGTCGCGGAGAGCTCCCGCCGCCTCTCCGGGCTGGCGCTCAATCCGCGCTACCGCATCGGCTATCGGGTGGACATCCTGCTCTCCGCGCCCGGGCGGGCCTGGCTTGCCTTCTGCGCTGCGGCCGAACGCGAAGCGGTGCTCGCCCACTGGTGCGCCGCCTCGCCGTCGAATCCGCGCACGGCGGCGGTCCTCGAGGGCGAGATCGACGCCCTCCTGGAGGAGACGCGACAGCGCGGCTATGCGGTGCGCGACGCGCTCTTCGGCGGCTCGTTCGAGGACATGGCGGGCTTCGACGACGGCTTCGACGCCATCGCCGTGCCGATCCTCGCCGATGGCGGGGTGCGCGGGGCGATCAACCTGGTGTGGCCGCGGCGCTACGACCTGCGCGCGAAGGTGGTGGAGGCGCATCTGGCCGACCTGCAGGCCTGCGCCGCAGCGATCGCGGCCGCGCTCGCGTCGCCGCGCCAGCCCTGAGCACCGCCGCGCCGTCGCGGAGCCCTTCAGCGCGGGCGGGTGCGCTCCAGGTAGCGTTCCACGGCGTCGAGGTTGCGGCGCACGCGCGCATGGCCCGGCAGCAGGGCGTCGGCGGTGCGCAGCTCGCGCGCGGCCTCCTCCCAGCGCTGGCGCTGGCCGGCGAGCAGGCCGAGGGCGAGGTGGAGCTCGCCGGGACTGGTGGCGCGGGCGAGCCCGTCGCGCAGCACGCGCTCGGCCTCGTCCTCGCGGCGGGTCTGCGCGAGCAGCGTGGCCAGGCCGAGGCGTGCGCTGTCGAGCGCGGGTTCGCGCTGCAGCGCGCGGCGCAGGCGCTGCTCCGCCACGAGCGGATCGCGTTGCGCGAGCGCCAGCCCGGCGAGGTTGAGCTGGGCGTTCGGCATGTCTGCCATCGCCTGCTGTGCCGCGACGAACTCGGCCAGCGCGGCGCGCTGGCGGTCCTGTAGCTCGGGCGCGAGCGCGGTTGCGGGCAGGTCGGCGAGCGCGCGCGCGGCGGTGATGCGCACCGCGCGCACGGGGTCGGCGAGCAGGGGGGCGAGCTGCGCGAGGCGCTCTTCGGCGGGGCGCAGCGCGAAGGCGGCCGCGGCGCTGGTGCGCAGCGCGGGGTCGGGGTCGCGCAGCGCGGCGGCGGGCACGGCCTGGGGGTCGAGCTGGGCGAGCTGCTCGATCGCGCTCGCGCGCACGATCGCGGGCACGGCGGCGTCGCGGGCGAGCGCGGCCAGGCCCCCGGCCGCGCCGGGGGCGCCTGCGCGTGCGGCGGCGAGGATCTCGCCGTAGTGGGGTGGATGCGTGCGCTTGCAGTGGTGGCGCTCGATCGCCGCCGCGGCCCACTCGGCGCCGCGGTCGGCGTGGCAGCCGGTGCAGGCGTCGGGCGCGCCGGTGCGCGCGCCCAGGTCGGGGCGCGGCACCCGGATGGCGTGATCGCGGCGCGGATGCACGACCATGTAGTTGCGGCTCGGCATGTGGCAGTCGACGCACTGGCTGCCGGCGCCGCCGCCGCGGTGGAAGTGATGCGAGGGCGCGTCGTAGTCCTTCGCCTGCAGGCCGGGGAAGCGGCCGCGGTCGGGGGCGGGATTGTGGCAGGCCGTGCACAGCGCGTTGCCTTCGGCGCGCAGGCGGCCGCGGTGGGGGTCGTGGCAGTCGGTGCAGGCCACGCCCGCCTGGTACATGCGGCTCTGGCGGTAGGAGCCGTACTCGAAGACCTCGTCGAGCTGCTGGCCGTCGGCGTGGTAGAGGCCGGGGCGCAGGTTGTCGGGGATGAACTGGTCGAACAGCGGCGCGCCGGCCACGGCGTCCTCGACCAGCCGGGTGCGGCGCGCGTGGCAGGTGGCGCACTGGTCGACCTGGGCGTGCGCGCCGGCCAGCGCCCGGTTCGGGGTGGGCAGCGGCGCCTGGCCGCGCTCGCCCGCGGCGGCGCGCCTGCGTGCGTTCTCGGTGTGCGCGCGGCCGGCGCCGTGGCAGGCCTGGCAGCCCACGTTCGCCTCGGCCCAGGTGGTGGCGTAGCGGTCGTGCTCGTCGTCGTAGCCCTTGCGGTAGGCGGTGGTGTGGCACTCGCCGCACATCAGGTTCCAGTTCTGGTAGCGCCCGCTCCAGTGCAGGTTGTCGCCCGGGGCGACCGGGCCGTCGGCGTGCAGCGAGAACCAGGTCTTGCGCGTGGTATCCCAGGCGATCGTGAAGGCCTGCAGGCGTCCGCCCTGCTGCGGCAGCAGCACCTGCTGCAGCGGCCGGATGCCGAAGACGTGGCTGGCCGCGAGCGCCTGCGTGCGCCCGTCGGGCCCTTGCGCGGCGACCATGAAGTCGCCGCCGCGGCGGAAGAAGCGCGCCGCCGCCGCACCCTCGCCGAAGCGGACTTCGCCGGAGCCGGCCTCACCGAAGTCGCCGAGCACGGTCTGCGCCGTCGCCGGCGGCATCGCATGGCGGTGCTTCGATTCGGCCCAGGCGCCCGCCTGGTCGGGGTGGCAGGCGAGGCAGTCGCGGTCGGCGACGTGGTCGGGCCGCGTCCCCGCCTGCGGGGCGGCCGCGAACGCGGCCGGCACCATCAGGACGCAGGCGAGGAGCAGGGCGGGCAGGCGCATGCGCTCAGGGCCTGGCCGTGCGCGGGACGAGGGTGGCCTCGTACTTCAGGTCCTCGTAGTACTTCGCGCCGTTGCTGTAGCCGGGGCGGTTGGCGAGGTTGCGGATCTCCAGCGTGCCGGTCTCGCGCACGTAGTCGCGCCAGGCCACCAGCATCTCGCCCAGCTTCTGCGGGTTGGCGGCGGCGAGGTTGCGGCTCTCGCTGCGGTCCTGGGCGACGTTGAAGAGCTCCCAGTCGCCCGTGCCCCAGGGTTGGTTCGCCGACACGATCTTCCAGTCGCCCTTGCGCAGCGCCTTGCGCCCGCCCAGCTCCCAGCCGATCGCCTTGTCCGCGCCATGCACGGCCTGCCCGCGCCCCTGCAGCAGCGGCAGCATCGAGGCGCCGCGCAGCGGCAGCACGGGCCTGCCCTGGTACTCGGTGCCGGGGTGCTTCGCGCCGGCGAGCTCGAACAGCGTGGGCGCGATGTCGGTCACGTGGGCCATCGCCGACTCGAGCTTGCCGCCCTTGACGCCCGGGCCCCAGGCGATCGCCGGCACGGCGATGCCGCCCTCGTACATGAAGGACTTGAACATGCGGAACGGCGTCGAGCCCACCTGCGCCCAGCCCGGCCCGTACTCGGCGTAGGAGCCGGACTTGCCGATGTGCGCGATGCTGTTGTCCATGTCCTTGTGGATCCACTCGCGGGTGCGCGCCACGTCGTACACCGAGTTGCCGTCGGCGCCGTTGTCGGACAGGAAGAAGATGAAGGTGTTGTCGAGCTGCCCGGTCTTCTTCAGGTAGTCGAGCATGCGGCCGATGTTCTGGTCCATGTTGTCGACCATCGCGGCGTACACCGCCATGCGCCTCGCCTCGGATTCCTTCTCCGCCGCGCTCAGGCTGTCCCACTTCGGCCACAGCGGGTGGCCTTCGAACACCGGCGTGTCGGCGGCCACCAGGCCGAGCTTCTTCATGCGCTCGAGGCGCTCGCGGCGCAGCTTGTCGTAGCCGTCCTTGTAGCGCTGCTCGTACCTGGCGATGTCGGCGTCGTGCGCGTGCAGCGGCCAGTGCGGCGCGGTGAAGGCGAGGTAGGCGAAGAAGGGCTTGCCCGAACCCTTGCCGGCGTCGATGTACTCGATCAGCCGCGAGGTGAAGAAGTCGGACGAGAAGAAGTCCTTCGGCAGCGTCGTCTCCTTGCCGTTCTCGCGGTAGATGGCCTTCGGCGGCTTGGCCGGATCGGCGGCGACGATGCCCGCGCCGTCGCTCCAGTGGCTGGAGCCGCCATGCACCAGCGCATACGACTGGTCGAAGCCGCGCGCGGCCGGGCTGTACTGCTCGGGCACGCCGAGGTGCCACTTGCCGGTCATCAGCGTGCGATAGCCGGCGTCGCGCAGCACCTGCGCCATCGGCACCACGCGCTCGTTGAGGTAGCCCTCGTAGCCCGGCTTGCCGCGCTGCTCGGGCAGCATCAGCTCGGCCATGTCGCCGAAGCCGGCGAGGTGGTTGTCGGTGCCGGACATCAGCATCGCGCGCGTCGGCGAGCAGAACGGCGAGGCGTAGAACTGGGTCATCTTGACCCCGGTGTCGGCCAGGGTGTCGAGGTTGGGAGTGGCGATTTCGCTGCCGTAGCTGCCGAGGTCGGTGTAGCCGAGGTCGTCGGCCATGATCAGCAGGATGTTGGGGCGGTCGTGCTGGACCGGCGAGGCGGCGTGGCCGGCCTGGACGCCGATGGCGAGCGTTGCCACCGGGATCAGCAGGGTCGCGAGCGCTGCTTTCATTGTCTGTCTCCTGGAATAAGCCCGGCTTCTGGCCGGTTCCATAAATTTAATTCAATTCTCGAGAAAAGCTGCGCGATCTGAAAATGTTCCGCAGGGTGGAACGTCGGGCCAAGACTGGACGGCAGTTCTGCCGCCCGCCGGATGTCCGGCCCGGCGTCCCGTGCGAGGCAGTCGAGCGTGGGCCGGCCAATCGTCCTGCCCATAATCGCAGGCGATCCCCGCCCGACGACCCCGACCCCATGAACCAGCAAGCCCTCTCCGCCCTCATCTGGTTGGTCGCCGACCTCTTGCGCGGCGACTTCAAGCAGTCCGAATACGGCCGCGTGATCCTGCCCTTCACCGTGCTGCGCCGGCTCGACTGCGTGCTGGCGCCGACCAAGGCCGCGGCGCTCGCCGAACACCGCGACAAGGAGCAGGCCGGGCTGCTCTACCTGGCGGTGGAAAAGTTCGCCCACATCGAGCTCGGCGAGCGCGGCAAGCAGAAGGGCAAGCCCCAGCCCGACAGCGCGCTGCGCGACACCGAGAACGTGCCGCTGTTCGAGGACGTGCAGGCCTGGTTCGAGCGCAAGGTGCTGCCCCACGCCCCCGACGCCTGGATCGACCACGATAAGACCCGGATCGGCTACGAGATCCCCTTCAACCGCCACTTCTACGTTTTCGAGCCGCCGCGGCCGCTGGCGGAGATCGACGCCGACCTGAAGCGCTCGATGGACCGGATCAAGCAGATGATCGAGGGGCTGGCGGGATGAGCGAACTCGTCATCCACCGCGGCGATGCCGGCACGGTCGAGGTCAGGCTGGAAGGCGATACCGTCAGGCTGCGCCAGGAGCACTTGAGCCAGTTGTTCGGCCGGGACCGGACGGTGATCGGGCGGCACCTGCGCAACGTCTTCGCGGAAGGCGAACTCGATTGAGTCAAGGCTCCGTTGCAGCGGGAGGGTGTCTCAGTCCGGCGATGATGCTGAGGGGGTACCATCGGCCAGGAACTGCCGGTCGCCACCCGATTCGGATAGCGGCCAAACGGGCGCGGCGGTATGCTCTCTACTTATGTGGAAGATAGGCAGCCGCAGGCTACTAAGCTATCGGATGCTGCTATTGCTGCCTCTTCTCTTGCCTTGAGTGTGGTTCCTGCTTCTACAGGGTTGTCCCCTAAATAAAAATACACGGCCTTACGGTTCACTCGTGCTCTTTGCGGAAGGAATCGACGTCCCTTCGTGATGCTTGAGGCAAGAAGCAATAGGTTCTGAATAAACAGAGCCGAGCAACGAACTCCGCCACATATTTCGTTCATTCAATGCTTTAACGCCATGACCCACTGCTTTATCCAGAAACTCCTAGACAGTGAAGCCGCCGAATATCGTCGGCTAGAGGAAAGAGATAAGCATGAACGCGCGAGGTACGGAGAACTACGGTCGCTTTCGTCGCGCATCTACGGGAGAGTTGCCCCTAGTTCAACGCTCGGACGTCTCTTCCGGTATGAAAAAAACAAGACACGAAGCGCCGACATCCGCGCCATCCCGTACAATTATTCGTTCGACTGGCCGTGTCAAATAATTATGTCCGTCGCACAAGACAACGAACTCTTTGTCGCAAAGGATGATCTAGGCGACTTAAGTTCGCTTATTTTTCCATGGGATATGGCTGAGAAAATCGAGCAGGCATTCAATCTCGCGGACGCTGCAATATATGAATGGGAAAGGAGCTTAACTTTCCTCCAGCGCTGGTGGTCAGAGGGGTCTGCTCCGAATGGCAACTCGGCCGTCTATACGAATACTTACTGCCGAATAGCTGACATTTTGATGCGGTGACTGCTCGCCGTGCTGCGTCTTTGGTTCGACTACCCTCCTCGGTGGCTCGAATTAGGAAACGAAAATGAAAAACATTACCTACGAAGAACGAGCGGTTGCGTTCATCGATGTGCTCGGATTCGGCATGCTTGTTGACAAGTCCGTTCACGAATTTTCGGTACTAGAAGAACTGCAATCGCTTATTGATATGCTAGAAACTTCAATTCCTCTACTGAATAACGGTGTTTTCAGCACAGTGCCAGCACGTCTCATTCCGAAGCACACCTACGTTTCCGACTCCATCATCCTTAGCGCTCCAATCACCGACTCTGAAGTCAAGAATTACAGTGGTCTTGACATATTGATTATGCGCTGCATCCAACTTTCACATCGCTTCTTGGGCGCCGGCTATCTCCTGCGTGGAGGAATTGCCGTGGGAAATGTGTGGCACAGTGACGGCAACATCGTGGGTCCAGCATATCAAGAAGCGTATCGGTTGGAGGCCGCTGGTGAAAACCCGTGTATCGTACTTTCCGAATCAGCCAAAGAATGTTGGATCAAGGGGTTTGGGGGTGGGTCGCGCATGTGCGTTCGCGACCGTGAAACGCTGATTGTTAATGGTCTCCACGACTTCTACATCGCGGACAAATCACACGGGGGTATTGAGCGCACCTTTATGGAGTACAAGCGTATCGTGGAGGATAATCTTGTTTCTGATCTCCCCGTAGGTGCAAAAGCAAAATGGAATTGGTTTAAATCGTTCTTGGAACAAGAGCAATCAGAAGCAGCCAACTGGGTGCTTTCGCCATAGTATCGCCGAAGAGCCGTTCGAACCAATAGAACACTGCTCCGGTTTGTTGGCGTAAATTCGGGCAATCGCGTCTAAGATTAAAGGGCTACGCCCTACGCTTCAGGCATCAAGGTCCTGCCTGGTGGTCTCACTCGGTGCTTCCCGCCCCCGGGGGAGTATCTAGAATGGCGATCGGCAGCTTTCCTCAAGTCTTAACGGCAACATTGGGTCGACTGCAGTCATTCCAAGTGGACAACGAAATTCTTGAATCTGCGTACAGCGGAGGCAACGACAATGACCTCGGTTGCCGTCGAATGCGCTGATGGCGTCGGCCATCTTGAGCTGAATCGCGCCGATGCGCTGAATGCGCTGGACCTGCAGTTCTGCAAGGAAATCGACGATGCGCTCCTGGCCTTGGATGCGCGCGAAGACGTGCGGGCGATCCTCATCTCCACGTCGCTGAAGCACTTCTGTGCCGGGGCGGACATCCGGGAGATGCTGGACATGAGCGCCGAACAGGCCAGGGCGACGGGGTTTGTTGGCTGCGTTTCCGCGCCACCCCGGCTCCGGAAGCCCTTGATCGTTGCCGTGAGGGGACTGGCGGCGGGTGGCGGGTGCGAGCTGGTGGAGATGTGCGACATCGTCGTCGCCGCAGCTTCGGCGCGCTTCTGCCACCCCGAGATCACGCTGGCCGCCATGCCGGGCGCGGGCGGTACGCAGCGGCTGGCGCGGGTCGTGGGCAAGCATGTCGCGATGGATCTGCTGCTCACCGGGCGCGCGCTGAGCGCGGACGAGGCGCTTGTCGCCGGCCTGGTGTCGCGCGTGGTTCCGGATGAGGCGCTCGAAGCCGCTGCCATGTCGGTCGCCCGGCTGGTGGCGTCGTACTCGAGCCCGGTCGCCTGCAGGATCAAGGCCGCGGTCAATGGGGCGCAGGTGGGGCTCGATGCCGGCCTTGCCCTGGAGCGCGAGCTGTTCCACGCGTGTTTCTCCGAGCATGACTTTCGCGAGGGGCTTGCCGCGTTCACGGAAAAGCGGAAGCCGAGATTCGAGCATCGTTGAGGGCTTGAATGCCGGCCGCCGCAGCCGGGTGACGTGGCGGAGGTGCGGCAGATCGCTCATCGCAGCAAGAATCCACCGCCGGCGCCCCCCGCCCGCGCAGGTAAAATGCGCTTTTGCCCGCCCGCCCCCGATGCCCGCCTCCACCCCGGCCCCGCGCCGCCCCG
Source organism: Thauera sp. DNT-1 (assembly GCF_055393985.1). Taxonomy (NCBI): domain Bacteria; kingdom Pseudomonadati; phylum Pseudomonadota; class Betaproteobacteria; order Rhodocyclales; family Zoogloeaceae; genus Thauera; species Thauera sp. DNT-1. Next base: position 2,478,911 of record NZ_AP043752.1, on the reverse strand, counting down.
AACTGCTCGCCCCCGCCGGCACCCTCGACATGATGCGCACCGCCTTCGCCTATGGCGCGGACGCGGTCTACGCCGGCCAGCCGCGCTATTCGCTGCGCGTGCGCAACAACCACTTCGGCCAGCTCGACACGCTCGCCGCCGGCATGGCCGAGGCCCGCGCCGCCGGCAAGCTGTTCTATCTCGTCGCCAACATCTATCCGCACAACGCCAAGCTGCGCACCTTCGAGGACGACATGGCGCCGGTGATCGCGCTGCAGCCCGACGCGCTGATCATGGCCGACCCCGGGCTGATCCTGATGGTGCGCGAGCGCTGGCCCGAGGTGCCGATCCACCTCTCGGTGCAGGCCAACACCACCAACTACGCCTCGGTGCGCTTCTGGCAGTCGGTGGGGGTCAAGCGCATCATCCTGTCGCGCGAGCTGTCGCTGGACGAGGTCGCCGAGATCCGCGATGCCTGCCCGGACATGGAGCTGGAGGTCTTCGTGCACGGTGCGCTGTGCATCGCCTACTCCGGGCGCTGCCTGCTGTCGGGCTACTTCAACCACCGCGACCCCAACCAGGGCAGCTGCACCAACTCCTGCCGCTGGGACTACAAGCTGCACGAGGCCGCCGAGGACGCCGCCGGCGACGTGCAGGCCTGCGGCGCCACGCCGATCGGCAACCCCAAGGACGCCGGCGCGGTGGGCACCGCCACCCGCAGCGCGCTCGACACCGCGCAGGGGCTGGCGCTCGGCGGCGGTCCGCGCCACCTCGGCGGCAGCAAGGTGTGGCTGCTGGAGGAGGGCACCCGCCCGGGCGAGCGGATGCCGATCGAGGAGGACGAGCACGGCACCTACATCCTCAACTCGAAGGATCTGCGCGCGATCGAGCACGTGCAGCGCCTGGTCGAGATCGGCGTCGATTCGCTCAAGATCGAGGGCCGCACCAAGAGCCCCTACTACGTCGCCCGCGCCGCCCAGGGTTACCGGCGCGCGATCGACGATGCGGTGGCAGGGCGGCCCTTCGATGTACGCCTGCTCGGCGAACTCGAGGGCCTGGCCAGCCGCGGCTACACCGACGGCTTCTATCAGCGCCACTCCACGCCCGAGCAGCAGAACTACCTGCGCGGCCATTCCGAATCCGGGCGCAGCCTGCTGGTGGGGGAGGTGGTGGGCTGGGACGCCGCACGCGGCCTGGCCGAGGTCGAGGTCAAGAACGGCTTCGGCGTTGGCGACCGGCTGGAGTTCGTACAGCCGGGCGGCAACGCCGAGGCGGTGCTGGAGCGGCTGTTCGGCGCCGATGGCGAGGCAATCCAGCGTGTGCCGGGCAGCGGCCGGCGCGTCTGGCTGGCGCTGCCGGCGGATGCGGACCCGGCGCGACCCTGCTTCATCGCGCGCTTTCTGTGAAGCGCGACCACCGCCGGCCGGGCGCGGTCGTGTGTCGCCATCAAGGCGGGCTTCAACGTGGACGCGCGGTGTTCAGGAATCCTTTAACCTGAGCCCCGCCGCGGACGACGTGCCCGCATCCCCGCTTCCCCAGCCGTACATCGAAACTCACCCCCTCCCCATGATCCTGAACATCGACCTCGTCTCCGACTTCGTCTGCCCGTGGTGCTTCCTCGGCGCCGTCCGCCTCGACCGCGCGCTCGCCGAGCTGCGCGCGACGCGCCCCGACATCGAGCCGCGCATCAACTGGCTGCCCTTCTTCCTCAACCCGGACACTCCGCCCGCGGGCGAGCCCTACCGCGCCTTCCTGGAGGGCAAGTTCGGCGGTCCGGTGAAGGCTGAGGCGGTGCTGGACCAGGTGCGCGAGGCTGCCGCCGGCGACGGGCTGCAGTACGCCTTCGAGCGCATCGCCACGCGCCCGAACACGCTCGCCGCGCACCGCCTGCTCTATCGCGCCCAGGCCCACGGCCACAAGCCGGAGCGCGTGCGCGCGCTCGCCCACGCGCTGTTCGCCGCGCACTTCCAGGAGGGGCGCGACATCGGCGACCTCGACACCCTGGCCGATCTCGCCGCCGCCTGCGGCGACCGCCGCGAACTGGTGCGCGAGTGGCTGGAGCGCGGCACCGATGCCGACAAGGTGCAGCGCATGGCCGCGGGACTGCGTCGCCAGGGCATCGAGGGCGTGCCCTTCTTCATCCTCGACCGCCGCCTCAGCCTGTCGGGCGCACAGTCCGCCGCGGTGATCGGCGCCGCGCTGCTGCAGGCGCTGGAAACCGGCAAACCGTCCTGAGGGCGGGAACGCCCGCCGCCACCGACGCGTCTGAGCAGGGACACCCTCACCGGACCCGATCGCGATGAACGCAAGCCACGAAACCCGCCACATGCTCGACGCCGCCGACCTGCGCGCGCTCGCCGAGGCGCGCGTGCTGCTCGAGCGGCCCAGCCTGGCCGCGCGCCTGAGCAGCTTCGTCGGCAGCCCGCTGGAGAAGGGCATGGCGCGCCTGCCGGCGAGCTGGCGCGAGCGCATCGGCGGGCTCGCCCACGACGCGCTGATGAAGGCGATGGACACCGCCGCGAAGACCCTGCAGCCCGCCGCCCAGCCAGCCTCTCCGCGCCTGCACAAGCTGCTCGGCTCGGTGAGCGGCGCGGGCGGCGGCGCCTTCGGGGTCGCCGGGCTGACGGTGGAGATCCCGCTGTCGACCGTGCTGATCATGCGCTCCATCCTCGACATCGCGCGTGGCGAGGGCGAGGACATCGGCAGCGCGCAGGCGAGGCTGGCCGCGCTCGAGGTGTTCGCCCTCGGCGGCAACGCGAGCAGCGACGACGCGGCCGAGGCGGGTTACTACGCCGTGCGCGCGGCCCTCGCCACCACGGTGTCGGAGGCCGCGCGCCACTTCGCCCAGAAGGGGCTGTCGAGCGAAGGCGCGCCGGCGCTGGCGCGGCTGATCACGATGGTGGCGGCGCGCTACAAGGTGCAGCTCACCCAGAAGGCCGCCGGCATGCTCGTGCCGGGCATCGGCGCCGCCGCGGGGGCGACGATCAACCTGATGTTCATGGACCACTTCCAGGCCGTCAGCCGCGGTCACTTCACCGTGCGGCGGCTGGAACGCCGCTACGGCGAGGAGGCGGTGCGCGCGGCGTGGCAGGCGGTCGGACGCCCCCACCCCGGAAACCGTAGCGGTTTCCTGTAGGAGCGACGCCAGTCGCGATTCGGCCGTACGAAGACCGCGGCGCGTGGATTGCCGCCGATCGCGACTGGCGTCGCTCCTACGAGAACCGCAGCGCCGTGCTCCGGGACGACCGCCGCCGGTGCAGCCCCGGTAGGAGCGACGCAAGTCGCGATTTGGCCGTGCGAGGACCGTGGCGCGTGGATTGCCGCCGATCGCGACTGGCGTCGCTCCTACAAAAGAACCGCAGCGCCGCGCTCCGGACAACCGCCCCCGGTGCAGTCCCGGTAGGAGCGACGCAAGTCGCGATTCGGCCGTACGAGGACCGCGGCGCGTGGATTGCGGCCGATCGCGACTGGCGTCGCTCCTACGAGAACCGCAGCGCCGAGCTCCGGGACAACCGCCGCCGGCGCAGCCCCGGTAGGAGCGACGCAAGTCGCGATTCGGGCGTGCGAGGACCGCGGCGCGTGGATTGTTGCGGCCGATTGCGACTGGCGTCGCTCCTACGAGAACCGCAGCACCGCGCTCCGGGACAACCGCCCCCGGCGCAGCCCCTGTAGGAGCGACGCAAGTCGCGATTTGGCCGTACGAGGACCGCGGCGCTCAGCCCGCCGGCGGGTAGGCTTTGACGAACTCTTCCCAGGGCAAGGGCGGGCTGAAGTGGAAGCCTTGCGCCAGGTCGCAGCCCTGGCGGCGCAGCACGTCGAGGTGGGCGGCGGTCTCGACGCCCTCGGCGACCACGCGCAGGCCCAGGCTGTGGCCGAGCGAGACGATCGCCGAAACCAGCGCCGCGTCGCGCGTGTTGCGGTCGATGCCGCGCACGAACAGGCGGTCGATCTTGAGTTCGTCGATCGGGAAGCGCTTGAGATAGGCGAGCGACGAATACCCCGTGCCGAAATCGTCGATCGCCAGGCACACGCCGAGCGCGCGCAGATGGTCGAGGCGCGCGAGCGCGCGGTCGGTGTCGTCCATCAGCATGCTTTCGGTGAGCTCCAGCGTCAGGTCGCCCGGCGTCATGCCGGTCTCGGCGAGCACGCTGCCGACCATCGCGGCGAAGCCTTCCTCGCGGAACTGGCGCGCCGAGATGTTCACCATCATGTGCAGCGGTGCGCCGCCCGCCTCGCACCAGCGCCGGTGATGCTCGCAGGCGCTGCGCAGCACCCATTCGCCGATCGGCACGATCAGGCCGGTGTCTTCGGCGAGCGGGATGAAGTCGGCCGGCGACACCAGGCCGAGGTCGGGGTGGCGCCAGCGCAGCAAGGCCTCGACCGCGACCAGTTCGCCTCCCTCGGCCTTCATCACCGGCTGGAAGTAGAGCTGCAGCTCGTCGCGCGGCAGGGCTCGGTGCAGCGCGGTCTCGAGCGCGAGGCGCTCGAGCGAGCGCGCGTTCATCGCCGGCTCGAAGAGCTGGAAGCTGTTGCGCCCCTCGTCCTTGGCGCGGTACATCGCCACGTCCGCGTGCTTGACCAGGGTGTCGGCGTCGCGCGAGTCGTCCGGGTACACGGCGACGCCCACGCTGGTCGTCACCACCAGCTCGCGGCCCTCGACATTCACCGGGCGGCGCAGCTCCGCGACCATCCTGCGCGCCATCGTCGCCGCCTCGTCGGGGCCGGACAGGTTGTTGAGCACGACGAGGAACTCGTCGCCACCCATGCGGGCGACGGTGTCGTCGTCGCGCAGGCTGGCGCGCAGGCGGGCGGCGATCTCGACCAGCAGCTTGTCGCCCACCGCGTGGCCGAGGCTGTCGTTGATGCGCTTGAAGCGGTCGAGGTCGACGAACATCACCGCCAGCCGGCAGCGCAGGCGTGCGGCGTGGGCGAGCTCGACCTGCAGGCGGTCGTCGAGGAGGCGGCGGTTGGGCAGGCCGGTGAGCGGGTCGTAATAGGCGAGGTCGCGGATGCGCGCCTCGGTCTCCTTGAGCCGGCTGATGTCGGTGAACAGCGCCGCGTAATGGGTGAGCACGCCCTCGCGGTCGCGGATCGCGGTGATGTGCAGCAGCTGCGGATACACCTCGCCGGTCTTGCGCCGGTTCCACACCTCGCCTTGCCACTGGCCGTCGCCCAGCAGGCCGTCCCACATGCGGGCGTAGAAGGCGGGGCTCTGGCGGCCGGAGTTGAGTACCGAGGGATTGAGCCCGACGACCTCTTCCGGCGCATATCCGGTCATGCGCGTGAAGGCGGGGTTCACCGAGAGGATGCGCGCGTGCGCGTCGGTGACCATCACCCCTTCGAGCGAGCTCTCGATCACCTTCTCGGCCAGGTAGAGGTCGCGCTGCGAGGCGCTCAGCGCGAGGTCGCGCGCGCGCAGGGCGTCGTGCAGCTCATGCACGTACGCCAGCTCCATGCCGCTGAGGATGTCCTTGAAGCTGACCAGGTCGACCAGTTCGCCTTCGGCGTCGAGCACGCCGATGTGGCGGATGTGGCGCTCGGCGAGCAGCATGCGCACGCGGTAAAGGCTGTCGTCGGCGCGGCAGGTGACGAGCGGCCGGCTGGCGAGCTCGCCGAGCGCGCGGTCGGCCGTGCGCTGCGCCACCAGCCGGGTGACGTCGCGCTCGGTGAGGATGCCGTAGCGCCCCGCGGGCGCGGAGGCGTCCGCCGCGCCGTAATCCACCACGACCGCGTCCACCCCGCCCTCGCGCATGCGCCGCGTCGCCTCGCCCAGCCCCGCCGCCGCGGGCAGCGCATGCAGGCCGCCCTTGACCAGCGCATCCACCCGACGCAGCTTGAGGTAGTGCTCGATGCCCTGGTTCAGCACCACGTCGGTCTGCGACACGATGCCCACGCGCCGGCCGGTCTCGTCCTCGACCACGTAGTGGCGCACGTGCTCCTCGCGGAAGCGCACGGTCAGCTCGTGCAGCGGCGTCGCCGTCGACACCACGCGCACAGGCGAGCTCATCACGGCGCGTACCGGCAGGGCGAAGGTCGTGGGGTCGTCGAAATCCACCCGCAACGCGTCGCGCTCGGTCCAGATGCCCACCACACGGTCGTCCTCGACCACCAGGATCGAGCTCACCCGGCGCTCGCTCATGCGCCGCGCGGCCTCGTGCAGGGGCTCGTCCGGGGCGCACTCGAGCAGGTTGCGGCCGATGATCTCGCCGACGCGGGTCTCGTCGTTGCCGGGCATGGAGAAGGCCTCCTCGCTCAGGAGGCGGTCGGATTCAGGACGGTTCATGGGGGACTCGGCACAGGCTTTAGATTCTGTATAACGGCTCCAGCCGACTGAAACCTGAGGCGGCTGCGCACATTGTCGCACCCGTGGCCCTGCAGGCGGACCCCGGCTAACCCGCAGGGAGGCCTTCACCCTGCGGTAACACGCCCGGCGCATGCTGGCCGAATGATCCGCGTGCTGATGGTCTCCGACGTCTTCTTTCCGCGTGTGAACGGCGTGTCCACGTCGATCGCGACCTTTCGCCGCGCGCTTGCCGCGCAGGGCGTCGAGGTGCGCCTGATCGCGCCGCGCTACGCCGGCGAGGCCGAGGAGCCCGGCATCGTGCGCGTCGCGGGGCGCCGCCTGCCGCTCGACCCCGAGGACCGCCTGGTCGATGCGCGCGCGATGCATGCCGCCGCCCTGCGCGAGGCCGCCGTCTGCGACCTGGTACACATCCAGACCCCCTTCCTCGCCCATCGTGCCGGACTGCGCGCCGCGCGCGCCCAGGACAGGCCGGTACTGCTGACCTATCACACCTTCTTCGAGGAATACCTCCACCACTACCTGCCCTTCCTGCCCGCGGGCGTGCTGCGCGGGCTGGCGCGGCGGGTGTCGCGCACGCAGTGCAATGCGGTGGATGCGGTGGTGGTGCCCTCGACCGCGATGCACGAGCGCCTCGCCGGCTACGGCGTGCGCAGCCCGATGGAGGTCCTGCCCACCGGCATCCCGCTGCAGGACTTCGCCGCCGGCGACGGTCCGCACTTCCGCCGCCTCTACGACATCCCGGAAGATGCGCCGATGGCGCTCTACATCGGCCGCGTCGCGCACGAGAAGAACATCGGCTTCCTGCTCGAGGTCGCCACCCGGCTGAAGGCGCGCCGCCCCGACTTCGTCCTCGTGGTCGCCGGCGAGGGCCCGGCGAACGCCCGCCTGCAGCGCCAGGCGCTCGCCGCCGGGTTGGGCAGCACCGTGCGCTTCGTCGGTTATCTCGAGCGCCGTCGCCGCCTGCCCGACTGCTACGCCGCCGCCGACGTGTTCGTGTTCGCCTCGCGCACCGAGACGCAGGGCCTGGTGCTGCTCGAGGCGATGGCCGCCGGGCTGCCGGTGGTCGCGCTGTCCGCGATGGGCACCACCGACATCCTGCGCCCCGAGCGCGGCGCACGCATCGCGCCCGACCATCCCGACGGCTTCGCCGCCGTGGTCGACGTCGTGCTCGCCGACCCCCGCCTGCGTCGGCGCCTCGCCGCCGAGGCGCGGGGCTACGCCGCGGAGTGGGCCGACGGCGTGATGGCCGGGCGGCTCGCCGCGCTCTACCGCAGGCTGCTCGCCGCGCCGCAGTCTGTGCCGCCGGTGCACGCGTCGCAGGTCGTCTCCACCCGCTGAGACGCTTGGCAGGCGGTCCGGGCTTGCGCGCGTCCGTGCCTGCGCACAAGATGCGCCGATCGGACACGGAGCTGCCCATGAACACCACCACGCTCACGATCACCGGCATGCGCGACGAGGAGTGCCTGCGCCTGGTGACCAATGCCATCCAGGACCTGCCCGGCATCGGCTGGCTGGAGATCTCGCTCGCGACCGGCGCGGCCACCATCGAGCACGGCGCCTTCGTCGCCGAGGCCGACATCCATCAGGCCATCGAGGACGCCGGCTTCGGCGTGCGCTGAACACGGCGGGCACGGGAACCCGCGCGCCCGCGCACGCTCGAAGAGCGACCCCATCCGCCGGTTCGCCCCCTCTTGACGCCCACCCTCCGCAGCTTTCCCGGCGGCCTCGCCTTTGTCGACATCGAGACCACCGGCGGCCCCGCCCAACGCGAATCCATCACCGAGATCGGCATCGTCCAGGTGGATGAGGACGGCGTGCGCGAGTGGTCGACGCTGGTGCGTCCCGCGTCGCGCATCCCCGAGACCATCCAGCGCCTCACCGGCATCGACGACGACATGGTCGCCGACGCGCCGCGCTTCGAGGACATCGCCGACGAGGTCTTCGACCGCCTCGACGGCCGCCTCTTCGTCGCCCACAACGCACGCTTCGACCACGGCCACCTGCGCGCCGCCTTCCGCCGCGCCGGGCTCGACATGCGGCCGCAGGTGCTGTGCACCGTCAAGCTGTCGCGCCGGCTGTTCCCCGACCACCGCCGCCACGGTCTCGACCACCTCATCGAGCGCCACGGCCTGGCGGTGGCCGACCGCCACCGTGCGCTCGGCGACGCCCGGCTGCTGTGGCAGTTCTGGCAGAAGATCCACGAACGCTTTCCGCCCGGTCACATCGATGCCGCGGTGCGCGAACTCATCGGCCACCCCAGCCTGCCCCCCCACCTCGACCCCGAGCAGATCGCCGACCTGCCCGACACGCCGGGGGTGTATCTGTTCTACGGCGAGCGCGGGGGCGAGAGCAGCCAGCCTGGGGGCGCCGATGAAGCCGACGCCGAAGCCGAGGCCGATCCGCTCGGACCCGGCAGGGCGCGCACCGGCGCGCGCGACCGCAAGCGCCACGCGCCGCTGCAGGACTTGCCGCTCTACATCGGCAAGAGCACGCGCCTGCGCACCCGGGTGCTGTCGCACTTCGCCGCCGACCACAGCAGCGACCGCGAGCTCAGCCTCTCCCAGCAGGTGCGCCGCATCGAATGGATCGCGACCGCCGGCGAGGTCGGCGCGCTGCTGAAGGAAGCCGAACTGGTCAAGCGCCTGCAGCCCACCCACAACCGCCAGCTGCGCCGCAACCGCGAGCTGTGCACCTGGCGGCTCGCCACCGACATCGTCGGCGACTGGCGGCTGGAGCTGGTGCATGCGGCCGACCTCGACTTCGGCCGCCGCGACGACCTCTACGGTTTCTTCCGCACCCGCCGCGAGGCCACCAACCGGTTGCGCGCGCTCGCCCGCGACCACGCCCTGTGCCCGCCGCTGCTCGGCCTGGAGAAACCCCCGCAAGGTGCGCGCTGCTTCGACTTCCAGTTGAAGCGCTGCCGTGGCGCCTGCCACGGCGGCGAATCCCCCCAGGCCCACGCCCTGCGCCTGATCGAGGCCCTGCACGCGCTGAAGGTCGAGCACTGGACCTGGCCCGGCCCGGTCGGCCTGCGCGAGGGCGAGGCCATCCACGTCGTCGACGGCTGGCGCTGGCTCGGCACCGCCACCGACGAAGCCATGCTCGCCGACCTGCTGGAGGCCGGCCGCCCGGCCTTCGACCACGACGTCTACAAGATCCTGGTCAAGGCGGTGAGGCGGCTGCCGGTGGTGCAGCTCTGAGGCGCAGCCATGCCCCCCGGGGGGCGGGGCACGAGTCGGGCGCAGCCGGCGCAGTTCCCGACGCGTCGCGGTCTTGTCCGGGACGGATCCCGAGGCGTGGCGGTCCTTGCCGGCGCAGCATCCGGGATGCAAGGCGGATTTTGTAGGAGCGACGCAAGTCGCGATGGCAACGTCTGATCACCCGCCGACGCTCGTCGCAGCCGGGTGGCCGTCATCGCGACTCGCGTCGCTCCCACGGAAAACCGGCGCAGCCGGCGACGAGTGCGGTTTCGGATACGCCAGCCAGCCCGTTCCCGCGGCCGCAATCCGGCCGCGCCGGAGGTGGATGCCTCGCCGCGCGTACCGCCGGGCGCCGAACCGCGCAAGCGCTGCCCGAGTCTGCGACAATCCTGGTCGGTGCGCCTGGTTCGAGGTGCCGCAACCCCCCCCACAGCCCCCGTGGACCACGATGGACCCGACCACCCCCTACGACATGATCGGCGGCGAACCCGTACTCGCCCGCCTGTGCGACCGCTTCTACGGCCTCATGGCCGAAACCCCGCAGTTCGCCGAGCTGCGCGCGCTGCACCCCGAAGACCTGCAGGGTTCCCGGGACAAGCTCTTCATGTTCCTCTCCGGCTGGCTGGGCGGGCCGGACCTATTCGTGCAGCAGTTCGGCCACCCGCGGCTGCGCGCCCGCCACATGCCGTTCGCGATCGGCACCCGCGAGCGCGACCAGTGGGTCGCCTGCATGCTGCTGGCGATGGAGGAGGCGGGAATCGCCGAGCCGATGCGCGAGCGCCTGCTGCAGAGCTTCTTCAAGACCGCCGACTTCATGCGCAACCAGCCGGGCTGAAGCCGCCCGCGGCCGCCCGGCGCGCCCGGCCGCTCCCGGTCCTGGCGCGCCGACGATCACCGCCGCCCACCCGTACCTTATCCGGAGCCGAATTGACCACGCCCCACCCCTCCCACTCCGACGCCGTCCGGGGTCTGCTCGCCGCACTCGCCGTGGTGGTGTTCTGGTCCGGCTTCAACCTCGTGTCGCGCTTCGGCGCCACCACCAGCTTCAGCCCCTTCGACATCGCCGCGATGCGCTACGGCGTCTCCGGCACGATCGCGCTGCCCTTCTTCCTGCGCTTCGTGCCGATGCGCGACTGGCCGCGCCATGCCGTGCTCGCCTGCGTCGGCGGGCTGGCCTACGGGCTGTGCGTGTATTGGGGCTTCGCCTTCGCGCCGAGCGCGCACGCGGGGGTTTTCGTGAACGGCGGCATCCCGTTCTGGACCATCGTGATCATGGCGGTGACGAGCGGCTTCCGCATCGCCCGCCCGACCGTGGTCGCCCTGCTGCTCTCGACCGCCGGCCTGCTGCTGATCGGCTTCGAGAGCCTGCTCGCCCCGGCGCAGGGGAGCGCCTGGATCGGCGACCTGCTCTTCCTCGCCGCCGCACTGGCGTGGGCGATCTTCGGCCTGCTGATGCGGCGCTGGCAGGTCAAGCCGCAGTTCGGCATCCTCGGCATCGCGAGCTTCTCGGCGCTGGTCTTCATGCCGATCTACCTGCTCTGGCTGCCCTCCGGCATCGGCGCCGCGAGCTGGGGCGAGATCGCGCTGCAGTGCGTGTACCAGGGCGTGATCGCCTCCATGCTCGCCGCCGGCTTCTACAGCTACGCGGTGCAGAAGGTCGGCGCCGGCGAAGCCTCGATGATGCTGGCGCTGGTGCCCGCGTTTACCGCGATCGGCGCCTATCTGATCCTGGATGAGGCCCTCGGCACGACCACCATCGTCGGCATCGTGGTGGTGTCGGCCGGGGCCCTGCTCGGCGCGCTGCCGCCAGCGGCGCTGGCCCGCGTGCGCGGCTCGGGCTCGGCCCACAGCGCGCGATAGGCGCCGTCCGCGTCGTACATCGCCGCCTGCCGGTCCGGATCGAAGCGCCGCCCGCCACGCGGATCGGTGCCGCGGCCGGCGATGTAGAGCCAGTTGCCCTGGTTGCTATACACGTCGTAATCGACCAGCTGCGCCTCGAACCACGCCGCGCCGGCACGCCAGTCACAGCCGAGGTCGTGGATCAGGTAGCTGGCGACGATCTGGCGCATGCGGTTCGACAGCCAGCCGGTGGCCGCGAGCTCGCGCATGCCGGCGTCGATGAAGGGATGGCCGGTGCCGCCCACGCGCCAGGCCGCGAACGCAACGGCGTCGTGCGCGGGCTGCGCTGCGCCTTCGTTCAGCCCGCGCGCCCGGTACAGACGGCGGCCGTGCTGCAGATGCAGGAGGCGGAAGTAGTCGCGCCACAGCAGCTCGAACCACAGCCAGTAGCTTCCGTCGCTCGGCCCCTGCTCGATCTCGTGGCGGCGCAGCGCGGCCAAGGCCACCCGCGCCGACAAGGCGCCCTGCGCCAGCCAGGGCGAGAACTTGCTGGAGAAGTCGACGCCGCTCAGCCCGTTGCGCGTCGCCTTGTAGTGCCGCGGCCGATCGCCGGCGAAATAGCGTGCCAGATGCGCGAGCGCCGCACGCTCGCCCCCGGCGAATGCCGGCTGCCACCACGGAAACGAGGCCTGTTCGCCGATTTCCACGGTGAGCGCATCGGCGGCCCCGCAGGAGCCCCCGTAGGAGCGACGCAAGTCGCGATTCCCCGGTTCCGCACGCTCCACTCCCGGCGAGCGCCCGGCGCGGAGATCGCGACTTGCGTCGCTCCTGCGGGGCCGTCGATCGAGCGGTGGCCACGGCGGCAGGGTCCGCGGCGCCGGCAGGGGCGCGGGCGGCTGCAGGCCGGCGGACTCCACTGCCTGGCGAAAGGCGGTGAACACCTTGGGCAGGCGCGCCGCCGCGAAAGGCAGCGCCGCGGGGTCGAGCAGGGTGGACTGCCATATCGCCTTCACCTTCAGCCCGGCGGCGCGTAGCGCGGCGAGTTCGTCCTCCTCCTCGGGTGCCGCGATCGCCTCGCACACCACCACGGCCGCCCCCACGGCTTCCGCGAGCGCCGGCAGCACCGCGCGCGGCGCGCCGTTCAGCTGCAGCAGCGCGCTGCCGCGCGCCCGCAGGGCCGCATCCAGGTCGCCCAGCGCCGCCTCCAGGAAGGCGCGCCGATGCGGCCCGCGGCGCACGAAGCCCCAGCGCGTCGGTGCATCGGCGGAGGGGTCGTGGCAATAAACCGGAAGCAGGCGCCCGGCGGACGCACAGGCCTCCACCAGCGCGAGGTTGTCACCCACGCGCAGATCGTTGCGAAACCAGAAGATCACCACGTCCGAAAGCATCGACACCCACCCGCAAAGCCCTCGAGGCCCGCCTGTTCTCAGCGGCCTGCCGCAAAAAGTCGTCGTTCAGCGCCCCGGCTTGCCATGCTCCCGCCGGCAGCGCTCCGAGCAAAAGCGCACCTCGTCCCACACGCGCTCCCACTTCTTCCGCCACGCGAACGGCCGCCCACACCCCGCGCATGGCTTCGTCGGCAGATCCCCCTTGCGCCGCATCCGCATCGCCTTGCCCCCTCAAAACCCCAGGTCCAGCTGTCCCGACGCCGACCCCGCCGCCGTCTTGCGCCGCCCCTGCGGCGGCTTGCGCGAGCCGTGGCGCTCGACGATGGCCGCCTTCGCCGCGCGCACCTCGGGCTGGGCGCGCAGTGCGTGGATGCGCGTCTTGGCGGCGCGCGTGGCGGTCTCCAGATCGACCACCGGCAACGCGATGTCCTCGCCGACGCGCGCGCCGCAGCGCGCCTGTACCGACTCCGGCATGCGCCAGGGCTCGAACAGCCAGGTGTCCGGCACCCGCCGCAGTGCCGGCAGCCAGCGCCGCACGAACACGCCCTGCGGGTCGTGGTCGCGCGCCTGCTTGATCGGGTTGTACACCCGGGTGGTGTTGATGCCGGTGGTGCCGGACTGCATCTGCAGCTGGCTCCAGTGGATGCCGGGCTCGTAGTCGAGGAAGGCGCGCGCCAGCCACAGGCCGACCTCGCGCCAGTGCAGCCAGAGCGGGTAGGCCGCCACCGACACCAGCATCGCGCGCATGCGGAAGTTGAGCCAGCCGGTCGCGCGCAGCATCGCCACGCAGGCGTCGACCAGTGGCCAGCCGGTGCGCCCGCCCACCAGCGCGTCGAAATGCGCCCGGTTCCATTCCGGCTCGCGCAGGCCGTCGTAGCCGCGGTGCAGGTTGCGAAACTCCAGCGTCGGCTCGCTCTCCAGCTTCTGGATGAAGTGGCAGTGCCAGTACAGGCGGCTGAGGAAGGCCGCCAGGCCGGCGCGGCGGCGGTCGCCCTCGGGCAGCGCGGCGACGCGCGCGCGGGTGGCCTGCACCAGTTCGCGCAGGCTCAGGCAGCCCCAGGCCAGGTAGGGCGACAGCCGCGAGCACGCGGTGGGTGCCTTCAGCGGCGAGGAGATGCCGCCGCGGTATTGCCCGCTGCGCGCGTCGAGGAAGTCGTGCAGCACCTCCAGCGCCGCGTGCCGCCCGCCACGCTGGCGCCGGGGCGGCTCGAAGGCGTCGAGCCCGAGGGCCACGGCCGTCGGCGCACGCACGGCGGCGATCGCGCCGCGATCCGGCCAGGTCGCGCCGGCGCCCGGCTGCAGGGCAGCGGGTAACGCAACGAAGCGCAGCCGCGAGGGCTCGGGCAGCTCGACCTGCGGCGCGGCGACCTGCGCCTCCCACGCTGCCTGCCAGCGGTCGCGGTCGTCGAGCCGGCGCACCACGCCGAACTGCGCCGGCTCGTGCCAGCGCACGCCGCGCGCCCGGCACCAGCGCGCCACTGCGCGGTCGCGCGCGTAGCTCGCGGCGTTGCCGGTCTCCTCGTGCGAATGCAGGGTGTCGAAGGGCGCTGCGGCGTGCAGGCGATCGAGCACCGCGACGGCCTCGCCCACCAGCAGGTGCAGGCGACCGCCGACGCGGGCCAGCCCGGCGTGCAGCTCGCGTGCGCTTTCGAGCATGAACTCGTAGTGCTGGCGCGCGGCGTCGGGCTGCGCCCACAGCGACGGCTCGACGATCAGCACGCACAGCACCGGCCCGCGCCGCGCGGCCGTGGCCAAGGCGGCGTGATCGGCGAGGCGCAGGTCGCGCTTGAACCAGACCAGGCCGTAGCTCACGGCGTGCTCCTGCGCGTGCGTGCGCGAGCGGGACGCGTCGCGGGCGCGGTCATGCTCGACCCCGGCAGCGCATTCATGCGCGCACGCTCAGCCCGCCGCGAGGCCGTCGAGCACCCGGCGCGCGAGCGCGCGCCCGCTCAGCCAGGCGCCCTCCACGCGGCCGCCGTTGGCCCAGTCGCCGCACAGGCCCAAGGCCTGCGCGGCATCCCAGGCGCAGCCGCCGTCGAGCGCGGATTCGGTGATCGCGTAGCGCCAGCGGTGCGCCGCCCATCCCAGCGGCATGCGCCCGCCGAGTTCCTCGAAGGCGCCGACCAGCGCCACGGCGACGCGCTCGGGCGCATCCTCGATGTGCGCCTCGCTCCACTCCGCGCTCGCGTGCAGCGACCAGGTCTCCAGCCCGTCCCGCCCCGGCTTGGAGCGGTCGCGCGCGACCCAGCGCAGCGGCCCGCGATTGACGAAGGCGGCGTCGAAATCCACCGCCAGGGGGGCATCGAAGCGCGCCATCAGCGCCCAGCAGGCCTGCATCCGCGCCGCCTGCGCCGTCGCGGCGAGCGCCGGCGACAAGGGCAGCAGCAGCGGCACCGCCTGCGGCGAGGGCACCGCGAGCAGCACGCCGTCGAAGGCCTCGGGCAGCATCCCGCGCTCGGCGGTGGCGATCTCCCAGCCGTGCGGGTAGCGCTGCAGCGCACTCACCGTCAGCTGCACGCGCAGGTCCAGGCCTCGCGCCAGGTGGCGGGCGGGCGCGGTCATGCGCGGCGTGCCGACGAAGCGCGCCTCCTCGCCGTGCACGCCGCGGCGGCCGTCGCTGTCGAAGACGGTGAGGCGCGCCGGCCACGGCGCCGCCACCCCCGCCGCCTGCCAGGCCGCGAGTTCCTCGATGAAGTCCGGGTGGCGCGCGGTGAAGTATTGCGCGCCGTGGTCGCAGGCCCAGCCCTCGCCGCGGCGGGTGCTGGTGCGCCCGCCCGGGCCGCGACTCTTGTCGAGGACAGTGACGCGGACTCCGGAGTCGGCGAGGCTGCGCGCGCAGGCCAGGCCGGCAATCCCGGCGCCGATGATTGCAACGTGTGGATTGGCGTTCATGGGCGATCCGGGAGGAAGGGGGGAGTTGGACACGACCTTGAATATACTCTTTTTGTCCTGGACAAAATAGGATTGGCTTCATAAGATGAACTCAAGCGCGGGGCGTGCATGGCCAAGTCGCGCAAGCCGAATCCGAGCCTCCGTTGGCGGCGCAGGGCCGGCCACGACGCCCACCCCGGACTCCGCTCTGTCCCTCCGCCCCCAAGCCTGCCCTTCCTCCTCCCCCGCGAGCCGCGACCATGAACGTCCTGCTTCCCGACTCCGTCCGCCGCACCGCCAACCGGCTCGGCTACGCCGGCCTGATCCCCTTCGTGGTGCTCGCCCCCGCCAGCCTGCTCGACGCCCATCATGGCATCACCTGGAGCGACGCGCTGTTCGCCTACGGCGCCGTGATCCTCAGTTTCGTGTGCGCGCTGCACTGGGGCTTCGCGATGGCGCTGCCCGGGTTGGACGAACGTACTCGCGTGCGCAGCCTGCTGTGGAGCGTGGTGCCCTCGCAGATTGCCTGGCCGGCGCTGCTGCTGGTGCCGTCGGACGCCGCGGTTCTGCTGGTGCTCGGCTTCGTCTTGCACTACGTGCAGGACCGCCGTCTGGCGCGCGTGGCCGGTCTGCCCGAGTGGTATCTGCCGCTGCGCCTGCGCCTCACCACCGTCGCCTGCATCGCGCTGATCAGCGGCGCCTTCGTGCAATGGCCGTACTGAAGTCTGCACTTGCCCACCCGAGCCCGGCCCGAATCTCCACCGAGGAGCACGCCATGAACACCGCCGCCAGCGCCATCGACCCGAGCATTCCCGTCGCGGATGCCGCGCGCAGCGTCGTGGTACCGGGCGGCCGCCTGTCCCGTCTTGCCCGCCTGGGCAGTCTCGCCACCGGGGTGGCGGGCGGCATGCTCGCCGAGGGTGCGCGCCAGCTCGCCGCCGGCAAACGACCCAAGGTGAGCGAGCTGGTGCTCACCCCGGCCAACGCCCGCCGCGTCGCCGAACAGCTCGCGCAGCTGCGCGGTGCGGCGATGAAGGTCGGCCAGCTGATGTCGATGGACGCCGGCAGCCTGCTGCCGCCCGAACTCGCCGACATCCTCGCCCGCCTGCGCGAGGACGCGCGCACGATGCCGATGAGCCAGGTGGTCGAGGTGCTGGAGACGCACTGGGGCAAGGGCTGGGAGCAGGGCTTCGAGCGCTTTTCCTTCACCCCGTGCGCGGCGGCCTCGATCGGCCAGGTGCATCGCGCGCGCACCCGCGATGGCGAGGAGCTGGCGATCAAGCTGCAATATCCCGGCGTGCGGCGCAGCATCGACAGCGACGTGGACAACGTCGCCACCCTGCTGCGCGTCTCCGGGCTGCTGCCCAAGGCGCTCGATCTCGCGCCGCTGCTCGCCGAGGCCAAGCGCCAGCTCCACGAGGAGGCCGACTACCGTCGCGAGGCCGAGAGCCTGCACCGCTTCGGCGGCCTGCTCGGCGATGCGGAACACTTCGTGCTGCCGCGCGCGGTCGATGCGCTCACCCGCAGCGACATCCTGGCGATGAGCTGGGTGGAGGGCGTGGCGGTGGAGACGCTCGCCGACCCGCAGGCGGCCGACCAGGCGCTGCGCGACCGCGTGGCGAGCCTCTTGATCGGCCTGCTGTTCCGCGAGCTGTTCGAGTTCCGCCTCATCCAGACCGACCCCAACTTCGCCAACTACCGCTTCGACGCCGCCAGCGGCCGTGTGGTCCTGCTCGACTTCGGCGCCACCCGGCCCTACGCCGAGCCGGTGGTCGAGGCCTACCGCCGCCTGATGGCGGGCTCGGTGCGTGGCGACCGCGTCACGATGGGCGAGGCGGCGCAGGCGATCGGCTACTTCCAGGACAATATCCATGCCCATCAGCGCGATGCGGTGATCGACCTCTTCGAGATCGCTTGCGAGCCGGTGCGCCACCCCGGCGCCTACGATTTCGGTACCAGCGACCTGCCGCTGCGCCTGCGCGATGCCGGGCTGAAGCTGAGCATGGAGCGCGACTTCTGGCACACCCCGCCCGCCGATGCGCTCTTCCTGCACCGCAAGCTCGGCGGCCTGTACCTGCTCGCGGCGCGGCTGCGCGCGCGCGTGGACGTGGCGGCGCTGGCGGCGCCTTGGCTGGGCTGACGAGGCGCCGGCGCCCCGCGGCCCGCGCCGCGCAACCATTTCCCCGTGCGCAGGGTCTCAAGGCCTGAAACCAGCCAATCCGCGCGGGGAGGGCGTCATGAGGGACATCCTGATCGTCGGCGCGGGCAAGATCGGCACGGTGATCGCCGATCTGCTCGCCGGGAGCGGAGACTATGCGGTGACGGTCGCGGATCGCGACCCCGCCGCGGTCGAGCGCGTGGGGGCAGAGCTCGCGCGCGTGCAGGCCTGCGCGCTGGACGTCGCCGATGCCGATGCGCTCGCCGCGGAGCTGGAAGGGCGCTGGGCGGTGATCGACGCCGGGCCCTTCGACATCGGCATGCGCATCGCCGCGGCCGCGGTGGCGCAGCGGGTGCATTACCTCAACCTCACCGAGGACGTCGCCAGCACGCGCCGGGTGCGCGAGCTGGCGAACGGCGCGCACAGTGCGCTGATCCCGCAATGCGGGCTGGCGCCGGGCTTCATCTCCATCGTCGCCCACGACCTCGCCGCGCGCTTCGACGAGCTGCGCGACGTGCGCATGCGCGTCGGTGCACTGCCCAAGTACCCCTCCAACGGCCTCAAGTACAACCTGACCTGGAGCACCGACGGCCTCATCAACGAGTACCTCAACCCCTGCGAGGCGATCGTCGACGGGGTGCGCCGCGAGATGCCGGCGCTCGAGGAGCTCGAGCACTTCTCGCTCGACGGCGACGACTACGAGGCCTTCAACACCTCGGGCGGGCTGGGTACGCTGTGCGACACGCTCGAGGGCCGGGTGCGCAACCTCAACTACCGCACCGTGCGCTACCGCGGCCACCGCGACGTGATGAAGCTGCTGCTGCACGATCTGCGCCTGGGCGAGCGGCGCGCGCTGCTCAAGGACATCCTGGAGTCGGCGATCCCGGTGACCATGCAGGACGTGGTGCTGGTCTTCGTCACCGTCAGTGGCCGGCGCGAGGGCCTGCTGATGCAGGAGACCTTCGCGCGCAAGCTCTATGCGGCCGAGGTCAACGGCCGCCTGCGCAGCGCGATCCAGCTCACCACCGCGAGCGCGCTGTGCGCGGTGCTCGACCTGCTCGCCGCCGGCCGCCTGCCGCAGGCGGGCTTCGTGCGCCAGGAGGACGTGGATTTCTGCGACTTCGTCACCAACCGCTTCGGCCGCCACTTCCTGACCGACAGCGAGGAGGTGCGCTGCGCCGCCAGCGGCGTCCTCGCCGGGCCGGCCTCCGGCATGTGACTCCGAGGAGGACCCCAGCATGTTGAGCAACGCCCGCTTCCTTCCCCTCGGCCTCGACGCCCCCCGCCTGCGCGAAGGTGCGCTGGCGGTGCATAGCCCGATCGACGGCAGCCTGCTCGCGCGCCTCGCGCCGCAGGATGGCGCCACCACCGATGCCGCGATCGCGCGCAGCGTGGCGGCCTTCGAGGCCTGGCGCCGCGTGCCGGCGCCGCGCCGTGGCGAGCTGGTGCGCCGCTTGGCGCAGGCGCTGCGCGAGCACAAGGCCCTGCTCGCCGAACTGGTCACCCTCGAGTGCGGCAAGATCCGCAGCGAGGGCGAAGGCGAGGTGCAGGAGATGATCGACATCTGCGACTTCGCGGTCGGCCTGTCGCGCCAGCTGCACGGCCTGACCATCGCCTCCGAGCGCCCCGGCCATGCCTTGCGCGAGAGCTGGCACCCGCTCGGCCCGGTGGCGATCGTCACCGCCTTCAACTTCCCGGTCGCGGTGTGGGCGTGGAACGCGGCGATCGCGCTGGTGTGCGGCGACTCCCTGCTGTGGAAGCCCTCCGAGCGCACCCCGCTGTGCGCGCTCGCCTGCCAGCGCCTGCTCGAACAGGCGGCGGCGGGCATGGAGGAGGTGCCGCGCGGGCTGTCGGCGGTGATCGTGGGCGGCGCCGAGCGCGCCGTGCAGCTCGCCGACGACCGCCGCGTGGCGCTGCTCTCGGCCACCGGCAGCTGCGCGATGGGGCGGGCGCTGGCGCCGCGGGTGGCGCAGCGGCTCGGGCGCAGCCTGCTCGAGCTCGGCGGCAACAACGCGGTGATCGTGGCGCCGAGCGCCGACCTCGAGCTCGCGCTGCGCGCCATCGTGTTCGGCGCGGTCGGCACCGCCGGCCAGCGCTGCACCAGCACCCGCCGGCTGTTCGTGCACGCGGCCGTGCGCGAGCAACTGCTCGAACGCCTGCGCGCGGTGTTTGCCGGCTTGGTGGTGGGCGATCCGCGTGCGGCCGACACCCTGGTCGGGCCGCTGATCGGGGGCGAGGCCTTCACCCGCATGCAGGCAGCGCTCGCCGCGGCGCGCGCGGCGGGGGCGCGCATCGATGGTGGCGAGCGCGTGCTCGCCGAGCGTTTCCCCGCGGCCTGGTACGTGCGTCCGGCCCTGGTCGAGCATCCGCCCTCCGTGACGAACAGCATGGAGGAGGTCTTCGCGCCGCTGCTGAACTGCTTCGAGTACGCGGAGCTGGAGGATGCGATCGCGCGCCAGAACGCGGTGCCGCAGGGCCTGTCGTCGGCGATCTTCACCACCGACCTGCGCGAGGCCGAGCGCTTCCTCTCCACCACCGGCAGCGACTGCGGCATCGCCAACGTCAATGCGGGCACCAGTGGCGCCGAGATCGGCGGCGCCTTCGGCGGCGAGAAGGACAGCGGCGGCGGGCGCGAGGCGGGTGCCGATGCCTGGCGCGCCTACATGCGCAGGATGACCGCGACGATCAACTACTCCGACGCGCTGCCGCTGGCGCAGGGGGTGCGTTTCGAGCCGGCCGGCTGACGTCCGGCCGCGCGTGGAAGAAGCGGTGATCGCGACTTGCGTCGCTCCTACAGGAGGGCGGCACGGTTTCCCGCCGGGGCTCGGGGGCGGGTGTGGGCGCGACGCAAATCGCGATCGGGCCGTGCCGTTACGGCGGCGCGGACTTGGGGCGCCGTGATCGCGACTTGCGTCGCTCCTACAGGAGGGCGGCACGGTATCCCGCCGGGGCTCGGGGGCGGGTGTGGGAGCGACGCAAGTCGCGATCGGGCGGTGCCGGACGGCGGCACGGATTTGGGGCGCCGTGATCGCGACTTGCGTCGCTCCTACAGGAGGGCGGCACGGTTTCCCGCCGGGGCTCGGGGGCGGGCGTGGGAGCGACGCAAGTCGCGATCGGGCCGTGCCGGGACGGGGGGGCGCGGATTGGGGCACCGTGATCGCGACTTGCGTCGCTCCTACAGGAGGGCGGCACGGCTTCCCGCCGGGGCTCGGGGGCGGGCGTGGGAGCGACGCAAGTCGCGATCGGGCGGTGCCGGTACGGCGGCGCGGATTTGGGGCGCCGTGGTCGCGACGCGCGTCGCTCCCGTATGGCGATGGGTGGTCTCTCGGGTGTTCCCCGCCTATGCGCTCAGTCCGGGATGGCCGCGCCGTCGGCCACCACGACCGCGAACAGGTCCGCGAGCGCGGTGAGCGCGGCGACCTGCAGGGCGGCGGCCGCGAGCACGCTGCCGTCGGGCGCGGGCAGGGCGCGGGTGGCCGTGGCCGCGGCGGGCACGGCGACCGCGTAGCCGAGGTTGAAGGCGCCGCGCGCGGTGGAGTTGATGCACATGTGGGTCATGAAGCCGACCACGACCAGGTTCTTGACCCCCGCGGCCTTCAGGTGCGCGTCGAGCTCGGTGCCGACGAAGGAGTTCGGGTAGTGCTTGACCACCACCGCCTCGCCGGCCACCGGCGCCACCTTGTCGGCGATCGCGCCGCATTCGGCGCTCGGGTCGAAGGGCGAGCCGGGGCCGGAGTCGTGCTGGATGTGCACCACCGGGATCTTCAGCGCGCGCGCGCGCGCCAGCAGGCGGGCGCATTCGTCCAGGGCCGGCTCCACGCCTTCGAGCTGCATCACGCCGCCGCGGTAAGTGTTCTGGGCGTCGACGATGACGAGCGCCGACTCGGACAGGCGGGCCGGGGTAGCGGGCAGACCGGAAAGCTGACGAAGGGGGATGGATGCGGTGCTCATGGGGGGCTCCTTGTGGGGTCGAGAAACGATGGTGGCAGCGTACAGGCGGCCGACGGCCTGCGTAAATGCACATTCCTGCTCTACACTGCTGCAGATTTGCATGGATTCCGGCACATGAACTGGGACGATCTGCGTTTCCTCGTCACCCTCGGCCGCGAGGGCACGCTCGCCGCCACGGCGCGCAGGCTGGCGGTCGATCAGACCACGGTGGCGCGCCGCCTGCGCGCGCTGGAGGAGGGGCTGGGCACGGCGCTGTTCGAGCGCGACGAGGGTTTGTGGCGGCCGACCGCGGTGGGCGCCCGCGTGCTGGAGCGGGCTGCGCGCATCGAAGAGGACGTGGCCGGCATCACGCGCCTGGCCGAGGCGGGTGCCGGCGCGGTCGGCGGCGTGGTGCGGATCACCGCGGTGAGCGCCCTGATCGGCGAGTGGCTGGTGCCGCGGCTGCCCGGCCTGTACGCCCGCCATCCGGAGCTGCGCGTCGACCTCGTCGCCAGCAACGACAACCTCAACGTCGCGCGCCGCGAGGCCGACATTGCCATCCGCCTGGCGCGTCCGGCGAGCGGCGACTTCCTCATCCGCAAGCTCGCCGGGATCGGCTTCGCGCTCTACGGCGCGGCGCGCGGCGACCTGGCGGTGAGCGCCGGCGACTGGGTGGCCTACAACGAGGACCTCGACCACACCCCGGAGATGCGCCGCCTGCACGCCATGTTGGGCGAGGGCCGCATCCGCCTGCGCTCGAACAGCCTGCGCGGCCTCGTGCGCGCGGTGGCCGGCGGCATCGGCCACGGCCTGCTACCCTGCTTCGTCGCCGATGCGGACCCCGGCCTGGTCCGCCTGTCCGGCGCGGAGCCGATCCTGTACCGCGAGCTGTGGATGCTGATCCACCCCGACGCCCGTCCGCTCGCGCGCGTCGCCGCGACCGCGGACTGGCTGGTGGAGCGCTTCGACGAGGCGGCGGCGGGTTTCGCCGGCAGGGTGCCGTCTCCCCGGAGCGCGCCGCCCTAGCACCGGCGCGGCGGTCTTGCCGCGGAGGCTTCAGCCGCCGAGCAGGGCGACGCCCACGCCGGCGATTCCCCCGCCGCCCAGGCGCAGCGCAAGGCGTCCGCCGCGGCTGTCGGGGAAGGCGCGTGCGAGCGTCAGGCCGGCCGCGTGCAGGGCCGCGGTCGCGAGTGCGAAGCCGAGGCTGTAGCCGAGCAGGGTGGCGTCGCCCATCTCGGCGTGGTGGGCATGGCCGTGGAAGAGCGCGAAGGCGGCGACCAGGGGCAGGCTCGCCGCCAGCGGCAGGCGGGCGGCGAACGCGATCAGCAGGCCCAGCACCAGCACCGAGGCGGAAATGCCGGCCTCGACCGCGGGCAGGGCGAGGCCGAGCGCGCCGAGGCCGGCGCCGGCGAGCATCGCCAGCACGAAGCCGGTGGGCAGCAGCAGGCTTGCAGCGCCCGCCTGGCGTGCGGCGTAGAGGCCCACCGCCAGCATGGCGAGCAGGTGGTCGAGCCCGCCGAGCGGATGGGCGAAGCCGCTGGCGAAGCTGGCGGGTGCGTGCCCGGGGTGGGCGAGCGCGGCCCCCGAGAGGCTTGCGAGCGCACTGGCGGCGAGCACGGAGCGGAAGCGGATCGTCATGGTGGATTCTCCAGGAGTGCGGGAAGGTCTTGCGGTGTTCAGGCGGCGGCCAGCATGCCCTGGCGCTCGATGAAGTCGATGATCTCACGCAGGCCCTGTCCGGTCTTCTGGTTCGAGAACAGGAAGGGGCGATCTCCCCGCATCCTGCGCGCGTCGCGGTCCATCACCTCGAGCGAGGCACCTACCAGCGGCGCGAGGTCGATCTTGTTGATCACCAGCAGGTCGCTGCGGGTGATGCCCGGCCCGCCCTTGCGCGGGATCTTGTCGCCGGCGGAGACGTCGATCACGTAGATCGTCAGGTCGGAGAGCTCGGGCGAGAAGGTGGCGGCGAGGTTGTCGCCGCCGGATTCGACGAAGACGATGTCCAGCCCGGGGAAGCGCGCGTTCAGACGCTCGACCGCCTCGAGGTTGATCGAGGCGTCCTCGCGGATCGCGGTGTGCGGGCAGCCGCCGGTCTCCACGCCGATGATGCGCTCGGGCGCGAGCGCCTCGTTGCGCACGAGGAACTGGGCGTCCTCGGCGGTGTAGATGTCGTTGGTGACCACGGCGATGTCGTACTTGTCGCGCAGGGCCAGGCACAGCGCCAGGGTCAGCGCGGTCTTGCCCGAACCGACCGGGCCGCCGATGCCGACGCGCAGGGGGCCGCGCTGCGGTCCGGCGTGTGCACGGGCGGTCGTGGGGGCATGCGCGGCGTGGAGGGCAGAAATCGGGGTCATGATCGGAACAGCCTCGTGTATTGGGTCTCGTGCCGGCTGCTGGCGATCGCCAGGCCGGGGGTGTAGTTGCTCCAGGCCGTCTCGGGCAGCACGAGCGCCGCCGCCGCCAGCGCCGGGATGCGGGCGCCGAGCGTGGCGAGCAGGCGCTGCCCGGCACTCTGGCCGAGCGGCACGGCCTTCACCGCGGCCATCACCTGGTTCTCCAGCCAGGCCCACAGGTAGGCGACGAGCGCCTCGCCGGGCGCTACCTGCCAGGCCGCGGCGGCGGCCGACCACGCGGTGGGAAAGGCGGGGGCCTCGATCGCCAGCAGGCGTGCGCGCCAGCCGGGAATCGACGCAAACGCATCCAGCTCGGCCAGCAGCCTCACCAGCGACCAGCCCATCTGCACCGTCTCGGCGCGCAGCTCGGCAGTCTCGCGGCTGGCGAGAAAGTCGTCATTGAGCCGCGCAAGCTCGGCGTCTTCGTTTCGCGACCACGCCGCGAGCTGGCAACCGAGCAGCGGCACCTCGAAGCGTGCCAGGCTCCATTCCAGCAGCTCGCCGATCCACGCCGCGGCCTCCGCCTCGCTGCGCACGAGGCCGCTCTCCACCGCCCACTCCAGGCCTTGCGAGTAGGTGTAGGCGCCGACGGGCAGTGCCGGGCTGGCGAGCTGCAGCAGGCGCACCAGCGGCAACAGGCCGCGACCCGCTCCCGCGGCGTTGCATTCGATGACAGCGGCTGCGCATGGCCTTGCCGGCGCCGGCATCGGGCGATGGGTGGCGGCGCTCATTGCCCGCTCATGAGGTGGATGCGCGCGCCGCTGCCGTCGCCCGGGTGCTGGTGGCCGGGCGCATAGGCGCCGGCCTCGGGCTCGAAGGGCGCGCGCAGCGCGCTCACCAGTGCGCCCAGCCCCACCAGCATGCCTTCGAGCACGTGATCGGCCTGGAGGCGCAGCCAGTCGCCGGCCTCGTCGTGCCCGACCTCGACCGCGACGTGGCGGTTGCCGAGGTGGAAGGCGGCGCGCGCCAGCGCCACCGCCGAGGCGCAGCGCGCCTCGAGCAGGTCCTCGGCGGCGGCGCGCACCTCGACAATGCGGCCGTCGCGTGCGCGCAGCTTCTGTCCGCCGCGCAGGATGGTGCCGCGCGGCAGGAAGAGGCCCACCTCGGCGCCGGAGGCGAGCCGGGTGCGCAGGCGGCTCTTGGTGCGGGCGCCGAAGTCGAGCTCGAGCACCTCGCTCGCCGGCTCGTCGCCCTCGTGGAACTGCTCGATCAGCAGCACGTCGGTGGCGGGAGCGGGCATCACGAAGTCGGCCAGGGTTTCTGCGGTCATCGGCATGGCGGAAGGTCTCCAGTGCGGTTCCGGTGCGCTGCGCTCAGAACAGGAAATAGCGTTGCGCCAGCGGCAGCTCGGTGGCGGGTTCGCAGGCGAGGTGCTCGCCGTCGGCGCGCACGACATAGGTCTCGGGATCGACCTCGATCTGCGGCGTGGCGTCGTTGAGCACCATGTCGGCCTTCGTCAGCGTGCGGCAGCCCTTCACCGCCACCAGCGGCTTCTGCAGCCCGAGCGCGGCCACCGCGGCGTTGTGCAGCGCGGCCTGCGACACGAAGGTCACCGCGCATTTCAGCGCGCGTCCGAAGCTGCCGAACATCGGCCGCCAATGTACCGGCTGCGGGGTCGGGATCGAGGCGTTGGGGTCGCCCATCGCGGCCGCGGCGATCATGCCGCCCTTGATCACCAGGCTCGGCTTGACGCCGAAGAAGGCCGGGCGCCACAGCACCAGGTCGGCGAGCTTGCCCGGCTCGATCGAGCCCACCTCGTGGGCGATGCCGTGGGTCAGCGCAGGGTTGATCGTGTACTTGGCGATGTAGCGCTTGACGCGGAAGTTGTCGTTTGCGGTGCTGCCCTCGACCACGGCCACCGCGTCCGGCACCGCCGCCGCCGCGCTGCGCCGCGGCGCCAGCCAGCCGCGCTGCAGCTTCATCTTGTGCGCGGTCTGCCAGGTGCGGATCACCACCTCGCCCACCCGGCCCATGGCCTGCGAGTCGGACGACATCATCGAGAACGCGCCGGTGTCGTGCAGGATGTCCTCGGCGGCGATGGTCTCGCGGCGGATGCGCGATTCGGCGAAGGCCACGTCCTCGGCGATGCTCGGATCGAGGTGGTGGCACACCATCAGCATGTCGAGGTGCTCGTCGATGGTGTTGACCGTGTAGGGCCGCGTCGGGTTGGTCGAGGACGGCAGCACGTTGGGGCGGCTGATCGCGCGGATGATGTCCGGCGCGTGGCCGCCGCCCGCGCCCTCGGTGTGGAAGGTGTGGATGGTGCGATCCTTGAACGCCGCCAGCGTGGTCTCGACGAAGCCCGACTCGTTGAGCGTGTCGGTGTGGATGGCGACCTGGATGTCCATCTGCTCGGCCACCGTCAGGCAGTTGTCGATCGCCGCCGGCGTCGTGCCCCAGTCCTCGTGCAGCTTCAGCCCGATCACGCCGGCCTGCACCTGCTCCTTCAGCGGCGCCGGCAGGCTGGCGTTGCCCTTGCCGAAGAAGCCGAGGTTCATCGGGAAGGCCTCGGCCGCCTCCAGCATGCGGTGGATGTGCCAGGGGCCCGGCGTGCACGTGGTCGCGAAGGTGCCGGTCGCCGGCCCGGTGCCGCCGCCCAGCATGGTGGTGACGCCCGAGCTCAGCGCCTCCTCGATCTGCTGCGGGCAGATCCAGTGGATGTGGCTGTCGATGCCGCCCGCGGTGAGGATCATGCCCTCGCCGGCGATCACCTCGGTGCCGGCGCCGATCGGGATCGTCACCCCGGGCTGGATGTCGGGGTTGCCGCCCTTGCCGATCCTCCAGATGCGGCCGTCCTTGAGACCCACGTCGGCCTTCACGATGCCCGCCACCGCGTCGATGACCAGCGCGTTGGTGACGATGGTGTCCGCCACGTCGGCGGCCACGCCCTGGCCCTGGCCCATGCCGTCGCGGATCACCTTGCCGCCGCCGAACTTCACCTCCTCGCCGTAGATGGTGAAGTCCTTCTCCACCTCGATCACCAGCTCGGTGTCGGCCAGGCGAAGCCGGTCGCCCACCGTGGGGCCGAACATCTCCGCGTACGCGCGGCGCGAGATCGTCGCCATCACAGGCTCCCTTGCGTCCGGTGCGCGGCGGGCGCGGTCGCGGGCTCGTCCAGCCGTCCCATGACGAGGCCGTTGAAGCCGTACACCTCGCGCTCGCCATCGAGCGCCACCAGCTCGACGGTGCGCCACTGCCCGGGCTCGAAGCGCACCGCCGTGCCGGCGGCGATGTTCAGGCGGAAGCCGCGCGCCGCCGCGCGGTCGAAGTCGAGCGCGCTGTTGGTCTCGGCGAAGTGGTAGTGCGAGCCGACCTGGATCGGGCGGTCGCCGGTGTTGCTCACCACCAGCGTGCGCGTGGCACGGCCGGCGGCGAGTTCGATGTCGCCGTCGGCGACGAAGAGTTCTCCGGGGATCATCGGCCTGCTCCTCACACGATCGGGTTGTGCACGGTCACCAGCTTGGTGCCATCGGGAAACGTCGCCTCCACCTGGATGTCGGGGATCATCTCCGCGACGCCCGCCATCACGTCCGCGCGCGTCAGCAGGGTCGCGCCGTAGCCCATCAGCTCCGCCACCGTGCGGCCGTCGCGCGCGCCCTCGAGGATCGCGCAGGTGATCAGCGCCACCGCCTCCGGGTAGTTCAGCTTCAGGCCGCGCGCGCGCCGGCGTTCGGCGAGCAGGCCGGCGGTGAACACCAGCAGCTTGTCCTTCTCGCGTGGGCTCAGTTCCATCGTCTTCCTCCGCGGCGGCGCGCTGCCGCCCATGGGTTTCAGGTGTTCCAGATCCGCGGCGTGTGCGCCGCCCGTCCCGCGACTGCCGGGCGCGCCGTCGCCCACAGGCGGGTGAACCACTGCCGGCCGGGCTCGCAGGCCGGCCCCAGCCAGCGCGCCACCAGCACGCCCGGCAGCAGGCTCACCGCGCCTTCGCCGGCCGCGGGCGAGAGCGCGCGCCAGGCATCGCGCAAGGCCTCGTCGCAGCGCGGCGAGGCGATCAGCAGGCTCGCGCTCACCGGCTGGCCGTGCAGGCCGGGCGCGGCGGCGAGCAGCCCGCCACCGCCATGCACGACGCCGCGCTCCAGCCAGACCGGCCGGCCGTCGCGCTCGATGCGGGTGCGCATCGCCAGCTCGCCGCGGGCGAAGCGTTCGCCGGAGGCCGTGCGGCCGAAGCACAGCATCTCGCTGCCGATGAAGCAGGCATCGCCTTCCAGGCGCACCTCGGTGGCGAGCCCGGCGAGCGCGCCTTCATGGACGATGCTCTCCTGCGGCAGCCACTCGCACACCGCGCCCGTCGCCACCGCGATGTGCTGCGCGAGCACGCCGCGCGCGCCGGCACTGCGATACCACTTGCCGGCACCCGGGGTGGTCAGCAGCACGTGCGCGCCCGCGCCGATGCGCAGGTCCACCCGCAGCTCGTCGCCGCCGACGATGCCGGCGGGCGGGTGCACCAGCAGGGTGTGGCAGACGGCCTCGCCTTCCGGGTAGAGCGCGCGCTGCACGCGCAGCGGGCCGAAGTGCTCACGGCGTGCGAGCACGCTGCGTGCGCCGCGCTTCTCGTATTCCAGGCTCAGCCCGGCGCGCCAGGGCGTGGATACCGCGGCGCCGGCGGGGGGCAATAGCGAAGAGGCGAGGGGAGGCAGCGGCGGGTACATGGGGGAGGTTTAGCAAGACCCGGGCCAGCTCTCTGAACGCCCGATGGCTGCGCCTGACAGGGGTGTTGCGGGTGCGACGGTGGGGCTGCGCGGCGCGGCGGAGATCCGTCGATGCCCTGTCCTGGTGCGTTCGCCTGCGGGCGCACCAGCGCGGTGCGGCGGCGCAGCGCGACCGCGCAGACCCGCCGGACCCGCCGCGCCCCGCGACGCGGCGACCCTCACACCGCGAGCGCCTCGCGCACCCCGTCGCGGTCCATGTCCGCCCCTGCGCCGCGCATGACGATCTCGCCGCGCTCCATTACCAGGTACTGGTCGGCGAGCGCGCGCGCGAAGTCGTAGTACTGCTCGACGAGCAGGATGGCCATCTCGCCGGTCTCGGCGAGGCTGCGGATGGCGCGCTCGATGTCCTTGATGATGGAGGGCTGGATGCCCTCGGTGGGCTCGTCGAGGATCAGCAGCCGGGGGCCGAAGGCGAGCGCGCGGCCGATAGCGAGCTGTTGCTGCTGGCCGCCGGAGAGGTCGCCGCCGCGCCGGCCCATCATCTGCCTCAGCACCGGGAACATGTCGAAGATGCGCGGCGGGATGGCGCTGCCGCGTGGCCGGGTGGCCAGGCCCATGAGCAGGTTCTCCTCGACGGTGAGGCGCGGGAAGATCTCGCGCCCCTGCGGGACGAAGCCGATGCCGGCGGCGACGCGCTTCCAGGACGGCGCGCGGGTGATGTCCTGGTCGTGGAAGGAAATGCTGCCGCTGGCGGCGGGCACCAGGCCCATCAGGGTCTTCAGCAGCGTGGTCTTGCCCACGCCGTTGCGCCCGAGCAGCGTCGTCACCTTGCCGACGGGCACGTCGAAGGACAGGCCGCGCAGGATGTGGCTGCCGCCGTAGTACTGGTTCAGGTTGTCGACTTTGAGCATGTTCGTTCAGCGCCCCAGGTAGACCTCGATCACGCGCGGATCCGCCTGCACCGTGGCGAGATCCCCCTCGGCCAGCACCGAACCCTCGCACAGCACCGTGACCGTGCCGCCGAGCGCCTCGACGAAGGCCATGTCGTGCTCGACCACCACCAGCGAGTGCTTGCCGGCGAGGCTCGTGAACAGCTCGGCGGTGCGCTCGGTCTCGTCGTCGGTCATGCCGGCGACCGGCTCGTCGAGCAGCAGCAGGCGTGGCTCCTGCATCAGCAGCATGCCGATCTCCAGCCACTGCTTCTGGCCGTGCGAGAGCAGCCCGGCGGGGCGGTCGGCGGCCTGGTCGAGGCGGATCTGGCGCAGCACCGCGGCGACGCGGTCGCGCTCGTCGTCGATGAGGCTGGCGAACAGGGTGCGGCGCACGCGCTTGTCGGCCTTCATGGCCAGCTCGAGGTTCTCGAAGGCCGTGTGCTGCTCGAAGATGGTCGGCTTCTGGAACTTGCGGCCGATGCCGGCGTGGGCGATCTCGGGTTCGGTCAGGCGGGTGAGGTCGATGGTCTGGCCGAAGAAGGCGGTGCCCGAGTCGGGCCGCGTCTTGCCGGTGATCACGTCCATCATGGTGGTCTTGCCGGCGCCGTTGGGGCCGATGATGCAGCGCAGCTCGCCGGCGTCGATGGTCAGGCTGAGCTTGTTGAGCGCGCGGAAGCCGTCGAAGCTCACGGTGATGTCGTCGAGGTAGAGGATGACCTTGTGCGACAGGTCGAGCTCGCCGGGCCGGAACACCCGCCCGTCCGCGGCCGAGCCGTCCCAGTGCTCGCGCTCGTTCTCGCGCTCGGCGTCGAGGCGGGTGCGCTCGCGTTCGATCTCGAGGGTGGGGATCATGCGTTCGCTCCCTTGGCGGTGTCGGTGGGGGGGGCGGCGAAGCCGTGCGCGCCGCTCGTGACGGGGGGCGTGCCCGGGGCCGCCGCGGCTGCGCCCGGC
Organism: Thauera sp. DNT-1; assembly: GCF_055393985.1. NCBI lineage: Bacteria > Pseudomonadati > Pseudomonadota > Betaproteobacteria > Rhodocyclales > Zoogloeaceae > Thauera > Thauera sp. DNT-1. Next base: position 2,448,317 of record NZ_AP043752.1, on the reverse strand, counting down.
GCAGGCGTGGCGGCGCTGCGGGTGTCGTCCAGGCGCGCGGCGGCGCGGCGCGCGCGCAGCTTGCGCCACAGGCCGACCACGCCGTCGGGCAGGTAGAGGGTGACGACGATGAACAGGAAGCCGAGCACGAAGGGCCAGTATTCCGGCAGGTAGACGGTGAACACGCTCTTGGCGAGGTTCACGATGCCGGCGCCGAGCACTGCGCCCACCAGCGTGCCGCGCCCGCCCACCGCCACCCACACCGCGATCTCGATCGAGTTCGCCGGCGACATCTCCGAAGGGTTGATGATGCCGACCTGGGGCACGTACAAGGCGCCCGCCAGCCCGCACAGCATCGCCGACAGCGTCCAGATGAAGAGCTTGTAGTGCAGCGGGTTGTAGCCGATGAACATGACCCGGCTCTCGGCGTCGCGGATCGCCGCCAGCACGCGGCCGAAGCGCGAGCTCACCAGGTAGCGGCCGAGCACCAGGCAGGCGATCAGCAGCGCCGCCGAGAGCGCGAACAGCGTCACCCGCATGCCGGGCGAGGTGATGTCGTGGCCGAGGATGCGCTTGAAGTCGGTGAAGCCGTTGTTGCCGCCGAAGCCGGTCTCGTTGCGGAAGAACAGCAGCATCGCGGCGTAGGTCAGCGCCTGGGTGATGATCGAAAAGTAGACCCCCTTGATGCGCGAGCGGAAGGCGAACCAGCCGAACACGAAGGCCACCAGCCCGGGCAGCGCGACCACCAGGAACAGCGCCCACAGCAGGGAATCCGAGCCCGCCCAGTACCAGGGCAATTCCTTCCAGTCGAGGAAGACCATGAAGTCGGGCAGCTCGGCGCCATAGCTGCCGTCGCGGCCGATCTGGCGCATCAGGTACATGCCGAAGGCGTAGCCGCCGAGGGCGAAGAAGAGGCCGTGGCCGAGCGACAGGATGCCGGCGTAGCCCCAGATCAGGTCCATGGCGACGGCGACCACCATGTAGCACAGGATCTTGCCGAGCAGGCTGACGGTGTAGGCGGAGACGTGCAGCGGATGGCTCTCGGGCAGCGCGAGGTGCGCGACCGGCACGCCGATCCAGGCCACGGCGGCGAAGATCGCCAGCGCGATCCAGCCGCCGCGCGGCATGCTGTGGAACAGTCTCAGGATGAAGGGCGTGCGCATGGCGGCGGCCTCAGCTGTCGGCGAAGCGGCCCTTGAGGGCGAAGATGCCCTGCGGACGCTTCTGGATGAAGGCGATGATGAAGACCAGCACCAGGATCTTGGCCACGACCGCGCCCGCCCAGCCTTCGAGGAACTTGGCGACGATGCCGAGGCCGAGCGCCGCCCATACCGCGCCGGCGAGCTGGCCGACGCCGCCGAGCACCACCACCATGAAGGCGTCGACGATGTAGCCGGTGCCCATGGCCGGGCCGACGTTGGCGATCTGCGACAGCGCCAGCCCGCCCAGCCCGGCGACGCCGGAGCCGATCGCGAACGCCAGCGTGTCCACCCGCGCGGTGGGCACGCCCACGCAGCCCGCCATCGGCCGGTTCTGGGTGACGGCGCGCACGAACATGCCCAGCCGCGTCTTCTGCATCATCAGCCAGATCAGCACCAGCACGAAGGCGGCAAAGCCTAGGATGACGATGCGGTTGTAGGGCAGCACCACGCCGCCGGCGAGCTCGACGCCGCCCGACATCCATGACGGGTTGGCGAGCTCCAGGTTCTGCGGGCCGAAGAGCACGCGCGCGGCCTGGATCAGCACCAGCGACAGGCCCCAGGTGGCGAGCAGGCTCTCCAGCGGGCGGCCGTAGAGGTGGCGCAGCACCAGGCGCTCCATGGCGATGCCGACCAAGGCCGCAGCGAGGAAGGCCGCCGGGATCGCGGCGAGCACGTAGAAGTCCAGATATTCGGGGAAATGGGCGCGGAACACGCCCTGCACCAGGAAGGTGGCGTAGGCGCCCACCATCAGCAGCTCGCCGTGCGCCATGTTGATGACGCCCATCACGCCATAGGTGATCGCCAGGCCGAGCGCGGCGAGCAGCAGGATGGAGCCGAGCGACAGGCCGGAGAACAGCGTGCCGGCGGTCTGCGCCAGGCCGATGCGGCGATCGATCGCGCGCATCGAGGCCGCGGCCGCGGCGCGCACTTCGGCGTCCGGTTCGACCCAGCTCGCCGCTGCACCTTCGCCGCGCTTCTCCAGCAGCGCGGCGAGCAGGTTCTTGACCGCGGCATCGGACGATGCGCCGAGCGCCTGCGCCGCCTTCAGGCGCAGGGCGGGGTCGGGCGAGGCCAGCTCCAGCTTGGCGCTGGCGTAGAGCAGCACCTCGCGCACCGCGGCGTCCGGCTCGGCCTCGAGCGTGCGCGCCAGCACAGGCAGCAGGGCCGGGCCGGCGTTCTCGCGCAGGGTGTTGGCCGCGGTGAGGCGCTGCGCGGGCTGCGGCGCGGACAGCGCGAGCGCGGCCTGCGCGGTGCCGATCGCACGGCGCAGGCGGTTGTTCACCGTGATGCGGGTCGCGGCCCCGGCCTCGGCGGCGAGCGCCTCGCCGCTGGCGGCGTCGCGCAGCCCGTCGGGCGCGACGATCACCACCCGGCCGTCGAGCGTGCCGAGTCGCCCGCTTTCGAGCGCGTCCAGCAGCGCCGCGGCTTCGTCGCCGCCGGAGACGCCGAGCGCGTCGATCGCGGCGACGCGGGCGTTGAAGTCACCGCCCAGTCCGCGCACCAGCGTGGGGTCGAGCGCCGCCCGCGCCGGCAGCGCGGCGAGCGCCGTCAGCACGCACAGCACGGCGGCGAGAAGCCATGGTCGTCTTGTCGGTCCGAACATCGTCGGCTCCATCTTCAGTTGCGGGGAAACGGCTGGGGCGGCGGGCGGTTCGGCAGGCGTGGGGCCAAGGGGGCGTGCGGGATCTCGCCGCAAGAGGCTCGCGGCTTGCGCCGCTCCTGCAGGAGAACCGCCGCGCTCCGGACCGGCGGCGAAAATCGGGGTCGGACCCCGATCTTCTGGACGATCACAGCCCCTGCTTGCCCTCGTTGCCCTCGATGAACGGGCTCCACGGCTGGGCGCGGATCGGCCCCTTGGTCTGCCATACCACGTCGAACTGGCCGTCCGCGCGCACCTCGCCGATCAGCACCGGCTTGTGCAGGTGGTGATTGGTCGCGTCCATGGTCAGCGTGAAGCCCGACGGCGCCTTGAAGCTCTGCCCGCCCATCGCCGCGATGACCTTGTCGACGTCCGTGCTGGCGGCCTTCTCGACCGCCTGCTTCCACATGTGCAGGCCGACGTAGGTGGCCTCCATCGGGTCGTTGGTGACCACGGTGTCGGCGTTGGGCACGCCGTTCTTCTTCGCCCACGCGCGGTACTTGTCGATGAAGGCCTTGTTCTGCGGGTTGTCGACCGACATGAAGTAGTTCCACGCCGCGAGGTGGCCGAGCAGGGGCTTGGTGTCGACGCCGCGCAGCTCCTCCTCACCGACGGAGAAGGCCACCACCGGCACGTCCGTCGCCTTCAGTCCGGCGTTGCCCAGTTCCTTGTAGAAGGGCACGTTGGAGTCGCCGTTGATGGTCGACACCACGGCCGTCTTCTTGCCCTCGGAGGCGAACTGCTTGATGCGCGCGATGATGGTCTGGTAGTCGGCGTGGCCGAAGGGCGTGTAGTCCTCCAGGATGTCCGCATCGCTCACCCCCTTGCTCTTCAGGAAGGCGCGCAGGATCTTGTTGGTCGTGCGCGGATACACGTAGTCGGTGCCGAGCAGCACGAAGCGCTTCGCGCCGCCGCCTTCCTCGCTCATCAGGTACTCGACCGCGGGAATCGCCTGCTGGTTGGGCGCGGCGCCGGTGTAGAAGACGTTCTTCTCGAGCTCCTCGCCCTCGTACTGCACCGGGTAGAAGAGCAGGCCGTTCAACTCCTTGAACACCGGCAGCACCGACTTGCGCGACACCGAGGTCCAGCAGCCGAACACCGCCGCGACCTTGTCCTGCGCCAGCAGCTGGCGCGCGCGCTCGGCGAACAGCGGCCAGTTCGAGGCCGGGTCGACCACCACCGGCTCGAGCTTCCTGCCGAGCACGCCGCCGCCGGCGTTGATCTCCTCGATGGTCATCAGCGCCACGTTCTTGAGCGCGGTCTCGGAGATCGCCATCGTGCCCGACAGCGAATGCAGGATGCCGACCTTGATGGTGTCGGCGGCGTGCGCGCCGGCGGGCAGGCCGATCGCGGCGATGGAAGCCGAAAGCGTGAGGGCTTTGACGAAGTTGCGACGGTTCATGGACGGACCTCTTGCAGTGGGTGGAAGTCGAGCGCAGCGCAGGCTGCGTCGATGAACCCTCCGCAAGGGGCGTGCCAAGTTGTCGGAAAATCGCTGGACGGAGTGTGGGACGCGGCCTAAATCCGCGCCGTTGATGCGCTCGTGGCACGCCGACGGATCTTGTACCCGCTCTCCTGGCGTCCCTGCAGCGCGCCTTTGTCGGCGATGCCGCGCCCCGCGCCGATGCAGTACCCGGAAGACGGGCACCATCGCAGTGCAGCAAACTCCCGGCCGCGTGCACGCGGCGGGTCTTGTCGAGGTACCCGGTGCCCTGGCCGATCGCGACTTGCGTCGCTCCCACGAAAACGACCCCGACGCGATCCGGGGCCCGTAGGAGCGACGCGAGTCGCGATCGGGTCGTCCGACTGCGACGGGCGTTGGCGGGGGAAGGAGGCTGCAATCGCGACTTGCGTCGCTCCCACGAAAACCGCCCCGACGCGATCCGGGGCCTGTAGGAGCGACGCGAGTCGCGATCGGGTCGTCCGACTGCGACGGGCGTTGGCGGGGGAAGGAGGCTGCAATCGCGACTTGCGTCGCTCCCACGAAAACCGCCCCGACGCGATCCGGGGCCTGTAGGAGCGACGCGAGTCGCGATCGGGTCGTCCGACTGCGACGGGCGTTGGCGGGGGAAGCGGGCTGCAATCGCGACTCGCGTCGCTCCTACGGTCGTGTCCCCAAGCGCATCGCCCGGTTTTCGGTGGGAGCGACGCGAGTCGCGATTCCCCGTTCCACCCGCGCCGTGTCGGCCGACGCCCGCCTGCTACAGCATGCTGTCGAGGAAGGCGCGCGTGCGTGGATGCTGCGGGTTGGCGAAGAACTCGGCCGCGGGGCGCGACTCGATGAGCTCGCCGCCGTCCATGAACACCACCCGGCTGGCGACCTCGCGGGCGAAGCCCATCTCGTGCGTCACCACCAGCATGGTCATGTGCTCGTCGGCGAGCTGGCGCATGGTGCGCAGCACCTCGCCGGTGAGCTCGGGGTCGAGCGCCGAGGTGGGCTCGTCGAAGAGCATGATGTCGGGCTCCATCGCCAGCGCGCGTGCGATCGCCACGCGCTGCTTCTGTCCGCCGGACAGGCGCGAGGGGTAGGCGTCGCGCTTGTCGAAGAGGCCGACCTTGCGCAGCAGCGCTTCGGCCTTGGGCAGGATGGCCTCGCGCTTCAGGCCCTTCACCGTGATCGGGGCCTCGATCACGTTCTCCAGCACGGTGAGGTGGGGGAACAGGTTGAAGTGCTGGAACACCATGCCCATGCGCGCGCAGATGCGGCGCACCTCGGCGTCGGCGACGTAGCGCGCGCGGCCGCCGGTGTCGTTGTCGGCGAGGACGTCGCCCTCGATGACGATGCGCCCGGCGTCGATCGTTTCCAGATGGTTGAGGCAGCGCAGGAAGGTGCTCTTGCCCGAGCCCGAAGGCCCGATCACCGCCACCACCTCGCCCTTGGCGAGCGTCAGCGACACGCCCTTGAGCACCTCGTTGGCGCCGAAGCGCTTGCGGATGCCGTCGGCGAGGATCATCGGGCTCGTCATCGGCCCCGTCATCGCGGCGGCCTCAGTCATAGACGGCATGGCGTTTCTCCAGGCGCTGGAAGAGCCAGGTCAGCACCAGCGTCATGATCAGGTAGAAGGCGGCGGCGACGATGAAGGGGGTGATCGTGAAGTCGCGCTGCACGATGCCGCGCGCGGCGCGCAGCAGGTCGTTGAGCGCGAGCACGTAGATCAGCGAGGTGTCCTTGACCAGGGTGATGGTCTCGTTGCTCATCGGCGGCAGGATGCGCTTGACCACCTGCGGCAGCACGATGCGGCGCATGGTCTGGCCGTAGGAGAAGCCGAGCACCTTGGCGCCCTCGTACTGGCCGCGGTCGATCGACTGGATGCCGGCGCGGAAGATCTCGGCGAAGTAGGCCGCGTAGTTGAGCGCGAAGGCCACGATCGCCGCCGGGAAGTCGGGCAGGCGGATGCCGATCCCCGGCACGAAGGGCAGCGCATAGTAGATGAACAGCATCTGCAGCATCAGCGGCGTGCCGCGCATCAGCCAGATGTAGGCGTTGACCGCCTGGCTGGCGACGCGGAAGCGCGAGATGCGCACCAGCGCCAGCGCCAGGCCGAGCGGCACGGCCAGCAGCAGGGTGATCAGGAAGAGCTGCAGCGTGACCAGCGAGCCCTCGGCGAGCGGGCCGAGGATGCTGAGGATGTAGTCCATGGCGGGACGCCGGGCGAGCGGCGGGCAGGTAGGAGGCGCGCGGGAGCGTCGGCGCGGGCGGCGTTGGCGCCCGAGTGGGGGGAGCGGAGGAGATCGCGGCTTGCGCCGCTTCTACACGGGGCCGACGTAGGAGCGGCGCAAGCCGCGATCTCCGCAGCCGGCTTACTTGATGATGTTCTTGCCGAACCACTCGGTGGAGATGCGGGCGGCGCTGCCGTCGGCCTTCATCTCGTCCATCGCCTTCTGCAGCTTGGCCAGCAGCGCGGTGTCGTCCTTGCGGGTGCCGACGCCGTATTCCTCGGTGCCGAAGTGGTCGTCGAGCACCACGTAGTCGTTCGGCTTCTTGGCGGTGTAGTAGCGGCCCACGACCTCGTCGAGCACCACCGCGTCGAGGCGGCCGGTGGTGAGGTCCATCAGCGCGGTGACGTTGTCGCCGAACTTCTTCAGCTCCTTGAAGGAGGCGGCCACCGGGTCCTTCTGCACCGCGTCGACCGCGCTGCTGCCGTCCTGGATGCCGATCACCTTGCCGGCGAGCTCGGCCTTGGTCTTGATCGCCGACGCGGCGGGCACCACGATGATCTGGTGGTTCTCCATGTAGGCGCTGGTGAAGCCGATGTTCTTCCTGCGCTCCTCGGTGATGGTGAGGCCGTTCCACAGCGCATCGACGCGCTTGCCGTTGAGCTCGGCTTCCTTGGCGCTCCAGTCGATCGGCTTGAACTCGACGGCGATGCCGAGGCGCTTGGCCGCTTCCTTGGCGAGGTCGATGTCGAAGCCGACCAGTTCGTTCTTCTCGTTGCGGAAGCCCATGGGCGGGAAGTTGTCGTCGAGGCCGATGACGATCTTCGCCGGGGCGGCGGGGGCTGCGGCGGATTGGGCGGCCGGCGCGGTTTCGTTCTTGCCGCAGCCGGCGAGGAGTGCGCCGGCGGTGAGGGAGAGCATCAGCAGCGAGGAGAGTTTCATCTTGGTCTTGCCCGGGAGGGTGGTCGGGGACGGGCCGGGTGGGCCCGCCACGGAGAGGGCGCCGGGGTGCCGGCGCCAAAACCGTGATTCTCGCTGCACTGCGTCAGGCGAGCAACCTTGCCGCTGCCCGCAGAGCTCGCGCGCGTGGCCGCTCAGTTGCCCGCCGGCTCGCGTCCGCGTGCCTCGGGGGCGTTGCCGCCGTCCCTGGCTTCGCGCCGGAAGCTGCGTCGCGCCTCGCCGTCGTCGTCGCGGCGAAACCCCCGGAAACCCTCGGGCGGTCGCCCGCCAGCCTCGCTGCGGCGGGGCTCGCGCGCCTCGCCTGCGGCACCTGCGGGGCGCAGCTCGGGGCGCGCAGCGCGATCGCGCGGCGGTTCGGCGCGCAGCAGTCCTTCACGTCCACCGGGCGGGCGTTCCTGGAAGATCCTCGGGGGGCGGGCCTCGTCGCGCAGGTCGCGGCGATCGCGCAGCTGCGGGCCATCGGGAGAACCAGCGCCGTCGCCACGGGGGGAGAAGCCGGGCCAGGGCCGGCTGTCGCGATCGCGGCGGACATCGTCGCGGCTGCGCTCGTTCCAGCGCCGGTCGTCCCGTCGCGCGTCGTCGCTCCGCCAGCGGTTGCGGTCGTGTTCGTCGCGACGGTCGCCGCGCCCGTCCGGGCGCACATCGATGCGCGGCGGCTGCGCGAGCGGTCGCGAATGCATGCGCGGTGGGCTCCAGTAGCCCGGGACCCAGTGCGGGCGCGGTCCGACCCGGTTCCAGTAGCCATCGATCCAGATGTAGCCGGCGGCCGGTGGCAGGCCGCGGTACTCGATGCGGGGGGGCGGCGTGACGATCACCGTCTCGCGCTCGTAGTAGCGGTCGTCCTCGTAGTAGCCGTAGTCGTCGACCGGGACCACCGCGCATCCGCCGAGTGCCAGCGCGGCTGCGAGCAGCATGGGCGAAAGGGGCGAGCGGATGGTCATGGTTGCGTCCTGCCACGGAGAGGGGGGCGACATGCGGGGCGGCCGGGGGCGGGGCGCTGCCGCCCGCCGCCCCCTTCCGCGTCTCTGCTGTCTCCAAGCGCACGATAGGCGAAAGGGGGCGCGCCGGGTGGGCGGCGAGGTAATCAGTTGTGACGACGCGATCTCTCAACAGATCCGCGGCAGCTGCTCGCCGGCGATCCAGTCCACCATGCGCCGCCCGCCCAGGCCCGTGCGCAGCTGCACGAAGTTCTGCGGGTCGGCGGTGGCGCATCCGATCCGCGCCGCCTCGGTGCCGAGCGGATGCGCGCGCAGCGCGGCGAGCGCCGCGCCGGCGTGCTCCGGAGCGCACAGCACCACCAGCTTGCCCTCGTTGGCGACGTAGAGCGGGTCGAGCCCGAGCAGCTCGCAGGCAGCCTGCACCTGCGCCGACACCGGGATCGCCGCCTCGTCGAGCTCCATGCCCACGCCCGACTGCGCGGCGATCTCGTTCAAGGTGGTCGCCAGTCCGCCGCGCGTGGGGTCGCGCAGCACGCGGACCGCCTCGGCCGGCACCGCGGCGTAGAGCGCCTCGACCAGGCCGTGCAGCGCCGCGCTGTCGGAGACGATCTCGGAGTCGAAGGCGAGCGACTCGCGCTGCGCCATGATTGCCATGCCATGGTCGCCGATGCGCCCCGACACCAGCACCACGTCGCCCGGCCGCGCCCGCGCGCCGCCCGGATCGCGCCCGGCCGGCAGCGCCCCCACCCCGGTGGTGGTGATGAACACGCCGTCGCCCTTGCCCTGTTCGACCACCTTGGTGTCACCGGTCACCACCGCCACCCCGGCCGTGCGCGCCGCGGCGGCCATCGATTCGACGATGCGGGCGAGGTCGGCGAGCGCATAGCCTTCTTCCAGGATGAAGCTGGCGGCGAGGTACAGCGGGCGTGCGCCCATCACCGCGAGGTCGTTCACCGTCCCATGCACCGACAGGCTGCCGATGTCGCCGCCGGGGAAGAACAGCGGGCTCACCACGTGGGCGTCGGTCGCCATCACCAGGCGCTCGCCCGCTGCGGGCGCGGGCAGTACCGCGCCGTCGTCGCCGCGGGCGAGCCAGTCGTTGGCGAACGCGCGCAGGAAAAGTTCGGAGATCAATTGCGCCATCGCCCGCCCGCCGGCGCCGAAGCCGAGGTCGACGCGGCCCTTGCGCAGGTCCAGGGGGCGGACGTAGCCGGTTTTGACGGTGTTCATGCGGTTTCCTGGTCCGGATTCGGGGGGGCGGAGGTGCCGACGACATGTACCGGAACGTCGCGGAAGCGCCCGTAGTTGTAGTGCGCGGCGCAGGCGCCCTCGGAGGACACCATGCACGAGCCCATCGGCGTTTCCGGGGCGCACACGGTGCCGAAGAGCTTGCAGTCGGTCGGCTTCTTCACGCCGCGCAGGATGGCGCCGCATTCGCAGGCGCGGTGGTCGGGCACGGGACGGTAGTCGAGACCGAACTTCGCCTCGGCGTCCCAAGGCGCGAAGGCGGGGCGGATGCGCAGCGCGGAGCGCGCCAGCACGCCGAGGCCGCGCCACTCGAACTCGTCGCGCAGCGCCAGCACCTCCGACACGATCGCCTGCGCTTTCGGGTTGCCGTCGCGCACCACCGCGCGGGTGAACTCGTTTTCGACCTCGGCACGGCCCGTGTCGACCTGGCGCACCAGCATGCGGATCGCCTGCATCACATCGAGCGGTTCAAAGCCGGCGATGACCACGGGCTTGCGGTAGCGGGCGGCGAAGGCTTCGTAGGGGCGGCTGCCGATCAGGGTGGACACGTGGGCGGGGCCGATGAACCCGTCCAGGTGCAGCGCCCCGAGCCGGCTGGCTGCGGGCGAGTCGAGGATCGCGGTGATCGCCGGCGGCGTCAGCACGTGGTTGCAGATCACGCTGAAGTTGGCGAGCCTGCGCGTGGCGGCCTCGCGCAGCACGAGCGCGGTGGGGGGCGTGGTGGTCTCGAAGCCGATCGCGAAGAAGACCACCTCGCGTGCGGGTTCGCGCACGGCGAGCGCAAGCGCGTCGGCGGCGGAGTACACCATGCGCACGTCGGCGCCGCGCGCCTTGGCCTTCAGCAGCGAAAGGCCGTCGGAGGCGGGCACGCGCAGGCAGTCGCCGTAGCTGCACAGGATCACCTCGGGGCGCGCCAGCGCGAGGCCGATCGCCATGTCCACGCGACCGATCGGCAGCACGCACACCGGACAGCCGGGGCCGTGGATCATGCGCACGTTGGGTGGCAGCAGGTCGGCCACGCCGTAGCGCGAGATGGCGTGGGTGTGGCCGCCGCAGAACTCCATGAAGGCGTAGTCGCGGCCGGGGTCGACCTCGCGCGCGAGCGCGCGCGCCAGCCCGGCGGCGAGGGCGCCGTCGCGGAACTCGTCCACGTATTTCATCGCGCAGCCTCGTATTCCATTACTCGATGGCGCACTTCAGCGCGCCGCACCGGGTGCGGGGTGCTCGCCGCCGAGCGCGCGCGCGGGGTCGATGCCGGCGTCGGCGATCAGCGCCAGGGTCTGTGCGGCCTCTTCGGGGTCGAGCCGGGTCAGCGCATAGCCGACGTGCACGATCACGTAGTCGCCGACGGCGGCGCCGTCGACCAGGGCGAGCGAGATCTCCTTGCGCACGCCGCCGAGCTCGACGCGGCATTGGTCGCCGGCGAGCAGTTCGACGATGCGGGCGGGGATGGCGAGGCACATGTTCAGTCTTCCTTGGTTGCAGCGAGCCGGTGCATGGCGACCCAGGCCTGGCCGAGCGCGAGGCCGGCGTCGCCCGGAGAGAGGCGGCGCGCGCCGAGCACCTCGAAACCGCGCGCCGGCAGGGCGGCGTGGAGCGCGTCGGCGAGCAGGCGATTGTGCAGGCAGCCGCCCGACAGCACCACCGTGGCGCAGCCGGTGCGCTGCCGTGCCTCCTCGACCCAGGCGACGAGCGCGGCGGCCAGGGTGGCCTGGAAGCGTGCCGCGCCGCGCGCGGGCTCGGGTTCGTCGGCGAGGCGCAGCAGCAGGGGGTGGAGATCGAGTTCGAGCGTCCCTCCGGGCGGCTGCGCGCCGGCGTAGGGATGCGCGCGGTCGTCCGGCTGCGGGACGGAGCCTGCTGCGGGCGCCCCGCGGTCGGTGCGCGAGCGCGCTCCATCGGCCTGTCCGCGCAGCGCACCGCCTGCGTCGCAAATCCGCCAGTCGCCGGGAGTCACCTCCGGCGCGGCCGTGCCGGAGGCCAGGCGCTCGAGCGCGATCGCCGCCTCGGCCTCGTTGTGCATGACCTCGCACAGGCCGAGCAGGCCGGCGGCGGCGTCGAAGTGGCGGCCGAGGCTGGAGCTCGGCGGGCTCAGCGTCGGGCGGGCGAGCACCTGGGCGAGCAGCGCCGCCGCCGGCTGCCCGGGGAAGCGGCGCGCGATCTCGTCGCCACGGCCGCTGGCGTGCAGCAGCGCGGCGGCCATGCGCCAGGGCTCGCGCGCGGCGCGGTCGCCGCCGGGCAGGCGCAGCGGGCGCAGGTGGCCGAGGCGGACGAACTCGCCGCCGGCCACCCACAGCAGCTCGCCGCCCCAGGCCTCGCCGTCGGTGCCGAGGCCGACGCCGTCGAGCGCCAGTCCGAGCACCGGGCGTGCGTCGAAGCGGCCGTGCTCGGCGAGCACCGCGCCGACGTGGGCGTGGTGGTGCTGCACGCCGATCGCAGGCACGCCCAGGCGCGCCGCGAGCGCGCACGCGACGCGGGTGGAGTGGAAGTCCGGGTGCAGGTCGTGGGCGATCGCGCGTACCGGGGTCGCCGCCCGCGCGAGCAGGGCCAGCGCGGCCGGCTCCACCGCACGGCAGGCGTCGGCGTTGTCGAGGTCGCCGAGGTTGGGGCCGAACTGTGCGCGCCCGTCCTCGAGCAGACAGGCGGCGTGCTTGAACCAGGCGCCGAGGGCGAGGATGGGCAGCGCCTCCGGGAGACCGCCGGCGCCGACGGAGGGCAGCCCCAGCGCCCCGCCGATCGGGGTGGATGTGGCTGGGCTCGACAGGGACGCTCCCTTCGTTTCCATGCCGGTGGCCGGGCTGGCGATGTTCATGCCCGCAGGCCTGCGGCACGCCGTGCACGCGCGGCGGCGAGTCCGGCCTCGATCCAGGCGATCCATTCGTCCAGGCCCTCGCCGGTGGTGGCTGAAGTCCGGACCACGCGCAGGCGCGGATTCACCCGCAGCGCGAAGTCGATCGCGCGCTCGGTGTCGAAGGCGAGGTAGGGCAGCAGGTCGGTCTTGTTGAGCAGCATCAGGTCGGCGGCGGCGAACATGTCGGGATACTTGAGCGGCTTGTCCTCGCCCTCGGTGACCGAGAAGATCGCCACCTTGTGCGCCTCGCCGAGGTCGAACGCGGCCGGACACACCAGGTTGCCGACGTTCTCGATCAGTAGCAGGCTGTCCGCGGCGAGCGCCATGCGCGGCAGCGCGCGCGCGACCATGTCGGCGTCGAGGTGGCAGCCCTTGCCGGTGTTGATCTGCAGCGCCGGCACGCCGGTGGCGCGGATGCGCTCGGCGTCGAATTCGGTCTGCTGGTCGCCCTCGATCACCGCGGCGGGCACGCGCCCGCCGAGCAGCTGCAGGGTTCGCACCAGCAGCGAGGTCTTGCCCGAACCCGGGCTGGACACGAGGTTGAGCGCGAAGATGCCGCGCTCGGCCAGCCAGGCGCGGTTCTCCGCGGCGCGCGCGTCGTTCTTGCCGAGGATGTCGCGCTCGATCTTCACCATCTGCGCCTGGCTGAGGCCGGGCGCGTGGGCGTGCGCCGGACCGCTGCCGAAGTCGAGATGGTGGTGGCCGGGCGCGGCGGGGTGCGAGGTGGGCGTCGTGTCCGCGGCGGTAACGGGCGAGGATGACGACGTGTCGGGCGACAAGCCGCGGGGCGGGGTGGCAGCGTGCCCGCCGACGGCACGCCATGTGCGCGTCGCGCCGGGCCGCGGGTGTGCGCCACCCGCGGGGCGCCCGCCACCGAGCGCGCCGATCCGGGTTTCACCGCTGCCGCAACCACATGTCGTGCACATCTCTCGTTTCTCCTTGCTGCCTGTAAGGATCACGCCCCTGACCCGACCGCGGCCGTTCAGGTGGACGCAGGAGCGACGCAAGTCGCGATTGCGGCGAGGGGGCGGGCGCAGGCGCTTGCCCGTGCGGCTGGATCGCGACTTGCGTCGCTCCTACAAAAAACCATCGCGCACCGGAGCCCGGTGCAACCATCGCGTACTGGAGCCCAGTGTAAACATCGGGGGTCCGGGCGGGGCGCCGCCTTGCGTGACCGGAGCCGCGTCTGGCCTTCGAGCGCCGGCCCATCTTCAGTCCACCTCCAGCGCCTTCACGCGCATCTCCCGGCCGGCAGTGGTCTGCACGCGGTAGCCGCCGCAGTGCGGGCAGGGGTCGTAGAGCTGGTGCATCGGCACCTCTTGCGCGCAAGCGGGGCACCAGCCGGCGCCGGGCAGGGTTTCGACCTCGATTGCGGCGCCGGCGGCGATGGTGTCGGCCAGCACCACGTCCAGGCAGAAGCGCAGCGCCTCGACCTCGACCGCGGCGAGTTCCCCGATCTCCAGCACGACCGCGCGCACGTGGCCAAAGCCGTCGGCCGCCGCGGCGTCCTCGATGAGGGTGCGCACACCCTCGGCCAGGGACATCTCATGCATCGTGACTCTCCTCGGTCTTCGAGCTTACCCCAGGCGGCGGAGAGAAGCGAAACGCGAAGGCGGACTGCGCAAAGCGCCGGGGGCAGCCGGCGGGCGGTGCGGGGCGGCGAGTGCTTGGGCGGATGGGCGAGGGAAGGCACAGGGGGCGGCGGACCCCTAGAATGACGGACCGTCTTTCCCTGTCCTCGAGTCTCGCGATGAAAACCTCTTCCCTGTTGGGCCTCGGTCTCCTCGCCGGCCTGGTCGGCGGCTGCAGCCTGCTCAGCCCTGCCGCGCCTGCGCTGGCCGCCGAAGCATCCCCCCAGGCCGTGGCCGAGCGCCCGGCCGACCCCACGCCGGCGCTCGATCCCCAGCCGCCGCTCGAGTTCCGCTGCGGCGAGCGCAGGGTCGAGCTGCGCCACTTCGGCGAGCTCGCCACCCTCGGCGTCGACGGGAAGGTGTTCACGCTGCGGCCCGAGCGCAGCGCCTCGGGCATGCGGATGGTGTCGGTCGACGACGAGCGTACCGGCATCTGGGTCAAGGGCAACTCCGCGCGGCTGAGCCTCGCCGGGGTCGAACAGCCGGAGTGCCGGCGGGTGGCGGAGAAGCCGCTGTTCCGCGCGGTGGGGAACGAGCCGGCGTGGCGGCTCGACATCGGCGCGCACGGACTGGAGCTGATCGCCGACGGCGGCGCCTCGCGTGCGTTCGCCGCTGCGCCGCTGATCGTGGAGGCGGCGGGCATGCGCAGCTACCAGGGCATGAGCGCCGGCGGCGAGCTGGAGGCGCTGGTGTTCGACCGCGTGTGTGTCGACACGATGAGCGGGATGACGCACCCGAACAGCGTCGAGGTGCGCTGGCAGGACCACGTGCTGCGCGGCTGCGGTGGCGATCCCGCGCAACTGCTGCAGGGTGAGCCCTGGGCGGTGGTGGAGCTCGACGGCCGCGCGGTGGCCGATCCGGCGCGGATGACGCTCGGCTTCGTGGCCGACGGCAGGCTTGCCGGCCTGGCCGCGTGCAACCGCTACTTCGGCAGCTATGTGCTGTCGGGCGAGGGCCTGCGGCTGTCGCCGCTGGGGGCGACGAAGATGGCCTGCGAGCCGCGTGCGATGGAAGACGAGCAGCGCTTCATGGCGGCCGCCGCGCGGGTGACGGGCTTTGCGATCGCAGGTGACGGCGGGCTGGAGCTGCGTGCGGGCGATCGGGTGGTGATGCGCGCGCGGCGCATGGGCGGGCGGTGAGGGCGGGAGACGAAGCCGCGGTCGATCACATGTTCACCGGTGCGGCGCTTGCTGCAGCGCCGTGATCGCGACTTGCGTCGCTCCCACGGGGGCGTCGGGGGTGTCGGAGGCGTCGGGGGTGTCGGGGGTGTCGGGGGTGTCGGGGGTGTCGGGGGTGTCGGGGGTGTCGGGGGTGGGGCGGGCTCGCGCCGCGATCCGCGGCTACTGTCGATGCGGCGGTCGGTGGGGCGCCGTGATCGCGACTTGCGTCGCTCCTACGGGGGCTTCAGGTGCTGTGCCGGTTTTCCGTAGGAGCGACGCAAGTCGCGATCTTTGGCGCCGGGGCCGTGCGCGGGCCATGCACGTGCCGTGCGGCCCCGCTCGCGCGCGAATGCGAACGCGTTCAGCCGCGCTTGGCGCGCGCCGCCTCGACCTCTTCCGGGCGCAGACGGGTGGAGAGCTTGTCGAGCACGCCGTTCACGAACTTGTGGCCGTCGGTGCCGCCGTAGCCCTTGGCGAGCTCGATGGCCTCGTTGATCACCACGCGGTAGGGCGTGTCGAGGTTGTGGCGCAGCTCGTGGGTGCCGAGCAGCAGGATCGCGTGCTCGATCGGCGACAGCTCGGCGACCGGGCGCGACAGCAGCGGCTCGAAGCAGCCGCGCAGCTCGTCGGCCGCGCCGGTGGCGCCGCGCAGCAGGCTCACGAACAGCTCGCGGTCGATCTTGTCGAGGTTCTCGGTTTCGGACTCGAGGTGGCGCTGCACGGTGGTGGCGTTGTTGCCCGACAGCAGCCACTGGTACACCCCCTGCAGCGCGAGCTCGCGCGCGCGGCGGCGGGCCATCTTGCTGGTGGGGTTGGGCGCGCCGGCGGCGCCTTCGGCTTGCGTGTTGTCGATGTCGCTCATCGTACCACCTTCAGCAGGTTGGCCATCTCGACCGCGGCGCGGGCGCAGTCGGCGCCCTTCTCGTGCATGCGCGCGACCGCCTGGTCGTCGTCCTCGGTGGTGAGCACGCCGTTGGCGATCGGCAGCCCGGTGTCGAGGCCGACGCGGGTGACGCCCGCGCCCATCTCGTTGGAGACGAGCTCGAAGTGGTAGGTCTCGCCGCGGACCACCGCGCCGAGCGCGACCAGCGCGTCGTGGCGGCCGCTCCTGGCCATGGTCTGCAGCACGAGCGGGATCTCCAGGGCGCCGGGCACGGTGACGATGCGGATGTCCTCGCGCGCGACGCCGAGGGCTAGCAGCTCGTCGGTGCAGGCCGACAGCAGGCCCTCGCAGATGTCGAGGTTGAAGCGCGCCATCACGATGCCGACGCGCACGCCGGCGCCGGCGAAGTTGGGCTCGATCTCGTCGATGCCGTCGTAACGGGCGCCCTGGCGGGCGTTCTCGGATTGGTTGCGTTGCATGCTGGGGGATCTCGTGGTCAGTTCTTGTCGACGAAGCCGGTGATCTCGAGACCGAAGCCGGTCATGCTCGGGATCTTGCGCGGGCTGGCGAGCAGGCGCATCTTGCCGACGTGCAGCGCGCGCAGGATCTGCGCGCCGACGCCGAACAGGCGCGCGTCCCACTTCGCGGTGGGGCGGTCGTGGCCGCCGTCGAGGCCGGCGAGCAGCTCGCGGCCGGACATCGGGCGGTAGAGCAGCACGATCACGCCGGCCTCGGCCGCGGCCAGGGTCGCGAGCGCCTGATTGACCGGGAAGGTATGGTGGCCGCTGCCGGCGTCGAGGAAGTCGAGCACCGAGATCGGCTCGTGCACCCGCACGAGGGTCTCGCGCTCGGGGCGGATGTCGCCGTGCGACAGGGCGAAATGCACGTCGCCCGAGGTCTTGTCCTCGAAGGCGGTGAGGCGGAAGCGGCCGTGGGCGGTGTCCACATCCTTCTCGGCGACCTTGTCGACCAGGTTGTCGTTGGCGGCGCGGTACTCGATGAGGTCGCGGATGGCGCCGATCCTGAGCCCGTGCGCCTGGCCGAACTCGACGAGGTCGGGCAGGCGCGCCATGGTGCCGTCGTCCTTGAGGATCTCGCAGATCACCGCGGCGGGCTCGAGCCCGGCGAGCTGGGCGAGGTCGCAGCCGGCCTCGGTGTGGCCGGCGCGGATCAGCACGCCGCCCTTCTGCGCGGTGAGCGGGAAGATGTGGCCCGGGGTGACGATGTCTTCCGGCCTGGCGTGGCGGGCGACCGCGACCTGCACGGTGCGCGCGCGGTCGTGCGCCGAGATGCCGGTGGTGACGCCGGTTGCGGCCTCGATCGACACGGTGAAGGCGGTGCCGTGCGGGGTGCGGTTGTCGCGCACCATCTGCTGCAGGCCGAGCTGGCGGCAGCGCTCGTCGGTGAGCGTCAGGCAGATCAGTCCGCGGCCGTGCTTGGCCATGAAGTTGATCGCCTCGGGGGTGACGAATTCGGCCGCCATGACGAGGTCGCCCTCGTTCTCGCGGTCTTCCTCGTCGACCAGGATGACCATTTTCCCGGCCTTGATGTCGGCGATGATGTCGGTGATCGGCGCGAGTGCGCTCATGCTGCTTCCTTTGTGTTGCGTTGGGGCGCGCGGGTCAGGCCTGCGCGGCGTCGTTCTTCCACTCGAGCATGCGCTCGACGTAGCGTGCGATGAGGTCGATCTCGAGATTGACCTTGCTGCCCGGCGCGAGGTGCTTGAGGTTGGTGACCGCGACCGTGTGCGGGATCAGGTTGATCCAGAAGTCGCGGCCCTCGACGCGATTGACCGTGAGGCTGACGCCATTGACGGTGACCGAGCCCTTCTTCGCGATGTAGCCGGCGATCGCCGCCGGGGCGCGGATCACCAGCTCGTGGCTCTCGCCGATCGGCGCGAACTTCACCACCTCGCCGACGCCGTCCACATGGCCGGTGACGAGATGGCCGCCGAGGCGGTCGGCCAGGCGCAGCGACTTCTCGAGGTTGACCTCGCCGCCGACGGCGTCCAGCCCCACGGTGCAGTTGAGCGTCTCGCGCGAGACGTCGTAGCGCAGCCGCGGGCCGTCCATCTCGACCACGGTGAGGCACACGCCGCTGTGCGCCACGCTGTCGCCGACGATCACGTCGGAGAGGTCGAGGCCGTTGGTGTCGACGGTGATGCGCACGCCGTCCGCGAGCGCCGCGACGTGTTCGATGCGGCCGACGGCCGCGACGATGCCGGAGAACATGAAGGGTTTGAACCGTAAGGGGAAAGGCGGGATTGTAGGGGAAAAACCCCGACCTCGCTCAGAGCGCCCGGTCCAGCACCGTCGCGAACGGCGCCGCCTTCATGAAGCCCACCACGCGCAGGCCCGCGCGCTCCTTGCCCGCGGCGTCGAAGAAGAGGATGCCGGGCGGGCCGAAAAGACCGAAGCGCTTGAGCAGCGCCTTGTGCTCGTCGGTGTTGGCGGTGACGTCGGCCTTCAGCAGCAGCATGCGGCTCATGCGCGCGGCGACCGCGGCGTCGCTGAAGGTGAAGCGCTCCATCTCCTTGCACGACACGCACCAGTCGGCATAGAAGTCGAGCAGCACCGGGCGATCGGTGGTGGCGAGCCGGGCCTCGAGTTCGGCGATGGAGTCCACCTTCTCGAACTGCGGCACATCGACCGGCGCCGCGGCCTGCGCGCGCAGCACCGACAAGGGCTGCAGCGGGTCGCGCGAGCCGGCGAGCGCGCCCACCAGGATCGCCGCGCCGGCCAACAACAGCACCACGCCCACACCCTTCCAGAAGCGCTGCCAGCCCTTGGCCTGCGGCGGCAGCGGGTCGATCGCGTGCAGGAAGATCGCCGAGAACAGCAGCAGCGCGGCCCAGCCCAGCATGGTGGCCAGGGGCGGGATCACCGGGGTGATCATCCACAGCGCAACCGCGAGCAGCATCACGCCGAAGGCCTTCTTGACGCCTTCCATCCACGGCCCGACCTTGGGCAGCAGGCTGCGCGAGGCCACGCCCACCGCCAGCAGCGGCGCGCCCATGCCCAGGCCCATCGCGAACAGCGCCCAGCCTCCGAGCACGGCGTCGCCGGTCTGCGCGATGTAGAGCAGCGCACCGGCCAGCGGTGCCGCCACGCAGGGGCCGACGATGAGGGCCGACAGCACGCCCATCAGGGTGACGCCGCCGAGGTGGCCGCCCTTGCCGTGGCTGGCGGTGTTGGCCAGCTTGCTCTGCAGCGTGCTGGGCAGCTGCAGCTCGTAGAAGCCGAACATCGACAGCGACAGCAGCACGAACATCAGCGCGAAGGCCGACAGCACCCACACGTTCTGCAGCGCCGCCGACAGCATGGTGCCGGTCATGCCGGCGGCGACCCCGGCGAGCGCGTAGGTCACCGCCATGCCCAGCACGTAGGCGAGCGAGAGCACGAAGGCGCGCGTGTGCGAGACCTTGTTGCCCTGGCCGACGATGATGCCCGACAGGATCGGGATCATCGGGAAGGTGCACGGGGTGAAGGCGAGCAGCAGGCCGAAGCCGAAGAAGCTCAGCAGGATGATCGGCACGCTGGCGCCGGAAAGCAGGCGGGCGATGTCGCCGCTCTCGTCGCTGGAGACGGCGCCGCCGCCGCTGCCGTCCTCCGGCGCGGCAAGCGCGACCGGGGTGGGCGAAGCGGCGCCGCCGGTGCCCGCGCGGCCGCCGAGCACGCTGTCGAGGAAGCCGCCCGCCTTCTTCGGCGGCGCGGCGAGGTCGATCGAGGCCTGCTGCGTGGTGGGCGGATAGCAGATGCCGCCATCCCAGCAGCCCTGGCTGGTGGCGAAGAGCTCGAAGCGGGTGGTGCCGGCGGGCGCCTGTACCGGGACCAGGATGCGCAGCTCGCCGCGGTGGGTCTCGACCTCGCCGAAGAAGTCGTCCTTGTGCTTCTTGCCCGCTGGCTTTTCCATCGCGCCGAAGCCCACGCCGGCGGGCTCGGCCTCGAAGCGGAACTTGTCGCCGTAGAGGTAGTAGTCCTTGGCGATCTCGAACACCACCTCGATGGTCTGCGCGTCGAGCGCCTGCGCGCGCATCGCGAAGGCCTTCTCGGGCTCGATCGGGTTGGCGCGGGCCGCGGCGGGCAGGAGCAGGCTCGCGATCAGGGCGAGCAGGAGGAAAAGGCGGTGCATCGTGGTCTTCTAGGCGGCGGTGGGCGGGCGCGCTGCGGCGCCTGCGGACGGGTCGATCGGGCGGGGCGATGCCGGGGACGCGCCGGCGGGCGTTCAGTCGTCGTCCCTCGTTCCGGCGGCGACCCAGTCGAGATAGCCGGGCAAGCCCTGCGTCACAGGGACCGCGACGATCTCGGGAAGTTCGTAGGGGTGGTGGGCCCGGATCGCCGCCTCCAGCGCGGCGTAGCGCGCCGGCGTGGTCTTGATCAGCAGCGGTACCTCGGTCGCGGTCTCGGTCGCGCCCTGCCAGCGATACACCGAGGTGCAGGGCGCGAGCATGTTCACGCAGGCGGCGAGCTGCCGGTCGATCAGCGCGTTCGCCAGGGCCTCGGCGCTGGCGGCGTCGGGCAGGTTCGTGAAGACGAGCAGGGCGCGCGGCGTGGTGGCTGAGCTGGCGGGCATGGTGGCGGATCCGTCGTGGAACGCCCGCGATTATCCCGCAGCGCGGGCGCGGACGCCCTGCGCGGGATCAAGCACGGCAATGCCGGGTGTCGCGGATGGATCCGGCGCGGATTTGATCTGTGCCATGGAAGTCCATCATGCACCTGTATTAGCGTCGGAATCCTTCACGCATCGGCCGCCCTCCGCGGCTCCATCCGGAGCACATCATGTTCCTGCTCGACTGGCTGTTCGGCAAGCACCAGGCCAAGGCGGAGGCCGCGCCCTCGTCCGCCACGGTTCCTGCCCCCGAACCCGCGCATTCCATGGAGGACTCCGAGAGCTTCGCTCCCGGCACCACCATCCGCTACAGCCCCGAACTGGTCGAGCGCCTGGTGCGCGATCATCGTCTGATGCTCGAACGCTTCGGCGCCATCCGCGAGGCCGCGCACGCAGGGCGCTTCGACGAGGTCGTGCCCCTGCTCGAGCGCTTCCGCGTCGACCTTCACGCCCATCTGCTGGTCGAGAACGTGCGCCTGTACGTGTATCTCGAGCACACCCTTGCCGACGATCCGGTGAGCCACGCGCTGATGCACGAGTTCCGCCACGACATGGACGAGATCGGCAAGAAGGTGATCGCCTTCCTCGCCCGCTACGTCCGCCTCGGCGAAGACCCGGCGCTCGCCGCGAGCTTCGCCGCCGACCTCGAGCGCGTCGGCGCCGTGCTGGTCGACCGCATCCAGCGCGAGGAGGACACCTTGTATCCGCTCTATGCACCGGTGAGCTGAGCCGCTGCACTCGTCGTCCGACGACCCGGAAGACGGGCCTCTCGATTGCCTGTCCCGTCCCTCGCCGCTATGCTCGAAGCGCAAACCGCAACGAATTGCAGCGAGGACGCCCGATGAGCCTGCCCCAGCCCAAGATCCCGTTCGGCCCCGACGACTACCTGGCCTGGGAACAGGATCAGCCCACCCGCAGCGAATACGTCGATGGCGAGGTCTTCGCCATGAGCGGCGCGTCGGACGCGCACGGTACGGCAGCCGGCAACCTTTTCGCCGGCCTGCATGCGCACCTGCGCGGCACTCCCTGCAAGCCCTTCATCGCCGACATGAAGGTCCACGTCGAGGCGGCCAACAGCTTCTTCTACCCCGACATCCTCGTGACCTGCGACCCGCGCGACCGCAGCGCCGAGGCCAGCCACGTCAAGCGTCACCCGCTGCTGATCGTCGAGCTGCTCTCGCCGTCCACCGAGGCCTACGACCGCGGCAACAAGTTCGCCGCCTACCGCACGCTGGCTGCGCTGCAGGAGTACGTCCTCGTCTCGCTCGAGCAGCGTCGTATCGAGGTCTTCCGGCGCGACGACAGCGGGCACTGGGTGCTCTACCCCTTCGCCCTCGACGAGCAGCTGGAGCTCGCGAGCGTCGGCCTGCGCTGCCCGGTGGCCGAGGTCTTCGAAGGGGTGGAGGGCGAGTAGCGCGGGTGGGCGTTTTCGCCGTCCCCGCGATGCACGGCAGGAAGAGGCGAGCCGGCTGTCTCAATCGGTCCGGATGCGGCCGGCCACGCTCGGCGTGTCGCCGTCGACCCGCAGCACGATGATCTCGCCCGAGGCCGGAAACACCCCCGTCAGCGCGGTGATGTTCACCTGATGCGTCACCAGCACCAGCGGCAGGGGACTGTGCGCGCGCTCCCGGATCAGCGCGCGGACCGCAGCGGTGTGCCGCGCCTCCTCGCCGCGGCCGGCGAAGAAGGAGTTCAGCCCCGGGAACGCCGCCACCTCGCCCAGCGCCAGTTCGCGCGCCGTATCGAGGCAGCGACACCACTGACTGGAGAACACCGCCGCGGTGGTGATGCCGTTGGCACGGAAGCGCTCGCCGATCGCGCGCGCCTGCGCCCGACCCTGCGCCGACAGCTTGCGCTGGGTGGTGCAGTCGTCCAGCCGAAAGCCCGCCGGGTCACCGACGCCGGGTGCGATCGCATGGCGCATCAGCGCGACATGCCCGCCCTCGCGCAAGGCCGCCCACAAGGCTGCCTCGCCGGTCTCGGCGCAGGCGCCGGCAATCGGCAGCAACAGGCCCAGGCAGGCAAGCAGGAAGCGCATGGCCGGCCGGTCAAAGCTTCGTGTGGGTCCCGTCGCAATACGGCGCGTTGGCGGTGTGCTTGCAGCCGCACAGATGGACCGTGCCCGATTTATCGGGGGTGAAGGCGGTGGGAGCAAACCCGCTGCCCTTGTGCGAGCCGTCGCAGAAGGGCTGGTTCTTGCTCAGGCCACAGGCGCACCAGAAATACTTCTTGCCCGCCTCGACCTCGACGGCATAGGGCGCTTTCTGCGCGACATGGGGTTCGCGTTGTTCGGACATCGCCTTGTCTCCTTTGGGTTTGTGGTCTTGCCGGTCGGCTGCGGCGCAGCCTCTGAGAAACCTTGCGCCGGACCGCAGGGCGTGTCAATCGTGCCTATGCGCGCAGCGGCACGCTGTGGGAGGGGCGGTATGGTGGATGAGCCCGGCGCCTACCGCTGGTCGAGCTGGCGTTGCAACGCGCAGGGTGAAGCGGACGGGCTGATCCGGCCGCATGCCGTCTTCACGGCCCTCGACGCCGATCCCCGGATTCGTGCCGAGCGTTACCGCGGGCTCTTTCGGAACGCCCTGGCGCCCAGCGAAGTGGACCAGATCCGCGCGGCGACCAACGGCAACGACGCGCTCGGCAACGATCGTTTCGCCGCCCAGCTTGCGAGCGCGCTAAGCCGCCGCGTTACGCCGGGCAGGGCGGGGCGCCCGCCGAAACATGCGGAAGTGCCGGCGAGCAGGGACTTGTTCGAGTCGGAGTAGAGAAAGCGCAGCAAGGAAAAGCCCGCCAGGGGAACGCGGCGGGCTCTTGGGAGAAATTGGGGTCTGTCCCCTATTCTCCTTCCCCCTATTCCCCGGTCGGTCAGTTGAAGCGAACGTACTCGAATTCGACCGGCTGGTCGTTGACGCCGCGCGCCGGTGGTGCGATCCAGTTGGCGAATCTGCCCGGCTCGAGGCAGCGGCCCATCAGCGAATGCACGAACAGCCGATCGGTCGCGGTGGGCAGCCACTCCTGTTGGCGGTGTGTCCATTCGGCCTCGCTCATCAGCTCGCCTTCCGGGCTCACGTGTGCGCCGGCAAACACGCCGATCCTGCGGTGGAAGCCCTTGTGCGGCAGCTTGAAAGCGAGGTCGAAGCCGAACCTGGCCGGGATGCGGTTCCAGCGCTCGACGCCGGCCTGCAGGTCGCGGATCCAGTCGTCGCGGAGGCGTTCGTTCAGTGCCGACAGGGCCGGCACGTGGCGCTCGACGATACGGTCGTCGGCGACGTCGGGAATCGCGTACGCGTCCTCGTGCAGCTCGTGGTCGTCGTCGAGCCTGTCTTCCCCGAAGCGGCCCTTCAGCCCGTTGGTGTAATAGGTCGCGGCGTTCGACGACAGCTCGGCGCCGAACAGGTCGCCGGTGATGCTGTAGTGGAAGTTCAGGTACTTCTGCAGCGTCGGCAGGTCGATCACGCCGGCCGCACGCAGCCTGGCGGGGTCCGTCGTCTCGAGCTCGCGCATGACTTCGCAGGTGCGCTGGATGATGCGGGCGACTCCGGACTCGCCGACGAACATATGGTGCGCCTCCTCGGCCAGCATGAACCTGCAGGTGCGCGCGAGCGGGTCGAAGGCCGACTCGGTGAGCGAGGCGAGCTGGAACTTGCCGTCACGATCGGTGATGAACGTGAACATGAAGAACGACAGCCAGTCTGGCGTCTTCTCGTTGAACGCGGTGAGGATGCGCGGCTTGTCGGCATCGCCCGAGCGGCGCTCGAGCAGCGCCTCGGCCTCCTCGCGGCCGTCGCGGCCGAAGTGTGCGTGCAGCAGATACACCATCGCCCACAGGTGGCGGCCTTCCTCGACATTGACCTGGAAGAGGTTGCGCAGATCGTAGAGCGAGGGCGCGGTCAGGCCGAGGTGGCGCTGCTGCTCGACCGAGGCCGGCTCGGTGTCGCCCTGGGTCACGATGATGCGGCGCAGCGTGGAGCGGTACTCGCCTGGAACTTCCTGCCACACCGGCTCGCCCTTGTGCTCGCCGAAGCCGATCTTCCTGTCGCCCTCGGACGGTGCGAGAAAAATGCCCCAGCGGTAGTCGGGCATCTTCACGTAGTCGAAATGCGCCCGACCCTTGGGATCGATGCCGACTGCGGTGCGCAGATAGACGTCGTAGTTCGACGAGCCGTCCGGACCCATGTCGTCCCACCACTGCAGGAAGGACGGCTGCCATCGCTCAAGTGCCCGTTGCAGTGTGCGATTTCCCGACAGATCGACGTTGTTCGGGATGCGTTCGCTGTAGTTGATCATCGCCGTGCTCCTCACACTCGTTCCTACGATCGACCACCCATCGACGGTTGTCGTAAACCTTATACGCGCTTCCAGTCGAACTGCGCCTTCCTGCCGGAGCCGAAGCGTTTCAGTGCGCCGGTCTCCCCGACGGCGTTCGGTCGGTTGTAGATCCAGTTCTCCCACGCCGAAAGGCGGCCGAAGATGCGCGTGTTCATGGTCTCGAAGACGCCAAAGCGCAGGTTCGCCTCGAGGCCGGTAAGCGCATCAGGCGAGAGCGCGGCGCGCTCCTCGAGCGCGATGCGCACCTCGTCGCGCCAGTCCAGGTCGTCCGGGGCCGCGGTCACCAACCCGAGCGCGAGCGCGTCGCCCGGCGCGAGCTTTTCTCCGATGCGCGTCCTGGCCGTGGCGATCGGCTC
Source organism: Thauera sp. DNT-1 (assembly GCF_055393985.1). NCBI lineage: Bacteria > Pseudomonadati > Pseudomonadota > Betaproteobacteria > Rhodocyclales > Zoogloeaceae > Thauera > Thauera sp. DNT-1. The sequence goes on along the minus strand of NZ_AP043752.1, from coordinate 2,422,879 downwards.
GGCCTCCTCGTAAAAGCGTGCGGCGATGCGCGAGCGGCCATTGATCATCGGCAAGGCGCCGAAATTCATCGTGGAGAGCGCGATCGCGTTGGGCTGCCCGGGGGCGTCGAGCATGTAGCTGCGATCGGCCGCGAGCGCGATCTCGAGCAGCGTGCCTGCAAAGCACGAGCCCGGCTCGACGAGCGCATACAGGCTGCGCGAGGACACGTCCAGGCGCGCCAGCGTGCGTCGCAGCATGCCGATAGTCTCGCGCACGAACCAGTCGTCCCGGTTGGCCTCGAGCGTCGCGTCGATGTCGAGCACGACGTCTCCATCGCCCTCGGTGGCGAGCACCCACAGGCCGAGCTCGAGGTGCTTGGTGCGCAGCATCAGGATCGCGTCGTCGAGTTCGCGCGCCATCCTCAATGGCCACCAGTTCGCCCCTTCGGCGGCGATCTCCGCAGCACTCCGCGCGGAGACCGTCGCCGGTGCGCGCACCGTGATCCTGGCGGTGCGCGCGGATTCGTCGAGCGCGACATCGACGAACCCGTAGCGATAGCCGGTCGCGTCCTCCGTGCGCCCGAGGCGCGGCAGCGCCACGCCCTCGGCGCCGGCCGGCCGATCCGAACCCCTGGCGAGCACGGCCGCGCGCTCGCCGATGTGGGCGTCGAAGGCCTGCGCGCGCACCACCTCATCGACCAGGCGCCACGCCTTCGCGCGCGCGCCGCGCACCCCTTCGGCGAGGGTGCAGAAGATGTCGGCGTGATCGCGGCGTACGCGGCGCTTGTCGGTCATGCGCGTCAGGCCGCCGCTGCCGGGCAGCACACCCAGCAGCGGCACCTCGGGCAGCGAGACGGCCGAGTTGCCGTCATCGACGAGCACGATCTCGTCGCACGCGAGCGCGAGCTCATAGCCACCGCCGGCGGCCGTACCCTCGCACGCGGCGATGAACTTCAGGCCCGAGTGCGCGCTCGCGTCCTCGATGGCGTTGCGCGTCTCGTTGGAGAACCTGCAGAAGTTCACCAGCCACGCGTGCGTCGACAGGCCGAGCATGGGGATGTTCGCGCCCGAGCAGAAGATCTTCGGCTTGCCCGACCGCAACACCACGATGCGCACCTCCGGGTGCTCGAAGCGGATCCTCTGCAGCGCGTCGTGCAGCTCGATGTCGACGCCCAGATCGTAGGAGTTGAGCTTCAGCTTGTAGCCCGGGCGGATGCCGCCGTCCGCGTCGATGTCGAGCGTGAGCGTGGCCACCTCGCCCGCACAGGCGAGTTGCCAGTGGCGGTACTGCGATGGCTCGGTGCGGTAGTCGATGCGGGCGTCCTGCGGCTCGGCAGCCTTGGTGTCGATCGTGTTCACGGCAGGCTTCCTCCTTGTTGGCGCGGATCCGCTCGCGACGAGTTGCCGGCTTCGGGTGAAACGCTGCACGCCCATCCGGCCCGGCGTGTCGAGTACGGTATCGGCCTTCGCGGACGAGGGCTCACGCGCCTCCAGGATGCGAGACCCTCCGATCAGGCGCACGCGCGAGCGTACCTGAGCGGCGGTGCGGCGGTGAATCGGTACCTGTCTTGGCGAGACTACGGCGACGGATAATGGTTCACTCGGCGATCTCCCGAGTTGCCTGCGCTACAGAGCGAGAAATTGGGGTCTGTCCCCTATCGCCAACTGGCGAACGCCAACAGACATCGAGGCCGTGCATCGGAGTGCCGGCTTTCTGGCGAACAACCGGGTGGTGTTCAATATCAAGGGCAACGACTACCGCTTGGTGGTGGCCGTGCGATACACGTCGACCACGATGTTCATCCGGTTCGTCGGCACCCATGCCGAGTACGACCAGGTCGACGCTGAAACCATCCAGGAGAATGCCTGCCGTGGAACTGAAGCCCATCCGCACCGATTCCGAGCACGCCGAAGCACTGGCTGAGGTCGAGCGCCTGTGGGACGTGCCCACAGGCAGCGCCGAGTCCGATCGGCTGGAAGTGCTCGCCATGCTGGTGGAAGCGTACGAGACTGCGCGCTTTCCCATCGAAGCGCCCGACCCGATCGAATTCCTCGAGTACGTCATGGATTCACGCGGGCTGACCCGGAAAGCCCTGGAACCGTATATCGGTCCGCGCGGCCGCGTGGCCGACATCATGAACAGGGCGCGCCCCTTGTCCATCGGGATGATCCGCCGCCTGTCCTCCGGCCTCGGCCTGCCTGCCGACGTACTGATCCAGCCCTACCCGCTGCGCGAAGTCGCCGCAGCCTGAGCGCGAGATCGGGGTCTGTAGCCGATTCACTCCTGGTGTTCGGCAAGCAGGTCACCGCCGACTGCGCGAAGACCGAGCGCTGCGAGCCCGCGGTGTGCAGGATTGAGGTCGGCGGGACCGACGCCAAGCTCAATTGGACTCGAGTTCCTGCTGAGCATGGGCTTTGGCATGTGCATTCTTCAGAGAGCACCATGATCCGCGAACGCCACGTTTCCCTGTTCCGCAATGGACGCAATCAGGCGATCCGGATTCCGCGCGAGTTCGAGCTCGAAGGCACCGAGGCCATCATCCGAAAGGAAGGAGAGCGGCTGATCATCGAGCCCATCGCGCCACGTCACAGGCTGCTGGCCTTGTCGTCCGGCTGTACACCGCTGGAGGAGGCCTTCCCGGAGATCGCCGACCCGCCGCCCGGGCAGGAGCACGTGTTCTGATGCCGGCGCGCGATCTGCTGGACACGAACATCCCGTCGAGCCTGATCAAGGATCCGCAGGGGGCGGCAACGAAACGGCTGGCGCAGCTCGACGCCGAAGCGGCCCGCACCAACATCGTCGTCGCCTGCAAGTTGCGCCATGGCGCGGCGAAACGCGGCTCGGCCGTGCTGACGCAGAGGGTGGAGGCGTTGCTCGGCTGCATCGACGTGATGCCTTTTGACGGCGATGCGGATCGGCTGTACGCTGAAATTCGTGCCGGTCTGGAGCGGGCGGGAAAAACCATCGACGGCAACGATCTGCTGATCGCGGCGCATGCTCGCGCGCTCGACCTCATCCTCGTCACGCACAACTTGGGCGAATTCGAGCGCGTTCCGGGCTTGCGGCTGGAGGATTGGCTGGAGCGGAAAGATAAGTGGATGAAAGTCCTGACCCCAGGGTTTCCTTGAGGATGGGGTTCGCGGAGCGCTTGCTGTCATCCCCCTGCTGCTGCTCCTGACTGCCTCTTCAGCACGGGTTCGATGCTGCCAATCAGCGTCTTCCAGTCGGCGATGGGCACGGCTGGCGTGGAACCCGACTGCAATTGCCACAGCACGGCGCGGGTGAGTGCCGTCGAATCGCCTGGGGCAAAAAGCGCCTGCGGCGTGCTGCCGCACACTTCGCGCATCTGCCCGATGGCGGTGGCCACGACCGGTAGCTTGCAGGCAAGCATTTCGTACGCCTTCTGCGGGAAGCAGTAGCGGCCGAAGGGGGTGTCGAGGATGGAGATGATGCCCACATCCAGCGCACGAAACAGGTTGGCGATCTGGCCGTGTGCGAGGTGACCGAGGTAGTGCACGCGCTCGCCCTGTGGAGGCGCGAAGCCGTTTTCCAGTGGGCCGGCCAGCACCAGATGCACGTCGGGGCGGCTGGCTGCGAGCGCTGGCCAGGCGGCGTACAGTGGCTCGATGCCTTTTTCCCGGTACAGGCCACCGGCCGTGCCGACCAGTTTGCCGTCCTGCGGCAGGCTCAGGGCCTGGCGGGCCTGCGCCTTGTCGCCGGGGTGAAAGACCGCAAGGTCCACGCTGCTGGGCATGGCGATGACGGTGCCCCGGGCGCCGTCGGCCAGCACCTTCTGGCGAAGCGGTTCGCTGGTCGTGGTTACGACAGTTGCGTCGCGCACGGCGCGGCGCAGTGCCGGCACGAAGCCGGGAATACGGGCCTGGCCGAAGCCTTCGAAATTGTCATAGAGGTCTATTGCGTAGGGAACTTGCAAGCGCCTGGCCAGCCACCGTGCCAGCACCACGTGGGGAATATCGGAGGCACCCACCAGGATGTCGGGCTTGAAGGCGCGCAGTTGCCGCAGCAAATGCCAAGGGTAGGCCGCCAGCCTGGGCAGACGGGTTCTTCCGACCGAAAGCGAATGCCATCTCAGCCTGCCCGGCGCTGCCTCATGTTCCCAGCAACCGTCGGTGTCCGCTGCGTGGTAGTCCAAGCAGAAAGCGCCCACTTCGTTGTCCAGATGGGCAAGCTGGCGAGGAATCTCATAGAGCCGGGCGTAACGGTCGAGGATCACGTCCTTGCCCATGTAGCGGCGTTTGCAGAGGAAGGCGATGCGCATGGCTAGGTTTGCATCTCACTGTCGCAGGCGTTCGCAGATCCGCTGTGCCGCCACCAGCGCCGCCGCCACCACCTGGTCCATGTTGTAGTAACGGTACTGCGCCAGACGTCCGACGAAGGTAACGTTTTCCTCACGGGCGGCTAGCGCCTCGTATTGCTTGAGCAGGACTTCGTTTTCGTCGCGGGGGATCGGGTAATAAGGGTCGCCCTCGCCCGTCGGGTATTCGCGCACGATGGATGTGCCGCTGTGCATCTGCCCGGTCAGGTGTCGGAATTCAGTGATGCGCGTGTAGGCGTGGTCGTTCGGGTAGTTGACGGTGCCCACTGGCTGGTATTGCGCAACGTTCGGCACATGCTCATGTTCGAAGCGCAGGCTGCGGTAGGGCAGTGCGCCGTAGCACTGGCCGTAGAAGGCATCGATGGGGCCGGTATAGACGATGTGGCTGAAAGCGGAACGGTCCAGGTCGGCAAAGTCCGTTCCCGTTCGTACCGTAAGGTTGGGATGGTCCAGCATGTTCTGGAACATGCGCGTGTAGCCGCCGAGCGGCATGGCCTGGAAGCGGTCGGTGAAGTAGCGGTCGTCCGTATTGGTGCGGGTGGGGATGCGCGCCGCCACGCCGGCCTTGAGCTGCGAGGGCTCCATGCCCCATTGCTTGCGCGTGTAGTGGAGAAAGAATTTCTCGTACAGGTCGCGTCCGACGCTGTTCAGCACCACGTCCTCGCTGGTACGCACCGGGTCGCGCGCCTCACGAACCCGTTCGAAGAACGCGGCGGCCCCGGCCTCGTCCAGATTCAGCCCATAGAGCTGATTGAGCGTGTTGCGGTTGATTGGGAAGGGATAGCGCTGCCCAGCCACCACGCACTGCACGCGGTGTTCATAAGGACGCCACTCCGTGAAACGGGAAAGGAATTCCCACACCTTCTCGCTGTTGGTGTGGAAGATGTGCGGCCCGTAGCGATGTACCAGGACGCCATGCGCGTCGGCTTCGTCAAAGGCGTTGCCGCCGACGTGCGCGCGGCGGTCGATGACCTGCACAGTGTGGCTCGCCTCAGCCAGTGCGCGGGCGACGGTGCTGCCGGCAAAGCCGGCACCGACGATGAGGATTCTGCCATGCAACATTGACATTCGATTCTCAGGTCTTGCCTTGATCGATCCGCGATGAAGATTTGCACCGTGGGAAACGCAGTGACTTGATTCTGTTCAGAAAGTCATCGATCCGAAGCATGAACCTCAGGGGAAAGGCGACGTATGAAGGTGAAAGGGCGATCGATCCCTCCAGCCACATCCAGGCAGGCGATTTAAAGGCCATCCTCCTTGAAAAAGCCATGCCCATCGTCGTCCACACATCGGCCAAAGACAGCGGTCGGCACAAGCTCCGGGAAAACTCGCGTTCCTGTCGCATGTCGGCTACCGCAGTAAGCATAGAATAGGCAATTGCATCTTGCACGCCAGGGGCGCAGATGAATCCGGCGGCCGAATTCGTCAGTTGAGTACGGAACCTTCGCATCAAGTCGCCGATTGCCGGCTGTTGCTTCAGCAATCTTGCTGACGCTAAAGCTACGGTATGAAGTCGAAGAGCGTATTCGAGTTCTTCGTTGTTCCGGGAGTCAGCGCTGAAATCAGGAGTTGCGTGGCCTCCCTTGAGAAAATAGCTGCGCGTACTTGCGTGACTGGCTGGCAGAAAACAGTGCTCGAGCACTACGCGACGGCGAGAAAAAATGCTGCCAGGGGGAGGGCAGAAGGCATAGGCCCTGCCTGCGCGAGCTTCGGGCAAGCAATCACGAGCAAGGCCGATGTAATAGCCTTGAATTTGGTGACTGGATGGCGAAACGGTTGAGAGCATGCGTTTCAGCGCGGCTTGTCCGTTCAGCGACCAGCCCGCATCCACCAAGGCCCAGTTGACCCCGTCCATAAGGCCTTCCTGGCGTAAATAGTGCAGTGCGGCTTCTCGCTTGGCAGCTACCGAATCCAATAGAACTTTTCTGGATCGCGGGTTTGCTGTCAGTGTGTCGATGAATGTGCATGCATCTTCAAATGCCAGCGCCGTGCGCCAGGTATTTTCGTCCAGACTCAGAATGACCCGGACACTGGCTTGTTCGACCTCACTCAATCCAGCGCGCGCCGTGATGTCGACAGGTGCATTTGCGTTCCCTGCTACTGCAAGCAAACGCTTCCAATCGACATCGTCAGTTGAAATGGACGGAGGCAGCCAGGCACGCCTTGATCCATACAGATAGCGTAGCTCGATACCATCGGGTTTCAGTTCGCGGGCGATCTTGAGCAACACCTCACCATCGCGGGCGACAAAATACAGTCGTTGTATGCCGCGCTTTCGCGCGTCATCCAGTATCCATAGGACATAGGCCAGCAGAAACGGTACGATTACACTGAAGATCACGTCATCCAGCACATGAGTTGGATTGCCGTGGATCAAATGCATGACCAGCCTGCAGCGCCGGCTGAAACCGGCCTGCCGCGACGCGCCAGGATGACGGGGCAGCCGGGAACCCGCGATCCGCGTCTCGTGTTCAGTCAAATGGGCTGCGGTGAAATGCCGGGTCAGGATGCCCAGTTTTTCGGCCATTCGAATGTCTGCATGAGCGTTGTCGCCGGTGTGCTGCAGTTGCTCTCCCCTCAGCCCCTCGGCTTGCAGGACATGTTGGAACAGCTTTCCATTGTGCTTCGAGACGCCAATATCACATGACACATACAACCGGTCGCCTTCCTCCATTACGCCCATGCGCTCAAGCATGGGGCGCAGCATTGACGCAGGAATGTACATGTCGGAAATGAACAGGATGCGATGCCCAGCTGCACGTAAGGCATTCAGCTGAAGCATGGTTTCTTCGATAGGGTAAAGGCTTTCCTCCTCCAGCGTCAGTTCAGCCTCGATCAGTTCGGCGGCTGGTCGATCCAGACGTATAAACCAGTTAACCTTCTGGTAGATGGCGTCGATCGATGCGTGCGCGTGCCCCCTGCGGCGCGCACTCCAGTTGGCAAGTTTTTCTGCCCGAATGCGAGCGCGCTGGAAACGCCGCGCAAAGCGTTCGCGCGCCGACTCTCCGCTGGACGCAGGGGCGACACGCAGACCCAATTCATAAAACAGGTCGCGTGGGTGCGCATACATCCGAGTGACGCAAGTGTCGAATACGTCGAATGAATTTAGAATGCGCACGACAGGCTGCTTGGAATTCTAGTCCAATTTCTCATAATAGTTTGGTCGTAATATCTTTTTCAGTTTGTGGCCGATTATATATTTAAGTGCGGGGTGTCTTGCGGAGTGAAATTTGTGAGTTATTCTTCCGTGTTTTAAGATGAATATCAGCATAGATAGGTTTAGATAGCTCTTGTGCCATGCATTCCATGCTCTTTTTGTGGCTAGAGAAAAGGTTTGGTTTTGTCCTTTGATGGAAGAGAAGGTGTTTAAGTTGGCTTCTTCGATTCTTAGCCGATTTTCTCTTTGAAGAGGTGTATTGTCTCGGTTGTATGCTGTAAATGAACGTCTGTGTTGACGCCAGTCAACCAATACTTCGTCTAGATATTTTATATGGCCTTTGTCGGCGGCTAGAAAGGCGATTGTCCAGTCAATGTATAAGGTGGTATCCAGTTTTTCTGAAGTGGATAGCAAATCTTTGCGAAATAACATCGCGTGGCCGCATATAGAGTTGCAAAAAAGCAGATTTCTTGAGTCGTTTCCTTGAATCATTTTGCCTTTCAGAGAATCAGACAAGGTCTTGCCTAGCGGTTTGTCATTCTCGTCGATAAGACGATTGTTGCTATATATCAACGTGGCTTCGCCCATATTCTCGACAAGGCGGCGCGTTTTCTCTGGATGCCAGATATCGTCTTGATCGCTGGGCGAGATTAGTTGCCCCCTGCACTCTCCAAACGCTCGAATAAAGTTCTTTACATATCCACGATTGAAGTCGCGTGGCAAAAGACGGATGCGTAGATCCTGCCTTGCATAGCTTTCCAGAATGCTCCAGGTGTTGTCGCTGGAGCAGTCGTCGGAAATGACGATCTCAAAGTTTGGATAGTCCTGATTGATCAGGGAAATCAATTGCTTTTCCAAGTATTGCTGGCCGTTATATGTGGCCAAGGCAATGGATACAAGTGGATAAATTTTTTCCTGCATTTTTTCGGATCTTTTCGGCACAAGATCCGATTCTATGTCGCGAAACTCTGAATCTGGGCTGCGGCTTGTGGTTGCCATGAAATCAAGTCGTCGAAATTGGATTTAAGAGTCGAGGGTGATGGTGGCGCTCAGGCGTTGGCATTCACGTGTCAGGCCTATATGTTGAATAATTCGTCGCAAGCTAAGAGAGAGGCCGCTCGATGGGCTATCACCACAATGGTTTTTCTGCCTGACAATCTACGGATAGCCTCGTTCACCGCCGCCTCGGTCGCGCCATCCAGCGCGCTGGTCGCCTCGTCCATCAGCAGCACGGGAGGGTCGCGGTACAACGCGCGGGCGATGCCGATGCGTTGGCGCTGCCCGCCCGACAGGCGGATGCCACGGTCGCCCACGGGGGTGTCGTAGCCTTGGGGCAGTTCCCGGGTGACGAAGTCATGGATCTGCGCGGCGCGGGCAGCGCGCTCGACCGCCCGCATGTCGATCTTGTCCCGGGGGATGCCAAAGGCGATGTTGGCGGCGACGCTCGCGTCAGCGATGTAGATGTGCTGCGGCACGTAACCAATGGCGGCCTGCCAGGCCGGCAAGTTGTGCGCGGTGATGGTTTCTCCATCCACGCTCAGTGTGCCTGCCTGCGGGCCGAGCAGGCCGAGCAGGATGTCCATGACGGTGCTCTTGCCAGCACCGCTGGGGCCCTTGATGCCGATGCTGGTGTTGACCGGGATGGTGAGGTCGAAGTAGTCCAGGACGGGTCTGTCCGGCGTGGAAGGGTAGGCGTAGCGGATGCCCGTCAGGCGGATTTCCTGCCGGGGCACGATGGCCGGCTGGGTTGCGGGCGCGGCGGTGGGCAATGGGAGCGACATGTCGCGGTGCAAGCTGTCTAGGGTTGCGCTGGCAAAATTCAGGCGGGCAAAGCCGCGATACATGATCTGCGCGGCGGGCAGCATGCGGTAGGCAGCAAAGCCGTATAGGCCGAGCGCGGGCAGTACGTGAGCCACGTCGTCGCTCTTAAGCAGCAGCGCCAGCGCGATGAGGATCAGGCCGGTGTAGCCGGTCGCTTCCACCAGGTAAAGCGGAGTCTGGCTGAGGGTCTCGCTGGCGGCCATGTGGCGCGCCTGGGTGCGCGAGGCGTGCTGGTATTGCTGCAGGTATGCAGCTTCTGCGCGAGTTATCTTGATGTCGCGGATGCCTTGCAGGGCTTCGTTGCAGGTCTGATAGCGCTGGCGGTTGGCCTCCACCATTTCGGTGCCAATATGCCTGAGGTGACGGCGTACCAGCAGATAGATGAGCCCATACAGCGTGCCGACCACCAGCACGATGGCGAGCGCGGTGAGTGGGTTGTAGGCGAACACCAGCGCCAGCATGGCGAGCACCACGATGCCCTGCACGATGACCTGTGAGAACGGCTGGATGAGGTTGGCCATGACCAGGTCGACCTCCGCCAGGATGGTCTTGGACAGTTCCGCGCTGTTGCGGCTGATGAAGAATTCGTAGGGCTGGGCCAGGTAGCGGGCCATCAGCCGGCTGCTGATGGAGTGGCGAAGCAGGTGCACGAAGCGGTTGAGCAGGTGCTGTGTGATGGTCTTGAAAGCGGACGATGCGATGACCAGCACGATGGAGGCCAAGCCCAGGGCCATGATGAAGCTTTGCGGCTGGGCAAGGTTCAGCTGGGTGTAGAGCCCGTGCAGCCAGGGTGTCTCCTGGATCACGCCGGGCCGTGCCAGCACGGAAAGAAAAGGCATGATGGAGAGCACGCCCAGTGTTTCGGCCAGCGCCATGAGCAGGGCCAGCATCAGCATCCCCAGCGCCTTGCGCTGCTCGGCAGCGGTGAAGAGTTGCCAGACTTTCTGCAGGGTGTTGCGCATGGTGTTCTACGGTGCCCTCAGCCGGTCAATTATTGCTTTTCTCGTGAGCGCCTTGCAGCAGTTCCATATAACGCGCACTCACATGTTCCCAGCTCAGATGCGCCCGCAAGGCCGTGCGCATGGCCAGACTCCGCTGTGCAGCCTCTTCGGGCTGCCGCAATTGGCGGAGAATGGCTTCGGCCAGCTGGTCGATGTCCTGCGGGTTGACCAGGCAGGTTTCAGCCTGTGCGCCAAGAATATCCCGCAACCCTGCCACATCGCCGGCAATGGCGGGACAGCCGCAAGCCACGGCTTCCATCAAAGCCACGGGAAGCCCCTCCTGATCGCCAGATTTCGCCCTGACGAAGGGCGCCACAAAAAGTGCCGCACGCCGATACAGGTCGGGTAGATCCTTCTGCGCCACCGCCCCTAGGAAGCGCACTGCGTCCTGCAAGCCCAATTCGCGGACCTGAGCCTCGAGTGGGTCCTTGTCCGGGCCGAAGCCAGCGATGGTCAAGGTGACGTCGGGGCGCTCGCGCAGCACGGCGGGCAAAGCAAGCAGCAGATAGCGCAGCCCCTTCTTTTCCACCAGGCGGCCCACAAAAAGCAGCTCGCCGCGGGAACGCTGCGTCGCGTCACCCGGAACAAACAGCCGGGCCATCTCCACGCCCATCGGGACGACCGCGACTTGCGCGACATCCACGTCCAACTCGCCTACCGCATCACGCATCGCGCTACTGACAACGGTGGTTGCTCGTGCCTTGCGCAACACGAAGCGCTTGAGCGCCCGGAACGGCCTGCTGCGCAGTGCGTACAGATCGGCTCCATGGGAAGTCACAAGAAACGGCTTGCCCAGCAGCGTGGCAATCAGCCCCTGAGGAATCAGCCAGTGTGCATGCACCAGATCAATCCCGCGCTGCCGGCACAAGCGCAGGGCATACCACGCCTGCATCAAGACGAATCCTGGCACCAGGAAGAGCTTCCACGGCTTGTTGCGCAGATTGGTGACAATGCCGCCATTGTTGACCAGCGTTTCCAGTGCTGCCGGTGCGTAGCGGTAGCGAATGATCTCGACGCCATCCATCGTCTCCACCGGGGCCGCGCCTTCAGCGTGCGGACACAGCACAAGAACCCGGAATCGATCGGTCAATCGTCTTGCCAGCTCATGTACAAAACCGGGTTCCGGATCGCCCTCCCAGCGCGGATAAGTGGATGCTAGAACAAGCAGCGCCGGCAATCGGGCTTCTGTCATGCCTATTCCCGCTCCTTGTACATCAGCGCCGTAATCTGCTCCGAGATCAGCCCCATCATGAAGGTGACCACGCTGCCGGTGTACAGCAAGGCGCTCATGTTCGTGAACCGTCCATACTCCAGCAGGGTATGTCCGTACCAACCCGTTGCCAGCAGAAACATCGTCAGTGCCAAAGGCGCGAACAGTTTCAACGGCGAATACAGCGTGCCGATCTTGAAGATGATCAGCAGGAAGCGCAGGCCGTCGTGCAGCGGGCGGATGTGGCTCTTGCCGACTCGTCTTGCTGCGTGGATCGGCTCGTAGGCCACCGAGTATCCGGCACGGAAAAAGGCCATGGTGCTGGTCGTCGGATAGGAGAAGCCGTTCGGCAGCAAATAGAGGAATTCGCGGAACTTGTCGGCGCGCACGGCGCGGAATCCGGAGGTGAGGTCCTCCACCTTGTGGCCCGTCATGTAGCTCGCGAGGCGGTTGTAGAAGCGGTTCGCGAGGCCGCGACCAAGGCTTGCCTGCGAGCCGGCCTGGCGCGCGCCGACGACCATGTCGTAGCCTTCGTCGAGGCGGGCCAGCAAGGCTGGGATGTCGGCAGGGTCGTGCTGGCCGTCGGCGTCCATGAAGACGATCACGTCGCCACTCGCCGCGCGTGCGCCGGTCTTGATGGCGGCGCCGTTGCCTTTGGAGTAGGGGTGGGAGATCACGTGCGCGCGGGCGGCTCGGGCCAGCGCAGCGGTGTCGTCCGTGGAGCCGTCGTCGACGACGATGATTTCGGCGGCCGGAAACAACCAACTGATCGAGGTGACGAGGCCCGCAACTCTGGCTGATTCGTTCTTGGCGGGCAGTGCAAACGAGATAGATGGTGCGCGCGTAGTGGTCGCTGGATTCTGGATGTGGCTGGTTGGCTCGGAGGGCGCCGCAGCCAGCTCAACCGCGCTTGTTTTTCTTTCCACGTGCCACCTCGAGTTGCTGTGCCCAGTCAGCTCGGTCGCTATTTCGAAGCTCGCCGATGATCCTGTCAACTTCTGCACTCTCAGCGTCAGGGGCTTCGACAAAGCGCACGAAAAAGGGCAAGGCTCTCTCCTGCTGCGAGGACTTGAAGATGAATACGGCCATGCGAAGTGACTCGGACGCTCTCAGTCGCGTCTTTTCTCCAAGTATCTCTATCGAATCTATTACGCGCTCTCCATCGACGTACAAGCCGCGCTCCGCGTTGCTCATCAAAGTCCAGACCACGAACTTGCTCTGCCAACTATATGGTGAGTCGCGCAATAAACGGTGAAATCGCTCCCAGTCCGAATTCGTCACTGAGCCCAACGTCGATTTGTAGATGACCAAGTTCGAAGCAAGCGATGGCGATGCGATGTGCGTGAGTCCGAGTTCAGTGGTTTCGATTGCCTTGATCAGATGTTCTTCACCTTTGGTGGCCTTGTATCGATCAAAATGCGCTCCGCCTAGCTGGGTCCAGGCCCGAGTCGAATCGGGCAGTAGTTCGATCAGTTTTTGACCGTGCCTGACGCTATCTCCCCAGGTATGTGCATGCGAGGCAGTTGCGGCGCTCAGCAGAGCTGTAATGCAGAGAAGCGCGGGGGCTGCGGATCGGGAGGTTAGCTCGAGCCGTTGCCAGAAGAAAAGTAGGAGATCCGCTATTGCCAATAAAGCACCGATCAGCGGGAAGTGATTGCGATGCTCAAATACGAGTTCAAGTCCAACTACATTGCTGGTGATGAAGTGTCCGGCAAAGAATAGAAAAACCCCCAAGGAAAACAAAGGTCTGCGCAGCTTCCATCGCCAAGCCCATACGATCAACACCAAAATCAGCAGGATGGACGGCAGGGTTGTAAGCGGCTGCAAGAGTCCGCGTGAGATGACCAGATTGTCGTACATGAACGGCATTCGATCGGGGAGCGGGAGCAGGATCTGACCCAAATGCATCACGAGGACTCGCGCCTGGGTCAAAAGGCGGTCGGGGCTCGAAAAATTGCGCCCGGGGTACGCATCCCAGTGCCAATAATACGGAATCACGACAAGGAAATACGCAAGACTGCCCAGAATGGCGAGAAGGATAAAGCTTTGACGAAGACCCTTGGCGTCTTCCGGTTTGGCTGCCTGAAATTGCAATACTGTTAATTCGATGGAAAGAAGATACGCCGGCAACAATGCAGCATCCTCTTTGCACCCCAAGGCTAGTCCCCATAGGATCAACGTCAATATACCCCACCAGCGGCCGCGTCCGCCGCTGATCTGTGTCTGCCGCATGGTTAGATATGCCCACATTGCAAGTACGACAAACAGGGTCACCATTGTCTGCATGCGTTGCACTACGTACATGACTGAGGATACCTGCAGGGGGTGTATCGCCCAGATCAGGGCCAAGATCAAGGCACCTGACGATGCTGCTTGCGGAGTCCAGCGAACCAGTAGAAGCAGCTTCTTCAGCAAGAACGCCAGACAAACGGTTGTGATCGCGTGAATCAGCACGTTGGTCGTCTTGAAGGTGCTTGGGTCCATCGCGCCGGCGCGCCAGTAATCCAGTGCAAAGCTCAGCATCGGTAAGGGACGCGCACCGTTACCGTCATGAAAACTCAGCGCCGCATTGCTCAAATTCTCGATATCAACTTGCTCGATGTAGAGCAATCGATTCTGCAGGATATTGAATCCGTCATCGAGAATAAAGCCGCCACTCAGGCCTGGGACGTATAGCGCCGCGGCCAAGGCAGCCACTGCGACAGCAAGCAAATGGAAAAACGAAGCGGGAATTAGCAATCCGAACTTTCCTTGGCAACCCAAATCGGCGTTGATTTTGATTGAAAAATCAAAAAGCGCCTTTCGGCGCTTTCTGATCGGTGCTGCTCCTCGCAAATAGACTTAATTCAGTTCACACGCCCCAGTTCCAGCGTTACAATCGGGATCCTTCTTCAGGCTCGAGCTGCCTTGAGCCTTGGACCTGAATCCGTGTTCGTTTAGCCGGAAATCCAGCCTAACGCATTGATGTAATTGTACAATTACGCATCCGACTCATTCACCCAACCGACCATGCCGCGCTTCGAAGTCAAGCAATCCGCCAAGCTCAACCTGACCTCGTACTCGGGCCTGGCGCTGATCGGGCAGTGCTGCCAGGCGGCACAGGTTCAGGCGGTGATCGACCCGAGGCTGCCAGTGTCGCAGGGCATGCTGAGCTCGGATCTGGTCAAGTCGGTGGTCGGGCTGCTGAGCCTGGGCAAGAGCGACTTCGAGGCGATCGAGCCGTTTCGCGGCGACCGCTTCTTCAAGGAAGCGCTCGGGCTCGCCAAGGTGCCCGGCAGCGTGTGGATGCGCCAACGGCTCGATGCCCGCGCGGCCGAGCTGCGCGAGCTGACCGACGAGCTGAGCCTGCGCCTGCTCGAGCGCACCGAGGCGCCGATCACGGCGCACAAGGGCTACGTCTGCGCCGACCTGGACACCTTCGTGATGGACAACTCCGACACCAAGAAGGAAGCGGTCAGCCGCACCTACCAGGGTGTCGACGGCTACACGCCGATCGCGCTGTACCTGGGCAACGAGGGCTGGAACCTCGGCCTGGAACTGCGCGCGGGTTCGCACCACTCGGCGCTGGAGACGGAGTATTTCTTCGAGCGCGCGCTCCCGCGCCTGCGCCGGGTGTGCGCCGCCGATGCGAAGCTGCTGTGGCGCGCCGATAGCGGCTTCGATAGCGCGCGGCTGCTGTTCGCGCTGGCCGACGAGCGCGATCGCTGGGCCGAACTCGGGCGTTCGTTCGATTACCTCACCAAGTGGAACCCGCGCCGCCAGGACAAGACCGCCTGGGTGGATCGGGCCGAGGCCGCCGGTGCGTTCGAAGAAGCGCGCGTGGGCAAGCGGGTGGGGCTGCTGGACCTGAAGATCGATCGTGCCTGGAAGAAGGCCAAGCGCACGCTGCGCCTGGTGGTGCGGGTGACCGAGCGCACCATCGACAAGAAGGGCCAGCACCTGCTGGCGCCCGAGATCGAGATCGAAGGCTGGTGGACCAGCCTCGATGGGGCGATGGCCGAGGTGATCGAGCTCTACAAGCACCACGGCACGCACGAGCAGTTCCACTCCGAGATCAAGACCGACCTGGACCTCGAGCGCCTGCCCTCGGGTAAGTTCGACACCAACGACGCGGTCGTGCATCTGGCCGCATTCGCCTACAACTGCCTGCGCCTGATCGGCCAGCTCGGGCTGGCCGGCGAGCTCTCGCCGATCCGCCACCCGGCCAAGCGCCGGCGCATCAAGACGGTGCTGCAGGAGGTGATGTACCGCGCGGCGAAGTTCGTCGAACACGCCCGGCGCCTGGTGCTGGACTTCGGGCGCGGCGTGGCCGCGCATGTGAAGGTGTTCACCACGGTGCAGGCGCGACTGTGCGCGGTGGCTTCGCCGTGATGCAAATCCGGCGGCCGAATTCTCCGAATCGAGGCCATTTCGCTGCGGCGGAAGGGCGACGGCCGCGCGGGAGAAGGGAAATGACATAGCGCACCCGCCGGAAGCCCGGCTCGCCGGCGCTCCGGGCCATGAAAGGACGGCGCTCGGGGCTGCGGTGAGCTGAGATTGGGAGTCAGGCAGCAGAAGAATCATGCGCTGGGGCTCGCGGAGCGGGTATGCGCTGTAGAGAACACGGATTCAGGTTGGAGACAAAACTGATGGTATTTCCTGCATTGTAGTCAGCGATGGTCATGTTCGGGCCGGAAGCGCAGGCGCTAGCGGAAAACGCCGTTGGCGTGCGATTGTCGGCTGCATCAGAGACCGCGCTCGACATATAGGCCTTAGCCTCCGCGAGGCAGGCAGCGTTCGCCGAACGCTGCGTGTAATCGCGATACTGCGGCAGCGCCACCGCAGCCAGGATGCCGATGATCGCCACGACGATCATCAGTTCGATCAGGGTGAAGCCTTGTTGCATCTTTTTCATGTCAATTCTCCTTGATGGAAAAGCACGGAAGTCCGCTTGCCTACTTCTATGCAATCCCCGTGCCAGCTTCGAATCACCGGTTTTCCGTGACGCAGTTCCACCGCCTTGACACGATTCCGGGGCCGAACGTGACAAGCATCCCGGAACGGGTTGTCAACATGTGACAAAGGCGGCTCGCTGGCGCGCGAGGCATGTGTAGTCGGGGCCGCTGAACAGCCCTCACTTCGCCGGGCTCGAGCCAAGTTTCACGGAGCCGTCGTTTCGCTGCCAGGCAAGCGGTCGCTGCACCGCTTGGCTCCCCTGCTGGACAACGCAGACGTTTCTCGCTTGCTTTCCCCCAACCAGTACCGTCGCAAGGTGCCGGGGTATTGCTCATGCGGCCGGGCCAGCAGATTCATTTACGCGAGCTCGCCCGAGTGAGCGGTGCCGCACCGGGAACGCTCAAGAGGGCGTTGGATGCGCTCTGCGACGACGCCGGGCTGCTGCGCGCCGAGCGTGTGGGCAACCAGCTGCGGTTCTGTGCGAATACCGCGCACCCTGTCTTCCCGGAGTTGCAGGCCTGGATCAGGAAGACCCGCGGCCTTGCCGACGCCTTGCGGCTGAGTCTTGCTGCGCTCACCGGCCGGATCGACACGGCCTTCCTCTTCGGCTACACAATCTCGCCCGCATCGGGCAATCGGACAAGGTGCCGTTGTCATCGGATCTGATGGCGCGGATGCTGGCAACTGCACGGAGCAGATCAGATCCCGGGGGCCAGATCCCGGGGTCAGGTCCTTCACCTGCTCACGCGTACCCGCCATCGACGGGACGTCGCCATCGTTGCCCCTGGGGTCAGGTCTTTCATCTGCTCATGCCACCGCCCGACGTCATGCCAGCCGGTGCGCGTGCTACACCCCGCCGTGACGAGTCCAGAACGCGGCCGGCGTGAGGATGGGGTCGGTGCGGGCCAGGGCGAGCAGGTCCTTGTCCCCGGTGATCAGGTAGTCGAGGCTTCCCGTACGCATGCCCGCCAGCAGGGTGCCGAGCACGGGCTGGTCGTTGTCGTCGCGCACGGCGTCGTCCGAGACCGCTTCCGGTTCGACGAGCTCGGCCTGGATCGACAGGATATCGACGAGGTCGTCGATTTCGCGGCTGGACAGGCCGTGGCGGGCGGACAGCCGTGGCAGCACGCGCCGCAGTTCGTCGAGGATGAAGGTCGATAACACCACGTCGATCGAGCCGTGCCGCCACGCGGCCACGATCCGGCCAGGCAGGCTCCCCGGGTAGGCCAGGCCGGACAACAGGACCTTGGTGTCGAGGACGACGCGCAGGGCGGACGGCACGCTCAGCCTGCCGTCGGGTGCGCGTGCGCGCGCCGCGCGGCGGCAACCGCGGCCTCGATTTCGGCGATGCCTGCTTCTTCAGGGACGCCGTCGTATCCTGCCTCGATCCGCTGGCAAAGCGCGTCGAAACGCGCCTGCATGCGACGAATGCGCTCGAACAGGCGCGCATCGACGAGCGCGGCGACAGGCTTGCCTTGAGGCGAAATCGGCATCTGTCCCCTGTGTGCATTTCCTTGCGGGCGCTTCGCAACAAGCAGCTAAAATCAGATTCCTTACTTCATTACTTTTCGAGGCCGATCATGCTGGCCAAACGTACGAGCAAGAACCAGGTCACCTTGCCCAAGGCCATCGTCCAGCGCGTGGGCGAAACCGACTACTACGACGTCACGGTCCAGGACGGCAAGATCGTGCTGACGCCGGTTCGGCTGCAGCAGGGGGATGCCGTGCGGGCAAAGCTCGAGGCGCTCGGCATCACGCAGGATGACGTCGAGGATGCGATTGCCTGGGCGAGAAAGCACGCATGACGCTGCCGCGCGTGGTGCTCGACACCCACTGCCTGGTGTCGGCGCTGATCTTTTCTCGCGGCCGGTCTGCATGGCTGCGTGAGGCCTGGCAGGGCGGGCGCTGTGTCCCCCTGGCCAGTCATGACACGGTCAGCGAGCTCTTGCGGGTGCTGAATTACCCGAAGTTCAAGCTCGGGCGTGATGAGCAGGAGGCGCTGCTGGCGGAGTTCCTGCCGTATGTCGAGACCGTCCGGATCGAGGCCCCGCCCGATGGGCTGCCGGGCATTCGGGATCCCGACGACCTCATCTTTCTGGTGCTCGCGGTCGTCGCCGAGGCCGATGTCCTTGTCAGTGGCGATGGCGACCTGCATGCGGTCAAAGCGGAATTCAAGGTTCCGATCCTGACGGTGGCGGAGTTTTCGGAGTGGTTGCAGGGGCGGGGTTAGGGTGAGCCTGGGCTCAAATCGTGCAGTTGCTCACGCCACCCGCTGCACCGCCACCCCGACCTCGGACGCCGCCCGTGCCAGGGCTGCGTCCGCAGTGCACAGCCTCGCATTCAGCCGCGCACATACGGCCAGATGTAGCGCATCGCCGGCACGGAGTCCGCTGCGGTAGTCGGCAATCCAGTTCCTTGCGCGCTCGAAATCCGTGCCGTCGATCGGTTCGACGGCGAGTCGCGCATCGGCCAGGCGGTCGAAGCGGGCGAGTCCCTGCTGGTGGAGCGCCGCAGAAACGTCGCCCCTGCGCGCCATGATTCCGGCTGCGCTGGCGAACTCAGTGCGCGTCCATGGGCTGATCAGGATCGTCTCGTTGCCCGCCTCCTCGAGCCACGCGAGCGCCGCTTCGGTGCTGGCGTCGCGAAAGAACAGGGGTAGCAGGATGCAGGTGTCCGCGTACAGCGCCATCAGTAGCGCGCCCCATCGCGGGCTTCGCGCACGACCTCGGCTGCCGTGCGGGCTTGCGGAGCTTGAGCGAGCACGAAGTCGCGCAGCTCGGCGGTGAGGGCTGCGGCGTCGGCGGCGGGTCGCGTGCGTTCGGGCACGATGCGGGCAACGGGCTGACCGCGGCGGGTGATCACGATCTCTTCGCCGGCGATGACCTGATCGACGACGGCGGACAGGTGTG
This sequence comes from Thauera sp. DNT-1, assembly GCF_055393985.1. NCBI lineage: Bacteria > Pseudomonadati > Pseudomonadota > Betaproteobacteria > Rhodocyclales > Zoogloeaceae > Thauera > Thauera sp. DNT-1. Next base: position 2,403,530 of record NZ_AP043752.1, on the reverse strand, counting down.
ACTTGGTTTCGGCAAGGGTGAGCGTACGCATGATGGCGCCTTGGTGACTATCTGACCAAATGAGTGTACTCGCGTCGGATGAGGGTGTCACGCTCGGGGGCGCGCGCAACTGCGGGAAGGTCCTGGGGTCTTTCATTTGCTCACGCGTCGTCCAGCCCTGTGGCGGCCGATGCGCAGCGCACGGCTGCGGGTTGTACGGTTTATCTGTACAGATAAAGGAGGCCGCGATGACCATCGAAACCACTTACAGTCAAGCCCGTGAGCAGTTCAAGACCTTGATGGACCGTGCCGTCGATGACCGCGAAGTGGTTGTGGTCCGCCGCCGCTCTGGGGGGGCGGTCGCAATGATTGCTGCCGATGAATTGCAGAGCCTGATGGAAACGGCCCATCTGCTGCGCTCGCCCAGGAATGCCGAGCGTCTGCTGGCGGCCTTGGCGCGCGCCCGATCCGGCGAGGTGGTCCCGACTGCCGTCGATGCCCTCGAGGAGCACTATGGTCTCGAAGCCTGATGCCAGACATGTCGCGGTCTTCCAGCCCGAGTTCCTGGAAGACCTGAGCGACTGGGTGGAGACGGAGCGTCGCACGGCCAAACGGCTGCTGGAACTGGTCAAGGCGGTGCCGCGCGATCCCTTCAAGGGTATCGGCAGCCCGGAGCCATTGAAGTATCTGGGCTCGGATGTCTGGTCACGTCGCATCACGCAGGAGCACCGCTGCGTGTACTTGGTGAAGGCTGATCGGATCGAGTTTCTGCAGGGGCGCTATCACTATTGATTTTTGGGGGCTGGGGCCAGGTCTTTCCCCCTCAAGGAAAACCTCTCAGGCTTCGGGTCGCGCCGCATCGATGATACCCACCGGCTGGCCTGCTGCGTCGATGGCCAGGCGCTGGTGGTGAGCGCCTGCCGCTATCACGACCAGTGAAGACCTGGGCTCGGGTCTTACATTTGCTCATCCCCACGTCGATCCGGCGCCCCCGCTGACCCCCAGCCCGCCTAGCCTGCCGGCGGCTGGGTGTCGCGCAGGCTGCTGCGGGCGAACATGCGCTCGGCGAAGGGCACCAGGCCGGGGTGGCGGCTGCGCCAGTCGACATCGGGGAAGCGCAGGTCGAGGTAGCCGAGCGCGACCGCGACCGCGATGTCGCCGAGCTGCATCGGGCCGCCGTTGAAGGCGTGGCGGCCGTCGAGGCGGCGTTCGAGCTCGGCGAGGCCGCGGTCGATCTTGTCCTTCTGGCGGGCGATCTCGCGTTCGCTGCGCTCGCCGTCGGGGCGGCGCGATTCGAGCAGGGCGGCGACCGCCGCGTCGGTGACGCCGTCGGCGAGCGCCTCGGTCTGGCGTACGCGCACCGCGTCGAGCCCGGCGGGCGGCAGCAGCGTGGGCGGGGCGCCGAGGGTCTCGAGGTAGCCGGCGATGACCGGCGAGTCGAAGAAGGTCTCGCCTTCGTCGGTGATCAGCACCGGCACCTTGCCGAGCGGGTTGAGCTCGGGGATCCGCGTGTTGGCCTCCCAGGGCGAGTCGACCACGAGCTCGAAGGGCAGCGCCTTTTCGGCGAGGATGACGCGGATCTTGCGCGCGTAGGGGCTGGTCAGCGAGGCGAGCAGTTTCATGATGGCGGGTCTCCGGTGATGGCCGACCCAGCGTACGCCGCAGGCGGGCGGGGGGAAATCAGGGAAACCGGAAGGATCGCGGCCCGCGTCGCGAGAAGGCCGGCGGGGTGCGGAGGCGGGCGCGGCACGGATTCGGGCGCGGCGCGGAGTCCGGTGCTGGAATCGCGACTTGCGTCGCTCCTACGGCAATCTTGTAAGCGCCTGGGTTTCGTAGGAGCGACGCAAGTCGCGATTGCCGGCGGCAGTGTTCAGGCGTGCGCGACGTTGCGCGCGATGAGCTCGCGGATCAGGTGCAGCTTGCCGTGGAAGAAGTGGTCGGCGCCGGGGATCACGATGATCGGCTGTTCCTGCGGCCGCGCCCAGTCGAGCACGTTGGCGAGCGCGACGGTGTCGTCGTTCTCGCCGTGGATGACCAGCGCGGGGATGTTCGTCGGCAGCGCCGGGGTGTCGTAGCTGCGGCCGCTGCCGGTGGTCTCGCCCGCGGCCATGCCCACGAGCACGAGCTGGCGCGGCGGCGCGATGCCCTCGGCCAGGCGCTTGGCGACGCGCACCTGTACGTAGCCGCCGAAGGAGAAGCCGCCGAGCGCCAGCGGCAGCGCGCCCCAGCGCGACTCCGCCCAGCTGATCACCGAGAGCATGTCCTCGGTCTCGCCTTCGCCGTGGTCGTGCGTGCCCTCGCTCTGGCCCACGCCGCGGAAGTTGGGGCGGATCACCGCGTAGCCGAGATCGCGGAAGGCGCGCGCGAGCGTGTGCGCGACCTTGTTGGTGTTGGCGCCGCCGAAGAGCGGGTGGGGATGGCACACGAGCGCGATGCCCTTGACCGTGGCGGGGGCGTCGATCAGCGCCTCGATGTTGCCGGCGGGGCCGCGCAGCAGGACGGTTTCGGTGGGCAGCGGGCGGCTCATGCGGCGTCCTCGGGCAGGCGCAGGCGCTGGACCACGCGGCCCTGCATCAGGTGCGAGTCGATGATCTCGTCGATGTCTTCCTTGTCGACGTAGGTGTACCAGACGTTGTCGGGGTAGACGACGATCACCGGACCGTCGTCGCAGCGGCCGAGGCAGCCCGCCTTGTTGACGCGTACGCTGCCCTTGCCCTTGAGACCGAGCGCGGCGGTGCGCTCCTTGGCGTAGGTCTGCAGCTCGCTCGCCTTGTGGTCGTTGCAACAGGACTCGCCCGGCTGGCGCTGGTTGCAGCAGAAGAAGACGTGGTGTTTGAAGTAGCTCATGGTGGCTCTCTGGGTATCGGGTCGAACGCCGTGCCGGCGCCGATCCGCGGGAACGTCGCGAGATTATAGGCGGCGCTCGCCGCGTGTGCGGCTTGCGGCGGGGTTGTGGCCGCGGGACCTGGCCGCGGGGCCTGGCTGCGGCCGCCGCCCCGATGCCTAGCGGCGGGCTCGGCGGCGCGGAGCCGGCTGCGCGCTCGCAGGGGCGGCCGCGAGGTGCTCGCCCCGCCAGAGCCCGAGCGCCGACAGGTAGGCCAGCGCGGCGTAGGGCCACAGGCTGTCGACCAGCCCGGTGAGTCCGTGGAAGCTGAACACGTTGCTGAACCCGGCCAGGCGCCGGTCGAAGGGCAGGTAGGGGTTCTCCGGGATCAGGTTCACCAGCGCGGTGGCGAGCAGCAGGCTGGTGCCGGCGATCGCGTGCTGGGCCAGGCGCGGCAGCAGCAGCGCGGGCAGCAGCAGCGCGCCGCCGATCACCAGGCCGCGCTCGGCGCCCGGGGTGAGCCAGGCGAGCGGCGCCCCCGGCTCGAAGAAGATCCACGTCGCCAGCGACTTCGCGCCGATGCCGAGGGCGATCACCGCCAATACCGGCAGCGGGCTGGCCCCGCGCGTCATGCAGCGCACGAACAGTCCGATCGCGAGCAGCCCGCTTGCGGTGAGCGCGGTGTCGAAGGCGATGAAGCGCTCGGGGCGGAAGGGCAGCGGCGCAGGGATGCCGAGCAGGCTGCGCAGGTCGCCGCTGGCGAAGACGAGGTCGGTGGCGCCGAGCTGGCCGAGCAGCCACAGCCCGATCAGCACCAGTCCGGCCTCGCCGCTGCGCCCGCCGATCACGCTGCGCGCGCGCCAGCGCTGCAGCCGCCCCTGCGGCCCGAGCAGCGCACTGCCCCAGCGCGCGCCGGCGAGTGCGCCGAGCAGGCCGCCGGCCGCGTTGCCGCCGAGGTCGAGATTGCTCGCCACCCGGCTGGGCAGGTAGTTCTGCAGCGCCTCCAGGCCGAAGCTGAACAGCCCGGCGAGCAGCGCGGCGACGAGCGCCTTGCGCGTGAAGCGCCACTGCGCCGGCAGCGCCGCCGCCAGCAGCAGCCCGAGCGGCAGGTAGCCGAGGATGTTGAAGAGGAGATCTTCGAGGATGAAGTATTTCGGCCATGGCGCCCACAGCCAGTCGAACGCCGGCAAGCCGCTGTCGCGCCAGCCGGTCAGCGGATGCAGGCAGGCATAAGCGACCAGCAGCGCATAGGCGAGCGCGAACGCGGGAGCGAGGGAGGAGGGCGACCGTGCGGCCATGCGCCGCATTGTGCCAGCTGGGCCGGATCGCAGCACCCCGGGACGGGGTGTCCATGCGCTCGAGCTTTGGTGCCACGCTACAGGGTCCTCCGCAGGGGCGATGCTAGTCGCGACTCCGGCGGCGGCACTGCGACTAGCGTCCTTGCCTGCTGCACGCCTGCGATCGCGGCTTGCGCCGCTCCCACGAGAATGCGCCACGCCTCCGAGGCCTCTTCGCCGTAGCGATGCAAGTCGCGATGCCGGCGCTGGCGCGCTGGTGCCGCACCGCGCTGGTGCGCTCCGGGCGCAAATGGTGCGCGACTGCGCCTGCACGGAAGGGGCAGTGCCAGCGGAAACGGCGGAAGCCAGGCGTCGCGCGGGCTTGCACGCTTCTTGCTGACACCCGGTGTCGCCCCACTACGCTCCCTGCGAGGCCGCCGTGTCCATCCACGTCAAGCTCAACCACGTCACCCGTTACCGCTACGACCGCCCGGTCGCGCTGTCGCCGCAGGTCGTGCGCCTGCGCCCGGCGCCGCACTGCCGCACGCCCATCCATGCCTACGCGCTGAAGGTCGACCCCGCCGGCCACTTCATCAACTGGCAGCAGGACCCGCAGTCGAACTATCTCGCCCGCCTCGTCTTCCCCGACAAGGCTACCGAACTGCGCATCGAGGTCGATCTGGTGGCCGAGCTGTCGGTCATCAACCCCTTCGATTTCTTCCTCGAACCCGCGGCGGAGAAGATCCCCTTCGCCTACGAGGACGCCCTGCGCGTCGAGCTCGCGCCCTACCTGGCGAAGGCGCCGGCTGCCGCGCTGGGGCCGAAGTTCATCGACTGCCTCGAATCCATCCCGCGCGCGCCGCGGGCCAGCGTGGATTTCCTGGTCGCGCTCAACCAGCGCCTGCAGCAGGACATCCGCTACCTGGTGCGCCTGGAGCCGGGCGTGCAGACGCCGGAAGAGACGCTGACGCTGGCGAGCGGCTCGTGCCGCGACTCGGCCTGGCTGCTGGTGCAGTTGCTGCGCCACCTCGGCCTGGCGGCGCGCTTCGTGTCCGGCTACCTGATCCAGCTCGTGCCCGACGTGAAGTCGCTCGACGGCCCCTCGGGCACCGCGGTGGACTTCACCGACCTGCACGCCTGGTGCGAGGTCTATCTGCCCGGTGCCGGCTGGGTGGGCCTGGATCCGACCTCCGGCTTGTTCGCCGGCGAGGGCCACATCCCGCTCGCCTGCTCGCCCGAGCCCTCGTCGGCGGCGCCGATCACCGGCTTCACCGATGAATGCGAATGCGAGTTCGAGCATCACATGAAGGTCGAGCGCGTGTGGGAGGCGCCGCGCGTCACCAAGCCCTATACCGACGAACAATGGGCGGCGATCGAGGTGCTGGGGCAGCGCATCGACGCCGACCTGAAGGCCCGCGACGTGCGCCTCACGCAAGGCGGCGAGCCCACCTTCGTGGCACTCGACGACCGCGACGGCGCGGCCTGGAACAGCGACGCGCTCGATCCGCACAACCGTGATGCCAGCAAGCCGAGCAAGCGCACCCTGGCCGAAAACCTGATGTTCCGCCTCAAGGACCACTATGCGCCGCACGGCCTGCTGCACTTCGGCCAGGGCAAGTGGTATCCGGGCGAGCAGTTGCCGCGCTGGTCGCTCAATTGCTACTGGCGGCGCGACGGCGAGCCGATCTGGCGCAAGCCCGAGCTGTTCGCGCGCGAGCTGTCGGGCACCGCGGTGGACGAGGCCGTGGCGGCGCGCTTCCTCGCGCGCGTCGGCGAGCGCCTCGGCGTGGATACGCAGTGGATGATGGCGGCCTTCGAGGACGCCTGGTACTACCTGTGGCGCGAGCGCCGGCTGCCGGCCAACGTCGATCCGCACGATTCGCGGGTGGACGATCCGCTCGAACGCGCGCGGCTCGCCAAGGTCTTCGACCAGGGGCTGAGGCAGGTCGTCGGGCACGTGCTGCCGCTGGTGCGCGATCACGTCGGCGCCGATCGCTGGCAGAGCGGGCCGTGGTTCCTGCGTGCCGAGCGCCTGTACCTGATCCCCGGCGATTCGCCGATCGGCTACCGCCTGCCGCTCGATTCCCAGCCCTGGGCGGGCAAGGGCGACCTGCCCTCGATCCACCCCGCCGACCCCAACCAGCCCTTCCCGACGCTGCCCGCGCACGCCGAGCTGCGCCAGCAGCTGCGGCCGACGGGCACGACGCTCGGCGCCGACAGCGGCCTCGGCTTCCCCTTCGCCGCCCACGGCGGCGGGTGGACGCCGAGCCGTGTCGAACATGCCGGCTTCCATGGGGTGCAGGGCGAGGCCGCGGTGCCGCGGCCCGGTACGTCCGCGCTGGATCGCCGCGACGAGCGCACCGACCCCGCTCGCCGTCCGGCACCCTTCGAGTCCGCCGCCTGGATCACTCGCAGCGCGCTGTGCGCCGAGCCGCGCGGCGGCCTGCTCCATCTCTTCATGCCGCCGACTGCCGCGCTGGAGGACTACCTCGAGATCGTCACCGCCATCGAGGACACCGCCGCCGAATTCAAGCTGCCGGTGGTGCTCGAAGGCTACGAGCCGCCGTCCGACCCGCGCCTGGCGCACTTCCGCATCACCCCCGACCCGGGCGTCATCGAGGTCAACATCCACCCCGCGGCGAGCTGGGACGAACTCGTCGAGCGCACCGGCACCCTCTACGAGGAGGCTCGGCAGGCGCGCCTGTCGACCGAGAAGTTCATGCTCGACGGCCGTCATACCGGCACCGGCGGTGGCAACCATTTCGTGCTCGGCGGTGCCACGCCGGGCGACTCGCCCTTCCTGCGGCGGCCCGACCTGGTGCGCAGCCTGTTGAGCTACTGGCACAACCACCCCAGCCTGTCCTACCTGTTCTCGGGGCTCTTCATCGGCCCGACCTCGCAGGCGCCGCGGGTGGACGAAGCGCGCCACGACTCGGTGCACGAGCTCGAAGTCGCCTTCCAGCAGATGCCGGAGCCGGGCATCCAGGTGCCGCCGTGGCTCATCGACCGCCTGCTGCGCAACCTGCTGATCGACGCCAGCGGCAACACCCACCGCGCCGAGTTCTGCATCGACAAGCTCTACAGCCCCGACAGCGCCACCGGGCGGCTGGGCCTGCTCGAGCTGCGCGCCTTCGAGATGCCGCCGCACGCGCGCATGAGCCTGGCCCAGCAGCTGCTGCTGCGCGCGCTGATCGCGCGCTTCTGGCAGCAGCCTTATGCCCCGGGTCGGCTGCGGCGCTGGGGTACCGAGCTGCACGACCGCTTCCTGCTGCCGCACTGGGTGGCGGAGGATTTCCGCGACGTCGTCGGCGAGCTGCGCGAATTCGGCTACCCGCTCGAGTTCGACTGGTTCGCGCCGCACTTCGAGTTCCGCTTCCCCAGGTACGGCGAGTTCGCCGCGCGCGGCGTGCGGGTCGAACTGCGCATGGCGCTCGAGCCCTGGCACGTGATGGGGGAGGAGGGGGCGCCCGGTGGCACGGTGCGCTACGTCGATTCCTCGGTGGAGCGCCTGCAGGTCAAGGTGTCCGGGCTCAACGACGACCGCCACGTGCTGACCTGCAACGGCCGCGCCGTGCCGCTGCAGCCCACCGGCACGGTGGGCGAGTTCGTCGCCGGGGTGCGCTACCGTGCCTGGCAGCCGCCGTCCTGCCTGCACCCGACCATCGGCGTGCACGCGCCGCTGGTGTTCGACCTGGTCGATGGCTGGATGCAGCGCTCGATGGGCGGCTGCGTGTATCACGTGGCGCATCCGGGCGGGCGCAACCACGAGAGCTACCCGGTGAACCCCTACGAGGCCGAAGGCCGCCGCCTGGCCCGCTTCACCACCACCGGCCACACGCCGGGCCGCGTCGCACCTGCGCCCGCCACGCGCAACGCCGATTTCCCCTTCACCCTCGACCTGCGCCGCCAGGGCTGACCCGCCATGCAGGTGCAGCCGCACAGCCCGCCCGCGCTGCTCGCCCGCTACGTCGCGCGGCCCGACCGCTACGACGAGCTCTGCCAACGCATCGGCAGCGTCGTGGTGCTGCGGCCGCACTGGCGGGACTTCTTCCACGGCCTCGCCGCCATGCCCGCCGACGAGCTGTCGGCGCGGCGGGCCGCGCTCGGCCGGCAGATCCACGAGAACGGCATCACCTACAACGTGTATGCCGATCCGCGCGGCTTCGCGCGCCCGTGGGAGCTCGACCTGCTGCCCTACATGCTGCCCGCGGCGGAGTGGGCGCAGATCGAGGCCGCGGTGATCCAGCGCGCCACCCTGTTCGACCGCATCCTCGCCGACCTCTACGGCGAGCAGACCCTGCTCGAGCAGGGCCTGGTGCCGCCCGCGCTCATCTATGGCCATAGCGGCTTTCTGCGCCCGCTCGTGGGCGCGCGGCCGGCGGGCGGGCGCTTCCTGCACCTGTACGCGGTGGACCTGGCGCGCTCGCCCGACGGGCGCTGGTGGGTGGTGGCCGACCGCACCCAGGCGCCCTCGGGTGCGGGCTACGCGCTGGAGAACCGCAGCGTGGTCGCGCGCGTGCTGCCCGAGCTCTACCGCGCCGCCGGCGTCGAGCCGCTGGTGCCCTTCTTCGAGGGCTTCCGCGACGGCCTCGTCGAGCTCGCGCCGGCCGACGGCGCGGCGGCCGGGGAAGATCCCCTGATCGTGGTGCTCACGCCCGGGCCCTACAACGAGACCTACTTCGAGCACGCCTTCCTCGCCCGCGAGATGGGTTTCCCGCTCGTCGAGGGCCAGGACCTCACCGTGCGCGACGACAAGGTCTGGTTGCGCACGCTCGAGGGCCTGCGCCGGGTGCATGTGATCCTGCGCCGGGTGGACGACCTGTGGTGCGATCCGCTCGAACTGCGCGAAGACTCCGCGCTCGGCGTCGCCGGCCTGGTGGCGGCGGTGCGTGCCGGCATGGTGACGGTGGCCAACGCGCTCGGCAGCGGCATCCTCGAGACCGGGGCGTTGCTCGGCTACCTGCCGCGGCTGTGCGAGCACCTGCTCGGCAGCAAGCTGCGCATGCCCTCGGTGGCGACCTGGTGGTGCGGCGAGCCGGCGGCCTGCGAATACGCGCTGAAGCACCTGCGCGAGCTGGTGATCAAGCCGGCCTACCCCACCCTGGGTGCGCGGCCGGTGTTCTGCGGCGACCTGCCGGGGGCAGAGCTCGACGCGCTGGCGGCACGGATCGCGCTGCGGCCCTTCGACTTCGTCGCGCAGGAGATGGTCAACCTCTCGCAGGCCCCGGTGCTGGCGGACGAGGCGGGCGGCGCCGGGAACAAGGCGCCCGCGCGCGACGCGCGCGCGCTGGTCGCGCGCAACATCGGGCTGCGCGTGTTCGCGGCGGCGGGGGCGGAGGGGTTTCGCGTGCTGCCGGGCGGGCTCGTCCGGGTGGCCTCGGAGGCCGACATGCGCATCGTGTCGATGCAGCACGGCGGCGGCAGCAAGGACGCCTGGGTGCTCGGCTCGCCGGCACGGCCGCGTCCTGTGCCGCGCATCGTGCCCGGCCAGCTCGCGCCCTTTGCCGGGGGCGCGCGCGTGCTCGGCCTGTCGAGCCGGGTGGCGGAGAACTTCTTCTGGCTCGGACGCTACAGCGAGCGCGCCGACGCTGCCGCCCGCCTCGGCCGCGAGACGCTGGCGCGCCTGGGCGAGGCCGGCGAGGCCTCGTGGCTGGGCGAGGATGGCAAGGTGACCGCGGTCCTGCAGGCGCTGTGCCGGCAGCGCGGCCTGCTCGCCACCGTGGCGGGGGAGGCCGACGCGGCACCGACACCCCCCGCGCCGCTCGCTCAGGCGCTCTTCGATCCCGCCCAGCCCGGCAGCGTGGTGGCCAACCTGCGCCAGGTGCTGCGCGTCGCAGCCCTGGTGCGCGACCGCCTGTCGCCGGACAGCTGGCGCATCTACAACCGCCTGTCGGAGTTTGCCGCGGCGCCGGCTCAGGCCCCGCGCCTCGGCGAGGCGCTGCAGCGCCTGGACGAGTCGCTGCTGTCGCTGGTGACGCTGTCGGGTTTCGTCATCGAGAGCATGCCGCGCGACGCCGGCTGGCGCTTCCTGTCGATCGGGCGGCGCATCGAGCGCCTGCAGTTTCTCGCCGCCGCGCTGTCGGCGCTGCTGCTCGAGCCCTCGCAAGGCGGGCTCAAGGTGCTGCTCGCGATCACCGACGCCGAGCTGCGCTACCGCAGCCGCCACGCGCGCGGCCTGGCCCCGCAGCCGGTGGCCGAGCTGGTCATGCTCGACGGCGACAACCCGCGCGCGCTGCGCTACCAGCTCGATTCGCTCGCCGAGCACGTCGCCCTGCTGCCCGACGGCGCCGCGCTCGCCGCGCCGCTGCGCGAACGCCTGGCCGCGCTCGACGCGCTCGCGCTGTGCGACTGTTTCGTGCACGAGCTGGCCGGCGCGCGTAGCCGCGCGGCCGCACAGGCGCGCCACTGCGAGCCCCTGCGGCAGGTGCTGGACGACATCTGGCGCGGCGGCAACGAGCTCGCCGATGCGCTGGCGCGGCGCTACTTCACCCACCTCGACGCCCGCAGCCGGGCGACCGTGTCGCTGTAGGGCGGCGGCGATGGCGCTCTACGAGATCCTCCACGACACCACCTACCGCTACGACAGTGCGGTGGCGCTGTCGCAGCAGGTGGCTCACCTGCGCCCGCGCGAATGCGCCGGCCAGCGCACCCTCGCGCACCACCTGGAGATCGCGCCGGCGCCGGCCCGGCGTAGCGAGCGCAGCGACTTCTTCGGCAACCCGGTGACCGCGTTCGCGCTGCACGCGCCGCACACGGAACTCGTCGTGCGCGCACGCAGCCGCATCCGCGTCGACCCGCCGGCCTGGCCCGAGCCGGCGGCGAGTCCGCCCTGGGAGACCGCGCGCGACCACCTGCGCGACGGCCTCTCCGGCCACGCGCCGCTGCGCGCCGACGCGCGCGACGCCGGGCAGTACCGCTTCGCTTCGCCCTTCGTGGCGCTGGGCGACGAGGCGGCGCAGTACGCCGACTATGCGCTGGCGAGCTTCACCCCGGGGCGGCCGGTGCTCGACGCCTTGCTCGCGCTGTCGGCGCGCATCCACGCCGATTTTCGCTTCGATCCCGCGGCGACCAGCGTCGCCACCCCGGTGGCGGAGGTCTTCGCGGCGCGCCGTGGGGTGTGCCAGGACTTCTCCCACCTGATGATCGCCTGTCTGCGCGCGCTCGGCCTGGCTGCGCGCTACGTCTCCGGCTACCTGCTCACCGAGCCGCCGCCGGGCCAGCCGCGCCTGATCGGCGCCGACGCCTCGCACGCCTGGGTGGCGCTGTGGTGCCCGGGCGCGGGCTGGATCGACATCGATCCGACCAACGACCTGCAGCCTGGCAGCGGTCACATCACGCTGGCCTGGGGGCGGGACTACGGCGACGTGTGTCCGCTGCGCGGCGTCATTCTCGGCGGGGGCGGGCACGGCGTCGAGGTCGCGGTGACGGTGATGCCGGTGGAGGAGGGCCCGCCCCCACGGCGGGGCGGGCGCCCGGCGCGTGCCGCCGACGCACCAGATTGATGCGTCGGCGGCCACCATGGTGCGCACCAGCGCGGTGCCCGCGGACGTCGACGTGCCCGACCCCGTTGTCGGCGCGGCTTTGCGCGTTTCATGGGCTTGGCACGCTTTCTGCTGTAGGCCCTGCGAGGGAGTCGATAAACCATCCGCGCAGAGCACGCCATGAACGCCGCCAAGCCTTTCGATGAGATGCACGCCGCCGACGGCACGATCCGGACGCACTACCAGCCCTACAGCGAGTGGCTCGGGCACACCCCGCGCGAGCTGATCGCGCGCAAGCGCAAGGAGGCCGACCTGGCCTTCCACCGCGTCGGCATCACCTTCAACGTCTATGGCGCCGACGGCGGCAAGGAGCGCCTGATCCCCTTCGACCTGCTGCCGCGCATCATCCCCGGCGACGAGTGGCGCACGCTGGAGGCCGGCCTGCGCCAGCGCGTGCGCGCGCTCAACGCCTTCCTCGCCGACATCTACCACGGCCAGGAGATCCTGCGCGCCGGACGCATCCCCGCCGACCAGGTGCTGGACAACGCCCAGTTCCGCCCCGAGATGAAGGGTGTGCACGTGCCCGGCGGGCTGTACGCGATGATCGCCGGCATCGACCTGGTGCGTGCCGCGGGTGCCGACGGCAAGGGCGACTACTACGTGCTGGAGGACAACCTGCGCGTGCCCTCGGGGGTGAGCTACCTGCTGGAGAACCGCAAGATGATGATGCGGCTCTTCCCCGACCTGTTCTCGCGCTACGACGTGCAGCCGGTCGAGCACTACCCCGACCTGCTGCTCGAGACCCTGCGCGCGGTGGCGCCGGCCGGCGTACTCGACCCCACCGCGGTGCTGCTCACCCCGGGCGCCTTCAACAGCGCCTACTTCGAGCACAGCTTCCTCGCCCAGCAGATGGGCATCGAGCTCGTCGAGGGCCAGGACCTCTTCGTCGAGGACGACACCGTGTTCATGCGCACCACCCAGGGGCCGCGGCGGGTGGATGTGATCTACCGCCGCCTCGACGACGACTTCCTCGACCCCGAGGTCTTCCGCGCCGACTCGATGCTCGGTGTGCCGGGCCTGATGTCGGCCTACCGCGCCGGCCGGGTGACGCTGGCCAACGCGGTCGGCACGGGGGTGGCGGACGACAAGTCGATCTACCCCTACGTGCCCGAGATGGTGCGCTTCTACCTCGGCGAGGAGCCGATCCTCAACAACGTCCCGACCTGGATGCTGCGCGAACCCGACGACCTCGCCTACACGCTCGCCCACCTGCCCGAGCTGGTGGTCAAGGAGGTCCATGGCGCCGGCGGCTACGGCATGCTGGTGGGGCCGGCGGCCACCAAGGCCGAGATCGAGGAGTTCCGCCAGCGCATCCTCGCCGCGCCGGAGAAGTACATCGCCCAGCCGACCTTGTCCTTGTCCACCTGCCCGACCTTCGTCGACGCCGGCATCGCGCCGCGCCACATCGACCTGCGTCCCTTCGTGCTCTCGGGCGGACGCGAGATCCGCATGGTGCCGGGCGGCCTCACCCGCGTCGCGCTCAAGGCTGGCTCGCTGGTGGTCAACTCCTCGCAGGGCGGGGGCACCAAGGACACCTGGGTGGTGGGCTGAGCCGCCTGCCGCCGCGCAATTGCCAAGGAGAACCCCCATGCTGAGCCGAACCGCAGACCACCTGTACTGGATGGCGCGCTACACCGAGCGCGCCGAGAACACCGTGCGCATGCTCGACGTGTCCTACCGCATGTCGCTGCTGCCCGGGGCCAACGGCGGCGACACCGAGAGCTGGTCCGCCATCCTCGACATCAGCGAACTGTCGGAGGCCTTCGCCCGCACCGGCAGGCCGCTCTCCGCCTGCGACGTGATCGAGTTCGTCGTGCTCGACCGCGACAACCCCTCGAGCGTGTGGAACTGCCTGCGCGCCGCGCGCGAGAATGCGCACGCGGTGCGCGGCACGCTGACCGCCGAGATGTGGGAGACCACCAACGCGACCTGGCTCGAGATCCGCGAGATGACGCCGCAGAAGCTGCGCGCCACCGACCTCGGCGAGTTCTTCGAGTGGGTGAAGTTCCGCTCCCACCTGCTGCGCGGGGTGACCTTCGGCACCATGCTGCACGACGAGGCCTTCAAGTTCGTGCGCCTGGGCACCTTCCTCGAGCGCGCCGACAACACCGCGCGCCTGCTCGACGTGAAGTACCACAGCCTGCTGCCCAAGGCCGAGGGACTCACCAGCTCGACCGACTTCTACCAGTGGGGGGCGCTGCTGCGCTCGGTGTCGGCCTTCGAGACCTACCGCCACGTGTATCGCGACGTGATCACACCCTACAAGGTGGCCGAGCTGCTGATCCTCAACGCCGACATGCCGCGCTCCCTGCACGCCTGCCTGGACGAGATCAACGGCATCCTCGGCGAGATCGCCAGCATCCACTCGGCCGAGGCCGCACGCCAGGCCGGCGAGCTGCACGCGACGCTGCACTACGGGCGCATGGACGACATCTTCGATGCCGGCCTGCATCCCTGGCTGGAGCGCTTCCTGGTGCGCATCAACCGCCTCGGCGACAGCATCGGCGAGAACTTTCTGGTTCCGGTCGCGGCATGACCGGTACGCGGCGTCTTCCGGCCCGGACCCGGGGCCGGGCCAATGAACCGACGGGATCGAACCCATGACCTACTGCGTCGCCATGTGCCTCGACGAGGGGCTGGTCTGCCTGTCCGACTCGCGCACCAACGCGGGCGTGGACCACATCAACACCTTCCGCAAGATGACCGTGTTCGAGCGTGCCGGCGACCGCGTGCTGGTGCTGATGAGCGCCGGCAACCTCGCCATCACCCAGGCGGTGATCAGCCTGCTGCGCGAGCACGCCGCGGTGCAGGACCGCGACAGCCTGTGGAACGCGCCGACCCTGTTCGAGTGCGCCCGCCTGGTCGGCGAGACCATCCGCGGCGTGCATCGCCAGGACGCCGAGGCGCTCAAGCAGTTCGGCGTGGAGTTCAACGCCAGCTTCATCCTCGCCGGGCAGATCGGCGACGAGTCGCCGCGCCTGTTCAACATCTACTCGGCCGGCAACTTCATCGAGGCCTCGATCGACACGCCGTACTTCCAGATCGGCGAGTCGAAATACGGCAAGCCGATCATCGACCGCATCGTCACCAGCAAGACCTCGCTCGACGAGGCCGCCAAGTGCGCGCTGATCTCGATGGACTCGACCATCCGCTCCAACCTGTCGGTGGGCTTGCCGCTCGACCTGCTGATCTACCGCCGCGACGAACTGCGCGTCGCCCGCCACGTCAGCGTGGATTGGGACAACCCTTATTTCGACATGATCCACAAGGAGTGGGGCGCCAGCCTGCGCCAGGTCTTCAACGCGCTGCCCGACCCCGACTGGTCGCGCTGGCCGGGGGAGGATCAGGCGCCGCCGCGGATCGGGGTGGTGTCGTCCTGATCGAAGCAGGCCTGCCAACGGCGCAGCCCTTCTGCCCTGGAATCTCAAGGCGGATGCATGAGGGGGTTTCACCACGTCGAGGGTGATCGGCCCGAGGGGGCGCGCGAGGCGATCTTCAGCCTGGCTGTAAGACCAAAGCCCGATAGTCGGCGAACGGTCGGCAGCTTACGATCAGGACACCTCCCCCTTCATGTGCCTTCAGGAGCAATGCGATGCGTTTCCCTGCATATTTGATGGGCATGGCCCTGGCGGCCAGTGTCCTTGCCAATCAGGCGCTGGCCGACGACAAGAAAGATCTGGGCGCCCCGTCCGGTTTCCTCAAGGACACCACCTACGCCAGTATGGAGGAGGTCCGTTCGCCGTCGGGCGAACGCGCCAGGCGCTGGGTCGCCCCGGGGATCTCGTTCGCTCAGTACGACGCCGTGATGGTGGACAAGACGGTCTTCCATCCGGCGCCGCAGCCGACGGAACAGCTGGGCATGGCCACGCTGAACCAGATCGCTGCCGCCCTCGACGAGGCCTTTCGCCGCGAATTGCAGACGGTGGTGCGCGTAGTCGACAAGCCTGGGCCCAATGTCCTGCGAATGCGTCCGGCGGTCACCGCAGCAGCGGCCAAGGACGAGGGTCTGAAGCCTTACCAGCTGCTGCCCGTCGCCTTCGTGCTGACCATGGGCCAGACCACCAAACGGGCTGTTCTGGCTCTCGAATACGAGGTGACCGACACCGCGACCGGCCAGCTCGTTGCCGCTGGCATGCGTGAAGGTGAAGGCGCCAAGCTGAAGACCGTCAAGGACACGCTGACCCTCGAGCAGATGCAACCGGCCATCGACGCCTGGGCCAAGGATGCCGCCGCCTTCATGCAGGCCGCCAAGGCTGCCAACTAGAGGGGGCGACGTGGGCGACCCGGTCGCTGCCGGCATGGCATGCGACCGGGTGGTGACGACGCAGGAGCGGACTTGACATGAGGCAACTCGCCGTCTTCATTCTTGCCCTGCTGTTGGCCCCCTGGTCGGTGGCTGGCTCCGGGTATGTCGGCAGTACCCGCTGCGTCGCCTGCCATCAGGCGGAGGCCGAGGCCTGGCGCGGCTCGCATCACGAGCTGGCGATGGCCGTGGCGGCAACCGACAAGGTCCTGGGCGACTTCAACGACACCACCTTCACCGCGCATGGCGTGACCTCGCGCTTCTATCGCAAGGACGGCAGCTATTTCGTGCGCACCGATGGCCCGGATGGCAAGTTGCAGGACTTCCGGATCAAATACACCTTCGGCTGGACGCCGTTGCAGCAGTACCTGATCGAGTTGCCCAATGGCCATGTCCAGGCGCTGGGCATCGCCTGGGACAGCCGGCCGGCGGCCGTCGGCGGCCAGCGCTGGTTCCATCTTTACCCCAATGAGCCGATGGATCACCGCCATCCGCAGCACTGGACGGCGCGCAGCCAGACCTGGAACCATCAATGTGCCGAGTGTCACTCCACCAATCTGCAGAAGAACTACGACTTGGCGGCCGATCGTTACCGGACGACCTGGAGCGAGATCAACGTCGCCTGCGAGGCCTGCCACGGTGCCGGCGGCAAGCACGCCGACTGGGCCGCGCTGCCGGCGGCAAGGCGTCCGGCGGGCGACAAGGGACTGACGGTTGCGCTGGCTGCCGCGGCCACCACCACCTGGGCCTTCGACCCGGTCAGCGGCAAGCCGCGGCCAAGCACGCCGGCCAGCGCTGCAGCGCAGGTCGAGGCCTGTGCCCGCTGCCATTCGCGGCGCGGGCCGATCTGGTCCGATGACGGCGGTGGCCGCCCGCTGGGCAACAGCCATCGCCTGGCCCTGCTCGAGGAGCAGCTGTACTTTGCCGACGGCCAGATCAAGGACGAGGTCTTCGAGTACGCCTCCTACACGCAGAGCCGGATGCATGCGGCCGGCGTCGCCTGCACCAACTGCCACGAGCCGCACAGCCTGAAGCTGCGGGCCGAGGGCAATGCCCTGTGCGCCAGCTGCCATCCGGCGACACGCTACGACACCCCGGCGCACCACCATCACCCGGCGGGCAGCCCGGGGGCCAGTTGCACCAGCTGCCATATGCCGCAGCGGGCGTACATGGTCCATGACTGGCGCGCCGACCACAGCATCCGTGTGCCGCGTCCCGATCTCTCCGTCAGGCTGGGCACGCCGAACGCCTGTGCCGGATGCCATGCGCAGCAGGGCCACGAATGGGCGGCCCGTGCCCTTTCCCGGTGGTATCCCGAGAGCCGGATGCGCGGGCCGCATTTTGCCGAAGCCTTCCATGCGGCCGCCACCGGTGCGGCCGACGGGGGTGCCCGCTTGCTGGCGGTGGCGAGCGATCCGCAGCAGCCGGCGATTGTCCGCGGCAGCGCCGCCAGCCGCCTGGCCGGCCTGGGGGCGGTGCCGCCGACGCCCGAGCTGCAGGCCTTGCTGGCGGATCGGCAGCCGCTGGTGCGCGCCGCCTCGTTGCGCTTCCTCGAGGTGGCGGATGCGCGCACCCGCTTCGAGCAGGGCTGGAGCAGCCTGCGCGACAGCGAGCGGACGGTACGCCTCGAGGCTGTCCGGGTGCTTGCCCCGCTGCTGCGCGAGCGACTGCCGGCGGCCCAGCGGGAGGAACTGCTGCGCGGTGTGGCCGAGTACGAAGCTTCGCTTCAGGTCAACGCCGATCTGCCGGAGAGTCATGTCAGCCAGGGCCTGCTCGCCCTGTCGATGGGCAACGGCGAGCGGGCGGAGCAGGCCTACCGGACGGCACTGCGGCTGGATGCTCGTTTCGTCCCGGCCTACGTCAACCTGGCCGACCTTTACCGCCTGCAGCAGCGCGAAGGCGAGGGCGAACACCTGCTGCGCGAGGGCATCGACAGGATCACCTTCGATGCCGACCTGCGCCATACCCTCGGCCTCAATCTGATCCGCCAGCAACGCCGCGGTGAAGCCCTGCAGTGGCTGCGCGAGGCTGCCGAAGCGGAAAGCGCCAATGCCCACTACAGCTATGTCTATGCCCTGGCCCTGCAGGGCAGTGGCGACGGGGTAGGCGCCCTGCGCATCCTGCGTCAGGCGCAATCGCAGCATCCGGGCAATCGCGATGTCCTTTTCGCCCTGGCGACGATCAGTCGCGACCAGAAGGACATGGTCAGGGCGCGCGCCTATGCCGAGGAATTGCTCGAGCGCTTCCCGGGGGACCGGCAAGCCAGAGCCCTGCAGGAGGCGTTGCGTGAACGCTGAGGGCGTCACGCGGGGCGGGCCATGCGCGGAGGGTGCGCCGGCGCGCTGGCGCAGGTGGTGGCGCGCAGCGCTGCTGGTCGCCTTGCTGGCTGCCGGCAGCGGGCCGGCAACGGCGCAGACGCCGCTGAAGGACTTGAGCGGCCGGCTCGCCGCCGGCAAGGACGGCGAACCGGCGCTCAACGCGCCCTCTGTGGCAACGTTGAGACAGTCGCTGGCGGATGTTCAGCGCGAACTGGCCGCGGTGGATGGTCCGGATCGCCTGGCGGCCGGCGCCCCGGCCGATGTTCCGCTGGCCGACCTGCAGCAACGGATCCGCCTGCTGCGCCTGACAGCCTTCGCCTATCGTCAGCATCTCAATGCCCTGGGCAGCCTGGCCGAGCAGCAGAAGACCGCCGACGAGGCGACCGCCAGGCGACAAGCCTGGCCTGGGCCGGAAGGCCAGCCGCCGTATTCGGTTCTGCTGGCCGATGGCCTGCGCGCCGAATTGCAGGCGAGCCAGCTCAAGCTGCGCAGCGAGGAGGGGCGCCTGCGCATCCTCACGCTCCAGCTCGACAATACCCGCGACAACCTGGTCAAGGCCGGGGAGCGCCGGCGCCTGGCGCAGGAAGCGCTCGAATCGGCGTCGCCCGAGGAGGCTTCGGTCGCCGCCTGGAAACGGGACCTGGCCGTTCTCGAGGAGCGCGCGGCAGGTGCTTATGCGGCCGCCCTGGCGGCGCAGCGGCAGGTCATCGAGGCCGGTATCGCGGCCCACCGCCAGGAGGTCGAGTTCCGCCAGCGCAACATCGCCGAGGTGGAGCGCGCCCTGCGCTTCGATGACGGCGATCTCGAGCGCCTGCAGGCGGATATCGACGAACGCCGCTCGCAGACCATTCGGGCCATGGAGCACGCCAGCAACGAGCGCGAGCGCCTGGCCGGCGAACTGGCCCGTGCCGATGCGCGCAACAGCGCGGCCGGCCCCGGCGAGCTGCGGCAGCGTGAATGGGCGTACCAGCTGGCGGTCGAGCGTCAGCGCAATGCGCTGGATGCCCTCGATGCACTGAATGTCGCCCTGGTCACCCTGGACATGCGCCGTACCTTCTGGGAACTGCGTCATGCCGTATTCGCCGCCGGCGGGATGGGCAAGGCCGAGCAGCGGAGGGGTTTCGCGGAGAGCCGCCGCCTGCTGAGGGTGATCGATCCGTCCATCGAGCACTTGCGCAACAAGATCGAGCTTGTCGTCGGCCAGATCGCCAAGCAGCGGAACCTGCAGCGGCTGGCCGCCGATCCTGGCGAAGCGGCCTTCCGCCAGGGCCTGGCCGAAGTGCTCGGCGAGCGCGAGCGGCTCCACCTGAGCACCCTGAGCGAGGTCGACGAGACGCGCAACCTGCTGCTGCGCTGGGTGGCCGACGAGGAGGTGCGCAGTGGCGAACAGGCGCCGCGCAAGCAGGCGGGCGACTGGCTGGCACGAGCCGGCGAAGGGCTCGAGGCGCTGTGGAACTTCGAGCTGGTGGCGGTCGAGGACAGCGTGGTCGTCGATGGCAAGAAGATCCTGGGCACCCGTGGCATCACCGTGTCCAAGGTGGTCGAGGCGATCCTGATCGTCGTGGTCGGCTATCTGCTGGTGGCTGTCCTCAGCCACTTTGGCATGCGCCTGGCCATCCGTCGCGGCGTCGAGGAGACCAGTGCGCGCATCGCCCGCAAGTGGCTTCTCGCCGTCACCCTGGTCGTGCTGATGCTGTTGGCGCTGGATGCAGTGAAGATACCGCTGACCGCCTTCGCCTTCCTTGGCGGAGCCATCGCCATCGGCGCCGGCTTCGGCATGCAGACCCTGCTGAAAAATCTGATCAGCGGCGTCATGCTGCTGCTCGAGCGGCCGTTCAAGCCGCGCGACATCGTGGAGGTGGGCGGCATCCGCGGCGAGGTCACCGACATCAATGTCCGCTCCTGCACCATCCGCGACCTCAACGGCATCGAGACCCTGGTGCCCAACAGCACTTTCCTCGAGCAGAACGTCACCAACTGGACGCTGTCCAGCCGGAAGGTGGGGCATGTGCTGAATGTCGGCGTCGCCTACGGCTCGCCGGTTCGCCAGGTCTCCGACCTGCTGCTGGAGGCGGCCCGACGGCACAAGCTGGTGCTTGCCGAGCCGGCGCCGGAGGTCTTGTTTGCCGATTTTGGCGACAATGCGCTGAGGTTCTCGCTGAATGTCTGGCTGGAAGTCGGGCCGGGGCGGCGTGGCGGCAACCTGGTGCTCAGCGACCTGCGCTTCATGATCGAAGCCAGTTTTGCCGAGCACGGCATCGAGATTCCGCTCCCGCAGCGCCAGGTGCGTCTGGAATCGGCGGTGCCGCTCGCCGTCAGGGTGATGGCCGGCGAGGCGTGATTCTCGGGTCTGTGGGCGGGACATGCCGGAGCGACCGAAGCCGCTCCGGGGGCAGCCTTAGAAGCGGAAGCTCACGCCCAGGTACGGGCCTTCGTTCTCCATGTCGTAGAGAAAGCCGTCGTCGTCGTAGTCGACGCTGAAATAGCGGTAACCGAAGCTGGCCGAGGTGGTTTTGGACAGATCGTAGGTGGCGCCCAGCGAGGCCTGCCAGGTGAAGTCGGCGCCGACACCGAAGCCGCCGACATCGCCATAGCCGACCAGCGTCCATTTGTCGTTCAGGCTGTGCTGGGCACGTACGCCGATGTAGGGGTCGACCCAGTCCTCGGTGGCGTCGCGCTTCATCTGCACGCCGACCGCGCCGCCGAAGACGCTGGCGTCGAGATCGACATCGACGTCGAGCCTGGTGTAGCGGAGCCCGCCGAACAGGTCGACCGGTGACGGGCCCTCGAGCGCCCGGTAGGTCAGCGCGGCGGCCAGCGTGCTTTGCTTGATCCTCGCCTTGGCGTGCAGGTCCGGGGAGCCGCCGAGGACCGCCGGCGAGGCTTCGGCGCTATCCGACAGCTTCATGTAGATGGCGTCGACAAAGACGCCCCAGCGGTTCTTGCGCGCCTCCAGCTGGCCCATCAGGCCGAAGTCCAGGGTGTCCATGATGTCCGAGAACTTCATGTCGACGCTCGTCTTCGGCAGCCTGCCGGCTTGCGTGTCGCCCTTCATGCCGGTGGCCCAGAGATAGGGGGTGACGGCGACGTCCCATTCATCTGCGGCCTGGGCAGCGCCCAGCGGGCCCAGGCCCGCGAGCAGACCGGCCAGGGCCAGCGGCAGTCGGTAAGCGATCTTCCTCATCGTGTTGCTCCTGGTTTCGTCATCGACCGACTGATCCGGCGCTTATTTCCTGCCCTTGAACGGACCATCACCGGTGAGAATGACGCCGTTCTGGCTGGCATAGAGGTCCCACAGACGGGTCAGCTCCGCGAGCTTGGCTGGCTGGCTGGACGCCAGGTCGCGTGACTCCGTCGGGTCGTCCTTCAGGTTGTACAGCTGCCATTCGCCGGTGCCGCCGGCTGCCTTCAGCAGGGACAGGGCCTTCCAGTCGCCCTGGCGCAGGGCGCGGTTGCCGAACAGCTCCCAGCCGATCCATTCGTCGGCGCTGCGGATGTCCTGCGCCTTGCCGGCGAGGACAGGCTGCATCGACTTGCCGGTCAGCGCTGCCTGATCGCTTCCTCCGCGCTGCGACGGGTGGCTGACGCCGGCGAGTTCGAGGAGTGTCGGTACGACATCGGTCACGTGCAGGACGGCCCGGGTGGTCTGGCCGTCGGAGACGACGCCGGGACCGGCGGCGATCAGCGGCGAGCGGATGCCGCCCTCGGCGGTGTAGTGCTTGAAGTAGTTGAAGGGGGTCGAGCCGACCTGGGCCCAGGCGGCGCCGTAGTCACAGACGGACATCTTGCGGCCGCAGTTTTCCGGCCTGGTGTCCCAGTTCTTCTCCAGCCAGACCTTCATCGCCGGATCGACCGAGGCCGCGAGCTCGAGCAGTTCGACCGGTTCGGCGCCGTTGTCGGAGAAGAACAGCACCAGCGTGTTGTCGAGCTGGCCGTTGGCCTTCAGGTGGCCGAGGACGCGGCCGATGTGGTGGTCCATGTTGGCCACCATCGCCGCATAGACTTCCATCTTGCGGGCGGAAATCTTCTTCTGCTCGGGCGTCAGGCTGTCCCACGCGGGCACGTTGGGCATGCGCGGTGCCAGGCTGACGTCGGCGCCGACCAGTCCCATCGCCTTCATCCGCGCCAGGCGCTCGGCGCGCAGTGCATCGTAGCCCTGGTCGTAGCGTCCCTTGTACTTGTCGATCCAGTCGTCCGGCAGGGCGAAGGGGCTATGCACCGCCTGGTAGGAGAGATAGGCGAAGAAGGGCTTGCCGTCGGCCTTGTTCTCGTCGATCGACTGCGTGATGAAATCGCTGAAGGCCGCCGTCGAGAAGTGGTCGTCGGGCAGCTTGTCGAGCAGCTTGCCGTTGCGCGTGAAGGTCAGGTTCGGATGCTGGGGGTTGGGATAACCCATATCCGACCAGTGGCTGCCGCCACCCTGCATCAGGGTGAAGTCGCGCTCGAAGCCCTGGTCGGCCGGCCACTGTCCCTTCTCCTCGCCGAGGTGCCATTTGCCGGCCATGTAGGTGTGGTAGCCGGAATCGCGCAACAGGGTGGCGATGCTGGTCACGCGCTGGTTCAGATGGCCTTCGTAGCCGGGCTTGCCCTTCTGCTGCGGCCCCGTGTACTCGGACATGACGCCAAAGCCGGCGACGTGGTTGTCGGTGCCGGTGAGCAGCATCGAGCGGGTCGGCGAGCAGGTCGGGGCGACGTAGAAATTGGTCGCGCTCAGGCCGCGCTGGGCCAGCGCGTCGATGTTCGGGGTCTCGATCTCGCCGCCGAAGGCGCCGACATCGGAATAGCCCATGTCGTCGGCAACGATCAGCAGGATATTGGGTTTCTTGGCCGGCTCGGCAGCACTGGCCTGGGGGGCGCCATGCAACAGGCCGAGGCCGGCTGCCATCAGCATCCCGGCGCAGGCGGCGAGTTTCCGCCAGCGACTGCCCGGGGACGGGTTGGGGGTGTTGCGGGGAATGGTCATTGTTTTCTCCTTCCGTCGAAGACGGTCCGGGGTGGACCGATGCGCCGGAGAGCGCACACGCGCTCCACCCGGCATGGAGGAGAAGGTTATGCGCCGGGGCTGGGGCGAGAAATCAGACCTTGGTCTTACCGCCGGACGAGCCGGCGATCCGTCCGCCAGCGGCCCGGGCGGCGATTGGCAGGGGTCACGCGACAGGCACCACGAAGTGGAAGACCGCGCCGCCGTCCTGCCCGTTTTCGGCCCAGAGCCGGCCGCCGTGAGCCTGGATGATGGTCCGGCAGATCGACAGGCCCAAGCCCAGGCCCTTGGCCTTGGTGGTGACGAAGGGCTCGAAGATGCGCTCCATGTCCTCGGCGCCGATGCCGCTGCCGCGGTCGGCCACGGAGACGATGACGTTGCCGGCCTCGCATACGGTGCGGACGGTCAGCGCCGGCAGCGCGTCGACGGCCTCGATGGCATCGCAGGCGTTGTTCAGCAGGTTCAGGAGGACCTGCTGCAATTGCACCTCGTCGCCATAGACAGGAGGCAGGTCCGGCGACAACTCGAGCTGGATGGTGATCCCGCGGGAAACGCGGTCGCTGTTGGTCAGCCGCAGGACCTCGCTGACCACCTCGTTGAGGTCGAGCCACTGCCGCGTCGAGTCGTCCTTCTTGAGCAACCGCCGCAGGCGCCGGATGATGTCGCCGGCACGGCGGTCGGCCTTGACGATGTCGTCGAGGATGGGGCCGATCTCGTCGGCGCTCACCACGCCGCGGGCGATGAACAGCTGGGCCGCCTGGGCATTGCTGAGGATCGAGGTCAGCGGCTGGTTCAGCTCATGGGCGAGAGCGCCGGAAAGCTCGCCCAGCATGGCGACGCGCGACAGGTGCGCGAGTTCGTCGCGCTGGCGGTTGGCCAGTCTCTCGATCTCGTCCTGGCGCTGCTCCGCCAGCTTGCGCTCGGTGGCATCGAGGACGACGCCGAGCAGCTTGGTCGGCTTGCCGCTGGCGCTGTATTCGGCCTGCCCCCAGGCGTGCATCCAGCGGGTGTCGCCGGAGGGCAGGACGATGCGGTATTCCTTCTCGTAGCGGCGATGGTTGGCGAGGGCATCGTGGACGGCGGTAACGACTGCGGCTCTCTCCTCGGGATGGATGCGCTGGCTGAACCTGTCGAAGTCCACGCGCTCGCCGGGCAGAAAGGAAAACATCGCATAGCCGGTGTCGTTGGCCCAGAAGACGTCGCGCTCGATGTCCCATTCCCAGAGCCCGAGGTGCGCGGCATGGACGGCCAGGTCCATCCGCTGTTCGCTCTCGCGCAGCTGGATGGCCAGGTGCACCGAGCGGAAGACATCGAAGCCCAGCTGATAGGACATGACCAGGACGATGCCGAGAAAGCTGATGCTGATCAGATATGGCGAGGATGCCAGTCCGGCGTGCAGCAGCGTGGCATGGCCCGCGGCGATGAGGAAGAACAGGATGGTGCCGCCACCGACCAAAAGGGCGCGCCGCCGGGTCAGAGCGTCGCCGCGGCGCCAGGCGGAATGGGTTGCGTCGGCGAGAAAGAGGACCAGCAGGATGTCGGCGAGGTTGTTGACCAGCCAGTGGAAGGGCCCCGGGACGCCGACCGGCATGGCGATGCTGTCGCCGAACATGGTCGCCTGTTGCTGGAGCTCGGTGATCTCCGAATAGACGACATTGGCCCCGAACAGGAAGTTGAGCGGGATGCCGAGCAGCCGCAGGCCGCAGACGCTCCAGAACAGCCAGTCGCGGCCTGCGCGCAGGTGCCAGCGGATGAACGCGGCCAGGAGGATGACCCCGATCGGGACCACGACCATCATCCAGCGCAGGGTGTCGCCGTAGGCCTCGGGCGTCGTCGCCCGCATCAGCGACCACTCGCCGAACGTGTAAAACCAGACGCAGACGGCGAACAGGGCGAAAGCCAGGTAATCGCGCTGGGCCCGAAGGTGAATCCAGATGAAGAAAAAGATGACCGCCAGCGTCAAGCTGGTGGCGGCCATCATCGGCCAGATTACGTCGATCAGGTTCAAGCCCGGCATGTCCCGGAATGTAACGCCAAGCGGGTGGCCTACCAAGCCTGTTCCGGACTATCGGCGGGCCGCCGGGTCTCCCGTCACCCACTTGATGGCATCGAGCAGTGCCAGGCCATCTACCGGCTTGTGAAAGAAGAAGCGGGCGCCCAGCTGGCGGGCCAGGCGAACGGTCTCCTCGTCGTCGCGGGCAGAGATGGCGATCAAGGGAATATCGGCAAGTCGCGCCCGCAGTCTTTCCTGCGGCTTGATGCCGAGTCTGCCGGTGGGCGTGATGTCGATCAGGACGCAGTCGGGAACGGCCTGATGCAGGTGGGTCAGCAGGGACTCGCCGTCGGCAAAGCTCAGCGGCGAGTGGCCGGCGGAACGCATCAGCCGTGCCAGCCCGCATCTGACCATCTCGTCGTCATCGACGATGTGAATGCTCAGGGCGTTCGAACCATCGCGCATGCATGAGCTCCTGCCGGCCCGGTGATCGATCCTCCGCAGTCAACGCCACCCGATGTAGGCCACACCAATGCCGCCGATGACCTGGTTCTCGCTGCCGCGCTGGTCGACCAGGGGGCTGTCGGCGGCATCGCCGGTGATCCGACCGTAGCGCAGGCCGGCGCCGAGCACCCATTCCTTGCTCAGGTAAAGGGCTGTTCCCAGGTTTATGTAGGCCTCGTGTACGCCGCTGTCTGCCTTGTAGGCCGGGAGGGGCGCGCTGCCCACGTTGTCCGCATTGATGCCGAAGTAGTGATCGTTGTACTTGCGGTTGCCGTACATGAAGCCGGCGCCGACATGCACGTCCACGGCGCGGTGCACCTGGCGCCAGTAGCGGGCCGAGAGCCTTGCGCGCAGGCCGTCGCTTTCGCCGCCGGCATCCTGCAGCAGCATGCCGCCGACGATCAGGCGATTGCGCGGGTTGGCGGCATCGACCCAGGCGATGTCGCCGAAGACGCCGAGTTCGACGGTGCCGTCGATGTCCCTCATCTGGCGGACCACGTCGTCCTCGACGTCGCTGTCCCGGCCGAAGTGGTAGTTGATCACCGGCCCGAAGCGATATTTCTGGCTGTCGACCAGGTTGAGGCTCAATTCGTTGGCGAACAGTTGCACGTAGCGCTGCTGGCCGGCGAAGGTGTAGCGGGCGTAGGGGGCGACGCCGCCGCTGCGATCGTCCGAGCCCTTGTAATCCGGGACGCTGCCGGCGCCCAAGCCAATGAAGGCAGGCGTTTGCTCGAGTTCGAGAAAGCCTTGCGCCCGTGCTGCGGTGATGTTGCCGGTAACCATCGTCACGAACGCGGCCAGGCCAACAAGCAGCTTGCCGGAATGTCGCATCATGTCTCTCCAGGAGGTCAGGGAGAACCGATGGTAGGCGGGCCGCCGCCCGACCGTAATCGCCTCTTGGTCTTATTGGCTTTGGCGCAGTTCGGGTAACCGGGGGGCGGTTCCCGCCTGCGCCAGGGGTGAAACAAACGGGGCTAGCGCTGGAGGGGCGGGTCGCCGCCACCGGCTGGCGCTCTGTCGTCGGCGCGGTCCAACAGGTGGACCAGTGCAGCCACGGATTGGACCTCCATTTTTTCCATGACTCGCCCGCGGTGAATCTTGACGGTCTTTTCGGCGATGCCCAGTTCCGCTGCAATCTGCTTGTTGAGGCGGCCCAGAACGACCAGTTCCATGACTTCGCGCTCGCGGGCCGAGAGGCGATCCAGGCGCATGGCGATGCCGAGTTGTTCCCGTCGGCGCGCCTGATCGCTGTCGTGACGTCGCAGGGCGATCTCGATGGCGGCAAAGAGCGTATCGTTTTCCACCGGCTTGAGCAGGAAATCGACGGCGCCGCGCTTCATTGCCTGGACGGTCGTGGGCACGTCTCCCTTTCCGGTGAGGAAGATGACCGGCATGTCGATGCCGCGTGCGAGCATCGTTTCGTGCAAGCGCGGACCTGTCATTTCCGGCATGTCGACATCGAGCAATACACAAGCTGTACCGGCGCAGGCGGGGCGCTCGAGGAAGTCGCCTGCCGAAGCGAAGGTCTCGACTTGCCAGCCGGCGGCGCGCAGCAGCCGTGACAGACTGGTACGGACGTCCTCATCGTCATCGATGACGAATATCGTGGGTGCTGCGGACATGTCCGGTTTCTCTGCTTCCATGATCATTAAACCGGCCCTCGAATATCTTTGCCGTGCAGCGTAGGCTGCGGCCGAATGTTTGGAGCAGGAGCGAGTTTCCTCTCGCAGGCCGGTGACGCGCTCCATGATGATTCCGACTTCTGCAATAGCGTGTTGTGATCGCGGATGGGCGGCTCCAAGCGTGATGTGGTCTTGAAGTCGTGGTTCAGGCACGCGGCCGGGTTGGGCGCGGGCGCGTAAGGAGGCAAAGGGAAAGGCCCGCTCCGATCTGCGCCAATCCGACTGCGTCGAGTCTGGAGGGGGGCATCCGCAGCACCCTCCTGCGTAGCGTCTACCGGTCCTCACACCCCAATTTTCGCGCATCGACATTTTCTATGCGAACAATCTATCAGATCCAGTCCAAACGGGTGTTCAACGGGGCGGCAGCGTCTGTTGCCCAGGCCTGGGGCTGGCCGTAGAGGCAAAGGACCACCTGCCGGGCCTTGTCTGCGCAGGCATCCTGGCCTGTGAGCGTGAGGCTGGTCCGACCCGCGTGCTCGGTGCGCTGGCCGGCCGAGGATATCGACGAGGGCCGGCGGGTGATGGCCTCGGGCCGCGCCTATGGGCTTGCCGGGCGAGGATCAGGCGTCGTCGTGCATCGGAGTGGCGTCCCGAGCCTGTCGTCGAGTACACAGCGCATGCGCCTCGTCCGCGCTCAGGCTGCGGCCGGGCCAGGGCACGAGCCCGGGCACGCGCTCGCGGTAGCGCGCGTAGGCTTTGCCGTGGAAGGCAAGCAGCTTGCGCTCTTCGAGCAGCGAGCCCAGCCACAGGTAGAGCGTGATGCACAGCGCGCTCGTCAGCCGCGCCTCGTCCATGTCGCGCGTCCACAGGATCAGCAGGCCGAGGCTGTACCAGGGATGACGGACGTGGCGGTGCAGCGGCGACAGCGTCAGGCCCCCGGGATCCTCGGCGGCGTGCTCGCGTGTGCGCCACTGCGTGCTGCCGTAGAACACGCCCATGTCGTAGTAGCGCGTCGACCACAGGAAGCCGGCCGCCGCCGCCACCGCCAACCCGTTCGCCAGCCAGGCCCAGCCGCCCTGCCAGGACCACAGCAGCGGCGCGCGCCAGGCGAAGGTGAGCCACAGCGGCGGCAGCAGCAGGACCACCGCGAGCAGGTTGAAGGCTAGGAGTCTGCGCGGCAGAACTCCAGAGCGTGTTTTCTAGCAGAATGATTGGCGAACCGCGAGGTGCGGCACGAGACTGAGGCCGTGGTCAAGTTGCTTTGCGACGGCGCGGCGCGCATGCCGGACGGCAACGGGGACAGGTTTGCCCCCTTTTCCCGTCATGCCGTCCTCAATGTGCTCATCCTGCGCAGGTTCAGCGCCATACAGACGAGCTTCCACTCCGCTTTGACGCGCTCCAGGCCCCGCAGGCTGAACTGCCGGAATCCCAACACGTTCTTGATCCAGCCGTTGGGCGGTTCGGCGATCCATTTCCGTTTTCGGTAGGCGCTCTTGCCCGCCTCGCTCTCGAGCTTGTCGGCCATCTGCGCGGTGTGCGGATTGCGTTCGCGATCGAAGCCGAGTCGGCGCTTACCTTCCCGGCCCAGCGCCACCACCAGTTCGGTCCCGCACCCGTCGAGTTCCCGGAACGTTTGCTCCGAGCGGTAGCCGGTGTCGGCCAGCGCCTGGCGCGGTCGGTGTTCGACGTTGTCGCGCACGGCCTGCAGTACCCCCGCCAGTTGCCCGGCGTCGCTGGCGTTGTTGGTCAGCTCGGCCGCCACGATGATGTGGGCGGTCTCGTCGACCGCCGTCTGGGCGTTGTAGCTCGGATCGAAACCGCCGCCGGCGCGCTTCATGATGCGGCTGTCCGGATCGGTGAAGTTCTCCTGCGCCTTGTCCTCGGGCACTCCAAAGTCGCGCTTGTAGCGCCCGCCCTTCGGTTTGCCGTCACCGCCGCGCGGGCGACGCTCGTCATCGTCGCTGCGCCCGCGCGCCTGATCGGCCTCGCGCTGGCGCTGCTCGAGCCGCGCCCGGGCTTCAGCAATCGCCGTCAGCCGCGCCTCGCGCCGCGCGATCTCGGCCGGCACATCCCACTCGGGCTCGTTCCGCTCGGCGTCGTCGGCGGCCTTGGCCCGATTGAGCAGCGCCTCGATCTGCCGTTTCAACTCGGCCTCCGCCTTCACCATATGGCCGTAACTCATCGCCTTGTGGCGGCTGGCGTTTGCCTTGACCTTGGTGCCGTCGATGGCCACCGTCCCGAGCTTGACCAGCCCCATCTCGCGGGCCAGTCGCACCACCTGCACGAACAACTCGCTCAGCTCCTTCAAATGGACCGCGCGAAAGTCGCTCAGCGTGCGGTGGGCCGGGAAGTTGTCTGCCGCCAGGACCCGGAACGCCACATCCTCGTGCAGCTTGCGCGCGATCTTGCGCGAACTGAACACGCCCGTGGCGTACGCATACAGCAGCACCTTGACCATCATGGCCGGATGAAACGGCTGGTTGCGCGGTCCGCCACCGGCATACCGGGCGTGGAACGCGCTCAGATCCAACCCGTCGACCGCGTCGCTGATGAAGTACGCCAAGTGGCCTTCGGGTAGCCACTCCTGCAGCGCCTGGGGCAGCAGCATCTGCTGCTGCGGGCAATAGGGCAGATAGCTCGTCATCTCGACAGTCTACCGGCCCCGAAACGCCCGCGAGGACTTAACTCACCGACGCTTGGCTTCTGCCGCGCAGACTCCTAGCCGGTAGGCCGGCGCCAGCCGCGGCCAGGGCGCCGCCACCACGCGCTTGAGCCGCAGCGAGGCGAGCAGGGAGTGCAGCGCGGCGTAAGCCAGCCAGCACAGTACGAGGCTGGCGATCTGGGTGCCGGAAAGGCTCATCGACGGGGCTCCCCGAAGGAAGGCAAGTGCATGATTCTGGAACGTTTCCAAAAGGACTTGCATTGTCTTTTGTTGCAGTGCACCATAATGCCGCAAGTTCCATCACGCCGAGTCGGCACCCAGGTGTCGTCCACCGCAAGGAGTACACCATGAACGTCTCGCCCGAGAAAATGCTTTCCGCCTTCCGCAACACCGCGGAGGTCCGTATCCACGAACTCGCCACCGCGAGCGACGGCCTGCTCTCCGGGGTCGAGCACCTGACCGCGCTCAACCTCAACACCGGCCGCGCGCTGCTCGACGAAACCATCGCCTTCACCCAGGCGGCCGCCGCGGCGCGCGAGCCGCGCACCCTGGTCGAACTCCAGATCGGCTCGATCACCCCGGTGCTGCGTCACGGCCACGCCTGGTTTACCACCGCGGGCACGGTCGCCGCCCAGGCCCAGGCCGACGCGCTGCGCCTGTTCGAGGCCGGCATGTCGCAATGGCTGCAGGGTGTGATCCTCACCCTCGAACTGCTCAACCGCAGCGCCCCCGCAGGCTCCGCGCTCGCGGTGCACGCCCTGCGCTCCGTGGTCGCCAATGCCTCGACCGCCTACGACGGCGTCACCCGTGCTGCCGCCCACGCCAGCTCCACCGCGCGCACCCACGTCGACCAGGCCGCCAGCGCCGCGCTCGAAGCCCTCGACCGCGGCACCAGCGCCACGGTCTCGCTCATCCGCAGCGCGGCCTGAGCGAGGCGGACCCGCCGGAGCGGGGACCTGGCAGTGGAGGCGGGGGAATCCACCCGCCGTGGAACGCAGGAAGGCCGGCTCGGAAGAGCTGGCCTTTTTGGTGAGCAACCGCACCGCCGAAGGGTGCGCCGGCATCGGTGGCGAGTCCTTCAAGATGCGCGACATCCGCCGCACGGTGGAGACCATGCTTGCCGGCCTGGGTATCCGCAAGGGCACCCGCGCGCAACCGCTATCCCACGGCATTCGCGGAGTGCAGGCCGCGCACTACGATCGGCACGCCTGCACCGACGAGAAGTGCGCCGCATTGGTGGCCTGGGAGGCACGGCTAGAGGCCATCCGCCAAGCGGAGCGCGCGCCTTCGAACGTGGTCCGCCCTGGGGCAGCGCGCCGCCTGACGACATGCGCGGGAACATATCAGAAATGCGATACTCTATGCACTGGACCGTTACCGTTATCCCGGAGGCCGAGGCCGAATTGCTGGCGCTGCCCGCCGACATGCAAGCCCGCTTCCTGCACATTGCCGAGTTGCTGGAATCCTTCGGCCCGCAGAAGGTGGGCATGCCGCATATTCGGCCGCTGGAAGGGAAACTGTGGGAAATGCGCATGACCGGCCGCGACGGCATCGCCCGCGCCGTCTATGTGGCCCGCACCGGGCAGCGCCTGACGGTCCTGCACGTCTTCACCAAGAAGACCCAGAAAACTCCGCGCAAGGCCATCGAAACGGCCCAAGCGCGACTGAGGAGCCTGACCAATGACTGAGCTTGCCGCCCTGAAGGCCCGCATTCTGGCGAACCCCGAGGCCCGCGCCGAGTACGACGCGCAAGCGCCGGAGTTCGAGCTTGCCCGCGAACTCATCACCGCCCGCACCCGCGCCGGCCTGACTCAATCCGAGCTTGCCGAGCGCATGCACACGACGCAGTCGACCATCGCCCGCCTGGAGAGTGGCCGCACCATGCCGAGCATGCGCACGCTGGCCCGCTATGCCGAGGCGACCGGAAGCCGCGCGGTGGTGCGCCTGGAGCGCAGCGCCTGACCGAATGCTGAGGGCAGCACCATGACGAGGATGCACAACCCGCCGCACCCTGGCGAAGCGCTCCGGGAGGATGTTCTTCCTGCTCTGGGCCTGACCGTGACCGACGCCGCCGCGCAACTTGGCGTGACCCGCGCCGCCTTGTCTCACGTGCTGAACGGCCGCGCTGCAATATCGCCGGAAATGGCCTTGCGCCTCGAAGGTTGGCTTGGCGTGGAGAACGGAGGCAGTGCAGACGCCTGGATTGCGCAGCAAGACGCCTATGGCTTGTGGAAGGCTCGCGCCGCTGGTGCGCCTGTGGTGCAGCGAGCGCCAGAAGTGGCGGCAGTCAGACTGCCATGAAAGCCGCATTCGAGAGCATCAAGCTCGGTCTGCAAGAGGCCATCGAACACGCCGAAGGGCATCCCGGGCCGGGCACCCGCATTCACCGCCCGCGCCCGGCAACCCGGAATCAACCGATTACCTGATCAACCCTTTTGCACAACTTGACGCACACAACTGACCCGACAGGCCGCGCACGCTTGACCAGCGCCAGCATCACCACCAAGACGGGCCCCGCGCCGGGTTTCTTTTCTGGCACGCCGCCAGGGCAAGAGGGTAGCGAAACGCGCCCCAGACCGAGGCCGGACATTTTCGCGGACATGCTGGCGCTGCTGCTAGGCGGAGGTGGCCGAGCGCGTGGCATCGGGAAGGGCCGACGTTTTCCATTCCTACCCAAACGCCAAAAAGCAAAAAGGCCAACCTCGAAAGATTGGCCTAAGTGCTTGAATTTGTTGGTGGGGGCACTAGGACTCGAACCTAGGACCAATTGATTAAGAGTCAACTGCTCTACCAACTGAGCTATACCCCCGTGCCTTGCGGCGGATCGGATTGGCGCCCGATCGAAGAGCGCGCATTATACGCGCAGGTTTGGCGCAGTGCAACAGATTTTTCGTCCGGCGCAGGCGCGGAACCCGGCCACCGCGCTTGCGCCTTCTGGCACTCCGCTGGAAATGCCACGCTTCCGGAGGCCCGGCCGCGCTCAGCCCAGGATGCGGCCGGCGCGGCGACGCGTGCCGACGCCGGGGAGGGCGCCGAGGCCGCGCGAGCCGTGGGCGTGGCAGATCGCGCAGGCGAGCGCGTCGGCGGCGTCGGGGCCGGGGCTGGCGTCGAGCGCGAGCAGGCGCTGCACCATGTGCTGCACCTGTTCCTTGTGCGCCTTGCCGTAGCCGACCACCGACTGCTTGACCTGCAGTGCGGTGTATTCGGCCACCGGCAGGTCGCAGGCCACCGCGCCGCAGATCACCGCGCCGCGGGCCTGGCCGAGCAGCAGGGTGGATTGCGGATTCACGTTGACGAAGACCTTCTCGACCGCGACCACATCCGGCCGGTAGGTGTCGACGATCTCGCGCACGCCGTCGAGCAGGGTCTTGAGGCGGGCGGGGAGTTCTCCGTCCCGGGTCCTGATGCAGCCGCTGGCGACGTAGCGCAGCTGGGTGCCGAGCTGGTCCACCAGGCCGAAGCCGGTGATGCGCAGCCCGGGGTCGAGGCCGAGGATGCGGGTGGCGACGTGCGTGCTTGCGGCAGCGCTCAAATCTTCACCGCGGTCCCGCTCACGCACACCATCAGCATGCCGTTGTCCTGGCCGAGGACCTCGTAGTCGACGTCGATGCCGATCACCGCGTTGGCGCCGAGCTTCTGCGCGGCTTCCTCCATCTCTTCCATGGCGATGCGGCGGGCGTCGGCCAGCGTGCGCTCGTAGCTGCCCGCGCGGCCGCCGACCACGTTGCGGATCGAGGCGAACATGTCCTTGAACAGGTTGGCACCGATGATGGCCTCGCCATTGACCACGCCGAGGTACTGGCGGATCGGCTGGCCGTCGAGGCTCGAGGTGGTGGTCATCAGCATGGCATGCTCCTGCGGAGTGGGAGGAGCCCCGATTCTAGCCCTTGCGCGCCAGCCATACACCCGAGACGGCGATGGCCATGCCGGCGATGGCGAGTGCGGATAGCTTCTCGTCGAACATCGCCCAGGCGATCAGCGCCGTGGTCGGCGGCGTCAGGTAGAACAGGCTCGCCACGTTCACCGCGCTGCCGCTGCGGATCAGCAGGTTGAGCAGGCTGATCGCGCCGATCGACAGCACCAGCACCAGCCAGCCGAGCGCGAAGACGAAGTCGCCGGTCCACTCGATCCGCATCGTCTCGGTCTGGCTGGCGATCAGTGCGGTGATCGCCAGACTGGGCAGGAACTGCATCACCGAACCGGTGCGCAGGTCGAAGCGCGGGCAGAAGCGCTTCTGGTACAGGGTGCCGGCGGTGATGCCGAGCAGCGCGGCCAGCGCGGGGACGAGCATGTGGATCAGCGCGCCGCCATCGACGCCATCCACGTTCGCCTTGCTGCCCACCACCAGCGCGACGCCGCCGAAGCCGAGCGCGAGCCCGGCCCACTGCCGCGCCGATACCCGCTCGCCGAGCAGCGCGCCGGCCAGTGCGGCGGTGAGCAGCGGCTGCATGCCCACCACCAGCGCCGATATGCCCGCCGGCAGCCCGCGGTGGATCGACATGAACACGCCACCCAGGTACAGCGCCTGCACCAGCACGCCGGTGACGCCGATATGCAGCGCCTCGCGCGGGCTGGCCGGCCAGGGCGCGCGCATCGCCAGCGCGAGCAGGCTCATCAGAGCGATCACCAGCACGTAGCGGCTGCTCAGGAAGGTGAGTGGCTCGGCGTAGGGCAGGCCGAACTTGGCGCCGATGAAGCCGGTGCTCCACAGCAGCACGAACAGCAGCGGCGTCAGGCGGGTGAGCAGGGGCGGAGTCGGCATCGCGGTGGGTCCGTGAAAAACAAAAAGCGGCGCCGGGCGCCGCTTTCCTGGGGGCAGTCGGGAGAGCTTACTCGTCGAATTCGGCGGAGGTGTACACCTCCTGCACGTCGTCCAGGCCTTCGAGCGCGTCGAGCAGCTTCTGCATGCGCGCGGCCTCGTCGCCGGCGAGCTCGATGACGTTCTCGGGCTTCATCGTGACCTCGCCGAACTCGGCGGTGAAGCCGGCCTTCTCCAGCGCTTCCTTGATGGTGGTGAACTCCCACGGGCCCGTGATGACCTCGATCGAGCCGTCGTCGTTGGTGACGACGTCTTCGGCGCCGGCTTCGAGCGCGGCTTCCATCAGCGCGTCCTCGCTGGTGCCGGGGGCGAACAGGAGCTGGCCGCAGTGCTTGAACTGGAAGGACACGCAGCCGTCCGTGCCCATGTTGCCGCCGTACTTGGAGAAGGCGTGGCGCACGTCGGCCACGGTGCGGGTCTTGTTGTCGGTGAGGCAGTCGACCATCACCGCCGAGCCGCCGATGCCGTAGCCCTCGTACCGGATCTCTTCGTAGCTCACGCCCTCGAGCTCGCCGGTGCCCTTCTTGATCGCGTTGTCGATCTTGTCCTTGGGCATGTTGACGCCCTTGGCCTTGTCGACCGCCAGGCGCAGGCGCGGGTTGAAGCCGGGATCACCTCCGCCCATCTTGGCGGCGACGGTGATCTCCTTCGCCAGCTTGGAGAACGCCGCACCGCGCTTTTCGTCCTGACGACCCTTGCGGTGCTGGATGTTGGCCCATTTCGAGTGACCCGCCATATTGGAACCTCTGTGCTGCCCGAGCGATTGAAGAGGCGCGCATTATAGCGCCCGCTCCGTGTGTGCGCCTCGGGTGCAGCGGGCGCCACCGCGACGTAGGAGCGACGCAAGTCGCGATCGGAGGTTTCTGCGGCGCTGGCGCGGATTTCATGCGCTGCAATCGCGACTTGCGTCGCTCCCACGAAGAACCACCGCGCCTGCGGGGGCCATGGGAGGCCGCGGGCGGGGCTGCTAAACTCGGCGCATTCCGAACCGAATCCCGAGGAGCATGAAATGGCCGACCCGATGCTGATCGCGCGCGCGCACGACAAGGACCAGTTCAAGGACATCTGCCTGCTGCCGCGCCTGTCCAACCGCCACGGCCTCATCACCGGTGCCACCGGCACCGGCAAGACGGTGACCCTGCAGAAGCTCGCCGAATCCTTCGCCCATATCGGCGTGCCGGTGTTCGTCGCCGACATCAAGGGTGACCTCTCCGGCATCGGCGCCGCGGGCGTCAGGTCCGACAAGCTGATGCAGCGCCTGGCCGCAATCGGCATCGACGACTACACCCCGCGTGCCAACACGGTGGTGTTCTGGGACGTGTTCGGCGAGCAGGGCCATCCGGTGCGCGCCACCATCTCCGACATGGGCCCGCTCTTGATCGCGCGCCTGCTCAACCTCAACGACACCCAGACCGGCGTGCTCACGCTGGTGTTCAAGATCGCCGACGACAACGGCATGCTGCTGCTCGACCTCAAGGACCTGCGCGCGATGGTCCAGTACGTGGGCGAGAACGCGAAGAGCTTCACCACCGAGTACGGCAACATCTCCAGCGCCTCGATCGGTGCCATCCAGCGCAACCTGCTGGCGCTGGAAGAGCAGGGCGGCGACGTGTTCTTCGGCGAGCCGATGCTCGACATCGCCGACCTGATGCAGACCGACGCCGATGGCCGCGGCGTGATCAACGTGCTCGCCGCGGACAAGCTCTACCACTCGCCCAAGCTCTACTCCACCTTCCTGCTGTGGATGCTGTCCGAGCTCTTCGAGCAGCTGCCCGAGGTCGGCGACCCCGACAAGCCGAAGATGGTGTTCTTCTTCGACGAGGCCCACCTGCTGTTCAACGACGCGCCCAAGGCGCTGATCGAGAAGATCGAGCAGGTGGTGCGCCTGATCCGCTCCAAGGGCGTGGGCGTGTATTTCGTTACCCAGAACCCGCTCGACGTGCCCGACACCGTGCTCGGCCAGCTCGGCAACCGCGTCCAGCACGCGCTGCGCGCCTTCACCCCGCGCGACCAGAAGGCGGTGAAGACCGCCGCCGACACCATGCGCCCCAACCCGGCCTTCGACGCCGTGGCGGCGATCACCGAACTCGGCGTGGGCGAGGCGCTGATCTCCTTCCTCGACGAAAAAGGCCGGCCGCAGATCACCGAGCGCTGCAACGTCATCGCGCCCGATTCGCGCCTCGGTCCGCTCGAGCCCGCCGAGCGCCGGGCGGCGATCGCCGGCTCGGTGATCTACGGCCACTACGAGAAGGCGGTCGACCGCGAATCCGCCTACGAGCTGCTCAAGGCCAGCGCCGCGACCAAGGCCGCGGTCGAGGCCGGCCGCGCGGCGGCGAAGGAGGTCGGCGGCGAGGATACCGGCAGTGTGGTCAGCGACATCCTCTTCGGCGCCACCGGCCCGCGTGGCGGCAAGCGCGACGGACTGGTGCAGATCGCCGCCAAGACGGTCACGCGCACCATCGGCAGCAGCCTGGGGCGGCAGATCGTGCGCGGGATATTGGGCTCGCTGCTGGGCGGCAAGCGCTGAAGGGGACGGGAGGGAGATTGCATCCCTTCCGGCGGCCGCGCGGGCAAGCGCCGCGCGCCGCGGTGTCCATTACCGGATCGCGACTTGCGTCGCTCCTACAGGCGCCTTCGGGAGCGCGGCGGTCTCGTAGGAGCGACGCAAGTCGCGATCCCGCGCTTCAGCGCTGCCGCGGCCGATTCGCGCCGCGCGCAGGCCGGTTCCCGACGCCTCACGGAAAGCACCGCATCTGCCCCTGCACCACCACGCAGCTGCGGTTGCGGCCGGCTTGCTTGGCGCGGTAGAGGGCGCGATCGGCGGCATTGACGAGCGCGTCGGTCTCGGTCATGCCGACCTCGCGGGTGGCCACGCCGATGCTCACCGAGATCTGTATTTCCGTTTCGCCGGCCTGGATGCGCAGGCGCTCGACCATGCGGCGCAGGCGCTCGGCGGCCTGGACCGCCGCCTTGAGGTCGGTGTTCGGGCAGATCACGAGGAATTCCTCGCCACCCATGCGGCACATGCTGTCGTCCTTGCGCGCCGAGTGCTGGATGGCCTGGGCGACGTCGCGCAGCACGGTGTCGCCCACCGCGTGGCCGTGGCTGTCGTTGATGCGCTTGAAGTGGTCGATGTCGAGCATCATCACCGACAGCGGCTGTTCGAAGCGGCTGGAGGCGGCCCAGGCCTTGGCGAGCGCGTTCATGCCCGAGCGGCGGTTGGGCAGGTTGGTGAGCAGGTCGGTCATCGCCGCGTGGGCGAGGCGGCGGTTGCTGATCGCCAGCTCGGCCGCGAACTGCTTGAGCTGGGCACGGTCGCGCTCCCACGCCTCGAGCAGCTGCACGTAGTGCCGGGCGGCGCGCAGACGCGCGCGCAGGGTGCGCACGTTGACCGGCTTCACCAGGAAATCGTCCACCCCGGCCTCGAAGGCCTCGCTCACCTCGTCCTCGTTTTCATGCCCGGTGAGCATGATCAGGTACATGGTCTGCCCCCACTCGGTCGCGCGCAGCGCACGCGCGAGGTCCAGCCCGTCCATGCCCGGCATCATCCAGTCGGTGACGACGATCTGCGGCTGGGTCTCGACCGCCAGCGCAAGCGCCTCGCGACCGTTGTTGGCGCACACCACCGCGTGGCCGAGCGCCCCGGACAGCACGCCCTCCATCATGCAGCGCGTGGTGGGGTCGTCGTCGACCAGCAGCACGCGCAGCGCCGCCGCGCCATCGCTCTTCTCGTCGCGCATCGCGTGCGCCGCCGACATGTGCGCGAACGAGGGCAGCGCCGAGGCCGGCACGCGCAGCAGCTCGCCCCAAGTGCGCCACTGCTGCACCAGGTCGTCCACCGTGGCGCCGAGCTGTTCGGCGTCGAGGCCGATCCTGCCCCCGAGCAGCAGCAATTCGGCGGTGCAGGCGTTGCGTTCGCTCTCGCCGGCGAGACCGAGGTCGGCGATGCGGCGCGCAAGGTAGAAGAGATGTACCAGCTGGTAGGGCCGCGAGCCGCGCGAGAAGCCGGAGCTTTCCGGGTCCTCGTGGTGGTAGATCGGCTCGATCAGCGCGCCGGGGATGCCCCACTCGCCGAGCAGCGCGGCGGTGAGCTCGTTGTGATCGGTCTGCAGGTGCTCCTGCTCGAGCGCCACCAGGCTGCGCGCGGCGCCTTCCTGGCCGTCGAGCAGGCGGCCGTACTCGACCGGATAGACGGTGGCGAGCGAGAGCCGGCCCACCTGGGCGAGCAGGCCGCAGGCGAAGAGCTCCTCGCTCGAGCCGACCCCCGTCATGTTGCTGAACCGCTGCATCGCCAGCCCCATCAGCAGCGAATGCGACCAGAAGCTTTGGTAGTCGAACTGTCCGCAGGGCCCGTTCTGGTACTGGTCCACCAGCGAGAAGCCGAGCGCGAGGTTGCGCACCGTGCCCATGCCCAGGCGCATGATCGCCTCGGTGACCGAGGCCACCGGCCGTCCGCCACCGTGCGCCGCCGAGTTGGCCTGGCGAATCAGGCGGCTCGCCAGCGCCGGGTCGGTCTGCGCGATGCGCGCCACTTCGGCGATCGTGGCGTCGTCCTTGCGGCACAGTTCGAGGATCGCCAGCGCGACTCCTTTCGGACTGGGGAGTTCGCCGTTCAGGGGAATGTGTTCGAGGGTTTTCATCGGGGGTACGGCCGGGCGCGGGACCAGCCTGATAAGATACCCGATTCGGGCGTCAGCCAATATGCAGGAATGGAGTGGGGAGCTGAAAAGGTCGTGGATCCTCGTCGGTTGAAGCTGGCCGTGCTGGGC
Organism: Thauera sp. DNT-1; assembly: GCF_055393985.1. Classification (NCBI taxonomy): domain Bacteria; kingdom Pseudomonadati; phylum Pseudomonadota; class Betaproteobacteria; order Rhodocyclales; family Zoogloeaceae; genus Thauera; species Thauera sp. DNT-1. The sequence goes on along the minus strand of NZ_AP043752.1, from coordinate 2,363,938 downwards.
CTCGGCGTGCTGCTCGCGTTCCCGTCCGAGGCTGGCGCCGCACAGGACGACCTGACCGCGCTGCCCTTCGAGGAGTTGCTGCTGCGCGATTTCGTGTCCGCGTCGCGGCTCGCACGCCAGGTGAGCGACTCGCCCGCGGCGGTGGCGATCGTCACCGCCGACGACATCCGCGCCTACGGCTACCGCACGCTCGCCGACGTCATCAACGGCATGCGCGGCCTGTACACCACCGACGAGCGCACCTACCACTACATGGGCGGGCGCAGCTTCGGCGACGTCGAGGACTACGCCGGCCGCGTGATGCTGCTGATCGACGGCTACGCGGTGCAGGACAACCTCTTCGACCAGGCCTACATCGACGAATCCGGCCTGATCGACCTGGAACTGGTCGATCGCGTCGAGTACGTGCCGGGAACCGGCTCGGTGACCTACGGCAACAACGCGCTGCTCGGCATCCTCAATGTCGTCACCCGGCGCGGGCGCGACTTCGACGGTGCGCGCGTGTCGGCGGAGATCTCCAGCCGCGGCGCCAGCCGCCAGCGCGCCACCTGGGGCAAGCATTTCAACAACGGCGCCGAGGTCCTGCTCTCGGCCTCGACGCTCGACGTCGATGGCCGCAACCTGTACTTCCCCGCCTACGACACGCCCGCGACCAACTTCGGCGTGGCCGAGGGGCTCGACGGCGAGCGTAACCAGCGCGTGTTCGGAAAGCTGTCGTGGTCGGGCTGGACCGTTCAGGCGGCGTGGGTGGAGCGCGAGAAGAGCGTACCCACGAACCCCTCCGCATACACCGCCTTCAACACCCCGTTCCCGACGCGCGACGAGAGCGCCTTCCTCGGGGTGCGCCACGAGACCGACCTCGGTCTGCAGCTGTATTCCTCGTCCAGTCTGATGTTAGGACGCTACGCCTACTGGAACCAGCGCGAATACGCCCTCGACGAGGGCGGCGAGTACGACGACGGCGAGAAGTACGGCGTGCGCGACTACCACGGCGCGTGGTGGCGCTTCGACCAGAAGTTCGTCGGGCGCTGGTTCGTCGACCACACGCTGGTGTTCGGCGCGGAGCTGCGCGACGACCACCGCCAGTCCTTCGACCGCCGCTTCCTCTCGCCCGCCGGCGAAGTCACGGATCGTGACGACGGCGAGCTTTCGCGCCGCACCTTCAGTCTCTACGTCGCCGACGACTACCGGCTGAACCAGCAGTGGACGCTCAACCTGGGCGTGCGTCACGACGACGCCGACGATCTCGACGGCAACCTCAGCCCGCGTGCCGCGTTGATCTGGCAGCAGGATCCGGCGACGACCTGGAAGGCTTCGTACAGCGAGGCCTTCAAGATGCCCAACGCCAACGACCGCTGGACGTCCGACGACACGGCCGTCCCCGAGTACGTCGCCGCCACCGAGCTCGTGCTGCAGCGCCAGCTCGCGCCGCACACGCGCTTCACCGGCTCCCTGTACCGCTACCGGCGCAGCGACCTGCCGATCGAGAACGCGGACGGGGACGAGGTTCCCGAGGGAAGCAGCCGCGCGCGCGGCGTCGAGACCGAGATCGAGCATGTCTGGGAGCGCGGGGCGCGTGCGCGCGCCAGCGTGGCCTGGCAGCGCTCGCGCGATGTGTACGGGCGCGACGCGGTCAACTCGCCCGACCTGCTCGGCAAGCTCGCCTTCACCTTCCTGCTGCCGGGCGAGGCGCTGCGTGCCGGCCTCGAGACGCAATATCTCGGCCCGCGCCTGACCCGCGAGCGGCGCATGCTGGGCGGGGTGACGCTTTCCAATCTGACCCTGTCCACCGAGCGCGACTGGCATGGCCTGTCGGCCTCGCTGAGCGTGCGCAACCTGTTCGATCGTGACTACGAGACCGTGTCGGGCTTCGACTGGCGGCCCGGTGACGTGGCACAGGACGGCCTGCGCATGGACGGGCGCAGCGTCTGGCTGCAGGTCGGGTACGCGCTATGAGCGCACGCAACCTGTTTTTCGGGCTCGCGCTGGCGACTTCGCAGGGCGTGCTCGCACAGGCGTTGCCCGAGTTCGACCTCAAGGCCACCTACGCCTACAACTTCGCCGTGCTCACGCAGTGGCCGCCGGCGACGCGCGCGAGCTTCAACTTCTGCGTCTATGGGGACGACGGCGTGGCCGAGGCGATGCGCCGGCTGCAGGGCAAGTCCGTGCATGGGCGCAGCGTGGCGGTGGCGCGGCTTGGTGCGCTGACCGCGATCCGTGACTGCGACCTGCTTTACGTCGGCAGGGACGAGGCGCCCAGCCTGCCACACATCGCAGCCTTGCTCGGCGATGCGCCGGTGCTGACCGTGACCGACGCAACGCAGCCGCAACCGGTCGCGGTGGTGATCGTGCCCGAGGGTCGGCGCCTGGCCTTCGAGATCGATGTCGAGCGCAGCCGCCGTGCCGGGCTCAAGCCCAGCGCGGCGCTGCTCGGGCTCGCGCGCAACCTGCGCCAGCCGCTCAACTGAAGTCGATGCGGAACTGGGTGCCGCGCGCCGGCGGCCACCTGCGCGAGGCCAGCGCTTCGAGCTCCGCGGCCGGCACCGCGCGGCTGAACAGGTAGCCCTGCAGGCTGTCGGCCTCGAGCTCGCCGAGCAGCTCGGCCTGCGCCGCGGTCTCGACGCCCTCGGCCGTGATGCGGAAGCCCAGGTGACGTGCGAGCGCGACGATCGCGCGCACGATCGCGTGGTTGTCGACGTCGTCGGGCAGGCCGCTGACGAAGCTGCGGTCGATCTTCAGCTTGTCCAGCGGCAGGCGCTTGAGGCAGCTCAGTGACGAGTACCCGGTGCCGAAGTCGTCGAGTGCGATGCCGATCCCAAGCGTGCGCAGTGCGGCCAGCGTGGCATGGGTGTCGGCATCGTCGGCCATCAGCGCACTCTCGGTGATCTCGAGCTCCAGCCGTTCGGCGGGCAGGTCACTGTCGGCGAGGGCCTCGCGGATCCTGTCGAGCAGCCCGCTGGCGCGGAACTGCACCGGCGACAGATTGACCGCGACGCGCAGGTCGAGCCCGCGGCGCTGCCATTGTGCTGCGTCATGGCAGGCGCGACGCAGCACCCAGGAGCCGATGGCGTCGATCAGGCCGCATTCCTCGGCGAAGGGGATGAACTCGAGCGGCGGCACCAGCCTGCCGTCGGGCGTCTGCCAGCGCACCAGGGCCTCGACGGTGGCGATACTGCCGTCGCGCACCTCCACCTGCGGCTGGTACATCAGCACGAGCTCGTCGTGGGCGAGCGCGCGGCGAAGCCCGGCCTCGAGTTCCACGCGATGCACCGCCTCCGCGGTCAGCGCAGGGTTGTAGTAGCGGCAGCCGTTGCGTCCGTTGGCCTTGGCGTCGTACATCGCGATGTCGGCGTGCTTGATCAGCGTGGCGGCGTCCTCGCCGTCGTCCGGGAAGACGGCGATGCCGACGCTGGTGGTGACGCAGAGCTCCTGGCCCTCGATCGCGAATGGAGCGCATATGCTGGCGCGGATGCGCTCGGCGATCGCCAGCGCGTCGTCCGGTCGGGAGATCGTCGGCAGCAGCACGGTGAATTCGTCGCCGCCGAGGCGAGCGAATTCGGCCGTGCCCATGCGATCAGTGTCGTGCGCCACGATGTCGCCCGGGCGGGTGATCGCACGCAGGCGCTCGGCGGCCTGCTGCAGCAGGGCGTCCCCTGCAGCGTGGCCGAGGGTGTCGTTGATGCTCTTGAAACGGTCCAGATCAAGGAAGAGCACGGCCAGGCGCCACTTGTTCTGAAGGGCGCGGCGGATCTCGCGCTCGAGCCGCTCCAGGAAGCTGCGCCGGTTCGCCAGCCCGGTCAGGCTGTCGAAATAGGCGAGGTGGTGGATGCGGGTCTCATACTCCTTGCGCTCGGTGATGTCGCGCAGCAGGCAGAGGGCCTCGCCGTCGTCGATTGCGCTCACCCGTGCTTCCTGGTGGCAGGGGCGTCCGGTCCGACACGCGAGAGGAAAATCCACCGTGCTCGGCTGCCGGCTGCGGCGGGCCTCGTCGAGCGCTTGCGCGAGCAGCGTCGCCACCTCGTGCGGATAGGCTTCGGCCAGGGTCTGGCCGACCGCCGGCATGCAGCAGCTGGGCACGCCGGTCGGGGCTGCGCGCAGCTCGACGATGCGGTCGGCCGCGTCGAGGCGCAGCAGGGTGTCGGGGAAGGCGTCGAGCATGGCCGCGTTGCGCGCGTTGGCCATGCGCAGCGCGGTGGCGGCGCGGGTGGCGCGCAGCACGTAGCGGACGCGGTGGCCAAGAAGCGGCCAGCTGATCGGCTTGGCGACGAAGTCGGTCGCGCCGGCCTCGAAGGCGGCCTCGATCGATGCGGTGTCGTCCATGCCGGTGACCATCAGGATCGGCAGCGCGTCGCCACAGCGGCGGCGCAGCTCGCGGCAGACCGCGTAGCCGTCCAGGCGCGGCATTTCCACGTCGAGCAGCACCATGTCGAAGGTGGCGTGCGCGAAGGCCTGCAAGGCCTCCTCGCCATCCTCGGCGACGGCGACCTCGAAGCCGCTCTTGCCGAGCGCGGCTTGCATCAGCAGGCGTGCGGTCGGATCGTCGTCGGCGACCAGGATGCGAGTCGAGCTCATCGACCGAACTCCTCGATCAGGGCATGGATGGCGTCGAGCGTGCGCGCATGCTCGGTGCGCAGCGCGGCGAGGCCGGCGCGCGCGTCGTCGATCCGGCCGTCCTTGCCGAGGCTCTCGAAGTCCTTGAGGAGGGCCGCGAGGCGTCTGGCGCCGACGTTCCCCGCGCTCGACTTGAGGCTGTGCGCGGCGCGACGCAGTCCCGCGGCGTCGCCGGCGGCGGTGGCGCGCTCGATCTCGGCGAAGGGGGGGGCGCTGCTCTCGGCATAGACGCGGAGGATGCGCGCGGCGAGTGCCATGCCGCCGTCGGGGTCGAGCTCGCGGAACTGCTCGATGAAGGTCCGATCGATCGCCGCCTCTGTCACCTCGGTCGCCTCGGCTTCGGTCGCGGCGTCGCAAGGCGTCGCCGGCGCGCTCGCGGGCGTTGCCGCCATCCAGCGCTGCAGGGTGGATTGGAGCTGCTCGAGCGCGTAGGGCTTGGCGAGAAAATCGTCCATGCCGGCCGCCAGGCAGCGTTCGCGGTTGCCTTCCATGACGTTGGCGGTGAGCGCGACGATCGGTACGCGCGGTGCGTGCTCCGATGCGCGGATTGCCGCGCTCGCCTCGTAGCCGTCCAGCACCGGCATGTGGCAGTCCATCAGGATCAGGTCGAAGGCTTCGGTCGCAGCCAGCTTCACTGCCTCTTCGCCGTCGTTGGCGACACGAACCGCGATGCCGAGCTTGGCGAGCATTGCGAGGCCGACCTGCTGGTTCACCGGGTTGTCCTCGGCCAGCAGCACGCGCCCGCCGCGCGTCGGTCGCCACTCGTCCGCAACTGCGGTGGCCGCTGGCACTGCGTCCACAGCGCGCAATGCGCTGCATAGAACCTCGAACAGCTCGGCCTGGCGGATCGGCTTGTGCACGCAGCGCAGGATGCCGGCGCGTTCGCGCTCGCGCACGCTGGCGCTGGAGTAGCTCGATGTCAGCACCACCAGGCGCACGCCGGCGAGCGCCGGGTTGGCGCGGATCGCGGTGGCCAGCTGCAAGCCGTCCATGTGCGGCATGTGCATGTCGAGTACGGCGAGCTCGAAACCCTCGCCGGCCGTGGCGGCGCGTGCGAGCCGATCCAGCGCGCCCGCGCCGTCGGCAGAGCATTCCACCTGCATGCCCCAGCCGTGGAGCTGGCGCAGCAGGATCTCGCGGTTGGTGGCATTGTCATCCACGACGAGGGCGTGCACACGCTCGAGCGCGACGTCGCAGCGCAGGGCTTCGGCGGTGCTTTGCCCCGCCGGCAGGCACAGGTCGATATGGAAGCAGGCGCCCGCTCCGGGCCGGCTGTCGACACCGATCTCGCCGCCCATCAGGCCCACCAGGCGGCGGCAGATCGCCAGGCCGAGGCCGGTGCCGCCAAACTGGCGGGTGGTGGAGCCGTCGAGCTGGGAGAACTGCTCGAAGATCTTCTGCTGCGCATGGGGCGGGATGCCGATCCCGGTGTCCTCGACGCTGATGCGCAGGCGATAGCCGTCAGTGCCCTCGCCGAGCAGACGGGCACGCACCACGACCTCGCCACGCTCGGTGAACTTGATCGCATTGTTGGCCAGGTTGCCGACGATCTGGCGCAGGCGGAAGGGGTCGCCGCGCACGCAGCGCCGCACCTCGGGGGGCAGGTCGGCGATCAGCTCCAGGCGCTTCTTCTCGGCTGGCTGGGCGAACATCGCCAGCGTGTCCTCGAGCAGGTCGCCGAGCTCGAACTCCACCGCTTCGAGCTCGAGGTGGCCGGATTCGATCTTCGAGAAGTCGAGGATGTCGTTGATGATGCCCAGCAGGTGGCGACCGGAGTTCTCGACCGCCTCGGCGAAGTGGCGTTGCTCGTGGTTGAGGCCGCTGTCGAGGAGCAGCTCGGTCATGCCGAGCACCCCGTTCATCGGCGTGCGGATCTCGTGGCTCATGGTCGCGAGGAAGTCGCTCTTGGCCTGGCTGGCAGCCTCTGCGGCCTCCTTGGCGCGCAGGAGCTCCTCGGTGCGTGTGGCGACCTCGTCCTCGAGGTGGTCGCGATGGCTTGCCAGGCGTGCATCGCGCTCGGCGATCTGGCCGAGCATGCGGTTGAAGCCACTGGCGAGGGAATCGAGCTCGATGATACGGCTGGGTTCGGCGCGCGCGCTGTAGTCCTCGGTGTGGGCGACGCGCTCCATCAGCGCAGACAGGGTCGACAGTGGCTGCAACACCGCGCGGTTGAGCCGGCGCAGCGTGTGGGTGGCGAGCAGCAGCGCGATCGCCGCGGCGAGCACCGTAATCGAGCCGTGGGCGAGCACCTGGAGGTAGAGCGGACGCAGATCGAGGTCGAGGTCGAGCACCCCGACCACGTTCCCGCCCTCGACGATCGGCTGGGTCAGGTGCAGTGTCTCGAAGCTGAAGTGCGCGTGCTCGGCCGAAAAGTCCACCGTCTCCCGGCCTTGTTCGATGAACTTGCCGTAACGCGCAAAAGGGGCTCCGGATACATCGAAGATCGCTGCGCCGCGTACGTCCGGCAGGCGCTCCAGGGTCGCGAGCACGCGCGTGGCGGCGTCGTGGTCGAGGAACATCAGGCCGGCGGCGGCATTGTCGGCAAGCACCCGCGCCATCACCCGAGTATTGCTCTCGAGCGCGAGCGTGCTGATCAAGAAGCTACCGAGGGTGATCGCCACCGCGAGCATCGCCACCGCGGCGCCGAGCGCGCGCTGGCTTACGCGGCGCAGCTTTTCGCCGAGGGTGATGCGGTTGTCGTCTTCGTCGTGGGACATCTTCATCGCTTGATTTCGGTGGCCAGATTGAGGAGCTTCGAGCTGAGCCCGAGCCCCTGGCGGCGGGCCGCCGCGAGGTTGACAGAAAAGCGGATCTGACCTGCGCTGCTGTCCATGTTCAACACCACGCCGCTCGCCAGGGCGCCCGGGCTGTCGGCCACGGTGAGGACGGGCTGGCCGTCCACGCCGTCGAGCACCCGGCCCAGGTTGCCGATCATCTGTCGGGGGACGAACACGAGCTGGCAGTCCACGAGGGCGTCGACGCTGCCCACACGCCGTACGCGCACGCTGCGTTCGCCCACCTTGCGGTCCATGAGCGCGTCGAGATGCGAGCCGAACGGGTCGCCACCATAGACGCAGATCGACAGGGTTTCACCTCCACCCTCCGGCCAGAAGGTGAAGGCGGCGAAGTTGAACAGGAAGGATGCCTTGACCCTGTACTCTTCGGCGGTGATGTCGCCCGCATGTGCGAGGTTCGCCACGCCAGCCAGCAGCGCCCCGAGGATGAACGCTCGCAGCCGGCGTCGTGGCGGGCGGATGGAAAGTGAGAGCATGCTGGGTCAGAAGCGGTAGTCGAACTTGACCCGCAGGCTGCGGCCGTCCTGGGCGATGCGGTCCATGGTGTGGATGGGCGCGCCGCCACTCGGATGGGCGTAGTCTTCGTCGAACAGGTTCATCACACTCAGTGACACCTCGGCGCCCTGGATCCAGCGCTCGGCCACCAGGTGCAGGTTCGAACGCCAGTACGCGTCGACCGTGTTGCCCGCCGGGCTGCGGCGCTTGCTGTCGTAGGCGAACTCCACGCCCATGCGCAGTGGCAGATTTGCCAGCGGAGTGGAGAAGTTCATCCGGCCGAGCATGCGCGGCGAGTTCTCCACGCGCTCGCCCGCCGCGCCGGTGGCGTGCTGGAAGGACAGGTTGCCGCGCAGGCGGGCGCCGTTGCGCCAGGTGTGGTCGGCGGAGAGCTCCAGGCCACGGCTCTCGACGCTGCCGACGGCCTGATATTGGCCGACGCTATCGGCGTCGGCGACAAGATTGATCAGGTCGTCGATCTTCCAGCGGTAGAGGGAGGCGCGCAGGTGCAGGTTGGCCGAGGCGATATGGTCGAGCACCAGCTCGGTGGTTTCGACCACTTCGCCACCCAGGCTCGGGTTGGCGCGTTGGCCGGCCCCGATCGTGCCATCCTCGATGAGGTAGGCATCGTCGTAGTACATCTGGTAGGCGTTGGGCGCGCGGTGGGCACGACCGTACAGCAGCTTGAGCGTGTTGTGCTTGCCGGCATTCCAGATCAGGCCAGCGCGCGGGCTGAACTCGGTGCCGGTGAGGTCATTGTGGTCGGCGCGCAGGCCGAGCGTGCTGGCGAAAGCGTCGGTGATCTGCCATTCGTCCTGCACGAAGAGTCCCGCGCGGTAACCGTCACGGCGGTCGCGCAGGAGGTAGCCGATGTCCGGATGGACGATGTTCTGGTCGATGCGCTGGTATTCCGTACCCAACAGGAGCGTATGGCCGGCCACGGCGGTCGACACGAGCTGCAGCTCGGCACCGTGCCAGGCGGCGGAGGCGGGGTACTCGTAGCCCTCGCCGTCATACATCAGGGTGCTCTCGTAGCGGTAGTCGCCGGCGAAGGCGCGCGCCGACAGCGACAAGGTGTCGGTGAGCGTGGCACCGTAGCCGAGGTGGGCGACGGTGTAGCGGTCGCCCTGGAAGGTGCCCGAGGCGAAGGCGTCGGTGCCGAACACGCCGGTGGGGTCGTCCTTGCGGCGGTCGCCGTGCGCGAGCCCGAAGGACCACGGGCCGCGGCTCGCGCTGAGGTTGAACTCCTGGTCGCGCTCGCCGTCCTGGCCGCGCACCGTAGCGCTGTCGCCATTGCCGAAGTCCATCCACAGGTCGTCGCCGTCGCTGCGCAGGACGGTGGCCGAGACCAGCAGCTCGAGCTCGTTGTCGAGGCGCTTGCCCCAGCTCGCCCGCGCCTTGCGCGTCGCCTGCGGCCACTGCCACGAAGCCGAGAACTCTCCTCCGTCGAGTGCCGCACCCTTGCGGGTGATCACATTGACGACGCCGAACATGGCGTTCTGGCCATAGATCGCGCCGCCCGGGCCGGGGATGAATTCGATGCGCTCGACCAGGTCCATGTCGAGCGGCAGCATGCGACCGAAAGGGGCGCCGTCGTACATCGGCTCGTTGACGCGCACGCCGTCGATGGTGACCAGCACGCGCGTCATGTAGTCGCCGGCGAGACCGAAGCCGCGCACGCCGACGTAGGAATACTGGCGGTCGTAGGTGGTATGCACGCCGGGGAGGGTGGCGAGCGCCTCGTCGAGCGTGCGCCAGCCGAAGCTGCGGATCTCGTCGCGGGTGATCGCGGTGACGGCGGCGGCAACCCGGTCCTTCGTCTGCTCGTATTTTGAGGCGCCGACCACCGCTACCCGCTCGTACTCTGCCGCGCTCTCCACCGGAAGCGCAATCAACTGCTCCAGGCTCAGATCAGGGGGCGTGTCGGCCGCCGCGGCGAAGGGCAGCGCGAGGGCGCCGGTCAACAGCAGCCGGGCCAGTTGGCGCCGGGCAGATATGCAGAGGTCCGCGCCAGCCACGCACCGATCAATGCCTTGGGCAGGACCGGAGGAGAAAGGCGCGAAATACATGGTGGCGGATCCTGGCCGCCAGCACGAGGCGTGGGGCGGAAGAAGATGTGCTGATCGGAGGACTATACGGCATACGCCACAGGGGCTTGAGCCGCATACGTCACACCCACCTTACGATCCCGTCCAGGATTGCCGGGAGATCAGGCAGTCAGCCCCAGCCGCCGGCAGATCTCGGTGGTCGGGCCGGCCATGTTCATGCTGTAGAAATGCAGGCCGGGCGCGCCCGCGGCGAGCAGCTTCTCGCACAGCCGGGTGACCACGTCGAGGCCGAAGGCGCGGATCGCGTCGCTGTCGTCGCCGTAGCTCTCGAAGGTCTTGCGCATCCAGCGCGGGATCTCGGCGCCGCAGGCATCCGAGAAGCGCGCCAGCTTGCTGAAGCTGCCGATCGGCATGATGCCGGGCACGATCGGCACGTCGACGCCCATCCTGCGCACCGCGTCGACGAAGTTCAGGTAGGCGTCGAGGTTGTAGAAATACTGCGTGATCGCCGAGTCGGCGCCGGCCTCGACCTTGCGCTTGAAGGCGGCGAGGTCGTCCTTCGGGCTCTTCGCCTGCGGGTGCCACTCGGGGTAGGCTGCGACCTCGATGCGGAAGCGGTCGCCCGTCTCGCTGCGGATGAACTCGACGAGCTCGCTGGCGTAGCGGAACTCGCCCGCCGCGCCGGCGCCCGAGGGCAGATCGCCGCGCAGCGCGACGATGCGGCGGATGCCGGCGGCGGCGTATTCCTGCAGGATCTCGCGGATGCTGTCGCGCGACGAGCCCACGCAGGACAGGTGTGGCGCGGCCTCGTGGCCGGCAGCGGCGATCTCCTTCACGGTCGCGAAGGTGCGCTCGCGGGTGGAGCCGCCGGCGCCGTAGGTCACCGAGAAGAAGGCCGGCTCGAGCGCGGCGAGCTTCTCCCGGGTGGCATGCAGCTTCTCGGCGCCCTCGGCCGTGGTGGGCGGGAAGAACTCGATGGAGATTTCGGGTTTCATGGTTCGCTTCGGTGGGTGTCGCCGCCCGACCTGCGGATGGCGTGGAAGAAGAATTCGCGGTTGCCGTCGCCGCCGGTGATCGGCGAGTCGAACCAGTCGAGGATGACGAGGCCGGCGGCGTCCGCTGCGGCGCGCAGGCGGGCCTCGACCTCGGTGTAGCGCGCGGGGTCGCGCACGATGCCGCCCTTGCCCAGGCCTTGCGGGCCGACCTCGAACTGCGGCTTGACCAGCGCCAGCACGTGGCCGGCGGGTGCGAGCAGCGCGGCCCACTGCGGCAGCAGCAGGGCGAGCGAGATGAAGCTGGCGTCGCACACCAGCAGGTCGAAGCCGTGCGGCGGGTAGTGTCCGCCGAGCGCGGCGGCGTCGAGCTGGCGGGCGTTGACGCCCTCCAGGGTGACGCAGCGCCCATCGGCGCGCAGGCGCGGATGGAGCTGGTCGTGGCCGACCTCCACCCCGACCACCCTCGCTGCGCCGGCCTGCAACAGGCAGTCGGTGAAGCCGCCGGTGGATTGGCCGATGTCGAGGCAGGTGGCGCCGCGTACGTCCAGCCCGCTGCGCGCGAGCGCGCCTTCGAGCTTGAGCGCGCCGCGCGAGACGAAGCGGTCGCTGTCGGCGGGGGTGACGGCGAGCCGTGCGTCGGGCGGCAATTCCAGCGCCGGCTTGGCGACCGGCTGGCCCTCGTGGCTCACCCGCCCGGCCTCGATCAGCGCGCGCGCCGCGGTGCGCGAGGCCGCCAGCCCCTGCGCCACCAGCAGCTGGTCGACGCGCAGCAGGCCGTGGCGGTCCGCCGGGCCCTTGCCCTGCGCGGCCGGCCGCGGCTTGCCCTGGCGGGCGTGGAAGGAGTTCATGCTCATGGGCGTGAGGAGTCAGGGGGTGAGGCGTGAAGAGCCTTTGTACAGGAGCGCCGGAAGGCGCTCCTGCCGGGGGCTGCGCCGCCCCCGGGGCTCAGTAGCGGTACGCGTCCGACTTGTACGGGCCTTGCTTGGGCACGCCGATGTAGGCGGCCTGCGCGTCGGTCAGCTCGGTGAGTTGCACGTTGAGCTTCTTCAGCTGCAGGCGGGCGACCTTCTCGTCGAGGTGCTTGGGCAGGGTGTACACGCCGATCGGGTAGTCGGCCGTGCGGGTGAACAGCTCGATCTGTGCGATCGTCTGGTTGGCGAAGGAGCTCGACATCACGTAGCTCGGGTGGCCGGTGGCGCAGCCGAGGTTCACCAGGCGGCCCTTGGCGAGCAGGATGATCCTCTTGCCGTCGGGGAAGATCACGTGATCGACCTGCGGCTTGATCTCCTCCCACTGGTACTGCTCGATGCTGGCGACGTCGATCTCGTTGTCGAAGTGGCCGATGTTGCAGACGATGGCCTGGTCCTTCATCTTCGCCATGTGGTCGTGGGTGATCACGTGGTAGTTGCCGGTCGCGGTGACGAAGATGTCGGCCTTGTCGGCGGCGTATTCCATCGTGACCACGCGGTAGCCTTCCATCGCCGCCTGCAGCGCGCAGATCGGGTCGACCTCGGTCACCCACACCTGGGCCGACAGCGCGCGCAGGGCCTGGGCCGAGCCCTTGCCCACGTCACCGTAGCCGGCCACCACCGCGACCTTGCCGGCGATCATCACGTCGGTGGCGCGCTTGATGCCGTCGACCAGCGATTCGCGGCAGCCGTAGAGGTTGTCGAACTTCGACTTGGTGACCGAATCGTTGACGTTGATCGCCGGGAACCTGAGCTCGCCGCGCGCGTGCATCTGGTACAGGCGATGCACGCCGGTGGTGGTCTCCTCGGTCACGCCCTTGATGTGCGCCAGCCGCGTCGAGTACCAGGTGGGGGCGGTAGCGAGCTTGGCCTTGATCGCGGCAAAGAGGATGGTCTCCTCTTCCGAGCCCGGCTTGGCCAGCACCGAGAGGTCCTGCTCCGCGCGTGCGCCCAGGTGCAGCAGCAGCGTGGCGTCGCCGCCGTCGTCGAGGATCATGTTGCTGTAACCCCCGTCCGACCATTCGAAGATGCGGTGGGTATAGTCCCAGTAGTCCTTCAGCGACTCGCCCTTGACCGCGAACACCGGGATGCCGTCGGCGGCGATGGCCGCGGCGGCGTGGTCCTGGGTCGAGAAGATGTTGCACGAGGCCCAGCGCACCTGGGCGCCGAGCGCGGTCAGCGTCTCGATCAGCACCGCGGTCTGGATGGTCATGTGCAGCGAGCCGGTGATGCGTGCGCCCTTCAGCGGCTGGCTGGCGGCGTATTCCTCGCGGATCGCCATCAGGCCGGGCATCTCGGTCTCGGCGATGCGGATTTCCTTGCGGCCCCAGGCGGCGAGCGCGAGGTCGGCGACGACGAAATCGGTGAATTGGGTGTCAGCCACGGCGTTCATGTGAAGCTCCATGCTATGGCCGGGCGGAAAGCGGGGGGAGGGCAGCATGTCGCTGCAGGCGGCTCACCCGACATCCCGAACCCGGCAGGGTTGAAGACGATTCGCAGGTGAGCGCCGTTGTACTGATACCCGCCGCAGGGCGGGGTCCGAGCCTGGGGGCCTGGCAGCAGCGGATGCGGCCGGCGCCTCGCAGCGCTCCTCGGAAACAAGCGAATGATACCAAAGCGGCAGGCGGGCGTGGACTCGAGGGGTCGGTTGCTGCCGCGGGCATCACGATCGCGGGGATCGCGACTGGCGTCGCTCCCACATCCGGCCCCGGTCGCCGCCGGCTCCCGCAGGAGCGACGCCAGTCGCGATCAGGCGGCCCGGCATGCGAGGCACGCAGCCCGATCGCCCCGCCTATGCGCGCCTGCCGTTGCTGCGCACGATGCTGACCACGACGGTGATCACCGTGAGCGGCATCACGTAGCCCAGCATGATCCCCGAGAAGGCCGGCAGGCTGGTGTGCTGCTGGGCCTGCAGCACCAGCCAGGCGGTGTAGGCGGCGTAGTAGGCGAGGAACACGCCGCCCTCCCAGCGCGCGATCTCGCGCCCGGTGATCATGATCGGCAGGCAGGCGAAGGCCACCGCGAGCATCACCCAGAGGTCGAAGTTGCGCGCCGCCTCCGACACCGGCAGGCCGGTGCCCGAGGCGATGCCCGAGGCACCGAGCACGGCGAGGATGTTGAAGATGTTGCTGCCGACCACGTTGCCCACCGCGATGTCGCGCTGGCCGCGCATCGCGGCGACGATGGAGGTGGCGATCTCGGGCATCGAGGTGCCCACCGCGACCACGGTGAGGCCCACCACCAGGTCGCTGACCCCGAAGGCGCGCGCGAAGGCCACCGCCGCTTCCACCAACCAGTCGGCGCCGACGATCAGCATCACCAGTCCGGTCGCGATCAGCCCGACCTGCACCGCCCAGTGGCGGTCCCAGGCGGAGGTGGGGAGGTCGGTGCCGAACTCCTCCTGCACCGCCTTGGAGGCGCGCCGCGACTGCACGATCAGGAACACCGTGTAGGCGATCACCAGGGCGAACAGCACGATCGACTCGACCAGGCCCAGATGGCCGTCGAGCGCCATCACCACCAGCAGGGCCGACACGCCGATCATGATCGGGATCTCCTGGCGGATGATCTGCTCGTCCACCAGCAGCGGGGTGATCAGCGCCGAGATGCCGAGGATCAGCAGCACGTTGCAGATGTTGCTGCCGACCACGTTGCCGAGCGCGAGGTCGGGGCTGCCGGCGAGCGCCGAGCCCACCGATACCGCCATCTCCGGCGCGCTGGTGCCGAAGGCGACCACGGTGAGGCCGACGACGAGCGGCGAAACGCCGAAGGAGACCGCCAGCCGCGAGGCGCCACGTACGAGGACGTCCGCACCGACAACGAGGACGGTGAGGCCGAGGGCGAACATCAGGACTTGTTGGAGCATGGGCGACTCTGGGCGACGTGGTGGGGCAGAGACCGGGGCGGGCGTCCGCGAGTTCCGGATTCTACCGGGACGGATGCGCGGCGGTTCTGCGCAGGAGCGACGCAAGTCGCGATTGCAGCGCCCGGAACCCGCGCCAGCGCCGCCCGAGCGCGACTCGCGGCGTTCCCGCGTGCGCATTCCCGAGCGCGGCTGACCTGCGTAGGAGCGACGCAAGTCGCGATTGCAGCGCTCGGAACCCGCGCCAGCGCCGCAGCGCCGCCCGAGCGCGACTCGCGTCGTTCCTGAGGGCGCTTCCGGCTCAGAGTCCGGCGTCGGCGCGCAGGGCGGCGGCCTTGTCGGTCTGTTCCCAGGTGAAGCCCGGCTCGTCGCGGCC
This sequence comes from Thauera sp. DNT-1, assembly GCF_055393985.1. NCBI lineage: Bacteria > Pseudomonadati > Pseudomonadota > Betaproteobacteria > Rhodocyclales > Zoogloeaceae > Thauera > Thauera sp. DNT-1. The sequence goes on along the minus strand of NZ_AP043752.1, from coordinate 2,348,787 downwards.
GAAGTGGCCGTAGGCGGCGGTGCGGGAATAGATCGGGCGCAGCAGGTCGAGCGTCTGGATGATCGCCTTCGGGCGCAGGTCGAAATGCCGGCCGATGAGATCGACGATCTTCTCGTCGGCGATCCTGCCGGTGCCGAAGGTGTTGACCATCAGCGAAACCGGGCGCGCCACACCGATCGCGTAGGCGACCTGGACCTCGCACCGGTCGGCGAGGCCGGCGGCGACCACGTTCTTGGCCACGTAGCGACCGGCGTAGGCGGCCGAGCGGTCGACCTTGGACGGATCCTTGCCCGAGAACGCACCGCCGCCGTGGTGGGCCGCGCCGCCGTAGGTGTCGACGATGATCTTGCGCCCGGTGAGGCCGCAGTCGCCGTGCGGGCCGCCGACCACGAAGCGGCCGGTGGGGTTCACCAGGTAGCGCACGTCGCCCTGCATCAGCTCGGGCGGCAGCACCGGCTTGATGATCAGCTCGATCACCGCCTCGCGGATCTGCTCCTGGGTCACGTCGGGGTCGTGCTGGGTGGACACCACGACGGTGTCGATCGCCACCGGCTTGCCGTCGACGTACTTGACGGTGAGCTGGCTCTTGGCGTCCGGGCGCAGCCAGGGCAGGCGGCCATCCTTGCGCACCTCGGCCTGGCGCTGCATGACGCGGTGAGCGTAGTGGATCGGCAGCGGCATCAGGCTGGCGGTCTCGTTGGTGGCGTAGCCGAACATCAGGCCCTGGTCGCCGGCGCCCTGGTCGAGCGGGTCGTCGTTGGCGTTGTTCACGCCCTGGGCGATGTCGGGCGACTGGCGGTTGATCGCCGCCAGCACCGCGCAGCTCTTGTAGTCGAAGCCGATGTCGGAGTTGTCGTAGCCGATGCGGCGGATCACGTCCTGCGCGATCTCGCGGTAGTTGGGGTGGGCGGTGGTGGTGATCTCGCCCGAGATCACCACCAGGCCGGTGGACACCAGGGTCTCGCAGGCGACGCGCGCCTTGGGGTCTTCGGCCAGCACGGCGTCGAGGACGCCGTCGGAGACCTGGTCGGCGACCTTGTCGGGATGACCTTCGGAGACCGATTCGGAGGTGAAGAGAAATTCAGCCATTCGTGCTGCTCCTTGGAAAACAAAAATCCCCGTTGCCATGGCCTTGCGTCTGCGGCCAGCTCCGGGGATTTCGTCGAGCAGCCGACGCTTTAGCAGTACTTGGTTCGGGCGGCACCGCGGCCGCCCCACCGCCCTGCAAGTTGTCGAGTTATTAACCCGGCCCTTAAATACGCTCACTGCGCAGCATATGCAGCGGCCGGGTGCTCGAAGTAGGACCGGACACGCTCGGGGAGCGATGCGATGCGGTCCATGATGGCGTGGGCCTTCTTCAAGAGCTGCGAATCATCGCGGCTGGGAGGCTCCAGGCGCAGGGCGGTCTTGAAGTCGTGGTTCAGGTATTCGTCCGGATTGGACTCGGGCGCATAGGGCGGCAAGTAGAACAACTCGATCTGCGCACGACGCGGCTCGACCCAGGCCTGGACGAGCTTGGCGTGATGCACCCTCAGGTTATCGACGATCAGGAACACCTTGCTCGCCGCACTGGCGATCAGTCGGTCGAGGAACTCGATAAAGCGTTCTGCGTTGATCGTGCCCTCGACGATCTGGAAAGCGATCTCGCCCCGATTGGTGATGGCCGAGATCATCGACAGCTTGGCCCAGCGGGCCGACGCCTCGAGCACCGGCGTGCGACCGGCCGGCGCAAAGCCTCGAATCCAGTTCGTGTCTTCCTTGACGGCCGTTTCGTCGGCCCAGTAGATGACCGCGCCCTCGGCCTTGGCGCGCGCGGCAATGGCAGGGTAACGCTCGCGCAGCCAAGCCTGGACCAGATCGTTACGCTGCTCCATCGCTTTTTTGACCGGGCGCTGAGCGGTGTAGCCCCAGCGCTTCAGGTACTTGCCTACGAGACGATCGGACAACTGCAGTCCGAATTGTTGCTCCACCAAGGCCTGGATCGCCCGCCGGGTCCACAGGGCGAAAGGCAAGCTCAACTGCTCGGGCACCGCGCCCACGATGCGCTGGCGCACCCACACTTCCTGCGCCATCGTCAGTTTCCGGCAGGCCCCATAGGGCCGGCCTCGCGTCTTCTCGACCAGCGCCCCGACACCGTCCGTGCGCGCTTTCCTCAGCCACGCCTGCACCGTGCGCACATGGACGCCGGCGATCTTCGCCAACTCCACGCCGTTCATTCCAGACTGCGTATTCAGGCGCAGCACCATCTTGCGCAGCGTCTCGCGCCCTTCAGGACCCAGCTTGCGTGCATCGATCTTTTCCATGCACACATTATAGAGAAAACAGTTTATTTAAGGGCCGGGTTAATAACTCGGCGGTGGAGCGCGGATTATAGACCGGGACGCCCGGCTGTGTAAGCATTCGGGCCTGAAGCCGGTTCCGGCATCCATATCGGATCTCAACCTGGTGCTGTCGCAAAGCGCATTCCGCCTCCTCTCTCGCCTGCCCCTGTCCTGGCTGCACCGCCTCGGTGGCTGGGCGGGCTGGCTGACCTACAAGGCTTCGCCGTCCTACGCCCGCCGCGTGCGCGAGAACCTCTTCAACGCCATCGGTCGCGAGGACGAGACGGTGCTGCGTGCGGCGATCGTCGAGGCCGGCCGCCAGGCGCTGGAGCTGCCCTTCATCTGGGGCCGGCCGGCGTCCGAGGTGGTGGCGAGCGCGGTGCGCACCGAGGGCTGGGAGCTGGTCGAGGCCGCGCGCGCCGAGGGCGCCGGCATCCTCTTCATCACCCCGCACCTGGGCTGCTTCGAGATCACCGCCCAGTGCATCGCCGCCAGGATTCCGATCACCGTGCTCTATCGCCCTCCGCGCAAGGAGGTGCTGCAACCGCTGATGGAGGCGGGCCGGGCGCGCGGACAGATGCGTACCGCGCCGGCCGATCTATCCGGCGTGCGCAAGCTGGTCAAGACCCTGCGCAGCCACGAGGCGGTGGGCATGCTGCCCGACCAGGTGCCGGGCGCGGGAGAGGGCGTGTGGTCGACCTTCTTCGGCAAGCCGGCGTGGACGATGACGCTGGCCGCGCGCCTGGCGGCGGTGAAGGGCGTGCGCGTGATCTACACCTGGGCCGAGCGCCTGCCGCGCGGCGAGGGCTACGTGTTCCGCCTGCAGGCGCCTGCCGAGGCGCTTACCGGCGACATCGACACCGACGTCGCGATCATCAACCGCGAGGTCGAGCGCATGATCCTGCAGTGCCCGCAGCAGTACCTGTGGGGCTACAACCGCTACAAGGGTCCGCGGCGCGAGCGCGAGGACGCCGCCCCGCAGGGGGATGCGGGCGCCGATGCCGCCAACCCCTCGGCGACCACTTCCGCCGCCGACCCCGCCGGCACGGACGCGGAGCGCGCGCCATGAGCCGCCTGGTCATCGGCCTGATCTGGCTGCTGCACTGGCTGCCGCTGGTGCTGCTCGCACGCGTGGGAAGCGGTTTCGGCCGGCTGCTCTACTGGGTGGTGGTGCCGCGCCGCAAGGTCGCGCTGACCAACCTGCGGCTGTGCTTTCCCGAGCTCTCCGAGCCCGAACGGCGCGCGCTGGCGCGGCGCAACTTCGCCCTCATCGGACGCAGCATGCTCGAGCGCGGCCTGGCCTGGTGGGCGAGCCCCGAGCGCCTGCGCGCCACCGTCCGCATCGAGGGCCTGGCGCACCTGCAGCGCCTGCGCGCCGAGGGCCGCCCGGTGTTGCTGCTGGCGCCGCACTTCCTCGGCCTCGACATGGCCGGCACCCGGCTCACGCTCGAGGGCGACTTCGTCAGCGTGTATTCGCCGCAGAAGGACAAGGTCTTCGACCACTGGCTGCACCATGGCCGCAGCCGCTTCAACGACCAGCTGCTGCTGTCGCGCCACGATGGCGTGCGCGCCACGGTCAAGGCGATGAAGTCCGGCCGCCCTTTCTATTACCTGCCCGACCTCGACTACGGCCGCAAGGAGTCCATCTTCGTGCCCTTCTTCGGCGTGCAGGCGGCGACCATCACCGGCCTGCCGCGCCTGGCGCGCCTGGCGGGTGCGGCGGTGGTGCCCTGCATCACCCGCATCCTGCCCGGCGGACAGGGCTACGTGCTGGAGCTCGGCGCGCCCTGGGCCGACTATCCTTCGGACGACGTCGAGGCCGACACGCTGCGCATGAACGCCTGGCTCGAAGGCGTGGTGCGCACCATGCCCGAGCAGTACTACTGGGTGCACCGCCGCTTCAAGACCCGGCCCGAGGGCGAGCCGCGGATCTACTGAAACACTGGAACAGCAAGATGAAACTGCGCTTCACCAAGATGCACGGCCTGGGCAACGACTTCGTCGTCATCGACGCCACGCGTGCGCCGGTCGACCTCACCCCGGCGCGGGTCAAGGCAATCGCCGACCGCCATTTCGGCGTCGGCTGCGATCAGCTGCTGGTGGTCGAGCCCGCCGCGCGGCCGGATGTCGATTTCCGCTACCGCATCTTCAACGCCGATGGCGGCGAGGTCGAGCAGTGCGGCAACGGCGCGCGCTGCTTCGTGCGCTTCGTGCATGACAAGGGGCTCACCGACAAGGCCGAAATCCGTGTCGAGACCCGCTCCGGCATCATCGCGCCGCGCCTGCGCGCGGACGGCCTGGTGACGGTGGACATGGGCGTGCCGGAGCTGGCGCCGGCGAAGGTGCCGTTCGTGTCCGACTCGGACGCGGTCGTGCAGCCTTTGCAGGTGGGCGGCGACACGGTGGCGATCACCGCGGTGTCGATGGGCAACCCGCACGCGGTGCAGGTGGTGGCCGACGTCGATGCCGCGCCGGTGGTGGAGCAGGGCGCGCGGATCGAGCGCCACGAGCGCTTCCCGGCGCGGGTCAATGCCGGCTTCCTGCAGGTGGTCGATGCGCACGAGGTGCGTCTGCGCGTGTTCGAGCGTGGCGCCGGCGAGACCCTGGCCTGCGGAACCGGCGCCTGCGCGGCGGTGGTGGCGGGCATCCTGCGCGGCCTGCTGGAGACGCCGGTGCGGGTGCATACCCGCGGCGGCGAGCTGGAGATCGCCTGGGACGGCCCGGGCACGCCGGTGCGCATGACCGGACCGGCGGTCACGGTTTTCGAGGGCGAGATGGAGCTCGCCTGAGGGAGCCCGCCCGAGTCCGGATTTTGCCGGGCCGGACGCGATGCGCCTGTGCGGCATCGTGCCGGCCGACTCGCGGCCGACCGCGCCGGATGCGGCGGCCATCCACGAACGATCGACGCGGGGCGGCAGCCGCCTCGCCTGGAGCAGCATCGATGAATGCAGAAGATGTCGCACGCTACCTGCGCGAACACCCCGATTTCCTCAACCAGCATCACGAGCTCTTCAGCGAGCTCACCGTGCCGCATCCGCAGCATGGCGGCCAGGCGATCTCGCTCGCCGAGCGCCAGCTCCATGCCCTGCGCGACAAGATCCGTGCGCTCGAACTCAAGCTTGCCGAGCTGATCCGCTTCGGGGAGGAGAACGACGACATCAGCACCAAGGTGCACCGCCTGTCGGTCGCGCTGCTGCAGGCGGGCTCGGCCGCCGCGGTGCGCCAGGGCCTGGCCGACAGCCTGCGCGACGACTTCTCCGTGCCGCACGTCAGCCTCAAGCTGTGGGGAGAGGTCGGGGGCGGGGTGGTGCACACCGAGGCCTTCGGCGTCGGCGAAGCGGCGCGCCGCCAGGTCGAGAACCTGCGCCACCCATGGTGCGGGGTGCCCGAGAGCATCGAGATGACGAGCTGGTTCGGCGAGGCCGCGCCGCACATCCGTTCGCTGGCGTTGATGCCGCTGCGCGTAGGCGGCAACTGCATCGGCCTGCTCGCGCTCGGCAGCGCCGAGCCCGAGCGCTTCTACGCCGGCATGGGCACGCTCTACCTGGGCCGCATCGCCGACCTCGCCGCCGCGGCGCTGGCGGCGCGCGCGGGCTGAATCCATGGGCCCGCGGCGGTCCGCCGAGGCGCCGGCCGCGCTGCCCGAGCGCATGCAGGCCTGGCTGGCCTGGCTCGCCACCCAGCGCCGGGTCTCGCCGCTGACGCTGACCGCCTACCGCGCCGGCCTGCAGGCCTTGCTGCGCCTCGCCGAGGAGCACCCGCCCGAATCCTTGCAGCCCGCCGACATCCGCCGCTTCGTCGCCCGCCTGCATGGCGAGGGCCAGCAGGGGCGCTCGATCGCCCGCCATCTGTCGGCGTGGCGAGGCTTCTACCGCTGGTTGGTGCGCGAGCACGGCGTGCGCATCAATCCGGCGCTCGGCATCCGTCCGCCCAAATCCCCCTCGACGCTGCCGCGCGTGCTCTCGCCCGAGCAGGCGAACGCGCTGCTCGATCCAGAGCCGCAGAATTTGCTAGAAATTCGGGATATTGCGATGTTCGAGCTTTTTTATTCTTCCGGTCTGCGAGTTGCGGAACTCGCCGGACTCGACATCGATTCCGGGCTGGACCTCGCCGAGGGCCTGGTCACGGTCACCGGCAAGCGCCAGCGCCAGCGCACCGTGCCGGTGGGCGGCAAGGCGATCGCGGCCCTGCGCCCCTGGCTGGAGATCCGCGCCGGCCTCGCTGCGGCGGGCGAGCGCGCGCTGTTCGTGACCCGCGACGGCCACCGCCTGAGCACCCGCGGCATCGCCAGCCGGCTGGGCACGCGCGCTCAGGCGCTCGGGCTCGGCGTGCATGTGCATCCGCACATGCTGCGGCACAGTTTTGCGAGTCATCTTCTGCAATCGAGCGGCGATCTTCGCGCTGTCCAGGAACTGCTCGGCCACGCCAGCATCCGCAGCACGCAGATCTACACGCATCTCGATTTCCAGCATCTCGCCGCGGTGTACGACGCGGCACATCCGCGCGCGCGCAAGTAGCCCGTCACGCGCTCGCCACCCCGGCGCGCACGCCCCGATCCGGGGAATCGCAGCGGCAGAAGAGGGCGGTTGGGGTCACAATATGACTCTCCCCATTATGGGTATTCCCGAGTATTGAGCCCGTTCGGCTTGGGTTATGCTCATGGCGTCTGTTAATTTAAGAATTTTCTAAAAAACGCCGCTAGCTCCCGGAATCAACAAAAAAGGGTGAAGCGTGCCATGACAGCCCAATGAGCCCAACAGCGCACCCGGAACACCCGAATGCGGCGTCGGCACGCCGCACGATCAAGGCGGTCGCGCTCGTGCTCGCGCGCCACGAGATCCGCAGCTTGCGGCGCTGGTTCGAAGACTTCGACCGCGACATCCTGCTCCCCATCCTGCTCGGCGAGATCGCACTGCATAATATCGGCGCCTTGCAGAACGGCGTCGCGCGCCGCGAGAGCACCCGTCCGATCACCGCGACACCCTCGGTGCCGCGCGACACGCGCCCGGCGGATTGCGGCCTCAAGCCTTGCAACGCCTACTCGATCGCCGCCGCCACCGGTCTGCCGCGCGAGACGGTGCGGCGCAAGATCGGGCGCCTGATCGAGCTGGGCTGGATCTGTCGCGAAGACAACGGACACCTCTTCATCACCGAGATCGCGCTCGAGCAGTTCGGCTCCATGCTCAGCTCGCGCGCGCTCGGCGAGCTCCTCGAAACGGCCGACCACGTCCGCACCCTGCTCGACGACGAGCACGACTGAAGCAGGCCGCGCGCAGGGGCGTGCAGGCTTCTGCAGGAGGGACGCGAGCCGCAGCAGCCTCGCGCCGGGCAACGTGTGGCTTTGCGGCCGCAGTGCTCCCTACGAACCCGTGCGCAAGGGCGCTCGATATTCCGGATTCGGCCCCACCTCGGCGCGCGCCAGCGCCGCGCCGATCAGCACCAGGGCGGCGAGCAGCAGGGCGAAGTGGCGGCGCTGCGCTGCCGGGCCGGGCAGGCGGCGCGGCATCGAGTAGTACATCGCGTGAAGATAGCCCGCTCCCGCGGTGGCGAGCGCCAGCAGTCCGGCGCCGAGCAGGCGCGAGGCGAGCGGATCGAAGCTGCGTCCGATCGAGGGGTCCCACTGTGCGGGCATGAAGAACTCGGGCGCTCGCACAAGCAGGAACATCCCGCCCAGCACGCACAGCATCAGCATCACCACCTGCAGCGAGCGCACGGTCGGCCCCGTCGCCTACTGGAAGAGGTCGCCGCCGATGCGCGGCGGCACGAGGCCGAAGTGCTGCCAGATCGACTGCGTCGCCATGCGCCCGCGCGGGGTGCGCTGCAGGTAGCCCTGCTGGATCAGGTAGGGCTCGATGACGTCCTCGATGGTGTCGGTCGATTCGCCGATCGCCGCGGCGATGTTGTCCAGGCCGACCGGGCCGCCGCCGAATTTCTCCAGCATCGCCGACAGCAGCTTGCGGTCCATCAGGTCGAGGCCCAGGTTGTCGACGTCCAGCATGCGCAGCGCCGCGTCCGCGACCGCGGCGGTGATGCGGCCACCCGCCTTCACCTCGGCGTAGTCGCGCACCCGGCGCAGCAGGCGGTTGGCGATGCGCGGCGTGCCGCGCGCGCGGCGGGCGATCTCGAGCGCGCCGTTGTCCTCGATTTCCACATTGAGCAGGCGCGCCGAGCGTCCGACGATGAAGGCGAGCTCGTCCGCGGTGTAGAACTCCAGCCGCGACACGATGCCGAAGCGGTCGCGCAGCGGGTTGGTGAGCATGCCGGCGCGGGTGGTGGCGCCGACCAGCGTGAAGGGCGGCAGGTCGAGCTTCACCGAGCGTGCCGCCGGGCCTTCGCCGATCATGATGTCGATCTGGAAGTCCTCCAGCGCCGGGTAGAGGATCTCCTCGACCACCGGCGACAGGCGGTGGATCTCGTCGATGAAGAGCACGTCGTGCGGTTCGAGGTTGGTGAGCAGCGCGGCGAGGTCGCCGGCGCGCTCGAGCACCGGGCCGGAGGTCTGGCGCATGTTCACGCCCATCTCGGCGGCGACGATGTGGGCGAGCGTGGTCTTGCCCAGCCCGGGCGGGCCGAACAGCAGCACGTGGTCGAGCGCCTCGCTGCGATTGCGCGCCGCCTGGATGAAGATCTCCAACTGTTCGCGGATCTTCACCTGGCCGACGTACTCGGCCAGGCGCTTGGGACGCAGCGCGCGCTCGATCGCGTCTTCCTGGCGGTCGGCGGGGGCGGCGGAGATCAGGCGCTCGGCGGGGGCGGCAGCCTTGAGCTTGTCGGTTTCGATCATGGGCGTGTCCTGGCCGAGCTTGCAGGGCGGCAGCCGACGGCGTGGCGAGCGGGGTGCATGCGCATCATGCCTTCGACAGCGCCTTCAGCGCCTGGCGGATGCCGTCCGAGACGCCGACGTCCTCGGCCAGCCCCTTCATCGCGGACAGCGCCTCGCGCTCGTTGTAGCCGAGCGCGAGCAGGGCGTTGAGGATGTCGCTCTTCGCGTCCGGGGCTGCGCCCGGTGCGGCCGCGGCGAGTCGCGCGCCCGTCATGCTGGGCAGCGCCTTGCCGAGCTTGTCGCGCAGCTCGAGCAGCAGGCGCTCGGCGGTCTTCTTGCCGATGCCGGGGATCTTCACCAGCCGCCCGGCCTCCTGCAGCGCCACCGCCTGGGCGAGGTCGTTCACCGACAGCCCGGACAGCACCGCAAGCGCCATGCGCGCGCCCACGCCCGAGACCTTGAGCAGCTGGCGGAAGGTGGCGCGTTCTTCCTCGGTGGCGAAGCCGAACAGGAAGTGGCCGTCCTCGCGCACGACGAAGTGCGTGTGCAGGCTGACCGTGCCGCCGGTGGCGGGCAGGTTGTAGAAGGTGCTCATCGGCACGTCGATCTCGTAGCCGACGCCGTGGGCGTCGACGAGGATCTGCGGCGGGTTCTTTTCCAGCAGGGTGCCGGTGATGCGTCCGATCATGAGGGGCGGGCGTGCGAAATGCGGATGTGCAAGTCTAGCAGGCCGCAGGCGTGCGGCCTGCGGTTTCATACAGCAGCGCGGGCCGGGGTGCGGCGTTTCGTGCGGCGCTACCGCTCCATTCATCGCCTTATCGCGACTCGCGTCGCTCCTACGGGCGCGTCGGAGAACCCGCCGTTCTTGTAGGAGCGACGCGAGTCGCGATGGCGGCCCGGGAGATTCGTATCGATGCCCAATCGAGGAGCCGATCGCGACTTGCGTCGCTCCTACGGGCGCGTTGGAGAACCTGCCGTTCTTGTAGGAGCGACGCGAGTCGCGAGTGCGGCCCGGGAGATTCGTGTCGATGCCCGGTTGAGGGGCCGATCGCGACCTGCATCGATCCTGCGGAGTTTGCCGAAGCCATGTCGTTCCTCCAGGGGCGGCCGGCGGCGCGAGGCGCGGCCGGGCTGGGGTAGAATCGGCGGCCTTCGCGCGTGGCGCGGCGCTTCGACGCCGGCGTTGCGAGCGGCAAAGAGAACAATCGAGGAGACCCCATGCTGCAGATGAAGAAGCTGTCCGTCGCGTTCGCCCTGTGCGGCGCTGCCGCCCTCAACGCCACCGCCCACGCCGCCGACATCAAGGTCGGTATCGCGCTCGACCTCTCCGGTCCCTTCTCGGCGCTCGGTGCCGAGGCGCGCGACGGTTTCGAGCTGGCGATCGAGAAGCTCGGCGGCAAGCTCGGCGGCCAGCCGGCGGAGTTCATCCGCAGCGACTTCGGCGGCAACCCGGAGCAGGCCAACCAGCTCGTCGCGCGCTTCCTGCAACGCGACGGCATCCACTTCTTCACCGGCCCGATCGGCTCCAACGCCGCGCTCGCCGTCGGCCCGGCGCTGTTCGCCGCCAAGGTGCCCTACCTGTCGGCCAACCCCGGTCCGAGCGCCTACGCCGGCGAGAAGTGCAGCCCCTGGTTCTTCGCCCAGTACCAGAACGACACCTACGACGAGGCCGCCGGCAAGGTCGCCAACGAGAAGGGCTACAAGAACGTCCTGCTGATCGCGCCCAACTACCCGGCGGGCAAGGATCATCTGAATGGCTTCAAGCGCCTGTACAAGGGCGCGGTGAAGGACGAGATCTACACCAAGCTCGGCCAGATCGACTACGCCGCCGAGATCGCGCAGATCCGCGCCGCCAAGCCGGACGCGGTGTTCTTCTTCCTGCCCGGCGCGATGGGGATCAACTTCGTCAAGCAGTTCGTCGGTGGCGGCCTCGAGGACATCCCGCTGATCGCCCCCGGTTTCTCGGCCGACGAGGACGTGATCCAGGCGGTGGGCAAGCCGATGCTCGGCGTGCTCAACACCGCGCACTGGACGCACGACCTGCAGAACCCCGCCAACGCCGCGTTCGTCGCCGCCTTCCGCCAGAAGTACGCCGGGCGCTACCCGTCGGTGTATGCGGCGATGGCCTACGACACCCTGATGGCGATGGACGCCGCGGTGCGCGACGTCGGTGGCAGGATCGACGACCGCGACGCGGTGCTGAAGGCGCTCAAGAATCCCAGCTTCAAGTCCCTGCGCGGCGAATTCCAGTACGGCGCCAACAACTTCCCGGTGCAGAACTACTATCTGCGCGAGGTCGGCAAGGATGCCGAGGGCCGCATCACCAACAAGCTGGTCGGCACCACGCTCGAAAAGCACCAGGACGCCTACGTGGGCGCGTGCAGGATGTGAGACCCGAGGTCCGCGCGCGCGGGGCATGGGGCCGCCGTGGGAGCGACGCAAGTCGCGATTCACCGCGATGCACCATCCGAACGGCAGCTTCATGATTTGGAGCTCACTGCTGCCCCGAGTGCGGCGGGATGCTCCATGGGCGGATCGCGACTGGCGTCGCTCCTACACAGAGGCTTCGGACGCGCCGGGCTGAAATCCGATGGATGCCATCTTCGTCTTCGAGCAGCTGCTCAACGGCCTGGGCTACGGGCTCATGCTGTTCCTGATCGCCGCCGGGCTCACGCTCGTGTTCGGCATCATGGATACCATGAACCTCGCCCACGGCTCGCTCTACATGGCAGGGGCCTACATCGCCGCGCGCGTGCATGAGGCGAGCGGCGCGTTCGCGCTCGCCGTGCTGGTCGCGGTCGGCGTGACGGTGGCGATCGCGGCGGTGGCGGAGTTCCTCGTCATCCGCCGGCTGTATCGGCGCGACCACCTCGTCCAGGTGCTCGCCACCTTCGGCATCATCCTCATCGCCGACGACGCGGTGAAGGCGATCTGGGGCGTGGCGCCGCTGCTGGCCTCGACCCCGGCGGCGCTGGCCGGGCCGGTCGCGCTCCTCGAAGGCCTGCCCTATCCGTCCTACCGCCTGCTGCTGATCGGCGCCGGGCTGACGGTGGCGCTCGGGCTCCACCTGCTGGTCAACAAGACCCGCATCGGCATGCTGGTGCGCGCCGGCGCCTCGAACCGGCAGATGGCGGAGCACATGGGCGTGCGCGTGGGCGGGGTGTTCGCCTTCGTGTTCGCGCTCGGCGCTGCGCTCGCGGCGCTGGCGGGGGCGCTGATGGCGCCGATCAGCGCGGTGCAGATCGGCATGGGCGAGGCGATCCTGATCCCGGCGCTGGTGGTGATCGTCATCGGCGGCATCGGCTCGGTGCGCGGCGCCTTCGTGGCCGCGCTGCTGGTCGGCCTGGTGGACACCGCCGGGCGCGCCTTCCTGCCGCCGGCCCTGCGCGCGGTGCTGCCGCCCGCGGTGGCGGCCGACCTCGGCCCGGCGCTCGCCGGCATCGCCATGTACGTGCTGATGGCGGCGGTGCTGAGCTTGAAACCCGCGGGGCTGTTCCCCGCGCGCGGCTGAGGGACGCGATGCCCGAACGCTTCCCCGGCCTCGCGCGCCGCCTGCCCTGGCTGGTGCTGGCCCTGCTCGCGGCCTTCCCGCTGATCGCGCCGGCCTTCGGGCTGGAGTACTACGTCGGCTTCGTGCGCCGGGTGCTGATCGTGGCGATCGCGGCGGCCAGCCTCAACTTCATCCTCGGCTACGGCGGCATGGCGGCGCTCGGCCACGCGGGCTTCATCGGCGTCGGGGCCTACACCGTGGTGGCGCTGGTCGAGGCCGGGGTCTCGTCGGCCTGGCTGGCCTGGGGCAGCGCGGCGGTGCTTGCCGGGCTGTTCGCAGCGGCGATCGGCGCGGTGTCGCTGCGCACGCGCGGGGTGTACTTCATCATGATCACCCTCGCCTTCGCGCAGATGCTGCACTACCTCGCGGTGTCGCTGCGCACGTATGGCGGCGACGACGGCTACGGCCTGTACACCCCGCTGGCGCTGGGTGCCTGGCTGGACGGCGCGCATGCGCAGGTCTTCTACTGGGTGGTGCTGGCGATCGCCGCGGCGGTGTTCGCGCTCTTCAGCCGGGTCGCGCATTCGCGCTATGGCCATGCGCTGCGCGGCGTCCGCGACAACGAGACGCGCATGGTGGCGCTCGGCTACCCGGTCTATCGGCTCAAGCTCGCCGGCTTCGTCGCCGCCGGCGCGGTGGCGGGGTTGGCCGGTGGCCTGCTCGCCAGCCACAACGCCTTCGTCAGCCCGTCGATCATGCACTGGACGCAGTCCGCGCTGCTGCTGGTGATGGTGATGCTCGGCGGCGCCGGCCGGCGCTGGGGCGCGCCGCTCGGGGTGGCGCTGTGGCTGACGCTGGAGGAGGTGCTGAAGCTGTACACGGACTACTGGCACTGGCCGCTCGGGCTGTTGCTGCTGCTGGTGGTGTTCCACGCGCCGCAGGGCGTGGCGGCGCTGCTCGAGCGCCGCGCCGGCCAGGAGGGCGCGCGATGAGCCTGTTCAGGGCGGAGGGCCTGGTCAAGCGCTTCGGCGGCCTGCTCGCCACCGACCATGTCTCCCTCGCCGTCGAGGCGGGCGAGATCCATGCGCTGATCGGCCCCAACGGCGCGGGCAAGTCCACCCTGGTGAACCTGATCTCCGGACTGCTGCCGGCGGACGCCGGGCGCATCGTGCTCGACGGTGTCGAGCTGACCGCGCTGACGCCGCACGCGCGCACCCGTGCCGGCCTGGCGCGCTGCTTCCAGATCAGCAGCGTGTTCCGCAACGACAGCGTGCGCGACAACCTGCTGCTCGCGGTGCAGGCGCAGGCGGGGTCGAGCTTCCGCTGCCTGTCGCGGCGCGACGCCGAGCACGCGCTGCAGGAGCGCGCCGAGGCGCTGGCGCAGCGCACGGGCCTGGCCGAGGTTCTCGAGCGCAACGCCGGCACCTTGGCCCACGGCCTGCAGAAGCGGCTCGACCTCGCGCTCGCGCTCGCGGCGCGGCCCAGGCTGCTGCTGCTCGACGAGCCCATGGCCGGCATGGGACCGGAGGATTCGCAGCAGATGGTGGCGCTGATCCGCGGTCTCGCCGGCGAGACCGCGATCCTGCTCATCGAGCACGACATGGACGCGGTGTTCCAGCTCGCCGACCGCATCTCGGTGCTGGTGTACGGCAAGGTACTGACCTCGGGTGACGCCGCCCACATCAAGGGGCATGCCGAGGTGCAGGCGGTGTATCTGGGGACAGAGGTGGCGGGATGAACGCGCCGCTGTTGTGCTGCCGCGGCCTGGAGGCCGGCTATGGCACCAGCAGGGTGCTGTTCGGCCTCGACTTCGACATCCGCGCCGGCGAGGTGGTGGCGCTGCTCGGGCGCAACGGCATGGGCAAGAGCACCACGATCCGCACGATCGTCGGCGGCCTGCGCCCGCAGCGCGGCGAGATCGTCTTCGAAGGCCGTCCGATCCACGCCGAGCGCGCCGACGCCATCGCCCGCCTCGGCGTGGCGATCGTGCCCGAGGGCCGGCAGTGCTTCCCCAATCTCACGGTGCACGAACACCTCGTCGCCTTCGCCGCGCGCCGCAATGGCGTCGCCGAGCCATGGACGCCGGCGCGGCTCTACGCGCTCTTCCCGCGCCTGGCCGAGCGCGCCGACCACCTCGGCAACCAGCTCTCCGGCGGCGAGCAGCAGATGCTGGCGATCGCGCGTGCGCTGTCGACCAACCCGCGCCTGCTGATCCTCGACGAAGCCACCGAAGGCCTCGCCCCGGTGATCCGCGAGGAGATCTGGCGCTGCCTCGCGCTCCTCAAGGCGCAGGGGCAGACCACGCTGGTGGTGGATAAATACGTCGAGAGGCTGATGGCGCTCGCCGACCGCAACCTCATCCTGGAGCGCGGGCGCATTACCTGGCAGGGCAGCTCGGCCGAGCTGGACGCGCGGCGCGAGCTGTGGGGGCGCTACCTGGGGGTGTGAGCGGGGCGGACGCTCCCGCTTCGCGGCGCGACCGGGGGGGGGCCGAGCCGGCGGGCTTCAGGGCGCTTCGGCGTCGGCGTACACCTCGTCCAGCGTGATCTCCGTATCCAGGCAGTCCAGCCGGAAGGCGCCCTCGGCGCAGGTCTCGTGGCGCACCGGGTCGCCGAAGCGGTAGATCTCCACGGAGCGCTTGTCCGGATCGACGAGCAGATATTCGCGCAGCGAGGGGATGGCCTGGTAGGCGAAGAGCTTCTCGCGGCGGTCGATGCGCTCGGTGCTCGGCGACAGCACCTCCACCAGCAGGCAGGGACTGCGGCGGTAATAGGTCTCGCGGTCGTCGGGCGCGCAGGCCAGCACGATGTCGGGGTAATAGAAGTAGGTCTGGCCGGTGTGCTCGACGCGGACCTTCATGTCGGCGATGAAGAGCTGGCAGCCCTTGCGGCGGGCGTGCGGTCCGATCGCGAGGCCGAGGCTGGTGACGACCAGGCCATGCCTCGCGCTGGCGCCGCCCATCGCCACCACCTCGCCGTCGAGGTATTCATGCTTGATTTCGCTCCGGGTCTCGCCTTCGAGGTAGTCCTCGACACTGATCGGGGCGGGGCGTGCCAGGGCGTTGCTCATGAGGGCCTCCGTTGCGGCAGGTGGGCGGCAGATCGACGACGAATGATACGGTGGCAGTCCTCGTGCCGGCCAGCACGCCCGCGGACCGCGCGGCAGCGCGCGGTGTCGGCCGGGTGTTCGCGCCAAGGGGCGCTGCGGGCGGGGAGCCCCGCCACGCTCACAGCAGCACGATGTCGTACTGCTCCTGGGTGTAGCTGCCCTCGGCGTGCAGCGAGACCTTCTTGCCGATGAAGTCCGACAGCATCGCCAGCGACTGGCTCTCCTCGTCGAGGAAGAGGTCGATCACGTTGGGCGCGGCGAGCACGCGGAACTCCCGGGCGTTGAACTGGCGTGCCTCGCGCAGCAGCTCGCGCAGGATCTCGTAGCACACCGTGCGCGCGGTCTTGACCTCGCCGCGGCCGCTGCAGGTGGGGCAGGGCTCGCACAGCAGGTGGGCGAGGGATTCGCGCGTGCGCTTCCTCGTCATCTCCACCAGGCCGAGCGCGGTGAAGCCGTTGATGCTCATCTTGGTGTGGTCGCGCGACAGCGCCTTGCGGAACTCCTCCAGCACCATCTCGCGATGCTCGACGTTCTCCATGTCGATGAAGTCGATGATGATGATGCCGCCGAGGTTGCGCAGGCGCAGCTGGCGGGCGATGGCCTGGCTGGCCTCGAGGTTGGTCTTGAAGATGGTGTCGTCGAAGTTGCGCGCGCCGACGAAGCCGCCGGTGTTGACGTCGACGGTGGTCATCGCCTCGGTCTGGTCGATGATCAGGTAGCCGCCGGATTTGAGATCGACGCGGCGGGCGAGCGCCTTCTGGATCTCCTCCTCCACGCTGTAGAGCTCGAAGAGCGGGCGATCGCCGCTGTAGTGCTCGAGCAGCGGCAGCACCTGCGGCGTGTACTCGGCGGCGAAGGCGGCGAGCTTCTGGAAGTTCTCCCGCGAGTCGACGCGGATGCGTGAGGTCTCGTCGGTGACGAGGTCGCGCAGCGTGCGCTGGCCCAGCCCGAGGTCCTCGTGCAGCAGCTTCGGCGGGAACAGGCCCACGGTCGAGCCGGAGATCTCGCGCCACAGCTTGCGCAGGTAGGCGATGTCGGCGGCGAGCTCGGCGTCGGTGGCGGATTCGGCCATGGTGCGCACGATGAAGCCGCCCGGCTCGTCTTCGGGCACCAGCGCGACCAGCCGGCTGCGCAGCGCCTCGCGCCCGGCCTCGTCCTCGATGCGCTGGGAGATGCCGATGTGCTTTTCCTGCGGCAGGTAGACGAGCAGGCGGCCGGCGAGGCTGACCTGGGTGGACAGGCGTGCGCCCTTGGTGCCGATCGGGTCCTTGAGCACCTGCACCATCAGGCTCTGGCCTTCGGTGAGGATCTTCTCGATCGGACGCGCACCCTCGCCGTTCTGGCGGTCGCTCCAGATGTCGGCCACGTGCAGGAAGGCGGTGCGCTCGAGGCCGATGTCGATGAAGGCCGACTGCATGCCGGGCAGCACCCGGACGACCTTGCCGAGGTAGAGGTTGCCGACGATGCCGCGGCTGGCGGTGCGCTCGACGTGCAGCTCCTGCACCACGCCCTGCTCGACGATCGCGACGCGGGTTTCCTGCGGGGTGAAGTTGATGAGGAATTCGATGCTCATGGACGGGGTGTGCTCACAGGACGGGGTGGCCGAAGATCTCGAGCAGGGCGGCGGTCTCGAACAGCGGCAGGCCCATGATCCCCGAGTAGCTGCCGCGGATCTCCTCGATGAAGATCGCGGCGTGACCCTGGATGCCGTAGGCGCCGGCCTTGTCGAAGGGTTCGCCGGTGGCGATGTAGCGGCGGATGTCGTGCTCGCTCAGCGTGCGGAAGGCGACCTCGCTGACCGACAGCCGGCTGCGCGTGCGCTCGCCGTCGCTCATCGCGACCGCGGTCAGCACGCGGTGGCGGCGGCCGGACAGGCGCTCCAGGATGGCGTGCGCCTCGGCGGCCTCGCGCGGCTTGCCGACGATCTCGCCGTCGACCTCCAGCGTGGTGTCGGCGGCGAGCACCGGATGCGGCAGCAGCTTGCGCCACAGCACCCGCCGCATCCCGGCCTGGGCCTTGGCGAGCGCGAGGCGCTCGACGTAGCGTTCGACCGCTTCGTCGGGCAGCGGGGTCTCGTCGACGTCGGCGTCCTCGCCGCGCTCGCCGGCGCGAAAGGTCAGCACGTCGAAATTGATCCCGATCTGGCGCAGCAGTTCGCGGCGGCGGGGGCTCGTGGAGGCAAGGTAGATGCGCGGGGTGAGGGTCATGGCATGGCGTTCCGCAGGATCCGCGACGCCGGTCGGCGCCGGTCGGGCTCGGGTGGCGCGATTCTAACGGGTTTCACCGCCCGCCCGCGCCGCCGTGCCGGCATCACCGCCGCAATCGCGACTCGCGTCGCTCCCACGGGCGCCTTCGGAGGCGCGGTGGTTCGTGTGGGAGCGACGCAAGTCGCGATCGGCCGATGCTGCAGGCGCTACTCGCGGTGGTAGGGGTGGTTCTTGAGTACCGTCCACGCGCGGTAGAGCGCCTCGGCCAGCAGGGGGCGCACCAAGGCGTGGGGGAGGGTGAGGCTGGAGAGGCGGATGGCCTCGTGGGCGCCCGCCTTGAACGCGGGGGCGAGGCCGTCGGGGCCGCCGACGATGAGCGCGACGTCGTCGCCTGCGCCCTGCCAGGACTCCAGCCGGCGCGCGAGCGCCAGCGTGCTCAGGTCGGCGCCGCGCTCGTCGAGGATCACGCGGCGGCAGCGCGGCGGCAGGGTGGCCTCGATGCGCGCGGCCTCAGCCGCCATCATCGCCTCCACCGTCTTGCCGCCGCTGCGCGGCTCGGCCTTGACCTCGACGAGCTGCAACTGCAGCTCGCGCGGCATGCGGCGGGCGAACTCGTCGAAGCCGGCCTGCACCCAGGCGGGCATGCGGTGGCCGACGGCGACGATGATCAGTTTCATGGTTGAACCTGCGCGCGTGCGTGGACGAGCATGCGTCGAAAAACGCGACCGCCACCCGCGCCGTACGCAGGCGGCCGCTCGCGCGGGGCGCTACTCATCAGGCGGCGTTGCGCCGGCTGGACGGCGGGGTGTTCCAGAGTTCCTCGAGCTTGTAGTGCGCGCGCACCGCGGGCTGCATCACGTGCACCACGATGTTGCCGAGGTCGACCAGCACCCACTCGCCGGTCTCCTGACCTTCGGTGCCGATGATCTCGCCGCCGGCTTCCTTGACCTTGTCGTGCACGTTCTGCGCGAGCGCCCGGGTCTGACGGCCGGATTCGGCGCTGGCGACGACGATGCGGTCGAAGAGGGGGGTGTGCTTCGAGGTGTCGATGACTTCGATGTCGCGTGCCTTGATGTCTTCGAGGGCGGCGACGACGATCTTTTCGAGGGAGGGGGTGTCCATTCGGATCCTGTGTGGGCCGGCGCGGGGCGCTCAGCGGTAGAGATGGTGCGCGGCAATATAGTCGAGAACCGATTCCGGCAGCAAATAGCGGGCACTGTGGCCGTCGCGCACCAGATCGCGGATCAGCGAGGCGGAGATCGCCAGCGGGGTCATGTCGAAGGGGACGACGCGGCCCGCCGGTGCGCGGCGCAGATCCGCGGGGTCGGCGGTGTGGCGGCCCGCGCAGGCGGCGTCGAGCGCGGGCGACAGGGTGGCGGGCCAGCGCCGGCCGTGGGGCGCGTAGCCGGGGCGGTTGGCGACCGCGATGTGGGCGAGCGCGAACAGATCGGTCCAGCGGTGCCAGGTCGGCAGCCCGGCGAAGGCGTCGGCGCCGAGGATCAGCACCAGCGGCTGCTGCGGGCCGATCTCGGCGCGCAGGCGCTCGAGGGTGGGCACGGTGTAGCTCTTCTGCTGCGCGCGCACCTCGCCGTCGTCCACGCTGAAGCCGGGGTTGCCGGCGGTGGCGAGCCGTGCCATGGCGAGGCGGTCCTCGGCGGTGCTGCCGGGCTCGCCGCGGTGCGGCGGCTGGCCGGCGGGGATGAAGCGCACGCCGTCGAGGCCGAGCGCCTCGCGCGCTTCTTCGGCGAGGCGCAGGTGGCCGGTGTGGATGGGGTCGAAGGTGCCGCCGAGCACGCCGAGCGGGGCCCGGGCGGGCGGCTCGAAAGCGGCTCTGGCCGGCGAAGGCGCGGGCTCAGTCGCCATCGCGCGCGTCGTCGAGTGCGGCGGGATCGCGCGCGGGGTTGCTCTCGGGGAGGCCGAACACGTCGCGGGTGGCGGTGTAGAAACTCGCGAACACGATCGGCAGGATGATCAGCGGCACCGGCAGCGCGGCCACGCTGCCCAGCGTGGGCGAGAGCAGGCCGAGCACCGCGACCACGAGGCCGGGCAGCAGGCCGGCGAAGATCGCCAGCCCGAGCGCGTAGGCGACGAAGGGCCGCCAGTTGCGCAGGCAGGCGTAGAAGCTGAAGAACATCGCCTTGGGTGCGGGCAGCTTCCACCAGCCGGCGAGCGCGGGCGCGAACCAGTAGGCCATCATCACCGGCGTGCTCAGCACCAGGCCGACCACCAGGGTGAAACCGAGCGAGGAGTCGGCCGCGGCCTGCGCGTCCATGTCCTCGCCGCGCATCACAGCGGCCAGGCTGCCGTCGTCGACCAGCATCACCAGCATCAGCACCACCAGGGTGGCCGCGAGGTAGAGCCCGCCGACCACCACCAGGCCCTGCAGGTTGGACTTGAAGCCGGAGAAGAGCACGTCGGGACCGGTCTTGCGTCCGCCGTCGATGGCGCGGCAGGCGTTCAGCACGCCGACCGAGAGCGCAGGCATCAGCAGCGAGGCGACGAGCTGGCCGAGCAGCGGCACCAGGCTGATCACGATGATTGAGAGCAGGTAGCCGAAGGTGGCGAAGGTGAGCAGCGCCGGATTGCGCCGCCACAGCTGCAGGCCTTCGCGCAGCCAGGCCCAGCCGCGCGGCATGGGGAGTTGTCGTGCTTGCATTCGTTTCCAGGGGTCAGGGTTTCGGGGGCGTGTCCGCTGGCGCGGAGTCGGGAGCCGGATCGGATTCGGGGCCGGGCGCGGGGGCGGGAGTGGAGCCGGGCGCGAGGTCCGGGTGGGGGCCCGGTTCGGGAGCGGGCGGTGCCGCGGAGGGGGCTGCGTCATCGGGCGCGGGGTCGGCCGCAGGCGCGAGCAGCACGGGGGCGGGCGGGACGCTTTCGCCCGACGTCGCCCCCGCTGCGGGCGCGGGCGGGGCCGCGGGGGCCGGCAGCAGCGGCGAGAAGGTCTCCTTCCACGCCGCGTAAAGCGCGCCGGCGATCATCGGCACCAGCACCAGCATGCCCAGGCCGGCGGGGATCATCGCCACCCACACCAGCACGTAGAGCAGCGCGGCGAGCACCACGAAGGCGAGCAGGTTGTGGAAGCAGGCGCGCGCGGACAGCCTCATCGCATCCAGCGGCGCGACCTCGTGCAGCATCACCAGCGCCGGGGCGAACCACAGCGCCATCATCAGCAGGGCCCACAAAACGGTGAACACCACCACGCCGAGCATCATGCCGCCGGCGGCGACGCCCGCCCCGGCGATCGCGCCGAGCGCGCCCGCCGCCGCGCCGGTGAGCATCGCGCTGCCGCCGATCGCCGCCGCGGCCAGCGCCGCGAGCAGCAGGCCGAGGAGGTGGAAGAGGCCGACCAGCAGCAGGTTGCCGGCATGCTGGCGCAGGCCGTCGAAGAGCTGGCCGACGTGCAGGCGGTCTCCGCGGTCGAGTGAGCGCGCACCGGAGAGCATGCCTGCGACCAGCACCGGCAGGGTCACGGGTGCGGCCGCCCAGCCGAGGAAGGGCACCATGCCGAGCGCGGCGAGGATCACGAAGAAGATCAGCGCCTGCAGCGCCCACACCAGCGGCGCCCGCATGAAGATGCGCCACCCGGCGGCGAGCCAGTCGAGGGCGTGGCCGGGCACCACGTCGCCGGGGGCGGGCGGCGGCGGATGCGGGCGGCGGGGCGGGGGCAGGGTGGCGTTCATCGGCGTCGGGTCGGGGATGGGGCGGGCGTGACAGAGCGGGTGGGGCGGCGTCAGCGCGGCAGGGGCGGCGCCGCGGCGATGCGCAGGCGCAGGATGTCGCGGTACTCGTTCGGGTCCTTCACCAGCACCATCTCGCCCGCGCGCGGCAGGTGGAAGTCGGCCGCGCGCGACATCCAGAAGCGCAGCGCGGCCGCGCGCAGCATGGCCGGCCAGGCGGCGCGCTCGGCGTCGGTGAAAGGGCGCTCGGCGTGGTAGGCGTCGAGCAGCGCGGCGGCACGCTCGGCATCCAGCCCGCCGTCGGGGGTGGAGCACCAGTCGTTGACGGTGACGGCGACGTCGAACAGCAGCGCGTCGTAGCCGGCGAAGTAGAAGTCGATGACGCCGCCGATGCGCACCCCGCCGTCGGCATCGGTGTCCCACAGCACGTTGTCGCGGAAGAGGTCGGCGTGGATCGCGCCGGCGGGCAGGGCGGCGACGTCGATCGTGGCCTGGAAGGCGATCTCGGCGTCGAGCAGGGTCTGTTCGTCGGCGGGCAGGAAGGGCCGCAGCACCTGCGCGGTGGCGGCGCGCCAGGCGGCGCCGCGCGGGTTTTCCTGGCGGCGGCCGTAGGACTGGCCGGCCAGGTGCAGGCCGGCGAGCATGGCGCCGACCCTCCCGCAATGCGCCAGGCCGGGGCTCATCTCGGAGCGGCCAGAGAGCCGTACCACCAGTGCGGCGGGGCGCTCCTGCAGGGTGCCGAGGTATTCGTTGTGGCGGTTGGCGATCGGGCCCGGCACGGGCAGGCCGTGGCGCGACAGGTGCGCCATCAGGTGCAGGTAGTAGGGCAGCTCGGCGCGCGGGATGCCCTCGAAGAGCGTCAGCACGTAGCGCCCGAGCGTGGTGGTGACGAAAAAGTTGCTGTTCTGCACGCCGGCCGAGATGCCCTCGAGTTCCACCAGGCGGCCGATGGCGTAGTCCTTGAGCCAGTCGGCGAGCACGGATTCGGGAACGGGGGTGAAGACGGACATGCGGACTCCGGGTAAGACGGTCGGATGGGGTCAGGCGGCCTGGGCGGCCGGGATGTCGATGCGGGCTGCGGCCGCGCGGTGCGCTGCAGCCTTCACGACCTGCCAGGCGGCGAGCTTGGCCTCCAGCCCGCGCGCGGCGTGCGCCGGGCTGGTCGAGGGCAGGCGGGTGAAGTGCAGCGGCGGCAGCGCGATGCGGCCGCGCACATGGCGGCGGAAGGCGGTCTCGGCGGCGGTGCCGTTGAAGAAGACGTGGCCGATGTCGGGGCAGGCGGCGAAGAGGCCGGCGAAGTCGTTGGCCTCGATGCTGTCGGGCGCGATCGCGCTGTCGAGGCTGCCGGCGCGCTCGCAGCGGCCGATGACGTCCCACAGCGCGACGCCGGCGGCGGCGAGGCGCTCGAGCCGCTGCGCGTAGGGGAGTTCCGCTCCGGCGCCGAAGAGCGCGCCCATGATCGGCCAGAAGGCGTTGCGCGGATGCGCGTAATACTGCGCGGCGGCGAGCGAGGCCGTGCCGGGCATGCTACCGAGCACCAGCACGCGCGCGTCGGCGCGGAACAGCGGGGCAAAGCTGCGCACCAGCGGTGCGGCGGTCGTGCTCACCAGGACTTGATCACCCACATCGGCACGGCGAGTTCGGGCGTGCCGTCGTGGCGCACCATCTGGCCGTTGCCTTCCTTGTCGATCAGGTAGTAGGGCACGCCGTGAGGCGGTGTGACCTTGACCATGTAGAGCTTGCCGCGCAGGCGGTATTCGGTGACGGTGTCCTCGCCGCGCTTGACGATGGTGACCTCGGGTTCGTCGGCTGCGCCCTCGGCGGGCATCGGCGGCGGCTCGGGGATCGGTTCGAGGTTCGCGGGCTGCTGGGCGAAGGCCGGCACGGCGGCGGCCAGCCACAGGACGATCAGGGTGCGGCGCATGATGTTCTCCGGAAGATGCTGCAATTCTAGCCGGTAATGCGGCACTCAAAGGTTCAGCATCATCTCGCGCTCGGCCGGAAGGGGCTGGAAACCGCGCCGCTCGTAATGCTTGAAGATGGCCTCGACCACCTCCTCGGGCTCGTCGATCACCTGCACCAGGTCGAGGTCTTCGGCGTTGATCATGCCTTCGGCGACCAGGCGCTCGCGCAGCCAGTCGAGCAGGCCCTGCCAGAACGGGCGGTGCACCAGGATGATCGGAATCTTGCGGCTCTTCCTGGTCTGGATCAGCGTCATCGCCTCGAGCAGCTCGTCGAGGGTGCCGAAGCCGCCCGGCATCACCACGTAGGCGGTGGCGAACTTCACGAACATGAACTTGCGCGCGAAGAAGTGCTGGAAGGTCTGCGAGATGTCCTGGTAGGGGTTGGCGGCCTGCTCCAGCGGCAGCTGGATGTTGAGCCCCACCGAGGGACTCTTGCCGAAGAAGGCGCCCTTGTTGGCCGCCTCCATGATTCCCGGACCGCCGCCCGAGATCACCGCGAAGCCCGAATCCGACAGCAGGCGGGCGATCTTTTCGGTGAGCATGTAGTACTTGTGGTCGGGCGGCGTGCGTGCGCTGCCGAAGATCGAGACCGCCGGCCGGATCGCCGCCAGGCGTTCGGTCGCCTCCACGAACTCTGCCATAATTCCGAAGATCCGCCAGGATTCGCGCGCGTTGAAGCGCGGTGCGGTGCTGTCGGGCACGCTGCGGGGGAGTTTGTCTTTCGCGGTCATGTTGTTGTTCTCTAGGATTCGGAATGCCCACCCTGCTGCTCGTCGACGGCTCCAGCTATCTCTATCGCGCCTTCCATGCCCTGCCCGACCTGCGCAATTCGCAGGGCGAGCCGACGGGCGCGATCCGGGGGGTGCTGTCGATGCTAAGGCGGCTGGAAAGCGACTACAAGGCAGAATTTCGCGCCTGCGTCTTCGACGCCAAGGGCAAGACTTTCCGCGACGACTGGTATCCCGAATACAAGTCCCACCGCCCGCCGATGCCCGACGACCTGCGCGCGCAGATCGCGCCGCTGCACGAGGCGGTGCGGGCCGAGGGCTGGCCGCTGCTGTCGGTGGAGGGCGTGGAAGCGGACGACGTCATCGGCACGCTCACCCGCCTGGCGCTCGAGCGCGGCTGGGAGGTGGTGATCTCGACCGGCGACAAGGACCTCACCCAGCTCGTGCGCCCCGGCGTGCGCTGGGTCAACACGATGAGCGAGGAAGTGCTCGACGAGGCCGGCGTGGCGGCCAAGTTCGGCGTGCCGCCCGAGCGCATCGTCGACTACCTCGCGTTGGTGGGCGACACGGTGGACAACGTGCCGGGCGTGGAGAAGTGCGGTCCCAAGACCGCGGTGAAGTGGCTGACCGAGTACGGCACGCTCGACAACCTCGTCGCCAACGCCGACAAGGTGGGCGGCAAGGTCGGCGAGAACCTGCGCAGGCATCTGGACTTTCTGCCGCTGGGCCGGAAGCTGGTGACGGTGGCGACGGATGTGGAGCTGCCGGTGGGGCTGGACGAGCTGCCGGCGCGCGCGGACGACAAGGCGGCGCTGCGCGCGCTCTACGAGCGCTTCGAGTTCAAGTCATGGCTGAAGGATCTGGATGGCGGTGCGGAGAGTGTCGCCGCCTCGAAGGCCGCGTCCGATGCGCGCCGCTTCGACCGCCAGGAAAATCGGGGACAGACCCCGATTTCCGAGGCTGCGACCACGACGCCAGGGGAGGGCGGGGTGTGCGCAATCTCCGCGGATGAGCAAATGAAAGACCTGACCCCGGTCTATCTTCCCATCCTCGACTGGCCGACCTTCGACGCCTGGCTGGCGAAGATCTCCGCTGCCGAGCTCACCGCCTTCGACACCGAGACCACCAGCCTCGACCCGATGGCGGCCAGGCTGGTCGGGATGTCCTTCGCGGTCGAGCCGGGCGAGGCGGCCTACCTGCCGCTGGCGCACCGCGGTGCCGCGCAGTTGCCAGAGGCGCCGGAGCAGTTGCCGCTGGACGAGGTGCTCGACAGGCTCAGGCCCTGGTTCGAATCCGACCGGCACGCCAAGCTCGGGCAGAACCTCAAGTACGACGCCCACGTGCTCGCCAACCACGGTATCGCGCTGCGCGGCATCGCGCATGACACCCTGCTCGAATCCTACGTGCTGGAGAGCGACAAGGCGCACGACATGGATTCGCTCGCCAAGCGCCATCTCGGCCTCGCGACGATCCCTTATACGGAGGTCTGCGGCAAGGGTGCCAAGCAGATCGGCTTCGACGAGGTCGATGTCGCGCGCGCCACCGAATACGCCGCCGAGGACGCCGATGTCACCCTGCGCCTGCACCAGCACCTGTGCCCGCAGCTCCAGGCCCTGCCGCAGCTCGAAGCGCTTTACCGCGAGCTCGAGATGCCGGTGCTCGGCGTGCTGCAGCGCATGGAACGCACCGGGGTGCTGATCGACCCCTTCCTGCTCGGCCAGCACTCGGAGGAGCTCGGCCGCCGCCTGTACACGCTCGAGGGCGAGGCACATGCGCTCGCCGGCCAGCCCTTCAACCTCGGCTCGCCCAAGCAGCTCGGCGAGATCCTGTTCGGCAAGCTCGGCCTGCCCGTGGTCAAGAAGACCGCCACCGGCCAGCCCTCCACCGACGAGGAGGTGCTGGAGAAGCTCGCCGAGGACTACCCCTTGCCCAAGCTCCTGCTCGAGCACCGCGGCCTGTCCAAGCTCAAGAGCACCTACGCCGACAAGCTGCCGCGCATGGTCAATCCGCGCACCGGCCGCGTGCACACCAGCTTCTCGCAGGCCACCGCGGTCACCGGCCGGCTGTCGAGCTCCGAGCCCAACCTGCAGAACATCCCGATCCGCACGCCCGAAGGCCGCCGCATCCGCGCCGCCTTCATCGCGCCGCGCGATCATCTCATCGTCTCGGCCGACTACTCGCAGATCGAGCTGCGCATCATGGCCCACCTGTCGGACGACGCCCGCCTGCTCGAAGCCTTCGCCCGCGGCGAGGACGTGCACCGCGCCACCGCCGGCGAGGTCTTCGGCGTGGCGCCGGCCGAGGTGACGAGCGAGCAGCGCCGCTACGCCAAGGTGATCAACTTCGGTCTCATCTACGGCATGAGCGCGCATGGCCTGGCCAAGAACCTCGGCATCGAGCGCGCCGCCGCGCAGGCCTGGATCGACCGCTACTTCGCGCGCTACCCCGGCGTTGCAGAGTACATGGACCGCACCCGCGCCGAGGCGCGCGAGCAGGGCTACGTCGAGACCGTCTTCGGCCGTCGCCTCTACCTGCCCGACATCCGTGCCAGCCAGGCCGGCCGCCGCGCCGGCGCCGAGCGTGCGGCGATCAACGCGCCGATGCAGGGCACGGCCGCCGACCTCATCAAGAAGGCGATGATCGCGACCGACGCCTGGCTGGCTTCCTCCGGCTTGAAGTCGAAGCTGGTGCTGCAGGTGCACGACGAGCTGGTGCTCGAGGTACCCGGGGCCGAGCTCGAGACGGTGCGGGAAGAGCTGCCCCGGCTGATGGGCGGCGTCGCCACGCTGAAGGTGCCGCTGCTGGTGGAGGTCGGCGCCGGCGACAACTGGGACGAGGCCCACTGAGGCGGAAGCGCCGCAATCGCGACTCGCGTCGCTCCTACGAGAACCGCCGGGCTTCCGAAATCTCCGGTAGGAGCGACGCAAGTCGCGATCCGGCGGTCGAATGACGCAGGCGGTCCCGGAAGCGCCGCAATCGCGACGCGCGTTGTTCCTACGAGAACCACCGCGCTTCCGGAGTCTCCGGTAGGAGCGACGCAAGTCGCGATCCGGCGGTCGAATGACGCAGGCGGTCCCGGAAGCGCCGTGATCGCGACTCGCGTCGCTCCTACGAGAAACGCCGCGGCCATCGTTCCTGCCGCGCGCTTGCGGGCTTGGCATATCATCCGGGCCATGACTGCCGTACCCGAACCGATCGCATCCAGCACGCCCGCCCCCGCCGTCGAGAAGCCGCCCGCGAGCAGCATGAAGGTCTACCTCCGCCTGCTCGGCTACACCCGACCCTTCATCGGCTACTTCGCGCTCAGCATCCTCGGCTTCGCCATCGCGGGCGCCTGCAAGGCGGGCTTGGCCAGCGTGCTCAAATACTTCATCGACGGCCTCGCCACCCCGGACGCGCCGATCGCCACCGGCCTGCCCTGGGTGGACGCGCTCGACCTGATCTTCGCCATCCCGCTCATGATCGTCGTCATCGCGCTGGTCGAAGGCCTCGGCACCTTCCTCGGCAACTACGGCATCTCGCGCGTCTCGCTCGGCCTCATCCACGACCTGCGCACCCAGCTCTTCGGCAGCTTCCTGGTGCTGCCCAACCGCTTCTACGACGCGCACAACTCCGGCCACCTCGTCTCCAAGATCACCTACAACGTGTCGATGGTGACCGACGCGGCCACCGACGCGGTCAAGATCCTGTTCCGCGAGGGCCTCACCGTCGTCGCGCTGCTCGGCTACCTGCTGTGGATGAACTGGCGCCTCACCCTGACCCTGCTCGTGGTGCTGCCCGCGATCGCCTGGCTGGTGTCCAACGCCAGCCGCAAGTTCCGCCGCCTGTCGAAGAACATCCAGACCTCGATGGGCGAGGTCACCCACGTCGCCTCCGAGACCATCCAGGGCTACCGCGTGGTACGCAGCTTCGGCGGCGAGGCCTACGAATCCGCGCGCTTCCGCAAGGCGAGCACCGACAACACCCGGCGCCAGTTGAAGATGGTGCGCACGCAGGAGACCTTCTCGGCGCTGATGCACCTGATCGTGTATTCGTCGATGGGCCTGCTGCTCT
The DNA here is from genome assembly GCF_055393985.1 of Thauera sp. DNT-1. Lineage (NCBI taxonomy): Bacteria > Pseudomonadati > Pseudomonadota > Betaproteobacteria > Rhodocyclales > Zoogloeaceae > Thauera > Thauera sp. DNT-1. The sequence goes on along the minus strand of NZ_AP043752.1, from coordinate 2,320,479 downwards.
TTACCGTGCTGAAGGTGCGCGGCGACGCCTCGGCCGGCGACGTGGTCGCCTACATCACCGCCGCCGGCCTGCTGCCGCGCGCGATCCAGCTGCTGGGTGGCGTCAGCGCGCGCATCCAGCGCGGTGTGGCCGCGGCCGACAGCATCTTCGAGCAGCTCGACGAGGCGCCCGAGCCCGACGCCGGCACGGTCGAGCGCGAGCGCGTCGTCGGCCGCGTCGAGGCGACGGGGCTGGGCTTCACCTACCCCGGCGCCGAAGGCAAGGCGCTGCAAGGCATCGACTTCAAGGCCGAACCCGGCCAGATGATCGCGCTCGTCGGCAAGTCCGGCAGCGGCAAATCCACGCTCGCCAACCTCATCCCGCGCTTCTACCAGCACGACGAGGGCCGGCTGCTGGTCGATGGCGTTGCGGTCGAGGACTACAGGCTGGCCAACCTGCGCCACCATATCGCGCTGGTGACGCAGCAGGTCACGCTCTTCAATGGCACCGTGGCGCAGAACATCGCCTACGGCGAGCTCGCCGGCGCCAGCCGCGAGCAGATCGTCGCCGCCGCCGAAGCGGCCAACGCGCGCGAGTTCATCGACCGCCTGCCGCAGGGCTTCGATACCGAGATCGGCGAGAACGGCGTGCTCCTTTCCGGCGGCCAGCGCCAGCGCCTCGCGATCGCGCGCGCGCTGCTGAAGAACGCGCCCATCCTGATTCTGGACGAGGCGACGTCCGCGCTGGATACCGAGTCGGAGCGGCTGATCCAGGCGGCGATCGAGCGCCTGATGGAGGGACGTACGACCATCGTCATCGCGCACCGGCTGTCGACGATCGAGAAGGCGGACCAGATCCTGGTGATGGAGGCCGGCCGCATCGTCGAGCGCGGCACGCATGCGGAGCTGGTGGCCCGCGGCGGCGTCTACGCGCGCCTGCAGGCGATGGGGATCGAGTCGGACGCCGCAGCTTGAGTTGCGATCGTGCGCGTATCGAGCCGCGCAGCGATCGCTCCGCCGCCGCAATCGCGACTCGCGTCGCTCCTACATCTAGGCCCGCGCCGGTTTTCGTGGGAGCGACGCAAGTCGCGATCGGGCGATGGAACGACCGCGATCTGCATCAGAGTCGTGCATCGCGACTCGCGTCGCTCCTACATCTACGCCTGCGCCGGTTTTCGTAGGAGCGACGCAAGTGGCGATCGGGCGATGGACCGACCGCGATCCGCATCGGAGCCGTGCATCGCGACTCGCGTCGCTCCTACATCTACGCCCGCGCCGGTTTTCGTGGGAGCGACGCAAGTCGCGCTCGGGCGATGGACCGACCGCGATCCGCATCGGAGCCGTGTATCGCGACTCGCGTCGCTCCTACGCGCGCTTCAGATCCCGCAGGCGGGGGTTGTTCGCGTCCTTCGCCGACAGCTGCGGCGCTTCGATCGGCCACGAGATCCCCACGTCCGGGTCGTTCCATGCCAGACCGCCCTCGTCCGCCGGGAAGTAGAAATCGGTGCACTTGTACTGGAAGTCCGCCACCTCGCTGAGCACGCAGAACCCGTGCGCGTAGCCCGGTGGCACCCACATCTGGCGGTGGTTGTCGTCGTTGAGCTCGACGCCGACGAACTTGCCATACGTCGCCGAGCTCGGGTCGATGTCCACCGCGACGTCATACACCGCCCCGCGGCTCACGCTCACCAGCTTGCCCTGCGGGCGCGTCGTCTGGAAATGCAGCCCGCGCAGCACGCCGCGCTGCGAGCGCGAGTGGTTGTCCTGCACGAAGGGCAGGGTGATGCCCGCCTCGCGGTAGCGCTCGACCTGGAAGGTCTCGAGGAAGAAGCCGCGGTGGTCGCCGAAGGCCTTCGGCTCGATGATCAGCACCCCGGGCAGTGCGGTCTCGATCACCTTCATTGCCCGCCCTCCTGGCGCAGCAGGCGCTTGAGATACTGGCCGTAGCCGGTCTTGCTCAGCGCTTCGGCCTGGCGGGCCAGTTGCGCGGCCGACAGCCAGCCCTGGTTGTAGGCGATCTCCTCCAGGCAGGCCACCTTCAGGCCCTGGCGCGCCTCGATGGTCTGCACGAAGTGGCTCGCCTCCATCAGCGAATCGTGCGTGCCCGTGTCCAGCCAGGCGAAACCGCGTCCGAGCAGGCTCACGTGCAGATCGCCGCGCTGCAGGTAGGCGTTGTTGACGTCGGTGATCTCGAGCTCGCCGCGTGCCGAGGGCTTCACCTGCCTGGCGATCTCCACCACCGAGTTGTCGTAGAAGTACAGCCCGGTGACCGCGTAGTTCGACTTGGGCGCCTTGGGCTTCTCCTCGATCGAGATCGCCCTGCCGCTGGCGTCGAACTCGACCACGCCGAAGCGCTCGGGGTCGGAGACGTGGTAGCCGAACACCGTCGCCCCGCGCTCGCGGCGCGCCGCCTCGCGCAGCATGGCGCTGAAGCCGTAGCCGTAGAAGATGTTGTCACCCAGGATCAGGCAGACGTGGTCGTCGCCGATGAAATCCTCGCCGATCAGGAAGGCCTGCGCCAGGCCGTCGGGCGAGGGCTGCTCGGCGTAGCTCAGCGCGATGCCGAAGTCCGAGCCGTCGCCGAGCAGCTTGCGGAAGTTGGGCAGGTCGTCCGGGGTCGAGATCACCAGGATCTCGCGGATGCCGGCGAGCATCAGCACGGACAGCGGGTAGTAGATCATCGGCTTGTCGTAGATCGGCAGCAGCTGCTTGGAGACGCCGCGCGTGATCGGATGCAGCCGGGTGCCGGAGCCGCCGGCGAGGATGATGCCTTTCATGGTTCGAAGGTCCTGGGTGAGAGGGAGCGGACGGTCTGGTGACGAAGTGCGTGCGGCGATGGGGTGCGAGTCGTTTCCGGTTGGAAGTCTACGCCATCGAGCCGCCGGCGTGACCGTCGGAGGGCGCGATGCACGTCGTGCGTGCGGGGAGCCATCGATGCGGTCCTTGCGTGGTCAGGCGCCGCGATCGCGACTTGCGTCGCTCCTACGGGAACCGGCGCGTTCATTGGCGCTCGGCTTGGCCTGTAGGAGCGACGCAAGTCGCGATCGCGGCGTTCGGATGTCCGCAGCGGATCGGTGTCTGGACGGCCCATCGCGACTTGCGTCGCTCCTACGCGGAGGCGGCGATGCGGGCGAGGCAGGCATCGCACAGGGCGCGGGCGCGGGGCTCGTCGGCGGCCTCGGCGTAGCAGCGCAGCTCGGGGGCGTTGCCGGAGGGGCGCAGGTGCACGATCTCGCCGGTGGCGAAGCTCGTGCGCAAGCCGTCGGTGGTATCGATCGCGATCACGTCGCCGGCGTCCGGCGCCATCAGCGCGGCCGCCTCCGCGGGGGTCTGCTGCAGGCGCGCGATCAAGGCGCGGCTGAACTCGGTCGGCACGTTCTGGATGCGGTCGCTCGCGGTGAAGCGGCGCGGCAGGGCATCGGCCAGCTGCGACACTGGACAGCCCTTGGCGCGCGCCATGGCCAGCAGGGCCAGCATCGGCAGCAGCGAATCGCGCGTGGGCAGGGCCTTGAGCCGTGCTGCGCCGGCGGGCAAGCATTTCTGCGTCGCCTCGGGCCCATCCGTCGCAACTTCGGCAGATCCAAAGCCGCCCGTCCCAACGCTGCCCGCCCCAACGCCGGCGGTTTCCGCCGCACTTGCCCCGATCGCCTCCCCGTACTCGACATCGCTCCCGAGCAGGAATCCCCCGTTCGCCTCGTAGCCCACCACCCGCCCCGCGCCGCGCTGCGTGTCCATTCCGGCGATCACGTAGGGCGAGCCGATGCGCGTCCGCAGCACCTGCCGGAACGCGCCGCACTTCTCCACTGCGGTGTTGCTGCTCACCGGCGTCACCACCACGTCGGCGTGCAGATACTGCGCGCACAGGATGCCCACCACGTCGCCGCGCAGCCAGGTGCCGGTCTCGTCGCCGATCAGCGGACGGTCGGCGTCGCCGTCGGTCGACAGGATGGCGTCGAAGCGATGCGCCTGCGCCCATGCGCGCGCCTGCGCGATGTCCTCGGAGCGCACGGCCTCGGTGTCGATCGGCACGAAGGTGTCGGTGCGCCCGAGCGACAGGACCTCGGCGCCGAGGCGCTCGAACACCGTGCGCAGCACGTCGCGCGCCACGCTCGAGTGCTCGTACAGCGCCACGCGCATCCCGGCGAGCGCGCCTTCGCCGAAGAAGGCGGTGTAGCGCGCCACGTAGGCCTCCAGCGCGGAGGCGTCCACCGCGGGCAGGGGCGCCGGCGACAGCGCATCGGGCACCGCCACCTCCGCATCGAGGATCGCCTGCTCGTCCGCCTTGTCGATCTCGCCGTCGGCGCGATAGAACTTGATGCCGTTGCGGTCGAAGGGGATGTGGCTGCCGGTGACGACGATGCCCGGAGCGCGCTGCAGCGCGCAGTAGTAGGCGAGCGCGGGCGTGGGCAGGGCGCCGACGAACACCGCCTCGCGTCCCGCGTCGCGGATTGCCTGGATGCAGGCCGCGGCGATGCGCGGGCTGCTCGGGCGCAGGTCGTGGCCGACGACGACGCGCGCGCTGTCGGTCGCAATGCTGCGCAGGAAGGCCTGCGCGTAGGCGTAGCAGACCGCGTCGGAGAGGTCGCTGACGAGGCCGCGCACGCCGCTGGTGCCGAAGCGCGCGTTGTGGGCCTCGGCGAGGTGGTGGAGTCGTGTGTTCATCGGATGTCGGTGAATCGGGGGGTGGAGAAAATCGATCTCGTCTTCGCGTGCCGGGCGCGCTGCGGTGTTTTGTAGGAGCGACGCAAGTCGCGATTCGGCGCTGCGGCTGTACCGGGCGTATTGGGATCCGGGGCGTCGGGATCGCGACTTGCGTCGCTCCTACAAGAGGCAGAACCGGGGGCACCGTTCTTGCTGCCGCGACTCAGGCGCCGACGTCCTCGAACACCTCGTCCAGCCCGATCTCCAGCTCCAGTGCCGCAAGCACCAGGCCGCGCGCGCTGTCGCCGGTGGCGAGCAGCCAGTCGTTGGAGGGCAGGCGGCGGAAGATCTCGACGCTGCGTCGCTCCGGGTCGACCAGCACGTATTCCTGCAGGCTGTCGAGCATGCGAACCGCGGCGAACTTGGCACCGCGGTCGTAGGCGGCGGTGCTGTCGCTCAACACCTCGATGATCACGCGCGGATGATGCAGCACGCGCTCGGCGGCGAGGTCTTCGGGGTGGCAGCTCACCATCAGGTCGGGGTAGAACACCGCATCCGCCTGCATCACCTCGAGCTGCATGTCGGAGATGTAGGCCCGGCAGGGCGTGCCGCGCAGCTTCTGGCGCAGCGAGGCGGCGATGTTGAGTGCCACGACCACATGATCCTGCCGTGCCCCGGCCTGGGCGAACACCTCGCCGGCGACGTAGTCGTGCTTCATGGGCTGTTCGGCCTCCCAGGCGAAGAAATCCGCGCGCTCGAAGCGCGCGGCGGGTTGAGGCAGGGCCATGATGGGCGAGCTCCCGATCCGTGATATGGCTGAAGTCTAGCAGGGCGAGGGCGGGGCACTCGATGCACGCCGAAGGGTACGGGCGGGGCGGCGAGCAAATGAAAGACCTGACCCCGGTTTTCTTTCCCGAATCGACCCGCTATGCTCGACCAAACGAAGGAGTTCCCGCCATGGACTTGCCCAAGCGCAGACCCGATTTCGGCATCGACGCTTACATGGCGTGGGAAGAGGATCAGCCCGAACGCCACGAGTACCTCGGCGGCGAGGTGTTCGCCATGTCCAGTGGCACGGATGCGCATTACACGATCCTCGGCAATGCTTACGCCGAACTCCGTGCCGCACTCTCCGGCAAGCCTTGCCGCGCCTTCCTCTCCGGCATGAAGCTGCGCGTCGACCGCGCCGACGCCGTCTTCTACCCAGATGTCTTCGTCACCTGCGACCCGCACGACCGCCAGCCCGAGGCCAGCCTCGCCAAGCAGCACCCGGCGCTGATCGTCGAGGTTCTCTCCGACTCCACCGCCGCGTTCGATCGCGGTCGCAAGTTCGAGCACTACCAGCAGATCGACACCCTGCAGGAGTACCTGCTGATTGAGCAGGACCGCAAGCACGCCGACCTTTTCCGCAAGAACAGCGAAGGGCTGTGGGTGCTGCATCCGGCGGGAGAGGGGGATGTGGTGCGCCTGGAAAGCGTCGGGGCTGCACTGACACTTGACGGTCTGTACGAGGACGTCGAACTCTAAGCCGCATTCGCGGCTTGCGCCGCTCCTACATAGGGGCCAGCCCGCGTCGGTTCATGTAGGAGCGCCGCAAGGCGCGAATCCGGCGGTCGAACGAGCGTGGTGCGTATCGGAAGCGCACCATTCGCGGCTTGCGCCGCTCCTACGGAGGATTGGCCCGGGCACACCTCGTCTCAATACGCATTCGGATTCACGAACCCCTTGAACACCGTCAAGAAGATGATCTTCAAATCCAGCCACAGCGACCAATTGTCGATGTACCAGAGATCGTGTTCCACTCGGGCCTGCATCTTTTCTACGGTGTCGGTCTCGCCGCGCAGCCCATTCACCTGCGCCCAGCCGGTAATGCCGGGCTTCACCTTGTGGCGCTGCATGTAGGACTCCACCAAGTCCTTGTAGTACTCGTTGTGCGCCAGCGCATGCGGTCGCGGGCCGACGATCGACATCCGCCCCTGCAGCACGTTGAAGAACTGCGGTAACTCGTCCAGGCTCGTCCGGCGCAGGAATGCGCCGATCTTCGTCAGCCGCGCGTCGCCCTTCTTCGCCTGCGTCACCTGTCCTTTCGCCTCCGCATGCACCACCATCGAGCGGAACTTGTACACCTTGAAATTCCGCCCGTTGATCCCCGTCCGGTACTGCTTGAACAATACCGGCCCAGGCGATGTGAGCTTGATCGCCAACGCGATCAGCGCGCATACCGGCAGGACCATCAGGAAGATCAGCCCCCCGATCACGACGTCCTCCACCCGCTTGACGATCCGCGCCGTGCCGTCCATCGGCGTCACGCTCAAATCGATCGAGTAGAAACCCGCGACCCGGCTTACCTGGTGGTTGAGCAGCGGCAGATCGTTCAGCTGCGGCATGAAGCGCACCGCGACCACGTGGTGGCGCAGCGCATAGACGGCGGAATGGATCAAGGCGCCGTCCTTCAAGGGCAGCATCAACCAGACCTCATGAGCCATGGCCGCATTCACCCGATCGGGAAGTGCGGCGAGCCAGTCCTCGGGCTCAGCGCAGTTGAGGACCGCCGCCAGCGAATAGCCTTGCTCGTGCAGCACCTTCTCGGCCGGAAGCCGCGGCAGGTTCCCGCGACCGGGGCAAACTAGGACGACCTGCTTCAAGTTCCGGCCTGCCCGCCGGGCATGACGCAAGGCCACGTGTGCGAGCAAGCGCAGCCCGATGCTCGTCGCAGCACTGATCCCGAGCGTCGAAAGGAACCAGATCCGCGAGTATTCGGCCCCGTGCTTTGCAAAAAAGCCGATCATCGTCATCGCCGCACCGGCAAGCAGCCAGCCCGCGAGGAGGTGCGCAGCCTGCGAGCCGAAGCCCTTGCCGCGCCATGCGCCGTACATGCCCACCACGAACAGGCAGAAAACCGCCACACCAGTCCAGACTGCCGTCGCGAGGACGTAGGGCGTGCTCATTCCCAGCTGCGAGAAGCGCAGGAAATAGGCGAGATAAGCGCCGAAAACCGTGATGCCGACGTCGATCAACGCGGCTATCAGCGCAACGGGGTAGCGCTCGGCAAAGGTGGGGGAATAGCGGAGGGAGTTAGGCATTAAGCTTGAATACTGCTTAGGTGAGAGCCGATAAAGAGGCTCGGGTGTTCGCGTTCACCTTGGCAGTTGCCTTCATTCTTTCTAGAGATCACCAACCGTAGTGAGCATGCTGCTGCGTTGGGGGCGCCAAAGTTAGACTCGCAAGTGAATACGGTTTTGTGCTGTGAGAATGGCGACTTCGCGGGCAAGGGGGCAGTCTCATTGAATTATGATGATCGGGTTTTCTTCGTGTTATCGAGATACCACGCGTAGGCTTCATGCAGGCCATTCTGGAGCGAAATGTGTGCCTGCCACCCGAGTCGCGCCAGTCGGCTGACATCCATCAGTTTGCGCGGCGTCCCATCCGGCTTACTGGCGTCGAATACGAGCGTGCCTTGGTAGCCGATCACGCTAACCAAGGTCTCGGCCAGTTCGCGAATGGTCACGTCCGTCCCCGTGCCGACATTGATGTGCGAACGCATCGGCTCGGTTTCGCTGGCGTAGCGCTCCTGCGGAATGTTCTGCAGATGCACCACGGCCTCGGCCAGATCATCCACATGCAGGAACTCGCGCATCGGCGTTCCACTGCCCCAGATCACAACCTCGGGCGCATTCGCGAGCTTGGCCTCGTGGATGCGCCGCATCAGCGCCGGGATGACGTGGCTGTTCTCGGGGTGGAAGTTGTCGCCCGGGCCGTAGAGGTTGGTGGGCATGGCGCTGCGGTAGTCGCGGCCGTACTGGCGGTTGTAGCTCTCGCAGAGCTTGATGCCAGCGATCTTGGCGATGGCGTAGGGCTCGTTGGTGGGTTCGAGCAGGCCGGTTAGCAGCGCTTCTTCCTTCATCGGTTGCTCGGCGAGCTTGGGGTAGATGCACGACGAGCCGAGGAACATGAGCTTGTGCACGCCGTGCGTGTGGGCGGCGTGGATGAGGTTGGCCTCGATCATCAGGTTCTGGTGGATGAACTCGGCCGGGTAGGTGTTGTTGGCGTGGATGCCGCCGACCTTGGCCGCGGCCAGATAGACCTGGTCGATGCGGTGGGTGGCGAAGAAGGCATCGACTGCGTGCTGGTCGGTGAGGTCGAGCGCGTCGCGGCCGGCGGTGAGGATGTTGGTGCAGCCCAGCGCCTGCAGGCGGCGCACGATGGCCGAGCCGACCATGCCGCGATGGCCAGCGACGAAAATGGTGTCAGTCGGGTTCATTCTGTAGGAGCGGCGCAAGCCGCGATCTCCAAGTCGATCAATTTTCAACGGCCACCGGCACGTCGTGCCCGTGCGCCTTCAGGAAGGCGTGCCGCTGCGCCACCTTGAGGTCCTCGGCGACCATCTCGGCGCACATCTCCTGCACCGTGATCTCCGGCGTCCAGCCGAGCTTGTCCTTGGCCTTGGTCGGGTCGCCGAGCAGGGTCTCGACCTCGGCAGGCCGGAAATAGCGCGGATCGATGCGCACGATGACATCGCCCGCCCTCAGCGCCGGGGCATTGTTGCCGTCAATGTGCTCGACGATCGCACGCTCCTCGATCCCCTTGCGCTCGAAGCGTAGCGTGATGCCCAACTCCGCCGCCGACCAGCGGATGAACTCGCGCACCGAGTACTGCACGCCGGTGGCGATGACGAAATCTTCCGGCTGATCCTGCTGCAGCATCATCCACTGCATGCGGACATAGTCCTTGGCGTGGCCCCAGTCGCGCAGCGCGTCCATGTTGCCCATGTAGAGACACTGTTCCAGCCCCTGCGCGATGTTGGCCAGGCCGCGGGTGATCTTGCGGGTGACGAAGGTCTCGCCGCGGCGCGGGCTCTCGTGGTTGAACAGGATGCCGTTGCAGGCGTACATGCCATAGGCCTCGCGGTAGTTCACCGTGATCCAGTATGCGTAGAGCTTGGCCACTGCGTAGGGGCTGCGCGGGTAGAAGGGCGTGGTCTCCTTCTGCGGGATCTCCTGCACCAGGCCGTAGAGCTCGGAGGTGGAGGCCTGGTAGAAGCGCGTCTTCTTGTCCAGGCCGAGCAGGCGGATGGCTTCGAGCAGGCGCAGCGTGCCCATGGCGTCGACGTCGGCGGTGTATTCGGGCGACTCGAAGCTCACCGCCACGTGCGACTGTGCGCCGAGGTTATAGACCTCATCGGGCTGCACCTGCTGCAGGATGCGGGTGAGGTTGGACGAGTCGGTGAGATCGCCGTAGTGCAGGACCATGCGCGGGTTAGGGGTGTGCGGGTCCTGGTAGATATGGTCGATGCGCTGGGTGTTGAAGCTCGAGGCGCGGCGCTTGATGCCGTGGACTTCATAGCCCTTGGCGAGGAGGAATTCGGCGAGGTAGGAGCCGTCCTGGCCGGTGATGCCGGTGACGAGGGCTGTTTTCATTTTGTTGTTGGCTTAGTCTCAAAAAATACGATCAGCAAGAGCAGGAGGAGTTCGGAAAAAACCATGGTCCAAGCGGCAAACTGAAACCCAAGAGTTGGTATCAAAAGACTGTTTGCAGTGACGCTGATTGCTGCGGTAATTAATCGAAGTTTGACAAAAGCATCGTAGCGCTCTTCTGCGACCCAGTAGATTTCAAATACTACATTTGGAAATCTAAATAAAAAGTAAAGCGATAGGATCGAAATTGTTATTGTGGATTCAGAATAGCCGGAAGGGAAGAGAAGTTCGATCGCTGGTGGTCCGAGAAACTGGTAAATCAAAAAGAAAAAGCAGCCTGCAAGGATGGCTTGCGAGAAAAGTATTTTTCTGGAGATTGCCTTTGAATCTCGCGATATCTTAGGCATGTAAAGCGACCAGACGGCTGAGACAAAAATTTGGCCAAGAGAGACGAACGAAAATGCTGCCATATAAAGTGCGAGCTTCGTCTCGCCGAGCGTTCCTGCGATAATAAGCTTATCGGCGGTGGAGTAGAGATAAAAAGAGAAAAAAGATAGGGTGTAAAAAATCCAGATTCTGTACCTTGGTAGTATTTCCGTAACAGAGCTTCTTGCAATCTTCCATAGGGGAGGGGGCTCCTGTTGCGTTCGGTGTGTCTTTAAGAGCCAGATTGCGTATAGAGACAAGTTGGATAGTGAGGAAAGCAAGAATGCGTAAAAAGCGTCCTTGGTTTGAATATAGACGGCGATCTTCGCTGCGGAAATGGATATTTTTGCAAGTGAGTCAATTTTTGAGAAGGAGATGAGGTCGTCTTCTTTTTGATATCTTAAGAATAGTGTTTTTTGCAAGACGCCAAGAGCGTAAGCTTCGGGCGTCAGTAGTAATACGAATATCGCTGAAGCCGGTTCTGATGCGGAAAAGTAAGTGTATAGAAACGCTGCCGTAGTGAAGATTGTGAAAAATAATGTCCCATTGAAAAATAGGCTGCTTTCTTTTGATAGGTTGTGGTTCAGTGCGGTTTTTGTTAAGAGGAAGTCTCGAAGGCCAAGATCTGAGAATGAGCTGATAAATACACTAACGGTGATGGCGAAAACAATGGCGCCGTACTCTTCAATCGTTTGATTTCTTGCTGCGAAAATCAAGAAGGCAAAGTTAAATGCTGCAGGCAGGGCGAGTGAGAAAGCGACCCACAAGATACTTAATTTACTTGAGATTTTTTTACTCAATTGTGGCTCAGTGCAGCTATGTATTGCCCGCTTGGGGGTTTTGGGTTGTGTTTTTTCGACGGGTGGTTTCGTTCGAGAATGTAACGGCACGCTGGAGCGTCGGCGCTGAGCGCACTCACGACGACGCCGACCCAGCGCCGGGACATGGTCTCGAACTGGGTCGGATCGAGCGCACGCAGTATCGGGAGTAAAGCTTCCTCTGACAGGTTGCGGTTCTTGAGCACGAGGAAACGGCGCAGCCACGTCTCCTTGGTGCGCGCCCAGAAGATGATGTCCTCGACCATATCGCGGCCCGAGAGCACCGCAGCGATGAGGCGGACCAAGAGCTCCCGGAAGTCGTGCAAGGTGCCGTGACTCGGCTTGCGTCGATCATTGATTTTGTCCAGACGGTTCATCAGGGATACTCTTTGCGTTGCACGCACGCTCTCCGCCAAAAGCCGAGCCCACGCGTCAGGCGCGGGCGCCGTTGGCCTTAATCCTCGCAACGAATTCCGCCACGAAGACAAGCATCACGCCGCCTGTCAAACCGAGCACGGCCGCAAGCGCTAGCACGAGCGCCTTTTTCGGCTTCGACGGTTTGGCCGGGGCGGTGATTTCTCCGATCAGTTTGGTGGGGCGGGTCTGCGGCGGCGTCATCTGCTGCGACAGGCGCAGACGTTCGGCGTCGAGTTCGTTGATGGCGGTGGCGATCGGGCCGCGCTCGATCATCACCAGCGAGGCCTGCACGGTATCGCGTTCCTTGAGCTGGTCGACGAGCGCAGTGATGTCCCGGTACTGCTGTTGCAGCGCCTGCCTCTGCTCCCCCAGGCTCTTGAGGCGCTCGGTGATCGGCTTGAGGTTGTCCTCGTACACCTTCGTATGAGCCTTGCGGATGTCGTCGACCACGTCCTCGAGGAGGTGTGCCGCGTCTGCAGGGCTATCCGCTTCGGCTGTCAGTTCCAGCGTGGTGGTGCCGCCCCTCTGAACCACTGCCTTGGAGATGAAGGGCCGTTCGCGCTTGATGCCTTGAGCGATGTCTTCGCCGTACTGGGCGAGGATGCGGGAGGAGAGCTCTTCGGCGGCGTCAAGCAGCGCGGGTGGTGTGTCCGCATTGCCTTTTACCTGGCCGATGCGCAGCTTGATGTCCGCCTCGTACACCGGCGCTTTCAGGAAGGCGAACGCCGCGCCGGCAGCCAGGCAGCCGAGGAACCAGGCGAGGATGAGCCCCTTGCGCTTCATGAGGATCCGCCACAGTTCGAGCAGGCTGATCTCGTCTTCATCGCGGTTCTGGGTGAGCGGCTGTATGTTCTGCATGCGGTGAGGTTGTGCGAGGAAAATCGCATTATCTCACTCGAGTACCCTCGGGATGAACTGGACGAACGTAAGAGTGTGGCGCTGTGAGAGGTCCGTTTGCACGCCATGCTTGCTAACAGCCTGTGGTTTTCTGTGGTTTTCTGTGGTTTTCCGTGGCTGAGCGGGGGCGTCGGGGTCAATTCGCTGGTCTCGCCAGCTTCCGCTGCCGCGACCAGCTTGCCCGCTTGCTCGTCGAGGAGAGTTCAGCACGCTCACCGGTCTGTGGTCGGGCAGGCCTCCGGGCTGCGCATAGACGATGCGGACGGCCGGCGAGACAGACCTGAGATTCCGCACATGGGGATCAGCCTTTATGTATTGGGGGCTACCAAACCCGCAGCGCCACCAGGAGCGGATGAGGGCGATCAAGATGCCCAGCATGCCGCCCAGCACGATGCCGAGTGTCAGTCCGCGGGCTTGCGCTGTCTAGTCTCCGTGCCTTCGGGGGGAGGCGAAGCGCATCGACTGCAGGTAGGTATTGCTCCCGTTTGCGCGCTCGACGTCGATCTCGTTCCAGGTCTGCTCCACCGCGTCGATGGATTTGCCCTGGCTCTGGCAGACCGCAGCCTGGATGTGCTTGATCTCCTCGAGGAAGGTTCGGCCCGTGGTGGGTTGTTGAAGGGTTTGTTGAGCCTGGCAGTAGTAGTCGCGCTTGAGCGCACTGGCGATGCGGTCGCGCTCGCGACGCACCTCGGCAAGCTTCAACTCGCTAATCTGGATTTCGGACGCGACCAACTGCGCCGCCGGCAACAGGAAGCGCTCGGCGCCTCGTTCAACCGAAACCACCTGGCGATTGTCGATGCTACTCGCATCAGGGGTGCAGGCGATGACGTCGTGAAGGTGGGCGAGGCGGCTTTCTTCCTCGCGGATGGCAACGCGGTTCTGGATCTGCGCGTTTAGAAGTTCCTGCTCGCGGGTGCGGAAGCTGTTGCACTGGCTGAGCATGATCGCTTCCATGCCCAACCGGATGATCGAGTTGCGCACGTATTCGTCGAGGAGCGTGACGGGTGTGCCGCCCGTGGGGTTTTGTGTGCGAATTGGATGTGAACGCCGATCATCTCACCGGTGGCGTCGTCGACCTTGCTGCTGAAGGCCTTGGAGGCGAGTTCGGGAGGGGGGCTGACCGCGGTGCGGACTTTCCTGGACGACGATAGCGACTGGTTCTGAGGCGGGATCCGTGGGCGGCAAGACCATCGCGGTCGCCGCTCAATGCCTTGCCGGTGCCCTAACCCAGCCTGGCGATCTTGCGGCCAACCCGCGCGATGTGATCTTCCAGTGCCGCGATGCAGGGAGCAAAGCGGCGGGAGAACCCGCTCGCCGCCCGGAGACGGTGAAGGAAGGCCTGGCTCAGCGGCTCGGCGCGCCGCCAGACTTCGTTGGCGATACCGGGATGAAGCGCCGCGTCTGCAATGGTGTCGGGCAAGCCTCCGCCAATTCGGGGGGCGAAGCACATCGGTGTCATGTCGTAGGCTGGCGCGATGGCATAAGGCCGGTCGTGCTCCGAGATGAACGACAGGTTTCCACTGTGCATGTCGGTGTTGCCGATCAGGGTGCCGAATGACCACAGGAGGTTTGCCGCGTCCGCGGCTTCGGTAACGATCTGCCCTGCTTTAGCCAGGCGCTGCGCGATGCCGGGCCAGCCGCCGGTTCCGGCGCCGATAAATTCCGCGTCCATCGCGGCCAGGGAGATCAGCGCACGCCGACCGGTCGGGCCCACGCGATCGAAACGCTCCACTTCGAGAAAGCGCTGGGCTCCATGGTCGGCGACGCGCGTGACAGCGGCAGGAATGCCGGCTTCTCGCAGTGTCTCGAGGGCGAGATGTTCGGCCAGCAGGAGGTCCCTCCAGCGCTCGCTCACCGGCCCTTCCACGACTTCACTGAACTTCACGATGACGTGGCAGGGGCCGTTCGGTGTTGCCGCGAAGGCGGTGAACTTGGGTTGCTCGCCGCCTGCGGAGGATCCAGGCACTTCGCCTCTGGCGGCTTCCCCTGCCAGCCGTGCATATTGGGCCGCCTTGCCTTCTTCTTCGATTGGGCTGGGGGGGGGGGCGGTGAGAAAGCGTTCCCGCGCAACGTCACCCAGCAAAAGATTGCCTACGAGGTCGTGACCATGTGCCAGCAAGGCGCGCAGGACGTGCGTATCCGTCCAGTCGTTCAGGCGCTCCGGCAGTCCGAGTGCCGCGCCGTGCCGCGCTGCATAGGCTCGCCCAAGATAGCCTTGGGGGCGCATATCGAACAGCCACCACGGGAGCCCGTCGCTGTGCAGGGCCTCACCGTTCTCCTGAAGCATCACGAAGCCCTCGGGCCGGACAGGGATGAGCGTTCCGAGTCGTCGAATCTGCCCCTCCGCGTCGATCCGATGAACCAGGATGTCCGGCAACCCTCTGGCGTTGTCGCGCAGCGCGTACTGAATGGATCGCGCGGCACCGAGCCGAACGATCTCGCTGCCGAGCGCCCTCAGGGCGCGCGAGCCCGTCGGCTGACTGACTCCAATCAGTTCAAAGAGTTGTCGTCCGGGAAGCGGCGCTTTTGCGAGCTGGAGACGGATGGCATCGGCGTGACGTGACATGCGATGAATAGATTGGTGAATACATGGGGAGGGTCAGATTCTATACGGACGTGCGGAGGCTGGGGGCCTGCAGCCCCTCGCGCAGGTCTGCGATGCCATAGCGCCGCTGCTGCCTTCATGCGAGTGCAGAGGCTCTGCCGTCACGCGGGAGCGCTTCGGCGAATCGAACGATCGTGCGGCTATAATTCTAGGTTTACGCGGCCCGAGATCAACTTTCAATGAACATTCTCAACGCGGTCTACGGCGACTCGACCGGCGGGCGTTGGGGCGCGACGCTCAAGACCGCCCGTCTGCTCGCGGAGGAGGGGCATTCGGTCACGCTGCTGATCGACCCGGTCGATCTGCCCAACGTGCCGGCGGACTTCGTCGGCCCGGGGCTTGATGTCGTCACGCTGCGCAACTCCGGACACTACGACCTGATCGCGAGTTGGAAGGCGTCGCGTCTTCTCCGCGCCCGTCGCATCGATGCGGTGATCGCCCACAGCGGTCGGGCGATCCACATGCTCAAGCGGGCGGCGCCGCCGACGGTACCGGTGATCGCCTTCAACCACAGCCACAACATCAAGCGCACGCTCAAGGCGGACGCCTTCTTCTGCATCACGCCCTACATGCAGCAGATCGTCGAGGCGGCCACGGGTGGAGCGAAACCGTCGTTCGTGATCAGCAACGCGGTGAGCATCCCGCCGGAAGAGGTGCTGGCAGACCCTACGGATGGTGTGTTCTCGATCGGCGCGATCGGCCGTATGGTGCCCAACAAGGGGTTTCGGCATTTGCTCGATGCGCTTGCGTTGCTTGCGGTGGACGGAGTGGCGTTCCGGGCGCAGATCGCGGGCGATGGGGAGGAGCGTGCGGCGCTGCAGAAGCGGGCGGACGAACTGGGGTTGGCCGATCGGGTGGGGTTCCTGGGCTGGCTCGATCCGGCGGACAAGCCGGCGTTCTTCAACTCGCTCGACGTGATGTGCTTCACCTCGGAGTGGGAGACGCAGGGCATCGTGATCCTGGAGAGCTTTGCATGGAACAAGGCCCTGATCGGCACGGCGATCGACGGGCCATCGAGCTGTTATGCGGATGGCGAGACGGCGCTCGTCGTGCCACCGGCCGATCCGCCCGCGCTCGCGGCCGCGCTGCGTCGCCTGCATGACGATCGGGCCTTGCGCCAACGCCTGGCTCGCAACGGGCGTCAGGCAGCGATCAAGCATTATTCGAACGAGGTGGTTGCGCAATTGCTGGATCGATGTGTTTGCCAACTGGTCTCGGACGCGTGCGCAGGGCGCCTGCGGTGATGGACGGTTCGCCGATCTTTGTCGTCAATCTCGCTGGCGCTACAGTGCGATGGGAACGGATTGCGCAGAACCTGTGCCAGGTGGGGTTGAGCAGATACGAGCGGTTCGAAGCGGTCGATGGGCGCCGTTTGCCCGACGCGGTGTTGCGTGAGCGCGTCGATCACGATTTTTTTTGCACGTGGTACGGGCGTCCGCCTTCACCGGGCGAGGTGGGATGCACCTTGTCGCACCTCGGAGCCTATGCGCGCTTTCTGGAGACTCGGGCCCCGTTCGTGGTGGTGCTGGAGGACGACGCGCTGGTCCTGCCGGAAACCGTCGCGCTGCTGGAGGACGTGCGGCTGCAGGCCTGGCTTGCAGCCGATGCACCACGGGTGCTGCTGCTCAGCGCCGCGGATCGCTACCTGAAGCGAGGGGCGATTCCCTTGGGCGCGGGGCATCGGCTGACGCGGGTGCGAAATGCCTGGCTGGCGCATGCCTATCTGATCAACCGGGCAGGGGCCGGGCTCCTGCTGGCGCGACAAAAGCCGATCCGCTTTCTGGTGGACGACTGGCTCGATCTCGACATGGTCTGGGGCCTGCAGGTCTCCTGCGTGCAGCCGCCTTGTGCCTCCTTGCATGAGACGGCGGCCGCTTCTTCCCTCGACCCGGATCGGCATGGATTGCGCGCAAACGCGCGTGCGCCCGCACTGGCAAAGAGGCTACGTCGTCTGCTAAGACGGCTTGCGGACGCGCTGTACTACAAACCGTTTTGTGGCCTCGACAAGGGCGCTGGGCCTCGGTGACGGTCGGATGTCGCGGGAGTTTGAGCGTACGCCTGAGCCCTGAGGGCGGTCACGAGGAAAACGAAGCCCATGGTGAGCTTGGTGTCGACAAAGACGGTCTCGGTCAAGGCTTCGATCGTGATGACTGCGAGTGCCATCACCAAGGGCGCTCGTCCTGGAAGCGGGACGCGCCGGACCGCACCGACAAACAATGCGAGCAGCGCAGCGAGTCCGAGCAGCCCGTAGCTGGCCAGAGTATCCAAGTATTCGCTGTGAAGGTGCTCGAACCATTTGAAGAGATCGGGGTTGTACCCTTTCTCTTCTAAAAATTCAGCGGCTGCCGCTCCCCGTTTTTCCTGGCCGGTGCCGACACCGGTCAAGAGACTCTGCGAGGCCAGGTAAAGGGCCGAGTGCCACATCTGCAGCCGTAAGCCGAATGAGGTGCCTAGCTGCCCGGACTGGATTGCGGAAATTTCCGCCTTTGTGTCGTCAATGCGGGTTTGTACCATTGGGAATTGATAGACAGCTACGACAAGCGTTGCGGCGATCAATAGCCCCAGTCCCGTGGTTCTCGCCTTGTTTATCCGGAGTTTCTCAAGGCTTTGAAGGCCGAGATAGGCAAGAGCAATCAGGACCGCTGGTACGAGGCCTCGCGTGCCCGAAAGTAGCACTGCAATCAGCCCGGTTGCAGTTCCAGTCAGCAGAACGCCACGCAGAATCAATTCTTTCGAGCGCAGCGAAAAATACAAGGCGCACATCGCGAGCATGGCCATCAGCGTTCCGTAAGGAATCGGGTGATGTGCAATGGTGGAGCCTGCACGAGTTGCCTTGCCTGAGATGATCTCTTCCATGCCTGCTGAGCCGCCGATCAGACAGCCCACCGCCGCGCCTAGCCCGATCGCTGCCGGATGAAATCCATACCTTCGCAGGTGGATCAGGATCGGAATTGCTGCTAGGAAACGGAAGGGTGGGTCAAGCTTTTCCGGTGGAAGCCCCTCCAATGTCCGGTAGAGGATGAGGTACAGGGTATAAATCGATAGCCCGATGATCCATGGCGCCTGTTCTTTCAGGGTCGCGCGCGCAGGAAGCAGGTTGAACGGCAGCGTGATCAGGCCGAGCAGCAGCAGCAGGCTCGACCCGATGGTGTATTTGGGGCCGACGACGATGAAGGCGAGAAACCAGAAGATCGCGACCGTATTGACGTAGTAAAGCGGCCGCTCCACGGCGTTCGGGAGTTGCATGGGGATCAGCTTTCGAGAGGGGGCTGGAAGGGAGTGCCGGTGGTTTGTGCCGTGAGGACCGGGTCGAGGCGCGTTAGGCTGGACTCCTGAGCGTGCGCACCATAACGACCAACCCGGTCCCTTAGGTTGCCAAACAACAGCCTAGACCCATACCGCCACGGATGCTTCAGCAGATGCCTCCACATCAGCCCCGGATACAGCTTGATCAGCATCGCGATCGTCAGCGCCTTGGTTGGTGAGGTGCCCACGGTCGGCCCCTTGTGCTTGCGGTACTCCAGGATCACCTCCGGGAGGAACTCCCCGCGATAGCCGCGCGACCACAGCCTCAGGTAGAGCTCCCAGTCTTCCCGCAACATGCGGAAGCCGTCGTCGTATCCACCGGCATCGACGATGACCTGTTTGCGCAGCAGCGTGGTGGCGCAGACGAAGTTGGCCTTGGCGAGCTTGCGCGGGTCGAAGGGCTGCGAGGCGAACAGGCCGGTCTTGACGCCGAAATACTCCATCTGGCCATAGACGTAGCCGACGTCCGCCGGCGCGTCGCGCAGACGTGCCAGCATGTGCTCGACCGCGGTGGGCACCAGGCGGTCGTCCGCATCCAGGAACATCACGTTTTCGCCGCGTGCTAGGCTCAGTGCATTGTTGCGCGCGATGCAGACGCCGGAGTTGTTCTGGGTGAGGACGGTGATCGGGTAGCGGCGGGCGATCTCCACGCTGCCGTCGGTGGAGCCGTCGTCGATGAAGAGGATCTCGCAATCCTGCCAGGTCTGCGCCAGCGCCGATTCAATCGCCTCGGCGAGGAAGCGCCCGTAGTTGTAGTTGGTGATAATGATGGAGACGAGCGGCTGCATGGCGAGTTTGCGGACGGGTCAGGCCTGAAGGATGTCCCGCAGCACCTGTGCGATGACGCGGTTGGAGTAATGCGATTCGTAGCTTGCTCGTGCTGCATCCCCATAGCAAGCGAGCGCCTCACGGTGTTGATGCAGTCGCCGGACGGCGTCGACGATGCTCTTCGGATTGCCCGCCTTCGCCCAGAAAACACCGTGTTCCTCGTCCGCCCGTAGTTCGGGCGTGAAGGCCGGCGTTGCCGCGGTGAGCACCGCCCGCCCGATCGCCAGCCCCTGATACACCTTGTTCGGAATCACCCGCAGCGCCTTGTCGCTGGTGCCGAAGATGCCGAGGATGGCGTCGGCGCTGGCGAGCCGGCCGGGGAGCTCGGGCAGCGGGCCCCAGCCTTCGAAGCTGACGCGGCTGGGGCCGGTGGCGCCGGCAAGCGGCGCGAGGAGACGTTCGCACTCCGCCTTCATCGGCCCTTCGCCGATCAGGCGCCAGTGGGTGGGCGGGCCGTCGTAGTGCAGGATGGCCTGCGCCAGCACATCCACCCCCTGCAGGCCGATGAAGGTGCCGAAGAAGGCGAGTTCCAGCGGCGCATCGGCGGGCTTGTGCGGCCAGGGCTGCGGGGTGAACAGCGACTCCTCGGCGCCGACCGGGATCACGCGGATGCGCGCGCGCGCCACGCCGTGGGTGGCGTGGAAGTAGTCGGCGTGGCCCTCGGTGTCGGCGATCAGCCAGTCGGGCAGCTGGAAGAGGCGCGATTCCCACTCCAGCAGCTTGCGCGCCTTTGCGCTGTCCGCGGCGAACTTGTGCTTTTCGTTCATCTGCTTGTCGTAGGCGCTGATCAGCGGGTCGAAGACCAGCGGCACGCGCTGGCGGCGGGCGTAGCGCGCGGCGGCGGCGAGGTCGCGCTGGCGGAAGCACGGCACCCAGACGAGGTCGGGGCGGTGGCTGCGCTCCAGGAGGTTCCGCAGGGCGTACTCGAGGTCGGCGGTGGCCGACAGCGCGGGCAGGAAGCGGCTCACCTCGCAGCCGAGGCTGCGCAGCACCGACTCGATGACGCGGTTGCGCGGGTAGTCGGGCCCGTAGTTGCCGTAGCGGCCCCAGATCAGCACCTTCTTCATGGTGTTGTCGGCTCCAGCAGCGCGAGGACGACGTCGGCGATCTCGGCCTGCACGTCGGGCACGGGCGTGCTGCAGTCGGGGAATGCGATGTAGGCGAGGCCCGCGAGCGGCTGGCGCACCAGCAGGCCGCGCTCTGCATAAGCCTGCAACGCGGCGCCATCGTTGGCGTTGGGCTGGGCGACCACGGGCGAGACCGAGACCACCGGCCGGCCGGAGTAGAGGCTCTCGGCCACCATGCTGAGGCTGTCCTCGGTGACGACGATCGCGCTTGCCGCGCCGAGGAAATCGCGCATGACCTTGCGCGGCGCCTGCGACCACCACACGGCGTCGGCGATCAGTTCGACGGGGATGCTTTCGCGCAGCCAGGCTTCGGCGACAGCGCCGGTACGGCGGGACGTGGTGAGCAGCAGGCGGGCGCCGTCGCGGCGGGCGAGCGCGGCGAGGCCGGCGCCGAAGGCGCGCCAGTCGGCTTCCTTGAAGACATAGCCAGCGCCATCGCCGCCGACGAGTACCGCGATCCGTGGTTCGCCGGTCGGGGGAGGCAGCGGACGGGCGAGCTCGCCCGGCACCGGCGGCAGGGGCAGCACGTGATTGCACGCGACACCGAGCGGCACCACGGTGAACACGCCGGCGAAGGCGGCCGGGTCGTAGCCCTTGAGGGTGCCGCTATACACGTTGGGCACGCCGTGCCGGCGCGCGAGCAGGGCGTTGGCGAGCAGGGTGTTGGCGCCGGACGAGACGATCAGCGCGGGCTGGCCGGCGGGTGGGGTGAGGCCGTAGATCCGCCGCAGCCACGTGTCGGTGTCGCGGATGCGCGGCAGCAGCAGGCGGCCCAGGCGCTTCCAGAAAGGGCTGCGGATCTTCAGCTCGATGGTGCGCGTTTCCACCATCCGCCGGGTGGCGAGCGCATCGACGATGCCGCGGCTCTGGCTGAGGTGCCCGGGGGCCCCGTCGCTGAGCAGCCAGATGGCGAGCGGCCTCACTTCTTCCACCCCCGTTTCCCGCCGCGCATGCGCAGCGCGAACGCGAGCAGCTTGTCCTTGCCACTGATTTTGATGCGCTTGAGCTGCAGCGGATCGGGGCGCGGGGTGCGTGCGTCGATGCCGTCGATGGTCGTCACTGCGGTCGTGTAGCCGGCCGCGCGTGCGAGCGCGACGTCTTCCTCGCCGTAGATCCCGAACGGATAGGCGAAGCTCGCCACCGCCTGGCCGGTCTGCGCCTGCAGCAGGCGGCGGGACTCGGCCAGCTCGTGGCGCTTGTCTGCCGCCGAAGTCGTGCCCATGTTGATGTGGGTGAGCGTGTGCGAGCCGATCTCGATGCGGCCGCTCGCGACCAGGCGCTGCAGCTCGTCGTCGCTCAGCTTGGGTTCGCGCGCGAGCTCGCCGGTGTTGTGGTGCGCCTTCTTGGCGGTGGACCAGTCGCGGTCGTGGCGGTCGACGACGATGTAGATCGTTGCCTTGGCGTCGTACTTGTCCAGCAAGGGCAGGGCGTTATGCAGGTTGTCGGCGTAGCCGTCGTCGAAGGTGATCGCGACACTCTTCTCGGGCAGCTCGTCCCACTGCGCCCACAGCTCGCCGACGGTGAAAAATGTCCAGCCCTTGCGCTTCAGCCAGTCGAGCTGGGCCTCGAAGCGTTCGGGGGGGACGCGCAGGCCGTTGAACTTCGCGCCCGGGCGGTGCGGGCTGACCATGTGGTACATCAGCACGCGCGGATGGCGCAGATCGACCGGCTTGCGCCACCAGGCGTAGCGGTTGGAGAACCAGCCGGCGGCGAGCGCCGCGGAGAGGGCGAGCCACTCGGTCATGCGAGGCTCCTGTAAAGCTTCAGCGTCTGCGCCTGCATGTTCGCGAGCAGGAAGCGGCTGTTGTGCTCCACCACCGGGGTCCGTCCGGCGATCACGTCCGCCGCCCGCACGGTAGCGGCGGCGACGTCCCCATTGCCCACCGCCCCATGCGGGAACAGCTCGGCGAGGATCTCCGCCACCCCGCCATGCGCGTACCCCACCACCGGCCGCCCCATCGCGAGCGGCTCGAGCACCGTGCGCCCGAAGGATTCCGGCGTGCTCGACAAGCTCAGCACGCAATCCGATACCGAATAGATCTCGCGCACGTCGCTGCGGTGGCCGGTGAACACGATGCGATCGCCCAGCCCCTCCGCCTGCACGCGCTCGCGGATCTCCTTCGCGTAGCCCGGCCGCTTCGGGTCTTCGCCGCCGACGACCAGCCCGATCACGTCGATGCCCTCGGCGACCAGCCTGGCGACCAAGGTGATGAAGTCGTGATGACCCTTCAGGCGCGTCAGCCGCCCGGGCAGCGTCAGCACCTTGCGCTGGCCGATCTGCGGGAATTCGGCATGAAAGCGCGCCAGCCATTCGTCCGACGGCGGATAGTCGCGCGGAAACTCCGCCGGGTCGATGCCGCGCGGGATCACCGTGATGTGCTCGTCCGCCAGATGCGGCCAGCGTGTCGGCGGGTAGTGGCTGCGGAGGTAGTCGCGCACCGTGTCGCTGACTGCGATCACGCGCTCGCCCGCGCACATGATGGCGCTGTAGCGGCTGACCGAGTGCATGCCGTGCACCGTGGTGACGAAGTGTGGGCGGGCGTCGGCCGGCATGCCGCGCCAGGCCAGCCACACCACCCAGGCGGGCAGGCGCGAGCGGGCATGGACGATGTCGAAGCGCTCGGCCTCGAAGAGCCTGCGCAGCGCGCGGTAGTGCAGGAAGGTGGTCGGCGACTTGCGCCCGAGGTCGCGCGCGAGGTGGCGCGAGCCTTCGTCCTGCAACTGCCCGACCAGGCGCCCGCCCCTGGACAGCACCACCGATTCGTGCCCGGCCGCGACCAGCGCGCGCGCGATCTCGAGCGTGCCACGCTCGACGCCGCCGCTGTCCAGCGCGGGGAGAAGTTGCAGGACCTTGAGGGCTTTCATTCGTGCCTCATCCCTCGAAGAGATCCGCATGGGTGCCCGCCCGGACGAAGGTAATCTGTCGGTCATCGGCGCTGTAGATGAGCAGGAAGTCGCCGCCGACGTGGCATTCGCGGTGATCGGCCCACTCGCCCTTGAGCGGGTGGTCGAACCACTCCGGGCCGAGCGGGGCGTCGTTGGCGATGAGCAGCAGCATGACTTCCTTGAGCCGCTTGAGGTCGAAACGGCCGGAGCGGCTGAATCGTTCCCAGTCCTTGTGGAAGGCCTTGCTGAAATCCGCGGCGCGCGGCAGCGATGCTCGCTTGGTTTTAGCGGGCTTTTTCGAGCTCATCGAAGAGGGCGTCGGTCGATTCGAAACGTGCCTGGTGTGCCTTCATCATGGCGCGCGCCTCTTCCATGGCGGCGCGCGTTTCGGCGTTGGGGACCTTGAGTTCGAGCGGGAAGGCCTGGTCGTTGACGACGCGCTTGAGGAAGATGCGCACGGCGTCGGACATCGACAGGCCCATGGCGGCCAGCGCCTCGGTGGCCTGGGTCTTCGTTTCGTCGTCGACGCGGATGTGGAGCATTGAACTCTGTGCCATGGCTTCCTCGCTTGCGGAGTGCGAATTATGTATCGCATATGAGATGCGATCAAGCCAGGCGGTTCCTGTGGCGGGAGCGAAGCCGGGTCGGCCAGATCAATACTCCGGCTTGGGCAGGCGTGCGACCAGCGCGTCCCAGGCGATCGACACGCCCGGCAGCACGCCGATCGGGGTCGCGTCCTTCAGCTCGTAGATCTCCGGCCGGCCGTACTGGCCGTTGTCGAGCAGATAGACAGTGAGGGTGCGGTCCCCCGGGTGCACCAGCCAGTATTCGCGCACGCCGGCGCGCTCGTAGGTGCGGCGCTTGGCGATCTGGTCGTGGGCGGCGGTGCTGGGGGAGAGCACCTCGAGCACCCAGTCGGGCGCGCCGCGCACGCCGCGGCGGTCGATCTTGCGCGGGTCGCATACCACGAGGATATCGGGCTGCACCACGGTGTCGATGGCAGCGTCGGCTTCGTCCTTGCGCGGCAGGCGGACGTCGACCGGGGCGATGTAGGGGCGGCAGGGCTGGCCGTCGAGCTGGTTGCGAAGCTGATAGTAGACCTCGCCGGCGACCTCCTGATGCTCGACCAGCGGTGCAGGTGACATCAGGAAGGCTTCGCCGTCGATCAGCTCGTAGCGTGTCTCGTCCGGCCACTGCAGGTAGTCGGCGTAGGTGTAGTGCTTTTCCTTGCGCAGCGCGAGGCCCATGGCGGTGCTCCGATCCGGTTCGGGGGATAGCGGTATTGTAGGCCGGCGGCGGGCCCGCCTTGTATACGCGATGTTTCGTGTAGGAGCGGCGCCAGCCGCGAATACGGCCGTCGGGTGCGCGACGTGGGCGGACGAAGCTCAACCGCCGCTTTCGCGCCTTGCGGCGCTTATATGGACGCCTCCTACAGAAAACCGTCGCGGTGCGGGGGGCTCGAACTTGTGCTCACGCTCCGAACCGTGCCAGCACCGCCTCGGCCACGCGCTCGGCTTCGGCCAGGCGCTCGGGGGGCGTGCTCAGGCGGCCGGTGCGCTGCCAATCGGCGAACGGGGTGACGAAGCCCTCGCGCTGCAGGTTGGCGACGCCGGCGGTGATGCGCGTCTCGCCCAGGCGCGGCACGGCGAGCAGGCCGGTGGCGGCGCCGGCGGTGAGGCTCTCGTACACCATCGACACGCTGTCTTCCGTCACCCAGGCCTGCGCACTGCGCGCGACCTGCTCCATCGCCCAGCCGGGCGGGGTGTCGCGCACCGGGCGCACGTCCACGCCGCGTTCGCGCAGCGCGAGCAGGGCGGGTTCGGTGTCGGCGGGCGTGCGCCGCGAGGTGGTGAGCGTCCATCGCACGGCGGGTGTGGCCACGAGGATGGCGTCGAGCTGGGCGAGCAGGCCGGCGGTGTCCCAGCCGTGGTGCTTCGACGGCCCGCCGATCAGGAACAGGCCGCGATCGTCGGCGCGCTCGGCGCTCGGGCGCGCGGTGTTCACCACGCCGCGGGTGGCGATGACCTTGGCGTGGGCCGGCGGTGCGTCGTGCTGCGGGATCACGCACAGGTCGAAGCAGCCCAGCGGCAGACTGGGCCGCATCAGTGCGATCAGCCTGCCGCCGCGCGCGCGTCGGGCTGCGAGGCCGGCGAGGTGGGTGCGGTGGCCGGCGACGAGGATGAGGTCCGGGTCGGGCAGTCCGGCGCCGGGCGGGAAGCGCCCACTCGACCACTGCCACAGCGCGCTGCGCCCACTCGGTGCGTCGATCCAGTGCGTCTCGACCGTGGTGCGCGCCGCCAGCGCCTGCGCCAGGCCCTGCAGCTGGCTGCGGTGGCCGGGCTTGTTGTCGGTGATGAGCCAGAGGATCGTCATGTCGGGGCGGATGCCGATGGTCAATTGCAGGCCTCGACCGCAGTCGAGTGTGGAAACGGAATGGGATGGACGCTTGCGTTCACGTGCAGCCCTGGCGGCTTGCAAGCCAAATGCCGAATACCGAATTTGTACACCGCGCGTGCGGCCTCAGCGATTGAACCACTTCAGGACCGTGCCCCAGCTTTCCACATCGATCCGCGTCACCTGCCCGCAGACGAAGTCGAGCCCGATCCAGCGCTCGGGCGGCATTCCCAGCAGGTAGCCGGCGAGCACGCGCAGCGGGCCGCCGTGGGCGACGACGACGAGGTGCGCGGGATCTTCTGGAGATGGGGGGCAGGCCTCGGCTTTCGCGATCTCCGCCTTTGGCGCAAGCACGGACTCCGAACCGGCATCCGGCGTCCGCGCAGCCACCCCATGCTCCTCCAGCCACGCCAGTACCCGCGCGGCCATCTCGCGCGGCGACTCGCCGCCCGGCGCCCGAAAGCCGAGCGGATCGGCGGCCCAGTCGTCGATGGCGCTGCCGATTTCGTCGAAGCTGCGCCCCTCCCAGTCACCGAAGTGGATCTCCTTGAGGCGATTGTCGAGGCGCGGGGTGCCGAGCTTTTCGGCGAGCAGGCGTGCGCGCGCAAGCGGACTGGCGTGCAGGGTGAAGGATTCTGGCAGCAGCGGGCGCAGGCGGTCCGCCACCGTGGCGGGACATTCGGCCAGGCCGAGGTCGGTCTGGCCGTAGCAGATTCCCGGCTCGACGGCCGGGCGGGGGTGGCGGATCAGGTGAAGTTGCATCGGGGGCGGGGTGGATGAGATCTGACCCCCCGATCATGCCACGCCCTACCCGATGGTTTTCGTAGGAGCGACGCAAGTCGCGACGCGGCCCCGATGGTTTTTGTGGGAGCGCCGCAAGTCGCGATGCGGCCCCGATGGTTTTTGTGGGAGCGACGCAAGTCGCGATGCGGCGCATGGAACATGCACCGACCTGTCCGTACGCCGCGATCGCGACTTGCGGCGCTCCCATCGGAGTCTCGGGAAGCATGGCGGGGCCCTGCAGGAGCGACGGAAGGCACGGATGCGGGTGGACTACATGAACTCCGCCACCAGCATGAAATGCACCTCGTAGCGCCGGTCCTCGTCGGGCAGGCGGTTGAAGGCGCGGGCGAAGGTGAGGCGGGCGTCCACCCGCTCGCCGAGCGCGGCGCGCACGCCCCAGCCCGCGCTGCCGAGCTGGCGGTGGTTCGGTTCGAGCGAGTTGGGTGCGCGGTCGGGGGTGACGCGGCCGTGGTCGGCGAAGAAGAAGCCGGTGGCGCGCACGCCGGGCAGGCCTTCGCTCGCGGCGAGCTCGCCGAGCGGGTGATGCAGTTCCAGGTTGGCGATGAAGCCGCGGTCGCCCGACCATACGCCCACCGGGTAGCCGCGCACGCTGTACTCGCCGCCGATCTGCAGCTGCTCGCCGCTCGGCAGCGGGCTGTGGCCGCTGTGCTGGTAGTTGAGGCCGGCCTGCGCCGACCAGCCCGGGGCCAGGGCGTGGACGCGGCGCACGAAGGCGCGCCCGAGCGTGTAGTTGCTGCGCTCGAAGCCCTTGGCGCGACCGCCGGTGAGGGTGTAGGTGGCGAGCCAGTAGCCGTGGTCGTCGGCCGCCTGGTGCTCCACGCCGAGGTGGCCGTCCACCGTCTGCGTCTCCTGCAGCGGTACGCTGCTGATCCAGTTGCGCGTCTCGCGCCGTTTGCTGCCCAGCACCAGGTCGGTGCGCGAGCGTTCGCCCAGATGCACCGGTTGGCGCAGCGCGACGATGGTGCCGGTGGAGCGGCCGCTGATGTCGAGGTCGCGCAGCGGGCCCTCGACGATCTCGACGTGGTCCTTGTACGCCGCCAGGCTGAGGCGGCCGCCGCTGCGGTTCACCGGGAAGCTGTAGCCTGCCGAGTAGCTCTCCTGCCCCTTCGCGCCGACCACGCCCAGGCTCAGCTCGTCGCGGAAGCCGAGCAGGCTGCGGTTGGTGTATTGCAGGCCGGTGCGCCACTCGCCCGAGCCCTCGCTGCCGCCGTTGTCGAGGCTCAGGCGCAGGCTGTGGCGCGGCGGCTCCTCGACCAGGATCCTGAGGTCCGAGGTGCCGAAGCGCTGCCCCGCCGCCAGGTCCGCGCGCAGCTGCGCGTCCTGGGTGCGGTTGAAGCGGCGCAGGTCCTGCTCCAGCACCGGCAGGTCGACCAGCTCGCCCGCGACGAGGCCGATGCGCCGGGTGATGAATTCCGCGTCGGTGCTGGCGTTGCCCTCTACCGCGATCTCGCCCACGCGGCCTTCCACCAGGCGGATGTCGACGACACCGTCGGAGACGTCCTGCGGCGGGATCACCGCGCGCGCGGTGACCACGCGCCGTTCGCGGTAGGCCGCGTCGATGCGCGCGGCGAGCTCGCGCAGCTCGGCGAGGCTCACCTCGCGCCCGGTGTAGGGCCCGGCGAGCTCGGCGAGCGCCTCGGCGGGCAGGATGGCCGACTCGGTGAAGCGGATCTCCCGCACCGTGAAGCGCACCGCCTCGCCTGCCGGGGGGGCAGCCGGCGGCGGTGCGGCTTCGCGCCGGACCGGATCGGTGATCTCGCGGCGCTCGAGCTGTTCGAGCTGGCGGCGGCGCTCCTCCTCGTCGATCCGGCGCTGCTGCAACGCGCCGGGATTCGCCGCCGAGGGCAGGGTCTGGGCCAGGGCGGGGGCCGCCGAGAGCGCTGCAGCCAGGATCAGCATGGGTTTCACGATTGCGGGCTCTCCACTGGAGGGGATTGGTCGTTTCGGCCTCATTCTCCCTCCGTTCCGAGCGCGACGGGGGTGGGGGCGATGCGGACCAGGCTCTCTTCCCCGTCCTCGCGGGGCGCTCCGGCAGCCGGCGGGGCGAGATGGATGTCGGCGAGCACGCGCTCGGTGTACTCGACCACGCTCGCCAGCGGGCCATCGGGTCCGCGCACCTCGTGCGAGGCGCGACGGTCGATGACTAAGCTGTCGGTGGCGATCAGGTTGCGATCGAGCGCCAGGGCGAAGGGGGCCCCGCCGGAGTAGAGCTGCACGTCGTAGCCCTGCAGGCGGAAGTTCTGCTGGTCGATCAGCAGCCGAGTTTGCGGATTGGTGACGACCATGCGCTCGCCGACCTGGAAGCGATCGACCTGCAGGGTGCCGAGGGGCAGGTCGAGCCGGCCGGTTCGAGCGGCGATGTCGTCGAAGTGGAATCCGCCCGGGCCGCTCAGCGTCAGGTCCGCGACCGAGGCCATCCCGCCGCCATAGCCCCCGATGGAGCCGACGATCGGCGCGCCACCGCTGGCGAAGACCCGGGCGACGATGTGGTTGCCGCCCAGTCGCAGGCTGCGGCCGACGTCGAGACGATCGATGTCGAGGCGATCGCGCGCGCCGAGGTCGACGTCGCGGGCGTCGATCGAACCGATGCGAGCGTCGCCGTTCTCCACCCGGAGCCCGAGGTCGCGCGCGTCGATCGAGCCGATCTCCGCATTGCCACCCTGAACGCCGAGTTCGACGTCGCGTCCCGCGATGGCGCCGACGCGCAGGTCGCCGCCATCGGCCGCGAGCCGTACGTCCTCGGTCACGCTGGTGACGGAGTCCGCACTGATCGAGCCGGCGGCGCGGATGTCGATCTCGCGTTCGGCGCGTACGTCACCCATGGCCAGCGAACCCGGCGAGTCGAGGTGGATGAGGCCGCCGGAGTCGGCGTTGAAGTGGAGCACGTCGATCTCGAGCGGGTTGCCGCCGATCTGGCCGCCGGCACGGATCGTCAGGGTGGCGGCGGGGGCGGTGCGAGCGATGATGTCGAGGCGCTTGTCGCCACCGTCGAGCACGCTGCCGAAGGCGTCGATGAGGATCGCGCTCTCGGTCGGGTTGCCGGTGAAGATGCCGGTGATGACCGCGTCGCCACCGCTGCGGGGCGCGTCGGGTGCAGCCTGGTGGCCCACGGTGCGCAGGTCGATGGTGCCGACGTCGACCTGGATGCGCGCCGCGTCTGCGCCGTCCGCCGATTCCTGCATCAGCAGGTCGGAAGCCTGCAGGAACACGCCGAGGGTGGTGGCGTGGATGTCGGCGAACGGGGTCAGCACCATGCTGGCGCCGGACACCAGGCTGATCGGGCCCGGCCCGGTGACGCGGCCGTCGATGAACATGAAGGTGGCCGAGGACAGCGCGACGGCGTCGCCCGACGTGACATTGGCGATGTTGAAGAACTCGCCCATCGGCCCGTTCAGGTGCGCACCTTCGCCGAAGCGAGCGGTGCTGGCGGAGATGCGTCCGTCCTCGTGCGAGACCGCGACATCGAACGGATTGACGGACGAGCCGATCGCCCCCGTGCGCGAAGCCAGCGCCACATTGCGCGCGAGCAGATTGAGCTCGGGCGCCAGGGGCGCCTCGGTGAGCTGGAAGTCGAGGATGGCGCCGCTGGCGTCGAGGCGTACGTCGCCGAGCGCGAACACCGTGTCGACGAAGAGGCCCGACTCGGCCGCGACCCAGGCGTGCCCACCGGCGCGCAGGATCAGGCCGGCGTCGGGCGAGGTGAGCTGGATGCCGAACGGGGTCAGGAACAGCCCGTCGGGGTCCAGCGTTCCGCCGATGCCGGCGCTGGCGGCCTCCAGGATGAGGCGGCCGCCGCTCTTCACGTTGACCGCGTCGGTCGCGCTGGCGAGACCGCTGAGGCCGCCCGCCACCTTGATCCGCGTCTCCCCGCCGGCGACGATGCGGTCGATGCGCAGGTCCTGCTCGGCGCCGATCAGGACATGGCCGCCCGCCCGCGCGCTCAGCGCGCCGTCGGGCGCGACCGCGAGGTTCACCGCCTGCGGCTGGCGCAGGGTGACGATGCGCGGGTTGTCCGGGTCGTCGACCTGGGCGTCGCCGCGTTCGGCCGCGGCCAGCGCGGCGCGCTCGGCCTTGCTCAGGGTGTCGATGCCGGCGGTGGTGTCGATCACCAGGTCCGGACCATAGGCGCCGATGTCGCCGTCGGCGATGAGCGTGACCTTGCGGCCGACGACGTTGGGTTCCTGGATCGTGGTGACGGTGTCGGTGACCTTCTTGATCAGGCCTGCGCCGACCGACAGCAGCAGCTGCGCCTCGGTCCAGCTCGAGCCGCGGGTGATCGCGGCACGCTCGGCGTCGGTGGCGACGTAGCGGAAATCCTCGTCGAAGGCGGTGGTGTAGCCGCCGACCTCGGCGTGCAGCGCGTGGTACTGCGCGCTGCGGTTGGCGGCGAAGGCGGCGATCTCGGCGTCGCTCATGCCCGAATCGGCGAGCACCCGGCGCTCGGTGGCGGTGGGCACGTACTGGTATCCCGGGTCGTAGGCCGCGCCGCCGTCGGCCTGGCGGCCGCGGAGCTGCCAGTACAGGCGGTAGTTGTTGCTGCGACCGTTGGCGAAGGCGGCGACCGCCTCCTGTGCCTTGGCATCGGCACCCACCGCGACGCCGTCGTTCGGGTCGGGGTCGGCCTTCACGCGCAGGCGCAGCTCGTCCCACAGCGCGGCGAGCTGGTCCTCCGTGCGCGTGTCGACCGAGCCGTAGGGGTTGTTGTCGATCGCGCTGCCGCTGGTGCGGATGCGCACGTCGCCCGCGCCCGACTCCACGCCGATCAGCAGCAGATCGCCGGTATAGGTGCCTGCTGCCGCCGGGTCGGGGTCGGCCTCGTTGGCGAGGTGGATGTTGCCGCGCGCGCGCGCCGACAGGCCGTGGCGGGCGAGCACGTCGGGGTCGAGGCTGGTGCTGTCGCCGCTGCGGATGCGCAGCGGCGTGCCGTTGCCGGCCTCATCCAGCGTGCCGATGCGGCCGTTCTCGGCGACCAGGTCGATGCGCCGCGCCTGCACCAGGGCGTCGGCATCCTTGGCGAGGATGTCGCCGGCGGACTCCAGGGTCACCCTGTCCACCCCGGCGCTGCCGATGCGGCCCACGTTCAGGTTGCCCACCACCTGGTCGAGGTGGATCGAGCCGCTGGTGGTGTCGGCATGGACCACGCCGCCTTCGAGCTGGCGAATGCGCAGGGCCTGCTGCGGCTCGCCCGCGGGCGTCGTGCTGCCGATGCCGGTGCCGGCCGACAGCTCGATCGTGCGCCCGCCGACGGTGGCGGTCGCGTTGCCCTGCGACAGGTGGCCGTCGGTGTCGACCGAGGTCGTGCCGCTGCGGTTGTTGAGGCTGCCGGCGAGCACCACGTCGCCGACGGAGTCGATGGCGATGCGGGCGGTGTCGAAGCCGATGTACTCGATCGGGATCGGGTGGTCGGCGCGTACGCTGCCGGTGACCGTGGTCTTGTTGCCGGTGGTGACGAAGTACTGCATGTAGTACGTCGCATTGGCGCACAAGGTCCACCAGTTGCACTTCTTCCAGCTCGCCCCCTGGGTGACGGACCGGAAGCCGTTGACCGTGGTCGTCGTGGGCACGAACGCGTCCGGGTTGGTCAGGCTCTGCACGCGCAGGAACTCGCCCTGCAGCAGCGGATCGAGGGTGTTCGCGGTGGTGCCGACCCTGTACTGGTCCTGCACCGGGGCCGCGGTGATGCCGAACCAGCCGTTCTGCGAGTACAGGTACTCGTCGGTGCGCACGGAGTTGAAGCCGGTGGCCATCACGTAGCGCAGGTTGGTCGTCGGCGTGTAGGCATCGACGCCGCTGCGCGCCTCGCCCGCCGCGCGCGTGAAGGTGCGCGGCGTGCCCGGCACCGTGTCGCCACTGGCGTCCACCGACAGGTCGGTGATGACGATCCTGCCTTCCGCGCCGCGCCCGGCGTCGAGCGTGTTCACCCGCAGGGTCTTGCCGCTGTCGTTACGCACCTCGATCTGGCCGTAGCCGTCGAGCACGCGCAGCTTGCCGCCGCCGGCCTTGGTGTTGAAGATCTGCCCGAACAGCTCGATGTAGCCGCCCTGCACCTGCACGCCGGCGAGCTCCAGGCGGTCCTCGCGCGCGTTGTAGTTGACCGTCACCTGCGTCCATTGCCCCTGCTGCGCGGACGTGAGGCCGCTCACCGAGGCGTTGGAGAGCTTGAAGAACTCGGCGCCGGGCTGGGCGCGCGCGCTCGGGTCGAGCGCTTCGTACCAGGCCTTCGCCGTGGCGAGGTCGACGCTGCTGCCGTCGGGCAGCTCCACCTGGGCCTGCGCGGGGACGTGCACGCCCCACTCGGGGAGGCCGCTCTGGATGGTGCCGTTGATGTTGAGGTAGCGCGCCGCGACCAGCACGCTGCCGTTGGCGACGATGCTGCCGCTGCCGCTGGTGTCCTGCACGATGGAGCGGGTTCCCCCCGAGCCGACCACCTCCTTGAGCGGCGAGGTGGCCACGTGGGTGAAGCTGTCGGTGTAGCTCTGCACGAAGTCGCCGTTGAGGGCCTGCACTTCGACGCTGTTGGCCGCGATCGATGCGGTCTGCTCGAGCCGGATGCCGCCGGCCTCGCTGTGGATGCCGACCAGGCCGCGCAGGTTGGTGATCGCGTCGGTGAGCACGATGTCGGGGGCCACCGGCGCCACGCCGGCGCCGATCGCGCGCGTGGCGTCGGCGTCGTCGAGCGGATTGAAGCGGTTCTCGACCAGGATGGCGGGGGCGTCGCTGCCCGCCTCGGCGGTGACGATCCGCGCGAACGCGGCCGTGCCCGCGCCGCGGTTGATCGCGGCGATGCCGGCGTTGTCGCGCACCTCCACGCCGTTGAAGACCAGCCGGCCACCCGCGTCCGAGGCGATCTCGAGCTTGCCCAGAGTGAGGAAGGACGGCCCCTCGTTGATGATGTGGATGCCGGCGTCGCCCGGCGCGTCGAGCTCGCCGGTGCCGGTGAGGCGGTCGGCGCGCACGTCGATGTCGCCCAGCCGGGCCACGCTGTCGCCGATGCGCAGGAACTTCGCCTGCAGGCCGGCGCCGCTGGCGTCGCCGTAGTCGCCGGCGGCGATGCCCTGGCGGATCTTCCCGACCGTGGTCTCGAGGCTGCCGATCTCGGTGTTCACCGCGGCGATCTGGGCATTCTTGGCGTCGAGCGGCGCGTTGTTGAGCGCGATCTGCTGGTTGTTGGCGGTGATCGCGCGGTTGTTGGCGTCGATGGCCGCCTGCCGGGTGGCGACCTGGCCCCGCAGGGCGGCGAGATCGGTCGCGTAGTCGTCGTCGTCCGGATCCAGCGCCGCGATCTGCGCGTTCAACCCGGTGATCTGGTTGCTCAGCGTCGTGTTTTGCGCCGTCCGCGTGCCGTTGTCCTCGTCGAGTGGCTGGTTGAGCGTGGCGACCTGGCCCTCGATCGTGGTCTTCTCGGCCTGCAATTGCGTGCGCGTGGTGCGCAGGCCGCCCAGCTGTCCATCGAGCGCGCCCACGCGGTCCTCGGCCATCTGGCGCGGATTGCTGTCGTTGAAGCCGGGCTCGTCCGGGTTGCCGCCGAAGCCCATCTCGTGGAGTTTGTGCTCCAGGAAGGAGATCTCCGCCCGGTAGGCCGCGGTGGCGATCGCCGCATCGCTGGTGGTGTCGCCCGGGCCGACCGCATAGTCGCGGATCAGCGCCCGCAGCGTCTCGATGCGCGCCAGGATGTCCGCGTAGATGTCCTGCATCCGTGTCGATGCGATGCCGATGCCGTCGGTCTGCTCGATCACCGAACCGTCGTAGTCGATGTGCAGGCGCTGCCTGCGCTCGATGCCCACGCGCACGGTGCCGCGGACGTCGACCGTGCTGTCCTGGCTTACGCCGGAGCGTCCGGTGCGGGTCTCGAAGGAGACGTCGCCGCCGCCGAAGAGGTTGCTGAACCAGCTCGCGATCGCCGCCAGGGTCTCGCGGTAGATGTCCTTGCCGATGCCCACGCCCGAGGCGCCCGCCGAGCCTTCCACGGCGTGCAGGGCCACGTTGCGCACCGCGGCCACGTCGGCGCCGGCAGCGACGCTCACCGCGCTGCGGCTGGTGACGAAGGCGTCGGCCACCGGGTCGCGGTTAACCGGGATCGCGGTGTTGTTGAAGACGTCGGTGCGCGCGCTCGCGCCGAGCGCGTTCGCGGTGCCGTCGCTCGCGGCGCCGGCCGCCAGGCGGATGTTGCGTTCCGAACGCAGATCGGCGTCGCCGATCTCGATGCGGTTATCGCCGTCGTACACCGCGGTGCTGCTGCCCTCGGGGGCGACGCCGACCAGGCCGTAGACGTCCACCGCGCTCTGCGAATGGAGATTTGCGCTGGTCCGCGAGCCCATCGCGATGTCGCTCTCGCCCGTGGTCTCGACGTGGGCGCCGTCGCCGACGCGCACGGTCGCGGCCGGGCGTTCGCCCGCGTTGCAGGCGGCGTGCTCCGGCGGGCACACGGTCGACACGACCGACTCGCCGCTCGCTGCCGACACCGCGCCGCCCGAGGCCATCTTGACCCGGTCGCTGGCACCGATCTCGTTGCGCGCATCGACGCGGATCCCCGGCGTGGCGGCATTGCCGCTCGTGGAGAAAACGGTCGCGCCCGCGCCGATCCCGGCGAGCGTGTCCGCGAGCAGGATCGTGCGGCTGCCGGCGGCGGGGAAGTCGGCGAGCCCGCCCGAGCTCGACTCCACGTTCCAGTCCGGGCGTGCCTGGCCCGTGCCGGCGAGCAGGCCGGCAGGCGCCCCCTTGCTCAGCGTCGTGCTGGCGTCGAGCTGCACCGTTCCGGCTTCGATCTCGCCCTCGGCGCCGATCGTCGCGGTGGTGGTGGCGCGCGCGAAGTTCTCGGTCTGCGCGCCGCTCACGCCGACCAGCGACGCGTTGGTGTTGCTCATCCAGGCGTCGAAGCTGGAGCCCTGCGTCGCCGCGAGCGTCAGGCTGTCGACCGCGATCGTCGCCGGGTCGCCGGGCTGACGCGCGGCCTTGCTGCCGGTCGTGGCGCTCGTCCTGCTCACGGTCGTGGTGTAGCTCGCCGAGAACGGCACCGAGACCAGCCCGCCGGCACCGGCCACACCGTAGGCATGGTTGGTGGCCTGGCCGTCGGCGAGCACGTTCAGCGTGCCGCCCTCGACCCGGACATGGTCGCCGAGCGCGGCATGGCTGTCGGTGTTCGAGCCCGCGCTGGCGGTGTTGGCGCCGACCGCCACGAAGCCCGCCGACACGCCGGACACGTAGGCGAGCTGGGAGTGCGTGTTGTGCGTCTGCACGGTGGCGGTGCCGCTGATCTTCAGCGTGCTGTCGTCGCCCACCCTGGCGTTCACCGCGGCGTCGTTGAAGGCGGTGGAGCGCGAGGCGTTCGCCCCCACCAGCAGGCCGCCGGCGGCGCCGCTGGCGCTGGCGAAGGCGCTGCGTCCGCCGCCGGCGGGCAGGGCCTGGTGCGCGGCCAGTGTGAAGTCGGCGGCGTCGATGAGGCTGCGTTGACCGATCGTGGCGGACACCGTGGGTGACAGGGTGGCGCGCGCGATCGAGGCGCCGACCGCCCCGCCCAGGCTCACGTTGATGCCGGTGGCGTCGGCGCGTGCCGCGCCGGCGCTGTTCGCGTCGACCTCGACCGTGCGGGCGACCTTGATCCGGGCGTCGTCGCCGATGCTTGCGGAGACGTTCGTGTCGACCACCGCGTCGGCCACCGTGCCGCTGGCGGCCAGCCCGAGCCCGCCCTTGGCGGCGAGCGCGGTGGCGACGGCGGTGTGGCTGGCGTCGGCGAGCACATGCAGCTCGCCGACCGTGTCGCCTGCGACCTGGCCGATGGCCACCTCGTCGCCGATGCTGGCGGTGGCGCCGCCACCGATCGTGCTGCCGGTCACCGAGGCCCCCGCGGCGACCACGCCGACGCTGACGCCGGTGGTCTCGGCCTCCAGTCTGCGGGTGTCGTCGGCCGCGATGTCGACCGCATTGGCACGCTCGATCGCGACCTCGTCGTCGAGGCCGGCCTGCACCGCGCCGGTGGAGCCGATCAGTGCGACCGCCGCGTCGACCGCGACGATGCCGCCGGTGCCGGCGAAGGCGGTCACGTCCACATCCTCGTCGAGCGCCGCGGTCAGGCTCACGCTGCCGGCGGCGCCGGCACGCAGGGTGCTGCCCCGGCCGACGGAGGCGAGGGTGTCGTTGTCGAAATCCGCGACCCCCACGCCGGCGCCGAGGCCGATCGCGCCGATGGCGAGGGCGCCGTCGAGCGCATCGAACTCGACGTCCGTGCGTGCGTCGAGGTCGATGTCCCTGCCCGCCTCGAGGTCCGCATTCTCGCCCACGAAGGCGGCGGTACCGGCGGGCAGGGTGCGGGTTTCCGCCGCGGTGAAGCGGCCGCTCGCGGCGAGCGTGCCACGCTCGTCCTCCACCCGATCGGCGGCCTCGCCGATGCGGCTGTCCGTGTAGCTCCCGAGCAGGGTGGCGACGCTGCCGTCGGTGGCCTGGCCATCGACATAGCTGCCGGCATCGTCGTCGCCGGACTCGAGCCGGCCCTGCGCCTCGTCGCCCAGCCCACCGCCCACGGAATACACGCCGACGCCGCCGGCGAGCGCGCCGATCCCCCCGGCGGCGCTCACCACGTAGCTCTCGATGTCGGTGTTCGCGAGCGCGCTCACGCCGATGTCGCGCTTGGCGCCCACTTCGGCGCGGTCGCCGATCCAGGCGGTGGTGTCGTTGCGGATCACTCCCACATCCACGCCGCCGGCGATGCCGGCCGCGCCGACGCCGAGCGCGCCGGAGACGTTGAAGAGCGCCAACTCGTTGCGCGCACCGACGTTGACGTCCTGCGCCGCGTCGGCGTCGCCACCGCCCCGGTTCACCCGGGCGTCCGCGCCGATCCAGGCCGCGGTGTCCGAATCCACCGTCGCCACCGACACCGCGCCGGCGAAGCCGAGGTAGAGCCCGCCCGCGGCGGCGGCCGAGACGGTGAACAGATCCTCGCTCGACTCCGCCTGCACCTGCACGCCGCGCGCCGTGGCGGTCTCGTCCACGCTCTCGCCCGAGCGCACGACCAGATCGGCGGTGTCCTTGCCGAGGGCATCCACGACCGCGCCCGCGCCGATCCAGGCGCGCGTGTCCTTCTCGATCAGCGTCACGCCCACGCCGGCGCCGACTCCGCCACCGCCGATGCCGAGCGCGATCGTGCCGGCGACCAGGGTCGTGGCGGTGTGGTCGTCCGCCTTCACGCTCACGTTGCCGCCGGCGGCGACTTCGGCTTCGTCGCCGATCGACGCCGAGGTCGCGTTGTCGAAGCTCAGCACCGACACGCTGCCCGCCACCCCGACCGTGCCCGAGGCGCCCAGGCTGGCGCTGATCGAGACCACCTCCTGACCGGAACTGGCGGCGACCTCGACGTCGCGGCGCGCCTTGACGTCGCTCTGCTCGACGATGGCCGCATGGGTGGCGTGCCGCATCGCCGCCACATCGGCGCCGACGCCTACGCCCACCGTGCCCGAGGCCGACAGCGCGCCGGCGATGCCGAGGTGGAAACTGTCGTTGCCGGCGGCGACGCGCACCGATTGCGCGGCGTTGGCGCCGGTGTTGTCGGCGTTGACCTGCACGCCGGTGTGGCTGGCGCCCTCGGCGAGCGCGATGCTGCCGATCGAGGCGCGGGTGTCGGTCTGGTGCACCGACACTTCGCCCGACAGGGTCACCGCCGCGGTGCCGGCTGCGGCGCCGGTGACCGCAAAGCCCTTGATGTCGTCGCGGTTCACCGCGGTCACCGCGAGCCCGCGGTGCGCGCTCGTGCTCGCGCTGCTGGTGCGTGTGGCGTCGAGCGCCGCGCTGCCGCCGGCGAGGTCGTTCTCGCCGTCGGAGGGGGTGATGCCGGGGGCGGCGACCTCGCCTTCACCCGCAGCCGTGGCCGCGTAGTCGATGTCGAAGCCGCCGTCCGCCACCTGTGCCGCGGCGGCGTTGCCGAGCGCGCTCGCCGCGGCGCCGTCGTCGATCCAGGCGTGGGTGGTCTTGTCCACCACCGCGACCGCCGCGCCGGCGCCCACCGCCGCGGTCCCCGCCGCGCCGATCGCGCCGGCGAGCAGGTCGAGGTCGCTGTCGGCGTCGGCCGCGATCACCAGGTTGCCGTCGGAGAACAGCGCGCTGCCCGTCTTCACCGAGGCGAGCGTGTCGATGTCGAGCACCAGCACCGAAGCCGAGCCCTGCACACCGGCCGTGCCGCCCGCGCTCAGGCCCACGCCCACCGAGCGGATCGCCTCTGCGCTGCTGGCGCCCACCGCGAGGCTGTCGCCGCTGCGGGCGATCACGCCCTCGCCGATCCAGGCCGCGGTCTCCTTGTCGATCACCACCACGTCGGCGGCGCCGCCGACGCCGGCGGTGCCCCCGATGCCTACCGTGCCGACGATGGACAGCAAGTCGGTGCGGGCGTGCGCGTGCACCGCAAGGCTGCGGCCCGCAAGGGCCGCGCCGCTCACGCCCTGATTGATGCGTGCGCCGTCGCCGATCCACGCGTAGGTGAGCGGGTTGTAGTCGTTCACTGCCGCGGATGCGGCTACGCCCGCGGTGCCGCCTCCGGCGCCGCCGACGACGACCGAGGTGACATCCTGCACCGCGGTGCCGCGCACGCCGATCGAGCCCGCCGCGGCGACGTCGGCCGCGGCGCCGATCGAGGCGCGAGTCTGGTTGTCGACCAGGAAGGTGCCGGCGGATACGCCCACCCCGGCGGTTCCGCCCACGCCGGCCACTCCGGCGACGCCGAGGGCATCGAAGGTGTTGCCGGCGTCGACGTCGATGGTGCCGTCGCTGCGCAGGAAGCTGCGTGCGCCGGTGGCGGCCTCGACCTGGTTCTCCGAGTCGATCAGGCTCAGCACGCCGCCCACGCCGGCCTTGCCCGCGGCGGCCGCGCTCGCGGTGACCGCGGCGAGATCCATCGCGGCCGTGGCGTCGATGTCGATCGCGGCGGACTGCTCGATGCGCGCGTCCGCGCCGATCGTGGCCCGGGTCTGGCTGCGGTTGACGATGTCGGCGCTGGCCAGGCCCACGCCGACCTTGCCCGCGGCCGACACGCCGCCGGCGAAGGCGGTCGCGGAGGACTGGTTGTCGGCTTCCAGGTCGACCGTGCCGTTGGTGTTCACCCGCGCGCCGTCGCCGATCGTGGCCTCGGTGAGTTCGTCGAAGACATTCACCGAGAACGAGCCGGTGACCGCGACCTGCTCGCCGCCGGCGCCGGCGATGGTCTCGGTGTAGTAGTTGCTTTCGCCGAGCAGCACCTGCAGGTTGGCCTCGGTGAAGCGGTTCTCGAGGTCGTCGAGGATCGTCCAGTCGAAGCTCGGCGAGCTGTTCAGCAGATGGTTGCGCCCGGCGAGCTGCAGCCCGGCCGCGGTGACCTCGGCCTGTTCGCCGATCCAGGCATGCTGGCTGTTGTTGGCGCGCAGGATGGCGATCGAGGCGCCGACGCCGACCTTGCCGGCGAGCGCCGCGCTCCAGGCCTTGGCCGCGAGCTTGCTGGTGTTGTCCGCGGTGATGCTGACTTCGCCGGCGTACTCCCCGGTGGTCAGATCGCCGATGCGGACGCCCTCGCC
Organism: Thauera sp. DNT-1; assembly: GCF_055393985.1. Classification (NCBI taxonomy): domain Bacteria; kingdom Pseudomonadati; phylum Pseudomonadota; class Betaproteobacteria; order Rhodocyclales; family Zoogloeaceae; genus Thauera; species Thauera sp. DNT-1. The sequence continues at coordinate 2,280,409 of NZ_AP043752.1, read as the reverse complement.
CAGCGAGGCGGAGGTGGTGGATTGCGACCATGCCACCGCAAGTGCGCCCGCGATGCCGACCTTCTCCGCCCCGGCGCCCGCCACGCCTTCTGCGGCGAGCTTGTTGGCGAACTCCGCCGAGGTGTTCTGCGACGATCCGGCGGCAACTTGCACGCCCGCCGCGTCCGCGACCAGCGTGCCGTCGCCGATCGTGGCGGCGGTGTCGTTGCGCGCGATCGCCAACCCGACACCGACACCGATGCCGACCTGGGCGCTGCTCTCGAGCTTGGACACGTCCAGGGTGTTGCCCAGGCCGCGGGCGCTGAAGTCGCTCTGGTTGTGTGCGCCGATCGCGAGTTCACCGCCGACGTCGAGGCGGACGGCCGGATCGCTGTCCGCCCCCTGCGCACGCCCGACGTCCGCGCGCACGTCGTCGTCCATGACCACCGCGCCCACCGCGGCCGCCACCGCCAGTTTGTTGCTGTTGCCGGTGGTCTGGGTGCCCTCCTGGGCGTCCTGGTTGTCCTTCAGGGTCGAGCTGGTGCTGGCCTTGTCGCGCTCGGCGGCGGTGGTGTCCTCCTCGGCCTTGCCGCCGGCGGCGCTGGCCTTGGCCACCGCCTCGTAGCTGCGCGTGGCGTCGGCGTCGATGGTGAGATTGCCCTCCTCGCCGCTGGTGGTCGTCTGCAGCGAGCGCTGCAGGCTGGCGGTGGTCGTGGTCGTGCTGAGCACGATCGCGCCCGAGGCGCCGATGCCGACCTTTTCCGATTCGGTGTCGCCCGTCGCCTCGGCCTCGTGCTCGCCGGTGGAGGTGGCGCGGATCTCGACGGCGCCGGCGGCGACGATTTCGGTGCCGGCCTCGACCACGGCGGCGGTGTTCAGCTTGAGGTCGGACAGGGCCACGGCGGCGTCGAGCGCCACGCTGCCCGCAGCGCCTGCCTCGGCGGTGGCGCGGGTGTCGCTGCTGGCGTTGGCGATCACACGCAGCTTGTCGAGGTCGGTGATCTCGGCGCCGCGCCGGATGCGTGCCCGCACCTCGTCCTCGCGGAAGAGGTTGAGCGCGACCGAGGCACCGACGCCGAAGTCGCCGCCGTCGACCGGCTCGTCGGGCAGGGCGGTGGCGCTGGTTTCCGTGGTGCTGTCGGCTTCGAGCTCGACATCGCCACCCTCGGCGTCCGCGCGCGCGCCTTCGAGCACCTCGGCGCGGGTGTGGGTCTCGAGCAGGTTGAGCGCGAGCGCGCCGGCGATGCCGACCTTGCCCGCGCCGGCGCCAGCCTTCGCGCTCGCGCTGAGCCGGTTCTCCTCGTCGTCGCCGAGGATTTCCGTGCCGGCGCTTACGGCGATGCCGTTCGCGGTCACCTGAGCGTCGCCGATCCAGGCCAGGGTGTGGGTCTCGATGCTGTTGACCGCGGCGGCGGCGCCGATGCCGACCGTCGCCGTGCTCCCGGCCGCGCTGCCATCGGCCTCGGCTTCGGCGTCGGTGTTGCTCCAGGCCTCGACCGCGAGCCGGCCGCCGGCCTGCAACTCGATGGCGCTGGCGACGTAGGCCTCGCTGCGGCTGTCGAGCGCGTTCACCGCGACCGCCGCGGCCACGCTGAGCTTGCCCTCGCTCGATTCGGCCGAGCCCGGCTGCTGGGTCTTGCTCGCGCTGCCGTCCTTCTGCTTGTCCTGGGCGAAGCCGGACTGGCGCTGCACCTCGAGGTCCACGCCGTCCTCCGCGCTGCTGCCGTCCTCTTCCTCGCCCTTGCCGCCCTTGGCGCTCGCGCTCGCAGTCGCCGAGCCCTTGTGGGCGTTGTGCGCGGCCACTTCGATCGCGCCCGGGGTGAACACGTCGCGCTGGATGCTTGCGCTGACGCGTTCGGTGAGCACATTGACCGCCACGGCGATGCCGATCGCCGCCTTCTCGCCCTCGGCGCTGCCCTTGGCCGAGGTTTCGACGGTGCTGGAATGGGTGGCGGTGACGCCGACCTTGGCGCCGGCCTGCACGCGTTCGCCGCTGCCGATCACGGCATGGGTCTGGTTGTCGACCACCGCGACCGCGGCCACCGGGGTGGCGGCGATGCCGCCCTCGGCGCCAGCCTCGGCCTCGGTGTGGACGAGGTAGTCGCCGACGGCCTCGACCGTGACGGCGCCCGGGTTGATCAGGCGCGCGCCGTTGGCGAGCTCGGCGCGGCTCTCGTTGGCGACGACGTTGACCGCCACGGAGGCGCCGATGCCGAGGGTGTCGCCGCTGGCGGTGGCGTCCTCGGCGGGGGTCGCGCTGGCCGAGGATTCGCTGCGGTGGTCGCTGCCGATGCGGACGGTGCCGCCCTTCGCGTCGGCGCTGCCGGTGATGCGGGCGCGGCTGCCCGCGTCGATGACGTTGAGCGCGAGCGCGCCGGCCACGCCGACGTCGCTGGCACCCGCGCCCGAGGTGGCGGCGGTGGTGAAGCCATTGATCTCGTCGCCCGTGGGCAGGGTTGCCACGACCTCGATGCCCTGTGCGTCGGCGCTGCCGCCGATGCGCGCCTCCGCGCTCGTGCGCGCGAGGTTGAGCGCGACCGCCGCGCCGACGCCGACGGCAGCGCCGGTGCTGCTGCCGTCGGCGACTACGTCCGCCTGGGTCAGTGCCTCGCTGCCGACCGCGAGCATGCCCTCGCTGGTGGCCGCCCGGGTGGCGTCGAGCGCGGCCAGGGTGGTGCTCTCGAGGTCGCTCACCGCCACCGCCGCGGCGACGCTGACACTGCCGTCCGAGGTCGAGGCCTCGTCCTCGTAGTCCGCGAGCGTCCCCTCGGTCTTGCTCGTGCCTGCCGGCTGCGGGCTGGCGCCGCCGGCCGCGGCCTTGGCCGAGGTGGTGACGCGGGTATCCGACTGCGCGTGCACGCCGACACCGGTCTTGCCGGCCAGGCGCGCGTTGTCGGCGGTGCGCGCGCGGGTGGTGCTGCGCACCACGCTGACCGCCACGCTGCCGCCCACCGCGCTGCTGCCCGCGGCCGAGGCGTCGACCGCCGCGTCCACCGTCGTGCGGTTGCTCGCGACGAGCTCGGTCTTGTCCGCCGTGCTGGCGAGCTCGGCGTTGCCGAGCAGATCCACGCTGGCGGTGGTGTCGGCGATGACGATCGCCGCGCCGGCGTCGGCCGGCAGCGCGCCGAGGTCGGGCAGGCCGGGACGGGCGTCGATGGTCGTGGTGGTGGTGGCGCCGAGGCGGGCGGGACCGGCGCTGGTGATCCGGGTGTCGCCCTGGACGCGCACGCTCGCCGCGACGTCCACATCGACCACCGCCAGCGGCACGACATCCGGGGTGGCGATGGCGGCGGTGGCGGTGGCCTCGAGGGTGGCGCGGCCGCTCGCCTCCAGCGTGGATCCGTCCACCTCGATCGTCGCGCTCGTGGTCTTGGTGACCAGCGGCGCCAGCGTGCTACGGTGTTCCGCGCTCGCCTGCAGGTGCAGGTCGCGGCCGGTGAGGGTCGCGCCGCTCGCCTCGATGCGCGCCGCGGTGTCGGACAAGGCGTCGAGCGTGCCGCCGACGGCCTGCGCCTGCAGCGTCACGTCTCCGCCCGCGTGGGTGTCGCTGCCCGCGGCGAGCAGCTTGCCGCCGCTGCCGATGCGGATCGTGGGCGCGCGCAGGGCGATGTCGCCCGAGGCGGCGATCGACACGCCGCTGCGCAGGCTGGCGTCGTCGCCGACGTTCACCCGGCGCGAGGAGACCGTGCCGGTGAGCTCGATGCCGCTGTCGCCGACGATTTCGATGCGGCCCTGGTTCTCGACCACCGCGCCGCCCGTCGCCAGGCCGTGCACGTTGACCACGTCGCTGAAGTCGGGGGCGCCGCCGGCGAACTTCGCGCCGCTCAGCACCTTGCCGCCCACCGTGATCGAGCCTGCGGACAGGCTGACCTGCTCGGTGGCGTTGACCTCGCCGTCGATGCGGATCTCGGCCGCGGTGTTGCGCGGCGCGCGGCCCTCGACCAAGGCGGCGGCCGAGGCCTCGGCGCCGCCCGGGGCGTCGAAGAAGTCGTCGACGAAGCGCTGGCTGGGCGTGGACACGTGCAGGCTGCCGACGTTGACCTTGCCGCTCGGGCCGACGACGACGCCGTGCGGGTTGGCGAAATAGACCTTGCCGCCGATCCGGCCTTCCTTGATGGCATTGAGCATGCCGTCGATCGTGGTCTTCTGGTCGCGCACCAGATTGATGAGCGCGGCGGCGCCGTCGGGCAGGTGGAGGTTGGCGGTCTCGCCGCTGCCGACATTGAAGCGGCTGAAGGAGTTGACCGCATTGCCGTTGCCGAGGAGGCGGTCGGTGTTGCGGACGTCGGCGGCGTTCGTGCCGAGCGGGCTCACGCTGGTCGCGGTGCGGCCGTCGGGGACGATGTCGACCGCCCACGCCAGCTCGGGCACCAGGCCGTGGCTGACGATCAGCGCGCAAGTGACATGGACGACGATTTCCTTCAGGCGCGGCGCAGCTGCGACCGGCTCGGGCTCGCGATGGTGATGCATGGCTTGTCTCCCCCCTGCCCCTCTTGTCGAGGGCGCGGAACCGCGCTTCAGGTCGGGGCTCCACCATGCTTTCCGCGCACGCCTGAAGACGTGTCCGACTTGCCGGAGAAAGACTCCAGATCAACTCATATTGGGTTGCCGACTTGTCGGGAGCAAGTTTTTTTTGTCCTGGGTCAAGATCCGCCCAGGCCGCATGGGGATTGCACGGCGGTGCAGGCTCAGCTCGCCAGCCGCGATGCGGCGAGCAGGGCGAGGTAGATGGCGAGCTCGCTCGCCTGCTGGGTGGCGCCGAGCAGGTCGCCGGTGTAGCCGCCGAGCCGGCGCTGAAAGAGGCGCGCGCTCCACGTCGTCACCGCAGCGGCGGCGAGCAGGGCGCAGAGCGCGGCGGCGGGTGGCAGCAGCAGCAGGGGTAGCAGGCCGCTGGCGACGGCCAGCGCGAGCCCGGCCGGTGCCAGCGGGCGCGCGACGGCGACCGACTTGGCCGAATCGTCGGCGCGTACGTAGGGCAGGCGGTGCAGCACCACGGTGGCGGCCAGGCGCGACAGCGGATGGGCGACGAGCAGGGCGAGCGCCACGCCCGCCCCTTGCACCGCCGGGCCGGCCAGCTCCACCAGCGCCGCCGCCTTGGCGAGCAGCATCAGCACCATGCCGATGGTGCCGTAGCTGCCGATCCGCGAGTCCTTCATGATCGCCAGGATCTGTGCCTTGTCCCAGCCGCCGCCGAGGCCGTCGCAACTGTCGGCGAAGCCGTCCTCGTGGAAGGCGCCGGTGAGGCGGATGGTGAGCGCCATCGACAGGACGACCGCCACGGCGGGCGGCAGCAGCCAGGCGAGGGCGAGGTAGCCGAGCGCGCCTGCGCCGCCCACCACCCAGCCCACGAGTGCGAAGTAGCGCGCCGCATGGTGCATGCGCTCGGACGACCACGGCACCCAGGCGGGCACCGGGAGGCGGGTGAAGAAGCCGAGCGCGGTGAAGAAGAGTTCGAGCTGGTCGCGCATCAGCCCGGACGACGGGCCTGGTCGCTGACCCCGGCGGACTCGAAGCTCGCCATCTCGTTGATGAAATTCACCGCCGCCTGCACGAGCGGGAAGGCGAGTGCCGCGCCGGTGCCTTCGCCCAGGCGGAGGTCGAGTTCCATCAGCGGTTCGGCCTGCAGGAAGTCGAGCTGCACGCGGTGGCCGGGCTCCTGCGAGCGATGCGCGAAGACGCAGCACGACAGCACCGCGGGTGCCAGGGCGTGGGCGACGAGCACGGCCGAGGTGACGATGAAGCCGTCGACCAGCACCAGCATGCGGCGCTCGGCGGCGCCGAGGATGGCGCCCGCCATCATGGCGATCTCGAGGCCGCCATACTGCACCAGCACCTCCAGCGGGTCGTGTGGTCGACCACCGCGCTGCAGCGCCTGGGCGAGCATGCTGCGCTTGCGGAACAGGCCGGGGTCGTCCAGGCCGGTGCCGCGGCCGGTGACGGTATAGAGCTCGGCGTCGTGCTCGGCGCCCACCAGGCAGTGGGTGAGCAGCGAGGCCGACGCGGTGTTGCCGATGCCCATCTCGCCCAGGCCGATGCAGTTGCAGCCGTTGTCGGCGAGCGCATGGGCGAGACCGCGCCCGCGCTCGAGCGCGGCGTCGCGCTGCGCGGCGCTCATGGCCGGCTCTTCGATGTAGTTGGCTGTGCCGGGCGCGATCTTGGCGTCGATCAGCCCCGGGCGCTTGCCGAAGTCGTGGTTGACGCCGGCATCGACCACGGTGAGATCCAGCCCGAGCTGGCGGGTGAATACGTTGATCGCCGCGCCGCCGGCGAGGAAGTTCTCCACCATCTGCCAGGTCACGTCCTGCGGGTAGGCGGACACGCCGGCGCGCGCCGCGCCGTGGTCGCCGGCGAAGACGACGATGTGCGGCTGGCGCAGTTCGGGTTCCAGGGTCTGCTGCAGCAGCGCGATCTGGTGCGCGAGCCCCTCCAGGCGGCCGAGCGCGCCGCGCGGCTTGGTCTTGCGGTCGATCTTGTGCTGGATCGCGGCGGAGAGCAGCGGGTCGGGCGAGGCGATGGCGTAGGGCTTCATGCGGCAGGTGGCGGGGGTGGTGTGGAGGGAGGGGGGATGGGCGCCGGGTCGGAGGCGTCCGCGTCCGGCAGGTCGCGATAGAGGTCGGCGAGCGCGAGCTCGAAGTCGAAGGCGGGCAGGGCGAGGCGGGCCGTTTCTCCGCTCGCCTCGCTCAGCACCCAGCGCCCGTCCTCGCCGCGGGTGAAGCACTCGACGTGGGCACGGTCCTGCGACAGGAAGAGCACGGTCTTCAGCCCCGCAAAGCGGCGATAGGCGGCGAACTTGTCGCCGCGGTCATAGGCCTCGGTCGAGGGCGACAGCACCTCGGCGATGAGGATAGGGTCTTCCTTGACCTGGCGGCGGGCGCGGTCGGCGTCGGTGCAGGTGACGAAGACGTCGGGGTAGAAGAGGTCGTCCGACCCGGCCAGGCGCAGGCGGACGTCGGACATGAAGACGTTGCAGCGCGTGTGCTGCAGCCCGATCCGCAAAGCCATGTACATGTTTCCGGTCACGACGTTATGCACGTCCGACCCCCCCGCCCTCATGAAGGCCTCGCCGTTGAAGAACTCCCAGCGCTCGGGCTGCTCCGCCTCCCAGGCCAGGAAGTCTTCCCGCGTCATCTTGTGCTTCTGTGCAGGCGGCCCCACAGCCCTCTCCCGGAAAGTGTGCTTCGCCCCGAAGTTTAGCCTTCCTTCAGCACCAGCGGCAGGCCGGCGGCGACGAAGACAACCCGGCGGCATGCGCTCGCCACCATCTGGTTGAGCCGTCCGGCCTCGTCGCGGAACAGCCGTCCGAGCGGCGTCTCCGGCACCAGGCCGAGCCCCACCTCGTTGGCGACGAGGACGATGCGGCCGGGCAGCGTCGGCAGCACGGCGAGCAGCGCGTCGCGCTCGTGGCGGAAGCGCGGCAGGTCTTCGGCCGTGGCGCCTGCGGGAAGGGTGTGGGCGTCGGCGAGCAGGTTGGAGAGCCACAGCGTGAGGCAGTCGACGATCAGGCAGCGCTCGGCCGCGGCCTCGCGTCGCAATGTATCGGCGAGCGCCAGCGGCGCCTCGACCGTGCGCCAGCCCGCCGGCCGGTCGGCCTGGTGACGGCGGATACGCGCCGCCATCTCCTCGTCGAGCGCCTCGGCGGTGGCGATCACCGTGACCGCCAGCCCGGAGCCGGCGGCACGCCGTTCTGCCTCGCGGCTCTTGCCGGAGCGGGCGCCGCCGAGGATGAGTTCGCAGGTCATTGTCTTTGCTGGCCTTGCATGGAGGATTCGTCGTCGTTTTTTGCAGTGCACGATACCGGGCCGTACGGTATCATCCGCCCCCACTGCCCCGGAAGGGGCAACGCGTTATCGGTGCCCACGGGCGTTTCTCGCCCCGGGTTAAACGGGAAACAGGTGCGCGGCCCCTCGCAAACGAGGCCGCAATGCCTGTGCTGCCCCCGCAACGGTAAGTGCGCGCAAGGTGCGTCATGCAGCCACTGGGATGACATCCCGGGAAGGCGACCCACCCGTCCGGCCCCAGGCCGGCACAGCGCACGAGCCCGGAGACCGGCCGGAACGCGGATTGGCGGATGTGCCGCGGGGTGGCGGCGACGGGTGCGGTTTGTCTTGCTCTCTTCGTTTCTACCCGGGTCGCGGTGCGTCCATGTGAAGTTGCCATGGCGTGCGGGGACGCGCGGCATGGCGAAGGGAGTTCCAACAATGAAAATCCGTATTTCGGCCGTAGTTGCTGCGATCGCATCTGCTTTTCCCTGTGTAGCCATCGCACAGTCTTCGACTCCGCAGATGTCGGAGGTGGTGGTGACTGCGACGCGTACTGCCCGTACCGCAGACGAGACGCTGGCTGCGGTTACCGTCATTACGCGTGAGGACATCGAGCGCCAGCAAGCGCGTTCGGTCAGCGACCTGTTCCGTGGGCTGCCTGGCATCAGCGTGGGTAATAGCGGTGGGCGCGGTAAGGCGACCTCCGTCTTCATGCGTGGCACCGAGTCCGACCATGTGCTGGTTCTCATCGATGGCGTCAAGGTTGGTTCGGCGACGGCCGGCACTGCGGCGTTTCAGGACATGCCGGTCGATCTCATCGAGCGCGTGGAGATCGTGCGTGGGCCGCGCTCCAGCCTCTACGGTTCCGAGGCGATCGGGGGCGTCATCCAGATATTCACCCGTCGAGGCGGTGGGGCGGTGCAGCCATACTTCAGTGTGGGTGCGGGCTCTGATCGAACGTTCCGCTCTGCGGTTGGCGTCAGCGGTGGCGGTGAGCGCGCTTGGTATAGCGTCAACCTGAGCCGCGAGAGCACCGATGGATTCAATAGCTGCCGCGTCGAAGCGGCAGGCGTGGGCGGCTGCTTTACGGCCGAGCCGGATCGTGACGGCTATGACAACCTTTCCGGCAGCGCACGTGCTGGCTATCGCTTTGATAGCGGGGCGGAGTTCGACTTCAACTGGTTGCGCACCCATGCGGACAGCCAGTTCGACGGCGGCTTTCAGAACTACAGCGAATCCGTGCAGCAGACGCTTGGTGTGCGCTTTTCCATGTCACCGATGGACCATTGGCGCCTGACGCTGGCGGCGGGGCAGAGTCGTGATGATGCCGACAACTTCAAGGACGCGGCATTCGCTGGCCGTTTCGATACGGATCGTCGGACACTGTCGGCGCAGAACGACTTCGGAATCGGTGCTTCCGGCATGCTCAGCGTCGGCGTCGACCATCAGGACGATCGCGTCTCCAGCACGACGGCGTATCCGGTGACCCAGCGCGACAACCGTGGCGTGTTTGCTTTCTACCAGGGCAAGGCTGGGGCGCACGACTACGAGGTTGGCCTGCGTAGCGACGACAACGAGCAGTTCGGCACCCACAATACCGGCAACCTCGCCTGGGGCTATGCATTCTCCGATGGTCTGCGCGCGACCGCTGCGTATGGCACCGCGTTCAAGGCACCGTCGTTCAACGAGTTGTATTTCCCGTTCTACGGCAATCCGGCGCTCGAGCCTGAGACCGCGCGTAGCCTGGAGTTTGGCCTTGCAGGCGTGGCGGCATGGGGGCGCTGGTCCGCCAACGTGTTCCGCACCACTGTTGATGATCTCATTGCCTTCGATTCGTCGATCTTTGCAGCGAACAACGTTGACAAGGCCCGCATCCGTGGCCTCGAGGCGACCTTGGCCACGCGTCTCATGTCTTGGGACCTTTCTGGCAGTCTCACGCTGATTGACCCCGAGAACCGGTCCGAAGGACTGAACCGGGGGAATGTCTTGCCTCGCCGCGCAGAGCAGACGCTGCGTCTTGATGCCGATCGCGACCTTGGTGCCTGGCGTTTGGGTACCACGGTAGTGGCAGAGGGACGGCGATACGACGACCTGGCCAATCGCAACCGCCTGGCTGGTTACGCCACAGTCGATCTGCGTGCCGAGCACGCGTTGGGTCGGGACTGGCGAGTTCAGGGTACGCTGGTGAACATTTTCGATGCCGACTACGAGACAGCGCGCTTCTACGAGCAGCCGGGTCGAGGCGTCTTCGTCACGCTGACGTATCAGCCGCAGCGCTGATGCTGCATATGCCGGGCTCGCCCGGCGATCATCCCCACTCACGACTGATGCGCTGAACGCTTTTTCCCCATGCCCCGACGCAGGCTTGCTCCGCTGATTGCTCTGCTGCTGGCTGGCGCGCTGTGCGCAGTTGCGTTGGCGCTCAAGGCGGGCGACATCAGCGCGGGTTGGGGGCAGTTGTGGGCGGCTCTGCTGCCTGGTGGGGATCCGGCGCTGTCCGCTGTCATCCTCGAACTCCGCCTCCCCCGCGCCCTCGCCGCCTTCGCCTGCGGCGGCCTGCTCGCTACCGCGGGTGCGCTGATGCAGGTGCTGCTGCGCAACCCGCTCGCCGACCCCTACATCCTGGGCATCTCGGGCGGGGCGGCGGTGGGGGCGCTGGGGGCGATGATGCTCGGGGCGGCGCTGTTCTGGGTGGATGTGTCGGCCTTCGCCGGGGCTCTGGCGGCGATGCTGCTCGTCTTCGGGCTCGCCCATGGCGACGGCAGCTGGACGCAGACGCGGCTGCTGCTCACCGGCGTCATCGTCGCCGCCGGCTGCGGCGCGGCGGTGTCGCTGATGCTGGCGCTCGCGCCCGACACGCGGGTGATGTCGATGCTGTTCTGGATGATGGGTGACGCCAGCGCGGCGGCGCGGCCGTGGCCGGCGCTGGCGGTGCTGGCGCTGGCGCTGGTCGCGGTGATGCCCTTCGCGCGCGACCTCAACGTGCTCGCGCGTGGCGAGCTCAGCGCGCGCGCGCTGGGCGTGCGCGTCGGCCACCTGCGCGTCGCGCTCTATGTGCTCGCCTCGCTGCTCACCGCCACCGCGGTCACGCTCGTGGGCTCGGTGGGCTTCGTCGGCCTGGTGGTGCCGCATCTGGTGCGGCTGGCGCTGGGCAACGACCAGCGCGTGCTGATCCCCGCGGCGGCGCTCGCCGGCGGCACCCTGCTGACCCTGGCCGACACCGCGGCGCGCACCGTGATGGCGCCGCAGCAGCTGCCGGTGGGCGTGCTCACCGCGCTGATCGGCGTGCCGGTCTTCCTCTTCCTGCTCTCGCGCAACCCGCGCGGCACGCCATGAACGCCGCCCGCCGCACCTTGCCCGTGGATGACGCCCCCTTGCTCGAGGCCGAGCGCCTCGCGCTCGAGGTGGGCGAGCGCTGGCTGTGCTGCGAGTTCAGCCTGAGCCTGGCGGCCGGCGAGTGCCTGGTGCTGCTCGGCCCCAACGGCGCGGGCAAGACCACGCTGTTGCACACCCTGGCCGGACTGCGCGAGCCCACGGTGGGCGAGGTGCGCATCGGCGGCCTGCCCTATGCGGCCTGGCCGGCGCTGGAGGCGGCGCGGTTCCGCGGCCTGCTCGCGCAGCAGCAGCCCGACCCCTTCGCGGCGAGCGTGCTCGAGACCGTGCTGGTCGGCCGCCACCCGCACCTGGGGCGTTGGGGCTGGGAGGGGCCGCAGGACGTGGCGATCGCGCGCGCGGCGCTGGAGTCGGTCGGGCTGGCCGGCTTCGAGCAGCGCGACGTGCAGACGCTTTCGGGCGGCGAGCGCCAGCGCGTGGGCATCGCCACCCTGCTCGCGCAGGCGCCGCGCCTGTTCCTGCTCGACGAGCCGCTCAACCACCTCGACCTGCACCACCAGATCGCCGCGCTCGAGCTCTTCCAGCGCCTGCTGCGCGAGCAGGGTACCGCGCGCGGGAGCGTGCTGGTGCTGCACGACATCAACCTCGCCGCACGCTACGCCGACCACATCATCCTGCTCGACGGCCGTGGCGGCGTGATCGCCGGCGACCGCGACGCCGTGCTGCGCGCCGACCTGCTCGGCCAGGCCTTCGGCCACCCGCTGCGCCGGATCGAGCATGAGGGGAGGGTGGTGTTCCTGCCGGACTGAGCGGGCGTGTCCGGAGCGCGTGCCGGGCTCGATATCGGCATTGGCGATTTCTTGCGTTTATCGAGAAAGGCGATATCCTGGATTTATCGGGATCATCGATACGACACCATGCCCAGGCTTTACTCTCCGGAACAGGCCGCCGAGCTGCTCGTCGGCCGGCGCAAGGCGCTCGGCTTGTCGCAGGCCGAGGTCGCGGCCCGGCTCGGCATCAGTCAGAACCGGCTCTCCGAACTCGAGACGCGCCCCGAGCGCCTCACCTTCGACCGCCTGCTTGCGCTCGCTGGCGTGCTCGGGCTCGAGCTGACCCTCGGCGACCGCAAGCCCGCCGAGGTGGAGCGTGAATGGTAGCCGCGGGCCGCCGCACGCAGGCACTTCAACGCGATGGCGCACAAGTGCGGCCTCGGGACCGACATGGAGGATGTCGTCGAGGCGGTGCTGGCGCAGCTCGACGGGCTTGCGGCCGGGCTGACGGCAGCCTTCCCCGAGGATGTCTTCACCACGATCGCCGCTGGCATGCGTGCCAGCGCGCGCCGACTTCACAACGAAAACAGGACGACAGGCCCGACATGACCCAGACCCCCGACCGCGACACCCGCCACAACGCCCGCATGGCACGCAAGAAGGACGTCGTCGATGAAAAGATCGCCGCCGCGCAGGCCGAGCGCGGCGTGCTGCTGGTCAACACCGGCAATGGCAAGGGCAAGTCGAGCGCGGGCTTCGGCCTGGTGGCGCGCGCGCTCGGGCACGGCATGCAGGTCGGCGTGGTGCAGTTCATCAAGGGGCGCTCGGACACCGGCGAGGAGGCCTTCTTCCGTACCCAGCCCGGCGTGCGCTGGCACGTGATGGGCGAGGGCTTCACCTGGGAGACCCAGGATCGTGCCCGCGACGTCGCGTCGGCCGAAGCCGCCTGGGCGCTGGCACGCGAAATGCTTCAGAATCCCGAAGTCGGCCTCGTGGTGCTGGACGAGCTCAATATCGCGCTCAAGTACCAGTATCTCGACGTGGAGCGGGTGCTCGCCGACCTGCGCGCCCGGCCGCCGATGCAGCATGTGGTGGTCACCGGCCGCGGGGCGCCGCCCGCGCTGGTCGAGGCTGCCGACACCGTCACCGACATGACGCCGGTCAAGCACGCCTTCGCCGCGGGGGTGAAGGCGATGCCCGGCATGGAGTGGTAAGAATGGCAGTTCCCGATCTCGCGGTTCATCGTCCCGGCCCGCTGCCGGGCTGGGTCTATCTGGTGGGCGCCGGCCCGGGCGACCCGGAGCTGTTCACGCTGCGCGGCGCGCGCCTGGTGGCGGGCGCGGACGTCATCGTCTACGACAACCTCGTCGCGCCGCCCATCCTGGATCTGGCGCCGGTCGAGGCCGAGCGCATCTACGTCGGCAAGAAGGCGGCCGACCACTCGCTGCCTCAGGACGAGATCAACCAGCTGCTGCTCGAGCTGGCGCGGCGGAACAAGCGCGTGGTGCGGCTCAAGGGCGGCGACCCCTTCATCTTCGGTCGTGGCGGCGAGGAGATGGAGCTGCTGGTCGAGGCCGGCATCCACGTCGAGGTGGTGCCGGGCGTGACCGCGGCGGCGGGTGTCTCCGCCTACGCGGGGATCCCGCTCACTCATCGCGAGCACGCGCAGTCGGTGGTGTTCGCCACCGGCTTCCTCAAGGAAGGCAAGGTCGACCTCGACTGGCCGATGCTGGCACGTCCGCATCAGACGGTGGTGATCTACATGGGCATCTCGCGCCTGGCCGACATCTGCGCCCAGCTCGTCGCCCACGGCCTGCCGCCGACCACGCCTGCGGGGGTGATCGAGCGCGGCACCACCCATGCGCAGCGCGTGGTGGTGGCCGACCTCGCCACCCTGGCGCAGCGCGTGCTGGACGAAGGCGTGCGTCCCCCCTCGCTGACCGTGGTCGGCAGCGTGGTGGGGCTGTATCCCAAGCTGGCCTGGTTCGAGCCGCAGGAGCAGCCCAAGGCCTCGCCGCTGCCGCACGCCGGCTGTGCGGTGGTGCACGGAAAGGGTGGCGAGTGAGCGTGGCGGACGCGATGCCGGAAACGGTCGACCCGGGTGCGGCCTCGTGCCCGGCACTCTTCGTCGCCGCACCCGCCTCCGGCCAGGGCAAGACCACCGTCACCGCGGCGCTCGCGCGCCTGCACACGCGGCTGGGACGGCGGGTGCGGGTGTTCAAGTGCGGGCCGGACTTCCTCGACCCGCAGATCCACGCGGTGGCGAGCGGCGCGCCGGTGCATAACGTCGACCTGGGGATGTGCGGCGAGGCGGACATCGCCAGGCGGCTGCACGCCGCGGCGCGCGAGGCCGACCTGATCCTGGTCGAAGGTGTGATGGGCCTCTACGACGGCGCGCCCTCGGGCGCCGACATCGCACGCCGCTTCGGCATCCCGGTGATGGCGGTGATCGACGCACGCGCGATGGCGCAGACCTTCGGCGCGGTGGCCTACGGGTTGGCGCATTACCAGCCCGGGTTGCCCTTTGCCGGGGTGCTCGCCAACCACGTTGGCAGCGCGCGCCACGCCGACATGCTGCGCGAGTCGCTGCCGGCGGGCATGCGCTGGTTCGGTGCGGTGATGCGCGATGTGGATGCGGCGCTGCCCGAGCGTCATCTCGGTCTGCTGCAGGCGGCGGAGATCGACGACCTCGGTGCGCGTCTCGACCGCCTCGCCGATCATCTCGAGCGCACCGGCGCCGCGGAGCTGCCGCCGACGGTGGCGTTTCCCGTCGTGGCAGTGGCGGAGATTCCGCCACTGCTCGCCGGCAAGCGGATCGCGATCGCGCACGACGCCGCTTACGGCTTCCTCTACCCGGCCAATGTCGACACCCTGCGCGCGCTGGGTGCGGAGCTCGCCTTCTTCTCGCCGCTCGCCGGCGAGGGCTTGCCGGCACAGTGCGACGCCGTCTGGCTGCCGGGCGGCTACCCCGAGCTGCACGGCGCCGCGCTGGCCGCCAACGCCGGGTTGTGGGTCGGGCTGCGAGCGCATGTGGCCGCCGGCAAGCCGGTGCTCGCCGAGTGCGGGGGCCTGATGAGCCTGCTCGATGCCATCGTCGACAAGGTCGGGGTGGAGCACGCGTTCGCCGGCCTGCTGCCCGGCCGGGCGGTGATGCAGAAAAGGCTCGCCGCGCTCGGCATGCAGGAAGTCGATCTGCCCGGCGGTCGGCTCACCGGCCACACCTTTCATTATTCGCGCACGGAGACCCCGCTGGTGCCCTGGCTGCGCGCGCGCCGCCCCGACGGCGGCGAGGGCGAGGCGATCTACCGTCGCGGCCCGATCACCGCCTCGTACGTGCATTTCTGGTTCCCGTCGAATCCGGTGGCGGCGGCGGGGCTGTTCGGCGGAGGATGACCCGTCTGCCATCGGGTCCGTGGCGAAATTGCGCCTCGACCCGATGTGTCGCCGATCGCGACTGGCGTCGCACCCACGGGAGGCATCGCGGCGCATCGGGGGGCCGTAGGAGCGACGCGAGTCGCGATCGGCGCGTCGGTTCGCGCCGCGCTCATCTCGCCACCGCAATCGCGACTGGCGTCGCGCCCACGGGAGGCATCGCGGCGCATCGGGGGGCCGTAGGAGCGACGCGAGTCGCGATCGGCGCGTCGGTCCGCGCCGCGCTCGCCTCGCCACCGCAATCGCGACTGGCGTCGCGCCCACGGGAGGCATCGCGGCGCATCAGGGGCCGTAGGAGCGACGCGAGTCGCGATCGGCGCGTCGGTCCGCGCCGCGCTCATCTCGCCACCGCAATCGCGACTGGCGTTGCTCCCACGGGAGACATCGCGGCGCATCGGGGGCCGTAGGAGCGACGCGAGTCGCGATCGGCGCGTCGGTTCGCGCCGCGCTCATCTCGCCACCGCAATCGCGACTGGCGTCGCTCCCACGGGAGACATCGCGGCGCATCGGGGGCCGTAGGAGCGACGCGAGTCGCGATCGGCGCGTCGGTCCGCGCCGCGCTCGCCTCGCCACCGCAATCGCGACTGGCGTCGCTCCCACGGGAGACATCGCGGCGCATCGGGGGCCGTAGGAGCGACGCGAGTCGCGATCGGCGCGTCGGTCCGCGCCGCGCTCATCTCGCCACCGCAATCGCGA
The DNA here is from genome assembly GCF_055393985.1 of Thauera sp. DNT-1. Classification (NCBI taxonomy): domain Bacteria; kingdom Pseudomonadati; phylum Pseudomonadota; class Betaproteobacteria; order Rhodocyclales; family Zoogloeaceae; genus Thauera; species Thauera sp. DNT-1. The sequence goes on along the minus strand of NZ_AP043752.1, from coordinate 2,264,439 downwards.
CTGGCGTCGCTCCCACGGGAGGCATCGGGCTCATTAGGCCTTCAGCCCGGCCTGGCTGGATCGCGCCGCTCGCCCCCGAGTGCCCGCCCTGCAGCATCTCCGATCGCCTGCGCCAGCCTCGCCATCACCGGAGACTGTACCTGCCAGTGGTGCCAGTACAGGACCACCTCTTCGCGCTCGGGTGCCAGGTCGACCAGCTCGCCGCGCGCAAGGTGCGCACGTGCCTGGATCTCGGGGACGAATCCATAGCCCAGGCCGGCGAGCGCGAAGGCCATGAAGCCCTCGGACGAGGGCACGACGTGGTGTGGATAGCGCCGCGAATCCAGCCCGAAGTGGCGCAGCAGGAAGGCCTCGTGCATGTCGTCGTGGTGGCCGAAGACGATCGCCGGCGCGCGCGCCAGCGCCGCCGGGGTGAGACCCTGCGGGAACCAGCGCGCGCGGAAGTCGGGCGAGCCGGCGCACAGATAGGGCATGGCCCCGAGGCGTACGGCGGCGCAGCCGCGCATCGGATCGGCGCGGGTGGACACGCAACCCAGCACCTCGCCGTCGGCGAGCAGCGCGTGGGTGTGGTCCTGGTCGTCGACCACGCAGTCGAGCACGATGCCCTCGTCGCGGACCACCTCGGCGACCGCGCCGATGAACCAGGTGGCGAGCGAATCGGCGTTGACGCCCACTGCGAGACGCAGCGGCCCGTCCACCTGGCGTGGCGACAGCGCGCGTCGCGCCTCCGCCTCCATCAGGCGCAGCTGTGCAAGGTAGGGCAGCAGCCTGCGCCCGGCCGGCGTGGGCCGCACCGGCTTGCTGCGCACCAGCAGAACCTGGCCGAGCTCGGCCTCGAGCAGCTTGACCCGCTGCGACACCGCGGACTGGGTCAGCGCCAGCCGGCGCGCCGCGCGCTCGAATCCGCCCTCCTGCAGCACCGCCTCGAAGGCCAGCAAGCGATGATCGATCATTAGCGTTATTGCTCGAAAACGAAATAAATCGATCCTACTTAATAAAAGCCTGCCTGGCGCCTATATTCGCGCCTCCCGGCGCTTCTGCAGGTCCGCCTCATGCCGGTTCTTGCCGGAGCGCCCGCAGTCGCGAACAGGGCTGCGGCCACGGCAACACGAGACGACAACGGAACGCATCATGAGCAACGTCTACCTCAACGGTTTTCTCCTCACCCTCGGCCTGATCATGGCGATCGGGGCGCAGAACGCGCACGTGCTGCGCCAGGGCCTGCGCGGCGAGCACGTGCTGCTGACGATCGGCGTGTCGGCGGCGTGCGACATTCTGTTGATCGGCCTGGGTATCGCCGGCGTGGGCAGCCTGTTCGTCGCCAACCCCGACCTGATGACGGTGGCGCGCTACGGTGGGGCGGCCTTCCTCGCCTGGTACGGCGCGCGCGCGCTACGCTCCGCGCTGCGCGGTGGGCGCGCGCTGGACCTGGCCGAGCACAAGCGCATGTCGCGCGGCCAGGCCCTGCTCGCGGCCGCCGGCTTCAGCCTGCTCAACCCGCATGCCTATCTCGACACCGTGGTGCTGCTCGGTTCGATCGGCAGCCAGCAGGCCGAGGACCTGCGCCCGCTCTTCGCCGTCGGCGCGATCAGCGCCTCGATCGTGTGGTTCCTGCTGCTCGGCTACGGCGCCCGCCTGCTCGCGCCGCTGTTCGCCAAGCCGGTGGCGTGGCGTGTGCTCGATGCGCTGGTGGCGCTGATGCTGTGGGCGATCGCGGGCTCGCTGCTGCTGGGGTGAGCGGGCGTGAGCGCCCATTCGCGCCTTGGGGCGCTCCTACGGAAGCGACCGCGTTTCGGGACCCCCTGTAGGAGCGCCCCAAGGCGCGAACACGGCGCCCGGTCGACCGCAGCGCGCATTCCACGCGTCGGTTTCGTCCTGAAACGGATCGTTCGGGGGGCGGAGCGTGTGAACCCGGCCCGCTATAATCGATGCCCTCGCGCATCTCGCGCGCACCGATCAGGATCTCCGCCGTGTCCGAACGCCTCGCCGTCGCCCTCCAGTACGCCCTGCCCAAGCGCCTGCTCACCCAGCTTGCCGGAAAGCTCGCCGGCCTCGAGGGGGGCAAGGCGACGACCGCGGTGATCCGCTGGTTCGCGAAGCGCTACGGGGTGAATATGGCCGAGGCCGCGAACGCCGATCCGGCGAGCTACGCGAGCTTCAACCAGTTCTTCACCCGCCCGCTGCGCGAGGGCGTGCGGCCGATCGCCGATGCGGACTTCGTCTGCCCGGTCGACGGGGCGATCAGTCAGTTCGGGCCGATCGAGTTCGACCAGGTCTTCCAGGCCAAGGGCCACTTTTATTCCACCACGGCGCTCGTGGGCGGCGACCGGGCGCTCGCCGCGCGCTTCGAGAACGGCGACTTCGCCACGATCTACCTGTCGCCGCGCGACTACCACCGCATCCACATGCCCTGCGCCGGGCGGCTGACGCAGATGATCCACGTGCCGGGCGAACTGTTCTCGGTGAATCCCGCCACCGCGCGCGGCGTGCCCGGTCTGTTCGCGCGCAACGAGCGCGTGGTGTGCGTGTTCGAGGGCGAATTCGGCCCCTTCGTGATGGTGCTGGTGGGCGCGACCATCGTGGGCAGCATGGCCACCGTGTGGCACGGCGTGGTCAATCCGCCGCGCCGGCCGGACATCGTCAAGCGCGGCTATGCAGAGGGCGAGGTGGTGCTGGAGAAGGGCGCCGAGATGGGCCGCTTCCTGCTCGGCTCGACGGTGGTGATGCTGTTCCCGCAGGACGTGCTGCGCTTCGGCTCCGACTGGGCGCCGGGCGGCCCGGTGCGGATGGGCGAGCCGATGGCGCGTGCGAAGTCGGGCGCGCCCTCCGATGGTGCGCCAGCACTCGCCGATGCACCGTGATGGTGTCCAGGAATGGCTCCGGCGGGCATTCCCTGGCGTCATCCTGCGGTCACGATGCTGAAAGAATCCCATGCTAGAACAGCGGCTTGGCGTTCCGTCCGGAACGCCCGGCGCCGACCTCCGAAGCTGGCACGATTGAAGCTAGGGATGGGGTGCCGTCCAACAACGAGCATCAGGAGACAGATCATGCCCAGCCGTCCGATCCATCAGATCCTTTCCGATCGTCCCTTCGTCGGCGTGTCGGCCGACACCCCGGTGCGCGAGGTGGTCCGCCAGATGAACGCCCTGCAGCGCAGCGCCGCCCTGGTCACCGAGCACGGCGTGCTCACCGGCATCTTCACCGAGCGCGATGCCGCCTTCGGCGTGCTGGCCGCCGGCCTGGACGCCGACACCACGCCGGTGGGTGCGGTGATGACGCACAACCCGGTGACGCTGACCGAGGACCGCCCCTTTGGTCACGCCCTGCACCTGATGTACGAGAACGGCGTGCGCCACGTGCCGATCGTCGACGCCAACCGCCGCCCGCTCGGTGTCGTCACCGCGCGCGATGCGCTTCAGCTCGATGCGCTCACCTTCGGCGCCGAGCTGGTGCGGCGCGAGGAGATCACGGTCATCCTGTAGGCGCCGTGTTCGCGGCTTGCGCCGCTCCTACAGGGGGCCGGAAACGCGGCGGCTCTTGTAGGAGCGCCGCAAGGCGCGAATGCAGCGGTCGAGATCCACCCACGCGCATCGCCTTGCCGGACCGCCTATCGCGCCTGCCCGCAGCCTCCCCCTCAAAGCAGGTTCATCTTCCGCGCCGCATCGCGCAGTTCGCCACGGAAGTCCGGGTGCGCGATGCCGATCAGCGCCTCGGCGCGCTGTTTCGCGGTCTTGCCGCGCAGCTGCGCCACGCCGTACTCGGTGACCACGTAGTTGATGTCGTTCTTGCTGGTGGTGACGTGGGTGCCCGGCGACAGCACCGGCGCGATGCGCGACACCGTGCCCTTCTTTGCCGTTGACGGCAGCACGATGAAGGCCTTGCCGTCCTTCGAGCGGTTGGCCGCGCGCACGAAATCCGCCTGGCCGCCGGTGCCCGAGTAGGGCAGGTGGCCCAGGCTCTCCGAGCCGCACTGGCCGATCAGGTCGATCTGCATGGTGGCGTTGATCGCGCACAGCTTGTCGTTGCGTGCGGCCAGGTAGGGGTCGTTGGTGAACTCCACCGGGTGCATCTCGATGCCCGGATTGCGGTGCATGGTGCGATACAGGCGCCGCGAGCCGAGCGCGAAGGTGGCGATCGTACGGCCCGGCATGAAGGTCTTCTTGCGGTTGGTGACCGCGCCGGACTCGATCAGCGACAGGATTCCGTCGCCGAGCATCTCGGTGTGGATGCCGAGCTCGCGCTTGTGCTGCAACTGCACCACCACCGCGTCGGGGATGCCGCCGTAGCCGATCTGCAGTGTGGAGCCGTCGTCGATGAGCTCGGCGACGTACTTGCCGATCGCCTGCTGCACCGGGCCGATCTCGGGCAGGCCGACCTCGAAGAGTTCGTCGTCGCTCTCCACCAGGCCGGCGACCCGGGAGATGTGCACCAGGCAGTCGCCGTTGGCGAAGGGCACGTTCGGATTCACCTCGAGCAGCACGACGCGCGCGCGCCGGATCGCCGCCATGGTGTAGTCGGGCGCGAGCGAGAGGCTGAAGTAGCCGTGCTCGTCCATCGGCGAGGCCAGCGACACCACCACGTCCGCCGGTGACAGGCCGCGCTCGATCAGCATCGGCAGCTCGGAGAAGTAGGCCGGCACGTAGTCCACCCAGCCGGCCTGGCCGCCCGCGCGGTTCGCACCGCCGAAGAAGTAGGCGTCGTGGCGCACGTTCGCGCGCGTTTCCGGGTCGAGATAGGCGAACTTGCGCAGCGGCAGGATCTGGCTCACCGCGACGTCGCGCAGCGCGTGACGGCGCGCGGACAGGGCGTGCAGCAGCGCCGGCGGCTCGCCCACGCCGGTGGGCACGACCACGGTGTCGCCGTCGCGGACCTGGCCGGCGGCGTCGGAGGCGGTCATGCGCTTGCTGTCGTAGAGGGCCTGCAGCTTGGACATCGCGGTTCTCCCGGGCGTGTGGTCTGGCGTCGAAGGAAGCCGATTATACGGGTATTCCATACGGAGTCGTATGGTAAAGGGTGCGCGCTCAAGCAGGTGGGTGGGCGAGGGCGGCGCGGATGTAGTCCTCGGGCAGGCGGTATTCGGCGGCCAGCTCCCGGGCGTTGCGCCCGCTGGCGCGGATCGTCGCCAGCCAGCCGTCGAGCCCGCTCGACAGTGAGCGCCCGGCCTGTTCGCCCGCGCGGGTCGCGCGCTCGCTGCCGTCGACCGCGTACTTGTTGGCGTAGCCGCGCGGGGTCACCATCAACCCGTCGCGCACGAAGGTGTTGGAGTTGCCGATCAGCACCGTGGTCAGCATGCCGATGTCGGCCTCGGCCATGCGCTCGAGGGTGCTGAACTCGATGCGCTGCCTGGGCCGGTAGGCGGACTTGACGATCGCCACCGGCGTGGCCGGGTCGCGATGGCGCAGGAAGATGCGCTGCGCCTCGACGATCTGCCCGGTGCGGCGGCCGCTCTTGGGGTTGTAGAGCGCGACCACGAAGTCGGCATAGGCGGCGGCGTCGAGCCGGCGTGCGATGGCCGGCCAGGGCGTGAGCAGGTCGGACAGCGAGATCGCGCAGAAATCGTGCGTCAGCGGCGCGCCGACGAGCGCGGCGCAGGTGTTGAGGGCCGAGGCGCCGGGCACGATCTCGACCTCGATGTCGCCGGGCTTTCCGCTCGGCGGTGTCCACCCGGCCTGGAAGAGCACCTCGAAGGTCGGGCCCGCCATGCCGTACACCCCGGCGTCGCCCGAGGAGACGAGCGCCACCTTGCGGCCCTGGCGGGCGCGCTCGAGCGCCTCGATGGCGCGGTCGAGCTCCTCGGTCATCGACTTGCGGATGACCTCCTTGCCCTCGAGCAGGTCGGCCACGAGGCGGATGTAGGTGACGTAGCCGATGATCGTGTCGGCCTCGGCGATCGCGGCGCGCGCGCGCTCCGTGAGGTGGGCGTGCGCGCCCGGGCCGAGGCCGACGAGCATGATCTTGCCGGCGGGGGCGGACGTTCCGGGAGGGACGATGGTTTCGGGGGCGTTCATGCGGGAGGGACTCCGGTGCGAAACGCGGCCCGCGAGGGCGCGCGTCGAGCCCCGGCGGTGGTGCCGGGTGCTCGGGGTGGTCGTCAGTTCGGGGCGGGCGAGGAGGCGGGAAGGCGGGCGATGGAGACGGTGGCGTTGCGGCCGTCCGGGCCGCGCAGCTTGTGCTTTTCGACGCGCAGCGCGCCCGGGTCGGTGGCGAGTGCGGTGCCGGCGGCGAGCAAGGCTGCGGCCTCGGAGACCGAGGGCGTGCCGGTGTATCGGCGCACCGTCTCCGACGGGTTGGGCACGTCGACCGCGGCGAGCACGGCCGGTGGGTAGAACCGCAGCGTCCAGCCGGCGGCCGTGGCCGCCTCCAGCAGGCCGGCTTCGTCGGCCTTCAGCGTGATGCTGGCCACGGCGGCGACGTCGATGCGCGACGCACCGATGCGGGCGAGCGCCGCGTCGATCGCTCGCGTGATGGTCGCCGCCGGCGTGCCGCGGTCGCAGCCGAGGCCGAGCGCGAGCTTCTTCGCCGCAGCGATGGGGCGGTAGATCACCCGCTTGCCGGCGAGGCGTGCAGCGTAGCCGGTGGGCAGAGGGCGGTCGCTGATCCACAGCACGGCGCCGAAGTGTTCGGGCTCGACGTCTTCCAGGCGCGCGAAGCGCCGGATGTTCGCCGGCAGCGGGCCGCTGCGGCCGTTGGCGTGGCGCGACCACCAGTCGGTGCTGCCGGTCTCCTGCACCAGCGCCACCGGCTCGTCGTTCACCACCGCGGCGCTGGCGCGCACGATCTCGTCGTGGCTGGCTTCGAAGGTCCAGCCGAGCTCGCGGCCGAGCAGGTCCACCGCCAGCGTCGCGCGCGCGTCCGATGCGGTGGTCAGCACCGGCGTGGCGCCCACCGCCTGCTGCAGCGCGGCGGCGATGGCGTTGGCGCCGCCGAGGTGGCCGGACAGCACCGGGATCGCCCAGCGCCCGGCCTCGTCGAGCACCACCACGCCGGGGTCGGTCTCCTTGTTGCCGAGATGCGGCGCGATCAGGCGCACCACCGCGCCGAGCGACACGATGGCGACGATGCCGTCGAAGCCGGCGAACAGCGCCGGCACCTGGTCGCCCACCTTGCCCTCGTAGCAGGCGAAGGCGCCGGGTGCGGCTGCGGCGGCCTCGGCGGCGAACTTCCGCGGTGCGAACAGCGTGGCGCCGGGCAAGGCGGCGATGACGCGACCGGCGAGCGCGATGCCGTGGCGGGTGATCGACACCACGGCGATGCGGGTGCAGGGGAAGGGCAGAGGCTGGAGGGGCTGCGAAGGCATCGGGCGGAACCTCAGGAAAGGGCCGTGGCCGCGGGGGACTCGCCAGGGTGCGCGGCGGCGCCTCCGGTGTCCGGGGAGGGGGCCTGCGCGGTGGCTTGCGGTTCCACTTGCGCGGCGCGCTTGCGGCAGCCGCGGCGCAGCTCGCCGCGCGCGCGCTTGGGGTTCTGCACCAGCAGCAGGGAGAGGTAATTGACCTGCGCGCCGCGCAGGCTGGCAAGGTCGTGCACCACGCGCTGCGCGGGCGCCCCCACCTTCTCGACGAAGCAGCTCGTGGCGAGCAGGCCGCGGCGCTCGAGCAGGTCGAGCACCTCGTCGAGCAGCGGCTTCACCTTCATCAGCACCAGGGTGTCGAACTCGTCGAGCAGGTGGTCGATGACGGTGGTGCCGTAGGCGGCGGGGATCACCGCCATCGTCTCGTCCTCTTCGGCCAGCGCCAGGTCGGCCACCGCCGCGGCGGCGGCGAAGGAACTGACCCCGGGGATGGTGTCGACCTCGACCTCGGGCGCGAGCTCGCGCACCGTGCGCGCGAGGTGGCGGAAGGTGGAATAGGTGGAGGCGTCGCCCTCGACCAGGAAGGCGAGGTCGCGGCCTTCCGCGAGCAGCGCCACCACCTGCGTCGCCGCGCGCGCCCAGGCCTTGGCGAGCGCGACCGCGTCGCGCGTCATCGGAAAGACGAGCTCCACCGCGTCCGCGGGGATGGACAGACCGCCGCGGCGGACGATGTCGAGCGCGTAGGAGGATTCCTCCGCCTTCTTCACCGGATACGCCCAGCGTGCGTCCGACTGCAGCGCGGCCCAGCCGCGGCGGGTGACGAGCTCGGGGTCGCCGGGGCCGAGCGAGATGCCGATCAGGCGGCCGAAGCGAGCCGTGTTCGCGGGGTGCGGATTCATGGAGCCTCCTTGCGGGTGGTGACGATCCACACCGGGTTCTGCGCGGCGAGCCGATGCATGTCGAGGATGGGTTGGCTGCGCGCGGCCGAGAGCATCGTCACCTCCCAGGCGGTGTCGGCCGCGGCCAGCACGGAGGTGGCGGTGGCGAGGTTCTCGAGGGTGACGAAGTTCATCACCAGCCGGCCGCCGGGAACGAGCCGCCGCAGGACGAGGGTGATCAGCTCGCCGAGTTCGCCGCCCGAGCCGCCGATGAACACCGCATCGGGGTCGGGCCAGGCATCCAGGCCGGCGGGGGCCTTGCCCTCGAACAGGCTGTAGTTGCTGGCGCGCAGCCGACGGGCATTGGTGCGTGCATTGGCGGCGTCGGCGGGGTTCTTCTCGATCGCCCATACGTGGCCGTGGCGGGCGATGCGGCTGGCCTCCAGTCCGACCGAGCCGGAACCGGCGCCGATGTCCCACACCCGGCTGTCGGCACGCAGCGCGAGCTTGGCCAGCGCGACCGCGCGCGCCTCGAGCTTGGTGATCAGGCCCTTCTCGGGTGTGCGCTGCACATAGTCGAGGTCGTCGACGCCGAACAGCGCGGTACCGACGCACGTGCGCTCGATCACCACGACGTTGGGTTCCGGGAAGCGCCGGCTGGCGGCCTCCTGCAGGCTCAGCCCGGCGAACACCGCTTCGTCGTCCAGGCACAGGCGGGCGACCACCGACAGGCGCAGGTCCTCGTCGCAGCCCGGCGCGCCATGACCAGCCGCGAGCAAGGCGCGGGCGATGCGGTCGGGGCTGTTGGCGGGGCTGGTGAAGCAGGCGACCAGCGGGTGTTCGGCGACGGCGCGGACCACGCGGTACAGGCCGTGCTCCGGCGTGGGGCCGGGTTGCCGCGGATCGGCCTGCCATTCGTCGGCGTCGGCGCCGTGGCAAGACACGAAGCGGGCCTCCTGCCACGACCTCTTCAGGCGCGCGAAGGCGAGCTGCAGCGTCGAGGTTGCGGGCAGTACCTCGAGCCGCGCGGCGCCGAGCTTGTCGATCAGGAAGCCGGCGATGCCATGGCACAAGGGGTCGCCGGTGGCGAGCACCACGGCGGCGTCGCCCTCGAGCACGGCCTCCTCGATCCAGCCCGGCACGCGTGTGAGCGCGCCGTCCATGTTCAGCAGGCGGGCGCTGGGGGCGTGCGGTGCGATGCGTTCCAGCGTGCGTCCGGCGCCGATGAGGCTGGCGGCGGCTTCGATGCGCCGGCGCGCTGCGGCGCCGAGGCCGTCCCAGCCGTCGTCGAGCAGGCCGACGATGCTGCAGACGGGGGCAGTGGATTCAGGCATGCGTGGTCTCCTTCAGGTCGGCCTCATCGACGCTCACGATCGGCACGCCCTCGAAGTTGCACGCCAGCACGGTGAGCCGGTGCGGGCCGGGGTAGCGCTGGCGCAGGCTGCGGATGGCGCGCCCGGCGAGCGCGCGGTGGAAGGCCACGGCCAGGCCGAGCGCGCTCAGGCGTTCGGCGGCGAAGCGGGCGGTCTCGGCGGCGCGGATCTCGGCCACGAGCGCGGGCGGCGCGCCGACCTCGGCAGCGGCGGCGGCGATCAGCTCGCGATCGACCTCCTCGCGCCAGGCGTGGGTGACCGACAGGCCCTGGGCGATCTTGGTGAGCTTGCCGATCATGGCGCCGACGACGATGTGGCGCATGCCCTGCCTCACCGCGGTGGTGAAGGCGGCCTTGACGAAGTCGCCCATCTGCACGAAGCAGGCCTCGTCGAGGTCCGGGAAGGCGCGCATCGCGCATTTCTCGGTGCGGCCACCGGTGGTGAACACCACGCAGGTCTGGCCCTGGTTGGCGGCGACATCGATGGCCTGGATCACGCTGGTGCGGAAGGCGGCGGTGGAATACGGGCGGACGATGCCGGTGGTGCCGAGGATGCTGATGCCGCCGAGGATGCCGAGGCGGGCATTGAGCGTCTTCTGCGCCATCTCCTCGCCGCCGGGCACCGAGATCGTCACCTCCAGACCGTCGCCGACCTCGAGGATGGGTGCGCCGGCCGCGCGCACGTTGTCGATGATGTTGCGCCGCGGCACGGGGTTGATCGCGGGGCCGCCGACCGCCAGCCCGAGCCCGGGCTTGGTGACCACGCCCACGCCAGGGCCGCCCGCGAGGATCACCACGCCGCCGCCCCCGCGGATGCGGCGCACGTCGGCGGTGAGACGGGCGCCATGGGTGGCATCGGGGTCGTCGCCGGCGTCCTTGATCGAGACCGCGTGGGCGTGGTCGCCGTCCACCTGGCCGTCGCGGATCGTGAAGCGCACCCGCGTCGTGTTGGGCAGCACGCACTCCACCGCGTCGGGCACCGCGCCGCGCACCAGGCCGAGCGTGGCGGCCGCCGCGGCCGCGGCCGAGTTGGCGCCGGTGGTGAGGCCGGTACGATTGCCGCGCGCGCGCCTGGCGTCGCCCTTGCGCACCTTGTCGGGGAGGGAATGTCCTGCCGCCATCGTGTCGCTTCAGCCCCGGACGGCCTGTCGCTGCCGTGTCTCGGCCAGCCCGAGCAGGGCGTGGATCGCCGCCACCACCAGGGTGGAGCCGCCCTTGCGGCCGCGGATGACGATCCACGGCACCGCGTCGACCGCGGCCATCCGGTCCTTCGATTCGGCCGCCGACACGAAGCCCACCGGCATGCCGACCACCAGCGCCGGGCGCACGCCCTCGTCGCGGATCAGTCGCACCAGCTCGATCAGCGCGGTGGGTGCGTTGCCGATGCCGACGATGGCGCCGTCGAGCAGGCCGAGGCGGTGCGCCTTGCGCATGGCCTGCACCGCGCGCGTGCTGTCCTCGGCGCGGGCGCGCTCGACGACGTCGGGGTCGGAGATGAACTGGTGCGTGCGCATGCCGAAGTGGGCGAGACGCGAGGCGGACAGGCCGACACAGATCATCTCGACGTCGGCGACGATCCGCGCGCCGCCGCCGAGGATGGCGGCCAGGCCGGCGTCCACCGCATCGGGATGGAATTCGGTGAGGCCGTTGAACTCGAAGTCGGCGTTGGCGTGGATCATGCGGCGCACCACCGGCCACTGCCCGGCGGTGTAGGCGTGACGGCCGACCTCGGCGTCGATGATGGCGAAGGAGTCGTGCTCGATCGCGCGCCCGGCGGCGGTGAGCTGTTCGGTGACGGTGTTGGTGCGCATGGCGGGTTCGGCTTCAGGCGTGCGCGTGGCCATGGGCGCGAGCGTATGCATGGCCATGGTCGTGCTCGTGGTGCGCAGGGGCGTGACGGGCGTGCGTGGGGCTGTGCTCGTGCAGGTGCACGGCCTCGGCGGCGAGGCGGTATCTGCAGCCGTCGCACTCCAGCAGTCCGCCTTCGGGTGCTTCGTGGTCGTCGACCCTGCGGTCGAGCAGCGCGAAGATGCCCTCGTCGAAGCCGAAGTGGGTGCCGAGCGCGAAGGCGAGCTGCGGGTACTGGCGCCGCAGGCGCTCGACCTGTGCCCGGATGCGCTCCATCAGCACCCCGGTGAAGAGGTACACCGGCACGATGCAGATCTGCGTCATGCCCAGGCGGGCCTGGCGCTGCACCACGGTTTCGAGTCGCGGCCAGGTCACGCCGGTGAAGGCGAGGTCGACCAGCTCGTGGTCGCCGTCCTCGAAGAGCCAGCGCGCCATCTTGGCGAACTCGCCGTTGGCGCCGGCGTCCGAGGAGCCGCGGCCGAGCAGCACCACGCCGGTGGTGTGCGGGTCGGGCATGTCGAGCTGCCTCAGCAGGCGGTCGAGCTGGCCGCGCAGTACGGCGAAGAGCTCGCGCCCCATGCCGAGGTGGCGGGCGCAGGCGAAGGCGACGCCGGGGTGGCGGGCGCGGGCGCGCTCGATCGCAGCCGGAAGCTCCATCTTGACGTGGCCCGCGGCGTTGAGGATGAAGGGAATCGTGACGACACGGCGCGCCGCGTGCGCGGCGCGGTCGAGGCCCTCGTCGAGCAGCACGTCGGCGTGCTCGATGAAGCAGGTCTCGATGCGCCAGCCGGGGTGGCGTTCGCGCCATTGTGCGGCGAAGTGGAGGATCTCCTTGTTGCCCTCGCGGTTGCGCGAGCCGTGGCCGACGAGAAGGATGGCGGTCTTGTTCATGCGGTTTCTCCGGTGGCGATGCCGGCCGCGGCGGCCGGCATCGACGCCTTGCGGAAGCGGTGGCCGAAGCCCGGGTCGTAGAGTTTCGAGCGTGCGAGGTCGGGCCACAGGCGGGCGCCGAGCGCCGGACTGGCGAGAATCATGGCCTGGCTGGCGATCTTCTCGTCCTGGCAACGGCGCTTGATGTCGGCCAGCGTGCCGCGCACGATCTTCTCCGCGCCCGCCCAGCTCGCCTTGTGCACCACCACGATGGGGGCGTCCTCCGGCCAGCCGGCGGCGCGCAGCGCACGCTGCACCTCGTGCAGCAGCGTGATCGACAGGAAGATGCACAGCGTCGTGCGGTGCGCGGCGAGCGCCTCGAGCGCCTCGCCCGGCGGCATCGGCGTGCGCCCGGCGACACGGGTGAGGATCACCGTCTGCGTCACCTCCGGCAGGGTCAGGGTCTCGCCCGCGGCGGCGGCCGCGGCCATCGCCGAGGACACGCCCGGCACCACCCGCCAAGGAATGCCGGCGGCGTCGAGCGGGCGCGTCATCTCGACCAGGGCACCGTACAGGCCGGGGTCGCCGGTCTGCAGGCGCACCACGACGGGATGGCGGGCGCAGGCGTCCAGCAGCCAGGCGCTCATGCCCTCGAGCGTCATGTCCCTGGAGTCGCGGATCTCGCAGTGGGCGGGCGCGAACTGCGTCGCGCTGCGGTCGACCAGCGAGCCGGCGAACAGGATCGCGCCCGCCCGCTCGAGCAGGCGGCGGCCTTTCACGGTGATCAGGTCGGGGTCGCCGGGGCCCGCGCCGACGAACCAGACCGTACCCGGCAGCGCGGTCATCAGCCGCGCGCCGGCACGGCGAAGCAGAGCCGCACGAGGGGACGATGCGCCTGCGACTGCAGCAGGCGGACGAGTGCGACCGTCAGCACCGGCTCGATCAGCGCCACCGGGAGGTAGGCGCTGGCGAAGGCGGCCCATGCCGCGAAGGGCGTGGCGACCTCGCCCATGGCCAGCCAGAAGCCGACCATGACGGCGACGCCGGCGTAGTAGGCGGCGTCGAGCTTCAGCACCGATCCCACCCGCGTCGCGGCGCCGCTGGCGAGCCTGCGGCCGAGCGTGGCATGCAGCGCCACCAGCGGTACGGCCAGCGAGAGGAAGTTGACCCCGAGATGCAGCAGGTCGGCGGGCTCGAAGACCCCGCCCTGAAGCAGCAGGCCGAGGCCGAAGCCGAGCAGGGTGGGCACGAAGCCGAGCGTCAGGTAGATCGGCATGGCGCCGATGAAGTGCAGCTCCGATGCGCCGGCGGGCGTATGGAAGCTCTGCATGAAGACGGAGAAGAACAGGGCTGCGAGCAGGGTGCGCAGCAAGCGCTGCGGCTTCCTGAGAAGTTGCGGCGCCTGGGCGGCGACGAGCGCGGTGGCGGCGAGGTTGGCGGCGGCGATCTTGGCGCCGGAAAGGATGCCGGGTTCGATGTGCATGATGACTCCCCACGAGTGCATGGAACGACGATGCGAACCACGCGGGCGGGGGGGCGGCATGCGGGCGCGGCGCTGCCGGTGGGCGTACGCACGCGGTGAAACCGCGAGCGCACGCCGGGCACGGCATTGCCTGGAGACCGCTTGCACGACGAGTCGGCTGGAGCTTCCGGCGCACACGGGCAGCCGGCGGAAAACCAGTCGGATCGAACCCACACCCCGGGGCTCACATCAACCTGGAACCGCGCACGACGCCACTTGCAGGCGGGTGCGGGTTCCGTACTCGATCGGGCCGGTCTTCTGGCTTGCCGTCTTCCTCCTCCGCCGGCCTTCCCGAGCGCAAGGCTCAGTGGCGTGTTGGCGGATTCGTCAGGCTCACAGCAGCGGGGGCTGCGCCGGAATGGTCGTGCGCGCGCAAGGCGGACGACGTCACCGGACTTCCCGTTTCACCCTGTCATATGAAGTTATGACAGGGCACCCGGATCGAATGCGGAGCGAAGGATAGGCGAAGCTGGGGCAGGAAGGCAAGCGATGTGCAGCGGTGGGGACGGGAGCGCCGCGGTCGCGATGCCGGTTTTCGTGGGAGCGACACCAGTCGCGATGCGGCCGTCGGCGCGGGTTATGCGAATCTCGGACCCGCGCCGACGGCCTCGCCGTTTCCGGTCGTCCTGCTCAGCGCTTGTCGCCGCCCGGCTTGGCGGCGAACAGGGCGGCGCGGGGCTGCGGGCGGCGCTGCGGGTTCGCGCCGGCGGGGCGGGGCGCGTTACCCTCCGGGCGGCGGTTGGCGGACGGTGCGCGGTTGCCGTCCACCTCGACACGGCGGGCCGGCACGGCGCGGTTGCCATCGACGTCCGGGCGCGGAGCCGAGCTGCGGTTGCCGTTGGGCTCGCGCGCCTCGCCCGTGCGCGCCGCGCGATTGCCGTCGGCCTCGCCGCGGGTGCGCGCGGGGGCACGTCCGCCGGGCTGGGCCGGAGCACGTCCGCCGCCTGCGCGCTCGCTGCGCGCGGGCGCGGCGGCGGGGCTGCGGCCCTGGCCGTTGCGGCCGCCGCGGCGCTGCAGCGGTTCGCGCTGGTGGTCGGCGTCGTGTGCGGCCTCGCCGCCGGCGCTGGGCACGAAGTCCTCGGCCACGGCGCGCTCGATGCGGCGCTTGATGACGCGCTCGATCGCGGTCAACAGCTTGATTTCTTCGTTGTCGACCAGCGAGATCGCATTGCCGGCGGCGCCGGCGCGGCCGGTGCGGCCGATGCGGTGCACGTAGTCCTCGGCGACGTTGGGCAGCTCGAAGTTCACCACCTGGGGCAGCTGGTCGATGTCCAGGCCACGCGCGGCGATGTCGGTGGCCACCAGCACCGGCAGGGAGCCGTCCTTGAACTGGGCCAGCGCGCGCGTACGCGCGGCCTGGCTCTTGTTGCCGTGGATCGCGGCGGCGCCGATGTCGTGCTTGGTGAGGTACTCGGCGAGCTTGTTGGCGCCGTGCTTGGTGCGGGTGAACACCAGCGCCTGGAACCACTGCTTTTCCTTGATCAGGTGGGCGAGCAGTTCGCGCTTCTGCTTCTGGCCGATCAGGTACACCGCCTGGTCGACGCGCTCCGCGGTGGTGTTGCGCGGGGCGACTTCCACTTCTGCCGGGTTGTGCAGCAGGCCGTGGGCGAGCTCGCGGATCTCGTCCGAGAAGGTGGCCGAGAACAGCAGGTTCTGGCGCTTCTTCGGCAGTAGCGCGAGCACCTTGCGGATGTCGCGGATGAAACCCATGTCGAGCATGCGGTCGGCTTCGTCCAGCACCAGGATCTCGACGCCGGAGAGGTCGAGCGTCTTCTGGCCGACGTGGTCGAGCAGGCGGCCGGGGGTGGCGACGAGGATGTCCACCCGCTTCTTCAGCGCGCTGATCTGCGGGTTGATGTTCACGCCGCCGAACATGACCAGCGAGGACAGCGGCAGGTGCTTGCCGTAGGTGTCGACCGACTCCTGCACCTGGGCGGCGAGTTCGCGCGTGGGGGTCAGGATCAGGCAGCGCGGGCGCCCGGGCGGGTGCGGATGGGTGTGGGTCTGCGACAGGATGTGCAGCAGCGGCAGCGTGAAGCCGGCGGTCTTGCCGGTGCCGGTCTGCGCCGCCGCGAGCAGGTCGCCGCCGGCGAGCACCTGCGGGATGGCCTTGGCCTGGATGGGCGTGGGCGTGGAGTAACCCGCCTCGGAGACCGCGCGCAGGATGGGTTCGGCCAGCCCGAGGCTGGCGAAGGTGACTTGGGGATTCATTCGATGGTCCGGCGCGAGCCCGTCGCATGCATCGATGCGACACCAATCCGGGCTGCGGGAGGGATCCGCGCCGCATGGGGGCGAACGGATCGTTGCAGGAAACGCGGCGGGTGACTGGTGCACCGCAGCGAAGCCGGCACTATAAGCGCTCCACACCGGAATGGCGAGCCATTTCGGCCCGCTGGCGACCGCGGACCCGCTCCCGCGGCCTCGGGGGCGCTGGCGAATCTTGCGCTGGATCGTGTCATGGCATGAAGGTTTGGTTACAATCCGACACAACCCGGTTCCCGGCAGGGGTATTCCCGTGCGCGAAATCCAGCTCTCCGAAGACCTCGACGGCCGCTACGATCGGCTCTCCCGCGATCTGGGCGCGCGCGCGCTCGCCGGCCTGCTCGCCGTGTCCGGTTCGATCCTCGTCCTGCTCGGCGGGGCGGTCGTGGGTGCCGTGGCGACCTGGGAGGCGATCGGCCGGGGCACACCGGTGGAAACGCTGTTCTGGGTGCTCTTCATGCTCGGCAGCATCGCCGCGATCTGGGCCACGCTGGCCTCCCTGGCGAGCCTCGCGCCGCGGCCCTGCGGGCTGGCGGTCGCGCGCGAACGGGTGGGCGAGCTCTACGCGCTGGTCGATGCGCTCGCGCACGTGGCGGGGGTGAGCCCGATCCGGCGCATCTACGTGACGGGCGAGATCAACGCCTCGATCGTGCAGCGCCCGCGCCACCTGGGTGTCGGCGAGATGGCCACCGATCTGCTGATCGGCCTGCCGCTGGCCCATGCGCTCGGCCCCCGCCAGCTCGCGGCGGTGATCGCCCACGAGATCGGCCACATGGTCGCACGCCAGCGCGGGATGCACGGCCGGAGCGGTTGGCTGCAGGCGTGGTGGATGCGCACGCTGGACGAGCTTGCGGCCGCGTTGCCGTCCGGCTTTCCCTGGTTCGACCCCCAGGGCGACGCCCTGTGCATGAGGATGCTGCTGCTGGCGCAAATGGAGGAGTACGTCGCCGACCGCACCGCGGTGCGCCTGGTAGGGGCCGAGCTGCTTGCCGGGACCCTGGTCGAGCTCTGCTGCAAGGCGGACTTCCTCGCCAACGACTACCTGCCGCGCGTGCATGCCCTGGCCGAGTGCGACGAGGCGTCTTGCGTGCGGCCCTACCGCGAGATGGGGCACGGTTTTGCCGCCGGCTTCGCCCAATCGAGCGCTGCCATCGACCCGCAGCGCGTGCTGCGCGCGGACGCCGGCGACCCCTTCCACCCCGCCCTGCAGGATCGCCTCGTGGCGATCGGCGTCGCCATGCCCGAGCGGCTGCAGGCGTCGGGTCCTTCTGCGGCGCAGCATTTCTTCGGCGACAGCCTGCCTTTCCTGGCCTGGCATTTCGACCGGATCTGGTTGGAGAGCCTGCGCGACGCTTGCCCGCCGGCGCTCAGTCCGCACGCGCCGGAGCGGGTGCTGCAGGGGGCGTGAGCGCCGCGGAGGCGGCGCCGCGGCGCTTGCGTGCGGTCTCGACCTGGCCGCACAGGCGCGCCGCGCCGTCGAGGATGCGCGGCGTATGGCGCTGGATGAGCTCGGGCGGGATGAAGAACAGGTTGTCGCGGCGCGCGGCCTCGAGCTGCGGCCAGCGCGACCACTGGTCGAGCCACTCCGGACGGGCCTCGCCCATGCCCGAGGCCACGATCACCTCGGGGTTGGCCGCGAGCACCGCCTCGACGCCGATCGTCGGCGTCAGGTGGGCGACCTCGCCGAACACGTTGGCGCCGCCACAGAGGCGGATCACGTCGGCGATCAGGTGGTGGTCGTTCACCGTCATCAGCGGGCGATCCCAGATCTGGTAGAAAACGCGCACCTTGTCGCGTGCCGAATACGTGGCGGCGAGGTGCTCGCGGCGCGCGCGGAAGGCGCTCGCCGCGGCCTGGGCGGCGGGTTCGCTGCCGGCGAGCTGCCCGAGTCGCTCCAGGTTGCGCGCCACGTCTTCCAGGTTGCGCGGCTCGCTCAGGTAGACCGGGATGCCGAGCGCCTGCAGGCGGGCGAGATCGCCTTCGCGGTTGCCGCTCTGCCAGCCGATCACCAGGTCCGGGCGCAGCGCCGCGACCGCCTCGAGGTCGATCCGGGTGTAGCCGCCCACACGCGCGATGCGCTGTGCCGCCTCGGGGTAGTCGCTGTAGTCCACCGCGCCCACCACGCGCTCGCCCGCGCCGGCGGCGAACAGCATCTCGGTGACGTGCGGGGCGAGGCTGACGATGCGCTGCGCCGGCGCGGCCAGCGCGAGCTTGCGGCCGGTGTCGTCCACCAGCTCGACGCCCGCGGCGGAGGCGGGGCCGCCGAGGGCGAGCAGCGTGGCCGCTGCGGCCGAGGCCGCTGCATCGGAAAGACGGCAGGGGAGAGAACTCATCACGGCTCCTTGAGGAGATTCGGGCAGTCTGCGAGGGCGGCCTCCAGCCTCGCCCAGCGAGGCTCGTCCGCGGGCAGGCCGAAGCGCAGCGCGGGCGGGGCGTCGAAGCGGCGCAGCAGGATGCCGCGGCGGGCGAAGGCCGCGTGCACCTGCGCCGCGTGCGGCAGGCGGACGTACTGGAACAAGGCCGGCCCGCAGCTTTCCAGTCCATGCGCCTGCAGCAGGCGGTGCAGGCGCGCGCCCGCGGCGTCCAGCCGGGCGCGCTGCGCGGCCTGCCAGGCGGTGTCGGCGAGCGCGTGGTGCGCCGCCCAGCGTGCCGGACCGGCGAGCGTCCACGGCCCGAGGCGTTCGGCGAGCGCCGTGCGGACCTCGGTGGGTGCGAACACGAAGCCCACGCGCGCCCCGGCCAGACCGAAAAACTTGCCCAGCGAGCGCAGCACCACCAGGCCGGGGCGACCGGCGATCGGCACCAGGCTGTGCGCAGGCGTGGTGTCGGCGAAGGCCTCGTCCACCACCAGCCAGCCGCCGCGGCGGGCGAGCCGGGCATGCCAGTCGAGCAGGCGATCGCGGTCGAAATGCACGCCGGTCGGGTTGTTGGGCTGCACCAGCACCACCACGTCGCTGTCGTCGATCGCACCCTCGACCTCCTCCGCGTCGATCGACCGTGGCCGGCGCTCGCGCCAGGCGTGGGCGTGCTCGGCGTAGCCTGGCGCCAGCAGGCGGACGCGTGCGCCGGGCAGGACCGCCGGCAGGGCCTGGATCGCCGGCTGAGAACCCGCCACCGCGAGCAATTCGGCGCTGCCGTAATAGCGCGCGGCGGCTTCCTCCAGGCCGTCGTCGTCCTCGGGCAGGCGCTGCCAGGCCGTTTCCGGCACCGGCGGCACCGGATAGGCCCACGGGCTGATCCCGGTGGACAGGTCCATCCAGTCGGCAAGCGCGATACCGTAGTGCTCGGCGGCGCGGCGCAGGCGGCCGCCGTGCTCAAGCACCGCCGCCTCCCGCCAGCGTCGTCGCGACGCCGAGGACCGCGGTCAGCCCCAGCCACAGCAGCGCACCACGCCGCACCAGGGCTACCGCCGCGCGGATGGCGTCGACGTCGGCGCCACGGCCCTCGCCCAGTGCCGGGCGGTGCTCCGCGCGGCCGTGGTAGGTCGCCGCGCCGCCCAGGCGCACGCCGAGCGCGCCCGCACCCGCCGCCATCACCGGCCCGGCGTTCGGACTGTCCCAGGCGGGCGCCTGCGTGCGCCAGCACGCGAGCGCCCGCCGGGTGTCTCCGAGCCAGGCGTAGGTGAGCGCGGTGAGGCGCGCCGGCAGCCAGCCGAGCAGATCGTCGATGCGCGCCGCAGCCCAGCCGAAGTGCAGGTGGCGCGGCGTGCGGTAGCCCCACATCGCATCGAGCGTGTTCGCCAGGCGGAACAGCACCACCCCCGCGCCGCCACCGAGCACGAACCACAGCAGCGCGCCGAACACCGCGTCGTTGCCGTTCTCCAGCACCGACTCGGTGGCCGCCTTGGCCACGCCCTCCGCGTCGAGCGCGCGGGTGTCGCGGCTCACGATCCAGCCCACCCGCGCGCGCGCCGCGTCAAGGTCGCCGGCGGCGAGCGGCGTCGCCACCGCCAGCGCGTGCTCGGCCAGGCTGCGTCCGCCGAGGGCGAAGTAGAGCAGCGCGCTGTCCACCCCCCAGTGCGCGTGCGGATGGAGCGTACGCAGCCACAGCGCGAGCGCCACCCAAGGCAGCACGGCGAGCGCCCAGGCGAGCAATCCTGCCAGGCGCATGCCGGTCTCGTTGGTGCCGAAGAACAGCCGGCGGCAGGCCCGCTCGACCCAGCCCGCCCAGCGCCCGAAGCCGACCAGCGGATGGAAGCGCCTCGCCTCGCCGAATACGCGATCGGCGAGCAGGCCGGCGGCCATCTTGAGCGTGAGGACGAGCAGCAATGAAGAGGGCATCGGAACAGTCAATAAAGGAACTTGGGCGAGTCACCCCAAGCAGCGAACACAACCGCAAGCACCACGGCCCCGCCCGCGCCGGGCCGGGCAGCCTGCGCAAGCCCGGGCGCCCACCGTACCCTCCCGAATCGGCGATAATCCCGCCCCTTCGAGCAAAACCCGCAGGATTCTACGCCATGTCCCCCCCGATCACGCTGATGGTGCAAGGCACCACCTCCGACGCCGGCAAGACCACGCTGGTCGCCGGACTCGCCCGCGTGCTGTGCCGACGGGGCATCAAGGTCGCCCCGTTCAAGCCGCAGAACATGGCGCTCAACTCCGCCGTCACCATCGACGGCGGCGAGATCGGCCGCGCCCAGGCCCTGCAGGCGCTCGCCGCCGGCGTCGCCCCGCATACCGACTTCAATCCGGTGCTGCTCAAGCCTTCCACCGACATCGGCGCCCAGGTCGTCATCCACGGCCGCGCCGTCGCCAGCCTGTCGGCGCGCGACTACCACGCCTACAAGCCCACCGCGATGGCCGCGGTGATGCAGAGCTGGGACCGCCTGTGCAGCGCCTACGCGGCGGTGCTGGTCGAGGGCGCCGGCAGCCCGGCCGAGATCAACCTGCGCGACCGCGACATCGCCAACATGGGTTTCGCCGAAGCCGCCGACGTGCCAGTGGTGCTGGTTGCGGACATCGACCGCGGCGGCGTGTTCGCCCACCTCGTCGGCACCCTCGAGCTGCTCTCGCCCTCCGAGCAGGCGCGCGTCAAGGGCTTCGTCATCAACCGCTTCCGCGGCGACCTCGGCCTGCTGCAGTCCGGCCTCGACTGGCTGGAGGCGCGCACGGGGCGGCCGGTGTTCGGCGTGCTGCCTTACCTGCACGGGCTCTTCCTCGACGCCGAGGACGCGCTCGCCGACAGCGCCGTCGACGTGCGCGCGGGCGAGGCTGCGCTGCGCGTGATCGCGCCGGTGTACTCGCGCATCTCCAACCATACCGACCTCGATCCGCTGCGATTGCACCCGCAGGTGGATTTCCGCTGGATCGGCCCCGGGCAGGCGATCCCGCCTGCCGACCTGATCGTGCTGCCCGGCTCCAAGAGCGTGCAGGCCGACCTCGCCTGGCTGCGCGCGCAGGGCTGGGAGACAGCGATCCGCCGCCACCTGCGCTATGGCGGCAAGCTGATTGGCATCTGCGGCGGCTTCCAGATGCTCGGCCGCGAGCTGTCCGACCCGCTGGGCCTCGAAGGCGCGCCGGGAACGATGGCCGGGCTGGGCCTGCTCGAGGTGGACACGGTGCTCGAACAACACAAGCAGCTGCGCAACCTGCGCGGCCGCCTCGCGAACCTGTCGCGCGAAGACGGGTCCGAGTGTGCAGGTGAACCCGGTGCGGCCGTCACCGGCTACGAGATCCACATGGGCGTGAGCTCCGGCCCGGCGCTGGCGAGGCCGGCGCTGTGGTTGGCGCACGGCGACGAGGCCATGCCGACCCGGCCCGACGGCGCGCGCTCTGCGGACGGGCAGATCCTCGGCACCTACGTCCACGGCCTGTTCGACGCCCCCGCGGCCTTGGCGGCGCTGCTCGCCTGGGCGGGGCTGGACGCGGAGGCGCTGGAAGGATCCGGGCCGGTCGACCTCGCCGCTCGCCGCGAAGCCGATCTCGACCGCCTCGCCGACGCGATCGAGGCCCATGTCGATCTGGCATCCCTGTTCGCCCCGAATCGCCTCTGAAGTCTTGCGGGATCCGCACGAATGAACACCGACACCCCGCGCCGCCACGGCGCCGAATCCTCCCCGCTCGGTCAGGCGGTCGCCTACCGCGACACCTACGCGCCCGAGCTGCTGTTCCCGATTTCGCGCCAGCTCAAGCGCGACGAGCTCGGTCTGCGCGCCGACATGCTGCCCTTCTGCGGCGAGGACTTGTGGAACGCCTACGAACTCTCCTGGCTGGACGCGCGCGGCAAGCCGGTGGTGGCCCTCGGCGAGTTCCGCGTACCGGCGGCTTCGCCGCGACTGATCGAGTCCAAGTCGCTCAAGCTCTACCTGAACTCGTTCAACCAGCAGCGCTGCGCGAGTGTCGAGGAAGTGCGCGCGACCATCGCGCGCGACCTTTCGGCGGCGGCCGGCGCCGCGGTGGCGGTGGTGTTGCGGCCGCTGCAGGAACGCCCCGGGCGCAGCTTCGGCTACCCCGAGGGCGTCTGCATCGACGCGCTCGAGATCGACATCGGGCGCTACCAGCCCTGCCCGGAGACGCTGCGCGCCGCGGGACCGGAGGTGGAGGAGACGCTGTACTCGCACCTGCTCAAGTCGAACTGCCTGGTCACCGGCCAGCCCGACTGGGGTACCCTGGTCGTGCGCTACCGCGGGGCGGCGATCGACCGCGAGGGCCTGCTGCGCTACGTGGTGTCCTTCCGCGGCCACAACGAGTTCCACGAGCAGTGCGTGGAGCGCGTGTTCTGCGACCTCATGGCGCGCTGCAAGCCGCAGGAGCTTGCGGTGTGGGCGCGCTACACCCGCCGCGGCGGGCTGGACATCAATCCCTTCCGCGCCAGCCGGGCGGGGCTGCGGGCGGACGAGGCCATGGAAGTGCGCCAGTGAGCGCAGGCGCGGCAAATGTGCAACATCGTATGCGGGCCCTGCCCAAACCGGCGCATGCGGTGGTTTAATACCTGCCGGTAACAACCAACACCAAGAGGTAAGGAATATGAAGGCTCTCGTTGCTGCTGCGGTCGCTGCTGGTCTCCTCTCCGCTTCGCCCGCTTTCGCGTCCGAGGCGCTGGCCAAGTCCAAGAACTGCCTGGCCTGTCACGCGGTGGACAAGAAGCTGGTCGGCCCTTCCTACAAGGAAGTCGCCGCCAAGTACGCCGGCCAGGCCGATGCCGCGGCGATGCTCGCCGACAAGGTGCAGAAGGGCGGCGTGGGCGCCTGGGGCAAGGTCCCGATGCCTCCCAACCCGCAGGTCAATGCCGCCGACGCCAAGGCGCTCGTCGACTGGATCCTGACGCTCAAGTAATGCCGCATTCCGGGCCGGCGCTGCCGGCCCGCGTGCCTCCGAAGCCGGCGCAAGCCGGCTTTTTTACGCCGGTGCGGCCTGCAGGTCCGCGCTGCCGGCGCCGAGGAAGAGCCGTTCGGGCTGGCGCAGCCAGCCCGGCACCTCGCCGGCCGGGGCGGGGCGGGCGAACAGGTAGCCCTGCATCACCTCGCAGCCGAGCGCGCGCAGCGCGTCGGCCTGCTCGAGATTCTCCACGCCTTCGGCGACGAGGTCGAGATCGAAGCCGCGTGCGATGCCGGTGATGGCCGAGATGATCGGGTTGGTCATCGGGCCTTCGAGGTCACGCACGAAGCTGCGGTCGATCTTCAGCGTGCTGACCGGGAAGCGCTGCAGGTAGGCGAGTGCCGAGTAGCCGGTGCCGAAGTCGTCGATCGCCACGCTGATGCCGGCCTCGCGCAGCGCGCGCACCTTGGCGGCGATGTCGGCGGTGTCGTCCATCA
This sequence comes from Thauera sp. DNT-1, assembly GCF_055393985.1. Classification (NCBI taxonomy): domain Bacteria; kingdom Pseudomonadati; phylum Pseudomonadota; class Betaproteobacteria; order Rhodocyclales; family Zoogloeaceae; genus Thauera; species Thauera sp. DNT-1. The sequence continues at coordinate 2,240,646 of NZ_AP043752.1, read as the reverse complement.
TCAGGCCCTCGGTGATCTCCACCTCGAGGCACGACGGTGCCACGCCGTGGCGGTCGAGGCAGGCGCGGATCCTGCCGACCACGTCGCCGCGCTGGAAGTCGCAGGCCGACAGGTTGATCGACACGCGCGGGGCGCCGACGCCCTCCGCCTGCCAGCGTGCGAGCTGCGCGCAGGCCGTCTCCAGCACCCAGTTGCTGATCTCGCTGATGAGGCCGACCTCTTCGGCCACCTGGATGAAGGTCGCGGGCGGAATCGCGCCCAGGCCCGGATGGTTCCAGCGCAACAAGGCCTCGAGGCCGACGATGCCGCGCGTCGCCAGGCTGACCTGGGGCTGGTAATGCAGGTCGAGCTCGCCGCGGGCGACCGCGCCGCGCAGGTCGTTCTCCAGCGCGATGCGGTCGCGATGGCGGGTGTTGAGCTCGGGGTCGAAGAAGCGGAAGGCGTTCTTGCCGGAGCGCTTGACCTGGTACATCGCCGCGTCGGCGTGGCGGGTGAGGTCCTCGGCAGTGGTGCCGTCGCGCGGGAAGAGCGCGATGCCGACGCTGACCGTGGCACGGAATTCGCCCTGGCTGAGCCGCACCGGGGTGGCGAGTGCGTCGAGCACCTTGCGCGCGATGACCTCGGCGTCCTCGGGCTGGTTGATGTCCGGGAGCAGCACGGTGAATTCGTCGCCGCCGAGGCGGGCGAGTGTGTCGCCGCGGCGCAGCGTGGCCGACAGCCGGCTCGCGATCGCACGCAGCAGCAGGTCGCCCTCGGCGTGGCCGAAGGTGTCATTGACCAGCTTGAAGCGGTCGATGTCGATGAACATCACCGCGAGCGCGCCGGTGCGGCGCTGCGCCTGCGCGATCGCGAGTTCGAGGCGGTCCTTGAACAGCACCCGGTTGGGCAGGTGGGTGAGCTGGTCGTGATAGGCCTGGAAGGAGATGATCTCCTCGGCGCGCTTGCGCTCGGAGATGTCGCGCGCCACGCCGTAGAGGCCGATCACGCGGCGGTCGTTCTCCTGCGTGACCATCGGGATGCCGGTCAGCGATACGGTGACGCTGCCGCCCTCGCCACCACCGTCGCGCCGCGAGCGCAGGCGCAGTTCGACGTGGAAGCTCTCGCCGGGCAGGCTGCTCGGCTGGCTGAGCAGGGTGTCGATGCGGTCGAGGTCCTCGGGCATCACCAGGGTGGTGAAGGGGCGCTTGACCAGCGCGCTGCGGTCGTAGCCCAGCAGGGCCTTGATGCGCGGGTTGATGTAGGTGAAGCGGCCGCTGCCGTCGAGGGTGAAGATCATGTCGGGCGAGCTCTCCACCAGGTAGCGGTGCAGGCGCTCCGAGTCCTTCAGGCGCTGGCTCATCAGCTTGTTGGCGCGTTCGAGCGTGCCCTTGTGCAGGGCGCCGTCGACCGCGCGCTGCAGCTGCGCCACGTGATAGGGCTTGCGCACGTAGTCGTCGGCGCCGCCGCGCAGCGCGCCGATCGCCGCGTCGATCGCGTCCTCGCCGCTGATGATGATCACCGCCTCGTCGCGCTGGTGGTCGGACAGCCAGTCGAGCAGCGCGAGGCCGTTGGCGTCGGGGAGACGGTAGTCGAGCAGGATCAGCGCGTAGCGCTGCTTCTCCAGGCGGCCGATCGCCTCGCCGATGCTGCCGCATTCGTCGAAGAGGCGCCCGGGGCGGGCGAGTGCATGCGGAAAGGTGCGGCGCAGGGCCGGATCGTCATCGACGATCAGGATGCGGACGCTGTCGGCGTCGTCGCCGGCGGTGGCGTCGATCCGAGGCCTTAACCCGTTGTCGGCCGGAGTGACCATGGCTCCCGGAGGCTGCGATGTGGAGGGCTTGTTCGGCCGCATGATGCAACACTCAGGCGCTTTGTTCCAGCGGAACGAAGATCTGGAAGCTCGTGCCGGCGCCCGCCTGGGTGCGGCACAGCAGGGTGCCGCCCCATTGTGCGAGGATCTCGCGCACCACCGAGAGGCCGAGGCCCTGGTGCTCCGCCCCCTTTGCGCTCGGGCGCGGGCTGAGCGGATCCTGGGCGCGTTCCACCGGCAGGCCGGGGCCGTTGTCGACGAAGCGGATCTCCAGGCAGTTGCGGCCGTCGACATTGACCAGCGGCAGCACCGAGACGACCAGGCGCTGGCCGGGCTGGAGCGCTTCGGAGGCGTTGCGCAGCAGGTTGAGCAGCACCTGCTTGAGCGCCGATGCGGGGATCGCGGCCGGCGGCACGTCGCGCGCGGCGCGCAACTCGAGCTGGATCTGGCGGCTGCCGAAGAGCGGCTCGCCGTACAGCGTGCGCATGTCCAGCAGCAGCTCGGGCACCCGGCAGGTGCGCATCTCGGCCGTCTCGGCAGGCAGTTCGGCGGCGCTGCGCAGGAGTTTGTCGATGCGGTCGAGTTCGGCGTTGAGCAGGCTCATCTCGTCTTGCAGCGTGCTGTCGCCGGAGCGCTCCTGGGCGAGCATGTCGATGCGGGTCTTGAGCACCGTGAGCGGGTTGCTGGCCTCGTGGGCGATGCGGCGCACATGGTCGCGGAAGCGCTGGTGCAGCGCGGCCTCGCGCTCGGCGATCGCATCGCGCTGGCGGGCGTGGCTGCGCAGCGCGCGCGCCGCGGCACCGAGCAGGGCGGCGTAGCGCCAGCGCAGCTCGCTGTCGAGCGCCTGCGCGGAGGCGGTGGCGACGAGGGCCACGCTGGTGTCGCCCGCGCCGCCCAGAGGGATGACGTGGAAGCCCGGCTGGCCGAGCCAGCGTGCGACCTGCCAGTCGGCGACGCTGCGCCCGGGCGGGCCGCCGTCACCGAAATGCGAGCAGGGTTGCTCGCTGCGCGCGCCGAGGGCGATGCAGCTGGTCTCGTCGTCCAGGCGCAGGCGCAGCTCGCCGATCAGCAGGTCGGGGCTGCCCGCCGCGGCGCCGAGCAGCGGGCGCAGGCGACCGTCCTCGCCGCTGCCGAGCAGCACCGGCGGGGTGTGCAGGCCAAACAGCGGGCAGGCGATCGCCAGGCGGTCGCGGATGGTCGTCGCGTCCAGGTCGACGAAGGCGGCGGTGAGCAGGCCGAGCATGCCGGCGTAGCGGTAGGGGTCGTCCGTGAGGCGCAGGGTCGGGCAGGCCGCGCCCGTGCCCGCGCTGGGCAGGCCGGGCAGGGCGGGGTAGGACGCATGCCCGGACAGGATGTAGCCGACGTCGGTGCGCAGCGCCACCACGCTCGCGCTCTCGAGTCCGGTCAGCTCGGCGACTTCCGTGATGCGCTCCTGCCAGTCGCCACCGGCGAGCCGGCGTGCGGCGGCGAGCAGGCCGAGCAGCGGATGCATCGCGCCCGCGCAGGCCGGATCCATGCCGTCGAACTCGAGCGCGTCGGCCAGGCTCGCGGGCAGGCCGCAGTCGGCGACAAGGGCCGGCAGCGTCGGCCGGCGCCCGGAAACCCACCCCGCCGAGCGCGGCAGGCCGAACCACAGGCCGGCGAGGTAGGCCTCGTCGGGGCGCGGATATTCGGTCTCGATCGCGAGGTGGAGCGCGCATTCGGCACGCAGCAGTGCGGCGTCGGCGGTTTCGTCCGGTTGGTTGCCGACGTGGCCCAGACCGAGCAGCCAGGCGCGCAGCAGGTCGGTGCCGATGCGCTCGAGGCGGCGCCGCAGGGCGGCATTGAGGCCGTCCTGGAGTTCGCCCGCGCGCAGCGGATCGGCCAGCAGCAGCGCCAGGCTCAGCGCGGGGTCGCGTGCGGCCACGAGCGCGATCTCCGCCCAGTTCGGCGTCTGCGCGGCGAGCATGCGCAGGATCGTCGACGCGCCGTCGGGCAGGGGCTGGAGCTCGAAGGCGCTGAAATTGGCGGCGAACATGCGATGGACGGTTGGAAAAAGGGCCGACGGATTCTAGCCCGTCGGCCCTTCCCCTTGCCGTGAACGATGTGGCGGTCGAGCGGGAATGACGAACGGGGTGCGGCGCTGGACGAGGTTCAGCCGTGCAGGCTGTCGGCGAAACCGAGCCCGACCAGCTGTGCGCGATTGACCTGCTCGCAGCTCAGGTGGAGCTGGTCCACCGCCGCCTGCAAGGCCTTGGGGTCGAAGCTCTCGCAGCACTGCGCAAGGTGCAGGAAGGGGGCGAAGTCGCCTTGGCCGTAGAGGAGCGCCTCGCTCACCCGCGGCGGCAGGTTCATCTCTTCGAGCAGGGTCTGGATCGAGGTGCCGAGCAGGGTGTGCAGCAGCGAGAAGGCGCCGGTGATGAAGAGGTTGTCGCGCTCTACGGCATCGAAGAAGCCGCCGCCGATCTCTTCCATGAAGCGGCCGCGCGCGATCGCGGTCTGCATCAGCGCGGGGGCGCTGGGGTCGCGGCTGGCGGTGACCAGCAGCAGCGACAGCCATTTGTTGAGGGCGTCGTAGCCGAGGATGCTGACCGCGTGGCGGAAGGACTGGATCTCGACCATGAGGCCGAAGCCGGCCGAGTTGATGTAGCGCAGCAGCTTGAAGGAGAGCGCCACGTCCTGCTTGAGGACGCCCTCGATCTCGCGGATGTCGCCATTGTTGCGCACCAGGTTGAGCAGCCGCACGATCTGCGCATGCCCCGGCGTGAGGCTCTTGGCGGGCGGGTTGCCGTGCAGGAAGAACCAGCCCGAGGCACCGTCGTAGCCCGCCGCGACGGCCTGGCGGAAGGCGCCGATGTCAGCCAGGCCCCAGGCCAGGCTCAGGCCGGGCGAGCCGGTGGGCGCAGGGTGGCGGCGCGCGTCGATGAGCACGAAACGCCAGTCGTGGCCGGCGGGCAGGGCGACCTCGGGCTGGAACCAGGTGAGGCACATGCCGATGCCGGCATCGCGCAGGCGCGCCATCAGCGCCTGGGTGTGCGGATGGGCGAGCGTCTGCACCGGGATCTCGATCGCCACGTTCCCGGGGATCGCCCACTCCATGATCTCGGGCGTCGGCACCAGGCGGCCGAGGCTGACGAACACCGGATGGTGGGTCGGCCACACCGCGGCCTGGGCGGAGAGCGCCTCGACCACCGAGGCGATGTTGGGGCCGTGGGCGATCAGGCGGTTGGCGGTGATCGCGCGGTTCTTGTTGACGACCGGCTCGCGGGTCAGCAGGGTGGTCTGGCTCATCGGGCGTTCCGGGTCATCGGGCGGAGGGCTGGGCGAAGGTGAAGGCGTCGGCGAAGAACGCGTCCTCGGGCAGGCCGCGTTCGCTGTGAAAGCTGGCGCGTGCGGCATCGACCATCGCGGGGGCGCCGCAGACATAGACCTCGTGCGCGGAAAGGTCGGCGAAGTCTTCGAGTACCGCCTGGTGCACCAGGCCGCCGCGTCCCGCCCAGGCCTCGTCGGAGAGCACCGGGACGTAGCGCAGGCCGGGCAGCACCGCCTCCCAGGCGCGTGCGAGCGCGTCGAGATACAGCCCGTCGCGCCGGCGCGCACCCCAATACAGCGTGATCGGGCGCTGCAGGCCGAGCCGGATCGCGTGCTCGACGATGCCCTTGATCGGTGCGAAGCCGGTGCCGCCGGCCACCAGCACGATCGGACGCGCGGAGTCCTCGCGCAGGAAGAAGCTGCCCAGCGGCCCTTCGAAGCGCAGGATCTCCTTTTCCATCATGGTCTCGAAGACGTGGCCGGTGAAACGGCCGCCGTCGATGCGGCGCACATGCAGCTCGAGATGGCGGGCGTCGTGCGGGGCGTTGGCGATCGAGAAGCTGCGGCGCTGGCCGTCGGCGAGCAGGATGTCGATGTACTGGCCGGCGCGGAAGGCGAAGTTCTCGCTCGCGGGCAGCTTGAGCTCGATCCGCATCACGTCCTCGGCCAGGCGCTCGAGCTTCTGCACGCGGCAGGGCAGCTTCTTCACCTGGATGTCGCCGGCGCGCGTCACGCTGCGTGCCTGCACCATCACGTCGCCGAGCGGCTTCGCGCAGCAGAACAGCGCCAGACCCTCGGCGCGCTCGGCCTCGCTCAGTGCGCCGGGCGAGTGCTCGCCGTGCTCGACCTCGCCCTCGAGCACGCGACCCTTGCAGGCGCCGCAGGCGCCGTCGCGGCAGCCGTGCGGCAGCAGCAGGCCGGCGGCGAGCGCGGCCTCGAGCACGGTCTGGTCGTCGTCGGCCTCGAAGGAGTGGTTGCCGGGCTGGAGGGAAATCCGGTGGCTCATGGTGCGTGAGATAATCGAACGATGAAAAGGATACTGATCGTCGGCAGCGGCGACGTCGCCCGCCGCGCGCTGCCATGGCTGGTGCGTCGCTTTCGTGTCTTCGCGCTCGTCCGCCAGCCCGAGGCGGCCGCCGAACTGCGTGCGCTCGGCGCGGTGCCGGTCGCGGGCGACCTCGACGACCGCCGCAGCCTGCGCCGCCTGGCCGGCATCGCCGACGCGGTGCTGCACTTCGCGCCGCCGCCGCAGACGGGCGAGGGCGACCCGCGCATGGCGCGGCTGCTGGCCGCGCTGGTAGGTCGATCGAGTCTACCACAGGGGGTGGTATACATAAGCACGACAGGGGTTTACGGCGACTGCGCAGGTGTCCGGGTGGATGAGACGCGGCCGTGCCGGGCGCAGACCGCGCGCGGCCGCCGACGGGTGGATGCCGAGCGCCGCCTGCGCGCCTTCGGCCGCCGTAACCGGGTGCGGGTCGCCCTGCTGCGCGCGCCCGGCATCTACGCCGCCGACCGTCTGCCGCTCGAGCGCCTGCGTCGCGGCGATCCGGTGCTCGCCGCCGACGAGGATGTGCACACCAACCACATCCACGCCGAGGACCTCGCCCGCATCGCCTGCCTGGCGCTGTTCCGTGCCGGGCCGGGGCGGGCCTACAACGCCAGCGACGACTCCGGCCTGCGCATGGGCGAGTACTTCGACGCGGTCGCCGAGCGTTTCGGCCTGGCGCGCCCGCCACGCATGGCACGCGCCGAGATCGTCCGCCACCTGTCGCCGCTCGCGCTGTCCTTCATGAGCGAGTCGCGCCGCCTCGACAACCGCCGGCTGAAGCGGGAACTGCGCCTGCACCTGCGCTATCCGACGGTGGCCGACGGCTTGCGCGCCGCGACCGTTCCCGTCTGAACCGCGGCGCTTTGCCGCGCCGCGGGCGAACTTCCCCGATCGAACCTGGAGCCCTTTCCCGCATGCTGACCCTCAAGGCCTTTCACATCGTCTTCGTCGTGAGCTGGTTCGCAGGCCTGTTCTACCTGCCGCGCCTGTTCGTCAACCACGCCATGGTCGAGGACGCCGCCACCCGCGAGCGCCTGGCGATGATGGAGATGAAGCTCTACCGCTTCATGACGCCGCTCGGCATCCTCGCCGTGGGCCTCGGCCTGTGGCTGTGGTTCGGCTACGACTTCGCCGGCGGCTGGCTGCACGCCAAGACCCTGCTGGTGGTGTTCCTGATCGCCTACCACCTGTATTGCGGCCGCCTGATGCGCGCCTTCGCCGAGGGACGCAACACGCGCAGCCACGTGTGGTACCGCTATTTCAACGAGATCCCGGTGCTGGTGCTGTTCGTGGTGGTGTTCCTCGTGGTCTTGAAGCCCTTCTGAACATGGTCGCGAAACGGATCGGGGGCGGCGGGGACGACGTGCAGATGGCGCGCGGCGTGCGGGGCGACGAGGCGAAGGCGCTCGCGCAAGGCGGAGTCGGGCGCGCCGAGCCCGCGCGCCCGGTGGAGCTCGCCGACTACCAGTGGCCGGCGCACTCGGTGCTGGTGGTCGACGACGAGGAGGGCATGCGCAATTTCCTCGAGCGCACGCTCGCGCGCCGCTGCGGCATGGTGCAGTCGGCCGCCGATGCCGAGCACGCCGCGGTGCTGATGGCGCGTCTGCATTTCGACCTGCTGGTCCTCGACATCGCCCTGCCTGGCAAGTCGGGGATCGAGTGGCTGCACGAGCTGCGCGAGCATGGTTATGCCGGCGACGTGATCCTGATCACCGCCTTCGCCGACATGGAGACCGCGATCGACGCGCTGCGCGGCGGCGCCTCGGACTTCATCCTCAAGCCCTTCCGCGTCGACCAGATCCTCAACTCGATCAAGCGCTGCTTCGAGCGTGCCGGCCTGGCGCGCGAGAACTTCGTGCTGCGCCGCGAGCTCGCCGGCCTGGGCGCCGAGCCCACCGGGCTGATCGGCCACTCGCCCGCGATGGAGCAGCTGCGCGCGCTGGTGCGCCGCGTCGGGCAGATGCCGAGCACGGTGCTGCTGCTGGGCGAATCCGGTACCGGCAAGGAGGTGGTGGCGCGCGCGTTGCACCGGACCAGCCCGCGCGCGCAGCGTCCCTTCGTGCCGCTCAACTGCGCGGCGATCGCCTCCGAGCTGATCGAGAGCGAGCTCTTCGGCCACGTCAAGGGCGCCTTCACCGGCGCCACCGAGAACCGCAACGGCCTGTTCTACTACGCCCACGGCGGCACGCTCTTCCTCGACGAGATCAGCGAGCTGCCGCTGGCGATGCAGACCCGGCTGCTGCGGGTACTCGAGGAGCGCAAGCTGCGCCCGGTCGGTTCCGAGCGCGAGCTGCCGGTGGATGTACGCATCATCGCCGCCTCCAACCGCGACCTCGCCGCCGAGGTGCGCGCCGGACGCTTCCGCGAGGACCTCTACTACCGCCTCGCGGTGGTGGACATCGGCCTGCCGCCGCTGCGCGACCGTACCGAGGACATCCCCGAGCTGATGCGCCACTTCATGCAGCAGTTTTCCGTCCAGCTCGGCGTGCCGCCGCTGCCGCTCTCGCACGAGGTGGTGAGCCGGCTCGCCGGCTACACCTGGCCTGGCAACGTGCGCGAACTGCGCAACTACATCGAGCGTTCGCTGATTCTCGGCCACTTCCCGGCGCAGCCGAGCGCCGCACCGACCGCCGCACCGACCGCCCTGCCGACGCCGGCGGGCGAGCTGGAGGCGAGCCTGGCCGAGGTCGAGCGCCGCCACATCGAGCGTGTGACCGCCGCCTGCGAGGGCAACAAGACCGAGGCCGCGCGCCGGCTGGGCGTGTCGCGCAAGACCCTGGAGCGCAAGTTCGCCGAGTGGGCGCTCGAGGACGCCGCGGCCGCGCGTGCGGAGCGGCGGGCCTGAGCGTGGCGGGGGTCGGGGCGAGCAGGCTGCGCCGGATGGCGGGGCCCGGTGCGGGAGCGGGGCGATGAGGCTCGCCGAACGCCTGCGCGGCTCGGTACGCGCCAAGCTGCTCGCCCTCGTGCTCGCGCCGCTGATGCTGGGCTTCCCGCTGATCATGGGCGTGCTGTGGTACTGGGGCGAGGTCTACTACCACCGCCTGATGGTGTCGCGGGTCGCCAGCGACCTGGCGACCGCGCACGGTTACTTCGAGCGCGTGATCGACGGCGTCGGCAACGGCGTGCAGGGGCTCGCCGGCTCGCATGCGCTCGCGCAGACCCTGGCGCACGAGAGTCCGGAAGCGGTGGCCGCGCTGCTCGGTGCGCGCAAGGGCGGACTCGCGCTCGACTTCCTCAACCTGCTCGACGTCAATGGCCGCGTGCTGCATGCGTCGACCGCGCTGGCGGCGGGGAGCGCGCGTGGTGGATGGCCCGTCGTGCAGCAGGCGATCCGCGCCCGCGGCGGCAGCGTCGTCGAGCGCTTCGCACCCGCCGAGCTCGCGGCGATCGACGCCGGCATGCGTGAGCGTGCCCGCCTTGCCCTGGTGGCCACGGCGCGCGCGCGGCCGGATTCGCGCGGCGAGGAGGAGCGCGGCCTGGTGGTGCACGCGGCGGCCCCGGTGCTCGACGCCGCGGGCAACCTGGTCGCGGTGCTCGAAGGCGGCGTGCTGCTCAATGGCAACCTCGACTTCGTCGATACCCTCAACGCCATCGTCTACCGCGAGGGCAGCCTGCCCGAGGGCAGCGAGGGCACCGCCACGCTCTTCGTCGACGATGTGCGCATCGCCACCAACGTGCGCCTGTTCGAGGGCGCGCGCGCGCTCGGCACGCGCGCCTCGGACGAGGTCCGCACGCATGTGCTCGACCACGGGCGTACCTGGCTGGAGACCGCCTTCGTGGTCAACGACTGGTACGTGTCGGCTTACGAGCCGGTGGTGGACAGCCGTGGCGAACGCGTCGGCATGCTCTACGTCGGCTTCCTCGAGGCGCCCTTCCGCGCCGCCAAGCGCATGGCCCTGCTGGTGGTCGGCGCGCTCGCGCTGCTGGTCAGCGCCGCCGGCGCGCTGCTGACGCTGTATTGGGCGCGCGGCATCTTCCGCCCGATCGAGCGCATGCACGCCACCATCGGCCGCATCGACGCCGGCGACGAGCAGGCGCGCGTCGGCGACGTCGCCAGCCGCGACGAGCTCGGCCGCCTGGCTACCGCCTTCGACCACCTGCTCGACGACCAGGCCGCGCGCCGCTCCGAGCTGCAGGCGCTCAACGCCTCGCTCGACCGCAAGGTCGCCGAGCGCACCGCCGACCTCGCCGACGCCAACGCCGAGCTGCGCGCCGCACAGCACCGCCTGGTGATGAGCGAGAAGCTCGCCGCGATCGGCGAGCTCACCGCCGGCGTCGCGCACGAGATCAGCAATCCCACCGCGGTGATCCAGGGCAATCTCGACCTGCTGCGCGAGGAACTCGGCCCCGCGGCGCAGCCGGTGGCCAACGAGATCCGCCTGATCCACGAGCAGGTCGGGCGCATCCGCCTGATCGTCACCAAGCTGCTGCAGTTCGCCCGTCCGGGCGAGTTCGCCGGCTACGTCGAGGACGTCGACGTGAACGCCGCGCTCGCCGACTGCCTGGTGCTGACGCGCCAGCATCTGGCGCGCGCCGAGGTGAAGGTGGTGCAGCGCCTGGCCGCCACCGCGCGGGTGCAGATCAACCTGCAGGAGCTGCAGCAGGTGCTGATCAACCTCATCGTCAACGCCGTGCAGGCCATGCCGGCCGGCGGTACGCTGACGCTGGAGACGGTCGACCGCGACCCGCGGCAGGATGCGCGCGGCGTGCGCATCACGGTGCGCGACACCGGCGGCGGCATCCGTGCCGAGGACCTGGCGCGCATCTTCGATCCCTTCTTTACCACCAAGAAGCGCCAAGGCACCGGGCTGGGGCTGTCGATCAGCCACACCCTGGTCGAGCGCTACGGCGGCCGCATCGAGGTGGACAGCGCGCCCGGGCGGGGCGCGGCCTTCACGGTGAGCCTGCTCGCCGAGCCGGTGTATCGCAAGGACCCCGCGCCGCCGCCCGGCGGACGGGAGAACGGAACAGGACAAACGGAAGCGACATGAAAGTGATGGGTTTCGCCGGCTGGTCCGGCAGCGGCAAGACGACGCTGGTGGAGCAGGTGATCGCGGCGCTGAGCGCGCGCGGCCTGGTGGTGTCGCTGGTCAAGCACGCCCACCACAGCTTCGACATCGACCACGCCGGCAAGGACTCCTGGCGCCATCGCCAGGCCGGCTGCCGCGAGGTCATGGTGAGCTCGGACCAGCGCTGGTCGCTGACACGCGAGCTGCGCGGCGGGCCCGAGGCGACGCTCGACGAGCTGCTTGCCCACCTCGGACCGTGCGATCTGGTGTTGGTCGAGGGCTTCAAGCGCGCGGCGATCCCCAAGATCGAGGTGCATCGCCGGGGGCTCGCCGAGCCGCTGCTGTATCCGCACGATCCGCACATCGTCGCCATCGCGACCGACGCCGAGTTGCCCGCACCGCTGCCGCGGCTGGACCTCAACGACCCGGTGCAGGTGGCCGACTTCATCGCGGACCATCTGCACCTGTAGTGCGGGCGAGGTCGGTCCAGTCTGTTGCATCCATGCGAACGCCCGGTATGGCAGGGCGAATGCTCTGTTAGGATTCTCGAGATTAATTATTTTCTCGAGAGACGGTAATGAGGATCGAAAAGACCACGGCGGGGACGCCCCACCGCATCGTCATTGTCGGCGGGGGCGCCGGCGGACTGGAGCTGGCGACACGCCTGGGGCGCAAGTTCGGCCGCGGCGGGCGGGTCGAGGTCACCCTCGTCGACAGCAAGCGCACCCACGTGTGGAAGCCCAAGCTCCACGAGATCGCTGCCGGCAGCATGGACATCGGCGATCACGAGGTGCCCTACCTGGCGCAGGCGCACTGGCATGGCTTCCGCTTCCGCATCGGGCAGATGATCGGGCTCGACCGCAGCCGGCGCGAGATCCACGTCGCCCCCTTCGTCGATGAAGACGGCAAGGAGGTCACGCCCGCGCGTTCCTTCCCCTACGACACGCTGGTGATCGCGGTCGGCAGTCTCAGCAACGATTTCGGCACGCCGGGGGTGCGCGAGCATGCGCTCAAGCTCGAGACCGTCGCCGATGCGCGGCGTTTCCATGTGCGCATGGTCAATGCGTGCGTGCGCGCCCACGCCCAGCGTTCGCCGCTGCGCCCCGGGCAGTTGCATGTGGCGATCATCGGTGCCGGCGCTACCGGCGTCGAGCTTGCCGCCGAGTTGCACCACACCACGCGCGAGGTGGTGGCGTACGGGCTGGACCGCGTCGATGCCGAAAAGGACGTCCGGCTCACCCTGATCGAAGCCGCGCCGCGCGTGCTGCCGGCCTTGCCCGAGCGCCTGTCGCGATCGACCGAGCGCTTGCTGCGCAAGCTGGGTGTGGAAGTGAATACCGACGCACGCGTGGCCGAGGTGCTGCCCGATGGCGTGCGCCTGGCCGACGGTCGCGTCCTGCCCGCCGAGCTGGTGGTGTGGGCGGCCGGGGTGAAGGCGCCCGATTTCCTCACCCGGCTCGACGGGCTGGAGACCAATCGCATCAACCAGCTCGTGGTGCGGCAGACCCTGCAGAGTTCGGTAGACGACGACATCTTCGCGATGGGCGACTGCGCCGCCTGCCCGTGGCCGGAAAAGGACGGCTTCGTGCCCCCGCGCGCGCAGGCCGCGCACCAGCAGGCCTCGCATCTGTACACGCAGCTGCAGCGCCGCCTCGCCGGCAAGCCGGTGCAGGACTACCGCTACCGGGACTTCGGTTCGCTGGTGTCGCTGGGCGAGTTCAGCACGGTGGGCAACATGATGGGCGGGCTCGCCAGGGGCGACCTGTTCATCGAGGGCTGGTTCGCGCGCCTGATGTATGCCTCCTTGTACAAGATGCACGAACTGGCGCTGCACGGCTGGGTGAAGGTGACGCTCGACACCTTGGCGCGCATGATCACGCGCCGCACCGAGCCCCACGTCAAGCTGCACTGAGGCCGCGCGTGCCGCGCCCTCAGTCGAGGCCGAGCACGCGCCCGAGCGGGCCGAGGTCGTAGCCGCCGAGCCGGTGCGCCAGCGCCTGAGAGCGCGCGTCGCCGTGCGCGGCGAGCAGATCCTGGAAGAGGCGGCGGAACATCACGTCGCGCGGCAGCGCGAGGTCGAAGGCCTCCCAGCCCAAGGGCAGGAAGCCGAGGCCGAACTCGGTCGCTGCGGCGCGCGTGCCGGGCGCGCAGTCGGCGTCCTCGCGTGCGACCAGGGCCGCGGCCTCGCGCTCGCTGCGGGCGGTGGCGACCACGCTGCAGTCGGCCGCCGAGAAACCGCGGCTGGCGAGCACGGACTCGAGAAAGTGCGCCGAACCCGCGCCGGCCTGGCGCATCGCCCAGCGATAGTCGAAGGCGGCGAGCGTCTCGATGCCGTCGACCGCCAGGCCGCGGCGCAGGATCACGCCCTGCTCGCGCAGCGCCAGGCGCACCAGCGCCCAATGGCGATGCGGGGCGAAGCGGCGCAGCAGCATGGCGTGCTGCTGCAGGCTGTGCTCCACCCCGCCCCAGTGCAGCGCACACACGCTGGCGCGGCGGCGCGCGAGCAGCTCGAGCCCGGGCAGGGTGCCGGTGGGGCTGTAGGCGACGAAGGCATCGCCCCCCAGCACGGGAGCGAGCGCGCCCACCGTGGCGGCCAGCAGTGGGTCGTCGCTGCCGGTGATCAACAGCCGGTCGCTGAGTGCGCCGCCATGCGCCTGCTCGAGCAGCCACTCCTCGAGCAGTGCGCGCGGGAACAGCCACTTGCCGCCCACGCGGGCGGCGGGAATCTCGCGGCTGTTGGCGAGTTCGTAGAGCTTCTTCTCGTTGAGCTGCAGGAAGGCCGCGGCCTCGCGTGCGTTGAGGCAGGTCGCGGATGCCGCGTCGGTGCCTGCCGGCTGCGCGGGGCGCGCGCTCATCCGCGCGGCGCGCCCGCGGCGGCGGCGGGCAGGTCGCGGGCGGCCTCGGCCAGCTCGTCGCGGGTGTTGACGTTGCGGAAGGCGGCCTCCTCGTCGTCGAAGGCGACCTCGACCACCTTCAGGCTGCCGTACCAGCGGTCGATCTTGCGTCCGCCGGCGGCGAGGAAGGCACCGAGGTGATCGGCGAGATTGCGCCGGCACAGGCAGAACACCGGGTGCGGCTGCCCGAAGGTCTTGGCGACGGCGAGCTGGGCGTCGGCGGCGTGGAGTGCGGCGGCCAGGCGCTCGACCAGATCCGCGGGCAGGAACGGGGAGTCGCAGGGCGCGGTGACGACGAAGGGATGCTGCGCGCGCAGGAGCCCGGCATGGAGCCCGGCGAGCGGGCCGGCGAAGCCGCCGATGTCGTCGCCGAACACCGGATGGCCGAAGGCCTGCCAGGCCGGAAGGTTCTGGTTGGCGTTGATGAGCAGCGCGTCGACCTGGGGGGCGAGGCGCTCGAGCGCGTGTGCCGCCATCGGCCGCCCGGCGAGCTCGACCAGGCCCTTGTCCACACCGCCCATGCGGCTGCCCTGGCCGCCGGCGAGCAGGATCCCGGTGATGCGGCGGTCGGCGGGGCGGGGGGCTGGGGAGGGAGGCATGGTGGGAGCTCTTCGTGCGTGGGAGGGGGTGGCGCTTCAGTCGCGCTCGAAGCGGTCGGCGCCGGAGAACAGCAGGTAGTGCTTGCCCTGGGCGCGGCCGATCATGGTGAGGCCGATCTTCTGCGCGATCTGCCAGCCCATGTGGGTGAGGCCGGAGCGCGAGACGAGGAAGGGAATGCCCATCTGCGCGGTCTTGATCACCATCTCGGAGGTGAGCCGGCCGGTGGTGTAGAAGATCTTGTCGCTGCCATCGAGCCCGTCGAGCCACATCTGGCCGGCGATCGCGTCCACCGCGTTGTGGCGGCCGACGTCCTCGAAGAACATCAGGATCTCGCAGCCGCCGGGCGTGGCCCTGGCGAGCGCGCAGCCGTGCACCGCGCCGGCCTGCTTGTAGATGGACTCGTGGTGGCGCACGGCGTCCATCAGGGCGTAGAGGGTGGATTGCCGCAGCTGGCGATCGTGCGGCAGGCGGATCTGGTCGATCTCGTCCATGAGTCCGCCGAACACCGTGCCCTGGCCGCAGCCGGTCGTGACCGTGCGGCTGCCGAGCTTGCGCTCGGCGTCCTGCATGCCGGCGCGCGTGGTGATCGCGACCGCGTCGGTATCCCAGTCCACCTGCACCGCGGCGATCTCGTCCAGGCTGCGCACCAGGCGCTGGTTGCGCAGCCAGCCGATGGCGAGCGCCTCGGGGGCGGCGCCGAGCGTCATCAGGGTGACGATCTCGCGCTTGTCGACGTAGAGCGTGAGTGGATGCTCGCCGGCGATCGAGGTCGGCACCGTGTCGCCGCGTTCATCGACCGCGGGGATCTCGATGGTGAGTGGACGGCGGGCCTGGCTCAGCAGGGGACGGTGGGGAGGGGTCATCGGGGCGGGGCCGGGGATGCGCGAGCAGGCGATTGTAGCCGCAAGTCCGGCGAGGCATGGGCGGAGTCGCGGCTCCAATCCGGCCGTGCGGTCGCTGCGGTGATCCGCCCTCGGGACCACGGCGGCGCGCGCCGCCTGCACTCGCGGCCTCGCCCCGACACGGAATTCGCTACCGCGGATCGCGACTCACGTGGCGATTCCCGCACGCGCGGCGGTCGGACATCGTGGGAGCGACGCAAGTCGCGATTTCCGAAGGTGCGGCGGCCGCTTGGTGGGAGCGACGCGAGTCGCGATCGCGGCGCCTGAGGTCCGTGCCGCGGGTTTCCACGCTCGCGCACGGCGCGGCGGGCGCTTATGCTAAGAAAGACATGGACCTTCCTTTGCGGGTGCAGCAGGATGAAAGAATTCCCCATCGCGGTGATCATGGAGCGCCGCCGCCTGAACAACCCCTGGGTCGATGCCGCCTGGGAGGCGGTGGGGGTCGTGCCGGCCTTCGACGACGCCGCGCCGGCGCCACGGCGCATCGTCGACGAGCCCGAGCGCAGCCAGTGGCGCTGCGGGGGCTTCGCGCTCGAGCTCTTCCGCGACGAGGCGGAGAACTACTTCGCCAACCTCACCGCGCCCATCCCCAAGGTCTTCGTGCTGTGGCGCATGGACGGCGAGCTCGCCCGGCCGGCGACGGTTTCGGTGAGCTATGGCGAGGCCGCGCGCTGGCTGGACTCGGGCGAGCAGGTCGATGGCGTGGCGATGCCGCGCGAGATCGCCGACTGGGTGGGGGATTTCGTGAACACGCATTACCAGCCGGAGCCGAAGAAGAAGGTCAAGCGCAACGATCCGCTCGGGCTGGACCGGAGACGGACGTGAGCCGCGGCTTTCTCTCGCGCTGGTCGCGGCGCAAGCTCGCCGCGGTAGCGCAGGCCGAGGCTGCAGCGCAGCCGGCGGGCGCTCCGCCCGCGCCGCTGCGCACGCACGCAGCGGATCCGCTGCCGCGCGCGCCGGCCACACCGGATGCGGCGGCGGATGCGGCGGGGGGCGCCGAGGCGCAATTGCCGCCGGTCGAGAGCTTGTCGCTGTCCTCGGATTTCACCGCCTTCCTGAAGGAAGAGGTGGGCGAGGCGCTGCGTCGCAAGGCCTTGCAGAAACTGTTCTCCGACCCGCACTTCAATCGCATGGACGGGCTGGACATCTACATCGACGACTACTCGCAGCCCGACCCGATCCCGCCGGAGATCCTGGCGAAGCTCCAGCATGCGCGCGAATGGCTGATGGACGACGCGACGGCACAGCCCGCTCCCGAGGGGGCGACGGCGCTTGTCGACGCGGCGCCCGTCGACGGCGAGCGGGGACGGGGGACCACCGCGGAACCGGCCGCTGCGGTGGAGTGCGCGCCTGCGCAAGCTGCGACTGCTCCGGGTGGGCGATGCGTCGACGATCTGTCGGGCGCGGTGTCGTCGGAGCCGCCGCAAGAGTCGGGACAAAACGCACCCTGAGCGACAAATTGTCGTGCGTCGATTCCGGATATCGCCGAGGCATGGCTTTTCGGGGATTCCTGCGGTCTTCCCTGAGTCTCCGGCTGGCCTATGAACTGCTTTGCGTAAGGGAATCGATGGAAGAACACATGAGCGAACGCCGCGACCCGACCTCCCGTATCCACCTGTGCGATTGCAACCGCAGCTTCGCGCTCGACGCCGGGCGTCTTGCCGCGGGCACGGATGTCGCGATGCAGTGTCATCACGCGCTCTGCGGCGTCGAACTCCCGGCGCTGCAAACTTCGCTCGCAGGCGGGAAGACCGTGCATGTCGCCTGTACGCAGGAAACCGCGCTCTTCGGCGAACTCGCGGAGGAAGCCGGCGCGGGCGAGCGCATCCGCTTCTTCAACCTGCGCGAGCACGCCGGCTGGTCGGCCGAGTCCGCGGCGGCAACGCCCAAGCTCGCCGCGCTGATCGCGGCGGCCACCACCTTGGCCGACCCCGAGCCGGTGGCTGCGGTGCAGATGAGCGCCGGGCGCAGCCTGCTGATCATCGGCGAGGCGGGCGCGGCGCTGGGCTGGGCGGAGCGCCTGGCCGGCAGCTTCGAGCCGGCGGTGCTGATCACCGCGCGCTCGAAGGACGTGGAGCTGCCGGCGGTCAACGCGTACCCGGTGTGGTCGGGCAGGCCGGTGCGGCTCGGCGGCCACCTCGGCGCCTTCGAGCTGGAGTGGACGCAGCACAACCCGATCGATCTCGAGCTGTGCGTGCGCTGCAACGCCTGCGTCAAGGCCTGTCCCGAGGGCGCGATCGGCTGGGACCTGCAGGTCGATGTCGACGCCTGTCGCAGCCACGGCGCCTGCGTCGCCGCCTGTGGCGAGATCGGCGCGATCGACTTCGCGCGCCAGGACAGCGCGCGCAGCGAACGCTTCGACCTCGTGCTCGACCTGTCGGCCGAGCCGCTGCTGCGTCGCGTCGAGCTGCCCGACGGCTACGCCGCGCCTGGGCGCGATCCCTTCGAGCAGGCGCTCGCGGTGCAGGCGCTGGGGGAGTTCGTCGGCGAGTTCGAGAAGCCGCGCTACGTAGCCTTCGAGGCCGCCCTGTGTGCGCACAGCCGGGCGAAGAAGACCGGCTGCAGCAACTGCATCGAGTCCTGTTCCACCGCGGCGATCCGCTCGAACGGCGACGTGATCGCGGTCGACCCGTATCTGTGCAAGGGCTGCGGCACCTGCAGCACGGTGTGTCCCTCGGGCGCGCTGTCCTTCCAGTATCCGCGCGTGCCCGAGCTCGGCCAGCGCGTGAAGACCCTGCTCGCCGAATACGCGCGCGCCGGCGGCACCGACGCCTGCCTGCTGTTTCATTCCGCCGAGGCCGGCAGCGCCGCGATCGCCCGCCTCGCGCGCCGCGGCCGCGGCCTGCCGGCGCGGGTGATCCCGGTCGAGGTGTGGAGCGCCGACGCGGTCGGGCTGGACCTGATGCTCGGCAGCCTCGCGCTCGGCGCCTGCCAGGTGGCGGTGCTCGCCGCCGGCAGCCACGACGCCGCGCCGCTCGAGGCGCAGGCGGGTCATGGCCAGGCCATCCTCTCCGCCCTGGGTTACGGCGGCGAACACCTGCGCGTGATCGAGGCCGACGCCGACGACTGGCAGGCGCTCGAGCGCGCACTGTACGACTGGGCTCCGGCGATGACCGTCGCCGAACCCGCGCGTTTCCGGTTGCTGGCGAAGAAGCGCGAGACGCTGGACTTCGCGCTCCGCCATCTGGTCGCCCACGCGCCTGCCACGACCACGCCTGCGGGCCTGCCGGCGGCGATCGCGCTCAACGCGGGCGCACCCTTCGGCCAGGTGATCGCATCCGACGCCTGTACCTTGTGCATGTCCTGTACCGGCGCCTGTCCGGCGGGCGCGCTGCGCGCCGCCAGCGACGCCTACCGCCTCGAGTTCGTCGAGAAGAACTGCCTGCAGTGCGGCCTGTGCGAGGCGTCCTGCCCGGAGTCCGCGATCACGCTCGAGCCGCGCCTGCTGCCGGGCGAGTACGGCACCGAAGGTGCGCGCCGCGCGCGCGCCCTGCGCGAAGCCGACATCTTCCACTGCACCGCCTGCGGCAAGGCCATGGGCGCCGCGCCGCTGATCGAATCCATGATCGCCCGCCTGTCCGGCCACGCCATGTTCGCCGGCGAGGCCGAGCGCGCGCGCCTGCGCATGTGCGCCGACTGCCGGGTGATCGACATGATGAAGGCCGAAACGGCCGTCAAGGCCTGGGACCTCACTGAATGAACGACTCCGAATGAGCGCAGCCGCGAACGCCAGCATTTCCATCCAGCCCCAGCCGACCTGGTCGGACGAGGACCGCGCGCGCGCCGAGCACTACGCGCTGATCGCCCGTCTGTTCCACGCCGCGCCCGACGCTGCGCTGCTCGCGGCGCTCGCGCAGGCGGGGCGGACGCTCGGCGGCGAGGGCGGCGAGCTGCCGCGTGCCTGGGCCGCTTTGGGCGCGGCGGCGCAGACGATGCCGCTGCAGGCGGTGGCCGAGGAGTTCGACGCCTTGTTCGTCAGCGTCGGCAAGCCCGAGGTGATGTGCAACGGCTCCTGGTACCTGACCGGCTTCCTGCAGGAAGAGCCGCTCGCCGAGCTGCGCGACGACCTCGCCGAACTCGGCCTGGGCCGCCGCGCGGGCGTGACCGAGACCGAGGACCACATCGCCGCACTCGCCGAGGTCATGCGCCACCTGGTGCTGACCGGGCCGGACGACGCGGGGCTGGCGCGCCAGCGGCGCTTCTTCGGCCGCCACCTCGCGCCCTGGTACGCGCAGTTCGCCGGCGCGCTTGCGGCGGCGCCGGGGGCGGATTTCTACGCGAAGGTCGGCGGCCTGCTGGCGGCCTTCATGGACATCGAGCGCGAGGCGTTCGACATGCTGGAGGCGGAAGCGCGCTGAGCGCGGCCGCCATGGACACGATGCGGGGCGGGCGGGCGCCTGCGCCGCGAATGAGGGGAGAGCGAGGATGAAGGACGAAAACACCAAGCTGTCGCGCCGCAACTTCCTGGCCGCGATCGGTGCCGGCAGTGCCGCTGGCGCCGCCACGCTGGCCGCGACCGCCGCCCAGGCGTCGCCTGTCACCGCCAAGGTGGTCGAGGAGGCGCGCCGCGAGGTCGCCGACCAGGGCGTGAGCGAGCACATGCGCAATTACTACCGCACGACGCGGATCTGAGGAGGACGCGAGGATGTTGACGAAGAAATCCGCGACCGCCGCCACCAGCGCGCGTCGCCTGCGCGGCGCCGCCGCGCGCCAGCTCGGCCAGACCATGGACCGCCGCGCCTTCCTGAAGCGCTCCGGCCTGGGCGTGGGCGCCGGCGCGCTCGCCACCCAGCTGCCCTACAACTTCATCGGCGCCGCCGACGCCGCGGCGCCCGCGGGCGTGTCGCGCGCCGAGGGCAAGGCCGAGATCCGCCGCACCGTGTGCACCCACTGCTCGGTGGGCTGTGCCGCCGACGCGGTGGTGCGCAACGGCGTGTGGGTGCATCAGGAGCCGGTGTTCGACTCGCCGATCAACCTCGGGTCGCACTGCGCCAAGGGCGCTGCGCTGCGCGAGCATGGCCACGGTGAATACCGCCTGAAGTATCCGATGAAGCTGGTCGACGGCAAGTACCAGAAGATCTCGTGGGAGCAGGCGCTCAACGAGGTCGGCGACCGCCTGCTGAAGATCCGCGAGGAGTCCGGCCCCGACGCGGTGTATTTCATCGGATCGTCGAAACATAACAACGAGCAGGCCTACCTGCTGCGCAAGTTCGTCTCCTTCTGGGGCACCAACAACACCGACCACCAGGCGCGCATCTGCCACTCCACCACCGTGGCGGGCGTGGCGAACACCTGGGGCTACGGCGCGATGACGAACTCCTACAACGATATGCAGAACGCCAAGGCGATGCTGTTCATCGGCTCGAACGCGGCCGAGGCGCACCCGGTGTCCTTGTTGCACATCCTGCACGCCAAGGAAAACGGCGCCAAGATGATCGTCGTTGACCCGCGCTTCACCCGCACCGCGGCCAAGGCCCACCAGTACATCCGCATCCGCTCCGGCACCGACGTTCCCTTCCTGTTCGGCCTGCTGTACCACATCTTCCAGAACGGCTGGGAAGACAAGCAGTACATCGACGACCGCGTGTTCGGCATGGACAAGATCCGCGAGGAAGTGCTCGCCAAGTGGACGCCGGACAAGGTGGAAGAAGCCTGCGGTGTGCCCGCGGAGCAGATGCTGCTCGCCGCCCGCACCATGGCCGAGAACCGCCCGAGCACCATCGTCTGGTGCATGGGCCAGACCCAGCACTCGATCGGCAACGCGATGGTGCGCGCCTCCTGCATCCTGCAGCTCGCGCTCGGCAACATCGGCAAGTCGGGCGGCGGCGCCAACATCTTCCGCGGCCACGACAACGTGCAGGGCGCGACCGACGTCGGCCCCAACCCCGACTCCCTGCCCGGCTACTACGGCCTCGCCACCGGCTCGTGGAAGCACTGGGCGAACGTGTGGGGCGTGGACTACGAGTGGGTCAAGGGTCGCTACGTCTCGCAGGAGCTGATGGAGAAGTCCGGCATCACCGTGTCGCGCTGGATCGACGGCGTGCTCGAGAACAAGGACCTCATCGACCAGCCCGCCGGCAACCTGCGCGCGGTGGTGTATTGGGGTCATGCGCCCAACTCGCAGACGCGCGGCGCCGAGATGGTCGAGGCGATGAAGAAGCTCGACACCCTGGTGGTGATCGACCCCTATCCGTCGGCCACCGCGGCGATGGCGGCGATGGTGCGGAAGGACGGCGTGTACCTGCTGCCGGCCTGCACCCAGTTCGAGACCCACGGCTCGGCGACCGCGTCGAACCGCTCGATCCAGTGGCGCGAGAAGGTCATCGAGCCCCTCTTCGAGTCCAAGCCCGATCACACCATCATGTACGCCTTCGCGAAGAAGTTCGGCTGGGCCGAGCAGTTCGTGAAGAACATCAAGCTCGAGAAGGATGCCCAGGGCTGGGACGAGCCGAGCATCGAGGACACGCTGCGCGAGATCAACCGCGGCACCTGGACGATCGGCTACACCGGCCAGTCGCCCGAGCGCCTCAAGCTGCACATGAAGAACATGCACACCTTCGACGTCAAGACGCTGAAGGCGGTGGGCGGCCCCTGCGACGGCGAGTACTTCGGCCTGCCGTGGCCGTGTTACGGCACGCCCGAGATGAAGCACCCCGGCACGCCCAACCTCTACGACACCTCCAAGCACGTGATGGACGGCGGTGGCAATTTCCGCGCCAACTTCGGCGTGGAGAAGGACGGTGTGTCGCTGCTCGCCGGCGCGGGCTCGGCCTCCAAGGGCGCCGACCTGCAGATGGGCTACCCCGAGTTCGACCACGTGCTGTTGAAGAAACTGGGCTGGTGGGACGAGCTCACCGACGCCGAGAAGGCCGCGGCCGAGGGCAAGAACTGGAAGACCGACCCCTCGGGCGGGATCATCCGCGTGGCGATGAAGAACCACGGCTGCCACCCCTTCGGCAACGCCAGGGCGCGCGCGGTGGTGTGGAACTTCCCCGACCCCATCCCGCAGCACCGCGAGCCGATCTACTCGCCGCGCCCGGACATGGTCGCCAAGTACCCGACCCACGACGACAAGATGAAGTTCTGGCGCCTGCCCACCCTGTACAAGTCGATGCAGGAGAAGGTGAAGGACATCTCGAAGGACTACCCGCTGGTGATGACCTCCGGACGCCTGGTCGAGTACGAGGGCGGCGGCGAGGAGACCCGCTCCAACCCCTGGCTGGCCGAGCTGCAGCAGGAGATGTTCGCCGAGGTGAATCCGAAGGACGCCAACGACGCGGGCTTCCGCAATGGCGAGTACATCTGGGTCGAGTCGCCCACCAAGGCGAGGCTCAAGGTGCGCGCCCAGGTCACCCAGCGCGTGGCGCCGGGCACGGTCTTCCTGCCCTTCCACTTCTCCGGCTGGTGGCAGGGCAAGGACATGCTCGAGTTCTACCCCGCGGGTGCGGCCCCGGTCGTGCGCGGCGAGGCGGTCAACACCGCCACCACCTACGGCTACGACTCGGTGACCATGATGCAGGAAACCAAGACCACCCTGTGCCGCGTGAGCAAGGCCTGAGGAGAATAGACAATGGGACGCATGAAATTCCTCTGTGACGCCGAGCGCTGCATCGAATGCAACGGCTGCGTCACCGCGTGCAAGAACGAGCACGAGGTGCCCTGGGGCGTGAACCGCCGCCGGGTGGTGACGATGAACGACGGCGTGCCGGGCGAGCGCTCGATCTCGGTGGCCTGCATGCACTGCTCGGACGCGCCCTGCATGGCGGTGTGCCCGACCGACTGCTTCTACAAGACCGAAGACGGCGTGGTGCTCCACGACAAGGACAAGTGCATCGGCTGCGGCTACTGCTTCTATGCCTGTCCGTTCGGCGCGCCGCAGTTCCCCAACGGCCCGGCGGCTTTCGGTGCGCGCGGCAAGATGGACAAATGCACCTTCTGCGCCGGCGGCCCCGAGGAGACCGGCTCGGCCGCCGAGTACGAGAAGTACGGCTCCAACCGCCTCGCCCAGGGCAAGTTGCCGCTGTGCGCCGAGATGTGCTCGACCAAGGCGCTGATCGCCGGCGACGCCGACGTGGTGGCCAACATCTTCCGCGAGCGCGTGCTGCGCCGCGGCACCGGCGCCGAGGTGTGGGGCTGGGATGCGGCCTACGGCGGCGGTGAGCGCAAACAGGAACGCAACCAGGAACGCAAGCGGGAGGGGCAGTCATGAGTACCGGCAAGCTGAAGTCGATCGCGCTCGCGACGCTGGCCGGCGCTGCGCTGCTCGGCCTGTCGGCCTGCAGCGAGGTGCCGCAGGTCACGGTGTACGAGCAGGGCCAGTACCGCGGCAAGACCGACGCCCGCCCCTGGGAAGGCGGCGAGTTCAAGGGCGACCGCGCGGCCTGGGAGAAGGCGCTCAAGGAGCGTTCCCGCGGCCAGAACGAGTACAACCGCATCCAGTGAGGAGATCGTCATGACGACACACGCGATGCGGGGGCAGCGCGGCGGCTGGCTCGCCGTGCTGCTGCTCGCGCTCATGCTGTGGGCGACGGCGCTGCCGCTGCAGGCGGCAGCGCCGCAGCACGGCAGTACCGCGGCGGACCAGGCCGAGCGCCAGGTCGAGCGCCCGCTCAACAACGCGCCGGTGTGGCGCGCGGTGCGCTCGGGCGAGGAGCACTTCACCCTCTCGCGCAGCCCCGAGGCCGGTGTGCTGATCCAGAGCGAGGGCAACACCTGGCGCCAGCTTCGCAACGGCCCGGTCACGCTCTACGGCGGCTGGCTGCTCATTCTCGTGCCTTCGGCCATCCTGCTGTTCTGGCTGGTCAAGGGCACGATGAAGCTGCACGGGCAGAAGACCGGGCGCAAGATGCTGCGCTTCTCGGCTTTCGAGCGCTTCGTGCACTGGGGCACGGCGATCAGCTTCCTGCTGCTTGCCGTCACCGGAGTGGCGATCCTGTTCGGCAAGCACGTGCTGCTGCCGCTCATCGGCCATGGCGGGCTGGGCCTGCTGCTCAACGCCGGCAAGCTGGTGCACAACTACGTCGGTCCGCTGTTCGGGGTCTTCGTGGTGCTGATGTTCTTCGCCTTCCTGCGCGACAACGTCTGGCGGCCGATCGACGCGCAGTGGATCCGCCGCGCCGGCGGCCTGCTCGACGGCAGCCACGTGCCTTCGGGACGCTTCAACTTCGGCGAGAAGACCTGGTTCTGGTTCGGCGTCACCTTCCTCGGCCTCACCGTGGCGATCTCCGGCCTGATCATGGACTTCCCGAACCTGGGTGACTGGAGCCGTGCCGACATGCAGACCGCGAACATCGTGCATGCGATCGGCGCCATCCTGATGCTGGGGCTGGCCTTCGGCCACATCTACATGGGCACGCTCGGCGCCGAAGGCGCCTACGAGTCGATGAAGACCGGCTACGTCGACGAGACCTGGGCGCGCGAGCACCACGAGCAGTGGTACCACGACGTCAAGGCGGGCAAGTCCGGGCACCCCTGAGCGGGCCCGCCATCTCCTCTCCCTCGTCCGGGCCGCCCATCCCTTCGGCCCGGGACGCTTCGGCCCCGACCGGCATCGCATGCCTGCGGGGCCGCGTTTTGTCGGCTTCCCGGGGATCGCGCTGCGGCGCATGGGCCCACTAGGAGTCTGCGCGGCAGAACTCCAGAGCGTGTTTTCTAGCAGAATGATTGGCGAACCGCGAGGTGCGGCACGAGACTGAGGCCGTGGTCAAGTTGCTTTGCGACGGCGCGGCGCGCATGCCGGACGGCAACGGGGACAGGTTTGCCCCCTTTTCCCGTCATGCCGTCCTCAATGTGCTCATCCTGCGCAGGTTCAGCGCCATACAGACGAGCTTCCACTCCGCTTTGACGCGCTCCAGGCCCCGCAGGCTGAACTGCCGGAATCCCAACACGTTCTTGATCCAGCCGTTGGGCGGTTCGGCGATCCATTTCCGTTTTCGGTAGGCGCTCTTGCCCGCCTCGCTCTCGAGCTTGTCGGCCATCTGCGCGGTGTGCGGATTGCGTTCGCGATCGAAGCCGAGTCGGCGCTTACCTTCCCGGCCCAGCGCCACCACCAGTTCGGTCCCGCACCCGTCGAGTTCCCGGAACGTTTGCTCCGAGCGGTAGCCGGTGTCGGCCAGCGCCTGGCGCGGTCGGTGTTCGACGTTGTCGCGCACGGCCTGCAGTACCCCCGCCAGTTGCCCGGCGTCGCTGGCGTTGTTGGTCAGCTCGGCCGCCACGATGATGTGGGCGGTCTCGTCGACCGCCGTCTGGGCGTTGTAGCTCGGATCGAAACCGCCGCCGGCGCGCTTCATGATGCGGCTGTCCGGATCGGTGAAGTTCTCCTGCGCCTTGTCCTCGGGCACTCCAAAGTCGCGCTTGTAGCGCCCGCCCTTCGGTTTGCCGTCACCGCCGCGCGGGCGACGCTCGTCATCGTCGCTGCGCCCGCGCGCCTGATCGGCCTCGCGCTGGCGCTGCTCGAGCCGCGCCCGGGCTTCAGCAATCGCCGTCAGCCGCGCCTCGCGCCGCGCGATCTCGGCCGGCACATCCCACTCGGGCTCGTTCCGCTCGGCGTCGTCGGCGGCCTTGGCCCGATTGAGCAGCGCCTCGATCTGCCGTTTCAACTCGGCCTCCGCCTTCACCATATGGCCGTAACTCATCGCCTTGTGGCGGCTGGCGTTTGCCTTGACCTTGGTGCCGTCGATGGCCACCGTCCCGAGCTTGACCAGCCCCATCTCGCGGGCCAGTCGCACCACCTGCACGAACAACTCGCTCAGCTCCTTCAAATGGACCGCGC
Source organism: Thauera sp. DNT-1 (assembly GCF_055393985.1). Taxonomy (NCBI): domain Bacteria; kingdom Pseudomonadati; phylum Pseudomonadota; class Betaproteobacteria; order Rhodocyclales; family Zoogloeaceae; genus Thauera; species Thauera sp. DNT-1. The sequence goes on along the minus strand of NZ_AP043752.1, from coordinate 2,214,339 downwards.
GAAAGTCGCTCAGCGTGCGGTGGGCCGGGAAGTTGTCTGCCGCCAGGACCCGGAACGCCACATCCTCGTGCAGCTTGCGCGCGATCTTGCGCGAACTGAACACGCCCGTGGCGTACGCATACAGCAGCACCTTGACCATCATGGCCGGATGAAACGGCTGGTTGCGCGGTCCGCCACCGGCATACCGGGCGTGGAACGCGCTCAGATCCAACCCGTCGACCGCGTCGCTGATGAAGTACGCCAAGTGGCCTTCGGGTAGCCACTCCTGCAGCGCCTGGGGCAGCAGCATCTGCTGCTGCGGGCAATAGGGCAGATAGCTCGTCATCTCGACAGTCTACCGGCCCCGAAACGCCCGCGAGGACTTAACTCACCGACGCTTGGCTTCTGCCGCGCAGACTCCTAGGTACAATCCGTTTTTGTCCGCCCGGAGCCCGACATGGCCGAAACCTTCTTTTCCCCCTGCCCGCGCGGCCTCGAGGCGCTGCTGGCCGAAGAGCTGGTGACTTTCGGCGCGCGCGCGGCGCGCGCGGTGCATGGCGGGGTGAGCTGGGAGGGCAACTGGGACGCCTGCCGGCGCGCCAACCTCGAGAGCCGGCTCGCCACCCGCGTGCTGTGGCGGGTGGGGCAGGGGCGCTATCGCGCCGAGGTCGACATCTACAAGCTCGCCTATAGCGTCACCTGGGCGAAGTGGTTCACCGCCGACGACACCATCCGCATCTACGTCACCGCGCAGAAGTCGCCGCTCAAGAGCCTCGAGTTCATCACCCTGCGGGTGAAGGACGCGGTGTGCGACCACTTCCGCACGGTGGCCGGACGGCGGCCGAACGTGGATACCGCCGACCCGGCGGTGCGCATCCACCTGTTCCTCACCGTCGACACCGCCACGCTATATGTCGACACCACCGGCGAGCCGCTCTACAAGCGTGGCTACAAGCCTGCTGCGGTGGAGGCGCCGCTGAAGGAGAACCTCGCCGCCGGCATCCTGCGCCTCACAGGCTGGCAGCCGGACGAGGCCTTCGTCGATCCGATGTGCGGCAGCGGCACCTTCCTGATCGAGGCCGCGCAGATGGCGCTCGACATCGCGCCGGGCCTCGGGCGCGGTTTCGCCTTCGAGCGCCTGCGCATCCACGACCGCGGCGCCTGGGCGGCGCTGCGCCGCGCCGCCGAGCAGCGCCGCAAGCCGGCGCGCGTGCTGCCGATCTTCGGTTCGGACGTGGTCGGCGAGTGGGTGCGGCGCAGCCGCATGAACCTCGACGCGGCCGGGCTGGCCGACTGCGTGCGCCTGGACCGCGCCGACGTTCTCGAGCGCACGCCGCCGGCCGCCGCGGGGGTGATGGTGGCGAATCCGCCCTACGGGGTGCGTATCGGCGAGGCGGAGGAACTCCTCGCCTTCTATCCCCGCCTGGGCGACGCGCTCAAGCAGCGCTGGGGCGGCTGGCGCTGCTATCTGTTCAGCGCCGACCCCGAGCTGCCCAAGCGCATCGGCTTGAAGGCGAGCCGGCGCACGCCGCTCTTCAACGGCGCGCTCGAATGCCGCCTGTTCGAGTACCGCATGGTGGCCGGCAGCAACCGCGAGCGCACGCCGCGTCCGCAGGAGTAACAAAGCGCGCGGTGTCCCGCCCTACAGGATGCCGAGGTTCTGGATGCCGCCGCCGGCCGCGAGGGGGTCGCCGTGGCGGCTGTTGAGCTTGATCTGCAGGCGCAGGTCGTTCACCGAGTCGGCGTTGCGCAGCGCGTCCTCGTAGCCGATCAGGTCGTCCTCGTAGAGCTGGAACAGCGACTGGTCGAAGGTCTGCATGCCGAGCTCGCGCGAGCGCTTCATCACGTCCTTGATCTCGGGCACGTTGCCCTTGAAGACCAGGTCGGCGATCAGCGGCGAGTTGAGCATCACCTCCACCGCCGGTACGCGGCCCTTGCGGTCCTTCATCGGCAGCAGGCGCTGCGAGACCATCGCGCGCAGGTTCAGCGACAGGTCCATCAGCAGCTGCTGGCGGCGGTCTTCCGGGAAGAAATTGATGATGCGGTCGATCGCCTGGTTGGCGCTGTTGGCGTGAAGGGTGGCCAGGCACAGGTGGCCGGTCTCGGCGAAGGCGATCGCGTAGTCCATGGTCTCGCGGTCGCGGATCTCGCCCATCAGGATCACGTCGGGCGCCTGACGCAGGGTGTTCTTGAGCGCAGACATCCAGGACTCGGTGTCGATGCCGATCTCGCGCTGGGACACGATGCAGTTCTTGTGCTGGTGCACGAACTCGATCGGGTCCTCGATGGTGATGATGTGGCCGTAGGTGTTCTCGTTGCGGTAATCGACCAGGGATGCGAGCGAGGTGGTCTTGCCGGTGCCGGTGCCGCCGACGAAGATCACCAGCCCGCGCTTGGCGAGCGCGATCTCGGTGAGCACCGGCGGCAGGCCGAGCTCCTTGAAATTGGGGATCTTCTGCGGGATGGTGCGCAGCACCAGGGCGACGCGGCCCTGCTGCACGAAGGCATTGGCGCGGAAGCGGCCGATGCCCGCCGGCGAGATGCCGAAGTTGCACTCCTTGTGGGTCTCGAAGTCGGCGGCCTGGCGGTCGTTCATGATCGCGCGCGCCAGCTCGGTGGTGTGCTGCGGCTGCAGGATCTGGTTCGACTGCGGCACGATGCGGCCGTCGACCTTGATCGCAGGCGGGAAGCCGGCGGTGATGAAGAGGTCCGAGCCGTTCTTCTGCAGCATCAGCCGCAGCAGGTCGTGCATGAACTTGAGGGCCTGGTCGCGTTCCATGGTCTGCGTGCTCCTGCCCGGGACGGGCGGGTGGATGCCGCTCAGGCGGCGAAGCTGTCCTTGTTCTGCGCCTTCACGCGTGCTTCCGCGGCCGACACGACGTTGCGCCGGACCAGGTCGACGAGGCACTGGTCGAGGGTCTGCATGCCGATATTCTGGCCGGTCTGGATCGAGGAATACATCTGCGCGATCTTGTTCTCGCGGATGAGGTTGCGGATCGCCGGGGTGCCGATCATGATCTCGTGCGCCGCGACCCGGCCCTGGCCGTCCTTGGTCTTGAGCAGGGTCTGCGAGATCACTGCGCGCAGGGACTCCGAAAGCATCGAGCGCACCATGTCCTTCTCGGCCGCGGGGAAGACGTCGACGATCCGGTCGATGGTCTTGGCCGCGGATGAGGTGTGCAGGGTGCCGAACACCAGGTGGCCGGTCTCGGCGGCGGTGAGGGCGAGGCGGATGGTCTCGAGGTCGCGCATCTCGCCCACCAGGATCACGTCGGGGTCCTCGCGCAGCGCAGCGCGCAGCGCGTTGTTGAAGGACATGGTGTCGCGGTGCACCTCGCGCTGGTTCACCAGGCAGCGCTTGGATTCGTGCACGAACTCGATCGGGTCCTCCACGGTGAGGATGTGGCCGTACTCGTTTTCGTTCACGTAGTCGAGCATCGCCGCCAGCGTGGTGGACTTGCCCGAGCCGGTCGGCCCGGTCACCAGCACGATGCCGCGCGGCTGGTGGGCGATCTCCTTGAAGATCTTCGGGCAGTTGAGCTCCTCCAGGGTCAGCACCTTGCTCGGAATGGTGCGGAACACCGCGCCTGCGCCGCGGTTCTGCTGGAAGGCGTTGACGCGGAAGCGCGCGAGGTTGGGCACGGCGAAGGAGAAGTCGCACTCCCAGGTCTCCTCGAGCTGCTTGCGCTGCGCGTCGTTCATGATGTCGTACACCATGGCATGCACCTCCTTGTGCTCGAGCGGCGGCAGGTTGATCCGGCGCACGTCGCCGTGCACGCGGATCATCGGCGGCAGGCCGGCGGAGAGGTGGAGGTCGGAGGCCTTGTTCTTGACCGCGAAGGCGAGCAGTTCGGTGATGTCCATGGTATTCCGGCGCGAATGGCGACACGGCCGCCTGCGCGGGCGGCGCTCGGGGTCGGCCTCGGGGTGGGCGATGGAGCGATGCTATACTTTTGCCGCCCCGAAATCCCAGGAAATAGGCCACGGACCATGACGACGATCGCTGCACGCCTCGACGCGGTGCGCGCCCGCATCGCCGCCGCCGCACGACGTGCCGGGCGCGACCCTGCGGACGTGAAGCTGCTCGCGGTGAGCAAGACCTGGCCGGCGGAGGCGGTGCGCGAGGCCGCCGCCGCCGGGCAGCGTGCCTTCGGCGAGAACTACGTGCAGGAAGGCGTGGACAAGGTCGAGGCGCTGCGCGCGCTCGGGCTCGAATGGCATTTCATCGGCCCGCTGCAGAGCAACAAGACGCGCCCGGTGGCGAACGCCTTCGACTGGGTGCATGGCATCGACCGCCTGAAGATCGCCGAGCGCCTGTCGGCGCAGCGCGACGTGCATCTGCCGCCGCTCGACGTGTGCATCCAGGTCAATGTCAGCGGCGAGGACAGCAAGAGCGGCGTGGCGCCGGACGAGGCCGGCGCGCTCGCGCACGCGGTCGCCGCCCTGCCGCGGCTGCGCCTGCGCGGCCTCATGTGCATCCCCGAACCGAGCGCGGACGAGGCCGTGCTGCGCGCGCGCTTCGCCGTGCTGCGCGGGCTCCACGACGAGCTGCGCGCCGCCGGACTCGCGCTCGACACCTTGTCGATGGGCATGTCGCACGACCTCGAGCCGGCGATCGCCGAGGGCGCGAGCATCGTGCGCGTGGGCACGGCGATCTTCGGCGAGCGTGCCCGAACCGCGCCGACCCCGACCCCTACGGCCTGATGCGCGTCCGCGTGTGCTCCGGCCCCAACCAGCAGGTCCATCCATGAAGATCACCTTCCTCGGCGGCGGCAACATGGCCACCGCCCTCATCGGCGGCATGCTCGAGCGCGGCTTCGCCGTCGCCGGCATCCAGGTCGTCGAACTCGGCGAGGCGGCGCGCGACGCGCTCGCGCAGCGCTTCGGCGTGCGTGCGGTCGAGTCCTTCGACGACGCGGCGCTCGCCTGCGACGTGCTCGTGCTCGCGGTCAAGCCGCAGCAGATGAAGGCTGCGCTGGCACCGATCGCCGGGCGCCTGTGCGGCCAGCTCGTCATCAGCATCGCCGCCGGCCTGCGCCTGGCCGACCTCGGGCGCTGGCTGGGTGCGCCGGGTGCGCCCCATGCCCGCCTGGTGCGCTGCATGCCCAACACACCGGCGCTGATCGGCGCCGGCGTCACCGGCCTGTACGCCGACCCTTCGGTGGACGCCGCCGGCCGCGAGACCGCCGGGCGCATCCTGGGCGCGGTCGGCAGCACGGTGTGGGCCGACGACGAGGCGCAGATGGACGCGGTCACCGCGATCTCGGGCAGCGGCCCGGCCTACGTCTTCCACTTCATCGAGGCGCTCGAATCCGCCGGGCGCAGCCTCGGCTTCGACGAGGCCGGCGCGCGCCGGCTGGCGATCGACACCGTGCTCGGCGCGGCGAGGCTGGCGGCGGGCTCGGAAGACGCCCCCGCCGTGCTGCGCCAGAAGGTCACCTCCAAGGGCGGCACCACCGAGGCCGCGCTCGCCAGCCTGGCGGCGGCCGGCTGGCACGACGAACTCGTCGCCGCGGTGCAGGCGGCCGAAGCGCGTGGGCGCGAGCTCGGCGCCGAACTCGGCAAGGACTGAACCATGCTCGCCAACATCCTGCTGCTGGTGATCGACGTCGCCGCCAGCTTCCTCACGCTGATGCTGCTCGCGCGCTTCTTCATGCAGTGGCAGCGCATCTCCTTCCGCAACCAGCTCGGCCAGTTCGTGGTCAGCACCACCGACTGGATCGTGCGCCCGCTGCGCCGCTTCATCCCCGGGCTGTTCGGTCTCGACATGGCGAGCCTGCTGCCCGCCTGGCTGGTTCAGGTACTGCTGGTGATGTTCGAGCTCAGCCTGCGCGGCGCGGCCTTCAGCGGCAACACCGCCGCCGTGCTCGCCGGCCTGTGGGGGGTGGGCCTGATCGAGCTGCTGCGCATGATGATCTACCTGGTGTTCGCGGTGGTGCTGGGCTCGGCGGTGCTGTCCTGGGTGAGCCCGCACGCGCCGCTGGCGCCGCTGCTGCACTCGATCGCCGCGCCCTTCCTGCGCCCGTTCCGGCGCGTGATCCCGAGCATCGCCAACGTCGACCTGTCGCCGCTGGTGCTGCTGCTGGTGCTGCAGATCGTGCTGATGGTGCTCGCCGGCGCGCGCAACGGTTTCGCGCCGCTGCTGTTCGGGGGCTGATTTCCGCACCGGCTTCAAGCGCAAAAAGGGGCGGCCGGTAGCGGCTGCCCCTTTTTGCGAGCCGGGCCGGCGGGCGTTTGCCTGACCGGGCTCAGCCCTCGAACATCACCTGCCCCTCGACCAGCGTGTAGCGCACCTTGCCCGGCAGCTCCATGCCGAGGAAGGGCGTGTTCTTGCCCTGGCTCCGGAGGCCCTCGCGGGTGATGGTGACGTGGGTCGCGGGGTCGAACACGCACACGTCGGCGCGCGCGCCCACCGAGAGGTGGCCGGCCTTGGTGATGCCGACGATCTTCGCCGCGTCCGAGGTGATGCGGGCCAGCCCGTCCAGCAGCGCCAGCCCGGCGCGGTCGGCCCACTTCAGCGTCAGCGGCAGCAGCAGCTCGAGGCCGGTGGCGCCGGGTTCGGATTCGGAGAACGGCGTCTGCTTGGCGTCGTCGTCCACCGGGGTGTGGTCCGAGCACAGCGCGTCGATGCGGCCCTCGGCCAGGCCCCGGGCGAGGGCCTCGCGGTCGCGCTGGCTGCGCAGCGGCGGGACGAGGTGGCAGTTGGGGTTGAAGTAGCCGATGTCCATGTCGCACAGGTGCACATGGTTGATCGACACGTCGCAGGTCACGTCCATGCCTTCTGCGCGCGCCTGGTCGATGAGCGCGAGGCCGGCGGCCGAGGACAGGCGGGTGATGTGCAGGCGGGCGCCGGTGATGCGCGCGAGCTCGAGGTAGGTGTAGAGCGCCACGGTTTCGGCGGCGACCGGGATGCCCGACAGGCCCAGCCGCGTCGCCACCTCGCCGTCGTGGGCGTGGCCCACCTGCGACAGGAAGGGCGCCAGCGGCTGCAGCCAGACGCGGAAGCCGAAAGTGGCGGCGTATTGCAGCGCGCGCATCAGCACGGTGTTGTCGACCAGCGGCACGTTGGCCTGCGAGAAGGCGACGCAGCCGGCCTCGACCAGTTCGGCCATCTCGGACAGGCGCTCGCCCTGAAGGCCGATGGTGAGTGCGCCGACCGGATAGATGTGGGCGCGGTTCAGCTTCTTGGCGCGATAGGTCAGCATCTCGACCAGGCCGGGCTCGTCGAGCACGGGGTCGGTGTCGGGCGGGATCGCCAGGCTGGTGACGCCGCCGGCCATCGCCGCCTCCATTTCGGATTCGAGCGTGGCGCGGTACTCGTAGCCGGGTTCGCGCAGGCGCGCGGCGAGGTCGATGAAGCCGGGGGCGACCACGAGACCGCCGGCGTCGATCGTGCGCTCGGCGACGAAGCCGTCCGGCGCCTGGCCGAGGGCGACGATCTTGCCTCCTGCGACGTAGACGTTCTGCACCGCATCGGTGCGATTGGCCGGATCGACGACGCGGCCGTTGGAAATCAGGATGTTCATGCGTGGGTCCTTGTTCCTGTGCTGTCCGCGGCTTCAGCGGCTGCCGAGCATGCTCATCACCGCCATGCGCACGGCGATGCCGAAGGTGACCTGGGGCAGGATGACCGCCTGCGCGCCATCGGCCACCGCGGAGTCGATCTCCACGCCGCGGTTCATCGGGCCGGGGTGCATCACGATCGCGTCGGGCCTGGCGAGCGCGAGCTTCTCGGCGGTGAGGCCCCAGATCTTGTAGTACTCCTGCGGCGTGGGCAGCAGCGCGCCGTTCATGCGCTCGTTCTGCAGGCGCAGCATCATCACCACGTCCACCCCTTTCAGCCCCTCGCGCATGTCGTGGAACACGCGCACGCCAAGCTTCTCGACCTCGGTGGGCAGCAGGGTCCGGGGGCCGATCACGCGTACTTCGGGCACGCCGAGCGTGGTCAGCGCGGCGATCTGGCTGCGCGCCACACGCGAGTGCAGCACGTCGCCGACGATCGCCACGGTCAGGTTGGTGAAGTCCTTCTTGAAGTGGCGGATGGTGTACATGTCGAGCAGGCCCTGCGTCGGGTGCGCATGGCGGCCGTCGCCGGCGTTGACCACGTGGATGTGGTCGCGCCCGGTGTTCTGCAGGTGCTGGGCGATCAGCATCGGCGCACCGCTGGCGGCGTGGCGCACGACGAACATGTCGGCCTGCATCGCGCACAGGTTGTCGACCGTGTCGAGCAGGCTCTCGCCCTTGGCGGCCGAGCTGGTGTTGATGTTGAGGTTCACCACGTCGGCCGAGAGGCGCTTGGCGGCGATCTCGAAGGTGGTGCGGGTGCGTGTGGAGTTCTCGAAGAACAGGTTGAACACGCTCTTGCCGCGCAAGAGCGGCAGCTTCTTGACCTCGCGCTCGGCCACCTCGGTGAAGGGCGCGGCGGTGTCGAGGATGGCGTTCAGGATGTTGCGCGGCAGACCGTCGAGCGTGAGCAGGTGCTGCAGTTCGCCGTGCTGGTTGAGCTGGGGGTTTCGCATCGGGCGTGCCTCGAAATCAGCGGTGGGCAGGGGGAAGGGGAGGGCGGCTCCGGCTCAGGCGCGACGTGTCAGCTCGAGGCCCAAGTGGCCGGCCTGGTCGCGCTGCAGCTCGAGGTTCTGCTCGCGCGCGAGCGGCACGGACAGGGTGTGGGCGCAGTAGCGCGCGGCGACCGGCAGTTCGCGCCCGCCGCGGTCGACCAGCACGGCGAGCTCGACCCGGGCCGGGCGGCCGAAGTCGAACAGCTCGTTGAGCGCGGCGCGGGTGGTGCGGCCGGTGTAGAGCACGTCGTCGACCAGGATCACGTGCGCGCCGTCTACGTCGAAGGGGATCTCGGTCTTCTTCGGGCTGGCGTGCAGACCCTTGCTGGCGTAGTCGTCGCGGTAGAAGGAGACGTCGATCGCGCCCAGCGGCTGGGCGATGCCCAGCTCGGCGTGCAGGCGCTCGGCCAGCCACAGGCCGCCGGTGTAGATGCCGACGAGCGCGGTGGCGGGGCCGACGTGGGGGCGGATCTGCTCGGCGAGCTGCCGGCACAGGGCTTCGGCATCAAGGTCTTTCATGGCGTCGTGTGTCCAGGAAGGTTTGCAGGAGGATGCGGGCGGCGGCGGCGTCGAGCACCGCCTTGCGCTCGCGCCAGTCCTTGCGGCCGGCCTCGGCGAGCTCGGCTTCGGCGGCGACCGAGGACAGGCGCTCGTCGGCGGTGAACACCGGCAGGGCGTGGCGGCCGTGGAGCTGGTTGGCGAAGCGGCGGCAGCGCGCGGTGAGCTCGTGCTCGCGGCCGTCCAGATGGGTGGGAATGCCGACCACCAGCGCGACCGGCCGCCATTCGGCAATGAGCCTGGCGATGGCGGCGAAGCGTGCGTCGTTCGCCTCGGCGTGCACGGTGGTGAGCGCGCTGGCCAGGCCGGTCTCGAGTTCGCCGCTGGCGACGCCGATGCGGGCGAGGCCGAAGTCGAAACCGAGCACGGTGCCACGCGCGGGGAGCGTGTCCGGGGCGGGCCGGGGGAAGCGGGTGTCCGCAGGGGACGGGGCGGCCGTGGCCGCCTCAGGCATGTCCGGCGACATCGCTCAGGTTGGTGAAGTCGATGCCGAGCTTCTGCATGGCGGCGACCAGGCGTTCCTCGGGCGGCAGCTCGAACACGATCTCGAGGTCGGCGGGGACGGTGAGCCAGGCGTTGTCGAGGAGCTCCTGCTCGAGCTGGCCGGCAGCCCAGCCGGCGTAGCCGAGCGTGACGATGACGTCCTTGGGTTCGCCACCGGCGCCGATGGCCTGCAGCACGTCGCGGCTGCTGGTGAGGCCGATCTCGTCGGTGACCTTGAGCGTGGAGTGCCAGTCGCCGAGCGGGCGGTGCAGCACGAAGCCGCGGTCGGTCTGCACCGGGCCGCCGAAATACACCGGCTGCGCGGCGAAGCCCTCGGCCTCGAGCGGCACTTCGATGCGCTCGAAGAGGCTGGCCAGGGTCATGTCGATCGGCCGGTTCACGATGATGCCGAGCGCGCCCTGTTCGTTGTGTTCTGCGATGTAGGTGAGCGTGCGCGCGAAGTGCGGATCGACCATGTTGGGCATGGCGATCAGGAAGTGGTGCGTGAAGTTGGCCGTGGGCGTTTCCATGCGCGGCATTCTACGCCGAACGCCGGTCTTCTTGGCGTGGGGGCGTGCGCGAGCGGGTCCTCCCGCCGTCGGGCAGGCCGCGCGTGGTTTCTGTGGGAGCGACGCAAGTCGCGATTGCAGCGATCGGTCGCCGGCATCGTCAATTCCCTTCCTGGGTGGATGGTGTGGCGTGCGGCGTGGGCGATCGCGTGCTGCGCGGCCGCGGGGCCGGAGTGGCGGGCGCCGCCTGCACTCGCGGCCCTGTGCTTCGCTGCGGGCTGCCCTCGGCGGAGGGCGCCGCGGGGGCGACGACGCAAACTCGACGCTGCGCGCCTCGGACATGCGTCGCCTTGATTCCCCCGCGACGCCCTCTGCCTCGGCGCTCCTGAAGTTGGCGCCCGCCACTCCGGCCCCGCGGCCTCGCGCTTGTCCGGACTGCGGCGGCACGGTGGCGGATGCGTCATAATTGCGCATCTTTGTCCTGGACAAAAAAATGTCTTCCGCCCTCGTCTGGTTCCGCCGCGACCTGCGCAGCTTCGATCACGCTGCGCTCCACCACGCCCTGCGCTTCGCCGCGCGCGTGCATTGCGCCTTCGTCTTCGATACCGCCATCCTTGACGCGCTGCCCGCGCGCGCCGACCGCCGCGTCGAGTTCATCCACGCCAGCCTGGCCGAGCTGGATGCGGCGCTCGACGCCATGGCGCGTGCCGCGGGTGGCACGGGTGGCGGGCTGATCGTCCGCCATGGCCGCGCCGAGGACGAGATCCCGCGCCTGGCCGCCGAGCTTGGCGTCGACAAGGTCTTCGCCAACCGCGACTACGAACCCGACGCGATCCTGCGCGACAGCCGGGTCGCGCAGCGACTCGCCGAGGACGGCATCGGTTACGAGGACTTCAAGGACCAGGTGGTCTTCGAGCGTGACGAGGTGCTCACCCAGACGGGCAAGCCCTACAGCGTGTTCACGCCTTACAAGAACGCCTGGCTGAAGGCGGTGGACGATTTCCAGGTCAGCTCGTATGCGGTGGAGAAGTACGCCGCGCACCTGGCGCCGAAGCCCGCCGGCGAGACCCTGCCCGGGCTGGCCGACATCGGCTTCGCGCCCACCAACCTCGCCGAGCTGAACATGCCTGTGGGCATGAGCGGCGGCAAGCGCCTGTTCGACGACTTCGCCGCGCGCATCGAGCGCTACAAGCGCGCGCGCGACTTCCCGGCGGTGAAAGGCGTCAGCTATCTGTCCACCCACCTGCGCTTCGGCACCGTGTCGATCCGCCAGCTCGCCGCCCACGCCCGCGCGCGCGGCGGCGAGGGGGCGGAGACCTGGCTGTCGGAGCTGATCTGGCGCGACTTCTACCACCAGATCCTGTGGCACCACCCGCAGGTGGTGGACCGTGCCTTCCGTCCCGAGTACGACGCCGTGCAGTGGGACGACGCGCCCGAGCTCTTCGCCGCCTGGTGCGAGGCGCGCACCGGCTATCCGATCGTCGATGCGGCGATGCGCCAGCTCGACCAGACTGGCTGGATGCACAACCGCCTGCGCATGATCGTCGCCTCCTTCCTCACCAAGGACCTCGGCGTCGACTGGCGCCTGGGCGAGCGTTACTTCGCCATCCGGCTCAACGACTACGACCTCGCCGCCAACAACGGCGGCTGGCAGTGGGCGGCCTCGACCGGCTGCGACGCCCAGCCCTGGTTCCGCATCTTCAACCCGGTCACTCAGTCCGAGAAGTTCGACCCCGAGGGCCGCTTCATCCGCCGCTACCTGCCCGAACTCGCGCGCGTGCCCGACAAGTTCATCCACGCCCCCTGGACCATGGGCGGCATCGACCAGACCGCGTGCCGGACGAAGATCGGCGTCGATTACCCCGGACCGATCGTGGATCACGCCGCTGCGCGTGAGCGCACGCTGCAACGTTTCGGCGTGGTGAAGAACGACGCGCAAGGCACATAGGCGTCAGCCCGGGGATTCGGTGCGCCGTCCGGGCGCCGGATCGCGACTTGCGTCGCTCCCGCGGGGCAGCGAGCGCTCGGGGGAATGCGGGACAATGACGCCCCGTCACCCTTCACCGGACGCCCCGCCATGACCGCCCCCGCCTTCGACTTCGACCGCCTCATCGACCGCCGCAGCCTGCCGAGCGAAAAATGGGGCCGCTACGCCGGCCGCGACGTGCTGCCGCTGTGGGTCGCCGACATGGACTTCGCCGCGCCGCCGGCGGTCATCGAGGCCCTGCACCGGCGCATCGACCATGGTGTGTTCGGCTACACCGATGCCTGGCCCGCGCTCGAGCAGGCCGTGGTCGAAGGCCTGCGGCGGGATCACGGATGGACGATCCAGCCCGACTGGCTGGTGTGGCTGCCGGGCGTGGTCGCCGGCTTCAACCTCGCCTGCGCCATCGCCGGCGAAGCGGGCGACGGCGTGCTCACCGCCACCCCGGTGTATCCGCCTTTCCTTACCGCCCCGGCCAACACCGGCCGCGTGCTGCAGCGCGCCGAACTGGTGCTGGGCGACGGCCGCTGGCAATGGGACTGGGACGCGCTCGAGGCCGCCTGCACGCCCACGACCCGGCTGCTGCTGCTGTGCAGCCCGCACAACCCGGTCGGCCGGGTGTTCGACGAAGCCGAACTGCGCCGGCTCGCCGACTTCGCCGCGCGCCACGACCTGCTGGTGTGCTCGGACGAGATCCACTGCGGCCTGGTGCTCGACGCCGATCGCACGCACCGCCCGCTCGCCGCGCTCGACGAGGCTATCGCGCGGCGCACGATCACCCTGATGGCGCCGTCCAAGACCTGGAACATCCCGGCGCTGTACTGCGCCTTCGCGATCATTCCCGACCCCGCGCTGCGCCGGCGCTACCGCCACGCCATGCGCGGCATCGTGCCGCATGTGAACGTGCTCGGCATGGTCGCGGCGGAGGCCGCCTACCGCGACGGCGATGCCTGGCGGCGGGCGCTGCTGGATTACCTGCGCGGCAACCGCGAGCGCGTGCTGGAGGCCGTCGCGGCGATGCCCGGCCTGACGACGACGCGCCCCGAAGCGACCTACCTGGCCTGGGTCGACTGCCGCGCGATGATGGCGGCGCGCGGGGTCTCCGACCCGATGGCCTTCTTCGAGGCCGCCGGCGTCGGACTCTCGGATGGCGCGGCCTTCGGCGCGCCGGGCTTCGTGCGGCTCAACTTCGGCTGCCCGCGCGCGACGCTGGACGAAGCGCTCGCGCGCATGGCGCGCGCGCTGGGCGCGTAGACGCCGGGACGGAGCGGTCTTCCACTGCAATATCTCGACTTGCGTCGCTCCTGCAGCGTGCTTCCACGCCGGGGGCGCAGGAGCGACGCAAGTCGAGATCGGCGGCGGTTCGGAGGGCGTCGAGGCGCATCCGTTGCCGCATCCCGGCTGGCACCGCAGAAAGAGCGAGGCCCCCCTCAGCCCTTGCCCGCCTGTGCGTAGCGCGCCACCAGCGCGAGCAGCTCCTCTTCCTGGTAGGGCTTGCCGAGGTAGTGGTCGGCGCCGACCTCCAGGGCGTAACGGCGGTGCTTCTCCGCCAGGCGCGAGGTGATCACCACCACCGGCAGGTCGTGCAGGCGCGCGTCGGCGCGGATGTTGCGGACGAGGTCGAAGCCGTCCATGCGCGGCATCTCGATGTCGGTGAGCACCACGTCGGGCTTCAGGTCGATGAGCTGCTCGAGCGCGTCCACGCCGTCCTTGGCGGTGAGCACGCGATAGCCCTCGCGCTCGAGCAGGCGACCGGTGATCTTGCGCACGGTCAGCGAGTCGTCCACCACCATCACCGTGGGCAGGTGCAGCGGCGGCGGCGCCTCGGCAGCGGGACCGAACAACCCCGCGTGCGCCTCGTCCATGGTGGTGGCGGCGCGCGCGCCGAGCGCGACCGGGTTGAGGATCAGCACGATCTCGCCGTCGCCAAGCACGGTCGCGCCGCTCATGCCGACGACGCGGGTGAGCTGCGGGCCGGCGTTCTTGACGATGACTTCCTGGTTGCCGCGCAGCCCGTCGACATGCAGCGCGAGCGTCTGCGCGCCGGCGCGCAGCAGCAGCACCCAGCTGTAGCGCGCCTCGGCGGGGCGCGCCTCGCGATCGCCGAGCAGGCGCGGCAGATAGCGGTAGGGATAATGCTCGCCCTGCCATTCGATGCCGTGCGCCCGCTGCATGGCCTGCAGCGCGTCGGGCTTGAGCTCCATGGCCTGCACGATCATGTTGGCGGGAACGGCCCAGCTGCGGCCGAGCGCCTCCACCAGCAAGGTTTGGGTTACCGCGAGGGTGAGCGGCAGGCGGATCGAGAAGCGGGTGCCGGCGCCGGGCCGGCTGGCGACCTCGACGCGGCCACCGGCGGCGGCGGTTTGCGCCTTCACCACGTCCATGCCGACGCCGCGGCCGGAGACCGCGGAGACCTCGCGCGCGGTGCTGAAGCCGGAGACGAAGATCAGGTTCACCAGGCGGCGCTCGTCGACGCGCTCGTCGGCGCCGAGCAGACCGCGCGCGCGCGCCTGCGCCGCGATGCGCTCGAGGTCGAGCCCGGCGCCGTCGTCGGCGATCTCGATGGCGATCTCGTTGCCCTCCTGGCGCACCGTCAGCTCGATGTTGCCGGTCTCGGCCTTGCCGGCGGCCAGGCGCGCGGCCGGGGCCTCGATGCCATGCGCGACCGCGTTGCGCAGCAGGTGTTCGAGCGGCGCGGCCATCTGCTCGAGCACACTGCGGTCGACCTCGATGCGTCCGCCGCGAAGGTCGAGCGCGGCACGCTTGCCGAGCTCGCGCGCGCTCTGCCGCACCACCCGGTAGAGCCGGCTGGCAAGGTTGTCGAAGGGCAGCATGCGCACCTGCATCAGCCCTTGCTGCAGCTCGCGCGCCATGCGCGCCTGGCTGCCGAGGGCGAGCTCCGCGCCGTCCAGGTTGTGCAGCAGGCCCTGCTGCACGGTGGTCACGTCGTTGACGCTCTCGGCCATCATCCGCGTGAGCTCCTGCAGGCGGGTGTAGCGGTCGAGCTCGAGCGGATCGAAATCGGTGTGCTGGGTGCCGGCCTGCGCGATGCGCGATTGCATCTGCACCTCGGCCTGGATCTCGACCTCGCGCAGCTGGTTGCGCAGGCGGATCACGTTCTCGGTGAGATCGAGCAGCGAGCGCCGCAGGCTGCGCAGCTCGCCCTCGACCCGGCTGCGCGCGACGCCGATCTCGCCGGCCTGGTTGACGAAGCGGTCGATCCGCTCGGCGCGCACACGCAGGGTCGGGGAGGCGAGCGGCTCGACCTCGGGCGCCGCCTCCGCGCCGGCGCCGGCTTCCTCGGCGCGGATCGGGGCGGCCGGCGCCTGGAGGGCCGCTTCGCCGAGGGCGAGCTCGTCGATGACCTGCTCGCAGCGGTCGATGCCGTGCGCGAGCGCTTCGGCCAGCCCGGCCGCCGCCTCGCGCGCGGCGAGGCCGTCCTCCAGGCGCGATTCGAGTTCGTGCAGGTGGGCGCCGAGGCGCATCGCGCCCGCCATGCGCGCGCTGCCCTTGAGCGAGTGCAGCAGGCGCGCGACCGCACGCGGCGCCTCTTCGTCGTCGGCCTGCATGCGCCAGCGGCGCAGGGTGGCGTGGAGCTCGCCGATGGTCTCGGCGGCCTCTTCGAGGAAGATCGGCAGCAGCTGGCTGTCGATGTCGTCCTGCGCACTGTCCACGGCGCCCGCCTCCGCCGCGGGGACCGCTGCGGGTAGGCTCGCGGGAGCCGCTGGCGGAGGTGTCGCGTGGTCGGCGGCGCGCGCGCCGTCGAGTGCGGTCTGCGCGTCGACAGCGAGGGCGATGTCGGGAGCGAGGGCGATGTCGGGAGCGAGGACCTCGGGCAGGTCGGCCAGGCCTGCGCTGTCTTCGTCGGCGCGAGCGTCCAGGCGTGCGACGAGTGCATCCTCCGCCGCCGGCGTGCCGCCCGCGGCGATCTCGTCGCGCATCGCGCGCAGGGCGTCGAGGGCCTCGCCGAACAGCGCCAGCTCGTTCCCGTCCGGAGCCCGGGCGGCGTCGGCGAGGCGTTCCAGCCGGTGCTCCAGGGCGCGGCCGAGGCGATGCGCGGCCTCTGCGCGCACGGTGCCCGAGATGCCGGCCAGGGTATGGGCGGCGCGTATCGCGGCGGTCGAGGGGGGCTCGTCGCCCGCGTGCAGCGCGCGCAGCGCCTGCTCGAGCGCGGCCAGGTGCTGGGCCGATTCGCTGCAGTAGAGCGCGTGCAGCGCACGCGAGATCTCGCCGTCGCCGATGCGCAGGGTGTCGCCAGCGGGGCTGGCGACGACATCGCTGGCGGGCGCGTCGTCCTGCGTTGCGGCGGGCGCCTGTGCGGGGGCGACCTCGTCGTGTCCGCCTTCGATTCTCACTTCGTCCGGCTGCGCCGGGAAGAACTCGAAGGCTTCCAGCGCGATCGGGGCGCCCTCGTCGAGCGGCTCGATGAATTCGATCAGCTCTTCTTCGGTTGCGCTCGCCGCGATCGCGGCGGGGAACACGGGCGTGGTCTCCTCCGTGCCCGCTGGGGGGGCCGGCGGGGCTCCGCCGATCTCGCCGTCGAGCAGGAAGTCCACGCTGTCGATCTGCATCGGCGCGGAGGCGGGGGCCATGGCGGCGGGTTCCGCCTCGATCTCCTCGATCGGCTCGGGGAGGGGCGGGAGCGCTCCGCTCGGCGTGGTGATGCCGGCGTCGTGCACCGGCTCGGCCGCTTCGTGGAGCCGTCTCGCCTCGGCGATCAGAGCCGCGGTGTCGCCACCGCCGGCCTCGCCATGTTCGAGTTGCGCCACCCAGGCGGAGAACACCCGATGGCCCTCGGCGACGAGGGCGAACAAGGCGGGGGTGAGCGCCCAGTCGAGTTGCAGCCAGCGGTTCAGCGCCTGCTCCACCGCCCACGCGGTGTCGCCGAGCTGGACGAGCCCGACCATGCGCCCGCTACCCTTGAGGGTGTGGAAGCCGCGCCGGATGGTGACCAGTTGCGCGGGCTCGTCCGTGCCGTCGCGGAGTGCTTCGAGCCCGGCCGCGATCCCGGCGAGCACCTCGTGCGCCTCCTCGATGAAGATCGCCAGCAGTTCGGCGTCGATCTCCGCGCCCACCGGCGCCGCCCCTGCGGCCATCGGGGCGGCTGCGCTCTCCGCGGCGACCGTGGCGGCGAGTTCGGGGGCGGCGGCAGGCGCCCGCGCATCGGTGCCGACGGGCTCTGTCGCGGCCTGCGGCATTGCGGCAGGTGTCTCGAGTTCTTCGAGGGGGCTGAAGTCGAGATCGGGGAAGTCGAGGCCGAACAGGTTTTCGGGGCTCTCCGGGTGGGCCGCTGCGACCTGCGTCGCCGCGGCGTCCAGGTCTTGTGGAGGCGGCTCCGCGGCCGCGGGCGGCGGCGGCTCGGGCATCTCGACGGGCGCCGCCGCGGCGGCTTCGGTCGCGGGCGTCGGTGCCGGTGCCGCCACAGGTGTGGCGGCGATCGCGGCAGCGGGCGCTGCCGCGTCCTCCTGTGCAGCCGGCCTGCCCTGGAGCCCCAGGCTCGGGTCGAGCAGTTCTTCCAGGCGGGCGCCGCCGCGCGGCATCGCCTCGATGTAGAAGCCGAGCGCGGAGAGGTCGCGCGCGAGGCGTTCGAACTCGGCCTGGCCGGCGCGGCTGTCCTCGCGCGCGAGGCTGGCGATGTGGATCGCGGCGTTGCGCACCAGGGCGAGCGCGTCGGTCTCGCCGAGCATGCTCAGGGCACCGATGATCTGCTGCAGCGGCTGGTGGAGCTGCAGCAGGGGCTCGCGCCTGGCCTGGTTGCGGAAGAAGTCGTCCAGCACCTGTTCGACGTGGGCGAGGCTGGCGAGCATCTCCTTCGCCACCTGCTCGAGCGCGGCGCGCTCCTGCGCCTGGCGGGCATCCGCCGGTGCTGCGACGATCGCGCCCGCGGACAGGGGCTCGCCGCGCTGCAGGGCGAGCAGACGGGCGGCGATCTGTTCCGCGCGCGCGCCGAATCCGGCGGGCGGCGGACGACGGTCGAGCGCGCCTTCGAGGCTCAGCAGCGCGGTGGCGACCTCCATGCCCGAGGTCTCGACGAACTGCAGCGGATCGCGGCGCAGCCAGCGCGCGAAGTCGAGCAGTGCGGCGCACAGGATGCGCACGCCCGGGCGGCCGAGCGCCTCGGCGGGGGCGCTCATCGCCGCGACTGCATCCTCGAAGCGGGGCAGGGCCACCGCGGTGCCGGCGCAGAAGGCTTCCCAATGCGCGCGCGCCTCGCCGAGGCGGGCGGCGAGGGCGTCGAGCAGCGGCGCGATCGGTGTCTCGCCGACCTCCAGCCCCGGCTCCGGGATCTGCGCGTCGAGCTGCCAGCACGCGCGTACCGCACGCTGCTGTTCAGTGCGCACCGGGGCGCGCGCGATCTGGTAGAGGAGTTCGCGCAGCAGACGGTCCGGCACCGAGGGCGTGCCGCTCAGCAGGCGGCGGAACTGGGCGTCGAGCTGGGTGCACAGGCGCTTCACCGCCGGGTCGGGCTGCAGCCCGCCGTGGATCAGGGCGTCGTAGAACGCGAGGCTGGCCCACCACAGACTGCGCGCAGCCGGGCTGCGCTGCTGCGCCTCGACCTCGGCGATCGCGTCGCGCATGACGCGCGCGCCTTCGCCCGCCGCGCCCTTGCGCAGCCACTCCAGCAGACCGCGCTCGAAGCGGCTGCGTGCCGCGCGCAGCTCCCGCGCCTCGCTCCCGGTCGTGTCCGCCGGCGGCGCCGCACGCGCAGGCGGGCGGCGCGAAAGATCGGGATGGAAGAGGTCGGCGGCGCTGGCGTCGTGCTGCCCGCGCGCTGCGGCGAGCTCGAGGTAGCGCGCGGCCAGCCGCAGCGGCTGGTCGGGCGCGCCGTCGGCGAGCTCCTCGAGGTAGTTGCCCACCATCGCCAGCGCGCGCAGGGCGAGCGCGTGGCGCGCGGCGTCGGCCGGGACCTCGCCGCGCGCCATCGCCCCGAGCAGCTGCTCGAGGGCGTCGGTGAACAGCGTCAGGCCGTCGAGGCCGACGATGTCGAGGGCGCCGCGCACCTGGTGCAGGTGCGATTGCGCGAACTGCAGGCCGGCGGCTTCGCTGCCTGCGCAGCCGCGCTCGAGGATTTCGCGCGCGCGCCCCAGCGCGGCGTCGATCTCGCCCTTCACCCAGGTCAGCGGTCCCAGGTCCGGCTCGGTGGCGTGTGTCATGCTGTTCTTCCGGGCGACAGCCAGCGTGGTCAGACCTTGAAGCCCGAGACCGAGCCCTTCAGCTCCACCGCCAGCTCGGCGAGCTGGTCGATCGACACGGCGGTCTGGCGGGTGCCGAGCGAGGTCTGTTCGGTGACGGCGAGAATGTCCTTCATCGCCGCGGCGACGCGGCCGGCGGTCGCGGCCTGTTCCTGCACGTCGGCCGAGATGCGCTCGATCAGGCTGGCGGTTTCGGTGGAGACCTGGTCGATCTCGGCGAGCGCCTGGCCGGCGGCGTCGGAGAGCTGCGCGCCCTCGACCACGTTGCGGGTGGCGCTCTCCATCGCACCCACCGCGTCCTGGGTGTCGGTCTGGATGGTCTTGACGATCGCGGCGATCTGCTTGGTCGCCTCGGCCGAGCGTTCGGCGAGGCGCTGCACTTCCTCGGCGACGACGGTGAAGCCGCGCCCGGCCTCGCCGGCGGTGGCGGCCTGGATGGCGGCGTTGAGCGCGAGCACGTTGGTCTGCTCGGTGATGTCGGAGATGAGCTCGACGATCTCGCCGATCTCCTGCGAGGATTCGCCGAGGCGCTTGATGCGCTTGGCGGTCTCCTGGATCTGGCTGCGGATGTCGTTCATGCCGCGGATGCTGTTCTGCACCGCGTCCGCGCCCTTGCGCGCGGACTCCAGCGAGCGCCGCGCCACCTGGGCGGACTGCAGCGCGCGCGCGGAGGAGTCGGTCATCGACTGCGCCATGCGCTCGGCGGTGGCGCCGGCTTCCTCGATCTCCTGCGACTGGCGGTCGGTGGCGGCGAGCAGCTCGGTCGAGGTACGGCGCGCCGACTCGGTGGCCGAGGTCACCCGCGTGGCGGCGTCGTTGATTCGGCGTACCAGCACCGAGAGCTCCTCGATGGTGTAGTTCACCGAGTCGGCGATCGCGCCGGTGATGTCCTCGGTGACCGTGGCGCGCACCGTGAGGTCGCCGTCGGCGAGGTCGCCCATCTCGTTCATCAGGCGCAGGATGGCCTGCTGGGTGAGGTTGCGCTCATCCTCGGCCTGGCGGCGCTCGGCCTCCGAGACGAGGCGCCGCGCCGCGGCGTCGGCGGCGTAGGCGCGCGCCATCTGCGCCAGCACGAACACGGCGAGCAGGGCGGCGAGCGCCGCGCCCGCATGCAGCGGACCGAAGCCGCCGGTGCGCCCGGCGAGCGCCGTGCCGAGGGCCGTGCTCGCGGCGAGCAGGGCGGGGGTGTTCGCCGCGAGGCCGGCGCTCGCGGCGTTCGCCTGCTGCAGCGCGCCCGCGTCGGCGCCGATGCGCTCGATCGCCTGGAGGATCGGTGCCGCGGCGGACCCGAGCGCGCGCAGGCTCTCGTCGAGGACGCTGCCGTTGCTCGGGCGTTCGAGTTCGGCCAAGCGCTGACGCAGCTGCTCGGCCTCGCCGGCGAGCACCTTGGCCGCCGCCGCCGGGTCTGCATCCGCGGAGAAAAGGGTGTTTGCCTGCAGGGTGGCGCGCTGGGCATGGAGCAGGAGGGCGTGGGCCGCACGCAGCGCAGAAGCGTCTCCGTTCATCGCCGCCACACGGCGACCGAACTGGTCGGCCGCGTCGGCGAGGGCGCCGCTGGCCGCGTTGATCGCGCGCACGGCAGCGCTGGTGCCGGCGAGCGGCGCGCCTTGGGCGGCAAGGCGCGCCGCCAGCGTGGCGTTTTTCTGCCACTCGGCGTCGAGGTCCTGCAGCAGGGGCCGCATGCTCGCGGGCAGCGGCGGCAGCGTGGCGCCGGCATGGCTGCCGCCCTGGCCGAGGGTCTGCAGCAAGCCGGCGAAGCGTGCCCGGGTCTGCTCGAGATCGGCGACCGCGCCGGGCTCGCCGAGGCGGGCGAGGCGGGCCGCCCTGGCCATCTGTCCGGGCAGCACCTGCAGTTCGCTCGCCGCGCCGAGCTGGAGCGCGGACAGGCTCGCATCCCGCGCCTGGTATGCGAGCAGTCCGGCGCTGATCGCCGTGCAGGCGACGAAGAGTCCGCCGAGCATGCCGAGGCGGCCGCCGGATCGCGCGGGGGGAGACGGAGTCTTGTTGGCGACCGTCTGCTCCGGCGCGGAGGTCTCGATGATCGTCTGGGCCTCGGTGCCGGCGCCGGGGGCCGGGGCTTTCTTGCCGAACGGGTTCAATGCCATGGTCGATGCTCGATTTTTCGGTCGGGTTCTTGCGGGGTGGATGCGTACGTCATTCCAGCCCGGCGTCGAGGAAGGCGGGTTGGGCGAGCAGGCGGGCGGGGTCGAGCTGCAGCCACGCGCGGCCCTGCATGTCGCGCAGGCGGCGTGCCACCCAGGGCGGGGCATCGCCGCCCGGGGCGGGCTCGAAGTCCTCGTGGCTGCGCAGGCCGCTCGAGGACGACACCAGCAGCGCGCTGTGGATGCCGTGGCGCGCACCGATCAGCAGCAGGCGCGCCCGCCCGCCGGCGCTGATCGGCGGCTGGCCGTTGAAGGCGGCGAAGTCGACCACGCCGTACAGGCTGCCGCGCACGTTGGCGAGGCCGCGGAACCAGGGGCGGGTGAGCGGCACCGCGGACAAGGGCGGCGGGGGCAGGATCTCGCCGGCCTCGGCGAGTTCGATCAACCAGTTGTCGCTGCCGCACTGGAAGCCGAGCAGGCCGCGGCGCTCGGCGCCGGCGGCCTCGGCGAGGCGACGGGCGAGGCGTTCCTGGAATTCGCGCAGGCTGCTGCGGGCCATCGAGCTCAGCCCATCGCCCGGATGCGGGCGAGCAGTTCGTCGTGGTCGACCGGCTTGACCAGGTAGTCGAGCGCGCCCTGACGCATGCCCCAGATCTTGTCGGTCTCCTGGCCCTTGCTGGTGCACATGATGATCGGGATGTCGCGCGTCTCGTCATCGCGCGAGATCGTGCGCGTGGCCTGGTAGCCGTTCATGCCCGGCATCACCACGTCCATCAGGATGAGGTCGGGGTGGTCGCTGCGGCTGCGTGCGATGGCCTGCTCGCCGTTCTCGGCGGTCAGCACCTGGTAGCCGTTGCGGCCCAGCACCTCCTGGAGGGCGAGGCGTTCGACGGGAGAGTCGTCGACCACGAGAATCTTGCGGATCGGCATCGGTCGTCTCCGGCGTGGCTCAGCCTGCGCGCGCCGCATCGCCGCCGCGCCGTGCGTGGCTGGCGACCGCCCGCAACAGGCTGTCCTTGGTGAAGGGTTTGGTGAGGTATTCGTCGGAGCCCGCCATGCGTCCGCGCGCGCGGTCGAAGAGGCCGTCGCGCGAGGACAGCATGATCACCGGCGTGGGCGACAGGCGGGGGTTCTTCTTGATCAGCGCACAGGTCTGGTAGCCATCGAGGCGCGGCATCATGATGTCCACGAAGATGACGTCGGGGTGGTGGTCGGCGATCTTCGCGAGTGCGTCGAAACCGTCCTCGGCGAGGACGACCTCGCAGCCCGCCTGGGCGAGGAAGATCTCGGCGCTGCGGCGGATCGTGTTGCTGTCGTCGATGACCATCACCTTCAGGCCGGCAAGGTCCATGCTGTATTCCTGGTGGGTTGTCGGGCGGTGGCGTCCGGGCCTAGATCTCGACCATCTCGAAGTCTTCCTTGCGCGCGTTGCACTCGGGACAGGTCCAGTTCGGCGGAACGTCCTCCCAGCGCGTGCCCGGCGCGATGCCCTCGTCGGGCAGGCCCGACGCTTCGTCGTAGATGAAGCCGCAGATCAGGCACATGTAGGTCTTCCAGGGGGTATCGGCCATGTTCCAGCGTGACTCGAGGGTTGGGGGTAGAATCGACCGCCTATCTTAACGCATCCGCGCGCACCCCATCCGCGCTGCATTTCCACCTCCCATGCCGCTCGCCATTCCGGAAACTCCCCCCTGCGTGCTGTGCCTGTCGGCGGGTGACGCCACGGCCGGCGGAGGACTCGCGGCCGACATCCTGACCCTGGCGAGCATGGGCTGCCACCCGCTGCCGGTGCAGACCGCGGCGCTGGTGCGCGACACCCGCGGCATCGACGAGCTGTGGCCGGTCGCGCCCGAGCTGATCGCCATGCAGGCGCGCGCGGTGCTCGAGGACGTGCCGGTGGCGGCGTTCAAGCTCGGCTTCTGCGGCAGCGTCGAGAACGTCGCGGTGATCGCGGAGATCCTCGCCGACTATCCCGACGTTCCCCTGGTGGTCGAACCCGGCCTGCACGCCGCGGCGCTGCTCGGCGAGGCGGGCGAGGAGATCGCCGCGGCGCTCGCCGACCTGATCCTGCCGCAGACCACGCTGTTGGTGGCCGACCGCCACGAGCTGCTGCGCCTGACCGGCCTGGCCGGGGACGAGGCGGCCGAGTCCGACGAGGAGGACGGTGGCGGGGGAGGCCAGGGCGAGACGGGTGGCGCCGAGCTCGACGAGGCGCTCGAGCGCCTGCTCGGCAACGGTACCGAGTACGTGCTGCTCACCGGCGGCGGCGACCACGGCCCGCAGCTCGTCGACACCCTCTTCGGCAGCGAGGGCATCGTGCGCACCGACGCCGGCCCGCGCCCGGCCGCGCCCTGCCTGGGTGCCGGCACCACCCTCGCCGCCGCCGCGGTGGCAGCGATGGCGCACGGCATGGCGCTGCCCGAGGCGGTGCGCGAGGCGCAGGAGTTTACCCGCCAGGCCCTGCGCCACGCCTATCGCGCCGGCATGGGGCGGGCGCTGCCCGACCGCTTCTTCTGGGCGCGCGGCAAGGGCGAGAGCGATGACTGAGCGTTTCCCGGTGCGCACGCTGCGCGGGCTCTACGCGGTCACCCCCGACGAACCCGACACCGGCCGCCTGCTCGCGCTCGCGCAGTCCGTGCTCGCCGGTCATCCGGCGCTGCTGCAGTACCGCAACAAGGGCGCCGACGCCGGTCTGCGCCGCGAGCAGGCGCTGGCGCTGCGCGACGCCTGCCGGGCCGCCGGCGTGCCCTTCATCGTCAATGACGACCTCGCGCTCGCGCTCGCCATCGACGCCGACGGAGCGCATCTCGGCCGCGAGGACGGCCCGCCCGCCGCGGCGCGCGCTGCGCTCGGCCCACAGCGCATCCTCGGTCTCACCTGCTATGCCGACTGGTCGCGTGCGACCGAGGGCGCCGAGATCGGTGCCGACTACATCGCCTTCGGCGCGATGTTCCCCTCCACCACCAAGCCCCACGCGCCGCCCGCACCCTTCGCGCTCGTCGAACGCGCCAGGCGCGAGCTCGGCCTGCCGGTGGCGGCGATCGGCGGCATCACGCTGGAGCGTGCGCCGCAGGTGATCGCCGCGGGCGCCGACCTGCTCGCGGTGGTCGGCGACGTGTTCGGCGCGGCCGATCCGGCGGCGCGTGCGAGGATGTATCGCGCGCTGTTCTGAACCCCGCACCTCCCGCCCGACGACCCTACGCGGGCGGTAGCGCCTCATCCTGGCCGAGGGCCCGCATGCGGGGCGATCGCACGAATGCATGACCTGCCCGAGCGGAACCCGTGGGAGCGGGCCTGCCCGCGCAAGGGCGGCGTGCGGCGCTCCTGCGCGGGCAAGCCCCCCGGTGCAGAAGATGGGCACAGGCTGCGCCTTCATGCGACTGCGTCGAGCTTGTATGTGGCAATGCCAGTGCTATACCGGAATCATTCCATGGGTCTGGCGGATGTCATGTCGACCGGGCGTGAGCCTCCCGTCTCGCGAGTCCGCATGATGGCGGGTTGATCCGGCTTTGCCGCCTTCACGGAGGCTGCACGAATCGCAATCGGGTCGATGGAGGTGTCCGTGGTGAGGTGAGAAAGGGAGACGGTCATGGATGAAGAAAAATGGAAAAACCTGGAGGCTCTGATCACCGGCCTCGACAAGGTCGTCAAGGCTGCAGCGGTCAACACCCGAACCCGATCACTGGCTGATCGCGTTACCGCCTTGCAGAGCGATTTCGCCTCGGCCAGGGCGAGTGGCGACGCGACCATGCGCGATCACATCGAGATGGCGGTTCAGGAGTTGTGGGCAAATGTCGAGCGTTGGAGCGGCGTAGCACCGAAGAGGAAGATTTCGGAGTGGTTGGCAGACTTCAGCATTGCGGGGCTCATCGGGCTGGTCGTGCTCCTGGTTGTACTGGGCTTGCTCGTCGCCGGGATCATGTTGTTCACCTCCGCAGTTGGCTGGAAGGCGCTCATGGGCGTGGATGGCACACGACCCATCCTTACCGTGGCGGCGATCATTGCGACGCTGGCGTATGGCGGCGGGCTGATTTTCAGCGCTCTGTACTCCAACGAGGGGAAGTTCGAAGAACGTTTCAGGATGGCGCGCGAAATCTTTCTGGTGTTCTCGGGGGTATTTGCAACCATCGTCGGCTTTCATTTCGGAGCGGGCAACAATGGTACGGGCGGGGCCGGGGGGGTGGAAAATGTGCAACAACTCGAGCTTGATGTCCGGCGTGGCGCAAAGCCGGGCGAGCTCGAATTGTCGGTGACGGGGGGAACGCCTCCATATACCGTCACAACGACGGGAGCCAACATAAAGACAATCTCGCCCGCGCAATACGATAGGTCTCCCATCGTGATCGGCATCACGCGTGAAGACCCGGAAAAATCCTGGTCGGTTTCGTTCTCCGTCGTCGATAGGGTGGGCACGAAGAAGCAGATCGAGCCGAAACGCGAGGTGCTCGACGCGCTTTTCGGGGGGCAGTCGGGCGCAGGCTCCGGGGCAGGCGGAGGGGGATGACCAGACGGTCGCCAGGTCTCATCTCGCTGTCGTGCAACTCTGGTCATCCATCGACGTTTTCGGGCTCCGACAAGGGGCGTCACGTCAGGCTGGGCGTGATCGGTTCTCTGTGGTCGGCGGCCAAGGCGGGCGGCTCATGCGGACGCTTGCCGCGCAAGTCGTGTGAATGCCGGTGGTGGACCGGCTTGGCCTTGCGGCGCCACAATGCCGGCTTTCGCACGCAGCACAGGAACCCTCTGCCATGACCAGCCGTAACGAAGCCCTCTTCCAGCGCGCCCAGCGCAGCATCCCCGGTGGCGTCAATTCGCCCGTCCGCGCCTTCCGCTCGGTGGGCGGCACGCCGCGCTTCCTTGCGCGCGCCGAAGGTGCCCGGGTGTGGGATGCGGATGGCAAGGAGTACATCGACTACGTCGGCTCCTGGGGCCCGGCGATCGCCGGCCACGCCCACCCGGCGATCGTCGAGGCGGTGCGCGAGGCGGCGCTGAAGGGCCTGTCCTTCGGTGCGCCCACCGAGAGCGAGGTCGACATGGCCGAGCTGATCTGCGCCATGCTGCCCTCGGTGGAGATGGTGCGCCTGGTCAGTTCGGGCACCGAGGCGACCATGAGCGCGATCCGGCTGGCGCGCGGCTTCACTGGCCGCGACGCGATCGTGAAGTTCGAGGGCTGCTACCACGGCCACGCCGACAGCCTGCTGGTGAAGGCCGGCTCCGGCCTGCTGACCTTCGGCAACCCGTCCTCGGGTGGCGTGCCGGCGGACTTCGCCAAGCACACCATCGTGCTCGACTACAACGACCTGCAGCAGGTCGAGGACGTGTTCAAGGCGCGCGGCGACGAGATCGCCGCGATCATCGTCGAGCCGGTGGCCGGCAACATGAACCTGATCAAGCCGCAGCCCGGCTTCCTCGAAGGCCTGCGCCGCATCTGCACCGAGTACGGCGCGGTGCTGATCTTCGACGAGGTGATGACGGGGTTCCGCGTCGGCCCGCAGGGCGTGCAGGGCCTCTACGGCATCACCCCCGACCTGACCACGCTCGGCAAGGTGATCGGCGGCGGCATGCCGGTGGGCGCCTTCGGCGGTCGTCGCGACATCATGGAAAAGATCGCCCCGCTGGGCAGCGTTTACCAGGCCGGCACCCTGTCGGGCAGCCCGGTGGCAGTGGCGGCGGGCATGGTGTCGCTGCAGCTGACGCGTGAGGCCGGCTTCTACGAGCGGCTGACGGCGAGCACGCAGCGACTGGTTGCGGGTCTCGCCGCGGCGGCCAAGGATGCCGGCGTCACGTTCAGCGCGGACTCGGTCGGCGGCATGTTCGGCGTCTATTTCGCCGACAAGGTGCCGGCCTCCTTCGCCCAGGTGATGGCTACGGACAAGGAGCGCTTCAACCGCTTCTTCCACGCCATGCTGGAAGCCGGCCACTACTTCGCGCCCTCGGCCTTCGAGGCCGGCTTCGTGTCGGTGGCGCATGGCGAGGCCGAGATCGACGCCACGGTGGCCGTGGCGCGCGCGGTCTTCGCCCAACTGGGCTGAGCCTTCCCGCAGGCCTGCGGAGCGGGCTCGCCCGCTCCTGGCGCCATATTCCTCACATCTCGCCCGTCAGAGCAGGAAAAGCGTCGCCAGCCCGAGGAAGATGAAGAAGCCGCCCGAATCGGTGAGTGCGGTGATCATCACCGAGCCGCCGAGCGCGGGGTCGGCGCCGAGGCGCTGGCGCAGCATCGGGACCAGCACGCCCGCGCAGGCTGCCAGCAGGAGGTTCAGCGTCATCGCACCGGTCATCACCAGCCCGAGATCGACGTTGCCGTAGAGCCACCACGCCAGCACGCCGAGCAGTCCGCCCCACACCACGCCGTTGATCAGCGCCACGCCGAGCTCCTTGCGCAGCAGGCGGGTCATCGCCGAGGGCTCGACCTGGCCCATCGCGATCGCACGCACGATCATCGTCACGGTCTGGTTGCCCGAGTTGCCGCCGATGCCGGCGACGATCGGCATCAGCGCCGCGAGCGCGACCAGCTTCTCGATCGACTCCTCGAACAGGCCGATCACGCGCGAGGCCACGAAGGCGGTGACGAGGTTGATCGCCAGCCAGGCCCAGCGGTTCTTCACCGAGCTCCACACCGAGGCGAAGATGTCCTCCTCCTCGCGCAGGCCGGCCTGGGACAGGATCTCGGCCTCGGACTCCTCGCGGATGAAGTCCACCGCGTCGGCCACGGTGATGCGGCCGATCACCCGCCGCTCGGAATCGATCACCGGCGCCGACACCAGGTCGTAGCGCTCGAAGGCCTGGGCGGCGTCGTCGGCCTCGTCCTCGGGGGTGAAGCTGATCACCGGCTCGGAGCGCATCACCTCGGCCACGGTCCTTTCCGGGTCGCTGATCAGCAGCGTCTCCAGGGTCAGGATGCCCTCGAGGTGGTCCTCGCGGTCGACCACGAAGAGCTTGTCGGTGTGGTCGGGGAGTTCGTCGAAGCGGCGCAGGTAGCGCAGCACGACCTCCAGGGTGACGTCGTCGCGTACCGTCACCATGTCGAAGTCCATCAGCGCGCCGACGGAATCCTCCGGGTAGGACATCGCCGCGCGCAGCTGCTCGCGGCCCTCGCTGTCGAGCGACTGGAAGACGTCCTCGATGACCTCGGGCGGCAGGTCGGGGGCGAGGTCGGCGAGCTCGTCGGCATCCAGCGAACCTGCCGCCGCCTTGAGCTCCTCGGGGTCCATCGTCTCGATGAGCGACTCGCGTACCGCGTCGGAGACCTCGAGCAGGATCTCGCCGTCACGCTCTGCCTTGACCAGGTCCCAGACATAGAGACGCTCCTCGCGCGGCAGCGCCTCGAGGATGTAGGCGATGTCGGCCGGGTGCAGACTGTCGAGCTTGGCGCGCAGCCCGGCCTCGTGCTGCTTGTGCACGAGGTTTTCCACCAGCTCGTGGCGCGGCATGTCCTGGCGATGGACGAGACCCTCCACCACCTTCTGGCGGGCGAGCAGATCCTGCACCTCCTTGAGGTGCTGCTGGACGTCGTCGGCGTGGAGTTCTTCGGGCTCGGTCATCGCGCGCAAGGCCGGCGGAGGGGCAAGTCGCGAATTCTACGGACTCCCCCCCGCGCACGCGACCCCGATCATGTGACAGAAGGCGAAAAATCGGCGGAGGGCCATTCCCGCCCCTCGCGCCTTGCGCGTCGCGCTCAAGGCACCTGCGAATTCGCCATCCGCCGTTGCACCCGCGCCGCGTGCGCGGCCAGGCGGGGGCCGAAGGTCTTCTCGTAGCGCCGCGGGTTGGGCAGCATCACCGCCAGGCGCGCGGCCTCGGCCGGGCCCAGGCTGGCGGCCGGGCGGCCGTAGTAGTGGCGCGCGGCGGCCTCGGCACCGAACACGCCGTTGCCCCATTCGGCCACGTTCAGGTACACCTCGAGGATGCGGCGCTTGTCCCAGGTCGCCTCGATCATCAGGGTGATCGCCGCCTCCTGGCCCTTGCGCAGCCAGGAGCGCGAGGACGACAGGAAGAGGTTCTTGGCGAGCTGCTGGCTGATCGTCGAGCCGCCGGCGGTGACGCGGCCCTCCTCGGCGTTGCGCTCCAGGGCGCGCTCGATGCCCTCCCAGTCGAAGCCGTCGTGGTCGAGGAAGCGATCGTCCTCGGCAGCGACCACCGCGCGCTTGAGGTGGATCGAGATGCGCTCGTAGGGCACCCATTGCTGGCGCAGTTCGGCCCGCGGGTCGGCTTCGCGCAACTCGGCGAGGCGGATGCGCATGAAGCTCGTGCTGCCGGGATCGAAGCGGCTCCACCACACCACCTGGGTCAGCAGCACCGCCTGCCAGAACAGCGCCAACAGCAGCGCGACACCCAGCCCGCGGGCGACCCAGCCGAGGATGCGGCGCGGCGCGGGGATCGGCACGCTGGCCTCAGCCGGCTTCGATGAGCTGGCGCAGCTCGGCCAGCACCGGCGCGGAGTCGGGGCGCACGCCGCGCCACAGCGCGAAGCTCTCGGCGGCCTGCTCGACCAGCATGCCCAGCCCGTCGGCCACCCGCGCCGCACCGTCGGCGAGCGCGGCGCGCAGGAAGGGCGTATGGCCGCGGCCGTACATCATGTCGTAGGCGAGCGCGCCCTGGGCGTAGAGGCCGGGCGGCAGCGGCGGCAGTTCGCCGGACAGGCTGGCGGAGGTGGCGTTGATCACGAGGTCGAAGCGCTGGTCGGCGAGCGCCTCGAAGCCGCAGCCCTCGATGCGCACCGTGCCGGCGTGGGCGGCGAAGGCCTGCGCCAGCTCCACCGCCTTGTGCGCCGTGCGGTTGGCGATGCACAGGTCAGCGGGTGCGGTGTCGAGCAGCGGCAACAGCGCACCGCGGGTGGCGCCGCCGGCGCCCAGCAGCAGGATGCGCCGCCCGCGGGGCGGGCAACCGAGATGGCTCGCGAGGTCGCGCACCAGGCCGGCGCCGTCGGTGTTGTCGCCGAGGATGCCGTCCGTGCCGAAGGCGAGCGTGTTGACCGCACCGGCCGCCTCGGCACGCGGCGTGCGGCGGTCGGCGAGGGCGAAGGCCTCGAGCTTGAAGGGCACGGTGACGTTGAGGCCGCGCCCACCCTCGGCGCGAAAGCGCGCCACCGTCGCGGCGAAATCGTCGGGCGGGGCGAGCAGGGCCTCGTAGGTGAGCGCCTGCCCGGTCTGGCGAGCGAACGCGGCGTGGATCCAGGGCGATTTGCTGTGGGCGATCGGGTTGCCGACGACGGCGTAACGGTCCATGGGCGGGGTCTCAGTTGGCGCGCACCTGGTCGCTGTTGGTGAAGGTCCACGTGCGGGTGATCTCGATCACGTCGTAGTCCTTGCGGATGTCGGGCGGGAAGGGGGCGTAGGGCGCGGCCATCTTGACGATGCGCAGCGCGGCGTCGTCGAGCACCTTGTGGCCCGAGCTGCGATGCACGCCCATCCGCTCCACCGTGCCGTCGGAGCGGATCGTCACCGACAGCAGCAGGCTGCCGTAGAGCCGGCCGCGCGCCGCATCGGGGTAGTTCAGCGTGCCGATGCGCTCGACCTTCTGCCGCCAGTCCTCGACGTACTGCGCGAAGCGGTATTCCTGCGCGCGCGCGCCGATGAACTTCTTGCGCGGACGCTTGGCGAGCTCCTTGAGGTCGCGGTCGATCTGGGCCTCGATGCGGGCGACCGCGGCGGCGCTGTCGAGCAGGTCGAGGCCGCTGATCTCGCGCTGCGGCTCGGGTGTCGGCGTGGGCTGCTCGGTCTTCTTGGGCGCCGCGGCGACCTTGGCAGGGGCCTTGTCGCGAGTGATCACCTGCTTCTGTTCGCGCACCGGCTCGGGCGTGCGGCGCTTGGCCTCGACCAGGGCGTCGCCGTCCTGGCGGTTGGGCTGCGGTGGCAGCGGTGTGCTCGCGCGCACCTCCTGCTCGGTGTTGCCGCCGGCATCGACGTTGGCCTGCGCGAGCACCTCGGCCTTGTCGGGTGCCCGGGCGTGGCGGGCGTTGACCAGCACCACTTCCAGACCCTTGTCGCGCGCGGGCTTGGCCTCGGGCAGGCGGAAGTGGATCAGCAGCAGCAGCGCGTGCAGGCTGATCGAGATGACGAAGGCCGCCACCAGCCGCGGTCCGCCGAAGCGCCGCAGGCGCCCGCTCCAGACCCCCGGCAGGGCGCCGGCGGGCAGGACGGGGGCGGCGGGCGGAGTCATGCGCAGATCACGCGAAACCGAAGCCGGCCTCGTCCACCGTCTCGGGATCGGGTTCGGCGAGCGTCTGCACGAAGCGTGCCTCCACCTCGACGTCGAGCAGGTCGGTGCGCTCGACGACGAGCTTGACCCGGCTGCCGGGCATCTGCAGCGGCATCGAGGGTACGCGGATCACCAGCGGAATCTCGGCGAGGCGCACCACGTTCTCGCGCAGCACCGTGGCCTCGACCTCGCCGCGGCCGTGCTGGCGCAGCCAGCGCAGGCACCAGTAGCGCTCCATGCCGCGCTGGAACTCGGCGTACTCGGCGTAGGTGAGCTCGAAGTCGCGCATCGCCGCCATCAGCTCGGCCGACTTGGGCGCGAACGCGGGCGGGGTGCCCTGCAGCACCGAGATGATCTGCCACTGGTTCACCAAGTCGACGTAGCGCCGCAGCGGCGAGCTCGACCACGCGTAGCAGTCCACCCCGAGGCCTTCGTGCGGCGCGGCGACCGTGGTCATGCGCACCTTGCCGCCGCCCTGGGCGCGATACAGGCCGGGGATGCCCGAGGTATCGAGCAGCTTGCCCCAGGTCATGTTGGCGTGGATCATCAGCTCGGCGACGAGCTTGTCCATCGGCGAGCCGCGCAGGCGCCGGCCGATGCTGACGCGTCCCGGGCCGTCCGCGGTCTCCTCGGTCCAGTCCACGCTGAAGCCGAAGTCGATGCGGTCCTCGTTGCCGGCGGCCTTGCCGCGTCCAGCCTCGAGCACGGTGGCGAGGTCCCACAGCAGGGTCAGTTCGCGCTTCCACTGGAAGTCGGGGCCGCCGTTGTGGACGGTGTCGTCGTTGAACACCGGCTCGATGTCGTGGTGGCGCAGGTTGGCCACGATCGGCACGAGCTCGACCCGGCTCTCCTGGTGGACGATCGCCAGCCCCGGGGTGATGTCGAGGTAGAGCGACACCGCCGGACAGTCGCGGCCCTCGCCGAGGGTGAAGGTCTGCACGATCTCGTCGGGCAGCATGGTGATCTTGTTGCCCGGCATGTAGACGGTGGACAGGCGCCGGCGCGCGACCGCGTCGAGCGTCGAGCCGCGCGCGAAGCCGAGCGCGGGTGCGGCGATGTGGATGCCGATGCGCCAGCCGCCCTCGGCGCGCGGCGTCACCGAGAAGGCGTCGTCGATCTCGGTGGTGGAGGCGTCGTCGATCGAGAATGCGGCAACCTCGGCACGCGGCAGCGCGGTCGGCAGCACAGGGGGCTCGATGGCGGGGAAGGCAGTGCCTTCGGGGAAGTGCTCGAAGAGGAAGCGGTTGTAATGGAAGTCGTAGCTCGAGGCGAGCGCACCGCAGGCCAGCAGCAGGCGCGCGGCCGACAGCCCGCTGTCGACGCAGGCGGCCTCGAGCGCCTTGATCTCGGGGCGGTTGCGGTCGGGGCGGTAGAGCGCCTGCGGCAGCAGCGCGGCGAGCTCGGGCGGCAGGCGCCCGGCGACCAGTTCGGCGCGCATGTGCTCGATCGCGGCGGCCTGCTGGCGCTTCTTCTCGAGGCCGGCGAGCGCGGCCTGGAGGATGTCGGCGGGGGCCTTGCGGAAGCGCCCGCGTCCCTTGCGGTGGAACCAGATCGGCGCCGAGTGCAGGCGCAGCAGCAGGGCGGCCGATTCGACCGCGTTCGGCACATGGCCGTGATATTCGGCGGCGAAGTCGGCGAAGGCGAACTCGTCGTCGCCGCACACTTCCCAGAGGAATTCGACGTCCAGGCCTTCGGCCTCGGCCTCGGCGCGCGCGAGCAGGTCGGAAGGCCCCGGCTCGCGGAACTCCATCAGCACATGGGCGCGCTTGAGCTTCACCCGCTTGCCGTGGGTGTTCTCGACCTGCAGCGTGGCGTCGTTATCGGCGAGGATGGTTCCGGCCTTGAAGGCCCCGTCCTCTTCATACAGCACGAACATCGGCATCCGCCTGAAGAAAGCAAGCGCGCTAGTTTACTGGATTCGGGCCGCCGGCCCTATCGCGGGGTGCGAATGAGGGGGCGATGCCGCGCGGGGGGCGATCCGGCGCGGCTCCGATCGGGGCTGGCACCGATTCGGTGCGGCTCCAGTGCGGTGCGGTTCGGCGTCGGCGTGGTTCGGAGTCGGTGCGGCTTCGATTCGGCCGCGGGGCCGGGGATGGCGGGGGCCGCCTGCACTCGCGGCCCCTCGCTGCGCTCGGGGCTTCCCGCGGTGGAGGACGCCGCGGGGGCGGCGACGCAAACTCGTCGCTGCGCGCCTCGGACATGCGTCGCCTTGTTTCCCCCGCGACGCCCTCCACCTCGGCGCTCCTGAAGTTGGCCCCCGCCATCCCCTGCCCCGCGGCCTCGCGCATTCGGGGCCGATCGCGCCGGCAGCGAGCCGTGGCACCGGGGTGCGCCGTAGGAGCGACGCAAGTCGCGATCCTGGCGGGGATGCGACCGCCGACGCTGCCATTGGGTGCCCCGTCGATCTGCGCGGCCGTCACCCGACGCGGCTGGCGCGCACCGCTTCCGTCAGCGGGCTCGCCGTGCCGTCCGCCGCCCGGCCCTGACCATGTCCGCGGAATACACCGCGAGCGCGAGCCAGATGAGCGCGAAGCCGACGAGCTGGGTGGTGTCGAAGGGCTCGCGGAAGAGCAGCACCGCGACCAGGAAATTGAGGCTGGGCGCGATGTACTGCAGGAAGCCGACCGTGGCCAGCGGCAGGCGGCGGGCGCCGACCGCGAACAGCATCAGCGGGATCGCGGTGATCACGCCAGTGAGCGGCAGCAGCCATTCGGCCGGGTTGCCGCTGCCGAAGGCGAGGCTGCCCTGGGCGTGCAGCCACAGCAGCCAGGCGAGCGCGAGGGGCGCGACGACGAGCGTCTCGATGAAGAGTCCGCCCACGGCGTCCACCGGGGCGCGCTTGCGCAGCAGGCCGTAGAGGCCGAAGGTGCCGGCGAGGAAGAGCGGGATCCACGGCAGGCTGCCGAGCTGCCAGACCCGCCAGGTCACGCCGGCGCAGGCGATGCCCACCGCGGCGGCCTGCAGCGGGCGCAGGCGTTCGCCGAGGAAGATCGCGCCGAGCGCCACGCTGACCAGCGGGTTGATGAAGTAGCCGAGGCTGGCCTCGAGCAGGCGCCCGGCGTCGATCGCCCAGATGAAGACCAGCCAGTTGCTGCTGGTGAGCAGCGAGGTGAGCGCGAGCAGGGTGAGCAGGCGGGGCTGCCGCAGCACGGCGCCCACGCGTTCGAAGCCGCCGGTGAAGCGCAGCGTGGCCAGCATCAGCGCGAGCAGCAGCGCCGACCACAGCACGCGGTGGGCGACGATCTCGAAGGGCGGTACGCTGCCGAGGGCGCGGAAGTAGAGCGGCGCCAGACCCCAGGTCACGAAGGCGGCGAGGGCGGCGAACATGCCCTGGCGCACGGCGCGGGTGTCGCCTTCGACTGCGGAAGCGGGGAGTGCCGCGGTCGGTGCGCGGGTTTGGAAGCGGGACAAGTCGGGATCCGGACGGGGCAGGGGGTGGAAGTAGGAAGGCGGGGGCGCCGGGAAATCGGCGGCGGGCCGCAGTGCGGCCCCCGGCCGCGCGGGCGGCAGGGCTCGGCCCGGGGGGTCAGCCCGGACGGCGGGCGCTCGCCACCAGGGTCAGGGCCGGCACCAGGAAGCCACCGCGGCCGTCGTCGCAGCGGTGATCGGCGAGGTCGTCCGCGACCGCCGCGCGCAGGTCCGCCTGGATGGGCTCGGGCAGGCGGCCGAGCGCCTCCGCGGCACCGCCGGCGAGGTCGAGGAAGGCCTGCCAGTAGGCTTCGGCGTCGGCGAAGTGGCAGGAGAAGGTGCAGGGGCGGATGTCGATGTCGTCGAAGCCGGCCGCCGCGAGCGTGGCGGACAGCACCTCCGCCTCGCCGTAGCGGAACACCGAGGGGCGCGACACCTTGGGCGGCGGCAGCAGGCGGGCGATGGTGTCCTGAGCGCGGTGGATCAGCGGCACGGACTCGCGCACGCCCCACACCGACAGTGCCACCCGTCCGCCGGGCATGAGCACGCGGTGCATTTCGGCGAGCGCGCGCTCGGGGTGCGGGAAGATGAACAGCGCCAGCCCGGCGAGCACGCGGTCCATGCTGGCGTCGGCGAGGCACAGCTGTTCGGCGTCGGCGGCGGCGAAGCACGGAGCGTCGGCGTGTTCGCCGCAGCGACGCGCGCCTTCGGCGAGCATGCCCTCGGCGATGTCGGTGGCGAGCACGCTGCCGCCGGGGGCGACGCGCAGCGCGGCCTGGCCGGCGAGCAGGCCGGGGCCGCTGGCGAGGTCGAGCACGCGCTGGCCGGGGGCGAGCGCGGCGGCCTCGAGCAGGGCTTCGGCGAGTTCGGCGCGCAGGTGGGCGCCTTCGGCGTAGCGCGCGGCGATGCGGTTGAAGCCGGCGCGCTCCATGGCCTTGAAGCGGCGGGCATCGAAGCCGGGTTGGGCGGGATCGGTGGGACGGCTCATCGGCGGCACTCCGTGTTCGGTCGGGTCAGGGGCGGGTATCGCCCAGCCCCGCATAGGCGAGCACCTCGTCCAGGTAGTCGTTCCAGCGCGAGAAGCCATGGTCGCCGCCTTCGAGCACGGTCTGGCGGGCACCAGCGTACTTGTCCACCGCGTGGCGGTAGTCGAGCACCTCGTCGCCGGTCTCCACCAGCAGCCAGAAGCGCTCCGGCCGGGTGATCGTCGGCACCTCGATCGCGCGCAGCTCGTCGATGTGGCCGCGGGTGAATTCGAAGCGCTCGCCGGTGTAGAGGTTGTCCTGCACGCCGACATAGGCCTCGAGCGAGAGCGGCGCGACCACGGCCGGATTGATCAGCACCGCGCGCAAGTCGTGGCGCTCGGCGAGCCAGGTGGCGTAGTAGCCACCGAGCGAGCTGCCGACCACGGTGGGCTCGAGGCCGGCGGCGCGGATGCGCGCGATCTCCGTTTCGGCGAGCGCGATCGCGGCGCGCGGCGACACCGGCAGCTGCGCGCACCAGAAGCGTTCGGCCAGGCCGCGCTCGACCATGCGTGCCTTCAGGGCGCGCGCCTTGATCGACGCCGGGGCGGAACGGAAGCCGTGCAGGTAGAGGATCATCGTGCTGCCTCGATCATGGCTCGGACCACTCGACCCAGCCGAAGTACCAGGTGGCGAGCACGAAGATGCCGAAGACGATGCGGTACCAGGCGAAGGCGACGAAGGTGTGGTTGGAGATGAACTTGATGAAGCTCTTCACCGCCCACATCGCGGCGACGAAGGAGGCGATGAAGCCGACCGCGAACACCGGCAGGTCTTCCACCCGCAGCAGCGCCCAGTTCTTGTACAGGTCGTAGGCGGTGGCGGCGAACATGGTCGGGATCGCCAGGAAGAAGGAGAACTCCGCCGCCGTCTTGCGCGACAGGCCGAAGATGACGCCGCCCATGATGGTCGCGCCCGAGCGCGAAGTGCCCGGGATCATCGCCAGCGCCTGGGCGAAGCCCACCTTGAGCGCGTCTGTCCAGCGCAGTTCATCCACCGAATTCAGGCGCGGGTGGTAGGCGCGCTTTTCCACGTAGAGGATGATCAGGCCGCCGACCACCAGCGCGATGGCCACCGTGATCGGGTTGAACAGCAGGCCCTTGATGGTGGAGTGGAACATCAGCCCGAGCACCGCCGCGGGCAGGAAGCCGATGAACAGCAGCCCGACGAAGCGCTGCGCGCTCGGTTCGGTGGTGATCCCGCTCGCGACCTTGATCAGGCGCTCGCGATAGTCCCAGCACACGGCGAGGATGGCGGCGAGCTGGATGACGATCTTGAACACCTTGCTGGTGTCGTCGTTGTAGCCGAGCAGGTCGCCCAGGATGATGAGGTGGCCGGTGGAGGACACCGGGAGGAATTCGGTCAGGCCTTCGACGATGCCGAGGACGAGCGCGACGAGGAGGAGGGAGAGGTCCATGCGGCCGGGCTGGAAGTGGGGGAAGGGTGGAGGGATCGGAGGCCGGATTATAGCCGGCGGGATGTTGCACTGCGGGGTAGGTTTGCCCGCTCAGGTCGCCGTCATCGCTTCGAGGGTGGCGAGAAAAAGCAGGGCATGCTCGCGGTCGGTGCCGCACATCTCGGCGCCGGGGCGCAGGCTGGCGCACACCGCCGGCCGACGCGGGTCGCCGAACAGGCGGCAGTGCCCGGCCTCGTCGAGCTGCGCGCAGCGCACACCCGCGGGTTTGCCGTGCGGCATGCCGGGGATGGGCGAGGAGATCGAGGGCGCGATGCAGCAGGCGGCGCAGCCGGGGCGGCAGTCCATGCCTCAGCCTGCCCGTGGCGCCGACCACCAGGCGAGGATGGCGTCGAGCGTGGGTTCGAGCAGCACGCCCTCGCCGCCGGTGAATTCCTTCCACTCGGGGAGGAAGCGCTCGCCTACCGCCGTGAGCAGGGGTACGCCGGCCACGACCGTCTCGGCCATTTCGTCGCGCAGGCCGGCGCCCGACACTTCCTGCGCGCCGAACTTGTTGATGATGACGAGCTCGACGCCGCGTTCGATCGCGCCGCGCACCGCCATCGAGCCTTGCGCGAGCGCGTCCGGGTCGACCCGGCAGGAGATCGAGCCGCGGCCGAGCTCCTGCGACAGCGGGATGCTCTCGCCGGTCTCCAGGTTCTCGAGCTGCATCGCGCAGGGGTCCTCGATCACCGTGGCGATGTCGTGCTGCAGCACGCCGCCCAGGCGCACGCCACGCTCGCCCAGGGCGCGCGCGGCGCGGGCGAGCAGGGCCTCGATGTTGTCGGTGGGCTTGTAGACGACGGCGGCGATGGCGTGTGCGGGCATGGTCGGGCTCGGCGGGCGGCTCGTTCGTGGATGGGCGTCATTGTCGCACTGCGGCGCCAACAAGGCGAAGATGCGGGAGATAATGCGCGGCTCGACGAAGCCGAAACGGATCCATGAGGGCTGAACACAAGGGCGCGCGCCGCCCGTCCGCGCTGCCGAACTTCGATGACTGTCTGAGCGGCGACCGCCCGCGCCTGCGCCGCATGGCGCGCGACCTCTCCCACCCGCCATGCGCGGACGAGCGCGCCACGGCGCAGCGCCTGCGCCTGCAGGCGGACTTCGATGCCCTGCTCGAACGCTCGCGCGCCGCGCTGCGCGCACGCCGCGCCGCGTTGCCGGTGCCGGACTTCCCGCCCGAGCTGCCAGTGTCCGGGCGCCGCGACGAGATCGCCACGGCCCTCGCCGCCCACCAGGTCATCATCGTGTGCGGCGAGACCGGCTCGGGCAAGACCACCCAGCTGCCGAAGATCGCGATGACGCTAGGCCGCGGCGTCGCCGGCCTCATCGGCCACACCCAGCCGCGTCGCCTGGCCGCACGCGCCACCGCGAGCCGCATCGCGCAGGAGCTCAAGAGCCCGCTCGGCGAGGTCGTGGGCTACAAGATCCGCTTCACCGACAAGACCGGCGAGCGCAGCCACGTCAAGCTGATGACCGACGGCATCCTGCTCGCCGAGACCCAGACCGACCCGCTGCTCGCCGCCTACGACACGTTGATCATCGACGAGGCGCACGAGCGCAGCCTCAACATCGATTTCCTGCTCGGCTACCTGAAGACCCTGCTGCCACGCCGGCCGGATCTGAAGGTGGTGGTGACCTCGGCGACGCTGGATGCCGAGCGTTTCGCCCGGCACTTTGCCGATGCCGCGGGCAAGCCGGCGCCGGTGATCGAGGTGTCGGGCCGGTTGTATCCGATCGAGATGCGCTACCGGCCGGTGGAGAGCGAGGGGATTGACCCCGCCGCGGCCGCGCGCAGCGCCGCCAAGGGTGGCAGGGAGGCCGCCAAGGACAGGAGCCGCGACCTCATGGACGCGCTGGTCGATGCGGTCGACGAGGCCCAGCGCTGCGGCCCGGGTGACGTGCTGGTTTTCCTGCCCGGCGAGCGCGAGATCCGCGAGGCCGCCGAGGCGCTGCGCAAGGCGCACCACCTGCCCGGCACCGAGATCCTGCCGCTGTTCGCGCGCCAGTCGGCGCAGGAGCAAGCGCGCGTGTTCTCGGCCTCCAACGGCCGCCGGGTGGTGCTGTCGACCAACGTCGCCGAGACCTCGCTGACCGTGCCGGGCATCCGCTACGTGGTCGACACCGGACTCGCACGCATCAAGCGCTACTCGCCGCGCAACAAGGTCGAGCAGCTGCAGGTCGAGAAGATCGCCCGGTCGGCCGCGCAGCAGCGCGCCGGGCGCTGCGGTCGTGTCATGGACGGCATCTGCATCCGCCTCTACGACGAGGACGACTTCAACCGCCGCCCGGCGCACACCGATCCCGAGATCCTGCGGTCGTCGCTCGCCGGCGTGATCCTGCGCATGAAGGCCCTGAAGCTCGGCGCGGTGGAGGACTTCCCCTTCATCGACGCGCCCGGCGCGCGCCTGATCGGCGACGGCTACGCGCTGCTGGCCGAGTTGGGCGCGGTCAGCGACGACGATGAACGCAAGCTCACCCCGACCGGCGTCGAGCTCGCCAAGCTGCCGCTCGACCCGCGCATCGGCCGCATGATCCTGGCCGCGCGCGACCGTGGCGCGCTCGCCGAGTTGCTGGTGATCGCCGCCGCGCTGTCGGTGCAGGACCCGCGCGAGCGCCCGCAGGACAGCCCGGGTGCCGCCGACCAGGCGCACGCCAGGTTCCGCGGCGGGGAGCAGGATCAGAAGTCCGAGTTCCTGTGGTACTGGCACCTGTGGAAGGCCTGGGACGAGGTCCAGCGCCACGAGTCCTCCAGCAAGCAGAAGGCCTGGTGCAAGAAGCACTTCCTCAACTACATGCGCATGCGCGAGTGGCGCGATGTGTTCGCCCAGCTCCACACCCTGTGCGCCGAGCACGGCTGGAAGGAGAACGAACAGCCGGCGAACTACGAGGCGATCCACAAGGCGCTGCTCGCCGGGCTGCTCGGCAACATCGGCTGCAAGGTCGAGGATGCCTCGGGGCCGCAGGCCGGCGCCTACCTCGGCGCGCGCGGGATCAAGTTCTGGCCGCACCCGGGCTCCGCGCTGGCGAAGAAGGCCGGAAAGTGGATCATGGCCGCCGAGCAGGTCGAGACCAGCCGCTTGTTCGGGCGCTGCATCGCGCGCATCGAGCCGGAGTGGGTGGAGGAGGTCGGCGGCCACCTGATCAAGCGCCAGGTGTTCGAGCCGCACTGGTCGAAGGCGTCCGGCGCGGTGCGCGCCTGGGAGCGCGGCACGCTGTACGGACTGGTGATCTATCCGCGCCGCGGCGTGGCCTATCGCGACATCGACCCCGCGCTGTGCCGCGAGCTCTTCATCCGCGAGGGCCTGGTGCAGGGCGAGATCGCCGAGGGGCCGGCGCGCGCGATGGCCTTCCTCGCCCATAACCAGCGCCTGGTGGCGGAGATCGAGCGCCTCGAGCACAAGTCGCGCCGCCCCGACGTGCTGGTGGACGAGACCCTGATCGAGGCCTTCTACGACAGCAAGCTCCCCGCGGAGGTCTGCGACCTGGCGGGGCTGGAGGCGTGGCGCAAGCCGGCGGAGAAGGCCGAGCCCAAGCTGCTGCATCTGTCGCGCGAGCAACTGATGCGCCACGACGCGGAAGGGGTGACCACCGACCGTTTCCCGCCGACGCTGGAGGTGCTCGGGCAGAAGTTGAAGCTCGCCTATCTGCACCAGCCTGGCGAGGCCGACGACGGCGTGACGCTCGCGGTGCCGCTGGCGATGCTCAACCAGATCCCCGCCAACCGCTGCGAGTGGCTGGTGCCGGGACTGCTCGAAGAGAAGGTTGCGGCGCTGATGAAGACCGTGCCGCAGAAGCACCGCCACCGCCTGCAGCCGGTGGCCGAGAGCGCGGCGGCCTTCATGGCGGTCTTCGAGGCCGGCGAGTTCGACACCGACGAGCCGCTGCTGAAGATGCTGCAACGCTTCGTGGAGGAGCGCGTGCAGTTGAAGCTGCCGCTGGAGAGCTTCCGCCCGGAGAACCTGAAGCCGCACTGCTTCATGAACTTCCGCGTGATCGACGAGCACGGCCGCTTGATGGGGCAGTCGCGCAACCTGATGGAGCTGCGTGCGCGCTTCCGCGAGCAGGTGGCGGCGCGCTTCTCGGCGGCGAAGATCGGCGGCGCGCTCGCGGGGGCGCTGTCGGTGGTGGGCGTCGGGGGCGCGGGTGGTGGCCAAGGCGTCGGTGCCGGCGGAGCGGGCGTCAGCGCGCGGGGGGGCGGATCCGACTCCGTTGCGGGCGAGGTCGCCGGCCGTGCGCGCTCCGGCGCGGATGCGCGTGATGCCGCGGCGGATGTGGGTGGCCGTGCCGGGGCGGGGCAGCCGGGGGGCAAAGGGAGCGGCAAGGCGGCGGGCGACCCGGCAGGCCGGAGCGCTGCGCCTGCCGAACTCCCGGCGCAGGTGCTGTCCGGCTTCACTGCGTGGACTTTCGGCGCCCTGCCCGAGTTGCTCGAGGTGCGCGTCGCCGGCCGTGAGGTGATCGGTTTTCCTGCGCTGCACGACGACGGCGACAGCGTCTCGTTACGCCCCCACGACACGCCCGAGGAGGCGTCGCGCGTGCATCGCCGCGGCCTCGCCCGCCTGTTCGCGCTCAACCTCAAGGACCAGGTGCGCGCGGTCGAGCGTCTGCCCGGCTTGCGCGAGCTCGCGCTGCAGTACATGGGCTTCGGCACCGAGGCCGAGCTGAAGGCGCGCCTGATCGAGGCGACGCTGGGCCGCTGCTGCCTGCTCGAGCCTTTGCCTACGGATGCCGACGCGTTCGCGAAGCGCTGCGCCGAGGCCAAGTCGCGGGTGAGCCTGGTTGCGCAGGAGTTCATGCGCCTGACCGGCCAGCTGCTGGTCGAGCATGCGGCGCTGCAGAAGCGCCTGTCCGGGCTGAAGACCTTTCCCGAGGTGGTGGCTGATATCCAGGGCCAGCTCGGTGCGCTGCTGCCGAAGGACTTCCTCGTCGCCTTCGAGTGGGACAAGCTGGCGCACTTCGCACGCTATCTCAAGGGTGCCGCGGTGCGGCTCGACAAACTCCGCAACAATCCGGCGCGCGACGCCCAGGCCATGGCGGAGTGGAAGCAGCTCGCCCAGGCCTGGGAGCGCGAGCGCCTCGCCCGCCGGCGCGCGGGCGTGGAAGATCCGGCGCTGGAAGAGTTCCGCTGGCTGCTGGAGGAGTTGCGCGTGGGCTTGTACGCGCAGGAGCTTAGGACGCCGATGCCGGTGTCGGTGAAGCGTCTGCAGAAGATCTGGGAGAGCCGGCCGCGCTGAGTCGCGCGACCGGCTCGGCCGGGCGTGCCGTCAGGGGAGTGAGGCCGCGCCCTGCGAACGGGGATGGAGCGGGGGGTGTTCAGCGCAGCGGGATCACCAGCGGCGGGATATCCACGCCGATGACCACGGCGGGCGAGCGGCTGTAGCTGTAAGAGCGGTAGGGGCGCTCGTAGTAGTGGTTGTGGATCTCCGCCTCGCGGTAGTAGCGCGGGCGTTCACGGATGATGACCTTCTCGCGATACACCGTGCGCTCGTCCCAGTGGCGGCGATGATCGTGCTTGTAGTGGTGCTTGTGGTGGCCCCAGCGCGGGCCGCGGTCGTCCCGGTCGGCGTAGGCGGCAGGCGCGGCAGCGGCGAGGACGCTGCCGCAGAGCAGGGCGGTGGCGATCTTGCGGGTCAGGGTCGTGTTCATGGTCTGCCTCGTTCGATTTCTTCGTTGCAGGGCAGGGCCCCGGTGATCCGGATACTAGGCGAGGCGGACGCCACGAGGCAGTCGCAGAGTGTAAGCGGGCTTTTGCAACCGCGCTCCCGACTTCCGGGCTTCTTCAGTGTCTTTGATTTTCCGGGTTTTCTTGTTAGACTGGCGAGCTTCCCTTGCTCCACCGGACCGCATGCCGGGGGGCTGCAACAACCAACCGCAAGGAGTTTGCATGCGACATTATGAAATCGTCTTCATCGTGCACCCGGACCAGTCCGAGCAGGTGCCGGCGATGGTCGAGCGCTACAAGTCCATCGTGACCACCCGCAACGGCCAGATCCACCGCCTGGAAGACTGGGGGCGTCGTCAGATGGCCTACCCGATCCAAAAGGTGCACAAGGCCCACTACGTGCTGATGAACATCGAGTGCGACGGCGAGACGCTGGCCGAACTCGAGCACTCGTTCAAGTTCAACGACGCCGTGCTGCGTCACCTCACCATCAAGATGAAGAAGGCCGTCACCACGCCTTCGCCGATGATGAAGGAAGAGAAGTCGCGCTCGATGAACATCGGTGCCGACGACGCCAAGCCGGCCGACAGCGAAGCCGCTGCCGCCTGAGTTGCCTGAGCCGGGTCTGAACGAACTGCGCCTCGATGCGCGCGTGGCCGAAGTGCTGCCGCTGCGTCGAACCCCTGCCGGAATACCGGTCGCCAGCTGTGTGCTGGCGCACGAATCGAAACAAGTCGAAGCGGGCCTGACCCGCGAGGTTTCGGTGGAAGTGCAGGCGGTGGCGCTGGGCGATCTGGCGGCGGTGCTGGCTGTGGCGGTTCCCGGGAGTGCGCTGCGCGCCACCGGATTCCTCGCCGCGAAGAGCCTGCGCAGCCGAACTCCGGTTCTGCACCTGAACACAATCGAATTTCTCGAAGGAAACTGAAAATGGCCTTCAAGCCCAAATCCAAGTTCAAGAAGAAGGACGATCGCGGCGGTCGTGGTCTGTTCAAGCGTCGCAAGTTCTGCCGCTTCACCGCGGAGAAGATCGAGGAAGTCGACTACAAGGATGTGGACATCCTCAAGGACTTCATCACCGAAAACGCCAAGATCATGCCGGCGCGCATCACCGGCACCAAGGCGGGTTACCAGCGTCAGCTGTCGGTCGCGGTCAAGCGCGCCCGCTTCCTGGCCCTGATGCCTTACACCGACCTGCACCAGTAAGAGGAGAACGAACCCATGCAGATCATTCTTCTCGAGAAAGTCGTGAACCTCGGTGGTCTCGGCGACGTCGTCAAGGTCAAGGACGGCTACGCCCGCAACTTCCTGATCCCGCAGGGCAAGGCGAAGCGCGCGACCCAGGCCAATCTGGCCGAGTTCGAAGCGCGTCGTGCCGAGCTCGAGCGCGTCCAGGCCGAAAAGCTGGCTGCGGCCCAGGAGCTGGCGGGCAAGCTCGAAGGCGTCAGCGTCGAAGTTGCTCGCAAGGCGGGCATGGACGGCCGTCTGTTCGGCTCGGTCGGCAATGCCGACATCTCCGAGGCGCTCGCCGCCAAGGGCTTCGACATCGAGCGTTCCGCCATCCGCATGCCGGACGGCCCGCTCAAGCAGGTCGGCGAGACCCAGCTCGAAGTGTCGCTGCACGCCGACGTGCTCGCGAACATCACCGTCGTGGTGGCTGCCGAGCAGTAATCGCGATCTGTACGTGCATCACGAAGAGGGCTGCCGCTGGCAGCCCTTTTTGTTTCCTGCGCCC
The DNA here is from genome assembly GCF_055393985.1 of Thauera sp. DNT-1. Taxonomy (NCBI): domain Bacteria; kingdom Pseudomonadati; phylum Pseudomonadota; class Betaproteobacteria; order Rhodocyclales; family Zoogloeaceae; genus Thauera; species Thauera sp. DNT-1. Next base: position 2,169,499 of record NZ_AP043752.1, on the reverse strand, counting down.
CTGCGGCGCGTTCCCTTCGCCAACGTCTCGCGGTCCGGCTCGCTACAATGTGCGGTCCGGCCCCGATGGTGCATCCGATGAGTTCCGCGTCTTCCCGTTTCTCCGATTTCTCCGCCGATCCGCAGCTCGCGCAGATCAAGCTGCCGCCGCACTCGCTGGAGGCCGAGCAGTCGCTGATCGGCGGCATCCTGCTCGACAACCAGGCTTGGGAGCGTGTCGCCGACCTGGTGAACGAGGCCGATTTCTATCGCGACGACCACCGCCGCATCTATCGCCACATCACCAAGCTGATCGACCAGGGGCGACCGGCGGATGCGGTCACCGTGTTCGAGTCGCTGGAGAAGAACGGCGAGGCCGAGCAGGCCGGCGGTCTCGCCTACATCGCCGAGCTCGCCAACAACACGCCGTCGGCGGCGAACATCCGGCGCTACGCGGAGATCGTCCGCGAGCGCGCGATCCTGCGCAAGCTCGTGGCGGTGGGAGACGAGATCGCTGCCAGTGCGCTCAGTCCGTCGGGCAAGGACGCCAAGGCGCTGCTCGACGAGGCCGAGGCCAAGGTCTTCGAGATCGCCGAGGCCGGCGCGCGCCACGCCAGCGGTTTCGTCTCGATCCAGCCAATCCTCAAGCAGGTCGTGGATCGCGTGCAGGAACTCTACGATCGCGACAACCCCTCCGAGGTCACCGGCGTGCCGACCGGCCTGGTCGACCTCGACGAGAAGACCTCCGGCCTGCAGCCGTCCGACATGATCATCGTCGCCGGCCGTCCGGCGATGGGCAAGACCACCTTCGCGCTCAACCTTGCCGAGCACATCGCGATCGAGCAGCGCCTGCCGGTTGCGATCTTCTCGATGGAGATGCCCGGCACGCAGCTCGCGACTCGCTTCATCTCCTCGGTGGGTCGCATCGACATGCAGAAGATCCGCAGTGGACGCCTGACCGACGACGACTGGCAGCGTCTGACCATGGCGATGGGCAAGCTCTACGACGCGCCGCTCTACATCGACGAGACGCCCGGCCTCAACCCGATCGACCTGCGCGCCCGTGCGCGTCGCCTGGCGCGCCAGTGCGGCAGGCTCGGTCTGATCGTGATCGACTACCTGCAGCTGATGAGCGGCACGCGCGAGGGCGACAACCGTGCCTCCGAGCTGTCCGAGATCTCGCGTTCGGTAAAGTCGCTGGCCAAGGAGTTGAACGTGCCGATCATGGCGCTTTCCCAGCTCAACCGCAGCCTCGAGCAGCGTCCCAACAAGCGCCCGGTGATGTCCGATCTGCGCGAGTCCGGTGCCATCGAGCAGGACGCGGACATCATCATGTTCATCTATCGCGACGAGGTCTACAACCCCGATTCGCCCGACAAGGGGACGGCCGAACTGATCATCGGCAAGCATCGTAACGGTCCCACCGGCACCGTGCGCCTCACCTTCATCGGGGAGAATACGCGCTTCGAGAACTACGCCGCCGCCCCCGGCATGTACTGAGCCCTATCGCAGGATGGTCGCGATTTTGCGGTTTGCGCAGGAAGATCGGCGGTCGTCACCAAGCGATTGTTCCTGCGTCGGGCCCTGCGGGAGGCCCGTAGAGACGCTGGCGCCAGAGGTGTGTTGTGCTCGGTGATCGGTCCCGGGGTCCCGTCGGCGTTGCTCGCATGCTTCCATCGGAATCTTTGTTGTTTTTTCTTGACGTCAGGATTTGGTTGTCTATAATGCGCACCTCTTCCAGCGCAGCGGTGCTTGAGTTCAGGCGCAGCGGGGCGGGAAGGGAGAGGCAGTCGGGTGTTGCGGGTCTTGTTGTTCCGTGTTTTTGGCGGGGCGGCGCAAAAAAAGATTCGCGAGATGCTTGACAGGGCGATGTAGGTTCTACATAATCTCGCTTCTTCGCTGCGGCAACGCAGCGATTCTTTAAAAACTTGGACAACCGATAAGTGTGGGTGCTTGGTTGTTGTGGTCGGCGACTTTGGTCGCATAGGTATCACAATGATTGGTGCTCATGCTGATGTAAGTCAGTATTTTGAGTACTTTGCTGGATTGAACTTAAGAGTTTGATCCTGGCTCAGATTGAACGCTGGCGGCATGCTTTACACATGCAAGTCGAACGGCAGCGGGGGCTTCGGCCTGCCGGCGAGTGGCGAACGGGTGAGTAATGCATCGGAACGTGCCCATGTCGTGGGGGATAACGTAGCGAAAGCTACGCTAATACCGCATACGCCCTGAGGGGGAAAGCGGGGGATTCTTCGGAACCTCGCGCGATTGGAGCGGCCGATGTCGGATTAGCTAGTAGGTGAGGTAAAGGCTCACCTAGGCGACGATCCGTAGCGGGTCTGAGAGGATGATCCGCCACACTGGGACTGAGACACGGCCCAGACTCCTACGGGAGGCAGCAGTGGGGAATTTTGGACAATGGGCGCAAGCCTGATCCAGCCATGCCGCGTGAGTGAAGAAGGCCTTCGGGTTGTAAAGCTCTTTCGGCCGGGAAGAAATCGTGGTCTCTAACATAGGCCATGGATGACGGTACCGGACTAAGAAGCACCGGCTAACTACGTGCCAGCAGCCGCGGTAATACGTAGGGTGCGAGCGTTAATCGGAATTACTGGGCGTAAAGCGTGCGCAGGCGGTTTTGTAAGACAGATGTGAAATCCCCGGGCTTAACCTGGGAACTGCGTTTGTGACTGCAAGGCTAGAGTACGGCAGAGGGGGGTGGAATTCCTGGTGTAGCAGTGAAATGCGTAGAGATCAGGAGGAACACCGATGGCGAAGGCAGCCCCCTGGGCCTGTACTGACGCTCATGCACGAAAGCGTGGGGAGCAAACAGGATTAGATACCCTGGTAGTCCACGCCCTAAACGATGTCGACTAGTCGTTCGGAGCAGCAATGCACTGAGTGACGCAGCTAACGCGTGAAGTCGACCGCCTGGGGAGTACGGCCGCAAGGTTAAAACTCAAAGGAATTGACGGGGACCCGCACAAGCGGTGGATGATGTGGATTAATTCGATGCAACGCGAAAAACCTTACCTACCCTTGACATGTCTGGAACCTTGCTGAGAGGCGAGGGTGCCTTCGGGAGCCAGAACACAGGTGCTGCATGGCTGTCGTCAGCTCGTGTCGTGAGATGTTGGGTTAAGTCCCGCAACGAGCGCAACCCTTGTCACTAGTTGCCATCATTTGGTTGGGCACTCTAGTGAGACTGCCGGTGACAAACCGGAGGAAGGTGGGGATGACGTCAAGTCCTCATGGCCCTTATGGGTAGGGCTTCACACGTCATACAATGGTCGGTACAGAGGGTTGCCAAGCCGCGAGGTGGAGCCAATCCCTTAAAGCCGATCGTAGTCCGGATCGTAGTCTGCAACTCGACTACGTGAAGTCGGAATCGCTAGTAATCGCAGATCAGCATGCTGCGGTGAATACGTTCCCGGGTCTTGTACACACCGCCCGTCACACCATGGGAGTGGGTTTCACCAGAAGTAGGTAGCTTAACCTTCGGGAGGGCGCTTACCACGGTGAGATTCATGACTGGGGTGAAGTCGTAACAAGGTAGCCGTATCGGAAGGTGCGGCTGGATCACCTCCTTTCAAGAGATCAGGCCATGATGGCCAAGTATCCACAACTTATCGGTTGTTCAGGCGAGAAGAGCCTCGGATGAGGGTCTGTAGCTCAGCTGGTTAGAGCACCGTCTTGATAAGGCGGGGGTCGTTGGTTCGAACCCAACCAGACCCACCAATCAAGGGTTGCTCGAGACAGGGGGGCTGTAGCTCAGCTGGGAGAGCGGCGGCTTTGCAAGCCGTAGGTCGTCGGTTCGATCCCGACCAGCTCCACCAGGACTGTCCAAGCAACAGGTTCGAGAAGTAAGAGATGTCGATGGCGCTCGAAGATCGTGGCGTCGTCATCTCTTACTTCTTGGTCGGCAGCTTCGGCTGTCGCGCGTAGAGGTTTGCTCTTTAACAAAGTGGAAGAAGTGTAGTACGTACCGAGCCGGTGCGTACTGCAAGTTGTGTGATTGCATCGATCCAGGCTGAGCTTGTCAGCGCAGGCTGGATCGCACAAACGAGTTCGTTCCTGTACGCGGGCCTTCGGGATGGCAACATCGAAGAGGGTCCAAGGTTATAGGATCAAGCGACTAAGTGCATGTGGTGGATGCCTTGGCGATCACAGGCGATGAAGGACGTGTAAGCCTGCGAAAAGCGTGGGGGAGCTGGCAATAGAGCATTGATCCCACGATGTCCGAATGGGGAAACCCGGCCCGCAAGGGTCATCTCACACTGAATACATAGGTGTGTAGAGGCGAACCGAGCGAACTGAAACATCTAAGTAGCTCGAGGAAAAGAAATCAACCGAGATTCCGTAAGTAGTGGCGAGCGAACACGGAAGAGCCTGCACGACTAAACCATCAGCTTAGCAAAACGGTCTGGAAAGTCCGACGATACAGGGTGATAGTCCCGTATGCGAAAAGCCGGTGGCGGGTCTGAGCGTGCGACAAGTAGGGCGGGACACGAGAAATCCTGTCTGAAGATGGGGGGACCATCCTCCAAGGCTAAATACTCGTGATCGACCGATAGTGAACCAGTACCGTGAGGGAAAGGCGAAAAGAACCCCGGGAGGGGAGTGAAATAGATCCTGAAACCGCATGCATACAAACAGTGGGAGCCTCGAAAGGGGTGACTGCGTACCTTTTGTATAATGGGTCAGCGACTTACGTTCAGTTGCGAGCTTAACCGAATAGGGGAGGCGTAGCGAAAGCGAGTCTGATAAGGGCGTCAGAGTAGCTGGGCGTAGACCCGAAACCGGATGATCTATCCATGGCCAGGATGAAGGTGCCGTAACAGGTACTGGAGGTCCGAACCCACTAACGTTGAAAAGTTAGGGGATGAGCTGTGGATAGGGGTGAAAGGCTAAACAAATCCGGAAATAGCTGGTTCTCCCCGAAAACTATTTAGGTAGTGCGTCGTACGGACACTTGCGGGGGTAGAGCACTGTAATCGTTGGGGGGGTCATTGCGATCTACCCCGCGATAGCAAACTCCGAATACCGCAAAGTGATATACGGCAGACAGACATCGGGTGCTAACGTCCGGTGTCAAGAGGGAAACAACCCAGACCGCCAGCTAAGGTCCCAAATGCATGGCTAAGTGGCAAACGAGGTGGGAAGGCATAGACAGCTAGGAGGTTGGCTTAGAAGCAGCCATCCTTTAAAGAAAGCGTAATAGCTCACTAGTCGAGTCGTCCTGCGCGGAAGATGTAACGGGGCTCAAGCCATGAACCGAAGCTGCGGATGTGTCTTTGACACGTGGTAGGGGAGCGTTCCGTAAGCCTGCGAAGGTGTCTCGTAAGGGATGCTGGAGGTATCGGAAGTGCGAATGCTGACATGAGTAGCGATAAAGGGTGTGAAAAGCACCCTCGCCGTAAGCCCAAGGTTTCCTGCGCAACGTTCATCGGCGCAGGGTGAGTCGGCCCCTAAGGCGAGGCAGAAATGCGTAGTCGATGGGAAACAGGTCAATATTCCTGTACCGCTCTTAGATGCGATGGGGGGACGGAGAAGGTTAGCTCGGCCATCTGTTGGAATAGGTGGTTTAAGCGTGTAGTCGTGCCGCGTAGGCAAATCCGCGTGGCTTAGATGAGGCGTGATGACGAGGATCCTCGGATCCGAAGCGAGTGATACCCAGCTTCCAGGAAAAGCCTCTAAGCTTCAGTCTAAGAGTGACCGTACCGCAAACCGACACAGGTGGGCTGGTAGAGAATACCAAGGCGCTTGAGAGAACTCAGGAGAAGGAACTCGGCAAATTGATACCGTAACTTCGGGAGAAGGTATGCCCCTGGTACGTGAAGGCCCTCGCGGCCGGAGCGGAACGGGGTCGCAGAGAATCGGTGGCTGCGACTGTTTATTAAAAACACAGCACTCTGCAAACACGAAAGTGGACGTATAGGGTGTGACGCCTGCCCGGTGCCGGAAGGTTAAGTGATGGGGTGCAAGCTCTTGATCGAAGCCCCGGTAAACGGCGGCCGTAACTATAACGGTCCTAAGGTAGCGAAATTCCTTGTCGGGTAAGTTCCGACCTGCACGAATGGCGTAACGATGGCCACACTGTCTCCTCCTGAGACTCAGCGAAGTTGAAATGTTTGTGAAGATGCAATCTCCCCGCGGCTAGACGGAAAGACCCCATGAACCTTTACTGTAGCTTTGCATTGGACTTTGACGGGACTTGTGTAGGATAGGTGGGAGGCTTTGAAACCGGGACGCCAGTTCCGGTGGAGCCAACCTTGAAATACCACCCTGGTGTCGTCGAGGTTCTAACCCAGGCCTGTGAATCCAGGTCGGGGACCGTGCATGGTGGGCAGTTTGACTGGGGCGGTCTCCTCCCAAAAGGTAACGGAGGAGTACGAAGGTCACCTAGGTACGGTCGGACATCGTACTGATAGTGCAATGGCAAAAGGTGGCTTGACTGCGAGACCCACAAGTCGAGCAGGTGCGAAAGCAGGTCATAGTGATCCGGTGGTTCTGTATGGAAGGGCCATCGCTCAACGGATAAAAGGTACTCTGGGGATAACAGGCTGATTCCGCCCAAGAGTTCACATCGACGGCGGAGTTTGGCACCTCGATGTCGGCTCATCACATCCTGGGGCTGTAGCCGGTCCCAAGGGTATGGCTGTTCGCCATTTAAAGTGGTACGTGAGCTGGGTTTAAAACGTCGTGAGACAGTTTGGTCCCTATCTGCCGTGGGCGCTGGAAGTTTGAGAGGGCCTGCTCCTAGTACGAGAGGACCGGAGTGGACGCACCCCTGGTGTACCGGTTGTGACGCCAGTCGCATCGCCGGGTAGCTATGTGCGGAAGAGATAACCGCTGAAAGCATCTAAGCGGGAAACTCGCCTCAAGATGAGACTTCCCCGGGGCCTCGAGCCCCCTGAAGGGTCGTTGAAGACCACAACGTTGATAGGCCGGGTGTGTAAGCGTGGCAACACGTTCAGCTAACCGGTACTAATTGCCCGTGTGGCTTGATCCTATAACCTTCAAAACAAAACGAACTCAACCCCCTGGTTGCCAAAACAACGCAACCAGACAATCACACAACACTTCTTCCTAACTTTGGCCTGCAAACCACGCAGGCAACAAGTCAAAGTCTGACGACCATAGCTGTGTGGAACCACCCCTTCCCTTCCCGAACAGGACCGTGAAACGCACATGCGCCGATGATAGTGAGGTCCGCCCTCGTGAAAGTAGGTCATCGTCAGACTAACCACACCAACACAACGCCCCACGCACACATCCGTGCCTGGGGCGTCGTGCTTTACAGCTGCCGGATCCCCCCGCACTCCGCGAGTGCGTACGTGGCGGCAAGGCGCGCCCTCGGGCACAATCCAAAGCTGTACCGAGTTTCCGGGGATCGCGATGAAATTCGACCTCATCATCGTCGGCGGCGGTCTCGCCGGGGCCGCGCTTGCGGTAGCGCTGCGCCGTAGCGCACTGCGGATCGCCGTGATCGAACATGCTGTGCCGCGCCGCCCCGAAGGCTGGGACGCCCGCGTCTACGCCTACAGCCCGGTGAGCGCACGCTTCCTGGACCAGCTTGGCGTGTGGGCCCATCTGGACCACCAACGCCTCGCTGAAGTCGCCGAGATGCGTATCCACGGCGATGCGGGCGGCGAGCTCGTATTTTCGGCCTACGACAGCGGACTCGAGGAGCTTGCCTGGATCGGCGAGTCCAGCTTGGTTCATGTCGAAATCTGGGAGAGCCTCAAGCGCCAGCACAACGTCACGCTGTTCTGTCCAGCGGCGCCGGAGGCGCTCGAGATCGACGAAGATGTGGCGACGTTGCGCCTGGGCGACGGTCGCAGCCTGAAAGCCGCGTTGGTCGTCGGTGCGGACGGACGCGACTCCTGGGTACGCGAACGTGCCGGAATCGCCGCGACGATCACGCCCTACGGCGAGCGCGGCGTGGTGGCCAACTTCGTCTGCGAGCGCCCCAGTCGCGGTGTCGCTTACCAGTGGTTCCGCGCCGACGGCGTGTTGGCTTGGCTGCCCCTGCCCGGGCGTCACATGTCCATGGTGTGGTCCGCGCCCGACGCGTTCGCCGACGAGCTGCTCGGGCTCGAGGCCGAGGCGTTCTGCGCGCGCGTGGAGGGGGCTGGCGGCCGCGCGCTCGGCAAGCTCGAGCTCGCCGGCCAGCGCGCCGCTTTTCCGCTGCGTCTGATGCGCGTGGAAGAGACGGTGCGCCCAAGGGTGGCGCTGATCGGAGATGCCGCGCATGCGATCCACCCGCTCTCGGGACATGGCATCAACCTCGGCTTTCAGGATGCGAAGGCGCTGGCGGAGGTGCTCGACGCGCTACCGTCCTGGCAGGACGCAGGCGATCTTTCGGTGCTGCGGCGCTATGCGCGCATGCGTGCGGAAGAGCCCTTCCTGCTGCAGTACACGACGCATGCCCTGAGTCGCTTGTTCGGGCGCCAGGATCCCCTCTCGGCGACCCTGCGCAATCTCGGGATGAACCTGACCGGGCGGGTCCCGGTCTTAAAAAATGCGCTGGTGCGCTACGCTGCCAACGGTCGCTTCTGAACCCTGTGGAGAACTTGATGAAAGCCCTTTCCGTCCCGTCCCTGATCCGGCCCCTCGGCCTCGCCCTGGCGCTCGGTGCGACCACGTTCGCACACGCCGACGAAGCCGGGGTCAAGAAGAGCATGGAGGCCTTCATCGGCTCGCCGGCGGTGGAGAGGGTGACTCGTACCGACTATGCCGGGCTGTACGAGGTCGTGCTCAAGAACGGCCAGCTCGTGTATACCGATGCGAAGAACAGCTTCATCATCGACGGCAGCATCATCGATACCGCCACGCGCCGCGACGTGACCCAGGCGCGCCTCAATCAGCTCTCCGCGATCGACTTCTCCACCCTGCCGCTCGACCACGCGGTGAAGGTCGTGAAAGGCAAGGGCACGCGCGTGATCGCCACCTTCGAGGATCCCAACTGCGGCTACTGCAAGCGCCTGGGCAAGGAGCTCGCGCAGATGGACGACGTCACCGTGTACACCTTCCTGTATCCGATCCTGAGCGAGGACTCGCGTGTCAAGTCGGACAACATCTGGTGCGCGAAGGACAAGGGGAGGGCGTGGACCGACTGGGTGGTCGATGGCAAGGAGCCCGCCAAGGCGAGCTGCGATACCGCGACCATCACGCGTAACGTCGAACTCGGCCAGAGCCTCCGCATCAGCGGCACGCCGACGATCTTCCTCGCCGACGGCTCGCGCATCGGCGGCTACCTGCCGCGCGCCGAACTCGAAAAGGCGATGGACGCCGCCAAGCGCTGATCCCTCGCAGGGCGCGGGCGGACGGTCACGCCCGCGCCGCGGATCGGGTCAGTGCGGCATGGGCGGCTTCATCCCCCTCGGCAGCAGCACCCACATCCGCCCCTGCTGACGCATCTTCCCGGCCTCGCGGCCAGCCTCGGCACCGAATCCCCAAAAGAAATCGGCACGCACTGCGCCCTTGATCGCGCCCCCGGTGTCCTGCGCCATGACCAGGCGCTCGAGCGGGCGCTCGCTGAGCGGCTGCGTGGTCGAGAGGAACACCGGTGCGCCCAGCGGCACGTAGCGCGGATCCACCGCGATGCTGCGGCCCTCGGAGAGCGGCACGCCGAGCGCGCCCACCGGCCCGCCGCCCGAGGCGGGCAACTCGCGGAAGAAGACGTAGCTCGGGTTGGCATTGAGCAGTTCCTGCAGGCGCCGCGGGTTGTCCTGCGCCCAGCGCTTGATCCCATCCATCGAGGCCTTGTCCAGCGTCAGCTCGCCCTGGGCGACCAGCCAGCGCCCGATCGACTGGTAGGGATGGCCGTTCTGGTCGGCATAGCCGACCCGCACCAGGCTGCCGTCGGGCAGCTGCACCCGCCCCGAGCCCTGCACCTGCAGGAAGAAGAGTTCGATCGGATCGTCCGCCCACAGCAGCACCGGTGCCGGGACCTCGCGTTCGGAGAGCTGCTGGCGGTTCCAGTACGGCAGCACCTTGTTGCCGACGAGGCGGCCGCGCAGGCGCAGGCTCTTCAGTTCCGGATACACGTCGGCGAGCTCGATCGTCAGCATGTCCTGCGGCACGCCATGGATCGGCCAGGTGCTGCGTCCGCCGCGCGTGCGACTGCCACGGATCAGCGGCTCGTAGTAGCCGGTCACCAGCCCGTTCGCGCTGCCGTCGGGATTCACCACCTGCCAGGGCGTGAAGCGGCTCTCGAGGAAGCGACGCACAGTGCCGCCGTCGGGTGCTCCGCCCAGGCGGGCGGCCTCCTCGCAAGCTGCCTTCCACGGTGCCTGGCGCACCAGGGTGCCGCAGGAGGCGCGCAACGCCGGCCAGGCCGCCGACAGCTCGTCGCGCTGCCAGCCTTCGATCGCGCCCCAGTCGCTCGCCTGCAGCGCGGCTGCGGCTGGGGCGGCCGGGGCAGCCGGAGCGCCCGGCGTGGCGGCTGGTGCGGCGCCGGAGCAGGGCGCGCAGCTCGGACAGGGTACGCAGGGGCGCTCTCCGGAGGGTTCGGGCGTGCCGGGCAGGGCGGCGCAAGCGGCCACCAGCAGGGCGGAGAGGGAAGGGAAGAGGGCGTTGCGGGTGCGGCAGAGCATCTTGCGGGGCATTGGTTGAACTCGGCTGTCTTTGCCGCCAGTATACCGGGCCCCCACAGGCTGCCGGAGACGGAAGGTGTGGCTGATCTTTCTCGAACTCGGTGTCGCGCTCGCGCTGCTGCTGGTCGTAGGGCTCGCCCTGCGCCAGTCGTCCGCGCACGCGCGCGACCGGGACGATTGCGGAAACCCCGATGACCAAGGAACTCGCTGAGCTGCTCGCCCGCGCCGAAGGCGTGCTGGCGCGCCTCGAAACCCTGCTGCCCGGCCCTGCCGCCGCGCCCGACTGGGACGCCGCGGTCGCCTTTCGCTGGCAGCGCCGCCACGGCCGTACCGCGCTGCGCCCGGTGCGTGCGCCGCACCGCATCATGCTCGCCGACATCCAGGACGTGGACGAGCAGAAGGCGCGCATCGACCGCAACACCCGCCAGTTCCTCGCCGGCCGGCGCGCCAACAACGTGCTCCTCACGGGCGCGCGCGGCACCGGCAAGTCCTCGCTGATCAAGGCCCTGCTCAACGAATACGCCGCGCGCGGCTTGCGCCTGATCGAGGTGGACAAGACCGACCTGGTCGACCTGCCCGAGATCGTCGAACTGGTCGCCGGCCGGCCGGAGCGCTTCATCCTCTTCTGCGACGACCTTTCCTTCGAGGAGGGCGAGGACGCCTACAAGGCCTTGAAGAGCGTGCTCGACGGCTCGGTGTCGGCGATGTCGGACAACGTGCTGATCTACGCCACCTCCAACCGCCGCCACCTGATGCCGGAGTACCACGACGAGAATCTGCAGGCCCGCCATGTCGATGGCGAGGTGCACCCGGGCGAGGCGGTCGAAGAGAAGATCTCGCTCTCCGAGCGCTTCGGCCTGTGGATCTCCTTCTACCCCTTCAGCCAGGACGAGTACCTCGACATCGTCGCGCACTGGCTGCGCAGCTTCGGGGCGAGCGATGACGAAATCTCCGCCGCCCGCCAGGAGGCGCTGCAGTGGGCGCTGATGCGCGGCTCGCGTTCGGGCCGCGTCGCCTGGCAGTTCGCCCGCGACCATGCCGGTCGCCTGCAGGACGACGCGCGATGACGCGCAAGCGGGTGGAGGTCGCCGCCGGCGTGCTGCTGCGCGAGGACGGTTGTTACCTGCTCGGCCAGCGCGCGCCGGATGCGGTGTATGCGGGCTACTGGGAGTTTCCCGGCGGCAAGGTCGAGCCTGGCGAGAGCCCGGCGCAGGCTCTGGTCCGCGAGCTCGACGAGGAACTCGGCATCCGCGTCACGCGGCTGCGGCCCTGGCTGTGCCGCGAGCACCTCTACGAGCATGCCCACGTCCGCCTGCACTTCCAAGAGGTTGCGGCCTGGGAGGGCGAGCTCGCCGACCGGGTGCACAGCGCCCTCGCCTGGGTGCGTCCCGAGGGCCCCGCGCGCGAGCCGATGCTGCCCGCCAACGGACCGATCCTGAAGGCTCTGCGCCTGCCGCGCACGATGGGCATCACCCAGGCGGCGGAGATCGGCGTAGAGGTCCAGCTCGACGCGCTCGAGCGTGCGCTCGCCGGCGGTCTGCGCCTGGTGCAGGTGCGCGAGGCGACGCTGCCCGATGCTGCACGCGAGGCCTTCGCGCGCGCGGCGCTGGCGCGCGTGCGGGCGCATGGCGGGCTGCTGGTGGTGAATGAGGACGAGGTGCTCGCGCGCCGCATCGGCGCCGACGGCGTGCATCTGCCGGCGCGCCGGCTGATGGCGGTGCAGGCGCGACCGGATTTCCCCTGGGTGGGGGCGTCCTGCCACGACCGCGCGGAGCTCGAGCGCGCCGCGGCGCTGGAGCTCGACTACGCCTTGCTCGGACCGGTGCAGCCGACCCTGACCCATCCCGGCCAGGCGGGGATGGGCTGGGAAGGGTTCGCGAGCACGGCGGCGGGCCTGCCGCTGCCGGTGTTCGCCCTCGGCGGGCTGGCAGCGGATGACATGGAGCGTGCGCGCGATGCCGGCGCGCACGGCATCGCCGCGATCCGCGCGATCTGGAGGCCCGTCCGGGATTGAAGGCGCACGCGCCGCGAGGCGGTGGCGAATCCGCCCGCGCCGGCGGCGTTCAGCGCTGCGGCATCTCGCCCGCGCCGGGCGGCTGGTAGTCGATCTCGTCGAGCGGCGCATCGGGCGGCGAACTCGGCACACGGTAGCCTTCCGAGGCCCACTCGCCGAGGTCGATCTGCTTGCAGCGCGCCGAGCAGAACGGGCGCCAGCGGCTCTCCGGCTTCCATTCGACGTCCTTGCCGCAGGTGGGGCAGCGCACGGTGCGGGCCCGGGTGTCCATGTTCACAGGCTGCAGAAGGTCAGTTCGAAGGCGACGTCGCGCTCGGCCACGCGTGGGCGTGCGACGGTCTCGGGCAGCATGAAGCGCACGTTGAGTGCGTACTTGTTGGCGCTGATTTCGGGCACCACGGTCTCGGACTGCGCCAGACGCACGCGCAGCATCTGTGCGGTGCGCCCCGCCATGGTGAGCTGGAAGGCGCCGGCACGTGCGTGCAGCGGCTCGGGGTGGCCGCTGGCGCGCAGCAGGCGCAGCACGATCTCGATGCCATCGCGGATCGGCGCTATCGGCTGGATCCAGGTGCCGAGGTCGCCGCGGCGCACGGCCGGGTCGCGATTGAGCCAGTAGTGGTAGGACGGCAGGTCGAACTGGCAGACTCCGCCCGGGATCGCCGCGCGGCTGCGGATGCTCATCAGCCACTCGTTCTCGCGCAGGTACTGGCCGATCTTGCCTGCCATCGCGAGCAGCCCGGTGGAGGCCTGCTCGATCTCGTAGAGCGCGCCGGCAAGCGCTTCCTCGGAGATCTCGGGGTTGTTGCGGAAGGACATCAGGATCTGGCGCTGGCGCTCGAGTTCCTGCACCAGGTCGACCTTCAGGTCTGCGCGGCTCGCCACTTCGAGCGTCTCGAAGATGGTCAGCAGCGCGACATGGTGGTCTTGCGGCGCCGTGCCCGCGGTGAAATGGGCAATCTTGAGGAGCAGGTCCTCCAGGCGCAGCAAGGTGCGGATGCGCTCGTTGAGAGGATATTCGTAGCTAATCACCGCAGCGTGTCCGCCTGTATCGCACCTGTTCAGAGTCGCGCCGATGATAGCACAGGCCCCCTTCCCACCATGGCGAGGCACGGTTTCAGTGCGTCGCCGCGGCGAGGTAGGCGGCGTGCAGGCGATCGACCTGTGCGTGCAGGGATGCGAGCGTGCCGGCGTTGTCGAGCACGTCGTCGGCGGCGGCCAGACGTTGCGCCCGACTGGCCTGCGCGGCCATGATGGCGCGGATCTGTTCATCGACGAGCCCGCTGCGCGCACGCACGCGCGCGACCTGCAGCGCCTCGGGACAGTCGACCACGCAGATGCGGTCGCAGCGCTCGCGGTAGCCGCCCGACTCGACCAGCAGCGGCACTGCGAGGATCACGTAGGGGCCGCTGGCCGCCAGGCACTGGCGGGCGCTCTCGGCGCGGATCAGCGGGTGCAGGATGGCCTCGAGGCGGCGGCGGGCATCGGGCTCGCGGAAGGCGAGCGCGCGCATGGCGGCGCGGTCGAGGCGGCCATCGGGCGCGATCATGGCGTCGCCGAAGGCGGCGTGGATGGCCTCGATCGCGCCGCCGCCGGGGGCGGTGAGCTCGTGGGCGATACGGTCGGTGTCGACCACGCTCGCGCCGAGGGCGGCGAAGCGGTCGGTGGCGGCGCTCTTGCCGCTGCCGATGCCGCCGGTGAGGCCGACGATGTAGGGGCGCTTCGCGCTCATCTCCTTCTCCGAATCAGCGCGTGCAGGCCTGGCGCCGGGCGCGCAGGCCGGGCGCGGCCGATTCGACGATGCGCAGCTCGTTGGCCGGGACGTTGGCCTGGATGCGGTAGCTGGTGCCCATGCGCGGCTCGATGCCGGCGTTCTCGACGCCCTTGGCACGCAGTTGGCCGAGCAGGATGCGGGCGCGGTTCTCGGTCTTGAAGAGGCCGAGCGAGACCGCGTTCTGGTTGGGGCCGGACTCCTGCACGATGAAGGTGTCGCTGACGCCGAGCAGGTTGAGCTCGACGACGCGGCGCTCGGCCTCGCTGCGGTTGCGCTGCGGCGGGATGCGCACCCACCAGGCCTCCGGTGTCTCGCTGCGGCTGCGCGCCGCGGTGATGCCGATGCGGCGCAGGCGCTGGGCGAGGCGGTCGGCCTCGCTCGCGCCGAGGTCGGCCCAGACGTGGCAGAGGGCGGGCGGCGCCGGCGAGGGGGCGGGGACCAGGGCAGGCTCGGGGGGCGGGGGCTCTGTCGCGGGGGCGATTTCGGCTGCCGGGGGATGGGCCGGCTCGGGTGCGACCTGCGCTGCGGGGAGCGTGGCGTCGTCCGTGGCGGCTCGCGCCGGGGCGTTGCCGGTCGTGGTGTCGGGTGGCGCGGCTGCGGTGGCCTCCGGCGCGGAAGGCGCGCGGGCGACGACCGCGGCGGGCGGGGGCGGTTCGGCGGCGACGGGCGCGAGGCCGGTGGCGCCGGTCTCGTTTGCCAGCCGGATACGCTCGGGATGCAACTGCGCGGCGATGCGCCCCGCCTCGCCCGCCGGCGGCTCGCCACCCAGCCAGCCGCCGATCGCCGCGAAGGCGAGGGCGTTGAGGATGAGCAGCAGGATGAGCAGGAAGCGCAGGGTCGTCATGCCTTGGTGTCGCAGGGGGGGCGGGGAAGGCGGGGCGCTCCGCCGGCCTTGCCGGCCGAGCGCGACCGCCAGCTCGTTCAGCCGACCTTGGGCAGGTGGGCGAGCGAAGTTGCCACCGCCTCGGCCGGGTAGTCGAAGTCCTCGAGCTTGCCCGAGAAGTAGCGCTCGTACGAGCTCATGTCGAAGTGGCCGTGGCCGGTCAGGTTGAACAGAATGGTCTTCGCCTCGCCGGTCGCCTTGCAGGCGAGCGCCTCGTCGATGGCCTGACGGATGGCGTGGCAGGACTCGGGCGCCGGGATGATGCCCTCGGCGCGTGCGAACTGCACCCCCGCCTCGAAGGTCGCCAGCTGCGGCACCGCGGCGGCCTCGATGAGGCCGGCGTGCAGCAGGTTCGACACCAGCGGCGAGTCGCCATGGTAGCGCAGGCCGCCGGCATGGATTCCGGGCGGCATGAAATCGTGGCCCAGCGTATACATCTTCATCAGCGGGGTGAAGCCGGAGGCGTCGCCGAAGTCGTAGGCGTACTGGCCCTTGGTCAGGGTCGGGCAGGAGGTCGGCTCCACCGCCACGCAGCGCAGCGTGGCGGCGCGCTTGTCGCCCGCGGCCTTGTCGGCGAGGAAGGGGAAGGCGATGCCGGCGAAGCTCGAGCCGCCGCCGCAGGGGCCGATGACGACGTCGGGATAGAGGCCGACCTTGTCGAGCTGCTTCTTCGCCTCCAGGCCGATGATGCTCTGGTGCAGCACCACGTGGTTGAGCACCGAACCCAGGGTGTAGTTGGTGTCGGCGCGGCCGGCGGCCTCTTCCACCGCCTCGGAGATGGCGATGCCGAGCGAGCCGGGGTTGTCCGGGTTCTCGGCGAGCAGGCGGCGGCCGGTCTCGGTGTGCGGCGAGGGGCTGGCGAAGACCTCGCCGCCCCAAGTCTGCATCATCAGGCGGCGGTAGGGCTTCTGGTCGTAGCTGACCTTGACCATGTAGATGCGCACCTCCAGCCCGAACATCTGCCCGGCGAAGGCGATCGACGAGCCCCACTGCCCGGCGCCGGTCTCGGTGGTCAGGCGGGTGATGCCGGCCTGCTTGTTGTAGAAGGCCTGCGGCACCGCGGAGTTGGGCTTGTGCGAGCCGGCGGGCGAGACGCCCTCGTACTTGAAGAAGATCTTCGCCGGGGTGCCGAGCGCCTGCTCCAGGCGCACCGCGCGACACAGCGGGCTCGGCCGCCACAGGCGGTAGATCTCGCGCACCTCCTGCGGGATGGCGATCCAGCGCTCGGTGCTCATCTCCTGTTCGAGGATCGCCGGCGGGAAGATGACCCCCATCTGCTCCGGCGTGGCCGGATGGCCGTCGGGGCCGAGCGGCGGCGCGAGCGGCGTCGGCAGATCGGCGGCGACGTTGTACCAGTGCGTCGGGATGTCGGCGGCGTCGAGCAGGATGCGGGTGGCTTCCATCGTTGTTTTCTCCCTTTCGATTCTTGTCAGTGGGTGGGCGGGGCGGGCAGGGTGGCGACCGTGCCCAGGCCGGTCAGCACCAGATTGTCGGTTCGTCGCAGCGGAATCTCGAGCAGGTCGGCGAAGCTGTCGGCGGCGCCGCCGCCGAGCAGGCAGAGCGCGCCGGGGTGCTCCGCGATCTGGCGGAACATGCGCTCGACTGCGCCGGTCTGGGCTTGCAGGCAGCCGGAGCGGATCGCGTCTACCGTGCGTCGCGGTTGCCACGCGAAGTGACCCTCGGCGAGCGGCAGCTGAGCCGTGCCGCGGGCGAGCGCCTGCTGCATCAGCTCGACCCCGGGCAGGATCAGGCCGCCGAGGAAGTCGCCCGCCGCGGAGAGCAGGTCCACCGTGGTCGCGGTGCCGGCGGTGACGACCAGGCAGGGGCCGGCATGGCTGTGGCGGGCACCGATCAGCGCCGCCCAGCGGTCGGCGCCGAGACGCTCGGGGTTCTCGTACAGGTTGCGCACGCCGGCGCGCGCGGCGGTGGGCAGCAGCCAATCCACCCGCAGCGGTGCGCAGGCCGTGGCGATGCGCGCGGCGACGCTGGTGCCGGCGACGTTACAGCCGAACACGCGCGCGAGTCCCGGCCAGGCGCGGCAGGCGGCGGCGAGCATGTCGATCTCGGCGTGGCCGACTGCCCCCTCGGCGAGGGCTCGCGCGGGGGCGTCCGCTGCGATCACGCGCCATTTCACCCGGGTGTTGCCGGCATCCACGAGCAGGATCATCGCGAGCCGTCCAGCAGCGGACGCAGCGACACGTCGCCGGCGAGCACCCGCTGCACGCCGTCCCCGGTGCGCAGCAACAGGGCGCCGTCGTCGTCCACCCCGGCGCAGGTACCCTGCAGCGTGGCGGACTCCCCGCGGACCGCCACCGGTAACTCGGCGAAGGCGTTGCGCTGCTCCCAGGCGCCGCGCAGGGCGGGGAAGCCCGCGGCCGCGTAGGTGTCGAAGAGGCGGTGGAACTCGCCGAGGATGGCCGCCAGCAGGACCGGACGCGAGGGCGGTTCGCCGCCGAGCGCAGCGGCGAGGTCGGTGACGCCGGCCTGGTCGGGAATGGCGGCGTCGGCCGGCAGGCGCAGGTTGAGACCGATGCCGATCACCGCCGCGGGCGGGCGACCGCGCACGGGGAGGAGTTCGACCAGGATGCCGGCGAGCTTCTCTCCGTGCACCAGCACGTCGTTGGGCCATTTCAGCTGCACCCCCTCGACGCCGAGCTGCTCGAGCGCGCGCGCGAGCGCCAGCCCGGCGGCGAGCGAGAGTCCGGCCGGCGCCGGGGTACCCGGCGCGAAGCGCCACAGCAGCGAGAAGGTGAGGCTGGCGCCCTCCCAGGACAGCCATTGCCGCCCGCGCCGCCCGCGCCCGGCGGTCTGGCGGTCGGCCACGAGCACATGCACACGACCGTCGTCGGCGGGCGGCGCATCCACGAGACGGGCGTTGGTCGAGTCGCAGCACTCCACCCATTCGAGGGCGAAGTCGCGCGCACGCGCGCCGAGGAGGGAGGCCAGTTCGGTCGCGCAGGCGCGCGCCGAAGGCGTGGATGGACGGATGGAGGACAAGTGCGGAAGCGGCGGATCGAAAACCGCATTATCCGCCAAGACCGTGGGGGATGCGCTTCCCGCGGCATGGATGCGCTGCGCCCCGTGCGCCGGCCGCGCCAACGCGCCCCCGCATCGAGGCGACCGGGGCGATCAGCGCCCGCTTTCCTCCGTCTCCGGCGCGCGCTCCTCGTCCATGCCCAGCTCCTGGATCTTGCGGCTGATGGTGTTGCGGCCGATGCCGAGCAGCTGCGCGGCCTCGATGCGGCGGCCGCCGGTGGCGGCCAGCGCACGACGGATCAGGGTGCGCTCGAAATCGCGCGTGAGGCGGTCGAACACCTCTCCGGGGCGCGAGGCGATCAGGCGGTCGGCCTCGCTGCCCAGGCCCTCCATCCAGTTCGATGGCGACTCGCGGCCGGGTTGCTCGCGCATCTCGGGTGGCAGGTCGGCGACCTCCACCACCTGCGCCGGCGCCATCACGGTGAGCCAGTGGCACAGGTTCTCGAGCTGGCGCACGTTGCCCGGGAAAGGCTGAGCCTGCAGGTATTCGAGCGTGGCCTCCGAGATGCGCTTGCGCTCGACGCCGAGCTCCTGCGCGCTCTTCTGCAGGAAGTGCCGCACCAGCAAGGGGATGTCCTCATGGCGCTCGCGCAGCGGCGGCAGGCGCAGGCGGATGACGTTTAGGCGGTGGAAGAGGTCCTCGCGGAACAGGCCCTGGCGCACGCGCTCCTCCAGGTCCTGGTGGGTGGCGGCGATCACGCGCACGTTGGCGCGGATCGGTTGCTGGCCGCCGACGCGGTAGAAGTGGCCGTCGGAGAGCACGCGCAGCAGCCGTGTCTGCAGCTCGGCCGGCATGTCGCCGATCTCGTCGAGGAACAGCGTGCCGCCGTCGGCCTGCTCGAAGCGGCCGCGGCGCTGGGTGGCGGCGCCGGTGAAGGCGCCGCGCTCGTGGCCGAAGAGTTCGGATTCGAGCAGGTCGCGCGGGATGGCCGCGGTGTTGATGGCGATGAAGGGCGCGTCGCGGCGCGGGCTGTGGCGGTGCAGGGCGCGCGCGACCAGTTCCTTGCCGCTGCCCGACTCGCCGTTGATCAGCACGGTGGCGTGCGAGTGGGCGAGCCGCCCGATGGCGCGGAAAACCTCCTGCATCGCCGGGGCCTGGCCGAGGATCTCGGGGGCCAGGGTGGCCTCTTCGCTCGCACCGTTCTGGTGCGCGGTCTGCTCCAGCGCACGACGGACGAGCGCGACCGCCTGGTCGACGTCGAAGGGCTTGGGCAGATACTCGAAGGCGCCGCCCTGGAAGGCCGCGACTGCGCTGTCGAGGTCGGAGTAGGCGGTCATGATGATGACCGGCAGCTGCGGGTGGCGCTCCTTCACCTTCTGCAGCAGGTCCAGCCCGGACTCGCCGGGCATGCGGATGTCGGATAGCAGCGCGGCCGGCGGCTGCGGTGCGCGCTCGAGCTCGGCGAGCGCGTCGCCGGCGGAGCTGAAGCTGGCGTGGTCGATGCCCTCGCGGCCGAGCGCCTTTTCCAGCACCCAGCGGATCGAGCGGTCGTCGTCGATGATCCAGACGGTGTTCATATCGTATGCACTATTCTGGTGCGCGCTCAGGCACGCTCGGTAATCGGCAGCAGGATCGTGAAGCAGGTGCGCCCGGGACGGCTATCCACCTCGATCATGCCCTGGTGTTGCTCGATGAAGCTCTGTGCGAGCGACAGGCCCAGACCACTGCCGCCCTCCCGCCCCGAAACCAGCGGATAGAAGATGCGATCGCGGATCTCCTCGGGGATGCCGGGGCCGTCGTCGATTACTTGCAATTTGAGTGCCAGTTTGTGACGGCGCTTGGCGAGCGTGACCTGGCGCGCGATGCGGGTGCGCAGCAGGATCTCGCCGTGGCCGCCCAGCGCCTGTGCGGCGTTGCGCACGATGTTGAGCACGGCCTGGATGAGCTGCTCGCGATCGGCGGTGAGCTCGGGCAGGCTGAGGTCGTAGTCGGGGACGATGCCGATCGAAGGAAACTCGGCGAGGATCAGGCGGCGCACGCGTTCGAGCACGTCGTGGAGGTTGATCGAGGCCGGGCGCATCATGCAATGCGAACTCAGCAGGCGGTTCATCAGGTCCTGCAGGCGGTCGGCCTCGGCGATGATGACGTCGGTGAATTCGCGCAGCTGCGGGTCGTCGAGTTCGTGCTGCAGCAGCTGGGCCGAGCCGCGGATGCCGCCGAGCGGGTTCTTGATCTCGTGCGCGAGGTTGCGGATGAGCTCGCGGTTGGCCTGCTGCTGGTGCAGCAGCTGCTCCTCGCGCGCGACGCGCAGCTGCGCGTCGATCGGGCGGAATTCGAGCAGCAGGCGCACGCTTGCGGTGTCGACCGGCGTCACCGTGCAGTCGAGCCGCAGCGGCTCGGCGTCGCCGCGCTGCACGCTGATGTCCTGGCCGGTGTAGCTCCAGTTGGTGCGCAGCGCGTTGTCGAGCGCCGCGGCCAGGCCGGGCGGGCTGCCGAGCAGGCGTTCGAGCGGTTGGCCGAGCAGCTTGCGCCGGCTGATCGCGAACAGGTTCTCCGCGCCCGCGTTGAGGTAGCGGATCACCAGCCCGGCGTCGACGAGCACGACCGCCGAAGACAGCAGGTCGAGTCCGGCGAACGGGCTGCTGGGGCTGCTGGCGGCGTGGGTGGGGTGCGATGGCATGGGCGCGTCCTGTTGTTCGGTCGAGGACATGCAAGAAGCGCGCCAGGTCCGGGTCATCGCAGGCCGGAGATCTCCCGGCGCAGTGCATCGACATTGCGCTTGTGCAATTCGACGCGGTCCTTGAAGGGTCGCACGCGGTCGAGCACCTTCTGGTAGTTGCGCTCGTCGCCGAGACGGATGGATTCCTGCTCGGCGAGCGCCTTCTCGGCCTCGGCCAGCTTCTGCTCCTCGGTGCGCAGTTCTTCCTGCAGCACCTGGCGGCGGGCGTCGTCACGGCCGCGCTGCTCGTTGGGGCTCACGCGCGGGAAGTCGCCGCCCGTGGGCGTCTCGCGTGCCGCCGGAGCGGCGGGACGGCGCACGGGGGCGGGCACCGAGGACACCGGCTGGTCGGACTGCAGGCGCACGCAACCGCGCGCGAGTGCGCGATCGTTGGTGTAGGTCACCCTGCCGTCGGCATCGGTGCACTTGTAGATTTCGGCATGGGCCGGCGCGGCAAGGCCGGCGAGCAGGAGCAGCGGGAGGATTCGATACGGTCGCATGCGCAGGTCCGGAGGGGCGCGGGGACGGCAGTAACGGGCTGCAATGCCGTCATCCTTGCGGGTCAGGCCCGATTAGACCCCAGAAAAAAGGGACGGGCAACGCCCGTCCCTTCCGTCCTGCGCAGGATTTCCCGGCTTACAGGCTGTAGTACATGTCGAATTCCACCGGGTGGGTGGTGATGCGCATGCGATCGACCTCTTCCATCTTGAGCGCGATGTAGGCGTCGATGAAGTCGTTCGAGAACACGCCGCCGCGGGTCAGGAACTCGCGATCCTTGTCCAGGTACTCCAGCGCCTGCTCGAGGCTGGTGCACACGGTCGGGATCAGCGCGTCCTCTTCCGGCGGCAGGTCGTACAGGTTCTTGTCGGCCGGGTCGCCCGGGTGGATCTTGTTCTGGATGCCGTCCAGGCCCGCCATCATCAGCGCGGCGAAGCACATGTACGGGTTGGCCAGGGGATCCGGGAAGCGCGACTCGATGCGGCGGCCCTTCGGGTTGGCGACGTAGGGGATGCGGATCGAGGCCGAGCGGTTGCGCGCCGAGTAGGCGAGCTTGGTCGGGGCCTCGTAGTGCGGCACCAGGCGCTTGTACGAGTTGGTGCCCGGGTTGGTGATCGCGTTGAGCGCGCGGGCGTGCTTGATGATGCCGCCGATGTAGTACAGCGCGGTCTCGGACAGGCCGGCGTAGCCGTTGCCCGCGAACAGGTTCTTGCCGTCCTTCCAGATCGACTGGTGCACGTGCATGCCGGAGCCGTTGTCGCCGACGATGGGCTTGGGCATGAAGGTGGCGGTCTTGCCGTACTGGTGGGCGACGTTGTGCACGATGTACTTGAGCACCTGGGTCCAGTCGGCGCGCTGGGTCAGCGTGCTGAACTTGGTGCCGATCTCGCACTGGCCGGCGTTGGCCACTTCGTGGTGGTGCACCTCGACCGGCACGCCGCAGGCCTCGAGCGCGAGCACCATGGCGGCGCGCACGTCGTTGAGGCTGTCGACCGGCGGAACCGGGAAGTAGCCGCCCTTGACGCGCGGACGGTGGCCGGTGTTGCCGCCTTCGAACTTGTCGGCGGTCGACCAGGCGGCCTCTTCCGAGATGATCTTGCTATACACGCCCGACATGTCGACCGACCACTCGACCGAGTCGAAGATGAAGAACTCGGGCTCGGGGCCGAAGAAGGCGGTGTCGCCGATGCCGGTGCTCTTCAGGTAGGCCTCGGCGCGCTTGGCGATCGAGCGCGGGTCGCGGTCGTAGCCCTTGCCGTCGGAGGGCTCGATGACGTCGCAGGTGATGACCAGCGTGGTCTCGTCGAAGAAGGGGTCGATGTATGCGGTCGACGGCTCCGGCATGAGGATCATGTCCGAGGCCTGGATGCCCTTCCAGCCGGCCAGCGAGGAGCCGTCGAAGGGGTGGCCGTGCTCGAAGTGCTCTTCCTCGAAGGCCGACACCGGCAGGCCGACGTGATGCTCCTTGCCGCGAATATCCGTGAAGCGCAGGTCCACGAAGCGCACTTCGTTTTCCTGGATCATCTTCATGACGTCTTGGGCGTTCATTTTGACTCCTGGTGAGATGAGGCGTTGTTGCGTTGAGCGGGTGGTGCAGCGGCCTGGGGTCGATGCGCCGGATTCGTGTGAGCAGGGCTAAGCACTTAGCGTGCCAGCCCTATGTCAGCGCGCAGGGCATTGTGCCACAAGGCTGCGAGCCCGAAATCGGTGCCTCGGCCCGGTGCGGATGCACTTCAATGGTGCGGATGTGCTCCCTGAATGCACTACTATGGTGCGAGCTCCACGAAGACGCGGATGTTGCGGTAGTGCGGATGTTCCGCGAGCCAAGTCTGGCGGTGCGATCGCAGTGCATCGAGCGCGTCCGCATCGGGGAGGGAGGGCAGGATGATTTCCACTTCCACGCGCTGGCCGAGGTAGTGGATCTGCACCCGCCGAGGGTCGGCGAAGCCGGGGCCGAGGAGCTTGCGCATGTGCGCGAGGATTTCGTCGCGCTCGGGCAGGGGGCCGGGCGGCACCGCCTGCAGCTCGCCATCGTCCTCGGGGTCGATATGCACCAGCACGTCGCGCACCTCGGGGTGGGCGGCGCGCACGCGCAGGTACACCGCGTCGGACACGCGGTGCCCCTCGGAGACGGTCAGCCGTGGATCGACCTGGACGTGGGCGTCGCACAGCACGCGGTCGGCCATCCGCCGGGTACGCATTTCGTGCAGGCCGATCACGCCCGGCGTCTCGCGGATCGTCGTGCGCAGGCGCTCGAGCTCCTCCTCCGGCAGGCCGGTGTCGATCAGTTCGCGCACCGACTTCAACGCCAGGCGGATGCCCATGTGCAGGATCAGGAAGCCGACCACCGCCGCGGCGAGCGGCTCCAGGAAGGGGTAGCCGGCCAGGCTGCCGCCGATGCCGGCGGCCACGACCAGCGAGGACGCCGCGTCCGAGCGTGCATGCCAGGCGTTGGCCTCGAGCATCGGCGCGTTGAGGCGGCGTGCGGCGGCGAGCGAGAAGCGGAACAGGCCTTCCTTCGCGGCGAGGGTCAGCAGTGCCATTCCCAGGGCCGCCGGATGCAGTACCGGCAAGGCCCCGATGTTCTGCAGGCGGATCCCCGAACTCCACAGGAAGCCGACGCCCACCGCCGCCAGGACGGAGCCGAGCACCAGCGTGGTGACGGTCTCGATGCGGCCGTGTCCGTATGGATGGTTGGTGTCGGCCGGATCGGCGCTGTGGCGGCCGGCGAGCAGCACCAGCAGGTCGGTGATCAGGTCGGAGAGGGTGTGGGCGGCGTCGGCCACCAGGCTGAACGCGCCGGCGAACAGGCCGATGACGACCTGGCCCATGGTGAGCACCGTGTTGGTCACGATGGCCACCAGGGTGGCACGCTGGATGCCACGGCTGCGGGCGAGGTCGTCCGCGCCCGCAGAGGGACGCGCAACCGGGGAGGAGGCTTGGCGGGAGTGCATGAGGGGGGCGCGGCGGACGCGCTATACTTCGACCGCCCTCATTTTAGACGGATGTTCGCATGGGAACCCTGTCGGAACTGTTGACGCTCGCCCACGAGCGCGCCGAAAGCCTCGGGCTGCCCTACCAGGGCGCGCTCACCCCCGCCGAAACCTGGCAGGTGATGCAGCTCGCCCCCGGTGCCAAGCTGGTCGATGTGCGCACGCGCGCCGAGCTCGACTGGGTGGGGCGCGTGCCCGGCGCGATCGAGATCGAGTGGAAGAGCTATCCCTCGATGCAGGAGAACCCCAACTTCCTCGCCCAGTTGAAGCACCAGGTCGACCCCGAGGCGCTGGTGCTGTTCCTGTGCCGTTCCGCCGTGCGCTCGGACTCCGCCGCGCGGCTCGCCGGCGCCAACGGCTACGCCAACTGCTACAACGTGCTCGAAGGCTTCGAAGGCGACAAGGACGCCAACAACCAGCGCAACCGCATTGGCGGCTGGCGCCTCGCCGGCCTGCCCTGGTACCAGGGCTGAGCGGCAACAAATCCTTACCCGGCCCCGCCCGCCGCGGTCGAACCCGCGGCGGCATGCGGGGTCCGACGCCCGCAACCCCGGGATTGCCCCCTCCCAACGGATCCGGATACCGAAACAATGCAAGTCTCCACCATCAGCTTCGACCGCTTCAACGTGCTCGCCGACAACGAGGCGCAGGAGCGCATCCGCGCCGCCCGCGCACGCCTCGGCGAGCGGGCGGTGCTGCTCTGCCACCACTACCAGCGCGCCGACGTGTACCAGCACGCCGACCTCACCGGCGACTCGCTCAAGCTCGCGCGCCTGGCCTCGCAGACCGATGCCGAGTACATCGTGTTCTGCGGCGTGCACTTCATGGCCGAGGTCGCCGACATCCTGTCCAAGCCCAGCCAGATCGCCATCCTGCCCGACCTCGCCGCCGGCTGCTCGATGGCCGACATGGCGAGCCTGGCCAAGGTCGAGCGCTGCTGGCGCGAGCTCGCCGAGGTGCTCGGAAAGCCCGACGAGCTCATCACCCCGGTCACCTACATCAACTCGGCGGCCGACCTCAAGGCCTTCTGCGGCGAGCACGGCGGCATCGTGTGCACCTCGACCAACGCGCCGACCATCCTCGACTGGGCCTTCTCCAAGCGCGAGAAGGTGCTGTTCTTCCCCGACCAGCACCTCGGGCGCTGGACCGGCTTCAAGAAGGGCATCCCGCTCGACGAGATGGTGGTGTGGGACCCCGACCTCGAGTACGGCGGCCTCACCCCCGAGCAGATCCGCAAGGCGAAGATCCTGCTGTGGAAGGGGCACTGTTCGGTGCACCAGATGTTCCAGCCGGTGCACATCGACCGCTGGCGCGAGAAGCACCCGCACGGCTTCGTCATCTCCCACCCCGAGAGCATGCTCGAGGTGTGTCAGAAGTCCGATTACGTCGGCTCCACCGAGTTCATCCTCAACACCATCACCCAGGCGCCGCCCGGCACGCACTGGCTGGTGGGCACCGAGCTCAACCTGGTGAGCCGCCTCGCCGAGGAGATGAAGCCGCAGGGCAAGGTGGTGCAGTTCATGGCGCCCACGGTGTGCATGTGCTCGACCATGCAGCGCATCGACCCGCAACACCTGGCGTGGACGCTGGAGAACCTCGCCGAGGGCAAGGTGGTGAATCAGATCAAGGTGCCCGCGCACGAGGCCGAGCTCGCGCGCATCGCGCTCGACCGCATGCTCGCGGTGTCCTGAACACGCGATCCGCGCTCGCAAGAACCGGGGGCGTCTCCCGCGAGGGGGCGCCCCCGTTGCGTCCACCGGGCGCCGTAGCCGCCTCAGCCGCGCGGCCAGAGGACCATCTGCGTGCAGCGGAAGAGCGCGATCACCCGCCCGCTGGCCTCGTCGGTGACGGTCGCGTCCCACACCTGGGTGGTGCGTCCGAGGTGCTGGGCGGTCGCGCTGCATGCGATCGCGCCCTCGCGCACCGTCCCCAGGTGGTTGCTCTTGAGCTCGATGGTGGTGAAGGAGTCCGCGCCCGCGGGCAGGTGGGCGATGGTCGCGTAGCCGCAGGTGGTGTCGGCCAGCGCGACGACGCTTGCGGCGTGGAGGAACTCGTTCGGTGCCGCGTGCAGCTTCTTTACCGGCATCCGGCTGTTCAGCCGGCGCTCGTCGAGCGCCAGCATCTCGATGCCGAGGTAGCCGGGCAGGTACTCGCCGCCGGCCTCGTTCAGGGTGTGGATGCTGACTTCGGGACGCAGTGCGCTCATCTGGGGCTCCTTCATAAAGACTCGCAATGGAAAGCGTTGATGAGGATAGTCTTCTTATTGCTTCCGGATAAGTCGATAATCTTGTTCGTTGCGTCAACGGATCATTGACATGAGCTGGTTACCGGCCTGGGAGAGCTTCGTCCGCGTGGTCGAGGGCGGCAGCATGGCGGCCGCTGCGCGCACGCTCGGCTGCACGCGCGCCCAGGTCAGCAAGCAGGTCGCCGAGCTCGAACGCCGCCTCGGCGCCGCCCTCTTCGAGCGCTCCACCCGGCGGCTCGTCCTCACCCCCGCCGGGGAGGTGTTCCTGCGCCACGCGGCGCGCGCACTGGAGGCCGTGGACAGCAGCGAGATCGCGGTGCGCAACCTCGGCGAGCGCCCGAGCGGCACGCTGCGGGTGAGCGCGACGCTCGCCTTCGGGCGTCACTTCGTCGCGCCCCTGCTGCCCGTCGTCACGGCGGCGAACCCCGGGCTGGAGATCGAGCTGGTGCTCACCGACCGCCTGGTCGACCTGGTGGACGACCGCATCGACCTCGCGCTGCGCATGACCGCGCGGCCGCCGGAGGATGCGGTCGCGCGCCACCTGCTGCGCCTGCGCTGGGTGCTCTGCGCGGCGAGCGCCTATGTCGAGCGCCACGGCAGCCCGCGCGAGCCGGCCGAGCTGGCGCAGCATGCGTGCATCGGCCACCCCGCGATCGGCGCCGCCCCCTGGGGATTGGTCGCCGCGGCTGGCGCGCAGGCCCGCGTTGCGGTGCGCAGCCGCGTCCGTTTCGACAGCCTCGATTGCACGCTCGACGCGGTCCTCGCCGGCCACGGCATCGCCATCCTGCCCGCCTACCTGTGCGAGCCGGCGCTGCAGGCCGGCAGCCTGCGCACCGTGCTCGACGGCTGGGAGCCCGCGTTCGACGCCGGCCGCGACCTGTACGCCTGCTACACGCCGGGCAGGGTGGGGGTATCCAAGGTGCGCGTCTTCATGGATGCGTTGCAGCAGCGGCTGCAGCCGCTGCCGTCGTGGGCCTGCGCCGCGGGTGTGGGCGGATGAGACAGGCGGTGAAAGCCTCGGCGAACGGTGGCGAGCCGGGGCGGGCGGCCGACGAATCCGTGCCGTCGATCGTGCGCCGGAGGCTTTAACATCCGCTTCCCGCCCGCATATGATGTCGCGTGGTCTTCACCCCGGCCGGAGTCGCCTCCGCTCATGCCCCTGCGTATCTGCTCCTACAACATCCACAAGGGTTTCTCGCAGTTCAACCGCCGCATGGTGGTGCATGAGCTGCGCGACCGCCTGCGCAGCCTGGATGCCGACCTCGTCTTTCTGCAGGAGGTGCAGGGCCTGCACCTGGGCCATCCGGCACGCCACCCCGACTGGCCCGCGCTGCCGCAGCACGAGTTCCTCGCCGAGGACGCCTGGCAGCAGATCGCCTATGGCGGCAACGCGATCTACGACCATGGCCACCACGGCAACGCGATCCTGAGTCGCCACCTCATCCTCAGCACCGCCAACCAGGACGTCTCCGACCATCGCTTCGAGCGCCGCGGCCTGCTCCACTGCGAGGTGCAGCTGCCCGAGTTCGACGTGCCGGTGCATTGCGTGTGCGTGCATCTGGGCCTGATGGCGGGCAGCCGGCGGCGCCAGATGGAGGCGCTCGCCGAGCGCATGGAAGAGCTCGCCCCGGGCAACGCGCCGCTGATCATCGCCGGCGACTTCAACGACTGGCGCAACCGCGCCGACGACCTGCTCGGGCGCCGGCTCGGGCTTGCCGAGGCCTTCGGCAGCGGACGCGGGCGACCGGCGCGCAGCTACCCGAGCACGCTGCCCTTCTTCCGCCTCGACCGCATCTACGTGCGCGGCTTCCGCGTGCGCCAGGCGCAGGTGCATTACGGCGCGCCGTGGGCGCGCATCTCCGACCATGCGGCACTGACCGCCGACCTGGAGCCGGTGGGCTGATGCAGTTCCTCGCGGGCAACGCGGTCGCGTTGCTGGAGAACGGCGGGCAGTACTTCCCGGCGCTGGAAGCCGAGATCGACCGTGCCGAGCGCGAGATCTTCCTGCAGAGCTACATCTTCGAGGACGACGGTACCGGCGCGCGCATCGCCGCTGCACTCGCACGCGCGGCGGGCCGCGGGGTCGCGGTGCGGGTGATGGTGGACGGCTTCGGCGGGCGCAGCTTCGTCTCGCGGCTGATGCCGCGCCTGCGCGAGGCCGGCGTGCAGGTGCTGATCTACCGCCGCGAGCTGCGTACCCTGTCGCTGCGCCGCCATCGCCTGCGCCGGCTGCACCGCAAGGTGGTGGCGATCGACGGCCGCGTGGCCTTCGTCGGTGGCATCAACGTGGTGGACGACTTCGATGCGGGCGCGCTGCCGCACCCGCGCTACGACTACGCGGTGCGCGTCGAGGGGCCGGTGCTCGCGCCGGTGGTGGCCTCGGCGCAGCGCCTGTGGCGGCTGGTGGCGTGGGCGAGCTTTCGCAGGCGCGCCGCCCAGCCGCTGCTGGCGCCGCCGCTGACCGACGCGGCGGGCTCGATCCGCGCCGCTTTCGTCGTGCGCGACAACCTGCGCCACCGCCATGCGATCGAGGAGGCCTATCTCGATGCGATTGCCGGCGCGCGCGAGGAGATCGTGCTCGCCAATGCGTACTTCTTCCCGGGGCGGCGCTTCCGCCAGGCGCTGATCGACGCTGCGCGGCGCGGCGTGCGGGTGACCCTGCTGCTGCAGGGCGTGTCCGATCACCCGATGCAGGTGTATGCGACGCGCGCGCTGTATCCGATCTTCCTCGACGCCGGCATCCGCCTGTTCGAATACCACCGCAGCCATCTGCACGCCAAGGTGGCGGTCATCGACCACCAGTGGGCCACCGTCGGTTCGAGCAACATCGACGCCTTCAGCCTGCTGCTTGCGCGCGAGGCCAACGTCTTCGTGGACGATCGCGGTTTCGCGGCGGAACTGCGCGCGAGCCTGGAGACGGCGCTGTGCGCCGGCGCGCGCGAACTCCGGCGTTCGGACTGGCGGCGCCTGCCCTTGCTGCGCCGCGGCCTGAGCTGGCTCGCCTACCAGCTCGTGCGCCTGGCGATCGGCATCGCCGGCTACGGCGGCGCGCACTGAGCTCGCGACGACGCTGGCGCGAATGCCGGGCGCGGCGTGCGCGGCTTCAGCCGATCAGGCGGCGGTGCTCGATCTTGGTGCAGCGGTCGCTCACCACCTTCAGGCCGGCGGCGGCGGCCTTGTCCGCGGCTGCGGGCGCGATCACCCCGAGCTGCAGCCACACGCTGCCGGCGCCCACTGCGATGGCCTCGTCCACCACCGCCATCACCTCCGCCGGCTTGCGGAACACGTCGACGATGTCGATCTTCCCCGGCACCTCGTGCAGGCTGGGATAGCACTTCTGACCAAGCACCTCCCCGTAGGCCGGGTTGACCGGGACGATGGTGTAACCGGCCCGCTGCAGGTAGTGCGCGACCTCGTGACTGGGGCGGTCCGGCTTGGCCGAGATGCCGACCACGGCGATCGTGCGCGCCTGCTGCAGCAGGCCGCGGATGGCCTCGGGTTGCGTGCTGATGTCGTTCGGATGCATGGGGTTTCCTCAGGAGAAGCCGCCGGCCACCGCCTGGCGACGGCGCGGCACGGCAGCGAGCGACCAGTGGGCCCGCGCCCACGCCCACGTTTCGGCGAGCGGCGCGGTGGCGAGCATGTCGGGTGGATTGTGGCCGAGAAAGCGCAGCGCGGCCATCAGGGCGACCTGCGGCGGATGCGCGTCGATCGCGCGCGCCAGGGTCTGCTTGGAGAGCTTCTCGCCCGCGGCGTTGGTGGCCAGCGGCAGGTGGGCGTAGGCGGGCACCGGCTGGCCGAGGAGGCCGAGCAGGTGGATCTGACGCGCGGTCGAATCGAGCAGGTCGGCGCCGCGCACGACGTGGGTCACGCCCGCCTCGGCGTCGTCCACCACCACGGCGAGCTGATAGGCGAAGAGCCCGTCGGCGCGCTTGACCACGTAGTCGCCGGCGTCGGCGGCGAGGTCGATCTCCTGCTCGCCCTGTACCGCGTCGCAAAAACGCACCACCCCTTCCGCACGCACGCGCCAGGCGCGGCCCGCGCGCCCCGGCGGCAGGCCGCCGCGGCAGGTGCCCGGGTAGCGGCGCGAGCCGTCGCGCGCGAGCGGCTGGTCGGCGAGTTCGCGTCGGGTGCAGGCGCAGGGATAGGCGAGGCCGGCGGCGCACAGGCGCGCGAGCGCGGCCGCGTAGGCGTCGCCGCGTTCGCTCTGGCGCACGACCGCGCCGTCCCATTCGAAGCCGAAGCGTTCCAGCGTGGCGAGGATGCCCTCGGCAGCGCCGGGGACCGTGCGCGGGGTATCGACATCCTCGATCCGCAGCAGCCAGCGTCCGCCGTGGGCGCGCGCATCCAGGATGCTGCCGACCGCGGCGACCAGCGAGCCGAAGTGCAGCGCGCCGCTGGGCGAGGGGGCGAAGCGGCCGACGTAGCGACCGACGCAGGGGGCGGCGGGGTGGCCTGTACCGGGGCAGGGGGAAGGGAGGGGCTGCTGCATGGCGAGGATCGTATCGACCGGGCGGGCGCTTGTGCAACGCGCGGCGGCCAGATTCGCGGGACCGACATTCGAGGCCGCCGACCCGTTCGGCGGCGTCTCGCGCCAAGGGTGGCTGCGGCGCGGTATCCGGAGCCTAAGCCCCGGCTGCGGTGGATCGCGTCAGGGGGGCGGAGTGGTCGTCCCGCCATCGAGTGCATCGAACGCCGCGAAGCGCGCAGGATGCAGGCCGGCGGCGGCGAGGTCGGCGAGGTACTCGGTGGAGGCGAGGTAGGCGAGCTCGGCCTCGCGCGGGGTGGTGAGCGGATCGCAGGCGCGCAGCGCGGCGTCCATCCGGCCGGGGTGTACGTGCACCAGCGGGCGCGGGCCGGTGGCGGCGAGGAAGCGGCGCATCTTCGGCGCGAACGGGCGCTCCGTGGAAAAATCATGCAGGCCGCTGAAGCCCGCGTTGCAGGGCAGGCCGGCCTCGCGCAGGCGGCGGTGGAGCCCGCGCCCGAGGGCGGAGATGAACCAGGCCTTGTCCACCGCCTCGCGGCGTCGCAGGCAGCGCAGCGGCGGCTCGACGCAGTCGCGCACCCACACGCGGCCGCGCGGGTGGCGGCGCAGCAGCTCGGCGATCAGCGCTTCGCGCACGCCAGGCAGCACATGCACGTGCTGGTGGCCGTCCACATGGTCGGGTGCGTCGCCCCAGGCGTCCTCGAAGGCGTCGAACTGGGCGCGGATCTCGTCCGCCACGGCGTCCGCCGGCAGGCGGCGGGCGAGGGCGGCGGCGAGCAGGCGGCCGAGCGGCGGCAGGCGCTCGCCCCAGGCCCGCCGTGCCGCGGCGCTGAGCGGAGGCTGGTCGGTCAGGGTCAGGTGCAGGCCGACGTCGGCCGGCGCGCGTGTCATCAGTGCGCGCAACGGCGGCGCGGCGCGGCGCCAGTCGGGCAGCGCGCTCATGCAGCTCGTGGCCGACAGCCGGCCGGTCTCGACGAGCGCGGCGATGGCTTCGCTGACACCGGGGGCGAGGCCGTAGTCGTCGGCGCACACCACGATCGGACGGGTGCCTGGAGCGGCAGGGCGGGAGGGGGCTTGCATGTGATCGGCGCTGCGGGCGGAAAGCCCGCAGTATCCCGCACCCGGTCCTCCCGCGGTGCAGTCCGTGCGGCGTTGCCCGTCCCTGCGAGCCAGCCGTGCTCCGGGCGCGCCGGGCAGGGCGCGAATGGTTTATCGTGGACGCCTTCGCTCCGGCTGCGGAGCCCACTCGCCGGTTGTTCCATCGTGTCGCACTCCGACTCGCTCGATGCCCACCCCCATGTGCCGCCCGCCTCCTCGGCACACCCCCGACTCTCGGTCGTGGTCCCGCTCTACAACGAGGGCGAAACGGTGGAGGCGCTGCATCGGCGCCTGTCGCAGGTGCTTGCGGCGCTGGAGCTGTCCGACTGGGAGATCGTCTGCGTCGATGACGGCAGCCGCGACGACACCTATGCCCGCGTGGCCGCCCTGTGCGCGGGTGACCCCCACCTCAAGGCGATCCGCTTCGCGCGCAACTTCGGCAAGGAGGCGGCGATGGCCGCCGGGCTGCAGGCGGCTGGGGGCGACGTGATCGTGCTGATGGACGGCGACCTGCAGCATCCGCCCGAGCTGATCCCCGAGATGCTTGCGCGCTGGCGTGGCGGGGCGATGATGGTCACCGCAGTGCGGCGCTCGCGCGTCACCGATCCCTGGCTGCGGCGCAAGCTGACTCGCGGCTTCTACGCCTTCTTCAGCAAGGTCTCCGAGGTCGAGCTCGCCGAGGGCGGGGGCGACTTCCGCGTCTTCGATCGCGCGGTGGTCGACGCGATCAACAGCCTGCCCGAGCGCACCCGCTTCATGAAGGGGATCACCAGCTGGGTGGGCTTCCGCCAGGAGGTGGTCGAGTTCGAGCCCGCGCAGCGCGCCGGCGGCGTCTCCGGGTGGTCGATGCTGCGCCTGCTGCGCTATGCGATCGACGGCCTGTCCGCCTTCAGCACCCTGCCGCTGCGGGTCTGGTCGGTGATCGGCCTGATGATGGCGGGGCTCTCGGGCTTGTACGGACTTTTCCTCGTGCTGCGCACGATGCTGTTCGGCATCGACCTGCCCGGCTACGTGTCGCTGATGGTGTCGGGGCTGTTCATGTCCGGCATCCAGCTCATCAGCCTGGGGGTGCTCGGCGAGTACGTGGGGCGCATCTTCACCGAGGTCAAGGGCCGGCCGCTGTTCCTGGTGTCGGAACGGCTCGGCTTCGAACGCAGGCCGGAGCGCGATCGATGATCCCGCCAGGCGGGACGGCGGGTGCGCCGGCCGCGGCGGCATCCGTCGGGGCGCATGGCGCGATCGCGCGCGGGCTCGCCCTCGCCGTGCTGGCGCTGGCCGGGGTGTTCGTGCTGCTCACCTTCGACCAGCACGGCATCAGCAACGACGAGGAGGTCCAGCATGTCTACGGCCGCCTGCTGCTCGACTTCTACGCCTCCGGCTTCGCCGACCGCCAGGCCTTCGAATACAAGAACCTCTATCTTTACGGGGGCTTCTTCGACCTCCTCGCGGCGGCCTTCGACCGCGCCGGGGTGGCCGAAGGGCCGGCGCTGTGGGACCTGCGCCACCTGATCTCGGCCGTCTTCGGTCTCCTCGGGCTGGCCGGCACCTGGCTGCTCGCGCGCCGGCTCGCGGGCGAGTGGGCGGGGCTGGCGGCGCTCGTGCTGTTGTCGATCACCGGCTCGTGGTCGGGCGCGATGTTCACCCACACCAAGGACATCCCCTTCGCCACTACGATGCTGTGGGCGCTGTACTTCAGCGTGCGCGTGCTCGACACGCTTCCCGCGCCGCCGTGGCGCGTGCTCGCGGGGCTGGGTGTGGCGCTCGGCTGCGCCTTCGGCCTGCGCATCGGTGCGGTGTTCGCGGTGTTCTACCTTGGCGTCGGCGTGCTCGCGGCGACGGCCTTGCAGCCGGGCGGGCGGGTGCGTTTCCTGCTTCGCGGCGTGCTGGCGCTGCTGCCGGCGGCGGCGATCGCGCTGGCGCTGGGCGCGCTGTTCTGGCCGTGGGCGGCGATGGAGCCGGGTAACGTGCTCACGGCGATGCGCGCGTTCTCGCATTTCAGCTTCGAGCTCGACACCGTGCTGGCCGGGCGCGTGATGAACGTCGGCGAGGTCCCGGGGCATTACCTCGCGGCCTACCTGCTGGTGCGCCTGCCGGAGCTTTTCCTCGCCGGGCTCGCGCTCGCGCTGCTGCTCGGCGTGCGCGCCGTGCCGGCGCTCGCTGGCGAGCAGGCCCTGCGCGCGGCCCTGCCGTGGCTGCCGGTGGTGCTGGCAGCGCTGTTCCCGCTCGTCTACACCCTGCTTGCGGCGCCGCCGCTGTACAACGGGCTGCGCCATTTCAGCTTCGTGCTGCCGCCACTGGCGGTGCTGGCGGGCATGGGGCTCGTGCGCGCGTGGCACGGCCTGAGCGTCCGTCCGCCGCTGCTGCGCCGCGCCGTGCTGGGCGCGTGCGCCCTGGCGGTCCTCGGCCAACTCGGCCAGCTCGCCCGCCTGCATCCCTACGAGTACCTCGCCTACAACCGCCTCGCGGGCGGCGTGCAGGGGGCGGTCGGGCGCTGGGAGCAGGACTACTGGGCGAGCAGCTTGCGCGAGGCGGTGCACGCCCTCAACGCCCTGGTCGCGCGCGAGGGGGGGGCAGGGCGACACTATTCCGTGGCCGTGTGCGCCGAGCCGCTGCAAGCCCAGGTGTGGCTCGCGCCCGGGTTGCGCGCGACGCGCGACTGGTGGGGGGCGGACTTCTACCTCTCCCCCACCCACATGGGTTGCGACGAGGCCATGCGGGGCCGCGTGGTGGCGCAGGTCGAGCGTGCGGGGCTGGTGCTGGCGGTGGTCAAGGATCGGCGCGCGCTGGTTGGCGAGGAGCGGCGGCCCCGATGAGCCCGTCCGGCGGATGCGCGCGTTTCCTGCGCTTTGCCGCGGTGGGGGCCGTGGGTACGCTCGCCCACTACGCGCTGTTGCTCGCGCTGGTGGAGGGCGCGGATGCGCCGCCGCTGGCGGGGGCCATCGCCGGATTCATGCTCGGCGCGCTGGTCAACTACGCCCTCGCGCGCCGGCTGGTGTTCGCGTCCACGCGCAGCCACGCCCAGGCCCTGCCGCGCTTCTTCGCCGTGGCGCTGGCCGGGCTGGCGTGGACGGCGCTGCTGATGAGTTTCTTCATGGAGCTGCTCGGCCTGCACTACCTGCTCGCCCAGGTGCTGACGACCGCGCTGCTGCTGCTGTGGCACTACGCCGGCAACGCCCTGTGGACCTTCCGCCGCGGCCGGCGCGACACGGAGAGCCGATGAGCGCACAGGCTCCCGCCGGTACGCCGCCGCACCGCCTCGAGGCCGACCTCCTGCTCGTGCTCACCACGTTGATCGCCGCGGCGGGCTGGATCTTCTCCAAGGAGGCGCTCACCGGCATGCCGCCGCTGATCTTCATCGGCCTGCGCTTCGCCATCGCCGGGCTGGTGCTGGCACTGTTCTCGCTGCCGCAGCTG
Source organism: Thauera sp. DNT-1 (assembly GCF_055393985.1). NCBI lineage: Bacteria > Pseudomonadati > Pseudomonadota > Betaproteobacteria > Rhodocyclales > Zoogloeaceae > Thauera > Thauera sp. DNT-1. The sequence continues at coordinate 2,133,825 of NZ_AP043752.1, read as the reverse complement.
CGCGCGCTCGATCGGCGCGGACTGCGCAACAGCCTGCTCGTCGGCGCGCTGTTCGCCGGCGGCATGGTGCTGTGGATCCTCGGCCTGTCGCACAGCAGCCACCTCGGCGAAGCCTCGTTCATCTCCAGCATGGGCATCGTCATGGTGCCGGTGTTCGCGCGCCTGTTCTTCGGCGATCGTCCGCCGGCGAGCACCTGGTTCGCGCTGCCGCTCGCACTCGCCGGCTTCGCCTGCCTGTCGCTCGACGGCGGCTTCGAGGTCGAGCTCGGGCAGTGGTTCTTCCTCGGCGCGGCGCTGGTGTTCGCGCTCATGTTCAACGTCAACTCGCACATCGTACGCAACGTGCCGGTACGCGCGCTCAGCGTGGTGCAGATGCTCGCCGTCGGCGTGCTGGTGCTGCCGCCGGCCTTGCTGATCGAGACCTGGCCGCAGGCCTGGAGCGCGCCGGTGCTCGGCTGGCTGCTCGCGAGCGCGCTGCTCGCCACCACGCTGCGCTTCCTGCTCCAGCTCCACGGCCAGAGCCTGACCACGCCCAGCCACGCGGCGCTGATCATGATGCTCGAGCCGGTGTGGACCGCGCTCGCCGCGGCGTGGTGGTTCGCCGAGACCATGAGCACGCTGCAACTCGCCGGCTGCGGGCTGATCTTCCTTGCCCTCGTGGTGAGCCGCTGGGCGTGGATCCGCGGCCTCTTCGGCGGGCGCGGCTGAACGATCGGGGAGAGAGATTCCATGGCTGTCCGTACCCTTCTGCGCATGGGTGATGCGCGCCTTCTGCAGCCGGCCGCGCCGGTCGGCGAATTCGGCACGCCTGCGCTCGCCGCGCTCATCGAGGACCTGTTCGACACCATGGCCGCGCACGGCGGTGTGGGCCTGGCCGCGCCGCAGATCGGCGTCGGCCTGCAGGTGGTGATCTTCGGCTTCGAGCGCAGCGAGCGCTACCCGGACGCCGCGCCGGTGCCGCGCACCATCCTGCTGAACCCGGTGATCGTTCCGCTCACGGAAGAGCGCGAGGAGGGCTGGGAGGGCTGCCTGTCGGTGCCCGGGCTGCGCGGCATGGTGCCGCGCGCCACGCGCATCCGCTACACCGGCTACACGCCCGCGGGCGAGCCGATCGAGCGCTTCGCCGAGGGCTTCCATGCGCGCGTGGTGCAGCACGAGTGCGACCACCTCGCCGGCGTGCTGTATCCGATGCGGGTGCGGGATTTCCGCCGCTTCGGGTTTACGGACGTGCTGTTTCCGGAGCTGCGGGGATAGCCAAGGCCTGGCTTTATCCCCAGGACGGGGGTGGCGGTCCGGACTGCTATCCTGATGATTGTTTCGATCACGTCCAGAGGGGTCGTCCGATGAGGCTGAAAACCTGTCTCGGTTGCGGGGTCGTCGTGCTCGCATCGCTGTGGCTGTCGCTGGCGCATGCGGCGGACAAGGCCGTCCTGTTCGAGAATGTCTTCGTCTTCGATGGCAGGAGCAGCGAGCGAGGCCGCTCGCCGGTCAACGTGCTGGTGGTGGGCGACACCATCCAGACCATCTCGGCGGCGCCGATCGCGCCGCCCGCGGACGCCGAGCTGACGCGTGTCGCCGGCGGGGGGCGCACGCTGATGCCCGGCCTGATCGATGCGCACTGGCACTCGATGCTGATCGGCCAGAAGCTGGTCGATGCCATGACCAGCGACGTCGGCTATACCAATCTGCGTGCGGCGCAGGTCGCCGAGGCGACGCTCATGCGCGGCTTCACCACGGTGCGCGACATGGGCGGGCCGGTGCAGGGCCTGCGGCGTGCGATCGAGGAGGGGCGTTTCCCCGGGCCGCGCATCTTCCCGTCGGGCGCGATGATCTCGCAGACCGGCGGCCATGGCGATTTCCGTCTGCCGCACGAGGTGCCGCGCGCCGCCAGCCAGGGTCTCAGTCATACCGAACTTACCCGCACCGCCGCCATTGCCGATGGCGCCGACGAGGTGCTGCGGCGCACCCGCGAACAGCTGATGCTCGGCGCGACGCAGATCAAGCTGATGGCTGGCGGTGGGGTGACGTCGATCTACGACCCGATCGACGCCACCCAATACACCCTGGACGAGATCCGCGCCGCAGTGGCTGCGGCAGAGAACTGGGGCACTTACGTTACGGTGCACGCCTACACCAGCCGTGCGGTTCAGGTCGCCATCGAGGCCGGGGTCAAGGCGGTGGAGCACGGCCAGCTGGTCGATGAGGAGACGGTCAGGCTGATGGCGCAGAAGGGGATCTGGTGGTCGCTCCAGCCCTTCCTCGACAACGAGCTCGCCAACCCGCAGGCCGGGGCCAACCGGGTCAAGCAACTGATGGTGGCGGCCGGCACCGATCGCGCCTACGCGCTGGCGCGCAAGCACGCGGTGAAGGTGGCCTTCGGCACCGACATCCTGTTCTCGGGGGACAACGGAGAGGTGCAGAACGCACGCCTGGTCTCGCTCGAGCGCTGGTATCCCCCCGGCGAGGTCCTGCAGATCGCGACCGGCCACAACGGCGCCCTGCTCGAGCTTACCGGCGAGCGCAACCCGTATCGCAAGCCGCTCGGGGTCGTCGCCGAGGGCGCGCTCGCCGACCTGTTGCTTGTCGATGGCGACCCGACGGCGGACCTGTCGCTCATCAAGCGTCCCGAGTCGAGCTTCGTCCTCATCATGAAGAACGGGCGCATCTACAAGAACCTGCTGCCCTGAGCGGCGCCTTCGCTGCCCCCCATGCGTTCGAGTTTGCTCATCCGTGCCGGCATGGTGGCGCCGGTCACCATTGCGCTGCCGCCGACGGCGGGCGCACAGCCGCCAGCCTCCGCCGACTTCCTCGACGCCGAAGGGGGCGCCGGTCAGACGTTGAACAGGAAGTTCAGCACGTCGCCGTCCTTGACCACGTATTCCTTGCCTTCCGCGCGCATCTTGCCCGCTTCCTTGGCGCCGGCCTCACCCTTGTACTGGATGAAGTCGTCGTAGGCGATGGTCTGGGCGCGGATGAAGCCGCGCTCGAAGTCGGTGTGGATGACGCCGGCGGCCTGCGGCGCGGTGTCGCCGACGTGGATGGTCCACGCGCGCACTTCCTTGACGCCGGCGGTGAAGTAGGTCTGCAGGCCGAGCAGCGTGTAGCCGGCGCGGATCAGGCGGTCGAGGCCGGGTTCTTCCAGGCCCATGGTCTCGAGGAATTCCTTCTTGTCGGCGTCCTCGAGGTCGGCGATCTCGGCCTCGATCGCGGCGCACAGCGCGACCACTTCGGCGCCCTCGGCGGCGGCGTGGGCGCGCACGGCGTCGAGGTGCGGGTTGTTGTCGAAGCCGTCCTCGGCGACGTTGGCGGCGTAGAGCACCGGCTTGGCGGTGATCAGGCAGAAGGGCTTGAGGCTGGCCCATTCTTCCTTCGACAGGTCGAGCGCGCGCACGGCCTTGCCCTGGTCGAGCTGGGCGAAGCACTTCTCGAGCACGGCGACGAGGATCTTGGCCTCCTTGTCACCCGAGGCGGCAGGGCGCTTGTAGCGGTTGAGCGCCTTCTCCACGGTGGCCATGTCGGCGAGGGCGAGCTCGGTGTCGATGACCTCGATGTCGCGGATCGGGTCGACGCTGCCGGAGACGTGGATCACGTTGTCGTCCGCGAAGCAGCGCACGACGTGCACGATGGCGTCGGTCTCGCGGATGTTGGCGAGGAACTGGTTGCCCAGGCCTTCGCCCTTGGAGGCGCCGGCAACCAGGCCGGCGATGTCGACGAACTCGACGATGGCGGGCTGGATCTTCTGCGGCTTGACGATCTCGGACAGCGCGGCCAGGCGCGGGTCCGGCACCTCGACGATGCCGACGTTGGGCTCGATGGTGCAGAAGGGGTAGTTCTCGGCCTGGATGCCGGCCTTGGTCAGCGCGTTGAAGAGGGTCGACTTGCCGACGTTGGGCAGGCCGACGATTCCGCATTTCAGGCTCATGTGAATCCTTGATCGTTCCGGGGGCTGCGTCGCCGCATCGGGGGCTACGGCCTTGATCCGGTATGGAAAGCCGGAGATTGTACCGTGTCGCGGGGTAGGGCTCCAAAGCGGGCGCGGGGTCGGTCCGTGCGCGGACTGCGGGGTAGGGCGGCGGTGGGGTGCCGCGGTTGGGTGCGGCTTCGATCCGACCGCGGGGCCGGGGCGGGGCACGATCTCTTGGTGCATTTCCGCAGCCGTGCCGGTTTCCGTAGGAGCGACGCGAGTCGCGATCGCCACCTCCGCATCCACCGTGGCCTGGCCGACCGCGTCGTCGCGGCTCCTGCGGCCATCCTCGCCATTTGCGGCCAGGAGCCATTCGGTTCGCTGCCGGCCTACAATCGCCCATCCTGCATTTGCCCAAAAACACACCGGAGGAGAAGGGATGAACATCAACTGGATCGAGGCGATCGATGCGTGCAGCAACGCGGCGCTGGCGTCGGGGGCGCTGGTGCCGGTGCAGGCCGAGCAGGTCGAAATGGAAGACGCGGGCATGCGCTTCATCGTGCGCTGGGTGTCCTCGCTCGCGGCCAAGGATGCGAGCAGGAGCGCCGCGCCGGCGCAGGCCGACGCCGCTGGCGACAGGGCGGGCAAGGCCGAAGGCGTGCAAGGTGGGGTGGTCAATGGCAAGGTGACCAAGGACGACAGGACGGTGGCGATCCCCGGCGGGCCGCGCGATCCGAACTTCAATCCTTTCCTGAATCCCGACCCGGCGCTCACCGTCGGACGGGTGGGTGATGCCCATGTGGCGATCCTGAACAAGTTCCCCCTGTGCGCGCGCCACCTGGTGCTGGCGCGGCGGGAGTTCGAGGAGCAGCTGCGGCCGCTCGCGCGCAGCGACTTTGCCGCGCTCGCCGAGCTGATGGGCGAGGCGGGCGGGATCGGGCTCTACAACGGCGGCACCGCTGCGGGGGCGAGCCAGCGCCACAAGCACGTGCAGTGGATGCCCGACGATGCCGGCAACGCCAGCCTGCGGCTGTTCGCGCCCGGGCTGCCCGCAGGGCTGGCGGAGCAGGGGATGGCGACGCATCCGGCGCTGCCGATGCGGCATTGCTTCGTGCGCGTGCGCTGCGGTCGCGGCGAGGCGGTGGAGACTGCGGCCGACAGCCTGCAGGCCGGCTTCGAGCGTGCGTGTGCCGAGCTCGGCCTGGGAGCGGGGGAGGACGGGCTGCTGCCACCCTTCAACCTGCTCGCGGGCGATGGCTGGCTGCTGGCGATTCCGCGCAGCCGGGAGCACTTCGAGGGGATCTCGATGAGCGCGGTGTGCTTCGGTGGCACGCTGTACACACGCCATCGCGAGCAGATCGAGGCGATCCGCGCGGTCGGGCCGCTGCGCGCGCTGGCGGCGGTGGGCTGCTGAGCGGGATCAGGCGGCGGAGCCGTCCGTCGCGGGCGGTTCCGTGCCGGCGTCGGGTTGCGCGGGCCTGGGGGTCTTGGGAGGCTTCGGGGGCTTGGGCGGCGCGGGACGTACGTTGAGCCGGGTCGCCGCGGCATTGAGCTCGCCGCGCACGATCTGCGGCCAGACCGCGAGCGCCTTGTCGAGCGCTTCGTCGATCTGCTGCTGTTCTTCGCGCCGCGCGGGCTTGAGCACGAAGTTCACCACCTCGTTGCGGTCGCCCGGATGGCCGATGCCGATGCGCAGGCGCCAGTAGTCGTTGGTGCCGAGATGGGCGGAGGTGTCCTTGAGGCCGTTGTGGCCGCCGAGGCCGCCGCCGAACTTGAGGCGCAGCTGGCCGGGGGGGATGTCGAGCTCGTCGTGCACGACGAGGATCTCGGCCGGTTCGATGCGGTAGAAGCGCGCGAGCGCACCGATCGCCTGGCCGGAGCGGTTCATGAAGGTCTGCGGCATCAGCAGCCACATGCCCGCTTCACGCGCGTTGGCCACCAGGCCATGGAAACGCGATTCGAACGAGTAGCGCGCGCCGAGCTGGTCGGCGAGCCGCTCGCAAAACCAAAACCCGGCGTTGTGCCGGGTTTCGGAGTATTCGGCGCCCGGATTGCCGAGGCCGACGATCAGACGGGGCGGACGCGCGGCGGCGTTGCTCATCGGTCGTCGGTCTCCTGCATCCGGGCCGGGCGATCAGGCCTGCTCGCCTTCGCCTTCGGCTTCGGCGGCACCCTTCACCTGCAGCGCGGTCGCGACCACCGGGTCGCCTTCGCCGTGCTGCACCAGCTCGACGCCGGCCGGCAGCTTGATCTGCGAGACGTGCACCGACTGGCCGGCTTCCAGCGCCGACAGGTCGACCTCGATGAACTCGGGCAGGTCCGTGGGCAGGCACTGCACGTCGAGTTCGTTGATGGTGTGCGAGATCATGCAGCCGCCGAGCTTGACGGCGGGGGCGACGTCGGCGCCGACGAAGTGCAGCGGCACCTTCAGGTGCATCTTCTCGCCCGCGGCGATGCGCTGGAAGTCGAGGTGCAGCACCTGTTGCTTGAACGGGTGCCATTGCACGTCGCGCAGCACGGCGTTCTGCTTGGCGCCATCGACCTCGATCGAGAGCACGGAAGCGTGGAAGGCTTCCTTGCGCAGCAGGTGGTAGAGCTCGTTGTGGTCCATCGACACCGGCTGGGTTTCGCCCGCACCGCCGTAGAGGATGCCCGGGATCCGGCCGGCGCGACGCAGGCGGCGGCTCGCACCCGTACCCTGCGCGTCACGCTTGGTGGCCTTGAATTCGATTTGCATGTGATGCTCCTGAGTGGGTTGTCCCCGCCCGCGACCAGGCGGAGACGGTGGATGCCCGTCCGACGCGGGGCCGGAAGGGCGAAAGCCTTATTCCATGAACAGCGAGGAGACCGACTCCTCGTTGCTGATGCGCAGGATGGTGTCGGCGAGCAGCGAGGCCACCGAGATCTGGCGGATGCGCGGGCACGCCTTGGCGTCGTCGCGCAGCGGGATGGTGTCGGTGACGACCAGCTCGTCGAGCTCGGACTCGTTGATGCGCGAGACCGCCGCGCCCGACAGCACCGCGTGGGTGCAGTAGGACAGCACACGCTTGGCGCCGTGCTTCTTGAGCGCGGCGGCAGCCTTGCACAGGGTGCCGGCGGTGTCGACGATGTCGTCCATGATCACGCAGGTGCGGCCCTCGACCTCGCCGATGATGTTCATCACCTCGGAGACGTTGGCCTTGGGGCGGCGCTTGTCGATGATCGCCAGGTCGCACTCCATGCGCTTGGCGAAGGCGCGCGCGCGCACCACGCCGCCGACGTCGGGCGAGACGACGAGCAGGTCGTCGTACTTCTGCTTGTCGAGGTCGGCGAGCAGCACCGGCGCGGCGTATACGTTGTCGACCGCGATGTCGAAGAAGCCCTGGATCTGGTCGGCGTGCAGGTCCATGGTCAGCAGGCGCTGGACGCCCACCGCCTGCAGCATGTTGGCGACCACCTTGGCGGTGATCGGCACGCGCGCCGAGCGCGGGCGGCGATCCTGGCGGGCGTAGCCGAAATAGGGGATGGCGGCGGTGATGCGGCCGGCGGAGGCGCGCTTGAGGGCGTCGACCAGCACCAGCAGTTCCATCAGATTGTCGTTGGTCGGGGAGCAGGTGGGCTGCAGGACGAAGACGTCCTTGCCGCGCACGTTCTCGAGCAGTTCGACATTGACCTCGCCGTCCGAGAAGCGGCCGACGGTGGCCGAGCCGAGGGAGATCCCCAGGCGTCGCGTCACGTCGGCGCCAAGCTTGGGGTTGGCGTTGCCGGTGAAGACCATCAGGCTGCCGTGGGGCATTTCTGCTACTCCGAGTGCCGTAAGGAACGACGAGCGAATATTCGGCGCGTAAAAACGACTCGGGCAGACCCATGGTCTGCCCGTCGTTGTATGGCTGGGGAGGAAGGATTCGAACCCTCGAATGCCGGAATCAAAATCCGGTGCCTTAACCGACTTGGCGACTCCCCAAGAAACCTTTTTCGCTGCGCGTCGAGTGCTGCGCGGGCGCTATTGTAACCACTCGTAAAGCGGATGGCGAGCGATGCTGCGCGCCTTCCAAGCCTTCCAGCGTGGCGGACAATCTTTCGTGATGCGGTCGGCCTCTTCTTCCGAGGAGACTTCCGCGAACACGCAGGCGCCCGAGCCTGTCATGCGGGCTGGTGCATGCACATCCAGCCACTCGATCACACGCAAGACTTCGGGGTAGCGACTGCACGCAACCGGCTGCAGGTCGTTTCGCGTAGTGCTTGCTGCGAAGTCCGCCATTCTGATGGGGGGCGTATTTCTCGTCAAGTCCCTCGCCGAAAAAATTTCAGCGGTCGGCACCTGGACCCCGGGCGAGATCACCACGTACCAGGCCGGCGCCAGTTCGAGCGCCTGCAGCGCCTCGCCCACGCCTTCGGCGAAGGCGTCGCGGCCGTACACGAACACCGGCACGTCGGCGCCGAGCTGCAGCCCGAGCGCCTGGAGTTGCGCGCGTGACAGCCCGGTGCCCCAAAGGCGGTTAAGCGCGATCAGCGTGGTCGCCGCGTCCGAACTGCCGCCCCCGATCCCGCCGCCCATCGGCAGCACCTTGTGCACCGTGATGTCGGCGCCGAGCGCGCAGCCGGTGTGCGCCTGCAGCAGGCGGGCGGCGCGCACTACCAGGTCCGCGGCCTCGGGTACGCCGGGCACCTCGTTGCGGCGGTGGATCGCGCCGTCCGTGCGTACGGCGAAGTCGATCGTGTCGCCCCAGTCGAGCAGGCGGAACGCGGTCTGCAGCAGGTGGTAGCCGTCGGCGCGGCGGCCGACGACGTGGAGGAAGAGGTTGAGCTTGGCCGGCGCGGGGCAGGCGGCCAGTCGCGCGGGATCGCTGCAGTCGGGGGTGTGCAGGGTGTTCAGGGCAGGGCGGTCCATGAATCGATGATCAGACGCACGCGGGCATCGCCGCGCGAGATTTCGAGGCGTTGCGGTGCGGCCGCGGCGGTGTCGTCGGCATAGCCGGCGTAGTCGATGCGCCAGCCCTGGTCGAAGACGAGCTGCGGACGACCGGCGGCGTCGAGGATGCGCACCTCGGCGTCGGCCGCCGGGGCGGCCTGGATCCAGCGCGGCAGGCGCGCGGCGGGCAGGTCGACGCCGAGCGCCTCGGGCAGCAGCGCGTCCACGTCGGCGGCCTCGCGCCGGCTGCCGTCGGCAGCCTCCAGGCTGGCGCCCGCAGGATCGCCCTCGAGCAGGGCGACGACCTGGCCGAGGGGGCTGAACAAGGTGAGGCGGTCCTGCTCGTCGTCATGCACCCATTCGAAGCGCCCGCTCGCCGCGTTACGGCCGTCGGTTGCCGACAGCCGCCCCTCGACCGCGAACGCGGGCAGGAAGGGACGCGAGGCGGGCTGAGCGCCGTCGCGCACCAGCGTCGGCGTGCATGCCGCAAGCAGCAGTGCGCAGGCGCCGCCCAGCAGGGTCCGGCGCAGGCCTTGCGAGCGATGCGGGGGGCGTCGGCTCACTGGATGCCCAGTCGGCGGCCGGTGTCCGTCAGCAGACGGTTGTCGGGGTGGGCTGCGAGCGCCTCGGCGAAGATCCGTCGGGCCTCGTCCCGACGGCCGAGTGTCCATAGCACCTCGCCGAGGTGGGCGGCGATCTCGGCGTCCTTGCGCATGCCATAGGCGCGCTCCAGGTGGACGAGCGCGCCGACCTGGTCGCCGCGGCGGAAGCGCACCCAGCCGAGGCTGTCGAGAATGAAGGGGTCTTGCGGCATGAGCGCATGCGCGCGTGCGATCAGCGCCTCGGCTTCGTCCAGGCGCAGGCCGCGGTCGGCGAGCGAATAACCGAGCGCGTTGAGCGCATGCGCATGATCGGGCTGCAGCTCGAGCACGCGGCGCAGGCGCGCTTCGAGCAGGTCCATGCGACCGATGCGCTCGGCGAGCATGGCGGCCTCGTAGAGCAGGCCGGTGTCTTCGGGGTTCTCGCGCAGGGCGGCATCGAGCAGCGCGAGGGCCTCGGTCGGACGCTCGGCGTCGCGCAGGATCTGCGCCTCGGCGAGCAGGTAGCGGCGGGCGAGGTCGGGATCCTCGACGTCGTTGCGTAACAGGGCGCGCGCCTCCTCGATGCGTCCTTCGTGCGCGAGGCTCAGGGCGCTGCGGATGTCCGCCTCGGGACGGAGGTCCTCGCTCTCGATCTCGCCGAACCACTTGCGTGCGCGCTCGCCCTCGCCGCGGTCGGCGGCGATCTGGCCCAGGTGAAGGCGGATGAGGTCGGGTTGCGGGTGCTCCGCGGCGAGCGCGCGTGCGAAGTGCAGCTCGGCCGCGGCGAAGTCCTCGAGCTGCATCGACAGCAGGCCCACCGCATAGAGCAGTTCGGGATCCTGCGGCGAGGCTTCGAGCAACTGGTTGAAGGCCGCGCGTGCCTCGCCGAAGCGCTGCGCGCTCACCAGCGCACGCGCCTTCGCCAGGCGCAGCGACCGGCTCGCCGGCGCGCGCGCGGCCTCGGCCTCGAGCACGCGCAGGGCCTCCGTGTGCGCGCCTGCCTGCTGGAGGATCTGCACCTTCAGCAGCACCGCGGGTTCCCAGCCGCTGCGCAGCTCGAGGGCGCGATCCACCGCAGCGAGCGCGCCCATCCTGTCCTCGACCGCCTGTGCCGCCTGCGCGCGGGCGATGTGCGCCTCGGGCATCTCGACGTAGGGTTCGGTCAGGCGCATCACGATGCCGCGCACCGCCTGTTTGTCGGGTACGCGGGCGAGGGTATGGCCGAGGCTCAGCAGGTTCTGCGCGAGGCGGCCGTTCGATTGCGCGAGCACGCGCGCGAGCTGGAACTGGATGGCCTCGAGGTTGATGTCCTCGCCGCGGCCGGCGCCGCTCAGCCCGGCGAGTACCCGGCGCGCCTCGTCCGAGTCGGGGGCGACCTCGGTCCAGATCTCCGCGGCGCCGCGCGCCATCACGAGGTTGCGCGAGTACATCGCGATCTCGGTGGCGCGGCGGGCGATGCGCGGGTCGCGCGTGCTGCGCGCGAGGTCGAGATAGAGCTGTGCCGACAGGCCGATCTGGCCGCGCGCGCCGGCGATCTCGGCGAGCAGGAAGTGGTACAGCGTGCGCGGAGTGAGTTCCTGCGCGGGCAGGTTGCCCTCGCCGGCCTCGCCGCTGGCCGCCGTCGCGACCCCGCCGGCGCCGAGCGCGAAGGCCAGGCAGAGGGAGCGGGCGATGCGGGCGAGCTGGGTTTTCATGGGAGGAATTCCGGGACCTTCGATGGGTTGCGCCAGAGCCGCGGCGCAAGAAACGCCTGGCACCCGCCGGGGGGTGCCGCGAAAGCTTCGAGTGCTCGGCTACAATTCGGTTCATGCCATGGTAGGCAGATCGCCGCCCCTGCCGCAACCCGTTCCCCGTGTGCGCCCGCGCGCGGGCAGCCCACGGATTCCTTTCCCGATGCCCGAACTGCCCGAAGTCGAGACCACCTGCCGTGGAATCCGGCCGCACGTCCAGGGCCGCAGCCTGAGCCGGCTGGTGGTGCGCAATCCGCGCCTGCGCGTGGCGGTGCCCGCCGACCTGCCCGCGCACATCGAGGGCGCCAGGCTCGAGGCGGTCGACCGGCGTGCCAAGTACCTGCTGCTGCGTTTTCCCGCGGGCACGGTGATCGTGCATCTCGGGATGTCGGGCAGCCTGCGCGTGGTCGCGGCGGCCGAGCCGGCGGGCGCGCACGACCACGTCGATTTTGTCTTCGGCGAGTGCGCGCTGCGTCTGCGCGACCCACGCCGCTTCGGCATGGTGGTGTGGCAGCCCGGCGACGTGGCGGCGCATCCGCTGCTCGCCGGCCTGGGGCCGGAACCGCTCGGCGACGGCTTCGACGCCGACTGGCTGCTGCGCATCACGCGCGGTCTGCGCGCGCCGATCAAGCATGTGCTGATGGACAGCCGCAAGCTCGTCGGCGTGGGCAACATCTACGCCTCCGAGAGCCTCTTCCGCGCCCGCATCCATCCGCTCGAGCCCGCCGGCCGGCTCGGGCCGCGACGCTGCGCGCGCCTGGTCGATTGTGTGCGCGAGACGCTCGCCGCCGCGATCGCGGCCGGCGGCAGCACGCTGCGCGACTTTGTCGGCGGCGACGGCCGGCCAGGCTATTTCCAGCAGCAGTACTTCGTCTATGGTCGCGACGGCGAGTCCTGCCGGGTGTGCGGCACGCCGGTGCGGCGCATCGTCAGCGCCCAACGCGCGAGCTTCTTCTGTCCGCGCTGCCAGCGCCGCAGCTGAAAGGACGGCGATGCCCCGGTGGGGGGCATGCAGGCGGCGTGCAATTTGGCACGCTCGCGAACCGCGAAGCGGGTTATGGTGAATAATGTTCTGCGCTGCGGGCCGGCGAGGCCTTGCCCTCGCGCGCGCCCGACGCCCCCCCGCCTGCCGGACGAGCACGCCGATGACCGATCTCACCGAACAGTTTTCCGCCTACAGCCGCTGGCGCGGCCACGCCAGCGACGCGGTGGCCCGCCTGCGCGCGTGGCTGGCGCGCAACGACGTGGGCAACGCCCAGGCGGACATGCGCCTGCAATACCTGCTCGACCGCCTGCGCGACGACAAGCTCACGGTGGCCTTCGTCGCCGAGTTCTCGCGTGGCAAATCCGAGCTCATCAACGCGATTTTCTTCGCCGACCACGGCGACCGCATCCTGCCCTCCAGCGCGGGCCGCACCACGATGTGCCCGACCGAGCTGCAGTGGCAGAAGGGGGCGCAGCCCGAGCTGCGTCTGCTGCCGATCCGCAGCCGCGCGCGCCAGACGCCGGTGAGCGAGCTCAAGCGCTATCCGGAAGAATGGACCGTGATCGCGCTCGACGCGGTCGACGCCCCCGGCCTGCAGGCCGCGCTCGCGCGCGTGGGCGAGACCGAGCGGGTCGAGGTCGCCGAAGCGCAGGCGCTCGGCTTCCGCGTCGATGCCGCAGGGGACGACGGCATCCGTCCCGATGCCGAGGGTCGCATCGAGATCCCGCGCTGGCGCCATGCCGTGATCCAGTTCCCGCATCCCCTGCTCGAGCAGGGCCTGGTGGTGCTCGACACGCCGGGCCTCAATGCGATCGGCGCCGAGCCCGAGCTCACCCTGTCGATGCTGCCGAATGCGCACGCGGTGCTGTTCATCCTCGCCGCCGACACCGGCGTCACCCAGAGCGATCTCGCGGTGTGGCGCAACTACGTGCAGGCTGGCAGCGAGCGCCAGCGCGGGCGCCTGGTCGTGCTCAACAAGATCGACGGGCTGTGGGACGGGCTGCGCGACGAAGCGCGCATCGAAGCCGAGATCGGCCGCCAGGTCGACTCGGTCGCCGCGACCCTCGGCGTCGAGCCCGCCGCAGTGTTCCCGGTGTCGGCGCAGAAGGGCCTGGTGGCGCGCATCCAGGGCGACGAGGCCCTGCTCGCGCGCAGCCGTGTGCCACAGCTCGAGCGTGCGCTCGCCGAGGGGCTGCTGCCCGCCAAGCAGGAGATCGTGCGCGAGGACATCCTCGCCGAGTCCGCCGAGGTCGCCGCCGCCACGCGCAGCCTGCTCGAGGCGCGCCTGGCCGGCTTGCGCGAACAGCTCCAGGAACTTACCGACCTGCGCGGCAAGAACCAGAGCGTCATCGAATACATGATGCGCAAGATCCGCAGCGAGAAGGAGGAGTTCGAGCAGGGTCTGCAGAAGTACTACGCGGTGCGTACGGTGTTCACCGACCTCGCCAACAACCTGTTCGCGCACATGGGCCTGGACGCGGTGCGCGACGAGACGCGGCGCACGCGCGAGGCGATGCTCGAATCCAGCTTCACGCGCGGGCTGCGCAACGCCATGCAGGGCTATTTCCGCAGCCTGCGTGGCAACCTGCAGCGCTCTACCGAGGAGATCGGCGAGATCACCCGCATGCTCGACGCCATGTACAAGCGCTTCAGCGTCGAGCACGGCCTCAAGCTCACCGCACCCGAAGGCTTCTCGACGCTGCGCTACGAGAAGGAGCTCGAGCGCCTGGAGACGGCCTTCAACCGCCAGATCAACACCGCGCTGACCCTGGTCACCACCGAGAAGCACGCGCTCACGCAGAAGTTCTTCGAGACCGTCGCGGTGCAGGCGCGGCAGACCTTCGAGCTCGCCAACCGCGACGTCGAGCAGTGGCTGCGCGCGGTGATGTCGCCGCTGGAGACCCAGGTGCGCGAGTACCAGATCCAGCTCAAGCGCCGGCTCGAGAGCGTCAAGCGCATCCACGAGGCCACCGACACGCTGGAGAGCCGCGTGGAGGAGTTGATGCAGGGCGAGGAGGCGCTGCGCGCGCTGCTGGACGAGCTCGACAACCTCGAGGCCGCGGTCGCCGACGCGCTCGACGTGCCCGCCAACACGCCTGTGACGGGCGTGCGTGCGGCCGCCTGAGCGGCGCGCGCATGCAATAAAGCGGACGGGGGCGCGCCGATGGCCGCCCCCGTCGTCTCGTGCGGCGGGATGGGCTCCCGCCGGGTGTGATCAGGCCTTGCCGGTCAGCTTGAGGAACTTGGCCATCAGCTGGTCCTTGGTCTCCTCGCGCTTGGGGTCGAGCGGGATACAGTCCACCGGGCACACCTGCTGGCACTGCGGCTCGTCGAAGTGGCCGACGCACTCGGTGCACTTGTTGGGGTCGATCTCATAGATCTCTTCGCCCTGGTAGATGGCGCCGTTGGGGCACTCCGGTTCGCAGACGTCGCAGTTGATGCATTCGTCGGTAATCATCAGAGCCATGGTCTTCGCTTCCTTGCGTTTACTTTGATTTGAGTCTTTCCTGCAGCCGTGCGAGCACCCTGGGCTGCACGAACTTGCTCACGTCGCCGCCGAGGCGGGCGATCTCCCGCACCATCGTGGCGGAGATGAACATGAATTCTTCACCGGGCGTCAGGAACACCGTCTCGACGTCCGGATAAAGCTTGCGGTTCATCCCTGCCATCTGGAATTCGTATTCGAAGTCGGATACCGCACGCAGCCCGCGGATGATCACGCGCGCATCCTGCTGCTGGAGGAACTCCATCAGCAGGCAGTCGAAGCCGACCACTTCGACGTTGGGAAAGGCTGAGACGGCATCGCGTGCGATGTCGACCCGGTCCTCCAGTCCGAAGATCGGGTTCTTGCTGTTGCTGCGCGCGACCGCGACGACGACCTTCTCGAACAGGATCGAGGCGCGCCGCACGAGATCCTCGTGGCCGCGGGTGAACGGGTCGAAGGTGCCCGGATAGACCGCGATCGCTTCCTTCATTCCTCGCTCCTGCGCATGAGATGGAAATGGACCTGCCCGGCGCGGCCCTGCTTGACCGCGCGCCATGCGCCGAGGCTGTCCACGGCGACTTCGGATTCGACATAGAGCCATCCCTCGGGACGGACCAGCCGGTCCAGCCAAGGCGACACCCGCTCGATCCAGCCCTGCTTGTAGGGCGGATCGAGGAACACGCCGTCGAAACGCTGCGGCGTGGATTGCGCGAATCTTACCGCATCGCCGCGCACGATCTCTACTTGCGCCGCCTGTAGGGTCTTTGCCGCCTTGTGCAGTGCGTCGAGCGCGCGCGCGTCGTGCTCGACCAGGACGACGCGGGCGGCGCCGCGTGAGGCGGCCTCGAAGCCGAGGATGCCGGTGCCGGCGAAGAGGTCCAGGCAGGCGTGGCCGTCGAGGTCCTGGCCCAGCCAGTTGAACAGGGTCTCGCGCACGCGGTCGGGCGTCGGGCGCAGGCCTGGCACCGAGGCCACGTCGAGCAGGCGCGAGCGCCACTGTCCGCCGACGATGCGGACCCGGCTCACTGCGGGGCTTCCGCGGGGGGCGTGGCGGACGTACCCGCCGCGGCGGGACGGTCGCCGTCGCCGCCGGCGATCACGGTGACGAGCTGTTCCGGGCGGATGCGGCGTTGCCAGGCCGCGCGCACCGCGGCGACGTCGACCGCGGCGACCTGCTGCGGGTAGCGCTCCAGCCAGTCGAGCGGCAGGCGGTAGAAGCCGATCATCGACACGTAGTCGAGCAGCTTGGCGTTGGAGTCGAGGCGCAGGCCGAAGCCATTGATCAGGTTGTCCTTGGCGGCCTGCAACTCCTCGGCGCTGGGGCCCTCGGCGAGGAAGCCCGCGAGCGTCGCCCGCACCACCGCGAGCGCTTCCTCGGCCTGGCTGCCGCGCGTCTGCAGGCCGATCTGGAAGGGGCCGGCGACCTGCTGTGGCGACAGCGCGCTGTACACGCTGTAGGCAAAACCGCGCTTCTCGCGTACCTCGGCGGTCAGCCGCGACACGAAGCCGCCACCGCCGAGCACGTAGTTGCCCACCAGCAAGGGGAAGTAGTCGGCGTCCTCGCGCGCCATGCCGGGCTGGCCGACGAGGATGTGGGCCTGCGCCGAGGGGTGCGGGATGCGCAAGGTCCGGGCCGTGGTGGGCGCGGGCGCCGGCAGCGGCATGGCGGCCTGCGTCGCGGGCAGGCCCGCGGTGAGGCGGACCGCGATGCGCTCGGCGGCGGCGCGGTCCACGTCGCCGACGATCGCCACCGTGGCGCGGTTGGCGCCGTAGTGGCGGCGATGGAAGTCGACCAGGTCGTCGCGCCCGATCGCGGCGAGCGACTCCGGCGTGCTGTCGTGGCCATAAGGGTGGCCGGCGTAGAGCGCGGCGTTGAACTGGCGCGCGGCGAGCGTGGCGGGCTTGGTCAGCGCCTCGCGCAGGCCGGCGATCGCGCGGCTGCGCTCGCGCTCGAGCACCGCGGCGGGAAAGTCGGGGCGGGCGAGCAGGGTGGCGGCGAGCTCGACTGCGGCGTCGAGCTCGGCGGGCGAGGACAGGCTGCGCAGCGCCATGCTGGCGCGGTCGTTGTCGGTGCCGCCGGAGAGCTCGATGCCGAGATCGGCCTTGCGGTCGGCGATGGTCTGCTCGTCGAGCCCGCCGGCGCCGGCGTCGAGCAGGGCCTGGGTCATGCTCGCCAGCCCGGCCTTGCCCTCGGGGTCGAGCGCGCCGCCGGCAGCGAAGGAGATCTGGATGTCGACCAGCGGCAGCGCGCGGCTCTCGACGAAGTGCACCCGCGCGCCGGTGGGCGCGGTCCATTCGACGATCTCGGGGGCGGCGAGCGCGCCGGCCGCCGCGCCGGCACCAAGTACGAACGCGGCGGTGCGCAGGAGATGGAGGCGGCGGGGGCGGGTGGGGGAGCGCTCGAGGCTGGGGGTTTCTGCGGTCATGGCGGGCATTTCGTGGGCGTTGCGCTTCAGTGGCGCGGGGCGGCGAAGGACGAGCGCGGGCGCTTGTCGCCGAGCGGCTGCGGATCGAGGCGGGCGGTGTTGAGGCTGGCGTCGTCGAAGTAACGCTTTGCTACCGCCTGCACCTCCTCGGCGGTGACCGCGCGCAGGCCATCGAGCAGCCTGTCCTCGTCGCGCCAGGACAGGCCCGCGGATTCGAGGTGGCCGATCTCCATCGCCTGGCCCATCAGCGAGTCGCGCTTATATACCTGGGCGGCGATCGCCTGCGTCTTCACGCGCGCGAGCTCCGCGGCGCTGATGCCTTCGTCGGCGATACGGCGCAGCTCGGCGCGCAAGGCCTCGGCGAGCGCCTCCGGGCTGGTGCCGGCGGCGGGCACGCCGTGCAGGTAGAACAGCGCCGGGCCGCGGTTGCCGGTGTCGTAGCTGGCACCGACGCTGACCGCGATGCGCTGGTCGCGCACCAGGCCGCGGGTGAGGCGGGCGCCGTCGTAGCCGTCGAGCACGGCGGCGAGCACGTCGAGCGCGAAGGCCTCGCGGTCGTTGGCGGGATCGCGCAGCGCGGGCACGTGCCAGGCCATGGCGAGATAGGGCAGCTCGGCGGGGGCCTTCACCGTCGAGGCGCGCGGGCCGCGTTGCGCCGGTTCGGGGGAGATGCGGCGGGCGGGCAGCTCGCCGGCGGGGAGGGCGCCGTAGGTCTGCTCGGCGTGGCGGAACACCTCGCGGTGGTCGACGTCGCCCACGACCACCAGGTACGCGTTGTTGGGCGCGTACCAGCGCCGGTACCAGGTGCGCGCGTCTTCCGGCCGCATGGCCTCGAGGTCGGGCATCCAGCCGATCACCGGGCGGCGGTAGGGGTGGGCCTGGTAGGCGGTGGCCATCAGCTGCTCGAACACGAGCGCGCGCGGCTGGTCGTCGGTGCGCAGGCGGCGCTCCTCCTTGACCACCTCGATCTCGCGCGCGAACTCCTCGTCGGTGAGCACGAGGTTTTTCATGCGGTCGGCCTCGAGCGCCATCATCGCCGGCAGGTGGGCGGGCGGCACCTGCTGGAAGTAGGCCGTGTAGTCCTTGCCGGTGAAGGCGTTGTCGCGCCCGCCGACGGCGGCCACGCGGCGGTTGAACTCGCCCGGGCCGACCTCCCTCGTGCCCTTGAACATCATGTGCTCGAGCACATGGGCCACGCCCGAGACGCCGTCCGGCTCGTCCATCGCACCCGTGCGGTACCACACCATGTGCACCACCGAGGGGGCGCGGCGGTCCTCCTTGACGATCAGCTTCATGCCGTTGGCGAGCGTGGTCTCGAAGGGGTTGGCGAGGACGGGCGGGGCGAGCGCGGCGGAGAGCGTCGCGCCGAGGAGGAGCCCGCGTGCGAAGCGGCTTCCGGGCAGGCGGGCGAGGCGGAGGGCGGGGGGGAGGCGAAACATGGAGTTGTCCTGCATCTGTTAGAATCCGCGGCACTCCGCGAGGCCCGCTGCGCATGGCGCAGCCAGTGCCGGGGAGCCGCATCTTAGCGTGATCGGCGGTGCGCGCCCATGCTTGCCGGGCCGCGTGCGCCGACGCAAAACGTCCCCTCTGACCCGAGCGTTTCATGTTTGGTTTCCTGAAGAAGAAGTTCGGCAAGTCTGTCGACGAGGCCAGGCCCGCCGAGCAGGCTGCCGAGGAGCAGACTGCCTCCGAGGTCCGCGCCGAAGACCTCGCCGGCGCGCCGGCGCCGCAAGCGCCCGCGGAGGCCTCGGTGGCCGAGGCTGCGCGTCGCGACGCGGCGGAGATCGACGCGACCGCAGAGCCCGTCGAGCCCGCTGCGCTGCCCGAATCCCCTGCGCAGCCGGCCGCCGAGGCGGCGGCCCTTGCCGAGCCGGAGCCCGCTGCGCAGGCGCCAGCCGAAGCCGTGCCCGAGCCGCAGCCGGAGCCCTCGGGCGAGCCGACGCCCGAAGCCCCCGTCGCGGTCGAGCCGGCGATCGAAGCCGAGTCCGAACCCGAAGCCGAGTCCGAACCCGAAGCCGAACCCGAACCCGAAGCCGAACCGGAGCCGGAGCCGGAGCCGGAGCCGTCCGCGGCCGCCGCCGCGGTCGCGAAGAAGTCGTGGACCGAGCGCCTCAAGGCCGGCCTCGCGCGCACTCGAAACCAGATCGGCGGAGGGCTGGCGAGCCTGTTCGGCCTGCGCAAGATCGACGAGGACCTGCTCGAGGAGCTCGAATCCACCCTGCTGATGGCCGACTGCGGCGTCGACGCCACCCAGCACCTGATCGACGACCTGCGCCGGCGCTGGAAGCGCGACCGCCTGGAGACCGCCGACCAGCTGCAGAAGGCGCTCGCCGACGGCCTGCACGAGATCATCGCGCCGCTCGAAGCGCCGCTCGAGGTCGCAGGTCATCGCCCCTTCATCATCATGATCGCGGGCGTCAACGGCTCCGGGAAGACGACCTCGATCGGCAAGCTGGCCAAGTACTTCCAGGCCCATGGCAAGAGCGTGCTGCTCGCCGCGGGCGACACCTTCCGCGCCGCCGCGCGCGAGCAGCTGATGACCTGGGGCGAGCGCAACAACGTCACCGTGGTGGCGCAGGACAGCGGCGACGCCGCGGCGGTGATCTTCGACGCCATCAACGCCGCACGTGCGCGCAAGATCGACGTCGTGCTCGCCGACACCGCCGGCCGCCTGCCCACCCAGCTCCACCTCATGGAAGAGATCGCCAAGGTGCGCCGGGTGATCGCCAAGGCCGACCCGAGCGGGCCGCACGAGGTGCTGCTGGTGCTCGACGCCAACATCGGCCAGAACGCGCTCGCCCAGGTGAAGGCCTTCGACAAGGCGATCGGCGTCACCGGCCTGGTGGTCACCAAGCTCGACGGCACCGCCAAGGGCGGCGTGCTGGCGGCGATCGCGCGCCAGTGCCCCAAGCCGCTGCGCTTCATCGGCGTCGGCGAGGGCATCGACGACCTGCAGCCGTTCAAGGCGCGCGAGTTCGTCGATGCGCTCTTCGAGCCGGGTGCCGGTGCGGTCAAGGCGGGAGCGGAAGCGCGCAGATGATCGTCTTCGAGGACGTGGCCAAGCGCTATGCGGGCGGCTACACGGCGCTGGCGGGCGTCAGCTTCGAGATCCGCCATGGCGAGCTGGTCGTGCTCTCCGGCCATTCCGGCGCGGGCAAGAGCACGCTGTTCAAGCTCATCCCGGTCATCGAGCGCCCGACCGCCGGTCGTGTGCTGATCAACGGTCAGGACGTGTCGCACCTGCCGCGCACGGCCATCCCCTACCTGCGCCGCAACCTCGGCCTGGTGCTGCAGGAGAGCCGGCTGCTGTTCGACCGCAACGTCTACGACAACGTGATGCTGCCGCTGGTGATCACCGGCCACCCCGCGGCCGACGCCGCGAAGCGGGTGGCGGCCGCGCTCGAGCGCGTGGGCCTGGACGGGCGTGGCAAGGAGATGCCGGCGGGTCTGTCGGGCGGCGAGCAGCAGCGCGTGGCGATCGCGCGCGCGATCGTCAACCGGCCGTCGATCCTCATCGCCGACGAGCCCACCGCCCACCTCGACCCCGCCTACGCCGCCGACATCGCGGCACTGTTCCGCTCCTTCAACCAGGCCGGCGTCACCGTGCTCGTGTCCACCCACGACGCCAGCCTGTTCGCCGCCAGCCGGCCGCGCCGGCTCGTGCTGGCCAAGGGGCAGCTGGTCGAGGACTCGCGCCCGGGCGGACGGCCGGCGCAGGAGGAGGTTGCGGCGTGATCAACTGGTTCTACCTGCACCTGCGTGCGATCCGTCACGCACTGCACCGGCTGGTGTCGCAGCCCGTAGGCACCCTGCTGTCGGCACTGGTGGTCGGCATCGCGCTGTCGCTGCCGGGCGGCGGCTACCTGCTCCTCGACAACCTCGGCTCGCTGGCGCGCGGCGTCTCCGGCACGCCCGAGATCAGCCTGTTCCTGGACATGAACGCCGGCGCGGCCGAGGTCGCCGCGATCGAGCAGCGCCTGAAAGGCGAGAGCGAACTCGCCAGCTACCGCTTCGTGCCACGCGACGAGGGCTTGCGCCAGCTCGAGGCTGCAGGCCTGGGCGACGTGCTCGGCGGGCTCAAGGCCAACCCGCTGCCCGACGCCTTCGTGCTCGCGCCGCGCCGCGAGGATCCGGCGCTGTTCGAGCGCATGGCCGAGCGCATGCGCTCCTGGCCCAAGGTGGCGCACGTGCAGCTCGACTCGGCCTGGGTCGAGCGCCTGCATGCGCTGCTCGGGCTTGGACGTTCGGCGGTGCTGATGCTCGCCGGCCTGCTCGGCTTCGCGCTGGTGGTGGTCACCTTCAACACCATTCGCCTGCAGATCCTCACCCAGCGCCAGGAGATCGCGGTGAGCCGGCTGCTCGGCGCCACCGATCCCTTCATCCGCCGCCCCTTCTACTGGTTCGGCGGCCTGCAGGGCGCGCTCGGCGGTCTCGTCGCGCTCGGCACCATGGCGCTCGGCATCGAGGCGCTCGCCGCCCCGGTGGCGCGGCTCGCCGAGACCTACGGCGCCGTCTTCGCGCTGAGCGGGCCCGAGCCCGAGGCCAGCCTGGCGATCGTCGCCTTCGCGGCCTTCCTCGGCTGGCTGGGCGCGGCGATCTCGGTGCGGCGGCATCTCGCCGGCACTTGAACTTTCGTCATCCGTCCCCAGTTACATTCGATCGTCGTTTGCACGCTGCCCGCGGACGTTGTCCCGGGCGGTGGCGGCGCGATCGACGATGCACTCCGGTAATCGCGAGTCCATAGGGACCTCCAATCGACTGGATCTCCATAATCAATTAGAGCAATTCAAGGAACCGGTCTAAACTTTGCTCCATCGAGTTGCACCGAACCGTTCCAACAACCCTTCTGGAGGATTACAGATGTCGCTGATCAACACCCAGGTTCAACCGTTCAAAGCCCAGGCCTTCCACAACGGCAAGTTCGTCGAAGTCTCCGATGCGAGCATGAAGGGCAAGTGGTCCGTGGTGATCTTCATGCCGGCCGCCTTCACCTTCAACTGCCCGACCGAGATCGAGGACGCGGCCGAGCACTACGCCGAGTTCCAGAAGGCCGGCGCAGAGGTCTACATCGTCACCACCGACACCCACTTCTCGCACAAGGTCTGGCACGAGACTTCGCCGGCCGTCGGCAAGGCCAAGTTCCCGCTGGTCGGCGATCCGACCCACCAGCTGACCCGCGCCTTCGGCGTGCATATCGAGGAAGCCGGCCTGGCCCTGCGCGGCACCTTCGTGATCGACCCGGAAGGCGTCATCAAGACGATGGAAGTGCACGACAACGCCATCGCCCGTGACGTGACCGAGACCGTGCGCAAGCTCAAGGCCGCCCAGTACGTCGCCTCGCACCCGAACGAAGTGTGCCCGGCGAAGTGGAAGGAAGGCGAAGCCACGCTGGCCCCGTCGATCGACCTGGTCGGCAAGATCTAAGGCAGTGCTGCACCTTTCCCCGGACCGCCGTGGTCCGGGGCGCAAGCTCCGCAGCCGGCCACGCGCCGGCTGCGTCGTATCCGGACTGCCGTAAACAGCGGCGGTCGCAAAACAGAAGGGGAGTGACCATCATGCTGGACGCCAACATCAAGACTCAACTGAAAGCCTACCTGGAGCGGGTGACGCAGCCGATCGAGATCGTGGCGTCGCTGGATGATGGTCCGAAGTCGAAGGAACTGCTCGAGCTGCTGCACGACGTCACCGAGCAGTCGAAGCTGATCACCCTGGTCGAGCGTCGCGATGACGACGAACGCAAGCCCTCGTTCTCGGTCGGACCGCGCGGCGGCGAGGCGCGCGTGCGCTTCGCAGGCCTGCCCATGGGCCACGAATTCACCTCGCTGATCCTCGCCCTGCTGCAGGCCGGCGGCTACCCGCCCAAGGTCGAGGCCGAGGTGATCGAGCAGATCAGGAACCTCGACGTCGAGCTGAACTTCGAGACCTACATCTCGCTGTCCTGCCACAACTGCCCGGACGTGGTGCAGGCGCTCAACCTGATGGCGGTGCTCAACCCGAAGATCCGCCACACCATGATCGATGGCGCGCTGTTCCAGAAGGAAGTCGAGGAGCGCCAGATCATGGCGGTGCCGACGGTGTACCTGAACGGCGAGGAGTTCGACCAGGGCCGCCTCGAGCTCGGCCAGATCCTCGCCAAGGTCGACACCGGCGCCGCGGCGCGCGACGCCAGGAAGCTCTCCGAGAAGCCGGCCTTCGACGTGCTCGTCGTGGGGGGCGGACCGGCCGGCGCGGCGGCGGCGATCTACGCCGCGCGCAAGGGCATCCGCACCGGCGTGGTGGCCGAGCGCTTCGGCGGCCAGGTCATGGACACGCTGGCGATCGAGAACTTCATCTCGGTGAAGTACACCGAAGGCCCCAAGCTGGTCGCCAGCCTGGAGGAGCACGTCAAGGAATACGAAGTCGACGTCATGAACCTGCAGCGCGTTGCCGGCGTGGTGCCGGGCGAGAACCAGCACGAGGTGAAGATGGAGAACGGCGCCAGCCTCAAGGCCAAGACCGTGATCGTCGCCACCGGTGCGCGCTGGCGCGAGATGAACGTGCCCGGCGAGAAGGAGTTCCGCGGCAAGGGCGTGGCCTACTGCCCGCACTGCGACGGCCCGCTGTTCAAGGGCAAGCGCGTGGCGGTGATCGGCGGCGGCAACTCCGGCGTCGAGGCCGCGATCGACCTCGCCGGCGTGGTCGCCCACGTGACCCTGCTGGAGTTCGCCGACGACCTGCGCGCCGACGCCGTGCTGCAGAAGAAGCTCTACAGCCTGCCCAACGTCAGCGTGATCAAGAGCGCGCAGACCACCGAGGTCACCGGTGCCGACAAGGTGAATGGCCTGGTGTACAAGGATCGCAAGACCAACGCCGAGCACCGTCTCGAGCTCGAAGGCATCTTCGTGCAGATCGGCCTGCTGCCCAACACCGACTTCCTCAGGGGCACGCTCGAACTGTCGCGCTTCGGCGAGGTGATCGTGGACGCCAAGGGCCAGACCTCGGTGCCGGGCATCTTCGCCGCCGGCGACTGCACCACGGTGCCGTACAAGCAGATCATCATCGCCATGGGCGAAGGTGCCAAGGCTTCGCTGTCCGCCTTCGACCACCTGATCCGCAGCAGCGCGCCGACCATGTAAGCCCGGCCCGCCGCCCTCCTGCGCGGGTGGCGGCAGCCGCGAACCCCGCCCCGCCACGCGCGGGGCTTTTTGCTTTGCCGCGGGCACCCGCGGCCCATCCGGCCGGTCACAGGCCGGACCCATCACGGAGAGCCGCCGTGCCTTTCAGCTGGTTCGAACGCCGCGTCGACCCCTATCCCGAAGCCGCCCCCGGCCCCGCGCCGCGCGGCTTCTTCGCCTTCCTGTGGGCGGGCACCGAGGGCATGCGGCCCTTCATCCTCGGCATGATGCTGCTCACCGCGACCATCGGCGCCTTCGAGGCCCTGCTGTTCGCCATGCTCGGCCGCGTGGTCGACTGGCTGGCCGCGGTCGAGCCCGCGCGCCTGTGGGCGGACGAAGGCGGAACCCTGCTGCTGCTCGCGGCCATCATCCTCGGCAGCATCGTGCTGGTGGCGGTGCAGACCCTGCTCAAGCACCAGAGCCTGGCGGGCAACTTCCCGATGCGGCTGCGCTGGCGCTTCCACCGCCTGATGCTCGGCCAGAGCATGAGCTTCTACCAGGACGAGTTCGCCGGCCGGGTGTCGGCCAAGGTCATGCAGACCGCGCTCGCGGTGCGCGACACCTGCCTGATCCTTACCGACATCCTGGTGTTCGTGAGCATCTACTTCTTCACCATGACCGCGGTGGTGGCGAGCTTCGACGCCTGGCTGCTCGCACCCTTCCTCGGCTGGCTGGCGCTCTATGTGCTGGCGCTGCGCTGGTTCGTGCCGCGCCTGTCGAAGGTGTCGCGCGCCCAGGCCGACGCGCGCGCGCTGATGACCGGGCGCATCACCGACGCCTACACCAACATCGCCACCGTCAAGCTGTTCTCCCACGCCGGCCGCGAGGCCGGCTACGCGCGCGGCGCGATGCAGGAGTTCCTCGGCACCGTGCATGCGCAGATGCGCCTGGTGAGCGGCATCGAGATCGTCAATCACAGCCTGTCGATGGGGCTGATCCTCGCCACCGGCGGCACGACGCTGTGGCTGTGGAGCCAGGGCGAGGTCGGGGTCGGCGCGGTGGCGGCGGCGACCGCGATGGCGCTGCGCCTGAACGGCATGTCGCACTGGGTGATGTGGGAGATGGCCTCGCTGTTCGAGAACGTCGGCACCGTGCAGGACGGCATCAACACCTTGTCGCGCCCGCATGCGGTGGTCGACCGCAGCGACGCCAAGGCGCTGGTGGTGAGCCGCGGCGAGGTGCGCTTCGAGCGGCTCGTGTTCGCCTACGGCGCCACCGGGCCGCAGGCGCGGCGGGTGATCGACGACTTCACGCTGACCATCCGTCCGGGCGAGAAGATCGGCGTGGTCGGGCGCTCGGGCGCGGGCAAGTCGACCCTGGTGAACCTGCTGCTGCGCTTCTACGATCTCGAGCAGGGCCGCATCCTGATCGACGGCCAGGACATCGCCGGCGTGACGCAGGACAGCCTGCGCGCGCAGATCGGCATGGTCACCCAGGACACCTCGCTGCTGCACCGCTCGGTGCGCGACAACATCCTCTACGGCCGCCCCGACGCCACCGACGCCGACATGATCGCCGCCGCGAAGCGGGCCGAGGCGCACGAGTTCATCCTCGGCCTTACCGACCCCAAGGGTCGCAGCGGCTACGACGCCCACGTCGGCGAGCGCGGCGTGAAGCTCTCCGGCGGCCAGCGCCAGCGCATCGCGATCGCGCGCGTGATGCTGAAGGACGCGCCCATCCTGCTGCTCGACGAGGCCACCAGCGCGCTCGACTCCGAGGTCGAGGCCGCCATCCAGGCCAGCCTGTATCGCCTGATGGAAGGCAAGACCGTGGTGGCGATCGCGCACCGCTTGTCCACCATCGCGGCGATGGATCGCCTGGTGGTGATGGACAAGGGCCGCATCGTGGAGGAGGGCGACCACCACAGCCTGCTCGCCCGCGGCGGCCTCTATGCGCGGCTGTGGGCGCACCAGAGCGGCGGCTTCCTCGGCGAGGAGGCCGAGGACGGCACGCCGCTTCATCCCGCCTGCCCCGCGTGAGGAAAGGTGTCACGCTTCCATGCGCGCTTTCTCCATAGAATGAAGCATGACCACCGGAGGCGATGACATGGCGTCGGAGTCCGCATCCGGCGATGCGCATCCCCTGCGCGTCGTCGCGCTCATCTACCTCTGCGGCGCGCTGCTGTTCGGAACGTTGCTGGTGCTCGAATGGCGGCTGATCGACCGCAGCGTCGTCGCGATCGCCCGCGAACGCGGTGCGGCGCTGTTCTCGCTGATCCAGACCACCCGCGAGTGGAACGCCAGGCATGGCGGGGTGTATGTCGTGGTGGACGAGAGCACCCAGCCGAACCCTTGGCTGAAGCACCCGGCGCGCGACCTGCAGACCACCGACGGCGTGCGCCTGACCATGGTCAACCCGGCCTACATGACGCGGCAGATCGCCGACCTCGCCCTGCACGCGGAGGGCGCGAGCCTGCACCTCACCAGCCTCAAGCCGATCCGACCCGAGAACCGTCCCGACGCCTGGGAGGCGATGGCGCTCGCGCGGTTCGAGGCCGGCGAGACCGAGGTGCTGGCGCTGGTGGAGGGCGGCGGCGAGGGCGGAAGCGGCCCGGCGCATCGCTACATGGCACCCTTGCTGGTGCGCGAGCCCTGCCTGCAGTGTCATGCAGAGCAGGGTTACCAGGTGGGCGACATCCGCGGCGGCATCTCGGTGACGATGCCTGCCGAGGTGCTGATCGCCCGGCGCGATCAGCTGCGCATGCGCGCGGTCTTCGTCTATCTGCTCGCCGGGCTGCTCGCCGCCGGCCTGATGCACGGCCTGCTGCGTGCCAACCGGCGCCATGTCGTCCAGGTGCGGCGGATCAACGCCGAGCAGGAGCGTCTGATCGAGCGGCGCACCGTCGAACTCGCCGAGGCCAACCGCCGCCTCGCCGGCGAGGTCGACCTGCACCGGCGCAGCGAGCAGCGCCTGGCGGCGAGCGAGTCGCGCTACCGCGCGATCTTCGACAGTGCCGCCGAGGGCATCATGCTGCTCGACGCCGCGCTGCGCATCGTCCAGGTGAACCCCGCCTTCTGCGAAATCACCGGCTACGCGGCCGAAGAAGTCCTTGGCCGCAAGCCGTCCATGCTCGGCTCGGGGCGCCACGACCGGGCCTTCTTCCGCGAGCTCCTCGCCACGCTGGCCGCCGCCGGACGCTGGCAGGGCGAGGTGTGGAACCGGCGCAAGGACGGCGACCTGTACGTGCAGTGGATGTCGGCGGTGCGGATCGGCGAGGCCGACGCGCCCGAGGGCTTCGTCGCCACGATGACCGACATCACCTCGCGCAAGCAGACCGAGGAGAAGCTGCGCTTCCGCGCCAACCACGATGCGCTCACCGGCCTGCCCAACCGCCGCCTGTTCGAGGATCGGCTGCAGTCGGCGATCGCCAGCGCGCTACGCCATGGCGAGCGTTTCGCGCTGATGCTGGTCGACCTCGACCACTTCAAGGGCGTCAATGACCGCTTCGGCCACCTCGCCGGCGACGCGCTGCTGGTCGAGGTCGGCCGCCGCCTGGAACTGTGCGTGCGCGCCTCCGACACGGTGGCGCGCCTGGGCGGCGACGAGTTCGCGGTGATCCTCGGCGAGGTCGGCGGCCGCGAGGATGCCGCCGAGGTGGCCGAGCGCATCTGCGCCGCCATGGCCTTGCCCTTCGAGCTCGGCGAGGGCGTCGCGCACATCGGCGCCTCGGTCGGCATCGCCCTCGGTCCGCAGGACGACGCCGACGCCGGGGAACTGCAGCGCCGCGCGGACGCCGCGCTCTATGCCGTCAAGCACGATGGCCGCGGCGGCTTCCGCTTCCACGGCGAGCCGGCCTGAAGGTTCGGTTTCGACAAGGACGCCGGCCCTGCAGGCGCCCCCGGCAGGCCGCGGCCGCGATTCGCGCCGCGCGGCCTGGTCTTCGCGCCCGGGCCGGTGCCGCCTCACTGCTTCTGCACGATCGCGCTGCCGCCGCCGTGGCGCAGCGGCTCGCTGACCGCGGTCACCGTGCCGTCGGGGTTGAAGCGGATGGCGTTGGCGGCGCCGATCTGGTCGGTCTCGCGCCACTTGTGGCCCTTCGCCTCCAGCGCCTTGGCCTGCTCGCTGCCCGGGAAGCCAAGCAGGGTCTCGACCAGGGTCGTCTCGCCGTTGCGCTGGCTCATGCGCGGGGCGGCGAGCGCGTCGGCCAGGCTCATGCCCAGGTCGACGTGATTGACGATGGTCTGCAGCGCGGTGGTGATGATGGTCGAGCCGCCGGGCGAGCCGATCGTGAACGCGGGCGCGCCGTCCTTCAGCACGATGGTCGGGCTCATGCTCGAGCGCGGGCGCTTGAAGGCCTCGGGCAGGTTGGGGTGGGGGCCGCTGAAGTCGAAGTCGGTGAGCTCGTTGTTGAGCAGGAAGCCGCGCCCCGGCACCACGATGCCGCTGCCGCCCCAGTCCTCGATGGTGAAGGTGTAGGCGACCACGTTGCCCTCGCGGTCGGACACCGTGAGGTGGGTGGTATGCATCGACTCCTGCGCGAGCGGCTTCGGCTGCGGGCGCAGCGGCACCGAGCGGTCGTCCTCGAAGGGGTAGGGGTCGCCCGCCGCGACCTTGCCCGGCGCCGCGCGGGCGCCGATCTGCCGCGCGCGCTCGCGCGCGTAGGCCTTCGACAGCAGGCCGTCCCTGGGCACATCCACGAACTCCTCGTCGGCCACGTAGGCGTTGCGGTCGGCGAAGGCCAGGCGCGAGGCCTCGAGGTAGAGGTGCTCGATCTCGGCGCGCGGCTTGCCGGCGAGGTCGAAGGTCTCGAGCAGGTTGAGCGCCTGCGCGATCGCGATGCCGCCGCTCGAGGGCGCAGGCATGCCGTGGATCTCGTAGCCACGATAGGTCGAGCGGATCGGCGGACGGATGCGCGCCTCGTAGTCCTTCAGGTCGGCCATGGTGAGGCCGCCGGCGATCACGCTCGTGCCGGGCGTGACCGGCGGGTGGTTCACCGCCGCCACCATGCTCGCCGCGATCGGGCCCTCGTAGAAGGCCTTCACCCCGCCGCGCGCGATATCGCGGTAGGTCTGCGCGAGCTCGGGGTTGCGGAAACGCGTGCCCACCGGCAGCGCCTTGCCGTCCTGCAGGTAGAGCGCCGACGCGGTGGAGAAGCGCGCGAACTTGGCCTCGTTGATCTTGTTGATGCGGTGGAAGTTGGGGCCGACCGCGAAGCCTTCTTCGGCCACCCGGATGGCGGGCGCGAGCACCTTGTCGAAGCCCATCGTGCCGTAGCGCGTCAGCGCCTCGTGCCAGCCGCGCACCGTGCCGGGCACCCCGACCGAGATGCCGTTGGGCACGGTGGCCTTCCAGTCCATCTCCTTGCCCTCGGCGTCGAGGAAGACGCCGGGGTGGAAGCTCGCCGGGGCGACCTCGCGGTGGTCGATGGCGATCACGCGCCGGTCTTTCGCGGAGTAGATCAGCATGAAGCCGCCGCCGCCGATGCCGCAGCTGAACGGGTCGGTGACGCCGAGCGCGGCCGCCGCGGCCACCGCGGCGTCGATGGCGTTGCCGCCGGCATCGAGGATCTGCATCGCGGCCAGGCTGGCCTCGTGCGAGATGGTGGCGACCGCGCCGCCGTGGCCGGTGTCGACCGGCTGCTTCGCCAGGGCGCCGAACGCCGCCATCATGAGCGCGGTGGCGAGGAGGGTTTGCCTTTTCATGGTGTGCTCCGTCGTGCTGGGGAGCATGACGGTAGCACCGGCCGCAGGGTATGCCCAAGGCGGGAATACCCGGGTGGATTGGGGCGAAAGGATCGCGCGGGGAGGGCGGACTGCGCGGGTCGAGAGGCCGCGATCGCGACTTGCGTCGCTCCCACAGCGCCCCCGACCCCCGTGCCCGCATGCGGGGCGTAGGAGCGACGCAAGTCGCGATCCGGCGGGGTCTTGTGGGAGCGACGCAAGTCGCGATCCGGCGAGGGTCTTGTAGGAGCGACGCGAGTCGCGATCCGGCGAGGGTCTTGTAGGAGCGACGCGAGTCGCGATCCGGCGAGGGTCTTGTGGGAGCGACGCAAGTCGCGATCCGGCCGATGGATGAAGCGCGGCGCGCCGGCGCTGGCCGATGCGCGCCGCCCGCGCCGCCTACAGCCCCAGCGTCTCCGCCGTGTAGCGCGCGATCATGCGCTCTTCGTTGGTCGGCACCACGGCGACCGCGACGCGGCTGGCCGCGGTGTCGATGCGGCGGGCGTGGTCGGCGTTGGCGGCGGGGTCGACCTCGATGCCCATCCACGCCGCCAGCGCGGCCACCTTCTCGCGCACCGGCGCGGCGTGCTCGCCGATGCCGCCGGTGAACACCAGCGCGTCCAGCCCGCCCGCCGCCGCAGCCAGCGAGCCGAGCTCGCGCGCGATGCGGTAGCAGAACAGGTCCACCGCTTCCTTGGCCTCGGGGGCGTCGGAGGCGAGCAGGGTGCGCATGTCCTGGCTGATGCCCGACACGCCGAGCAGGCCCGATTCCTTGTACAGCAGGCTGGTGAGCGCCTTGGCGTCCATGCCCTTCTGCTCCATCAGGTAGAGCATCACGCCGGGGTCGAGGCTGCCGGTGCGGGTGCCCATCATCAGGCCCTCGACCG
Organism: Thauera sp. DNT-1; assembly: GCF_055393985.1. NCBI lineage: Bacteria > Pseudomonadati > Pseudomonadota > Betaproteobacteria > Rhodocyclales > Zoogloeaceae > Thauera > Thauera sp. DNT-1. The sequence continues at coordinate 2,103,122 of NZ_AP043752.1, read as the reverse complement.
CGGTGAAGCCCATCGTCGACGCGACGCTGCGACCGTCGCGCAGCGCGCACATCGACGCGCCGTTGCCGAGGTGGGCGATCACCACCGCGCCGCGGGCGCGCTCGCCGACCACTTCCGGCAGCTGGCGCGCGACGTAGTCGTAGGACAGGCCGTGGAAGCCGTAGCGCTTGATGCCCTCGGCCGACAGCCTGCGCGGCAGCGCGAAGGCCTGCGCGACCGCCGGCTGGGTGCGGTGGAAGGCGGTGTCGAAGCAGCCCACCTGCGGCACCTGCGGCATCAGCGTGGCGACCGCGCGCACCGCGCGCAGGTTGTGCGGCTGGTGCAGCGGGGCGAGCGGCACGAAGGTGTCGAGCGTGCGCAGCACCGCCTCGTCGAGCCGGGTCGGCGCGCTGTAGTGCTCGCCGCCGTGCACGATGCGGTGGCCGGCGGCGACGATGTCGAGCGCCGGGTTGTGGCGGACGAGCAGCGCGAAGACGTGCTCGAGCGCGTCGCGATGCTGCTCGCCCTGGCTGCCGCCGGTCACCACCGGCTCCTGGATGCGTTCGCCCGCGGCGGTCTTGAAGGTGACCTCGGGTCTGGCACCGATGCCTTCGACCTGGCCGGACACCGCCGGCGCGGCGGCCACGTCACCGTCGACCGGGTAGAGCGCGAACTTCAGGCTCGACGAGCCCGCATTGAGAACGAGGACGGCCTTCATGCGTTCAGGGCCTCGCGCTTCTTGTGGGCCATCAGCTGTACGACCGCGCACGACGCGGTGCGCGTCTCGGCGGTGTCTGCACGGCTGGTCAGCACGATCGGCACGCGCGCGCCCAGCACCACGCCGGCCATCAGCGCGTTGGCGAGATATTCGAGCTGCTTGGCGACCATGTTGCCGGACTCGAGGTCGGGCACCACCAGGATGTCGGCGTTACCGGCCACCACCGACTTGATGCCCTTGGTCTTGGCGGCGACCAGCGACACCGCGTTGTCGAAGGCGAGCGGGCCGTCGAGCAGGCCACCCTTGATCTGGCCGCGGTCGGCCATCTTGCACAGCGCGGCGGCGTCGATCGTCGAGCGGATCTTCGAGGTCACGGTCTCGACCGCCGACAGGATCGCCACCTTGGGTTCGGGCAGGCCGAGGATGTGGGCGAGCTCGATCGCGTTCTGGATGATGTCGACCTTATCCTCGAGCGTGGGCTCGATCATGATCGCCGCGTCGGTGATCATCAGCGGGTGCGGGTAGGTCGGCACGTCGGCGAGGAAGACGTGGCTGATGCGGCGGCCGGTGCGCAGGTGCTTGATCACCTGGCTCATCATCTCGTCGGTGTGCAGCGAGCCCTTCATCAGCGCCTCGGCGCCGCCGTCGCGGCACAGGGCGACGGCCACCTCGGCCGAGGCGTGGCTGTGTTCGGTGTCGACGATGCGCAGGCCCTTGATGTCGATCTCGTGTTCTTCGGCCACGGCGCGGATGCGCGACTCGGGGCCGACCAGGATCGGCTCGACCAGGCCGGCGCGTGCCGCCTGGACCGGGCCGAGCAGGGATTCGCGGTCGCAGGGGTGGGCCACCGCGATCGGGATCGGCGACAGGCCGGCCGACACCGACAGCAGGTGGCGGTAGCGCAGCTCGCGGTCGGACACGGTGACCTCGGGCAGCACGACGCGCGCGCGCGAGATCTTCTCGGTCGGCGCCATCACCTCGGCGATGCCGTCGATCACCTTGAGGCCGTCCTGGTTCACCGCCAGGCAGTCGAAGATGATGTGGTGGTTGTGCTCGAACTTTTCCTTGCAGGTGACCGTGATCGTCAGCGTGTCGCCGATCGTGATCGGGCGCCAGAAGTTCAGCCCCTGCGACACGTACACCGTGCCGGGGCCGGGGAACTCGGTGCCGAGCACGGTGGAGATCAGCGTGCTGCCCCACATGCTGTGGCCGACGACCTCGCGGAACTGGCTGGAGCGTGCGTATTCGAGATCGACGTGGGTCGGGTTGACGTCGCCCGACATGGCGGCGAACAGGTGGATGTCCTCGGGGCGCAGCGTGCGGACGAGCTGGGCGAAGTCGCCCACCTGGATCTCGTCGAAGGTGCGGTTCTGGATCATCTGTTGTGCGGCAGGAGCTTTCATGGCAACTCTCGTTCTTGGATGCATTGCAACACGCGATTCTAGACCTTGTATGTGACTGCCACATGCGCTAAAACAATCGAATTGTGCAATGCGTCAATCAGACGCACGTTTCCTTGCGGCGCGGATGTTTTTCATGCCCGCACCATGCGATTGCTCACGATTGGCTGCGCGGGTCGCGTGCTAGACTCCGCGCGTTTTTACGATCTGCGGGCGCGGATGGGGTCGGTTGTGCGCCCGAAACCTGTCGAATCTCCTCATTTCGCCACGGAATCAACCATGCAAGTCGTCGTTCTCGCTGCCGGCCAGGGCAAGCGCATGCGCTCGGTGCTGCCCAAGGTCCTCCAACCCATCGCCGGCAAGCCGATGCTGGCCCACGTGCTCGATGCCGCCCGCACGCTCGACGCCCAGCGCATCTGCGTGGTGTACGGCCATGGGGGTGAAGTGGTGCGCGAGCGCCTCGATGCCGTCGACCTGGCCTGGGCGCGGCAGGAGCCGCAGCTCGGCACCGGTCATGCGGTGCAGCAGGCGCTGCCCCACCTCGACGACGAGCACGTGGCCCTGGTGCTGTACGGCGACGTGCCGCTGATCGGCGTGCCCACGCTGCGCCGCCTGGTCGCCGCCGCCGGCGACGCGCGCCTGGCGCTGCTCACCGTCGAGATGGACAACCCGACCGGCTACGGCCGCATCCTGCGCGACGCCGCCGGCAAGGTGGTGCGCATCGTCGAGGAGAAGGACGCCTCCGACGCGGAGCGCAAGGTGCGCGAGGTCAACACCGGCATCCTGGTCGCCCCGGTCCGCCACCTGCGCGCCTGGCTCGGCCGCATCGGCAACGACAACGCCCAGGGCGAGTACTACCTCACCGACATCATCGGGTTGGCCGTGGCCGACGGCGTCGAGGTGACGACCGTGCAGCCCGACGCCTTCGCCGAGACGCTGGGCGTCAACAACAAGATGCAGCTCGCCGAGCTCGAGCGCATCCACCAGGGCAACATCGCCCGCCGCCTGATGGAAGAGGGCGTCACCCTGATCGACCCGGCGCGCATCGACGTGCGCGGCACGCTCACGGTCGGGCGCGACGTCGAGATCGACGTCAATTGCGTCTTCGAGGGCGAGGTCGAGCTCGGCGACGGCGTACGCATCGGCGCCAACTGCGTCGTCCGCGACGCCCGCATCGGCGCCGGTACCCGGCTCGAGCCCTTCAGCCACGTCGACAGCACCACCATGGGCCAGGCCTGCGTGATCGGGCCCTACGCCCGCACCCGCCCGGGCACCGTGCTCGGCGCCGACGTGCATCTGGGCAACTTCGTCGAGGTCAAAAACAGCGTCATCGCCGACCACTCCAAGGCCAACCACCTGGCCTACGTGGGCGACGCCGACGTCGGCAGCAAGGTCAACATCGGCGCCGGCACCATCACCTGCAACTACGACGGCGCCAACAAGCACCGCACCATCATCGAGGACGAGGTCTTCATCGGCTCCGACACCCAGCTCGTCGCGCCGGTGCGCGTGGGCCGCGGCGCCACCCTGGGCGCCGGCACCACGCTCACCAAGGACGCCCCCGCCGGCCAGCTCACCGTGTCGCGCAGCAAGCAGATCAGCCTCGAACACTGGAAGCGCCCGGTCAAGCAGCCGCGCTGAGCCCCTCCGCCAGCCGATTCGCCCGCCCCGCCCTCCGCACCGAATCCAAAGACCGACAAGGAAGCCCCGCCATGTGTGGCATCGTCACCGCAATCGCAACCAACAACGTCGTCCCGGTCCTGCTCGAGGGCCTGCGCAAGCTCGAGTACCGCGGCTACGACTCGGCCGGCCTCGCCGTGCTCGCCGGCGAGCTCACCCGCCTGCGCTCCTGCGGCCGCGTGGCCGAGCTCGCTGCGCTCGCCGATGCGCGCCAGCTCTCCGCCCACATCGGCATCGCGCACACGCGCTGGGCCACCCACGGCGTGCCCTCCGAGCGCAACGCCCACCCGCACATCTCGGGCGGCCTCGCCGTGGTGCATAACGGCATCATCGAGAACTTCGAATCCATCAAGGCCGACCTGCAGGGCAAGGGCTACGTCTTCGAGTCCGAGACCGACACCGAGGCCATCGCCCACCTCGTCCACTACAAGCTGCAGGCCAACACCGACCTCTTCGAGGCCGTGCGCCAGGCCACCAACGAGCTCGTCGGCGCCTACGCCATCGGCGTGGTCGCCGAGGCCGACCCCTTCCGCGTCATCGTCGCGCGCCGCGGCTCGCCGCTGCTGCTCGGCATCGGCGAGGACGGCATGTACGCCGCCTCCGACACCGCCGCGCTGCTGCAGGTCACGCGCAAGATCGTCTATCTGGAAGACGGCGACCTCGCCGAGCTGCGCCGCGACAGCTACATCGTCATCCGCTCCGACGGCAGCCCGGTCGAGCGCGAGGTGCACATCTCCAGCCTGTCGGCCGACGCGGTCGAACTCGGCAAGTTCCGCCACTACATGCAGAAGGAAATCTTCGAGCAGCCGCAGGCCCTGGCGCAGACGCTGGAGCTGATCGCCGGCGGTGCCGGCATCACCCCGCAGCACTTCGGCGCGCGCGCGGGCGAAGTCTTCGACGGTGTGCGCCGCGTGCTCGTGCTCGCCTGCGGCACCAGCTACCACGCCGGCCTGGTCGCGCGCTACTGGATCGAATCCATCGCCAAGCTGCCGGTCACCGTCGAGATCGCCAGCGAATACCGCTACCGCGAGTCCGTCCCCGACCCCGACACCCTGGTCGTGGTCATCTCGCAGTCGGGCGAGACCGCCGACACCCTGGCCGCGCTCAAGCACGCCAAGGCGCTCGGCATGCAGCGCACGCTGGCGATCTGCAACGTGCCCGAATCCGCCATCGTGCGCGAGACCGCGCTGCGCTTCATCACCCGCGCCGGCCCCGAGATCGGCGTCGCCTCCACCAAGGCCTTCACCACCCAGCTCGCCGCCTTCGCGCTGCTCACGCTCGCGCTCGCCAAGATCAACGGCCGCCTGTCCGCCGAAGACGAGGAGCGCCGCCTCGCCGCGCTGCGCCACCTGCCGGTCGCGGTGCAGAAGGTGCTCGAGCTCGAGCCCGAGATCGAGCAGTGGGCGCAGCGCTTCGCCGGCAAGGAGCACGCGCTCTTCCTGGGCCGCGGCAGCCACTGGCCGATCGCCATGGAAGGCGCGCTCAAGCTCAAGGAGATCTCCTACATCCACGCCGAAGCCTACGCCGCCGGCGAGCTCAAGCACGGCCCGCTCGCCCTGGTGGACAAGGACATGCCGGTGATCGCCGTGTCCCCGGCCGACGAGCTGCTCGAAAAGCTCAAGTCCAACCTGCAGGAAGTCCGCGCGCGCGGCGGCGAGCTCTACGTCTTCGCCGACGCGGGCAGCGAGATCCCCGAGTCGGAAGGCGTGCACATCCTGCACATGCCCGAGCACTACGGCATGCTGTCGCCGGTGCTGCACGTGATCCCGCTGCAGCTGCTGTCGTACCACGCGGCGCTGGTGAAGGGGACGGACGTGGATAAGCCCCGCAACCTCGCGAAGTCGGTCACTGTCGAGTGAAGACGTAGTACTTGATATCCGGTATCACATGATCCATATTCAGGTCGTCATGTGATACCGGAGCCGCCGCCGTGCAACTCGTCACCCCTGAGCAGATCGCCGCAGTGATGGCGCTCGCGCCGGCGCCGCACTCGTTTGCCGAACTCGACGAGCAAGTCGCCGAAGGCCTCCCCAAGGCCGCCCTCAAGGCAGGCGTCGAGCGCCTGGGGCGCAACCCCGACGAGCGCCGCATCCTGCTCCACCGCGTCGTTCCCGAAGCCACCTTCAAGCGCCGCCGCGACCGTCTCAGCCCCACCGAATCCGAAAAGATCGAGCGCCTCGCCCGCGTCTATGCCACCGCCCGCCACGTCTGGAACTCGGACGAGGACGCGCTCGCCTTCCTGCACGCACCGCACGCGATGCTGGGCGGGCAGCCTCCGCTCGAGGTCGCGATGACCGAGCTGGGCGCGCGCCGGGTCGAGACCCTGCTGTGGAGGTTCTTCTACGGCATCGCCGCCTGATGCGCGTCTACCGCATCGCCGACCGGCGTCACCCGATCTGGGACGGAACCGGCGCCGCGCTGCTGGGCGGGCGCTGGAACAGCCCGGGGCATCCCGCCATCTATGGTTCTTTGAGTTCCGCCTGCGCGATGCTCGAGATCCTCGCCCATGCCGGCATCGGACGCATTCCCGGCACGCAGCAGATCGTGATCGCCGAGGTGCCCGACGAGGATGCGCTGGTCGAGCGGCATGAGCAGGCGAGCTTGCCCGACGGCTGGGATGCAGAAGATAGCGGCGCGGCGCGGCAGTTCGGCGACGACTGGCTGGCGTCGAGGCGAAGCCTGGTGCTGGTGGTGCCGTCGGTGGTGGCGCGGCTGGAGTTCAATGCGGTCGTGAACCCGGCGCACCCGGATTTTTCCAGGGTGAGGGTGGGTGCGCCGGAGGCGGTGGTGTGGGATCGGCGGCTGTTCGGGTGAGGGGTTAGCCTCACAAGACCACGGCCGCAGAACGCCCGCGGGCGAGGCGGATGTTTGTGACGCGACGCGGGTCCGGCGTTCGTGTTGATCACGGTGGTGAAGGGTACGAAGGTCAGGACGGAGTTCGATCCGTGGCATTCATTCTCGCGGGCGTCCAGGTTGACCGGTCTGGTCCGCGCAGTCTTGGGATGGCGTTGTTCCGCCAGACCCGACACCCATCATCCCTTTCGACCGCCGATCAATGACAGCTATCAGGATGTGTCTGCCAATAGCGGCATGCGGCCAGGAGCGGCCCCTGAGTCTTGCACGATCTAAGGCCGCTTCATTGTGGAATCGGACATGGAAACGGACACTGAGGGTGGGCGCGCCCCGCCAGCGGCGCCAGTTGATGTCAGAAGCGATCGCTTCCGAGCTCCCGCAGCGCAGCTGCCAGGCGCCGAACACCCTCTTCGATCTGATCTCGCTCCAGCAGCGCGTAACCCATGACCAGACCAGCCGGACGAATTGAAGCATCCGCCCGGCCTGCGGGATGAAAGAACTGGCTGACCGGATACACGCGAACGCCTTTCTGGCGGGCTGCCTCGACCAGGACCGGCTCCTTCTTGGCGGCAAGCGCGCGAAACCACACCACCAGGTGCAGCCCACTGGCAGCTCCCTGGATCTCGACGCGCTCGCCCAAGTGGGAAGTGAGCGCGTGAACGAGTGCTGCCTGTCGTGCATGCTGCAGACGACGGATTCGCCGGACGTGACGGTCATAGCTACCGTCCTCCAGCAGCACCGCCAACGCCCGCTGAATGCCGGTCATCACGTGCCGGTCAGCCAGCCGCTTCGCAGCACAGAACACGTCCACCAGTCGCGGCGGCAGCACCATGTAGCCCAGACGGAGCTGTGGCGACAGTGTCTTCGAGAACGTACCGACGTGGATCACGCAGCCACTGCTATCCAGCGACTGCAGCGTGGGTTCTGGTCGAACCGAATAGCGATATTCGCTGTCGTAGTCGTCCTCGATGATCCAGGCATCCCGTTCGGCAGCCCAGGCCAGGAGCGCACGTCGTCGTCCGATCGGCAGGAATGCCCCGAGCGGGAACTGATGTGTAGGTGTCACGTAGGCCATCTGTGCCCGAGGGACTTGAGCGAGCAGGTCGGTCCGCAGCCCGTGGCCGTCCACCTCGACGGGGAGAAGGCGCGCGCCATAGCTTTCAAAGACGTGGTGCGCCATCCGATAGCCGGGGTTCTCGACGACGACCGGATCGCCGGTACTGATGAGCAGCCGTGCGCAGAGGTCGAGTGCCTGCTGCGAGCCGTTTACGATCAGCAACTGGTCAACCGAGCACGACAAGCCGCGCGACTGACTGAGGTGCGTCTGCAGCGCCTTGCGAAGATCGAGGTTGCCACGCGGGTCTTCGTAAGCCAGGCGCGCGCTTCGCCGACGTTCGACCGCGCGCAGCGCCTTCAGCCAGGGCAAGATCGGGAAGTCGCGTCCGGCCAATGGCCCGTAGACGAAGTCGATTTCATCCGCGGCGGTCGGGACCGGTTCATGCAGTCCCAAGGCGGCCACGCGTGCTCCGATTGCGGACAGCCGCCCGGCAGGGCGATGTCCGCCCCCGTCCTCGGCGCTGATTCGTGCGTCGCGCTCCGGCCGGGCGGCAGGAGCCGCTCCGGCCGCGACTCGGCTGGGGGCACCGGCGCGCGTTTCGATGAAGCCATCGGACGCCAGTTGCTCGTATACGAGCGACACGGTCGTGCGTGAAAGCCCACGCTCGGCCGCGAGCGCCCGCGTCGACGGTAGGGCTGCGCCTGGCCGGTACGTGCCATCTGCGATCCGCGCCCTGATTTCCTCGTAGAGCGCGCGGCTGGAACCCCGTTGTCGGTTCTCATCCCTATCCATCGCTGCAACTGGTCCAGTCAGATAGTCAAGAACTGGCTATTTTATACAGGCAGGCTGCCCTGCATAGTGAGCGCACGCGCCGGGTGTGCCGGCACTTGATCCGGACAGGAGCGCCCCATGTATCTTCCCAAGCAATTCGCCGAGCCGCGGGTTGAGGAACTTCACCGCATCGTTCGAGAGCATTCCCTGGGCATGCTGGTGACGCACACCGCAGCCGGCCTGGAAGCGCACCACCTGCCATTCTTGCTCGACGCACAACAAGGCCCCTGCGGCGTGCTTCAGGCCCATGTTGCGCGGGCAAATCCGGTCTGGAGCGAAGTGAGCGACGGCGCCCCCGTCCTCGTCGTTTTCCGGGGCGTTCAGGGATACATCTCGCCCAACTGGTACCCGGGCAAGCATGAGACCCACCGCCGCGTGCCGACCTGGAACTACGAGGTCGTGCACGCGCACGGGACGATTCATGTCCGGGACGAGGCGAAGTTCGTCCGTGCGGTCGTTGGCCGACTGACGCGCCAGCACGAAGCGAACCAGCCTGAACCGTGGAAGATGAGTGATGCGCCGCCGGACTTCATGGCGGAACAGCTGAGCCAGATCGTCGGAATCGAGGTCCGTCTCACTCGGCTGGACGGCAAGCGCAAACTCAGCCAGCATCATCAGGCCCGCGATCGGGAAGGTGCCATTCGCGGCCTGGAAGAGCAGGGAAATCTCGGCCTCGCGCAGGCGATGCAAGAAACAACGACGCAATCGGCATGACGATGGAACAAACCGACTTGTATACCGCCACGTTCACGTTCGCCAAGGGCGAGTACGACGACGAGTTTCACCAGCTGGATCAAGCCATCGCTGAGGTTGCGAAGGCGATCCCTGGGTACTTGGGCGAAGAGGCATGGGAGAACCCTGCGTCCGGGCTGATCTCGACCGTCTACTACTGGCGCTCGCTCGAAGCGCTCCAGCAGCTCATCGATCACCCGATGCACCTTGCCGCGAAGCAGAAGCAAGCGAAGTGGATAAACGGGTACCACATCGTTGTCGGCCGGGTTATCAGGTCGTACGGCGATGGCCGCACCCCGCATCCGCTCTCATCCGAGCCGCGCATGACCGGCGAGGCCTTTGGCACCAACGGTAACCCACAACCCTGAGCCGGTCCACTCCATGTCGCTTCTCGCCTTCATCTTCGCGGCGTTGGTCCTGGCGATCACCCCTGGCCCTGGCATTGCGTATGTCGTGGCCCGAACCGTTGCCGGCGGTCGCGCCGAAGGCTTGGCCTCCTGTCTGGGAACCGGCCTCGGTGGCCTCGTTCATGTGGCAGCGGCCGCCTTGGGCCTGTCGCTGCTCATCGCCCAATCGGCCTTGGCGTTCAACCTGGTCAAGTACCTTGGGGCCGCGTACCTGGTCTATCTGGGCATTCGCATGCTGACGCACAAGGAGCCGTCCGTCGCGGCAGGACAGGTCCGCGCCCAAGGCGCTCGCCGCGCCTTCATGGAGGGCATCATGGTCGAGGCCATGAACGTCAAGACCGCGCTCTTCTTTCTCGCCTTTCTCCCCCAATTCACCACGTCGGACGCTTCGCTGGCTCCGCAGCTTGCCCTGCTGGGGAGCATCTGCGTGGCACTGAACACCTTCGTCGACGTTCTGGCGGTATTCGGTGCCGATCGCCTGTTGCAGTCGAACGCCGCGCGGGTGACCCGGGCGCGGCTTCTGACCCGTGTATCCGGCTGCACGATGATGACGCTCGGCGTTTGCCTGGCGCTGGCTCGCCGCGAGTCATGAAGACGCACATGGCACACCATGCGGCGGCGAGTCTCAGAGCCGCAATCTTCGTTTCCCTCCGTCATGCGGGCGGTGGGCGGAAGCAGGGACGACTTTGCTTCGCGTACTTCATCGGGGACGGCCCCCAAAACGATTGGGAAACCTGATGAACTGGATCGCTCTATTCGTCGCCGGCCTGCTTGAAGTCGTGTGGGCCGTTGGGCTCAAGTACACCGCAGGCTTCACGCGCTTCTGGCCCTCTGTGGGCACGGCCTTGGCCTTCCTGTCAAGCATTGGGCTGCTCGGCTGGGCAATGCGAGACCTCCCCGTGGGCACAGCCTATGCGGTGTGGGTCGGCATTGGCGCGGTGGGCACCGCCATTGTGGGCATGGCGCTGTTGGGCGAGCCCGTGTCCCTCCCCCGATTGATCAGCCTTGGCTTGGTCATCGCCGGCATCATCGGCCTGAAGATGTCATCCCTGGCGTGATCGCGATCGCTGTCGACGTCCGCTCTCGGTCCTCACTGCTGCGATCCCTGAGTCTGGGGCGAGCGTCGGCAACTGGTCGTTAGGGTGAATTGAGGATTCCGGCGAGCGGTCATCCCCTCCGCATGCAACCGAGCAGAATCGAAGGACGGAGCAGGCCGACCAAGAGCCGCTCCGCTCGAACGACGATTGCCGTTGCGCCAGCAAAGGATGCCGACGAATACGCTACGCCGCCACCCACCGAGTCGGTGGCGAAGGTCGTCGATGCCGTTCAGGCGATGGACCGCGCGCAGAAAGAGCGTCTCGCTGACGAGATCTTCCGCATGCAGCCGAACATGCTGGGCTCGATCCTGGTGCTGCCCCGGCTCGGGGTGCCGATGGAGAAGGTCGAGTTCGCCGTCGGGGTGCTGCTGGTCTGCTTCCAGGCGATGAAGGAGTCCGGGCTGGCCTGGCCGGTCATCACGGAGGACGAGCAGGAGCGCCAGCTCGCGCGTTTCGTGGCGGCGACGCGCCTCGGCGAGGACATCGCCCCGTCGCTGCGCAGTCGCGCGCTTCGGCGCTATATCGCCGCGCACCCCGAGAAGGGGCTGGCAGCCTACGTGGCGAGCGATACGTCGAAGTGGCTGGGCGAGGTCGCGGCCGACGAGTCCGACAAGTACGCGATGCTGGCGGTGTGGAACCTGGTGAACTGCATCGCCTTCGTCGAGCTGCCACAGTCGAAGCGCACGAAGCCCACGTAGGCGTCTCGGCGCGGCCGTGTTCGCGCCTTGCGGCGCTCCTGCATCGACCGTCGCGCTTTCGGGGGGCGTGACATGGATCGTCGCGGTGACGGGGACGGTGTAGGAGCGGCGCAAGCCGCGAATGCGGCCTTTCTTCGATCGACGCGGCTGGCGCAGACGAGCGCCGCCGTTCTCCGATCGACGGGGCTGACGCGGATGAGCGCCGTGTTCGCGCCTTGCGGCGCTCCTACGGAAGACCAGACCGGCCCCGAACCCGGTCGGCCCGCGCGAAACCGGCGATAATGCCGGCCGACGCGTCTTTAGGCCCTTTCAGGATTCCGCCCCCTCATGGAAATCAAGGTCAACTTCCTCGACAAGCTTCGTCTCGAAGCCCGGTTCGACGACTTCACGGTGATCGCCGACCAGCCGATCCGCTACAAGGGCGACGGCTCGGCGCCGGGGCCGTTCGACTATTTCCTGGCCTCGTCGGCCTTGTGCGCGGCCTACTTCGTGAAGCTGTACTGCGACACCCGCAACCTCCCCACCGACAACATCCGCCTGTCGCAGAACAACATCGTCGACCCCGAGAACCGCTACAAGCAGATCTTCAAGATCCAGGTCGAGCTGCCGGAGGACCTTTCCGCCAAGGACCGCCAGGGGATCCTGCGCTCGATCGAGCGCTGTACCGTGAAGAAGGTGGTGCAGACCGGGCCGGAGTTCGTCATCGAGGAGGTGGAGAACCTGGACGCCGATGCGCAGGCCCTGCTGACGCTGAATCCGGATCCGGACGCCCACACCTACATCCTCGGCAAGGATCTGCCGCTGGAGCAGACGATCGCCAACATGTCGAAGCTGCTGGCGGACCTCGGCATCAAGATCGAGATCGCGTCGTGGCGCAACCTCGTGCCCAACGTGTGGTCGCTGCACATCCGCGATGCGCATTCGCCGATGTGCTTCACCAACGGCAAGGGGGCGAGCAAGGAGAGCGCCTTGGCGTCGGCGCTGGGCGAATACATCGAGCGCCTCAACTGCAACCACTTCTACAACGACCAGTTCTGGGGCGAGGACATCGCCGACGCGGCGTTCGTGCATTACCCCAACGAGCGCTGGTTCAAGCCCGGCCGCAAGGATGCGCTGCCGGCCGGGCTGCTCGACGAGTATTGCCTGGAGATCTACGACCCCGAGGGCGAACTGCGCGCCTCGCATCTGTACGACACCAACTCCGGCAACGTGGCGCGCGGCATTTGCGCGCTGCCCTACGTGCGCCAGTCGGACGGCGAGGTGGTGTATTTCCCCACCAACCTGATCGACAACCTCTACCTCAGCAACGGCATGAGCGCCGGCAACACGCTGCCCGAGGCGCAGGTGCAGTGCCTGTCGGAGATCTTCGAGCGCGCGGTCAAGCGCGAGATCATCGAAGGCGAGATTGCGCTGCCCGACGTGCCGCCGGAGGTGCTGGCGAAGTATCCCGGCGTCCTCGCCGGCATCGAGGCGCTGGAGGCGCAGGGCTTTCCGGTGCTGGTGAAGGATGCGTCGCTGGGCGGCAAGTATCCGGTGATGTGCGTGACCCTGATGAACCCGCGCACGGGCGGCGTGTTCGCCTCTTTCGGGGCGCACCCGAGCCTGGAGGTGGCGCTCGAGCGCAGCCTGACCGAGCTGCTGCAGGGGCGCAGCTTCGAGGGCCTCAACGACCTGCCCGCGCCCACCTTCGAGAGCAACGCGGTCACCGAGCCGAACAATTTCGTCGAGCACTTCATCGATTCGAGCGGCGTGGTGTCGTGGCGCTTCTTCAGCGCCAAGGCCGATTACCCGTTCGTCGAATGGGATTTCTCTTCCCACGGTGAAAGGTCCAACGCCGAGGAAGCCGCGACCCTGTTCGGCATCCTCGAGGACATGGGCAAGGAAGTGTACATGGCGGTGTTCGACCAGCTCGGCGCCACCGTCTGCCGCATCGTCGTGCCGGGGTATTCCGAGGTCTATCCGGTGGATGACCTGATCTGGAACAACACCAACAAGGCGCTGGCCTTCCGCGCCGACATCCTCAACCTGCATCGCCTCGACGATGAGGCCCTCGAAGCCCTGCTCGAGCGCCTGGAAGAAAGCGAACTCGACGATTACACCGACATCATCGAGCTGATCGGCATCGAGTTCGACGAAAACACGGTGTGGGGTCAGCTCACGATCCTGGAGCTGAAGCTGTTGATCCATCTCGCCCTGCAGCAATTGGAAGAGGCGAAGGAGCGCGTCGAGGCCTTCCTGCAATACAACGACAACACGGTCGATCGCGTGCTGTTCTACCAGGCCCTGAACGTGGTGCTGGAGGTGATGCTGGACGACGAGCTGGCGCTGGAAGACTACGAGGCCAACTTCCGCCGCATGTTCGGCGACGCGCGCATGGACGCGGTGATCGGCTCGGTGGAGGGCCGCGTGCGCTTCCATGGCCTGACGCCGACGAGCATGAAGCTCGAAGGGCTCGACCGCCACCAGCGCCTGATCGACAGCTACCGCAAGCTGCACCGGGCGCGGGCACGCGCGGCGGGCGTGTCCGCGTAGACATGCTGCTCCCCGAGACCGCGTCGCCCGCCAACGTCCTGGTCGACCTCATCGACGGCGTCGGCGTGCTCACCCTGAATCGTCCCGCCGTGCTCAACGCGCTCGATCTCGCCACCGTGCGCGCGCTCACCCGCCAGCTCGACGCCTGGGCGCACGACCCGGCGATCCGCGCGGTGCTGCTGCGCGGCAGCGGCGAGCGTGCGTTCTGCGCCGGCGGCGACGTGCGTGCGTTGTACGAGCTGCAGCGCCAGGGTGCGCCGGAGCTGGTGTGCTACTTCGACGAGGAATACGCGCTCGACTGCCGCATCCACCGCTACCCCAAGCCCACGATCGCCCTCATGGACGGCGTGGTGATGGGCGGCGGCATGGGGATCTCGCAGGGCTGCACGCACCGCCTGGTCACCGAGCGCACGCGCATGGCGATGCCGGAGACGGCGATCGGGATCTTTCCCGACGTGGGCGCGAGCTACTTCCTGTCGCGCCTGCCGCCGGCGCTGGGCGTCTACATCGGGGTGGTCGGCGACACCCTGAGCGGCGCCGACGCGGTGGCGAGCGGCCTCGCCGACCGCCTGGTGCCGAGCGCCTTGTTCGCCGACCTCCGGGCGCTGATCGCCGCGATCGATGCCGAGGCCTGGCCGGCGGCGCCGACGCAGACGAAGATCCCCTCGCTGCTGACCGCGCCGGTGCTCGCCGCGGTGGAGCGCCACTTCGGCCATGGCAGCGTGGAAGAGATCCTCGCCTCGCTCGCCGGCGAGACCGATCCGCTGCTGCGGCCGTGGGTGGAACGCACGCAGGGGCTGCTGGCGCAGCGCTCGCCGCTGATGCTGTGCGTGACCTTCGCGCAGCTGCAGCGCGGACGCCGGCTGGGCCTGGAGGACTGCTTCCGCATGGAGCGGACGATGATGGAGTACAGCTTCGCGCACGGCGACACCATGGAGGGCATTCGCGCGCTGCTGATCGACAAGGACCGCAACCCGCGCTGGCGGCATCGCACGGTGGCGGAGGTCGGCCGCGAAGAGGTGGAGGCCTTCTTCGGCTGAAGGGCAGACTCGCCGCAGCCGCAATCGCGACTCGCGTCGCTCCTACAGTACCGCCGCAGCTGGCGGTCGGCACCAGCGGTAGGAGCGACGCAAGTCGCGATCCTCCGCGCCCGAAACCCGCGCCATCGTCGCCGTACCGCCGCAATCGCGACTCGCGTCGCTCCTGCAAAACCGCCGCGGCTGGCGGTCGGTCCCAGCGGTAGGCGCGACGCAAGTCGCGATCCTCCGCGCCCCAAACCCGCGCGATCGCCGCCGTACCGCCGCAATCGCGACTCGCGTCGCGCCTGCAAAACCGCTGCGGCTGGCGGTCGGCCCCAGCGGTAGGCGCGACGCAAGTCGCGATCCTCCGCGCCCGAAACCCGCGCCATCGCCGCCGTACCGCCGCAATCGCGACTCGCGTCGCTCCTACAGCACCGCCGCAGCTGGCGGTCGGCCCCAGCGGTAGGAGCGACGCAAGTCGCGATCCTCCGCGCCCGAAACCCGCGCCATCGCCGCCGTACCGCCGCAATCGCGACTCGCGTCGCTCCTGCAAAACCGCCGCGGCTGGCGGTCGGCCCCAGCGGTAGGAGCGACGCAAGTCGCGATCCTCCGCGCCCGAAACCCGCGCCATCGCCGCCGTACCGCCGCAATCGCGACTCGCGTCGCTCCTACAAGGCCGCCGCGGCTGGCGGTCGGCCCCAGCGGTAGGAGCGACGCAAGTCGCGATCCTCCGCGCCCGAAACCCGCGCCATCGTCGCCGTACCGCCGCAATCGCGACTCGCGTCGCTCCTGCAAAACCGCCGCGGCTGGCGGTCGGTCCTAGCGGTAGGAGCGACGCAAGTCGCGATCCTCCACGCCCGAAACCCGCGCCGCCGCCCCCGCACTGCCTTGGCGTTGTTACGACTCCCCGGCGCCGATGAGCAGGTAATTCGGCCCGCTGCGGACGAAACCCGCGTCGTCGACCAGCATGTCCAGCGCCACCGAGGCGAGGTCGTCGGCGATCGGGTCGACGCGCACGTTCTTCGGCTGGACGATGAGCTTGGTGTAGCTCTCGCAGGACCCGCAGGACTCCGCGCGCGCGATGCCGTCGTCGCCGTCGATCTCGTGCAGGGTGATCTTGTCGCGGTCGCCGCAGCTCACGCAGGTGGCGTGCGGGACGTGCCACTCGGTGTTGCACAGCGTGCAATGCACGTAGCGCAGGCCGGCGGTCGGGCCGTCGCTGCGGATCACGCTGACCACCGGGTGGCTGCCGCACACCGGGCAGGTGCTGTGGGCTTCCATCAGCGGCAGCGCGCCGGCGTCGAGCTTGCTGGCGAGCGCGGTGAACACCACCTGCATCGCCGCCGCGACGTAGGGCAGACGGGCCATGTCGGCGCCCTCGGGTTCGCCGTTGAGCAGCTTCTCGCCCAGCTTGTCGAGCTCCTCGGCGCTGGTGACGAGCAGCCCGTCGAGCGTCTCGCGCGCGCCCACTGGCGCGTTCTCCAGCAGGTCGCCGACGAGGTTGCGCAGGATCTCGCGCCACACCGCGGGGCGCTGGTACGAGGCCACGCTGATCGGCGGCATGCGGTGCTTGGCTGCGCGTTCGAGGACGTCTTCCGCCGGGGGCGTGATGTCCTGTGCCGAGGCTTGCAGCGCCGCATGCTGGGCATGCGACAGCCTGCCGAGGAAGGCGAGCCACTCGCCCAGGCCGTGGTGCAGCGCGAGGGCGTCGAAACGCTCGGCACGCGCGAGGAAGACGGTGCCCGGATCGGGCAGGAGGACGGCGGCGGCTTCGCCCGAGGGCGGCAGTTCGATGGCTTGGGTGTTCATGTTGTCTCTGGATGGAAAAGCGCACGCGATGATCGGCGCAGTAGCGTGCCGAATGCAAGCCGGACATGCAGAAACCACCCTCCGCTGGAGGTCGCGACGGCCTTGCAGGCGTGACGCCGGGGCCCTTCAGGGTTTGCCCGTAGACCGGTCCCGAATCCGCGCCGCACCACGAAAAACAATCGTATTCTGTCCGACGTGGCGAGGAGGCGGTGCTGCCGGGGCCTGGCCCCTTTGCGGTGCGCCGAACGCCCGCGGACGATCGCCCGGACAACCTGGAGGAAGACCCCCATGAACGCACCCCCAAGCGTCTCGCGCTCCGATTCGCGCTCCGATTCGCGCCCGGTCTCGCCGCGCGTCGCGCTGTTCGCCACCTGCCTGGTGGACGCGATGCGCCCCAGCGTCGGCTTCGCCGCGCTCAAGCTGCTGCGCGACGCCGGCTGCCGGGTCGAGATCCCGCAAGCGCAGACCTGCTGCGGCCAGCCCGCCTTCAACAGCGGCGATACCGCGCACGCGGCCACGCTGGCACGCCATTTCATCGAGACCTTCGAGGGCTACGACTACGTGGTCGCGCCCTCGGGCTCCTGTATCGGCATGACCAAGGTGCACTACGCCGAGGCGCTCGCCGACGACCCGGCCTGGGCCGAGCGCGCACGCCGCCTGGGCGAGCGCAGCTTCGAGCTGATGAGCTTCCTGGTCGACGTGATGGGCTACGCCCCCCCCGACGTGAAGCTCGACACCAGCTTCACCTACCACGACAGCTGCTCGGGCCTGCGCGAGCTCGGCGTGCACGACCAGCCGCGTGCGCTGCTCGGTCAGGTCGCCGGGCTCACCCTGAAGCCGCTCGAAGGCAACGACGTGTGCTGCGGCTTCGGCGGCACCTTCTGTGTCAAGTACGCGGCGATCTCCAACGCGGTCGTCGGCGAGAAGGCCGAGGCCATCGAGCGCAGCGGCGCGCAGCTGCTGCTCGGCGGTGACCTTGGCTGCCTGATGAACATGGCCGGCAAGCTCAAGCGCAAGGGCTCGAGCGTGCGCGCCTTCCACGCCGCCGAGGTGCTCGCCGGCATGGGCGGCGGTCCGGCCATCGGCGAGGAGGGCTGAGTCATGGAAGAGGCCACGCTCTCCTTCAAGGCGCGCGCCGAGCGTGCGCTCGCCGACCCCACGCTCAAGATCGCCATCGACCGTACCACCGGCACCGCCGAGCGCAAGCGCGCGCTGGCGATGAGCCAGTTCCCGCAGTTCGAGGCGGCGCGCGAGCGCGGCAAGCGCATCAAGGATCACGTGATCGCCAACCTCGACCACTACCTGCTCGAGTTCGAGCGCAACGCCATTGCCTCGGGCGCCAAGGTGTACTGGGCCGCGACCGCCGAGGAGGCCTCGCAGATCGTCGTGCGCCTGTGCAAGGAGGCGGGCGCGAAGCGCGTGACGCGCGTCAAGTCGATGCTGGGCGAGGAGATCGGCCTGCCGCACGCCCTGGATGAAGCCGGCATCGAGCGCGTCGAGACCGACCTCGCCGAGCACATCGTGCAGCTCGGCGGCGATCGCCCCTCGCACATCGTGTGGCCGTCGATGCACCGCACGCGCGAGCAGGTCTCGGAAATGTTCAAGCGCCTGCACCGCGCGCCGCACCAGGAGGAGACCATCGAGGCCATGGTCGACAGCGCCCGGCGCGAGCTGCGCGACAAGTTCCTGTCGGCCGACGTCGCCATCTCGGGCGCCAACTTCCTGCTCGCCGACACCGGCGCCACCTGCACCGTCACCAACGAGGGCAACGCCGAGCTCACCACCACGCCGCCGCGGGTGCATATCGTCACCGCGGGCATCGAGAAGCTCGTCCCCAGCATGGGCCACGCCATCGCCATGCTGCGCCTGCTGGTGCGCTCGGCCACCGGCGCGGACGTCACCCAATACACCACCTTCCATTGCGGGCCGAAGCAGGCGGGCGATCGCGACGGGCCGGAAGAATTCCACATCGTGCTGGTCGACAACGGCCGCAGCCGCATGCTGCGCGAGGGCATGAAGGAGATGCTGCGCTGCATCCGCTGCGGCGCCTGCATGAACCACTGCGTGGTGTTCCGCCAGCTCGGCGGTCACGTCTATGGCGGTACCTACCCGGGCCCGATGGGCGCGGTGCTGACGCCGGTGTTCGACGGCCTGGAGAAGTCCCGCGACCTGCCGCACGCGTGCACGATGAACGGCAAGTGCCAGGAGGTGTGCCCGGTGGCGATCCCGCTGCCCACGCTGCTGCGCGGCTGGCGCGACCGCTCGTGGCGCGAGGGGCTGGAGCCCGCGGTGGTGCGCTTCGGCCTGGGCATCCACACCTTCGTCGCCAGCCACCCGCGGCTCTACCGCCTGGGCACGGCGATCGCCGTGCGGGTGATGCGGCTCTTCAGCCGCGGCGGGCTCGTGCGCGGCATGCCGGGGCTGGGCGCGTGGACCGCGTACCGCGAGTTCCCCGCGCCGGCGAAGCGCACCTTCATGGAGATGGTCAAGGATCAGGAGAACGCACGATGAGCGCGCGCGAAGCCATTCTCAACGCCGTGCGCGGCGGCCTCGGTCACCGCACGGTCGACCCCGCTGCGCTGCGCCGCGAGGCCGACGCCCTGCTCGAGGACCTGCCGGCGATCCGCCCCGGCCTGCTCGCCGACGACCTGGTGGAGGCCTTCATCGCGCGCCTCGTCACCCCCAAGGTCGCGGCCACCGCCGAGCGCATCGCCGACGCGCGCGAGCTGCCGGCCGCGGTGGCGCGCTATCTCGAGGCGCGCGGCCTGCCCGCGGCGATCGCGCTGCAGCCGGCGGCGGTGCTGCAGGCGCTCGACTGGTCGGGCTTCGAGTTGCACGAGCGCGTCGCGCCCGACGAGACCCTGGCGGTGGGCTGCGCGCGCTGGGGCATCGCCGAGACCGGCTCGCTGGTCTTCCATTCGGATGCCGAGACGCCGATCCTCGCCAACTTCCTGCCCCTGCACCACCTGGTGATGGTGCGCGCAAGCACGGTGCTCGCCTACCTCGACGACTACGCGAAGGCCACCGCCGGCCAGCGCCCGCCGCGCAACGTCAACATCATCACCGGCGCGAGCGGCACCACCGACATCGAGGGCAGCCTGGTGCTCGGCGCGCACGGGCCGCGGTATCTGCATGTGGTGGTCGTGGAGGATCTGCCCGCCGCTTGAGTGCGCCGCGCCCGGATTCCGCGCCGCGCCGGCTCATCCGCCGTGATCGCGACTCGCGTCGCGCCTGCGGGAAGCGACGCGGCTTCGGCTGGCCGGTAGGAGCGACGCAAGTCGCGATACAGCGCCCGCACCCCGCGCCGCGCTGGCTCATCCGCCGTGATCGCGACTCGCGTCGCGCCTGCGGGAAGCGACTCGGCTTCGGCTGGCCCGTGGGAGCGACGCAAGTCGCGATACTGCATCCGATCCCCGCACCGTGCTTGCCAGGCCCGATCGCGGCTCGCGCCCTTCCACGACACGCTCCGATGTCCTGCTACGGTGCCAGGCGTTGCCGCGTCCAGCTGCCGTCGGCCTGCAGGCGGTAGGCGATGCGGTCGTGCAGGCGCGAACTGCGGCCCTGCCAGAACTCCCAGTAGTCCGGCACGAGGCGGTAGCCGCCCCAGTGCGGCGGGCGCGGCGGGTTGAGACCGAACTTGAGGCCGTACTCGGCGGCGCGCGAGACGATCGTGGTGCGCCCGTCGATGACCTCGCTCTGCGGCGAGGCCCAGGCGCCGATGCGGTGGGCGAGCGGACGGCTGGCGAAGTACGCGTCGGACTCCTCCGCCGACACCTTCTCGACGCGGCCCTCGATGCGCACCACGCGCTCCATCTCCACCCAGTGGAACTGCAGCGCGGCGAAGGGGTGTACCTCGAGCTCGCGCCCTTTGCGGCTGTGATAGTTCGAGTACCACACGATGCCGCGCGCGTCGCAGCCCTTGATCAGCACCGGCCGGGTCGACGGCCGGCCATCCTCGCCGACGGTGGCCACGGTCATCGCGTTGGGTTCGGGCAGCCCGCGCTCGAGCGCCTGCGACAGCCAGGCCTCGAACTGCCTCGAGGGCTCGCTCGCCGAGTCGTGCTCTTCCAGCGTGCCTTGTTCGTAGCTCTTGCGCAGATCGGACAGGGGAGTGTGCTTGGTCATCGTTCTTTCCAGGGGATGCCGGGGGAAGTCACCAAGCTCCATTGTCGCCAAATCGTCCCCCCGCGCGTCAGGATTCTCCCATGCAGGCGCGGCGCCAGCCGCGAACACGGCGGCTCGGCACTCGACGCACGTCGCAATCACCGCCGCCGCATTCGCGCCTCGCGGCGCTCCTGCACGGTTGCTTCGCGCACGTGGCGGCGGGAGACCGCGCGCAGCAGGGCGCCGAAGAGCAGGGTGGCGGCCAGCGTCGCCAGGACGCAGGCTTCCCAGAAGCCGGCCACCGTCGGCGCGCTGGCGCGCCAGGGGGCGTGGAAGCTGAGCCAGTAGCCGCCCGCCAGCCCGATGCCCCAGAAGCACAGGCTGTGCACCAGCATCGGCAGCAGCGTGACCTTGTAGCCGCGCAGGGCGTGGGCGGCGACGGTCTGCAGGGCGTCGAAGCACTGGTAGAGCAGCAGCCATACCACCAGCCCGAGCGCGACCGCCTGCACCGCCGGGTCGGCGGACGAGAACGCCACCAGCGGCTCGCGCAGCATCCACAGCAGCGCACCCACCAGCAGCGAGAAGCCGAGCGCGAGGCTCATCCCCAGCCGCGCGGTGCGGCGCGCGCGGCGCCAGTCCTGCGCGCCGGCCGACTGCCCCACCAGCACCATGGTGGCGATCGACAGCGACAGCGGCAGCATGTAGATCATGCCGGTGAAGTTGGCGATGACGCGGTGCCCGGCCACCGTCTCGGTGCCGAGGCGGGCGGCGAGGATGGCGATCAGGGTGAAGGAGCTGATGTCGATGAAGGTCGACACCCCCATCGGCAGGCCGAGTCGCAGCAGCTGGCCGAGCGCCTGCGCGCGCGGCGCCTGCCAGGCGTGGAAGAGGCGATAGGGTTTGTAGGCCGGGTTGAAGACCAGGTAGGCGAAGCCGCAGCCGAGCGCGATCCAGTGCACCGTCGCGGTCGATACGCCGCAGCCGGTGCCGCCCATCGGCGCGAAGCCGAGCGCGCCGTTGGTGAGCGCCCAGGCGAGCGGGATGTGGACAGACATGGTGATCGCGCTGATCGCCATCAGCACGCGCGGGCGCCCGACCGCGTTGTTGAAGGCGTAGAAGCTGCGGTAGAGCAGCAGTGCGGGCAGACCGAAGGCGGTCGCGGCGAGGTAGTCGGCGGCCTTGGCGGCGACCGCGGGCGGCACGCTCGCCGCCTCGAGCAGGAAGCCCGGGTTCAGCAGCAGTGCGATGCCGGGGCCGGCGAGCAGCAGCGCGAGCCAGAAGCCCTGCTGCAGCGCGGGGGCGATCGCCTCCTGGCGGCCGGCGCCGACGTGGTGTGCGATCGTCGGCGAGATCGCCTGCAGGGTGCCGGTGAGCAGCATCACCACCGAGATGTAGTAGCTGCTGCCGATGGCGACGCCGGCGAGGTCCGCGGTGCCGTAGCGCCCGGCGATCACGGTGTCCGCCACCATCATCGTCATCGACAGCAGCTGGGCGATCAGGATCGGCCACGCCAGGTGGAGCAGCTGCCCGACGATGGCACGGGTGCCGGTGGGGGAGGCGGAGGTGGAGGGGGGCATGGAGGGGTGGCGCCGGCGGGCCCCCGGAGAGGGGCTCGCCGCACCGGAATGCAGGTGGGGGCAGGCCTGCCGCGGCGGCTCAGGCGCGGTTGGCGAGCGCGGTGAAGTCGTGCTTTTCCATTAGCCAGGATACGCCGAAGCCGGCGACCAGGCCCCAGAAGGCGGCGCCGATGTTGAACATGCCGATGTCGGCGACGGTGACGATCAGGCTCACCAGC
The DNA here is from genome assembly GCF_055393985.1 of Thauera sp. DNT-1. Lineage (NCBI taxonomy): Bacteria > Pseudomonadati > Pseudomonadota > Betaproteobacteria > Rhodocyclales > Zoogloeaceae > Thauera > Thauera sp. DNT-1. The sequence goes on along the minus strand of NZ_AP043752.1, from coordinate 2,080,411 downwards.
GCGCCGAGCGTGAACTTGCCGCCGCCGAACGAGCCCAGGAAGGCGGCCTGCAGCACCCGCAGCATGGCCAGGCCGCCGAGCACCATGATGAACTCCTTGGGAGCGGCCAGCATCAGGCCGGTGAAGGTCGGCGCCAGCAGGCCGAACAGGACGCCGAAGAGCCCGAAGGTGAGTGCGGCGGTGTACTGGCGGTCCATCCTGCCCGAGGAGGTCATCAGCGCATTGCTGGGGCCGGTCAGGCAGGTGCTGACCGCGCCGACCATCGCGCTGAAGAACGCCCCGACGCCGCACGCGACGGCAATCGCATTGACCGGCGGCTCATGCTGGGCGCCCCTCAGCACCGCGGTCCCCTGGCCGTTCTGCACCACCAGCACGGTGATCGCCAGCGGCACGACCAGCTCGACCAGCGCCCCCAGCGACCATACCGGGGCCTGCACCACCGGCTGGGCGAAGGCGAGGCTGCCGAGCGTCGAGGTGTCGACACGACCGAGCGCACCGATCAGCAGCGCGCCGATCAGCAAGGCGCCGATCACCGGCGGCATGCGCTTCGCCCACGCCGGACTCGCCGACAGCAGCAGGAAGGCGATGATCATCGGCGCGGCGATCGCCACGTCGCTGTCGAGCGCGCGCACGATGTCCAGCCCGAAGCGCAGGAACACCCCCGCCACCATGCCCATCACGATCGGCATCGGCAGCGCCGACATCACCCGCTTGACCCAGCCGCTGGCGCCCATCACCAGCACCAGCAGGCTGGTCGCGTAGAAGGCGCCGATCACTTCGGCGAAGCTCAGGTGCTGCAGCGCGGGACCGACCAGCACGGTGCCGGGGATCGTCCACGCAAAGCCGAGCGGCATCCGGTAGCGCAGGCTCATCGTGAGCGTGACCAGGCCATTCACGAAGAACACGCCGAACACCCAGGAGGCCAGCTCGGCCTGGCTGAGGCCGCCGCGGGTCCCCACGGACAGGATCACGGCGAGCGGACCGGTCGCCGAAAAGATGAAGGCGATCAGGCCGTTGGCGAAATAGGTCAGGCCGAAGTCGTCGAGGATGCGGCGCAGCCCCGGGGCGGGGCCGGCGGGGCGTTCGAGGTGGGCGAGCATGGCGTTCGAGGGGGCTGGGGTCGAGGGTGTCGGGCTGTGGATGATCGCTGTTTGCTATCGACAGATAAAGACGCATAAAACAACTACACTATTTGGTTTATACGAATAATCGCCGCCATGGATCGTCTGCAGGCCATGCGCCTTTTCACCCGCATCGTCGAGCTCGGCAGCTTCAGCCGCGCCGCCGAGCAGCTCGGCCTGCCGCGCGCGTCGGCGACGCAGATCATCCAGCAGCTCGAGGCCCACCTCGGCGTGCGCCTGCTCGCGCGCACCACGCGGCAGGTCACGCCTACCGTGGACGGCGCGGGCTACTACCGGCGCTGCCTGCGCATCCTCGCCGACCTCGACGACGCCGAGGCCGAGTTCTCGCAGGCCGCGCATCACCCGCAGGGGCGCATCCGCATCGACCTGCCCGACTCCTTCTGCCGGCTGCTGCTGATCCCGGCCCTGCCCGACTTTTACACGCGCTATCCGCTGGTCCGCATCGAGATCAGCGTCGGCGACCGCCAGATCGACCTGATCCGCGAGGGCGTGGACTGCGTGCTGCGCATCGGCGAGCTCGGCGACGTGCCGCTGCACGCGCGCCGGCTCGGACGCCTGCGCCAGGTGACGTGCGCGAGCGCGGGCTACCTCGCGCAGCATCCGCTGCCGCAGGGCCTCGAGGACCTGGAGGCGCACTGGATGGTGGATTACGTCTCCGCCTCCACCGCGAAGTCGCTGCCGCTGGAGTTCGAGGTGGAGGGCCGCATCGAGCTGCGCAGCCTGCGCTCGCGGCTGGCGGTGAACAACGGCGGTGCCTACGTGGCCGCCTGTGCGGCCGGCTTCGGCATCGTCCAGGTGCCCGACTACCACGTGCGCGAGCCGCTGGAGCAGGGGCGCTTCGTCGAGATCCTGCCCGCGTTCCCGCCGCCCGTGCTGCCGGTGCACGCGCTCTACCCGGCGGACCGGCCCTTGTCCGCGCGTGTGCGGGTGTTCATCGACTGGCTGGCGGAGCGTTTCGGCGGAGCGGCGGCAGGCTGAGCCGGGCGCGTCCGCCCTGTCGTGCGCGAGTGCCCGTTCGCCGCGTCCGCGTCCGCGGAGGACCTGCCGCCCGATCAGCCCGGCTGCGTCACCGCGAGGCGCACGCCGAAGCCGACGAAGACCAGCCCGGTGAGCCGATCCAGGCCGGCGATCACCGCCGGACGGCGCAGCACCGGGGCGATGCGGCGCGCGAGTGCGATCAGGAGGGCGAACCAGAGCAGGGACATGAGCACGTGGATGGTGGCGAGCAGGAAGATGAAGCTCGCCACCTGCACTCCGGCCGGCACGAACTGTGGCAGCAGGGTCAGGTAGAAGATGCCGACCTTGGGGTTGAGCAGATTGGTGAGGAAGCCGGCGGCGAAGGCCGCGCCCGGCGTGCCGCCGCCGTCGCCCGCGGCGCCGGGATCGGCCTCCGCCCGGCGCGGGGCGAGCAGCAGGCGGGCGCCGAGCCAGCCGAGGTAGAGCGCGCCGATCCAGCGCAGCGCGTCGAAGAGCAGGGTCGAGGTGGTGATCAGCGCGGCCAGCCCGAGCGCGACCGCGCCGCCCCAGATCAGGCAGCCCGCGGCGATGCCGAGCGCGGCGCCGGCGGCGCGGCGGGGGTCGCCGGCGATCGCGGTGCGCAGGACGAGGGCGGTGTCCACGCCCGGCGTGGCGGCGAGCAGCGCCGCGGCGAGCGAAAAGGCGAGCAGGCTCTGGGTGACGGTCATCGGGGGGATCCGTGCGACAAGACGCGGGGCGGGCCGTGGACGGGGGCGGCAGCGCGCAGCGGGCGGAGGATTGCGAGTTGCGGCGCAGATCGCGCCAAGACGTGCGATTGTATCCCCACCGTCCCGACAACCCACCCCATCCGCAAGCCTCCTCCCCCGCGCGCAGTCTGCAGGAGCGACGCAAGTCGCGATCGGGCGGTCGAATTGCGCGGGCGCTCCCGGAGCGGCCGCGATCGCGACTCGCGTCGCTCCCGCAAGACCCGCCGCGCTGCCGGGCCCGCGTCGTAGGAGCGACGCAAGTCGCGATCGGGCGGTCGAATTGCGTGGGCGCTCCCGGAGCGGTCGCAATCGCGACTTGCGTCGCTCCCACGGAAGCCGTCACGCCTGCGGTGCCGCGCCGCGATCGCGACTTGCGCCGCTCCCGCAAGACCCGCCGCGCCGCCGGGCCCGCGTCGTAGGAGCGACGCAAGTCGCGATCGGGCGGTCGAATTGCGTGGGCGCTCCCGGAGCGGCCGCAATCGCGACTTGCGTCGCTCCCACGGAAACCGTCACGCCTGCGGTGCCGCGCCGCGATCGCGACTCGCGCCGCTTCCGCAAGACCCGCCGCGCTGCCGGGCCCGCGTCGTAGGAGCGACGCAAGTCGCGATCGGGTGGTCGAATTGCGCGGGCGCTCCCGGAGCGGTCGCAATCGCGACTTGCGTCGCTCCCACGGAAGCCGTCACGCCTGCGGTGCCGCGCCGCGCCGCGCCGCGATCGCGACTCGCGCCGCTTCCGCAAGACCCGCCGCGCCGCCGGGCCCGCGTCGTAGGAGCGACGCAAGTCGCGATCGGGCGGTCGAATTGCGCGGCGCTTCCGGAGCGGCCGCAATCGCGACTTGCGTCGCTCCCACGGAAACCGTCACGCCTGCGGTGCCGCGCCGCGATCGCGACTCGCGCCGCTTCCGCAAGACCCGCCGCGCCGCCGGGCCCGCGTCGTAGTAGCGACGCAAGTCGCGATCGGGCGGTCGAATTGCGCGGCGCTTCCGGAGCGGCCGCAATCGCGACTTGCGTCGCTCCCACGGAAACCGTCACGCCTGCGGTGCCGCGCCGCGATCGCGACTCGCGCCGCTCCCGCAAGACCCGCCGCGCTGCCCAGCCCGCGTCGTAGGAGCGACGCAAGTCACGATCGGGCGGTCGAATTGCGCGGGCGCCTCCGGAGCGGTCGCAATCGCGACTTGCGTCGCTCCCACGGAAGCCGTCACGCCTGCGGTGCCGCGCCGCGATCGCGACTTGCGCCGCTCCCGCAAGACCCGCCGCGCCGCCGCGCCCGCGTCGTAGGAGCGACGCAAGTCGCGATCGGGCGGTCGAATTGCGTGGGCGCTCCCGGAGCGGCCGCAATCGCGACTTGCGTCGCTCCCACGGAAACCGTCACGCCTGCGGTGCCGCGCCGCGATCGCGACTCGCGTCGCTCCCGCAAGACCCGCCGCGCTGCCGGGCCCGCGTCGTAGGAGCGACGCAAGTCGCGATCGGGCGCGCCGGGTGCGGCGGGGCGCGAGGTTTCACGCGCGCCGGCGCATCGTCTCGTTGGCGGCCTCGGCGGCCGGATGGAGCAGGCCGAGGCTGCGCAGGCGCGCGGCGCTCCAGCCGTGGCCGAGCAGGATCATGCGGGTGTCGAGTTCGGCTGCACGCGTCGGGGCGACGCTGGCGCCGAGGTCGTGCATGCGCTTGGTGCGCAGCGCGACCCAGCGCAGGGGGTGGCGGCGGGCGAGGGCGTGCCACAGCGCGTGCGCGCCGGCGGACTGGCGGGCGCCGCTGACCAGACAGAAGCCGCGCCCGAGCGCCCAGTCATACACCGCGCTGGCGATGCCGCGGCCCTGGTAGGCGGGGGCGTACTTGGAGTGCGGTGAGCGCACGTGGCGGTCGGTGCGGCGGTCGACCTCGATCAGGCGGTTGAACACCGTGTAGCCGGCGAGGCACCCACGCGCGACGTCTTCCACATAGACGTAGTGCTCGCCGTCGGCCTCGCGGTGGTGGAAGACCAGGTCGGGCAGCAGCGTGGGCAGGCGGGTGCAGGCGTGCAGGGCGTCGCCGGGGGTGTGGAGCCGGCCGTGGAGGGTGTCGAGTTCGGCCTCGATGGCAGTGTCGGGCGGGCTCACGTCGATGCGCAATTCCATGCGCGGCGGCCGCAGCATGCGACGCAGGACGGTAGCGAGCGCAGTGCCGAGTGCGGTGCGCAAGGCCACGGCCGACCCGGCAACGCGCGGCGGCGGCTGCGGGAAGGCCAGCACCGAGCGCGGTGAGAGGCTGGCGCGGTGGGAGAGCGGGGTGTGGCGGGCGGGCAGGCCGCGCAGGTGCAGGGCGAGAGTGTTCATGACGCGTCCTCCGTTCAGCACGGCGAGGGGCCGGCCCACCAGCCGCTCATCAGGCCCTCGGGGCGCTGCGGCGCGCTCACCCGCGCGCTCGCCTCCCAGGCTTCCATCTGCACGTCGAGACCGGCGAACACGCCATAGCCGGTGCCGGCACGGATCGCCTCGCCCGCCGCCAGGCTCTCGCCGGCACGGATCGCGCCCGCAGCGGCGATCACGCCGCCGGCCTTGATGCCCCAGCCGGCCTCGAGGTGCATGCCGGAACGGATCGAGCCGCCCGCGGCGATGCCCTGTGCGGCGCGCAAGGTGTTCTCGACCTGGATGTCGCCGCCCGCCTGCAGGCCCTTGGCGCAGCGCACGCCCTCTTCGGCCTGCAGGTCGAGGCCGACGTACGCGTTGCCGGCGACGCGCAGGCGCCCGCCGCAGCGCAGGTCCCAGCCGGTGCGCAGATCGCCGTCGCAGCGCAGCTCGCCCGCGCAGTCCACGCCCCAGCCCACGCGCAGGTCGCCGCCGATCTGGAGGCCGGCCTCGGCGCGCACGCTGCCTTCCACACGCAGGTCGGCGCCGATGTGGACTTCGCCACCCGCGCGCACCCCGGCACCGGCCTGCAGCGAGCGGCCGACACGCAGCACACCGTCGACGTCCACGCCGCCGCGCACCTCGAGGGTGCCGGCGAACACGATCGCGTCGGCCTCGATCGCGTCGACCACGCGCAACTCGTCGGTGGGGCCGAACTGCTCGAGCAGCCAGCAGGCGTCGCCGACGCGGCCGGCGGCGACCATCTCGTCGAGCATGGCCTGGTAGTCGCCGCCTTCGCCGAACTGGCGGACGAACCAGCGGAATCCATCGGTACAGGGCCGCTTCGCCCTGACGAAACTTCTTGTGAGAACCATCGCATCACCCTCGTGCATCGCATCGCCACGCGGCGGGCGTGGCGTTCCGGGTGCAGCCCCGTGGGGCAGTGCCGATGGCCGGGAGGATCCGGATGGACCGCGGCCGGACCGCCAGTCTGGTCGATGAGCGGTCGATGGGCGGGAAGCTGGAGAAAGACCCGCGGCGGCTGCACGTTGAACGGGAGGCGCGGCGTGCGCGTCCCGGGCAAGGTGCCGTGCGGGGGTGGGGCTCAGCCCCTTTGGTGGCCCCGCACGGCCTGGGAAAGCACGGCGGGAGACCCTGTGACCTTGAATGCGAGCTGGGTCGCGAGATCGCGCAGCGGCGACACGATGCCGCGCGCACGCACACGCACGCCCGCGCGCAACGCGGCGCGACGATGGGCGGAACGAAGGCGGGCGGGCAGGGTCATGCGGCGCTCGATCGGTGGAAAGAGGCGATATTGTAGGCCAGGAGGTGGGGCATTGTCCCCCCCGCCCGGTCCGCGCCGCCCCGGCTCGGCGGATTCGGCGCCGAAGATCGCGAATGCGCCGCTCCTTCGGCAAGGATGCATCCCGCGTCGCTCCGGGGCAGGTGACGCGGCGGCGGTGGCGACCGGGCCCATTTCCGATTACCTTGCCGGGCGATGAAGACTCCCGCCAATCCCATCTCCGCGAGCGGCCGCACGGCGCTTGCCCATTTCCGCGAGGCCGCACGATGAGCGGCCAGTTCCGCCTGCTGCGGGAGCGCCGCTTCCTGCCCTTCTTCCTGACCCAGTTCCTCGGCGCCTTCAACGACAACGTCTACAAGAACGCGCTGGTGGTGCTGATCACCTTCCAGGCCGCGCGTCTGGGGGCGGACTCGCCCGGGGTGCTGGTGAACCTCGCCGCGGGTGTCTTCATCCTGCCCTTCTTCCTGTTCTCGGCCACCGCCGGCCAGCTCGCCGACAAGTACGAGAAGAGCCGCCTGATCCGCGCCACCAAGCTGCTCGAGATCGCCGTGATGGCGCTTGCGGTGGTCGGCTTCGCCCTGATGTCGCTGCCGCTGCTGCTCGTCGTGCTGTTCCTGATGGGGGCGCAGTCGGCACTGTTCGGGCCGGTCAAGTACGCGATCATCCCGCAGCAGCTCGCCGACGACGAGCTGGTGGGCGGCAACGCGCTGGTGGAGGCGGCGACCTTCGTCGCCATCCTCGCCGGCACCATCGTCGGCGGCCTGCTGGTGGCGGGGGATGCCGGGCCCGGCCGTGTGGCGGTCGCGGTGCTCGCGATCGCGCTGCTCGGCTGGTGGTCCAGCCGCGCCATCCCGCCCGCGGCGGCGGCCGACCCCGGGCTGCGGGTGAACTGGAACCCGGTGACGCAGACGCGCGAGATGCTGCGCTTCATGCTCGAGGCGCGCGCGGTCTTCGTCGCCATCGTCGGCATCTCGTGGTTCTGGTTCTACGGTGCCGTGTTCCTGTCGCAGTTTCCCGGCTTCGCCGCGGATCATCTCGGCGGCGACGAGCGCGCGGTGACGCTGCTGCTGGCGCTGTTCTCGGTCGGCATCGGCGCGGGCTCGCTGCTGTGCGGGCGCCTGTCGCGCGGGCGGGTGGAGCCGCGCATGGTGCTGCCGGGGGCGATCGGGCTGAGCCTGTTCGCGCTCGACCTGTGGTGGGCGAGCCCGGCGGCGGGCGCCTTCCCGCCCGGCCAGGGGCTGGATACGCTGTTTGCCCGCGCTGAGGTGTGGCGGGTGGTGTTCGACCTCGTGATGATCGGGGTGTGCGGCGGCTTCTTCATCGTGCCGCTGTATGCGCTCGTGCAGCAGCGCTCCGCGCCGGCGCACCGCGCGCGCGTGATCGCCGGCAACAACATCCTCAACGCGCTCTTCATGGTCGCCGCCGCGGCGATGGGCGTCGGGCTGCTGGCCGCGGGCTTCGCGGTGCCGCAGCTCTTCCTGGCCACGGCCTTGCTCAACGCGCTGGTCGCCGCGCTGCTGTTCGCCCGCGAGCCCGCCTTCCGCCAGCGCGGCGGCCCCCCGTAGGAGCGACGCGAGTCGCGATCGCAGCGCTCGATCGGCGAGGGCGCGAAAGTTCTGGGCGGCCTGATCGCGACTTGCGTCGCTCCCACAAAACCACCGCATCCGGTGCGAGCGGTAGGCGCGACGCAAGTCGCGATTCGAAAATGCGACCGCATCCGGTGTGAGCGGTAGGAGCGACGCGAGTCGCGATCGCGGCGCGGGCTGAGGCACGGCGCCGGCTGGAGGATCGGAGATCGCGGCTCGTGTCGCTGCTGCGCAGGATGCCGGCCCACGCTACATTCCCGCGCCGAAACGTGGAAAGATGCAGCCCATCCGTCCCAATGACGAGGACCCCCGCAATGAACCCCGCATCGCAAGCGACCCCTGGCGACCGTCCTTCCCCCGCTTCCTCTTCCGCCGGCAGCCCTGCGCCCCTCTTCCCGCGCACCCCGCTGCTCTCCGGCACCGATGTCGAGGCCAAGCGCGCCGAGCTGCTGCATTACTTCCACGCCACCTTCGACCGCTACGAGTCGCTGTTCGAGGTGCTCACCTGCGACGAGGCCTACTACCGGAAACCGATCAGCCTGCGCCACCCGCTGATCTTCTACTTCGGCCACACCGCCACCTTCTTCATCAACAAGTTCATGCTCGCCGGCCTGATCGAGCAGCGCATCGACCCGCGTCTGGAATCCATGTTCGCCGTCGGCGTCGACGAGATGAGCTGGGACGACCTCGACGACGCGCGCTACGACTGGCCGAGCGTGGCCGAAGTGGCCGCCTACCGGGGCAAGGTGCGCGCGGTGGTCGAGCGCGTGATCCGCGACACGCCCTTCACCTTGCCGATCGGCTGGAAGGACCCGTTCTGGGCGGTGGTGATGGGCATCGAGCACGAGCGCATCCACCTCGAGACCTCCTCGGTGCTGATGCGCCAGCACGCCCTGCAGTACGTGAAGCCGCATCCCGCCTGGCAGCCCTGCGCCGAGCATGGCGAGCCGCCCGCCAACGACCTGGTCGACATCCCCGCGGGCACGGTCACGCTCGGCCGCAGCTTCGACGAGCCGATCTACGGCTGGGACAACGAGTACGGCACGCACCGCGCCGAGGTGCCGGCCTTCCAGGCCGCCCGCCATCTGGTGACCAATCGCGAATACCTCGGCTTCGTCGAGGCCGGCGGCTACGCCGACGACAGCGTCTGGGACGAGGAGGGCCTGGGCTGGCGCAGGTTCGCCCGCGCCGAGCATCCGACCTTCTGGGTCCCCGACGCCGCGGGCTGGAAGCTGCGCCTGATGACCGAGGAAGTGCCGATGCGCTGGGACTGGCCGGTGGAGGTCAACTGTCTGGAGGCGCGCGCCTTCTGCCGCTGGAAAGCGCGCGAGACCGGCCAGCCGGTGCGCCTGCCCACCGAGGACGAGTGGAACCGCATCCACGACCACGCGGGCCTCGCCGATGTGCCGCACGACGCCCCCGCCAACGCCAACCTGCATCTGGACCACTGGGCCTCGAGCTGTCCGGTGACGCGCTTCGCCCACGGCGAGCTCTTCGACGTGGTCGGCAACGTCTGGCAATGGTGCGAGACCCCGACCTATCCCTTCGACGGCTTCGACGTGCACCCGATCTACGACGACTTCACCACGCCGACCTTCGATGACCGCCATGCCATCATCAAGGGCGGCAGCTGGATTTCCGCCGGCAACGAGTCGCGCCACGCCTCGCGCTACGCCTTCCGCCGCCATTTCTTCCAGCACGCGGGCTTGCGCTACGTCGTCAGCGAGGCGCCGGTTATCAACCCGGCCTCGAGCTACGAGACCGACACCCTGCTGTCGCAGTACGCCGAGTTCCACTACGGCGACGAGGCCTTCGGCGTGCCCAACTTCCCGAAGGCGCTCGCCGACATCGCGATCGCGGCCCAGCGCCGCTTCGGCAAGGGCCGCTTCGGCCGCGCGCTCGACCTCGGCTGCGCCACCGGTCGCGCCAGCTTCGAGCTGGCGCGCGCCTTCGAGCGCGTGGTCGGCATCGACTTCTCGGCGCGCTTCATCCAGGCTGGCGTCAAGCTCGCCGAGACCGGCGTGCTGCGCTACACGATGCCCGACGAGGGCGAGCTGGTCACCTACCACGAGCGCCGGCTCGACGCCCTCGGGCTGGCCGGGACCGCCGGCCGCGTCGAGTTCTGGCAAGGCGACGCGTGCAACCTCAAGGACGTGTTCACCGGCTTCGACCTCATCCTCGCCGCCAACCTGATCGACCGCCTGTACAGCCCGCGCCGCTTCCTCGCCGACGTGCCGCGGCGGCTCAAGCCCGGCGGCCTGCTGCTGCTCGCCTCGCCCTACACCTGGCTGGAAGAGCACACCAAGCGCGAGGAGTGGATCGGCGGCTTCAAGAAGGATGGCGAGTCGTACACGACCCTCGACGGGCTCAAGGACCTGCTCGCCACCGACTTCGAGCTGGTGCAGGGGCCGCAGGCGGTGCCCTTCGTGATCCGCGAGACACGGCGCAAGCACCAGCACACGCTGTCGGAGCTGACCGTCTGGAGGAAGCGCTCCTGAGCCTCCCCGCCGCGCTCGTCCGTCGTGCCATGCGGCGGGGCGCGGCCGGCTTGCAAGCCCACGACCGCGGGCTATGCTGGAAGCGTGACCCGCATGGCGGTGCTCCCGGAGGGCCGGGGATCGTCACCGGGCGAAGCGCCCACGGTGGCTTCCGCCGGCGTGGTTCATCGAGCCTGACATGAATCCCCTGGTCGATTCGATCCTGCGAGGTGGAGCGCTGGCCGTGCTGGCCTTGGCAGGCGGGTGCGCGCACGTGTGGGTCGATGCCGAGGGGCAGCGGCATTTGCTCGGCTGGATGCATCTGACCCTCCCGCCGGCGCAAGGCGCGGTCGCCGGGGAGACCTTGCGCGTGCAGACCCTGGGCCTGGGCTGGACTCGTGCCGAGGCGGGCAGCGCGCTCGTGCTGGGCTATGCGGACACCACGCTCGGATTCCTGCGCGATGGCGCCTGCCTCGCGCCCGCTGCAGATCGAACGGAGGTCGTCAGATGAGCACTCGCCGCGTTTCGATCCTCCTGTCGCTCGCGCTGATGGTCGCCGGCTGCGCGAGTCGACCGGACACCGTGGTCTTCGTGACCAAGAGCTCCCTCGGCGTGGACGTCGAGCAGACGCCGCCATCGGCCAGCATCGCCTACGATCGCGTCGAGGGTTATTTCGGCCCGCGCTACGAGAGCGGCGCGGTGCCGCCCGTGTTGGCGGTGTTCATGACCAACGGGCAGCTGCTCGATCGCCAGGTGAAGCAGCTCTACGCCACCGGCGACGCCGCCCGCGCGTTGCTCGCGCCCGCGGCGCCGCTGCCGTCCGATCCGGAGCAGGGGGGCGACTTCAAGCCGATGTTCTTCGGCAGCTCGACCACGGTGGGCCTGAAGATCGGCTACGAGGCCGGCGGCAGCACCTCCACCTTCACCCTCGGCTACAAGCGCAAGGAGCTGTCGGTGATCCCGGTGAACGCAGGCCGCTTCCCCTCGGTGCTGGCGACCCTGCAGACCGATGTCGACGCCCGCAGCGCGACCGACTCGCGCTTCGGCGCCGGGCAGCTGTTCGCGACCGGCGCCGCCGCGACCGCCCTCGCCGCGCGGCCGGAGGTCCGGGACGTCTTCCTGACCAAGGCCGACGCCGCGCTGAACGCCTATCGCAGCGAGGAACGCCAGCAGTCCCGGCACGCCCTGGTCACGCTGGGCTGCCTGGCCGCGCTGCCCGATGCGAAGCTGCCCGCGGTATGGCGGAACGCCGAGGCGCTGGGGGTCCTGGACCAGGAAGCCGGTGCCGGCGCGTTCGCCAGCCTGGGCCCGGATGCCGCGCGCGAGCGCTATACCCGCTACCTGGCGCTGCTGGACGCCGATTCCGCGGACGCCACGACGCGTCTGTCCCTGCACCGCCAGTACGTGTGCGGCCTTGCCGGGCGTTGATCCCCGAACCCGAAGGAGCGAGCCATGGAACGCATCATTCCCTGCACGGATTGCGCCGAGAAGACGCTCGACGTCGAGCAGCTCGGCTTCCGGGTCACCAGCTGCGATCCCCATCCCGAGCGGCCCGGGTTCTGCGTGCTGCGCTTCGAGGATCGCAGCGCCACGCCGGCGGCCGGGGCAAGCCTCGCAGCCCCCGCCGCAGCGGCGCGCGCGGGGAGGGGGGCGGTCGCCGGTGGCGTCACCGCCACCCAGGCGGCGGTCGCCAAGGCGATCGTCAACCTGTTCGAGACCGGGGAGGTGCTGGGCCAGTACGGGAAGGTGACGCTGATCCCGGGCGATACCGGCCACCTGACCTTCGGCCGATCGCAGACCACGCTCGGCTCGGGCAACCTCGCCAAGCTGCTGCAGCAATACTGCGCCAACCCCGGGGCACGCTTCGCCGGCCGGCTGGCGTCCTACCTGCCGCGCTTCCTGGCCATCGACGAGAGCCTCGACGACGATCCCCGCCTGCACAACGTGCTGCGTGCGACCGCCGACGATCCGGTGATGCGCGATACGCAGGATGCGTTTTTCGATCGGACCTACTGGGAGCCTGCGCTGCGCGCGGCCGCAAGCTTGGGCGTGCACACCCCGCTCGGCGTGGCGGTGGTGTACGACAGCGCCGTGCACGGCTCCTGGCTGGCGATGCGCGACCGCACCACGCGCGCGGTCGGCGAGCCCGCGGCGGTGGGCGAGCAGGCCTGGATCGACGCCTATGTGCGCACGCGACGAGCCTGGCTGGAGGGCCACGCGCGCGCCGACCTGCGCCAGACGGTGTATCGCATGGAAGCGTTCGGACGCCTCATCGACCAGGGCTTCTGGGGGCTCGAGATGCCGCTCGTGGTGCGCGGCAGGGAGATCTCGAGCGTGACGCTCGCCGCCTTGCCGCCCGGCTGCTACGACGGGCCGCAGCCGGGTTCGCGCCCCTTGACGCTGGCGACCCCGCTGGCGCGCGGGCTGGATGTCCGCCTGCTGCAGCTCGGCCTGTCCGACCGGGGCGTGGACATCCTCGCCGATGGCATCTTCGGGCGGACCAGCTTCAACCTGCTCAAGGCCTGGCAGGCGCAGCACGGGCTGGCGGCCACCGGCATCGCGGACCCCGCCCTGATCGGCGAGTTGACGGCCTGAGGGGGCGGGTCGATGAAGCGCGCGAAGACGCTGTGGATGGTGGCGCTGGCCGTGCTGCTGCTCGTGGCCGGCCTGTACGCGGGCGAAAGGCGCGGCGTGCCGGCGCCAGCGCCGGCTCCGGCCCGCACTGCGGTCGAGGAGATCGTCCTGGTCGCGAACGAGGTCGTGGAGGCCTTTGTGCGACGCGACGGCGAACGCCTCGCGGGCAGGGCGCATCCGCACAAGGGCGTGCGCTTCTCGCCCTATGCCTACGTCGATGTCGAGGAGGATCGCGTCTTCCTGCCCGCACAGCTGCGCCACTTCTGGGACGACGCCACGGTCCACGTGTGGGGCCATGCCGACGGCAGCGGCGAGCCGATCGCCTTGACGGCCGCGCAGTATGTCGAGCGCTTCGTGCTCGACCGCGACTATCGCGGGGCGGGCAGCATCGGTGTGAATGTCGACCAGCAGCGCGGCAACACTGCCGACAACGCTGCCCAAGCGTATCCGCAGGGAACACGGGTGGAGTACTACGTCGAGCCCGCGCCGGGTGGCGGGGCCGCGGCCTTCGACTGGAGCGCCTTGCGCCTGGTCTTCGAGCAGGTGGACGGACGCTGGCTGCTGGTGGGGGTCATCCACGACCAATGGACGACCTGATCGGGCCTGGAATCCGCTTGTCGGGGCGCATCGACGGCCTATATTGAAGGGTATCCCGCATGGGCGTCACCGTCCTGCGGGCGCACCCAGGACAGGAAGGAGGGCTGCAAGATGAACGGAACGACCGAAAAACGCGAACCCGACGAGCAGGAGATCGACGTGTGCGACCGCCCGGTCCAGGAGACCGAGGCGACGCCCGACGAAGACCTTCCCGCCGCCGAAGGGGGGGTAGCCTGACATGCCATTCCAGCTGACATGGTTGCCGGTCGTTCTGAGGGACGCCGGCTTGAAGGTCGCGGAGGTCGATGGCTGGCCGAACCGCGGACGGAGCGAAATGGGTGTCGTCAAGGGCGTGATCTGCCATCACACCGCCGGTCCGCGGAGCGGAAACATGCCCAGCCTCGGGGTACTCAAGAACGGGCGTGCCGATCTGGCGGGGCCGCTGGCGCAGCTCGGTCTCGGGCGGGACGGCACGTTCTACGTGATCGCCGCGGGAAGGGCCAATCACGCGGGGCGGGGCGAGTGGAAGGGCATCACTGACGGCAACGGCAGCTTCATCGGCATCGAGGCCGAGAGCACCGGAATCGGTGATCCGACCAAACCCGGGTTCGAACCCTGGCCCGAGGTGCAGCTCGACGCCTATCGTCGCGGCGTGGCCGCCATCCTGGCGCATCTCGGCCAGGATGCCGGGATGTGCTGCGGTCACAAGGAATATGCGCTGCCGAAAGGGCGCAAGAGCGACCCGCACACGCTCGACATGGAGCGTTTCCGCAGCGAGGTCGCGGCCCTCATGAGCGGCGCGGCTGCGCCCGTGCCCTCGATCCCGCGCAAGGATGCGGAGGATCGACCCACCATCCGGCGCGGCGCGACGGGCAATCCGATCTTTCTGGTGAAGGAAGTCCAGCGCAAGCTCGGCTTCGGCGCACAGCAGGTGGATGGCGCCTTCGGCCCCCTGACCGAGGCGGCGATGCGGCGCTTCCAGCGCGCGCACGGCCTGGTGCCGGACGGCATCGTCGGTCCGCGGACCTGGAAGGCGCTCGACACCGTGGCGATCGGCCCCTGATGTCTGCCGACCCGGTTTCCGTCGCGGGCATCGACGGGCCCGCCGCCCTGCGGGACCGTGCCCTCGGTGCCCTGCTCGGAGCCTTCATCGGCGACGCGCTGGCGCTCGGCCCGCACTGGTACTACGACCTCGACGAGCTGCGCGCGCGCTACGGGCCGTGGATCACCGGCTATACCGCGCCCATGCCCGACCACTACCATGCGGGCATGAAGGCGGGCGAATCCTCGCAGGCCGGCGTGCTGCTGAGGCTCACGATGGAGTCGCTGGCCGAATGCGGCGGCTACGACGAGGCCGACTTCTGCCGCCGCATGGACGAGGATTTCTTTCCACGACTCGACGGCACGCCGATGCAGGGGCCCGGCGGCTACACCAGCCAGTCGATCCGCGAGGCCTGGCGCAAGCGCATCCGGCAGGGCCTGCCCTGGGGCCGGGTGGCCGGCAACGCCGACACCACCGAGGCCGCCGAGCGCACGCTGGCGATCGCGGTGCGCTACGCCCTCGACCCCGCCGCACTCGCCGATGCCGTCACCCGCAACACGGTGCTGACCCAGACCGACGGCACCGTGGTGGCGATGACCGTCGCCTTCGGCGCGGTGCTCGGCATGCTGGTCGAGGGCCACAAGTTCGACGCGGCAATCTCGGCCAAGCTGATGGCGCGGGTGAAATCCGGCGCGCTGCCCTTTCACACCGTGACCTCGGGAAACCTCCAGGCGCCGCGCCCCGGTGCCGCCGAGGCCCCGACCGCCGGCCGCTTCCCGTCGCCGGATGCGCTGCTCACGCAGTCGTCGATCGCGCGCGCGGCGCACGACCCGGACGTGCGCATCGAGCCGGCGTGGAAGGTCGCGCTGGTGTATGGCATGCCCTGCGCGGTGTATCACCAGTTTCCGGCGGCGTATTACCTCGCGGCGCGCTTCGCCGACGACTTCGAGTCGGCGGTGCTGCATGCGCTCAATGGCGGCGGGCAGAACCTCGCGCGCACCATGCTGACCGGTGCGCTGGTGGGGGCGCAGGTCGGTCTGGCGGGGATCCCCGCGCGCTTCGTGAAGGGGCTGGTGGATCACGCGGCGCTGCTTGCGCTGGCGGGACGGATCGGGCCGGGCCGGGTCTTGTAGGCGCGACGCAAGTCGCGATGCATGGCGTGCCGATACCCGCCACGCCGGGCTCCTCCGCCGCTGTCCGCCGCACCGCGCTCCTTCGTGCCGCCGCAAGATCCGCTCACGATCCGGGGGGCTGCGAGGCGTCGTCGCCCGCCCCCGGCCTGCGATAATGCAGGCGTCGATGTCGGGCGCGCTTCCGCGTCCGCACGCCGAACCACGAGGACCGCCCCGATGACCCCGATCCGCGCCGCCGCGCTCGCTCTTGTCCTGACCTGCGCCGTGCCGGCCGCGCACGCGCTGGACGACCTCCGCCCCGGCCTGTGGGAGTTCCGCTCCACCCGCCTGAGCTTGGCCGGCCTGCCCGACATGGCGGCGCAGATGGGCATGCTGCAGCAACACATCAAGGGCCTGCCGGCCGACACCCGGCGCATGCTGGAGCAGCAGATGCAGCAGCGCGGGGTGAGCCTGGGCGCGGACGGCAGCGTGCGCAGCTGCATCACACCCGCGCAGGCGCGCCAGGACAACGTCTTCGCCGGCAAGGTCGAGGGCAACTGCACGCTGACGCGGGTCGAGCGTAGCGGCAACACCATCCGCGGCAGCCTGCGCTGCACCGATCCGGACGCCGAGGGCGATTTCCACGCGCGCGTCGAAGGCCCGGAGCATTTCACGACCCGCGTGAAGCTCGCCTCGGTGCGCGGCGACCTCGATCTCGAGACGGATGCGCGCTGGCTCGGTGCGGGCTGCGGGGCGGCGGCGGTCGCGCCGAAGCCGGCGCGTTAGCGCGCTGCTGACGGAAATCCGCGCTCGCCTTTTGCGTGCGAGCGTGATGGATTGCGGCCACACCGCGCTTTCATGCTACGCGTTGCGGGGCGTATGAGGGATGATTCCAGGAAGGACGGAGACCCACTGCCTGCGAGCCTGGAACCATGAAAAGTCATCTCGCCGAAGACATCCGCATCGCCAGCCCGCGTTTTCACCTGCCCACCCGCGACGGACTCTATGCACCGATCGCCTTCCTGTTCGTGACCGAGCGGATGCGCGACGACATCCTGAACGAGCGCTCGCTGCTCGTCGCGTCCCTGCCCCCGGCCCTGCGCGCACGCCAGCAGAAGCTCTTCGATCGCTACGACCCGGTGGCGGGGGCACGCAGCTTCACCGAGCTGCTCGAGCTCTATCGCTACCCCTTCGCCGGCTCGCATTGAGCGGATCCACGCCGCTGCCGCCGCGCACGCAGCGTGTGCGGCGGGATCTTTTTTCCGCTTCCATGGTCGTTCAGACGGACGCGCCGGCCTGCCGCCCGCGTCGACAGCTTTCCGAGCCCGCGTGGTGCGGGACGGACATCGATTTCGACCGTACGACGGAGCCATGAAGAGTCATCTCGCCGAGAACATCCAGATCGCCCACCCCCGTTATCACCTTTCGTCCGACGACGGCCTGTACCGGCCGATCCCCTTCCTGTTCGTGAGTCCGCGGATGCGCGACGACATTCTCGACGAGCGCGAGATGCTGCTGTCGGCACAGCCCGCGGCGCTGCACGAGCGCCAGCAAAAGCTGTTCGCCAGCTACGACCCCGCGGTCAGCATGGAGGCCTTCCGCCAGCTGCTGCGCCTGTACGGCTACCCGTTCAACAACCGGCGCTGAGTCGGCGTCGAGCCGACGGCAGCCGCCCGCTCAGCGCGCGAGCCGCCAGGCATGGCCCTGACGTTCGCCGGCTTCGAGCGCGCGGGCGAGATTGGGAAAGTCCAGTCCGGTGCGCGCCTGCAGGGCGTGGGCTTGGCTGCGCATCCAGTTCCAGCGCGGCGTGAAGGCGGGATCGCGGAAGGCGAACAGGATGTGGTTGCCGTCCTCGCGCACCGGTATCGCGATCACGCGTTCGTCGAAGATCTCGAGCAGGCGGGCGACGTGGGGGGCGAAGGATTCGCGTGCGCCGGCGAGGTTCATGACCAGCACACCGTGCCCGCCCAGGTGACGGAAGGCGTTGGCGTGGAAATCGGTGTCGAGCAGGGTGTGGGCGACGCCCTCGGCGCCGAAGGCGTCGATCAGCAGCACGTCGCTGCGCGTCTGCGTTTCGCCCAGCCAGCGCACGCCGTCGGCGTGGAGGACGCGAAAGCGCGCGTCGTCGGCGGGCACGCCGAAGTGTCGGCGCAGGGCGATCACGTCGGCGTCGATCTCCACCACGGTCAGCTCGGCCGCCGCCAGATGGCGGTGGCAGAAGTTGGCCAGCGAGCCCCCGCCGAGGCCGATCATGCCGATCCGGCGTGGGCGCGGATTGAACAGCAGGAAGGCCATCATCGCGCGTGCATAGGCGAGCACGAGCGCGCTGGGATTGGCGATGTCCATCACGCTCTGCACGTAGCCGAGGCTGAAGTGCAGCGCGCGCAGGCCGCCATTCTCGAGCACGAAGGGCTTGCCGTAGTCGCCTGCGACGAGGCGGGCGGCGAGCGCGGCGGCGTCGCTCCCGGGCGGCTCGAGCAGGCGCACCACGCCGGGCTCGGCGGGGAAGGGGCTCGGGAACTCGAGGAGGCTGTGCATCGGATCGGCGGCTGCGCGGCGCGCCCGCTCCGGGACGCGCCTGGCATCCGGCCGGGGTGGCGCCGCTCGGGGCGTGGCCCGGCTCAGTCCCAGATGCCCGGCGTGAGCTTGCTGCGGATCTCGGGGTACGCGCGGGCGTCGAAGGTGGGCAGCTTGCCGGCGGCGCGCTGGGCGTTGTAGTCCTTCGCCAGCTTCACCACCAGGCCCGAGAGCAACAGGATGGCGACGAGGTTGGTGATCGCCATCAGGCCCATCGCCACGTCGGCGAAGTTCCACACGAAGGGCAGCGAGCCGATCGCGCCGAACATCACCATGGCCAGCACGATCAGGCGGAAGATCAGCAGGCCCGCGGGGTGGTTGTGCTCGATGAACACCAGGCAGTTCTCGGCGTAGAAGTAGTTGGCGACGATCGAGGTGAAGGCGAAGAACAGCACCACGACGGCGAGGAAGTACTTGCCCCAGCCGCCCACTTCGCTGGTCAGGGCGTTCTGCACCAGGCCGACGCCGGTGCCTTCGACCGGACCGGCGAGCAGGATGATGGCGGCGGACGCGGTGCAGATCAGGATCGTGTCGATGAACACGCCGGCCATCTGCACGTAGCCCTGCGAGGCCGGGTGCGGCGGGTAGGGCGTGGCCGCGGCGGCGGCGTTGGGCGCCGAGCCCATGCCGGCCTCGTTGGAGAACAGGCCGCGCTTGAAGCCGTTGAGGATGGCCGCGCCGATGCCGCCGGCGGCGGCTTCGTGGAAGCCGAAGGCGCTCTTGACGATCATGGCCAGCACGCCCGGCACCTCGCCGAGGTTGACGAGGAGAATGCCGACCGCCACCACCAGGTAACCGACCGCCATGAAGGGCACGGCGAGCTCGGAGAAGCGCGCGATCGAGCGCAGGCCGCCGAAGATGATCACCGCGGTGAGCACGGTGACCGCCACGCCGACCACCAGCGCCGCGACGGCGACCTCGTTGCCGCCCAGCGTGAAGCTGCCCATGTCGAGCTCGAAGGCGCCGACCATCGCGCCGGCGATCGTGTTCGACTGCACCGAGTTGAAGGCGAAGCCGAAGGCGATGATCAGGAAGATCGAGAACATCGTGCCCGCCCAGCGCTGGCCGAGACCTTTCTCCATGTAGTAGGCGGGGCCGCCGCGGAACTGCCCCTTGTCGTCGCGCTGCTTGAAGAGCTGCGCGAGCGTGGCCTCGGCGAAGCCGGTGGCCATGCCCACGAGCGCGATCACCCACATCCAGAAGATCGCGCCCGGGCCGCCGAGCGTGATCGCCACCGCCACGCCGGCGATGTTGCCGGTGCCCACGCGCGCAGCGAGCGAGGTGCACAGGGCCTGGAAGGACGAGATGCCGGAGGCGTCGGACTGGCGGCTGCCGCGCAGCACCGTGAAGGTGTGGCCGAAGTGGCGCAACTGGATGAAGCCCAGGCGCAGGGTGAAATAGATGCCGGTGCCGACCAGCAGCCAGATCAGGATCTTGCCCCAGAGCAGGCCGTTGAGCAGGTCGACGACCTGGTTGGCGAATGCTTCCATGTTTGGTCTCCAGCCGCGGGTGGCGGCGTTTCGTCATGAAGCCCGGATCGCGGGCGGAAAAAGCGAGGGCGCGATTCTAGCGTGCGCATCGGCGATCTCCGCGCTTTTCGCCGCTATCATCGCGGCATCGGTCGTCGTCGCGACACCGTCCGCAGCTTCATGCTGCAGGCGTGGCAACGCGCCGGCACGGCCCCCGAATCCAGGAATCCGATGATGCGCTCGTTCCCTTCGTGCGGGTGGCGTATACGCCTTGCCCGCGTTCGCCTTGCCCGCGTTCTGGCCGCTGCGGCGGCCTGCGTTGCCCTGCCGGTCGCGGCGCTGGAACTGCCGCGCGAGCGCGCGGTGGCGGGCGGGGTCGCCCTGGTCGAACTCGGACCCGCACTGGTCGCGCCCCAGGCCAGCCTGGACGGCGTGCCGGTGCTGGTCGCCGGGCGCCCGGGCGGGTGGACCGCGGTGGTGGGCATTGCGCTCGAAGCCGAGCCGGGCAGCGTGGACCTGGAGGTGCGCGCGGAAGGCGAGCCGCCGCGCCGGGTGCCGGTCGCGGTGGGGCCGGTGCGCTACGCCGAGCAGCGCCTGAAGGTGGCGCCGGGCAAGGTCGACCTGTCGCCCGCCGACCTCGCCCGCCACGAGCGCGAGCGCCTGCGCTCGGCCGAGATCGTCGCCACCTGGAGCACGCTCGATCCCGGCAGCCTGCGCATGCTGCAGCCGGTACCGGGGCGGCGCTCGGGCTCCTTCGGGCTGCGCCGGGTGTTCAACGACCAGCCGCGCAAGCCGCATGGCGGCATGGACATCGCCGCGCCCACGGGCACCCCGGTGGTGGCCGCCGCGGCGGGCCGGGTGATCGACACCGGCGACTACTTCTTCAACGGCAACACGGTATGGCTCGACCATGGCCGCGGCCTGCTCACCATGTATTGCCACCTGTCCTCGATCGCGGTGAAGGCGGGCGACACGGTGAAGGCCGGCGCACGCATCGGCGCGGTGGGCGCCACCGGGCGCGTCACCGGCCCGCACCTGCACTGGTCGGTGATGCTCAACCGCAGCATGGTCGACCCGGCGCTCTTTCTGCCCGGCGGCGGCTAGACGCCTCGAAGCGGGTTGCAGCGCGCTTGCCGCAGCGCAACAATGCGGACATTCTTCTGTCTGCGTGCACCGGCCCGGCCGCGATCGCACGCCTCCACGCCATGAACCACGCTCCCGCCGCCGATGCCGCCACCCGCGGCCGCCATGCCGGCCTGCGCCTCGCCTTTCCGCTCATCGCCCTCACCGTGCTGGTGGGCGGCGTGGGTGCCTTCGGCTACCGCTCGCTGAGCGAGGAGATCCGCCGCGAGACCCAGCGCACGCTGGCGGTCATCGCCGAGCAGAAGCGCCAGCACATCGAAGGCTGGCTCGCCGAGGCGCGCGTGGATGTGCGGATGGTCTTCACCGGCCATTCGCAGCTCGAGGCCTTGTTCGAGGCCTGGCTGGACGGCGGCCGCCGCGACGATGCGGCGTTCGCGCGCATGCGGGCGCTCGTCGAGGAGCTCGCCCGCCTGCGCGGCTGGCAGGGCGTGGCCCTGCTCGACGCCGACGGCGCGCCTGCGCTCGCGGTCGGCAGCCCCGACCTCTCGGCCCATGCCGAACTGATCGCCGACGTGCTGCGGCAGCCGCGCGTCGAGCTCGTCGACCTGCACCAGGACGCCCGGGGGCGCACGCATTACGGCGTGCTCGCGCCGGTGGGCGCGCCGTCGCGCGGTGTGGCCTACCTGACCTGGGAGGCCGAGACCGCGCTGTATCCGATGGTCGAGGCCTGGCCGGTGCCCACGCGCAGCGCCGAGACTTACCTGGTGCGGCGCGAGGGCGAGGGCGTGCGCTTCCTGACCCCGCTGCGCCATCAGGCCGATGCGGCGCTCGCGCTCGAGCGCCCGCTCGCCACTCCCGATCTGCCGGCCGCGCGCGCGGCGCTCGGCGAGCGCGGCATCCTCTCCGGCGGGCGCGACTACCGCGGAGTGCCGGTACTGGCCTACGCCGCCGCGGTCGAGGGCACGCCCTGGCTGATGCTCGCCGAGATCGACGAGCGCGAGGCCTACTCGGGCATCCGCACGCTGACCTGGGGCATGGGCGTGGTGATGGCGCTCGGCCTCATGCTGGTGTACTCGGGCGGCTACCTGGTGTGGCGGCGCGACCGCGAGCAGCGCGAGCGCGCCACCCTGCAGGCCCGCCAGATCGCCGAGGCGCGCTTTCGGGTGATCTTCGAGCAGGCGCCGCTGGGCGTGGTGCTGCTCGACCCGCGCACGCGGCGGATCACCGAGGCCAACCCGCGCTTCGCCGCGATCGTCGGCCGCAGCGTCGGCGAGCTGGTCGGCGTCGACCCGATCGCGCTCACTCATCCGGACGACGTCGCCGAGAGCCTGCGCCAGCTCGGCCGCCTCGACGCCGGGCGCATCGCCGGCTACCGCCTCAACAAGCGCTACCTGCGCCCGGACGGCACGCCGGTGTGGGTGAGCCTGGCCTTCGCGCCGGTGCAGGTGGCCTCGGAGGACGCACCGCGCTACCTCGGCATCGTCGAGGACATCTCCGCGCGCATCGAGATGGAGGAGCGCCTGCGCGAGGCCTCGGCCGCGGCTGCCGCGGCCAACGCCGCCAAGAGCGAGTTCCTCGCCCACATGAGCCACGAGATCCGCACGCCGATGAACGCGGTGCTCGGCCTCGCCCAGGTCCTCGAGCGCGAGCCGCTCGCGCCTGCGCAGCGCGACATGGTCGGGCGCATCCGCGGCGCCGGCGCTTCGCTGCTGGCGATCCTCGACGACGTGCTCGACCTCTCCAAGATCGAGGCCGGCCAGCTGCGCATCGAGCCGCGGCCCTTCGACCTGCGCGCGCTGCTCGCCAATCTCGACAGCCTGATGGGCCAGGCCGCGCGTGCGAAGGGGCTGGCGCTGCGCATCGAGCCGCCGGCGCTGCCGCCCGGGCAGCTGCGCGGCGATGGGCTGCGCATCGAGCAGATCCTCATCAACCTGGTCAGCAACGCGATCAAGTTCACCGAGCGTGGCGAGGTTTCCCTGCGCGTGCGCGCCGACGAGGTGGGGGAGGTGCGCCTGCGCCTGCGTGCGGAGGTGCGCGACACCGGCATCGGCATCGCGCCCGAGGCGCAGGCGCGCCTGTTCGCCCCCTTCACCCAGGCCGATGCCGGCATCGCGCGGCGCTTCGGCGGCACCGGGCTGGGCCTGTCGATCTGCAAGCGTCTGGTCGAGCTGATGGGGGGCGCGATCGGTGTGCATAGCCAGCCCGGGCTGGGCAGCACCTTCTGGTTCGAACTGCCGCTGGAGCGGGTTGCCGGCGGCGAGCCGGCGAGCGTCGGAGCGGTCGCGGCGCCGGAAGGCGATCGCGCGGCCGGGCCGCGGCTGGCCGGCATGCAGGTGCTGGTGGTGGACGACAGCGCGATGAACCGCGATCTGGTGCAACGCGCGCTGGCGCTGGAGGGCGCGTGCGCCACCCTCGCCGCCGACGGCCAGCAGGCCATCGAGTTGCTGCGTGGCCGGCCGCAGGCCTTCGACGCGGTGCTGATGGACGTGCAGATGCCGGTGCTCGACGGCCTCTCCGCCACCCGCCGCATCCGCGACGAGCTCGGCCTCGCCGCGCTGCCCGTGATCGCCTTCACCGCCGGCGTGGGCGAGGATCAGCAGGCCGCCGCGCGCGCCGCCGGCGCCGACGACGTGCTGCCCAAGCCCATGGACCTGGAGCAGATGACGCAGCTGCTGATGCGCTGGGTAATGCCGCAGCCGGCTGCGGGCCTGCCCGAAGCGACGCCCGCGGCCGGCGCGGGTGATCGGCCTGCGCACGCGGTCGCTGCCGCACCCATGCCGGCCGCCGCGCCCGTGCCCCCGCCCGCGTCGCCGGCGCAGAGCGCAGCAGCGCCGCCTGCCGCGGCTGGCGACGATTTCCCCGCGCTGCCCGGCATCGACCGCGAGCGTGCGATGCAGCGCCTCGGCAAGGATCGCGACATGTTCATCGGCCTGCTCGGGCTCTTCATCGAGGACAACGCCGGGGTGGTGGCGGCGACCCGCGCCGATCTCGCACGCGGCGAGCGCGAATCGGCGGCGCGCCGCATGCACACGCTGCGCAGCAACGCCGGCTTCATCTGCGCGCTCGCGATCATGCAGGCGGCCGCAGCGCTGGAGAAGGCAATCGCGCAGGACGAGCCCGACGTGGCGGCGCGCCTGGACGAACTCGCGGCGGACATCGCCGGGCTGGTGGAGGCCGGCCGTGCGTTCTTGTGAACGCCGCCCGCGTTCAGCGCGCGGGTGAGCGGCTCCATGCGGCGAGGGCGAACAGCATGCCGGCCGCGACGGTGAGACCGAGCGCCGCGGTGCCGTGCTGCACGCCGTGCCCGACCAGCATGCCCGCCCCGGCGCCCAGGCCCATCTGCACGAAACCCATCAGCGAGGCCGCGGCACCGGCCATCTTGGGATAGCCGGCGAGTCCGAGCGCGGTGGCGTTGGGCAGGATCAGCCCGATCGCCGCGGTGACGCCCCACATCGGCAGCATCACCGCCGCCGGGTGCTGCGGGCTGGCGAAGGCGAGCGCGGCGAGCAGCACGCCGCACGCCGCGCCGATCCACACGCCGTAGCGGATCAGGCGCGCCGGGCCGAGGCGGCGCGAGTGCCGCGCCGACAGCGTCGAGCCGATCATGAAGCCGGTGACGTTGAGCCCGAAGGCCAGGCCCATCTGCTGCGGCGACATGCCGAAGTGCTCGATGAACACGAAGGGCGAGCCGGAGATGAAGGCGAACAGCGCGGCGAAGGCGCCGCAGCCGATCAGCAGCGCGCCGCGGTAGGCGGGGTCGGCGAGCAGCGTACGGTAGTTGGCCAGCATCCGGGCCGGGCGCATCGCATGGGCATCGGGGTGGCGGTTGGTCTCCTTCAGCAGCGCGGCCACGGCGAGCATCAGGACCATGGCGTAGATCGCGAGCGCGACGAAGGTCGCGCGCCAGCCCCAGGCGGCGGTGAGCCAGCCGCCGAACAGCGGCGCGAGCAGCGGTGCGAGCGCGGTGGCGGTGGACACGTGCGAGAGTACGCGCGCCGATTCGGCGGGGCCGTAGAGGTCGCGCACCACGGCACGGCCGAGTACCGGCCCTGCGCAGGCGCCGAGGGCCTGCACCAGGCGCGCGCCCACCAGCACGGCGAGCGATTCCGCGAACACGCACACCAGCGTGGAGAGCAGGAACACCAGCATGCCCCACAGCATCACCGGCCGCCGTCCGCAGCGATCCGAGAGTGGGCCGACGAGCAACTGCCCGGCGCCGAAGCCGAGCAGGTAGACCGACAGGGTGAGCTGCACGCCGGCGCTGTCGGTGTGCAGGGCACGCGCGATCGCGGGCAGGGCGGGCAGGTAGAAGTCGGTGGAGAGCGGCCCGAGCGAGGTCAGCGCCACCACCAGCACCGCCAGCGCTGCGGAGGGCATCACCGCCATGGGCCGCCCGCATCCGTCCGCAGCGAAGGGAGCAGGGCCGGTGGCGCGGGCGGGGTGGAATGTTTCGTCATCGGCAATGAGGCGGTCCAGCGGAGCGTGATTGTATCCCGCCTCCGCGCCGTCGCCGCCGTTCATCCACCGCAGCGATCGCGACTCGCGTCGCTCCCACGATCAACCGGCACGGTATCCGCAGCGCCCCGGCGCGACGCGAGTCGCGAGCGGGCGGACGGATCGCACGGACGGTCCCGGCAAGGCGGCGTTCGCGCCCCGCCGTCAGTAGATCGTGCCGGTGAGCGGTGGCGGCTCGTCGCGCTGGATCGGCGCATCGCCGCGCGCCTCCATGCGCGCGGCGATGGCGATGCGTTCGCGGATGCGCTCGTCCTTCGAACGTGCGGCGATGTCGACCAGGGTGGTGCCGTTCTTCATCGTCGCCTGCGTGGAGGCGCCGGCGTCGAGCAGCGTGTTGACGATCTCCCAGTGTCCGTTGGCGACCGCCTTGAGCAGTGCCGTGGAGCCGTCCGCGGCGACGAGATTGACCTTGGCCTTGCGGTCGAGCAGCAGGCGCACTACGCCCAGGTGGCCGCGCGCCGCGGCCTGCAGCAGCGGCGTGATGCCGGCATTGCTCGTGGCATTGACCTCGGCCTGGCGGCGCACGAGCACCTCGCCGACCTTCTGGTAACCGTTCACCGAGGCCCAGTGCAGCGGCGTGTAGCCGTCGGCGTCCGTCGCATCCACGCTGGCGCCGAGCCGGATCAGCTCGAGGGCGAGCGCCTCGCGGCCATGGAAGCAGGCGATCATCAGCGGCGTCCACTGGCGCGCGTCGCGGCCGTCGATGTCGAAGCCGGCATGCAGGAAGAGCGAGCACAGTTGCTGGTCGCCAGCCTCCAGCGCGCGCACGAACTGCGCCATCGTGATCGGAATGTCGAGGCGCTCGAGCTCGGCGACCGCGCGCTCGTAGTCCCAGGCGTCGTCGCGCGCGGCCGTCGTGGGCTCGGGGGCCGCTTGCGGGGTGGGACGCACCGGGCCGTGGAGGTCGTAGGCCATGCTCAGATAAACGATCTCTGCGCCCACCTCGGGTGGGAAACCGCGCCGGCTCGGCCGTTTCGAGACCATGAGCTCGGTGAAGTATTCGCCCAGCTTGTCCTTGTCGTCCCAGAGCTCCGCGATGCGGCGGGCGACATGGGGAAAGCCCTCGACGAGCTTGCGCGGATAGCGGCTCGCGTACGGCGTGGTCAGCAGGAATGCCAGCGGTGATTCGATTTCGGCCATGTCCGTTCCGGATGCGAGCGCATCCGTCCTCCTCGACTTTCCGGTTCCGTCCGGGCGCGGCGCCCTGTCTCCTGTCCACCTTGCGTGGCGGACTCCCCGATTCTAGCAGTTCGATCGCAGCACAAAGGCATGGATCGGCGGTGTCGGCGCGGACGGGTCAGCTCGTGAAGAAACGCTCGGAAAGTTCTTCCAGACCGAGCATTCCGAGCAGCGCGGCGAGGCGTTCGGCCGCGCGCCGGCGCGGGCGCTCGGGCTGGCGGCGGGCGATGATCAGCTCGTTCTTCATCGAGTGCTCCCAGCCCACGAGCTCGGTGACCGTGACCTCGTAGCCGTGGGCCTCGAGCTGCAGGCAGCGCAGCACGTTGGTGACGTGGCTGCCGAACTCGCGGGTGTGGATGGGGTGGCGCCACAGCTCCGCGATCGGGCCGCGCAGCGCCTGCTGCTTGTTCCGGCGCAGCGCCGCGGCGACCTCGGCCTGGCAGCACGGCACCAGCACGATCGCGCGGGCATCCTTCTTCAGCGCGAAGCGGATGGCGTCGTCGGTGGCGGTGTTGCAGGCGTGCAGCGCGGTGACGAGGTCGATGCGTCCGGGCAGGCGGTCCGAGGTGATCGAGTCCGCCACGCTGAGGTTCTGGAAGCGCATCCCGGACGAGAAGCCGAGCTTGTCGGCGAGCCGGCGCGAGCTCGTCACCAGCTCGTCGCGCGTCTCGATGCCGTGGATGCGGCCGCCGGGGGCGTGCGCCTTGAAGAACAGGTCGTAGAGGATGAAGCCCAGGTAGGACTTGCCGGCGCCGTGGTCGACCAGCTCGATGTCGGGGCGCTCGGCCAGGGCCTCGGCGAGCAGCGGTTCGATGAACTGGTAGAGGTGGTAGACCTGCTTGAGCTTGCGCCGGCTGTCCTGGTTGAGCTTGCCGTCGCGGGTCAGGATGTGGAGCTGCTTGAGCAGCTCGACCGACTGGCCGGGGCGGATTTCGGGGTGCGGGGTGGTCATGGCGGGCGGGGCGCGCGGGCGCGGAAGCGGGGTGGGCGCAAATGTACACGGCGGGGGGCGGACCACCAAGCCGCGAACGCGGCGGGCTCGCCCGCGCGCACGCCGGCGCGATCGCGGCTATGCTCTCGTCGCCCATCGAGAGGCTGAGAGGAGACCATGAGCCGCACAGAAGCTTCCCGGAACATGGGCGGGCACGCGCCGTCCGCGGCTGCGGGCGTCCCGCCCGCCTTCGTCGTCATCATCGCCGGCATGGTCGCCGCGCTGCACATCGGCAAGATCCCGCCGGCGATCCCGGTGCTGCGCGATGCGCTCGGCGTGAGCCTGGTCGAGGCCGGCTTCCTGCTCTCCATGGTGCAGATGGCGGGCATGCTCGGCGGCGTCTTCATCGGCCTGGCCGCAGACGGCTTCGGCCTGCGTCGCAGCGTGCTGCTCGGCCAGGGCGTGCTCGCCTCCGCCAGCCTCGCCGGCGCGTGGGCGACCCAGCCCGGCGAGCTGCTGGTCTTGCGCGCGATCGAGGGGCTGGGCTTCCTGCTCGTGGTGCTGCCGGTGCCCAGCCTGATCCGCCAGCTCGTGCCCCCCAGCCGGCTGGCGCTGCACCTGGGCCTGTGGGGCACCTACATGGCCACGGGAACCTCGCTGGTGCTGGCCGGTGGGCCGGCGCTGATGGGGGTGATGGGCTGGCAGGGGCTGTGGGGGCTGCTGGCGATGGCCTCGGCTGCGGTGGCGGCGTGGCTGGCGGTGCGCGTGCCATCCGACCACGCGCGCCGTGCTGCGGCGGGCACCCCCGTCGGGGCGGCGGTCGCGGCACGTGCGCGCTGGGGCGCACGCCTGCGCGCCACGCTCGGCAGCGCGGGGCCGTGGCGGGTGGCGATCACCTTCTCCATGTACTCCAGCCAGTGGCTGGCGGTGATCGGATTCCTGCCGTCGATCTACGCCCAGGCCGGACTGTCGGGCCAGGTGGCCGGGCTGCTGACCGCCTTCGCCTGCCTCGCGAACGTCACCGGCAACGTCGCCGCCGGCCGCCTGCTGCATCGCGGCGTGTGCGCGCGCCACCTGCTGTACGCCGGCTTCCTCGCCATGGCGGCGACCACCTTCGTCGCCTTCTCGCCGCTCGCGGCAGAGTTGCCGGTCGCGCGTTACCTGGCCGTGGTGCTGTTCTCGGCGATCGGCGGGCTTATCCCGGCGACCCTGTTCGCGCTCGCGGTGCATGTGGCGCCCGACGACGACACGGTGTCGACCACCGTGGGCTGGATGCAGCAGTGCTCCTCGGCCGGCCAGTTCCTCGGCCCGCCGCTGGTGGCCTGGGTGGCGGGCGCTGTCGGCGGCTGGCAATGGACCTGGGTGATCACCGGGCTCGCCTCCCTTGTCGGCCTGGTGCTGTCGAGCCGGACGCGCTACCAGCGCGCCTGATGCGCGCGGCGCGTCAGCCCCGCCGCCAGGCGTGGTGGCGTTCCAGCCAGCGCAGCACGCGCTGCGGCGCGTGCGCGCGCTTCCATTCGCCGGCGACCGACTTGTTGGCCTCGGCGAAGGTCGGGTAGGCGTGGATCGTGCCGAGGAGCTTGTTCAGGCCCAGACCGTGCTTCATCGCCAGCACGAACTCGGCGAGCAACTCGCCGGCGTGCTCGCCGACGATGGTGGCGCCGAGGATGCGGTCCTTGCCGGGCACGGTCAGCACCTTGACGAAGCCGCGGTCGGCGCCATCGGTGATTGCGCGGTCGAGCTCGGCCAGATCGTAGCGGGTGAACTCGAACGCGATGCCGCGTGTGCGCGCCTCGGTCTCGTTGAGCCCGACGCGGGCGACCTCGGGGTCGGTGAAGGTGGTGTGGGGCACGCAGCGGTAGTCGACGCGGAAACGGCGCAGGTGGCCGAAGAGCGCATTGACCGCCGCGTGCCAGGCCTGGTGCGCGGCGACGTGGGTGAATTGCAGGGGCCCGGCGACGTCGCCGGCGGCGAGGATGTTGGGGTAGCGCGTCTGCAGGAAGTCGTCGGTCGCCACCGTCGCGCCGGTCGGGATGCCGAGCGCCTCCAGGCCGAAGCCCTCCAGGCGGGCGCTGCGGCCGACCGCGCACAGCAGGGTGTCGAAGGCGATGCGGCGCTCGCCGCCGCTGGCGGGGTCGGCGACGACAAGGAATTTGTCTGTGCCGCCCGCTGCCGTTTCCTGCTCGCAGCGCAATGCCGCGACTCCGGTCAGCACCTCCACACCGTCCGCCTCCAGCGCGGCGCGGGCGAAGGCGCCGACATCGGCGTCCTCGCGCGGCAGGAGCTGCGGCGCGCGCCCCACCAGCACCACCTGCGAGCCGAGGCGCGCGCACGCCTGCGCCAGCTCGCAGCCGATCGGCCCGCCGCCGAGCACCAGCAGCC
Organism: Thauera sp. DNT-1; assembly: GCF_055393985.1. Taxonomy (NCBI): domain Bacteria; kingdom Pseudomonadati; phylum Pseudomonadota; class Betaproteobacteria; order Rhodocyclales; family Zoogloeaceae; genus Thauera; species Thauera sp. DNT-1. The sequence continues at coordinate 2,050,335 of NZ_AP043752.1, read as the reverse complement.
GGCGCGGCGGCGCGTCGAGCGCGGCGAAGGCGTCCCATACCGTGTCGCTGGTGAGGTAGCCCACCGCCTCCAGCCCGGGCAGGTCGGGCACGGTCGGGCGGGCGCCGGTGGCGATCACGATGCTGCGGGTGCTGAGCCGGCGCGTGCCGCCCTCGTTCAGCGCCACCTCCACCGTCCATGGGTCGACGATGCGCGCGCGCCCCTGCAGCACCTCGACGCCGAGCGCGCTGTAGCGCTCCACGCTGTCGTGCGGCTCGATCTTGCGGATTACCGCGCGCACGCGCGCCATCAGCCTGCGGAAGTCGATCTCCGGCTCGCCGGGCTCCAGGCCGTAGCGGTCGGCGTGGCGGATCTGGTGGGCCAGCCTGGCGCTGCGGATCAGCGCCTTGCTCGGCACGCAGCCGGTGTTGAGGCAGTCGCCGCCCATGCGTCCGGCCTCGACCAGGGTCACCTTCGCCTTCACCGCCGCCGCGATGTAGGACGTCACCAGCCCGGCGGCGCCGGCGCCGATCACCACCAGGTTGCGCTCGAAGCGTGCCGGGCGCTGCCACCCCGCATACACCCGGCGCGCCTGCACGCGCTCGACCATCCAGCGTGCGAGCAGCGGGAAGAGGCCGAGCAGCACGAAGGAGGCGACGAGGCCCGGAGACAGCACGCCGGCCAGGCTGTCCACCGCGCCGAGCTCGGTGCCCGCGTTCACATACACCAGCGTGCCGGGCAGCATGCCGAGCTGGCTCACCCAGTAGAAGGTGCGCGTGCGGATCGGGGTGAGCCCCATCAGCAGGTTGATCAGGAAGAAGGGGAAGGCCGGCACCAGGCGCAGCGAGAACAGGTAGAACGCGCCGTCGCGCGCGATGCCCTCGTCGATCGCGCGCAGGCGCGCGCCGAAGCGCGCGTGCACGCTGTCGCGCAGCAGGTGGCGCGAGACCAGGAAGGCGAGCGTGGCGCCGATGGTCGACGCGAAGGACACGATCAGCAGCCCCCAGCCCAGCCCGAACAGTGCCCCGCCGGCCAGGGTCATCACCGCCGCGCCGGGCAGCGATAGCGCGGTCACCGCCACGTAGGCGGCGAAATAGAGGGCGGCGACCAGGACCGGCGAGGCCTCGCGCCAGGCAGCGAACCCGGCCATGCCGGCCTTGAGGGTGTCGAGGTCGAGCTGGCGGTGCAGCCCGCTGGCGAAGAAGCCGGCGACGAGCGCGAGCACGAGCAGCAGCAGAAGGGGTTTCTTCATCTTCGTCCCGGGAGCGGGTGAGCCGTGCGGAGCCGTCGTGGCCCGATCAGCAGCAGGATTTGCGCGCCGCGCTGCCGAGGGTCGCGGGGACCGGCGCCGGCATTGTCGTCGGCGCCGGGTTGTCCGTGACGGTGCCGCGCGCCGCCGTGTCGAAGGGCATCGCCGGGCCCTCTGCGGTGAAGCGGCCGTAATGGCGCTCGAAGCTGCCGATGAAGTCGAAGTGCGGCCGCAGCCGGCTGTCATGCAGCATGCGCCAGGTGTTGCCGCTCACCGGTACGACCCGGCCGGCGTCGAAGCCGTGCCGCTTGTCGAGCACGAAGCGCGTGGCTTGCTCGGGCAGCGTGCCGCGATACACCACCGCCTGGCCGAAGTCCTCGCAGGCGCTCTCCAGTCCGTCTATCCGGAACAGCCGCCAGGTCGCCGAGAAGAAGCGGACGTCGCCCAGCTTCGCGGCCAGCGCGGGGTCGGTCGCCGCGAGCGGCCGGTCCTCCACGAGGCGCGGGTCGGCGAAGCCTGCGGCGCGGGCGAGCGCGAGGAAGTCGTTCCAGTACAGCGCGCCGCCCAGGCATTCGCCGTACAGCACCGGATCGTCGCGCACGGCGGCGGGCACGCGGCGGTCGGCATACACGTCCGAGAAGTAGAACTCGCCACCCCGGCGAAGCAGGCGGAAGACCTCGCGCAGCACCGCGGCCTTGTCCGGGCACAGGTTGATCACGCAGTTCGACACGATCACGTCGAAGCTGGCGTCCTCCAGGCCGAGCTCGCCGAGGCGCTCGATATAGCCCTCGAGGAAGCGCACGTTGCTGCGCGCGAAGCCGAAGGCCTCGCGGTGGTAGTCCTCGTGGCGGCGCGCGACGGCGAGCTGCTCCGCGGTCATGTCCACGCCGACGACCTCGCCACGCTCGCCAACGAGCTGGGCGAGCGCATACACGTCGCGCCCCGAACCGCAGCCGAGGTCGAGCACCCGGCAGCCTTCGAGCAGGGGCGGGCTCACCAGGCCGCAGCCGTAGTAGCGCGCGAGCACTTCGGGGTGGATGCGCCCGAGCACCGGCCTGAGCGCCGGCGGCGGGGCGCTGGCATCGCAGCAGGCCGAAGTCCTGAGGTCGGCGGAGGATTGCAGGGTGCGGCCGTAGTAGTCCTGGACGAGTTCATGCATGGTGGGGCCCCGGGGAATAAGGGAGTGAGAAGGGAGCTTCGGGCTTTGTCGCATGTGCTCCGCGGATTCTTACACCGGCACGATGGCTGCGCGCCGGTGACGTGCAATGAATCCCCGGTCGATGCGGTCCTTCCAGCGCCACACCCAGCGCCCCTCGGCGGACCAGCGTCCCCACGAGGCGATGGCGTGGCGCGGACCGCTTGCGATCAGGTGGAGCGAACGCGGGCGCGGCCGGTAGCTGCGCACCGGCGCGCTCGCCGGGCCGCCCGCCAGTGCGGCGAGCAGGTTGGCGGCGAGCACCGGGCCGGCATGGACCGCGTGCACGCCCGAGCGCGCGAAGCCGGGATCCGCGCGGGTGCACACGTCGCCGGCGGCGTGGATGAAAGGATGCGAGACGCTGCGATGGCCGGCGTCGACCATGACCCAGCCCGCGGCGTCGCAGGCCAGGCCGCTGCTTTGCGTCCAGGGCGGGGCGTGTGCGCCGGTGGCGGCGATCACGCAGTCCGCGGGCAGCGTTGTCGGCGCGTCACGCCCGGCGTCCACAAGCTCGAGCCCCGCGGGCGTGCCCCGTGCACGAGCCGGGTGGAGCGCGATGCCGGCCGCGGCCAGACGGCGCAGCACGCGCCACCGCGCACCTTCGGCATGGCCGGCGAGCAGCCCGCCGGGTGGCGCGACGAGCGCGAGCGCCACCGCGCAGCCGGCGCGGCGAAAGGCCTCCGCGGCGGCGAGCACGAGCTCCACCCCGGCCGCGCCGCCGCCCACCACGGCGAGCCGGCGCAGCTGCCCGGCGCGTGCCATGGCCAGCCGCTGCGGCCAGGCGGCGATGAAGGCTTCCAACGGCTTCACCGCCAGCAAGGCGTCCGTCGGCAGGGCGTCGAGCGCGCGCGTGTCGACGAGGCTGCCGACGTCGAGCGCGAGCAGGTCGAAGTCGTGCGTGGTGCCGGTGTCGTCCAGCAGCATGCGACGTTCTGCGTCGAGCGCGATCGCGGAGGCGAGGCAGAGCCGCACACCGGCTGCGTCGGCGAGCGCGCGCAGGTCGATGCGACAGTCCTCGGCGCGGTAATGGCCGGCCATCCAGCCGGGCAGCATCCCCGAGTACCATTGCCAGGGCGAGGGCGTCAGCAGCACCGCCTCCACCCCGTGCGGACGCCGTCGGGCGAGGGCCTGGAGGACCGCGAGCTGGGCGTGGCCGCCGCCGACGAGGAGGAGTCGCTTCATGGTTTCGGGCGGACAAGGAGGCGCGGATGGGGGGGTGAGGGGGGGACGGACGAGGGGAACGGTTCGAACTTCCCGAGCGTAAGCTTTTCCGAGGCAGGTACGACAAAAGACCGTGCCGGCTGCCGCGGATTCCGCAGGTGCCGAAAGAATCGACTTTCCCGATGGAGACACTCCGCATGCATGCCACCCTCCCGCTGCTCGAATCGCACCGCTTTCCGCCGCTGCGCCGCGAGGCGATCACCACGCTGCAGGTGAACCTCGGCTATCGCTGCAACCAGAGCTGCGTGCATTGCCACGTCAACGCCGGCCCCGGCCGGACCGAGATGATGGACGCCGACACGCTGGCGCTGATCCCGCGCGTGCTCGCCGCGCGCGCGATCGGAACGCTCGACCTCACCGGCGGCGCGCCCGAGCTGCATCCGGGCTTCCGTGCGCTGGTGCGGGAGGCGCGGGCGCTCGGGGTGCGCGTGATCGACCGCTGCAACCTCACCATCCTGTCCGAGCCGGGGCAGGAGGATCTCGCCGAATTCCTCGCCGAGCACGGCGTCGAGGTGGTGGCCTCGCTGCCCTGCTACGCCGCGGACAACGTCGACCGCCAGCGCGGCAAGGGCGTGTTCGAGCGCAGCATCGCCGGCCTGCTGCGCCTGAATGCGCTCGGCTATGGCCAGGCCGGCAGCGGCCGGGTGCTGAACCTGGTGTACAACCCGCAGGGGCCGGTGCTGCCGCCCGACCAGGCCCGGCTCGAGGCCGACTACCGGCGCGAGCTCGCGGCGCAGTTCGGCATCGTCTTCAACCAGTTGTTCGCGCTCGCCAACATGCCGATCCAGCGCTTCGGCTCGATGCTGATCTCAAAGGGGCAGTTCAACGCCTACATGGCGCTGCTGCGGGCCAGCCACCGCGACGAGAATCTCGGCGCGGTGATGTGCCGCACCTTGGTCAGCGTGGACTGGCAGGGGCGGCTGTACGACTGCGACTTCAACCAGCAGCTCGGACTGCCGCTGGGGGCGGAAGGGGCGCTCACGTCCGCGCAGGGGCACGACGACAGCGACGCGGCGGCGCGCCCGGGACGACTGCATCTGCGCGACCTGCTCGCGGGAGATCTCGCCGGCGCACCGATCCGCGTCGCCGATCACTGCTTCGGCTGCACCGCGGGCAGCGGTTCGAGCTGCGGCGGGGCGCTGAAGGCGTGAGTGCGGCGGTGTCGGACATGGAGGGGCGCCCGGTTTCGCTCTCCATCGTCGTGCCGATGGTGGACGAGGCGGCCACGCTGCCCGAACTGCTCACCCATCTCGCCGCTTGGCGCGACCGCGGCTGCGAGATCGTGCTGGTGGACGGCGGCAGCCGCGACGACTCGGTGGCGATCGCGCGCGCAGCCGGCTTCCGCGTGATGGTCGCCGAGCGTGGCCGCGCCAGGCAGATGAACGCGGGTGCGGCGGCGTGCGGCGGAGACATCCTGTTGTTCCTGCATGCGGACACGCGCCTGCCGGAAGATGCGGACGCGACGCTGCGGGCCGTGCAGGCCGGCCGTGCCTGGGGCCGTTTCGACGTGCGCATCGACGGGCGCCCGCGCATGCTGCGCGTGGTGGCAGCGTTGATGAACCTGCGCTCGCGCTCGAGCGGGATCGCCACCGGCGACCAGGCCATCTTCGTGCGCCGGGAGGTGTTCGAGGCGGTGGGCGGTTTCCCGGACCAGCCGCTGATGGAGGACATCGAGCTCTCGCGCCGGCTGCTGCGCGTGTCGCGCCCGGCCTGCCTGCGGGCGCGGGTGCGGACCTCGGGGCGACGCTGGGAGCAGCGCGGGGTGTGGCGCACCATCGTACTGATGTGGCGCCTGCGCTGGGCCTACTGGCGCGGCGTGCCGGCCGAGCGCCTCGCCGAGGCCTACCGGTGAGCACGACCCGTATCGTGGTGATCGCCAAGGCGCCGCAGCCGGGGCGGGTGAAGACGCGCCTGATCCCGGCGCTCGGTGCGGAAGGAGCCGCGGCGCTGGCTGCCCGCATGCTGGCGTGCACGCTGGCGGTGGCTTTCGAGGCCGCCGGGGCTGCCGATACCGCCGATCCAGCGCTCGGCGTGGTCGAGCTGTGCGCCAGCCCCGCCCCGGGCGATCCGGCCTGGCAGGGCGTCGTGGTCCCGGCAGGCCTGCGCTGGTCCGCGCAGGGCGAGGGCGATCTCGGCGCACGCATGGCGGGCGCGGCGCGGCGGGTGCTTGCCGGCGGCGAGCGCGTGCTGCTGATCGGCACCGACTGCCCGGCGCTCGACGCAGCCTGCCTGCGCACCGCGGCCGAGGCGCTCGACGAGGTCGAGGCGGTGATCGTGCCGAGCTTCGACGGCGGCTACGTGCTTCTCGGCCTGCGCCGCTTCGACCCGAGCCTGTTCGAGGGCATCGCCTGGAGTACATCGACGGTCGCGGCGGCGACCCGGGTGCGCCTCGATGCGCTGGCGTGGTCGTATCAGGTGTTGCCCGCGCTGCAAGACATCGACGTCCCGGCCGACCTCGTCCATCTTCCATCCGCCGGATGAAGCCGGGGCAAGCCGGGATCCGCCGGTGCGGGCCGGCTTTTGCGGCACAATCGGGTTCCCGATCCCACGAAGGAGAATCCCCATGGACTTCCATCCGCTGCTGCTTTTCGTGCACGTCGCCGGCGTCGTCGTCTGGGTGGGCGGGATGTTCTTCGCCTACGTCTGCCTGCGTCCCGAGGCCGCCAGCCAGCTCGAGCCACCGCCGCGCTTGCGGCTGTGGCGCGGGGTGCTGGCGCGCTTCTTCACCTGGGTGTGGGTTGCGGTGGCTGCGGTGCTGGCGAGCGGGTTGGCGTTGCTGCTGCGCATCGGCTTCGCGGCGGCGCCGCCGCACCAGCACCTCATGTTGCTGATGGGCCTGGTGATGATCGCGATCTATGTGTTCGTCTATTCCGTGCCCTACGCAGCCCTGAGCAAGGCGGTCGCGGCCGAGGAGTGGAAGGCGGGCGGTGCGGCGCTCGGGCGTATCCGGCAGCTGGTGGGGACGAACCTGACGCTCGGCTTCCTCACCATCGCCATGGGTACGATCGGGCGCTGGCTGGGCTGAGCCGCAGCGCCCGTTCGCGGCGGGGCGGTGGCCACCCATGCACACCGCTCGTCGCAACGGCCGGATCGGGGAGAACCCTGATCCTGACGCTGCGTGCTTGGCCGGCCGACCCGGCCGGTGCAACAATCGACCGCCATGCTGGGTGCCGAGCCGGTCCGGCAGTCCCCCGGCCCACCCGTTCCTCAATCCCGGCAGCACCCGACGGAGATCGAAAAATGAACAAGACCCGACTTGCCCTCGCCCTGCCTTTCGCCCTCGCGACGCTCGCCAGCGTGGCGGCCGCCCCCGCGGCCGCCCAGACCGTGCGCTGGGCGGCGGCCGGGGACGCGCTGACCATGGACCCGCATTCTCAGAACGAGGGCCCGACCCACGTCATGAACCACCAGGTCTACGACTCGCTGGTGTTCCGCGACCAGGCCATGAAGCTGGCGCCGCGGCTGGCGACCGCGTGGAAGATCACCGAGGACCCCAACGTGTGGGAGTTCAAGCTGCGCGAGGGCGTGAAGTACCACAACGGCAACCCCTTCACGGCCGACGACGTGGTGTTCTCCATTCAGCGTGCCAAGCACGAGAACTCGGACATGAAGGGCCTGCTCACCAGCGTGGTCGAGGTGGTCAAGGTCGACGAGCACACCGTGCGCATGCGCACCGACGGCCCCAACCCGCTGCTGCCCAACAACCTGACCAACCTCTTCATCATGGACCGCGAGTGGTCCGAGGCGAACAAGGTCATGCTGCCGCAGAACTACAAGGCCGGCGACGAGACCTTCGCGGTGCGCAATGCCAACGGCACCGGTCCCTTCCGGCTCGTGAAGCGCGAGCCCGACGTGCGCACCGAACTCGAACGCAACGAGGACTACTGGGGCAAGGGGACCTATCCCATGGAGGTGGCCAAGGTGGTGTTCACCCCGGTGCGCTCGGCCGCCACCCGGGTCGCGGCGCTGCTCTCGGGCGAGGTCGATTTCCTCCTCGACCCGCCGGTGCAGGACCTCGAGCGCCTGTCCGCGGCCAAGGGTATCGTGGTGCGCTCCGGGCCGGAGAACCGCACGATCTTCCTCGGCATGAACCAGGGCGCGGCGGAGCTGCGCAGCGCGGACGTGAAAGGCAGGAACCCCTTCGCGGACAAGCGCGTGCGCGCGGCGATGAACATCGCGATCAACCGCGACGCGGTGAAGCGCGTGGTGATGCGCGGCCAGTCGGTGCCCGCCGGCATCGTCGCGCCGCCCTTCATCGACGGCTACGACAAGGCGATGGACGTCGTGCCGGCGCCCGACGTCGCGCGCGCCAAGGCGCTGCTCGCCGAGGCCGGCTACCCGAACGGCTTCGCGGTGACGCTGTCCTGCCCCAACGACCGCTATGTGAACGACGAGGCCATCTGCCAGGCGGTGACCGGCATGTTCGGCCAGATCGGCGTCAAGGCGCGGCTGGACGCACGGCCCAAGAGCATCCACTTCGCCGAGCTGCCCAAGGGCGAGCTCGACCTCTACATGCTCGGCTGGGGTGTGCCGACCATGGACTCGCACTACGTCTTCCATTACCTCTACGAGACCAGGACCGACAAGGGCGGCTCGTGGAACGTGACCGGCTATTCCAGCGCGAAGGTGGACGAGCTGACCAAGGCGATGAACCGCGAGATCGACCTCGGCAAGCGCGCCGGCATGGTCGCCGAAGTGTGGAAGACGGTGCAGGACGACGTCGTCTACCTGCCGATCCACCACCAGATGCTGAACTGGGCGATGAAGGACGACATCGACTTCCCGGTGCAGTCGGAGAACTATCCCTACTTCAAGCTGTTGAAGTACAGGAAGTGATGACCCGCGGGATCGCGACTTGCGTCGCTCCTACAGAAAGCTCACCGGACGCGACGACCGCCCTGTAGGCGCGACGCCAGTCGCGATCCCCCGCTCCCCCGCCCGCGATCACGCTCCCATCCCCTCCCTCGCACCCCGCATCCGATTCCTCACTCCCGCTCCCCCGAATGCCCGCCTTCATCCTGCGCCGCCTGCTGCAGTCCGTCCTCGTCATGCTGACGGTGGCGCTGGTCGCGTTCGGGCTGTTCCGCTTCATCGGCGACCCGGTGAACAACATGGTCGGTCAGGAGGCGACCATGGCCGAGCGCGCGGCGCTGCGCGAGTCGCTCGGCCTCGACGACCCGGTGCCGGTGCAGTTCCTGCGCTTCGTCGTGAATGCGGCGCAGGGCGAGTTCGGCGTGTCCTACCGCATGGCGCGGCCGGTGGCCGACGTGATCGCCGAGCGCCTGCCGGCGACGCTGGAGCTGGCGCTGATCTCGGGCTTCGGCGCGCTCGCGCTGGGGATCGCGCTCGGCGTGTATACCGCGCTGCGCCGCGACGGCTGGCTGAGCCACGCGATCATGAGCCTGTCGCTGGTGGGGGTATCGCTGCCCACCTTCCTGATCGGCATTTTGCTGATCTACGTGTTCGCGGTCGAATTGAAGCTGCTGCCCGCCTTCGGCCGCGGCGAGGTGGTGGACCTGGGATGGTGGACAACCGGGCTGCTGACCACCTCGGGGCTGAAGTCGCTGGTGATGCCGGCGATCACGCTCGGCCTGTACCAGCTCACGCTGATCATGCGCCTCGTGCGCGCCGAGATGCTCGAGGTGCTGCGCACCGACTACATCAAGTTCGCCCGCGCGCGCGGGCTCACCGACCGCACGGTGCATTTCGGCCACGCGCTGCGCAACACCCTGCTGCCGGTGATCACCATCACCGGGCTGCAGATCGGCTCGATCATCGCCTTCGCCATCATCACCGAGACGGTATTCCAGTGGCCGGGCGTGGGCCTGCTCTTCATCACCGCGGTGCAGTTCGTCGACATCCCGGTGATGGCGGCCTACCTGGTGCTGATCGCGCTGATCTTCGTCGTCATCAACTTGATCGTCGACCTGCTCTACTTCGTCGTCGATCCGCGCCTGCGCGTGCAGCGCACCGGGCGCGGGCAGTGAGCGCCCCCGGAACCCCGGAACCCAGCATGAGCACCGAATCCCCCACGCCCACCACCGCTGCCGCACCGCGCGGTGCGCTCGCACGCCTGCTCGACAGCGACCTCCTGCACGGCTTCCTCCGCTCGCCGATCACCGTGCTCTCGGCCTTGATCGTGCTGGCGATCCTGATCGCCGCGTTGCTCGCGCCGGTGATCGCGCCGCAGAACCCCTTCGATCCCGCCACGCTGAACCTGATGGACGGCTTCAGCCGCCCCATGCAGGCCAACGCGTTCACCGGCAACGTGTATTGGCTGGGCACCGACGCGCAGGGGCGCGACCTCTTCTCGGCCATCCTCTACGGCTCGCGGGTGTCGCTGCTGGTCGGTTTCGCGGCGGTGGCCTTCGCCGCGGTGCTCGGCATCGCGCTCGGGCTGATCGCCGGCTATCGCGGCGGCTGGGTGGACAGCCTGATCATGCGCATCGCCGACGTGCAGCTGAGCTTCCCGGCGATCCTGGTGGCGCTGCTGATCTTCGGCGTGTTCAAGGGCGTGGTGCCGCCGGCGCTGCACGACAAGGCGGCGATCTACGTGCTGATCCTGGCGATCGGCCTGTCGGACTGGGTGCAGTACGCGCGCACGGTGCGCAGCTCCACGCTGGCCGAGCGCAACAAGGAATACGTGCAGGCCGCGCGCGTGATCGGCGTGCCGGCGCCCACCATCCTGCTGCGCCACATCCTGCCCAACGTGATGGGGCCGGTGCTGGTGATCGCCACCATCGGCCTCGCGCTGGCGATCATCCTGGAGTCGACGCTGTCCTTCCTCGGCGTGGGCGTGCCGCCCACCCAGCCCAGCCTCGGCACCCTGATCCGCGTCGGCCAGGACTACCTGTTCTCGGGCGAGTGGTGGATCGTGTTCTTCCCCGGGCTGACGCTGCTGCTGCTCGCGCTGTCGGTGAACCTGCTCGGCGACTGGCTGCGCGACGCGCTCGACCCGAGGCTGCGCCGATGAACGTGCCGCACATCGACCGGATGAACGCCGGTGGCGACCTGCCGCTGCTGTCGGTACGCAACCTGCGCGTGGAATTTCCCCGCCGGCGCGGGACGCTGGTGGCGCTCGACGACGTCTCCTTCGACATCGCGCGCGGCGAGGTGCTCGGCGTGGTGGGCGAGTCGGGTGCGGGCAAGTCGCTCACCGGCGCGGCCATCATCGGCCTGCTCGAGCCCCCCGGGCGTATCGCCGGCGGCGACATCCTGCTCGATGGCGAGGCCATCCACGCGCTGCGCGGCGAGGCCATGCGGCGCCTGCGCGGACGCCGCATCGCGATGATCTTCCAGGATCCGCTCACCAGCCTGAACCCGCTATATACGGTGGGCGAGCAGCTGGTCGAGACCATGCTGACCCACCTCGACCTGACGCCCGCCGCCGCGCGCGAGCGCGCGCTCGCGCTCCTCGACGAGGTCGGCATCCCGGCGCCGGCGCAGCGCATCGACCATTACCCCCACCAGTTCTCCGGCGGCATGCGCCAGCGCGTGGTGATCGCGCTCGCCTTGTGCGCCGAGCCCGAGCTGATCATCGCCGACGAGCCCACCACCGCGCTCGACGTCTCGGTGCAGGCGCAGATCATCGCGCTGCTGCGTCGCCTGTGCCGCCAGCACCGCACCGCGGTGATGCTGATCACCCACGACATGGGCGTGATCGCCGAGACCGCCGACCGCGTCGCGGTGATGTACGCCGGGCGGGTGGTGGAGATCGGGCCGGTGGCCGAGGTGGTGCGCGCTCCGGCGCATCCCTACACCCGCGGCCTGATGGGCGCCATTCCCGTGCTCGGCGCCGAGGTCGAGCGCCTGGTGCAGATCGACGGCGCGATGCCGCGCCTGGATGCGATCCCGTCCGGCTGCGCCTTCCATCCGCGCTGCACCGAGGCCAGCGCGCGCTGCCGCGTCGAGCGCCCGGAGTTGCTGCCGGCCGGCGCCACGCGCGCGGCGTGCTGGTTGTACGCGCCGGCGCGCGAGAACACCGACGGAGGCCCGCAGTGAGCATCATCGAGCGCGCGCTCGCCAAGGCGAAGCAGGAGGACCGCGCCGCGGTCGAGCAGGCCGAGGGCCTGGTGCATCGGCCGCAGGCCGGGCAGGACGCGCAGGGAGCGGTCGCGGAGCGGACGGGCGATGTGGCGGACCATCCCGCCGTGGCGGCCGCGGTCGAAGCCGAGATCGAGCCCGCAGCGCTTGCACCGGCGCCGGCTGCGGCTGGCGCGCGCCGTGTGCGCGATGCGCGTGCCGCGGCGCCGCTGCTGTACGTCGAGGACCTGCGCTGCGCCTTCGACGTCTCCCGGCCCTGGCTCGAGCGGGTGCTCGCGCGCGAGCCGCGGCGCTGGCTGCGCGCGGTCGATGGGGTCTCGTTCGCGATCGGGCGCGGATGCACCTTCGCGCTGGTGGGAGAGTCGGGCTGCGGCAAATCCACGGTCGCGCGCCTGATCGTCGGCCTCCATGAGCCCTCGGCCGGCCGCATCGTCTTCGACGGCCGCGACGTGGCCGAGGTGCGCGGGAGCGCCGAGCGCCAGCAGCTGCGCAGCCGCTTCCAGATGATCTTCCAGGACCCCTACGCCAGCCTCAACCCGCGCTGGCGCGTGGAGCGCATCATCGCCGAGCCGATCCGCGTGTTCGGACTGGAGCGGGACGAGGCGGCGATCCGTGCGCGCGTGGCCGCGCTGCTGGGCCAGGTCGGCCTGTCGCCGGCCGACGGCGCGAAGTATCCGCACGAGTTCTCCGGTGGGCAGCGCCAGCGCATCTGCATCGCGCGCGCGCTCGCCAACCGGCCCGAGTTCCTCGTCTGCGACGAGCCGACCTCGGCGCTCGACGTGTCGGTGCAGGCGCAGATCCTCAACCTGATGCGCGACCTGCAGGACGAACTCGGGCTCACCTTCCTGTTCATCAGCCACGACCTCGCCGTGGTGCGCCACATGGCCGACGAGGTGGGCGTGATGTACCTCGGCCGCATCGTCGAGATCGCCGCCAGCCGCGCACTGTTCGAGCGCCCGCGCCACCCCTACACGCGCATGCTGCTGGCGGCCATCCCCGACTTTTCCCGCCGTGGTCGGGGCGACGATGCGGTGCGTGGCGAGGTCCCCAACCCGATCACCCCGCCATCCGGCTGCAGCTTCCACCCGCGCTGCCCGCTCGCAGACGCGCGCTGCCGGGGCGAGGCGCCGGTCCTGCGCGAGCTCGACGACGGCCGGCGCGTGGCCTGTCATGCGGTGGAGGAGGGGCGCGACACGATCGAGGCGGGCGCGGAGATCTGCACGGAGGTGTCATGAGCGGCGGTACGAGCGAGGCGGCGCGCGCCGAGGTGCGCGTGGAGGAAGCCGGCGGCAGGACGCTCGCCGTGGTCGTGGGCGGCGGCGGTGGGGTGGGCGCGGCCGTGGTCGCCGCGTTGCGCGAGGCGGGTGGCCACGACGAGGTCCTTGCCCTCGGGCGCCGGAGCAGCCCCGCGCTCGATCTGCTCGACGAGGCCTCGATCGCCGCCGCGGCCGCCGCGGTGCGTGCGCGCGGCGTGCCGACCCTGGTCTTCGACGCCACCGGTTTCCTCCATGGCGCGGGCATGGAGCCGGAGAAGAGCTGGCGCGAGCTCGATGCGGCCCACCTGGCGCACGCGTTCGCGATCAACGCGATCGGCCCGGCCCTGCTGATGAAGCATTTCCTGCCGCTGCTGCCGCGCGACCGCCGCGCGGTGTTCGCCACGCTGTCGGCGCGCGTGGGCAGCATCGGTGACAATCGGCTCGGCGGCTGGTACGCCTACCGCGCCTCGAAGGCGGCGCTCAACCAGCTGGTGCGCACCGCCGCGGTCGAGCTGCGCCGCAGCCGGCCGCAGGCGATCTGCGTGGCGCTGCATCCGGGCACGGTCGACACCGGGCTGTCGGCGCCCTTCGCCAAGTCCGGGCTGCAGGTGCAGGCCCCCGCCGAGGCGGCGGCGCGCCTGCTCGGGGTGATCGAGGGCCTCGGGCCGGGCGACTCGGGCGAATTCTTCGACCACCGCGGCGAACCCGTGCCGTGGTGACCGCCGCGCCGCCGCGGCGCTTTCAGGGACCAGGGATGAACGCACAGGAACAGGAACACATGTGGTCCACCCGCTATCGCAGCGCGGGCGAGGACTACGTCTTCGGCACCACCCCCAACCGCTTCCTCGCCGCACAGGCGGCGCTGCTCGCAGCCGGCGCCAGCGCGCTCTCGGTGGCCGACGGCGAGGGGCGCAACGCGGTGTGGCTGGCCGAGCAGGGGCTCGCGGTGACCGCCACCGAGATCTCCCCGGTGGCGCTGGAGAAGGCGCGCAAGCTTGCCGCCGGCCGCCATGTCGAGGTCGACTTCGTGCTCGCCGACGCGGTCGAGTGGGACTACCCGGAGGCCGCCTTCGACTTCGTGGTGGCGATCTTCATCCAGTTCGCCGACCCGGCGCAGCGTGCGCGCATCTTTGCCGGCATGGCGCGCGCGTTGAAGCCGGGCGGCCACCTGATCCTGCAGGGCTACACGCCGCAACAGCTCGAATACCGCACCGGCGGCCCGTCCGCGGTGGAGAACCTGTATACGGCCGCACTGCTGCGCGAGGCCTGCGCCGGGCTCGACATCGTGCATGTGCAGGAATACGAGGACGTGCTGGAGGAGGGTGTGGGCCACAAGGGGCGTTCGGCCCTGGTCGGCCTGGTCGCGCGCCGTCCGCCCGCGCTGGGGGAGGGGCGCCGATGAACGCGATGCGCGCCGTACTCACCGGACACAACCGCGGCCTCGGCGAGGCGGTCGCCGCGGAGCTGCTCGATCGCGGCATCGCGGTGCTCGCGCTCGCACGCCGCAGCAATCCCGCGCTCGCCGCCCGCCACGGCGAGCGCCTGCGCGAGGTCGCGCTCGATCTCGCCGACGCCGCGGCGCTCGCCGCCTGGCTCGGCTCGGGCATGCTGCAAGGCTGGCTCGCCGACGCCGACGAGGCGCTGCTGATCAACAACGCCGGCACCCTGCAGCCGATGGGACCGCTCGCGCTGCAGGACCCGGCGGCGGTGGCGCGTGCGGTGGCGAGCAACGTCGGCGCGCCGCTGGCGCTCGCCGCCGCCTTCGCCGCCGCCGAAGGCCCGCAGGCGCGCCGCGTGCTGCATGTCTCCAGCGGTGCGGCGCGCAAGCCCTACCCGGGCTGGAGCGTGTATTGCGCCACCAAGGCCGCGCTCGACCACCACGCCCGCGCGGTGCAGCTCGACGCCGTGCCGGGGCTGCGCATCTGCGCGCTCGCCCCGGGAGTGATCGATACCGGCATGCAGGCCGAGATCCGCGCCAGCACGTCGGAACGCTTCCCGCTGCGCGACCGCTTCGCCGAGATGCAGGCCAGCGGCGGTCTGGTCGCCCCGGCCGAGTGCGCGATGCACCTGGTCGACTTCCTGCTCGACGAGGACTTCGGCCGCGAGGCGGTGGCCGACCTGCGCGACCTCGGACGATGAAGGACGAGTCCTACCCGACGACCGAGGCCCTGGTCGCCTCGCTTCAGGAAACCGAGTCGGCGCCGGGGACGAGTGGGAGCCGCCTCGCCCGCCTGAAGCGGCGCGGCCTGTGCGTGGTGGTGTGGCTGCGCCGCCATCCCGGGCTGATCGCCACCTTCGGCTTCGTCTCCGGGGTGTCGAGCTTCTTACTGGTCGAGCGCCACGAGGGTGTGGCGCGCGCGATGGCGGTGGCGATGCTGGCGGGCTGGCTGCTGCTGGTGCTCGAGCGCGTGCTCGACCGCGCGCTCGAGCGGCGCTTCGGTTTCGGCCTGCCGCCGGCGCTGGTGCGCTACCTGACCCAGTTCACCCACCAGGAGAGCCTGTTCTTCGCTCTGCCCTTCTTCTTCGCGAGTACCTCGTGGAACAGCGGGCAGGCGGTGTTTACCGGCGCCCTCGGGCTGATGGCGCTGGTGGCGATCCTCGACCCGGTCTACTTCGGCCGCCTGGCGACACGGCGCTGGCTCTTCCTCGGCTACCACACGCTGACCCTGTTCGCGCTGCTGCTGGTGGTGTTCCCGCTGGTGCTGCAGGTGCCGGCGCTGGCGAGCTACCAGCTCGCGCTCGCGCTCGCGGTGGTGCTGTCCTTCCCGACGCTGACCGGGGCGATCAGCGTGCCGCGCTGGTGGCGCGGGCTGCTGGTGCTGGCGCTGCTGGCCGCGCTCGGCGCTGCGGGCTGGCTGGCGCGGCTGTGGGTGCCGCCGGCCACGCTGCGCCTGACCCAGGTCGCGGTGACCAGCGTGGTGGACGAGGCGCAGCGCGCGCCCGCCGAGAGCCTGCGCCAGATCGAGGCCGGGCAGCTGCTCGCCGAGGGCCTGTACGCCTACACCGCGATCCATGCGCCGCTGGGCCTGTCGGAGAAGGTCGTGCACGTGTGGCGCCACGAGGGACGCGTGGTGGACCGTATCGAGCTGGAGGTGAACGGCGGCCGTGCCGAGGGCTACCGGGCGTGGACGCGCAAGCGCAACTTCCCGGACGACCCGCGCGGGCGCTGGCAGGTGCAGGTGCTCGCCGCCGACGACCGCATGATCGGCACGCTGCGCTTCAGGGTGGAGTGAAGAAAAGGCCCGCGCGCCCCTGCCGTGGTGCGCGCGGGCCTGGACGTCTTGCCGGCCGGCTTGCCGTGGCGGCTAGCAGATGCGTTCCCAGAGGCTCTGCTCGTCCTCGAACTGGTCGAGCTCCAGGCCCTTGAAGTCGCTGCGCGAGACGATGCCGACCACCTTGCCGTCGACCACCACCGGCAGGTGGCGGTAGCCGCCGTCGCACATCATGTGCAGCGCGTCGATCGCCTTGTGCTCGGGGTCGATGGTGTCGGGCTTCGCCGTCATGACCTCGGACAGCTGCACCTTGGCCGGGTCGCCGCCGTTGGCGATCACCTGCACCGCGTCGCGGCCGGTGAAGATGCCCTTGAGGTGCGCGCGCGCGTCGGTCACCAGCACCGCGCCCACGCTGCGTTCGCACATGCTGCGGCAGGCCGTCTGCACGGTGTCCGTGGGACGCAGCATCAGCGGGTTCTGGTCCTTGACGATGAAGGAGATGTTGCGGTTGGTCATGGCGGCCTCCTCTTGTTCTGCTTGGTGTGATTTCTGTCACACCATAGGACGAATACCGGAGCGCGATCTTGATATTGGTTAAGGTTCATGGGTATCGATCGAAGGGGCCTGGTGGCTTCGGCACGGTCTCGCGGTGGCGAGAGACTCGCCGCGCCGCCGATCGCCGCCGTCGTGGCGCCGTCTGCGTGTGAACTGCGTCCTGTTTCGTCTGTCCATGCGGGTGTAGGCTGAATTTATGGAACCACAAGCCGGACCGCTTCCCGCCACCGCCGAGTCGGCCTCTCCCCTGCGCCTGCGCAGGGTGGCGATCGATACCTGGCGCGAGAACGTCGCCTACCTGCACCGCGACTGCGCGATCTATCGCGCCGAGGGTTTCCAGGCCCTTTCCAAGGTCGAGGTGCGGGCCAACGGGCGCCGCATCCTCGCCACCCTCAACGTCGTCGACGACGGCTGCATCGTCGAGCCCGAAGAACTCGGGGTGTCGATCGACGCCTTCTTCCAGCTCGGCGTCGATGACGGCCATCCCGCGATGATCGCGCAGGCCGAGCCGCCGTCCTCCATCCCGGCGCTGCATCGCAAGATCGCCGGCGAGCGGCTCGCCCGTGAGGACTTCCGCGCCATCGTCCGCGACATCGCCGAGCACCGCTATTCCAAGATCGAGCTCACCGCCTTCGTGGTCGCCACCAACCAGGGCGAACTCGATCGCGAGGAGGTCTCTTTCCTCACCGAGGCGATGGCGGCGGTGGGCGACCGCATCGACTGGCACGAGCGCCCGGTGGTGGACAAGCATTGCATCGGCGGCATCCCCGGCAACCGCACCTCGATGCTGGTGGTGCCGATCGTCGCCGCGCACGGCATGCTGTGCCCCAAGACCTCCTCGCGCGCGATCACTTCGCCCGCGGGGACCGCCGACACCATGGAGGTGCTCGCGCGCGTCGAGCTGCCGACCGAGGAGCTGTCGGGCATCGTGCGCGAGCATCGCGGCTGCCTCGCCTGGGGCGGCACCGCCAACCTGTCGCCGGCCGACGACGTGCTGATCTCGGTCGAGCGTCCGCTGTCGATCGACTCGCCGGGGCAGATGGTGGCCTCCATCCTGTCCAAGAAGCTCGCCGCGGGTTCGACCCACCTAGTACTCGACATCCCGGTGGGACCGACGGCCAAGGTGCGCTCGATGGCCGAGGCGCAGAAGCTGCGCAAGCTCTTCGAGTTCGTCGCCGGGCGCATGAACCTGACCATCGACGTGGTCATCACCGATGGCCGCCAGCCGATCGGCAGCGGGATCGGGCCGGTGCTGGAGGCGCGCGATGTGATGCGCGTGCTCGAGAACGACCCGCGCGCGCCCTACGACCTGCGCCAGAAGGCCTTGCGTCTGGCCGGGCGCATGCTCGAGTTCGACCCCGACGTGCGCGGCGGCGACGGCTTCGCGATCGCGCGCGACATCCTCGACTCGGGTCGCGCGCTGGCGAAGATGGACGCGATCATCCGCGCCCAGGGCGCGCGCGCCTTCGACCACAACGCGCCGCAGCTCGCCCGCCTGAGCTTCGAGGTGTGCGCCGAGGCCGACGGTGTGGTGGTGGCGATCGACAACCACCAGCTCGCGCGCATCGCCCGCCTGGCGGGGGCGCCCAAGATGCAGGGCTCGGGCGTCGATCTGCTCAGGAAGCTCGGCGAGCCGGTGGGCAGGGGCGAGCCTCTCTACCGCGTCCACGCCGACTATCCGGCCGATCTCGAGTTCGCCCGCCAGGCCAGCGTGCGCGCCAGCGGCTACGCGCTGGGGACGGCGGATGGTGTGCCGCATCTGTTCGTGGAGTTCTGAACTCGACGTTGCCGAGGCGACGTGACAGGCTTCCGGGCGGACCGCGGACCGCGTTCCGTTTTGCAGCCGGGGCGTGAATTTCTGCGCGGCGACCGCCGCCGCACGGCGTGTAATCTTCTGCCAATGAGTACTGAAGACACCCTGCTGCTGCATTTCGACGACGAGCGCGAGGAAGCCTTGCGCCTCGCGCGTGCGGCGGGACTCGAGGCGGCGGAGATCGAGCGCCACCGCTTCCCCGACGACGAGTTGCGCCTGCGCCTGCCGGCCGAACTGCCGGCCAACGCGGTGCTGTTCCGCAGCCTGCACCGTCCCAACGAGAAACTGCTCGAGCTGCTGCTGGTGGCGCGCAGCGCCGGGCGCGGCGGCGTGCGCCACCTCATCCTGGTCGCGCCCTATCTGGCCTACATGCGCCAGGACAAGGCCTTTCATCCGGGCGAGGTGGTGAGCCAGCGCATCGTCGGCGGATTCCTGGCCGGGTTGTTCGACGGCGTCATCACGGTCGATCCCCACCTGCACCGCATCTCCAGCCTCGCCGAGGCGATTCCGGTGCCGCATGCGGTCGCGCTCTCGGGCGCCGGCCTGCTCGCCGACGTGGCGGTCGCGCGCCGTGACCGCCCGCTGCTGGTGGGGCCGGATGCCGAGTCGGCGCAGTGGGTCGAGACCGCGGCGCGGCGCCACGGGCTCGATGCCATCGTGTGCACCAAGCTCCGCCACGGCGACCGCGAGGTCGATATCGCGCTGCCCGAGGGCGCGCAGGTGGCCGGGCGTGCGGTGGTGTTGCTCGACGACGTCGCCAGCTCCGGGCACACCCTCGCGCGTGCGGCCGAGCGCCTGCGCGCGGCGGGTGCGGCCTCGGTCGATGTCGCGGTCACCCACGCGCTGTTCGCCGGCGACGCGCTCGAGGTGATCCGTGCCGCCGGCGTGGGCGAAGTCTGGAGCACCGACTGCATCGCCCACCCGAGCAATGCCGTTCACATCGCGCCGATGCTGGCCGAGGCCCTGCGGGCCGTCCTCGCCGACTAGCGTCCTGCAGCGCGCACCCGGCCCCGCGCGTGCCTTGCCGCGGGCGCATCGTCGCGTGCGCGGCGATGACGATCACGGTCCTTAATGCTAGGATTCTTGCTTGCGCACTGCAGCGAGCCCCGCTTTTCGGGGTCGCGGGCAGTGCCCGCACATCCGTCGGGGCAGGAATTCAGTGGAGCAAGCGGTCAGGACCGTGATCTTCGCCGATCTGACAGGCAGCACAGGCCTGTTCGAATCGGCTGGCAACGTGGCGGCGACGCAGATCGTCACCCGGTGCACGCACGCGCTCGGCCGCCACCTCGCCTGTGCCGGCGGGCGCATCGTCAAGTATCTCGGCGATGGCGTGCTGGTGCTGTTCGACGATCCGGTCGCCGCGGTGCAGGCGGCTTCGCGCCTGCAGGACGTGCTCGAGGAGCTGGCCAGCGCCGAGCTGCGGCGGGCTCCGATCGGGGTCAAGACCGGCATCGCGCTCGGCCCCATCGTCGAGCATGATGGCGACTGCTACGGCGATCCGGTCAACGTCGCCGCGCGCCTGAGCGATCGCGCCCAGACCGGCGAGACCTTGATCGGCGAGGCGGTGTTCGCCAGCCTCCCCGAGGGGCTGCGCGTGGCCTGCCACAGCCTCGACCGCATCAGCATCAAGGGCAAGGCCGAGCCGATGCGCGTGTGGCGGGTGGACTTCGCCCGCACCGCGGAGACCACGCTCACCACGCTGCTCGGTTTCGACGACCTCGTCGCGGGCGTGCGCCCGGTGCGCCGGGTCGATCTGGAGCGCCTCGACCAGCGCGTCGAACTGCACGCCGACGATCCCCCGCTGATTCTCGGGCGTGGCGACGGTGCCGGCTTCCCGGTCGAGGACGCGCGCGTGTCGCGCCGCCATGCGCGCCTGGAATGGACCGCCGGGCAGTGCGTGCTCACCGATTTCAGCAGCAACGGCAGCTGGGTGCGCCTGCGCGGCAACTCGGCGCCCGTGGTGCTGCGCCGCGACAGCTGCACGCTCTACGGCGAGGGGGAGATCGGCCTCGGCGCCGCCCCCGACGATTTCACCGCACCCACGCTCTCCTTCCGCGTCATAGACGAAGGCTGAGGGCCCATGCACGACGGGTCTGCGGGTGCGCCCGCCGTCTGCGGCCTCGCCCATGCATTGCGGTGTGTTCCGATGCGAATCCTGAGTATCCTCCTGCTCCTGCTGCCTTTCTGTGCGACCGCCCAGGACTGGAGCGCGCGTGCGCTCGGCGAGATCGCGGTGTATCCCGAGTTCCGCGCCCCGGCGAGCGTGGTCGCGGGCGAAGAGGCGCGCATCGCCGCCGAAGTCGGCGCGCGCATCGTCGCGATGCCGGCGCGTACCGGCGTGGAGGTCGCGCGCGGCACCGAGCTGGTGCGCCTGGACGAGGCCGCCTTCCGCATCGAGCGCGACCGCGCGCGCGCCCAGGTGGCGCTGATCGACAGCCGCATCGGGCTGGCGCGCGCCCAGCTCGACCAGGCGCGCGCGCTCGCCGGACGCGGCTTCATCAGCGCCGACGGCCTGCGCATCCGCGAGACCGAACTCGGCGTGCTGCAGCGCGAGCGCGACGCGGCACGCGCGGCCCAGGCCGCCACCGAGCTCGCGCTCGCCCGCACCGTGATCCGCGCGCCTTTTGCCGGCGTGGTGCGCGAGCGCCTCGCCGCGGTGGGCGATCTCGCCGCCCCCGGCACGCCGCTGCTGAGCCTGGCGGCGAGCGCCGGCGCCGAGGTGCACGCGCGCGTGCCCGCAGCGCAGATAGACGGACTGCTCGCCGCTGCGCCGCCGGTGCTGGTCGCGGGCGGCGCGGAACATGCGCTGCGCATCGTGCGCGTGTCGCCGGTGCTCGATGCCGCGGGCCAGGCGCGCGACGTGATCCTCGCCGCCGCGCCCGCGCTGCCGCCGGGCCTGGCCGGCGAGCTGCGCTGGCGCAGCGTCGTGCCGCACCTGCCGGCCGCCTACCTGCAGCAGCGCGAGGGCCGCCTCGGCGCCTGGCTGGTGCGCGGCGGCGAGCCGGCGTTCGTGGCGCTCCCCGACGCGCAGGCCGGCCGCCCCGTCGCGGTCGACTGGCCCGCGGACACCCGGGTGGTGGACGCGGGGCGCTTCGCGCTCGGACTGCGGGCGCCGACCGCGGCGGCCGGGGGCTCGCGTTGAACGGCTTGTACCGGCGGCTGATCGACAATCACCCGCTCGCCAACATCGCCTTCGTGATGGTGCTGCTCGGCGGCCTGTTCAGTTATCTCTCCATGCCGCGGGCGCAGGACCCCGAGATCAACTTCAACTGGGTCAGCATCGTCACCGCACTGCCCGGCGCCTCGGCGGAGGACGTCGAGCGCGACCTCACCGGGCCGCTCGAGGACGCGCTCAAGCAGGTCAAGGACATCCGCTTCAGCTCCTCGTCCAGCCGCGAGGGGGTGTCGTCCATCCTGGTGCGCTTCGAGGAGCTCCCCGAGCGGGTGTTCGACAAGCGAGTGAACGACCTGCGCCGCGAGATCCAGAACAAGGCCTCGGCAGAGCTGCCGCCGGACGCCAACGACCCCGTGGTGGTCGAGTTCACCAGCTCGAACGGCTTCCCGACCGCGATCCTGGTGCTCCATGGCGCCGGCGGCGAGACCCTGCGGCGCGCAGGCTTCGTGATGAAGAAGGAGCTCGAGGGCCTGGACGGCGTGGACCAGGTGATCGCCGCCGGCCTGGAAGATCCGCAGCTCCACGTCGATTTCGATTCCGCCCGGGTGGCGGCGTCCGGGTTGTCGCCGCTGCAGGTCGCCGACAGCGTGGCGGCCTGGTTCCGCAACACCCTCGCCGGCCGGGTGCGGGTGCAGGACCGCGAGTGGCTGGTGCGCATGGAGGGCAAGACGCCCGACCCCGAGGCGCTCGCCCAGGCTGCGGTGGTGACGCCGGCGGGCCGGGTGGCGCTCGACGAGGTTGCCAGCGTGGCGCGCGGCCACGAGCGTCCGGGCCAGCTCGTGAGCTACAACGGCGCGCCGGCGCTGATGCTGTCGATCACCAAGGATGCCGACGCCAACACGCTCGAGCTGGTCGAGCGCCTGCAGGACTTCGCTGCCCGGCGCAACCCGCTGCTCGCCGACCAGGGCGTGCAGCTGCGCCTGATCGACGACCAGACCCACGCCACCCGCCACGCGATCGGGGTGATGGAGTCGAACGCGGTGTTCGGCCTGTTCGCGGTGCTGGCGATGTGCTGGATCTTCCTCGGCTCGCGCCTGTCGGTGCTGGTCGGGCTGGGCGTGCCGTTCGCGCTTGCCGGCACCTTCATCGCGGTCGACCTGATCGGCTCCACGCTCAACCTCACCGTGCTGCTCGGGGTCGTGATCGCGCTCGGCATGCTGGTCGACGACGCGGTGGTGATCGTCGAGGCGATCTACTACCGCCTGCAGCGCGGCGATCCTCCGCACGAGGCGGTGGTGGCCGGGGTGGAGGAGGTCGGCCTGCCGGTGCTGTCCTCGGTGCTGACCACCATCGCCGCCTTCCTGCCGCTGATGCTGCTGCCCGGCATCCTCGGCAAGTTCATGTTCGTGGTGCCCTTCGTGGTGACCGTCGGCTTGCTGGTCAGCCTGGTCGAGGCCTACTGGATCCTGCCCACCCACATCCTGGCGCTGCGCCCGCAGCCGGCGCAGCGGCCCTCGCGGTCGCAGCGGCTGCGCGAGCGCTTCACCCTGCGCATCCGCATCGCCTATGCGCGTGCCCTGGTGGCGGTGATGCGCCGCCGCCGCCTCACCGTCGCGGTCCTGGTGCTGATGATGGCGGGTGCCGGCGCGGCGGTGGCGACCGGCCTGGTGCGCGTGCAGTTCTTCGCCTTCGACTCGATGCGGCTCTTCTATGTGAACGTCGACATGCCTGCCGGTGTCGTGCCCCAGCGCACGCTGGCCGAGGCCGAGCGCGCGGTGAAGGTGCTGGGCGAGACGATCGGCGCCGACGAGCTGCGCGCGGTCGCGGTGTATGCGGGCCTGAAGTTCACCGAGACCGAGCCGGTGTATGGCGACCAGTACGCCCAGGTGCTGGTCTCGCTGCTGCCGCGCGCGGCCGGCGGGCGCGATACCGGCGAAATCATCGACGCGGTGCGTCCGGCGATCGAGGCGCTCGCCGGCGAAGCGAAGCTCTCCTTCATGGAGATGAAGGGCGGGCCGCCGACGGCGAAGCCGATCTCGGTGAAGATGAAGTCCGACGACTACCCGCAGCTGCGCGCCGCGGCCGATGCGCTCCTCGCCGAGGCGGCAAAGCTGCCCGGGGTGCGCGATCTCACCGACGACGATGTGCCCGGGCGCGGCGAGATGCGCCTCGCGCTCGATCGCGAGAAGCTGGCGCGTGCCGGGGTGCAGCCGGCCGAGGTGGCGCGCTTGCTGCGTTTGTACGGCGAGGGCGAGATCGTTGCCACGACGCGCGACGGCGGCGAGAAGGTGGAGGTGGTGGTGCGCGCCCGCCAGGAGAGCCTGGATGACGTCACCGGGCTGCTGCAGCGCCCGGTGCCGCTGGCCGACGGGCGCAGCGTGCAGCTGGGCGAGCTGGTGAGCCGGCAGCTGCTGCTGTCGAAGGGCTACATCCGCCACTACCAGCTCACGCGCGCGATCACCGTCGAGGCCGAGCTCGATCGCGAGCGCCTCGACACGGTCGAAGCCAACGACCGCCTGAAGGCCGCGTGGGCGCAGCTGCAGCCGCGCTTCCCGGGCGTGGAGCTGGATTTCTCCGGCGAACTGGAGGACATCCAGGAGAGTCTGGATGCGATGGGCAAGCTGTTCGCGCTCGGCGTCGGGCTGATCTACCTGATCCTCGCCACCCAGTTCCGCAGCTACTGGCAGCCGCTGATCATCCTGCTGACCGTGCCGCTCGCCTTCACCGGGGTGGTGCTCGGACTGCTGGTGTCGGGCAATCCGCTGTCGCTATACACGCTGTATGGGGTGATCGCGCTCACCGGCATCGCGGTGAACTCGGCGATCGTGCTCATCGACGCCGCCAACGAGCGCCGCGCCGTCGGCATGAGCGTGCAGCACGCCGCGATCTACGCCGCGCGCCGGCGCGTGGTGCCGATCCTGATCACCTCCACCACCACCATCGGCGGGCTGCTTTCGCTGGCGATCGGCCTGGGCGGCAAGTCGCTGATGTGGGGACCGGTGGCGGCGAGCATCGTGTGGGGGCTGGGTTTTTCCACGGTGCTGACCTTGTTCGCGGTGCCGCTGGTGTATCGGATGGCGATGCAGCGCGGTGGCGGCTAGAATCGCGCTCCCGCCACCACCTGAATTCCCATGGACGCCTTTCTCGTCTCCACCGCCATCGTGGCCCTCGCCGAGATCGGCGACAAGACGCAGCTGCTCGCCTTCATCCTTGCCGCACGCTTCCGCCGGCCGTGGCCGATCGTGCTCGGCATCCTGGTCGCCACGCTGGCCAACCACGCCTTCGCCGCCGCGGTCGGCACCTGGCTGACCACGCTGATGGGGCCGCACACCCTGCGCTGGGTGCTCGGCCTGTCCTTCATCGCGATGGCGGTGTGGACGCTGATCCCCGACAAGTTCGACGAGGACGAGGCCAGGCTGCCGCGCCTGGGCGTGTTCGGCGCCACGCTGGTGGCCTTCTTCCTTGCCGAGATGGGCGACAAGACGCAGATCGCCACGGTGGCGCTGGCGGCGCAGTACCAGGCCCTGGTCGCGGTGGTGGCCGGCACCACGCTCGGCATGATGATCGCCAACGTGCCCGCGGTGCTGCTCGGCGACCGCATCGCCACGCGCATGCCGGTGAAGCTGGTGCACGGCATCGCCGCGGCGATCTTCCTCGGCCTGGGCATCGCGACCCTGGCCGGTGCGGGCGAGGGACTGGGGTTCTGATGGAATCCTCGTTCCGCCGCGGTGCCCGCGAGGGCATGCGCGACTTCCTGCCGCTCTCGGTCGGCCTGGTGCCCTGGGCGATCGTGACCGGCATCGCCATGCGCTCGATCGGCCTGTCCCCGGCCGAGTCCATGGGCATGAACCTGCTGGTCTATGCCGGCACCGCCCAGCTCGGCACGCTGCCGCTGATCGGCAGCGGTGCACCCTTATGGCTGATCTTTCTCACTGCGCTGGTGCTCAACCTGCGCTTCATCATCTTCAGTGCCGCGCTGGCGCCGGTCTTCCATGATCACCGCTTCATGCGCCGGCTGGCGTCGAGCTATCTGCTGGTGGACGGCATGTTCGCAGTCGGCGCGGACAAGCTGCAAAGGGCCGACGATCCGCACTGGCGATGGGGGTACTACATCGTGCCCTCGGTGTATTGCTGGCTGCTTTGGCAGCTCTGCGGTGCGGTCGGCGTGTTCGGCGCAGGGGCGATTCCGCGCGACTGGTCGCTGGAGTTCATGACCACGATCGCGCTGACGGTGATGATGATCCCCATGCTGCGCGAGCGACCGATGTGGGTGGCTGCGCTGGTGGGCGGGCTGGGTGCGGTGCTGCTGCGCGAGCTGCCGCTGCGCCTGGGGCTGATTGCCGGCATCGCGCTCGGCATCGGCGCGGGCTTCATTGCCGAGCGTGCGCTGGCAGGGAGGGCCGCGCGATGAGCGAGGGGTTGTGGTTATGGCTGACGCTGCTGGCCATCGGCTCGACGACGATCATGACGCGTGGCAGCTTCATCCTCGCCGGCGAGAAGGGGCGTCTGCCGCCAGCCTTGCAGCGTGCCTTGCGCTACGCGCCGGCGGCGGCGCTGTCGGCGCTGGTGATGCCCGACCTGCTGCTCGATGGCGGTGCGTTCGATCCGCTCAATCCCAAGCTCGCGGCGGGGGGAGTCGTGATCCTGGTCGCGCTGCGCTCGCGCAATCCGTGGCTGCCCTTCATCCTCGGCATGGCGATGCTGCTGTTGCTGCGCAAGGGATTCGGCTGGTAGTACGTGTGGAAGGAAAAATGCCGCGTCCGTCCGGTGACGGAACGCGGCATCGGCGCGCGGCGAGTGCGGTCGGCCCCGACGGGCCGACCGCGTGACACGATCACTCGATCGCGGAGGCCGACTTCGCCATCTCGCGCAGGGCGAACTTCTGGATCTTGCCGGTCGAGGTCTTGGGCAGCACGCAGAACTCGATGAACTTGGGCACCTTGTAGCGCGCCAGGTGTTCGCGGCAGTGCGCGATGATGTCGTCGGCGGTCACGCCGGCGCCTTCCTTGACCTCGATGTAGGCCGCCGGCACCTCGCCCCACTTCTCGTCGGGCTTGGCGACGACCGCCGCGGTCAGCACCGCCGGGTGGCGGTACAGCACCTCTTCGACCTCGAGCGAGGAGATGTTCTCGCCGCCCGAGATGATCACGTCCTTGGAGCGGTCCTTGATCTTGACGTAGCCGTCCGGGTGCATGACCGCGAGGTCGCCGGTGTGGAACCAGCCGCCGGCGAAGGACTCCTGGGTGGCCTTCTCGTTCTTGAGGTAGCCCTTCATGACGAGGTTGCCGCGGAACATGATCTCGCCCATGGTCTCGCCGTCGGCGGGCACCGGCTCCATGGTCACCGGGTCGAGCACGGTGATCGCTTCCTGCATGTGGTAGCGCACGCCCTGGCGGCCGTTGCGCTCGGCGCGGCGGTCGATCGGCAGCGCATCCCACTCGGGGTGCTTGGCGCACACCGAGGCCGGGCCGTAGGTTTCGGTCAGGCCATACACGTGGGTGATGTCGAAGCCGATCTTCTCGGCGCCCTCGATGATCGCCGCCGGGGGCGCGGCGCCGGCGATGAGGCCGGCGACGCTGTGCTCGATGCCGGCGCGCAGGCCCTCGGGGGCGTTGATCAGCATGCCGTAGACGATCGGCGCGCCGCACATGTGGGTGACCTTGTGGCGGCGGATCAGCTCGTAGATCAGCGCCGGGTCGACCTTGCGCAGGCAGACGTTGACGCCGGCGTTGGCCGCCATGGTCCACGGGAAGCACCAGCCGTTGCAGTGGAACATCGGCAGCGTCCACAGGTAGGACGAGTGCTGCGGCATGCCCCAGCTGATGATGTTGGAGGCGGCGTTGAGATACGCGCCGCGGTGGTGGTAGACCACGCCCTTCGGGTTGCCGGTGGTGCCGGAGGTGTAGTTGAGCGCGATCGCGTCCCACTCGTCCTCGGGCAGCTTCCACTGGAAGTCGGGGTTGCCGCCGGCGAGGAAGTCCTCGTAGAGCACGGTGCCGATGCGCTCGGTGCCCGGATACTCGGGGTCGAGGGCGTCGACCACCAGGGGCTTGTCTCCCGGCAGCAGCTCGAGCGCGGCGCGGACCACGCCGGCGAACTCGGGGTCGGTGATCAGCACCTTGGCTTCGCCGTGCTGCAGCATGAAGGCGATGGCGTCGGCGTCGAGCCGGGTGTTGAGGGTGTTGAGGACCGCGCCGGTCATCGGTATGCCGAAGTGGGCCTCGAACATCGACGGCACGTTGGGCAGCATGCAGGCGACCGTGTCACCCTTCTTCACGCCATGCGCGACCAAGGCGCTCGCGAGGCGGCGGCAGCGCTCGTAGGTCTGGCTCCAGGTGTAGGCGAGCGTGCCATGGACGACGCTGGTGCGCGTCGGATAGACCATGGCGGTGCGCTCGATGAAGCTCAGCGGGGACAGCGGCACGTAGTTGGCCGCGTTCTTGTCGAGGCCTTGCTGATATGCGTTTTGCGACATCCTTTTCCTCTCCCGTTCATTGTCAAACAAACTGGTCGGGCCGGCGTCCCACGCGGGGTTCGGTCCATACTGTATAGTATGGAGGATGGCGTCGGTCTTGTCTGCAGTTCTCCCGCGCGCAACGTTTGCGAAGGCAGGTTGGAGCGCTCAGGCGGGCTGCACCCAGATATGGCGCGACACCGCGTGCTCGATCGCGAGCTCGACGTGCTCGCACAATAGCACCGTCATCGGTTGCTGTTGCAGCACCTTCACCGCGTGCGCGGCAGAGAGCCCGTAGGCGTGCAGTTGCTCGCGCTGCAGCGGGTCGATCTCGTCGTCGAAGTCGTCGATGCGCACCATGCGCCCGACCGGGGTGCCGATCAGGCGGATGCGCTCGTGGGGCTGGACGTGTGTGGCGTTCATGGCGCGGATTCCTCAGAAGATCAGGTGCAGGCCGTGGTTGAGCAGGCCGCCGATCAGGAAGGCGGTGGGGATGATCATCGCCAGCATCAGCAGGGCGACCTTCATGCCTTGCTCCTTGATGATCATCATCAGGCTGGCGATGCAGGGCACGAAGAGCGTGATCGTGACCATGCCCACCACGGCCTGGATCATCGACAGCTCGCTCTGCAGCGCAAAGAGCCCGCTGGCGCCGAAGTCGCGGCGCAGGAAGCCCATCACGAAGGCGGCGCTCGCCTCCGGCGGCAGGCCGAGCCAGCCCACCACCAGCGGCTCGCCGGCCTCGATGATCCATGGCAGCGCGCCGCTGCGGTCGAGCCCGAACATGATCAGGGTGCCGATCAGGAACAGCGGGATCACCTCGATCAGGTACCACTTGAGCCGGCCGCCGGTCTTCTTGAGCACGTTGCCCAGCACCGGCATGCGCATCGGCGGCAGTTCGGTGACGAGCGGCACGCGGCGGCCCGGCACGACCTTGCTCGCCAGCCAGCCGGTGAACAGCAGCACGCCGACGATCGCCAGCACCCAGATCAGCGTGGCGCCGAAGGAGATGCCGCCGAGCAGGCCGAGCACCACGCCGAGCTGCGCAGAGCACGGGATTGCCAGCGCCATCAGGTAGATGGTGATCAGGCGCTCGCGCGGGGTGTGCAGGATGCGGGTGGTGAGCGTGGCCATGGTCACGCAGCCCAGGCCGAGCACCATCGGCAGCACCGCGCGGCCGTTGAGGCCGATGGCGGCGAACATGCGGTTGGCGATCACCGACAGGCGCGAGAAGTAGCCCGAATCCTCGAGCACGCCGAAGGCGAGGAAGAAGGTGGTGACGATGGGAAGGATCAGCGCGAGCGCGTAGGTCATGCCCATGGTCCACAGGCCGTATTCGCCCACGATCAGGTCGGCCAGCCAGGGCGTGGAGATGTGGCTCGTGACGAACTCGGTGACCGCCGGGTTGAGGACCTCGCCGAAGAAGTCTTCTTCGAGCAGCCCGACCAGGGTGCTGGCGCCGAAGTCGCCGACGAAGAGATACACCAGATACAGCACGCCGAGCAGCATCGGCCAGCCCCACAGCCGGTGCACCGCGACGCGGCCGAGCAGCATCGACAGCGTGCGGTCCTTGCCGGCAGCCTGCTGGGTGACGGTGCGCGCGAGCGCCTCGGCGGCGCCGCCGCGCTCGCGCGCGAGCCGCGCCGGGAGCGAGTCGCGGCCGGTGGCGGCGGTGAGTTCGGCGAGCACGGCGCGCACGGTCGCACTGTTCGCCTGCGCGGCGAGCCAGGCGTCCACCTCCGGGTCGCGCCCGATGGCGAGGATGGCCAGCCCGCGCGCGGCCAGGCGCGGGTGCGGGCAGTTGACCAGGATGAGCTGTTCGACACGCGCGATGTCGCGTTCGAGCACCGGGTCGTAACGCAGCAGTGGTGCCGGCACCGCCGCACGCTGCAGCGCTTCGGTGAGCGCGGAAACTCCTTCCCCGCCGGTCGCCACCGTCGCCACGACCGGCACGCCGAGTGCCTCCGACAAGGCCGCGGCATCCACCGTGACCCCGCGCGCCTTGGCCTCGTCGGTCATGTTGAGCGCCATCACCATCGGCACCCCGAGTTCGGCCAGCAGCGCGGTGAGGTTGAGCGTGCGGCGCAGGTTCTTGGCGTCGCCGACCTGGATCAGCGTGCGCATGTCCTCATGGAGCAGCGCGCGCATGGTGGCGCGCTCGTCGTCGCTGCGCGAGGGCAGGGCGAGCACGCCCGGGGTGTCGAGCAGCGAGGCCTCGCGGTCGAAGCGTGGCGTGGCGCGCGAGACTTCGACCGTGGTGCCGGGATAGTTGGACACCGTGACGTAGGTGCCGGTGAGGCGGTGGAACAGCACCGACTTGCCGACGTTGGGGTGGCCGACGAGGGCCAGGGTGCGCAGCGCGGCGGCGGCGGGGGAGGAGGGCGAAGTGGCGCAGTCCATGAACTCGGGTGTCCGGAGGGCGGAGTAAGCCTAGAACGATAATGGGTCGCATTATGACTTTTACTGATCTAGCTCAAAGGTCGTGCGCCCGGCGTGTATTCGATGCGGTCCGGACCGCAGGACAGAGAGGCTTGACAGTGATTCGGATTTTAACGATATGGCGAATCATTCGCAAAGACGATATTCAACCGACCCTGTCTCGACTTCGAGGCTGTCCTGCTGGCGCTCTTCGTGCGTCGGCGCAGCAAGAATCCCTGAATGAAGGAGAACCCATTGTCCCGATACACCGGCCCCCGCCTGAAAGTGATGCGTGCCCTCGGCGCCGAGCTGCCCGGCCTGTCGCGCAAGCCGCTGGGTGAGCGCAACCATCCCCCTGGCCAGCACGGCCGGCGCCCGAGGCGCAAGTCCGGCTTCGGCGTGCAGCTGATCGAGAAGCAGAAGCTGCGCTTCAACTATGGTCTCGGCGAGAAGCAGATCCAGCGCCTGTTCCGCGAGGCCAAGCGCGACCGTGGCCCGACCGGCGACAAGCTGCTGGAATTGCTCGAGCGCCGCCTCGACAACTTCGTGTTCCGCGCCGGCTTCGCGCCCACCGCGGTGGCGGCGCGCCAGCTCGTGCGCCACAAGCACGTGCTGCTCAACGGGCGGGCGGTGAATATCCCCTCCATCCGCATCCGGCCGGGCGACCGCATCCAGCTTACCGAGCGTGCGCGGCGCATCCCGGTGGTGGTCGAGGCGCTCGCCGAGCCGGCGCTGACCCGCCCCGAGTGGATCGCCTTCGACCAAGGGGCGTTCGCGGCGACGGTGACGCGCACCCCTTCGCCCGACGAGGTGCCCTTCCCGGTCGACGTCCAGCAGGTCGTCGAGTACTACGCGGTGCGGCTGTGAGCGCGCATTCATCCGCCAGCCGGCGAAGGGTTGCCGCGAACGCGGGGCCGGAGTACGACACCCATCCCGAGCTCGCGCTGGCGGCGGTGCTGCAGCTGCTGTCGCGCTTCCCGGCGCGGCGCTCGCCCGCGCTGGCGCAGGCGATCGCCGGTCACTTCCGGGTGATCGGCAGCGATCAGCGCCTTTCCGCTTGCGTGCGCGACTGCGCCGCCCGGCTGGTGGCGGAGTGGGAGGCCTATGCAATGCTGGGCGATGCGGGCGATGGCGGCCATGATCCGCGGGCGCTGCACTGAGCAGTCCGGTTCGATCGTGTCCGTCCTTTCCATTCCACGAGGAGAAGTCCATGAGCAAGAAATGCTGCAGGAAGGACAAGCCCTGCAAGGGATGTCCGCGGCGCGCAAAGTAAGCCGGAATCCCGCGCGCTGTTGATGATTATCAAACGGTAATGATTGTTGTTGCGGTTAATATTTTTTAACCCATCCCCAGGCCCGGCGACCGCGATCATCGGCTGCATTGAGGCGGGGGCCGAATATTCCGGGAAGCTCGATCGCGATGCGGTGCTCGAACATGGCCGCACAGCCCTTTCCGTGTCTGGCCAGGTGTTCGAGTAAGAAGCCCCTCCGGGCGCATGCGGGCACGTCCGAGGCCCGAGTGTCGGGCGTCCCTGCCGCATCGACGGCGTGGGTCTTGTCTAGCGATCACCTCGTAGCCCCGGTCGTTCGGAGTTGCGCATCCCTTTTCGGGCCGCTCGTGTGGGCGGCCCGTCTTTGTCCACCTCTCCCTGCAAAGGAATCGTCATGTCTCAACGCAAGTCCGGGCTGCGCCCGATCGTGCTGGCCTCGCTGTTCGCCTTGTGTTCCCCTCCGGCTCTCGCCGAACGCCCGATGGCGGTCGATGATGCCGGCACGCTCGAGCGCGGCGGCGCCAAGCTCGAGTTCGGCTGGAGCCGCGACGACGCGGTGCGCGGCTACGAGGGCGCGGCCGGTTTCGGTCCGATCGACAATGTCGAAGTGGAGGTGGGCTATGGCCGCGGGAAGGATCGTGACGCCGATCCAGACGCGAAGATCCGCGCCGTCGGCGCGGCGGTCAAATGGGTGCCATTGCAGTCCGAGCGCGGGCTTTCGGCTGGCCTGAAATACGAGTATGGGCGCGAGCGCGTCAGCGGCGAGGACTCCTCGCGTGTCGACGCGCTCGCCGGCCTGGCGACCTGGGCGTTCGAGCAGGGCCCGCGGGTGCATGTGAACCTCGGCCGCGAGTGGGCGCGCGACGACGAGGACCTCGACTTCTGGGGCATCGGCCTCGACGTGCCGCTCGGCGAGCAGCTCGACTTCGTCGTCGAGACCTTCGGTGCGGAGCATTCCGGCCCGGATCGCCAGGTCGGTCTGCGCTACACGATCGCCGAGGGCGTGAAGATCTCTGGCGCGGTCGGTCGCGGCAACGATCGCAACATCGCCAACGTGGGCGTGGCCTGGGAGTTCTGAGCGTCCCATCCCCCGCCCGCGGTGGAATGGGTTCGCAAAGAAAATACCAACTTGTAGCGCGTTTTCTCGAGAGCCGCGGGTCGTCGTGGCGGTCGTTTCCCGTAAGCGGGAAACGCGTCGGGGCGAATTCTCCGCTCCATGTCGCGACGCGCGTCGCTCCTGCAGAAAACCCCCGCTTCGGAGCTTCCTGTAGGAGCGACGCGAGTCGCGATACGGCGATCCAGGCGGGTGGCGGGGTTCAGGCTCCGACCAGCGTCCAGTGGTTGTCCGGCGCGATCTCCACCGGCCAGCGCAGCAGCATCGGATCGTGCTGCGGGTGCCAGAAGCCGAGGCCGCGCGGTGAGCCGATCAGGCTGGCGTGGGTACCGTCGAGCGGGAGTTCGGCCAGCGCGCCCGCCTTGTTCAGCTCGGCGATGATCTCCAGGCGCGCGGGGGCCGCCGGATGCCAGCGCGCTACCCGATGGCTGCGCTCGGCGGAGAGGTAGAAGCCGCCGTCCATGCCGGTGGCGATGTCGCCGCAGTAGCCCGCGCCGACGGTCTCGCGGCTGGGGATTGCCAGGCTGTCGCCATTCCACACCGCGAGGATGGGGGCGGCGGCGCGCTCGGCAGGGTCGTCGTGCTCGGCCTGCAGTGCGATACCTACCAGCGCAGGGCCGCCCGCTGCCGGCGCGGAGCCGAGGGCGAGGTGGCGCAGGCTCAGGCGCTTGTCCTTCAGCCACCACTGGCCCAGGCGCTCGCCGCTGCGCGGATCGAGCCGCACCAGCGAGGAGTCCATGCGCTCGAGGTCGCGCTTGCGGTCGCCCGCGGCGCGCAGGATGCCGCCGTTGGCGACCACCAGCTTGCCCTCGGCGTCGAACAGCAGCTCGTGCGGCTCGATCCCGCGGGTGGAGAACTCCGCCTCCTTGCGCAGGCTGTCGCGCCGGCGCACGGCGATCCAGCCCTGGGTGGAGCCGGTCTCGGATTCGGTGGTGTACAGCCACTCGCCCGCGGGGTCGAAGGCCGCGTGACCATTGAGCGTACGCCCGCTCTTCTCGTCCTCGAGGACCTGGCGGGCGAGCACTTCGCCGTCGGCGGCGCAGCGCATCAGCCAGGGGCCGGGACGGTTGGCGCACACCAGGAAACCGCCGTCGCGGTCGGGCAGCAGGCCGTGGACCCGATCGGGAACCGCGACCGCGGTCTCGATGCGGGCGAGGCCTTGCTGCCAGTCGGTGGCCAGGATGCCGACGTAGTCGGTACTGCCCTCCGCCTTCGCGCCGCGCGAGGCGCCGTCGCGGCCAAGGTCGTGCAGGCTGCGCCAGGCGGCGATCAGGCGGATTGCGGGGAGTTCGCCGGGCGTGGTGGCGGCGAACAGGGTGCGGGGCAGCAGGGCGAGCGAGAGGCCGCCGCCCAGTGTGCGCAGGAAGTCGCGTTTGTTCATCGGGATGTTCCAGTGGAAGCGACGGGCCCGCAGGGGCCCGCCGATCGATAGGCTCGGATCAGAACTTGTATTCGCCGGTCAGGATGATCGCGCGGCCGCTGCCGGGGATGGCGAAGCCGCCCTGGTCATACACCGCGTCGTAGTACACCCGGTCGAAGATGTTCTTGACGTTGAGGCGCGCGGCCCAGCTCTTCTGCTCGTAGGCCAGCATCGCGTCCCAGCGCGCGTAGCCGGGTGCCGTGTTGGGCGAGAACTTGCCGTTGACGAAGTTGCTGTTCGCGTTGGCAGCCGTCGGCACGTAGGCGTAGCGGTCGCTCTTGGCCTCGACGCCGCCGCCGATCTTCCAGCCGCCGCCGAGCGCGTAGGTCGACCACAGGTTGAAGGTGAGCTTGGGCGTGTTGCGCGGGCGCTGGCCTTCGAGGCGGACGTCCGCGCCCGGGGCGACTTCGAGGATCTCGGCGTCCATCAGCGAGAAGCCGCTGAAGACCTCCCAGTTCGGCGTGACGCGACCGGCGACCTCGAGCTCCAGACCGTCGGTGCGGCGCTTCTTCGTCAGGATTGCGGCGGTGGACTCGAGGTCGGTGTTGCGCTCCCACTCCTTGTCGGCGCGGTACAACGCGGCGCGCAGGGCGAGGTCGCCCTCCATCAGCATCCACTTGGCGCCGAGTTCGGTGACCTTGCTGCGCTCGGCCGGGTAGCTGCCGCCGGAGAGCTGGTAGAGGTCGGCGGTCGGACTGAAGGAGTCGCTGTAGCTGATGTAGTAGTGGGTGTATGCGTTCGGGTGCCAGGACAGGCCGGTGCGCAGGCTGGTCTCGCTGAAGTCGAGCTGCGGCGAGTTGAGGCTGGAATACTCGGCGTCGAGCGAGTCATGCCTTGCACCCAGGGTCAGCTTCCAGTTCGGCACGAACTCGATCGTGTCCTGGGCGTAGAAGGCGAGCGTGTCGCCCTGGTAGGTGATCGCCGGCGCCGAGGTGAAGGCGCCCGGACGATAGAAGCGGCCTGCACCGGGATCCAGATCCCGCAGCCCCCAGCGGCTCGAGTCTTCCTTCAGGTACTCGACGCCGGCGAGCAGCTCGTGCTTCATGCCGAGGAGCTCCGCACGTGCGGTGAGGTCGGACTGCAGGGTCAGGTTCTCGGTGTCGGTCTGGCGCACCTTCGGGCTGCCGGTGCTGCCATCGAAGCTCGGCGGGTTGATGCGCTCGGGTGCCTGCGCCCAGTACACGCGCTCGTAGCTCGCATGGCGCAGCTGGGTGCGGATCTCGGCCTGCGAGGACAGCTTGTACTGGTGCACCAGCGAAGTCATCGAGGTGTCGCTGTCGTCGAAGGTGTTGTTCGTGCCCCAGAAGGTGTCGGCGGAGAAGTTCTTCGTCGGGCGCTTGGTCGCCGGATCGAAGGAGATGCCGTAGTCCGGGTTGTCGCGCGTCTTCAGGTAGTAATGGTTGAAGGTGAACTCGTTGTCGGTGTACAGGCCGGTGACCAGGCTCAGGCCGGCGCCCTCGCGGTGGATCTCCGGTTCGGCGCCATCGGCCGGGTTGCTGCGCCAGCTCCCCTCGTCGCGCTTCATCACGTTCAGACGCACGGCGGTGGTGTCGCCGAGCTCCTTGTTGAAGTCGCCAGTCACTTCCCGATAGTCGTCGATGCCGACGCTGCCGGTGATCCTGCCGCGGTTGCCGAGCAGCGGCGTCTTGGTGACCTGGTTGATGACGCCGCCGGCCTGGCCGCGGCCGAACAGCATCGCGGCCGAGCCGCGCAGCACGTCGATCTGTTCGAGGTTGAAGGTCTCGCGGTTGTATTGCGCGGTGTCGCGGATGCCATCGAGGTACATGTCGCCGAAGGTGTAGAAGCCGCGCAGGTTCATGTTGTCGCCCGAGCGGCCGCCCTCGGCGGCGTTGAACGACAGGCCGGAGACGTTGCGCAGCGCCTCCTTGAGGCTGCCGACCTGCTGCTCTTCCATCAGGGTGTTGGTGACCGTGGTGACCGCCTGGGGGATGTCGTGCGGGTCCTGCAGGACCTTGCCGACACGGGTGGCGGTGGCGCGGTGGCCGTCGTGGGGGGCTTCCTCGGCAGCGTTGACGGTGACCGTCGGGAGCGTCTTGGCCGAGGACGGGGTGGATTGCGCCTGCGCGCCCGCCGACAGGACGGCGAGCATGATCGCGCTCAGGGGTAGCAGCGGGCGGGCGGGGGCGTGCGCGGACTGCGCCGCGCCGGAACGAACGGCAGCTTTCATCGTGACTCTCTAGGGTTGGATCGGGAAGTCGGTGCTGGCTGGCTTCCCGATCGACGGAGTGACGATGACCGTTTCAGGTGGCTGGCTGGGCGAGACGTTGAGAATTATGTAAAAAACGAGAATCGTTCGCAACAAATTTCAGTGAGTCGAGATGGATCCCGGCTCGTGGTCGTGTTGTTCTCGCTCCGCCAAGCGGCTTGCGGCCCGCGGTGCGCGTGCCGGCTGCGGCTCAGTTGCCCGCCTGCCCCGCGCTCCACCCGCCCCCGAGCGCCTTGTACAGATTCACTGCAGCGGTGAGTCGGGCCAGGCGCGTGAGGGCGAGTTGGTCCTGCGACGCGAACAGGGTGCGCTGGGCGAGGAGTACCGTGAGCAGGCCGTCCGCGCCTTCGCGGTAACGCAGTTCGGCCAGGCGCAGGCTGCGCTCGGCTTCGGCGAGGATCTCGCGCTCGGCGGCCTCCTGGTTGGTGTCGCGGACGCCGTTGGCGAGGGCGTCCTCGACTTCCTTGAGCGCGGCGAGGATCGCGCGGCGGTGGGATTCGACCAGTTCGCGCTGGCGCGAGCGCTGGATGTCGACGTCCGCGCGCAGGCGGCCGCCGTCGAAGATCTTCTGCAGCACGCTGGCCGAGATCGACAGCGTGCGTGTGGTGTCGGCCAGCGCCAGCAGTGCGGCGCTGCCCACGCCCGCACCGGCCGACAGGCTGATCCCGGGCAGCAGCGCGGCGCGCGCGGCCGCGATGTTGGCGGCCGCGGCGGCGAGCCGGGCTTCGCTGGCGGCGAGGTCGGGGCGGCGCAGCAGCAGCTCCGACGGCAACCCGGCATCGGCCGTGGGCACCTGCAGGGCGCCCAGGCGCTCGATGCCGCCAGCGCCGTCGGGGGTGGGTCCGGCCTGAGGGTTGCGGCCAAGCAGGATCGCGAGCGCGCTGCGCGTCTGGCGCAGTTGCACCTCGAGCGGCTCGATGGCCTTGCGCTGGTTAAGCACCGTGGTGCGCTGCTGACTCAGATCGAGCGCCGAGGCCGCACCGTTGTCGTAGCGCGCCTGCACCACGCGCAGCACGCGCTCGGCGGTGGCGAGGTTCCGGCGCGCGATGTCCAGGCGCTCCTGCAGCGCCAGGACCTGGAACCAGGTGGTGGCGACGCTGGCGCTGATCGACAGGCGGGCCGCGTCATAGTCGAAGCGGGTGGCCATGAGACCGGCGCGGCTGGCGTCGACACCGGCGGCGATCCGGCCCCAGAGGTCGATCTCGTAGCTGGCGCCGAGGTCGATGCCGGTCGAGCTGGATTCATTGCTGTCGACATTGCGCGCGCTGCTCCCGCCGCTCACGTCAAGTGACGGCAATAGCGACGCCCCGGCCTGGCGCAGCGCAAGCTCGGCCTGGACCACGCGTTCGGCCTGGATGCGCAGGTCGGGGGTGGTGGCCAGCGCTTCGGTGACGAAGGCATCGAGCCGGGCCGAGCCGAAGTCCTGCCACCAGGTGTCATGCGGCGGTGTGGCGGGTTCTGCCGCCCGGGCGGGTTCCGCCCACTGCGCCGGCAGCGCTTGCTCGGGACGCACGACGGGCTCGGTGAGCGCGCAGCCGGCGGTCAGGGCGGCGAGCAGGGCAGGGAGCAGACGGGTGCGCAGGGGGAAACCGGATGGATTTGTCATTCGGAGGCGAGGGCGACGACGGGGTCGAGTCGGGCAGCCTTGCGCGCGGGCAGGTAGCCGAACACCAGCCCGGTGAGGAAGGCACAACTGAAGGCGAGCACGACCGGCGTCAGCGAGTACTGCACCGCGGTGCCGAAGGCCTCGATGATCGCGGCGGCGCCGAGCCCGGCCGCGACCCCGATCAGCCCGCCCACCGCCGACACCACCAGGGCCTCGATGAGGAACTGCTGCAGGATGTTGCGGGTGCGTGCACCGGTGGCCATGCGGATGCCGATCTCGCGGGTGCGCTCGGTCACCGACACCAGCATGATGTTCATCACGCCGATGCCGCCCACCAGCAGCGAGATCGCCGCCACCGTGCCGAGCAGCACGGTGAGCGTGTTCTGCGTCTCCGACACGGTATCGATCACCGAGGCCATGTTGCGGATCTGGAAGTCCTCCACGCCGTGGCGGGCGAGCAGCAGCGCGCTTACCGCGGCCTGGGTGTCGTCGATCTGCCCGACGTCCTCGACCGCCACGGTCACATTGCGCAGGAATCGCTGGCCGGTGATGCGCAGGCTCGCCGTGGTGTAGGGCATGAAGACGATGTCGTCCTGGTCCTGCCCCCAGGGCGTGGCGCCCTTGGGCGTCATCACGCCCATGACCTGGAAGGGGATGTTGTTGACCAGGATGAACTCGCCCACCGCGTCGCGCCCGGGGAACAGGGCGCGCGCCACCGTCTGGCCGAGCACGGCGACCGTGGCGTAGCGCGCCTCGTCCTCCGCGCTGAAGAAGGTGCCGCTCGCCGGTGCCCAGTTGCGCGCCACGACGTAGTCGGCCGAGGTGCCGTTGACGCTGCTGCGGTGGTCGATGTTGCCTGCGCGCAGGGTGATGGTGGCGCCCTGCTCGGGCACCGAGGCGAGCACGTTGGGCAACTCGGCGATCGCCTGCACGTCCTCGATCACCAGGGTGGCGGGGGCATCGCGTCCGCGCGTGTTGGGTGCGCCCGGACGCACGGTGAGCAGGTTGGTGCCCATCGCGCTGACCTGGTCGATCACCTTCTGCTTGGCGCCGTCGCCGATCGCCAGCATGGCGATCACCGAGGCGACGCCGATGACGATGCCGAGCAGGGTCAGGACGGTGCGGAAGAGGTTGGCGCGCAGCGCGCGCAGCGCGGTGCGGGTGGCCTCCACCACGTCCGACAGCGGCGAGGTGCGATCGATGTGGGGGGCGAAGTCGGGCTCCGGCTCCTGCGGCGGGTGCGGCCCGGGGTCGGCGACGATGCGGCCGTCGCGGATCTCGATGATGCGCTGCGCCTGCTCGGCCACCTCGCGCTCGTGGGTGATCAGCACGATGGTGTGGCCGGCGGCGGAGAGCTCGGCAAGCAGCTTCATGACCTCGGCGCCGCTTCGGCTGTCGAGCGCGCCGGTGGGCTCGTCGGCGAAGATGATGCGGCCGCCGTTCATCAGCGCGCGCGCGATCGACACGCGCTGCTGCTGGCCGCCGGAGAGCTGGCCGGGGCGATGGTGGATGCGCTCGCCGAGCCCGAGGCGCGCCAGCAGCGCCTCGGCACGGGCATGGCGTTCCTCGCGTGGCATGCCGGAATACACCGCCGGCACCTCGACATTGTCGCGCGCGGAGGCGCCGCCGAGCAGGTTGTAGCTCTGGAAGACGAAGCCGAAGG
This sequence comes from Thauera sp. DNT-1, assembly GCF_055393985.1. Taxonomy (NCBI): domain Bacteria; kingdom Pseudomonadati; phylum Pseudomonadota; class Betaproteobacteria; order Rhodocyclales; family Zoogloeaceae; genus Thauera; species Thauera sp. DNT-1. The sequence goes on along the minus strand of NZ_AP043752.1, from coordinate 2,010,525 downwards.
CCTCGCGGCGCAGGCGCGCGAGCGCGTCGCGGTCCAGCGCCGCGACGTCCGTGCCCATGAAGCGGTAGGTGCCGCCGGTGGGGCGATCGAGGCAGCCGAGGATGTTCATCAGCGTGGATTTGCCCGAACCCGAGGTGCCCATGATGGCGACGAACTCGCCAGGGTGGATGGTGAGGTCGATGCCGTGCAGCACGCGGGTCTCGACCTCGCCATTGACGAAGCTGCGCGTGATGCCCGAGAGCTCGATCAGCGGTGTTGCGGTCGTGGGCGGGGCGGCGGGCCGCGTGGCCGCTGCGCGCGCGCTGGCGGACGAGGTCGCGTCCTCGTCGGGAAGGCGTTCGATCTTCATAGCCGCGGCGTCATTTGCGGGCGACCGGCGCCGTTTCCGACCACCAGCCCGGAGACGACGCGTTCGCCCTCGGCCAGCCCGGACAGCACCTGTGCCTGCACGCGGTTGGAGACGCCGAGCTCGACCCTGCGTTCTTCCAGCGCGCCGCGTGCATCGGCGACCCGCACCGTACCCTGGCGCGGTCCGGCGCCGGAGGTGCCCGACGCTGCGCCGCGCCCCTGGCTCATCATGCCGCGCCCCGAGCCCATGCCATTGCCTGCGGGCGCCCCGGCGCCGGGCGGGGCTGCGGGGGCGGGGCCGGCCCCTGCCTGGGGCGGGCGCGCCTGGCCCTGGGCGAGTGCGGCCATCGGGATCAGCAGCGCATCCTTGGCCTGCGCGACCACGAAGAAGACCTGTGCGGTCATCTGCGTCATCAGCCGGCCGTCGGGATTGAGGACGTCGAAGAGCGCGTTGTAGAGCACCACGTTGTTGGTCACCGTGGGCGTGGGCTCGATCTTCTCGAGCTTGCCCTGCCAGCGCTTGCCGCTGCCGCCCAGGGTGGTGAAGTAGGCCTCCATGCCGAGCTTCAGGCGGCCGATGTCGGCTTCCGATACCTGGGTCTGCACGGTCATCGTGGACAGGTCGGCGATGCGCATCACCACCGGTGCCTGCTGGTTGGTGTTGAGCGTCTGGCCCTGGCGCGCAGTGATCGACACCACGGTGCCGGCCATCGGCGACAGGATGCGGGCGTATTGCAGGTTGGCCTCGTCGGCGCGCAGGGTCGATTCGATCTGCTCGATCTGCGCGCGCAGCGCCTCGAGCTGAGCCTCCGCCGACATCGCCGAGGCTTCGGCGGTCTGCAGGCTCTCCTTGGTGGTGGCGTCCTCGGCCATCAGCGCGCGCTGGCGGCGCTGCTGGATCTGCGCAAGGGCGAGCTGGGCCTCGCGGTCCTTCAGCTGCGCACGCAGGTTCTTCAACTGGGCGCGCGAGGCGTCGACGCGGGCGCGATAGACCGTGGGGTCGATCTCCGCAAGCAGCTGGCCGGCCTCGACCGTGTCGCCGACCTCGACGTGGATCTTGCGCAACTGACCGGAGACCTGCGCGCCCACGTCCACATAGTCGCGCGGCTGCAGGGTGCCGGTGGCGGTGACGACGTCCTCGACGTCGCCGCGCTGCACGGTGGTGAACTGGTAGTTGGCGGTGGGGTCGCGCTCACCGATGAAGGCGCTGCGACCGTACCAGGCGCCGGCGAGCAGCAGCGGCACCAGGATCAGCAGGGCGCGGCGTCCCCAGCGCGGGCGGGCGGTTCGGTTGGAGGGCTTGTCTTCGTTCATTGGGCTCAGGGCTTGCCGGCGGACCGCCGGGCGCTGCATCGATTCGTGGGCAAGAGCATAGCGGCCCGCGAGACCTGCGCTTGTATCGGATTGAAGCCGCGTCGTTTACGGCTGGAGAGACCGCCCGTGGGACGCATCGTTCCGGCGCGCGACTCCAAAACGTTGACCGTAATCAAGAAATGGCTTGTTTAGACAGAGTCTAATTAGCGCGTCGGAACATCCTGCTCCGGGCAGGGTGGGAAACCAAGAAGCGACAATTCGCCGAACTGGCAAGGAGAAGCATCATGATGAAGTTGAAGGCAACGAGCGTGGCGGTGGCATTGGTGGTGGCTGGCAGCGCCTGGGCGGCCGTGGCGGTGCGGGACGAACCGATCAAGCCGATCGAGCCGGCGAAGGTGGAGAACGCCGCCAAGGTCGAGCTCGGCAAGAAGTTGTGGTTCGAGCCGCGCCTGTCGATGTCGGGCATCATCTCCTGCAATACCTGCCACAACCTGTCGATGGGGGGCACCGACAACCTCAAGACCTCGATCGGCCACGGCTGGAAAGCCGGTCCGGTGAACTCGCCGACCGTCTATAACTCCAGCCTGGCGATCGCCCAGTTCTGGGACGGCCGTGCGGCCGACCTCAAGGAGCAGGCCGGCGGCCCGATCCAGGCCGGCGTCGAGATGAACATGCCGCACACCCTGGCGGTCGGCATCCTGCAGTCGATCCCGGGCTACGTCGAAGAGTTCGAGTCGGTGTACGGCAAGAACAAGATCGACATCGACATGATCACCGACTCGATCGCCGAGTTCGAGAAGACCCTGGTCACGCCCGATTCGCGCTTCGACAAGTGGCTCAGGGGCGACGACAAGGCGCTGTCCGAGAAAGAGCTCGCCGGCTACACCCTATTCAAGGAAAGCGGCTGCGTGGCCTGCCACAACGGTCCGGCGGCCGGCGGCACGTCATTCCAGCGCATGGGCGTGGTCGAGCCGTACAAGAGCAGCTCGCCCGCCGAAGGCCGCTCGGCGGTCACCGGTGCCGATGCCGACCGCTTCAACTTCAAGGTGCCGACCCTGCGCAACGTCGCGCTGACCTACCCGTACTTCCACGACGGCGAGGCGGCGACGCTCGAGCAGGCGGTGGATACCATGGGGCGCCTGCAGCTCGGCCGCACCTACAGCAAGGATGAGATCGGACAGATCGTCGCCTTCCTGAAGACGCTGACCGGCGAACTGCCGCAGATCGCGATGCCGGTGCTGCCGCCGTCGAGCAACGCGACGCCGCGTCCCGATCCGTTCAAGTAATCCGAAAAGCCATCCGGCTTGTCGCAGGAATGCCGGGGCACGGACGCAGGTTCGTGCCCCGGTACTAGTTCTCATGGATTATTGACACGATCCGGGACCCGGTCCAGCATTCAGACAGGGTCCAATGCAAATCCGCACGGGGTGCGGATGCGCAACCAGAAGGTCGACTGCCATGATGAACACCTACGCATCCTCCGACGCCATCGCCTGCCTGCGCCAGGCCGGCATTCCGGTCACGCACCAGCGCATCGAGATTGCACGCGCCCTGTTTTCGGCGCCGGTGCATCTCTCGGCGGACCAGATCTGGGCGAAGGTGCTCGAGGCCTCGCCCGACGTCTCGCGCGCCACGGTGTACAACACCTTGCGGCTGTTCAGCGAGAAGAAGATGATCCGCGAGCTGTTCGTCGATCCCCAGCGCGTGGTGTACGACTCCACGACCGCGCCGCACCACCACCTCTACAACATCGACAGCGGCGAGGTGCGCGACATCTCGGACGACGAGTTGCGCGTGATCGGCCAGCCCCGCCTGCCCGCGGGCGTGGTGCTCGACGCAATCGACGTCATCGTCCGCGTGCGCAACCGCGCCGTCTGATCGCCTGCTCCCGGGAGCCGGGAGCGAGGGGGCCGCAATCGAAATAAGGGCGCCAGGGCGCGGAATCGCTCCGCATCCTGGCGCCTCCTTTCATTCCTTCCTCGACGTTCAGCGTTCCGGCACGGTCACAAAGCCCATCTTCTCGATGCCGGCGCTGCGCGCCTCGGCCATCACCTCCGCGATCACCTCGTAGCGCGTGTTGCGGTCGGCGCGCAGGTGAAGCTCCGGCTGGGGCTTTTGCGCCGCGGCGGCGCTCAGACGGGCGGGAAGGGCCACCTCGTCGACCGCCTCGTTGTTCCAGAACACGCGGCCGTCGCCGTCGATCGACAGTGCCACCGTCTCCGGCTTCTGTTCGGTCGGCGCGCTGGAGGCCTGCGGCAGGTCGATCTTGACCGAGTGGGTCAGCAGCGGCGCGGTGATCATGAACACGATCAGCAGCACCAGCATGACGTCGATCAGCGGCACCATGTTGATGTCGCTCTGCGGGGCGCGCGTCTCGCCCTGGCTGAATCCCCCGAAGGCCATCACGCCGCTCCGTGCGCGCCGGCCGGCGTGCCCGTGGCGACTTCGGCCGCGCGTGGCGCGGCGCCGGGCACTGCAGCGATGCGTGCGCCGGTGGCGAACCAGGCGTGCAGGTCGTGGGCGAAGGCGTCGAGTTCGGAGAGCTCGACGCGGTTGGCGCGCGTGATGCCGTTGTAGGCCAGCACCGCCGGGATGGCGACGAAGAGGCCGAAGGCGGTCATGATCAGCGCCTCGCCGACCGGGCCCGCCACCTTGTCCAGCGTCGCCATGCCCGAAACGCTGATGTTCACCAGCGCGTGGTAGATGCCCCACACCGTGCCGAAGAGGCCGACGAAGGGGGCGGTCGAGCCGATCGAGGCGAGCACGGTGAGGCCGGACTCGAGCGCCGCGGTCGACAGCGCGATCGACTTGCGCAGCGCGCGGGTGATGACCTCGTCGGTGTCGAGCTTGCCGCCGAGGGTGTTGCTGTGGGTGTGCCGGCGCACGTGCTGGGCGGCGGCGGCGCCCTGCTGGGCAAGCGCCTCGAAGGGCGACTCCGGGGCGCGCTCGGCGAGCACGCGCAGACCGGCGTCGAGGTCGGGGGCGGCCCAGAAGGCCTCTACGGCGCCGCTGTGGCTGCGCGCACGCAGCTGACGCAGGGAGCGGCTGAGGATCAGGTACCAGCTGGTGATCGACATCACCAGCAGGATCAGCGCCACCGCGCGGATGATGTTGTCGGATTGCGCCCACAGGTGGGCGAGGCCGAAGGCCTGCGAACTGTCCATGCTCAGTTTCCTTGAAGTTTGAAGACGATGGGCACCAGGACCCAGGATTCGATCGCGCTGTCGCCGCGCCGTGCGGGCACGAAGCGCCAGCGCGCCACCGCCTCGCGCGCGGCGCGGTCGAGGCGCTCGGAGCCGGAGCTGGTGCGCAGCTCGACCTGGGCGGGCTGGCCGTCGGGCGACACCAGCACGCGCAGCGTCACCTGGCCCTCCTCGCGCAGGCGGCGCGACAGCGCCGGGTAGGCCGGATGCGGGTTGTTCAGATAGGCGGCGTCGAAGCGCGCGGCGGTGACCGTGGCGGGCGCGGCCGTCGCTGCGGGTGCTGCGGCGGGTGGTGCCGGCGCGGGCGGCGGAGGGGCTGCGGGTTCTTCGGCCGCGCTCAGCGCGGTGGGCGACTCGGTGACTGGCGCCGGCTTCTTCACCACGGGCTTGGGCGTCGGCTTCTTCACCATCGGCGGGGTTGGCGGCGTGGGCTCGGGCGGGCGCGCCACCGGCCGAGGTTCAGGCGGGCGCGGCGGCTCCACGACGGGTTCGGGAGGCGCCGGTAAGGGCTCGGCGACCGCGGGCGCTGCGATGAGTGCGACCTGGATCGGCATCAGCTCGGCGGGCACGGGGCGCTCGCCGGCGAGCCTGGCGAGCATCGCCAGCCCGCCGAGGTGGGCGGCGACGATCAGGCCGAGGAGGGCGCCGCGCCGCAGCGGCGAGCTCCCGCGCGCTGCCGCGGTCGGGCGCGGAGCGACTTCCGCTCCGGAGGCAGGGGCGCGCATGGGCTGCGCCTCAGGATCCGTGGACAGCGACGGCGAAGGGGAAGGCAACAGCGACAATGCTTGGGCAGCTGGGTGCATCGGGGCGGAGGCGACGAGCCGCCTCCGCGGAGGCAGCGTTGGGTTGGTCGGGAGCGATCGGGCGGGCCGGGATCAGGAGGCGCCGGGGTCCATCTGCGACTGCAGGTAGTTCTGCAGGCCGACGCTGTCGACCAGACCGAGCTGCGTCTCCAGGTAGTCGATGTGTTCCTCGGTGTCTTCCAGGATGTGCTCGAAGAGCTCGCGCGACACGTAATCCTTGCTGGACTCGCAGTAGGCGATCGCCTCGATCAGGTTGGCGCGTCCGCCGAGCTCGAGCTTGAGATCCCCCTGCATGCATTCGGGCACGTTCTCGCCGATCAGCAGCTTGTCGAGATTCTGCAGGTTGGGCAGCCCCTCCAGGAAGAGCACGCGCTCGATCAGCATGTCCGCGTGCTTCATCTCCTCGATCGACTCGTCGTACTCGTGCTTGCCGAGCCGCGTGAAACCCCAGTTCTTGTACATGCGCGCATGCAGGAAGTACTGGTTGATCGCGGTGAGTTCGATGGTGAGCTGCTTGTTGAGGTACTGGATGACTTTCTTGTCGCCTTTCATGTTGCCTCCAGGGATGCGGTGAATGCCGGAGCGATGCCTGCGAACAGCGCGGTCACGCCCGGGCGGGGCGTGGCGGGTACGGCCGAGCGCAGGCACTCGTGCGCGCAGCGGGCGCAGCGACCACACTCTGCGGTCACGCCGAGCGAATGGCGCAGGTCGCGCAGGGTCCGCGCGCCCTGCGCCGCGGCGTGGTGGATCTGGCGTTCGGTGACCGCGTTGCATACGCACACGTACATAGTCTAGCCTCCTGACGGGGTTTTGCCCCGATATGGCATCGCCTGGAAGGTCATTTGGTGAGGATCAGCTTGCCGTTGCGCGTCGTGCGCAAGATGTACTCGCTGCCCTCGTGCTCGATCCGCAACTCGCGCCGGCCGCCGAGGAGCTCCTTGCTGGTGAGCAGGGGGCGCCGCTGTGCAGTCGAATCCGCATCGGGCCGGCTGGCCGGCATGGCGGCGGAAACGGGGAATTCGCAAGGTTGCATGATCGAACGACGTTAAAAATACGAATGATTCGCATTAAATCACGAGTCGCCGACGCATGCAATGCCGGCGCGCATCCGCTGCCCGCTGGCTTCACTCCAGGAGCATCAGGACGTTCAGGGGCTGGTTGGCGGCAGAGGCGGCAGGCAGGTAGGCGAGCGCGTTCGGGTCGGCGAGCACGCGGCCGAGCGCGTCGGCCGCGTCGGCCGCCTCGTGGGGCGGATGGGCGCGCCCGGTGAAGACCATCCGCGACCAGTAGGCGCGGATCTGGCTGGGGTTCTTGCCGGTCAGGCGCTGATAGAAGAGGTCGCGTTCGGCGCCGGCCGGCAGGTCGAGCAGGCGGACGCCACGCCCGTCGGGCAGGGTGGTGCGGCGGCCGAGGTAGAGCTGGGCGGCGGTCTCGCGGTCGACTTCGGCGATGCCTCCGGCGTGGGCGCTGACCAGGACGACGCCTTGCGCGTGCGCTCCGGCCTGCCAGAGGGCGAGCACGAGCGTCAGCATCGGCGCGAGGCCGAGCCGTCGGAGCAGGCGCGCCGGATCAGAACACCACATCGACCGACACGCTCAGCAGATTGATGCTGCGATCGTCGAGACCGGGGGCGAAGGGGTTGCCCCGCGCGATGAAGCTGCCGTGCGCGCCGCGATCGGTTTCGATGTGGCTGAATTCCGCCTTCACCGCCGAATTCGGCGTGAAGTCCCAACGCGTGCCGAGGGTCACGCTGCGCTGGGCCTGGTTGCGCGAGCGGTTGAAGACCGCGACCGCTGCGGCGCTTTGTGGCGAGTCCGCCAGCCCGGGGTCGGCCAGCGGCGCGTCCTGGCGCTGGCGGGCGAGACCGAAATAAGGCATCCATGCGCCGAAGCGCCGCCCGACCGCGAGATAGGCTCCGGTCGCGCTGTTGACGAAGGCGTCCGCCTGCAGGCGCCCGAGCTCGGCGATCACCCGCCAGCGCCCGTCGTCCCACTGCATGCCGAGGGAGCTGAAGCTGGCGTGGGCACCCTTCCCGCTCAATCGCGCCTGCAGGTCGGGCGGGATCCGCCAGGTGTCGACGAGGTCCCGGTACGACTGCGAGGTCCGGATCACCGCCAGCTCCGCCTCCGCGTGGCTCGCGCTGAAGCTCAACTCGTCGCGCTCCAGCGTCACGGTGAGGCCGCGCAGCCGGCGCAGATTCGCGCGTCCGCCACCGATCACGGGGATGCGGCTGCTGCCAAGATACGGGTGCAGCTCGATGAAGGATCCGCCGATCGGGCTGCGATGCAGCAGGTCGATGCCATCCATGTCGGCGAAGGGGTTGAGCGCGTAGACCTCTGCCGGCGGGCGGACCCAGGGCTGGCTGTAGTTGATGTCGGCGGTCTCGGACAGCATGAAGAAGGGGCTGCGCAGGCGCCCGGCACGCACGGTCAGCGCGGGGCTCAGGGCGTGGCTCAGGAAGGCCAGGGCAGGCCGCGGCGTGTAGTCGCCGCGCTGGGTCTCGCGCGTCACGACCTGCAGCACCGCTCCGGTGCCGTCACCGGACTGCCAGCCGAGCTGTACCCCGAGCACCGAGTCCGGCCCGGTGTCGACGCGGTTGCCGCCCGGCGCGTCGATCCCGACGCGGGCGAACTCCAGGTCGTCCGCGCGGCTGTAGACCGCCCCGGCGGTCGCGAAGCCCGACACCTGCAGGTCGGGTGCGGCGCCCGTGCCGGGGCTGGACGCCAGCGCGGCGATGCCGGCGAGCAGCAACAAGGTGCGGCGAGGGGTCATCGGCGCTCCGGAGCGGGATTGTGCAAGCGGTTGAAGGTGGCGTCGCGGTCGAGCGGCCGCGAGAACAGGTAGCCCTGTCCGAAATCGCAGCCCATCGCGCGCAGGATCTCGAGCTGGGCCTCATCCTCGATGCACTCGGCGACGACGGTCATGCCGAGGTCGTGGGCGAGTTCGATGCTGTGCCGCACGATCGCGCGCAGGCGCTGGTCGTACGGCAGCGAGCGCACGAAGGAGCCGTCGAGCTTGACCTGGTTGCACGGCATCGTGTGCAGGTAGCTCAGCGTCGAGTAGCCGGTGCCGAAGTCGTCGATGAGGATGTCGAGTCCGGCGGCGCGCAGGGCATGGAGGTGGTCGATCGCCGGGCCGTCCGGATGGGCGAGCACGCTCTCCGTGACCTCGAAGCGGATGCGTTCGCGCGCCACGCCGATGCGGTCGATGGCGGCGAGCAGTTCGGCGGCGAGATCCGGGCGTGCGAGCTGGCGCGCGGACAGGTTCACGCTGACGCGCAGCGGCGCGTCGGCTGGCAGCCGGCCCGCCCATTCGCGCAGGTCGGCGCACACGCGCTCGAGCACGAGCGTGCCGATGTCGTGGATCAGGTCGAGCGCCTCGGCGAGCGGGATGAACTCGCCCGGCGAGAGCAGGCCGAGCGTCGGGTGCGGCCAGCGCACCAGGGCCTCGAAGCTGGTCGTACGCAGGTTCGCGAGCTCGACGATGGGCTGGTACCACACCTGCAGCCCGCCCTGGGTGAGCGCCTTGCGCAGTTCGGCCTCGACCTGCAGCGCGCGCACCGCGGCGGCGTGCATCTCGGTGTGGAAGAATTCGATCGGCCCCCGCTCGCTGCGACGGGCCTTGTGCAGTGCGTTGTCGGCATCGCGCAGCAGCGATTCGGCGTCCTCGCGCTCGTTGTCGCTGATGGCGACGCCCACCCGGCAGCGCGGGTGCAGTTGCTGACCGTCGTCGTCGGGTGCGAAGGCCGGCAGCGCGACCAGCTGCTCGCAGATGCGCAGCGCGTCGATCGAGCTCTCCACACCGTTGAGCAGCACCGCGAACTGGTCACCCCCCACCCGCGCGCACACGTCCCCATCGCGCATCAGGGCCGCGATGTGGGCACCGATCCGGCGCAGCAGTTCGTCGCCCACGAGGTGCCCGTAGCTGTCGTTGACCAGGCTGAAGCGCTCCAGGTTGATCGCCAGGATCGCGATCTGGGTGAGGTCCCCGCGCCGGCGCTGGGCAAGCGCGCGGTTGGCGTGCTCGATGAACATTGCCCGGTTGGGCAGGCCGGTGAGCCCGTCGTGCAAGGCATCGTGCACCAGCTGCTGTTCGGCGCGCTTGCGCAGGTCGATGTCGCCGAGCGAACCAGCCATGCGGTAGGCATGCAGGTTCTCGTCGCGATCGGCGACTCCGCGCATCAGCACCCAGCGGTAGGCGCCGTCGGGCAGACGGACGCGCAGTTCCATGATGAAATGGTTGCTGTCGCCCTTGAGGTGTTCGACCAGGCGCTGGCGGTAGGCGTCGCGCTCGTAGGGGTGGAGGTAGGCAAGCATGTCCTCCGGCCGGTTCGACAGGGTTCCCGGCTGGACCCCGAGGATCTGGCAGAAGCGCTCGGAGTAATAGACGTCGTCGGCGTCGATGTCCCAGTCCCACAGGCCGTCGTTGGACCCGCGCAGGGCCAGGGCATGGCGCTCCTCGCTCGCCCGCAGGCGCACCGCCGTATCCTGCAGCTCGGCGATCCGGTTCTGCAGCGCCTCGGCCATCAGGTTGAAGTGGTTGGCGATCACCGCCAGCTCGTCCTTGCCACGCGACTCGACGCGGTGCGCGAGGAAGCCGTTGGCGATCGCACGACTGCCCTCCAGCAGCAGGCGCAGGTTGCGGGTGAGCAGATAGCCGAGCGAGGAGAGCAGGACGAAGGTGAGCAGGATCTCCGCGATCGCGATCGCCAGGCCTTGCTGCATGATCGCCTCGCGGGCCGCGGCGAGTACCGAGACCGAGACTCCGAACTGCAGCACGCCGACCTGGTTGCGCGGCAGCAGCAGTTGCCGGCGCACATGCACGAGGTCGTCGGCGAGCAGGGTCTCGAAGAAACGGTGGCGTTGTTCGTCCGGCTCCGGCACCTGCTCCAGCCCGGGCATGCCGGCGCTCACCAGCAGATGACCGCGCGCGTCGCGGATGCGCACATAGAGCAGGCCTTCGTCGGCGTCGGCAAGAAGCTCGCCGAGCACGTCCTCGAGCCCGTCGAGCCGGCCCTGCTCGCCGTAGGCGGTGGCCATCGCGTGCAGCATGCTCGCGGTCTGACCGATCGTCGTCTCCAGGCTCGCCGACATTGCGTTGTTCATCAGCCGCACGCTGTTCGCGAGCAACATGCTCAGCAACACCACCTGCACCACCGTACTCGCGAGCAACAGGCGGATGCGGATCGACGAGGGGCGGAGGGCGAACGAGCTCGGCGATGTTTCGGGCGGCACGCGAACCTCAGCGCCGGGCGAGCCTGCGCACCGCGGACGAGGCTGCGATGCTGCCGTTGGCAGCGAAGCTCTCCAGGTTGGCTTCCAGGCGGTCCGGGTCGTACAGATAATTGACCATCAATCCCCAAGACTGGCGCAGGCCCTTGTCCGAGCGGTCGGCGAGCCAGTTCAGGCGCTCGATGCGGGCACCGTTGCCGAGGTGGAAGCGCGCCACCGTGTCGACCGGGCGGTCGCCGCGGCGTGCCTCGCTCAGGTAGCGTGCGCCCAGCCGCAGCAGGGGCTCGCGCAAGGACTCGGCGAGCGCCTCGTCCTCGACCCACGCCGGGTCGCCGGCGAGCACCGCGGCGAGGCCCGTCGAGTCGACGCCTTCGATGCCGAGCGTCGCCAGGCGCTTCCAGTCGGTGGCGGTGAAGGCCTCGGCGAAGGCCTCCGGGTCGCGCTGCGCCCAGCGCACCAGGCCCGGCATCGGCGACAGCGTGGCGAAGGTCTTCAGGCGCGGAAAGTCGCGCTTGAGGTCGTCGATCACCCGCTTGAGCAGGAAGTTGCCGAAGCTCACCCCGCGCAGGCCCTTTTGCGTGGCGCTGATCGAATAGAAGATCGCGGTCGTCGCCCGGCTCGCATCGGCGAGCGGCGCCTCGATGTCGAGCAGGCGCTGCACGTCGTCGGCGATCTCCTCGAGCAGTGCGACCTGAACGAAGATCAGCGGCTCGAGCGGCATGCGCGGATGGAAGAAGGCGTAGCAGCGGCGGTCGGAGTCGAGCCGGTTCTTGAGGTCCTTCCAGGAGCGGATCTCGTGCACCGCCTCGTACTCGACGAGCTTCTCGAGCAGGGCGGCGGGCGAACTCCAGGTGATGCGCTGCAGTTCCAGGAAGCCGACGTCGAACCACGCCGACAGGCGCGTCTCGAGCTCGCGGTCGAGCGGCTTGAGCAGCGGATCGTCGGCGATGAAGCGCAGCAGGTCGGCACGCAGGTCGACGAGGAACTTGACCCCCTGCGGGATCGCGTTGAACTGGGTGAGGATGCGCAGCCGGCGCGAGCGCAGCGCGGCGCGCAGCTCGGCTTCCGCGTCCCATTGCCGCGGCGTGCCGACCGCGGCCTGGTAGGCGGCGTGCGCCTGCGCCACCCGCGCCGGATCGGGGCCGAACTCGTGGGCGATCAGGCGCAGGAAGGCGTGGCGGCCGACGTCGTCCAGGCGCAGATAGGTCTCGGCCAGGCGGGCGGCACGCTGGCGCGTCGATACTTCGCCGCCGCGGCCCTCGGCGCACTCCTGCAACTGCGTGCGCAGGCGCTCGAGATCGCTCTCATCCGGGGGCTTGCCCAGGTGCGCGGCGCTCGCGACGAGCTCGCGAACGCGGTTCAGTCCCCGGGAGACCAGTCCTGCACCGCCCATGTCGTCCTCCTGTCCGATTCAGTTCGGATATCGTGCTTACATGATAGCCCGCTTTGGGGAGTCGCTTGTGCAGCCTGCGAATGGACTGTGTGCGATATTCACGTCCCTGCCGCAGCCCCGCCTACCTTCCGGTCCCGCGCGTGCGCGCGGCGGCGAGCATCAGCAGCCCGGCGAGCACCATGGGCACGCAAAGCCATTGTGCGGTGGACAGGCCGAGCGACAAGGTGCCGAAGATGCCCGGATCGGGCGTACGGAAGAACTCCGCGACGAAGCGCAGCGCGCCATAGCCGACCAGGAACATCGCCGACACCGCGCGCAGCGGGCGCGGGCTGGCCGAGTAAGACCACAGCAGCAGGAACAGCAGCAATCCCTCGCCAGCGGCCTGGTAGAGCTGCGAGGGATGGCGCGGCAGCGCATCCACCCAGGGGAAGATCATGGCCCACGGCAGCTCCGTCTCCGCCGGCCGGCCCCACAGTTCGCCGTTGATGAAGTTGCCGAGCCGCCCGGCCGCCAGCCCGGTCGGCACCAGCGGCGCGATGAAGTCGGTGACCTGCCAGAAGCCCTTGCCGTGCCGGCGACCGTACAGCCACATCGCCACCAGCACGCCCAGGAAGCCGCCGTGGAAGCTCATCCCGCCCTTCCACACCGCGAGGATCTCGCCCGGGTGTTGCAGATAGTAGCCGGGCTGGAAGAACAACACCTCGCCGAGGCGCCCGCCCACGATCACCCCGATCACACCGTACATCAGGAGGTCGTCGATCCCCTGCTCGTCCCAGCCCAGCTCCGGACGGCGCCGCGCGTGGAGGCGGCCGAGCACGACGAAGAGCACGAAGGCGACCAAGTACATCAGCCCGTACCAGCGCACCGAAAGCGGGCCGAGGGAGAAGGCGATCGGGTCGAATTGGGGGTGGACGAGCATGGAGTGTGCGAGGCGCGAGGCGCGAGGTGTGAGGTGTGAGGTGTGAGGTGTGAGGCGCCGAGCGCAGGGCTGCCGGCCTTCAGTCGAACTGCTTGCGGAACTCCGCGAACGCTCCGCGCAGTGCCTCGAGTTCCTCGCGCAGACGGCGGACCTCGTCCTCGAGTTCCCCGATGCGCCCGCGCCCGCCGCCTGCCGTGCCGACGGACTGCGCCTCGGCCATCTCCTGCACCGCGGCGTCGCCGCCGAGCAGGTGAACGTGGCGGGTCTCCTTGGTGCCGGGCGCACGCGGCAGCTCGGCGACCAGCGGCGGGTACTTCTCGGCCAGGTGCTCGAGCACGGCATCGACCGCGGCGACGTCGTCGAAACGGTGCAGGCGCTCGCAGCGCTGGCGCAGCTCGCCCGCGGTCTGCGCGCCGCGCAGCAGCAGGATCGCCAATACGGCCTGTTCGGCCGGCGGCAACGAGTGGCGCAGGCGGACCAGGTGCTCGTACTTGGCCACGCGCGCGCTCTGCTGGTCGCGCTTGGACACCAGGCGGCGGACGATCAGGCGGTCGACCGCGTCCTGCACCTCGGCCTCGGACAGGCTCATCACCGGCTCGCGCGCGGTGAGCTGGTTGCATCCGGTGGTGATGGCGTTGATCGACAGCGGATAGGCGTCGGGGGTGATGAAGGACTTCTCGATCAGCACGCCGAGCACGCGGATCTCGGCCGGGTCGAGGTCGAAGCCGGCCTCGGTCGTGGGGGTCGTGTCCTGCATGGAGCCTCCTGCGGTGTCGGACTTCGGATGATACGCCAGCCGGATCGTCCGCCCCACCGCGGCGTCCCCGCATGCACCGCAGCTTGCCGACGCTCGCCCCACGCGCGTTAGAATCGAACCCTTTCCCGCCGATTTCCCGGAGCGCCCCATGCCCCAGTACCGTTCCCGCACGTCCACCGCCGGCCGCAACATGGCGGGCGCCCGCGCCCTGTGGCGCGCCACCGGCATGAAGGACGGCGACTTCGAAAAGCCGATCATCGCGATCGCCAACAGCTTCACCCAGTTCGTGCCCGGCCACGTGCACCTGAAGGATCTCGGTCAGCTCGTCGCGCGCGAGATCGAGGCCGCCGGCGGCGTCGCCAAGGAATTCAACACCATCGCGGTCGATGACGGGATCGCCATGGGCCACGGCGGCATGCTGTATTCGCTGCCCTCGCGCGAGCTCATCGCCGACAGCGTCGAGTACATGTGCAACGCGCACACGGCGGACGCGCTGGTGTGCATCTCGAACTGCGACAAGATCACCCCGGGCATGCTGATGGCCGCGCTGCGCCTGAACATCCCGGCGATCTTCGTCTCCGGCGGTCCGATGGAGGCCGGCAAGGTCAAGTGGGAAGCCAAGGTGATCTCGCTCGACCTCGTGGATGCGATGGTCAAGGCGGCCGACAAGTCGTGTTCGGACGAGGAAGTCGACGCCATCGAGCGCTCGGCCTGCCCGACCTGCGGGTCGTGCTCGGGCATGTTCACAGCCAACTCGATGAACTGCCTCACCGAGGCGCTCGGCCTGTCGCTGCCCGGCAACGGCACCACGCTCGCCACCCACGCCGACCGCGAGCGCCTGTTCAAGGAAGCCGGCCGCCGCATCGTCGATCTCGCGCGTCGTTACTACGAAAAGGACGACGCCTCGGTGCTGCCGCGCTCGATCGCCAGCTTCCAGGCCTTCGAGAACGCGATGAGCCTGGACGTGGCCATGGGCGGCTCGACCAACACCGTGCTGCACCTGCTCGCCGCCGCGCGCGAGGCCGGCGTGGACTTTACGATGAAGGACATCGACCGCGTCAGCCGCCGCGTGCCCTGCCTGTGCAAGGTCGCGCCCGCGATCGCCGACGTGCACATCGAGGACGTGCATCGTGCCGGCGGCATCATGTCCATCCTTGGTGAACTCGACCGCGCCGGCCTGCTGCACACCGATGTGCCGACCGTGCACAGCGCGAGCCTGGGCGAAGCCCTGGACAAGTGGGACATCAAGCGCACCGAAGACGAAGCGGTGCACACCTTCTTCCGTGCTGCGCCGGGCGGGGTGCCGACCCAGGTCGCCTTCAGTCAGGACCGGCGCTGGAAGTCGCTCGACGCCGACCGCGAGCACGGCATCATCCGCAACAAGGAACATGCCTTCACGGCCGACGGAGGGCTGGCCGTGCTCTACGGCAACATCGCCGAGAAGGGCTGCATCGTGAAGACCGCCGGGGTGGATGAATCCATCTGGAAGTTCACCGGCAAGGCCAGGGTGTACGAGAGCCAGGAAGACGCGGTGGAGGGCATCCTCGGCGAGCAGGTGCAGGCGGGCGACGTGGTGGTGATCCGCTACGAAGGCCCGAAGGGTGGCCCCGGCATGCAGGAGATGCTCTATCCCACCTCTTACCTGAAGAGCCGCGGCCTGGGCGCGCAGTGCGCGCTGCTCACCGACGGACGCTTCTCGGGCGGCACTTCGGGCCTGTCGATCGGTCATGCTTCGCCCGAGGCGGCCTGCGGCGGTGCGATCGCGCTGGTCGAGGACGGCGACACGATCGAGATCGACATCCCCGCGCGCCGCATCCACCTCGCCGTCGCCGACGCCGAGCTCGCCCGCCGTCGTGCCGCGATGGAGGCGAAGGGCAATGCGGCCTGGAAGCCGGTGAAGCGCGAACGCGTGGTCTCCGCCGCGCTGCAGGCCTACGCCGCGCTCACCACCTCGGCCGACACCGGCGCGGTGCGGGACGTCACCCAGGTCCAGCGCTGATCGACCCCGGCCGATTGACCCGTCATCGGCCGCTCACTACCATCGACGCCATGGATACCGAACTCGCACAGCTCGAAGCCCAGCTCGAGCACCTGATCAGCCACTACGAGCGCCTGAAGGCCGACAACGCCGCCCTGCGCGGTCGCGTCGTGCAGCTCGAGGGCGAGAATCGCCGGCTCTCCGACAAGGTCCGCGTCGCCGCGGACCGCCTCGCGGGCCTGCTCGACAAACTGCCGGAGGCTTGAAGCGATGTCCGCCGATCACCTCGACATGATGCTGCTGGGCAAGGAGTACCGCATCTCCTGCACGCCCGAATCGCGCGACGAACTGCTCGCCACCGTCGCCTTCCTCGACGACAAGCTTCGTGAGATCGGTGCCCGCACCGGCTCCTCCGGCGAAAAGCTGGCGGTCATGACCGCGCTCAACATCGCCCACGAGTTCCTCCTGCACCAGCGCGGCAACGGGTTTGACATGCCGGGCATGAAGCGTAGAATCGGTCTCATGAAAGCGCGCCTGGACGGTGTTCTGGGGCAGCAGGACAAGCTTTTCTGAAGGCAGTTCGAGCAGTACCGGTCAATCCCCTGCAGTGTTCGTCGAAGTCGTAGATTCCTTGAACCAATAGTCGAGAGACTCGGTCGCCAACCATCGATGCCGCTGGTGTGAACGCCCCTCGCCGGGTGATCCTGAAGCGGAAGGGACGCGACCTCCCTGAACCCAAGGTTCAGGATGCCCGGCGGAGACGGCACAGGCGGGGGGCCTTACAAGAGGGCGCGGTGAGCGATCACCGCGCCCTCTTCACGTCCACGCGCCCGACACCTCGCTCCCTGCGCCTCACGCTCATGCTGCACTGCAAACTCTTAACGCAATCTTTACGCATGGCCGCCTAGTATCCGCAGCGTCCATACACAGTCTCGCGGCGTTTGCCGTCCTTGTCGCGATGCAAGCCTATTTCCCCGTCCTCGGTGTGCTCGGCATGATGCTGATGCTGTTCGGGCTGGTGATGGGCTTTCCGCTCGCGGTGTCCTTCGCGCTCGAAGACGGTGCCACCGAGGCCTACGACCTCGCCATCCTCGCCACCTTCGCGACCGGGCTGCTCATGTGGGCCGCGGGCCGGCGGGCGCGGCGCGACCTGCACGTCTCCGACGGCTTCCTGCTCGTGGCCGCGACCTGGCTGATCACGCCGGTGTTCGGGGCGCTGCCGCTGCTGTTCTACCTTCCGGAACTCTCGTTCACCGACGCCTACTTCGAGGCCGCCTCCGGGCTCACCACGACCGGTGCCACGGTGCTTACCGGGCTCGACACGATGCCGGTGTCGATCAACCTGTGGCGCTGCTTCATGCACTGGGTGGGCGGCATGGGCGTGATCGTGCTGATGGTCGCGGTGCTGCCGCTGCTGGGCATCGGCGGGCGGCAGATCTTCCGCGCCGAGACGCCCGGGCCGATGAAGGAGTCCAGCCTCACCCCGCGCATCGCCGAGACCGCCAAGGGCCTGTGGGGCGTTTATGTAGTGCTCACCGCAGGCTGCACCCTCGCGCTCTCGCAGGCCGGCATGGCGCCGTGGGATGCCTTGATCCATGCCTTCTCGATCATGGGGCTGGGCGGCTTCTCCACCCGGGACGCCAGCCTCGGCGCCTTCGACAGCGTGCCGATCGAGACCGTCACCATCGTGTTCGCGCTGCTCTCGGGCATCAACTATGCCACCCACTACCTCGCCCTCGTGCGGCGCACGCCGCGCCCTTACGGCGAGGACCCCGAGCTACGCTGGTTCTTCGGCGTGCTCGGGGTCACCGTGGTCTTTCTGACCGTGTATCTGCTCGAATCGGGCGCCTATCGGGATGGCGCGCTCGCGTTCCGCCACGTCTCCTTCCACGCCGTCTCGCTAGCGACCTCGCTCGGTCTGGCGACCTACGACTACACGGTGTGGCCGATGTTCGCGCAGGTGTGGATTCTGTTCCTGAGCAGCTTCGCCGCCTGCTCCGGCTCGACCGGTGGCGGCATCAAGATGATGCGCGCGATCATCCTGTACAAGCAGGTTCACCGCGAGATCGTGCGCTCGCTGCATCCGAGCGCGGTGGTGCCGCTGCGTCTGGGCAGGCAGCCGGTGTCCGACAACGTGCTGCACGCGGTACTCGCGTTCAGCTTCATGTACATGGTCAGCATCGTCAGCCTGACGCTGATCCTCGCCGCTTCCGGGCTGGACCTGATCACCGCGTTCTCGGGCGTGGTGGCCTGCATCAACAATGCCGGGCCAGGGCTGGCCGCGCTGGGGCCGGCGGGCAACTACCAGGGCTTGGGCGATTTCCAGACTTGGGTGATGAGCTTTGCGATGATTCTCGGCCGCCTGGAGATCTTCACCCTGCTGGTGGTGCTGACGCCGGCGTTCTGGCGGCGCTGAGCGGCTCGGGCACCAGCCGGTAGCCCACGCCGGGTTCGGTGAGGATGTGGACGGGCAGGCGCGGGTCGGGTTCGAGCTTGCGGCGCAAACCGGCCATATAGACGCGCAGGTAATGTGCGTGCTCGACGTGGTTCGGGCCCCAGGCGCCGGCCAGCAGCTGGCGCTGCGTCACCACGCGACCCGCTGCGGTGGCGAGCAGGCCGAGCAGGCGGAACTCGATCGGGGTCAGGTGGACCGGCGCGCCGCCACGCGTCACCCGGCGCTGCTCGAGGTCGAGTTCCACGTCGCCGAAGGCGATGCACGCCGCGGCCTGCGGCGGACGCAGCGCGCGGCGCAGCAGGGCGCGGACGCGGGCGAGCAACTCGGCGACGCCGAAGGGCTTGGCTAGATAGTCGTCGGCGCCGGCGTCGAGCGCCGCGACCTTGTCGGTCTCGTCGCTGCGCGCCGACAGCACCAGCACCGGCATGCCGCTCCAGCCGCGCAGCTCGGCCAGCAGCGCCGTGCCGTCGCCGTCGGGCAGGCCGAGGTCGAGCACCAGCAGGTCGGGCCGGCGGCTGGCGAGCTCGATGCGGCCGCGCTCGAGCGCGGCGGCCTCGCGCACCGTGCAGCCCTCGGATTCCAGCGCCGTGCGCACGAAACGGCGGATGCCGGCCTCGTCCTCGACCAGCAGCACGACCGGGGAGGGGGGCTGGGCGCTCTTCATCGTGGGGGCGCTCCGGCCTCGTCCTCGGGAGGCGGTCGGTCCGGCTGGCGTGGCAGCGGCAGCTGCAGCACGAAGCAGGCGCCGCCGCCGGCGCGGTTGTGTGCGCTCACGCTGCCGCCGTGTGCCGCGACGATGGCGTGCACGATCGCCAGACCCAGCCCGGTGCCGGCATCGCCGGTCGCCGTCGTTGCGTCGGCCGCGCCGCGCGGATGGGGGGCGCGCACGAAGCGCTCGAAGATCGCCTGCTCGCGCCCCGGCGGCAGGCCGCAACCGTCGTCGCACAGACTGATGCGGATCCAGTCGGCGCCCACCTGCGCCGCCAGCACGATGTGCCCTCCCTCCGGGGTGTGCGCGATCGCGTTGTCGAGCAGGTTGCACACCACCCGCTCCATCAGCACCGCGTCGGCGTGCAGCAGTGGCAGTTCCTCGGGCAGCTCGAGCGCGAACACGTGCGCGCGCAGGGCGTGGGCGCGCGCCTGCAGCGCGCTGCCGAGCAGCTCGTCCACCGCCAGCCAGTCGAGCGCGAGGCGCGGCGCCCCGGATTGCAGGCGGGAGAGGTCGAGCAGGTCGCGCGCGAGCGCATGGGTGCGCAAGGCCTCGGCGCGGATCGCCTCGGCCAGCTCGGCCTGCGCCGGGGGCAGCGGCGGTCCGGCCAGCGGGAGCGACTCGGCGAGTCCGGCGAGTGCGGTCAGCGGCGTGCGCAGGTCGTGCGACAGCGAGGCGAGCAAGGTGTTGCGCAGGCGCTCGGTGTCGGCGGCGAGGCGCGCCTGTGCCGCCTCTTCCGCACGCGCCTCGGCAGAGTCGCGTTCGCGGCGCAGGCGCGCGGCCAGCTCCGCGGTGGTCAGTGCCACCGCGAGCAGCACGGCGAAGGTCAGCAGGTACTGCAGGTCCGAGACCGCCAGCGTGAAGTGCGGATGCACGAAGAAGAAGTCGAACAGCGCCACCGCCAGGAAGGCGGCGAACACGGCCGGCCCGCGACCGAGCCGGATCGCTGCGAACAGCACCGCGAGCGGGAACAGCATGGCGATGTTGGCGAGATCGAACTGCCCGAGCAGCGGCGCACCGACCAGCGCCACCGCACCCGCCGCCAGCGCAGCGAGCAGGTAATTGCGCAGCGGGGCGCGGTCGGGAAGGCGGTCGCGTGGTGTCGGCAGGGCCATGCCGCGATGGTACCAGCGTGCCCATCCCGCCGCGTCCGCGCCGGCCCTGCCCGGGAGGATTCCCACGGTCCGCTTGCACTGCCCCTCGGCTTTGACCGATAGTTCCGCTCCTTGCGCACTGCAACACGCGGCGTGCCTCGAACCCGAACGGAAACGCAATGACCTTCGACCTCTGGTGGCTCGCCTACCCGGTGCTCGGCGCGGCGGTGGGCTTCTTCGCCGGCCTGCTCGGTGTGGGCGGCGGCGGCATCATGGTGCCGATGTTGACGACCTTCTTCCTTGCCCAGGGCTTCCCGCAGTCCCAGGTGGTGCACATGGCGCTCGGCACCTCGATGGCGGCCATCGTGCTGACCTCGGTGTCCAGCCTGCGTGCGCACCACGCGCGTGGAGCGGTGCGCTGGGACGTGGTGCGCGCGATCACGCCCGGCATCCTCGTCGGCACCTTCGCCGCCACTTTCATCGCCGCGCGCGTGTCCACCGTGCCGCTGGCGATCTTCTTCGCCGTCTTCATGGCCTACGTGTCGATCCAGATGCTGCTCAACATCAAGCCCAAGCCCGCGCGCGAGCTGCCCGGGGCACTCGGCATGAGCGCGGCCGGCCTCGGCATCGGCGGTGTGTCGGCGCTGGTCGCGATCGGCGGCGGCTCGCTGTCGGTGCCCTTCATGACCTGGTGCAACGTCAAGATGCAGAACGCGATCGGTACCTCCGCGGCGATCGGCTTGCCGATCGCGCTCGCCGGCACGGTCGGCTACCTGGTCAATGGCTGGGGCGCACCCGACATGCCGGCGCTCACCTTCGGCTATGTGTACCTGCCGGCGCTGGTGCTGGTCTCCGTGGTCAGCACCTTCTTCGCCCCGCTCGGCGCGAAGCTGGCCCACCGCCTGCCGGTGGCGACGCTGAAGAAGGTGTTTGCCGGGATGCTGGTCCTGCTGTGTGCCAAGATGCTGCACAGCATCTTCGCCTGAACGAACTCGCTGGACGAATCTGCCGGAGACTTCCATGAGCTGGACGATGTGGCTTGGCTTTCTTGCCGCCGCACTGGTGATCGCGGTCTCGCCGGGACCGGGCGCCGTGCTGTCGATGTCGACCGGCCTGCGCTACGGCTACACCGCCGCGCTGCGCGCGATCACCGGCCTGGAGATCGCGCTGTTGCTGCAACTCGGCGTCGTGGCGCTCGGCCTCGGTGCGGTGCTCGCGACCTCGGAGACGGCGTTCGCGGTGGTGAAATTCGCCGGCGCGGCCTACCTGATCTGGCTCGGCGTGCAGAAGTGGCGCTCGCCGCCCGAGCCGATCGACGGGGACGGCGAGGGCGTGCGGGTGCAGTCGCGCCGCCAGCTCTACGCTCAGGGCATCCTGGTGAACCTGACCAACCCGAAGGCGATCGTGTTCATCGCCGCGCTGGTGCCGCAGTTCATCGTGCCCGACCGGCCGCAGTGGCCGCAGTTCGCGATCATCGGCGCAACCATGGTCGGGGTCGACGTGATGGTGATGTCCTGCTATGCGCTGCTCGCCACGCGTTTCCGCCCCCTGCTGCGCGACCCGCGCCTGCTGCGCCTGCAGAACCGCCTGTTCGGCGGCCTCTTCGTCGGCGCCGGGGCGATGCTGGCGGCCTCGAGCCGCTGAGCCGCCCCGGGTCCGGGCCGGCAATGGGCGATGGCGCGAACGGCGGCGCCGCAATCGCGGCTTGCGTCGCTCCCACAAGAACGCTCCGCCGCCCCCGAGCCCCGGCAGGAGCGACGCAAGTCGCGATCCCCCGCGCCCCGAGACCCGCCGCCGCTCCGTGGAAACCGATCCGGTTCAGCGCTCGGGTGCCGCGAGTGCCTTCTGCAGCGTCGCCAGGTTGGCGCGCATCATGCGTACGTAGCTGGGCGCCGGGCCGTCAGCCTTCGACAGTGCGTCGGAATACAGCGTGCCGCCCACGACCGCGCCGCTTTCGCTGCGGATGCGCTCGATCAGGCGAGGATCGGCGATGTTCTCGATGAACACCGCCGGCACCTTTTCCGCCGCGAGCTGGCGGATCAGGCCGGCCACGCCCTTGGCGGTGGGCTCGGCGTTGTTCGCCACGCCGACGGGCGACAGGAAGCGGATGTCGTAGGCGCGCGCGAAGTACCCGAAGGCCGCGTGCGAACTCACCACCTTGCGGCGCTCGGCGGGCAGCGCCGCGAAGGCGGCACGGATCTCCGCGTCGAGCGCCTGCAACTCGCCGTCGTAGCGTGCGGCCGCGGCGCGGTAGATGGCCGCGCCGTCCGGGTCGGCGGTGGCGAGGGCGGCGGCGATGTTGGCGACGTAGCGGCGCACGTTCGCCACGTCCTGCCAGGCGTGCGGGTCGACCGCCTTGCCCTTGCCATGATCGTGGCCATGGTCGTGCCCGTCGTCGCGCCTCATCTCCAGCGTCGAGATCCCCGCACTCGCCACCACCACCGCCCCCTTGAATCCGCCGGCGCGCGCCAGCCGCGTCATCCAGTCGTCGAAGCCGAGGCCGTTGACCACCACCAGCGCAGCCTTGCCGATCTCGCGCGCGTCCGAGGGACGCGGCTGGAAGGCGTGGGCGTCCTCGTCGGGACCGACCAGGGTGCGCACCTTGATGCGCTCGCCGCCGACCTGGGCGACGAGGTCGCCGAGGATGCTGAAGCTGGTCGCCACTTCGAGCGCCTGGGCGTGGGCGCTGCCGCCCAGGAGCAGGGCGGCGCAGGCCGCGAGGATGCGCAGGCGGCGCAAGCGGTAGGGGAATCTCATCGTCGTCGGGTCCGGGTTGAAGAAAGGAAAGAAGGTGTACTCGAGCCGCAGGGCCCCACCGCGGATTTCCGCCGCGATCGCTTTCGTAGGAGCGACGCAAGTCGCGACTCCGGTCGCAGGGCGGTCGCTCGTGTCGGCGACTGACCAAGCGCTGCGATCGCGACTTGCGTCGCGCCCACAAGAGCCATCACGTCTCCGCGTCGCTCCTGCCGGAGCAGTCGAGCTGCCCGCAGGCGACATCGGGCCTCACGACTCGAGGTGGTGCCG
Source organism: Thauera sp. DNT-1 (assembly GCF_055393985.1). Taxonomy (NCBI): domain Bacteria; kingdom Pseudomonadati; phylum Pseudomonadota; class Betaproteobacteria; order Rhodocyclales; family Zoogloeaceae; genus Thauera; species Thauera sp. DNT-1. The sequence continues at coordinate 1,987,297 of NZ_AP043752.1, read as the reverse complement.
TACCGGCAGGCGTCCGGCGAGCAGGCCACCGGGGGCCGCGAGCAGCGACACGAAATAGACCACGCCGCACACCAGCACGATCGCCGGCCCGGCAGGCACGTCGGCATGGAAGGACAGCAGCAGCCCGCTCGCGCCGCTGCCGAAGGCGAACAGCACCGCGAGCAGCAGCAGCATCGGCAGGCCGTTCGTCCACAGGCGCGCCGCGGCCGCGGGCAGGATCATGATGCCTACCGCCATCAGCGTGCCGAGCGCGTGGAAGCCGCTCACCAGGTTCACCACCACCAGCATCAGGAAGCCGTAGTGCGCCACCGGCGACCACCGGCTCACCCCGCGCAGGAAGGCGGGGTCGAAGCACTCCATGACGAGCGGGCGGAACAGCAGCGCCAGGCTCGCCAGGGTCACGCTGGCGATGCTCGCGATCAGCAGCAGCGAGGCGTCGTCGAGCCCGAGCACGGAGCCGAAGAGGACGTGCAGCAGGTCGAGGTTCTGCCCGCGCAGCGACACGATCATGACCCCCGCGGCGAGCGAGAGCAGGTAGAAGGCGGCCAGGCTGGCGTCCTCCTTGAGCACCGAGGCGCGCGTCACCAGCCCCGCGGCGAACACCACCACCAGGCCGGCGACGATGCCGCCCACCGTCATCGCGCCCAGTGACAGGCCGAAGGCGAGGTAGCCGAGCGCGGCGCCGGGCAGGATGGCGTGGCTCATCGCGTCGCCCATCAGGCTCATGCGGCGCAGCAGCAGGAACACGCCCACCGGCGTGGCGCCGAGCGCGAGCGCCAGGCAGCCGGCGAGCGCGCGGCGCATGAAGGCGAACTCGGTGAAGGGGGAGATGAGGAGGTCGAACACTGCGAAGGCCTGGTTTGCTGGCGCGGGTTGCGGATTCAGTGGCGGGGAAGACCGCGGCGCGGACGCGGCGCGGTGTGTGCCGCGGGGTGCGGATGGGCGTGGCCGTGGCCTTCGTCGTGCGCATGTCCATGGTCATGCGCGTGCGGATGTGCCGCCGCATCGGGCGCCACCGCGACCGTCAACTCCTCGATGTGGCATTCGTGCGCGTGCTCGTCGAAGGCTTCCGACAGGCGGCGCGCGCGCGCCAGGCGCTCGGGCGTCAGCACCTCGGCGGTGGGGCCGAAGGCCACCGGCTCGCGCGACAGCAGCAGTGCGGTCGGGAAGTGGCGGCGCACCTGCTCGAGGTCGTGCACCACGGTGAGGATGGTGCGGCCCTCGTCGTGCCAGCCCAGGATCAGCTCCACGAGATCGTCCACCGTGCGGCTGTCGATGGCCGCGAAGGGCTCGTCGAGCAGGATCAGCGGCGCGTCCTGCAACATCAGGCGGGCGAAACGCGCGCGCTGCAGTTGGCCGCCCGAGAGCGATCCGATGGGGCGCGACTCGAAGCCCGCCATGCCCACCGCCTCGAGCGCGGCGCGCACGCGTCGGCGCTGCTCGCGCGAGACGCCGCCGAAGGCGCCGATCTCGTGCCACAGGCCCATCGCGACCACGTCGAACACCGACACCGGGAAGCTGTGGTCGATCTCGCCGCGCTGTGGCATGTAGGCCAGCCCCCCCGCGGGCAGCTCGGGCAGCAGGATGCGCCCGCCGATCGGCCGCAGCTCGCCGGCGAGGCCCTTGAGCAGGGTGGATTTGCCTGCGCCGTTGGGGCCCACCACGGCGACGAGCGCGCCCGCGGGAATCTCGGCCGACAGGTGATGCACCGCCGGGTGGCGGTCGTAGCCCAGGGTGAGGTTGTCGAGGCGGATCATCGGCAGCGCGAGGCGGTTCATTGCAAGGCCCACAGCACGGTCGCCCATAGCAGCGCCAGCGCGCCGGCGACCAGGGCGAGGCGCGCGGCCAGGCCCGCGCCCAGCAGGCTACGTGCCGGGAAGGGGCGCGTGTCGTCGTCGGCTTGGGGATCGGTGCCGTGCAGGACGGGGGGCGCGCGCTTCATCGTTCCTTCCTCTCCACGCCCTCGCGGCCGCAATCGGCGCACGCGCCATGCAGCACCAGCTCGGCGCGTGCGACCGCGAAGCCGGCGGGCAGGGTCGGCGCGGCGGCGGACACGTCCTCCAGGCACACGATCTGGCCACAGCGCTCGCAGTGGAAATGGGCGTGGCGGTGGTCGCCGTCGCGGCGGATCTCGAAGCGCCAGGCGCGTTCGCCCCCCGCGATTCGCTGCGCAATACCCTGTTCCACCAGCCAGTCGAGCGCGCGGTAGAGGGTGACACGGTCGTGGGCGATGCCCGCCCCGTCGAGCGCGGCGCCGAGCTCGTCGTGCGAGAGCGGATGGGCGCTGCGCTGCAAGGCCTGGATCACCGCCACCCGCGTGCGCGTGACGCGGCCGCCGCGTGCGGCGATGAGCTCGCGGGCAGCGTCGGTGGCGGCAGGGTGTTCGTGCAGGGGCATATCGAAGCCTGTTGCGGCGGGGCGCGGGGAAACGGCTCTTGTGGCAGGGCGGTCGCTTTTGATGCAACATTGTAGCATTAGACTTGCGTGCCCCGCGCTGCATGGTTTTCAGCACTCGTCACGCGCCCCGAATCGCTTGTCTCCACTTCCCACGACCATGCCAGCCTGCTTGCGTCCGATCCTCCTCTCCAGCGTCATCGTCCTGGCCCTCGCGCTCCCTGTCGCCGCGCCGGCACAGCATGCGCATGGCGCACACCAGCACGGCGTCGCCGAACTGACCGTTGTACTGGAAGGCCGCATGTTGCAGCTGGAGCTGATCTCGCCGCTCGACAACCTCGTCGGCTTCGAGCATGCGCCGGCGAACGAGACGCAGCGCGGTGCGCTCGCCGATGCGGAGCGCCTTCTGCGCGACAGCGAGGCGGTGTTCGCGCTCCCGCCGGAAGCTGGCTGCGTGACCCGTGAGGTCGGCATCGAATCGCCGTGGCGGGACAGCGGGCGCGAACACGGTCGGGGCCAAACACGCGACCACAACCGGCCGGCCCGCGGCGATCACGAGGACATGGTGGCAAGCTACGGTTTCGAGTGCGCGCATCCCGAGGCGCTGCGTCGGCTGGAGTTGCGCGTCTTCAAGCACTTCCCGCGCCTGCAGCGCGTGCGCGCCGAGTTCGCCACCCCGCGCGGCCAGGGGGGCGGTGTGCTCACCTCGGGCGCCGCCGCGCTCGCGCTGTGAGCGCGGCAGTGCGAGCGCACCCGACGCCGGCGGTGCGCATCTCCGGCCTGCGCTACCGCTGGCCGGGCAGCGCGCAGGACTGCTTGGCGATCGACGCGCTGCAGCTCGGCGCCGGTGAGCGCGTCTTCCTGCGCGGGCCGAGCGGCAGCGGCAAGACCACGCTGCTGTCGCTGGTCGGCGGGGTGATCCTGCCGCAGGCCGGCACGGTCGAGGTCGGCGGGCAGGCGCTCGGCGCGCTGTCGGCGGGCGCGCGCGACCGCTTCCGTGCCGACCACGTCGGCTTCGTGTTCCAGCTCTTCAACCTGCTGCCCTGGCTGTCCGCGCGCGACAACATCCTGCTCGCCTGCCGCTTCGCGCCGCAGCGGCGCGCGCGTATCGCGGCCGCGGGCAGCACGCCGGCTGCCGAGGCGGCGCGCCTGGCGGCGCGGCTCGACCTCGGCGTCGAGCTGCTCGAGCGCCCGGCCACGCAGCTCTCGGTCGGCCAGCAGCAGCGCGTGGCCGCGGCGCGCGCGCTGATCGGCCGTCCCGGCCTGGTGGTGGCGGACGAGCCCACCTCCGCGCTCGACGCCGATCGTCAGCAGACCTTCATCGACCTGCTGCTCGACGAATGCGCCGCGGTCGGCGCCGCGCTGCTCTTCGTCAGCCACGACCAGCGCCTGGCAGCGCACTTCGACCGCGTGCTCGACCTCGGTGCGCTCGTCCGCGCCGGCCTCGCTGCGGAGGACGCGCGATGAGCCCCGTCTTCATGCTGTCGCTGCGCAGCATCGCCAACCGCAGGCTGTCGGCCGCGCTCACCGTGGTCGCGGTGGCGCTGGCAGTGGCGCTGCTGCTCGGGGTCGAGCGCCTGCGCAACGATGCGCGCGCGGGCTTCGCGCAGACGATTTCCGCCACCGACCTGGTGGTGGGCGCGCGCAGCGGCCCGGTGCAGCTGCTGCTGTACTCGGTCTTCCACATCGGCGACGCCACCGCCAACCTGTCGTGGGCCAGCATCGAGCACGTCGCCGCGCTGCCCCAGGTGAAGTGGCTGGTACCGCTCGCGCTCGGCGACTCGCACCGCGGTCACCGCGTGGTCGGCACCACCACGGACTTCTTCGCGCAATACCGCCATGGCGAGGGGCGCAGTCTGGTCTTCGCGGCCGGCGGCCCGTTCGCCGGCGCAACCGCGCGCGTCGAGGACCTCTTCCAGACCGTGATCGGCGCCGAGGTCGCCGCCCGCCATGGTTACCGCCTCGGCGAGCGCATCGTGCTCAGCCACGGCGGCGGCGCGGGGGAGGGCGGAGCGCGCTTCGCCGAGCACGCCGACAAGCCCTTCACCGTGGTCGGCATCCTCGCGCCCAGCGCCACGCCGCTCGACCGCGCCGTGCTGGTGAGCCTGGAGGGCCTGGAGGCGATTCATGTCGATTGGCATGGCGGCGCGCCCATCCCGGGCCTGAAGATCACGCCCGAGCAGGTGCGCAAGTTCGACCTGCGCCCCAAATCCGTCACGGCCGCGCTCGTCGGGCTGCACAGCCGCAGCGCGGTGTTCCGCGTGCAGCGCCAGATCAACGCCTACGCCGGCGAACCGCTCACCGCCATCCTGCCCGGTGCGACCCTGCAGCAGCTGTGGGACCTCGTCGGCATCGCCGAGCGCGCGCTGCTCGCGGTCTCGGCCCTGGTGGTCGTGGTCGGCCTGACGGGCATGGTGGCGGTGGTGCTGGCAAGCCTGGGCGAGCGCCGCCGCGAGCTCGCCATCCTGCGTGCGCTGGGTGCCAGCCCGCGCGAGGTCTTCGCGCTGCTCGCGCTTGAGAGCCTGCTGCTCGCCACTGCGGGCATCGCGCTCGGCCTCGGGCTGCTGTATGGTGCGGGCGCCGCGCTCGCCCCCTGGCTCGCCGCGCAGCATGGTCTGCAGCCGAGCCTGGGCTGGCCCGCGGCGGGCGAATGGCGCCTGCTCGGCGCGGTGCTCGCCGCCAGCCTGGTCGCCAGCCTGCTGCCGGCGCTGCGCGCCTACCGCCAGTCGCTCGCCGACGGCATGACCGTGCGGACCTGAGGCGGGATGCACCGCCTCGTTCGCGGGGCCGGGAGGGCCCGGATCCATCACCGCACGCCTGCAACCGGAGGCAGGAAATGAACACGAATCTGCACCTCGCCCGCTTGGTCCCGCGCGCGCTGCGCGTCGTACCGCTGCTTGCCCTGTTGGCGTTCGCGCCGCTGCCGGCTGGCGCGCAGGCCCCGGCCGGCGAGTCCGCCGGCCAGTACGCGGTGGGCGACCGCCTCGCTGCGCCCGCGCCGGGAAAGGGCGAGTTCCGCGAGATCAGCTGGGACGACCTCATCCCTGCCGACTGGAACCCCGAGGGCTTCCTCTCGGGCCTCGAGCTCGACAAGCTCGAGGACAACGACCCGCGCGCCGCCGAGGCGCTGCAGCGCATGCGCGAGGAGTGGGACCGTGCGCCCCTGGTCGAGCGCATGGCCGGTGCGCGCGTGCGCATCCCCGGCTTCGTCGTGCCGCTCGAGACCAGCGGCGAGAAGATCCGCGAGTTTCTCCTCGTCCCGTATTTCGGTGCCTGCGTGCACGTCCCGCCGCCGCCCGCCAACCAGCTCATCCACGTCATCCCCGACAAGCCCGTGCCGGGCGGCTGGAACATGCTGCCGGTGTGGGTGGACGGGGTCATGGCGGTGGGGCGCATCGATTCCGACATGGGTACCGCGGGCTACCAGCTGCGCGCGGTGAAGGTGGAGGAGTACGTCGAGGAGAAGCCGAAGCGGCGATGAAGCGCCTGCCCGCGCCGGGATCGCGACTCGCGTCGCTCCCACAGGCGCTTTCGGAAGCGCGGTGACGTGCCGTGGGAGCGACGCAAGTCGCGATTGCGGCGCCGCAGTCCTCGCCGGCCGCGCATCGCCGACCGGATCGCCCGATCGCGACTCGCGTCGCTCCTACAGGCGCCTTCGGAAGCGCGGTGACGTGCCGTAGGAGCGACGCAAGTCGCGATTGCGGCGCCGCGGCTAGCGCCCCCGGAACACCGGTGCCCGCTTCTCGCTGAATGCGGCAAGGCCCTCGCGATAGTCCGCGGTGGCGAGGAAGTCGAAGGCGCGGCGCTTCTCCTCCTCGTCCAGCGCCACGCCGGTGGTCAGCCGGCGCACCCATTGCTTGTGCCAGCGCGCCACCAGCGGCGCGCCCGCGCGGATGCGCTCGGCCGACACGGCGGCCTCCTCGAATACGCGTTCGTCGTCCACCACGCGGGTCAGCAGGCCCTTCTGCAGCGCCTCGCGCGCATCCAGGATGCGGCCCTCGAGCAGGATTTCCAGGACCACCGCCGGGCCGACCAGGGCGAGCAGGCCGGCCATCTCGCCCGGATACATCGAGAACCCCAGGCGGTTGATCGGCGCGCCGAAGCGTGCCGACTCGCCCGCGATGCGGATGTCGCAGCAGCCGGCGATCTCCAGCCCGCCGCCCACGCAGGCGCCGCGGATCGCCGCCACGGTGGGCACGGCGCAGTCGCGGATCGCGTTCAGCGCGCTCGCCACCAGGTCCTCGTGGTAGTGCAGCGCATCGTCCACCGTCGCGCGCACGCTGCGGAACTCCTCGATGTCGCCGCCGGCGGCGAAGGCGTTCTCGCCCGCGCCGCGCACGATCACGCAGCGCACCGAATCGTCGGCGGCGATGCGCGCCATCGCCGCCGAGAGTCCGCGCCACATCGCCGCGTTCACAGCGTTCAGCTTGGTCGGGTTGTGCAGGGTCACGGTGGCGATGCCCTGGTCGATGTCGAGGTCGATTCTTGTGTTCATCGGTTCGCCGTTTTCGATAAATAAAATTTTTCCATACGGATGTGTATGGAGTCTTATGGATGATATATCATCCGCTCGCCTACGATGCCGCGTCAGACGGCCGCCGAGGCAGGAGGAAAGGTGGAGGCAAAGCAGTTCGTGTTGCTTATCCTTGGGAGGGAGTGAAAGTGTCTAGCTCGATGTATGCGCACATCCGGCGCAACCCGCGGTTCGCGGAGCTTGTCGCCAAGCGCACCCGCTTCGCGGGCATTCTGGCGGCGATCGTCCTGATCGTCTTTTACGGCTTCGTGCTGCTCGTGGCGTTCGCGCCCGAGCTCATCGGCAAGCGTCTGTTCGAGGGCAGCAACCTGACCTTCGGCATCCTCGCCGGCCTGCTGCAGTTCATCTTCTTCTGGGTCCTGACCCTGGTGTACGTCCGCCGCGCCAACGGCGAGTTCGACGACATCAACAAGGAACTCGTGAAGGCCGCCTGGAAGGAGGAAAAATGATGAACGCCCGTAGCCTTTCCCGTAGCGCCGCCGGCCTGCTCGCGCTGGCCGCCAGCCCGCTGGTGCTCGCCGCCGGTCCCGCGATGGACGCCGCCGAGAAGCAGCCGCTCAACCTCCACGCCATCGGCATGTTCTTCGTGTTCGTGCTGATGACCCTGGGCATCACCTACTGGGCGGCCAGCCGCACCAAGTCGACCGCCGACTTCTACACCGCCGGCGGTGGCATCACCGGCTTCCAGAACGGCCTCGCGATCGCCGGCGACTACATGTCCGCCGCCACGCTGCTCGGTCTCACCGCGATGATGTACGCGCAGGGTGTGGATGCCTACATCTACATGCTCTCCTTCTTCGTGGGCTGGCCGATCATCCTGTTCCTGATGGCCGAGCGTCTGCGCAACCTGGGCAAGTTCACCTTCGCCGACATCACTGCCTACCGCCTCGACCAGGGCAAGGTGCGCACGATGGCCGCGGTGAGCTCGCTGACCGTGGTGTGCTTCTACCTGGTGGCGCAGATGGTCGGTGCCGGCCAGCTCATCAAGCTGCTGTTCGGTCTCGACTACAACATCGCGCTCGTCGTCGTCGGCGCGCTGATGATGGTGTACGTCACCTTCGGCGGCATGGTCGCCACCACCTGGGTGCAGATCATCAAGGCCTGCATGCTGCTGATCGGCGGTACCGCGGTGGGCGTGCTCGCGTTCAGCCAGTTCGGCTTCTCGTTCGACGAGCTCACCAACCGTGCGATGGAAGTGCACAAGCTGGGCCAGAAGCTGCTCAACCCCGGCAGCCTGCTCGCCGATCCGGTGACCGCGATCTCGCTCGGCCTCGGCCTGATGTTCGGCACCGCCGGCCTGCCGCACATCCTGATGCGCTTCTTCACCGTGACCGATGCCAAGGAAGCGCGCAAGTCCGTGCTCTACGCCTCGGGTATCGTCGCCTACTTCTTCAACGTCATCGCCATCATGGGCCTGTGCGCGATCATCATCGTCGGCCAGAACCCGCAGTTCTTCGAAGGCGGCGTGATCGGCGGCAAGGTCATCGGCGGCGGCAACATGATCGCCATGCACCTGGCCAACGCGGTCGGCGGCAACCTTCTGCTCGGCTTCCTGTCGGCGGTGGCCTTCGCGACCATCCTCGCGGTGGTGGCCGGCCTGGCGCTGGCCGGTGCCTCGGCGATCTCGCACGACATCTACTCGCGCGTCATCATGAAGGGCAAGGCCGACGAAGCGACCGAACTGCGGGTGTCGAAGTTCGCCACCATCGGCCTCGGTGTGGTCGCGGTGCTGCTCGGCATGGCCTTCGAGAAGATGAACATCGCGTTCATGGTCGCGCTCGCCTTCGGCGTGGCCGCTTCGGCCAACTTCCCGGTGCTGATCCTGTCGATGTACTGGAAGGGCCTCACCACCAAGGGCGCCCTCGTGGGCGGCTACTCCGGCCTGGTCAGCGCAGTGCTGTTCGTGCTGCTGTCCAAGTCGGTGTGGGTGGATGTGCTGGGCAACGCTTCGGCGATCTTCCCCTATACCCAGCCGGCGCTGTTCTCGATGCCGATCGCCTTCTTCATGACCTGGCTGTTCTCCACGCTCGACAAGAGCAAGGCGGCCGAGGCCGAGAAGGAAGCCTTCGAGGACCAGTACGTGCGCGCCCAGACCGGTGTCGGCGCCGCGACCGCCTCGTCGCACTGACCGAAGCGCGCGGTTCCCCGAACCGCGCCGCATCCCCGACCCGCCCCGCGCTCCCGCGCCGGGCGGGTTTTTCGTCGACCGGCGGTGCGCCTCTTCGCCGCCGGATCGCGACGGGCGTCACTCCTGCAAGAAACTCGAGGCGCTGGTCGGGCCACGACGGTTTTCGTGGGAGCGACGCCAGCCGCGATCGGGCGATGTGGCGGGCGATGCGCGGCCGGAAAGGGCTGCGGGGGCGCAATCGCGACCCGCGTCGCTCCTACATTCCTCCTGCATTCCTCCTCCATCCCTTCCCGGGGGGGGCGGCGATGCGCCGGGGCACCGATTGCCCTTCAGGCCGCGGTGGTAGACTCGCAGACTAGATTCTGGTTTTGCCTTCCGGCGGGACCTTCATCCCAAAGGAGTCGTCGTGCCTGTCAACGAACTGCTCGTCATCCTGCTGCTGATCGCAGCGAGCGCCTTCTTTTCCATGTCCGAGATCTCCCTCGCGGCTGCGCGCAAGATCAAGCTGCGCGTCATGGCCGAGGCAGGGCATCTCAACGCCCGGCGCGTGCTTGCGCTGCAGGACAGTCCGGGCCACTTCTTCACCGTGGTGCAGATCGGCCTCAACGCCGTCGCCATTCTCGGCGGCGTAGTCGGCGAACAGGCGCTTTCTCCCTACGTCACCGAGCTGCTGCGCCGGGCCTACGCCGGCCCGATGCTCGACACCATCGCCTTCGTCGTCTCCTTCGTTTTCGTCACCTCGCTGTTCGTGCTTTTTGCCGACCTCATGCCCAAGCGCCTGGCCATGGTCCAGCCCGAACGCATCGCGGTGGCGGTGGTGCAGCCGATGCAGGTGTGCATGTGGCTGTTCGCGCCGCTGGTGTGGGTCTTCAACGGCGCGGCCAACCTCATCTTCCGCTGGTTCAAGTTGCCGAGCGTGCGCATCGAGGACATCACCGCCGACGACATCATGGCCATGGCCGACGCCGGTGCCCAGGCCGGCGCGCTGCTGCGCCAGGAGCAGCACCTGATCAGCAACGTGTTCGAGCTCGACTCGCGCATCGTGCCCTCGGCGATGACCTCGCGCGAGAACATCGTCTTCCTCACCCTGTCGGAGTCCGAGGAGAGCATCCGGCGCAAGATCGCCGCCCACCCGCACGGGAAGTTTCCGGTGTGCGAGGACGGCATCGACAGCGTGATCGGCTATGTGGACTCGAAGGACATCCTGCCGCGCATCGTGCAGGGCCAGGATCTGTCCTTGCGCACCCAGCCGATCGTGCGCAAGGTGCTGATGCTGCCCGACACGCTCACGCTCTTCGAGGCGCTCGAGCGCTTCCGCGACGCCAAGGAGGATTTCGCGCTCATCCTCAACGAATACGCGCTGGTGGTGGGCCTGCTGTCGCTGCAGGACGTGATGAACACGGTGATGGGCGATCTCGTCAGCCCCTTCCAGGAAGAGCTCATCGTGCGCCGAGACGACAACTCCTGGCTCATCGACGGCGCCACGCCGATCGAGGACGTCATGCAGGCGCTCGAGATCGAGGTCTTCGAGGGCTTCCAGAACTACGAGACCGTCGCCGGTTTCCTGATGTACCGCCTGCGCAAGGTCCCCAAGCGCACCGACTTCGTGACCTACCTCGGCTACAAGTTCGAGGTGGTCGACATCGACAACTACCGCATCGACCAAGTGCTGGTCACCCGCGAGACCCCGGTCGGCGCCGTGTAACAACAAGCCGGTTCCGACGCCCGTCGTCCGCGTCGGCGCCTGTCGGGTGCGGAATCGCCGCAATCGCGACTTGCGTCGCTCCCACGAAAACCGGCGGCGGCTTCGGTGGGATGTAGGAGCGACGCGAGTCGCGATTGCGGGCGTGTCGGCCGGGTCGCTCCCACACGAAATCAATGTGGCCAGGCCTCACGCGGCCTGCGTCTTCGCCTCGGCGATGCGGGCGAGGGCGGCGCGGCCGCTGAGGATGTGGGTGCGCATCAGGGTCTCGGCGCGCGCGCCGTCGCGGTCGAGCAAGGCCTGGAGGATGTCGCGGTGCTCGGCGAGCGACTGCTCCAGCCGGCCCTCCGAGAACAGCGAGTGGTGGCGCGACAGCTTGATCACCTTGCGCAGGTCCTCGATCACGTGGAGCAACCAGCGATTGTCGGCGATCTCCTGCAGGGCGAGGTGGAAGGCCTGGTTGGCCTCGAAGAAGCGGTCGATGTCGGGCTTGCCGGCGGCCTTCTCGAGGTTGGCGTGGATCGCGCGCAGGCGGGCGAGGTCGTCCTCGGTCGCGCGCGCAGCCGACAGCCGGGCGCACTCGCCTTCGAGCATCGACATCACGCTGAACACCTCGTCGAGATCGCGCTCCGAGATCTCGGTCACGTAGCAGCCGCGCCGCGGCTTGAGCGTCACCAGGCCCTCGGAGGCCAGTACCTTCAGCGCCTCGCGCAGCGGTGTGCGCGAGATGCCGTAGTGCTCGGCCAGCGCCTGTTCGTCCACCCAGGTGCCGGGCGGCAGCTCGTGCGAGAAGATCCGCTGGCGCAGGCGCTCGGCCACTTCCTGGTAGAGCGCGATCGGAGCGATGCGGGTGGCGTTCATGGGCGGATTCTTTCTTCGGAGCGGATTCAAAAGGTGGCGCGGGGCAGGGCCATCACGGGTGGTGGTGGCGCGTGCATGCCCTCTCTCGCCGGACGGGCCCGGCTCGCTGCGCGCCCTTTCCGACCGTCGGAACGCATTCGCCCGCTGCCGCCTATTGCATTCATAATTATGGATAAAGTATTATTTTTCCTGCAGTGCAAGTCAACTTCCGAAGCGCGATGCGTCATGGGAGGCGCCGGGACCACCCGGCGGAAGAGAGGGGACGCGTCGCTTGCCGGAGCGTCGACGGCCGCTCGTGGGATCGCCACGGGCGGCTTCGTCGCCGCCCCGGGGGGGTTTGGCTTGCCGATAAATCACCAATCCGGGTCGCGCCTGTACCCCAGGCCGCCGCAGATCTCACGAGGTTTCCCATGTCGAAAGCCAACGATCCCGTCTATCCCCAGCCCGACATCGAGGCCTGGAAAAAGGCTGCCGCCAAGCAGGCGCCGGGGGGCGACCTCGACAAGCTGAACTGGATCACGCCCGAGGGCCTCTCGGTCAAGCCGCTGTACACCAAGGCCGACACCGAAGGCCTGCAGCACGCCGACACGCTGCCCGGCTTCGAGCCCTTCCTGCGCGGCCCGCAGCCCACCATGTACGCGGTCAAGCCGTGGACCATCCGCCAGTACGCCGGCTTCTCCACCGCCGAAGCGTCCAACGCCTTCTACCGCAAGGCGCTCGCCGCCGGCGGCCAGGGCGTGTCGGTCGCGTTCGACCTGGCGACCCACCGCGGCTACGACTCCGACCATCCGCGCGTGACCGGCGACGTCGGCAAGGCCGGCGTGGCGATCGACTCGGTCGAGGACATGAAGATCCTGTTCGACCAGATCCCGCTCGACAAGGTGTCGGTGTCGATGACCATGAACGGTGCCGTGCTGCCGATCCTCGCCGGCTACATCGTCGCCGCCGAGGAGCAGGGCGTGAGCCAGGACAAGCTCTCGGGCACGATCCAGAACGACATCCTGAAAGAGTTCATGGTGCGGAACACCTACATCTATCCGCCCACCCCGTCGATGAAGATCATCGCCGACATCTTCGGCTACACCGCGCAGCACATGCCGAAGTTCAACAGCATCTCGATTTCCGGTTACCACATCCAGGAGGCGGGCGCCAACCAGGCCATCGAGCTCGCCTTCACGCTCGCCGACGGTGTCGAGTACGTGCGCACCGGCATCAACTCCGGCATGGACGTCGACACCTTCGCCGGCCGCCTGTCCTTCTTCTGGGCGGTGGGCATGAACTTCTACCTCGAGATCGCCAAGATGCGCGCCGCGCGCCTGCTGTGGTGGCGGCTCATGAAGCAGTTCAACCCCAAGAGCGCCAAGTCGATGATGCTGCGCACGCACTCGCAGACCTCCGGCTGGTCGCTCACCGAGCAGGACCCCTACAACAACGTCGTGCGCACCACGATCGAGGCCATGGCTGCGGTGTTCGGCGGCACCCAGTCGCTGCACACCAACGCGCTCGACGAGGCGATCGCCCTGCCTACCGAGTTCTCCGCCCGCATCGCGCGCAACACCCAGATCATCATCCAGGAAGAGACCCACATCTGTAACGTGGTCGACCCCTGGGCCGGCTCCTACATGATGGAGAAGCTCACCCAGGACATGGCCGACAAGGCCTGGGCGCTGATCGAGGAGATCGAGTCCATGGGCGGCATGACCTGCGCGGTCGAATCCGGCTGGGCCAAGATGAAGGTCGAGGAGTGCGCCGCCGACAAGCAGGCGCGCATCGACTCGGGCAAGGACGTGATCGTCGGCGTGAACAAGTACAAGCTCGCCAAGGAAGACCCGATCGACATCCTCGACATCGACAACCATGCGGTGCGCGAGGCGCAGATCGCCCGCCTCGACAAGATCCGCGCCACCCGCGACACCGCCGCGGTGCAGGCCGCGCTCGCTGCGCTCACCAAGTGCGCCGAGACGGGCGAAGGCAACCTGCTCGACCTGTCGGTCAAGGCCATTCGCCTGCGTGCCACCGTCGGCGAGATCTCCGACGCGCTCGAGAAGGTCTTCGGCCGTTACCGTGCCAATCCGCAAGCCGTTTCCGGCGTCTATGGAGCCGTCGTGGAAGAACAGGAAGACTGGAAGACCCTCAAGGCCGACATCGAGGCCTTCATCGCCGAAGAAGGCCGCCGCCCGCGCGTGATGATCGCCAAGCTCGGCCAGGACGGCCACGACCGCGGCGCCAAGGTGGTGGCCTCGGCCTTCGCCGACCTCGGTTTCGACATCGACATCGGCCCGCTCTTCCAGACCCCGGAAGAAGCGGCCCGCCACGCGGTCGAGAACGACGTCCATGCGGTCGGCTGCTCCAGCCTCGCCGCCGGCCACAAGACCCTGGTCCCGGCCGTCATCGACGAGTTGAAGCGCCTCGGCGCCGACGACATCATCACTTTCGTCGGTGGCGTGATCCCGGCGCAGGACTACGACACGCTGTACGCCGCCGGCGCCAAGGGGATCTTCGGCCCCGGCACGCCGATCCCGGCGGCCGCACGCGAGGTGCTGAAGCAGATCCGCGCCGCACGCAAGGCGACGTAAGGTCGATGTAGGAGCGAGGCAAGTCGCGATCGCAGCGCCCGGGCAGGCGCCGCCGACCTCACGCTTCCCGTAGGAGCGACGCAAGTCGCGATTGCAGCGGATCAGCGGGCGGCGTGCGCATCGTCGAGGCGGGAATCGCGACTTGCGTCGCTCCTACAAGAACCACGAACCGCAAACCGTAGAACGGACGCCCCCTATAAGACCCGACATGCCTGCTCCGATATCCACCCCTCTCGATCCCGCCGACCAGTCGCTGGTCGCTGGCGTGCTGGCGCGCCAGCTGCGGCCGCTGGCCAAGGCCATCACGCTGATCGAATCGCAGCGCGAGGACCATCAGGCGCGCGCGCAGAAGGTGCTCGAGGCGCTGCTGCCGCATACCGGCGGGGCGATGCGGGTGGGGATCTCGGGTGTGCCGGGCGTGGGCAAGAGCACCTTCATCGAGGCGCTCGGGCTCTACCTCATCGAGCAGGGCCTGCGCGTCGCGGTGCTCGCGGTCGATCCGTCCTCGTCGGTCACCGGTGGCTCCATCCTCGGCGACAAGACGCGCATGGAGCTGCTGTCACAGAACCCCGCGGCCTTCATCCGCCCCAGCCCCTCGGCCTGCAGCCTCGGCGGCGTGGCCGAAAAGACGCGCGAGACCATGCTGGTGTGCGAAGCTTCGGGCTTCGACGTCATCATCGTCGAGACCGTCGGCGTCGGGCAGTCCGAGACCGCGGTCGCCGGAATGACCGACATCTTCTGCCTGCTGCAACTGCCCAACGCCGGTGACGACCTGCAGGCGATCAAGAAAGGGATCATGGAGATCGCCGACCTGATCGTCATCAACAAGGCCGACATCGACGCCGGTGCGGCCATGCGCGCCAAGGCGCAGATCAAGACCGCGCTGCACATGCTGCGCCCGGCCAGCCCCAACTGGACCGTGCCGGTGCTCACCCTGTCGGCGCTCCAGAAGCAGGGCATCGCCGACTTCTGGAAGGCGGTGTGCGACTACCGCGAGGCGCTCGGCGCCTCCGGGGAGTTCGCCGCCAAGCGTCGCCACCAGGCATTGGCCTGGATGTGGGAGATGATCGATTCCGGGCTGCGCAGCCGTTTCCGCAGCCATCCCCGCGTGCGCGAGGAACTTCCCGCCCTCGCACGCGCGGTCGAGGAGGGCGACACCACGCCCGCGGCCGCGGCCTTCCGGCTGCTCGGCCACCTCCAATCCAACGAACAGGGCCGACTGCCGCGACAGCCGGCCGAAACCGAGATCTGACAGGAGATCGCACTCATGCAAGACATCATTCGCCAGCTCGAGAAAAAGCGCGAACTGGCCCGCCTCGGTGGCGGCCAGAAGCGCATCGACGCGCAGCATCGCAAGGGCAAGCTCACCGCGCGCGAGCGCATCGAACTGCTGCTCGACGACGACAGCTTCGAAGAGTGGGACATGTACAAGGAGCACCGCTGCACCGAGTTCGGCATGGATGCCGAGCACATCCCCGGTGACGGCGTGGTCACCGGCTACGGCACCGTCAACGGCCGCCTGGTCTTCGTGTTCTCGCAGGACTTCACGGTCTTCGGCGGCTCGCTCTCCGAGACCCACGCCGAGAAGATCTGCAAGGTCATGGACCACGCCATGAAGGTCGGCGCCCCGGTCATCGGCCTCAACGACTCGGGCGGAGCGCGCATCCAGGAAGGCGTGGACTCGCTCGGCGGCTACGCCGACGTGTTCCAGCGCAACGTGCTGGCCTCCGGGGTCATCCCGCAGATCTCGCTGATCATGGGCCCCTGCGCCGGCGGCGCGGTGTACAGCCCGGCGATGACGGACTTCATCTTCATGGTCAAGGACTCGTCCTACATGTTCGTGACCGGTCCCGAGGTCGTGAAGACCGTGACCCACGAGGAAGTCACCGCCGAGGAGCTCGGCGGCGCCGTCACCCACAACACCAAGTCCGGCGTCGCCGACCTCGCCTTCGAGAACGACGTCGAGGCGCTGATGATGACGCGTCGCCTGATCGGCTTCCTGCCCTCCAGCAACCGCGAGAAGCCGCCCGCGATCCCCTGCGCCGACTCCGCCGACCGCATCGACCTGTCGCTCGACACCCTGGTCCCGGAGAACCCGAATCAGCCCTACGACATGAAGGAGCTGATCTTCAAGATGGTCGACGACGGCGATTTCTTCGAGCTGCAGCCCGACTACGCCAAGAACATCATCATCGGCCTGGCGCGCATGGAAGGCTCGCCGGTGGGCATCGTCGCCAACCAGCCGCTCGTGCTGGCCGGCTGCCTCGACATCAAGAGCTCGATCAAGGCCGCCCGCTTCGTGCGCTTCTGCGACGCCTTCAATATCCCGGTCGTCACCCTGGTCGATGTCCCCGGCTTCATGCCCGGCACCGCGCAGGAATACGGCGGCATCATCAAGCACGGCGCCAAGCTGCTCTACGCCTACGCCGAGTGCACCGTGCCCAAGGTCACCCTGATCACCCGCAAGGCCTACGGCGGCGCCTACGACGTGATGTCGTCCAAGCACCTGCGCGGCGACGTGAACCTCGCCTGGCCGAGCGCCGAGATCGCGGTGATGGGCGCCAAGGGCGCGGTCGAGATCATCTTCCGCGAAGAGAAGGGCGACCCCGAGAAGCTCGCCCAGCGCGAAGCCGAATACAAGGCCCGTTTCGCCAACCCCTTCGTCGCCGCCAGCCGCGGCTTCATCGACGACGTGGTCATGCCGCACAACACCCGCAAGCGCATCTGCCGCTCGCTGGCCATGCTGCGCGACAAGCAGCTCGACAACCCGTGGCGCAAGCACGGCAACATCCCGCTCTGACCCGCGCACGAGGAACCGACCAAATGTTCAAGAAAATCCTGATTGCAAACCGCGGTGAAATCACCTGCCGCGTCATCAAGACCGCCCGCAAGATGGGCATCAAGACCGTCGCGGTGTACTCCGAGGCGGACAAGAACGCGCTCCACGTCGAACTCGCCGACGAAGCCGTCTGCATCGGCCCGGCGGCCTCGAAAGAGTCCTACCTGGTCATGGACAAGATCATCGCCGCCTGCAAGCAGACCGGCGCCGAGGCGGTCCACCCGGGCTACGGCTTCCTGTCCGAGAACGCCGAGTTCTCGCGCCGCCTCGAAGAGGAAGGCATCAAGTTCATCGGCCCGAAGCACTACTCGGTCGCCAAGATGGGCGACAAGATCGAGTCCAAGAAGCTCGCCATCGCGGCCGGCGTGAACACCATCCCCGGCTACAACGACGCCATCTCCGGCCCCGACGAGGCGGTCGAGATCGCGAAGAAGATCGGCTACCCGGTCATGATCAAGGCCTCCGCCGGCGGCGGCGGCAAGGGCCTGCGCGTCGCCTTCAACGACAAGGAGGCGCACGAGGGTTTCGCCTCCTGCGTCAACGAGGCGCGCAACGCCTTCGGCGACGACCGCGTCTTCATCGAGAAGTACGTGCTCGAGCCGCGCCACATCGAGATCCAGGTGCTGGGCGACTCGCATGGCAACTACGTCTACCTGAACGAGCGCGACTGCTCCATCCAGCGCCGTCACCAGAAGGTCATCGAGGAAGCCCCCAGCCCCTTCGTCGACCCCGCGATGCGCAAGGCCATGGGCGAGCAGGCCGTGGCCCTGGCGCGCGCGGTGAACTACGAGTCGGCCGGTACGGTCGAGTTCGTGGTCAGCGGCGCGACCAAGGAGTTCTACTTCCTCGAGATGAACACCCGCCTGCAGGTCGAGCACCCGGTCACCGAGCTCATCACCGGGCTGGACCTCGTCGAGCAGATGATCCGCGTCGCCTACGGCGAAAAGCTGCCGCTCGCCCAGGCCGACGTCAAGATCGACGGCTGGGCGATGGAATGCCGCATCAACGCCGAAGACCCCTTCCGCGGCTTCCTGCCCTCCACCGGCCGCCTCATCAAGTTCCAGCCCCCGGCCGAAGGCAACGGCGTGCGCGTCGACACCGGCGTGTATGAAGGCGGCGAGATCTCGATGTTCTACGACTCGATGATCGCCAAGCTCATCGTGCACGGCAAGGACCGCCAGGATGCGATCGAGCGCATGCGCGACGCCCTCAACGGCTTCGTCATCCGCGGCATCAGCTCCAACATCCCCTTCCAGGCCGCGCTGCTGCAGCATCCGCGCTTCTGCTCGGGCCACTTCAACACCGGCTTCATCGCCGAGGAGTATCCGAAGGGCTTCGACGCCTCCATGGTCCCGCACGACGACCCCGCGCTGCTCGCCGCCGTCGCCACCTTCGCCCGCATGCGCTACATCGAGCGCGCCGTGCAGATCGAAGGTCAGCTCGCCGGCCACGGCCGCAAGGTCGCCAGCGAATGGGTCGTCGTCATGGGCGGCAAGCAGTACGCCATGCGCACCGCCGCCATCGAAGGCGGCCTCGCCGTCACCTGCGAAGGCCGGACCTACAACATCGTCTCCGACTGGAAGTTCGGCGAGCTGCTCTTCGCGGGCACCGTCAACGGCGCCCCGATCGGCCTGCAGATCGAACGCCGCGGCCTGCGCTACCGCATCTCGCACTTCGGCCTGCAGGTCGAACCCGTCGTGATGACCGTGCGCGCGGCCCACCTGCTGTCGCTGATGCCCGCGAAGCTGCCGCCCGACCTCTCCAAGTTCCTGCTCTCGCCCATGCCCGGCCTGCTGCGCGAGATCGCGGTGACCGAGGGCCAGGACGTCAAGGCCGGCGAGAAGCTCGCCATCATCGAAGCCATGAAGATGGAAAACGTCCTCAAGGCCGAGCAGGACGGCAAGGTCAAGAAGATCGTCGCCAAGCCCGGCGCCAGCCTGTCGGTGGACGAGGTCATCATCGAGTTCGAGTGATCGCCACCCGAAAACCGTTTTGATCGATGGGGAGGGAGACCCGGGCCACGCCCGGGTGCCTGTCGGCACGAGGCCTGCGCAAGCAGGCCTCTTTTTTGTCCGGCCACCGCGGGACCGGAACGCGCGCCGCGGACGGGCTCCCGGGTGACGTCGGTGCGATGTGTTGCGTCGCTCCTACGCGAAAACAATCGGCGTCATCGCCCTGGACGGGCTCCCGGGCGATGGCGCCGTGCCTTTGCGGCGACGGCGTAACTACAACCGCGGCGCGCTGAACGTGTCGCAGGACTTGAACTGCCCCTGCTGCAATCCGATCGCGAACCACCGCCGGCGCTGCTCGGCACTGCCGTGGGTGAAACTGTCCGGCACCGCGTAACCCTGGCTGCGCTTCTGGATGTGGTCGTCGCCCACCGCGGTGGCGGCGGCGAGGCCTTCCTCGATGTCGCCGGCCTCGAGCACGCTGCGGCTGCGGTTGGCGTGGTGGGCCCAGATGCCCGCGAGGCAATCCGCCTGCAGTTCCAGGCGCACCGAGAGCTGGTTCGCCTCGCGCTCCGACACCCGCGTGCGCGCCTGCTGCACCTTGTCCGAGATGCCCAGCAGGTTCTGCACGTGGTGGCCGATCTCGTGCGCGATCACGTACGCCTGGGCAAAGTCGCCGGGCGCGCCGAAGCGGTGGTGAAGCTCGTCGAAGAAGGCCAGGTCGAGATACACCTTGGCGTCCGCCGGACAGTAGAACGGCCCCATCTCCGCCTGCCCGACCCCGCAGGCGCTGCGCGTCGCGCCGGTGTAGAGCACGAGCTTGGGCTCGCGGTAGGTCGCGCCCCCCTGCTGGAAGATCGTCCGCCAGGTGTCCTCGGTGTCGGCCAGCACCATCGACGCGAAGCGCGCCTGCGCGTTCTCGGCGGCGGGGCGGGTCTGGGTGGATTCGACCGGCGCGGGGTCGGTCATGGCCGTGTCGAGGACCACGCTCGGATCGATCCCGAAGTACATCGCCACCAGCGCGAGCACGATCGTCCCGATGCCGATCTTGCCCCCGCCGCGCAGGCCGCGCCCGCCTTGTCCGCGGCGGTCCTCGACGTTGTCGCTCTCCCTGCCGTTGCGGAAGTCCATGGTGCGCTCCATTCGTGGGGAACCTCTTCAGCTTAGTGAGTGCGGAGGGGGCAAGGCAAGCGCAAGCCATCCGCGCAGCGGCTCTCCGGCAGGCGCGACGCAAGTCGCGAATGCGGCGCTTCCGCCCACGCCGCGCTGCCCGAAGGCCGGAATCGCGACTTGCGTCGCTCCTACGTGAACCAAATCAAGGCCATCGCCTTGGATCGTCGCCCGGGCAGCGCGCCACGCATCGCCCGATACCGATGCCGATGCCGATGCCGATGCCGATCCCGATGCCGATCCCGATGCCGATGCCGATGCCGATCCCGATGCCGATCCCGATCCCGATGCAACTGTGATGGTGTCGTAGGAGCGACGCAAGTCGCGATCGCGGCGGTCGAGAACCGGCGCGGCCACGGGCGCCGCGGCCGGCAGCAGAGCTTCCTCCGAGTATGCCTTTATTAGATTTGCACAAAACAACTTTGTGACATACCATCACATCCCCAAGCGATTCCCCACTCCGGGGTGTCGACGGATGCCGGGAGCCTGGCCGCCGTCGGCCGATGCTTGCCTCGGGCGCCGCCGTTTGCCCGGCCACCGCACGCGCTGCCGAACCGCAACCGGTGCGCGGCCGCAACCCGCGGCACCGGCAGACCCCCAGCACAACCAGACCAAGGAGACGAACATGAGCGCACAAGTGCATGCTCTCGCGGCCCCGACCCCGCGCACAGCCGCCGCTGCCGCGACCGCGCGAGCGGCCCCCATCGCCGCCGCAGTGTCGAACGCGCGCGCCGCGCCCGCCGCCGAGCGCTTCGCCCCGATGTCCTTCAAGGTCTTCACCGCCCGCGATCTCGACCGCATCCCGCAGCTCGCGCGCCTTTCTCCCGAGCAGCGCTTCGAGATGAAGGTCGTGGCCGCCGTGCTGCCCTTCCGCGTCAACCAATACGTCATCGACGAGCTCATCGACTGGGCCGACGTCCCCCGCGACCCCATCTTCCAGCTCACCTTCCCGCAGCGCGGCATGCTCGCGTCCGAGCACTACGAGCGCATCGCCCGCCTCATCGAAGGCGACGCGGACAAGGACGCGCTCGAGGCCGCCATCGCCGAGGTCCGCCACGCCCTCAACCCGCACCCCGCCGACCAGATGCAGATGAACATGCCGCTCGACGAGCACGGCAAGCGCATCGACGGCCTGCAGCACAAGTATCGCGAGACCGTGCTCTTCTTCCCCAGCCAGGGCCAGACCTGCCACGCCTATTGCAGCTTCTGCTTCCGCTGGGCGCAATTCGTCGGCGACAAGGAGCTGCGCATCGCCAGCTCCGAAGCCCGCGTGCTGCACGACTACCTGCGCACCCATACCGAGGTCACCGACCTGCTCGTCACCGGTGGCGACCCCATGGTCATGAAGACCCGTCACCTGCGCGAATACCTCGAACCCCTGCTGCGCCCCGAGTTCGACCACATCCAGACCATCCGCATCGGCTCCAAGGCGCTCACCTTCTGGCCGCACCGCTTCCTCGGCGCCGAGGATGCCGACGATCTCATGCGCCTGCTCCGGCAGCTCGTCGAAGCCGGCAAGCACGTCGCGCTGATGGCGCACTACAACCACTGGAAGGAGCTCGAGACCGACGCCGCCCACGCCGCCATCCGCCGCATCCGCGCCACCGGTGCCGTCATCCGCGCACAAGGTCCGCTCATCGCCCACATCAACGACGACCCCGCCGCCTGGGCGCGCTTGTGGAAGACCGAGGTCCGCCTCGGCCTCGTCCCCTATTACATGTTCGTCGAGCGCGACACCGGCGCCCGCCATTACTTCGAGGTTCCGCTCGCGCGCGCCTGGGAGATCTACCAGCAGGCCATCCAGCAGGTCTCCGGCCTCGCCCGCACCGCCCGCGGCCCGAGCATGAGTGCCAGCCCCGGCAAGGTCGAGATCCAGGGCGTCACCGAGATCGCCGGCGAGAAGGTCTTCGTGCTGCGCTTCATCCAGGGCCGCAACCCCGACTGGGTGCAACGCCCGTTCTTCGCCCGGTTCGACGAAAAGGCCACCTGGCTCGACCAGCTCGCGCCCGCCTTCGGCGAGGCGAAATGGTTCTGGCAGGACGAATACGAGGCGATCCGCGCGGAAAGGCTCGTCGGCTGAGGGCGGGGCGGCGCTTCGTCAGCGTCCGACTCGCGACTCGCTTGGCTCCAGGCGCTCCCGGAAGCGCGGTGGTTTTGCAGGAACGACGTGCGTGCGAGGGTGGCGCTGGAACGGGCGCGCGCGCCGCATGGCTCACTCCGCGCGCAAGGCCTCGACCGCGTCGAGCCGTGCCGCCCTGCGTGCGGGCAGGACCCCGGCGGCGAGCCCGACCACGATGGCGACCCCCTCGGCGGCGAGCGCGTATCGCCAGGGCGTGGCCACCGGCATCGCCGGCACCAGCAGCCCGACCAGCTGGGCAAGGCCTGCGCCGACGAGCAGGCCGAGCAGGCCGCCGATGCCCGCCAGCACCACCGCCTCGCCGAGGAAGAGCGCGAGGATGGTGCGCCGACGTGCGCCCAGGGCCACCAGCAGGCCGATCTCTCCGGTGCGCTCGGTGACCGCGATGCTCATGATGGTGACGATGCCCACTCCGCCCACCAGCAGCGAGATCGCCCCGAGCGCACCCACCGCCGCGGTGAGCAGATCGAGGATGTTCGACAGCGTCGCCAGCATGTCCTCCTGCGTCAGCACGGTGAAGTCCTCGCGTCCGTGGCGCGCGATCATCCGCTTCTTCACCGCCTCCGCCACGCGCGCGGCGGGGGCCTCGGGGTCGTAGGTCAACGCGATCTCCATGAGGCCGTCGCGCTGGTACAGCGCCATGCCGCGCACCACCGGGATGTAGGCGGCGTCGTCCAGATCGATACCGAGGAACTGCCCCTTCTCTTCCATGACGCCGACCACGCGGAAGCGCTCGGCACCGATCTCGACGTGCTCGCCGAGCGCGATGGTGCTGCCGAAGAGCTCGCGTGCGAGCTTGGGGCCCAGCACCACGAAGGCGCGCGCGCTCGCCGCCTCGTCGGGCGGCAGGAACTGCCCCACGCGTACCCGCATCGAGTACACCTCCTGCATCTGCGGTCCCACGCCGAGCACGGTGCTGCGCCGCACCCGGCCTTGCGCGCGCACCTCGGCGTTGCCGCTCACCGAACCGGTGACGTGGCGCACATGGGGCAGGCGGGCGAGCGCGTCCGCGTCGTCCAGGGTGAGGTCGCGCGCGGTGGACGGCAGGCCGGGCGGGCCGCCGCGTGCGCCCTGGCGGCCCGGGTGGAGGTTGATCACGTTGGTGCCGAACTGGCCGAACTCGGCGAGCACGAAGCGGTGCAGACCCTCGCCGATCGAGGTGAGCAGGATCACCGCGGCGATGCCCACGCCGATGCCGAGCAGGGTCAGGAGGCTGCGCAGCCGATGCGCGGTGATCGCACGCAGGGCGAGGTGGAGGGCGTCGCGCCAGCGCATCGCCGCTACCGCTTCGACAAGGCCTGCACCGGATCGAGCCGGGCGGCGCGGCGCGCGGGCAGCACGCCGAACAGCACCCCGGTGCCGAGCGCGGTGGCGAGCGCGGCGATCACCGCCCAGTCGGGCGGCCACGCCGGCAGCTGCGGGAAAGCCAGGCGCACGCCCCAGGCGCCGGCGTGGCCGAGCGCGAAGCCGGCGAGCGCGCCGGCGACGGAGAGCAGCGCGGCCTCGGCGAGGAAGGCGGCGCGGATGGTGCCGGCGCGCGCGCCGAGCGCCTTGAGCAGGCCGATTTCGGCGGTGCGCTGGGTGACCGCGACCAGCATCACGTTCATCACCAGGATGCCCGCGACTGCCAGGCTGATCGCGGCGATGCCGGCCACGCCCAGGGTGAGCGCCCCGAGGATGCGGTCGAAGGTGCCGAGAACGGCGTCCTGGGTGATCACGGTGAAGTCGAGCTCGTCGTCGCGGCGCGCGCGCAGGCGCTCCTCGATCTGGCGCTGCGTCGCGGGCAAGGCCTCGCGCCCGCGCGCCTCGACGAAGATGCGGAACAGCCCGCTGGTGTCGAACATCGCCTGCGCGGTCGCCACCGGCACCAGCACCAGCTCGTCGGTGGTCATGCCCAGCCCGCGCCCGGATGGCGTGAGCACGCCGATCACGCGCAGCCGGGTGTCGCCGACACGGATCATGCGGCCCACCGCGCTCTGTCCGGGGAAGAGTTCGCTGCGCAGTGCGTCGCCGATCACCGCCACCGCCGAGGCGCGGTTGAAGTCCTCGCGCGGCAGGAAGCCGCCGTGGCCGATCTTCAGACCGCGCAGCTCGAGGAAGTCGGCGCTGGTGCCGACGACCGTGACCTCGCGCAGCCGGCCGCCGACGGCGATCTCGGAGTTGCCCACCGCGAGCGGCGCCACGCGCTGCACCAGCGGCAAGCGCAACAGCGCGGCGGCGTCGGCGTTGGTGAGCTCGCGCGGCGTGCTGCTGACGAAGCTGCCCGCGTTGACGCCACCGGTCTCGGTGCGTCCGGGCAGCACGATCAGCAGGCTGGCACCGAGCGCGGAGAACTCGTTCACCACGTAGCGCCGCGCGCCGTCGCCGAGCGCGGTGAGTACCACCACCGCGGCGACGCCGATCGACATCGCCAGCATCATCAACGCGGCGCGCAGCGGCCACGCGGTGGCGGCGCGGGTGGCGAAGCGCAGGGTGTCGGCGGGGCTCATGGGGGCGGTGCGGCGGTGCGCAGGTCCTGACGGATCGCGCCGTCCTCCATCAGGATGCGGCGGTGTGCGCGCTCGCCCATCGAAGGGTCGTGGGTGACGACGATCAGCGTGGTGCCGGCGGCGTTGAGCGCCTCGAGCAGCGCGGTGACCTCGTGGCCGGTGGCGCGGTCGAGGTTGCCGGTGGGCTCGTCGGCGAGCAGCATCGCCGGCCGCATGATGGTGGCACGCGCGATCGCGACGCGCTGGCGCTGGCCGCCGGAGAGTTCGTCGGGGCGGTGCCGGGCGCGCCCCTCGAGGCCGAAGTCCTGCAAGGCCTGCGCGATGCGAGCAGCGCGCTCGGCGACGGGGATGCCGGCGAGCACCAGCGGCAGGCCGATGTTCTCGGCCGCGCTGAGGCGGGGGACGAGGTGGAAGCTCTGGAACACGAAGCCGATGCGTGCGCTGCGCACCGCGGCCTGCTCGTCGGCCGAGAGTGTGGTGACGTCGCGGCCTTCGAGCCGGTAATGGCCGGCGTCGGGGCGGTCGAGCAGACCGAGCAGGTTGAGCAGCGTCGATTTGCCGGAACCCGACGGTCCCATGACCGCGACGTACTCGCCGGGCTCGATGCGCAGCGTGATGTCGCGCAGGGCGTGCACCTCGCTGTCGCCGAGCTTGAAGATGCGGTCGATGTGCTCGAGTTCGATCTGGGCCATGGTGTTCTGTTGCAGCTTCAATTCAGGCCGGTGTGGCTTCCGTGAGGTGGCATGAGGCACCTTTCAGCGCCCTGCATGGGGTGTCGGGCGAGCGGACAATGAAAGAAGACCTTGCCCGCTCGGCGGCGGCAATCGCGACTTGCGTCGCTCCCACAGGCGAGACGCGGCGCCTGGCGAGGCTGGCGCCGATTGGACCGGAAGCGGCGACGCTGCGACGCCCGGGAATGCGTGCGCCGACTGGCGTGCACGCGGCGACACCGCGGCGCTCGGGGAGGGATGTGGGAGCGACGCAAGTCGCGATCCGGGAGCCGGGGCGCCCACTTCGATCCAGCGCCTACCGCGCCTCTTCCGGCCGCAGCGCCACCTTCGCCCCCGCCATCACCCCCTCCCGCTCGAGCGACGTCACAATCCTCTCCCCCGCAGCCAGTCCCGACACCACCTCGGTGAACTCCCAGTTCGCCACGCCCGTCCGCAGCGTGCGTTCGACCAGCGTGTCGCCCTCGACCACCAGCACCTTGCCGCCCTCCCGCAAGGCCCCGGTCGGGACGCGCAGCACCTCCGCACGTGTCGCGAGCACGATCTCCACGTCCGTGCTGTAGCCCACCAGCATCCCGTGCGCCTCGGCCGGGTCCGCGAAATCCACATCCACCGCCACCGTGCGCGCCTGCTTCTCCACCGCGGTGATATACGGCGCGACACGGCGCACGCGGCCTTCGAAGACCTTGCCGGGGATGGCCTCGAGCGTGATGCGTACCGGCAGCCCGGGCCGGATCTTCGGTGCGTCGATTTCGTCCATCGGCGCCTTCACGTACAGGCAGGAGTCGTCGATCAGGTCGATCGCCGGCGGCATCGGCACGCCGGGCGGGGAGGGCGTCGCGTATTCGCCCAGCTCGCCGCTGATCTTGGCCACGGTGCCGGCGAAGGGCGCAACCAACACCAGGCGCTGGCGCTCGGTTTCGGTCGCGACGAGCTGGGCCTGGGCGGTGGCGATGTCGGCCTGCGCGGTGTCGCAGGCGGCGCGGCGGGCACGCGCCTCGGTGCGGGCCCTCTCCTCGGCGCTGGCGGACACGAAGCCGCGCTTCACCAGCTGCGCCTGGCGCGCGGCCTCGCGCTCGGCGTTGGCCGCCACGGCGCACGCCTCCTGCACGCGCTGGCGGGCGGTGGCGAGCTGGGCGCGCACGACCGCCGCGCGCGCGTCGAGGTCACCATGCCACAGCCGCATCAGCACCTGTCCGGCCTCGACGCGGTCGCCTTCCTCCACGCCCAGCCACTCGATCCGCCCGCCCGCGATCGTCGCCATCTTCGCGCGCTGGCAGGCCTCGACCTCGCCGGCGCGGGTGTTGGTCAGCGTGGCCTCGACCGTACCGCGGGCCACCTCGTGCACCGCCACCTCGATCGGCTGCGGGCGGGTCATCCACCAGATCCCCGCGCCCACCAGCGCCGCGACGAGTGCGAGAACGAAGAGGCGGCGGAGGGTCTTCATGAGTGGAGTGCCGGAGCGGTCAAGGTCTGGTCGCCGCGCGCGAAGGATGCGATCTCACTTCCCGCCCTTGGCCCACGAATCCTTCAGCGTCACCGTGCGGTTGAACACCGGCGCGCCGGGCTTCGAGTCCACGCGGTCGGCGACGAAGTAGCCGTGGCGCTCGAACTGGAAGCGGTCTTCGGGCCGGGCGTCCTTCAGTGCCGGCTCCAGGTAGGCGGTGATGACGCGCTTGCTGTCGGGGTTGATGTCGTCGAGGAAGTCGCGCTCGAAGTCGGGCGCGTCGCCTTCGCGGCGCTGGCCGGGATGGGGGTGGGCGAAGAGGCGGTCGTAGATGCGCACCTCGGTTTCAAAACCGTGCGCCACCGACACCCAGTGCAGGTTGCCCTTGACCTTGTAGTCGTCGGCGCCCGGCGTGCCGGACTTCGAGTCGGGCATGTACTCGGCGAGCACCGCGGTGACCTTGCCGTCGGCGTCCTTCTCGCAGCCGGTGCACTTGACGACGAAGCCGTAGCGCAGGCGCACCATGTTGCCCGGATAGAGGCGGTGGAAGCCCTTGACGGGCTCTTCCATGAAGTCCTCGCGCTCGATCCACAGCTCGCGCGAGAAGGGCATGTCGCGCTTGCCGAGCTCGGGCTCGAGCGGGTGGTTGGGTGCCTGGCACAGCTCGGAGGCGCCTTCGGCGTAGTTGGTAAGGACGAGCTTCAGCGGGTCGAGCACCGCCACGCGGCGCTGGGCGGCCTCGTTGAGATCGTCGCGCATGCACTCTTCCAGCACGCTCATGTCGATCCACGACTCGGCCTTGGACACGCCGATGCGCTCGGCGAAGCGGCGGAAGCCGGCGGCGGTGAAGCCGCGGCGGCGGGCGCCGACCAGCGTGGGCAGGCGCGGGTCGTCCCAGCCGTCGACATGGCCTTCGTTCACCAGCTGGATCAGCTTGCGCTTGGACAGCACCACGTAGGTCAGGTTGAGGCGGGCGAACTCGATCTGCTGCGGCAGCGGGCGCGGGAAGTGGCCTTCGGTGGCGAGCGCGTCGAGCAGCCAGTCGTAGAACGGGCGCTGGTCCTCGAACTCGAGCGTGCATACCGAGTGGGTGATGTTCTCGATCGCGTCCTCGATCGGATGCGCGAAGGTGTACATCGGGTACAGGTGCCAAGCGTCGCCGGTGCGATGGTGGGTGGCGTGGCGGATGCGGTAGATCGCCGGGTCGCGCAGGTTGATGTTGGGGCTCGCCATGTCGACCTTGGCGCGCAGGATGTGCGTGCCCTCGGCGAATTCGCCGGCGCGCATGCGCGCGAAGAGCTCGAGGTTCTCGTCGACGCTGCGCTCGCGGTACGGGCTGTTCTTGCCCGCCTCGGTCAGGGTGCCGCGGTTGACGCGCATCTCCTCGGCCGACTGCGAATCGACATAGGCCTTGCCGGCCTTGATCAGGCTGATGGCGCAGGCGTACATCTTGTCGAAGTAGTCCGACGCAAAGTACAGGTGCTCGCCCCACTCGAAGCCGAGCCACTGCACCGCCTCGAGGATGGCGTCGACATATTCCTGCTCTTCCTTCTCGGGGTTGGTGTCGTCGAAGCGCATGTGGCAGACGCCGCCGTAGGACTCGGCCAGGCCGAAGTTCAGGCAGATCGACTTGGCGTGGCCGTAGTGCAGGTAGCCGTTGGGCTCGGGCGGGAAGCGTGTCTCGACGCGGCCGCCCCATTTGCCGTTGCGGTTGTCCTCGTCGATGATGCTGCGGATGAAGTTGGAGACGACGGGCGCTTCGGCGGCGGGTGCGGCGGGTTTCTTTTCGGGTTTCATCGGGAAGGCAGGGGTCGGAAAGTTCGGCGGGATGGTGGGGGTTCGTGTGCAGCTGGGGCCGGACCCCGAGGCGGGCGGCGCAATGGACCGATTGTAGCCGATCGGGCGTGCGGGCTCGCCGGAGCGGGCCGGTCACGGGGTGCGGCGTTCGGGGCGCGATGCCCGCGGAGGGGTAGAATCGTGCGGCCGGTGGGCGGCAGCAGGGAGGCGGGATGGAGCACGGGCGATGAATCTGGCGGCATTCGCAGCGGTTGGGGCGGGGGCGGCGTGCGGTGCGTGGCTGCGCTGGGGATTGGGGCTGTGGCTCAACCCGGTGTTCGCGCTCGTCCCGCTCGGCACCCTGATGGCGAACCTGCTGGGCGGTTTCCTCATGGGCGTAGTGCTCGCGGCGGTGCAGGCCTGGCCGACGATGTCGCCGGCGCTCAAGCTCCTGCTCACCACCGGCCTGCTCGGCGGGCTGACGACCTTTTCCACCTTTTCCGCCGAGTCCTTCCACCTGTTGCAGCGCGGCGCGATCGGCTGGCTGGGTGCCCACCTGGTCGTGCATGTGGCTGGATCCGTGCTGATGACCTGGGCGGGATACGTGCTTTTCAATGCCCTGCGTGCGTGACCTGCGCCGCAAGGCGGGCGGCCGCGTCATTTTCTGTTTCACTCCGATGGGCTAGAGTGGATGAGCGTTACATCGATAATTCACGCCGTTCTGCATCCCCAGTGGCACCCCCTCAACGCAACGGAGCCCATCCAATGAAAAAAATCATCGTCACCCTTTCCGCGGTCGCGCTCGCCGTGAGCGGTCTTTCCGGCTGCGCGAACATGAACGAGACCCAGCGCGACACGGGCATGGGAGCCGCCATCGGCGCCGTGGCCGGCGGCCTCATCGGTGCCGCCACCGCGGGCGGCAACAAGGGCAAGAGCGCCGCAACCGGTGCTGCGATCGGCGCTGCACTCGGGGCGGGCGGCGGCTACCTGTGGTCGCAGAACATGCAGAAGCAGCGCGCCGAGATGGAGCAGGCGACCGCGGGCACCGGCATCGGCATCAGCCAGACGACCGACAACCAGCTTAAGGTCGACATTCCCGCGGACGTTTCCTTCGACGTGGGCCGCCACGCGATCAAGCCCAACATGCGTCCGGTGCTCGACCGTCTGGCCAGCACGCTGAACCAGCATCCGGTGACCACGGTGACCATCATCGGCCATACCGACAGCACCGGCTCGGATGCGGTGAACGATCCGCTATCGATCAACCGCGCCGCCGCCACCCGCGATTATCTGGTGCAGCGTGGCGTGTTCGCGCAGCGCATCGCGGTCGATGGGCGCGGCTCGCGCCAGCCCGTCGCCGACAACTCGACGGCCTCCGGTCGTGCGATGAACCGCCGCGTGGAGATCTTCATCGCGGAGCCGGCGCAGCGCTGACCCCGGACGGGGTCGGGTGAGCGCTTGCGGCGGGATTTCGCGCCGCGCCATCTCGACCGCTTCAATCGCGACTCGCGTCGCTCCCACGGGGCTCCTGGAGCCCCGTGCTCATTGCGGGGGCGGCGCAAGTGGCGACTCGTGCGTTCGGTCGCTTCGGCGCGGAGGAGCGCCGGCACCGAGGCTTGCGCCGCTCCTGCAGGACAGCTTTGCCCGGCTTCCGCTCTTGCTCAGCGCGCGTCCGCGGGGAGCGGCGCGAGCAGGGCGGCGATGTCGGCCTCGCCGAACTTGGCGAGCGCGTCCGCGTCCTCCGACAGCACGCTCTCGGCGAGGGCGGCCTTGCGCTCCTGCAGGGCGAGGATCTTCTCCTCGATGCTGCCCGCGCACACCAGCTTGAACACGAACACCGGCTTGTCCTGGCCGATGCGGTGGGCGCGGTCGGTGGCCTGGTTCTCGGCCGCGGGGTTCCACCACGGGTCGTAGTGGATCACGGTGTCGGCGGCGGTGAGGTTGAGGCCCACGCCGCCCGCCTTCAGGCTGATCAGGAATACCGGCACGCGCCCCTTCTGGAAGTCTTCCACCGGCACCCGGCGATCGCGGGTGTCGCCGGTCAGCGCGACCCAGCCGATCTTCGCCTTGTCGAGTTCGCCAGCGATCAGGCCGAGCATGGTGGTGAACTGCGAGAACACCAGGATGCGCCGGCCCTCGTCGATCAGCTCGGGGAGCATGTCCATGAGCAGGTCGAGCTTGGCGCGCTCCTTCACCCGCAAGGCGGCGGGCGACTTCAACAGGCGCGGGTCGCAGCACACCTGGCGCAGCTTCAACAGCGCGTCGAGGATCACGATCTGGCTGCGCGCGAAGCCCTTGCCGGCGATCTCCGCGCGCACCTTCTCGTCCATCGCCGCGCGCACCGTCTCGTAGAGGTCGCGCTGGCCGCCCTCCAGGCCGACGCTGCGCACGATCACGGTCTTGGGCGGGAGTTCGGTGGCCACGTCCTCCTTGCGCCGGCGCAGGATGAAGGGGCGCAGGCGTGCCGCGAGCAGATCGCGGCGAACCGTGTCGCCGTGCTTTTCGATCGGCGTGCGCCAGGTCGCGGTGAAGTCCTTGTGGCTGCCCAGGAAGCCCGGCAACAGGAAGTCGAACTGCGCCCATAGCTCGCCGAGGTGGTTCTCCAGCGGCGTGCCGGTGAGGCCGAGGCGGTGGCGGGCCTTGAGCTGGCGGATCACCTGCGCGCCCTTGCTGGCGGCGTTCTTCACCGTCTGCGCCTCGTCGAGGATCAGCAGGCTCCATTCGCGCGCCTGCAGCAGCTCGGCGTCGCGCCACAGCAGCGGATAGGTGGTGAGCGCGATGTCGACCTTCTTGCCGGCGTCCAGCTCGTCGAAGCGCGCCTGCCGTTCGGTGCCGTGCAGGTTGAGGACCTCGAGGTCGGGCGCGAAGCGCTCGGCCTCGGCTTGCCAGTTGAACACCAGCGAGGTCGGCAGCACCACCAGGGCGGGGCGGTCGAGCCGGCCGGCCTGCTTCTCGGTGAGCAGGTGGGCGAGCGTCTGTGCGGTCTTGCCCAGCCCCATGTCGTCGGCCAGGATGCCGGCGAGGTCGTGGCGTACGAGATGCTGCAGCCAGGCCAGGCCTTCGAGCTGGTAGGGGCGCAGCTCGGCGCGGAAGCCCGCCGGTGCGGCGACGGCGCGGATGCCCTCGGCGTCGCGCAGGCGCGCGGCGATCGCGGCGACCTGCTCGCGTCCGCGGCCGGGCAGGTCGAGGTCGGCCAGGCGGGTGGCGTCGAGCCTCGATAGCCGCCAGTCGTGGTCCGGGCGGTCGAAGAGGTCGACCAGCGCGCGCACCAGCGGCTTGATGCGCGCCGCGCCGATGCGCAGGCGGCCCAGGGTCTCGTCCTCCAGGATCACCGCCTCGTGGTCGTCGATGTCGTCCAGGCGGCCGGAAAGCCAGCGCGGATCGTGCGCGAACAGGCCGGCGAGCAGCGGCGCCAGCGGCAGTGCCTTGCCGTCGATCTCGATGCCCGGCGACAGGCCGAGCCAGCCGTCCTCGTGCTCGTCGATGTCGAGCATCAGGTGGTCGATATCGATGGCGTGGTGGCGGAAGTCGGTCGGGAAGGCGACCTCCCAGCCTTCCGCGCGCAGCGCCGGCACGGTCTCGGCCATGAAGTCGGGCCAGGCCGCCTCGCTCGCCAGCCCGAGCGCATCGGCGGGCAGGCTGCCGAAGCTCGTCTGCACCGCACCCGGCGGGATGCGGGCGAAGCCGGCCGCGGCGAGGCGCTGCGCGGCGGCGCGCTCGGCCTCCTGGTCGCGGGTCAGGCGCGCGCTGCGGCCGTCGGGCAGGGGGTGGAAGAGGCGGGCGTCGCCGGCATCCACGGTGACCGTGCCGTAGCGGAAAGCGACCAGGGCGAAGTCGAACTGGTAGGTGCCGTGGGGCGCGTACTGGCGAAAGCGCGCGTGGTAGGTGGGACGCGTCTCCAGGCGCAACACCGGCACCGGCGTGCCGCCGAGTTCGACCGGCGGCTCGCCGCGTTGCGTGGGCGCGGGCAGGCTGGGCGCCACCTCGGCCAGGGTCTCGGCAACCAGCTCGGATTCGGCCTGGCTGAGCGGCGGCAGCCAGAGCAGGCGCTGCACCAGCTCGGGCGGAACCTCGAGCGTGATCGGGCCGCACTCGGCCTTGGCGGTGTCGATGTACCAGGGCGGCAGCAGCGGCAGCACGCGGTCGGCGGAGGGCTCCACCCGCAGCACCGGGGCACGCAAGCCTTCGGAAGTGATCGTCCAGTCGGGTGTGCCGGAGCGCGCCTCGCCCAGCCCGAGTACGCGGCCGCCGAGACTGCCGAAATGCGCGCGGCCGCTGGAAATCAGCCGTCGCATCAGCTCGTCGCTGTGGCGCCCCTCGAGCGGCAGGCCGTCGTCCGTGTCGAAATGACCGCGCGGGCGATGCGCCCACAGCAGGCGCAGCAGGTCCAGGTCGGTTTCGTCGACGAAGGCGGGCGGGGTCTGCAGCGCGCGCTCGATGTTGCTCCACGGCTCGCGCTGACGGATGTCTCCATGCTGGTCTAGGCGGACCTTGTGGCAGGTGACGCTGAAGTCGCCGCCGCACTGGCTGGGTTCGATCACATAGCGCAGCGCGTACGCGACCGAGGCGGGCTTGCGCTTGCGCGTTTCGTCTTTCGCGAGGCTGGCCGCGGTCTCGCGAAAGCCCTTCACCCAGGCTAGTACCTGCTCGCGCGGGCGGTCGGGGCGGCGGCGCTGGTGCAGCCACACCAGCATCATCGCCGCGACGTGCTTGCAGCCGTAGCCCATCGGGCAGGTGCACGAGCTGGTCAGGATCGAGGCGCCGTCTTCAAGGCCGAACGCCTCTTCCACCTCGGCCTCGACGGTGTAGGGCGTGCGCTGGCGACCCTTGACCAGGGCCGACACCGTGTCGCCCTCGGCGGACAGCGCGCTGACCCGGCTGACGTAGCCCAGGCCCTTGGCCACGGTTTCCACGCCGAGTGCGGCGATCAGGTCATCCTGGGTGAAAGCTTCGAGCAGGTTCATCGGCGCGCGGCAGGCCCGGGGCGGGCATAAACGGGAGAACCCGACAGTTTATACGCCAGCCTGCAGCGCACGTGTGCGGCGGGCCGGAAAAATGCGCGCGCACAATGCAAACGGGCCGCGATGGCGGCCCGTCGATACTTACGTCAGCGGAGCGCGCATCACACGTTCCGATACACCTCGGCCCCGCTCTTCACGAACTCCACCGCCTTCACCTCCATGCCCTTCTGCAGCGCTTCGGCCTCGTCCACACCCTGCTGGGCGGCGAAGTCGCGCACGTCCTGGGTGATCTTCATCGAGCAGAAGTGCGGGCCGCACATCGAGCAGAAGTGCGCCACCTTGGCCGAGTCCTTGGGCAGGGTCTCGTCGTGGAATTCCTTCGCCTTGTCGGGGTCGAGGCCGAGGTTGAACTGGTCCTCCCAGCGGAACTCGAAGCGCGCCTTGGAGAGCGCGTTG
The DNA here is from genome assembly GCF_055393985.1 of Thauera sp. DNT-1. Taxonomy (NCBI): domain Bacteria; kingdom Pseudomonadati; phylum Pseudomonadota; class Betaproteobacteria; order Rhodocyclales; family Zoogloeaceae; genus Thauera; species Thauera sp. DNT-1. Next base: position 1,953,150 of record NZ_AP043752.1, on the reverse strand, counting down.
TCGCGGATCTGCGCGCCCGGGTGGCCCTTGGCCAGGTCGGCGGCGTGCGCGGCGAGCTTGTAGGTGATGATGCCTTCCTTGACGTCCTGCTTGTTGGGCAGACCGAGGTGCTCCTTGGGCGTGACGTAGCACAGCATGGCGGTGCCGTACCAGCCGATGGTCGCCGCGCCGATGCCGCTGGTGATGTGGTCGTAGCCGGGCGCGATGTCGGTGGTGAGCGGCCCCAGGGTGTAGAAGGGCGCCTCCTTGCACCACTCGAGCTGCAGGTCCATGTTCTCCTTGATGAGCTGCAGCGGCACGTGGCCGGGGCCCTCGATCATGACCTGCACGTCGTGCTTCCAGGCGATGTCGGTGAGCTCGCCCAGGGTCTTAAGCTCGCCGAGCTGGGCCTCGTCGTTGGCATCGTAGATCGAGCCCGGGCGCAGGCCGTCACCGAGGCTGAAGGCCACGTCGTAGGCCTTCATGATCTCGCAGATGTCCTCGAAGTGCTCGTAGAGGAAACTCTCCTTGTGGTGCGCCAGGCACCACTTCGCCATGATCGAGCCGCCGCGGCTGACGATGCCGGTCATGCGGTTGGCGGTGAGCGGCACGTAGCGCAGCAGCACGCCGGCGTGGATGGTGAAGTAGTCCACGCCCTGCTCGGCCTGTTCGATCAGGGTGTCGCGGAAGATCTCCCAGGTCAGGTCCTCGGCCTTGCCGTTCACCTTCTCCAGGGCCTGGTAGATCGGCACCGTGCCGATCGGCACCGGCGAGTTGCGGATGATCCACTCGCGGGTTTCGTGGATGTTCTTGCCGGTGGACAGGTCCATGACCGTGTCGCCGCCCCAGCGGATCGACCAGGTCATCTTGTCGACTTCCTCGGCGATCGAGGAGGTGACCGCCGAGTTGCCGATGTTGGCGTTGATCTTGGTGAGGAAGTTGCGGCCGATGATCATCGGCTCGCTCTCGGGGTGGTTGATGTTGTTGGGGATGATGGCGCGCCCGCGGGCGATCTCGTCGCGCACGAACTCGGGGGTGATCGTCGCCGGCAGGCTGGCGCCGAAGTTCTGCCCGGGGTGCTGGCGCAGCATCATGTCGGCCATCTTCTGGCCCTTGAGGCCGCCGCTGGCGCGCAGCGAGGCGATGTACTGCTCGCGGTTCAGGTTCTCGCGGATGGCGACGAATTCCATCTCGGGCGTGATGATGCCGCGGCGGGCGTAGTGCATCTGGGTGACATTCGCACCGGCCTTGGCGCGGCGCGGCTTGCGGTGCAGGCCGGGGAAGCGCAGCTCGTCCAGGGTCTTGTCGGCGGCGCGCTGGCGGCCGAATTCGGACGAAAGATCGGGCAGCAGCTCGGTGTCGCCACGCTCCTCGATCCACTGCTGGCGCAGCGCGGGCAGGCCGGAGCGGATGTCGATCTTCGCCGCCGGGTCGGAGTAGGGGCCGGAACAGTCGTAGACGAAGATCGGCGGGTTCTGCTCGGCGCCGAAGGAGGCCGGGGTGTCGGCCTGGGTGATCTCGCGCATCGGCACGCGGATGTCGGGGCGCGAGCCCTCGACGTGGATCTTGCGCGAGTTGGGCAGCGGGGCGATCGCGGCCTCGTCGACGTGGGCCTTGGCGGCGATGAATTTTTCGTTGGCGTTCATGCTGTCTCCTGGGGGCTTACTTGCGCCACAGCGCGTGGAAGTGATGCACCGGCCCGTGGCCGCTGCCGACCGCGAGTTCGCCGGAGCGCGCGATCGCGCCCAGCAACCACTGGCGGGCGTGGCGCACCGCGGTCTCGACCGGGCGGAACTGGCCTTCGGCCTGCGGCAGCAGCGCGGCGATCGCGGAGCTGAGCGTGCACCCGGTGCCGTGGGTGTTCTTCGTTTCGATGCGTTGTGCCGGCAGCTCGACCATGCGGTCGCCGTCGAACAGCAGGTCGACCAGGTCGTTGCCGGGCAGGTGGCCGCCCTTCAGCAGCACCCAGCGCTCGGAGGACAGCGGCAGGAGCTCGCGCAGGCGCTCGGCGGCGCGGTACATCTCCTTGACCGTGTCGGGTGCGCGCCGCCCGAGCAGCACGCCGGCCTCGGGCAGGTTGGGGGTGATCAGGAAGGCCTGCGGGAAGAGCGCCTCGCGCAGCGCCGAGATCGCGCTCTTCGCCAGCAGGCTGTCGCCGCTCTTGGCCACCATGACGGGGTCGAGCACCACCCTGGCCGCCTGCCAGTGCGCCAGGCGCTCGGCCACCGTGGTGGTGACCTCGGCGCTGCCGAGCATGCCGATCTTGGTGGCGTGGATGGCGACGTCCTCGAACAGGGTGTCGATCTGCAGGCGCAGGAAGTCGGTGGGCGGCACATGCACGCCGGTGACGGTGCGGGTGTTCTGCGCGGTAAGTGCGGCGACCACGCCGCAGCCGTAGGCGCCGAGCGCGGAAAAGGTCTTGAGGTCGGCGAACACGCCGGCGCCGCCGGACGGGTCGACGCCGGCGATGGACACCACGTTCGGGATGCGGGAAGCCGTCCCGGACGATGCGGACGGCGCGCTGCCGGGGGCAGCGGAGCTTGCGGACGAACTCATGAACGACGTTTCCCTACGCCGGTGCGAGCCGGATCAGGTTCCAAGGGTGTTTCTCAGCCCGTGCGCGGCGGGCACCCCTAACGAGAGCGTGGGAAGATACTGTATGCACTTTCGCGTGGCAAGCCGCTCAAGATCCCGCCCTCGCGGTCGTTTAGCAGGATGGAACGCCATCCCATGCCGACGCCGATGAAAAACCCGCGCCCTCTCCTTCTTGCCGTGCTGCTCGCCCATGTCGCCGGCGCGGTCTGCGCCGCCGACTGGCAGCTCGTGTTGAGCGACCGCGACCGCCGCATCGAGATCGATCGCGCGAGCGTCCTCCGCTCGGACGCCGGCACCAAGATCTCCTGGGGGCGGGTGGTGCTGACCTCGGAGGAGGCGCGGCGCTCCGGCTATGCCATGATCAAGGCGCTCAACCGCTACGACTGCCGCAACCGCAGCTTCGCCACGGTCAAGCGGGTGTATGTCGATGCCGACGACAACATCGTGCGCGAGGAGCCGGTGGCGGCCGAGGCGCCGATCGCGGTGGCGCGCAACACGGTGGACGAGCGCATGTGGCGCGAGGTGTGCGATCCGCCCTCGGCGGTCGAGCTGCAGAAGATGGCGGCCGAGGCGGCCCGGATCGCGAGCGCGCAGCCGGCGGCGGTGGCGGCCCCTGGGGGCGCCGCAGCGCCCGCGGCTGCGGCGGTTTCGACGCCCCCTGCCGCGGCCGCCGCCACGGCCGTGCAGTCGCCTGCGGCGAAGCCCGCGGAGTCTGCGCGCGCGCAGTCCGGCAGCGTGCGCCAGCCGAGCGCGGAGTCCGTCTCCGCCGAGGTGGTGCGTACCGGTGCCGGCGGTGAGCAGCCCGCCGCGGCGCCCCCCGCCTTCGAGACCCACGTCGAGATCCCGGCCAAGTTCCTGCCTGGCGGTCAGGGCGCCGCGGCGCCCGAGTCCTCTCGCAAGTCCATTCTGCCGCCGCTGCCCAAGTTGTCGGCGACGGCCGAGCCCGAGGCGAAGACCGCGCCGGCCCCCAAGCCGCCGGTGCGCGAACAGCCGCCTGCGCAGGGGCGCGCTGCGCCCGCTCCGCAGGCGGCTGTGCCGGCCCGCCAGGCGGCGCCAGCGCCGGAGCGGCCGATCGCGCCGGAGCGCGCGGGCGCACGCGAGAAGGCGTCCCCGGCCAGGGCCGCGTCCGCCGTGCCGGCAAGACCGACGCCGCCGCGCCCGCGTCCCGCCGGTCCGGAACGCGTCGCCGCAGCGCAGCCGGCATCGCCGGACGCGACTCCCGCGCCGCCCGAGCGCGCCGCGTCGGCCCGCGAGGAGGCCTTGCGCGCGGCCGGCATCGAGCTCACCCGCCTCGGCCCGGGGGTGCCGGAGTGGAGCTACGAGGGCGAGCGCGGTCCGCAGCACTGGGGCCGCATGCGCCCCGAGTGGTGGCTCTGCGAGGAGGGCACGCGGCAGTCTCCGATCGACCTGCGCGACGGCATCGCGGTCGATCTCGCGCCGGTGCGCTTCGACTACCGTCGCACCGGCTTCCGCATCCGCGATACCGGCAACACCTTGCAGGTCGAGGTTGGCGAGGGCATGGGCATCACCGTGCGTGGGGTGCGTTACGCGCTCGAGCGCCTCACCCTGCACCGCCCCTCGCAGGATCGCGTCGGCGGCATGGCGCACGACATGGCGATCTACCTGCAGCATCGCGCCGATGACGGCCGCATGGCGATCGTCTCGCTGCTGCTGTCGGCGGGCGGCGACGCCAGCCCGGCGCTGCAGACCTTGTGGAACAACCTGCCGCTCGATCGCGGGCGCGAGTTCGTTCCCGACGCCGTGCTCGACCTGCCGGCGCTGGTGCCGGCCGACCCGGGCCACTACCTCTACACCGGCTCGTTGCCGATGCCGCCGTGTACCGAGGACGTGCTGTGGGTGGTGATGAAGCAGCCGGTGACGATCTCCGCGGACCAGCTCGACGTCTTCGCCCGCCTGTACCCGCGCAACGGCCGGCCGATCCAGCCGACCAACGGCCGGCCGCTGCTCGAGTCGCGCTGAGCGTCGTCCGACCGCGAAGAGCCCCATTTGCGCACTTCAGGATTCCCGGAGGCCGGATCGGGTGGCGGGAACGACCCGCGATGGGCAAGGTCCGCGCGCCGGCGGGGCGTCGGCGATCATGGCCACACGGGCGAGGCGCTACACTAGCGGCCTCGCCTCGCGTCCGCGGGTTGTCGGCAGGGGCGCTCCCGATCGCCACGAGATTTCCATGCGTTTCCGCACCCTCCCGACGCTGCTGGCCGGCCTGTTCGTGCTGGCCGCCTGTTCCGCGCCCGCACCCCATACCCCGCCGCCGCCCGCGGTCCTCGTTCGCAGCTTCGCTGCCGCCAATGCACCCCCGTCCGTGCAGGTCTATGCCGGCGAGGTGAGGGCGCGCGTCGAGTCCGACCTGGGATTTCGCATCGGCGGCAAGCTGGTCGAGCGCCTCGTCGATGTCGGCGCCGAGGTTGCCGCCGGCACGCCGCTGGCGCTGCTCGACGCGCAGGACGTGCGCCTGGCGCTGGCTTCGGCGCAGGCCGCGGCCGCGGCCGCCGAGTCCGACCTCGCGCTTGCGCGCACGGAATTCGCCCGCGCACGCGAGCTGCAGGCGCGCAACTTCGTCTCGTCCTCGCTGCTCGACGCCCGTCGCACCGCGCTGCAGGCCGCCGAGGCGCGCCTTCGCCAGGCGCGCGCGCAGGCCGAGGTCGCCGCCAACCAGGCCGGCTACGCCCGCCTCGAGGCGCCCGCCGCCGGCGTGGTCACCGCGGTGCTCGCCGAGCCGGGGCAGGTGGTCGGGGCGGGCCAGGCGGTGCTGCGCCTCGCCCGCCCCGACGAGCGCGAGGTGCTGATCCACGTGCCCGAGGGGCGCACCGGCCGCATCGCGCCGGGCAGCGCCGCGCAGGTGCGCCCATGGGCGGCACCCGAGCGCGCATACGCCGGCCGCGTGCGCGAGGTCGCGCCGGCGGCCGACGCCGCCACCCGCACCCACGCGGTGCGGGTCGCGGTGCCGGGGGCCGACGCCACGCTCGCGCTCGGCGCCAGCGCGAGCGTGGCCTTCGCCGCGGCGGATGGCGAGGCCGGCGGCGTGCTGCTGCCGCTGCCCGCGGTGACGCGACAACCCGGCCAGGCCGATGCCGGCACGGTGTGGGTGGTGGGCGAGGACGACGCCGTGCGGCCGCTCACGGTCGAGCTCGGCGCCTGGCGCGAGGACGGCGTCGTGGTGCGCGCCGGCCTGCCGGCGCAGGCCCGTGTCGTGGTGGCCGGGGTGTACAAGCTGATCGAGGGCATGCGCGTGCGTGCCGTCGAGGAAGGCGCGCCGGTGCTGCTGGACGTGCGGCGATGAGCATGAAGGGCGAGGGGCCGATCGGCAGCGGGCGCTTCAACCTGTCCGAATGGGGGCTGACCCACCGCTCCCTGGTGCTGTACTTCCTGATCGTGTGCACGCTGAGCGGGATGTTCGCCTACACCCGGCTCGGCCAGTCCGAGGATCCGCCCTTCACCTTCAAGGTCATGGTGGTGCGCGCCGAGTGGCCGGGGGCGAGTGCGCGCGAGGTCGAACAGCAGGTCACCGACAAGATCGAGAAGAAGCTGCAGGAGATCGCCCAGGCCGACATCATCCGCAGCTACTCCAAGCCGGGCGAGGCGATGGTCTTCTTCGTGGCGAAGGACTCCACGCGCGCGCGCGACATCCCCGACATCTGGTACCAGGCGCGCAAGAAGATCGGCGACATCGCCCACACCTTCCCGACCGGCGTGCGCGGACCGTATTTCAACGACGAGTTCGGCGACACTTACGGGAATGTCTTCGCCCTGCTCGGCGAGGGCGTGAGCCACGCCGAGCTCGAGCGCCACGCCGAGGCGATCCGCGGCGAGCTGCTGCGCGTGAAGGACGTCGCCAAGGTGAGCTTCTTCGCCGAGCAGCCGCAGCGCGTCTTCGTGGAGATCTCCAACACGCGCCTCGCCACCCTGGGCGTGCGCCTGGACGACATCGTCGGCGCGCTCGCCCGGCAGAACGCGGAGACCGGCGCCGGCTTCTTCGAGACCGGGGATGAGCGCATCTGGCTGCGGCCGTCGGGGCAGTTCGAGGACCTAGACGCGATTCGCGCCACCGTGATCCGCGCCGGCGGGCGCAGCCTGCGCCTGGGCGACATCGCCGAGGTGCGCCGCGGCTACGCCGACCCGCCGGCCGAGCGCCTGCGCTTCATGGGGCAGGAGGCGCTCGGCATCGGTGTGTCGATGCGCAGCGGCGGCGACATCGTCGCGCTCGGCCGCCAGCTCGACGCGGCGGTGGAGAAGATCGTCGCGCAGTTGCCCGTCGGCATCCGCCTCGAGCGCGTGGCCGACCAGCCGCGTGCGGTCACGCGGGCGGTCGACGAGTTCGTCAAGGTGCTCGCCGAGGCGGTGCTCATCGTGATGGCGGTGAGCCTGCTGTCGCTCGGCTTCCGCACCGGCGTGGTGGTGTTGGTGATCATCCCGGTGGTGCTGGCGATCACCTTCATGTTCATGCACCTGTTCGACATCGGCCTGCACAAGATCTCGCTCGGGGCGTTGATCATCGCGCTCGGCTTGTTGGTGGACGACGCGATCATCGCCGTCGAGATGATGGCGAGCAAGATGGAGCAGGGCTGGGGCCGGGTGCGGGCGGCGAGCTACGCGTGGACCTCGACCGCGATGCCGATGCTCTCGGGCACGCTGGTGACGGCAGCGGGTTTCCTGCCGGTGGCGCTGGCGGCGTCCTCGGTGGGCGAGTTCACGCGCTCGATCTTCCAGGTCACGGTGACCGCGCTGCTGGTGTCGTGGATCGCCGCGGTGCTCTTCGTGCCCTATCTGGGCTACTACCTGCTGCCCGACTTCAGCAAGCGCGCCGGGCAGCCCTCGCGGCTGGCGCGCGTGGTCGGAAGGGTCTGGCCGGCGCTGGGGCGGCGGATGGCGGAGCGCGACCTCCATGCCCACGAGCAGCACGACGAGTTCGCGATCTACCACACGCCCTTCTACAACCGGCTGCGGGCGCTGGTGAACGCCTGCGTGCGCTGGCGCTGGGGGGTGATCCTGCTCACCGTGGCGATCTTCGTCGGCGCGCTGTTCGTGTTCGCCCGCTTCGTGCCGCAGCAGTTCTTCCCCGACTCGACGCGGCCCGAGCTGCTGGTCGACCTGCGCCTGGCCGAGGGTGCGTCGCACCACGCCACCGAGGTCGCGGTGAAGCGGCTGGAGGCCTTCCTCGACAGGCAGGAGGGCATCGAGAACTACGTGGCCTGGGTGGGCACCGGCAGCCCGCGCTTCTACCTGCCGCTCGACCAGCAACTCGCGCAGACCAACTTCGCCCAGCTCGTGATCCTCACCGCCGGCCTGGCCGAGCGCGAGGCGCTGCGCGCGAAACTGATCCACCTCTTCGAGGACGAGCCCTGGCCGCTGCGCGGCATCGTCGTCCGGCTGGAGAACGGGCCGCCGGTGGGCTTTCCGGTGCAGTACCGGGTGAGCGGGCCGGATCTGGCCGAGCTGCACCGGCGTGCGCAGGCGGTGGCCGAGGCGATGCGCGCCAATCCGCACCTTTCCAATGTGCATATGGACTGGGTGGAGCCGTCCAAGGTGGTGCGGGTGGCGATCGACCAGGACAAGGCGCGCCTGCTCGGCGTCTCCACCCAGGACCTCTCCAGTCTGCTCGCCACCTCGCTGCAGGGCATGACCGCAACCCAGTTCCGCGAGGGCAACAAGACCATCGCGCTGGTGCTGCGCGGTGCGGAGAGCGAGCGCGCGCACCTGTCGCAGCTGCCCGACCTCGCCCTGCCGGTGGGCGGCGGGCGCAGCGTGCCCTTGGCGCAGGTGGCGCGCCTCGAGCACGACTTCGAGCCGGGGGTGATCTGGCGGCGCAACCGCATCCCCACCGTGACCGTGCGCGCCTCGCTCTACGACGGCACCCAGCCCGCGGTGGTGGTGGGCCAGCTCGCGCCGCGCATGGCCGAGCTCTCCGCGCAGCTGCCGCTCGGCTACCGCCTCGAGGTCGGCGGCGCGGTCGAGGAGAGCGCCAAGGGCAGCGGCTCGGTGGGCGCCGGCATGCCGATCTTCGTGCTCACCGTGCTCACGGTGCTGATGCTGCAGCTGAAGAGCTTCTCGCGCACCATCATCGTCGTGCTCACCGCACCGCTCGGCCTGATCGGTGTCGCCGCCTTCCTGCTCGCCTTCGGCAAGCCCTTCGGCTTCGTCGCCCTGCTCGGCACGATCGCGCTGTCGGGCATGATCATGCGCAACTCGGTGATCCTGGTGGACCAGATCCGCCAGGACGTCGAGGCCGGGCGCATGCAGTGGGAGGCCATCGTCGAGTCCGCGGTGCGGCGCTTCCGCCCGATCATGCTCACCGCCGCGGCGGCCATCCTGGCCATGGTGCCCTTGTCGCGCAGCACCTTCTTCGGGCCGATGGCGGTGGCGATCATGGGCGGGCTGACCGTCGCCACGGTCCTCACCATCCTCTTCCTGCCCGCGCTCTACGCCGCCTGGTACCGTGTCAAGCCGGCGGACGAGGAGCGCGCGGCGGCGGATCGCAGCGCAGCAACTGCGCTAGAATGACGAGGTTTTGCCTTCATGGATAACGCTATCCATTAGCGTGTGCTAATATTTCGCCGGGAGCCCCTGATGAACTTCGAGAAAGCGCGCTTCAACATGGTCGAGCAGCAGATCCGCCCCTGGGAGGTGCTGGATCAGGACGTGCTCGACCTCCTGATGACGGTCAAGCGCGAGGAATTCGTTCCCGCCGCGCATCGCGAGCTGGCCTTCGCCGACGTCGAGATCCCGATCGGCTGTGGCCAGGTCATGCTCAAGCCGGTGATCGAAGGCAAGATCCTGCAGGCGCTGCGTGTCACCAAGTCCGACACCGTGCTCGAGATCGGCGCCGGCTCGGGCTGGTTCGCCGCGCTGCTGGCGGCGCGTGCCGAGTGGGTGCGCACCATGGAGATCGAGCCCGAGCTGGTGAAGCTGGCGAGCGCCAACCTCGAGCGCAACGGCGTGCACAACGTGGTCGTGGTCGACGGCGACGGTGTGCAGGGATGGTCTGGCCGCGCGCCCTACGACGTGATCGTCGTCTCCGGCGGGCTGCCCTTCGTGCCGCAGTCGCTGCTCGAGCAGCTCAAGGTGGGTGGTCGCCTGTTCGCCTTCGTCGGCGAGGCGCCGGTCATGAAGGCGCGCCTGATCACCTGCGAGGGCGAAGGCCGCTTCCGTACCGAGGACGTGTTCGAGACCGTGGTGCCCATGCTCAAGAACGCGCCCCAGCGCGAAGCCTTCAGCTTCTGAGGCGACGATGCTGCAGATCACGCCGACCATGCTCGCCGAGCGCCTGCAAGACGCGCGACGGCCTGCACCCCTGCTGCTCGACGTGCGCGAGCCGTGGGAGGTGCAGATCTGCCAGATCCCCGGCTCGGTGACGATGCCGATGGGCAGCGTCCCGGCGCGTTACGCGGAGCTGGAACGCGACCGCGAGACGGTGGTCATCTGCCATCACGGCGGACGCAGCTGGCAGGTCGCGATGTTCCTCGAGCGCCAGGGCTTCTCCAACGTGGCCAACCTGTCCGGCGGCGTCGCCGGCTGGGCGAACGAGGTCGATCGCAACATGCCGCAGTATTGAGCGCGGCGCAGCAGCAGCGGAGAGCACGATGAAGCGAGTCCTGGCAGTTCTGGTGGCGGGCCTGTTTGCGGGGGGCGCCGCGGCGGCCGACCTGATGCAGGTGTACCAGGACGCGCTCGCCAACGACGCCAAGTTCTCCGCCGCGCGCGCCCAGCTCGAGGCCGGGCAGGAGAAGGTGGTGCAGGGCCGCGCCGGGCTGCTGCCGCAGGTGGGCATGGACGCCAACACCACCCGGAACGACGCCAAGCTCAAGCCGGTCGGGGCGTCGCCCCGTGAAGGCAGCTACAACAGCAACGGCTACGGCGTGCAGCTTACCCAGCCGCTGTTCCGCTGGCAGAACTGGGTGCAGTTCAAGCAGGGTGAGCTGCAGACTGCGCTCGCCGAGACCCAGTTCGGCATTGCACGCCAGGATCTCGTGCTGCGCGTCGCCGAGGCCTACTTCAACGTGCTCAACGCCCAGGACGCGCTCGCCGCGGTGACGCAGCTGCGCACCGCGGCCGGCGAGCAGCTCGAGCTGGCGAAGACCAGCTTCGAGGTCGGCACGGTGACGATCACCGACGTGCATGAGGCGCAGTCGCGCTTCGACCTTGCCTCGGCGCAGGAGATCGCGGCGCAGAACCTGCTCGAGGTCGCGCGCCAGACCTTGGCGCAGATCATCGGCAAACAACCCGAGGCGCTGGCCGGCCTGCGCGAAGGCGTCGCGCTGCAGCGCCCGCAACCCGAGAACATCGTCGACTGGGTGGCCGCGGCCGAATCCGGCGGCTTCGGCGTGCAGGCCCAGCAGCTGGTGCGCGAGATCGCCGTGCGCGAAGTCGAACGCGCCCGCGCCGGCCATCTGCCTACGGTCGATGTCGTCGCCCGGCACGGTGTCAACAACGACCTGCAACTCTCGGCCGGACGCAATGAAGTGAGCAGTGTCGGCCTGCAGCTCAACGTGCCCTTGTTTGCGGGCGGCCGGGTGTCCTCGGTGTCGCGCGAGGCCGCTGCGCTGCGCATGAAGGCCGATGCCGATCTCGAGGACGCCCGTCGCAGCGCCGCGCTCGCCGCACGCCAGTCCTGGCTGGGCGTGACCAGCGGCATGGCGCAGGTGAAGGCGCTCGAGGCCGCGCGCGTCTCGTCCACCTCGGCGCTCGACGCCAACAAGCTCGGCTACGAGGTCGGCGTGCGCATCAACATCGACGTGTTGAACGCCCAGACCCAGCTCGCCGACACCTTGCAGAAGCTCGCTCGTGCGCGCTACGACACTCTGCTCGCGCAGTTGCGCCTGAAGGCCGCCGCCGGCACCCTGGGCGAGGACGACGTGCGCGCGATCAACGCACTGCTCGCGCCCTGAACGGCACGGCTCACGCCTCACGCCTCGCAGCCAGCGCCGTGAGCAGCGCAACGCTGCGCGCGGTCGCGCCTTGGTGCGTGGTCGCGAAGGCGCGCCCCGCGGCGGCGATCTGCGCGCGTCGCTCCGGGTCGGCGACCAGCGCCAGCGCCTCGCGCATGCCGGCCTCCGCATCCTGCGCGCGCACCGCGGCACCGGCGCGCTCGGCGTCCTCGGCCACCGCCTGGAAATTGAAGGTGTGCGGGCCGATCACCACCGCGGTGCCGACCGCGCAGGCCTCGATCAGGTTCTGCCCGCCGAAGGCCAGCCAGCTGCCGCCGATCAGGGCGACGTCGGCGGCGGCGTAGTAGGCGAACATCTCGCCCATCGAGTCGCCGAGCAGCACGCGCGCGTCCGCACGCACCGCTTCATCCGCACTGCGCCGCTGCAGCGCGAGGCCGCGCGCGCGGGCGAGCGCGGCGACCTCGTCGAAGCGCTGGGGGTGGCGCGGCACCAGCAGCAGCAAGGCCGCGGGCGGCGCCAGGCGGGCGAAGGCGTCGAGCAGCAGGGCCTCCTCTCCCTCGCGGGTGCTCGCGGCGAGCAGCACCGGGCGCGCGCCGATGCGTTCGCGCAGGCTGCGGCCGAGCGCCAGCAGCGGCGCCGGCGGGGCGATGTCGAACTTGAGGTTGCCGGTGACCGTGACTCGGCGCGCGCCGAGTTGGGCGAGGCGGGCGGCGTCAGCGGCGGTCTGCGCGCCGATCGCCGCGAGTGCCTTCAGGGTGAGCGCGGTAAGCGCGGGCAGGCGGGCGTAGCGACGCGCCGAGCGCTCCGAAAGACGGGCGTTGGCAAGCATCACCGGAATGCGGCGGCGCCGGCAGGCGGCGAGGAGGTTGGGCCACAGCTCGGTCTCCATCACCACTCCGAACAGCGGGCGGAAGTGGCGCAGGAAGGCGTGGGCGAAGCAGCCGAGGTCGTAGGGCAGGTAGGCGCGCAGCACACGCGGCTCGTCGCGGAAGAGGGTTTTCGAGGTGTCGCGACCGGTCGGCGTCATGTGGGTGAGCAGCACCGAGTGCTCCGGCCATTCGGCGAGCAGGGCGCGCACCAGCGGTTCGGCGGCGCGGGTCTCGCCCACGGAGACCGCGTGCACCCAGATCACCCCCACCGGCGCGCGCGTCCGGTAGCGCCCGAAGCGCTCGCCGACGTGGCGCAGATAGGCGGGCTGGTGGCGCGCCCGCCAGGCCAGGCGCAGCAGCACCAGGGGCAGGGCGAGGATCCACAGCAAGGTATAGGGCAGGCGGGTCAGCATCGGGTGGAAGGGGAGGACGACCGCCGCAGTATAAGCAAGGACGCCGGCCGCGGTCCTGCGCGCGATGAAGGAAACCGTTCACACTGTGCGCTGGCGTGGGCATGCGATAATTTGTCCAATCCATCGCCCAGCCAATTTCCTCCATGAAGATCCTCGTCACCGGCGCTGCCGGTTTTATCGGCATGCACACCACGCTGCGCCTGCTCGCGGGCGGCGACGAGGTGGTCGGCCTCGACAACCTGAACGACTACTACGACCCCACCCTCAAGGAGGCGCGCCTTGCCCGGCTGCAGCCGCACGCGGGCTTCCGCTTCGTGAAGATGGACGTGGCCGACCGCGCCGGCATGGAGGCCTTGTTCGCCGCCGAGAAGTTCGACCGCGTCATCCACCTCGCCGCCCAGGCCGGGGTGCGCTATTCGCTGCAGAACCCGCACGCCTATGTCGACAGCAACCTGGTCGGGTTCATGAACATCCTCGAGGGCTGCCGCCACGCGAAGGTGCAGCACCTGGTCTATGCGTCGAGCTCCAGCGTGTATGGCGGCAACACGAAGATGCCGTTCTCGGAGAGCGACAGCGTCGACCACCCGGTGAGCATCTACGCGGCGACCAAGAAGGCCAACGAGCTGATGGCGCACACCTATAGCCACCTCTACGGCCTGCCCACCACCGGGCTGCGCTTCTTCACCGTGTATGGCCCCTGGGGCCGCCCGGACATGGCGCTGTTCCTGTTCACCAAGGCGATCCTGGAAGGGCGTCCGATCGATGTCTTCAACCACGGCCGCATGCGGCGCGACTTCACCTATGTCGACGACATCGTCGAGGGGGTGATCCGCACCCTTGACCGCATCGCCGAACCCGATCCCGCCTTCGATCCGATGCAGCCGAACCCGGGCACCGGCAGCGCACCCTACCGTGTGTTCAATATCGGCAACCATGACCCGGTCGAACTGATGGAGTTCGTCGCCGCGATCGAGGATGCGCTCGGCACCACCGCGCAGAAGAACTTCCTGCCGCTGCAGGACGGCGACGTCCCGGCCACCTACGCCGACACCGCCGCGCTGAACGCCTGGACCGGCTTCGCCCCGGCGACCAGCGTGCGCGAGGGCGTCGGCCGCTTCATCGCCTGGTACCGGGAGTACTACCGGGTCTGATCCGCCCGGGGCGGCCCGGCGCGACGGCCGCCCCCCGATCTACAACCTTCCATGCGCTGCGGCCCGCCGGCCGGCAGCGGCAGGAATCGATGGCCAACTACGCAATCGGCGACATCCAGGGCTGCTACGCCCCGCTGGACCGCATGCTCGACCGCATCGCCTTCGATCCCGCGGTCGACCGGCTGTGGATCGTCGGCGACCTCGTCAATCGGGGCCCCGAATCCCTGCGCGTGCTGCGTTTCCTGCGCGGTCTGGGCGATGCTGCGAGCATCGTGCTCGGCAACCACGACCTCTACCTGCTGATGGTCGCCGCCGGCTACAAGCGGCGCGACAGCGACGACACGCTGTTCCAGGTGCTCGAGGCGGACGACCGCGACGAGTTGCTGGAGTGGCTGAGCTTCCAGCCCCTGATGCGGGTCCATGGCGACCACGTGCTGGTGCATGCCGGCCTCTTGCCCGGGTGGACGGTGACGCGCGCGCAGGCGCTCGCCGCCGAGGTGGGTGCGGTGCTGGCCGGGCCGAAGTCGCGCGAGTTCCTGCTCCACCTCGCGGGCAACCGCCCGGATCGCTGGTCGGACGGGCTCAAGGGCTGGGACCGTCTGCGCGTGATCGTCAATGCCATGACGCGGCTGCGCTTCTGTACCGCGCAGGGGCGCATGGACCTGAGTGCCAAGGGCGCGCCGCACAAGGCGCCGTCGGGCATGCTGCCGTGGTTCCGCGTGCCCGACCGTTTCAGCCGTACCCATACGATCGTCTGCGGGCACTGGTCGGCGCTCGGCTTCTACCGCGAGCCGGGGCTGATCGCGCTCGATTCGGGCTGCGTGTGGGGCGGCAAGCTGACCGCGCTGCGCATCGAGGACGACGCGGTGTTCCAGGTCCCGGGCTGAGCCTGCGGCGGTGGTCTCAGGTCTGCGCGTCGAGCGCGATGCCGATGGCGGTGGCGATCTCGCCGCGCGTGCGTGCAGCCAGCGTGCGCCGGTCCGCTCCGTCGGCGGTGGCGATCGGCGCCGCCACCGTGATGCGCGCGATCGTGCGCGGCGCGGCGATGATGTTGGCGATGCACTCGCCCAGGCTGAGCTCGCCATCGTAGGCGGGCGCGCGGCTGAAGCGGTCGTCCGGCGTGCGGTATTGCAGCGCGAGGGGCTGCACCGGATGGCCGCAGGCGATCGCCGGCTGCAGCAGCGCGGCGTGGAAGTGCAGCAGGGTCGCGCCGTCGGTGGTCGTGCCCTCGGGGAAGATGGCGACGTTGCACCCGGCGTCGAGCAGCGCGGCGGTTTCCTCGTTGATGATGCGGGCGTGGCCACGGCTGCCGCGACGCAGGAAGATGGTGTCGTTCTTCGCCGCCAGCCAGCCGATCACCGGCCAGGCGCGTACCTCGGACTTGGAGACGAAGGCGGCGGGGGCGAGCGCGTTGATCGCGAAGATGTCCACCCAGGAGACGTGGTTGGCAACCAGCATGCAACCGGGTGCGATTGCCTCGCCGCGGTGCTCGAGGCGCATCCCGAGCACCCGCAGCAGCCCCTGAGACCAGCGCTGGCGCAGGGCCTCGCGAGTGTCGCGACCGGTGAGCGGATAGATCGTCGCGATCGTCAGCACCCCCTGCAGTAGGTGCAGGGCGAGCCGGGTCCAGCGCGTCGCGCGCAGCAGCCCACCGGCGCGCGCCTCGCGCGCCGCGGCCGCGCGGGTGGCTGCTCCGGACGCGGAGGCTGGTGGCGCGGTGCCGGCACCGGCATGCATGGCGCGATCCTGCACGAGGTCGGGGTGGCGGGGGGCGTTCAGTCCTTGCGTCCCATGAAGTGGCGGGCGTAGCGCCCATCCACGCGGCCGATCGGCATCAGGATGGGCAGGTCCGCGGTGTTGAAGTCGGGGTCCCATGCCGGGTCGCCGCAGACCCAGGCTCCCGCGCGCAGGTAGCCCTTGATCAGCGGTGGCGCCTCGGCGTCGAGGTCGCCGCGCAGGCTCGCGAGCGGCAGGGGGCAGCGCGGGAAGACGTGGTACTCGAGCGGGGCGAGGTGTTTTTCGCGCAGGCGATTATACAGGCTGGCCGCGGCGTGCCCGCCGTCGGCCATGCTCACCGAGGCGCAGCCGATCAGGTATTCGTAGCCGTTCTCCTGCATGTAGCGCGCGAGCCCCGACCACAGCAGCGCGATCACCGCGCCGCTGCGGTAGTCGGCGTCGATGCACGAGCGCCCGATCTCCACGAGCTGGCCGCGCAGGTGCTGCAGGCGGGTGAGGTCGAATTCGTTCTCGGAGTAGTAGCCACCCACCCGGCGTGCGGCGGAGGGCGACAGGATGCGATAGGTGCCGACGATGCGGCCGGCATCCTCGTCGCGCACGATCAGGTGCTCGCAGAAGGGATCGTAGAGGTCGCGGTCGACGCCCGGACTGCGTGTGGGCAGGCGGGCCCCCATCTCCTCGGCGAAGACCCGGTAGCGCAGCTTCTGCGCCTCGAGGATCTCGGTCTCGCTGCTGGCGAGGCCGACGTGCAGGTTGCGCGTCTTGCGCGCGGCGGTTTGCTGGCGGGGCTGGAGGTGCTGGAGCATGGCCTGTGTCCGTCCTGTTGGGTGCGGACCATTCTCGAAACCCGTCGTTGCGACGCGGTGACGTGCTGGTTACGATGCGATGACGCACATCCGGCCCCAGGAGAACTTCGCATGCAGTGCACGACCCCGCCCGACCACGACCCCGACTGCGTGTTCTGCCGCATCGCGCGCGGCGAACTGCCGTCGTCCAAGGTGTATGAGGACGCCGACACGCTCGCCATCATGGACATCCAGTCGGTCAATCCCGGCCACATGCTGGTGCTGGTCAAGCCGCACCGCGCGAACATCTACGCGCTCGACGACACCCTCGCCGGCGCGGCCTTCCGCACTGCGGCGCGGGTCGCCCGCGTGGCGAAGAAGGTGACCGGCTGCGAGGGAGTGACGCTGCTCCAGGCCAACGAGAAGGCGGGGGCGCAGACCGTGTTCCACTTCCATCTCCACGTGCTGCCGCGCTGGGAAGGCGACGGCATGGCGCTGGCCTGGCCGGTGAAGAACCCGCCGCGCGAGGCGCTCGAGGCGATGGCGGCGAAGCTGCGCGAGGCGCTCCCCGGTCAGGACTGAAGACCTGGCCGCGGCTCCGGCGGCGGCGGGGGAAGGCGGAGGGGCCGCGTATAATCCGGCTTTCGCCCACCCTCCGCCTGCCTGCCTTCCATGTCCATCCTCGTCTGCGGATCGGTCGCCTACGACTCGATCATGGTCTTCCACGACCGCTTCCGGAATCACATCCTCCCCGAGCAGATCCATATCCTCAACGTCTCTTTCCTGGTGCCCGACCTGCGCCGGGAGTTCGGCGGCTGTGCCGGCAACATCGCCTACGGGCTCAAGCTGCTCGGCAGCGATCCGCTGATCGTCGCCACCGTGGGCGAGGACGCAGGTCCCTACCGTGCGCGCCTGCGCGCGCTCGGGCTGCGCGAGGACTTCGTGCGCGAGGTGCCGGGCACCTTCACCGCGCAGGCCTTCATCACCACCGACCTCGACGACAACCAGATCACCGCCTTCCATCCGGGGGCGATGTTCCACTCGCACCTGAACGACGTGCGCACCGCGGCCGGTGCGACGCTGGGCATCGTCTCGCCCGACGGCGCCGACGGCATGCTGCGCCACGCCGACGGCTTCGCCGCGGCCGGGGTGCCCTTCGTGTTCGACCCGGGCCAGGCCCTGCCCATCCTTGGTAGCGAAGCGTTACTGAAATGCCTGCAACAGGCGCGCTACTGTACGGTCAATGACTACGAGGCCCGGCTGATGTGCGAGAAGACCGGGCGCAGCGAAGCGGAGCTCGCCCGCGAGGTGGAGGCGCTGGTGGTGACCTTGGGAGCGGAAGGTTCGCGCGTGCTTTGGCGCGGCGAGGTGTTCGAGGTGCCGGCGGTGAGGGCGGACGCGATCGTCGACCCGACCGGTTGCGGCGACGCCTACCGTGCCGGCCTGCTGCACGGTATCGCCGCGGGCTGGGACCTGCGCAGGAGCGCGCGCCTGGCCGCGGTCATGGGCGCGCTCAAGATCGCCCAGCGTGGCGGACAGAACTACGCGCCTTCGCGTGCAGACGTCGGGGCGCGTTATCGCGAGGCTTTCGGAGAGGATCTATGGTGAATCGAAGCGGGATGAAGTGGCGCGCCCTGGCCGGCGCGATGATCGCGGCGCTGGCGGTGGGCGGCTGCGCCCAGGGACTGGGGGGTGGCACGTATGCGCGCACCGAGGCGCGGCGCGCGATGACGGTGCAGTTCGGCACCATCGAGGCGGTACGCGCGGTGCAGCTCGAGGGAACGAAGACGCCGATCGGCTCGGTCGCGGGCGCGGCCATCGGCGGTATCGCCGGCAACACGGTCGGCGGCGGACGTGGCCAGGCCGTGGCCACCGTCATCGGCGCGGTGGCCGGCGGGCTTGCCGGCTCTGCGGTGGAGGAAGGTGCGACCCGGCAAGCGGGCGTGGAAGTCACCGTGCGTCTGGACAATGACCAGTTTCTCGCCGTGGTGCAGGCCGACGAGGGCGAAGGCTTCCGCCCCGGTGAGCGCGTCCGCGTGCTGCGCGACGCCGGCACCACCCGCGTCTCGCGCTGAGAAGGATGCCGGGCGCGAGCCCGGCGCATGCGGGGTCGAGCGCGCTCGCTCCCGCTCCTCACCCCTGATGCCTTACGCCTCACTCCTCACGGATAGAATGCATAGATCCGGTATCCCGTCGGTGCCAGCGCCGGTGCGGCGAAGGGAATGCGCAACTCGATCGCGCTGCGTGCCATGAAGGCTTCGTGCGGCTGGCTCGGTGGCAGCCAGTCGGTGGATGGCAGCACGCGGCGCGAGATCGGGTTGTCGCCGGCGTCGGTGAGGGTGAGTTCCAGATGCGGCCACTGCTGCGGATAGTCCGCGCGGTTGTTGAGCGTGGCTTGCAGCAGGTAGTAGCCGGGCCGCCCGGGTTCGGCCTGCAGGTCGGAAGCCTCGATCGCGATGTGTTCCGCATCGCGCGGATAGGGCACGCCGCAGCCGAAGCGCGCGCAGGCCTCGCTCAGGACGGGGCGCAGGCCGGGGAGGGCGCGCGCCAGCTCCATGCGATACAGATAGGTGGCCTGCGCCGCGAGCAGCGCGGACAAGCCGACCGCGAGCAGCATCGCGAGCGCGCGTACGAGCGGGTGGGTTTCCTTGCGCGGGCGTCCGTAGTTGGCGTCGAGGCGGGCGAGGTCGGGCTCGTGAGGCGAGGCGGGTTGTTCATCCTCGTGTGCAGGGATGGAGGCGGGTTCCGGTGCGGCCCGCGCGGATTCGCGCACGGGGGTGGAGAGCCCGGGGATTGCGGTGGCCGGATCGTCGTCGAAGGGCGGCGGTGGCGTGTAGGAGATCGTCGGTGCGAAGGGCCCGGGCGCGGCGAGGTCCCTGCCGCGAGCAGGCGTTCCGCCCTCGTCCTCGTCGATCGGCAGGCCTCGCCGGGCGCTGCGCAAGACTTCCGGAAAGGGCTGGGCCGCTGCGGCGCCCTCGTCGAAGGCGGGGGCCGTGCCGGTCTGCCCGTCGTCCATCGCGGTGCCGCGCAGCGCGGGCTTGTGCGCGGGCGCGAGCCAGTCCTCGTAGTCGTCGAGACCCGGCTCGGGCAGCGGCGCCCGGATCGGCGGCGAGGGGGCAACCTCGGGGATGTCGAAGTCGAGCAGCGGATCGGGGCGTGCTTCATACACCGGTCTCGCCGCGGGGGGTGGGGGCGCCGCTGTGGTCGCGGCGCCGTCGTCGCGAACCTCGACCGTGTGCTCGAGCGCGTTGAAGGGGTGGAAGCAATGCCCGCAGCGGACCTCGCCGCCCCGTGCGTGAAGCTGCTCCGGGCGCAGCCGGAACACCGTCTGGCAGGCGGGGCAGCGGGTGATCATCATGGCCCGGGGCGCCGTCCCTCGAGGCGGATCCAGCCTTCGTGCGCCGCGCCCACGTGCAGTGCGATGTGCGGTGCCCAGGCCTCCACGACCTGCGCGGCCTGGGTCTCGAGCACGCCCGACAGCGCCACCCGGCCGCCCGGAGCGACCCGCGCCGAAATCGCCGGCGCGAGCACGCACAGCGGGTTGGTGAGGATGTTGGCGACGACCAGATCGAAGGTGTCGCCGACCGGCACGGCAGAGTGCTGCAGGCGTACGGCCGCGTGGTTGCGCGCGGCGTTGTCGCGCGCGGCCTCGACCGCCTTCTCGTCGATGTCGATGCCGAGCACCGCGCCGGCGCCGAGCTTGGCCGCGGCGATGCCGAGGATGCCCGAGCCGCAGCCGTAGTCGAGCACGCTGCAGCCGGGCGTGACCACCTCGCACAGCCACTCCAGGCAGAGCCGGGTGGTGGGGTGGGAGCCGGTGCCGAAGGCCATGCCGGGGTCGAGCTCGATGTTGATCGCGTCGGCGTCGGGCGCCTCGTGCCAGGACGGCACGATCCACAGCCGGTCGGTGATGCGGATGGGATCGAACTGGCTCTGGGTGAGCTGCACCCAGTTCTGCTCGGCTACCGTCTCGGTGGAGAACGGGGGGACGGCGTCGAAACCCGCCGCGCGGGCGGCTTCGGCGAGCATCGCGCCGAGCTCGGCCGGATCGGCCGCACCGTCGAACAGCGCGATCACCCGGCTGTGGTCCCACAGCGCGGTGGGCAGGTGGCCGGGCTCGCCGAACTGCGGGCGCTCCGCCTCGGTGCCGGCGTCGGCGTCCTCGATCGAGACAGAGAGCGCGCCGGCCTCCATCAGTGCGTCGGAGAGCGCCTCGGCCTTGTCGGCCTCGGCCTGCAGGGTCACCGAGATCCACATCGCGCGTCAGTCCTGCACTTCGTTGCGGTGGGTGAGCTTGTGCTCGAGGTAATGGATGCTGGTGCAGCCCTCGTTGAAGCGCGGGTCGAGCATCAGGGTCTGGTGCAGCGGGATGTTGGTCTTGATGCCCTCGACCATCATCTCGGAGAGCGCGATGCGCATGCGACGGATCGCCTGCTCGCGAGTGTCGCCGTATGCGATCAGCTTGCCGATCATCGAGTCGTAGTGGGGCGGCACGGTGTAGCCGTTGTAAACGTGCGAATCGACCCGGATCCCCGGCCCACCTGGCGTATGCCAGTTGGTGATGCGACCGGGCGAGGGCGTGAACTTGAACGGATCCTCGGCGTTGATCCGGCACTCGATCGCGTGGCCGCGGAACTCGATGTCGCGCTGACGGAACCAGAGCTTCTCGCCGGCGGCGATGCGGATCTGCGCCTGCACGATGTCGATGCCGGTGATCAGTTCGGTCACCGGATGCTCCACCTGCACCCGCGTGTTCATCTCGATGAAGTAGAACTCGCCGTTCTCGTAGAGGAACTCGAAGGTGCCGGCGCCGCGGTAGCCGATCTTGCGGCAGGCTTCCGCGCAACGTTCGCCGACCTTGGCGATCGTCTTGCGGTCGATGCCGGGGGCCGGCGCTTCCTCGATCACCTTCTGGTGGCGGCGCTGCATGGAGCAGTCGCGTTCGCCGAGATAGACCGCGTTGCCGTGCTGGTCGGCAAGGATCTGGATCTCGACGTGGCGCGGATTCTCGAGGAACTTCTCCATGTATACGACGGGGTTGCCGAAGGCCGCCTGGGCCTCGGCGCGGGTGGTGGTGACGGCGTTGAGCAGCGCGGCCTCGGTGTGCACCACGCGCATGCCGCGCCCGCCGCCGCCGCCGGCGGCCTTGATGATCACCGGGTAGCCGACCGCGCGTGCGATCTTGACGATCTCCTTCGGATCCTCGGGCAGTGCGCCGTCCGAACCCGGCACGCAGGGCACGCCGGCGGCCTTCATCGCATCCTTGGCAGAGACCTTGTCGCCCATCAGGCGGATGGTCTCGGGGCGTGGGCCGATGAAGACGAAGCCCGACTGCTCGACGCGCTCGCCGAAGTCGGCGTTCTCGGAGAGGAAGCCGTAGCCGGGGTGGATGGCCTCGGCGTCGGTGACCTCGGCGGCAGAGATGATGGCCGGCACGTTGAGGTAGCTCTGCGCAGAGGGCGGCGGGCCGATGCAAACGGACTCGTCGGCCAGTCGCACGTACTTGGCGTGGGTGTCGGCCTCGGAGTGGACCGCGACCGTCTTGATGCCGAGTTCGCGGCAGGCGCGCAGGATGCGCAGGGCGATTTCCCCGCGGTTGGCGATCAGGATCTTCTCGAACATGGCGGACTCAGCCGATCACGAACAGGGGCTGGCCGTATTCGACGGGCTCACCGTTCTCGACCAGGATGGCCTTGACGACGCCGCTGGCGTCGGCCTCGATCTCGTTCATCAGCTTCATCGCCTCGATGATGCACAGGCGGTCGCCGGTGGCGATCTTCTGGCCGAGTTCGACCAGCGGCTTCGCGCCCGGGGCCCCGGCGCGATAGAAGGTCCCGACCATGGGCGACTTGACCACGTGACCGTCGGGCAACTCGTCTTCTGCATCGGTCAGGGCGGGGGAGGCGACGACGGCCGCCGGTGCGGCTGCGGGTGCGGGGGGGACCTGGGCATAGTAGGTTGCCGGAGGTGCGCTGGTGTGCTTGGCGATGCGTACCTTTTCCTCGCCTTCGGTCACCTCGAGCTCCGAGATGCCGGACTCCTGGACGAGATCGATGAGTTTCTTGAGCTTGCGCAGATCCATGGTGTTCTCCGGACGGGACCGCGATCGCCTCGACGGGCGCCACGATCGGGATGATTCAGTGTTCGGGTTTCGCGCACACGCCGAGGCCGCCGCGGTCGGGCGGCGGACTGGTGCGGAAACGTTTCGTGCTGAGGGGGCCGCGCGCGAACTCGCTCGGCCGGGATGGCTCGCCACCACGGGCGGAATGCGTGCAAGCGACCTCGTGAAGCACCGCCCCGTCATGCCGGGGGGCTGGCCCGAGCGCCCGGTGAAGATGGGTCGTCAAGCATTTTGAGCGCTTCATGGATGCAAGTTTGCCGTAAATCGCGGCAAATTGTCCACTTTGGGTTGTGATCTGGACTTGCGTGGAGGGTGCCTGGGACCCGGCGCCGTGCGCGGATTCTGCGCTCGTGCGCCGTGGGCTGCAAGCCGAGGAGGGTGCCCGGCATGGCGGGGCAGGCAAACCTCAGGGAGCGTGCGACCCCGTGTCGCGTGTGCTCTCCACCGCCGCGGCGACCAGGGCCTCGACCTGGGCGAGGCGGGCGCGATCCTGGCCGCGGCGCGGGCTGCGCTCGGCGGCCGAGGGATAGATCGACACCTTCACCGGCACGTCGTCCCAGTCGAAGCTGAGGATGGCCTCGGGCGTATGCGGTGCGGGGCGGCGCGGCTCGCGGTGCTCGTAGGCGAAGTCCTGGTTGAGGAAGAAGATCTCGACGTCCTTGGTGCTCTCGGGGAAGAGTTCGATCTCGAGTTCCGAGTAGCGTCCGGCGGTGCCGTCGAGGGCTCCGCCGGTGAGGTAGGGGCGAAAGTCGGCGAGCAGGCGCATGACCTCGATCGCCGCGCTGCGCATCTCGAGCAGGCGCTGCGGCTGCTCCTCGTCCTGGTAGATCGCAAGCCAGGCGCGCAGCTCGGCCTCGACCTCGTTGTTGTTGGGCAGGGCGTCGGCGTCGGTGGCGCCGAGCTGTTTCGCAGCCTTGCGCTTGGCGAAGCCGAAGTCGCTGATGCCGTCCTCGGCCATCATGCGTGCGGCGAGCGCGGCGATCTCGCGCCGCAGGCCGCCGCTGCGTGATACGTGGGCGTGTGAGGGCATGGTGGGCCTCGGGTAGAATGCGCGCCCATTGTAATACACCCCCGGTTGCGGCCGGATGAAGGCTTAGCGGAGCGCGAACCCCCATGCACATCCATATCCTCGGCATCTGCGGCACCTTCATGGGCGGCGTCGCGCTGCTCGCGCGCGCCGCCGGCCACACCGTCACCGGCTGCGACGCCAACGTCTACCCGCCGATGAGCACGCAGCTCGAGGAGCAGGGCATCGGGCTGATCGAGGGCTACGACACCAGCCAGCTCGACCTCGAGCCCGACATGTACGTCGTCGGCAACGCGGTGTCGCGCGGCAATCCGCTCCTCGAGGCGATCCTCGACCGCGGCCTGCCCTACGTGTCCGGGCCGCAGTGGCTGGCCGAGCACGTGCTCGCCGGGCGCTGGGTGCTGGCGGTCGCCGGCACCCACGGCAAGACCACCACGACCTCGCTGCTCGCCTGGATGCTGGAGGATGCGGGTTTGTCGCCATCCTTCCTGGTGGGCGGCGTGCCGCAGAACTTCGGCGTGTCCGCGCGCCTGACCGAGTCGCCCTTCTTCGTGATCGAGGCCGACGAGTACGACACCGCGTTCTGCGACAAGCGCTCGAAGTTCGTGCATTACCGGCCGCGCACCGCGATTCTCAACAATCTCGAGTTCGACCACGCCGACATCTTCGCCGACCTCGGCGCGATCGAGACCCAGTTCCACCATCTGGTGCGCACCATCCCGGCGAGCGGCCGCATCGTCGCCAACGCCCACGAGGACAGCCTGAAGCGCGTCATCGAGCGTGGCTGCTGGTCGGAGCTGGAATGGTTCGGCGGCGACGGCCGATGGACGGTGGGCACCGGGGCGGACGAGGCCGAGGCGGTGTTCCGCCTCGATGGCGTCGAGCAGGGCCGGGTGCGCATGGCGCTCGCCGGCAGCCACAACCGCGACAACGCGCTCGCCGCGATCGCCGCCGCGCGCCACGTCGGCGTCACGCCCGCGCAGGCGATCGCCAGCCTCGGGCGTTTCGCCGGCATCAAGCGCCGGCTGGAACTGCGCGGGACGGTAAGAGGTGTGAGCGTCTATGACGACTTCGCCCACCACCCGACCGCGATCGCGCTCACCGTCGGCGGCCTGCGCCGGCGCGAACCGCAGGGTCGCATCCTGGCGGTGCTCGAGCCGCGCTCGAACACCATGAAGCTGGGCGTCATGAAGGCGCAGTTGCCGGCCAGCCTCGCCGAAGCCGATCTGGTGTTCTGCCATGCGCACGGGCTGGACTGGGATGCGGCCGCGGCGCTCGCCCCGCTGGGCGCACGCGCGCGTACCTACGATCGCCTGGATGCGCTGGTCGCCGCCGTGGTTGCGGCGGCACAGCCCGGCGACCACATGCTGGTGATGAGCAACGGCGGCTTCGGCGGCGTGCACCAGAAGCTGCTCGACGCGCTCGGAGCGTAAGTCGCATCCCGGGCGGCGCGTTCGGAAGGACGCCGCCGCCAGGGATGCCGGTCGGGGGCGCTCAGTTGCGGCGCGCGCCGGTCGGGTTGTCGAGGCGGCGGGCTTCCTCGTCGCTGATGTATTCGAAAACCCGCACGACCTTGCGCACGCCTTGGCTGGTGCGCGCCACCTCGGCGGCGGCGTCGGCCTCGCTGCGGGGGACGATGCCGAGCAGGAAGACGACGTTGGCCTCGGTCACCACCTTGACGTTGTGGGCCGAGACGGCCCCGGAGTCGATCATGCGCGCCTTCACGTTGGAGGTGATCAAGGTGTCGTTGCCGCGCGCGGTGAGGCTGGAGTTGGGCGCGATGGCGACTTCGTTGATCACGCCGCGCACATTCTCGACGCCGGCCACGATGCCATCGAGCTGGCCGCGCACGGTCTCGTTGGGCGCTTCGCCGGTGAGCAGCACGTTGCGGTTGTAGGAGGTGACGTTGACATGCACGCTGTCGCCGAGGCGCTCGCGGATGCGCGCCGCCACCTTCCATTCGATCCCTTCGTCCTCGACATAGGTGCCGCTGGTGCGACGGTCGGAGACCATCGCCGCACCCGCGCCGACACCGGTGGCGACGACCGGGAAGCAGCCCTGCAGCAAGGGCAGTGCGATGGCTGCGGAAAGGCCCAGGAGGAGGGTGCGCCGGCTGGACTTCGCCGGTCTGTCGGCGTGTTGGGGTCGGGTCATCAGTCTTCCACTCCGAGTAAGAGGCAGTCGATACCGTCGCACAGGCAGTGCAGGATCAGCA
This sequence comes from Thauera sp. DNT-1, assembly GCF_055393985.1. Classification (NCBI taxonomy): domain Bacteria; kingdom Pseudomonadati; phylum Pseudomonadota; class Betaproteobacteria; order Rhodocyclales; family Zoogloeaceae; genus Thauera; species Thauera sp. DNT-1. The sequence goes on along the minus strand of NZ_AP043752.1, from coordinate 1,927,355 downwards.
AGTGGATTTCCCGGATGCGGGCAATCCGCTCGGCGGGTGCGCAGAGCAGGATGTCGGCCGGGCCGAGCGTCTCGGCGGTGCGCCCGCCACCGGCGCCGGTGAGGGCGATCACTCGCATGTCGCGCTCATGGGCGGCGCGGATGGCGTCGAGCACGCGCGCCGAATCGGGGTTGGCGGACAGGGTCAGCAGGATGTCGCCGGGCTGCCCGAAGGCGGCGATCTGACGGGCGAACAAGGCTTGGGTATCGGGGTCGCCGGCGATCGGGGCGAGGCTGGAGCTGTCGGCGCTCAGCGCCATCGCGGCGAGCGCCGGGCGTTCGAGCTCGAAGCCATTGACCAGCTGAGCGGCGAAACGGCGCGCGTCGCCGGCCGAACCGCTGCTGCCGCACACCAGCACCTTGCCGCTGTCGAGCAGGCTGGCGGTGATCAGCTCGACCGCGCCGGCGATCGGCGCGGCAAGCAGCTCGAGCGCCTCGAGCGAGGCGCGCATGTTGTCTTCGAACTGGTGCGAGATGCGGTCGATCAGGTTCATGCGGCAAGCGGCGTCTGCGGGGCGCCAGAGTCTAGCACGCGCTATCAGCCGGCATCGAAGGCCCCCGGGAGCCAGATGATGCGCGCCGGGTCGAGCGCGTCGAGCAGCACCGCGTCGAAGCGGCAGGCTGCGTCGCGAAAGCGCCGCCCGGCGCCGCCCAGCCACCACTGCGCGGCGATCAGCACGCGGCGCTGCTTGGCCGCGGTGATGCTCTCGGCGGCGCCGCCGAAGCGGTTGTTGCGGCGCAGGCGCACCTCGACGAAGACGACGTGGCTGCGGTCGAGGCAGACCAGGTCGACCTCGCCGCCGCGGCAGCGCACGTTGCGCGCGATCACGCGCAGGCCGTGTGCGGCAAGGTGTTCGGCGGCGAGCGCCTCGGCAGCGGCGCCGCGCGCTTGCGCCGGCGTCGGGCGTGCGCCGATACTGTCCTCACCCGCGTGCGCGCCCCGGGCGTCCTCGCCCGCGCTGCGCGTCCAGCCTCCGGATCTCCCGCCCATGACCGTCTCCGCTCCCTTGCCCGATCGTCCGCTCTCCAGTACGCCGTCATTGTATGTGGTGGCGACGCCGCTCGGGAATCTGCATGACATCACGCTGCGCGCGCTCGCCGTGCTCGCCGCGGTGGACGTGGTCGCGGCCGAGGATACGCGCCACAGCCAGCGCCTGCTCGATGCGCACGGTATCCGCGCGCGCATGCTCGCGGCGCACCAGCACAACGAGCACGAGGCCGCCGGGGTGATCGTCGCCGAGCTCGCTGCCGGCCGCCAGGTCGCGCTGATCACCGACGCCGGCACGCCGGCGGTGTCGGACCCGGGCGCCCGCCTGGTCGCGCGGGTGCGCGCCGCGGGGCATCCGGTGGTGCCGTTGCCCGGGCCGTGCGCGGCGGTGGCGGCCCTGTCGGTATCGGGCTTCGCCGAGGGGGGCTTCCGCTTCGTCGGTTTCCTGCCGGCGAAGGCCGGTGCGCGCGCGGCGGCGCTGCGCGAACTCGCCGACGAGCGCGCCGCGATGGTGTTCCACGAGGCGCCGCACCGCATCGTCGAGTGCGTCGCCGACATGGAGCAGGTCCTCGGTGGCGCACGCGAGCTGCTGATCGCACGCGAGATGACCAAGCTCCACGAGCAGATCGTGCGCATGCCGCTGGCGCAGACCGCCGCCTGGTTCGCCGCCGACGCCAACCGCCTGCGCGGCGAGTTCGTGCTTGTGGTGGAAGGCGCGCCGGCCGGCGAGGTGGTGGATGCGCGGGCGCGCCGGGTGCTCGATCTGCTGCTCGCCGAGCTGCCGGTGAAGGGGGCGGCGCGGCTTGCGGCCGAGATCACCGGGGCGCCGCGCAAGGCCTTGTACGCGCTCGCGCTCGAGCGCAAGGGCGAGGATTCGCCGCAGGCGTGACGCATGCACGCCCGCGTCGGCCGTGCGCACCGCCGAAGCGCCTATAATCGGCGGGTCACACGAGGAACGCCCCGATGCAATCGATTACCCTGATCCGCCCCGACGACTGGCACCTGCATGTGCGCGACGACGCCGCGCTCGACGCGGTGGTGCCGCACACCGCCGCCCGCTTCGGCCGGGCGCTGATCATGCCCAACCTGAAGCCGCCGGTCACCACCACCGCGCAGGCGCTCGCCTACCGCGAGCGCATCCTCGCCGCGGCGCGCGGGTCGAGGTTCGAGCCGCTGATGAGCCTCTACCTCACCGACAACCTGTCGCCGGACGAGATCGACCGCGCCCGCGCGAGCGGCCACGTGGTCGCCTGCAAGCTCTATCCGGCGGGCGCGACCACGAACTCCGACGCCGGCGTCACCGCGATCGACAAGATCTATGCGGTGCTCGAACGCATGGAGAAGCTCGGCATGGTGCTGTGCGTGCATGGCGAGGCCACCGGGGCGGAGGTTGACGTGTTCGACCGCGAGCGCGTCTTCGTCGAGCGCACGCTGTCGCCGCTGGTGCGGCGTTTCCCGGGGCTCAAGGTGGTGTTCGAGCACATCACCACCGCGGAGGCGGCGCAGTTCGTGCGCGCAGCGGGCTCGCACGTGGCCGCCACGGTCACCGCCCACCACTTGCTGCTCAACCGCAACGCGATCTTCGCCGGCGGCATCCGCCCGCACCACTACTGCCTGCCGGTCCTCAAGCGCGAGAGCCACCGCGAGGCGCTGATCGCCGCGGTCACTTCGGGCAACGCGCGCTTTTTCCTTGGCACCGACTCCGCGCCGCATGCGCGCAGCACCAAGGAAAACGCCTGCGGCTGCGCAGGCTGCTACACCGCGCACGCGGGCATCGAGCTCTACGCCGAGGTCTTCGACGCCGCCGGCGCGCTCGATCGCCTCGAGGCCTTCGCCAGCCTCAACGGCCCGGCCTTCTACGGCCTGGCGCCGAGCAGCGACACCATCACGCTGCGGCGCGAGCCCTGGAGCGTGCCGGCGAGCTACCCCTACCTGGGCGAAGACCCGCTGGTGCCCTTGCGCGCCGGCGAGCAGGTGGGCTGGAAGCTGGTGGAAGGGGCCTGAGATGGGCGTCCGCATGCTTGAGACGGGCGCCCGGGATGCGGGCGCGCCCATGTCGATCCGGCCCGGCGTCCGCGGCGGCGCCGGGCGCGCGCTGCGCCGCGGTCTCGCTGCCGTCGGTCTGCTCGCCGTGCTGGCGGGTTGCGAGAACAGCGCCACCGCCTACATGATCGAAGGCAACCAGCACGCGCTGATCCTGGTGCGCGAGCAGAAGTTCTTCTGGGATGACGAGTTGCGTCAGGCGATGGTGGTGTCGCGCCTGCCCGCCTGTCAGAAGCGCATCCGCATCCATCCGGGCTCGGCGACCCTCGTCGAGATGAAGATCTACGCCGCCGGAGACGGCCTGTGGGCGCTGCACCAGGGCGCGCGTTGGTATCTCGCCGGTACCGAGGAGTGCCGCGTGCAGGACTGGGACAATCCGGGTGACCGCCCGCCCGGAGCCCTCGTCGGCAGCTTCGTCCTCAAGGACGGCGCGCCCGCCTTCGTACCCGCGCCCGCCACCAAATAAGCCGGGCGACGCCCTGCCGGCACGCGTATAATCCGGGCCGGAAGTCCGCCAGGCAGTCGCTGCGCACCTCGTCGTGCGTGGAGGAAAGTCCGGGCCCCGCAGAGCAGGATGCCGGCTAACGGCCGGGCGCCGTGAGGCGACGGAAAGTGCAACAGAGAGCAGACCGCCGATGGCCCGGACTTCGCTGCCGCAAGGCAGCAGAGTCCATTTTGAAGAGCTTGCTCTTCAATGGGTACAGGTAAGGGTGAAACGGTGCCGCGGCTTGCGCGAGCAAGCTGAGGGTCGGTGCGCAAGCATCGGCAGGTAAGAGCTCACCGCAGGACTGGCAACAGGACTGGCACGGCAAACCCCATCCGGGGCAAGGCCAAATAGGGGAGCATCGGCGTGGCTCGCGTCGCTCCCGGGTAGGCTGCTAGAGCGCCACGGCGACGTGGCGCCCAGAGGAATGACTGCCCGATGTCACCGGTCCGCCGGTGGCGTTCGACAGAACCCGGCTTATCGGCGGACTTCCCACTTCTTCCCCTGTTTCCGCCCGCGCATGCCCCCTCTGCGAGCGGAAGGCAGCAGCGTTCTCCCCCATCCGCTCGGAATCCGCCAGTGCGAGCAGGCCGGATTGCACCGGCATTCCCACTTTTTCCCACTGCGCCCTTTGCGCGGCCCGATTTCGCGTGCCGCGCGAACGTCCATGCGCATCTCCCTTGATTTTTCAGGATTTATCCGTGTCTTGGCGCAGAGCGGTAAGTCATTGTGCAACAAAGGGATTCCGATCTTGCAGCCTTGACCCGGTATGGCCTTTCCTCTAAAGTGGGTTCAAGTGGAAAAAAGTGGGGAAAAGTGTCGTTCCGATGCTTTCCCGAAGCCGTCAGGGGGTTCGATGTTCCAGGGAGCGGTGGCGCTCAATCTCGATGCGAAGGGACGCCTTGCGATTCCCGCGCGGCATCGTGATGCCCTGGCCGTCGACAACGGCCAGGTGGTGCTGACCGCCCATCCGCACGGCTGCTGCCTCGTCTATCCCGTCCCCGCCTGGAATCCGATCCGCGACCACGTGCTGCGCGCACCGAGCCTGGATCCGCAGGCGGCGATGCTCAAGCGCCTGCTCGTGGGCTTCGCCCAGGAAGAGACGCTCGACGCCGCCGGTCGCGTGCTGGTGGCGCCCTCCCTGCGCAAGTTCGCCGCGCTCGAGAAGCAGGTTTGGCTGGTCGGCCAAGGTGCGCACTTCGAGCTGTGGTCCGACGAGCGCTGGGAGAAGCAGCAGCAGGCGATGCTGGAACTGGTCAATACCGGCCTGCCGCCCGGGTTCGAGAGCCTCGCGCTGTGAACCTCGCCGATGCCCACGTCAGCGTCCTCCTCTCCGAAGCGGTCGACGCGCTTGCGATCCGGGCCGACGGCTTCTACGTCGACGGAACCTTCGGGCGCGGCGGCCACAGTCGCGCGGTGCTCCAACGCCTCGGACCGCAGGGGCGGTTGATCGCCTTCGACCGTGATCCGCTGGCGATCGCTGCCGGGCAGGGGGTGGGCGACGCCCGGCTGACGCTCGTGCACTCGGCGTTCAGCGCGCTCGACGACGAGCTCGCGCGCCTGGGCGTGCAGGCGGTGGATGGAGTGCTGCTGGACCTCGGGGTGTCTTCGCCCCAGCTGGACGACGCTGCGCGCGGGATGAGCTTTCGCTTCGACGCCCCCCTCGACATGCGCATGGATACGAGCCGCGGGCAGACCGTGGCGGAGTGGCTGGCGGAGGCGTCCGTCGGCCAGATCACGGAGGTCATCAGGGAATATGGAGAGGAACGGTTTGCTCATGCGATTGCAAAGGCGATTGCAAATGCTCGGGCAGGGGGGGCTGTCGCAACCACTGGACAACTTGCCGCGCTCGTGGAAAAGGCGGTCCGCACGCGCGAGCCGGGGCAGCACCCGGCGACACGCACCTTCCAGGCTCTTCGGATTTTCATCAATCAGGAACTCGAGGAGCTGAGCCGCGTGCTGCCCGTCTGCGTGTCCCGGCTGCGGCCGGGTGGGCGCCTGGCGGTGATCAGCTTCCATTCGCTCGAGGATCGCATCGTGAAGCGCTTCATGCGTGACGAGTCGCGTCCGCCGGTGCTGCCGCGCCGGCTGCCGGTCAGGGCGGCGGATCTGCCCGCGCCGCGCCTGCAGCTCGTCGGCAAGGCGATGCGCCCGAGCGACGCCGAGGTCGCGGCCAACCCGCGCGCGCGCAGCGCGGTGCTGCGCGTGGCCGAGCGCACGGAGGCGCCCTGATGGTGCGCATCGACGCCGTCCTCGTCGCCCTCGCCGTCGCCAGCGCGCTCGGCGTCGTCGCCTCCCAGCACCAGGCGCGCCGCCTCCATGGCGAGTACGAGCGCGAGCAGGCGCGCGCGCAGGCGCTCGAGGTCGAGTGGGGCCAGCTCCAGCTCGAGCAGAGCACCTGGGCGACGCACGGTCGCATCGAGAAGCTCGCCCGCGACCGCCTTCACATGCAGTTGCCGCCCGAAGGGCAGGTGCTGGTCGTGGAGCCTCAATCATGAAAAAGCAACGTGCCGTCACCTTCAATCACAACCCGCTGCTCAAGCGCGAGTTGCCGGCCTGGCGGCCGCGCATCATCATGCTCGCACTGATGGGTTGTTCGCTCGCACTGGTCGGACGTGCGCTCTACCTGCAGGGGGTCAATAACGACTTCCTCCAGGCCAAGGGCGAGTCGCGCTATGCGCGCGTGCTCGAGGTCCCCGCCACCCGCGGCCGCATCACCGACCGCCACGGCGACATCCTCGCGGTGAGCACGCCGGTGCGCGCGGTCTGGGCCCTGCCCGCCGATGCCCGGCTGGAGCCGGCGCAGGTGCGCGAGCTCGCGCGCCTGCTCGAGATGAACGTCGGCGAGCTCAACGCCAGGCTCGCCGCGGGGCGCGACTTCGTCTACCTCAAGCGCCAGGTGCCGCCGGAGGTGGCGCAGGCCGTCGCCGACCTCCGCCTGCCCGGCATCCACCAGGAAAAGGAATACCGTCGCTACTACCCGGGTGGCGAGGTGATGGCGCACATCCTCGGCTTCACCGATCTGGAAGATCGCGGCCAGGAGGGGATCGAGCTCGCCTTCGACAAGCGCCTGTCGGGCCGTGCCGGCGCGCGCCGGGTGATCAAGGACCGCCGCGGCCAGATCGTCGAGGACGTCGAGGCGATCCGTCCGCCACGCGATGGCGACGAGGTGGCGCTGTCGATCGACGGCAAGATCCAGTATCTCGCCTGGTCCGCCCTGCGCGAGGCGATGGAAGAGCACAAGCCCAAGGCCGCGGCTGCGGTGGTGCTCGACGTGCGCACCGGCGAGGTGCTCGCCCTGGTCAATGCGCCGACCTTCAACCCGAACAATCGCGCCAACCTCACCGGCGCGCAACTGCGCAACCGCGTCTTCACCGACGCCTTCGAGCCCGGCTCGGTGATGAAGCCCTTCATCGCCGCGCTCGCGCTCGAGCGCGGCAAGGTCAAACTCAATACCCCGATCGATACCGGCAACGGCCGCATGACGATCGGCACCGCGACCATCTCCGACACCAAGCGCCACGGCGTCATCACCATGGCGCAGGTGGTGCAGAAGTCCTCCAACATCGGCACCGTGAAGATGGCGCAGCAGCTCGGCGCAGAGGAAATGTGGCACCTCTTCGACCAGCTCGGCTTCGGCACCCCGCTCAACCTCGGCTTCCCCGGCGAGACTTCCGGGCGGCTGCGTCCCGCCAAGACCTGGCGGCCGATCGAGCAGGCGACGATGTCTTACGGGCACGGCATCTCGACGAGCCTGATCCAGATGGCGCGTGCCTACCTCGTGTTCGCGCGCGAGGGCGAGCTGGTGCCGCTGTCGCTGACCCGGGTGGACGGCACGCCGAGTTCCGGGCGCCGCGTGTTCTCGGCCGACACCGCGCGCCAGATGCGCACCGTTCTGGCGATGGCGGCGGGTCCCGGCGGCACCGCGATCCGCGCCCAGGTGCCCGGCTACACGGTGGCGGGCAAGACCGGTACCGCGCACAAGCTCGAGGATGGCCGCTATGCGCGCAAGTACATCTCGTCCTTCGTCGGCTTCGCCCCGGCGAGCGATCCGCGCATCGTGGTCGCGGTGATGGTGGACGAGCCTTCCGCAGGCCAGCACTACGGCGGCACGGTCGCCGCGCCGGTGTTCTCGCGCATCACCGAAGGCACGCTGCGCACGCTCGGCGTCGCCCCCGACATGCCCTTGACCCCGCTCCAGCTCGCTCGCCGCGGCGGCGACGAGGCAGCGAGCGAAGGCAGCAGCCGGGAGAGCATGTGAGCGCCATGCAAGCCCTCGCGGTGCTCGATCGACTGCGTGCGCTCGGCGTCCACGCCGACGACATCACCGCCGATTCGCGCAAGGCCGGCCCGGGTTGCGTGTTCGCGGCCTGGCCCGGCCAGCGCACCGATGGCCGCCGCTTCCTCGCCGATGCAGTCGTGCATGGCGCCGCCGCGCTGTTGTGGGAGGATGGCGACGGATTCTGCGCGCCCGCGCTCGCGGTGCCCGGTTTCGGCGTGCGTGGCCTGCGCGAGCTCGCCGGGCACCTTGCCCACGAACTCCACGGCCGGCCTTCGCAGTCGCTTTGGCTAGCCGGCGTCACCGGCACCAACGGCAAGACCACCGTCTCGCAGATGCTCGCGCGTGCGCTCGGCGAACTCGGCGAGCGCTGCGGCATCGTCGGTACGCTCGGCTGCGGGTTCCCCGACGCCCTCGAGGAAGGGCTCAACACCACGCCCGACGCGCTCGAATTGCAGCGCTGGTTTGCGCGCTTCCGCAACCAGGGGGCGGTGGCCGCGGCGATGGAGGTGTCTTCGATCGGGCTCGACCAGGGGCGGGTCAATGGTGCGCAGTTCGACGTCGCGATCTTCACCAACCTGAGTCGCGACCACCTCGATTACCACGGCACCATGGAAGCCTACGCCGCGGCCAAGGCGCGCCTGTTCGAGCGCCCGGAGCTGTCGGCCTGCGTGATCAACATCGACGATCCCTGGGGCCTGGCGCTGGCGCGCCGGCTCGTCGTCGAGGGGCGCGCGGTGATCGCATGCACCCTCTACGCCGCCAACGCCGACGCGGTGCCCGGCGCGCGCGTGCTGCGCGCCGATCGCCTGCAGGCGGCGCCCGCAGGACTGCGCTTCACCCTCGTCTGGGAGGGGCGCGAGGCCGAGATCGGCGTGCGCATGGTGGCGCACTTCAACGTCTCCAACCTGATCGCGGTTGCGGGCGCGCTGCTGGCGCGCGGCATCGCCTTCGACGAGCTGCCGCCGGTGCTCGGTCGGCTGGCGCCGCCGCAGGGGCGCATGCAGCTCGTCGGCGGGGTGTGCGAGCCGCTCGTGGTGATCGACTACGCGCATTCGCCCGATGCCCTCGCCAAGGTGCTCGAAGCCTTGCGCGGCACGGTGCATAGCCGCCGCGGCCGCCTGGTGTGCGTGTTCGGCTGCGGCGGCGACCGCGACCCGGGCAAGCGCCCGATGATGGGCGAGATCGCCAGCGCGATCGCCGATCGCGTGGTGATCACCAGCGACAACCCGCGTTCGGAGGATCCGCAGCGCATCGTCGAGGCCATTGCCGCCGGCGCCGGCGCCGCGGCCGAATGCGTGGTCGACCGCGCGCAGGCGATCACCCGCGCGGTGGGCGAGGCGCGGGCCGACGACGTCGTGCTGATCGCAGGCAAGGGCCACGAGCCGTACCAGGAAATCCTCGGCCAGCGCCTGCCTTTTTCGGACCTGGAGCAGGCGAAGCGCGCGCTCGCCGCCTGGCATGCAAGGGAGAATGGCCGATGATGAGCCTGCACGACGCCACGCGCGCACTCGCCTGCCATGGTGCGCGGGCGACCGGGGAAGGGCGCTTCGACAGCGTCGGTACCGATACCCGCGCGCTCGCGCCCGGGCAGTTCTTCGTCGCCCTGCGCGGCGAGCGCTTCGACGGCCACGACTTCGTCGCCGATGCGGCGAAGGCGGGCGCCGCCGCGGCCATGGTCGATGCCGCCTGGAGCGCCGGCAAGGCCGATGCCGGCCTGCCCCTGCTGGTGGTGGACGACACGCGGCGTGCGCTCGGCACGCTCGCGGCGGCTTGGCGGGCGCGTTTCGCGCTGCCCCTGATCGGCGTCACCGGCAGCAACGGCAAGACCACGGTGAAGGAGATGTGTGCCGCGATCCTGCGCGTGCAGGCGAGCCGCGACGGCTTCGGCGAGGAGTCGGTGCTCGCTACGCGCGGCAACCTGAACAACGACATCGGCATGCCGCTCACGCTGCTCGAACTGCGCGACTTCCATCGCGCCGCGGTGATCGAGATGGGGATGAACCATCCCGGCGAGATCGGCTACCTGAGCGCGCTCGCCCAGCCCACGGTGGCCCTGGTGAACAACGCCCAGCGCGCCCACCTCCAGGGCATGGGCTCGGTCGACGAGGTCGCGCGCGAGAAGGGCGCGATCTACGAAGGCCTGGGCGGGGCAGGCGTGGCGGTGATCAACGCCGACGATCCGCACGCCGGCTACTGGCGTTCGCTCAACGCCGGGCGGCCGATTGTGACATTCGGTATCGACCATCCGGCGGACGTGTCCGCGCGGTGTACCCTGCGCGGCCTCGGCTCGCGGCTCGAACTCGACATCCCGCAAGGGAAGATCGATTTCGCCTTGCAGGTGCCGGGTCTGCACAACGTGCGCAACGCGCTCGGCGCGGCGGCGGCCTGCCTCGCGGCAGGGGTTCCGCTCGAGGCGGTGGCCGAGGGACTGGCGGGTTTCGCCGGCACCCGCGGTCGCCTGCAACGCCGTGCCGGGCCGCGGGGCGCGCTGATCCTGGACGATTCGTACAACGCCAATCCGGATTCGGTGCGCGTCGGCATCGACGTGCTCGCCGCCATGCCGGGCCATACCTGGCTGGTGCTCGGCGACATGGGCGAGGTCGGCGAGACCAGCGCCCAGGTTCACGACGAGGTCGGTGGCTATGCGAAGAGCAAGGGCATCGACGGCCTCTTCGCGCTCGGCGAGATGAGCGCGGTGGCGGCGCACAACTTCGGCGAGGGCGCGCGCCATTTCACTTCGGTGGAGGCGCTGGTCAAGGCGCTCGTGCCGCGCCTGGATGCGGACTCGGTGGTGCTGGTGAAGGGCTCGCGCTTCATGCGCATGGAAAGGGTGGCGGATGCGCTTGCGGCAGTGCACAATCCGGCCCCTTCAACGGAAACCGGCTCCTGACATGTTGTTGGAACTCGCTCTCTGGCTCGGCCAGGACATTCGTGGCTTCAACGTCTTCGGCTACATCACGCTGCGGACGGTGCTCGCCGCTCTCACCGCATTGGCGATCTCGCTGATCGCCGGCCCCGCCGTCATCCGCTGGCTCGCGGCCAAGAAGATCGGCCAGGCCGTGCGCGACGACGGCCCCAAGTCGCACCTCACCAAGGCCGGCACGCCCACGATGGGCGGCGCGCTGATCCTGATCGCGATCGGCGTCACCATCCTGTTGTGGGGCGACCTGAAGAACGCCTACGTGTGGGTGACCCTGCTGGTGACCCTGGGTTTCGGCGCCGTGGGCTGGGTGGATGACTGGCGCAAGGTCGTGCATCGCGATCCGAAGGGGCTGGCGAGCCGCTGGAAATACCTGTGGACCTCGGCGATCGCGCTCGCCGCGGCGATCTATCTCGGAGTCACCGCAGACATCCCGGCCGAAACCGAACTGATCGTGCCCTTCTTCAAGGCGATTGCGTACCCGCTGGGCATCTTCGGTTTCATCGCGCTGACCTACTTCGTCATCAACGGCACCAGCCACGCGGTGAACCTCACCGACGGCCTCGACGGCCTGGCGATCATGCCGACGGTGATGGTGGCCGCGGCACTGGCGATCTTCGCCTATGTCGCCGGTCACGTCGGCTTCTCGAAGTACCTCGGCGTGCCCTATGTGGCGGGCGCGGGCGAACTGGCGGTGTTCTGCGGCGCGATCTGCGGCGCGGGCTTGGGCTTCCTGTGGTTCAACGCCTACCCGGCGGAGGTCTTCATGGGCGACGTCGGCGCGCTCGCGCTCGGTGCCGCGCTCGGCACGATCGCGGTGATCGTGCGCCAGGAGATCGTGCTCTTCATCATGGGCGGCCTGTTCGTCGCCGAGACGCTGTCGGTGATGGTGCAGGTGCTGTACTTCAAGGCCACCGGCGGCAAGCGCATCTTCCGCATGGCGCCGCTGCACCACCATTACGAACTGGGTGGCTGGAAGGAGACCCAGGTCGTGGTCCGCTTCTGGATCATCACCATCATGCTGGTGCTGTTCGGGCTGTCGACGCTGAAACTGCGATGAGCGCACTCACCGGAAAACACGTCCTCGTCCTCGGGCTCGGCGAATCGGGCCTGGCCATGGCGCGCTGGTGCGCCCTGCGCGGGGCGCGCGTGCGCGTGGCCGACAGCCGCGCCGTCCCGCCCGGGGTCGACGCGCTGAAGGCGGACGCGCCGCTGGCCGAGATCTTCATGGGCAGCTTCGGCGACGAGGTGCTCGACGGGGTCGATCTGGTCGCGCTCAGCCCCGGGCTCGACCCGCGCGTCGGGGTCGCCGCGCAGGCGCGTCGGCGCGGCCTGCCGCTTACCGGCGAGATGAGCCTGCTCGCGCAGGCGCTCGACGAGCTCGGCGTGCGCGCGCAGACGCGCATCCTCGCCATCACCGGCACCAACGGCAAGACCACCACGACCGCGCTCACCGCGGCGCTGGCGCAGTCGGTCGGCATCGACGCGGTCGCCGCCGGCAACATCAGCCCGGCGGCGCTCGACGTGCTGATGGAGCGCCTGGAGATCGGCGCCGCGCTGCCCGCGTGCTGGGTGCTGGAACTCTCCAGCTTCCAGATCGAGACCATGCGGGGCCTGGACGCCGAGGCGGCAATCGTGCTCAACGTCACCGACGACCACCTCGACCGCTACGCCGACCTCGAGGAATATGCCGCCACCAAGGCGGCGATCTTCCAGGGCGAGGGCGTGCAGGTGCTCGCTCGCGAGGACGCGCGCGTGGCGGCCATGGCGCTGCCCGGCCGGCGCACGATCCGCTTCGGCACCGCGGCGCCGGCGAGCGACACCGACTACGGTCTGGCCGACCTCGACGGCCGCGCCTGGCTGCTGCGCGGCGGCGAGCGCCTGCTCGCCCTCGACGAGCTGCCGCTCGCCGGCCGCCACAACGCCGCCAACGCGCTCGCCGCGCTCGCGCTCTGCGAGGGCGGGCTCGGTATTGCGCCGCAGATCCTGATCCCCGGGCTGAAGGCCTTCCGCGGACTGCCGCACCGGGTCGAGCTGGTCGCCGAGCGCGCCGACGGCGTGCGTTTCTACGACGACTCCAAGGGCACCAACGTCGGCGCGACGGTGGCGGCGCTCGCCGGCATGGACTGCCCGGTGGTGCTGATCGCCGGCGGCGACGGCAAGGGTCAGGACTTCTCGCCGCTCGCCCCCGTGCTCGCCGGCAAGGCGCGCGCGCTGCTGCTGATCGGTCGCGACGCCGGCCGCATCGAGCAGGCGGTGGCGGGATGCGGCGTGGCGATCGAGCGCGTGCCCGACCTCGATGCCGCGGTGGCGCGCGCCAATGCCTGGGCGCAGGCGGGTGACGCGGTCCTGCTCTCGCCCGCCTGCGCCAGCCTCGACATGTTCCGCAACTACGCCCACCGCGCCGAGGTGTTCGTCGCTGCGGTGCGTCGCCTGCCCGGAGTGAAGCCGCGATGAAGTTCGCCAGCACCCTCACCGGCCTGCTCCAGCGCGAAGGTGGCGCGGCCGATCCGGCGCGCGCGGCGAGCGGGCGCCTCGGGCGCCAGGGGGCGCCGGCGCGCGAACTCGACCTGCTGTTGATCTGGGCCGCGGTCGGCCTGCTGCTGCTCGGTCTGGTCATGGTGTATTCGGCATCGATCGCGATCGCCGAGGGCAGCCGCTTCACGGCCTACCAGTCGCACTATTTCCTCCTGCGCCATGCAGTCTTCCTTGCTGTCGGCATCGGCCTCGGCCTGATGGCCTTCCAGCTGCCGATGGCGCGCTGGCAGCAGCTCGCCCCGGCGCTCTTCGTCGCCGGGGTGGTATTGCTCGTGGTGGTGCTCATCCCGGGCATCGGTCGCGAGGTCAATGGCGCACAGCGCTGGCTCTCGCTCGGGCCGGTGAACCTGCAGCCCTCCGAGCTCATGAAGATCTTCGCGGCGCTCTATGCCGCCGACTACACGGTGCGCAAGCTCGACGTCATGGGCAGCTTCGTGAAGGGCTTCGTGCCGATGATGGCGGTGATCCTGCTCGTCGGCTTCCTGCTGCTGCGCGAGCCCGACTTCGGCGCCTTCGTCGTGATCACCACGATCGCCTTCGGCGTGCTCTTCCTCGGCGGCGTGAACGTGCGCGTGTTCGTGCTCCTCGCGGTGGTGGCGGTGATCGGCTTCGTGATCCTGATCTGGACCTCGCCCTACCGCCGCGATCGCATCTTCGGCTTCATGGACCCCTGGCAGGACGCCTACGGCAAGGGCTACCAGCTCTCCCATTCGCTGATCGCCTTCGGGCGCGGCGAGTGGTTCGGCGTCGGCCTCGGCGGCAGCGTCGAGAAGCTCTTCTACCTGCCCGAGGCGCACACCGACTTCCTGCTCGCCGTGATCGCCGAGGAACTCGGCTTCGCCGGCGTGCTGACCGTGGTGGCGCTGTTCGCGCTGGTGGTGCACCGCGCCTTCATCATCGGGCGCGAGGCGATCAAGCTCGAGCGCTACTTCGCGGGCCTGGTCGCCCAGGGCATCGGCTTGTGGATCGGCATCCAGTCCTTCATCAACATGGGTGTGAACATGGGGCTGCTGCCCACCAAGGGCCTGACCCTGCCGCTGATGAGCTTCGGCGGCTCGGGCATCGTCGCCAACTGCGTCGCGCTCGCCATCCTGCTCCGGGTGGACTGGGAGAACCGCCAGCTCCTGCGTGGGGGGCGTGCATGAAGACGCTGATGGTGATGGCCGGCGGCACCGGCGGCCACATCTTCCCGGGCATCGCGGTGGCCGAGGAACTGCGTGCCCGGGGTTGGCGCATCGTCTGGATGGGCAACCCCGAGGGCATGGAGGCGCGCATCGTGCCGCCGCGCGGCTACGACACCGCCTGGGTGCGCTTCGGTGCGCTGCGCGGCAAGGGCCTGCTGCGCAAGCTGCTGCTGCCGGTGACCCTGCTCTCCGGCTTCTGGCAGGCGCTGCGCGAGATCCGCCGCGTCCGCCCCGACGTGGTGCTGGGCATGGGGGGCTACATCACCTTTCCGGGCGGCATGATGGCCGCGCTGCTCGGGCGTCCGCTCGTGCTGCACGAGCAGAACTCGGTCGCCGGCCTGGCCAACCGTGTGCTCGCGCGCGTGGCCGACCGCGTGCTGAGCGGCTTCCCCGAGGTGCTGGAACAGGCCGAGTGGATGGGCAACCCGGTGCGCGCCGAGATCGCCGCGGTACTGCCGCCGGCCGAACGCATGGCCGGACGCTCGGGCCCGCTGCGCGTGCTGGTGGTGGGTGGCAGCCTGGGCGCCGCGGTGCTCAACGAGACCGTGCCGCAGGCGCTGCTGCGCCTTCCCGCCGAGCAGCGCCCGGTGGTGGTGCATCAGGCTGGCGAACGCCAGATCGAGGCCTTGCGCGCGGCGTACGCGCGCGCCCAGGTCGACGGGGAGCTGCGCCCCTTCATCGACGACATGGCGGCGGCCTACGCCGACGCCGACCTGGTGATCTGCCGCGCCGGCGCGCTCACCGTGGCCGAGCTCGCCGCGGCCGGGGTGGCCAGCCTCTTGGTGCCCTTCCCCTACGCGGTGGACGACCACCAGACCGGCAACGCGCGCTTCCTCGCCGACCGCGGCGGCGCCTATCTGCTGCCGCAATCCGAACTAACGCCCGACCGCCTGGCGGGCATCCTGTCCAGTCTTGACCGCGGCCGCCTGCTGCACATGGCCGAGAACGCGCGCGCGCTCGCGAAGCCGCTCGCGGCCGTCGCGGTGGCGCACGTGTGCGCCGAGCTGGGCGGTGGAGAACAAGCATGAAGCACAAGGTCAGGAACATCCACTTTGTCGGCATCGGCGGCGCGGGCATGAGCGGCATCGCCGAGGTGCTCGCCAACCAGGGTTATCGCGTCAGCGGTTCGGACCTTGGCGACAACGCCGCCACCCGCCGCCTGCACAAGATGGGCGCGCATGTGGTGCGCGGGCATGACGCGGCCAACGTCGCCGACGCCGACGTGGTGGTGGTGTCGACCGCGGTGAAGGCCGACAACCCGGAGGTGGTCGCGGCGCGCGAGCGCCACATTCCTGTGGTGCCGCGCGCGCAGATGCTCGCCGAGCTGATGCGCTTCAAGCACGGTATCGCGATCGCCGGCACCCACGGCAAGACCACCACCACCTCGCTGGTGGCGAGCATCCTCGCCGAGGGCGGCATCGACCCCACCTTCGTGATCGGCGGGCGCCTCAACGCTGCCGGCGCCAACGCGCGCCTCGGCACGGGCGACTACCTGGTGGCCGAGGCGGACGAGTCCGACGCCTCCTTCCTGCTGCTCAACCCGGTGATCTCGGTGGTCACGAACATCGACGCCGACCACATGGACACCTACGGCCACGACTTCGGCCGGGTCAAGCAGGCCTTCGTCGACTTCCTCCACCGCCTGCCCTTCTACGGCGTGGCGGTGCTGTGCGAGGACGACCCCAACGTGCGCGAGATCATCCCGCAGGTGGCCAAGCAGATCGTGCGCTACGGCTTCTCGGAGACCGCCAACATCCGCGCCGAGAACGTGCGCGCCGAGGGCGGGCGCATGCGGTTCGACTGCGTGCGGGTCAACGGCACGACCTCGCGCCTGTCGATCGAGCTCAACCTGCCCGGCCTGCACAACGTGCTCAACGCGCTCGCCGCGATCGCGGTGGCCACCGAGGTGCAGGTGCCGGACGCGGCGATCGTCAAGGCGCTCGCCGAGTTCAACGGCGTCGGCCGGCGCTTCCAGCGCTACGGCGAGGTCGCGCTGCACGACCAGGACGGCGATGAGGCCGGCCGCTTCACGCTGGTCGACGACTACGGCCACCACCCGGTGGAGATGGCGGCGACCATCGCCGCGGCACGCGGCGCCTTCCCCGGCCGCCGCCTGGTGCTGGCCTTCCAGCCCCATCGCTACACGCGCACACGCGATTGCTTCGAGGACTTCGTCAAGGTGCTGTCGACCGTGGATGCGCTGCTGCTGGCCGAGGTCTATGCCGCCGGCGAGACCCCGATCGTCGCCGCCGACGGCCGCTCGCTCGCGCGCGCGATCCGCGTCGCCGGCACGGTCGAGCCCGTCTTCGTCGAGGAGATCGCCGACATGCCGCGCATGATCCTGTCCGCCGCGCGCGATGGCGACGTCGTCATCACCATGGGAGCGGGCAGCATCGGCGCGGTGCCGGGCAAGCTCGCCAGCATCGAGGAAGCAGCGTGAAGGCCCGGTTCGGAAAGGTTGCGGTGCTGTTCGGCGGTTCGTCTGCCGAGCGCGAGGTTTCGCTGATGTCGGGCGCTGCGGTGCTCGCCGCGCTGCAGGCCGCGGGGGTGGATGCGCACGCCTTCGATCCCGCGGAGCGCGACCTGCACGTCCTCAAGGAAGAGGGCTTCGAGCGCGCCTTCATCGCCCTCCATGGGCGCGGTGGCGAGGACGGCACGGTGCAGGGCGCGCTCGAGCTGATGGGCATCCCCTATACCGGCAGCGGCGTGATGGCCTCCGCGCTGTCGATGGACAAGTGGCGCACCAAGATGGTGTGGCTGTCCGCCGGCCTGCCGACGCCGCGCTACGCGATCCTGGAGCACGACTCCGACTGGGACGCGGTGGTGGCCGAACTCGGCCTGCCGATCTTCGTCAAGCCGGTGCACGAGGGCTCGAGCATGGGCGCGACCAAGGTGGTCGAGGCGGGCCAGCTGCGCGCCGCGTGGGAGCTCGCGGCGCGCTACGACCGCCTGGTGATCGCCGAGGAGTTCATCTGCGGCGCCGAGCTCACCGCCCCCTTCCTCGAGGACCGCGCGCTGCCGCTGGTGCGCATCGTCGCCCCCGGCGGCAACTACGACTACCAGCACAAGTACTTCACCGACGACACGCGCTACGACTGCCCCAGCGGCCTGCCTGCCGCGCAGGAGGCGGAGCTGCAGGCGATGGTGATGAAGTGCGCGCGCGTGCTCGGCTGCCGCGGCTGGGGCCGCGCCGACCTCATCCTCACCGAGGACGGCCGCCCCTACCTGCTCGAGATGAACACTTCGCCCGGCATGACCGGCCACTCGCTGGTGCCGATGTCGGCGCGCGTGGCGGGGCTGGACTTCACCGCGCTGTGCCTCGAGATCCTGCAGGGAGCCCGCCTTGGCTGAAGCCGGCATCCGTCCCGCGTCGATCCGCTCCGCCCGCCGTCCGGCGGCGGGCGGAGCGGCGCGCGCGGGTGCGGAGCGCGGCCTGTGGCATCGGCCCGCGTTGCTCAACCTGATCTCCGATCTGCTCACCCTGGGTGCGGCGGTGGCGCTCGGCTGGGCGCTGGTGATCTGGTTCGTGTCGCGGCCGCTGTTCCCGCTGCGCGAGCTGGTGGTGCTCACCGACCCCGGCCAGGTCACCGTCGAACAGCTCGACTACGCCGCCCGCCTCGCGGTGCAGGGCAACTTCTTCACCGTCGACCTCGACGGCGTGAAGGAAACTTTCGAGAAGCTGCCCTGGGTGCGCAAGGCCGAGGTGCGCCGGCGCTGGCCCGACGCGCTCGAGCTGCGCCTGGAAGAACACGAGGCGGTGGCCTACTGGACGGTGTCCGAGAGCGGCGAGGCGCGCCTGGTCAACCGCCAGGGCGAGGTTTTCGTCGCCGCTTCCAACGCCGACATGCCCCAGTTCGACGGCCCGCAGGGGTCGGCGGGCTGGCTGCTCGCACGCCATGCCGAGTTCTCCAGCATGCTGCAGCCGCTCGGCGTGCGCCTGGTCGGGCTGGCCTTGTCGGCGCGCGAGGCCTGGCAGCTGCAGCTCGATAACGGCATGACCATCGTGCTCGGGCGCGAGCAGGACAAGTCTCCGCTGATGGAACGGCTGCGCCGCTTCATCGCGGTGTGGCCGCGCGTTCACGAACAGATCGACATCGACATCAAGACCGCGGACCTGCGCTATGCGGGCGGGTTCGCACTGACCCCGGCCGACGCCTCGGTGCTCCACCAGCCCGTCGCGCCCGCCGCCCGGAAAGGCAGGAAATGAGCAAGCAATACAACGAACTGATCGTCGGCCTGGACATCGGCACCGCCAAGGTCACCTGCATGGTCGCCGAGGTGAAGCCCGACGGGCGACTCAACGTCGTCGGCCTCGGCACCCAGTCCACCAACGGCCTCAAGCGCGGCGTGGTGGTGAACATCGAGGCCACGGTGGACGCGATCTCGCGCGTGGTGCAGGAGGTCGAGCTGATGGCCGACTGCAAGATCCACGAGGTCTACACCGGGCTGGCCGGCAGCCACATCAAGAGCTTCAACTCCAGCGGCACGGTCGCGATCAAGGAGAAGGAGGTCTCGCCGCTCGACGTCGAGCGCGTGATCGAGGTCGCGCGCGCGATGCCGATCCCGGCCGAGCAGCAGATCCTGCATATCCTGACCCAGGAGTTCATCATCGACGGCCAGGGCGGCGTGCGCGAGCCGATCGGCATGAGCGGGGTGCGGCTCGAGGTCAAGGTGCACATCGTCACCGGCGCGGTGTCGGCGGCGCAGAACGTGATCAAGTGCGTGCGCCGCTGCGGGCTGGAGGTCATGGATCTGAGCCTGCAGCCGCTCGCCTCCAGCCACGCCGTGCTGACCGAGGACGAGAAGGAACTCGGCGTGTGCATGGTCGATATCGGCGGCGGAACGACCGACATCGCCGTGTTCACCCAGGGCGCGATCCGCCATACCGCGGTGATCCCGGTCGCCGGCGACCAGATCACCAACGACATCGCCATGGCGCTGCGCACGCCCACCGCCGAGGCGGAGGAGATCAAGATCCGCCATGGCGTGGCGATGCACCACATGGCCGACCCCGAGGAGATGATCGAGGTCCCGGGCGTGGGCGATCGCCCGCCGCGCAAGCTCTCGCGCCAGGCACTCGCCGACGTGATCGAGCCGCGCGTCTCCGAGCTCTTCGAGCTGGTGCAGGCCGAACTGCGCCGCAGCGGCTACGAGGAGCTGCTGTCCTCGGGCATCGTGCTGACCGGGGGCTCGGCGGTGATGCGCGGCATGGCCGAGCTCGCCGAGGACGTCTTCCACATGCCCGCGCGCGTGGGCGCGCCGCAGTACGACGGCGGCCTTGCCGACGTGGTCTGCCAGCCGCGCTACGCCACCGCGATGGGCCTGGTCATGGAGGGCGCCGTGCAGCGTCGCAGGGGGCTGCAGGCGCGCGACACGCGCAGCGTGAAACAGTTTTTCGGGCGCATGAAGGCCTGGTTCGAACGCAATTTCTGAACGGGTTTTCGGGCGGTTTTCATTTTGGATGTGGGCCGATCACCATCGCTTATTTAGTAGTAAACTCCCGGCCGAATTACTAGATGCAGGCCGGCTGGCGATCGGTGCCGCGCGGGGCAGTCAATTCAGGAGGCGAGGCTAATGTTTGAAATCGTTGAGAAGGAAGCCACCGGTACGGTGATCAAGGTGGTCGGCGTCGGCGGTGCGGGCGGCAACGCGGTCGACCACATGATCCGCGAGGGCGTGAAGGGAGTGCATTTCATCTCCGCCAACACCGACGCGCAGGCGCTCAAGCGCTGCCTCGCCCCGGTCAAGGTCCAGCTCGGCATCACCGGCCTGGGTGCCGGCTCCAAGCCGGAGGCGGGTCGCGCCGCCGCGCAGGAGTCGCGCGATGCCATCTCCGCCGCGCTCGAGGGTGCGCACATGGTGTTCATCACCGGCGGCATGGGTGGCGGTACCGGCACCGGTGCGGCACCGGTGGTGGCCGAGATCGCCAAGGAGATGGGTCTCCTGACCGTCGCCGTGGTGACCAAGCCGTTCGATTTCGAGAACCGCATCCGCGTCGCCGAGAGCGGCATCGAGGAACTCACCCGCCACGTCGACTCGCTGATCGTCGTGCTCAACGACAAGCTGCTCGAGGTCTTCGGCGACGACGCCGGCTTCGAGGAGTGCTTCCGCTCGGCCGACAACGTGCTGCGCTCGGCCGTGGGCGGCATCGCCGAGATCATCAACGTGCCCGGCCTGGTCAACGTCGACTTCCAGGACGTCCGCACCGCGATGGCCGAGATGGGCCGCGCGATGATGGGCTCGGCCGAGGCCGCCGGCATGGACCGCGCACGCATCGCCGCCGAGCAGGCCGCGGTGTCGCCGCTGCTCGAGGGCACCGAGCTCTCCGGCGCGCGCTGCGTGCTGATCAACATCACCGCGAGCAAGTCGCTGAAGATGTCCGAAGTGCGCGACGCGGTGAAGACCGTGCAGGCCTTCGCCGCGCCCGAAGCCTTCGTCAAGTACGGCACCGTGTTCGACGACACCATGGAAGACCGCATCCGCATCACCGTGGTGGCCACCGGACTCGGCGCGCCGCGCGCCGCGCGCCAGCCGGTGATGCAGGTGGTGCAGGGCACCGGCACCTACGGCCCGGCCATGGGTGGCGCGGTCGACGTGACCAATCTCGACGTGCCGGCGGTGATGCGCAGCGGTCGCCGCACCACCGTCGAGGCGATGAGCACCAGCGGTGTGGGCACCTACGACATCCCGGCCTTCCTGCGCCGCCAGGCGGACTGACCTCCGCCCGGGTGGCCGCCGCCGCGGCGGCCACGAACCGGAACCCCCGCACGGGCCGTCGCCTCCGGCCCCTGCGGGGGTTCCGCCGTTTACCGGCTGGCGTCGGGCGCGCAACATCCGCTTGCGCAATAGCCCGGATGCATCGGCGCGATCGCCGGGGGGCTGCGGGGGTGCATGTTAAAATCGCGCATCGAAGAGGAAAAAGACCATGATCCGGCAGCGCACCCTGAAATCCGTCGTCACGGCGACCGGCGTCGGCTTGCACGGCGGTCGCAAGGTGACCCTGACCCTGCGGCCGGCGGCGCCCGACACCGGCATCGTCTTCCACCGCGTCGACCTCGACCCGCCCCTGACCCTTCCTGCCGATCCCTATGCAGTGTGCGACACGCGCATGTGCTCCGGGCTGGAGCAGGGCGGGCACAAGGTCGGAACGGTCGAGCACCTGATGTCGGCGCTGGCCGGGCTGGGCATCGACAACCTGCATGTGGACGTCGATGCGCCCGAGATCCCGATCCTCGATGGCAGCTCCGCCCCCTTCGTGTTCCTGCTCCAGTCGGCCGGCATCGAGGAGCAGAGGGCGGCGAAGAAGTTCCTGCGCGTGAAGAAGGCGGTCGAGTACGTGGAGGGCGACAAGTGGGTCCGGCTCGAACCCTACGATGGCTTCCGCCTGGCGTTCTCGATCGTGTTCAACCATCCCGCGATCGACAGCACCTCGACCCGGGTCGAGGTCGATTTCGCCCGTGACTCCTACATACGCGACGTCGCGCGCGCGCGCACCTTCGGCTTCATGCAGGACGTCGAGTTCATGCAGGCCAACGGGCTGGCGCTCGGCGGCAGCCTGGAGAATGCGATCGTGATGGACGAGTACCGCGTGCTCAATGCCGAGGGCCTGCGCTACGCCGACGAGTTCGTCAAGCACAAGGTGCTGGACGCGATCGGCGACCTCTACCTGTGCGGCCACCCCTTGCTCGCGTCGTATTCGGCGCACAAGGCCGGCCATGCGCTCAACAACCAGATCCTGCGCGTGCTGCTCGAGGACAAGGAGGCCTGGGAGCTGGTGAGCTTCGACCAGGAGGCCGCGACCCCGCCCGCGGTCTCGCACCAGTTCGCGCCGCTCGTAGCCCTCGCATGAACGGGCGCTTCGTGTCCGGTCGTATCCCGGTGATCGCACGCGCCGCGCCTGGCCTCGATCCCGGCTGCATGCGCGCCGCCGCTGCGGGCGAGGCGGTCGACGCGCGCCGTCGAGGGGCGTACGCATGCTGATCATGCGCGTGCTGCTGTTGCTCGCGGTGCTGTCGATCGGTGGCTCGGCGATCCTGTGGCTGCTCACCGGCAACCCGCGCTACAAGGCGTGGGCATGGAAGGCCTTGCGCGCCACCTTGGTGATGCTGTTCGTGCTGTTCGCGCTGTTCGCCATCGAGCGCGTACTCGCCCCGGTCGCCTGACTTCCGCGGGGGGCGGCGCGGACCGGAGCGCCGATATCGCGACTCGCGTCGCTCCTACGGGGCGGCGCGGACCGCAGCGCCGCGATCGCGACTTGCGGCGCTCCTACGCGGGGTCTGCGAGGGCGTCGCGGTTCTCGTAGGAGCGACGCAAGTCGCGATCCCTCCGTTCGGCGACCGGCGTGCGCCTCTTCAGGCGCGCCGGATCAGGCGTTCGATGGAGGCGCGCAGCGGCGAGTCGACGGGCAGGCTGTCGGCGAAGTCGTGCAGCTCGGCCTTCGCGGCCTCCGAGATCTGTCGCTGCGGAGCGTGGCGTTCGGGAGCCGTCTGCTCGGGCGTGCCGACCTTGACCTTGATCGACTGCACCGGATGTCCGCCATGCTGCAGGCGCTCCAGCAGGCTGGGCAGGATCTGGCGCACTCGCACAGCCGCCGCGCCGCCGCGTGCGGCCACGACCAGGCTGCCTTCCTTGAGGTTCGCGACCCGGCACTGGCCCTGCAGCTGTGGCGGAAGCATGCCGTCGAGCACCGCCTGCAGCCGGTTCAGGCGCGCGGCATGATCTTGCAGGCGGGCGAGGGCGTCGCCGCCGAGAAAGCGTGAGAGCAGCCGGGTCATGGATGCGTGCGAGAACCGTCACGGGGAGCCTGGGTGCGCCATGATAAACTCCCGCCTTTGCCGAATCGACGTCGACCCAAAAACATGATCTCCGGCCTGCTCAAGAAAATCTTCGGTAGTCGCAACGACCGCCTCGTCCGCCAGTACATGCACACCGTGCGCAAGATCAACGCCTTCGAGGCGGAGATCTCCGCACTGTCCGACGAGGCGCTGCGCGGCAAGACGGCCGAGTTCCGGCAGCGCGTGGCCGACGGAGAGTCGCTCGACGCACTGCTGCCCGAAGCCTTCGCCGTGGTGCGCGAGGCCGGCAAGCGGGTGCATGGCATGCGCCACTTCGACGTCCAGCTCGTCGGCGGCATGGTGCTGCACCACGGCAAGATCGCCGAGATGCGCACCGGCGAGGGCAAGACCCTGGTCGCCACGCTGCCCGCCTACCTCAACGCGCTGTCGGGCAAGGGCGTCCATGTGATCACGGTGAACGACTACCTCGCCAGCCGCGACGCCGAGTGGATGGGGCGCATCTACGGCTTCCTCGGGCTCACCACCGGCTGCAACCTGTCGCGCATGTCGCACGACCAGAAGCAGGCCGCCTACGCCGCCGACATCACCTACGGCACCAACAACGAGTTCGGCTTCGACTACCTGCGCGACAACATGGTGTATGCGGTCGGCGAGCGCGTGCAGCGCGCGCTCGCCTTCGCGATCGTGGACGAGGTCGACTCCATCCTGATCGACGAGGCGCGCACGCCGCTGATCATCTCCGGCCAGGCCGAGGACCACACCGATCTCTACCTGAAGATGAACCAGGTCGCGCCGATGCTCAAGCGCCAGGAAGGCGGCCTCGACGACAAGGACGAGGTCATCGAGGCGGGCGACTACACGGTCGACCTCAAGGCGCACCAGGTGCTGCTCACCGAGGCGGGCCACGAGACCGCCGAGCAGATCCTCGTGCGCATGGGCCTGCTTGCCGAGGGCGGCGGCCTCTACGACCCCGGCAACATCCTGCTGGTGCATCACCTCTACGCGGCGCTGCGTGCCCACGCCCTCTACCACCGCGATCAGCAGTACGTGGTGCAGAACGGCGAGGTCGTCATCGTCGACGAATTCACCGGCCGCCTGATGCCTGGCCGGCGCTGGTCCGACGGCCTGCACCAGGCGGTCGAGGCCAAGGAGGGCGTGCGCATCCAGGCCGAGAACCAGACCCTGGCCTCGATCACCTTCCAGAACTACTTCCGCATGTACGGCAAGCTTGCGGGCATGACCGGTACGGCCGACACCGAGGCCTTCGAGTTCCAGCAGATCTATGGGCTCGAGACCGTGGTGATCCCGACCAATCGCCCGACCCGGCGCAGGGACGAGAACGACAAGGTCTACCGCACCGCGAGCGAGAAGTGGAACGCGGTCATCGAGGACATCCGTGCCTGCGTCGAGCGCGGCCAGCCGGTGCTGGTCGGCACGACCTCGATCGAGACCAACGAATTCCTTTCCGGCGTGCTCAAGAAGGCGAAGATCGAGCACCAGGTGCTCAACGCCAAGCAGCACGACAGCGAGGCGCAGATCGTCGCGCAGGCCGGCCGGCCCGGCATGGTCACGATCGCGACCAACATGGCCGGGCGCGGCACCGACATCGTCCTCGGCGGCAACATCGAGAAGCCGGTCGCCGCGGTGCGCGACGACGCCACGCTCGACCCCGTGCAGCGCGAGACCAGGATCGCCGCCCTGCGCGAGGCCTGGCAGAAGGTGCATGACGAGGTGATCGCCGCCGGCGGCCTGCACATCATCGGCACCGAGCGCCACGAGTCGCGCCGCATCGACAACCAGCTGCGCGGCCGCTCCGGGCGCCAGGGCGACCCGGGCTCGAGCCGCTTCTTCCTCTCGCTCGAAGATCCGCTGATGAAGATCTTCGCCGGCGAACGCCTGAACGCGATCATGGTCCGCCTGAAGATGCCCGAGGGCGAGGCGATCGAGCACGCGATGGTGACGCGCTCGCTGGAGTCGGCGCAGCGCAAGGTCGAGCAGCGCAACTTCGACATCCGCAAGCAGCTGCTCGAGTACGACGACGTCGCCAACGACCAGCGCAAGGTGATCTACCAGCAGCGCAACGAGCTGCTCGAGAGCGAGGACATCTCCGACACCGTGCGCGCGATGCGCCAGGGCGTGCTGCACGACATCTTCCGCCGCTACGTGCCGGTCGACAGTGTCGAGGAGCAATGGGAGCTGCCCGCGCTCGAGCAGGCGCTGCTCGCCGAGTGCCAGCTCAAGCTGGCGGTGGCCGCGTGGGTGACGGCCGAGCCCAGCCTGGACGACGAGGCCATCCTCGAGCGCGTGGTGCAGGCCGGCGAGGAGGCCTACGCCGCCAAGACCGCGATGGTCGACCCGGCGGCCTGGCACCAGTTCGAGCGCAACGTGATGCTGCAGAGCCTCGACACCCACTGGCGCGAGCACCTCGCGGCGCTCGACCACCTGCGCCAGGGCATCCACCTGCGCGGCTATGCGCAGAAGAACCCCAAGCAGGAATACAAGCGCGAGGCCTTCGAGCTCTTCGAGAGCCTGCTCGACGCCGTGCGCACCGACGTCACCAAGATCCTGATGACGGTACAGATCCGCACCGAGGCGCAGCTCGAGGAAGCCGAGACGCCGCAGCAGGTCGAGAACGTGCAGTACCAGCACGCCGACTACGACGAGGCGCTCGGCGGTGGCGCCGAGCAGGCGGGCGCGCAGCCGGCCACTGCCGGGCCCAAGGTCGGCCGCAACGACCCCTGCCCCTGCGGCTCGGGCAAGAAATACAAGCACTGCCACGGCAAACTGAACTGATCCTTCCGTCCCGGAGAACCGCATGGCCGTCAATCTCGCCACCCCGAACCCTGCCGAACTGCTGCCCGTGAAGGGCGTGCGCCTCGGCGTGACCGAAGCCGGCATCCGCAAGGCCAACCGGCGCGACCTCACCGTGATCGAGCTGTCCGAGGGCAGCCGCGTCGCCGGCGTGTTCACGCAGAACCGCTTCTGCGCGGCGCCGGTGCAGGTGTGCCGCCAGCATCTGACGGGCGGGGCGATCCGCGCGCTGCTCATCAACACCGGTGTCGCCAACGCCGGCACCGGCGAGCCGGGCCTGGCCAACGCCAATGCCTGCTGCGCCGCGCTGGCGCGCGAACTGGGCATCGAGGCGGGTCAGGTGCTGCCGTTCTCGACCGGCGTGATCCTGGAGCCGCTGCCGGTCGACCGCCTGGTCGCCGGGCTGCCCGGAGCGGTCGCAGACCTGCGTGCCGACGGCTGGTTCGACGCCGCGCACGCGATCATGACCACCGACACCCTCGCCAAGGCGGTGTCGCGTCAGGTCCGCATCGGCGAGCGCACGGTCACCCTCACCGGCATCAGCAAGGGCGCAGGCATGATCAGGCCCAACATGGCCACCATGCTCGGCTTCCTCGCCTGCGACGCGGCGATCGCGCAGGACCTGCTCGATGACTTGGTGCGCGAGGCGGCCGACCTGTCCTTCAACAGCATCACCGTCGATGGCGACACCTCGACCAACGATTCCTTCATCCTCATCGCCACCGGCGCCGCCGGCAATGCCGAGATCGCCGACGTCGACAGCGAGGACTACCGCGCCCTGCGCGCGGCGGTGATCGAGGTCGCGGTCGGGCTCGCGCAGGCGATCGTGCGCGATGGCGAGGGCGCGACCAAGTTCATGACGATCGCGGTCGAGGGCGGCCGCGACCGCGAGGAATGCCGCAAGGTGGGCTATGCGGTGGCGCACTCGCCCCTGGTCAAGACCGCCTTTTTCGCCTCCGACCCCAACCTCGGCCGCATCCTCGCGGCGATCGGCTATGCCGGCATCGACGACCTCGACGTCGCCAAGCTGCGCGTGTGGCTGGGCAACCCCGAGGAGTCGGTGCTGGTCGCCGAGCACGGCGGTCGTGCGGCGAGCTACCTCGAGGAGGCGGGCTCGCGCATCATGAAGCACGCCGAGCTCACGGTGCACATCGCGCTCGCCCGCGGCGACGCCGCCGCCACGGTGTGGACCTGCGACTTCTCCTACGACTACGTGAAGATCAACGCCGACTACCGCAGCTGAGCGCCTTCCGGCGTGCGCCACGGCCCCGGCAGCCACTCGGCGCCGGGGCCGTGTCATGTCATGCAGGGCGGGCGGCGACCGTGTGCTGGCATGCGTGACGTGGTTCACCCAAGGCGGCGCACGTATCTTGTCGGCGCCCCCGGAATGGGCAGAATGCAGGCTGGATGGTGCGCTCAGTTCGCCATGGAGCCGTAGGAATCGCTTTGTCATGCAGGATCCGTATACCAGTCGCTACCCGCGCACGCGGGGTCTGGCTTCGCACGCGGGGCCCCTCGTCCTGCTTGGCCTGCTCGCGCTCGACGCGCGTGCGGAATGGGGCGACCCGGACCCGTTCTTCAGCGAGATTCCGATGGTGCTGACCGCATCGCGCCTGGCGCAGTCGCCGCTCGACGCGCCTGCGCCGGTGACCGTGATCGATCGCGAGATGATCGTCGCCTCGGGTTTCAACGAGATCCACGACCTTCTGCGCCTGGCGCCCGGCTTCCTCGTGGCCGACCATCCCGATGGTCCCCCCACGGTGGCGACCCACGGCCTGGGCGACGCCCATGCGCGCCGCATCAAGGTGATGGTGGACGGGCGCACCGTCAACAGCCCGCTGTGGGGCAACGTGATCTGGGACAACCTGCCCTTGCGGGTGGACGATGTCGAGCGCATCGAGGTGGTGCGCGGCCCCAACGGTGCGGCCTATGGCGTCAATGCCTTCCAGGGGGTGGTCAACATCATCACGAGGGCTCCCTCCACCGAGAGCGGGCGGGCGTTCGTCGTGCGCACTGGAAAGAACGGTTTCCGTGATTACGGCGTGCGCCTGAACGGGGCTGGCGGAAGCGCCTTCGACTGGCGCCTCTCCGCCTCGCGGCGCGAGCTGACGACGTTCGAACCGCACTTTCGGGAACGGCTCGGGGACTGGCACTCTTCCGAGTCGCTCACCCGCAACACCGCCCACTTCAGCGCAGTGCTGCAGTTGTCCGCAGCCGAAGAGCTCGGCCTCCAGGTTGGCGTCAGCGAGGGCGACAGCAAGCGCGGCGCCCAGGCCTACCTCGACTATCCGCCCCACACCGAGGAGGACCGCGCGCTTCACCTGCAATTCGGCTGGCGGCGCCACATCGATGCGGAATCCGTGCTGAGCGTGCAGTATTTCCACCAGGGCGAGCGTGCCGGCGGGAGCTGGCCGGTGATCCAGGCGCAAGGCACGACGACCGCGAGCTTCCCGACCAGCCGGGCCAGCGAGGCGAGGCGGCACGATCTCGAGCTGCAATACGACACCCGGCTCGGCCGGCGTCTCACCGGCATGCTCGGTATCGGGCTGCGCAGCGAGCATGCGCGCTCGCTGCACCTGTTCGGCACCACACGGTGGCTGGATTCGACCCATGGGCAGGTCTTCGGCAGCCTCACGTGGAACCCGCTCGATCCGCTCAAGATCGATCTCGGCGGCACGCTCGAGCACCATGACTACAGCGGCAGGCTGTTCTCGCCCCGCCTTGCGTTCAACTACGCCCTCGACGAGGACTCGGCCCTGCGCCTGTCCACCGGGACGGCGTACCGCGCCCCCAGCCTGATGGAGTCGCGAGCCTTCCAGACCGACCGCGAGGGCGACACGATCCGGCGTATCGGCTTCCGTGTCTTCGACCCGCTGCAGAGCGAGCGCATGCGCTTCGTCGATCTGGGCTATGTCGCGCAGCTGCGTTCGTTCGGACTCGGCTTCGATGCGCGTGTCTTTCGCGAGTACTACCGGCGTTTCATCGACGACAAGAGCTGCGTGTTCGGAGAGTGCCCGCGCCCCGAGCCGGCCGACTATGTTCCGATCGACCCCGGCAAGAAGAGCTTCTATTTCCTCAACGTCGACGACTTCCGCATGACCGGTGCGGAATTCACCCTCGACTGGCGCAAGCCGGGCTGGGGCAGGGCGGTACTGTCCCAGGCCTTCATCCGCATCGACCATGGCGAGCCCTACAGCGACCGCGACATCCCGAACAGCGCACCGCATGCGACCACCTCGCTGCTGCTGATCAAGGACTTCCCCGGACGCTGGCAGGCGAGCCTGGGCTACTACCACAACGGCCTGTACTACTGGATGAACGGCGGCGACATCGTGCCGCGCACCGATCGCTTCGACCTGCGCGTCGCGCGCCGCTTCGGTCCGCCCGGTTCGGACAACGAGGTCTCGCTCACCGCGCTGAGCCTGAAGGGGCGCTACGCGGACTTCCACGAGGACAAGTTCCGCCACGAGCCGGACCTCTATCTCGGCGTGCGTATCGGATGGTGACGGCGCGCATGCGAGCCTGCCTGTCGTGTCTCCTCCCCGGCGGCCTGCGCGTCGCAGCGGCGCTCGCCATGCTCGCGCTGCTGCCTGTGCTCGGCCTGTCCGTTGCGCACGCGATGGAGGTGGCGGTGCTGGTTTCCGAGCCGGGGGGGCGCGGTCAGCGCTTCGTCGAGGCGCTCGATGCCGCGCTCGCGCCCGGGGTGCATCGGCTGGCAGGCGCGGGGCTCGCCGGCGGGGAGGCAGATACGGCGCTGCTCGGCCGCGCCGATCTCGTACTCGCGGTCGGCCACGCGGCGGCGGAGCGTGCCCTGCGGGATTTCTCGCGGCCGGTGCTGGCCGTGCTCGTCGGCCTGCGCGACCTGGATCGCCTCAAGCGGGCGCATCCCGCGCGGGATCTCGGCGCGGTGGTGCTCGACCAGCCGCTCGAACGTCATCTCCGTCTCGTGCGCGCGGTCCTGCCCGACGCGAAGCGCGTCGGCGTGCTGCTCGGACCGGACAGCGTCGTGCAACTGCCCGGCCTCCAGCATGCAGCGGACGCGCTGCGCTTGCAGGCCGACGTCCATGAGGTGCGCGAGGTGGCGGACCTCGTGCCGGCGCTCGATCACCTGCTCTTTGCCGGCGACGCCCTGCTGCCCCTGCCCGACGGCCTTGTCTCGGGGCCGGCCGCGGCGCGCACGATCCTGCTCACCAGTTACCGCCACCGCCGGCCGGTGTTCGCCCACTCGGCCGCCTATGTCACCGCGGGTGCGCTCGCCGCGGTGTTCAGCACGCCAGAGCACGTCGCGGTGGATGTCGCGGACCTGCTGGCGGCAGCCAAGGAGCCTGCGGCCCTGGTGCGCAAGATCCACTCGCCGCGCCGCTTCGATGTCGCGGTCAATCGCGCGGTGGCGCGGGCGCTGGGGCTCGTGGTCGCGGACGAGCAGGTGTTGCGCGAGCGGATTGCCGACGGAGGGGCGCAATGATCGCCGCGCTTTCCCGTTATTCGCTGCGGCGACAGATGCTGTTGGTGCTCGGCCTGCCGAGCGTCGTGTTCGTGCTCTGCATCGCCGCGCTCTTCGCTTACCAGAGCAGTCGCGCGCTCGACCAGGCCCTGCTCGAACGCGGCCGTGCCATGGTGCGCTTCCTCGCGCCGGCGGCTGAATATGTGCTCGTGTCGGGCAACCGCGAAGCGCTCGGCGCGCTGATGGCGCGGGTGCAGGTCCAGCCCGACGTGGTCGGCGTCGGGTTCTACGATGCGGGCGGCGACGCGCTGGCGACGCTGGGAGAGGGGGTGTCGCCACGGCTGGCCGCGCCGTCGCGCGCCGAGGGGGACGAGATCCGTGTCGACCTCGCGGACGGTGCGATCGGCTTCGAGGCGCCGGTGGTGGCGGTGCCCGCGACGGTGGACGACTATGCGGAGGATTCGTCGTCGAAGACGGCGCCGGTCGTCGGCCACGTCCGCGTGGTGCTCGGCACCGCGCGTCTGGATGCCGAGAAGCGCGGGGTCTTCCTGACCGTGAGCCTGTTGGTGCTGGGCGTGCTCGCGACGGCGATGGCAATCGCGGTGCGTCTGGCCGGATCGGTCGGCGAGCCGGTCGCTGCCCTGGTGGATGCGGTCGGGCGCATGGCCGACGGCGACCTCGCGGCGCGCGTACCGGCGCGTGCGCGCAACGGCGAGTTGAAGGCGCTCGAAGCGGGATTCAACGCCATGGCCGAGGCGATCGCCGAGAACCAGCGCACGCTGCAGGCCCGCATCGACGAGGCCACCGTGCAACTGGCCTGGCAGGCCCGCCACGACCCGCTGACGGGGCTCGCCAACCGGCGCGCCTTCGAGGAGCGCATCGAGCAGGCGGTGCGTGCGCACCGGCGCTCGGGCGACCAGATCACCCTCTTCTATATCGACCTCGATCACTTCAAGGTGGTCAATGACAGCTGCGGCCATGCTGCGGGAGACCGGCTGCTGAGCGAGCTCGGTGCCCTGCTCAAGGGTCGCTTGCGCTCCGAGGACGAAGTGTTCCGCATCGGTGGCGACGAGTTCGCCGCGATCTTGCGCGGTTGTGGCCGCGAGGACGCGCGCCGCATCGCCGAGGGGCTGTGCGCGGCGATCGCCGCGCATGCGTTCGAGTCCGACGGCAGGGCCTTCCGCGTCGGCGCCAGCATCGGGCTCGCGCGCATGGACCCGGACCTGCAGGAGGCCGACGCGCTGATGATCGCCGCCGACCAGGCGTGCTACGCCGCCAAGCACGGCGGCCGTGGTCACGTGGTGGAGTATCCGCTGCCATTCGTCGCCCCGGGGAGCGCGCGCCCGGGCTAGCAGCTGGGCACGATCGTCCGCCGTGACCGGCAGCGCGCTCAGTGCAGCGCTTTCGGCACCGCCAGCATGAAGGCCGGAATCTCGGCCTCGAACTCGTGGCCGTCGTCCGCGCGCATGCGGTAGCTGCCCTGCATCGTCCCCACCGGCGTGGCGAGCACGCAGCCGCTGGTGTAGCGGAAGGCCTGGCCGGGGCCGAGCACCGGCTGCTCGCCGACCACGCCCTGGCCGTGGACTTCCTGCATCTTGCCGTTGCCGTCGGTGATCACCCAGTGGCGCGCGAGCAGCTGGGCGCGCACCTCGCCGGTGTTGAGGACGGTGATGTGGTAGGCGAACACGAAGTGCTCGTCCTGCGGGCGCGACTGGTCGGCGACGTATTCGGCGACCGCGGTCACCTGGACGCGGTAAGGCGTGGTCTCGCTCATCGTCTTTTGTTCTCGGTGGGGAAGAGGGGCAGGCGTTAAAATAGCAGTTTTTCCCGGAAGCTCCCGCCATGTCGAACGCCGCCCCGTCCCCGCTCACCGCCCTGTCTCCGCTCGATGGTCGCTACCATGGCAAGGTCGCCGGCCTGCGCGAACACTTTTCGGAGCACGGCCTGATTCGCAACCGCGTGCGCGTCGAGGTCGAATGGCTGAAGGCACTCGCCGCCGAGCCGGCACTGGCCGAGATTGCCCCGTTCTCGCCGGCCACGGTGGTGGAGCTCGACGCCGTGGTGGCGCAGTTCTCGACCGACGACGGCGAAGCGGTGAAGGCGATCGAGGCCACCACCAACCACGACGTCAAGGCCATGGAGTACTGGCTCAAGAAGCGCCTCGGCCACAACGCCGAGGTGATGAAGGTGTCCGAGTTCATCCACTTCGCCTGCACCTCCGAAGACATCAACAACACCTCGCACGCGCTGATGCTGGCCGAAGGCCGCGACCGTGTGCTGCTGCCGGCGCTCGACGCGGTGATCGCCCGGTTCCGCGAGTTGGCCCACGCGCTCGCCGACCTGCCGATGCTGTCGCGCACCCACGGCCAGCCCGCCAGCCCGACCACGCTCGGCAAGGAGATGGCCAACATCGCGGCGCGCCTGATGCGGGCGCGCGCAGCCATCGCCGGCGTGGCGATGACCGCCAAGTTCAACGGCGCGGTCGGCAACTACAACGCCCACCTGTCGGCTTGGCCGCAATTCGACTGGGAGGGCTTCAACCGCCGCTTCATCGAGTCCCTGGGGCTGACCTTCAACGAATACACCATCCAGATCGAGCCGCACGACGCCATGGCCGAGCTCTTCGACGCCATCGCGCGCGCCAACACCATGCTGATCGACGCCTGCCGCGACATCTGGATGTACATCTCGCTCGGCTACTTCAAGCAGAAGCTCAAGGAAGGCGAGGTCGGCTCCTCGACCATGCCGCACAAGGTCAACCCGATCGACTTCGAGAATGCCGAGGGCAACTTCGGCCTCGCCAACGCGGTGCTCAAGCACTTCTCCGAGAAGCTGCCGATCTCGCGCATGCAGCGCGACCTCACCGACTCGACCGTGCTGCGCAACATGGGCGTGGGCTTCGGCCACACGGTGCTCGCACTCGACAGTTGCCTGCGCGGCCTGGGCAAGCTCGAGGCCGAGCCCACGCGCCTGGCGGCGGACCTGGATGACTGCTGGGAGGTGCTCGCCGAGCCGGTGCAGACCGTGATGCGCCGCTATGGCATCGCCAACCCCTACGAGCAGCTCAAGGCCATGACGCGCGGCAAGGGCATCACCCGCGAGGCGCTGCAGGAATTCATCCGCACCCTGGCCATCCCCGCCGAGGCGCGTGACCACCTGCTGGCGATGACGCCGGCGAGCTACGTCGGCAAGGCGGCGGAGCTCGCCCGCCGCATCTGAGCGTCGCCCGAATCCGCCGGCCGCGCGCCGGCGCCCATCCCGACGCCACCCTTGCGGTGGCGTTTTCAATCCAGGAGAAACCCTATGGCCTTCGCCGACAACCTCAAGACCCTGCCCGGCGTGTCTCACCTCGCCGCGTTGAATCTGATCGACGCCGCCGACGCGGTCGTCGCCACCATCGAGAACAAGCCCGGCCAGGCCGGCTCGCTGGCGGTCTACAACCACCTCGCCCAGCTCTACGGCGCGATCAGCCCCGAGGCGGCGAAGAAGGGTCTGGAGCTCTATGCCGAGCACACTGAGGATGCCCGCGCCAACCCCGGCAAGCATCCCAACATCGACCGCCTGATCGGGCTGATCGAGCGTGGGGAAACGCTGCGGGTGAAGCAGGTGTTCGCGGTGTGAGGTTCCGCATGGTGTGATCGCCTGCGCGGCGGCGGCGGCGACGCAAACTCGTCGCTGCGCTCCTCGGGCATGCGTCGCCTTGTTTCCCCCGCGACGCCCTCCACCTCGGCGCTCCTGAAGTTGGCGCCCGCCGCCCCGAGCCCCGACCCGCAGCCTTGCGTTCGGGGGTGTCGCAGGCTGGCGTTTTCCAGTTGCGCCGCGTTCGCAGGGACGGAGGCGTTGCCGAGGCGCTGATTCCCACAGGCAAGAAAAAAGCGCCGCGCGGGCGCCTTTTCCGGTCGGGAAGCGCGCAGCAGCCTCAGACCACCGCCTCTTCCTTCTCCTTCTTCGGCTTGATGAACTGCTCGCGCGACACGCCCAGCCACATCACCAGCGGGCTCGCCACCAGCACCGAGGAGTAGATGCCGAAGCAGATGCCGATCGTCAGCGCGAGCGAGAAGTAGTACAGCGTTTCGCCGCCGAAGACGAGCATCGACAGTACCATCACCTGCGTGCTGCCGTGGGTGATCACGGTGCGCGAGATGGTGCTCGTGATCGCGTGGTCCAGCACCTGCGGCGTGGTCATGTTGCGCTTCTTCTTGAAGGTCTCGCGCACGCGGTCGAACACCACCACGGACTCGTTCACCGAGTAGCCCAGCACCGCCAGCACCGCCGCCAGCACCGGGAGCGAGAACTCCCACTGGAAGAAGGCGAAGAAGCCCAGGATGATGATGACGTCGTGCAGGTTGGCGATGATCGCCGACACCGCGAAGCGCCACTCGAAGCGCAGCGCCAAGTAGATCATGATGCCGACGATCACCAGCAGCAGCGCCATCGAGCCGTCGGCGGCGAGCTCCTTGCCGACCTGCGGGCCGACGAATTCCACCCGGCGCAGCTCGGGGGCGGGGCCGCCGACCTGCTGCAGCGTGTTCATCACCGTCTCGGACACGCGCGATGTCTCCAGGTCCTCGCGGTTGGGCAGGCGGATCAGCAGGTCGCGTGCGCTGCCGAAGTTCTGCACCTGCGCGTCGGGGTAGCCGCTGCCCGCCAGCGCCTCGCGAATCGGCTCGAGCTGCGGTGCCTGGGCGTAGCTGACCTCGACCAAGGTGCCGCCGGTGAACTCCACCGACAGGTGCAGGCCGCGGGTGAGGAGGAAGAAGACCGCCAGCGCGAAGGTGAGCAACGAGATGACGTTGAACACCAGCGCGTGGCGCATGAAGGGGATGTCTTTCTTGATGCGGAAGAATTCCATGGTCGTGTTTCCTGTGCGTTCGTCCGCTTATTTCGTATCCGGCTTCCACACCTGGCCGATCGACAGGCTTTCGACCTTGCGGCGACGGCCGTAGATGAAATTGATCAGCATCCGCGACACCAGGATCGCGCTGAACATCGAGGTCAGGATGCCCAGGCAGTGCACCACCGCGAAGCCGCGCACCGGACCGGAGCCGAACACCAGCAGCGCGATGCCCGCGATCAGCGTGGTGATGTTGGAGTCGAGGATGGTGTCCCAGGCGCGGTCGTAACCGGCCGCGATGGCCGCCTGCGGGCTGGCGCCGTTGCGCAGTTCCTCGCGGATGCGCTCGTTGATCAGCACGTTGGAGTCGATCGCCATGCCCAGGGTCAGCGCCATCGCGGCGATGCCGGGCAGGGTCAGCGTGGCCTGCAGCAGCGACAGCAGCGCCACCAGCAGCAGCAGGTTGGCGGCGAGCGCGATCGACGAAACGAGGCCCACCAGCAGGTAGTAGCCGCACATGAACACGACGATGGCGAGGAAGCCCCACAGCGTCGAGTTGAAGCCCTTCGCGATGTTCTCCGCGCCCAGGCTGGGGCCGACGGTGCGCTCCTCGATGATCTCCATCGGCGCCGCCAGCGAGCCGGCGCGCAGCAGCAGCGCGACGTCGTTGGCCTCGACGGTGCTCATGCGACCGGAGATCTGCACGCGCCCGCCGCCGATCTCGCTGCGGATCACCGGCGCGGTCACGACCTCGCCCTTGCCCTTCTCGAACAGCAGGATGGCCATGCGCTTGCCGACGCTCTCGCGCGTGACGTCGCGGAAGATGCGCGCGCCTGCGGCATCGAGCGTGAGGTGTACCGCGGGTTCGTTGGTCTGGCCGTCGAAGCCGGGCTGGGCGTCGGTGAGGCGGTCTCCGGTGAGCACGACCTGCTTCTTGACCAGCAGCGGCGAGCCGCCACGCTCGTTGTAGAGCTCCGTGCCGAAGGGTACGCTGCCGGCGAGCGCCTGCTCGATCGCGCCCGGGGTGTCGTCCACCATGCGCACTTCCAGCGTGGCGGTGCGGCCGAGGATGTCCTTGGCCTTGGCCACGTCCTGCACGCCGGGCAGCTGCACGACGATGCGCTCGGCACCCTGCTGCTGGATCACCGGCTCGGCGACGCCGAGCTCGTTGATGCGGTTGTGCAGGGTGGTGATGTTCTGCTTGATCGCGAAGTCGCGCATGGTCTGCTGCGCCTGCGGCGTCAGCGTGGCGACCAGCTTGAGGTCGTCGGCGGCATCGTCGCGCTCGACGAGCTGCAGGTCGGTGGTGCTGTCGAGGATCGCGCGCCGGCCCGCCTCGCGCTGCGCGGCGTCGCGGAAGCGGATCACCACGGTGTTGCCTTCGCGGGTGATGCCGGCGTGGCGCACGCTCTTGTCGCGCATCAGGGTGCGCAGGTCGCCGGTGGTCGAGTCGAGACGCTTGACCAGCGCGCCCGGCATGTCCACCTCGAGCAGGAAGTGCACCCCGCCGCGCAGGT
Organism: Thauera sp. DNT-1; assembly: GCF_055393985.1. Classification (NCBI taxonomy): domain Bacteria; kingdom Pseudomonadati; phylum Pseudomonadota; class Betaproteobacteria; order Rhodocyclales; family Zoogloeaceae; genus Thauera; species Thauera sp. DNT-1. The sequence goes on along the minus strand of NZ_AP043752.1, from coordinate 1,890,477 downwards.
CGAGGCCGAGATACATCGGCAGCGCCTGGATCGAGGTGAGCCAGCTCGGCGAGGCCGACAGCAGGTTGAGCGCGACCACGTAGGACGGGTCGGCGGCGTCGGGGTTGAAGGTCTGCTCGATGACGTCCTTGGCGCGCAGCTGGGTCTCGGTGTCCTTGAAGCGGGCACGCACGCTGGTGGCGTCGGAGAAGATGCCGGTGTTCTCGATGCCGGCCGCCTTGAGCGCACCGGCGATGCGGTCGGTGGTGGCCGCGGTGTCGAGCTTGAGCGTGGCCTTGGCGCTGGACACCTGCACCGCCGGCACCTCGCCGTAGAAGTTGGGCAGGGTGTAGATCAGGCCCCAGAGCAGCACGAGGCCGATCAGGAGGTTCTTCCAGAGGGGATAGCGGTTCATCGTCGGCGGGAATTTGGGTGGAGCGGGGCCCGACGGGAGGCGTCGGGCTGCGCCTGCCGGGCGCCTGGCCGCACCCGTGGGGGCGGCGACGGATTGCAGGGGCCGGCCATGGGCCCGCGGCGGCGGCGCGGTCGAGCCGCCCGCCACCGCGCCGGGAGGGTCAGATCGCCTTCAGCGTGCCCTTGGGCAGCACGGTGGCGACGGCCTGTTTCTGCGCGGCGACCACGGTGTTGGGGGCGACTTCGATCTGCACGAAGCTGTCGCCGACTTCGACGACGCGGCCGGCGATGCCGCCGCCGGTGACGACTTCGTCACCCTTGGCGAGCGCCTCGACCATGGCCTTGTGTTCCTTCGCGCGCTTCATCTGCGGGCGGATCATCAGGAACCACAGCACCACGAACATCAGGATCAGCGGCAGCAGGCCCATCAGGCCTCCGGTGGGGTCGGCGGCGCCAGCGGCCTGGGCGTAGGCATTGGAAATCAGCACGTTGAAACTCCGGTTGGAAGAAAAACGATGAAGTATAGCAGCAGCCGGGACGGGGCCCGGGAGGGGTGAGACGGCCCGCGCGGCGAAGGGTTCAGCCCGTGCCGGTGGCGCGCTCGCCGCGGAAGCGCTGTACGTAGGGCGCGAACTCGCCGGCCGCGATCGCGGCGCGCAGCTCGGCTGTAAGCGTCTGGTAGTAGCGCAGGTTGTGCACCGTGTTGAGCATGCTGCCGAGGATCTCGCCGGTGCGGTGCAGGTGGTGCAGGTAGGCGCGGCTGAAGTTGCGGCAGGTGTAGCAGTCGCAGCTTGGGTCGAGCGGGCGGGTGTCGGCCTTGTGCACCGCGTTCTTGATCTTGATGTCGCCGTAGCGGGTGAACAGCCAGCCGTTGCGGGCGTTGCGGGTGGGCATCACGCAGTCGAACATGTCGATGCCGGCGGCGACGCCCGCGACGATGTCCTCGGGCGTGCCCACGCCCATCAGGTAGCGCGGCTTGCCCTGCGGCAGGCGCGGCGCAGTGTGGGCGAGGATGCGCGCCATGTCGTCCTTGGGTTCGCCCACCGACAGGCCGCCGATGGCGAAGCCGTGGAAGCCGATGTCTTCGAGTGCGGCCTGCGACTCGTCGCGCAGGTCCTCGTACATGCCGCCCTGGACGATGCCGAAGAGGGCGTTCTTGTTCTCGAGGCGATCGAACTCGTCGCGCGAGCGCTTCGCCCAGCGCTGCGACAGGCGCATCGACTTGGCCGCCTCGTCGCGAGTGGCGGGGTAGGGCGTGCATTCGTCGAAGATCATCACGATGTCCGAGTTCAGCACGCTCTGGATCTGCATCGAGATCTCGGGCGTCAGGAAGAGTTTCGCGCCGTCGATCGGGCTGGCGAACTTCACGCCTTCCTCGCTGATCTTGCGCAGCGCGCCCAGGCTGAAGACCTGGAAGCCACCCGAGTCGGTGAGGATGGGCTTGTCCCAGGCCATGAAGCGATGCAGGCCCTGGTGCGCGGAGATGATGTCCAGCCCCGGGCGCAGCCACAGGTGGAAGGTGTTGCCCAGGCAGATCTGCGCGCCGATGTCGGAGAGCATGGCCGGCGTCATCGCCTTGACCGTGCCATAGGTGCCGACCGGCATGAAGACCGGGGTCTCGACCACGCCGTGGGCGAGGGTGAGGCGTCCGCGGCGGGCGCCGCCGTCGGTGGTGAGGAGTTCAAACTGCATCGTCGTTCTTGTCGTTCTCGGATTCGTTGCGGCGGGTGATGAACATCGCGTCGCCGTAGCTGAAGAAGCGGTAGCGCTGCTCGACCGCATGCGCATAGGCGCGGCGGATGCTGTCCATGCCGGCGAAGGCCGACACCAGCATCATCAGGGTGGATCTGGGCAAGTGGAAGTTGGTGACCAGCGCATCCACCACCTGGAAGCGGAAGCCGGGCAGGATGAAGATCTCGGTCTCGCCGCTGCCGGCTTCGAGCGCGCCCTCCTGCGCCGCGGCCTCGAGCGCGCGCATGCTGGTGGTGCCGACCGCGATCACGCGCCCGCCGGCGGCGCGGGTGGCGGCGATGGCGTCCACCGTCTCCTGCGGGATCACGTAGCGCTCGCGGTGCATGCGGTGCTCGCCGAGATCGTCGACGCGCACCGGCTGGAAGGTGCCGGCGCCCACGTGCAGGGTGAGCCAGGCGCACTGGGCGCCGCGCGCGGCGATGCGCGCGAGCAGCGCGTCGTCGAAGTGCAGGCCGGCGGTGGGCGCGGCGACCGAGCCGGGCGCGCGTGCATAGACCGTCTGGTAACGGGACTCGTCGGCCTCGCCTGCGGCGCGCTGGATGTAGGGCGGCAGCGGCAGCTTGCCGTGGCGCTCGAGCAGCGCAAGGAGGTCTTCGTCGGGCGGAAAGCGCAGGTGGAAGAACTCGCCCACGCGGCCGAGCACCTCGACCTCGAACGCGTCCGCCAGGCGCAGCCGGCTGCCGGTCTTCGGCGACTTGCTCGCCCGCACCTGGGCGAGCGCCTCGTGCGGGCCGACCGGCCGCTCGATCAGCACCTCGACCTGGCCGCCGCTGTCCTTGACGCCGTGCAGACGGGCATGGATGACGCGGGTGTCGTTGAACACCAGCAGATCGCCGGGATTCACGCGCTCCGCAAGGGCGGAAAACACCGCGTCGGTGAGCCGCGGCGTGGCGCCCTCCTGCGGCTCCAGCACGAGCAGGCGGCTGGCGCTGCGCTCGGCCAGCGGTGCCTGGGCGATCAGCTCGGGAGGCAGGGTGTAGTCGAAGTCGGCGAGGGTGAGGGACATCGTGTTGTGTTCGGTGGAGATTGTTCTGGTCCGGAGCGGCTGACGGCTCGCTTGCCGCCCCGCCTCGTGTTCGGGGATAATGCGCGTCCCGTGCCGGGATGGCGGAATCGGTAGACGCAGCGGACTCAAAATCCGCCGCCGCAAGGTGTGTGGGTTCGAGTCCCACTCTCGGCACCATATGGATGTTTTTGGATGTCTTCAATCGTTCATTAACGCTTTACTCTTCAAGCAGTTAGCCGTTCTTTACGTCTTCCTGCGTCCAGATTCGTGTCTTGATTTCCAGTAGCTTTGACGGTAGCTTCGACGGTAACCCATCAACTACCGCCACCGAGTTACCGTCATGGCTCTCTCAGACACCGCAATCCGCAACGCCAAGCCGGCCGGCAAGCCCGTGAAGATAACAGACGGCGACGGGCTCTATCTACTCGTCCAGCCCTCGGGCGCGAAGTGGTGGCGCTTCGATTACCGCCTCGCCGGCAAGCGCAAGACCCTGAGCATGGGCGTGTATCCGGATGTCTCGCTGAAGCAGGCCAGGGAGAGGCGGGAGGATGCGCGCAAGCTGGTCGCCGCTGGGATCGATCCGAGCGCGCACCGCAAGGCAACGAAGGTCGCGACGGTAGGCAACACGTTCGAGGCGGTAGCTCGCGAGTGGTACGGCAAGCAGGTTACCGTCATCAAGGCGAGCACGGCAGACAAGCTGCTGCGGCGTCTGGAAGGCGATGTATTCCCCTTCATCGGCGCCCAGCCAATCGACCAGATCACAGCCCCCGACGTGCTGAAGGTCATCAAGCGCATCGACGGGCGCGGCGCCCACGACATCGCCAGGAGAATGCATCAGGCGATCGGCCGAATCTTCCGCTATGGCGTCGGGCATGGCCTCTGCGTGCGTGACCCGTCGCGCGACATCGAAATGCGGGACGTGCTCCAGCCGGTGAAGACCCGGCACCACGCCAGCATCACCGATCCCAAGCAGGTCGGCGCCCTGATGCGGGCGATTGACGGCTTCGTCGGTTCGTTCGTGACGAAGTGCGCCCTTCAGCTCGCGCCCCTTGTGTTCGTGCGTCCCGGCGAGTTGCGCTATGCCGAGTGGGCCGAAATCGACCTTGACGCGGCGGAATGGCGCATCCCCGCCGACAAGATGAAGATGGCTGAGACGCACATCGTCCCGCTATCTGCTCAGGCTGTGGCGATCCTGCGGGAGATTCAGCCGCTGACCGCCGGCAAGCGGTACGTCTTCCCGTCCGAGCGCGGCGGCGGGCGCCCGATGAGCGAGAACACGATCAACGCCGCATTGCGCCGACTCGGCTACACGCGCGACGAGATGACCGGCCACGGCTTCCGCAGCATGGCATCGACCCTGCTGCACGAACTGAGCTACCCGCACCACGTCATCGAGCGCCAGCTTGCCCACGCCGAGCGCAACGCAGTCAGTGCCGCCTACAACTTCGCGGAGTACCTGCCCGAGCGGCGGACGATGATGCAGGAATGGGCGGACCACCTGGACAAGCTGAAGCGCGGCGCGCAGGTCGTGCCGATCCGTGGGCCGGTCGCGGCGTAACAGCTGTTCGCCAGCCAGGGCGGGCAGCAGGGAGCGTGCAGCGGCAGCCCTATCCTGAGAATAGCCTTCTCCTCGCCCATGATGTAGGCGCCATCCTTGTGGATCGCGGGCAGCACGGTGCCCGTCACTCACTTCTTGAACCGCTTGGCAGTGGGCTTACGGCTCTTGAGGACGATCGCGTACAGGCCGGACTCGCTGATGATCGCGGCTTCTTGCTTTCCGCCAGGGGTGTCCACAATGCGGACGGCTATCTCGTCTTCGTCCGGGATGCGCAGCATGTGCGGCGCGTGCGAAAAGCCAAGCAGGCCCGCAACATCCTTCGCCACGAACCACGGCTCGCCGTCGATCTTCACCACGCGCACGGCGGCGCCCTCGAAGTCGAACGGGGTTGGGGTTCGATAGCCCTCGCCTATTGCTTCCGCATTCTGCGATCAACAGCTGTTCGCCGGCTGCTTCCTCCCTGGTGTGTCACCGCGCCGCCGGCTACGATGACCGCTCCATGATGACGGAGTGAAAACCATGCCTCTGAGCGAGAAGACCAGAGCGAAGCTGGCAGCATTGCCACTCGAGCGCCGCGCCAACGTGCTCAAGCTGGTGGCCGAGAAGCTGGCCAACGAGAGGCTGCGCCTGATGCAGCAGGCGGGCGAGGTTGCGGCCGAGCGCGAAAAGGAAAACGCCGCCACGAAGGACGGCGCTTGATCCTGCGGGCGGGCCTCTCAGCTGCCAGCCCTTTCCGGCTCGATCAGGCAACCGGGCGCAGCAGCTCGACCACGGCTGTCTGTAGCGCAGACTCCAGACCACGATCAAGATTCACGCTCAGGGCTTCCCCGTTCTCGCGCGCAAGTGCGGCCTCTTCCAGCAGGACGGCGATGGCGTGAGCGGCGCGGGCGTTACGTTCGGCGGCGAAGGTGGTTTGCATGATGTTCTGCTCCTTGGTTGAAAGTCATCAGGTGCAGCCATCATGCCATCGCATGAACGAATATGCAATACAACTACTGTTTGTAAATCAACAACTTAGGTTGCTATCTTATTGCGGAAGGGTGGGCATCTTAAGATCATCGAATACGTTCGGGGCTGCAATCCTCTCTTCCTTGTTCAGCCGAAGGAGCGTTACCTCTCCGGTCCAGCGATCAAGGCGGTATGCAAGGCCCGTAGCAGTGGGAATGACCTCAAAGCGGAAGAAGTGGGCGAGGATGGCGGCGCCGAGTATGACGCCGGCTGCAATGAGCTTGGCATGTTGGTTCATGACAGGAATGTATCAGCGTTCCGGCTTCGGTGGGAGTGTGGCGGCGGCCGCAAATGAGAACGGCTCGCATTTACTCGCACCCGCTGAACATCGCTTGACCAGCTCCACACCCTCTCGGCTTCAATACAGCCCCGCTACGCCATCCTGAGCCCGCCGACATGGGGTAGGGTGCCTTCGGTCGTTTCGTCGGCTCCTGCGGCCCATACGGCAGCCAGAGCGCCAGCAATGGCGGGAGCTTCAGGCAATGGCGGGACAATGCCGGCTTTCTGCGCCTCGGTTGCGTTTCGCATGGCGGGATGGTGGGGGCGGCTCGCTTCCGCTGCGGACTTTCGTGACCGAGCGGACAGAGCGGAAACGCGGGACCATGCAACATGGTTGCATTTGGACGTGCCGCTTGGTGGTAGCGGCTTCCCGGCGGTGGTTATGCCGGCCTGACGACCGATCCGCCAGCCAGGAGGGCCAGCTAGCAGCCAGTAGCCAGCGTGCCGCGCTCGGGGTGCGGTGGCGTGCCGGCCGGGGTGTTGCGTTGAATGCACTCGCTTCCGCCCGTCGCCAGCATCCGAGTCTCCGGCCGGCTGCCGGTGTGGCAAGAGGTGGGTGTTTCACCCTCCCCATGCCTCTGTGCTGTTACCGGGCGCCCTTCGCTTCCGGGTGGCGTGCCTTCCTGCGTCGGGCCATCGGTGCAGGCGCCGGGCTTCCCGCCTTCACGTCGGCCATTATCCGGCTCAACAGCTGTTCGGCCATCTGCTCGGCATCCACGACGACGGGGATCAGGTGGGCGCGGTGCTTCACGATGCGATCACGCAGGCGTTTCCTCGTCTGCTCCTCGCCGCCCAGCATCAGCCGGTCGCCATCCTGTTCGTATCGGATCGTCGCGCCGCCCTCGATCAGAGCACGAAGCGCCTTGCGTGAATGGGCGTTCATGCTACCTCCTCTTGGGGTTGGTTGGCGTGCTCGGCGTTCGGATGGGTGGCCCATGTCCATGACTCCCGCTGCATCTGGCGGCTTTCGCGTGCCTCGGTGCTCTCCTTTTGGGTGCGCTTGGCCTCCTTGTGCGCCGCCGTTTTCCCGACTCGAGCATAGGTCAGCTGGAACTCGTAAGAGCCCTTCCCGCCTGGGCGAACGAAAGCGCGAGTCTCGACCAGATGCTTAACGGCCCGCTCAACCGTTTTCTCGGTGATTTTGAGATCCTTCATGATGTCCGACTTTCTCAACATCACGACACTTCCGTCAATGCCAGCGTTCTGCAACTCGCGCGCCGCATACATGGCGACGCTGAGGGCGGCGGGATGCTTGGCTAGCTTCTGGAAAATGAAGTCCGTATCGATCATGGCCCACGGATACGGCATCGGCTTCACGCGGCCACCTCCCGCCAGTCGTCGCCGATGGGGCGGCACTGGTGCAGATCGCAATCTGACTTGGCGCAGCGACTGACCTTTGACGGGTCGAATCGACGGCAGGCAAAGCAGCAGGCCGCGATTACGGCGTCGGGGCTCGCTCCGCTAGATAGCGCCCGCTCGAAAATCTTGCGGAATGCGGGCGGAACGTGCTGACTGAGGAACCAGCGTACCTGGGCTTTCGCCTCTCTGATCGCCCGCTTGTTCATGCGAATGCCTCCGCATGTGGGTTGAACATCGGGTGAATGCGGGCCTTCTCTGCAAGGTAGGCGCGGTGTGCTTCGTGCTTGTCATCGAACTGACCGACGATGCGCGGCCAGCCGCCCTCCCAAACCTGCGCCGCCCAACGGCCCCCACGCTTGATCACGCCGGGCAGGCCGCTCTGCTGGTTGGCGCGCAACGCGGTGTTCTGCGCGTTCTCGGCAAGGGTGCATTCACGCAAGTTGCAGATGCGGTTATCACTCGTGACTCTGTTTATGTGGTCGATCACCTCGACCGGCCATCGGCCATGTACGATGAGCCATGCAACGCGGTGCGCCCGGTAGGTCAGGCCGTCGATCAGAACGGTTACATACCCCTTTGTGTCGATCTTGCCGGCCTTTCGCCCTTTCCGTGGGCCTGCCCTCCACCGGAGTTCGCCGGTATCGGGGCTGTAGTCCAGCAGTTCGCGCGCCCGCTCGGCGGTCAGTGGATCATTCTCGCGGCAGGTTGGCCGGGGCTTGCGGCGGGTCTCCGGCGGTGGGATTGGAACGTGGCTGTCGATCTTGAACATCAGGCCGCCCCTTGGGATGCGGCTGCGCGCTCGGCGATCCATGCCTCGATAGCCTGGGCGGGCCATGCAATCGCGCGATCGCCGATCTTGATCGGCTGCGGGAATTCGCCGCGCTTGACGAGCTGGTACAGGTGGGCACGGCTGATGCCGATTTCGGCGGTCAGCTGATTGACGCGGTAGAGCAGCTTGCTGGCGGCGGGCTTGATTTCGTGGGTGGCAGTGGTCATACTCTCGGCTCCATCTCGGTGGTTGATCGGCTTTGCAGCTGGTTGATTCGGTTGATGTGAGGCGGTGTCTGGGGAGACGCTGTAATCGCTTCACAACTTCGATTATACCATTCGAGACCTGTGCGAAACGGGTTTGCACTGTTCGTGCATACAGTGCTTTTTCGGGGCTGGCGCGCTTCTTGCTTCACCTTGAGGCGAACCGACTTTATTGTCGGTCGGGCCGACTTTAAAGTCGGTGCCCTCCAGCAACGGCGCGGGTTTCAAGCGTGCCCCCTCTTATGATCTCTACGGGGTCACAAGGGGCAGCCCCTTGGCGGGTGTGGGCAGCGCCCATGCTCTCTCAGCCTTCGCGGTTCGGCTTTCGTGCGCTGGTCGTTTCGCGTCACCTTCCTGTCCTTCCCCTCTCGCCTGCCGTGTCTGCGCCTTCGGGTCAGCGGCTCACGTTGTCGCCGCTTCGTCCTCGCGAGCTGATGCGTCCGCATTCGCCGGCCAGGGAAGGGTGGTGGGGATTGGCGCGTCTGCTCCTGGTTGGTTGCGCGTCCGTCCGCCACTCCCACCAGCTGTTCCGCGCCGCCGTGCTGCCGGCCTGCTGCCCCTGGATGGCGTCTGCTGCGGGTGGGCGTGCGTGATGGCGGGATGGGTGAATGGTTCGTTCAGCCTGGAGCCGCCTGCGGAGCACGGTGGCGGTCTCGGCGTGTCCTTCCGGGTGCGTCCGGTGCTCTGGCGGTGACCTGCTTGACGGGGCAGTCAGCCCGGATGACGGTAACTTTGACGGTAGCGCGGAAATCGAATTGAGCAAAAAGCCCGTCATTTATGGGCTTGGGCTGTTTTTGTGGGTTCCACTCTCGCACCAGTTTTCGGCTCCGCCGGTCGGCATCGACCGCCGGCGGCTCTTCGATGAACGCGGCGTTCGACCCCGCCCGTCGAGTAGTCGTTCGCGACGGAGTCCTCCGCTCGCTTTTCCTCTTCCTGCGTTCCGGCTGCCTGCCTTCTTGCTGAGGGAGCGCGCTTGCCAGCGTTGCCGGTCGCCGTCCGTTCCCGGCCCGCGATTCTGTAGCGCCCCGGGGCGAAAATCAAATCAGGCGAAGTTCTGCTTCGCGTGCGCGCCCTCGCTGATCGCGCGCACCGCGGGGTGGGTCAGTCTGCGCTCCACCGAGATCGCGTAGTAGGTTTCGGTGACGCCCTTCGCGTCCCCCAGATGCACCAGCCCGCCCTGGCGGCAGAGCTGCTCGCCGACCAGCGAAGCGCTCGGGAAGATGCCCGCGCCGGCCTCGGCGAAGGCGCGCATCAGCGCGCTGTCGTCGAATTCGCCGACGATGCGCGGGCGCAGCCCGGCGGCCTCGATCCAGCGCAGCAGCGGCCCGCGCACGCTCGCCTCCACCCCGGGCAGCAGCAGCGGTGCGCCGTCGAGGCGGGCGGGGAAGTCGCCGGCAAGGCGGGCGGCGAGCGCGGGCGCGGCGTAGAAGCCGATGGTCGATTCGCCGAGCGCGTGGCTGAAACCGCGCACGTCCATGGCGGGCGGCAGCGGGCTGTCGGCGAGCACCACGTCGAGCTTGTGGATCGCGAGTTCGCCGAGCAGGGCGTCGAACTTGCCCTCCCGGCAGACGATGCGCATCGGCTCGGGGAGATCCATCGAGGGTGCCAGCAGCAACCACGCGATCGCCTTCGGCACCACGTCGGCGATGCCCACCCGGAAAGGCACCGCGCGCCCCGTCGCGCGGCTCTGCAGCGCTTCCTCGAGCTCGTTGCCGAGGCGGAAGATCTCCTCGGCGTAGTCCAGCACCATGCGCCCGGTCTCGGTCAGCACCAGGCCGCGGCCCTGGCGCTTGAACAGGTTTACGCCGAGATCGGTCTCCAGGGTGGCGATCTGGCCGGACAGGGTCTGCGGCGCCAGGCCGGAACGTTCCGCCGCGCGCACGATCCCACCCGCGCGGGCCACCGTCCAGAAATGATGGAGCTGCTTGTAGTTCAGCATGGGGCGCCTCCGGCGTGCGCACTTCGATACTTCGGAAAAATCGGATTCAAATTCTGCTGAACCGAGATTCTATCGAACAGTCTGAGCGGTAGTATCCACCGGAGCACAGGGCCCGATGGATCCGTGCAACGAAAACGAAGGAGACTGGACATGCGTATCGATCTGCATTGCGACGGTGTGGAGACCGCCCCCGGCCTGCGCGACTACGTGGCGCAGCGGATGCGTGCTTCGATTGGCCGCTTCCGCGACCACATCCAGTGGGCGCGCGTGAAGGTCGCCGATGTGAATGGTGCGGAGGGCGGCGCCGACAAGCGTTGCGTGGTTCAGCTGCGCCTGCGCAACCTCCCCGATGTGGTTTTCGCCATCACTCAGCTCGACGTGCGCGCGGCGGTGGACGAGGCCGCCGACCGGGTCGCCCGCGTGCTCGCCCAGCGCGTGCGCCGCCACCAGCGCGGGCCGGCGATGGCCGCGATCCCGGCATGATTTTCTCGTAGTTCCTGCAGCAAACCCCCGGTCGTCCGCCCGTTCGGCGCCGGTTCCAAAACAAATCGACGATCCCACTGGAGGACCTCCACCATGGAAAACCGCATCAGTACCCTGGGCCGGGCCGAAGCCTCGGTCCTGCAGACCAACAAGGTCATCCGCAACACCTACATGCTGCTGTCGCTCACGCTGGCCTTCTCGGCGCTGACCGCCGGCCTGTCGATGGCGATGGGCGCGCCGCGCCTGGGCATCCTGATCACGCTGGCCGGCTACTTCGGCCTGCTCTTCGCCACTACCAAGTTCCGCGACAGCAGCCTGGGCATCGTGTTCGTGTTCGCGCTGACCGGCTTCATGGGCTTCACCCTCGGCCCGATCATCTCGTCCTACCTCGCCCTGCCCAATGGCGGCTCGATCGTGATGCAGGCGATGGCCGGCACCGCGGCGATCTTCCTTGGCCTGTCGGCCTACGCGGTGACCACCAAGAAGGACTTCTCCTTCATGGGCGGCTTCCTGATGGTCGGCATCCTGGTGGCCTTCCTTGCCGGCCTGGGCGCGATCTTCTTCGAGATCCCGGCGCTGTCGCTGACCGTCTCGGCTGCCTTCGTGATGCTGATGTCGGGCCTCATCCTGTACGAGACCAGCAACATCATCCACGGCGGCGAGACCAACTACATCATGGCCACGGTGTCGCTGTTCGTGTCGATCTTCAACCTCTTCACCAGCCTGCTGCACCTGCTGGGGTTCGCCAACAACGACTGACCCGGAGCGCCCGCCACGGCGGGCGCCTTCCGGAATGGGGCGGTGGCCGCGAGGCGCCGCCCCATTCTTTTGCGCGCGAGCACGGGTTTTGCGCTGCAGCACGCGCGCCGCGCGCGGCCGGGCGGCTGGCGTTACAATGGCGCACATTTTTGACTGGGACAGCCCGGGATGAAGACCACCTTTCTTGATTTCGAAACGGCGATCTCCGAACTCGAGGAAAAGATCGACCAGCTGCGCTTCGTCCAGGACGATCCGGCGGTCGACATCTCCGACGAGATCAAGCGGCTCGAGGCCAAGAGCCAGTCGCTGACCAAGGACCTCTACGCCAAGCTCAGCCCCTGGCAGATCGCCCAGGTCGCGCGCCACCCGCAGCGCCCCTACACGCTGGACTACGCCAGCCTGATGTTCACCGACTTCCACGAGCTGCACGGCGACCGCAACTACGCCGACGACAAGGCCATCGTAGGCGGGCTGGCGCGCTTCAACGGCCAGGCCTGCGTGGTGATCGGTCATCAGAAGGGTCGCGACACCAAGGAAAAGATCGCGCGCAACTTCGGCATGCCGCGCCCCGAGGGCTACCGCAAGGCGATGCGCCTGATGAAGATGGCGGAGAAGTTCGCGCTGCCGGTGTTCACCTTCGTCGACACGCCGGGGGCCTATCCCGGCATCGGCGCCGAGGAGCGCGGCCAGTCCGAGGCGATCGGGCACAGCATCTACCTGATGTCCGAGCTCAAGACCCCGATCATCAGCACCATCATCGGCGAAGGCGGCTCGGGCGGCGCGCTCGCGATCGCGGTCGCCGACCGCGTGCTGATGCTGCAATACTCGACCTACTCGGTGATCTCGCCCGAAGGTTGCGCCTCGATCCTGTGGAAGAGCGCGGAGAAGGCCGCCGACGCGGCCGAGACCATGGGCATCACCGCGGCGCGCCTGAAGTCGCTCGACCTGGTCGACAAGGTGGTCGACGAGCCGATCGGCGGCGCCCACCGCGACCACCGTGCGATGGCCGCCACGCTCAAGCGCGCGCTCGCCGACGCGCTGCGCGAGCTCGAGGCGCTGTCGCCCTCCGAGCTCGTCGAGCAGCGCTACCAGAAGCTGATGAGCTACGGCCGCTACAAGGAAAAGGCGGCCTGAGGCCTTCTCGCCGCTCGAGCCCGGTCGGGCGCGCGCTGCTGCGCCTGCGCTCGCGACTCCATCGATGAGGACCCCGCCCGCCGACGTGCTGCCCGAATCCGCCGCCGCGGTCCTCGCGGCTGCCGGTGTCGGCGCCGGCAGTCGCGTGTGCTGCGCGCTCTCCGGCGGAGTCGATTCGGTGGTGCTGTTCGAGCTCCTGCGCCGCCTGCAGCCGCGCTTCGGCTTCAGCCTGCGCGCCGCCCACGTCGACCACGGCCTCAGCCCGAATGCCGCCGCCTGGGCGCGCGCCTGCGCCGAGCGCTGCTTGGCCGCGGACGTTCACCTGCAAGTCTTCCGCGTCGAAGTCGAGCGCGCCCACGCCGACGGCCTCGAGGCCGCCGCGCGCGCCGCGCGCCACACCGCGCTCGCCCAAGTGGACTGCGACTGGCTCGCCTTCGGCCATCACGAGGACGACCAGGCCGAGACCCTGCTGTTCCGCCTGCTGCGCGGCACGGGCGTGCGCGGGGCGGCGGCGATGCGCGCGGTGGAGCCGGGCGGGGCAGGGCGGGTGGGGCGGCTGCGCCCGCTGCTCGGGGTGCGCCGCGCGCAGCTGCTCGAGTGGGCGGGCGCGCACGGACTCGGTTGGGTGGAGGACGAGAGCAACGCCGAGCTGCGCTTCACCCGCAACGCCCTCCGCCATCGTCTGCTGCCGGTGGCCGAAGGCCTCTTCCCGGCGGCGGTGCCGAACCTGGCGCGCGCTGCCGCGCATTTCGCCGAGGCCGACGCGCTGCTCGGCGAACTCGCCGCGATCGATGCCGCGGCCTGCGGCGCGCCCGTGCTGTGCCGCGCGGACTTGCTCGCCCTGACGCCGGCGCGCCAGGCCAACCTGCTGCGCTGGCTGCTGCTCGGGTCCGGTGCGCCCTTGCCCGGCGCGGCGCCGCTCGGCGAAGCCCTGCGCCAGCTGCGCGCGTGCGAACCCGCCCACCCCCTGCGTCTGCCGCTCGGCGCCTGGGTGTGCTGCGCCTACCGCGATCGTGTGTGGCTGGAGCCGGCGCAGCCGCCCGCTCCGCAGGCGCTGCACTGGCAGGGCGAGGCGGCGATGCACTGGGGCGGGGATGAAGTACGCCTCGTGGCGTCGATCGGCGCCGGACTGGGCAGGGGCTGCCTCGAAGATGCCGGCGAGGTCCTGCTCGGGCCCCGGCGCGAGGGTCTGCGCATGCGACTGCACCCCGCGCGGCCGCGGCGCGAGCTGCGCAAGCTCTGCCAGGAGGCCGCGATTCCCGCGTGGCTGCGCGACCGCCTGCCGGTGCTGTGGGTGGACGGCGAGCCCGCGTGGGTGGGCGGCATCGGCGTGGCGGCGGAGTTCGCCTGCGCGCCGGGGGCAGCGGGGCTCGTGCCGGAGTGGCGACCGGGCGGCGTCACCCCCGCGCCGCCACCCTGAGCGCTGAACGGTGGCGCCCGCGCTCAGGTGCGCAGCGTGGTCAGCAGCTGTGCCAGCTCGACCGCCGAGCGCACCTCCATCTTCTCGAAGATGCGCGAGCGGTGCGCCTCCACGGTGCGCATCGAGATCGACAGGTCGTCGGCGATCACCTTGTTGTACTTGCCTTCGAGGATCAGCTCCATGACCTCGCGCTCGCGCTGGGTGAGCGTGGCCAGGCGTGCCTCGATGGTCTCGCGGCTGGCGGCGGCGCGCAGGCGCTCGTCGTCGGTGGCGAGCGCCTTCTCGACAAGGTCGACGAGATCGTGGTCGTTGAAGGGCTTCTCGATGAAGTGGAAGGCGCCCTTTTTGAGCGCCGCCACCGCCATCGGCACGTCGCCGTGGCCGGTGATGAAGATCACCGGCAGCTGGCAGCCGCGCGCGAGCAGCTCGTCGAAGCACTCCAGCCCGCTCATGCCCTGCATGCGGATGTCGAGCACGATGCAGCCGCGCCAGTCGCCGCGCCAGTCGGCGAGGAAGGCCTCGGCCGAGGCCCAGCTCCGGCAGGGTACGCCGCGCGTCTTGAACAGCCATTCGAGGGCGTCGCGGATGGCTTCGTCGTCGTCGATGATGTGCGTGCAGGCGGGATTCATTCGAACTCGGCGTCCACCGGGAGGGAAAGGGTGAAGATGGTACCGCCGCCCGGCCGCGATTCGAAGGCCAGGCGGCCGCGGTGCAGCTCGGCGATCGAGCGGCAGATGTTGAGTCCCATGCCCATGCCCTCCTGCTTGGTGGTGAAGAAGGGCTCGAACAGCCGCGCGGCGGTTTCGGCGGGAATGCCTGCGCCGCGGTCGGCGACGGTGACGGTGACGAAGCGGCCCTCGCGTGCGGTGTGCACGGCGACGACGCGCTCGGCTGGCGGGGTGTCGCGCATCGAGTCCATCGCGTTGCGCACCAGGTTGACGACGATCTGCTCGATCATCACCGCGTCCGCCGGCACCTGCGGCAGGCCGTCGGCGAGCTCGCTGCGGATCCGCATGCCGCGCTTGCGCGCGTCGGCCTCGATCAGGCCGATGGCGTCGCGGATCACCGCGGCGAGGTCGAGCGCCTCGCGCTTGGGTTCGGAGCGGCGCACGAAATCGTGCACCCGGCGGATGATCTCGCCGGCGCGCTGGGCCTGGCGGGCGATGCGCTGGTGCACGTCGAGCAGCTCGCTGCGGTCGAGCGGCGCCTCGTCCTGCAGGCGGTTGATGCAGCCCGTGGTGTAGCTTGCGATCGCCGCGAGCGGCTGGTTGAGCTCGTGCGCGAGCGTGGACGCCATCTCGCCCATGGTGATCAGGCGCGAGCTCTGCTGCAGGCGCTCCTCCTGCTGGCGGGCCTGTTCGCGCGCGCGCTTCTGTTCGGTGATGTCGAGCACCGAACCCATCCAGCCGGCGTGGCGGCCGGAAGCGTCGATCAGCGGCGCCTCGAAGACGAGGACGTCGAGGGTTTCGCCGTTCTTGCGCCGCAGGCGCACCTCGGTGCCTTCGCTGGCGCTGCCGCTGGTCATGATCTGGCGGTGCAGCTCGAAGGTCTGCTCCAGCCTTTCCGGGTCCCAGTAGGGCATCGGCGGCTTGCGACCGAGCAGCTCGTCCGCGCTGAAGCCGGTCATGCGGCAAAAGGCGGAGTTGACGTAGGTGAGGCGGCCTTCGAGGTCGCGCGCACGCATGCCGGTCAGCATCGAGTCCTCCATCGCCTTGCGGAAGACCGACTCGGCGCGCAGCGCCACCTCGGCCTGCTGACGGCGTGCGAGCTGGCGGCGCAGTTGCATCACGCTCCACACGATGATGCCGGCCAGCAGCACGATCGAGGCGCCGAGCAGCACCGGGATCCAGCGCGGGTCGGAGCGGTAGGCGGAGATCTGCAGCGTGAGGCCGTGTCCGGGCGGATCGAAGGGCATCGAATAGGACAGCCGCGGCGACACCGGCGCGACTTTCGACTTGGCGGCGATCGTGCGTCCGTCGCTGTCGAGCACGGCGACGTGGTAGCGCTCGGAGAACCACCACGGCAGCTCGCGCATCACCACGTCCGAGAGCGCATACACGCCGACCACCATGCCGACCTGCGCCTCGTCCGACCACACCGGCACGTGCACCTCGAAGTGGTGGGTGCCACCGGGCGCCGGATGCGCGGGGCCATACACCGGGCGGCCGATGGCGCGTGCCAGCCGCACGCTGGATTCGTCGACCGGCACCGCGGCAGCATCCGCGGAGGCGTCGTGCACCGCCTGGGCGGGAGCCAGCGGCGGCATCGCGCCGCGCACTTCGCCTTCCGGCGACAGCCACAGGATGCGCGCGAGGCCGCGCTCGGATGTCAGCAGGCTGGCGAGCCGAGCCTCGGTCTGCGCCGACAGCGTGGGTGTGGCGAGCAGCTCGGGGCCGATCTCCTGCAGGTGGTTCTCGTTGCGGTCCAGGTTGAAGCGCAGGTTCTGCTCCATCCACAGCACGTCGCTGATCAGC
This sequence comes from Thauera sp. DNT-1, assembly GCF_055393985.1. NCBI lineage: Bacteria > Pseudomonadati > Pseudomonadota > Betaproteobacteria > Rhodocyclales > Zoogloeaceae > Thauera > Thauera sp. DNT-1. The sequence continues at coordinate 1,873,881 of NZ_AP043752.1, read as the reverse complement.
GTCGCGCGCTGGGCCTCGTCGTCGTACTCGCGGGTGAGCCACACCAGCGCGGCGATCGCGGCGAGGAAGAGCGCCAGGCTGAGGTAGGGCAGCTGCTGCAGCCAGCGCCGGCGCGCCGGGGGCGGGAGAGGGTCGGAGAGGCTCATCGGAAAAGGCTGCGGGTCGGGATCCGGCGGCTTGCGGTTGTCACGCATGCGGAGATCCACAATAGCAGCCCTCACAGGGCGAAACGATACTGATCCCCGACACAGCGAAACTTATCGCCGTGCATGCGCCCGGTAAGGAGCTGTCCGGGCGGCGAAAACTACCTAGATGCAGTTCTCTCGGAGGAGATGCTTTCATGAAGATCCGTTCGCTTCTGGTCGGTCTGGTTGCCGTGGGTCTGTCTGCTGCAGCGGTCGCCGCAGACCCCATCGTGATCAAGTTCAGCCACGTGGTGGCGCAGGACACGCCCAAGGGCAAGGCTGCCGAAAAATTCAAGGAGCTCGCCGAGAAATACACCGGCGGCGCGGTCAAGGTCGAGGTGTACGCGAACAGTACCCTCTACAAGGACAAGGAGGAGATGGAGGCGCTGCAACTCGGTGCCGTGCACCTGCTGGCGCCGTCTCTGGCCAAGTTCGGTCCGCTCGGTGTCAAGGAGTTCGAGGTCTTCGATCTGCCCTACATCTTCGACGGCTACGAGGCGCTGAACAAGGTCACCCAAGGTGCGGTCGGCCAGCAGCTGCTCGCCAAGCTCGAGCCCAAGGGCATCAAGGGCCTAGCCTTCTGGGACAACGGTTTCAAGTCGTTCTCGGCCAATAGCCCGATCAGGAAGCCGGAAGACCTCAAGGGCAAGAAGATGCGCATCCAGTCGTCCAAGGTGCTGGAAGAGCAGATGCGCGAGATCAAGTCGCTGCCGCAGGTGATGGCCTTCTCCGAGGTCTACCAAGCGCTGCAGACCGGCGTCGTCGATGGGACCGAGAACCCGCACTCCAACCTCTACACCCAGAAGATGCACGAGGTGCAGAAGCACATGACCCTGACCGACCATGGCTACCTGGGCTATGCGGTCATCACCAACAAGAAGTTCTGGGACGGCCTGCCGGCCGAGGTGCGCACGCAGCTCGACAAGGCGATGAAGGAATCGACCGTCTACGCCAACCAGATCGCCAAGGAAGAGAACGACAAGTCGCTCGCGGCGGTGCGTGCCTCCGGCAAGACCGAGGTCTATGCGCCGACCGCCGAAGAGAAAGCCGCGTTCAAGAAGGCGCTCGTCCCGGTGCACAAGAAGATGGAGTCGCGCATCGGCGCAGAGCTGATCCAGTCGATCTACAAGGAAACCGGGTTCGATCCGGCCAAGCTCTGATTTCCCTGATTGATCTGTCGCACGCCCGCTGGCTGCATCCGCGCTCGCGGGCGTTTTGTTTGAGGAGGTCGCAATGCTGAAGATTCTGGATCATCTGGAGGAATGGCTCATCACCTTCCTCATGGGGGCCGCGACGCTGATCATCTTCGTCTCGGTCGTTCACCGCTATGGCTCGGGCCTGGAGATCCCCGGGCTGCAGGACTGGCTGCTCGGGCTCAACCTCGGATGGGCGCAGGAGCTGACCATCATCATGTTCGTGTGGATGGCGAAGTTCGGCGCGGCGTACGGCGTTCGCACCGGCATCCACGTCGGGGTCGACGTGCTGATCAACCGCCTGTCCGCGCCCAATCGTGCCCGGTTCGTCGTCATCGGGCTCGCCGCCGGCGCCCTCTTCACCGGCATCGTCGGCACGCTCGGGGCCACCTTCGTGCTCGAGAACGGGGCCCACTACCAGATCCTGTCCTGGCTCGGCATGGATACCGGCGATCTCTTCGAAGGCCCCACCACGCCCGATCTCGAGTGGCCGACCTGGATGGTCTATGCGGCGATCCCGTTCGGTTCCTACCTGATGTGCTTCCGCTTCCTGCAGGTGATGGTCGCCTTCATCCGCACCGGCGAGCTGCCGCATCACGATCACGGCCATGTCGACGGCATCGAGGAGGAGCACGTGCCGGTCGATGTCAATCCCTACGACATGGGCGACAACCTGCACCCGCGCGACCTCAAGCACAAGCAGATCGGCGAGGGTCGTGACAAGCAGCAAGGAGGCAAGAAATGAGCGCCGCAATCATCTTCATCCTGCTGCTGGTGTTGATGCTCACCGGCATGCCGATCTCCATTTCGCTCGGCCTCACCGTGCTGACCTTCCTCTTCACGATGACCGAGGTGCCGATCGAGTCGGTGGCACTCAAGCTGTTCACCGGCATCGAGAAGTTCGAGATCATGGCGATCCCGTTCTTCATCCTCGCAGGCAACTTCCTGACCCATGGCGGCGTCGCGAGGCGGATGATCAATTTCGCCACCTCGATGGTCGGTCACTGGCACGGCGGCCTGGGGCTGGGCGGCGTAGTCGCCTGCGCCCTGTTCGCCGCGGTGTCGGGGTCGAGCCCGGCGACGGTGGTTGCGATCGGCGCGATCCTGCTGCCGGCGATGGTCAAGCAGGGCTTTCCGAACAAGTTCGGTGCCGGCGTGATCACCACCTCGGGTGCGCTCGGGATCCTGATTCCGCCCTCGATCGTGATGGTCATGTACTCGGTGTCGACCAACACCTCGGTCGGCGCCCTGTTCATGGCGGGCGTCGTGCCCGGCATCCTGCTTGCGGCCTTCCTCGGCTTCACGACCTGGAACCGTGCGCGCAAGTTCGGCTACCCGCGCCTTCCGAAGGCGACCTGGGCACAGCGTGCGAAGGCGTTCAAGGATTCGGCCTGGGGGTTGTTCCTGATCGTGGTGGTCATGGGCGGCATCTACACCGGCATCTTCACGCCCACCGAGGCGGCGGCGATGAGTGCGGTGTATGCGTTCTTCGTCGCGGTGTTCGTGTACAAGGATCTGGGCATGAAGGACGTGCCCAAGGTGCTGCTGAACTCCGCCAACATGAGCGCGATGCTGCTGTACATCATCACCAACGCGGTCTTGTTCTCCTTCCTGCTCACGCACGAGAACATCCCGCAGGAAATGGCCGACTTCATGATCGGAACCGGCGTGGGGATGATCGGCTTCCTGATCATGGCCAACATCCTGATGCTGATCGCGGGCAACTTCATGGAGCCGTCATCGATCGTGCTGATCCTGGCGCCGATCCTGTTCCCGATCGCCATCAAGCTGGGCATCGATCCGGTGCACTTCGGCATCATCATGGTGGTGAACATGGAAGTGGGCATGTGCCACCCGCCGGTGGGCCTGAACCTGTATGTCGCCAGTGGCATCACCAAGATGGGCATCACCGAGCTCACGGTGGCGGTCTGGCCGTGGCTGCTGTCGATGCTGGTGTTCCTGGTGCTGGTCACCTACTGGCCCGCCATGTCGCTGTGGCTGCCGCGCACGCTCGGCATGATGTGAGGGCGTAGCGAGCTCGATCCCGGACCCGGCCGTGTGCCGGGTCCGGCTTTTCGAGGACGATCCGGTGCTCGGGCCGTGCGCGGATGCTGCATCGAGGTGTTTCATTCCCGGCTCCGGATGCTGCGCTGCGCTAGAATCGCGCGTCCTTGCCCGTCGGGTCCTTCATGGAATACCTCGCCTTCACCGTCGATCTCGTGCTGCACGTCGATCGTCACCTCGCCGAACTGCTCGCGAACTACGGCAACTGGATCTACGCGATCCTCTTCCTGATCGTCTTCTGCGAGACCGGTCTGGTCGTCACCCCCTTCCTGCCCGGCGATTCGCTGCTTTTCGTGGCCGGCGCGCTGGCCGCCGGTGGCGGCATGGACCCGGGTGTCCTGATCACCGTGCTGTTCGTCGCAGCCGTGGCCGGCGACTCGCTGAACTACACGATCGGCAACCGTTTCGGTGGGCGGATGCTGCAATGGCCCGACAGCCGCCTCTTCAACCGCCGGGCGCTCGAGCGCACACGCGAGTTCTATGAGCGTCATGGCGGCAAGACCATCATCATCGCCCGCTTCATGCCGATCATCCGCACCTTCGCGCCCTTCGTCGCGGGCATGGCGGCGATGCGCTACCCGCGTTTCCTCTCCTTCAATGTGCTCGGCGCTGCGCTCTGGGTCGGACCTCTTGTCATGGCGGGTTACTGGTTTGGCAACCTGCCGCTGATCAAGAACAATCTCACCCTGGTGATCTTCGGCATCATCCTGCTGTCGCTGCTGCCGCTTTTCGTCGGGTGGCTGCGTCATCGTGCAGCCTCGGTGGGCGCAGGATGACCGGAAGGTCGTGGCGCTTGCTTCGCGTCGCCCGGAAAGGGGCGGAAACCTGCTAAAATTTCGCGCTTTTTTCCACACACCGTCCCGGAGTCTTTCCATGGCAATCGAACGCACCCTCTCCATCATCAAGCCCGACGCCGTCGCCAAGAACGTGATCGGCCAGATCTACGCCCGCTTCGAAGCCGCCGGCCTCAAGATCATCGCCGCCAGGATGGTGCACCTGTCCGAGCAGGAAGCCGGCCAGTTCTACGCCGTGCACAAGGAGCGCCCCTTCTTCAAGGATCTGGTCTCCTTCATGACCTCCGGCCCGGTGATGATCCAGTGCCTGGAAGGCGAGAACGCCATCGCCAAGAACCGCGAGCTGATGGGCGCCACTGACCCGAAGAAGGCCGACAAGGGCACCATCCGCGCCGACTTCGCCGAGTCGATCGACGCCAACGCCGTGCACGGCTCCGACGCCCCCGAGACCGCTGCCGTGGAAGTGGCTTTCTTCTTCCCGGGCATGAACGTGTACTCGCGCTGAGCGGTCCGTACCAGCGGCCCGTCGCGCACGCTTCGCGGTGCCTCCCGCACCGCGCGCGGCGTGAGCGGGCCGTTTGCATTACGGTCGGCCCGTCATCGCGGGCCTCCGCTCCCGAGAGGTGAAGTTTCAGGCATGAGCACTCCCAATCCGGTCAATCTGCTCGATTTCGACGTAGACGGCCTCGTCGCCTGGTTCGCCGGGCTGGGCGAGAAGCCGTTCCGCGCCCGCCAGGTGATGCGCTGGATGCATCACGAGGGCTGCGACGACTTCGACGCCATGACCGACGTCGCCAAGTCCCTGCGCGCGAAGCTGAAGGACCTCGCCGTGATCCGCCCGCCGGTGCCGGTGCGCGACTCGATCTCGGCCGACGGCACGCGCAAGTGGCTGCTCGACGTGGGCAACGCCAACGCGGTCGAGACCGTGTTCATTCCCGAGACCAGCCGCGGCACGCTGTGCGTGTCCTCGCAGGCGGGCTGCGCGCTCGACTGCGCGTTCTGCTCCACCGGCAAGCAGGGCTTCAACCGCAACCTGTCGGCCGCGGAAATCATCGGCCAGCTCTGGCTGGCCAACAAGCTGCTCGGCGCGGCGCGGGCCGACGCCGAGGAGCACGCCACGGACCTCGAGGCCGGCGAGAAGGACAACGGCCGCATCATCAGCAACGTGGTGATGATGGGCATGGGCGAGCCGCTCGCCAACTTCGACAACGTCGTCACCGCGCTGCGCCTCATGCTGGACGACCACGCCTACGGCCTGTCGCGCCGCCGGGTCACGGTGTCGACCTCGGGCATCGTGCCGGCGATGGACCGCCTGCGCGACGAATGTCCGGTGGCGCTGGCGGTGTCGCTGCATGCGTCCAACGACGCGCTGCGCGACCGCCTCGTGCCGATCAATCAGAAGTACCCGCTGCGCGAGCTCATGGCCGCCTGCCAGCGCTACCTCGAGCGCGCGCCGCGCGACTTCGTCACCTTCGAGTACGTGATGCTCGAAGGCGTCAACGACAGCGACGCGCACGCTCGCGAACTCGTCGCGCTGGTGCGCGACACGCCGTGCAAGTTCAACCTGATCCCGTTCAACCCCTTCCCGGACTCCGGCTTCCAGCGCTCGCCCGCGGAGCGTATCCGGCGTTTTGCCGGTATCCTGATCGACGCCGGTATCGTGACCACCACGCGCAAGACGCGTGGCGACGATGTCGACGCTGCGTGCGGCCAGCTCGCCGGCCAGGTCCAGGACAGGACGCGGCGTACCGTGCGCCTGCACCAGGCGAGGGAGAACATGCGATGAAATCGACACTGGCACCGGTCGTGCTGGCGGTGGCGCTCGTGCTCGGCGGCTGCGCGGGTGCGCCCGGCGTACCCGCCGGGTCGTCCTCGATCAGCCGGCCGATGTCCGACACCAACCCGGCGACGCCGGCCGATGCGCGCGCACGCGTGCATGTGGAGCTCGGCATGGCCTACTTCGAGGTGGGGCGCTACGACGTCGCGCTCGACGAGGCGAAGATCGCGCTCGCCGACAGCCCGTCCTACGCCCCGGCCTACCACCTGCTCGGGCTGGCCTACATGTCCGTCGAGGAGCACGCCGCCGCGCGCGAGAACTTCGAGCGTGCGCTGCGCGAGGCACCGGGTGACCCCGACTTCAACAACAGCTACGGCTGGTTCCTGTGCTCTCAGGGCCAGGAGCGCGCAGGCCTCGAGTACCTCGCGCTCGCGGCGCGCAACCCGTATTACCGCCACCAGACGCGCCCGCTCACCAACGCGGGCCTGTGCCATCTGCGCCTCGGCGAGGAGGCTGCAGCCGAGGCGCAATTCCAGCGCGCGGTGCAGGCCGACCCGGAGAACGCGCAGGCACTCTACCTGCTCGCGGACATCGCCTATCGCGGCGGTCGCTACGAGCAGGCGCGCAGCGAGCTGATCCGGCTGCACCAGGCGCACGGACCGAGCGCGGCTTCGGCCTGGTTGGGCCTGCGCACCGAGCGCCGCCTCGGCAACGCCGACGCCGAGGCGAGCTATGCTGCCCAGTTGCGCAGCCGCTTCGCCGAATCGGAGGAGTTCAAATCGATGAATCAAGGGAAGTTCGAGTGAGCAGCATGCAGTCCGACCACCTTGCACTTGGCGCCGAGTCCGCCGCCTCGCCCGGCGCCCGCCTGCGCCGGGCGCGCGAGGCGCGTGGCGAGTCGGTGCACGAGGCCGCTTTCGCCATCAAGCTGAGCCCGCGCCAGATCGAGGCGCTGGAAAACGACGACTTCGCCGCGCTCCCGGGCATGGCCTTCGTGCGTGGTTTCGCGCGCAACTACGCGCGTTACCTCGGACTCGACGCGACGCCGCTGCTCGATGGCATCGAGCACCTGGCCGGCGCCGGGCAGCCCGACCTGTCGCCGATTCGCAATGCCGATGGCGACCTGCCCGCCGGTGGCGGCGGGCGTCGCGGCAGCTTCCCGGCTGGGGTCGTCGTGGCCTTGTTGCTGGTCTTGCTCGGCGTGGGCTGGTACTTCGACTGGTTCCGCACCGAGCCCCTGCCCGGGCTCGAACTGCAGACCGAGCCTGCGCCCGCCTTCATGCCCGCGCCCACCGAGGGTGGCGGCGCCGCGCCGGCCACGAGCGAGCCGGTGGCCACGCCCGCTCCGCTGGAGGCGAGCGCGCCCGCGGCGCCGCACGCCAGCCCGGTGGCGATTCCCGCTGCGGTGGGTGCAGGCGTCCCGGTGACCCCGCTCGCCGCGCCGGCGAGCGCAACGCCCCCGGCCTCAGCCTCGGCCATCGTGTCTCCCGTGGTGCAGTCGCCGGCCCAGGCGGCCACCCCCGTCGCCGAGGAAGGTGCCGGCGGCAACCGCCTCAGCTTCCGCTTCGGCGGCGACTCCTGGATCGAGGTGCGCGACGCCAGCGGCACCATCCTGCACTCCGGCACCAACCGTGCCGGCAGCAGTCGGGTGGTCCAGGGCACGCCGCCCTTCCGCCTGGTGGTGGGCAACTCCGCCAACGTCGTGCTCGAGCAGGACGGCAAGGCGGTCGATCTCGCAGCCCACACCCGCGGCTCCGTCGCCCGCCTGACGCTTCCCTGATCCGAACGCCATGAATCCCCGACACGAACTCCAGCCGATCGAAGCCCGCCCGCTCGCCCGTCATCGCACCCATCAGGTGCGCGTCGGCAAGGTGAGGATCGGCGGCGAAGCCCCGGTCGTCGTGCAGTCGATGACCAATACCGACACGGCCGACGTGCTCGCCACCGCGATGCAGGTCGCCGAGCTCGCCCGCGCCGGCTCCGAGATCGTGCGCATCACGGTCAACAACGAGGCCGCGGCGGCGGCGGTGCCGAAGATCCGCGACCGCCTGCTCGCGCTCAACATGGACGTGCCGCTGGTCGGCGACTTCCACTACAACGGCCACAAGCTGCTCACCGACTTCCCGGCGTGCGCCGAGGCGCTCGCCAAGCTGCGCATCAACCCGGGCAACGTCGGCGCCGGCCGCAAGCGCGACCCGCAGTTCGCCGCGATCGTCGAGCTTGCCTGCCGCTACGACAAGCCGGTGCGCATCGGCGTGAACTGGGGCAGCCTCGACCAGTCGGTCCTTGCCCGCATCATGGACGCCAACGCCAAGCGTGCCGAGCCGCGCGACGCCGGCGCGGTGATGCGCGAGGCGCTCGTCGTCTCGGCGCTCGAATCCGCGGCCAAGGCCGAGGAATACGGCCTCGGCCGCGAGCGCATCATCCTGTCGGCCAAGGTTTCCAGCGTGCAGGACCTGATCGCGGTGTACCGCGATCTCGCCCGGCGCAGCGACTACGCGCTGCATCTGGGCCTCACCGAGGCCGGCATGGGCAGCAAGGGCATCGTCGGCTCCACCGCCGCGCTCGCCGTGCTGCTGCAGGAAGGCATCGGCGACACCATCCGCATCTCGCTCACCCCCGAGCCGGGCGGCAGCCGCACCCAGGAGGTCGTGGTCGCGCAGGAGATCCTGCAGACCATGGGCCTGCGCGCCTTCACCCCCATGGTGACTGCCTGCCCGGGCTGCGGCCGCACCACCAGCACCTTCTTCCAGGAGCTCGCCTCCGGTATCCAGGACTACGTGCGCGCGCAGATGCCGGTGTGGCGCGAACAGTACGACGGCGTCGAGAACATGACGCTGGCAGTGATGGGCTGCGTGGTCAACGGCCCGGGCGAGAGCAAGCACGCCAACATCGGCATCTCGCTGCCGGGCACCGGCGAAACCCCGGCGGCGCCGGTGTTTGTCGACGGCGAGAAGGTCGTCACCCTGCGCGGCGACAACATCGCTGCAGAGTTCAAGGCGCTCGTCGACGATTACGTCGCCACCCGCTACGTGAAGAAGGGCGCCTGAGCGCCGCAACGAACAACGACCGTCGCGCGCGAGCGCGCGGCACAACCGAAAAGAACCACATGAGCCAGACCTTGCAGGCCGTGCGCGGGATGAACGACATCCTGCCGGCCGACGCCGAAACCTGGGAATACTTCGAAGACATCGTGCGCGACTGGCTGCAGAGCTACGGTTACCGCCCGATCCGCATGCCGCTGGTCGAGCCGACGCCGCTGTTCAAGCGCGCCATCGGCGAGGTCACCGACATCGTCGAGAAGGAGATGTACTCCTTCGAGGACGCGCTCAACGGCGAGCACCTCACGCTGCGCCCCGAAGGCACGGCCTCCTGCGTGCGCGCCGCGATCCAGCACAACCTGATCCCCGCGGGCGGCCCGCAGCGGTTGTACTACTACGGCCCGATGTTCCGCCACGAGCGTCCGCAGAAGGGCCGCTACCGCCAGTTCCACCAGATCGGCGTGGAGGCACTCGGCTTCGCCGGAGCCGATACCGACGCCGAGCTGATCCTGATGTGCGCGCGGCTGTGGGAGGACCTCGGCCTGGAGGATGTCGCGCTCGAGATCAACTCGCTCGGCTCGCCCGAGGAGCGCGCGCAGCACCGCGCCGCGCTGATCGCCCACCTCGAGCAGCATCAGGACAAGCTCGACGAGGACGGCAAGCGCCGCCTGTACACCAACCCGCTGCGCATCCTCGACACCAAGAATCCCGAACTGCAGGCGATCGTCGAAGCCGCGCCCAGGCTCGCCGACTATCTCGGCGACGAATCGAAGGCGCACTTCGAGGCGGTGCAGGTCTTCCTCAAGGACGCCGGCATCCCGTATCGCATCAACCACCGCCTGGTGCGCGGCCTGGACTACTACAACCGCACGGTGTTCGAGTGGGTCACCACGCGCCTGGGCGCGCAGGGCACGATCTGCGCCGGCGGGCGCTACGACGGCCTGTTCGAGCAGCTCGGCGGCAAGCCGCAGCCGGCCGCGGGCTTCGCGATCGGCATCGAGCGCCTGCTGCTGCTGTGGCAGGCCTGCGGTGGCGAGGCCGAGCGTCCGGTACCCGACGTGTATGTGGTGAGCGTGGGCGAGGCCGCGCAGCGCCTCGGTTTCCGCGCCGCCGAGACCTTGCGCGAGCACGGCTTCGCGGTGCTGATGCATTGCGGTGGCGGCAGCTTCAAGTCGCAGATGAAGAAGGCCGACGCCAGCGAGGCGCCGGTGGCGATCGTGATCGGAGAGGACGAGGCCGCGGCGGGGGAGGTCGGCCTCAAGCCCCTGCGCGTCGCGGGCGCCCAGCAGCGCGTGGCGATCGACGACCTGGTCGAGGCGATGGCCGCGCTGATGTTCCCCGAAGAAGAAGACGAAGAGGTTTGATGATGGCGGTCTACGATCTCGAAGAGCAGGAACAGATTTCCGAACTCAAGGCGTGGTGGGCGCAGTACGGCAACTTCGTCGTCACCCTCGCGGTGGTGGCGGCGCTCGCCTCGGTGGGCTGGCAGGCCTGGAACTGGTACCAGAGCCGCAATGCCGGCGAGGCCGGTGCGCTGTACTACGCGGTGCAGCAGGCGGTGGAGAAGAACGAGCCGCAGAAGGCCCGCGAGGCGGCCGGTCGCCTGGTGAGCGAGCACGGCGGCAGTGTAGGCGCCCAACTCGGCGCGCTGCTGTCGGCGGCGATGCAGTTCGAGTCCGGCGACCTCGCCAACGCGCGCGCGCAGCTCGAGTGGGCGGCCGACAAGGGCAGCGACCCCGCGCTGCGCGAGCTCGCACGCCTGCGTCTGGCGGCGGTGCTGCTGCAGGCGGGCGAACTCGACGCCGCGCTCGCCCGCCTGCAGGCCGCGCCCTCGGCCGCCTACAAGGCGCGCTTCGACGACCTGCGCGGCGACGTGCTCGCCGCCCAAGGCAAGGTCGCGGAGGCGCGCGCCGCCTACCAGGCCGCGATCGACGCGCTCGCCGCCGTCGGTGACGATGCGGTCACGTTGCGCGAAGTCGTCCGCGTCAAACTCGAATCCCTCGGAGCCTGAGCGATGAAAACCCCCTCGCTGCGTCTCGTCCCGCTGCTCGTCGCCGCGCTGCTCGCCGCGGGCTGCTCCTCGCTCAACCCCTTCGCCAGCTCCGCACCCAAGCCCGCGCCGCTGGTCGACTTCAAGCCCGGCGCGCAGCTCGTGGCCAAATGGCAGGCGAACATCGGCGAGGCCGAACACTACCGCTTCCAGCCCGCGGTGTGGAGCGACAGCGTGTACGCCGCCGGCAACGAGGGCGAGGTCGCGCGCTTCGAGGACGGCCGCACGGTGTGGCGGATCGATACCGGCAGCGAACTCTCCTCCGGGGTCGGCACCGATGGCCGCCTCGCGGTGGTGGTCGCCACCGACGGCACGGTGATCGCCCTCGACACCGACAACGGCAGCGAGCGCTGGCGCGCGCCGATCGGCGCCGAGGTGCTGGCGCCGCCCGCGGTCAGCCTCGAGCTGGTGATCGTGCGCGCCTCCGACAACCGCCTGATCGCGCTCAGCGCGCGCGACGGCAGCCGGCGCTGGGTGTACCAGCGCAACAACCCGCCGCTCGCGCTGCGCAGCTTCGCCGGCGTGGTCCTCGAAGGCCCGGTCGTGCTCGCCGGCTTCCCTGGCGGCAAGCTCGCCGTGATCAACGCTGCCAATGGCGGCGCGATCACCGAGCTCAACGTCGCCGTGCCGCGCGGAGCGACCGAACTCGAACGCGTCGCCGACGTGGCCGGCATGCCGGTGGTCGGGCGTCGCGAGGTCTGCGCGGTCGCCTATCAGGGCCGCGCCGCCTGCTTCGACACCTCGAACGGCAACGCGATCTGGTCGCGCGAGTTCTCCAGCAGCGTCGGCATGGACCGCGACGCGCGCTTCGCGCTCATCACCGACGACCGCGATGCGGTCCATGCGCTCGACGCCGGCAGCGGCGCCAGCGTGTGGAAGCAGGACGCGCTCGCGCGCCGCCACGTCTCCCGTCCTCTGATCGTCGGCGACTACGTGATCGTCGGCGACCTCGAGGGCTATGTGCATGCGCTCTCGCGCGAGACCGGCGCCTTCGCCGCGCGCGAGCGCGCCGGCAGTGATCCGATCGTGGCCGATCCGGTCCCGCTGCGCCGCGGTTTCGTGGTGCAGGGCGCCGGCGGCGACATCACCGCGTACGAAGTACGCTGAGGTACGGTAGCCAGTGAAACCCACCATCGTTCTGGTCGGCCGGCCCAATGTCGGCAAGTCGACCCTGTTCAACCGCCTGACGCGCACCCGCGACGCGCTCGTCGCCGACCAGCCCGGCCTCACCCGCGACCGCCACTACGGCATCGGCCGCGTCGGCGACCGCGACTATCTGGTCGTCGATACCGCCGGCTTCGACCCCGTGGCCAAGGACGGCATCATGCACGAGATGGCGCGCCAGGCCGAGCAGGCCATCGCCGAGGCCGACGTGCTGCTGTTCCTGGTCGACGGCCGCGCCGGGCGCACCCCGCACGACGAGAACATCGCCGCGCGCCTGCGCCGTGCCGGGCGGCCGGTGCATGTGGTCGTCAACAAGGCCGAGGGTATCGACCGCGCGATGGTCGCCGCCGACTTCCATGCGCTCGGCCTCGGCGATCCGCTGCCGGTCTCGGCGGCGCACGGCGACGGCGTCAAGCAGTTGGTCGAGCTCGTGCTCGCGCCCTTCCCGGCCGACGACGAGAAGGAGCACTCCGACGACGAGGGCCCCAAGGTCGCCATCGTCGGTCGTCCCAACGTCGGCAAATCCACCTTGGTGAACACCCTGCTCGGCGAAGAGCGCGTCATCGCCTTCGACATGCCGGGTACCACCCGCGACGCCATCGCGATCCCCTTCGAGCGCGGTGGCAAGCGCTACACCCTGATCGACACCGCCGGCCTGCGCCGCCGCGGCAAGGTCTTCGAGGCGGTGGAGAAGTTCTCCGTCATCAAGACCCTGCAGGCCGTGCAGGAGTGCAACGTCGTCGTGCTGGTGCTCGATGCCGCGCAGGACATCTCCGACCAGGACGCCCACATCGCCGGCTTCGCGCTCGAGGCCGGGCGCGCGCTGGTGGTGGCGATCAACAAGTGGGATGCGGTCGACGACTACCGCCGCGATCGTCTCAGGGCCGACATCGCGCGCAAGCTGGCCTTCCTCTCGTTCGCGCGCTTCCACCAGATCTCCGCGCTCAAGGCCGAGGGCATCGCAGGGCTGCTGAAGTCGGTGGATGCCGCCTATGCCGCGGCCACCGCCAACCTCGCCACGCCGCGGCTGACGCGTGCGCTGCAGCAGGCGGTCGCGCGCCAGGCGCCACCGCGCCACGGGCTGGCGCGCCCGAAGATGCGCTACGCCCACCAGGGCGGCATGAACCCTCCGGTGATCGTCATCCACGGCAACGCGCTGGACGACATCCCGCAGTCGTATGTGCGCTACCTGGAGCGCTGTTTCATGGATGCCTTCGACCTCAAGGGCACGCCCTTGCGCATCCAGTTCCGCACCACGCACAATCCTTACGCGACGCGGACCTGAGCATTTTTCGCGAAAGAACCCGTTTCCACGCCTGGATTTCGTTGCATACTGCCATGCGGCAGTGCACAACGTGTCTGCAATATTCTTATAAACACAATATAAAGAGGTTCCACAATGAGCAACAAAGGGCAACTCCTCCAGGACCCCTTCCTGAACACCCTTCGTCGCGAACACATTCCCGTGTCGATCTACCTGGTCAACGGCATCAAGCTGCAGGGCCAGATCGAGTCCTTCGACCAATACGTCGTGCTGCTCAAGAACACCGTCACCCAGATGGTCTACAAGCACGCGATCTCCACCGTCGTGCCCGCCCGCCCGGTCGTCATCCAGCAGGAAGAGGGTGCCAACTGAGGCCGCGGTCCACCCGGCGCGGCCGGCGTCTGCCGGCTGCGGGAGGCGCGCGTCGTGTTTGAACGTCCCGCCTCCGGTGAGCGTGCGGTCCTCGTGCAGCTCGACCTCGGGCAGGGCGCGATCGACGAGCGCCTGTCCGAGCTGAAGCTGCTCGTCCTCAGCGCCGGCGCGAGCGTCGAAGCGGTCGTGCAAGGCCGCCGCGCCGCGCCCGACTCCAAGCTCTTCGCCGGCAGCGGCAAGGTGCAGGAGATCGGCGAGGCGCTGCGCGCCTACGGCGCCGACATCGTCATCTTCAACCATGCCTTGTCGCCCGGGCAGCAGCGCAACCTCGAGCGCGAACTGCAGTGCATGGTCATCGACCGCACCGCGCTGATCCTCGACATCTTCGCGCAGCGCGCGCGCAGCCACGAAGGCAAGCTGCAGGTCGAACTCGCCCAGCTCGAGCACCTGGCGACCCGCCTCGTGCGCGGCTGGACCCACCTCGAGCGCCAGAAGGGCGGCATCGGCCTGCGCGGCCCGGGCGAGAAGCAGCTCGAGACGGACCGCCGCCTGCTCGGCAACCGGGTCAAGATGCTCAAATCCCGGCTCGCCCAGATCGAGAAGCAGCGCAAGGTTCGTCGGCGCGCTCGGGAACGCCGCGACGTTCTGTCTGTCTCTCTCGTCGGTTACACCAATGCGGGCAAGTCGACGCTGTTCAACGCGCTGACCAAGGCGGGCGCCTACGCGGCGGACCAGCTCTTCGCCACCCTCGACACCACCTCGCGCAGGTTGTACGTCGGCGGCGAGGGGGCAGGTGCGAGCGTTGTGCTGTCGGACACCGTCGGCTTCATCCGCGACCTTCCGCACGCCCTCGTGGCGGCCTTCCAGGCCACTCTCGAGGAAACGGCGCAGGCCGACCTGCTGTTGCACGTCGTCGACTCGGCGAGCGAGGACCGCGATGCGCAGATCGGGGCGGTGAACCAGGTTCTCGCCGAGATCGGCGCGGCCGACGTGCCGCAGATCCTGGTGTGGAACAAGATCGACCTCACCCGCGCCGCTGCGGCGGTCGAGAGGGGGGACTGTGGTACCATCAGGCGCATTTTTTTGAGCGCCCGAACCGGGGAAGGCCTCGATCTGCTTCGCGACGCGCTTGCCGAAGTAGCTCGGCAGACCTTTGGTGACAACGCCGACCGGCCCGCCGGTCGGGATGACGAGCGACGACAAGAAACGTGATAACAGGCATTCTCATGTCACTGAACGACCCACGCTGGGGTGGCCAAGGCGGCGGCGACCGCGAAGACGGCAATCGCGGCGACGACAACCGCAACGACGACCAGCGCGGCGATCGCAATCGCGGTGGCAACCAGGGGCCGCCCGACCTCGAGGAGGTCTGGCGCGACTTCAACCAGCGCCTTTCCGGCATGTTCGGCGGCAAACGCCCCGGGCGTGGCGGCGGCTTCGGCGGCGGCAATGGTGGCGGCAACCGCCCCGAGCTCCCCGGCTTCTCCTTCAAGCAGTTCCGTGGCGGCTTCGGCGTCCTTGCGGCGCTGGTGCTGGTGGTCTGGCTGGCGAGCGGCCTGTACACGGTGGACGCCAACCAGCGCGCCGTGGTGCTGCGCCTCGGCGAGTACGTCGCCACCACCGAGCCCGGCCTGCGCTGGCGCCTGCCCGCACCCTTCGAGACCCACGAGATCGTCGACCTCACGGGCGTGCGCACGGTCGAGGTGGGCTATCGCGGTTCCGAGCGCAACAAGGTGCTGCGCGAATCGCTGATGCTCACCGACGACGAGAACATCATCAATATCCAGTTCGCCGTTCAGTACGTCCTCAACAGCCCGGAGAACTACATCTTCAACAACCGTTTCCCCGACGAGGCCGTGGCGCAGGCCGCGGAGACCGCGATGCGCGAAATCGTCGGCAAGAGCCGCATGGACTTCGTGCTTTACGAGGGCCGCGAGGAGATCGCGACCACCGCGCACGAGCTCATGCAGCGCATCCTCGACCGCTACGAGACCGGCATCCAGGTCAGCCGCGTCACCATGCAGAACGCCCAGCCGCCCGAGCAGGTCCAGGCTGCGTTCGACGACGCGGTCAAGGCCGGGCAGGACCGCGAGCGCCAGAAGAACGAGGGCGAGGCCTACGCCAACGACGTCGTGCCGCGGGCACGCGGTACCGCTTCGCGCCTGGTCGAGGAAGCCAACGCCTACCGCGAGCGCGTGGTCGCCAATGCCGAGGGCGAGGCGAGCCGCTTCAGCCAGGTGTTCGCAGAATACAACCGCGCACCGGAGGTCACCCGCGAGCGCCTGTATCTCGACACCATGCAGCAGGTCATGTCCAGCACCTCCAAGGTGATGGTCGACGCGAAGGGCAACGGCAACCTGCTGATGCTGCCGCTCGACAAGCTGATGCAGCAGACGGGCGCCAAGCCCGCCGCGGCGGCGCCTCCCGACTCGCAGTCGGCCGCGGGCCTCGCGGCCAACGCTCCGGTGCCGTCCTTCGATCCGCGCAACCGGGATGGAATGTTCAGTCGTGAGCGGGGAGTACGTTGATGCGTGACAAGATGTCCCTGATCGGCGGCACGCTGCTGCTGCTCGTCGTGATCGCCTCGATGTCGCTGTTCACCGTCGACCAGCGCCAGTATGCGATCGTCTTCCAGCTCGGCGAGGTCAAGGAGGTCATCTCCGAGCCCGGCCTCAACGCCAAGCTGCCTTTCATCCAGAACGTGCGCTACTTCGACAAGCGCATCCTGACGATGGACACGCCCGAACCCGAGCGTTTCATCACCTCCGAGAAGAAGAACGTGCTGGTCGACCACTTCGTCAAGTGGCGCATCGTCGACCCGCGCCTGTACTACGAGTCGGTGGCCGGCGACGAGGCGCGTGCGCGCACCCGCCTGACGCAGACGGTCAACGCCGGTCTGCGCGAGGAGTTCGGCCGCCGTACCGTGCACGACGTCGTCTCCGGCGAACGCGACCGCATCATGGAGCAGATGCGCGAGCGCGCGGACCGCGACGCCCGCACCATCGGCGTGCAGATCGTCGATGTGCGCCTGAAGCGGGTCGACCTGCCCAACGAGGTCTCGGAGTCGGTCTATCGTCGCATGGAGGCCGAGCGCAAGCGCGTCGCCAACGAGTTGCGCTCGCTGGGTGCCGCGGAGGCCGAACGCATCCGCGCCGACGCCGACCGTCAGCGCGAGGTGATCATCGCCGAGGCTTACCGCAGTGCGCAGGAGGTCAAGGGTGCGGGCGACGCGAAGGCGACCGCCATCTACGCCGAAGCCTTCGGCAAGGACCGCGAGTTCTACTCCTTCTACCGCAGCCTCGAGGCCTACCGCGCGAGTTTCTCGGGCAAGGACGACGTAATGGTGGTCGATCCGAGCTCGGATTTCTTCCGTTTCATGAAGGATGCCGGAGGCGCGCCGCGCAACTGACGTCTTCATGGCAAGCTCGCTCCTCACGGCCTTCGCGCTGATGCTGATCGTCGAAGGCCTGTTGCCCTTCATCGCGCCCGCCGCATGGCGCGAGACCTTCCTTCGCCTCGCCAGCATGGCCGACGGCCAGATCCGCTTCATCGGTCTGAGTTCCATGCTGGCGGGGCTCGCAATGCTTTTCATCGTTCTCTGACACCGCCATGCGCTGGGTACTGCCCGACCACATCCAGGACGCCCTGCCGTCCGACGCCCACCGGCTGGAGAGCCTGCGCCGCCGCCTGCTCGACGCCTTCCGGCTGCGCGGCTATCAGCTCGTGATGCCGCCGCTGCTCGAATACCTCGACTCGCTCACCACCGGCGCCGGCAAGGACCTCGAGTTGCGCACCTTCAAGCTGGTCGACCAGCTCTCCGGCCGCAGCATGGGCGTGCGTGCCGACATGACTCCGCAGGTCACCCGCATCGACGCCCACCTTCTCAACCGCCGCGGCGTGTCGCGCTTGTGTTATTGCGGCAGCGTGCTGCACACCCTGCCGTCCACGCTCACCGGCACGCGCGAGCCGCTGCAGCTCGGCGCTGAGCTCTACGGCCATGCCGGCATCGAGGCCGACGTCGAGATCCTGCGCCTGCTCGCCGAGGTGCTGCGCCTCGCCGAAGTGCCTGCCTCGCGCATCGACATCGGCCATGTCGGACTCTTCCATGCGCTCGCCGCGCGCGCAGGGCTGGTGCCGGGCCGCGAGGAAGAGCTCTTCGACCTGCTGCAGGCGAAGGACGTGCCCGAGCTGCGCCGCATGCTCGCCGACGTCTCCGAGCCGGCGCGCAGCGCGCTGCTGGCACTGCCCGAACTCTACGGCGGCCCCGAGGTGCTCGCAGAGGCCGCCGCACGACTGCCGCAGGATGCCGAGATCGCCGGCCCGCTTGCCGAACTGCGCCAACTCGCCGACGCGCTGGGCGACCTCCCGGTGAGCTTCGATCTCGCCGACCTGCGCGGCTACCACTATCACAGCGGCGTCGTGTTCGCCGCCTACGGCGCCGAATCGCCCGCCGCGCTCGCGCTCGGCGGCCGCTACGACCGCGTCGGCCAGGCGTTCGGGCGCGCACGGCCGGCCACCGGCTTCAGCCTCGACCTGCGCGAACTCGCCTGGCACCTGCCCATCCCGGCGGCGCCGGCGGGCGCGGTGCTGGCGCCGCCGGACGACGACGCGGGGCTGGCCTCCGAGGTCTCCGCGCTGCGCGCACGTGGCGAGATCGTGATGGTGGCGCTGCCGGGACACGAAGGAACTTGGAACGAAGCCGGCTGCGACCGGCAACTGGTGAAGCGGGGCGATCGCTGGGCGGTCGTGCCGTTACAGGGAGAGTAAGGAAATGGCAAAAAACGTCGTCGTCGTCGGCACCCAGTGGGGTGATGAAGGCAAGGGCAAGATCGTCGACTGGCTCACCGACCACGCCAAGGGCGTGGTGCGGTTCCAGGGTGGCCACAACGCCGGTCACACGCTGGTCGTCGGCAAGACCGAATACAAGCTGAACCTGGTGCCCTCGGGCATCGTCCGCGAAGGCGTGGCCTGCTTCATCGGCAACGGTGTGGTGCTCGATGCGCACCACCTGTTGTCCGAGATCCGCACGCTGGAAGCCGGCGGCATCAAGGTGCGCGACCGCCTGCGCGTGAGCCCGGGCTGTCCGCTGATCCTCGGTTACCACGCCGCGCTCGATCGTGCGCGCGAGGCCGCCAAGTCCGCCGGCGACAAGATCGGCACCACCGGCAAGGGTATCGGCCCCACCTACGAGGACAAGGTCGCCCGCCGTGCGCTGCGCGTGTACGACCTCTTCGACCGCGAGCGCTTCGCCGCCAAGCTGAAGGCCAACCTCGAGTACCACAACTTCGTGCTCACCCGACACCTCGGCGCCGAGCCGGTCGATTTCCAGACCGTGTTCGACCAGGCCATGGCCGACGCCGACGAGCTGCTGCCGATGGTCGCCGATGTCTCGGCCGAGCTCTACGCGATCAACAAGTCGGGCGGCTCGCTGCTGTTCGAAGGCGCGCAGGGCACCCTGCTCGACATCGACCACGGCACCTACCCCTTCGTCACCTCGAGCAACTGCGTGGCCGGGCAGGCCGCGGCGGGCTCGGGCGTCGGCCCCGGCCGCCTGCATTACGTGCTCGGCATCACGAAGGCCTATTGCACCCGCGTCGGCGGGGGGCCCTTCCCGACCGAACTCGACATCGAGACCAAGGGCGTGCCCGGCGAGCAGATGTCGACCAAGGGCCGCGAGTTCGGCACCGTCACCGGCCGCAAGCGCCGCTGCGGCTGGCTCGATCTCGCCGCGCTCAAGCGCTCGATCATCATCAACGGCGTGACCGGCCTGTGCATCACCAAGCTCGACGTGCTCGACGGTCTCGAAGAGCTCAAGCTGTGTACCGGCTACATGCTCGACGGCAGGCGCATCGACCTGCTGCCGATGGGTTCGGAGGAGGTCACGCGCTGCGAGCCGATCTACGAGACCCTGAAAGGCTGGAGCGGCACCACGTTTGGCGCGCAGAGCTGGGACGCCCTGCCGCAGGAGGCGCGCACCTACCTGCACCGCATCGAGGAGATCTGCGAGATCCCGATCGACGTCATTTCGACCGGTCCCGAGCGCGACGAAACCATCCTCCGCCGCCATCCCTTTGGCGCCTGAGCATCCGCCGCACCCTGTGCGGCCGCACTCCGCGGCCGCCGCGCCCGCCGGGGGGCAATGCACCCCCCGCGCAATTCCAGCACGACGCTCGATCGCGACTCGAGTCGTTCCTGCACGGGGCCAACCCGCGCCGTCCGTGAATGTTGCGCCATCCGCAGCGTTCGCGAATTCCGCGCCGTTTTTCATAGGGGCGACGCAAGTCGCGATCCTCGTGTCCGGCCCGCATGGCGCACCTTCCTTCGCGCGACGATGGCACAAACGCAAAAAAGCCGCTCCGAAGAGCGGCTTTCCTGTGAAACTGGTGCCCAGAAGAGGACTCGAACCTCCACGCCTCGCAGCGCTAGTACCTGAAACTAGTGCGTCTACCAATTCCGCCATCTGGGCAGGGAGGCGCATAATAGCAAAGGCCTTAACTTCCGCAAAGGTTTTTTTTGCATCATCGGGCGCATCCTTCCGTCGCCGAGCGAAGGGGCTGCCTTTGACTCGCGATGCCGGCACCTCGATCCCGCCCAGCATGTGTTCCCACTCGACGCCCGCTCGCGACTCGGATCGTTCCTGCGGACGGCCCGCAGCAGTGTCCGTGGATCCCGCGCCGTGCGGCGATTGTGCGCAGGTCATCGTGGGAGCCGCCGCAAGGACGCAAGTCGCGACCTGCGAATGCAGCCTGCACCGCGCGTCCTCCAGTGCGCCGCATTTGTCCGCGTCAACACGGCGCAAAAACAAAAAAGCCGCTCCGAAGAGCGGCTTTCCCGTGAAACTGGTGCCCAGAAGAGGACTCGAACCTCCACGCCTCGCGGCGCTAGTACCTGAAACTAGTGCGTCTACCAATTCCGCCATCTGGGCAAGAAGACGCGCATTATAAGCACGCAAAGAAGATTGTCAATGACTCGCAAAACGAAAAAAACCGATCAGCAGCGCTCCGGCGCCCCCTCCCGCAGAACGCAGGCCGCGCCGCAGCAGGGCGAGATTGCGCCGCGCGCCAACCCGCCCGGGCGCAAGGCCGGGCGCGGCACACTTGCCGCGCACGCCGCGCCCGAACCCGCCGCCCAAGGCAGCACTCGGCACACCGGCTCCCCGGCGCGCGGCCCTGGCCGCAGTCGGGCCGCGCGCAAGGCGGCAGCCGTGCAGGCCAGCGCCGTCCGTCTCGCCGACCCCTTCTACGAGCGTGAGACGCAGCAGTACGACAACCCGCTCCCCAGCCGCGAATACGTGCTGCAGATCCTCGCCGAGCGCGGCGTGCCGATGCCCCTCGCCGAGCTCGCCGGCGCGCTCGACATCGCCCCGCACGAGCTCGACTTCTTCGACCGTCGCCTGCGCGCGATGGAGCGCGACGGCCAGGTCGTGCGCAACCGCCGCGACGCCTACCTGCTGCCGGCCAAGGCCGACCTCATCAAGGGGCGCGTCGAGGGCCACCCCGACGGCTTCGGCTTCCTGCGCCGCGATGACGGCGAGCCCGACGTCTTTCTCGGTCCCAAGGAGATGCGCGAGGTGCTGCACGGCGACCGCGTCATGGTGCGCATCTCCGGCACGGACCGCCGCGGCCGTCCCGAGGGCAAGCTGGTCGAGGTGCTCGAGCGCGCCAACTCCCGCGTCGTCGGTCGTGTCATCAACGAGCACGGCGTGATGATCGTCGTGCCCGAGAACCGCCGCCTGGCGCAGGACATCCTGGTCGCCCCGGGCGGGCGCAAGAAGCCCGAGCCGGGCCAGATCGTCACCGTCGAGCTGGTCGAGCAGCCCACCAAGTTCGCCCAGCCGATCGGGCGCATCGTCGAGGTGCTGGGCAACTACGCCGACCCCGGCATGGAGATCGAGATCGCGCTGCGCAAGCACGACCTGCCCTTCGAGTTCTCCTCCGAGGCCAAGGCGCAGACGCGCAAGCTGCCCGACGTGGTGCGCAAGAAGGACTGGGCCGGCCGCGAGGACCTCACCAAGTTGCCGTTGGTCACCATCGACGGCGAGACCGCCAAGGACTTCGACGACGCGGTGTATTGCGAGCGCCAGGGCAAGGGTTACCGCCTCATCGTCGCCATCGCCGACGTCTCGCACTACGTCGATGCCGCCAGCGCGCTCGACAAGGATGCCTTCGATCGCGGCAACTCGGTGTACTTCCCGCGCCGCGTCATCCCGATGCTGCCCGAGAAGCTCTCCAACGGCCTGTGCTCGCTCAACCCGCAGGTCGAGCGCCTGGCCATGGTCGCCGACATGAACATCGCGGCCACCGGCGAGATCAGGAACTACCGCTTCTACCCCGCGGTGATCTGGTCGCACGCGCGCCTGACCTACACGAAGGTTGCGGCGTCCCTGTACGACAAGGACCCGGCCGTGCGCGCCGAACTTGCCGCGCTGCTCCCCCACCTCGAGCAGCTCGACCAGCTCTTCCGCGTGCTGCTCAAGGCGCGCGCGAAGCGCGGCGCGATTGACTTCGAGACCACCGAGACGCGCATGATCTTCGACGATAACGGCAAGATCGCGCAGATCGTCCCCGAGGTGCGCAACGATGCCCACCGCCTGATCGAGGAGTGCATGCTCGCCGCCAACGTGTGCGCCTCCGACTTCCTCGCCACGCGCGAGCACCCGGCGTTGTACCGCGTCCACGACTCGCCCTCCGAGGACAAGCTCGCCAAGCTGCGCGAGTTCCTCAAGGAGTTCGGCCTCGGCCTCGGCGGCGGCGACGAGCCGCGCGCCGCCGACTTCGCCAGGCTGCTCGAGCAGGTCAAGGACCGCCCCGACGCCCAATTGTTGCAGACCGTCATGCTGCGTTCGCTCAAGCAGGCGATGTACAGCCCGGACAACGTCGGCCACTTCGGCCTCGCCTACGAGTCCTATACCCACTTCACCTCACCGATCCGGCGCTATCCCGACCTGCTGATCCACCGCGGCATCAAGGCCGCGCTCGCCGGCGAGCAGTACCGCCCCGGCGACTGGGAGCAGATCGGCCTGCACTGCTCGATGACCGAGCGCCGCGCCGACGACGCCACCCGCGACGTGGTCGCCTTCCTCAAGTGCTACTTCATGCAGGACCGCGTCGGCGAGGAGTTCGTTGGCAGCGTGTCGGCGGTGGTGCCTTTCGGTCTCTTCGTGGCGCTCGACGACATCTTCATCGAGGGGCTGCTGCACATCTCCGACCTCGGCAGCGATTACTTCCACTACGACGAGACCCGCCATGCGCTCATGGGTGAGCGCACCGGCAAGCAGTTCCGCCTGTCCGACCGGGTCAAGGTGCAGCTCGTGCGGGTGGATATGGCCACCAACAAGATCGACTTCCGCCTCATCGAGGGGCCGCTCCCGGTCGAGGCCAAAGCCCCGCCGAAGGTCGCCGAAGTGGTGGCCGCGGAGGTCGTGCCCGTGGAAGGGAAGAAGGCGCGCAAGCCGCGCAGCAAGAAGGCTGAGGTGGAGGAGAGGGTCGAGGCCACACCTGCGCCGGTGGTCGAGGCTGTGCCTGCCGCAGCGGAGCCCGCCGCGCCCAAGGTGCGCGGCAAGCGGACGAAGAAGGCCGCACCCGAAGCGCTTGCGGAGGTGCCCGTCGCGCCGGCGGTCGAGTCCACGGCTGCCCCAGCGGAGCCCGCCGCGCCCAAGGCGCGCGGCAAGCGGGCGAAGAAGGCTGCGCCCGAAGTGGTCGCGGAGGTGCTCGTCGCACCGGTGGGCGAGTCTGTGACTGCTGCCGAGGCGTCGGCGACGCCCAAGGCGCGCGGCAAGCGCGCGAAGAAGGTGGTCGCCGGGCAGGTGGCCGAGGTCGTGGCTGCGCCGGCGATCGAGCCTGTGCCCGCCGCCGCGGAACCTGTCGCGCCCAAGGCGCGCGGCAAGCGTGCGAAGAAGGCTGCGATCGCAACGGTCGCCGAGGTCGTCGTCGCACCGGTGCTCGAGGTTACGCCGGATGCGGCTCCGCCCGCCGCGCCCAAGACACGCGGCAAGCGCGCGAAGAAGGCCGTCGCCGGCACCGCGACCGAAGTCCCCGCCGCGTCCGCCGCCGAGGCGCTAGAATCCGCGCCCCCGGTACCGGCCCGACGTGCCGGCCGCAAGACCACCACAAAGGGCTCCGACCGTGGCTAAAGCACCCGAAAACACACCCACCCGGCTGATCTACGGCTTCCACGCCGTCTCCGCCAAGCTGCGCCACGCGCCCGACTCGGTGCTCGAGATCTTCCTCACCGCCGATCGCAAGGACGCGCGCGTGCGCAAGTTCCTCGCCCAGGCCGAGAGTGCCGGCGTACGCATCACCCAGAGCGAGGGCGACAAGCTCGACGCCCTCGTCGGGACCCGCCGCCACCAGGGGGTGGTCGCCAAGGTCGACGCCACCCGGCGCGAGATCAAGCTCGCCGACGTGCTCGACAGCCTCGACGAGAACGCGCTCATCCTCGTCCTCGACGGCGTGCAGGATCCGCACAACCTCGGCGCCTGCCTGCGCGTGGCCGATGCTGCCGGCGCCCACGCCGTGGTCGCGCCCAAGGATCGCGCGGTGGGTCTCAACGCCACCGCCGTCAAGGTCGCCAGCGGCGCCGCCGACACCGTGCCCTACATTACCGTCACCAATCTCGCGCGCGCGCTGCGCGAGATGCAGGACGCCGGCGTGTGGGTCGTCGGCGCCGCCGGCGAGGCCGAGAAGACCCTCTACGGGGTCGACCAGAAGGTCCCCGTCGCCTGGGTGCTCGGCGCCGAGGGCGACGGCCTGCGCCGCCTCACCCGCGAGACCTGCGACGAGCTCGCGCGCATCCCGATGCACGGCAGCGTCGAGAGCCTCAACGTGTCCGTCGCCAGCGGCATCTGCCTGTTCGAGGCCAGGCGCCAGCGCGGCTCCTGAAGCTGTGGTGGTCCCGGCCTGCCCCTTGGCCTCTCACACCCACTCCACCTGCACCGCAAACAGATACCCCGCGCCATACACCGTCTTGATCAGGCGGGGGTTCTGCGGGTCGTCGTCGAGCTTGCGGCGCAGGCGCGAGATGCGGACGTCGATGCTGCGGTCGAAGGGATCGACGTCGCGTTCGCCGAGGAGCTGTTCGCGCGACAGGATCTTGTTGGGGCGACGCAGCAGGGTGGCGAGGAGGCCGGCCTCGGCTGCGGAAAGCGGGACCTCGCGGCCGTCGGGGGCGAGGAGGGCGTGGCGGTTGGCGTCGAAGGTCCAGCCGGCGAAGCGCGCCGTGCTGCGTTCGCCGGCGCTGTCGGCGCTGGCGGAGCGCTGGTAGCGGCGCAGGATGGAGCGTACGCGGGCGACCAGCTCGCGCGGCTCGAAGGGCTTGACGATGTAGTCGTCGGCGCCGAGCTCGAGACCGAGCACGCGGTCGGTCACGTCGTTGCGGCCGGTCAGGATCAGCACTGCGCACGGGCTGCCGTCCTGTAGCTCGCGCACCACCTGCATGCCGTCCATGTCGGGCAGGCCGAGGTCCACGATGCAGAGGTCGGGGGCGAGCTGGCGCGCGCGCTCGAGCAGCTGACGGCCGGCGCGCATCTGTTCGCAGCGGAAGCCGTATTCGGCCAGGCTCATGCAGATCAGGCGGGCGACCTCGGGGTCGTCCTCGAGCACGAAGATCCGGGCCTGGGAGGGGTCGATCGGGCTCTGGGTCATTGGGGGCGAGGCTCCGTGGTGGTGTTCATGATGCGGGATCGTGCTTCTCCGTCGGCGGCCGGCGCAGTCGGCGACGCGTCTTCGACCCCTGCCGCCGCCCCCGGTTCGGGCCCGAGCAGGGCCGCCAGCGCGCCCGCCAGCGCGGCCTGATCGAAGGGCTTGCGCAGCGTCGGCACGTCGGCGGGGAGCTCGTCGGTCGGCGTCGCCTCGCTGGCGTAGCCGGTCACCAGCAGGATCGGCAGCTGCGGGCGCAGCGTGCGCGCGCGGCGGGCGAGCTCGCGGCCGCCGATGCCGCCCGGCATCACCGTGTCGCTCACCAGCAGCGCGATGTCGTCGACGTTCTGCAGCAGCCCGAGCGCCTCGACGCCGTCGGCGGCCTCGATCACGACGTGGCCCAGGCTGGTGAGCTGCATGCGCACCACCTTGCGCACCTCGGGCTCGTCCTCCACCAGCAGCACCGGGCCGTCGAGCGCGCGCGCGCGGGCCGTCGCGGGCGCTGCGCGCTCGGGGGCAGTCACGGCCGCCGCCGCCGTGGGCAGCACGAAGCGCACGTGCGTGCCGCGCCCCGGCGTGCTGAGGATGCGGATGTTGCCGCCCGACTGGCGTACGAAGCCATACACCATCGACAGGCCCAGCCCGCTGCCGCTGCCGAAGTCCTTGGTGGTGAAGAAGGGCTCGAACACGCGCTGCAGCACGGCCGGCTCGATGCCCTTGCCGGTATCGCCGACGTCGATCTGCACGTAGTCGCCGGCCGCCACCTCGACCACCCCTGCGAGGGCCTCGTCGAGCTGGCGGCGACTCACGCCGATGGTCAGCTCGCCGCCCACGGGCATGGCGTCGCGTGCGTTGATCGCGAGGTTGAGGATCGCGTTTTCGAGCTGGTGCGGGTCGACCAGCGCGTGCACCGGCTCGCCGGGCAGGCGCAGATGGATGCGGATGGTCTCGCCCAGGGTGCGCGCGAGCAGGTGCGTCATGTTGTGCACGAGCGCGCCGACCTCGACCGCGGTGGGGGCGAGCGACTGCCGGCGCGAGAAGGTGAGCAGGCGGCGGATCAGCTCGGCGCCGCGCCGTGCCGCCTGCAGCGAGGGATCGACGAACTCCGCCCCCGGCCCGGCGCCGATGCGCTGCTGCAGTGCGGAGAGGTTGCCGATGATGATGGTGAGCAGGTTGTTGAAGTCGTGCGCCAGCCCGCCGGTGAGCTGGCCCACCGCCTCCATCTTCTGCGCCTGCACCAGCGCGGCCTGGTTGGCCTTCTGTTCCGTGATGTCGGTGGTCATGACGAAGAAGCCCACCACCGTGCGCCCGTCGGTGCCGATCTCGGGCACCACCACGCTGCGTGCATGCAGCGTGCGACCGTCGGTCCCGACGCGACTGTATTCGTAGCACACACGCTCGCCGGTGCGCGCGCGCTCGACCTGCGAGCGGATCTGGGCGTAGGCGTCCTCGCCGACCACCTCGCGAATGCTGCGGCCGACGATCTCGTCCTTCGGATAGCCGAACCATTCGGCGTAGCCGCGGTTGGCGAAGCGGTAGATCTCGCCGCCGTCCACATACGCGATCAGCGCGGGGATGGAGTCGATGATCAGTTGCAGGCGGTGTTCGCTGCGACGCAGCGCGCCGGCGATCTGGTCGATCTCGCTGTTGGCCTGCTCCAGCTCCGCCGTGCGCTCGCGCACGCGCGCTTCGAGCTGCGCGTTCTGCTGCTGGATCAGCGCCTCGTAGCGACGCTGCTCGGTGATGTCGGTCCATAGCGACACGAAACCGAGGTTGGGAATCGGCACCCCGCGTACCGCCAGCACCGTGCCGTTGGGCCGTGCGCGTTCGACGTAGTGCGGCAGGAAGGCCCGTGCCGCCGCCATGCGCTTCGCGACCAGGGTTTCGATGTCGCCTTCGCCGTATTCGCCGCGTTCGGCGTTGAAGCGCACGAAGGCCTCGAACGGGGTGCCGACGCGCACCAGCGCCTCAGGGAAATCGAGCAGGCGCACCAGGGCCTTGTTCCAGGTGACGAGCTTGGGCGTGGTGTCGAACACCGCGATGGCCTGGTCGAGCAGATCGAGTCCGGCCAGCAGCAGGTCGTGCCGCCGGAGCTGCTCCGGAGTGAAGGCGGCGGGTTCAGCCTGAGGGGAGGGCGATCTTGCCATGCTCGCGGCAGTCTCCGGTGTGGCGAGTTTCGAGGATCATGAGCGCGATGTTTGCACATCTCGCGTCGCGATGCCTGTGGCGTTCACCGCGGTGGGCGACAAGGCTCCGCGACCTTGTGTCGGGCGGCCTCTCCTCGGCGCGGGCGCGAAAGCTTGACTATCATGGGAATGCATCCGATTCGCCGGCGGGCGGGGCGCGGATGCGAACCGGAAGCGCGGGAGGACGTCATGGTCGTGATCGTATTCCGCACGCGCCTGCGCGCGGGCGTCGACGAGGCGGAACTCGAAGGTGTGGGCGCCCGCATGTTCCAGGTGGCCGCATCCATGCCGGGCTACGTCTCGTACAAGGATTTCGCGGCGGACGATGGCGAGTTCGTTTCCATCGTCGAGTTCGACTCGCTGGAGACCCTCGCCGCATGGCGCGACCACCCCGAGCACCGGGAGATCCAGGCGCGGGGCCGCAGTCGGTACTTCAGCGATTACCGGGTACAGGTGTGCACGACCGTGCGCGAGTACGCCTTCACGCTGGACGGCGGGCGGGTCGAAGGGGCTTTGTGAATGCCGGCGCCGCCCGAGAATCTGCGCGTCTTCGTCGCCTCGCCAGGTGATGTCGCGGCCGAGCGCAAGCTGGCGCTCGAGGTCATCAACGGCATGCAGCGGCGCTGGTTCGCGCGCGGAAAGGTGACGCTCGACACCGTCGAATGGGACGACGACCTTGCCCAGGTGCCGATGGCGGCGTCGGCGACGCCGGAGGATTCGGTCATCGACTACCTGGGCCGGCCGCGGGATTGCGAGCTCACGGTGGTCATCCTGTGGTCCCGCATCGGCACGCGCCTGCCGAACTCGTTCCGCCGTGACGACGGCAGTGCCTTCGAGTCGGGAACCGTCTGGGAACTCGAGGATGCAAGGGATCGCGGCCGCGATGTGTGGGTCTACCGATGCACCCGTCCGCTCGAGATCTCGGGTGATGACCTCAAGGCCCAACGCGTCGACGAAAAGCTCGCGCAGTACAGGGCGGTGGAAGCTTACTTCGTGCGGGCATTCCAGAATCCCGATGGTTCGCTCAAGGGCGGCGTGAACACCTTCGATACGCCGACCAGCTTCGGGAAGGCGCTCGGAGAGCACCTCGAGGCCTTCATCACGCGGCGCATCGATGCCCTGCGGGGCGCGAGTCCGCGTGCGCCCGCGGGCGGGGCGGGCGCAGGGGCGAAGCCCTGGCTGGTGCGCGAGCCCGTGCGCGATTACCACGTGGTGGGGCGCGCGGAGCTCGTCGACCGTGTGTGGCGCAAGCTGCGGGACGGCGTCGACACCAGCCTGCTGTTCCTGCCCGGCGTCGGCAAGACCACGGTCGCGCAGGAACTGCTGCGCGAGCGCGACAAGATCCTCGGGCATTTCGACGGCGTCTTGTGGGCCAATCTCGGCCGGCAACACGTCGACAGCGCGGAGCTGCGTGCATGGGGCGAAGCGCTCGGCATCCCGGCCGAGCGCATGAACAGTTTCGACGACAAGGAGCTTTGGCTGCGTGCGCTGCAGGACGCCATCGGCGACCGCTGCATGCTCGTGGTGCTCGACGACGTGTGGCGCACCGAGGATGCAAGGCGTTTCATGGAGCTGGGTCCGCGCTGTGTCTTCCTGTCCACCACGCGCTCGAAGACGGTGGCGAAGGAGCTCGGCGCCGGCGAGCTGGTCCCGGAGCTGGACCCGCCGCAGGCCTTCGGCCTCCTGTGCGAGGTCGCCCCGGGCGCCGTCGAGGCGGATCCGATGGCCGCCAAGGCCCTGCTCGGAACCCTGCAGGGCCTGCCGCTGGCGATCGTGCTGGTGGGCAAGGTCTTGCGCCGGGCGGCGAGCGAAGCGCATGCCGATCCCGCACGCCTGCGCCGCGCCTACGACGAGGTGGCGCAGGCGGGCCGCCGGCTCGGGCTGCTGCGTCCTGAAGACCAGCGCACGCTGGGGGAGGTGATCGAACTGTCCTTCGGCGCGCTGCGCAGCGACGCGGCGCGCGACGCGGCGACCGCGCTGTCCATCTTCCGTCCCAAGCCGAACGCCTTCGGCCGCGACATCGCGCTCGCCGTGGGGGAGGCCGACGAACAGACACTGGAGGACATCGGCGACATCGGGCTGATCGAGCAGGTGGGCAAGGACGTGTTCACGATGCACCGCATCATCGCCGAGTACGCGCGCACCCGCTTGCCCCTGCAGCGCTCGCAGGCGCTGCATCGCAAGGCGCTCGCCTTCTATGCCGAGAAGCTGCGGGGCTCGATCGAGAGCGATCCGGATGCCTATCTGAGCTGGTATCGCCACGAATGGGCGGAGTGGCAGGAGACCAAGGACGCCTGCCTGTACCACACCGCCCACAGCGGCGACTCGGTGGCGGGCGTGCTGGCTTTCCTGCGCGTGTTCTTCGATGCGTTCTGGTGGTGGGGCTACTACCAGCGCTTCCCGTTCTGCGAGCGGCTGGTCGTAGAGTGGAGGCAGCGCGAACTAGACGCGCGGGCGCGTGCCTTGATCGATCAGGTGGCCGCGTTCCAGGATGCCTACCCGGCGGGCCCCGACAAGCGTGCCGGCGGCGACTGGGTGCGCGCCGAGAGCGCGCTGCTCGGGATACGCAAGGCGCTCGGCCTCGATGGCGATGGCCGCCACATCACCGGCGAGGACGCCCGACGGGTGCGTGCCTTCACCGATTTCTTCCTTGCCGAAGCACGGGCCTATGGGCGTGACGAGCGCGACGAGGCCTTGCGCTTCTACGAGGCGGCGCGCTCGCTGTTTCTCGACGACGGCGTGTCCTGGGTCGCGGCCTGGATCGAGTTCTATGTGGCCCAATACCTGCTCGAGCGCGGCGAGTTCGCCGATGCCCGCCCGCATGCCCTGCGTTCCCTGGCCGAGGGCGCCGGCGAGTTTGGCGAGCGGGCGCCGCTCGCGGGGCGCGACTCCGAACTCATCGCCAACGACTATCGCCTGCTCGGCGATCTCGCGCTGGCTGCCGACGAGGTCGACGCGGCTGCCCGTGCCCATGGTCGGGCCACGCTCTACGCCTACGTCTTCCAGGCGATCCCCGAGCCGGTGGACACCTACACGATGGACTTCTATGGCGAGATCGTCGGTCGTGTCGCCGCATCGATCGCGCGCTGCGGATCGGGTGACCCGCGCGGCCGCGCGCTGGCGCTTGCGCTCCACGCCTTCTGGCGGCCTTGGCGGACGCATTGCGGCATCGGCGACGAACGCGACGAACTGAATGCAGCGCTGGATGCCGGCGACCCGGGGCGCCTGGCCGCTGCGCTGTTCCCGCCCGCCCCGGCGGTGGACGCGTTCGACTTCATCGACCAGGCGGCATCCTACAGTCGCGCCGTGCTCGCGGTGGTGCCCTCGTTCGTGCACGAGCTGGGCCCGCTCGACGAGTTCATGGCGGAGGTGGTCAGGACCCTGGCGGGGGGAGCGGGAGCGGACGACGCAGCGCTTGCTGGGCATGCGCCCCTGTATCGCATCGACGCCCGCAAGGGGCGACTCCAGCTATGCCTCGGTCGGACCGAATTCGCGTGATCGCTGCCGTCCGGCGGTGACACGGGGGGTTGGGGCAGGGCGCCTGTCCGGACCGGCAGACGCCGCGGGAAGACTGTCGTTGCCCGCCAGCCGGTGCCGGAACTGCTCCGGCGACATGCCGCTCCAGGCGACGAAGGCGCGGTAGAAGGTGGACGGGTCGGCGTAGCCGAGCTCGGCCGCGATGCGGGCGATGGGCTGGCGGGTCTTGGCCAGGCGCGCATAGGCGATGTCGCGGCGGGTGGCCTCCTTGATGTTGCGGAATCCCGAGCCCTCATCCTCCAGCCGCCGGTGCAGGGTGCGCGGCGACACGTGCAGGCGCTCGGCGACCTCTTCGAGCGAAAGGTTCTGCGGCAGCGCGTCGCGCAGGATGTCGCGCACGCGGAAGACCATCTCGCGGTCGCGCCGGTAGAGGGTGGTGATCTTTCCCGGTGCGCCCTCGAGGAAGCCGACCAGCGCCGCCTCGTCGCGGCGCAGCGGCAGCGCCAGCAGGTTGGCCTGCAGGCGGGCGGCCAGCTGCGGCGCGTCGAAGCTCGAATGCTCGGTGTAGACGAGCGCGTAGTCGTCCGCATGGGCCGGGCGTGCGTACGGGAAGGCGACCGCGTCGAGCGCCAGGCCGCGGCCGACGAACCAGCTCGCCACGCCGTGCAGCAGGCGCAGCAGCCATTCGTAGGCGAACACGCGCGCCGGGGCGTCGAGCCCGGGGCCGAGGCTGCCGCCGTCGTCCAGCAGCAACTCGGCGCGCGCGCCGTCCATCCGCAGCTCGATGCGGAAGGCGGGCAACACGATGCGCAGGAAGCGGATCGCGCGCAGCAGGGCCTCGCCCAGCGTGGGCGCGCCGAGCAGCGCGCGGCAGAGGAACTCGAAGCTGCCCGGGCGCATCGGCTCCGGGAGCAGACCGAAGGCCTCGTCTTCAAGTGCCTCCACGCACAGGTTGTAGAGCAGGGCGTAGCGCTCGACTGGGATGCGCGTGTCGGTTTCTGCAAGGTCGATCCCGGCGCGTGCGAGCAGCGGCGTCGCATCGAGTCCGCGCCGCTGCAGCCCGGCCAG
This sequence comes from Thauera sp. DNT-1, assembly GCF_055393985.1. Lineage (NCBI taxonomy): Bacteria > Pseudomonadati > Pseudomonadota > Betaproteobacteria > Rhodocyclales > Zoogloeaceae > Thauera > Thauera sp. DNT-1. The sequence continues at coordinate 1,841,610 of NZ_AP043752.1, read as the reverse complement.
CATGCCGGTGACGAAGCCGGGCGCGACCGTGGCGCGGCTACGGCGGGGGATCGCTGAAGCGGAAAGGCTGGGAGTCGACAGGGCGGGCTCCTGGCTTGGGTGGAGGGATCGAGCCGGCGCTGCGCAGAGGCTTCGCGACGCTGCGCTGTGCAGGCGCGGCACACGTTGCGATTTCCGCATCCGGTGCCTGCCGTCGTCATCGTCCGTGGTAGCGCTGCAATCGCGACTTGCGTCGCTCCCACGGGAAAGCGGCAACCGGCAAGCCGCCGAGCGCGCCATCGGTTGCTCGATTTGGCGGATTTTGCACGATCCTCGTCGGCAAGCGCAATGGCAAAGGCGTGAAGACCCTTCTAATATTGCAGGGATGTTCACACCCACCTGGAGACGAACGACATGACCGATCTGAGCGTTGCGCACAAGCTGTCGCCCTACAAGCCGAAGAACAAGGTGCGTTTCGTCACCGCTGCCGCGCTGTTCGACGGCCATGACGCGTCCATCAACATCATGCGCCGCATCCTGCAGTCGACCGGCTCCGAGGTCATCCACCTCGGTCACAACCGCTCGGTCGGCGAGATCGTCAATGCGGCGCTGCAGGAGGACGTGCAGGGCATCGCGATCACCTCCTACCAGGGTGGTCACGTCGAGTTCTTCAAGTACATGATCGACCTGCTGCGCGCCAACGGCGGCGAGAACATCAAGGTCTTCGGCGGCGGTGGCGGCGTGATCGTGCCGGCCGAGATCAAGGAACTCCACGAGTACGGCGTCACCCACATCTTCTCGCCCGAAGACGGCGCCAAGATGGGCCTTCAGGGCATGATCAACAGCGTCGTCGAGCGCTGCGACGTCGACGTCGCCAAGGCCGCGCCGCAGAAGGCCGATGCGGTGCTCAAGGCGCTCGCCGCCGGCGATCGCCGCGCGCTCGCGCAGATCATCACCGCGCTGGAGAACGGCGGCTACGGCGACGAGGTCAAGAAGGCGCTGATCGAGGCCGCGGCCAAGACCAAGGTGCCGACGCTCGGCATCACCGGCACCGGCGGCGCGGGCAAGTCCTCGCTGACCGACGAGCTGGTGCGCCGCTTCCGCCTCGACCAGGACGACAAGCTCAAGCTCGCCATCGTCTCCATCGACCCCTCGCGCAAGCGCACCGGCGGCGCGCTGCTCGGCGACCGCATCCGCATGAACGCGATCGAGCACGCCAACATCTACATGCGCTCGCTCGCCACCCGCGACACCGGCTCGGAAGTCTCCGCCGCGCTGCCCGAAGTCATCGCCGCGTGCAAGCTCGCGGGCTTCGACCTCGTCATCGTCGAGACCTCCGGCATCGGCCAGGGCAACGCCGCGATCGTGCCCTTCGTCGATCTGTCGCTGTACGTCATGACCCCGGAGTTCGGTGCCGCCAGCCAGCTCGAGAAGATCGACATGCTCGACTTCGCCGACTTCGTCGCCATCAACAAGTTCGACCGCAAGGGCGCGCTGGACGCGCTGCGCGACGTTGCCAAGCAGTACCAGCGCAACCGCGAGCTGTTCAACCAGCGCCCCGAAGAGATGCCGGTGTTCGGCACCATGGCCGCGCGCTTCAACGACGACGGCGTCACCGCGCTCTATCAGGCCGTGCTGCCGGCGCTCGTCGGCAAGGGCCTCAAGGTCGCCAAGAGCAAGCTGCCGGTGGTCAAGGTGCGCGCCTCGTCCGAAGGTCGCGCCATCGTCCCCGCCGACCGCACGCGCTACCTCGCCGAGATCGCCGACACCGTGCGCGGCTACCACAAGCACATCGAGCAGCAGGCTCGCGTCGCGCGCGAGCGCCAGTCGCTGAAGATCGCCAAGGGCCTCTTCGAGCAGTGCGGCAAGGACGCGGGCTCGTTCGCGGAACTCATCGACTGGAAGGACGGCGAGCTCACCCCGGCCGCGAAGAAGCTGCTCGACATGTGGCCGAAGACGCGCGAGCTCTACGCCGCCGACGAGTACGTGGTGAAGATCCGCGACAAGGAGATCCGCACCCAGCTCACCAGCACCTCGCTGTCGGGCAGCAAGATCCGCAAGGTGGCGCTGCCCAACTTCGAGGACGCGGGCGAGACGCTCAAGTTCCTGATGAAGGAGAACGTTCCCGGCTCCTTCCCCTACACCGCCGGCGTGTTCGCGTTCAAGCGCGAGGGCGAGGACCCCACCCGCATGTTCGCGGGCGAGGGCGATGCCTTCCGCACCAATCGCCGCTTCAAGAAGGTCTCCGAGGGCATGCCGGCGCACCGCCTGTCCACCGCCTTCGACTCGGTCACCCTGTACGGCTGCGACCCCGACCTGCGTCCGGACATCTACGGCAAGATCGGCAACTCCGGCGTGTCGATCGCCACGCTCGACGACATGAAGGTGCTCTACGACGGCTTCGACCTGTGCTGCCCGACCACCTCGGTGTCGATGACCATCAACGGCCCGGCGCCGATCATCCTCGCCTTCTTCTTCAACACCGCGCTCGACCAGCAGGTGGCCAAGTTCAAGGCCGACAACGGCCGTGATCCCACCGAGGACGAGCTGCAGAAGATCAAGGAATGGACGCTGTCGACCGTGCGCGGCACCGTGCAGGCCGACATCCTGAAGGAAGACCAGGGCCAGAACACCTGCATCTTCAGTACCGAGTTCGCGCTCAAGATGATGGGCGACATCCAGGAGTACTTCGTCCATCACGACGTGAAGAACTTCTATTCGGTGTCGATCTCCGGCTATCACATCGCCGAAGCCGGCGCCAACCCGATCAGCCAGCTCGCCTTCACGCTGTCGAACGGCTTCACCTACGTGGAGTCCTACCTCGCGCGCGGCATGCACATCGACGACTTCGCGCCCAACCTGTCCTTCTTCTTCAGCAACGGCATGGACCCCGAGTACTCGGTTATCGGCCGCGTCGCCCGTCGCATCTGGGCGGTGGCGATGAAGAACAAGTACGGCGCCAACGAGCGCAGCCAGAAGCTGAAGTACCACGTGCAGACCTCCGGCCGCTCGCTGCACGCGCAGGAGATGGACTTCAACGACATCCGCACCACGCTGCAGGCGCTGATCGCGATCTACGACAACTGCAACTCGCTGCATACCAACGCCTACGACGAAGCGATCACCACGCCGACCGAGGAGTCCGTGCGGCGTGCGATGGCGATCCAGCTCATCATCAACCGCGAGTGGGGCCTGGCCAAGAACGAGAACCCCAACCAGGGCGCCTTCATCATCGAGGAGCTCACCGACCTCGTCGAGGAAGCCGTGTTGAAGGAGTTCGAGGCCATCGCGTCGCGTGGCGGCGTGCTCGGTGCCATGGAAACCGGCTACCAGCGCGGCAAGATCCAGGAGGAGTCGCTCTACTACGAGCACAAGAAGCACGACGGCTCCTACCCGATCATCGGCGTGAACACCTTCCTCAATCCGAAGGGCCAGGCGCAGCAGGAGATCGAGCTCGCCCGTTCGACCGAGGAGGAGAAGCAGGGCCAGTTGAAGCGCCTTGCCGACTTCCACGCCCGCAACAAGGACCAGGCGCCCAAGTGGCAGGCCAAGCTGCAGCAGGCCGTCATCGACAACACCAACGTGTTCGAGGTGCTGGTCGATGCGGTGCGCTACTGCTCGCTGGGGCAGATCACCGAGGCGCTGTACAAGGTGGGCGGGCAGTACCGCCGCAGCATGTAATCACGCTGCAATCGCGACTCGCGTCGCTCCTACGGAAAACCTCCGCGCTTCGGGAGGTGGCGGAAGGAGCAACGCGAGTCGCGATATGTGGGAGCGACGCAAGTCGCGATCGTGCGGTGTGTGACAATGGCGGCCGTCCCCGAACGCGCCCGCAGCCATGAACCTCACCACCCCCGCCTTGCTCTTCCCGGCGATCTCGCTGCTGCTGCTCGCCTACACCAACCGCTTCCTCACGCTTGCCCAGGTGATCCGCCAGCTCAACGCCTCGCCCGATCGCGGCGCCGCGCTGGTGCAGTGCCAGCTCCCCGGGCTCAAGCGCCGGATCACCCTCACCCAGTACATGCAAGGCTTTGGCGTGCTGAGCTTCCTGCTCTGCGCGCTGTCCATGCTCGCGCTCTTCCTCGAGGCCGAGGTGGCCGGCAAATGGATGTTCGGCACCAGCATCGTGACGCTCGCGGTGTCGTTGGTGCTTTCGCTGGTCGAGGTGTTGTTGTCGACCGAGGCGCTGTCGCTGGTCGTCCGCGACCTGGAGCAGGCGAAGCGGGAAGGGGGGACGCCTTGCTCCTGACGTCGTGCCCCTGTGCGTCGCCTCCTGCGCGGCATCGCCTCACCGGCTTGTCAGCTTGAGCTCGATGCGGCGGTTGCGCGTGTAGGCTTCCTCGGTGCTGCGCGCATCGAGCGGGTGGAACTCCCCGTAGCCGGTCGCGGCCAGGCGCTCGGGCGGGATGCCCTGGCCGCGCAGGAACTTGACGATGGCGAGGGCGCGGGCGGTCGATAGCTCCCAGTTCGACGGGAAGCGGGCGGTGGCGATCGGGCGGCGGTCGGTGTGGCCGTCCACCTGCAGGACCCAGGGCAGGTCCTTGGGCATGTCGGCGGACAGCGTCTTCAGCGTCTCGGCCAGGCGGGTGAGCTGGACCATGCCGTCGGCGCTGACCTCGTCCGAGGCGGAGGCGAACAGCACCTCGCTGGAGAAGACGAAGCGGTCGCCGACGATCTGCACGTCCTTGCGCTTGCCGAGCACCTCCTGCAGGCGGCCGAAGAACTCGGAGCGGTAACGTGCGAGTTCCTTGACGCGGCCGGCAAGCGCCAGGTTGAGCTCGCGGCCGAGCTCCTCGAGCTTCAGATCCTTGTCCTTGGCCGCGAGCTTGGCGGCGTCGAGTGCCGCATTGAGCTGCTCGAGTTGCTCGCGCACCGCGGCGAGCTGGCGATTGAGCAACTCGACCTGGGCGATCGCGGCGGCGGACATCTCCTTGTGTTCCTTCAGGCCGCGCTCCGAGGTGTCGAGTGCGCTCGCCAGGCGGGCGGCCTCGGCCTCGAGCTCGGTCTTCAGGCGCTGCAGGGCCTCGATGTCGGCAACGATGCGGGTGGCCTCCTCGCGGCGGCTGCGCGCCTCGTCCTGGGCGGCGTGGAGCTCGTCGCGCGCGGCGAGCAGCTCGTTGCCGCGCGCTTCGCTCTCGCGCCGGGCGGCGCTCAGCGAGGCCGAGAGCTCGCCGACCTCGGCCTCCGCTCGTTGGCGCGCGCTCTGTTCCAGGCTCAGTGTCCTGGCGAGGGTGGCGAGCTCGGCCTCGAGCTGGGCGAGCGCGCGGTCGCGGCCGCTCACCGCGTCGGCGAGCACGAACTGGCCGATGACGAAGATCAGGATCACGAACACCATCACCATCAGCAGCGAGGCGAGGGCGTCGACGAAGCCGGGCCAGAAATCCAGCGGCCGGCGGCGCGCGAGTCGGGCCATGGCTCAGTCCGCCTTGCCGGCGCCGGCACCACCGAGCGCGGCGCCGATCGTGCGCGACAGCAGGCGCAACTCGGCGCGCAGGTCTTCGGTGAATTGCACGCCCTGGGCGGGCTGCTGGGCGAGCTGGCGCAGCAGCCCGCGCAGCTCGTCCTGGGTGGTGGACAGCGTGGACAGGTCGCGCGATTCGCGCCCGATGAGATCGGCCAGGCGGGTGAGCTGGGTGTTGAGCTCGCCGAGGTGCTCGGCGGTGGCGCGGCGCTCGCGCTCGGATTCCGCGGCCGAGCGCTGCATGCGCTCGATGCTTTCGGCGGTCTGCTCGAGCAGGGCCTGGACGTAGGCGGGCACGTTGCCCTCGCCCTCGGCGCCGACGCCGGAGGGCAGCTTGGTCATGTGCGAGAGCCAGTCCTCGAGCTCGTTGTAGAAGCGGTTCTGTGCATGGCCGGATTGCAGGTCGAGGAAGCCGACCACGAGCGAGCCGGCGAGGCCGAAGAGCGAGGTCGAGAAGCTCGTCGCCATGCCGCCGAGCGGCGCGTCGAGCTTGGCCTTGAGCGCCTCGAACATGGCGACGGGATCGCTGCCGACGCTCAGGCTGCCGATGATCTCGCCGATGGACCGGATGGTGGCGAGCAGGCCCCAGAAGGTGCCGAGCAGGCCGAGGAAGATCAGCAGGCCGATCAGGTAGCGCGAGAGGTCGCGCTGCTCCTCGAGGCGGATCTGCACGCCGTCGAGGATGGAGCGGGTGGAGGCCGGCGACAGGTGGGCCTGGCCGCGACGGCGGTTGGAGAGGACACGTGCCATCGGGGCGAGCAGCACCGGCTGCAGGCCGGTGGCCGAGCCGCCGCCGGCGCTGTGCTGAAATTCCTCGATCCACAGCACCTCACGCTGCAGCCGCCACACCTGGCGCAGATTGACTGCGATGCCGACCGCGAGGACGAAGAGGATCACGCCGTTGAATGCGGCGTTGGCGATGAAGGCGTGCTTGAGTTGCGGGACCAGGGCGGCGGCGAGCGCGGCGACGAGGGCGAGAAACACGGCCATCCAGGTCGTGACATGGACGGGTCTGGTGAAATCCTTGCGTTCCATCGGGTGTTTTTCCGGAGCTTTGGGTGACGAGTGCCCATTCGGGGTCGCGTGGCGACTGCGAGTCTAGCGCGAACCGCGTTAAATGGCGGAGTCGTGATCCATGTCATGGGATGAGGGGTGGTGGGCTCGCTATCTTCGAGCCTTTTGCTCACTCGGACCCGATCCGCGATCGGGAGAGGTGTTGCCCGGTGTCGACCGTGAGACCCGTTTGCATCGCCGCGATCGCGGCGATGAGCTTGTGCGCGACGAGCGCCGCCGCGCTGGCGGCAGGACGGCCTGTGCAGGCCGACGCCCCGCGCTGGAGCGCGAGCGGCTTCGGCACGCTCGGCGCCGCCTGGCACGACGAGGACGATACGCAGTTCCGCCGCAGCGTGGACCAGCATCGTGGCACGCGTGCGAACGAACTCGACTTCGGTGTCGACAGCTCGCTCGGCCTGCAGGTGCACGGTGCGTTGACGCCGCAGTGGTCGGTCATGGCGCAGGCGGTCATGAACCAGGGGCGCCACGGCGAGTGGGGACCGCACCTGGTATGGGGCTTCGTCAAGCACGTGCCCAGCGACTGGCTCGAACTGCGCGCCGGTCGCCTGGTCACCGATATCTACCTCGACGGCGACTCGCGCCACGTCGGCTACGCCTACACGCCGGTGAGGCCGTATGCCGACGTGTACGGCCGTCTGACCTATGACAACTTCGACGGCCTGGATGCGACCCTCCAGCACGCGCTCGGCGACGGCCTGCTGCGCTTCAAGCTGTTCGGCGGGCGTACGCGCGGCAGCGTGTTCCTGAACGGGATGGAGCATCCGGTGCCGATCGGCCGCAGCTTCGGCGTCACCCTGGACTGGATCGGGCCGGAACTGAGCCTGAAACTGTCCTGGGGCAACATGGTGTCCACGCGCAACGCCATCTATCGGGAGCTGCCGTTCACGCTGCGTCATCTCGCGAGCCTGGCCCCGGGGACGGAATTCGCAGGGCAGGCCGTGGCCCGTGCATCCGAGATCGCGGGGTCCAACCGGATCGGTTACCTGGGGGCGGCGCTCGGCTGGGAGCGCGGACCGTTCTCGCTGCAGCTCATGGCCACCGACATGTCGATGTCCGTGTACCCGCGCTTCGAAGGTTGGGGGGCGGGGGCGACCGCCGCCTATCGGGTCGGGCGCTGGAAGCCTTACCTTACCGGCTCGCGCAGCATCCTCGATCCTGTCGATCGGGCCCTCGACGTGCCGCCGGCGTTGGACCCCGCGGGCCAGCTGCGCGGTTTCTGGCAGACCGTCCACGGCTACACCCGCCACGACCAGACCACCATCGGCGTGGGCGTGCGCTATGACTTCGCCGACAACATGGCCTTGAAGCTGCAGTTCGATCGCATCGACGCGAAGCGTTCCTCCGCGCTGCTCGACGATCGTGGTTTCGTCACCGGCCCGCGCTCGCCGACGGTGTTTTCCGCAACGCTGGATTTCGTCTTCTGAGCGTCCGGCCATGCGAATCCATACGCTCGTCGCTGCGCTCCTCGTGCTGCTGCTCCCGACGCACGACGTGGCGGCCGAGGAACTCGTCCTCATCGTCAATCGCGACAGCGGCATCTCCGCCCTGAGTCGCGAGCAGGCCAGCCATCTCTTCCTCGGGCGCGTGAAGATGCTGCCTTCGGGGGCGCGCGCCAACGTGGTCGAAGTGGAACCGTTGCGCGCAAGCTTCTATCGCCGCCTGCTCGGGCGCGACATCGCCGAGATCAACGCGTACTGGGCGCGATTGCAGTTCTCCGGGCGGACACAACCGCCGCTGCGGGTCGCCGACAGCGCGGCCGCGATTTCGCGGGTCGCCCAGGATCCGGATGCGATCGCGTTCGTCGATCTCGTCCCCGACGATCCCCGCGCGCGGGTGGTGCTGCGCCTTGGTCCCTGAGCCCGCCGTCGGCCGGCTGGTGGGGGGCGGCATCGCCGCGATCGGTAGCGCCAAGCGGGTCGGGCGTGGCGTCACGCGCGGGATCGGCCGACAGGCCGGCAAGTCGCAGTACGGCTTCGCGTTCCCGGTCTGAGGGCCGGCCGCGGGTACGCAGGCGGCCTGCAACAATTCAGTACATTCCACAAACAGTTGCGCAAAAGTGGCTTGCCACACTCCAGCCTGAACTGGAACGGACGCGTTCGCGCGTCCCGCCCGGGCCCTGACAAAAAGCACCAGGGGCCCGGGTGCGGAGACAGACAGGACAAGACCAAAGGAGGAGTGTGGCATGGACACACGCACGAGCGCGTCCGAGCCCGGACAGGGCGGAGCAGGGCCGGATACCTTTCCGCGCTGGCTGATGCACCACGCCAAGGCGCGCCCCCAGCAGCCGGCGATGCGCGAGAAGGAATACGGCATCTGGCAGACCTATACCTGGGCGCAAGTGGCCGAGAACGTGCGCGCGATCGCCTGCGGGCTGGCGCAGCTCGGCTTCAAGCGCGGCGACCGCCTCGCGGTGGTGGGCGACAACCGCCCGCGGTTGTACTGGTCGGTGGCGGCCTGCCAGTGCCTGGGCGGCATCCCGGTGATGATGTACCAGGACGCGGTGGCCCAGGAGATGGCCTACGTGCTGCAGGACGCCGAGATCAAGTTCGCCGTGGTCGAGGACCAGGAGCAGGTGGACAAGATGGTCGAGATCCAGCCCGATGCGCCGCTGCTCGCGCATGTGATCTACGACGACCCCCGTGGCATGCGCCATTACACCCAGACCCTGCTGATGGGCCTGGACGAGCTGCAGGAGATGGGGCGCATCCACGACCGCAACCAGCCTGACTTCCTCGACGGCGAGATCGACAAGGGCGCCTCCGACGACATCTCGATCATGCTGTACACCTCGGGCACCACCGGCAAGCCCAAGGGCGTGTGCCAGACCCACGGCGCCTTCATCGCCGCGGCGCGCGGCGCGATCCAGTTCGACAAGCTCACCGACAAGGAGGACATCCTGTCCTACCTGCCGATGGCCTGGGTGGGCGACCACCTGTTCTCGTTCGCGCAGGCCACGGTGGCGGGCTTCACGATCAACTGCCCGGAGTCGGGCGAGACGGTGATGAACGATCTGCGCGAGATCGGACCCACCTATTACTTCGCCCCGCCGCGCGTGTTCGAGAACCTGCTGACCCAGGTGATGATCCGCATGGAAGACGCCGGCAGCCTCAAGCGCAAGATCTTCCATCACTTCATGGACGTGGCGCGGCGCTGCGGCGCCGACATCCTGGATGGCAAGCCGGTGTCGGGTGGCGATCGCTTCCAGTACTGGCTGGGCAACCTGCTGGTGTATGGGCCGCTGAAGAACGTGCTCGGCATGAGCCGCATCCGCGTGGCCTATACGGCCGGCGCGGCGATCGGGCCCGACCTGTTCCGCTTCTACCGCTCGATCGGCATCAACCTCAAGCAGCTCTACGGCCAGACCGAGACCTGCGCCTACGTGTGCCTGCAGCCCGACGGCGAGATCAAGCTGGATTCGGTCGGCAAGCCGGCACCCTTCGTCGAGGTCAAGCTCGCCGACAACGGCGAGATCCTGGTCAAGGGGCCGATGCTGCTCAAGGCCTACTACAAGCGCCCCGACGCGACCGCCGAGTCGATCAACGCCGATGGCTACTTCATGACCGGCGACGCCGGCTTCTTCGACGCCGACGGCCACCTGAAGATCATCGACCGTGCCAAGGACGTCGGCAAGATGGCCGACGGCACGATGTTCGCGCCCAACTACATCGAGAACAAGCTCAAGTTCTTCCAGCACATCAAGGAGGCGGTGACCTTCGGTGCCGGCAAGGAATTCGCTACCGCCTTCATCAACATCGACCTCGAGGCGGTGGGCAACTGGGCCGAGAAGAAGGGCATGGCCTACTCCGGCTACACCGACCTCGCCCAGCAGGCTGCGGTGTACGAGCTGATCCGCGACTGCGTCGAGAAGGTCAACGCCGACCTCGCCGCCGACCCCAACATGAGCGGCTCGCAGATCAAGCGCTTCCTGATCCTGCACAAGGAGCTCGACGCCGACGACGGCGAGCTCACGCGCACGCGCAAGGTACGGCGCAATTTCATCGCCGAGAAGTACGGCGTGCTGATCGAGGCGATGTTCGAAGGCCGCAAGACCCAGTTCATCGAGACCCAGGTCAAGTACGAGGACGGCCGCACCGGCAAGGTCTCGGCCGACCTGCGCATCGAGGAGGTGAAGACCTTCGCGCCGCAGGCCGGCAAGCGCGCGGCCTGAGGGGACGAAGAATGGACATGACCGACATGAATTCCGCTGCCACCACCACGCCTTCGGGCCGTCGCCAGGGCGAGGTCATCCTCGACCTGCAGAACATCTCGCTGCGCTTCGGCGGTGTAAAGGCGCTGACCGACATCAGCTTCAACATCCGCGAGCATGAGGTGCGCGCCATCATCGGCCCCAACGGCGCGGGCAAGAGCTCGATGCTCAACGTGATCAACGGCGTGTATCACCCGCAGGAAGGCAGGATCATGTTCCGCGGGCAGCAGCGCCAGAAGATGGAGCCGCACATGGCGGCCCAGCAGGGCATCGCGCGCACCTTCCAGAACATCGCGCTGTTCAAGGGCATGAGCGTGCTCGACAACATCATGACCGGGCGCAATCTCAAGATGAAGTGCAACCTCTTCCAGCAGGCGCTGTGGCTCGGCCCGGCGCTGCGCGAGGAGATCGCCCACCGCGAGAAGGTCGAGGAGATCGTCGACTTCCTCGAGATCCAGCACATCCGCAAGACCCCGGTGGGCGCGCTGCCCTACGGCCTGCAGAAGCGCGTCGACCTCGGCCGCGCGCTGGCGATGGAGCCGCAGATCCTGCTCCTCGACGAGCCGATGGCGGGCATGAACGTCGAGGAAAAGCAGGACATGTGCCGCTTCATCCTCGACATCAGCGACCAGTTCGGCACCACGATCGTGCTCATCGAGCACGACATGGGCGTGGTGATGGACATCTCCGACCGCGTCGTGGTGCTCGATTACGGCAAGAAGATCGGCGACGGCACACCCGACGAGGTGCGCAACAACCAGGATGTCATCAACGCCTATCTCGGCAGCGGGCATTGAGCGGAGCGAGTCATGGCATTTTTCATTGAAACGATGTTGGGCGGGCTGATGACCGGCATGCTGTATTCGCTGGTGGCCCTGGGCTTCGTGCTCATCTTCAAGGCCTCGGGCGTGTTCAACTTCGCCCAGGGCGCGATGGTGCTGGTCGCCGCGCTGGCGATGGCGCGCTTCTCCGAGTGGAGCAACGCCGCACTGGGCGGCGACAGCCTCTTCCTCGCCAACGTGATCGGCATCGTCGGCGCCGGCGCGGTGATGTTTGTGGTGGCCTGGGCGGTGGAGCGCTTCGTGCTGCGCAAGCTGGTGAACCAGGAGGGCGCCACGCTGCTGATGGTCACGCTGGGCATCGCCTACGTGCTCGAGGGCCTCGGCCAGACCTTCTTCGGCAGCGAGATCTACTCGATCGACGTCGGCATGCCCAAGGATCCGGTGATCATGTTCGAAGGCCTCTTCGAGGGCGGCGTGCTGATCAACAAGGAAGACTTCATCGCAGCGGCGCTCGCTGCCGTGCTGGTCGCCGGGCTCACGGTGTTCTTCCAGAAGACCGCGATCGGCCGCGCGCTGCGCGCGGTGGCCGACGACCACCAGGCCGCGCAATCGGTGGGCATCCCGCTCAACAAGACCTGGGTGATCGTGTGGTGCGTGGCCGGCCTGGTGGCCCTGGTGGCCGGCATCATCTGGGGCTCGAAGATGGGCGTGCAGTTCTCGCTCGTCACCGTGGCGCTGCGCGCGCTGCCGGTGGTGATCCTCGGCGGCCTGACCTCGGTGCCGGGCGCGATCGTCGGCGGCCTCATCATCGGCGTCGGCGAGAAGCTCTCCGAGGTCTATCTCGGACCCTACGTCGGCGGCGGCATCGAGATCTGGTTCGCCTACGTGATGGCGTTGATCGTGCTGCTGTTCCGGCCGCAGGGCCTGTTCGGCGAAAAGATCATCAACCGCGTCTGACCGGGAGACAACACAGTGTTCTATCGCGAAAACGGCCAGTTCAAGACGAGCTACGCGGCCGACCAACAGATCTTCACCATCGCCCAGGACAAGTGGTTCGTCTGGGGGCTGATCGCCTTTGCCGCACTCGCCGTGCCGATGCTGGCCGACGAGTACATGTTCCGCGCCATCCTGATCCCCTTTCTGGTGCTGTCGCTCGCCGCGCTCGGGGTCAATCTGCTGGTGGGCTATTGTGGCCAGATCACCCTGGGGGCGGGGGCCTTCATGGCGATCGGGGCATATGCGGCGTACAACTTCATGGTGCGCATCGACGGCATGCCGCTGGTGCTGGCGATGCTGCTGGGCGGCGTGTCGGCTGCAGCCTTCGGCATCCTGTTCGGAATTCCCAGCCTGCGCGTGCGCGGCCTCTACCTCGCGGTGGCGACGCTGGCGGCGCAGTTTCTGTGCGACTGGGCCTTCCTGCGCATCGGCTGGTTCACCAACCATTCGTCGTCCGGCTCGGTGTCGGTCGCCAAGCTGGAGATGCTGGGCTGGGTGATCGACTCGCCGACCGAGAAGTATCTGTTCTGCCTCGCCTTCGTGATCGCGTTCGCGTTCATCGCCAAGAACCTCACCCGCGCCGCGATCGGCCGCCAGTGGATGGCGATCCGCGACATGGACGTGGCGGCCGAGGTGATCGGCATCCGCCCGATGTTCGCCAAGCTGTCGGCGTTCGCGGTGAGCTCCTTCTTCGTCGGCGTGGCCGGCGCGCTGTGGGGCTTCGTGCACCTGGGGTCGTGGGAGCCGGCGGCGTTCTCGGTCGATCGCTCCTTCCAGCTGCTGTTCATGGTGATCATCGGCGGCATGGGCTCGATCATGGGCAGCTTCTTCGGCGCCGCCTTCATCGTGATCCTGCCCATCTTCCTCAACCAGTTCCTGCCCCTGCTCGGAAGCCTGGTCGGTGTCACCGTGTCGACCGCCGGCATCTCGCATGCCGAACTCATCATCTTCGGTTCGCTGATCATCTTCTTCCTGATCGTCGAGCCGCATGGCCTCGCCCGACTGTGGTCGATCGCGAAGCAGAAGCTGCGCCTGTGGCCGTTCCCGCACTGATGCAGCGCCATTTCCCGCAGTGCCCAAGAAGCCTATAAAAGGAGGAGACTCATGAAATTCCGCAACCTGGCCCTCGCGGCCGCCATCGCCTCGGTGGGCCTGTCGTCCGCCGTGTTCTCCACCGCCGCGCAAGCTCAGGCGCAGGATCAGTTCTTCCCGGTGCTGGTGTATCGGACCGGCGCCTATGCCGCCAACGGCAACCCATGGGCGAACGGCTATGTCGATTACCTCAAGCTGATCAATGCCCAGGGCGGCATCAACGGCGTCAAGCTGACCTACGAGGAGTGCGAGTTCGGCTACGCCACCGACCGCGGGGTGGAGTGCTACGAGCGCTTGAAGGGCAAGAACGCCACCCTGTTCCAGAGCCTGTCGACCGGCGTGACCTTTGCGCTCACCGACAAGGCCACCGTGGACAAGATCCCGCTGATCACCGCCGGCTACGGCCGCAGCGAGTCGCAGGACGGCTCGGTGTTCACCTGGAACTTCCCGCTGCTGGGCTCGTACTGGGTGGGCGCCGACGTCGCGATCCAGCATATCGGCAAGCAGGAGGGCGGGCTGGACAAGCTCAAGGGCAAGAAGATCGCGCTGGTCTATCACGACAGCCCCTTCGGCAAGGAGCCGATCCCGCTGCTGCAGGAGCGCGCGAAGATGCATGGCTTCGAGCTGCAGCTGCTGCCGGTAGCCCACCCCGGCGTGGAGCAGAAGGCGACCTGGCTGCAGATCCGCCGCGATCGTCCCGACCATGTGCTGCTGTGGGGCTGGGGCGTGATGAACTCGACCGCGATCAAGGAGGCCCAGGCCACGGGCTACCCGCGCGAGAAGATGCTCGGCATCTGGTGGGCGGGCGCCGAGCCGGACGTCAAGGACGTCGGCGCGGGTGCCAAGGGCTACAGCGCCCTGACGCTTCAGCACGGCGCGGAGCCCAACAGCAAGGTCGTCAAGGACATGCTGGCGATGGTGCATGACAAGGGCCAGGGCACCGGCCCGAAGGAGGAGGTGGGCTCGGTGCTCTACATGCGCGGCCTGATCTCGGCGATGCTGGGTGTCGAAGGGGTGCGGCAGGCGCAGGAGCGCTACGGCAAGGGCAAGGTCATGACCGGCGAGCAGGTGCGCTGGGGCCTGGAGAACCTCAACCTCGACCAGGGCAAGCTCGATGCGATGGGTTTTGCCGGCGTGATGCGCCCGGTGCAGACGTCGTGCACCGACCACATGGGCTCGTCGTGGGTGCGCGTGCATACGTGGGATGGCAGCAAGTGGGCGTTCAGCTCCGACTGGTATCAGGCCGACGACAAGGTGCTGCGGCCGATGGTGCTCGAGGCGGCCTCGAAGTATGCCGCCGAGAAGAATCTGCAGCGCCGTACCGCGGAGCAGTGCGCGCAGTAAATTGAAACTGAGTTGAAACGTGCCTCCGCGCCGCGCGGTGCGGAGGCCTTTTCCTGGAATCGAACATGAACGCTCCCAATCCGGCCTTCCTCAGCGTCAACAACATCGAGGTCATCTACAACCACGTCATCCTGGTGCTGAAGGGTGTGTCGCTGTCGGTGCAGGAGGGCAGCATCGTCGCCTTGCTCGGTGGCAACGGCGCCGGCAAGACCACCACGCTGCGCGCGGTGAGCAGCCTGCTCAAGGGCGAGCGTGGCGAGGTGACCAAGGGCTCGGTGGATTACAACGGCGAACGCGTGGACGCGCTGACGCCGGCGGACCTCGTCAAGCGCGGTGTCGTCCAGGTCATGGAGGGGCGGCATTGCTTCGGCCACCTCACCATCGAAGAAAACCTGCGCACCGGCGCCTACACCCGCAGCGACGGCAAGGCCGCGGTCGAAGAGACGCTGGAGAAGGTCTACAACTATTTCCCGCGCCTGAAGACGCGACGGAACAGCCAGGCCGCCTACACCTCGGGTGGCGAACAGCAGATGTGCGCGATCGGTCGTGCGCTGATGGCCAAGCCCAAGCTGGTGCTGCTCGACGAGCCCTCGATGGGCCTTGCACCGCTGATCGTGGAAGAGGTGTTCGAGATCGTCAAGGATCTCAACACCAAGGAAAGGGTGAGCTTCCTGCTCGCCGAACAGAACACCATGGTCGCGCTGCGCTATGCCGACTTCGGCTACATCATGGAAAACGGCCGCATCGTGATGGAAGGTGCCGCCAAGGATCTGGCCAGCAACGAGGACGTCAAGGAGTTCTACCTCGGTCTGGCGGGCGAGGGCCGCAAGAGCTTCCGCGACATCAAGCACTATCGCCGCCGCAAGCGCTGGCTGAGCTGAGCGCCACCGCCGCCGCGACATCACCCGACAATGCATCGAGCAGGGGAGCCGAGATGAACTTCCACGACACGCGCGAGACCCGCGATCCCGAGGCGCGCGAGCGCGAGCTGCTGAGCCGCCTGCCGGCGCAGATCGCCCATGCGCGCGCCGCCGCGCCCGCCTTCGGCCGCCTGCTGGCCGACGTCGACCCGGATTCGGTCACCAGTCGCGAGGCGCTCGCCACGCTGCCGGTCACACGCAAGTCGGAACTGCTCGAGCTGCAGAAGGCGGCGCGCCCCTTCGGCGGCTTTTCGGCGGTGGGCTGGGGTGCGGCGTGCAGGCGGGTGTTCGCCTCGCCCGGCCCGCTCTACGAACCCGAAGGCGCACGGCCCGACTACTACCGCCTGGCGCGCGCGCTGTTCGCCGCGGGCTTCCGTGCCGGCGACCTGGTGCACAACACCTTCTCGTACCACTTCACGCCCGCCGGCTCGATGATGGAGACGGCCGCGCACGCGCTCGGCTGCACCGTCTTTCCCGCCGGCGTCGGCCAGACCGAGCAGCAGCTCGCGGCGATCGCCGACCTGCAGCCCAACGCCTACGTGGGCACGCCGTCCTTCCTGCGCATCCTGCTCGACAAGGCGGACGAGCTCGGCGTGCGGGTGTCGTTCACCAAGGCCTTCGTCTCCGGCGAGGCCTTTCCGCCCAGCATGCGCGACGCCCTTGCCGCGCGCGGCATCATGGCCTTCCAGGCGTATGCCACTGCAGACATCGGCCTGATCGCCTATGAGACGCCGGCGCGCGAGGGCATGGTGGTGGACGAGGATGTGCTGCTCGAGATCGTCCGCCCCGGCACCGGGGACCCGGTAGCGCCGGGCGAGGTGGGCGAGGTGGTGGTGACCACCCTCAACCCCGATTACCCGCTGATCCGCTTCGGCACCGGCGACCTCTCCGCGGTGCTGCCCGGGGACTCGCCCTGCGGGCGCACCAACGTGCGCATCAAGGGCTGGATGGGGCGCGCCGACCAGACCACCAAGGTCAAGGGCATGTTCGTGCATCCGGGGCAGATCGCGCAGGTTGTGCGCCGCCACCCCGAGATCACGCGCGCGCGCCTGGTGGTGGACAACCCCGAGCTCAACGATCGCATGACGCTGATGTGCGAGGCGGCCGGTGGCGGCAGCGAGGCCCTCGCCGCTGCCGTTGCCGCCAGCATCCGCGAGCTGACCAAGCTGCGCGGCGAGGTCGCCTTCCTGCCCGCGGGCGCGCTCGCCAACGACGGCAAGGTCATCGACGACGTGCGCACCTACGAATAGCCCCGAGGAGGCCCTGTCCCTGCGTGTCCCGGTGCCTCCCGCTGGCATACTGCCGTCTTCCCGCAAAACGATGGACGCGCACATGAACCCCGCATCGAACGCTCCCGCACGCGCGCCGCTCGCCGGCGTGCGCATCCTCGACCTCACCCGGCTGCTGCCCGGGCCGCTCGCCACCCAGCACCTGGCCGACTACGGCGCCGAGGTGATCAAGGTGGAAGACACCGGTGCCGGCGACTACGCGCGCACGATGGGCGCGATGGGGGGCGACACCAGCTGGTTCTACCAACTGGTGAACCGCAACAAGCGCAGCCTGCGGCTCGACCTCAAGCAGGAGGCGGGGCGTGCGCTGTTCCTGCGTCTGGTGGAAAGCGCCGATGTGGTGGTCGAGGGCTTCCGCCCGGGGGTGATGGAGCGCCTCGGCCTCGGCTACGCCGTGCTCGCCGAGCGCAATCCGCGCGTAGTGCTGTGCAGCATCAGCGGCTACGGACAGACCGGGCCGTACGCACTGCGTGCCGGTCACGACATCAACTATCTCGGCTACGCCGGCGTGCTCGACCAGATCGGCTGCGCCGGCGGCGCGCCGGCGCTGTCGAACCTGCAGATCGGCGACCTGCTCGGCGGCACCATGGGCGCGGTGATGGGCATCTTGGTGGCGCTGTTCGACGCGCGCCGCAGCGGCCGCGGCCGCGAGGTCGACGTGTCGATGACCGACGCCGCGTTCGCGCACATGATCTTCCCGCTCGCCGAGGTGCTTGCCCACGGTGGCGTGCGGCCGCGCGGCGAGGACCTGCTCACCGGCGGGGTGCCCTGCTACGGCGTGTATGAGACCGCGGACGGCCGCTACATGGCGGTGGGTGCGCTGGAGGAGAAGTTCTGGGGGCTGCTGTGCACTACGCTCGGGCGTGCGGACCTGATCCCGGGGCATCTCGCCACCGGGGCGGACGGAGCACGCGTGCGGGGCGAGCTTGCGACGATCTTCCGCGGACGCAGCCAGCGCGAGTGGGTGGAGGTGTTCGACCCGGTCGATTGCTGCGTGACGCCCGTGTTGCGCCTGGAGGAGAGCCTGCGCGACCCGCAGCTGCGCGCACGCGGCATGGTGGTGGAGACGAACGGCCTGTGCCACGCCGGCGCGGCGGTGCGTCTGGGCGGGATGCCGCCGATACCCGACGCGCCGGCACCGGCGTGTGCGGGGGCGGATACGGATGCGATCCTGGAGGCGCTCGGCGTGGATGCCGAGGAGCTTGCCCGGCTGCGGGGCGCGGGCGTGGTGTAGCCCGCGGCGGGTCGATTACTTGTCGGTGGCCGGCTTGCGGCGGGTGCCACGCGCGCCTTCCTTCGCTTCGGCCGGGGTCGCGGGAGCGGGCGTGGCGGCCGCCTGCGCGCCCATCAGGTTCCACGGCCACATCGCCGCCGCGGCGGCGAAGGGATTGGCTCCAGGCTCGGTCGCGCCGCCGCCTTCGCCTGCCTGCTGGGCCTGTTGGCTCATCGCCTTGACCGCGGCGAGCGCGGCGCGCTGCATCTCGAGTCCCTGGATGCTCATCTGCAGCATGTTCAGGTTCATCTTGAGCCAGCCCTCGACCGCGCGCATGTCGGTGATGCGCTTGTCCAGCTCATCGACATCGAGCGTGGGCGTGACCATGCCGGGCAGGGAGAAACCCATCTGGTTCCACATGCCGCGCACGAACTCGAGCGGATCCTGGGCGTTCTGGTCATTGGACATCGGGCTGCTCCGTTCGGGGGGTTGAGGTGACGGAACAATATTACCCGATGCCGCTGCCCTGCGCTCCATCGCCGTCGCGCGCGCCGAGCAGGCGGTTCATGAGGGCGCGCAGGCGCGAGGGGCGCAGCGGACGGGCGAGCAGATGGGCATTCAGGGCGCGGGCGCGATCGCGCTGCTCGTCGGTGCTGTCGACGACGAGCAGGATCGCGGGCACGTCGGCCAGGTCGGGGCGCATGCGCAGGGCTGCGAGCAGGACAAGGCCGTCGGCCGTGCCGGCGGGCACCGGCGCGAGGATCAGCAGCTCGGTGCCGTGGGGGCGGTCGTCCGCCGGCGCCGTGCGGGTGCCGTCGTCCACCGTGCAGCCCCAGTCGGCGAGCAGCTCGGCGGTCGCCTCGAGGGCGGCGGGATCCGCGCCGGCAAGCTGTACCCGGACCCCTTCGAAGCTGCCCGGCGTATGCGCCCGGGAGGCGCCTTCCGGCTGTGCGGCGGGGACCTCCACCGCGAACACCGTCCCGTGGCCGGGCCGCGAGCGCAGGTCGAGCGGCAGCCGGAGCAGGGTGCTGAGGCGGCGCACGATCGCCAGCCCGAGCCCGAGGCCCTTGTCCTGGCCGCGCTCCGGATTGTCGAGCTGGACGAACTCGTGAAAGATCAGTTCCTGCGATTCCGGCGCGATGCCGGGGCCGTTGTCGCGTACCTCCACGCGCAGCCGGTCGCCGCGACGCCGGCAGGCGACCAGCACGCGGCCGTGCGGGGTGTGGCGGATGGCATTCGACAACAGATTGGCGAGGATGCGGTCGAGGAGCAGCGGATCGGTGTGGGCGCGACAGGGCGCACAGCGCAGGTGCAGGTCGAGCCCGCGCTCGGCGGCGACGGCCGACTGACCGGCGACCAGACGCTCGAGGCGCGCCTGCAGGTCGAAGGATTGCGGCACCGGGGTGAGCGCACCCGAATCGAGTCGCGAGATGTCCAGCAGGCTGCCGAGCAGGCCGTCCATGGTCTCGGCCGCGGCCGTGATGCGCTCGAGGATCTGCCGGCTGCCCGCGTCGAGCTCGTGCTGGGAGAGCTCGGACACGAACAGCCCGAGCGCATGCAGCGGCTGGCGCAGGTCGTGGCTGGCGGCGGCGAGGAAGCGCGACTTGGCGATGCTGGCGCGTTCGGCCTCGTCGCGACGTGCGCGCAGCTCGGCGGTCGCCTCTTCGATCTGGCGCGACATCGATGCGTGCGCGGTGCTCAGGCGCCCGGCCATCTCGTTCACGCCCTCGGCCAGGATGCGCAGCGTGCCACCGCCGACCACCGGGACACGGCGGTCGAGTTCGCCGCGGCCGATGCGGAGCACGGTGTCCGCGATGTTGCGGATCGGGCCGCTGACGCTGTAGCTCATCCCCCTTGCGAGCGCGAGACTGCCGACGGCGACCATCAGCATCCAGCCGGCGGCGATCCACAACAGCTCGGCGCGGCGCTGGTCGAGGCGTTCCAGGGACATCTCGATGATGAGGGTGGCGAGGAGTTCGTCCGCCGGCACGGGATCGGACACGGCGTCGATCGGCAGCGGGCGCGGGCGGATCGGCTCGACGATGCGCAGGCGACCTGCGCTCCGCGTCGTGCCCGCGACGGCCGCCTGTGGCGGCGTGGTGTGCTCGAAACTGCCCGCCCGGGCGATCAGGCTGCGGTCCGGTGCGATGAGCGCGAGTGCCGCCATGTCCTCCTCGAGCAGCAGGCTGTCGAGCAGCTGCTGCAGGGCGATGTGGTCGCCGATGAACAGCGGGTACTCGCTCGCCACCGCGGTCTGGCGGACGTAGGCCTGAGCGCGTGCGCGCAAGGCGTTGTCGAGTTCGCCCAGGCGCAGCGTGGTGTGGGTCGCCGTCATCAGGCCGGCCAGGACCAGCATCGGGATGAAGGCGACCAGCGTGACGCGGGCGCGGATGCCCCAACGGTGGATCAAGGCCGCCTCCTCGGCACGGCATTGCGGGGTTCGGCAGGGCAGGAAGGGGCGGGCATGGCGAGGGCCTCCGGTGGGGCGGGGCGAGCCGTGGACGGCAAGACCGTTCTGCGAGGCTTGCCGACGGTGGGACTCCGCCCGGGGAGTCGATTCTCCTGCGTTTATCGGCGCCGGCGTAGCGCTTGCGCTCGCATGGAGCGTGAAGCCCGGCGGCCGCCTCATGCTATGTTCGGTGCGGAAAGAGGCACGCGGAGGGGAGGGTATGACGAAGATCCTGATCGTGGAAGATCATGCGCTGGTGCGCGAGGCGATGGCGCAGCGCATCGGGCGCCTGGAGCCCGACCTGGTGTGTCTCGAGTCGGCGCGCGCGGACGAGGCGCTGGCCTTGCTCGAGGCGCATGACGACGTCGATCTGGCGATCGTCGACCTGATGCTGCCGGGGGCGAGCGGGTTCTCGCTGCTCGGCGTGCTGGCGAAGCGCTACCCCGACCTGCCGGCGATCGTGGTGTCGGCGATGGACGACGACGCCGCGGTGCGCCGCGCCCTCGCGGCCGGCGCCTCTGGCTTCGTCTCCAAGGCGAGTTCCGGCGAGGTGCTGGCCCAGGCCGTGCGCGAAGTCCTGGAGGGCGGCATGCCGACGCCGCGTGCCAGCCCGTCCGCGACGAGCGCCCGCACGCGTCGCTCCGCCGAGCGCTACGGGGTGACCCTCGCCCAGGCCAGGGTGATGGAACTCCTCGCCACCGGGGGCAGCAATCGCGAGATTGCCAGTCGGCTGGGCCTCACCGAGGGGACGGTGAAGGTGCACATGACGGCGATCTACCGCGCGCTGGGGGTGAGCAGCCGCAGCCAGGCGCTGGTGCTGCTCTCGCGCAGGAACGAGGAGTCCTGAGAGAATCGTCGTGCCGCGATTCGCGGCTCAGTGCGATCGTCGAGCGCCGCCGACCAGGCGCATCGGCATCTCGGCGGGCGACAGGCGCTCATCCTGCTCTTCGCCGGAGGTGTCCTCGTTGTGGTCGATGAAGTCGATCTCCAGCACTTCCAGCAGTTGGCGCGCGACCGCGCGGCAGGCGTTGGCGAGCGGGGTCGGCAGCTGCTCGGGCAGTTGCTTCTGCAGCAGCAGCTTGGTGGAGGAGAGCGCGTTGACCGGGCGCAGGATGCGATCGCGGTGCGCGCCGAGCAGGCGCGCCACGCTGCGGTCGGCGGCCTCGCGCTGCCAGGGGTTGGTGGGCCACTGCGTGGGGATCGCGTAGGCGCGCGGGAACATCTCGAGGTCGCGCAGCACGGTGCGGATGTCTTCGTGCGACTCGCGGAACGGCAGCAGCACGAGGTCGGAGAGCGCGTAGAGCTTGCGGTCCATCTCGGTGCGGTTGCCGCCGCCGTCGATGACCCCGATCCAGTTCTCCAGCGTGCGCAGCTTGTCGACCACCTTGGTCAGCGAGTCGCGTGTGCGCGCGTCGGCCAGCACGTAGCGCCGTCCGGCGGGTACCAGCGGCTCGCGCGACGTGTCGGTGAGCACGCAGGCAGCACGCTGGCCAAGCAGGCCGAGGCCCTGGCACAGCATGTGCGAGAGGGTGGTCTTGCCGGTACCGCCCTTGTTGCCGATCACGCAGATGATCTCAGCCATGACGCTTCAGTCCTTTGCATGCAGTCCTTGCATGACGGGGATTATCGACGCCGCACGCAAGCGGGCGAGCGCGGAAAAGCGCCGCTTCGCGGGGCCAATTCAGCCGCTTCGGCGCTCTCCGCGTCAGCCGCTTCGGCGCTCTCCGCGTGCGCCCATGCGATAGAGGAAGAGGCGCGTGCCACGGCGGTCGCCGACGTCGATCACCGCGTCCGGCTCGTGGCCGGGCACCTCGAAGCTGTTGCTGACCAGGGTGCTGTCCGGGGGCATCTCGGCGGACGCCTTGGCCCAGACCGCCGCCATCGGCACCGGCGAGAGGAAGGCGTACACCAGATCGTAGCCGCTCCAGTCGGCGGAGAAGAGGTCGCCGCGCAGCCACTCGATGTTGGCGTGACGGCGCAGCAGCAGGCGTCCGATCGCCCACGTCGCCGGCGCCAGCTCGATGCCGGTGAAGCGGCAGTCGGGACGCGCCTGCGCGAGCGGGCGCAGCAGCGCACCGGTGCCGGCGCCGATGTCGAGCATCCGCGCCGGATGGGCCGGCAGCAGCTTCCCTACCGCCGCTGCGGTGGCCGGGTTGCTGAGGTAGAGCGGGACCTGGGTGCGGAAGCTCGTCCAATACACCAGTACGAGGATGACGAAGGCGGCGAGATACCACCCGGGATGGATGCCCGCGCCGTGCGCGACCACCGCCAGCGGCAAGAAGCCGAGATGGATCGGCAGCCACCAGCGCGCGCTGCGCAAGCCGGCCGCGACCGTCGCCGCGATGAGCGCCTGCACGCTCACCAGCGGCCACAGTCCGACGAGCGCGCCGGTGCGCGCGAGCGCGACCGCGGCGGCCAGACCGGCGAGCTGGGCGAGGAGGGCCTTCAGGGCGGGGGGCATGGCGTGTCTGCCGAAAGGATCCGAACCGGGGGATCATACCGCCCCAGTTCGATGATCCGCCGCCGAGCCGCGTGGGTTGTCGACGCCGGATTCGCGCCAGCCGCGCCTCCGGCGAAGCGCAGGCGGCGCAGCTCGCACATCGAGGCTCGAAAGTTTTTTTCAAAAGGCTTTGACTTCTCCGGGGAAGGCCTCTATAGTGCGGGGCTTCCCGGACGGAGGGATACCCAAGCGGTCAACGGGATCAGACTGTAAATCTGACGGCTCAGCCTTCGAAGGTTCGAATCCTTCTCCCTCCACCAAGTTTCAGTCGTGCCGTGCTCGTCACGGTCGGCGTGGCAAATGCAGTGTATGGCTGCGAGTTGTGATAGGCGCGGAGTTGCGCGCAGGCAAGAGAACACAGTTGCAGGCGTGTGCGGGTGTAGCTCAATGGTAGAGCAGAAGCCTTCCAAGCTTATGACGAGGGTTCGATTCCCTTCACCCGCTCCAGGTTCGCTGCGGTTTGCCCGAGGTTTCGGGGCCCATGTAGCTCAGTGGTAGAGCACTCCCTTGGTAAGGGAGAGGCCACGTGTTCAATCCACGTCATGGGCACCATCCATTTTCTGCCTGGCCTGGGCGGCGGCCAACGAGTGTGGTCGCCGCGCCGGTTTTTATGGTTCTGATTTTAAGGATAGCGATATGGCTAAGGGTAAGTTCGAGCGCACCAAGCCTCACGTCAACGTCGGCACCATCGGCCACGTCGACCATGGCAAGACCACGCTGACCGCTGCGATCACCACCATCCTGTCGAAGAAGTTCGGCGGCGAGGCGAAGGCCTACGACCAGATCGACGCGGCGCCCGAAGAGAAGGCGCGCGGCATCACCATCAACACCGCGCACGTCGAGTACGAGACCGCGAGCCGTCACTACGCGCACGTCGATTGCCCGGGCCACGCCGACTACGTCAAGAACATGATCACCGGTGCCGCGCAGATGGACGGCGCGATCCTGGTGTGCTCGGCCGCCGACGGCCCGATGCCGCAGACGCGCGAGCACATCCTGCTGGCCCGTCAGGTCGGCGTGCCGTACATCATCGTCTTCCTGAACAAGTGCGACATGGTCGACGACGAAGAGCTGCTGGAGCTCGTCGAGATGGAAGTGCGCGAGCTGCTGTCGAAGTACGACTTCCCCGGCGACGACATCCCCATCGTCAAGGGTTCGGCGCTGAAGGCGCTCGAGGGCGACCAGTCGGACATCGGCGAACCGGCGATCTTCCGCCTGGCTGACGCGCTGGATAGCTACATCCCGACGCCCGAGCGTGCGATCGACAAGCCTTTCCTGCTGCCGATCGAAGACGTGTTCTCGATTTCGGGTCGCGGCACCGTGGTGACCGGTCGTGTCGAGCGCGGCATCGTGAAGGTCGGCGAGGAAATCGAGATCGTCGGCATCAAGCCGACGGTCAAGACCACCTGCACCGGCGTGGAGATGTTCCGCAAGCTGCTCGACCAGGGCCAGGCCGGCGACAACGTCGGCGTGCTGCTGCGCGGCACCAAGCGTGAAGACGTCGAGCGCGGTCAGGTGCTGTGCAAGCCGGGTTCGATCACCCCGCACACCCACTTCACCGGCGAGATCTACGTGCTGTCGAAGGAAGAGGGTGGTCGTCACACCCCGTTCTTCAACAACTACCGTCCGCAGTTCTACTTCCGCACCACCGACGTGACCGGTTCGATCTCGCTGCCCGAAGGCACCGAGATGGTCATGCCGGGCGACAACGTGTCGATCACCGTCAAGCTGATCGCCCCGATCGCCATGGAAGAAGGCCTGCGCTTCGCGATCCGCGAAGGTGGCCGTACCGTCGGCGCCGGCGTCGTCGCCAAGATCATCGAGTAATTGCTCGATTATTGCCAGACAGGCGCACCCGCTCGGGTGCGCCTTGCAGTGTCCGCTGCAGGGGTATAGCTCAACTGGCAGAGCGTCGGTCTCCAAAACCGAAGGTTGGGGGTTCGATTCCCTCTGCCCCTGCCAACATTTTCCGGGTGTTCATCCGCAATGGCCGATAAGTTGAAATTTGCGCTGGCGCTGGCACTGTTGGCAGCCGGCGTAGTCGGCTTCTACGTGCTGTCCGAGCAGCCTCTCGTGCTGCGCGTGCTTTCCGTGCTTGCGGGCCTGGGTGCCGGCATCGCCGTTGCCGCCCTCTCCGAGCCGGGTCGCCGCTTCATCGGTTTCGCCCGCGAATCGATCACCGAAACGAAGAAGGTCGTCTGGCCGAGCCGCAAGGAAACCACGCAGACCACCGGTCTGGTGTTCGCGTTCGCGGTGGTGATGGCGCTCTTCCTGTGGCTGACGGACAAGAGCCTGGAGTGGGTCCTGTACGATCTGGTCCTGGGTTGGAAGTGATATGAGCAAGCGTTGGTATGTGGTTCACGCCTATTCGGGCTTCGAGAAGTCCGTTCAGCGCGCGCTGATCGACCGCGTCAATCGGTCGGGCATGCAGGATAGTTTCGGTCAGATCCTGGTGCCCGTCGAAGAGGTCATCGAGATGCGCGGCGGCCAGAAGACCGTCACCGAGCGCAAGTTCTTCCCCGGCTATGTTCTCGTCGAAATGGAAATGAACGACGAGTCCTGGCACTTGGTGAAGTCGACGCCCAAGGTCACCGGCTTCGTCGGCGGTACGGCGAACAAGCCCGCCCCGATCTCCGAAAAGGAGGTCGAGAAGATCATGCAGCAGATGCAGGAAGGCGTCGACAAGCCGCGTCCCAAGGTGCTGTTCGAGATCGGCGAGGTGGTTCGCGTCAAGGAAGGGCCGTTCACCGACTTCCATGGCAGCGTCGAGGATGCAAACTACGAAAAGAACAAGCTGCGCGTGTCGGTGACCATCTTCGGTCGCGCCACGCCGGTGGAACTCGATTTCGCCCAGGTCGAGAAGACCTGAGCAAGACGGCAGGCCGCGAGGCCTGCCGAAGCCCGTGCACTCGGCCGACGAGCGCGGGCACTGCGAGGAGCGCCGGGTTCTCCGGTGCGCTAGCACTCATCACAGGAGCAAGCCTAGATGGCAAAGAAAATCACTGGCTACATCAAGCTGCAGGTTCCGGCCGGCAAGGCCAACCCCAGCCCCCCGATCGGTCCGGCGCTCGGTCAGCGCGGCCTGAACATCATGGAATTCTGCAAGGCGTTCAACGCCAAGACCCAGGGCATGGAGCCCGGTCTGCCGATTCCGGTGGTGATCACCGCCTTCGCCGACAAGTCCTTCACGTTCATCATGAAGACTCCGCCGGCCACGATCCTGATCAAGAAGGCCGCCGGGATCCAGAAGGGTTCGGCCAAGCCGCACACCGACAAGGTCGGGAAGATCACTCGTGCCCAGGTCGAGGACATCGCCAAGGCCAAGCAGCCTGACCTCACCGCTGCCGACCTCGAAGCCGCCGTGCGCACCATCGCCGGTTCCGCCCGCAGCATGGGCATCACCGTGGAGGGCCTGTAATCATGGCGAAGCTGTCCAAGCGAGTTCAGGCGCTGCGCGCCAAGGTCGACCGTAACCAGGCCTACCCGGTTGCCGACGCCCTGCGTCTGGTCAAGGAGTGCGCCACTGCCAAGTTCGACGAGTCGATCGACATCGCGGTCAACCTTGGTGTCGATGCGCGCAAGTCCGACCAGGTCGTACGCGGTTCGGTCGTGCTGCCCGCGGGTACCGGCAAGTCGGTTCGCGTCGCCGTGTTCGCCCAGGGCGACAAGGCCGAGGCCGCCCGCGCCGCCGGTGCCGAGGTTGTCGGCTTCGACGATCTCGCCGAGCAGGTCAAGGCCGGCAATCTCGATTTCGACGTCTGCATCGCGACCCCTGACGCCATGCGCGTGGTCGGCCAGCTCGGCCAGATTCTCGGTCCGCGCGGCCTCATGCCGAACCCCAAGGTCGGCACCGTGACCATGGACGTCGCCACCGCGGTGAAGAACGCCAAGGCCGGCCAGGTGCAGTACCGCACCGACAAGGCGGGCCTGGTGCACGCCACCATCGGCCGCGCCTCGTTCGAGGTCGATGCGCTGCAGCAGAACTTGACCGCCTTCGTCGATGCCCTCGTCAAGGCCAAGCCGGCCGCGGCGAAGGGGATCTACCTGCGCCGCATCGCCGTCTCCAGCACCATGGGTGCCGGCGTGCGCGTGGAGCCGGGCAGCCTCAACCCTGCCTGATTGCCAGGACGTCCGCCCAGAGGGCGGACGCTCCGCCGAACTTTGAGCCGTAGCCGCCAGTCCGGGGCTGCGGATCGTCAAAGACCGCAGGTGTGGCCCCGGCAAGGTGCCGCTTAAGCATGTGAATGGCCTGCGTAGACGGTGTGCTCAGAACAGGATTTGGCCGGTTCGCCGGCCGCGCTCCTGATCCAGGTCGCCGTAGGTGCGAGCCGCGCGAGCGGTTCGCGTGTTGACTTGAAAGGAGGAAAGACCTGTGGGTCTCAATCTCGATGACAAGAAAGCCGTAGTGGCTGAGGTGTCGGCACAAGTGGCCAATGCCCAGACGATCGCGGTGGCCGAGTATCGCGGCATTGCGGTGGGCGACCTCACCGCGCTGCGTGCCAAGGCCCGCGAGTCTGGCGTGTACCTGCGCGTGCTGAAGAACACCCTGGTCCGTCGTGCGATCGCCGGCACCCCGTTCGAGGGGCTGGCGGGCGATCTGACCGGTCCGCTGATCTATGGCATTTCGGCCGATCCGGTCGCTGCAGCCAAGGTGCTGAACGACTTCGCCAAGGGCAATGACAAGATCGTGCTGCGCGCCGGTTCCTACGCGGGCAAGACGCTCGACAAGGCCGCCGTGCAGGCGCTCGCTTCGATCCCGAGCCGCGAAGAGCTGCTCGCCAAGCTGCTGGGCGTCATGCAGGCGCCGGTGTCCGGTTTTGCCGGTGCGCTCGCCGCCCTCGCCAAGAAGCGCGAGGAAGAAGGCGCTGCCGCCTGACCGCAGCCTTCCGCTACGAAAATTTTCGCAAGATTATCGATTCTGGAGTGATTTGAAATGGCAATCAGCAAAGAAGACATCCTGGAAGCCGTCGCCGGCATGACCGTGATGGAACTGAACGACCTGGTCAAGGCGTTCGAAGAGAAGTTCGGCGTGTCCGCGGCCTCGCTGGCCGTGGCCGCTCCGGGCGCCGGTGCCGCCGCCGCCCCGGTGGAAGAGAAGACCGAATTCGACGTCGTGCTGCTCGAAGCCGGCGCCAAGAAGGTCGAGGTCATCAAGGTCGTCCGTGCCGCCACCGGCCTGGGCCTGAAGGAAGCCAAGGACGTGGTCGACGGCGCGCCGAAGACCGTCAAGGAAGGCGCTCCGAAGGCCGACGCCGAGGCGCTCAAGAAGCAGCTGGAAGAAGCTGGCGCGAAGGTCGAAATCAAGTAATATTCGGCTTCCCAGCGGGGCTGGCACTCTTCGGAGTGCCGGCCCTTTCGTGCTTTGTAATCGAGATTGCGGGTCGAGCCGCACTTCTCGATGGCAGGCCAGAGCGTTTGCCGATCGTCCGGCCGGGCTTGCAGTCAGGCTGCAGGCTGCCGGAGCCGCCCGAACGTTGTGTCCTGTCTTTCCGATGTTAGCCCTCTAGCCGGAGCATCCATGGCGTATTCCTACACCGAAAAGAAACGTATCCGCAAGAGCTTCGCCAAGCGCGCGGCCGTGCTCGATGCGCCTTTCCTGCTCGCCACCCAGATCGAGTCCTTCGCCGAATTCCTGCAGGCCGACACCCCGCCGGACGTCCGGCGCAACCAGGGGCTGCAGGCCGCGTTCACCTCGATCTTCCCGATCTCGAGCCACAGCGGCAACGCGCGGCTCGAGTACGTCCAGTACATGCTGGGCGAGCCCGCCTTCGACGTGAAGGAATGCCAGCAACGCGGCCTGACCTTCGCCTCGCCGCTGCGCGCGCGCGTGCGTCTGGTCATCATGGATCGCGAGGCGCCGAAGGAGACCATCAAGGAGGTCAAGGAGCAGGAGGTCTACATGGGCGAGATCCCGCTCATGACCACCACCGGCTCCTTCGTGATCAACGGCACCGAGCGCGTCATCGTTTCGCAGCTGCACCGTTCGCCGGGCGTGTTCTTCGAGCACGACCGCGGCAAGACCCACTCCTCGGGCAAGCTGCTGTTCTCGGCGCGCATCATTCCCTACCGCGGCTCCTGGCTGGACTTCGAGTTCGATCCCAAGGACTACCTGTATTTCCGCGTCGACCGTCGGCGCAAGATGCCGGTCACCATCCTGCTGCGCGCGATCGGGATGACGCCGGAGGAGATCCTCGCGACCTTCCACGACACCGACACCTTCCACCTGCAGGGCGAGGGTGCGCAGTTCGAGCTCGTTCCCGAGCGCCTGCGCGGCGAAGTCGCGCGCTTCGACATCACCACGCCCGACGGCAAGATCATCGTCGCGCGCGAGAAGCGCATCACCTCCAAGCACATCCGCGAGATCGACCAGGCCGGCGTGAAGACCATGGCGGTGCCGGACGACTTCCTGCTCGGCCGGGTGATCGCGACCAACGTCGTCGATCCGGCCACCGGCGAGCTGCTGGCGCGCGCCAACGATGAGATCACCGAGGACCTGCTCGACAAGCTGCGCCTGGCCGGCGTCACCGGCCTGAGCACGCTGTACATCAACGACCTCGATCGCGGTGGCTACATCTCGCAGACGCTGCGCATCGACGAGACCGCCGACCAGTGGGCGGCCAAGGTTGCGATCTACCGCATGATGCGTCCGGGCGAGCCGCCCACCGAGGATGCCGTAGAGGGGCTTTTCCAGGGGCTGTTCTACGCCGAGGAGCGCTACGACCTGTCCTCGGTCGGCCG
Source organism: Thauera sp. DNT-1 (assembly GCF_055393985.1). Lineage (NCBI taxonomy): Bacteria > Pseudomonadati > Pseudomonadota > Betaproteobacteria > Rhodocyclales > Zoogloeaceae > Thauera > Thauera sp. DNT-1. The sequence continues at coordinate 1,811,566 of NZ_AP043752.1, read as the reverse complement.
CATGAAGTTCAATCGCCGCGCCTACCCCGAGAAGATCGACGACAAGGCGCCGGGCTGGCTCAAGCGCTTCTACCAGCGCGTCGGCGCGCAGGGCGAGGACGGCCCGGGCGTGCTGGTCAATGACGACATCCTCGCGGTGGTGGGCGTGCTGGTCGAGCTGCGCAATGGCCGCGGCGAGATCGACGACATCGACCACCTCGGCAACCGCCGCGTGCGTTCGGTGGGCGAGCTCGCCGAGAACCAGTTCCGTGCGGGCCTGGTGCGCGTCGAGCGCGCGGTCAAGGAGCGCCTGTCGCAGGCCGAGTCCGACAACCTGATGCCGCACGACCTGATCAACGCCAAGCCGATCTCGGCGGCGATCAAGGAGTTCTTCGGCTCCAGCCAGCTCTCGCAGTTCATGGATCAGACCAACCCGCTGTCCGAGATCACGCACAAGCGTCGGGTCTCGGCACTGGGCCCGGGCGGCCTGACGCGTGAGCGCGCCGGCTTCGAGGTGCGCGACGTGCACCCGACGCACTACGGCCGCGTGTGCCCGATCGAGACCCCGGAAGGTCCGAACATCGGCCTGATCAACTCGCTCGCGGTGTATGCGCGCACCAACCGCCACGGCTTCCTCGAGACGCCGTACCGCAAGGTCAATGACGGCAAGGTCACCGACCAGATCGACTTCCTGTCGGCGATCGAGGAGGGGCAGTATGTGATCGCGCAGGCGAACGCCGAGATCGACGAGGCGGGCATGCTCGCCGGCGACCTGGTGTCGTGCCGCCACAAGGGCGAGTTCCTGCTCGCCACCTCGGACATGGTGCAGTACATGGACGTGGCCCCGGGCCAGATCGTGTCGGTCGCGGCTTCGCTGATTCCCTTCCTGGAGCACGACGACGCCAACCGCGCGCTGATGGGCGCCAACATGCAGCGCCAGGCGGTGCCCTGCCTGCGCCCGGAAAAGCCCCTGGTCGGCACCGGCATCGAGCGCCGCGTGGCGGTCGACTCGGGCACTGCGGTGCAGGCCACCCGTGGCGGCATCGTGGACTACGTGGATGCGAACCGGGTGGTGATCCGGGTGAACGACGACGAGACCCTGCCGGGTGAAGTCGGCGTCGACATCTACAACATGATCAAGTACACCCGTTCCAACCAGAACACCAACATCAACCAGCGCCCGGTGGTGAAGGTGGGCGACCTGATCGCCCGCGGTGACGTGGTGGCCGACGGCGCTTCCACCGACCTCGGCGAGCTCGCGCTCGGCCAGAACATGCTGGTCGGCTTCATGCCCTGGAACGGCTACAACTTCGAGGACTCGATCCTCATCTCCGAGCGCGTGGTCGCCGACGACCGCTTCACCTCGATCCACATCGAGGAACTCACCGTCGTCGCCCGCGACACCAAGCTCGGACCCGAGGAGATCACCCGCGACATCGCCTCGCTCGGCGAGGCGCAGCTGTCGCGCCTGGACGAGTCGGGCATCGTGTATATCGGTGCCGAGGTCGAGGCCGGCGACGTGCTGGTCGGCAAGGTCACGCCCAAGGGCGAGACCCAGCTCACCCCCGAGGAAAAGCTGCTGCGCGCGATCTTCGGCGAGAAGGCCTCCGACGTGAAGGACACCTCGCTGCGCGTGCCCTCGGGCATGGTCGGCACCGTCATCGACGTGCAGGTGTTCACCCGGGAGGGCATCGAGCGCGACAAGCGCGCGCAGTCGATCATCGACGAGCAGCTGCGCAGCTTCAAGACCGACCTCGCCGACCAGATGCGCATCGTCGAGCGCGACGCCTTCGCGCGTATCCGCCGCATGATCGTGGGCCAGCTTGCCAACGGTGGTCCGAAGAAGCTCGCCAAGGGTGCGGCGCTCACCGATCCCTACCTCGACAGCCTGGAGCACTACCACTGGTTCGACATCCGCCTCGCCGACGAGACCCTCGCGGTGCAGCTCGAGGCCGTGCGTGAAGGTCTGGAGAACACCCGCAAGGACTTCGAGCAGGCCTTCGAGATCAAGAAGAAGAAGCTCACCCAGGGCGACGAGCTCCCCCCGGGCGTGCAGAAGATGGTCAAGGTGTATCTGGCGGTGAAGCGCCGCCTGCAGCCGGGCGACAAGATGGCCGGCCGTCACGGCAACAAGGGCGTGGTTTCCAAGATCGTCCCGGTCGAGGACATGCCGTACATGGAAGACGGCACCCCGCTCGACATCGTGCTCAACCCGCTTGGCGTGCCGTCGCGGATGAACATCGGCCAGATCCTCGAGACCCACCTCGGCTGGGCAGCGAAGGGACTCGGTCAGAAGATCGACAAGATGCTGCAGGCGCAGGCCTCGGCGCTGGAGCTGCGCGGCTTCCTCGAGCAGATCTACAACGGCAGCGGCCACCCCGAGGACATCGCCAACCTCGGCGACTCGGACGTTCGCGAGCTCGCGGGCAACCTCAAGAAGGGCGTGCCCTTCGCGACCCCGGTGTTCGACGGTGCCAAGGAAGAGGAAATCCAGCAGATGCTCGAGCTGGCCGGCCTGCCCACCGGCGGCCAGGTCACCCTCTACGACGGCCGCACCGGCGAGGCCTTCGAGCGCAAGGTCACCGTGGGCTACAAGCATGTGCTGAAGCTGCACCACCTGGTCGACGACAAGATGCACGCGCGTTCGACCGGCCCGTACTCGCTCGTCACACAGCAACCGCTGGGCGGCAAGGCGCAGTTCGGCGGCCAGCGCTTCGGCGAGATGGAAGTGTGGGCGCTGGAAGCCTACGGCGCCGCCTACACGCTGCAGGAGATGCTGACGGTCAAGTCCGACGACGTGACCGGCCGGACCAAGGTGTACGAAAACATCGTCAAGGGCGAGCACAAGATCGATTCCGGCATGCCGGAATCCTTCAACGTGCTGGTGAAGGAAATCCGTTCGCTGGCGATCGACATCGACCTCGACCGCGAGTGAGCGTCGCGATTTCCTTCCCGTCCCCTGCCTGCGATTGAATCCCGGGGCCGCCGCCCACGACGCGGCGGCCCGGATGGAGTGAACCATGAAAAGCCTGCTTGCTGACCTGTTCAAGCAAACCCTGCCGAACGAGGAAGAGTTCGACGCGATCACGATCGGCCTCGCCTCGCCGGACAAGATCCGCTCGTGGTCCTATGGCGAAGTCAAGAAGCCCGAGACGATCAACTACCGCACGTTCAAACCCGAGCGTGACGGCCTGTTCTGCGCCAAGATCTTCGGGCCGGTCAAGGACTACGAGTGCCTGTGCGGCAAGTACAAGCGCCTCAAGCACCGTGGCGTGATCTGCGAGAAGTGCGGCGTCGAGGTGACGCTGTCGAAGGTGCGGCGCGAGCGCATGGGCCACATCGAGCTGGCCTCGCCGGTCGCCCACATCTGGTTCCTGAAGAGCTTGCCGAGCCGTCTCGGCATGGTTCTCGACATGACCCTGCGCGATATCGAGCGCGTGCTCTACTTCGAAGCCTTCGTCGTCGTCGAGCCGGGCATGACGCCGCTCAACCGCGGCCAGCTGCTGACCGAGGACGACTATCTCGCCAAGGTCGAGGAGTACGGTGACGAGTTCGACGCGGTCATGGGTGCCGAGGGTATCGGTTCCCTGCTGCGCACGCTCGACATCAACCTCGAGGCCGAGAAGCTGCGTGGCGACCTGGAGACCACCAACTCCGAAGCCAAGATCAAGAAGTTCTCCAAGCGCCTGAAGGTGCTCGAGGCCTTCCAGCAGTCGGGCATCAAGCCCGAGTGGATGGTGCTCGAGGTGCTGCCGGTGCTCCCGCCCGACCTGCGCCCGCTGGTGCCGCTGGACGGTGGCCGCTTCGCCACCTCGGATCTGAACGACCTCTACCGTCGCGTCATCAACCGCAACAACCGCCTCAAGCGTCTGCTCGAGCTCAAGGCGCCCGACATCATCGTGCGCAACGAAAAGCGCATGCTGCAGGAGGCTGTCGACTCGCTGCTCGACAACGGTCGCCGCGGCAAGGCCATGACCGGCGCCAACAAGCGTCCGCTGAAGTCGCTGGCCGACATGATCAAGGGCAAGGGCGGCCGCTTCCGCCAGAACCTGCTCGGCAAGCGCGTCGACTACTCCGGACGCTCGGTCATCACCGTGGGCCCGCAACTCAAGCTGCACCAGTGCGGCCTGCCCAAGCTGATGGCGCTCGAGCTGTTCAAGCCCTTCATCTTCAACAAGCTCGAGCTGATGGGGCTGGCCACGACCATCAAGCAGGCCAAGAAGATGGTGGAGTCGCAGGAGCCGGTGGTGTGGGACATCCTCGAGGAGGTGATCCGCGAGCATCCTGTGCTGCTGAACCGCGCCCCGACGCTGCACCGCCTCGGCATCCAGGCCTTCGAGCCGGTGCTGATCGAAGGCAAGGCGATCCAGCTCCACCCGCTGGTTTGCGTGGCCTTCAACGCCGACTTCGACGGCGACCAGATGGCTGTGCACGTCCCGTTGTCGCTCGAGGCACAGATGGAAGCCCGCACCCTGATGCTGGCCTCCAACAACGTGCTGTCGCCCGCCAACGGCGAGCCGATCATCGTGCCCTCGCAGGACATCGTGCTCGGCCTCTACTACGCCACCCGCGAAGGGGTGAACGTGCCGGGCGAAGGCATGATCTTCGCCGACGTCTCCGAAGTGAAGCGCGCCTACGAATCCGGCCAGATCGCCTTGCATGCGCGCGTCACCGTGCGCCTGAAGGAGGCCGACCTGGGCCCCAATGGCGAGCGCATCGAGAAGATCGTGCGCCACGACACCACCGCCGGACGTGCGATCCTGTCCGAGATCCTGCCTGCCGGGCTGCCCTTCAGCGTCATCGACAAGCCGCTGAAGAAGAAGGAGATCTCCAAGCTGATCAACGCCTCGTACCGGCGCTGCGGCCTGCGCGCGACGGTCATCTTCGCCGACAAGCTGATGCAGTTCGGCTATGGTCTGGCGACCCGCGCCGGCCTTTCGATCGCGGTCAAGGACATGCTCGTCCCCAATGCCAAGCACGAGCTGATCCGCGCGGCGGAAGCCGAGGTCAAGGAGATTGCCCAGCAATACACCTCGGGTCTGGTGACCGACGGCGAGCGCTACAACAAGGTCGTGGACATCTGGGGCCGCTGCGGCGACCAGGTGGCCAAGGCGATGATGGAGCAGCTCGGCAAGGAGAAGGCGCAGGACCGCTTCAAGGGCCTGCCGCGCGAGCAGTTCTGGAAGCAGGTGTACGCGAGCGGCGAGAAGGCGGTCGCGCAGGACGTCGACCAGGAGTCCTTCAACGCGATCTACATGATGGCCGACTCGGGCGCGCGTGGTTCCGCGGCGCAGATCCGGCAGCTCGCCGGCATGCGCGGCCTGATGGCGAAACCGGACGGTTCCATCATCGAGACCCCGATCACGACCAACTTCCGTGAAGGCCTCAACGTCCTGCAGTACTTCATCTCGACGCACGGCGCCCGTAAGGGCCTGGCCGACACCGCGCTGAAGACCGCGAACTCGGGCTACCTGACTCGCCGTCTCGTCGACGTGACCCAGGATCTCGTGGTCATCGAGGACGACTGCGGCACGCGCGAAGGCTTCAACATGAAGGCCCTCATCGAGGGCGGCGAGGTCGTGGAGCCGCTGCGCGAGCGCATCCTGGGCCGCGTCTGCGTTGAGGACATCGTCAATCCGGAAAGCCAGGAAACCATGATCGAGGCGGGAAGCCTGCTCGACGAGGACGCGGTGGACCTGATCGAGAGCCTGGGCGTGGACGAGGTCAAGGTGCGCACGCCGCTCACCTGCGAAACCCGCTACGGCCTGTGCGCACAGTGCTACGGCCGCGATCTGGGTCGTGGTTCCCGGGTCAACGTCGGCGAGGCCGTCGGCGTCATCGCGGCGCAGTCGATCGGCGAGCCGGGCACGCAGCTGACCATGCGGACCTTCCACGTCGGGGGGGCGGCTTCGCGAGCCGCCGCCGCGAGTGGCGTCGAGGCCAAGTCGGCAGGTTCGATCCGCTTTGCCGGCAACATGCGCTACGTCTCGAACGCCAAGGGCGAAAAGATCGTCATCGCGCGCTCGGCCGAGCTCGTGGTGGCCGACGACATGGGCCGCGAGCGCGAGCGCCACAAGCTGCCCTACGGGGCCATGCTGCTGGTCGATGACGCTGCTCCCGTCAAGGCTGGCACGCAGCTCGCCTCGTGGGATCCGCACACCCGCCCGATCGTGACCGAATACACCGGTACGGTGAAGTTCGAGAACGTGGAGGAGGGCGTCACCGTCGCCAAGCAGATCGACGAAGTTACCGGTCTGTCCACGCTGGTGGTCATCGATGCCAAGCGTCGCTCGTCCACCGGCAGCCCCAAGGGCGTCCGCCCGCAGGTCAAGCTGCTGGACGAGAACGGCGAGGAGGTCAAGATCGCCGGCACCGAGCACTCGGTTGCGATCACCTTCCAGGTCGGCTCCCTGATCACCGTGAAGGACGGCCAGCAGATCAACGTCGGCGACATCCTCGCGCGCATCCCGCAGGAGTCGGCGAAGACCCGCGACATCACCGGCGGCCTGCCGCGCGTGGCTGAGCTCTTCGAGGCGCGTGCGCCCAAGGATGCCGGCATGCTCGCCGAGTACACCGGCACGGTGTCCTTCGGCAAGGAGACCAAGGGCAAGCAGCGTCTGGTGATCACCGAGCCGGACGGGACCTCGCACGAGTTCCTGATCCCCAAGGACAAGCACCTGATGGTGCACGACGGCCAGGTGGTTAACAAGGGCGAACTGATCGTGGATGGTCCGTCCGATCCGCACGACATCCTGCGCCTGCAGGGCATCAGCGAACTCGCGCGCTACATCATCGACGAGGTGCAGGACGTGTATCGCCTGCAGGGCGTGAAGATCAACGACAAGCACATCGAGGTGATCGTCCGCCAGATGCTGCGTCGCGTGGTCATCACCGATCCGGGCGATACCCGGTTCATCCGCGAGGAGCAGGTCGAGCGCTCCGAGGTGCTGGACGAGAACGACCGCGTCGAAGCCGAAGGCAAGCTGCCGGCGCAGTACGAGAACGTGCTGCTGGGCATCACCAAGGCCTCGCTGTCGACCGACTCCTTCATCTCCGCGGCCTCCTTCCAGGAGACCACCCGCGTGCTGACCGAGGCGGCGATCATGGGCAAGCGCGACGAACTGCGCGGCCTGAAGGAGAACGTCATCGTCGGTCGCCTGATCCCGGCCGGTACCGGTCTGGCCTACCACCGCAGCCGCAAGGCGCAGGAAGAGGGGCGCGATCTCGGTGCGGGGCATGCCTGGGCGCAGGCGGAAGAGGTTGTGGAAACACAGCAGGACATCGAGGCGAGTTGACTTTTCGGACAGTCTCGGACTAAACTCCGGCCTCTTTTTTGTGGGCTGACCAATCGTAGTCAGTCTCAGCCGGAATAATCCGCCCGCGGCGGCCCATGGTGGGCTGCCGCGGTCTTATGGGAAATTCTTAAGCTATGCCAACAATCAATCAGCTTGTTCGCAAGCCGCGCCAACTGGAAGTTGCCAAGAGCAAGGTTCCGGCACTCGAGGCTTGTCCGCAGAAGCGCGGCGTTTGCACCCGCGTCTACACCACGACCCCGAAGAAGCCGAACTCGGCGCTGCGTAAGGTCGCCAAGGTGCGCCTGACCAACGGTTTCGAGGTCATCTCGTACATCGGCGGTGAAGGTCACAACCTGCAGGAGCACTCGGTCGTGCTGATCCGCGGCGGTCGTGTGAAGGACCTTCCGGGTGTGCGCTACCACATCGTCCGCGGTTCGCTCGACCTTCAGGGCGTCAAGGATCGCAAGCAGTCGCGCTCGAAGTACGGTGCCAAGCGCCCGAAGAAAGCCTGATTGTTGGTCAAAGAAATTTAGCGAGAGGTTGCCATGCCGCGTCGTCGTGAAGTACCCAAGCGCGAAGTCCTGCCGGACCCCAAGTTCGGTAACCAGGACGTTTCCAAGTTCATCAACGTGATCATGCAGTCGGGCAAGAAGTCCGTCGCAGAGCGCATCGTCTATGGTGCGTTCGATCACATCTCGTCCAAGTCCGGCAAGGATCCGCTCGAGGTCTTCTCGGTCGCGGTTGCGAACGTCAAGCCGGTGGTCGAGGTCAAGAGTCGCCGCGTCGGCGGTGCGAACTACCAGGTCCCGGTGGAGGTCCGCCCGTCCCGCCGCATGGCGCTGTCCATGCGCTGGCTGCGTGAGGCGGCCCGCAAGCGCGCCGAGAAGTCGATGGCCCAGCGCCTCGCCGGCGAGCTGCTCGAGGCCTCCGAGGGGCGTGGTTCCGCCATGAAGAAGCGTGAAGAAGTTCACCGCATGGCCGAAGCTAACAAGGCGTTCTCGCACTACCGCTTCTGATCTTCCTTGGTGGCGGTATCTCGGGCCCTGTGAAGGGCTCGATTGTTTTCTAACGCAAGAATTCGTTCAGCGTGCCAAAAGCGCGCACAACAGAAGGCAGGTATAACGTGGCTCGCAAGACACCCATCGAGCGTTACCGCAACATCGGTATCTCCGCTCACATCGACGCAGGCAAGACGACTACGACCGAGCGTATCCTCTTCTATACCGGCGTGAGCCATAAGCTGGGTGAGGTGCACGACGGCGCGGCCACGACCGACTGGATGGTTCAGGAGCAGGAGCGCGGCATCACCATTACCTCGGCTGCGGTGACCTGCTTCTGGAAGGGTATGGACAGCTCCTATCCGGAGCATCGCTTCAACATCATCGACACTCCGGGACACGTGGACTTCACGATCGAGGTGGAGCGTTCGATGCGCGTGCTCGACGGTGCCTGCATGGTGTATTGCGCCGTGGGTGGTGTGCAGCCGCAGTCCGAGACCGTGTGGCGTCAGGCCACCAAGTACAAGGTGCCGCGTCTCGCCTTCGTGAACAAGATGGACCGCTCGGGTGCGAACTTCTTCAAGGTCGTCGACCAGATGAAGACCCGCCTGAAGGCCAACCCCGTCCCGGTGGTGATCCCCATCGGTGCCGAAGACACCTTCAAGGGCGTCGTCGATCTGCTCAAGATGAAGGCGATCATCTGGGACGAGGCCTCCCAGGGCATGAAGTTCGACTACCACGAGATCCCCGCCGAGCTCGTCGCGACCGCCGAGGAGTGGCGTGCCAGCATGGTCGAGGCGGCCGCCGAGGCCAACGAAGACCTGATGAACAAGTACCTCGAGGAAGGCGAGCTTTCCGAGGAGGAGGTCATCGCCGGCCTGCGTGCGCGCACTCTCGCCTGCGAGATCCAGCCGATGCTGTGCGGCACCGCGTTCAAGAACAAGGGCGTGCAGCGCATGCTCGACGCGGTCATCCAGTACCTGCCCTCGCCGATCGACATCCCGCCGGTCGCTGGCGTGGATGACGACGAGAAGGAAGTGGTCCGTTACGCCAAGGACGACGAGAAGTTCTCGGCGCTGGCGTTCAAGCTGATGACCGACCCCTTCGTCGGCCAGCTCACCTTCATCCGTGTCTATTCGGGCGTGCTCGAGTCCGGCTCCACCGTGCTGAACTCGGTGAAGGGCAAGAAGGAGCGCATCGGCCGCATCCTGCAGATGCATGCCAATGATCGCGAGGAGATCAAGGAAGTGCTCGCGGGCGACATCGCCGCCGTGGTCGGCCTGAAGGACGTCACGACCGGCGAGACCCTGTGCGACACCAGCGCACCGGTGATCCTCGAGCGCATGGTCTTCCCGGATCCGGTGATTCACGTCGCCGTGGAGCCCAAGACCAAGGGCGACCAGGAGAAGATGGGCCTCGCGCTGTCGCGTCTCGCTGCCGAAGACCCGTCCTTCCGCGTCCGTACCGACGAGGAGTCGGGTCAGACCATCATCTCGGGCATGGGCGAGCTGCATCTCGAGATCATCGTCGACCGCATGAAGCGCGAGTTCAACGTCGAAGCCAACGTCGGCGCGCCGCAGGTGGCCTACCGCGAAACCATCCGCAAGGCCGCGATGGATGTCGAAGGCAAGTTCGTCAAGCAGTCCGGCGGTCGCGGCCAGTACGGTCACGTCGTCATCAACCTCGAGCCGGCCGAGCAGGGCAAGGGCTACGAGTTCGTCGATGCGGTCAAGGGCGGTGTGGTTCCGCGCGAATACATCCCGGCGGTCGACAAGGGCATCCAGGAAACCATCCCGAACGGCGTGCTCGCCGGCTTCCCGGTGGTCGATGTCAAGGTCACGCTGCATTTCGGTTCGTACCACGATGTGGACTCGAACGAAAACGCGTTCAAGATGGCTGGCTCCATGGCCTTCAAGGAAGCCATGCGGCGCGCCAGCCCGGCGCTGCTCGAGCCGATGATGGCGGTGGTCGTCGAGACCCCGGAAGACTACATGGGCAACGTGATGGGCGACCTCTCCGGTCGTCGCGGCATCGTTCAGGGCATGGACGACATCCCGGGTGGCATGAAGGAGATCAAGGCCGAGGTGCCGCTGGCCGAGATGTTCGGTTACGCTACCCAGCTGCGCTCGCTGACCCAGGGTCGCGCGACCTACTCGATGGAGTTCAAGCATTACTCCGAGGCGCCGAAGAGCGTGGCCGAGGCCGTGATCAGCAGCCGCAAGTAACCCAGACCGCAACCTTATTCAGCAACCTCAACTCAAGGACCCGAGAACATGGCGAAGGGTAAGTTCGAACGTACCAAACCGCACGTCAACGTCGGCACCATCGGCCACGTCGACCATGGCAAGACCACGCTGACCGCTGCGATCACCACCATCCTGTCGAAGAAGTTCGGCGGCGAGGCGAAGGCCTACGACCAGATCGACGCGGCGCCCGAAGAGAAGGCGCGCGGCATCACCATCAACACCGCGCACGTCGAGTACGAGACCGCGAGCCGTCACTACGCGCACGTCGATTGCCCGGGCCACGCCGACTACGTCAAGAACATGATCACCGGTGCCGCGCAGATGGACGGCGCGATCCTGGTGTGCTCGGCCGCCGACGGCCCGATGCCGCAGACGCGCGAGCACATCCTGCTGGCCCGTCAGGTCGGCGTGCCGTACATCATCGTCTTCCTGAACAAGTGCGACATGGTCGACGACGAGGAGCTGCTGGAGCTCGTCGAGATGGAAGTGCGCGAGCTGCTGTCGAAGTACGACTTCCCCGGCGACGACATCCCCATCGTCAAGGGTTCGGCGCTGAAGGCGCTCGAGGGCGACCAGTCGGACATCGGCGAGCCGGCGATCTTCCGCCTGGCTGACGCGCTGGACAGCTACATCCCGACGCCCGAGCGTGCGATCGACAAGCCTTTCCTGCTGCCGATCGAAGACGTGTTCTCGATCTCGGGTCGCGGCACCGTGGTGACCGGTCGTGTCGAGCGCGGCATCGTGAAGGTCGGCGAGGAAATCGAGATCGTCGGCATCAAGCCGACGGTCAAGACCACCTGCACCGGCGTGGAGATGTTCCGCAAGCTGCTCGACCAGGGCCAGGCCGGCGACAACGTCGGCGTGCTGCTGCGCGGCACCAAGCGTGAAGACGTCGAGCGTGGTCAGGTGCTGTGCAAGCCGGGTTCGATCACCCCGCACACCCACTTCACCGGCGAGATCTACGTGTTGTCGAAGGAAGAGGGTGGTCGTCACACCCCGTTCTTCAACAACTACCGTCCGCAGTTCTACTTCCGCACCACCGACGTGACCGGTTCGATCTCGCTGCCCGAGGGCACCGAGATGGTCATGCCGGGCGACAACGTGTCGATCACCGTCAAGCTGATCGCCCCGATCGCCATGGAAGAAGGTCTGCGCTTCGCGATCCGCGAAGGTGGCCGTACCGTCGGCGCCGGCGTCGTCGCCAAGATCATCGAGTAATCGCTCGATCCGGGGCGGCTCTCGCGGAGCCGCCCCATCGCTCTTTGCGCTCTTTTTTCGCAGTATCAGCTCTTTAGGAAATACATCATGCAGAACCAGAAGATCCGCATCCGCCTGAAAGCCTTCGACTATCGCCTGATCGATCAGTCGGCCCTCGAGATCGTCGATACCGCCAAGCGCACCGGCGCCGTGGTCCGTGGTCCCGTGCCGCTGCCGACCCGCATCGAGCGTTTCGACCTGTTGCGTTCGCCGCACGTCAACAAGGCGTCGCGCGACCAGATGGAGATCCGCACTCACCAGCGTCTGATGGACATCATCGATCCGACCGACAAGACGGTCGACGCGCTGATGAAGCTGGATCTGCCCGCGGGCGTGGATGTCGAGATCAAGCTCCAGTAAGCAAGCCCTGCTTGCGGAAGTTTGGAACAGGCCGGTATAATCCGGCCTTTGTGCCGTCTGGCGCATTAATTGTGACCCCCGGTCAATCGCAACCGGGATTCAGGAGAAGAAAATGAGTCTAGGCCTTGTTGGACGCAAGGTCGGCATGACTCGCATCTTCGCCGAGGATGGCAAGACCATCCCGGTGACGGTGCTTGACGTGTCGGATAATCGTGTGTCCCAGATCAAGACGATCGACACCGACGGCTACGCCGCGGTGCAGATTGCGTATGGCAAGCGCCGCGCCAGCCGGATCACCAAGCCGGTCGCGGGTCATCTTGCAAAGGCGGGCGTCGAGCCCTGCCGCGGCATCAAGGAATTCCGCGTCGAGGCCGAGCAGGCCGGCAGCATGAATGCCGGCGATGCGGTCGGTGCGGATCTCTTTCAGGTCGGTCAAAAGGTTGACGTTACGGGTGTGACGATCGGCAAGGGCTTCTCGGGTCCGATCAAGCGTCACAACTTCTCGTCGAACCGCGCCTCGCACGGTAACTCGATCTCGCACAACTCCCCCGGCTCCATCGGCATGGCCCAGGATCCGGGTCGTGTGTTCCCCGGCAAGCGCATGGCGGGCCAGTACGGCAACGTCCAGCGCACCACGCAGGGGCTGGAGATCGTTCGTGTGGACGTCGAGCGCCAGCTCCTTCTCGTGAAGGGTGCGGTGCCGGGTGCCAAGGGTGGCGACGTCGTCGTCCGTCCGGCGGTCAAGGCCTGAGGAGCGCGCAATGGAATTGAAACTCTTGAATGATCAGGGTCAGGCTGCGTCGACGCTCGAAGCGTCGGACGTGCTGTTCGGCCGTGACTACAACGAAGCCCTGGTGCACCAGGTCGTGACCGCCTACCTTGCGAACGCCCGTTCCGGCAACCGCAAGCAGAAGGGTCGCTCCGAGATCGCCAAGTCGACCCGCAAGCCGTTCCGTCAGAAGGGCACGGGCAACGCCCGTGCAGGCATGGCGTCGAGCCCGCTGTGGCGTGGTGGCGGCAAGATCTTCCCGAGCTCTCCCGACGAGAACTTCAGCCAGAAGGTCAACCGCAAGATGTACCGCGCCGGTGTGGCCGCGATCCTGTCGCAGCTCGCTCGCGAGGACCGTCTTGCGGTGGTCGAGAACTTCAGCGTCGAAGCGCCGAAGACCCGCCTGCTGTCGCAGAAGCTCAAGGGGATGGGCCTGGATTCGGTCCTGGTCATCACCGACGAAATCGACGAGAACCTGTTCCTGTCCTCGCGCAACCTTCACCAGGTCCTGGTGCTGGAAGTGAGCGAGGCGGATCCGGTGTCGCTCGTGCGTTTCCCCAAGGTGCTGGTCACCAAGGGCGCGCTGGCGAAGATGGAGGAAGCGTGGCAATGAGCGCGATCAGTCAGGAACGTCTGCTGCAGGTGCTGCTCGCCCCGCAGATCTCCGAAAAGGCGACTTTCGTCGCCGACAAGAACGAGCAAGTGGTGTTCAAGGTTGCGTCCGATGCGACCAAACCCGAAGTGAAGGCGGCGGTCGAGTCGCTCTTCAAGGTCGAGGTGAAGTCGGTGCAGATCCTGAACGTGAAGGGCAAGTCCAAGCGCTTTGGCAAGACCATGGGTCGCCGCAAGGACTGGAAGAAGGCCTTCGTGTGCCTGAAGCCCGGCCAGGAAATCAACTTTGCGGCCGGGGAGTGATAGATCATGGCAATCGTTAAACTGAAGCCTACGTCTGCCGGCCGCCGTGCCCAAGTCAAGGTGGTCAACCCCGATCTGTACAAGGGTCGTCCGGTCGATGCGCTGATCGAGAAGCAGACCAAGAACGCCGGCCGTAACAACTACGGTCGCGTGACGATGCGCCACCAGGGTGGCGGCCATAAGCAGCACTACCGCCTGGTGGATTTCCGTCGCAACAAGGACGGCATTCCGGCCAAGGTCGAGCGCATCGAGTACGACCCGAACCGCTCCGCGCACATCGCGCTGCTGTGCTATGCCGATGGCGAGCGCCGCTACATCATCGCGCCGCGCGGCGTAGAGGTCGGCCAGCAACTGATCAGTGGCGCGGAAGCGCCGATAAAGGCGGGCAACGCCCTGCCGATCCGCAACATCCCGGTCGGCTCGACGATCCACTGCATCGAGATGGTTCCCGGCAAGGGTGCGCAACTCGCGCGCGCCGCCGGCACTTCGGTGCAGCTGCTCGCCCGCGAAGGCTCGTACGCCCAGCTCCGCCTGCGCTCCGGCGAGATCCGCCGTGTGCACGTCGAGTGCCGCGCCACCATCGGTGAAGTCGGTAACGGCGAGCATGGCCTGCGCAAGATCGGCAAGGCTGGCGCGAACCGCTGGCGCGGTATCCGTCCGACCGTTCGCGGTGTGGCGATGAACCCGGTGGATCACCCGCATGGTGGTGGCGAAGGCCGCACCGGCGAGGCGCGCGAACCGGTCAGTCCGTGGGGCACGCCGGCCAAGGGCTATCGGACGCGTTCGAACAAGCGCACCGACGGCATGATCGTGCAGCGTCGTCACAAGCGTTAAGGGGTAAGAGATGGCACGTTCTATCAAGAAAGGCCCGTTCATCGACGCGCACCTGCTCAAGAAGGTCGACGCGGCTCGGACGAGCAACGACAAGCGCCCGATCAAGACCTGGTCGCGCCGCTCCACGATCCTCCCCGATTTCATCGGCCTGACGATCGCGGTGCATAACGGCAAGCAGCACATTCCTGTATTCGTGACCGAGAACATGGTCGGGCACAAGCTGGGCGAATTCGCGCTGACGCGGACCTTCAAGGGTCACGCCGCCAGCAAGAAGGCCAAGCGTTAAGGGGACGACATGGAAACCAAAGCTATTCTCCGTGGCGTTCGGCTGTCGGCCCAGAAGGGCCGTCTGGTGGCCGACCTGGTCCGCGGCATGCCCGTCGGCCGCGCGCTCGACACCCTGGCCTTCTCTCCCAAGAAGGGCGCGAAGATCATCCGCAAGGTGCTCGAGTCGGCGATCGCCAACGCCGAGCACAACGACGGTGCCGATATCGACGCGCTGAAGGTCAAGACCATTCACGTGGAAGAGGGTATGACGCTCAAGCGCTTCACCGCGCGTGCGAAGGGTCGTGGCAACCGCATCCTGAAGCCCACCTGCCACGTCTACCTGACCGTTGGCGAGTAAGGAGTAAACATGGGTCAGAAAATCCATCCTACCGGGTTCCGCCTCGCCGTCACGCGTGACTGGGGCTCGCGCTGGTTCGCCAACAGCAAGGACTACGCCGGCATGCTGCACGAGGACCTCAAGGTCCGCGATTACCTGAAGAAGCGCCTCGCGCACGCTTCGGTGGGTCGCGTGGTCATCGAGCGTCCCGCCAAGAACGCCCGCGTAACCCTGTACAGCGCCCGCCCGGGCGTCGTCATTGGCAAGAAGGGCGAGGACATCGAGGCGCTCAAGCGTGATCTGCAGAAGATCGTTGGCGTTCCGGTCCACGTCAATATCGAGGAAGTGCGCAAGCCCGAACTCGATGCCAAGCTGATCGCCGACTCGATCGCCCAGCAGCTCGAGAAGCGCATCATGTTCCGTCGCGCCATGAAGCGTGCGATGCAGAACGCCATGCGTCTCGGTGCCCAGGGCATCAAGATCATGAGCTCCGGCCGCCTCAACGGCGCAGAGATCGCCCGCACCGAGTGGTATCGCGAAGGGCGTGTGCCGCTGCATACCCTGCGCGCCAACATCGACTACGGTGTCTCCGAGGCCAAGACGACCTATGGTGTCATCGGGATCAAGGTCTGGGTGTTCAAGGGCGAGATGCTGGGGCGCAACGAGCAGCCCGTGGCTGCGGAGCCCGAAGCCGACAACCGTCGCGGTCGTCGTGGCGCCCCGCGTGACGGCGAGGGCCGTCCGGGTCGTCGTCCCGCCCGTCGTGGCGAAGGCCGGCAAGAAGAAAGCAGGAGCGAATGATGCTGCAGCCGACTAGAAGGAAGTATCGGAAGGAGCAGAAGGGCCGCAACACCGGCGTCGCCACGCGCGGCGCCAAGGTGTCGTTCGGCGAGTATGGTCTGAAGGCCATTGGTCGCGGTCGGCTGACTGCCCGCCAGATCGAGTCCGCCCGTCGTGCGATGACCCGTCATATCAAGCGTGGCGGCCGCATCTGGATCCGGATTTTCCCGGACAAGCCGATTTCGAAGAAGCCGGCCGAGGTCCGCATGGGTAACGGCAAGGGCAACCCGGAATATTGGGTTGCCGAGATCCAGCCGGGCAAGGTGCTGTACGAGATGGACGGGGTTGACGAGGCCCTGGCGCGCGAGGCGTTCCGCCTTGCGGCTGCCAAGCTGCCGATCGAGACCGTGTTCGTCACCCGACTGATTGGGGGTTGAACATGAAGGCAACGGAACTCCGCGCCAAGAGCGCCGACGAGTTGAACAAGGAACTGATCGAGCTGCTGAAGGCCCAGTTTTCGCTGCGCATGCAGCACGCCACGCAGCAACTCGGCAACACGAGTCAGATCGGGAAGGTCCGCCGCGACATCGCGCGCGTGCGCACCATCCTGCGTGAGAAGGCGGGTCAGCAATGAGCGAGAACGTCGAGAAGGTTCGCCGCGCGCTGGTTGGGCGTGTGGTGAGTGACAAAATGCAGAAGACGGTGACCGTTCTGGTCGAGCGCCGGGTCAAGCACCCGCTCTACGGCAAGATCATCACCCGTTCGGCGAAGTACCACGCGCACGTCGAGGACGGCGTCGCGGCCCAGGGCGACCTGGTCGAGATCGAGGAGTGCCGTCCGATCTCGCGCACCAAGACCTGGCGTGTGGCCAAGGTGCTCGAGAAGGCGACGATCATCTGATCGGAGTTGGAAGCAGCGAGCAGTAAACAAACAGCTTGGCACCCAGGTGCCAGGCTGTTATAATTTTGCCTCTTTGCTCCGGGGCTCGCTCGGGGCATCCTACCCTGACGGGTTCCAAGACTGTCCGCAAATGCGGGATAAGTTGGAGATACTTTCATGATTCAAATGCAGTCCAAGCTGGACGTGGCCGATAACTCCGGCGCGCGCTCGGTGATGTGCATCAAGGTCCTGGGTGGTTCTAAGCGTCGCTATGCCGGCGTTGGCGACATCATCAAGGTGACCGTGAAGGATGCCGCTCCGCGTGGTCGTGCCAAGAAAGGCGACGTCTACAACGCGGTCGTCGTTCGCACCGCCAAGGGCGTTCGTCGTCCCGACGGTTCGCTGATCAAGTTCGACAGCAATGCGGCCGTGCTTCTGAACAACAAGCTCGAGCCGATCGGCACCCGTATCTTCGGGCCGGTCACGCGAGAGCTGCGCACCGAGCGGTTCATGAAGATCGTCTCGCTGGCGCCCGAAGTGCTCTGAGGAGTCCAGAGATGAACAAGATCCGCAAGGGTGACGAAGTTTTGGTGCTGACGGGCAAGGATCGTGGTCGTCGCGGCACCGTGCTGCGCCGCGTCGATGACGAGCGCGTCGTGGTCGAAGGCGTGAAACGGGTTAAGAA
Organism: Thauera sp. DNT-1; assembly: GCF_055393985.1. Taxonomy (NCBI): domain Bacteria; kingdom Pseudomonadati; phylum Pseudomonadota; class Betaproteobacteria; order Rhodocyclales; family Zoogloeaceae; genus Thauera; species Thauera sp. DNT-1. The sequence goes on along the minus strand of NZ_AP043752.1, from coordinate 1,793,965 downwards.
GCACGTGCGCCCGAATCCGCTGAAGGGTGAAGTGGGTGGCATCGTCGAGAAGGAGATGCCGATCCATGTGTCGAACGTCGCGCTGTTCAATCCCGCCACCCAGAAGGGTGATCGTGTCGGGATCAAGACGCTTGAAGACGGCCGCAAGGTCCGTTTCTTCAAGTCGAACGGCGAGCTGGTGAACGCCTAAGGAGTGACGATGGCTCGCTTGCAACAGGTTTACAAGGACGAAGTTGCGCCGGCGCTGCAGCAGCAGTTCGGCTACAAGTCCGTCATGGAAGTGCCGCGCATCACCAAGATCACCCTCAACATGGGTGTCGGTGAGGCTGTCGGCGACAAGAAGATTCTCGAGCACGCCATTGGCGACATGACCAAGATCGCGGGTCAGAAGCCGGTTTCGACCAAGGCGCGCAAGTCGATCGCGGGTTTCAAGATCCGTGACGGCTATCCGATCGGCTGCATGGTGACCCTGCGTGGTCCGCGCATGTTCGAATTCCTCGATCGCCTCATCACGATCGCGCTGCCGCGCGTTCGCGACTTCCGCGGTATCGCTGCCAAGGGTTTCGACGGTCGTGGCAACTACAACCTCGGCGTGAAAGAGCAGATCATCTTCCCCGAGATCGAGTACGACAAGATCGACGCGCTGCGCGGGATGAACATCAGCATCACGACGACGGCCAAGACCGACGAGGAAGCCCGTGCTCTCCTCGGTGCGTTCAAGTTCCCGTTCAAGAATTGAGGGTGATATGGCGAAACTCGCTCTGATCAACCGCGAAGCGAAGCGTGCGATGCTGGTGGAGAAGTATGCCTCCAAGCGCGCGGCTCTGATCGCGAAGGTCAAGGACACCAGTCTGTCCGAAGAAGAACGCATGGCTGCCCGCCTGGCCCTGCAGCAACTGCCGCGCAATGCTAACCCGACTCGCCAGCGCAACCGCTGCGCGCTGACCGGTCGCCCGCGTGGTGTCTTCCGCAAGTTCGGTCTGTGCCGCAACAAGCTGCGCGAGATCGCTTTCCGCGGCGAAGTGCCTGGCATGACCAAGGCGAGCTGGTAAGGAGAATTCGAAGATGAGTATGTCCGATCCGATCGCCGACATGCTGACGCGCATCCGCAACGGCCAGCAGGCCCAGAAGGCTTCGGTGTCGATGCCTTCGTCCAAGCTGAAGGTTGCGATCGCCAAGGTGTTGCAGGACGAGGGTTACATCGACGGCTTCGCCGTCCGTGACGAGGCTGGCAAGGCTTCGCTCGACGTCACCCTCAAGTATTACGCCGGTCGTCCGGTCATCGAGCGCCTGGAGCGCGTGAGCCGTCCCGGCCTGCGCATCTACAAGGGTAGCGACGATCTGCCGCGCGTGATGAACGGCCTCGGCGTGGCTATCGTTTCCACGCCGCGTGGCGTGATGACCGACCGCTCGGCGCGTGCGAACCGCGTCGGTGGCGAAGTCATCTGCCTCGTCGCCTAAGGGGGATACGATGTCTCGTGTAGCCAAGAATCCGGTGGCGATCCCGCAGGGCGTGGAAGTGATGATTTCCGACGCCGAGATCGCAGTGAAGGGGCCTCTGGGTACCCTGCGCCAGCCGCTGAGCGGCGAGGTCAGCGTGGTCCGCGAAGGTGACGCGGTGGTGTGCAAGGCGCGTGAGGGCGCCGAGAACGCCCGTGCCATGTCCGGCACCGTGCGCGCTCTGGTGAATAACATGGTGACGGGCGTGACCAAGGGCTTCGAGCGCAAGCTCACCCTGGTCGGCGTGGGTTATCGCGCGCAGGCTCAGGGCGACAAGCTCAACCTGTCGCTCGGTTTCTCTCACCCGGTGGTTCACCAGATGCCGGAAGGCGTGAAGGTCGAGACGCCGACCCAGACCGAGATCGTGATCAGGGGTTCCGACAAGCAGAAGGTCGGCCAGGTCGCTGCCGAGGTGCGTGCCTACCGCGCTCCCGAGCCCTATAAGGGCAAGGGCGTCCGTTACTCGGACGAGGTGGTGGTGCTCAAGGAAACCAAGAAGAAGTAAGGCGGTTCGTCATGAACAAGAAAGAAACTCGTCTTCGCCGTGCGCGCAAAACTCGCGCCAAGATTGCGGAGCTCAAGGCGGTTCGCCTGACGGTGTTCCGGTCCAACTGCCACATCTACGCCCAGATCATCTCCGGTTGCGGTTCCCGCGTGCTCGCGGCGGCTTCCACCGTGGAGCCGGACGTCCGTGCCCAGGTCGCCAACGGCGGCAACAAGGCCGCGGCCGAAGCGGTCGGCAAGCTGATTGCCGAACGCGCCAAGGCTGCCGGCGTCGAGCAGGTGTCCTTCGACCGCTCGGGCTTCCTGTATCACGGCCGCGTGAAGGCGCTGGCCGAGGCCGCCCGCGAAGGCGGTCTCAAGTTCTAAGCGAGGAATCGTATGGCCAAGCAGCAAACCAAACGTGCGCAAGCCTCCGACGAGCGCGATGACGGCCTGAAGGAAAAGATGGTCGCGATCAATCGCGTGACCAAGGTCGTCAAGGGCGGTCGTATCCTCGGCTTCGCCGCGCTGACCGTGGTCGGTGACGGCGACGGTGCGATCGGCATGGGCAAGGGCAAGTCCCGCGAAGTGCCGGTGGCGGTGCAGAAGGCGATGGATGAAGCGCGTCGCAAGATGCGCAAGGTCTCGCTCAAGAACGGCACCCTTCAGCATACCGTGATGGGCAAGCATGGCGCCGCTTCGGTGCTCATGCAACCCGCTCCGGCCGGTACCGGCATCATCGCCGGCGGTCCGATGCGCGCCGTGTTCGAAGTCATGGGCGTTACCGACGTGATCTGCAAGTGCATCGGTTCGGCCAATCCGTACAACGTCGTCCGTGCCACGATCAACGGCCTGATGGCGATCAACACCCCGGCGGAAATCGCTGCGAAACGCGGCAAGTCCGTCGAAGAGATCCTGGGGTAAGAGATGTCGGACAAGAAAATCAAGGTGACGCTCGTCAAGAGCGTGATCGGCACCAAGCAGTCCCACCGCGCCACCGTGCGCGGCCTCGGTCTGCGTCGGCTCAACCATTCGGTCGAGCTGGCGGATACCCCCGAGGTGCGCGGGATGATCAACAAGGTGTCCTACCTGGTCAAGTGCGAGGGTTGAAATGCGCCTGAATAGCATCAAGCCCGGTGAGGGTTCGAAGAAGGAAGCGCGCCGAGTCGGCCGTGGCATCGGCAGCGGCCTGGGCAAGACCTGCGGCCGCGGCCACAAGGGTCAGAAGTCCCGCGCCGGTGGCTTTCACAAGGTCGGCTTCGAGGGCGGTCAGATGCCGCTGCAGCGCCGTCTGCCGAAGCGTGGATTCGTGTCGCTGACGCGAGCCCGCAACGTCGAGGTACGCCTGTCCGAGCTCGACAAGCTGCCGGTCGATGAAGTCGATCTGCTGACGCTGAAACAGGCCGGGGTGATCGCCGCCGACGCGCTGTCGGCGAAGGTCGTGCTGTCCGGTTCGATCAGCCGCAAGGTGGTTCTGCGCGGCGTCGGCGCCACCCAGGGTGCGAAGGCGGCGATCGAAGCCGCTGGCGGCTCCGTGGCGGCCGAGTAACAAAAGGAAACGGTTGTGGCGAATCCTGCTGCCACGCTGGGAAGCCCCGGACGGTTCGGTGATCTCAAGCGACGCCTGCTGTTCCTGGTGGGCGCGCTGATCGTTTATCGGATTGGTGCGCATATCCCGGTTCCGGGAATCGACCCGCAGGGGCTGGCCGAGCTGTTCCAGTCCCAGCAGGGTGGCATCCTGGGCGTGTTCAACCTGTTCTCGGGCGGTGCGCTGTCGCGCTTCACCATCTTTGCGCTGGGCATCATGCCCTACATCTCTGCGTCCATCATCATGCAGTTGATGACCGTGGCGGTGCCTTCGCTGGAGGCGCTAAAGAAGGAAGGCGAGGCGGGGCGACGCAAGATCACGCAATACACACGCTATGGAACCCTTGTGCTCGCGCTTGCGCAGGCGCTGGGGATCGCGATCGCGCTGGAAGGACAGGCTGGCCTGGTGCTCGAGCCGGGACTGATGTTCCGCTTCGTGACGGTGGCGACCTTGGTGACCGGGACAATGTTCCTGATGTGGCTGGGTGAGCAGATCACCGAGCGAGGCATCGGCAACGGCATCTCGATGATCATCTTCGCAGGCATCATTGCCGGCTTGCCGGCTGCGATCGGTGGCTTGTTCGAACTGGTGCGGACCGGTGCCATGCATCCCTTCACCGCGCTCTTCATCTGCATCCTCGTGGTGCTGGTGACGGCTTTCGTCGTGTTCGTCGAGCGTGGCCAACGCAAGATCCTGGTGAACTACGCGAAGCGGCAAGTCGGGAACAAGGTGTATGGGGGGCAAAGCTCGCATCTGCCGTTGAAGTTGAACATGTCGGGCGTGATCCCGCCGATCTTTGCATCGAGCATCATCCTGTTTCCGGCGACGCTGGGGCAGTGGTTCGGTTCCTCGGAGGGCATGTACTGGTTGCGCGACATCGCATCCACACTGTCTCCCGGTCAGCCGATCTATGTGATGTTGTATGCGGTGGCGATTGTGTTCTTCTGCTTCTTCTACACGGCGCTGGTGTTCAATGCCCGCGAAACGGCGGACAACCTGAAGAAGAGCGGGGCCTTTGTGCCCGGGATCCGTCCCGGCGACCAAACCGCGCGCTATATCGACAAGATTCTCATGCGGCTGACGCTGGCCGGGGCGATCTACATCACCCTCGTCTGCCTGCTGCCGGAGTTCCTGATCCTGAAGTGGAACGTACCGTTCTATTTCGGCGGCACCTCGCTGCTGATCCTCGTGGTGGTCACGATGGACTTCATGGCCCAGGTCCAGGCGTTCGTGATGTCGCACCAATACGAGAGTCTGCTGAAAAAGGCGAATTTCAAGGGGGCGGGTCTGCCCGGCAGGTGAGCGCATGACGAAGGAAGATGTCATCGAGATGCAAGGTGAGGTCACTGAGAACCTTCCCAATGCAACGTTCCGCGTCAGGCTCGAAAACGGTCACATGGTCCTTGGACACATCTCCGGAAAGATGCGGATGCACTACATCCGGATCCTCCCCGGGGACAAGGTGACCGTGCAGCTCACCCCCTATGACCTGACCAAGGGCCGGATCGTTTTCCGGACCAAGTGAAGCTTAAAGAAACAGGAGCAAGACCATGAGAGTCCAGGCCTCAGTCAAGCGGCTCTGCCGCAACTGCAAGATCATCCGCCGCAAGGGTGTGGTTCGCGTCATTTGCAGCGATCCGCGGCACAAGCAACGCCAGGGTTGATCTACTCGACCGCAGGCATTAGAATTTAACGTTTTTCGTTTCGGGGTATACGGATGGCCCGTATTGCTGGGGTAAACATTCCCAATCACAAGCATGCCGAGATCGCGCTGACCGCCATCTATGGGATCGGCCGTTCGCGTGCTCAGAAGATTTGCGACGCTGCCGGCATCGTTCGCTCGGTGAAGATCAAGGATCTCACCGAGTCCGACATGGAGAAGCTGCGTGATGAAGTCGCGCGCTTCGTGGTCGAAGGCGACCTGCGTCGTGAAGTCACGATGAACATCAAGCGACTGATGGACCTGGGCTGCTACCGCGGCGTCCGTCACCGTCGTGGCCTGCCGCTTCGCGGTCAGCGCACCCGCACCAATGCCCGTACCCGCAAGGGTCCGCGCAAGCCGATCGCCGGCAAGAAGTAATAGGATCCGATAATGGCTAAGACTGGAACCAAGGTTCGCAAGAAGGTCAAGAAGAACGTCGCCGAAGGTATCGCGCACGTTCACGCGAGCTTCAACAACACCATCATCACCATCACCGACCGCCAGGGCAACGCCCTGTCGTGGGCGACTTCGGGTGGCGCCGGCTTCAAGGGTTCGCGCAAGAGCACGCCGTTTGCCGCGCAGGTTGCGGCCGAAGCTGCGGGCAAGGTGGCGCAGGAATGTGGCATCAAGAATCTCGAGGTTCGCATCAAGGGCCCCGGCCCGGGCCGCGAATCCTCGGTTCGTGCGCTCAATGCGCTGGGGATCAAGATTTCCAGCATCACGGACATCACCCCCATTCCGCACAACGGCTGCCGTCCGCCGAAAAAGCGCCGTATCTGACAAGGAGTTGATAAGTGGCTCGTAATCTCGATCCCAAGTGCCGTCAGTGCCGTCGCGAAGGCGAAAAGCTGTTTCTGAAGGGCGAAAAGTGCTTTACCGACAAGTGCTCCATCGAGCGTCGCGCCTACGCGCCCGGCCAGCATGGCCAGCGCTCCGGCCAGCGCCTGTCGGGCTACGGCGTCCAGCTGCGTGAGAAGCAGAAGATCCGCCGCATCTACGGCGTGCTCGAGCGCCAGTTCCGCAAGGTGTATGCCGAAGCCGACCGCCGCCGCGGCCAGACCGGCGAGAATCTTCTGCAGCTGCTCGAAGGTCGCCTGGATGCCGTCGCGTATCGCATGGGCTTCGGTGCCTCGCGTGCAGAGGCGCGCCAGGTGGTGCGTCACAACGGCGTGCTGGTCAATGGCAAGCGCGTCAACATTCCGTCGTATGTGGTTCGTCCGGGCGACGTGGTGGAGCTGACTGAGCGTGCGCGTGGTCATCTGCGCGTCAAGGCCGCCCTCGAGGCCGCCGAGTCGCGTGGCTTCCCCGAGTGGCTCGAGGTGGACGCGAAGGCCGGCAAGGGCACGTTCAAGGCCTATCCGGTGCGCAGCGAACTGCCCCCGACGATCAACGAAGGCCTGGTCGTGGAACTGTACTCCCGCTGAGCGGGGGGCTGATCCTCTTCTAGTTCCGAGGAAATGCTGATGCAAAGCAATGCACTGCTGAAACCGCGCATCATCGACGTCCAGAGCACCTCGCCCGTTCAGGCGCGGGTGACGATGGAGCCGTTCGAGCGCGGTTTCGGTCACACGCTGGGGAATGCGCTTCGGCGCATCCTCCTGTCGTCGCTTCCCGGCCATGCGCCGACCGAAGTGACGATCGAAGGGGTGCTTCACGAGTACTCCACGCTCGACGGCGTCCGCGAGGACATCGTCGATCTGCTGCTCAACCTGAAGGGCGTGGTGTTCAAGCTCAACGGGCGCAGCGAGGTCACCGTCCGTCTCGCCAAGGCAGGCGAGGGTGTGGTGACTGCGGCCGACATCGAGGTCGGTCACGACGTCGAGATCATCAATCCCGACCACGTGATCGCCCACCTCGCGCCGGGCGGCAAGCTCGACATGCAGATCAAGGTCGAGGAAGGCCGCGGCTACGTGCCGGGCAATTCGCGTCCCGAGAACGCGGAGAGCAAGTCCATCGGTCGCGTCGTGCTCGATGCCTCCTTCGGTCCCGTGCGTCGCGTCAGCTACCTTGTCGAGAGCGCTCGCGTCGAGCAGCGTACCGACCTGGATCGCCTGATCATCGACATCGAGACCAACGGTGCGGTCGACCCGGAAGAGGCGATTCGCTACGCCGCCCGGGTTCTCATGGACCAGCTTTCCGTGTTCGCCGACCTCGAGGGGACGGCACCGGAGCGCGTCGAGGCGGCTTCGCCGACCATCGACCCGGTGCTGCTGCGCCCGGTCGACGATCTGGAGCTCACGGTGCGCTCGGCCAACTGCCTGAAGGCCGAGAACATCTACTACATCGGCGACCTGATCCAGCGTACCGAGACCGAGCTGCTGAAGACCCCGAACCTGGGCCGCAAGTCGCTCAACGAGATCAAGGAAGTGTTGGCCTCCCGCGGGCTGACGCTTGGCATGAAACTGGAAAACTGGCCGCCGGCCGGGCTTGAAAAGCTCGGTTGAGTCGCCGGGCAAGTGAGGAATTGAAATGCGTCACCGTAATGGTCTTCGCAAGCTGAACCGTACCAGCAGCCACCGCCAGGCGATGTTCCGCAACATGGCCAACTCGCTGCTGCGTCATGAGCTGATCAAGACGACCCTTCCGAAGGCGAAGGAACTTCGCCGCGTGGTCGAGCCGATGATCACCCTGGGCAAGAAGCCCAGCCTCTCCAACCGCCGCCTGGCCTTCAACCGCCTGCGCGATCGCGACATGGTCGTCAAGCTCTTCGACGAGCTGGGTCCGCGCTACGCCACCCGCAACGGCGGCTACCTGCGCATCCTGAAGTGTGGTTTCCGCGATGGCGACAACGCCCCGATGGCCTACGTCGAGTTGCTCGACCGTCCGGACGTGGAAGCGGTGGAAGTCGAGGAAGCCGAGGCCGCGTGAAACGCGCGACTCGTACGAAGAACCGGGCTCAGGCCCGGTTTTTTTTCGCCTGTGCGTGCTAGGGTCGAGCGCAGCGCGCCCGCGGGCGGACAGGACAGGAGGATGGAACGATGGCAGTGACCTTGGTGACCGGCGGTGCGGGCTACATCGGCTCGCATACCTGCGTCGAGTTGCTCGGCGCCGGGCAGGACGTGGTGGTGGTGGACGACCTCTCCAACGCGTCCTTCGAGGCGGTGCGGCGGATCGAAGAGCTCGGAGGCAAGCCGCTGACCGGCTTCGTGGAGGGCGACGTGCGGGACCATGGCGTGCTCGCGCGGGTCTTCGGCGAGCACGAGGTGGCGGCGGTGATCCACTTTGCCGCCAAGAAGGCCGTGGGCGAGTCGGTGTCCCAACCGCTGGCCTATTACGACAACAACCTGCATGGACTGCTGTCGGTGCTGCAGGCCATGGACGCAGCGGGATGCCGGCGCATGGTGTTCAGTTCGTCGGCGACGGTGTATGGCGACCCGGCCTCGGTGCCGATCCGCGAGGATTTCCCGACTACGGCGACCAATCCTTACGGCTGGACCAAGCTCATGGGCGAGCAGATCCTGCGTGATCTCGCCGCCTCGGATCCACGCTGGAACGTGGTGCTGCTGCGTTACTTCAACCCTGTCGGGGCACACGCGAGCGGTCGGATCGGCGAGGATCCCGACGGCCTGCCCAACAACCTGATGCCTTTCGTCAGTCAGGTCGCGGTCGGCCGCCTGCCGCGCTTGCGCGTTTTCGGCGACGACTACGCGACGCCGGACGGAACCGGGGTGCGCGACTACATCCACGTGGTCGACCTGGCGCTCGGCCATTTGCGCGCGCTCGAGCGCATCGACGAACTCCCCGGCGTGACGACGCTCAACCTCGGCACCGGGCGCGGCTACAGCGTGCTGGAGATGGTGCGCGCCTTCGAGGCGGCGAGCGGGCGACCGGTCCCCTACGACATCGTCGCGCGCCGTCCGGGCGATATCGCCGCGTGCTGGGCGGACCCTGCGCGCGCCGAGCAGGTGCTCGGCTGGAAGGCGCAACGAGACCTGCAGGCGATGTGCGTGGATGCGTGGCGCTGGCAGAGCGGCAACCCGCAGGGCTACGAAGCCGGTTGAGTAACTCGCGGCGCACCGCTCGGGCGCCGCAAAGGGGCGCGGAAGCCCGGTGGGGTGGATCGGCCGGGGCTCAGCCCCCGAGCACCCTGCGCAGGTGCAGGCCGGTATGACTCGCCGGATGCGCGGCGACCTCTTCGGGCGTGCCGCAGCACACCACCATGCCGCCACCGCCGCCGCCCTCCGGGCCCATGTCGATCAGCCAGTCGGCGGTCTTGATCACGTCGAGATTGTGCTCGATCACGATGATCGTGTTGCCGTGCGCGCGCAAGCGCTGCAGCACTGCGATCAGCATCTCGATATCCTGGAAATGCAGGCCGGTGGTCGGCTCGTCGAGGATGTACAGGGTGCGCCCGGTATCGCGGCGCGACAGCTCGAGCGCGAGCTTGACGCGCTGCGCCTCGCCGCCCGACAGGGTGGTGGCGCTCTGGCCGAGGCGGATGTAGCCCAGGCCGACGTCCATCAGCGTCTCCAGTTTGCGCGCCACGTTCGGCACCGCGGAGAAGAAACCCAGGGCCTGCTCGACGGTCATCCCCAGCACCTCGTCGATCGTCCGCCCCTTGTAGCGGATCTCGAGGGTCTCGCGGTTGTAGCGGCGACCGTGGCAGACGTCGCAGGGCACGTACATGTCGGGCAGGAAGTGCATCTCCACCCTGACCAGGCCGTCGCCCTGGCAGGCCTCGCAACGCCCGCCGCGCACGTTGAACGAGAAGCGCCCCGGACTGTAGCCGCGCGCGCGGGCCTCGGGCACGCCGGCGAAGAGCTCGCGGATCGGGGTCAGCAGGCCGGTGTAGGTCGCCGGGTTGGAGCGTGGGGTGCGCCCGATCGGCGACTGATCGACGTCGATCAGCTTGTCGAAGTGCTGCAGGCCCTCGATCGCATCGTGTGGCGCGGGCTCGGTGGCGGCACCGTTGAGCCGGTGGGCCGCGACGCGTGCCAGGGTGTCGTTGATCAGCGTCGACTTTCCCGAGCCCGACACCCCGGTGATGCAGGTGAGGAGCCCCACCGGCAGCGACACCTCCACCGTCTTCAGGTTGTTGCCGCGCGCGCCGACGATGCGCAGCTGGCGCTCCGGGTCGGGGCGCGTGCGCTGCGCCGGGATTGCAATGCTGCGCCGGCCGGAGAGGTAGTCGCCCGTGACCGAACGCGGTGAGGCGATGACCTCGTCCGGCGTGCCGTGCGCCACCACCTCGCCACCGTGCTCGCCCGCGCCCGGGCCCATGTCCACCAGATAGTCGGCGCTGCGCATGGCGTCCTCGTCGTGTTCGACCACGATCACCGTGTTGCCGAGGTCGCGCAGGCGCGCGAGCGTGGCCAGCAGGCGGTCGTTGTCGCGCTGGTGCAGGCCGATCGAAGGCTCGTCGAGCACGTACATCACCCCGGTCAGACCCGAGCCGATCTGGCTCGCCAGGCGGATGCGCTGCGCTTCGCCGCCCGAGAGGGTGTCGGCGGAGCGGTCGAGCGAGAGGTAGTCGAGGCCCACGTCGATCAGGAAGCCGAGGCGGTCGGCGATCTCGCGCACGATGCGCTCGGCCACCTGGGCGCGCGCGCCGGCGAGTTGCAGCGTGGCGAAGAAAGTGCGGCACTCGCCGAGCGGCATGTGGCCGACCTCGTGCAGCGCCCGCCCGCCGACGAGCACGTGGCGCGCCTCGCTGCGCAGGCGGGTGCCGTGGCAAGCGGGGCAGGGGCGGGTGGCGCGGTACTTCGACAGCTCCTCTCGCACCGCGACCGCGTCGGTCTCGCGCAGGCGGCGCTCCAGGTTGGGGAGGATGCCCTCGAAGGGATGCTCCTTGAGCACCATGCGGCCGTTGTCGGCCATGTAGCGAAAGGCGATCTTCGTCCGCCCCGATCCATCGAGCACGATCTCGCGCACGCGCGCCGGCAGATCCTGCCAGGGCGTCTCGATGTCGAAGGCGTAGTGCGCCGCGAGGCTCGCCAGCATCTGGAAATAGAACTGGTTGCGCCGGTCCCAGCCGCGGATCGCGCCCGAGGCCAGCGACAGCTCGGGATGGACCACGACGCGTGCGGGATCGAAGAACTCGACCTCGCCCAGCCCGTCGCACTTCGGGCAGGCGCCCGCCGGGTTGTTGAAGGAGAACAGGCGCGGCTCGAGCTCGGCGAGCGCGAAGGCGCACACCGGGCAGGCGAAGCGCGCGGAGAACAGGTGTGCGCGACCCGAGTCCATCTCCACCGCGAGCGCGCGCCCGTCGGCGTGGGTCAGCGCGGTCTCGAAGGACTCCGCGAGGCGGCCGCGCAGATCGGTGCGCACCTTGACGCGGTCGATCACGACCTCGACGTCGTGGCGGCGCCCCTTCTCGAGCGGGGGCAGGGCGTCGAGCTCCATCACCTCGCCGTCGACGCGCACGCGCACGAAACCCTGCGCGCGCAGATCGGCGAACAGGTCGCCCTGCTCGCCCTTGCGCCCGGCCACCACCGGGGCGAGGATCATCAGCTTCGTGTCCTCGGGCAGTGCCAGCACGTGGTCCACCATCTGCGCCACGCTCTGCGCCTCGAGCGCGTGCTGCGGATGGTCGGGGCAGTGCGGCGTGCCGGCACGCGCGTAGAGCAGGCGCAGGTAATCGTGGATCTCGGTGACCGTGCCGACGGTGGAGCGCGGGTTGTGGCTGGTCGCCTTCTGCTCGATCGCGATCGCCGGCGACAAGCCCTCGATCAGATCGACGTCGGGCTTTTCCATCAGCTGCAGGAACTGGCGGGCGTAGGCCGACAGCGACTCGACGTAGCGGCGCTGGCCCTCGGCGTAGAGGGTGTCGAAGGCGAGCGAGGACTTGCCCGAGCCCGACAGGCCGGTGATCACGGTCAGCCGGTTGCGCGGCAGGTCGAGGCTGACGTTCCTGAGGTTGTGGGTGCGGGCACCGCGGATGCGGATCTGGTCCATGGCTGCGAGCAGGGAAAGGCGAGCTGCCCAATATACGCCGGGAAGCCGCCGCAAGGCCAAGGCGGTCCGCGCAGCGCGGGGCGGGATGGTAGAATCGCGGTCTTTCTCGAAGCCGGTTCCTCCGTATGTCCGTTCCCGCACGCGACCCCATGACGCGCGAAGAACGCCGCGCCGGCATGGGCCTGGCGGCGATCTTCGCGCTGCGCATGCTCGGCCTGTTCCTGATCCTGCCGGTGTTCGCGGTGCACGCCGCCACCATCCCCGGGGGCGGCGACCTCACCTTGGTGGGCCTGGCGATCGGCGCCTACGGCCTCACCCAGGCCTGCCTGCAGATCGCCTACGGCGCCGCCTCCGACCGCTTCGGCCGCAAGCCGGTGATCGTCTTCGGCCTGGTGCTGTTCGTGCTCGGCAGCGTGGTCGCGGCGCTCGCCGACGGCATCCACATGATCATCGTCGGCCGCGTGCTGCAGGGTGCGGGGGCGATCTCCGCCGCGGTCACCGCGCTCGCCGCCGACCTCACCCGCGACCAGCACCGCACCAAGGTCATGGCGATGATCGGCTCCTCGATCGGCCTGGTGTTCGCGCTCTCGATGGTGGCGGCACCGCTGCTCTACGCCGCCGTCGGCATGGATGGCATCTTCTGGCTCACCGCCGTGCTTGCCGCGGGTGCGATCGGGGTTCTGCTGTGGGCGGTGCCGGTCGCTCCGCCGGTGCCGCGCGCCACCGGCCGGCTCATCGACGTGCTGCGCGACGGCCAGCTCATGCGGCTCAACTTCGGCGTGTTCGCGCTCCACCTCATCCAGACCACGATGTGGGTGATGGTGCCCTCGGCCCTGGTCTCCGGCGGCGGCCTGCCGGTGCCCGAGCACTGGAAGGTCTACCTGCCGGCGGTGCTGCTGTCCTTCGTGGTCATGGTGCCGGCGGTGATCGTCGCCGAGCGCCACGACAAGCTCAAGCCGGTGTTCAATGCCGCCATCGTCCTGCTCGCCGTCGTGCAGATCGGGCTGTGGCTTTTCGGTGACGGATTGATACCATTGGCATTGTTGCTGACGCTCTTCTTTATCTCCTTCAACGTGCTCGAGGCCACCCAACCGTCGTGGATCTCGCGTATCGCGCCGCCCGGCTCCAAGGGCACGGCGCTGGGCGTCTACAACACCCTGCAGTCGATCGGCCTGTTCCTCGGCGGCGTGCTCGGCGGCTGGCTGGGGCAGACCTTCGGCCCGGCCGCGGTGAGCCTGTCGTGCGCGGCGCTCGCGCTGCTCTGGCTCGCACTGGCGAGCACGATGAATCCCCCGCCGCTGCGCGCGGCTCCGGCCGGCGCGCCGCGCTGAGCCCGGCTTCACCATACTCACCGCCGGCACGCCCGACGCGGCCGGCAAACGCATGCAAAGGAGATCCGGATGGCATCCGTCAATAAAGTGATCCTGATCGGCAACCTCGGCGCCGATCCGGAAAGCCGCTTCGCCCCCTCCGGCGACGCGATCTGCAACATCCGCCTGGCCACCACCGAGACCTGGCGGGACAAGAACACCGGCGAGCGCCGCGAGGCCACCGAATGGCACCGCGTCGCCTTCTTCGGCAAGCTCGCCGAGATCGCCGGCCAGTACCTGCGCAAGGGCAGCCAGGTGTACATCGAGGGCAGCCTGCGCACGCGCAAGTGGCAGGACCAGAGCGGCCAGGACCGCTACACCACCGAGATCCGCGCCGACGAGATGAAGATGCTCGGCCGCCGCGAAGGCGGCGATGCGCCGATGCGCGGCGGCGAGGGCGGTGGCTGGGATGCCGGCGCCCAATCCGCGCCGGCCCGCCAGCCCGCAGCCCCCGCGCAGCGCACGCAGCCGCAGTCGGCGCCGCCGCAGCAGTCGGGCGGCTTCGGCGACTTCGACGACGACATTCCGTTCTGACGGATGCCTGGAGCGCGTCCTGCGCTCCGCCGACTGCCGGGCGGGCGACGCGACGCGTACGCTCGCCCGTTTCACATCGACAGGCGCGGCAGCGAACCGGCCATTCGGGAGGAACAATGAAGGACCTGATCCACTACGGCGACGGCGTGCATGCGATCGACTCCGGCTACGGCCGGCCGCAGCTCGCCGCCATCCACGTGATCGTGCAGGACGGGCGCGCCGCCATCGTCGATAGCGCGAGCAACGCCTCGGTGCCGCGCATCCTCGGTGCGCTCGCCGCGCTCGACATCGCCCCCGAGGCGGTGGACTGGGTGCTGCTGACCCACATCCACCTCGACCACGCCGGCGGTGCCGGCAGCCTGATGTGCGCGCTGCCGCAGGCGAGGCTGCTGGTGCATCCGCGCGGTCTGCGCCACATGATCGACCCGGGCAAGCTGTGGGAGGCCACCTGCGCGGTGTATGGCCCGGAGCGCGCCTTCGACCTGTATGGCCAGCTCGTGCCGGTGCCGGCCGAGCGCATCGTGCCGGCCACCGACGGCCTCGAAATCCATGTAGGCAGCCGCATGCTGCGGGTGTTCGACACCCCGGGCCACGCCCGCCACCACATCTGCATCTGGGACTCGGTCGCGCGTGCCTTCTTCACCGGCGACACCTTCGGCCTGTCTTACCGCGAACTCGACGTGGATGGCCGCGCCTTCGTGGTGCCGACCACCACGCCGACGCAGTTCGACCCCGAGGGCATGCACGCCTCGATCGATCGCATGCTGGCGATGCGGCCGCAGGCGATGTACCTGACGCACTACAGCCGCGTCGGTGAGGTCGATCGCCTCGGTGCCGACCTGCACCGCCTGATCGACACCATGCTCGCGGTGGCTGAGGCCGCGCGCGGCGACGGCGTCGCCCGTCACGTCGAGATCGTCGCCGGGCTGGAGCAGATCTTCCGCGAGGAGGCCGCGCGCCAGAACTGGGCGCTCGGCGAGGAGGAGACGCTCGAGCTGCTGCGCATGGACCTCGAGCTCAACGCCCAGGGCCTGGGGGTGTGGCTGGACAGCCGCCAGACTGGCGCCACCGGTGCCTGAGCCTGCCATGACTTCGGCCACGACCGACCGTGCGCGCCGGTTCGGCGGCATCGACCGTCTTTACGGCGAGGGCGCGGCCGCGCGCCTCGCGGGCGCGCACGCCTGCGTGATCGGCATCGGCGGCGTCGGCTCGTGGGCCGCCGAGGCGCTCGCGCGCAGCGGGGTGGGGCGGCTGACCCTGATCGACCTCGACCATGTCGCCGAATCCAACATCAACCGCCAGGCCCATGCGCTCGAGGACACCCTCGGCATGGCCAAGGTGAGCGCCATGGCGACGCGCATCGCAGGTATCGACCCGGCCTGCCGGGTGGACACGATCGAGGATTTCCTCACCCCGGAGAACGCCGCCGAGTTGCTGCACGGCTTCGATCTGGTGATCGATGCGATCGACAACGTGCGCGCCAAGGTCGCGATCGCGGTGACCTGCAGGGAGCGCCGCATCCCCTTGGTGATGGCGGGTGGGGCCGGCGGCAAGCGCGACCCTGCGCGCATCGGCATGGACGACCTCGCGCGTACGCTGCAGGATCCGCTTCTCGCCAAGGTGCGCGCTCGCCTGCGCAAGGAGCACGGCTTCCCACGCGACCCGAAGAAGAAATTCGGCATCGAGGCGGTGTTCTCCACCGAACCCTTGCACTTTCCCGCGGTCGATGCCTGCGACGCGGCCCATCCCGGCGCCGCGTCCGCCCCCCAGGGGCTGGCGTGCGCCGGCTACGGCTCGAGCATGGCGGTGACCGCCAGCGTCGGCCTGCTGTGTGCGGCGCGCGCACTCGAACACCTGCTGCGTCAGGCCGATGCGCCTGCGCGCGACGCTACCCCGGAGCCTTCTGCATGAACGCAGCCAATCCGTCCGCTTCCGCCATCGTCCTCTTCGGCCACGGCGCCCGCGACCCCGAGTGGGCCGGGCCGATGCGGCGCATCCGCGATGCGGCGCTCGCCCGCCCGGGGGCGCCGCGCGTCGAACTCGCCTTCCTCGAGTTCATGTCCCCGACCCTGCCCGAGGCGATCGCCGCGCTCGCCGCCGAGGGCGCGCACAAAGTGGCCGTGGTGCCGATCTTCCTTGCCCAGGGCGGCCACCTCAAGCGCGATCTGCCGGTGTTGCTGGAGGAGGCGCGCGCCGCCCACCCCGGCTGCGAGATCACCCTCGCGACCGCCGCGGGCGAGGCCGACCCGGTGGTCGCCGCGATGGCCGACTACGCGCTCGGCTGCCTGGGCTGAGGCCCGACCCGACGGCGCGCGCAATCCGCGGCGCTGCCGCGGTGTCGGCGGGATGGTGAGCCGCGTCGCTCCTGCCTGCAGTAGTGACGTCTCTCGCGGTTCTCGAGGGGTATTCCTTGACGGTCTTCAATATAAGAATATACTTATTCTTATGAAGCCGATCATGCTCCCCGTTCCTGCCCGTCTCCTGGCTGTCCTTGTCCTGAGCCTGTTGGCCGCCACTTCCGGCGGGGTGCGTGCGGAGCTTCCCACCGTCCGCGTCGAGGCACGCGCGGTCGTCCCCGCGATCGTCGCCGAGGCCACCATCGAGGCCGTGCGCCAGTCCACCCTGGCCGCGCAGATGCCCGGTCGCATCCTCGAGCTCTCCGTGGACGCCGGCGATCGCGTGCGCAGGGGCGCGGTGCTGGCGCGCATCGACCCGGCCGAGGTTGCCGCCGCCGTCGCCGCGGCCGATGCCGGCATTGCCCAGGCCGAGAGCGCGCTCGCCAACGCGCGCGCCGAATACCAGCGCGCGCGCAGCCTGGTCGAGCGCAAGTTCCTCAGCCAGTCGGCGCTCGACAACGCGCGCGCGCAGTTCCAGGCCGCCGAGGCCCAGGTGCGCGCCGCGCGCGCCCAGCGCGAGCAGGCCGCCACCGTGAAGGGCTACACCAGCGTGGTGTCGCCGCTCGACGGCCTCGTCGCCGCGCGCCACATCGAGCCCGGCGAGATGGCACAGCCCGGGCGTAACCTGCTCACCGTGTATGACCCCGCGCAGATGCGCGCCGTGGCCGATCTCGCCCCGCAGCGTCTCGCCGAGCTGGGTGCCGGCCCGCTGCGCGCCAGGGTCGAACTGCCCGCCAGCAGGCGCATCGTCGAGGCGGCCGCGGTCACGGTGCTGCCCGCCGCCGACGCGCGCACCCACACCGTGCGCGTGCGCGTGGACCTGCCGGCCGGCATCGAGGATGTGCTCCCCGGCAGCTTCGCGCGCGTGCATTTCCAGGGCACGGCCGCCGCTGCAAGCACCGCCGGGCCGACCGTGATCCCGGCTGCCGCCGTGCTGCGTCGCGGCGAGCTCACCGCCGTCTACGCCGCCGACGGGCAGGGCGGCTTCACGCTGCGCCAGATCCGTCTCGGCCGCGCGCTCCCCGGCGGCGAGTGGGTCGAGGTGCTCTCCGGTCTCGGCGGGGACGAGACCCTCGCCCTCGACCCGGTGCAGGCCGGCATCCAGGCCCGCGCGGCCGCGCGCTGAGCCGGAAGGCGACCATGGAAAAGTCCCTCGGCATCTCCGGCCGTATCGCGGCCGGTTTCCAGCGCAACGCGATCACCCCGCTGCTGGCGCTGGTGCTGCTGCTGGCCGGCATCTTCGCCACGCTGATCACACCCAAGGAAGAAGAGCCGCAGATCGACGTCACCATGGCCAACGTGCTGGTGCCCTTCCCGGGGGCCTCGGCACGCGACGTCGAGGCTTTGGTGGCACGGCCGGCCGAGCAGGTGTTGTCGCGCATGGCGGGCGTCGAGCATGTCTACACCGTGTCGCGCCCCGGCATGGCGGTGATCACCGTGCAGTTCGAGGTCGGCGTGCCCAACCAGACGGCACTGGTGCGGCTCTACGACACGGTGGACTCGCATGCCGACTGGCTGTCGCCGCAGCTCGGGGTCGGCCAGCCGCTGATCAAGCCCAAGGGCATCGACGACGTGCCCATCGTCAGCTTCACGCTGTGGACCGCCGATCCCGAACGTGCCGCCTTCTCGCTGCAGCAGGTCTCGCGTGCGATCGAGACCGAGCTCAAGCGCATCCCCGGCACCCGCGACGTCGCCACCATCGGCGGCCCGGGCCACGTGATCCGGGTGGACATGGACATCGAGCGCATGAACGCGCACGGCGTCACCGCGCAGGACCTGCGCGGCGCGCTGCAGCTCGCCAACGCCTCGCAGCCGGCGGGCAGCCTGGTCGCGGGCAACAAGGAAGTGCTGGTGCAGACCGGCACCTACCTCGAGTCCGCCGAGGACGTGCGCAACCTGGTCGTGGGCGTCTCCGAGCGCCGACCGGTCTTCCTGCGCGACGTCGCCGAGGTCGTCGACGGCCCCGACCAGCCCGCGCAGTACGTCTGGTTCGGCACCGGCGCCGCCGCCGCGGAGCGCGGCATCGATCAGCACGGCCTCTTCCCGGCGGTCACCCTGGCGCTGTCGAAGAAGCCCGGCGCCAACGCCGCCGACGTCGCCCAGGCGGCGATGCAGCGCCTGGAGAACCTGCGTGGCAGCCTCATCCCGGAAGGCGTGGAGCTCACCGTCACGCGCGATTACGGCAAGACCGCCAACGACAAGGCCAAGCAGCTCATCGGCAAGCTCGCCTTCGCCACCGCCGCGGTGGTGGCGCTGGTGTTCTTCGCGCTCGGCCGGCGCGAGGCGATCATCGTCGGCATCGCGGTGTCGCTCACGCTCGCGGCGACGCTGTTCGCCTCCTGGGCCTGGGGCTTCACGCTCAACCGGGTGTCGCTGTTCGCGCTCATCTTCTCGATCGGCATCCTGGTCGACGACGCCATCGTCGTGGTGGAGAACATCCACCGCTGGCACACCCTCGAGCCCGACACGGCGCTGTGGAAACTGATCCCCAGGGCGGTCGACGAGGTCGGCGGCCCTACCATCCTCGCCACCTTCACCGTGATTGCGGCGCTGCTGCCGATGGCCTTCGTGACCGGGCTGATGGGTCCCTACATGAGCCCCATCCCGATCAACGCCTCGATGGGCATGTTCATCTCGCTGGTGGTGGCCTTCGTGGTCACGCCCTGGCTGGCGCAGAAGATGCTGAAGAACGTCGACGCCCATCAGCACGGTGGCGAAGACCGGATGACGAAGCGGCTCGACGGCCTCTTCCGTCGCGTGATGACGCCGATGTTCGACCCCCGCCGCGGCGCTCGCAACCGCCTGATGCTGTGGCTGGCCGTGTTCGCGCTCATCGGCGCCTCGGTGGCGCTGCCGGTGGTGCAGCTCGTGGTCATGAAGATGCTGCCCTTCGACAACAAGAGCGAGTTCCAGGTCGTGCTCGACATGCCGGCCGGCACGCCGGTCGAGGACACGGCGCGCGTGTTGAACGAGATCGGCGCACATCTGGCCACCGTGCCCGAGGTCACCGACTGGCAGTCCTACGCCGGCAGCGCGGCGCCGATCAACTTCAACGGCCTTGTGCGCCAGTACTACCTGAGGAGCGCCCCCGAACAGGGCGACATCCAGGTGAACCTGGTCGACAAGACCGCGCGCGAGCGCCAGAGCCACGAGATCGCGGTGTCGGTGCGCGACGCCGTCACCGCGATCGCCCTCCGCAACGGCGGCAACGCCAAGGTGGTGGAGGTGCCGCCCGGGCCGCCGGTGCTGTCGCCGATCGTGGCCGAGATCTACGGTCCGGATTACGACGGCCAGGTGGCGGTTGCGAAGCGGGTTCGTGCCGCCTTCGAAGACACCCCCGACATCGTCGGCGTGGACGACACGGTGGACGAGGACGCGCCCAAGCTCGTGCTGCGCGTCGACCAGGCCAAGGCCGCGCGCATGGGCGTGGCGCAGGCCGACATCGTCGAGGTCGTACGCCTCGGCCTCTCCGGCGAGAACGTCACCCCGGTGCATGGCGGCGACAACAAGTACGAGATCCCGGTGCGCATCCAGCTGCCGGCGGTGCGCCAGTCCGACCTCGCCGACCTGCTCGCCATGCAGGTGCGCGCGCGCGGCGGCGACAACGCCGGCCAGCGGGTGAAGATCTCCGAGCTGGTGCAGGTGGCCGAGACGCGCCGCGAGCAGATCCTCTACCGCAAGGACCTGCTGCCGGTGGTGTACGTGACCGGCGACATGGGTGGCAAGCTGGATTCGCCGCTGTACGGCATGTTCGACATCCGCTCGCGCGTGAACGGCATGGCGCTCGAAGGTACCCGGGGGCTTGCCGGCACGCTCGGCGAGTGGTTCATTCGCCAGCCCGTCGACCCCTACGCCGGCTATCAGTTGAAGTGGGACGGCGAGTGGCAGATCACCTACGAGACCTTCCGCGACATGGGCGCGGCCTACGCCGTGGGCCTGGTGCTGATCTACCTGCTGGTGGTGGCGCAGTTCCGCAGCTACCTGGTGCCGCTGATCATCATGGCGCCGATCCCGCTCACCATCGTCGGCGTGATGCCCGGTCATGCGCTGCTCGGCGCGCAATTCACCGCCACATCGATGATCGGCATGATCGCGCTCGCCGGCATCATCGTGCGCAACTCGATCCTGCTGGTGGATTTCGTCAATCAGCAGGTGCGAGGGGTGGATGGCAAGCCGGGGATGGAATTCGGCGAGGCGCTGATCCGCGCCGCCGCGGTGCGCGCCAAGCCGATCGGACTCACCGCGCTGGCGGCGATGATCGGCGCGGTGTTCATCCTCGACGACCCGATCTTCAACGGGCTGGCGATCAGCCTGATCTTCGGCATCTTCGTGTCCACCGCGCTCACCCTGGTGGTGATCCCGGTGCTCTACTACGCGGCCATGCGTGGCCGCATCGCAAGCTTCGAGAACCCCGAGGAGAATCCCGCATGACCACCAATGAATACGTGCGCGCCTTCGCCGGCGCCTTCGTCCTGGCCTCGCTGGCCTTCGGCGTCGAGGCCTCGCCGCTCTTCGTCAGCAAGCACTTCCTGTGGGTGACCGGCTTCGTCGGCCTCAACCTCTTCCAGAGCGCCTTCACCGGCATCTGTCCGCTGGTCAACATCCTGCACAAACTGGGCGTGAAGGACGGCCCCGCGAGCTGCAACTGAGTGTTCAGCTACGCCGCAGCAGCATCCAGCCGGCGAACAGCACGGTCGCGGTGAAGCTCACCAGCGACCAGTTCGCGATCGAGAGACCGAGGAAAGTCCATTCGATCACGGTGCAGTCTCCCGCGCCGCGGAAGATCATCGGCAGGGCCTGCGCGAGCGGGAAGCTCTCGAGCATGAACTCCAGCCCCGGGCCGCACTCCGGGATCAGCGGCGGGTTGAGCTGCATCCAGCTCTGACGCGCAGCGATCATGCCACCGGTGAGCGCGGCCGCTCCGATCAGCACCGCGTAGATGCGCTCACCGCCGCGTCCAGGTGCATGCAGACCGGCGATCAGCGCGATCAGCGCGGCGGTCGCGAAGGCGTAGCGCTGCATGATGCACATCGGGCAGGGCTCCAGGCCCAGGCCGTGCTGCAGGTAGAGGCCGAAGCCGAGCAGCCCGGTGGCGACCAGGAACAGGGCGAGGTAGAGCACCCGCGCAGGCAGGTTCAGGATGCGGTGTAGCAGGGTCATCGTATTCGATCTTCCGGGAAAGGGCGCCATTGTAGGCGAGCAGGCGAGCGGCGTCCGCGCTCTCGGACCCGTGCATGCTTGCGGTGTTCCCCGTGGGCGGCGGAGGTCGGGGGCCGCCGTGCATTCCGTGGGAGCGAGGCAAGCCCGCTTCGCGAGGCTGTGCAAGCCCGGGGCCCTCTCACCCGCGCTGATCGCCGCCCAGCGCCGCCTGCAGCATGTCCAGGAAAGCCCGCGTCTTCGCCGGCATCAGCCGCCGGCCCGGGAACACCGCCCAGGCGGCGATCGAGGGCGGGCGCCAGTCGGGCAGCACCCGGCGCAGCTCGCCGCGCTGCACGTGGGGCGCGGCGAAATACTCGGGCACGGTGGTGATGCCCGCAGCCGCGCAGGCGAAGCGGATCAGCAGCTCGGGGGAGTTCGCCGTGATCGAGCCCGGCGGCACGCCTTCCCAGCGCTGATCGCCGCACAGCAGGGTCCAGCGGATCGCGTCGCCGGTGCGCGCGAGCAGGCGCAGCGCGCGATGGCGGTGGAGGTCGTCCGGCGCCTGCGGCTCGCCGTGCTCGGCGAGATAGGCGGGTGCGGCATACAGCCCCCACGGAAACACCGCCAGCCGGCGCGCGGCGAGCAGCGCGTCGTCCGGCAGGTCGCCGAGGCGGATCG
Source organism: Thauera sp. DNT-1 (assembly GCF_055393985.1). NCBI lineage: Bacteria > Pseudomonadati > Pseudomonadota > Betaproteobacteria > Rhodocyclales > Zoogloeaceae > Thauera > Thauera sp. DNT-1. Next base: position 1,771,681 of record NZ_AP043752.1, on the reverse strand, counting down.
CGAGGTCGAAGTTCTCGCCGAGCAGGTCCACCCGGCGTGGCGACAGGTCGAGCTCCAGCGTCACCGCGGGATGCAGCGCGGCGAAGGCGGCGAGCATGTCGGTGAGCAGCAGGTTGGCGAAGTCGCTCGGCATCGACACCCGCAGCCGCCCGCTCGGGCGCGCCTGGCGGCTCTCGGCGAGCGCCGCGACCGCCTCGACCTCGCTCTCGAGCTGGCGTGCGTGGTCGAGCAGGGCGGCGCCGAACTCGGTGATGTTGAGACGACGGGTGGTGCGCAGCAGCAGGCGCTCGCCGAGCTGCTCCTCCAGCCGCGACAGCCGACGCGAGACGGTGGACTTGGGCAGGCCGAGCTTGTCGGCCGCGGCGGTCAGGCTGCCCTCGGCCACCACGCGGGCGAAGACGAGCAGGTCGTTAGGGTCGATTTGTTCCATATAGGGAACAATCATGTGCGTCGAACGGGCTTAATGCAATCCCCGGCATCCAATACACTGCAATCCATCCCATCCCCAAGCCAGAGGACAAGCACATGAACATCCTGCAGATCAACGGTAGCGCCCGTTCCCAAGCCGGTAACTCCACCCGCCTCGCCAGCGAAGTTGTCGCCCGCCTGGTCGCCGCTGAGCCGGCCGCCCGTGTGGTGGTGCGCGACCTCGCCCGCGACCCTGCGCCGGCGATCGACGAGGCCGCGCTCGGCGCCCTGTTCACCCCGGCCGAGCAGCGCAGCCCCGAGCAGGCGGTGCGCGTGGCGCAGAGCGACGCGCTGGTCGCCGAGGTACAGGCGGCCGACGTGCTTGTGCTGGGCGTGCCGATGTACAACTTCGGCATCTCCACCCAGCTCAAGAACTGGATCGACGCGATCGCTCGCGCCGGCGTCACCTTCCGCTACACCGAGAACGGTCCCGAGGGCCTGCTCAAGGGCAAGAAGGCTTATGTCACCTTTGCGCGCGGTGGGCGCTACCGCGGCACCGCGGCCGACACCCAGACGCCTTACCTGAAGACCCTGCTCGGTTTTCTCGGCATCACCGACGTGCATTTCATCTACGCCGAAGGCCTGAACATGGGTGAAGAGGCCACGAAGCAGGGCTTCGCCGAGGCCGCGGCGGACATCGCCGCCGCGCTCGCCTGAGCCCTTGCGGCACGAGCCTCGCGACCGCCGCCGGCGTCGCGAGGCCCGCCTGAACGACGAGGGCGGGCCCACCCGCCCCACACCCCCCCGACCCCGGACAGAGGAGCACGCAGATGAGCACGACCCCCAAGCCCCGCATCCCCTCCGCGACCGTGCAGCGTGCGCGCACGGTGGAGCGGCTCGTGACCGGCCATCCGACTTCGGACGGTGCCGGTGTCAAGCTCACCCGCGTGCTCACCCAGCCGCTGCAGCGCCGGCTCGATCCCTTCCTGATGCTCGACGCCTTCGGCAGCGACCAGGCCGACGACTACATCGCCGGCTTCCCCGACCATCCCCACCGCGGCTTCGAGACCGTGACCTACATGATCGCCGGCCGCATGCTGCATCGCGACAGCGCCGGCCACGAGGGCCTGCTGGAGAACGGCGGCGTGCAGTGGATGACCGCCGGCCGCGGCGTGATCCACTCCGAGATCCCGCAGCAGGAAGAGGGCGTGATGGAAGGCTTCCAGCTCTGGTTGAACCTGCCAGCACAGGACAAGATGAGCGCGCCCTGGTATCGCGACTTCGCCGCGGGGGAGCTGCCGCGCTTCACCACCTCCGCCGGCGTCGAGGCCACCGTGATCGCCGGCGAGAGCCATGGCGTGACCGGCGCCGTCACCCGCACGGTCACCGCGCCGCTCTACCTCGACCTGCACCTGCCCGCCGGTTCGAGCTTCGCGCAACCCCTGGCGGCCGACCACAACGTCTTCGTTTACGTGTACCGCGGGCAGGTGAAGCTTGGTGAGGTGGCGGTGCCGGTGCGCAACATGGCGATCCTCGCCAACGCCGCGGATCGCGACGGCGTGCGCATTGAGGCGACCGAGGACGCCCGCGTGCTGCTGATCGCCGGCCGCCCGCTCGGCGAGCCGATCGCGCAATACGGCCCGTTCGTGATGAACAGCGAGCAGGAGATCTACCAAGCCGTAGCCGACTATCGCGCCGGCCGCCTGGCCGCCTGAAGAGAGACCTGCGGTTCGTCCGCGCTGGCGGCGATCGCGGGAGAGGCGCCGCGGTCGCCCCGAAAACCGCCGCGCTTCCTTTGCCCCGCTGCGATCGCGACTTGCGTCGCTCCTACGGGAACCGCCGCGCTTCCGAAGCAGTGCTGTAGGAGCGACGCAAGTCGCGATTACGGTGCTTCAGGCCGCGCCGTCGCGTGCTGCTCCGGCTCCCGGCCGTATCGCGACTTGCGGAGCGGCTCGGGAACGATGGGAAGTCGGGTCGGATGCGCTCAGGCGGCCACGGATGCGAGGGCGGCGACCTGGGCGCGGATCGGCGCCGGCACGGGAACCTCGCCCGCGAGCATGGCGCGGATCAACGCAGCGTTGTCCGCCACCGAGGGCGCATCCGGCAGCCCGGCGAGCGGGGGGGCGCCGCCTTCCTCTGCGGGGACAGCGACTCTGGCCTCGCCATCCACGTAGACCTTCATTTCCGGACAACGTCGCGGGTTGGCGTAGATCTCGCCCTCGGTGCCGCGCATCAGCATCGCGCGGCCGCCGTCGGCGCGCAGGAAGGCGTCCATGCGCTCGAGGTACTCGGGGTGGGTCACCGCCACCACGCGTACGCTGCGTCCGCGGCAGGGGTCGATCAGCTTGGCCATGGTGTGGCCGCTTGCGCGCACGCCCATGCGCAGGCGCAGCGCGAGCAGCGGATCCAGCCCGGGCAGCAGCTTGTCCACACCGATGCAGGCGATGTGCCGCCGCGCGAGTTGCGCGGAAGCCTCGACGGCGTCGACGGCCGGATGCAGGTCGAGCGCGGCGAGCAGCTCGAAGGGGCTCACCCGCGTCTCGAAGTCGTGGCGGCCCTGGATCAGAACCGGCACGCCCTCGCGCGCGAGCAACAGCGCCACCAGCGGCATCAGGTTGGCCTGGCGGCGCGCGCCGTTGTAGGTCGGCAGTACCACGCAGCGCGGACCCTCGGGCACCGCCACCTGCACGGTGCGTGCGTCCATCGCCTGCTTGAAGCCGAGCAGCTCGGGCAGCGCCTCGCTCTTGATGCGGAAGGCGAGCAGGATGGCGCCGAGCTCGAGCTCGGGCACCACGCCGTCGAGGATGTCGCCGAAGAGCGCCGCCGCCGCGGCCGTGTCGAGGTCGCGGGCGCCCTTGGCGCCCCGCCCGATTTCCTTGATGATTGGACCGTATTTCATGGCGGCGATTATGGCGAGCTTCGCGCCGCGCGACCAGCGTGTCCACGCGCCGCACCCGCCGCAGAACAAGCAATCCCGTGGAGACTCGACGAATGGATGTCGGATTCATCGGGCTTGGCCTCATGGGCCGGCCCATGGCGCTCAATTTGCTGAAAGCGGGCCATCGCGTGCAGGTGTGGAGCCGGCGGCGCGAGTCGATGCGGCCGCTGCTGGAGGCCGGCGCGGGCGACTGCGCGAGTGCGGCCGAGGTGGCGCGGCGCGCGGCGGTGACGATCAGCATGGTGCCGGACGCGCCCGACGTCGAGCAGGTGACGCTGGGTGCCGAGGGCGTGGCCGACGGTGCCGCACCCGGCCACATCCACATCGACATGAGCACGATCGCGCCCGCTGTGGCGCAGTCCATCGCCGAGCGCCTGGGGGCGCGCGGGGTGATCGCGCTCGATGCGCCGGTTTCGGGCGGCGAGCCGGGCGCGATTGCGGGCACGCTCACCATCATGGTGGGCGGCGACGCGGCGGCCTGCGTGCACGTGCAGCCGCTCTTCGAAGCCATGGGCAAGTCGATCACCCGCATCGGCGAGGCCGGTGCTGGCCAGGTCGCCAAGGCCTGCAATCAGATCGTCACCGGGGTGGGCGTGGCGGCGGTGGCCGAGGCGCTCAATTTCGCGGCCAAGAGCGGCGCGGACGGCACGAAGGTGCGCGAGGCGCTGCTCGGCGGCTTCGCGTATTCGCGCATCCTGGAGAACCATGGGCAGCGCATGCTCGAGCGCAACTTCCGGCCCGGCTTCAAGGCCTGGATGCACCAGAAGGATCTGCGCATCGTCATGGGCGAGGCGCACCGGCTCGGCGTGGCGCTGCCCGCAGCGGCGGCCGCGGCGCAGCTCTTCAACGGCATGATCGGCTGCGGGATGGGTGAGGACGATTCGGTGGCGATGCTCAAGCTGCTGGAGCGCATGAGCGGCGGGGTAGGCGAATGAGCGCGCCCGCACAGCCGGCCGAAGGGAAGCGCTGCCCTCTCCCGGGGAGGAGGTCGCGCAGTGACAGGAGGGTGGTCCGGTGAGCGTGGCGGAAGGCAGGGCGGAGGGCGGGGCGATGAGGGTCGGTTTCATCGGGCTGGGCGTGATGGGCGAGCCGATGGCGCACCACCTGCGCGCCGCGGGCCACGAGCTCGCGGTGTGGGCGCGGCGGCCGGAGTCGGCGGCGGCGCTGGTCGCCGAGGGCGTGGCGCTGTGCGCGACGCCTTCTGATCTGGCTGCGCGCAGCGAGGTGGTGATCACCATCGTCACCGCGAGCGCTGACGTCGAAGCGCTCGCCTTCGGTGTGCAAGGGCTGGCCGAGGGCTTCGCGCCCGGGGCCGTCCATGTGGACATGAGCACGATCGCCCCGGCGTCGGCGCGCGCGCTCGCGGAGCGCTACGCCACGCGCGGCGTCGGCTGGGTGGACGCGCCGGTGTCGGGCGGCGGACAGGGCGCGCGCGCGGCCACGTTGGCGATCATGGCCGGTGCCGAGGCCGCCACGCTGGCGCGCGTGCGTCCGCTGCTCGAGGCGCTCGGCAAGCGCATCGTGCACATCGGCCCGCCGGGCGCCGGGCAGGTGGCCAAGGCCTGCAACCAGATGATCATGGTGTCGGCGATCCAGGCCTGCGCCGAAGCCTTCCGCCTCGCCGGCGCCCATGGGGTGGACCAGGCCGCGGTGCTGTGCGCGCTCGCTGGCGGGTCGGCGGGCTCGCGGGTGCTGGAGGTGATGGGCGCGAAGATGGTGGCGCGCGACTTCGCCGCCGGCGTCGAGGCCCGCCTGCACCACAAGGATTTCGCCATCCTGATGGAAGAGGCCGCCCGCCTCGGCGCGCCGCTGCCGGTGGCGGCGCAGGTTTGGCAGCAGCTCGACGCGCTGATGGGCGCAGGCTGGGGTCGGGACGACACCGCGAGCCTGCTGCGGGTGCTGGAGGGGTAGCGGAGGGCCTGTTTGCCTCTGGCGCGCGGGTCTCGTCGCCCGCCTGCGCCAACGGACATCGCTTTCGTCGGCGGCTGAATCGCGACTTGCGTCGCTCCTACGAAAACCGTCGTACTCATCGTCGCCGCTGGCGGCTGGGCGGTCTTGTGGGAGCGACGCAAGTCGCGATCGCGGCGCTTACGCGCTCGGTGGCGCGCATCGCTTTCGTCGGCGGCTGAATCGCGACTTGCGTCGCTCCTACGAAAACCGTCGTGCTCATCGTTGCCGCTGGCGGCTGGGCGGTCTTGTGGGAGCGACGCAAGTCGCGATCGCGGCGCTTACGCGCTCGGTGGCGCGCATCGCTTTCGTCGGCGGCTGAATCGCGACTTGCGTCGCTCCTACGAAAACCGTCGTGCTCATCGTTGCTGCTGGCGGCTGGGCGGTCTTGTGGGAGCGATGCGAGTCGCGATGCGTCTTGTCGTCGGGTCACGCGCGTGGCTTGCCGTACCACTTGAAGCGCTCGATCACCTCGGCCATCTCCTCTTCCGACAGCAGCACCGGCTCGCCCAGCTGCAGGGTGCGCCAGTACTGCTCGCAGAGGGTCTCGAACTCGATCGCCATCGCCAGCGCGTGCTCGAGGTCGCGGCCGAGGACGACCATGCCGTGGTTGGCGAGCAGGCAGGCGCTGCGCTCTTGCAGCGCCGCCACGGTGGCGTCGGACAGCGCCTGGGTGCCGAAAGTGGCGTAGCGCGCACAGCGCACCGTGGTGCCGCCGAAGCGCGCGATCATGTAGTGGAAGGGAGGGATGTCGAGGCGCTGGCAGGCGAGTGCGGTCGCGAAGGGCGCATGCGCGTGCAGCACCGCGCCGGCCGCCGGGAAGGCGGTATAGACGTCGTGGTGCAGCGGCCATTCGGACGAGGGCGCGCGCGCGCCGGCGTAGCGGCCGTCGGCCTCCACGACCACCATGTCCTCGGTGCGGCAGCGCTCGGCGGGGATCCCGCTCGGGCTGATCAGCATGCGCCCGCCCTCGAGGCGCTGGCTGGCGTTGCCCGAGGTGCCGACGTTGAGCCGCGCCGCGCCCATCGCGCGCAGGGTGTGGAGCAGGCTGGCGCGCGCGTCGTCCGCGCCGCGCCAGCCGGCTTCCTCGTGGATGCAGCCGGGCGTGCCGGCGCTCACCGTGCCTGCTCCGGGTAGAGGCGGGCGAGCTCGCCCGGGCGGGCGATGCCGCGCTCGGTGACGATGCCGGTGATGAGCGCAGCCGGGGTGAGGTCGAAGGCGGGGTTGGCGGCGCGCGTGCCCGCGGGGGCGAGCGCGAGCTCGGCGGTGGCGCCGTCGGCGGCCTCGCCACGTACATGCAGGACCTCGTCGGCGCCGCGGTCCTCGATCGGGATGGCGGCACCATCGGCGCTGGCGAAGTCGAGCGTGGAGTGCGGTGCGGCGATGTGGAAGGGCACCTCGGCGACGCGGGCGGCGAGCGCCTTGAGGTAGGTGCCGACCTTGTTGGCGGTGTCGCCGTTGGCGGCGATGCGGTCGGCGCCGGTGATGACGAGGTCGACCTCGTGGCGCATCAGCAGCAGGCCGGCGGCGTTGTCGGCGATGAGGATGTGCGGCACGCCGGCAGCGCGCAGCTCCCAGGCGGTGAGCAGACCCTGGTTGCGCGGCCGCGTCTCGCTCACCACGACCTCGACCGCGATGCCCTCGGCCTGCGCCGCATACACCGGCGCGAGTGCGGTGCCGGCGCCGCAGGTGGCGAGCCAGCCGGCGTTGCAGTGCGTCATCAGCCGCACCGGGCCGGGACGGCGGGCGGCGATCTCGCGGATCAGGCGCACGCCGTGGCGGCCGATGGCGTCGCAGGTCGCGGTGTCGTCGGCGCGGATCGCCTCGGCCTCGGCCCAGGCCGCCTCGACGCGCGCAGGGGGCGGCAAGGGCTGCAGCGCGAGGCGCATGCGCTCGAGCGCCCAGTGCAGGTTCACCGCGGTGGGCCGGGTGGCACCCAGGGTGGCGAGCGCGTGCGCGAGCGTGGCGTCGTCGGCGCCCTCGTCGGCGAGCGCGAGCGCCACCCCGAAGGCCGCGGTGGCGCCGATCAGCGGCGCGCCGCGCACCTGCATGCTGCGGATCGCGTGCGCGGCCTCGGCAAGGGTGCGCAGCGCGACGGTCTCGGTGCGGAAGGGCAGCAAGGTCTGGTCGAGGACATGGACGACCTCGCCGTCGCGGCGCAAGGTGGGGATGGGTTGTTCGAACATCGGGGCGCTCTCGTGGAGGGGGGGCGGGGCGACTTAGAGCGCCACCAGTTTGGCGCAGGCGGCGGCGAGCGTGGCCTCGTTCTTGGCGAAGCAGAAGCGGATCACGTGTTCGTCGCGGCCGTCGGCGAAGAAGGCCGACACCGGGATCGCGGCGACGCCGACATTGCGGGTCAGGTGCTCGCAGAAGGCGGCGTCGCCCAGGTCGGAGATCGCCGCATAGCGCGCGAGCTGGAAGTAGGTGCCGTGCGAGGGCAGCAGCTCGAAGCGCGAGGCGGCCAGCGCGGCGCGGAAGAAGTCGCGCTTGGCCTGGTAGAACGCGGCCAGGCCGAGGTGGCGCGAGGCGTCGGCCATGTAGTCGGCGAGCGCGAGCTGTACCGGAGTGTTCACGGTGAACACGTTGAACTGATGCACCTTGCGGAATTCGGCCATGAGCTCGCGCGGGGCGAGCACGTAGCCCACCTTCCAGCCGGTGATGTGGTAGGTCTTGCCGAAGCTCGACACCACGAAGCTGCGTTGCGCGAGCTCGGGGTGCGCGGCGCAGGAGGCGTGCGCCGCGCCGTCGAAGACGATGTGCTCGTAGACCTCGTCGGCCACCACGACGATGCCGGTGCCGCGCACCAGCGCCGCGAGGCGGTCGAGATCGTCCCGCGTCCATACCGTGGCGGTGGGATTGTGCGGGGTGTTGATCATGATCATGCGCGTGCGCGGCCCGATCGCCGCCGCCACCGCGTCCCAGTCGGGGCGGTAGTCGGGGGCAGCCAGGCGCATGCGCACGACCTTGCCGCCGGCGAGCTCGATGGCGGGGACGTAGGAGTCGTACACCGGCTCGAACACGATGACCTCGTCGCCCGCGCGCACGCAGGCGGTCACCGCGGTGAACAGCGCCTGGGTGGCGCCGGCGGTGACGGTGATCTCGCGCTCGACGTCGTAGGCCGTGCCGTAGAGCGTCTCGACCTTGGCGGCGATCGCCGCGCGCAGCGCCGCGGTGCCGGCCATGGGCGCGTACTGGTTGTGGCCGGCACGCATCCCGTGCGCGACGCGCTCGAACAGCAGGTCGTCGGCGTTGAAGTCGGGGAAGCCCTGCGAGAGGTTGATCGCGCCGCATTCCTGGGCGAGGCGGGACATCACGGTGAAGATCGTCGTGCCGACGTGCGGCAGGCGGGACTCGATCGGCGCGGGGAAGTTCGGCATGGCGGCGGCTCGGTGCGGTGCGGACCGGCATTGTCGCAAACCGGCCGGGTGCGCGGTAGGCACGGCGTGCGCGGCCGAGGGCGCCGGGGGGCGCATGTTAGAATCCGGGTGTTCTCGACTTCCATCCGGCCCCCAACGTGCGCAACCTGCTCATCCTGATCCTTGTCGTGTTCGGCATCTGGTGGGCGCGCGGCGCGGTGCGCCGCCTCAAGGCGCGTGGCGGACTCGGGCGCAAGGCCGAGGACGGGCGCCTGGGCAAGCCCGAGGTCATGCTCGAGTGCCGACACTGCGGGCTGATCGTGCCCGAGTCCGAGGGCGTGCGCGCCGGCGAAACCTTCTATTGCTGCGACGAACATCGCCGTGCCGGCCCGCGACCCGATTGAAGCGGCCGCCTTCGCGGTCGATGCGGCCGACCGCGCGCGCCGGCGTGCGCTGCGTTACCTCAACGTCTTCCGGCTGATCCTGGGCGGTCTCTTCCTCGTCGCCGGCGAGGCGCTCGGCCTCGGCAGCGAGAGCCCGCGCCTCTACCTCGTGGCGGTGGTCGGCTACCTCGCCGCGGTGCTCAGTCTCGGTTTCCCCGACGCGGTGCGACGGCTCGGCTTCGAACGCGTCGTGACCCTGCTCGCGCTCGCCGACATCGTCGCGCTCGCGGCGATCATGTGGGTGAGCGGCGGCTACCGTAGCGGCATGCCGGTGCTGATGATGGTGATGCTCGCCGGTGCAGGCCTGATCGGCGAAGGGCGCATGGTGATGTTCTCGGCCGCGCTCGCCACCCTGGCAGTGCTGGTCGAGAACGCCTCGCGGCTTTTCGGTGGGGGGCAGTCGGTCGAGTTCCTGCAGGTCGGCATCTTTTGCGCCGGCTTTTTCGGCATCGCGGCGATCGCGCGCCTGCTCGCGCTGCGCGCCCAGGCCAACGCCGCGCTAGCGGCCGAGCGCGGCGTGGCGCTCGCCAAGCAGCAGGCGGTGAGCGCCCACATCCTGCGCGACATGCAGGACGGCGTGATCGTGGTCGGCGCGCGCGGCCGCGTCCTCCACGCCAACGCGCAGGCGCTCGAGATGCTCGGCCTGACCCGTGCCGGCGACGGGGCGCTCGACGGACTCGCGCTCGCCGATCTCGACGCCGGGCTGGAGGACATGCTGCAGCCGGCGGTGGGCGAGGACGGGCGTCTGATGCGGGTGGGCGCGGCCGGCCGCCTGCTGCGCTGCCGCCGCGTGCAGGGCGACCGGGGGAGCGCGGCCGAGGGCGACACCCTGCTGTATCTCACCGACTACGAGGAGATCCAGCGCCAGCTGCAGCAGATCAAGCTCGCCGCGCTCGGCCGCCTCACCGCAAGCATGGCGCACGAGATCCGCAACCCGCTGTCGGCGGTGACCCAGGCCGCCGAGCTGCTCGGCGAGGAAAAACGCGCCGACATGCAGGCGCGCCTGGTGCGCATCATCAACGATAATGCGCGCCGCATCGAGCGCATGATCCGCGACGTGCTCGCCCTCGGCCGGCGCGAGCAGACCATGCCCGAGGCCCTGCCGCTGGCCGCCTTCGTGCGCGAGATCCTCGATGCGCGCGTGTTCCGCGAGCCCGCCGAGGCGCAGCTGTACGAGCTTGCGATCGACCCTGCGCTGACCCTGGCGATGGACCGCGCCCACCTGCACCAGATCCTCGACAACCTGCTGTCGAACGCGGCCCGCCATGCCTCGGGCGCGCCCGGCGCGGTGCGCCTGTGGGCGGAGGCCCTGCCGCACGCCAAGGTCGTGCTGCACGTGCAGGACGACGGTCCGGGCTTCGACGAGGCGATGCGGGCGCACCTGTTCGAACCTTTCTTCACCACCCATCCCAAGGGTACCGGCCTCGGACTGTACATCGCGCGCGAGCTGGCCGAGGCCAACGACGCCACCCTGGCGCTCGCCCCGAGTACCCCCGGTGCCGACTTCATCCTCACCGCGAGCCAGCAGCCATGACCCAGGTCGACCGCCGCAACCGGCCCCGTGCCGCCGACGTCCTCGTCGTCGATGACGAGGACGACATCCGGGAACTGCTCGAGCTCTCGCTGATGCGCATGGGACTGGCCTGCGACACGGCGGGCTCGGTGGGCGCGGCGCGTGCGCTGCTGGCCGAGCGCAGCTACCGGCTGTGCCTGACCGACATGCGCCTGCCCGACGGCGACGGGCTCGAGCTGGTCGAGTACATCCAGACGCTGCGGCCGGGCCTGCCGGTGGCGGTGATCACCGCCTTCGGCAGCATCGAGACCGCGATCCGCGCGCTCAAGCTGGGTGCCTTCGACTTCGTCACCAAGCCGGTCGAGCTCAAGGCCTTGCGCGAACTCGTGCAGCACGCGCTCAAGCTGCACGCGGTGGAGCCGGTCGAGCATGGTGCGGCGTCGGCGGAGCGCAGCCTGATCGGCCACTCGGCGGCCTTCGTGCAGCTGCGCGCCCAGGCCGGGAAGCTTGCGCGCAACCAGGCGCCGGTGTTCATCCATGGTGAGTCCGGGACCGGCAAGGAGGTGATTGCGCGCTACATCCACGCGCTCGGTGCGCGCGCCGCCGGCCCCTTCGTGCCGGTCAACTGCGGGGCGATCTCGCCCGAGCTGATGGAGAGCGAGTTCTTCGGTCATCGCAAGGGCAGCTTCACTGGCGCCACCGCGGACAAGAGCGGGCTGTTTCAGGCCGCGGGCGGCGGCACCCTGTTCCTCGACGAGATCGGCGAACTGCCGTTGGCGATGCAGGTCAAGCTGCTGCGCGCGATCCAGGAGCGCGCGGTGCGCCCGGTGGGTGCGCATGCCGAGGAGCCGGTGGATGTGCGCATCCTCTCCGCGTCGCACCAGGATCTCGGCCGCCTGGTGGCCGAGGGGCGCTTCCGCCAGGACCTGTTCTTCCGCATCAACGTGATCACCTTGCGCGTGCCGCCGTTGCGCGAGCGCCGCGAGGACATCCCCGACCTGGCCGCCCACATCCTCGCCCGCCTCGCCGTGCGCGAGGGTGGGGCGCCGCGCCGGCTTTCCGCGGCGGCGCTCGAGGCGCTGCAGGCCTACGCTTTCCCCGGCAACGTGCGCGAGCTGGAGAACCTGCTCGAGCGCGCCTGTGCGCTGTGCGAGGGTGAGGAGATCGGTGCCGGCGACCTCGGGGTGGAGGACGATTGCGGCGCGCTCGCGGCGCCGGGGGGGGGCGAGAATGGTGCATCGCCGGCGACCGAGGCCGAAGTGGCCGGCGAGGGCCGGGATGAGGTCGAGCGCCTGCGCATCATCCGCGCGCTCGAGCAGACGCGCTGGAACCGGTCGGCGGCCGCGCGCAACCTCGGCATGACCTTGCGTCAGCTGCGCTACCGTTTGCAGAAGTGGGGAATGGACTAGCGGGCGCAGGCCGCGGACGCTGGTGCGGCGGGGCCGCCGCGGGTGGACGCCGGCGCATGGGCGTCTAGAATGACGTCATGAACCCGACCATCCTGCACCACGGCGCGCGCGACGGCGTCACCGGTTCCTGTCACCAGCTCTTCGTCGAGGGGCGCAACAGCCTGCTGGTCGACTGCGGCCTGTTCCAGGGCGCGGAGACCGCGCCCGACGGGCGCTCGGCCGCCGACCGGCTGGAGATCGATTTCCCGCTCGAGGGTGTTGGCGCGCTGGTGCTGACCCACGTCCACATCGACCATTGCGGCCGCCTGCCGTGGCTGCTCGCCGCTGGCTTCAAGGGGCCGATCCTGTGCAGCGAGCCCTCGGCACGCCTGCTGCCCACCGTGCTCGCCGACGCCTTCGCGGTGGGCGTGAGCCGCGACCGCGCCCTGATCGAGCGCTACCTCGGCAAGGTGGAGGCGCGCATCCGCGCGCTGCCCTACGGCAAGTGGCACCTGGTGTATCGCAGCCCGGACGCGAGCTGCAGGATCCGCCTGCAGCGCGCCGGCCACATCCTCGGCTCGGCCTACGTCGAATGCGAGCTCTCGGGCGCGGCGTGGCCGCAGCCGCTCCGGGTGGTGTTCTCGGGCGATCTCGGGGCGCCGCACGCGCCGCTGCTGCCGGCGCCGCGTCCGCCCTGGCGGGCGGACGTGCTGGTGTTGGAGACCACCTACGGCGACCGCGTCCACGAGAATCGCCGCGACCGGCGTGCGCGTCTGCAGGCGGTCGTCGAGCATGCGCTCGAGGACGGCGGCACGGTGATCGTGCCCGCCTTCAGCATCGGGCGCACGCAGGAGCTGCTCTACGAGTTCGAGGACATCCTGCATCGCCAGCGCTTGCGGCCCGGGCCGCATGCCGCAGCCTGGGGCGGGCTGCGGATCTTCCTCGACTCGCCGCTGGCGCAGCGCTTCACCGCGCTCTACCGCGAGTTGCAGCCGTTCTGGGACGCCGAGGCGCGCGCGCGCGTGCGCGCCGGGCGCCAGCCGCTGTCCTATGATCAGCTGGTGGCGATCGACAGTCACGAGGACCATCTCGCCAACGTGCGCAGGCTCGCACGCAGCCGCGAGCCTGCGGTGGTGATCGCCGCGAGCGGCATGTGCGCGGGCGGCCGGGTGGTGAATTACCTCCGCGAGATGCTCGGCGACCCGCGCCACGACGTGCTTTTCGTCGGCTATCAGGCGCGCGGCACGCCCGGCCACGCCATCCAGGCCTACGGGCCGCGCGGCGGCTACGTGGAGCTGGACGGCGAACGCGTGGACATCCGCGCCGGCATCCATACGCTGTCGGGCTACTCGGCGCATGCCGACCGCGACGATCTGACCCGCTTTGTCACCCGCATGCGCCATCTCCCGGGCGAGGTGCGCCTGGTGCATGGCGAAGATGGGGTGCGTGCGGAATTTGCCCGCCACCTGCAGGAGGCGACCGGCGGGCACGTGCGCGTGGTGGTGTGAAGACCTGCCGGCTCGGCGCACACCCTACTGCTGCAGGCGGCGCAGGTACTCGCGGGTGAACATGCGCTCGGGGAGGTCGCGCACGTTCATGTTCTCGTAGGTCAGCACCGAGATCTCGCCCTTCTTGAGCGCGTCCTCCATGACCAGCCGGGTGGGGCGGATCGCGCCGGCCATCTGGCGGAATTCTTCGTAGCGTGCGGTCTTGAGCAGACGACCGGAGAGTGCGTAGAACTCGGCCTTGAGCGGGCGCTGGTCGCGCTCGCCCACCCAGTAGCGCACGCGTGCATAGGTGACGCCGCGATCGACCGCCTTGAGGTCGAGCACCACCACGGGCTGGCCGTCGATCGTTTCGCGGCCGGCGATGGTCGGCGTGTAGTCGCCAGCCAGGTTGGCCCGTGCGAGGTCGCCGTTGGCCACCTGCCCGGTCAGGCGCTGGGCCAGCGACAGGCGCACCGGCTGCGACACGCTCGGCATGAAGATCCACAGGTCGCGGGCGCGCATCAGCAAGGCCTGGCCACGCTCGGTGGCCGGCTCCATCGTCAGCACGATGGTGTTTTCGTTCCCGCGCGAGAGGATGCGGTAGGTGCGCGAGTCGCCTTCTGCACCGTCGGTATAGTTGCGCACGACGACCTCGGTCTGGAAGCTCTCGCGCGGGAAGCGGATGGCGTCGGCGCGCTGGACCAGATCGATCGCCACCGCGTCGACCGGCTCGGGGGGTGCGGGCTCGGCAGGCGCGGGGGCGTCGGTCGCATGCGCCAGCGTCGGCAGCAGCAGGCTGCCGGCGAGGCAGGCGACGAATCGGCGGCGGGATCGTAAGCTTGGCGTCATGGGTGCTATCCTTTCGAAGTTATCTTCATTCTCGATCGTCCTGATGGCCATCGTCCAGATCGAACACGTGAGCAAGAGTTTTCGTCTCGGCGAGCAGATGGTGCTGGCGCTGGACGACGTCTCGCTCGAGATCGAGCCAGGGGTGTTCCTGGCGATCGCAGGGCCTTCGGGCAGTGGCAAGTCGACCTTGCTGAACATCATCGGCTGCATCGACACGCCGAGTTCGGGGCGGGTGGTCGTGGACGGTCACGACGTGTCGAACCGTACGCCCGACGAACTGGCCGACCTGCGTGCCCGTACCATCGGCTTCATCTTTCAGACCTTTAATCTGCTCCCTGTCCTGTCGGCCGCGGAGAACGTCGAGTATCCCCTGCTGCAGATGCCCGAGCTCACGAAGAAGGAGCGCGCGGAACGGGTGCGCCATTATCTCGGGGTAGTCGGCCTGAAGAAATACGCCGAGCATCGGCCGAACCAGCTCTCCGGCGGCCAGCGCCAGCGCGTGGCGATCGCGCGCGCGCTGGCCACGCACTCCAAGATCGTCCTTGCCGACGAGCCCACCGCCAACCTCGACAGCAAGACCGGCACCAGCATCCTCAAGCTGATGCGCGACATCAACCGCCAGTCGGGGACGACTTTCGTCTTTTCCACCCACGACCGCAAGGTCATGAACATGGCCGACCGGCTGGTGCGCATCGCCGACGGCCAGATCATCGCGCTCGGCATGAAGGCCGACGACCGCTGGGTGTTCGTCGATGGGCGGACGCCGCGCGACGAGGATATCCGCGAAATCTAGGAACGAGTGCAATGCCACTGTCGAAGAAGCTGCCTTGTCTGACCGTTCTTGCCCTTGTCCTGGGGGCCCTCTCCGTGCCGGCGACTGCGGCGGGGCCGCAGCTCGCGCCAAAACCGGTGTCGGTGGAGGTGGAAGAAGGGGAGCCCGCTGCCGAAGAACCCGTGACGGACGCGGACGCGGGTGAGGCCGACGCCGAACTCGACGCGCTGCTCGACGTCGGAGCGCCGGCGTCCGGTGCAGAGGGCGCGGACGGCCTCAAGTGGAACGGTTACACCGAACTCGGGGCGGCATACACATACCGGGATCCGGAGCGCTGGTCGCGCCTGCGCGCGCGTGGGGAACTCGGTGTCGCCGGGCAGCTGGCGCCGCGGGCGCGATGGAAGCTGAGCGCGCGCGCCGAGGCCGACGGTGCTTTCGACCTCGAGGACGAACATTATCCGGCCGCCGTGCGGCGCGACCGCCGCACGGATTTCGTGTTGCGCGAGGCTTATGTCGATCTGGGCCATGGCGACTGGGAATTCCGTGCCGGGCGGCAGCAGATCGTATGGGGCGAGATGGTCGGCTTCTTTTTCGCCGACGTCGTGTCCGCACGCGACATGCGGGATTTCCTGCAGCCGGAACTCGAGGGCATGCGGATCGGGCAGTGGGCGCTGCGCGCCGAGCATTTCGGTGCCGAAACGCACCTAGAGTTCCTGTGGGTGCCGAGGCCCTCGTTCGACGAGATCGGCGAGCCCGGCGACGATTTCTTCGTCTTCCCGTGGTTGCCTGCAGGTACGGTGCTGGACGAGGATCGTCCGGGGAAGGATCTGGATGGCTCGAACTGGGGTGCGCGCGTCTCGCGACTCGTCGATGGGTGGGATCTCAGCGCCTTCTATTACCGCAGCTACGATGTCTCGCCGACGCTATACGCCCTGAACCAGGGTGTGGCCCGCCTGCGACACGACCGGATCGGGCAGCTTGGCGGCACTTTCAGCAAGGATCTCGGCAGCTTCGTGCTGAAGGGCGAGGCGGTCCATACGCACGGTCGCAGCCTGAATACGTTCTCGAGCGGTCCGGGCCTCTCCATCGGGCTGCTGCCGACCGACATGGTCGACTATGCGCTCGGGGTCGATGTGCCCGCGGGCGACTGGCGCTTCAACGTGCAGTACTACGGGCGCTGGCTGGAGGAGCATGTTCCGGCCTTGATGGCCGATCGGCACGAGCAGGGCGTCACCTTGCAGGTCGTTCATGGCGCGGGCACGAACCTGGAGGCGGAAGTCCTCGCGCTGTCCAGCATTAACCGCTCGGATCACCTGATTCGACCGAAACTGACCTGGAAATTCGCCCCGGCATGGAGGCTCGTCGGTGGCGTCGACGTCTTCGGCGGGAATGGAAGGGGGTTTTTCAGCCGTTACGATCGGAACGATCGTGTCTATCTCGAACTGCGCCACATGTTCTGAGTGCCCCGGGCGGGCTCAGGCCGCCTTACCGGTCATCGCCTGGATCAACTGCCTGGACTGGACGGGATCCGGCAGCAGGCGATGAACCCGATCGCCGTTCATGTGCATCAGGCGTTCGTGGCGGGCGACGCGCTCCTCGAACTCGGACAGGGGCAGATGGAGGAGCACGGCCGGAGCGTTGACCCTGGGGCAGATCTTCTCCACGCCCACGCGACGAAAGCCGAATACGCGCTGATGGAATCCCGCATGGCGCGGATTGACCTCGGCGAAAATGTCGGTGACGCGCCGCGTCGCCTGGGTGATCACGAACACGGCCTGCATCACGCCAGCCAGCGCTTCGTGCGATCCGCGCTCGGGATCGATCGCCAACTGTGTAATTTCGCACACTCGACCCCCGGTCGCGCGCACGTGGTCGATCTCTTTGCTGTACAAAGTGTCCGCGAGCAATCCACCACCGTGATCGACGCGGATCGTCGCCGTCGCGACCGCTTCCCCGTCGAGGAGAGCGACCACGGTGATGTCGCGCGGGTCGATGTTGGCGTGCATCCCGTAGGGAAAAAGGCCGCGCGCCGAGTACATGCGCTCGATCAGCTTGGCCGTCTGGCGCTTGAGCGCTTCACTGCCGTTGGCGATGCAGACCTGGAAGCCGCTGCGTTCGAACGAAAGGCCGCGCAGTGCGGCGGTGTTCTCGTCGAACCACTGATGCGGCGACGTCTCCGGCGATTGGAATCCGGCGCCAGACAACGCTAGGTAAGCGAGGTCGCGTACGGGCGGGGGGCAGTTCGTGCCCCGCGAAGAGTGGATCTGGCGCATTGGAGTGGCCCAATTCGTTTACGTTCTGGGTGGTCTGGAGTGCGCGCGCGGCGAGCGCGGACGACTCCCATCGGATCAATGATAATCCGGAACGGGCGAGCCGTGAATCTAGCCGACTTCATGTCTCCTGAAATGTAGGCGCTTGTGTGCAATCCTGCCTGGCGTCGCGGCGGGCGGTGCCCGTACGATGGCCATCGCATTCGCGTCGTCGTATATCATTCGCCGTCCGGGACTTACGAAGGGGCTTGTCATGTTCAGAAGCGTCAAAAGCGCATCATCCGCGGTGTTGCATTTCCTCGTTCTCGCTGTGGCGGCGGGACTGCTCGGTGGTTGTGCCTCTTCCTTCCCGCCTGCCCCCGCGTCCGCGGCCGATGCGGACTACAACTACGTGATCGGGCCCGGGGATAGCGTCAATATCGTGGTCTGGCGCAACCCCGAGCTGTCCACCTCCGTCCCGGTCCGGCCGGACGGGAAGATCACGGCACCGCTGGTCGAAGACCTGCCCGCGATGGGCAAGGATTCGAGCACGCTGGCCCGCGACATCGAGAAGCAGCTTGCGAAGTTCATCCGCGATCCGGTCGTGACGGTGATCGTCGGTGGCTTCGTCGGTCCTTACAGCGAACAGATCCGCGTGATCGGCGAGGCGGCCAATCCGCAGACGCTGGCGTACAAGCAGAAGATGACTCTGCTCGACGTGATGATCGCAGTCGGCGGGCTCACGGACTTCGCCGACGGTAACGGCGCGAGCATCCTGCGCACCGCCGAGGGCAACAAGCAATACAGCGTGCGCATCCGTGACCTCGTCAAGCGCGGCGACGTCTCGGCGAACGTCGAGATGCGCCCTGGCGACGTGTTGATCATCCCGCAGAGCTGGTTCTGACCTCCATCCATACACGCCCGCAAGCCGATCGCAGAAGGTCGGTGGCGGGCGCTCAGCACGACCGTGACCCATGGAAGAACTCGTAACACAGATCATCGGCTACCTGCGCGGCATGTGGCGGTTCCGCTGGTGGGGGCTTGCGCTCGCGTGGGTCGCAGGTATCGCCGGTAGCCTGGCGATCTACTTCATGCCGGACCACTACGAGTCGTCCGCACGCATCCACGTGGATACCCAGTCGGTGCTGCGCCCGCTGATGTCCGGGCTCGCCGTCCAGCCCAACATCAGCCAGCAGATCGACTTGCTCAGCCGCACGCTGATCAGCCGGCCCAACGTCGAGAAGCTGATCACCATGGCCGACCTCGACCTCACGGTGCAGAACGCACAGCAGCGCGAGGCCCTGATCACCTCGGTGACCAGCCGGCTGCGCATCCAGTCCGGCCGCGGCGACAACCTGTTCACGCTCTCGTACGAAGACGTCGAGCCGCATCGTGCGCAGCGCGTCGTGCAGTCGCTGCTGTCCCTGTTCGTCGAATCCGGTCTCGGCGGCAAGCGTCAGGATACCGATGCGGCACGGCGCTTCATCGAGGACCAGATCCGCAGCTACGAGCAGAAGCTGACCGACGCCGAGAACCGGCTCAAGGACTTCCGCCTGCGCAACATGGCGCTGCTGGGTACCGGCGCGCGCGATTACGTCACCCAGATCGCCGAGACCAACGAGCAATTGCGCGAAGCACGCCTGGAACTGCGCGAGGCCGAGAACTCGCGCGACGCGCTCCGCCAGCAACTCTCCGCAGCGCCGTCCGATGCGGGCATCGCGCCGCCGCCGATGGTGGCGACGCCCGAGATCGACGCCCGCATCGACCTGCTCAAGAGAAACCTCGACGAGATGTTGCAGCGCTACACCGAGATGCACCCGGACGTGGTCGGTGCACGCCGCGTCATCGAGGATCTAGAGAAGCAGAAGAAGGCGCAGCTGGCCGAGCTGAGCGCGAGCATGGCGGGCAGTACCTTCGGTGCTCCCGGCGCCATGAGTGCGGGGGTCGAGCAGACCCGGCTCGCGGTGGCGCAGGCCGAGGCCCGGGTCGCGTCGCTGCGTGCGCGGGTGGCCGAGTTCGAGAGCCGCCTGGCGAGCCTCTCGGAGGACGCCAAGCGGATCCCCGAGCTCGAGACCGAGATGGCGCAGCTCAACCGCGATTACAGCGTCCACAAGAGCAACTACGACCAGCTGGTATCGCGTCGGGAGTCGGCGAACATCGCCGCCGAGATGAGCACCCAGTCGGGCATCGCCGACTTCCGCATCATCGATCCGCCCACCCTGCCCACCAAGCCCTCGGCTCCCAACCGGCTGCTGCTGCTGCCGCTCGCCGCGCTGGTGGGTCTGGGGGCGGGGTTCGCGCTCACCTTCCTGATCAGCCAGCTGCGACCGGCGTTCAGCGATGCACGCCAGCTGCGCGAGATCACCGGCCTGCCGGTGCTCGGCACCGTCTCCATGCTGACCACTTCGGAGCGTCGTCGTCGTCGCCGCAACGGGCTGTTCGCCTTCGGCAGCGGTCTGGTGGCGTACGCCGGGGTGTTCGCCGCGGTTACGGTCGCGATCGTGTTCCTGCAGAGTTGAACGGGGTGCCCGGATGAGCATTATCGAAAAAGCAGTCAAGCGCCTCGACCAACTCAAGAGTGCGGCGGGCGAGGGCGCCGTCGAATCCGCTCCGGTGCCGGAGGCGCTCGTCCTGCCCGAGGACAAGCCGCTTGCGCCCAAGGTGGAGTCGAATGCGCCGGTGGTCGCGACCCCCGCGCCGGTGCGCGCCCAGCCCAAGAGCGTCCATATCGATCTCGCGCGCCTGGCCGCTCGCGGCTTGGTCACGCCCGACCAGCCGCGCTCGGCCATTGCCGAGGAGTTCCGCCTGATCAAGCGTCCCTTGCTGGCCAATGCCGTCCTCGAGGGGCCGGCGGCGGTCGATAACGGCAACCTGATCATGATTTCCAGCGCGCTTCCTGGCGAGGGCAAGACCTTCAACGCGATCAATCTCGCGATCAGCATGGCGATGGAGCTCGACTACACGGTGCTGCTGGTGGACGCCGACGTGTCGCGTCCCTCGGTGCTGCGCGAGTTCGATCTGCCGCCGCAGCCGGGACTGATGGACGTGCTCGCCGGCGAGGTCGAGGACCTCTCCGAGGTCCTGCTCAAGACCAACATCGACAAGCTTTCCATCCTGCCGGCGGGCATGCCGCACCAGCGCGCGACCGAACTGCTCGCCTCGGACGGCATGACGCAGTTGCTCGAGCAGATGGCGCATCGTTACGCGGACCGGATCATCGTGTTCGACTCGCCGCCGCTGCTGGTCACGACCGAATCGCGCGTGCTTGCCACCCACATGGGACAGGTGGTCCTCGTGGTGGAGGCCGAGCGCACCACCCACGCCCACGTTCGCCAGGCGCTCGCAGCGATCGAGCCCTGCCCGATCCGCATGATGGTGCTCAACAAGTCGCGTGATCGCTCGGTGGGGGGCTACTACGGCTATGGATACGGATACGGATATGGGAAAGCGCCCGAAGCCAGTTCCGAGGCGGCCTGAGCCCCGGCGTACCGGCCTCGTCGCCGGTGCGTGCGTGCTCGCGCTCCTGTGCCCGGCCACCGGAGCGGTCGCGCAGTCGACCCGGGTCACGCCCACGTTCGACACTGAACTCACCTGGACCGACAACGCCGGCCTCGATCGCGAGGGCGGTCGGGACTGGCTGCTCGAGGTCTCGCCCGGCGTGTCGGTGAGCCGCAGCGCAGGGCGTCTCAACGGCAGCCTGAGCGCGCGCCTGCGCAACCTCGTCCATTCCTCTGCGAGCGAGGACGACTCCACTTACCTCTCCTTCGACGGCAGGGGCGCCTACGAGGCGCTGGAGGATCTGCTGTTCCTCGATTTCAGCGGGGGAATCACCCGCAACAACTATTCCGCCTTCAGCGGGCGGGCGCCCGGCGACCCGTTCGGTTTCGACAAGGACAACGAAGTCCGCTATTGGTCGATCACCCCGCGGCTCGAGTCCGACCTGCGCTTCGGCGAGGCTGCACGCGGTTCGGTGAGCTATTCGTCCAGCGGCGTGCGATCCAACAGCAGCGGTCTCGGCGACCAGAGCGCGGACACCGTGGAGGCCAGCCTCGCCGATCCGGGCGGCTTGCGGTTTTTCGGCTGGGGCCTGGCCTATGCCCGCACCGAAAGTGATGGCGGCACCGCCGCCACCGGCCAGCGTGGCGAGGAGTCGGTGCGTGGCACGCTGTACGCCAACGTCTCCCCGCAGCTGCGCCTGCGCGGCATCGTCGGGCACGAGTCCAACGACTACGCGGACGGCAGGAAGGACAGCAGCGGGATCGTCGGCGCCGGGGTGGACTGGTACCCGACCGACCGCACCTCGCTCGCCGCGACGGTCGAGGATCGGGTGTTCGGGCGCGGCTACGATCTCGCCCTCAACCACCGCATGCGCCGCGCGGTCTTCTTCCTCGGTGCGACGCGCGACGTCTCCTCGCTCGCACAGACGCTGGGCACGGTGGTGCTCGCGGATCGGGACTGCTTCATGCGCGTACGCGACATCGCCGATCCGATCGAGCGCGAGCAGGCCCTCAACGAATGTCTCACCTTCGGCGTGCTGCGCTCCAATGCCGCCTACGTCGAGCGCGCGTTCCGTGGCGGCGTCTCGCTGCTCGGGGTGCGCAACACCTTGAGCTTGTCCGCCAGTCGCAGCGATCGCAGCCGCATCGGTTCGACCACCGGCCTGCTTCCGGAAGACGACCTGCGCGACACCGAGCGGGTGCGCATCACCACCACCACGCTCGCCTGGAGCCACACGCTCAGCGGCACGAGTTCGCTGTATGCCACGCTCGCGCGCTCGGATTCCGAGAGTGCGGCCGACGCCGACCTCGCACTGCGTCGCCTGACCGGCACGGTGGGCGTCGATCGTACGCTCGGCCCCAGGACGCGCGCGGGGCTGCGCTACCGATATGAAAAGACCGAGGGCGAGAGCGACTACACGACGAATTCCGTCACCGCCATCCTCGGCATGCGGTTCTGAACGGACACCCGATGTACGAAACCTTCTTCAAACTCAGCGGCAAGCCTTTCCAGCTCAACCCCGACCCGGCCTTCTTCTACGGCAGTCGGGGGCACCGGCGCGCGATGGCCTATCTCGAATACGGCCTGCACCAGAGCGAGGGCTTCATCGTCATCACCGGCGAGGTGGGTGCGGGCAAGACCACCATCGTGCGCAGCCTGCTCGAGCAGCTCGATCCGGCCAAGGTCGTCGCCGCCACCATCGTCAGCACCCAGATCGACGCCTCCGACATGCTGCGCATGGTCGCCGGCGCCTTCGGCGTACCCAGCCGCAACCTCGACAAGGCCGGCCTGCTGCTCGCGATCGAGACCTACCTCGTGTCGCTCGCCGCCGCCGACAAGCGCGCGCTGCTGATCATCGACGAGGCGCAGAACCTCTCCGCAGCCGCGGTCGAGGAACTGCGCATGCTGTCGAACTTCCAGCTCGAGGATCATGCGCTGCTGCAGAGTTTCCTCGTCGGTCAGCCCGAGTTCCGCGAGATGATGCAGCGCGCCGAGATGCAGCAACTGCGCCAGCGCGTGATCGCCTCCTATCACCTCGGCCCGCTCGACCTGCAGGAGACGCGCGGCTACATCGAGCACCGCCTGCGCCACGTCGGCTGGAACGAGGACCCGCGCTTCGAGCCCGGGTCCTTCAACGCGATCTACGGCCACACCGGCGGCATCCCCCGCACCATCAACACCTTGTGCGACCGTCTGCTCCTCGCCGCCTATCTCGGCGAGAGCCATGTGGTCACCGAGGCGCAGGTGCGCGAGGTGATCGCCGAGCTCAAGGAAGAGTTCGCGCCGCCGCGTGCGCGCCCGGTGGCCGGCATGGGACGCGCGGTGCTGAGGGACGCCGAGCCCGCCGCGGCGCTACCGCCGGTCGAGGCGCTGGCGGTCGAGCGCCTGCGCGTCTCGCCCGAGCTTGCCGACCAGGTCGCCGGCATGGCCGGCAGCTACGACCTGCAGCGCATCGAGGCACGCCTGGCCGGCCTGGAACAGTCAGTGTCGGCCACGCTCGCAGTGCTCAACCAGTTGCTGCAGGCGGTGCGCCGCGATGCCGCGACCGAGGAGGAAGGTCGATGAGCGCGCATCGCCTCTCGGCCGCGCCGGTGATCTGCATCGTCGGCGCACGTCCCAACTACATGAAGGTGGCGCCGATCATCCGCGCCTTCGCCGCCCACCAGCCGCCGATCCCCACGCTGCTGGTGCACACCGGGCAGCATTACGATCCGGCGATGAAGGACCGCCTGTTCGCCGATCTCGACCTGCCCGAGCCCGACGTCAACCTCGCGGTCGGCTCCGGCTCGCACGCGGTGCAGACCGCCGAGGTGATGAAGCGCTTCGAGCCGGTCATCGACGAGCATGGCGCGCGCGCGGTGCTGGTGGTGGGCGACGTCAACTCGACGCTCGCCTGCGCGCTGGTGGCGAGCAAGCGCCACATCCCGGTGGTCCATGTGGAGTCCGGCCTGCGCAGCAACGACCGCCGCATGCCCGAAGAGATCAACCGCATCCTCACCGACCAGATCTCCGACGTGCTCTACACCACCGAGCGATCCGCCCACGACAACCTCGTCCGCGAAGGCATCCCCGCCGAGCGTGCGGTTTTCGTCGGCAACGTCATGATCGACAGCCTGCGCGCGAGCCTGCCGCGCGCGGTGCCGGCCGACGTGCTGCTCGCCGCGGCCGGCCTGGACGCGAGCCGGATCGCCGGCGGCTACGGCGTCGTCACCCTGCACCGTCCGTCCAACGTCGACAGCGCCGACACTCTCGGCCCGATCATCGACGCCCTGCGCACGGTGAGCGAGGCGTTGCCGCTGGTTGTCGCGCTGCATCCGCGCACACGCAACAACCTCGAGCGCTTCGGCATGCTCGATCGCCTCGCCGGCTCCGGCTTCCTGATCCTGCCGCCGCAGGGCTACCTCGAGATGCTCGGCCTGATGTCGGGTGCGCGCATGGTGCTGACCGACTCCGGCGGCATCCAGGAAGAGACCACCGCGCTCGGCGTGCCCTGCGTGACCATCCGCGAGAACACCGAGCGCCCGATCACGGTGGAGCAGGGCACCAACACCCTGGTCGGCATCCGCCCCGAGGCGATCGTCGCCGCGGCGCGCGAGATCCTCGCCACCGGTGGCAAGGCCGGGCGGGTGCCCGAATACTGGGATGGACGCTGCGCCGAGCGCATCGCTGCCCATCTGCACGACTGGCTCGTCGAGCACGAGACGGTCCACGCCGCGCCGGGGGGTTGAGGTGGCCGCACGCATCACCAACGCCTTCACCTGCGACGTCGAGGACTACTTCCAGGTCTCCGCGCTCGCGCCGCATTTTCCGCGCGAGCAGTGGGACAGCGTGCCCTGCCGCGTCGAGCGCAACGTCGATCGCATCCTCGCGCTGCTCGACGGCCACGGCGCGCGCGGCACCTTCTTCACCCTGGGCTGGCTCGCCGAGCGCTATCCCGGCCTGGTGCGCCGCATCGCCGCCGCGGGCCACGAGGTGGCGAGCCACGGCTACGCGCACCAGCGCGCGAGCGACCTCACGCCCCAAGCCTTCACGGCCGACATCCGCCTGGCCAAGGTGATCCTCGAGGACATCACCGGTAGTGCGGTGACCGGCTACCGCGCGCCCAGCTTCTCGATCGGCGAGGCCAACCTGTGGGCGCACGACTGCATCGCCGAGGCGGGCTACCGCTACAGCTCGAGCGTGTATCCGGTCCGCCACGACCACTACGGCATCCCCGACGCGCCGCGCTTCCCGTGGCGCCTGCCCAACGGCCTGGTCGAGGTGCCGATCACCACCGTGCACATGCTTGGACGCAACTGGCCCGCGGGTGGCGGCGGTTTCTTCCGCCTGTTGCCCTATGCGCTGTCGCGCTGGCAGATCGCGCGCGTCAATGCCGCCGACCGCCGCCCGGCGATCTTCTACTTCCACCCCTGGGAAATCGATCCCGAGCAGCCGCGTGTGACCGCTGCCACGGCAAAGACCCGCTTCAGGCACTACATTAACCTGCAGCACACGGAAGCCCGGCTCGACCGGCTTCTCTCCGATTTCTCCTGGGGGCGCGCCGACGAAGTCTTCCGCGACGCCGCCTGAACCCGACTGGATCCGGATGCGCGCCATGGACCGATTGCCGATCGTCGTGAACCTGCTCAAGGCCGAGGACGCCCTGCGCTGGGACGAATTCGTGCGCCGCTGCCCGCAGGCCACCTTCTTCCACCTGTCCGCCTGGCGCGAGCTCATGGAAGAGGTGTTCGATCACCGCACCTTCTATCTGTATGCCGAGCGCGCCGGCGACATCGTCGGCGTGCTGCCGCTCGCCGAGGTGCGCAGCCGCCTGTTCGGTCATGCGCTGGTGTCGCTACCCTTCTGCGTCTACGGCGGCATCGCGGCGGCCGAGGATGCAGGCCCGGAGACGCTGTACGCGCTCGAATCCAAGGCCGAGACGCTGGCGCAGGCGCTCGGCGTGCAGCACCTCGAATTCCGCAACCTGAAGCCGCGCCACGAGGACTGGCCGCGCCAGGAACTCTACGTCACCTTCCGCAAGGAGATCCTGCCCGAGGTCGAGGCCAACCTGCTCGCCATCCCGCGCAAGCAGCGCGCCATGGTGCGCAAGGGCATCAAGAACGGCCTGGTCGGCGAGGTGGACGCGGGTGTCGAGCGCTTCTTCGCGCTCTACGCCGACAACGTGCTTCGTCACGGCACGCCGGCGCTGCCGAGGAAGTTCTTCGAGCAGCTCAAGAAGCGCTTCGGTGAGGCCTGCGAAGTGCTCACGGTGACCTCGCCCGAGGGCAAGCCGCTGTCGAGCGTGCTCAGCTTCTACTTCCGCGACGAGGTGCTGCCCTACTACGCGGGCGACGACCTTGCAGCGCGCGAGCTCGCCGCCAACGACTTCAAGTACTGGGAGCTGATGCGGCGCGCCTGCGAGCGCGGCTGCACGGTCTTCGACTACGGTCGCAGCAAGGTCGGCACCGGCCCCTATGCGTTCAAGAAGAACTGGGGCTTCGAGCCGCAGCCGCTGTCGTACGAGTTCTGCCTGTACAAGCGCGACAGCATCCCGCAGAACAACCCGATGAACCCCAAGTACCGGGCCTTCATCGCCCTCTGGAAGCGCCTGCCGATCGGCGTGGCGAACCGGCTCGGGCCGCACATCGTGCGCAACCTGGGGTAGGGCGGTGCAGGACAGCCGGCCGCCGCTCCTCTACCTCACGCACCGCATCCCCTACCCGCCCAACAAGGGCGACAAGCTGCGGTCGTTCAACATCCTGCGCCAGCTCGCCCGCACGCACCGGGTGTGGCTGGGCAGCTTCGTCGACCATGCGGACGACCGCCGCCACATCCCGGCGCTGCGCCAGTGGTGCGAGCAGACCTGCGTGATCCCGATCGAGCCGGGCATCCGCCGCCTCGCGAGCCTGCGCGGCCTGCTGCGCGGAGAGGCGCTGAGCCTGCCCTATTACCGCAGCCCGCGCCTGGCGCGCTGGGTGGATCAGGTGGTGGCGGAGAACGGCATCCGTTCGGCGGTGGCCTTCTCGGGGCCGATGGCGCAGTACCTCGACGTGCCCGGGCTGAGCCGCCGCGTGGTCGACTTCTGCGACGTCGATTCGGCCAAGTGGACGCAGTACGCCGCCGACCGGCGCTGGCCGATGTCCTGGCTGTACCGGCGCGAGGGCGAGCGCCTGCTCGACTTCGAGCGCCGCGCCGCAGCCGGCGTGGAGGCGAGCCTCTTCGTCACCGAGGCCGAGGCCGAGGTCTTCCGGCGCGCGGCGCCCGAAGTCGGCGACCGCGTCGGCGTCATGCAGAACGGGGTCGACGCCGAGTACTTCGCGCCTGCCAACGCGGGGGCTTCGCCCTATCCGGCGGGCGCTCCGGTGATCGCCTTCAGCGGTGCGATGGACTACTGGCCCAACGTCGACGCGGTGTGCTGGTTCGCCACCGAGCTCCTGCCGGCGATCCGTCGCGCCATGCCCGGCGTGCGCTTCTGGATCGTGGGCATGAACCCGGCGCCGGCCGTGCAGGCGCTCGCCGGCGAGGATGTCGTGGTCACCGGTACCGTGCCCGACGTGCGCCCCTACATCGCCCACGCCGACCTCGTGGTGGCGCCCCTGCGCATCGCGCGCGGCATCCAGAACAAGGTGCTGGAAGCGATGGCGATGGCGCGCCCGGTGGTGCTCTCGGCCGCGCCCGCCGTGGGTCTGGCGGCGCGCGACGGGGTGGAGTGCAGCATCGCCGACGATGGCGACGAGCTGTGCCGGCGCGTGGTCGAGCTGCTTGGGGATCCGTCGCGTCGCGCCGCGATCGGCGCGGCGGCGCGGGACTGCGTGCTGCGCGCCTACAGCTGGTCGGCGCACCTGCGCACCCTGGACTGGCTGCTCGATGCGCAGGGCACGGACGCAGGCCTCGCGCAGGCGGTGCAGGCCCGCGAGGGCACCGCGCCGAACGCGCCGGCGCTCGTGCGGACACCATGAAGGACGTCGCCCGGCCGCTGGTGCTGCACCTCGTGTACCGCTTCGACGTCGGCGGCCTGGAGAACGGGGTGGTGAACCTGATCAACCACCTCCCTGCCGAGCGCTTCCGTCATGCGGTGGTGGCGCTCACCGAATGCACCGAAGGCTTCTCGCGCCGCATCGAGCGCGCGGACGTGCGCTTCGTGTCGCTGCACAAGCCGCCCGGCCACGGCCTCAAGCTCTATCCGCGCCTGTACCGGCTGTTCCGCGCGCTGCGTCCGGCGATCGTGCATACGCGCAACCTCGCCGCGCTCGAGGCCGTCGTGCCGGCGCGGCTCGCCGGCGTGCCGGCGACGGTGCATGGCGAGCACGGCTGGGACGTCTCCGACCCCGGCGGCACGCGGCGCAAGTTCCAGTGGCTGCGGCGCGCCTACAGCCCCTTCGTGAACCGCTACGTGGCGCTCTCGGGCCACATCGAGTCCTATCTCGTCGAGCGCGTGGGCATTTCCCCCGCGCGGGTCGCGCGCATCTGCAACGGCGTGGACGCGCGGCGCTTCCACCCCCGCCTGTCGGCGCAGGCGCGCAGCCTCGCCGGTCTGCCGGAAGGCTTCGCCACCCCCGGCACGGTCATCGTCGGCACGGTCGGGCGGCAGCAGGCGGTCAAGGATCCGCTCGCCCTGGTGCGCGCCTTCGCGCTCGCGCGCACACACGGCGGGGTCGGGGGCAGGCTGCGCCTGCTGCTCGCGGGCGACGGGCCGCTGCGCGCCACGCTCGAGGCCGAGATCCGCAGCAGCGGGCTGGAAGACGCCGTCTGGCTGGCCGGCGAGCGTGCCGACGTGCCCGCGGTGATGCGCGCGCTCGACGTGTTCGCGCTGCCGTCGCGCGCCGAGGGCATCTCCAACACCGTCCTCGAGGCGATGGCGAGCGGGCTGCCGGTCGTCGCCACCGCGGTCGGCGGCAATGCGGAACTGGTCGTGCCCGGCGAGACCGGCGCGCTCGTGGCGGCCGAAGACCCGCGCGGCATGGCGGAGGCGTTGCTGTGCTACGCTGCGGATGCTGCATTGCGGCAAGAACAGGGCCTGGCTGCGCGCCGGCGCGTCGAGGCGGAGTTCAGCATCGAGCGCATGGTGACGCGCTACGCCGAGCTCTACGAATCCCTTCTGCGCCCGCAGGGCGCGGCCTGACGAGGACACGCGATCATGTGCGGCATTGCCGGCCTCTTCGACACCCGTGGCAAACGCGACTTCGAGCGCGCCTTGATGCAGCGCATGAACGACGTCCAGCATCACCGCGGTCCCGATGAAGGCGGCTATCACTTCGAGCCGGGCGTCGCGCTCGCCCACCGCCGCCTGTCCATCATCGACCTTGCCACCGGCCAGCAACCGCTGTTCAACGAGGACGGCTCGGTGGCGGTGGTGTTCAACGGCGAGATCTACAACTTCCAGGAGCTCGTACCCGAGCTCGAGGCGCTCGGTCACGTCTTCCACACCCGCAGCGACACGGAGGTCATCGTGCACGCCTGGGAGGCCTGGGGCGAGGACTGCGTGCAGCGCTTCCGCGGCATGTTCGCGTTCGCGCTGCACGACCGCAACCGCGACACCTTCTTCATGGCGCGCGACCGCCTCGCGGTCAAGCCGATGTTCTACGCGCTGCTGCCCGACGGCACGCTCGCCTTCGGCTCCGAACTCAAGGTGCTGATGCAGCACCCGGCGCTCGACCGCCGCATCGACCCGCTCGCGGTCGAGGAGTACTTCGCCCTCGGCTACGTCGCCGAGCCGCGCACCATCTTCCTCGGCGCCAGGAAGCTCGGCCCCGGCGAATCGCTGTGCATCCGCCGCGGCCAGCCGATCCCCGCGCCGAAGCAGTACTGGGACGTGCGCTTCACCCTCGACAACGACATCGGCCTCGCCGACGCCACCGGCGAGCTGACCGAGCGCCTGCGCGAATCGGTGCGGCTGCGCATGATCGCCGAGGTGCCGCTGGGTGCCTTCCTCTCCGGAGGGGTCGATTCGAGCGCGGTGGTGGCGACCATGGCGGGGCTCTCGGACGATCCGGTCAACACCTGCTCGATCGCCTTCGACGATCCCAAGTACAACGAGTCGGCGTTCGCGCAGATGGTCGCCGACCGCTACCGCACCCGCCACTTCGTCGAGACCGTCAAGTCCGACGACTTCGACCTCATCGACACCCTGGCCGCGCTCTACGACGAGCCCTACGCCGACAGCTCGGCCATCCCCACTTACCGCGTGTGCCAGCTCGCGCGCAAGCATGTCACCGTGGCGCTGTCGGGCGACGGCGGCGACGAGAGCTTCGGCGGCTATCGCCGCTACCGCATGCACCTGATGGAAGAGAAGATGCGCGCCGCGCTGCCGATGGGCGTGCGCCGACCGCTCTTCGGCCTGCTCGGCCGCGTCTATCCCAAGGCCGACTGGGCGCCGCGCGTGTTCCGCGCCAAGACCACCTTCCAGGCGATGGCGCGCGACGCCACCGAGGCCTACTTCCACAGCGTCTCCATCCTGCGCGGCGACATGCGGCGCAAGCTGTTCAGCGCCGAATTCCGCAACAGGCTCGGCGGTTACGACGCGCTCGAGGTCTTCCGCCGCCATGCCGCAGCCGCCGGCACCGACGATGCGCTCGCGCTGATCCAGTACCTCGACCTCAAGACCTACCTGGTCGGCGACATCAACACCAAGGTCGACCGCGCGAGCATGGCGCACTCGCTCGAGGTGCGCGAGCCGCTGATGGACCACAAGCTGGTCGAGTGGCTGGCGACGCTGCCCTCCGGCCTCAAGATCCAGGGCAACGAGGGCAAGTACCTGTTCAAGAAGGCGATGGAGCCGCTGCTGCCCGACGACGTGCTCTACCGCCCGAAGATGGGCTTCGCGGTGCCGCTCGCGCGCTGGTTCCGCGGCCCGCTAAAGCAGCGCGTGCGTGACGCAGTGCTGGGCGAGACCCTGGCCGCTACGGGTATCTTCGAGCGCAGCTACCTCGAGCATCTGGTCGACGCCCACCAGTCCGGCGCGCGCGACTACAGCGCCCCGCTGTGGACGCTGCTGATGTTCGAGGCTTTCGTCCGCAACACCGCAGCCGGCGCCACCCTGCCGGTCGCGCTCGCCGAGGCGGTCTGAACGCGACGTTCCGAATACTCCATGCGCATCCTGCACATCCTCGATCACTCGATCCCGCTGCACAGCGGCTACACCTTCCGCACCGCGGCGATCCTGCGCGAGCAGCGCGCGCTCGGCTGGGAGACCTTCCACCTGACCTCGCCCAAGCAGGGCGAGACGACGGCCATGGTGGAGGAGATCGAGGGCTTGCGTTTCCACCGTACCGCCGTGCCGACGCCGGCGAGCAGCGGCATCGCCGAGCTGCGCCAGATCCGTGCGGTGCAGGCGCGCATCGAGCAGCTCGCGGCCGAACTGCGCCCCGACATCCTCCACGCCCACTCGCCGGTGCTCAACGCCATTCCGGCCATCCGCGCCGGGCGCAAGCTCGGCATTCCGGTCGTCTACGAGATCCGCGCCTTCTGGGAAGACGCCGCGGTCGATCATGGCACCACCACCGAGGGCAGCCTGCGCTACCGCGCCACCAAGGGGCTGGAGACCTGGGCGATCAAGCGCGCCGACCATGTGTTCACCATCTGCGAAGGCCTGCGCGCCGACATCGTCGGCCGCGGCATTCCGGCGGCCAAGGTCACGGTCATCCCCAACGCGGTCGACATCGAGTCCTTCCAGCTCTCGGGCGACGCCGACCCTGCCTTGCGGGAGCAGCTCGGCCTCGCCGGCACCACCGTGGTGGGCTTCGTCGGCTCCTTCTACGCCTACGAGGGCCTCGATCTGCTGCTCGAGGCCTTCCCCGCGCTGCTGCAGAAGCGCCCCGAGCTGCGCCTGCTGCTCGTCGGCGGCGGGCCGCAGGACGAAAACCTCAAGGCTCAGGCCCTGCGCCTCGGCGTGGCCGACAAGGTCGTCTTCACCGGCCGCGTGCCGCACAAGGACGTCAGCCGCTACTACGACCAGATCGACCTGCTCGCCTATCCGCGCCACTCCATGCGACTCACCGAGCTGGTCACCCCGCTCAAGCCGCTCGAGGCCATGGCGCAGGGTCGGCTCTTCGTCGCCTCCGACGTCGGCGGCCACAAGGAGCTGATCCGCGACGGCGAGACCGGCAGGCTGTTCAAGGCCGGCAGCGCCGAGGCGCTCGCCGCCGCCATCGACGACCTGCTCGCGCACCGCGAGCGCTGGCCGGCGATGCGCGCGGCGGGGCGGCAGTTCGTCGAGGACGTGCGCAACTGGACGAACAGCGTGGCGAACTACACGCCGGTGTATCGCAGACTGGTCGCGAAGCCTCGCGCCGCGGCATGAATTTCTCCGCGCTGCGCGTCCTGCTCGTCGGGCCGCTGCCGCCGCCTGCCGGCGGCATGGCCAACCAGACCCGCCAGCTCGCCGAGCTGCTGCGCGGCGAGGGCGCGTCGGTCGAGGTCGTGCAGGTCAATGCGCCGTATCGTCCGGCTTGGGTCGAAAGGCTGAAGGGCGTGCGCGCGCTGTTCCGGCTCCTGCCCTACCTGCTGCGGCTGTGGCAGGCCGCAGGGCGGGCGAACCTCATGCACGTGATGGCCAACTCCGGCTGGTCCTGGCATCTCTTCGCCGCGCCGGCGGTGTGGATCGGCTGGCTGCGCGGCGTGCCGGTGGTGGTCAATTACCGCGGTGGCGAGGCGGCCGGCTTCCTTGCCCGCTCGGCGGCGGTCGTGCGTGCCACCCTGCGCCGCGCGTCCAGCCTGGTGCTGCCGTCCGGCTTCCTGCTCGAAGTCTTCGCGCGCCACGGCATGGCCGGGCGCATCGTCTCCAACATCGTCGACCTCGAGCGTTTCCATCCCGCGACGGCGCCGCGCGCGGCCGGCGAGGGCCCGCATCTGGTCGTCGCCCGCAACCTCGAAGCCCTCTACGGCAACGACACCGCGCTGCGCGCCTTCGCGCGGCTGTGCGCGGCCTGGCCGGCGGCGCGCCTCTCGATCGCCGGCAGCGGGCCGGAGGCCGCGGCGCTGGCCGCGCTCGCACAGGAACTCGGCATCGCCGAGCGGGTCCGCTTCACCGGTCGCCTGGACCGCGAGCAGATGGCTGCGCTCTACCGTGACGCAGATCTCATGCTCAACCCGAGTCGGGTGGATAACATGCCCAATGCCATCCTCGAGGCGCTGGCGAGCGGCCTGCCGGTGGTCACCACCGACGTCGGCGGCATTCCCTTCATCGTCACGCAAGGCCACACGGCCATGCTGGTTCCACCCGACGATCCGCAGGCGATGGCCGACGCCGCGCACAAGGTGCTTGCCGACACCGGCCTGCGCGCCGCGCTGGTCGCCGCCGGGCGCGCCGAGGTGCAGCGCTACCGCTGGAGCTCGGTGCGCGCACAACTGCTGTCCGCCTACGCGGATGCGATTGCCGCGAAGAGGGCCACATGAACATGAAAGGAACCGCGATGCTTCAATCCGTGCGGCCGGGCGCGATGCCGACCCACCTGCAGGCGACCGACGCCCGCCCTGCGACGCTCGGTGATCCGCGCACGCGCAGGCTTCACCTGGCGGTGCTTGCGCTGGGACTGCTGTGGCTGCTGTTCTGGTATCGCGACACCTTCCTGGCCATGGTGGGCATCTGGGACCGCTCGGACACCTTCGCCCACGGCTTCGTGATCGCGCCGATCTCGGCCTGGCTGGTATGGCGGCGCCGGCACTTCATCGACCATGTACCGATCGCGCCCTCGCTGCTCGGCATCTGCGCCGGACTCGTCGCCGGCGCGGCCTGGTTGCTCGGCGAGCTCGCCAGCGTCGATGCGGTGTCGCAGTTCGCCTTCGTGGGCATGCTGGTGGGCTTCGTCTGGGCGGTGATGGGCAGCGCGGTGGTGCGCACCTACGCCTTCCCGATCGGCTTCCTGTTCTTCATGGTGCCGTTCGGCGAGTTCCTCTTCCCCACCATGATGCAGTGGACCGCCGACTTCATCATCTGGGCGGTGCGCGCCTCCGGCGTGCCGGTGTACGCCGAAGGCTTCCTGCTGGTGATTCCTTCCGGGCGCTGGCAGGTGGTGGAGGGTTGCAGCGGCGTGCGCTACCTGATGGCCTCGATCGTCGTCGGCAGCCTGTACGCTTACCTGAACTACCGCAGCACGCAGAAGCGCCTGCTTTTCGTCGCCGCCTCGATCGTCCTGCCGGTATTCGCCAACTGGCTGCGCGCCTACGGCATCGTGATGCTCGGCCACCTCACCGACAACCGCCTCGCTGCCGGGGCCGACCACCTGATCTACGGCTGGGTCTTCTTCGGCATCATCATCCTCGCGCTGTTCTGGATCGGTTCGCGCTGGCAGGAGGACGAGGAAGAGGCCCCGGCCATGCCCGTCGGCTCCGCGCGATCGTCGGGCGTACGCACCGGTGGCCTGGGCTGGCTGGCCGTGGCGGTGGTCGCGGTGGGGCTGTGGGTGCCGGTCCTCGGCCACCTCGAGCGCCAGGGCGAGCAGGGGCCGGTGCGCTTCGCCGCGCTGGAGGGGCAGGGCGCGTGGCAGCGGACGGAAGCGGGCGAATTGCCGCCGTGGTCGCCGAGCTATTCCGGCATGCGCGACACCTTCCGTTCGACCTGGCGCGCGGGGAGCGTTCCGGTGGGGGTGTACATCGGCTATTACCGCGACCAGGGACCGGGCAGGGAGTTGATCAATTCCGAGAACCGCGTGCTGATCAGCAAGGACCCGGTGTGGCGCATGACCGCCGCGGGTCCGGTCCGGGTGCAACTCGGCGACCAGGCGCAGGCGTGGCGCACGCTGGAGATGGCGAGCGAGCATGCACGCATGGTCGTCTGGTACGCGTACTGGATCGGCGGCCGGTGGACCACCAGCGATCATCTTGCCAAGGTCTATCTGGCGCTGAGCCGCCTGCGCGGCGAAGGGGACGATTCGGCGGTGGTCATGCTGCATGCGCCGCAGGGTCAGGGCGGGCACGCCGGCACGATCGCCGCGCTTGAAGACTTCGCACGCGAGATGGGCGGGCCCCTGCAGGCCATGCTGGATCGCACCGCGAACCCTTGAGGCGGAGGAAAACGAAATGTCCGGCCTCTACACCCGCCTGGTCTCGGGCCTGCTTTTCCCGCTCCACGAGCGCCTCAAGCAACACGACAGCGTCGCCCTGCGGCGCGGCCTGGAGGATAGCCAGTGGTGGCCGCGCGAGCGCATCGAGGCCCTGCAGCTCGAGCGCCTGCGTGCGCTGCTGGTGCATGCGCGCGACCACGTGCCCTATTACCGCGAAGGCTTCGCGCGCATCGGCTTCGACCCCGCGGCGATCGCCAGCCTGGCCGAGCTGCAGCGCCTGCCCTTCCTGGGCAAGGCGGAGATCCGCGCCAATACCGAAGCCTTGAAGGCCGACGACGCGGTCGGACTGGCTCGCTTCAACACCGGCGGCTCGAGCGGCGAGCCGCTCATCTTCTTCATCGGCGACCGGCGTGTGAGCCACGACGTCGCCGCCAAGTGGCGCGCGACGCGCTGGTGGGGCGTCGACATCGGCGATCCCGAGATTGTCGTGTGGGGCTCGCCGATCGAGCTCGGCGCGCAGGACCGGGTGCGCGCACTGCGGGATCGGCTGTTCCGTACCGAGCTGCTGCCCGCCTTCGAGATGTCCGCCACGAAGCTGGACGGCTTCGTCGCCCGCATCCGCGCGCGCCGCCCGAAGATGGTCTTCGGCTACCCTTCGGCGCTGTCCCATATCGGCCTGCACGCCGAAAGGCGCGGGATTCGCATGGACGACCTCGGCATCGAGGTGGCGTTCTGCACCTCCGAGCGCCTCTACGACCACCAGCGCGAGGCCATCGAGCGTGTCTTCGGCTGCCCGGTCGCCAACGGCTACGGCTCGCGCGACGCCGGCTTCATCGCCCACCAGTGCCCGCAAGGCGGCATGCACCTCACTGCCGAGGACCTCATTGTCGAGATCGTCGATGGCGAGGGCAGGGTGCTGCCGCCCGGGCAGGCGGGCGAGATCGTCGTCACCCATCTCGCCACCGGCGACTTCCCCTTCATCCGCTACCGCACCGGGGACGTGGCGGTGATGGACACCGCGACCTGCGCCTGCGGGCGCGGCCTGCCGATGCTGAGGGAGATCCAGGGACGCGCGACCGACTTCGTCGTCGCCCGCGACGGCACCGTGATGCACGGGCTGGCGCTGATCTACGTGCTGCGCGACCTGCCCCAGGTGGCGGGCTTCCGCATCGTGCAGGAGTCGCTGGAGCACACTCGGGTGCAGGTGGTGCCGGGCGCCGGGTTCGACGCCGACACTGTCGGTCGGATCGAGCACGGTCTGGCGGCCCGGCTCGGCGAGGGGGTGCGGATCGACGTGGAGCAGGTTGCCGAGATTGCGCCGGAGAAGTCCGGAAAGTATCGCTACGTCGTCAGCAAGGTCGACGCCTCGGAGGTGTCATGCGCGACCTGATCGTCACCCTCGCGGTGTTCGGCACGCTGCCCTTCATCCTCAGATACCCGTGGATCGGCATCCTCGCGTGGTCGTGGCTGAGCTACATGAATCCGCACCGGATGGCCTGGGGCTTCTCGACCTCGATGCCCTTCGCATTCATGGTCGCGCTCGCCACTTTCGTCGGCATCCTGTTCTCGCGCGAGAAGAAGGAGATCGTGTGGTCGCGCGAGACCTGGCTGATGCTGGTGTTCACCGGATGGATGTTCCTGACCACGGCTTTCTCGTGGTATCCGGGCCTGGCCTGGCCGCAGTGGGACAAGGTGTGGCGGATCATGTTGATGACCTACGTCACCCTGATGCTGATCCGCGACCGCGACCGCGTTCACTGGCTGGTGGTCGTGATCGCCTTCTCGCTGGCCTTCTACGGGGTGAAGGGCGGCATCTTCGTCCTGACCGGGGGCAGCGGAAACAACGTGCGCGGCCCCGGCGGCTCCTTCATCGAGGACCGCAACTCGATCGGCCTCGCCCTGCTGATGACGGTCCCGCTGCTCTGGTACATCCGCCTGCAGCTCAAGGTGGCTTGGCAGCGCCTGGGGCTGCTCGCCATGTCCGTCCTCACCCTGATCGCCGTGATCGGCACGCATTCGCGCGGTGCGCTGGTCGGGCTCGGCGCCATGGGGGTGTTCTTCCTGCTCAAGGCGCGCAACCGGCTCGGGGTCCTGATCGGGATCATCCCGGTGGTGCTGGTCGTGTTCTACGTGATGCCGCCGGAGTGGTTCGAGCGCATGCACACGATCCAGACCTATGATGAGGACGGCTCGGCACAAGGGCGCATCTACGCCTGGGGGAATGCCGTCTACATCGCCAACTCCAGCCTGCTCGGCGGGGGTTTCCGCGCGGTCACGGGCTTCGGAGGCACCGATTCGCACAGCAACTGGTTCGGTACGCTCGGCGAGCAGGGCTGGCCCGGTCTCGTCATGTTCGTGCTGCTGCACATCTTCACCTGGCGGTCGGCGACACAGATCATCCGCATGGTGAAGCCGCACAAGGAACTGACCTGGGCGCGGGACCTCGCCGCGATGATCCAGGTCAGCCTGATCGGCTACATGTCGGCCGGCTCTTTCCTGGGCCTGCAGTATTTCGACCTGTTTTACCACCTGATCGTGATCATCGTGGCGGTGCGTGCGATGCTGGAAAAGGAGCTCGCGGGGCAGTTCCCCACCGCCGCTCCGTCGACGCTGGGGCATCGGAAGACTCCCCCCATGACGGCTCGAAGCTTGGGGACGACCACCCCGCCGGCCTCAACCGGTCTGCGCAGTCAGGAGTTGGCGCGCAGCCAGAGCTCGAGTTCGACGAGCACCCAGATCATCACACCGTAGTAGCTCGCGTGGCCGCTGGCGTGCTCGCGGCGCAGCAGTGCGAGATAGTCGGGCTTGACAATGCCGCGTCTCCCCAGACTGTCGATTGCGTCGTCCGTCAGCGCCTTGAGCGGCGCATGGTCCTCAAGCCAGATCCCGAACGGCAGGCCGAAGCCGTGCTTGCTCTTGGTGATCGTCGCATCGGGCAGGAAGCCGCGCAATGCATCTTTGAAGAGCACGCGCAGGCGTCCCTTGTCCACCTTCTGACGCGGCGTCAGATGTCCGGAGAACTCGACGAGGTCGTCATCAAGGAGCGGGAAACGAACCTCCACGCCTGCCGCCTCGCACATCCGCGTAACCTTGCGCAGATCGTTGTCGGCGAGCGTGATCTTGTGGTCGAGGTGCATCATGCGCTCGACCATCTCCGGCGAGGCGCAACGGAAGTAGGCTTCGCGCGCCAGTTGAAGTGGGCGTCCGGTATCGACCGAGACGAGAAATTCCGGTTCGAAGATCTCCTGCAGTGGGTTGCGATGCAGGAAGTTGTAGGTTTCCATGCGGTCGGGCAGCGGAATGCGGGCCTGCCTGACATAGCTCTGCGCCTTTCGTACCGGCAGAATCGACTGGCCGAGCGGAAAATTCATCACCATCGGCTCGAGCAGTCTGCGCAGCGGTAACGGCACACGGTGGTAGTGCTCGAAAACACCCTGTTTGGCGTAGCGCTCATTGCCGCCGAAGAATTCGTCTCCGCCGTCCCCGGCGAGCACCACCTCGATACCCCGCTCGCGCGCCATCTTTGCGCAGAAGTAGGTGGGTGCGGCCGACGCGTTGCCGAAGGGTTCGTCGTAGGCGGCGGCGATCAAGGGCATCGCCTCGATCAGATCGTCCGCAGTCACGTAGTACTCGTTCGTTTCGGTTCCGAAATGGCGGGCGGTGAGGCGCGCGTATTCGAGCTCGTCGAAGCCTTCGGCCTCGAATCCGATCGAGAATGTCTTGGCCGGAACGCCGGCGACCTTGCCTAGCATGCCGCTTACGGTCGAACTGTCCGTGCCACCGGACAGGAAGGCCCCTGTGGGTTGTCGGGCGTCGTACTGGCGTGCCACAGCTTGTTCGGTCAGATCCAGGAAGCGCTGGCGCAGCATAGCGTCGTTGGCGCCCCCACCCGCATCGTAAGCCAGTTGCCAGTAGAAGGAGCGCTTTGCCGGCGTGCTACCGGTGAAGGTCGCGCATTCGGCGGGCAGCAGTTTCTCGACGCCAGAGAACGCGGTATCCGGACTGGGCACCATATGGCAGTAGAGATATTCGTAGAGAGCCTGCGGGTTCACCGCTGCTGCGGTCAGGGGGTGGCGGGCGACTGCGCGGGCGCTGGTCGAGAATACCAGCGCGCCACCGACTCGCGCGAAGCACAGCCGCTCGATCCCGGTGCGGTCGATTGCGAGCAGTGCGCAGCGCTGGCGGGTGTCGATCAGGACGAGGGCGAAATTGCCGCGCATGGCCTGCAGCATGTCGTTGCCGGATTTGCGCCAGGCGACGAGCGCGGCGGCAGCGTGACCTTCGGTTTCTGCCCGCTCGCGCAGATCCGCGTCGGGCCAGCGCGGACGGCCAAGGACCGCAGCCACGCAGCCTGCCCCGAGGTCGGTCGCGGTGGAGCAGGCGGGATAGGTGCACGCGATCATGCCGATCTCGCTCGCCTGGATCTGGACGTCGGTCAGCCCCAGCCCTTCGGCAGCCAGCATCGCGCGTAGCGGGTCGTGCGATGTGACCCGCTCGTCGAAATTCACCCAGCCGCACAGTACTCGTCGTTTCGTCATCGCTCTAGAATGCTCTGGCTCGTCGGAATGCCCTAATGGTAGCCGAGGTGAACGAAAGCAAGTGCAATGCGGATCACGTCGGGATGGGGTTATGGGACGCAGGATGGAAGTCTGGCGAAGCATCGGCCTACCAGGGCTCGGGATGGTCATCGCCGTGGTCATGCTCGTTGGTGTCGAAGCGCTGTTGCACTCCGACTCTTTCATGTATCGCCTACGCGCGGTGTTCGCGGTCGGTCGGGCGTTCGAGAAGGTGCTGCACGTCGAGCGCGACACTCCGCGGTGGCTCGTCCTCGGCAACAGCCGGGTCGATAACGGCATCGATCCTCGCACCTTGGCACGCGCAATGCCGACAGGGCCGAGCGTCTTCAATCTGGGCCTGCCCGGAGCCGGCGCTACGACCCTGCTCGGCATCGCTCGGCGTCTCGATGAAGGAGGCCTGCTTGGGCCAGAACGCATCGGCAACGTCCTGATCGGGCTGGACGAGTCCTTGTTGCAGGGAGGCGATGCGCTCGGCTACGAGGTCTTCTTCGTCGCGCCCGTACTGCGGGATGACGGCTTGCACGCCTTCCTGCGCACCCGCATCAGGCTGTGGGGCTACGCCGACAACCTCAAGCAGTTGCGCGAACCGGCCAGGTTCCTGCAGTTTCTCCAGTCGCTTCAGGTCGAGATCGAACCAGCCGGAGGCGGTGCTGCGGAGCGCCAAGGTTATCGGCCCGGTTTCGGTGGGCAGCAGGACGCCGGACAGGTGGCGCGTCAGGAGGCCGGCTCCACCGCTCCGCCGAGCGCCGCGGAGGTGGCGAATCTGTTCAGGCTGGTTGACCTGCTGCGGACAAGAGGCGTTGAAGTTGCGGTGATTTTTCCCCCACTGTCGAACCGGAACGTGCTCTATCTCGAGCTCGAGCACCCCGCAGCCGGACCCTACCTGAGCGTGCGCCGGGCGCTCGAGCAACGGGGGGTTCCCTTGTTCGCTCTCGATCGGGGGCACCGCATGGCGCCTGGCGAGTTCGTCAACGCCGGCCATCTGAACGATCGTGGCGCACAGCGGTTCAGCGCCGAGCTAGGTGCCGCTCTCGCGGGGTCGTCGACCAGCGAAATCCAGCGAGTACCCATACAATGATCTTCAGCAGCGCCAGCTTCATCGTCTTCTTCATCGCTGTCCTGGCCGTGTATGCAGGTGCGCGCACGCATGGCCAGCGGGCGGGCGTGCTGCTAGCGGCAAGCATCCTTTTCTATGCCAGTTGGAAACCGGTATACCTCCTGCTGATCGGTTTTTCGATCACAGCGAACTGGTACGCCTATCGGGGCATGCTCGCAACCCGTTCGCGCGCGTTGATGATCGTGGTCATCGCGGCGAATCTGGGGGTCCTGGCCGCGTTCAAGTATCTTGGACTGCTGATCGAGTCTGCGCTGTGGGTGGCGAGCGCAGTGGGCGGGGAGGTCGCGGTCGCCCGCCCGGGCTGGATTGACTGGGCACTGCCCTTGGGCATCAGCTTTTACACCTTCCAGATGCTCAGCGCGATGATCGACGTGTATCGCGGCTCATGCACCAAGGAGATCGGTTATCGCGACTGGTTCCTTTACGTGACCTTCTTTCCGCAACTGATCGCCGGACCGATCCTCCATGTCCACGAGCTTGTCGACCAGCTTCAGACGCTCAAGCCGATCGCGTGGGAGAACCTGCGCATCGGAGCGTTTATCTTCGTCGGCGGCCTGATCAAGAAGGCCTTGTTCGCCGACAACCTCGCGCCGGTGGTCGACGATCTCTATGCCCACCCCGAGCGCCTCGATCTCATGCGTGCCTGGCTGGCGACCGTAGCTTTCGGCATGGAGATCTACCTCGACTTCTCCGGCTACAGTGAAATGGCGCTGGGGCTTGCACGCATGTTCGGCGTGGTCATGCCGCTAAACTTTCAGTTTCCCTACATCAGCCGCAACCCGTCCGAGTTTTGGCGTCGGTGGCATATCACGCTCTCGCGCTGGCTGCGGGACTATCTCTATGTGTCATTGGGGGGCAATCGGGAAGGTCGCTTCAACACCTACCGCAACTTGATGCTGACGATGTTGCTTGGCGGCTTGTGGCACGGTGCGAACTGGACCTTCGTGTTCTGGGGTTTCCTGCACGGAGCCTTGCTGGTTCTCCATCGTCTGCTGAATGGCGCACTGCGACTGCTGGACGTGCGCCAGGGCTGCCGGATCGATCGTGTGATCTCCTTGCTCGGCTGGCCGACGATGTTTATCGCGGTGCATTTCACCTGGGTGTTCTTCCGCGCGTCCGGCTTCGACCAAGCTTGGCAGATTTGTGCGGCGATGCTCGGGATGGCGCAGCCGGCCGTGCTCGCACCGTTGCGGATGTACGAAGTCGCCGGGGTATTGCTCACGGTGGGGCTCGTGCTGGTCGAGCCGCGTATCGTTGACGTGTTCCGACGCGCCGGCGTCGTCTGGTGGTGGCGTGTGCCCTTCCCGATAAGGGGCACGGCCTACGCGGTATTCGTGCTGATGCTGGTGATGTTTGGTGGTCCGACGCAGAAGTTCATCTACTTCGATTTCTAGCGGATTAAAGGTGCTCCGCGGGCCTGCAGATCATTCGGGCGTGCGGGGGGACGCACTGGCTGCTCGCCACCGTACACGTGGTTATGCTGGGGTAGGGGCTGACCGTCGTGATTGAAGCGCTTCTTAGGAGTCGTTGAGTCAATGTCGTTCGTGTTGGCCCTTTTCGTGTCGTGGTGGATCGGCGCCACCGTGTCGGTGGTCGTTGTGCACCGTGCCGCTCTGCGAGCCCTGTGGAACGAACCCGTGCTCGCACAGCCCGTGCTGATCGTCGAGAGCGACGACTGGGGCCCCGGGCCGGTGGCAGACGCCGACGCGCTTGCAGGGCTCGCTTCCCGGCTCGCCGCGGTGCGCGACCAGCGCGGGAGGCCGGCGGTGATGACCCTCGGTGTCGTGTGCAGCCTGCCGGACGGGGCCGCCATGCTGGCCGACGGCCTTGCGCGCTACCGCCGCAGGGCGCTCGATGCGCCCGAGTTCGCGCCGATGGTCGAGGCGATGCGTGCCGGCTGCGGCGCGGGGGTCTTCGCCCTCCAGCGACACGGCATGGAACATTTCTGGCCCGATGCGCTGCTTGCGCGAGCCCGCGTCGATGCCTCGCTGCGCGACTGGCTGGCCGATCCGCAGGCGCGCAGCGAAGGGCTGCCGTCGCATTTGCAGAGCCGCTGGATCGACGCCTCGGTGCTGCCCAGCCGGCCCCTGGATCCCGCGGCGGTGCAATGTGCCGTCGATGAGGAGGCGCGGCTGCTCGAGCGCCTGTTCGGTGCGGCGCCGGTGGTGGCGGTGCCGAACACCTTCGTCTGGGACGACGCGGTCGAGCGTGCGTGGGCGGGGAGCAGCGTGCGCTGCATCGTCACCCCGGGGCGTCGCATCGAGGGGCGTGACGGCCAGGGGGCACTGATGCCGCCGACGCGCGTCATCCGCAATGGAGAGCGCACCGCCGACGGACTGATGCAGTTGGTGCGCGACGACTATTTCGAACCGATCCGCGGCCATCGGGCGGAACAGGTCTGGCGGGCCGTGGCGGCGAAGCGGCGCCTCGGCCGCCCGGTCCTGCTCGAGACCCATCGCGAGAGCTTCGTGGGCGCCGCAGCGGTCGCGCGCGCGGCGAACGACGAGCTGGAGCGGGCCTTGCGCGGGGTGCTCGAACGCCATCCGGACGTGCGCTTCCTGTCCACCGCCGAGCTCGCCGACGAACTGGCCGCTGCGGCCACGGGGCTCGTCACCCGTTCCTTGCCGCACAGGGTGGCCGTCTTCTTGGCCCGGGTCGAGCACGAGCCCGCGCTGCGGCGCTTCCTGAAATACAGCGGCCTGCGGTTCGCGCTCGCGCCGGTCTTCCTGATGGCGGGCGTGATGCATGGCCGCTGCGCCGCGCGGGCACGGTGATACGATCTGGCGCGCTTCGATCCCGAGATCTCCCATGCGGAACCGCTACCTGGTCCTCACCGAGCTTTTCCTGCCCACCAAGGGTGGCACCGCCGTCTGGTT
Source organism: Thauera sp. DNT-1 (assembly GCF_055393985.1). Taxonomy (NCBI): domain Bacteria; kingdom Pseudomonadati; phylum Pseudomonadota; class Betaproteobacteria; order Rhodocyclales; family Zoogloeaceae; genus Thauera; species Thauera sp. DNT-1. Next base: position 1,728,284 of record NZ_AP043752.1, on the reverse strand, counting down.
CGACGAGGTCTATCGCCGACTCGGCGGGAAGGAGATCCACATCCTGACGGCGCAGGTTCCGGGCGCAGCCGAGTACGACCGCGATCACCCCAACAGCGTGCACCGCCTGAACCTGCAGCGCGTCGGCTGGCTGCGGCCGGAGTCGCTCGGCATGTACCTCAGATTCCTCGTCTGCGCGCTGCGGCTCGCGCTCACGCGGCGATTCGATGCGATCCACGCCGGGCGTGCCCTGCCCGAGGGGCTGGTGGCTTGGCTCGTCGCCCGCCTGACCTTGCGCCCGGTCGTGATCTACGCCCATGGCGAAGAGCTCACCGGCTGGGGCCGCGGCAACAAGTACAAGGCGATGTGCTTCGCCTTGCGCCACGCGGACCGGGTCATCGCCAACAGCGATTTCACCCGCGACACCCTGATCGGGATGGGGGTCCGGCCCGAGCGCATCGTGCTCATCCATCCGGGTGTCGACAACGAGCGCTTCCGCCCCGGGCTGCCCGCGGGCGACCTGCGCGCGCGCCTCGGGCTGGGCGATTCGGCACGGCTGATCCTGTCCGTCGGACGCTTGAGCCGGCGCAAGGGTTTCGACACCCTGATCCGCAGCCTGCCGGCGCTGCGCGCGCGCGGCGTCGACGTGCATCTGGCGATCGTCGGCATCGGCGAGGACGCCGACTACCTCGACGGCGTGGCGCGGGAGGCGGGGGTCGCGGAGCGGGTGCATCGGCTCGGCCACGTGCCGATGGAGGACCTTCCGCGCTGGTACAACGCCTGCGATGTGTTCGTGCTGGCCAATCGCGAGATCGGCGGCGACACTGAAGGCTTCGGCATGGTGTTCCTCGAGGCGGCGGCCTGCGGCAAGGCGGCGATCGCCGGACGTGCCGGCGGCACCGGCTCGGCGGTGCTCGACGGCGTGACCGGCCTGCGCGTCGACGCGAGCACGGGGGCCGAACTGGTGGACGCCCTCGCGCGCCTGCTGGACGACCCCCCGCTGCTCGAGTCGATGGGACAGGCGGGGCTCGCGCGCGTGCGCCAGTCGCTGAGCTGGCAGGCGGTGGCCGAGCGCACCCGCAACTGCCTGCGCGCCTGAGCGATGCTGTTCAATTCGCCGCAGTTCATCTACCTGTACCTGCCGATCGTGCTGGTCGGCTTCTTCTGGCTCGCCGCCACGAGCCAGCGCCTCGCCGCGGCATGGCTGGCGGCGGCGTCGTGCTTCTTCTACGCCTGGTGGAACCCCATCTACCTCGGCCTGCTCGGCGCGTCGATCGTCTTCAACTACGGCATGGGCGTCCGCCTGGCGCGCGAGTCCGCACGTCCGGCCGGCCAGCGTCGGCGTGCGCTCCTCGTCTTCGCGGTGGGCGCCAACCTGCTCCTGCTCGGCTACTTCAAGTACTTCAACTTCTTCGCCGAAAGCGCCCGCGTCGTCTTCGACGGGCACTGGCATTTCGACGCCATCGTGCTGCCGCTGGGGATCTCCTTCTTCACCTTCACCCAGATCGCCTTCCTGGTCGATGCCTGGCGAGGCGAGGCGAGGGAGTTCAACTTCGTCCACTACACCTTGTTCGTGACCTACTTCCCCCACCTGATCGCCGGGCCGGTGCTGCATCACCGCGAGATGATGCCGCAGTTCGCGCACGCATCCACCTACCGGCTCGACTGGGAGAACATCGCGGTCGGGCTGGCGATCTTCGGGCTCGGCATCTTCAAGAAGGTGGTCCTCGCCGACGGCATCGCGCCGCATGCCAACGCCGTGTTCCAGGCCGCCGAGGCCGGGCAGGCGCTCAGCCTGCTCGACGCCTGGGGCGGCGCGCTGGCCTACACCTTCCAGCTCTACTTCGATTTCTCCGGCTATTCCGACATGGCGATCGGCCTGTCCCGCATGTTCGGCGTCAAGCTGCCGCTCAATTTCGATTCGCCCTACAAGGCGGGCAGCATCTCCGAGTTCTGGCGGCGCTGGCATATGACCTTGTCCCGTTTCCTGCGCGACTACCTGTACATCGCGCTGGGCGGCAACCGCAAGGGGCCGTTGCGGCGCCACGCCAACCTGTTCGTAACGATGGTGCTGGGCGGGCTCTGGCACGGCGCGGGCTGGACCTTCGTGGTCTGGGGGGCGCTGCACGGGTTCTACCTGATGGTGAATCATGCCTGGCGCTGGCTGGTGGGCCGCCTCGGCCTGCGCGGCGGCCGGGCGTGGCGGGTGCTCGGCTGGGCGCTCACCTTCGTGGCGGTGGTCGTCGCGTGGGCGTTCTTCCGCGCGAACTCCTTCGATGCCGCGCTCGCCATGCTCGGCGCGATGACAGGCGCGAATGGCGTGGCCGTGCCGCCCGACTGGCTCAACGCGCTGCACTGGCGGCTGAACCGCCTCGCCGGCGAGATGGGGGTGGGCGCGGGACTGCTGGCCGGGCAGTTCGCCGATGCCTGGGTCTGGCGGGACCTCGCCATCCTGGCGGCGATCGCCTTCTTCGCCCCCAACACGCAGCAGATCATGTCCCGCTACCGGCCCGCGCTCGATTTCCGCGGCGGAGTCGATGAAGCGGGGCTGCTGCGTTTCCGCATCGGCACCCCCTGGCTGGTCGCGACCGTGCTGCTGCTCGCCACGGCGCTGACGCGGGGCGATGCGATTTCCGAGTTCCTGTACTTCCAGTTCTGATGCAGCCGCGCGCCTTTTCCCTCTTCGTCGTCGGACTCACCCTGGTCCTGGTCGCGGCCGCGTGGATGCTGGCGTGGTGGTTGCAGCCGGTCTATGGCGACCTGACCCGCCTCGGCGGGTACGCCGAGCGCACGCATGGCTGGAACGAGCCGGTGCTCGAATTCGATCCGCTTCCGACCTCGTTCGGCGAATGGACGCGGCCGGTGGACATCCTGGTGGTCGGCGATTCGTTCGCGAACCTGCGACCGGCCCAGCAATGGCAGAACCACCTTGCCGCAATGACCGGCTGGAGCGTGCATACGCTCGACGTCCATCGCGTAGACGTGGACGCCTTGCGCGCGTCGCCCCTGTTCGTGGAACATCCGCCGAAGGTGGTGATCTGGAACGTGGTCGAGCGCGGCCTGGCTGCGGATCACGCGAAGGTGGAGGGGCTGTGTCCGAGCTCGCGCCCCGCGCCGCCGCTCGCGCTGCCGCCGCCGATGGCGGTCGTGGCGCATGCCCGCGCGGTGCCGCGGCCGCATGCGCTGGCGGAGGCCAACCCCGGGTTCGCGCGCAGCTGGCTCTACCGCGGTGCCATGCGTGGTCTCTTCGGTGTGCAGGCCGGCAACACGGTGGAGGTCGAACTCGTGCGTGCAGACCTCTTCTCGTCGCGCGCATCCGCCCGCCTGCTGGTGTACGGCGACGATTTCAACAAGGCCGCCTGGAGTGCGGAACACCTGCGCCGGATCCGCTGCGCCCTCGCAGACCTGGCGACGCGCTTCCAGGCCGACGGACGGACGGTGTTCATGACCGCGCTGGCGCCGGACAAGTCGAGCGCGTATCGTCCCTGGGCGCGCGATCCCGCCCGACTGCCAGCCGAGCGGCTGGGCGAGCTCTTCGACGGACTCGATGTGCCCGACGCCCGGCTCGACCTCGCCATTCGCGACGCCGTGGAGCGCGGTGTTATCGACGTCTATATGCCGGACGATACGCACTGGAGCGGAGCAGGGCATGCGCTTGCGGCGCAGGTGATATTCGAGCGCCTGTCGCGCTTGCGTGCGCAGGCGGATGTCGCCAGGGGCGGTGCGCGGGCGCAAGGACCCGAAGCGCCGAAATGACAGGAGACGATGATGGTTAAAGTGCTGCGAGCAGCCGTGTTGCTTGCCGGGTCGATCGCGATGACGGGCGCGAGCGCCGGAACGGAGGCTGACTACCAGGCGCTGCGCGCCTGGTGCGTGCAGCGCCTGCAGAACCAGAACAATGCCGCCTGGCAGGCGGCCAACAATCCGCAGAAATACTTCCACTTCCATCACTTCTGCTTCGGGATGCAGTGGGAGAACAAGGTGGTCGGCTCCGCCTCGCAGAAGGAGCGCGAGCGCTACGTCGGTTCGATCGTCAACGAGACCAGCTACATCATCAGCCATGCGGCACGGTCGCACTTCCTCATGCCGGAGGTCTATTTCCTGCGCGGCTGGGCCCAGTACTACGGCAAGCAGCACATCGAGGCGGAGTCCGCCCTGCTCAATGCCCTGCAACTGGACCCCCGCCATGCACGGGCGGCCGCGCAGCTGGCCACCCTGTACCGGGCGACCGATCGGCGCGCCAAGGCGGCCGAGGTCGTGCGCACGGCCCTGAAGCTTTCGCCGAACGACTTTCGGCTGCGCAAGATGGGCGAGGAGTTCGGCGTCGAGCTGCCGCCGCTGGTGCGCCCGCCTGCACCGAAGCCGGCAGCGCCCGACGAGCCGTCGCAGGCGGAGCCTGCAGACGCCGCTCCGGCCACCTCCGAGGCGACAGTGACGCAGGAGGCGGCGACCGCGGCGCGTTCGGCGGCGCAGGTCGACCAGGATGCCGGCACCGCCGAGGGCGCTTCCCAAGGCTGCCGGTTCTGTCCGCCGGCCGAGATCCAGAAGCGCTGGCGCGAGTCGTTCGGCGAGCCGCAGAAACCCTGACCGCCCCCTGAAGACGACCATGTCCATCGATATTTCCGCCATCGTTCCGGTCTATCGCTCGCAGGCCATGCTGCCCGAACTGCATCGACGGCTCGTCGGCGCGCTCGAGCAGATCGGCCGGCCGTTCGAGATCATCCTCGTGGAAGACTGCGGCGGCGACGACTCCTGGAGCGTCATCGAGCAGCTGGCTGCGGCCGATCCCCGCGTGCTCGGCCTGCGCCTGGCGCGCAACTACGGCCAGCACAACGCCCTGCTGTGCGGCATTCGGGCCGCGCGCGGCGAGCTCGTCGTGACGCTGGACGACGACCTGCAGAATCCGCCGGAAGAGATCCATCGCCTGCTGGCCAGACTGGATGAAGGCTACGACGTCGTCTATGGTTCGCCACAGGCCGAGACGCACGGCTTCCTGCGCGACCAGGCCTCGAGGATCACCAAGCTCGCGCTGCAGGGGGCGATGGGCGTGGAGTCGGCGAGCAAGGTGAGCGCGTTCCGCGTCTTCCGCGCCCGCCTGCGCGAGGCCTTCTCGGCCTACCGCAGCCCGTCGGTCAATATCGACGTGCTGCTCACCTGGGGCACGACGCGTTTCGGCTCCGTTCTCGTTCGCCAGGACGAGCGTGCCGTCGGCGATTCCGGCTACACCCTGCGCAAGCTCATCAATCATGCGATCAACATGATGACCGGCTTCTCGGTGCTGCCGCTGCAGGTCGCCAGCGTGCTCGGGCTGGCTTTCGGGTCGATGGGCTTCCTGGTGCTCCTGTACGTGCTCCTGCGCTATCTCGTCGACGGAAGCGCGGTGCCCGGATTCCCCTTCCTGGCCTCGATCATCGCGATCTTCTCGGGCGTCCAGCTGTTCGCGCTGGGGATCTTCGGGGAGTACCTGGCGAGGATGCATTTCCGCTCGATGGAGCGTCCGCCCTATGCGCTGCGATCCTCCACCGCTGCGCAGTGCGACACGGAGACTGTCCATGACCAGTGCTGCTGAAGCCGCCCCCTCCCACCCCCTGCACGGCCGCATCGACATGGCTGAGCTCCGCCTCGAATGGGCGGAGGCCCCCTGGGACACGGCGGTATTCGGCCATCCGGTGGTGCAGGTGTCGCGCATCGAAGCCCGCACGGGCGCCAGCGCGGCGGATCTGGCGCCCTTCGTCGCCGCATGCGAGGTCGGGGGCGTGGGGCTGGCGAGCTGCCGGCTCCCCCATGATCGGCTGCGCGAATCGATGCTGCTCGAGGAGGTCGGCTTTCGTTTCATCGAGATGGTCTTCCAGCCCGAGTTCGGCGACCTGCAGTCGGCCGGGCCGCGCGATGCACAGGGACTGGTGGTCGAACGAGCGCGACCTGAAGATCTGGAGGAAATCGTCGAGGTGGCGGGAGGCGCCTTCCGGAACGAACGTTTCCACGTCGACCCGCGGCTGCCATCGCGGCTTGGCGACCTGCGCTACCAGAACTGGGTGCGCAGCAGCCTCGAGCATCCCTCGCAACGCCTCCATGCCGTGCGCGAAGGGGCCGAACTGGTCGCCTTCTTCGTCACCGAGCAGCTTGCCGACGGCACCTGCTACTGGCATCTCAACGCGGTCGTGCCGCAGCGGCAGGGCAGGGGCTACGGCTTGCGCGCCTGGCGCGCGATGATGAACCAGGCGCGCCTCGAAGGGGCGACCCGGGTGCGTACCAGCATCGTGGCGCGCAACCATCGGGTGCTCAACCTCTATGCGCGTCTCGGCTTCAGCTTCCCGGCGCCCTCGATGACTTTCCACAGGGTTCGGCTTGCATGAGCGCGCAAGCCACCCTGGGCCAGTTCGTCCGCTACGCGACGGTGGGGCTGGCATCGAACGTGGTGCTCTACCTGGCTTATCTCGCGCTGACGGCGACAGGCGTCGGGGCCAAGCTCGCCATGAGCGTGCTCTATCTGCTCGGGGTGGTGCAGACCTTCGTCTTCAACAAGCGCTGGTCCTTCCGACACGGCGGGATGCACGGGCCGGCGTTCGTGCGCTACTGTCTCTCCTACGCAGCGGGTTACCTGCTCAACCTGGTCGCGCTGATGGTGCTGGTCGACCGCATGGGCCATCCCCATCAGCTCGTCCAGGGCGTGTCGATCGTCGTGCTCGCGATCCTGCTGTTTCTTCTGCAGAAGTTTTGGGTCTTCCGTCCGAATTCCGTTCCTCACTCGCACTCGACCGGGCCGCAGCCATGAACATCCCCTTCAACAAGCCCCACATGACGGGCAAGGAACTCTGGTACATCGCCCAGGCCCACGCCAACGGCCACCTTGCGGGCGACGGGAACTTCACCCGCCAGTGCTCGCGCTGGCTCGAGGCGCGTACCGGTGCCTCCAAGGCCTTGCTGACCCATTCGTGCACCGCCGCGCTCGAGATGGCGGCGATCCTCGCCGACCTGGAGCCGGGCGACGAGGTCATCATGCCGGCCTACACCTTCGTGTCCACCGCGAATGCCTTCGTGTTGCGGGGCGCGGTGCCGGTGTTCGTCGACGTCCGCCCGGACACGCTCAACATCGACGAGCGTCTGATCGAGGCGGCGATCACCGCGCGCACGCGCGCGATCGTGCCGGTGCACTACGCGGGCGTCGCTTGCGAGATGGACACGATCATGGACATCGCCCGCCGCCACGACCTGCTCGTCGTCGAGGATGCCGCGCAGGCGGTGATGGCGAGCTACAAGGGCCGGCCGCTCGGCGCGATCGGGCACATGGGGGCGCTCTCCTTCCACGAGACCAAGAACATCATCTCGGGCGAGGGTGGCGCCCTGCTGGTCAATGCTCCGGGGCGCGCCGAGCGCGCGGAGATCATCCGCGAGAAGGGCACGAACCGCTCCCAGTTCTTCCGTGGCCAGGTGGACAAATACACCTGGGTGGACATCGGCTCGTCCTACCTGCCCGGAGAACTCATCGCCGCCTTCCTGTGGGCGCAGATGGAGGAGGCCGACAGCATCACCCGTCGCCGCCTGGGCATCTGGAACACCTACCACCAGTGGTTTGCCGAGGCCGAGCGCCAGGGCAGGCTGCGGCGCCCGGTGATCCCCGCACATTGCGGGCACAACGCCCACATGTACTACCTGCTGCTGCCGGGGCTGGAGCAACGCACGGCCTTCATCGAGCGCCTGCGCGGCCTCGGGATCCACTGCGTGTTCCACTACATCCCGCTGCACGATGCGCCGGCGGGCCGCCGCTTCGGTCGTGCCCACGGCGAACTGAGCGTCACCGAGAACATCGCCGACCGTCTGGTGCGGCTGCCCCTGTGGCTGGGCATGGAGGACGCGCAGGCCGAGATCATCCAGCAAGTGCTCGCCGCGCTCTGAGCGCCGCCTGCCACCCGCACGACGCATCCGCATGAGTCACCATCGAGCTTGCCTGCCGGGCGCGGGCGGGGGCTGCGCGTCGGGTGGGGGGCGCGGCCGGGTGGCGGGCAGGACCCGCGTACTCTGGCTAGCGGTCGGGCTCGCGATGCTGCTCGTCGCGCTGTCGCGCGCACCGCTCGCGGACGTGCACTGGGACGCGCCGATCTACCTCTATCAGGCCAAGCGCTTCGCCGAGACCGCCTACCTCGTCGATGTCGCACGCAATGCGCAGGAGATCGTCGCCCAGCTCGCCGGTGCCTGGCCCGAGGACGAGAGCTACTCGGAGGCTTTCTGGCGATCGAGCCGTCTCGGCCACATCGCGCTGCTCGGCGCGCCGGTCGCCGCGTTCGGAAGCACGGATGCGGCGATCACGGCCGCCCACTGGATGTTCGTCCTCGCCATGCCGCTCGGCCTGCTGGCCTGGTGCCGGGTGAGCCATCTCGCCGGACGAGCACTCGAGCCGGGTGCGGTCGGGGCCGGTGGGCTGGCGTCGAGTGCCCTTCTGTTCGTGCTGTCCGATGTCCATGGTTACCTGAGCGGCAACCTGGTGAGCGAGGTGCTCAGCTTCGGGCTCGGCGCTGCGGCGGTGTGGGCCTTGCTGGCGTCGACCGCCACGGCCGCGGGCTGGCTGGCGGCGGTCTCCGGAGGGTTGGCCTTCCTCGGCTACACCGTGCGGGTGGAGAGCGTGTGGATCTGGCTGGCGTTCATGCTCGCCTATCTGCCTTTTGCCGGCGCCGCGGAGGCACGCGCACGGACGCTGCGCCGCTTCGTCCTCGCAGGGGGGACGGCCCTGCTCGGCTACGCCACCTATGCGTTCGTCTTCCACCCGCTGGCGGACCCGCGCAGCTATCTGGCCTTCGCCGCAAGCCTTGCACAGCGCGCGCGCGAGGGGGTGCATGCGGGAAACCTGGTGTTCGTCGCCGGCGGCATGCTCTGGCTCGGGGCCGTGTTCGCGCTGCCGCGGTTCCGCGGCTCGCGGGTGGTGCGTTTCGGCGTCCTGTGGCTGCTGCTCGCGGGCCTGCCCTCATGGGCGCTGATCGCCTCCGACTCCGCCGTCCAGACCCGCATGCTGATCGGCCTCGTCCCTCCCCTGATCCTGCTGTCGGCGGCGGGCTGGACCTTTGTGCTGGGGGCGCGGCAGAGGTGCGCGGCCCTCGGCCTGGCGGTGGTTTTCGTCCTGATGTCGAGACCCCCGATCTATGGCTGGTTCGTCGAGCAACCGGGTCTCTGGCGGATCCAGCGCCTCGGTGCGGCGATGTTCGTGCCGCGCTACGAGCGCGTCGATTACGTCCCCCGGGAGATGGCGGCGATCAGCGCGCAGGTGTTCGGCGGAGAGGGGCGGCCGGGAATCCTGATCGCAGCCCCGTCCGTCAAACAGGAATACCTCAACCTGGTGCGCTTCTACGGGCCGGCCTATCCGGCCGATGCGCACATGGCACTGGCGGGCGACCCCACCAACCCCGGGCGCTGCGAGCTTCGCCGCGACCGCGCCCACGAGCCGGTACGCTTCTGCACCGGCTTCGGAGATGCCGCGGCCTTGCGCACCAGCCTGGTCGGGCATCGCGTGCTCCATCTGCGGCGGGTCGGCGATCCGCCCCTGGCCGGTGCCGCGCCGCTGCTGCAGACCACCGGCTTCGTGCTCGAGCAACTCGGGCCGCTGCCCGTTCCCGATCCATCTCCCGAGGGCTCCCCGCCATGAGATCCTGGCTTCCCTGTGCGCTCCTCTTCGCCCTCTCCGCGCTCTTTCTCGCGCCCGCGCTGGGTGGGAGCGGATTCTGGTGGACCGACGAGACGCGGCATGCGATGGGCGGGGTGTTCATCCTCGACCTGCTGCGCGACCTGCCGCTCGACGACCCGATGGGCTACGCCCTGCGCTATTTCGCGCAGTATCCTGCGCTCGCGCTCAACTGGTACCTGCCCGGCTTCTATTTCGTCGAGGCCGGTTTCTTCGCGCTCTTCGGGGTCAGCGAGACGGTTGCGCACTGGACCGTGTTCGCCTTCGTCCTGCTCGCCGCCGGGCTGTGGTTCGACTGGGTGCGCACGGGCTGGAACCCCCTGATGGCCTTCATGGCGACGGCACTGTTCATCGCGGTCCCGGAGTGGAACCATTGGGCGCGCAGCGTCATGCTCGAGGCGCCGGCGATCGCCTTGCTCGTCCTCGTGGTGTGGACCTTCGAGCGCTATCTCGACCGCCCGGCATGGTCGCGGGCCATCGCGGCCGGGTTGGCGATCGCCGCCGCACTGGCGGTCAAGCAGACCGTCGCGCTCCTGCTGCCGGCGCTGCTGGCGTACGGCCTGATCTCGTCGCGGCGTGCCGCCCTGTGGCGCGTGCAGGCCGTGCCCGCCTATCTGATCGCGGCGCTGGCGATCGCCCTGGTCGCGCTGCATGCGCTCAAGTTCGGCAATCTCGGCCTCGCGGCCACCGTCGGGGACAGCCGGGTCGAAGTCGGACAAAGTGCGGCCCGCCTCTCGCTCGAACGCTGGCTGACCTATCCGCGGGCCCTGATCGAGGTCTGGGGCTGGCCGCTGGCGCTGCTGTCGCTCGCGGGGGCGCTGCTTCCGGCCCGCCAGGGCGAGGGCCGGCTGGCCCTGATCCACGCCTGGCTGCTGTGCTGGTACGTGGTGATGACGCTGGTGCTCGGCGGTGCGGGCAATGCGCCGCGCTACACGCTATATGCCCTGCCTGCGCTCGCCGTGCTGGCCGCCCGTCCGCTGTTCCTGCTGCGGGGGCGGCGATCGCACGACGGCTTCCTCGTCCTGCTCGTGGTCATGCTCGCTTTCCAGGGCTGGCGAACGCTGACGCAGCCGGTCCCGCGGATCGACGGCTATCGCGAGGTGGCGCAGGCGGTCCACGAGCGGCGGACAGGCGCTCCCGTGCTGTTTGCCGGCAAGCATGACGGCAGCTTCATCTTCCATCTGCGGCAGCTCGACCATGCGCGCGAGGCCGTGGTGTTGCGCGCGGACAAGGTCCTGGTCTCGCTCGCGGTACACAAGTACTTCGGCATGAGCTCGCACGTCTCCGGCATGGACGACATCCGCGCCTTGATTCGACGCTACGGAATCGAATACGTGGTGATCGAGCGCCCGGACATCGTCGGCGTTCCCGAGTTCGAGATGCTTGCCGAGCTGCTCGCGCAAGCCGATTTCGAACGCGTCGCCGAGTTTCCCGTGCATGCCGCCGGCGGGGCCGAGGCGCCGGAGCGGATCGTCCTCCATCGCTACCGCGATCATGTTCCCGCAGCCGATGCGGAGATCGTGATCCCGCTACCGCATCTCGGGCGCGAGATCCGCTTCCGGCGTGCTGGCGGCTGAGGTCGCCGCGGGCGTCGGCGGCAGATCCAGGCGGGGATCCCCGCGCAGCGCCGGGTCGTTCGCCATCCAGGCGCGCAGCTGCGCCCACAGGCGCTCGACCTCTGCGGGATGCCGGGACGCGACGTCCGCGGTGCACCCGGGGTCGCTCTCGACGTCGTACAGGCTGAGAAGCCTGCCGTGCTCGAGCGGCTGGTAGACGAGCTTCCAGCGCCCGTCCCGCACCATGCGGTCCTTGGCGACCAGTACCGTCTGGCGGTAGCGCTCGCGCAGCGACAGGCTGCCCGCCGCGATGTCCGGAACGTCGAGCAGTTCCAGCAGGTTGGGATAGCTCAGGTGTCCTTCGGGCAGACCGGGGACCGGTGCGATCCAGATCCCGGTCTCGTTGAACGCGCGCAGGTGCAGGTCCGTCGTCGGATCGGCGATCGCCGGGCGCAGCGACACCCCGTCGCAGCCGACCGAGGGCGCACCGAGCAGATCGAGCAGGGTCGGCATGATGTCCACGCTGCGCACCACCTGGTCGACGCGCTGGCCGCCCGGTCGGGCCGGGTCGACGACGATCAGCGGCACGCGCGCGCTGAAGTCGCCCAGGGCGGAGTTGCCCTGGCCCCAGGTGCCGTGCTCGAAGAACTCCATGCCGTGGTCGCTGTAGAGCACCACGATGGTGTCCTCCGCGAGGCCGCTGTCGTCGAGCTGGCGCAGCAGGCGCCCGACCTCGTCGTCGAACTGGGCCACGCAGCCATCGTAGAGATCGAGGATCTGGTCGAGGTCGAATTCCTCGCGCGGCTCGCCCTGGCGGCGGATGATCTCGAACGGCTCGGTCAGCCGGGCCATGGCGAACTTGGACGCGCCGGAATAGGCAGGATCGGAGAACCGGGTGTAGTAGGGGTGCTCCGATGCGAAAGGCGGATGCGTGGTCGAATAGAAGAGGTTGAGCAGGAAGGGTTCGTCGCCCGCAGCCAAACGCGACAGCGTGCGTCGCGCGCGGCGTCCGAGCATGCCGGTCTGGGGCACGCCGCCGAGGTAGTGAATCTCGGGAAGAAGGTGACGGCCGAGACGATTGTGCAGGAACAGCGACAGGAACAGGCGGATGTCCTTCGGGCCCTGGCGGATGAGGTACTTCAGGTTCCACTGATCCTCGGGCAGATCGGTGATGTCGAAGCCGAAATCGAACTTGCCCAGATCGGCGCCGCACCAGTCGGAAACCGCCGCGGTGCGATAGCCCAGTGCGCGCAGGATGTTCGGCAGGGTCTTGTCTTCGAGCCGCGTCTCGGCGCCGGCCACGTAGTTGTCGCGCACCCCGTGGTGGTGCGGCCAGGTCGCGGTGAACAGCGAGATCAGGCTCGGCGCGGTGCGCGCGCAGGGGACGTAGCAGGCGCCGAAGCGGGTGCCTCGTGCGGCCAGCGCGTCGATGTTCGGGGTGATCGACGCGCCTTCGCGTTGCGCGCCGATGCGGTCGGCCCGGAGCGTATCGCTGCCGATCATCAACACGTTGCGCCGCGCGCGCCGTCGCGGGGTGGGGGCGTGTGTGCCGTCGGGCTCCCAGATCGCCCAGGCGAGCAGCGCGATGTAGCCGCAGGTGACGAGCAGCATGGCCCCCGCGTCCGCGCTGCCGCCCTGGTGGTAGCGCAGCAACGCGATCGCCCCGACCAGGCCGATTCCGGTCGCCAGCACGATGCGCGCGATGAGGTCGAGACCGCGCTGCGACAGCGCGCGCCACAGGCGATGGATGCGGACGGTGCGATATTGCCAGGACGCGATCACCAGGCCCGGGTTTTGCGAAAGTGCTCGGCAGCCGGCATACACCGTCGCGAGCGCGAGGGTGAGGGCGCCGCCCGCGGCAGTCGTCCACAGCGGCGGTTCCCGACCGAGCGCTTCCGCCGCAGTGATCCACAGCGCGGTGCCCGGGAAGGCCCAGAACGCGGCGAGGCCGAGGGCCGCGAGCCCCAGGCGGGCGATGGCGAAGACGACGTAGCCGCGATAGCGCGCGAGGATCTCTTCGCGCAGGCCCGGTCCGGTGCGCGAGAAATCCCGCACCGACTTGGCTACCAGCACCGCGCTCGTCAGCGCGCCCACCACGCCGGCGCCGAGCAGGGCTTCGCCCAGCCAGTGGCGCGCGAGCACCGCCGCCAGCGCGAGCGTGAGCGCGGCGGCCACCAGCAAGGCCGCCGATCCCGCTTCCGCCCCGAGCATCGGCAGTGCCGCACGCCTGCGCTTGCGCCGGTGGCGGTCGCGGATGCCGGAGATCTCGCCCATCGAGGAAGCCAGGCGGACCAGATAGAAGCGCCGTGCCTGCAGCCGCCACGAGAACGCCAGCCCGAGGGCGTAGCCCGCGGCCTTGCGCCACATGTAGCGCGGCACCCGGTCGAACTCCGCGCGCACCCGCGTGACCGATTGCGAGCGCTGGTACCCCTTGCGTGCGACGTAGGACAAGGTCAGGCGTTCGCTATCGACATAGTGGTACTGGAGGATCTGCGGTGCGTAATGCAGGCGGGCCCCCTTGCGCAAGGCGCGCAGGATCCAGTCGGCGTCCTCCGATCCGCCGAGATCGTGTCCGGTCGGCCCGAGTTCGATCGCGAACGGTCCCGTCGCACCGATCACCGGCAGGCGGGCGACGAGATTGCCGCCTCCCGGGATCGGCCCCTCGAGGTCGATCGGGAAGTCCTCCATGCCCTGGTCGTAGCGCGGGACCGGCAGCGGGTAGATGCGATAGGGGCCTTCGTCGTGCACCCAGGCCGGCTCGCTGCCGTCCCAGTCGGGCACGATCCGCCCGCAGAAGAGATCGGCCTCGGGCCAGCGCTCCGCGGCGGCGGTGACCCCGAGCAGGTAGTCGGCGTCCACGCGGTGGTCGTCGTCGACGAAGGCGACCAGCTCGTCCTCCAGCAAGGGCAGGGCGCGGTTGAGCGCATGCGACTTTCCCGGCGTGGGCTCCGCGATCCACGACAGCGCCAGCCGATCCGCGCGGTCGCTGCGCCCGGCCAGGAACTCGTGCGTGCCGTCGGTGCAGGCGTTGGCCACGACGAACAGGCGGACACTCCAGCCGGCAGGCTGGCGGGCGGACTCGAGCGAATCGATGACGCGTGCGAGCAGGTCCGCGCGGTTGTGCGTGCAGATCAGGATGGTGAGGCTGCGGGCGGCGGTGGCGACGTTCATAGCCGTCCTCCGGCGAGCACGGCGAGCGCGATCGAGGCGATCAGTCGTCCCCGCCCGATGGGCGCGCACGCGAAGGCGCGCGCGAGATCGGCGAGCGCAGCGCCGCGATCGCCCTCGCGGCAGGCCCACTTGGCGTAGTCGCACAGCGTGCCCGCGTACAGTGCGCGCCAGTAGGCGCCCTGCTTGTCGGCGGGCAGCAGGTGACGGTTCTTGCGCGTCATCGCCAGCGCGCCGGCGCGCATCCGCGCGCGGTTCCGGCTCACGCTGCCGGGGCGCTTGAGTACCACCACCAGCGCCTCGGGGATGCATGCGAAGCCGCCGCATGCGGCCAGACGGATCCACAGGTCGGTATCTTCCGCGCCGAACAGGGCCTCGTCGAAACCGCCGAGCGCCTGCACCGGCTCGCGTCGCGCGAGCACCGACGAGGCGCCCCCCGCGATCAGCGCATGGGCGGCGAATACCTCGGCCACCGAGGCGGTGCCGTCGCCCTGGCAGGCCCAGATGCCGACTGGCTTGCCGTCCGGGTCCTCGAGGCTCGCCGTCGCGGCGCAGAAGGCCAGCTCCGGGCGCTGATCGAGCAGTGCGACCTGGCGCCCGAGCTTGGCGGGGAGCCAGCGGTCGTCGGCGTCGAGGAAGGCGATGTAGCGCCCGCGTGCGAGGCGGATGCCGGCGTTGCGCGCCCGGCTCATGCCGCCGTTGGGCTGGGAGACGAGGCGCAGCACGTCGCCGTAGCCGCGCAGGACCTCCGCGGTGTCGTCGGTGCTGCCGTCGTCCACGACGATCAGCTCGAAATCGGTGAAGTCCTGCGCCAGCACGCTGTCGACCGCGCGCCGGATGCACCAGGCGGCGTTGAAGGCCGGGATGACGACGCTGACCGTCGGCTCAGTCGTCGAGCGCATAGCCCAGCTCGCGCATCAGCGGAGCGATCGCCGGCAGGATGCGCGCGATCGCCTCGGGGTTGCTCTCCTTCCATTTCTGCTTCTTCGGCGTGCCCTTGACGATGCTGGTCGGGCGCCCCGAGAGTCCTGCGCAGTGGGCCTCCATGCGCGCGTCGAAGGGCAGGCCGAGGCGTTCGAACACGGTGCGGAACATCTCCACCGGGCGCTCGAAGATGTCTTCGTAGCGCACCTGGATCCACTGCGCCGCCGGCACGTCGCGCGCCGCGTCGAGGGCGAGCCGGTTGGCGCTGATCCACTGGAACGCGCATACCTCTTCCAGGCTGGCCCGGTTGTAGTCGCGCCACCCCGGCGGCAGGAAGAAGTGCCATTCGCGGAACTCGCCGCCGTTGATCTCCACCGGCACCGGCGACGGGCCGAAGAATTTCTCCAGGCCGAAGCCGCCATCGGTACGGCCCAGCCGCCAGCCGTCTATCATCGAGCTGATGTTGTCGCGTCCATCGCGGTGGATGAAGACGAACTTCGCGCGCGGGAACAGCTTGTGCAGGTAGGCCACGCGCAGCGTGTTGATGCAGGTCTTGTCGAGCACCGGGCCGGCGCCGAGGCGCGCATAGAAGTAGGCGAGCGCGCGTTCGCGGTGCGCGTGGTCGGCATGTTCCGGGCCTGCGGCTTCCGATGCCCAGCCGTTGTTCAGCGGCCCGTACAGCCCGTCCCAGAGCTGCGGCAGCTCGTAGTCGAAATGCAGGTACTGCCCGGACGCGGCGAGCGTCTCGAAGGTGACGGTGGTGCCCGAGCGCGAGCAGCCGATCACGAAGACCGGGTCGGGCATGGCCGGATGGGCGGCCGACCAGTAGAGCTCCCGGGCCCGCCAGCGCAGCCACTGGAGGTTCTTGGCGCGGATCTCGGGGTCGAGCAGCTTGTGCAGGTGCGACAGCCGGAACGATGACATCGGGGCAGGTCCAATCAGAGAGACAGGGGGGCGCTGCGGCGGCTTAGCCGCGGTCGCGCATCCAGCCGAGCAGGAAACCGCAGAAGTAGGCCGCGTTCATCTCCATCCGCAGCGAATGGTCGGCGCCTGTGCGTAGCCTGAGTCCGGCGGCGCGGCCGAGGGCGCGCAGCCATTGCGCGATCAGGTAGGGGGGCGGGATGCGTCGGCCGCTGCCGCGCTTCGCCGACCCTTCGGTGCGTCCCTGGCGGAAGTGCAGGTCGAGGAAATAGCCGCGGCGCAGCTTCGGGGTCTGGATGCGGTGGTGGATGATCGCCTGCGGAACCCAGCGCACCCGGCAGCCGTGCGCCAGCAGGCGACGGTAGATCTCGGTGTCCTCGCCGCCGATGTTGGCCTTGCCCATGCGTCCGAGGCGGGCGTCGAAATCGCCGATGGTGTCGAAGACGCCGCGGCGGAAGGCGAAGTTGCCGCCGAAGATCGGCGTCCCCGGCGCATCCAGCCAGCGTGCCTCGCCGTGGTCGAGCTTGCCGAGGAAGCCGAGCAGCTCGTCCTGCAGCCAGCGCGGCCGGACGCCATCCTCGAAGAAGACCTCGATGCGGCCGCCCAGCGCGTCGGGCTCGAACGCTTCCATCGCCTGTTCATAGGCGCGCAGCCACTCGGGGTCTGGCGTCTCGTCGTCGTCCATGAACAGCAGGTACTCGCCGCGTGCCTCGCGCAGCGCGCGGTTGCGCGCGTTCGACAAGCCGAGGCGTTCTTCCCGCACCACCCGCACCGCAACCCCCGCGGGGTGCCATGCGGTGCGCGCGAGCAGCGTGGGCGTGGCGTCCGTGCAGCCGTTGTCGATCACGAGCAGCTCCCACGGCCGTCCGGGAGGATGCAGGTCGGCGAGCGTCTCGAGCGTGCGTGCGAGGCGGTCGGCGTGGTTGTGGGTGCACAGTGCGACCGTGATGAAGGGCGTGGAGCCGTCCATGATCCCGCCTCAGTGACGAATGCCGAGCCGGGCGAGGACCCGGCCGGCGTTGTAGCGCAGCGCGGCCGTCAGGCGGCCGTCGTTGCTGCCCAGGGTGATCTTGCGGCGCAGCATCGCCGGGGTGTCGGTGCCGAACACGTCGAGCCGGCGCAGGCGGAAGCGGTCGACCTCGGGACGGTTGAACCCGGGCTGCACCGAGAACGCGGCGCGGTAGCCGGCCTGCCGCGCCTGGTGCAGGACGCGTTCGTCGTAGCGCCCGTACGGGTAGGCGAGGTAGTCGACCGGCGCACCGAGCAGGGCCTCGAGGTCGTCGCGCGCACCGGCGAGCTGGGCCTGGAGCGCCGCGTCGTCGAGCGTCGGCAGGTCGGCATGGTCGCGCGTGTGGGAGTGGAAGGCGAAGCCCTGGGCGCGCAGCGTGAGGATCTGTGCGCGATCCATCAGCGGGTAGGTGTGGCCGTCCGGATTGTGCTTCTCGCACCAGGCGTCGCGCTCGCCGACGAGCGCGCTGACCAGGAAGACCGTCGCCGGCCAGCCGAGCCTGCGCAGCACCGGACCGGCGTGGTCGTGCACGCCGCGGAAGCCGTCGTCGAAGGTGAGCAGGAAGGCGCCCTCCGGCAGGGACGCTCCGCCGTCCAGCCAGGCGAAGAAGGCGTCGATGGACACCGCCTTCCAGCCGGCGCGCGCGAGCGTGTCCATGTGTGCCGCAAAGGCTTCCGGGCTCACGCAGTACTTGCGTTCCCAGTCGTTGTGTGCAGCGCCGATGCGGTGGTACATCAGGACCGGGACGCGTTGGGCGGGGGAGGTCGTCATCGTGTTCGAGCGGAGAGGAGCGATTCGGGCGGCAGGGTAGCGGGTGTGCGGGTGTTGCGGTAGACCCCATGCTGGCGGGCTGGCTGGGCCGCCGCCCTCATCCGGTGCTCCCGGCGAGTCCGACGAGGCGGCGGAAGAGCGGGGCGGGCAGCAGGGCCGGCAGGATGTACTTGAGGTCGCGCACCCCCCAGGCGCCCTCGCGCAGGGCCGCGCGCAGCAGCACCTGGGCGTCGTCGAGCTCGCGCCGCCAGTACGCGCGGTAGGCCTCGCGCAGCAGGTAGCCGTCGGTCAGCTCGGCCAGGCGGGCGGCGGGCAGGTGGGCGATGCGCTCCGGGTGCGCGGCGACGAAGTCGCGCCGCACGCGCAGGGCGTCGAGGACCTGCTTCCAGCGCGTCTTCGAGATCTGCCCGCCGCCGTGCCAGCGGTAGAAGGCCATCACCTCGGGCACGCGCACGATCTTCTGCGTGTGGGCGTAGAGGCGCAGCCACAGATCGTAGTCCATCGCCGAGAAGCAGCGCTCCGAGAAGCCGCCGACGGCGTCGATCGCAGCGCGACGCACGAGGGCGGCGTGGATCGGCCAGGGGCAGGCGCGCAGGAACTCGGCCGCGGTGTCGAGCGCCGCATAGTCGGGCGGCACATAGGGCGTGGTGCCGGGCGCACCCTCGCCGACGTTCTGCCAGCCGCAGTAGGCGATGTCCGCATCCGTGCGTTCGAGGGCGTTGGCCAGCTTGTCCAGGCAGTCGGGGCTCAGGTAGTCGTCGGCGTCGAGAAAGGCGACCAGGCCGCCGCTCGCGTGGCGCAGGCCGAGGTTGCGCGCGGGGTAAGGGCCCTTGCGGTCCTGGTGCAGCACCCGCATGCGCGGCCCGTGCGCCGCCGCCAGCGCGTGCAGGAGGTCGCGGCTCGCGTCGGTCGAGCCGTCGTCGACCACGATGAGCTCGACGTCGCCACGGGTCTGCCCCATCACGCATTCCACCGCCTCGCGCACGAAAGGCGCGGCGTTGTAGCAGGGCATCACCACGCTGATGCGTGCGCTGGTGGCGGGCGGGATCGGATCGGGCTTGGTTTCCATGGGGCGGACGATGAAGGGCGGGGTCGGGCGGAGCTGGTTCAGTTGCGGATCAGGGCCTTGCCTGCCGGGTGGCGGCTCAGCAGCGTGTAGGCCCAGCGCCGGCCATCGGACATGCGCGGGTGGCGCAGCGCGGGCAAGGACTTCCACGCATCGAGCCCCGGATGGTGGCGCAGCCAGCGCCAGGTGGGAACGACGAAACCACTCTTGGGGCGGTTCAGGATCTCGTCGGGCAGGCCGCGTGCCAGCGTCCGCGGCAGCATGCTCTTGCCCGGGCCGAGGCGTCCGCTCGCGGCGAGACCGAGCAGGGCCTCGCTGAGCAGGTGGTCCACCAGCGGCACCCGGATCTCCAGCGAGTGCGACATGCTGACCCAGTCGGTGTCGCGCAGCAGCTGGTTGCGCATGTAGCGCACCGACTCCAGGCAGGCGACCTGGCCGAAGTCGTTCAGCCCCGCAAGCGCCTCGGTGTGAGCCGCATCGTGTTCGGCGAGGGCTTGCAGGCCTTCGCAGAGGACGTCGGCATCGACCACGCCGTCCAGTTCCCAGGGCATGAACACGCCCTTGAGCAGGTGGTACGCGCCCTCCGGATCGGCGCCGCAAGCCGGGATCCCGGCCGCGTTGGGCGGCCAGCCGAGGCGGGCGCCGAGCAGGCGGTGGGCGCCGCGGTAGAGCCGGGGTGCGTGCCGCCAGGGGCTGGCGTGGGCGCGCGCGCGCAGCCGCGGATGCTCTGCGAAGGTGGCGTAGCCGCCGAGCAATTCGTCCCCTCCCAGGCCCGAGAGTGCGACCTTGAGGCCGGCCTGTTGTGCTGCGCGGCTCACGAACCAGGTGTTGATGCCGTCGATGGTCGGTTGGTCCATCGCGGCGAAGAAGCGATCGAGCTCGTCTTCCTGTTCGCCCGCAGAGAGCACGATGCAGGTGTGGTCGACGTCCAGATGGCGGGCGATCAGGCTCGCGGCCGGACATTCGTCGTGCGCCGTGCCCTGCAGGTCGTCGAACGTCAGGGTGAGCGTGCGCAGGCGGGCGGGCGAGGCTTCGCGGGCGAGGCCGACCAGGGTGGACGAATCCAGCCCTGCGGACAGGAACGCACCGACCGGAACGTCGGAGAGCAGGTGGGCGCGCACGCTCTCGAGCAGGCGTTCGCGCATGAAGGCGGCCTCCCCGCCGGCCGGGACGGCCGCCGCGGCCTGCACCGAGCGCTGCAGGGCGGCGGACAGGCTCCAGTAGCGTACCGCCGCGCCGGCGCCGGCCGCTTCGTTCACCAGCAGGGTCGAGCCTGCCGGCAGCAGGCGGATGCCGCGGTAGAGCGTGAACGGTTCCGGAACCGAGCCCCACAGCAGGAATCCGACCGCTCCCGCGGGTTCGGGGCGCGTGTCGACGCCTTCGCCGGCCAGCAGGGCGGAGACCTGGGAGGCGAAGCGCAGGGTCCTGCCGTCGTCCGCGTAATACAGCGGCTTGATGCCGTGGGGGTCGCGCGCGAGCAGCAGGCTGCGCGCCCGCGCGTCCCACAGCGCGAAGGCGAACATGCCGCGCAGGCGGCCCACCATCGCGGGACCGTGACGGCGATACAGGTGCAGCAGCACCTCGGTGTCGGAATGGGAGCGGAACTCGACGCCGGCGCGCTCGAGATCGCCGCGCAGCTCGGGGTAGTTGTAGATCTCGCCGTTGAAGCTGACCACCAGCGTGCCGTCCGCCGAGTGCATCGGCTGGGCGCCCGCCGCGCTGAGATCGAGGATGGCGAGGCGCCGGTGGCCGAGGCCGATCCGCCCGTCGTCGCCGGTCCACACGCCGGCACCGTCGGGGCCGCGCTCGATCATGGTGTCGCGCACCCGCAGCAGTTCGGCGCGGTCCACTGCGTTAGCAGCGGGGGCGTAGGCGAAGATCCCGTTGATGCCGCACACTTCAGCGCGTCTCCTGCAGGACCTCGCGCACCGCGCGCAGGTAGCCGTGGCCGAAGCGCTGGTCGGGTTCGAGGTAGTTGCCCTCGGCCCACTCGTTCCAGGCCTTGATGAAGACGATGCGCTGCTCGGCCGGGTAGCCCTGCACCAGGTCGACGCCGCGGCGCAGCACGGTCTTGAAGAGCTCCGGGGTCGAGCCGTGCAGCACCAGTCCGTTGAGACCCGAGCGCGGGGTGTTGTCCCAGTTCGGGAGCACCGTGGGGTACTCGGTGAATTGCGGCGGGCTGGCGCGGGTCAGACCGCTCATGATGCGGGCGTAGTCCAGCACGGTCAGCTTGTATTTTCCCTTCGCCATGCGCATGCGCGCCTTCAAGGCCGGGTAGCGCCACGGGATGTGGCCGCTCTTGGGCGGCAGCGGCTGCCAGGTGGCGGCGTCCATGCCGAAGTCGGCCGGATCGACCGCAGCGCCGAGGTAATTCACCGCGACCAGGTGCAGCCCCGGCAGCCCCGCCTGCGCAGCGAGCTCGCGCCAGTAGTCCATCACCCGCGCCACGTCGGGAATGTCGGGCGGGTTGTAGATCAGGAACATCGGCTTGCCGTCGACGCGGATGTAGCGCGGATCGTGGAATGCGGCGAGCAGCCATTCGAGGTGGCGGCGGTGGTCGTCCATGCCCGGGTAGGTCTGCTCGATCAGCATGCGATCGGCCACGCCCTGCCAGATGTTGCTCCAGCTGTGGTTGGCCCAGCACAGGCAGAACGGCAGGTCGGGCTCGCCGCTGGCGAGGATCTCGTTGACCGGGCGCTCGAGGATGCGCCGTCCGCCGAACCAGTAGTGGTAGTAGCAGAAGCCCTCGATGCCGTATGCGCGGGCGAGCTCGGCCTGCGCGTGGCGGGCCTCGGGCAGGCGCAGGTCGTAGTAACCCAGGTCGGCCGGCAGGTGCGGCTGATAGTGGCCCGGGTAGAGGGGCTTCGCCCGGGTGGTGTTGGTCCACTCGGTGAAGCCCTTGCCCCACCACTCGTCGTTCTCGGGGGTGGGGTGGTATTGGGGCAGGTGGAAGGCGATCGCGCGGGCGTTGCTCATCGTTACCGGGGCCGTGCAGGCAGGAATGCGTGAGAGGAGGAGGCCGGGCCGGGCTCTGCGTCGGACGGGCCGGGCTGCAACAGGATCCAGCCGCGCGCCGGCACGCTCCGCGTAGCGTCCATCCACCCGGGGTGGGCGGCTGTGAGCGGCGGCTCGAAGGCAAGCGGCAGGTCCGTCGTGGCGGTGTTGACCACGAGGAGGCAGGGGGTCTTGCGCGCGCCCAGGTTGATCACCCTGAGGCGTGCATCCGCGGCAGACGGCGTGGGCGCGGCCGATTGTGCGGGCACGATCTCGCCGTTGGCGCCGAGCAGCGAGGGCGGCAGGCCGAGACCGGCATCGTGCAGGTCGAGCACCGCGGTCGCCAGCAGCTCGCGGTCGCGCTGCGCGCGCGTGCGCAGGCAGCGGCGGTACAAGCCCTCGGCCCAGAATGCGAGCGAGTCCCGGCTGGCCGCGGTCTCCTTCCAGAGTCGGGTGACGCGGCTATTTACGCCGAAGTCGACCAGGCCGTCGCTGATGGACGTCCACCGAGGGTCTTTCGGGTCGACGGCGCCGCACGCGAGCAGGCGTTCGAAATCCATCAGGTGCACCCCGTGGTAGCGGTGCACGAAATCGGCTTGGCCGAGGCTGCGTTCGATGTAGCCGGCGGGCATCAGCAGGCGTGGAAAGCGTCGGCGGATCAGGTGCCAGCGCGGAATCAGGTATTTCCAGCCGAGCCGCTTCAAGGCGCGGCGCGCGAACGGCAGTTGTTCCTGCTCCGCCTTCGGCAGCAAGGAGAGGGCGATCACCGCGAGCAGCGGGCGGAACAGCCAGTCGGCCGGACGCGCGGACATCACCGTGCGCAGGCAGGCCTCGGCGGAGCGCAGCAGTCCGTCGTGGGTGTCGTCGCCGCACACCGCGCGCTCGCGGGCGAGTGCCAGCATGCAGTCGAGGTGGGTGTTGAGGATGAGGAGGTTCGTCGGCGACTTGCCCAGCCAGCGTCCGCGTTCCCACGCCAGCGGGTAGTGGCGCATGCCTTCCTCGGAGCGCTCCAGCGAATCGTGCAGGAACCAGGCCCCGGCATCGGTGTGGTCGACCTGCTCGGCGAGATAGCGCGCGATCCGGCGAAGCGCGCCCTCCAGGGCCGGCTCGGGCGCGGCGGCGAACTCGGTGGCCAGCAACTGCATCGCGCCATTGATGAGGCGGTTGTGGCTCTCGTACTCGTCGGTCCATTCGCCGTGCCGGAAACCGCCGTCGGCGTCCTGGCGGCAGAGGACGGCCAGCACGATCTGGCGGCGCAACAGGCGGTAGACGCGCTTGCCGGTGCTGTGGCCGAGGGCGCTGGCGACCATGTGCAGGGCGAGCGCGTCGAGCTCGTCGCAGATCTTCAGCTTCTTGGGCCAGGCCCAGCAGGCGCCGTAGACCTGGCCGTGCACGATGTGCGTGTAGAAATCCGCCGCGCATCGCGTCGCGGTATGGGAGGCGTATGCGAAGAAAGCTTGGGACTCGAGTGCGCTTGCCGTCATCAGCTCGTCTGCGGCGCGGCTCCCGTCCGTGCCCGACGCCTCGGACTCCAGCCGCCAGACGACACAATCGAGCACCTGGTCGGGTGCGAGCTCGAACGTGGCCGCCACCTCGCCGCCGCCGATCTCCATGTTCGCCAGCGTTGCCGGTGATTCCGCGCGGATGCGGCCGACGGCATCCAGGGTCCGGCATACCGGCAGGCGCGGCACCCAGAAGACGGCCTCGCCAGGTGTCGTCGGCTCGAACATCCAGCCGCCGATGGCGCAGCGTTTCAACAAGTGGTTGCCGGCGAGCCGCAGGCGGACCGATTCCGCGGTGGCGGTCCGCTGGACGCGCAGGAAGAGCGCGCTCGCGGCCTCGTCGGCGAAATCGTCGCGCACGATGTCGACGCCGTCATGCGACCCGAGGCGCCGCTGCGCGCCCCGCAACTGCATGGCGATGCCGCCGTCGGCGGCCGAAAAGTGCTCCAGGAGGTCGAGGTGCTTCATGGTTCGTCAGCGGGCGAGCCGGAGCGTACGGCGCCAGCGCAGGCTCTCGTCCGCGAGTGTGGCGAGCGGAAGGAAAAGGAAGGCGGCGGCGTAGGCGATCGCGGCGCACCCGCCCGTGACCAGCATGTACAGGGCGGGACGGATTTCACGCCAGTCCGCCGGGAGTGCCGCATCGGCGAGTGCCAGCACCGCCAGCAGGATGAGGTTGAGGCCGAGGCCGGGCGCGAGCGCGCGCCACAGGTCGCCGAGACGGCTCGGGAAGCAGCGCGTCGCGAGGTAGTACATCACCGGGGTGGAGAAGGCGATGCCGGCGAAGACGCCCCATGCGGCTCCGCTGATGCCCGAGTGCTTCAGGCCGTAGTAGCACGCGACGGATACCAGCACGCCCTGCGCGATGTGAATCCACACTTCGCGGCCGAGGCGGTTCATCGCCGCGAGTACCGCGCCGCAGGGGTGGCCGATGCAGATCAGCAGGCCGGCGAGCGAGACGATGCGCAGCGGATCGGCGGACGGAACCCATTTCGCGCCATAGACGAAGAGCATGAAGGGCTCCGCCATCCACGCCAGGCCGATATAGATCGGCAGCGTGTAGACGACCATCAGGCCGATCATGCGATAGAAGAGATACTTGACCTCGTCGGGGCGGTCCTGCGCCTTCGCCATCGCGCGGAAGACCGCGTCGTAGACCGCAGCGCTCACGGTCGAGAAGGGCAGCCAGGCAAGGCTCTCGCCCTTGTTGAAGAGACCGACCGCCGAGGGCCCCGCAACCCGGCTGATGATTGCGTTGCTGGCCTGCTTGGTGAAATAGGCGGCGAGGTCGTTGAGCGAAACCTTGACCCCGTAGGCGCCGAAGCGTCGTGCCACCTCGAGGTCCAGGCACAGCTGCGGGCGGCGGTCGCTCACGCGGTCGAGCATGGCGAGGGTGATCAGGCTGCCCAGGATGCCCGACAGGATCAGGCTCCACGGGCCGGCGCCCACCACCGCGAGCGCGATGCTGGCGAGGCCGGTGAGGACCGCTACGGCGAGCCCGATCACGGAGCGCTCCTTGAAGCGCATGTCGCGGTGCAGCGCACTCGCACGCGTGTTCACGAAGGGGCGCAGGAGGAAGCTGATCGCCGAGACGCGGACGAGGTCGGCGTAGAGCGCATCGCCGAAGGTGTGCGCGAACCAGGGCGCAGCGACGTAGAAGCCGGCGAAGATCAGGAGGCCGATCAGCAACTGCGCCGTGAACACCACGTCGAAATCGCGCGCTTGCGCGTCTTTGGACTGCACCAGCGCCTGCCCCATGCCGCCGCCGCTGATCAGGCCGACGAAACCCGTGAAGATCTGGATGGTGACGATGAAGCCGAAATCCTCCGGGACGAGCAGGCGCGCGAGCACGATGCCGAAGGCGAACTGAAGCACCTGACCGCCGAGGCTGCCGGTGACGAGCCACTTGATGCCGCTGCGAATCGAGTTCGATGTACTCATCTGGATGGGAACGAGGCCTAAGCGGGCGGAATGTTGCCCCGCATTGTGCCCGGGAAGGCGTGAACAAGCCGTGAATTATGGCCTCTACACGCGCCGGGACGCATGCGAAGCGGGGTGCGCGGGGTCGATTGCGACTTCGCTCGGGCTCCGCACCTGCGGCGCCGGCCGAGGTGGCGCAGGCTTTCACGGGCACGAGCCCGCTTGGCGTGGCGACCGCGGAGGTCGGGTTGACCTTCCCACGTTGGCAAGGTCTACAGTGCGGACTATCCCGGTTCCGTACTGGATGGACACCATGAACACCCCCCGGACTGTCTCGCCCGCCGCTGCGGTGCGCACCCTCGCCATCGCCGGCATGAACTGCGCCTCCTGTGTCGCCCACGTCGAGAAGGCCTTGCTGAAGGTCGAGGGCGTGCAGGCCGCCAGCGTCAACCTGGCCACCGAGACCGCCACCGTGACGGCTCCGGCGGCGGTGCCGCTGTCGGCGCTGATCGCCGCGGTCGATAAGGCCGGCTACGAGGTGCGGCGCGACACCCTCGAGCTCGACATCGAGGGCATGAGCTGCGCGGCCTGCGTGGGCCGCGTCGAGAAGGTGCTGCAGCGCGTGCCCGGGGTGGTGACGGCCAATGTGAACCTGGCCGCGCGCCGCGCCCACGTCGAGCTCGCCGGCGGCGTGCCGACCGCGGCCCTGGTGGAGGCAGTGCAGAAGGCGGGCTTCGGCGCGCGTCCGGCGGCGGAGGTGGGCGAGGGGGTGCGCGAGGCCGACGCCGCGGCCGAGGAGGCGGCGCTGCGACGTGCGGTGTGGATCGCGCTCGCGCTCACCCTGCCGGTGTTCGTGCTCGAGATGGGCGCGCACCTGATCCCCGGCATGCACGACTGGGTCATGGCCACGATCGGCCACCGCGAGAGCTGGCTGCTGCAGTTCGTACTGACCAGCGCGGTGATGTTCGGGCCCGGGCTGCGCTTCTTCCGCAAGGGCGTGCCCGCGCTGCTGCGCGGCGCGCCGGACATGAACGCGCTGGTGGCGGTGGGCACCTCGGCGGCCTGGGGCTACTCGGTGGTGGCCTTGTTCGCGCCCGCGCTGCTGCCGGCGGGTACGGTCAATGTGTATTTCGAGGCCGCGGCGGTGATCATCACCCTGATCCTGCTCGGGCGCCTGCTCGAGGCGCGCGCGCGCGGCCGCACCAGCGACGCGATCCGCCGCCTGATGCGCATCCAGCCGCGCACCGCGCGCGTGCGGCGCGACGCCGGGGTGGTGGAGCTGCCGATCGCCGAGGTCGCGGTGGGCGACGTGGTGGAGGTGCGCCCGGGCGAGAAGGTGGCGGTCGATGGCGAGGTGGTCGAGGGTGCGTCCTTCGTGGACGAGTCGATGATCACCGGCGAGCCGGTGCCGGTGGAGAAGGGCGCCGGTGCGACCGTGGTCGGCGGCACGCTCAACACCCGCGGCGCCTTCGCCTTCCGCGCCACCCGGGTGGGGGCGGACACCGTGCTCGCGCAGATCATCCGCATGGTCGAGGCGGCGCAGGGCGCCAAGTTGCCGATCCAGGCCCTGGTCGACAAGGTGACGATGGTGTTCGTGCCGGTGGTGATGGGGGTGGCGGCGCTCACCTTCCTCGCCTGGCTGTTGTTCGGGGCCGCCTGGCTTCCGGCGGATGTGCCGGTGCTCACCTTCGCGCTGGTGAATGCGGTGGCGGTGCTGATCGTCGCCTGCCCGTGCGCGATGGGGCTGGCGACGCCGACCTCGATCATGGTCGCCACCGGGCGCGCGGCGCAGATGGGCGTGCTGTTCCGCAAGGGCGACGCGCTGCAGCTGCTGCGAGACGCGGCCGTGGTGGCGCTGGACAAGACTGGCACGCTCACCGTCGGCAAGCCGCAGCTCACCGACCTGGTGGTTGCCGAGGGCTTTGCGCGTGCCGACGTGCTCGCATGCGTGGCGGCGGTCGAGCGTGCCTCGGAGCATCCGATCGCCGAGGCCATCGTCGTCGCGGCGCGTGCGGAAGGGCTGGATATCGCCGCCGCGGAGGGCTTCGGGGCCGAGCCCGGCTACGGTGTGCGCGCACGGGTGGGCGGGCAGCGCGTCGAGGTCGGCGCCGACCGCCTGATGCGCCGGCTGGGGCTGGAGCCGGACGTGTTCGCCGCCACCGCGGCTCGCCTCGCCGACGAGGGCAAGTCGCCGCTCTATGCCGCGATCGACGGCCGCCTCGCCGCCATCCTTGCAGTGGCCGACCCGCTCAAGCCGAGCTCGGTCGCGGCGGTGAGGGCGCTCCACGTCATGGGGCTGAAGGTCGCGATGATCACCGGCGACAACGCGCGCACTGCGCGCGCGATCGCCCGCCAGGCGGGGATCGACGAGGTTGTCGCGGAGGTGCTGCCCGACGGCAAGGTGGCTGCGCTGCGCAGGCTGGCGGAGGGAGACGGCCGCGGTGAAGCCTCGACCGCAGCGGCGGGCGCAGGCCCGGTCGAGCCGATGTCCGGCGCTGGCGGTTCGACGGAGGTGGGCGCCCGGCGCCGCGTCGCCTTCGTCGGCGACGGCATCAACGACGCGCCCGCGCTCGCCGAGGCCGACGTCGGCATCGCGATCGGCACCGGCACCGACGTGGCGATCGAGAGCGCCGACGTGGTGCTGATGTCGGGCGACCTGACGGGCGTGCCGCGCGCGATCGCGCTGTCGCGCGCGACCATGCGCAACATCGGCCAGAACCTGTTCTGGGCCTTCGCCTACAACAGCGCGCTGATCCCGCTCGCCGCGGGGGTGTTCTACCCGGCCTTCGGCGCGCTGCTGTCGCCGGTGTTCGCCGCGGCGGCGATGTCGATGTCGAGCGTGTTCGTGCTCGGCAACGCCCTGCGCCTGCGCCGCTTCGCCGCCGACGCGCCGCAGACGGCCGGGTGAGTGCAGGCCACGGGCCGCGGCGAGCCGCGCATCAAGCTGCGTGCGGGAAGTCGCAGTGCTTTGGATGCACGGTGGTTTGTGTAGGAGCGACGCGAGTCGCGATCCGGCGCTCCTCTCCGCGCCGCGGTGTTTCCGCCGCTGCAATCGCGACTTGCGTCGCTCCTACGCGGCATGCGCAGGGCGTCGGTGCATCGCATGGCCGGGCACTCCGCTTGGATGCCGGCGACTGGGAGGCGCGAGCGGCACATGGAGAACAGCATGAATATCGGCAAGGCGGCCGCCGCCTCCGGCGTGTCGGCGAAGATGATCCGCTACTACGAGTCGATCGGCCTGGTGGCGGCGGCGCGGCGGACCGACGTGGGCTACCGCGCTTACACCGGCGAGGACGTTCACGTGCTGCGCTTCATCCGCCGCGCGCGCGACCTGGGCTTCTCGCTGGCGGATATCGGCGACCTGCTCGCGCTGTGGCGCGACCAGGGGCGGGCGAGCGCGGACGTCAAGCGCATCGCGCTCGGGCACGTCGCCGCGCTCGAACGCAAGATCGCCGAGCTGCAGGGGATGGTGGATACGCTGCGCACCCTTGCGGCGCATTGCCATGGTGACGCACGCCCGGATTGCCCCATCCTCACCGACCTGGATGCGGGCGGCGGGCGCTGAGCGGCGGCGGGGATGGGGCGGCGATCGTCGCAGGGCAGTGGCGCGGCGGGTTACCATCGCACCCCTCATCCCTCGATAGAAGCGCCCTGAATGCAAACAGACCTCGCCGACGAACCCCGGAAGGCCATCGTCGCCTCGGTGCAACGCCCCAACGTCAGCGATGCCGAGTTCGAAGCTTCGCTCGCCGAGTTGCGCGAACTGGCGAAAACCCTCGGCTACCGGGTGGTCCACACCTTCACCCAGAAGCGTGCGGGTTTCGACACCACCGGCTATCTGGGGGTCGGCAAGCGTCAGGAGGTCCGCGAGTTCGTGGCCGCGCAGGCCGGCTTCGACGCGGCGCCGACGGACACCGTGCCGCGCACCGGCGCGATCGAGGCCCTGCTGGTCGACCACGAGATCTCGCCCTCGCAGGCGCGCAACCTCGAGCTCGAGACCGGCTGCGAGGTGATGGACCGGACCATGGTCATCCTCGAGATCTTCCACCGCAACGCGCGCTCGCGCGCGGCCAAGGCGCAGGTGGAGATCGCCCGCCTGGGCTACATGGCGCCGCGCCTGCGCGAAGCCGCCAAGCTCGCCGGGCCGCAGGGACGGCAGCGCAGCGGCGTGGGCGGTCGCGGTGCGGGCGAGTCGCATACCGAGCTCGATCGCCGCAAGATTCGCGACCGCATCGCCGAGCTGCAACTGGAGATCGTCGCGATGGAGGCCGAGCGCAAGACCCAGCGCGCGCGCCGCCAGGGTCGCCAGAGCCCGGCCAGCGTGGCGCTGGTCGGCTACACCAATGCGGGCAAATCCACGCTGATGCGCGCGCTCACGGGCAGCGAGGTGCTGGTCGCCAACAAGCTCTTCGCCACGCTCGACACCACCGTGCGCACGCTCTACCCCGAGAGCGTGCCGCGCGTGCTGGTCAGCGACACCGTCGGCTTCATCAAGAACCTGCCGCACGGCCTGGTGGCCTCGTTCAAGTCCACCCTGGACGAAGCGCTGGACGCCGGCCTGCTGCTGCACGTCATCGACGCCAGCGATCCCGGCTTCGAGCGCCAGCTCGAGGTCACCGACAGCGTCCTGCAGGAAATCGGCGCCGACGAGCTGCCGCGCATCCGTGTCTTCAACAAGATCGACCATGTCGGCGACGCTGCGGCGCAGGCCGAATGCGAGGCCGCGCTGCGCGCGAAATACCCCGGCTGCATCGTCATGAGCGCGCGCCGGCCGGATGAGGTGGCCAGGCTGCGGCAGACGATCGTGGCGTTCTTCCAGCAGGATCTGGTCGAGGCGGAGCTGCTCTTGCCGTGGTCGGCGCAGCAGCTGCGCAAGGAGATCTACGCCAACTGCGAGGTGCTGGAGGAAAGGGCGGAGGATGAAGGGGCGGTCTTCAGGCTGCGCGGCGAGCCCGACACCGTCGAACGACTGCGCGCGCAATGTGCCCTGACACGCTGACGCGCAAACGCCACCGCAAGGGTGGCGTTTGCCGGTGAGCTGATGCGCCCGGACTGGCGCGCATGCGGCGTCGGGTCTCGGGCGAGTGGCCCCCCGGTCGGGTGGGGCGAGCCCGATCAGCCGACCTGATCGAGCGCCTTCTCCAGCGTGGCGACGGTGCGCGCGACGTTGTGCAGCTTGTCGAGCCCGAACAGGCCGACGCGGAAGCTCTTGTAGTCGGGACGCTCGTCGCAGGCGAGCGGCACGCCGGCGGCGACCTGCAGGCCGGCGGCGGCGAACTTGGCGCCGGTCTTGATGCCGTCGTCGGTGGTGAAGCTCACCACCACGCCCGGGGCCTGGAAGCCCGCGGCGGCCACGCTCGGGAAGCCGCGCGCCTCGAGCAGCGCACGCACGCCAGCGCCGAGTTCCACCTGCTCGGCCTTGACCTTGTCGAAGCCGTAGGCCTCGGTCTCGCGCATCACGTTGCGCAGCGTGACCAGGCCGTCGGTGGGCATGGTGGCGTGGTAGGCGTGGGCGCCGCCCTCGTAGGCTTCCATGATCTGCAGCCACTTCTTGAGGTCGCAGGCGAAGCTGGTGCTGGTGGTGCCCTCGATGCGCTCGCGCGCGGCGGCGCTCAGCATGACCATCGCGCAGCACGGCGAGGCGCTCCAGCCCTTCTGCGGCGCGCTCACCAGCACGTCGACGCCGGTGGCGTCCATGTCCACCCAGATCGTGCCCGAGGCGATGCAGTCGAGCACGAAGAGGCCGCCGACCGCGTGGGTGGCGTCGGCCACCGCGCGCAGGTAGTCGTCGGGAAGCATCATGCCGGCCGAGGTCTCGACGTGCGGGGCGAACACCACGTCGGGGCGGTGCTGGCGGATCGCCGCAACGACCTCGTCGATCGGCGCCGGGACGAAGGGCGCCTGCGCCTCGTCGCGCACCTGGCGGGCCTTGAGCACCACGGATTCGGCGGGGATGTCGCCCATCTCGAAGATCTGCGTCCACCGGTAGCTGAACCAGCCGTTGCGGATCACCAGGGTCTTCCGGCCGGTGGCGAACTGGCGCGCGACCGCTTCCATGCCGAAGGTGCCGCTGCCGGGGACGATGGCGACGGCGTGGGCGTGGTAGACCTTCTTCAGCGTCGCCGAGAGCTCGCGCATGACGCCCTGGAAGGCCTGCGACATGTGGTTGAGCGAGCGGTCGGTATAGACCACCGAGTATTCGAGCAGGCCATCGGGATCGACGTGGGTGAGCAGACCGGGCATGGAGACCTCCTGGGGAGCGGGGATTCTTCGAGGAAGAAGGGGGGCGGGAATGAGGTGGGCGGGGCGTGGGCCGGGATCGGCCCCGGGCCTCGTCGAGGCGGGCCCGATCCATTCGTCCGAAAGCGATCATTCTAGCGCCTCGCCCGCGTGCAGGGCGAGGCGCGGAGGGCGAACGGCGTCCGATCGGGCTGCGTTCAGAGCGCCAGCCCGGCGCGCTTGCGCAGCGCGCCGACGTAGGCCGCGCCGTCGGGCGGGGTGCCCTTGCGCTGGGCGTCGAAGAGCATCTCGCCGAGGCACTCGAGCGCGTCGTGCATGGCGTCGTGACGGTCGCCGCGGTGCTGGCAGGCGGCCTCGAAGGCGGCGCGGATGCCGGGCGGCTGGTCGATCGAAAGCTGCTCCTCGATGGCCAGGTGCAGCGACAGGTGCAGGAAGGGGTTGATCTGCCCGGCCTCGGGCGGAAAGTCGCGGTGCACCGCCTCCGGGTCCTCGACCACGGCGTGGTACTCGGGGTGGAGCGCGATGATGTCGGCGGCGATGGTCTCCATCGGCGTCAGCACTTCCTTGGCGCGCGCCTTGCGCCAGGTGTCGATGAAGAAGCTGCGCACCTGGTCGCGGCTGGGGTTGAACATGTCGGGTCCTCGGTTCTCTTGCGCACTCGGGCGCGGGGTGTTCGGGCGCGGGTGCGGTGCGGGCGCAGCGCGCGCCGGCGGGCGTCCGCGTCGGGTTTCAGTCGGTCTTGTCGCGGCACAGGCACAGGTCGCGCACGCCGCACTCGCCGCACTTGGGCTTGCGCGCGGTGCACACGTAGCGGCCATGCAGGATCAGCCAGTGGTGGGCGTCGAGCAGGTAGTCCTTCGGCACGCGCCGCAGCAGCGCCTTCTCGACCTCCAGCACATCCTTGCCCGGGGCCAGCCCGGTGCGGTTGGCGAGGCGAAAGATGTGGGTGTCGACCGCCATCGCCGGCTGGCGGAAGACGGTGTTGAGCACCACGTTGGCGGTCTTGCGGCCGACGCCGGGCAGGGCTTCGAGCGCCTCGCGCACCGCCGGCACCTCGCCGCCGTGGCGTTCGAGCAGCAGGCGCGACAGCGCGAGGGTGTTCTTCGCCTTGTTGCGGAACAGGCCGATGCTCTTGATGCACTCGGCGATGCCTTCCTCGCCGAGCGAGACCATGGCCTCGGGCGTGGGGGCGAGCGCGAACAGCTTGCGCGTGGCCAGATTGACGCTGCGATCGGTGGCCTGGGCGGACAGCACCACCGCGACCAGCAACTGATAGGGCGACGCGTACTCGAGTTCGGTCTGCGGGTGCGGTTCGGCCTCGTGCAGGCGGCGGAAAAACTCGCGGATCGCCTCGCGCTTCATCGCTGCCATGCGCGTCCTCAGCCCGCGGCGGCCGGCTCGGCAGCGTCTTCTTTCGGCTCGGCTGTCTGTGTCGGCGCGGGTGGCGGATTGCGCCGCGCGCGCGCCGCCAGGCGCACGTTGATGGCGTTGAATGCGGCGATCAGCACGCCGAGCGCGAAGAATGCGCCGGGCGGCAGGATGGCGATCAGGAAACCGGGGTAGCCGTCGCCGAACACGTTCCACGCCGAGGCGCCGGGGAGGATCATCTCGATGCCCGAGAACAGCGTGCCGGCGCCGAGCAGCTCGCGCATGCCGCCGAGCACCGCGAGCACCCACACCAGGCCGATGCCCATCATGATGCCGTCCACCGTCGAGGTGAGCGGGTCGTTCTTGGCCGCATAGGCCTCGACGCGCGCGAGCACGATGCAGTTGGTGACGATCAGCGGGATGAAGATGCCGAGCACCAGGTAGAGGTCGTGGAAGAAGGCGTTGAAGGAGAGATCCACCACGGTGACCAGCGCGGCGATGATCAGGACGAAGACCGGGATGCGGATCTCGTAGGGGATGAAGTTGCGCAGCGCCGACACGGCGAGGTTGGACATCGCCATCACGAGGATGGTGGCCAGCCCGAGGCTGACCGCATTGACCATGCTGGTGCTGATCGCGAGGATCGGGCACAGGCCGAGCAGCTGCGCCAGGCCGGTGTTCTGCTTCCACAGGCCGTTCCAGGCGATCTCGCGGAATTGTTGCGGGCTCATGCTCATTCTCCCAGCACGCCGCCGGAGGGGGCGGCGAAGAGCGCGTCCATGCGTTCGACCACGAACGCCGTGCTGCGTCCGGCCGCGCGCACCACGGCGCGGGCGCTGATGGTGGCGCCGGTGCGGTAGCCGAAGGTGCCGCCGTCCTTGCGCACGGTCCATGCGGCGGTGTTCACGTCCTTCCAGGTGGCGATCGCGAACTGGCCGATCCAGGGCATGTCCTTGCGGCGGTCCTTCTTCGGGTCGATGTAGTCGCCCAGGCCCGGGGTTTCCTTGTGCTGGGTGACGCGCACGCCCGACAGCAGGCCGTTGGTATTGACCGCCACCAGCAGCGCGATGCGTCCGGAGTAGCCGTCGGTGGCCGCGCCCTCGGCGATCAGCGCCACCGGCTCGCCACCCTTGCGCGCGCGCCACACCCGCCCGCCTTCGTCCATGCCGATCTGCGGCGCCGGACCGAAGCGCACCACGTCGGCGAGCAGGTCGTTGTCGTAGCTGCCGGGCGGCAGCACCTCGTCGATCAGGCGGCGCTGGGCATCCTGTGCCGAGGCCTCGATCGCGGGCTGGGTGACACGGTGGGTGGCGGCCATCAAGGCGGTGAACACCAGCGTGAACACCACCATGATCGCCCCGGTGCGCAGGGCGGTGCGGGTCGCGGAATAGCGCGCGCTCATTTGCCGCCTCCCTTCGCGTCCTTGTGGTGACCGAAGACGGGCGGCTGGGTCTTCATGTCGAGCAGGGGTACGCACATGTTCATCAGCAGCACCCCGAAGGCGATGCCCTCCGGGTAGGCGCCGAAGTTGCGGATCAGCCAGGCGATCAACGCGATGCCGCCGGCGAAGAGCAGCTTGCCGCGCGGGGTGGTCGCACCCGAGACCGGGTCGGTGACGATGAAGAAGGCCGCCAGCATCGCGCCGCCGCTGGCGAGATGGAACAGCGGCGAGGCGAAGCGGCCCGGATCGAGCAGCCAGAACAGGGTCGAGATGCCGGCGAGCACGCCGATGAAGGCGAGCGGCATGTGCCAGGTGATGATGCGCTTGGCGAGCAGGAAGAGGCCGCCGGCGACATAGCCGACCGAGATCCACTCCCAGCCGCGCCCGCCGAGCGCGCCGAAGGCCGAGCCCTGCAGCACCGCATCGACGGTCTGGGTTCCCGAGCGCAGCCCGGTGCGCAGGGCGTCGAGCGCGGTGGCGCCGGTGATGCCGTCGATGTCGCGCGCTCCGCCGAGAATCAGCGCAAGCTGGGTGTCGAAGGACAGCTGGCCGGCCGGCGGCCACTGCGACATCAGCGCCGGGAAGGCGACGATCATCGAGCAGTAGGCGATCATCGCCGGGTTGAACGGGTTCTGGCCGAGGCCGCCATAGAGGTGCTTGACGGCCACGATCGCCACCAGGGCGCCGCACACCGTGAGCCACCACGGCACGATCGGCGGGAAGCACAAGGTGACCAGCCAGGCGGTGACGACGGCCGAGAGGTCGCCCACCGCGATCGCCACCGGGCGCTTGCGCAGATGCAGCATCAGCGCCTCTGCGCCCACCGCCGTGATCGTGGAGATCGCCAGGTTCACCAGCACGCCGGGGCCGATGAGCAGTGCGTGGGCGACGATTCCGGGGATCAGCGCGAGGAGCACGAGGCCCATCGTGCGCTGCACGCTGACCGCCTTGCGGACGTAGGGAGAGTGGATCATGCGGGGCTCAGGGGCGAGGCTCGTCGGGGAGGTCCGCCGCGTCGGCGGCTTGCGGCGCGGGTGCGGTCGAAGCCGGGACTGCGGCCGCCTCGAGCGCCTTGCGGCGGGTCTCGATGTCGGCGATCTCGGCTTGCGTCTGCGGGCTGAGGTTGTCGGTGTTCTGCGGCTGGATCTCGGCCTTCTGGGCCTTGGCACGGGCGAGCGCGGCGGCGATCAGGGCCTTCTTGGGATCTTCCGCGGCGGGGGCCTCGGCCGCCGCCGGCGCTTCGGCCGTGCCGGCCTCGGCCAGCTTGGCGCGCGTCTCGGCCGCCTTGGCGGCGAGCTTGGCGGCCTTCTCGGCCTTCTCGCGCTCCTGGCGGAAGTTGCGGAACTCGAAGCGCTCGCGTGCCTGGTCCGCGGCCGCCTTCTCGCGCTCGCGCGCCCAGATCTCGCCCTTGGAGAAGCGGTAGTAGTCGACCAGCGGGATGTGCGAGGGGCACACGTAGGCGCAGCAGCCGCACTCGATGCAGTCGAAGAGGTGGTATTCCTGTGCCTTGCCGAAATTCTTCGAGCGGCTGAACCAGTACAGCTCGAAGGGCTGCAACTCGACCGGGCAGGCCTTGGCGCACTCGGTGCAGCGGATGCAGGGTTGCTCGGGCGGAGCCGGCGGGAAAAGCTTGTCGTCGGCCGCGAGCACGCAGTTCGTCGCCTTCACCACCGGCACGTCGAAGGCGGGCATGCGCACGCCCATCATCGGTCCGCCCATGACGAGGAAGCGGGTGTCCGCGCGCGGGCCGCACAGGCGCACCAGCTCGTCCATCGGCGTGCCGATGAGGACCTCGTAGTTGCCCGGGCGCTCGACGTTGCCCGCGACCGTGACGATGCGCGACACCAGCGGGCGGCCGAGCTCGAGCGCCTCGTGGACGCTGTAGGCGGTGCCGACGTTGAAGCACTGCACCCCGTAGTCGGTGGAGCGCTCGCCGTGCGGCACCTCGATGCCGGTGAGCACGCGGATCAGCTGCTTGGCGCCCCCGGCGGGATAGCGGGTGGGGACGGCGACCACTTCCATGTGCTCGCCCGCCGCCGCGACCGCCTGCCGCATCGCCGCGATCGCCTCGGGCTTGTTGTCCTCGATGCCGATCAGGACTTCCTCGGCCTGCAGCATGTGGCGCAGGATCGCGGCCCCGGAGACGATGCCGTCGGCGCGCTCGCGCATCAGCATGTCGTCGCAGGTGATGAAGGGCTCGCACTCGGCGCCGTTGAGCACCAGCGTGCGGGTCTTGCCGCCGCTGCCGGGGCGCATCTTCTGGTGGGTGGGGAACACCGCGCCGCCGAGGCCGACCACGCCGGCATCGCGCACGAAGTCGCGCACCTCGTCGGGCGGGGTGATGCGGTAGTTGATGTGTTCGGGCTCGGCCCAGCGGTCCTCGCCGTCGCTCTCGATGATCACCGCGGGTTCGCGCAGGCCCGAGGCGTGCGGGACCAGCGCCGGCTCGACCGCACGCACCACGCCGGAGGTGGGTGCGTGGATCGCGGCGGACAGGCGTCCGCCCGCCGCGCCGATGCGTTCCCCCTTGAGCACGCGCTGGCCGGGCTCGACCAGGGCGATGGCGGGGCTGCCCAGGCTCTGGTGCAGGGGGACGACCAGCCGCGCGGGGATGGGGGCCTTAGCGATCGGCGAGGTCGTCGAGGCGCTCTTGTTGGTTGCGGGCTTCACGCCGCCATGGAAGCGAAAAAGCTCACGCAGCATCAGGCGACCCTCCGCATCTCGACCACCGGGTATTTCCATTTCCATGTGTGCACGGTCTCGGCCAGCGGCACCATCGCGATGCAATCGACCGGGCAGGGCGCCACGCACAGCTCGCAGCCGGTGCACAGCGGCTCGACCACGGTGTGCATCTGCTTGGCCGCGCCCACGATCGCATCCACCGGACAGGCCTGGATGCACAGCGTGCAGCCGATGCAGACCTGCTCGTCGATGACCGCGACCGACTTCGGCTTCTCGACACCGTGCTCTTCGGAGAGCGGCTTGAACTCGCGTCCGAGCAGGTCGGCGAGCTTGCGCACGCCCTCCTCGCCGCCGGGCGGACACTGGTTGATGTCGGCCTCGCCGTTGGCGATCGCCTCGGCGTAGGGCTTGCAGCCGGGGAAGCCGCACTGGCCGCACTGGGTCTGCGGCAGGATGGCGTCGATCTTCTCGACCAGCGGGTCGCCCTCGACCTTGAAGCGGATCGCGGCGTAGCCCAGGGTGAGGCCGAGCACGATGGCGATGCCGGCCATCACGAGAATCGCGGTGATCAT
This sequence comes from Thauera sp. DNT-1, assembly GCF_055393985.1. Taxonomy (NCBI): domain Bacteria; kingdom Pseudomonadati; phylum Pseudomonadota; class Betaproteobacteria; order Rhodocyclales; family Zoogloeaceae; genus Thauera; species Thauera sp. DNT-1. The sequence goes on along the minus strand of NZ_AP043752.1, from coordinate 1,690,504 downwards.
GGTGGAGCGGGCCTCAGTGGAAGCGGTCGAGGCCGGCGAAGCCCATGAACGCGAGGCTCATGAAACCGGCGGTGATCATCGCGATCGCGGTGCCCTTGAAGGCGATCGGCACGTCGGCGCCGTCCAGGCGCTCGCGGATGCCGGCGAACAGCACGAGCGCGAGGGTGAAACCGAGCGAGGAGCCGAAGCCGAACAACAGGGATTCGAGCAGGTCGTGCTTCAAGCCGACGTTGAGCAGGGGCACGCCGAGCACGGCGCAGTTGGTGGTGATCAGCGGCAGGTAGATCCCCAGCACCTGGTGCAGCAGCGGGCTGGTCTTCTGGATGATCAGCTCGGTGAGTTGGACGATCGCCGCGATCACGACGATGAAGGCCAGCGTGCGCAGGTAGCCGAGATCGAAGGGCTGGAGCAGGTAGTGGTCGATCAGGTAACTGGTGCCGGCGCCGACGGTGAGCACGAAGGTCGTGGCCGCGCCCATGCCGATGGCGGTCTCGAGCTTTTTCGACACGCCCATGAACGGGCACAGCCCGAGGATGCGGACGAGTACGACGTTGTTCACCAGGACGGCGCCGATGACGACGAAGATGTAGCTGGTCATGATCCGCGCGCGGAAGGGAATTGCAGGATTATCCTCCGCGCCCGAGTCCCGCATCAACCCTGATGCGGGAGCATGTATCGGCCGGGCCTCCGGGCCTCAGCGCCAATCCGGTGGCGGCGGGGCGAGGCTGGCGGTGTGCAGCTGCCAGCGGCCGCTGCGACGGTCGTCGAAGAAGTGGCGCAGGCTGATCGCGATCGAACGGAAGGCGATCCGCTCCCAGGGGATCTCGTCCTCGCGCAGCAGCGCGACCTCGAGCGACTCCTCGCCGGGGCGGAAGTCGAGGTCGAGCAGGCGGGCGCGGTAGATGATGTGGACCTGGCTGATGTGCGGCACGTCGATCAGCGTGTACAGCTCGCCCACCTCGATGCGCGCGCAGGCCTCCTCCAGGGTCTCGCGGGCGGCGGCCTGGGCGGTGGTTTCCTCGTTCTCCATGAAGCCGGCCGGCAGCGTCCACATGCCGTGGCGCGGCTCGATCGCACGCCGGCACAGCAGCACGCGGTCTTCCCACTCGGCCAGCGCGCCCACCACCAACTTGGGGTTCTGGTAGTGGATGGTGCCGCACTGCTCGCAGACGTGGCGGGGAAGGGTGTCCCCGGGCGGGATGCGGAAGGCGACGGTGGCGCCGCAATTCGAGCAGTATTTCATGGTCGCGGACAATGGTTTTCGGCGATTCTAGCTTGCTTTGACCCGTCTGCCGGCAGCACGGCCTAAAGAATGACGCCAGTCGGCCGATGAAGCGGGCTCTGTGCCAGAATCGGCCGGCGACAGCGAGCGAGGGAGTGTAAAGGGATGCCGCAACCGATCGACATGAAGCGATATGCGCAGCTCAAGGCGGCGGGAGACCTGCCTTCGCCGCGCGGCGTGGCGCTCGCGATCATCCGGCTCACGCAGGCGCCCGACGTCTCGCTGGCCGAGCTCGGCCGCGTGATCAAGGGCGATCCCGCCTTCGTCGGGCGCCTGATCAAGGCGGCCAATGGCCTCATCGCGGAGAACCGGCGCGCGATCGTGTCGGTGCAGGAAGCGCTGATGGTGCTCGGCCTGCCCGCCGTGCGCACGCTGGCGCTGGGCTTCTCGCTGCTGTCGACCTACCGCAAGGGTACCTGCCAGGGCTTCGACTACCCGCGTTTCTGGTCCTCCGCGCTGCTGATGGCGATCTCGATGCAGGCGCTCACCCAGCGCGTGCGCGTGGTCGCACCCGACGAGGCGTTCAGCCTCGGCCTGCTCGCTCGCGTGGGCGAGCTCTCGCTCGCGACCCTCTATCCCGAGGCCTTCTCCCGCCTGCTCGCGGAACTCAAGCGCGATCCCGCCCTGCAGCAGGTGGTGCTCGAGGACCAGGCCTTCGCGATGAACCACCGCGAGCTCGGTGCCGCCATGCTTGCCGACTGGGGGGTGCCGGACGCGCTGGTGCAACCGGTGCGCTTCCACGAAGAGCCCGAGCTGGCCGGCTACGCGGAGGATTCGCGCGAGGCCGGGATCGTGCAGTGCCTCGTGCTGGCGCGCGCGGTGGCGCAGCTGTGCCTCGCGCCCGATTCCGAGCACGTGCGTCTGATGGCGCCGATGCTGCGCCTGGCGGGCCGCCTCGGCCTCGGGCGCGGCGAGTTCGTCTCGCTGTGCGAGCGCGTCGGGCGCGACTGGGCGGAGTGGGGCAAGCTGCTGCAGATCCGCACCGAGGACGCGCCCCGCTTCGCCGAGGTGGGCAGCGCGGCGGTGGATGCGGTTGGCGAGGCGCCCAAGGTGGCCGCCGAGGCCGCTGGTCCGCAGCCGATGCGTGCGTTGGTCGTGGCCGGCGCGCGCGAGGACCGCGAGCTGTTGCGCGGCGAGCTCGAAGCCGCGGGGATCGTCCCGTTCACTGCTGCGGGCGCGGACGCCGCGCTCGAGGCCGCGCTCGACGTCCAGCCGCAACTGCTGGTCGCGGACTGGTCGGAGGAGGGGGAACGGGTGGTGCGCGGCCTGCGCGACATGCGCCTCGGACGCGGCGTGTACGTGATCTGCATGCTCGGCAGCGACGACGAGGCGCGCCTGCTGGCCGCCTCCGGCGCCGGGGTTGACGACTTCCTCGTCCGTCCGCTGCGACGTGCGGCGCTGACCGTGCGCCTGCGTGCCTGCGTGCGCACCTTGGTGCTGCAGCAGGAACTCGAGCACGAGCGCGAGGAACTGCGCAATTTCGCCGCCGAGCTGTCGATCTCGAACCGCCGCCTGCAGGAGGCCGCGCTGACCGACCCGCTCACCGGTCTGCCCAACCGCCGTCGGGCGATCGAGGCGATGGAGGCCGAGTGGGCCACGGCGACGCGTCACGGTCGCGCCTTCTCGGTCATGATCGTCGACCTCGACGGCTTCAAGACCATCAACGACACCCATGGGCACGACGTCGGCGACATGGCCCTGCGCCAGGCCGCGGCGACCCTGCGTGGCGCGCTGCGCGCCCAGGACCTGATCTGCCGTACCGGTGGCGACGAGTTCCTGGTGCTGTGCCCCGATACCGACCTGAAGGCGGCGATGCTGGTCGCGGAGCGCCTGCGCGTGGCCGTGCAGGCCAGTCCGGTCGAGACCGGCGGCCCGCAGATCTTCCTCACTGCCAGCGTCGGCGTGGCCATGCGCGTGCCCGCCATGGGCAGCGTCGATGCACTGATCAAGTGTGCCGACGACAGCGTGTATCGTGCCAAGCAGCGTGGCCGCAACTGCATCGCCGCACTCCAGCTCCAGTCCGGCGCGGGCTGAATGCCGGCGGGAAGGCGCGGCCGCCCCGCCGGCAGGTGTTGTTCGGGGGCGACACCTTGTGCGTGAAATGCGGCACGGAGCCGGGGGGAGCGGCTTGCCGCTCCTGAGAAACTACTTTAACTTGCAGACGTTGATCCCCGTGCGGGATGGAAAACCATGGATCGCCCCGACTTCCAGGAAGAAATCCGCGAACTCAACCTCGCCTACCTGATGCTGGCACAGCAGATGCTGCGCGACGACCGCGCGACCGCGCTGTTCCGGCTCGGGATCGGCGAGGCCTTCGCGGACCTGATCGAGTCGATGTCGGCGGCCAAGCTGGTCAGGATGGCGTCCAGTCCGACGCTGCTGCCCTGCTTCCGCTTCGACGATGCCCAGTTGGCCCGGCTCATGGCGGGCGAAGGGCGGGATGCCGCCAGCGCGGGCCTGCACGCGGCGATCCTCGCCGCCGGCAAGGCGGCGGCCGATGCGCGCTGAGGAGTGCCGAATGAAGAACAAGAGTGTGATCGAAGAGGCCGACGACGTGCGTCGTGCGGTCGAGATGGTGCAACTCGGTGCGCGCATGCAGATGCTCGAGGTCGAGACCAGGCTGAGCCGCGAGAAGCTGCTCAGGATCTACAAGGAAGTCCGCGGTGCCTCGCCCCCCAAGGGCATGCTGCCGTTCTCCACCGACTGGTTCATGACCTGGCAACCGAACGTGCATTCCTCGCTGTTCATGAACCTGTACCGCTACTTCACCGGCCCGGCCGGCGTGCACGGCCTGGACGCGATCCTCAAGTCCTATCACCTCTATCTCGACCACATCGAGACCGGCGTGATCGAGCCCGCGCTGAGCCTCACGCGCGCGTGGACCCTGGTGCGCTTCTTCGACGCCGACCTGCTGCAGATGGCCGCGTGTACCCGCTGCGGCGGCGAGTTCGTCGCCCACGCCCACGATCCGGTGCACGACTACGTGTGCGGCCTGTGCAACATGCCCTCGCGCGCCGGCTCCGCGCGCCGCAAGACCACCACCCGCAAGGCGGTCGCGCCCACGCACAAGACGACGGCCGCCAGCCGCAAGGCGGTCGTCGCCTGACCCCGGCGGGCCCTCCGGCCCGCATGCAGGTTCCTACATGGGCCGCGCTGGAAACAGGCGGCCCATGTCACGTCCGCGCACGGCGTGGCGTCGCGCCCCGGCGCGTTCAAGTTCCTCCCGCCGCCGCCGTTATCCCCTGCGAGAGCCGTGCCGGTCCGTGCGCGGCGCAGCGAAACGCTTCGGAGTTTCCCCGTGTTCCTGATCATCGGCTACGTCATCATCCTCGCCGCCTCGCTGGGCACCTACGCGGTGCATGGCAGCCTGGCCGCGCTGTGGGTGCCCATGGAGTACCTCGCGATCATCGGCCTGATGATCGGTGGCTTCGTCGCCGGCAACGGCCCGAAGGCGATCAAGGGCACGCTCGGCTCGCTGTCGCTGGCGGTGAAGGGCTCGAAGTACAACAAGGCGCTCTATGTCGACCTGCTCGCGCTGCTGTTCGAGATCCTCGCCAAGGTGCGCAAGGAAGGCCTGATGTCGATCGAGAACGACATCGAGAACCCCGACTCCAGCCCGATCTTCTCCAAGTACCCGAGCGTCGCCGCCGACCATCACGCGGTCGAGTTCATGACCGACTACCTGCGCATGATGGTGGGCGGCAACCTCAACGCCTTCGAGATCGAGAACCTGATGGACATGGAGATCGAGACCCACCACCAGGAGGCGCACCAGGCGCCGCACGTGGTCTCCAAGGTCGCCGATGCGGTGCCCGCCTTCGGCATCGTGGTGGCGGTGATGGGCGTGGTGAACGTGATGGGCTCGGTGGGTCAGCCGCCCGCGGTGCTGGGCAAGATGATCGGCGGCGCGCTGGTCGGCACCTTCCTCGGCATCCTGGTCTCGTATGGTTTCGTCGCGCCGATCGCCAGCCAGCTCGAGCAGAAGGTCGAGGAGAGCGGCAAGATCTACCAGGTCATCAAGGTGGTGCTGCTGGCGAGCATGAACGGCTATGCGCCGCAGGTCGCGGTGGAGTTCGGCCGCAAGGTGCTGTACTCGACCGACCGCCCGGGCTTCGCCGAGCTCGAGCAGGAAATCAAGAACCGCAAGGGCTGAACGCGATGAGCCCCCGCGTCCCTGACTCCCGTCGTCCCCAGGCGCCGCGCCCTGCGCCGGCGTGCGGAGTTGCGCGATGAGCGACGATACCCAGCAACCGATCGTCGTCAAGCGCATCAAGAAGGGCGGTGGCGGCCACCACGGCGGTGCATGGAAGATCGCCTACGCGGACTTCGTCACCGCGATGATGGCCTTCTTCCTGCTGATGTGGCTGCTCGGCTCGACCGCGCAGGGCGACCTCGAGGGCATCGCCGACTACTTCCAGAACCCGCTCAAGCTCGCCATGCAGGGCGGCGAAGGCACCGGCGACAGCTCGAGCATCATCAAGGGCGGTGGCGAGGACCTCTCGCGCAAGGTCGGCCAGGTGCGCAGGGGCGACACCCCCAGCACGCGCGCGATCAATCTCGACGCCGCGCCCGCGCGCGTCAAGAGCGAGGCCGAGGCCACCGCGCAGGCGATCGCCGAGCGCCGTGAACGCGCGCGCCTGATCGACCTCAAGGGCAAGCTCGAGGCGGTCATCGAGGCCAACCCCTCGCTGCGCCAGTTCAAGAACCAGCTCCTCATCGACATCGTCAGCGAGGGCTTGCGGATACAGCTGGTCGACGCGCAGAACCGGCCGATGTTCACCTCGGCGAGCGCCGAGTTGCGCCCCTATACGCGCGAGCTGCTGCGCGAGATCGCCGCTGCGCTCAACGATGTCGACAACCGTGTCAGCATGTCCGGCCACACGGACTCGGCCCAATACGCAGGCGGCGAGCGCGGCTTCTCGAACTGGGAGCTGTCCTCCAACCGCGCCAACGCCGCGCGCCGCGAGCTCGTGGCGGGCGGGCTGGAGGCGGGCAAGATGCTGCGCGTGGTTGGCCTTGCCGACACCGCGCACCTGAATCCGGGCGATCCGCTCGACCCCGCGAACCGACGCATCAGCATCGTGGTGCTCAACCGTGCGGCCGAGGAGGCGATGCGCAGCCAGCAGGCGCCCGGCGCCACGCCGCCGCCGGGCGGTGCTCAAGTCGGGCGCAATCCGGCCGATATGAGGGGAAGCCCGGGGATTGTCCCGGCGCCCAATTGAATCCAAGGCTGCAGCCATGTCCGAACTGCTGAAGAACATCGACGCCCGCACCCGGCTCGCCGGCACCAACAAGCTCGAGATCCTGCTGTTCACGCTCGGCGTGGACGCGCGCAGCGGCTGCCGCGAGACTTACGGCATCAACGTCTTCAAGGTGCGCGAGGTGATGCGCCGGCCGACCATCACCGCCGCGCCCGACATGCCCGACGCGGTGCAGGGCATGGTGAGCCTGCGCGGCGCGCTCGTCCCGGTGGTCGATCTCGGCCGCTACGTCGGGGTCGGTGACGATGCTGCGCGCGAGATCATGATCGTCACCGAGTACAACGGCCACACCCAGGGCTTCCTGGTCGAGGGTGTCGACACCATCCTGCGCCTGGACTGGTCGCAGATGCGGGTGCCGCCCGAGATGCTCACCGCGCGCCTGGGCGGGCTGGTGACCGCGGTGACTTCGCTCGCCGACGGCCGCCTGGTGATGATGCTCGACGTCGAGCGCGTGCTCTCCGAGACCTCGCGCTACGACGACGCCTTCCTGTTCCGCGACATCGCGCCGCTGCCGGGTGCCGATGCCCACGTGGTGTATTTCGCCGACGACTCCTCGGTGGCGCGCAAGCAGATCTCCCAGACCCTGGATGCCATGGGCCTGCGCCACGTCGGCGCGGTCAACGGCCGCCAGGCCTGGGAGGAACTCTCCCGGGTCGCGGCGCGCGCCGAGGCCAATGGTCGCAAGGTCGCCGATTTCGTCAGCCTGGTGCTGACCGACGTCGAGATGCCCGAGATGGATGGCTTCATGCTCACCCGCCAGATCAAGGCCGATCGCCGCTTCGCCGGCATCCCGGTGATCATGCACTCGTCGCTGTCGGGCAGCTCGAACCACCAGCTCGGCCTCTCTGTCGGGGTGGATGAATACGTGTCCAAGTTCGAACCGCAGCGCCTGTCCCAGGTGCTGACCCGGCTGCTCGGCATGGCCGAGGCCGCGAGCGGACGCTGAGGAAGAGCCATGGAACACAACCGTCACGAAGAATCCGCCCTGTTCGACGCGGTCGATGGCCGCGCCACGCTGGCCGGCTCGAACCGCATGGAGATCCTGCTGTTCTCGCTCGGTACCGGCGAGCATTTCGGCATCAACGTCTTCAAGGTGCGCGAGGTCTCGCGCACGCCCTTCATCACCCGCACACCCAACATGCCGCGCGGTGTCGAGGGCCTGATCTCGCTGCGCGGAAACGTTATCCCGGTGCTCTCGCTCGGCGTCATCCTCGGGCTGACCTCTGCGGGGGCGCCGCTCGGCGAGGCGATGATGGTCACCGAATACAGCAAGCGCACGCTCGGTTTCCTGGTCGATTCGGTCGACCGCATCGTGCGCGTGGACTGGGAGCGCGTGCGTGCGCCCGAGAACGTGTCGACCGGCACGCAGGGCTTCATCACCGCGATCACCGAGCTCGACGACGGCCGCCTGGTGTCGATCCTCGATGTCGAGTCCATCCTCGCCGACACCTTCGGCGAGGCGGTGGTCGGCGACATCGCGCCGATCGGCAACGGCCACGAGGTGAATGTGTTCTTCGTCGACGACTCCATGGTCGCGCGCCGCAAGATCACCGAGGTGCTCGACCGCCTCGGTGTGCGCCACAAGCACGCGACCAACGGCATGGAGGCGTGGAAGCGGCTCGACAGCCTGGCCGCCCACGCCGAGAACACCGGGCACCGGCTGATCGACGAGATCGACCTCATCATGCTCGACGCCGAGATGCCCGAGATGGACGGCTACGTGCTCACCCGCCGCATCAAGAGCGACACGCGCTTCGCCGGCATCCCGGTGGTCATGCACTCCTCGCTGTCGTCCGAGGCCAACCGCGCCATGGGCACGCGGGTCGGGGTGGACGCCTACGTGGCAAAATTCGACGCCGAAGTGTTGGCCGACACCATCCGCCCGATGCTGCAACGGGCGCGTCGGACTTCCTGACCGAACAGGCAAAGAACCCGGAGACATCTGATGTCCGATCCCAAGACCCGCTTCCTCGTCGTCGACGATTTCTCGACCATGCGCCGCATCGTGCGCAACCTGTTGAAGGAGCTCGGCTTCGCCAACGTCGACGAGGCCGAGGACGGCGCGGTGGCGCTGCAGAAGCTCAAGTCCAGCCCCTACGACTTCGTCGTCACCGACTGGAACATGCCCAACATGGACGGCCTGACCCTGCTGCAGAGCATCCGCCGCACGCCCGAGCTCAAGCACCTGCCGGTGCTGATGATCACCGCCGAGGCCAAGAAGGAAAACATCATCGCCGCCGCGCAGGCCGGTGCCAGCGGCTACGTGGTCAAGCCCTTCACCGCGGCGACGCTGGCCGAGAAGCTGGAGAAGATTTTCGAGAAGATGGGCCGCGGCCGGGCATGAACCTCGTCCGCAGCGCAGACGGAGCATGGATATGAGCAAGAAGTCCAAGGTGGACTCGATGGGCGATTCAGACGAATTGCAGGCGCTCTTCGACAGCATTGCCGCCGACCCCTTCGCCGCGGCGGGTGCGGGTGCGGAGCCGGCGGCATCGATCCTGCCGGTCGACGAGTCCGGGGATAACGACGAGTTGCAGGCGCTCTTCGACGCCGTCGCCGAGCAGGCTGGCGCCGCGGCGCCGGTTGCGGGCGGCACGGTCGAGAATGCCGGCGCGGCGGCTGGCGAGGGCGTGGTGTACAACCGTCTCGGCCAGCTCGCCCGCCAGGTCCATGACGCGCTGCGCGAGCTCGGCCTCGACACCACGCTGCACCGGGCGGCCGAGGCCGTGCCCGACGCGCGCCAGCGCCTCACCTACGTCGCCCGCACCACCGAGCAGGCGGCCAGCCGGGTGCTCAACGCCACCGACGTGGCAGGGCCGATCCAGACGGAACTCGCGAACGGGGCCGATGCGCTGTGCGCGCGCTGGGACGAACTCTACGCCGGCCGCCTGAGTCCCGAGGCCTTCCGCGAACTCTCCGCCGACACGCGCGCCTTCCTCGGCACGGTGGGCGACGGCGCGCGCAGCACCGGCGCGCAGCTGCACGAGATCATGATGGCGCAGGACTTCCAAGACCTCACCGGACAGGTGATCAAGCGCCTGGTCGAGCTCACCCGCACGCTCGAGACCCAGCTGCTGCAGGTGCTGATCGAGGCCGCGCCGGCGCAGGTGCTCGAGCCCGAGCAGGCGGCCGGGCTGCTCAACGGACCGGTGATCGACCCGGCCGGGCGCAGCGACGTGGTGCAGGACCAGGCCCAGGTCGACGAGCTGCTCGAGCGTCTCGGATTCTGACCAAGCCGCGGGGCCGGACCCCGCGCGAACCGGTGATCGTCCCGCGTGGGGTCGCACCGCAACCAGGAGCAAGCCGTGAGTGATTTTGCCGGGATGGAGGATCTGCTGCAGGACTTCCTCGTCGAAGCCGGCGACCTGCTGTCCGACGTCGACAACAAGCTCGTCGAACTCGAGCACAGCCCGGATGACCCCGGCCTGCTCAACGACATCTTCCGTGGCTTCCACACCATCAAGGGCGGCGCGGGCTTCCTCGGGGCGGCCGAGCTGGTGACCCTGTGCCACCTCACCGAGAGCCTATTCGATCGCCTGCGCAAGCACGAGCTCGAGGTCACCCCCGAGCGCATGGACGTGATCCTGTCGGCGACCGGCGCGGTGCGCGACATGTTTGTCGATCTCGGCCGCGGCAACCGTCCGGGGCCGGCTGCGCCCGACCTGCTCGAGGCGCTGCGCGCCGCGTGCGCCGGGCGACCGGCGGCAGCCGCCGCGGGGGCACCCGTCGCGCCCGCCGCCGAGGTGCGGCCCGCCGGGGTGGTCCTGCCGCGGCCGGGCGGGCCCGACTGGGATGCCTTGTATGCTGCGGTCACCGGCGCGACCGCGCCGGCCGGAGCGCCCGTCGCGGCGCCCGCGATCCCGCGGCCCGCGCCGCTTCCCGCGCTCGTGCCCGCCGCCGCCGCGGCGGCTGCCGACCCGGTGGTCGCCGCCGCCTTCGGCCGCCGCGCCAGCGACGTGCCCGGTGCCGGCGCGCCGGTCGGTCGGCGCGAGGGCGAGCGTCAGCGCGACAACTCGATCCGGGTGGACACCGCCCGCCTCGATCAGGTGCTCAACCTCTCGGGCGAGATCGGCCTCACCAAGAACCGGCTCAACGCGCTGCGCAGCGACATCCTTGCCGGCCGCACCGACACCGAGACCCTGCAGGCGCTCGACCTGGCGGTGAGCCAGCTCGACCTGCTCGTCTCCGATCTGCAGAACGCGGTGATGAAGACGCGCATGCAGCCGATTGGCCGGCTCTTCCACAAGTACCCGCGCATCGCCCGCGATCTCGCGCGCAACCTCGGCAAGGAGGTCGAGCTGGCGTTGGTCGGTGAGGACACCGAGATCGACAAGACCATGGTCGAGGATCTCTCCGACCCGATCATCCACCTCATCCGCAACGCGGTGGATCACGGCATCGAGGATCCCGCCCGGCGCGCCGCCGCCGGCAAGCCGGCCAAGTCGGTGCTGCGCCTGGAGGCACGCCAGGAGGGCGACCACATCGTGATCACCGTGGCCGACGACGGCCGCGGCATGGATCCCGAGAGGCTGCGCGCGAAGGCGCTCGCGCAAGGCGTGATCACCGCCGAGGAGGCGAGCACGCTCGATGAGCGCCAGAGCTACGACCTCATCTTCCTGCCCGGGTTTTCCACCGCCGAGAAGGTGTCGGACGTGTCCGGCCGCGGCGTCGGCATGGACGTGGTGCGCACCAACATCCAGAAACTCAACGGCAGCATCGAGATCCAGTCCCAGCTCGGCAAGGGCACCACGCTGCTGATCCACCTGCCGCTGACCCTGGCGATCCTGCCGGTGCTGCTGGTGCGCCTCGGCGATCAGCCCTTCGCCGTGCCGCTGTCGATGGTGCGCGAGATCCTGCCGATCGAGCCGGGCGGCATCCAGGACGTCGGTGGCAAGGCCACCATGGTGGTGCGCGGCGAGGTGCTGCCGATCGTGCCGCTGTCCGCGCTGCTCGGCTGGCCGCGCGAGGCGGTGCCGCAGTATGGCGTGGTGATGCAGTCGGGCGCCGCGGTGTTCATTCTCGCGATCGACAGCTTCGCCGGGCGCGAGGACGCGGTGATCAAGTCGCTCGAGGTCTTCCGACCGAAGGGCGTGGCCGGGGTGACCACGCTCGCCAACGGCCAGATCGTGCTGATCCTCGACATGAAGGAGCTGCTCGAGTCGGCCGGCGATCGGCGCAGCGTGTCGCGCTCGACGCTGTTCGAGGCGGCGTAGCCGCCGCCCCGGTCGTGCTCGGCTGGCGAGCGAGGTGGCAACTCAGGCGGTGAGTTCGAGCAGCCCTGCGAAGGCCTGCTCGAACTGCGCCACGCCTTCCTGCTGCAGGCGCTCGCCCACGGCCACGAGGTCGATGCCGGCGGCCGCGAGCGCGGTGAAGTGGGCGGCGGCCTGCTCGACATCCTGTTCCAGCGTCGAGGCCACGCGGCCGTGGTCGCGCAGGGCGTCGAGCGTGGCGTCGGGCAGGGTGTTGATGGTCTCGGCACCGATCAGCGGCTCGACGTAGAGCAGGTCGCTGTAGGCCGGGTTCTTGGTGCCGGTGCTTGCCCACAACATGTACTGCGGACGTGCGCCCGCCGCGGCCAGGTCCTCGAAGCCGGCGCCGTGGAAGCGCTCCTGGTAGGCCTCGTAGGCCAGCCGTGCCATCGCCACCGCGGTGCGGCCGCGCAGCGCCGGCAGGTCGCCGCCGCGCTCTTCCAGCAGCTTGTCCACCAGGGTGTCGACCCGCGACAGGAACAGGCTCGCCACCGACATCACGCCCGCGACGTCTCCGCCCGCCGCGCGCAGACGCGCGAGCCCGCGCAGGTAGGCCTCGGCCACCCCCTCGCAGTGCGCGAGCGAGAACATCAGCGTGACGTTGACGCTGACGCCCTCGCCGATCAGGCGCTCGATGGCGACCAGGCCCGCCGGCGTGGCGGGCACCTTGATCAGCAGGTTGGGGCGGTCGACCGCGGCCTTCAGGCGCAGGCCGGCGGCCACGGTACCGTCGGCGTCGTGGGCGAGCGCGGGCGAGACTTCCAGGCTGACGTAGCCGGCGCTGCCGCCGCTGTCCCGATGCAGGGGTGCGAGCAGGTCGCAGGCGCGCTGCACGTCGGGGATCACCAGGGCCTCGTAGCGCGCCTCGGCGCTCAGCGGCTGCTGCTTGAGCGCGGCGAGATCGTCCTCGTAATAACGCCCGCCGGAAATCGCCTTGTGGAAGATCGCCGGGTTGGTGGTCACGCCGGCGACGCCGTCGTCGGCGACGAAGCGGGCGAGGTGGCCTTCCTCGAGCAGGGTGCGGGAGAGGTTGTCAAGCCAGATCTGCTGGCCGTGCTGGCGTACCTGGAGCAGCGGGTTCATCGTTCTACCTGGAGTGTCGTGGGAACGGGGCCGCTCGGGCGCGGGCCCGCGGGCGGCGGAAAGCCTGGATTCTGCCTCGAAAGTGCTGCGCTGTGCCGTCTGCCAGCCGAGCGCCGCGAGCACTGCGGCAAAATCCTCCGCCACCGGCGCCACGATCTCCAGCGGGCGCTCCGTCACCGGATGCGCCAGCGCCAGCCGCGTGCACGCGAGCAGCAGGCGGTGGCTGCCGAAGAGCGCCTGGAACAGGCGGTTATGGCGGCCCTTGCCGTAGGTGGCGTCGCCGATGATCGGGTGGGCGATGTGCTTGAGGTGGCGGCGCAGCTGATGGCGGCGGCCGGTCTCGGGGAGGAGCTCGACGAGCGCGTAGCGGCTGCTGGGGTAGCGGTCCACCGCGTGCGGCAGCTCGACCGTGGCGAGGCGGCGGAAGCGGGTGCGCGCGGGCTGGGCGACCGGCTCGGCAGCCTCTGGCGAATCACTGTCGTCGACATCCTCGGGCAGCGCGTCGCGGGCCCCGGCGCCCTTGCCGCTGCGCACTTCGACCGCATCGAGTCGGCGTACCAGCGCGTGCTCGATCACGCCGTGCTCGGGCGGATGCCCGCGCACGACCGCCAGGTAGCGCTTGTCGACCGCCTGCGCCTCGAAACGCTGCGCGAGCGTGCGCGCCACCTCGCGATCGAGCGCGAACAGCAGCACGCCCGAGGTGCCGCGATCCAGCCGGTGGGCGGGATACACGCGGCGGCCGAGCTGGTCGCGCAGCAGCTGCACCGCGAAGCGTTCCTCGTGCGCGGCAATCGGGCTGCGGTGCACGAGCAGGCCGGAGGGCTTGTGGATCGCAACCAGCCAGTCGTCGCGGTAGAGGATCTCGAGCATCTCGTGTCTCGTCGGTGGTGCCTCGCCGACGCGCAGGGGGCTGCGCGCGCGCGCCGACGCTCGTACCGGCCATAAAGCACGAAAGCGACCACGCGGGTCGCTTTCGCATCCAGCTCGGCCGGCCGCGGGCCGGCTCCGGGAATCAGGCGAAGTTCTTCGCCGCGAAGTCCCAGTTGGCCAGCTTGTCGAGGAAGGTGGCGACGAAGTCCGGACGACGGTTGCGGTAATCGATGTAGTAGGCGTGTTCCCACACGTCGATACAGAGCAGGGCCTTGTCGCCGGTGGTCAGGGGGGTGCCGGCGGCGCCCATGTTGACGATGTCGACCGAGCCGTCGGCCTTCTTGACCAGCCAGGTCCAGGCGGAACCGAAGTTGCCGACTGCGGAGGCCTGGAAGGCCTTCTTGAAGTCGTCGAAGGAGCCCCACTTGGCCTTGATCGCGTCGGCCAGCGCGCCGCTGGGCTCGCCGCCGCCGTTGGGCTTCATGCTGTTCCAGAAGAAGGTGTGGTTCCACACCTGCGCGGAGTTGTTATACACGCCGCCGGCGGGGGCCTTCTTGACGATGGCTTCGAGGTCGAGGTTCTCGTACTCGGTGCCCTTGATCAGGTTGTTCAGGTTGGTGACGTAGGCCTGGTGGTGCTTGCCGTAGTGGAACTCCAGGGTCTCGGCCGAGATGTGCGGGGCGAGGGCGTCCTTGGCATAGGGCAGGGCGGGCAGGGTGTGTTCCATGCGTGATCTCCGTTGTTGGTCTGTCTGTGTTCGGGTCGGGGGTAGAAGCCGGACTATTTTAGTCTGGATTTAGACCCCGAACAAGCTTGCTTCCCGCATGGTAAGCCCATGCGGGGGATTTGCGGAACCCGTGCGCTCAGGCCTTCCCGTGGCCGATGACCCGGGTGTCGAGGCGGCCGTCCGCGAGCTGCACGCTCACCGCGGCGCCCTCGGGGATGCCGGCGGCGCTGCGCAGGACGCGGCCTTGCTTGTCACGGGCGATGGCATAGCCGCGCGCCAGTACCGCCTGTGGCGCGAGATGCTGAAGGTGGGCGGCGAGGGCGTCGAGGCGCTGGCTGCGGGCTTCCAGCAGGCGGGTGGCTGCGCGCGCGAGGCGCCCACCGAGCATGTCGACGCGCGCGGCGAGCGCTTGCGGACGCGGCGCTGCGGCACGCAGGCGAAGCCCGGCGCGGGTGGCGCGCAGGTCGGCGGCCTCGAGCCGACGCGCGGCGGCGTGGTGCAGGCGCTCGCCCAGGCGCGCCAGCGTGTCGCGCTCGCGACGCAGGCGTTCGCGTGGATGCACCAGGCGCAGCGCGGCGCGGTCCAGGCGCTGCGCGAGCTCGCCGAAGCGGCGCTCGACGGCGCGGCGCAGGCGCGGTTCGAGCACTGCGAGTTCGGCGCGCGCAGCGTACCAGCCGGCGCTGGCGAGCTCGGCGGCGCCGCTCGGCGTGGGTGCGCGCAGGTCGGCGGCGAAGTCGGCGATGGTGAAGTCGGTCTCGTGGCCCACGCCGCACACCACCGGCAGCGGGCAGGCGCGCAGGGTACGCGCCAGGGCTTCGTCGTTGAATGCCCACAGGTCCTCGATGCTGCCGCCGCCACGCACCAGCAGCAGCACATCGACGCCATCTTCGGCGGCGCGCCGGCCGGCGCAGCGGACCGCCTCGAGCAGGCGCGCGGGAGCGTCGGCGCCCTGCACCGGCGCGGGGTAGAGCACCACCGGCAGATGCGGCGCGCGCCGGCGCAGCGTCACCAGCACGTCGCGCAGCGCGGCGGCCTGCGGCGAGGTGACGATACCGAGCGCGCGCGGGTAGCGCGGCAGCGCGCGCCGGCCGGCCTCGTCGAAGAGGCCTTCGGCGGCGAGCTTGGCCTTGAGCCGGTTGAAGGCCTCGAACAGGCTGCCGATGCCGGCCGGGCGCAGCGCCTCGACGCTCAGTTGGTAGTCGCCGCGCGCCTCGTACAGGGTGACGAGCGCGCGCGCCTCGACGCGCATGCCATTCTCGGGGCGGAAGGCGAGCAGCTGCGCGCGGTTGCGCCACATCGCACAGCGCACCTGGGCGGAGGCGTCCTTGAGGGTGAAGTAGACATGGCCGGAGGCGGCGCGGACGAGGTTGGAGATCTCGCCGCCCACCCACATCAGGGGCAGCGCGGATTCGAGCAGCTCGCGCGCCATACGGTTGAGTTCGGAGACGCTGAGGACCTGCGCGGCGGGCGTCGCGGCGCCGTTTGCAGGCAAGAGGGGGTTCGCGGGCATGGCCGGATTGTAGCGGAATCCACAGGCTTTCGACCTTGTCAAGGGTGTGTTTGCAAGTCCTTGATCGATAAGGGGTGATTCTGCAAGTTATTGATTCGTAAAGGTTCGATGGCTTGCACAATTTTGCATCGGAGTGAGGGAAAGCCTGCCGTTGCGGGCTTTGCGGGCAGGATTCCGAAATCGTCCACAAACTTATCCACAGCTTCTGTGGATTGCCGCGTGCGCTCCCGATCTCCTCGTGCGCAGGCCATGCCCGTGCCCGCGGATGCCCGGTGCCCGCGTGCGCAGCGTGATGCATGCGGCTTGCCGGGCGGGGGGCGCGGCGCTAGAGTCTCGCCTTTCCAATCGAGAGGTGAGCCCGCGTGTTCGCGATCATCCAGGCCGTTGGCTGGCCGATCTGGCCCCTGATTCTGGCGTCGGTCATCGCGGTGGCGCTCATCATCGAGCGCTCGATCACCCTGCGCCGTTCGCGCATCGTGCCACCGGGGCTGCTCGACAAGGTCCTCGACGATCTGCGCCAGATCGGGCCCTCGGCCGAGATGGCCGAGCGCGTCGCGGCGCACTCGCCGCTCGGCCGCGTGCTCGCCGCCGGCCTGCGCAACGTGCACAGCCCGCGCGAGGTGATGAAGGAGTCGATCGAGGAGACCGGGCGCGCGGTGGTGCACGACCTCGAGCGCTTCCTCACCACGCTCGGCACCATCGCCTCCATCAGCCCGCTGATGGGCCTGCTCGGCACCATCATCGGCATGATCGACATCTTCGCCTCGCAGGGCGTGAGCGGCGCCAACCCGGCCCAGCTCGCCCAGGGCATCTCGATCGCGCTGTATACGACCGGGCTGGGCCTCATCATCGCCATTCCGGCGATGATTTTCTGGCGCCACTTCCGCGCGCTGATCGACAGCTTCGTGATCGACATGGAGCAGCAGGCGATCAAGCTCGTCGAGGTCTCCCACGGCGAGCGCCGGGCGTAAGGGAGGGGCGATGAACTTCCGTCGCGGCAGCCGCAACGGCGAGCCCGAGATCAACCTGATCCCGCTCATCGACGTGGTGTTGGTGATCATCATCTTCCTGATGCTGACCACCACCTTCTCCAAGGTCTCCGGGCTGGAGATCAAGCTGCCCACCGCCGAGGCCGAGGGCAGCGAGACCGAGGCGCGCGAGATCGTGGTCGCGGTGACCGCCGCCGGCGAGGTCCTGGTGAATCGCCAGGCAGTGGGTGAGCGCAGCGTCGAGGCGATCGCCGCCGCGCTCGGCAAGTCGGCCCCGGCCGACGGCGACACGCCGCCGGTGGTGGTGATCAACGCCGACGCGCGCACCCCGCACCAGAGCGTGGTGGACGTGATGCAGGCCGCGCAGCGCGCGGGGCTGCCGCACATCACCTTCGCCACCCAGTCGTCGGCGCAGTGAGGTCCTCCGGCCCGCGCCGCCCCGGAGACTGAACGTGGCCGCGCAGGCCCCAGCGTTCTGGCAGCGTCGCGGCCTGCTCGCGCAGGCCTTGCGTCCGCTCTCCCTGCTGTTCGGTTTCCTCGCCCGCCGCCGCCGCGCGCGCGCGCAGCCGCAGCGCCTGCCGGTGCCGGTGATCGTGGTCGGCAACGTCGCGGTCGGCGGCAGTGGCAAGACGCCGGTGGTCGACTGGCTGGCCGGGGTGCTGCGTGTCGCTGGCCACCACCCCGGCATCGTCAGCCGCGGCCATGGCGGTACGGCGAGTGCGCAGGGCGGGCTCGCCCTTGTGCCCGCAGACGGCGACCCCGGCCGCTATGGCGACGAGCCGGTGCTGCTCGCCCGTCTTACCGGTTGCCCGCTGGTGGTGGGGCAGGACCGTCCCGCCGCTGCGCGCGCGCTGCTGCGCCTGCATCCCGAGTGCGACGTGCTCATCGCCGACGACGGCATGCAGCACTACCATCTCGCAAGAGACCTGGAGATCGCCGTGGTGGACGCGGCCACGCTGGGCAACCGCCTGCTGCTGCCCGCCGGGCCGCTGCGCGAGCCGCTCGCGCGCCTCGCCGAAGTCGATCTGGTGCTGGCCCACGGCGAGCTGGATGCCGAGCTGCGCGCGGCGATCGGCGGCGTGCCGGTGTTTCCGATGCGGCTCTTCGGCGAAGAGGTGGTCGCGCTCGCCGACCCTGCGTGTCGCCTCCCGCTCGCGGCGCTGCGTGGTCGCCGGGTGCACGCGGTGGCCGGGATCGGCCGGCCGCAGCGCTTCTTCGACCAGCTCGCCGCCGCCGGCCTGGAGGTGGTCGCCCACGCCTTCCCCGATCATCATCGCTTCGTCGCCGCCGATCTCGTCTTCGGCGACGCGTCGCCGATCCTGATGACCGCGAAGGATGCGGTAAAATGTCGGGCTTTCGCGCCTGCCGACTGCTGGGAATACCCGGTGCGGGCGCAGATCGGTTCCGGCGCCGCCGAACGCATCCTGGAGAAACTCGAAGATGGACGCACGTCTGCTTGAAATCCTCGTCTGCCCGCTGTGCAAGGGGCCGCTCGACTATCTGAAGGACAAGCAGGAACTGGTGTGCAAGGCCGACCGCCTCGCCTATCCGATCCGCGACGGCATCCCGGTGATGCTGGACGAGGAGGCGCGCGCCATGAGCGCCGAGGAAGTCGACGCCCTGCGCAAATGAGCGGCGGCATGTCCACCGACTTCCGCATCGTCGTCCCTGCGCGCTACGCCTCGACCCGGCTGCCCGCCAAGCCGCTCGCCGACATCGGCGGCAAGCCGATGATCGTGCGTGTGCTCGAGCGCGTGCGGCATGCCGGCGCCAGCGAGACTTGGGTCGCCACCGACCACGAGGGCGTGCGCGAGGTCGTGCAGGCTGCGGGCGGTGCCGTGGTGATGACGCGCCCGGACCATCCGAGCGGCACCGACCGCCTCGCCGAGGTCGCGCTCGCGCGCGGCTGGGCCGACGAGGATATCGTGGTGAATGTGCAGGGCGACGAGCCGCTGATCGACCCGGAGATCGTCGCTGCGGTGGCGCGCGCGCTCGCCGCCGACGGCGAGGCTGCCATCGCCACCGCCGCGCACGCCATCCACGATCCCGTCGAGGTCTTCAACCCCAACGTGGTCAAGGTGGTGTGCGATGCCGCCGGGCGCGCGCTGTACTTCTCGCGCGCGCCCATCCCCTGGGCCCGCGACGCCTGGGGTGACGGTGCGCGCGACCTGCCCGCAGGGCTGCCGGTGCTGCGCCATGTCGGCCTGTACGCCTACCGCGTCGGCTTCCTGCGCCGCTATGCGGCGCTCGCGCCCTCGCCGCTGGAGCACTGGGAGGCGCTCGAGCAGTTGCGCGCGCTCTGGCACGGCTATCGCATCCGCGTGCTCGAACTCGCCCAGGCACCGGCGGCCGGGGTCGACACGCAGGAGGACCTGGAGCGGGTGCGCGCGATCTTCGCCGCCGGAGGGGTTTGACCACCCGGCGCGCGTCGGTTAAGTTTCGGCTGCTTATTCGATAAGGAAACGGCCATTTTCGATGGCCGGCCATTCACGGGAGGGAGTATGCGTCTGATTCTGTTGGGACCGCCGGGAGCCGGCAAGGGTACGCAAGCCAACTTCATCAAGGAGAAGTTCGGCATTCCGCAAATCTCCACCGGCGACATGCTGCGCGCCGCGGTGAAGGCGGGCACCCCGCTGGGCCTGGAGGCGAAGAAGGTCATGGATGCCGGCGGCCTCGTGTCCGACGACATCATCATCGGCCTGGTGAAGGACCGCCTGCAGCAGGAAGACTGCAAGTCCGGCTACATGTTCGACGGCTTCCCGCGCACCATCCCGCAGGCCGACGCGATGAAGGACGCCGGCGTGCCGATCGACTTCGTGCTCGAGATCGACGTGCCGGACGCCGAAATCGTCGAACGCATGAGCGGGCGCCGCGCCCATCTGGCTTCGGGCCGCACCTACCACGTCAAGTACAACCCGCCCAAGGTCGCGGGCAAGGACGACGTCACCGGCGAAGACCTGGTGCAGCGCGACGACGACAAGGAAGAAACCGTCAAGAAGCGCCTCGACGTCTACCACTCGCAGACCAAGCCGCTGGTCGAGTACTACAGCAAGTGGGCGGCCTCGGGCGACGCCAAGGCGCCCAAGGTGCGCAAGATCTCCGGCCTCGGCGCGGTGGATGCGATCACCGCGAACGCCTTCGCGGCGCTGAAGTAGGCAGCACCCCGGCCGGGCATGCCCGGCCTCATCCGGCGCGGCCGCGCCCCCCACGGGGCGACGGCCGCGCGTGCTTTTGAACTCGCCGCAATCTCCGCCCGGCGCGGCGCGCGGCAACGCTCGAACGAGGCCCGGCCGATGCGCCAGCAGAACCTCCTGTATGCCCATTCCGGTGGCGTAACCGCCGTCATCAACGCCAGCGCCGCGGCGGTCGTCGCGGCCGCGCGCGCCTCGGGTCGGGTCGGCAAGGTGTTCGCCGCGTGGCGCGGCATCGTCGGCGTGCTCGAGGAGGCCCTGATCGATACCGCCGGCCTGGACGAGGCGGCGCTCGTCCGCCTGGCGCGCACCCCGGGCGGGGCCTTCGGCTCCTGCCGCTTCGATCTGCCGCACGACGACGGCGGCGCGGCGATGGATCGGCTGTTCGCGGTTTTCGACGCGCACGACATCGGCTGGCTGCTCTACAACGGCGGCAACGGCTCGATGGACGCGGTCGCGCGCATCCAGGCCGAGGCCGCGCGGCGCGGCCATGCGCTGGTGTGCGTGGGCGTGCCCAAGACGGTGGACAACGACATCGTCGGTACCGACTGCTGTCCCGGCTTCGGCTCGGCCGCGCGCTACCTCGCCACTTCGATGCTGGAGGCGGGGCTGGACACCGCGTCGATGGTGGGCAGCAAGGGCAGCGTCTTCGTCATGGAGGTGATGGGGCGCAACACCGGCTGGCTGGCCGCGGCCACCGCGCTCGCCGCGCAGGGCGACCCGGACCGCGCCCCGCATATCGTGCTGGTACCGGAGGCGCGCTTCGACGAAGCGGCCTTCCTCGCCCGCGTGCGCGAGATCGTCGAACGGCTGGGCTATTGTGCGGTGACGGTGGCGGAGGGCATCCGCCGACCGGATGGCAGCCTGCTGATGGAGAAGTCGCGCGATGCGCGCGGCTACGTCCAGCTCGGCGGCGCGGGTCTGGCAGTGGCGCGGCGGATCAACGAGCGCCTCGGCTACAAGTTCCACTGGGCGATCCCCGACTACCTGCAGCGCTCGGCCGGACACTGGCTGTCGGCGACCGACCGCGCGCAGGCCGAAGCGGTCGGAAGGGTGGCGGTGGAGTACGCGCTCGCCGGCCAGGGCGGGACCATGCCCGCGATCCGCCGCCTGCAGGATGCGCCCTACCGCTGGGATGTGGTCGCGGTGGACACCGCCGCGGTGGCCAACCTCGAGCGCAGCCTGCCGGACGGTTTCGTGCGCGCCGACGGGCTGCACGTGACCACGGCGGCCTGCGACTACATGCGTCCGCTGATCGAGGGCGAGATTCCGCCGCCGGTGGCGGGCGGCCTGCCCGACTACGGGCGCTGGGACTGGGCCCCGGTGGCGCGCCGGCTGGCGGCGTGGCAGGCCTGACGCGGATCGGCGTGCAACGCCGCGTACGTACGGGTGTGTGCTCGAGCCGATAGCGCCACTGCGCAGGGGTGGATCAATTGATGCGGAACCTCAATCTAGTCGTCGCGGGCGTACTCTTCCTCGGCCTGCTCTGGGGCTTGGAGGGTTTGCCGGACCGCGCCGGAGCCGGGCTTGCTTTGCTCGCCACGATCGCCTGGCTGTGGCTGACCGAAGCCCTGCACGTGAGCGTGACCGCGCTGCTGGTGCCCCTGCTCGCCGCCGCGAGCGGAGTGCTGGATTTTCCCGAGGCCTTGCTGCAATTCGCCGACCCGGTAGTCTTCCTCTTCCTCGGCGGCTTCGCGCTCGCCGCCGGCCTGCAGCGCCAGGGGCTGGACCGCTGGATGGCGGGCCAGGTCCTGCGCCGCGCGGGGGCCAGCTTCGGGCGCGCGGTGCGCTGGCTGTTCTGGTTGACCGCCTTCCTGTCGATGTGGATCAGCAACACCGCGACCGCGGCGATGATGCTGCCGCTGGCGCTTGGCCTGCTCGCCCCGCTGCCGCTCGACGAACATCGCCGCACCTGGATGTACGTGCTGCTCGGCGTGGCCTTCTCCGCCAACATCGGCGGCATCGGCACCCTGGTCGGCAGCCCGCCCAACGCGATCGCCGCGGCAGCGGTGGGCATGGATTTCGCCGAATGGATGAGCTGGGGTCTGCCGCTGGTGCTGGTGATGATGCCGCTGATGGAGATCGGTCTGCGCCTGGTGCTGCGACCGCGGCTCGACGTGGCGGTGACGCCGCCACCGCCTCCCGGAGGATGGACTCCGGCGCAGCGCAAGATGCTCGCACTCTTCGGCTTCACCGTGCTGCTGTGGGTGTTCGGCGCGCCCCTCGGCGCCGCGCTCGGCTTTGCCCAGGGCTACGACGCCGCGGTGGCGCTGTTCGCGCTCGTGCTGCTGCACGGCTTGCGGCTGGCGGGCTGGCAGGACGTGGAGCGCAGCACCGAGTGGGGCGTGCTGTTGCTCTTCGGCGGCGGGCTCACGCTGAGCAAGGCGCTCGCGGCCAGCGGCGCGGCGGCCTGGCTCGCCACCCAGCTCGGTGGACCGCTCGCCGCACTGCCGGCCTGGGGCTGCATCGCGCTGATGGTGCTGTTCGCGTTGCTGCTCACCGAGGTCACCAGCAACACCGCGAGTGCAGCCCTGCTGATCCCGCTCTTCCTCGGTCTCGCCCCGCATGTCGAGCGCGCGCCGCTCGCCGTGCTGGTCGCGGTCGGCACCTCGTGTGCCTTCATGCTCCCCGTTGCCACTCCGCCCAACGCGATCGTCTTCGGCACCGGCCACGTGCCGCAGCGGGTGATGATCCTGGGCGGAACCGGGGTGACGGTGCTGGTCTATCCGGCGCTGGTGCTGGCGGCGTTGATTGCGGTGGCGTGAGGAGTGAGGCGTCTGGAGCGGAGAAGGCCGGACGGCGTCCGACCTTCCCGCCGCCCGGCGAGGATCGAGCGGCGGGAGGTTTCGACTTTGCACCCGACACCGGGCGCCCGACTCCTCACGCTGCCGCGGCCGTTTCCCCGGCCGCGGCCCCACGCTCCGGCATGTAGGCCGCCACCTGGCACAGGATCGCGGCCACGTAGGGGATGCACTGCAGGCACAGGATGCCGACCCACAGCTGGGTCTCGAGGTTGTTGGCGCCGCGCTGCGCGACCAGGGTGACGGCGCCCATCAGCAGCGCGACCAGCATGCCGATCTCCTCGCGGATGGGGTTGAAGAAGGCCAGCGCGCCACCGCCGCGCCAGCCCTTGGGCGTCACCACGAACACGCCTTTCTTTTTCACCAGGCCGGCGAACACGCCGCGCGCGATCGCGTGGGCGAGGCCCACCGACAGGATTGAGGCGCCGAGGATGTCCTTCCACGGGCAGTCCATCGTGCGCCGATAGAGGATGGGGCCGAGCGCTGCCTTGAAGATCATGAAGCCGAAGATCGGCAGCGCGAGCGACACCACCGGCAGGCCGAAGGCCTTGGGGAAGAGCAGGATGCCCAGGGTCCACAGCAGGCTGCCGAAGGCGAACACCAGCTGCAGCGCGTCGCCCAGCCAGGCGAACCAGCCGGTGAGGAAGTGGTAGCGCTGGGCGAGGTTGAGGGTGCTGCGCCCGATCATGTGGGGCAGGTGGGCCTTGAGGATCTGCATCGCGCCGAAGGCCCAGCGGAAGCGCTGGCTCTTGATCGCGGCGAAGCCCGAGGGGGTGAGGCCGCGGCCGAGGATATGGTCGATGTAACGCGTGTCGTAGCCCTTCTCGATCAGGCGCAGGCCGAGCTCGGTGTCCTCGCAGATGCACCACTCGGACCAGCCGCCGACCTCCTCGAGTGCGCGCCGGCGCACCATGGTCATGGTGCCGTGCTGGATCAGCGCGTTGCGCTCGTTGCGGTGGTGCATGCCGATGCGGAAGAAGCCGTCGAACTCCCAGTTGCACATGCGCTTGAAGGGCTGGCCCTCCCAGTCGCGGTGGGCCTGCGGGGCCTGCACGACGGCGACCTCGGGCTGGTCGAAGTGCGGCACCAGGCAGGCCAGCCAGTCGGGATCGACCACGTAGTCGGCGTCGACGACACCCACCACCTCGGCGCGCGGGTCGGTGACCTTGAGGCCGTAGTTGAGCGCGCCGGCCTTGAAGCCGGGCCAGTTGGCGAGGTGGAAGAAGCGGAAGCGCGGACCGAGCTCGGCGCAGCGGCGCTCGAGCGGCTTCCACAGGGCCTCGTCGCGGGTGTTGTTGTCGAGGATCAGGACCTCGAAGTTCTGGTAATTCATCTGCGCCAGGCTGTCGATGGTGGCGATCACCATCTCGGGCGGCTCGTTGTAGCAGGCCAGGTGGATGGACACGAAGGGCTGCTGCTCGGGCGGGTGCGGCGGCAGCGGGGTGAAGCGGCGCGCCCATTTCTTCTTGAAGAGCACCTCGCCGAACTCGAAGCCGTGCGACAGCAGCACCGCCGCGGTCATGCAGGTGGCACCGATCAGCAGCACCAGACCGATGAGGTCGCGCTGGGTGAGGTAGTACTCGACCGGCACGTTGATGCCGATGATCAGCGTCGAGATGCAGGCCTGGATCAGCGCGGCGAGGAAGAGGCGGCCGCCGATGCTCCAGCCGGGCAGGAAGAAGGCGGCGAGCATCATCGGGATGAAGGCGAGCGCGGCGGCGTTGCTGGCCTTGTGCGACCAGTGCGGGTCGCGCTCGACCACGCCCTCGAGCTGGTACTTGGGCTCGCGGTCGGCGTTGAACATGCCCCAGTAGGGCCCGGCCCAGCCTTCGACGTCCACCTTCCACGGCTGGTCGATCGCCTCCATCAGGAAGTAGTCGATGCGTGCGGTGCGCGGATGGGCGAGGAACTCGCGCACGAAGCGCGCCTGGTTGTCGAGCGAGGGGATGGCGGCGTCGATGGTCGGACCGCGGCTCGGCCAGCCCACTTCGCCGACCACGATCTTCTTGCGCGGGTGTGCGCGCGCGACCTCGTCGTAGCGCTGGAAGGCGTACTCCACCGCCTTGTCCACCGGCAGGCCCTCGTGGTACGGCAGGAGGTGCACGGTGATGTAGTCGACGTGCTTGGCGAGTTCCGGATAGCGCAGCCAGACGTGCCAGGGCTCGGCGGTCGAGACCGGCTTGCGGATCGCCTTGCGCACCTCGTCGAGATAGACGATGAGCTCGTCGACCGTGACGTCGCCGCGCAGGATGGCCTCGTTGCCGACCATGACGCGCTCGATGTGGCGCATCTTGCGTGCCGCCTCGATCAGGGCTGCGACTTCGCGCGCGTTGGACTCGGGGCGGGCGTCGATCCAGGCGCCGGCCGTGACCAGCATGTCGCGCTCGCCGGCGAGATCGAGCAGCTCGGGCATGTCGTTGACGCCGTAGGTGCGCAGGCCGTCGGAGTAGCGTCCGAGCAGGTCGAGGTCGGAGGCGAGTTCGGCGCGCGTGGGGTAGGTCCCCTTGAGCGGGCTCTGGTCGCGCTGGAAGCCGTTGTAGGCGAAGCCCTTGATGCTCTGGTTGGTGCCGATGAACTCGGTGCTGCGGTTGAGCTGCTGCCAGATCCAGTATTGCGCGAAGGCGACCACCGCGGCGATGGCGATTGCGGTGAGGATGCGGATTGCGAAGGAGGCGGCGTTCTTCATCGTGGTTCCTGGGCGCCGTCCTGCAGGTACGGCGCGGATGTATTGCGAGGGCCTCGTGGGCCGCGTGTCGGGGTGACACCGGGCGGCTGCGGCGGGCAGGCCTTGAAGGCGCTGCGCCGCCGCGATCGCCGACCCGGCCGCACTGTGACAAAATGCGCGCGCCCGGCAGGGCGTCCGCCCTTCACACCGACGGCGCGCATTTTATTCGCCATTTCAGCCCCTTACGAGCCGCTCGGGGTGGCAATTTGCAACACTTTGCACGTCTTGTCGGCGTGTGCTGATTTTGAAGGGAAAGCGTATCCCAATGCCAACTAATTTGCTCAAATATGGCGTCGCCCGTCCGCTCCTCGCCGGACTCGCGCTCGCCGCACTCGCGCTCTGGTTGCGCCACGGCGTGCTCGAGGCCGGGGTGCTGCCGCGCGACTGCACGGCCGCCGATGCGCCCGCGCTGGCCTGCCTGTTCAAGCAGGCCTTCGTGCACAGCTTCCTCGACCAGCGCATCGGCTGGGTGAGCCTCGTCGCGGGCGTGCTCGCCTTTGTGCGTGCCAGTCGCGGCCTGGCCTGGGCGGGCTGGCTGTGTGGAGTGGCCGGCCTGGTGCTGTACAGCTACGACCCGGCCGCGGTCGGCGCCCTACTCGCGCTGCTCGTGCTGGTGCGAGCGCACCAGCAGCACGGGCAGGGCCAGCGCGAGCCCGGTGAGCAGCCAGGCGACCGCCTGGGGGTTGGCCGGCTCGCTTGACCAGCGCGCGACCACGCCGATGAGGATGACCAGCGCGAGGGTGATCTCGCTGCGCGTGGTGTCGGCGCGCCACCAGCCGACGACACCGAGCACCACCGCCGGCACCAGGTAGAGCAGGGTGGGGAAGTCGCGGTAGCGCGGATCGACCCACAGCAGCAGCGCGGCCACCGCGGCTGCGAAGAGCAGCAGGCCGCGCAGCAGGCCGAGCGCGCCGGCCTTGGCGCGCAGGCGCTCGCCATGCCGCAGGATGCGCGCGGCGCGGCCGGTGGCGGGCACGGGCTCGCCATGCCAGCGCGCGAGCGTGAGCGGCAGCAGGGCGCCGAGCGCGGCGACACCGCCGAGCAGGCTCCACTCCAGCGCATCGCGGTAGGCCAGGTGGGCGTGTTCCCAGTGCAGCACCGTGATCATCCCGGCGAGTGTGCCTGCGGCGGCGATCGCGCTTGCGCGCAGGCAGCGCGTGCGTCGGCCGGTGGTCGCGAGCAGGAAGGCGAGCACGCCGCCGACCGCAGCGCCGCCGACCGGACCGGCCACGCCTTCGCGCTCGGCCACCGCACCGGCGAGCGGGAACTTGGGCTCCAGGCTGTCGGCGTCGAGCATGCCCCAGAAGCCGCCCACCGTGCCTTCGAGGCGGCGCTTCCAGGGCTGGTCGATGGCCTCGATGAGGTTGTAGTCCCAGCCTTCGGCATGCGCGCGATGGACGAACTCGCGGATGTAGCGCGCCTGGTTGACCCGGGAGGGCTTCGATTCCTCGCGCTGGCGGCCCGCGCTCGGCCAGCCGGTCTCGCCGATGAGGATCTTCTTGCCGGCGAAGTGCTCACCGACGTGGCGCCGCGTTTCGGCCACGTGCTGGAGCGCGAGCTCGATGTCGACCGGTTCGTCCTCCCAGAAGGGCAGGATGTGCACGGTGACGAAGTCGACCTCGTTGGCGAGACTGTCGTGGCGGGTCCAGAACTCCCACACGTCGGCGTAGGTGACCGGCACCTTCGCATGCGCCTTGGCGTGACGGATGAGTTCGCGCATCTCGTCCTCGGTGCGCTCGCGGCGCAGCAGGACCTCGTTGCCGACGATGAGCGCACGCACGACGTCGGCGTTGGCGTTGGCGAGCGCGATCGCGCGCTCGAGTTCGCGGGCGTTCTTCGTCTTCTCGTAGCCGATCCAGGCGCCGAGCAGCACTTTCAGACCGAGCGGACGGGCGAGCTCGGGGACGTGCTCGAGGCCCTGGTCGATCGAGTACAGGCGCACGCAGTCGGTGATCTTCGCCAGCGCGGCGAGGTCGGCGGCGATCTGCTCGCGCTCGATGCGGGTGTCTTCGAGGAGCGGGGTCTGCCCCGGGCGATGATAGGGGGCGTAGGACACGCAGCGCAGCTTCTCGCCCTCGGCGAGGTGCAGGTCGTGCATGCGCACCGGGCGCGTCTGCAGCCACAGCATGGCGGCGAGCAGCAGGAGCATGGTGGTGCTGGCGATGAGCAGGGCGAGCCAGAGCTGGCTGCGGTTGGTGCGCGGAGCGAAGATCACCGTGTCCGGTTCCTTCCAGGTTCGGGGGGGTAGGTGGTGGGGAGGGCTGGCGGCAAAAAAAGAGCCACACCCGCGGGCGTGGCTCCTGCTGCCGAGGCTGGCGGATTCTACCAGCGCTCGGGGCGTGGTTCGCCGCTGCGGGCGGCGCTCACTCGGCGTAGTCGCTCATCGGCACGCAGGCGCAGAACAGGTTGCGGTCGCCATAGACGTCGTCGATGCGATTGACGCTGGGCCAGAACTTGTTCTCGGCCACCCAGGGCAACGGGAACACCGCCTGCTCGCGCGAGTAGGGCCGCTTCCAGTCGCCGAGGAAGTCGGCCTGGGTGTGCGGCGCGTGCTTGAGCGGGTTGTCCTCGGCCGGCCAGTTGCCGGCTTCGATCTGGCGGATCTCGTCGCGGATCGCGATCATCGCGGCGACGAAGCGCTCGAGCTCGCCGAGGTCTTCCGACTCGGTCGGCTCGACCATGATCGTGCCTGCCACCGGGAACGACATGGTCGGCGCGTGGAAGCCGTAGTCCATCAGGCGCTTGGCGATGTCGACCTCGGAGATGCCGGTGGTCGCCTTGATCGGACGGATGTCGAGGATGCACTCGTGCGCGACCCGGCCCTTGCTGCCGGTGTAGAGCACCGGGTAGTGATCCTTCAGGCGTGCGGCCAGGTAGTTGGCGTTGAGGATCGCCACCTCGGTCGCCTGCTTGAGGCCTTCGCCGCCCATCATCGTGATGTACATCCACGAGATCGGCAGGATGCTCGCTGAGCCGAAGGGCGCGGCCGAGACTGCGCCCTGGCCCAGGTTGGGCCGGCCGGCGCCGCCGGTGGGCTGGATCACGTGGTCGGCCATGAAGGGCGCGAGGTGCGCCGCCAGGCCGATCGGCCCCATGCCCGGACCGCCGCCGCCGTGCGGGATGCAGAAGGTCTTGTGCAGGTTCATGTGCGACACGTCGGCGCCGATCGTCGCCGGCGAGGTCAGGCCAACCTGCGCGTTGAGGTTGGCGCCGTCCATGTACACCTGACCTCCGTACTGGTGGACGATGGTGCAGATCTCGCGGATCGACTCCTCGAACACGCCGTGGGTGGACGGGTAGGTGATCATCAGTGCGGCCAGGTCGGCGGCGTGCTTCTCCGCCTTGGCCTTGAGGTCGGCGACGTCGACGTTGCCGTTGTCGTCGCACTCGACCACCACCACCTGCATGCCGCACATCTGAGCGGTCGCCGGGTTGGTGCCGTGGGCGGACTTCGGGATCAGGCAGATCTTGCGGTTGGCCTCGCCGCGGCTGGCGTGGTAGCGCGCGATCGCCACCAGGCCGGCGTACTCGCCCTGCGCACCCGAGTTCGGCTGCATGCTGATCGCCGGGAAGCCGGTGACCGCGCGCAGGTAGTCGGCCAGGCCCTCGATCATCTCGAGGTAGCCGGCGGCCTGCTCGCGCGGCGCGAACGGGTGCAGGTTGGCGAACTCCGGCCAGGTGATCGGGATCATCTCGCTGGTGGCGTTCAGCTTCATCGTGCACGAGCCGAGCGAGATCATCGAGTGGTCGAGCGCGAGGTCGCGGTTCTGCAGCTTCTTGAGGTAGCGCAGCATCTCGTGCTCGGTGTGGTGCGTGTTGAACACCGGGTGCGCGAGCACGGCGTCGCTGCGCAGCAGTTCCGCCGGCAGGGCGCCGCCTGCGGCCGCGACGCGGGCGTCGATCGCGCTGACGTCGGTGGAGGCGCCGAAGCAGCCGAGGATCGTGGCGATGTCCTCGCGGGTGGTGGTCTCATCCACCGACAGACCGAGCGTGGTGCCGGAGACGCTGCGCAGGTTGAAGCCGGCTTCCTCGGCCGCGCGCAGGATGGTGGGCGCGCGCGCGCCAACCTCGACCTCGACGGTGTCGAAGAAGGCACGGTCGTGCAGGCCGAAGCCGGCCTCGCGCAGGCCGGCGGCGAGCACCGCGGCGAGGCGGTGGATGCGCGCGGCGATGGTGCGCAGGCCCTGCGGGCCGTGATAGACGGCGTAGAAGCCGGAGAGGTTGGCCAGCAGCACCTGCGAGGTGCAGATGTTGGAGTTCGCCTTTTCGCGGCGGATGTGCTGCTCACGGGTCTGCAGCGTCATGCGCAGCGCGGTCTTGCCACGCGCGTCCTTGGAGACGCCGATGATACGGCCGGGCATTGAGCGCACGTAGCTTTCGCGGGTCGCGAAGAAGGCGGCATGCGGGCCGCCGAAGCCCATCGGCACGCCGAAGCGCTGCGCCGAACCGAGCGCGATGTCGGCGCCCATGGCGCCGGGGCTCTTGAGCAGCACCAGGGCCATCAGATCGCTGGCGACCGCGACCACGGCGCCCTTGGCCTTGAGTTCTGCGATCGGGGCCGTGAGGTCGACGACCTCGCCGCGTGCGTTCGGGTACTGCAGCAGCGCGCCGAAGCAGTCGTGGCTGCCAGCCTCGGCAGCCTTGCCGTAGACCAGCTCGTAGCCGAAGTAGTGCGCACGGGTGCGCACCACGTCGATGGTCTGCGCGAAGCAGGCCTCGTCGATGAAGAACACGTTCGACTTCGACTTCGATACGCGCCGGGCCATCGTCATCGCCTCGGCGGCGGCGGTGGCCTCGTCGAGCAGCGAGGCGTTGGCGAGCTCCAGGCCGGTGAGGTCGATCACCATCTGCTGGTAGTTCAGCAGGGCTTCGAGGCGGCCTTGGGAGATCTCGGCCTGGTAGGGCGTGTAGGCGGTGTACCAGCCCGGGTTCTCGAGCACGTTGCGCAGCACGACCGCGGGGACGTGGGTGCCGTAGTAGCCCTGACCGATCAGGGACTTCTTCACCACGTTGTGGCCGGCGATGGCCTTCAGGCGGGCAAGCGCCTCGTGCTCGGGCATCGCGCCGGCGAGCGGCAGCGGCGACGCGAGGCGGATGCCGGCAGGCACGGTCTGCGCGATCAGGGCGTCGACGTCGGCGACGCCGATGCTCGCGCACATGCGCCCGATCTCGCCCGCATCGGGGCCGAGGTGGCGGTGGACGAAGGCGTCGCGCTGCTCGAGGCGGGCGAGCGGGGCGGAGAGCAGGGTGTCGGTCATGGTCAGGCCTGGGCGATTTCCGCTTCGTAGGCTGCGGCGTCCATCAGCGCGGCGACGTCGGCGGCGTTGGCCGGCGCGAGCTTGAACAGCCAGGCGGAGTACGCGTCGGCGTTGACGCTCTCGGGGGCGTCGATCGCGTCCTGATTGTTGGCGATCACTTCACCTGCCACGGGGGCGTAGATGTCGGAGGCAGCCTTGACCGATTCGATCACCGCGCAGGCTTCGCCGGCGGACAGCGCGCGGCCGGCTTCCGGCAGTTCGAGGAAGACGATGTCGCCGAGGGCCTCCTGGGCGTGGTCGGTGACGCCGATGGTCAGGGTGCCGTCGTCCTCGACGCGGATCCATTCGTGGGACTTGGTGTACTTGAGGGTGCTGGGAACGTTGCTCATGGTGCTCTCCGGTCGGGAAGATGGGGTGTGCGGGTGAAGAAATGCAGTGTTGCGTCCGGCTCGTCGGTGATGTGCGGCTGCGACATGAAGGGCGGCTCGATGGCCGCCCTCGGACATCGGGTCAGACGAGGGCCTTGCCGTTACGTACGAAGGGCAGCTTGACGGTGCGTGCCTTCAGGCGCTTGCCGCGAATGTCCACCTCGACGGCTTCGCCCGGCTGCGTCGCGAGCGGGACGCGTGCGAAGGCGATCGACTTTTCCAGCGTGGGCGAGAAGCTTCCGCTGGTGGTCTCGCCTTCGCCGCCGGAGGTGAAGACCTTCATGTGCGAGCGCAGCACGCCCTTGTCCTCGAGGATGAGGCCAAGCAGGCGCTGGCTGGCAGGGTTGGCCTGCAGCGCGGCGCGACCGAGGAAGTCGCGCGCCTCGTCCTTCATGTCCACCGTCCACGACAGGCCGGCGTTCAGGGGGGAAACATGGTCGTCCATGTCCTGGCCGTAGAGGTTCATGCCGGCTTCCAGGCGTAGGGTGTCGCGCGCGCCCAGGCCGCAGGGACGCACGCCGGCGGCGGCGAGCGCATTCCACATCGCCTCGGCGCGGCTCGCGGGGACGGCGATCTCCAGTCCGTCCTCGCCGGTGTAGCCGGTACGTGCGATCAGCAGGTCGCCCACGCGAGCGCCAAAGAAGGGGGCGGGCACGCCGTTGGCGGTGGAGAGCTCCGGCAGGGCCAAGGTGGCGCGCTCGATCGCGCGCGGACCCTGGACGGCAATCATCGCCAGGTCGCGGCGCGCCTGCAGGGTCACGTTGGCACCGGTCGCGGCGATGCGCTGGCGCATCCAGGCGACGTCCTTGTCGGCGGTGCCGGCGTTTACGACGATGCGGTAGTCGGCATCGCTGAAGCGGTAGACGATCAGGTCGTCGATCACGCCGCCGCGCTCGTTGAGCATGCAGGAGTAGAGCGCCTTGCCGTTATCCTTGAGCTTGGCGACGTCGTTGGCGAGCAGACCGCGCAGCCAGGTGGTTGCGTCGGGGCCGGCGAGGTCGAGGGCGAGCATGTGCGAGACGTCGAACATGCCGGCGTCGCGGCGCACGGCGTGATGCTCCTCGATCTGCGAACCGTAGTTCACCGGCATGTCCCAGCCGGCGAAGTCGACCATGCGTGCGCCGGCGGCGACGTGGGCGGCGTGGAGGGGGGTCTGTTTGGCAGCGATAGTCATCGCGAAGGCGCTCCGTCAGGGTGAACGAGAAAGGGGCGGGTACGGTTTGTCACCGAGCACGCCCCATCTGTCCTTTTACCTGAGAGATTTTCCCGTGATCGCGTGGCATCTGCAGACATATATGTATGCGATGTTACGGCTGACGACGGTGTGCCCCTTCGGTGGATACGCCGGCGCCTTGCGCCCGTACCGCTCTCCAGACTTTTGCTGCGCACGCGGTCCTTTTGCCTGAGCGGTTCCGGGGGTTGCGCCTTCGGCGACTCCATCGAGGAGTTCTCTCCCGCGTGTCGCGCGGACGATATCACTTGCCCCACGGTGCCGCAACCGCGACGGATGCGTCCGCGCGCGCCATCGTCGCGAAGCTTAGAGCGCCTGGCATCGACCTCCGGGGGCTGCAAAGCAACTCTCGCGATGCAGGTACGACGCAAGTGGCGCATCGGAGCGCAATTGCCATTGGAGCGCGGTGCCGATCCGATCGGCCGTTCGCGGTTGTCGGATGCAAGGGGGGGCGGGGATTTCTTTGGTTGGCGTCGTGCGAGGGCGACGCAGGTCGAGTGTGCTTGGCGTGGATGGCCTGTGGTTTTGCGCGGCGTGGTGCTTGCGGCTGGTGTGCTGGTGCGGGTGCTCCTGGATTGGTCGGAGAGGTTTTTTGTTGTTTTTTTCTTGACGTCAGGATTTGGTTGTCTATAATGCGCACCTCTTCCAGCGCAGCGGTGCTTGAGTGCAGGCGCAGCGGGGCGGGAAGGGAGAGGCAGTCGGGTGTTGCGGGTCTTGTTGTTCCGTGTTTTTGGCGGGGCGGCGCAAAAAAGATTCGCGAGATGCTTGACAGGGTGATGTAGGTTCTACATAATCTCGCTTCTTCGCTGCGGCAGCGCAGCGATTCTTTAAAAACTTGGACAACCGATAAGTGTGGGTGCTTGGTTGTTGTGGTCGGCGACTTTGGTCGCATAGGTATCACAATGATTGGTGCTCATGCTGATGTAAGTCAGTATTTTGAGTACTTTGCTGGATTGAACTTAAGAGTTTGATCCTGGCTCAGATTGAACGCTGGCGGCATGCTTTACACATGCAAGTCGAACGGCAGCGGGGGCTTCGGCCTGCCGGCGAGTGGCGAACGGGTGAGTAATGCATCGGAACGTGCCCATGTCGTGGGGGATAACGTAGCGAAAGCTACGCTAATACCGCATACGCCCTGAGGGGGAAAGCGGGGGATTCTTCGGAATCTCGCGCGATTGGAGCGGCCGATGTCGGATTAGCTAGTAGGTGAGGTAAAGGCTCACCTAGGCGACGATCCGTAGCGGGTCTGAGAGGATGATCCGCCACACTGGGACTGAGACACGGCCCAGACTCCTACGGGAGGCAGCAGTGGGGAATTTTGGACAATGGGCGCAAGCCTGATCCAGCCATGCCGCGTGAGTGAAGAAGGCCTTCGGGTTGTAAAGCTCTTTCGGCCGGGAAGAAATCGTGGTCTCTAACATAGGCCATGGATGACGGTACCGGACTAAGAAGCACCGGCTAACTACGTGCCAGCAGCCGCGGTAATACGTAGGGTGCGAGCGTTAATCGGAATTACTGGGCGTAAAGCGTGCGCAGGCGGTTTTGTAAGACAGATGTGAAATCCCCGGGCTTAACCTGGGAACTGCGTTTGTGACTGCAAGGCTAGAGTACGGCAGAGGGGGGTGGAAT
This sequence comes from Thauera sp. DNT-1, assembly GCF_055393985.1. Classification (NCBI taxonomy): domain Bacteria; kingdom Pseudomonadati; phylum Pseudomonadota; class Betaproteobacteria; order Rhodocyclales; family Zoogloeaceae; genus Thauera; species Thauera sp. DNT-1. The sequence continues at coordinate 1,656,270 of NZ_AP043752.1, read as the reverse complement.
TCCTGGTGTAGCAGTGAAATGCGTAGAGATCAGGAGGAACACCGATGGCGAAGGCAGCCCCCTGGGCCTGTACTGACGCTCATGCACGAAAGCGTGGGGAGCAAACAGGATTAGATACCCTGGTAGTCCACGCCCTAAACGATGTCGACTAGTCGTTCGGAGCAGCAATGCACTGAGTGACGCAGCTAACGCGTGAAGTCGACCGCCTGGGGAGTACGGCCGCAAGGTTAAAACTCAAAGGAATTGACGGGGACCCGCACAAGCGGTGGATGATGTGGATTAATTCGATGCAACGCGAAAAACCTTACCTACCCTTGACATGTCTGGAACCTTGCTGAGAGGCGAGGGTGCCTTCGGGAGCCAGAACACAGGTGCTGCATGGCTGTCGTCAGCTCGTGTCGTGAGATGTTGGGTTAAGTCCCGCAACGAGCGCAACCCTTGTCACTAGTTGCCATCATTTGGTTGGGCACTCTAGTGAGACTGCCGGTGACAAACCGGAGGAAGGTGGGGATGACGTCAAGTCCTCATGGCCCTTATGGGTAGGGCTTCACACGTCATACAATGGTCGGTACAGAGGGTTGCCAAGCCGCGAGGTGGAGCCAATCCCTTAAAGCCGATCGTAGTCCGGATCGTAGTCTGCAACTCGACTACGTGAAGTCGGAATCGCTAGTAATCGCAGATCAGCATGCTGCGGTGAATACGTTCCCGGGTCTTGTACACACCGCCCGTCACACCATGGGAGTGGGTTTCACCAGAAGTAGGTAGCTTAACCTTCGGGAGGGCGCTTACCACGGTGAGATTCATGACTGGGGTGAAGTCGTAACAAGGTAGCCGTATCGGAAGGTGCGGCTGGATCACCTCCTTTCAAGAGATCAGGCCATGATGGCCAAGTATCCACAACTTATCGGTTGTTCAGGCGAGAAGAGCCTCGGATGAGGGTCTGTAGCTCAGCTGGTTAGAGCACCGTCTTGATAAGGCGGGGGTCGTTGGTTCGAACCCAACCAGACCCACCAATCAAGGGTTGCTCGAGACAGGGGGGCTGTAGCTCAGCTGGGAGAGCGGCGGCTTTGCAAGCCGTAGGTCGTCGGTTCGATCCCGACCAGCTCCACCAGGACTGTCCAAGCAACAGGTTCGAGAAGTAAGAGATGTCGATGGCGCTCGAAGATCGTGGCGTCGTCATCTCTTACTTCTTGGTCGGCAGCTTCGGCTGTCGCGCGTAGAGGTTTGCTCTTTAACAAAGTGGAAGAAGTGTAGTACGTACCGAGCCGGTGCGTACTGCAAGTTGTGTGATTGCATCGATCCAGGCTGAGCTTGTCAGCGCAGGCTGGATCGCACAAACGAGTTCGTTCCTGTACGCGGGCCTTCGGGATGGCAACATCGAAGAGGGTCCAAGGTTATAGGATCAAGCGACTAAGTGCATGTGGTGGATGCCTTGGCGATCACAGGCGATGAAGGACGTGTAAGCCTGCGAAAAGCGTGGGGGAGCTGGCAATAGAGCATTGATCCCACGATGTCCGAATGGGGAAACCCGGCCCGCAAGGGTCATCTCACACTGAATACATAGGTGTGTAGAGGCGAACCGAGCGAACTGAAACATCTAAGTAGCTCGAGGAAAAGAAATCAACCGAGATTCCGTAAGTAGTGGCGAGCGAACACGGAAGAGCCTGCACGACTAAACCATCAGCTTAGCAAAACGGTCTGGAAAGTCCGACGATACAGGGTGATAGTCCCGTATGCGAAAAGCCGGTGGCGGGTCTGAGCGTGCGACAAGTAGGGCGGGACACGAGAAATCCTGTCTGAAGATGGGGGGACCATCCTCCAAGGCTAAATACTCGTGATCGACCGATAGTGAACCAGTACCGTGAGGGAAAGGCGAAAAGAACCCCGGGAGGGGAGTGAAATAGATCCTGAAACCGCATGCATACAAACAGTGGGAGCCTCGAAAGGGGTGACTGCGTACCTTTTGTATAATGGGTCAGCGACTTACGTTCAGTTGCGAGCTTAACCGAATAGGGGAGGCGTAGCGAAAGCGAGTCTGATAAGGGCGTCAGAGTAGCTGGGCGTAGACCCGAAACCGGATGATCTATCCATGGCCAGGATGAAGGTGCCGTAACAGGTACTGGAGGTCCGAACCCACTAACGTTGAAAAGTTAGGGGATGAGCTGTGGATAGGGGTGAAAGGCTAAACAAATCCGGAAATAGCTGGTTCTCCCCGAAAACTATTTAGGTAGTGCGTCGTACGGACACTTGCGGGGGTAGAGCACTGTAATCGTTGGGGGGGTCATTGCGATCTACCCCGCGATAGCAAACTCCGAATACCGCAAAGTGATATACGGCAGACAGACATCGGGTGCTAACGTCCGGTGTCAAGAGGGAAACAACCCAGACCGCCAGCTAAGGTCCCAAATGCATGGCTAAGTGGCAAACGAGGTGGGAAGGCATAGACAGCTAGGAGGTTGGCTTAGAAGCAGCCATCCTTTAAAGAAAGCGTAATAGCTCACTAGTCGAGTCGTCCTGCGCGGAAGATGTAACGGGGCTCAAGCCATGAACCGAAGCTGCGGATGTGTCTTTGACACGTGGTAGGGGAGCGTTCCGTAAGCCTGCGAAGGTGTCTCGTAAGGGATGCTGGAGGTATCGGAAGTGCGAATGCTGACATGAGTAGCGATAAAGGGTGTGAAAAGCACCCTCGCCGTAAGCCCAAGGTTTCCTGCGCAACGTTCATCGGCGCAGGGTGAGTCGGCCCCTAAGGCGAGGCAGAAATGCGTAGTCGATGGGAAACAGGTCAATATTCCTGTACCGCTCTTAGATGCGATGGGGGGACGGAGAAGGTTAGCTCGGCCATCTGTTGGAATAGGTGGTTTAAGCGTGTAGTCGTGCCGCGTAGGCAAATCCGCGTGGCTTAGATGAGGCGTGATGACGAGGATCCTCGGATCCGAAGCGAGTGATACCCAGCTTCCAGGAAAAGCCTCTAAGCTTCAGTCTAAGAGTGACCGTACCGCAAACCGACACAGGTGGGCTGGTAGAGAATACCAAGGCGCTTGAGAGAACTCAGGAGAAGGAACTCGGCAAATTGATACCGTAACTTCGGGAGAAGGTATGCCCCTGGTACGTGAAGGCCCTCGCGGCCGGAGCGGAACGGGGTCGCAGAGAATCGGTGGCTGCGACTGTTTATTAAAAACACAGCACTCTGCAAACACGAAAGTGGACGTATAGGGTGTGACGCCTGCCCGGTGCCGGAAGGTTAAGTGATGGGGTGCAAGCTCTTGATCGAAGCCCCGGTAAACGGCGGCCGTAACTATAACGGTCCTAAGGTAGCGAAATTCCTTGTCGGGTAAGTTCCGACCTGCACGAATGGCGTAACGATGGCCACACTGTCTCCTCCTGAGACTCAGCGAAGTTGAAATGTTTGTGAAGATGCAATCTCCCCGCGGCTAGACGGAAAGACCCCATGAACCTTTACTGTAGCTTTGCATTGGACTTTGACGGGACTTGTGTAGGATAGGTGGGAGGCTTTGAAACCGGGACGCCAGTTCCGGTGGAGCCAACCTTGAAATACCACCCTGGTGTCGTCGAGGTTCTAACCCAGGCCTGTGAATCCAGGTCGGGGACCGTGCATGGTGGGCAGTTTGACTGGGGCGGTCTCCTCCCAAAAGGTAACGGAGGAGTACGAAGGTCACCTAGGTACGGTCGGACATCGTACTGATAGTGCAATGGCAAAAGGTGGCTTGACTGCGAGACCCACAAGTCGAGCAGGTGCGAAAGCAGGTCATAGTGATCCGGTGGTTCTGTATGGAAGGGCCATCGCTCAACGGATAAAAGGTACTCTGGGGATAACAGGCTGATTCCGCCCAAGAGTTCACATCGACGGCGGAGTTTGGCACCTCGATGTCGGCTCATCACATCCTGGGGCTGTAGCCGGTCCCAAGGGTATGGCTGTTCGCCATTTAAAGTGGTACGTGAGCTGGGTTTAAAACGTCGTGAGACAGTTTGGTCCCTATCTGCCGTGGGCGCTGGAAGTTTGAGAGGGCCTGCTCCTAGTACGAGAGGACCGGAGTGGACGCACCCCTGGTGTACCGGTTGTGACGCCAGTCGCATCGCCGGGTAGCTATGTGCGGAAGAGATAACCGCTGAAAGCATCTAAGCGGGAAACTCGCCTCAAGATGAGACTTCCCCGGGGCCTCGAGCCCCCTGAAGGGTCGTTGAAGACCACAACGTTGATAGGCCGGGTGTGTAAGCGTGGCAACACGTTCAGCTAACCGGTACTAATTGCCCGTGTGGCTTGATCCTATAACCTTCAAAACAAAACGAACTCAACCCCCTGGTTGCCAAAACAACGCAACCAGACAATCACACAACACTTCTTCCTAACTTTGGCCTGCAAACCACGCAGGCAACAAGTCAAAGTCTGACGACCATAGCTGTGTGGAACCACCCCTTCCCTTCCCGAACAGGACCGTGAAACGCACATGCGCCGATGATAGTGAGGTCCGCCCTCGTGAAAGTAGGTCATCGTCAGACTAACCACACCAACACAACGCCCCACGCACACATCCGTGCCTGGGGCGTCGTGCCGTCTACGCAGAACGCAACGGCAGCCCGCGACGCCAGCGCCGGGCGCCGACCCGGGCTGCGAACGAAGCCGGCCTGCAAACGTTACGGTGCAGGACCGCCGCAAGGCAAGAATGCGGCCGTGACGGCATGACGACTACGCCGAGGTGACGGCGGACTTCCTCCTTGGCTTATTCGGCCTGGCCGATCTCGAACTCTATTTTGCCTGCCCCTTGCACCGAGCCTTCCAGGCGATCTCCCGGTCGGACGGCGCCGACGCCTTCCGGTGTGCCGGTGTAGATCAGATCGCCAGGCTGCAGGTGGTAGTAGGACGACAGATCGGCGATGATCTCCGGGATGCTCCAGATCATGTCGGATAGATCGGCACGCTGGCGGACTTCACCATTGACCCTTAGCACGATCTCCCCGTTGCGCAGGACCTGGCCGGCGGCGGGCTGGATTTCGCCGCACACGGCCCCACTCTCCACGTTCTTGGCGAGATCCCAGGGATTGCCCCTGGCCTTGGCCGTGGCCTGCAGGTCGCGCCGGGTCATGTCGAGGCCGCAGGCATAGCCGTAGATCATGCGCCGGGCGGAGGATTCGCTGACGCGGAAACCGGGCTCGCCGATTGCAACCACGAGTTCCATCTCGTGATGGTAGTCGCGGGTTTCGGGTGGGTAAGGCGCCGTACCGCCCGAGAGGGCGAGGTTGGCGGAGGACTTGGTGAAGTACACCGGGCGCATGCTGGCCTTGTCGACCGAGCTGCCCATCTCGATCGCGTGGGCCTGGTAGTTGCGGCCGACGAAGAACAGGCGATTGACCGGGAAGCGGGCGCCGGTACCGCGGACGGGCAGGGACACGGGCGCCGGGGGCGTCCACAGGTAGTTGATTTCGGGCATTTCGGGCCTCTTGACCATCGAGCCGCGGAGTCTACAACGACCGGGGCGGCCGAAGGGGCTCGGTTATAATGCGGGCCTGCCCGCGGACACCCCATCGGGGATCACGGTGGCCTGTACTGGCGCCTGTTCCGCACTGCCCGTATCCGACCCGGTTCTCGAGAACATGACTTCGATCCTCAAGCTGCGTGGCGCCCCGGCGCTGTCCTCCTCTCGTCTGGAACGTCTTTCCCGCGCCGTCGGCGAGGTGTTGCCCAAGCTGGCCGGACTGGCCGCGGAGCACTGGTACTTCGTCGAGGTCTCGGCTGCGCTGGACGAGGCGGAGCGTGCGCGTCTGGTGGATCTGCTCGACGCCGGGCCGGCAAGCACGGCAGCCCCCACCGGCACGCTGCGCCTGGTGGTGCCGCGCCTGGGCACGATCTCGCCGTGGTCGTCCAAGGCCACCGACATCGCGCACCAGTGCGGTTTCGATAAGATCGTGCGCATCGAGCGCGGCATCGCCTATTCGATCGACGCGCGCGGGGTGGACGGCAACACCGCGCTGGCGGCGTTGCTGCACGACCGCATGACCGAGTCGGTGCTCGACAGCATGCAGGCGGCCGAGGCGCTCTTCCACCACTACCAGCCGCAGCCGCTCACGACCGTGGACATCCTCGCCGGTGGTCGCGCCGCGCTCGAGCGTGCCAACGGCGAGCTCGGCCTCGCGCTGTCCGAAGACGAGATCGACTACCTGGTGGAGAACTTCAGCCGCATGGGGCGCAACCCCACCGACGTCGAGCTGATGATGTTCGCCCAGGCCAACTCCGAGCACTGCCGGCACAAGATCTTCAACGCCGACTGGGTGATCGACGCGCGGCCGATGGAGAAGTCGCTGTTCGGCATGATCAAGGACACGCACAAGGCCCACCCCGAGGGCACGGTGGTGGCCTACTCGGACAACGCCTCGGTGATCGAGGGCGCGCGCATCGCCCGCCTGTACCCGGACTCGGACGGCGCGTTCCGCTACCACGACGAGGACACCCACATCCTCGCGAAGGTCGAGACCCACAACCACCCGACCGCGATCTCGCCCTTCCCGGGCGCGGCCACCGGCGCCGGCGGCGAGATCCGCGACGAGGGTGCGACCGGCCGCGGCTCTCGTCCCAAGGCCGGCCTGGCCGGCTTCACGGTTTCCAACCTCAACATCCCCGACTTTGGCCAGCCCTGGGAGAAGCCCTACGGCAAGCCCGAGCGCATTGCCTCCGCGCTCGACATCATGATCGAGGGCCCGATCGGCGCCGCCGCCTTCAACAACGAGTTCGGCCGCCCCAACCTCGCCGGCTACTTCCGCACCTTCGAGCAGGCAGTGCAGGGTGAGGTGCGCGGCTACCACAAGCCGATCATGATCGCCGGCGGCTTGGGTAGCATCCAGGCTCGGCAGGCCGAGAAACCCACCTTCCCGCCGGGCACGCTGCTGATCCAGCTTGGCGGCCCGGGCATGCTCATCGGCCTGGGTGGCGGCGCGGCCTCGTCGATGGCGACCGGCACCAACACCGCCGACCTCGACTTCGCCTCGGTGCAGCGCGGCAACCCCGAGATCCAGCGCCGCTGCCAGGAGGTCATCGACGCGTGCTGGCAGCAGGGCGAGAACAATCCGATCATCGCCATCCACGACGTCGGTGCCGGCGGCCTGTCGAACGCGATGCCCGAGCTCGCCGATCACGCCGGCCTCGGCGCCCACTTCGAGCTGCGCGAGGTGCACATCGAAGAGCCGGGCATGAGTCCGCGCGAGATCTGGTCGAACGAATCGCAGGAGCGCTACGTGCTCGCGATCGCGCCCGAGAGCCTGCCGATGTTCCAGGCCTTCTGCGAGCGCGAGCGCTGCCCCTTCGCGGTGCTTGGCACCGCCACCGCCGATGGCCACCTCACCGTGTCCGATCGCCACTTCGGCAACAAGCCGGTGGACATGGACATGAAGGTGCTGCTCGGCAAGCCGCCGAAGATGACGCGCAACGTCTCGCGGCGCGCGGTGCATCTGCCGCCTTTCGACACCACCGGCTTCGATCTCCAGGAGGCTGGGATGCGCGTGCTGCGCGTGCCCGCGGTGGCCAGCAAGAGCTTCCTGATCACCATCGGCGATCGCTCGGTCGGCGGCCTCACCGCGCGCGACCAGTTCGTCGGGCCTTGGCAGGTGCCGGTGGCCGACGTCGCGGTCACCGCGATGAGCTTCCAGGGCTACCGCGGAGAAGCCTTCGCGATGGGCGAGCGCACGCCGCTGGCCTGCGTCGATGCGCCGGCATCGGGCCGCATGGCGATCGGTGAGGCAATCACCAACATCGCCGCCGCCGACATCGAGAAGCTCGGCGACGTCAAGCTCTCCGCCAACTGGATGGCTGCCGCCGGCCACCGCGGCGAGGACGCGCGTCTTTACGACACCGTAAAGGCCGTGTCCGAGTTCTGCGTCAGCGCCGGCCTGTCGATCCCGGTCGGCAAGGACTCGCTGTCGATGCGCACTGCCTGGCGCGATGGCGAAGAGGACAAGCAGGTCGTCGCTCCGCTGTCGCTGATCGCCACCGCCTTCGCCCCCGTGCAGGACATCCGCAGCACGCTCACGCCGCAACTGCAGCTGCATGAAGGCGTGGAGACCGAGCTGCTGCTGATCGACCTCGGCAACGGCAAGAACCGCCTCGGCGGCTCGGCCTTCGCCCAGGCTTACGAGTCGGTCGGCGAGCATGCGCCGGATGTCGATCCCGCCCAGCTCGCAGCGTTCTTCGAAACCGTGCAGCGACTGCGCCGCGACGGCCTGCTGCTGGCCTATCACGACCGCTCCGATGGCGGCCTCTTCGCCACCGTGTGCGAGATGGCCTTCGCCGCGAAGTGCGGCCTGTCGCTGATCCTCGATACCGTCTGCTACGACCCCTACATGATGGACGTCGATGGTCTGGAGAAGAAGCCGGACACGCTCAAGGGCCGTTTCGACGACCGCCTCTTCGCCGGTCTCTTCGCCGAGGAACTCGGCGCGGTGATCCAGATCCGCCGCGACGACCGCTCCCGCATCACCGAGGTGCTGCGCGCGGCCAGGCTCGCTTACCACTTCATCGGCGAGCCCAACGACAAGGATGAGATCCGCTTCCGCCGCAACGCCAAACTCGTGTTTGCCGCCAGCCGGGTCGAGCTGCTGCAGGCGTGGTCGGAGACCAGCTATCGCGTCGCCAAGCTGCGCGACGATCCCGAGTCGGTGCAGCAGGAATTCGACGCGCTCGCCGACGCCGGCAACCCCGGCCTGTCGGTGGCGCTGTCCTTCGACGTCAAGGAGGACGTGGCGGCGCCCTTCATCGCCAGCACTGCGCGTCCCAAGGTCGTCGTGCTGCGCGAGCAGGGTGTCAACTCCCAGTTCGAGATGGCGGCAGCCTTCGAGCGTGCCGGCTTCACCCCGGTCGACGTGCATATGTCGGACCTGCAGGCCGGTCGCATCGACCTGGCCGACTTCCATGGCCTCGCAGCTTGCGGCGGCTTCTCCTATGGCGACGTGCTCGGCGCCGGGCAGGGCTGGGCCAAGTCCATCCTGTTCAACCCCCGCCTGCGCGACGAGTTCGCGGCTTTCTTCGGGCGCAGCGACACCTTCGCCCTCGGGGTGTGCAACGGCTGTCAGATGATGGCCCACCTCGCGCCGATCATCCCCGGCGCCGAAGCCTGGCCCACCTTCCACCGCAACCGCAGTGAACAGTTCGAGGCCCGCTTCGTGATGGTGGAGGTCGCAGACAGCCCCTCCATCCTGCTCCAGGGCATGGCCGGCAGCCGCATGCCGATCGTGGTCAGCCATGGCGAGGGCAGGGCGGTGTTCCACAGCGAGGCCGACCGCGAGCGCGCCCTCCTGGCGCTGCGCTACGTGGACAACCACGGCAATCCGGCACAGACCTATCCGGCCAACCCCAACGGCTCGCCGGAGGGTGTGACGGGCTTCACCACTGCCGACGGGCGCTTCACGATCATGATGCCGCACCCCGAGCGCACCGCGCGGACCCTGCAGATGTCGTGGGCGCCGCAGTGGCTGGTCACGGACAGTCCCGACGCCTCGCCCTGGCTGCGCATGTTCCGCAATGCCCGCTTGTGGCTCGGCTGATTGCAGGGACCACGCGATCCGGGTAACGCGATGTGAGTTTCCGCTCAAGCCGCCGAAGCGTCAGCCGTTAAGAGGTTCCGGCTGGTCACGGTGGCGGACAGCATTGCGGGGGAATGGATTGAACCAGACGATTTCGACGCGCGAATTGAAGATCGGCATGTTCGTCGTCGCTATCGATCGTCCATGGACCGAGACACCATTCATGATGCAGGGCTTCCTGCTGGAGAATGTCGACCAGCTCCGGGCCCTGCAGCACTACTGCCGTTCGGTCACGATCGATCGCACACGCTCGATCGGCGACCAGTACAGCGCCAAGGTCTTCGACAAGGACGCGCCCCTGCGTGGCGCGGACGGGTTCGTGCGCAAGCACCCCGACGTCACCGAATCGCGTGTCGGGGCGCAGCGCTTCATCAAGGTCGCGCGCGGCTTCAAAGGCAAGATCCACACCCTCCGTCAGCCGCACGTCCCGCGCATCCGCATCGAGGACGGGCGCAGCCGGCTCGAGTCCGAGCTGCTCTACTCGGCACCGATCGTCGATGACGTGTTCCGGGCCTTGCGCGAGACCCAGCTCGCGATCGACAGCAATGTCGCCATCGACGTCCCCCAGATCAGCGGCCTGGTCGGCGAGATGGCCGCCGGCGTGCAGCGCAACCCCGACGCACTGCTCTGGCTCACCCGCCTCAAGCGCACCGACCAGTACGCCTACGACCACGCGGTGAACGTCTCCGTGCATGCGATGGTGTTCGCGCGCTTCTTGGGCCTGAGCGGCAAGCAGGTGCATCAGCTCGGCCTCGCCGGCCTGCTGCAGGATATCGGCAAGGTGCAGATCGACTACGGTCTGCTCAGCAAGCCCGGGCCGCTCGACGAGCGTGAGTTCGAGCACGTCAAGGCCCATGTCACCCACACGGTGCGCCTGCTGCAGGCGCACCGGGACTTCGACGCCGAGGTGCTGGCGACCATCGCTGCGCACCACGAGCGCTTCGACGGCACCGGCTACCCGCGCGGGCTCGAAGGCATGAGCATCCCGCTGCCGGCGGAGATGGCCGGCATCACCGACGCCTACTGCGCGATGACCCGCGACCGCGTCTATCGCGAGGCCGTCTCCAGCCAGCGCGCCATGGAGACGCTGAACCAGCTGCGCAACACGCAGTTCCGCGACACCTTGGTCGACCAGTTCCTGCAGTGCATCGGCCTCTATCCGATCGGCACCCTGGTCGAACTCAACAGCGGCGAGGTCGGCGTGGTGATCCAACAGAACCAGGTGCGCCGATTGCAGCCGCGTGTGCTCGTGCTGCTCGCCCCCGACAAGAGTGTGGAGCGCTTCCCGCGCACCCTCGACCTGCTGATGCAGCCCGACACCGCCGACGGCGAGCCCTATCGCATCTTGCAGGCGCTGCCGCCCAACGCCTTCGGCATCGATCCCAACGACTTCTTCCTCGCCTGAACATGGATTCGCTGATCCCCAACGGCTTTCTCTCCGCGCTCACCGAGGTCTCGGCGCGGATGGCCGAGATCGCGACCGAGGGCCGGGGAGTGGGGGTCATCTCGCTCTATGCCCAGCCCGATGCGGCGCTCTATCGCCTCCCGCTCGAGCACCTGCGCCGCTTCGAGCGCGCCATGGAGCGTCAGATCCGCGCCCAGCTGCGCAGTCGCGACCGCCTGTTCGCGGTCGATGGCAAGGAATGGCTGATCGTGCTGCCGAGCGTGGCCAGCAGTGCGGTCCTCACACTCGGCATGCTGCGCTTCGAGCAGACCTTCAACGATGGCCTGCTGGTGGTCGACGGCCTCGACCTGCCGGTACGCGTGGTGTGCGGCGCGGCGATGTCGCCCGACCACGGCAAGGACGGCTTCCACCTGCTGCAGTCGGCACGCATCGCCGGTCTGGTCGCCGGGCGTGCGGACGGCGGCAGCCTGCTCTTCGAAGCCTCGATGGAGCGCAGCGCGCCCAACGTCGCCCTGCTCGAGCGCGACCTGCGTACCGCGTTTTCCGGGGGGCCGGAGCTCGAGCTCTGGCTGCAGCCCAAGGTCCACCTCGCCAGCACGGAGTGCCGCAGCGCCGAGGCCTTGCTGCGCTGGCGCAACAGCGCGGGCGAATTCGTGCCGCCCCCGGTCGTGATCGGCCTGATCGACCGCTTCGGCCTGCGTCACCGTTTCAATCGCTGGCTGTTCCAGCAGGCGGCGCAGGTCCTGCACGAGTTGCGCATGGAAGGCCTGGAGATCGACATCTCGATCAATCTCTCGGCGACGGACCTCTACGACGCCGAGGTGCCCGACCTGATCGGCCAGGCCCTGTCGACCTGGAACCTCGAGGCGGGCCGGCTGTGTCTGGAGATCACCGAGACCAGCATGATGGACGAGCGCTCGGGCAGCAGCGTCTCGGAGGTGCTCCAACGCTTGCGCCAGCTCGGTGTCGCCCTGTCGATCGACGACTTCGGCACCGGCTTCTCGGGCATGAGCCGGCTCAAGCGGCTCGCCGTGCAGGAGGTCAAGATCGATCGCAGCTTCGTCATCGACCTGCTCGCCTCGGCGCGCGACCGCGAGATCGCCGCCGCGATCATCGACCTCTCGCACCGTCTCGGCATCGAGGTCACTGCCGAGGGCGTGGAGGACGGTCGCACCGCCGAACTGCTCGCCGGCATGGGCTGCGACTACATCCAGGGTTTCCTGCATGCCCCGGCCCTGCCGCTGACGGATTTCGTCGCCTGGGTGCGCGCTCGCGAATGCATCGGCCGGCAGCCGGTGCAAACCTGACCACGATCAATTCAAGCACGGACCGATCCGGTAGAATCCGCCGTGTTGTTGTGGCTTCCACGGATCCGATCCCCCCATGCAGCGCTTTCGTCATCGTCTTCACGTCTGGATCGCGATCTTCGCGATGGCGTTGAGTGCGCTGGCGCCGGCAGCGAGCCGCGCGATGGGGCCCGACGACAACGGCCGCTACCTCGTGCAGATTTGCTCTGCCGTCGGGATGGAGTGGGTGGAACTGAGTGTCGACGAGGCCGCCTTCCATGGTGACGTCGGTGCGATGAACGCCGACTCCGATTCGCACCCGTCCTCCCTCCCGCTCGAGGAGTGTCCTTACTGTCTCGCGCAGTTCGGCAACGTGCTGGCGCCCGCGGCCGACCTCTCGCCTTCCTTCGCCGTCGCCGGCGGGACGCCACTCCCCACGCTTTTCCTCGTCGCCCCGCGACCGCTCTTCGCGTGGTCGTCCGCGCATCCGCGCGCGCCGCCCGCGCGCGCCTGACCCTGCGCACGCGCGAACGCCGCGCGTGTTCCCCGTAGCGGTCCTTTCCCCCGCCCGAAGTCCCTTCCTCGCCCGCCGGCCTGCCGGTCGTGCGAGCCCTTCGCACGCAAACCCGCGTTCTTCGCTGTCTTTGCCGGAGCGCGCCGGCACGTCGCGTGCGGACCGCAATCCTCCAACGATCGGAGATCCACGATGCAGAAGTCGTTCCTGGCCGCACCGCTGCTGGCCGCCCTCGCCCTTTTCGGCAGCGCCGTCGCTCACGCCGAAGTCACCGTCGCCGAGCCTTGGGTGCGCGCCACCGTGCCCGCGCAGAAGGCCACCGGGGCCTTCATGCGCGTGAAGTCCGACACCGACGCCCGCCTCGTGTCCGCCGCCTCGCCGGTCGCTGGCGTGGTCGAGATCCACGAGATGCTCATGGACAAGGACGTCATGAAGATGAACCGCATCCCCGGGCTCGACCTCCCTGCCGGCAAGGACGTCGAACTCGAGCCTGGCGGTTACCACGTGATGCTGATGGATTTGAAGGCTCAGGTGAAGGAGGGTGACCAGGTGCCGGTGACGCTGACCGTCGAGAACAAGGATGGCAGCCGCCAGACCATCGAGCTCACCGCGCCGGCACGTCCGCTCAATGCGCCGATGAAGATGCAGCACGGCAAGCACTGAGCCTCGGGGATCACAGCGATCCACCGACGTGCATTCGGGCCGCCCTGACCGCCGCGGCCCGCGAGTTTGCTTTTCGACAATCGAATCGATGTCCGATCGCCCGCGGGCGATCGGCAGGGCGTTCTCATGCCTGCGATCCGTGTGGGTCCGGCGGAAGGCCCGATCAACGAGAACACTCATCATGAAGAAGAACTTTCGACGTCTGCCACTCGCCGTGGCGATTTCCCTTGCGCTGCCGGCGCTCGCCCTTGCCCAGGAGACGACGCTCGGGCGCGTCATCGTCACAGCGCCCGAGGCCGCGGCCACTAACAGTGGAACCGTGGTCAACGCCCCTGCACTGCAGTCTCTGAAGCCCGCCACCAGTGATGCTGCGTCGCTTCTTCGCGATGTGCCGGGCGTGAGTCTCTACGGCTCGGGCGGGGTTTCCAGCCTGCCGTCGATTCGCGGTCTGGCCGACGATCGCATCCGCATCAAGGTCGACGGCATGGACCTGATCGCGGCCTGTCCCAACCACATGAACCCGGCACTGTCCTACCTCGACCCCTCCAATGTCGGCCTGCTCGAGGTCTATCCGGGCATCTCGCCGGTGAGCGTCGGCGGCGACAGCATCGCCGGCACCATCGTTGCCGAATCCAAGGCGCCGGTGTTTGCCGAGGACGGCAAGACGCTGATGACGGGTGAGGTCGGGGCGTTTTACCGCAGCAACGGCAATGCACGCGGCGGTAATCTCGGCGCCACTTTCGCAAGTGATTCGCTGAGCGTCAGCTATGCAGGTTCGACGGCCGAGAGCGACAACTACGAGGCCGCGCGGGCGTTCAAGACGCGGACGGCGACGGGCCGGGTGGGGCATACCTTGGCGCTCGACGAAGTGGGCTCCACCGCCTACAAGAGCCGCAACCACGAACTCGGCTTCGCCTTCAAGGGCGGCGACCACCTGTTCGAGGCCAAGGTCGGCCTGCAGGACATCCCCTATGAGCTGTGGCCGAACCAGCGCATGGACATGCTCGAGAACGACCAGAAGCGTGTGAACCTGCGCTATCAGGGCAAGTACGACTGGGGCAAGCTCGAGGCGCGCGCCTACCACGAGAAGGTCGAGCACTTCATGGATTTCGGTGCGGACAAACGCTACTGGTATGGGGGAAGCGTAGCGAACGACGTCATCATCGGCTCCGGAGGCCCGACAGTTCTCAACGGTACGCCGTGTTCGCCGCTCAGCCCGTCCTGCGCAGCGGGCATGCCGATGAACACCGAGAGCAAGAACACGGGCTTCGCGCTCAAGGGCGACGTGGATCTTTCGGCGACCGACCTTCTGCGCGTGGGCGCCGAGATCCAGCGTTATCGTCTCGACGACTGGTGGCCGGCATCGGGCGGCGGGATGTGGCCGAACACCTTCTGGAACATCAACGACGGCGAGCGCGATCGCAACGCGGTCTTCGCGGAGTGGGAGGCGCAGCCGAGTGCGCAATGGACCACCCTGGCGGGCGTGCGCTACGAGCGCGTGAAGACCGATACCGGTCCCGTGCAGGCATATAACAACGCTGTGGCCCCTGCCACGATGCTCGTGCCCGCTTTCAACAGCGCTGATCGCGAACGCACGGACAACAACTGGGATGTGACGCTGCTGGCCAAATACACCGTCGATCCCACGCTCGACGTGGAGGTGGGTTTCGCGCGCAAGGTGCGCTCGCCCAGCCTCTACGAGCGCTATAGCTGGTACAGCCGCGGCATGGAAATGCTGATGGTGAACTGGTTCGGCGACGGCAACGGTTACATCGGCGACATCAACCTCGAGCCCGAGAAGGCGCGCACCGTATCGGCGACCTTCGACTGGCACTCGATCGACCGCAAATGGGAGCTGAAGGCGACGCCGTTCTACTCGCGGGTCACCGACTACATCGATGCAGTACGCTGTCCGACGAGTCTCGGCGGGTCATGCTCGGCCGCCAATCTCTCCGCGACCAACAGCTTCGTCTTCCTGCAGCTCGCCAACCAGTCGGCTCGCCTGTACGGCATCGACCTCTCGGGCCGCATGCCGCTGGCGAGCACGCCCTATGGCGAATTCGGGCTGCGTGGGGTGCTCAACTACACCGACGGCAAGAACCGCGAGACCGGCGACAACCTCTACAACATCATGCCGCTCAACGTGAAGCTCACGCTGACGCACCAGCATGGTGGCTGGGACAACGCGCTCGAGTGGTTCGCCGCACAGTCCAAGGACGACATCTCGGCGGTGCGCAACGAGCAGGAGACCTCGGGCTACAACCTGGTGAACCTGCGGACGAGCTATTCTTGGAAGCAGGTGCGCGTCGACTTCGGCGTGGAGAACGTGTTCGACAAGTTCTACTACCTGCCGCTCGGCGGCGCCTATGTCGGCCAGGGAACGACGATGACCAGCAACCCGGTCGGCGCGGTTCCGCTGTGGGGCACGCCGGTCCCGGGTGCGGGCCGTTCGATCTACGCGGGCATCAACTACAAGTTCTGAGTCATTCTTCAGACGATAAAAAACCCCGGTCCCGCAACAGCGGCACCGGGGTTTTTTCTGCTGCCCGCGAATGCTTACTTCTTGCGCATCGGTGGCAGGTCGGTGCAGCTGCCGTGGGCCACTTCGGCGGCCATGCCCACCGTCTCACCCAGGGTCGGATGCGGGTGGATGGTCTTGCCGATGTCGGTGGCGTCGGCCCCCATCTCGATGGCCAGGCACACCTCGCCGATCATGTCGCCGGCCGACGGCCCGACGATGGTGCCGCCGATCACGCGGTGAGTCTCGGCGTCGAAGATCAGCTTGGTGAAGCCGTAGTCGGCGCCGTTGGCGATGGCGCGCCCGCTGGCCGCCCACGGGAACTTGGCGGTATCGACCTTCTTGCCCTCGGCCTTGGCCTGCGCCTCGGTGTAGCCGACCCAGGCCACTTCCGGATGGGTGTAGGCCACGCCCGGGATCACGGTGGCGTCGAAGGCCGCCTTATGGCCGGCTGCCACTTCCGCGGCGACGTGCCCCTCATGCACTGCCTTGTGGGCGAGCATGGGCTGGCCGACGATGTCGCCGATCGCGAAGATGTGCGGCACATTGGTGCGCATCTGCGCATCCACCGGGATGAAGCCGCGCTCGCCGACGATCACGCCCGCCTTCTCGGCGCCGATCTTGTTGCCGTTGGGCGAACGGCCTGCCGATTGCAGGATCATGTCGTAGCGCACCGGCTCGGCGGGGGCTTTCTCGCCCTCGAACTTCACCCACAGGCCGTCGTCCCTGGCCTCGACCGCCACGGTCTTCGTCTTGAGCATGATGTTGTCGAAGCGGTGGGCGTTCTGCTTCTCCCATACCTTCACGGCGTCGGCGTCCGGACCCTGCATCAGGCGGTCGAGCATCTCGACCACGTCGATGCGTGCGCCCAGGGTCGAGTACACCGTGGCCATCTCCAGGCCGATGATGCCGCCGCCGATCACCAGCATCTTGCCCGGCACCTGACGCAGCTCGAGCGCACCGGTGGAGTCGACGATGCGCGGGTCGCGCGGCAGGAAGGGCAGGTGCACCGCGGCCGAGCCGGCGGCGATGATGCAGTTGCGGAACTTCACCACCTTCTTCGCGCCGGTCTTGTCCTGGCTCGCGCCGGTGGTCTCCTCGATCTCGAGGTGGTTGGGGTCGAGGAAGCTGCCGTAGCCGCGCAGGATGTCGACCTTGCGTGCCTTGGCCATGCCGGCGAGCCCGCCGGTGAGCTTGCCGATCACGCCGTCCTTGTGCTTGCGCAGCGCGTCGACGTCGACCGAGGGCTTGGCGAACTGGATGCCGGCGGTATGCACGTGCTCGGCCTCCTCGATCACCGCCGCGACGTGCAGCAGCGCCTTGGACGGGATGCAGCCCACGTTCAGGCACACGCCGCCGAGCGTCGAATAGCGCTCGATGATCGCGGTCTTGAGGCCGAGGTCGGCGGCGCGGAAGGCCGCCGAGTAGCCGCCCGGGCCGGCGCCGAGCACGATCATGTCGTATTCGGCGTCGGCGCCGCCGGCGTGGCTCGCCGCCGCCGGGGCGGCGCTCGGCGTGGCCGCAGGAGCGGCGGAAGCCGCGGAGGGTGCAGGTGCGGAGGCCGGCGGGGAGGCAGGCGCCGTGTTCGCGGCTTGCGCCGCTCCTGCAGCGGCACTGGCGGCTTCGAGCCGGATCAGCACCGCGCCCTCGCCGACCTTGTCGCCCAGGTTGACCAGCACTTCCCTGACCACGCCCGCGGCGGAGGACGGCACGTCCATCGTGGCCTTGTCGGATTCCAGCGTGCAGATCGCATCGTCCACCGCGATGCTGTCGCCGACCTTCACGAACAGCTCGATCACCGGCACCGCATCGAAATCGCCGATGTCGGGCACCTTCACTTCAATCATTTGACTCATCTTCATCACCTCGTGAGGAGTTTCCGGAAGAGGAAGGCGTCGGGGGGAGGAGCTTTTCGCCCCCCGACCCCTCACGCCTCACTCCTCACCGTGTCAGAGCATCACCCGGCGGAAGTCCGCCAGCAGTTGCGCGAGGTACACGTTGAAGCGGGTGGCCAGCGCACCGTCGATGACGCGGTGGTCCGCGGTCAGCGACATCGGCAGCGTCAGGCGCGGCACGAAAGCCTTGCCGTCCCACACCGGCTTCATCACCGACTTGTTCACCCCGAGGATGGCCACTTCGGGCGCATTGACGATGGGTGCGAAGTAGGTGCCGCCGATGCCGCCGAGCGAGCTGATCGTGAAGCACGCGCCCGACATGTCGGCCGGGCCGAGCTTGCCGTCACGGGCCTTCTTGGCGAGCGCGCCGGTCTCGGCGGCGATGTCGAACACGCTCTTCTTGTCGGCATCCTTCACCACCGGCACGACCAGGCCGTTGGGGGTGTCGGCCGCGAAGGCGATGTTGAAGTACTTCTTGTAGACCAGGTTGTCGCCATCGAGCGAGGTGTTGAACTCGGGGAACTCCTGCAGCGCGCGTACCGAGGCCTTGATGATGAAGGCGAGCATGGTGAGCTTCTTGCCCGACTTCTCGTACTCCTTGTTCATCTGCACCCGGAAGGCTTCCAGGTCGGTGATGTCGGCGTCCTCGTGGTAGGTCACCGCCGGGATCATCACCCAGTTGCGGGCGAGGTTCTGGCCGGAGATCTTCTTGATGCGCGAGAGCGGCTTGACCTCGATCTCGCCGAACTTGGCGAAGTCGACCTTGGGCCACGGCAGCAGATCCAGCCCGCCACCCAGGCTCACGCCCGCCGCGGCGGCGGCCGGGGTCTTGCCCGGGACCACGCCGCTCGTCATCGCCGCCTTTATGAAGCCGGCGACGTCTTCCTTGAGGATACGACCCTTGGGACCGGTGGCCTTGACCTGGCCGAGATCGACGCCGAGCTCGCGCGCAAACGCGCGTACCGAGGGGCTGGCATGCACCTTGCCACCGAGCGTGACCGCAGACGGGGCGGCGGGCGAGGCGACCGGCATCGAGGTCGGGGCGCTCGCGCTCGGGCCGCCGTCGGCGAGCGGGGCGGCGCCGGGTGCGCCCGCAGGAGCGGCGCTTGCCGCGAGCGGAGCGGGCGCAGGCGCTGCATTCGCGCCTGCCGCTGCTCCCGCAGCGGCCGTCTCGACCTTGATCAGCACCTTGCCCTGGCCGACCTTGTCGCCGAGGGCGACCAGCACTTCCTTGACCACGCCGGCGGCCGACGACGGCACGTCCATCGTCGCCTTGTCCGATTCGAGCGTGGCGATCGCGTCGTCCACCTTGATGGTATCGCCCACCTTCACGAACAGCTCGATGATGGGCACGGCGTCGAAGTCGCCGATGTCGGGCACCACCACCTCGACCACGCCGCCACCGGCCGCCGCGGGGGCTGCCGGAGCGGGCGCCGCTGCAGGTGCGGCAGCGGGGGCTGCAGCGGACGCGGGTGCGGCGGCCGCAGCCGGCGCCGGGGCCGCCGCTGCGGCGCCCGCCGCCTCGAGCTTGATCAGCACCGTGCCCTCGGACACCTTGTCGCCGATCGCGACCAGCACTTCCTTGACCACGCCGGCGGCCGAGGACGGCACGTCCATGGTGGCCTTGTCGGATTCGAGCGTCGCGATCGCGTCGTCGACCTTGATGGTGTCGCCCACCTTCACGAACAGCTCGATCACCGGCACCGCGTCGAAATCGCCGATGTCGGGCACTTTCACTTCAATGAGTTGGCTCATGTTCTCAGTCTCCTTGCGCGCTCAGACCGACATCGGGTTCGGCTTGGACGGGTCGAGCTGGTACTTGACCATCGCGGCGGCGACCTTGTCGCGGCCGATCGTGCCCGCGTCGGCCAGCGCCTTCAGCGCCGCCAGCGTCACCCAGTGGCGATCCACCTCGAAGAAGTGGCGCAGCTGCTCGCGGGTGTCCGAGCGGCCGAAGCCGTCGGTGCCCAGCGTGACGAAGCTGCGGTCGAGCTGCGAGCGGATCTGCTCCGGGAACATGCGGATGTAGTCGGTGGCGGCGACGACCGGGCCTGCGAAGCCGGCGAGCTTCTGCTGCACGTGGGTCTTCTTTGGCTCCTCCATCGGGTGCAGCAGGTTCCAGCGCTCGACGTCGTGGCCGTTGCGGGCCAGCTCGTTGAAGCTGGGCGCGCCCCAGATGTCGGACTCCACGCCCCAGTCGGCCTTGAGCAGCTCGGCGGCGGCGATCACCTCGCGGAAGATCGTGCCCGAGCCCATCAGCTGCACGCGCGGCGCCGCGGCCTCGCCGCCCTTGCGGAACAGGTAAAGGCCCTTGAGGATGTCGGCTTCGGCGCCGGCGGGCATCTCGGGATGTTCGTAGTTCTCGTTCATCACCGTGATGTAGTAATAGACGTCCTCCTGCTCGGCGAACATGCGGCGCAGGCCGTCCTGCACGATCACCGCGACCTCGTACTGGAAGGTCGGGTCGTAGCTGATGCAGTTGGGGATCATGTTGGCCATGATCAGGCTGTGGCCGTCCTCGTGCTGCAGGCCTTCGCCGTTCAGCGTGGTGCGACCGGCGGTGCCGCCGATCAGGAAGCCGCGCGTGCGCTGGTCGGCCGCCGCCCAGCACAGGTCCATGGTGCGCTGCAGGCCGAACATCGAATAGAAGATGTAGAACGGGATCATCTGCACGTTGTGCACGCTGTAGGCGGTGCCCGCAGCGATCCAGTCGGCCATCGCGCCGGCCTCGTTGATGCCTTCCTGCAGCACCTGGCCGGTCTGGCTCTCCTTGTAGAACATGAGCTGGTCATGGTCTTCCGGCACGTAGTTCTGGCCCTGCTGGTTCCAGATGCCGTACTGGCGGAACATGCCCTCCATGCCGAAGGTGCGGCTCTCGTCCGGGACGATCGGCACGACGTGGCGGCCGATCTGCTTGTCCTTCAGGAGCGTGTTCATGATGCGCACCACCGCCATGGTGGTCGACAGCTCGCGCCCCTCGCCCGAGGCCTTGAGCAGCGCGGCGAAGGCGTCCAGGCCGGGGATCTCCAGCGCAGCGGCCTTGCGCCGGCGCTGCGGCAGGAAGCCGCCGAGGTCCATGCGGTGCTTGAGCAGGTACTTGTGCTCGGGCGAGTCCTCGGCGAACCTCAGGTAGGGCAACTCCTCGAGCTTGTCGTCGGGCACCGGCAGGCCGAAGCGGTCGCGGAAGCGACGGATCGCCTCGACGTCCATCTTCTTCTGCTGGTGGCTGATGTTCATCGCCTCGCCGGCCTGGCCCATGCCGAAGCCCTTGATGGTCTTGGCGAGGATCAGCGTGGGCTGGCCCTTGTGCTCGGAGGCGGCCTTGTAGGCGGTATAGATCTTGAACAGGTCGTGGCCGCCGCGGTTCAGGTTCCACACCTGCTCGTCGGTCCAGTCGGCCACCAGCGCGCGCAGCTCGGGGGTGTTGAAGAAGTGCTCGCGCACGTAGGCGCCGTCCTTGGCCTTGAAGGTCTGGTACTCGCCGTCGCAGAGTTCCATCATGCGCTGCTTGAGGAGACCCTTCTTGTCGCGCGCGAAGAGCGCATCCCAGGCCGTACCCCAGATGACCTTGATGACGTTCCAGCCCGCGCCGCGGAACTCGGACTCGAGCTCCTGGATGATCTTGCCGTTGCCGCGCACCGGGCCGTCCAGGCGCTGCAGGTTGCAGTTGATCACGAAGACGAGGTTGTCCAGGCCCTCGCGGCCGGCCATGCCGATCGCGCCCAGCGATTCGACCTCGTCGGTCTCGCCGTCGCCCAGGAAGGCCCACACCTTGCGCTGCTGCGCGCGTGCCGGATCGATCAGGCCGCGGCTGGCCAGGTATTTCATGAAGCGCGCCGAGTAGATCGCGCACAGCGGACCCAGGCCCATCGACACGGTGGGGAACTGCCAGAAGTCGGGCATCAGCCAGGGGTGCGGGTAGGACGAGATGCCCTTGCCGCCCACTTCCTGGCGGAAGCTGTCCATCTGTTCTTCGGTCAGACGGCCCAGCATGAACGCGCGCGCATACACGCCCGGCACCGAGTGGCCCTGGAAGTAGATCAGGTCGCCGTCGTGCGCCTCGGAGGGCGCGTGCCAGAAGTGCGAGAAGCCCACGTCGTAGAGCGCCGCCGCCGAGGCGAAGGAGGCGATGTGACCGCCCACGTTGGTGTCCTTGTTCGCCCGCACCACCATCGCCATCGCGTTCCAGCGGATGTAGGAGTGGATCTTGATCTCCAGATCCGGATCGCCCGGGTAGGGCGGCTGGCGCTCGGCCGGAATCGTGTTGATGTACTCGGTCGTGGCCGAGTAGGGGATGTTCACCCCCTCCTGGCGCGCCGTGGCGATCAGGGTCTCGATCAGGTAGTGGGCGCGCTCGGGGCCTTCGTGTTCGACGACGGCGGCGAGCGCGTCCAGCCATTCCTTCGTTTCCTGCGCATCCGTGTCGGTTTGCGGGAGAACGGTGCTGATTCCGGTCATGGTTTGTCTCCTCATGACGTTCAGTTGGCGATTCCTGTCTGGCGGGACAGGCGGGTTGTTGGTTACGGGCACGACCATGCCGGCTGCCGCACGGTCAGCGTTTCAAAATATAAAACGTCTTTTCGCAATGTGCAATATGTTTTCACCTGGTGAACACGAAATCGGCTCCCTGATCGCTCGCGCTCATGGTCCCGGCCTCTCCGGCGCCGCCTCGTGGGCGAACACCACGGCGCCGTCGCGGATCTCGCCGAGGTGGATCTGGCGCGCGCTGCGCAGGGTTTCGTGGTTGTCGCGGGAGAAGGGGCGGCGATAGCGCATGATCACGCCATCGACCTCCGCATCCAGGTTTTCGAGCGCCTCGCGGATGCGCGGACCGTCGAGGCTGCCGGCCTGGCGGATCGCCGCGGCGAGCAGCTGCATCGAGTCGTAGCCCTGTGCGGCCGCCGGTGGCACCGGGATACGCACGCTGCCGGTGGCGCGCTCCCACGCCGCGAGGAAGGCCGCCTGCGCCGGGCTGCGTGCCTCGGCGATGAAGGTCTGTGGCATGCGTGCGCCCTCGGCGTTGCGGCCGGCGAGTTCGATGAAGCTCGACATGGCCAGCGTCCAGCTGCCGATGATCGGCACCTGCCATCCGAGGCGGGCCATCGAGTTGGCGATGTGGGCGAGCTCGGGGCCGATGCCATAGGTGAGCACGGCTTGCGCACCGGCGGCGCGTGCGCGTTCGAGCTGCGGTCGCATGTCGGTCTCGCGCAACTGGAAGCGCTCGACCACCACCGCGGTCCGCCCGCGCGTGCCCAGGGCTGCGATGAGATCCTGGCTTCCCAGCACCCCGTAGTTGGTGGCGTCATGCAGGATCGCGAGCCGGGTCAGGCCGCGCCGGCCGACAGCCTCCTCGACGATCACCGCGGCCTGCAAGGTGTCGCTGGCGGAGACGCGGAACACGTAGTTCTCGGTGAAATCGGGGGGCTGGAACTGCTTGGTGATCAGCGAGCCGGTGGCGACCGAGGTGATCACCGGGATGCGCGCCATCTGGTAATGGCGCTGGCTGGCGAGCGCGACACCGGTATTGACGATGCCCAGTCCGGCGGTGACACGTTCGCGATGGATGAAGTCGCGCACGATCTGCGCACCAAGCTCGTTGCTCGCCTCGTCGTCGCGCTCGACGAGCTCGATGCGCCGACCGAGCAGGCCGCCGCCGGCGTTGAGCTCCTCGGCGGCGATGCGGATGCCCTCGCGCATCGACAGCCCCATCGGCGCCGACGGACCGGAGAAGGGCCCCGACACGCCCACCCGGATCGGTGCCCGCTCGCCGCCGCTCGGGCGTGCGCCCGCGCCCACGGCCTCTGCCGGGACGGCCTGTGCCGACAACTGCGGCGCCAGGAGCAGAAGCGTCACGAAGGCGCGCCCGAGCAGCGCGAGGAAGGGTTTCATCCTTGCACTGTAGGCAGCGTGAACAAGCGCACAAATTGGCGGAAACCCCATCGCCGTCTGCTGCGCTGCCGCATCCACACCGGGTATGCGTCCCCCGATCAGGGTTACACCGGATGACGCGGGCGGTCGCGCTCGACAACAATCCTGCTCCCGATCCGCCTCCCCGCGCCGCTCGTCCGGCCATCCTCCATGCAAGCCTCCGCCGCCGCCCGGGCGACCCTGTCGCGCTGGTACTGGGCCATGCCCTATCTCGCGGTGACCGTGCTCGCGCTGTCGATGCTCGCGGTCGTCTGGCTGCTGCAGGCGCGCGAGACCGCGGTCGAGCGCGACGCGCTCGCGCGCGACCTGCAGTGGACCGAGCAGTCGATCCGGCGCGCCATGCTCACCACCGAGGAGTTTCTCGTCCAGCTCGCGCGCGACCTGTCGGCGGGCACGCTCGACCACGACGACTTCCAGCTGCGCGCCAACGAGCATCTGGCGATCAACCCCGCGCTCGCCAACCTCGCCTGGGTGGACCGCGAGCACGTGATCGCCTGGTCGGCGCCCTTCGACACCCGTGACCTGCTCGCCGGCGAGATCCTCGTGGATGACCAGGTGGAGGCCTTCCAGAACAGCGCCCTGTCCGCCCGCCTGACCTACGGCCGGCCCTACATCGACGCGCGCGGCAGCGCGGTGATCGAGGTGTACGCGCCCGTGCTGCGGCGCGGCGATTCGCTCGGTGCGATCGTCGCCGTGTATTCGATCGAGCGCATGCTGAGCCGGCTGGTGCCGGCGCGCTTTGCCGAAAAATACCGGCTTGCGGTGCTCGACCGCGATGGCGGCGTGCTGACCCTCAGCTCGGCCCTGCCGCCCGCGCAGGAGGCGCTCTCGCTTACCCTCGCGCTCGATCCGCCGGGCAACGGCCTCGCGCTGCAGGCGATGGCCTTCCGGCCCGGTGGGGCGGTGCTGCGCTACCTGCCGGCGGTGCTCATCGTGGGGCTGTCGCTGCTGGTGCTGTGGAGCCTGTGGACGCTGCGCCGCCACGTGCAGCGCCGGGTGCGGGTGGAGAAGGAGCGCGACCAGCTCTTCGACCTTTCGCTCGACCTCTTGTGCGTCATCGATCTCGATGGTCGTTTCGGGCGCTGCAACCCGGCCTTCGAGCGCGTGCTCGGGCACGACCCCCGGAGCCTGCCCGGGTGCTCGCTGATCGACTTCGTGCATCCCGAGGACGTTTCCGAGACGCTGGCGATGTTGCGCCGCCTCGCCGGCGGCGAACCGGTGCGCTTCGAGACGCGCTGCCGCTGTGCCGACGGCAGCTACAAATGGCTGATGTGGAGCATCAACCCGGTACGCGAGGAGCGTCTGGTCTACGCCGTGGCGCACGACGTCACCGGACGCAAGGCCACCGAGGACGCGCTGCGCGCCGAGTCCGCCTTCCGCAAGGCGATGGAGGACTCGGTCGTCACCGGCCTGCGCGCGATCGACCTGTCGGGACGCATCATCTATGTGAACACCGCCTTCTGCCGCATGATCGGCTTCGACGAGGACGAGCTCGTCGGCGCCGGGCCGCCCTTTCCCTATTGGCCACCCGAGCAGCTCGCCGAATGCGAGCGCAACCTGTCGATGACCCTGTCGGGGCGCGCGCCGCGCAGCGGCTTCGAGATGCGCATCCTGCGCAAGAACGGCGAGCGCTTCGATGCGCGCTTCTACCTTTCCCCGCTGATCGACCTCACCGGCCGGCAGACCGGCTGGATGGCCTCGATCACCGACATCACCGAGCCCAAGCGCGTGCGCGCCGCGCTCGAGTCGGCGCACGAGCGCTTCGAGGCGGTGCTCGACGGCCTCGACGCCGCGGTGTTCGTGGCCGACGCGCGCACCGACGAGATCCTCTTCGCCAACCTCGCCTTCAAGCGCATCCATGGTTTCGACGCGGTCGGGCGCACCGTGCGCGGGGTGGCGGTGCCGCAGCCCGAGCGCGGCGACTACCGCGTCGATCCGCGCAACCTGTCGCCCGCCGACGTGCCGCGCGAGCTCTTCGACGGCGAATTGCTGCACCCGCAGTCGGGGCGGTGGTACCACGTGCGCGAGCAGGCCACACGCTGGGTGGACGGGCGCGTGGTGCGCATGGGGATCGCCACCGACATCACCGACCGCAAGCAGACCGCCGCGGTGGCGCGCGAGCAGGAGGAGCGCCTGCAGCGCACTTCGCGCCTGATCACCATGGGCGAGATGGCCTCGACGCTGGCGCACGAGCTCAACCAGCCGCTGGCGGCGATCGCGAACTACTGCGCCGGTTCGGTGACGCGGCTGCAGTCGGGCAAGGCGAGGACCGAGGACGTGCTCGCGGCGATGCAGAAGGCGAGCTTCCAGGCCGAGCGCGCCGGCAAGATCATCCGCCGCGTGCGCGAGTTCGTGAAGAAGAGCGAGCCGCAGCGCTGCGCGGTCGACCTCGTCGAGGTGCTGGAGGACGCGATCGGCTTCGCCGACATCGACGCCCACCGCACCCGCATCCGCATCCACACGGAGCTCGAGCCCGGGCTGCCGCCGGTGTACGCCGACCGCATCATGATCGAGCAGGTGCTGCTCAACCTGATCCGCAACGGCCTCGACGCCATGGCCGACGCCTTGCCCGAGGCGCGCGTGCTGACGGTGCGGGTGCGCACCGTCGGCGCGGACGCGGTCGAGGTCGCGGTGATCGACCGCGGCCACGGCATCAGCGAGGAGGGCAGGGCGCAGCTGTTCACGCCCTTCTACACCACCAAGGCCGAGGGCATGGGCATGGGGCTCAACATCTGCCGCTCGATCGTCGAGTTCCACAACGGCAGATTGCTGGTCGACGCCAACCCCGAAGGCGGTACCATATTCACGTTTACCCTGCCGACGGAGTCCGCAATTGAGCGCAGTGCCCGCAGCGCCTGACCAGATCGTACATGTCGTCGACGACGACGAAGCCCTGCGCGACTCGCTCGCCTGGATGCTGGAGGCCAACGGCCACGCGGTCGCGGTGCACGAGTCGGGCGAGGCCTTCCTCGCCGCCTGCACGCCGGAGATGACCGGCTGCGTGCTGCTCGACGTGCGCATGCCGGGCATGAGCGGGCTGGAGGTGTTCGAGGAGCTCGGGCGGCGGCGCTGCGGGCTGCCGGTGGTGTTCATCACCGGCCACGGCGACGTGCCGATGGCGGTGTCCGCGCTCAAGCAGGGCGCGGTGGATTTCGTCGAGAAACCCTTCGGCGAGCGCGAGATGCTGCGCGTGGTCGAGCAGTGCCTGCGCCTCGAGCGCGAGACCCGCGACCGCCGCCTGCAGGAGGCCGACACCGCGCGCCGGCTCGGGCTGCTCACCCAGCGCGAGCGCGAGGTGCTCGAGCTGATCATCGTCGGCAAGCTGAACAAGCAGATCGCCGACGTGCTCGGCATCAGCATCAAGACCGTCGAGGTGCATCGCGCGCGCGTGATGGAGAAGATGGGCGCGCATTCGCTCGCCGAACTCGTCCAGCACGTGGTGGTACTCGAACCCGGCGCCGTTCCGCGCTGACCCCGGCGCGTGCCGACGGGCGATCTCCGCGCCCGCATGCGCAGGAACTTTCTTCCACCCGGGCGGCTCCGCTGTGGGGTGTGCCGTGTGCGATCGCCCCGTTTTGCCGAAAGCCCCTTCCAACCGGCTGGACCCCGCCGCCGCATGACCGGAATCAACGCGCTCTTCCTGCTCACCGGCCTGCTGCTGTTCATCAGCGTGCTCGCCAGCACCATCTCCGCCCGGCTCGGCTTGCCGCTGCTGCTGCTCTTTCTCGGCGTCGGCATGCTCGCCGGCGAGGACGGGCCGGGCGGCATCGTCTTCGAGGACTTCTTCATCGCCTCGCTGATCGCGCAGGCGGCGCTCTCGGTGATCCTGCTCGACGGCGGCCTGCGCACGCGGGTGAGCAGCTTCCGGGTGGCGCTGAGGCCGGCCGCGGTGCTGGCCAGCTGGGGCGTGATCGGTACGGCGGCCCTGCTCGGCGTGTTCGCCACCTGGCTCCTCGATGTCGACTGGCGGCTGGGCATGCTGCTCGCGGCGATCGT
Source organism: Thauera sp. DNT-1 (assembly GCF_055393985.1). Taxonomy (NCBI): domain Bacteria; kingdom Pseudomonadati; phylum Pseudomonadota; class Betaproteobacteria; order Rhodocyclales; family Zoogloeaceae; genus Thauera; species Thauera sp. DNT-1. The sequence continues at coordinate 1,628,480 of NZ_AP043752.1, read as the reverse complement.
CGGCTCGACCGATGCGGCCGCGGTGTTCGCGCTCCTGCGCAACAGCGGCGTCCGCCTCAACGAGCGCGTCCAGGCCACGCTGGAGATCGAGTCCGGTGCCAACGATCCGATGGCGATCCTGCTCGTTACCGCCATGGTCGGCACGCTGCTGCAGCCCGAGACCGCCACGCTCGGCAGTTTCGTCTGGATGCTGGCGAGCCAGCTCGGACTCGGCGCCATCCTCGGCCTTGCCGGGGGCTGGGTGCTGTCGCGGCTGATGATGCGGCTGGCGCTGCCCGACGGGCTGTATGCGTTGCTGATCCTGTCCGGCGGCACCTTGGTTTTCGCGGCGACCAACCTGCTGAACGGCAGCGGCTTTCTCGCCGTGTACCTGGCAGGCATCGTCGTCGGCAACCGCCGCAGCCATGCCACCGAGCACGTCCTGCGGGTGATGGACGGCCTGGCCTGGCTCGCCCAGGCGGGCATGTTCGTCGTGCTGGGGCTGCTGGTGACACCGTCGAAGATGATCGATCATGCCGCCGAGGCGCTGGCGATGGCGGTGTTCCTGATGCTGGTGGCGCGGCCGCTGGCGGTGGCGATCGGGCTGCTGCCCTTCCGCTATCCGCGCAACGAGCTCCTCTACGTGAGCTGGGTGGGCCTGCGCGGCGCGGTGCCGGTGGTGCTCGCGATCGTGCCGGTGGTGATGGGCGTGCCCGATTCGCAACTGCTGTTCAACGTCGCCTTCGCGGTGGTGCTGCTGTCCTTGCTGGTTCAGGGCGCGACCGTGCCGCTGGCGGCGCGCTGGCTGGGTGTCGAGGTGCCGCCGCGCGACGAGCCGCGTGACAAGCGCGAGGTGTGGGTGGGCGAGGCGGCGGCGGTGGACATGCTGGAGTTCTGCGTCGCGGCCGGCGCCAAGGCCGACGGGCGCCATCCCGACGAGCTCGGCACCGACCATCCCGGCCACGACGTGCGCTGCGTGGCCTTGGTGCGCGAGGGCAGCCTGCACCGCCTGACCCCCGACACCCGCCTGCGTCCTGGCGACTCGGTGTGGATGATCGCGCCCGACGAAATCTCCGAACAGCTCGCGCGCACTTTCGCCGGCAGTCGCGGCGAACTCACCGCCAACGCCAGCTTCTTCGGCGAGTTCGTGGTCGACCCCGACAGCCGTGCGAGCGACCTCGCCGACGCCTACGGCCTGCGCATCGCGGAGGCCGAGCGCGAGTTGGCGATGGGCGAGTTGCTCGCCGTCCGCCTCGGCCGCCCGCCAGTGGTCGGCGACCGCGTCGACATCGGTGCCTTCGCGCTCACGGTGCGCGAGATGGGCGACAAGGGCCGCATCACCGCCATCGGCCTCAAGTGCCCGCCGTTCGGCGGAGGGCGTTGAGGCGGGCCGCATTGGCCGCACGATGCCGACCCGAATCCGCCGTACGGGCCGCCGCCGCCGCGATGCTGTAAAATCGCGGTTTTTTTCGGGGGCTTGAAGGATGACCGCTCGCATCATCGACGGCAACGCGCTGTCCGCGCGCGTGCGCGGCGAAATCGCCGAACGTGCGGCCGCGCTCACGGCGCGTGGCGTGCAACCCTGCCTGGCGGTGATGCTGGTGGGCGCCGACCCGGCCTCGGCGGTCTACGTGCGCAACAAGGTCGCCGGCTGCGAGAAGGCCGGCATCCGCTCGCTGCGCTTCGACTACCCCGAGACCGCCACCCAGGCCGAGGTCATGGCCAAGCTCGCCGAGCTCAACGCAGACCCCGCGGTGCATGGCATCCTGGTGCAGCTGCCGCTGCCGAAGCACCTCGACGAGACCGCGGTGCTCGAGGCGATCGACCTCAAGAAGGATGTCGACGGTTTCCATGCCGAGAACGTCGGCCGCCTGTCGCAGTGCCGCGAGGCCTTCATCCCGTGCACGCCGCACGGTGTCATGAAGATGCTCGAGTCCAGCGGCACGCCGGTGCAGGGGGCCGAGGCGGTGGTGATCGGGCGCTCGAACATCGTCGGCAAGCCGATGGCCACGCTGCTGACCAACGCCGGCGCCACCGTCACCGTGTGCCACTCCAGGACGAAGGACCTCGCCTTCCACACCCGCCGCGCCGACATCCTGGTGGCGGCGATCGGCAAGCCGCGCTTCGTCACCGGCGACATGATCAAGCCGGGCGCCACCGTGATCGACGTCGGCATCAATCGCCTCCAGGACGGCCCCGACGCCGGCAAGCTGTGTGGCGACGTGGATTTCGAGTCGGCCAGGGAAGTCGCTGGCGCGATCACCCCGGTGCCGGGCGGCGTGGGGCCGATGACCATCACCATGCTGCTGGAAAACACCGTGATTTCCGCCGAACGCGCCGCGAGCGATCGCAAGCTCGCGGCCGGCAAGTGAGGACTGCGAGATGAACGAAACCCAACCCGTCGTCGGCATCATCATGGGCTCCAACTCCGACTGGCCCACGATGAAGGCGGCCGCGAAGATGCTGGAAGACTTCGGCGTGCCCTTCGAGGCCAAGGTCGTCTCCGCCCACCGCACCCCCGACCTGATGTTCGAGTACGCCGAGGCCGCGCGCAGCCGCGGGCTCAAGGCGATCATCGCGGGCGCCGGCGGTGCGGCCCACCTGCCGGGCATGGTCGCGGCCAAGACCACGCTGCCGGTGCTCGGTGTGCCGGTGCAGTCGAAGGCGCTGTCGGGGCAGGACTCGTTGCTCTCCATCGTGCAGATGCCCAAGGGCATCCCGGTCGCCACCTTCGCCATCGGCGAGGCGGGCGCGGCCAACGCGGGCCTCTTCGCGGTGGCGCTGCTCGCGGTCGAGGATGCCGTGCTGGCGCACAAGCTCGCCGACTTCCGTGCCCGCCAGACCCAGGCGGTGCTCGACATGACCCTGGATTGAGCGTCGCATCATGATCCTCCCGCCTGCCACCCTGGGCATGCTCGGCGGCGGCCAGCTCGGCCGCTTTTTCGTTTCGGCCGCGCACGAGATGGGCTACAAGGTCTGGGTGCTCGACCCCGATCCGCACAGCCCCGCCGGCCTCGTCGCCGACCGCCACCTGGTCGCCGCCTACGACGACTACGTCGCCCTCGACAGCCTGGGCAACGAATGCGCTGCGGTGACCACCGAGTTCGAGAACGTCCCCGCCGACACGCTCGACTACCTGACCAAGTTCATCCCGGTACACCCGGCGGCGAGCGCGGTCGCGGTGTGCCAGAACCGCATCGCCGAAAAGACCTTCCTCGCCGACAACGGCCTGCCGCACGGCCCCTTCGCGGTCGTCCGCAGCGAGGACGACGTGCGCGCAGCCAATGCCGGGCTGTTCCCCGCCATCCTCAAGGTGGCCCGCTTCGGCTACGACGGCAAGGGCCAGTCCCGCGTCGCCGACCGCGACGAGGCGCTCGCCGCCTTCCAGCACTTCAAGGGCGAGCCCTGCGTGCTGGAGAAGATGCTGGCGCTGGACTACGAGGTGTCGGTGGTGCTGGCGCGCGACGAGGCGGGCAATGTGCGCGCCTTCCCGACCGGCGAGAACCGCCACCGCAACGGCATCCTCGACGTGACCATCGCGCCGGCGCGCGCGTCGGCCTTCCCCAGTGAGGGTACGCAACTGAGCGCGCAGGAGATCGCCGAGCGCATCGCCGGCAAGCTCGGCTACGTCGGCACGCTGGGGGTGGAGTTCTTCGTCTGCCGCGGCGAGCTGGTGGTGAACGAGATGGCCCCGCGCCCGCACAACAGCGGCCACCACACCATCGACGCCTGCGACGCCAGCCAGTACGAGCAGCAGGTGAGGGCGCTGTGCGGCCTGCCGCTGGCCACTCCGCGCCAGCATTCGGCGGCGGTGATGGTGAATCTGCTTGGCGAGCTGTGGTACGAGGATGGCAAGGGCCATGGTGCCTACCGCGAGCCCGACTGGTCGGTGCTGCACGCGGTGCCCGGCCTGCGCCTGCATCTCTACGGCAAGCACCACGCCCGCCCGGGGCGCAAGATGGGCCATTTCGTGGTGATCGGCGACGATGCCGCCGTGGTGCTCGAGCGCGCGCTCGCCGCGCGTGCCGCGATCGGCATCCGCGACGAGTGAGCGCCGGCCGATGAGTACCCCCGGGGCCGGACGGCGCGGCCGCATCGAATCCTCCACGCCCGCCGCGATCGCCGAGGCTGCTGCCCTGCTGCGTGCGGGCGAACTCGTCGGCATGCCGACCGAGACGGTCTACGGGCTGGCCGCCGACGCGCTCGACCCCGAGGCGGTGAAGAAAATCTTCGCCGCCAAGGGCCGTCCCGCCGACCACCCGCTGATCGTGCACCTGCCCTCGGTCGAGCACCTGCCGCAGTGGGCCGCCGCCATCCCCAAGGACGCGCTCGCGCTCGCGCGCGCCTTCTGGCCCGGCCCGCTGACGCTGATCCTGAAGCGCACACCCGACGTACCCGACGAAGTCACCGGCGGGCAGGACACGGTCGGCGTGCGCGTGCCCGCGCACCCGGTCGCGCTCGCCCTGCTGCGGGCCTTCGACGGCGGGCTGGCCGCGCCCAGCGCCAACCGCTTCGGCCGTATCAGCCCCACCACCGCCGCGCATGTGCATGAAGAACTCGGCGAGCGCGTGGCGATGATCCTCGACGGCGGTGCCTGCGCGGTCGGCATCGAATCCACCATCCTCGACTTCTCGCGCGACGTGCCGGAGATCCTGCGCCCGGGCGCGATCACGCCCGAGGACATCGCGCGCGTCATCGGCCGCCGGCCGCGGGTGCCGGGCGAGTCGGTCGCGGAAACCGCTTCCGCGCGGGCAGGGCAGTGCGGCGACGCGTCCGGACTCGCGGAAGCCGCCGCCCCCAACGCCGCAGCCGATGCAGCGCAGCCCGCTCCGCGCGTCTCCGGCGCACTCGCCGCCCATTACGCCCCGCGCACCCCGCTGCGCCTGGTCGAGCCCGCGCTGCTCGCCGACGAGGCCGCCGCGCTGGCGGGCGAGGGCAGCCGCGTCGCAGTGCTCGCCCACTCAACCTCCGATCCGCGTGACGCCCGCCTGAGCTGGCGCAGCCTGCCGGCCGATCCCGCCGCCTACGCCCAGGGCCTGTACGCCAGCCTGCGCGCCCTCGACGGCGTCGGCGCCGACTTAATCCTGATCGAAGCGCTCCCCGGCGGCCCCGGCTGGCGCGCCGTCGCCGACCGCCTCGGCCGCGCCGCCGTCGGCTCCGGCGCAACTGACTAGCCCTGCCGCGCCCTCGCGCTACCTGCCCCGCAGGAGCGACGCAAGTCGCGATGACGGCCTCCGAGCCTTCGCCGACGCCTCATCACCGCCCCACCGCCGGATCGCGACTCGCGTCGCTCCTGCAAAGGGCACACGTAGGAGCGACGCAAGTCGCGATGACGGCCTCCGAGCCTTCACCGACGCCTCATCACCGCCCCACCGCCGGATCGCGACTCGCGTCGCTCCTGCAAAGGGCACACGTAGCCTCGAACGGCGCAAATGTGCGCAAGGCACTTCCCTTTCGCGCGGGGTCTCACTATAATGCGCGCTCTTTCAGGGCCGATAGCTCAGCTGGGAGAGCGCTGCGTTCGCAATGCAGAGGTCGGGAGTTCGATCCTCCTTCGGTCCACCAAGAATTCCTAGCAAAAACAGCGCATTACACTTTGCAGTGTGATGCGCTGTTTTGCTTTGTATGGCAGGTTTTTGCTGAGTCAGTGTGGCAAAGTTGTGCCGGGTAGTGCCATTGCCAAGTGCATAGCAAAGCCGTGCCGCTATCATGCGGACTACGCCGCAGTGGTCTTCCGTCCCTTCCTGCAGTCGGTTTGTCGTCTGCTGCGTGCTTGACGACCTCATTCAGGTCGCGTTGGCCAAACGCAGCAAGCGACAGATTTCCGGATGGCGCAGACACCGCAAACCCTCCAGCCAAAGTGCTTGATCTTCGATCTTGAGACTGTTCCGCAAGCAGACGGTGGCCGGCAGCAGATCATCAAGATCGGAGCATTGCGACCGGATACCGGTGAAACGCTCGAGCTGAATACCGGCGCGGGGCTTCGTGCGGCGCTCGTCCGCCTCGATGCGATGTCCGCGGGGGCGAGCTTCGTGCTCGGGCACAATGTGTTGGCTCATGACTTGCCCGTGTTGCGCGAGGTTGCGCCCAACTCTGCGCTGCTGCAGCTTCCGGTGATCGACACACTGCACCTGTCGCCGCTCGCCTTTCCGCAGAACCCCTACCACCGGCTGATCAAGGACTACAAGCTGATCCGCGACAGCCTGAACTCGCCGCTGTCCGACTGCCGCTCGACACTGACGCTGTTCGCCGACCAGCAGAACGGTTTCGACAAGCTGTTCGAGGCGAATCCCGAGGAGTTGCTGTGCTACCAGGCCTTGATCGCGCCGCGCACCGGAGCGGGGCTGGGTAATTTCCTGTTTGCGCTCACGCGGCGCGCTCCCTTGTCGCTGGCGGAGGTCGCCTGTCGCCTGCCGGCCTTGCTGGCGGAGACCGACCCCGCGCTCGAGCGCGAACTCAAGGTCTGCCGCACCCGGCTGACAGGTCTGCTAGAGGACGATCTGCGACGGCCCGAACTGCATTGGCCGATCGCCTACGTGCTGGCATGGCTGCGGGTGTCGGGTGGTAATTCGGTGCTCGCCCCTTGGGTGCGCCACCAGTTCCCGGCGGTGGGGCAGCTGATCGCCGAGTTGCGCGATCGGCCTTGCGACGACCCCGGCTGCACCTACTGCCGCACGACGCACGACCCCCGGCGGGAACTCAAGCGCTACTTTGGCTTCGACGATTTTCGCTACGAGGCGGAAGGCCGCAGCATGCAGCACGACATCGTCCTGGCCGGCATGCGAAGCGAGCCGGTGTTGGCCGTGCTTGCCACCGGTGGCGGCAAGTCGATCTGCTATCAACTGCCGGCGCTGAATCGCTATCACCGCAACGGCAGCCTCACAGTGATCATCTCGCCGCTGCAGTCGCTGATGAAAGATCAGGTGGACGGCCTGCTCGCGCGCAACGTCCAGTGTGCGGCCGCATTGAACGGCTTGTTGACCATGCCCGAGCGGGCCGACGTGCTGGAGAAGATCCAGTTGGGCGATGTGGGCATGCTGCTGGTGTCGCCCGAGCAGTTCCGAAACAACGCTTTTCGCAAAGCGATCGCCAATCGGCAGATCGGTGCCTGGATCTTCGATGAGGCGCACTGCCTGTCGAAGTGGGGCAACGATTTCCGACCGGACTACCTTTACGCGGCGCGTTTCATCCGTGAGTTCACCGGCGAGGGTGAGCTCGCCCCGATCGGGTGCTTCACCGCCACCGCCAAGCAGGATGTGCTGGACGATATCCGCAAGCATTTCCTCGATGAGTTGGGCGTTCGCTTCAAGTCCTTCATCGGCACGCCCGAGCGCCCGAACCTGCATTTCGAGGTCTTTCCGGTAGCGGCCGGCGAGAAGTTTGCGCGCACCCACGACTTGCTCCGCGACGAACTCGAGGGGCGTGAGGGCGGTGCCGTGGTGTTCGTCGCCAGCCGCAAGAAGGCGGAAGAGTTGGCCGATTTCCTCATCGGGCAGAACTGGACCTGCAGGCATTTTCACGCTGGACTGCAGCCACACGAGAAGAAGGACATCCAGGACGCTTTCATTCGTGGCGAGCTGCGCGTGATCGTCGCCACCAACGCCTTCGGTATGGGCGTGGACAAGCCGGATGTGCGCCTGGTCGTCCACGCTGATATCCCCGGCTCCTTGGAAAACTACCTTCAGGAAGCAGGCCGTGCCGGGCGGGACCAGGACGATGCCCGTTGCGTCTTGCTTTACGACCCGCAGGACATCGAAACCCAGTTTGGGCTCAGCGAGCGTTCACGGCTGAGCTATAAGGACATCCAGCAGATCCTGAAGAAGCTCCGATTCGAAGCCGCCAAGCGCAAGGGCGGACAGGTGGTGATCACCGCGGGCGAAATTTTGCAGGACGAGACCGTCCAAACCAGCTTCGAGTCGGATGACCGGGATGCGGAAACCAAAGTCGTTACCGCCATCGCCTGGCTGGAGCGTGGGCAGTTTCTACGGCGACAAGAGAACCACACGAAGGTTTTTCCCGCCAAGCTGTGCCTGACTGAGGAAGAGGCGGCAAAGCGGCTCGACAACGCCCGCCTGCCTCACCGGCGTCTCGAGGAATTCCGCGCGATCCTGCGCTACCTGTATTCAGCCGACGCAGACGAGCGCATCAATACCGACCAGTTGATGTTGCTGACCGGGCAGACGAACGAGGAGGTCAGCGCTGCGCTCAGGCAGCTCGAGGCGCTTGGCCTGCTGGAGAACGATTCTCAGCTTACGCTTTACCTGCGTCACGGGATTGCCGGGGCGTCGAGCGAGCGCCTGCAGCGCTGCCTGGCGCTGGAGGCGGCGCTGTTCAAGGTCTTGCGCGAGCTCGCGCCGGACGCGGACGACGGGTCGTGGCAGGACGTCAACCTGCCGCCGCTGACGGCCGCCCTGCGCGAGCGCTGTGGCCAGGCCGAGCTGCTGCCCCTGCATGTCTCCCGCCTGCTTCACAGTCTCGCGCTCGATCGCGACGGCGACAGCCAGCAGCGCAGCAGCTTCGAGCTCCGGCAGGTCAACCGCGACCATCTCAAGCTGCGCATCCGCGGCGGATACAGCTGGTCGCAGGTCGAGGGGCTGGGCGACAAGCGGCGGCGCATCGCCGCGGCGGTGCTGCCCTTCCTGTTCGGCAAGTTGCCACCCGGGCAGCGCGGCAAGGACTTGCTGGTGCAGACCACCTTTGGCGAGCTTCAGCATCTCCTCGCAGCGGACCTGGAACTGTCCACCACGATCAAGCCGGAACAGCGTCTCAAGGCGCTGGAGCACGTGCTGCTCTACCTGCACCACCAGGAGGTGCTGACTCTCAACCACGGCATGACCGTGATGCGGCGGGCGATGACGATCGACATCAACCCGGACAAGCAGGGCCAGCGCTATGTGAAGGACGACTTCCAGCGCCTGGACGAGCACTACCGGGAGCGCCGCATCCAGGTGCATGTGATGCGCGAATACGCCGAGATCGCGCTCAGGGAGATGGCCGACGCCTTGCGGCTGGTCATGCATTACTTCACCCGCAGCAAGGACGATTTCCTGCGCCACTACTTTCCGGGCAAGGAAGAGATCCTGCAGCTTGCCACCAGCGAGGGCTCGTGGAAGGCGATCATCGACGCGCTGAACGCCACGCAGAAGGCCATCGTCACGGACCACCGGGACCAGAACCGGCTCGTGCTCGCCGGCCCGGGTTCAGGCAAGACGCGGGTCGTAGTGCATCGCATCGCTTACCTGTTGCGTGTGCGGCGCGTGCCGGCCGCGGCGATCATCGCGCTCACCTTCAACCGGCATGCGGCCAACGAGATCCGCAAGCGCCTGTTTGCCTTGGTCGGCAACGATGCGATCGGGATCACTGTGCTCACCTATCACGCCATGGCCATGCGGCTGACCGGCACCAGTTTCGATCGCCGCGACAAGGTGGAAGAGGGCGAGCTGGATGCCGTCCTCGACCGCGCTGCGGAACTGCTGGAAGGCCGTGCATCGGTCGAAGGCGAGGACGATCTGCGCGAGCGTCTGTTGCAGGGCTATCGCTACATTCTGGTGGACGAATACCAGGACATCGACGACCGCCAGTACCGGCTCGTCAGCGCGCTCGCCGGGCGGCACGACGAACAGGAGGGTGACCTGTGCATCCTCGCCGTCGGTGACGACGACCAGAACATCTATCAATGGCGGGGCGGCAGCAACCGCCACATCGCACGTTTCTGCGAAGAATACGACGCGCAGATCAGCTATCTGGTCGAGAACTACCGTTCCAGCCGGGCCATCATCGGCGCCGCAAATCACCTGATTGGCCAGAATGCCTCGCGGCTCAAGGTGCAGCATCCCATCCGTATCGATCCGGCGCGTGCGACCGGGCCGGCGGGCGGCGCGTGGGAAGCGCTCGATCCCGAGCGGCGCGGCAGCGTGCTCCGGCTTCGCATTCCGGGGGCGGACCGCAACTGCGGCAACCTCCAGGCCCAGGCTGTAATCGCAGAGTTGGACCGGCTCCGGGCACTGGAGGTGCGGGATCACTGGCAGGGTGTGGCAGTGCTGGCGCGCAGTCACCGCTACCTGTGGCCGGTGCAGGCCTTGTGCGAGCGCAAAGGCATTCCGTATTTCCTTGCGGCGGACAAGCAGAACGGCTTGCCGCTCACCCGGCAGCGTCCCTTCGTCCGCCTGGTCGCGCATCTGCGTGCCCTTGCCGTGCCTTCGCTCGCTGCTGCGGCGCTAGCGCAGCACGCCAGCGAGCTGACCGCGGATCCGGTCTGGCGGGATTTCTTCGCGACCGCGCTTGAGCAACTCGGCAGCGAGTATGGCGATTGCCTTCTTGCGCCGGGAACGATGGTCGACTGGCTCTACGACTACGCCCGCGAGATTCGGCAGCAGCCGCGCCCGGGGCTGTTCCTCGGCACGGTGCACTCGGCAAAGGGGCTCGAGTTCCGCCACGTCGCCGTGCTGGATGGAAACTGGGAGGCGTCGGCCGAGCAGATGGAAGAGGCCCGCAGGCTCTACTACGTAGGCATGACACGGGCGGAGGAAACGTTGACGCTGTGCGACTTCGAGCCCGGCAACGCATTCGTCACGACGCTCAGCGCCGCTACGCAGCACCGCCGTTTTGAAGGCGATCATGACCCAGCGCTGGACGTGCAGTATCAGTTGCTGAGCCTCGGCGATGTCGACATCGGCTTTGCCGGCCGGCAGCGTCCCGGTGCATCGGTGCATGAGGCGATCAGCCGGCTCGAGCCCGGCGATCCGCTGGCGTTGCGCGCCGACGGTGATCGCTACGTGCTCCTCGACCTTCGCGGCAACATGGTCGGACGCACTGCAAAGGCCTTCAAGCTGGCGCTCGAGCCCGAGAGGTGCGAGGTCGCCGGCATCGTCGTGCGATACAAGGAGGAAACCGAGCCCGCGTACATGGATGCGGTCAGGTGCGAGCAGTGGGAGGTCGTCGTTCCGCGGTTGCGCGGCAGCCAGAAGGCCTGACCCCCTGCTGTGCGCGTCTCATCTGCGATAATCCAGCCCAGTTTTCCACCTGCGAGTACGCGCCTTGCATCAACCCAGCATCACGCTCGCCCAGCTCGAATCGCACCTCTGGGAGTCGGCCAACATCCTCCGCGGGCCGGTCGACGCGGCCGATTTCAAGACCTACATCTTTCCGCTGCTCTTCTTCAAGCGCATCTGCGACGTCTGGGACGAGGAATACCAGGAGATCGTCGACGAGACCGGCGACGAGCAGCTCGCGTGGTTCCCCGAGTCGCACCGCTTCCAGATCCCCGACGATTGCCACTGGAACGACGTCCGCGCCAAGGCTGCCAACGTCGGCGCGGCGCTGCAGCACGCGATGCGCGAGATCGAGAAGGCCAACCCCGACACGCTCTATGGCGTGTTCGGCGATGCCCAGTGGTCGAACAAGGAGCGCCTGTCCGATGCGCTGCTCAAGGATCTCATCGAGCACTTCTCGAAGCTGCCGCTCGGCAACGGCAACGTCACGTCCGACCTGCTCGGCGACGCATACGAATACCTGATCAAGAAGTTCGCCGACGCCACCAACAAGAAGGCCGGCGAGTTCTATACGCCGCGCAGCGTGGTGCGGCTGATGATCGACATGCTCGACCCGCGCGAAGGCGAGACCATCTACGACCCCGCCTGCGGCACCGGCGGCATGCTGCTGGCCGCGGTGCAGCACGTGCAGGAGATGCACGGCGACGTGAAGCGCCTGTGGGGCAAGCTCTACGGGCAGGAGAAAAACCTCACCACCTCGTCCATCGCGCGGATGAACCTCTTCCTGCACGGCATCGAGGACTTCAAGATCGTTCGCGGCGACACGCTGCGCAACCCGGCCTTCTTCGACGGCGACCGCCTGTCCGCCTTCGACTGCGTCATTGCCAACCCGCCGTTCTCGTTGGAGAAATGGGGCGAGGATCTGTGGCTCAACGACCCCTTCGGCCGCAACTTCGCCGGCCTGCCGCCCTCGTCGAGCGGCGACTTCGCCTGGGTGCAGCACATGGTCAAGTCCATGGCCGACGGCACCGGCCGCATGGCGGTCGTGCTGCCGCAAGGTGCGCTGTTCCGCAAAGGCGCCGAGGGCGGCATCCGCCAGAAGCTGCTCGAGCTCGACCTCATCGAAGCGGTGATCGGCCTGGCGCCCAACCTGTTCTATGGAACCGGTCTGGCCGCGTGCATCCTGGTGCTGCGCAAGAAGAAGCCGGCCGCGCGCCGGCGCAAGGTGTTGGTCGCCGACGCCTCTCGCCTCTTCCGGCGGGGTAGGGCGCAGAACTATCTAGAGGCCGAGCACGCCGCGCAGATCCTCGGCTGGTATCGCGACTTCCAGGACGTGCAGGACGCGGTGAGGGTCGTCGCGCTCGACGAGATCGAGGCCGAGGACTGGACACTCAACATCTCGCGCTACGTGCTGCCGCCGCTGCAGGAAGACATCCCGCCGCTGCCCGAGGCGATCGCCGCCTTCAAGGACGCGCTCCAGCGCTGCCGCGAGGCCGAAGAGCGCCTCGCCCAGGTCATGGCGGAAGGGGGCTGGCTGAAATGAGCAGGCGCATCACCCAGCAAGAACTCGAAAGCTACCTCTGGGGCGCGGCCGTGTTGCTGCGCGGGCTGATCGACGCCGGCGACTACAAGCAGTTCATCTTCCCGCTGCTGTTCTTCAAGCGGGTCTCCGACGTCTGGGACGAGGAGTACGAGGTCGCGCTGGCCGAGTCCGATGGCGACCTGTCCTATGCCAAATTCGCCGAGAACCATCGCTTCCAGATCCCCGCGGGCGCGCACTGGAACGACGTGCGCCAGACGCCGCGCAACGTCGGCGCCGCCATCCAGCAGGCGATGCGGGCGATCGAGTCTGCCAACCCGGACCTGCTCGACGGCATTTTCGGCGACGCGCCGTGGACCAATCGCGAGCGCCTGCCCGACGAAACGCTCAAGAACCTTATCGAGCACTTCTCCACGCAGACGCTCTCGGTCGCCAACGTGCCCGAGGACGAGCTCGGCAACGCCTACGAATACCTCATCAAGAAGTTCGCCGACGACTCCGGCCACACCGCGGCCGAGTTCTACACCAACCGCACCGTCGTCCACCTGATGACGCAGCTTCTCGCCCCGCAGGCGGGCGAGTCCATCTACGACCCCACCTGCGGCACCGGCGGCATGCTGATCTCCGCGCTGGACGAGGTGAAGCGCTCGGGCGGCGAATACCGCACGCTCAAGCTCTACGGTCAGGAACGCAATCTCATCACCTCGTCGATCGCGCGCATGAACCTCTTCCTGCACGGCGTCGAGGACTTTCAGATCATCCGCGGCGACACCCTCGCCGAGCCGCGCCACATCGAAGGTGACCGGCTGCGCCGCTTCGACGTCATCCTCGCCAACCCGCCGTACTCCGTCAAACAGTGGGACCGCGAGGCGTGGACGCAGGACAAGTGGGGCCGCAACTTCCTCGGCACCCCGCCGCAGGGGCGGGCGGACTACGCCTTCCAGCAGCACATCCTCGGCAGCCTGTCCGACCGCGGTCGCTGCGCCATCCTGTGGCCGCACGGCGTGCTGTTCCGCAACGAGGAACAGGCCATGCGCAGCAAGATGATCGAGCAGGACTGGGTGGAGGCGGTCGTCGGCCTCGGTCCCAACCTGTTCTACAACTCCCCCATGGAGTCCTGCATCCTGATCTGCAACCGGCGCAAGCCGGCCGAACGCCAGGGCAGGGTGCTGTTCATCGACGCGGTGGGCGAGGTCACGCGCGAGCGCGCGCAGAGCTTCCTCAAGCCCGAGCACCAGCAGCGCATCCTCGGTGCCTTCAAGGCCTTCGCCGACGCGCCCGGCTTTGCCCGGGTGGCGACGCTCGCCGAACTGCACAAGAACGCCGGCAATCTGTCGATTCCGCTGTACGTGAAGCGCCCGTCGGCCAGTGCCGCCGCCGCGGCGGCCGGCGGCGACCAGCCGGCCAGCCTCGCCGAGGCCTGGGACGCCTGGCAGGAGAGCGGGCGGGCGTTCTGGCAGCAGATGGATGCGCTGGTCGAGACGCTGGACGGGCTCGGCGTGGCGAAGGAGGCAAGCGATGCGTAGCGCACAGGAACTGCTCGACGAGCTCAACGCCAGCGACGAGTCGCCGCGCATCGAGGCCAAGCGTGCGCGGGAGGTCGGCAAGTCGGTGCTGGAGACCGTGATCGCCTTTGCCAACGAGCCCGGCATGGACGGCGGCCACTTGCTGCTCGGCGTCGATTGGTCGATCAACGACAAGGGCGACACCGTTTATCGCCCCGAGGGCGTGCCCGACCCCGACAAGCTGCAGCAGGACCTGGCTTCGCAATGCGCGAGCATGCTCAGTTTTCCATTGCGTCCGGAGATCAGCGTCGAACGCATCGACGGCAAGACCCTGGTCGTGGTGTATGTGGCCGAGGTGGATAGCGGGCACAAGCCGGTCTATCTCAAGGCCACTGGCCTGCCGCGCGGAGCCTTCCGCCGCATCGGCTCGACCGACCAGCGCTGCACGGACGAGGATCTTTGGGTGCTGCGCGGCGACACCCGGCCGCAGAAGGGGCCGGACCAGAGCATTCTTACCGATGCACGCCTGGACGATTTCGACCCCGCCGCGCTGGCCGAATACCGCCGCGTGCGCAGCCGCTTGAACGCCAGCGCTGAGGAGCTCGGTTACAGCGACGACGATCTGCTCAAGGCGCTCGGCGCGGTGCGTCGCGTCGATGGCGAGCCGCGCCCCACGTTGGCCGGCATTCTGCTGTTCGGCAAACCGATGGCGCTGCGCCGCATGCTGCCGATGGTCAAGATCGACTACATCCGCGTGCCTGGCATCGAGTGGATGGAAGACCCGCACGAGCGCTTCCAGTCCATCGAGATCCGCAAGCCGCTGCTGCTGGCGCTGCCCCTGGCCGAAGCCAGCATCATCGACGAGCTGCCCAAGGGTTTCCACCTGCCCGAGGGCGAACTGCACAGCGTCCAGGAGCCGATTGTCCCGCGTAAGGTGATCCGCGAGGCGCTGGCCAATGCGGTGATGCACCGCAGCTACACGCAGCACAGCCCGATCCAGATCATCCGCTACAGCAACCGCATCGAGATCCGCAACGTCGGTCATTCGCTCAAGCCCGTGGCCGAGCTGGGCATTCCAGGCTCACGGCTGCGCAACCCCACCCTGGCTGCCGTGCTCCACGACCTGAACCTGGCCGAAGCCAAAGGCACCGGCATCCGCAGCATGCGCCGCCTGGCTGCCGAGGCCGGGCTCACGCTGCCCGAGTTTCACTCCAGCCGCGAGTCGGACGAGTTCCGCGTCACGCTCTTCCTGCACAACCTGCTCACCGAGGACGACCATGCCTGGCTGCGCTCGCTGAGCAGCGAGCCGCTGGATGCCGACGAAACCAAGGTGCTGATTTACGCTCGCGCCACCGGTGCGGTGGACAACACGGCGTGCCGCGACTTCAGCGGGCTGGACACGCTGACCGCCAGCCGCGTGCTGCGCCGCCTGCGAGACAAGGGTTTGCTGGAAAAACATGGAGGCGGCAGCCACACGTATTACGAACTGGCCAGCCCAACAATCCCCACGCCGCTTGCAATCCCCCCAAGCTCAAGTGCGCCAGCAGGGGAGGCTTGCAACCCAAAGCATGCAACCTTGCCTCTCGAGCTTGCAACCTTGCTTGCAACCCTACAGGGCCGCGTCAGCACGGAAGCCTTGCGTGGAGGCATTGTGCGCCTGTGCGCATGGCAGGCTTTGGGCGTGGACCAGCTTGCAAGTTTTCTGAACAAAGACCGGCACTACTTGCGCAACAAGCACCTGATTCCAATGGTGCGAGAGGGGCAGCTGCGCTTTCGCTACCCCGAAAGCGCTAAACACCCGCACCAGGCCTATGTCGCCGCCGGCGCGGAGGACAGGAACAATGGCTGAGAAGCAACTGAAGCCCGGCTGGAAGGTGTGGCGCTTTGACCAGATCGCCACCAACGTCAACGAGCGGGTCGACAACCCTTCCGAATCCGGCATGGAGCATTACGTCGGCCTCGAGCACCTCGATTCCGATTCGCTGAAGATCCGGCGCTGGGGCAGTCCGGACGACGTCGAGGCGACCAAGCTCGTCTTCCGCAAGGGCGACATCATTTTCGGACGCCGCCGGGCGTATCAGCGCAAGCTCGGGGTAGCGGAGTTCGACGGTATCTGTTCGGCGCATGCCATGGTGCTGCGGGCGAAGCCAGAGGTCGTGTTGCCGGAGTTCCTGCCGTTTTTCATGCAGAGCGACGTGTTCATGAATCGGGCGGTGGAGATCTCGGTTGGGTCGCTGTCGCCGACGATCAACTGGAGGACTTTAGCGGTACAGGACTTTGCTCTACCACCACTTGATGCTCAGGGTGCAATAGTTGAATTACTCAACGCGTGCGCGGAAAGTACCCGGCGTTCGGAAGATGCACTTAACGCCGCAAGGCATGTCCTCCAAGCGTACAAAGACACTCTGGTTGGCAGAGCAGGGCCCGGCAAGTCAGAGAGTTGCCTATTGAGCGGCCTGTTGCTTCAGTCTCCAGAGAGTGGATGCAGTGCGCCACCGCGGGACGCAGTTACCGGCCACTTTGTGTTGGGCTTGGCATCATTGTCCCGCACCGGATACGTGTCGGGAGACTTCAAATCAGTTGAGCCGACCAGCAGAATGCTCGCTGCGAGGCTTGCTGTCGGCGACCTCCTGATATCTCGATCGAATACAGCAGATCGTGTCGGATACGTGGGGATCTTCACTGACGAACGAAATGACGTTTCTTTCCCCGACACAATGATGCGGTTGAAGCCGAACCCTTTCCTGATCGATCCTCGCTACCTCGAAGCATTGATGCAAGCGACTCCCGCACGGGAATATCTCATGAGGATTGCTGCAGGAACGAGCGCGAGCATGAAGAAGATAAATCGCGCCAATCTGCTCAATATGCCACTGAGGGTGCCACCGCTTGAGGACCAGCGAGTGTTTCTGGCAACTCTGGGTACGCTCAGGAAAGCTATGAATGCGCAGTTGGAACGACTCGAGACGGCGCGTAGTTTTGCGAGAAAAGCTGCGGCAACGGCGCTGGATGGAGGTTAGATGTTCACTGAATCCAACACCGTCGAGGCCTACCTGTCCGACCTCCTGGCGGACTTAGGCAACCCCCTCGCTAATAAGGCCGAAGAGCCCTCTCCCAACTACCTCCGCAAGCCAAGGCGCACTGGTTGGCACTTCGCAGCCCCCGCCGACATCCCCCGCCAGCCGCATGAGCTCCTCGTCGAACCCTGGCTGCGCGACGCCCTCATCCGCCTCAACCCCGAAATCGCCGCCCAGCCGGACCTCGCCGACGAAGTCCTCTACAAGCTGCGTGCCATCGTGCTGTCGGTGCGTTCCGACGGGCTGATCCGCGCCAACGAGGAAATGGCCGCCTGGATGCGGGGCGAGCGGTCGATGCCCTTCGGGCCGAACAACGCGCATGTGCCGGTGCGGCTGATCGACTTCGACGACCCGGCGCGCAACGACTTCGTCCTCACCCGTCAATTCACCTTCCGCGCTGGCCCCGCCGAGCGCCGCGCCGACCTGGTGCTGCTGGTCAATGGCCTGCCGCTGGTGCTGATCGAGGCCAAGACGCCAGTGAAGAAGTGCATCAGCTGGGTCGACGGCGCGCTGCAGGTGCATGAGGACTACGAGAAGTTCGTCCCCGAGCTGTTCGTCTGCAACGTGTTCTCGGTGGCGACCGAGGGCAAGGAGTTCCGCTACGGCTCGATCGGCCTGCCGGTGAAGGACTGGGGGCCGTGGAACCTCGATGGCGGAGCGGACGATACACGCGGCCAGACGCATCCGCTGAAGTCGCTGCGACAGTCGGTGGAGAGCATGCTGCGTCCGCAGGTGGTGCTCGACATCCTCGCCAGCTTCACGCTGTTCGCCACCGACAAGAAGAAGCGCCGCATCAAGATCATCTGCCGCTACCAGCAATACGAGGCGGCCAACAAGATCGTCGAGCGCGTGCTGGCGGGCCAGCCGAAGAAGGGCCTGATCTGGCACTTCCAGGGTTCGGGCAAGTCCCTGCTGATGGTGTTCGCGGCGCAGAAGCTGCGCATGCACCCGCGGCTGAAGAACCCCACGGTGCTGATCGTGGTGGACCGCATCGACCTTGATACCCAGATCACCGGCACCTTCACCGGCGCCGACATCCCCAACCTGGAAAAGGCCGACTCGCGCGAGAAGCTGCAGCAACTGCTGGCGCAGGACGTGCGCAAGATCATCATCACGACGATCTTCAAGTTCGGCGAGACGCCAAACGGGAAAGCCGGGGCGCTGAACGAGCGCAGCAACATCATCGCCCTGGTCGACGAGGCGCACCGCACCCAGGAAGGCGACCTCGGCCGCAAGATGCGCGAGGCGCTGCCCAACGCCTTCCTGTTCGGCCTCACCGGCACGCCGATCAACCGCGCCGACCGCAACACCTTCTACGCCTTCGGTGCCGACGAGGACGAGAAGGGCTACCTGAGCCGCTACGGCTTCGAGGAGTCGATCCGCGACGGCGCCACGCTGCGGCTGCACTTCGAGCCGCGGCTGGTGGACCTGCACATCGACAAGGCCGCGATCGACGAGGCCTACAAGGACCTGACCGGCGGCCTGTCCGACCTCGACCGCGACAACCTCGCCAAGACCGCCGCCAAGATGGCGGTGCTGGTGAAGACGCCCGAGCGCATCCGCCGCATCTGCGAGGACATCGTCCAGCACTACCAGAGCAAGGTCGAGCCCAACGGCTTCAAGGGCCAGGTCGTCACCTTCGATCGCGAGTCCTGCCTGCTGTTCAAGGCCGAGCTCGACAAGCTGCTGCCGGCCGAGGCGACCGACATCGTCATGTCGGTGCAGCCGGGCGACCGCAAGGAGCGTCCCGAATACGCCCGCTACGACCGCAGCCGCGACGAGGAAGAGCGCCTGCTCGACCGCTTCCGCGACCCGGCCGACCCGCTCAAGCTGATCATCGTCACCGCCAAGCTGCTCACCGGCTTCGACGCCCCCATCCTGCAGGCGATTTACCTCGACAAGCCGCTGCGCGACCACACGCTGCTGCAGGCGATCTGCCGGGTGAACCGTACCTATTCCGAGCAGAAGACGCACGGCCTCGTCGTCGATTACCTGGGCATCTTCGACGACGTGGCTGCCGCCCTGGAGTTCGACGACCAGAGCGTGAAGCAGGTCATCAGCAACATCCAGGAGCTGAAGGACAAGCTGCCCGAGGCAATGCAGAAATGCCTCGCCTTTTTCCCCGGCGTCGACCGCAGCCAGCAAGGCTACGAAGGCTTGATCGCCGCCCAGCAGTGCCTGCCGAACAACGACACCCGCGACGCCTTCGCCGCGGAATACAGCGTGCTCGCGCGCATCTGGGAAGCACTGTCGCCCGACCCGCTGCTTGGACAGTACGAGACCGACTACAAGTGGCTGTCGCAGATCTACCAGTCGGTGCAGCCGTCGAGCGGCCACGGCAAGCTGATCTGGCATTCGCTCGGCGCCAAGACCATCGAGCTGATCCACCAGAACGTGCATGTCGACGCCATCCGCGACGACCTCGACACCTTGGTGCTCGACGCCGACCTGCTCGAGGCCGTGCTGTCGAACCCTGACCCGAAGAAGGCGAAGGAACTCGAGATCAAGCTCAACCGCCGGCTGCGCAAGCACCAGGGCAATCCGAAGTTCAAGGATCTATCCGAGCGGCTGGATGCGCTCAAGGAGCGCTTCGAGTCCGGCCAGATCAACAGCGTCGACTTCCTCAAGCAGCTGCTGCAGATCGCCAAGGAAACCCTGCAGGCTGAAAGGGAGACCCCTCCCGAGGAAGACGAGGACCGCGGCAAGGCCGCGCTGACCGCGCTATTCAACGAGGTGAAGACCCCCGAGACGCCGATCATCGTCGAGCGCGTGGTGACGGACATCGACGAGATCGTGCGCCTGGTGCGCTTCCCGGGATGGCAGGGGACGCAGGCGGGGGAACGGGAGGTGAAGAAGGCGCTGCGGAAGGCCTTGTTCAAGTACAAGCTGCACGCGGACGAGGAGCTGTTCGAGAAGGCGTTCAGTTATATCCGGCAGTATTACTGAGCGACCCGAGCATCAACGGGCAAAACGACACATGACCACGCAGACCCATTTCAGCCTTCTGCCGCCCGTTACACCCCGGATTGACAACGCGCGCCAGCGCGGAGTATCAGTCACTCCCCCTGCAGCAAGCGATCCGCACAACCGTCAGTCTCGACGCGAGAAGACCCGATGACCGCAGCACAACCCAAGAATCCGCTCCATGGCCTGACGCTCGAACGGATCGTGACCGACCTGGTCGCCTGCTTCGGCTGGGCGGGCCTGGGGCGGCGGATCGACATCCGCTGCTTCAACCACGAACCGAGCATCGCCTCGAGCCTCAAGTTCCTGCGTCGCACGCCGTGGGCGCGCGAGCAGGTGGAGGCGCTGTATCTCGATACCCTGCGTGCGGCCGCCCGGCCGGGCGCGGCAACGGACCCCGACACCCCGCGGAGCACCCCGAACACGTGAAGACCCCGAGCAGAATTGAACCGCTGGTGGCCGACGGCCTCGTCGACCACGTCCTGCGCCAGCTCATGAGCGGCAAGGAGGCCATGGTCTATGTCGTGCAGTGCGGCGACGAGCTGCGCTGCGCCAAGGTGTACAAGGAGGCCAACAAGCGCGGCTTCCACAAGGCGGCCGACTACACCGAGGGGCGCAAGGTCAAGAACAGCCGTCAGGCGCGCGCGATGGCCAAGGGCTCGCGCTACGGCCGCCAGGAGCAGGAGGCGGCGTGGCAGCACGCCGAGGTCGACGCGCTGCGGCGGCTCGCCGCGGCCGGGGTGCGCGTGCCCGTGCCCTACGACTTCCACGAGGGCGTGCTGCTGATGGAGCTGGTGGCCGACGAGGACGGCGAGCCGGCGCCGCGGCTCAACGATGTGGTGCTCGACGAGGCGGATGCGCGGCGCTTCCATGCCGATCTGGTGCGCCAGGTCGTGCGCATGCTGTGCGCCGGCATCGTCCATGGGGATCTGTCGGAATACAACGTGCTGGTCGATCGCGACGGGCCGGTGATCATCGACCTGCCGCAGGCGGTGGATGCGGCGGCCAACAACAACGCCCGCGCCATGCTCGAGCGCGATGTCGGCAACCTCGCCGCCTACTTCGGGCAGTTCGCCCCCGACCTGCTCGACACCGCGTATGGCAAGGAGATCTGGGCCTTGTACGAGTCGGGCAAGCTGCAGCCCGAGAGCGCGCTCACCGGGGTCTTCGAGGTGGAGGCCGGGCACGCCGATGTCGATGAGGTGATGCAGGTGATCGAGGCGGCGCGTCGTGAGGAGGCCGCGCGCCAGGCGGGCCGGGCAGAGGCCGCCGGCCAGCGCTGAGCGGCGAGGCGGACTCCGATGCGCGCTTGCCCGGGCGTCTCGCCCGACGGGGTCGAGTGCGATCGGCCGATCCGATGTTCCATTGGTCGGTCCGGATCGTCGGTGACGTGCGTCGCAGACTCGACAGCATTCGTACGCGCGCGGACCGCGCGCAGGCTGCCCGGCTCGAGGGCTGGCTGGGGGCGGTGCTTGCCGACCGCTCGGACCGGAGTCCGGGTTTCGACCTCGACTGCGCTCAGGTGTGGGGGAGGCGCGTGTCGCCCGGCCCCCGCCATGGCAGAGGCGGCGCCACGAGGCGTCGCGCCCGGCCGTCACCGACCGCGCCGAAGCGCTCGTCGCCGCGCTCCCACGCGGCCTGCGCCTGCGCGATGTCGGCTCTGCTGAAGCCGACGAAGTTCCACCACATCTGCACCGGTTCGTCGAACGGCTCGCCACCCAGGAACAGCACCCGCGCGCCTGCGGGCAGGGCCAGGTGCAGCTCGCCGCGTCCTTTGCCGAGGTAGGCGAGCTCGTCTGTACGGATCGTCTCGCCGTCGATCTTCAGATCGCCCACGAGCGCCATCAGCCCGTACTCGAAACCGGGGTCGAGCGCGAGCGTGAGCGCGCTCGCCTCGTCGCAGGCGATGTCGATGCCGACCAGCGCGGAGTGGATGCGCGCCGGCGCGGTCCGTTGGCCGTAGCGGCCGGCGAGCAGGGTGAGTTCGGCGCCGCCTTCGCGCCATTGCGGCAGCGTGGGGTAGTGGTCGAAGGCCGGGGCGCAATCCTGGTGCTCCGGCGGCAGGGCGATCCACAGCTGCGCGGCGTGCAGCCGCACGCCGTCGTGCAGCGAATCCTCGGTATGGGCGATGCCGTGGCCTGCGGTCATCAGGTTGACCTGTCCCGGGCGGATGAGCTGCTCGTTGCCCAGGCTGTCGCGGTGCAGCACCTCGCCCTCGATCAGCCAGGTGAAGGTCTGCAGGCCGATGTGCGGATGCGCGCCGACGTGCAGGCCCTTGCCGGGCTCGAACTGCACCGGCCCTGCGTGGTCGAGGAAGCACCACGCCCCGACCATGCGCTGCCGGCGATTGGGGAGGGTGCGGCGGACGAGCATGCCGTCGCCGAGGTCGGCGCTGCGGGGCTGGATGCGGACGAGCGGGTTCATGGTCGGTGTCCTCGTGGGGCTGCTGCCTTGGGCGTCGTGGGGATTCCCCGTGGAGAGATTCTTGCGGCGCGTCGACCGCGGTGGGCTGTTCGGGTGCCGAGTCCCGGCGGGGTTCTTCAGTACAATGACCAGAGGCTCGACAGATCGATGTGTCGAGGCGCCGCTCGCTGGAAAAGTGGACAGCGCGTGACGAGATCGACGAATGAGGATTTCGATGAATTGGATCATGGCAGTGTCGATCGGTTTCTGTGTCCTCCTTTCGAGTGGCACGGCCATGGCCGCGGGCGCCGGACAGGAAGGGGGGATGGCGAGCGTGCAGGTGCCCGCGCAGCAGGAGAAGAAGGAAGGCGCGAAGACGGCAGTGACGGAGGCGGACCCCGGCAATCGAGCTTCGTTGCTGTATATCGTGCTGATCGGTGGGGTGATGGTCGTGGCCATGAAGATGGCGATCGCTTACGGCAAGAAGAAGCTGGACGAGGAGCGCGAGGCCGCCCGAGAGAAAGCTGCGCGTGAGGAGCGACAGAACAAGTCGCAAGCGCAGGGGTGAGGCAGGCGGGGCCCTGCGTTTGAAAACGCGGAATCGATCCCCATATAGAAACGATTGGCCATCCTGGCCACCCACCCCCAGGAACTTCCGGAGACCATGTGATGGGCTGCTGCGGCCGCGCGAGATTCGCCTTGTGCATCGACCAGGCACATGCCTGGCCCCGGCCTCGATAGCGCCTTGCCGGCGCGGATCGGCAGGCCGGGGTCGGTGGAGTGTCTTTTCCTCTCGTCTCGAAGGTCCTGCCATGGTTCGCGCGCTGTACTCCCGCGCCGGCTCGCATGCCGGCGTCGGTCTCCTCCTCCTGGTGTTGTTCTTCCTGTATGCCGAGCGGGCGTTCGGGTTGCTGCCGGCCGATCATGCCGTGCAGGCCTGGCTCGATCCGGTGCGCAATGCGGCGCTCGCGCTCGCCCTGTTCACCGGCGCGCATCTGCTGCACGCGCTCGCGTCGGCGCGGCTGTCGCAGCGGCGCAAGGGGCGCAAGCCGGTGCCCAAGGTGCTGCTGGACCTGCTGCGGGTGTTCCTGTTCGCGCTGGCGGCGCTGGGCGGGCTGTCGCTGCTGTTCCGCCAGGACCTGTCGGGGATCCTGACCGGCTCGGGCCTGGTGCTGGCGGTGCTGGGCTTCGCGATCCGCAACGTGGTGGCCGACACGCTGTCGGGGATCGCGCTCGGGATCGAGGCGCCGTTCCGCATCGGCGACTGGGTGCGCATCGAAAACCTGGCCCAGGGGCGGGTGCAGGAGATCGGCTGGCGCACGACGCGGCTGGTGACCGGGGACAGCACCTACGTGATCCTGCCCAACAGCCAGATCTCGCGGCAGCGGATCACCAATTTCAGCGCGCCGAAGAAGGAATATCGCGACCATGCCGAGCTCACCCTGCCGGTCGCGCTGCCGGTGGCCGAGGCGCGGGAGCTGATGCGCGCGGCGCTGACGCATGCGGCGAGCATCGCCGAGGACAAGCCGCCCGAGGTGCAGCTGGTGTCCTATGGCCCTGGGGGCATCACCTATCGGGTGAAGTACTGGGTGCCGCAGCACGACCGCGAGCCGGTCTGCCGCGACGAGGTGCTCGGGCTCGTCGATGCGGCGCTGCGTGCGCGCGGGGTCGTGCTGGCGCAGCCGCTGGCGGTGTCCGCGTGCCAACATGCGGAAGCCGCGTCCTAGGAACAGGCTTGCCTGCGCGGCTCGTCGGGGCGGGGTGTGGCGCTGTCGGTCTTTTTTACACTCGGAGACGGGTGTCGACGGAAGTCGTCGATAAATCAGCGGCTTACGGTTTGGTTCGGTTCTTGCTTGAGTCTTTTCGGGGAGTGTTGGATACCGGGGAGGAGCGAATCATGAGGCAGGCTTGCGCATCGATCCTTGCAACTGCGGCGCTGGTCACGGCGCTCGGTTCCGGCACGGCAGAGGCGGCCGTGCTCGATGTCACGGTTCGCGGCAGCGACGCGATCTTCCTGGCGGGGAGAACGGACATCACGATTCCGCTGGCGTCTGCGCCTTGGAGCTCTCCCACCGGCATGCAACGCCACGGGGGGGCGACGCCCGAGGAGATCCAGGAGACCTTCCCGCCATACCTCGGCGTGGCTGCGGGCGACGTCATCCGCCTCGCGGATCCCTCGATCGGCGGCATCAGCTACTTCAACGGGGTCGGTGCGCCGTTCTATGGCCCCGAGGGCAACAACGCCGATTGCGCGGGGTCGAGCTGCAGCGATCTCTCGTCCTTCGGCGGCATCAGTGGCTACTTCGGTCCCGAGGGGGCACTCGTCGGCGTCTTCCTGGACAACAGCATCCCCAGCGCTGGCGCACCCGCGCGCCTCGACTTCAGCACGACCGGCCTGGGCCGCAACTTCACGACACTGAGCCCCGGGCTCGGGCAGATCTTCTATATCGGCAACGGCGTGACCACGTCCTCGATTTTCCAGGAGTTCATCGCGCCGAGCGGCGCCACGAGGCTGTTCCTGGGGATCCCGGACGGCTTCGGCTTCGATGGCGTGCCCGGTGCCTACGACGACAACGATGGCGCCTACCGCGTCCGCATCGGCGTCAACGAGGTGCCCACCGTGCCGGAGCCGGGCGTGCTCGCGCTCCTCGGGCTGGGCCTCGTCGGCCTTGCCGCCGCGCGCCTGCGCACTCCTCAAGGGAGCAAGGTGCCGGGCTGAGCACGCCGCCGCGCCGGCTTCGCCACGGGCTCGGCGCCCTTGGCGAAGCCGGCGGGTTTCGTGTGCTCCGGAGCGCTTTCAGTCGTGTAGCGGCGCGACCATCACGCGGTTGCGGCCGGCCTGCTTGGCTTGATACATCGCGCCGTCGGCGCGCTTCAGCGCGCTCTCCAGGCTTTCGCCCTCGGCCAGGCGGGTGACGCCGGCGCTGAAGGTGATCACGATCTTCTGCATTTCGGCCATGAAGAATTCGCGGGTGAGCTCGCGCTGCAGGCGCACGAGCGCCTGTTGGGCGTCGGTGTCGCCGGTCTCGGGCAGCAGGATGACGAACTCCTCGCCACCATAGCGGGCGAGCACGTCCTGGGGGCGCAGGTGCTGGCGCACGACCTTGGCGAGGTGTACCAGGGCGTCGTCGCCACCTTTGTGGCCGAGGCTGTCGTTGAGCTTCTTGAAGTGGTCGATGTCGAGCAGCGCGACGGCGAGCCGCGTGCCGCGACGCTGGGCGCGCGCGGATTCGGTCTGGAACATCTCGTCGAGGCCACGGCGGTTGAGCGCGCCGGTGAGCTGGTCGTGGCGCATCAGGCGGCTGGCTTCCTCGAGCTCGTTCTGCAGCGTGACGACGCGCTCCTGCGCCGCCGTGGCCTCGCCGCGGGCGACGATGAGCTCGTCGCGCGAGCGGCGTGCCTCGTCCTGGATGCTGCGAGTCTCGGTCATGACCTCGTCGAGCAGGGGGCCGATCTCGGTGATGTCGTTGGCCTGGGCGATACGCTGGGCGCACTGGCCGATGCGGTCGTGGTAGGCGCCGGTCGATTCGGAGAAGCGCGCGAGCTGGTCGACGAAGCCGGCGAGCATGTCGCGCAGGTGGCGCTGGGACTGGGCCAGGGTGTGCTTGAGCTGGCCCTGCTTGTGGATGAGTTCCTTGAGGCGGCGGCCGGCGTCGTCGATCTTGCGCGGGTCGGGACGGCTGTCGACGATCTCGCGCAGCATCTCGATCTGGCCGGCGAGCCAGCGATCGTCGAGCACCAGCTCGTCGATGTTGCGAAGCAGCATGCGCAGCAGCTCGAGCATGCCGGCGCGGATTTCGGCCTCGTCGGCGGCGGCCAGCTCGAGCTCGTGTGCGAAGGCGCGCAGGCGCGTGCCGACCTCGCGCAGGCCAGCGGCCTCGCTGCGACTGGCAGCTTCGGCGCACAGCGTGGCGGCGGTCTCGCGCAGCGGCGGTTGTTCCTCCAGCAGCGGCGGCAGGGCCTCGCCCAGGCTGATGGTGACGAGCTCGCGCAGGGCGTCGATGGTGGCGGAGTCGACGCCTGGAGTGGAGGCAGGGGGGTGCGCGGCAGCGGCGGTGCGCGCGGGCGTGGCGGGCCTTGCGGTGCTTGCGTCGGCACGGGGCGAAGCGCTGGCGTCGGGTTCGTCTGCCGCGTCGGGCACCTCGACGGCGAGCGCATCGGCATCGGTCATGGCCTGCGTCCAGCTCTTGAGCAGGCCCTGCAGGCGGGTGTACAGCGCCGCCGGGTCGGCTGCGCCCAGCACGCGGTCGAGGGCCTCGCGCTTGCGCGCCGGGGTCCAGCCGGTCTGACGCGCCTCCCACTGGCGCAGCAGGTTGCCGATGAGCTCGTTCCAGGCCTGCGGTTCGCCCAGCTTGAGGCTGTCGAGGTAGCGCTCGAGTGCGGCCTCGGCGGCCTTGTCGCGACCGTCGGCGAGCGCTTGGTCGAGCTGGTGGCCGTGGCGCTGGCGCTCGGCGCTGTCGCGCGGCAGGCGGCGGGCGAGTTTGCGCACGAAGGCTTCGGGCAGGGCGTCGTCGTCGGGCCGGGTGCCGGCGATCTCGTGATAGAGCTTGCGGTAGTTGTCCGGCGTGGGGGCAATCCGGCGCAGCGCGAGCTGGCGCAGGGTTTCGCGGGCGATCTCGGAGGGATTGCTGGGCGTGGACATGTTGAGCGGTGGAAATTCCTGGGTCTGGCGCATGTTTCCGGCATTCTGACAGGACTTCCCGTGCTTTCGGTGAGGAAGTTCCGAGGGCGGGCACGGAGGGAGTCGAGCCCCGGTGATCTGCCGATCCGTAGATATTAATCAAATGCTTATATTTCTGGCTGGCCTAGACTGGAAAAGCAGGTCGTCTCGGCGGAGGAACGGAAAATGGGCAGGCGGACATTCGACTGGCGGCGCTGGATCGGCGGGGCCTTGATCCTCGCGACGAGCATCATGGCGGGTGCGGCAAGCACGCCCGCAGGGGGGGATCTTCCGGTGGCTGCGGCCGGCGGCAAGGCGGCGAGCACGGCGGACCACAGCAGGTTCAAGGAACTGCAGGGCCCGTTCGAGAGCGGGCCGGAGGTCACCAAGGCCTGTCTCGCCTGTCACAACGAGGCCGGGCACCAGGTGATGAAGAGCGTGCACTGGACCTGGGAGGCGATCAGCCCGACCACCGGCAAGAAGCTGGGCAAACAGCACGCGGCCAACAACTTCTGCGGCTCCATCCTTTCCAACGAGCCGCGCTGCACGAGCTGCCACGCCGGCTACGGGTGGACGGACAAGAACTACGATTTCACCAACCAGAACAACGTGGATTGCCTGGCCTGCCACGACACGACGACGACCTACAAGAAGATCGCCACCGATGCCGGCCATCCGCTCTACGCGCCGCGCGAGCTGCCCAAGGGCAGCGGCAGGATCGTGCAGCCGCCCGACCTGGCCAGGATCGCGCAGGCGGTGGGCAAGCCGGGGCGGCACAACTGCGGCGCGTGCCACTTCAACGGCGGTGGCGGCGACGCGGTCAAGCATGGCGACCTCGACTCCTCGCTGGTCAAGCCGCCGAAACACGTCGATGTGCACATGTCGCCCGATGGCGAGAACATGAGCTGTGCGGACTGCCACACCTTCAACGCCCACCAGCCCTCCGGCAGCCGCTACGCGGCTACCGCCAAGGACACCAAGGGCCTGGACATGAAGCATGAGGACCACAAGCGCGCGACCTGCGAGTCCTGCCACGACCTTCGCCCGCACAAGAACGAGCGCCTCGACAACCACGCCAGGCGAGTGGCTTGCCAGACTTGCCACATCCCCGAGTTCGCGCGCGGCGGCATCGCCACCAAGGTGCTGTGGGACTGGTCGACCGGCGGCAAGCGCGGTCCGGACGGCAAGCCGCTGTTCATCCAGGACGACCACGGCCACCTGATCTACTCGGCGGAAAAGGGCGACTTCAAGTACGGCGAGAACGTGCGCCCGACCTACAAGTGGTACAACGGCGTGGTCCATCAGATCGCGCTCACCGACAAGATCGACGACAGCAAGATCCTCGAGCTGAACCGCGTCGAAGGCTCGGCGAGCGACCCGAACGCGCGCATCTGGCCCTTCAAGGTGATGGTCGGCAAGCAGCCCTACGACCCGGTGAACAAGACTCTGGTGGTGAACCACGTATACGGCCAGGACGACACCGCGTTCTGGGGAAACTTCGACTACGCCAAGTCGATCAAGGCCGGCATGGACTACGCCGGCCTGCCCTACAGCGGCCAGTTCGGCTTCATCGAGACGCGCATGAACTGGTTCATCACCCACATGGTGGCGCCCAAGGAAGACGCGCTCAAGTGCAGGGACTGCCACACCCGCTCGGAAGACGGCCGCCTCGCCGGGATCACCGACCTCTACCTGCCCGGTCGCGACCGCAACGGCTGGGTCGATCTCCTCGGTGGGCTGGCGATCATCGGCGCGATCGGCGCCGGCTCGATCCACGGCATCGCCCGCATCCTCACCCGTCGCAAGGGGCACTGAAAATGAGCGCGAACCGCATCTACATCTACAAGCGCTATGAACGCTTCTGGCACTGGTCGCAGGCGCTGCTGATCATCGTCATGATGATCACCGGCTTCGAGATCCACGGCAGCTATACTCTTTTGGGCTTCAGGAAGGCCGTGGATGCGCACACGATCGCGGCATGGACGCTGCTGGTGATCTGGGCCTTCACGATCTTCTGGCAATTCACCACGGGCGAGTGGCGGCAGTACGTCCCGTCGATGAAGAACGTGTCGGCGATGGTCCTCTACTACACGGTGGGGATCTTCAAGGAGATGCCGCATCCCTTCCGCAAGACGACGGTGCAGAAGCACAACCCGCTGCAGCGCCTGGCCTATCTCGCGCTGCTTGCGTTCATCTCGCCGCTGATCTGGGGCTCGGGCCTGCTTTACCTGTTCTATGGCAACTGGGCGCAGCTCGGCATCGACGAGATGTTCTCGCTCGAGGGCGTGGCGCTCGTGCATACCGCAGGTGCGTTCATGATCACCGCGTTCTTCTTCATCCACGTGTATCTGACGACCACGGGGCACACGATCTTCGCGCACATCAAGGCGATGATCACCGGCTGGGAAGAGGTCGATGACGACCACCCGCCCGCCGCGGCCGAGCAGGGCGGGCGCACACCCGGCGCGGCTTGAGTGCTTGCGCCGTATCGCGGCACCACCAAGGGACGCAGACGCCCCGCGGCGGATTCAGCGCGGGGCGTCTGCGTCCGGGAGTTCGTAGCGGTCGGCGATGTAGGCCGGGCCCTTCATCACGAACACGATGAAGGCACCGATCGCCACGGTGAACACCACCGTCCAATGCAGGATCACCGCTGCCAGCACCCAGATGTCGACCATCTGCAGCGCGCGCACCGCCTCGATGCTCTCGTCGCCCCACCAGTGCAGCCGGGCGAGCAGGGACACGGCCACGCAGGCCGCGGTGCCGACGAGCGCGACCATGGGCAGGCGCGCCAGCACCTTGCGTTCGAATCCTGCCGGTTCGGTGCGCGAGCCGGGCAGGCGGCGCCAGCGCTTTTCCATGATGTTTCCCCGAGGTGTGTGGTGCGGCAGCAAGCCGGTTCCGTTCGATCCGATGCCTGGGTGCCAGACCGATGCGATCCGTGGCAAAAATCACCACGTCCGGCAGAAGCCCGGCGGACCGGGGGTAGAATGCCGGAACAGCACTCGACTCGCACAGTTCGCGGCACCGCTCCGGACGCGAGGTTTCCGGACTGCTGTTCAGACACCGATCCGCGTACCAGAGTTCTCCCCGAAATGACCCTTCAGCAAGCCGAAACCGCCGCCCCCGCGCCCCTCAGCACCAACGCGCAGGACCAGGCCAAGCAGCCGCGCATCGAACCGCGTGCCATCCTCAAACGCCTGCAGGCCGAATCGCCGGCATTTCGCGACAGCAAGCCGTTGGCGCTGAAGATCGACACGAGCATCCTGGCCCGCTTTCCCGATTTCGACCGCAAGAACCTGCGCATCGCCCTGCGCATGTACACCGCCTCGACCAAGTACCTCAAGGCGGTCGAGCGTGGCGGCGAGCGCTTCGACCTCGACGGCAACGCCTCCGGAGAGGTTACCGAAGAGCAACGCCAGCACGCGGCCACCACGCTGAAGGAACGCTTCGCCGCGGTGGCCAAGCAGCAGCGCGAGAAGCGCGAGGCCGAGGAGGCCGAACGCCGCCGCACCGAGAAGCTCCAGCAACTGGTGAGCAAGTTCGGCCGCTGAACCCGGGCGGGCCTACGCTCGGCGCAGATCGCGCCGTACCGAGTCGGCCCGCGCCATCCAGATCCCTGCCCCGGCCGCGACCGCCACCACGAGCGCCCCGCCAGGATGGCCGGTTCCGATCATCAGGCCGGCGAGCAGGCCGAGTGCGAGCAGCACCCTGGAAGTGATGGTTTGCATGGTGGTCTCCTGAGCTTTTCGACTGTGCAACAACTGTATATATAAACAGTTATCCGTGCAAGTTCGTGTGCATGCAGGGGCTGCCCGTGCGTTTCCTCCGACGCGATGGCTGAGTGGCGTCTTGCGCTATAATCCGCACCGCCTTGCCGGCATAGCTCAGTTGGTAGAGCAGCTGATTTGTAATCAGAAGGTCGTGGGTTCGATTCCTATTGCCGGCACCAGAATTCCTCCGGTGCTTGTGCGGCGCAAAAAGTTCTTGCCTTCTCGTAGTTCACCGTTTATAGTTCTGTTTCTCCGACGCGGGGTGGAGCAGTCTGGCAGCTCGTCGGGCTCATAACCCGAAGGTCGCAGGTTCAAATCCTGCCCCCGCAACCAAAAAAGTCATTAAAGCCAATCACTTAGCGGTGATTGGCTTTTTTGCGTCTGGAGTGTCGTGCCCACGCCGATCGGGTCTTAGCGTCCTGAGCGCCGACATTCATGGCTCTTTGTGTCACGTGCCGCCATGTTTTCCTGTCAAGTCAGGGTGTTGCCCGCGTGGAGCTTTTCACTCCCCAGTTCTCCGATCGAGCAGGTCGGTTCGCAGGCAGCTGGCGGCGACGGGCGAGGCCTGGGCACGGCGTGCGGATCGGCACTCGTTGCCGATCGCGTGGCTGGCGCGCCGGGGTTGAGAGTCCGAGGAGAGTGCGGGTGGTGCGGATGCCCTCGACAGGCTTGCGACCGGCGGGCTCGACGTCTTGCCGATCAAGCCGATCACGCGCGACGCCTTCGCTCAGCGGCCGCGGTCCTCCACGGCGGCGCGCAGCGCGCGGAAGCTCTCGTCCTCGCCCTGGCCCGAGGTATCGACCACATGGTCGGCGCGCAGGTACTGCGGTTCACGCGCGGCGAGGATGCGGCGCAGGTCTTCCATCGCTTCCGCGCTACCGGCCATCGGACGCAGGTCGCCCTGCGCGCTGACGCGCTGCATGTGCTCCTCGGGCGAGGTGCGGAGCCAGATCGTCAGACAGCGCGACAGCAGCAGGTCGTAGGTCTCGGTCTGCGAGACGATTCCGCCGCCCGTGGCGAGCACCGTGCGTTCACCGCTGTCGAGTGCGCGCCGCAGGCAACGCTGTTCGATGCGGCGATATCCCGACTGGCCGTAGAGGGCGAAGATCTCGCCCATGGGCATGCCGGTCTCGCGTTCGATCTCGGCATCGAGCTCGACGAAACGGAAGCCGAGTTCGGCCGCCAGCCTGCGGCCCAGTGTGGTCTTGCCGGCGCCGCGCAGGCCGATGAGGGCGATCCGGTTGCGCCGCGCGGCCTCTTCCTGGCCGTAGTCGCGCATCAACCGGAAGACCACGTCCTCCAGCCGGTGGCGCGGCAGTTGTTCGAGGATGCGCCGCACCAGGCGCTGCTCGACCGACTCCTCGGCGCCCAGGTTCAACATCTCCGGCAGCGACAGCCCCAATGCGCTGGCGATATGGCGTAGCAGCACGATCGAGACGTTGCCCTCGCCGGCCTCAAGATGGGCGAGATGCCGCTCCGACACCCCCGCGTCGCGAGCCAGCTGCTTGCGAGTCAGGCCACGCCGGTCGCGCGTCTCGCGCACGCGCCGGCCGAGCGCGAGCAGGAACTCCCCGTCGCTGCGCGGATCGGGTCGCACCGCCGGGTGCGCGACCGGTACAGGCGCGTCGGAGGCTGCGAGGGTCGGATTCTGGTCGTTCATTACGGAGCGGAGGTCGGAGATTCGTGTTTATGGTGCCGCTGGCGATGCGCTGTCAACGGCGTGACATCGGAGGCTCCCGGCCGGTGTGCGGGGAGTGCATTCAAGCATAGCGGCAAGTGCAGTATATTGCACCTTAGACTTTATCTAAATAATTGAATTTCCTTGTTTTTGGTGCGATGCAGGGTTGACAGCATCCGGATTGGGGGTATTCTTTTGCATGTCTCGCCGAAAGATGCACTTTAGTGCACTTTTTTGGATGGCTTGTGCGGTACCCCAGCCAGTCCGCTCGGCGATCGTGCCAAGGTTCTCTCGCGTCGTACCGTTCCGTGTGCATGCCGGTCGGTACGGTCCGGGATCAGGATGGAGACAGGACGATGCACACCCTCAGCACCGCAGATCACGGCTGCACGCCGCCCCGGATCGTGATTCCGGATCCCTACAACGCCGCCGACGACCTGCTCGGGCGCAACCTCGTCGCCGGGCGCGGCAGCAAGGTCGCCTACATCGACGATGCCGGCAGCTACACCTACGACCAGCTCGCGGCGCGTGCCAGCCGCTGTGGCAATGCGTTGCTCGGCACCCTCGGGCTGGCACGCGGCGACCGCGTCCTGATGTGCGTGCTCGACTGCATCGATTTCCCCGCGATGTTCCTCGGCGCGATCAAGGCCGGGGTGGTGCCGATCGCAGTCAATACGCTGCTCACCGAACGCGACTACGAGTACATGCTCTCCGACAGCGGTGCGCGTGTGGCGGTGGTATCGCAGGCGCTGTTGGCCAATTTCGCCGCGCTGCCCGGGCGCGTGCCGACGCTCGAGCGCCTGGTCGTCGCCGGTGGTGACGACGACGACGGTCTCGAGGCGCTGCTCGCCGCGCAGTCCGAGCAGCTCGATGCCGCGCCGACGCGTGCGACCGACCCCTGTTTCTGGCTCTACTCCTCCGGTTCCACCGGTGCGCCGAAGGGCACGGTGCACATTCACTCCAACCTCATCCATACCGCCGAGCTGTACGGACAGGAGGTCCTGGGCATCCGCGAACAGGACGTGGTGTTCTCGGCCGCGAAGCTCTTCTTCGCCTACGGCCTCGGCAACGGCCTCACCTTTCCGCTTTCGGTGGGCGCCACCGCCATCCTGATGGCCGAGCGGCCCACGCCGGATGCGGTGTTCAAGCGCCTGCGCGAGCACCAGCCCGACATCTTCTACGGCGTGCCCACGCTCTACGCCGGCATGCTCGCGCACACCGGCTGCCCGACCGCGGGCGAGATGAAGCGGCTGCGCGCCTGCACCTCTGCGGGCGAGGCGCTGCCCGAGGGCGTGGGGCGGCGCTGGAAGGAGCGCATCGGGGTCGACATCCTCGACGGCATCGGCTCCACCGAGATGCTGCACATCTTCCTGTCCAACCGCGCCGGCGACGTGCAGTACGGCACCAGCGGCACGCCGGTGCCGGGCTACCGCGTGCGCCTGATCGACGAGGGCGGCGACGAGATCACCGCGGCCGAGGAGCCGGGCGAACTGCAGATCTCCGGGCCGAGCTCGGCGGTGCAGTACTGGAACCAGCCGGAGAAGAGCCGTGCCACCTTCCTCGAGGGCTGGACGCGCAGCGGCGACAAGTATTACCGCAACCGCGACGGCTACTACGTCTACTCCGGGCGCAGCGACGACATGCTCAAGGTGAGCGGCATCTACGTGTCGCCGATCGAGGTCGAGTCGGCGCTGATCGCCCACGAGGCGGTGCTCGAGGCGGCGGTGGTCGGCATCGAGGACGAGGAACGCCTGATCAAGCCCAAGGCTTTCGTCGTGCTCAAGCCCGGCTACGGACCCGGCGAGGCGATGCGGCAGGAGCTGCAGGCGCACGTCAAGGGCATGCTCGCGCCCTACAAGTATCCGCGCTGGATCGAATTCGTCGAGGATCTGCCCAAGACCGCCACCGGCAAGATCCAGCGTTTCAAGCTGCGCGGCATCTAGTGCTTTGGCGGCGCTCGGGGGCGCCGCCCGTGTTCACACCATCAAAAGAGAGGAGACGGACATGGTCGGAAAGGACAGGAAGCTGCGCCTCGCAGTGAGCGCGCTCGGGCTCGGCCTGGGCATGTTGCTGGCGCAGGGCGCGGCGGAGGCGGCGGACAAGGTCAAGGTGGGGCTGATGCTGCCCTACACGGGCACCTACGCCTCGCTCGGCAACGCGATCACCAACGGCTTCAAGCAGTACGTGGCGGAGCAGGGCGGCAAGCTCGGCGGTCGCGAGGTCGAGTATTTCGTCGTCGATGACGAGTCCGATCCGGCCAAGGCGACCGAGAATGCCAACAAGCTGGTCAAACGCGACAACGTCGACGTGCTGGTCGGCACCGTGCATTCGGGCGTGGCGCTGGCGATGGCCAAGGTCGCGCGTGACTCCAAGACCCTGATGATCATCCCGAACGCGGGCGCGGACGAGCTTACCGGTCCGCTGTGCGCGCCGAATGTGTTCCGCACCTCGTTCTCGGCCTGGCAGCCGGCGAATGCGATGGGCAAGGTGGTCGCCGAACGCGGCCACAAGAACGTGGTCACCCTGGCCTGGAAGTACTCCTTCGGCGAACAGTCGGTCGCCGGCTTCAAGGAGTCCTTCGAGCAGGCCGGCGGCAAGGTGGTCAAGGAGCTCTACCTGCCCTTCCCGAACGTGGAGTTCCAGCCCTTCCTGACCGAGATCGCCAACCTCAGGCCGGATGCGGTGTTCGTATTCTTCTCCGGCGCCGGGGCGGCGAAGTTCGTCAAGGACTACGAGGCGGCAGGCCTGAAGGCGGGCCTCCCGCTCTACGCCCCGGGCTTCCTCACCGACGGCACGCTGGAGGCCATGGGCGGCGCCGGCGAGGGCGTGCTGACCACGCTGCACTACGCCGACGGCCTCGACAACGCCAGGGAGAAGTCCTTCCGCAGCGGCTATGTCGCGGCCTACAAGGCGCAACCCGACGTCTTCGCGGTGCAGGGCTACGACAGTGCGCAGCTGCTCGCCGCGGGGCTCTCGGGCGCGCCGGCCGGAGCCTTCGACAAGGAGGCGGTCATGAAGGCGATGAGCGCCGCCACCATCGACAGTCCGCGCGGTAGCTTCACCCTGTCCAAGGCCAACAACCCGGTGCAGGACATCTACCTGCGCAAGGTCGAGGGCGGGCAGAACAAGGTGATCGGCGTCGCCGCACCCAAGCTCGCCGACCCGGCGCGCGGCTGCAAGCTCATGAACTGATTCCGTCGCGGAGGCGGTGGCGGGCCCTCCGCCTCCGCGTCGCAGCCCGCTTCCACCCGTCTGTCCATCGCATCCCGGCGTGTTCCGCATGTCTGGGAGGGAAGGGTTCAATCATGGATTTCACCTCGTTCCTGATCCAGATCCTGAACGCGCTCCAGTACGGCCTGCTGCTTTTCCTGGTGGCGAGCGGGCTGACCCTGGTGTTCGGCATCATGGGCATCATCAACCTGGCGCATGGCAGCTTCTACATGATCGGCGCCTACCTGGCCTTCGCGCTCACCAGCCTGACCGGCAACCTGATGCTCGCGATCGTGCTCGGCATCCCGCTCGCCTTCGGCTTCGGCGCGCTGCTCGAGAAGCTGCTCTTCGTGCATCTGTACAAGCGTGACCACCTGCAGCAGGTGCTGCTGACCTACGGGCTCATCCTGATCTTCGAGGAGCTGCGCAGCCTCACGGTCGGCGACGACGTCCACGGCGTGGCCATCCCCGACCTGTTCTCGGCTTCGATCGCGCTCTCCGACAACCTCTCCTATCCGGTGTACCGGCTGGTGATCTCGGTGGTGTGCATCGCGCTCGCTGTCGGCTTGTGGTGGCTGATGCAGCGCACCCGACTGGGGATGATGATCCGCGCCGGCTCGTTCAACCGCGAGATGGTGCAGTCGCTCGGGGTGAACATCGACCTGCTTTACCGCACCGTGTTCGCGCTCGGCGTGGCGCTGGCCGCGCTGGCCGGCATGCTCGCGGCGCCGATCTCCTCGGTGTACCCGGGCATGGGCGGCAATGTGCTGATCATCTCCTTCGTGGTCGTGGTGATCGGCGGCATCGGCTCGGTGTGGGGCGCGCTGGTGGCGGCGCTGCTGGTGGGGTTCGCGGACACGTTCGGCACGATCCTGCTCCCCGAGCTCGCCGGACTGGCGGTCTATCTGCTGATGGCGGTCGTGCTGCTCTGGCGCCCCGAAGGCATCTTCAGGAAGGGGTGAGGCGATGAACCCGCGAGTCGTGCTGTCTTTCAAGCTCGCCGTGCTGGCAGGGCTGGTGCTGTTTCCGGCGATCGGATCCAGCTTCTATGTCGAGTTGGTGGCGAAAATCCTCGTGATGTCGATCTTCGCGATGAGCCTGGCGCTGCTGGTCGGCTTCACCGGCCTGGTGAGCCTCGGCCATGCCGCATATTTCGGCATCGCCGCCTACACGGTCGCGCTGATCGCGCCCGAATACGAGGCGGCCAACCTGTGGTTCGTGCTCGCGGCCTCGGTGCTGGCGGCAGGCGCCGCGGCGTTCTTCATCGGGCTGTTCGTGCTGCGCACCAAGGGCATCTATTTCATCATGGTGACGCTGGCCTTCGCGCAGATGGCCTACTACATCTTCCACGACACCGCACTCGGGCGCAGCTCGGACGGCATCTATCTCAACGTCAAGCCGGATGCCAGCCTCTTCGGCTGGATGCCGTTCAACCTCGACGAGCCGCTGCACCTGTACTACTTCATCCTCGCCGCGATGGTGGCGGTGTTCGTGCTGCTGGCCTTCGTGCTGCGCTCGCCCTTCGGTCGCGTGCTCGCCGGCATCCACAGCAACGAGCACCGCATGAAGTCGCTCGGCTACGCCACGCAGCGCTACAAGCTTGCGGCCTTCACCCTGGCCGGTGCGCTGGCCGGGGTGGCGGGCTTCCTGTACGCGGTGCTGTTCGGCTTCGTGACCCCCGATTACCTGTCGTGGCATCAGTCGGGCAACGTGTTGCTGATGGTCATCCTCGGCGGCCTCGGCAGCCTGGCGGGGGCGGTCGCGGGCGCGTTCGCCTTCATCGGCCTGCAGGAGATGTTCTCGGACTGGACCAAGCACTGGCAACTGCTGATGGGCCTGGTGATCGTCGCCGCGGTGCTGTTCATGCCGAGTGGACTGGCCGGACTGCCGCGACGCATCTTCCGCACGGTCAATTGGGGAGAAGACGATGAGTGAGGCGATGCTGGTGGCGGACCGCCTGACCCGCCATTTCGGCGGGCTGACCGCCAACCTCGAGGTGTGCATCACGCTCGAGCGCGGCAAGCTGCATGCGCTGCTCGGCCCCAACGGTGCGGGCAAGTCGACCTGCATCAACATGCTCTCGGGCGACCTGCCGCCTTCCGCGGGGCGCATCCTGCTCGAAGGGCAGGACGTGACCGGGCTGGATTCGGCGGCACGCTCGCACCGCGGCATCGGCCGCAGCTACCAGCGCACCAACATCTTTCCGCAATTCACCGTGCTGGAGAACTGCCGGCTTGCCGCGCAGTCGCGCAGGCCGCGGCCGTGGCGGATCTTCACCGACGCGATGAAGACGCGCGACACCGTCGAGCGCGCGCAGGCGGCGATCGTCGAGGCGGGCCTGGGCGGGCGCGAGCTGCGCAAGGCCGGCCTGCTCTCGCACGGCGAGCAACGCCAGCTCGAGATCGCGATGGTGCTGGCCACCGACGCGCGTGTCCTGCTGCTCGACGAGCCGCTCGCCGGCATGGGCTCGGAAGAGTCGGCGCAGATGGTCGAGCTGTTGCGCAAACTCAAGCAGAACCGCGCGATCCTGCTCGTGGAGCACGACATGGATGCGGTGTTCGCGGTGGCCGACACGATCACCGTGATGGTCGAGGGCTCGGTGCTCGAATCCGGACCGCCCGAGCAGATCCGTAACAGCGAGGACGTCCAGGCGGCCTATCTCGGGGAGGATGAACATGGCTGAGATGCTGCTCGAAGCGCGCGACCTCCACACCTACTACGGCTCGAGCCACATCCTGCACGGGGTGAGCTTCTCGATCCGCAAGGGTGAGGCGCTCGGCCTGATGGGGCGCAACGGCATGGGCAAGACCACGCTGATCCGCAGCATGCTCGGCCTGGTGCGGCCGCGCCACGGCACGGTGCGCGTGAACGGCGACGACATGACGCGCGCCAAACCGCACCGCATCGCGCTCGCCGGGGTGGCCTACGTACCCGAGGGGCGCGGCATCTTTCCCAACCTGAGCGTGCGCGAGAATCTCGTCATGGCGGCGCGCGCGGGCGTGGACGGGCGGCGCGAATGGACCTTCGAGCGCGTCATGGAGACCTTCCCGCGCCTGGGCGAGCGTATCGACAACGGCGGCGGCCAGCTCTCGGGCGGCGAGCAGCAGATGCTCACGATCGGACGCGCGCTGATGACCAACCCCGACCTGCTGATCCTCGACGAGGCCACCGAGGGCCTCGCGCCGCTGATGGTCAAGGAGATCTGGAAGGTCATCCGCACCATCCGCGACACCGGCATCGCCACGGTGGTGGTGGACAAGAACCACTCGGCGGTGACTGCGCTGACCAACCGCTCGGTGATCCTGGTCAAGGGCGAGGTGGTGTTCGACGGTCCGAGCGAACAGGTGCGCCAGGAGCCGGCCTTGATCCGCAAGCACCTCGGGGTGTGATGCTTCGATACGCGGGCGCGGCCCGGCAGGCCCCGTCCGCGCGTTGTGCGCCGCCCGCGGCGGCGCTGCGCCCGTCCCGGTCCGTCCTCCTCAATCGTCCGGCAGCACCGCCGTGACCTCGATCTCCACCTTCGCGCCGGCCTCGACGAAGCCAGCCACCTGCACGGCGCTCATCGCCGGGTAGTGGTGGCCGATCAGGTCGCGATAGACCGTGCCGATCTCCTCGAGGCGGGCGTTGTACTCGGCGGCGCTGCCCAGGAACCAGGTCATGCGCACGATGTCGGTCGAACGCGCGCCGCCGGCGTCCAGGATGGCGAGCACGTTGCGCAGCGCCTGGCGGATCTGCTCGACGAGGTCCTCGCTGCGGAAGACCTCGTCCGCGTCCCAGCCCACCTGGCCGGCGACGAACAGCATCCGTCCGCTCGCGGCCACTCCATTGGCGTAGCCCTTCGGCCGTTTCCAGCCCGCGGGTTGAAGAATCTGCATGTCTGTCTCCTCGAGTGCGTTTCTGGCGCTGCGCGTACGCGCTTGATGCGCGACCGGGCAGCATGTCAAATAGTGCAGTTCGCGGGCGTATTCTGCAATAAAATGCAGAACTTGGGCGGCTGACGATGCGATGGTGTCCGCTTTGGCGGCGTGCCGAGCCATAGCGCAAGTCTTATAGAGGACTTTTGCTTCGCACCCTTGACCCACGCCGCGATCGAAAGCATTCTTCAAAGGTTATGCGCCCCTTCATGCGGGCGTGTTCCTCAACAACCGAGCCAGTGAGTGCGAAAGATGACCGAACGAGTGAGTGTCCAGCGTCTGCAGGTCGCAGCGAACCTGAAGCGTTTCATTGAAGAAGAAGCCCTGCCGGGCAGCGGTGTCGACGCTGCCGCCTTCTGGTCCGGGTTCGATGCGCTGGTACACGATCTCGCACCGAAGAACGCCGCTCTGCTCGCCGAACGCGATCGCATCCAGGCCGAGATCGACGCCTGGCATCGCGCCCACCCGGGGCCGATCGCCGACATGGCCGCGTACAAGGCCTTCCTGTCCTCGATCGGCTACCTGCTGCCGGTGCCCGCCGGTGCCAAGGCCACCACCACCAACGTCGATGACGAGCTCGCCGTGCAGGCCGGCCCGCAGCTCGTGGTGCCGGTGATGAACGCGCGCTACGCGCTCAACGCCGCCAACGCGCGCTGGGGCTCGCTCTACGACGCGCTCTACGGTACCGACGCCATCCCGCAGAAGGACGGCGCCGAGCTCACCAAGGGCTACAACCCGGTGCGCGGCGCGAAGGTCATCGCCTTCGGCCGCCAGGTGCTCGACCAGGCCGCGCCGCTCGCCGGTGCCTCGCATGCCGACGCCGCGGGCTACGCGGTCGAGGCCGGCCGCCTGGTGGTGAAGCTGCAGAGCGGTGCCAGCACCGGCCTGCAGCAGGCCGAGAAGTTCGTCGGCTTCCAGGGCGAGGCCGCCGCGCCGCGCGCCGTGCTGCTGAAGAACAACGGCTTGCACATCGAGATCCAGATCGACCGCAGCGGCGCCATCGGCAAGTCCGATGCCGCGGGCGTGAACGACCTGCTGATGGAAGCCGCGCTGTCGACCATCATGGACTGCGAGGACTCGGTCGCCGCGGTGGATGCCGACGACAAGGTCGTGGTGTACCGCAACTGGCTCGGCTTGATGGACGGTACGCTGGAAGACACCTTCGACAAGGGCGGCAAGCCGATGACGCGGCGTCTGAACGCCGACCGCGAGTACACCGGTGCCGACGGCAAGCCGGTAAAGCTGCACGGTCGCGCGCTGCTCTTCGTGCGCAACGTCGGCCACCTGATGACCAACCCGGCCATCCTTTGGGGCGAGGGCAAGGAAATCCCCGAAGGCATCATGGATGCGGTGGTCACCACGCTGATCGCCAAGCGCGACCTCGAGCGCCGTGGCAACTCGCGCAAGGGCAGCATCTACATCGTCAAGCCCAAGATGCACGGCCCGGCGGAGATCGGCTTCGCCGACGAGCTGTTCACCCGCGTCGAGCAGCTGCTCGGGCTGCCGGCCAACACCGTCAAGCTCGGCATCATGGACGAGGAGCGCCGCACCAGCGTCAACCTGCGTGCCTGCATCGCCGCCGCGCCGGCGCGCGTGGCCTTCATCAATACCGGCTTCCTCGATCGCACCGGCGACGAGATGCACACCTCGATGGAGGCCGGCGCGATGATGCGCAAGGGCGACATCAAGAACAGCAAGTGGATCGCCGCCTACGAGCGCCGCAACGTGCTCATCGGTCTGGCCGCCGGCCTGCGCGGCCGCGCCCAGATCGGCAAGGGCATGTGGGCCATGCCCGACCTGATGGCCGCGATGCTCGAGCAGAAGATCGGCCATCCCAAGGCGGGCGCCAACACCGCCTGGGTGCCGTCGCCGACCGCCGCCACCCTGCATGCGCTGCATTACCACCAGGTCAGCGTGGCCGCGGTGCAGCAGGACATCGAGAAGCTCGACCTCGACAAGGAAGCCGAGGCGCTGCTCGACGACCTGCTCACCATCCCGGTGGTGGCCAAGGCCGAGTGGAGCGAGACCGAGCGCCAGCAGGAACTCGACAACAACTGCCAGGGCATCCTCGGCTACGTGGTGCGCTGGGTGGAGCAGGGCGTGGGCTGCTCGAAGGTGCCCGACATCAACGACATCGGCCTGATGGAAGACCGCGCCACGCTGCGCATCTCCAGCCAGCACATCGCCAACTGGCTGCGCCATGGCGTGGTGCCCGCCGAGCAGGTCGAGGCCACGCTCGAGCGCATGGCCGCGGTGGTCGATGGCCAGAACGCGGGCGACCCGCTGTACCGCCCGATGGCGCCGAACTTCGACGACTCGGTGGCCTACCAGGCCGCGCGCGCGCTGATCTTCGAGGGCTGCGCCCAGCCGAGCGGCTACACCGAGCCGCTGCTGCACCGCTATCGCCAGCAGTTCAAGGCCAAGGTCGGCGCCTGAGCGTCGTCCACGCTCGGCGCGAGTCGCGTCGCTCCTGTGCTCCTGCAGGAGCGACGCGACTCGCGATCCGGCGATGGAGAGCTGCACGCGTGCATCGCGGCGACGGCACTGGAAATGTAAAAAGGCGCCTCGCAGGGCGCCTTTTTACATCTTGCTCCGCCCGATCTGCATGATCGGGGGATCAGACCCTCACCACAGCTGCCACCACGGCCGCGTGTCTTCCGGGCCACCGCGGAAATACACGCTGTCGGGGAAGTTCTTGCGCATGACGCGGTCGGCGTCGTCGCGCAGCTGCGCCATGCCGAGCTTGTCGTAGCTCATGACCATCAGGAACAGCGCCTCCTCGATCGCCGGTGCCTGCGGGAAGTTATTCACCGCGGTCTGCGCGCGGTTGATCGCCGCGACGTAGGCGCCGCGGTTGTAGTAGTAGCGCGAGACATGCACCTCGTGCGAGGCGAGCGAGTTGATCAGGTACTGCATGCGCGCCCGCGAGTCGTCGGCGTAGCGGCTCTCGGGGAAGCGCTCGACCAGTTCGCGGAAGCTGTCGAAGGCCTCGCGTGCGCCCTTGGGGTCGCGCTCGGAGAGATCCTGGCGCGACAGGCCGGCGAGCAGGCCGAGGTCTTCGTTGAAGTTGACCAGGCCCTTGAGGTAGTAGGCGTAGTCGACGTTCGGGTGATTGGGATGGAGCTTGATGAAGCGGTCGGCCGCGGCGAGCGCGAGCGCCTGCTCGCCCTGCTTGTAGTACGCGTAGGCCACCTCAAGCTGGGCCTGCTGGGCGAAGCGGCCGTAGGGATAGCGTGCCTCGAGCTTCTCGAATAGCGTCACCGCGCGATCGTAGCCGCCCTCGCTCATCGAGGCCTTGGCCTCGGAATACAGCTTTTGTGCGTTCCAGCCGGCGGTCTCGTCGACCTGCTCGGGCAGGAGGCCGCAGCCGCCGAGCAGCAAGGCGCCAATCAGCGCGGCTTTTGCCGTTAAACTTCCGGGGGTGAACCTGGCCATCGAAGACACTCGCGTGAATGAACACGCCGATTATATCCCAGCCGCCCTCCCAGCCGATCTTCCCGCCGACGACGCCGATGCGTGGGAGGCGCTGACGATTCCCGTCGAACTGGGTGGGCTGCGCCTCGATCAGGCCCTGGCACGGCTTCTCCCCCAACATTCGCGCAGCCGCCTGCAGGGCTGGCTCAAGGAGGGCTGGATCCGCGTCGATGGCGCGAGCCCCGATGCGCGCCGCAAGGTGTGCGGCGGGGAGTGCGTCGAGATCGACGCGCCGCCGCCGCCCGAGGTCACCGCCGCGCTGCCCGAGGACATCCCGCTCGCGGTGGTCTACGAGGACGAGGACCTGCTGGTGATCGACAAGCCCGTCGGCCTCGTCGTGCATCCCGGCAGCGGCAACTGGAGCGGGACCCTGCTCAACGCCTTGCTGCACCGCAACCCCGCGCTCGCCGGGGTGCCGCGGGCCGGTATCGTGCACCGGCTCGACAAGGACACCAGCGGGCTGATGGTGGTGGCGAAGACGCTGGCCGCGCAGACCGAGCTCGTGCGTCAGCTCCAGGCGCGCACGGTCGGGCGCCACTACCGCGCGCTGGTGCAGGGCGCGCTGACGGCCGGCGGCACGGTCGATGCGCCGATCGGGCGTCACCCTACGCAGCGCACGCGCATGGCAGTCGTCGGCAACGGCCGTCCGGCGGTCACGCATTACCGCGTCACCGAGCGTTTCCCGCGTGCGACCCTGGTCGAATGTCGTCTGGAGACCGGGCGTACCCACCAGATCCGCGTCCACATGGCGCACATCGGCCATGCG
Source organism: Thauera sp. DNT-1 (assembly GCF_055393985.1). Lineage (NCBI taxonomy): Bacteria > Pseudomonadati > Pseudomonadota > Betaproteobacteria > Rhodocyclales > Zoogloeaceae > Thauera > Thauera sp. DNT-1. Next base: position 1,584,546 of record NZ_AP043752.1, on the reverse strand, counting down.
CTGGTCGGCGATCCGCTTTATGGGGCGCGCCGCTGCGGCGATGTGCGCCTCGATGCGTTCCCGCGCCAGGCCCTGCATGCCTTCCGGCTGGGGCTCGCGCATCCGCGCAGCGGCGAGGCGATGCGTTGGGAGGTGCCGCTGGCGGCGGATTTCGCCGCGCTGCTGGACGAGCTGCATGGAGCGCCGCGATGAGCCTGCCGCCCGGCTACCGCTTTTTCGCCCCTGGCCTGCTGTGCCCGCAGTGGAGCCTGCCGCCCGGGGTACGGGCCGTGGTGAGCACCCGCGAGGGCGGCGCAAGCTTGCCGCCATGGGCGAGCTTCAACCTCGGCAGCCATGTTGGCGATGATGCGCGCGCGGTGGCGGCCAACCGCGCACGCCTGGGTGCGGCGATCGGCGCCGAGCCGGTGTGGCTCGAGCAGGTGCATGGCTGCGCGGTGGCGGACGCCGATCGCGCGGCCGGAGTGCCCGAGGCCGATGCGGCCGTGGCGCGCATGCGCGGGCGGGCGTGTGCGGTCATGGTCGCCGACTGCCTGCCAGTGCTTTTCTGCGACGACGACGCCACCGTGGTCGCCGCCGCCCACGCGGGCTGGCGCGGCCTGGCCGCCGGGGTGCTGGAGCGCACCGTGGAGCGCATGGGCGTGACGCCGGGGCGCGTGCGCGCGTGGCTCGGGCCCGCGATCGGGCCGACGGCCTTCGAGGTCGGGGACGACGTGCGCGCGGCCTTCGTCGGTGCGGACCCGGGCGCGACCGCAGCCTTCGTCGCGGGTGGCGTGCCGGGGAAGTGGCTGGCCGATCTCTGCGCGCTCGCGCGTCGACGGCTCACGCTTGCGGGCGTGGGGCGGATCGACGGCGGCAGTGTGTGCACCGTGGCCGATCCGGCGCATTTCTATTCTTACCGGCGTGATGGGACGACCGGGCGTTTCGCCGCGCTGATCTGGCTGGAGGAGGGGCGGCCCGGCGCGATCGCGTGAGCGCGGCGTTGCCGCGATCCGTCTCGCATGACCGTCTTAGGGATTGCGGCTATTGATCGGCGTCAGTTTCGGCTCTATCGTTGCGTTCGAGTGCTTCTCGCTCCTGCTGCAGGCGGCGACGTCGGCGGGCCGGGGTGCCGAACAGCCAAAGAAACAAGGCCAGGGGCGCGAGCCCCCAGAACACGAAGGTCAGGACGGCGGCAACGATCGAATCCTCCGCCGCGGCGACGAGGACGACGACGTAGAGCCAGGCGATCGGGATCAGATACATGGGTGGATTCTAGCGCGCGCCGCGAGCCGGCGCCGGAGGATCACGGACAGGGCAGGAAACCGCGGCCCCGGCCCGGAGCGGGCGGACGCGGCCTCAGGAGAAAGGGATGTCGGATACGACGGGCAAGCAGGTGCCGCCGGGAATGCAGGCGATCCTCGCCGCGGGACAGGCGATGGCGCAGGGTTTCTTCGATGCGCTCGCACGCCAGCATGTGGCGATGCAGGATTCCTCGGGGGTGGCGGCGCAGAAGCTGCCGATGCCCGAGACCGAGGTGATGGCCTCGCTGCAGAAGGTCTTCGCCGAGAAGCACGCCGAACTGTGGTCGTCCATGCTTGCGCGCACGCCGGGGGCGGCAGGCCCCGCGGTGGTGCAGCCCGAGCCGGGCGACAAGCGCTTCGCGGCGCCGGAGTGGTCCGAGAGCCCGGTGTTCGACTACATGCGCCAAGCCTACCTGCTCAACGCCGGCTTCCTGCGCCAGATGGCGGACGCGATGCCGATCGCCGACGGCCGCGCCAAGGCGCGCATGCAGTTCCTCACCCGCCAGTACATCGATGCGCTGTCGCCGAGTAACTTCGCGGCGACCAACCCCGAGTTCATCAAGACCGCGGTCGAGACCAAGGGCGAGAGCATCGCGCGCGGCATCCAGAACCTGCTCGGCGACCTCGAGAAGGGGCGCATCTCGATGACCGACGACGCGGCCTTCGAGATCGGCCGTAACCTCGCGCTGACCCCGGGTTCGGTGGTCTACGAGAACGAGCTGATGCAGCTGATCCAGTACGCGCCGCTGACCGAGAAGGTCGCGCAGACGCCGCTGTTGATCGTGCCGCCGTGCATCAACAAGTTCTACATCATGGACCTGCAGCCCGAGAACTCGCTCGTGCGCTTCGTCGTCGAGCAGGGCTTCACGGTCTTCCTGGTGTCGTGGAAGAACCCCCGTCCCGACACCGGCGGCCATTACACCTGGGACGACTACCTCGACAAGGGACCGCTCGCGGCGCTCGAGGTGGTGCGCTCGATCACCCGCGTCAAGAAGCCCAACGTGCTCGGCTTCTGTGTCGGCGGCACCATCCTCACCTCGGCGCTCGCGGTGGCGCGCGCGCGCGGCGAGGAGCCGGTGGCGAGCCTCACCTTGATGACCACGCTGCTGGATTTCTCCGACGCCGGCGAGCTCGGCTGCCTGGTCGACGAGGCGAGCGTCACCGCGCGCGAGGCCGCGATCGGCAAGGGCGGGGTGCTCAAGGGGCAGGAACTCGCCAACGTGTTTTCCTTCCTGCGCGCCAACGACCTGGTGTGGCAATACGTGGTCGGCAACTACCTCAAGGGCAACAAGCCGGTCGCCTTCGACCTGCTGTACTGGAACTCCGATTCGACCAACCTGCCGGGGCCCTTCCTCACCTGGTACCTGCGCAACATGTACCTCGAGAACAACCTGCGCGTGCCGGGCAAGCTCAGGATGCTCGGGCACAAGGTCGACCTCGGCAAGGTCGACGTGCCGGCCTACCTGATGGCGGCGCGCGAGGACCACATCGTGCCGTGGAAGAGCGCCTACCTGGCGCGCAACGTGCTGGGCGGCGACACCACCTTCGTGCTCGGCGCAAGCGGCCACATCGCCGGCGCGATCAACCCGGCGTCGAAGAATCGCCGCAGCTACTGGACCGCCGATGTGCGCCCGGCCGACCCCGACGAATGGTTCGAGAGCGCGGCCGAGCACAAGGGCAGCTGGTGGCTGCACTGGGCCGAGTGGCTGCGCGGCCATGGCGGCAAGGAGGTGGCCGCGCGCGGACGCCTGGGCAGCACGAAGTACGAGCCGATCGAGCCGGCGCCGGGGCGCTACGTCAAGGAGCGTTCCTGACCCGGAACGAGGAGGTTTTCAGTGTTCGACGGCAGCGGATCGGGCGGTCGCTGCCGTCGTGTTCAAGGTCCGTCCAGCACTACGAAAGTACCCCGCATAGGGAGAGGAGAAGAAGATGGCAAGAGTTGCACTGGTAACCGGCGGCATGGGCGGTCTCGGCGAGGCGATCTGCATCAAGCTGGCCGCGCTCGGCTACAAGGTGGTGACGACCCATTCCCCGGGCAACACCAAGGCCCAGGAGTGGCTGCAGACCATGAACAACATGGGCTACGGCTTCAAGGCCGTTCCCTGCGACGTGGCGGATTTCGACTCGTGCAAGGCCTGCGTCGAGCAAGTGGTCAAGGAGGTCGGTCCGGTCGACGTGCTGGTCAACAACGCCGGCATCACCCGCGACATGACCTTCAAGAAGATGACCAAGGCCGACTGGGATGCGGTCATCAGCACCAACCTCGACTCCGCCTTCAACATGACCAAGCAGGTCATGGACGGCATGGTCGAGCGCAAGTGGGGCCGCGTGATCAACGTGTCCTCGGTCAACGGCCAGAAGGGCGCCTTCGGCCAGACCAACTACGCCGCGGCCAAGGCCGGCATGCACGGTTTCACCAAGGCGCTGGCGCTGGAAGTGGCGCGTAACGGCGTCACCGTCAACACCATCTCGCCGGGCTACATCGGCACCAAGATGGTGATGGCGATCCCGCAGGAGATCCTCGACTCCAAGATCCTGCCGCAGATCCCGGTGTCTCGCCTGGGCAAGCCGGAAGAGATCGCCGGCCTGGTGGCCTACCTGTCCTCCGACGAGGCGGCCTTCGTGACCGGTGCCAACATCTCGATCAACGGCGGCCAGCACATGTTCTGACCCGTCGGCGGCCGGTTCCGGCTCCGCAACGTGGCGCGCTCCGGTGGAGCGCGCTTTTTTTTGGTGCGCCCGGCAGGGCGCACTCACTTGGAGGTGAAAGTCCTCTACTCGCCCGGCAAGGGGAAGAGTTAGCTGAACGGCAAGGGTGTCGCGGGTAACTGCGAATCTGGAGGAAGCCGAAGGCAAAGCGCTGGCCTGACGAACAGGAAGCGGATAGGAGGCGCTGCAGCGGGGTGAGGCGGCCAATATTGTCAAAGCCCGAAACTTGCACGGAACGCTGTGACGTATATCCGACAGGTATAAGCGTGAAGGTGGGTGCGTCATACCCGGGGAGATCCTCACGGGTGCCGTTGTGCTACTGACGTCGTGAGGCGTTGGGATGCGCGTGAGGAAGTCAGCAGAGGCCATAGTAGCCGCCGGGATGGGGCGAAGGGCTGAACATGGAAGAACGCGAGTAGGCGAACGTTTCTCGATGAAGCCGAGGAAGACAGAAGCCCATCGGCCAGATGGGGCGCAGGCAGCGGATTCCGGACGGTATCCGGAGGGGGCTGGGCTGCGTGTCGAGGTGGAGTCGGCGGACGTTGAGCGGACGAAAGCGGAGTTGGAGCGGGCAAGCGGGCTGATGGAAGCCGTGTGTGAGCGCGGCAACCTGTGGCTTGCGTACGAGCGGGTGATCCGCAACAAGGGTGCAGCCGGTGTCGATGGCATCGGGGTATCCGAGTTCAAGGCTCATCTGCAGCAACACTGGCCGACGATCAAGGCCAAGCTGCTGGCGGGGACGTACATCCCGCAAGCGGTGCGCCGGGTGGATATTCCGAAGCCCCAAGGCGGGATGAGGACGCTCGGCATACCGACGCTGACGGATCGACTGATCCAGCAAGCGTTGCATCAGGTGCTCTCACCGATCTTCGAGGTGGCGTTCTCCGAGTCGAGCTACGGCTTCCGACCGGGGCGATCTGCCCATCAGGCGGTCAAGGCGGCGCAGCGGTATGTGGCTCAAGGTCGTCGCGTCGTGGTGGATATGGATCTGGAGAAGTTCTTCGACCGGGTCAATCACGACATTCTGATGGCGAAGTTGGCGAAGAAGATCGGGGACGGGCGGGTACTGAAGCTGATCCGACGGTATCTGGAAGCGGGGATGATGGCAGAGGGCGTCGTCAGCCCGCGGACGCAGGGTACGCCGCAAGGCGGCCCCTTGAGTCCGCTGCTGTCGAACATTCTGCTGACAGAATTGGATCGGGAGCTGGAGCGCCGGGGCCACGCGTTCTGTCGCTATGCGGACGACTGCAACATCTACGTCAGAAGTCAGGCGGCAGGCGAGCGTGTCCTGGGCGGTATTACCCAGTTTCTGTCCGAGCGGCTCAAGCTCACGGTCAACGAGGCCAAGAGCGCGGTCGCACGACCGTGGGAGCGGAAGTTTCTGGGCTACAGCCTGACTTGGCACAAGGCCCCGAAGCTGCGGATTGCGCCGACTAGCCTGAAACGGCTGGAGGACAAGATTCGCGAGGTGCTCAAAGGTGCGAGGGGGCGTAGTGTGCGGCGCACGATCGAAGAACTGAATCCGGTGCTACGGGGTTGGGCAGCGTACTTCAAGCTGACCGAGACCAAGCGGGCGCTGGAAGAGATCGACGGTTGGCTCCGGCGCAAGCTGCGCTGCATCCTGTGGCGGCAGTGGAAGCGCCCTTATACTCGCGCCAGAAACCTGATGAAGGCGGGGCTGAAGGAGGAGCGGGCGTTTCGCTCCGCGTTCAACCAACGCGGGCCGTGGTGGAACAGTGGCGCTAGCCACATGAACGCGGCCTTCCCGAAAGTCTTCTTTGATCGTTTGGGGCTGGTGTCGCTGCTCGATACGACGCGACGACTCCAGTGTCTTTCATGAACCGCCGTATGCGGAACCGCACGTACGGTGGTGTGAGAGGGCGACGGGGGTGACCCCGTCCCCTACTCGATGTGCGCCCGGCAGGGCGCACTCACTTGGAGGTGAAAGTCCTCTACTCGCCCGGCAAGGGGAAGAGTTAGCTGAACGGCAAGGGTGTCGCGGGTAACTGCGAATCTGGAGGAAGCCGAAGGCAAAGCGCTGGCCTGACGAACAGGAAGCGGATAGGAGGCGCTGCAGCGGGGTGAGGCGGCCAATATTGTCAAAGCCCGAAACTTGCACGGAACGCTGTGACGTATATCCGACAGGTATAAGCGTGAAGGTGGGTGCGTCATACCCGGGGAGATCCTCACGGGTGCCGTTGTGCTACTGACGTCGTGAGGCGTTGGGATGCGCGTGAGGAAGTCAGCAGAGGCCATAGTAGCCGCCGGGATGGGGCGAAGGGCTGAACATGGAAGAACGCGAGTAGGCGAACGTTTCTCGATGAAGCCGAGGAAGACAGAAGCCCATCGGCCAGATGGGGCGCAGGCAGCGGATTCCGGACGGTATCCGGAGGGGGCTGGGCTGCGTGTCGAGGTGGAGTCGGCGGACGTTGAGCGGACGAAAGCGGAGTTGGAGCGGGCAAGCGGGCTGATGGAAGCCGTGTGTGAGCGCGGCAACCTGTGGCTTGCGTACGAGCGGGTGATCCGCAACAAGGGTGCAGCCGGTGTCGATGGCATCGGGGTATCCGAGTTCAAGGCTCATCTGCAGCAACACTGGCCGACGATCAAGGCCAAGCTGCTGGCGGGGACGTACATCCCGCAAGCGGTGCGCCGGGTGGATATTCCGAAGCCCCAAGGCGGGATGAGGACGCTCGGCATACCGACGCTGACGGATCGACTGATCCAGCAAGCGTTGCATCAGGTGCTCTCACCGATCTTCGAGGTGGCGTTCTCCGAGTCGAGCTACGGCTTCCGACCGGGGCGATCTGCCCATCAGGCGGTCAAGGCGGCGCAGCGGTATGTGGCTCAAGGTCGTCGCGTCGTGGTGGATATGGATCTGGAGAAGTTCTTCGACCGGGTCAATCACGACATTCTGATGGCGAAGTTGGCGAAGAAGATCGGGGACGGGCGGGTACTGAAGCTGATCCGACGGTATCTGGAAGCGGGGATGATGGCAGAGGGCGTCGTCAGCCCGCGGACGCAGGGTACGCCGCAAGGCGGCCCCTTGAGTCCGCTGCTGTCGAACATTCTGCTGACAGAATTGGATCGGGAGCTGGAGCGCCGGGGCCACGCGTTCTGTCGCTATGCGGACGACTGCAACATCTACGTCAGAAGTCAGGCGGCAGGCGAGCGTGTCCTGGGCGGTATTACCCAGTTTCTGTCCGAGCGGCTCAAGCTCACGGTCAACGAGGCCAAGAGCGCGGTCGCACGACCGTGGGAGCGGAAGTTTCTGGGCTACAGCCTGACTTGGCACAAGGCCCCGAAGCTGCGGATTGCGCCGACTAGCCTGAAACGGCTGGAGGACAAGATTCGCGAGGTGCTCAAAGGTGCGAGGGGGCGTAGTGTGCGGCGCACGATCGAAGAACTGAATCCGGTGCTACGGGGTTGGGCAGCGTACTTCAAGCTGACCGAGACCAAGCGGGCGCTGGAAGAGATCGACGGTTGGCTCCGGCGCAAGCTGCGCTGCATCCTGTGGCGGCAGTGGAAGCGCCCTTATACTCGCGCCAGAAACCTGATGAAGGCGGGGCTGAAGGAGGAGCGGGCGTTTCGCTCCGCGTTCAACCAACGCGGGCCGTGGTGGAACAGTGGCGCTAGCCACATGAACGCGGCCTTCCCGAAAGTCTTCTTTGATCGTTTGGGGCTGGTGTCGCTGCTCGATACGACGCGACGACTCCAGTGTCTTTCATGAACCGCCGTATGCGGAACCGCACGTACGGTGGTGTGAGAGGGCGACGGGGGTGACCCCGTCCCCTACTCGATTGCTCGCGGGGCGCGGGAATGGGGCTATTGCATCGCAACATGAGTTGTGAAACAGGGGCTATAATCCGCGCGTGAGGTGGCTGATGCGCTGCCGCATCCACGACCGAAGCGCGTGCCGGCTGTACTGGCCCGCAGGCGGCCTCGGTTTCTACAAATGCTCCTGAAGGATTTCAAGATGTCCAAGAAAATCGCTCTTGTCACCGGCGCCATGGGTGGTCTCGGTACGGCGATCTGCCAGTCGCTCGCCAAGGACGGCTTCAAGGTCGTGGCCAACTGCCTGCCGAACTTCGAGCTAAAGGACGCCTGGCTGTCCGCTCAGCGCGACCTCGGCTTCGACTTCGCCGCCGCCGAAGGCGACGTGTCGAACTACGAGTCGTGCGCGGCGATGGTTGCCAAGATCGAAGCCGACGTCGGTCCGATCGATGTGCTGGTGAACAACGCCGGCATCACCCGCGACAAGTTCTTCCCCAAGATGGAGAAGGGCCAGTGGGATGCGGTGATCAACACCAACCTGAACAGCCTGTTCAACGTCACCCACCACGTCTCCGCGAAGATGGCCGAGCGCGGCTGGGGTCGCATCATCAACATCTCTTCGGTCAATGGCGTCAAGGGTCAGGCGGGCCAGACCAACTACTCGACCGCCAAGGCCGGCGTGCTGGGCTTCACCAAGGCGCTCGCCGCCGAGCTGGCGACCAAGGGTGTGACGGTCAACGCGATCGCCCCGGGCTACATCGGTACCGACATGGTGATGGCGATCCGCGAAGACATCCGCCAGGGCATCATCGACACCGTGCCGATGAAGCGCCTCGGCCGTCCGGACGAGATCGGCGACCTGTGCGCCTACCTCGCCTCCGACAAGGCTGCCTACATCACCGGGGCGACCATCAACATCAACGGTGGCCTGCACATGTGCTGATGTTGCGCCGTGTCATGCGCGAAATCACGCAACCCCGTCGAAAGACGGGGTTTTTTCGTGGTTTCGATGTCGCAGCGCGATATAATTTTTTCGCACAGAGCGAAGACACCGCCGCCGAGGAGACGGAGAAATGCCGGAACAGCAGCGACTGATCAAGAAGTACCCGAACCGCCGTCTGTACGACACGCGGACCAGTTCCTACATCACCCTGGCCGACGTCAAGGACTTGGTGCTCGGTCACGAGCACTTCCAGGTGGTCGATGCGAAGACCGGCGAGGACCTGACGCGCAGCATCCTGCTCCAGATCATCCTCGAGGAAGAGGCGGGGGGCGCGCCGATGTTCACCAGCGACCTGCTCGCGCACATGATCCGCTTCTACGGCAATGCCATGCAGGGCATGATGGGCAAGTACCTCGAGAGCAACATCAAGGCCTTCACCGAGATGCAGGTCAAGCTCCAGGACCAGGCGCGCGCGATCTATGGCGAGAACAGCCCGGTGGGCCAGGACCTGTGGGCGCAGTTCCTCAACTTCCAGGGGCCCGCGCTGCAGAGCATGATGGGCGCCTACGTCGACCAGTCGAAGAAGATGTTCGAGCAGATGCAGACGCAGCTCGAGAGCCAGACGCGCAACATGTTCACCGGCTTCCAGTTCCCGGGCTACGTCCGTCCCGAGGACGCCGAATCCGCCGCGCCCGCCGCGCTCAAGGGCGACGGCAAGAAGTGAGCGGCGCCGCGCGCCGCTGAGGCCGCCGCCGCCCCGACCCGACAGGTTCTTTGCATGACCACCTTCAAGACTTCCGACCTGCCGCGCGTCGGCTTCGTTTCCCTCGGCTGCCCCAAGGCGACGGTCGACTCCGAGCACATCCTTACCCGGCTGCGTGCAGAGGGCTATGCGATCTCGGGCAGTTACGACGACGCCGACCTGGTCGTCGTCAATACCTGCGGCTTCATCGATGCCGCGGTCGAGGAATCGCTCGACGCGATCGGCGAGGCGCTCGCCGAGAACGGCAAGGTCATCGTCACCGGCTGCCTCGGCGCCAAGGACGATGTGATCCTCGCCGCGCATCCGCAGGTGCTCGCGGTCACCGGCCCGCACGCCACCGAGGAGGTCATGCACGCGGTGCATCGCCACCTGCCCAAGCCGCACGACCCGTTCACCGACCTCGTGCCGCCGCAAGGCATCCGCCTGACACCGCAGCATTACGCCTATCTCAAGATCTCCGAGGGCTGCAACCACCGCTGCAGCTTCTGCATCATCCCGTCGATGCGCGGCGACCTCGTCAGCCGTCCGATCCACGAGGTCATGCGCGAGGCCGAGGCGCTCGCCGACGCGGGCGTCAAGGAACTGCTGGTGATCTCGCAGGACACCTCGGCCTATGGCGTGGACGTCAAGTACCGCACCGGCTTCTGGGGCGGGCGCCCGGTGAAGACGCGCCTGCTCGACCTGGCGAAGGCGCTCGGCGAACTCGGCATCTGGATCCGGCTGCATTACGTGTATCCGTATCCGAGCGTGGATGATCTCATCCCGCTGATGGCCGAAGGCAAGATCCTGCCCTACCTCGACGTGCCCTTCCAGCACGCCAGCCCGCGTATCCTCAAGGCCATGAAGCGCCCGGCCAATGCCGAGAACGTGCTCGAGCGCGTGCGCAAGTGGCGCAGCATCTGCCCCGAGCTGACCATCCGCTCGACCTTCATCACCGGCTTCCCCGGCGAGACGGAGGAAGACTTCGAGATGCTGCTGAACTTCCTCGAAGAGGCCCAGCTCGACCGCGTCGGCGCCTTCGCCTATTCGCCGGTCGAGGGCGCGACCGCCAACGAGCTGCCCGGCGCGGTGCCGGACGAGGTGCGCGAGGAACGCCGCGCGCGCCTGATGGACTTCCAGGAGGACATCTCCACGCAGCGCCTCGAGGCCAAGATCGACCGCGAGATGACCGTGCTGGTCGACGAGGTCGACGAGGAGGGCGCGCTCGCGCGCTCGCCGGGCGACGCGCCCGAGATCGACGGCCTGGTCGTCATCCCCGAGGGCGACGGCCTCGCGCCGGGCGACTTCGTGCGGGTGCGCATCACCGACTGCGATGTGCACGACCTCTACGCCGAGCGCATCGAGTAAGGCCGGCATTTCCGTGCCGGAGCCCTCGCCGTGCTGAGCGGGGCGGGCTCTGTCGGGCTGGCCTGCGCCGAGCCCTCGGGTGGCGGGCCGGTGATCGGCCTGGCGCTCGGCAGCGGTGCCGCGCGCGGCTGGGCGCACTTGGGCGTGTTGCTCGAACTTGCGCGTGAAGGCGTGGTGCCGCAGATCATCACCGGCTGCTCGATCGGTGCCTTCGTGGGCGCCGCCGCGGCCTCGGGTGACCTCGACAAGCTGGTGCGCTGGGCCGAGACCCTCAAGTGGCAGGACGTGGTGTCGCTGCTCGACGTGTCGCTGCGCGGGGGGCTCATCAAGGGCCAGAAGCTGATCGACTTCTTCGAGCGCAACTTCGTCGACCGCGACTTCACCGAGCTCGACCAGCGCTTCGCCTGCGTTGCCACCGAACTCTCCACCGGACGCGAGATCTGGCTGCACGAGGGCAGCGTGTCGGCCGCGGTGCGTGCGTCGATCGCGCTCCCCGGGCTGATGACGCCGGTGCTGCACCAGGGCCGCATGTTGGTCGATGGCGGCCTGGTCAATCCGGTGCCGGTGTCGCTGTGCCGCGCGATGGGGGCCGACGTCGTGATCGCGGTGGATCTCGGCTCGGACATGGTGGGGCGCGCCTTCCGGCGCTCGGCGGTCGAGCCTGCGCCGGTCGAGGAGACCGAGGCGGGGTGGACCGAGCGCCTGCTCGCGCGCTTCGGCTTCGCCGCCGAAGCCGAGTCCGGCATGCCCTCGCGGCCCCTGGCTGCGGCCGACAGCCTTCCCTCGCTGGTCTCGGTGATCAGCTCCAGCATCAACATCATGCAGGTGCGCATCGCGCGCAGCCGCCTCGCCGGCGAGCCCGCGGACCTGCTGGTGTCGCCGCGGGTGAGCCAGCTCGGCTTGATGGACTATCACCGCGCCGACGAGGCGATCGCCGAGGGCGTCGCGGCGGTGGCGCGGGTGCGCCCGTTGTTGCGCGAACTGCTCGGCGGCGCCAACGAGTGAGGATCGGATGAGCGATGAACTGAATGCGCGCCTGCGCGCGATCGTCGGCGCGGCCAACGTGCTCGACGGCGAAACCGACATGGCACCCTTCCTGAGCGACTGGCGCGGGCGCTACCACGGCCGCGCGCGCGCGGTGGTGCGTCCGCGCGATACCGCCGAGGTGGCCGCGGTGGTCGCCGCCTGCGCGCAGGCGGGCGTGGCGATGGTGCCGCAGGGCGGCAACACCGGCCTGTGCGGCGGCGCGACCCCGCTCGCCGATGGCGCGGCGGTGGTGATCAGTCTCGCGCGCCTGGACCGTGTTCGTGCGCTCGACCCCGACAACGACACGCTCACCGTCGAGGCCGGTTGCACGCTCGCCGCGGTACAGGAGGCGGCGCAGGCCGCCGGGCGCCTGTTCCCGCTCTCGCTCGCCTCGGAGGGCAGCTGCCTGATCGGTGGCAACCTGTCGACCAACGCCGGCGGCGTGCAGGTGCTGCGCTACGGCAACACGCGCGACCTGGTGCTCGGGCTCGAGGCGGTGCTGCCCGACGGCCGGGTCTGGGACGGGCTGCGTGCTCTGCGCAAGGACAACACCGGCTACGACCTCAAGCAGCTCTTCATCGGCGCCGAGGGCACCCTGGGCATCGTCACCGCCGCGGTGCTGAAGCTCTTCCCGGCCATCCGCACTCGCGCCACGGCCTGGGTGGCGGTGGCCGACCCGCGCGCGGCGGTGCGCCTGCTCGGGCTCTTGCGGGCAGCCTGCGGCGACCGCGTGAGCGCGTTCGAGATTGTCGGCCGCACGGCGCTCGGGCTCGTGCTCCGGCACATCCCGGGCGCGCGCGATCCGCTCGCCGGTGCGCCGGCGTGGACGGTGCTGGTCGAGCTCTCCGATCCGGCCGTCGATGCGCCGCTCGAGGCCCAACTCGAGGCGGTGCTGGGCGAGGCCGTCGCGCAGGGCCTGGCCAGCGACGCCGTGGTGGCGGCGAGCGTGGCGCAGGCGCGGGCCTTGTGGGCGCTGCGCGAGGACATCTCCGAGGCGCAGCGCATCGAGGGCGTCAGCATCAAGCACGACGTCTCGGTGCCGGTCAGCCGCATCCCCGAGTTCCTCGAACGCGCCGGCGCGGCGCTTGCCGCGCGCTGGCCGGACATTCGCGTGGTGGCCTTCGGGCACATCGGCGACGGCAACCTGCACTACAACCTGTCCAAGGCGGTGGCCGACGACAACGCCACCTTCATTGCACGCACCGCAGAGGTCAATGGCATCGTGCACGACCTGGTTTGCGAACTCGGTGGCTCGATCTCTGCCGAGCACGGTCTCGGCCAGCTCAAGCGCGAGGAGGTGCTGCGCTACAAGCCGGCGCTCGAGATGGAGCTGATGCGGCGGGTGAAGCAGGCCTTCGATCCGGCCGGTTTGATGAATCCGGGCAAGGTGCTGTAGAAAGTTCGGAGAGGGGGTTTACAGGTCCCGGGGAGCGACCTATAATGCGCGCTCTTTGGTGCCGGGGGTATAGCTCAGCTGGGAGAGCGCTTGCATGGCATGCAAGAGGTCAGCGGTTCGATCCCGCTTACCTCCACCAAACTGAAGAATGCAGTCCCCATCGTCTAGAGGCCTAGGACACCGCCCTTTCACGGCGATAACCGGGGTTCGAATCCCCGTGGGGACGCCATACAAGGCGGTCCGGCCAATGGCTGGAAAGCAAGCCGGTGAAAGCCGGGCAGGTCAGCGCGGAGTGGTAGTTCAGTCGGTTAGAATACCGGCCTGTCACGCCGGGGGTCGCGGGTTCGAGTCCCGTCCACTCCGCCAGTTTCAAGAGCAGGGCTTCGGCCTTGCGATGTTTCGGAAGTGACGCTCCGGGGCAGTTGCGGTGGGCTTTTTCAGAAGCTATAATCGCCGACTCGTTGTGGGGGTATAGCTCAGCTGGGAGAGCGCTTGCATGGCATGCAAGAGGTCAGCGGTTCGATCCCGCTTACCTCCACCAAAGGTTTTTTGCAGTAGATAGGCTTGCAGTCCCCATCGTCTAGAGGCCTAGGACACCGCCCTTTCACGGCGATAACCGGGGTTCGAATCCCCGTGGGGACGCCAGAAAAGGCGGTCCGATGTTGCTCGGGTCGCAACCGGCGAAAGCCGGAGCAGGTCAGCGCGGAGTGGTAGTTCAGTCGGTTAGAATACCGGCCTGTCACGCCGGGGGTCGCGGGTTCGAGTCCCGTCCACTCCGCCACCAAAAAAGCCACCGTACGGTTTCCGTGCGGTGGCTTTTTTCCGTCTGCGGCCGCAACGGGCATGCTTCCGTTGGTCCTAGGGGAGGGGCCCGCATGCGCCCCTCCTCGCGCCTTACGCCCCCTGCTTCTTGATGCGGTAGTTCAGCTGCGGCCGCGTCATGCCCAGCAGTCGCGCCGCCGCCGACAGGTTGCCGTTGGCGCGCTCGACCGCGTGCTGCAGCAGGCGCTGCTCGAAGGCGTCGAGCGACATCCCCGAGTCGAGTACCGCCGCGGCGAGATCCTGCTGCGCGCGTCGCGCGGTTTCGAGCCCGCCCTGGGCGCTGAGCGAGTGCTCGCGGGCGTGCTCGTCGAGCGTGCCGATGAAGAGGTGCTCGACCTCGATCTGGCCGTTCTGGGGCGCGAGGATCACGCCGCGCTCGAGCACGTTCTCGAGCTCGCGCACGTTGCCCGGCCAGGCGTGCAGCTTGAGTGCGTGCATCGCCTTGTCGCTGAGGCCGGCGATGCGCTTGCCGTGCAGGGTTTCGAAGCGGCGCACCATGGCCTCGACCAGTGCGGGAATGTCGCCGGTGCGCTCGCGCAGCGGCGGGATGGTGACCGGATAGACGTTGAGGCGGTAGTACAGGTCGCGCCGGAAAGTGCCGGCATTGACCGCCTTCTGCAGGTCGACGTTGGTCGCGGCGACGAGGCGGACGTTGACCTTGCGCGTGCGCTCGTCGCCGAGGCGCTCGATCTCGCCTTCCTGCAGCGCGCGCAGCAATTTGGCCTGCGCGGGCAGCGGCAGCTCGCCGACCTCGTCGAGGAAGAGGGTGCCGCCATGCGCGCGTTCGAACTTGCCCGCGCGCGAGGTGTGCGCGCCGGTGAAGGCGCCGCGTTCGACGCCGAAGAGCTCGGATTCGATCAGCTCGTCGGGCAGCGCGGCGCAGTTGACCGCGACGAAGGCCTCGTCCTTGCGCGCGCTCATCTCGTGCAGGGTACGGGCGAAGCGCTCCTTGCCGACGCCGGTCTCGCCGAGCAGCAACACCGACACGTTCGTGGACGCGGCGCGACCGATGAGGTCGTAGGCGTGCAGGAAGGCGGCGGAGCTGCCGATGAGGTCGGGGGTGCGGCGCGGACAGGAGATCGTGCGGCGCATGGCCTCGATCTCCTCACGCAGCTCGAGCAGGCGGCCGACGATCGAGTCGGCCTGGAAGTAGGGCAGGAGGGTGTCCGCGTCCGGCCAGTCCTCGGCCGGCCGGCCGACGATGCGGCAGTGCTCGTGCCCGGTCGCGGCGCATTCGGTCTCGCGGAAGAGGATGAAGCGTCCGGTGAAGGCGCTGGTGTAGCCGGAAGCGTAGCTGATCATCATCCAGCACACCGGCTCGGCGGACTCGCCGAAGGCCTGCACGTGCGCTTCTGCCTCCCAGGCGTTCTCCCACAGGAATTCGGCGTAGAAGCCGTTGTCCGCACCGCCGAACTCCAGCCGTACGGGCTCGACGCGGGCACAGCCCTCGAGCATGTGCAGCTGCGGTCCCATCACGAAAGCGTCGGCCAGGCCGCTTGCGCTGCGCGTCTTGCGTGCGAGTTCGGCGTCGCGCATGCCCGAGGCGAAGCCCATGCGGGTGAGGATGCGGCGCGCCTGCTCGCGGCCGACCGATTCGATCAGCTCCTTGCGCAGCTCGGCCATCGCGCCGGCGTGCAGCAGCAGCATGCGGTGCTCGCCGAGCCAGATGAGGCCGTCCTCCGCGGCGAAGCGCAGCAGGCTGCGCAGGTCGGCGTTCTCCGGGTATTGGATGCTGGCCAAGGGTCTCCTCCAGGCTGGTTTCGCTCCCGCTCTGCGGCGGTTGGTGTCCGGGATCGTCGTGGTGGCCGGGCGAAGCGCGCAGGTTACCTCACGCGGCTGCGCTTCGGGTGGCGAGGAATTCCAACGATTATGTGGAAAATCTCGAGAAAAAGGAATGGGCTGCGGGAATCAAGCGGACCTTTCATCATCCAGCCGATCTTGTCGCTCATCCACGCGCGTCGGGTCCGGCGTCCATCACCGCCCGGGGCGGGAGGATGCGCAAGCGAGGGCGAATGCTGCGCAGCAATAAATAGACTGAATCAAATAATCAACCAGACACTGGGTTTGATCATTTGATGAAGCCGGAAATCCTTGCTTCGGTAGGGCGAATATCGAGAAAGGGGCTAAATCCGGCCATAAGCCGGATTTTTCTGAAATTGGCACGGAACTTGTTAGGTAGTCCCCTGCGGCCAGCCCGTGTTGATCAATCCGAAGGAGTGTGGGCCATGAAGAACAGCGAACCGGCGGTGGACCTGAACCGGAAGTTCGTCCGCCTGATCGAGCGTCGTCCGGACGGTTTCGTGGAATTCGAGTTCGCCATCGGCGATCCCGAGCTGTTCGCGGAGATGTTGCTGCCGTCCGAGGCCTATGAATCCTTTTGCCAGTCGAACCACGTCGTCTTCCTGGAGCCCCGCGTGGAGGAGTCGAAGGGCGAGGACGAGTCCGGGGACTGGAACTGGAACCTGCATCAAGCCACCCACCAGCGCTTCCGCTGAGCGCCGACAGACGAGTACACAGGAGGAGATTCCATGCAGATCGATTTGCGCACCGTCACCATCAAGCCGCTGCGGCAGACGTTCGACAACATCGCCCGCCGCATCGGCGCGGACAAGCCCGCGTCGCGCTACCAGGAAGGCACCCTGGACATGCAGCAGACGGCGAACTTCCATTACCGCCCGACCTGGGATCCCGAGCACGACATCTACGATGCCTCGCGCACCGCGATCAAGATGGCCGACTGGTACGCCTTCAAGGATCCGCGTCAGTTCTACTACGGCGCCTACACCCTGGCGCGCGCCAAGCAGCAGGACACCGCCGAGGCCAACTTCGACTTCGTAGAGAACCGCGGCCTGGCCGCAACCCTGCCCGAGTCGGTGCGCAAGACCGTGCTCGAGCTGCTGCTGCCGCTGCGCCACGTGGCCTGGGGCTCGAACATGAACAACGCGAGCGTCTGTGCCTACAGCTACGGCACGGGCTTCTCGCAGCCGCACATCTACCAGGCGATGGACCAGCTCGGTATCGCCCAGTACCTCACCCGCGTCGGCCTGCTGCTCGGCGACGTCGAGTCGCTGGACGAGGCCAAGCGCGCCTGGATGGACGATGACGCCTGGCAGGGCCTGCGCCGCTACGTCGAGGATTCCTTCGTGATCAAGGACCCGGTGGAGCTCTTCGTGGCGCAGAACGTCGCGCTCGACGGCCTGCTCTACCCGCTGGTGTACGAAACCATCATCGACGACGTGCTGTCGTCCCAGGGGGGCACGCCGGTGGCGATGCTCACCCAGTTCATGACCGACTGGTTCACCGAAACCCGGAAGTGGGTCGACGCCACGGTGAAGATCGCCGCGGCCGAGTCGCCCGAGAACAAGGAAGTCATGGCGCGCTGGCTGAGCCAGTGGCGTGATCGCGCGGCCGCAGCGCTGCTGCCGGTCGCGCGCATCGCCCTCGGCGACCGCTCGGACGAAGTCCTCGGCGAAGTCGTCCAGCAATTCAACGCGCGCATGGCCAAGGCCGGCGTCGCCCTCTGAGCGGAGCATTCAATGTCGACCGTATTTCTCGCATTGCAGACCAACGAAGACACCCGCCCGATCATCGAGGCGATCCTGCAGGACAACCCCGGCGCCGTCGTGGATGAGCAGCCGGCGATGGTGAAGATCAACGCCGACGGCCGCCTCGTCGTGCGTCGCGAGACCATCGAGGAGCTCATCGGCCGCGACTACGACCTGCAGGAGCTGCAGGTCAACATGATCACCATGTCGGGCAACCTCGATCAGACCGACGACGAAATCACCCTGTTCTGGAAATCCTGAGACCCCGAGGAGACACGAAAATGGACATGCAAGTCGCCAAGAAGAAGCTCGGCCTGAAAGAGCGCTATGC
Organism: Thauera sp. DNT-1; assembly: GCF_055393985.1. Classification (NCBI taxonomy): domain Bacteria; kingdom Pseudomonadati; phylum Pseudomonadota; class Betaproteobacteria; order Rhodocyclales; family Zoogloeaceae; genus Thauera; species Thauera sp. DNT-1. Next base: position 1,566,613 of record NZ_AP043752.1, on the reverse strand, counting down.
CGTGATGACGCGGGGCCTGGACTGGACCCCGTCCTACCAGAAGATGGAAGACATCTACCCCTACATCGCCTACGAGGGGATCAAGATCCACGACTGGGACAAGTGGGAAGACCCCTTCCGCCTGACCATGGACGCGTACTGGAAGTACCAGGCCGAGAAGGAGCGCAAGCTGTACGCGATCATCGACGCCTTCAATCAGAACAACGGCCACCTCAACGTCACCGACGCGCGCTACATCAACACCATCAAGCTCTTCATCAGCGGCATCAGCCCGCTCGAGTACGTCGCCCACCGCGGCTTCGCCCACGCCGGCCGCGCCTTCCCGGGCCCGGGGCCGCGCGTCGCCTGCCTGATGCAGTCGCTCGACGAGATCCGCCATGCGCAGACGCAGGTGCACTCGATCTCGAACTACAACAAGTACTACAACGGCATGCACGACTTCCACCACGCGCACGGCCGCGTGTGGTTCCTGTCGGTGCCCAAGAGCTTCTTCGACGACGCGATCACCGCCGGCCCCTTCGAGTTCATGGTCTCGATCGGCTTCTCGTTCGAGTACGTGCTCACCAACCTGCTGTTCGTGCCCTTCGTCTCGGGCGCGGCCTACAACGGCGACATGGGCACGATGACCTTCGGCTTCTCGGCGCAGTCCGACGAGGCGCGCGACATGACGCTGGGCCTGGAGGTGATCAAGTTCATCCTCGAGCAAGACCCGGCCAACGTTCCGATCGTGCAGCGCTGGATCGACAAGTGGACCTGGCGCGGCTACCGCGTGCTGACGCTGGTGGCGATGATGATGGACTACATGCTGCCCAAGCGCACGATGAGCTGGAAGGAGGCCTGGGAGGTGTACTTCGAGGAGAACGGCGGTGCGCTGTTCAAGGACCTCGCGCGCTACGGCATCACCATGCCCAAGTGCGCCGAGCAGATCGCGCTCGAGAAGGACCACCTGTCGCACCAGGCCTGGAGCACCTTCTACAACTACGCCGTCGCCGCCAACTTCCACACCTGGATGCCGGACGAGGACGAGATGGCGTGGCTGTCGAGCAAGTACCCGGAGAGCTTCGACAAGCACTACCGGCCGCGCTACGAGTTCTGGCGCGAGCAGGCCGCCAAGGGCAACCGCTTCTACAACAAGACGCTGCCCATGCTGTGCCAGACCTGCCAGATCCCGATGCTGTTCACCGAGCCGGGCGACGCGACCAAGATCTGCTACCGCGAGGTCGATTACAAGGGCGACAAGTACCACTTCTGCTCCGACCACTGCAAGGAGATCTTCGAGCACGAGCCGGAGAAGTACGTCCAGGCCTGGCTGCCGGTGCACCAGATCTACCAGGGCAACTGCTTCCCCGAGGGCACCGACCCGACGGTGGAGGGCTTCGATCCGCTCGCCGCGGTGCTGGAGTACTACAAGCTCGAGCACGGTCGCGACAACCTCGACTTCGACGTGTCCGAGGACAAGAAGAACTTCGCCGAGTGGCGCGGCCAGGCCACGAAGAACATCTGAGCCAGCGGTGCCGCGGGCCGGCTCCGGCCCGCGGCCTTCGACAAGACACCAGGAGACAAGACATGAGCGTTGCCGCCCTCAAGGCCTACGATTTCCCCGCCGCCGACACCCAGGACAAGTTCCACGGCGCCCAGCTGCTGTACATCGGCTGGGAAGACCACCTGCTGTTCTGCGCGCCCTTCGCCTTCCCCTTCCCGCCGACCATGCGCTTCGGCGACGTCGTCGCCGGGCCGATGCAGGCCGCCTTCGGCTACCACCCCGACTACGCACAGATCGACTGGGCGAAGGCCGAGTGGTTCAAGTCGGGCAAGCCGTTCGCGCCCGACTTCGACAAGTCGCTGGCCGAGAACGGGCTCAGGCACAAGGACGTGATCCGCTTCCGCACGCCCGGCCTCACCGGCATCAAGGGCTCCTGCAGCTGATCGCCCCCCACGGGGTGCGGCGCGCGCCGCACCCCGCGCACCCCGCCAGAGAACGCACAAGAACGGAAGCGCACCATGAGCTACGAACTGACGATTGAACCGATCGGCCAGACGATCGAGGTGGAGGAGGGCCAGACCATCCTCGACGCCGCCCTGCGCGCGGGGATCTGGCTGCCCCACGCCTGCTGCCACGGCCTGTGCGCCACCTGCAAGGTGCAGGTGCTCGACGGCGAGATCGACCACGGCGAGGCCTCCAGCTTCGCGCTGATGGACTTCGAGCGCGACGAGGGCAAGACGCTGGCCTGTTGCGCCCGCCTCGAGTCCGACGTGACCATCGAGGCCGAGATCGAAGAAGATCCCGACGCCGAGTCGATCCCGGTGCGCGACTTCCCCGGCACCGTGACGCGGATCGAGGCGCTGACGCCGACGATCAAGGCGGTCTTCATCGAGACCGACGAGCCGATGCATTTCCAGGCCGGCCAGTACATCAACTTCTTCCTCGAGGGCGGGGAATACAGCCGCGCCTTCTCGCTCGCCAACCCGCCGTCCACCGGCCGCGAGGTCGAGCTCAACATCCGCATCGTGCCCGGCGGCCGCGGCACGACCTGGGTCCACGAGCAGCTTCAGGTCGGTGAGCGCGTGCGCCTGTCCGGTCCCTACGGACGCTTCTTCGTGCGCAAGTCGGCGCCCGAGGCGCTGCTGTTCATGGCCGGGGGCTCGGGTCTGTCGAGCCCGCGCTCGATGATCCTCGACCTGCTCGAGGCCGGCGACACACGGCAGATGACCCTGGTGTACGGCCAGCGCAACCGCGCCGAGCTCTACTACCACGACGAATTCCTCGCCCTCGCGGCGAAGCACTCCAACTTCACCTACGTGCCGGCGCTGTCCGACGAGCCCGCGGATTCGGGCTGGGAAGGCTTCCGCGGCTATGTGCACGAGGCGGCGACGGCACACTTCGACAACGACTTCCGCGGCCACAAGGCCTACCTGTGCGGCCCGCCGCTGATGATCGACGCCTGCATCACCGCGCTGATGCAGGGACGCCTGTTCGAGCGCGACATCTACATGGAGAAGTTCTTCTCCGCGGCGGACGTGCAGCAGGTACGCAGCCCGCTGTTCAAGAAGATCTGAGACGGGCGAGGACGGACGGATGAGCATCATGTCCAGCGCGCAACCGGCGGCGCCAGCGACCGCTGCGGACGATCCGGAGATCGGCCGCAGCATCCACGCGGCCGGCATCCTGACCAACTACCACGACCTCGGCGAGGGCTTTCCCGCGCTCTTCATCCACGGCTCGGGTCCCGGCGTCTCCGCCTGGGCCAACTGGCGCCTGGTGCTGGCGCCGCTCGCGCAGCGCATGCGGGTGATCGCGCCCGACATGGCGGGCTTCGGCTTCACCGAGCGGCGTGCCGACCTGCGCTACGACATCGACACCTGGGTCGCGCAGGCGCTCGGGCTGATGGATGCGCTCGGGCTGGAGCGGGCAGACGTGGTGGGCAACTCCTTCGGCGGCGCGCTCGCGTTGGCGCTGGCGATCCGCCACCCGCAGCGCGTGCGCCGGCTGGTGCTGATGGGCAGCGTGGGCGTGCACTTTCCGATCACGCCGGGGCTGGACGCGGTGTGGGGCTACACACCCTCGTTCGAGAACATGCGCCGGATCATGGACTGCTTCGCCTGGGACCGCAGCCTGGTGAACGACGAGCTCGCCGAACTGCGCTACCGCGCCAGCGTCCGCCCGGGCTTCCAGGAGTCCTTCGCGAGCATGTTCCCCGCGCCGCGCCAGCGCTGGGTCGATGCGCTCGCCAGTCGCGAGGAGGACATCCGCGCGCTGCCGCACGAGACCCTGATCATCCATGGCCGCGACGACCAGGTGATTCCGCTGCAGACCTCGGAGACCCTGCTACGCTGGATCGAGCGCGCACAACTTCACGTGTTCGGCCGCTGCGGGCACTGGACGCAGATCGAGCACTCCACGCGCTTCGTGCGTCTGGTCGGCGACTTCCTCTGCGAGGAGGGCGAGCGCCGAGCCTGGCCGGCGGCAGGGCGGGCTGAAGGCGGTACTTGAAGGCTTCGTGGCGCGCCCGCAGGGCGGCACGGGCCACGGCAGGATCCGTCGAACGACGGATGAAGATCGAGCAAACCGACCCGGGCGGGCGTGCCGTCCCGGGCATATCAAGAGAGGAGCAGACAACATGGCAATGACAGGCGTACTTCGTCCGGGACACATCTCCCTGCGTGTCCTCGACCTCGAGGAAGGCATCAACTTCTACAAGAACACCCTCGGCCTGGTCGAAACCGGCCGCGACGGCCAGGGCCGCGTCTACTTCAAGGCCTGGGACGAGCGCGAGCACAACAGCGTACTGATCCGCGAGGCCGAGAGCGCCGGCGTGGACTTCTTCGCCTTCAAGGTCGCCGACAAGGCGACGCTCGACAAGCTCGACGCCGACCTGCAGGCCTTCGGCCTGAAGACCGAGCGCATCCCCGCCGGCGAGATGCTCGAGACCGGCGAGCGCGTGCGCTTCGAGGTGCCGTCGGGCCACCTGATCGAGCTCTATGCCGAGAAGACCGACATCGGCAACGGCCAGTCCTATGTGAACCCGGACCCGTGGATCCCGGATGCCGAGCGTGGCATCGCGCCCTCGCGCATGGACCACTGCCTGCTGTACGGGCCGGACATCGAGAAGGTGCAGGAGATCTTCGAGAAGGTGCTCGGCTTCTACCTCGTCGAGCACGTGGTGATGGAAGACGGCAAGACCGACCTGGCGATCTGGCTGTCGTGCTCGACCAAGGCCCACGACATCGCCTTCGTGCGCCACCCCGAGCCGGGCAAGCTGCACCACATCTCGTTCAAGCTCGACAGCTGGGAGAAGGTGCTGCGCGCGGCCGACATCATGTCGATGAACCGCATCTCGATCGACATCGGCCCGACCCGCCACGGCGTCACCCGCGGCACCACGATCTATGCCTTCGACCCCTCGGGCAACCGCTTCGAGACCTTCTGCGGCGGCTACGACACCTACCCCGACTACAAGACCATCACGTGGACCTGGGACGAGGTGGGCGCCGGGATCTTCTATCACGACCGCAAGCTCAACGAGCGCTTCCTGAGCGTGGTGTCCTGACCGCGGCCGCGCCGGCGCTCCCTGCCGATCGGGCAGGGGCGCCGGTGGGCGCGCAGGCAGGTTGAACGGGGCGTGCGTCCGGCGAACTCAGGACTTGTGCTTGCCGGCGAAGAACTCCGCCGGAAGCAGCTTCACCGCGTCGAGCGTGCGCAGCACGTGCTCGGTGAGGATGGAGGTCGCGCGCGTGGTGTCGCGTGCCAGGCTGGCGTTGAACAAGGCCTGGTGCTCGGCGTGGATGTCGCGCGGGATCGGATGGCTGAACAGGCTCAGGCGCCGGTAGCGCTCGGACTGCTGGTAGAGGATGTGCTGGAAATGACGGATCCAGCGCGAGGGCGACGCGGCGATCAGTGCCTCGTGGAAGGCGCGGTTGCGCCGCTCCCACTCCTCGGCGGCCAGCGAGTCGTGGTCGCCGAGCTTTTGCTCGGCGCGAGAGAGGCGGTGGAAAGCCGCGACCACGGAGGCCTCCCAGTCCTCGCCGCCGAGCTGCAGCGACTGGCGCAGGGCTTCGGTCTCGAGCAGCAGGCGGGTGCGGGTGATGTCCTCGAAGTCCTCGATGGAAATCGGCGAGACGCGGAAGCCGCGTTGTCCCTGGGCGACCACCAGGGCGTCGGTGACGAGCAGGAGGAGGGCCTCGCGCAGGGTGCCGGCGCCGACCTCGTAGCGGTCCTTGAGATGTTCGACGCGAAGTTTCTCGCCGGGCGGGTGAACGCCCTCGATGATGTCCCGGCGCAGGCGCTGGTAGGCCCCCTCGACGAGGGTCTTGGGCTCGACGGCCTCCGGTGTTCTTTGCGGAACGGCTTCGTTCATGATTGCGAAAATGTTGGAAACACCCCGGTTCCCGATTCTATCCGAGCGGGATGGAATTAGCTTCTTCTATAAATCTCGAGAAAAATCCTTGACGTCGACATTGCCCTGGCCTATCTTCAAAAACATTACAAATCAAACCTGAACCACAGGAGCTCACCCGATGAAAGTCGCTGTTCCTCAGGCCACCATCAGCTGGGAGGCGGCACATGCCGCCGTCGCCGCCGCGGTCGAGAAGGCCGAGGCGCTCGGGGTGCGGATCAACGTCGGTGTTGCCGACGCCTCCGGCAACCTCGTCGCTTTCCTGCGCATGCCCGGCGCCTTCCCGCAGTCGATCGCGATCGCCATCGACAAGGCCTACACCGCCGGCGGCTTCGGCTTCCCGACCGGGAAGTGGATGGACGTGTGCGCCGGCAACGAGGGCATGAAGCTGGGCTTCTCGGCACAGCCGCGGCTGGTCGTGTTCGGCGGCGGCCTGCCGATCCGCGTCGGCGGCGAGCTGGTCGGCGGCATCGGCGTTTCGGGTGCCTCCGAGGACCAGGATGGCATCTGCGCACGCGCAGGGCTGCTCGCGATCGGCGCCGACGACGTCGAGCCCTGAGCGGCGAGTTCTTTTTTTCGTCCGCACTGCGGGCATCTCCCGGTTGCAGTCGTGCGGCGGTCCGTCTCTCTCTCCCCTCTCCCCGGACCGTCGCGCGGCCTGCATTCCTGGAAACGACTCAACCCCAAAGGAAGACAGGCATGAACAAGATCAAGTGTGCGCTGATCGGACCGGGCAACATCGGCACCGACCTGCTCTACAAGTTGAAGCGTAGCCCGGTGCTCGAGCCGGTGTGGATGGTGGGCATCGACGCCACCTCCGAAGGCCTCGCGCGCGCGCGCGAGCTCGGCCTCAAGACCACCGCCGACGGCGTCGACGGGCTGCTGCCGCATGTGAAGGCCGACGGCGTGCAGATCGCCTTCGACGCCACCTCGGCCTATGTGCATGCCGAGAACAGCCGCAAGCTCAACGAGCTCGGCGTGCTGATGATCGACCTCACCCCGGCCGCGATCGGCCCCTTCTGCGTGCCGCCGGTGAACCTCGTCGAGCACGTCGGCAAGGGTGAGATGAACGTGAACATGGTCACCTGCGGCGGCCAGGCCACGATCCCGATGGTCGCGGCGGTGTCGCGCGTGCAGCCGGTGGCCTACGGCGAGATCGTCGCCACCGTGTCCTCCAAGAGTGCCGGGCCCGGCACGCGCAAGAACATCGACGAATTCACCCGCACCACTGCCGGCGCGGTCGAGAAGGTGGGCGGCGCCAGGAAGGGCAAGGCCATCATCATCCTGAATCCGGCCGAACCGCCGCTGATCATGCGCGACACGGTGCATTGCCTCACCGAAACCGAACCCGACCGCGAGAAGATCACCGCCTCGATCCACGCCATGATCCAGGAAGTGCAGAAGTACGTGCCCGGCTACCGCCTGGTCAATGGCCCGGTGTTCGACGGCAACCGCGTCTCCGTCTTCCTGGAAGTCGAAGGCCTGGGCGACTACCTGCCCAAGTACGCCGGCAACCTCGACATCATGACTGCGGCCGGCGCGCGCACCGCCGAGATGTTCGCCGAGGAGATCCTCGCCGGGCGTCTGCAGCTCGAATCCAACCGCGCCACGATGGTGGCCTGAGCGCCCCGGCACAAGGAGATGAACATGGAACTTCGCGGCAAGAAGATCACCGTCCACGACATGACCCTGCGGGACGGCATGCACCCCAAGCGCCACCTGATGACGCTCGAGCAGATGAAATCGATCGCCACCGGGCTCGATGCGGCGGGCGTACCGCTGATCGAGGTCACCCACGGCGACGGCCTCGGTGGCAGCTCGGTCAATTACGGCTTCCCGGCGCACAGCGACGAGGAATACCTCGGCACCGTGATCCCGCTGATGAAGCAGGCCAAGGTCTCGGCGCTGCTGCTGCCGGGCATCGGCACCGTCGATCACCTCAAGATGGCGCACGAGCTCGGCGTGTCCACCATCCGCGTCGCCACCCACTGCACCGAGGCCGACGTCTCCGAGCAGCACATCGGCATGGCGCGCAAGCTGGGCATGGACACCGTCGGCTTCCTGATGATGGCGCACATGAACAGCCCCGAAGGCCTGGTCACGCAGGCCAGGCTGATGGAGAGCTACGGCGCCAACTGCATCTACGTCACCGACTCGGCCGGCCACCTGCTGCCCGACACGGTGAAGGCACGCCTGTCCGCGGTGCGTGACGCGCTCAAGCCCGAGACCGAACTCGGCTTCCACGGCCACCACAACCTCGCCATGGGCGTGGCCAACAGCCTGGCCGCGCTGGAAGTGGGTGCCACCCGCATCGACGCGGCCGCCGCGGGCCTGGGTGCCGGCGCGGGCAACACCCCGCTGGAGGTCTTCATCGCGGTGTGCGACCTGATGGGCATCGAGACCGGCGTGGATGTGTTCAAGATCCAGGACGTGGCCGAAGACCTGGTGGTGCCGATCATGGACTTCCCGATCCGCATCGACCGCGATGCGCTCACGCTCGGCTACGCCGGGGTGTACGGCTCCTTCCTGCTGTTCGCCAAGCGCGCCGAGAAGAAGTACGGCGTGCCGGCGCGCGAGATCCTGGTCGAGATGGGCAAGCGCGGCATGGTCGGCGGCCAGGAAGACATGATCGAGGACACCGCGCTCAACCTCGCCAAGGCGCGCGGCCTGGCGGTGTGAGTCGCCGCCGGTGCGGCGCGGGCCGCACCGGTCGTTTTCCGCGGGCCGGACGCCGGGGGCGCCGGCTCGCAATAGTTCGACAACCGGAGGAAGAGACCATGCCGCTGGCAGAAATCACCATGATGGAAGGCCGTACCGAAGACCAGAAGCGCGCAGTGATCCAGAAGGTGACCCAGGCGATCGTCGAGGCCGTCGGCGCTCCGATCGAGAGCGTGCGCGTCGTCATCCGCGAGGTGCCCAAGACCAACTGGGGCATCGGCGGGGTGTCGGCGAAGGACCTCGGGCGCTGACGGTCGTGCACCCGCGAGAATGAGATTCACCGAGCGCTCCGCAGAGGGCGCCGGTCCAGGAGCAGCACACTCGTCGCAAGACCAATCAAGGAGGAATTCAAGGGATGAACATCAGCAAGATTGCGGCTGCGGTCGCGCTCGGTGCGCTCGCGATCGGCGGCGCCCACGCCAAGGAAGGCGGTGACCAGTATCCGAACGGGGCCGAGACCTGGCTGGCCGGCGCGGTGCCGCCGCCGGGGAACTAATTCATCAACTACTTCGGCTATTACAGCGGGGATCTGGTCGACGGTGGCGGCAACAAGGTCGCGGGCGCCGGCGTCGATGCCTGGTTCAACGCCTTCCGCTTCGTGCACACCAGCGAGTACAAGATCCTGGGTGGCAACTGGGGTTGGCACGTGATCGTGCCGCTGGTGCATCAGGACGTGGCGCTGGGTGCGGGCTCGGAGTCCAAGTTCGGTCTTGGCGACATCACCATCGACCCCTTCATCGTCTCCTGGCATTCCAAGAACTGGCACTGGGCGATCGGGCTCGACATCAATCTGCCGGTGGGAGCCTACAAATCGGGTGAGCCGCGCCAGAGCATCGGCGCCAACTACTGGAGCTTCGAGCCGCTGTTCGCGTTCAGCTACATGGGAGACACCGGCTGGGAGGTGTCGTCCAAGATCATGTACAACATCAAGACGTCGAACAGTGATTTCCGTCCCGCCCTCGGCGCGCCCAAGATGAAGTATGAGTCGGGTGACGAGTTCCACTTCGACTATCTCGTCGGCAAGCGATTCGGGCCGTGGGGCGTGGGGCTGTCCGGTTACTACCTGAAGCAGACGGGCAATGACAAGCTCAATGGACAGACGATCTCGTCCGCGCTTGGACCGTGGTCGGACGGACGCAAGGGTGAGGTCTTCGCCATCGGCCCCACCGTCAGCTACACGACCAAGGGCGGCGTGCATTTCACTGGCCAGTGGAACCGTGAAACGGGCGCGGAGAACCGCTTCGAGGGCGACAAGTTCATCCTCAAGCTGATCATGCCGCTGTAAGAGGCGGCGGGGCCTTTCCCGGAGCTGCGCGCACAACCCCGGCACACCGTCCTGGTGGCCGGGGTTTTTCGTCTGCCGTGTGCGCGGAGCGGCCGATCGTGACCATGCAAAATATTAATCACGATTATTTATAAAAATCTCGAGAATTATGCGTTAGAGTAGAGCTCTACCCGCGGTGATGCGCAATCCGGCTTCACCGCCCCGTCAGAACAGGAGAGTCCTCGATGAATGCACCTGCCGCCGCTCCCGCCCGCATCACCCGCATCGCCCGCCGCCGCGCGCGCCCGGGGCATGAGGCCGAGTACGAAGTGATGCTGCGTGAAATGCTCGCCAAGATGCGCGAGCACAAGGGTTTTCTGGGCGGCGATCTGATTCCGCCCGAGGCGGCGGGCGAGGAGTATCAGCTCGTGATCCGCTTCGCCTCGGAGGCCGAGTTGCAGGCCTGGGACATGAGCGAGGCACGACACGAGCTGCTCGAGCGCATGAAGGCGGTGGCCGAGGGCGAGCCTGAATTCCGCAAGCTGAGCGGGCTCGAAGCCTGGTTCGAGCCCGCGGTGGTGCCCGCGACGATGCATCCGCCGCGCGTGCGCATGGCGGTGGTGACCTGGCTGGGGATCTTCCCCACCGTGTCCTTCTTCCTGTGGTTCGTGCTGCCGTGGATCCAGCCGCTGCCCTTCCTGCCGCGCACCGCGGTGCTCACTGCGCTGATCGTGGTGACGATGACCTGGGTGGTGATGCCGCGCCTCACCCGCCTGATGCGCGGCTTCCTGAATCCGCCGCGCAAGGGCTGATCGCGCGCCGACGGCACGCGCGTGCCCTGCCTGCCCGGCGGCGCCGGAGCGCGGCGCGCCGGGCCTTTGCGTCACTGCGCCGCGATGATGTCGATCTCGACGCGCAGCCCGGGGAAGGCGAGGCGCTCGATGCCGAGCAGGGTGACCGCCGGCGGGCGCTCGGCGTCGAAGTAGGCGGAGCGGATCTCGCGGATGCGCGTGGTGTCCTCGGGGCGCAGCCCGACGACGTAGATCGTCACCTGCACCAGGTCGCGCATGCTCGCGCCTTGCGCGCGCAGTGCGATCTCGAGGTTGTCGAGCGTGCCTTTCAGTTGCGCCTCGAGGTCGTCGGGGTTGCGCACCTTGCCCTCGCGGTCGCAGTCGACCTGGCCGGACACGAAGATCAGCCGTTGCGGCGTGCTGATCGAGAAGGTCTGGCTGAAGGCCTTGCCGCTGAAGAGCTCGGGGGGATTGATCGCGATGCGTTCCATGGCGCATTTCTCCAGGTGGGGTCGTGACCCTGCCCCGCCCGGAGGAGGGCGGGGCAGGGTGGGGTACGGAAGATGCGGCGCCCGGCTGCGGGCGCCGGTCGCTGTTCAGCGCCCGGCCTGGGGCTGGCGGCAGCGGATCGACTGCGAGGGCAGCACGCCGTAGGTGGATTTGTAAAGTTCGGAGAAGCGGCCCAGGTGCGAGAAGCCGTACTCGAGCGCGACCGCGGTGACGTTCGGACAGGCCTGGCCCGGGTCGCTCAGGATCGAATGCACCTTCTCGAGCTTCTTCTGGCGCACGAAGTTCTTCGGCGTCGTCTTCACGTTCTTCTCGAACAGCAGGTAGAGCGAGCGCAGGCTCAGCCCGGCGTAGTGGGCGAGATCCTCGGCGCTGAGATCGAGCTTGATGTTGCGCTCGATGTAGTTCACCAGGCGCTCGAAGCTGGGCGCGTGCCGGGTGGGGGCGACCATGCTGACGTTGTGCTTGAGCATCACCATCAGCTTGGTGGTGACCACGCGACAGTAGTGCTGCAGCATCTGCGGCGTCGCCAGCTCGGATTCGGCCTCCTCGCAGAGCAGGCGCAACAGCAGCAGCAGGCTGTCGATGTCCTCGAAACGCTGCGGCTCGGGGCTGAACTTGATGCGCTCGTTGGGCTTGAACCAGCGGTGCTCGGTGCAGGCGTCGTCGAGCATCGCCGAGGGGATGCGGACGATGAACTTCTCGCAGTTGTCCGAGTAGGTGAGGTCCACCGGCTCGTCCGGGTTGAGCACCAGCACGTGGCCGGCGGGCAGGTCGAGCGTGCGGTTGGCGAGCGTGTAGCTGCAATAGCCTTGCAGGATGAACTGGGCGTGGTAGATGTCGCCGAGGCTCTCGGACAGCACGCGGGCCTGCGCGCCGTAGCTGAGACGGCAAAGATCCAGCGTGCCGGCGCGGCGGTGGCTGAGCGAGGCGCTGGCGTCGCTGGCGCGCGGCAGGCGCAGGCTGTGCGAACCCACGTTGGCGCGCACGTACTCGGAGACCTCGAAGGGGTTGGCGGCGGCGAAGACATTGCTCTGGCCGTTGAGGAAGCGGATGGGCATCACGCGGTCCTCCATTCGGGTTTGCTCACGTGCGTCTGAAACCGGCGTTCCTTGCTCATGCGCTTCTCCTCTCCGCCTGGCGTGCAGGCTGTCTCGCTCTCTGTCGGACGAAGTCGGCTTCTTGATCGGCCATTCTTCGAGAAACTTAAGAATCTCGATTTTATTGGGAAGCAAAAGCGCTGTCTATGGTTCTATGGATAAAGTTTTTTAATTCTGAGGCCGCAAGACAGGGGGACGAAAAAAAGCCGCGCTGCATCGCTGCAGCGCGGCCGAGGCGTCCGAGGGGAGGGAGAGGACGCGGGAAAATCAGCCCAGGTCGCCACCGCCCACCGGCACGATGGTGCCGGTGATGTAGGCGGCGTCGTCGGAGGCGAGGAACAGGATCGGGTCGGCCTGCTCGTCGAGCGTGCCGTAGCGCTTCATCAGGCTGCTGTCGATCGACTGGGTGTAGATCTGCTTGTACCAGAGCTTCTCCTGCTCGCTCTGTTCCTTGGTGTTGCGCGGGATCAGACGCGGCGGGGCCTCGGTGGCGCCGGGCGCGGTGGCATTGACGCGGATGCCGCGCTCGGCGTTCTCGAACGCCAGGCAGGCGGTGAGCGCATTGACGCCGCCCTTGGCCGCGCCGTAGGGCACGCGGTTGACGCCGCGGGTGGCGATCGAGGACACGTTCACGATCGCACCCTTGCCCTGTTCCTGCATGTAGGGCAGGGCGGCGCGGCAGCACCACAGCGTGGGGAAGAGCGAGCGCCGCACCTCGGCCTCGATCTCGTCCTCCTCGTAGTGCTCGAAGGGCTTGGTCCAGATCGTGCCGCCGACGTTGTTGATCAGGATGTCGATGCGGCCGAACTTCTCGACCGCGGCCTCCATGACCCGCTTGCAGTCGGCGAACTTCTCCAGGTCGGCGGTGAGGCTGAGGACTTCGACCTTGCCGGACAGCTCCCTGGCCACCTCATGCACGAGCTCGGAGCGGTCGACCAGCACCAGGGTGCCCTTCTCCTTGGCCATCTTCTCGGCGACGCGCTTGCCGATGCCCTGCGCGGCGCCGGTGATGACGGCCACTTTCTTCTTGAAACGGTTTGCCATTGTCGCTCCTGACGGGATGGGCAGCGCTCAGACGCTGGCGGCGAACTTCTCGTAATGGAAGCTGTTCGGTTCGACCTTGCGCTCGCGCAGGTCGTGGGCGACGGCCTCGACCATGGGCGGGGGGCCGCACAGGTAGATGTCCACGTTGCCTTCGTTGAGGTGGGCGGGCTCGATGTGGGCGGTGACATAGCCCTTCTTCGGCCAGCTGCTGTCGTCGGCCACCACGCAGACGTCGTAGGTGAAGTTGGGCAGTGCGGCCTTGAAGGCGTCCAGGCGCTGGAGCTCGACCACGTCGGCATCGGTGTTCACGCCGTAGATCAGGTGCACCGGGTGCGCGCTGCCGCCGGCGGCGACGAGCTTGTCGAGCATGGCGAGGAAGGGCGCGAGGCCGGTGCCGCCGGCGAGCATCAGCACCGGGCGGGCGACGTCGCGCAGGTAGAAGCTGCCGATCGGGCCGGCGAGCTTGATGGTGTCGCCGGGTTTGGCGGCGCCGGTGAGGTAGCCGCTCATCAGGCCGTTGGGCACGTTGCGGATGAGGAAGCTCACCCTGTTCTCGGCGGGCATCGAGCTGAACGAGTAGGCGCGCGTCTGCTCGGTGCCGGGCACGGTGAGGTTGGCGTACTGGCCGGGCAGGAAGGCGAGCTTGCCGATGCCTTCGCCCTGCAGCACCAGGGAGAGCGTGCTCGGCGAGAGCTGGCGCACCTCGGCCACGGTGGCGGTGAGGGTGGCGTGCTTGATCTTGCACACCTCGGACGAGGCGGGCACGTTCACCACGCAGTCGCTCTTGGGGTGCATCTGGCAGGTGAGGACGTATCCGAGCTTGGCCTCTTCCTCGCTCATGGCGTCGTCGATGTAGAAGCCGAGCTCGTACCTGCCCGATTCGGCCTTGCACTTGCAGGCGCCGCAGGCGCCGTCGCGGCAGTCGATGGGGACGTTCACGCCCTGGCGGTAGGCCGCATCGGCCACGGTCTCGGTGGCGTTGCAGTCGATGAAGCGGGTGACGCCGTCCTCGAAGTTCAGCGCGATCTTGAATGTCATGGTTGTCTCTCCCGGTTGGGGCGGGGTCGCCTGCGCCGTTGCCGGCGCGCGGTGCCCCGCCCTCGTTGTCAGACGTGGTAAACGTCGATGACGTGGCGGATGTAGTCGGTCTTCAGGACGACCTTCTTCTCCTTGATCAGCGGGCTCGCACCGGACACGTCCAGGGTGTAGAAGCTGGTGCCGCAGAAGTGGTCGGTGTGGTTGTAGCGCACGCTCATGGTGTGCCAGTTGAAGCGCAGCTTGACCGTCGTGCCGCTCTGCTCGACCACCTCGACGTTGCTGATGTGGTGGTTGGTGCGGGTGTCGGGGATGGTCGCGCTCGAGCGCTCGGTGCGGATGCGGAACACGCGGTCTTCCAGGCCGGCGCGGCGGCCGTACCAGATCAGCGAGATCTCGGTCTGCGGGTCTTCGGTCAGCTCGCCGTCATCGTCCCAGGCCGGCATCCAGAAGGTGCAGTTCTCGTCGTACATCGCCAGCCATTCGTCCCACTCGCGGTCGTCGAGGTGACGGGCCTCGCGGTACAGGAAGGCGCACAGGTTCTCGTAGGAAATGCTCATCTCGTGGGTCTCCGATTATGCGTTCTTGGCTTTGGATTCGAGCGCCTCGCGGACCTGCTCGAGCCAGTAGGTGTGCTGGGCGACGTACAGGCCCTCGTCTTCGGTCTTGACGCCGGACAGGATGGGCTTGAGGTCGATCTTGTCGGCCTCGTCGTCCGGGCCTTCGACCCAGTGCGTGGCGCCGCGCGACATGTCGTTCCACTCCAGCGCACGGCCCATGAAACCTTCCTGGCAGGCGCGGAACTCCTCGAGGTCGTCCGGCGTGGCCATGCCCGAGGCGTTGAAGAAGTCCTCGTACTGGCGGATGCGGCGGGCGCGGGCCTCGGCCGACTCGCCCTTGGGCGCGATGCAGTAGATGGTGACTTCGGTACGGTTGACGTCGAGCGGGCGGAACACGCGAATCTGCGAGCTGAACTGATCCATCAGGTACACGTTCGGGTACAGGCACAGGTTGCGCGAGTTGCCGATCATCCAGTCGGCCTTGGCTTCGCCGAACTCATTGACCAGGCGGTCGCGCTGTTCCATCAGCGGACGGTCTTCGGGGTTGTCCCAGCGCGTCCACAGCAGCAGGTGGCCGTTCTCGAAGGAGTAGGAGCCGCCGCCCTTCTTGGCCCAGCCGCCGGCGCTCATCGCCTTGATGTCGTCACCGGCGTCGCGGCTCTTGCGCTGCGCCTGGGTCGCGGCGTAGTTCCAGTGCGTGGCGGTCACGTGGTAGCCGTCGGCGCCGTTCTCGGCCTGCAGCTTCCAGTTGCCCTCGTAGACATAGGTCGAGGAGCCGCGCAGCACTTCCAGGCCCTCGGGCGACTGGTCGACGATCATGTCGATGATCTTCGTCGACTCGCCGAGGAAGTCCTCGAGCGGCTGGACGTCGGCCTTCAGGCTGCCGAAGAGGAAGCCGCGGTAGGACTCGAAGCGCGCAATCTTCTTGAGATCGTGCGAGCCCTCGCAGTTGAAGCTCTCGGGGTAGCCGGTCTCGGACGGGTCCTTGATCTTCAGCAGCTTGCCCGAGTTGTTGAAGGTCCAGCCGTGGAACGGGCAGGTGTAGGTGGCCTTGTTGCCGTGCTTGAAGCGCGCCAGCGTGGCGCCGCGGTGGGCGCAGGCGTTGATGAAACAGTTGAGCTGGTTGTCCTTGTTGCGGGTGATGAACACCGGCTGACGACCGATCTTGGTCGTGTAGTAGTCGTTGATCTTGGGCAACTGGCTCTCGTGGGCGAGGTAGATCCAGTTGCCTTCGAAGATGTGCTCCATCTCGAGATCGAACAGTTCCTTGCTGGTGAACATCTCACGCTTGCAGCGGAACAGGCCCTTTTCCTTGTCCTTCTCAATCAGTGAGTCCAGATATTCCGTGGTGATCATCGCCAGAGTCTCCTGTGTTGTCTGATGCGCGGAGTTCGCATCGTAGGGAGGTCAAAAGGCGCGAAATATCCAGTTCTTGCAACATCAGTATCCACTCTCTGCAGGGTGGTCCCGGCTGCACAAAGCGGATAGCGGTTGTGCACGAAGTGGATATTGCCGTATGGCCGCTCCCCCTAATCTGCGCCCCAGATCGTTCCGCCATGCCGCCCGGCGCGTGGGGGACGAGACGGACAAAACGCCCGGAGACGGGCTGATAAAAGGGGAAGGACACTCATGTCATCCGGCAAGCAAATCTCCAACACGTTCACCCAGGAAGAAGGAGACATCCACCTCGGCGGCATCGACGCGATCGTCCGTCTGACCCTCGATCAGGTGCGCACCGACGCCCGTCGCGGGCTCAAGACGGGCATGTTCGTCTCCGGCTACCGCGGCTCTCCCGTCGGCATGCTCGACGCCGCGCTGATCAAGCAGCAGAAGCTGCTGGTGCAGAACCACATCCACTTCGTGGACGGCATCAACGAGGATCTCGCCGCCACCGCGGTGTGGGGCACGCAGATGCTGCACACCGTCGGCAAGCAGAAGTTCGACGGCGTCACCGGCATGTGGTACGGCAAGGCGCCGGGCGTGGACCGCTCGGGCGACGCGCTCAAGCACGCCAACTACACCGGCATCGCCAAGAACGGCGGCGTGCTCGCGATCGCGGGCGACGACCCGAGCTGCAAGAGCTCCTCGCTGTGCTCGCAGTCCGAGCCCATGCTGTTCCACGTCGGCATCCCCTCGCTGTACCCGGGCAACGTGCAGGAGATCCTCGACTACGGCCTGCACGGCTACCAGATGTCGCGTCTGGCGGGCGTGTGGATGGGCATGAAGATCGTCACCAACGTCGCCGACGGCACCGGCACCGCCAACGTGTCGCCCGAGCGCCTGAACTTCGTCACCCCCGACCTCGAGTTCGATGGCAAGCTGTTCACGCCCAACATGAACCTGGGCATGAACGTGCGCGTCGAGGCGCTGGAGATGGAGCAGTCGCTGTACACCCGCCGCCTCGAGGTGGTGAAGCGCTACGCCCGCGCCAACAACCTCAACAACGTCGTCTTCCCCAACCCCGACGCCTGGATCGGCATCCTCACCGCGGGCAAGACCTACAACGACCTCAACCAGGCCTTCCTCGAGATGGGCCTGGACGATGCCGCGCTGCGCCGCTACGGCATCCGCATCCTCAAGATGGGCATGCTGTTCCCGATGGAGCCGAGCATCGTGCGCGAGTTCGCGCAGGGACTGGAAGAGATCTTCGTCATCGAGGAAAAGCGTCCCTTCCTGGAGATGTTCGCCAAGCAGGTGCTCTACGGCATGGCCAACGCGCCGCGCATCGTCGGCAAGTTCGACGAGGAAGAGAAGGAGCTGCTGCCGCACTACGGCGAGTTCGAGTCCGACGTCATCGTGCGCGCGCTGCTGAAGCGCCTGTCGCGCAAGACCCGCATCGAGTCGGCCGAGAACTGGCTCAAGCGCCTGGACGAGATCCACTCGCGCAACAAGCTGCCGACCGCGGTGCGCACCGCCTGGTTCTGCTCGGGCTGTCCGCACAACTCCTCGACCCAGGCCCCCGACGGCAGCATCGTGTCGGCCGGCATCGGCTGCCACACCATGGCGATGTGGATGGGCCGCAACGTGGTCATGGGCACCCACATGGGCGCCGAGGGCACGCAGTGGATCGGCATGGCGCCCTTCACCGAGGCGCAGCACATCTTCCAGAACATGGGCGACGGCACCTACGCGCACTCGGGCAGCCTGGCGATCCGCTATGCGGCTTCGACCGGGGTGAACATCACCTTCAAGCTGCTGCGCAACGCGCACACCTCGATGACCGGCGGCCAGGCCATCCAGGGCGAGGTCCCGGTGACCAACATGGTCTCCGACCTCCTCGCCAACGGCGTCAAGAAGATCATCGTCACCACCGACGACCCCTCGCGCTTCAACGGCGTGCAGCTGCCCGGTGGCACCGAGGTCTGGCACCGCGACCGCATCGAGGAGGCGCAGCGCGAGCTTGCCGCCACCCCGGGCTGCACCGTGCTGCTGCACGACCAGGAGTGTGCCGCCGAGCTGCGCCGTGCGCGCAGCCGCGGCAAGGCCGACGAGCCGGTCGAGGTCACCGTCATCAACGAGCGCGTCTGCGAAGGCTGCGGCGACTGCGGCGAGAAGTCGAACTGCATGTCGGTCGAGCCGGTGCAGACCGAGTTCGGTCGCAAGACCCGCATCCACCAGTCCTCGTGCAACAAGGACTTCAGCTGCGTGAAGGGCTTCTGCCCGTCCTTCCTGACCATCACCCCGCATCCGGCCCCGGCCGCCGATGGCGCGCCCAAGAAGAAAAAGGGTCGCATCCCGGCGCTCGAGCGCGAGCTGCCGCCGCCGGTCAAGAAGGTCGATGACAGCCTGGGCTTCGGCATCCACGTCATGGGCATCGGCGGCACCGGCTCGGTGACCGTCGTGGCGACGCTGGCGCGTGCCGCCCGCCTCGAAGGCAAGCACGTGATCGGCCTCGACCAGACCGGTCTGGCGCAGAAGGGCGGCGCGGTGATCTCCGACATCAAGATCACCCACGCCCCGTTCAAGGGTTCGAACAAGATCTCCGACGGCCGTGCCGACCTGTATCTGGGCTTCGACATCCTCAACGCCACCGACCCGAAGAACCTCGACAAGTGCAATCCGGAGCGCACCATCGCGATCGTGTCCACCACCCAGACCCCGACCGGTCAGATGGTGACCAACCGCAAGGCGCTGTTCCCGGCCACCAGCGGCCTCACCGGCGGCATCGACCGCGTCACCCGCAAGGAGCACAACGTGTTCCTCGACGGTGAGGCGCTGGCGGCGGGCCTGTTCGGCGATGCGATGGCGACCAACAACTTCATGGTCGGCGTGGCCTTCCAGGCCGGCACGATCCCGCTCCGGGCCGAGTCGATCGAGGACGCCATCCGCCAGTCCGGCGTCGCGGTGGACATGAGTCTGGCCGCCTTCCGCTGGGGCCGCATGGCGGTGGTCGATCGCGCCTTCGTCGAGGCCGAGGTCGCGCGCCAGAAGACCGGTGGCCAGGTGGTCGTGCTGAACAAGGCGCCGCAGCTGTCGCCGGCTGCGCGTGCGATCGTCGATTCGATCGGCGCCAGCGGCGAGGTCAAGCGCCTGGTCGAGATCCGCGTGCCCGAGCTCATC
This sequence comes from Thauera sp. DNT-1, assembly GCF_055393985.1. Lineage (NCBI taxonomy): Bacteria > Pseudomonadati > Pseudomonadota > Betaproteobacteria > Rhodocyclales > Zoogloeaceae > Thauera > Thauera sp. DNT-1. The sequence goes on along the minus strand of NZ_AP043752.1, from coordinate 1,547,140 downwards.
GCCTTCCAGGACGAGGCCTACGCCAGGCGCTACGCCGAGGTGATCAAGCGCGTGGTTGCGGGCGAGCAGAAGGCGGTTTCCTCCTCCGCGCTCGCCGAGGCGGCCGCCCGCTACCTGTACAAGCTGATGGCCTACAAGGACGAGTTCGAGGTCGCCCGCCTGCACACCGATCCGGCCTTCCTCGCCGAACTCGACGCGCAGTTCCCGAATGGCTACTCGGTCAAGTACAACCTCGCGCCCCCGCTGCTCTCCAAGACCGACCCGGTGACCGGCCACCCGCAGAAGAAGCAGTATGGCGAGTGGATGTTCAAGGCCTTCAAGCGTCTGGCCGGCCTGAAGCGCTTCCGCGGCAGCGCGCTCGATGTCTTCGGCAAGACCGAAGAGCGCCAGACCGAGCGCAAGCTGATCGAGGACTACATCCAGCTGCTCGACCAGATCCTCGCCAGGCTCAACCCGGTGAATCACGCTGCGGCGGTGGCGCTGGCGAGCGTGCCCGACGAGATCCGCGGCTTCGGCCACGTCAAGGAGAAGAACCTCGCCGCGGCCCGCGAACTGCAGGCTGCACGCCTGAAGGCCTTCAACGAGGCGCAGCAGGAACGGCAGGTGGCCTGACATGAACGCCCCCGCGCCGAAGGTCTTCCACCAGGTGACCATCGTCGAGACCGGCGAGGTTTACCGCTGCCGTGAGGACGAGACCCTGCTCGCGGGCATGGAGCGGCTTGGCAAGCGCGGCATCCCGGTGGGCTGTCGCGGCGGCGGTTGCGGCGTGTGCAAGGTGCAGGTCGAGGCCGGCGAGTACAGCAAGCGCGTGATGAGCCGGGCCTACGTCAGTGCCGAGGAGGAGGCCGCCGGCATCGTCCTCGCCTGCCGCGTGAAGCCGCTGTCGGACCTCCGCCTGGCGGTGCTCGGCAAGATGAAGAAGAACGTGTGCGCGACGCCGTCAGCGGCGGCCGCGGACGCAAGGCAGTCGTAGAAACAGGCGGGCGCGACCCGCCGCATGAGAACCCGGGGAGCGCGGGTCGCACGAGGCGCCCGCAACCCCGTCCGTGACCCCTGAGAGGAGATGCAAGATGGCAACTACCGGAGTGATGCGTCCTGGCCACATCCAGCTGCGCGTGCTGGATCTGGATGAAAGCGTGGCCTTTTACAAGGACGTGCTCGGGCTCGTCGAGACCGGCCGCGATGCAGCCGGCCGTGTGTATTTCAAGGCCTGGGACGAGCGCGACCACAATAGCGTGATCCTGCGCCAGGCCGACCGTGCCGGCGTGGACCTGATCGGCTTCAAGGTCAAGGACAAGGCGACGCTCGAGCAACTCGACAAGGACCTGCAGGCCTACGGCGTCGCCACCGAGCGCATCCCGGCCGGCGAACTGCTCGAGACCGGCGAGCGCGTGCGCTTCACCATCCCGACCGGCCACGTCATGGAGCTGTATGCCGAAAAGACCGACGTCGGCAACGGCCAGCCCTACACCAACCCGGATCCGTGGATCGCCGCCTCCGAGCACGGCATCGCTCCGCACCGCTTCGACCATTGCCTGCTCTACGGCCCGAACCTCGAGGAGAACCTCAAGCTGTTCACCGAGGTGCTCGGCTTCCACCTCGTCGAGCGCGTGCTGCTCGAAGACGGCAAGTCCCTGCTCGCCACCTTCATTTCCTGCTCGCACAAGGCGCACGACCTGGCCTTCGTCGCCCACCCCGAGCCGGGCAAGCTGCACCACCTGTCCTTCCTGCTCGACAGCTGGGAGAAGGTGCTGCGCGCGGCCGACATCATGTCGATGAACCGGGTGTCGATCGACATCGGCCCGACCCGCCACGGCATCACCCGCGGCTCGACGATCTACGCCTTCGACCCCTCGGGCAACCGCTTCGAGACCTTCTGCGGCGGCTACGAGACCTATCCCGACCACGCGCCGATCACCTGGACCTTCGACGAGGTCGGCGCCGGCATCTTCTACCACGACCGCAAGCTCAACGAGCGCTTCCTGACCGTCGTGACCTGACCTGGTCCGCATGCCCGGCGCATCGCGCCGGGCATGCGCCAGGACGCACCCCCCGACCCCATCCCCGACGCCGCCCGCCCGACGAGGCCACGACGAAAAGCGGCAACACAATCCAGCAACGTTCGAAAACGTAACGGGAGAAATCATGATCGCTGACAAGATCCTCAACTTCATCGACGGCGAATACGTCGCCACCGACAAGTGGTACGAGAACCGCAACCCGATCAACAACAAGGTGATCGGCATGGTCGCCGAAGCCGGCGAGAAGGAAGTCGACGCCGCCGTCAAGGCCGCCAAGGCCGCGCTGAAGGGCCCCTGGGGTTCGATGTCGCTGCAGAAGCGCATCGAGTTGCTCGAGGCCCTGGTGGTCGAGATCAACAACCGCTTCGACGACTTCCTCGAGGCCGAGTGCGCCGACACCGGCAAGCCCAAGAGCATGGCCTCGCATGTGGACATCCCGCGCGGTGCGGCCAACTTCAAGGTCTTCGCGGACATGGTCAAGAACGTTCCGACCGAGTTCTTCGAGATGACGACGCCCGACGGCGGCAAGGCGATCAACTACGGCTATCGCCGTCCGGTCGGCGTGGTCGGCGTGATCTGCCCGTGGAACCTGCCGCTGCTGCTGATGACCTGGAAGGTCGGCCCGGCGCTGGCCTGCGGCAACACCGTGGTCGTCAAGCCCTCGGAAGACACCCCGCGCACCGCCGCGCTGCTCGGCGAGGTGATGAACAAGGTCGGCATCCCCAAGGGGGTCTACAACGTGGTCAACGGCTTCGGCGCCAACTCCGCCGGCGCCTTCCTGACCGCCCACCCGGACGTCGACGCGCTCACCTTCACCGGCGAGACCCGCACCGGCGAGGTCATCATGAAGGCGGCGGCCAACGGCTCGCGCCCGGTGTCGCTGGAAATGGGCGGCAAGAACGCCGCGATCGTGTTCGCCGACTGCGACTTCGACAAGGCCATCGAAGGCACCCTGCGCTCCGTCTTCCTGAACTGCGGCCAGGTCTGCCTGGGCACCGAGCGCGTCTATGTCGAGCGCCCGATCTTCGACAAGTTCGTCGCCGCCCTGAAGGCCGGCGCCGAAGGCATGAAGATCGGCGTGCCGGACGATCCGGCCGCCAACTTCGGCCCGCTGGTCAGCAAGAAGCATCAGGAGAAGGTGCTGTCCTACTACAAGGTCGCCGTGGAAGAAGGTGCGACCGTGGTGACCGGTGGCGGCGTGCCCCAGATGCCGGGCGAACTCGCCGATGGCTGCTGGGTGCAGCCGACCATCTGGACCGGCCTGCCGGAAACCGCCCGCGTGATCAAGGAAGAGATCTTCGGGCCGTGCTGCCACATCGCCCCCTTCGACACCGAGGAGGAAGTGCTGGAGAAGGCCAACGACAACAAGTACGGCCTGGCCTGCGCGATCTGGACGCAGGACGTCTCGCGCGCCCACCGCGTCGCGCAGAAGATGGAAGTGGGCATCTCGTGGGTGAACAGCTGGTTCCTGCGCGACCTGCGCACCCCCTTCGGTGGCTCCAAGCAGTCGGGCATCGGCCGTGAAGGCGGCGTGCACTCGCTCGAGTTCTACACCGACCTCAAGAACGTCTGCATCAAGCTGTAATAGGAAGATCGTACATGGACCAGAAAACCATCGAAGCCCTGGGCGATTCGCTCTACGACGCGCTCGTCGCGCGCACGCCGATCGCGCCGCTGAGCGCCGCGCATCCCGACATGACGATCGAGGACGCCTACCACGTGCAGCAGCGCATGATCGCGCGCCGCCTCGAGAAGGGCGACCGCGTCATCGGCAAGAAGATCGGCGTCACCAGCAAGGCGGTGATGAACATGCTGGGCGTGCATCAGCCCGACTTCGGCTACCTGCTCGACAGCATGGTCTTCAACGAGGGCGAGTCGGTCGACATGGACACGCTCATCCAGCCCAAGGCCGAGGGCGAGATCGCCTTCCTGCTCAAGAAGGACCTGCAGGGTCCGGGCGTCACCGCAGCCGACGTGCTCGCTGCGACCGAAGGCGTGATGGCCTGCTTCGAGATCGTCGATTCGCGCATCCAGGACTGGAAGATCAAGATCCAGGACACCGTGGCCGACAACGCCTCGTGCGGCGTGTTCGTGCTCGGCGACCAGCTGGTCGACATCGCCGACCTCGACCTCGCGCTCGCCGGCATGGTGCTGGAGAAGAACGGCGAGATCGTCGTCACCGGCGCCGGCGCGGCCACCATGGCCCATCCGGTCAACGCCATGGTGTGGCTGGCCAACATGCTCGGCTCGCTCGGCATCGCGCTCAAGGCCGGCGACATCGTGCTCTCGGGTGCCATGGGCGCCATGGTCCCGGTGGCGCGCGGCGACAACCTGCGCATGACGATCGGCGGCATCGGCGGCTGCTCGGTGCGCTTCGTCTGACCCGCCCCCAATCCAACAGGAAACTTCCAATGAAACTGAATCAGCAAACCATCGAACAACTGGCCGAACACCTCGAGAACGCCGAACTGCAGGCCTTCGAAGTGGTGAAGATCACCGAGGCCCATCCCGACATGGACTGGGACGACGCCTACGCGATCCAGGCCGAGATCCTGCGCCGCAAGCTGGCGCGCGGCAACCGCGTGGTCGGCCTCAAGGCCGGCCTGACCTCGCGCGGCAAGATGAAGCAGATGGGCGTCGACACCCCGGTGTTCGGCTGGCTCGTCGACTACTTCAGCGTGCCGGACGGTGGCGAGATCAAGACCAGCGAGCTGATCCACCCGAAGGTCGAGCCCGAGATCGTGTTCGTCACCAAGCGCGCGCTCAAGGGCCCCGGCTGCCACATCGGCGCGGTGCTCGCGGCGACCGACTTCGTCATGCCCGGCATCGAGATCATCGATTCGCGCTACAAGGACTTCAAGTTCGACCTCAAGAGCGTGATCGCCGACAACTGCTCGTCGACCCGCTTCGTGCTCGGCGGCCAGGCGGCGCCGGTCGCCGGCCTGGATCTGCGCACCCTGGGTGTGGTCCTCGAGAAGAACGGCGAGCCGGTGGCGGTCGGTGCCGGCGCCGCGGTGCTCGGTCACCCGGCGGCGGCGATCGCGGCCCTGGCCAACCACCTCGGCGCGCGCGGCGAGGAGATCCCCGCGGGCACCATGATCCTGTCGGGCGGCGTCACCGAGGCGGTCTCGGTGCAGGCCGGCGACAGCGTCAACCTGCGCATCCAGTCGCTCGGTAGCGTCAGCACCCGTTTCATCTGAGGCCTCCGCCCTCGTCGGCGCGCGGCCGCCTCGGCGGCCGCGTTTCCAGCCCGGTCGCGGCACAGCCCGTGCCGCGACGGGGCCGACCGAATCCGCAAGACGATGCGTCGTCCAGAAGACGCACGAATCCAACCCACCTGCAAGGAAGAGACATCATGAAGAGCACGTTCAAACTCGCCGGCAACCTCGCCCTGACCCTCGCGCTGGCCGCTGCCGGCATCGGCGCCGCGAACGCGGCCGACAAGGTCAAGGTCGGCCTGATGCTGCCCTACACCGGCACCTACGCCGCGCTCGGCACCGCGATCACCAACGGCTTCAAGCAGTTCGTCGACGAGAACGGCGGCAAGCTCGGCGGCCGCGAGGTCGAATACTTCACCGTCGACGACGAGTCCAACCCGGCCAAGGCGACCGAGAACGCCAAGAAGCTGGTCTCGCGCGACAAGGTCGACGTGCTGGTCGGTACCGTCCACTCCGGGGTCGCGCTCGCCATGGCCAAGGTGGCCCGCGACACCAAGACCCTGATGATCGTCCCCAACGCCGGCGCCAACGAGCTGACCGGCCCGCTGTGCTCGCCCTACATCTTCCGCTCGTCCTTCTCGGCCTGGCAGCCGTCCTACGCGATGGGCGAGGCGCTTGCGAAGAAGGGCATCAAGAACGTCGCCACGGTGACCTGGAAGTACTCCTTCGGCGAGGAGTCGGTCGCCGGCTTCAAGGAAGCCTTCGAGAAGGGGGGCGGCAAGCTCGTCAAGGAAATGACCTTGCCGTTCCCCAACGTCGAGTTCCAGCCCTTCCTGACCGAGATTGCCGCGGCCAAGCCCGATGCGGTGTTCGTCTTCTTCGCCGGCGCCGGCGCCGCCAAGTTCGTCGCCGATTATGCCGCGGCCGGTCTCAAGAACAGCATCCCGCTGTACGGCCCGGGCTTCCTCACCGACGGCAACCTCGGTGCGATGGGCGGAGCGGGCGAGGGCCTGCTCACCACGCTGCACTACGCCGACGGCCTGACCCACGCCAAGGATGCGGCCTTCCGCACCAAGTACGCCACGACCTACAAGCTCCAGCCCGACGTCTATGCGGTGCAGGGCTACGACGCCGCGCAGATGTACGAGGCCGGCCTGAAGGCCGCCGGCGGCGATCCGGAGAAGCAGGAAGAGATCATCAAGGGCATGGAGTCCGCCAAGATCGACAGCCCGCGCGGCGCCTTCACGCTGTCCAAGGCGCACAACCCGGTGCAGGACATCTACATGCGCCAGGTCAAGGGTGATCAGAACGTGATGCTCGAGATCGTCTCCAAGGGCCTCGAGGATCCCGCCCGCGGCTGCAAGATGTAAGCCTTCAGCCTCGCAGGGGCGGCCGCTCGGGCCGCCCCCCCAATCCCGTTCCTTCTTGAACCCTGATCGATCCTGACAGGCGCATGCCTGCCGGGAGGGGGAGTGTCATGGATTTCGCAAGCTTCCTGATCCAGACGCTGAACTCGCTGCAGTACGGATTGCTGCTTTTTCTGGTGGCAAGCGGACTGACGCTGGTGTTCGGCATCATGGGCATCATCAACCTGGCGCACGGCAGTTTCTACATGATCGGCGCCTACCTGGCCTTCGTGCTCACCAGCGCGACCGGCAGCCTGGTGCTGGCGGTGGTGCTCGGCATCCCGCTGGCGCTGGCCTTCGGCGCCTTCCTGGAGTGGGCGCTGTTCTCCCACCTGTACAAGCGCGACCACCTCGAGCAGGTGCTGCTCACCTACGGCCTCATTCTCATCTTCGAGCAGCTGCGCAGCCTGCTCGTGGGCGACGATGTGCACGGGGTGGCGATTCCCGCCTTCCTCGACGCCTCGATCCAGCTCACCGAGGTCATGAGCTATCCGGTATACCGGCTGGCCATCTCGGCGATCTGCATCGTGCTCGCGGTCGCGCTCTACTACCTGATCCAGCGCACCCGCCTGGGCATGATGATCCGCGCCGGCAACGACGACCGCGGCATGGTCGAGGCGCTCGGCATCAACATCAACATGATCTACCGGGTCGTGTTCGCGCTCGGCGTCGCGCTCGCCGCGCTCGCCGGCATGCTGGCCGCGCCGATCTCGTCGGTGTTCCCGAACATGGGCAGCCACGTGCTCATCATCTCCTTCGTGATCGTGGTCATCGGCGGCATCGGCTCGGTGTGGGGCGCGCTCGTCGCCGCGCTGATCGTGGGCTTCGCCGACACCTTCGGCAAGGTCCTGGTCCCCGAGCTCTCCGGCATCGTGGTGTATGTGGTCATGGCGGTGGTCCTGCTGTGGCGCCCCGAAGGCATCCTGAAGAAGGGCTGAGACCATGAACGCAAATGCTTCCCTGATTCCCAAGCTGGTCGCGCTCGCGATCGTGGCCTGCGTGCCGCTGTCGGGCGAGTCCTTCTACATCGAGATGGTCGGCAAGGTGCTGGTGATGGCGATCTTCGCCATGAGCCTGGACCTGCTGGTGGGCTTCACCGGCCTGGTCAGCTTCGGCCATGCGGCCTACTTCGGCATCGCCGCCTACGCGGTGGCGATCCTGAGCCCCGAGTACGAGGCGGCCAGCCTGTGGTACGTGCTGCCCGCCTCGGTCGGCCTGTCCGCGCTCGCCGCCTTCGTGATCGGGCTCTTCGTGCTGCGCACCAAGGGCATCTATTTCATCATGGTGACGCTGGCCTTCGCGCAGATGGCCTACTTCATCTTCCACGACACCCCGCTCGGCGGCGGTTCGGACGGCAAGTACCTCAACAACAAGCCCTCTGCGTCCATCTTCGGCTGGGAGCCGTTCGACCTCACCAACGAAGTGCACATGTTCTATTTCGTGCTCGCGGTGCTGGTGCTGGTGTATCTGTTCCTGGCGCGCGTGCTGCAGTCGCCCTTCGGCCGCGTGCTGGTGGGCATCAAGAGCAACGAGCACCGCATGCAGTCGCTCGGCTACTACACCTTCCGCTACAAGCTCGGCGCCTTCACGCTGGCCGGCGCGCTCGGCGGGCTGGCGGGCTTTCTGTACGCCGTGCTGTCCGGCTTCGTGACCCCGGAGCTGCTGTCCTGGCACGAGTCGGGCAACGTGCTGCTGATGGTGATCCTGGGCGGCATGGGCAATCTCGCCGGCGCGATCGCGGGGGCCTTCGCCTTCGAGGCGATGCGCGAGATCTTCGCCGACATCACCAAGTACTGGCAGCTGCTGATGGGTGGCGTGATCGTCGCGGTCGTGCTGTTCCTGCCGGGTGGCCTGGCCGGCGTTCCGGGCCGTATCAAGCGCGCCCTGCAGGGAGGAGACGCCAAATGAGCGTGACGACGAAGAACGAAGTCCTGCTGCAGGCGGACAAGCTGACCCGCCGCTTCGGCGGTCTGGTGGCGAACCAGGACATCAGCGTGACGCTCGAGCGGCAGATGATCCATGTGCTGCTCGGCCCCAATGGTGCCGGCAAGTCGACCTGCATCAACATGCTTTCGGGCGACCTGCCGCCGTCCGAGGGGCGCATCCACTACCTCGGCAGGGACATCACGGCGCTTACCGCGGCGCAGCGCTCGCAGGTGGGGATCGGGCGCAGCTACCAGCGCACCAACATCTTCCCGCAGTTCACCGTGCTCGAGAACGTGCGCCTGGCCGCACAGTCGCGCCGCCAGCAACCGTGGCGCCTCTTCAGCAAGGCGATGGAGCAGAAGTGGGCGCTGGAGAAGGCGCGCGCCTGCATCGAGGAGGCCGGCCTGGGCAAGCGCGTCGACTGGGTGTCGGGCGTGCTCAGCCATGGCGAGCAGCGCCAGCTCGAGATCGCCATGGTGCTGGCCACCGACGCGCAGGTGCTGCTGCTCGACGAGCCGCTCGCCGGCATGGGTTCGGAGGAGTCGGCGAGCATGGTCGAGGTGCTCAAGCGCCTGCGCCAGACGCGCGGCATCCTGCTCGTGGAGCACGACATGGATGCGGTGTTCGCGGTCGCCGACATGATCACGGTGATGGTCAACGGCCAGCTGCTGGAGTGCGGGCCGCCCGCGCAGATCAAGGCCAGCGTGGCCGTCCAGCAGGCCTATCTGGGTACGGAGGACAGCTTCCATGTCTAACATGCTGCTCGAAGCCAAGGAGATCCACACCTACTACGGTGCGAGTCACATCCTGCACGGCATCGACTTCAACATCCGCGAAGGCGAGGGCATCGCCCTCATGGGCCGTAACGGCATGGGCAAGTCCACGCTGATCAAGAGCATGCTCGGGATCGTCCGCCCCAGGCACGGTCGGGTGCTCGTGCGCGGCGACGACTACACCAGGGCGCGCACGTTCCAGACCGCGCAGCAGGGCATCGCCTACGTGCCGGAAGGGCGCGGCATCTTCAAGAGCCTGAGCGTGCGCGAGAACCTGCTGATGTCGGCGCGCGCCGGCGTCGATGGTCGCCGCGAGTGGACCTTCGACCGCGTGATGGAGACCTTCCCGCGCCTGGGCGAACGCATCAACAACGGCGGCTGGCAGCTCTCGGGCGGCGAGCAGCAGATGCTCACCATTGGCCGTGCGCTGATGACCAACCCCGATCTGCTGATCCTCGACGAGGCCACCGAGGGCCTCGCGCCGCTGATCGCGATGGAGATCTGGCGCATCGTCAAGGAGATCCGCAAGACCGGCATCGCCACCGTGATCGTGGACAAGAACCACGGCGCGGTCACCAGCATCTGCGACCGCGCGATGATCCTGGTCAAGGGGCAGGTCGTATTCGACGGCACCAGCGACGAGATCCGCGCCCAGCCGGAGCTGATCCAGAAGCATCTCGGCGTCTGAGAGCAAGGAGGAAACCAAGCATGAGCAACAAGTCGCTGGACATCATCCATGACGAGCACCGCGCCCTCGCCGCGATGCTGAGCGGGTTGCGCGGGCTCGTCGCCTCGATCGAGGCGGGGCGGCTGAAGCCCGATTTCGAGCTGATGGCGTCGATGATCGAGTACATCGAGATGGTCCCGGAGAAGGTGCACCACCCCAAGGAGGACAGCTACCTCTTCGCCCGCCTGCGCGAGCGCAGCGCGGAGGCGCTGCCGATCATCGAGCGCCTGGAGGCCGAGCACCGCGAGGGCGATGCGCGCATGGCCACCTTGCGTGCGGCGCTCGAGGCCTACCGGCGCGAAGGCGAATCCGGCCTGGCGGGCTTCCAGGGCGCGCTCAAGACCTACATCGAGCACGAGTGGCAGCACATGAACACCGAGGAGCACCTGATCTTCCCGCTCGCCCGGAAGCACCTGAGCGCGGAGGACTGGGCGCACATCGACGCCGCCTTCCTCGCCAACGACAACCCCTGGCAGGGACCGGCGGGCAAGTACGCGGCGCTGTTCACCCGCATCGTCAACACCGCCCCGGCGCCGGTCGGGCTGGGCGGCGGTTGAGCACACGCTCCGGCGGAGATGGCCGCAGGCTTCGCGCGCCCCGCGGCCCTCTCCATCCCAGGCTCTCCCTCCCCGAAATCGAGCAGTTCGTCGTGGTTGCCTTCTGCGCGCCCGCGCAGAGGTGATTTCGGGTTTGGCCCGCTTCGGCGGGCCATTTTTTTGGTGCGCCCGGCAGGGCGCACTCACTTGGAGGTGAAAGTCCTCTACTCGCCCGGCAAGGGGAAGAGTTAGCTGAACGGCAAGGGTGTCGCGGGTAACTGCGAATCTGGAGGAAGCCGAAGGCAAAGCGCTGGCCTGACGAACAGGAAGCGGATAGGAGGCGCTGCAGCGGGGTGAGGCGGCCAATATTGTCAAAGCCCGAAACTTGCACGGAACGCTGTGACGTATATCCGACAGGTATAAGCGTGAAGGTGGGTGCGTCATACCCGGGGAGATCCTCACGGGTGCCGTTGTGCTACTGACGTCGTGAGGCGTTGGGATGCGCGTGAGGAAGTCAGCAGAGGCCATAGTAGCCGCCGGGATGGGGCGAAGGGCTGAACATGGAAGAACGCGAGTAGGCGAACGTTTCTCGATGAAGCCGAGGAAGACAGAAGCCCATCGGCCAGATGGGGCGCAGGCAGCGGATTCCGGACGGTATCCGGAGGGGGCTGGGCTGCGTGTCGAGGTGGAGTCGGCGGACGTTGAGCGGACGAAAGCGGAGTTGGAGCGGGCAAGCGGGCTGATGGAAGCCGTGTGTGAGCGCGGCAACCTGTGGCTTGCGTACGAGCGGGTGATCCGCAACAAGGGTGCAGCCGGTGTCGATGGCATCGGGGTATCCGAGTTCAAGGCTCATCTGCAGCAACACTGGCCGACGATCAAGGCCAAGCTGCTGGCGGGGACGTACATCCCGCAAGCGGTGCGCCGGGTGGATATTCCGAAGCCCCAAGGCGGGATGAGGACGCTCGGCATACCGACGCTGACGGATCGACTGATCCAGCAAGCGTTGCATCAGGTGCTCTCACCGATCTTCGAGGTGGCGTTCTCCGAGTCGAGCTACGGCTTCCGACCGGGGCGATCTGCCCATCAGGCGGTCAAGGCGGCGCAGCGGTATGTGGCTCAAGGTCGTCGCGTCGTGGTGGATATGGATCTGGAGAAGTTCTTCGACCGGGTCAATCACGACATTCTGATGGCGAAGTTGGCGAAGAAGATCGGGGACGGGCGGGTACTGAAGCTGATCCGACGGTATCTGGAAGCGGGGATGATGGCAGAGGGCGTCGTCAGCCCGCGGACGCAGGGTACGCCGCAAGGCGGCCCCTTGAGTCCGCTGCTGTCGAACATTCTGCTGACAGAATTGGATCGGGAGCTGGAGCGCCGGGGCCACGCGTTCTGTCGCTATGCGGACGACTGCAACATCTACGTCAGAAGTCAGGCGGCAGGCGAGCGTGTCCTGGGCGGTATTACCCAGTTTCTGTCCGAGCGGCTCAAGCTCACGGTCAACGAGGCCAAGAGCGCGGTCGCACGACCGTGGGAGCGGAAGTTTCTGGGCTACAGCCTGACTTGGCACAAGGCCCCGAAGCTGCGGATTGCGCCGACTAGCCTGAAACGGCTGGAGGACAAGATTCGCGAGGTGCTCAAAGGTGCGAGGGGGCGTAGTGTGCGGCGCACGATCGAAGAACTGAATCCGGTGCTACGGGGTTGGGCAGCGTACTTCAAGCTGACCGAGACCAAGCGGGCGCTGGAAGAGATCGACGGTTGGCTCCGGCGCAAGCTGCGCTGCATCCTGTGGCGGCAGTGGAAGCGCCCTTATACTCGCGCCAGAAACCTGATGAAGGCGGGGCTGAAGGAGGAGCGGGCGTTTCGCTCCGCGTTCAACCAACGCGGGCCGTGGTGGAACAGTGGCGCTAGCCACATGAACGCGGCCTTCCCGAAAGTCTTCTTTGATCGTTTGGGGCTGGTGTCGCTGCTCGATACGACGCGACGACTCCAGTGTCTTTCATGAACCGCCGTATGCGGAACCGCACGTACGGTGGTGTGAGAGGGCGACGGGGGTGACCCCGTCCCCTACTCGATACTGTTCGCCGCTGTGCGGCGGCAAGCCCGGGTGGCCGGCTCAGTGGCTGGCGGTGGCGGCCTTGTCGAGGCTGACCGACTGCAGCGTCAGGCGGATGTGTTCGCCGAGCAGGCGGGTGGCAGTCTCGGCGTCACGCCCCATCGCGGCCTCGAACAGGGCGGCGTGCTCGTCGTGCAGCCGGCGCGTACCGTCGCTGCGACGCAGCGAGAGGTGGCGGTAGCGCTCGGCCTGGTGATAGAGGATGGACAGGAAGTGCTTGGTCCAGCGCGAGGGGCAGGCGGCGATCAGCACCTCGTGGAAGATGCGGTTGCGCTCTTCCCACTGCTCGCGATTGTTGCCTTCGGCGAGCTTCTCCTCCGCGCGCGTGAGGCGGTGGAAGGCGGCGGTGAGCTCGGCCTCCCAGGCCTCGTCGCCGAGCGTGATCGACTGGCGCAACGCGCTGCACTCGAGCATCACCCGCGTCTCGGTGATATCGGCGAGGTCCTCGAGCGAGACCGGGGCGACGCGGAAGCCGCGCTGGCCCTGCGACACCACGAGCGCATCCGAGGTGAGCAGCGAGAGGGCCTCGCGCAGCGTCGCGCCCCCCACGCCGTAGTCGTTCTTGATGTGCTCGATGCGCAGCTTCTCGCCCGGCGACAGGCGGCCCTCGATGATGTTGCGGCGCAGGCTGCGATAGGCCGCCTCGACCAGCGTCTTCGGTTCGGCGACCTCGGTTTCTTGGCGGACGGCGTAGGGAGGCGAGGTGTGGAGCATGATCTTGGAGAGGAAGGGGGACGGATGGAGGCCTCTCTAATGTAGCCGCTGCCCCGGGGGACTCACAAGAAAAATATCGAGAAATGATCGAAAAGCCGGCTTGCTTGCAGCGCTTCGCCCGAGCTGCCGAGCATCGAGAAACGCTTGGGTGGAGCGCCTTTCGATCCTCCCGCTGTGCGGCCGCGCGACGCTGGCACCCGCCCGCGGAATCCGCTAAAGTCCCCGCGCATACGCAGCGGTATGGAGACCGTCGTCCGGCGGCCGTTGCGTCGACCAAAATCCTGTGCGGAGAACGAAGGCGATGAGTATCGGCAAGATCGGAGTGGTGGGTGCGGGCACGATGGGTAACGGCATCACCCAGGCGTTCGCGGTCGCGGGGCGCAAGGTGGTGATGATGGACGTCGCCGAGGCGCAGGTGCAGCGCGGGCTCGCGACCATCTCGGCCAGCCTCGACCGCCTCATCAAGAAGGACAGGATGAGCGCGCCGCAGAAGGACGCCGCGATGGCCTGCATCACCACCGTGAGCTCGCTCGATGCGCTCGCCGACTGCGACCTGGTGATCGAGGCGGCGACCGAGAATGTCGATCTCAAGCTGCGCATCTTCGCCGACCTCGACCGTATCGTGAAGCCGGAGGCGATTCTCGCCAGCAACACCTCGTCGATCTCCATCACCCGCCTGGCCGCCGGCACCCAGCGTCCCGGCCAGGTGATCGGCATGCACTTCTTCAACCCGGTGCCGGTGATGGCGCTCGTCGAGCTGATCAACGGCCTGCAGACCTCGGCGGCGACCTACTCCGCGGTCGAGGACGTCGCGAAGGCGATCGGCAAGACGCCGATCAAGGTCAAGAACAGTCCGGGCTTCGTGGTCAACCGCATGCTGTGCCCGATGATCAACGAGGCGGTGTTCGCGCTCGGCGAGGGCCTGGCGACCGCAGCCGAGATCGACGAGGCGATGAAGCTCGGCTGCAACCACCCCATCGGCCCGCTCGCGCTGTGCGACCTCATCGGCCTGGACGTCGAGCTCGCGGTCATGCAGGTCCTCTATGAAGGCACCAAGGACCCCAAGTACCGCCCGGCGCCGCTGCTGGTCGAGATGCTCGAGGCGGGCTACCTCGGTCGCAAGAGCGGCAAGGGCTTCTACGACTACAAGTGAGCGTCGGCCGCGCACGGCGCGGCCGGACAAGAAAAAACGCCACCTCCAAGGTGGCGTTTTGCTGTCGAGCGCGTAATCAGCCGCGGCCGGTGCGCATCGCGTCGAAGAACTCGGCGTTGCTCTTGGTGGCCTTGACCTTGTCGAGGAGGAATTCCATCGCGTCGATGTCGTCCATGCCGTACAGCAGCTTGCGCAGGATCCACACCTTCTGCAGCACGTCGGCCTTGAGCAGGAGCTCCTCGCGGCGGGTGCCGGAGCGGTTGACGTTGATCGCCGGATACACGCGCTTCTCCGCCATGCGGCGGTCGAGGTGGAGCTCCATGTTGCCGGTGCCCTTGAATTCCTCGTAGATCACGTCGTCCATGCGGCTGCCGGTGTCGACCAGCGTGGTGGCGATGATGGTCAGCGAGCCGCCTTCCTCGATGTTGCGCGCCGCACCGAAGAAGCGCTTGGGCTTCTGCAGCGCGTTGGCGTCGACACCACCGGTGAGCACCTTGCCGGAGGCCGGCACCACGGTGTTGTAGGCGCGCGCCAGACGGGTCAGCGAGTCGAGCAGGATCACCACGTCGTACTTGTGCTCGGTCAGGCGCTTGGCCTTCTCGATCACCATCTCGGCGACCTGCACGTGACGGGTGGCGGGCTCGTCGAAGGTGGAGGCCACGACCTCGCCCTTCACCGAACGCAGCATCTCGGTCACTTCCTCCGGGCGCTCGTCGATCAGCAGCACGATCAGCTTGACGTCGGGATGGTTGGCCGTGATCGCGTGCGCGATGTGCTGCAGCATGACCGTCTTGCCGCTCTTGGGCGGGGCGACGAGCAGGCCGCGCTGGCCCTTGCCGATCGGCGCGATCATGTCGATGATGCGGCTGGTGACGTTCTCCTCGCCACGGACCTCGCGCTCGAGCTTCAGGCACTCCTGCGGATGCAGGGGCGTGAGGTTCTCGAAGAGGATCTTGGTCTTGCACTCTTCCGGCGGCCGCCCGTTGATCTTGTCGAGCTTGGTCAACGCGAAGTAGCGCTCGCCGTCCTTGGGCGTGCGGATCTCGCCCTCGATGGTGTCGCCGGTGCGCAGGTTGAAGCGCCGGATCTGCGAGGGCGACACGTAGATGTCGTCCGTCCCCGCGAGATACGAGGTGTCGGGAGAGCGCAGGAAGCCGAAGCCGTCAGGCAGCACTTCGAGTGCGCCGTCGCCACAGATCGGTTCGCCCCTGCGGGCACGGTTGCGCAGCAGCGCGAAGACGAGTTCCTGCTTGCGCAGCCTGTTCGCGCCCTCGACACCGGCGTCCATCGCCATCTGCAGCAGCTGGCTGACGTGCAGGGCCTTGAGTTCGGACAGGTGGAGCGCGGGCGCGTCGGGGTCGCGCGGCGTGGAAGAACCTTCCTCGCCGCCGTTCTCGACGTCGAACAGATCGTCTTCGGTCTGCGGATTCTGGGGGGAATTGCCGTCCCGGTTGCGCGCGCCGCGGCGACGGGCGCGCGAGGAACCGCGGGAACGGGCCGGAGCCTGGTCCGGCTTAGATGTTGCTGTCAATGAAGGCGGTCAGTTGAGATTTGGAAAGGGCGCCCACTTTGGTCGCCTCGACATTGCCGCCCTTGAACAGCATCAGCGTCGGGATGCCGCGGATGCCGTACTTCGCGGGCGTCTCCTGGTTGTCGTCGATGTTGAGCTTGGCGACCTTGAGCTTGCCCGCGTAGTCCTTGGCGACGTCGTCCAGGATCGGCGCGATCATCTTGCAGGGGCCGCACCACTCGGCCCAGTAATCGACCAGGACAGGGGTCTGGGACTGCAGCACTTCATCGTCGAAGTTGCCGTCGGTCACATGGTGGATGTGCTCGCTCATGATTCCTCACTAAGGCTGGCAGGGGGTGGTGACGAAGGCGGAAGCCCTCGTTGCCGGGTAACGGGTGCTGCGGGGTATGGGGTGTTGCGGGGTAATGCGAACGGATGCTGCGTGCGGGAAGGGGCGGACCCCCTGCGATCTCGCCGCGAGCGGGAGGCGCTGCTGCGATGCACGACGATCCAGCGGAAGGAGAGGCCTTCCGTAAAGAAATTTTTCCGAAACTTATGCGATGCCGGGGGCGCCGTCAAGGAAATCGCTGCTGGCGGACGGGCAAGCGCCTGCTTGCCGTGGCAAAAAAGCCAAGGGCTGGTCTATATTGTCCCCCCTTCGGCCAGCCGCAGCGGGTGGCGGCCGATCCTGCCTGGAGAGTCGAGATGACCTACGTCGTTACCGAGCGCTGCATACGCTGCAAATACACCGACTGCGTGGACGTCTGTCCGGTCGACTGTTTCCGCGAGGGGCCCAACTTCCTTGTCATCGATCCGGAGGAGTGCATCGACTGCACCTTGTGCGTGGCCGAGTGTCCGGTCGAGGCGATCTATTCCGAGGACGACGTGCCGGACGACCAGAAGGGTTACATCGCGCTCAACGCCGAACTGGCCAAGCAATGGAAGCCGATCGTCGAGCGCAAGGATCCTCTGCCGGATGCCGACCACTGGGCCCGCATCAAGGGCAAGCTCGGCGAGCTGAAGCGCTGAAGGCACGCCGCGGCTGGCTTTGCGCGCACGCGGCGATGCACTAAGATGGTGAGCGTCATCAAACCTGTAAGTGCAACGGCACGGAGACCGACATGCTGGTGAGCGAGATTCTCGCGATCAAGGGCAAGGTGTTATTCACCATCGGCCCCAACCGACCCATCGCCGAGGCGGTCGAGATCATGAACGAGCAGGACGTCGGCTCGCTGGTCGTGTTCTCGCGTGGCGAGATGGTCGGCATGCTCACCTTCCGGCAGGTGTTGCAGGCGGTGCAGCAGGGCGGGGCGGACTGGCAGTCGCTGCAGGTCGAGGCGGTCATGCTGCGCGAGCCGCGCGTGGCCGCGCCCGACATGGAGATGGACGAGCTGCGCCGGCTGATGGTCGAGCACCACCAGCGCTACCTGCCGGTGATGGACGGCAACACGCTGCTCGGTGTGGTGAGTTTCCACGACGTCGCCAAGGCGGTGCTCGAGGAGCAGAGCTTCGAGAACCGCATGCTCAAGAACTACATCCGCAACTGGCCCGCGGGCGAGGGCGAGGAATAAGCAGCATCGCCGGGCCCCGCGCCCGGCAGCGGCGGTCGAACCGCCGCACCTCCAGGAACGGGCTGCGCCCGTTCGGTCGACACCCACACCAAGATCGGGTGCGGCATGGTTGGAATGAACGGAAGGGCCGCTTGCCCGTCCGACGCCTTGGGAGGGCGGAGCCGGGGCGCCATCGCGGCGCTCCGGCGGTATTTCCAGCAAAAGGAGGAGACCATGGAAAAAATCTGGCTGAAGAGCTACCCCCCGGGCATTCCGGCGGAAATCGACGTCGACGAATTCCGTTCCCTGGGTGACCTGTTCGAGCGCAGCGTGGCGCGCTATGCGGACAAGACCGCCTATCACTGCATGGGCAAGTCGATCACCTACGCGGAGCTCGACGCGCTCAGTGCGCGCTTCGGCGCCTGGCTGCAGGGCGCGCTGGAGCTGCCCCGCGGTGCGCGCGTCGCGCTGATGATGCCCAACGTGCTGCAGTACCCGATCGCGCTCTTCGGCACGCTGCGCGCGGGCTACACGGTGGTCAACGTCAATCCGCTCTACACCGCGCGCGAGCTCGAGCACCAGTTGAAGGACTCCGGCGCCGAGGTCATCGTGATCCTGGAGAACTTCGCCCACACGCTCGAGCATGTGCGGGCGCAGGTGCCGATACGCCACATCGTGGTCACCAGCCTGGGCGAGATGCTCGGCCTGGTCAAGGGCGCGATCGTGAACTTCGTCGTGCGCAAGGTGCGCAAGCTGGTGCCGCCGTGGCGGCTCGACGGCCACGTGCGCTTTTCCACGGCCTTGCAGCGCGGCGCTGCCCACGAGCTGCAGCCGGCGCAGGTGGGCCATGAGGACGTCGCCTTCCTGCAATACACCGGCGGCACGACCGGAGTGGCCAAGGGGGCCATGCTCACTCATCGCAACGTCATCGCCAACCTGCAGCAGGCGCATGCGTGGATCGCCCCCTACGTGGGCGAGGGCAAGGAAATCATCATCACCGCGCTGCCGCTCTACCACATCTTCTCGCTCACCGCGAACTGCCTCACCTTCCTGAAGATCGGCGCCAAGAACGTGCTGATCCCCAACCCGCGCGACATCCCGGGCTTCATCAAGGAGCTCGGTCAGCACCGCTTCACCGCGATCACCGGGGTCAACACGCTGTTCAACGCACTGCTCAACAACCCCGAGTTCGCCAAGCTGGACTTCTCCACGCTGCGGGTGAGCCTGGGCGGCGGCATGGCGGTGCAGCAGGTGGTCGCCGAGAAGTGGAAGAAGGTCACCGGAGTGTCTCTGGTCGAGGCCTACGGCCTCACCGAGACCTCGCCGGCGGTGACGATCAACCCGCTCGATCTCGCCGAGTTCAACCATTCGATCGGCCTGCCGGTGTCCTCCACCGAGATCAGCATCCGCGACGATGCCGGGCATGAGGTGCCGCTCGGCCAGCGCGGCGAGCTCTGCGTGCGCGGTCCGCAGGTCACGCCGGGCTACTGGCAGCGCCCCGAGGAGACCGCGCGCATCTTCACGCACGACGGTTTCCTGCGCACGGGCGACATCGCCACCGTCGACGAGCGCGGCTTCGTGCGCCTGGTCGATCGCAAGAAGGACATGATCCTGGTGTCCGGCTTCAACGTGTACCCGAACGAGGTCGAGGACGTGGTCGCCGCTCATCCGGGCGTGCTCGAGGTCGCCGCGATCGGCGTACCCGACGAGCGCAGCGGCGAGGCGGTGAAGGTCTTCGTGGTGCGCAAGGATCCGAAGCTGACGGCCGAGGCCCTGATCGCCTTCTGCCGCGAGAACCTCACCGGCTACAAGGTGCCGCACCACGTCGAGTTCCGCGACGAACTGCCCAAGAGCAACGTCGGCAAGATCCTGCGCCGCGAGCTGCGGCCGAAGTGAGCGCGCGCGGTCCGGCACGCGAAAATTTTCTTGTGCAGTGCAGCTTTTCGTGATTAAACTCGCCGTCACGTTGTTTACGCTTTCTTGCAGATCCGTTCCAATGTCCGTTTCCGGCCGTCCCTCGCTCCTGTCGCTGGTCGTTGTAGTACGCGTAGTAGGCGTAGGCATGCGCGCGACGTAACGGGACCGGACACTCGAGAATCAGGAATACCAGACCCCCGTCGGCGCGCAAGCCCGGCGGGGGTCTTGCTTTTGTGCCCGCCGGTCCGGCCGTCGAACCCGAAGCCAAGGAGAGCAACATGATGCAAATGACCGGCGCGCAACTGATGGTGCGCCTTCTCGAGCGCCAGGGCGTGCGCACCGTCGCCGGCATTCCCGGCGGCGCGATCCTGCCCTTCTACGATGCGCTCTCGGGCAGCGAGCACATCCACCACGTGCTCGCCCGCCACGAGCAGGGCGCGGGCTTCATCGCCCAGGGCATGGCGCGCGTCTCGGGCGTGCCGCAGGTGTGCATCGCCTCGAGCGGTCCGGGCGCGACCAACCTGGTCACCGCGATCGCCGACGCCTGCCTGGATTCCATCCCGATGGTCGTCATCACCGGGCAGGTGCCGCAGGCGATGATCGGCACCGACGCCTTCCAGGAGGTCGACATCTATGGCATCACGGTGCCGATCACCAAGCACAACTTCCTCGTGCGCTCGGCGCAGGAGCTGCTCGAGGTCATTCCGGACGCCTTCCGCATCGCCATGTCCGGCCGTCCCGGCCCGGTGCTGATCGACGTGCCCAAGGACGTGCAGAATCAGCTCGTCGCCGTCGCGGAGTTTCCCGCCCCGGCGGTCGCCGATCCGGCCCCGCAGCTCGACCTGGCGGCGGTGGAGCTGGCGGCGAAGATGATCAACGAGGCCGAGCAGCCGGTGCTCTACCTCGGCGGCGGGGTGGTCGCCTCCGGCGCCGCGCCGCTGGCGGTGCAGCTGGCCGAGCAGGCCGGCCTGCCCACCACGATGACGCTGATGGCGCTCGGTGCGATGCCGATGGACCACCCGCTGTCGATCGGCATGCTCGGCATGCACGGCGCGCGCTACACCAACTTCGTGCTCGAGGAGGCCGATGTGCTGGTGTGCGTGGGCGCACGCTTCGACGACCGCGCGATCGGCCGCGCCGCGCAGTTCTGCCCGAACGCGAAGATCGTCCACATCGACATCGACCGCTCCGAGCTGCACAAGATCAAGAACGCCCACGTCGCCATCCACGCCAACGTCAAGTGCGCGCTCGAGGCGCTGCTGCCGCGCGTGCAGGCGACGCTGCGCAAGCGCTGGCTGTCGCATGTCGACAGCCTGAAGACGCGCTTCCCGATGCAGTTCCCCGGCCAGGACGACCCGCGCACCCACTACGGCCTCATCCAGGCGGTCGCCGCCGCGCTCGACGACCGCGCCATCGTCGCCACCGACGTCGGCCAGCATCAGATGTGGGTGGCGCAGGCCTATCCCTTCCGCCGGCCGCGCCAGTGGCTGACCTCGGGCGGCCTGGGCACGATGGGCTTCGGCCTGCCGAGCGCGCTCGGCGCCGCGCTCGCCGAGCCCGGGCGCACCGTGGTCTGCTTCACCGGCGACGGCAGTTTCAAGATGAACATCCAGGAGCTTGCGACGCTGGCCGAGGAGGGTCTGAACGTCAAGATCGTGCTGATGAACAACAACGCGCTCGGCCTGGTGTACCAGCAGCAGACGCTGTTCTACGGTCAGCGCCTGTTCGCTTCGAAGTACCGCACCGAGCCCGACTTCGTGAAGATCGCCGAGGGCTTCGGCGTGCCGGCGGTGGATCTCGATCTCGCCGACAATCCGCGCGCCGCGCTCGCCGAGGCGCTGCACCGCCCCGGTCCGTGCCTGATCCACGCGACGATCGACCGCGAACAATTCGTCTACCCCATGGTGCCGCCGGGTGCCGCCAACACCGAGATGATCGGAGGCTGATGATGATCGAACAGGTTTCCGACCCGCTGCCGCAAGCCGGCTATGCCAAGGTCGTTCTGGAACTGGATGTGAACAACCACCCCGGGGTGATGAGCCACATCTGCAACCTCTTCGCGCGTCGCGCGTTCAACGTCGAGGGCATCCTGTGCATGCCGGTGTCCGACGGCAAGCGCTCGCGCATCTGGCTGCTGGTGTTCGAGGACCAGCGCCTCGAGCAGATGGTGCGCCAGCTCGAGAAGCTCGAGGACGTGCTCAATGTGCGCCGGCATGGCGCCGAGCACGAGGTCTTCGAGCGCCTGGAGGGCTTCTTCCACTGAGGGGCGGCGCTCCGGCGCCCAAGCAGAAGGGGACGGCACGCGTGCTAGACTCGCGACCCGTCCCCGTTCCGTCATCGCGATCAGGCAGGAAATCCATGTCCGGCAACACCCTCGGCACGCTCTTCACCGTCACCTCCTTCGGGGAATCCCACGGCCCGGCGATCGGCTGCATCGTCGATGGCTGCCCGCCGGGACTGGCGATCTGCGAGGCAGACATCCAGGCCGAGCTCGACCGCCGCAAGCCGGGCACCTCGCGCCACGTCACCCAGCGCCGCGAGCCCGACACCGTCGAGATCCTCTCCGGCGTGTTCGAGGGCGTCACCACCGGCACCCCAATCTCGCTGCTGATCCGCAACCAGGACCAGCGCAGCAAGGACTACGGCAACATCGCCGACACCTTCCGCCCCGGCCACGCCGACTACGCCTACCTGCAGAAGTACGGCCTGCGCGACCATCGTGGCGGCGGGCGCTCGTCGGCGCGCGAGACCGCGGTGCGGGTGGCGGCCGGTGCGATCGCGAAGAAGTGGCTGAAGGAGCGCCACGGCATCGTCATCCGCGCCTGCATGGGTGCGCTCGGCCCGATCGAGATTCCCTTCGTGTCCTGGGACGAGGTCGACGGCAACCCCTTCTTCGCGCCCAACGCCGCGATCGTGCCCGAGCTCGAGGCCTTCATGGACGCGCTGCGCAAGTCGGGCGACTCGATCGGCGCGCGCATCGACGTGGTCGCCAGCGGCGTCCCGGTCGGCTGGGGCGAGCCGGTGTACGGGCGGCTCGATGCCGACATCGCCTACGCGATGATGGGCATCAACGCGGTCAAGGGCGTGGAGATCGGCGCCGGGTTCAAGTCGGTCGCGCAGCGCGGCACCGAGCACGGCGACGAGATGACGCCCGCGGGCTTCCTGTCCAATCATGCGGGCGGCGTGCTCGGTGGCATCTCCACCGGACAGGACATTCTCGCCAGCATCGCGATCAAGCCGACCTCGAGCATCCGCCTCGAGCGTCGCTCGATCGACCGCGCAGGCAATCCCGTCATGGTCGCCACCGAGGGTCGCCACGACCCCTGCGTGGGCATCCGCGCGACGCCGATCGCCGAATCCATGCTCGCACTGGTGCTGATCGACCACGCGCTGCGCCATCGCGCGCAGTGCGGCGACGTGCGCACCGACACCCCGCGCATCCCGGCGCTCGCGCCCGCAGGGAGCCAGCGCCTGCCTTCGCCGCGCTGAGGCGATGCGGGCAGGGCGGGGCGGTGCGGGGCGCCGCCCGGACGCAGGGGCTGGAGGGGGTGAGCGCGCGTACCCGGAGTGGGCGCGATGATTCCCTACTGGCGCCTGTCGGCGTACTACTTCTTCTACTTCGCCTTCGTCGGCGCGTTCTCGCCCTACTTCACGCTCTACCTGCAGTCGATCGCGCTGTCGGCCACCGACATCGCGCTGCTGATGTCGCTGATGCAGCTGATGCGCGTGCTGGCTCCCAACCTGTGGGGCTGGCTGGCGGAACGCCTGGGGATGCGCATCGCGATCGTGCGTCTGTCGGCGCTCGCCAGCCTGGCGGGCTTCTCGGTGTTCTTCCTGACCACCGAGTTCGCCGGGCTGTTCGCCGCGATGGCGCTGATGGCCTTCTTCTGGAGCGCGGTGCTGCCGCTGATCGAGGGTCTCGCCTTCGCCCACCTCGGCGAGGCTTCGCACCGCTATGGCCGCATCCGCGTGTGGGGCTCGGTCGGCTTCATCGTCGCCGTGCTCGCGCTCGGGCATTCGCTCGACCGCCTGCCGATCGAGGCGGTGCTGTGGATCACCATGTCCATCCTCGTCGGCATCGTGCTGTGCAGCTTCATCGTCCCCGAGGCGCCGCGCCCGCCGCTGCAGCGCGACGCCGCGAGCTTTGGCGACACCCTGCGCCGTCCCGAGGTGCGTGCCCTGCTCGGCGCCTGCTTCCTGATGTCGGCGGCACACGGCGCGCTCTACGTGTTCTATTCGATCCACCTGGTCGGCATGGGTTACGACAAGGGCGTGGTGGGCTGGATGTGGACGCTGGGGGTGCTCGCCGAGATCGGGGTCTTCATGTGGATGCCGCGCATCTCGGTGCGCTTTTCGCTGCGTGCGATCCTGCTGTTCTCCTTCGCCTGCGCGGTGGCGCGCTTCCTGATGATCGGCTGGGGCGCGCACAGCCTGGCGCTGCTGCTGCTCGCCCAGGTTCTGCACGGCGCCACCTTCGGCGCCTACCACGCCGCGGCGATCGCGGTGGTCAACGAGTGGTTTCCGGGCCGCCTGCAGTCGCGCGGCCAGGCGCTCTACGGCAGCATCTCCTTCGGTGCCGGCGGCATGCTGGGCGGCTTGCTGAGCGGTTACACCTGGGAGGGCATCGGGCCGGCGTGGACGTATACGATCGGCTCCGGCTTCGCGCTCGCCGGCCTGCTCTGGTTGCTGCTGGGCTGGAAAGGGGAACCCCGCCCCGCGCACGCACTCCACGAACCGAGGAGGTAATCGACCCATGCAATCCATCTTCAAGATCGCCCTGCCGGTGCTGCTCGCCGGCACCATCGCCACCGCCTGCCAGACCGTGCAGACCACGCACGGCGGCGCGGTCGGCGTGCAGCGCTCGCAGCTGATGATGGTCTCGGCGCAGGAGGTCGAACAGGCCTCGAACCAGCAGTACCAGCAGATGGTCGCCGAGGCGCGGAGCAAGAACGCGCTCGATCGCGACCCCGCCACCGTGCAGCGCGTGCGCCGCATCGTCTCGCGGCTCGCCGCGCAGACCGGCGCCTTCCGCACCGATGCCCCGTCGTGGTCCTGGGAGGTGCATGTGTTCAGCTCGAGCGAGCTCAACGCCTGGTGCATGGCCGGCGGCAAGATGGCGATCTACACGGGGCTGATCGAGCGCCTCGCGCTCACCGACGACGAGATCGCCGCGGTGATGGGCCACGAGATCGCGCATGCGCTGCGTGAGCACGCGCGCGAGCGGGTGTCGAAGTCGATGGCGACCGGGCTGGGCATCTCGGTCGCGGGCGCCCTGCTCGGCGTCGGCCAGCTCGGCCAGGACCTCATGGGCCAGGTTGCCAAGGTGACCTTCGAGCTGCCCAACTCGCGCGAGCACGAGACCGAGGCGGACCGCATGGGCGTGGAACTCGCCGCACGCGCCGGCTACGATCCGCGTGCCGCGGTGACGCTGTGGAACAAGATGGCCGGACAGTCGGCCGGCGCGCCGCCGCAGTGGCTGTCCACCCACCCCTCGCATGCGACGCGGCAGCGCGACCTGGCAGAGTACGCCGCACGCGTGATCCCGCTCTACGAGGGCGCGCGGCGCTGAGGGCGGGGCGTGCCTACACAGTTTTGCAGGCTTTGTGAAATAATCGATTCCTTTTTCAGACGCGGAACACTCCGGGATGAAAGCTCAAACGCTGTATGAAAAGCTCTGGTCCAGCCACGTGGTCCACGAGGAGGCCGACGGCACGGCGCTGATCTACATCGATCGCCACCTGGTGCACGAAGTGACCAGCCCGCAGGCCTTCGAAGGCCTCAAGCTCGCCGGGCGCAAGCCCTGGCGCATCGGCTCCATCGTCGCCACCGCCGACCACAACACGCCCACCGACCACTGGGATCTGGGCATCCAGGACCCGGTGTCGCGCCAGCAGGTCGAGACGCTGGACGCCAACATCCGCGAGGTCGGCTCGCTCGCCTATTTCCCGTTCAAGGACGCGCGCCAGGGCATCGTGCATGTCATCGGCCCGGAGAACGGCGCCACGCTGCCCGGCATGACCGTCGTCTGCGGCGACTCCCACACCTCCACGCACGGCGCCTTCGGCTGCCTTGCGCACGGCATCGGCACCTCCGAGGTCGAGCACGTGCTCGCCACCCAATGCCTGCTGCAGAAGAAGTCCAGGACCCTGCTCATCCGCGTCGACGGCCGGCTCGGCCGCGGCGTCACCGCCAAGGACGTGGTGCTCGCCATCATCGGCAGGATCGGCACCGCCGGCGGCACCGGCTACGCGATGGAGTTCGGCGGCAGCGCCATCCGCGCGCTGTCGATGGAAGGCCGCATGACGATCTGCAACATGGCGATCGAGGCGGGCGCGCGCGCCGGGCTGGTCGGCGTGGACGAGACCACCATCGAATACCTGAAGGATCGCCCCTTCTCGCCCAAGGGCGCGCAGTGGGAGCAGGCGGTCGACTACTGGCGCAGCCTGCACAGCGACGAGGGCGCCGAGTTCGACAAGATCATCGAACTCAAGGCCGAAGACATCCTGCCGCAGGTCACCTGGGGCACCTCGCCCGAGA
This sequence comes from Thauera sp. DNT-1, assembly GCF_055393985.1. Classification (NCBI taxonomy): domain Bacteria; kingdom Pseudomonadati; phylum Pseudomonadota; class Betaproteobacteria; order Rhodocyclales; family Zoogloeaceae; genus Thauera; species Thauera sp. DNT-1. Next base: position 1,521,102 of record NZ_AP043752.1, on the reverse strand, counting down.
TGGTCACCACGGTCGACGGCCGTGTGCCCGATCCCGCCGCCGTCACCGACCCGGTGCGCCGCGAGGGCATCGAGCGCGCGCTCAAGTACATGGGCCTCACGGCCAACACCCCGATCACCGACATCCCGGTCGACCAGGTCTTCATCGGCTCGTGCACCAACTCGCGCATCGAGGATTTGCGTGAGGCTGCCGCGGTGGCCAAGGGCCGCAGCAAGGCCGCCAGCGTCAAGCGCGTGCTGGTGGTGCCGGGCTCCGGCCTGGTCAAGCGCCAGGCCGAGGCGGAGGGCCTGCACGAGATCTTCCTCGCCGCCGGCTTCGAGTGGCGCGAGCCGGGCTGTTCGATGTGCCTGGCGATGAACGCCGACCGCCTCGAGCCAGGCGAGCGCTGCGCCTCGACCTCGAACCGCAACTTCGAGGGCCGCCAGGGCGCGGGCGGGCGCACCCACCTGGTCAGCCCGGCGATGGCCGCGGCCGCCGCGGTCACCGGCCGCTTCACCGACGTGCGCGCGCTCTGAGCGGGCGTTCCGGACAGAGGAGAAGGCAATGAAGAAACTCGCACTGATCGCCGCGGCGCTCGTCGCCGGCTTCGTCTCCATGGCTTGCAACACGGTGCAGGGCGTCGGCAAGGACATCGAAAGGGGTGGCGAGGCCATCCAGAGGGCAGTCAAATAATGAAGCCGTTTACCCAGCTCGACGGGCTGGTCGCGCCGCTCGACCGCGCCAACGTCGATACCGACGCGATCATCCCCAAGCAGTTCCTCAAGTCGATCAAGCGCAGCGGCTTCGGCCCCAACGCCTTCGACGAGTGGCGCTACCTCGACGTCGGCCAGCCCGGCGCGGACAACAGCAAGCGTCCGCTCAACCCCGACTTCGTGCTCAACCAGGCGCGCTACCAGGGCGCGCAGATCCTCCTCACCCGCGACAACTTCGGTTGCGGCAGCTCGCGCGAGCACGCGCCGTGGGCGCTCGAGGACTACGGCTTTCGCGTGCTGATCGGGCCGAGCTTCGCCGACATCTTCTTCAACAACAGCTTCAAGAACGGCCTGCTGCCGATCAAGCTGGATGCCGCAGAGGTCGACGAGCTGTTCCGCCAGTGCGAGGCCAGCGAGGGCTACCGCCTGAAGGTCGACCTCGCCGCGCAGACGATCACCCGCCCGGACGGCAAGTCGATCGCCTTCGACATCGACCCCTTCCGCAAGGAATGCCTGCTCAACGGCTGGGACGACATCGGCCTCACGCTGCGCCACGCCGACAAGATCCGCGCCTTTGAAGAGCAGCGCCGCGCCCAACACCCTTATTACTTTGCCTGAGCCGGCCTGGCTCACCGAACCGAGGAAAACGATCCGATGAAGATTTGCGTGCTGCCGGGTGACGGCATCGGCCCCGAGATCATGGCGCAGGCCGTGCGCGTGCTGAACGCGCTCGATCTCCAGTTCGAGATGGAAGAGGCCCTGGTGGGCGGCTGCGCTGTGGATGCCACCGGCAATCCGCTGCCCGAGGCCACCCTCCAACTGGCGCGCGCAGCCGACGCCATCCTGCTCGGCGCGGTCGGCGGCCCGAAGTGGGACAGCCACCCGCGCAACCAGCGCCCCGAGCTCGGTCTGCTCGGCATCCGCAAGGAGCTGGCCCTGTTCGCCAACCTGCGCCCCGCGATCCTGTATCCGGAACTGGCCAACGCCTCGACGCTCAAGCCCGAGATCGTCGCCGGCCTGGACATCCTGATCGTGCGCGAACTGACCGGCGACATCTACTTCGGCCAGCCGCGCGGCATCGAGCTGCGCGAGGTCAATGGCGAATCGCAGCGCGTCGGCTGGAACACCATGATCTATGCCGAGTACGAGATCCGCCGCATCCTGCGCGTGGCCTTCGAGGCCGCGATGAAGCGCGGCAAGCGCCTGTGCTCGGTCGACAAGATGAACGTGCTCGAGACCACCCAGCTGTGGCGCGACATCGCGATCGAGGTGAGCAAGGAGTTCCCCGAGGTCGAGCTCACCCACATGCTGGTCGACAACGCCGCGATGCAGTTGGTGCGCAACCCCAAGCAGTTCGACGTGATGGTCACCGGCAACATGTTCGGCGACATCCTGTCCGACGAGGCCTCGATGCTCACCGGCTCGATCGGCATGCTGCCTTCGGCCTCGCTCAACGCCGACAACAAGGGCATGTACGAGCCCTCGCACGGCTCCGCGCCCGACATCGCCGGCAAGGATCTCGCCAACCCGCTCGCCACCATCCTGTCGGCGGCGATGATGCTGCGCTATACCTTCAATCAGGAGGCCGCTGCCCAGCGCATCGAGCGCGCGGTCAAGAAGGTGCTGGCCCAGGGCTATCGTACCGGCGACATCTACGAGCCGGGCACGAAGCGCGTCGGCACCCGCGAGATGGGCGACGCCGTGCTCGCAGCGCTGTAAGCTCGCGCGCTGGCAAGGCTTTTTCGAAGAACGTTTTTGTTGAGAGTGATGAACATGAATCGAGTCGGTCTGGTTGGCTGGCGTGGCATGGTCGGTTCCGTGCTGATGCAGCGGATGGTGGAGGAGGGCGACTTTGCCTTCATCGAGCCGGTTTATTTTTCCACCTCGAACGCCGGCGGCAAGGCGCCGTCCTTCGGCGGCAAGGAAGCGGCCGCGCCGCTGCAGGACGCCAGCAACATCGACGCGCTGAAGTCCTGCGATATCGTGATCACCTGCCAAGGCGGCGACTACACCAAGGAAGTCTTCCCCAAGCTGCGCGCCACCGGCTGGAACGGCCACTGGATCGACGCCGCCTCGGCGCTGCGCATGAACGACGACGCGGTGATCATCCTCGACCCGGTCAACCGCAACGTCATCGATGCCGCGCTCGCCAAGGGCGGGCGCAACTGGATCGGCGGCAACTGCACCGTGTCGCTGATGCTGATGGGCCTGGGCGGCCTGTTCAGGCACGGCCTGGTGGAGTGGATCTCGGCGATGACCTACCAGGCGGCCTCGGGCGCCGGCGCGCAGAACATGCGCGAACTCATCAGCCAGATGGGCACCATCCACGACTCGGTCAAGGACCTGCTCGCCGACCCGGCCTCGGCCATCCTCGAGATCGACCGCAAGGTTGCCGAAACCATGCGCTCGGACGCCTTCCCGAAGAAGAACTTCCGCAACACCCCGCTCGCCGGCAGCCTCATCCCGTGGATCGACGTCCCGGTCGAGCACGGCCAGAGCAAGGAAGAATGGAAGGGCGGCGCCGAGTGCAACAAGATCCTCGGCAACCCGGCCTTCCGCACCCCGGGCTCGATCCCGATCGACGGCCTGTGCGTGCGCATCGGGGCGATGCGCTGCCACTCGCAGGCGCTCACCATCAAGCTCAAGAAGGACGTACCGCTCGACGAGATCACCGAGATCATCGCCGGTGCCAACCCGTGGGTGAAGGTGGTGCCCAACGACCGCGAGATCACCGAGCGCGAGCTCACGCCGACCGCCGTCACCGGCACGCTCACCGTCCCGGTCGGCCGCCTGCACAAGATGGCGATGGGTCCCGAGTACCTCGGCGCCTTCACCGTCGGCGACCAGCTGCTGTGGGGGGCGGCCGAGCCGCTGCGCCGCATGCTGCGCATCCTGCTCGAGCGCTGAGCGTTTCGCGGCAGTCTGGCAAGGGGGGCGAAAGCCCCCCTTTTTGTTGCGAACTCGTGTCGAAAGGCGGTATTTCTTCACACCGGACGGGTACGAATCAGGCCCGGCTAATGCGATGCAAGCCGGGAAATGCTAGATTCCTAGGCCAGACGCGGTGAAATCGACCGTGATGCTCCGTTGCGGGGGAACGAGTTTTGAGATCCAAAATGACAAAATCGGTCCGGGCTTCCCTGCTCGCCCTCTCCATCGCCGCGCTTCCGCTGTCCGTGCAGGCGGCCGGGCTCGGTCAGATCAACGTCCTCAGCGGATTGGGTCAGCCGCTGCGCGCCGAGATCCAGATCTCCGCCAGCGCGCAGGAACTGCAGTCGCTGAGCGCCCGCATCGCCTCGGCAGACGCGTTCCGGCGTGCGAACCTGAGCTACGGCTCCGCGGTGAGCACGATCCGCGTCAGCGTGGATACGCGCGCCGCGCGTCCCGTCGTCCGTCTCACCAGCGACCGGCCGATCAACGATCCCTTCGTCGACCTGCTCGTCGAGCTCGACTGGGCGGGCGGCAATCTGGTGCGCGAATACACCTTCCTGCTCGATCCGGTCGAGCTCTCCGCCCCGCGACCGCTTGCGGCGGCGATCGAGACTCCAGCGGCGCGGCCCGTGCGCGGCGCGCCACGCGCCGCCGTGGCGGCGCCCGCGCCGATGCGTGCCGCGCCCGTCGCACCCGCGCCCGCCGACACCTGGACGGTGCGGCGCGGCGACACCATGCACCGCATCGCGAGCGCGAATGCGCACCCCGGCACCACGCTCGACCAGATGCTGATCGCGCTGCTGCGCGCGAACCCCCAGGCCTTCGACGGCGGCAACATCAACCGTTTACGCGCCGGAACGGTCCTCAATGTCCCCGGCGCCGATGCCGTGCGCGCCATCGACGCCGGCGAGGCGCGCCGCGAGATCCGCGCCCAGGCCGCCGACTTCGACGCCTACCGGCGCGGCCTCGCGACTTCGGTCGCGGCACGCGCGCCCGAACCCGCCGCTGTACAGGAGAGCGGCGGACGTATCGTGCCGCGCGTCCAGGAGCCCGCCGCGGCGACCGAGGCGGGCGACAAGGTGACGGTCTCGCGCAGCGACACCGGTGCGGACGCGGGCGGAGAGGCGCGCCTGCAGGTGCTGGAAGAAGAACTCACCACGCGTTCGAAGGCGCTCGAGGAGGCCAACGAGCGTCTTGTCCGGCTCGAGCGCAGCATTCGCGACCTGCAGCGCCTGCTCGAGGTGCAGAGCGGCACCATGGGCCAGTTGCAGGCCTCGTCCGGCGCGCCCGCCCAGAGCGTGGCGGCGGCCGAAGCACCCGTCGTGACCCCGCCAGTCGAGGCGGCCAAGGCACCACCGGCCCCTGCGGCCGTGCCGGGCCCTGTGGCCGAATCCGCCCCGGCGCCTGCGCCGGCCGCGCCTCCGGTGTCGGCGCCTGCGCCGGCTCCGGCGCCCGCGCCCAAGCCGCCCGCCGCGCCGGCCGCGGCAGTCGAGCCCGCAGCCGCACCCGGCTTCGTCGATACCCTGATGGAGGATCCGACCCTGCTCTACGGCGGTGGTGGCATCCTCGCGCTGTTGCTCGCCTACGCAGGCCTGAAGGCGCGCCAGCGCCGCAAGGAAGAAGAGATCCGTGCTGCCGAGGCCGCCCTCGGTGCCGCCTCGGTGGGCAGCAGCGGCCAGAGCGTGTTCGCGGGCACCGGCGGCCAGAGCGTCGATACCGGTGCCACCAGCATCATGCACACCGACTTCAGCCATTCCGGGCTGTCCTCGATCGATACCGACGAGGGCGTGGACCCGGTGGCCGAGGCGGACGTCTACATGGCCTACGGCCGTGACGCGCAGGCAGAGGAAATCCTGCAGGATGCCCTCAAGGCCGATCCGGGCCGGGCCGCGATCCATCTCAAGCTGCTCGAGATCTATGCCCAGCGCCGCAGCACGCGCCAGTTCGAGACCGTGGCGAGCGAGCTTTTCGCACGCTCCGGCGGCCAGGGGCGCGACTGGGAGAAGGCTGCTGCGCTGGGGCGCCGGCTCGATCCGGAGAATCCGCTCTACGCTGCGGAGCGTGGCGACACGGGTGTGCAGCGCGCGCCGCAGGGCGAGCCCGCGGTGGCGCCGACGGTCGCTGCGGCAGCGGGCGTCGCTGTCGCAGGCGCCGTCGCGACCGCAGCCGAGGCCGCACCGACCGGGCCGGAGCTGGCCTCGCTCGATTTCACCGCGGCGGCCGCTGCGCAGCCCAGCCACTCGCAGATGCGCGACACGTGGACATTGCCGGGAGAGCTGAACAAGTTCGCCTCGGGCGAGCGTGAGGGTCCGGCAGGCGAGCCAGCCGGAGAGGGGGCGCCGGCTGCGCCCCTGGCCGACGAGATCCCCTTCGACACCGGTGCGCTCGACTTCGAGCTCGACCTCGCGGATGACACGCCCACCGCGATGCCCGACCTGTCGGCGACCACGCCCGGCCTCGGTCGCGAGTTCGATCTCACCCTGGAAGCCGCGGACGAGGAGCCGCCTCCCCCGGCCCCAGCTTTCATTCCCGTTTCCGAGCCGGCCGCTGATGGCGGTCTGACCTTCGACCTCGATCTCGGCGAGCCCGACGAGCCCTTCGAGGCCGCGGCGCGCGAGCCGCAGCCGGCCAGCCCCGCCGCGATCGAAGCCGCATCCGCACCCGAGGCGTTCGCCTCCGCGCCGACGATCTCGGTGGAAGACTCCGGCACGATCAGCAACCTCGACTTCGAGCTCCCCGGCATGGAGGCTCCGGGCGGCGAGGCCTTCGATCTCGATGCGACCGTGGTCAGCGCCACCGGCACGCTCGACGACGAGCTCGCGCCGCCGCCGGCGGCCCCTGCGGGCACGGCCGACGAGGCCGTGGTCGACCTCGAGAAGACCGCCTTCGACTCCAGCCTGCTCGACTTCGACTTCGAGCTCGACGCACCGGCGACCCCGACCCAGGCCGCGGTGCCGGCCGGGCTCGACCTGACCTCGATCGATCTCGACCTCGAGGCGCTGCCCGCCGAAGCCGGTGCCGCGTTCGATGCGGTGCCGTTCTCGGTGGCCGACACCCAGTTCGACCAGCCGGCCGCAGGCGGCGCGGAAGCGCCGGGGTCGATGAACGAGGAGGCCGAGACCAAGCTCGAACTGGCCCGCGCCTACGAGGAGATGGGCGACAAGGAAGGTGCGCTCGAATTGCTCGAGGAAGTGGTCGCCGAGGGGACGCCGCGACAGCAGACCACGGCCCGCGATATGATCGCGCGCCTGGGCTGAACGCCCCCGCCGGCAGGCCGCCACGAGCGCGGGCTCGCGGCGGCCTTTTCCGTTTACCGATGCACTCCGGCCTTGTCCTGCTCCTCTGGCTCGCGGCGGTCGCCGCCGTCCAGCTCCTGCCCTCCGCTGCGCTCGGCGTCGCGGTCGCGGCCTGTGCGCTCGCGGCCGCCGTCTTCGCGCGCGCGCGCACCTGGCGCCTCGTGCGGCGGATCCGCGTGCTGCTGATCGCGATCGCCATCCTCTTCGCCTGGTTCACCCCGGGCGAGGCGGTGCTGCTCGACTGGCCGCGCCTGGGGCCGACACGCGAGGGGCTTGCGCTCGCGGCGCTGCATGCCGGGCGGCTGCTCGCCGTGGTGTGCGCGGTCGGCATCCTGCTCGAGCGCCTGCCGCTCGCGCGCCTGGTCGGTGGCCTGTACGCGCTGTCGCGCCCGCTGCGCCTGGTCGGCGTGGCGCCCGAACGCCTCGCCCTGCGCCTCTTGCTGGTGCTGCGCTACGTCGAGGCCTCGCCGCGCGGGCAGGGGCCGGCCGACTGGCGACACTGGCTGGCAGACGAGTCTCCGTCCGACGCGGCCGCCGAAGCGGCGCCGGTGGTGCTGGCGCGCGAGCGCCTCGGACTGGGCGAGGGGCTGCTGGCGGGTGCGCTCTTCGGCGCGCTGCTGTGGTGGAGCCTGGCATGAGGCGCATCGTGCTCGGCCTCGAATACGCCGGCGACGCCTTCTGCGGCTGGCAGAGCCAGGCCCATGGCCGCACCGTGCAGGACGTGCTCGAGCGCGCGCTCGCGCAGATCGCGGGCGAGCCGGTGCGCACCCACTGCGCCGGACGCACCGACACCGGCGTGCATGCGAGCGCGCAGGTGGCGCATTTCGACACCCGCGCCGTGCGCCCGGCCTCGGCCTGGGTGCGCGGTGTCAACGCGCTGCTGCCGCCGGCCGTGGTGGTGCGCTGGTCGACCGAGGTGGGCGACGACTTCCACGCCCGCTTCCTGGCCTGCGAGCGGCAGTACCGCTACATCCTGCACAATGCGCCGACGCGGCCGGCGATGCTGGCCGGGCGGGTGGGCTGGTACCACCCGGCGCTCGACGTCGAGCGCATGGCCGCCGCCGCGCAGTGCCTGGTCGGCACCCACGACTTCTCAAGTTTTCGCGCTGCCGGCTGTCAGGCGAAGACGCCGGTGCGGGTGATGCACGAGGCCCGCGTGGTCCGCCAGGGCGAGTACCTGCTGTTCGATTTCCGCGCCAACGGCTTCCTCCACCACATGATCCGCAACCTGGTCGGCGCGCTGGTGTACGTCGGCAAGGGGCGCTATCCGGTGGCGTGGATGCGCGAGCTGCTCGAGGCCCGCGACCGCGCGCGCGCGGCGCCGACCTTCTCCCCGGACGGGCTCTACCTGTGCGGCGTGGCCTACCCGCCGCGCTGGTCGCTGCCGGGTGATGGGCGTATCATCGCGCTGCCCCAGCTACCCCTCGTCTGAATGTTCCGTACCCGAATCAAGATCTGCGGCCTGACCCGGCCGCAGGACGTGCGCGCGGCTGTCGATAGCGGTGCCGACGCGATCGGCTTCGTGTTCTACCCGCCCAGCCCGCGTGCGGTCTCCATAGAGCAGGCTGCCGAGCTCGTCGCGCTGCTGCCCCCCTTCGTCGTCTCGGTCGGCCTCTTCGTCAATCCCGCTCCCGGCGAGGTCGAGGCGGTACTCGCGCGCGTTCCGCTGCAACTTCTGCAGTTCCACGGTGACGAAAGCGAGTCCGACTGTGCCCGTCACGGGCGCGCGTGGATCAAGGCGGCGCGAATGCGGCCCGGGGTCGATCTGCTAGAATTCGCGGCTTCGTACCCGCGCGCGAGCGGCATCCTGGTCGACGCCTTCGTCGACGGCTATGGCGGCGGGGGCAGGACCTTCGACTGGACGCTGATCCCCGCAGGCTTCAAGCGTCCGCTCGTGCTTTCGGGCGGACTCGACGCGGACAACGTGGGCGACGCCGTGCGCCGCATCCGCCCGTGGGCGGTGGATGTGTCGAGCGGGGTCGAGAGTGCCAAGGGAATCAAGGACGCGGACATGATCGCCGCGTTCATCGCCGGAGTTCGACATGCAGATGGCTGACACGCCTTACCAGTTTCCCGACGCGAGCGGGCATTTCGGGCCCTACGGCGGCATCTTCGTCGCCGAAACCCTGATGCCGGCGCTCGCCGAGCTGCGCGAGGCCTACGCGGCCTGCCAGAACGATCCGGCGTTCGTCGCCGAGTTCGAGTACGAGCTCAAGCACTACGTCGGCCGCCCGAGCCCGATCTACCATGCCAAGCGCTGGTCGGAGCTCCTTGGCGGCGCGCAGATCTACCTCAAGCGCGAGGATCTCAACCACACCGGCGCGCACAAGGTGAACAACTGCATCGGCCAGGCCATGGTCGCCCGCCGCATGGGCAAGCCGCGCGTGATCGCCGAGACCGGTGCCGGCCAGCACGGTGTGGCCACCGCCACCGTGGCCGCACGCTACGGCATGGAGTGCGTGGTCTACATGGGTTCGGAAGACGTCAAGCGCCAGGCCGCCAACGTCTACCGCATGAAGCTGCTCGGCGCCACCGTGGTGCCGGTCGAGTCCGGCTCGAAGACGCTCAAGGATGCGCTCAACGAAGCCATGCGCGACTGGGTGACCAACGTCGCCGATACCTTCTACATCATCGGCACCGTCGCCGGCCCGCACCCGTATCCGATGATGGTGCGCGACTTCCAGTCGGTGATTGGCAAGGAATGCCTGGTGCAGATGCCCGACATGGTGGGCCGCCAGCCCGACTACGTGATCGCCTGCGTGGGCGGCGGCTCCAACGCGATGGGCATCTTCCATCCCTACATCGGCGTGCCGGGCGTCAGGCTTGTCGGCGTCGAAGCCGCCGGCGACGGCCTGGACACGGGGCGCCACTCGGCCTCGCTGACCGCCGGCCGCCCCGGTGTGCTGCACGGCAACCGCACCTACCTGCTGCAGGACGAGGACGGGCAGATCATCGAGACGCACTCGGTCTCCGCCGGACTCGACTACCCGGGCGTCGGTCCCGAGCACGCCTGGCTGAAGGACACCGCACGCGCCGAGTATGTCGGCATCACCGACGCCGAGGCGCTCGAGGCCTTCCACAAGCTGTGCCGGCTGGAGGGCATCATTCCGGCGCTCGAGTCCTCGCACGCGCTCGCCTACGCCGCCAAGCTGGCGCCCTCCCTGCCCAAGGACAAGATCCTGCTGGTCAACCTCTCCGGGCGCGGCGACAAGGACATGCACACCGTCGCCGAGCGCTCCGGCATCCAGTTCTGAACCTGAATCCGAACCTGAAGCGGGCCGCTGATGCGGCCCGCAGTGTGATCGAGACATGTCGAGAATCCAGACCGTTTTCCAGCGCCTCCAGGCCGATGGCCGCAAGGCGCTGATTCCCTTCGTCACCGCCGGCTTCCCGGCGCCCGCGCTCACCCTGCCGCTGATGAACGCGCTGGTCGAGGGCGGCGCCGACATCCTCGAGCTCGGCGTGCCCTTCTCCGACCCGATGGCCGACGGCCCCACCATCCAGCGCGCCTCCGAGCGCGCGCTCGCGCAGGGCATGAGCCTGCGCAAGGTGCTCGAGACCGTGCGCGCCTTCCGCGCCGCCAATGCCGATACCCCGGTGGTGCTGATGGGCTACGCCAACCCGATCGAGGCCATGGGCCAGGAGCGCTTCGTCGCTGCCGCGCATGAAGCCGGAGTCGATGGCGTGCTGGTGGTCGATTACCCGCCAGAGGAGTGCGTGAGCTTCGCCGCTACCGCCAAGGCCGGCGGCCTCGATCCCATCTTCCTGCTCGCGCCCACCTCGGGCGAGCAGCGCTTCGCCGATGTCGCGCGCGCCGGCAGCGGCTATATCTACTACGTCTCGCTCAAGGGCGTGACCGGCAGCGCCAAGCTCGACGTCGACGAGGTCGCCCGCCGCATTCCCGAGATCCGCGCCGCGGTCGGCATGCCGGTGGGCGTGGGCTTCGGCATCCGCGACGCCGAGAGCGCGCAGCGCATCGGCGCGGTGGCCGACGCGGTCGTGATCGGCAGCCGGATCATCGAGGAGATCGAGAACAACCCGGGTGACGAGGTGGCGCGTGTGCGCGACTTCATGCGCCCGATCCGCGCCGCGCTGGACGCGCTGGCGACGGGCAGGGGGGTACAGGCATGAGCTGGTTCGAGAAACTGATCCCGCCGCGCATCAAGCGCGGCGACTCGTCGCGCAGCAAGTCGATCCCGGAAGGGCTGTGGAGCAAGTGCGAGGGTTGCGAGTCGGTGCTCTACCGCTCCGACCTCGACAGCAACCTCGGCGTGTGCCCGAAGTGCGGCCATCACCATCGCCTGCGCGCTCGCCGTCGCCTCGACCAGCTGCTCGACCCCGAGGGCCGCGTCGAGATCGGCGCCGAGGTCACGCCGGTCGATGCGCTCAAGTTCAAGGACTCGCGCAAGTATCCCGATCGCCTGTCCGCGGCCGCTGCCGACACCGGCGAGGCCGACGCGATGGTGGTGATGCGCGGCGCGATCAAGACCGTCCCGGTGGTGGTCGCCTGCTTCGAGTTCGAATTCCTCGGCGGCTCGATGGGTTCGGTGGTCGGCGAGCGCTTCGTGCGCGGTGCGCGTGCGGCCTTCGAGGAGCGCCTGCCCTTCATCTGCATCACCGCCTCGGGCGGCGCGCGCATGCAGGAAGGCCTGCTCTCGCTGATGCAGATGGCCAAGACCACCGCCTCGATCACCCGCCTGGCCGAGCGCCGCCTGCCCTTCATCACCTTGCTGACCGACCCCACCATGGGCGGCGTGTCGGCGAGCTTTGCATTCATGGGCGACGTGGTCGTCGCCGAGCCTAACGCGCTGATCGGCTTCGCCGGCCCGCGCGTGATCGAGCAGACCGTGCGCGAGAAGCTGCCCGAAGGCTTCCAGCGCGCCGAGTTCCTGCTCGAGAAGGGCGCGATCGACCTGATCGTCGACCGTCGCGAGCTGCGCGACCGTCTCGCGGTGCTGCTCGCCATGCTCAACCGCCAGCCCGCGGACGTGGTCGTCGGGTGATGGCGGAGCAAGCCGCATCGCCCGCCAGCCTGGACGGCTGGCTCGCCCTGCTGGAGCAGCGCCACGGCCAGCGCGTCGAGCTCGGGCTCGAGCGCGTCGCCGCGGTGCGTGCGCGCATGCAGGCCGAGTCGGACGCCGTGGTGATCACCGTCGGCGGCACCAACGGCAAGGGCTCGTGCTGCGCCATGCTCGAAGGCATCCTGCTCGCCTCGGGCTACCGCGTGGGCTGCTACACCTCGCCCCACCTGCTGCGCTACAACGAGCGCGTGCGCATCGACGGCAGGGACGCCGACGACGCGGCCCTGGTGGCCGGATTCGCCGCCGTCGAGGCCGCCCGCGGCGACACCGCGCTGACCTATTTCGAGCACGGCACCCTGGCGGCCTGGCAGGTCTTCGCCGCGGCAGGGCTGGACGTGATCATCCTCGAGGTCGGCCTCGGCGGCCGGCTCGACGCGGTCAACGTGTTCGAGCCCGACTGCGCGCTGGTGACCAGCGTGGCCATGGACCACATGGACTACCTCGGCGACACGCGCGAGGCGATCGGCTTCGAGAAGGCGGGCATTTTCCGCGCCGGCCGTCCGGCCGTGTGCGGCGATCCGCAGCCGCCCGCGACCCTGGTCGAGCACGCCGCGGCGATCGGCGCGCAGCTGTGGATCAGCGGGCGCGACTTCGGCTTTGGCGGCGACCGTCAGCAGTGGGGCTACTGGCGCTACGCCCAGCCTGCGCGCGAGGGTGCGCTGGTGCGCCGTGGCGGGCTCGCCTATCCGGCGCTGCGCGGCGCCAACCAGCTGCTCAACGCCGCGGCGGTGATCACCGTGCTCGAGTGCCTGCGCGAGCGCATCCCGGTGTCGATGCAGCACGTGCGCCAGGGCCTCATGCTGGTCGAGCTGCCTGGCCGCTTCCAGGTGCAGCCGGGGCGCCCCTCGGTGGTGCTCGACGTCGCGCACAACCCGCAGGCCGCCGGCGTGCTCGCCGACAACCTCGGCAACATGGGCTTCTACCCCGAGACCTGGGCGGTGCTGGGCATGCTCGCCGACAAGGACGTGGCGGGCGTGGTGGGGCTCATGGCCGGCCGCGTCGACCACTGGCTGCTCGCCGACCTCCCCGGGCCGCGTGGCCTTTCCGCCGAAGCGCTCGCCGCGCAGGTGCGTGCGGTGAAGGAGGGCGCCGACATCCGCTGCTTCGCCACGCCGGCCGAGGCCTATGCTGCGGCGCAAAAATTGGTCGCCGAGGATGATAGAATCGTCGTTTTCGGTTCTTTCCTGACGGTTTCGGATGTGCTCGCCGCGATCAAGGCGGCACGGCGCGGATGAGGTTTGGCGGTGACTGAGGCAGATTCCCTCGAGATCAAGAAGCGCGCGCGCCGTCGGCTGGTCGGCGCGATCGCGCTTGCCCTGCTGGCCGCGATCGTGCTGCCGATGATGATGGAAGAGGAGCCGAACCCCTCGATCGAGGACATCCGGGTCTCGATCCCCGATCGCGACAAGGCGGCCAGTCCGCGCCGCGGCGGCGCGCCCGAGAATGCGAGCGCGCCGGTCGCCGTCGCGGTGCCGGAGGACGACGAGGTGGTCGCGGCCGAGAAGCCTGCGACCGAGAAGACACCGGCGGCGGGGGACAAGCCCGCTCCTGCCGCTTCCTCCGCGCCCGCAAAGCCCGCCACGCCACCCACGCAGCCCGCCGCGGCGATGCCGCAGCGCCCGCCTGCGCCGGTGGCGACCCCCGAGCCGCGCCGCCCCTCCGCCGACGAAGAGGCCCGCCTGCGCGCGCTCATCGAGGGCAAGGCCTCGCCCGCGCGTGGAGACAGCTACGTGCTGCAGATCGGTGCCTTCAGCGACGCCGTCAAGGCCGCCAGGCTGGTCGATGATCTGCGCGCGCGCGGCTTCCCGGCCTACACCGAGCGCGCCGGCAACGTGATGCGGGTGCGTGTCGGTCCGGTGGCCGGTCGCGCCGAGGCGGACGCCACCGCGGCCCGCCTCAAGGCCGCCGGACACCCGGCGGTCCTGCAGCCGCGCTGACTTCCCGGATCATGACCGTCTTCGACTACGTCTTTCTCGGCCTGCTCGCCTTCTCCGCGCTCATCGGCATGTGGCGCGGCCTGGTCAGCGAGGTCATGGCGGTGCTCGCGTGGGCGGCAGCGCTCTTCGCCGCGTGGCGCTATAACGAAGAAGCGGCCGGGGTCTTCACCGGCATGATCGTCGAGCCGATGTGGCGCCAGGTCGCGGGTGGTGCGCTGGTCGTGGTCGGGGTGCTGATCCTCGCCGCGTTGCTGCGTTACCTGTTGCGCGAGTTGCTGCGCGCCGCCGGGCTGGGCGCCACCGACCGCTTCTTCGGCGCGCTCTTCGGCATCGCGCGCGGGCTGGCGGTCGCCTTCGTGGTGGTGCTGATCGGCGGGCTCGCCGGCGTTTCCAAGGAGCCGTGGTGGCGCGACGCGCTGTTCGCGGCGCCGCTGGAGTCGGCGGTGATCGCCGCCAAACCCTGGCTGCCTGCAGAGGTAGCCGACAAGATTCGATTCAGATAGGCCTCAATCCATGTGCGGAATTCTCGGTGTCGTCGCCACCTCCCCGGTCAACCAACTGCTCTATGACGGCCTCCAGGTGTTGCAGCACCGCGGCCAGGACGCGGCGGGCATCGCCACCTCGGAGGGCGGGCGTTTCCACATGCACAAGGGCTCCGGCCTCGTGCGCGACGTGTTCCGCACGCGCAACATGCGCAATCTCCAGGGCAACTGGGGTATCGGCCATGTGCGCTACCCGACCGCGGGCTCGGCCTACAACGCCGCCGAGGCGCAGCCCTTCTACGTCAACTCGCCCTTCGGCCTGTTGCTGGCGCACAACGGCAACCTGACCAACTCGGAAGCGCTCAAGCGCGAGATGTTCCTGTCCGACCTGCGCCACATCAACACCAGCAGCGACTCCGAGGTGCTGCTCAACGTCTTCGCACACGAGCTGCAGGCTGCCTGCAAGGGGCTCAAGATCGACGAGGAGGCCATCTTCACCGCGGTCGCCGGCGTGCATCGGCGCTGCCGCGGCGCCTACGCGGTGGTGGTGATGATCGCCGGCTACGGTCTGCTCGCCTTCCGCGACCCTTACGGCATCCGCCCCCTGGTGATCGGCCGCAACGACTGCGAGGCCGGCACCGAGTGGCTGGTGGCCTCGGAGTCGGTGGCGGTGGACGTGCTCGGCTTCCGCCTGCTGCGCGACGTCGCGCCGGGCGAGGCGGTGCTGGTCGATACCGCCGGCCGCTTCCACAGCCGCCAGTGCGCCGCGCGCACGGTGCATGCGCCGTGCATGTTCGAGTTCGTCTACCTGGCACGGCCGGATTCGATCATCGATGGCGTGTCGGTGTACGAGTCGCGCATGAAGATGGGCGAGTTCCTCGCCGACAAGATGCGCCGCACCATGCCCAACGTGCACATCGACGTGGTGATCCCGATCCCCGACTCCAGCCGCCCCTCGGCGATGCAGATGGCCGACCGGCTCGACCTGCCCTTCCGCGAGGGCTTCGTCAAGAACCGCTACATCGGCCGCACCTTCATCATGCCCGGCCAGGCCACGCGCCGGAAGTCGGTACGCCAGAAGCTCAACACCATCCATCAGGAGTTCAAGGGCAAGAGCGTGCTGCTGGTCGACGACTCCATCGTGCGCGGCACGACCAGCAAGGAGATCGTCAACATGGCGCGCGAGGCGGGGGCCACCAAGGTCTATCTCGCCTCGGCCGCGCCGCCGGTGCGCTACGCCAACGTCTACGGCATCGACATGCCCACGCGCGGCGAGCTGATCGCCTCCGACCGCAGTGAAGAGGAGATCTGCCGCGAGATCGGCGCCGACGGCCTCATCTACCAGGACCTCGACGACCTCAAGGCCTCGGTGCGTGCGCTCAATCCCTCGCTGCAGTTCTTCGAGACCTCGTGTTTCGACGGCCACTACATCACCGGCGACATCACCGTCGAGTACCTCAACGGCGTCGAGAACCAGCGCAGTGAAGCCAAGCCGGGCAAGAACGACCAGGATGACGGGGACGATGGCCAGCTCGACCTGAACCTCGCCTCCGACGCCGAGCACTGAGTCGCCCCCAAGACGAAACCAAGCACGACCACGATGAACCGCCCCCTTCCGCCCGAGCTTCACCCCGACACCCTGGCCGTGCGCGCCGGCACCGAGCGCACGCAGTTCCGCGAGCACGGCGAGGCGATGTACCTCACCTCGAGCTTCGTCTTCGACAGCGCCGCGCAGGCCGCCGCCTGCTTCTCGGGCGAGGAGGAGGGCTACGTCTACGCGCGCTTCTCCAACCCCACCGTGACCGCGATGCAGAACCGGCTCGCCGCGCTCGAAGGCGGCGAGGCCTGCATCGCCACCGCGTCCGGCATGTCCGCGATCCTGTCGCTGGCGATGGCGACCATGCAGGCGGGCGACCACGTGGTGGCCTCCAACGGGCTGTTCGGCGCCACCCAGCAGCTCTTCGGCGGCATCCTGTCGAAGTTCGGCATCGCCACCAGCTTCGTGCCGGCCACCGAGCTCGACGCCTGGCGCGCCGCGATCACGCCGCGCACCAGGCTCTTCTTCACCGAGACGCCCTCCAACCCGCTCACCGAGGTGATCGACATTGCCGGCGTGGCGGCGATCGCGCGCGCGGCGGGGGTGATCTTCGCGGTCGACAACTGCTTCTGCACGCCGGCGCTGCAGCGCCCGCTGGAGCTCGGCGCCGACGTCGTCGTGCATTCGGCCACCAAGTATCTCGACGGCCAGGGCAGGGTGCTCGGCGGCGCGGTGGTCGGCAGCAAGGCGATCACCGACGAAGTGTTCAAGTTCCTGCGCACCGCCGGGCCGACCCTGTCGCCGTTCAACGCCTGGGTGATCCTCAAGGGCCTGGAGACGCTGCGCATCCGCATGGAGGCGCAGTCGGCGAGTGCGCTCGAGCTGGCGCGCTGGCTCGAGGCCCAGCCGGGCGTGGCGCGGGTGTACTACCCCGGGCTGGAATCCCACCCCCAGCACGCGCTGGCCATGCGCCAGCAAAAGAGCGGCGGCGCCATCGTCAGCTTCGACGTGAAGGGCGGCCGCGAGGCGGCGTGGAAGGTGGTCGACGCCACCCGCCTGATCTCGATCACCGCCAATCTTGGCGACACCAAGAGCACCATCACCCACCCCGCGACCACCACCCACGGCCGCATCAGCGCCGAGGCGCGCGCCACCGCCGGCATCGGCGACGGCCTGCTGCGCATCGCCGTCGGTCTGGAAGACGTCGACGACCTCAAGGCCGACCTCGCCCGCGGCCTGGCGGGCTGACGCGCGTCCGTCGCAGATATCACACCGGCCTCTGCCCGAAGCGTTCGAGCCTCCTGCAGGCGCGACGCAAGTCGTATGGGTTCCTGTAGGAGCGACGCAAGTCGCGATGCGCGGCGCCGATGCGGATCGCCGTCATTTCAGCGCCCGATCGCGACTTGCGTCGCTCCCACGGAAAACCCGCCACAGCCCGGGCCTGTATGTAGGAGCGACGCAAGTCGCGATCCAGCGCGCATCCAAGCAAGACATCGCGCCGGAAAACGCCACCGGAACCATCCCTGGCCTGCCGCACTCGCGACCAAGCCTGCGTCGCCTTCAGGCCTCGCCGTCCAGATCCTCGAACGCCTCCGCCGGCGACAGCGTCATGTCCACGCTCTCCAGGCGCAGGGCGGGCCCGTCGCCTTCGCTCTCGAGCAGGATCCAGTGCCCGGCGTCGCGGCGGTACAGCTCGAGGCGGCGCTGATCGACGTCGACCAGCAGGTATTCCTGCAGATCCGCCAGTTTTCGATAAGCGGCGAACTTGATCCCGCGGTCGTAGGCGGCGGTGGAGTCCGACAACACCTCGACCACCAGCCGCGGATGCTCGATCGCGAGCTCGGCGCGGCGGTCGCGCTCGTCGCAGGTGACCATCACGTCCGGGTAGAAATAGGCGTCGGCATCGGCGACGAAGAGCTTCATGTCGGAGACGAAGGTGTCGCAGCGTGAGCCCTTGAGGTGCGCGCGCAGCTTGGCGTAGATGGCGCCCGCGGCCAGCGCATGCCCTCGCCTCACCCCCACCATCGCGAACACTTCGCCGGCCAGATACTCGTGCTTGTCCGGCTGCGCGGCCTCCCAGTCGAGGTAGGCCTGCCGATTCAGTGTCGCGGCTTCCTGTGCGTGTCCCATTGCGAAGCTCCCGTCGATGTCCCGCCATTGTGGGCGAGGAGGGCGGCGGGTTCAACGCCGCACGCGTGCAAGGCCGTGGATCTCCGGCCGCCGGTCGCCCCCGATCCCCATGGCATCATGTCTGCCCCACATCGTCCCGGACCCGCACCCCATGAAGACCATCGGCCTCCTTGGCGGCATGAGCTGGGAATCCACCGTGCCCTACTACCGCCAGATCAACGAAGCGGTGAAGGCCCGCCTTGGCGGCCTGCACTCGGCCAGGATCGTGCTGTACAGCGTCGACTTCGCCGAGATCGAGCGCCTGCAGCACGCCGGTGACTGGGACGCCGCCGGCGCCGTGCTCGCCGCGGCCGCGCAGGCGCTGGAGCGCGCCGGTGCCGACTTCATCGTGCTGTGCACCAACACCATGCACAAGGTGGCCCCCGCCATCGAGGCCGCGACGAACATCCCGCTGCTCCACATCGCCGACCCGACCGCCGCGGCCATCCGCCACGCCAGCCTGTCCCGCGTCGGCCTGCTCGGCACGCGCTTCACCATGGAGCAGGCCTTCTACCGCGGCCGGCTGGAGGAGCGCCACGGCATCGCGGTGCTCGTCCCCGCAGCGGACGACCGCGAGCGCGTGCATCGCGTGATCTACGAGGAGCTCTGTCTCGGCCGCGTCGAAGACGCCTCGCGTGCCGCCTACCGCGCGGTGATGCGCCGCCTGGTCGAACGCGGCGCGCAAGGCATCATCCTCGGCTGCACCGAGATCTCGATGCTGGTGTCCGCGCAGGACGCGAACGTGCCGCTGTTCGACACCACCGCGATCCATGCGGCGGCGGCGGTGGAGCTGGCGCTCGGGGAGGGGCAGGAGGGGGGCGCCGTGTTGTAGCGCCGGCGAACCCCGGGCGGTGGGACGTGCGGGCAATGCGTACGGCCGCGTCCGCGGGGATAGGCCCGAAGGCTTTTGCGCGCTGCCCTTACATCTCGCGTAAAGGTCGATGGCGCTCGTCTATGCTGAAGCAAGGGGATGACGGGTGTCCGTGTCGGTCGGCAGTGGCCGCGGAGCGTGGCCCCGGCTGCATGTGGAAGGGTGAGCCATGAAAGAACTCATCAAGCGCTTGAGGAAGATCCTCGACACGGTCCAAATGGCCGACGATCTTCGTAAACGCCTCGAAAGGCTGCTGGAGGCCCTCGAGGGGGGGGAACCGACTGATATCGTCATTGCCCGCTTGCTGGCTGATTTGCTCGAGCTGGGTGCTGACCGGCTTCCCGGCCCGGTGGGCGACTTCGTCAAGGCTTATGCGGAGGCATTCCGAAACGCCATCGATGCGATTCTCGCCGTGCTGTGGAAGCGTTACCGCGAGGCACGCCGGGCCGGACTCGACCACCAGGAGGCCAACGACCTCGTCACCTTCGATGCGAAGATCTGCGAATGGCTCCGCTTCCGCTGGTTGCTGGAGCAGTTCGATGAATCGCGTGAAGCGGCTGGCGACGGCGAGAGGGAAGAGATTCCGGGAGGACTGATCCCGGGACCATTCGATCCGCCGGAAGGTGAGCCAGAGCCGCTACCACCCGTGCAGCTCTGGGATGACGAGCACGATGGCTGTTGCCGAGGCCTCAGCGCGCGCCAGCGCGAGCCGGTGGCGAGCATCATCCACGAGCGCGTCTATCGCGAAGGTGGAAGCTGGTACATCGACGCGATTATCGAGATCACGCACCGATGCGGGCTGAAGTTCGGAGGGGTGAGGGCGCTCTACATCAACATCGGGTCGGGCGCCATCAAGCTGCAACGCCACTACGCGACCGAATCGGCTGCCGTCGGCGGTAGGGGAAAGCGGTACACGTGGAGGCGCTTGCAGGTGTCCGCCCAGGAGCCGCGCGAGATCCTCGTGCACGTACGCGCCGTTTCGGCCTGCATCGGTGTCCTGGACCGTATGGTGCGCATCGGCTGATCGACCGAAGGGGCGCGCGGATGCTTCAGCCGCCACTGAGCGCCTGCACGAGGACGAGCGTGTCGTCCGCGCGCAGCGGATGGGCAGGATCGAAGATCTGTCCGCCGTCGGCGAAGAAGCGGACGTGGCGCCGCAGCCGGCCTTGCTCGTCGATGACGCGGAAGCGGATGCCCGGATAGCGACGATCGAGGTCGGTCAGCACCGCATCCAGGGTGGCGCCCTCGGCATCGACCTCTCGCACGCCGGTGTAGGACAGCAGCGGCGTGGGAATCAGCACCTTCATGTCGCGGCGGCGCTCGGATGGCCGGTCTCGACCGCGAGGATCTCCGGCAGGTGCCGTGCGATGCACTGCCAGTGCTCACCCTCGTCGGCGCTCGTCCACAGCTCGCCGCTGGTGGTGCCGAAGTAGAGCCCCAGCGGGTCCAGCCCATCGGCGCACATCGACTGGCGCTTGACCGTCCACCACGCCTGCTGCGGCGGGAGGCCGCGGTCCAGGCGCTGCCAGCTCGCCCCGCCGTCGCGGGTGCCATACACCGCCGGGCGGCCGCCCGGGCTCGTGCGCGGCCAGACGTCGGTGCCGTCCATCGGGAAGATCCACGCGCGCTCGGCGTCGCGCGGATGCACCACGAGCGGAAAGCCGATGTCGCCGACCTCCGCAGGCATGTTGCGACCGATCCGCACCCACTCGTCGCCCGGGCGGTCGAGCCGGTACACGCCGCAGTGATTCTGCTGGTAGAGCCGGTCCGGTGCGCTCGGGCACATCCGGATGCAGTGCGGGTCGTGGAAGCTGGGGTCGGCGCGGTCGAAGCCCTCGACCACCTCGAGCCCGTTCAGGAGTGGCGCGAAGCTGCGCCCGGCGTCGCGGGACTCGTGCACGCCGCCGCCCGACATGCCGATGTACAGATGCGCGGGGTCGCGCGGGTCGATGATGATCGAATGCAGCTTGGGCCCGTCCGGCGTACCGTCCTGCACGGTGCCCATCCACCGGATGTACTGCGCGTCGTCGTTGAGGCAGGAGAACGGCGTCCAGTGCACGCCGCCGTCGGTGGAGCGGAACAGGCCCTGCGGCGAGGTGCCTGCATACCAGCAGCCGGGTTCGCCGGCGGGGGCGGGGGTGAGCCAGAAAGTGTGGTCCACCGTGCGCCCTGTAGTGCCTTGGGGGGCACGCGCGAAGGCGGGCGGCTGGACGGCCTCCGACCAGTGCCGGCCGAGGTCGGTGGAGCGGAACAAGGTGGGGCCAAGATGGCCGGTCCTGGCGGCGGCGAGCAGCGTACGGCCGTCGCGCGGGTCGAGCACCGCGTGGCTGACGATCTGGCCGAGCAGTTGGGGCCCCTCCACCCGCCAGGTCCGGCGCGCGGTGTCGCTGTGGAAGAACCAGGCGCCCTTGCGGGTCGCCACCAGCACCATGATCGTGCCCTCGGATCCGTTCATGACTGAGCTCCGCGCAGGGGCGGACCCGGAAGCCCCCGGGCCGCGCCTTTCCTGTTCTATAGACCAGGATGCTGCGGCTTGCCGGATGCAGGAGCGCGCCGCGGCGGATCGATCAGCGTCCGGAAGCGGCGTCCATGCGCGTGAAATTCGCGCCGTCGAAGGCGAGCCAGGCCGCGTGGCCGCGCCAGTCGGGCAGCACGCGGCGGATGCAGTCGTGGCCGTCCACCCGGATGCAGTGGGTGTCGGGGCGGTGGGTGTGGCCGTGCACCAGCGTGGGGTAGCCGTGTTCGCGCAGCAGCGCGGCGACCGCGTCGGCGTTGACGTCCATGATCTCCATGGCTTTTTCGGCCTTGGCGGCCTCGCTCTTCTGGCGCAGGCCGGCGATGAAGGCCTTGCGCGCGGCCAGCGGCTGGGCGAGGAAGCCGGCCTGCCAGGCGGGGTCGCGCACCTGGCGGCGGAAGGCCTGGTAGGCGAGGTCGTCGGTGCATAGCGCGTCGCCGTGGGCGAGCAGCAGGACGGGGGCGTCGGTAGCGTCTGCGTCGTCGCGATCGCCGCAGCGCACGCGCGCCGGGTCCTCGAGCAGGGTCGCGCCGATCGCCGCGGCGAAGGCCGGGCCGGCGAGCAGGTCGCGGTTGCCGGTCATGAAGAAGACCGCGGTGCCGGCGTCGGCGAGCTGACGGATCGCCGCGGCGATGCGGGCGTTGAAGGGGGTCTCGAGGTCGTCGTCGCCGGCCCAGTATTCGAACAGGTCGCCGAGGATGAAGAGGCTCGCGGCCGCGCGCGCCGGGCCGTGCAGGAAGTCGAGGAAGGCGGCGGCGTTGGCGGGCTCGTCCTCGGTCAGGTGGAGGTCGGAAATGAACAATGCCGGAAGCGCCGCGCGGGCGGCTTCCGGCATCGTGGCGGCGGCCCCGCCCGGCCGGGCCGGGGCGGAGGCGACTTGCGAAGGGTCGCGCGCGGGCACGATCAGACGACTTCGGCGCGCTCGATGATCACGTCTTCCTTCGGCACGTCCTGGTGGAAGCCGCTGGAGCCGGTCTTGACCTTGCGGATGCTGTCGACCACGTCCATGCCCTCGCTGACCTTGCCGAACACACAGTAGCCCCAGCCCTGCAGGTCGGGCGAGGTGTGGTTGAGGAAGGCGTTGTCGGCGACGTTGATGAAGAACTGCGCGGTGGCCGAGTGCGGGGCCTGGGTGCGCGCCATGGCGATGGTGCCGCGGTCGTTCTTGAGGCCGTTGTCGGCCTCGTTCTTGATCTGCTCGCCAGTGGCCTTCTGCTTCATGCCGGGCTCGAAGCCGCCGCCCTGGATCATGAAGCCGTCGATGACGCGGTGGAAGACGGTGTTGTCGTAGTGGCCGGCCTCGACGTAGGCGAGGAAGTTGGCCACGGTGACGGGGGCCTTCTCGGCGTCGAGTTCGAGGGTGATGACGCCGTGGTTGGTGTGCAGCTTGACTGCCATGGGGGTTCTCCTGGGGTGGGTCCGGTGTGGGCCCGGCAGCGTGGTCGCCGGGCAGGGGGGTGTGGGTTCGCTTCGCGGGCTTACTTCGCAGGCTTCTTCGCCGGCGCGGCGGTGCCGACCACGCGCGCGCTCTCGACGACGATCGCCTCGACCGGGACGTTCTGGTGGAAGCCGCGGTTGGCGGTGGGCAGCTTGGCGATCTTGTCGACGACCTCCATGCCCTTGACGACCTTGCCGAACACCGCGTAGCCCCAGCCGTCGCGCGACGGGTAGTCGAGGAAGGTGTTGGGGACGAGGTTGATGAAGAACTGCGCGCTCGCCGAGTGCGGGTCGGAGGTGCGCGCCATCGCCAGGGTGCCGCGCTCGTTCTTGAGGCCGTTTTTGGCCTCGTTCTCGATCGGGGCGCGCGTGGCCTTCTGGTTCATGCTTGCGTCGAAGCCGCCGCCCTGCACCATGAAGCCGTCGATCACGCGGTGGAACACGGTGCCGTCGTAGAAGCCGTCCTTCACATACTGCACGAAGTTCTCGGCGGACTTGGGCGCCTTGTCGGCGAAGACCTCGACGACGATATCGCCCTGGCTGGTCTTGAGCTCGACCGTCGGGTTGGCGGCGAGCACCGGGAAGGCTAGGCTGGCCGCGGTGGCGAAGGCAAGCAGGTGTCGTTTCATGGGGACTCCTGGAATGGGGCGGAAGGATGGCCGCCGGGATGGCTGGAGAGCTGGCAGGACGCGGGCGCTCCGGGCAAGCCCGATGCGCGTGCCGCATGCGCTCCCGATGCACGCCGGGCGGCCGGGCCCGGGGAAGGGGGCGGAGGCGGCGTGCTATACTCGCGCGCTTGCGTGGGCCTGCCGAAGTCCGCCTCGAGCGCCGGATTCTAGCAACAAGCCCCCCCCCCTCACAATCGAGCCGCCGCCCGCGTTCCGCCTGCGGCCGGCCTCCAGCAACGACCCGCCCGCACCGATGCTCTCCATCTACAACACCCTGTCGCGCAGCAAGGAAGCCTTCACGCCCATCGAACCCGGCAAGGTCCGCATGTACGTCTGCGGCATGACGGTGTACGACTTCTGCCACCTCGGCCATGCGCGCGTGATGGTGGTGTTCGACATGGTGGCGCGCTGGCTGCGCGCGAGCGGGCTGGACGTGACCTACGTGCGCAACATCACCGACATCGACGACAAGATCATCCGCCGCGCGCAGGAGAACGGCGAGAGCATCCGCCAGCTCACCGACCGCTTCATCGCCGCGATGCACGAGGACGCCGACGCGCTCGGCGTGCTGCGCCCCGACCACGAGCCGCGCGCCACCGACTACGTCGCGCAGATGCAGTCGCTGATCTCGCGCCTGGAGCAGAAGGGCCTGGCCTACGTGGCCGGCAACCGCGACGTGTGCTACGCGGTGCGCAAGTTCGACGGCTACGGCAAGCTGTCGGGCAAGTCGCTCGACGAGTTGCGCGCCGGCGAGCGTGTGGATGTAGCGCAGGACAAGAACGACCCGCTCGACTTCGTGTTGTGGAAGCACGCCAAGGTCGAGGAGCCGGGCGAGGTGAAGTGGGCCTCGCCCTGGGGCGAGGGCCGGCCGGGCTGGCACATCGAATGCTCGGCGATGAGCTCGGACCTGCTCGGCGACCACTTCGACATCCACGGCGGCGGCATGGACCTGCAGTTTCCGCACCACGAGAACGAGATCGCCCAGTCCGAAGGCGCGCACGGCCATGCCTTCGTCAACTATTGGATGCACAACGGCTTCGTGCGCGTCGACGACGAGAAGATGTCGAAGTCGCTCGGCAACTTCTTCACCATCCGCGAGGTGCTGCAGAAGTACGATCCGGAGGTGGTGCGCTTCTTCATCCTGCGCGCGCACTACCGCAGCGCGCTCAACTACTCCGACGCCCACCTCGAGGACGCCCGCAACGCGCTCACCCGCCTGTACACCGCGCTCAAGAACGTGCCGGTGGCCGGTGAGCCGGTGGTCGACTGGAGCGAGCCCTTCGCGCAGCGCCTGCGCGCGGCGATGGACGACGACTTCAACACCGCCGAAGCGGTGGCGGTACTGTTCGAGCTCGCCAACGAGGTCAACCGCAGCGCCGCGCCGGCGCTCGCCGCGCAACTGAAGGCGCTCGGCGGCGTGCTCGGCCTGTTGGGACGCGAACCGCAGGCCTTCCTGCAGGCGGGTGCGCCCGACGCGGACGGGCTGGACGCCGACGCGATCGAGGCGAAGATCGCCGAGCGCGCGGCCGCCAAGAAGGCGAAGAACTTCGCCGAGGCCGACCGCATCCGCGCAGAGCTGACCGAGGCCGGCGTGATCCTCGAGGACGGCCCCGGCGGCACCACCTGGCGCCGCGCCTGAGCCTGCAGCGGCCAGCGGGGCGACTGCGCTGGTCGGCATCAGCGCTGTGCTGTGGCGCAGGTCACCGCGGTATCGCCAGGCGCTGCCGTGGCTGGCCGAGTTGAATCCAAACGATCCGAACCCGTACAAGGAACCCCGCACATGATCATCACCGGCTTCCAGAGCCTGCTCGACGCCGCGCGCCAGCAACCCGAACCGCAGCGCCTGCTGCTCGTCTTCACCCGCGCCGAGCTGCCGGAGAAGGCCACCGCCGAGCAGCGCGCCAAGTTCGAGCAGGGCGAGGGCGGGGCGCTGGTTCCGGTGATGTATGTGGACAAGAAGCCCGACGAGCTGCAGAGCTTCGAGGAACTGGTCGAGGAGTCGCGCCACACCGGGCAGAGCTGGGACATGATGTTCGTCGGTTGCCTGAGCGGGCAGGGCGGGCGCGAGCCGAGCGACGATACGGTGCAGAAGGCGCTCGAGACCATGATCATGTCGATCCAGGGCGGCATCGTCGCCCACCTGCTGGCCTACCGCCCGAACGGCGAGCAGGTCTGGCTGCCCGACCAGGCCGAAGGGCTGGCCTGAGCCTCTCAGTCGCGCGGCGGTCGTTGGGCGGCTGAAATCGCGACTTGCGTCGCTCCTACGGGGGACGCATCGGGCGTTGGCCGGCGTGACGGTTTCCGTGGGAGCGACGCAAGTCGCGATCGACGTCGCGAGCCGCGACGCGCGGCGGCGGGCGTGACGGTTTCCGTGGAAGCGACGCAAGTCGCGATCGACGTTGCGAGCCGCGACGCGCGGCGGCGGGCGTGACGGTTTCCGTGGGAGCGACGCAAGTCGCGATCGACGTTACGAGCCGCGACGCGCGGCGGCGGGCGTGACGGTTTCCGTGGGAGCGACGCAAGTCGCGATCGACGTCGCGAGCCGCGACGCGCGGCGGCGGGCGCGAGGCGGCTGAAACCGGGCCCGCCCCGCGCCCGCGAACAGGCGTCAGCCGCCGAAGAAGTCCCGCACCTTGTCCATCCAGCCCTGCGCCTTGGGGTTGTGGCGCGTGGCGTTGCCGCTGGCGCTCTCCTCGAACTCGCGCAGCAACTCCTTCTGACGCTCGGTCAGGTTCACCGGGGTCTCGACCACCACGTGGCACATCAGGTCGCCGTGCACGTGGCTGCGCACGTTCTTGATGCCCTTGCCGCGCAGCCGGAAGACCTTGCCGCTCTGCGTCTCCGCGGGGATCTTCAGCCGCGCCATGCCTTCCAGCGTCGGGATCTCGATCTCGCCGCCGAGCGCCGCGGTGGTGATGCTGATCGGCATCTCGCAGTGCAGGTCGTCGTGGTCGCGCTCGAACACCGCGTGCTTGCGGATGTGGATCTCGACGTAGAGGTCGCCCGGCGGGCCGCCGTTGAGGCCGGGCTCGCCGTGGCCGGCGTGACGCAGGCGCATGCCGTCGTCGATGCCGGCGGGGATCTTCACCTCGAGCGTCTTCTGCTTCTTGGTGCGGCCGGCGCCGCCGCAGTCGCGGCAGGGGTCGGGGATGATCTTGCCGCTGCCGTGGCACTTCGGGCAGGTCTGCTGGATCGAGAAGAAACCTTGCTGCACGCGCACCTGGCCGTGGCCCTGGCAGGTGGGGCAGGGCTTGGGATGGGTGCCGGGCTTGGCGCCACTGCCGTGGCAGGTGCCGCACTCCTCGACGGTGGGGATGCGGATCGTCTTCTCGGCGCCGCGCGCGGCCTCTTCCAGGGTGATCTCGAGGTTGTAGCGCAGGTCGGCGCCGCGATAGACGTTCGAGCGCCCGCCGCGTCCGCCGCCCCCGAAGAGGTCGCCGAAGATGTCGCCGAAGGCGTCGGCGAAGCCGTCGAAGCCCTGCGCGCCGGGGCCCGCGCCCATCGACGGATCGACGCCGGCGTGGCCGTAGCGGTCGTAGGCAGCCTTCTTCTGCGGGTCGGAGAGCATCTCGTAGGCCTCCTTGGCCTCCTTGAACTTCTCCTCGGCTTCCTTGTTGTCCGGATTGCGGTCCGGATGAAACTTCATGGCCAGCTTGCGGTAGGCCTTCTTGATCTCGTCGTCGCCGGCGTCGCGGTTGACGCCCAGGACTTCGTAGTAATCGCGTTTGGACATGGTGCTGCGCTCAGTCTGGTCTCAAGCAAAGGCCGAGCCGGCACCGGAGCAGGGCTCCGGCGGGGCTCGGCCGCGAAGGATTCGCCAGAACGACGATTACTTCTTGTCCTTCACTTCGGTGAATTCGGCATCCACCACGTCGGCGTCGTCGGCCTTGCCGCCGGCCTGCTGGCCGCCCGCTCCCGCACCTGGCTGGGCGCCGCCTTCGGCCTGGGCCTGGGCGTACATGTGCTCGCCGAGCTTCTGCGCGGCCATCGCCAGGGCCTGGCTCTTGGCTTCGATGCTGTCCTTGTCGCCGCTCTTGATCGACTCTTCGGCCTCCTTCATCGCGGCTTCGATCTTGGACTTCTCGTCGTCGGAGAGCTTGTCGCCGTACTCGGTCAGCGCCTTCTTGGTCGAGTGGATCAGTGCGTCACACTGGTTGCGCGCGTCGACCAGCTCGTGGGCCTTCTTGTCTTCCTCGGCGTGCGCCTCGGCGTCGCGCACCATGCGCTGGACTTCCTCGTCCGACAGGCCGGAGTTGGCCTGGATCTTGATCTTGTTCTCCTTGCCGGTCGCCTTGTCCTTGGCCGACACGTGCAGGATGCCGTTGGCGTCGATGTCGAAGGTGACCTCGATCTGCGGCATGCCGCGCGGCGCCGGCGGGATGTCGGAGAGGTTGAACTGGCCCAGGCTCTTGTTGCCCGAGGCCATCTCGCGCTCGCCCTGCAGGACGTGGATGGTCACGGCCGACTGGTTGTCGTCGGCGGTCGAGAAGACCTGGCTGGCCTTGGTCGGGATCGTGGTGTTCTTCTGGATCAGCTTGGTCATCACGCCGCCCAGGGTCTCGATGCCCAGCGACAGCGGGGTGACGTCGAGCAGCAGCACGTCCTTGACCTCGCCCTGCAGCACGCCGCCCTGGATGGAGGCGCCCACCGCCACGGCCTCATCAGGGTTGACGTCACGGCGCGGCTCCTTGGCGAAGAACTCCTTCACGCGGTCGATGACCTTGGGCATGCGGGTCTGGCCGCCGACCAGGATCACGTCGTCGATGTCCGAGACCTTGAGGCCGGCGTCCTTCAGCGCGATGCGGCAGGGCTCGATCGAGCGCTCGATCAGGTCTTCCACCAGCGACTCGAACTTGGCGCGGGTGATCTTGATCGCGAGGTGCTTTGGGCCCGAGGCGTCGGCGGTGATGTAGGGCAGGTTGATCTCGGTCTGCTGGCCGGAGGACAGCTCGATCTTGGCCTTCTCGGCGGCTTCCTTCAGGCGCTGCAGTGCGAGCACGTCGTTCTTGAGATCGACGCCCTGTTCCTTTTTGAACTCGGTGACGATGTAGTCGATGATGCGCTGGTCGAAGTCCTCGCCACCCAGGAAGGTGTCGCCGTTGGTCGCCAGCACCTCGAACTGGTGCTCGCCGTCGAGGTCGGCGATCTCGATGATCGAGATGTCGAAGGTGCCGCCGCCGAGGTCATACACCGCGATCTTGGAGTCGCCCGGCTTCTTGTCCATGCCGAAGGCGAGCGCGGCCGCGGTGGGCTCGTTGATGATGCGCTTGACTTCCAGGCCGGCGATGCGGCCGGCGTCCTTGGTGGCCTGACGCTGGCTGTCGTTGAAGTAGGCCGGCACGGTGATGACCGCTTCGGTGACTTCCTCGCCGAGGTAGTCCTCGGCGGTCTTCTTCATCTTGCGCAGGATCTCGGCGGAGACCTGCGGCGGCGCGATCTTCTTGCCGCGCACTTCCACCCAGGCGTCGCCGTTGTCGGCCTTGGTGATGGTGAAGGGCATCAGGTCGATGTCCTTCTGCACTTCCTTCTCCTGGAAGCGACGGCCGATCAGGCGCTTGATCGCGAACAGGGTGTTCTTGGCGTTGGTGACCGCCTGGCGCTTGGCCGGCGCGCCGACCAGGATCTCGCCGTCTTCGGCGTAGGCGACCACCGAGGGGGTGGTGCGCGCGCCTTCGGAGTTCTCGATGACCTTCGGCTTGCCGCCTTCCATCACGGAGACGCAGCTGTTGGTGGTGCCGAGGTCGATACCGATGATCTTGCCCATGAGAGTTCCTTTTTCGTCTGGATTCGGGTGGCGCGGCCTGTGGCGCGCCGGTCTGGTTCGAATATGGGGCGGGCGGACGCGCTTTCAAGCGCGCCGCGCGAATTTGCCTGCGGGGGTTACTGGGCCTTGCCCTTGGAGACCATCACCATCGCCGGGCGGATGACGCGCTCGCTGAGCAGGTAGCCCTTCTGCAGCACGGTGACGACGGTGTTGGGCTCGGCATCGGCCTCGACCATGCTGATCGCCTGGTGCTTGTTGGGGTCGAACTTCTGCCCGAGCGGGTTCTCCTCGGCGAGCTTGGCGCCCTCGAACGCGGAGATCAGCTGCCGGAGGGTGAGCTCCACGCCCTCGCGCATCTTCTCGACGGTCTGGTTCTCGGTGGCGAGCGCGGCCTCCAGGCTGTCCTTGACCGGCAGCATCGCGGTGGCGAACTTCTCGGCGGCGAATTTGGAGGCCTTGGCGATGTCGTCCTGCGCGCGTCGGCGCAGGTTTTCGGTCTCGGCCTTGGCGCGCAGCCAGGCGTCGTGGTGCTCGGCGGCCTTCAGCTCGGCCTGGCGCAGCGCCTCCTCGAGGCTCGGCATGCTGTCGATGCCGTTCTCCGGCGCGGTGTCCGCCGCCGCAGCGGCGGCCTGGAGGTCGAGCTCCGGGCCTCGCTGCGCGGGCTGCTGCGCGCCGCCCTGCGCGGCCTGTTCCGCCGGCTGGTCGGTGGGGTTCTGGCTGGCCTGGTTCGGGTCCTGCATGTCGGTTGGCTCCGTGTTGGAATGCGAAACAGCCGGGTACTTGGGGACGGTCTGCGCGAGTTCAAGAGGCGCGGCGGAAAAATGTCCGACGGGCTAGCATCGTCCGCGGCATGCGCCCGCGAACGAAGGCCGGCGATGGTGGCATGGTAAGATCACATGTTTTGGTTTTCGCGGCTCGCCCGCCTTGAAGCATGACCCAGTTCGCCAAGGAAACCCTGCCGATCAGCCTCGAAGAGGAGATGCGCCACTCCTACCTCGATTACGCGATGAGCGTGATCGTGGGGCGGGCGCTCCCCGATGCGCGCGACGGCCTCAAGCCGGTGCATCGGCGCGTGCTGTTCGCGATGCACGAACTGTCCAACGACTGGAACCGCGCCTACAAGAAGTCGGCGCGTATCGTCGGCGACGTCATCGGCAAGTACCACCCGCACGGCGACACCGCGGTGTACGACACCATCGTGCGCATGGCGCAGGACTTCTCGCTGCGCTACATGCTGGTCGATGGCCAGGGCAACTTCGGCTCGGTCGACGGCGACAACGCGGCGGCAATGCGATACACCGAGATCCGCATGGCGCGCATCGGCCATGAGCTGCTGGCCGACATCGACAAGGAGACGGTGGACTTCGGGCCGAACTACGACGGCTCGGAGAAGGAGCCGCTGGTCCTGCCCGCGCGCATCCCCAACCTGCTGATCAACGGCTCGGCCGGCATCGCGGTGGGCATGGCGACCAACATCCCGCCGCACAACCTGGGCGAGATCGTCGACGCCTGCCTGAAGCTGCTCGCCGAGCCCGACACCGACATCGAGGCCCTGATCGACATCGTGCAGGCGCCCGACTTCCCCACCGCGGCCCTCATCTATGGCCTCGCCGGGGTGCGCGAGGGCTACCGCACCGGCCGCGGCCGCGTGATCATGCGCGCGCGCACGCACTTCGAGCCGATCGGCAAGACCGATCGCCAGGCCATCATCGTCGACGAGCTGCCCTACCAGGTGAACAAGCGCACCCTGCAGGAGCGCATGGCCGAGCTGGTCAACGAGAAGAAGATCGAGGGCATCAGCGAGATCCGCGACGAGTCGGACAAGTCGGGCATGCGCCTGGTGATCGAGCTCAAGCGCGGCGAGATGCCCGAGGTGGTGTTGAACAAGCTGTTCAAGCACACCCAGCTGCAGGACAGCTTCGGCATGAACATGGTGGCGCTGGTCGACGGCAAGCCGCGCCTGCTCAACCTCAAGCAGATGCTGGTGTGCTTCCTCGAGCACCGCCGCGAGGTCGTCACCCGCCGCACCATCTTCGAGCTGCGCAAGGCGCGCGATCGTGGCCACATCCTCGAAGGCCTGGCGGTGGCGCTGTCCAACGTCGACGAGATCATCGCGCTGATCAAGGCCGCGCCCACGCCGGCCGATGCCAAGCGCGAGCTGATGGCGCGCGAGTGGCGCTCGGCGCTGGTCGAGGAGATGCTGGCGCGCGCACTGGCCGACAGCTACCGGCCGGAAGGGCTGGATCCGCAGTACGGGCTGCAGGCGCAGGGTTACCGGCTGTCCGAAGCCCAGGCCCAGGCCATCCTCGAATTGCGCCTGCAGCGTCTGACCGGGCTGGAGCAGGACAAGATCGTCGGCGAATACCGCGAGGTCATGGACGTCATCACCGACCTGCTCGACATCCTCGCCCGCCCCGAGCGCATCACCGCGATCATCGTCGAGGAGCTCGGCGCGATCCGCAACCAGTTCGGCGATCCGCGCCGCTCCGAGCTGGTGATGAACACCGCCGAGATCAACATCGAGGACCTGATCACGCCGGAAGACATGGTCGTGACCCTGTCGCACACCGGCTACTTCAAGCGCCAGCCGCTCGCCGACTACCGCGCCCAGCGCCGCGGTGGCCGCGGCAAGCAGGCGACCTCGATGAAGGACGAGGACTTCATCGACCACCTCTTCGTCGCCAACACTCACGACACGGTGCTGTGCTTCTCCAACCGCGGGCGCTGCTACTGGCTCAAGGTGTACGAGGTCCCCGAGGGCACGCGCAACTCGCGCGGCAAGCCGATCGTGAACCTCTTCCCGCTGGTGGAAGGCGAGAAGATCACCGCGGTGCTGCCGATCAAGGAGTTCGACGAGGAGCACTTCGTGTTCATGGCGACCTCGGAAGGCACGGTCAAGAAGACCGCGCTCACCGCGTTCTCCAATCCGCGCAAGGCCGGCATCATCGCGGTCAACCTGGACGACGGCGACCACCTGATCGGGGTGGCGATCACCGACGGCCAGTGCGACGTGATGCTGTTCTCCGACGCCGGCAAGGCGGTGCGCTTCGCCGAGACCGACGTGCGCCCGATGGGGCGCGACGCGCGCGGCGTGCGCGGCATGACGCTGGAGGACGGTCAGGCGGTGATCGCGATGCTGGTGGCCAAGGACGAGTCGCAGTCGGTGCTGACCGCGACCGAGAACGGCTACGGCAAGCGCACCCCGGTGGCGGAATACACCCGCCACGGCCGCGGCACCAAGGGCATGATCGCGATCCAGACCAGCGACCGCAACGGCAGGCTGGTGGGCGCGGTGCTGGTCGAGCCGAGCGACGAGGTGATGCTGATCTCCACCGGCGGCGTGCTGATCCGCACCAGCGTCGAGAGCATCCGCGAGATGGGCCGCTCGACCCAGGGCGTGACCCTGATCAACCTGGACGAGGGCACCTTCCTCGCCAGCATCGAGAAGGTGGCCGAGTCCGAGTCGGACGAGAGCATGCGTGCCAGCGGCGAGGGCGCCGAGGGCGGCGAGGCCGAAGGCGGCGCACAAGCCGCGCCGGGCGAGGGCGAGGCCCCCGCTGCGGACGAGGAAGGAGAGGCCTGATGAGTCGCGTGTGGAACTTCAGCGCCGGTCCCGCGGTGCTGCCCGAAGAGGTGCTGCGCCAGGCCGCCGACGAGATGCTCGACTGGCACGGCAGCGGCATGGGCGTCATGGAGATGAGCCATCGCGGCAAGGAATTCACCGCGATCGCCGCCCAGGCCGAGGCCGACCTGCGCGAGCTGCTCGCGGTGCCGGCCGGCTACCGCGTCCTCTTCATGCAGGGCGGGGCCATCGCCGAGAACGCGATCATCCCGATGAACCTGATGGGCGACAGGCGTGTGGCCGACTACGTGGTCACCGGTTCGTGGTCGCAGAAGTCGCAGAAGGAAGCGCGCAAGTACGCCGAGGTGAACATCGCCGCCTCGTCCGAGGCGGGCGGCTTCACCACCGTGCCGGCGATGGCGGACTGGAGGCTGTCGGCCGACCCGGCCTACGTGTTCACCTGCACCAACGAGACCATCGGCGGCCTCGAGTACCCCTTCGAGCCCGACCTCGCGCAGATCGGCCGCGGCGAGGTGCCGGTGGTGGCCGACATGTCCTCGCACATCCTGTCGCGTGTGATCGACGTCTCGAAGTACGGCCTCATCTTCGGCGGCGCGCAGAAGAACATCGGCCCGGCGGGTCTCACCATCGTGATCGTGCGCGAGGACCTGCTCGGGCGCGCGATGCCGCACTGCCCCACCGCCTTCGACTTCAAGACCGTGGCCGACAACGGCTCGATGTACAACACGCCGCCCACCTACGGCATCTACATCGCCGGGCTGGTCTTCCAGTGGCTCAAGCGCCAGGGCGGGGTGGCGGCGATCGAGGCGCAGAACGTCGCCAAGGCGAAGCTGCTGTACGACTTCCTCGACGCCAGCGATTTCTACGAGAATCGCATCGACCCGGCCTGCCGTTCGCGCATGAACGTGCCCTTCTTCCTCAAGGACGAGACCTTGAACGACGCCTTCCTCGCCGAGGCCAAGGCCGCCGGGCTGGTGCAGCTGAAGGGTCACAAGTCGGTCGGCGGCATGCGCGCGTCGATCTACAACGCGATGCCGCTCGCGGGCGTGCAGGCGCTGGTCGACTTCATGCGCGACTTCGCCGCCCGCCGCGGCTGAGGCCGCGCGGGGCAGGGCAAGGCGGGACGGAAACACGGGACAACATCAGGACGCAAGCCGGAGGGGCCACGGGCCGAGCATGAGCGACGAACTGCTGAAACTGCGCAACGAGATCGACCGCATCGACGAGGAAATCCTCGCCCGCCTCGCCGAGCGCGCGCGCTGCGCGCAGCGCGTGGGCGAGATCAAGCGCGGGGTGATGTATTACCGCCCCGAGCGCGAGGCGCAGGTGCTGCGCCGGCTGGCCGAGCTCAACCCCGGCCCGCTGTCTTCCGATGCGGTGAAGACCATCTTCCGCGAGGTGATGTCGGCCTGCCTCGGGCTGGAGCAGCCGCTGCGCGTGGCCTACCTCGGCCCCGCCGGCACCTTCTCCGAGAGCGCCAGCCGCAAGCACTTCGGTTCCGCGCCCAACTTCCTGGCGATGGCGGCGATCGACGACGTCTTCCGCGCGGTGGAAGCCGGCAATGCCGACTACGGCGTGGTGCCGGTGGAGAACTCCACCGAGGGCGCGGTCGGCGGCACGCTCGATCTGCTGCTGGCCAACCCGCTCAAGGTCTGCGGCGAGGTGCGCCTGCGCATCCACCAGCAGCTGATGTCGCGCGCCGAGGGCATCGGCGCCGCCCGCCGCATCTACTCGCACGCGCAGTCGCTGGCGCAGTGCCACGAGTGGCTCAACCGCAACCTCCCGCACCTGCCGCGCATCCCGGTGGCGAGCAACGCCGAGGCCGCGCGCATGGCCTCCGAGGATCCCGAGTCCTGCGCCATCGCCGGCGACGCCGCGGCGCAGCTCTACGGGCTCAACATCCTCGCGCCCAACATCGAGGACGATCCCAACAACACGACGCGCTTCCTGGTCATCGCCGACCACGACGCCGGGCCCTCGGGCAAGGACCGCACCTCGCTGGTGTTCTCCGCGCCCAACCGGCCGGGGGCGATCCACAGCCTGCTCGAGCCGATGGCCCGCCACGGCGTGGACATGACCAAGCTGCAGTCGCGCCCGGCGCGCTCCGGGCTGTGGGAGTACGTGTTCTACGCCGACATCAACGGCCACCGCGAAGACCCCGAGGTGGCGGCCGCGCTGCGCGAGCTCGACGAGCGCGCCGCCTTCGTGAAGATCATCGGTTCCTATCCGGTCGCGGCGATCTGAGCGCGGCCCCGATTGCACACCAGGCCCGCGCGGGGAGTGCGGGCCGCAGCAGGAGACGACCCATGAGCATTGCCAGCCTTGCCCCCGACTACATCCGCGCGATCATGGCCTACCAGCCGGGCAAGCCGATCTCGGAGCTCGCCCGCGAGATGGGAATCCCCGAGGAGAGCATCGTCAAGCTCGCCTCCAACGAGAACCCGCTCGGCATGAGCGCGCGCGCGCGCGATGCCGCGATCGCCGCGATCGGCGAGGTCTCGCGCTATCCGGACGGCGGCGCGTTCGCGCTCAAGAAGGCCTTGTGCGCGCGCTTCGGCGTGGAGCCCGCGCAGCTCGTCATCGGCAACGGCTCGAACGACATCCTCGAGCTCGCCTCGCAGGCCTTCCTCGCGCCCGGGCTGTCGGCGGTGTATTCGCGCCACGCCTTCGCGGTCTACCCGCTCGCCACCAACGCGCGCGGCGCGCGCGGCATCGAGGTGGCGGCGAAGAACTTCGGCCACGATCTCGACGCCATGGCGGCGGCGATCGAGCCGCAGACCCGCGTGGTGTTCATCGCCAATCCGAACAACCCCACCGGCACCTTCGTCCCCGGCGCCGAGCTCGAGGCCTTCCTCGCCAAGGTGCCGCGCCACGTGCTGGTGGTGCTCGACGAGGCCTACACCGAATACCTTTCCCCCGAGCAGCGCTACGACTCGATCGCCTGGCTGGCGCGCTTCCCCAATCTGCTGGTGTCGCGCACCTTCTCCAAGGCCTACGGCCTGGCCGGCCTGCGCGTGGGCTACGCCATCGCCCACCCCGAGGTGGCCGACCTGATGAACCGCGTGCGCCAGCCCTTCAACGTGTCCTCGGTGGCGCTCGCCGCGGCCGAGGCGGCGCTCGACGACGACGAGTTCCTCGCCCGCAGCGCCGAGGTCAACCGCCGCGGCATGGCCCAGCTCGTCGCCGCCTTCCGCGAGCTCGGCCTGGAGTGGATTCCCTCGGCCGGCAACTTCGTTACCTTCAAGGTGGGCGACGCGATCGGGGTCAACCAGGCGCTGCTGCGCCAGGGCGTGATCGTGCGCCCGATCGCCGCCTACGGCATGCCGCACTGGCTGCGCGTGTCGATCGGCCTGCCCGAGGAAAACACGCGCTTCATCGAGGCGCTGCGCCAGGCGCTCGCCTGATCGAGGGGCGGAGGATGGCGCACATCGGCAAGCTGGTCGTCTGCGGGGTCGGTCTGATCGGCGGCTCCTTCGCGCTCGCGCTGCGGCGCGCGGGCGCGGTCGAGCGCATCGTCGGCATCGGCCGCCGGCGCGAAGTGCTCGAGCGCGCGTGCGCGCTCGGCGTGATCGACGAGATCGCCGAGGGCTGGGCGGATGCGCTCGACGGCGCCGACCTGGTGCTGCTCGCCGCGCCGGTGGGGCAGACCGACGCGATCCTCGCCGCGATGGCGCCGCACCTGCGCCCGGGCACCATCGTCACCGACGCCGGCAGCACCAAACGCGACGTGGTCGCCGCGTTGCGCACTCATCTGGGTGGCGCGCTCGCCGACGTGGTGCCGGCGCACCCGATCGCCGGCGCCGAGAAGAGCGGGGTCGAGGCCGCCTTCGCCGAGCTCTACATGGGCCGCAAGGTGGTGCTGACGCCGCTGCCCGAGAGTCGCCCCGAGGCCGTCCAGAAGGTGCGCGACGCGTGGGAGGCCTGCGGTGCCAACGTGGTCGGCATGACACCGCAGGAGCACGACCGCGTCTTCGCCGCGGTGAGCCACCTGCCGCACCTGCTCGCCTTCGGCCTGGTCGACGACCTCGCCGGGCGCAGCAACGCGCCGCTGCTGTTCTCGCATGCGGCGAGCGGTTTCCGCGACTTCACCCGCATCGCCGGCAGTCATCCCGAGATGTGGCGCGACATCTGCGTCGCCAACCGGGTCGCGCTGCTCGAGGAACTCGATGCCTACCTCGGCGAACTCGCGCGCCTGCGCATGATGCTGGTCGAGGGCGATGGCGACGGCCTGGAGGCGGTGTTCGAGCGCGCCCGGCGCGCGCGCAACGCCTGGGCCGAGGGGCTGCCGATCCGTACCGCCGAGTGAGCCTGCGCTTTTTCCTGTTTCGCGGGGACGGCCCCGTTTTCTGAGGTCATGATGGAATTTCTCGATCTGCCCCCGATGCTGGGCGCCGCCGGCAGCGTCCGCCTGCCCGGCTCGAAGAGCATCTCCAACCGCGTGCTGCTGCTGGCCGCGCTCGCCGAGGGCGAGACCGACATCCGCGACCTGCTGCTGTCGGACGACGTCGAACGCATGCTCGAGGCCCTGCGCGCGCTCGGCGTCGATTGGCGGCGCGAGGGCGACAGCCTGGATTACCGTGTATGCGGCGTCGGCGGCCCCTTCCCGGTCAAGACCGGCGATCTCTTCCTCGGCAACGCCGGCACCGCCTTCCGGCCGCTCACCGCGGCGCTCGCGCTGTCGGGCGGCGAGTACCGCCTGTCGGGCGTACCGCGCATGCACGAGCGCCCGATCGGCGACCTCGTCGACGCGCTGCGCCAGCTCGGCACCGACATCACCTGCACCGCCAACGAGGGCTACCCTCCGCTGCATCTCAAGCCCGCCACGATCCGTCCCGGTGGCGTGGTGCGCGTGCGTGGCGACGTCTCCAGCCAGTTCCTCACCGCGCTGCTGATGGCGCTGCCGCTGACCGGAGTGGAGACCACGATCGAGGTGGTGGGCGAGCTCATCTCCAAGCCCTACATCCGCATCACCCTCGAGCTGATGGCGCGCTTCGGCGTGCAGGTCGGGCAGCAGGGCTGGGAGCGCTTCGTGGTGCCGGGCGGCGCGCGCTACCGCAGCCCGGGCACGGTGTTCGTCGAGGGCGACGCCTCGTCGGCATCCTATTTCCTCGCCGCCGGGGCGATCGGTGGTGGGCCGGTGCGGGTGGAAGGTGTGGGGCGGACCAGCATCCAGGGCGACGTGCGCTTCGCCGAGGCGCTGGAGCAACTTGGCGCGCGCATCACCCTGGGCGACAACTGGATCGAGGCCGCGGCGCCCGCCGGCGGCGTGCTGAAGGCCTTCGACCTCGACCTCAACCACATCCCCGACGCGGCGATGACGCTGGCGGTGGCGGCGCTGTTCGCCGACGGGCCGTGCCGGCTGCGCAACATCGCGAGCTGGCGGGTCAAGGAGACCGACCGCATCGCCGCGATGGCGACCGAACTGCGCAAGCTCGGCGCCGAGGTGGAGGAGGGCGCCGACTACCTGGTGGTGCAGCGCCCGCCGCGCCTGCAGCCGGCGGCGATCGACACCTACGACGACCACCGCATGGCGATGTGCTTCTCGCTCGCGAGCCTGGGGGGCTGCCGCGTGCGCATCAACGACCCGAAGTGCGTGAACAAGACCTTCCCCGGCTATTTCGAGGCCTTTGCGCAGGTGGCGCGGCCGGTGCCGGTGCTGGCCATCGATGGTCCCTCGGCCTCGGGCAAGGGCACGGTGGCGGCACGCGTCGCCGAGGCGCTGGGCTGGCACTACCTCGACAGCGGCTCGCTCTACCGCCTGGTGGCGCTGGCCGCGATGCGCGCGGGAGTGGCCTTCGACGACGAGGCCGGTGTGGCCGCGCTCGCCGCGGGTCTGCCGGCGCGCTTCGAGGGCGGGCGGGTGCTGTTGGGAGAGGGCGCGGACCGCGACGTCACCGACGAGATCCGCTCCGAGGCCTGCTCGGTCGGCGCCTCGAAGGTCGCCGTGCTGCCGGCGGTGCGTGCGGCCCTGCTCGACCGCCAGCGCGACTACCGCGCGGCCCCCGGCCTGGTGGCCGAAGGCCGCGACATGGGCTCGGTGATCTTCCCCGATGCAGGGCTCAAGGTCTTCCTCACCGCCTCGGCCGAGGCGCGCGCCGAACGCCGCCATAAGCAGTTGATCGAAAAGGGTTTGGCTGCTAACATGGAAAGTCTTCTGAAAGACCTTCAGGAACGGGATGCGCGCGATGCCGCCCGGCCTGTGGCGCCACTCGTGAAGCTGCCGGATGCGGCCCTGCTCGACACCACTCAACGGGACGTCGACGAGGCCGTCGCCTTCGTTCTCGATCTCGTCGGGCGGGGGGGCAAGTCGTCCGGTTGAACGCAATCGCGCGGGAGCGTGGGCTCCGGCGCGTTTTTTCTTGAACCAGCCATGTTTGCCGTCCCACGGCGGTGCCGGAATCCACCTTTTATGTCCAACGCCACCCCTGCCTTCGAAGAAAGCTTTGCCGCCCTCTTCGAGGAAAGCCTCGCCCTCCAGGAAATGCGCGCCGGTGAAGTCATCACCGCCGAAGTCGTGCGCATCGACCAGAACTTCGTCGTCGTCAACGCCGGCCTGAAGTCCGAAAGCTACGTGCCCATCGAGGAGTTCCGCAACGACCGCGGCGAACTCGAAGCCAACATCGGCGACTTCGTCCACGTCGCCATCGACGCCCTCGAAGACGGCTACGGCGAGACCCGCCTGTCGCGCGACAAGGCCAAGCGCATCGCCGCCTGGAACGACCTCGAGAAGGCGCTCAACGAAGGCACCCTGGTCAAGGGCGTCATCACCGGCCGCGTCAAGGGTGGCCTGACCGTCATGACCAACAGCATCCGCGCCTTCCTGCCGGGCTCGCTGGTCGACATGCGTCCGGTCAAGGACACCACGCCGTACGAAGGCAAGGAATACGAGTTCAAGGTCATCAAGCTCGACCGCAAGCGCAACAACGTCGTGGTCTCGCGTCGCGCCGTGCTGGAAGAGTCGATGGGCGAAGAGCGCGAGAAGCTGCTCGCCAACCTCAAGGAAGGCACCGTCATCAAGGGCGTGGTCAAGAACATCACCGACTACGGTGCGTTCGTGGACCTCGGCGGCATCGACGGCCTGCTGCACATCACCGACCTGGCCTGGCGTCGCGTCCGTCACCCGTCCGAAGTGCTGTCGGTCGGCGACGAGATCGAAGCCAAGGTGCTCAAGTTCGACCAGGAAAAGAACCGCGTCTCGCTCGGCCTCAAGCAGCTCGGCGAAGACCCGTGGGTGGGCATCTCGCGCCGCTACCCGCAGGGCACCCGCCTGTTCGGCAAGGTCACCAACATCACCGACTACGGCGCCTTCGTCGAGGTCGAGCAGGGCATCGAGGGCCTGGTCCACGTGTCCGAGATGGACTGGACCAACAAGAACATCCACCCGACCAAGGTCGTGCAGCTGGGCGACGAGGTCGAGGTCATGATCCTCGAGATCGACGAAGACCGTCGCCGCATCTCGCTGGGCATGAAGCAGTGCATGTCCAACCCGTGGGACGATTTCGCCATCAACCACAAGAAGGGCGACAAGGTCCGTGGCCAGATCAAGTCGATCACCGACTTCGGCGTGTTCATCGGCCTGGAAGGCGGCATCGACGGCCTGGTGCACCTGTCCGACCTGTCGTGGAGCGAGTCGGGCGAGGATGCCGTGCGCCGCTTCAAGAAGGGCGACGAGGTCGAGGCCGTGGTGCTGGCGATCGACGTCGAGCGCGAGCGCATCTCGCTCGGCATCAAGCAGCTCGAGGGCGACCCCTACACCAACTTCATCGCCACCCACGAGAAGAACAGCCTCGTGCGCGGCACCGTGAAGTCGGTCGAGGCCCGTGGCGCGGTGATCTCGCTGGGTGACGACGTCGAAGGCTACCTGCGCGCGTCCGAGGCCGCTCCGCACCGTGTCGACGACCTCACCACCATGTTCAAGGAAGGGGATGAGGTCGAGGCGCTGGTGATCAACGTGGATCGCAAGACCCGCTCGATCAGCCTGTCGATTCGTGCCAAGGACCAGGTCGAGCAGTCCGAAGCCATGAGCAAGCTGGCTTCCGAGAGCTCCGCTTCCGCCGGTACCACCAACCTGGGTGCCCTGCTCAAGGCCAAGCTGAACGAGCAGAAGCAGTAATCTGTCCGATCATGACCAAATCGGAGCTGATCGCCCAGCTGGCGGAGCGTTTTCCCCAGCTGGTCGCAAAGGACGCCGATTACGCGGTCAAGATGATTCTCGATGCGATGACCGACGCGCTCGCGCGCGGTGATCGCATCGAGATCCGCGGGTTTGGCAGCTTTGCGCTGAACTACCGTCCGCCCCGTACCGGGCGCAATCCCAAGTCCGGCGAGAAGGTGCTGGTGCCGGAAAAATACGTCCCGCATTTCAAGGCGGGCAAGGAATTGCGCGAAAGGGTGGATCTCGGCGGAAGTTGACCGCGCGGCGATCGGTTTACAGGCAATAATGGAGGGCGACTGCGGTCGCCTTCTTTTTGTTCATCGTTCGGGAATCATGCCGGTCATGCGTGCAATCATCTGGATCATCCGCCTGCTGCTGTTCTTCCTCTTGTTCGGCTTCGCGATCAAGAACGACCATCTGGTCACGCTGAACTTCTTTTTCGGCATCCAGTGGCAACTTCCGCTGGTGTTCGTGATCCTGGTCACCTTCGCCGCCGGTGCCCTGATCGGCGTCACCGCGACGCTTGCCTCGATGATGCGCCAGCGCCGCGAGATCTCGCGCCTGCGCCGCCAGGTCGAGCTCGTCGAGCGCGAGAAGGCCTCGACCGAGACCGCGCTCGCCGCGGCAGAGTCCCGCTTGCCGATGCCCTGATCCCCGATGGAAATCGAATACTGGTGGCTGCTCGCGCTGCCGCTGTTCTTTGCGCTCGGCTGGCTGGCCGCGCGCATCGACATCCGCCAGGTGGTGCAGGAGTCGCGCGCGCTTCCGCGCTCCTACCTGAGCGGGCTCAATTTCCTGCTCAACGAGCAGCCCGACAAGGCGATCGACGCCTTCGTCGAGGCGGTGCGCATCGACCCGCAGACCGTCGAGCTGCACTTCGCGCTCGGCAGCCTTTTTCGCCGTCGCGGCGAGACCGACCGCGCGATCCGCATCCACCAGCTGCTCGTCGACCGCGAGGACATCAGTGACGAGCATCGCCTGCAGGCGCTCGGCGAGCTTGGCCAGGATTTTCTCAAGGCCGGCCTGCTGGACCGCGCGGAGGCTGCCTTTCTGCGCCTGCGCGGCACGCGCGCCAACGATGTCGCGCTGCGCTATCTGCTCGAGATCTACCAGCAGGAGAAGGACTGGGCCAAGGCGATCGAGGTCGCCGAGGCGCTGCCTGGCCATGAAGGCGTGATGTGGCACACCGAGGTCGCCAACTTCCATTGCGAGCTCGCTGCCACGGCGCTCGCGAACTCGCGCCACGACGAGGCGCGGGGCCATCTCGATCGTGCCTTCGAGGTCAATCGCCGCTGCGTGCGCGCGAGCCTGCTGCTCGGCGACCTGCATGCCGCCCAGGGCCGTGACGAGGAAGCGCTGGAAGCCTGGCAGCGCATCGAAAACCAGGACCCCAATTACCTCGCCCTCGTCGCCGAGCGCGTCATGGACGCCTGCGGGCGCCTCGGTCGCGTGGCTCAGGGGCACCAGCTGTTGCGCGCCTGGCTCGCCGGGCACGCCTCGCTCGACCTGCTCGACGAGCTCTTCCACTGGGAGCTCGAGCGCGAGGGGCCCAAGGCGGCCTACGAGATGGTGCGCGAGGAGCTGCGCCGCAACCCCACGCTGCTCGGGCTCGACAAGCTGCTCGAGGCGGCGGCGCTCAACGCGCCGGCCGAGCAGCGCGCCGACATCGACCTCATCAAGCAGCTCATCCACGGTCACACCCGACGCGTCGCACGCTATCGCTGCAACACCTGCGGCTTCAAGGCGCGCCAGTTCCACTGGCGCTGCCCGGCCTGCGGCGGCTGGGAGACCTATCCACCGCGGCGCACCGAAGAGTTCGACCTGACGCCCTGAAGCGCGGCGAACCCGGCGGGCCGGTCGGGAGTCCACCTCCCGACGAACCCTCCCGAAGAACCCCACTCCACAGGGTAGAAATGGAATTCAGGACGCTGGAAGACTACGTCGGCCGCACGCCGCTGGTGCGCCTCAAGCGCATCGACGCCGGCCGCAACAACGTGATCCTCGCCAAGCTCGAGGGCAACAACCCGGCCGGCTCGGTCAAGGATCGCCCGGCGCTGTCGATGGTGATGCGCGCCGAGGCGCGCGGCCAGATCAAGCCGGGCGACACCCTGATCGAGGCCACCAGCGGCAACACCGGGATCGCGCTCGCGATGGCCGCGGCGATCCGCGGCTACCGCATGATCCTGGTGATGCCGGAGAACCAGAGCGTCGAGCGCCGTCAGACCATGCGCGCGTTCGGCGCCGAGCTCGTGTTGGTGCCGAGTTCGGGCGGCATGGAGATGGCGCGCGACATCGCCGAGAAGATGCGCGACGAGGGCCGCGGCATCATCCTCGACCAGTTCGCCAACCCGGACAACCCGGTGGCGCACTAC
The DNA here is from genome assembly GCF_055393985.1 of Thauera sp. DNT-1. NCBI lineage: Bacteria > Pseudomonadati > Pseudomonadota > Betaproteobacteria > Rhodocyclales > Zoogloeaceae > Thauera > Thauera sp. DNT-1. The sequence continues at coordinate 1,477,615 of NZ_AP043752.1, read as the reverse complement.
GAGGGTACCGGCCCCGAGCTGTGGGAGCAGACTGGCGGCCGCATCACCCACTTTGTCAGCTCGATGGGCACCACCGGCACCATCATGGGCACCTCGCGCTTCCTCAAGGAGCGCAATCCCGACATCTGCATCGTCGGCTGCGAGCCGGAGGAGGGCTCGTCCATCCCCGGCATCCGCAAGTGGCCCGAAGCGTACTTGCCGAAGATTTTCGAGCGCCCGCGGGTCGATCGCTTCGAGCGCGTCAGCCAGGCTGACGCCGAGGAGATGACCCGCCGGCTCGCGCGCGAGGAGGGCATCTTCGCGGGCATCTCCTCGGGTGGCGCGATGCATGTCGCGCTGCGCATCGCCGCTCAGGTCGAGAACGCGGTGATCGTCTCCATCGTCTGCGACCGCGGCGACCGTTACCTGTCGACGGGTGTGTTCCCGGCCTGAGCGCCTTCGGCTGGCCGGGCCGCGGGTGACGCGGCGATCGCGTCGCGTGGAGGCTGCAGGTGCCGAACGGGAGTCGTCCCGCCGCGGTCGCGGCTTGCGCGTGGCGTCCTGCGCCCTCTTGCTGCTGATGCTGGCGACCGCCGTTCCGCTTGCGGGCGCAACGGTGTTTCGGGTGCTCGCCCTCCAGATCGCCGAGATCACCCGTCCCGGCCTTGCTGCGGAGGAGCTGAGCGTGCGCTTCGACGCGCATGCGCAAAGCGGGGAGATCGCGGTCGGCCGCCTGCGGGTCGGTGCGCGCGAGTGGCGCGCGCTCTCGCTGCGTTGCGGTAGCCTGCATCTCGACGACGGCGTGCTCGGGTGCAGCGCGGCACGGTTGGAGCTGCGCGGGCGGAGATTGCCCTTCGAGGCCGACATCGAGGCGACGCTCGGCCCCGGGCCGGCGCGGATCGTGCTGCGCCTGGCCGAAGGCGGCCGCATCGAGGCTGCCATTCAAGCGGATGGCAGCTTGCGCGCCCGTCTGCACCGGATCCGCCCTGCGGCGACCGCGGCCCTGCTGGAGCCCTGGCTCGCCGAGCTCGCCGCGCGCCTGCGCGAGCTCGAGGCCGCCGGCGTGCTCGATGCCGAGCTCGATTACCGGCCCGCGGGTGTGGGCGACGCATCCGCAACCCTGCGCGGCCGGCTCGCGGGCGGCGGCTTCGGGAGTGGCGACGGTCTGCGTGCAGCCGAGGGCGTGGAGGCCGGTTTCACGCTCGATGCACGTGGGACGGGCGCGGCGTGGTCCTGGGCGGCGCAGCTCGACTGGGACGCGGGCGCGGCCTATGTGCATCCGCTGCTCTTCGAGGCCGGCCCGCGGCTGCGCGCGCACGGGCGCTTCGACGGCCGCCGGATCGTGCTCGAGCGCGGCGAGCTGGCGCTCGATGGGGTTGCAGCCGCCTCCGCGCGCGGCGTGTTCGACACCTTCGCCGGCACGCTGGACACCCTCGCGGTCGAGCTCACCGATGTCGATCTCGTCCGCATCGGCCCGCGCTGGCTGGCGCCGCTGCTGGCGCCGGCGAGTGCGCAGCGGTTGCGCCTCGAGGGGCGGGCGGACCTGCGTGCCGAATTGCGCCGGGATCGGCTGGAGACGGTCGACGTGGAACTGCATGGGGCGGGCTTCGGTCTCGCGTCGCCGCAGGGCGAGGGAATCGCCGCAGGCGGCGTAGCGGAGGAGGCGCGCGCCGAGGTGCTCGCCTTCGGCCCCGTGGATGGGCGCGTGCGCTGGTCCTCGCGCGGCCGGGGCGAGGCCGCCCTGCAGGTTGGCGGAGGGCGCTGGGAGAAGCTCGCGCTCGGGGCCTTCGCGCTCGACGCGGTGCTCGGGCCCGCCGGGCTGCGCCTGCCGGGCGCGCGCATCCCCTTGGTCGACGGTGCGCTGGTGCTCCGGGATCTCGCCCTCGGCTGGTCCGTCGCAGGCTGGGAGGGGAGCGCTGGCGCGGTCCTCGAGCCGGTGTCGATGCCCTTGCTCACCGAGGCGCTCGGTCTGCCGCGCATGGCGGGGGTGATGTCGGCCGCGCTGCCGGGCTTGCACCTGCGTCCGGGCGAGCTCGTGCTCGACGGCACGCTCGCGGTGTCCGTCTTTGGCGGGTGGGTGCAGGCGAGCGGACTGCGCGTGCACGAACCCTTCGGCGTCGCTTCGCACCTGACGGGCGAGATCGAGGCGCGCCACATCGATCTCGCCCAGCTTACCGAGGCCTTCAGCTTCGGCAGCATCACCGGTCATATCGACGCCGATGTGCGCGGCCTGGAGCTGTCGAGCTGGCGGCCCACGGCCTTCGACGCCCGCATCGCCAGCATCGCCGGCGACGAGCGCCGCCGCATCAGCCAGCGCGCGGTGCAGAACCTCGGCGCGCTCGGCGGCGGGGGCGCGCTCGCGGCGGTGCAGCGCAGCGTGCTGCGCCTGTTCGAGACTTTCGGCTATCGCGAGCTCGGCCTGCGCTGCCGGCTTGCCAAGGGCGTATGCGAGATGGACGGGCTGGATGCGGCGCCGGACGGCGCCGCGCGCGCCGATGGCGGCTTCACCATCGTGCGCGGCGGAGGCGTCCCGGCGCTCGACGTCATCGGCTACAATCGGCGCGTCGATTGGAACGAACTGGTGGCCCGCCTGCAGCGCGTGGTGGCCGAGGGCGTCTCTCCCACGATCGATTGAATCTGCATATCCCGCGAGGACGGCATGAACCCTGTTGCGCGCTGGCTGTTCGCGGCTGCGCTGGTTGCGAGCACCGCGGCCTGCGTCACGATCAACATCTATTTCCCGGCCGCGGCGGCCGAGAAGGCCGCCGACCGGATCATCGACGAGGTCTGGCAGCTGCGCGAGGGTGCGGGCAGCGCGCCTGTCACGCCGCCGGCCGCGGGAGACGCGAAATGAAATCCGCTTCGATGCCGTCCGGCTCCTGGGCGGGCCGCCTGGCGGCCCTGTTCGTCGGCCTCGCGCTCGCCTTCCCGGTGCATGCGCAGGGCAACCTCGAGATCGACACCCCGGCGATCTCCGCGCTGCGCAAGACGATGCAGCAGCGCCACGCGCAGCTCGCGCCGCTGTATGCGTCGGGTGCGGTGGGCATCGCCGCAGACGGTACCGTGAGCCTGCGCGACGCCGCGGCGGTGCCGCTCGCGCAGCGCGCCCAGGCCAACGCCGCGGTTGCCGCCGAAAATGCCGACCGTGCCGCGCTCTACCGCGAGATCGCGCGCGCCAACGGTCACCCCGAGTGGGAGGCCGAGGTGCGCCGCACCTTCGCGCAGCGTTGGCTCGAGCGCGCGCAGCCGGGCTGGTGGGTGCAGCAGGGCGCTGCGTGGTCGAGGAAATGATGCCGGTCCTCGTCTTCGACATCGAAACCATTCCCGACGTCGCCGGCATCCGCGCGATCGAGAACCTGCCCGCGGGCCTGTCCGACTACGAGGTCGCGGAGTGGGCGTTCCAGCAGCGCCGCGCCAGCCACGGCAACGACTTCCTGCCGCACCATCTGCAGCGCGTGGTGGCGATCTCCTGCGTGCTGCGCGACGCGCAGCATTTCCGGGTGTTCTCGCTCTCCGAGCCCGAGAGCGGCGAGGGCGAGATCATCCAGCGCTTCTTCGACGGCATCGAGCGCTACTCGCCGCAGATCGTGTCGTGGAACGGCGGCGGCTTCGACCTGCCGGTGCTGCACTACCGCGGCATGCTGCACGGCGTTGCGGCACCGCGCTACTGGGACCAGGGCGAGGGCGACTACCACGACTCGCGCGACTTCAAGTGGAACAACTACATCAGCCGCTACCATAGTCGTCATCTGGATCTGATGGACTTGCTGGCGCTCTACCAGCCGCGCGCGAGCGCGCCGCTCGACGACCTCGCCAAGCTCATGGGCTATCCCGGCAAGCTCGGCATGGACGGTTCGGCGGTCTGGCAGGCCTGGCAGGAGGGCCGGATCGCCGAGATCCGCGACTACTGCGAGACCGACGTCGTCAACACCTACCTCGTCTACCTGCGCTTCGAGCGCATGCGCGGGCATCTCGACGCCGCCGCGTGGGCGGCGGAGGTGGAGACGGTGCGCGAGGCGCTCGGCCGCATCGACGCACCGCACTGGAAGCAGTTCCTCGCCGCCTGGCCGCAAGGCTGAGCGGCGCGGCGCCGGCTCCATCCCCCATCCTCTTACGGAGAGCATCATGGGCATCATCGGAACCATCCTCATCGGCCTGCTCGTCGGCTTCGTCGCGCGCCTGCTGCACCCCGGCAAGGACGGCCTCGGGATCATCATGACCTCGCTGCTCGGCATCGCCGGCTCGCTGGTCGCCACCTACGGCGGCCAGGCGCTCGGCATCTATCACGCCGGCGAGGGCGCGGGTTTCCTCGGTGCGGTCATCGGCGCGGTGGTGATCCTTTTCGTGGTGACCCGCCTCAAGAAATGATCCCGTTCCGCGACACTGCAAAAAAACTTTGACAAGTTCTTCGCAGTGTCTATAATGCGGGACTTCAGCAGGCGCGTAGCTCAGTTGGTTAGAGCACCACCTTGACATGGTGGGGGTCGTTGGTTCGAGTCCAATCGCGCCTACCAGGATTCTGGAGTCGAAAAGTCATGTTCCGAACTACCGCTCAGGCCGGAAACTGAACAGGTCGGCTCCGCTTGTCTGCTAAGAGAAAAAAGCGCGCCCAAACCGCGCTTTTTTTTCGTCCACGTTTTTCCCGATTTCCCCTGTACGTCCTGCGCCTCGCGGGGCGACAACAGCCCGAGGCTACAGCCATGCCCAACATCACGCTTCCCGACGGTTCCGTGCGCAGCTTCGATCACCCGGTGACCGTCGCCGAGGTTGCGGCTTCGATCGGTGCCGGTCTCGCCAAGGCGGCGATCGCCGGTCGCACCGACGGGAAGCTGGTCGATCTCTCGCACCGCTTCGAGGCCGACGCCGATCTGGCCATCGTGACCGACAAGAACGCCGAAGGCCTCGAGATCATCCGCCACTCCACGGCCCACCTGCTCGCGCACGCGGTGAAGGAGCTCTTCCCCGACGCCCAGGTGACGATCGGGCCGGTGATCGACAACGGCTTCTACTACGACTTCTCGTACAAGCGTCCCTTCACCCCCGAGGACCTGCAGGCCATCGAGCAGCGCATGGCCGAGATCGCCAAGCGCGAGATCCCCGTGCATCGCGAGGTGTGGCCGCGCGACAAGGCGGTGGACTTCTTCAAGGGCATCGGCGAGCACTACAAGGCCGAGATCATCGCCTCGATCCCGGCCGGTGAGGACGTCTCGCTGTACCGCCAGGGCGACTTCATCGACCTGTGTCGCGGCCCGCACGTGCCGTCGACCGGCAAGCTCAAGGTCTTCAAGCTGATGAAGCTGGCTGGTGCCTACTGGCGCGGCGACTCGAAGAACGAGATGCTGCAGCGCGTTTATGGCACGGCGTGGACGAAGAAGGACGAGCTCGACGCCTATCTGCACATGATCGAGGAGGCCGAGAAGCGCGACCACCGCAAGCTCGGTCGCCTGCTTGATCTCTTCCATATCCAGGACGAGGCGCCGGGCATGGTGTTCTGGCACGCCAAGGGGTGGACGCTGTGGCAGCAGGTCGAGCAGTACCTGCGCCGCACGATCGGCGAGCACGGCTACCAGGAAGTGAAGACGCCGCAGATCGTTGACCGCTCGCTGTGGGAGAAGTCCGGCCACTGGGGCATGTACTCCGATCTGATGTTCACTACGCAGTCAGAGAAGCGCGACTACGCGGTCAAGCCGATGAACTGCCCGTGCCACATCCAGATCTTCAATCAGGGCCTGAAGAGCTACCGCGACCTTCCGCTGCGCATGGCCGAGTTCGGCTCCTGCCATCGCAACGAGCCCTCGGGTTCGCTGCACGGCATCATGCGCGTGCGCAACTTCGTGCAGGACGACGCGCACATCTTCTGCGCCGAGAGCCAGGTGCAGGCCGAGTCGGCCGAGTTCATCCGCCTGTTGCAGCAGGTGTACCAGGACTTCGGCTTCACCGACGTGCAGGTCAAGTTGTCGACCCGCCCCGAGAAGCGCGTCGGTACCGACGAGCAGTGGGATGCCGCCGAGGCCGCGCTTGCCGCCGCGCTCGACGCGCAGGGTCTGCAGTACGAGCTGCAGCCGGGCGAGGGCGCCTTCTACGGACCCAAGATCGAGTTCTCGCTGAAAGATTGCCTGGGCCGCGTGTGGCAGTGCGGCACGCTGCAGCTCGACTTCAATCTGCCGGTGCGCCTCGGTGCCGAGTATGTCGACGAGGACAACACCAAGAAGATTCCGGTGATGCTGCACCGTGCCATCCTCGGTTCGCTGGAGCGCTTCATCGGCATCCTGATCGAGCATCACGCCGGCGCCATGCCGCTGTGGCTCGCCCCGGTGCAGGCGGTGGTGATGAACATCTCCGAGGGCCAGGCCGAATATGCCGAAGAGGCGGTGGCGAGGCTGAAGAAGGCCGGCTTCCGCGTCGAGGCGGATTTGCGCAACGAGAAGATTAACTATAAAATTCGCGAACATAGCGTGCAGAAGCTGCCGTACCAGATCGTCATCGGCGAGAAGGAGAAGGCGGCAGGCCTGGTGGCCGTACGTGCCCGGGGTGGCCAGGATCTTGGCCAAATGTCCCTCGATTCGCTGATCGAACGCTGGCTTCGCGAAGTTGAAGCGAAAGCCGGATCGGTCTGATATTGGTTTTCGTGGAGAGTTGAACCATCGCACAAGAAAAAAAGCAGCGCGTAAATCGGGAGATCACTGCGCCTGAGGTCCGGCTGGTCGGCGAGGAGGGCGAGCAGCTCGGTATCGTCTCCCTGAACGCATCCCTCAGCATGGCCGAAGAGGCCGGGCTGGATCTGGTCGAAATCGCACCGATGGCCGTGCCGCCCGTGTGCAAGCTGATGGATTTCGGCAAGTTCAAGTATCAGGAACAGAAGAAGGCCCACGAAGCCCGACTCAAGCAGAAGCAGGTGCAGGTCAAGGAGGTCAAGCTCCGCCCCGGCACCGACGAGAACGACTACCAGATCAAGCTGCGCAACCTCAAGCGCTTCCTGGAAGAAGGCGACAAGTGCAAGGTGACCTTGCGCTTCCGCGGCCGCGAGATGGCGCACCAGGAGTTCGGCCTGCGCCAGCTCGAGCGCGTGAAGGCGGACCTCGAGGAACTCGGCCAGGTCGAGCAGATGCCCAAGATGGAAGGGCGCCAGATGATCATGATCATCGCGCCGAAGAAGAAGCACTGAGCTTCTTCCCGAAGAAATCGCCTCGCGAGGGGCGAGACCGCGGGAAGGAATTTCCCTCCGGCGGAAAACAAGTGGTGCCGGGTAACAAAACGCGCCGGGCTTTTCGGTGCTACCTGGTGTCATCCAAAAACATGGAGTCTCAGCAATGCCCAAGATGAAGACCAAGAGCGGAGCGAAGAAGCGCTTCAAGGTCCGCTCCAGCGGCGGGATCAAGCGGTCCCAGGCGTTCAAGCGCCACATCCTGACCAAGAAGACGACGAAGGTGAAGCGTCACCTGCGCGGCATGACCGAAGTGCATGCGGCAGATGAAAAGCTGATCCGCGCCATGCTTCCGTACGCCTGATAGGAGACCGCAATGCCCCGAGTCAAACGTGGTGTAACCGCCCGCGCCCGTCACAAGAAAGTCCTCTCCCAGGCCAAGGGTTACCGTGGCCGTCGCAAGAACGTCTATCGCATCGCCAAGCAGGCGGTGATGAAGGCGGGTCAGTACGCCTACCGCGACCGTCGTCAGCGCAAGCGTCAGTTCCGCACCCTGTGGATCGCGCGTATCAACGCCGCCGCGCGCGAGCTGGGCCTGACCTACAGCGTGTTCATGAACGGTCTCAAGAAGGCCGCGATCGAGATCGACCGCAAGGTGCTGGCCGATCTGGCCGTGTTCGACAAGCCGGCGTTCGCCGCGATTGCCGAGCAGGCCCGGGCCAAACTCGCTGCGTAATCGCGCGCAGCCAAAAAAAAGGAGGCCTGGCCTCCTTTTTTTTTCTGGATTCCCGGCGCCCGGCGGGCGCCGCGACCGGACTCCCCCGAATTCCCGATGAGCGGTGCGCTCCGCAGCGCTCATCCCGCAACACTGCATTCCGCCAGGGCAGGGACATGGAACAGCTCGATCAACTGGTACAACAGGCCGCCGCCGAATTCGCCGCCGCGGTCGACGGCGCGCAGCTCGAACAGGCCAAGGCGCGCTACCTCGGCAAGTCCGGCGCGCTCACCGAGCGCCTGAAGGCGCTCGGCAAGCTCGAGCCCGAGGCGCGCCGCGAGGCGGGCGCCGCGATCAACGCCGCCAAGACCGCGATCGAGGCCGCGCTCGAAGGCCGCCGCAACGCGCTGCGCGAAGCCGCGCTGCTCGCCCAGCTCGCCGCCGAGGCGCTCGACGTCACCCTGCCCGGGCGCGGTGGCGTGCAGGGCGGACTGCATCCGGTGAGCCGCACCCTCGAGCGCGTCGAGCGCTTGTTCGGCTCGATCGGCTTCGTGGTCGCCGACGGTCCCGAGATCGAGACCGACTGGCACAACTTCACCGCGCTCAACACGCCCGAGAACCACCCGGCGCGCTCGATGCACGACACCTTCTATCTCGAGGGCCACGACGACGTGCTGCTGCGCACCCACACCAGCCCGGTGCAGATCCGCGCCATGCAGGCCCACGTCGCGCGCCACCGTGACGCCGATGCCATGCCCGACCTGCGCATCATCGCGCCCGGCCGTGTCTTCCGCGTGGACTCCGATGCCACCCACTCGCCGATGTTCCACCAGGTCGAGGGCCTGTGGGTGGGCGAGACGGTGAGCTTCGCCGACCTCAAGGGCGTGATCGCCGACTTCCTGCGCCGCTTCTTCGAGACCGACGACCTGCAGGTGCGCTTCCGCCCGTCCTTCTTCCCCTTCACCGAGCCTTCGGCCGAGATCGACGTCGCCTTCATGAGCGGCGCGCTCGAGGGGCGCTGGCTGGAGATCGCCGGCTGCGGCGTTGTGCACCCCAACGTGCTGCGCTTCGGCGGCATCGACCCCGAGCGCTACACCGGCTTCGCCTTCGGCATGGGGCCGGACCGCCTCACCATGCTGCGCTACGGCGTGAACGACCTGCGCCTGTTCTTCGAGGGCGACCTGCGCTTCCTCGGCCAGTTCCGCTGAGCGGCTTCGCACAAGCTGCGCCCTACCACGCAATCCGGGTAATCGAATCATGCAATTCTCAGAACAGTGGCTGCGGACCTTCGTCGATCCGCAACTGGACAGCGCCGGACTCGGCCATCTGCTGACCATGGCCGGCCTCGAGGTCGAGGAGGCCGAACCTGCCGCGCCCGCCTTCCGCGGTGTCGTGGTGGCGAAGATCGTCGAGGCCGAGAAGCACCCCAACGCCGACAAGCTCAAGCTGTGCAAGGTCGACGCCGGCACCGGCGAATTGCTGCAGATCGTCTGCGGCGCGCCCAACGCTGCCGCCGGCATGAAGGTGCCATGCGCGGTGGTCGGTGCGGTCCTGCCCGGCGAGTTCGAGATCAAGAAGGCCAAGCTGCGCGGCGTCGAGTCCTTCGGCATGCTGTGCTCTGCGCGCGAGCTCGGGTTCTCCGAGGATCACTCCGGCCTCTACGCGCTGCCCGAGGATGCCCCGGTGGGCACCGACGTCCGCGCCTACCTCGGCCTGGACGACACCTTGTTCACCATCAAGCTGACCCCCAACCGCGCCGACTGCCTGAGCCTGACCGGCGTGGCGCGCGAGGTCGCGGCGATCACCGGCGGCGAGTTCCGTCCGCTCGCGATCGACCCGGTCGCGCCCGCGATCGAGGCCCGCCGCGACATCGTGCTCGATGCGCCGCAAGCCTGTCCGCGTTACTGCGGCCGCATCCTGCGCGGCGTGGACGCGCGCGCCGCGACGCCCGACTGGATGGTGCGCCGCCTGGTGCGCAGCGGCATCCGCTCGATCAGCGCGCTGGTCGACATCACCAACTACGTCATGCTCGAGCTCGGCCAGCCCCTGCATGCCTTCGACAACGCCAAGCTGCAGGGCGCCATCCATGTGCGCCTGCCGCGTGCGGGCGAGCAGGTGCTGCTGCTCAACGAGCAGACGGTGACCCCGGCTGCGGACACCTTGCTGATCGCCGACGAGGCGCGCGCGCTCGCGCTCGCGGGCATCATGGGCGGCGAGGACAGCGGGATCACCCTCGACACCACCGAAGTCTTCCTCGAGAGCGCCTTTTTCGCGCCCGATGCGATCGCGGGCCGCGCGCGCGCCTACGGTTTCGGCTCGGATGCCTCGCACCGCTTCGAGCGTGGTGTCGATCCGGAGCTTGCGCGCGGCGCCCTCGAGCGTGCCACCCGTCTGGTGATCGAGCTGTGCGGCGGCGAGGCCGGTCCGGTGGTCGAGGCCGTCGCCACCGACGCGCTGCCCGCGCGCGCGCCGGTGCGTTTGCGTCCGGCGCGTGCGCGCCGCGTGCTCGGCATCGTGCTTGCCGACGCGGACATGCTCGCGCTGCTGCGTCGCGTCCACCTGCAGGTCGAGCGCACAGGTGACGACATCCTCGTCACGCCGCCGTCGTGGCGCTTCGACATCGAGATCGAGGAAGACCTGATCGAGGAGATCGCCCGCCTGCACGGCTACGACAACATCCCGGCGATCGCCCCGCAGGGCAGCCTGATGATGCTGCCGAGCAGCGAGAACGGACGCCCGGTGTGGGCGCTGCGTCACCTGCTCGCCGCGCGCGGCTACCAGGAGGTGGTCAACTTCGCCTTCGTCGAGGAGGCCTGGGAGCGCGACTTCTGCGCCAACGAGAACCCGATCCGCCTGGCCAACCCGATCGCCAGCCACCTCAGCGTGATGCGCTCCAGCCTGATTCCGGGCCTGGTCGGCACGCTCGCCGCCAATCGCAAGCGCCAGATCGACCGCGTGCGCGTTTTCGAGGTGGCACGCGTGTTCGAGCGCAAGGCCGATGGCGATCCGGTGCGCGGCTTCCATCAGGTGATGAACATCGCCGCGCTGGCGGCCGGCCAGGTGGTGCCCGAGCAGTGGGGCGAGCGCGCGCGCAGCGTCGACTTTTACGACGTGAAGGGCGATCTCGAGGCGCTGTTCGCGCCGCGCGAGCTGCAGTTCGCCCCGCTCTCGCATCCCGCCCTGCATCCGGGGCGCGCGGCCGCGGTGCGCCTGGACGGGCACATGATCGGCGTGCTCGGTGAACTGCATCCGGTGTGGGTGCAGCGCTACGACCTCGGCACCGCGCCGGTGGTGTTCGAGGTTGCGCTCGATGCTGCGCTCGCCGCCCGCGTGCCGGCCTATGCCGAGATCTCGCGCATGCAGGCGGTGCGCCGCGATCTCGCGCTGGTGGTGGGCAACGAGGTTCCGGTCGAGCGCGTGCTCGAGGTGCTGCGCGAGGCCGCGCCCGCGCTCGTACGCGAGATCGCGCTGTTCGACCTTTACCAGGGCAAGGGCATCGACTCCGACAAGAAGAGCCTTGCCTTCAAGGTATCGATGCAAGATACTCGTCGCACCCTCGAAGATGCCGAAGTCGACGCGGCGGTCGCGCTGCTCGTGACGCATGCCGAAACGGTGCTCGGCGCGCGCCTGCGAGGCGCGGGAGGCTGACATGACCCTCACCAAGGCCGAGCTCGCCGACCTCCTCTTCGAGCAGGTCGGGCTCAACAAGCGTGAAGCCAAGGACATGGTGGAGGGCTTCTTCGAGGAGATCCGGACGGCGCTGGAGCGCGGCGACAGCGTCAAGCTCTCCGGCTTCGGCAACTTCCAGTTGCGCGACAAGCCGCAGCGTCCGGGTCGCAACCCCAAGACCGGCGAGGAAATCCCGATCACCGCCCGGCGCGTGGTCACCTTCCATGCCAGCCAGAAACTGAAGGCCGCGGTGGAGCAACTCAGCGATGCAAGCAAGCAGCCCTGAAACCGGTGGCGAGCAACTGCCGCCGATTCCTGCGAAGCGCTATTTCACGATCGGCGAGGTGAGCGAGCTGTGCTGCGTGAAGCCGCACGTGCTGCGCTACTGGGAGCAGGAGTTCACCCAGCTGAAACCGGTCAAGCGCGGTGGCAACCGGCGCTATTACCAGCACCACGAGGTCATGCTGATCCGGCGCATCCGCCAGCTGCTGTATCAGGAGGGGTTCACCATCTCCGGTGCGCGCAACCGCCTTGGGGAGTCGGCGATCCAGGAGCAGGAGAACGGCGTGGAACTCGAGCAATGCAGGTCCACGCTGCGGCAACTGCGCGCCGAGATTGCGGCCACGCTGCAGGAACTGCGCGCCTGATCCGCGGCACGATTCGCGGGCTGATCATCGCGCAGCAAAAGTACTGGTATTTCTGAAAACCGCTGCTATAATGGCGGCTTGTGTCGGGGCGTAGCGCAGCCTGGTAGCGCACTTGCATGGGGTGCAAGGGGTCGCGAGTTCGAATCCCGCCGCCCCGACCAATCAAACTAACCGGCCCAGGCCGGTTTTTTTGTTTGTGCCGTTCGCCAGGCGTGCGGCCTGGTACGCCATGCTAATATCTCCGCTCCCGCCGGTTCGCGGCGCCCCTTGCAGGCCCTTGCAATCCCTCGCAGCCACCCGCACGGAATCAAGATGCGCATCCTGGTCAGCAACGACGACGGTTACTTCGCCCCCGGCATCGCGGCGCTCGCCGAGGCGCTCGGCACGATCGGCCAGGTGACCGTGGTCGCTCCCGAGCGCGACCGCAGCGGCGCGAGCAACTCGCTGACGCTCGACCGTCCGCTCTCGCTTCGCCAGACCTCCAACGGCTTCTATCACGTCAATGGCACCCCCACCGACTGCGTCCATCTCGCGGTCACCGGGATGCTCGACCACCTTCCCGACATGGTTGTCTCCGGTGTCAATCACGGCGCCAACATGGGGGACGACACGGTGTATTCGGGCACGGTCGCGGCCGCCACCGAGGGCTTTCTGCTTGGCGTGCCCTCGATCGCGGTCTCACTGGTGAGCAAGTCGGCCACCGATTTCACCGCCGCCGCACGCGTCGCTCGCGACCTCGCCGAGCGCTTCATGCGCAACCCCTTTCCGCGTCCGGTGCTGCTCAACGTCAACGTGCCCGATGTCGCCTACGAGCGCCTGCAAGGCATCCGCGTCACCCGCCTGGGCAAGCGCCACAAGGCCGAGCCGGTGGTGCGCAGCGAGACGCCGCGCGGCGAGACGGTCTATTGGGTCGGTGCCGCGGGCGGTGCCGCCGACGCGGGAGAAGGCACCGACTTCCATGCGGTGGCCAACGGCTTCGTGTCGGTCACGCCGCTGCAGATCGACCTCACCCATACCGGCCTGATCGCTCCGGTCTTCGACTGGTTGCAGCGGTGAGCGTGCGCGCATCCGACCCGGGGCAGGCCTCGCGCGCACGCGCGCGCATGGTCGAGCGGCTGCGCGCCCAAGGCATCCGCGACGAGCGCGTGCTCGCGGCGATGCAGGCGGTGCCTCGCCACGCCTTCGTGGACGAGGGGCTGGCATTCAGCGCCTACGACGACACGCCGCTGCCGATCGGCTTCCAGCAGACCATCTCGCAGCCCTTCGTGGTGGCGCGCATGCTCGAACTGCTGCGCAACGGGCGCGAGCTCGGGCGCACGCTCGAGGTCGGCGCGGGCTGCGGTTATCAGGCGGCGGTGCTGTCGCTGCTCGCCACCGAGGTCTATGCCGTAGAGCGCATCCGCGGCCTGCTCGATCGCGCGCGCGCGAACCTGCGCCCCTTGCGCCTGCCCAACGTGCGGCTGAAACTTGCCGACGGTAGTCTTGGTCTCCCCGAGGCCGCTCCCTTCGACAGCATCGTCGTCGCCGCGGCGGCGGTCGGGCTGCCGCCGGCATTGAAGGAGCAGCTCGCCTCGGGCGGGCGGCTGATCATTCCGGTCGGTGGAGCGGAGCAGCGCCTGTTGCTGATCGAGCGCCAGGGCAATACCTTCCGCGAGACCTGGTGCGAGGCGGTGCGCTTCGTTCCCCTGATCGCGGGTACTGACTGAATCACGGTATTTTCGGATGCACAAGAACACTTCTCATCTCATCGCCCTCGTCGCCGCCGCGCTGCTTGCCGGCTGCGCCTCGCAGGGGACGGCGCCGGTGCGCGACGGTAGCGGGGTTTCGCCCGCACCGGCCGCTGCGGTCGCGCCGGCCTCGGGTTATCACACCGTCCGTCCGGGCGACACCCTGCTCGGCATCGCACGCCAATATGGCGTCACCCTGCCCGATCTGGTGTCGTGGAACCGGATCACCGACCCCGACCAGATCCACGTCGGCCAGAGCCTGCGCGTGTCGCCGTCGGCCTCGACGGGCGCGATCGCGGGGGCTGGGGGGGCCATCGCGACGCCGATCCCTTCGACCGGCTCCGCTACGGTCCCGACCGTGCGGGAGCCGGTCGGCGGCCGTGCGCCGGTGACCGAGCCCGCTGCGGTCGAGAGTCCGCCGCCCGCCGCGGCGGAGGCGCCGCCTTCGACGATGAGCGGCCAATGGCGCTGGCCGGCCTCCGGCAGCGTGATCGCCGGCTTCAACGAGGCTTCCAACAAGGGGCTCGACATCGGTGGCGCGGTCGGCGAGCCGGTGTATGCGGCAGCGGCCGGCAAGGTGGTCTACGCAGGCAGCGGCCTGCGGGGTTATGGCAAATTGATCGTGATCAAGCATAATCAGGAGTACAACTCCGTGTATGCTCATAACGACAAGCTCCTGGTCAAGGAAGACGACCAGGTCGCACAGGGCCAGAAGATCGCCGAGCTCGGCAGTTCGGAAGCCGATCGGCCCAAGCTTCATTTCGAGATCCGCAAGCAGGGCAAGGCGGTCGATCCGACCGGGTATCTGCCTGCGCGCTGAGGAGGGCGAGGATGGAAGAACCGGTCAATCTTGATGAACTGGAAAGTCAGCAGGAACCGGATCTTCCCCCTGAGGTGGAGGTGTTCTCGTTCCAGGCGCCGCCGGTTGTCGAGAACGAGTTCTTCAGCGACGTCACCCAGCTCTACCTCAACGAGATCGGTGCCAATCCGCTGCTGACCGCCGAGGAGGAGCTGGTGATCGCCCGCCGCGTGCGGATGGGCGACTTCGATGCCCGGCAGACGATGATCGAGCGCAACCTGCGCCTGGTCGTCAATATCGCCAAGCACTACCTCAATCGCGGGATTCCCTTGCTCGATCTGGTCGAGGAGGGCAACCTCGGCCTCATGCACGCGCTCGAGAAGTTCGACCCCGAGCGCGGCTTCCGCTTCTCGACTTACGCGACGTGGTGGATTCGGCAGAACATCGAGCGTGCGATCATGAACCAGTCGCGCACGATCCGCCTGCCCGTCCACGTGGTGAAGGAACTCAATCAGGTCCTGCGCGCGCAGCGCCACATCGAGGCCGATTGCAACGGCGAGTCCTCGCTCGAGCAGATCGCCAATCGGCTAGGCAAGACGATCGAGGAGGTGCGCAGCATCCTCGCGCTCGGCGAGCACACCGCCTCGCTAGACGCGCCGCTCGATATCGACCCCTCCTTGTCGATCGGCGAGTCGCTCGCGGACGAGCAGCAGATCTCCGCCGACCTTCGCATACAGTGCTCGGAAGTCGAGCAACTCGTGCGCGAATGGCTCGCGATCCTCAACGACAAGCAGCGCATGGTGATTCGTCACCGCTATGGCATCGACGAGTGCGAGTTGCTCACGCTCGAAGAACTCGCCGAACGCCTCGAACTCACCCGCGAGCGCGTGCGCCAGATCCAGCTCGAGGCGCTGGGCCAACTGCGCCGGATCCTGCGCCGGCGCGGAATCTCGCGCGACGCGCTGCTCTAGGCAAGCACAACGGCGGGTGCGCGCAGGAGTCCCGTCATGTCGCGGGCGCGGCAGGGGGAAAGGTGCGGAAGTAGAGTTCCCGGCTCGCGTAGGCCATCACCGGCAGGCTGACCAGCAGCAGCGGCAGGGCCATGACGCTGCCCATGATCACCGCGGCGAGCAGGAAGGCCCAGCACATCATCACGCCGAAGCGACCGAACACCGCACGCACGCTCGCCACCACGCCCGACACCAGCGTCGCGCGGCCATCGTAGATCAGCGGGATCGAGAACGCCGACACGGCGAACAGGATGAAGGCCAGCACTCCACCCATGATCGCGCTGTAACCGGCGTAGTCCATCACGACCTGCTCGATTCGCAGCAGGCGCACGAAGCCGATCGGCTCGCGGCCCACCATGAAGCCGTAGAGGATGCCGGCGTCGGTGATCCAGATCAGGAACAGCAGCCCGCAAACGAAGGACACCACCCAGCCGCCGCGCGGCATCTGCCGAAAACCGCTCCAGATGTCGCCGAAGCTCGGCTGGCGGCCCTTGCGCAGCTTGTCGGAGACACCGAAGAAGCCGGCCAGCAGTACCGGACCCACGAGCATGAAGCCCCCGGCTAGCGACAGGCTCATCGGCGCGATCGCGCCGAACTCGAGAATGCCGAAGAGCAGGGCTCCGATCACCACGAAGAGTAGTGCGAAGGCCATGCTCAGGAGCGGAATGGCCCGGAACTGCGTGATGCCGAAACGCAGCGCGCCGCCGAGGTCGGCGAGGCCGAGCGGCGCCGGACGGAGGGAGGAGGGGTCGGAGGACGACGGCGGGGCGCTTGCGGGCATGGGCGGATCCTTCAGCGGCGTTCGGCGCGGATTTCCTCCACCAGCCGGCCCAGGCGCAGCGCCTCGGCGAGCTCGAACACCGACATCGCGTAGAAACTGCTTCGATTGTAGCGCGTGATGACGTAGAAGTTCCGGTAGCCGAGCCAGTACTCGGTGTCGGCGCCCGGCGTCTCCAGGTCCACCAGGGTCGCCGCGGCGGCGACAGGGCGGCCGTCGGCGGTGGTGATGCCGTTGTCGGCGAGCAGCGCGGGCGCGAGCGTCGGCTCGATGCCGGCCGCCACCAGGCCGGCAGCATCGGTCGCGGGCGACAGGCGAGCGCGCTCTGCGACCGGTGCGCCTGCCTGCCAGCCATGCGCGCGCAGGTAGTTGGCCACGCTGCCGATCGCGTCCACCGGGTCACCGTCGAAGTCGATGGCGCCGTTGCGGTCGAAGTCCACCGCATAGGCGCGCATGCTGCTCGGCAGGAACTGCGGGTAGCCGAGCGCGCCGGCGAAGGAGCCGTAATAGCTCGCCGGGTCGCGTCCCTGTTCGCGCGCGAGCAGGAACAGGGCCTCGAGTTCGCGGCGGAAGAGTTCGGCGCGCGGCGGGTAGTCGAAGGCCAGCGTGGCGAGCGTGGAGAGGGTCTCGAAGTTGCCGGTGTTGCGCCCGTAGATCGTCTCCACCCCGATGATCGCGACGATGACCTCGGCGGGGACGCCGGTCTCGCGCTCGGCGCGTTCCAGGGTATCGGCGTGCTCATGCCAGAAACGCATCCCGCCGTCGATGCGGGTGCGGTCGAGGAAACGCGCGCGATAGGACCGCCAGGAACGCACGCCCTTGCGCGAGGGGGGCGTGATCAGGCGGATCACCTCCGGATCGTGGCGGGCGCCGGCGAGCGCGCGCTCGATCTCGCCGGCGTCGAGTGCATGGCGGCTGGCGATTTCCGCGGCGAAGGCGCGCGCGTCCTCGCGCTCGGCGTAGGACGCATGCGCGAGCGCGGGCGTGCACAGCGCGATCGCGAAGGCGGCGAGGATCCCGCCGAGCTTGCGCTGCCGGTACGGCGGCCGCTGCGTGGGCGAGGAAGGGCGGGCGGGGAGGGACGGGGTCGGGATCATTTCAGGCGCAGTGAGGCGATGCGGTTGTGCAGAATCCGGAGTTGCTGCTCCGGGGCGGGCGGTCCATAGCGCAGGCGGGCGTAGAGCATGCAGATGCCGCGTAGTTCCATGGCATGCGCCGGGAAGTGCGTGGCCAGTTCTTCGGCATAGTCCTGCGGCCCCTGCCAGGCTGGGCGGGCCGCGCCAGCGGCGGCCATCTTCGCGCAGAAGCGCTCCCAGGTGCGCGCGAGCGGGTCGCGCACGCGCGTGGCGCGCAGGCTCCAGGCATAGAGGGCGGCGAACAGCAGTACCGCTGCGCCGGCGAGCACGCCCAGGGTCTGCGCCAGTCTGTCCGCGCCGAGGCCGATGCGCGCGAGGAGTTCGCGCTGGCGCTCGGGATTGTAGCCAAGGACATGCTGGTTCCACAGGTTCGCGACAGCTTCCCAGCGGTGGCGCAGGCCGCGCAGCCAGGCCATGTCGGCGCGCAACATCAGCGGCAACTCGCCCGCGTCGGCCAGCGCCGCGGCCAGCCCGCCGTCGATGCGCTCGGGTGCAGCGAGCGCGGTCGGGTCCACGCGCAGCCAGCCGCGTCCCTGCAGCCAGACCTCGGTCCAGGCGTGGGCGTCGGACTGGCGCACCACCAGCTGACCGTCGATCGGGTTGATCTCGCCGCCCTGATAGCCGGTCACGATCCGGGTCGGCACGCCTGCGGCGCGCATCAGCACGGCGAAGGCGGAGGCGAAGTGCTCGCAGAAGCCGCGCCGGGCGTCGAAGAGGAACTCGTCTGCCGCGTGGCGGCCGAGCAGCGGCGGGCGCAGCGTGTAGGCCAGGCGCAGGGCGCGCAGTCGGGCGAGCACGCGCTCGAGGATCTCGGCGTGGTCGCGCGCGCCAGCGGCGAGTTCGGCGGCGAGGCGGCGGCTGCGCGGGTTGCTGTCGGCGGGCAGGGTGGTGGCCGAGGCAAGCACCGCGGGCGATTCGGCCACGCCGACTGGCGTGTGCGGATACGCGCCGAGGGCGAAGCGCGCCCGTGCCCGCAGGGGTTCGGCGGCGAGCGCGCGCAGGTCGCCGGTATAGCGGATCGGCGGCCGCGCCGGCCCTGGATGTTCGAGCGCGATCAGCCAGCGCCGCTGGTGCGGCTCGATGGTAAGCAGGTAGTCGATGCGCTCGCCCTGCGGCGTGTAGCGGGGCGAGGCGGATTCGGCGGCCGGCTCGGCGTGCCATTCGCGACCATCGAAGCGGGTGAGCACCGGGCCGCGCCAGTAGCGCTGCGCCGGTGGAGGCGGCGGACCGGAGAAGGCGGCGCGCAGGGCGATCTCGTCGGATTCGCCGAGTGCGCTGATCGAGCCCGGGCGCATCGTGTCCGACAGCCCGGTGCGCGCCGAGAACGCATCCGCCGGCAGGCCCCACAGCGGGCCCTGGATGCGCGGGAAGAGCACGAACAGTGCGAGCATGAAGGGCAGGCCCTGAGCGAGCAGGGTAGCCGCGGTGAGCAGGCGTTCGCGCTCGCCCCCGTCCGGGTCGGCGAGCGCCACCAGGGCGCCGAGTGCGGGCAGGGTGCCGGCGAGCACGAGCGCGGCCACGGGCAGGGACTGATCCTCGAAGAAGAGCGCCAACTGCAGGAACAGGCACAGCAGCACCCCGGCGCGGATGTCGCGCGCCGCGCGCGTCTCGAGGAGCTTGAGGCCGAGCAGCAGGACCAGCACCGCGACGCCCGGCTCGCGGCCGAAGAAGTGGCCGAACTCCAGACGTACCCCTGCGGCGACTGCGAGCGCGAGCGCGAACAGCAGGGTGCCCGGCGGCGGCCGGCTGCCGCGCCACAGCAGCAGCGCACGCCACCCGAGCAGGCCGAGGCCGAGCGCCCCGATCCACCCCGGCAGCCAGCCCGCATGAGGTGCGATCGCCATCGCGGCGGCGGCGAGCAGCCAGGCGCCCTGGTCGCGCCGCAGCGCAGGCGCCAGGGGGCCGGTGCGTGTGCCACCCAGCGGGCCGCCGCGGCGGCGGAGGCCGATCAGCCGCCGTGCGCGAGCCACGCTCATGCGCCATCCTCCGCTGTCGGATCGGGAAGGCCATGGAGCGCGAGCAGGCGCAGGCAGCGCTCGCGATGGGCGCGGCCAGTTGCCGCCGCGATGCGGATGCCGGGCAGGGCGAGCGCGTAGCGGCGTCCTTCACGCTCGGCGGCGAGTACCCAGGCGGTGAGCCGCGACAGTCGGCGCTCGGCGTCGAGTCCGGCGGGCAGGCGGTCCCAGTCGAGCAGCAGCTCGCGCCCCTCTCCTGCGGCGAACTCCTTGGTCAGCATCGGGCCGCCGCGCGCCACGGCCTTCCATGCGACGTGGCGGGGCGAGTCCGCGCTACGGTGCGCGCGCAAGCCGGCGAAGTCCTCGTCACCCGTGCGCGCGTCGCGGCTGGCGCCGGTCGCGTCGCCACCTGCGGGGGGCAGGGGCGGCGGATCGGCTTCCGGCGTGGGCAGCACCAGGCAGTCGGCCTTGGGGACGAACACGCTCCACGCCCGGATGAGGCCGAGCGGCCAGCGCGTCTCGAGCACGCTGCGCCCGAGCGCGAGCCGGCCGCGCCGGAGCGCGGGGCAGGCCAGGGCGACGGCGGTCTCTTCCGCGGCGGGGAGCTCGAACGCGCTCCATTGTCCCTGCGCGCCCAGGCGTAAGGCGGGGCGCCGTCGGCTGGCCGGGTTGTCGATGAGGAGGGAGAACACGGCGGTCTCGCCCGCGAACACCGGCGCGCAGCGCCCCGGGCGGATCGACAGACCGTACAGGTTGCGGAAGGCGTGCAGTATGCTCGCCGCCGCGCTGCCGCCGAGGGTGAACACGAGCGCGTAGCCGAGGCTCAGGTTGTAGTTGATCGCCGCGAGCAGCATCACCAGCAGGGCGAGGCCGAAGCCGACACCTGCCGCGCTCGGCAGCACGTAGATGCGGCGCTGGCCGAGGCGGATCGGAGCAGGCTCCGGGGCGCCGATGCGGAACAGCCAGCGCTCGCCGGCGTGGCGCAGCCGCGTGGCGAGCGATGCGGCGGTGCGCGCCATCAGCCCACGGCGACGGTCTGCAGCAGCCGCACCAGCGTCGCCGCCGGCGCCGGGCGGCCGTCGCCGGCGAGGTGCAGGCGGTGCGCGGCGACGTGCGGGAAGAGGGTCTGCACGTCCTCCGGCAGCACGTGGTCGCGGCCGTCGAGCAGTGCCCATGCACGCGCCACGGCGAGCAGCCCGAGACCGGCACGCGGACTCAGTCCGCCGGCGAGTTCCGCACTGTTGCGGGTGGCGGCGAGCAGGGTCTGGACGTAGGCGACGAGGGCCTCGGCGACATGCAGGCCTTGCGCCGCCAGCTGCATGTCGAGCAGTTCGCCCGGGCCGATGACGGCCGGCTGGCGCTCGAGCAGCCCGCGCCGGTCCTCGCCCATCAGCAGCGCGCGCTCGGCCTGCGGGTCCGGGTAGCCGAGGCGGATGCGCAGCAGGAAGCGGTCCAGCTGGCTCTCGGGCAGCGGAAAGGTGCCGATCTGGTGGGCGGGGTTCTGCGTGGCAATCACGAAGAAGGGTTCGGGCAACGCGCAGGTCTGGCCGTCGGCGGTGACCTGGCGCTCCTCCATGGCTTCCAGCAGCGCGCTCTGCGTCTTCGGCGTGGCGCGGTTGATCTCGTCGGCGAGGATGAGTTGGGCGAACACCGGCCCGGGGTGGAAGCGGAAGGCGGCGGTGTTGCGGTCGAAGATGGAGACCCCGAGGATGTCCGCGGGCAGCAGGTCGCTGGTGAACTGGATGCGCTGGAACTGCAGCCCCATCAGGCGGGCGAGCGCGTGTGCGAGCGTGGTCTTGCCGACGCCGGGCACGTCCTCGATCAGCAGGTGGCCGCGCGCGATCAGGCAGGCGAGCGCGAGGCGCAGCTCGCGCTCCTTGCCGAGGATGATGCGCGAGGCGGCTTCGAGCAGACGATTCGCATGGTGCAGGGTCATCGTGCGCACTGTGAAATTGGCCTGGAAGCGGTGATAATAGACGACAAAGGCAAGCGGCCCGACGATCGGACGCAACACGGTCGGCGGCCGCCAGAGTCGGAAGGGGGTGTCTGGTGCCCCGTGTCCGTCGTCCGCGAGGCGAAAGGGAGGAGCATGACCACGACAGCATTCATTACTCACCGTGACTGCTGGCTGCACGACATGGGTGCGATGCATCCCGCATCCCGAGTGTCCCGACCGGCTGTCGGCGATCAACGATCGCCTGATCGCCTCGGGGCTCGATATGTATGTGTCCTTTTTCGATGCGCCTTTGGCCGAGCGCGAGCACATCCTGCGCGTGCATCCGGCCGAGCATCTCGACAACCTGATCGAGAGCGTGCCGGAGCACGGCATCCGCCACCTCGACCCCGACACCGCGATGAGTCCGGGCACGATGAAGGCGGCGCTGCGTTCCGCCGGTGCGGGGGTCTACGCCACCGACCTCGTGATGAAGGGGGAGATCGAGAACGCCTTCTGTGCCGTGCGTCCGCCGGGCCACCACGCCGAACGCGCCAAGGCGATGGGGTTCTGCTTCATGAACAACGTCGCCATCGCCGCCCGCCATGCGCTCGAAGCCCACGGGCTGGAGCGCGTCGCAGTGGTCGACTTCGACGTGCACCACGGCAACGGCACCGAGGACATCTTCCGCAACGACCCGCGGGTCATGATGGCGGGGATCTTCCAACATCCCTTCTACCCGTATTGCGGTACCGAGAACCCCCCGGCGCACATGTGCAACGTGCCGCTGCCGGCGGGTACGCGGGGCGATGCCTTCCGCCAGGTCTTCGGCGACATCGTCGTGCCCGCGCTGCGCAGCCATAGTCCGCAGATGATCTTCATCTCCGCCGGATTCGACGCGCACTACGAGGACGACATGGGCTCGCTCGGGCTGCTCGAGGCCGATTACATCTGGGCGACCCAGCAGATCAAGGGAGTCGCCGAGTCCTGCGGCCACAAGCGCATCGTCTCGATACTCGAAGGCGGCTATTCGCTGTCCTCGCTGGCGCGCTCGGTAGTGGCCCACATCAAGACGCTGGCCGATCTCTGAGTCCCGCTCGCCGGGCCGCCTGCGTTGCCGCCGGCCGGCGCGCCCGCATACGGGGCACGCCGGCCGCGTCCTGTAACAGAGGCGGGCTCGACCGTGCGCGGCGATCGGTTAGAATCCCAGCTTTAATTCACTGTCGGACGCCATGATTACCGGATCGCTTGTCGCCATCGTCACGCCCATGCACGACGACGGCAGCCTGGACTTCCCCCGCCTGCGCAGCCTCATCGACTGGCACATCGCCGAAGGTACCGACGGCATCGTGATCGTCGGCACGACCGGCGAGTCGCCCACGGTCACCGTGGACGAACATTGCGAGCTGATCCGCGTGGCCGTCGAGCACTGCGCGGGGCGCGTGCCGGTGATCGCCGGCACCGGTGCAAACTCCACCGCCGAAGCGGTGGAACTCGCGCGCTTCGCCGCACAGGCCGGCGCGAACGCGCATCTTTCGGTGGTGCCTTACTACAACCGGCCCACCCAGGAAGGCCTCTATCGCCACTTCCGTACCATCGCCGAGGCGGTCGAACTGCCGCTGATCCTCTACAACGTTCCCGGCCGTACCGTCGCCGACCTCGCCAACGACACCGTGCTGCGCCTTGCCGAGGTGCCCAACATCGTCGGTCTCAAGGACGCCACCGGCAACCTCGACCGCGCCTGCGACCTTGTCGAGCGCGCGCCGGCGGAGTTCGCGCTGTACAGCGGCGACGACATGACTTCGGCCGCCTTTCTGATGCTCGGCGGCCATGGCGTCATCTCGGTGACCGCCAACGTCGCGCCGCGCGCGATGCACGCGCTGTGCGCGGCCGCGGCCGCGGGCGACATGCGCACCTTGCGCGCAACCAATGCCGGGCTCACCGGCCTGCATCGCGACCTGTTCTGCGAGGCCAACCCGATCCCGGTGAAGTGGGCGGTGGCGCGCATGGGGCTGATCGGCGACGGCCTCCGCCTGCCCCTCACCCCGCTGTCCGCAGCCCATCACGAGCGCGTGCGCGCGGCGATGCGCAAGGCCGGCATCCAGGCCTGATCCGAATCTCTCTGCCCAGGACTTCCATGATCCGCTCCAAGCGCACCTCCCTGTCCCTGCTCGCGCTCTCGATCGCGCTCGGCGGTTGTTCGGGATCGCTGCTCGAATCCAAGCGCATCGACTACAAGAGCGCGAAACAGATCGAGCGCCCCCTCGAGATCCCGCCCGATCTCACCGCACCGCAGCGCGACGACCGCTTCGCCGTGCCCGATGTCGCCCCGCGCGGCGTCGCCACCTACTCCGCCTACACGGCCGATCGCGCCGGCCAGCCGGCGCAGGCCACCAGCGGTCCCCTGGTGCTCGCCAAATCCGACACCATGCGCATCGAGCGTGCGGGCAGCCAGCGCTGGCTGGTGGTGGGCGGCACCCCCGAGGAACTATGGCCGCAGATCAAGGATTTCTGGCTTGAGCTCGGCTTCATCCTCAACATCGACAGCCCGGAAATCGGCGTCATGGAGACCGACTGGGCCGAGGATCGCGCCAAGATCCCGCAGGATTTCCTCCGCTCCAGCATCGGCAAGGTGCTCGACGGCCTGTTCTCGACCCCCGAGCGCGACAAGTTCCGCACCCGCCTCGAACAGGGCAAGGAAACGGGAACGGTGGAGGTCTACATCTCGCACCGCGGCATGATGGAAATCTACCCCACCGAGGCCAAGGACTCGACGATCTGGCAGCCGCGTCCCGCCGACCCCGAGCTCGAGGCCGAGATGCTGCGTCGCCTGATGGTCCGCCTCGGTGCCGAGGAGGCGCGTGCCGAGGTCGCGATCGCCACGCCGCAGCAGGCGGAGCGGGCGCGCATCGCCTCCGCGCCCGACGGCCAGGTGATGCTGGTGATGGACGAGGCATTCGATCGTGCCTGGCGTCGCGTCGGCCTCGCGCTCGACCGTATCGGCTTCACCGTCGAGGACCGCGACCGTGCGCAGGGCTTGTACTTCGTGCGGTACGTCGATCCCGACGCGGACAACCGCAGCACCGAGAAAGGCTTCCTGTCGCGGCTGGCCTTCTGGCGCAGCGACGCCAAACCGGCCGCCGGTGGCAGCGAATACCGCCTGCGCGTGCAGGGGCAGGGCGAGGCCTCGCGGGTCAGCGTGCTCACCCGCGAGGGCGGGCTCGACAACTCCGACACCGCGCGCCGCATGCTGGGCCTGCTGCGGGAACAGCTGCGCTGAGCGTCAGGACGGGATGGCACCGCCGCAGGTCGCGTCTCATGGCTGCGGAGGCGGTCTTCCCCGAGGTGGCGACAGCATGAAAAAAGCCGGCATGCAGCCGGCTTTTTTCATTCGAGCCGTGGAGCGGGGGCTTCTTACTTCGCGGCCGATTCCTTGGCGGCGCCGACGGCAGCTTCGGCGGCCGCCTTGGCTTGGGCCGCGGCATCGACGGTGTCGGCTTTGGCTTCGGCGGCGGCGTCCTTGACCGCCTCGACCGCGGCGTCGGCCTTCTTCGCAGCCGCGTCGGCAGCAGCGTCCGCCTTGGCGGCCGCGGTAGCGGCGGCTTCCTTGGTCGCCTCGACCGCCGCGGCGGCCTCTTGCTTGACGGCCTGCGCGCCGGCCGCGGCAGCGTCGCCGGCGGCCTTCGCGCTCTCCTTGGCCGCTTCCACCGCCTGGGCGGCCGATTCCTTCATCTGTTCCTGGGCCGAGGGTGCCGGCTGAACCGCGACCGGCTCTTCCTTCTTGCCGCAGGCAGACACGGCGAGGGCGACGAGGGCGGCGGCGAGGATGGAATGCTTCATGGTCTGTCTTCCTTGTTCTGGGGGTCGGGGTGCGTACGGCTTGTTTCGGCGGACGCCGGGAGACCCCGTCTTCCGCGCTGGATGCCGCAATGCACAAAGATTCTAGCATGGGGGATCATGTCGTCCGGATGAGGTGGCGGCGCGCAAGTGGGACCCAAAGGTAAGGAGACATTGCCTGAAGCGGACATCCGCGCAGGCGTGGCGCGGTAGAATCGCGCGCTTCCCGAACCCTCTCGCACGACCATGCCGACAGCCAAGATCGATTCCCTGGACCACGAAGGCCGTGGCGTGACCCGCGTCGAGGGCAAGGCGGTATTCGTCGAGGGCGCCCTGCCGGGCGAGCGCGTCGAATACGTCGTGCGGCGTGCCAAACCGAGTTACGAGCAGGGTGAGGTGGTGCGCGTGCTGCGCCCGAGCGCGCAGCGCGTGGCGCCGCGCTGCCCGCATTACGGCGTGTGTGGTGGCTGCTCCATGCAACATTTGGATGCGGATGCGCAGGCCGCGGTGAAGCAGCGCCTCCTCGAGGACGCGCTGCGCCACATCGGCAAGCTGCACGCCGACCGCATCCTGCCGGCGATCCACGGTCCCGCCTGGGGCTACCGCTACCGCGCGCGCCTGGGCGTGCGCCTGGTGCCGAGCAAGGGTGGGCTGCGCGTGGGTTTTCACGAGCGCCGCTCGAGCTACATCGTCGACATGCGCACCTGCCCGGTGCTGCCGCCGGCGATCTCGGCGCTGCTGCCGCGCCTGCGCACGATGCTGGCCGGGCTGTCGATCGCGGATCGCCTGCCTCAGGTCGAGATCGCGGTGGGCGAGGACAGCACCGTGTTCGTGTTTCGCAACCTGCTGCCGTTCTCCGCGGCGGACGAGAAGCAGCTCGCCGCCTTCGCCGATGCCGAGGGCATCCAGGCCTGGGTCCAGCCCGCGGGCCCCGATTCGGCGCGGCCTCTGCACCCGGCGAACGCGCAGCTACCGTTCTACACCTTGCCCGAGTTCGGCCTGCGGCTGGATTTCCGCCCTACCGACTTCACCCAGGTGAACGCAGACATCAATCGACTGCTGATCCGGCGTTCGATGCAACTGCTCGACCCGCGCCCGGGCGAGCGTATCGCAGACCTGTTCTGCGGGCTGGGAAACTTCAGCCTGCCGATCGCGCGCCTCGGCGCCGAGGTGGTGGGTGTGGAGGGCAGCGAGGCCCTGGTCGAGCGCGCCCATGCCAACGCGGCGCGCAATGGGCTCGCGGCGCGCTGTGAGTTCCACGCCGCGAATCTGTTCGAGACCACCGAGGACAGCCTGGCCGCGCTCGGCCGGCTGGACAAGCTGTTGATCGATCCGCCGCGCGAGGGCGCGATCGCGGTGGTGAAGGCGATCGACCCGTCACGCGGGCCATCGCGGATCGTGTATGTGTCGTGCAACCCGGCGACCCTGGCGCGCGACGCCGCGGTGCTGGTGCACGAGAAGGGCTATCGGCTCGCCGCGGCGGGGATCGCCAACATGTTCCCGCAGACCTCGCACGTCGAGTCCGTGGCGCTCTTCGAGCGCACCCCGGGGACTGAAGTCGGGCCGGGCTGAGCGGGGGCGCTCGCCCTCCGATGCGGGTGCGTCGCGGTGGTATACTTTGCAGTCTTGCGGAAGCGTGGCAGAGCGGTCGAATGCAACGGTCTTGAAATTTGTTTTAGGTAGTACGCAGGAAGCTTGGCAGAGTGGTCGATTGCACCGGTCTTGAAAACCGGCAACCCGCAAGGGTTCCAGGGTTCGAATCCCTGAGCTTCCGCCAATGATGAAGGCATTCAGCGCATTCCATTGAGCGCGCAGCAGCTTGAAGATGGCGACAAAAAGCCCCGCTAGCCGGGGCTTTATTGTTTGTGGAGAATTCTCACTCCGTATGTGATCAACTGCTCCGCCTCGAGATTCCAAGGCAGGAGGGCCTCGAAGTGTTCGACGGTGGTCGTGGTGGGCAAGGCGCGCAGCACTTGGCGCAGCCACAGGTACGGCTCGACGCCGTTGGCCTTGGCGTTTTCGGCCGGGTTGTTGTCGATCGGCAGATCGCCGCGCTCGAGGTAGCGCGTCGGACGCGGCCACTGCCGATGCAAGTCGCCCAGCGCACCTCCGAGCACCGAGGACGGTGGCACGGTAGGGAGCACTTGGTCACGACAGCAGCGCCGTTCATTGATGACAGCGCGGCTTCGGCCCTGGCGTAGCGCGAGCCACTCGGTGGCCTTGAGTTTGCGCGTGTTCTTCTCGATGGCGTAGAGCTTGCCGATCAGGACCAGCACTTCGTGGGCGCGGCGGTGCTTGCCGGCGGGCAGCCCCTTGCTGACATCGACGAAACGGCATCGCGCGTGCTCCCGGCCAAATTCATGGTTATGGAATTCTTGCCGACATGCCTAAGAAGCCCCTGGAATGAGGAAGCACAGGAATTTCATGGATTTGCCGAAACGAGTGCCCAAGCGCGAGCCTGCATCGGGTGTAAAAAAATCCGACACTCCTGCCGAAGGACGAGCTGAGACACGCCTCTTGCTGCTCAACAAGCCGTTCGGCGTGCTGTGCCAGTTCACCGACGAAGCCGGTCGCCGCACGCTGAAGGACTACGTGGAGGTGCCCGGTGTCTATGCCGCGGGCCGCCTCGATGCCGACAGCGAGGGCCTGGTGCTGCTCACCGGCGACGGTGCCCTGCAGCACCGCATTGCCGATCCGCGCCACAAGCTGGCCAAGACCTATCTGGTGCAGGTGGAGGGGGAGATCGACGAGGCCGCGCTGGCGATCCTGCGTGCGGGGGTGGATCTGGGGGACTTCCGCAGCTTGCCGTGCGCCGCGCGCCGCATGCCGGCGCCCGACTGGCTGTGGCCGCGCGATCCCCCCGTGCGCTTTCGCAAGTCGGTGCCGACGAGTTGGATCGAGATCGTGCTGTGCGAGGGCAAGAACCGCCAGGTACGCCGGATGACGGCCAAGGTCGGCCATCCCACGTTGCGGCTGGTTCGGGTCGCAATCGGGCCGTGGACCTTGGCCGGGCTGGGCGTGGGCGAGTGGCGCGAGCTGGCGGGCGCGGAAATTGCGCAGGCCCTGCCCGCTGGTGCTCCGGCGGCGGCGCGCAGGGGCCGGTTGCGGCGCTAGAATCGGGCGTTTCGAAGAGCGCTGGTGGAGGCGTCCGTGAAAGTCATTCTCGATCTGTGCGTGGTTCCGCTCGGCGTGGGGCTGTCGGTTTCATCCTATGTGGCGGCTTGCGAGCGGGTGATCCGCGAGGCGGGCCTCGTATCGCAGCTCCATGCCTACGGTACCAATATCGAGGGCGAGTGGGACGAGGTGATGGCCGCGGTCAAGCGCTGCCACGAGGTCGTCCATGCGATGGGCGCGCCGCGCATCACCACCTCGATCCGCCTGGGCACGCGCACCGACCGCGAGCAGACGATGCAGGACAAGATCGACAGCGTCGAGCGGGCGCTCGACCGGGCGGCGAGCGGCCCCGGTGCCTGACAGGTCCGGGGCCGCGCTCGGCAAGGACGCGCTTCAGCCGGTGCTGCGCGCGAGCTCGTTGCGGCGCAGCTTGCCGGTGTCGGTGCGCGGGAAGTGGTCCACGAGGTGGATCTTCTCGGGGCGCTGGTAGGGCGGCAGGCTCTCGATCGCGGCCTGCGCGGCGGCCAGCACCTGCGGTGGCGGCAGGTCTCCGGGAATGGCGAAGAGGTGCAGGCGTATCATGTCCGCGTCCTCGCCCTGCGCCGGGATCACGCACACCTCCTCGGCCTTGCCGCGCATGCGTTCCTGCACGGCCTGCTCGACCGCGACCACGTCCACCCAGCGGCCGAACACCTTGACGAGCTGGTCGCTGCGGCCGGCGAACAGCCAGCCTTCCCCGTCGGGGGCACGGCGGAACACGTCGCCGGGGGCGAAGCGGCCGTCGGCGAAGCGCGCGCTGTCGTGGGTGACCACGCGCGTATAACCGAGCGCGACTGCGGGGTGGGAGAACCACAGCCGCCAGGTCTCGAGCTCGCCGCTGGTGAGCTGCTCCGGGTGGATCTCGGTGAGCGGAGTGGGGTACGCGGCGTCCATCTCCGGCGTGCGGTAGAGCACCAGCGACAGCGTCTCGGTGGTGCCGTAGCCATTGACCAG
The DNA here is from genome assembly GCF_055393985.1 of Thauera sp. DNT-1. Taxonomy (NCBI): domain Bacteria; kingdom Pseudomonadati; phylum Pseudomonadota; class Betaproteobacteria; order Rhodocyclales; family Zoogloeaceae; genus Thauera; species Thauera sp. DNT-1. The sequence continues at coordinate 1,448,179 of NZ_AP043752.1, read as the reverse complement.
CGGCACTCCGGTCATCGCCTGCCAGTCGCGCGCAAGCGCGGGCGGACAGGCCTCACCGGCGGAGACCGCGGCGTGCACGCCGCGGAAACGCACGCCGGCATCGATCAGGCGGCGGTAGAGGGTGGGCACGCTGAAGAAGATGTGCGGCTCGTGGCGCTCGACCATCGCCGCGACGCGCGCCGGGTCGGGCCATTCGGGGTCGAGCACGACGGTGGCGCCCAGGCGCAGGCCGGCGAAGAAGGCGTTGGCGAGCGGGTAGGCGAAGAACAGCTTGGAGCTGGAATAGAAGCGGTGCTCCGGGCGCGCACCGAGAAGGTCGCGGGCGAACACGTGGGCATCACGGATCGCGCGGTGGGCATGGAGGATGCCCTTGGGACGGCCGGTGGTGCCGGAGGAGTACAGCAGGAACGCCGGATCGTCGTCGGCTGCCTGCGCGGCTGCGGGCGTCGCGGTGGCGCGCTCCACCCGGCGGCGCCATTCGCCGAGGTCGATCGCGCGCTTGTCGCCGAGCGCACGCGCGGCTTCGTCCTCGAGCAGCGCCGCGGCGGCGCCCGAGTCCAGCATCAGGTCGGCGAGTTGCGTGGTGGCGGTGCGCGGGTTGATCGCGATCGGCCGCACCCCCGCCCACAGCATGCCGATGAAGGCGGCGGCCCATTCGATGCCGTCGGGCAGCGCGAGCACGCAGGCGTCGCCGGGGCGCAGCCCGGCGTCGAGCAGGGCCGCGGCGCTGCGGATGGAATCGGCACGCAGGCCGGCGTAGTCGATGCGGACATCGCCCTCGATCAGCGCGATCCGCGCGGGATCGCCGGCGAGCAGCCATTCGGCGGCGTTCATGATGTCGCTCCGCAGACGGTGGTTCGCAGCGCGGGCGCGTGGCCCGAAATGGGATGGGTGGACATGATCGGTGTGTCTCCTCGGCAGGACTCCCCTCGCGGGCGGGGACGTCATCTGTTTGTCCGGACCATTAAATTCCCCCGGGCGATGCTGCACAATACCAATGAACGGATTACCTTTATTGACCCTATCGATAACACTCGGGCCAGCATGAGTCTGCGCGACTTCGACCTGAACCTGCTGCGTGTCCTGCTCGCGGTCTATGAGGCCGGCAGCGTGAGTCGTGCCGCGGAGCACCTCGGCCTGAGCCAGCCGACCGTGAGCAGTGCGCTCGGCCGCCTGCGCCGCGCGCTCGGCGAGCCGCTGTTCATCAAGACAGCGTCGGGTGTCACGCCCACCGCGCGCACGCATGCGCTGGCGAGCAGCGCGCGGGCGATGCTGGCGCGGCTGGAAACCGATTTCTTCGTCGCCGACCGCTTCGACCCGGCGAAATACGAGGGCAACCTCACCGTCGCCCTCTCGGACGTGGGCGAGCTGGTCTTCCTGCCGCGCATCCTCGACAGCGTGCGCCGCCTCGCGCCGCTGGCCATGCTCGATTCGGTGACGCTCGCGCCGGGAGAGCTGATGCGCGCGATGGAGGATGGAGAGGTCGATCTGGCGATCGGCTATTACCCCGACCTCGACGCCGCCGGCTTCTACCGCGAGAAGCTGCTCGACCACCGCTTCGTGTGCCTGTTGCGTGCCGATCATCCGGTGCAGGACCGTCAGCTGTCGCTCGAGCGCTTCCTCTCGCTCGAGCACGCCGCGGTCCGTGCCAAGGGGCGCAGCCAGGAGATCTTCGAGAAATACCTCGAGCGTCTGCGCATCCAGCGCCGCATCGTGCTGCGCACCCCGCACTTCATGAGCCTGCCCGGCATCATCGGGCGCTCGGACCTGGTGGTGACGCTGCCGCATGCGATCGGTCATTACTTCACGCGCGTGGGCGAGAAGGTGCGCATGGCCGAGCCGCCGCTGGCGATCCCGCATATCGAGCTGTACCAGCACTGGCACCGGGGCTTCCACCACGACCCGCGCAACCGCTGGCTGCGCACGCTGGTCGCGGGGCTGTTCTCCGACGGACAGGACGAGTGGCCCTATCCCTTCGCGTGAGCGGTCCGGCGCAGCCGCGTCGAGCGTTCAGCCGGCACGCCGGCGCGCGTCGCTCAGCGGCATGACGTCGGGCATCTCGAAGCGCGCGCGCTCGCGGTCGCCCTCGCGCAGCGGTTCGCAGGGCTTCAGGCTGGCGAGGCTGCGGCGGGCGAGGTTCTGGTAGCAGTCGGTGCCGATCACCTTCCACTTGCGCTCCTGCTCGGTGAGCTCGCGCAGCACCTTGGCCGGCACACCCGCCACCAGCACGCCGGGCGGGATCTTCATTTCCGCCTTCACGAAGGCGGCGGCGGCGATGATGCTGCCTTCGCCCACCTCCGCATGGTCCATCACCACCGCGTTCATGCCGACCAGCGCGTTGCGCCCGATCCGACAGGCGTGCAGCACCGCGGCATGGCCGACATGGCCGTTGACCTCGACCACGGTGTCGATGCCGGGAAAGCTGTGCAGCACGCAAGCGTCCTGCACATTGCTGCCCTCCTCGAGCACGATGCGGCCGAAGTCGCCGCGCAGCGAGGCGAGCGGGGCGACGTAGCAGCCGGCGCCGACGAACACGTCGCCGATCAGCACGGCGTCGGGATGCACGTAGGCGGTGGGATGGACGACCGGGCGGACGCCGTCGATTTCGTAGCAGGGCATGGCTGGGCTCCGATGGGATGGGACTCGTGCGGCCGACAGTAGCATGCCGGTGCGCGGGGCGCGTCGCCCCTCGCGTCGATGCGCGGCCTGCGGATCGAGGACGGGCCCCGGTCCCGGCTGCGGTGCAGGGCGCGCGTGAGTGCATGGGAAGGGCGCGGCACGCAAGCCGGGGTGCAAGAAAACCACTCGTGTCTTGATGTAGCGCAACATTGTTATTGATCGACTGGTTGGTCGGATCTGTTGCCGGGCACAATCCTGTTAACGGCGATCGAGCGCAAGCACCAGCCCGCGACCCGCAAGGATGCAGGGGCGAGGCGATGCGGACGATCCTCTCGATCGGCGACGACAGGCGCCGAGGGCGTGCGGCGTGCCCCCTCGGTGTGCCCCGGACAACCCGGTCGGTGTGCGTGCGCCTGCGCACCACGGAGCGGCCGCAGCACAGGAGCGAGACCCCGATGGCCAGAGGCAGGGCGCCGACCTTCCAGTTGCAGCGCGCGACGATCCTCGACGCCGCCGCGGGCCTCTTCGCGGCCGAAGGCTTCCATAACGCCTCGATGGCGGAGATCGCGCGCGCGTGCGGGGTTTCCAAGGCGCTGCTCTATCACTACTACCGCGACAAGGAACACATCCTCTACGACATCGCCGCGGGCCACGTCGAGGATCTGCTGGCGATCGTGGCGGATGTCGAGGCCGCGGCAGAGTCGCCGCGCGAGCGTCTCGAGCGCCTGATCCTGCGCTTCATGCAGGCATATGAGGGCGGGCGGCGGCAGCACGTCGTGCTGATCCAGGACGTCAAGTTCCTCAGCCCCGAGCAGCGCGCGCGCATCCACGAACAGGAACGCCGGGTGGTGCACGCCTTCGCGCTCGCGATCGAGGCGGTCGAGCCCGGCCTGCGCGTCGTGGCGCTCGACAAGGCGGTCACGATGGCGCTGTTCGGGATGATGAACTGGACCTTCACCTGGCTGCGCCCGGATGGTCCGCTGTCCTACGAGGACATGGCCCGGGTGGTGGCGCGGATCTTCCTGCAGGGCGTCGCGGGCTTCGCCGCGCAGGCGGGCCATCCGTCCGCCGCGGCGGTCGAGATCGCCCTGCCTTGAAGGCCCGGGTCGCCGCGGACAACGACTTCCCGGTGGCGCCCGGATCACACGGCTGCGCAGGTCCTTGCGCGGATGTTCGTTGACGTTTACGTCAGCGGAACTTCTGTGCAATCATCCAGGTCGGATCGATTGCATGCGAGCCCGGTGCGAGCCCCGTCGTGCGAGCGGCGTGAGAATGGGGCATGGGCGGACATCGCAGAACGGAGAATGAAATGAATCAAGAGATCGCCGGAAGGGCTGGCCGGGTGCGCGAATCGGCGAATGCAACGACGTATACGATATCCGATCTCGCCAAGGAGTTCGACATCACCACGCGCGCGATCCGCTATTACGAGGACCAGGGCCTGATCAGCCCGGCCCGTCGCGGCAGCCGGCGCATCTACAGCCGCCGCGACCGCGTGCGCCTGAGCCTGATCCTGCGCGGCAAGCGGCTGGGTTTCTCGCTGCAGGAGACGCGCGAACTCTTCGACCTCTACGACAACGCGCCCGGCGAGCAGGCACAGATGTCGCACTTCATGGAACTGCTCGGTGCGCGCAGGGCGATGCTCGAACGCCAGATGGAAGACATCCGCGCCATCCTCGACGAGATCGGCGCGGCCGAGAAGGAGGCGCTGCGCTCGATCGCCGCACGGGCACCGCATCCGAAGGCGGCGACGAGCCCGAGCGCCTAACTGCGCGCGCCCGCATCCGGGCCGCCCGATCAGTCCCCTTCAGGCCGCTCGGCCCCCTCGGTCCCGTCGCCGCCGTCCGCGCCCGTGCGCTTGCGGCGCGGCGCGGTCTTGGGGTCGATCACGATCGGCTGGTAGATCTCCACCCGGTCGCCTTCGGCGAGCACGGTCTCGAGCGGCTTGATCTTGCCGAAGATCCCCACCTTGTTGCGCTCCAGGTCGATGTCCTCGTAACGCGCGAGGATGCCCGAGCGCTCGATCGCCGCACGCAGCGTGCAGCCTTCGTCCACATCGAGGCGCATCCACGCCGGTTTCTCGGGGTGCGCGTAGCTGACGCTGATCTTCATCCTTCCCTCCTGCAGTGCAGTGTGCGATTGCGCTTCGATCAGGTGCCTGCGGTGATCCCGGCACCTGCGCTGGCGCCGAGGCTGCGCGCGCGGGCGCGGGCGAGCATGCGCTGGCGTGCCGCGACCAGAAAGCCGAGGGCGAGGAAGCCACCCGGGGGCAGGATCATCAGCAGCACGCCGCGGTAGCCCTCGAGGCGCAGTTCGAGAAAGGCGAAGTGCTGGCCGAGCAGCATCGAGGCATCGGCGAACAAGGTGCCCTGGCCGATCGCCTCGCGCACCCCGCCCAGCACCATCAGCGCGAGGGTGAAGCCGATCCCCATCATGAGGCCGTCGAGCGCTGCCATCCCGGGCGCGCGCTTGGAGGCGAAGGCTTCGGCGCGCCCCATGATCGCGCAGTTGACCACGATCAGCGGGATGAACAGGCCGAGCACCTTGTGCAGCTCGTGCAGCCAGGCGTTCATCGCCATGTCGACCAGGGTGACCACGGTGGACATCAGGAGCACGTAGATCGCGATCCGCACCTCGCGCGCGATGACGTTGCGGAACAGCGAGACGAGCACACCGGAGCTCACCAGCACCACGGTGGTGGCCAGGCCCATGCCGAGCCCGTTGGTGGCGCTGCCGGTAGTGGCCAGGGTCGGGCACATGCCCAGCATCTGCGCGAACACCACGTTGTTGTCCCACAGGCCGTCGCGGACGACCCTGCGCACTTCGCTCATGACGGGATCTCCGATCGAGTTGCCGCGGCGTCGCCACCGGGGCCGGCCGGCACGGCGAGCAGGCGCGCGCGGTTTCCGGCGAAGAATTTCAGGCTGGCATGGACGGCCCCCACCACCGCGCGCGGGGTGATGGTGGCGCCGGCGAACTGGTCGAATTCGCCGCCGTCCTTGCGCACCGCCCAGCGTGTGCCGGTGTCCAGGCCGCGGCCGTCGAAGCCGCGGATCCAGTCCGACTTGCGCACGTCGATCTTGTCGCCCAGGCCCGGCGTCTCGCTGTGCGAGAGCACGCGCACGCTGGCGATGCGCCCGTCGCGGCCGATGCCGACGGTGAGCGTGATCGGTCCGCCGTAGCCGGCTTCGCTCACCCAGTTGAAGGCCACACCGCGCACCTCGCCCGCCAGGCGCGCGCGATACACCGTGACCGCGCGGCCCTCGTCCTCGACCGCGACCGTGTCCGCGGCCGGATTGTTGTCGTGGGGCACGGCGGAGAGGGTCTGGTCGAGGGCGTTGCGCAGGTCTTCGGCCTGGCGCAAGCGGATCTCCTCGTGGGTGGCGAGGTCGCCCATGCCCAGCATGGCACTGCAGCCGAGGGCGAATGCCCCGAGCAGCAGCCCCGGGCGCTGGCGCAGGCCGCCGGCAGCGATCGAGCTCATCGGCCATCCTCCTTCGGGGCCAGGGGGATCGGGTTGCCCGTGCGCAGGCGGCCGTAGCGGCGCGGACGCACCAGGCGATCGATCAGCGGCGTCGCCGCGTTCATCAGCAGGACCGCGAAGGCGACCCCCTCGGGATAGCCGCCCCAGGTACGGATCACGTAGATCAGCGCGCCGATGCCCGCGCCGAAGATCGCCCGCCCGAGCGGGGTGACCGGGGCGCCCACCGGATCGGTGGCGATGAAGAACGCGCACATGACCGCGCTGCCGCCGAGCAGGTGGAGCAGCGGCGGCGGGTAGTGCGCGGGGTCGATCTGGTTGAACAATGCCGCGAGCAGCGCGAGCGTGCCGAGCAAGGCCGCGGGGATCTGCCAGGGCACGATGCGGCGCGCCACCAGCAGGGCGCCGCCAGCGAGCAGCGCGAGCGCGGAGGTCTCGCCCAGGCTGCCCGGCACCGTGCCGAGCGCGAGCGCGAGCAGCGCCTCGCCGGCGGCGAAGTCGCCGCCGTGCTTGAGCGGGGCGAGCGCGGTCGCCGCGCTCATGGCGTCCGGCACCGCGCCACCGCCGAAGGTGATCGCGAGGCCGTCCAGCAGGCCGGGCGCCGTGGGCGAGAACAGCGGCTGCGGCGCCACCCAGGCGGTCATCTCGAGCGGGAAGGACACCAGCAGCGCGACCCGCGCCAGCATCGCCGGGTTGAGCACGTTCTGGCCGAGGCCGCCGAACACCTGCTTGCCGACCACGATCGCGAACGCGCCGCCCAGCAGGGGCAGCCACCACGGTGCCCACGGCGGCAGGCAGAGCGCGAGGATCAGCCCGGTCACCACGGCCGAACCGTCGGCGAGCGTGTGGCGCAGCGGGCGCTTGCCGATCGCCAGGGCCGCCGCCTCGGCCGCCACGCAGCCGGCTATCGCCAGCAGCACGGTGGCGAGCGCCGGCCAGCCGAACAGGAACACGCCGGTCGCGGTCGCCGGCAGCAGGGCGAGCAGGACCGTGCGCATGACCTGCGGAATATTGCTGCGCCCATGCACGTGGGGCGCCGCCACCGGGGAGCGGTTCGGGGTCCAGCTCGTCATGATTCGGTCTCCACCGTCTCGGCCGGACGGGCGGGCCGGCGCGCGGCCTTGGCGGCGGCTTCGGCGGCCAGCCGCAGCCGGCGCGCCTCGGCCAGCTTGCGTGTCTCCTCGGCCTTGCGCTGGGCTTCGCGGCGGGCGGCGATCTCGCCCTTGGCATAGTTGAACAGGTGGGCCAGCGGCAGGTGGGCCGGGCACACGTAGGCACAGCAGCCGCAGGACAGGCAGTCGCCCATGCCGAGCTCGGCGGCGTCGTCGATACGCCCGGCACGCACGCGCGCGGCGAGCTCGAGCGGCACCAGGCCGACCGGGCAGACATCCACGCAGCGCCCGCAATGCAGGCAGGCACGTTCGCTCGCCGCATGCGCCTCGGCGGCGGTGAGCGCGATGATGCCGCTGGTGCCCTTGACCACCGGCGCCTCCAGACCGGGCAGGACCTGGCCCATCATCGGCCCGCCCATCAGCACGCGGGTGGGGGGCTCGGTGAAGCCGCCGCAGAAGTCGATGAGGTCCCCGGCCGGCGTGCCGATCGGCACCACCACGTTGCGCGGGTTGCGGATCGCGCCGCCGCCCACGGTGACCACGCGCGACACCAGCGGCTTGCCGAAGCGCACCGCGCGGCACACCGCGAGCGCGGTGCCGACGTTGTGCACGCTGACGCCGATCTCGGCGGAGAGCTTGCCGGCGGGGATCTCGCGCCCCGTCACGGTGGTGACGAGCTGCTTCTCGGAGCCCATCGGGTAGCGCGAGGGCACGCGCAGCACGTGGATGCCGGGATGGGCCGCGGCGGCCGCGCGCATCGCCTCGAGCGCCTCGGGCTTGTTGTCCTCGATCGCGATCACGGTGCGTTTCGCGCCCAGGCCGTTGGCGATCAGGCGCACACCCTCGACCACGTAGCCGGCGCCCTCGCGCATCAGGCGGTCGTCGCAGGTCAGATAGGGCTCGCACTCGCCGCCGTTGAGGATCAGCGTGTCGATCGGGTGGCGGTTGCCGGCGTCCAGCTTGACCGCGGCCGGGAAGGCCGCGCCGCCCAGGCCCACGATGCCCGCGTCGCGCACGCGCGCGGAGACCTCGGCACGGGTGAGCGCGAAGGGGTCGACCGCCGGCTCGGTCTCGATCCAGCGCTCCTCGCCATCGGGCTCGAGCGTGATCGTCTGCACCGGCAGGCCGGAGGGGTGCGGCGCCATGTGGTCGCCGATCGCGATCACCCTGCCCGACGTGGGCGCATGCACCGGCGCCGAAACCGAACCCTGGTGGCGGGCGAGGCGCTGGCCCTTGAGGACGTGGTCGCCGACCTCGACCTCGGGTGCGGCCGGTTCGCCGATGTGCTGCTGCAGCGGGATGTACAGGCGCTGCGGCAGCGGCAGGCGGGCGATCGGATGGCAGGCGGTGGGGTCCTTGTTCCCTTCGGGATGGATGCCGCCGCGGAAGCGGAAGATCTTCATGGTGCGTGGGGTTCCGGTGTGCTTGCGGCGGGCGTTCAGGCGTGTCCCACGCCCGGCTTGTGCCAGCGCCAGTTGCGCAGGGTGACCGGGATGCCCTCGAGATCGATGCCGCCGGTGGGGCAGACCTCGGCGCAGGCGCCACAGCCGATGCAGGCCTCTTCGAGGACCACGTGGAGCTGCTTGGTCGCACCCAGGATGGCGTCGGTCGGGCAGGACTTGATGCAGCGCGAGCAGCCGATGCAGGCGTCGGTGCGCACGCGCGCCAGCAGCGGGCCGCGGTCGGGCAGGTTGCCCGGGTCGAAGGTGGCGCCGAGGATCTGCGCCAGCTTCTCGGCGACCGCACGCCCGCCCGGGGGGCACAGCGTGACCGGCGCGTCGCCCGCGGCCACCGCGGCGGCCGCCTGTGCGCAGCCGGCGAAGCCGCACTGGCCGCACTGCGAACCGGGGAGGGCCTCGGCGATGCGCTCCACCACCGGGTCGGTGGTCGCTCCCAGCCACTGCGAGGCGAGACCGAGCAGCCAGCCCAGGGCGAGGCCCAGGGCGGCGACCGCCACTACCGAGAGAATCATCGTCATCGTCGTGCTCCTTGCGCGTTCGTGGGGAGGTTTCAGCGCACCGGCAGGCCGGCGAAACCCATGAAGGCCAGCGACAGCAGGCCGGCGGTGATCAGCGCGATCGGCGCGCCGGCGAAGGCGGCGGGCACGTTCGCGAGCGCGATGCGCTCGCGCAGGCCGGCGAAGAGGAGGATCACCAGCGTGAAGCCGAGCGCCGAGCCGGCGCCATAGAGCATGCTTGCGACCAGGCCGTTGCCCTGCTGGGTGTTGAGCAGCGCCGTGCCGAGCACCGCGCAGTTGGTGGTGATCAGCGGCAGGTAGATGCCCAGGGTGTGGTGCAGCACCGGACTGGCCTTCTGGATCGCCATCTCGGTGAACTGCACCACCGCGGCGATCACCAGGATGTAGGTCAGGATGCGCAGGTGCAGCATGTCGAGCGGCTGCAGCAGGGCGTGCTCGACCACCCACGCCGCGCCCGAGGTGAGGGTGAGCACGAAGGTGGTGGCGAGCCCCATGCCGAGCGCGGTCTCGAGCTTTCCCGAGACCCCGAGGAAGGGGCACAGGCCGAGGAAGCGGACCAGGATCACGTTGTTCACCAGGGCCGTGCCGAGCAGTAGCAGCAGATATTCCTTCATGTCGGGATCAGGTTCCTGCAAGCGGTTCGAGTGGCATGCAAGTTCATCTTAATTGACGTTGACGTTAACGACAAGTAGAATTCGTTCCGCAGTGTCGCAATCCGTCCCGCACTCCGCCTTGTCCCGGTGCTCACGGATCGCTTCCCCCAGTCGCAGCACAGCCCTACCAAGCCGGAGGAGTCCGCCATGCCCAATGTCACCGCCGTCATGTCCACGCCCAACCCGCTGGCGAACAAGTTCATGCTCGATGCGCCGCTGTATACGGGCGCGCCGCGTCATTTCAGCGCTGGTGTCGCGGTCGTCGGCGACACCCTGGGCGAGAGCCTGCTGGCGGTGCCCGGCGTCGTCGACATCTATTGCACCGGTGGCTTCATCACCATCACCCGCGACCCGGGCACGCCCTGGTCGGCGATCGAGCCCGCGGTCACGGAGCTGATCGAGGGGCACAAGGCGCGCCGCGTCATCGGCATCGCCAACCCGGCAGGACCGGGTGGGGCGGCGGGCGCCGCGATCGGCGCAGGCGAGGCCGTGGCCGAGGAGCCGGTGGAGGTCGAGGCCGACGATGCCGAACTGCTGATGCGCATCAACCAGATCCTCGACGAGCACATCCGGCCCTTCCTCGACCAGGACGGCGGCGGCCTCGACGTGGTCAAGCTCAAGGAATTCACCCTGACGGTGCGCTACAAGGGCGCCTGCGGAGGTTGTCCGTCGTCCTCGACCGGGACGCTGTTCGCGATCAACAACCTGCTGCAGAACTATGTGGACGACCGCCTGCTCGTGGAGCCGATCTACTGAGCACCTGCTGCGCGACCGTCGCACAGCGGCTGCGCCGCTTCGGATGCGCGGGAGACGACCTCCGGGTAGTAGCACATGAAGCCGGTCGCGCAGTGTTCGTGCGCAGGCCGCAGGTTGCGCGCACGGGCCATCACCGCCGCGGGGGCTTCGCCGTTGTCGTGGGCGTCGAGGATCCGCCGGACCATGCGCACGCTGGCGAGCTTGCGCTCGGGCGGACCCTCGCGGCCGGCGATCTTGAGCGCGTGGATGCCGCCGCGCCCGAACGCCGGGATCGCGCACAGGCCGCAGGGGCCGAAGGGCAGGCCGTCGGCGGTGGTGGTGAAGCCGCAGGAGAAGCGGTACCACAGCCAGCGCCGATAGGCCTCGTCGTTCTCCTGCAGGCGGGCCGCGAGCGCGGCCGAGAGCGGCCGGCCGTCGCGGTGGCGGTGCGCGTAGGCGTAGCGGTCCAGGCAGATCGGCCCGCCGAGCGCGCCCGGGAGGTGCAGGGTGTTGCAGCTGCCTTCCTCGTAGACGCAGCCGTCGTTGAGCACGAAGGCCTCGATCTCCAGGTCGGGCACTGCGGCGGCGATCTCCGCGGCCTCGTCGAGGGTGATGTCGCGCGGCAGGATCAGCCGGCGCGCGCCGAGCTCGCGGTAGAGGCGGGCGCCGTCGGCATTGCGGCAGGTGGCCACCGAGCTGACGTGGATGCGCAGCTCCGGCTCGGCTTCGGCCAGCGCCAGGAGCAGGCCGGGGTCGCTCGCGATCACCGCATCGCCCCCCATGTCGACGTAGCGGTGCGCGATCGCGAGCGCGAACTCGATCTGTTCGACCGAATACTGCTGTGCGTTGAGCACCAGGGAGAGCTGTACGCCATTGCGGTGGGCGAGCGCCACCGCCTCGGCGAGCGCGGCCAGCGAGGGGAGGTTGCCTCCGGGACGGCGGTTGGCGCTGGCGCCACCGAAGCGCTCGGCCCACTCGCGCGGCGTCACCCCGCAATAGAGTTCGTCCGCCCCGGCGCGCGCCAGCGCGGCGATCTCGTCGAGTTGCCGGATGGGGGCGACGATCTTCATGCGCGTTTCCTCACAAGGTCTCGCCGGGCACGATCAGGCGCGCCACCCGGCCCGCCGCGACCGCGCTGGCGAGCGTGGCGAGGTTGGCGGCGGAGTGGCGGCAGAACACGGTGTTGCCCACGTGCAGGGTCTCCCAGGCGTCGTGTGTACCGTCGCGTGTGCGCTCGGTGCGGGCGGCGAGTCCGAGGCATTCGTGGCGGCAGAAGGGCCGCGCCGCGAACCGCTCCGGGCCCTCGCGCGCGAGACCTGCGGTGCGGCACATGCGTCCCTTGGCGACGAAGGCGAAGGGCAGGTGCACCCCGAGCGGCAGCGGCACGCCCGCGAAGCTGTCGGCGGACGCGAAGAGCGGCAGGTCGATCTCGACGCGTGCGATCCCCAGGCGGGCGAGCAGGCGCCGGGTCCAGGGCGAGGCGAAGCCGTGCGCGGCGGGCGGTGCGTACTGCGGGTTGCCGAGGCGCGGGTCCTTGAGCATGCGGCACAGGATGCGGCCGGCGACGGCCTGCAGCAGCGGATGGCGCTCGCGCAGGCGCAGCGCCACCCCCCAGTCGTTGACCACCACCTCCGCGCCCGGCGGCAGCAGGGCGAAGAGCGCATCGAGGGCGCGCAGGACCTCGGGCGAGGCCACCGGCGTGAGCAGGCAGACCTCCAGCCCGGCCACGGACGCCTCGGCGAGCGTGCGCGCGAGCTGCGCGGGCTCGGGCAGCAGGCGCTCGCAGAATTCGCTGCCGACGCGCAGCCGCGTCGGGCGCAGCGGTGCCAGCCAGGCCGCGAGCGCCTCGTCGTACAGGGTGGCGGACCAGAATGCCGCGCGTGCGGGCGTGTCCGCACCCAGGCGCTCCAGTGCGCGCGGTCGCACCATCGCCACCGCGATCGCCACCCCGGTCGCCGGCAGCGCAGCCAGGGACGGAGGCGACGCCGTGCTCGCAGCAACGCTCGCGCTTGCCGGCGCGGACGGGCGGCGCAGGAAGCCGAGCGGTGCGGACATTCAGGCGGCGGGGAGGTTGATGTTGAAGAGCTGCGGGCGGGTGTATTCGAGCAGCCCCTCGAGGCCGAACTCGACGCCGAAGCCCGACATCTTGCAGCCGCCAAAGGGGCAGTGCGGCAATACCTCGGCATGGCCGTTGATCCACACCGTGCCGCACTCGAGGCGGTTCGCCAGCGCGCGCGCGGCCTCCAGGTCGCCCGACCACACCGAGCCGCCGAGACCGTTGGTGCTGGCGTTGGCGAGCCGCAGCGCCTCGTCCACGTCGCGGTAGCGGATCACCGGCAGCACCGGGCCGAACTGCTCCTCGTCGACCAGCCGGGTGCCGTCGGCGATGTCGGCGACGATGGTCGGCGGGTAGAAGTAGCCCTTGCCGGGCAGCGGCTCGCCGCCGCACAGGATGCGGGCGCCGGCGGCGCGTGCATCCTCGACGAGCTCGCATACGCGCTCGAACTGGTCGCGGTTCTGGATCGGCCCGAAGCTCGTGCCCTCGTCCAGGCCGCTGCCGAGCTTCTGCCGCGCGGCGATGGCGACCAGGTGCCGGCACATGTCCTCGTACTGGGACTCGTGCACATAGAGGCGCTTGAGCGCGGCGCAGGTCTGTCCCATGTTGAGGAAGGCGCTGCCGAACACCCCCTCGGCGATCGCGCCGATGTCGGTGCCCGGCAGCACGATGCCGGCGTCATTGCCGCCCAGTTCCAGGGTGAGCCGCTTCAGCGTGTCGGCGGCGTTGCGCATGATGTCCTGGCCGGTGCGCGTCGAGCCGGTGAACACGATCTTGTGGATGCCGGGGTGGCCCGAGATCCCGCGCCCGAGCGCTGCGCCGCCGGCCACCGCATTCACCAGCCCGGGCGGCGCCACCTCGTCGATCAGCTCGACCAGGCGCAGGGTGTTGAGCGGGGTCAGCTCCGAGGGCTTGATCACCACCGCGTTGCCGGCGCGCAGCGCGGGCATGATGTGCCACACCGCGATCATCAGCGGCCAGTTCCACGGCGTGATCGATCCCACCACGCCGAGCGGCCTGCGGTGCAGCTCGATGCGCTTGCCCGGGCGGTCCTCGATCACCTCGACCGGCAGCTCGAGCGCGGCGGTGGCGCGCGTCCATGCGACCGCGCCGCCGACCTCAATGTGCGCGAGCGCGAGCGGCTTGCCCTGCTCGCGGACGATGATCTCGGCGAGCTCGGGCGCGTTCTGTTCGATGCGCGCGGCGATCGCTTCGAGCAGGGCGCGGCGTTCCGCGCAGGAGCTGTGCTGCCACTGCTCGAACGCGCGCGCGGCCGCCGCCACCGCCTCGTCGAGCTGCGCGGGGGAGGCGTTCGGGCACTCGGCGAAGGCCTCGCCGAGCGCGGGGTCGATGACCGGCAGGGTGCCGCGGTCGCCGGCGACCTTGCGGCCGCCGATGACGAGGGAGGGCGTCTTGTTCATGGATCGGATCCTGGCAGGAGTTGGAAGGCGTGGTGACGGGCTCGCGGGTCGGCTGCCGCGGCCCTGCCTGCGTCGATGGGAAGACTAGCCCGGCGCTGTAAACCAGCTTTTCACGATTTGTGCGGAATTGTGCGCAGTTGTAGCGTGCGCGGCGCGAGGCGGGCGGCCTCAGCGCGCCGCGGCTTCGAGCGCAGCTTGCGCGTCCCGGGGGTCGAACGCGTGCAGCGCCGCGATGCTGTCCTCGAACAGCGTCCGCAGCGCGCCGGCCTGTGCGCGCAGGTCGGCCGGGAGGGGCGTCGCCTCGAGCTCCCGGCAACGCGTGGCGAAGGCGGCGAGGCCCAGGTTCGCGGCCATGCCGACGAGCCGGTGCAGGCGCTCGCGTTGGGTCGCGGGGTCGGCGCTCGCGGCGAACTCGGCGAGCCCGGCGCGGCCCTGGGTGGCGAGCATGTCCATCATCGGCCGCACGCGCTCGTCGCCGAGGCGGGCGAAATGGGTGGCGAGCAGGCGCGTGTCCATCAGGGCGCTCCCCGGTGCCGCGGCGGGCGGTATGGGGGGCTCGCGCAGGCTGCGGATCAGCTCGTCGAAGTCGAAGGGCTTGCCGACGACCGCGTCCACGCCGGCCGCGCGGTAACGCGCCACCTCGTCGGTGGTGATCGAAGCGGTGAGCGCGACGATGCGCGCGCGCGCCTTGCGCGCGTCGGGGTGGCGGCGGATGCGGCGTGCGACCTCCATGCCGTCGAGGTCGGGAAGGTGGATGTCGAGCAGGATCGTGTCGAAATCCTCGCGCTCGTGCAGCTCGAGCGCGCCGTAGCCGTCGGCCGCGAAGCGCACGGTGTGGCCCTCGTCCTCGAGCAGCGTGCCGGCGATGCAGCGGTTCAGTTCCACGTCCTCGACCACCAGCACGTGCAGGCGCGCCTCGCCGATGGCAGCGTGCGGACGCGGCGATGCCCGTGGCGCCGGGGTTGCGAGGGGGTATTCCAGTTCGCAGGAGAAGGTGCTGCCCTCTCCCGGGCGGCTGCGCACGCCCAGGCTTCCACCCTGCAGGTCGACGAGGCGCCGACAGATCGCCAGCCCCAGGCCGGTGCCGCCGAAGCGGCGGGTGATCGAACCGTCGGCCTGGGTGAATTCGGTGAAGATGCGGCGCTGCGCCTCCTCGGCGATGCCGATGCCGCTGTCCTCGACCTCCAGGCCCAGGCGGCAGCGCCCCGCGCGCGCCGGCAGGCACCGCGCGCGCACCGCGACGAAGCCGCGCGCGGTGAACTTCACCGCGTTGCCGGCCAGGTTGAGCACGATCTGGTGCAGTGCGCGACGGTCGCCGAGCACCCCTCCGGGGAGCGCCGGATCGATCTCCAGGCGCAGCACTAGCCCTTTCTGTGCGCTCATCGTCGCCAGCATCGGACGCAGGGCGGCGAGCGCCTCGGCCGGCGAGAAGGGCGCGGACTCGAGCGTGAGCTGCCCGGCCTCGATCTTGCTGAAGTCGAGCACGTCGTCCAGGATCCCGAGCAGCGTGCTGCCCGAGGCCCGGATCGCGTCCACCCATTCGGCCTGGCCCGGCGCCAGCCCGGAGCGCGCGAGCAGCTGCGCCATGCCGAGGATGCCGTTCATCGGCGTGCGGATCTCGTGGCTCATCGCGGCGAGGAAGTCGCTCTTGGCGCGGCTGGCGGCCTCGGCGCGCTCGCGTGCGAGTTCGGCGCGCTCCTTGGCCTTGCGTTCGCCGATGTCGGTGAGCGAGCCCTCGTAGCAGCGCAGCCGCCCGCCGTCGTCGAGCACGCGGCGGGCCGAGATGGAGACCTCGACCTCGCTGCCGTCGCGCCGGCGCCAGCGCGTCTCGAAGCCGACCACCTTCTCCTCCATGTTGAGGCGGCCGAGGAAGCGGCGCTGGTCCTCGGCGCGGGCGAAGCACTGCGTGCTGACGTCGGTGATGCCGGTGAGGAACCCCGCCGCGCTGTCGTGGCCGAGGAGGCGGACCAGCGCGGGGTTGGCGGACAGGAAGCGCCCGTCGGGATCGACCCGGAAGATGCCCTCGATCGCGTTCTCGTACAGCGAGCGGTAGGCCTGCTCGGATTGCTGCAGGCCGAGGTAGAGCTTGGCGTTCTCGATCGAGATTGCCGCCTGCGCGGCGAGGATGCGCAGCGTCTTCAGGCGTTGCTGGTCGAAGATGTCGCGGCCGAGGCGGTGCTCGAGGTAGAGCAGGGCGGTGAGCTCGCCGTGGTAGAGGATGGGCATGCACAGCAAGGAGCGCGGCGCCTGGCTGCGGATGTAGGGGTCGTGCGCGAACATCTGCTGGCGCGGGGCGTCGCCCAGCACCAGCGCCTCGCCGGTGCGGGCGACGTAGTTGAGCACGCTGACCGGCACGCGGCTCGTCGCGGCTTCGAGGGCGAGGCTGCACATCAGCGTCGAGCCCTCTTCCAGCCCGGCGATCGCCTCGACGCGCAGATGCCGGTCGCGGCTCAAGGCGAGCGCGCCGCGCTGGGCGCCCGCGCTCGTCAGCGCGAGCTGCAGCAGGCGCTCGATCAGGCGCTCGAGCACGATCTCGTCCGAAATCGCTTGCGAGGCCTCGATGACCGAGGAGAGGTCGAAGGAATGGTTGGTCTCGTCGAGGCCGCCCTGCATTTCGCCCGCGCCCGCGAGCCCCGGCGGTCGGGGCCACAGGCCGTATTCCTCGAGCTGCTCGTGCAGATGGACGACGGGGGAGTGGGCGCCGAGGCGCTGGTAGCGTCGGCAGGCGTCGTCGAAGCAGCTGCGCGCCACCGCGCGTTCGCCGGCATCGAGGTGGAAGCGCGCGGCGAACTCGCAGGCGAGCGCGGCGTCGAGCCAGAAGCCGCCCTGCTCCGCGAGCGCGATGGCGCGATCGTAGGCCGCCGCTGCCCCGGGGCGGGCGCGCACGCGCAGGCGTTCGGCCTCGATCAGCGCCACGCGGTGGGCGTGGTTGGCGGGCGCATGCCTCGCCTGCATGCGCACGTGGCGCACCAGGCGTCGCAGCGTGTGCAGCGCGCGCCGGCGCGCCTTGCCCGGTGGCGGCAGGGTGCGCAGCAGCGCGAGCGCATGCAGGCTGCGGAACCAGGTCGCGGTATAGGTGCCGCCGACGTAGGGCAGGTGGGCTTCGCCCAGGGTGCATTCGGCGAGTGCGGCGGGATAGTCCGCATGCACCAGCGCGAGCAAGGCCTTGTAGAAGTGGTGCAGGCAGACCGCGGTGAGGTGGTTCCCGCGCCGATGCGCCTCGAGCATCGCCGCCTCGCGGTAATGCTCGCCGTCGAGCGCGGTGGGCGAGGCCGACGGCTCGCACAGCCGGGTGACCGCCTGAAGCGCCATGTAGCTGTATTGCAGGGACTGCTGCTGCCCGGTCTGTTCGAGCTGCACCAACTGCCCCCGCATGCGCCGGGCGAGGGCCTCGAGATCGTCGGCGAGCGGCACCGCGTACTGGATCGCGGCGGCGAGGCTGTACGCGGCGTACTCGAGATCGCCGCAGGCGAGCGCCTCGGCGTGTGCCTCGCGCAGGCCGTCGAGGGCGCACTGCAGCGGTTCGCGGTAGTGGCGCACGTAGCAGTTGAACAGCGACAAGGTGCGCTGGCGCCCCTGGCGCGAAGGGCGCGCCGCCTCCAGTGCGAGTGCCAGCGTGCCGGCGCGGTAGCCCTCGTCGATCGCGCCGAGCACGCCGCAGAGCACGCCGCCGAAGCCGGCGAGGGCCTGGGCGCTGGCGTCGGTGTGGCCGTGGCGCAGCGCGAGCTCGACCTGGCGCGCCATCACCAGCGGGCGCAGGGCGGAGCTGGAGAACTTGACGATGCCGAACATGCCTCCGAGCAGCGCCTGCGCGGCGAGCACGCGTGGCTCGGTCGCTGCGGGCATGTGCAGCAGTTCCTCCGGCGCGGTGTGGCGGATCAGCAGGCGGGTGCGCAGCAGTTCTGCCGCGATGCGCAGGCGGCCGGGCGCCGCGGGAAGATGTACGCCCAGACGCGCGAGGGTGTCGCGCGCGATCTCCAGCCCGGCGCCGAAGCGGTTGTGCGCGACGTGCGCCTGGATGCGGATCTGCTCGCAGCGTACGCGGTCGAGCGGAGCGTGCGCGTGCTCCTGGGCGGCATCGAGCAGGGCCTGCATGCGCTCGCCGTCGCCGCGGCTGTTGGCCGCATCCGCGGCGGCGAGGTGCAGGTCGAGGCACAGCCGGTGCTGCGTGCGCCAGGCGTCCGCGGGCAGCGCGTGGAGGCCGCTGTCGAGATAGTCGAGGGCCGACTCGAAGGCGGCGGATTCGCGCGCGCGCAGCCCGGCGCACAGGTTGAGGGTGGCGAGCGCGATGCGTTCGTCGGGGTCGTCGATGGCGCTGCGCGCGAGGTTGAGGTGGCCGGCGATCTCGAAGACCCGGCGGTCGAGCGCGCCCGTGTCGAGGTTCTGGCGCAGCAGGCGGCCGACGCGCAGATGGAGCTGCTCGCGCGCGTCGTCCGCGAGCAGCGAGTAGGCCGTCTGCTGCACGCGGTCGTGCGCGAAGCGATAGCGCGCGCGCCCGAGACGGTCGCGCTCGGGGCGGTCGCCGTCGTCGAGCGGCACCACGAGGCCCTCGCCGAGCGCCGGCACGAGGTCGTGCGCGAGCTGGCGCGCGCGCCCCTCGGCGACGATGGACAGGGTCTTGAGGTCGAAGGTGCCGCCGATGCAGGCCGCCAGCGGCAGCACCGCGCGCGTGCGTTCGGGCAGGCGGCGCAGGCGCTCGACCATGAGCTCGACCACGTCGGTGCTGAGCGCGCGCGCGCGGATCGCCGCTTCGTCCCATTCCCAGCGTTGGCCGTGGAAGCGGATCAGGCCTTCCTCGTGCACCGCGTCGAGGAGCTGGTTGAGGAAGAACGGATTGCCCTGCGTCTTCTCGTGGCAGGCTTCGGCCAGGCGCGCGCATTCGATCGGGCTGCAGCGCAAGGTGTCGGCGAGCAGCTGGCGGACCTGCGCGAGGTCGAGCGGCTGCAGGCGCAGTTCCACCGGCGGCAGCGCGCTCCTGCGCAGGTGCTCGATGAACCCGGCGAGCGCATGGCCCGGCCCGATCTCGTTGTGCCGGTAGCTGCCGACGAGCAGCAGGCGCGGCAGCCCGGCGTGGGTCGCGAGCGACTCGATGAGTCCGAGCGAGGCCGGGTCGGCCCATTGCAGGTCGTCGAGGAAAAGCGTGAGCGCCTGTCCGGGCTCGGTGAGCGCGTCGATCAGGCGCGAGAACAGATGCAGGCGGCCCTGCTCGTCGAAGCGGTGCTGGCCGGCCGGCGACGTGCCGGCGTCGGGCACGACGAGGCCGAGTTCGGGCAGCAGGCGCACCAGCGTGCCGAGGTAGCCGCCGAGCTGCTCGCGCAGACGGCTGCCGAGGGCCGCGAGGCGTTCGCCCGGCTCGGTGAGATGCTGACGGACGAGCTCGCGCAGCGCCTGCAGCAGCGCGGAGTGGGGTGGGTTGCGGCGGTACTGGTCGAACTTGCCGCTGGCGAAGTGGCCGTGGCGCTCGAGGACGGCACGGCGCAACTCGTGCACCAGGCTGGACTTGCCGACCCCGGTGTAGCCGCTGATCAGCACGATCGCGCGCCCCCCGGCGGCGCACGCCTCGACCCGACCCTCGAGTTCGGCGAGCTGGGCCGTGCGGCCGTAGAGCCGCCTGGGCACCTGGAAGCGCGCGGAGACGTCGCGGCTGGCGAGCACGAAGTCGTGCGCCGCCGGCTGTTCCCGCCGCTGCAGGCACTCGCGCAGGTCGTGCACGATGCCGTGCGCCGACTGGTAGCGCTCGGAGGCGTCCTTGGCGAGCAGCTTCAGGACCACGGCGGAGACCGCCTCGGGGAGCAGGCGGTTGATGTGGTGCGGCGGGCGCGGCTTGCGGGCGATGTGGCAATGCACCAGTTCGAGCCCTTCGCGACCCGCGAAGGGCGGCTGGCCGGTGAGCAGCTCGTACAGGGTGGCGCCGAAGCTGTAGTAGTCGGTGCGGTAGTCGATCTCGCGGTTGATCCGCCCGCTCTGCTCGGGGGCGAGGTAGGGCAGGCGATGTCCCGCCAGCTGCGGCGTGTTCCAGTCCGCCTGCTCGCGCAGGAAGCGCGTCGCCATGCCGAAATCGACCAGCAGGGGCGCGCCGGACGGGGTCACCAGGATGTGGTCCGGATTGATCTGCTTGTGGATGACGCGGGCCTCGTGCAGCCTGCCGAGCAGCTCGCACACCCGGATCATCAGCGCCAGCCAGTCGTGCCATTCGCGGCTGCCGGGCCGCATCGCCTGGCGCAGCGAATGCGCCTCGCGGTCGGCGAACACCAGCGCCGGGCCGCGCTCGAACTCGAGCTGCTCGAGCGCCTGCGGAATGCCTTCCAGCTCGAGCGTGCCGAGCAGCTCGAACTCGTGCTGCAGGCGTGCGGGCGCCCCGGGCGCGCAGCGTCCGCGATCGAGCTGCTTGACGATCACCGGCGCGTCGCGTCCCGGCAGCAGCACGCGGCTCACCGTGCTGCAGCGCCCCTGGTAGAGGCGCTTGAGCAGGCGGTATTGCAGCGGGGGCGCGTTCATCGCGGCGGCCGGCGCGGGTTCAGTCGAGCTCGCCGGCGAAGAGGTAGCCCGCGCCGTGCGCGGTCAGGATCAGGCGCGGGTCGGCGGGGTTGTCGTCGAGCTTGCGGCGCACGCGCCCGACCAGCACGTCGACCGTGCGGTCGTTGGGCGTCCACTCGCGGTCGTGGATCGCATCCATCAGCTGGTCGCGCGACAGCACCTGGCCGGCGTGGCTCAGCAAGGCCATCAGCAGCTTGAACTCGCCCTGGGGAAGGCGCTCGATGCGGCCGTCCGGGGAGACCAGCTGGCGCTTGTGCGGGTTCAGCGTCCAGCCTTCGAAGCGGAAGCAGCCTTGCTCGGCCTCGCGCGTCTCGCTGCCGGCGCATTGCGCCACCCGCCACAGCAGGTTGCGCGCGCGCACCAGCAGCTCGCGCGGGTTGAAGGGCTTGGTGACGTAGTCGTCGGCGCCGAGCTCGAGCCCGACGATGCGGTCGATCTCGTCGTCGCGCGCGGTCACCAGGATGATGCCGACGCGCGAGGCGGCGCGCAGCTCGCGGGTGAGCGTGAGCCCGTCCTTGCCGGGCAGGCGGATGTCGAGCAGCACGAGCGCGATGCGCTCCTGCTCGACGCGCTGCAGCAGGTCGTCGGCATTGTCGCTCGCGGAGACGCGATAGCCTTCCTTCTCGAAATAGCCGACGAGCAATGCGCGCGAGACGGGGTCGTCCTCGACCACCATGATGTGCGGCATCGCGGGTGTCTCCTTCGACATCGATCCTCCTTCGTTTGGGGTCGAACGTTCGCTTGTCGTGCGCGGATGATCCCCCGAATCCCCGTCACCGGCAATCCGTCGCGAGAGGGCGTGCGTGGGATGTTGCGCGGCGTTTACATTCGCGCACAACTCGGCACATCGGCCGCCAAGTTCGTTTACCGGACGGCCTTATCGTGTCCGTCATCGGAAGTCCGGCGGGCCGCCACGGCACCCGCCCGGGCCGCATGCGCAACGGAGCGAGGAGCGAAGGCCTTGGAAAAGGAAAGGAACATCACGTCGATGATCGCGGCGGGGCTGCTCGCCCTGGCGGCCGTGGTCGGCGCGCCGGAGCGGGCGCTGGCGGCGGACGGCGCGGCGCTGCTGGCCGCGAACTGCCTGTCCTGCCACAGCGCGCAGGGCGGCAGCATTTCCCGCGTCGAGGGCCAGCGCAAGACCCCTGAAGGCTGGCAGATGACGATCACCCGGATGCAGGAACAGCACGGCGCGAAGGTCTCGGCCGAGGACAAGCGCCGCCTGATCAAGTACCTGGCCGACACGCGCGGGCTGGCCCCGGCCGAGACGGCGGGCTGGCGCTATCTGCTCGAGCACGACAACAACCGCGTCGAGACCATCGACGGGCGCTACCGCGACATGTGCGCGCGCTGCCACTCCGGCGCCCGCTTCGCGCTGCAGCGGCGCAGCGAGGACGAGTGGAAGCTGCTGATGCACACGCACATCGGCCTCAACCCGACGCTCGAGTTCCACTCGCTGGCACGCGACCGGCAGTGGTTCCCGCTCGCGGTGAACGAGGTCGCCCCCGCGCTGGCGCGCGACTTCGCGCTCGATGCGCGCGCATGGAAGGCGTGGCAGGCCGCGCCGCGCACGGCGCTGGACGGCAGCTGGCGGATCGCCGGCTTCCTGCCCGGCAAGGGCGCGTTCGAGGGACGGATGCGCGCGAGCGCGGCCGGCGAGGACCGCTACGAACTGGCGATCGAGGGCCGCTACGCCGACGGGGCCCTGCTCTCGGGGCGTGGCGTGGCCACGGTGTACACCGGCTACGAGTGGCGGGGCAGCGTCGACATCGACGGCGTCGCGCTGCGCCAGGTGATGGCGGCCGATGCGCGCGGCGAGCGCATGCATGGGCGCCAGCACTTTGCCGATTCGCGCCGCATGGGCGGGGCGCTGAGCGCGCTGCGCGAGGGTGCCGCGCCGATGGTGATGGCGGTGATGCCCGCGCAGCTGCGCCGCGGCGAGACCGCCGAGCTGACCGTGGTCGGCAGCGGGCTGGCGGGGGCGGTGTCGCTCGGCAAGGGCGTGCGCGTGCTCGAGGTGGTCTCGCGCAGCCCCGACCGCGTGGTGGTGCGTGCGCGTGCCGAGGGCCGTGACGGGCTGAACGACGTGGCGGTGGGCAGCGCGCGCGGCAAGGGGCTGCTCGCAGTTTATGGGCGGGTGGCGCGCGTCGAGGTCGAGCCGGCCAACGCGATCGCGCGCGTGGGCGGGCCGGGCGATGCGCAGATGCAGAAGGTGGGCGTCGCCTACCGCGCCATCGGCTGGGCGGCGGGGCGCGACGGCAAGGCGGGTACCGCCGACGACCTGCGCCTCGGTTACCTGCCTGCACGCTGGTCGATCGAGGCCGCCGACGAGGAGGCCGAGAAGGCACACGATGCGGACTTCGTCGGCCATATCGGTGCCGACGGCGTGTTCGTCCCGGGCGATGCGGGACCGAACCCGGCGCGGCCGAAGTCGCTCGGCAACACCGGCCGGGTGAATGTGGTCGCCACGGTCGAGGCCGCGGGCGCGACGGTCGAGGGGCGCGGCAAGCTCGACGTCGCGGTGCCCGACTTCGTTCAGCGTGCGCTCGATTGAGCGCGGGGCGGATCCGATGACGACCCTGACCCTGATCCGGCCCAACCTGCACCGCGTCGACAGCGCGGGCCGGCAGCTGCTGTTCCATGTGCCGAGCAGCAGCCTGTTCGAGCTCGATGGCGCCGCGCGCGACGTGCTGGCGCTGTTCGACGAGCAGGCCACGCTCGAGACCGCGACCCTGGCCGATCGCCTCGGTGGCCGCCACGATGCGCTCGCCCTGCGCGAGACGGTGGACGAGCTGCGCCAGCTCCACGTGCTCGCCGAGCACGGCGAGGACGGCCCGATCGAGCCGCCGCCGGACCCGCCGACGCGCTTTCCCCTCGACACCCTGGTGCTCAACGTCAATACGGGCTGCAACCTGAGCTGCACCTATTGCTACAAGGAAGACCTCAGCGCGCCGGCCAAGGGCCTGCGCATGAGCCTGGAGACGGCGACGAAGGCGATCGAGATGATGCTCGTCGAGTCGCCCGGCAAGCCGAAATACACCCTCGTCTTCTTCGGCGGCGAGCCCCTGTCGAACATGGGCCTGATCCGCGCGGTGGTCGACTTCGCCGAGCGCCGCTTCGCCGAGGTCGGCGCGCGCGTGGATTTCACCCTCACCACCAACGCCACCCTGCTCACCGCCGAGATCATCGACTGGCTGGACGCCCACCGCGTGGGGGTCACCGTGTCGATGGACGGGCCGCCCGCGGTGCATGACCGCAACAGGCGCAGCTTCGGCGGCGAGGGTACCTACGACGTGGTGCGGCGCAAGGTCGACCTGCTGCTCGCGCGCTACCGTGCGCGCCCGGTCGGCTGCCGGGTCACGCTCACCCGCGGCATCACCGGGGTGGTGCCGATCTTCGAGCACCTGCACCACGAGGTCGGCTTCGCCGAGGTCGGCTTCGGCCCGGTGACCTCGGGCGACATCCAGGCCTTCAACCTCACCGCCGAGGAGCTCGCCGAGGTGTTCCACGGCCTCAAGGCGCTCGGTCGGCGCTATCTCGACGCGGCGCTGCGCAACCGCAGCCTCGGCTTCGGCAATCTGCACCAGCTCATGACCGACCTCCACGAGGGCAACAAGAAGCGGCTGCCCTGCGGCGCCGGGGTCGGGCTGCTCGCGGTCGATGGCAAGGGCGGGCTCAACCTTTGCCATCGCTTCACCGGCTCCGCGCTGCCCACCTTCGGCGACGTCGATGCCGGCATCGACCGCGCCCGCCTGGGCGCCTTCATCGGCCGCCGCCTGGACCGCAACGGCACCGGCTGCGCGACCTGCCGCATCCGCAACCTCTGTTCCGGCGGCTGCTACCACGAGAGCTACGCCAAGTACGGCGATGCCGCCGCGCCTTCCTATCACTACTGCGAACTGCTGCGCGACTGGATCGACTTCGGCATCGAGACCTACGCGCGCATCGTCACCGAGAACCCCGGCTTTTTCGCCGCACACGTTTCCCCGCGGAGGACCGCATGAAGCACCTGAAGTCGCTCAACAAGAAGGCGCAGCGCCTGGACGCCGCGGAGGGCAAGCCCGAGGCGATCGAGGAGGTCGTCGCCATGCAGACGGTGGTCGGCTGCACCGCGACCACCGACCCGGGCTGGGAGATCGACGCCTTCGGCGGCGCCGCCTCGCTGTGCCAGCCGATGGAGGCCGACCTCTACGGTTGCGCCGACTCGTGCTGGTGGCCGGCGCAGGTGCCCGACACCATGAGCCATTACCCGGACTGGGGCGACGGCAAGGCCGATGCGACCAGGGACTGGCGCAAGCTGGACGGCATCTTCGAGGACAAGATCTGAATGGGAGCGATCCTCATGAGCCTCATCCCCGACCTGCGTGCGCTGCGGGCAGCCGGCGCGATCGCCGCCGCGGCGCTCGCGACCGCGTGCGCGACCCCGGCGCAGAAATCCGCGACGAGCGACGCGGAGTACCTGCTCACCGTCACCCGGCCCGGCCTGCTCCACGTCATCGACATGAAGACCGACCGCATCGCGCGCAGCTGCGAGCTGCCCGGCAAGTTCGGCTCGGGCGCGCTGGTGCCGACGCGCGACGGCCGTCACGCCTTCGTGCTCGGCAACCTGTGGGAGGACGTGTACGGCTTCGAGCTCGAGACCTGCAAGCTGGTGTTCTCCGCCCGCCAGTCGGAAGGCGACGTCACCGTCAAGACGGTGCAGTCGCTCGCGGTGAGCGCGGACGGCAGCGAGCTGTACACCGTGCAGAACCCGGTGCGCCGCGGTGCCGACCGCTTCGAGGTGCTGCCGCCGCGCCTCGCGGTATATCGCATCGCCGACGGGCTGGACGCCAAGCCGGTGCGCAGCTTCCCGGTCAAGCGCCGCATCACCAAGATCGCCGCCACCGCCGGCGGCGAGGTGATCCTCGGCGGTGCCGACGTGGAGGCGATCGACGTGCGCAGCGGCGCGGTGCGCACCGTGTCGGCGCTGGCGAGCTGGGACCGCGGTCCGCGCTGGCTGACGCCGGACGCGTTCGCGATGCACTCGCAGGGCGAGCATCTGAACGAGTACGTGATGCCCTACGTGACCGCGAAGTTCGCCGACGACCGCCAGGACATGGCGAGCGCCGAATGGTGGTGGGGCATGAGCCGGGTGGACCTCGCGACCGGCAAGGCCGAGGCGCGCGAGATCTTCCCCTTCGAGTTCGTGATCTTCTCGCTTGTCGCCGATCCGCGCGATCGCAACATCCTCTACGGCGCCTTCAATACGCTCTCCAGGCACGACATCGAAAAGCGCGAGACGCTGAAGGTGGTGGAGCTCGACCACACCTACTACAGCCTGCAACTGTCGCGCGACGCCTCGCGTGTTTACGTCGGCGGGGCGGGCAGCACGATCAGCATCCACGACAGCGGCACGCTGGAGAAGATCGGCACGATCCAGCTCCCGGGCGACATGTCGACCGCCGACGTGCGCGTGGCCTGGCGGCGCCCGTAGTCGCGGTGCGTGTTTCCCTGGCGCCTGACGGGGGCCCGTACTATATGTTCAGCAGGAGCCGGCCGCTGCCGCGACCGGATTCGGCGAACGCCGCTTGCTGCGGCGAGTCGCGGCCACGTCAGGGAGGGATCCGCCATGACCCGAACGCCCAAGGTGTGCTTCGACCGGGTGCTGCCCCGGGACCTGATGCGCTTCCAGACCACCATGCCCGACCGGCCGGGCCAGGTGCGCGGACTATCGCCGATCGGCAAGACCTGGATCAACGGCTCCACCCTGCATGTGCGTTTCATGGGTGGAAGCGCGCAGCACAAGAAGAAGGTGCAGGAGCAGGCCGCGTGGTGGACGGCGCACGCCAACCTGCAGTTCGTGTTCGACGACGCCCCCGCGGCCGAGATCCGCATCACCTTCGACGAGAACGACGGAGCCTGGAGCTACATCGGCACCGACGCGAAGAGCATACCGGTCAACGAGCCGACGATGAACCTCGGCTTCCTCGACGGCGGTACGGCGGCGCACGAGTTCGGCCATGCGATCGGGCTCGCGCACGAGCACCAGAACCCCGCCGGCGGCATCCAGTGGAACGAGCAGGCGGTGATCCGCGCCATGGCGGGGCCGCCCAATCACTGGAGCGAGACCCAGACCCGGCACAACATCCTGCGCAAGTACGCCGCAAACCAGGTCAACGGCACCGACTTCGACCCCAAGTCGGTGATGCTGTACTTCTTCCCTGCGGAGTGGACCCTCAACGGCGTGGCGACCTCGCGCAACGAGGTGCTGTCGGAGCTCGACAAGCAGTTCATCGCCGGCGCGAAGATGTATCCGCGCGCCAAGCCCGGCGTAACGGGCGAGGTGACCGAGCTGAAGGTCAACGCACGCCGGCGCACCGCCGCCAGCATCGGCAAGTTCGGCGAGGAGGACGTGTTCCGCTTCCGCGTGACGCAGCCCGGGCGCTACGTGGTCGACACGCGCGGTCCGACCGACGTGTACATGAAACTCTTCGGCCCCGATTCACCGACCGCGCTGATCGCGGAGGACGACGACTCCGGCCTGGGCAGCAACGCGCGCATCGCGACGGATCTGGTCGAAGGCGAGTATTTCGTGCAGGTGCGTCACTGGAATCGCGCCAGCGGCGTCGGGGATTACACCGTGGCGGTGCGCACGGCGAACTGAGTCCGCATGCGCGGCCGGCCGTTTCAGCCGGCCGCGAGCAGCAGGCGGCCGAGCAGCTTGCGCAACTGCACGCGTTCGGCAGGATCGAGATCCTGGAGCACGCGTTCCTCGTGGGTCCGGACCTGCGGAATCAGGCGCTGCAGCAAGTGCCGGCCGGTAGCGGTGAGATGCAGGGCGTTGGCGCGCCGGTTGTCCGGTGCGCGCACGCGCTCGACCAGGCCGCGTGCCTCGAGCTTGTCGAGCACCGACACCACGCTGGAGCGGTCGAGCTGGATCGCGTCGGCGAGCTGGGTTTGCTTCATGCCCGGATTGGCATCGATCAACACCAGCACGCCGAACAGGGTGGGGGTGATCTCGGCTTCGTCCATGCTCGTGCAGAAGTCGCGGAAGATGCCGATTTGCGCGATGCGCAGGCGGTAGCCGATCAGCTCGGGGAGCATCCCGAAGCGGATGCCCTCCGGCGGGGTCTGCGCGCTCGTTTCGTCGTTGCCACGGCCCATCGGTCGCTCGACTCGGGGTTGAACAAGCGTGAAATTCTAACAGGCGGAGCGCGCGGCGCGGGCAAACCTGGCGGCCCGCGCCAGGACGAGGGCGCGCGGATCGCTTGCCGATGCGCGGCAGGCGTGGGGACGCGGCCCGCCGGCGCACCTCATCCCGCCCCGCCACCGTCTGTTCGCCCCACCGCCTGGTGAGCGCCGATGCCCACACCCGCTTGCTCGCCCTTGCCGCCCGCGGCACCCGATGCGGCCCCGGTATCGGCGGGCCTGCCCGGGCCTGTCCAGGTGGGCGACGTGAGCGATTTCGGCAGGGGGCTGCTTGCCTGGAATGCGACCTACGAGCAGCTCGCACCGGGCTGCTTCGAGGGCGGCGCGGAGGAGTTGTGGATCGACGACGGCCTCGAGGTCCTGTGGGAGACGGGCAACCGCTCGGTGTGGACCGCAGGCAGCAATCGGGCGGGCATGGTGTCGCTCGGCATTCCGGTGGCAGGCGGCGGCGCCGGCATGTATTGCGGCGTTCCGATCCAGGACGGGGCGGTGTCGTGGCTTCCGGGCGGCGGAGATTTCGAGATCTTCTCCCGCGAGCGCATGGATATCGTCTCGGCGACGGTGTCCGAATCCCTGCTGTGCGGATTTGCCGCCAGCGACTCGCCGCGGACCGCGGAGGCATCGCTGCAGCGCCCGTTTCTCCAGCAGCAGCCGAGGCGTGCCGGGATGTTGCGCCGCGCGCTGATCGAGATCGTCGTCGTGGCCCGCCGCCAGCCCGGCCTGCTGGAGATTCCGGCGAGCAGGGCGGCGATGCGCGACTGCGTCCTGTCGCTGATGCTCGATACGCTGGATCGGGCCTCGGAGCGTCCGACGGCGGACCTGCGTCCGAGCGTGAAGGCCTGGATCGTGCGCAAGGTGCGCGAGCTGGCGCTCGAGCGCCCGAGCGAGCCCCTCCAGATCGCCGACATCTGCCGCAGCCTCGCGGTGTCGCGGCGCTCGCTGCAGTACGCGTTCGAGGACCTCGTCGGGATGGGGGCGGTGGAGTTCCTGCGCAACGTGCGCCTGAACGCCGTGCGGCGCGAGCTCCGTGTTGCGACCGGCAGCCCCGATGAACCGATCGCCGCGATCGCGGCGCGCTGGGGCTTCTGGCACATGCCGCGGTTCGCGGCGTACTACCGGGCCCTGTTCGGAGAGCTGCCCTCGGAGACGCGTCGGCGAGAGGGTGGCAGCACGCCGCACGGTCCCGGTTGAGCGTTTGCTGCACTGCGTCGGCATTTCCATGCCGATTGCGGATACCGTCCCATGCATCGGTCCTCCTAATCTCCACATCACGACTCGGCCAGCTGGTGCGAGCGCAACACGCCGCGGACGCTCATTCCAGAGCATGGACAGCGGCGACGGAGGAGATCGGAGATCATGGAATACAAGACCTCTGCGGCGTCGGCCGCGGGCGCCGACGACAGTGCGCGGCGACGGTTCCTGAAGCTGGCATCGACGGCTGCGGCCGCTTCGGTGTTGCCGGTGGGCGTCGGCGCGGCGGCGCCCGCGCAGCCCGGCTACGACGTGGTGGTGGTGGGCGGCGGCTTCGCCGGCGTCACCGCCGCGCGCGAACTCGCCCACCGTGGCGCGAGGGTGCTGCTGCTCGAGGCGCGCAATCGTCTCGGCGGGCGCTCCTTCCATGCGAACTTCGGCGAGCGCAAGGTGGAACTGGGCGGCACCTGGATCCACTACACCCAGCCCCACGTGTGGGCCGAGGTCATGCGCTACGGCATGGAGATCGCCGAGACGCCGGGCGTCGCCCATCCCGACCGCGTGCTGTGGATGTCCGAGGGCAAGGTGCTGGAGATCCCGGTGATGGAGAACTGGGCGCTGCTCGAGGACGCGCTCAAGCGCTTCCATGCCGAGGCGGGCGAGGTCTTCGAACGACCGTTCATGGCGGGCCTGTCGGCCGCCGGGCGCAAGCTCGATCACCTGTCGATCGCCGACCGCATGGCGGCAATCGAGATGAGTCCGGCGCAGCGCGACCTCATGAACGCGATGATGGCCACCAACTGTCACGGCCCGATCGCGAGCGGCGCCTACACCGAGATGCTGCGCTGGTGGTCGCTGGTCGATGGCGATGCGGCGCGGCTGCTCTACAGCTGCGCGCGCTACAAGCTCAAGGACGGGACCTCGACGCTGATCGAGCGCATGGCCGAGGACGGCGGCTTCGACGTGCGCCTGTCGACCGCGGTGGTGGAGCTGAGTCAGGACGCCGCAGGCGTGAGCCTGGTGACGGAGGCGGACGAACGCATCTCCGCCCGCTTCGCGGTCGTCGCGGTGCCGGTGAACACGACCGGCCAGATCGAGTTCTCGCCGCCGCTGCTGCCCGGCAAGACCGCGATGGCGAAGGAGCACCACGCGGGCAAGGGGCACAAGCTCTATCTGAAGGTGAAGGGCCGGCTGGAGACGCTGATCTTCTTCGCGCCCGAGACCGAGCTGTTCACGATGGTGTTCACCGACCAGCCGGGCGAGGACGGCGGCGTGCTGGTCGCCTTCGGTCCGCCAGTCGACGGCAGGGTCGATCTCAACGACCCGAAGGCGGTCGAGCCCTTCGTGCGCCGCTTCCTGCCCCACCTTGCGGTCGAACAGGTGCTCGGCTACGACTGGGGGCTGGATCCGTATTCGCGCGGCACCTGGTGCACGCTGCGTCCGGGGCAGTTCGGCAAGCACCTGGAGGACCTGCGTGCCCGCGAAGGCCGGGTGTTCTTCGCCGGGGCGGACATCGCCACCGGCTGGCGCGGCTTCATCGACGGTGCGATCGAGTCCGGCCTGCAGGTCGGACAGGCGGTCGCGGCCGAGCTGCGCGGTCGCGCGTGATGGGAGCCGGCATCATGAGCAGATCCGTCCCGCTGCGCGCCGTGGTCGCGATCCTCGGCGTGCTCGCCGTGCCGGCACCGGCGCTTGCCGCCGACATCGGCGAGTCCGGCTTCGTCCAGTGCGCCGCCTGCCATCCCGCCGCTGCAGGGCAGCCCCACGGCGTGGGGCCCAACCTGCACGGTCGCTTCGGACAGGCGATCGCGGGCACCCCGGGTTTCGTCTTTTCCCGCGCACTCCGGAAGCGCGAGGGGGTGTGGACGGAGGCGGAGCTGGACCGCTGGCTCGCCGATCCGCAGGCCTACGCGCCCGGGACCAAGATGGCCTATGCGGGCCTGAAGGACCCGGCCCAGCGCCGGGCGGTGATCGAGTACCTGAAGACGCTGCGCTGAGGAAGGCGGGCCGGTGGGGCAGGGCCGTGGTGGCCTCCGCTACAACTGCGCACAAATCGGCACATTTCGCGGAAATGCGGTTTACACCGCGTCGCTATGCTCGACACACCATAGGCCTGCAAGGCTGGCGGGAAGGCGGGCCCGGTCGGCCGCTGCGCAGCGGTGGCGTCCTCGGTGACCGCCTGCCGCTGCCGACAAAATCAGAAACGTGGAGGAGACACTCATGAGGTTCTGCAAGCTGACTGCGCTCGCCGGCGCCCTGCTGGCCAGCCACGCCGCCCTGGCCGCCGACGCGGCGAGCCTGGGCACCACGCTGACCCCGCTCGGCGGCGAACGCGCGGGCAACGCCGACGGCAGCATCCCGGCCTGGACGGAAGGCTCGGCGCTCGAGCCGGGCTGGAGCTACGGCAAGCCGCGCGCCGACTACTTCAAGCACAAGGGCGACAAGCCGCTGTTTACGATCGATGCCGCCAACGTCGACAAATACGCCGGCAAGCTCACCGAGGGCCAGGTCGCGGTGATCAAGGGCTTCAAGAACTACAAGCTCGAGGTCTATCCGAGCCGCCGCTACTGCTCCGCGCCCGACTTCGTGCAGGCCAACACCAAGGCCAACGTGGGCATGGCGAAGATCGGCGCCGACGGCTGGAGCCTGGCCGAGGCCACCGTGCCCGGCATTCCCTTCCCGCTGCCGCAGAGCGGCATCGAGGTGCTGTGGAACGCCAAGATGAAGTACGCCGGCGTCGCCCTCGACATGAAGGCGCTGTGGGTGATGCTGTCGCCGCGCAGCGGCGGCAGCGACTGGATCGAGGCCGGGTCCACGCAGACCTATTACTACCCCTGGGGCAAGAAAGGCTCGAACAAGCTCAGCGAGCTGCCGCCGGTCGAGTACCACACCTACTTCAACTACACCTCGCCCACCGCACTGGCCGGCCAGGCGCTGGTGATCACCTCGTACCTGAACAAGACCAGCGACACCTTCTACTACTTCCCCGGCCAGCGCCGCGTGCGCCGCATGCCGAGCTACTCCTACGACGCCCCCCAGGTCGGCTTCGAGAACCAGTACACGCTCGATGAGCCGCGCGTCTTCAACGGCACGCCCGACCGCTTCGACTGGAAGCTGGTGGGCAAGAAGGAAATGTTCATCGGCTACGGCAGCTTCGGCATGTACGACCCCGCTGCCGACCGCCGCAAGGTGGTGACGCCCGACGGCGTGGATCCGAAGGCGACGCGCTACGAGCTGCACCGCGTCTGGGTGGTCGAGGCCACCGCCAAGGACGGTGTGCGCCACGTCGCGCCCAAGCGCCGCTTCTACTTCGACGAGGACTCCTGGGCGCTGATGGGCGCGGAGGACTACGACGCCCAGGGCAAGCTGTGGAAGGTCCGCGAGAGCTTCCTGATTCCGGTCGCCGAAACGGGCGCCTGCGACAACCCGGCCTTCGTGCAGTACGACCTCGTCTCCGGCCGTGTGCTCTTCGACCAGGCGGGCATGGGTGCCGGCAAGGACATGGTCTGGGCGGTCGAGGCCGACGATCCGAAGTACAAGGACGCCTT
This sequence comes from Thauera sp. DNT-1, assembly GCF_055393985.1. Classification (NCBI taxonomy): domain Bacteria; kingdom Pseudomonadati; phylum Pseudomonadota; class Betaproteobacteria; order Rhodocyclales; family Zoogloeaceae; genus Thauera; species Thauera sp. DNT-1. The sequence goes on along the minus strand of NZ_AP043752.1, from coordinate 1,415,660 downwards.
CTACACCCCGGACAACCTGCGCGCGATCAGCGACCGCTGAGCCCGCTCCCTCCTCTTTCTTCCCGACCATCACCCGGGCGCGTGCGCCGGGCCGTCATGCGGCCCGGGCGGGGCGTCCTGCGGAGAACGATCATGACGACACATCTGAAGAAACTGGTGCTGGGGCTGGCCATGGCCGGCATCTGTGCGCCGGCGGCGTACGCCTTCCAGTTCGAGGCCGGCTCGGTGCGCGGTTCGCTCGATTCCACGCTGACCGCGGGCTTCGGCAAGCGCGTCGAGGGCCGCGAGTGCAGCCACCACGGCGATCAATCCACCCCCTGCGGCGCCGATGCCAACACCGCGGTATGGGGCAACGGCGACGACGGCAATCTCAACTACGACAAGGGCGACCTGTTCACCACCCACCTCAAGGGCTCGCACGAGCTGCTGCTGAGCTTTCCCGACGAGTGGAAGTTCATGGGCCGGGTGGGCTGGCTGTACGACTTCGTCGCCGACGACACCGCGCGCACCCCGCTCGACGGCGACGCCAAGCAGGCGGTCGGCCAGTACGTGCGCCTCTACGACCTGTGGGTGAGCAAGGAATTCGACCTCGGCGAGCGCCGCGGCCGCGTGCGCTTCGGCAACCAGGTGGTGAGCTGGGGCGAGAGCCTGTTCATGATCGGCGGCATCAACTCCAACGTGGCGATGGACCTGCAGCGCCTGTCCTCGCCCGGCGTGCAGCTGAAGGAGGCCTTCCTGCCCTCGCCGGCGCTGTCGGTCGCCGCCAACCTCGGCAGCGGAGTGAACGTCGAGGCCTACTACCAGTTCCAGTGGAAGCCGTACAGCTTCCCGCCGGCGGGGACGTATTTCTCGCAGAGCGATTTCTTCGACAAGGGGCGTGACAGCCTGATCTATTTCACGCCGGATGCCGCCAGCCGGATTCGTACGCCGGGTGATCCGCTTTACGGCAAGACCCTCGCCGCGGCTCGGGAAGAAATGCTGAACAGTGAACTCACGGCGATCCCGGTCGACGCCGACGACGAGCCGGGCGACTCCGGCCAGTTCGGCGTCTCGCTGAAGTACCGGCCCGAGGGCATGGACGTCGATCTCGGCCTCTACTACCAGCGCTTCCACGACAAGACCCCCAACCTTCAATACTGGAACGCGAACGGTGCGGCTCGCATGTACTTTCTGGAGGACCGCGAGCTCTACGGCATCAGCGCCAACACCTCGGTGGGCAACTGGGCGGTGGGCGCCGAGTTGTCGTATCGGCCGGAGGATGCGGTTTCGCTCGGGGCCTGCCAGGACATCGGCTTCGGGTCACCCGATCAGTGCGACGGCTCGATCGACGAGGAGCGCTACCAGTTCCACCTCACCGGCATCCTCAGCCTGACGCCCGGCGACCACGGCTGGTTCCTCGACCTGATGGGCGCGCAGACCGGCACCTTCCTTGGCGAGGCGGTGGCGATCGCCTATCCGGGGGTGAGCAAGGACAAGGCCTACGTGCGCACCCGCAACGGCGTGACCTACCAGCAACTCCCCGCCGCCGGCGCATGGACGCACGACAGCGGCGTCGGCGACAAGCTGTCCTGGGGCTACATGTTCGACTTCAGCCTGACCTACGACAGCACCCTGATCCCGGGCTGGCAGGTGATCCCGGGGGTGTTCTTCTCGCATGCGGTCAATGGCAACACGCCCAACTTCATGGCCAACTGGATGGAGGGGGCGAAGTCGGCCAACTTCTATGTGCTGTTCAACCGCAACCCGATGACCTGGCAGGCCGGCATCAACTACACCCGGTTCTGGGGCGGCGACTACAGCTTCAGCGCGCCCTACAAGGATCGCGACTTCGTCGGCGGCTTCATCTCGCGCAACTTCTGAGGAGCACCCCCGGGGGCGGCGAGCGCCGCCTCCGGCCCGCTGTCCCGTTCCAATCCCGATCGGTAGCACCCGCCCATGCTCAATCCCTTCAGCGTCAGCGAGGTCGACACCTTCCTGACCCGCTACCTGCGCCTGCTCGAGGCGGTGTGCTTCCGCTTCCGCGGCACCATCCTGGTCGCGCTCATGTTGTTCACCGCGCTGATGGGCTACTTTGCCCTGCAGCTGCGCATGGACGCCGGCTTCGAGAAGCAGATGCCGATCGGCCACGAGTACATCCAGACCTTCGACAAGTATCGCGAGGACGTGCTCGGCGCCAACCGGCTGAACTTCGTCGTGAAGGCGCGCAGCGGCGACATCTGGACCCAGGCCGGGCTGGAACGCCTGTACGAGGTCACCCAGGCGGTGAGCTTCCTGCCCAACGTCGACCGCCTCGGCGTGCAGTCGCTGTGGACGCCCAACTCCTTCGTCAACGAGATCACCGAGGAGGGCTTTCGCGCCGATCCGCTGATCTCGGGCACCATCATGCCGCGCGACCTCACGCCCGAGATCATCGCCGGCATCCAGCGCGCGGCCAGCCAGGGCGGCTTCATCGGCACCCTGGTGGCGCGCGACCAGACCAGCGCGATGATCGTCGCCGAGCTGCACGAGCGCGACCGCGAGGGCAAGGCGCTCGACTACGTCGCCTACAACCGCATCCTCGAGGAGCTGCGCGCGAAATTCGAGGACGCGCAGTTCGAGGTCCAGATCATCGGCTTCGCCAAGCAGATCGGCGACATCGCCGACGGCGCCTCGGCGGTGCTCGAGTTCTGCGCGATCGCGCTGCTGCTGACCGCGCTCGCGGTGTACTGGTACTGCCACTCGGTGCGCTTCACCCTGCTGCCGATCGCCTGCTCGCTGACCTCGCTGGTGTGGCAGTTCGGCACCCTCAGGCTGCTCGGCTACGGGCTCGACCCGCTCGCGGTGCTGGTGCCCTTCCTGGTGTTCGCGATCGGCGTCTCGCACGGCGTGCAGCAGATCAACTTCATCGTGCGCGAGCTCTCGCACGGCAAATCGAGCGACGAGGCCGCGCGCGCCAGCTTCACCGGGCTGCTGATCCCGGGCACGCTGGCGCTGGTCACCGCCTTCGTGTCCTTCATCACGCTGATCCTGATCCCGATCCCGATGGTGCGCGAGCTGGCGATCACCGCCTCGCTCGGCGTCGGCTACAAGATCGTCACCAACCTGGTGATGCTGCCGCTGGCGGCCTCGCTGTTCACCTTCACCAAGGAATACGCCGACAAGGCCGTGCTCAAGCGCGAGCAGCGCTCGGCCTGGCTGCGCACGCTGGCGCGCGTGGCCGAGCCGCGCAACGCGGCGATCGTGATCCTGGCGACCCTGGCGGTGTTCGCGGTGGCGGTGTGGCAGAGCCACGACCGCGTCATCGGCACGGTGCAGCCGGGCGCCCCGGAGCTGCGTGCGGAGGCGCGCTTCAACCGCGACGCGGTGTCGATCGCCTCCAGCTACGACACCGGCCTGGACTGGCTCACGGTCATCTTCGAGGCGCCGCCCGACGCCTGCGACGACGTCGCGGTCGGGCGCTATCAGGACCGCTTCGTCGCCGAGATTCAGTATGTGCCGGGCGTGCTGTCGGCGCTGTCCTTCTCCGGCCAGCTGCGCACCTACAACGAGGGCTACAACGAGGGCAACCCGAAGATGTCCGTGGTACCGGGCGACCCCGGCAACTACGCCGCGCTCGCCACCGAGATCGGCCGCGTGCGCGGCTTCATGAACAAGGACTGCAGCATGACCGCGGTGCACCTGTTCCTGTCCGACCACAAGGCGACCACGATCAACCGCGTGATCGACGCGGTGAAGGACTTCCGCGAGCGCGACCGCGAGCCCGGGCTGACCATCCGGCTGGCCTCCGGCAACGCCGGCGTGCAGGCCGCGGTGAACGAGGAGGTGCACAAGTCCGAGCTGCCGATGATGCTCTATGTGTACGCGGCGATCATGGTGCTGGTGGCGCTGATGTACCGCGACTTCCGTGCCGTGGTGGCGTGCTGCCTGCCGCTCACCGTGGGCACCTTCATCGGCTACTGGTTCATGAAGGAGCTCGAGATCGGCCTCACGGTGGCGACCCTGCCGGTGATGGTGCTGGCGGTCGGCATCGGCGTCGATTACGCCTACTACATCTACAACCGCCTGCAGCTTCACCTCGCCCGCGGCGAGAACATCGTCAAGGCGCTCGAGCACTCCATCCTCGAGGTCGGCACCGCGACCATCTTCACCGCGATCACGCTCGCGGCGGGGGTGGCGACCTGGATGTTCTCGGAGCTCAAGTTCCAGGCCGACATGGGCAAGCTGCTCGCCTTCATGTTCATGGTGAACATGGTGATGGCGATGACTGCGCTGCCGGCCTTCGCGGTGTGGCTGGAACGCCTTTTCCCGCGCAAGGGGCCGGTGCGTGCGCCGGGCATCCTGGCGCACTGACTGCGGAGTGGACATGAACGCCTTCTCGACGCCGCGCCGCGTGCGCTTCTTCGCGACCCGCATCGCGGCCTGCTGCGCGGCGCTCTGCGCGAGCCTGGCGCCCGCTGCCGGCGATACGTCGGTGCACGGCGCGGCCGCCGCTGCCGCCGCCTTCGTACCGCGGCCTGCGGTGCGCTCGGCCTTCGCCGAACGCAGCATGATCCTCGACGCGACCCGTGCGGGCCCCCGCCTCGTCGCGGTGGGGGAGCGCGGCGTGGTGCTGCTCTCCGACGACGACGGCGCGCACTGGCGCCAGGCGGGCAAGGTGCCGGTCGACGCGACCCTGACCGCGGTGAGCTTCGCCGACGCGCGCGAGGGCTGGGCGGTGGGGCATCTCGGCGTGATCCTGCACAGCGCCGACGGCGGCGAGACCTGGAGCGTGCAGCGCATCGACCCTGTCGAGGACAGGCCGCTGTTCGCTGTGGCGTTCACCGACGCACGCAACGGAGTCGCGGTCGGGCTGTGGTCGCTGATGCTGCGCACCCGCGACGGCGGCCGGACCTGGGAGGCGGCGGAGCTGCCGCCGCCGCCGGGCGACACGCGCGCCGACGCCAACCTGATGAGCGTGTTCGGCGATGGGGAGGGGCGACTATTCATCGCCGGGGAGCGCGGCCTGGTGTTGCGCTCGCTCGATGGCGGCGCGACCTGGAGCTATCATCCGACCGGCTATCGCGGCACGTTCTGGAGCGGCACCGCGCTCGCCGACGGCACGCTGATCGTCGGTGGCCTGCGCGGCAGCGTCTATCGCAGCACCGACAACGGCGAACACTGGCAGCGCGTCGAGACCGGCTCGCAGAGCTCGGTCACCGACCTCGTCGCCTTCGACGGTCGCGTGCATGCGGTCGGCCTCGACGGTGTCAGCCTCGACAGCCGCGATGGCGGGGCGAGCTTCGCGGTGGAGCGGCGGGCGGATCGCCTGTCGCTGACCGCCGCGGTGGCGACGGCCGGTGGTGTGCTGCATTTTTCGCGCGCTGGCCTGGTGCGCTGAAACGGGTGGGCGCGCAATTCAGGCGCCGTATCGCGGCTCGCGCCGCTCCTGCGGAGAACCGCTTCCGCCGTGCGGGAGCGCCGCAGGGCGCGAACGGTGGCTTGCAGCAGCGATGACGCGGGATCCATGCGCCGTATCGCGGCTTGCGCCGCTCCTACGGAGAACCGCTTACGCCCTGTAGGAGCGCCGCAAGGCGCGAACGCTGGCCCGCTCAGGCCGCCTGCGCCTTGGCGAGCTTGCCGAGCAGGCGCTGGCGGGTCTTGTCGACGCCGACCACGAAGCGGTTGTGGCGGCCGCGGGCGACCTCCTCGAGGGCGTCGCGCGCGCTGAACTCGAACACCACCGCAGGGCCATCGACCTGGACCAGCTTGACGGTGATCTCGATCCACATGCCGAGCAGGGTGGCGCCGACGTGGTCGAGCTCGACGCGGGTGCCGACCGAGTCCTTGCCTTCTCCGATGTGCTGGAGCAGCAGGTCGCGGCAGCACACCTCGATGTCGTAGAGCAGCGCGGGGGTGGAATAGACGCGGCACTCGTCGCCCATGAAGGCGATCGTGCGGGCGGCGTCGATATCGTACTTGCGGGTGAGGCTGAGGCCGGGTTGAAGGGTGTCGCTCATCGTCTGTCTCCGTCTGCGGGTGGTTGGGTGTGTGTTCGTGCTGCGGGGTGCTTGCGGGCTGGAATCACGATTGGCCGAAATGGCGGCGGATACGCTCGGCGTCCAGGCGGGCCTCGACGTGGCGCACCAGCGCGCGGGTGCCGCGCGCGACGTTGCGGAACACGCATACGCCGCGATCCATCAGGCCGGCGGCCATGGCGTCGTAGAGGCGGCCGGCGTCGACGACCGCGACGATCGGCTTGTCTGTGCGCGCCACCAGCGGCGGCAGGGTGTGCACCGTGCTCTCGGGGTCCGACAGGTCGTAGCCGGGGCGCAGCCTGCTCTGTTCGAGCGCGCGCACCATGGGGGCGGTGGGGTCGAGGCCGACCACGACCGCGTCGACCTCGGGATCCTCGATCATCGCGGCGGTGATGCGCACGTGGGCGTCGTCGTCGGCGCCCGGGTTCATGTCGAGCGGGTTGCGCACCTCGACCAGGGCGGCGAGCTTCTTCTCGGCCAGCACCGCCTCGATGCGGCCGACGGTGTCGGCGGACAGCGCGGCCATGCGCATCGAGAAGGTCTCGCCGACGATCGCGTCCGCGGCGCTCACCGCCTCGAAGCCGGCGCCGCTCGCCGCGGCGAGGCGGTCGCCGCCGATGCGCTTGGCGTGCAGGGTGCCGGCCATGTAGAAGAGGTCGTCGAAGACCTCGACGTCGTCGGTGACGGTGGCGCCGGCCTGGGCGAGCACCGAGGCGAACAGCACCGGGTCGCCCGCGATCGAGGCGGTGTGGCCCATCACGCCGGCCTGGCCGGCCTCGCTGCGGCCCGACTTGTACACCACGACCTGCTTGCCGGCGAGCACCGCGCGCCGCACCGCGCGCGCGAAGGCCAGGCCGTCGAGGTCGCGGAAGCCTTCGACGTAGATGCCGATGCTGTCGACGTCCTCGCGCGCGGCGAACCAGGACAGCAGGTCGCCGTGGGTGAGGTCGGTCTGGTTGCCCATCGCGATCATGTAGCGCGGGTCGAGCCAGGGGTTGTGCGAGAGCCGGGTGATCATGAAGGCGCCGCTCTGGCTCAGCATGACCGCGCGGCGTTCGGGTGCCTTCTGCGGCTTGGGCAGGCGCTCGAGCGGAATGAACCAGGAGTCGTAGCGCCCCGGGTGCGAGACCACGCCGAGGCAGTTGGCACCGAGGAAGATCGGCCCGCCGTCGCCGCACGCGTGCGCGGCGTTGATGCGGGCCGCCAGGTCGGCGGCGGGCGCGCGGCTCTTCGCGGTCTCGCCGAGGCCGCCCGGGATCAGCATGACGGCCTCGACGGTGCCGGCCGCGATGATCTCGTCGACCAGGGGGTAGACCGCGTCGGCGGCGACCGCGACGATCAGCAGGTCGAGCTTGCCCTCGATCGCGGCGAGGTTCTCGATGCAGGCGACGCCGTCGATCTCGCCGCCGCCCGGGCGGATCACGCACAGGCGCTCGGGCGCGCAGCCGCTGCCGAGCAGGTTGCGCAGGATGATGCGACCGAAGTTCATGCCGCTGGCCGAAGCGCCGACGATGCCGATGCGCTCGGGGTGGAGCAGGCGGTCGATCTTGTGGATTGGTCGTGCCACGCGCAGCGGCGGAGGGGCGCCGACGCTGCAGCGTGCCGCGACAACCCGGACAGCCTCGCCGTCGCAGGCGCAGTCCAGCGCCAGCTCCTGCAGCGCGGCCTGCGCGCCCGGGGCGTCGGGCAGGCCGCCCGCGGCCAGCTGCAGCGCGGCCTCGAAGAGGCGGGCGAGCGCCGCGTCCGGGGGCTGCACGCCGCGACGGGCGGCGAGGGCGGTGATGCGCTGCCAGGCGATCGTGCGACGGAAACGCTCGAGGAAGTCCTCGCCGTCGGTGAGCTCGACCGCGGCATGCACTGCCGCGCGGTCGCGCGCGAAGTTGGCGGGGTCGAGCGCGCCGTCGAGGCCGCCGGCGCCGGCGCTGAGCACCAGGCCGAACTCGCGCGTGGCATGGACGCGGATCGACAGTTCGATCGCGTCCGCTGGCGCGGTCGTGGTGTGCAGGTCTGCGGCGGCGAGCAGGCGGGCGAGCTCGTCGGCGTCCAGCGTCGCGCGCCCGGTTGCGAGGGCCGTGCGGTAGTGCTGCGCGGCCTCCCCTGCTGCGCGGCTGGCGGCATGGCTTCGGACTTCGGTCATCGGGTGTCTCCGTGTCTGTTCTTGTGGGGTGATGCGTTCCCGACGCGCCCTCAGGCGGTGCTGGTTGCGGCGTTGCGGCGGTCGATCACGCGCTTTGCCTTGCCGACCTGGGTGCGCTCGATGCTGTCGGGGTCGAGGATCTCGATCTCGGCGCTGATGCCGACGAAGCTCTTGATCGCGTGCCGGACCTCCTCGCCGATCTGGCGGCGCAGGCCCTGGCCGATGCCGTCGGCGAGCTCGGGGCGCAACTCGGCGCGGACGGTGAGCTGGTCGAGGTGACCCTCGCGGGTGAGCACGAGCTGGTAGTGGCCGCACAGCTTGTCGTGGCGCAGCAGCACCTCCTCGATCTGGGTCGGGAAGACGTTGACGCCGCGGATGATCAGCATGTCGTCGCTGCGCCCGGTGATCTTGTCGATGCGGCGCATCGCGCAGCCGCTGCCGGGCAGCAGGCGGGTGAGATCGCGGGTGCGGTAGCGGATCACCGGCATCGCTTCCTTGGTGAGCGAGGTGAACACCAGCTCGCCACGCTCGCCGTCGGGCAGCACCTCGCCGGTGACCGGGTCGATGATTTCGGGATAGAAGTGGTCTTCCCAGATGTGCGGGCCGTCCTTGTGACCGACGAACTCGCAGGCCACCCCCGGGCCCATCACTTCGGACAGGCCATACACGTCGATCGCGTCGATGCCCAGCACGCGCTCGATCTCGGCGCGCATCTGGTTGGTCCACGGCTCGGCGCCGAACATGCCCAGCCGCAGCGTGGTCGCCGAGGGGTCGAGCCCCATGCGCTGCATCGTGTCGGCCAGTGTCAGCATGTAGGACGGCGTGGCCATGATCACCGTGGGGCGGAACTCCTGGATGAGCTGGATCTGCTTCTCGGTGTTGCCGCCGCCCATCGGGATCACCGTGGCGCCGAGCGCCTCGCCACCGTAGTGGGCGCCGAGGCCGCCGGTGAAGAGGCCGTAGCCGTAGGAGTTGAGGATGATGTCCTCGCAGCTCGCGCCGGCGACGCGCAGCGAGCGCGCCATGACCGCGGCCCAGCGCTCGATGTCGCCCTTGGTGTAGCCGACCACGGTGGGGCGGCCGGTGGTGCCGGACGAGGCATGCACGCGCACGATCTTGGCCATCGGCACCGCGAAGAGGCCGTAGGGATAGTTGTCGCGCAGGTCCTGCTTGGCGGTGAAGGGGAACCTCGCCAGGTCGGCCAGGCCGCGCAGGTCGGATGGCCGCACGCCGGCGGCCTCGAAGGCGTGCCGGTAGTGCGGCACGTTGTCCCAGGCGTGCTGCAGCGACCAGCGCATGCGCTCGAGCTGCAGCGCCTGCAGCTCGGCGCGGCTCATCTGCTCCGGGGGGGACGGCTTCTCATTGCTCATCGGCCTGCTCCGCGATCTTGCGCACGAAGCGCAGGTTCTCGGCCACCTTGTTCTGGATGTGCTCGACCTGCTCCGGGCTGAGGTGGCGGAAGCGCCCCATGGCCTTGAGGTAGTCGGCCACCGGCAGCGGCTTGTCCACCGGGCGGGTGAAGTGCAGCCCGGCCTCGGGGGTGTATTCCCACAGGGTGACGAAGTTCGACTCCACCGCCTTGCGCGCGACCTCGATGTTGAGCGCGCTCTGGAAGCGCCAGCCGGTGGTGCAGGGCGAATACACGTGCAGGTAGGCGAAGCCCCGCTCGGAGGCGGCGAGGGCCTTGTCGAGCTTCTCGTAGAGGTCCTCCATGTACGCGGTCGACGCGGTGGCGACGTATTCGCAGCGGTGGTTCACCATGATCATCGGCAGGTTCTTGGCGTCTTGCGTCTTGCCGCGGCCATGTGCGCCGATCGGGGTGGTCGAGGTCCATGCGCCGTAGGGCGTGCAGCTCGAGCGCTGCATGCCGGTGTTCATGTAGCCCTCGTTGTCGACCACCATGAAGAGGATGCGCTCGCCGCGCTCGGCCGCGCCCGAGAGCGACTGGAAGCCGACGTCCGAGGCGCCGCCGTCGCCGGCGATCGCCATCGCGGTGACCTTGCGGCCGACGCGCTCGTACTGGCGCTTGACCCCGGCGAGCATCGACGCGGTGTTGGTGAGCAGCGGGTGGAAGACCGGGACCTTGGTGCCGGTGGTGCCGTTGAAGCCCACCGAGCCCATGCCGGGCACGCAGCCCGGCGGGGTGGCGAGCACGGTGTCGGGGCCGACGCGGCGCAGCGCGTGGCGCATCAGCAGCTCGGTGTTGCAGCCCTGGCAGCCTGCCAGGCCGGGTGCGAACAGGTCTTCCCAGCTGCCGACCTCGTTGTAGATGCGCGCGGTGGTGATGTGGCGCAGCGCGCCGGTGGGGCAGGCGGGCACGCAGGCCGGCTTGCCCTCGCAGGTGTCGCACTTGCTGACACGGCCGCTGTGCTCGTCGAGGGCGATGCCGGCGTAGGTGCAGCCGATGGTGCACAGCAGGCAGTCGACGCACTTCGAGGCGTCCCAGTCGATCACGCCGGTGGTGCCGTTCTTGCCGAGCGCGCCCGCCGGGCACACGGTGACGCACTTGGGATCGGCGCACTGGCGGCACAGCGCGAGCTCGAACTCGCCCGGGCGGGGCGGCTCGATGCGGGCGCCGCCGCTGCGCACGATCTGGATCAGCGAGCGCGTGGTGTCGGTGGAGTCGAACTTGACGCTCGCGCACGCCGTCATGCATTTGCCGCAGCCGTCGCACTTGGCGGGGTCGAAGGCGATGGTGGAGTAGGCTTGTCCCATGATCTTCCCCTTAGCGCCAGAGCTGCGACATGAGCTCGCGGCCGGTGGCGAGCGGCTGCGCGAAGAAGCGTTCGCGCAGCGGTCCGAGATCGGTGCGGCGCAGGATGAGCTGGGCCATCACGCCGGCATCGAAGAATTCATTCACCCCGAAGATGCCGGTCAGGCGCTCGTCGCGGTCGAACACCGCGCGCAGGTAGCGCCCGCTCGCGGCGTCGAAGCGCACCTGCGCGCGCCCGCCCTCGGGGACCGCGGCGCTGCCCACCGAGATCGCGTGGCGGCCGAAGAAGTGGTAGGTGTTGAGCGGCAGACCGCCCGCGTAGGGCTTGAGCCCGGGATCTTCCGCCATCGCCATGCCGGCGATGCGGCCCTGGAGCGTGGCGTCGGGCAGGATCGCGTTCATCACCGGCGTGCCGGTGAAGAAGCCGCGCGCCTGCGCACAGTCGCCGGCGGACCAGACGTCCTCTGCGCTCGTGCGCATGGTGTCGTCGACCAGGATGCCGCGCTCGGTGGCGATGCCGCTGCCGTCGAGATAACCGAGCTCGGGGCGCACGCCGACCGCGACCAGCAGCAGGTCGGTGGGGATGGTGTCGCCGTTGTCGAGCTTCAGGGTGGCGCCGTCGGCGCTCGGCTCGAGGCCGACGACGCGGTGGCCGGTGCGGATCTTCGCGCCGTTGCCGAGGAAGGCCTGCTCGATCATGCCGGCGGCGACCTCGTCGAAGTAGCCGGAGGTGAGCTGCTTGCTCATCTCGACGATGGTGACGCTGGCCCCGGCCTTGACCAGGTTTTCGGCGGCGTGCATGCCGACCAGGCCGGCACCGAGCACGACCGCGTTCTTCGACGCGGCCATCGCCGCACGCAGCCGGGTGGCGTCGTCGAGCGTGCGCAGCACGTGGTAGTCGACGCGCTCGATGCCGGGGATGGGCGGCACGATCGGGCTGGCGCCGGTGGCGAGGAGCAGCTTGCGGTAGCCGATGGTGCTGCCGTCGGCCAGGCGCGCTTGATGCGCCGCGGGGTCGAGGCCGGCGAGCGCGCAGCCGCTGCGGTAATCGACCTTGTTCGCGGTGAAGAAGTCGTCGTCGCGCAGGAACACGCGTTCGGGCGTCGAGCGCCCCGAGACCACGTAGGGCAGCACGGTGGGCGAGTAGGGGCGGTGCGGATCACGGGTGACGACGGTGATGCTGCCGTCGCCGTCGTGCATGCGGATCGCGTTGATGGCCTCGAGCGCGGCGTGGCTGCTGCCGGCGATCAGGTAGTCGGTGGTGTGCATGGCGGTTTCCTCGGTCCTTGGCGCTCAGTCTTTGGCGTTGAGCCACACCGGCTCGTCGGAGGGCGCTCGCTCGAGCAGGGCGCGGGTCTCGTCGATGACGCGGCGGAAGGTGGTGACGGTGAGGTCGGCGCCGGCCAGGCCGCCGATGAAGCTTTGCGCCGGCACCTGGCGGCCGAGGCGGTAGAGCACGCCGAGGGTTTCCTGGAACATCGGGCCGCAGTTCCAGCGGAAATTGACCGAGCGGTCGACCACGCCGAGCGCACGCACGCCGCGCAACGCGTGCTGCAGCGCCTCGACCGGGAAGGGGCTGAAGGTCTTGATCTTGATGAGGCCCACCTTCTCGCCGGCCGCGCGGGCCTCGTCGACCGCGTCCTTGGCGGCGCCGGTCATGCTGCCCAGGGTCATGATTGCGTACTCGGCGTCGTCGAGCCGGTATTCCTCGACCAGCGGTGCGAAGCGGTGGGCTTCGCCGAAGCGGCGCGCCCAGTCCTCGTGCATCTCGGTGATCACGTGCAGTGCGTTCTTCATGCCGGCGCACTGGCCGCGCCGGTAGCGCACGAAGGTCTCCGGACCGTTGCCGCCCGAGCCGCCGGTGAGCGGGTCGACCGCCATCGGACGCAGCGGGTCGAGGGCGACGTGCCAGTTGACGTCCTTGTGTCCCATGAAGTCGTCCACCTCGGCCTGATCGGGCATCTCGATGCGCGAGGTGCCATAGGAGAGGTAGTTGCCGTCGAGGCAGACGTTCACCGGCAGCATCACGTCGTGATGCTCGGCGAGGCGGAAGGCCATCACCGTGGTGTCGAGGACTTCCTGGACGGTCTCGCAGTACATCTGGATCCAGCCCGCCTCGCGCACCGTCATCGCGTCCTGGTGGCCACCCCACACCGACTGCGGGGTGATGCCGTCGCGGGTGACGATGGTCATCACCAGCGGCAGGCGCATGCCCGAGGTGCGGAAGTAGGGCTCGAACATGAAGGCGAGGCCGGGGCCGCAGGTCGCGGTGTAGGTGCGTGCGCCGGCGAGCGCGCCGCCCTGCAGCACCGACAGCACCGAATGCTCGCCCTCGGCATCGACGATGTCGGCGTCCATCCTGCCGTCGGCGATGAGCTTGGCGAGCTTCTCGACCAGCGAGGTTTGCGGCGTGATCGGGTACACCGCGACCATGTCGGGGCGGGCGAGCGCGACGCCGAGCGCGGCGGCCTCGTTGCCCTCGCACAGCATCAGCTGCGGTGCCGGGCGCTTTTCGGTGGTGGGAGCGGTGTCGAGCGTGGTGGTGTTCATTGCGCCTCCGGAATCATGGTGATCGCCCGCTGCGGGCATTCGTGCGCGCAAATGCCGCAGCCCTTGCAGGTCTTCATGTCGAAGTCGAACCAGGCGGCGTGCTCCTCGACGCACTGCACCGGACAGTAGAGCCAGCACACCGCGCACTTGACGCACTTGTCGCGATCGACGACCGGGCGGAAGCTGCGCCAGTCGCCCGGCAACATCGGACTCTGCTCGGTGGCGACCGGACAGAGGTCGTCGGGAACCCCGGCCTCCTTGAGGTGCCAGGCCGGGTAGTGTTGGTGGCGTTCGCTCATGCTGTGATCCTCCGTTCGAGGGTGTGCACGGTCGTTTCCGCATAGCCGCGCTCGAGGGCGTCGAGGTTCTGCCGCAGGCCGGCGTCGCGGAAATCGGATTGCTCGATCACCTTCTTCAGCGCCTCGAGCGAGACCTGGCCGGTGCTGCGCGCGAAGGCGCCGAGCATCAGGGTGTTGGTGATCGGGCGGCCGAAGATCTCGGTGGCGATGCGCACCGCGTCGCACAGGCCGACGGTGCCGACGCTGTCGGGCACGTCGATCTCGGCGAGCGGGCGCGAGGTCGCCTGCACCAGGGTGCCGCCGGGCTTGAGGCCGGCGAAGATGTTCACGGTGCGGGCGAGCGCGGGATCGACGCAGACGATGCAGTCGGGTGCGTAGATGTTGGTGAGCTGGCGGATCGGCTGTTCGCTCGCGCGGATGAAGGACACCACCGGCGCGCCGCGGCGCTCGAAGCCGAAGGCGGGAATGGAGACGGCGTACTTGCCGTCGAACACGAGTGCGGTCGCGAGCAGCTGGGCCGCAAGCACCGCGCCCTGCCCGCCACGACCATGGATCCTGACCTCGTACATGCGCTTTGCTCCTGATTTCGGCGGCGGTCCGGCATGGTCCGCCGCCCCGGGGTGGAGGGAGGGGTTCAGTTCCAGCCCGGCTTGACGCCGGGGTGCGAATAGCCGGGGGTGCGCGCGGGAACGTGCTGCAGCGCGAAACCCTGGGTGTAGGCGATGCGGGTGATGAGCGCGAGCTTGAACAGCCAGCCGCTGGCGGCGACCGCGATGCCCGCGAGCGCGAGCAGTGCGGTGCCGAAGCTGCCGCCGGCGAAGAGCGCGATCAGCAGCACCGCCGCCGGCAGGGTGTGGCCGAGGAGGAGGAAGTGGCGATCGTTCTCGCGCAGCGCGCGCAGCGTCTTCAGGGGGGCGTTGTTCGGGCGGGCGAGATGGGCGGCGTAGCGCCGCGACAGCCAGAAGCGCAGCACGACCAGCACCAGCAGCGGGAAGGCGAACTCGGCGCCGGGCGAGCGGACGAGCAGCGGCGAGAGCAGCGCGAGCATGCCCGCGCCTTCGGCGAGCCCGGTGACCACGATCAGCGGCAGCAGCGCCGGCTCGCGCCAGGCCGGGATGCCGCGCGCGGCCTGCAGGATGCGCGCCTGACAGTACAGGAAGACGAGGCCGATCAGGGCGGCGAGCCAGGCGAAGAACAACCAGCCGCTGAGCAGCGCGATGAGGCCGCACAGGAAGAGCGGGCCGGCGACGATCGCCTCGCGGGTCATCCACGAGGTGCGCGCGTGGAAGAAGACGTTGAGCGCGCGCAGCGGACGACCGATCTCCATCCACACGCAGAACAGGCCGACGCCGATGAAGGCGAGCGCGAGGAAGAGCGGCAAGCCGATCGCGGTGCCGTGGCCGCTGGCCGCGATCGCGCTCCACAGCAGCAGTCCGGCGCCGGTGCCGCCGCCGATGAAGTTGCCCGCGGCACGTTCGTCCCAGAAGGGCTGCAGTTCGGGTTCGACGCCTCTCATTGCTTTTTCTCCCAGAGATAGAAGAAGCCGGGGCCGGTGCCGAGCTCCTCGTGCATGCGGAAATGCTCGTTCTCGCGCAGCAGGCGCGAGGCCTTGCTGTCGGGGTCGTCGATGTCGCCGAAGGTGAGCGCGCTGGCGATGCAGGCGTTGGCGCAGGCCGGGGTTGCGTCGGGATCGACGCCGGGCACGAGGCCGTGGGCGTGGCCGTAGTCGATGCGGTCGGAGCAGAAGGTGCACTTGGTGGCCACGCCGATGCGCGCCGGGTCGGTACGCTTCACCTCGTTGGCCATCTTGCCCTCGCCATAGGCGGGGGTGTCGCGGGTGACCTTGTAGCGTGCGTTGTACGGACAGGCGACCGAACAGTAGGCGCAGCCGATGCACAGGTCGTAGTCGATGGTGACCAGACCGTCGGCGCGCTTCTTGGTGGCGGTGGTGGGGCACACCGTCTCGCACGGCGGCTCGTCGCAGTGCTGGCATCCCACCGGGACGAAGCTGCGGGTGACGTCGGGGAATTCGCCCGCCTCGACGTCGAGCACCCAGCGCCATTGAACGCCCGGCGGGGTGGCGTTGGTGTGCTTGCAGGCGGCGGTGCAGGTCTGGCAGCCGACGCAGCGGCGCAGGTCGACCACCATGGCGTAGCGGGTCATTGGGCACCTCCGATGCGCTTGATCGACACCGGCACGATGTCGGCGGCCGAACCGGTGGCGTCGGTCAGGTCCATCAGCATCGGCACCAGGGCGTTCATGCTGGGGACGTCGAAGTCCTTCGCGTAGGGCGTGATCCAGTGGTCGAACTGACCCACCATCAGCAGGGTGTCGGGGCGGATGCCCTGGCGCAGCACGACGCGACCGCGGGTCTCGCGCAGCGGCGAGCGCACCTCGACGAGGTCGCCGTCCTCGATGCCGAGCTTGCGTGCGGCCGTCGGGTTCATGATCACGCCGCGGTGGCCCTTCACGTTGGCGGCCACCTCGCGCACCATCTGCAGGCTGACGTTGCCGCCCCAGGAGTACTGCATGCTGCGCGCGGTGAGCAGCCAGAACGGGAAGTCCTCGTCGCGCCCGCCCAGGTTGGAGATCACCGCGTGCTTGATGAGGTGGGAGAAGTCGTGGAACTCGGGCAGCGGGCGGTATTCGGTGAGCTGGCGGTCCCACCAGTCGATGCCGGATTCGTGCAGGCGGCGGCCGAGTTCCTCGCCGATGCGGTAGATGCGCTCCTGGTAGGGCATCTCGAAGCGCAGCCCCTGGTCGACCAGGTGGGGATAGAGATACCACTGCAGGCGCGGATACTTGATGGTGCGGAAGCCGTGCTCCTTCCACCACTCCAGCCCGTGGTCCTCGGCGCCTTCGGTGAGCTCGGCGCTGGCCGCGCGGCAGCTCGCGTCCCAGATCTCCTCGACCCCGTAGGCGTGGTCGGGCTGCAGCGAGAAATCGTAGTTCGGCCCCTTCAGCGGCACGCCTGCGGCGCCGCGGTTGATCGCCTTGTTGTACGGCTCGAGGATGCCCGCGCGGCGGGCCAGTTCGGTGCTGATCCAGGTGAAGTCGCGGGTGTCGCCCTGCGTCGGCACGACCGGTTGGCGCAGCGCGAAGCCCTGGTGGTCCCAGAACTGCTCGACGTACTTGGTGCCACCGATGCGCAGCATCTGCAGGCCTTCGAGGTCGGTGCAGTCGGGCAGCAGGATGTCGGCGAAGTGGTTGGTCTCGTCGCGGGTGTAGGTGAAGGCGACCACGAAGGGGAACTTCGCCACCGCCTCGGCGACCTGGGGCGTGTCCCAGAACGAGATCACCGGGTTGGTGCGGTAGAAGAACCAGACGTCGGGCTGGGTGGGCTCGGGGAAGCTCTCGAAGCCGTGACGCTGCTGCATCCAGGCCAGGTGGGTGGGGCCGAGCGCGGCGCTCCACGCCGAGTTGGCCACCAGCGGCACCAGGGTGCGGTTGGCGTTGCGGATCTGCGGGCGCGAGATCCAGTTTTCCTTGTCGGTCGGGTTGAACGGATAGTCCATGAACCCGTCGACGCCCGGCTTGGCGCTGCTCTGGCGGTCGTTGGCTGGGCGGTTCAGGCGCACCGCGGTGCCGATGGTGCCGCCGGGCACGTCGAGCGCGCCGACCAGGCAGGCCATCAGCGTGCGCGCCCAGCAGCAGTCGTAGCCGCCCCAGCCGTTATTCACCGTCTTGCCGAGCGTGACCGCCACCGGGCGATAGGGCAGGGTGCGACCCTCGATCTCGATCGTCGCGCCGATCTCGGCATGGTCGAGGTATTCGTTGGCGATGCGGCGGATGGTCGCCGCCGGTACGTCGCAGATGCCCTGCGCCCACTCCGGGGTGAAGGTGCGCTCGTGGTCGAGCAGCTTGCCGAAGGCACTGCGCACCGGCGCGGCCTCATGGGTGACGAGTTCCTGGTCGGGCAGCACCTCGAGGCCGGAGGCGAGGAAGTCGCCGTCGAGCGCGGGATCGATGCCGGGGGTGTCGAAGACGACGGCCTTGCCGGACTTGAGGTCCCACA
The DNA here is from genome assembly GCF_055393985.1 of Thauera sp. DNT-1. Lineage (NCBI taxonomy): Bacteria > Pseudomonadati > Pseudomonadota > Betaproteobacteria > Rhodocyclales > Zoogloeaceae > Thauera > Thauera sp. DNT-1. The sequence goes on along the minus strand of NZ_AP043752.1, from coordinate 1,397,953 downwards.
CCAGCGGCTTGCGGGTGTCGGGATCGCGCAGGTAGAAGCCATTGGGCGCCACCAGGTAGGGCGACGCCGTCATGTGCTTGAGGAAATCGATGTCCAGCCGCGAGCGTGCGTTCTCGAACAGCATCACGTGGATCATCGCGTGCATGCAGGCGGCGTCGGTCTTGGGCTTGATCGGCAGCCACTCGGCGGAGCAACCGCCGGTGACCGACAGGTGCGGCTCGACCTGCACGCGCTTGACGCCCTGCTCGACGCGTGCGGCGGCGTGGCGCCAAACGCCGCATACGCCGCCCGAGGCCTCGATGTTGCTGCCGAAGGACAGGATGTACTTGCTGCGCGGCGTGTCCGGACAGACGATGAAGGCGCGATGCCAGAGCTCGCCGTAGAGGTGCTCGGAGTGGTAGCACTTGACGCCCTGGCCGCTGCCGAAGCTCATGTCCACCGGGCCCCAGGCCGCCAGCAGGGCGGGGAAGGTGCCCATGTAGGCGGTGGGCGTGCCGCCGCCGCCGAAGCTCGCCGCCACGCGCGGGTAGCCCGAGGCGTCGAGCAGGCCGGTCTCGCGGATGCCGCGCAGCTTGGCGGCGATGGTGTCGAGCGCCTCATCCCAGGAGATGGGCACGAAACGCGGGTCCTCGTGGCGCCCCTTCTTCGGGTTGGTGCGCTTCATCGGCTGCAGGACGCGGTTCGGGTTGTAGGTCTTCTGCACGAGGCCGAAGGCCTTCACGCAGACCCGGCCCGCGGCCGGATGCACGTCCTCGGCGTCGAAGTTCGGCTCGACGGCGGTCGCCACGCCGTCCTCGACCTTCACCTTGAGCAGGTCCGGCCCCGCCACGCACTGGTAACAGTAGGTGGCGACCTTGGTTGTGCCCTGTGGGCTGCTGACGGTCATCAGGTGTCTCCTCCGGTGGTGTGCGGGCGAGGCTGAGGCCGCCCGCTCCCCCTTCTTGGCTTATGGGATGAATCCTAGAACTTATGACTGACCGGTCGGTTGATATTTGTCAAACAGTAACGTTGACGTGAACGTAATTTTTTTGTGTAGAGTTAACGTTAGCGTTAACTATAGGCGCTGCTTGGGGATGTGGGTTTCCGATAAACTGCGTTCCAGCCGCAGATCCGGCGACCGCATGCGCGCTGGTCCGTGTCCGGCCGGGGCCGCGTCGCGTGCCCGCTATTCCTCTTGTGCTGTCTCGAACCCGCTGTTTACCGCTGTTTCTTCTTCCAACTGGAGTGACCCATGTTCGTCGAAAACATCATGACCCGGGAGGTGCTGCACGTCGGTCCGGAGGCCTCTTTCTCGCAGGTCTCCGAGATCATGCGGCTCAAGAAGGTGCGCCACGTGCCGGTGATCGACCAGGATCGCAAGGTGCTGGGCATCATCTCGCATCGCGACGTGCAGCGCGCCCAGCCGTCCATGATCACGACGCTCGACGTCGGCGAGGTGAAGTACCTGCTGTCCAAGATCACCGCGGCGGACATCATGCACAAGTCGGTGGTGAGCTGCTCGCCACGCACGCAGATCGAGGAGGCCGCGCGCATGATGCGGCCCAAGAAGCTGGGCTGCCTCGTCGTGGTGGACGACGCCGGGCGCCTGGTGGGCATCGTCACCAGCGTGGACCTGCTCGATTTCTTCCTCGACATCACCGGCTGCTGGGTCGAGGGTGCGACGCGGATCACCGTGAAGTTGCAGGATCGCGCCGGCCAGCTCGCCGCGCTGCTCGCCTCGGTCAATGCGCAGGGCGGCTACATCGTCTCGGTGGTGTCGCCGCGCACGCCGCAGTCCGAGGGCTTGCGCACCGCGACCATCCGCTTCGAGGCCAAGGATGCCGGCGCGGTCGTGCAGGGCCTGCGCGAGGCGGGCTACGAGCTGAGCGTCGATCAGACGGCGTGAGATGTGAGGCGTCAGGCCTGGGGGGGTGAAGACCTCTCGGCCTGGCGCCTCGTCACATCCGGTCGCAGTGTCGTCGGTCGACGGCGGACGGGCGCGGCTCGAGATCCTTCGCTCGGGATTTCCCTTCATCCTCTCCGCAGGCATCTTTCGCCCGACCTCCAAAAGCCGATGCGCGCGCTGGTCTCCCAGCGCGCGCATCGCTCCTGGCGCCTCATGTCTGGCGCCTTACCCCTTGCTCCTCAACCCTGCAGCAAGGGCGGATCGGGGTCCTCGTTCCAGCCCTTGGGCGGGGGCTGGAAGCGGGCGAGCCAGCCTTCGAGCAGGGTGACGTGCTCGCGCTCGGTCTCGCACAGTTCGGCGGCGAGCTTGCGGATGTCCTCGCGCTCGGACTGGGCGACCAGGCGGTCGTAGAAGTCCACCCCGCGGCGCTCGGCCTCGAGCGCCATCGCGATCGCCTGGTAGGGATGCATCATGTAGTGCAGGCCTTCCGCCGACACCGACGGCGCCTCCGGGCTCTCGGGGGCTTCCCAGGAGTATTCCCACGGTGCGATGTGGGGCAGGGTGTGTCCCTCGCTGATGTCGTTGACGTTGTCGACGTGCAGCTTCTCGATCTCGGCCAGCTTGCGGAAGAGCACGGCGACGTCGCGGTTGTTGTGGGTCTCCATCTGGTCGGCGAGTGCCTCGTAGCGCTCGACCGCCTCGACTTCCATCGCCAGCGCATGGGCCAGCAGGTGCTCCACCGAGTGGATGCCGGTTTCCTGCGGATCGGGTTTGCTCATAACACGAACTCCTTCTCGAGATCTGCAACTGAATCGACGCTCGCCGGCTGCCCGGGCTGGAAGGGCTTGCGGCTGCCGCGGAAGAGCACGCCGACGTTGAAGCCATCGTCGGACATCAGGCGGCGCGCGGCGCGCGCGGGGTCGTCGGTCGGGTCGACCGCGGCGGGATGCACCATGTCCTTCCAGTCGCGCTGCTCGGGACGGAAGGTGACGCAGGGGCTGAGCAGCTGCACGAAGGAGAAGCCGGGATGGCGGATCGCCTCGGTGATGAGCTTCGCGGTGCCGTTCTGGTCGCCGGAGAAGCCGCGGGCGATGAAGTTCGCGCCCGCGGCGAGTGCGATCACCAGCGGGTGGAAGGGGTTGATGCCGGTGCCCTGCGGGGTGAGCTTGCTCTTCTCCCAGTCGGGCGCGGTGGTCGGCGAGGCCTGGCCCTTGGTCATGCCGTAGACCTCGTTGTCCATGACGATGTAGGTCATGTCGACGTTGCGCCGGCAGGCGTGCATGAAGTGGTTGCCGCCGATCGAGAAGCCGTCGCCGTCGCCGCCGGAGGCGATCACGGTGAGCTCGGGGCGGGATACCTTGATGCCGGTGGCGATCGGCAGGGCGCGGCCATGCACGCCGTGGAAGCCGAACACGTTGGTGTAGGCGGGCAGGCGCGAGGAGCAGCCGATGCCGGAAACGAGGGCGACGCGCTCGGGCGGGATCGACAGCTCGGCGAGCGCCTTGGTGATCGAGCCGAGCACCGAGTAATCGCCGCAGCCCGGACACCAGACGGGCTTGACCTCGGACTTGTAGTCGCGCGCGGAGTAGCTCGGGCAGGTGGATGTGGCTTCCATGTTCAGCTCCAGTCGGCCAGTTGGCGGAAGATTTCGTTCGGACGGATCGGCAGCGGGCCGGGCCGGTGGAAGGCGCGCACGCTCCCCGGGAGGTCGTAGTGGGCGCGCAGGTAGCGGTGGAACTGGGCGCCATGGCTCTGCTCGACCACGAGCACGCGCGCCACGCCCGCGAGCGCGGCGGCGAGCTGTTCCGGGCGCACCGGCGAGATCAGGCGGATCGACACCAGGCGGGCACGCCCGCCGCTGGCGCGGAAGCGCTCGAGCGCCTCGCGCACCGGCCCGGTGGTGGACCCCCAGGTCAGCACGGCGATGTCGCCGTCGCCCTCGATGTCGGCCCAGTGCGTGCCGTAGTCGTGCAGGGCGAGCTTGCGCAGACGCTTGTCGAGCTGGGCGCTGTGGTCGGCCGCGCCGCTGGACGGCGTGCCGAACTCGTTGTGCTCGAGGCCGTCGGCGGTGTACTGGTAGCCCTTCATGCCGGGTACGGCCATCGGCGAGACGCCCGACGCGGTGTTGGTGTAGCGGCGGTAGCGTTCGGCCGCCTCGCCCTCGGGCATCAGGCGGACCGCGCGCAAGCCGGGATCGGCGGGCGGCGAGATCGTCGCCCGGCTCTGGCCGAGGGACTGGTCGGAGAGCACGATCGCGGCGGTCTGCAGGGTATCGGCGAGATGGACCGCCCACTGCGTGGCGAAGGCGCAGTCGGCGAGCGAGTTGGGCGCCACCACCAGGTGCGGGGCGTCGCCGTGCAGGCCGTAGAGCGCGATGTTGAGGTCGCTCTGCTCGGATTTCACCGGGATGCCGGTGGAGGGGCCGCCGCGCATCACGTTGACCACGGTGATCGGGGTCTCCGAGGCGACCGCGAGGCCGAGCGATTCGGTCATCAGCGCCAGGCCGGGGCCGGAGGTGGCGGTCAGCGAGGGCACGCCGGCGTAGGAAGCGCCGATGATCTGGTTGATCGAGGCGAGCTCGTCCTCGGCCTGCACCAGCACGCCGCCGAGCTTGGCGAGGTTGGGTGCGAGCCACTCCAGCACCTCGGTGCCCGGGGTGATCGGATAGGCGGCGACGAAGCGGATGCCGCCGCGCACCGCGCCGAGACCGGCGGCCTCGTTGCCGGTGATGCTCCACAGGCGCTCGCTCTGGCCCTGGGCGGTGGCCAGGCGGGGGCAGGGCGGCAGGTCGGCCGCGAAGGCCATGCCTGCACGCACCGATGCCTCGCTGGCGGTGCGCGCGGCCTCTCCCTTCTTGGCGAGCGAGTCGCGGACCACACCGAGCACGGCGTCCTCGGGAAGGCCGACGAGGCCGGCGACCGCGCCCAGGGCGATCATGTTGGGGCGCCCGCCCTCGATCGTCTTGGCCATCTTCTTGAACGGGATGTCTGCCGACCGCGTGCCCTTGGCGCGGATGGCCTCGGGGAATTCGCCGCCGTCGGGATCGCCGACGACCAGGCTATCGGCGGTCATCGGGATCTCGGCGGAGAAGCGCCCGACGTTCTCCCAGTCGATGGCGACCAGCAGATCATATTGATCGTCGTGCGACTGCACCGGCGACGTAGACAGACGCATCATCGCGGCGGCCTCGCCGCCGCGGATCTGCGCGCCCGACGAGCGGGTCATGTAGGCATACCAGCCGGCACGGCCGGCGGCGTCGAGCAGCATGTTGCCTGCGGTCATCACCCCCGCGCCGCCGCTGCCGGCGAATGTTATCGATACCGATCGGGCTGTCATCCTCGTTCTCCAATGTTCGACCTTCGACCGGCGGGTGCCGGCGCGGTCCTGTTCAGGGCCCATGCGCGCGTCCCCCTCGGGTGAAGCGGGCACGGCGCCGACCGGAGGCTGGTTGGGTTGCAGCGCCGCCTTCGCAGCGCTCACCTCCGATGTGTCGAAGTTTACGTTGACGCAAACGTCAATCTGTTGACTTTGGTCAACTGCCCTCCTGCCGGCCTGATTTAACTTTGCATCCAACGCGGCGGCAGGAAGCAGTCGATCCAGTCGCCAATCAGATCGATTAAAGTTGACGCGAACGTAAACGGAAGGAGTGGGTAGATGAGCACCAAACCGTATCGCTGGATGATGGTGGAGCCGGGTCGGCCGATGGTCCGCACCGAGTTCGAGATCGGCGAGCTGGCCGCCGACCAGGTGGTGGTCGAGGTCGCCGGCTGCGGCGTCTGCCACACCGATCTCGGCTACTACTACGACGGCGTGCGCACCAACCAGCCGCTGCCGCTCGCGCTCGGCCACGAGATCAGCGGCCGGGTGGTGGGCGCGGGCAGCGCGGCGGGGCAGTGGGTCGGCCGCGCGGTGGTCGTGCCGGCGGTGATGCCGTGCGGGACCTGCGAGCTCTGCACGTCGGGACACGGCACCATCTGCCGCGCCCAGGTGATGCCCGGGAACGACATCCAGGGCGGCTTCGCCTCCCATATCGTGGTGCCGGCGCGCGGCCTGTGCGCGGTCGATGAGAAGCGCCTCGCCGCCGCCGGACTGCAACTCGCCGACGTGTCGGTGGTGGCCGACGCGGTCACCACGCCCTACCAGGCGGTCACGCAGGCCGGAGTCGAGCCTGGCGACGTCGCGATCGTGATCGGGGTGGGCGGCGTCGGCGGCTACGCGGTGCAGATCGCCAACGCCTTCGGTGCGAGCGTGGTGGCGATCGACGTCGATCCGGCCAAGCTCGAATTGATGTCGAAGTACGGTGCGGCGCTGACGCTCAATGCGCGCGAGGTGACCGGACGCGACCTCAAGAAGGCGATCGAGGCGCACGCCAAGGCCAACGGCCTGCGCACCACGCGCTGGAAGATCTTCGAATGCTCGGGCAGCGGTGCCGGCCAGGCCAACGCCTATAGCCTGATCAATCACGGCGCGACGCTCGCGGTGGTCGGCTTCACGATGGACAAGGTCGAGGTTCGCCTCTCCAACCTGATGGCCTTCCATGCCCGCGCGCTCGGCAACTGGGGCTGCCTGCCCGAGTACTACCCGGCCGCGCTCGACCTGGTGCTCGACGGCCGCATCAACCTCGCCAATTTCGTCGAGCGCCACCCGCTCGCGCAGATCAACGAGGTCTTCGAGGCGGCTCACGCGCACAAGCTCAGCCGCCGCGCGATCCTGACCCCCTGATCCCGCACCCCCTACCAATCCGACAAGAGAGCAGACAGAGGAGCCATACGAGATGAAAGAAACGACGCAACGCGTGATCGATCAGACTGCGCCCAAGCACTTGGTCGACCATAACCTGGTGCCCGAGACGGTGGTGCCGGGCGTGATCTACGAGAAGCGCCCCGCGCGCAATCTCCAGGGCGAGGTGGTGCCGGGCCTGTACAACGCCTGGATCTGGCTGGACAACCCCAAGCAGTACAACTCCTACACCACCGACATGGTGAAGGGCCTGATCCTTGCCTTCCGTGCCGCGTCCTGCGCCCGCGACGTCGCCACGGTGGTGTTCACCGCGGTCGGCGACAAGGCCTTCTGCACCGGCGGCAACACCAAGGAATACGCCGAGTACTACGCCGGCAACCCGCAGGAATACCGCCAGTACATGCGTCTTTTCAACGACATGGTGTCGGCGATCCTGGGCTGCGACAAGCCGGTGGTGTGCCGCGTCAATGGCATGCGCATCGGTGGCGGCCAGGAGATCGGCATGGCGGCGGACTTCACCGTCGCCCAGGACCTGGCCAACTTCGGCCAGGCCGGCCCCAAGCACGGCTCGGCCGCGATCGGCGGTGCGACCGACTTCCTGCCGGTGATGATCGGCTGCGAGCAGGCGATGGTGTCCGGCACCCTGTGCGAGCCGTTCTCGGCGCACAAGGCCTACCGCCTCGGCATTTCCTCGCAGATCGTCCCCGCGCTCAAGATCGATGGCAAGTTCGTCGCCAACCCGCTGGTCATCACCGACCGCTACCTCGACGAGTTCGGCCGCATCATCCACGGCGAGTTCAAGACCGGCGACGAACTGGCCGCCGGCAAGGAGCTGCTCAAGCGCGGCGAGATCGACCTTTCCCTGCTCGACGAGGCGGTCGAGAAGCTGTGTGCCAAGCTGATCTCCACCTTCCCCGAGTGCCTGACCAAGAGCTTCGAGGAGCTGCGCAAGCCCAAGCTCGATGCCTGGAACCGCAACAAGGAGAACAGCCGCGCCTGGCTCGCGCTCAACATGATGAACGAGGCCCGCACCGGCTTCCGCGCCTTCAACGAGGGTACCAAGGAGACCGGCCGCGAGATCGAGTTCACCGACCTCCGCCAGGCGCTCGCCGTCGGCACGCCCTGGACGCCCGAGCTGATCGAAAGCCTGATGCCGGGGGCGAAGTGATGGGCGAGGCGATCAACCCGCTCAAGGCCTGGCTGGAGCGCGACGGCGGCCTGCTCCGCCTGCGCCTGGCGCGGCCCAAGGCGAACATCGTCGATGCCGCGATGATCGGCGCGCTGCAGCAGGCGCTCGGCGCCCACCTCGGTTCGCCCGCGCTGCGCGCGGTGCTGCTCGATGCCGAGGGCCCGCACTTCAGCTTCGGCGCCAGTGTGGACGAGCACATGCCCGAGCAGTGCGCGCAGATGCTGAAGACCCTGCATGCGCTGGTGCGGCAGATGCTCGACAGCCCGGTGCCGATCCTGGTCGCGATCCGCGGCCAGTGCCTCGGCGGCGGGCTCGAGGTGGCGGCGGCGGGCAACCTGCTCTTCGTGGCGCCGGATGCGCGCCTGGGGCAGCCGGAGATCCGCCTCGGCGTGTTCGCGCCTGCGGCCTCCTGCCTGCTGCCGCCGCGCGTCGGGCAATCGCGTGCCGAGGAGCTGCTGTTCTCGGGGCGCAGCATCGACGGCGCCGAGGCGCACCGGATCGGGCTGGCCGACGTGCTCGCCGACGACCCCGAGGCGGCCGCGCTGAAGTGGTACGACGAACATCTTGCTGCGCTGAGCGCCAGCTCGCTGCGTTTCGCGGTTCGGGCCGCACGCTGCGACCGGGTGCCGGCGATCAAGCAAAAACTGGAAACCGTGGAGGCCATGTATCTCGAGGAGCTGATGGCCAGCCACGATGCGGTGGAAGGTCTACGGGCCTTTCTTGAGAAGCGTTCTGCAAACTGGGAGAACCGTTGACCATGAGTACGGCAGACATCATCGCGCGCTGTGAAGCGCTCTACGAAGACCTCGATTTCACCGCCGCAAGGAAGTGGAAGGAGGCCGACCCCTCGCGCAAGGTAATCGCCTACATGCCGGTGTATGTGCCGCGCGAGATCATCCACGCCGCGGGCATGCTCCCGCTCGGCATCATGGGCGGAGGCGACGGCCTGGAGGTGATCCACGGCGACGCCTACTACCAGAGCTACATCTGTCGCATCCCACGCTCGACCATCGAGCTGGGGCTGTCCAAGCGCATGGATTTCGTCGACGGCATGCTGTTTCCCAGCATCTGCGACGTGATCCGCAACCTGTCCGGCATGTGGAAGCTGCTGTTCCCGGGCAAGTACGTGCGCTACTTCGACGTGCCGCAGAACTATCGCGACGACGTCGGTGGCAGCTACTACACCAACGAGCTGAACGAACTGCGTGAAGGCCTCGAGCACCTCTCCGGGCGCAAGATCACCGACGACGCGCTGCGTGCCTCGATCGCGGTCTACAACGAGAACCGCAGGCTGGTGCAGGCGGTGTACGGCATGCGTTCCCGCGAGCCGTGGAAGGTGCCCTCGTCCGAAGTCTATCTGCTGATGCGCGCCGGCCTCGTGCTGCCGGTGGAAGAGCACAACCAGATGCTGAGCGAATACCTCGCCGCAGCCGAGAATGTGAAGGCATCCAAGCGCGACAACTGCCGCGTGGTCATCAACGGCTCGTTCTGCGAGCAGCCGCCGCTCAACCTGATCAAGTCGATCGAGCTCGCCGGCTGCTACATCGTCGATGACGACTACATGATCGTGCATCGCTGGCTGCGCAATCCGGTCTCGACCGGCGGTGATCCGATGCAGAACCTGTCGCTCGCCTTCCTGCACGAGTCGATCGCCACCGCCGCGAAGTACGACGACAAGGAAGAGGACAAGGGCAAGTACCTGCTCGAGCAGGTTCGCAGCAACGCCGCGGAGGGTGTCATCTTCGCCGCGCCCAGCTTCTGCGACCCGGCCCTGCTCGAGCGGCCGATGCTGGCCGACCGCTGCTCCGAGCACAACGTCCCCTACATCTCGTTCAAGTACGCGGAAAACTCGGGCCAGATGCAGCCGATCCGCGAGCAGGCCGGCACCTTCGCCGACTCCATCAAACTCTGGAGCTAATCATGAGCGCAGCCACCTCCCCCGAAGTCATCAAAGAACCCTCGATGGTGAAGCAGAAGGAGATGATCGCCGGCAACTACGATCGTCTCACCGGCACCAAGGAGTCGGGCGAGAAGGTCGTGTCGACCTTCGTCCCGGGCAACCTGAACGAGCTGATCATGTGCTTCGACATGGTCAACAACCTGCCCGAGACCAACGCCATCCAGAACGGCATGCGCAAGGTTTCCGGCGGCATGATCATGGACGCCGAGAAGGCGGGCCACTCCGAGGACGTGTGCACCTACGTCAAGGCCGACATCGGCATGATGGGCCGCGGCAACATCGCGCCCAACGGCAAGCCGATGCCCGCGCCGGACATGCTGCTGCTGTCCTACACCGGCTGCTTCACCTTCATGAAGTGGTTCGAGCTGCTGCGCCACGAGTACAAGTGTCCGACGGTGATGCTGCAGATCCCGTATCAGGGCGACGGCAAGATCACCAAGAACATGCGTGACTTCGTGGTCAAGCAGCTCAAGGAAGAAGTCATCCCGATGTTCGAGAAGGTCTCGGGCGTCAAGTTCGACATCGACCGCCTGCGCGAATACCTGAAGAACTCGGCCAAGGCCGAGGACAACCTGGTCTGGGTGCTGGAGAGCGCGAAGAACCGTCCCTCGCCGATCGATGCCTACTTCGGCGGCGTGTACTACATCGGCCCGATGTTCACCGCCTTCCGCGGCACCACCGACGCGGTCGAGTACTACGACCTGGTGCGCAAGGAGATCGAGCAGCGCATCCGCGAGGGCAAGGGCCCGATCACGCCCGAAGGCGACATGAAGGAAGAGAAGTACCGCCTGGTCGTCGAGGGTCCGCCGAACTGGACCAGCTTCCGCGAGTTCTGGAAGCTCTTCTACGACGAGGGCGCGGTGGTGGTGGCGAGCTCCTACACCAAGGTGGGCGGCCTCTACGACCAGGGCTTCCGTCACGACCCGAACGATCCGCTGGGCACGCTGGCCGACTACTGCCTGGGTTGCTACACCAACAACAACCTGCCGCAGCGCGTCGAACTGCTCGAGAAGTACATGAACGACTACCAGGCCGATGGCCTGCTGATCAACTCGATCAAGAGCTGCAACAGCTTCTCGGCGGGTCAGCTGCTGATGATGCGCGAGATCGAGAAGCGGACCGGCAAGCCGGCGGCGTTCATCGAGACCGACCTCGTCGATCCGCGCTACTTCTCCCACGCAAACGTCAAGAACCGTCTGGAAAGCTACTTCCAGATGGTCGATCAGAAACGCAGCGGCGCGTCGCTGGCAGCCGCGTAAGGAGCGAACCATGGAATGTTTCGTCGGAATTGATCTGGGGTCCACCACGACCAAGGCGGTCGTCATGGACGACAAGGGGCAGGTGCTCGGTCGCGGCATCACCAACTCGCGCTCGAACTATGACACCGCCGCACGCGTCTCCAAGCTCGAGGCGTTCATCGATGCGCGCCTGAGCCTGATCCGTCGCGAGCTCGAGAAGGTGCCGGCCGTCGCCGGTCGGGTAGACGAGATCCTCGCCGGCCTGACGCGCAACTTCCGCCGCGAGCAGTTCGTCGAGCAGCTCGGCGACCTCGAGCAGACCTGCATCGCCAACGTCGAAGGCCCGCGCTTCGCCGGCAAGGAAAAAGTGATCGTCGGTGCGCTGACCGAAGTCTTCCGCCGCCTGCGCGAGGAAGAAGCCGACAAGCTGTTCGCACCCACGGCGCAGCGCAAATCGGACTTCTTCCGCGATCTGGCCGGTTCGCGCTTCATGCAGATCGGTGAGGAAGTGGCGCGCGATGCCGGGATCCCCTTCGACACCCTGCTGCACATGTACGACAAGTCGATCATCGAGGTCGAGAACCGTCCGCCTTCGGGTGACATGAACCGCAAGTTCCGCACCGCGATGGAGCGGGTTCGTGGGGAGATGTCCAGCGCCCTCGACACCGCCGCGCTCGGCGCGCCGATCGATGCGGCGCTCGATGTGGACATGGTCGAGCGCTATGTGGTCGGCACCGGCTACGGCCGCGTCCGCCTGCCCTTCCCGAAGGAGCACATCCGCTCCGAGATCCTCTGCCACGGCCTGGGCGCCCACCTGATGTATCCGAAGACCCGCACGGTGCTCGACATCGGCGGCCAGGACACCAAGGGCATCCAGATCGACGAGAAGGGCATCGTGGTGAACTTCCAGATGAACGACCGCTGTGCCGCCGGCACCGGCCGCTATCTGGGCTACGTCGCCGACGAGATGAACATGGGCCTGCACGAACTCGGCCCGCTCGCGATGAAGGCGACCAAGTCGATCCGCATCAACTCGACCTGCACCGTGTTCGCCGGCGCCGAGCTGCGCGACCGCCTGGCGCTGGGCGACAAGCGCGAGGACATCCTCGCCGGCCTGCACCGCGCCATCATGCTGCGCGCGATGTCGATCATCTCGCGCTCGGGCGGCATCACCGACGAGTTCACCTTCACCGGCGGCGTGGCCAAGAACGAGGCCGCAGTCAAGGAGTTGCGCCAGCTCGTCAAGGAAAACTACGGGGAGGTGAAGATCAACATCGACCCCGATTCGATCTATACCGGTGCGCTTGGGGCTTCCGAATTCGCCCGTCGCGCCGTCGTGGAGGCTTGAAAATGACCATCACCGCAGGCATCGACATCGGCACCGGCGCCGTCAAGACCGTCCTCTTCCGCGTCGAGGGCGACAAGACCGAGTGGCTGGGCAAGCGCAACGACCGCATCCGTCAGCGCGATCCCTTCAAGCTCGCCGAGGAGGCCTACCACGCGCTCCTCGAGGAGGCCGGCCTCAAGGCGTCCGACGTGGATTACGTCGCCACCACCGGCGAGGGCGAGAGCCTCCACTTCCACACCGGCCACTTCTACTCCATGACGACCCATGCGCGTGGCGCGGTCTACCTCAACCCGGAAGCGCGCGCGGTGCTCGACATCGGCGCGTTGCACGGGCGGGCGATCCGCAACGACGAGCGCGGCAAGGTCGAGACCTACAAGATGACCAGCCAGTGCGCCTCGGGCTCGGGGCAGTTCCTCGAGAACATCGCGCGCTACCTCGGCATCGCCCAGGACGAGATCGGCTCGCTGTCGAACCAGGCCGACAACCCCGAGGTGGTGTCGAGCATCTGCGCGGTGCTGGCCGAGACCGACGTCATCAACATGGTGTCGCGCGGCATCACGGCGCCCAACATCCTGAAGGGCATCCACATCTCGATGGCCGGTCGCCTGGCCAAGCTGCTCAAGTCGATCGGCGCGCGCGAGGGCGTGGTGCTCTGCACCGGCGGCCTGGCGCTCGACGAGGGCCTGCTCAACACCCTCAACGAGTCGGTCAAGGAGCAGAAGATGAACGTGACTGCGTTCAACCACCCGGACTCGCCCTTCGCCGGTGCGATCGGCGCGGCCCTGTGGGGTGCCTTCCGCCACGAGAAACTCGCGCGCCTGGGCGGGCAGCAGCTCGCCGCCGCGGCCTGAAACCAGCCTACAGGAGGAAGCCATCATGGCCCTGCTCATCAATGACGACTGCACCGCGTGCGATGCCTGTGTCGAGGAGTGCCCGAACGAGGCGATCACCGCCGGCAACCCGATCTACGTGATCGATCCGGGCAAGTGCTCCGAGTGCGTCGGTGCCTTCGACGAGCCGCAGTGCAAGCTCGTCTGCCCGGCCGACTGCATCAAGGATCACCCGGACTACCGCGAATCGCAGGACGAACTGCAGGCCAAGTACGACAGCCTGCACTGATCCACCGGCGGAGGGGGCCGATGGCGGCCCTCCGCCCCAGTCATCTCAGGGAGACGCAATGACTGCGAATACCGAAATCAAGCTGCGGCCGCTGGCCGCCGGCGACCTGGCGGCGGTCACCCGCCTCGACGCGACCAATGGCGGCGAGAGCCGCGCCGGCTTCTTCGAGCGCCGCCTCCAGGCCGAGCAGCAGAGCCCCACGGGATTCTTCTCCTGCGTGGCCGAGCGTGGCGGCGAGGTCGCCGGTTTCCTGCTGGGCCACCTGCTCGACGGCGAATTCGGCGGCCTGGAACGCGTCGCGGTGCTCGACGCCGTGGCGATCGACCCCGCGGCCCAGCGCCAGGGCCTCGCCCGCAAGCTGGTCGGCGAGTTCGACCGCAGCGCGCGCGAACGCGGCGCCAGCGAGATGCGCACCCAGGCGCAATGGGATCGTCCCGGTCTGGTCGAGTTCTTCTCCGCGGCCGGCTTCCGCCTGTCGCCGCGGCTGGTGCTCGAGCGCCCGACCGAATACGTGAACTTCTGAGTTCACGTCCGGAAACGACAACCTGGAGATCAGCGATGACCACGCGTCCGCATCCCACCACCAAGCAACTGCTGGACCAGTTCAACACCGAGCCCGACTACAGCGACGCCAGCCAGGATGACGCCGAAGCCTTGTCGCGCGACCGCATCCCGGTGCGCTCGCTGACCGCGGCCGACTTCGACGCCGTCGTGCGCATCGACCGCCGCACCACAGGCCACGACCGCAGCGCCTACTACCGGCGCAAGTTCGACGAGGCCCTCGGCGAGTCCGGCGTCCGCGTCTCGGTCGTCGCCGAGCAGGACGGCATGGTCGCCGGCTTCCTGATGGCGCGGGTCGACTTCGGCGAGTTCGGCCGCGCGGCCACTGCTGCCGTGATCGACACCATCGGCGTCGATGCGGCGGCCAGCGGCAAGCACGTCGGCCGTGCGCTGGTGTCGCAGCTGCTCGCCAACCTGACCTCGCTGCACGTCGAGTCGGTGCGCACCGAGGTCGAGTGGAACCGCTTCGACCTGCTGCGCTTCCTCGACCGCTGCGGCTTCCGTCCCGGCCAGCAGCTCTCGCTGTCGCGCCCGCTCGTCTGAGCGCTCGGCATCAACCGGCCCGGGGTCCGCGCAAGCGGGCTCCGGGCATATGCACATCCAGAGGGGAAGCGGCTCATGGGTTTTAGCGGAGAACTGGCTGGGAAGGTGGCGATCGTCACCGGCGGCGCGCGCGGGATCGGACGCACGATCACCGACGCGTTGGTCGCCTCCGGCGCGCGCGTGCATGTCTTCGACATGACCGACAGCAACGAGTCGGCGGGCGTGCTGCATCGGGTGAATGTGGCCGACGCGCAGTCGGTGGCCGACGCGGTGGCGCAGCTGCCCGAGCCGGCGACGTTGCTGGTCAACAACGCCGGCATCACGCGCGACCGCAGCCTGCTCAAGATGAGCGACGAGGAATGGCGCTCGGTGCTCGACGTCAACCTGAGCGGCGCATTCCACATGCTGCGCGCCTGCGCGCCGGGCATGATCGCGGCCGGCCGCGGCCGGGTCGTCAACATCACCTCGATCAACGGCCTGCGCGGCAAGTTCGGCCAGGCCAACTACACCGCGGCGAAGGCGGGCATGATCGGCCTCACCAAGACCGCGGCGCGCGAACTCGGCCCCAAGGGCATCACCGTCAACGCGGTTGCGCCCGGCATGGTGATGACCGAGATGGCGCGCGCGCTGCCGGCCGAGGTGCTCGAGCGCGCGCTGCAGGAGTCGGTGATGCGCGAGCTCGCCACCCCGGACGATATCGCCGCAGCCGTCGTCTTCCTGCTCTCGGACATGGCGCGCATGATCACCGGCGAGGTCATCCGGGTGGACGCCGGGCAGTACGTCTGAAACATCGCAAAGCGGCCTGGGAAGCCGCTTTGCGCGTAGCATGCATCACGCCCGCAGGGCCCGGAATCGTCTACCATTGAGGCGCTTTTCGTGGAACTGCAGGTATCGGGTTTCATCGGGTGGCAAGAAGGGCGGCCCGTCATGGTCAGGCTGGTCGCCTAATCCATAACGACCGGAGGAGATACCATGAAACTGAAGAAGACGCTGTTCGTCGCGCTCGGTCTTGCCTTTGCGGCGGGCGCCGCCCATGCCCAGCTCAAGGTGGGCATCACCGTCTCGGCCACCGGGCCGGCCGCCTCGCTCGGCATCCCCGAGCGCAACACCGTCGAGCTGATGCCCAAGGAGATCGCCGGGCAGAAAGTCACCTACGTCGTCCTCGACGACGCCTCGGACACCACCAGCGCGGTCAAGAACATCCGCAAGCTGGTCTCCGAGGACAAGGTCGACGTGGTGCTCGGTTCGACCACCTCGCCCAACTCGCTCGGCATGATCGACGTCGCCGCCGAATCGCAGACCCCGATGATCGCGTGGGCGGCCTCCAGCCGCATCGTCGAGCCGGTGGACGAGAAGCGGCGCTGGGTGTTCAAGACGCCGCAGAACGACTCCCACATGTCGACCGCGATCGTCTCCCACATGACGAGCAACAACGTCAAGAACGTGGCCTTCATCGGTTTCGCCGACGCCTATGGCGAGGGCTGGTACGAGCAGTTCAAGTCGGTCGCCGAGGCGCGCGGGATCAAGATCGTCGCCAACGAGCGCTTCACCCGCACCGACACCTCGGTTACCGGGCAGGTGCTCAAGATGATGGCGGCCAAGCCCGACGCCATGTTCATCGCGGGCTCGGGCACGCCGGCGGCGCTGCCGCAGAAGACGCTCAAGGAGCGCGGCTGGTCGGGCAAGGTCTACCAGACCCACGGTGTGGCGAACAACGACTTCCTGCGCGTCTGCGGCGCCGACTGCGAGGGCACGCTGCTGCCCGCCGGTCCGGTGCTGGTCGCCGAGCAGTTGCCCGACAACAACCCGGTCAAGGCGAGCGCGATGACCTACATCAAGGCCTACGAGGCGGCGCACGGCAAGGGCAGCGTGTCGACCTTCGGCGCCCACGCCTGGGATTCCGGCGTGATGCTGCAGGCGGCCGTTCCCGCGGCGCTCAAGAAGGCCCAGCCCGGCACCGCCGAGTTTCGTGCGGCGCTGCGCGACGCGCTCGAGAACATGAAGGAGGTCCCCGGGGCCCACGGCGTGTTCACGATGGGTCCGAACGACCACCTCGGCCTCGACCAGCGCGCGCGCGTGATGGTGCAGATCCAGAAGGGCGCCTGGAAGCTCGTCCAGTAAGCGGTGCTCCCGCGCGGTCGCCGGGCTTGCGGCCCGGCGGCCGCGCCGTTCCCATCAGTCGGTCCACTCGATCGCGCTTCGGCTTCCGGCCGGGGCGCGCGGAGGCTCGCGTCCATGGATTTTCAGATTGCACTGATCCTCGGTCAGGACGGCATCACCAACGGCGCCATCTATGCGCTGCTAGCGCTCGCGCTGGTACTGGTGTTCGCTGTCACCCGGGTGATCTTCATCCCGCAGGGAGAGTTCGTCGCCTACGGCGCGCTCACGCTTGCGATGATCGGTAACGGTGTCTTCCCCGCCACGGCCTGGCTGCTGCTCGGTGCCGGGGTCGCCGTCGCCGCCCTCGACGGACTCGGGGCGCTGCGTGCCGGGCAGGCGCGCAAGCTGCCGAGCGTCTTCGCGGTCAATATCGGCTACCCGCTTGCGGTCCTTGCCCTGCTGCGCCTGTTGCCGCTAACCGAACTCGGCCTCGCGGTGCAGATCCTGCTCACCATGCTGGTGGTGGTGCCGCTCGGACCGATGATGTACCGCATCGTCTTTCAGCCGATCGCCGAGGCCACGGTCCTGGTGCTGCTGATCGTCTCGGTCGCGTCCCACGTCGCGATGGTGGGCCTGGGCCTGCTGTTCTTCGGCGCCGAGGGTTACCGCACGCCGCCGCTCTCGGATGCGAGCTTCGAGGTCGGCCCGCTGACGGTGAGCGGGCAGACGATCTGGGTGATTGCGGCTTCGGTCGTGCTGATCGTCGCGCTCGCGCTGTTCTTCGGCCGCACGATCTACGGCAAGGCCTTGCGCGCCACCGCGATCAACCGCAACGGCGCCCGCCTGATGGGGATCCCGCCCGCGCTCGCCGGCAAGCTCACCTTCCTGCTCGCCGCGCTGATCGGCGTGCTGTCGGGCGTGCTGATCTCGCCGATCACGACGATCTACTACGACAGCGGCTTCCTGATCGGCCTCAAGGGTTTCGTCGCCGCGATCATCGGCGGGCTGGCGAGCTATCCGCTCGCAGCCTTCGGCGCGGTGCTGGTCGGCCTGCTCGAATCCTTCAGTTCGTTCTGGGCGAGCGCCTACAAGGAGGTCCTGGTGTTCACGCTGATCATCCCGGTTTTGGTCTGGCGCTCCCTGACCAGCCACCACGTGGAGGAAGAGGAATGAAACCCGCGCTCTCTCCGCGCCTGGTGATGGCCGCGTTCGTCGCTCTGCTGGCGGTGGCGCCGCTGGTGCTGTCGGCCTTCTACGTCACGCTGCTCAACTACATCGGCCTGTATGCCATGGTCGCGCTCGGGCTGGTGCTGCTCACCGGTGTGGGCGGCCTGACCAGCTTCGGCCAGGCCGCCTTCGTCGGCCTCGGCGCCTACACCACCGCGCTGCTCACCACCTCGGCGGAACTGCCCGGCTGGCTGGCCTGGGCGGGCGGCTCGCCCTGGCTCGCCCTGCTCGTCGGGCTGGTGCTCACCGTCGTGGTGGCCTTCCTGATCGGCAAGCTCACCCTGCGCCTGTCCGGGCATTACCTGCCGCTGGCGACCATCGCCTGGGGCCTGAGC
The DNA here is from genome assembly GCF_055393985.1 of Thauera sp. DNT-1. NCBI lineage: Bacteria > Pseudomonadati > Pseudomonadota > Betaproteobacteria > Rhodocyclales > Zoogloeaceae > Thauera > Thauera sp. DNT-1. The sequence goes on along the minus strand of NZ_AP043752.1, from coordinate 1,379,708 downwards.
CTGTACTTCCTGTTCGGCACCATGGGCTTTCTGGGCGGCCACACCGGCCTCACCGGCATCCCGCCGATCTCGCTGTTCGGCTACGAGCTGCGCCAGGGCGAGGAGGTGTATTACCTGGTCTGGCTCTTCGTGCTCGCCGGCGTGCTGACCACCAGCAACCTGCTCGACTCGCGCGAGGGCAGGGCGATTCGCGCACTCAAGGGCGGCATGGTGATGGCCGAGGCGATGGGCGTCGACACCGCGCGCTCGCGCATGGTGATCTTCATCCTCGCCGCCTTGCTCGCTTGCGCCTCGGGCTGGCTGTACGCGCACATGCAGCGCTTCGTGAATCCGACGCCATTCGGCCTGCACATCGGCATCGAGTATCTGTTCATGGCGGTCGTCGGCGGTGCGGCCCACGTCTGGGGCGCGCTCGTCGGCGCGGGCGTGATCACCGTGCTCAAGCAGTGGCTGCAGGACCTGCTGCCCAAGCTCTTCGGCACCAGCGGCAACTTCGAGGTGATCTTCTTCGGTGTGCTGATGGTGCTGGTGCTGCACAAGGCACGCGGCGGGCTGTGGCCGATCCTGGTGTCGGGGTTCAAGCGCTTCATCCCGGTCGCGGCACAGCGTCGGGCGGTCGATCGCGATGCGTTGGCGCTACCGCGGCGCGAGCTGCCGGCCGCCGGCAGCCTGCTGCTCGAGGCCAAGGCGGTCACGCGGCGCTTCGGCGGCCTGCTCGCCAACAACAACATGAGCCTGGAGGTGCGGGCGGGCGAGATCCTCGCCCTGATCGGTCCCAACGGCGCGGGCAAGAGCACGATGTTCAACCAGGTTTCGGGCGTGGATACGCCGACCTCGGGCGAGGTCCGTTTCCTCGGCGAGTCGGTGGTCGGCAAGGGCTCACGCGCGATCGCGCGCATGGGCATGAGCCGCACCTTCCAGCACGTGCGCCTGCTGCCCACCATGAGCGTACTCGAGAACGTCGCCATCGGCGCCCACATGCGCGGCACGAGCGGCGTGCTGTCGGCGGCGTGGCGGATGGACCGCGCCGAGGAGGCGCGCCTGCTCGCCGAGGCTGCGCGCCAGATCGAGCGCGTGGGCCTGGGCGAGCACATGTTCGACGAGGCCGGCAGCCTCGCGCTCGGCCAGCAGCGCATCCTCGAGATCGCGCGTGCGCTCGCCTCCGACCCCTGCCTGCTGCTGCTCGACGAGCCTGCCGCCGGTTTGCGCTACAAGGAGAAGGAAGCGCTCGGCGACCTGCTGCGCAAGCTGCGCGGCGAAGGCATGGGCGTGCTGCTGGTCGAGCACGACATGGACTTCGTGATGGGCCTGGTCGATCGCGTGGTGGTGATGGAGTTCGGCGAGAAGATCGCCGAGGGCCTGCCGGAGGACGTGCAGCGCGACCCGGCCGTGCTCGCGGCCTATCTCGGAGGAGAAGACTGATGGCGACGAAGAACCTTAGCGATCGCCCGGTACTGCGGGTCGAAGGCCTGTGCGTTTCCTACGGCAAGGTCGAGGCGCTCACCGACGCCAGCATCACGGTCGGGGAGGGCCAGATCGTCACCGTGATCGGCCCCAACGGCGCCGGCAAGACCACCATGCTGTCGGCGATCATGGGGCTGCTGCCCTCGCGTGGTCGCATCGAGTTCGACAGCGTGGCGATGGTGGCGCCGGAGGTCGAGACCATGGTCGCGAGCGGGATGAACCTGGTCCCGGAGAAGCGCGAGCTTTTCGGCGAGATGAGCGTCGAGGACAATCTCGTGCTGGGTGCCTTCCAGCGCTACCGCATGGGCTTGCGCGACCACGCGCAGACCATGGAAGAGATCTTCGCGCTCTTCCCGCGCCTGCGCGAACGTCGCACGCAGATGGCCGGCACCCTCTCGGGCGGCGAACGCCAGATGCTGGCGGTCGGTCGCGCGCTGATGGCCAAGCCCAAGCTGCTGATGCTCGACGAGCCCAGCCTGGGGCTGGCGCCGCTGATCACGCGCGAGATCTTCCGCATCGTCACGCAACTGCGCAGCCGCGGGGTGTCCATCCTCCTGGTCGAGCAGAACGCCCGGGCTGCGCTGCAGGTGGCCGACTACGCCTACGTGCTCGAGACCGGCGGGATCGCCATGGAGGGCCCCGCCTCCGAGCTCGCCGGCGACCGGCGCGTGATCGATGCCTACCTCGGCGTGGGCGGCAAGCATCAGGAGATGCTGGCGACGTAAGGAGTGAGGCGTGAGGTGCGAGGCGCGGTGGGTCCGGGGGCGCTCGCGGACTTCCCGGCTGTGGCGGTTCCGCTCCTTGCGCCTCACGTCTCGCGCCTTACTCCTCGGCGCGCGCTAAACTCGCGGCCTCCATGCTTTTTCGGGCCTGTTCCGCGATGAAGAAACGCTCCTCCGTTCTCCGTTCCTCGATCGCCTCGGTCCTGTGCGCGGCCGCCTTCTCCGCCGCGGCGCAGGGGGGGGGCGCCAGCCTGCCGGTGGCCGAACTCGGGGCCGGCATGTACCGCATCGAGGCCGAGGTCGCCCATACCGCAGAGGCACGCCAGACCGGGCTGATGCACCGCGTGGCGATGCCGCTGCATCGCGGCATGGTGTTCGTGTTTCCGGAGGAGGGGGCGCACTGCATGTGGATGCGCAACACGCATCTGCCGCTCTCGGTCGCCTTCATCGATGCCAGGGGGAAGATCCTCAACATCGAGCGCATGGCGCCGCGCACCGAGGTCAACCACTGCGCGGCCGCGCCGGCGCGCTTCGCGCTCGAGATGAACGCCGGCTGGTTCGAAGAGCGCGGGATCGCTGCGGGTGCGCTGCTGCGCGGTATCGACCGCCTGCCCGCGCCGCGCTGAAGGGCGCCCGGGCGGATCGAAAGCCCGCGCCGGGACACGGCCGGGATGATCGGCGCGGTCTCGGCGGCGCTCGCACAAAGCGCCGAATTGCGCCGCTTTCCACCACGTTTTCTGCGTCCGGCCCTTGCCGGCATCGGCCGATAATCCGCACACGTCGCCGCGCGCCCGTATTCCTGCGGTGCGGCGCGACGGCGGACGGAGCCGGCCGTGGCCGAAGACAGCGACCTCGAGAAGACAGAAGACCCCTCGTCACGCAGGCTGGAACAGGCGCGTGAGGAAGGCCAGGTCCCGCAATCGCGGGAGCTGTCGACCTTCCTCGTCACCATGACCGGTGCGGCGACCTTGCTGTTGCTCGGGGGCTGGATGGCGGGGCGGGTGATGGGGCTGTTCCGCGACGGTTTCGCCTTCGACCGCCGCGCCGCCTTCGACGAGAACGTCATGCTCGACATGCTCGAGCGCATGCTCGGCGGCGCGCTGCTCACCCTGATGCCGCTCTTCGTCGCGCTGATGGTCGCCGCAGTGGCTGCGCCGATGGTGCTCGGCGGTCTGGTCTTCGCACCCAAGGTGCTCGGGCTCAAGTTTGACCGCCTCGACCCGCTGCAGGGGCTGGGGCGCATGTTCTCGCTGCACGGGCTGGTCGAGATGTTCAAGGCCATCCTGAAGTCCGTACTGGTCGGCGGCGTGGCCGCCCTGGTGCTGTGGTACGAGTTCGAGCACCTGTTCAGCCTGATGGTCGAGCCCCTCGAGACCGGCATGGCGGATTTTTCCGCCACCATCGTCTTCGCCACCCTGCTGATCGTGCTCAGCCTCGGCCTGCTCGCCGCGATCGACGTGCCCTTCCAGCTCTGGCAGTACCACAAGAAGCTGCGCATGACGAAGGAAGAGGTCAAGCGCGAGAGCAAGGAGCAGGAAGGCGACCCGATGATCAAGGGCCGCATCCGCGCGATGCAGCGCGAGATGGCGCGCCGTCGCATGATGGCCGAGGTGCCCAAGGCCGACGTGGTGGTCACCAACCCGACCCATTTCTCCGTCGCCCTCAAGTACGACGCCGCGAAGATGGGCGCGCCGGTGGTGGTCGCCAAGGGGCGGGGAGAGCTCGCCCTCAAGATCCGCGAGATCGCGAAGGAGAGCGAAGTCCCGCTGCTCGAGGCGCCGCCGCTTGCGCGCGCGCTATACAAGCATTGCGAGCTCGAGCAGGCGATCCCGGCCGCGCTGTACACCGCGGTCGCCGAGGTGATGGCCTATGTCTATCAGCTCGACGCCTGGATGAAGCAGGGCGGCCTGCCGCCTGCCGCCCCCACTGCCTTGCCGGTGCCCGTCGGGATGGATCCCGGCGTGCCCGCGGAATGAAGCCTGAACCATGGCCCTGAACGACACCCTCAAGCTGCGCCAGCTGCTCGCGCCTGCCAACCTGCGCCCGCTCGCCGCGCCGCTGCTGATCCTCGTCATCCTGTCGATGATGGTGCTGCCGCTGCCGGTCTTCCTCCTCGACGTCTTCTTCACCTTCAACATCGCGATCTCGGTGATGGTGATGCTGGTGGCGATGTACTCGACGCGGCCGCTGGACTTCTCCGTTTTTCCCACCGTGCTGCTGGTCACCACGCTGCTGCGCCTGTCGCTCAACGTCGCCTCCACCCGCATCGTGCTGCTAGAGGGTCACGCCGGTCCGGATGCCGCCGGCAAGGTGATCGAGGCCTTCGGCAACTTCCTCGTTGGCGGCAACACCGCGGTCGGGCTGGTGGTGTTCATCATCCTCACCGTGATCAACTTCGTGGTGATCACCAAGGGCGCGGGCCGCATCGCCGAGGTGTCGGCGCGCTTCACCCTGGACGCGATGCCGGGCAAGCAGATGGCGATCGACGCCGACCTCAACGCCGGCCTGGTCGACGAGAAGGAGGCCAAGCGCAGGCGCAAGGAGATCGCGCAGGAATCGGACTTCTACGGCGCCATGGACGGTGCGTCCAAGTTCGTGCGCGGCGACGCGGTCGCCGGCATCATCATCCTGGCGATCAACATCATCGGCGGCCTCTTCGTCGGCATCATGCAGCACGACATGGCGGTGGGCGACGCCGCCCACACCTATACCCTGCTCACCATCGGCGATGGCCTGGTGGCGCAGATCCCCTCGCTGATCGTCTCGGTCGCGGCCGGTCTGGTGGTGTCGCGGGTGGGCGACGAGGGCGATGTCGGCGGGCTGGTGATCGGCCAGCTGTTCTCCAATCCGCAGGTCATGGTGCTGACCGCGGCGATCATCGGCGTGCTCGGCCTGATTCCGGGCATGCCCAACCTGGTCTTCCTGCTGCTCGCGGCCACGCTCGGCGGCATGGCCTGGATGCGGCGCAAGCGCATCGCCGAGGAAGCCGCGGCCGCCGCCGCGCCCGAGGCCGCGGCGCAGGTTCCGATGCCCGCCGCCGACAATCTGGAGGCGAGCTGGAACGACGTCTCGCAGGTGGACGTGCTCGGGCTGGAGGTCGGCTACCGGCTGATCCCGATGGTCGACAAGGGCCAGGACGGCGAGCTGCTCAAGCGCATCCGCGGCCTGCGCAAGAAGTTCGCCCAGGAGGTCGGTTTCCTGTCCGCGCCCGTGCACATCCGCGACAACCTCGAGCTCAAGCCCAACGGTTACCGGCTCGCCCTCAAGGGCGTCGAGGTCGGCAGTGGCGATGCCTATCCTGGCCAGTTCCTCGCCATCAACCCGGGGCGCGTGTCCGGCCCGCTTGCCGGACGCGAGACCACCGACCCCGCCTTCGGGCTGCCCGCGGTGTGGATCGACGCCTCGATGCGCGAGCAGGCGCACGCGCTCGGCTACACCGTGGTGGACGCGAGCACCGTGGTGGCGACCCACCTCAACCACGTCATCCTCAACCACGCCGCCGAGCTGCTCGGCCGCCAGGAGACCCAGGCCCTGCTCGACCACCTCGGCAAGGAATCGCCCAAGCTGGTCGAGGACCTCGTGCCCAAGCTGCTGCCGCTCGGCACCGTGCAGCGCGTGCTGCAGAACCTGCTCGAGGAAGGCGTCAACATCCGCGACATGCGCAGCATCATCGAGGTGCTCGCCGAGAACGCGCCGCGCGTGCAGGATCCGGCCCAGCTCACCACCCGGGTGCGCGAGGCGCTCGGTCGCGCCATCCTGCAGGGCCTGTTCCCGGGCAATGCCGAGGTCCAGGTGATGGCGCTCGAGCCCGGGCTGGAGCGCATCCTGATGCAGGCCATGGCTGCGGGCGGCGAGGGCGGGGCGATCGAACCGGGCCTGGCCGATACCTTGCTGCGCCAGACCGCGCAGATCGCCCAGCGCCAGGAGGATGTCGGCTTGCCGCCGGTGTTGCTGGTGCCCGCGCAACTGCGCCTGCTGCTGTCGCGCTTCCTGCGCCGCGCCGTGCCGTCGCTGAAGGTCGTCTCCAACAGCGAGGTGCCGGAGAACCGCACCATCCGCGTCACCGCGATGGTGGGCGCGCAGGGCTGAGCACCCACGCGCCTGCGGAGTCGCCGTGGGAGCGACGCAAGTCGCGATCAGGCGGTTCGTCCGTGTTGGAGCGGATTCCGTGCGCCGCGATCGCGACTCGCGTCGCTCCTACGAAGAACCACTGCGTGCGGAGTCTCCTCCGCAGGCGCGACGCAAGTCGCGATCAGGCGGTTCGTCCGTGTCGGAGCGGATTCCGTGCGCCGCGATCGCGACTCGCGGCGCGCCTGCGGACAATGCTCGCGCTTCCCGACACGGCTGCGGGGCCACGATCGCTGCCGCCGGTGCGCGCTCCCCGTCTCCCGAATTGACCCCGGAAACCCGCTTTATTCCACCCCAGGCGCTTGACCCGGCCTCGCGATAATCCTCATCAAGCAGTGGTCGACGACGGCCACCGGGAGATTCGCCATGAACGTCAAACGCTACTTTGCCCCCACCGCCCGCGAGGCGCTCCGCGCGCTCAAGGAAGCCCTCGGTCCGGATGCGATCGTGCTGTCCAACCGCGCCGTCGAAGGCGGGGTGGAGATCCTCGCGCTGCCGGGCGAGGCGGTCGGCGCGCTGCAGGCGGCCAATCGGGCGGCGGTGGTGGCGCGTGCGGGCGGGGAGGTCCGGCCGGCAGCGGTCGAGATGCCGGCCGCGGCGGCGCGCAGCGCCGACGACGCCGACTTCCGCGTGAGCCTTTCCGCGCTGGCGGCCAGCGCCGCGCGCAACGCTTCCCGCCCCGTCGCGCAGCCGGCCGCCGAGCCGGCGACGGTGGTGCGCGCCTTCAATCCGCCACGCATCGAGACCGCCGACTACGCGCTGCGCAGCCGCGACGGCGTGCTGCGCGCGGCGGCCGCGGCCCAGACCGCCGCCCGCCCGGCGCCGAGCGGTCCGGCGGTGTTCTCCGGTCGTGCCGCGCGCTCCGACGCCGACGAATTCGGCAGCGCGCGCGTGCGCGAACTGCAGGAGACCAACGCCCGCCTGATGGCCGAGCTCACCGGCATCCGCGGCATGATCGAACGTCAGCTCGCCGGCTTCGCCTGGGGCGAGACGCGCCGCCAGGCGCCGGCGCGCGCGGCCATGCTCGGAGAGCTGCTCGAGGCCGGGTTCTCCGCGGCGATCGCGCGCAAGCTCGTCGAGGCCGTGCACGAGGACGCCGACCGCATCGAGGCGCGCGAGGCCGTGGGTGCCGCCCTCGATCGCCTGATGCGGGCCTGCGCCTCGGACGAGGATCTGCTCGACCGTGGCGGCGTGTATGCCCTGGTCGGCCCCACCGGCGTCGGCAAGACCACCACCACCGCCAAGCTCGCCGCCCGCTGCGTGGTGCGCCACGGCGCCGGCCGGCTCGCGCTGATCACCACCGACGGCTACCGCATCGGCGCCCAGGAGCAGCTGCGCATCTACGGCCGTATCCTCGGCGTGCCGGTGTTCTCGGTGCGCGACGCGGCCGACCTGCGCCAGACCCTGGCCGGCCTGCGCAACAAGCACATGGTGCTCATCGACACCATGGGCATGAGCCAGCGCGACCGCATGGTGGCCGAGCAGGCGGCCATGCTCTCCGGCGCCGGCGACGTGCGCCGGCTGCTGCTGCTCAACGCCACCGCGCGCGGCGACACCCTGGACGACGTGGTGCGCGCCTATGCCGGCGGCGACCTCGCCGGCTGCATCTTCACCAAGGTGGACGAGGCCGCCTCGCTCGCGCCGGCGCTCGATGTCGCGGTGCGCCACGAGCTCGACATCCGCTACCTCACCAACGGCCAGCGCGTACCCGAGGACCTGCACCTGCCCAACCGTGCCTACCTCTTGCATCGCGCGCTGCGCGAGCACGGCAGCGCCTCGCCCTGGCACCTGCAGGGCGACGAGGCCGGCATGCTGCTCGCGGCGGGAGGGGCCTGAGCATGCTCGACGGACGCGAAGACCAGGCCGCCGGCCTGCGCAGGCTGTTCCGCCGCGCGCCGCCCCAGGTGGTGGCGCTGTATGCGGGCGGTCGCCGCGCCGCCGACAACGCCGCGCTCGCCGCCCACCGCATCGCCGGGCGCAGCGAGCGTGTGCTGGTGCTGGACGAGGCCGAGGGCGGCGCCAGGCTGTGCGGCGCGCTCGGCGTGGGCGAGGGCGTGGACCTGCTGCAGCTGCTCGACGGCCGCAGCACGCTCGCCGACATCGTGCAGCCGGTGCCGGGCCTGGTGGGCCGCGTGCCGGCCGCGGCCGCGGCGCTCGCGCTGCCCCTGCTCGACGATCCGCGCCGTGCCTGCCTGATCGAGGCGCTGCGCATCCTGCACCGCCACGCCGGCTTCGTTCTGGTGCACGCGAGCGGCGAACAGGCTGCGGAGCCGTCTCCGTTCGTGCTCGCCGCGCCGCGCCGACTGGTGGTCGCCGAGGCGAGCGCGAGCGGCGCCACCGACGCCTACCACACCATCAAGGGCCTTGCCGCCGCGGGAGCCGGCTCGGTGCACGTGGCCGTGTGCCGCGCGCGCGGGCGGGCGGACGCCACCGCCTTCTTCCGCAGTCTCGATGCGCTCGTGCGCCGCCACGTGGGCGTCCCGCTCGCGTGGGTGGGCGAACTCGAACGCGACGAGATCGCCGGCGGCCTGCAGCAGCCGCTGCAGGCTTCGACCCACGATGCGGGCGCGGCCTTCCTGCGCCGGGTCGGCGCCATGGCGCGTGCCGGCGTCATGCGCGCCTGATGCGCCGCCGACGTGACAGATCGCGCTGGTAAAGGCGGCGATGCTACGGGAAAATGCACAACTCCTATCCACGCGGGCGGGGGCCGACGGTCCCGTCTGCTGCCAGAACCCACAGGCCCGATGCATGTACGACGCACACGGTAAGCTCGACAAGGGTGGCCTCGTCGAGAACTACGCCCCGCTGGTCAAGCGCATCGCCTACCAGTTGATGTCGCGCCTGCCCGCCAGCGTGGATGTGGACGACCTGATCCAGAACGGCATGATGGGCCTGCTCGATGCCCTCGGCCGCTACGAGCAGGGCCTCGGCGCCCAGTTCGAGACCTATGCGGTGCAGCGCATCCGCGGCGCCATGCTCGACGGCCTGCGCGAGAACGACTGGCTGCCGCGCAGCCTGCGCCGCGACATGCGCCGCATCGAGGCGGCGATCCACAGCCTGGAGCAGCAGAACGGCCGCCCGCCCTCCGAGAGCGAGCTCGCCGCCGCGCTCGACCTGCCGCTGGAGGATTACCAGCGCATGCTGCAGGACGCGCGCGGCCACCAGCTCGTCTATCTCGAGGATTTCAACCGCGAGGAAGACGACGACTATCTCGACCGTCATCTCGCCCAGGAGGGCAACGATCCGCTCACCCTGCTCGAGGACACCGACCTGCGCCGCCGCCTGGTCGGGGCGATCGAGCACCTGCCCGAGCGCGAGCAGCTGGTGATGGCGCTGTATTACGACGAGGAGCTCAACCTGCGCGAGATCGGCGAGGTGCTCGGCGTCACCGAGTCGCGCGTGTGCCAGCTGCACAGCCAGGCGGTGGCTCGCCTGCGCGCCTGCGTCTTCGAGGGCGGCACGGCGATGCCGGTCGCGCGCCGGCGCGGGCGCCCACCCAAGAACGCGGCCGCGGGCCGCTGATCGGGGCCGCCAGCGCCGCCCCCGGATACCATGGACAAGATCAGCCTCGTCGGCCTCACCCTCGGAATCGCCGCCATCCTCGTCGGCCAGGTGATCGAGGGCGGTCACCTGTCCTCGCTGTTCCAGCCCACCGCGTTCATGATCGTGATCGGCGGCACGCTCGGCGCGGTCATGCTGCAGAGCCCGCTGCGCGTCTTCATGCAGGGCATGCGCATGGCGCGCTGGGTCTTCGTGCCGCCGGCGCCCGCCTTCGATACGATCATCGAGCAGGTCGCGAACTGGGGCCAGACCGCGCGCAAGGAGGGCCTGCTGAGCCTGGAGAACCAGATCGAGGCGCTGTCCGACCCCTTCATGCGCAAGGGCCTGCAGCTGCTGGTCGACGGCATCGAGCCCAACCGCCTGCGCGAGGTGCTCGAGGTCGAGATCGGCGTGTGGGAGAACCAGATGAAGATGTCGGCGCGCATCTGGGAGGCGGCCGGCGGCTATGCGCCGACGATCGGCATCCTGGGCGCGGTGATGGGCCTGATCCACGTGATGGAGAACCTCTCCGACCCTTCGCGGCTGGGCGCCGGCATCGCGGTCGCCTTCGTCGCCACGATCTACGGCGTGGGCTTCGCCAACCTGGTGTTCCTGCCGATCGCCAAGAAGCTGGGCGCGCACATCGTCACCCTGACCACCCAGCGCGAGATGTTCGTCGATGGTCTGGTGGGGATCGCCAACGGCGACAACCCGCGCATCATCGCCAGCCGCATGCAGGGCTACGTGGCCTGAGCGCCGGGAGACATCATGCGGCGCAGGCGCAAGCTCGACGAGGAACACGACAACCACGAACGCTGGCTGGTGTCCTATGCCGACTTCATCACGCTGCTGTTCGCCTTCTTCGTGGTCATGTATTCGCTGTCGTCGGTCAACGAGGGCAAGTACCGCGTGCTCTCCGACTCGCTCGTGCAGGCCTTCCGCAACGTCAATGTGAACGAGAGCGGCGAACAGATCGTGCTGCCCAAGGTCAGCGTCGTGCCTTCGCAGGCGATCACCCGGCCGGCGCCCCCGGCGGTGGATCCTGTCGTGGAGCAGCGTCGCCAGCAGGCCGCGCAGCGCATGCGCAACGTGGCCGACGAGATCCGCCGCGTGCTCTCGCCGCTGACAGGGTCCGGCCAGGTGAAGGTCACCGAGGGCGCCTTCGGCGTCAGCGTCGAGATCAACGCCAGCCTGCTCTTCGCGCCGGGCGAGGCCGCGCTCGGCAGCAATGCCGTGTCGGCGCTGCAGGCGGTGGCGCGGGTGCTGGCGCCGGCGGAGTTCCCGATCACGGTCGAGGGCCACACCGACAACGTGCCGATCAGCACCTTCCGCTTTCCGTCGAACTGGGAGCTCTCGGCGGTGCGTGCCTCGACGGTGGCGCGGCTCTTCATCGACAACGGCGTCACCCCGGCGCGCCTGACCGCCGCCGGCTATGCCGACCAGCGCCCGGTCGCGGACAACGCGGACGAGGAGGGCCGCGGCCGCAACCGTCGCGTCACCATCCTGATCGAGTCGCGCATGGCCGACCCCGAAGGCAATGCCGGCCCGACCACCATCCCGCCCGACGACCCCATCCGCTCCATCCTGCCGGAGGCCCCGCAGGGTTGATGGCAGCCGGTCGGGGTGAGACCCCACGGCGTGTCCGGTTCCTTGCGGATCTTGTAGCAGCGACGCAAGTCGCGATCGGCGCAACGGTTCCCGTCGTGCCTTTTTCGCCGCTGCGATCGCGACTTGCGTCGCTCCCACGAGAGACGCCGAGGTGCATCGGTACGTCGCTCCCACGAGAGACGCCGAGGTGCATCGGTGCGTCGCTCCCACGCGAGATACGAGGCGCGTCGGTGCGCCGTAGGAGCGACGCGAGTCGCGATCGGCGCAACGGTCAGCGCATGCGCTCGGGCTTGAGCTTCGGAGTCAGCGGCACGCCCTTGCGTGCGCGGCGGTGGCGCAGCGGTTCGCGCTGGGCGGGCTTGAGCTCGATCGTCAACGCCTTGCCGCCGCGACCACTGCCCTCGACGGCGAGCACCGCATCGTCGGCCGGCACCGCCACCGCCGCCAGCGCCTCGCCTTCGTCGAGCGCCATCACGATGACGCCGCGGCCGCCGCTCTGGGTCTTCATCTCGGGGCGGGGGAAGACCAGGATGCGGCCGTTCTCGGACGCCGCCGCGATCCAGTCGCCGAACACCTTCGCCGGCGCCAGCACCTTCTCGCCCTTTTCCAGGCTCATGAAGGCCTTGCCCGCGCGCTGACGGCTGCTGGCGTCGGCGACGCTGCACAGGAAACCATAGCCGCCGCTGTTGGCGAAGAAGTACACCGAATCCGGCGTGTCGGTGACGACCTGTGCGAGCTTGCCGCCGTCCTGGAACTCCACCAGCGTGGTGATCGGCGCGCCGTCGCCGCGCCCGCCGGGCAGCTCGGACACCTTTACCGTGTAGGCGCGGCCGTTGCCGTCGATGACGATCAGCGGCCAGGTGGTGCGTGTCTCGAGCACCGCGAAGCCGAAGTCGCCAGCCTTGTAGGCGATGCCGGCAGGGTCGATGCCGTGGCCCTGGCGCGAGCGCACCCAGCCGTTTTTCGACACGATCACGGTGACCGGCTCGTCCGGCACGCTGATCTCGGCGGGTGCGACCGCCGCCACGGCCTCCACGAGCGTGCGGCGGTCATCGCCGTACTTCCTGGCGTCGTCCTGGATCTCCTTCAGGATCAGCTTCGTCATCGCCGCGCGGCTGTCGAGGAGGTGCTGCAGTCCGGCGCGCTCGTCCTTGAGCTCGGCGAGCTCCTTCTCGATCTTGAAACCTTCCAGGCGCGCAAGCTGGCGCAGGCGGATCTCGAGGATGTCCTCGGCCTGGACGTCGGACAGCCCGAAGGCCGCGATCAGCGCCGGCTTGGGCTCGTCCGACTCGCGGATCACGCGGATCACTTCCTCGATGTGCAGGAAGGCGATCATGCGGCCTTCGAGGATGTGGATGCGCCGATCGACCTCGTCCAGCCGGTGGCGGGTGCGGCGCTCGACGGTCACGTAGCGGAAGTCGATCCATTCGCGCAGGATCTGCACCAGGTTCTTCTGCTGCGGCCGCCCGTCGCGGCCGATCATGGTCATGTTGACCGAGGCCGAGGTCTCCAGGCTGGTGTGGGCGAGCAGCACCGCCATGAACTCGTCGCGGTTCTGCCGGCTCGACTTGGGCTCCAGCACGATGCGCACCGGCGCCTTGTCGCTGGACTCGTCACGTACCGTGTCGAGCGCGCCGAGCACGAGCTGCCTGAGGTTCTTCTGCTCTTGCGAGACCTCCTTCTTGCCGGCGCGCGGCTGCGGGTTGGTCAGGGTCTCGATCTCGGACAGCACCTGTGCGGCGGACACGCCGTGCGGCAGCTCCTCGACGATGGCGCGCCACTGGCCGCGGGCGAGCTCCTCGATCTTCCAGCGCGCGCGCAGGCGCAGGCTGCCGCGGCCGGTCGCGTAGGCCTCGCGGATGGTCTGGGGCGTGGAGATGAGCTGGCCACCACCGGGGAAGTCGGGGCCGGGCAGCATGGCCAGCACGTCGTCGAGCGTGGCCTCGGGGTGGCGGATCAGGTGGCAGGTGGCCTCGGCCACCTCGCGCAGGTTGTGCGGCGGGATCTCGGTCGCCATGCCCACCGCGATGCCCGAGGCGCCGTTCAACAGCACGAAGGGCAGGCGCGCGGGCAGCAGCTGCGGCTCCTCGAAGGCGCCGTCGTAGTTGGGGATGAAGTCCACCGTGCCGCGGTCGATCTCGGACAGCAGCAGCTCGGCGATCGGGGTCAGGCGGCATTCGGTGTAGCGCATCGCCGCCGCCGAGTCGCCGTCGCGCGAGCCGAAGTTGCCCTGGCCGTCGACCAGCGGGTAGCGCAGCGAGAAGTCCTGCGCCACGCGGACCATGGCGTCGTACACGCTGGAGTCGCCGTGCGGGTGGTACTTGCCGATCACGTCGCCGACCACGCGCGCCGACTTCACGTGCTTGGAGGTGGACGACAGCCGCATCTCGTTCATCGCGAACAGGATGCGGCGCTGCACGGGCTTCAGGCCGTCCTCGACCTGCGGCAGCGCGCGCGACTTCACCACGCTCATCGCGTAGGCGAGATAGGCGCGCTCGGCGTAGCGGTCGAGCGCCAGCGTGCCGTCGTCCTCGGGCTCGGGTTCCGGGTCGGCGGGCGGGGCAGGGGGCGGGGGGATGTCTGCGTCGGAGGCGGTCGCAGGCGCTGCGCCCCGAGTTGTCGAGGCAGCACTCGGGGCTGCGCCGGCCGGGGTCGAGGGGGCGACGGATTCGGGCACGCCAGGCGCGTCGAAGAGGTCGGGAGTGTCTGTGCTCATGAGCTCGAATTGCATGCTGCGAGCAGTAGCGGGTGCGCGACATGCTCGAAAGGATTGATAACGGTGACGCCGCGCCAGGTGAAGCCGTGCTGCAGGTCTTCGCTCAGCAGCAGGCGGCAACGGTTTTCCGCAGCCACCGAAAGGACCAGGCCATCCCAGATCTGCATGCGGTGATCGCAGGCCAGGTCGATGGCGGCCTGGAAGCTCGGCCAGGTCGAATCGGCCACCTCGTAGGCATCGGACCAGTCGAGCAGGGCGCCGCGCACTGTCTCGGCGTCGCGCCTGAGCTTGCCGGTGAGGACCCGGTGCAACTCACCCAAGGCCTGCGCCGGGATCAGCACCTCGCTCGCCGCGAGATCCGCGATCAGCGCACGAGCCGCTGCACAACGCGCGTCGTCTCCGGCGCCCTCTGCGTAGGCGAGGATGTTGGTGTCCAGCGCGATCTTCATTGGTCGCGGTCGTAGAGTTCGTCGCGGTTCCAGCTTCGTTCGCCTGCGGCAGGTTCCCGATTGAGGCGGGCGAGCAGACGGGCGCGTGCGTTGGCACGGTCGTGACCGGATTCGCCCGCTTCTGTGGCGGGGCTGATCGTGGCGACGGGACGGCCGTGGGACAGGACCGTGATGGTCTCGCCCTGGCTGACCTGGCGGAGCAGGCTGGAGAACTGTCGATTCGCTTCGGCGGCGGAAATGGTGTGCATGGCAGGTCCGTAGCTTGCATCGGTGTAGTGAATATCACTACTTTATTCCGGGTGATGGCGTCGGGCAATTCGATTTGCCTTGGGGGACTCAGACATCCGCCTCGACGCTGTCGCCCTTTTCTTCCATCCACGCACGCCGCCCCGAGGCTTCGCCCTTGCCCATCAGCAGGGTGAACATCTTCAGCGTGTCCTGCAGCGCGCCGCTGCGCACCTTCACCGGCAGCACCCGACGGGTGGCCGGGTCCATGGTGGTCTCGCGCAGCTGGTCGGGGTTCATCTCGCCCAGGCCCTTGAAGCGGCCGATCTCGATCGCGTCGGGCTTGAAGCCTTCCTTCTCCAGGCGCTCGCGCATCGCGGCGAGCTCGCCCTCGTCGAGCGCGTAGAGGCGGCGCGGCGGGCGCTTCTTGCCTTGTGCCGGGACATCGATGCGGTACAGGGGCGGCTGCGCCACATACACGTGGCCGCGCTCGATGAGCTTGGGGAAGTGGCGGAAGAACAGCGTCAGCAGCAGGGTCTGGATGTGGGCGCCGTCGACGTCGGCGTCGGACATGATGACGACCTTGCCGTAGCGCAGCCCGGAGAGGTCGATCGGGCTGTCGGCGGTGTGCGCGTCCACGCCGAGGGCCACCGCGATGTCGTGGATCTCGGCGTTGGCGAAGAGGCGATCCGGGTCGATCTCCCAGGCGTTCTGCACCTTGCCGCGCAAGGGCAGGATGGCCTGGGTCTCCTTGTTGCGCGCCATCTTGGCCGAGCCGCCGGCGGAGTCGCCCTCGACCAGGAAGAGCTCGTTGTCGGCGAGGTCCTCGGACTCGCAGTCCGACAGCTTGCCGGGCAGCACCGCCACGCCCGAGGTCTTCTTCTTCTCGACCTTCTGCGCGCTCTTCTGGCGCGCAAGCGCCTGCTTGATGGAAAGCTCGGCGATCGCGCGGCCGGCCTCGACGTGGTTGTTGAGCCAGATCTCGAAGGGGTCGCGCAGCTGGCTGGAGACGAGCTTGACCGCCTCGCGCGAGTTGAGCTTTTCCTTCACCTGGCCCTGGAACTGCGGGTCGAGCAGGCGCGCCGAGAGCACGAAGCTCATGCGCCCGCACACGTCCTCCTGCTGCAGCTTCACGCCGCGCGGCAGCAGGGTGTGGTGGTCGATGAAGGACTTCATCGCCTCGAACACGCCGGCGCGCAGGCCGGATTCGTGGGTGCCGCCGTTCACGGTCGGGATCAGGTTGACGTAGGACTCGCTCGGCACCGGGGATTCGAACCATGCCAGCGCCCACGCCGCGCCTTCACCGGCGGCGAAGGTCGGATCGTCCTTGGCGGCGTATTTCTCGGCGGTGAAGATCGGCGCCACCGGCTCGACATCGCCCGCGAGCTCTTTCAGATAACCGGCGAGGCCGTCGGGGTAGGACCACGTCTTGGTCAGCGCCGGGCCGTTCGCCTGCTCGATGTCGAGCCGCACCGCGACCCCCGACAGCAGCACCGCTTTCGAGCGCAGCAGGCGCTCGAGCTCGTTCATCGGCACGCGCGGAGATTCGAAGTACTTGCCGTCCGGCCACACCCGCACCCGGGTGCCGGTCTGGCGTCCGCAGTCGCCCTCGACGCGCACCGGGCCGATCGTCTCGCCGCCGTCGGAGAAGTCGATGCGGTGGATCTTGCCCTCGCGCCTGACCTCGACCTCGATCCGGGTCGACAGCGCGTTGGTCACCGACACGCCGACGCCGTGCAGGCCGCCCGAGAAGGCATAGGCCGAGTTGCCCTCGCGCTTGTCGAACTTGCCGCCGGCGTGCAGCCGGGTGTAGGCCAGCACCACCACCGGGACGCCTTCCTCGGGGTGCAGTCCGACCGGGATGCCGCGGCCATCGTCGGCCACGGTGACCGAGCCGTCGACATGGAGCGTGACGTGGATCTTTTTCGCGAAGCCGCCGAGCGCCTCGTCGGCGGCGTTGTCGATCACCTCCTGGATGATGTGCGCCGGGCTGTCGGTGCGGGTGTACATGCCGGGGCGTTCGCGCACCGGCTCGAGCCCTTTCAGGACGCGGAAGGAGGATTCGTCGTACTGCTTTGGAGTGCCTTGCGTGCCGGCCATGCTGACTGCCCGTTCGAACTTGCGAAGGGCGCAAGGATAGCAGAGCGAAGGGCTGTATGTATGTTCAGGCGCTGCCGAGCATGCGCCCGCCGCCAATGGCGCGGGTATGGCCTTCGGCGTCGTAGAGCGGCGGCTGGTCGGCGGCCGAGAGCAGCAGGCTGAGCGCGGCCTGATTGTGCGCCATGCGCTCGGTGATGAGCTTGCCGTTGAGGGCGTTGCGCTCGCGCGTCGTGCGGGCCAAGCCGAGGACCTCGTCCCAGCGCGCCAGCACGCGCGGCAAGCCGGCGAGCCAGTCGCGGATCACGGTGTCGGAGACCGCCTGGCCGAAGCGGCCGAGCAGCAGGCTGCGGTCGTCGGAGAGCCGTTGCAGGCGGCGGTAGCGTTCGTTCTTGTCCTGGCAGAGCACCACCAGTGCATCGACCTCCCCGGCGATCAGCAGCGCCTCCTCGCGCGCGAGCAGCTCGACGAACTCTCCGAGCTGGATCGCTTCCGCTTCGATCAGCAGCGCGAGGCGCTGGCGGTCGGCGGAGGAGGGCGGGACGGCAGGACGGTTCATGCGCGGTGAAGCGTTCAGCGCTGGCCTGCGAGCATCTCGCGCACGCTGTCGATCAGCCCGTCGGCGATGCGTCCGGCGTCGATCCTGAATTCGCCGTTGGCGATCGCCTGCTTGATCTCCTCGACGCGCTGCGCGTCGACGACCGGGGTCTGGGCGATGCTCGCCTCGGCCTTGGCGAGGCTGGACGACAGCGAGGAGAGCTGGACCTTTTCGCTGCCGGCGGAGACCGTGGCGCCGGGGCTCGCGGGGCTGCGTGGGCGGGCCTCCGCTGCGGTGGAGGGGGCAATCGCCTTGCCCGAGCTTTCGATTTTCATGGCGCAGTTCCCATACAGAGTGACTCTGACGTTCTCTTCGGCGCGATGGCGTGGAACTTGAGCGATTAAAGCATGAAATCTTTCACGCTCGGCCATCCGCTCGCGGCCGTCTCCGTTCGGCACGCAGCCGCCTCAGAACTCCAGCGCCACTGCGCCGCCCGCCTGTGCGGTCCCGGTGACGACCTGGCCGTCGGCCAGGCGCACCCTCACCTTCTCACCCGGGGCGGCGTTGTTCATCGCACGGCCTTCGCTCGCCACCCGGAAGCCCGCGCCCACGCCGAGCACGCTCACGGTCTGGCCCTGGCGCACCGCGTGGGGTACGCGCAGCATGTCGCCGCGCAAGGGGCTGCCGGCGGCGACCGCGATGCGGGTGTGGTGGCCGCTGGCCTGGGTGGGGTCGGTGAGGAGATTGTCGGGGAGCGCGGTGAGGTCGCCCCTGCGCTGCCCGAGGTCGGCGGGGCCGAGCACCTGGCCGGCGCGCAGCGGGCGGGCGGCGATCAGGTAGTCGGCGACCACGGCGACGCGCGCCTGCAGGTAGGCGGTCCACGTCACCGGTGAGTCGCAGCGCACACCGACGCTGAAGCGTCCCCACGCGCGCGTGCCCGCGGGCAGGAAGGGTTCGAGCGCGGCGCAGGCGGGCAACTGGCTGTTGGGATCGAGCGGCGCGAGCTCGATCGACACCTCGCCGGGCAGGCCGGCGACCTGGCGCTGCAGGAACTGGCGCACGCGGGCCTCGACCGCCCCCTCGGCGTGCTGGGCGATCGCGGCGGGGGAGGGAAGCAGCACGAGGGCCGCGCACAGCGCTGCGGCCGGGCCGCGCAGTCGCCCTGCGGCGAGCCTGCGGTGGAGGGGAGTCGTCATGGCGGGATTGCACCATGACCCCCGCCGGCCTGGCAACCGGCAGCGTCCGCCGGCAATCCTTGCCGGCGGGTGGCGGCGAAATTGGCCGGGCTTTGCCCCCCTTATCGGCGCCAGGGTCTTGCCGGCCCGCGCCTACCATCGCTGGCATGGAAACTGCGTCCGGAACGTCCGGGCGCACCGTCCCGGGAGCACAGCGATGAAGACCCTTTTCGACCGGCAGATCCAGTTCCACCAGACCGCGCTGAACCTGCAGGCGCACCGCCAGCAGCTGATCGCCTCGAACATCGCCAACGCCGACACGCCGCACTACAAGGCGCGCGACGTGGATTTCCGCGCCGCGCTGCAGGGCGCGCTCAATGCCTCGCGGGAGGGTGTGCAGATGGCGACCACGCAGGCGGGCCACATCGGCAGCGCACCCGCGCCTGCGCTCGAAAGCCTGACCGGCTACCGCAGCGAGCTGCAGTCCGCGGTGGACGGCAACACGGTGAACATGGACGTCGAGCGCGCCGCCTTCGCCGAGAACGCCTTGCACTACGAGGCCAGCGTGACCTTCATCAACGGCATGCTGCGCTCGATGAACACCGCGATCACCGGCCAGTAAGGAGAGCCGCCATGAGCATGCTGAACGTCTTCCAGATCGCCGGCTCGGCGCTCAATGCGCAGTCGCTTCGCCTCAATGCCACCGCCTCCAACCTTGCCAACGCCGACAGCGTCACCTCCGAGGACGGCCAGCCCTACCGCGCCAAGCAGGTGGTGTTCGCCGCGCGCCCGGTCGCCGGCCCGGCGGCGGTCGGCGTGCAGGTGACCCAGGTGGTCGAGAGCGCCGCGCCCCTGCGGCTGGTCTACGAGCCCAACAACCCTGCCGCCAACCCCGACGGCTACGTCGAGATGCCCAACGTCAACGTGGTCGAGGAAATGGTGAACATGATCTCCGCCTCGCGTTCCTACCAGAACAACGCCGAGGTGATGAGCACGGCACGAACCTTGCTTCAGCGTACCTTGCAGATCGGCCAGTAAGCACCCCGCAGGCGCCGTGACGCGGAAAACGCCGACAGCAGGAGAGAGGAATGAGCAGCGTAACGAACAACCAGGACATCGCGGCGAGCGTGCTCGCCAAGATCAACACGCGCGAGGAGTCGAAGGCTTCGGCCTCCGGCGACATGAACTCGCGCTTCCTCACCCTGCTCACCACCCAGCTGAAGAATCAGGATCCGCTCAACCCGATGGAGAATGCGGAGGTCACCTCGCAGCTCGCACAGATGAGCACGGTCGACGGCATCGAGCGCCTGAACAAGATGTTCCAGAGCTTCGTCGATGGCCAGAGCGCCTACGACTCGATGCAGGCTGCCGCGCTCGTCGGGCGCGGCGTGCTGGTGGAGGGGAAGAAGCTGACCCTCACCGAGGCCGGCGCGGTAGGCGGTTTCGAGCTCGATGCCGCGGCCGACAGCGTGGTGCTGTCGATCAAGGACGCCGCCGGCCTCGAGATCAAGAAGATCGAGCTCGCTGACGTCAAGGCGGGCAGCCAGAACTTCATCTGGGACGGTACCGCCAGCGACGGTTCGCGTGCCGTCGACGGCGCCTACACGGTCGAGCTGAGCGCGCTCGCCGAGGGCAAGAAGGTCACGGGTCGGACGCTCGAGTTCGGCCCGGTCACCAGCGTGATCCGCGGCGCCTCGGGTACCGACTTCCAGGTCGGCTCGCTCGGCATCTTCAAGTACGACGACATCAAGCAGATTCTCTGATCCGGAGCCTCGATCATGTCTTTCCAGCAAGGTTTGAGCGGCCTGAGCGTTTCCTCCAAGGCCCTGGACATCATCTCCAACAACGTCGCCAACACCAACACGATCGGCTTCAAGACCGGCTCCGCGATCTTCTCGGACGTCTTTGCGGCCTCGCTGACCGGCTCGATCTCGGGCAAGCAGGTGGGTGTGGGCGCCACGCTCGGTGCGGTGCGGCAGACCTTCACCCAGGGCAACCTCACCACCACCAACAACCCGCTCGACCTGGCGATCAACGGCGACGGCTTCTTCGTGGTCAGCCGCGAGAACGGCCCGGACGTGTATACCCGCAACGGCCAGTTCGAGCTCGACAAGGAGGGTTTCATCCGCACCCCCACCGGCGAAAGGCTCAAGGGCTTCCAGAGTCCGGTCACCCCGGGCGCCCTGCCCACGCCGATCGGCGGCCTCAAGGACGTCCAGGTGCCGATCGTCGGTTCCCAGCCCATGCCGACCAGCCGGGTGGAGATCGGCGGAAACCTCGATGCGAACGACCTGAGCGCAGCCCAGCGCTACCCACAGCTGTTCGGCTCGACCTTCACGTTTCCGCTCCCTGCGGGCGAGAACTGGCAGGACGCGCGCACCTACAATTTCTCGACCTCGATCAAGGCGTACGACAGCCTCGGGAAGTCGCACGAGCTCACCTACTACTTCGCCAAGGTGACCCCGACCCCGAACGATCCGGTCAACACGAACGAGAACACCTGGAAGGTCTTCACCAGCGTGGACGGCGGCTATCCCTTGGGGGTCGGGACCGATGGCTCGATCGAGGACCCGAGCGTGATCTGGAGCCTGACCTTCAACGAGAAGGGTACGGTGAACACGCCCATCGTCGGGCCGACGGCTGCGAATCCGCTGGCGATCCCGGCTTCCTACACGCCGGGTGCGGACCGCATCCGTTTCCACGTCGATTTCAGCGACATGCGCCAGATCGGTGGCTCCTACCTGATCACCGAGCTCACCCAGGACGGCTACACCGGCGGCGAGCTCGCCGGAGTCAGCGTGGGGCGGGACGGCATCGTGACCGGTCGCTACACCAATGGCGAGACGCGCGAACTCGCCCAGCTCGCGCTGCAGACCTTCCGCAATCCGAACGCGCTGCTGTCGATCGGCAACAACTTCTGGGAAGCGACCACCGAATCCGGCCTCACTGCGCCGTCCAAGGCCGGCGAAGGGGTCGCGGGCGTGGTCTCGGCGGGCATGATCGAGGACGCCAACGTGGAGCTCACCAACGAGCTGGTGCAGATGATCGTGCAGCAGCGCAACTACCAGGCCAACGCGCAATCCATCAAGGCGCAGGACCAGGTCCTGCAGACCCTGGTGAACCTGCGCTGATCCTGAAACCTGCCTGACACGAGAGGCCAGCGATGGACCGCCTGATCTACACCGCGATGACCGGCGCCAAGGGCACCATGGACCAGCAGGCGGCGGTCGCGCACAACCTCGCCAACGTCGACGCCACGGGTTTCCGCGCAGAGTTGCACAAGCTGCGCGCGGTCGAGGTGCAGACCGAGGCGCTGCGCACGCGCGCCTTCACGGTCGACGCCAGCGTCGCCAACGACTTCACCGAGGGGCCGCTGCAGTTCACCGGCCGGCCCTTCGACGTCGCGCTCGCCGGCAAAGGCTGGCTGGCGGTGCAGATGCCGGACGGCAGCGAGGCCTACACCCGCAACGGCAGCCTCGCGGTGAGCGCCAACGGCGTCCTGCAGACGCGCGACGGCAGGCCGGTGCTGGGCGACGGCGGGCCGGTCACGATCCCGCCCGACAACGAGATCACCATCGGTGCCGACGGTTCGGTCTCGGCCTTGCAGCCCGATCAGCCGGGTGTGGTCAACGTGGTCGCGCAGCTCAAGCTGGTGAATCCGCCCGAGGCGCAGCTGGTGCGTGGCGACGACGGCCTCTTCCGCCTGCAGGGCGGGGCGCCCGCGCCGGTCGATCCCAATGTGCGCGTCGCCGGGGGCTATCTCGAGGGCAGCAACGTCAACGTGGTCGACCAGATGGTGCAGATGATCTCGCTTGCCCGTCAGTTCGAGATGCAGACCCGCATGCTGTCGACCGCCGAGCAGAACGACCGCTCGGCCGCGCGGGTCATCGGCGGCCAGGGCTGATCGAGGCGCGCTCCCCGCCGAGCCGGGCTGCGCGGGCCGGGTAGCATGGGGCGCCCGGCCTTTTTTGCGCACCCGGCCGCTTCGATTAGCACGGTTTTTGCGTTGCTTATCGCAGGATGGTCGGTGACGGCACCGGCCTAGACTGATCCCATCGAAAAAGCGGCAGCACGGCGGCAATTTCAGCTGGGTATTCCAACCCCGCACGGCAAATCCTGCCGCCCCGGCAACGCAAGGCAAAGGAACCCATCATGATCCGCTCCCTGTGGACCGCCCGTACCGGGCTGGATGCCCAGCAAACCTCGCTGGACGTGATCTCCAACAACCTGGCCAACGTCTCCACGAACGGCTTCAAGCGTCAGCGTGCGATCTTCGAGGACCTGCTCTACCAGACCATCCGCCAGCCTGGCGCACAGTCGACCCAGCAGACGCAGATCCCCAGCGGCCTGCAGATCGGTACCGGCGTCAAGCCGGTGGCGACCGAGCGCATCTTCACCCAGGGCACATTGCAGCAGACCGGTGGCTCGCTCGACGTCGCGGTGCAGGGCAACGGCTTTTTCCAGGTCGCCATGCCCGATGGCACCACCGCCTACACCCGTGACGGCGCTTTCCAGCTCGACAGTCAGGGCAACGTCGTCACCGCCAGCGGTTACACCCTGGCCGACAACATCAACATCCCCGCCGACGCGCTCTCGATCACCATCGGCAAGGACGGCACGGTCAGCGTGCTGCAGGCCGGGCAGACCGCGCCGGTGGAAATCGGCGCCATCCAGCTCGCCACCTTCATCAACTCGGGCGGCCTGCAGGCCGCGGGCGAGAACCTGTTCTACGAGACCGCCTCGAGCGGCGTGGCCACGCCCACCCAGCCGGGCACCAACGGCGCGGGCGTGCTCAACCAGGGCTATGTCGAGGTCTCCAACGTCAACGTCGCCGAGGAGCTCGTGAGCATGATCGTGACCCAGCGCGCCTACGAGCTCAACTCGCGCGCGATCTCGACCTCCGACCAGATGCTCGGCCGGCTGACCCAGCTGTGAGGCGCACGATGAAGCTCGCCAGGCATTCGATCGCCGTCGGCCTGCTCGCGCTGCTGTCGGGCTGCGCCGCGATCCAGACCACCCCGCCGTCTGCGGTGCATCAGCCGATGAGCGTGCGCCCCGAGGCGATGGCAACCGCGCTGCCCGCCAATGGCGCGATCTACCAGACCGTGCAGGCACGCCCCTTGTTCGAGGATCGGCGCGCGCGCCGCATCGGCGACACGATCACGATCAACCTGGTCGAGCGCAACACCGCGGAGAAGAGCGCCAACGCCAACGCCACCCGCAACGGCAACATGAGCGCCGGCATCGGCCCCATCAACCGCCTGCCCTTGAGCGGCCTGAACGGCCTGGAGCTCGAGGCCGATGCCGAGTCCGACTTCAACGGCAAGGGCGCGGCCGCGGCCAACAACGTCTTCAACGGCACGATCACGGTCACCGTGATCGACGTCTACCCCAACGGCAACCTGCTGGTGTCGGGCGAGAAGATGGTGGCGATCAACCAGGGCAACGAGTTCATCCGCTTCTCGGGCGTGATCAACCCGAACACCGTCACCACCGCCAACACCGTGCAGTCGACCCAGGTGGCGGATGCGCGCATCGAGTACCGCGGCAGCGGCTTCATCGACGAGTCCAACACCATGGGCTGGCTGCAGCGCTTCTTCGTGGCGATCATGCCGTTCTGAGGGCCGCGCCATGTCCTGTCTCGCCTCCCTTCTGCTGCGCGCCGCGGTCGTCTCCCTCGCCGTGCTGATCTTGCATCCGGCGCAGGCGTACGCCGCGGCCGAGCGCATCAAGGACCTCGCCTCGGTGGCCGGCGTGCGCGACAACCAGCTCGTCGGCTACGGGCTGGTCGTCGGCCTGGACGGTTCGGGCGACCAGACCACGCAGACTCCCTTCACCGTGCAGAGCATCGTCAACATGCTCGGCAACCTCGGCGTGAGCCTGCCGCCCGGGACCAACCTGCAGTTGAAGAACGTGGCCGCGGTGATGGTCACCGCCAACCTGCCGGCCTTCGCCCGTCCCGGGCAGGCGATCGACGTCACCGTGTCCTCGATCGGCAACGCCAAGAGCCTGCGCGGCGGCACTCTGGTGATGACGCCGCTCAAGGGTGCCGACGGCCAGGTCTATGCCATTGCCCAGGGCAACATGGCGGTCGGCGGCGCGGGCGCGCAAGGCGGGGGCGCCTCGCTGGTCATCAATCACCTGTCGGCCGGACGCATCCCGGGCGGCGCGACCGTCGAGCGCGCGGTCCCGACCGCACTCGGCCAGGGCGACGCGGTGCTGTTCGAACTCAACGACGCCGACTTCGGCACCGCGCGCCGGGTCGTCGATGCGATCAACCTGGTCTATCCGGGCGCGGCGAGCGCGCTCGACGGGCGCAGCATCCAGGTGCGCGCGCCGACCGACTCCAGCGCGCGCGTCGCCTTCCTCGGCCACATCGAGAACCTCGAGGTCACGCCGGTGCAGCAGGCCGCCAAGGTCATCGTCAACTCGCGCACCGGCTCGGTGGTCATGAACCAGCGCGTGACGCTGCAGAACTGTGCGGTCGCCCACGGCAACCTCACGGTCACGGTCAATATCGAGACCCAGGTCAGCCAGCCGCCGCCGCTCTCGGGCGGACAGACGGTGGTCACCCAGCGCGGCCAGGTCGACGTCGCCCAGGAGGGCGGTGCGCTCTTCAACGTGCGCGGCGGCGCCAACCTCGCCGACGTGGTGAAGGCGCTCAACACCCTGGGCGCCAAGCCGATGGACCTGGTCAGCATCCTGCAGGCCATGAAGGCGGCCGGCGCGCTGCGCGCCGAACTCGAGGTCATCTGAGGAAGTTGCCATGAACAAGGGCGTCCAGCTCAACGCGCTCGATCCCAATTCGCTCGGCGACCTGAAGCGCCTGGCGCGTAGCGAGGGCGGCTCGGACGCGGCCTTGCGCGCCGCGGCCAGGCAGTTCGAGGGGCTCTTCCTGCAGATGGTCATGAAGTCCATGCGTGCGACCACCGGCCAGAACGGCATGATGGACAGCGAGCAGACGCGCTCCTGGCAGGGCATGCTCGACCAGCAGATGGCACTGGAGATGTCGCAGTCGGGCGGCACCGGCCTGTCCGAGATGCTCTACCGCCAGCTCGGCGGCAAGGCTGCGGTGCGGCCCGACGCGGCAGGCGAGGCCGGCAAGACCGGCTTCGACCTTGCCGACGTGCGTCGCCGCCCGGCAATTCCTGCCGTGCTCGCGCGCGATGCGGAAAGTGCTGCCGCCCCGCGCCTTGCCGCCTTGCCGGCCGAGGCGCGCGTGCCCGCGCTGGGCGCCGCCGCGACCGCAGGGGAGTTCTCCGCGCTGTCGGTGTACGAGCGCGCTGCGCTGCAGACCCGCCTCGACGCCGCGGTGCGCAGCGCGCGCGATGCCGGCGGGGAGGTGTCGAAGTCCGCGCAGGACTTCGTCACCGAGGTGTGGCCGCACGCGCAGGAAGCCAGCCGCCGCACCGGCATCCCGGCCGAATTCATGGTCGCCCAGGCGGCGCTCGAGACCGGCTGGGGACAGAAGCAGTTGCGTCACGAGGACGGCAGCCCGAGCCACAACCTCTTCAACATCAAGGCCGGCAGTGCGTGGTCGGGGCGTACCGTCGCGCGCGAGGTCACCGAGTACGCCGACGGCCAGGCCTACACCGAGGCTGCGCACTTCCGTTCCTACGGCTCGTATGCCGAGTCCTTCCGCGACTATGCCCAGCTGATGACGCGCAGCCCGCGCTACGCCGGCGTGCTCGGCCAGACCGACGCGGCGGCCTTCGCGCGCGGCCTGCAGGACGCCGGCTACGCCACCGACCCGATGTATGCCGACAAGCTCACCCGCATCATCGGCGGCAATACCTTGCGCAGTGCACTGGCAATGGCGGGCTGAGGACCGGCGGTCGAGGTGCGTATCGAGCGCTGGCAAGGATCTTGCGTGTAGAGGCTCGAACCAGCGCATCAGGGAAACATCATGGCGTCCTTGCTCAATATCGGACTGACCGGGCTCAGCGCCTCCCAGGCCTACCTCAACACCACCAGCCACAACATCGCCAACGCGGCGACGCCGGGCTTCCATCGCCAGACCGTCACCCAGGAAGCGCGCGACCCGCAATACAGCGGCGGCGCCTTCTTCGGCACCGGTACCGGCGTCACCGGCGTGGCGCGCAGTTACAGCCAGCTGCTCGAGGGCCAGGTGCTGAGCGCCGACAGCCGGCGTGCGGAATACGCCGCCTACAGCCAGTTCATCAGCCAGCTCGATAACGTGCTCGCCGACGCCGACACCGGCCTCACGCCCGCGCTCAACGAATTTTTCGGTGCGCTGCAGAACGTCACCTCCAACCCGACCAACGTGGCCGCGCGCCAGGCGCTGCTCTCCAGCGGCGATACCCTGTCGGCGCGCTTCCGCACCCTGGACGGGCGTATCTCGGAGATCGCGGAAGGCGTCGAGACCGAGATGCGCAGCACGCTGGAGAGCATCAACGGCTACGCCGCCGCGATCGCCGAGCTCAACGAGCGCATGGTGATCTCGCGCACCGGCGGCGCCGGTTCGGCCGCCAACGACCTGCTCGACCAGCGCGACCAGGCGATCGCCGAGCTCAACCGCCTGGTCAAGGTGAGCACGGTGGAGCAGCGCGACGGTTCGACGTCGGTCTTCATCGGTTCGGGGCAGAGCCTGGTCATGGGCAATCGCGCCAAGCAGCTCGAACTGGGCGACCAGCTCGACGAGAACGGGCGCTCGATGATCACGGTGCGCGCCAACTCGGGGGTGGTGGAGCCGCTCGCCGAGAGCCTCGTCGGTGGTGGCACGCTCGGCGGCCTGCTGGCGGCGCGCCGCGAGGGCACGGCCTCGGCGCAGCGCAGCCTCGGCTTGCTGGCGACCACGCTGGCGACCGAGTTCAATAGCCAGCACGCGCTCGGCCTCGACCTGGAAGGCCGGCTGGGGGGAGATTTCTTCAGGATCGGCGGGGTGCGCGTCGATCCGTCGGACAGCGGCCTGAGCGTCCGGATCGACCCCGGGCAGGTCTCCTCGCTCACCGGCAGCGACTACTCGCTGCGCTACGACGGCGCGGCCTTCCAGCTCACCGACCTCGCCACGGGCAACGCCGTGCCCGCCGCGCAGATGCAGCTCGTGACCGAGGCGGACGGTTCGACCACCATCCGGGCGCAGGGGCTCGTCTTTACCGGCGCGCGGAGCACCCTGACCGAGCCGGCCTTCGTCTATCCCACCCGTTACACCGCGGGGGCGATCGAGGTGGCGAACCGGGACCCGCGCGCCGTCGCGGCCGCGGCGCCGGTGCTGGCCAGTCCGACCAGGGGCGACGGCAGCTCGCTGCGGATCGAGCAATCCGGGCTGCTCAGCCGCGGCAGTGCGGCGGCCGGCACCGAGCTCGGCCTGCCCGCCCTGAAGTACACCTTCAACGCGGTGGACAAGCGCTTCGAACTCGACGCGGCTGCGCCGGGGGCGGCCGGCTGGCCTGCGACCCTGGCCTACGACCCGGCGACCAGCGCCGCGGGTGAGTCCTTCACGCTGGAGGGGCCCGGAGGCGTCCGGCTCGAGCTCAAGATCTCCGGCACCCCTGCCGCTAACGATGTCATCGCGCTCGCCGACAACAAGGGCGGCGTCGCCGACAACCGCAACGCTGCGCTGCTCGGCGCGCTGCAGACCGACAAGCTCTTGTTCGGCAGCGGCGGCCAGGCCACCGCCACGCTCAACAACGCCTATGCGCAGCTGGTGGCCAAGGTCGGCAGCAAGACGCGCGAGGTGCAGGCCGGCGAACGCACCCAGACCTCGCTGCTCGACCAGGCCAAGGCTTCGCGCGACGCGGTCTCGGGCGTGAACCTGGACGAGGAGGCGGCCAACCTGGTGCGCTTCCAGCAGAGCTACCAGGCTGCGGCCAAGGTGATGGGCGTGGCGCAGCGCCTGTTCGACGAAATACTGGCGATCGCCCGCTGAGGAGAGAGCACACCATGCGCGTATCGACCAACATGATCTACGACCAGGGCGTCATCGCCCTGCAAAAGCAGTCCGCCGCGCTGTTGCACACCGGCCAGCAGATCGCCACCGGCCGCAAGATCCTCACCCCTTCGGACGATCCGGTGGCCTCCGCGCGCGCGCTCGATGTCAGCCAGTCGAAGAGCGTCAACCAGCAGTTCATCACCAACCAGGGCTATGCCGACGATGCGCTCAAGCTGGTCGACGGCCAACTCGACGGAGCCGGCGAGATCATCCAGTACGCGCGCGAGCGCGTGCTCGCGGCTGGCAATCCCGCACTGTCGCCGTCCGACCGCCAGTCGATCGCCTCCGACCTGCGCAGCCAGTTCGATGCCATGCTGGCGATCGCCAACACGCGCGACGCCAACGGCGACTACCTGTTCGCCGGCTACCGGTCGAACACGCCGCCGTTCGAGAAGACGGTCACTGCCGGCACGCTCGGCAGCGACTACAAGGGCGATCAGGGTTCGCGCACCATGCAGGTTTCGTCCTCCCGCTTCATGCCGATCAGCTTTGGTGGCGAGTCGGTGTTCGGGAGCGAGGGCGACGGGGTGTTCAAGGTGCTGGGCGAGTTCATCTCCGCCCTCGAAGGCGGAGGCGATGTGAGCGGCGCGGTGAGCACGGCGCTGGGCGGTCTCGACGACAGCCTGGACCGCACGCTCACCGTGCGCGCGCAGATCGGCTCGCAGCAGGTCGAGGTCGAGCAACTCGGCTTCATCGGCAGCGATCTCGACCTGCAGTACCAGACCACGCTGTCCAACCTGCAGGACCTCGACTACAACGAGGCGATCTCGCGCCTGACCCAGCAGCGCACCTTCCTCGAAGCCGCCCAGCAGTCCTTCCTCAAGACGACCGGGCTGTCGCTGTTCAACTACCTCAGCTGACCGCCATGCGCCGCGCGCTCCTCGTCCTTGCCGCCTGTTCCGTCCTCGGCTGCGCCAGCGAGCGCGAGGGCACCGGCCTGCTCGACCGCGCCGCCGCGGCCCCAGGGCCGATCGCCGGTGCGGTGGGCGCGGTGTGGATGGCGAGCGAGCTTTCCTACCTCGAGCCGGAATACCTCGCCGGCATGCTGGTGGCCTACGGCATCTACGATCCGCTCGCGCCGACGTGGTCGATCGAGGTCAGCCGCAGCGGCGAAGACCGTGTGCGCATGGACCTGCACATGAAGCGGATGACCACCGGCGGCGACGGCGAGGCACGCCGGGTCTTCCTGCGCAACGCGCGCGAGATCGTGCGTGCGGGCGGTTTCGCCGGCTTCGACGAGCTGAGCTGGGAGGAGGGCATCGAGTCCACCCGGCCTTTCGCCCGCCGCGTCGCCAGCGGCGAGATCCGCCTGGTGCGTTCGCGCACCTTCCCGGAGTTCTGAGCGCGGCCCTCTCAGGGTGTGGGGCGTGGCGCGAGCGCGTCGAGCAGCAGGCCGATGGTGTCGTAGCTGCGCTCGAAGAGGCTTTGCAGCACCGGCGCGAAGTTGCTCATGATCAGCAGCACGCCGATGAAGCCCGCGGTCAGCGTGATCGGAAAGCCCACCGCGAAGAGGTTGAGCTGCGGCGCCGCGCGGGTCAGCACGCCGAGCGCGATGTTGGCCACCAGCAAGACCGCGATCACCGGCAGCGACAGCAGCAGCCCCGCCGAGAACACCGTGATGCCGCTGCGCGCGAGGAAGGCCCAGCCGCCGGCATCCACCGCATCGGTCGCCACCGGCAGCCACTCGAAGCTGCGCACCAGGAGGTCGATCATCAGCAGGTGGCCGTCGATGGCGAGGAAGATCAGGGTCGCGAGCAGGTTGAGGAAGTCGGACAGCACCGCGGTCTGCCCGCCCGCGTCGGGGTCGAAGAAGACCGCGAACGAGAGGCCCATCTGCATCCCGATCAGGGCGCCGGCCATGTCCACCGCAGCGAATACGATGCGCATCACGAAGCCGATGGCGATGCCGATCAGGATCTGCTGCGCGAAGATCGCCAGGCCCAGTCCGCCGCCGGGTGGCACCTGCGGCATCGGCGGCAGGACCGGCAGCACCGCCATCGCCACGCCCAGCCCGATCGCCAGGCGGATGCGCACCGACACGCCACGGTTGGAGAACACCGGCGCCGACGCGAACAGCCCGAGCAGGCGCCCGAGCGGGAACATCAGCGCCGCCAGCCAGGCGTCGAGCTGGGCTGCGGTGACGGAGAGCATGGTGGCGGGGAAGGGCGAGGGGCGGGGAGGAGGCTCAGCCGATCATCGCCGGGATCGACTCGAACAGCCGGCGGATGAAGTCGGTGAGCAGGGTGATCATCCACGGCCCGGCCAGCACCAGGGTCACGAAGATCGCCACCAGCTTGGGCACGAAGGAGAGCGTCATCTCGTTGATCTGGGTGGCGGCCTGAAAGATGCTGATGATCAGGCCGGTGACGAGCGCGGCGAGGAAGAGCGGCGCCGACACCATCAGGGTGACCTCGATGGCCTGGCGGCCGAGCTCGATGACGGTGGTGGGGGTCATGGCGTTTGTCCTCGGGCAGGCGCGGTCACACCGCGAAGCTCTGCACCAGCGAGCCGATCAGCAGCGTCCAGCCGTCGACCAGCACGAACAGCATGATCTTGAAAGGCAGCGACACGATCACCGGCGACATCATCATCATGCCCATGGACATCAGCACCGAGGCCACGACCATGTCGATGATGATGAAGGGGATGAAGACGATGAAGCCGATCTGGAAGGCGGTCTTGAGCTCGGAGGTGACGAAGGCGGGGATCACCACCCGCATCGGCAGGTCCTCGGCCTTGTCCACCGGCGGCAGCTTGGCCAGCCCGGCGAAGAGCGCGAGGTCGGGCTCGCGCACCTGCTTGAGCATGAAGCCCTTCACCGGCACCGAGGCGCGCTCGAGCGCCTCGTCGAACTGGATGCGGCCTTCGGACATGGGCAGATAGGCCTCCGTGTATACGCGCTCGCCGACCGGCGCCATCACGAAGAAGGTGAGGAAGAGGGCGAGGCCCAGCAGCACCTGGTTGGGCGGCGCGGTCTGCGTGCCCATGGCCTGGCGCAGCAGCGAGAACACGATGACGATGCGGGTGAAGCAGGTTGTCATCAGCACCAACGCCGGGATGAAGCTCAGGAGCGTCATCAGCATTAGCGTCTGGATGGTCAGGCTGTAGGTCGTGCCGCCGCCCGCCGCCGGGCTGGTGGTGAGCGCGGGCAGGGCCTGCGCCGTCGCCAGCAGGGGCAGGCCGGCGAGCGCGCAGGCGAGCGCGAGGCGCAGCAGTGCCACGGGGTGGCTCGGGGCGCGGCGCTCAGGCTTCATCGCGGCGTTCCCTGCGTTGCGCAGCCTGGCGCAGCCAGGTGGCGAAGGTCTTGCCGCCCGGCAGGGGCTGGGCCGGCAGGTCGGCGGGCAGCGGCAGGTCGGCGCGCTTGAGTTCGTGCAGGCGCGCGACGCTGCCGGGCGCCACGCCCAGCACCAGCACGTCTTCACCGATCTCGACCAGCACCACGCGCTCGCGCGGGCCGACCGCGGCCGCGCCGAGCACCTTGATCGCCGCGCCGCCGCCGCGCGGGGCGGACAGGCGGCGTAGCAGCCACAGGCAGGCGAACAGCAGGCCGACCACCACCGCCAGGCCGAAGCTCATCTGCACGAGACTGGCGCCGAGTTCGGGCATCGCGCTGCTCAGTTGCGGATCTTCCGCATGCGCTCGGCGGGGGTGATGATGTCGGTGAGGCGGATGCCGAACTTGTCGTTGACCACCACGACCTCGCCCTGGGCGATCAGGGTGCCGTTCACCAGCACATCCATGGGCTCGCCGGCCAGGCCGTCGAGCTCGACCACCGAGCCGTGCGCGAGCTGCAGCAGGTTACGGATCGACAGCTTGGTGCGCCCGAGCTCCACGGTGATCTGCACCGGGATGTCGAGGATCATGTCGAAGTCGTTGAGCGCGCCCGGCTTGCCCGCCGGGGCGCCGAAGTCCTCGAAGAGCTGGCTGGCGGGGCGGGCCTGGTAGGGCGAGTCGCCCATCGCCGCGGCCGCAAGCTCGGCGGCGACCCGATCGGCTTCGCTGTCGCCGCCTTCCTCGGCGGCGGCCTGTTCCTGCATCGCGGCTGCCCAGTCGTCGTCGGTAATCAGGTTCTCGTCAGCCATTCTGGGCTCCCGGAATCATGGGGGGTTCGTTGTCCTCGGCGGTGATGAAGCGCTCCACGCGCAGCGCATAGCGCCCGTTGCGCGTGCCCTGGCGGCATTCGAACACCGGCACGCCGTCGACCTCGGCCTGCAGCACCGGCTGCACCGCGAGCGGGATCACATCGCCGACGCGCATGTCGACGATGTCGCGCAGGCTCACCCGCGCCGTGCCGAACGAGCATGCGAGTTCCACCTCGGCGGTCTGCAACTGACGTGTCAGCAGCTTGATCCAGCGCCGGTCCGAGGTGAGGTGGTCGCTCTGCATCGAGGAATAGAGCAGGTCGCGGATCGGCTCCAGCATCGAGTACGGGAAGCAGATGTGCATCTCCGCCTGCGAGCCGCCGAACTCGACCGAGAGGCTGGTCGACACCACCACCTCGGAGGGCGTCGCGATGTTGGCGAACTGCGAGTTCATCTCCGAGCGGATGAACTCGGGCTGCAGATTGAACACCGGTGCCCAGGCGCGCACGTATTCGGCAAACACGACGTCGAGCATGCCGCGGATGATGCGCTGCTCGGTCGGGGTGAAATCGCGGCCCTCCACGCGGGTGTGGAAGCGCCCGTCGCCGCCGAACATGTTGTCCACCACCAGGAAGACCAGGTTGGGGTCGAACACGACCAGCCCGGTGCCGCGCAGCGGCTTGGCGGTGATCAGGTTGAGATTGGTCGGCACCACCAGGTTGCGCACGAACTCGGCGTACTTCTGCACCTTGATCGGCCCCGCCGACACCTCGGCGTTGCGGTGCATGTAGTTGAACAGGCCGATGCGCAGGTAGCGCGCGAAGCGCTCGTTGATGAGCTCGAGCGTGGGCATGCGCCCGCGCACGATGCGTTCCTGGGTGGCGAGGTTGTAGGGGCGTACGCCCTCGACGCCGGCTTCGTCCGCGACCGGCTCGTCCGACTCGCCGGTGACGCCCCGCAGCAGGGCGTCGACCTCTTCCTGGGAGAGAAAGTCCGCGGACATGGCGGCGATCCCTTACTGGATGATGAAGGAGGTGAACAGCACGGCCTGCACCGGGCCGTTGGGCACCGGCCTGCCGGCGGCGTCGCGCACCGGCTTGAAGCCGAGCGCCTCGTTCACGCTCTCGGTGATCGCCAGCGACAAGGCCTCGCGGCCCTCGACGGTGGCCACCTCGGACGGCAGCTTGCTCGACAGCAGCAGGTTGATGCGGTGGCGGATCTCCGGCATGAAGGCCTTCAGCGTCGGGTCCATGGTCGCGTCGGCCACGCGCATCACGGCGACCACCTGCAGGTAGTGGTCGCCCTCGTCGCGGCGCAGGTTGACCGTGAAGGCGTCGAGCGGGATGAAGGTGGGCGGCTTGGTGAGGTCCACCGTGCCGGTGGTGTGCAGCTGCTGCGCAGCCGGCGCGGCGTGGGCCGCCGGCTCCTCGTGCTCCTTGTCCTTGCCGCCCTTGAGCAGCAGCAGCGCGACGAGCGCGCCGAGCACGAGCACGATCACCACGAGCACGATGATGAGGATCAGGCCGAGCTTGCCCTTCTTCTTGGGGGTCTCGTCGCCTTCCTCGGTCTTTGCCGGCGCCTTGGCCATGCGAATCTCCTGTAGTACGGATTGAATTATCCGGGAGGTCCGCACCCGCCAAAGCGCCGATTAGTGGGGCAAGCCCGCCCCAATTCGCGCGCTTCAGGCGAAGGTGTCGACCATCCCCTGTTGCTGTTTCAGCCACACCCCGGCACCGCCGGTGCCGGCGTGGCCACTCGCGCCCGCCTCGCCGCGCTCGCCACGACCGCCGCTGCCTTCGCGTCCATCGCCCTCGCGGCCCTGGCCGGAGGTGCTCACGTTGGCGTCGCCCAGCAGGATGCCGGCCTGCTGCAGCGCCTCGCGCAGCTGCGGCAGCGCGCGTTCGAGCGCGTCGCGCGCGGCCTGGCTCGAGGCGATGAACTGCGCCGTCGTCTGGTCGCCGGCGAGGTTGATCGACACCTCGAGCTTGCCCATGTTCGGCGGCGTCAGCACGAGTTCGGCCTTGCTCTCGGCACGGCCGAGCATCCAGCGCACCTGATTGCCGACGTCTTCCGCCCAGCCCTGCTCGCCGGCCGGGGTCGCCACCGGCAGCTGCGGCGATGCGGCGTGCGCGGAGGACGCCTGGCGCAGCAGATGTGTCGCGCCATGCGTGTGCGCCAGGCCGGCCGGCAGGTTGCCGTTCGCGTTGCTCGTGCCCGGCACCTCGAGGCCATCCGCCGCGGTGCCGCCTGCACCGGCGCCGCTCGCGCCGCGAGCCGCCATGGTTGCGGCGGCGAACTCGCGGCCCTGGAGCAGGAAGGCCGGCGTGGCGTTGCCATCGGGACCGGTGTTGCCGCCAGCCGTGGCCGACAGATCGGTTTTCGGCAGCAGTGCGGAATTCTGAAGCGACTTGCGCCCGCCGTCCGCAACCAGCTGCAGCGTGCCCGCTTCGGAGCCGGTCGCATCCGCGCCGGAGGGGGCTTCGGCGCGACCGGCGAGCAGTGCGGCAATCGCTGCCGGCAGGCCGGCAAGGGCTGCCGGGTCGGTGGGCGAGCTTGCCGTCGCGGTGACCGTATCGGCAGATGTTGCGTCGGCATCGACCACGGCGCCCGCGGCCAGGGCGGCGAGGCGCGCGGCGTG
The DNA here is from genome assembly GCF_055393985.1 of Thauera sp. DNT-1. Lineage (NCBI taxonomy): Bacteria > Pseudomonadati > Pseudomonadota > Betaproteobacteria > Rhodocyclales > Zoogloeaceae > Thauera > Thauera sp. DNT-1. Next base: position 1,344,374 of record NZ_AP043752.1, on the reverse strand, counting down.
GCCCGCCTGGCTCGCGACGGCCTGCGGCGAAGCGGCGGCATCGGCTGCTTCGCCGGCGGCGTCCGCCTGCGCGGTGGCGGCGTCCTCGTCGGCGGCGGCGCCCGCCCCGCCGGTGCGAGCGTCCGTAGCGCCCTTGTCAGGTGCGGACGTACCGGAAGCGGCGGCCTTGCCTGCGTCCGCCTGTGTGGCGGGCCCGGCGCTGCGGTCACCCGCGGCGGGGCCGCTGCCGGCAGGGCGCTCGGGCTCGCGTGCGGGTTCGGCGGAGGCCGTGCGCTCGGGCGGTCGCGGGGCCGGGGGGGGCGACTCGGGCTTGCGCGGCGCCGGCTCGGGCGTGTTCATGCGGTTCTCGAGCGTGCGCGAGAAGCTGTCGGGCTGCGCGCCCAGGCCGTCCAGGGCGGAGATGCCGATGCGGGCCTGCTGCGCGCCGAGGCGAAGCTGCGCGACGTTGCCGAGACTGGAGGGGGAGAACGGTGCGGACATGGTTGCGGGCCTCTCGTGGGCTGGATGCGATGGATCGCGGACGATCCGACAGCCCATCAAAAGCAAGCCTCATGCCATGGGTGTGTCACCGGGTCGGGCGGCTGCCGCGGCTTCCCGCGTCAGGCGTCCTCGCCACCGCGTCGGGCGGCGTGCTCGTCCGACTGCTTCTGCTCCTGGCGCGCCTCGCTGCGCGCGACCGCGTGCTGGTGGCGCTGGGCGAGGGTGTCGAAGGCCTTGAGCTTGGTGCGCTGGGCGAGCCAGGCCTGCTGGCCCTCGACGGTGCGCGCGCGCGATTGCTCGACCACCTTGCGCTGCGCGGCGATCGCGTCGTCGAGCTTGGCGATGAAGGCGCCATAGTTGCGCCATGCGTCCGCGCTCAGGCCGTCGCGCGCGGCCTGCACGAAGCGCTCGTGATATTCCGTGCGATAGTCCTCGAGCATCTTCAGCTTCTGTTCCACGTCGCGTTCGGCGGCGACGAGTTCGCCCAGGCGACGCGCAGCCTCGTCGGTGCGGGTGCTGGCGAGGTCGAGCAGGGGCTGGAGGTGGAAGGAGGCGGGCATCGGCGTCGTGTCACGGGGGCGTTGCAAACAGCATTCTAGCCGTTCGCCGGATGCCCGAGGTGGGCATATTTCGGTCGGCTCGTCCTCGACCGTGACGAAATGCTCGCGATCGATGTCGCGGGTGCAGGAGCGACGCCAGTCGCGATCGCGGCGCTTCGGCCCCGCGGCGGCGCAGCTTCGCCGCCCGATCGCGGCTGGCTTCGCTCCTACGGGCGAGCGGGAGCGCTTGCGCCTCGTGCCTTTCTCACCCGAACACCTGCGCCAGCTTCTGCAGGGCACCCTCGTAGGTTTCGTGTTCCTGGATGCCTTGTTGCAGGAAGGCTTCGAGCCTGGGGTAGAGCTTGACGGCCATGTCGAGCAGGGGATCGCCGCCGGGCTGGTAGGCGCCGACGGCGATCAGGTCGCGAGAACGCTGGTAGCGCGAGAAGAACTGCTTGAACTGGCGCACCACGTTGAAGTGGTCGTCGCCGACGAGGTTGTGCATCGCGCGCGAGATCGACTGCTCGATGTCGATCGCCGGGTAGTGGCCCTGGTCGGCGAGATTGCGCGAGAGCACGAAGTGGCCGTCGAGGATGGCGCGCGCCGCGTCGGCGATCGGGTCCTGCTGGTCGTCGCCCTCGGCGAGCACGGTGTAGAAGGCGGTGATCGAGCCACCGCCCTCGGGGCCGTTGCCAGCGCGCTCGACCAGCGCGGGCAGGCGGGCGAACACGCTCGGCGGGTAGCCGCGGGTGACCGGCGGTTCGCCGATCGCGAGCGCGATCTCGCGCTGCGCCATCGCATAGCGCGTCAGCGAGTCCATGATCAGCAGCACCTGCTTGCCCTGGTCGCGGAAGTACTCCGCCACCGTGGTGGCATAGGCCGCGCCCTGCATGCGCATCAGCGGGCTGGTGTCGGCGGGCGCCGCCACCACCACCGAGCGCGCCAGGCCCTCGGGGCCCAGGCTGTGGTCGATGAACTCCTTGACCTCGCGGCCGCGCTCGCCGATCAGCCCGACGACGATGACCTCGGCCTCGGTGTAGCGCGCCATCATGCCGATCAGCACCGACTTGCCCACGCCGGAACCGGCGAACAGGCCGAGGCGCTGGCCGCGGCCGACGGTGAGCAGCGCGTTGATCGCGCGCACGCCGACGTCGAGCGGCTGTGCGATCGGCGCGCGTGCGAGCGGGTTGATGGCACGCCCCTGCAGCGAGCGCGTCTCCTGGGTGTGCAGCGGGCCCTGGCCGTCGAGCGGGCGGCCGGCGCCGTCGACCACGCGGCCGAGCAGGGCGTCGCCCACCGGCAGGTGCTTGGCGCGGTCGGCGGCGCGCCGGCGCGGGCCGATGCGCTTGCCCGGGACCAGGCGCGGCACACCGACTTCCATCGGCAGCACGCGCGCGCCGGGCGCCAGGCCGAAGACGTCGTCGGTGGGCATCATGTAGAGCTTGTCGCCGTTGAAGCCGACCACCTCGGCCTCGACCGCGCCGCCGCCGGGCACCAGGATGCGGCAGCCCGACCCGAGCGGCAGCTTGATGCCGGCCGCTTCCATGACCAGGCCGTTGATGCGGGTGAGGCGGCCGGAGACCTCGAGCGGGTTGCAGCCCTCGACCAGGCGGCGGCCGTCGCCGAGGAAGTCGCGCCACAGCGCCTGGTGACGGTTCATGCCGGCGGCTCCGGCGCGGGCGGGGCGGTGTCGGCAACCGGGCCGGTCGCGTCGCCCGCCTCCGCTTCCTCCGCAACGTGCCAGCGCGCGCGCTCGTGGCCGATGGATTCGAGCACCCGCCGCCAGCGCGTCTCCAGCGTCGCATCCACCTGCGCGCCCTGGCCGTCGATGCGGCACTCGCCGCGTTCGAGGCGGGCGTCCTCCTGCAGGCGGTGGCCGGCGTGGGCGAGCTGTTCGCCAAGGTGCTCGCGCACCAGGGCGAGGTCGTCGGGGTGGAGCTGGATGTGGGCGTGGCCCTGAGGCAGCTGGAGCAGCGCGCTGCGCACCGTCCCGAGGATGGCCTCGGGGTGCTCGGCAAGGGTGAGCTTCACCATCCGCCGCGCCATCTCGATCGCCAGCGCCATCAGCTGCTCGGCGATCTCGCCGTCGAGCTCGCGCAAGGCCTCGTCCAGGCTGTCGGCGAGCCCGGCCAGGCGCGCAGCCTCGGCCTCGGCCCGTGCACGACCCTCGGTGTAGCCTTCGGCACGCCCGGCTTCCAGCCCCTCGGCGTGGCCGGCCGCGCGGCCTTCCTCGAAGCCGGCGCGGCGCATGTCGTCGTGCATGCGCTCGATCTCCTCCGCGGTGGGCAGGTGGAAATCGGGCGGCAGCGCGGCGACGGAGTCGGCTGCGGGCGGGGACGGGGCGGGCTCCGGCGCGGGGGGGGCAATGGGCGGCGAGGCTGTGGAGGGCGCGGGCGCCGCTTGCACGAGGCCTGCGAGATCCGCGGGCGCGAAGGCTTCCGGCGGCGGTGCCGAGCCCTTGCCGGCGGGGGCATCGAAGTCCTCCGGTTCCCAGCGCCGGTAGGCGCCGACCGCCTGGTGGCGCGAGATGCTCACGGCACGATCCTCCTGTCTCCACGCGGGTTCCACCCTGGGCCGCGCCACGCGCTTCCTCCCGCGCGGCCGCACGGGTGCGCCGCGGGCGAACTCCGCATGCGGGCGGCGCGGGGATCACACGAAGCCATCGTCCCCGCCCTTGCCGCCGAGCATGACCTGGCCTTCCTCGGCCAGGCGGCGCACCGTCTTGAGGATCTCCTTCTGCTCGGCCTCGACCTCGGACAGTCGCACCGGGCCGCGCGCCTCGAGGTCCTCGCGCAGCATCTCGGCGGCGCGCGAGGACATGTTCTTGAAGATCTTCTCGCGCAGCTCGGGCGGGGCGCCCTTGAGCGCGATGATCAGCGAGTCGGACTGCACCTCGCGCAGGATGGACTGGATGCCGCGGTCGTCGATGTCGAGCAGGTTCTCGAACACGAACATCTCGTCGAGGATCTTCTGCGCCAGCTCCGGGTCGTATTCGCGCACGTTGTCGATGACCGCGGTCTCGGCGCCCGAACCGACGAAGTTGAGGATCTCGGCGGCGTGGCGTACCCCGCCCATGGCCGCCTTCTTCACCGTGGTCGCGCCCGAGAGCATGCGCGTGAGGGCGTCGTTGAGCTCCTTCAGCGCGGTCGGCTGCACGCCGTCGAGCGTGGCGATGCGCAGCACCACGTCGTTGCGCAGGCGGTCGTCGAAATGCTTGAGGATCTCGCCGGCCTGGTCGTACTCGAGGTGCACCAGGATGGTGGCGATGATCTGCGGGTGCTCGCCCTTGATCAGGTCGGCGGCGGTGGCCGCGTCCATCCACTTCAGGCTCTCGATGCCGGCGGTCTCCGAGCCGCTCATCATGCGCGACAGCAGCTGGTTGGCGCGGTCGTCGCCGAGCGCCTTGGTGAGCATCTCGCGCAGCTGGTCGTCGTCGGACTGGATCATCGAGCCCTTGCCGAAGTGCTCGTTCACCTCGATCAGCACCGGCTCCACGGTCTCGCGCGACTGCGGCGTCATCGAGGCCATCTTCATGGTCAGCTTCTGCACCTCGCGCGGGCCGAGCTGGCGCAGCACTCCGGCGGCGGCGTCGGGGCCGAGGGTCATCAGCAGCAGCGCCGCCTTCTCCAGGCCTTCCTCGGGTGTCGTCACTTGCGCGCCTCCTCGTTCATGCCCATCCAGTCCTTGATCAGGTTGGCGACCATCTTGGGATCGTTGCGCGCCGCGGCGCGGGCACGCTCGAGGCGCTGCTCGAAGGTCTCCGTCTCTTCACCCTCGCCGGTCTCGCCGGACAGGGTGACGCGCACGCCTTCCTCGCCCTCTTCGCCTTCCGCGCCTTCCTCGCCCGCGGCGGCGCCCTTCTTCTCTTCCTTCGGCTTGGGCGGCACCACGGTGCGCAGCAGCGGGCGGATCACGCCGAAGTAGGCGAACAGGATCGCGATCAGAACCAGCAGCCAGTTCAGGCCTTCCTTGCCGAGCGCGACGATCTCCGGATCCTTCCACGGCGGCGGTGCGGCTCCGCTGCCGTCATCGGCGAAGGCGCCGCTGGCGACGTTGATGGTGTCGCCGCGGTCGGCGTTGTAGCCCACCGCCTCGCGCACCAGGTTGGTGATGCGCGCGATCTCCTCGTCGGGCAGCGGCACGTTGGTGGGCGTGCCGTCGGGCCCGGGGAGGGTGCGATTATTCACCACCACCGCGACCGACAGGCGCTTGATCTGCCCGACCGCCTGCTTGACGTGCTGGATGTTGCGGTCGAGCTCGTAGTTGAGCACCGCGCTGCGGTTGCCGCTCGCCAGGCCCTGCGCGCCGCCGCCGCCGGCCACCTGCGGGTTGGTGATCGGCGCGGTGGCCGGCACCGGGGGCTGGTTGGTGAGCGCGCCGGGCACGCCCTGCGCGCCCGGCTGCGGGTTGAAGGCCTCGCTGGTCTGCTGGCTGCGGATCGCCTGGTCGGGTGTGGGGTTGGGCTTGTAGGTCTCGGCGGTCTGCTCGACCTGGTTGAAGTCCACGTCGGCCGCCACCTGGGCGCCGTAGTTGCCCTTGCCCACCAGGGGCGCGAGGATCTTGTCGATGCGCTCGATGAAGCCCTGCTCGAGCAGGCGGACGTATTCGAGCTGGGTGGCGTCGAGCCCGGCGCGCAGCAGCGGGTCGGCCTGCTCGGTGAGCAGCTTGCCGTTCTGGTCCACGATCTTCACGCCCTCGGCGTGCATGCGTGGCACGCTCGACGACACCAGGTGCACGATGCCGGCGACCTGGTCGGGCGAGAGGATGCGGCCGCCGCGCAGGTTCACCATCACCGAGGCGGTGGGGCGCTGGTCGTCGCGCAGGAAGGCGGTCTGCTTGGGCATCGCCAGGTGCACCCGGGCGCTGGCCACCGCGTCGATCGCCTGCACGGTGCGGGTCAGCTCGCCTTCGAGCGCGCGCTGGTAGTTCACCTGCTCGTTGAACTGCGAGATGCCGAGCTTCTGGCCGTCCATCAGCTCGAAGCCGGCGAGGCTGCCCTTGGGCAGGCCGTCGGCCGCCAGACGCAGCCGCGTCTCATGCACCTGCGCCTGCGGCACCAGGATGGCGTGGCCGGTGGGCGACATCCTGTAGGGGATGTTGCGCTGCTGCAGCTCGGCGATGATCTGTCCGCCGTCGCGCTCGTCGAGGTTGGAGAACAGCACCGCGTACTCCGGGGCGCGGTTCCACAGCAGGGAACCGGCCACGAGCGCGATCGCCAGCGCGATGGCGACCGCGCCGGCGATCTTCTGGCGCGTGCTGAGCGCGGCGAGGTTCTGCAGCGCCTGCTGCATCCGCGTCGTCGCCTGCGCATCGGCGGGGGCGGCGCCCGGAGGCAGGTCGGCGGTGTTTTCTGCTGCGGCCATGATGGCGGTCCTGTTGCATACGCTTTGGCGGATGGCGGCATTGTGCGTCCGCGCGTGCAAGCCTCGTGGCGTGAAAAGCGGCATTTTTTGCCGCCTGTTTGCCGGCTACCATGGCGGCCTGTGTATTTAGAGTGCATCCCGTGAAAACGGATTCGGACCTTCCCATGCGGGCCGCAGTCGTCGCCTCCGATCAAGCAGGGAGCATGCCCGCCGCGGCGCCGGTGCTCGACGCCGCCCAGCTCGCCGAGGCCTTCGCGCTCTTCAGCCGCGCCTCCGAGGAGCTCTCCACCGCCTACGCCGCGCTGCAGGCCCAGGTCGGCCAGCTCAGCGAACGCCTGTCGGTGCTGATGGGGGCACTGCCCGCCGGGGTGCTGGTGGTCGATCGTGCCGGCACCGTGGTGCAGGCCAACCGCGCTGCCGAGAGCTTGTTCGGAGGCGGGCTTGCCGGGGTGGCGTGGGCGGAGCTCGCCGCCCGCCTCGAAGATAGCGGCACCCCGGGCGAATTCGTGCTGCGCCGCGACCCCGCCGCGGTCGATGGCGACCCGCGCCGCTTGGCCCTGTCCGAGTCCGAGCTCGACTCCGGTGCCGAGCGCATCCTGCTCGTTCACGACGTCACCGACACCCATCGCATGCGCCTGACCGCCGAGCGCAACGAGCGCCTTGCGGCGATGGGCGAGATGGTCGCCGGGCTCGCCCACCAGTTGCGCACGCCGCTCGCCGCCGCGCTGCTATACACCGGCAACCTGCGCCAGCCCGAGCTCGACCCGGCGCAGCGCGCCATGGTGGCCGACCGCGCGCTCGAACGCCTGCGCTACCTCGAGCGCCTCATCCGCGACATGCTGCTGTTCGCGCGCGGCGACAGCGCCGGACGTCAGCGCTTCGCGGTGTGCGAGCTGCTCGCCGAGCTCGCGCACACGCTGGAACCGGTGGCGCGCGCGCGCCAGGTGGCGTTCGCGGCCGACTGCGCCTGCGGCGCGGCCGAACTGGTCGGCGACCGCAAGGCGCTCGGCGGCGCGCTCACCAACCTGCTGGAGAATGGCATCCAGGCCTGCGAGGCGGGCGGCACGCTGCGCTGCGAGGCCGTGCTGGTCGGCGCCGCCGACGCCGGCGTGGGCGCGCCCGCGGTGCGCTTCACGGTGCGCGACAGCGGCCGCGGCATCGCCCCCGAGCTGCAGGAGCGCCTCTTCGAGCCCTTCTTCACCACCCGCGCCGAAGGCACCGGGCTGGGCCTGGCGATCGCCCGCGGCGTCGCGCGCGCCCATGGCGGCGACATCACCCTGCGCTCCGCGCCCGGGCAGGGCGCGGAATTCACCCTCGTCGTGCCGCTGGCGGCGGCGCCCATTGGCGCACAAGAGAACCCATGATCGAGACCCTCAACATCCTCGTCGTCGAGGACGACGCCGCGCTGCGCGACGCGGTCTGTTTCACGCTGGAGATGGCGCACCACCGCGTCGTCGGCGTCGATGGCGGCGCGGCGGCGCTCGCGGCGATCGAGCGCGAGCACTTCAACCTGGTCGTCACCGACCTGCGCATGCAGCCCATGGACGGCCTGCAGGTGCTGCACGAGGTGCGCGCGCGCCGGCCGCAGACGCCGGTGCTGCTGATGACCGCCTATGGCGACGTCGACAAGGCGGTGGCGGCGATGCGCGGCGGCGCCTGCGACTTCCTGATGAAGCCCTTCGAGCCCGAGGTGCTGCTCGAGAGCGTGCGCCGCTACGCCGCGGTGCAGCCCGCGGGCGAGGACACCATCGCCGAGGACCCCCACACCCGCGGCCTGCTCGCGCTCGCTGCGCGCGTGGCCGAGTCGGATGCGACGGTGATGCTCTCGGGCGAGTCCGGCACCGGCAAGGAGGTCTTCGCGCGTTACATCCACCAGCATTCGCCGCGCGCCAAGGGCCCCTTCATCGCGATCAACTGTGCGGCCATCCCCGAGAACCTGCTCGAGGCCACGCTCTTCGGCTACGAGAAGGGCGCCTTCACCGGTGCGCAGGCGGCGCAGCCGGGCAAGTTCGAGCAGGCCCAGGGCGGCACCATCCTGCTCGACGAGATCTCCGAGATGCCGCTCGGCCTGCAGGCCAAGCTGCTGCGCGTGCTGCAGGAGCGCGAGGTCGAGCGCGTCGGCGGCAAGAAGCCGGTGGCCCTCGACATCCGCGTGCTCGCCACCAGCAACCGCGACATGCTCGGCGAGGTCGCCGCCGGGCACTTCCGCGAGGATCTGTATTACCGCCTCAACGTGTTCCCGATCGCCATCCCCGCGCTGCGCGAGCGCCCGGGCGACATCGTGCCGCTGGCGCGCCACTTCCTCGCCCGCCACGCCGCCCGCCAGCAGCGCCAGGTGCGCTTCTCGCCCGCCGCCGAGGCGCTGCTGCCGCAGTACGCCTGGCCGGGCAACGTGCGCGAGCTGGAAAACATCATGCACCGCGTGCTGATCCTGACCCAGGGCGACGAGGTGAGCGCCGAGACGATCCGCCTGTGCTTGCCACAATGGAAGCCGGAGCCGGCAAATTCTGCCGGCGGGGCGGCAGGGCTTGCCGCTTCTCCCGGGATGCAGGGGGGTGTCGCGGCCGTGCAGTCGGGTAGCGGGCAGGCCGCCGGGGCCGGCACGGCCGGTCCGGCTCCCGAGCGCCCGACCAACATGAAAGACCTCGAGCGCGAGCACATCCTCGCCACGCTGCGCGAGTTCGGCGGCTCGCGCAAGAAGACCGTGGAAAAGCTCGGCATCTCCGAGCGCACCCTGCGCTACAAGCTGCAGCAATACCGCGAGGAGGGCCACGACGTGTGAGACCGGGCGCCCTGTGGGAGCGACGCGAGTCGCGATCCCGGCCCCGCAGCCCTTTCCGGCCGCCCATCGGCCACCGGATTGCACGATCGCCCGCTCGCGACTTGCGTCGCTCCTACGGCAAGTCAACCCTCTTCCGAAGGCGCCTGTGGGAGCGACGCAAGTCGCGATCGGGCGCATGGAATCAGTGCCGACGCCGTCGTCGCGACTTGCGTCGCTCCTACGAAAACCGCAACGACCGCGCGTCCCCGGCGGCTCTGGCACGCGATTTGCTCTGCTACACTGACGTCACCGACCACCCTGAAGCCGGGGGATTACGCTATGGACACCCGTGGAATCGACCAGATGCTGAGCGAACTGCGCTCGGTGTCGCAGGCCGCGCAAGGCAAGGCCGCACCCGCCGCGGACGCGCCCGCGGGAGGCGTCAACTTCGCCGACGTGCTCAACACCGCCTTGAAAGACGTCAGCGCCGCCCAGGGCGAGGCGCGCGCGATGGCGCAAAACTTCTCCGCCGGCGACCCCAACGTCAATCTGCAGGACGTCATGGTCAACCTGCAAAAGGCCAGCATGTCCTTCCAGCAGATGGTCCAGGTCCGCAACCGCTTGGTCACGGCGTATCAGGACATTATGAACATGCCGGTCTGACCGGCTTCGCCGCGGTTCTCCCGTAGGAGCGACGCAAGTCGCGACCGGGGCGTTGTCGCGCATTTCGAGCGCCGGAATCGCGACTTGCGTCGCTCCTACGAAGACCCCCGGCGTCTCGGGTGGGATGCAGGTGACGCAAGTCGCGACCGGGGCGCTGCGGAAAGGCTTGGCATCAAGCCTACAGGCCTCCGCGTGCCTTGGCGTTGAGCGCGCGTTCCGTCTTGAAGATGTAGCGCTGGATGCGGGTGTCCGCAGCGCGCGGCAGGGCGGCGAAGCGCAGGCCCACCCGCAGTTGTTCGGTGCCGTTGCGCTGCGTCTGGCGGTTGAGGTTTCTCACCTCGAGGTCGAGTTCGATCGGCTCGCCGTCCGGCAGCGCGAGGCGGCAGGCCGGCAGTGTGCCGCCGATGACGAATTCCGCCGCCCCCGCGGGCACCACCACCGCCACCCCTCCGGCACCGATGTCGATCACGCGTGCGCTCACCTCCACCGGCTTGCGGGCGAGGTCCTCCGCTTTCAACAGGCAGCTCAGCTCGTGCGCGAGCGGTACCTGCAGGCGGTAGAACTCGCGCCGCTGCAGGCGCAGCATCTCGGCGGGCAGGGGTGCGAAGAGGGCGGGGCGGCCCTTGTCCTGGCCTTCGCCGAGGCCGACGAGCGGGAACTGGATGCGGATGCCGTCGAGCTGGGTCACGCAGGTCAGGCGCGGCGCGGCGAGCGCACGGCGGTTGGCCTGGGGGTCGGGGCTGGGGTCGAGCACCACGCGCCCGCGCTCTTCGTCCACCTTCAGCACCGCGGTCATGAAGGAGTGGCCGCCGCCGGTGTGGGCGGTGATCAAGCCGCGGTGGGTGATGAGATCCTGCAGCAGCTGCAGGATCTGGCGCGCGCCGCGCAGGGTGAATTTCTCGAGCTCGTCGCCGCGTCCGCCGTCGAGCGGTGCCGGGCTGGCGGGGCTTGGGGTGCTGAGTTCGGCCATGCGGGGCTATCGTGTCTTGGGCAGGGTCGGGAGGCGGGTGGGGTGCCGCGGGTTCACAAGCGGCCGCGCTCGCGCGCGTTGCGGGTGCGCTCGGCGCGCAGGATGTAGCGCTGGATCGCGTCCTCGGCGCCGCGCGGCAGGTCGGCGAACTCGCAGCCGGCACGCAGCACCTCGGCGCCGCCGCGCCGGGTGATGCGGAAGAGGTTGCGCACCACCAGGCGCGCGGAAATCGGTGCGGTGTCGGGCAGGCGCAGCAGGCTGTCGGGGAACTCGGTTCCGGGCTCGAAGTGCACGCCCACCGGCGGCACCGCGATCGCCACGCCGCCGCCGCTGATGTCGAGGATGCGCAGCTCGGCCTCGCGCCGGCTGCCGTCGACACGGGGGAGGGCCAGCGTGCAGCTCACCCCCTCCGAGATCGGCGTCTGCAGGCGGTAGAACTCGCGTCGCTGCAGGCGCAGCAGGGCTTCCGGCAGCGGCGCGCGGAAGCCCGGGCTGCCGCCGTCCTCGACGAGGCGCTGGCCGCGCAGCAGGAACTGGATACGCACCTTGTCGAGCTGGGTCACGCAGTCGAGCGCGTCGGCGCGCTCCATGCGCTGGTTCTGCAGCGGGTCGGCGCTGCCGTCGAGCAGCAGGCTGGTGCCGTCTTCCGCGACCGCGACCAGGGTGGACAGCACGGATTCGTTGCCCGGCGCCAGCCGTGCGCTCACGAGCGCCCGCGCACCGAGCAGGTTGCGCACGATGGCGAGGATCTCGCGCGCGTCGCGCAGCACGTACTTCGCCTCGTCGTCGGCGTGGATGAGTTCGATGCGGGTGTCTTCTTGGTCGATCGTCATGCCTTGGGGCTCGTCGCTTGAGGTAGCGCACGGCTGCTGCACAAACTCGTTTTCTTATATCACGAGACACGCCCCGGGGGCGTGGTAGCGCGCCCCGCGAGGCCGCGGCGTCCGGGAGGCCCCGCAGGTGCGATGCAAGTCGCGATCATCGGGGCGTGGAAATCGAACGGCGCCTGTCCTTGCCGGCAGAATCGCGACTGGCGTCGCTCCTACGGCAGGCCCGCGGTGCCCGGGGTGGGATGTAGGAGCGACCCAAGTCGCGATCGGCGCGGCAGTCTCATGGTTCGGCAGAAGACGGGCGCGGGCGCAGCGACTCCGGCAGATCGCGGGCGACCGGCGCGGCACCGGCTTCGGCGCCTTGTTCGAGGCGGTAGAGCCAGGCGAGCAGCTCGGCGACCGCGACGTAGAGCTGGGGCGGGATGCGGGCGTCGAGGTCGACCTGCATCAGCAGCGCGACCAGCTCCGGCGACTCATGCACGAACACCCCGGCCTCGCGCGCGCGCTCGAGGATCTCGCGCGCCACCACGCCCTTGCCCTTTGCGACCACGCGCGGCGCGGCCTCGCCGGCGGTGTAGGCGAGGGCGACGGCCTCGTTGCGCAGCGGTGGGCGGGTGTCAGGCATGGGCGGCGGCTCGGTGCCCGCTGGTACAGGCGGCGGCCTGGTTGCGTCGCAGGATGTACTTGTCAGGCATCGCTCGCCACCTCCCTATTCGGCGCCACTGCGCGCGGCTCGATCACCAGCCCGGTGAGCTTGAGGTTGGCGGCTTCGAGGGCCGAGGCGAGCGCGGCGGCGCCGCCGTCCAGGGTCTGCAGGGTGGCGCGGTCGTCGGCGACCAGGCGCAGGGCGACACCGGCGGGGGTGAGGTGGAGCCGGGCTTCGACGCCGCCGAGCCGTGGCAGGGTGAGGCGCAGCGTCGTGTTCCAGGTGTTCTCGGGCTCGTCGCCGGCGTGCTCGCCCTCATGCTGCGGATCCTCGATCCACCACTCGAAGTTCTGCCCCGGCCAGGCCTGGCCCTGCCAGACATATTGCTGGGTGGCGAGCGCGTCGAGCTGCTGGTGCACCACCGGCATCAGGCGCTCGGGAATGGCGCCGGGGCGGGGGGCTGCGGTCTCGTCGAGGGCGGCACGTGCGGTGGTGGAGGCGCTGCGGTTGGCCTCGGTGTCGGCGGCGCTGCGGCTTGAGGCGGCTTCCGTCGTGCGCGAGGCCGTTTCGGCCGTGGTGCCGGCGGCCTGGCCTGCGGTCGCGGTGGCCGGGCCCGCAGCGGCGGCAGCTGTCGCGCCGGGTCCGCTCGCAGCAGCCCCGCCTGCTGCAGCCGCCGCCGCGCCTCCCGCGCTCGCACCCGCTCCGCCTCCCGCCGTGTTCGCCCCGCCCGCCTGCCCCTGTGGCTCGCGCAGCAGCGCGGCGGTGTCGAGCTTGCCGAGCACCCACTGCACCTGGTGCGATTCGTAGAACAGCCCGCTCTGCCCGAGCGCCTGGCGCAGCACCGGCACGAGCTGGCTGCCGGCGGTGGGAGGAGCGTCGAGCAGCGGGCGGTTGCCGGCAAGGCTTGCCGCCGAGGGCACCGGCTGGCCGGTGAGCAGAAAGCTGATCAGGCGCCCGGTCTGGCTCAGCGCCGGTTGCGCCGAGGCGCCGGCGGTCGTGGCCGCCTCGCCGCCCACCACGCGCGCGAACACCGTGCGCGGGGTGAGCTGGGTGACCTCGAGCTCGAGCGTGTCGCCGGCCTTGGCCGAGCCGTCGAGCGCCAGCGTCATCTGCTGCCCGGCCACCACGGCGCGGAAGCTGCCGTCGGGCAGGGTGCGCTGCAGGGTGGCCAGGAAGCGCTGGCCGGGCACGAGCTCGGGCAGGCGCGCCTGGATCTCGCGTGCGCGCTGCAGGCCGGGGACCGGCGGCTCGGTCTCGAAGAAGCTCGCTTCGGTGAGCGTGCGCAGGCGGGCGGCGAGGTCGGAGGGGATCATCGCATGCGCTCCATCGGGCCCGGCCGGTCAGGGCGCGTCGGCCTCAGCGCGAGGACGCGCCGTAGGCGTCGCGCAGCGCGCGCTCGTGGCGCCCGGCGGAGAGCAGCTTGCGCACGCTGGAGAGGAAGGGATCGGTGTGGCTGCGGATCTCGGCGTCGAGCGCCAGCAGGCGCGCGATGCCCTCGCGCAGCTCGGCGGCGTCAGCCGGCGGCAGCTTGGCCAGCGCGGCTGCGTCGTCCATTGCGCCCGACGTATTCCCTCGCGCCGCCTCGCGCAGCGCCGCGGCCTCGCGTTCGAGCGCCGAAAGGCGCTCCCAGTCGTTCGCACGCGCCGCCTCGGCCATCGCTTCGTAGCGCTCGAGCAGGGCGGCGAGGGTGGGCAGGGTCAGCATGGCGGAAGAGGACTCATCGGGAAGCGGTTCGATTATCGACAACAGCGCAGCACGCACCTGTAGGAGCGACACAAGTCGCGATCACCCCCGTCACGAAATGCACTCCTCGCCCACCACCACCACCGGCGGCGATCCTTCGCCCGGCTCGTCTATCGCACGGGTAGCGGCGATCGGGATTGCGGTTGCTTCGCGACTTGCGTCGCTCCTACGAAAAGCAAGAAGCAACAAATGCCGATGCAAGAAATGCGCCCGGCCGCAGCCTCACGCCGCGCTCGGCTGCACCTGGCTGCGGATCTCCGCCCAGGCCTCGCGCAGCGTCGCCAGCAAACCCGCCACTTCGTCGAGCGCGGGCTGGCTGTTGTGCAGGTTGGCGTAGAGCAGGCGCTCGCTCATGTAGTCGTAGAGCGCGGCGAGGCGCTGCGCGAGCTCGCCGCCGGCATTCATGTCGAGGCTGACCTTGAGGCCGTTGATGATGATCTCGATCGCCTTGGAGATCGCCGTGCCCTTGCCGGGAATGTCCTGGTTGCCGATCGCGATGCCGGCGGTGCGCACCTGCAGCAGGGCGCCGTCGAACAGCATCAGGATCAGCTTGTGCGGGTCGGCGGTATTGACGCCGGTTTCGACGCTGACCTTTGCGTAGGCGGCGGCGCGGTTACCGAAACCTCCAAACATTTTTTCTTCTCTCCTGGAAACGCTCGTCCGAAGTGTGCGGCTTAGAGGTTGGCGAGTTGCTGGGTCAGGTAAGCGCTGGTTGTGCTCATGCTCGACATGGCGGCATCGAGTGCGGTGAACTGCGCGCTGTAGCGCGCCTGCACCTTTTCGAGCCGCAACTCGAATGCTTCAATGCGGGAATCGAAGGACTTGATCGTGCGATTGATGCCGTCGGTTCGTGACGTCAGCAGGCCATCCGTCGCAAGCATGTCCTTGATGCGGGTTTCCAAGGTCTTGGCAAAGCCATCCACGGTGCCGTTGCCGGCAAAGAGCTCAGCGATCTTCTTCGAGGGGTCGGCAAGGGCTGAAGCAAGCTTGGTGCTGTCGACCGACATGCTCCCGTCCGTCCTGATGCTGATCCCGGCATCGGACAGCATGGTCGCGCCACTCAGGCCCGAGATCGGATTTGCGAAGACGCCGCGAAGCTGGCTCTGGATCGACCGTACGCCGGTGTCGCCGTTCAAGGTGCCGGCCTTCTTGGTCTCGGCGTTGTAGCTGGTCTGACTGCGGATCAGCGAATTGAGCTCGTTGTACGCCTTGGCGAAATCGTCGATCGCCTTCTTGGCCGTCTCGTCGTTGCGGGCCACGGTCATGGTGGTTTCGCTTTCGGTCGGCTTGGCGAGTGTTAGCGTCACGCCCTCGATCGCATCGCTCACCGTGTTGCTGGAACGAGTGATCGCAAGACCGTCGATGCTGAGCTTCGCGTCCTTGGCCTGCTGGACCGAGACCATGTCGCCAGCGGGTGCCGCGGGGTCGAAGCTGAATTCGCTCAATCCGCCGAAGCCCTCGAGCTTGAAGGCGCTGGCTGCCCCGGTTTCCTTGCTGCTGATGACGAGCTGATTGACCGTGCCGTTATTGACGATTTGAGCACTGACCCCGGCATCGGCGGCATTGATCGCATCGCGCAGGTCCTGCAGCGTACCCCCAGCCGCGAGATTGACCGTCTTCGGCGTGCCTGTGCCGAGGGTAATGTCGATCGAGCCACCACCACTGAGATCGGGTGCGGTTGTGGCGCTCGTGGCAGTGCGCTGCGCGCGGGCGAGCTGGCTGACTTCGATGTTGTAGCTGCCCGTCTGCGCCGAGGCGGTCGAGCTGACCGTGAACGCCTTGGTGTCGCCCGCGCTCGCCGTCGTGGCCGAGAAGGTGCTCGACTTGGTCAGCGCCGTTGCGGCGTCCTGCAGCTTGGACATGGCGCTCTGCAGTTGCCCGAACGCCGAGAGCTTGGATTGATAGCTCTTCTGCTGCTCCTGCAGGCGACTCAGCGGCTGGCGTTCGACCGCCATCAACTGGTTGAGGATGCTGCCGACGTCCAGCCCCGAGCCGACCCCTGCTGCGCTGATTGCCATGTTGCTACCCTCCTGCCGCTCAGGCCTGCTGCTTGAGGAGCAGACCCTTCAGCTTATCGACCGCCTTCGAGATGGCGAGCACTTCTTCGGACGGAATCTGGCGGATGACCTCGTTGGTGTCGGTGTCCATGACCTTGACCACGGTCCTGCCGGAATCCTTGTCGAGCGAGAACTGCAGGCTCTGCGCCATGGGCGCGACCGCCTTCTCGACCTCCTCGAGGGCCTTTTGCACCTCGCCGATGTCGGGAGTGCGCGGATTCTGGTCCTGTGGACTGATGTTCTGCTGGATGATCTCTCCGCGTGCTTCCGCGGCACGGGAGCCGCCGGCGGGCGCATCGGCCTGGTTGCGTGCCGCTTGGGCATCGCGAACCGGCGCGGCGGTCATCGCCTGCATCGACATCGACGCGTTGTTGATGGGTTGGATTGACATGATTCGACCTCCTGATGGGCCAACGGCGCGAAGCGTATTCTACGCTCCGCGCCGATCGGTTCATGACGCTTGCCGAGAATCAGCGGAGCAGGGACAGCACGTTCTGCGGCAGCGAGTTCGCCTGCGCCAGCATCGCGGTACCGGCCTGCTGAAGGATCTGGGTGCGCGACAGGTTCGCGGTTTCGGCGGCGAAGTCGGCGTCCATGATGCGGCCGCGGGCGGCAGCCTGGTTCTCGGAGGCGACCTGGAGGTTCGAGATCACGGACTCGAAGCGAGTCTGCGCTGCACCAAAGGTTGCGCGTTGTTTGACCACCTCGGAAATTGCGAGGTCGATCGCTGCGATGGCCGAGACTGCTGCGTCAGCGTTTGTGCCACTGACCGCGATCGCACTGGCGCCGGTCATCGCTGCGCTCTGGATGTTCGTCGCCGAGACCGCAGTCGCGGAGACGCCAATGGTTTCACCCGTGTTTGCCCCGACCTGGAAGGTGAAGTTCGTGCCGGCAAGGACCGCCTGGTTGTTGAACTTCGTGTCTTTGGTCACACGAAGGATCTCATCCTGAAGCTGCCGGAATTCGAGTTGCAGGTTGTCACGGTCGCCGGAAGTGTTGGTCCCGTTTGCCGACTGGACAGCGAGGTCGCGCATGCGTTGCAGGGAATCACCGATCTTGCCCAGCGCACCTTCGGCCGTCTGAGAGAGCGAGATGGCGTCGCTGGAGTTGCGGATTGCGACGTTCATGCCGCGCACCTGGGAGTTCATGCGTTCGGCGATCGCGAGACCGGCAGCGTCGTCCTTGGCGCTATTCACCCGGAGGCCGGAGGAGAGGCGCTGCAGGGTCGTGCCCAGCGAGCTCTGGGAGGAGGTGAGGTTACGCTGCGCGTTGAGCGAGGCGACGTTGGTGTTGATCGTCTGGGTCATGATTTTTCTCCTGGGATATCAGGTTGGTCATTCACCCGCAGGTTGCGTCGGTTGCCTCGTCGGGTGCGGAGCGTTTGTCGTGCTCTTGAATGCTGTTACGGCAACGGTGCTCTGCTTCTTGAGTGCTTTTTCGATCTTCCGACTGTCGTGCGCTGGATCCGCCGATGTCTTCGGCGCGCGGGGTCGGTCGTGGGCCGATCCTGCGCGCCGTCCGGGGCGCGCAAAGGCTCAGGGACCGTAGGCCTCGAGCCAGTCGGTCGCGTGATCCTCAAGGATGAAGTTGGCGAGGACCCATTCCTGTAGTGCCTTGCCGGCAGCTCGCATGGCTTCGGGTTCGGCCAAGTGCTCGCGGATCGCGGAAATCCACCTCTGGGGCTCGTTCGGCAGGCGGGTCACCGGCGCATCCTGATAAGGGAAGATGTCGGTGCAGATCACCGGCCAACCCATGAAGCCATACTCGAGCAGTCGCAGGTTGCTCTTCGCCTCGTTGAAGGCATTCAGCTCGAGTGGCGCGATCGCGAGATCCAGGTCGAGCTTGGCGAGTGCCGCGGGATAGGCTTCGAAGTCTCGAACGAAGTCATGAAACTCTCGCACGAAAGGACGGAGAGGGTCGGGGCACATCCCCATGAAGATCCAATCCACTTCTTCCGAAAGGGCCTCGACGACCGGATAGATGATCTCGAGATCGCCAAGGTGCTGCTGGGCACCCGCCCATCCCACCCGGGGTTTGCGTCGTGGGAGCGCTGGCGGCCGGGCTCCGTCCCAGATCGCTCTCTCGAGGCAGTTGGGCATGATACGGATGTCTTCGATCATGCTCGAGCAGAAGTCTGCAAGCGGCTGGGTGCTGACGACCAGTTTGTCGGCCAAGCCCAGCGTTCTCCGCAGGCGGGGGCGGGCATCCTTGTATTGAAACTTGTAGAACGAGTTCTTCTTGGGGACCGCGGTGAACAAGTCATCGATTGTGATGATCCGACGTACCCGAGGGAGGAGATTGGCCAGACTCTGTAGTGTGTTCGTCTGATGGTCGTCGACCGGTTGATGGAAAATGATCGAATCCGGTGCGGTCCGGGCGATCTCGATAGGTGAGAGGACTCGGACGCTCAGATGAGCGGGAGGCTCGCAGATCGCGGTCTGCGCCAACCCGGCACGCGCGATGATGCGCAAGGGCGCGCGAAGACGGTACTCGCCAGCCCCGCCGCTCAATGGGATGCCCAGGATCCGCGAGCGATCGTGGAAATTGGTGTCCCACACGATCGGCGCGATGTGATCCGGCTTGAATGTCTCGACGAGGCTGAGATTCTTATTGTACCCGGGGTCGCTGGCGAGCACGGGGAGCCATCTTTGCAGAATGCCTTCACGCTCGACCTTGCCTGCAATGACGTCTTCTAGCGCACTGGCTATGTCTTTCCGACGCTCGTGGGTCGATACGCCTCCGTAGTGTACAAGCATCGAGTAGGGTGTCCACACGATCTGGAGGCCTCTTTCCGAAACACGAAGGCAGAGGTCAAGCGCTCCGTTGAATTGCGGAAAATCGGTTTCGTTGAAGCCGCATAAGTCGTCGAAAAGGGATGCACGAACGAGCAATGCGGAGCCGCTCACCGCCCCCACGTGCTGATCACAGACTGCACGACCCATGTACCCGGGCTCAGTCAATTCCATTTCGCAGTTCCAAGGGGTCGCCGCGAGGCCATTCAGCCCGAGGATCCAGCCGCCATCCTGAATCTTCGCGGTCTCGGCGAAAGCAAGGCGTGGTCCGACAATACCGACCTCCGGGCGCTGCGCGATGCCTAGCATCCTGCCCAGCCACTCCTTCTGAACAACGTGAATATCGTTGTCCAGGAACAGCAGATATTTTCCACTGGCTGCTCCCGCGCCGATGTTTGCTCCCGCGGACCAGTTGAACTTGCCCTTTCTTTCAATTACCGTCATGCGGCCATGCCAGCGCGGATCGCTCGGCAGAGCCTTCAACCATTCAAGCGCATCGGGGTCGCTGGTTTCGTTGTCGACGATCACGAGCTCGTAGTTGGTGTATTGCGTGAGCTCATGCATGCTTTCGAGCAGGGGGCGCAAATATTCTTCGCGATCCCTGGTCTGGATGACGATGCTGACCAACGGATTTTCGGGCCAGAGATAGTCGATGCGGCGGGTGCCGTAAACGATCCCGTCGCTCACCTTCGCCGGTACTCCTTGGCGTTCCAGGTGATCGATTACTGCCGCCTTCTCTGCCTCGGGGGCGATTGCCCGAGTCGACTCGCGGGGGAGATGAACGAGCATCTGGCTTATATGACCGATAGCCCGTGGTCCAACGTGGTCTGATATGCGAAGACTCAGGTCGTATATCTCGGCGCCACGGTGTTCCCCATAGCGCCCGGCAACCAGGAATGCCTCCTTGTTGATCAGGGCGAATGCGCCGATATAATTTTGTGCCCTGAAAAGGTCGAGATCGAAGTCCGGCTTGAACAGCGGTTGGCTCAAGCTCCCATCCGCCTCTCGTGTGTCCTCGTCACAATAAATCAGATGCCACATCGGCCGAGAATTGATGTAATCGGCGAATACTTGCAGAGCCTGGGGCTCCAGGCTCAGGCCCGGATCGATCCGGGCAAGCCATGAGCCGGGCGAGGCCGCTGCAACTTCGTCGATCACGTAGTTGATATGAACGGCGTCCTGCAGAGAAAGCCACTGCAGGTTCGCTGACTCATCCAGGCCTTCGGGTTGGGGCAGGTCGGTCACGACCGTAAGCAGCCAGTCCGGGTATAGCTGCGTGGCCAGACTGTCGAGTGTGTCGGCGAGCAGAGCCTCCTCGCTGCCATGGAGGGTCATGAGCAGGTGAATGCCTGGACGTTTCGTCCATTTGAGCATCATGCGTTCGGCGAGTATCTCCGCATCGATTTCGGCGAATGCCGTGCGGGCGCGCCAATTCGAATAATGTAGCTGGAGGGTATTGTCCTTGGTCGGGCTCTTGTGGGTCTTGGGGCGGCTTTCGGCGACGGCTTGGGTCTTGTCTAGCAGGCGTTCCAGTTCTTCCCAGTACGCTGCCTCGAGACGTCTGTACTTCTGGGTGAGCGAGGGCAATAGGCGACGGGCTTCGGCGAGTGTTTCCGCATCGTCGGAGGTGACCAGTGCGTCCGAGAGTCCGAGGCTGTCGGCGAAGGGTTTGTCCGGATCGGCATAGGGACTGGGCAGTTGGACGACTGGGCATCCGCAAAGACGAGCCTCCATCGAGATGGACGTGTTCTCGAAGCAGTAGACGTGGGTGCTGCGTCGAAACAGTGCAGCGAGTTCCTCGTGACTGGTTGGAAAATCCTTGGTGATTACGGTGCACCGGTCCGTCAGTTCGGGAAAAGCTTTGGCTCCTTCGACGTAGCGGCCAAAGTAGATGCACGCGCCTTGCCGGTTGTTGTCGTGGGGATTGTCCACGTTGTTGAAAATCGAGGTGTCCACTGCCGGCATGTGCAGTACGCCCTCATGATGGGGAACGGCTTCGGCTACCTCTGCGTTATGGAGCCAGTAAAGGTCGTCCGGGCTGTAGTTCGGCCTTTCACCCAGCAACCCAGGTCGGTTCAGGATGTAGCGGACCACCACGTTGCAGTCCAAGGGATTGGAGCCGACGATTTCCGGGTAAATGGCGATGGGGTTGAGGCCGGCCTCGAGGTGTTCGTTCTGGATGTCTGGCGTTAGCTGCGGGGTGTGTAGCGCATGGCTGCGGAGAGGCGTCCGGATATAGGCCTCGGCTCCCAGCTTGTTGAGGCTTGCGCAGAGCTGATGCATGACGCGGATGCCGGACGATTTGCGGTCATAGCTGGGGGAGACGATGTAATAAGGGTGGAGCCGTTTGGCGTATAGCCCCGGAATGTGCCTGACGGTGGGCATGAGTGATGTCTCGCTGTATGCGCAGTCTTGTGAAGCCAGTTCAGCCGTCCTCGAGCACGGTCAAGCCGCAGCTCCAGTACTCGGCGGCGAGGCCGAGGTGAGGGCGCCGATTGAAGGTGAGGTTGAAGCCGTAGGCTTCGAAGTGGTAACCCATCGCGGGCTGCTCGGAACTGAGTGCGCCTAGCCAGAGCAGCGGCGGGTAGGAGTCGGTGCGGAGCAGTAGCCCGGGGGCACTGATCAGGGCCGCGCAGGTGTCCACGCCACCCGCCAGCAGGAACTGCTCGGGCAGGGCTGTGACCTGCTCGAGGGCTGCTGGCAGTGAGTATTCGGAAAGGGCGGGAAAGTAGATCCCGACCAACTCGCTCCGGCTCATGGCAGCCACCAAACGCGCATGCCGAGATTCCGGCTGGATTCCCGTGCGCCCTTCCAGGCCACCACGGTGGTGATTGGCGAAGCGGTAGTCCGGGTAGGTGCCTTCAAAGGCTTCACGGACCGCGGGAAGGAATCGGTGATCCAGGCTTTGTCCCATGTCGTCGATGGTGAGGCGCGGCAGGATGAAGGGTACCGCTACACCGTGGGCAATTGCCGCCGTTCGTGGATCGGATTCCAGGCGGCTCAGAATGCTCGCCGCACGAGCCTCGAAGGCGGCGGCGTCCAGCGTTGTTCCGGCTCCGAGACACGAAAGCAGCCGGGCGTGGCTGGCGACGTAGTCGATTTTGGGCTGCAGCAGGGTGAAGTAGCGGCGGCTGCGCGGATGGGCTGGAGACCGGGCAGCGCCCGGCACGCAGCGCCCGAAGTCGTCGAAGAGGGGCATGTCGGATACTTCGGCCATGATCTAGTCGTCCAGCAGAGAGTCGTTATCGGAGAAGCCTTGCCCCCACGGTAGGGGCAGATGGGTAACCCCCTTGGTCTTTTCCGTGTGAATCCGGATGAATTTGGGGTCCTCCCCGATCAGGCAGTCTGGACGATGTGGGCCAAGCCAGGGATTTCGCATGCCACGGGCCAATACTTCCTTGAGTGGCGTCTCACGTAGATTACCCAAGGAGAAGTCGATATACGGGCAGGGTGTGACCTCCGCTGTTGAGGTTACCGTGATGATGCCTTTGACGGTGATGCAGCCCTTGTATGAGCCATACGAGGGTGTCATATGCGTGAAAACCGGGTAATCCTTTTCGAGTTCCCGCACGATGTCCGCGTCTTCCTTGGTGATGACGAATTCGGGATGCTCGGTGCAGGAGCCTGTGGGTTTGGCGTAGGACACATAGAGGCCGATTCCTTTGCGCTTGGCGAACTCGCACATGGACCGGAACTCTTCGGTCCTGCCGCGCCCACGGACCAGAACGGTGGACAGGATGAGGTTCAGGCCCGCCTCGAGCGAGGCATCTATGGCGCGCATGACTCGCTTGTAGGAGCCGGGCTTGTTGCGGAAGGTGTCGTGCTCTGCCTCGATCATGCTGTCCAGGGACAACTGAACCTTTTCCACACCGATGGATTTCAGGTGGCGGGCGCGCTCGAGGTCGAGGAACCACCCGTTGGTGTCGGTGATGATGTAATGGCGGTCCGGATCGATGGCGGCCACGACTTCATCGAAATCCTTCATGACCAGGGGTTCCCCGCCGGTGATCACGAAGCGCGCCAAGCCCAGTTCGTCGGCTTCCCGAGACAGGCGACGAATGTCTTCCAGATCGATCTTGCGACGCTCGTCCTTGATCTTGAAGACTTTCTCGATGTGCCGGTCCATGTAGTACTCGGCAGAGCAGTGTGTGCACTGGAAGTTGCAGAGGTAGCTCTTCTCGAGCCTGATGATGGGGCTGATCTCTCCCCGCTCCTCCATGGCTGCGATGTTGCGCAGTTTCTCGGCGATGTAGGGCTTTCGAGTGGCGAGGTCGTTACGCTTGGCGGCCTCGCTGGCCGTGAGCCCGCTGGGCTCGGCTTCGGGAATGGTCATGATGAGACTCGTAGGGTTCAAAGGCGAGCCAACTGCTGGATCAGCGCGTCGTGCTTGCCTTCGCAAGTGAACAGGAAGTTGGTCGCCACGGTGTCGCCGGTGATTTCCGTGCAGGGGTGGAGGCCCGATGATTCGATGGCCCAAGCCTGGTAGCGGAGTTCCTGCATGATCTCGAGCACCTCGTTCGGGTGGTAACCGAAGTTGGCGCTCCATTTGCGGAGCAGTTCGAGGAATACGACAGGCTGGCATTCCTGCAGGGTGGCCAAGGCACCCCGGACCACCGAGAGCTCTCCGCCTTCCACATCGCATTTGATGAGATCAGGGCGGATACCTTGGCGGCTGCAGTACAGATCGAGAGTGGTGCACCGGATTTCTTCCGGTTGCACACCGGTGAAGCCCCGGTTGTCACGCACAGAGCTGGCGCCGGTTTCGACGGGGTGGAAATACAGGGTGTCGGTACCCTCTTGGTCCTGCAGGGCCAACTGCTCAGTGACCACGCTGGTGATACCGTTCAGGGCCAGGTTGGCCAACAGGCGGGCATGGATGCGCGCCGCGGGTTCGAAGGCGTAGATCCGGGCTTCGCCGGCCACGCGTGCGAAGTGCAGGCTGTACCAGCCCACGTTGGCGCCGATGTCGAGGATAACCCGCGATTGCTGGGCGGCGGCGAGCAAAGCCCTGCGTTCCAACCGCTCGGCATCCCCGAAGGCCAGGATCCCGGTGCCGAGAGAGTTGGCTTCCTCCGGATAAAGCATCAACTCGAGGTCGTGGTCGACAGTCCGGATGCGCAGCCCGTCCGTGCCCACGATGATTTCCCGGATCTGGGTACCCTTCAGGGCGTCCTGGAACTCGACGAGGGACTGCGTAAGGGCATACACGGCACCGAGGAAATAGGGCTTTGGCAGGGTGCCAGCCTGGTAGGCATTCCTGAGCTGAATGATGCTGGTCACTGCGGGCGACTCCCGAGGGGCTGTTCGGCGGGGTGTGCTGCACCGTCCCGGTGACCTGGAAAGCCGGTGCTGCTGACGATTCCCGTCATCGATGCGCGGGCATTCCTGCCTGCTTGCGAGATGAACGCGAAGCGGTGTGGAGTGTGCTCATGAGGTTGTCGAAACATGGGCCATTCGATCTGAAGTTATTGGCAATAGCGGCACAAAAGACGCTCTCTTGAGAAGAGCCGCAGTGGGCTTTCCGCGGGGCTTGCGCATTGTAGGCCGTCTGCTCTCGGCTAGGATCTCGCCCCGTTTGCCGGCGACCTGGGCAGGGCCGTGGTATCGTCGCAGCCGTCGCATGCAGGGTCCTGGCCGGGATCCACGACGTGCCTCGTCCGTTGCCGATTGTGCGGTCACTCCATCATGTTCGACCCTTCCCATCCGGTTGTTCGCGAAGACATCCATGCCATCCTTGCCGAGCGCTTGCCCTGGGAGCGCCTGGCAGGGCGTCATGTGTTCGTGACCGGCGCCAGCGGCATGTTGGGGGGATACCTGACGCTGAGCCTCGCCGCTTTGCATCGGAAGCTCGACGATCCGCCCAAGCTAAGCCTGCTGGCCAGAGACGCGGCGCGCCTGCGAGCGCGCCTGGGTTCAGTTCTCGATCCGGCCCGCTGCGAGATTCTCGAAGGCGACTTGAACGCGCTGCCCATGCCGCGCTTCGGCGTGCCCGACGTAGTGATCCACGCTGCGAGTCCCGCGTCACCACGCGATTACGCAACCGATCCGGTGGGCGTGATCCGGGCCAATGCGGTGGGCACCCTGGCCTTGCTGGATCGATTCGGGCGAGATCGTCCCATTGCCTTCCTGATGCTGGGCTCTGCCGTGTACGGTTCCACCGAGAATGAGGGGGCGGTGCACGAGGAGAGCTTCGGTGCCGTCCCCACGCTCGATCCCCGCAACTGTTACATCGAGAGCAAGCGACTGGCGGAGACTCTGCTGGCCTGCTGGAGGGTCCAATATGGCCTCGAGTTTGGGATCGGGCGGATCTTCCATACGTTTGGGCCGGGTTTGAATCTGGCAGATGGACGCATTTTCTCGGATGTGTTGAAAGCTGCACGAGATCGTCAGCCTATTGTTTTGACCAGCGACGGCAGTGCGTTGCGCGCCTTCTGCTATCTTGCCGACACCGTATCGGGGCTCCTCCACATCTTGCTGAAGGGAGACGGAGCGAGCGCCTACAACGTGGGAAATCCCACAAACGAGTTGTCGATCCGGGATTTCGCCACCCTGGCGTCACGGCTGATCGACCCACCACTAGCCCTGACCTTCGGAGAGGCCGATCCCCAGGCCTACTTGCCTGCCAAGACGTCCCGTGGCTTGCCCGACACTCGTCGGCTGCAGGCTCTGGGCTGGCAGTCCCGCACGAGTGTGGAGGAAGCGTTGGCCCGCAGCTATCGGAGTCTGTTCGGGAGAGAGCGTGTCCATGATGATCCACGCAGGGTTCAGGCTGGGCAGGGAGCTTCCAAGAAGCGGCTGTAGATCCGGTGCTGCAGGATCAGATCGTGGGGCGCTCCGATGTGCCACTGCCAGTCGCCAGCGCGGGGCGCCTCAGGTTTGAATCGCCCTGCCTCGTCGAGAGGGATTCGTAGGGTGCACGCATACAGCAGCGAAATGAAATGGCCGCGGATGTCCCGGGTTGGATGGGTGATTTCCGCCATGTGAAGCGGCACGGGCTCGAAGTCCACCTCCACTCCCAGTTCGCCCAATGCAACGGCGGCAATGCGACTGCCAATACTCTCCTTGAAGCGGATGATCCCGCCCGGGAGATGCCAACCAGGGCCATAGAAACGATCGTGTCGCCAGGTCAAGAGATTTCGACCGGCTGAGTCCTTGATCAGCAGATCAACGTTGATCATGGGGGTAAGGCTGCTGACCAGCAGGAACAGGTCCTCGGGCAGGTCCCGGCTGGCTGAGTCGAGGGACTCGCGGATCGTCGTGATGGCGACCTGGAGGGCTTCGGGGGAGACGGCAGGGTGACTCATGGGGTGAGATCTCGTGCCACCGCGCAGAGGCCGGAGTCCCGCAATACCGCCACTTCGAAGCGGGTACCGAAGCGCTCGGCGATGAGCTTGGCAACTTCGTCCGAGTAGCTGGCGGCGAGGACAATCACGGCATCGACCTCGCCTTCGTCGAGACGCTCTGGCGCCACGATGGGCAGGTGAGTGGCGGGCGTGAAGCGCCCCTGCTTGAAGGGCGCGGAGTCCAGCACGTAGCGGATTCGCGGAGCAATGCCCAGCAGGCTGATCAGGGCCAGGGCCTGGTGGCCGGCACCCCAAATCGCGACGCGCCCCGTGTCGAAGCGATCCAGGAATGCGTCAAAGGAGGCTTGGAGGTCGGCCCGGGCATGGTGCAGCGCGGACAGATCGAGCGGAGAGCGCTTTCTCACCGTGGCGGAAAGAACGTAGCCATGCCATTCCGAGCTGCATTCGAGGACTTCGAGGCCATTACCTTCCAACAGGTGTGTCAGGCTCTGCCGGGTGAAATAGTAAAGGTGGTCGGGAATGAACTCTGCGAATAGACGCATGCGCAGGATCATTTCGAAATCGGGGACCTCGACCAGACCGATGGCGCCCGGCTTGAGATTGGCGACGATGCCACGAAGGGTGAGGTGGGCCGTCGGGATGTGCTCGAGGAAGTTGAGGATCGCGAAACCGTCGAAGGGGCCGTCGGCGAGCCGGGTGTCCGGGCCGTCGATGAAGCCTTCATTTACCCGCAGGCCGGCGGCGCGGCAGGCGTCCACCGAGGCGGGCAGGTGTTCGATGCCGGTGGCGTCGGCGCCGGCATCGCGCAGCAGGCTGAGGTATTCGCCGCGGCCGCAGCCCACCTCGAGCACCTTGCGGTCGGTGAGGTCGTGCTGGCGCAGCCAGCGGCCGAACTGGGCGAGCCGATAGGCGCGCATCCCGGCCGAGATGCCGGCGGCGCGGATCACGTCGCGCCAGTAGGGCACGGGCTCGGTGGCGAGCTGGACCGTGCCGCAGCCGCTGCACTGGTGGAGCGCCAGCGTCACGCCCCGGTCCGTGGCGAGCTGATCGGGGGTGGGCAGCCCTTGGGCGGCGGCCGGCATGTCGTGCTGGACGAGCAGGGGCTGCGCGAAGAGGGCTTGGCCGCACAGGCGGCAGAGGGCGGGCATTGTCAGGCGGGCCGCGGGGCGTCGAGCGAAGCAGGCAGGAGCGGCACGATCATCTCGGCCTCGAGGGTTTCCAGGGGCAGCAGGGGGCTCATGTCCTCCAGCGGCATTGAAATGATGGAGCCGTCCGCCCGGGGAATGGCGGCGCACTTGGGCTGCAGGCTCTCTTCCGGAATCAGGCGTACGTCGATGAGGCAGGGGCGCGGCAGCGCCTGGGCGCGGGCCAGCGCGGCGGCGAGTTCGGCGCAGTCGTCGATGCGCAGGTACGGCAGACCATACACTGTGGCGAGTTTTTCGAGATCGGGCATGAATAGCCCCGAGGCCGGGCCGCTGCCCACGTAGCGCCCATTGAAGTAGTTGCGCTGGGTGTTGCGAATGGAGGCGTAGCCGCCGTTGTTCATGATGAACAGGCAGATCGGCAGCTGCAGACCGGTGAGGGTGGCAAGCTCCTGCAGGTTGAGCTGCAGACTGCCATCCGATTCCACGGCCAGCATGGGCTTGCGGTCGTTGCCGAGGCAGGCGCCGATCGCTGCCGGCAGACCGTAGCCCATCGCGCCGAGGCCGGAGGTGAGGAAGGTGCGCTGGCCCCGTTTGTTGCGAAAACCAGCGTAGAAGAACTCCACTGCCAGGCCGGAGCTGCCGGTGGCAATAAGAGTGTCGGCCGGCGCAGCATCTGACAGGGCCTCGACGAAGTGGGCGTGGCCGATGGGGCCGGAAGGCGGGAAGACGCGGCCCTCGTTCTGCGTGTAGCGGGCCTTCCAGCGGGTGCAGCGGGCGCGCCAGTCGGTGGTGTCGCCGGGTATGGCGGCGGCCAGCAGGGTTTGGATGAAGTCGCCGGCGTCCATCGCCAGGGGTTGGTCGATGGCCATCGCGGTCTTGTCGGCCAGCTCGTTGGCGTCCACGTCCACCACCACCTTGCGCGCGGCGCGGGCGAAGCCCTTGGGGTTGTAGGCGGTGACGATCATGTCGAGGCGGGCGCCGATGCTGATCAGCAGGTCGCAGTTCTGCACCGCGAAGTTCGCAGCGCGGGCGGCGACCACGCCGGGGCGACCGATGTTGAGCGGATGATCGTAGGGCAGCAGGTCGAGCGCGTTCCAGGTGAGCACGGCGGGCACCTGGAGGTGATCTACGAGTTGGCGGAAGGCGTCGGCGGCACCGGCGAGGCGCACGCCGTGGCCGGCGAGAATGAGCGGGCGCTTGGCCTCGGCGAGCATCGTCAGCACCGGGGCGAGATCGGGCATCGGTGCGGTGGCGTCGGCCGGCGGCGTCCAGCCGGGCAGGGTGGCCGGGTCGATGGGCGCGGCCTGCACGTCGAGGGGCACGTCGATCCACACCGGGCCGGGGCGGCCGGTCTTCATGAGGTGCAGGGCTTTTTCGAGATGGACGCGCACCGACTGTGGGTCGTCCAGCGTCACGGCGTACTTGGTGATCGGACTGACGATGGGGACGATGTCCACCTCCTGCACGCCGCCCTGGCGGATCGGGCGGCCGCCCAGGCGGTCGGGGCGCTTGGCCTGGCCGGAGAGCACCAGCATCGGCACCGAGTCGATCCACGCGCCGGCCACCGGGGTGATGGCATTGGTGGCGCCGGGGCCGGTGGTAACCATCGCCACGCCGAAGCCCGGGTTGCCGGCGTTGCCGGTCCGGCCGGCGGCTTCAGCGGCGATGGCGGCAGCCTGCTCATGGTGGCAGGGCACGGCGTTCACGCGGGGTTCACAGGCGAGGGCGTCGTTGAGGTACATGGCACCGCCGCCGGGCAGCATGAAGATGTGGTGGATGCCCTCGTCGGCAAGGCGGGCGAGCAGCCAGTCGGCAACGCGGATGGTCATCTGCTTACATCCAGTAGGTGAGCCAGGTCTTGCGGCTGACGTTGGCCGCGATCGCCGGGTCCGTGTAGTAAGAGTCGTACTTGTCGTGGGTGGAGGAGATTTCCTCGAACACCACACCTTCGGTGGTCTTGAAGGTGTGCTTCACGCCGCGCCCCACGGTGATCACGTCACCGGCCCTGGCGTCGCGGGCTTCGCCGTCGAGCCAGATCGTGAGGCTGCCGTGCAGGACGACGAAGGTTTCTTCCTTCTTCTGATGGTACTGCTCGGGGTGGGTCTGGCCGGGGAGCATCACCAACAGCTTCTTGCAGTATTCGCGATTGACGACGGTGACCATCGTCAGGCCGAACTCATCGAAGCGCTCCAGCCCGTAGTGGTGGGAAATTTCCAGATCGGACTTGCCTGGCACGACGACGTTGCCGGCCTTGAGCAGCGCCTTGACGGCGGTGACGATCTCCAGCACCTGGCCGCGCAGTTGGGTCTCGCCCACCTGCGAGTGGCGCACCGGCTGGCCGGCAGGGATGGCCTCGCGGGTGACGAAGCGGGCGTACTTCGACCACTCGTTGGCGGTGACTTGGCCCTCCACCGGCGGGAAGGCGAACTCGACCATGTCGGCGGAAAGCTCGGTGGCGGCGGGCACGTCGCGGGTGGTGAACACGCCACGGCGAAGGGAATGCAGGCTGCTCCGCTCGCTGGCGGAGGGCTGGTAGCGTTCGCGGCTGCCGCAGATGGCCTGGGCGCGGCGGCAGGCTTCTAGCCAGGCGCGGATCTGCGCCGGGTTGGCCGAGTACGCGTTGGCGGCGTACCTGTCGGTGGGCAGCACCACATGCTTCTCGAAAACGCTGGCGCCCTTGGCGAGGGCGAGGCCCACGGCGAAGGTATTGTCTGGTGACTCGTGGGTGGAATAGCCGACCCGTACGTCGGGATAGCGGGTGCGCAGCAGCTCGATCTGGTTGACCTGCAGGGACTCGTCGGGTGTGGGATATTCGGCGACGCAGTGCATCAAGGTGAGGTCCTTGCCCCGGTGCAGGAAGAAGCTCGTCACGTTGTCGATCTCGTCGAGCGTGGCACCTGCAGTGGAGGCGATCACTGGCTTGTCGGCCTGGGCAATGCGTTCGAGCAGCGGCCAGTCGGTGAAGGAACAGCTGGCGATCTTGATGGTGTGGATGCCGTGCTCCTCGATGCGGGCCACGGAGGCCTCATCGAAGGGCGTGCATACGGTGATGAAGCCTTGGGCCTCCATCTCGGCCACCAAGGCGCGGAAGGCGTCGTCGGATAGTCGGGTTTCCTCGAAGCGTTTGACATATTTGATGTCGTCATGGCCGCGGGCGGATGCGTGGATGAAGGTGTCCAGGTCGCGGTACTGGAGCTTGAAGGCGAAATCGAAGTCGTCTTCGAAGCCGTGGCAGGCCTCGCGGATCGCTCGGATGGTGGCGATGCCGTGGGGTAGGTCGCCCATGTGGTTGTTGGCCATTTCGAAGACCATCAGGGGCTTGGTCATAGGTCGACTCCGAGGAAGGTGCGGATGTGGCTGGCGGCGTAGTCGAGCTGGGTTTCGGTGAGGCCAGGCCACACCCCAATCCAGAAGGTATCCCGCATGATGCGGTCGGCCACCGGCAGGTCGCCGACGACACGGACGTCGCGCCCGCTCATTGAGGGTTGGCGGACGAGATTGCCTGCGAACAGCAATCGCGTGCCGATCTTGTGCTGATCGAGGTATTCGAGCAGATCCACCCGGTTGATGCCGGCTTCCTCTCGCAGGGTCACCGGAAACCCGAACCAGGATGGATCGCTCCCGGAGCTAGCCTCCGGCAGGATCAGGAAATCCTCAACGTCCGCCAACGCCGCGCTCAGATGCGCGAAGTTGCGCTTGCGTGCTTCGATGAAGCCTTCCAGCCGATCGAGCTGGGCCAGCCCGCAGGCGGCCTGCATGTCGGTGATCTTGAGGTTGTAGCCGATGTGGCTGTAGGTGTATTTGTGGTCGTAGCCGGCCGGCAGGCTGCCAAGTTGCCAGCCGAAGCGCTTGCCGCAGGTGTTGTCGCAACCGGGCTTGCACCAGCAGTCGCGGCCCCAGTCGCGAAAGGATTCGGCGATCTGCCGCAGCTGCGGGTCATTGGTGAGCACCGCGCCGCCTTCGCCCATGGTGATATGGTGCGCCGGGTAGAAGGAAAGCGTGGCGAGGTGGCCGAAGGTGCCGACCTTGCGACCCTTCCAGGTGGAGCCGAGCGCATCGCAGCAGTCCTCGATCAGCCATAGCCCATGCTGCTCGGCGAACGCGCACACTGCATCGAGGTCGATAGGATTGCCCAGCGTGTGGGCGATCATGATGGCCTTGGTCCGCGGCGACAGGGCGGCTTCGAGCATCGTCACGTCGATGTTGTAGGTTGGCAGGCATACATCGACGAAGACGGGAACGGCGCCGTTCTGCAGGATCGGATTCACCGTAGTGGGAAAGCCCGCCGCCACCGTGATCACCTCGTCTCCGGGGCGGATTGCCCGATCGCCGAGCGTGGGCGAGGTGAGGGCTGAGAATGCCACCAGGTTAGCCGAGGATCCGGAATTTACGGTGAGGGCGAAGCGCGTGCCGACGAAGCTTGCCAGGCGTTTCTCGAAGGCGTCGTTGAAGCGACCGGTGGTCAGCCAGGCGTCGAGCGCGGCGTCGATCATCGCGTCCTTCTCGGCGTCGCCGACGACCTTGCCCGATGCGGGGACGGGGTCGATGCCCGCGCGCCAGGCCTGCGCGGCGTTTGTCGGGCGGGCTGGGCGGACGATGACTTCGAGTGGCTGACCGGCCAGATCGGGCAGGTCGAGCAATAGCTTGCCGTCAGCATCGGGCGTGAGGGTCTTGCGGATCAGGCTCATGAGCTGGCTGTGAATGCGGAGATTTCGTCGAGAGTGTATCGATGCATATCGGCACCGGCACGCCAGGCTTGATACCAGGCGAGGCTGCGGGTGACTGCGTCTTCGGCTTGCCAGCGAGGCCGCCAGCCCAGCCGGACGCGGGCCTTGGTGCAGTCCAGCTTGAGGGTGTGCGCCTCATGGATCCGCGGCTCGCCGGATGGCTGCCAGGCGGCACCGGCGCCCCAGCCGGCGGCAAGCATCTCCACGATCCACGCGACTGTACGCGCGTCGGTTTCGTCGGGCCCAAAGTTCCAGCCCTCGGCGAAGGCCTCTCCATGCTCGACGAGGTGCTGGGCCAAGAGCAGATAACCCGCCAAGGGCTCCAGCACGTGTTGCCAGGGCCGGATCGCGTCAGGATTGCGCAGAACAACGGCTTCGTTGCGTGCAAAGGCCGCCAGGACGTCGGGCACCAGACGGCTGGGGGTCCAGTCTCCGCCTCCGATCACGTTGCCGGCCCGCGCGCTGGCGAGGGCCACGCCGCGAGCGGCGAGGAAGGAGCGACGGTACGACGCGACGACGAGTTCAGTGCAGCCCTTGCTGGCCGAATACGGGTCGTGTCCGCCCATCGGATCCGTCTCACGATAGCCCCAGAGTTGCTCCCGGTTTTCGTAGCACTTGTCGCTGCTGACCACGACGACGGCTTTCAGGTCGGGCTGGTGCCGACAGGCCTCGAGCAGATTCACGGTGCCCATGGCGTTGGTCGAGAAGGTCTCGACAGGTTCGGCGTACGAGTAGGGCACGAGCGGTTGCGCGGCGAGATGAAGCACGATTTCCGGCCTTGCTGCCGCGAGTGCCTGTCTCAACCTTTCATAGTCCCGCACATCGCCGAGCACGGAGTGCATGCCGCGCTCGACATCTGCGACATGGAACAAGGCCGGCGCGGCGGCGGGCGGCAATGCGAAGCCGCAAACATCCGCCCCCATGCTCTGCAGCCACAGGCTGAGCCAACCGCCCTTGAAGCCGGTATGACCCGTGACGAAGACGCGGCGCCCCCGCCAGAAAGCAGGGCTCACCAGGTTTTCCATGGTGCCTCGCCGCGCTGCCAAAGATCCTCGAGCATGATCTTGTCGCGCAGGTTGTCCATCGGTCGCCAGAAACCGGTATGCCGGTAGGCTGCAAGTTGCTGATCGGCGATCAGCTTCTTGAGCACGGATCCTTCGAAAACCGTCTGGTCGCCCTCGGTGATGTAGTCGAGCACCTCGGGCGAGAGGACGAAGTACCCGCCATTGATAAAGCCGCCGTCGCCCAGAGGTTTTTCGACGAAAGCGTCGACGTCGTCGCCTTTCAACTCCAGTGCGCCGAAGCGGCCGGGTGGCTGTACGGCCGCGACCGTGGCCAGCTTGCCGTGGGCCTTGTGGAAGTCGATCTCCGCGCCGAGGTCGATGTCTGCCACGCCGTCGCCATACGTGAAGCAGAACGCCTCCTCGTTCCGCAGGTACTTGGCGACGCGGGCCAGCCGTCCGCCTGTCTGCGTGTTCTCGCCGGTGTCCACGAGCGTCACGCGCCAAGGCTCGGCATGGCGCTCGTGAATCTCCATGCTGTTGTCGGACATGTCGAAGGTCACATCCGACATGTGGAGGAAGTAATTGGCGAAGTATTCCTTGATGACATAGCCCATGTAGCCGCAGCAGATCACGAAGTCATGGATTCCGTGGCTGGAATAGGACTTCATGATGTGCCAGAGGATCGGACGGCCGCCGATATTCACCATCGGTTTGGGGCGATTGACGGTTTCTTCGCTGATTCGGGTGCCCAAGCCACCCGCGAGGATCACGGCTTTCATCAGAGGTTCTTCGTGTTGGATCCGGTCGCATGATACCGCCCGAGTCGAGACTGATCGCCCCGAATAGAGGGGGTCCGCGCGGTCTGTTCTGGTGAAGTGCATCGACCACAGTCGGTTCTCGACAAGCGATGACGGAGAAAGCGGGGTTGAGTGGTTGGGGGCAAGGCTTTCATTTGCGCGCACATGATTTCCCACCCGTCAGCACCCCACCCGATCCGTCCTTTCCGCGTTCCGTGATTCCAGCGCCCGCACCAGAACCTCCACCGCCCGATGCGTGGGCAGTTCTGTTCCCGTCCGCGCGGCCATGCGCAGCAGTGCGCCGGTGATCGCGTCGATCTCGGTGCGCCGGCCGGCGAGCAGGTCCTGCAGCATGCTCGCCCGGTTGGCCGCGGTGGCGCGGGCGACCGCGTGCACGCGTGCGAGGGCGGCGGCCTCGTCGAGCTCGAGGCCGTGCGCGCGCAGCACCGGCAGGGCTTCGCGCACCAGGGTGTCGAGCAGCACGCGGTGCGGCGGCTCGAGCAGGGCGCCGTTGGGTACGCGGAAGAGCGCCGCGAGCGGGTTGATGGCGACATTGACCAGCAGCTTGGCGAGGCGGGCATGCGCGATGTCGGGTTCGACGCGCGCACGCAGGCCCGCGCGCACGAGCAGCTCGGCGACCGCCTCGAAGCCGGGGGGCACCAGGGTCTCGCCCGCACCCGCGGGGTGCACCCGCTCGCCGTGGTCGCCCTGCTCGCGGTAGGCGCCGTCGGTGGTGATGCCCTGGTCGACGTGGCGCGCCGCGCAGTGCGCGCGCAGCAGCTCGCCGGTGAGGCCGTTCTGCAGCGAGAGCACACCCAGCGGACGCATGCGCGCGGCGGTGGACGCGGCGGCGGCGGTGTCGCCCGCCTTCACCAGCACGATCACCCAGTCCGCCTCCGGGGCCCGCTCGGCGGCGAAGGCGTTCGGATGGAAGAGGTGTCCGCCCACCTCGACGCCGGCGTTCAGGCGCGCGGCTCCGGCGGCGTCGCGCGCGATCAGCGCGACCGGCGCAATGCCGTCGAGGCGCGCAGCGAAGTGCAGGCCGAGCGCGCCGGGGCCGATGATCGCGAGCGGAAAGCGGCCGGTTGCCGGGCGCGCGACCGCGCTGGATCGCGCCTCGGCGTGCGCCTGGAAGGGAGAGGGGGCGACCGGCGGGGAGGGCGCGACCGGCGGAGAGGGGGGCTCTTTCATCGCAGCGGAGATCCTGGCAGGGAGTCTTGCAGGCCGCAGGGGCATCGCTCGCCTGCGGCCGGCGCCTGCTCCGGAGGTGCCATTCCGAAGCAGGGCGGGCAGGGATTGTGGAGCATCCGGAGCGGACTGTGCGCCTGCGTTGCGCACAAATGCCCGGAACAGGCCGCGTTTTGGGGGGGTGGCACAGCGTTTGCGCAGCCCGCCTTCGATCCGGCCGCCGGGCGGGCGGATCGAAGGCATCCACACCATCCGAGGGGACATCCATGCAAAACAAGCTTTCCAGCCACCGCCGCACCCGACCCGCCACCACCGCCCTGCTGCCGTCGGCGCTCGGCGCCGCGCTGCTCGCGCTCGCCGCCACGCCGGCCCAGGCGATCGGGTTTTCGCAGGGCGACGCCACGCTCGACATCAACGGCACGGTCAACGGCTTCTATTCTCATCGGACCGAGGAGCGCGCGGGCGTCAAGACCACCGACTCCGCGCTCACCAACGGCTTGCTGCCGGGCTGGATCAACTTCGTGTTCACCACCAAGGTGGAGGGCCTGGACATCAAGGCTCACGTCGGCTTCGCGCCCGGCATCAACGACAAGTCGGACGTGGTGGGCCTGCCCAGCGACCCCAGCTGTGGCGGTTCCACCGGCTGCGACAGCCCCTTCACCCAGATCGACACCCGCAACCTGTATTTCCAGTTCGGCAACACCGAGTGGGGCACGGTCAAGTTCGGCCGCGACATCGGCCTCTTCGGGCAGAAGATCATCCTGTCCGACATGACGCTCCTCGGCCTCGGCGGCAACAGCTACGCGTCGACGCCCTTCAACACCACCTTCGGCATGATCGGCCACGGCTACATGTACACCGGCTTCCAGCCCCAGATCACCTACACCACGCCGGCCTTCGACGGCTTCTCGGCGTCGGCGGGGATCTTCGATCCCAACAAGTTCGCCGGTGACGAGACCAAGGACCCCGGCTTCCAGGCCATGGCGAACTACGACTGGAAGGCGGGTACCGCCAAGGGCTCGGTGTGGGCGGGGGCGGTCCACCAGCGCACCAGCGGGGCGGGCAGCTTCGACGCCAACGGTTTCGAACTCGGCGCCAAGGTCGGCATCGGCGCCTTCGAGGCGGTCGCCTACGGCTTCGACGCCAGCGGGCTGGGCCTGTCGACCGTCGGCGCGCTGTACCTGTCGCCCTTCGGCAAGACCGACGGCAAGGGCTACTTCGTGCAGGGCACCTACACCGTGGGCAAGACCAAGTTCGGCATCAACTTCGGCGAGAACCGCGACCGCGGCGGCGCGCTGGCCGACACGAACACCTTCCGCTCGGCCACGGTGGGGGTCTATCACAGCCTCAACAAGTACATCACCCTCGTGGGCGAATACAACCAGGAGAAGGGCGAAGGCGGCGACCTCTTCGCCGGCGACCTGGAGACGCGCACGATCTCGGTGGGCGGCATCCTGATGTTCTGACACCTGCGCGACGCGCGCACGCGGCGGGGCAGTGCGACGGCGGTCGTGCTGCCCCGTGTCGTTTCGGGATGCCGCCCTGCGGGCACGGCGCTTGGAGCAACTGGAGCAAATGGAGCAGATGGAGCGAACCGGCGCTGCTCCAGAAGTCGCCGCGGAGCGCCCGGATCGTCGAGAACAGGGGCCAAGTCGTTGTTTCATAGGCATTCGATCCTGCTGGCACGAAGGATGCGTAATCGCCGTGTGGCGAAACCGCCCGCAACCGAAACCACACGAGGAGACGACACCATGCTGTATGCACTGCCCGGACAGGCCGACGCCAAGATCCAGTACAAGGCCCGCTACGACAACTTCATCGGTGGCCAGTGGGTGGCTCCGGTCAAGGGCCAGTATTTCGACGTGGTCACGCCGATCACCGGCCAGAAGTACACCCAGGCCGCGCGCTCCACCGCCGAGGACATCGAGCTCGCGCTCGACGCCGCGCACGCCGCCTTCCCGAAGTGGGGCAAGGCCGACGCCACCACGCGCTCCAACATCCTGCTCAAGATCGCCGATCGCCTCGAGGCCAACCTCGAGCTGCTCGCCTACGCCGAGACCGTCGATAACGGCAAGCCGATCCGCGAGACGCTCAACGCCGACATCCCGCTCGCCGTCGACCACTTCCGCTACTTCGCCGGCTGCCTGCGCTCGCAGGAAGGCGGCATCTCGGAGATCGACGAGAACACCATGGCCTACCACATCCACGAGCCGCTGGGCGTGGTCGGCCAGATCATCCCGTGGAACTTCCCCATCCTGATGGCCGCCTGGAAGCTGGCGCCGGCGCTGGGTGCGGGCAACTGCGTGGTGCTCAAGCCCGCCGAGTCGACCCCGATCTCGATCCTGGTGCTGATGGAGCTGATCGCCGACCTGCTGCCCCCGGGCGTGCTCAACATCGTCAACGGCTACGGCCGCGAGGCCGGCATGCCGCTCGCCACCAGCAAGCGCATCGCCAAGATCGCCTTCACCGGCTCCACCTCCACCGGCCGCGTGATCGCCCAGGCTGCCGCCAACAACCTGATCCCGGCCACGCTCGAGCTGGGCGGCAAGTCGCCCAACATCTTCTTCGCCGACGTCATGGACAAGGACGACGCCTTCCTCGACAAGGCGATCGAGGGCCTGGTGCTGTTCGCCTTCAACCAGGGCGAGGTGTGCACCTGCCCGAGCCGCGCGCTGATCCAGGAGTCGATCTACGACCGCTTCATCGAGCGCGCGGTGAAGCGCGTCGCCGCGATCAAGCAGGGCAGCCCGCTCGACACCGACACCATGATGGGCGCGCAGGCCTCCTCCGAGCAGATGAGCAAGATCCAGTCCTACCTGCAGCTCGGCAAGGAAGAGGGCGCCCAGGTGCTGATCGGCGGTGCGCGCGCCCAGCTCGACGGCGACCTGGCCGACGGCTATTACATCCAGCCGACGCTGTTCAAGGGCCACAACAAGATGCGCATCTTCCAGGAGGAGATCTTCGGGCCGGTGCTCGCGGTGACCACCTTCAAGGACGAGGCCGAGGCCCTGGCGATCGCCAACGACACCCTGTACGGCCTGGGCGCCGGCGTGTGGAGCCGCAACGGCAACGTCGCCTACCGCATGGGCCGCGCCATCCAGGCCGGGCGCGTGTGGACCAACTGCTACCACGCCTACCCGGCGCACGCGGCCTTCGGCGGCTACAAGGAGTCGGGCATCGGCCGCGAGACGCACAAGGTCATGCTCGACCACTACCAGCAGACGAAGAACCTGCTCGTGAGCTACAGCGAGAACAAGCTCGGCTTCTTCTGATCACGGCGTTCTCCCTCCCTCGCCCGCACCGCGGGCGACCTTCGCGGGGGCGGGCGACCGCCCCCGCTTTTTCGTTCCGGAGGCACGCGACATGGTCGAACGCGTCATCGCCACCCCTGCGACACTCGCACTCATCGAGCAGCTCAAGGCCGAGCACGGTCCCGACCTGATGTTCCATCAGTCCGGCGGCTGTTGCGACAACAGCGCCGCCAACTGCTACCTGCCCACCGACCTGACCATCGGCCCCCACGACGTGCACCTGGGCGAGATCGGCGGCGTGCCCTTCTACATCAGCGCGTCGCAATACGAATACTGGAAGCACACCCAGCTCATCATCGACGTCGTCGATGGCAACGGCGGCACCTTCTCGCTCGAGGGGGGCACCGGCAAGGCCTTCCACACCCGCTCGCGCCTGTACGACGACGCCGAGATGGCGGCGGTGGAGGCGGAGGATCGCGCCCTCGGGCGATAGGATTCCGCGATCCTCGTACTTTTCTCCATGGCCGGCCGCCTCGGGTGCCGTGCTTGCGGCATGATGCTTGCTTCAGTCGTTTGACGGCCGCTGTCCGACCCCCGGAGCGGCCTCGACGACGATGGAAGAGCCCGGGCGAGGCGTGCCGAACGCCGCCGCACCGCGGCCGCAGGTGGAGAGGAGACGATGGTCGATAACACGATGCGTGCCGCGCAGGCGGCGGTGGTCGAGTCGCTGCGCAGGCAGTTTTCCGCCTCCGGCCAGGTGCCCGACGCGGGCCTGCCGGTGCCGGTGCTGCGCTCCTGGGCGCGCTGCCAGCGCCTGGGATTGGACATGGGCGAGCGCGTGCGCCCGCCCAGCACCACGCGGGGCGACCTGATGGTGGCGCGCGAGCGCAGCGCGGCCTTGCTCGCGCACGCCAGCGGCGTCATGGAGCACCTGCACGAACAGATCCGTTCCTCGGGCAGCATGGTGCTGCTCGCCGACGCCAGCGGGATGATCCTGCACGGCATCGGCGACCCCGCCTTCGTCGACCGCGCCAACCGCGTCGCGCTGCAGGCGGGCGCGAACTGGAGCGAATGCGAGCGCGGCACCAACGCGATCGGCGCCACCCTGATCGAGCGTGCGCCGGTCGAGGTGCTCGGCGCCGAGCACTACCTCGACTGCAACGGCGTGCTCACCTGCAGCGCGGCGCCGATCTTCGACTGGCGCGGCGAACTGCTCGGCGCGCTGGATATCTCGGGCGACCACCGCAGCCACCAGCCCCATACGCTCGGGCTCGCGCGCATGGGGGTGCGCCTGGTCGAACGCCGCTTGTTCGAGAGCGAGCATGCGCGCCATGCGCTGCTCTCCTTCCATCCGCGTCCCGAGGGCGTCGGCGGCCTGCAGGAGGGTCTGCTGGCGATCGATGCGGATGGCGAGATCATCGCCGCCGACCGCCAGGCGCGCGCGCTGCTCGGCGTCGACGAGCGCCGGGTGGCGGGCCTGGGAAATTTCTCCAGCCTGTTCCGGGGCGGCTTCGGCACGCTGATCGGGCGCGCGGCGCGCGATCCGGCCGCGCTGGTCGAACTCGAGCTGCGTTCGGGCGCACGCATCCACGCGCGCCTGCGGCTGAGCCCGGCCTGGCAGGCCGGCGCGCAGTCGGCCCCGGCCGGCACGGCCCGCGTTGCCGCCGCCCCCGATCCCTCGCGCTCGGCGCGCCACAGGACCACCCTCGAGACCCTGTCCACCGGCGACCCCGCGCTGCAGTTCGTGCTCGACCGCTGTGCGCGCATCGTCGGGCGCAGCATCCCGATCCTGATCCAGGGCGAGTCCGGCTCCGGCAAGGAACTCCTCGCGCGCGCCTGCCACAACAGCGGTCCGCGCGCGGACGGCCCCTTCGTCGCGGTCAACTGCGCGGCCATCCCCGAGAACCTGATCGAGTCCGAGCTCTTCGGCTACGTCGGCGGCGCCTTCACCGGCGCGCGCAAGGAGGGGGCGATCGGCCGCATCCAGCAGGCCCATGGCGGCACGCTCTTCCTCGACGAGATCGGCGACATGCCGCTGGCGATGCAGGCGCGGCTGCTGCGCGTGCTGCAGGAGCGCTGCGTGCAGCCGGTGGGCGCGGGCTCCGCGGTACCGGTCGATATCGCGCTGCTGTGCGCGACCCACCGCCAGCTCGGCGAGCAGGTCAAGGCCGGGCGCTTCCGCGAGGATCTCTACTACCGGGTCAACGGCCTCGGCGTGCAGTTGCCGCCACTGCGCGCGCGCAGCGACCTGCAGCGCATCGTGCGCCGCCTGCTCGACGGCAGCAGCCACCACCCCGAGCCCGCGCGCGTCGACGTCGCGCCGGAGACGATGGCGATCCTCGCGGCCTACCCCTGGCCGGGGAACATCCGCCAGCTGCAGAACGTGCTCGAGGTCGCGCTCGCGTTGCTCGACGAGGGCGAGACGCGCATCCTGCCGGTGCATCTGCCCGAGGAAGTGCTGCAGGCGGTCGGCGATGCGCCGGCGCTCGCCCCGTCGCCATGGACCGAACGCGGCGAGCCGCGTTCCGCGCGGCCCGCCGACGATCCCGACCCGCTGCCGCTACCGCTGCGGCGCGCGCGCGCGCTCGACGACGACGCCATCCGCGCCGCGATCGAGCGCTTCGACGGCAACCTCTCCGCCGCCGCCCGTCACCTTGGCGTCGCGCGCAACACGCTCTATCGGCGGATGGGACGGCCGTTCTGAGCGGCGTATTGCGCGCGGTGCAGGGCGCGAAGCCGATCGCGACTCGCGTCGCTCCTACGGCACCGCAAGTGCGGGTTCTCGTATCACGGCCGATCGCGACTTGCGTCGCTCCTACAGCGCCGTAGCCGCGCGGGTTTTCGTGGGAGCGACGCAAGTCGCGATCGGCGGCGTTCCGGTCCGCGTCGTGCTTCCGCCGCTGCCCTGCCTGTATCGCGGCTGCAATCGCGACTCGCGTCGCTCCCACGGCGCCGCAAGCGCGCGGGTTCTCGTATCACGGAGGATCGCGACTCGCGTCGCTCCTACAGTGCCGCAGCCGCGCGGGTTTTCGTGGGAGCGACGCAAGTCGCGATCCGCCGCCGATCCGCGATGGCGGCGGATCGTCAGGAGTCCGCGCCGGCCGTCGCTCAGAACCGGTAGCTTGCGCTCACCCCGGCATACACGCTGCGCTCGGGGCCGGGCTCGTAATAGCGCTTGTTGCTGTCGCCGACGATCACCGAGCCGATGTATTCGCGATCGAGCACGTTGTCCACCCGCAGCAACTGGCCGAAGGTCCACGGCCCCTGGCGTTGCTCGGCGGACAGGCGCAGATTGACGAGCGTGTAGGCCGGTGCGACGTGGTCGTTGTTGAGGTCGCTGACCTCGACCTCTCCGCGATGCAGCACCTCGCCCGCGAGCGTCACGCCCGGCGTGGCTTCCCAGGCCAGCTCGGCGAAGGCCGCGATGCGCGGAACACCCGGAATGCGGTTTCCGGCCGCCACGGTGGTCCCGCGGCTGCTGAACGCCTCGTCGTACTCGGCCTGCATCCAGGTCAGCGAGGCCCGCGCCGTCAGCGTGCGGGTCAGCTCGGCCTGGGCGGCCAGCTCGAGCCCCTGGCGCAGCGTGCGCCCGGCGTTCTGGTAGCTGGTCCGGCCGTCCTCCGAGGCCAGGACGACGATCTCGTCGTCGGTCTCGATGCGGAACAGCGCGGCGTTGATCCGCGCGTTGTCGCTCACGAAGGTCTTGATGCCGATCTCGGCCTGGCGGCTGGTGCTCGGACGCAGCCCGAAATTGAAGCCGGTGGTCGGGGTCGCGTACGACAGCTCGTTGAGCGTGGGCGTCTCGTAGCCTGCACCCACGCTGGCGTAGAGGTTGGTCGCGGGGCTCAGCGCATAGCTCACCCCGAGCGCCGGGGTGGTCTTGCTGAAGCGCACGCTGCCGCTGTCGTCGGGGTTGTCGGTCTTGATGTAGCGGTCTTCCACCTTGAACGAAACGCGCGAATGGCGGGCGCCGAGCGACCACTGCCACGGTCCGCTCTTCCACAGCGCCTGGACATAGGGATCGATGCTGGTGATGGTGTCGAGCTCGTCGCGGCGCAGCGCTCCCTTTACCCCGAGCGTGCTGCCGACGAAGTTCTCGTAGCCGCGCCGATCGTCCTCGGAGCGATCGTAGTCGATGCCGGCGGTCAGGGTGAGCTCGCCGCTCCCCAGCGCGCGTTGCGAAATCCAGCGCAGGCCCATGCCGTGGAAGTCGCGGTCGAAGTCGACCACGCCGCCCGCATGGCGCGGGCTGGACTGGAAACCCCTGGAGAAGGACTGGTACTGGGTGACCGCGCGGCTGCCCGCGTAGGCCGACACCTGCAGGCGATCCTCGCCGAGGCGGCGCTCGTAGGTGGCCCCGCCCTGCACGTGGTGGATGCTCTTGCGCGTGTTGTAGCGGTCCGCGTAGGAGCGCTTCGGCGTGGCGGGGTCGAGCGGATCGATCGTGAGCGACTGCGGATCGCGCTCGTAGGTCTCCCAGGTCACCCCCAGCGGATCCAGCGTCTCCGGCTGGCGCAGCCCGTTGGCCACCAGGGTCAGCGTGCTGTCCTCGTCCGGGTTCAGCGTCAGCTTGGCGAAGCCCTGGTCGCGGCGGGTCTTGCTGTGGTCGCGGTAGCCGTCGGTGTCGAAGCGCGAGGCGTCGAGCACGAAGCCGATGCCGTCCTTCTCGCCTTCGGCGCCGAGGCCGAACTTGGTCGTGCCCCAGCTGCCGCCGAGCGCGCTCGCGCGCACGCGCGGCGCGCCTTCACCGGTGCGCGAGAAGAGCTGGATGACCCCGCCGGCGTGGTTGCCATAGACGGTGGAGAAGGGCCCGCGCATGACCTCGATGCGTTCGGCGGTGTCGAGGTTGAAGGTGGCGGCCTGGCCCTGGCCGTCCGGGTTGGTGGCGGGGATGCCGTCGGCGATGAGCTTGACGCCGCGCACGCCGAAGGCCGCGCGCGCGCCGAAGCCGCGCACCGAGATCTGCAGGTCCTGGGCGTAGTTCTGGCGATTCTGGATCACCAGGCCGGGCACGCCGGCGAGCGCCTCGGAGGCATTCACGCCGAGGTTCCCTGCCTGGTTGGCGCGCATGTCCAC
Source organism: Thauera sp. DNT-1 (assembly GCF_055393985.1). Taxonomy (NCBI): domain Bacteria; kingdom Pseudomonadati; phylum Pseudomonadota; class Betaproteobacteria; order Rhodocyclales; family Zoogloeaceae; genus Thauera; species Thauera sp. DNT-1. Next base: position 1,301,038 of record NZ_AP043752.1, on the reverse strand, counting down.
CGAATCGACCGAGTAGGGCAGGTCGAAGCTCTCGGTGGCGGTGGGTGCGCCGGTGACCACCACCGGATTGAGCGTCACCGCCTCCGCGGCCGCCGGCGCGGCCTGCTGCGCGCCGGCGAGGCAGGCGAAGCCGGCCAGCGCACCCGGAACGCCGAGGTGGAGCAGGGAGGCGAGCTTCTTCGCGCGCGGCGGCATGCGGCCGGCGATGGGGGCGATGGGGGCGGCAGGGACTGCGCGGTGCTCGGGTTTCACGGTGAGACTCCTCGGCGGGCGTGACTTTCCGGAGGATTGTCACCGATCGTCGACGCTGCCCGCCTCGACGCAAGCTCCAGCGCACCCTACAGAAAATCATGAGTCCTGCGCCCGTGGCCCCACGCGGCGCCCGCAGGGGCCTCGCGATCAGGGGCGTTCCGGGTGCACGCGCGTGACCGCCTTGCGGACGAAGCGTCGATCCTTGCGCACGAAGTCCCACTGCTCGACGAGGCAGCTTGCACCCTCCGCCGCGCCGCACTGCGCCGGGTGCTCGCGCGCCCCGGCGGCCTCGCCCCAGCGCAGGATGTTCACCGAATTGGGCACCTCCGCACGCGTGCGCCACGAGACCGCGGTGCCGGCCTGGAGTACCCATAGCCGCCGTGCAAGACCGGGCGGTGCCAGCGTGTAGGGCAGATGGATGTGTCCGCCGAGGACGAGATCGGCCCCGGCGACCGACCACGCCCGCAGGGCGGCCTGGTGGCCGCGCACCAGGTCGGCCCGGTCCCCCGGACAGGACACCGCCGCGGGCTGATGCACCACGACCACGCGCAACTGCTGCGGACTCGCCGAGGCCAGCAGGCCTGCCACACGGTCGACCTGCGCGGCCGACACTTCCCCGTTCTTGTGCCGCCAGGCGCGCGTGGTGTTGACCCCGACGACCAGCAGGTCCGCCGACGCGTGAACCGGCTCGAGGTCGGCGCCGAACACCTCGGTGAAGCGCGCGTACGGGCGGGTCAGGCGCGCCCAGAGATCGAACAAGGCGATGTCGTGGTTGCCGGGCACCGCCAGGACCGGCGCCCCCAGTCGGTCGACGAAGGCCCTCGCCGCGCGGAACTGGGCGGGTCGCGCGCGCTGCGTGATGTCGCCCGCGAGCACCACCAGGTCCGGCCGCTGCTGCGCTGCGAGGGCGACCAGGGCCTCGACCACCGGCGGCTGCTCGGTGCCGAAGTGGGTGTCGGCGATGTGCAGCAGGACGCTCATGCCGCAGCCCTCATGGCCCGGCCTCGGGCGTGCCTGCCGGGTCAGGGGCCTGGAGCAGGTACAAGGGCTTGTCGAGCACGCGGATCTCGATGGGCGCGCGCATCCGCGCCACCTCGCCGTCGAAGGCCACCACGACCTCCCTGCGACCGGGCGCCAGCCTGGGCTTCACCACCATGTGGGTGAACTCGAAGCTCTCCACGCCGGCAGCTTCACCCAGCCGGCCCATCGCCCCATGAAGCATCAGCCCGAGCATCGACAGGGTGCCGATGGGCCGCAGCATCAGCGCGGCCAGGCAGCCATCGCCGGGCGTGCCGGCGAGGGTGTCCGCGGGCTCCGCGCCGAACTGCTGCAGCTGCAGCCGGTTGTTGCCGACGAAGAGGGTCAGCGTCTGCACGTCGCGAACGGTGGAGCCCGTCTCGATGTGCAGGCGCAGCCGGCGCTGCGCACGCAGCAGCGTCGCGCAGCCCGCGACGAACGCCACCCAGCGGCTGCGGCCGAAGCGGGCCTTGTACGCCTCGCGATCCTGCAGGAGTTCGGGATAGACGCCCAGGCTGGCATTGACCAGGAAGACGCGGTCGTTGATGGCCCCCACCTGCACCGGCCGCGGGCGCGCATCCAGCAACTGCCGCGCCGCGGCCGCGGGCTCGGTGGGGATGCCGTGCGTCCTCGCGAAGTAGTTGAAGGTCCCGTACGGGATGACGCCCATCGGGCAGCCCGCCGCGTGCGCGGCCTGGGCGACCGTGCCGAGGCTGCCGTCGCCGCCCACGGCGACCACCGCCGTGCCGCGCGCCAGCGCCGCCGCTGCGGCCGCGGTGGCCACGCGTGCCAGCTCGTCCGGGCCGCAGACCAGCAGTTCGCCCCTGCGGCCGTGGGCGGCGAGGGTCGATTCGATCACGGCACGCTTGGCGTCGACGTCGTGCGCGCCCGCGGAAGCGTTGATCACGAACACCAGGGCGGACTCCGGGTCGAGACGCGGGATCGGCATCGCGGAGCGCCGTGCGCCGTCGGCGTCGATCGACGCGGGCTGGAAACCATCGCTCATGCTGCACCAGGTCGGCGAACGTGGAGGAGAGCCCCGCAGCGGGCGGGCTGCGGGCGAGGGGACCCCAACCGTACCACCAAAACGTTCTCGTGATCGCGGCCCGCAAGCGGCTCGCACGGGGAGTGCAGGCCGGCTCCGCGGCGGGTCGCGACGCGGGGGAACCGGCGGACGCCGGGACTGGTCCGACCCCACAGGAAAAACGTGAAGCACGCGTTCCCGCACAAGCGAAGACACCGTCGTGTCCCGTTCCGATCGATCATCTCCGGACCGTCATGGAAGACCAGGACCCCCGCGCACCACGTCGTCGAGCCGAATACCCCAGCGAGAAGCGCCGCGCGACCGTGCAACGGATTGCCGGGGCGCATCTTGCGTCCATGGACGGCACGATGGCGGATGCCCTCGGCCGCAGCAACCGGCAACGGCTGGTGTGGCTGTCCTTGCTGGCGATGCCGCTCCTTTTCCCGGTCGCGCTCCCCGGCATGGCCTCGGTGGTCGGCGCCTTCTGCCTGCTGATCGCGTTCGGCCTGTGCATCGGCCAGCCCGTGCCCTTGCCGCGCTGGCTCGCCAGGCGAGAGATCGACGGTCGTGCCAGGGCGCTGCTGCAGCGGATGTTCGGCCGCGTCGTCGGCATCGTCGCGTCCCTCGGTCGCCCCCGCCTGCTGCGCCTGAGCGCCCGCCGCGTGCGCGTGCTCAACGCGTCGATGCTCTCCATCGCCGGACTGTCGATGATGACGCCCGTCCCCATCATCAGCTTCGACAATGTGCTGCCCGCGCTGGCCATCGTGCTCATCTCCTGGGGGTTGCGTCTCCGCGACGGCCTGATGCTCCTGGCCGGCTACCTGGTCACGCTCGCGGCGGCGGCCTCGGTGCTGCTGCTGTGGTGGGGAGGCGCCGCCGCCGTCGCCGAATTGCTGTCGTGGGCGGGGCTCGCTTCCGGGGGCTGATCGCGGGAGGCGGAGCGGGGGACCGGGAAGCACTCGGCACCACTTCATCCTCCGCCCGTCCGGCATCGCGGAAGGCCTGCCGCGCGGTCGAGCGGCTCGCGTTTCATTTGCGCATCTGTTCGCGACCGGGGACGCGCGGGCGCTGCCCGAGGATGTTTGCAAGCGCTAAGGCGGCTATCTGGTCTTCCGAGGCTCAGCCGGTTCTTAAGGGCGGCAGGCTCGTGCTCGGCCTGAGCGGTCATTCGACCAGCTGCCCTGGTCGGTCAGCAATGCACCGGTTACCGGCCAGTCAACCGCGGACAGCAATGAGCGGTAGCTTTCCAATCCATAAACGAGTATTCCAGATCATCGCGGTCGTTCGCGAAAGAGATGCAAGTAACCGCTCTACGCTGCGGTCGCTCAGCTGAGCTCAAGGTCTGAGCGCGCAGGTGGTGCCCTCCGCGGGGCTCACTCGTCAACATCGTCGAAGATACTTCGGGCACTGACGCGTCTTTCCTCTGCTTCGGCGACCGCCAACTGCCGTTCCTCGACCGATGCCGACTCGCCTTCGTTCTCTTCAATCCAAGAATTCGTGTGCGACCTTTCGTCTGCGACTAGTGCCTTCAGGCTGGCATCGTCAGGAAACTCCTCCTCAAGGGCTTCGAGAAGCCTGACGAAGTAATGCATGTGATCTTCCGGGTCGTCGCCGCCATTGAGATTCGCTTGTGTATCCAAGCGCACCTCAGTCAACCGTGGCACCAGTTCGTGTAGAAGACCTTGCCTCAACGCTTCGAGTTCGTCAGCGCTCAACATAGCCCGGACATCTGAGTCATGCAGGACACGAGCATCCGCACCGTCAAGCGCGTACCTTGTAACTCTCTGCGTGAAGCTAATTCGGATTGCCTCCGGCAGCAGGCCGAGCTTGAAGAGCTTAATGGCAAGGTCGACTGCCGGAGAGTAGTCCAGATAAAGACCCGGCTGAGCGATTGACTCCGCCACGTGGGGTGCCCGCGGCAAGAATAGCTCCAGAAACTCTCTGCTACATCGGCTGGCTAGGAACCTCAACAATTGCCGTTCAGCTCCCCAAGTGGACAGCCTCCCGGTCTTATATGAGGAAGAATTCTTGTAGTCGCTCAAACGTTCAATCATCAGGGGGAACAAGGACCGCGGGACAATCACGGCTCCCTGTATTTGCGTGTCACCACATACGACCTGGTCCATAAGTTTGTCGATATGGGTACCGCGAAGGTAGATACCAAGTAGTTCGGGATTGCTGCGCAGGATCGTCGCGTAGGCATCCCCTACAGTCGGATGTCGAAATACCCAGCAGCCTTCCCCTTCGGTTGAGTCGTAAACCAACAGGCTCCCCCTGAGTGCTTTGAGCGCCGTTGAACACGCACCAAGTGAGCTATCCATGCGCTGTAGCCCTTCAGCCTCCTCCGGTGCTAACACTATTGGGCTCACCAGGCGGCCGTTGCGCATGTAAACCAACGCGAGCGCTGCCCGGCTATCGGTGTCGAGCCCATTGCAGACATCGACCAGAAACTGCTCGCGGCGGTCGACAAAACGCTCAAGACTTCGTGCATCGACATCCACGTGCCTAGTAAAGAACGGCTCAGCCAATCGCCGTGCAGTCTCTGGAATGAACCGCTGGTGGTCGGCAATCATTTCGAGGTGCGGCTTCACCGCAGTTCGGAACTCTCGTGGTTGCTTGCCGAGGACCAGATGGTTGTAAAGAATCTGGCGCCGTTCTTCGGGGCCAAGATCATGAACATCGATCACGACCTGACTCTCACGAAATAGGGGGAAAGCTCCTTCTTTCAGGTCTTGTCGTGCACGGTTGTAGATGTAGTCGCGTGAGGTCATCACAACGCGGCAGCCCTGCCGCAACAGGCTCTTAACTTGGGGCAGGACATGATTCCAGCCCATAACTAGGCCGCTCTCGTATTGCGTAACCCCGAAGGCGTCATCGATCCAGAAGAACTGCGACTGCTCATGCGGATTCCAATGGTCCACAACAGCCTTGGGATGATCTAGCTTGAGTAGGGACGCACCCCATTGGTCAACCGACGCCATTGCAAGCATTGAGGCGATCGTGGTTTTGCCGGCGGCCGGCTCCCCAATTAGCAAGACAAAACCATACTCGTCCAAGGCGTGGACTGCCCGGCGATAAGATTCAGTTACCACCACCTTAGCGAGATCTTCACGCATTGATTCGAGCACCGCAGTCGCTTGGGCGTATGCGCGTTCATCAAGGATTTGACTGAGGTCACCGAGTCCGTAGACGCGAGGGACCATCATGCGCAGACGCTTGCTCTCTCGGATTTGTTGCTCAATCCAGGTGAGTCCTAGCGTGAGCATATTGGCGACACCGACCGACGCAAACATACGCTTTATCTTTAAATCCGTCTCGCCAGAGACGCCCGCGTTAGTTAGAAGGACATATACGTCGCAGCGCCCTTGTCCAACTAACCTTTGTACTTTCGCGACCTCTTCGGATAAGTCAGAGGGAGTGAGCGCATAACCAGGGCGCTTGGTAAATTTGCACTGAACGACGAATCGCCCTGTGAGCGCCTCGCCTCCACGGCACTGCCAAGTGCCCCCAAAGGCACCATCTCTGCCTGCGTCGTTAACATCAAGAAAGGCCTCAACGGTTTGCCCGAGGCATTCGCGCAGGATAGATAGACACAATTGCTGAAAGCTGTGCCATCCCATGGTGTGCAAGTTGAACATCGGCGCCTCGTTCATGCCTCAAGCATGGGCTCATCTAGCGAAGCAGTTCTTCGAGGATCTCTTCGAGTTCCCCGCGCCGCTGGGGTCCAAGGGGTGCCGATAGGGCAAGCGCAGCCTCCGTTGTTTGCAGAAGTGAACAAGCGGCCAGTGCCCGATCCGGTTTTGGGCCTGCGCCGGGCGCGCCGGCTGGATAGTAGTCCTCGATTGCCCCCTTAGCCAGAACGCAAATTCCCTGAGCGCGCAAAGAATCGAGCAGTGGCACCAATGCTTGCGCCGCCTGCGGGTCTTCGTTGCACACCTTCAGGCGCGAGATGTCCTGCTCCCAAGTGAAGAGGCCGTCGATCAAGGCGATTACTTCTGGTGCAGCTTGGCCAGTTCGCTCCACCTCACGTAGAGCTTTCTTGGCGGTCTCGTAACGAGCTCGCCAAGTAGCGTGCTGCACGTGCCTTTGAACTTGGCTGGCCGAGGGCTCGGCCCGGATGCTCAGCGCCTGTACGCGCAAATCAAGCTGTTGCAGTACGCCACTCCTGATATCGGCTGACACCGGACTCGCCCCCAGATGCTGGTATCCATCAAATAGGGCGTCTAGGTCGGCGACGATCTTAACCTCTGTTCCAAACGACTCGAAGAAGGATCTGAATTTCTTGAAGTTACCCTTGCCGGAGACGCGTACGAGCGCAATGTTGCGACGTGCGAAGTCCCATTCGGGGTTTAGTAGCTTCGCAACATGCCTGAAATAGGCGTCGTCGGATTCTCCTTCGAAAAGCACTATGCGCTGACTGAAGAATGCCGCATCCGCATGTTCGAACCGCGCCAGCCGAAAGGTTTCGGCACTCTGCTGGCTTAGTTCGAAATTCACAGGGTATAGAACGCCCTCTGGCTTAGGATCTGCGGCGCGCTTGGCTACCCGTACGAAAGACGCGGTAACTCCTGGCTCGAAGAATAACGGCGAATGAGTGGTGACGACCACTTGGTGGGTCTGTGAGATCCTACCCAACGTCGCGAAGAGTACGCGCTGCGACTTAGGGTGTAGATACAACTCGGGCTCTTCGAACAAAAAGAGTAGTGGGCGAGGCGTAATGCCATTCTGCTCTGCGTTGGCGGCCTGCTCATCCATGTGGTGAACGAAAGCCTGGAGCAGAGCAAATGTCAGTGATCGCTTTATCCCGTCGCCCTTGCTGTCCACCAGATCGCGCGAACCATCGTCAATGAAGATTTGCGCGGCGTTGAGGATCGTCTTGAGCTCCGGCGGCGGGATGTGTAGTTGCACTTTTGCGCTTGGGAAATTCTCGCCAAGATAGGCTTCGACCCGGCTTTCGAGTGCTCGCACCTTCTCGTGCCGGCGATCGATCACTGCCTCGCCCTCGACGACTCGATTGAACATTGCGTTGAGTGCCGAGAGCGATTCGCTGATGTTGCCCAGATCGGGCGCCATGTCGTCTAGGAGTAGGCCAAGTAGGCGGCCAAAGGACGTCGACTGCGTGGTCTTCAGTTCGTCGCTTAAGTTCTTGACTGCCGGGATGTAGATCGGCTCAGGCAGTAGGGCCGTGATCGAAGCGCTGATTCCTGACGGAAGCGGGCACTCATCAAGTACCAGTTTCTCGCGTGGCAGGCGGGCAATTTGTTCATACAGGAACGCCTTGGCATCCCTCTGTGTAGTGAATCCTGGATCGGGGAGATGGTCCGCGAATTCTGGGAATGAGTTGTCAAAAACACTCCGAATAGCGGCCAAACCTCTGCAGCCTTCAAAGGCTACCTCAATGGCCTCAGGGCGGTAGCGTGGGTCCGCTGGCATCAACCGCTTGGCCGTGAAGCTCACCTTCTCGCCCAAGACGTAGCGGGCACAAAAGGTGAGCGTGCGATCGACGCACAGGTTGGCGATCCTTTCCCGGTTTTCAACGGCGATACGATCGAGGTCGCGATCGTCAACGTCAGCCAAGCAGAACTCAAACTCGACTGGACTATGTGGATCGTAATAGTGCGAGGCAGCAAGCTGCGCCTGTCGATTAAGCGCCGTGGCGACGGCCTGCAGAACCGACGACTTCCCGGCGTTGTTCTCCCCAACTAAACAACTGAACCGGGTGGGCTCAAAGATTTGGTTCCTCAGACTTTTGAAGTTCTTAATCGATAGTCGGTGCAACCGCATCTTCTCTTCCCCTAACTCCTCCGAGCCACGGCGGAATCCGGAGCCCGCTCGAACACGGTCATTAGCTCGCTGCGGGCGCAGTGACTCGCTGAGTCAGTATTGAACGTCGCAGTTCAGCCCAAAACGCTAATCCGCCTTACGAATACAGACGACGCCTTTATGACTTGAAGCAGTCATTCTAGCTTATTGGCATGAACGTCCGCAAAGGCCGACGACCTGACCGACGCCCAACACCGCCGAGCAACAAGTTCCCGAGCGCTTATCCGCCCCTCACACTCATCCATCTTTCGCGACCTCCGTGCCTCGCCGTGGTCGCAATCCGCTATCGGAAACCGCCTGCGCATAGCAGCCATTGATTGCGGACGCAGTTGCTCCCCGAGCGACCGCGCAGGCCGACGACCACCGGGCCACCGGAGCCCTCTCATGGTTCTCGTCGATCCCCAGGAGATCGCGCCCCACGGAGCCCGGCACCTTGCCGCGGCAGCCGCTCAGTGCGCGCCGCGCAGCTTCTGCACCACCATCACCGCCGCGAGCACGATCGCACCGGCGACGATGCCGACCCCCGCGCCCGCGCCGGTGTTGATCAATGCGCCGCCCACGCCGCCGAAACCCGCGGCGAAATGCTCCACCGCGTGCGCCGCCGTCGGCCAGCCGTGCAGCAGGATGCCGCCGCCGACCATGAACATCGCCGCGGTGCCGACCACCGACAGTGTCTTCATCAGCCACGGTGCGAAGCCCAGGATGGCGCCGCCGATGCGGCGGGTGAAGGCCGAGGCGCTGCGCTGCAGGTGCAGGCCGAGGTCGTCGAGCTTGACGATGCCGGCCACCAGGCCATACACGCCCACCGTCATCACCAGCGAGATGCCGACCAGCACCGTCACGCGCTGGCCGAGCGAGGCGGCGGCCACGGTGCCGAGGGTGATCACCACGATCTCGGCCGACAGGATGAAGTCGGTGCGCACCGCGCCCTTGATCTTCTCCTTCTCGTAGGCGACCAGGTCTACGTTGGGGTCGGCCACCGCCTCCAGGGTCTCGCGGTGCTCGGCCTCGTCCTCCGCCTTCGAGTGCAGGAACTTGTGCGCGAGCTTCTCGAAGCCCTCGAAGCACAGGAAGGCGCCGCCGAGCATCAGCAGCGGGGTGATCAGCCACGGCGCCAGCCAGCTGATCAGCAGCGCCGCCGGCACCAGGATGGCCTTGTTCACCAGCGAGCCCTTGGCCACCGCCCACACCACCGGCAGCTCGCGGCTGGCCTGCACGCCGGTGACCTGCTGGGCGTTGAGGGCGAGGTCGTCGCCGAGCACGCCGGCGGTCTTCTTGGCGGCGACTTTGGTCATGGTGGCGACGTCGTCCAGGAGGGTGGCGATGTCGTCGATGAGTGCGAGCAGGGTGGTTCCGGCCATGATCTACCGTTGTGGGGAGGAAAGGCGTGATGGTGACAGAAATCCGCCGGGTGCCGGGCAGGTCCGCATGGCGCTACCATGGGCGCCTTGCGAGTTCGAGAAGGGGGGCCGATGCCGGTCGATCTGCTGTTCGCCATGCTGCGCAACCCCGCATCGACCGGCGCGGTGCTGCCTTCCTCGCGCACGCTGGCCAATGCGATGGCGGGCGCGGCGCTCGGCGCCGAGACCGTAATCGAGCTCGGCGCCGGCACCGGCCCGGTGACCGAGGCCTTGCTGCGCCGCCTGCCCGGCGTGCCGCTGATCGCGGTCGAGCTCCAGCCCGCGCTGGCGCGGCGGCTGCAGGCGCGCTTTCCGACGGTCGATGTGCGCCAGGCGGCGGCGAAGGAGGTCGTCGATGGCCTCATCGAGCGCCCCGGCCGCCTGGTGCTGGTCTCCAGCCTGCCTTTCCGCTCCCTGCCCAAGGAGGTCGCGGCGGAGACGGTCGACAGCCTCTGTCGTTTCCTCGCCCACGACGGCGAGCGCAAGCTCGTGCAGTTCACCTACCAGCCGCGCGCGCCGTTCGCCGTGCCGCGGCAGCTGCGCTGGCAGCGCCGCGCGGTGGTGTGGCGCAACACGCCGCCGGCGGGGGTGTGGGAGCTGCAGGCGGTGCGCTGAGTCCTTCGCGGCGGCAAGTCACCCGCGAAGCCGTGCCGTGTCCGCCACGCCGCCGCCCGGCGGTGCTCGCGCGGTGGCCGCTCAGCGGTCGACCATGGCCTCGTGCTCGAAGTCGCCCTTCAGGTCGGCCTCGGCCGCTTCGACCAGACCCGGGTGGTGCTCCCACATGTCGGCGACGAGCGCCTCGAAGGGGAAGTCGTCGAAGGTCCCGCGCTCCTTCACGTACTCCATGTGGCGTTCGTCGCGCGCGTTGTAGGGGTGCATCAGCGAGTCGTTGCGGCCGTCGAATTCGAGCGGATGGACGTCGAAGCGCTCGCACATCTGCAGGTTGAACGCCGGCGTCGCCTTCACCCAGCGGCCTTCCAGGTGCATGGCGACGTAGCCGTGCCAGCGATACACGTCGCCACCGACGAGCTGGCGCAGGCGCTCGGTGCTGAGGTGGTTGCGCACGTCGGCGAAGCCCACCCGCGCCGGGATGCCCGCGCCGCGTGCGACGGCGGTGAGCAGGTTGGCCTTGGGCACGCAGTAGGCGGCGCCCTCGATCAGCGTGCGGCTGGCGGTGAAGTACTCCTTGCGCATGTAGAAGCGGTAGGGGTCGTAGCGGATGCCGTCGCGCACCGCGTAGTACAGCTTCACCGCGCGCTCGACCGCATCGACCGCGTCGCCCACGCTCTCCTCGATGAAGGCGCGCACGCGCGGATGCTCGTGGTCGAAGTAATAAGTCGGTGCCAGAAAGTCCTGCGGATCCTTCTCCTTGCTCATTCCCGGTTCTCCTCGGTGTGCCTGCGTTGTCTCGGGAATGTATAAGGGGAAGTTGACGTTCGCGTCAATATTATTTGCGCCGCACGGGTCGCCGCGATGTCTGCTCCGCGGGCGCCGACGCGCCTGTCGCTAGACTTCGATGAGGCCGCAGCGCACCGCGACGAGCGCGAGCTCGGCGGCGTTCGACACTTCGAGCTTCTGCTTGATGTGATACAGGTGGGTGCCCACCGTGCTCGGGCTCAGGCTGTGGGTCTCGGCGATCTCGGCCACGCTGCGCCCGCGCGCGAGCTGCAGGAAGACGGCGAATTCCTTCTCGGTGAGTGCCGCGACCGGGTCGCCGCCGCCGGCGAACTGCGCGAGCGCGAGGGCGGGCGCGATCGCCGGGTCGATGTAGCGCTGGCCGCGCGCGACGGTGGCCACCGCGTGCAGCAGCTCGTCCGGATGGGCGCGCTTGGACAGGTAGCCGCCCGCGCCGGCACGCAGCGCGCGCGCGGGGATCTGCGCGTCGTCGTGCGCCGACAGCATCAGCACGCGCGCCGCGGGGTGGTGGGCGAGCACGCGCTCGAGCGCGCCGAGTCCGCCGATGCCCGGCATCGACACGTCCATCAGCAGCACATCGGGGTGCAGCTGGCCGAAGGCCTGCACGGCCGCCTCGCCGCAATCGGCCTCGCCGACGACCTCGGCACCGGCGCCTTCGAGCAGCAGGCGGAAGCCCATGCGCACCACCGCATGATCGTCGGCGAGCAGGATGCGCAGGGCGTGGAGGGAAGGGGGCTTCATCATTGCGTGACCGGTAGGGGTTGCCGCAGAGCCTGCGGGAGACGGGCGCGCACGCACAGGCCGCCGGTGGGCGGGCTGTGCAGTTCGAGCCGGCCGTGGAGTTCGGCGAGGCGCTCGCGCATGCCGGCGAGGCCGTGGCGGCCGGGGGTGGGCTGCGGGCCCAGGCCGCGGCCGTCGTCGCGGACCTCGACCTCGATCTCCGCCTGTCCGTCGCGACCGCCGCCCTCGCGGCGCAGGCCGACGCGCACCTCGACCGAGCGCGCGCGAGCGTGGCGGGCGACGTTGGTGAGGCTCTCCTGCAGCACGCGCAGCACGGCGAGGCCGACGCCGTCGTCGAGCGGCTCGTCGCGAGCCTCGCCGAGGGGCTCGATCTGGCAACGCAGCGCGATGCCTTCGTGATGGCTGGCCCACAGCGCGCAGTAGGCCTGCAGCGTGTCCTCGATGCGCTCGCGTGCGGCCGGTGCGTCGCGGCGCAGGCGCTGCAGGATCGCGTGCACGCCGTCCTGCATGTGGCCGGTCATGGCGAGGATGGCCTGCGCGCTGCCGTGGATGCCGGGCTGTTCGGCGCTGCGCTGCAGGATGGCGCCGGCGATCGAGCGCACCGCGGTGATGCTCTGGCCGAGCTCGTCGTGCAGCTCGCGCGCGATCGCGCGGCGCTCCTGCTCCAGGCGGGCCTGGATGGTGCGCGCGAGGCTCTGGTCGGCCTCGAGGCGGGCATTGGTGGCGCGCGACTCGTCCAGGCGGTCGGCGAGGCGGTTGTAGCTGCGCGCGAGGAGCGCGAGCTCGCGGGTGGCGTATTCCGGCAGGCGCTGGTCGAAGCGGCCGCGGGCGCCGTGCTCGAGCGCGACGTGGATCTGCTGCAGCGGCGCGAGCGCGCGCCGGATCGCCATGCGGGTGGCGAGCCAGAGCGCGAGCAGCAGCGCGCACGCCCAGCCGAGCGCGGCGACGAGATGGTCCCAGGCGTCGAGCACCGCGCGCGAGGTGTCGGGCGTCAGCACCACCTCCAGCGCGCCGGCGTCGAGCCGGCGCGCGCCGAGCTCGGGCGCGACGTGCTGCGCGAACCAGGCCGGCGCGTCGCGACCGGCCTTGTAGGGCGATTCGGGCGACACGTAGAGCCGCTCCCCGCCCGCGCCGAAGACCTCCAGGCGGTTGGCGCGGATGCGCCCGACCGCGGCGAGTCGGCTCAGCAGCCGCTCGCGCGCCTGCGTGTCGCCCTCGCGCGGCTCCGCCAGCACGACGACCAGCCACTGCTGTGCGACCCGGGTCGCCGCCTCGACCTCTTCGTGGATGGCCTGGCGCGTCTCGCGCATCCACACCGCCGCGCCCGCGCTCATCAGCACCGCGATCAGCACGGTGAGCACCAGGCTCAGGCGGGCCTGCAGGCTGGGCGTGCGCACGGCGTTCATGATGCGTGCCGGCGCAGGCTGGCCTGCGCGGAGAAGCCGCCGCCGCGGCGGTCGCGCAGCACGAAGGGCTGACGCAGGCCGAGCGCGGCGTAGCCGACGATGCCGCACCACTGGGTGGCGAAGCAGGCCGCGGCGCCGCCCGCACCGAAGGCGCAGGGGGCGAGCAGGGCGCGCGCGGTGTGGTTGGCGAGCAGGACCGCGCCTCCGGCGTCGAACAGCACCAGCGCCTCGAGCGGCGTGCCGAGCACGCTCGCGTAGCGGTGGAAGCGCAGCAGCAGGAAGCCCTGCGGCTCGGTCTCGATGAGGCGGTGCTCGATGAGGCAGGCGGCGGTGTGGAGCAGCGCGTTGGCGTGGCTCAGCCATTCCAGCGGGGCGGCGTCGGCGTCGAGGAAGCCGAGCAGGGCGCCGGCCGGGGGCAGGATCGGCACCGCGATGCCGAGCTGGCCGGGCGGCACGGCGGGGGCGGCCGGGAGCGCGCGCGAGCCGATCGCGCGCAGCACGCCGCCCGCGCTGTCGGCGAGCAGCACGGTGATCGTGGGGCTGTCGAGCTGGCGGTGGAGATCCTCCATCGCCGGCGCCGACAGCGCGAGCAGGCGCTCGTGGTCGAGGGCCACGTCGGCGACGCGGCGATCGCGCGCCGCGTCGCCGATGGGGTGCCCGACCGTGCGCGTCGTCGGCGTGCCCCGGGGGGGAGGCGGGGCGGGGGAAGCTGCGGGAGTCGGTAGGCTGGACATCGCTGTGGTGGTCCTGGAGTCGCTGCGGCCGAGGCCGCCCGTGGCCACCCATGCAGGATTCGTGCCGAGGATGACGAGGGGGTGCGGGCCGCGGCGGGACCTGCTTGCACGCAGATACCGGCGCATAGTTGTTGCGTCCCCGAGCAAGCTTGCTCCCAAACGGAACAGTCGCCGCTGCGCCAGCGCTGCTGCGCCGCGGGCAGCCGCGTGCAGGGGGGCGCGATGTCGATCGCTGGCACGGAACCTGCTGGGGAATCGGCACAAAAGGCCTGCGCCCGTTCCCGGGCCATGCAAGACAACGGAGGAGACCCCATGCTGCAGCTGTTCGCCCGCCTGATCGGCATCGTCCTGCTGGCGCTCGCCGCGGGGGGCGCCGCGCTCGCCGCCGACCGCCCGCTGGTCCGCGTCGGCGTGCTGCAGTTCGGCACGGTGGGCTGGGAGCTCGAGACCATGCAGCGCCACGGCCTGCTCGAGCGCGAGGGGGTGGACATCCGCATCGTCCCGCTCGCGCTCAAGGACGCCGCCAACGTCGCCCTCCAGGGCGGCGAGGTCGATGTCATCGTCAATGACTGGCTGTGGGTGGCGCGCATGCGCTCGGAGGGGGCGGACTTCGTCTTCGTGCCCTTCTCGCAGGCGGTCGGCGGCATCCATGCGCGCCCGGACGCGGGCATCGCCGGTTTCGCCGACCTGCGTGGCCAGCGCCTCGGCGTGGCGGGCGGCGCGCTCGACAAGAGCTGGCTGCTGCTGCGCGCGTATGCCCGCCGGACCGTGGGCGAGGACGCCGCGAGCTTCCTGCGCCCGCAGTTCGCCGCGCCGCCGCTGCTCAACGAGCTGGTGACGCGCGGCGAGCTGCCGGCGGCGATGAACTTCTGGCATTACGGCGCCCGCCTCGCCGCCGCCGGCCTGCCCGAGGTGCTGGGCATGAAGCGGATCCTCGCCACGCTCGGCATCGGCGACGAGATGCCGCTGGTGGGCTGGGTGTTCGGCGAGCGCTGGGCGGGGGCGAACCCGGCCGCGATCCGGGGCTTCCTGCGCGCCTCCACGGCGGCCAAGGTGCTGCTGCGCGAGTCCGACGCGGCCTGGGAGGAACTGCGCCCGTCGATGCGCGTCGAGGACGAGGCGACCTTCGTCGCGCTGCGCGATGGATTCCGCGCCGGCATCCCGCAGGCTGCCGACGAGGAGGGCGAGCGCGCCGCCGCGCGCGCCTTCGCGATCCTCGCCGCCGAGGGCGGCGAGGCGCTGGTCGGACGCGCCCGCGAGCTCGCGCCGGGCACCTTCTGGCATGGGGGCGGTGCGCGGTGAGCGCGCAGCGCCTCGCCCCGCCTGCGCCCGCCGTGCCTGCGCGTACCCCGGTGCCTTCGACGAACTCCCCGCACGCGCTGGCCGTCGCTGCGCGGCAGGGGGAAATCGCGCGACGCGACGAGCGCCGCCTGCGCCTCGCCTCGCTGTTCGTCTTCGTGCTGCTCTGGCAGCTCGGCGCCAGCCTCGCCGACAGCCGCACGCTGCCCGATCCGCTCGCCGTGCTGGCGCGCATCGGCGCCGAGACGGCCTCGCTCGCGCTGCCGGGGCATCTGGCGGTGACCCTCGGCCGGGTCGCGGTCGCCTTCGCGGTGGCGATGCTGGTGGGCGCGCTGGTCGGCATGGCCATGGGGCGCTGGCGCAAGGTGGATGCCTTCCTCGATGCCTGGCTGGTGCTCGGCCTCAACATCCCGGCGCTGGTCACCATCATCCTGTGCTACGTGTGGTTCGGCCTCAACGACTGGGCGGCGATCCTGGCGGTGGCGATCAACAAGATCCCCACCGTCATCGTCACCGTGCGCGAGGGCGCGCGCGCGGTCGACCCCAGGCTGCTCGAGGTCGCGCGCGCCTACCGGCTCGGCCGGCGCACCACCTTCCTGCTCGTCTATCTGCCGCAGCTCGCGCCCTGGCTGATCGCCGCGGCGCGCTCCGGGCTGTCGCTGATCTGGAAGATCGTGCTGGTGGTCGAGCTGCTCGGGCGCAGCGAGGGCGTCGGCTTCCAGCTCAACGTCTTCTTCCAGTTCTTCGACATCACCGGCATCCTCGCCTACACCCTGGTCTTCGCCGGCGTGGTGCTTGCCGCCGAGGGCTGGCTGTTGCGTCCGCTCGAGCGCCGGCTCGGCGCCTGGAGGGCCTGAGCGATGCTCGACATCCGCATCGACACCAAGCGTTTCCCCGACCGCGGCGGGCGTCCGCACCTGGCCTTGTCGGGGCTGCACATGCAGGTCGCGCGCGGCGAGTTCGTCTGCGTGGTGGGGCCTTCGGGCTGCGGCAAGAGCACGCTGCTCGGCATCGTCGGCGGGCTCGACCGCGCCTGCGCGGGCGCGGTGAGCATGGACGGCGCCGCGCCGGCCGATCTCGGCTTCATGTTCCAGGAGCCGCGCCTGATGCCCTGGATGAGCGTGCTCGACAACGTGCTGCTGGTGGTGCCCGACGGCGTGCGCGCGCAGGCGCGGCCGCGGGCGCTGGAGCTGCTGCGCGCGATGGAGCTCGGCGACGTGCTCGACGCCTACCCCGGGCGCCTCTCGGGCGGCATGATGCGCCGCGTCGCGCTCGCCCGCGCCTTCGTCAACGAGCCCGCGCTGCTGCTGATGGACGAGCCCTTCGTGTCGCTCGACAGCCCGACCGCGAACCGCCTGCGCGCGATGCTGCTCGCGCAGTGGCGGCGCTGCGGCGCGAGCGTGCTCTTCGTCACCCACGACCTGCGCGAGGCGCTTGCGCTTGCGGACCGCATCTGCTTCCTGTCGCCGTCGCCGGGGCGGGTGGTGTTCGAGTTGGCGGTCGATCTGCCGCGCCCGCGCGATCCGTCCGGCGCGCAGCTCGACGGGCTGCACGCGCAGCTGCTCGCCCGCCATCCCGAGCTGCTCGCCGGCCTGCCGGCGGCGCGCGAGGAGGCGGCCCATGACTGAGGCGCGCGAAGTGCTCCTCGAGGCGCGAGGGGTGCGCAAGGCCTACGGCGCGCGCCCGGCCCTGAAGGGCGTGGACCTGGCGGTGCGCGCCGGCGAGTTCGTCGCCCTGCTCGGGCCCAACGGCGCCGGCAAGAGCACGCTGTTCCAGTTGCTGACCGGCCTGTTCGACGCCGACGCCGGCGAGCTGCGGGTGTGCGGCGAGGACATGCGGCGCACGCCGGTGCGCGCGCTCGGCCGCATCGGCGTGGTGTTCCAGCAGATGACGCTGGACCTCGACCTCAGCGTGGAGGCCAACCTCGTGTTCCATGCGCGCCTGCACGGCATCGGCGGGGCCGCGTCGCGCGCGCGCATCGCCGACGTGCTCGCGCGCGTCGGCCTTGCCGAGCGCCGCGCCGACCGCGTGCGCGAGCTCTCCGGCGGCAACCGGCGCAAGGTCGAGCTCGCGCGCGCCCTGCTGCACCGCCCGGCGGTGCTGCTGATGGACGAGGCCACCGTCGGCCTCGACCCGGCGTCGCGCCGCCACCTCCTCGACGAGGTGCTGGCGTTGCGCGCCGCGGGTGTCGGCGTGCTGTGGGCCACCCACCTGGTCGATGAGGCCGAGGCCGCCGATCGCGTGCTGGTGCTGCACCGTGGCGAGCTGCTTGCGGCCGACGCGCCTGCCGCCCTGACCGCCGCCGCGCGCTGCGCCAGCCTGTCGGAGGCCTTCCTGAAGCTCACCGGCACGCCGCAGGCGGCCGATCGCGAATGATTTCGACAACCGGCATCCCGCCGCACCAGACCGCAGCGAACTCCCCGCGCGGCCACGACAACAAGGAGACGATCCGCATGACCCGACCCATGACCCCGATCCGCGCACTCGCCGCAGCCCTGTGTCTCGGCCTGTGTGCCGGCGCCGCGCTCGCCAGGGACACCGGCTACCTGTTCGTCAGCAGCGAGAACGACAACGCGGTGACCGTGCTCGACGGCAAGAGCTTCCAGGTGGTCAAGACCATCGCCACCGGCGAGCGCCCGCGCGACATGAAGCTGTCGGCCGACCGCAGCCAGGTCTTCGTGATCGCCAGCAACAGCGAGCGCGTGGACGTGATCGACATCGCCAGGCTGGCGGTCGTGCGCAGCATCGACGTCGGCGAGGACCCGGAGATGTTCGCCTTCGGCAAGGACGGCAGCCGCCTCTACGTCTCCAACGAGGAAGACGCCCAGGTCTCGGTGATCGACGTGGCCGCCAACAAGGTGCTGGCGAAGATCGAGGTGGGCGAGGAGCCCGAGGGCGTGCTCGTCGGCAAGGACGGCAGCCGGCTCTACGTGACCTCGGAGGTGGCCAACATGGTCCATGTGATCGACACCGCCAGCAACGCGATCCTCGCCAACGTGGTGGTCGGCAACCGTCCGCGCCGCTTCGCCGACACGCCGGACGGCGGCGAGGTGTGGGTCACCAACGAACTCGGCGCCTCGGTGACCGTGCTCGACGCGAAGACCAACGTGGTGAAGGAGACGGTCACGTTTGCGCCGAAGGGCTTTCGCAGCGACGACGTGACCCCGGTCGGCATCGCCATGACGCGCGACGGCAAGACCGCCTATGTGACCCTGGGGCGCGCCAACCACGTCGCGGTGGTCGACGTCGCCACCCGCAAGGTGCGCGACTACGTGCTGGTGGGCAATCGCGCCTGGGGCGCGACGCTGAACCGCGACGAATCGATGCTGGTGGTGGTCAATGGCCTGTCGGACGACATCTCGCTGGTCGACACCAGGACCAACAAGGTGCTGCGCTCGGTCCCGGTCGGCCGCGTGCCGCACACCGCGGTGATCGACGATTGAGCCCCAGGCCCCCCGCAATCGCGACTCGCGTCGCTCCTACAAGAACGCTTGGCGCCCGGGCTGGCACCCTGTAGGAGCGACGCAAGTCGCGATCAAGGCGGTGCAGGAAGCGCAGCGCGGGCTGGGACGCTGCAATCGCGACTCGCGTCGCTCCTACGAGAACCCCGGGCGCCCGGGATGGCACCGCGTAGGAGCGACGCAAGTCGCGATCAAGGCGGTGCAGGAAGCACGGCGCGGGCTGGAGGGCTGCAATCGCGACTCGCGTCGCTCCTACGAGAACCCCGGGCGCCCGGGGTGGCACCGCGTAGGAGCGACGCAAGTCGCGATCAAGGCGGTGCAGGAAGCGTGGCGCTGGCTGGAGGGCTGCAATCGCGACTCGCGTCGCTCCTACGAACCCCGGGCGCCCGGGGCGGCACCGTGTAGGAGCGACGCAAGTCGCGATCAAGGCGGTGCAGGAAGCGCGGCGCGGGCTGGAGGGCTGCAATCGCGACTCGCGTCGCTCCTACGAGAACCCCGGGCGCCCGGGGTGGCACCGCGTAGGAGCGACGCAAGTCGCGATCAAGGCGGTGCAGGAAGCACGGCGCGGGCTGGAGGGCAGCAATCGCGACTCGCGTCGCTCCTACAAGAACGCCGGGCGCCCGGGATGGCACCGCGTAGGAGCGACGCAAGTCGCGATCAAGGCGGTGCAGGAAGCGCGGCGCGGGCTGGAGGGCTGCAATCGCGACTCGCGTCGCTCCTACGAGAACCCCGGGCGCCCGGGGTGGCACCGTGTAGGAGCGACGCAAGTCGCGATCAAGGCGGTGCAGGAAGCACGGCGCGGACTGGAGGGCTGCAATCGCGACTCGCGTCGCTCCTACGAGAACCCCGGGCGCTCGGGGTGGCACCCTGTAGGAGCGACGCAAGTCGCGATCAAGGCGGTGCAGGAAGCGCGGCGCGGGCTGGAGGGCTGCAATCGCGACTCGCGTCGCTCCTACAAGAACGCTTGGCGCCCGGGGTGGCACCCTGTAGGAGCGACGCAAGTCGCGATCAAGGCGGTGCAGGAAGCACGGCGCGGGCTGGATGGCTGCAATCGCGACTCGCGTCGCTCCTACGAGAACCCCGGGCGCCCGGGATGCCACCGTGTAGGAGCGACGCAAGTCGCGATCAAGGCGGTGCAGGAAGCGCAGCGCGGACTGTGACGAACGGTGCGGATCCGGGGTTGTGATGCTCGAACGATCGATGGGGTGTTCCAGATGATGATTTTCCGTGCGCTGACGCAATTCGCCCTGGCGGCCTCGCTGCTGTTCTTCGCGCTCGCCGCCGGGGCGGCGGAGGTGATCCGCTTCGGCTATCTCGAGCTCGCCGACGATCCGCGCTACGACGAGCGCAAGGCCTTCTTCCGCACCCTGTCGCGCCCGCTCGGTGCGCCCTTCGCCGGTGCCGAGGTGGCCTTGCGCGAGTCGCGCTTCGTCGGCGAGGCGATCGGGGTGAGCTTCGACCTTGTGCGCGCGCGCGGTGCCGACGCGCGCGCGCTGGTGGCCGAGCTCGACAAGCTGCACGCCGAGGGCGTGCGTCACTTCCTGATCGACGCCCCGGGCAAGGTGGTGGCCGAAGTCGCCGCCGCCACGCGCGGCCGCGAATTGCTGCTGTTCAACGTCTCGGCGCCGGACGACGCGCTGCGCCAGGCGCAGTGCCAGGCCCACCTCTACCACACGATCCCCAACCACGGCATGCAGACCGACGCGCTCGCGCAGTTCCTGGTGGCGAAGAAGTGGCGCAAGGTGCTGCTGCTGCAGGGGCCGCGCGACGACGACAGGCTGATCGGCGCCGCCTTCGAGAACTCCGCGCGCCGGCTCGGCTTGAAGATCGTCGACAAGAAGGACTTCGTGCTCGGCAACGACCCGCGCCAGCGCGAGCTCGGCAACGTCGGCCTGCTCACCGCGGGCGACGACCACGACGTCGTCTTCGTCGCCGACAGCGACGGCGAGTTCGCGCGCAGCGTGCCCTACGACACCGTGCGCCCGCGCCCGGTGGTGGGCGCCGAGGGGCTGGTCGCCGAGGCCTGGCACTGGGCCTGGTCGCGCCACGGCGCGCCGCAGCTCGTCAGCCGCTTCGACAAGCAGGCGGGGCGCCACATGGGCAGTGCCGACTGGGCCGCCTGGGTGGCGGTGAAGGCGGTGGTCGAGGCCGTGGTGCGCACCGGCAACGCGCCCTTCGACAAGCGGGTCGCCTACCTCGGCGGCGAGGAGATCACCATCGACGGCTTCAAGGGCAACCGCCTGTACTTCCGCGACTGGGACCGCCAGCTGCGCCAGCCGCTGCTGCTCGCCACGCACAACGCGGTGATCGAGCGCGCCCCCATCCAGGGCTTCCTCCACCAGACCAACAACCTGGACACGCTCGGCTTCGACCGCCGCGACAGTCGCTGCAAGCCCTGAGCCCGACCGGATCATGAACCTGCCTTCGCCCACCCCGTCCGCTTCGCGAGGATTCCGATGAGACCTGCCCACGCCCTGCTCGCGCTGCAGGCGGTCGCCAGCCGCGAGCTCGCCAAGTTCGTCCGCCAGGGCGGGCGCCTGGCCTCGGCGCTGGTGCGGCCGCTGCTGTGGCTGGTGGTGTTCGCCGCCGGCTTCCAGAACGTGTTCGGGGTGTCGATCATCCCGCCCTACGACACCTACATCCCCTACCAGACCTACATCGTGCCCGGCCTGCTCGGCATGGTGCTGCTGTTCAACGGCATGCAGTCCTCGCTGGCGATGGTCTATGACCGCGAGATGGGCATGATGCGCCTGCTGCTCACCGCGCCGCTGCCGCGCGGCTACCTGCTGCTGTGCAAGCTGCTCGCCGGCACGCTGCTGTCGGTGCTGCAGGCCTACGTCTTCCTCGCCGTCGCGGCGCTGTTCGACGTCGGCGTGCCGTGGTCGGGCTGGCTGTACGCGCTGCCGGTGCTGGTGCTGGCCGGCATGATGCTGGGCGCGCTCGGCCTGCTGCTGTCGGTGAACATCCGCCAGCTGGAGAACTTCGCGGGCACGATGAACTTCGTCATCTTCCCGATGTTCTTCCTGTCGCCGGCTTTGTATCCGCTATGGAAGCTGGAGGAGTCGGGCGCCACCGTCATCCACTTCCTCGCCACCTGGAACCCCTTCACCCACGCGGTCGAGGCCATCCGCTTCGCGCTCCACGGCCAGCTCGCCGTGCACTCGCTGGCGATCGTCGCCGGCTGCCTCGCAGGCTTCTTCCTGCTCGCCGCCTGGGGCTACGACCCGCAGCGCGGCCTCTTGCGGCGCACCGGCAAGCCGGGCTGAGCGCTCGCCGGGGCAAGGAGCGGGCCGCGGGATACAATCCGCGGCCCGTTTCGTCCTGTCTCGCCCATGTCCGCTCCGCCCGCCGTCCCGCCGCTCGACCCCGCCTGCTTCGCGCTGCTCGACGACTGCCATGCCACCGGCGCTTCGCCGTCCAGCCGCCTTTATCGTGGCCTGGTGCGCGCGCATCGCTGCGCGGACCCGTCCGCGCTGGAGGCGACGTGGGCCGCGGTGGACGCCGACCTGCGCGCCGGCCTGCACGCGGTGGTGCTGGCCGACTACGAGTGGGGCGTGCGGCTGAATGGCGTCGGGCAGGAGGACGTCGGGCGGGAGAGTAGGGCGCCGGAGGCTTGCGGCCGCTTGGCCGTGCTGATGTTCGCCACGCTGCAGCACCTTTCGGCCGTCGCGGTCGAGGCCTGGCTGGCGGCGGCCGAGGCCGGCGGGAGCGAGACGGGCAAGCTCGAGGTGTGTGAGGCGCAGCGCCAGCGCCGGCCTGCGATCGGCACATCGGCGACGGCGCCCGATCCCGACACCGGTCCGGCTCCCGCCGGCGTGCTCGGCCTGCGCGCCTCGGTCGATCGCGCGGCCTTCGAGGACGCGATCGCGCGCATCCACGCCGCCATCGCCGAGGGCGAGACCTACCAGGTCAACTACAGCTACCGCCTGGATTTCGACACCTTCGGCTCGCCGCTCGCGCTCTACCGCCGCCTGCGTGCGCGCCAGCCGGTGGCCTTCGGCGCGCTGATCCGCCTGCCCGCCGACGCCGACGAGGGCGGCCCGGACTGGGTGCTGTCGTGCTCGCCGGAGCTCTTCCTGCGCCACCACGACGGCGTGCTGCAGGCGCGCCCGATGAAGGGCACCGCGGCGCGCAGCGGCGACGACGCGGCCGATGCGCTCGCCGCGCGCCGGCTCGCCGCCGACGCCAAGAACCGCGCCGAGAACCTCATGATCGTCGACCTGCTGCGCAACGACCTCGGCCGCGTCGCGACCACCGGCAGCGTGCGCGTGCCGGCGCTGTTCGAGGTCGAGCGCTACCCGACCGTGCTGCAGATGACCTCCACGGTCGAGGCCGAGCTGTCCGACGCCACCGAATTTCCCGCGCTGCTGCGCGCGCTGTTTCCCTGCGGCTCGATCACCGGCGCGCCCAAGCACCGCACGATGCAGCTCATCGACGGCCTCGAGAGCACGCCGCGCGGCCTCTACACCGGCAGCCTCGGCTGGATCGACGCACCGCCAGCGGGGCGCGCCTGCGGCGACTTCTGCCTGTCGGTGGCGATCCGCACGCTGACGCTGACCGCGGCAGGGGCCGCTGGTGCCGCGACGCTCGCGGGGCCGCTCCACCGCGGGCGCATGGGCGTGGGCGCAGGCATCGTGATCGACAGCCGTGCCGCCGACGAGTACGCGGAGTGCCGGCTCAAGGCGCACTTCCTCACCGCGCTCGACCCGGGCTTCGCGCTCTTCGAGACGATGTATGCGACCCGCGAGGCGGGCGTGCGCAATCTCCAGCGCCACCTCGCCCGCCTCGAAGCCAGCGCCGCCGCGCTGGACTTCGCCTTCCCGCGCGCGGCGATCGCGACCGAACTCGCCCGCCAGCTCGCCGCGCTGCCGCCGGCCACGCCGTCGCGCCTGCGCCTGGCGCTGCACAAGGACGGCCGCCTCGAGCTCGCCGCCGCCGCGCTCGACGCGCTGCCGCCCGGCGCGGTCACGGTGCTGCTCGCCGAGCGCCCGCTCGACGACCCGCAGGGCCTCGGCGCGCACAAGACCACGCTGCGCGCGCGCTACGACGAGGGCCTCCGCGCCGCGCTGGCCGCGGGCGCCTTCGACACGCTGTTCTTCGACTCGGCGGGCCGCCTCACCGAGGGCGCGCGCAGCAACGTCTTCCTGCTCCTCGACGGCGAGTGGCGCACCCCGCCCGCCGGCCGCGGCGTGCTGCCCGGCACGATGCGCGCCGCGCTGCTGGAGGATCCGTCCTGGGCCGCGCGCGAGGCCGAGCTGCGCGTGGAGGACCTGCTGCGCGCGCAGCGCATCGTGCTGACGAACGCGCTGCGCGGGGTGGTGGAGGCGAGGCTGGAGCGCGCCGTCGGCGGTCGCTGAGCCGGCGGCGAGTGCTCGGGTCCGACCCAGGGTGGCTCGCCAGCGTGCGGCCGGCATCCGCGGGCGGATCCCGGGAGTGGTTTGACAGGCTGGAGGCGCGCGGCTAACCTCGGCCGCGTTTCATGGTTGCCTGCCCTCACCGGCCGGCATGAAAAGGGAATCCGGTAACACGCCCGCGCGTGCAAGCCGGAGCTGCCCCCGCAACTGTATGCGACGAGTCGCGTGCCCATCTGGCCACTGGAGTCTCTCCGGGAAGGCTGGCACGAGGCGAGGACCCGCAAGCCAGGAGACCTGCCATGGACATCACCTTCATTCGTTTAGGGCGGGGTGTCCCTGACAAGAGGCATGGTCCATACCATTTCACTTGCTCGTCTCGCAGATGATCCGGCAGTTCCCTGCGCCCTTCGCGGCGCCGGGGAGGCTGGGACGCGTCCGCCGGAGATCCCGCCCGCCTGCCCGGGGTCTCCGCCATGTCCGTCGTCGCCAGTCCAGTCTCGCCCAGTTCCCTCGCTGCGGATGATCGCAAGCGGCACCGCCCTCCCGGCCCGCTGCTCGGGTTCGCGCCGGCGGATGCCGAGCGCATCCTCGCCCACCTCGTGGCGCTCGATGTCGACGATCGCTTCCTTCGCTTCGGCTACGGCATCGGTGACGAGGGGATCGCCCGCTACGTCGCCCGCATCGACTTCGCGCGCGACCACGTCCACGGCCTGACCGACGCGGGCGGAAGGGTCGTGGCGCTCGCGCACATGGCCGTCCGCGATGGCGAGGTCGATTTCGGTCTCAGCGTGGCACCCGCCTGGCGCCGCCGCGGCTGGGGCCGGACCCTGTTCGCCCACGTCGTCGAGCTCGCACCCCTGCTGCGCGCGCAGCGCGTGCTGTGCCACAGCATCAGCCCCGCGGTGCTGCACATGGCCGGCGCCAGCGGTTTTCGCCGCGTGGGCGGCAATCCGGCCGCGCCCCTGGTGCTGGACATTCCAGTCGGCTGACGCCTCGGCTACCGGAGCACTCGACCGGTTTTTCAGCCGGCTCCGGCGACGCGAGGGAAGCCATTTCGGCGGAGCTTCAGCGAGAAGGTGCGCCAAACCGCTGAATCCAGGGCTCACGCCGCAGTGAGCGGCACCGCGAACTTCGGGAATGCCCTGAGCAGCCTGGCTTCCATCGTCACCAGTTTCACGTCCAGGCGCAGGGCCAGCGCGGCAAACTCGCAGTCATACGCAGAACAATCGGTGTCGCGCACGAGCTCCAGTACCCGCTGAGAGTCGACTTTATGCTCGTTCCCCGCAAGCAGGCTCTCCGCCTCGGCCTGCAAGGCGCGCGCATCATCGAAAGCCAGGGTCTTTCGTCGCAGGTAACCCGCGAGAATGCTGCGGAACTCGCTGCGCCACAGCACCGGCGCCACCCACTCCGGGTCATGCTCCAGCAGCGCCTCGGCATGTGTAGTGAACTCGGTCGGCAGGTACAGGTACGCCAGGACATTGGTATCCACCACGATCACAGGCGGTCCTCGCGCTTCAAGGCGTCGATGTCGTGCGCCCTGAACTTCGACGCTGGCAGTGCAGCTCGCAATGCGCGGGCACGGGCCAGTCGCTCACTCGGGGCGATCCTGCCCGGCAGCAACACGGTCTCCAGGCACACGATCGCTTCGCTGTTCAGGCTGCGCCTGTGCGTTACCGCCGACGCCTTCAGACGTTGGTATATCTCATCTGGAATATTCTTCAGGGTCAGCGTAGTGGGCATGGCAGGCTCCTTCCAAAGTGGAACCATAATGGTTCTTGAGGCCAGTGCGTCAAGCCGATACGTCCACCATATCGACCACATCGCGCGCCAGGTGCGATTCGGGCAGCCAATCCTGCAACGAGGGCGGCAGAGGTAGTCCGCCAGCTTGCTAGGCGCTGCCCAGCAACTGCGCCAGACAGGTCGCCCCCGATTCGGAGAATGCGCGGTGAACCTGCACGCCCGCAGCGCCGCTCGCGCGGACTTCGGCGACGTCGCTTGCCTTGCGGATGCCGCCCACTGCCACCACGGCCGGACCGTCGGACACTGCGGTGATCAGAACGTGCAGGCGCGAGAGGCGCTTCGGGTCGTCGTCCGGCAGCACGGCCGTCAGCAGGTCGAAGCCTGCTGCCGCGGCGGCGAGGGCGACCGCCGGCGGCGCCTCATTCGCCCAGTTCGCCCCGCCGAGCCTGAACTTGAGCGCGAGCGGAACCCGGCGCGGCAGCCCGGCGCGCGCCGCCGCCACCGCGCGCAGCGCGGCCTCGACGAGCGGCAGCCTTGCAGGCGCCAGCAGCGGCGCGCAGGCGCGCGCGGACAGGTTGAAGCTGAGGTAGTCCGCCACGTCCCAGGCGCCGTAGAGCCCGGCGATCCAGCACGCGGCGAGCGTCCGGGGCGCTGCGTCGGCGGGCTGGCCGAGGCCGATGCCGATCGCGGCCGCGCCGGGCGCACGCGCGGGCAGGGCGGCGAGCCGGGCGCGCAGCGCGGCCAGCTCCGCGCCTGCCCGCGGCCCGACCGCGACGGTGCCGAACTCCACGCTGCCGAAGCCGAGGCCGAGCAGCTCGGCGGCGCGCGTGGCGTCCTTGTCGATGCCGCCGGCCAGACCCGGGCGGGCGTGCCAGGGGGAGGTCGCCCGGCTCATCCGCGACGGCGGGCGAAGTCCGCCATGAAGCCGGCCAGCGCGTCCGCGCCGGCCTGTGGCATGGCGTTGTAGAGGCTGGCACGCAGTCCGCCCACCTGGCGATGGCCGCGCAGGTTGTGCAGGCCGTGGGTGGCGGCTTCGGCGAGGAAGGGCTCGACGAGTGCTTCGTCGGCGAGGTGGAAGCGGACATTCACCGGCGAGCGGTGCGCCGCGGCCACCGGCGCGCGATAGAAGCCGCCGCTGCCGTCGATCGCCGCGTACAGCGTGGCCGCCTTGCGCCGGTTGGCGGCGCCCATCGCGGCCAGCCCGCCGGATTCGGCGATCCAGTCGAAGACCAGGCCGGCGAGGTGGATCGCCAGTGTCGGCGGGGTATTGAGGCAGCTGTCGGCCTCGACCTGGCGGCGGTAGCTCAGCGCCGCGGGCACCGCGGGCGCGGCGCGCTCGAGCAGGTCCGCGCGCACCACCAGTACGCACAGCCCAGCGACGCCGAGGTTCTTCTGCGCGCTGGCGTAGAGCAGGCCGAAGCGGGCGAGGTCGAGCGGCGCGGTGAGCAGGCACGAGGTGGCGTCGGCCACCAGCGGGACGTCGCCGGTGTCGGGCAGGGCCGGGTAGGCCAGGCCGTCGACCGTTTCGTTGGGGGTGATGTGGCAGTAGGCGCAGTCGCCGGGCAGGTCCCAAGGTCCCGCCGGTGGCGCGGCGAGCGGCGCGGCTCCCGCAAAGCCGGGCGCGGCGACCACCTCGCAGTAGCGCCGCGCCTCGGCGATCGCGCGCTGCGCCCAGTAGCCGGAGTCGGCGTAGGCCGCGCGCCGCGCGTGGCCGAGCAGGTTCATCGGCACCAGCGCGAACTGCTGCATCGCACCGCCGGCGAAGAACAGGATGCGGTAGTTCACGGGCAGTTCGAGGAGCTGCGCCAGGCGCTCGCGCGCCTGGCGCAGCGTCGCGCGGAAGTCCGCGCCGGTGAACGGCCGCTCGAGCGCCGAGGCGCCGTCCGCGCCGCGCACGAACAGGCCGTCGCGCGCGCGCTCGAGCACCGCGTCGGGCAGGCGCGCCGGGCCGGCGGCGAAGTTCCAGGCGGTGGCGGGATTCATCGCGTTCAGCCCGCCAGGCCGCCGTGGCTGCTCGCCGCCATGAAGAACAGCAGCGGGATCGACAGCATGGTGTTGGTGCGCGAGGACAGGTGGGTGATGCGCGAGCAGCGCAGGCGCTCGTCCACGCTCGCCGGCACCAGGCCGAGCACCTTCTGCTGGTGCGGCCACAGCACGAACCAGACGTTGAGCATCATGAAAGTGCCGATCCAGGTGCCCAGCCCGATCGGCGCCAGCGCGCCGTCGAGCATGAGCGCGCCAGGCAGCCAGCCGCGCTGCCACAGCATCAGCAGGCCGGCGCTCCACGCCACCACCGAGGCCCAACGGAAGAAGCCGTGCTCGCGGTTGAGCAGGGACTGGAAGCGCGGGCTGGTGTCGTCGGTGAGGTCGGTGGCGGCGAGCGGCCGCCAGCCCGGACGCTGCACCACGCTGGAGTAGTTGTGGCCGACCCAGAGGATGCCTGCGATGAAGTGCGTCCAGCGCAGTGCGAGATCGAACAGCGGGTCCATGGCGCTTCAGCCGGCGACGAGTGGCAGCAGGAGGGCGAGCACCGCGGTGAGCAGCAGCCCGAGCGCGATCGTGCCGGTGGCGGTGTCGTAGGGATGGCGCATTCAGTCCTCCATGAAGGCGGTGGATACGGCGCCGGCGGCGCGCTTGACGAGCGGCTTGCGGAAGCGCAGCGGCGCCGCCACCCCGGCCACCGCCTGCTGCACCAGGTGATGGTGCGGCGAGCGGCTGCACGCCGGGTCGGTGTTGGCGGCGTCGCCGGTGAGCAGGAAGGCCTGGCAGCGGCAGCCGCCGAAGTCCTTCTCCTTCTCCGCACAGGACCCGCAGGGCTCGGGCAGCCAGTCCAGGCCGCGGTACTTGCGGAACAGCGGCGACTCGTGCCAGATCCAGCCAAGCGGTCGGTCGCGCACCGACTCGAACGCCAGCCCGGGGATCACGCGCGCCTCCTGGCAGGGCATGGCGACGCCGTCGGGCGCGATCGTGAGGTGGATCGCGCCCCAGCCGTTCATGCACGCCTTGGGGCGGCCCTCGTAGTAGTCGGGGATCACGAAGTAGATCGTCATCGCCTTGCCGAGCTTCGCGCGCCATTCATTGACCACGCGTTCGGCCTCGCGCACCTGCTCGAGGGTGGGCATCAGTTCGTCGCGGTTCATCAGCGCCCAGTTGTAGTACTGGATGTTGGCGAACTCGATGTACTCGACGCCGAGCCCGGCGGCCCACTCGATCATCTCGCCGATCAGCTCGATGTTGTGGCGGAACACCGGCATGTTGAGCACCATCGGGAAGCCGTGCGCCTTGATCAGGCGCGCGGCCTCGAGCTTGTGCGCGTGGGCGCGCGCGCCCACCAGCGCGTCGGTGAGCCCGGGGCGGGTCGACTGCAGCGAGAGCTGGATCTGCTTGAGGCCGGCGGCCTTGAGGGCGAGCAGGCGTTCTTCGCTCAGGCCGATGCCCGAGGTGATCAGGTTGGTGTAGAAGCCCAGCCCGTCGGCGTGCGCGACCAGCTCTTCCAGGTCGGCGCGCTGCAGTGGCTCGCCGCCGGTGAAGCCGAGCTGCAGCGCGCCGATCGCGCGTGCGTCCCGCAGCACCTGCTTCCACTCCTCGGTCGACAGCTCCTTCGCGGCGTAGTCCTCGAAGTCGAGCGGGTTGTTGCACCAGGTGCACTTGAGCGGGCAGCGATAGGTCAGCTCCAGCGACAGCCACAAGGGCTTGCCCTGGCCGTCGAGGCTGAGTCCGTGGGTTTCCTTGGGCATGGCGTGCATCCTCCGGTGTCGATGCGGCCATGTTGCCCGTCGTCCGGGGGCGTGGCGTCCTGATGCTCTGCGATGCGGGCTGGCGATTTTCTTTAGCGGCTGCGGCGGGGGTGGGCGCCGCGGTGGGCGCACTCTGCGACACGGTCGAGTGCGGCGACGCAGGCGGCGGCGATCGCCGCATCCAGCCCGGAGTGGCCCGCGCCGGCGACCTCGGTGTATTCCGCCGCCGGCCATGCGCGGTGCAGCGCGCGCGCAGTGGCGGGCGGGCACACCGGATCGTCGGCGCCATGCACGATCGCCGCCGGCAGGTGGCGCAAGGCCGCGCAGGTGGCGAGCAGGCGTGCGGCGTCGGTGAAGCAGCCGTGGGCGAGGTAATGCGCCTGGATGCGCGCCTTGGCGAGTTCGCGGGCGTCGGGCGGGGCGGCGAGCGGCGGCTCGCCCATCAGCGCGCGCTCGTGGTCCAGCCAGTGGCGCGCGGCGGCGCACCTCGTCTCGGGGCGGCCGGCGAGCATGCGGCGGCACCAGGTGGCGAGCAGATCGTCTTCCGCGTGCCGGGATCGGGCCCGGGGCAAGCGGATGAGCGCTTCCTCCGCGAGGCGCTGGCGCAGCCCGGGTGCGCGTGGAGGAATGCGCTCGGTGTAGGTACGCAGTTCCGCCGGCGAGCCGAGGAAGATGCCGCGCAGCACCAGACCCGCGACGCGATGCGGGTGCGCGCCGGCGTATTCGAGCGCGAGCAGGCTGCCCCAGGAGCCGCCGAACACGATCCAGCGCTCGATCGCCAGCGCTGTGCGGATGCGCTCGATGTCGGCGACGAGGTGGGCGGTGGTATTGGCGCGCAGGCCGCCGAGCGGCGTGCTGCGACCGCCGCCGCGCTGGTCGAAGAGCACGGCGCGAAATCGTGCGGGGTCGAACAGCCCGCGCTGGCGTGGGCTGCAGCCGCTGCCCGGGCCACCGTGCAGGAAGACCACCGGGATGCCGTCGGCGCGGCCGCATTCCTCCACGTGCAGCACGTGACCGCTCCCCACTGCGAGGCGGTGCGTGCAGAACGGCGCCGCCTCGGCCCACAGCGGCGGCGCGCCGCGCGAGGGCGCCGGGGCGGCGTCCATCAGGCGGCGCGCAGCCAGCCCTTGTCGCAGGCGAGATCCACGAAGGCGCGCACGCCGTCGGCGATCTCCGCGCCCTGCGCGGGAAAGCTCGCCTGTAGTTCGGCGATGATCGTCGCGACCGTGCGCGCACCGTCGCAGCGTGCGAGGACCGCGCCGGCCGAGGCGTTGAGTTTGATCAGACCTTCCGGGTAGAGCAGGATGAAAGCCGACTGGCTCTCTTCCCAGCGGAAGACGTAGTGGGGCGACAGCCGCGGGCGGGCGTCGGCGGGCAGGGGGAGGGCGTCCATGGTCGTCGGGGCGGCCGCGGCGGCGGCGATCCGTCTCCGCCGCCGCGGCCGCGCGCTGCATACGCTCAACGTACGTATGGGCACCTCGAATAACCCGAGGTTTTCAGTGAATCCCGCCGCGCAATGATGACCGCGACCGAGTTCGGTCCAATTTCTCTGGCAACCCACCGTCTTTCTCGGCGGGGTTGCCCCGTTTTTGCCTCGAATCGCCCCAGGCATCGGCGATTTGGCCCACTTCGGGTGTCAGAAGGCCTGGATTCCGGCCTTCTGGAAATACGTCAGCCGCTTCAGGTTGTAGCAGGCGGCCATCATCGTCATCGCGAAGCTCGCCCGCGCCTGGCCGATGGTGCGCAGCAACTTGCCACCCATCTGCTCGATGGCGGCAAACACATGCTCGACTCGGGCGCGCGTTTTGGCGATGCGCTGGTTACGCCGCTGCTGGCACTCGGACAGCGGCTTGTTACGCTTGCCCTTCCTCTGGATCTGATTCCGGAAGCCCTTCTCTTTGAGCCAGGCTTCACGCGCCTCGGACGGGTAGCCCCGGTCGGCATAGACGTCCCGACTCGTGTTGCCCGCATCGAAGACGTTGTCGAAGTGCTGGCTGTCGTGCGTACTCGCCGTGTCGGTCTCGATTCGGCGAATGATCTTGTATTTCTTGTCGACGTTGATCGAGAGCTTGTAGCCGAAGTGGCTCTTGCCGTGCTTCTTGGTCCAGGTGGCGTCGATGTCCCTCTGCCGCCGCTTCGCAGGCTTCCAATCGGCGGGCATCGCACCTTGCTCGATCAGTTCCTTCTCGCCTCGGCTGTTGTGCTGCTTGGGGGCGGGGACCAAGGTGGCGTCGATGATTTGACCGCCGCGCGCGATGAAACCCTTCCTGAGCAGCTGCGCCGAGACGCCGTCAAAGAGCGCCTTGGCACCGGCTTCACCGATCCGGTTCTCGAAGGTCCATACGGTAGTGCGGTCCGGGACATTGGTCGCGTTCGCCAGTCCGCAGAAGCGCTTGTAGCTCATCCGGTCGAGCAACTGGTACTCCATCTGCTCGTCGGACAGGTTGTACAGGCGCTTGAGCACCAGGATCCGTACCATGGTCTCGGTCGGGTACGGCGGGCGCCCGCCCTGCGCGCTCACCGGGCGCGGCGCAACCTCATCCACCTCGGCCGCCAACGCCGCAAAGTCGATGTGCGACTCGATCTCGACCAGCGGGTCGCCCAGCGAGTCGAGCTTCTTGCGGTGGTGTTCGTCAGCGAACAGGTCAGTCTTGATAGCGCTACGCGGTTTCATCGGTGCAGGTTGCTGGGTTCAGGACGTCGTAATTTTAGCAAGGGCGGGCGGGACGGAGGTTTTTCGAGGCGCCCGTATACGTAAGCCGTGACTTCGAAGCCGAGACGGATTTCGCAGTAGGCGGGGGTTTCCCAGTTCATGGCGCGTTCCTTGTGAGACGGGGCGGCACCGTGCTGCCCCCACGACGCATTGTTCTCCGGCGGACACGGCGCAGACCAGCGGCGAATCGCGAACACGGGCTCGCGAAAATCATGAGCTGGCGGGTGCGGGTGAGATGGACGCCATCATTCATGCTGCTGGTCTGCTCGAGGATCTGCCTGTAGGGCGGTGCTTGCGGAGCGGAAAGATCCCGCAAACGCGCGCCGCAAATACTCGTAAACTGCAGCCGTGGTTTTCGTGCTGGAGCTCCCGTGCTTGAACACACCCTTCTGATCGTGGATGACGAGCCGGCCAATCTGGCGGTGCTGACGCACCTGTTGCAGCCCTACTACCGCGTGCGTGCGGTCAATTCCGGCCGCCGCTGCCTCGCGGCGGTGCGGCCGCCGCTGAAGCCGGATCTGATCCTGCTCGACGTGATGATGCCGGAGATGGATGGCTACGAAGTCCTGGCCCGGCTCCGTGCCGATCCCGCGACGAGCGACATCCCGGTGCTCTTCGTCACTGCACTCGATGACGACCTCAACGAGGAGAGCGGGCTGGCCCGAGGTGCCGCCGACTATCTCACCAAGCCGATTCGCCCCGGCGTGCTGCTGGCCCGTGTGCGCACCCAGCTCGAAGCCAAGCGGGGCCGCGACTTCTTGCGCGACCAGAATGCCCTGCTCGATGCGGAGGTCGCTCGGCGCATGCGCGAGAACGAACTCACCCAACTGGTCAGCATTCGCGCCTTGGCCCATCTCGCCGAAACGCGCGACCCCGAGACGGGCAACCACATCCTGCGCACTCAGGGCTATGTCCACCAGCTCGCCACGGCGCTGCAGCGGCACCCGCGCTTCAGCGATGTGCTCACATCGCGCTACATCGATCTCCTGACCAAGTCGGCGCCGCTGCACGATATCGGCAAGGTGGGCATCCCCGACGCCATCCTGCAGAAGCCCGGCCCGCTCACGCCCGAGGAATGGGCGGTCATGAAGACACACGCAGAGATCGGCGCCGAAGCCATCGATCGCGCCGAGGCCGACATCGAGACGACGGTCGATTTCCTTGTCCTGGCCAAGGAGATCGCCCACTGGCATCACGAAAAATGGGATGGCAGCGGTTACCCCGACGGACTCGCGGCAGAGGCCATTCCGCTCTCGGCTCGCCTCATGGCGCTGGCCGATGTCTTCGACGCACTGATTTCGGTGCGCGTGTACAAGCCAGCCATGTCCTACGAGGAGGCGCGGGAAGTCATCCTGGCCGGCCGGGGCCGGCATTTCGACCCGGACGTGGTCGATGCCTTCCTGACGAACTACGCCGAATTCGTCCGCATCGCCGAGCGCCACAGCGACCCCGCCGCTTGAGTGCCATGATGACGCCGAGCACAGCCGACATCGCCGCAGCCTCCGCCATGGAATATCGGCGCGCCGGGCGGCCGGCGTCGTGGCCGCGCGCCGCGAGCGCGCCGCCCATCTCCCTGCGTCACATCCTCGCCGCGCTGTGGCTGGCGCTGATTCCCTCCACCTTGTTCGCACAGGTGCCCGATTTCCGCCAGGTGTTCGACGATCACGGCGTCGTGATGCTGCTGATCGACCCGGCCTCCGGGCAGATCGTCGATGCCAACCCGGCCGCGGCGGACTTCTATGGTTACGGACGCGATGCACTGCGGTCCATGACCATCGCGCAGATCAACACCTTCAGCGCGGAGCTGGTGGCGGCCGAGCGCGCCCTTGCCGAAAAGGAAAACCGCAACTACTTCATCTTCCGCCATCGACTGGCGAGTGGCGAGCTCCGTACCGTCGAGGTGTATTCCCATCCCTTCGAATTCGATGGACGTCCTCTGCTGCTGTCGATGATTCATGACATCACCCCCGGACGCAGTCTCGAAGAGGGGATGTGGCACTACCAGCAGCGGCTGGAAGAGTTGGTGGCGGCGCGCACGGCAGAGGCCGAAGCGCGCCATCGTGCCGTTATCGCGTTGCTGGCAGGATTGTCGGTCGCCGCGGTGCTGACCCTGGTCCTTGTCCTGGCCATTCGCCGGATCAAGCGCGCCGAGGCGGAATTGCGCGAGAGCGACGCCCTCTACCGCCATCTCTTTCATGCGAACCCGAACCCCATGTGGGTCTTTGATCTCGCGACACTGCGCTTCCTGGCCGTGAACGATGCGGCAGTCAGCCACTACGGCTATTCGCGGGACGAATTCCTCTCCATGACGATCAAGGACATTCGCCCGCCCGAGGATCTGCCGCGCCTTTACGAGAATCTGGGCGAGTTGCCCGCAGGGGGCCTCGATCAGGCGGGCGTCTGGCGGCACTTGAAGAAAGACGGCAGTGTGATCGAAGTCGAGATCACCTCGCACGTGCTGGAGTTCGACAGACGGGAGTGCGAACTGGTGCTGGCGCACGACATCACGGCGCGTCGGCAGGCGGAGGAGCGCTTGCGCGAGAGCGAGGAACGCCTGCGTCTGTCCACCGAGCTGGCCCAGGTAGCCGTTTGGGACTATCGCGTGCCGACCGACCGCATGTCGCGCTCGAAGAACCACGACTCCCTCTACGGACTGCCCTGGCAGGACGACTGGGAGTTCGGCACCTTCCTCGACGTAACCCACCCCGACGACCGCGCACGCGCACACGAGACGATCCGGCAGTCGTTGGCGCCCGGCGGCCCCGACCACTATGCGTTCGATTTTCGTGTCATCCACCCCGACCAGAGCATCCATTGGCTGAGTGTGGTCGGTCAGGTGGTCGAGCGCGGTCCGGACGGGAGCGGCATGACGGTTCGCGGCACCTTGACGGACGTCACCGAGCGCAAGAGGGGCGAGCTTGCGCTTGCGCTCGCAGCCCGCCGTGACCAAGCCCTGCTGAACCTGCCGGAGGCCGCCGAGGCGCTCGACGAAGCCGCGTTCATGCAGCGTGGGCAGGAACTCGCCGAGGAACTGACCGGTAGCCGGATCGCCGTCATTCATCTCGTCGACGACGACCAGGAGACCATCGAGCGGGTCACCTGGCCGCGTGCCACGCTGGAACAGGATTGCCGCGCCACCCGCGACAAGCATTGCCCGGTCAGCCAGGCCGGCGTCTGGGCGGATGCCCTGCGTCTTCGTGCGCCCGTGGTTTTCAACGACTACGCCAATGCGCCGGACAAGCATGGATTGCCGCAAGGCGATGCGGGCCTGGAGCGGCTGATCAGCGTGCCGGTGATCGAAGACGGGCGGGTGCGCATGCTCACCGGGGTCGGCAACAAGCCCGAGCCTTATTCGGGCGCCGACGTGGAAACGGTTCGTCTGCTCGGTGAATCCATCTGGCGCATCGTCAGCAAGAAGCGCCAGCAAGCCGAACTTCGGCAAAAGCTCGCCGAACTGCAGCAGTGGTACGAGGTGATGCTGGGCCGCGAGGGGCGCATCCTCGAACTCAAGCGCGAGGCTGACGCCCTGCGCCAGCGGCTGGATGAACCGCGGCGCTATGCCGAGGATCTGGCAGATCTTCCGCAAGAGGGCGGGATCGCCGAATGAGCACCCCGACCTCGAGCCCGACTCCCCCCGCAAGCCCGATGGGCCGCTCTTTCGGCGCGCGGCTGCTGCTCGTGCTGGCGCTGTCGGTGGCGCTGATCGGCGCCGGCGGCCGCTGGCATTACCACAACCAGCAGGCCGAGGCCCGCCACTTTGCCGCGGAAACGCTCAGCCAGATCGCAGACACGAAGGTCGAGCAGATCGCCCAATGGATGACGGAACGGTACGCCGATGCCGAGGCCATGCAGGATGTGCCGCAGGCGGCCCGCTACCTGCAGAGGCCGGACGACGCCCAGGCCCTCGAGAGTGTGCAGGCATGGATGAGCGGAATCCAGCAGCGTCACGGTTACCGCGCGGTGGCCTTGTTCGATGCGGCCGGCGAGCGGTGCCTGGCGGTTCCGGAAACGTATTGCGGCGATGCCGCGAACCTTGCGCATGGCCGCGAGCATGTTCGGCGCAATCGGTTGGCGCGCGAGGTCTCCTTCAGCGACCTGCATCGCCTGCCCGACCAGTCCATCCAGATGATCTTCGCCGCGCCGGTCGGCTTGTCATCCCAGGCGGGGGAGCCGGCAATCGGCATGCTGTTGGTCGTCATCGACCCGCGCCGCTTTCTGTACCCCCTGATCCAGCGCTGGCCCACCCCCAGCGCCAGCGCGGAAACCATTCTCATCCGGCGCGAAGGCGACGAGCTGGTTTCTCTGAACGACCTGCGCCACCGCGCCGATTCGGCGCTCAGGCTGCGGCTGCCGATCGCGACAAACCCGCTCCTTCCGGCGGCGATGGCGGTGCAAGGGGTGCAGGGCGTGGTCGAAGGCGTGGACTATCGCGGCACCCCCGTGCTCGCCGTCGTTCGCAGGGTCATGAACACGCCCTGGTTCATGGTCGCCAAGGTGGATGAGGACGAGATCCATGCGCCGGTGCGTCGGCAGGCCTGGACCACCGGGCTGCTGAGCGTTCTGCTGATGCTGCTGGCCAGCCTCGGGGTCGCTCTGCTGTGGCGCCAGCAGCGGCTGGTGAGCGCACAGCAGGCGGCCGCCGTGCTGCGCGAAAGCGAAAACCGGTTGAGGAAGGCTCTGGATGTCCAGAACGTGGGCGTGATGTTCTGGGACGTGACCTCCGGCACCCTGATCGATGCCAACGACACCTTTCTGAAGATCATGGGTTACAGCCGGCAGGAGGTGGACGCGCACCAGTTGACCTGGCAAACGTTCACGCCGCCGGAATACATCGAGACGAGCATCGCGGAGATGGAGTCGTTCCGGGCGAACGGCCGCGTCGGCCCGTACGAGAAGGAATACTTGCGCAAGGATGGCTCGCGGCAATGGTTCGTGTTTGCCGGCAGCGCGCTCGACGAGAACAGGTGCGTGGAATACTGCATCGACGTTTCCGGCCAGAAGCGGGCGGAATCGGCACTCGCCGAAAGCGAAGAAAGACTGCGGCTCGCCTTGCAGGCCACGAACCTCGGCCTGTATGACCTGAACGTCCAGTCCGGCGAGGCACTCGTCAACGCGGAGTACGCCGCGATGCTGGGGTATGCCCCCGAAACCTTTGTCGAAACCAATGCAGCCTGGATCGAGCGCATTCATCCGGACGACAGGGAGATCACGGCACGCGCCTACGCGGACTACGTGGCGGGAAGAACTGCGCAGTATCGGGTGGAATTCCGTCAGAAAACGCGCGACGGGGACTGGAAGTGGATTCTTTCGCTCGGCAAGATCGTCGCATTCGACGATGCCGGAAAGCCCCTCAGGATGCTCGGCACCCATACCGACATCACCGAGCGCAAGCGGGCCGAGGCCTCCGTGGCGCAACACGCGCGGGAACTGGAACGTGGACGCCAGGCACTGCTGAGCGTGCTGCAGGACCAGCGCCGCGCGGAAACTTCGCTGCGCCAGCTGGCGCTGGCGGTGGAGCAGAGCCCGGAGAGCATTGTCATCACGAACCTCTCGGCCGAGATCGAATACGTCAATGCCGCGTTTCTGGCCACCACAGGCTACACGCGCGAGCAGGTCATCGGCAGGAACCCGCGCATTCTGCAATCCGGCAGGACGCCGCGCGCGACCTACGACGCGATCTGGGCGGCGCTCACGGCCGAGCAGACGTGGAAGGGCGAACTGGTCAACCGCAAGGCCAGCGGCGAGTACTATGTCGAGTTCGCCCATATCGCACCGCTACGGCAGCCGGATGGCCGTATCAGCCATTACGTCGCGGTGAAGGAGGACATCACCGAGAAGAAGCGCCTCGGCGAGGAACTGGATCGCCACCGCCACCACCTCGAAGACCTGGTGACGCAGCGCACCGCCGAACTGGCGCAAGCGCGACAGCAGGCCGAGGCCGCCAGTCAGGCCAAGAGCGCCTTCCTGGCCAACATGAGCCACGAGATCCGCACGCCGATGAACGCCATCATCGGACTGACTCATCTGCTGCGAAAGGATGGTGTCACTCCGCAGCAGGACGGGCGGCTGGAGCAGATCGAGGCATCGGGCCGGCATCTGCTCGGCCTGATCAACGACATCCTCGACCTCTCCAAGATCGAGGCCGGCAAACTCGATCTGGCGCTGGAAGATTTTCACCTCTCGGCGGTGCTCGACCACGTCGCCTCGTTGATTCGCCCGTCCGCCCAATCCAAGGGCTTGCACATCGAGCTCGACGGCGACGCCGTGCCGACGTGGTTGCGTGGCGACCCGATGCGCCTGCGCCAATGTCTGTTCAACCTGGCTGGCAATGCGGTCAAGTTTACCGAAAGGGGCAGCATCGTCCTGCGTGCCAAGCTGCTGAAGGATGGCGCGGAGGGCTTGCAGGTGCGCTTTGAAGTCGAGGACACGGGGATTGGCGTGACGCCGGCGCAGGGGCAGCGCCTGTTCCACGTGTTCCAGCAGGCCGAAGTCGGCACCACGCGCAAATACGGCGGCACCGGTCTCGGTCTGGCGCTGACGCGCAACCTGGCGCAGATGATGGGCGGCGAGGCGGGGATGGATAGCATCCCGGGCGAGGGCAGCACCTTCTGGTTTACGGTGCTGTTGCAGCGCGGCCACGGCATCATGCCCGCGCCAACGGCGCGGCGCGCCGATGCCGAGCGGGCGCTGCGCCATGAGCAGGCGGGCACGCGGGTGTTGCTGGTGGAAGACAACCCCATCAACCGGCTGGTGGCATTGGAGCTGCTGCATGCCGTCGGTTTGACGGTGGAGACGGCCGAGGACGGCGCCGAGGCCCTGGAGCGGGTCAAGGCCGCCGACTACGCGCTGATCCTGATGGACATGCAGATGCCGGTGATGGATGGCCTGGACGCGACCCGCGCCATCCGCGCCCTGCCGGGCTGGCGCGACAAGCCGATTCTGGCAATGACCGCCAATGCCTTCGATGACGATCGCCGCACCTGCGTGGAGGCCGGCATGAACGATTTCATCGCCAAGCCCGTGGAGCCGGAGCGGCTCTACGCCACCCTGCACAAGTGGCTGCCGGGGCGAACCGGGAAGTTGCCGCCGTCGGCGTCCGACGAGTCGGACTTCGCACTTGATGAAGGCGACCACCCGTGCAGCGTTGCAGGTGCTGGCGTGATGGCGCCGCAGGCCGACCTGGCTCCGCTGGCCGCAGCGCCTGCGGAGGCCGCCGATGCCGAGCTGCGCACGCGGCTGTCGGCGATTGGCGATCTGGATCTGGAAAGTGGCCTGCGCACCTTGGGCGGTTCGTGGCTGGATTACCCGCCTATCCTGGGGCTCTTCGCCGAATACCATGGCGACGATGCACGCAAACTCGCCGAACAGATCCAGCAAGACGATATTGCCGGCGCGAGGCGCCTGGCTCACGCGCTGAAGGGTGCGGCCGGCACGGTCGGCGCCACGATCGTCCATCGACTCGCCGGCGACCTCGAGGACGCGCTCAAGCGCGGCGACCGTGCGGAGGTGCAGGCGGCGCTGGTGCCGCTGACCGAACGTCTGCCCAGGCTGATTGCCGCGCTACAGGATGCTCTGGTGCGTGCGAATCGGGTAATGGTGCAGGAGATGCCTGCAAGACGGGTGGACACCAGCGTGCTGGTGCGACTCGAGGCCTTGCTGACCGGGGACGACACGACGGCGATCAGCTTCCTTGCGGAGAATCGGCAGGCCCTGCGCGAGACCTTGCTGATGGACTTTGAAGAGGTTCGACGCCAGATCGAGGTGTTCGACTTTCCGGGGGCATTGGAAAGCGTGCGCGCGGCGCTTGCGGCCTTGGCGAGCAAGTAGCGTCGGCACGCCGGTTTCAGCGTCTGCAAGAGGACGACGGCGGGCTCGGTTCCGCGCCGCCGCATCATTTCCCTTGCCTGTCACTTGCCACCGTCTAGAGTGAAGGATCAAGCCGGCAGGGTGGGTCAGGCTGGCAAGGCGCGGAGGATCGACGGATCCATCCACAGGCAGCCAATCGAGCTGCTGCAATCCGGCAGTGATCCGAATGTCCCCCACATCAATAACCCCGGGACTGCGCCGGATACGACCCAGGGTGGGGTGCTCGACTTCTATTGGTGGGACGACAACAATCAGAACATCAGCTCGCCGTTCAGTGCCGCCGATCTCGCCAGGCGTGGCCAGGGGGGCAGTCGGAGCGGCAACGCCGAGGGCGCCTATCAGGGGGTGAGCTGCGCAGCGAACAATAATGCCGGCTGCTATTTTCTTGCGCGTTTCGACTTCACCTCTGGTGCCGATGTCAATAGCCAGGTCAATACGATGATCTCTCCGGCAGGGACGCAGAACTTCTCGAGTTATCTGAGTGTCGGTAGCGGTGTGATGGGCTATTGGAGCGCCGCGCTCGATTCGGATTTCTTCACGCTCAACCCCAACAACCAACGATGCGGCGACCCGGGCGTCTCTTGCGTCAGCGCCAACGATATGCGAACGGCGGGCGACTTCACGAGGCTCGGTGCCGAAAATTGGGATATCGCCAATACGGATATCATTGGACTGGGCAAGACTGGAACCTCGACGGCGTTCGTCGTGCCGGAGCCGACATCGCTCATCCTGCTCGGACTTGGCATGGCGCTGATCGGCGTGAGCAGAACGGAGCGCCGGGCAAGGAGATGAAAGGATTCAGTGGGCCAAGGGTGTTCATCAGGGGCGCGCATTCGAAATGCGCGCCTGCTCCCGTCTTGTGGGCGAAGAGCGTGAGCGCGACGCAAAGGGGGCCTGATGAGCTGTCTGGAGATGGATGAGCAAATGGAAGACCTGACCCCATCGTATTTCAGGAGCGAGACATGGTGAGAAAGCTTGAAGGCAAGGTGGCCGTCGTCACGGGCGCCAGCAGCGGGATCGGCAAATCGATCGTCGAAAGCTATGCGCAGGAAGGCGCCCGGGTGGTGGCGTTCGCGCGCAATCTCGACGCCTTGAAGGCACTCGAGACCGCGTGGCCCGGGCAAGTCCGGGCCGTGGCGGGTGACGTGACCAGGGCCGAGGACCTGCAGCGCCTGGTCGATGAAGCCGTCCGCGTCCATGGCGGTGTGGATGTCGTCGTGCCCAATGCCGGCATCGCGCGCGTCGTGTCTTTCGCGGACAGCACCGCCGAAGCCTTCCATACGCAGTTCTCGGTCAATCTCTTCGGTGCGGCGGAAACCGCGCGTCTCTTCGTTCCCCACATCCGCAAGGGGGGCTCGATCCAGTTCATCACGACCTTCCTGACCCAGGTCGGCTTTCCCGGGCTGGCCATCTACAGCGCCAGCAAGGCTGCGTTGAAGTCCCTGTCCCAGACCCTGGCGGCCGAGCTCGCCCCCCTGGGCATCCGGGTCAACTCGATCGCCCCCGGCCCGATCGGGACGCCGCTGTGGGGCACGGTCGGGCTGCCGCCCGAGATCCTGGGGGCCGTCGCGGAGAAGATCACGTCCCGGCTCATGCCTGGCGCATTCGGTCAGCCGGAGGATATCGCCGAGCTCTCGGTGTTCCTCGCGTCGGACAGCGCCAGGAACATCTACGGCCAGGAAATCGTCGTGGATGGCGGCTACACGGTCGGATGAGCTTCGTCGCGCTCGCGGCCTCATGAGCCGTCGACCGGGCC
Source organism: Thauera sp. DNT-1 (assembly GCF_055393985.1). Classification (NCBI taxonomy): domain Bacteria; kingdom Pseudomonadati; phylum Pseudomonadota; class Betaproteobacteria; order Rhodocyclales; family Zoogloeaceae; genus Thauera; species Thauera sp. DNT-1. Next base: position 1,259,299 of record NZ_AP043752.1, on the reverse strand, counting down.
AGAGTCCGGCGACGCGGCGTTGTTGGGCCGGTCGGAGACGACGACCCCGTCCACGAGTTCGATGATGCGGTCGCAGCGGCGGGCGAGGCGGGGGTCGTGGGTGACGATCAGGAAGCTCGTGCCGAGTTGCCGATTGACCTCGCGCAGCAGCGCGAAGACCTCGTCCGCCGAGTGCGTGTCGAGGTTGCCGGTGGGTTCGTCGGCGAGCACCAGCGCGGGCGACATCGCCAGCGCACGGGCGATGGCGACGCGCTGCTGCTGGCCGCCGGAGAGCCGGTTGGCGAGCTGGCGCCGCTGCCGGGCCAGGCCGACGCGGTCGAGCAGCTCGCCGGCGCGCGCGAACATCGCCGCGTCCGGCCGCCCGCGCGCGATCAGCAGCGGCATGGCGACGTTCTCCTCGGCGGTGAAGGCGGGGATCAGGTGGTGGTGCTGGAACACGAAGCCGATGCGTTCGCCGCGCAGGCGGGTGAGGGCGGTGTCGTCGAGCGTCGCGGTCTCCTCGCCATCGATGACGAGGCGGCCGCTGCTGGGGCGGTCGAGCAGGCCGATCAGATTGAGCAGCGTGCTCTTGCCCGAGCCGGAGGGGCCGATCAGGGCAGCGAACTCGCCGCGCCCGAGGCGCAGGTCGATGCCGTGCAGGACTTCGTACTCCGTGTCCGCGCCGGCGTAGGCCTTGCGCAGGCCTTCGAGTTTCAGGACCGCGTCAGCCACGGATCGCCACCACCGGGTCGAGCCCTGCCGCACGCCGTGCCGGCAGCAGCGCCGCGAGGATGCCGACCACGCTGGCGCCGCCCGCGGCGATCGCCACCAGCGCGGGCTCGACGCCGATGTCGAACAGCGGCGTGCCGTCCGGGTTGCGCGCGAGCATCCGCCACAGCATCAGGAAGGCCCACGCCAGCGCCGAGCCCAGGAAGGATCCGAGGAAACCCACGATGCCGCCCTGCAGCAGGAAGATGCGCCGCATCTGCGCCTGCGTGGCGCCCATCGCGCGCAGGATGCCGATCTCCTTGCTGCGCTGGACCACCGACACCACCAGCACGCTGGCGATGCCGAAGGACACCGAGAGCGCGATGAAGAAGCGGATCACGTTGCTCGACACCCGCTGCGAGGTGAGCGCGGTGACGAACTGCGCGTTGGTGCGGATCCAGCTGTCGGCGATCAGGCCGGACTCGGCGGCGATGCGCTGCGCCACGTCCTCCGCGAGGTCGAGGTCGTGGAGGGCGAGGTCGATGTTGGAGACGCCGCCGACCAGGTCGAGCAGGGTCTGACCGGTGCGCAGGCCGACATAGACGTTGCGTGCATTGACGCCCTTGTTGCCGAGATCGAACAGCCCGGTCACGGTCAGCGTCTCGGCCTCGCCCTGCGCGCCGCGGATGCGCAGCTTGTCGCCGACGTCGGCGCCGAGGTCCTTGGCCAGCTCGATGCCGATCACCGCCTCGCCGGCGCCGACGCGCAGCTCGCCGGCGGTGATGCGTCCGCCGAGGTCGATGACCTGCTGGTAGCGCGCGGGTTCGATGCCGAGCAGGGTCACCGCCTTGCTGGCGTCGCCACGCACCGCGAACGCCGGGCCGGAGGCGGCCGGCGACACCGCGGCGATCTCGGGCCAGGCCTCGAGGCGGTCGCGCAGCAGTTGCCACTGGTCGATCGAGCGCAGCCGCTGCGCCTGCTTCTGCAGGCGGATCGCGTCGTGCCCGCTCGAGGCCTGCGGGCGCGCCACCTCCTCGGCCGGCAGCAGCACGATGTGCGCCTGCGAACTGAGCGTGCGGCGCACCAGGTTGGCCTGCAGACCGGACAGCAGCGCCGACATGAACACGATCACCGCCACGCCGACGCCGACGCCGACGATGATCAGCAGCGACTGCATGCGTCCCTCCTGCAGGAAGCGCAGCGCGGCGATCCATTCGAAGGGCATCCACGACTTCATGGCTGCACGCGCGTCCGCACCGCCCGCCCTGCGGGCACGTCGGCCGGCGCCGGCACCACGGCCTCGCCGGCGGCGAGGCCCTCGAGCACCTCCACCCTGCCGGCGCCGCGGATGCCCAGCCGCACCGGCTGGCGTGCGGTACGGGCGTCGCGCACCACCAGCACCCAGGGCTGCGCCCCGCCGGACTCGCGTACCGCCGCGGCGGGCACGGCCAGCGTGCGCTCGCGCCGCGCCGCCTCGATGTCGAGCGATACCGTCATCTCGTGGCGCAGGTAGGGCGGCGGCTCGGGTACGCGCAGGCGGACCTCCACCGAGCCGCGCTGGGCGTCCACCGAGGGGGCGATGTAGGCGAGCACGGCGGCGAAGCGCTCGCCCGGGTAGGCATCGGCCGAGGCCAGCGCGGCCTGGCCGGGGTGAAGCAGGGCGAGGTTCTTCTCGTCGATCTGCACGGTGAGCTCGGTGGCGCCGGCCGGGGCGATCGTCATCAGCGGCGTGCCTGGCTGCACGGTGTCGCCGGCCTCGACGTTGCGGGTCAGCACGGTCCCCGCGACCGGGGCGCGCAGGGTCGCGTAGCTCAGCCGGGTCTCCGCCGCGGCCAGCGCCGCGCGCGCCTGTTCCAGGGCGCTGCGCGCGAGCTCGATCTCGCTGCCGCCAGGCTGCTGGCTGGCGCGCTGCAGGCGGGCGCTGCGGACCTGGCTGTCGGCCACGTCGAGCGCCCGGCGCGCCTCGTCGAGCTGTGCCTGGCTGTAGAAGCCGCGCGCGACGAGCTCCTGCACGCGCCGATGGTGCCGCTGCGCCTGCAGCGCCGTGGCCTCGGCCTGGCGCAGCGCCTGTTCGGCCACCGGCAGGCCGAGCTCGCGCAGCTGGCGCAGGCGCGCCTCGCCCTGCACCACGGCGGCGCCGGCCTGGGCGACGGCCGCCCCCCACTCGCGCTCGTCCAGGCGCAGCAGCGCCTGGCCCGGCGCCAGCGTGTCGCCCTCGCGCGCCTCCACCGCCTGCACGCGCCCGGCGATCTGCGCCGATACCACGATGCGCTCGGGCGTGCGCACCCGCCCGCTCGCCACGATCGCCTGGCGCAGCGGTCCCTCCTCGACGAGGGCCACGTTCACCGTCTCGTGGTGGAAGGTGGCGAAGGCGAGCGCGGAGATCGCCAGCACGCCCGCGCCGACGCCCGCGCGCGAGCCGAGCAGGCGTCGCAGGGTGGAGGGGCGGCCGGCGCGGAGAGGATCGTCGGGGGTCTTGCCGGGTGTGTTCAGGATGATCGTGGCTCCGCTGTCGATGCCGCGGGCTGGGTTTGCTGCTGCGGGTACGAGGGCCGCGTCGTGCCGCCCGGCCGGCGCCGACCGGCTCGGGCAGGTCCGGCGGGGTTCCGCGGACGGGGCTCGGAGGTCGGGGCAAGGCAGGGCGGACGCGGCGGGAACGCCCACGAGCCGGCGGGACCCGCATTGTCGCCGCCCGGCGCGGTCGCCGACAAGCGCCGGGGCTGAGCTTCGATCGCGTCACCGCCGCGGAGGCGCGCACTCGCCCGCGATGCGCATGACGGCGTCGACTTACTTGGCTTCGCCCTGCCTGGCGGGGATCTCGCGGCCGATCCAGACCTCGATCACGCCGCGGGTCGGCTTGAGCGATGCCGCGAGCGGCTCGACCTTCCAGTTCCCGAAACCGACCGCCTTGCCCAGCTCTTCGGCGCAGCGCTTCGAGGCGGGATCGTGATGGCGCACGGTGGTCAGCGCGACCTGGCGCGGCGGCGTGCGCTGCGCCGCGCGCGCCGTGGCCTCGACGTCTTCGATCGGCGGCACCGAGGCGCCGAGCTTGCGCCAGGCGTCCCGGTAGTCGCGAACCGTGTCGCGTTGCGTAGGGCCGAAGATCTGCAGGTAGATGGTCGTGCCGGCGCAGATCTTCGAGTTCGCCTCCACCGCGGCGGGCGCAGTGGGCGCGGGCGCAGGCGCGGGCGCAGGCGCAGGCGCGACGGGCGGCACGGGCGCCGGTCGTGGGGGCGGAGCGGTGGGTGGAGGGGGCGGCTTCGCCGTCGGGGACTGCGCGGTCGGTGGGGTCGGCTGTTCGCCGGCGAGCGCCACGGTGGGGCAGGCCAGCGCGGCGTTGTGTTCCTCCCGGGCGAACTCGCGTGCCTCGGCGAAGGAGTCGGCCGGGTGTGCGGACTTGCCCCGCTGTGCCTCGAAGCCGTAGCGGTAGGCCCAGTAAGTCGGCAGCCTGGTCTTGGCCGGTGCGGCCGGGCGCCCGGCGAAGCAGATCTGTGGCCATTCGGCGCCCCCGGCGTCCGGGCGGGTGTTGGCGACGAGGAGCGCGGCGCACGCGCGGCTGCGCATGCGCGTCTCGACCAGGCCGCAGCGCTCGGCAACCTCGTCGAAGATCTCCTGCACCAGGCTGGATTCCGCGAGCCAGTCGGCCTCCCGTCGGGCGCACAACGCGTCCGCATGGTGCAGGAAGCTGCCTGCCAGCGCGGTGAGCTTCGGATGCTCCTCGCTCATGAGTGTCGTCGAGCAGCGGTCGCGTCCGGGCAGGGCGGCCCAGTCCTCGGTGATCTTCAGGATCGCGGCGCGTTCGGTCTTGCGTTCCTCGGCCAGGGCGCCGATCGCGCCGTCGATCGCCTGCCATGAGGACACCAGCACGGTGGCCACCGCGCCGATGCCGATCGAGGCGCTCACCGCGCTGTTGCGGATGCGCTCGGGCAGCCGGCTGGCCGCGGCCTCGGCGGCGGCCGCGGCGGCCGCGCCCGCGCCCGCCGGCACCGTCGCCGGGGTAACGGAGGCCCGGGGCGTCGCGGCGGTGAGGGCGCCGGTGTCGGACTCGAACAGCGTCGCATGGCGACTGCGCAGCGCCTCCAGCAAGTCGCTGTCGAGCACGTCGCCGAGATTGAAGCCGAGCTGGTAGTAGCTCTCCCACTGCGCCTCGTCGAAGAACTGGTCGGCGGTGGTCTGCTGCGGGAAGGCCGGGTTGCTGGCGGCGAAGTTGATCAGGTCGACCGGCAGCCCGGCGCTGATGTTGGGCTTGACCAGCACCAGCCAGCCCGGCTCGGTCGCGCCGACGTAGCGCACACGGGCGAGCGCGAGGCAGGCGTTGCTCTTGCGCGAGGCCAGATCGTTGAGCGAGCCGAACAGCTCGACCCCGGGCGGTCGATCGTTCTCGCCCGCTGCGCGGGGACGCGGGCGCAGGAATTCGATCTCCGCGCCGAGGTCGATGCGCGCCTTGCGCACCAGGTTCTCCAGGTCGCCGAAGCGGTAGTCCGGGTCGGCGCCGCAGTCGGCGAGCACGATCATGCGGCAGCGTTCGGCGAGCAGGGCGTAGGCGGCCGTGTTCTCGAAGTGGCCGCCATCGCTGAGGAACCAGTCGGGTCCGCTGCTGCCCTTGAAGTTGCAGAACACCTCGCTGAGCAGGCCGCGTGACTTGGCCGCGAGGCGGCGTTTCGGGCGCTGCAGGTTCTCCCGTGCAGCGCGCGTCCACCAGTAGCCGAGGCGAATGCCGGCGAAGGCCAGCAGCGCCGAGATGCCGCCGCGCGTCTGGCTGCCCAGGCCGGGCGACACCGCGGCGCCCGAGATCGCCACCCACGAACCCAGGCCGAGGGCGCCCGCACCGGTCACCTGGAACCACGGTTCCTGGCCCACCCGCACCCAGCCTTCGGGGCCCACCGTCAGCGGCAGGCCGCGGCGGTCGCGGTTGAACAGTCCGCCGCGCGGGTCGTGCGTCTGATTGATGCAGACCCCGATCAGATGCACCGGGCCGCCTTGCCGATGCGGCGCGTAGGCTTCCAGCGCGAGGTCATCGTCGGGGTCGGGGTCGAACACGCTCTTGTGGGCGAGGTGTGCGGCGCCGCGCTCGGACACGACGGCGGTCGGCCCGAGTGTGTCCTGCTGGCCGAAGCGGGCCGGATTGGCCGCGCCCAGGTAGCTGCGCACCAGGCGCGCGCGGTAGAAGGTGTGCAGCGAGGACAGGTTGAGGAACTCGAAATTCCGCCCGGTGGCGAGCACGTAGCCGCCGGCCGCAGTACCGATCGCGAGCAGCCGGAGCCAGGGCGTGCCGAAGTCCACCGTGCCCTCGGTCGCGAACATCGGCCCCAGCGCCGCCGCGTGCACAAGCGATACCCACCACGCGCACAGCAGGAAGCTGAGTATGTAGCCGGAGAGCTGGCCCAGGCTCAGCAGCAGCTTGCCGCTGATTCCGCCTTGGGGGCCGCCACCCAGCGCCGGCATCGCCGCCCGCAGCACGGCGGCGGCCACCGCCAGGGCGAGCGCGGTATTGGCCTGCGCCTTGAACTCGAAGGCGAGGAACCACGCCACCCGGTCCACCAGTCCGAGCAGCAGCACGACCGCGATCGCCTTCATGCACAGGGATTGCCAGTCGGCCAGCCAACGCCGCACCGCCTCCTCGCGGAGCCGCAGCGCATCGCGCTCGGTCTCGTCGAAGAGGTGGCGCAACAGGAAGCGCGCCCACGGGATCGCGATCAGCCAGGCGACGGCCAGGCCGATCGCACCCCAGGCCAGCGCCATCCGGATCGCATGACCGGGCTGCCACTGCGGACCGATGATGGCGTCGCCGTAATGCACCAACAGGCCCAGGACGATCGTCAGGATCACGCATTGCACGGCGACGAAGCCGGGCCGCCATCCCGGCCGCCCGGCCGACGCCACCCAGGGCACGACCCAGTACGCCGCGGTCGCCAGGCCGCCGAGCACGGCCAGCACCGGGATCGCGACCGGCCACAGCGTGGGCAGCCAGGGGGGCAGCCGGCGCAGGGCCTCTATGCGCTCGCCCGTCACCCACCCGTCCGTCACCCAGTGCGCGATCGCCGCCCACACGCCCACATCGACCGCCGCCAGCACCACGCCGAGCGCGAGGGCCAGCGCGCCGAGCTCGAGGTGGATCGCGAGCAGGTTGCGCAGGAAGACGGCGAGCGCGAAGGTCTTGTCGGCCGGTCCGCGCGGCACCAGGTAGCGGCCGTTGGCGCGCAGCCACCAGCGAAACCAGCGTGGCTCCTGGGAGCCGAAGGCCGCGAAGATGGCGCGGGTGTCGTCCGCGGAGCGTGCGCCGTGCAGCAGGCGGCCGAGCATGCCGCCGATGTAGCCGCCGCCGGACACGGTCGACAGCAGGTCGAAGCGTTCAAGCAGGCGGTTGCGCGCGAGCACGCCGAGCAGGCCGAAGCAGAAGGTCGCGCTGCGGATGCCGCCGCCCGACAGGGCCAGGCCCCATTTGTCCGCGACGCCGTCCTTGCGCCCGAGGGCCGCGCGCCGTTCGCCCACCAGTTGGTCGATCTTCTCGCTCATGGCACCGTCCTCCCCGCCGCTGGTGCGAAGCCGCGAACACCGTTTCGCGCGCACAGTGTCTCTATAGCACCCGAACTCTGCGCATGACAGCATCAAGGACGGCCGCGGCGGTGCCGCGCGGACCCGGCGCCCCGCGTTCGGGACGGCGGCGCGCGCAGAGTGCGCCGCCCGGCAGGTTCATGCGGGCGCGAGCCGGCACGCAGCGTACTTGAACTCCGGAATCTTTCCGTACGGATCGAGGGCCGGGTTGGTGAGCAGGTTGGCTGCGGCTTCGACGTAGCAGAAGGGCACGAAAACCATGCCCGCGGGCATCAGCGGATCGGCGCGGGCGGCGAGCGTGATGCGGCCGCGGCGGGTCTCGATGCTCAGCGCGGCGCCGGGGGCGAGGCCGAGTCGGGTGAGTTCGGCCGGGGCCAGCGTCGCCACCGCGGCCGGTTCGAGCGCGTCGAGCACCGCGCTGCGCCGCGTCATCGCGCCGGTGTGCCAGTGTTCGAGCTGGCGGCCGGTGATCAGCACCGTGGGCCAGGCGGCGTCGACCGGCTCGTCGGGCGGCAGCGGCACGGTGGGGCGGAAGCGCGCGCGTCCGCTCGCGGTGGGGAAGCGGTCGTCGAAGACCACGTCCTTGCCCGGGGCGTCCTCGGCCGGGCAAGGGGTTGTGACCGCTCCCTCGCGCTCCAGACGCGCCCAGTCGATGTGGTCGAGCGAGCGCATCGCCCGCTTCATCTCGGCGAAGACTTCGCGCGGGTGCGCGTACTGCCAGTCGAGGCCGAGGCGGCGGGCGAGCTGCTGGAGGATCCACCAGTCGGGCCGCGCCTCGCCGGGCAGCGGCACGGCGGCGCGGCCGAGCTGGATCTGGCGGTTGGTGTTGGTGACGGTGCCGTCCTTCTCGGGCCAGGCCGAGGCGGGCAGGATCACGTCGGCGAACTGCGCGGTCTCGGTGACGAAGAGGTCCTGCACGACGAGGTGCTCGAGCCTGGCGAGCGCGGCGCGGGTGTGGTGCAGGTCGGGGTCGGACATCGCCGGGTTCTCGCCGAGGATGTACATGCCGCGCACCCGGCCTGCGGCGATCGCGTCCATGGTCTCGACGACCGTGAGGCCGGGCTCGGCGGGGAGCGGCGTCGCCCACAGTTCCTCGAAGGCGGCGCGGTACTGCGCGTCGCCCACCGGGCGGTAGTCGGGCAGCACCATGGGGATGAGGCCGGCGTCGGACGCCCCCTGCACGTTGTTCTGCCCGCGCAGCGGATGCAGGCCGGTGCCGGGGCGGCCGACATGGCCGGTGGCGAGCGCGAGCGCGATCAGGCAGCGCGCGTTGTCGGTGCCGTGCACATGCTGCGAGATGCCCATGCCCCAGAAGATCATCGCGCGCTCGGCGGTGGCGTAGAGGCGGGCGATGGCGCGAATCTCGTCCGGCGCCACCCCGCACAGCGGCGCCATGGCCTCGGGCGTGAGCGGTGCGACGTGGGCGGCGAGCGCCTCGAAGCCCTCGGTGCGCGCGGCGATGAAGTCGCGGTCGCACAGGCCCTCGCCGACGATGACGTTGAGCATGGCGTTGAAGAGCGCGACGTCGCTGCCCGGCGTGAAGCGCACCATGCGGTGGGCGTGGTGGCCGAGCACCAGGCCGCGCGGGTCGAGCACGATCAGCCTGGTGCCGCGCTTGGCGGCCTGCTTGAAGTACGTGGCGGCGACCGGGTGGTTCACCGTCGGGTTGCAGCCGGTGAGGATGACCACGTCCGCGTGCGCGGCCTGCATGAAGGAGGCCGTGACCGCGCCCGAGCCGATGCACTCCATCAGCGCGGCGACCGAGCTGGCGTGGCACAGCCGGGTGCAGTGGTCCACGTTGTTGGAGCCGAAGCCCGTGCGCACCAGCTTCTGGAACAGCCAGGCCTCCTCGTTCGAGCACTTGGCGCTGCCGAAGCCGGCGAGCACGCCGGGGCCGTGGGCGTCGAGCAGGCGGCGCAGGCCGGCGGCGGCGAAGTCGAGCGCCTCGTCCCAGCTCGCCGGGCGGAAGTGGCTGAGCGGATTCGCCGGATCGAAGGCGGGATCCACGCCCTTGGGCACGCCCGCGCGGCGGATCAGCGGCGTCGTGAGGCGGCCGCGGTGGTTGGGGTAATCGAAGCCGAAGCGGCCCTTCACGCACAGGCGGTTCTCGTTGGCCGGGCCGTTGCGGCCCTCGACGAAGAGGATGCGCTCGTCCCGGACGTGGTAGGTGAGCTGGCAGCCCACGCCGCAGTAGGGGCACACCGAATCCACCTTGCGCTCGGCGCAGGCCGAGTCGCCGCGGCCCTGCGCATCGACCAGGGTGGCGGGCATCAGCGCGCCGGTGGGACAGGCCTGCACGCACTCGCCGCAGGCCACGCAGCTGCTGTCGCCGAGCGCATCGTCGAAGTCGAAGACGATCTTCGCGCGTGCACCGCGGTGTGCGAGGCCGATGACCTCGTTCACCTGCACCTCGCGGCAGGCGCGCACGCACAGGCCGCAGGTGATGCAGGCGTCCAGGTTCACGTGGATCGCGGGGTGGGTGCGGTCCGGCTGCTGCGCTGCGGGGCCGCGGTCGGCGGCGGGCAAACGCATGTGCTCGACCAGCTCCCAGAAATGGCTGGAGCGGTCGGGGCTGTGCGTGCGTGCCGGCTGCTGTTCGAGCAGCAGTTCGAGCACGCCCTCGCGCGCCTGTCGTGCCCGCGTCGAGCTGGCGCTGCGTACCACCATGCCCGGCTGCGCCGCGCGGATGCAGGAGGCGGCGAGCACGCGCTCGCCCTCGATCTCGACCATGCAGGCGCGGCAGTTGCCGTCGGCGCGGTAGCCGGGAGCGTCCTTGAAGCACAGGTGGGGGATGCGCTCGCCGGCGCGCAGTGCGACCTGCCACAGCGTCTCGCCGGGGAAAGCCTGCGCCGCGACGCCGTCGAGGAGGATCTCGAAAGCGTCCGCACGCTGGTCGAGCGCGTCGTGTGCTGCCGCACGATCCGGCGCGGTCGCCAGGCCGGGGGGCTGGGGCGTGGGGCTGCGGTCCTCGCGATCGTGCCGGCTCATGGCTGCAGCTCCCCGGCATCGCGGGCAGGAGGCCCGGCATGCAGCCTCACCCCGGCGCGCGCGAGCTCGGCCGGGAAGAAGCGCAGCAGGCTGCTCACCGGGTTGGGCGCGGCCTGGCCGAGGCCGCAGATCGAGGCGTCGCGCAGGGTCTGCGCGAGGGCCTGCAGGCGCGCCACGTCCCAGTCGTCCGTGCGCAGCAGCGCGAGCAGCTTTTCGGTGCCGAGGCGGCAGGGCGTGCATTGGCCGCAGGATTCGTCGGCGAAGAAGGCGAGCAGATTGTCGGCGACGGCGCGCAGATCGTCCTGGTCCGAGAGCACGATGATCGCCGCCGAGCCGATGAAGCAGCCATGGGGCTGCAAGGTGTCGAAGTCGAGCGGCAGGTCGGCGAGCGCGGCGGGCAGGATGCCGCCCGAGGCGCCGCCGGGCAGGTAGGCGAGCAGGCGGTGGCCGGGCTGCAGGCCGCCGCAGTGCTCGTCCACCAGCTCGCGCAGGGTGATGCCGGCGGGGGCCAGGTGCACGCCCGGCTTGTTCACCCGGCCAGACACCGAGAAGCTGCGCAGGCCGCTGCGCCGGCGCCGCCCCTCGCCGGCGAAGGCGGCGCCGGCGGCAAGCAGCGGGATCCAGTACAGGGTCTCGACGTTGTTCACCAGCGTCGGCCGGCCGAAGAGCCCGGCCTCGGCGACGAAGGGCGGGCGATGGCGCGGCTTGCCCGGCTTGCCTTCGAGCGATTCGATCAGCGCCGACTCCTCGCCGCAGATGTAGGCGCCGGCGCCGCGGCGCAACACGATGAAGCCGGGTGCGACGAGGCCGGCGGCCTCCAGTTCGGCGATCGCCTCGCGCAGCACCGCGTGCAGGCCGGGGTATTCGTCGCGCAGGTAGACGTAGATCGCCGCCGCGCCCACCGCGAGCGCGCTCGCCAGCGCGCCCTCGAGCACCCGGTGCGGCGCCGTTTCCAGGTAGTGGCGGTCCTTGAAGGTGCCCGGCTCGCCTTCGTCGGCATTGACGACCAGGTAGCGCGGCGCGGCGCCGGCGCGCACCGCCTGCCACTTGCGCGCGGTCGGGAAGCCGGCACCGCCGAGGCCGCGCAGGCCGGCTTCGGCGAGCCGGGCCTCGAGCGCGGCAACGCCGGTCTCGCCGCTCCGCAGGCGCTCCAGCAGGGTGTAGCCGCCTGCGGCGCGATAGTCGGCGAGGCGCTGCCAGGCGATCGGTTCGGGGTCGAGCGCTCCGCGGGCGAGTGCGGCCAGGACCGCGGCCGGGGTCGCGCGGCTCAGGTGACGGCGGCCGAGCTGGGCGACCGGGGCCTGGTCGCAGCGTCCCATGCAGGGCGCGCGCAGCACGCGGATGCGCGCCGGATCGAGCGCGGCGTCGAGCGCCGCGCGCAGCGCCTGCGCACCGGCGAGCTGGCAGGGCAGGGAGTCGCACACGCGCACGGTGAGCGCGGGTGGCACCGGCTCGTCCTCGCGCACGACGTCGAAGTGGGCGTAGAAGGTGGCGGTCTCGTACACCTCGGCCATCGGCATCCGCATCCAGTCGGCGAGCGCGCGCAGGTGGCGCAGCGAGAGGTGGCCGAAGCGGTCCTGCAGCGCATGCAGGTGCTCGATCAGCTCGTCGCGCTCGCGGCGGGCAGCGCCGAGCAGGGCCTCGATCTCGGCGAGCGCGGCGGGATCGGTCTGGCGTCCGCGCAGGCCGGGGCGGGTGTGCCGGCCTGCGGCTTGGGAGGCGGAGGGGGAGGGGGAGGGAGAAGGCATGGCGATCGGATCCGGGGTGCTGCGGGCGCGGGCTCAGCGTCGCCCGACGAGCCGCGCGGCGCCGGTCACGATGCGCGCCATCAACGCGCGCACGGCGTCTCCGCCGGGGGAGTCGAGCGTCGGCGGGCGCCAGGCGAGGGTGGCGTCGCGCGGGGTGTGCGGCAGACTGTACACCGCGATCGATAGCGGGCACAGCGCGATGTGTTCGCGCGCCTCGGCGACCAGACGGGCGGCGACGCCGGCACTGCAGAAGCTGAGTACCTCGGCGTCGCCGTAGAGCGCGGGGTCGTGGCCGAGATCGGGTGCGGTGCGTTCGAGCATGGCGCCGAAGCGGCTGACCACCGGCGCGCTCAGGCCCTCGTCGGCGATCGCGTCGGCGAGGGCCTCGCGCAGGTCGGCGAAGGGCACGCCGGGGAAGTGCTCGACCGCGATGCCTTCGGCCCGCGCGCTGGAGCTGGTCGCCGGAGCGAGCGCGAGCGCACAGCAGATCGCGGCCAGGCGCAGGGCGCGCAGCAGTCGTCGCGGCACGGCGTGGGCCGGGGACGCCGCTGGCGTGCTGGTGTGCGTAGCTGTGCGCGCCGGCCGCGGATCCGTCCGTGCGCGGCCGCGTGCGACGTCGCGTCGCGCTACGGGCCCGCTTGTTGCTTCGTTCATGTCCTCACCTCGACCGGAGCCGCAACGCCATGCGCCCTCTCGTTGCACGATTGTTGACCGCCTGGATCATTGCACAGGCGCCCGGCGCGGCGCACGCGCTCGAACCCGAGGAGCTCGACGCGCTGGTGGCGCGGCCCAGCATCGGCCTCTACAAGGCCTACGCCGAATTCAAGATGGCGCGCTACGGCAGCGCGCGCGAGATCTGGAGCGCGCTCGCGCAGGCCGGCGTGGCGGAGGCCTGGTTCCACCTCGGCATCCTCGCCGAGGATGGCCTGGGCGAGCCGCGCGACGCCGCCGCGGCGCTGGAGCGCTACCGCCGCGGCGGCGAGGCCGGCTCCAGCAAGGCGCAGTACCGGCTCGGCCTGCTCCATCTCGAGGGCCGCCTGGTGCCGGCCGATCCGGTGCAGGCGCGCTACTGGCTGGCGGTGGCCGCTGCCAACGGCGACGAGGAGGCCGCACGCCGGCTCGCCACGTTGCCCGCGTCGATCCCCGCCGCGCGCTGAGCGCGCAAGCCGGCGCGCACCCGCGCGCGGGACGCTCGCGTGGCCGCGCCGGCGACCGTCCCGCCGCACCCTCGGCGTGATCGCGCCGCGCTCAGCGCGACGCCTTGTTGCGCGCGGCTTCGAGCACGGCCTGCTCCGCCGCGGGGAAGAGGTGCACCACCGAGCGGCGGAACTCCGCCTCCACCAGCGCCAGGCCGGCGAAGCGCTGCGGGATCGGCGTCTGGAACAGCTCGGTCATGTCCTGGCCCGACTCGGCGCCGGTGCGGATGGCCTGCGCCAGCCAGCCGAGATAGTCGCGGGTCTGGCGCAGCGGGGCGAGGTCGGTCGCGGGCTCGCCGTGGCCGGGCACCCAGCGCCGCGCGGGCAGGCCTTCCAGCGTGTCGAGCGCGGCGAGCCAGCGCGCGATGTCCGCGTGCGGCGTGGTGGGCGCGCGGCCGTTGAAGAGCAGGTCGGCGGCGTACACGGTGCCGCTGTCGTGGTCGATCACCACCAGGTCGGCGACGGTGTGGCCGCCGAGCGCGACCAGCTCCACGTCGCGCCCGCCGATGCGCTGGCGCCCGGCGGCGAGTGCGCGCTCGGGGACGACGACCTCGGTGTCGCGCATCCAGTCGCCGTTGAGGCGGTACATGTTGGCGTTGAAGCCTTCGCCCTCGCTGCGGAGCGCGGCGATGGTCTCCGGCAGCGCGGCGAGCGTCGCGCGCGGGAAGGCCTGGTTGCCGAGGAAGTGGTCGGGGTGGTGGTGGGTGTTCACCGTCAGCACGATCGGCAAGGGAGTGACGCGGCGGATGGCGGCGAGCATCTGCTCGCCGTAGCGCTTCGACGAGCCGGTGTCGATGACGATCACCCCCTCGCGGCCGACGATGAAGCCCGTATTGACGATGTTGCCGCCGTTGGCGAAGGAGAAGTCCTCCTTCAGGCCGACCACGACCCAGGCGCCGGGGGCGAGCTCGCGCGGCTGCAGGCGGTAGTTGAAGTCCCCGGCGAAGTCCTCGGCGTGCGCCGGCAGGGCGGTGAGGAGCAGGGCGCACAGCGCGACCAGCAGCCCCGCGAGCAGGGTCCGCAGCGCGCGGGCGGCAGGACGGCGCTGGAGCGCCGGAGCGCAAGAGGCGGGTCGGCTCATCGGGTCACCCATGCGTCGATGCGGTTGCCGTTGTTGTCGCGCCCGGCCACGTGCAGGCGCGCGCCGGGCGCGGCCGCGCGCAGGTCGAGCGTGAAGCTGGGGTTCTCGGAGACCGGCTCGAGGGGCTGGATGCGGCTCAGCGTGCGGCCTTCGGCGTCGGCGATCACGATGTCCTCGATGTGGAAGGCGGGGATGCCGGCGGCCAGGCCGGTGTCCATCGGATGGATGATGCGCATGCGCAGGCGCTCGCCACCGTCGACCCGGGGCCACAGCTTGCCGTTGACCTCGTTGAGGCGCTCCTGCCATTCCGGCGAGCCCGAGCCCACCGAGGGCAGCGTGCAGCCGCCGCCGGTGGCCGTGATCCAGGCGCCGCCGACGTGCCATACGCCGTCGGCCGTGCGCGCGGCGGCGCGCACCGGCGAGGACTGCTGCAGCTTGATGCGGAAGCCCAGGCGCGGCTGGGCGGCGCCGGGCTCGAAGCGCAGCGCCTTGACGATCGGGTTGAAGTCGGCGAACACGATCAGCTCCTCCACCCCGGGGAGGGCGCTCGCATCGACATTGACCGGGACGTTGAGCGAATCCTCCGCGACCGCCGGGCCGCTCACCTTGACGCGCTCGTCGAACACCACCGCGACGTCCGCGAAGAAGCTCTTGCGCATGTCTTCCCAGCGTGGCGAGTCGAGCGGGTCGGTGTGCGCGGCGGGGGGGGAGGGGGCGCCCGTGCGGGGGGCTGCGGCGAGCGCTGCCGGGCTGGCCAGCGCGGTCAGGGCCGCGGCGATCCAGGCGAGGGCGGGGCGGGCGGACGGTCTCATCGGTGCTCCTGTGGGCCGGGCGCGGTGCGTGCGCCTGCGTGTGCCGGAGCGTGGATGCAAGCCACATGCCAATTCCGCGAGCGGGCCACGGACGCGGACCTGCGCAGCCGCGGAGCATTGCGCCCGGATCCCGGGTGTTCCGATCCGCAACATCCTGTGCTCCGCCGCCACAGTGTCCGTCCGCAATGCGCCCGCGTTGGAGCAGCGCGGGCGCGAGCGCATGGGTTCGTGGCCCTGGCACGGGCTTTGCGGTGGGGTCGTGGTCCGGCACGAGTTGGTGCCGGAAGTCACACCACCCGGAAAAGCTTAGAAAGAAATCCAAGGAGGAGTCGATGATGAAGAACGACAGACGCGCGCGCACCCTGCCGGCGATGCTGACCGCCCTGACGGTCGCGCTGGCCGCGGCGGGCATGGGCGCCACGGCGCAGGCCGCGAGCGTGAGCGACGAGGACATCCTGAAGGATGCCGAGACGACGCATCAGGTCGTCACCAACGGCCTCGGCACCAAGGGTCAGCGCTACAGCCCGCTCGCCAAGGTCAATGTCGACACCGTGAAGGACCTCGTCCCGGTGTGGGCCTTCTCCTTCGGCGGCGAGAAGCAGCGCGGCCAGCAGTCGCAGCCGTTGATCCACGACGGCAAGATGTTCGTGACCGCGTCCTACAGCCGCATCTACGCGCTCGACGCCAAGACCGGCCAGAAGCTGTGGAAGTACGAGCACCGCCTGCCCGAGGGCATCATGCCGTGCTGCGACGTGATCAACCGCGGCGCCGCGCTCTACGGCGACCTGGTGATCTTCGGCACCCTGGACGCGCAGCTCGTCGCGCTCAACCGCGACACCGGCAAGGTGGTGTGGCGCGAGAAGATCGACGACTACAAGGCCGGCTACTCGATGACCGCCGCGCCGCAGATCGTCAAGGGCATGGTGATCACCGGGGTGTCGGGCGGCGAGTTCGGCGTCGTCGGCCGCGTCGAGGCGCGCGACGCCAAGACCGGCAAGAAGGTCTGGGTGCGCCCGGTGGTCGAAGGCCACATGGGCTACAAGTACGACAAGGACGGCAAGGAGATCGAGAACGGCATCTCGGGCACGACCAACGCCACCTGGCCGGGCGACCTGTGGAAGACCGGCGGCGCCGCGACCTGGCAGACCGCCTACTACGATCCGGACGTGAACCTGATCTTCATGGGCACCGGCAACCCGGCGCCGTGGAACTCCTGGCTGCGTCCGGGCGACAACCTGTACTCGTCGTCCACGGTCGCGGTCGACCCGGACACCGGCAAGATCGTCTGGCACTACCAGAACACGCCGCACGACGGCTGGGACTTCGACGGGGTGAACGAATTCATCGCCTTCGAGTACAAGGACCCGAAGAGCGGCAAGCTCGTCAAGGCGGGCGCCAAGGCCGACCGCAACGGCTTCTTCTTCGTCAATGACCGGACCAACGGCAAGCTGCTCGCCGCCTACCCCTTCCTGACCCGCATCGACTGGGCCAAGGGCTACGACCTCGAGACCGGTCGTCCGATCACCAACGACGACAAGCGTCCGCCCAATCCGTTTGCCGAGGGCGCGGCCGGCGAGGGCGGCAAGGGCAAGCCGGTGTTCGCCGCGCCGTCCTTCCTCGGCGGCAAGAACCAGATGCCGATGGGCTACAGCCCGGACACCGGCCTGTTCTACGTGCCCGCCAACGAGTGGGGCATGGACATCTGGAACGAGCCGGTGAGCTACAAGCGCGGCGCGGCCTACCTGGGCGCGGGCTTCACCATCAAGCCGCTGTACGAGGACTACATCGGCGCGATGCGCGCGATCGACCCGGTGAGCGGCAAGATCGTCTGGGAGGTCAAGAACAACGCGCCGCTGTGGGGCGGGGTGCTCAGCACCGCCGGCAACCTGGTGTTCTATGGCACGCCCGAGGGCTACCTGAAGGCGGTCAACGCGAAGACCGGCGAGGAGGCGTGGAAATTCCAGACCGGCTCGGGCGTGATCGCGCCGCCGGTGACCTGGGAAGCCGACGGCGAGCAGTACGTCGCGGTGGTGTCGGGCTGGGGCGGGGCGGTACCGCTGTGGGGCGGCGACGTCGCCAAGCGGGTGAACTTCCTCGAGCAGGGCGGCACCGTGTGGGTGTTCAAGCTGCACAAGAGCTGATCGCGTTGCCTGCGGCGCCCTCCGGGGGGCCGCAGGCCGCGGCGCCGCACTCCCCGCGGCCCGGACGCGATGGCGCCCGGGCCGTGTCGTGTCGGGACGCCGCATGCGTGGCTGCGGTCGCGCCGCGAGAAAGAGGCAGGTTTTTCGGCAACATGGAGCATTTCCGATGACAAAGTTACAGCTATCCAGCTTCGCCACCGCGGTCGTACTCGCGGTCGGCGTCGGTACGGCCGCGCATGCGGCTGAGCGCGCGACACCGCGCGAGGCGCGCACGATGTTCGAGCAGGCCGTGCGCTACATGGAGGAGAACGGCCCCGAGCGCGCGTTCGCGGCCTTCAACGATCGCCAGGGCGGGTTCGTGCGCAAGGACCTCTATGTCTTCGCGATCGACGACAAGGGTGTGTATCAAGCCAGCGGCGCGGCGCCCGAGGCGCTGGTCGGGCTGAAGGTGCTCGACACCACCGACGCGGCGGGCAATCCGCTGTTCCGCGAGATGATCGACGCCACCCGCGTCAGCCAGGAGGCGACGGTGCGCTACGTGTGGCTGAACCGCGCGAGCAACAAGGTCGAGCCCAAGGTCAGCTATGTGCGCAAGGTCGGGCAGTACGTGGTCGGGGTGGGCTACTCGGCGCCACGCGCGAGCGCGGACGATGCGCGCGCGATGCTCGAGCGTGCGGTCGCGGTGGCGCGCGGCGAGGGTGGCGCGCGGGCCGCGGCGCGCTTCAACGACCGCCGTGGCGACTTCGTCAAGGACGACCTCTACGTGTTCATGGTGAACATGGAGAGCGGCCGCTTCGAGGCGATGGGCATGAACCCCGCGCTCTCGGACACCGACGCGCTCGGCCTGCGCGACGCCGCCGGCAATCCCCTGATCGCCGAGATGATCGCCCGGCTGCAGCAGGCGGACGAGGCCACCGTCGATTACGTGTGGCGCAATCCGGTCACCAACGCGGTGGAGCACAAGCGATCCTACGTCCGCAAGGTGGGCAAGTCCCTGGTCGGCGTGGGGCACTATCTCGAGTAAGTGCAGGGTGTTGCTCCACCATGGAGCACATGCTCCGTGGTGGAGCAATATGGAGCAGAAAAAAGGGCCCGCGATGCGGGCCCTCTTCATTGGCGGGTGGATTGTCGGAGCGAATCTGCGCGGCTGGGGCGGCGTGGGCGTGCGAGCCCGGCTGCCCCGAAGGATCAGGGGGTGCGCTGTCTGACCCCGTGCGCGGCGAAGATCCTGCCCAGCTCGCCGGAGCGCTGCAGCTCGGCGATCGCCCCCGACAAGGCCTGCTCCAGGCCGCTGTGCTCCGCCTTGACGGCCATGCCGAGCGGCCAGGAGGCGACGCGCAGCTCGGGCATCGACAGGGTGTCGAGCGCGATCGCGGCGTCGCCGCCGATCGCCGTCTCCAGCTCGGAGCGCGCGCCCATCACCGCGGCGATCTCGCCGCGCTTCATCGCCGCCACCGCCTCGCCCACGTTGCGGAAGTGCGCGACGTTGGGCTGCAGGCGCCCGCCCAGGATGTGGCGCAGGAAGTCGCTCGCATGCGAGTCGAGCTCGGCGCCGATGCGTTCCTGCTCGAACACCGCGAAGCTGGCGTCGGCCGAGCCCCCCGGTGCGGGCACGCGCTCGGGCAGGCGGGCGAGCGCGATGGTCTCGAGGTGGTAGGGGCCGAAGATCTTCACCTGCTTGTTGAGTGCTGCGAAGCGCGGGTCGACGGGCACGTGCAGCATGACGTCGCCCGGCTTGTGGCCGAGGTAGTGGCCGCGCCAGACCATGTTGCGCAGGTCGTCGTTCATGTTCTCGTCGGCGGGAAACTCCACGACCTGCGGCTGCAGGCCGAGGCGCTCGGCGAGCGCGCGCCCGAGTGCGATATCGATGCCCTTGCCGGCGGTCGACCAGGGCGCGAAGTTGGCATAGACCGCGACGCGCAGCGTGCCCGGCTGCTGCAGCTCGAGTTCGGCCGCGGCCGCCCGCGCCGGGCTGGCGGCAAGGACGGCGAGCGCGCCGGCGGCGAGCAGGAAACGGCGGCGATCAGTTTTCATGGACGGTCTCCAGCCAGGCGCGGATGGCCCACATGGCCTCCTGGGTCAGCATGCCCTCGAAGGGCGGCATATAGACCGCGCCGTTGCGGGTGACACCGTTGCGCACCTTGCCGATGAAGAACTCGTCGGTGCCGTCGTCGGCGACGTCGAGCAGGCGCAGGTCGGGGGCGATGCCGCCGGAGACCGCGCCGAGGCCGTGGCAGCGCGCGCAGTTCTGATTGAAGGCGGAGTCGCCGATGCGGATCGCCTCCTTGTTGCCGCGGTAGGGGTTCACCGTGACCCAGGTCCCGCCGAGCTGCTTGAGCGAGGACGTGTCGACCGCCTGCGGCGTGACGTCGCCGTGGGCATGGGCCAGCGCGCTGGCGGCTGCAAGGGCGATCCCGGTCGCGGTGATGGCCAGGCGCTTGCGCAGGTTCTCCTTGATGGTACGAGTGTTCACCTTGTCTTCCTCTTCGATGTGGTGGTGTTTGGATCCGCTCCGGTTCACCCCGGATGGGAGTCCTACTGCAATCCCTGTGCCATGCGTTGCGCGCCTGCGCCGGGGCGATCGGCCCGGGCTTCCGGCCATGGCCTTGCGAAAGCGCTGGCAGGATTCCTGCTTACTTCCCCGCCGACGGAGCAACGGATTTGTTTCGATCCGCATCAGCTGCTACGTTTTGAATCGAAGTTCGAGATCGACAAGAGGCGGCCGGCAGGGCGACACCCTGCACGGCGGCCCGGAGGAGACATGGAAGCGAAGCAGAATGCACCGGCGGCACGGGCCGTCGGAGAGCGGACGATCGATCTGGCGCGCAGCCGGTTCTTCGCCGAGGGGCGGCAGCCCGAGGCCGGCGTGTCGCCGGCCATCCTGGAGTCCTGGCTGCGCTGCCGGGATTTGGGCCTGGACACCGCCAGCCGCGTGGCGGCCGAGAACGCGGGTCGCCTGCAGCTGGCGGAGGCGCGCGAAGGCAACCGCAGCCTGCTCGATTACGCCAGTGGGGTCATGGAACACGTGTTCGAGCAGATCCGTGCCTCGGGCAGCCTGGTGATCCTGTCCGACCCGCAGGGCATGATCCTGCACAGCCTGGGCGACGCGGAGTTCGTCGATCGGGCGAGCCGGGTGGCGCTGCAGCCGGGCGCGTGCTGGAGCGAGGCGGCGCGCGGCACCAACGCCATCGGCACGGCGATCGTGACCGAAGCCCCCACCGTGGTGCTCGGCGGCGAGCACTACCTCGACCGCAACGGCTTCCTGTCCTGCACGGCCGCGCCGATCCGCGATCCGCGCGGCGCGCTCGCCGGCGTGCTCGACGTGTCCTGCGAGCAGCGCATGCACCAGCGTCACTCGCTCGGACTGGTACGCTTGTCCGTGCAGCTGATCGAGAAGCGCCTCTTCGAGGCCGAGTTCGCCAACCACATCCTGGTCGCCTTCCACGAGCGCCCGGAGTACGTCGGCAGCCTGCAGGAAGGACTGGTTGCGGTGACGCCTGAGGGCCACCTGGCCGGTGCCAACTCGATCGCGCGCGAGTGGATCGGGCGTCGCGTCGAGTGCGGAGGTGGGGCCTCGTTCGCGGAGCTGTTCCGCCAGGGGCTCGGAAAGGTGGTCGACCGGGCGATGAGTTCGAGCGACGCGCTGATCCGGCTGGGACTGCGCGATGGTTCCGAGATCCACGTTCAGCTGCGCTCGCTGCGCCCGCGCTTCACCGCCTTCGGCTCGGCCCAGGCCGGGGAGGGCATGCGCACGTTTGCCGCGGAATCCAGCCCGGCGGCGGTCGGCTCCGCACCCCCGGTGTCGGCGCCGGCGCCTGTGTCGGCGCCGCACGGGCCGATCACGCTCCACGATCTCGCCACCGGGGACGCGGGTATCGGGCGGGCGGTCGATCGTGCGCGGCGCATCCTGGGCAAGGACATTCCGCTGCTGATCCAGGGCGAGTCGGGCGTGGGCAAGGAGCTCTTCGCCCAGGCCTTCCACAACAGCGGGCCGCGCGCCGACAAGACCTTCGTCGCGCTCAACTGCGCCGCGGTGCCGGAGACCCTGATCGAGTCGGAGCTCTTCGGCTACGTCGGCGGCGCCTTCACCGGCGCGCGCAAGGAAGGCGCGCTCGGCAAGATCCAGCAGGCCAACGGTGGCACGCTCTTCCTCGACGAGATCGGCGACATGCCGCTCGGCATGCAGGCGCGCCTGCTGCGCGTGCTGCAGGAGCGCTGCGTGACGCCGGTGGGCTCGGTCAAGTCAATCCCGGTCGACATCTCGCTGGTGTGCGCGACCCACCGCGTGCTGCGCGATGCGGTAGCGCGCGGCGAGTTTCGCGAGGACCTCTACTACCGGGTCAACAGCCTCACCGTGACCCTGCCCGCGCTGCGCGAGCGCAGCGACATCCGCTGCATCGTCGAGCGCATCCTGGCCGCGGAGTGCCGCGAGGCCGGGCTGCAGGGCGTATGGATCGGCGACGAGGTCATGCGCTTCGTCGAGCGCCACGGCTGGCCGGGGAACGTGCGCCAGCTGCAGAACGTGATCCGCGTCGCGGTCGCGCTGCTCGACGAGGGCGAGCGCGAGATCCGGCCCGAGCATCTGCCCGAGGACCTCTTCCTCGCCGATCCGGTCGACGGCGGCAAGACGCCGCCGGCGGCCCACGCGGGGCCGCTCGTGGCGGCGGCGAGCGCCGCGCTGCCGCTGGCGGCCGACGCGCCGCCGATTTCCGCCGCGAAACGCCTGGACCAGCTCGAGATCGAGTTGATCGAGCGCGTCATGCGCGAGGTCGGCGGCAACCTGTCGGCGGCGGCGCGCACGCTCGGGGTCAGCCGCAACCGCCTCTATCGCAAGCTCGGCCGCGCCGGCGGGGTGTCCTGAGTGGGGTAATCCCGCCTTGCCCGCGGGCAGGTATGACTTATGCTTGTACTTGCATAGGTGAGCAGTGGGGCGTACTGCCCGCAGCACTGTGACCGAGCGCAGGAATCGATAAACGACAAGGAGACGATCGATGTGGAAAGCACTGCACATTGATCCCGCGAAGTGCACCGGCTGTCTGCAATGCGAGATGGCCTGTTCCTACGAGCACACCGGGGTCATCAATCCGAGCAAGTCGCGCATCAAGGTGTTCAACTTCGAGCACGAGGGCCGCAAGGTGCCCTACACCTGCACGCAGTGCACCGAGGCCTGGTGCCTGAACTCCTGTCCGGTGGATGCGATCCGCATCGACCTGTCGACCGGCGCCAAGATGGTGTTCGAGGACACCTGCGTCGGCTGCAAGGTGTGCACGATCGCCTGTCCGTTCGGCACCATCAACTACAACCAGGACAGCGGCAAGGTGCAGAAGTGCGATCTGTGCGAGGGCAACCCCGCCTGCGCCAGCGCCTGTCCGACCGGGGCGATCACCTATGTGGACGCCGACTGGACCGGCATCGACAAGATGCGCGCCTGGGCCGCGAAGGCCAACACCCCGGCTTCGGCCGCTGCCTGAGGAGGATGCGTCATGGGATGGAATCGCAAAGTCCTGCGCGTGAACCTCACCGCAGGGACCTGTACCGAAGAAGCGCTGAACATGCAGTGGGCCGACGAATACCTCGGCTCGCGCGGGCTGGCCACCAAGTACCTGGTGTCCGAGATCGACCCCAGGGTCGACCCGCTGTCGCCCGACAACAAGATGATCATGGCCACCGGGCCGCTCACCGGCACCATGGCCTCGACCGGTGGCCGCTACACCGTGGTCACCAAGGGGCCGCTGACCGGCGCCATCGCGTGCTCGAACTCGGGCGGCTTCTTCGGCGCCGAGA
This sequence comes from Thauera sp. DNT-1, assembly GCF_055393985.1. Classification (NCBI taxonomy): domain Bacteria; kingdom Pseudomonadati; phylum Pseudomonadota; class Betaproteobacteria; order Rhodocyclales; family Zoogloeaceae; genus Thauera; species Thauera sp. DNT-1. Next base: position 1,236,307 of record NZ_AP043752.1, on the reverse strand, counting down.
TGAAGTTCGCCGGCTGGGACATGGTGATCTTCGAGGGCAAGTCGGCCAAGCCGGTATGGCTCTACATCGAGAACGACAAGGCCGAGCTGCGTGACGCTTCCGGCCTGTGGGGCAGGAGCTGCTGGGAAACCGAGGAGAAGATCAAGGAGCAACTCCAGGACCCGCTGGTGCGCATCTCCTCGATCGGCGTCTCGGGCGAGAACCAGGTGCTCTATTCCTGCATCGTCAATGACCTGCACCGTGCCGCCGGGCGCTCCGGCGTGGGTGCGGTGATGGGCTCGAAGAACCTCAAGGCGGTGGCGATCCGCGGCACCAAGGGCGTCTCCGGCATCAAGGACTTCGGCGCCTTCCTGAAGGCCACGAACGACGCCAAGAAAGTGCTCGCCGACAACGCGGTCACCGGCCAGGGCCTGCCCAAGTACGGCACCCAGGTGCTGATGAACGTGATCAACGAGATCGGCGCGCTGCCCACGCGCAACCACCGCGACGTGCAGTTCGAGGACGCCTCGAAGATCTCCGCCGAGGCCATGCACGAGAAGCGCGCGTCCGACGGCAAGACCCACCTCGTCACCAACGCCGCCTGCTTCGGGTGCACGATCGCCTGCGGGCGCATCTCCGAGATCGACAAGACCCACTTCACGGTCAAGAACAGCCCGAAGTACTGGGGCGCCTCCGGCGGTTTGGAGTACGAAGCGGCGTGGGCGCTTGGCGCGGCCAACGGGGTGGGCGACCTCGAGGCGCTGCAGTACGCCAACCTGATCTGCAACGAGCAGGGCATGGACCCGATCTCCTTCGGCGCCACCGTCGGTGCGGCGATGGAGCTCTACGAGCTGGGGATCCTTACCGACGAGAAGATCGGCATGGCGGCGCCCTTCGGCTCGGCCGAGGCGCTGGCGAAGATGGTCGAGATGACCGCGCTCGGCGAGGGTTTCGGCAAGGAGCTCGGCCTGGGCAGCAAGCGCCTGTGCGAAAAGTACGGCCGCCCCGAGCTGTCGATGAGCGTGAAGGGGCAGGAATTCCCCGCCTACGACTCGCGCGGCATCCAGGGCATGGGCCTGGCCTACGCCACCTCCAACCGCGGCGCCTGCCACCTGCGCGGCTATACCGTGGCGTCGGAGGTGCTCGGCATCCCGGTCAAGACCGACCCGCTCACCACCGAGGGCAAGCCCGAGCTGGTGAAGGCCTTCCAGGACGCCACCGCGGTGTTCGACTCCGCCGGGATCTGCGTGTTCACCAGCTTCGCGTGGACCCTGGCCGACGTGCAGCCGCAGGTCGCGGCCGCGTGCGAGGGCGACTGGAGCATGGAGAAGCTCAACGAGGTGGGCGAGCGCATCTGGAACATGGAGCGCATGTTCAACAACGCCGCCGGCTTCACCGCCAAGGATGACAACCTGCCGCCGCGCCTCACCCAGGAACCGGCCAAGACCGGCCCGGCCAAGGGCCTGGTCAACGGCCTAGCGAAGATGCTGCCCGAGTACTATCAGGTGCGCGGATGGACGCCGGGTGGCGAGCCGACCGCGGAGACACGGGCACGCCTGGGCCTGTGATTCAGCAAACGCCCATGGACGCCCCCGCGGGCGCCCATGGCGCTGGATTGCCCTGCAGGAGCGGAGCCAGCCGCGAGGTTTGAACGGGCGCGGTTGGCGCCGCGCACGCTCGGCCCGATCCGAAGGGCGCGCGGCTTGCGCCGCTCCTACGGGGCCCGGATCACCCGGATTACCTGCGATCGCCTTGCCGCGGCCTGTCTTCCACGCCGCGGTTCGCTAGAGGACGCTGCAATGAAACACCTGATTCTCGGCAACGGCCCCGCGGGCGTCGTTGCTGCCGAAACCCTGCGCAAGGTGGCGCCGGCCGACGACATCCTGATGGTCGGCCACGAGGACGCGCCGCCGTATTCGCGCATGGCGATTCCCTACCTGCTCGAAGGCAACATCGACGAGTCGGGCACCTGGCTGCGCAAGGACCCCGGCCACTTCGAGCGCCTGCGCATCCGCCAGCTGCGCGGCCGCGCGGTCGCGCTCGACGCCGACAAGCGCAAGGTGCTGTTCGACGACGGCCACTTCGAGCACTACGACCGCCTGCTGATCGCCACCGGCTCGCATCCGGTGCGCCCGCCCATCCCCGGCGTGGACCTGCCCTCGGTGCACACCTGCTGGACGCTCGCCGACGCGCGCGCGATCGCCGCCCATGCCAGACCCGGCGCGCGCGTGCTGCAACTGGGCGCCGGCTTCATCGGCTGCATCATCATGGAAGCGCTCGCCAAGTGCGGCGTGCAGCTCACCGTGGTGGAGATGGGCGACCGCATGGTGCCACGCATGATGACGCCGAAGGCTGGCGGCATGATCAAGCGCTGGGTCGAGGAGAAGGGCATCCGCGTGCTCACCTCGGCGGGCGTGCAGCGCATCGACCGCGGCAGCGAGGCCGGTTCCGATGCGCCGCTGGTGGTGAGCCTGTCCACCGGCGACCGCCTCGACTGCGACCTGGTGATCGTCGCCGCGGGCGTGGCGCCCAACGTCGGCTTTCTCGACGAGACGCCGGTGCATGTGGCCAAGGGCGTGCTGGTCGACGACCACATGGAGACCAGCGTGCCCGGCATCTTCGCGGCCGGCGACGTGGCCGAGGCGCCCGACCTGTTCACCGGCGCGCACCTGGTGTCGGCGATCCAGCCCAACGCCGCCGACCAGGCGCGCATCGCCGCCACCAACATGGCGCGCGACCGCGTCCACGAGTCGCGCCTCAACGGCGTGCTGGCCATCAATGTGCTCGACACGCTCGGCTTGATCTCCTCGTCCTTCGGCCAGTGGTGGGGCGAAAAGCCCGAGGCCGGCGGCAGCGGGGTCGAGATGGTGGACGAGGCGCGCTACCGCTACCTGAGCCTGCAGTTCACGGACGACGTGCTGGTCGGCGCCACCTCGATCGGGCTCACCCAGCATGTGGGCGCGCTGCGCGGGCTGATCCACGGCCAGGTGAAGCTGGGCGACTGGAAGGAGCGCCTGCTCGCCAACCCGCTCGCCTTCGTCGATGCCTACGTCGCGCGCAGCCAGCAGCCGATGGCGCTGGCGCGCTGAGGGGACGATCCTGGAGACTCGCGTGACGATCCGCATCGCCTTCAAGCTCTTCGCCTCGCTGTCGGACTATCTGCCCGACGGCCACCGTGGCAACCGCCTCGAACTCGAGGTGGACGAGGGCACCACGGTGGCGGAGATGATCCGGCGCTACAACGTGCCCGAGCGCAGCGCGCATCTGGTGCTGGTGAACGGACACTTCGTGCCGCCCTCGGAGCGCGCCCGCAAGCGCCTCGCCGAGGGCGACGAGCTCGCCATCTGGCCGCCGATCGCGGGCGGTTGAGCAGTGGCGTTCATCAATGGCCCGGTGCCCGAGTCCTTCGAGCGCCGGGTCACCGCCACCGCGCGCGAGTTCGAGCGCGACCTGCGCCAGGCCTGGCCGGGGGTGGAGGGCGGCGCGGCAAGCCTGCGCTTCCGCCTGCAGGACGGCGCGCAGCGCCTGGTCATCGACATCGAGCCTGCCGGCGTGCGCCGCCTGGGTCTGTTCGAGCTGCCGCAACTGATCGTGCGCTACGGCTTCGGTCCGGGCGAGGAAGCCGCGCGCCGCGCCTTGCTGGCGCGGCTCGATCGCGCGATGCAGAAGGGCGGCGGTTGATCTGCAGCACAATCGATTTCTGGAAGCCCGTCCATGAGTGAAGCATACGTCGTCGGCCATATCACGGTGAAGAACGCGGAGATGTGGGCCGAATACCGCAGCAAGGTTCCGCAGACCTTGGCCCCCTGGGGCGCGGAGCTGGTGTTTCGCGGCCGGCAGGTGGCCGCGCTCGCGGGCGAAAGCCCCCACCCGGACATCGTCGTGATCCGCTTTCCCAGCGTCGCGGCGGTGAACGACTGGTTCTCGTCGCCAGCCTATCAGGCCCTGATCCCGCTCCGGGAGCAGGCGGCGGACGTGCTCCTGCTGTCCTACGAAAGCTAGCCGCGGGCGCCTTTCGCACCGGCCTCCGACACCAGCGCGCGCCGCGGCGGCGCCCGGCTGAAGCCGCTCCCGGCGTTCCGGCCGGCGTCGGCTTTCGGTTATCCTCCCCGCCGATGTCCGCCTTCGCCGCCACCTTCTCCGATGCGCTGTCGCTGCTTGCCCATTTCGACCACACGGTGCTCGAGATCGTCGCGCTGTCGCTGCAGGTCAGCGGCGCGGCGGTGGTGCTCGGCACGCTGATCGGCCTGCCGCTCGGGGCCTGCATCGCGGTCGGGCGCTTTCCGGGCAAGACCACGCTGTCGGTGCTGATCAACGGCATGATGGGCCTGCCCTCGGTGGTGGTGGGCGTGGTGGTGTACCTGATCCTGTCGCGCTCGGGGCCCTTCGGCGCGCTCGGCATGCTGTATTCGCCGGCGGCGATGGTGGTGGCGCAGACCCTGCTGGTGGTGCCGTTGATGGCGGCGATCACCCGCCAGGTGGTCGAGGACGTGTGGGCGCGCTACGCCGAGGAGCTGCAGGTGATGCGCTTTTCGTGGTGGGACAGCGTCACCACGCTGCTGCACGACTGCCGCCACTCGCTGGTGGTGGCGGTGCTCGCGGGCCTCGGACGGGCGATGAGCGAGGTGGGCGCGGTAATGATCGTCGGCGGCAACATCGACGGCGCCACCCGGGTCATGACCACGGCGATCGCGCTCGAGACCAGCAAGGGCGATCTGGCGCTGGCGATCGCGCTCGGCATGGTGCTGATCGTGATCATCCTCGCGCTCAACGCGCTCGCCTACGTGCTGCGGCAGTGGGCGATGCGTCGCTTCGGGTGAGGTCCGCGATGCCCATCTTCCCCCTCTCCATCCACGACCTGCGCTTCGCGCCCAACGGGCGGGAGGTGCTCGCGGGCGTGGATCTGGAACTGAGCGAGGAGGGCATCACCCTGGTGCTCGGCCCCAACGGCGCAGGCAAGAGCGTGCTGCTGCGCACGATCTGCGGGCTGATCGAGCCGAGCTCGGGCAGCATGGCCTGGGGCGGGGCCGGCGGTACGCGGCCGCAGCAGGGCGTGATGATGGTCTTCCAGCGCCCGATGATGCTGCGCATGGCCGTGCTCGACAACGTCGTCCTCGGGCTCAAGCCGCTCGGCGTGGCGGGGGCGGAGCGGCGCCGGCGCGGCCTGGAGATGCTGGAGCGGGTCGGCCTCGCCGACCGCGCCGGCGACAGTGCGCGCCAGCTCTCCGGCGGCGAGCAGCAGCGTCTCGCGCTCGCGCGCGCCTGGCTGACCAGGCCGCGCCTGCTGCTGCTCGACGAGCCCACCGCCAGCCTCGACCCCTCGGCGAGCGCGGCGGTCGAGCGCATCATCCGCGAGATCCGCACCGACGGCACGCGCATCCTCATGGTCACTCACAACCTCGGTCAGGCGACTCGCCTGGGCGACGACATCGTCTTCATGGCGGGCGGCCGGGTGTGCGAGCACACCCCGGTGCGCGCCTTCTTCGCCCGTCCGCGCTCGGAGGAGGCGCGCCTCTTCATCCAGGGAGAATTGCCATGGCGGATGCGTTTTCAGGGAGCATGAGATCGACGCTGCGGGAGGCGGCGCGATGAGTCCGGTGGCCGCCCGTCTGCCGCTCGTCGCGCTTGCCCTGTTCGGGCTCGCAGCCGTGTCGCTCGGGGCCGCGCTGCTGTGCTTCGCCGGTCTCGGCGCGCTCCTGCACCCCGCCTTGTCCGACCCGATGGCCGGGCTGGCCTTCCTCGTCTCGGCGATCGCGCTCGCCGGCACCGGCGCCTTCCCCTTGGTCTTCGCGCGTCTCGCGCGGCGTGATGCAGGCCCCCAGCCGCCGCCCGGCGCCTGAGGCCTCGCTCCTCACGCCCGACGCCGCGCCCCCCTCACGCCTTCCAGTGCCCCGACTTGCCGCCCAGCTTCTCCATCAGCTGGATGCCCTCCATGCGCATGCCGCGGTCCACCGCCTTGCACATGTCGTAGATGGTGAGCAGGCCGACGTTGACCGCGGTGAGCGCCTCCATCTCGACGCCGGTGCGGCCGACGGTCTCGGCGGTGACCGTGCAGCGGATGGCGTGCGCGGCCGCGTCGAGCTCGAACTCGACCGCGACGCGGGTGAGCGGGATGGGGTGGCAGAGCGGGATCAGCTCGCTGGTGCGCTTGGAGGCCTGGATCGCGGCGATGCGGGCGATGCCGAGCACGTCGCCCTTCTTCGCGCTGCCCGACTTCACCATGTCGAAGGTGGCGGGCAGCATGTGGATGCGGCCGGTGGCGACCGCGACGCGGCGGGTTTCGGCCTTGGCACCGACGTCGACCATGTGGGCCTGGCCGTCGGCGTCGAAGTGGGTCAGCGGACTGGATTCCGGAGTGCTCATGGTGGGGCAGGGCAGAAGATGCGGGTGTGCCGCGGCGGCAATCGCCACGCGGCGGGAGGCGCCGCTACACGTCGATACATCGGCGGGGGAACGGGCGCGGATCGGCGGGTATCATAGCATCCGATGATGCGCCGACCCCTCGCCCTGCTGCTCAGCCTCGCGCTGGCCCTGCCTGCGCCGGCCCCCGTGCTCGCCGCCGATCTGCCCGATCTCGGCGACGTGGCCGCGTCCGAACTCTCTCCCGCGGCCGAACGCAAGATCGGCGAACAGATCATCCGCGAGATCCGCTGGCGTGACGCGGCCTATCTCGACGATGCGGAGGTCGAGGAGTACGTGAACCGCCTCGGCCAGCGCCTCGCCGCGGTGAGCAACAACCCGGGACTCGACTTCGACTTCTTCGTCGTGCGCGACGCCACGCTCAACGCCTTCGCGCTGCCGGGCGGCTTCATCGGCGTGCACACCGGGCTGATCCTGGCGGCGGAGGGCGAGTCCGAGTTCGCCTCGGTGCTCGGCCACGAGATCGCCCACGTCACCCAGCGCCACATCGCGCAGATCGTCGGCAAGCAGAGCCAGTCGGCGATGCTGATGATCGCCTCGATGCTGGTCGCGGTGCTGGCCGCGCGCAGCAACTCGGATGTCAGCACCGCGGCGATCGCTGCCGGCCAGGCCGGGGCGATCCAGTCCCAACTCGGCTACACCCGCGCCTTCGAGCGCGAGGCCGACCGCGCCGGCCTCGAGACCCTGGACAAGGCCGGGCTCGACGTGCGCGGCATGCCCGGCTTCTTCGAGCGCCTGCAACGCAACACGCGTGTGTACGAGAACAACGCGCCGGCTTACCTGCGCACCCACCCGCTGACCACCGAGCGCATCGCCGACATGGAGAACCGCGTCGCGGCGATGCGCTATCGCCAGGTGCCGGACTCGGCGGATTTCCGCTTCGCGCGTGCCAAGCTGCGCGCCAACGCCGGCCAGCCCGCCGAGGCGGTGCAGGAGCTGGAGGACCGCCTCGCGCGCGAGCCCAAGGACGAGGCGCTCGCCTACGGTCTCGCCCGTGCGCTGATGCGCGCCGGTCGCCTCGACGAGGCCGAGGCCCGCCTGCAGCCGCTGCGCGCGAAGGCGGCGGGCCTGGCCTGGGTCGAGGGGCTGGCGGCGGAGATCCGTCTCGCGCGCAACGACGCCGGGGGCGCGATCCGCATCCTCGAGGCCGCGCAGAAGCAGTTTCCGTCCAGCCGCAGCGTGAGCTACGCGCTCGCCGATGCGCGCATCCTCGGCGGACGGGCGGACGTCGCCGCGACCGAACTGCGCCGCCGCATCGACAACCGCAGCGGTGATCCGCGCCTGTGGCAGCTGCTGTCGCGCGCCTACGCGGCCCTCGGACAGCGCACCGAGCAGCACCGCACCCAGGCCGAGGTGTACTACCTGCGCGGCAGCCTGCCGGCCGCGATCGAGCAGCTTGAGATCGCGCGCAGGGCCAGCGATGGCGACTTCTATACCCTGTCGGCGGTGGATGCGCGCCTGCGCGAGCTCAAGCAGCGCCTGCTCGAGGAAAAGCGCGAGCGCTGAACGACCTCGCGCCGCATGTCGCGCAGCGTGACGGGCGCGCCTTCCGGGGCGCAATGCCATCCTTTAGAATCGGCCGCCTTCAACACGACCCAACCAGGGAGCGGGGATGAGATACGACAAGGAAGTGGATGCGCGCGGGCTCAACTGCCCGCTACCGATCCTGCGGGCCAAGAAGATGCTGTCCGAGATGCAGAGCGGACAGATCGTCCGCGTGCTGGCGACCGATCCCGGGTCGATCAAGGATTTCCAGGCGTTTGCGCGCCAGACCGGCAACGAGTTGCTCGGCCAGGGTGAAACGTCCGACAAGGCCTACGAGTTCTTCCTGAAGCGGAAGTAGTTTTCGGCGCTTGCCGGAGTTCCGCGCGGGCTGGGGCGCCGCATCGCGACTCGCGTCGCTCCCACGGGCGCTTTCGGTAGGAGCGACGCAAGTCGCGATTTCGGCGCTGGAGGAAGCGAAGCGCTACGGCATTGGTAGGAGCGACGCAAGTCGCGATTCCGGCGTCGGAGGAAGCGCGACGCGCATTTGAACGGAATGCACGCGCGCCCTCCGTGCGGCCATCAGCCCCCCAGCTTGGCGAGCTGCGGCTTGAGCTTGCCCACCGTGGCCTTGAAGCCCGCCAGGCGGTCGCGTTCCTGCTGCACCACCGCGGCCGGCGCGCGGTCTACGAAGCTGGCGTTGCCGAGCTTGCCTTCGGCCTTGGCGATCTCGCCCTCCAGGCGGGCGATCTCCTTGCCCAGACGCTCGCGCTCGGCGGCGACGTCGATCTCCACCTTCAGCATCAGGCGGGTCTCGCCTGCGACCGCGACCGGGGCGAGCTCGTCGGCGCCGATCTCGTCCACGACCTGCACCTCGGCGAGCTTGGCGAGGCCGGCGAGGTAAGGCGCGTACAGCGCCAGTGCCGCCTTGTCGCCCGCGGCCACCAGCGGCAGGCGCTGCGCCGGGGAGATGTTCATCTCGCCGCGCAGGTTGCGGCAGGCGTAGATCATCGCCTTGAGCTCGGCGACCTTGGCCTCGGAGGCCTCGTCGATGCGCTTGGGCTCGGCCTGCGGGTAGCGCGCGCGCATGATGCTGTCGCCTTCCTTGCGCCCGGCGAGCGGGGCGACCGTCTGCCAGAGTTCTTCGGTGATGAAGGGGATCAGCGGGTGTGCCAGGCGCAGCACGGTCTCGAGCACGCGCAGCAGCGTGCGGCGGGTGGCGCGCTGCTGCGCCGGGGTGCCCGACTGGATCTGCACCTTGGCGAGCTCCAGGTACCAGTCGCAGTACTCGTCCCAGACGAACTCATACACCGCACGCGCGACCAGGTCGAAGCGGTAGGCCGCGAAGTGTTCTGCGACCTCGGCCTCGGTGCGTTGCAGGCGCGACACGATCCAGCGGTCGGCGAAGGAGAAGTCGAGCACCTCGGTGGAGCAGGCGACGGTCTCGCCGATGCCGCAGTCCTGGCCCTCGCAGTTCATCAGCACGAAGCGGGTGGCGTTCCACAGCTTGTTGCAGAAGTTGCGGTAGCCCTCGCAGCGCGCGAGGTCGAACTTGATGTCGCGGCCAGGGCTGGCGAGCGAGGCGAAGGTGAAGCGCAGCGCGTCGGTGCCGAAGGCGGGGATGCCCTCGGGGAATTCCTTGCGCGTCTTCTTCTCGATGCTCTGCGCCTGCTTCGGGTTCATCAGGCCGAAGGTGCGCTTCTTGATGAGTTCGTCGAGCGCGATGCCGTCGATGAGGTCGATCGGGTCGAGCACGTTGCCCTTGGACTTGCTCATCTTCTGGCCTTCCGCATCGCGGATCAGGCCGTGCACATACACGTGCTTGAAGGGGATCCTGCCGGTGATGTGCTTCGTCATCATCACCATGCGGGCGACCCAGAAGAAGATGATGTCGAAGCCGGTGACGAGCACGGTGGAGGGCAGGTAGAGGTCGAGCGCGTCGTTGCTCTTCTCCGGCCACTCGGCGGTCCAGTCGAGCGTGGAGAACGGCCACAGCGCGGACGAGTACCAGGTGTCGAGCACGTCGTCTTCCTGGCGCAGGCGGCCGGCGTCGTGGCGGGCGTGGAGCAGGGCGAGGCGCTCGGCGATCTCGGGGTACTGCTCGGCGGTCTGGCCTTCGCGCTGGCGCGTCTGCACCTCGGCGTCGAGGGCGTCGATGCCGAGCTGCAGGTCGGCCTTCCAGGCGCGGATCGCCTCTTCCTCGCAGGTGGCGACGTAGATGCGGCCTTCCTCGTCGTACCAGGCCGGGATGCGGTGGCCCCACCACAGCTGGCGCGAGATGCACCAGTCCTGGATGTTGTTGAGCCACTGGTTGTAGGTGTTGACCCAGTTCTCGGGGTAGAACTTGATCTCGCCCGAGGCCACGACCTCGAGCGCCTTGTCGGTGATCGACCTGCCGTCCGCGCCCGGCTTGCTCATGGCGACGAACCATTGATCGGTCAGCATCGGCTCGATGACGACCCCGGTGCGGTCGCCGCGCGGCACCTGCATCTTGTGCGCCTTGACCTCGAGCAGCAGGCCGAGCGCCTCGAGCGCCTCGACCACCTTCTCGCGCGCCGGTACGCGGTCGAGCCCGACGACGCCCGCCGGCATCGGCACACCCTCCAGGGTGACGCCGTCGGCGGTGTAGCGCTCGGCCACCGCGGGCACGGCGCCTTCGAGGGTGAGCACGACGATGGTGTCGAGCTTGTGGCGCTGGCCCACCGCGTAGTCGTTGAAGTCGTGCGCCGGCGTGACCTTCACGCAGCCGGTGCCGAACTCGCGATCGACGTAGTCGTCGGCGATGATCGGGATATGACGGCCGGTGAGCGGCAGCTCGACGGTCTTGCCGATGAGGTGGGCGTAGCGCTCGTCCTCGGGATGCACCATCACCGCGACGTCGCCGAGCAGGGTCTCGGGGCGGGTGGTGGCGACCGTCAGGCCTTGCAGGTCACCGATGGGGCCGTCGGAGAACGGATACAGGATGTGGTAGAGCTTGCCGTCCTCTTCCTCCGACACCACCTCGAGGTCGGACACCGCGGTGCCGAGCTTGGGGTCCCAGTTCACCAGGCGCTTGCCGCGGTAGATCAGGCCCTCGTTGTAGAGGCGCACGAAGGTCTCGGTGACGGTGCGCGACAGGCCCTCGTCCATCGTGAAGCGCTCGCGCTTCCAGTCCGGGCTGGTGCCGAGGCGGCGCATCTGGCGGGTGATGGTGCCGCCGGAGTATTCCTTCCACTCCCACACCTTCTCCAGGAAGCGCTCGCGGCCGAGGTCGTGGCGGCTGACGCCCTGGGCGTCGAGCTGGCGCTCGACGACGATCTGGGTGGCGATGCCGGCGTGGTCGGTGCCCGGCTGCCACAGCGTGTTGTCGCCGCGCATGCGGTGGTAGCGCGTGAGCGCGTCCATGATCGTCTGGTTGAAGCCGTGCCCCATGTGCAGCGTGCCGGTGACGTTGGGCGGCGGCAGCAGGATGCAGAAGGCGGCGGGGTTCGACTTGTCGAGCCCGGCGTCGAAAAAGCCGCGGGATTCCCATTCCGGGTACCAGCGACGTTCGATGTCGGCGGGCTCGAAGCTCTTGGCCAGTTCCATGGTGTTCTACGCGCGTGAAGGCAAAGCGCGGATTATAGCGGATGGAGCACCGGCGCCCCGGTACGAGCGCGCCATGGGGCGGTGTCGCGCCCTTCTCCCCTGCCGAACCGCGGTGGTCCGCCGTGGGAGCGACGCGAGTCGCGATTGCGGTGGCCGTCCGGCCGCAGCACAAGGCAGCGGTCCCGTTCGCGACTCGCGTCGCTCCTACCGGGCAGGCGGAACGTCGTGGGGACGGTCGTCGAACAGGCTGCTGACGCGTGCAGAGATCCCGGGCAGCAACGTGGCGCGCAGGTGGGCGAGGGCTTCGTCCTGGATGCGCTCGCCGAGGCGCTCGAGTTCGCGGGCGATGATCTGCGGCAGCTCGCGCGCGGCCCATTCGTCGATTTCGCGCGCGATCGCGGTGTCGAGCTCGACCAGGCGTTCGGCGAGCTGCTGCTCTTGCGCCGCGGCGCTCCGTGCCGGTGGCGATGCCGCCGCGGATTCGGCGGCGGAGGGCGCGGACTGCGGGTGGGGTGTCTGCGGCGCGGGCGGTTCGGGCTGCGTGACGGGCTCCGGCGCTGCATCGCGCACTGTCGACGCGGCAGGCTCCCCCGCAGGCGTGAATTGCGCCGCTGCAAGGCTGCGCACGAAGGACGGCATGGCCGCCGTGCTCGCCACCGCGGCCGCCGCGAACGGCGCCTCGACCGGCTGGAAGATTTCCGCAGGCAGATCGAGGTCGTCGACGACCTCGGTCAGGATCGGCAGGTCGTCGTCGTCGAAGGCCTGCATGGTCGCGGGCGAGATCGCCGGCGCGGCATCGGCGGGCTCGGCGGGGCCCGCGCCGCCCGGCGATGGTGTGCGGGGGGAGGCTGGCGTGGCGTCCCCGCGATGGCGGCGCAGCAGCGCGTCGGCCTGGCCGAGCAGGTCGTCGGCGCGCTCGAGTTCGTCGTCGGAGTCGTCTTCCCAGCCTCTCACAGCGCCACCCTGCGTTCGGCGTCGAAGGCCTTCAGTTCGTAACCGCGCTGCCGGTAGGCGGCCCAGCGCAGGCGGGCGGCGTGCACTTCGGCGGCGTCGCGGCCGACGATCTCGACGACCATGCGAAACCCTTCCGCCTCGGCGGGAACGTCGTCGGCGAGGTTGAACAGCATGTCGGCGTGCGGCCACGGGCAGGGCTCGCCGGCTGCGCCCAGCACCACCGGGGTCTCCGCGGCCAGCGCCGACCCGACGCCGACGTGGGGCACGAAGTCGAGCGGCACCGCGGTCCATAGCGCCTGGTCGAGTCGGCGCAACTGGGTCGCGTCGGTGCAACGCAGTGCCACCTTGCGGCCGCGTGCGTGCGCCCCGGCGGCCAGCTCGTGCGCGAGCGCGAGGCGGTCGGGGGTGTTGTGATAGAACTGCACGCGCGGGGCCATGGCGGCCGCCGGCCGGCGCTCAGGCCGCATGGGCGCGGGCGCGCCCGATCAGGAAGCTGCTCAGCAGCGGCACCGGGCGGCCGGTCGCGCCCTTGGCATCGCCCGACACCCAGGCGGTGCCGGCGATGTCGAGGTGGGCCCACTTGTAGGCCTTGGCGAAGCGCGACAGGAAGCAGGCCGCGGTGATCGTGCCGGCGTAACGGCCGCCGATGTTGCCCATGTCGGCGAAGTTGCTCTTGAGCAGTTCCTGGTATTCGTCCCACAGCGGCAGCTGCCAGGCGCGGTCACCCGACTCGGTGCCACGGCGCAGGATCTCGGCGGCGAGCTCGTCGTCGTTGGCGAGCAGTCCGCTCGGGATCTTGCCGAGCGCGACCACGCAGGCGCCGGTGAGCGTGGCGATGTCGATCACGCACTCGGGCTTGAAGCGCTCGGCGTAGGTGAGCGCGTCGCACAGGATCAGGCGGCCCTCGGCGTCGGTGTTGAGCACCTCGATGGTCTGCCCCGACATCGAAGTGACGACGTCGCCGGGCTTGGTGGCGCCGCCGCCGGGCATGTTCTCGGTCGTGGGGACGAGGCCGACCAGGTTGATCGGCAGGCCCATCTGCGCGACCGCCTTGAAGGTGCCGAGCACGCTCGCGGCGCCGCACATGTCGAACTTCATCTCGTCCATCTCGGCTGCGGGTTTGAGCGAGATGCCGCCGGTGTCGAAGGTGATGCCCTTGCCGACGAGCACGACCGGCTTCGCCTTGGCCTTGCCGCCCTTGTAGTGCATGACAATGAACTTGGGCGGCTGGTGCGAGCCGCGCGCCACGGACAGGAAGGAGCCCATGCCGAGCTTCTCCATGTCGTCGCGCTCGAGCACCTCGACGTCGAACTTGTACTGCTTGCCCAGGGACTCGGCCGTTTCCGCCAGGTGGGTGGGAGTGCAGTGGTTGCCGGGCAGGTTGCCGAGGTCCTTCGCCAGCGCCATGCCGCTGGCGATCGCGTGGCCCTGCAGGACGGCGGTGTCGAGCTCGGCGCCGAGCTCGCAGCTCACCAGCAGGCAGAGCTTCTTCGCGCCACGCTCCTTCCGGGTCTTCTTGTCGGACTTGAGTGCGTCGAAGCGGTAGGCGCCGTCGGCGAGGATGCGCGCGGCCTGCTGCAGCCGCCACGCCATGTCGCGACCGGAGAGCTCTGCGTCGGCGAGCGCGACCACGGCGTCCTTCGCCGGCCCGGCGGAGATCGCCTTCGCCGCGGCGGCGAGCGCGTCGCGGTACGCCTTGTCGCCGAACTCGTCGTGCTTGCCCAGGCTCACCAGCAGCACGCGCTCGGCGTGCACGCCGGGCAGGTCATGCACCAGCAGCGTGGCGCCCGCCTTGTCCTCGAGGTCGCCACGCTTGATCAGGGCGGCCAGGCGGCCTTCGGCAGCACCGTCGGCCGCGGCCGAGAGGGCGGGGAGACGGCCTTCGGCAAACGCGCCGAGTACCAGCAGGCCAGTCTTGAGCTTGGCCGGGCTGCCGGTCTTTATGGTAAATTCCATGCGTTTTTCCTTGTTTGGATGCCTGGTTTCGATTGCCGAAGATTATGGCGCGTTCGCAACCGGGGCGTCAAAAACGCTTCCCATCCACATCCGCCGCGGCCTGCCGCCCGGCCTCATCCCGGTATCGACCCCCGCCCGATGATCTTCCGGCGCGCCCTGCAACGGGAATTCGCGCAGACGGCCGCCGCGGTCTTCGTGGCGCTGTTCGCGATCCTGATCTCCACCGTGCTCATCCGCCTGCTCGGCCAGGCGGCGGGCGGGCGCGTGCCGCCCGATGCCGTGGTGGCGCTGATCGGGTTTGGCGCGCTTGCGCAGCTGCCCACGGTGCTGACGCTCACCTTGTTCATCGCCATCCTGGTGTCGCTGTCGCGCAGCTACCGGGATTCCGAGATGGTGGTGTGGTTCGCCTCGGGTGTGCCCCTCACCGCCTGGATCCGGCCGGTCCTGATGTTCGCGCTGCCCGTCGTGCTGGTGGCCGGTGGCGGCTCGCTCTACCTGACGCCGTGGTCACAGCAGAAGAGCGCGGAATACCGCGAGCGCCTGGAGAATCGCGACGATACCCATCGCGTCGCGCCCGGCGTCTTCCGCGAGTCCGCGAGCGCGCAGCGGGTGTTCTTCGTCGAGGTCGGCGCCGGCGAGGATGGCCGGGTGCGCAATGTCTTCGTCAGCGAGCAGACCCGCAGCGGCCAGTTGGTGGTGATCGCCTCGGCCGAAGGCTACCTGCGCGGCGATGCGGACGGCCGGCGCTTTGTCGTGCTCGAGAAAGGGCGGCGCTACGACGGGACCCCGGGTACGCCCGAGTACCGGGTAATGGAGTTCGATCGCTACGAAGTGCAGGTCGAGCAGAAGCAGGTCGCGGGCCAGCAGGCACGCATCCGCGCGCTTCCGACCGCGGTGCTGCTCGCGCAGCCCGAGCCGCGCGGCCTCGGCGAACTCGTCGGCCGCTTCGGCGTGCCGGCGGTCGCGTTGCTGCTGGCCTTGATGGCGATCCCGCTGTCCTTCGTCAATCCGCGCGCCGGGCGTGCGAACAACCTGCTGGTGGCGCTGCTCGTGTACCTGCTCTACAGCAACGCGATTTCCGTGTTCCAGTCCTGGGTTGCGCAGGGCAAGCTGCCCTTCGTGGCCGGATTGCTGCTGCCCCACGTGGTGGTGCTGGCGGTGCTGGCGCTGATGTTCCACAAGCGCCTGGCGATCTCGCCGTTCTGGCGGAGGCGTGCATGAGCGCACCCGCACGGCCGCCCGAAGGGAGGCGCTCGGCGCCCTCCCGAAGGATGTCGCCCGGCGGCAGGAGGGGAGTCCGGTGAGTCCGGTTCTGCTGCGCTATCTCGCGCGCGAGATCTTCGCCGCCAGTGCGCTGGTGCTGGTGGCCTTTCTCGGCCTGTTCGCCTTCTTCGACTTCATCAACGAGCTCGAGGACGTGGGCAAGGGCGGCTACACGCTCTACCAGGCCCTGGTGTATGTCGGACTCACCCTGCCGGCGCGGGTGTATGAGCTGATGCCGATCGCGGTGCTGATCGGCACCCTGTATGCGCTGGCGACCTTGGCGAAGAACTCCGAGATCACCGTGATGCGAGCCTCGGGGATGTCGAACGCGCTGCTGACGAGCGTGCTCGGCCTGATCGGCGGAGTGTTCGCCGTGCTGATCTTCCTGGTCGGCGAATACGTGGCGCCGCCCGCGGAGGCCGCCGCGGAGGAGTGGAAGCTCACCGCCACGCAGGCGACCGTCTCGCAGCAACTGCGCTCGGGCCTGTGGGTGAAGGACGGCCGGCTCGTGCTCAACGTGCGCACGCTGATGCCCGACCGCAGCATGCGCGGTGCGCGCATCTATGCCTTCGATGAAGACTACGCGCTCGAATCGATCGCCGAAGCGGCGACCGGCGTGTTCGACGGCAGCGGGGAGTGGAAGCTGCTCGACGTGCAGCGTACGCGCTTCCACGGCGATCGCACCGAGATCGAGCGCCTGCCCGAAATCCGCTGGCGTTCGGAGCTGACGCCGGAGGTGCTGGGGGTGCTCATGGTGTCGCCCGAGCACATGCCCTTCGGTCGCCTGTGGACCTACATCAACCACCTGCGCGACAACAACCAGAACGCCGACCGCTTCGAGATCGCGCTGTGGAAGAAGCTGATCTACCCCTTCACCGCGTTGGTGATGATGGCGTTGGCGATGCCCTTCGGTTTCATCCACGACCGCATGGGCGGCGCGAGCGCGCGCATCTTCATGGGGGTGATGCTGGGCGTGGGCTTCCACCTCCTCAACGGCCTGTTCTCCAACCTCGGCATGATCAACGCCTGGCCGCCCTTCATGGCTGCGCTGACGCCCAGCCTGATCTTCCTCGCGGCCGCGTTCTGGCTCATGCATCGCGTCGAACGGCGCTGAGCAGGGGGCCACGGAGGAGGCGTCCCGGCGCGTGTCCAGGCGTCGCAATCGCGACTCGCGTCGCTCCTGCAACGGACTCCCAGCGCCGCAGCCGCGCCGCAGGAGCGACGCAAGTCGCGATCGACGGGCCGGCGTGGCCGCGCCTGCCAAGCCCCGCCGCGCGGCTGCGGTGAACGAAAAAACGGGCCCGAAGGCCCGTTTCGATGAAGCGAACGCCGGAGCGATCAGGCTTCCTGTTGCTGCTGGGCGGCACGCTTGGCGGCGGCGGCCTTGTAGTCCAGCTTTTCCTTGATGCGCGCCGACTTGCCCGAGCGCTGGCGCAGGTAGTACAGCTTGGCACGACGCACGTCACCGCGACGCTTGACCTCGACGCCGGCGACCAGCGGCGAGTAGGTCTGGAAGGTACGCTCGACGCCCTCGCCCGAGGAGATCTTGCGGACGATGAAGGAGGAGTTCAGGCCGCGGTTGCGCTTGGCGATGACCACGCCTTCATAGGCCTGCAGACGCTCGCGGTTGCCTTCCTTGACCTTCACCTGGACGATCACGGTGTCGCCGGGACCGAACTCGGGGATGGTCTTGCCCTGCGAGACGCGGGCCATTTCTTCCTGTTCGAGTTGCTGAAGCAGGTTCATTGCAGATACTCCGTCGATGTTATCGGCCTTCGCCTCTTGCGTCGGCCTGGCCGCAGAGCAGGTCGCAACCTGATGCGCGCCGTTTGTGAAAGGACGCTCAGCCGCGCTGGGGTTCCAGTGCGTCCTGCGTCCCGGCTTGCTCCTGCCTGAACTCTTCAAGCAGTTTCAATTCGGTCTTGCTGAGCTGGCGCGCCGCGAGCAGGTCGGGGCGGCGCAGCCAGGTGCGGCCGAGCGACTGCTTCAGGCGCCAGCGGCGGATTGCCGCATGGTTGCCCGACAACAGCACCTCGGGCACGCGTTCGTCTTCGTACCGCTCCGGCCGCGTGTAGTGCGGACAGTCCAGCAGGCCGTCGGCGAAGGAATCCTCCTGCGCCGAGCCGGCGGTGTTCAGTGCGCCGGGCAGCTGGCGCACGATCGCGTCGAGCAGCACCATCGCCGGCAGCTCGCCGCCCGACAGCACGAAGTCGCCGAGCGAAAGCTCTTCGTCGACCTCGCGGTCGATCAGGCGCTGATCCACGCCTTCGTAGCGCCCGCACAGCAACACCAGCGCGGGCTCGGCGGCGAGTTCCAGCACCACCTCCTGCTCCAGCCTGCGCCCCTGCGGCGACAGGTAGATGACCCGCCCGCTACGTCCGAGCGCCCTTTCCTGCGCCGTGCGTGCGGCGCGGATCGCCTGCATCAGCGGCTCGGCCAGCATCACCATGCCGGGGCCGCCGCCGTAGGGGCGGTCGTCCACCGTGCGATGCGGATCGCTGGTGAAGTCGCGCGGGTTGTGGAACCCGAGCGCGTACAGCCCGCGATCGATCGCCCTCCGCGTGATGCCGCTGCCGGTGAGCGCGGCGAACATCTCGGGGAAGAGGGTGATCACGTCGTATCGACGCGGGCCGCCTGCAACGCCCGAAGGGCTCGCCTGCTGTGTTTCGCCTTGCGGGCTCTGCGGATTCACCGGCCTTCCACAGTCCCGTGTTACCAGTCTTTCTGCCAGGCGACCCGGATGCGCCGCGTGGCCAGGTCGACGTCGAGCACGTAGGCGGCGACGAAGGGGATCAGGCGTTCGACCCCCTCTTCACCTTCGCCTTCACGCACCTGCAACACGTCGTGCGCGCCGGTCGAGATCAACCCTGCGACCGTGCCCATCGCTTCACCCGCCTCGTTCTCGACCGCCAGGCCGACGAGGTCGCCCCAGTAGTACTCGCCCTCGGCAGGCTTGGGCAGCGCCTCGCGCGGCGCGGCGATGTAGAAGCCGTCGATCGCCTCGGCGGCGCCCCGGTCGGATATCTCGGCCAGTGCGGCCACCAGCCCCTTGCCGTGCGGCCGGCAGGCGCTCAACGTGTATTGCTTCCACGCCTCGGCGGGCGCGTCGTCGTCGCTGCACAGCCACCAGTGCGACATATTCCGCCACGAGGCGGGGTCGTCACCGAAGGGATGGATCTTGATCCAGCCCTGAACGCCAAAAGGGGCGACGATGCGCCCCAGTACGATCATGCGCCGCTCGGCCGCTGATCGAAGTCGATCAGGCCGCGGCCGTGCCGGCCTGCTTGACCAGGCGAGCGACGGTGGGCGAGAGCTGGGCGCCGTTCTGCTGCCAGTAGGCGAGGCGCTCGGCGTTGATCACGAGGCCTTTCTCGGCGCCCGAGGCGATCGGGTTGTAGAAGCCGACGCGCTCGATGAAGCGACCGTCGCGGCGGTTGCGCGAATCGGCAACGACCATGTTGAAGAACGGGCGCTTTTTGGCGCCACCACGGGCAAGGCGAATGACGACCATCTGGATGTTCCTGATCGGTGGATGCGAAAAACCGCGGATTATAGGGGAGTCGCCCGTCGCGGACAAGGTTTTATTGCGGCCGACGAGCGATTCCTCGACATCTTCCGCGTACCGGCGCCGGGTGTCCGCAGTGTTGCGGCGTGTGTGCGCGGGATGGGGATAGAATGTGACCCGAGCAATGTTTCTCCGGGGACCATGGAAGCGCCTTCGACACCGTCCGATGCCGAGCAGTCGCTGCTGCGCTGGCTCGACAGCGAGCCTGCAGACGCCGTGGAGGATGACCTCGCCGCGCTGCGAGCGCGCATGCACGACGCTTTTGGCGGCACCGCTGCCGGTCCGGCGACGAGCGACGCGTTGTTGTGCGCGCTGGCCGAGCGCATGGGCGACATCGGTGGCCGGCTGCGGCCCTTGCTGCTCGCGAGACAGCTCCCGGTGGACGTGCCGCTGTTCGAGGCGAACGAGCAGTTGTGCGTGCTCGCGCTCGATGTCGCCACGGCCGTCTCGGCTGCAGCCGGGCGCGCCGGAAGGGCGCGGCCGGGGGGCGGAGCGGAGCTCTGCGAATACGCGATCGGCGTGGTGACCGAGATCTTCGTGCTGAGCGCGCTGGCGGCGGCTGCGCCTCCCGCGGGGACTTGGCGGTTGGCGCACGACTTCGCGGCGCACCATGAGGTTGCCGCGGCTGCCGCGGACGATCCCCTGCGCTGTGCCTACCTGCGTCTGCTGGCCGTCGCGGTCGCACAGCCCGAGGGGCTTACCGGCCGCGAGATCGCCTGGTTGTACGACTTTCTCGATGCGCGTGTTCTCGGCGCCGCGGTGCTCGCGCGCGGCACCGGCGACACGAGCGCATCGGCGTGGTGGATCGACCTCGGCGCCGACCTGGGGCCGCAATCCGTGGCGCGGCGGCCGGCGCCCTCGGAGTCGGTGCTCGGCGGCGATCTGTGGAGCTTCAATCCGCGCCCGATGGCGCAGAAGCTGGGCGAGTGCATAGAGTGGGTGACGGCGCGCATGACCGCGGCAGAACTCGCGGGCATGCAGGGCGAAGTCGAGTCGCTGGATGCCGAGGAGGCGCTGTTTCCGCCTGGCCTTTCACCCCTCGAGACGGTGGCCTTGCTGCGCCGCCTTCGCAGCCACTGGATGGCGGCGCCGGTGCGGGGGCAGCCGCGGCGCCAGCATCAATACGTGGTTCAGGTCGGGATCGGCCTGCAATCGGTGTGGGATCTGGGCAGTGGGGGAAGGGATGACCCTGCGTTGCTGCAGGAGTGGATGGTCCTCAACGAAAGCCCGGGCGGCCTTGCGATCATGAGTGTGGCCGGCGTGCGCGGCGAGATCGAGGCGGGCGGCGCGCTGGCCCTGCGGCGAAAGCCCGAGCAGGCCTGGTCGGTGTGCATCGTGCGCTGGGTGCGCAGCGATTGCCCGGGGCAGGTGGAGGTCGGGTTGCAGATCATCGGGCAGTCCTTCCATCCGGTCATGGTCGGCTTTCGCGGGCGTGCGGTGCAGCAGCTCTCGCCCGCGCTCGCGCTGCCGATCATGGAGCCGCTGCGCCGCCATCCGGCGATGCTCGCGGTCGCCGGCACCTACGCCTCGCGCCGCTTCGTCTTCGTACGCGGGACGCAGACGGTCTATGTCGCCCAGGCACGCGCGCTCGGGCTCGACCTGCAGACGCCGAGCGTCGAACTTTTCCAGTACGAGATCGATCCCTATCCGATCTGAGCGCATTGCCCGCGTGCGCCTTCGGGCTGCGGGTGGCCGGCGACGCCGCGCGATATAATCCGCTCCCCTTCCGGAACTGGCATCCGATGCACGAAATCCTCGTCCTCTACTACAGCCACCGCGGTTCGGTGCGCGCGCTCGCCGAGCACATCGCCGCCGGCATCCATCAGGTGCCGGGCGCGGTGGCGCGGGTGCGCACGGTGCCGCGGGTGTCCGCCGTGTGCGAGGCGGTGGAGGACGACATCCCGGCGTCCGGGCCGCCCTACGTCGAGGTCGCCGACCTGGAGGAGTGCGTCGGCCTGGCGCTCGGCAGCCCGACGCGCTTCGGCAACATGGCGGCGCCGATGAAGTACTTCCTCGACGGACTTGCCGGTGCCTGGCTCAACGGCGCCCTCGAGGGCAAGCCGGGCTGCGTGTTCACGTCCTCGTCCAGCCTGCATGGCGGGCAGGAGAGCACGCTGCTGTCGATGATGCTGCCGCTCTTCCATCACGGCATGCTGGTGCTCGGCCTGCCGTTCTCCGAGCCGGCGCTCGGCGAGACGCGCAGCGGCGGCACGCCCTATGGCGCGAGTCATGTCTCCGGGAGCGAGGGCGATTCTGCGCCGAGCGCAGAGGAGATCGCGCTCGCGCAGGCGCAGGGCCGGCGCCTTGCCGAGGTGGCGATGCGCCTGGCGGGGTCGCGATGAACGCGCGCATGCTGAGCGTGGTGTCGAGCGTCGCGCTGCTGGCGCTGATCGCGCTGTGCGTGATCTGGGAGGGCTGGCTCGCCCCGCTGCGTCCGGGCGGCTCGTGGATGATGCTGAAGGCGCTGCCGCTTCTGCCGGCGGTGTTCGGCGTGCTGCGCGGCCGCCGCTACACCTCGCAGTGGCTGTCGATGCTGTCGCTGCTGTATTTCACCGAGGGTGTGCTGCGCGCCACCGACCCCGGGCTCACCGGCGTGTTCGCCCTCGTCGAGGTCTTCCTCGCGGTCGTGTTGTTCACCAGCACGATGCTGCATGCCCGTGCGACGGCTCCCTCCCGCGCGCAGTGAGGCGGGCGGGGCGGGGTCGGCAAGTTCCGCACCCGCCCTTCGCTCCTGACGCCTTACGCCCTCATACCTGCGGGTTGAGCCGTTCGGCTCCCACGTGCAGCTTGTTGAGCGCGTTCAGGTAGGCCTTGGCCGAGGCGACGATGATGTCGGTGTCGGCGCCCTGTCCGTCCATCACGCGGCCGTCGCGCGACAGGCGCACGGTGACCTCGCCCTGGGCGTCGGTGCCGCTGGTGATCGCGTTCACCGAGTAGAGCAGCAGCTCGCTTCCCGTCGTCGCCACCGTCTCGATCGCCTTGAAGGCGGCGTCCACCGGGCCGGAGCCGTTGGCACGGGCGTGCTTCTCGGCGCCGCCGATCGACAGGGTGATCTCGGCCACCGGCGTCTCGCCGGTCTCGGAGTGGAAGCGGGTCGACACCAGGCGGTACTGCTCGGGCGCCGGGGTCACCGCCTCGTCGCGCATCAGCGCGGTGAGATCTTCGTCGAAGATCTCCGACTTGCGGTCGGCGAGCTCCTTGAAGCGCGCGAAGGCCTGGTTCAGGTGCTCCTCGCTCTCGATCTCGATGCCGAGCTCCTGCAGGCGGGCGCGGAAGGC
This sequence comes from Thauera sp. DNT-1, assembly GCF_055393985.1. Taxonomy (NCBI): domain Bacteria; kingdom Pseudomonadati; phylum Pseudomonadota; class Betaproteobacteria; order Rhodocyclales; family Zoogloeaceae; genus Thauera; species Thauera sp. DNT-1. The sequence continues at coordinate 1,213,843 of NZ_AP043752.1, read as the reverse complement.
GTTGCGACCGGAGAGCTTGCCGAGCACGAGCTTGTTGGCGCCCCAGCCGACGTCCTCGGCGCGCATGATCTCGTAGGTCTCGCGGTGCTTGAGCACGCCGTCCTGGTGGATGCCGGACTCGTGCGCGAAGGCGTTGGCGCCGACGATGGCCTTGTTGGGTTGCACCGGGTAGCCGGTGACCTGCGAAACCAGCTTCGAGGCCGGGACGATCTGCGTGGTGTCGACGCCGGTCTCGACCGGGAAGATGTCGGCGCGGGTGCGCACCGCCATGACGATCTCTTCGAGCGATGCGTTGCCCGCGCGCTCGCCCAGGCCATTGATGGTGCACTCGACCTGGCGCGCGCCCGTGCGCACCGCGGCGAGCGAGTTGGCCACGGCCAGCCCGAGGTCGTTGTGGCAATGCACCGACCACACCACCTTGTCCGAGTTGGGCACGCGCTCGATCAGCGTGCGCACGGTGGCGGCGAACTGCTCGGGGACGTTGTAGCCGACCGTGTCGGGCACGTTGATGGTCTTCGCGCCGGCGTCGATCACGGCCTCGAAGATGCGCACCAGGAAGTCGATCTCGGAGCGGCCGGCATCCTCTGCGGAAAACTCGACGTCGTCGGTGTATTCGCGCGCCCAGCCGATCGCCTTGACCGCCTGCTCGACGACCTGATCGGGCGTCATGCGCAGCTTCTTCTCCATGTGGATCGGGCTGGTGGCGATGAAGGTGTGGATGCGGCCGCGCGCCGCCGGCCGGATGGCCTCGCCGGCGCGGCGGATGTCGTGCTCGTTGGCGCGCGCCAGCGAGCACACGGTGGATTCCTTGATCGCCTCGGCGATCGAGCGCACCGCCTCGAAGTCGCCATTGGAGGCGGCGGCGAAGCCGGCCTCGATGACGTCGACCCGCATGCGTTCGAGCTGGCGGGCGATGCGCAGCTTCTCGTCGCGCGTCATCGACGCGCCGGGGCTCTGCTCGCCGTCGCGCAAGGTGGTGTCGAAGATGATCAGCTTGTCTTTCATGGCTTGCTCCCGGGGTCGGATGAAGCGCCCTCGACGGGCGCGGCGGCGGCGTCGCCGGCTTGTGCGGTGTACGCGGCCGCCTGGGGTGCGGCGGGTTCGGCGCGATGGGTGCGGCGCCGGCGCCAGCGCAGCGCGGCGACCACGTAGCCCGAGCCGGCGTAGGCGAGGAAGAGGCCGAAGAGGATGCCGGGCGGGTAGCTGGAGATGAGCGCGAAGGCGAGCACCAGCGCGATCAGCACGATGAAGGGCACGCTCTTGCGCAGGTTGATGCTCTTGCCGCTCCAGAACAGCACGTTGCTGACCATGGAGACGCCGGCGAAGATGGTCAGCACCGCGGCGTACCAGCGCAGCTCGTTGCCGGCGAAGCCGTTGTCGATGCCCACCCACACCATGCCGGCGACCAGGGCCGCCGCCGCGGGACTGGGCAGGCCCTGGAAGTAGCGCTTGTCGACCACGTCGATGTTGGTGTTGAAGCGTGCCAGGCGCAGCGCGGCCCCGGCGCAGTAGATGAAGGCGGCGACCCAGCCGAGCTTGCCGAGGTCCTGCAGCGCCCACTCGTACATCACCAGCGCCGGTGCGGCGCCGAAGGAGACCATGTCGGAGAGCGAGTCGTACTCGGCGCCGAACTCGCTCTGGGTGTTGGTGAGGCGGGCAATGCGGCCGTCGAGGCCGTCGAGCACCATGGCGACGAAGATCGCCACCGCGGCGTACTCGAAGCGCTGGTTCATCGCCTGCACGATCGCATAGAAGCCGGCGAACAGCGCTGCGGTGGTGAACAGGTTCGGCAGGATGTAGATGCCGCGGCGGCGCTTGTCGGACAAGGGCAGCGGGGCGTGTTCGTTATCGGGCACCTTGGGCGTCGCCTCCGTGGATTCCAGGATCGTCATTTTAGCGTACGCGCGCGCCGTGCCGGCTGCAAAAGCGCCCGCGCCGCCGCATGACGATCCTGCGGTGCGTGCGCTTGCGCGGGCGATCGGGCGCAGCAATGAAAAAGGCCGGCACCGCGAGTGCGGTACCGGCCCTTGGACCGAACGCCGGGGCGATCAGTTCTTCGACTTGTCGACCAGGGCCTTGGCCTTGATCCACGGCATCATGTCGCGCAGCTGGCCACCGACCTTCTCGATCTGGTGGTCGGCGTTGAGGCGGCGGTAGGCGGTCATGCTCGGGTAGTTGGTCTTGCCCTCGAGGATGAACATCTTGGCGTACTCGCCGGTCTGGATACGCTTGAGCGCGTTGCGCATGGCAGCGCGCGACTGCTCGTTGATGACCTCGGGCCCGGTCACGTACTCGCCGTACTCGGCGTTGTTCGAGATCGAGTAGTTCATGTTGGCGATGCCGCCCTCGTACATCAGGTCGACGATCAGCTTGAGCTCGTGCAGGCACTCGAAGTAGGCCATCTCGGGGGCGTAGCCGGCTTCCACCAGGGTCTCGAAGCCCATCTTGACCAGCTCGACGGCACCGCCGCACAGCACGGCCTGCTCGCCGAAGAGGTCGGTCTCGGTCTCTTCGCGGAAGTTGGTCTCGATCACGCCGCCCTTGGTGCCGCCGTTGGCAGCGGAGTACGACAGGGCGATGTCCTTGGCCTTGCCCGAGCGGTCCTGGTAGATCGCGATCAGGGTCGGCACGCCGCCCCCGCGCAGGTACTCGGAGCGCACGGTGTGGCCGGGGCCCTTGGGGGCGACCATGATGACGTCGAGATCGGCACGCGGCACGATCTGGTTGTAGTGCACGTTGAAGCCGTGGGCGAAGGCGAGCACGGCGCCCTTCTTGATGTTCGGCTCGATGTCGTCGCGATAGACCTGGGGCGCGGTCTCGTCCGGCAGCAGGATCATGACGAGGTCGGCGGCCTTGACGGCTTCGCCGATTTCCTTGACGGCCAGGCCGGCGGCCTCGGCCTTGGCCCACGAGCTGCCGTCCTTGCGCAGGCCGACGGTGACATTCACGCCGGAGTCGCGCAGGTTCTGGGCATGGGCGTGGCCCTGCGAGCCGTAGCCGACGATGGTGACCTGCTTGCCCTTGATCAGCGAGAGGTCGGCGTCCTTGTCGTAGTAAACCTTCATGTCTTTCCTTTGGTTCGATGTGGAGCGGGGGAGGGGGGAGCTCAGACCTTGAGCACGCGGTCGCCGCGGCCGATGCCGCAGACGCCCGAGCGCACGGTCTCGAGGATCAGTGCCGGGTCGATCGCGCCGATGAAGGCGTCGAGCTTGCCCTGGTTGCCGGTGAGTTCGACGACGTAGGAGGCGTCGGTGACGTCGATGATGCGGGCGCGGAAGATGTCGGCGGTGCGCTTGATCTCCTCGCGGTCCTTGCCGGTGGCGCGCACCTTGACCAGCATGAGTTCGCGCTCGATGTGGGCGGCCTCGGAGATGTCGACGACCTTGACGACCTCGACCAGTTTGTTCAGCTGCTTGGTGATCTGCTCGATGATCTCGTCGGAACCGGTGGTGACGATGGTCATCCGCGACATCGAGAAGTCCTCGGTCGGAGCCACGGTCAGCGATTCGATGTTGTAGCCGCGCGCCGAGAACAGGCCGGACACGCGCGACAGCGCGCCGGATTCGTTTTCGATCAGGAGGGAAATGACGTGACGCATGGTGATGTGTTCCGGATTCGGTAGGAGGCGATCAAAGGTCTTCGGCCGACAGGATCATCTCGGTGAGACCCTTCCCGCCCTGCACCATCGGATAGACGTTTTCGGTCTGGTCGATCTGGAAATCGAGGAACACGAGCTCGTCCTTGTGGGTGGTGAAGGCCTCGCGCAGCGCACCCTCGACGTCGGCCGGCCGGTCGACACGGATGCCGACGTGGCCGTAGGACTCGGCCAGCTTGGCGAAGTCGGGCAAGGAGTCCATGTAGGACTCGGAGTAGCGCCCGCCGTGGAACAGCTCCTGCCACTGGCGCACCATGCCCAGGTAGCGGTTGTTGAGGTTGCAGATCTTGATCGGCAGGCGGAACTGCTTGCAGGTCGAGAGCTCCTGGATGTTCATCTGGATCGAAGCCTCGCCGGTCACGCAGGCCACCTGCATGTCGGGGTTGGCGAGCTTGGCGCCCATGGCATAGGGCATGCCCACGCCCATCGTGCCCAGGCCGCCCGAGTTGAGCCAGCGCCGCGGCTTGTCGAAGCCGTAGTACTGCGCCGCCCACATCTGGTGCTGGCCGACGTCGGAGGTGACGATGGCGTCGCCGCCGGTGACTTCCCACAGCTTCTGGATCACGAACTGCGGCTTGATGATCTCGTCCGAGTTCTTGTAGACCATGCACTTGCGCTCGCGCCACTGCTCGATCTGCTTCCACCACGAGGCCAGCGCCTCGGGGTTGGGGCGCGCCTCGCCGGATTCGATCTGGCGGATCATCTCGTCGAGCACTTCCTTGACGTCGCCGACGATCGGAGTGTCGACGCGCACGCGCTTGGAGATCGACGAGGGGTCGATGTCCACATGGATGATCTTGCGCGGCTCTTCGGCGAAGTGCGCCGGATTGCCGATCACGCGGTCGTCGAAGCGGGCGCCGACGGCGAGCAGCACGTCGGAGTAGTGCATCGCCATGTTGGCTTCAAAGGTGCCGTGCATGCCCGGCATGCCGAGGAACTGGCGGTCGCTCGAGGGGTAGCCGCCGAGGCCCATGAGGGTGTTGGTGATCGGGTAGCCGAGGAGCCGCGTGAGCTTGACGAGCTGCTCGGCCGCGTTGGAGAGCACCACGCCGCCGCCGGTGTAGATCATCGGGCGCTTGGCTTCGAGCAGCAGCTGCACCGCCTTCTTGATCTGGCCCGAGTGGCCCTTGGTCACCGGGTTGTACGAGCGCATCGAGATCTCTTTCGGGTACTCGTACTCGCAGCGCTGCATCGACACGTCCTTCGGGATGTCGACCAGGACCGGGCCGGGGCGGCCGGTGCGGGCGAGGTGGAAGGCCTTCTTCATCGTCGCGGCGATGTCGCGCACGTCCCTGACGAGGAAGTTGTGCTTGACGCACGGGCGGGTGATGCCGACCGTGTCGACTTCCTGGAAGGCGTCCTGGCCGATCGCGGCGACCGGCACCTGGCCGGAGATGATCACCATCGGGATCGAGTCGCAGTAGGCGGTGGCGATGCCGGTGACGGCGTTGGTCGCACCCGGGCCGGAGGTCACCAGCGCGACGCCGACCTTCTCGGTGCTGCGCGCGAAACCGTCGGCGGCGTGCACGGCGGCCTGCTCGTGGCGTACCAGCACGTGGCGGACCGTTTCCTGCTGGAAGAGCGCGTCGTAGAGGAAGAGGACCGCGCCGCCCGGGTAACCGAAGACATACTCGACCTTTTCTTCCTGCAGGCACCTGATTACAATTTCGGCTCCGGACAGCACCATCGCGAACTCGCTCTATTGGGGTTTGGATAAACGCAGAACGTTACCGGCCGCTTGCGGTTTGGTCAAGGCTGCAGGCGGTGGCCGGGAGCGCCTGCGGCGACGCGCGCGCGATTGACGTTGTCCTGCGGGGCCGCGATCGCGATCCCGCCGCCGGCGGCCGCAGCGCAGGTCCTCGCGCACGCGCTCCTCCCCGGTTCCCCTACCGTTTTCCCTTTTTGCGCCGCCGCCATGCGGCGGCCTGGATCGACTCATGACGCGCAGCAAGAGCCGGGCCGGCAAGGCCGTCCCCGACGGGGCGCGCGCCGCCCAGCCCCCGGCACGGGATGCTTCCTCCCTCAAGGACACGGCCGGTGCAGGCCCAGCCGACCGCCCCTCCGCCGAGCTTGCCGGACTGCGCCGGCGCCTCGCTTCGATGCTGTACGAATCGATGCTGATGCTCGGCGTGCTCGCGCTCACCTTCCTCGTTCCCTACCTGATGCTCGGCATCGCCGCCGGGTTCGCCCCGCCCGGCTGGTTGCTCTGGCTGCACGTGTTCGGCGTGCTCGGGGGGTATTTCGTGTGGTACTGGCGGCGCGGCGGGCAGACCCTCGCGATGCAGACCTGGCGATTGAAGATCGTCACCGGTGCGGACGGGCGCATTGCCTCGCTCGGGCGCTGCTGGCTGCGCTATGCGCTCGCCTGGCCCTCGGTGCTGCTGGGCGGCATCGGCCTGGCGTGGGCGTTGGTCGATCGCGACCGCCAGTTCCTCCACGACCGCCTGGCCGGCACCTGCATCGTGCTGCTGCCCGCACCCGCGAAGGCCTGATCCGGCGCTTTCCCGAGTTTCCGCGCGCGCCTTTTCGTCCGCCGGCCCTGGCGGCGCGGATCGGGTACCATTCGTGCGAAGGCTTTGGTTCCGCTCCGCGCGCCCCCGTATCCGGGTGTCTCGCCGGGTGACACGAGGATCGAACGATGGCCGGGATGCTGGCCCACGGGCCCTACGCCGAATTCGCCGTGCTGCTGATCGTCTCCGCCCTCGCCGGAGCGTTCGCGGTGCGCCTCCGCCAGCCGATGCTGATCGCCTACATCGTGGTCGGCATCCTGGTGGGCCCGGCGGTGTTCGGAATCGTCACCGCGCACGACGAGGTCGCCCTGCTCGCCGAGATCGGTGTCACCGTGCTGCTTTTCGTGGTCGGGCTCAAGCTCGACCTGCATCACATCCGCCACATCGGCCCGGTCGCGCTCGCCACCGGCCTCGGCCAGCTCGGCTTCACCATCGTGTTCGGCTTCCTCATCATCGTGCTGATGGGCAAAAGCCTGATGGACGCGCTCTACGTCGCGGTGGCGCTGACCTTCTCCAGCACGATCATCGTGGTCAAGCTGCTCTCGGACAAGCGCGAGCTCGACTCCCTGCACGGGCGCATCGCGGTGGGTTTCCTCATCGTGCAGGACGTCGCCGTGGTGCTGGCGATGATGACCATGAGCGCGCTGCGCGGCCACGGCGACGACGCCATCCTCGCCGTGGCCGGGCACCTGGCGCTGCGCCTGGTGGGCGCCGGCGTGCTGATGTTCGTGCTGATGCGCTACGTGCTGCCCTGGCTGGTGCACGCGATGGCGCGCACGCAGGAACTGCTGCTGATCTTCGCCATCGCCTGGGGCACCGGGCTCGCCGCGCTCGGCGAGCTGGCCGGTTTCAGCAAGGAGGCGGGCGCCTTCCTGGCCGGCTTCTCGCTCGCCTCGACGAGCTACCGCGAGGCGATGAACGCGCGCCTGACCGGCATCCGCGACTTCATGCTGCTGTTCTTCTTCGTCGACCTCGGTGCCAAACTCGATTTCTCCACGCTCGGCGGTGAGCTCTGGCCGGCGGTGATCCTGTCGCTCTTCGTGTTGATCGGAAACCCGTTGATCGTCATGGCGATCATGGGCTACATGGGCTACCGCAAGCGCACCGGCTTCCTTGCCGGCCTCACCGTGGCGCAGATCAGCGAGTTCTCCATCGTGTTCGTGGCGATGGGCATCACCCTTGGTCACGTCGGTGTAGAGGCGCTCGGTCTCACCACCCTGGTCGGGCTGGTCACGATCATGGTGTCCACCTACATGATCCTGTACTCGCAGCCGCTCTACGAGCGCCTCGCGCCGCTGCTCGGCGTGTTCGAGCGCGCGCGCCCCTTCCGCGAGCTCGCGGTCGAGCGCCAGGGCAGGGCGGCGGGGCAGCCCGACATCGTGGTGTTCGGCCTCGGCCGCTATGGCGCGCGCCTGATGCGGCAGCTCCGCCAGGCCGGCATCGCCGTGATCGGCGTCGATTTCGACCCCGAGATCGTCCGCCAGCTGCGCCGTCAGCGCCTGCCGGTGCGCTTCGGCGACGGTGAGGACCCCGGCTTCCTCGAATCCCTGCCGCTCGCCGATGCGCGCTGGGTGGTGACCACCTTCCCGCAGTGGGATTCCAACCGCGCCTTCCTGCACGCGCTCGGCGAGGCCGGCTTCAAGGGCCGCATCGCCGGCGTGGTGCGTGACGACATCCATGGCGCCGCGCTCGGCGCCGCCGGGGTGGAGCGCGTGCTCAACCCCTTCAACGATGCGGCCGACTACGCGGCGCGCGCCTTCGCGGTGGAGATCGCCTACGAGGACGCTCACCGCACGGACGCACCCGCAGCTGCCGGCACGCAGTCCGCAACGCCGGCGCAGGATCCGGCCGCCGCGCAGCCCGCGGCGAGCCCGCGGGCGAACGCGCCCGACCGGCCCCAGGAGACCGAACGATGAACCCGATCCGCACCCTCGTCGCCCCCACCGACCTCTCGGCGCTCGCCCGTCATGCCGTGGTCCGTGCCTGCCTGCTCGCGGCCGAGCTCGGTGCGCGGGTGTCGCTGCAGCACGTGGTCAATTCCGGCGCGCTCGACACCTTGCGCCAGCTGCTCGACACCGACTCCGTCGGGCTGCAGGAGAAGCTGCTCGAGGAGGTGCGCGGCGAGGTCGAAGCGCTCGCCGCCGAGATGCACAAGCGCCACGGGGTGACGCCCGAGCTGCACCTGGCGGTGGGTGGCGTGCTCGGCGAGATCGTCGCCCACGCCGAGGCGATCGACGCCGACCTGCTGGTGATGGGGGCGCGCGGCGCAGGCTTCATGCGCGAGCTGCTGATCGGCTCCACCACCGAGCGCGTGCTGCGCAAGTCCGTGCGCCCGATGCTGGTGGTCAAGCAGATCGCCCACGAGCCCTATCGCCGCGTGCTCGTGCCGGTGGACTTCTCGGCACGCGCGCTCGAGGCGCTGGAGTTCGCGCGGCGCGTGGCCCCGCAGGCCGAGTTCGTGCTGCTGCACGCCTTCGAGGTGCCCTTCGAGGGCAAGCTGCGCTATGCCGGCGTGGAGGAGAGCGCGCTGTCCTCGCTGCGCGTCAACGCGCGCCGCGAGGCGGGTGCGCAGATGAACGAGCTGGTCGCGCGCGCGGGGGTGGACGAGAACCGCGTGCGCCGCATCGTGGTCCACGGCGAGGCCACGACGCAGATCCTCGAGCAGGAGCAGGAACAGGATTGCGACCTGATCGTGATCGGCAAGCGCGGCCACGGCCTGCTCGGCGAAATGCTGCTCGGCAGCGTCACCAAGCACGTTCTCGCGCGTTCGACGGCCGATGTGCTGGTCTGCGACCGCAAGCCCGACTGAGCCGCGCCGCGGGCAGCCTGGCGCCGCTCGCGCCGTGGTCCCGTCGTCCTGACCGGTCCTGACCGCAGCTTTGCGCCAGGCATGCCCGCCCTGTGCGGCTCGCCCGCCAGGGCGTACACTCGCGCCCTTGCCGCGCCCGCGAGGCGCCGATGGAGAACATAATGAAAACCGAACATGCCCCGACGATCCAGCGCGCCGACTACCGGCCGCTGGCGTGGACGGTCGAGACCGTCGACCTGCACTTCCGCCTCGACCCCGAGGCCACCCTGGTCACCAACCGAATGTCCTGCGTGCGCAAGCGCGACGCCGCCGACGGCCCGATCCGGCTATGGAGCGAGGCGCTCGAGCGCGTGTCGCTGAGCGTAGACGGCCAGGCCCCGCAAGCGCTGCGCGAGGACGGCGGCGTCATCGAGATCGACGCTGCGGGCGATCGCGTCGTGGTCGAGGTCGTCACCCGGGTGAATCCGCGCGCCAACACCACGCTCTCGGGCCTCTACCTGTCGAACGGAGGCTTCTTCACCCAGTGCGAGGCCGAGGGCTTCCGCCGCATCACCTGTTTCCCCGACCGTCCCGACGTGATGGCGCGCTACACCGTCACGCTCGAAGCCGACCGCGAGGCCTGCCCGGTGCTGCTCTCCAACGGCAACCTGGTCGACGCGGGCCTGCTGCCGGGTGGGCGCCACTACGCCAAGTGGGAGGATCCCTTCCGCAAGCCCTCGTATCTGTTCGCGCTGGTCGCGGCGAAGCTGGTCGCGCTCGAACGCAAGGTCGAGACGATGTCGGGCCGCGAGGTGCTGCTGCAGGTGTGGGTGGAGGAGGGCAACCTCGACCGCGTCGAACACGCGATGGATTCGCTGGTGCACTCGATGCGCTGGGACGAGGAGACCTTCGGCCTGGAGCTCGACCTCGACCGCTTCATGATCGTCGCCGTGGCCGACTTCAACATGGGCGCGATGGAGAACAAGGGGCTGAACATCTTCAACACCAAGTTCATCCTCGCCAAGCCCGACACCGCCACCGACCTCGACTACGAGAACGTCGAGAGCGTGGTCGCGCACGAGTACTTCCACAACTGGACGGGCAACCGCGTCACCTGCCGCGACTGGTTTCAGCTCACCCTGAAGGAAGGCCTCACCGTCTTCCGCGACCAGCAGTTCTCCGCCGACATGCTGGCGCGCGCGGCCGGCCCCGAGGGCGCGGCCTCGGCGCGCGCGGTCAAGCGCATCGACGACGTGCGCGTGCTGCGCGCCGCGCAGTTCCCCGAGGACGGTGGGCCGATGGCGCACCCGATCCGCCCCGACAGCTACCAGGAGATCAACAACTTCTACACCGCCACGGTCTACGAGAAGGGCGCCGAGGTCATCCGCATGCTGCACACCCTGCTCGGGCAGGAGGGCTTCCGCAACGGCATGGACCTCTACTTCAGCTACTTCGACGGCCAGGCGGTGACCTGCGACGACTTCGTCGAGGTCATGTCCGAGGCCAACAACGGCTTCGACCTCGACCAGTTCATGCGCTGGTACGAGCAGGCCGGCACGCCGCGGGTGAAGGCGAGCGGGGAGTGGAACGCGGCCGACGGCAGCTACACGCTGACCCTGGCGCAATCGACCCCGGCCACGCCCGGCCAGCACGTCAAGTTGCCGCTGGTAATTCCGGTCGCGCTGGGCCTCATCGGTGCGGACGGGCGCGACCTGCCGCTGCGGCTCGAGGGCGAGGCCCAGGCCGGGGCGACCACGCGCGTACTGAAGCTGACCGAGGAGGCGCAGGTGTTCCGCTTCGTCGGCCTCGCCGCCGAGCCGGTGCCCTCGCTGCTGCGCGGCTTCTCCGCGCCGGTGATCCTCGAACTCGACGAGGATGATGCGCGCCTGGCCTTCCGCATGGCGCACGACGCAGACCCCTGCAACCGCTGGGACGCCGCGCAGCGCTACGCCGAGCGCGTCGCACTGGCGCTCGCGGCCGACCCCGCGGCGACGGTGCCGGAGGCCTTCGTCCGCGCCTTCCGCGCCCTGTTGAACGACGCCGCGCTCGACCCCGCCTTCCGCGCCCAGGCGCTCGCGCTGCCGGGCGAGGCCTATCTGCTCGAGCGCATGTCGCCCGCCGATCCCGCCGCGCTGCGCGGCGCGCTGGTGCGCATGATGCGCGCGCTCGGCGCCACCCTCGCCGCCGACTGGCTGGAGGTGGTCGAGCGCCTGCAGGTAGCGGGTGAATATCGCTACCACCCGGGCGACGCCGGCCGTCGCGCGCTGGTGAATCTCGCCCTGCGCTACCTCGCCGCCGCCGGCGTAGCCGAGGGCCTGGCGCGGGCCGAGGCACGCTTCGCCGCCGCCACCAACATGACCGAGCGCTTCGGCGCGCTCGCCGCGCTGGTGCACAGCACGAGCCCGGCGCGCACCGCCGCGCTGCAGGCCTTCCACGACCGCCATCGCGACGACGCCCTCGTACTCGACAAGTGGTTCGCCTTGCAGGCGGGCGCCTGGCGCTGGGGCGAGGCCGCCGAGCCGGCGCTGGCGCGCGTGCGCGTGCTCCTCAGCGACCCCGCCTTCAGCCTGTCGAACCCGAACAAGGTCTACGCCCTGCTGGGCACGTTCTTCCGCGCCAACCCGGGCGAGTTCCACGCCGCCGACGGCAGCGGCCACGCCTTCTGGGCCGAGCAGGTGATCGCGCTCGACGCCCGCAACCCGCAGGTCGCCGCCCGCATGGCCCGCGCGCTGGAGAACTGGCGTCGTTTCACGCCTGCGCTGCAGGCCAGCATCCGCCCGCAGCTCGAACGCGTGCTCGCCACGCCGGGGCTGTCGGCGGACGTGGCCGAGATCGTCGGCAAGGCGGTGGGGGACTGAGCCACGAGGCGTCCGCTCTGCTCGACAAACCGAGGGGGTTCGTAGGAGCGACGCCAGTCGCGATCCGTGCGCCCGGGGGGCGGCGCCGGCGCAACTCGACCACAGCAATCGCGACTTGCGTCGCTCCCACAGCGCGGGTCGACAAACCGAGGGGGTTCGTAGGAGCGACGCCAGTCGCGATCCGTGCGCCGGGGGGCCGCGCCGGCGCAGCTCGACCACAGCAATCGCGACTTGCGTCGCTCCCACAGCGCGGCTCGAAAGCCGAGGCGGTTTCTGTGGGAGCGACGCAAGTCGCGATGAGCGCGCTTCCGGGCCACGCTGGCGCAGCCTTCCCGCGCGCCCCGCGATGCATCCCGCAGACGACGACGCCGGACCCGACTCCCGTCGGCTCCGGCGTCTGCTTGTTCGGCGGCGATGTCGCCGCGCGGCTCACTCCGCGGCGAGGTCGCCGGCGATGTAGCTCTCGAGCTGCTTGATGGTCTTCTCGTGCTGGGTGACGATGGACTTCACCATGTCGCCGATCGTCACGATGCCGAGCACCTTGCCTTCCTCGACCACCGGGATGTGGCGGAAGCGCTTGGCGGTCATCGTCGCCATCACGTCGTCGGCCGTGCCCGTCAGGCCGACCGTGTAAGGGTTGGGCGTCATCAGGTCGCCGACCTTCACATCGCGCGACACCAGCCCCTTGAGCACGACCTTGCGGGCATAGTCGCGTTCGGTGAAGATCCCGACCAGCTTGTCGCTGTCGGTGACCAGCACGCAGCCGATGTCGAACTGCGCCATCAGCGACAGCGCGTCGAAGACCGAGTCGGTCGGGCGCACCGCATGGAAGGTGCTGCCTTTCGCCTCGAGGATCTGTTTTACCGTCGTCATCATCTTTCCACTCCCCCTTCTTCGTTGAAATGCGCGCCGCAGGTCGCGGCCGGGCCTTTATTTGCGGGTTTTACGGTTTTTAACCAGATCCGTCCGCCGATGCAAGCGCGGGCGAACCCGGATCCAGCCTCCCGCTTCAGATTTCCAGGTTGTCGATCAGCCGGGTGCGGCCAAGTTTCGCCGCGGCGAGCACAACGAGCACGTCGTCTTCCTGCACCGGCGGCTGCAGGTCGAGGCGGCGGCGCACGGCGACGTAGTCGGGCGCCCATCCTGCTGCGCTCAAGCGGGCCATCGCGTCTGCCTGCAGCCGCGCGAAGTCGCGCTCGCCGGTGCGCACCGCGGCGCGGATGCCTGCGAGCAGGTGATGCAGCAGAGGCGCGCGCGCGCGCTCGTCCGCGCTCAGGTAGCCGTTGCGCGAGGACAGCGCGAGGCCGTCCTCGGCACGCACCGTCTCACCCGGTACGACCTCGATCGGCATCGCCAGTTCGCGCACCATGTTCGACAGCACCATGAGTTGCTGGTAGTCCTTCTTGCCGAACAGCGCGACCTCGGGGCGTACGATGTTGAGGAGCTTCATGACCACGGTGGCGACACCGCGGAAATGGCCGGCGCGGAACTCGCCCTCCAGGATCGACACCTGCTCTGCGGGAGGATCGACGTGGTAGCGCTGCGGCTGCGGGTACATGACCGACTCGTCGGGCGCGAACAGGTGCTCGACTCCCGCGGCGGCGAGTTTCTCGCAGTCGGCGGCGAAGGTGCGCGGATAGCGGTCGAAGTCCTCGCCGGCGCCGAACTGCAGGCGGTTGACGAAGATGCTCGCGATCACGCAGTCGGCGTGTTCGCGCGCCTGGCGCATCAGGGCGATATGGCCCTCGTGGAGGTTGCCCATGGTGGGCACGAAGGCGACGCGTCCGGCGCCCGCGCGTGCGGCGCGCAGGCTGTCGATGTTTTCGTGGATCTGCATTTGCGGTTCCTCGCGTGCGCGACGCGGGCTCAGTAACAGTGCTCGGGAGCGGGGAAGCTGCCGTCCTTGACCGCGGCCGCGTAGCGCGCGACCGCTTCCTCGATGCTCGCCGCGCCTTCCATGAAGTTGCGCACGAAGCGCGCCGTCTTGCCGGGGAACACGCCGAGCAGGTCGTGCAGCACCAGCACCTGGCCGTCGCAGGCGGCGCCTGCGCCGATGCCGATCGTCGCCATGCTGGAGAGGCTGGCGGTGATCTCGCCGGCGAGCGTGGCGGGCACCATTTCCATGACCATCAGTGCGGCGCCGGCCTGCTCGAGCACGAGCGCGTCGGCCTTGAGGCGCGCCGCGCCTTCCTCGCTGCGGCCCTGCACGCGATAGCCGCCGAGCTGATGCACCGCCTGCGGGGTGAGGCCGATGTGCGCGCACACCGGCACGCCGCGCTCGACGAGGAAGCGCACGGTCTCGGCCATGAATTCGCCGCCTTCGAGCTTGACCATCTGCGCCCCGGCGGCCATCAGGCGGGCGGCGTTGCGCATCGCCTGTTCGCGGCTCTCGTGGTAGCTGCCGAAGGGCATGTCGGTGACGACGAAGGGGCGCGCCCCGGCACGGGCCACGCATTCGGTGTGGTAGGCCATCTGCTCGAGGGTGACCGGCAGGGTGGATCTCTGTCCCTGCAGGACGTTGCCGAGCGAGTCGCCGATCAGGATGGAATCGACGCCGGCGCGGCCGAGGAGCGCGGCGAAGCTCGCGTCATAGGCGGTGAGCATCGCGATCTTGCGCCCTTCGGCGCGCATCCTGCCGAGTTCGAAGAGGGTGACGGGCTTCTGGTCCTGGAGATAGCTCATTCATCGCTCCTGTTGGGAGGCGGCAGTGTCGGCCAAACTGGTGCATTGCACAAGCCTCGCGGCCCGTGCCGGGCACGGGCAGCCATCGTCGGCGCGCGCCCGCCGACTGCGCTCAATCCGCGTAGCCGAAGAACTCGCGGTAGCTGCGCATCTCGCGCAGGCGTTCGAGCAGCAGTTCGAAGTCCTCGTCGCGGTCGACCGGGTTGAGCTTTCCGGCATCCACGATGAAAAGCGGTGCGGCGTCGTACTGGTAGAAATAGCGCGTGTAGCGCTCGGCCACCTGCTCGAGGTAGAGCTCGGTGATGCGGCGCTCGGCATCCAGGCCGCGCTTGCGGATGCGCTCCATCAGGGTGTCGGGGCGCGCCTGCAGGTAGATCACCAGGTCGGGACGGGGCGCGTTGGCGGGCTGCAGGCCGTCATGCACGCGGCGATAGAGCGCGAGTTCGTCGGGCGACAGGTTCTGCTCGGCGAAGAGGTGGTCCTTGTCGAACAGGAAATCGGCCACCACACGACGCTCGCCCTCGATGGGGCCGAGCGTGGAGAGCTGGTCGATGCGCTGGAACAGGAAGGAGAGCTGGGTCGCCAGGCCCCAGCGCTCGGACTGCTGGTAGAAGCGGCCGAGGAAGGGGTTGAGCTCGGCCTGCTCGAACACCGCCTCGGCCTGGAGGCGGTCGGCCA
This sequence comes from Thauera sp. DNT-1, assembly GCF_055393985.1. Lineage (NCBI taxonomy): Bacteria > Pseudomonadati > Pseudomonadota > Betaproteobacteria > Rhodocyclales > Zoogloeaceae > Thauera > Thauera sp. DNT-1. Next base: position 1,198,672 of record NZ_AP043752.1, on the reverse strand, counting down.
GACGGCGGGCGAGGGAGGTCTTGCCGGCGCCGATCGGGCCTTCGACGACGATGTAGCGGGCCTTGTCGAGCATGCTGGGCTGCCTTTCCGGTGAGCGTGCGTCAGTTGCGGAAGATGAAATACACCGCGCCGAGCATACACAAGGCGGCCCACAGGTAGTCAAGCTTGAGCGGCTGCTTCATGTAGAGCACGACGAAGGGCACGAAGACCAGCAGGGTGATCACCTCCTGCATGATCTTGAGCTGGGCGAGGCTGAGCGTGGTGGCGCCGATGCGGTTGGCGGGCACCTGCAGCAGGTATTCGAAGAGCGCGATCCCCCAGCTCACCAGTGCGGCCACATACCAGGCCTTCGTCTGCATGTTCTTCAGGTGGCCGTACCACGCGAAGGTCATGAACACGTTGGAGGCGGTGAGCAGCAGCGCGGTCTGCATCCACACGGGAATCGAGCTGACGGACTGGATCCAGGCGGCCATGGGCGGACGGAGGGCGGGGCGGTGGCGAGCGGGTCAGGGGTGGCGGGCGCTGTCGGCGGGGGTGGGCACGCGTTCGATCGCCTGGCCGGCGAGCGCGGGCAGCAGCGCCGCGACCGCGCCGCGGCCGGGAATGCTGGCGGCGGGATCGATCTCGGCCAGCGGCAGCAACGCGAAGGCGCGCTCGTGCATGCGCGGGTGGGGCACCTGCAGGCCGGGCTCGTCGATCACCGCGTCGCCGTGCAGCAGCAGGTCGAGGTCCAGCGTGCGCGGCGCCATCGGGAAGTCGCGGCGGCGGCCGCTGTCGTGCTCGATCGCGAGCAGGGCCTCCAGCAGCGGGCGCGGCGCGAGCGCGGTGTCGAGCGCGATCACCGCGTTGAGGTAGTCGGGTTGGCCTTCGACGCCCACCGGCGCGCTGCGGTACAGCGAGGAGCGCGCGACGACGCGGGTGACGGGCAGCGCATCGAGGCGCTGCACGGCTTCGGTGAACGCGGCGACCGGGTCGCCGAGATTGGCGCCGAAGGCGACGTATGCGCGGACCAAGCTCGAGCGCTCAGGACGGATCGACGACGGCGGCGTCCGCCGCCGCGGGGGTCTCGCCGGCCGGCTTGCGCTTGCGCCGGCGGCGCTTCTTCGCCGCGGGTGCGGCGTCGGGCGGCGCCTGGCGCAGCAGGGCCTCGCGCTGGTCGGGGCCCGCGTGGGCGAAGTCGTCCCACCAGTCGACGATCTCCATCGGGATCTCGCCGGCCTGCGCGCGCAGGCGCAGGAAATCCCAGCCGGCGCGGTAGCGCGGCTGCTCGATGACGCGGTAGGGCGCCTTGCCGGCACGCTTGTCGAAGCGCGGCTGCAGCGCCCAGATGTCCTTGATGTCGCCGGCGATGCGGCGGGTGATGGCGAGCTTGCCAGCCTGGGCGTCGAGCACCTCGTCCATGGCCTCGAAGAGTGCGGGCTGGCTATGGTCGCCGGCGGCCTTCTTGTTGTCCCAGGTCTTCAGCACCTCGTGCCAGAGCAGGGTGGAGAACAGGAAGCCGGGCGAAACGGACTTGTCCTCGCGCACGCGCTCGTCGGTGTTCTCCAGTGCCAGGGTGACGAAGCGCTCGCCCATCGGCTGCTCGAGGATCACGTCCAGCAGTGGCAGCAGGCCGTGGTGCAGGCCTTCAGCGCGCAGCTGCTGCAGGCACTTCAGCGAGTGACCGGAGAACAGCAGCTTGAGCATCTCGTCGAAGAGCCGCGCCGCCGGCACGTTCTCGAGCAGCGGGCCCATCTCGCGGATCGGCTGGCGCGCTGCGGGGTCGATGGTCAGCCCGAGCTTGGCCGCCAGGCGCACCGCGCGCAGCATGCGCACCGGGTCCTCGCGGTAGCGCGTGCGCGGGTCGCCGATCATGCGCAGGGTCTTCTGCTGGATGTCGGCGACGCCGTGGTGGTAGTCGACGATGGTCTCGGTGCCGGGATCGTAGTACAGCGCGTTGACCGTGAAGTCGCGCCGGGTGGCGTCTTCCTGCTGGTTGCCGAAGACGTTGTCGCGCAGCACGCGGCCGTGCTCGTCGGTGTCGGCGCTCTCGGCGTCCTGGCTGGCGCGGAAGGTGGAGACCTCGATGGTCTCCGGCCCGCTCATCACGTGCACGATCTTGAAGCGCCGGCCGATGATGCGCGAACGGCGGAAGGCGGCGCGCACCTCCTCGGGTGTGGCGCTGGTGGCGACGTCGTAGTCCTTGGGCGGGTGGCCGATCAGCAGGTCGCGCACCGCGCCGCCGACGACGAAGGCCTTGAAGCCCTTCTCCTGCAGCACCGCGCATACCTTGCGCGCGGCCGGCGACAGCTGCTCGCGGCGGATGCCGTGGCGTTCGACGGGAATGAGGGCGGGTTCGTGGCGTGCGGGGGTGGCCGGGCGCTTGAAAACCTTGCGCAGCAGCTTGCGGATCATCGGGAAAGGAGTCGTGCTTGCATAAGCGCGCAATGATAACCGATCGAAACGTCCGTACGCTGCGCGAAGGCGGAGGGGAGCGGTGGGGATTCGGCAAAATGGCACTCCCGACTCGCGTCCCGCCTGCGGAAAGGCTGCGCGCTTCCGGGGCGGCTGCGATCGCGACTTGCGTCGCTCCCACGGGAAACCGGTGCGTGTTCGGGGCGGTGGCGATCGCGACTTGCGTCGCTCCCACGGGAAACCGGTGCGTCTTCGGGGTGGTGGCGATCGCGACTTGCGTCGCTCCTACGCGAACCGTCGCGCACCCGGAGCCGCGATGTGGGAGCGACGCAAGTCGCGATCGGCGGTGCGGGAGGCGATGAGCGTCGGCGGGTGCGGGGCGGTGTAGGAGCGACGCAAGTCGCGAATCTTCAGCGCAGCGAGATCAACGACCAGTTCAGCGCAGCGAGATCACCGGCCAGCCGGCGGCCTCGGCATGGGCGCGCAGGGTGTCGTCGGGGTCGACCGCGACCGGGTCGGTGACGCGCTGCATCAGCGGCAGGTCGTTGTGCGAATCGCTGTAGAACCAGCTGTGTTCGAAGCTGCCCATGTGCAGGCCGAGCGACTCCAGCCAGGCGTCGACGCGCTCGATCTTGCCCGCCTTGAACGCCGGCATGCCGCGCGGCTTGCCGGTGAAGGCACCGTCCTGCTGTGCGGGGATGGTGGCCACCACGTGCGGGATGCCGAACTCGCGCACGATCGGACCGGTGACGAAGGCGTTGGTGGCGGTGACCACCGCGACCAGGGCGCCGCTGTCGAGGTGCTCGCGCACCAGCGTGCGCGCCTTGGCGGTGATCATCGGACGGATCGACTGCGCCATGAACTCGCAGTGCCAGGCGTCGAGTTGCGCGCGCGGGTGGCGGGCGAGGGGGGCGAGCTGGAAGTCGAGGAATTCGAAGATGTCGAGCGTGCCGGCCTTGTACTGTTCGTAGAACGCGATGTTCTTCGCTTCCTGCACCTCGCGGTCGAGCACGCCCTTGCCGATGAGGAACTGCGCCCAGGCGAAGTCGGAGTCGCCGGCGAGCAGGGTGTTGTCGAGGTCGAAGAGGACGAGATTCACGATCGGGCTCCGCAAGATGGATCGGTTGGATGAGGATTCGAAGAGGGCGTGACGCGCGTCGGACGGCGGCCCCGCGGGGTCAGATTTCCAGCCCTTGCTGGATCATGTCGCGCAGCAGCGGCAGGGTGATCGGGCGCTTGTGCTCGAGCGAGGCGCGGTCGAGCGCGTCCAGCACCTCGCGCAGGCTGGAGAGCTCGCGGCGGCCGTGGCGCAGCAGAAAATCCACCACCTCGTCGGCCAGGCGCAGGCCGCGCCGCGCCGCCAGGGTGGTGAGGATCTCCGCGCGCGCGTCGTCGTCGAGCGGCTTCACCTCGTAGATCAGGCTCTGGCCGATGCGGGTGCGCAGGTCCTCGCGCAGCGCCAGGCCGAGCGGGGCGGCCGGGCCGCACAGCAGCAGCGACTGGCCGTTCGCGCGGGCGCGGTTGAAGGCGTTGAAGAGCGCGATCTGCGCGGCGGCGCCGAGCTGGTCCGCGTCGTCGATCGCGAGCAGTGCGCCCGGCGTCTCGGGCAGGTGGTCCTCGACGGTCGCGGCGGCGAGCAGGTGGGCGGGCCGGCCGGCGGCGCGCGCGGCGTCGACCGCGGCGCGCAGCAGGTGGCTGCGTCCGCTGCCCGGCGCGCCCCACAGGTAGATGTGGCGCGCCGGGAGCTGTTCGGCGGTGGCGGGCGAGGCGAGCAGCGAGACGGTGGCGACCAGCTCGGCGTTGGCGCCGGCGACGAAGTTCTCGAGCGTGGGCGGGGCGTCGGGGCGGATGTCGAGGACGAGCTGCTTCATGGGCGCTCGCGCTCGCTCGCGATGATCGGCCGCGGCTGCGTGCCGAGATACACCGGGCTGGCGAGCCAGGCCTCGCGCACCTCGCGCAGGCCTACCAGCAGCGCGGCGCTCACCGGCAGCGCGACCAGCACGCCGACGAAGCCGAAGAGCTGGCCGAAGGCCATCAGCGCGAAGATCACCGCGAGCGGGTGCAGGCCGATGCGTTCGCCCACCAGGTAGGGCGTGAGCACGAAGCTCTCGACGACCTGACCAAGCGCATACACGATTGCCACGCCGGCCAGCGGCGGCCAGCCCTGCGCCTGCAGCAGCGCGGCGACGATGGCGAGGATCAGCCCGCCGCCGAAGCCGACGTAGGGGATGAAGACCAGCAGGCCGGTGAGCACGCCCACCGGCAGCCAGAAGTTGAGCCCGGCCAGCCACAGGCCGGCGCTGTAGAACACCGCCAGCAGCAGCATCACCGAGAGCTGGCCGCGCAGGAACTCGGACATCACCGAGTCGATGTCGCCGAGGACGCGCTTGGTGCCGTCGACCCAGGGGCGCGGCACGATGCGCTCGAGCTCGTCGAGGATGCGCGGCCACTCCTGCAGCAGGTAGAACATCACCAGCGGAATCAGCACCACGTTGGCGAGGAAGCCGAGCACCGCCATGCCGCCGGTCTTGAGGTGGGCGAGCACCGCCGGCACCAGTTCCTGCGCGCTCGTCCAGTTGTCGGCGATCAGCTGCTGGAACTGTTCGGCGTTGAGCCTGATGTCTACGCCGAGGCGGGCCTCGAGCAGCGGCGCGACGTTGAGGTTGAACATCTGCACCAGCTCGGGCAGGCGGCGCACCAGCAGCACGCCCTCGCGATAGACCATCGGTACCAGGATCAGCGCGAGCGCGATCAGCAGCAGGCCGAGCGCGAGGATCACCAGCAGCACCGCCAGTGCCCGCGGCACGCGGCGCGCGACCATCCAGTTGACCGCCGGGTCGCAGATGTAGGCGAACACCGCCCCTACCACGAAGGGGGTGAGGATGGGTCCGAGCAGCCAGAGCAGGGCGACGAGGGCGGCGCCGGTCGCGGTCCAGGCGACGGTTTGCAGGCGATCGACGCGGGGAGGCTTCATTTAAAGTAAAATCGCGGGCTTGGCGCGGGCGAAAACCGCCCGCAGAACACGTAAATGTAGCCACTTGGCGTTGCGGCCTCAAGCTCGGTCCCTCCGGGCATGCGGCGACGCCCGGCAGCCTGCGAGCCCGAAGGAACGATCTTGGCCGACCATCATCCCGAACCGCTGGATCCCCAGCCCTCCCTTTCCTACCGCGACGCCGGCGTGGACATCGAAGCCGGCGACGCGCTTGTCGAGCGCATCAAGCCCTTCGCCAAGCGCACCATGCGCCCCGAGGTGCTGGGCGGCATCGGCGGCTTCGGCGCACTCTTCGAGCTGTCGAAGAAGTACAAGGAGCCGGTGCTGGTGTCCGGCACCGACGGCGTCGGCACCAAGCTCAAGCTCGCCTTCCAGCTCGACAAGCACGACACCGTCGGCCAGGACCTGGTGGCGATGAGCGTGAACGACATCCTGGTGCAGGGCGCCGAGCCGCTGTTCTTCCTCGACTACTTCGCCTGCGGCAAGCTCGACGTCGACACCGCCGCCGACGTGGTCCAGGGCATCGCCCGCGGCTGCGAGCTCGCCGGCTGCGCGCTCATCGGCGGCGAAACCGCCGAGATGCCCGGCATGTACCCCGAGGGCGAATACGACCTCGCCGGCTTCGCGGTCGGCGTGGTCGAGAAGGCCGACATCATCGACGGCAGCCGGATCGTCCCCGGCGACGTGGTGCTCGGCCTGGCCTCGAGCGGCGCGCACTCCAACGGCTACTCGCTGATCCGCAAGATCGTCGAGCGCGCCGGCACCGACATGATGGCGCCCTTCCACGGCCGTCCCTTCCGCGACGTGGTCATGGAACCCACCCGCATCTACGTCAAGCCCATGCTCGAGCTCATGCGCGCGATGCCCGGCGTGGTCAAGGGCATGGCCCACATCACCGGCGGCGGCATCACCGAAAACGTGCCGCGCATCCTGCGCGAGGAGCTGACCGCGCGCATCGACGGCGACACCTGGGCGCTGCCGCAGATGTTCCGCTGGCTGCAGTTCGCCGGCGGGGTGAACCAGGACGAGATGTATCGCGTGTTCAACTGCGGCATCGGCATGGTGGTGATCGTGTCGGCAGCCGACGCCGAGGCCGCCGAGGCGAAGCTCGCCGCCGCGGGCGAGACCGTGTATCGCATCGGCGTCATCGACACCCGCCGCGAAGGCGAGGCGCAGACCATCATCGACTGAGGATGTGCCCCGGCGCGCAGGGGGCGACCCGTGCGCGCCGCGTTATCGACCTCGGTCGAGCCGCGTTTCCGCGCCGCTTTCCGCGTTCCGTTCCATCCCCAGGCCTGGAGCTCGCCGCGCCATGGGCTATCGCCTCGCCGCCGACGCGGTGCTGCTGCTTCACCTGGGCTTCATCGCCTTCGCCGTGCTGGGCGGGCTGCTCGCGCTGCGCTGGCGGCTTGCCCCCTGGCTGCATCTGCCCGCGGTCGCCTGGGCCGCGTGGATCGAAGCGAGCGGCGGCCTGTGTCCGCTCACCCCGCTCGAGAACCGCCTGCGCGTGCTGGCCGGCCAGTCCGGCTATGCGGGCGGCTTCATCGAGCACTATGTTCTTCCGCTGATCTATCCCGCCGCGCTCACCCGCGAGCTGCAGTTCGCGCTCGCCGGCTTCGTCGTGCTCGTCAACCTGGCGGTGTATGCGTGGGTGTGGCGTCGGAAGCTGCGCCAGGGCAGCACTGGTGCGTGCGCCAGGCGGGCGCGGGCGCCGTGATCGCGACTTGTGTCGCCCACGTCGCCGCTCCGGAAGCGCAGCGGTTTTCCGTAGGAGCGACGCAAGTCGCGATCGCAGCCGCTGCGGGCCTGCCGACGCTCATCGACTTTCGCACCGCCGATCGCGACTTGCGTCGCTCCTACATGACCACTACGCCTGCCGAGATTCCCGCAGGAGCGGTGCAAGTCGCGATCGGCGGTTCGGGGCCAATCCGCGTCGGGGGGAACAGCCGGGCAAGGTGCGCTTGCCTGATCACTCGCTCCAGCCTTCGAAACCGCGCGTGGCCTGTGTCGGGCGGGCGAAGCCGCCGGTGATCCAGGCGGTCGCGCTCGCCACGCCGAGGCGGAAGTCCGGCGGAACGCGCACCTGCGCGACCTCTTCGCCGAGCGCGTCGAAGGCGCTCAGCGTGGCGTAGGGCTCGTACTCGTCGGGGGTGATGTCGAGGCGGACGTCCCACTGCGCGTCGAGCGCGAACACCGTGAGACGCTTGTGCAGCATCGCGTGCGCCTGCTGGCGGTGACGCTGCAGGACCTCGCCGGCGGTCTTGACCAGGGTGTTGAAGGCGGACTGGTCGAGCGGCTTGGGGTTCTTCTTGTCGCGCCCCATGGTCCATGGGCCCACCAGCGCCGGCTCGGCCTCGCCGTCCTGCAGCATCTCGACCGCCCAGCCGTCGTCGTCCTCGTTCTTGATCACGCGCGCGGTCCAGCCGTCGAGCTGCCACAGACGGTCGCTGCGGAAGGCGGGCACGTCGGGCTGGGGCGGAGTGAAGAGGGTCTGGGCTTCGTCCCGGGCGGGGTCGGGGAGGCTGGGGTTCGTCATGAGGGCCGTGGGCGTGGTATCGGTACGGGGCGCATCGAGCGGGAGCTCGAGCGCGATGGAGATGGTGAGGGATGGCGCGTCGGACGGCATTGGCATGACCGCGTCCGTATGCGGAGCCGCCCGTGGCTTGCGCGTTCGGCGCTGCGGAAGCGATGGAGACGCCGACGACGCCTGTGCTGCAAACAGGGAGAGTTGATCGGTGTTCATGCTTGCCTTTCTCCGAAGCTGATATTTTATACAGTCTTCAGGCGTGAGCAAGCACCGTCGTCCAGCGCACGCAGAAGTGCGACTGGATGCTCCGAGTCGGGCCGTCTATGCTGAATAAAAGCGCCGATGCTCCGTGGCAAGGGCGTCGCGCGTGTTGCGGCTTTCTCATCGCATGCATTCCGACAGGAGTCTTCCTCATGCCCAAGACCGTTCCCAAGCAAAGCGATTCGCAAGTCCCCGTCGCCGCAGCACCCGCCGGGGCCCCGATCGGCATCGGCGAAGGCTTGTTCTCGCCCAATGCCGGCGCGGACGGCAAGACGCACTTCCGTGCCAGCATCGATCTGGCGACGGATGGTCATCCGGCCAGCCTGCTCATCGATAACCCCGGCGAAACGGGGACGGTGCAAGGCGGGGGGACTTCGGTCTGTCTCACCCATCCACTGAAGGTCAAGTTCGAACATCTCAAGGACTATCTCGGCACCCAGGGCGCGACGGTTCCCGAATCCTTGTCCAATGTGATGGAGAGGGCTGAACTCGACTGCGCGGCCTTCTATTACCGCGATAGCGGACCGATGCTGCTGAGCATTGCCTTGAAGTGTTCCGATGAGCAGAAGGGGGGCCTCATCGCGGCGCTGACCAATAGTCCTGAATTGGGTAAGCTGTTCGACGTCGAGGGCGTGTCCTTGCGGGTGTTGAAATGCCCGGAGGCTTGCCAGGAGGAACTGGAAACCTACTGGAAGGCCGTGTCCGCGTTGCCGTCCTCTCCTTCCGAACAGAAGGACCCCAAGGACGTGAATGCGCCCCCCGCGCCGACCGCCGAGGAAGGGGGGGAGCAGGGAGCGGGCGCAGCCGACACGCCGGCAGCCGTCGGATGAGGGCGATCCATCCGCCTTGCCGCGGAGCCGCGGGGTGAGCACGACGGAGGATGCCGGGCCGGCCACGCCGACGACGGTCGAGCTCGAACTCGAACTCAGGGTAGGCGGCCGTCCACTTGCGTTGCGCGGGACGCTCACCGGTGGCGGGCTGACGGGCCTCGCGGGGACACTGCGCGGCGAGAAGACCGACACCCTGGGCGGCCTGCTCGCCGGTCTCGGCGAGGCCTTCGCCGGCCCCGGCGCGGCGCTCGATGCCCTGGGCGGGGGGGCCTTGGCGGCGATCCATTTCGAGGCGGTCGAGCTCGCCTATCGCAGTACCGCAACGCCCTGCGTCGTGCTGAACACCACCCTGGGCGTCGGGGTCGGCCACACCCGGATCGTCGTCGCGAAGCTCCTTCCCGTCCCCGGGCGTGCGGAGGATGAAGGCGGCCTGGTGGCGGGTTTCGAGCTCGAGCTCGAACCGCGGCCGATCGGTGACAAGGGCCTCTCGGAGCTGATCGGCGGGATCGTGGTCGAGCGGCTCGGCGTCTTCCATGCGAGCCGGGACTGCAGCGGGCTGCACCTCGAGCCGGCGACCGCGCCGGGCGCCTTCGCGCCCCTCGTCGAGCGCGCCGGGGAGGGCCGCAGCCTGCACGCGGGGCTGAACCTGTCGGGGCGAGTGCTCATCGGTGGCGTCGATCTGCTCGAAGGTTTCGGGCACGACACCGGCAATACCCTCGACGCACAGGCCCCGGCCGCCGAGCCTGCCCCCGCAGCCGCCCCCGCGCTCGCATCGCCCGCGCCCGAAGCACCCCTGCCGGCGCGCGGCAAGGCGTTCTGGAAGCGCATCGACAAGCGCATCGGTCCGCTGAGCTTCCGCCGCGTCGGGCTGGTCTACGAGTCCTCGCGGCTCGCCATCGCCCTCGATGCCGGCCTGCGCATCGGCGGCCTGTCCTTCGAGCTGGTCGGCTTCGGCGTCGATTGCCCGATCGCGGCGTTGCTGAAGGGGCCCCACGCGGCGATGGACGGCCTCGGCGTCCGGCTCGAGGGCGCGATGCTCGGGCTCGAGACCGGGGCGATCGCGATCAGCGGCGGGTTGACGCGCGCGCCGGGAGAGACGCTGCGCCTGGACGGCAGCCTGCGCGTGAGCACGCCGGTGCTCAGCGTGAGCGCGATAGGCTCCTACGAGCGCATCGAGGGCGCGCACTCCTTCTTCGCCTTCGCCGCCTTGCACAAGGAGATCGGCGGTCCGCCCTTCTTCTTCGTCACCGGGCTGTGCCTGGGCATCGGCATCCACCGCCGCCTCACCCTGCCGCCGATCGAGCAGGTGCACAGCTTCCCCTTGCTGCGCGCCGCGGCCGAGCCGGATTACCTCGGCAAGGATGCGGATCCGCGTCGCATCGGCGCGCTGGTGGACACCTGGCTCGCCCCCGAGCGCGACAGCATGTGGATCGCCGGCGGCGTGCGCTTCACCTCCTTCGGCATCGTGGAGTCGGTGGCGATGCTGTCGGTCGCCTTCGGCAACCGCCTGGAGATCGGCGTGCTCGGCCTGTCGCGCCTGCAGCTGCCGCGCAAGGCGGGCGGCGAGGCTGCCATGGCCTGCGTGGAGATGGAACTGCGTGTGGTGATCGCGCCCGACGACGGCCTGGTCGCGGTCGAGGGCCGGCTCACCGAGAACTCCTTCGTGCTGCGACGCGATTTCCGCCTGCGCGGCGGTTTCGCCTTCTTCGCCTGGTACGCGGGCCCGCATGCGGGTGATTTCGTCGTCTCGGTGGGTGGCTACCATCCATCCTTCCAGGTTCCGGCGCATTACCCGCGACCGGAGCGGGTCGAGTTCAACTGCCAGATCGGTCAGGTCACGATCAGCGGGCAGTGCTACTTCGCCCTGTGTCCCGCGGCGATCATGGCCGGCGGCAGCCTGTCGATCGTCTACGCTTCGGGCGGCATCCGCGCCTGGCTGGTCGCGCGCGCGGATTTCCTGATGCAGTGGAAGCCGCTCCACTACGAGGCCGCGGTTGCGGTCTCGCTGGGCGTGCAGCTGAACATCAAGATCTGGTTCGTGCGCATCCGCCTGTCGATCGAGCTCGGCGCGGCGATCGCGCTCTATGGTCCGCCGCTCGCCGGCAGCGTGCGTATCTCGCTCTACGTGGTCAGCTTCACGGTCGGCTTCGGGCCGCCCAAGAGCCTGCCGCCGCCGATGGTCTGGGAGTCGGACGACCCCGAGCGCTCGTTTGCGCACAGCTTCCTCGGCAACCCCGACGTCACCCGCATCGCGGTCGTGGATGGCCTGCTCGATACGCCCGCCGCGCCCCCGGGCAGCGCGCCCCGGCGCCCGGTGCTGCAGGCGCATCGCCTGCACCTGCGCTGCCAGAGCAGCGTGCCGGCGACCGAGCTGCGCTTCGACGGCCGCGAGCTGCACCCGCGCGGGGGTGGTACCTGGCCGCAGCTGGGCGTGCAACCGATGGGCCTGGGGCGCTTTCATTCACGGATCGAGCTCACGCTCGAGGCGCTCCACCCGGATGGCAGCGTCCGGGGAGACGCGCAGGCCGAACTCGACCTCGCGCCCCTCACCGTCAGTGTCCCCAGCGCGCTGTGGAGTCCGCGCCCGCCCGGCATCGACATCCTGTCCGGGAAAACCCTCATCGACGGCGCGCCGGTGGGCATCGAACTACGCGGCCGGGTCGATCCGGACACAAGGGTCGGCCCGGCGCTCGAGCTGGAGACCTTCGCGTACGATCGGGTCGAGTATCCCTGCAGCGATGTCGGTGCGCTCCGCCCGGCGACGGCCCTGCCCGGGAGCGCGGCGAGGCTGGGCGACACCCTCATGGCGGGCGTCGTGGTCGAGCGCCGCAGGGCGATCGTGGACTGCCTCAACGCCGGCCGCGGCGTGCGCAAGCTGAGCGCCGACGCCGAACTGCCCATCCTCGCCGCGGCGCCCGAGCACGTCCTCGACGTCGAGCCCCTGATGGCGCGGATCGGCCAGGACGTGCCGCGCATGTTCGCCGAGATCTGATCGCCTCGATATGGGAGATTCCGCTGTCGTGGAAGAGACCGCCGCCGTTCCGTCGTCAAGTGTCGGGCCCGGGCAGATCCGCTTCGCCGATGCCTGCCTGCCCGCGCTCGCGGCGGGCGACTACCGCCTGCGCATGAATCAGGAGGTACGCGCGGCCCCCCTCGTTCCCTTGCCGATGCACTCGGTGCCCTATGCGTCCGAACTGTTGTTCAGCGTCGATGGGCCGCGCTTCCGCCTCGAGCCGGCGGACATCCACGCCACCTATCCACCGCCGGGTGCGGCCGGCGCCTTCGCCGACGCGCTGCCACACGTGGTGTTCACCCGCCGCACGCTGCCTTGGGAGCGCACGCTCGACGGGGGGCCGCAGGGCGATCCGCCACGACCCTGGCTCGCCGTGCTGCTGCTCGGCGAGGACGAGTTGCTCGCCGGCGTGGAACAGGGCGAGGGCAGGGCGGTGGCAGCCTGTGTCCCGCCTCGTCCGCTGCCGGTGTGCGGCGGTGCGGACGGCAAGGAGGACAGCCTGCTCTTCGCGCGCGACCCGCAGGGCCGGAATCCTGCCCGGATCCGGGTCCCCGCACTCGGCCAGGAGGGGGCCGACCACGAGCGGCTGCTGGCCCGCCACGCTGGCGAGCGCTGCCAGGCGCTGGACCTGCCGGCGAATCTGTTCGCCGCGATCGCACCCCGGGATGCAGACCTGCCCTGGCTGGCCCATGCCCGGCTGATCGACACCGGCGACAAGGAGATCTTCCGCGGGCACGACCAGGGCTGGTATGCGGTGGCGATCGGCAATCGCATGCCGGCCGCGGGGGGCGCGCATCATGCCTTCCTGGTCTCGCTGGAGGGCTTCGCGGATGTGCTCGCCGACTTCAGCCGCCTCGACGGCTACACCAGCGTGCGCCTCGCGGTGCTCGCGAGCTGGCGTTTCGAGTGCGTCGGCAAGGGCGACTTCAAGGCACGGATGCGCGGGCTCGATGCGGGGGCCTTCGAGCGCGCACGGATCGCGGGCGAGCGCGCCGGGAGCGAGGGAGCGGGGACCGAAAGGACGGCAGCCGGGGTCGACGCCTGGCTCCACCTGCCACTGCCCGAGCCGGCCCTGGCGGCCGAATCGGCGCCGGCGCGCCTGCCCGGAGAGGCTCCGACGCCGGCCGCGCTGGTGCATGGCGCGCTCGCCCGCGGCTACGCTGCGTTCGATCATCGGCTCCGCCACGGTGAGCGGACGGTGTCCTGGTATCGCGGTCCGCTCGTGCCTCTGGAATACCCGCAGCCGCGCCTGGTGCAGCGGCTGGTGCGCTGCAGCGACGAGCTCCTGCGCTACGACCCCGAGTGCGGCATGTTCGACACCGCCTACGCCGGTGCCTGGCAGCTCGGTCGCCTGCTCGCACTGCAGAACCGCGGCTTCGTGCTCGCGCTCGAGCGTGCGCGGCTGGGCCTGCGGCGGCGGCTCGCCGAGCTGCGCCACGCCGCCCGCCTGGCCAGCCTCGTGCGCTGCGCGGGCGTGCGCGGCGAGCCCGACGATGGCGGGCGGCCCGGGCGGCTGCGCGAGGCGCTTGCGCTGGCTTGCGCAGAGGCGATCGAGGCTGGCGTCGGGGCCGGACGTGCCGGCCTCGGGCCGGGGCCGACCCCCATCGTGCCCGCGGCGTCGGCGCCCGTGGCAGCACCGGTGCTGCGGGCGACCGAACTCGAGGCCATGCTCGCCGAGGCCAGCGCCTGGCTCGGCCGGTTGGTGCTGCTTTACGGCGTGCCGCTGCACAACCTGGTGCCCGACGAGGACATGCTGCCGCCGGAGACCCTGCGCTTCTTCTTCCTCGACCCGAACTGGATCCAGGCGCTGGTGCAGGGGGCATGCAGCGTGGGCAACGCGGATTGCGGCGATCTTCTGGTCAACCGGGTGATGCGCTTCTGCCTGTCGCCCACGGTGGGCGATCCCGCCGCGGAGACCGACCTGCCCATCGAGGTGGGCGCCGCGGGGGAGGCCGGACGCGCCGCGGCGAGCGTGCGCGCGCGCCTGCGTGCCGAATGCGAGGGGCGCGCAACGGCCTCGGCAAAAGCCTCGGAAAAGGTCTCGACAGCGTCGCCTGCCGGCCTGGACTGGCCGCTCGGTGGCTTCCTGCTGCGCTCGGCGGTGGTCGAGGGCTGGCGCGGCCTGGAGGTCGAGGCGTGGCAGGGGGGCAACAAGCTGCCTGCGCTGCGCATCGAGCAGCTGGCCGACGACGTCATGCTCGCGCTCTTCAACGGCATGCCGGACACGGTCGAGATCCGCCAGCCGCGCGAGGGCCTGCACTTCGGGCTCAGCCCGACGGTCGGTGGCAGTGGCTTCACGCGCACGCGGCGCAACCCGCAGACCGGCGCGGCGCTCGTCGGGCGCCCGATCGATGTGCCGATGCGCGGCGTGCCGGAGCCAGGCGCGAATGTCCTTGGGGCCCCGGGGGTGATCGACATCGATGCGCTCGCCGGTGTGCTCCGTTCGGTGTCTGCGCCCGGCGTCGTGCCGACCGCGTCCGCCTCCGCACCTGCCGCCGCTGGCGGCGCCGTGCCCGACGGAGTCGTCGCCGCGCAGCCCTTCGGCCCCGGCGCCTTTGCGATGCAGATGATCGAGGCGGCGGGGGCCTTCCGTTTCCAGATCGTTGCCGGAGGCGCGCGTGTCGGCTGACCCCTACCGTCCCTTCCTGCTCGTACCGATGAACGTCGAGGCGCTCGCGGTGGGCGCGGCGAGTGCGGCGATCGATCTCGCGGCCGATTTTTCCGCGCTCGCCGAGGGGGGGCCCTGCCTCGGCAGCCTGCTCGCCCGCGAGCCTTTCCAGGAGACGCCGCAAGCGCTCGCACCCGGGGTCTATCTGCACTGGTCGCTGCCCGACGGCCTCACCCACGCCCCGGAGTCGGGCGAGGGCGAGGCCGTCGGGCAGCGCATGCCGGCGATTCCCAACCGCTGGCTCGTGCTGCGTTTCGGGGCTGCCGATGCCGCGTGCCGGGGCTGGGTGGTCGAGAGCGACACGCTGGTCGATGTGCGCGCGGGGCGTGCGTGGCCGCGCAGGGTCGCCGACGCGTCGGCGCCACTCGGGCCGGACGAGTTGCTCGTGCACCTGGGGCGCTGCGTGCCGCTCGAGGCCTGGTCCGAACACCACCCCGTGCGCCAGCCCGGCATCACCGCGCTCGGCTATGGCGATCCGGTGTTCGCGGCGAGCTTCCCGCACGGGCGCGGGGTGCTCGGCTTCCACGACGGGGAGGTGTGCGCCCTGCACGAGGGCGAACTCCACTACCTCGTGCTCGGCTGGTGCTCCGCCGCCAAGGACGAGGATCCGCTCGCCGTCTGCCTGGACAAGGCGCGCTCGGCGCGCGACTGGGATGCATGGAAGGCCTTCTTCGAGGGCTGCGCATGGGTGTATCCGGGGCTCGATGAACTCCTGGTCAAGCACGAGGAGCGGCTCGAGGCAGAGGATCGGGCGCTGCAGGCCAGCGCGCACGCCCGCCGCGTCGCACAGCGTCGCCGCGGTGCCGTGCCGCGCGACGCGGCGCGCTGGCTCGCGAGCGAGTATGTCGAGGCGCGGCGCCAGGCGCAGGCGCGCAAGGCCGAGCTCGACACGGCCTGGCACCACCTGCCGGGGCAGATCCTGTGCCATGGCCTCCTCGCCGGGCTGCGCTGGCGCGGCCCGGCAGCGGTGTACGGCGGCCCGCCGCGCGATGCCCCCTTCCGCGCGGCCCTGGGCGAGGACGGCGCCGAGGCCATGGCGGCGCTGCTCGGCGCCCAGCCCGGCGTGCCGGCCGAGCACGCCGCCTACTTCGAGGCATTGCAGCACGACCTGGATCCGCTGCTCGAGCATCCGGGCGGGGCCGAGCGCCTCGCCCACGAACTGCATGTGCGCCGCTTTCAGCCGCTGTCGCGCGCCTCCGGCTGGGAGATCGCCGAGCGCGAGCCGGCCCCGCTGCGTGCCGGGCGCCCTGCACGCAAGGCCATCCCCGGCATCGTGCGGCGTGCGCTCGCCGCCCTGGAGCGACAGCAGCGCGCGGCCGACGCCGTCGCGCGCGAGCTGGACAGCCTCGGGCAGGCGTTCTACCTCGCCTGGTACCAGCGCGGCCTGGCCAGCTTCGACTGCGACGCCGAGGCGGTCGAGCGCTGGCGCGCCGAGGAGTCCGTGCTGCGCGCGAGGATCGCCTTGCAACGCGAGCGCCTCGCCGAGCGGGTCGATGCGCAGGGCATGCCGCGCGGGCGTCCGCTCGAGCGCGTGCGCGCGTTGGTCGAGTGCCTGCTGCCCGGCCACGAGTTGCGACGGGTCGACGGTGTGCGCTTCCATCGCCCGCGCGACCCGGTCCTGCTGCTCGCCGGAGCGGCCTTTGCCGACCCCGGGCGACATGGCACCGACGGTCGCCATCGCGCCGATGGTCGGCTGCACTGCCGGACCAGTACCCGCCTCGCCGAGGGCGGCCCTGCCGCCGCCAAGGATGAGGCCGTGATCGGCGCGATGGCGGGTCTCGATCTGCAGCGCCGTGGCATTCCGGCACCCGCGGCGGGCCTGCTGCGCGAGGCGATGCGCATCGCGCGTGCAGACGGGACAGTCGTTCCCCGTGCAGATGCAACCGACGCCGGCCCCTCGAACGCGCCACCCGCCGGCGGGTCCGGAACCGGCGCTCCCGGCAGCGCGGACCTGGCCCCCGCGGCGATCGCCTGCACGCGCTGGTGTGGCAACCCCTGGCTGCCGCTGCTGCTGCAGTGGCGGGTGTCGTGGAGCGAGCTCGCCGGGGCCGGGGAGGGGGCCGAGGCGCTCGCGGGGTGGCGGCTCGATGCGCGCGGCAACGGGTTCGAGCGCAGCGTCGAGGCGGTCCCCGGGCGCGAGCACGTCTTCACCGGCACCTCGCTGATGACCCCCGGCGTGGCCGACGCGCTGCGGCGCCGCCTGGCCAAGGCCGGAATGGAGGTGGCCGCGATCGACGTCCTCGGGCAGAACCTCGACGGCCTGATGGACGGCCTGCTCGCCCGCTGCGCACGACCTGAACTTCCCCCGCTCGAGGCCGACGGCCCGGCGGGGCCGCTGCGTCCCGCGCCGCATGCCGCACAGCTCGAGGCTGCAGAATGGCTGTCGCCGCTGCGCAACGCGAGCCTGCTGCCGCTGCGCGCCGGCCTGCTGCGCATCGAGCGCCTGCGGGTGATCGACGCCTTCGGCCAGTTCATGGAGCTGCGGCCCGAGGGCGGCGGTGCCCTTCCGGTGCTGCTGCCGCAACGCCTGCGCGGGCCCGGCGGGGCTGCGCTGTTCGAGCCGCGTCTGGTGCAGGCCGCCCGCCTGGTGGTGGAATGGCCTGCAAGTGGGTGCGACGAGGGCAGCAAGCCGGGCGGAACCGCGCGGGAGCAGGACGATGCCGCAGAGGAGCCCGGCGAGGGCGAGCCGTGCGGCTGGATCCTTCCCGATCGGGTCGGTGGCACGCTCGTGGTGCTCGACGGCGCGGGCAATCTGCTCGGGGCCCTGCAGGCGATGCGCGGCAAGGCGGACGCGCACGGCGTCGGTGGACGCGCCCGCCGGATCGACGGCTTCCGCTGGGTCACGACGCGCGGTCCGCACGCCGCCACGGCAGCGGAGGCGCAGGGCGAGGCCATGCTCGACCCGGCCGATCCTCTGGCCGAAAGCGGCGCCGATCCGGTCGTCCGTGCAGTCGTGCGCGAGCTGCTGCGCTGGCAGGGGGCGAGCGGGGCGCGTCTCGCCGACCTGCTCGACACCTTGCAGCAGGCGGCGGGCGAACTCCTGCCCGACGCCGACGACCCCGCTGTCGGGCTTCTCGTCGGACGGCCGCTGGCGCTGCTGCGCGCGCGCCTGCGGCTCGAGCTCGATGGCGCACCTGCCCACGACCCGGCGAGTGTTCAGGGTGGAGGCCACTGTGGCGGAGTCGGGGCGATCGAGTTTCCGCTGCGCCTGGGTGACTTCGACGGCAGCGCGGGGGACGGGCTCGCGGGCTTCTTCCTGGCCGACGAGCCGGGGCATTTCCACCCGGCCTGGGGCCTGCGCACCGGCGGGGGAAGGCCCGAGCTGCGCGACCGGGCCCAGCCCGTGGTCAGCATCGAGCGCCCGCTCGAGCTCATCCTCCTGATGGACCCGGAGCGCGGTTTCACGGTGACCAGCGCGGTCCTCCCGCGCGCGAGCTTCCGGCCGCCCGGCGCGTGCGAGCGCGTGCGTGCGCGTTCGCTGATGTTCTTCACCGGCCCGGTGCTGGGTGCGCGCGACGAGCTGCGCATGCCGCGGCCGTCGGACCTCTATGGGCAGTGGTCGTGGAACCATCACCCGCGCGTGGGCGTGCGCGAGGAGCGCGAGATCATCGACACCGCGGCGAGCGGCAGCGTCGCCTTCCCGTCCGGGCTCGCGCTGGCCGAGGGCTGGCTGCGGCTCGAAGCGGTCGCGCTGGCGATCGACGGCTTCGGGGTGGTCGAAGCTGCGACCGCCGCGTCGGCGGGCGGGGCCGCGCAGGATGCGGCGGAGGGCTTCGAGCTTCCCAGGGGCGTGCCCGCCACGCTCGTGTGGACGGTGAGCGGCGCCGACGCCATCGAGCTGAGCGCACCGGACGGGCGCGTCCTGCTGTGCACCGCGGTGGCGCCCCTGCCCTCGACCTGGGTGCTGGCGCATCCGCAGGCCGGCCGCTACCGCCTGCGCGCATGGCGTCGGCTCGCCACCTCGGACCGCGACTCGCCACCGGCGTGCCGCATCGCCGAGGTGGCGCTGCGACTGCGGAGGCGGGCATGACGGACGACGCCATGGGGCTGCTGGCCCGCCTCGACAGCCTGGGCGACTTCGTCGTCGGCGCGCGTTCGGCAGCCAATCGGCTGACGCTGCGGATCGACTACCGCGGCGACGCGGCGCTTGCGCGCACGCGCTGGCCGGCGCTCGTCCTGCGTGGCGGGGTCGGCGGCGGGGAGGGCGACCTGGTGCGGAGCGCGGCGCAACTGCGGCGCTGGACCTGCCAGGCGCCGGCGGGCTGGGTGGCGCAGTGGCGGCTGCCGCCGCAGCGGCCGGAGCGCTGCGAGCTATGGTTGCTGCGCCGCGGCGAAGTCCTGCTGCGGCCCGGCGACGCCCTCGAGGTGGTCCTGTCGGGCGCGGTCTCGGACGCGCAGCCCGGCCTTGCGGCGCTCGCGCTCGGGCTGCAGGCGAGCGGCGATGCGGCCGCCACGGCGGCGATTGCGCTGCGGCTCGCCAAGCGTGCATCGGCCGCGGGCGTGCTCGACTTTGCCTGCGTGCCGGACCAGGCCGCGGTGAACCTGCCCGGCGACGTCGTCGAGCTGCGCTGGCGCACCTGCGGGCTGGCGGGCCTGAGCTTGCTGCGTGACGGCCTGTGCATCGCCGAAGGTGTCCCGGACGAAGGGGGGCGGCGCGTCGTGGTGGGGGTTGCGGATGCCGAGTTCGTGCTGCGGGGCTGGGACGGAGCGGGCGAGCGTCACGAGGCGAGATTGCGCGTGCGCGCCTTGCGGCCGGGCTGGCAGCGCTGGCCCTGCGTGCTGGCGACGCGGGAGGGCCGCAGGCTGGCCATGCCCGCCCTCGCCGATACGAGCGCACAAGCGGTGCCGCTGCGCCTGTTCGGAATTGCCGGCGGCAAGTTGTACGCGAGCGTCGCGTTGCCCGGGGTGGGCGGCTCGCGCGTGCTGCTGTGTCGCACGCACCATGCGTTGGGGCCCTGGGAGCCGGTGGGTGCGCAGGGGGTGACCGAGGGGGCAACTGCGGTGGCAACTGAGGGGGCAGGCCCGTTCGTGGCCTTCCCGCCTGGCTGCGAGCGCTTGCCCGGGGCCTTGTTCCGCGGTCGCCTGTGGCTCTTTGGCGGCATGTCCGGCGCGGAGGGGCGCTGCGGAAACAAGGTCTGGAGCCTCGACGTCGGTGCCCGCGAACCGCGCTGGCGGGATCACGGCGAGGCCTCCTGGTGCGCCCGGCGGGCACACGGTGTGGCGGTTTTCGAGGAACGCCTGTGGGTGTTCGGCGGCATCGACTCCGCCGGCGCGCCGCTCGACGACGCCTGGGCGGCGACGCAGAAGCTTGCCGAGGACGAGAAGCCTGCTGAGAACGCCGCGGGGCCGGCCCTGGACTGGAAGGAGCAGCCAGCGGGGGGGCCGCGCGAGCGTCCGCGCGGCGCCGCCCAGCCGGCGGTTCATGGTGGGCGGGTGTGGCTGTTCGGCAGGACAGGATCGAAGCGTGCCGCGGAGGAGGGCTGCGAACCGGGGCGGGAGTCCGACCAGGAACGCAGCGAGTGTTTCGACCTGTGGTCTTTCGACGGCCAGCGCTGGGAGCGCAGCTTCCTGCTCGGTGACCTGATCGACGGGCGGGTGCTTGCCGCCGCGCTGGTGAGCGACGGGTGCAGTCTGCACGTCTTCGCATGGCTGGACCGTTGCGGCGAACCGGATGGCGGTGACGCCGAGCGGGTCGAGGCCATCGCGCTGCGCCTGGTGGATGCGCCCGCCAAGCGCTGGGCGGTGCTGCCCTGCGGGGATCTGCAGCGCCTGGTTCCGGCGGAGATCGAGGATGTCCAGGTGCAGGCGCTACGCGCCGGCGCATTGGTGGTCCACCTGCACGCCGCGGAGAACGAATGCGCGGCGGACCGTGCGCTGCGACTGTACTTCCCGGCCTAGGCGCGACGCCTCCGGGATGCGCAAGGGGAGGACGGGATGAAGCTGCGATCACTGCACATCTGCCTGGCGCTGCTTGCGCTGGTGCCCGCCATGCTGCCGGCGGCCGAGCGCACGGTGGCTGCGGCGAAACCGGGGAGCGTGGCGTTTGCGGGCAGCTCGGCGGTCTCCACGACCCTCCTCGAGGCGCTCGATCCCCAGCCTGCATCGACGACCGAGGCGGCGACCGCTGCGTTGGCGGCGATCGGGGGGGAGCACTACTGGCTTCTGCCCGGCAATGGCGTGAGGCTGGCCTTCGACCTCGGCAGCCTGCCCGCCGGCTTGTCGGCGGCGCAGATGCGGCGCTGCGTGCTGCGCGTGGTGGCGAGCGAGGTGCGATATGTGCGCGAGCACGAGGCGGTCGCCGCCGTGGTCGAGCTGGCGGTGCGGCGCGTGGGCGAGACACGTCCGCTCGCCGCGCTGCGCGACCTGAGACCCGACCGTCCGGTGTCCCTGAACCCCGACAACGGCCGCCTGTGCGAGGCCGTCGCCGAGGCGGCCGCGGCGCCGGCCCGTCGCCTGGAGCTCGAGCTCTACACCGCCACCGCCAGGGCGAGCAGCCTGCTGCACGGCCGGGCGCCGGCGGAGGACACGATTCGGCACGCCTCGAGTGCGCCCCGCCTGGTCATCCAGTACGCGCCCGACGCGGCGGCGGCCGCAGCCACGAAGGGCTGGCACCAGCCGCAGCACGACGCCGGCCACAGCGGCCGTGGCGATTCCAACCCGGCGCACGGCCCGAGCGGTTTCGAACTGCAAGCGCTGCCCTTGCCCGCCGTCGGCGAGGACGCCGGCCCCGGCCTGCTCGCAGAGCGTCCGCTGCTGTGGCGCGATCAGGTGATCGCAGTGCAGCGGGGCAAGCGCAATTTTCTGGTCGTGCTCGATGGCAAGGGGGCCTTGCTGTGGTCGAGCGAGATCGGCGGCGGGGTCGTGCAGCGCGCGCCGGTCATCGGCCCGCAGGGCTTGCTCTATCTGGTCACCGAGGATGCCGTGCGCGCCTGGGACCTCGAGGCCCGCGGCGCCTTGCGCCACCGCTTTGTGCTACCGGAGCTCGCCCCGCAGATGCCGGTGCGCCTGGCGCCCTTCACCAAACCGACCGTGGGCGAGGACGGCAGCCTCTACCTCGTGCTCGGGGATGGCGTGGATGGCGTGCTCGGCCTCGACGCGCGATTGCGCCCCTTCCTGTTCTTCGGACTGCACGAGGATGCGGGGACAATCACGCCGGGCAGCCCGGCGCTGAGCATCGATGGCCGATACGTGGCGGTCCCGAACGGCGAGGGCGCGGTGCTCGTCGATCTGCACGACCCCGCCGAGGCCGAGCGCCTCGCCTTCGGCGACGGCGCAGCCGGGTCCGGCTGGAGGCATCACCTGCCGGTGGCCGGCATGCGCGCGGGCGAGTGGATCTTCTCCGGCTACGACGCGGAGGACGGCACGGGAACCGTGTGGGCCTTCGCCGGGCGCGCGCCGCGCTGGCAGGCGAGCGGCGGGACGAGCACGCAGCCGGTGCTGGCGCCCGACGGCCGCGTGTGCTTCGTCCAGGATGGCACGCTGAACGTGCGTGGATTCGGGCCGGGCGATGCCGGCCGGCGCTTCGGTGACGGGCTGTGCGCGAGCTCGAATCCGGTCATGGATGGCGCAGGCAACCTCTTCTTCTGGTGCAGCGGCACGCTCCACGGCTTTGCGCCCGACGGGCGGGCCTTGTTCGTCGGACAGCGCTTCGCAGACGGGCCGGAAGAAAACCTCGCGCTCGCGCTCGGTGCGGACGGCAGCCTGTGGACCGCCAACGCGAACGGCGGCGAACTGTTCGTCTTCCGGCCGCGCTTCTCGCCACCGCCGGCGCCGCCTGCGGCCCGGCACCAGCGGCGTTGATGTGGCGCAGGCGTCGTTGAGACGGTGCCGCGCGCTGAAGCGCCGCGCATCGCACCGTCCAGACAGTGCCGGAAGTTGCGCGGCGCCTTGTGAACAGACTGGTGCGAGGCAGCGCCGGCTGGCCGTCAGGTCACCACCGTCGGCCCTTCCATGCCGCTGTGCCTGCGGATGCCGGCGACCTCGTCGGCGATGCGGATGAGCGCGCCGAGCGCCTGCTGCACCGGCTGGTCGTGGCGGGCCGGGTCGGCATCGAACCGCTCCAGGTACACGCGCAGCGTGGCGCCCTCGGTGCCGGTGCCCGACAGGCGGAACACGATGCGGCTGCCGTCGGCGAAAAGCAGGCGCACGCCCTGGCGGGTGCTGACCGAGCCGTCGACCGGGTCGGTGTAGGCGAAGTCGTCGGCGCTGGCGATGCGCAGGCCGTCGCCGCAGTCGCGTCCGGCGAGCGCGGGCAGGCTCGCGCGCAGCTCGGCCATCAGCGCGTCGGCGCGCTCGCTGGGGATGCCCTCCCAGTCGTGGCGCGAGTAGTAGTGGCGGCCGAAGCGCGCCCAGTGCGCGCGCACCAGGTCTTCCACCGAGCGCCCGGTGGTGGCGAGCAGGTTGAGCCAGAACAGCACCGCCCACAGGCCGTCCTTTTCGCGCACGTGGTTCGAGCCGGTGCCGTAGCTCTCCTCGCCGCACAGCGTGGCCTGGCCGGCGTCGAGCAGGTTGCCGAAGAACTTCCAGCCGGTGGGCGTCTCGTGGCAGGGGATGCCGAGCGCCGCGGCGACCTTGTCGGCGGCGCGCGAGGTCGGCATCGAGCGCGCGATGCCGGCCAGCCCGGTGCGATAGCCGGGCACCCGGGTGGCGTGCTCGGCGAGCACCGCCAGGCTGTCGGACGGGGTGACCACGAAGTCGCGGCCGAGGATCATGTTGCGGTCGGCGTCGCCGTCCGAGGCCGCGCCGAAGTCGGGCGCGCCGGGGCCGGACATCGCCGCCATCAGCTCGGCGGCGTGCGCCGGATTGGGGTCGGGATGGTGGCCGCCGAAATCCTCCAGCGGCTCGCCGTTGATCACGGTGCCGGCGGGGGCGCCGAGCTGGCCTTCGAGGATCGCGCGCGCGTACGGCCCGCTCACCGCGCTCATGGCGTCGAAGCGCATGCGGTGGCCGGCGGCGAACCAGGCGCGCATGGCGTCGAAGTCGAAGAGCTGCTGCATCAGCTCGGCGTAGTCGGCGACCGGGTCGATCACCTCCACGGTCATGCCGCCCAGGGTGCGCGTGCCGAGGGTGTCGAAGTCGATGTCCGCGCCCGCGTCCTCGATGCGGTACTCGGCAATCTCCGTGCTGCGCGCGTAGATCGCCTCGGTGAGCTTCTCCGGCGCGGGGCCGCCGTTGGCGGCGTTGTACTTGATGCCGAAGTCGCCCTCCGGTCCGCCCGGGTTGTGGCTGGCCGACAGGATCAGCCCGCCGAAGGCGCCACGACCGCGGATCACCGCGCTCACCGCCGGCGTCGACAGCAGCCCACCCCGGCCCACCAGCACGCGGGCGAAGCCGTTGGCCGCCGCCATGCGCAGGATGGTGCGGACCGCGACGCGGTTGTGGAAGCGGCCGTCACCCCCCAGCACCAGGGTCTGGCCTTCGTGGCCGGGCAGGGTGTCGAACACCGCCTGCACGAAGTTCTCGAGGTAGTGCGGCTGCTGGAAGACGGCGACCTTCTTGCGCAGGCCGGAGGTGCCGGGGCGCTGGCCGGGGAAGGGGCGGGTGGGGACGGTCTGGATGCTCATGGATGCTCGCGGCGGTTTGTGGGCGCGGAAGGCTTGGCGGTGGCCGAGGCGGGTCGCGTCGGCGTGTCGTGGAGGGGCGGCCTCGGAAGGCCGGTATTGAACGTGTTTGCGGCGAAGTTCTCAAGTGCTGCGCGGGGTCGGCGCGTGCGTGCAGCCACGCGGGACGATGGGACGCCGCCCCGGTGCATCGCGGTCAGCGGCTCATGGCTTGCGGATTCGATCGCTGATGATGCCCAGGCCTGCCGCCACGGCGACGATCAAACCCGGCAGCGGCGGCCAGCCGAGCTTTCCGCTCCAGGCGATCACGATCAGCGCTGCCGCGGGCGCGACGACCGCCGCGACGAACAGGTTGAACAAGGCATTCCACATTTCGGCACCCCATCGGCGGTGGTCCTGACGAGCACAGGGGCGGGAAGGCTTGATCGGGATGGGTTAATCGTGGTCTGTCCCCGATTTTCCCACATGTAGACGAGAGCGGACGCACCGACCGGCTCTTCGAGGCGCTGGCCTCGTATCTGGAACGACGGGACGACAGCGCGGTCAAGGCGTGACGCGTCGTCGTTCGGCGGGGGGCGTCCCCGATGCTCGCCTTGATCTGAGCCATAGCGAGCAAGGCTGACGGCTAAAGGGATAATCGGGGTCTGCCCCCGTTTTTCTCGATTCTCGCCTTTATTTGAGCTATAAACGGAGCTATATTTGTAGCTCTTTAAAGGAGGTGGCTGTGGATGCGATCTATGCCGATTTCTCGGTCAGCATGTCCGAGTTCAAGAAGAACCCCGCACAGGTCCTGCGTACGGCCGGGGAAAAGCCCGTGGCGGTTCTCAACCACAATCGTCCTGCCTTCTACATGGTGACGCCGAAGCTGTTCGAGGCGCTGATCGAGGAGTTGGCAGACCGCGACCTGGTCGAGCTTGCGCGGCAGCGACTGGCCAAGAAAGCTGAGGCGATCGAGGTCGATCTTGAGCAGCTCTGAATCGCCGCCGCCGCGCTATCGACTGAAGTTCCTGCCCGACGCCCTCGACGAATGGAACGCTCTCGACGGCAGCGTCAAGGAAGTGCTCAAGAAACTGCTGAGGAAGCGTCTGGAGCATCCCAGGGTGCCAGGGGCTGAGCTTCATGGCGATCTGCGTGACTGCTACAAGATCAAGTTGCGCAAGCAAGGCTACCGGCTCGTTTACCAGGTCGAAGAAGGTGTGCTGACCGTTCTCGTTCTTGCAGTGGCGAAGCGCGAAGACATGGCCGCATATCGCGCCGCAGTGGATCGCCTGTTGTCCGGTTGACGCCGCCCAACCGGAGGGATAATCGGGGTCTGTCCCCGTTTTCCGTTCACGGCGTCGGATGTTTCTTGACCCACTCGCGCAGGGCGTCGTTCATTCGCGTCTGCCACCCCGGCCCGCCCGCGCGGAAGGCCTCGAGGATGTCGTGGTCGATGCGGATCGCGACCTGCTCCTTGGTGCCTGATCCGACAGGCCGTCCGCGCTTGCACCGCGCAGCCTCGATTCCTGCGGCCAGCTCGACTGCAGTGGCGGGACGGTCATCCTCATCCGAGCCGTCCCACACAAAATCCTGCGCTGGCGGGATGGCCCGTACCGCCTCCAGCACAGCCTTACGTTTCATCGCATTCGTTTTCGAGCCACTCATCGCATACCTCGCGTTGTTCACGACTTGCCCGGCGAAAGCTGATCACGCGCGTCGCACCACTGCGCCCGGTATGCACCACCGTCAACACCGCCATAAAGGCGCCGACAAGCGACCTTAGCCCTGCAGCCGATACGCACCGTCCTCAGGCAACACCGTGCCGAGCTCTTCCAGCGCTTTGAGCACCGCCTGCACGCCGGCGCGGGGCGTGCGCTTGAAGCGGGTGGCGATGGCCTCGGCGGGGAGCGGCTGGTGGGCGAGCGTGCTGCGCACGGCGGCGACCTGTTCGCGCGTAACCGGGGTACGTCCCCGTTATTCCTTAATTGCGATCCGCAGCATCGAGCCGATCCAGAACCGCGAGCGCCGCGCGGACGTCACCCGTCGCCGCAACGGCGCGAAAGTGATTCTCCGTATCCCATGCGGCCAGCGCCTGCGCGCCGAGTTCTTCGATCAGCTTGTTCATGCTCTGCCCGCGGCTACGCGCCAGCGCCTTGAGCCTCGCGGCGGTGTCATCAGGCAAACGAATCGTCAACGTACTCATGGCCACTCCTTCAATGCTTCAGCCGGCGTCATCACGCGCAGCGCGCCCAGCTTTAGTTCACCCCGCCCGACATCCCGAACGTTGTGGGTGATGATCGCAGCTGCATTCCCGGCAAGTGCAAGTTCGAAAAGATGATTGTCGCCGTCGTCGGGCAGGTTCGGGCGCCACCCGAAATAGACCGAAACCCATCGACCGCGCCGTGCAAGTGCAGCCAGAACCCGCTGTCGTTCGGTCAAGGTTGTTGCATCGCCCCACACCGGCCGACCAAGGAGGTCGTTGTATTCCAGCCAGAGTGCGTTTCCGAACAATGGCTGAAAATTGCCTTCCAAGGCCCGGCGCAGCACCTGTCGCGATGCACCTCCCGCGGATCGCAAAGCTGCGACGAAGACATTCGTATCGATGACGACTGGCACGATATTGACAGCATAGGTGCTGTCAGATTCCCGGACAAGACGGCTCATTGACTCACCCCTGCAAGCGATACGTGCCGCCCTCGTGCGCCACCATGCCCAGCTCTTCCAGCGCTTCGAGCACGGCCTGCACGCCGGCGCGGGGGGTGCGCTTGAAGCGGGCGGCGATGGCCTCGGCGGGGAGCGGCTGATGCGCGAGCGCGCTGCGCACGGCGGCGACCTGTTCGCGCATGTTCTTGGGCCAGGTCGCCTTGCCGGCGGCGGCGGGGGCTGCAGCGGATTCGGCCTCGTCGGCGGGGCCGAAGTCGGCTTCGACCTGGCTTGGGACGGCAGTGGCGGAAGTGGCGCCGGGGTTCTGGTAGTCGGGGCGCAGCCAGCGGATGTGGCCGCGGGCTTCTTCGGCGGCGCGCACGGCGTTGAGTTCGACCAGGCGGCGCAGCAGTTCTTCCTCGGCGGCGGCCTGGGCTTCGGGCTTGTCGGGCAACGGCGTGGTGGCGCCGGGCTTGCCGACGAGTTGCGCGGCGAGGTCGCACCAGCCGTAGGCCTCGAACACTGCGCTGTCGAGCGCGTCGTGCAGCTCGCGCAGCACCGACACCAGGCCCTGCTCGTGGATCGTGCGTTCCTTGGGCGTCAGCGTGTCGCCGGCGCGCAGCTTTTCGAGCACGTTGTACATGCCGGTGAGGGTCAGCTCGGGGTGCTGGGCTTGCTGGCGTTTGCGGTGGGCGTCGAGCTGCTCGGCGAGGTCGCGGATGCGGGCGGCTTGGGTGGGGGTGGAGTCGGGGAAGGGGAATTTCTCAAGGCAGTCCGAGTGGTTATAGGTCGAGTCGTTGCCTACACCCAGCCACCCGCCAACCCGATTAGCAAAGCAAACGTGCAACCTGGACGACAACACGCCAAGCTGAAGCGCGTCATCGAATCCGAAAACAAGAACCTTCGTCTCCGGCAAGAACGAGGACCCAATGAACTGGAAGACCCGGTGCCTCGAAGTACGGGAACTAACCGTGATTCGCTCAAGCCCTGCGAGAGCCGCTCGGAACCTTCCCCTCGGTTCGGCATGAATCCACCAGTCGCGCCGATATTTCTCCCGCGGGTTCTTGTCCCGCTCGGGTTTGACCCGGTCGTGAAGCCACTGAAACGCATCTGGATACGTCTGTCTCAAATCATCCTGCGTGAGCCCAAAGGTGTCGATCACGTACTGAACCCGCATCGTTTGGGCCAAGTCGCGACCGGTTATGTAACGCTTGATCAGCGCAGCAATCGTCGATTGCTGGAATGCTTCCAGTCCGTTGGCCTCAACAAGAAAGCCTTGTCCGGAAAGCTGGACACCGGGGCATGCCAGACCAATGTTCGCGTTCAAGGAAGCGAGTTCGGAAGTATTAACACCAACAGTCAGGTCGGCAAAGATCACGCCCTCAACGACGTCGAAGCGCACTTCGACCGCATCTTCGTCTGAGGCCCGCTCACTTTGTGTCAGCCAAAGCCTGCCCAGCTCGCGCGAAGCGTCAGCGACGCTCATTGCCACCCGCACCTGAGCTCCATCGGAGCTGTCGACCCAAGGGTGGTCCGGTATCGCGAATCGCAGACAAAGCCCTTCATCCGATGCACGCTGTATCACTGAACGGTTGAACGTCTGCGAGATGGAGTTCGTAGTGATGAAGCCGAAGCGCCGAGTGGTTCCACCGCGCAGTGCCTCGGCAGCGATATGCCACCAGTACATGACGAAATCTGCAGACTCAGGGACCTCGACCCACGTCTCTCGAACGGCCGTGACATAACCATTACCGAGAACTGCCCGCATCCGCTTGTTCCCGATGAACGGCGGATTTCCCACGATGTAATCCGCCTGCGGCCACGCCGCCTTGCGCGGATTCACGTAGCGCATCTGCACCACCTGCGCCGCCTCGTCCGGGATGTCCTCGCCGGTGATCGGGCTCTTCCTGTAGCTCACGCCGTCCCAGCGCGTGACCGGGCGTCCCGCCTCGTCGGTGACGGGTTCCTCGCGCTCGTACTCGATCAGCGCGTCGCGGTGCTGGATGTTGCGGAAGTCGCGCAGCACCGGCTCGGGCGGGTTCACCGAGCCGTGGGTGCGGAAGTGCCATTGCAGGTAGCCGATCCACAGCACCATCTCGGCGATGCGGGCGGCGCGCGGGTTGATCTCCAGGCCGAGGAACTGCTGCGGGTCGACGGTGACGCCTTCGAGTTCGAGCAGGCCCTGGGATTCGCCGAGGTCGTGCAGCAGGTTGAGCACTTCGCCTTCGAGGCGCTTGAGGTGTTCCAGCGTCACATACAGAAAATTTCCGCTGCCGCAGGCGGGGTCGAGCACGCGCACGGTGCACAGGTGGCGGTGGAAAGTGCGGATCTCGGCGACCGCCTCCCTGTGCTTGCCCTGCTGCTCGTAGGTGAGCGCGGCCGCCTGCACCTCGCGCCATTCCGCGCGCAGCGGTTCGATGACGGTGGGCAGCACCAGACGTTCGACGTAGGCGCGCGGGGTGTAGTGGGCGCCGAGCTTGTGGCGTTCGCGCGGGTCGAGCGCGCGCTCGAGCAGGGTGCCGAAGATGGCGGGTTCGACGTAGCGCCAGTCGGCCTTCGATGCCTTCAGCAGCAGCTCGAGCTGGTCGCGGTCGAGCGGGATGGCGCTGGCCTCGGAGAACAGGCCGCCGTTGAAGCGCAGCACCTTGTTGCGCAGGATCGGCGAGAAGCCGCCGGTGTTCATGTTCTGCCACAGGTGTTCGAGCATGGGCGCGAAGGTGTGCGGCTGGCCCGCGAGGCTTTCGAGCAGCTCGGTGAAGGCGCGCGGCGGCAGCAGGCCGACGTCCTCGGCGAACATGGTGAACAGCGCGCGCATCAGGAAGCCGGCGACCTGCTGCGGGGCGTGGCCGGCGGCTTCGAGCGAGCGCGCGAGCGAGGCCAGGCGGTCGGCGATCTCGCGCGTGACGCGCGCCGAGCGGCGGGCGGGGTCGAGCGCGAGCGGGTCGAGCCAGACCTCGCGCAGGCGCTGACGGATGTCTTCGCGGTGCAGGTCGTCGAGGCGGATGCGGTGGCTGCGGGGGTCGGGGTAGGGCGTGTAGGTGGCGCCCGAGCGGCTGAACTCGGCGTAGAGCTCGATGTTGCGGCCGACGTCGACCACCAGGATGAAGGGCGGCCGGCCCTCGTCGGCGGGGAGCGCGCGGGCGTACTGGTCGGCCTGGTTGTGGGCGCGCAGCATGGCCTTGTCCCAGCCCGAGCTGTCGAGCGTCCTGCCCGACTGCTTGGCCTCGAGCACGAAGGCGCCGCGGCGGTAGAGGTCGATGAAGCCGTTGCTGGCGCTGCCGTCGGGCTGGCGCATCAGCACCCGGCGCTCGAACACGTAGGCGTTGTCGCGGGTGTCCTCGCCGGCAGGGTCGGGGCGCGGCAGCGCGAGCAGTTCGCACAGCTCGGCGAGGAAGAGCTGGTAGTTGGCGCGCTCGCTGCCACCGGCGCGCTGCCAGCGCGCGATGAAGGCGTCGAGGGCGGCGGGGCTGGCGCTGTCGGCGGGCTGGGGCAAGGTGGATGACGAGGTCACGGGGTGGTCATGCAGACGGGTTGGGGTGCGGGGGATTGTAGCGGGCGGGGTGGTGTCAGGACTTGTGGGTTTGCACTGCACGCGCGGCGAAGGCAAGGGCGGGGAAGTGGTCGCAGTGAGGTCGGGGTGTGGTGAATTGGACGTGCATGTACAAAAATGTCGGACAGATTCCGTCGTCTTCGTGGATCGTGCCGATAGCCGGCGGGTGATCAGCCTTCGCAAGGCAAACCAACGAGAGGTCAAACGCTATGCCGAAGCTTAGGACGGGAACCCTGCATCCGAGCGCCGAGGAAGTTGCTGCCATCACGGCCGCTGCGTTGTCGGATCCGGATGCCATCCCCTATACGGATGCGGAGTGGGAGGCGGCCAAACCGACGATCCGCTGCGGCAGGCCGCCGGCCGCTGTAACCAAGGAACGCATCACGATCCGCTTGTCGCGCGACGTGGTGGAGCAGTTCCGCGCGACGGGGGATGGCTGGCAGACGCGGATGGATGCCGCGCTCAAGGACTGGTTGAAGACGCACTCGCCGGCTTGAGACGTTTGCGCGGTAGGTGATGCGTATGGCACGCACACAATTCTTGTAAGCGTTCGTGGGGCGTGGTGCGCAGGTTGGGTGT
This sequence comes from Thauera sp. DNT-1, assembly GCF_055393985.1. NCBI lineage: Bacteria > Pseudomonadati > Pseudomonadota > Betaproteobacteria > Rhodocyclales > Zoogloeaceae > Thauera > Thauera sp. DNT-1. The sequence continues at coordinate 1,167,676 of NZ_AP043752.1, read as the reverse complement.
CGTGCTCTCTTCCTCCCGGGAAGGCGTGCCGTGCTGATCCGACCACCATCCGGAGCCTGCAAGCCACGCGCTTAGGACAAGCAGCCTGAGATGGAGACAACACAGATGCCTGCAGATACCTGCATGCGCTGGGCACTCGCCCTGTCACTGATGTGCTCCGCAACCGTGGCGCAGGCTGCCACGGTCTGGGTCGGGCGCTTCCCCGCCGGCGCCTCGGGCCTGCCCGAGCCCTGGCGCGTGCAGCAGCTCGACGCGCGCGTCGCGCCCACGCGGTACACACTCAAGACCTGGAATGGCGTGGTCGCGATCGAGGCGGTCGCCGAGCGCAGCATGGCCCTGCTCGGCCGCCCGCTCGAGGTCGACCTCGAGGCCACGCCGCACCTGTGCTGGCTGTGGCGCGTCGATGCGCCGCTCGTCACCGCGGACATGAGGACCAAGGCTGGCGACGACTACGCGGCGCGGGTGTATGTGAGCTTCAAGGTGGCGCCCGAGGCGCTCGGCTTGGCCACCCGGGCCAAGCTGGCGCTGGCGCGCTCGATCTACGGCGACCAGGTGCCGGACGCGGCGCTCAACTACGTGTGGGACAACCGCCAGCCGGTCGGCACCCTGATGCCCAACGCCTACACCGACCGCACGCGCATGATCGTGCTGCGCTCGGGCGCGGGGGATGCCGGGGCCTGGGTCGTCGAGCGGCGCGATGTGGCGGAAGACTTCAAGCGCGCCTTCGGTGATCTGCCGGCGCAGCTCGGCGGGATTGCCCTGGCGTCCGATACGGACAACACCGGCGAGCGGGCGCGCGCAGGGTTTGCGGAGTTCCGCTTCGTTTCGCGGGACGAGACCTGTGCGGCGCCCCATCTAGCGACGAAGCGCGATGATCGGGTTGCACCCGACAGGAGCGAGCGATGAGCAAGGCAGGCGCACAGGCTGCGGCCCCGCCGTGGGACGACGCGTCGATCAGCGCCATCCGGCGCGACATGCTGCGCTTTGCCCGCATGCAGCTGCGCGACAGCGGGGCGGCGGAGGACATGGTTCAGGAGGCGCTGATGGCGGCGATGCGGAGCGCAAAGAGCTTTGCCGGGCGGTCTGCCTTCAAGACCTGGATGTTCGCGATCCTGCGCAACAAGATCGTCGACCACATCCGCGCGTCCTCGCGTGAGATCTGCAGCTCGGATCTCGTCGGGTCCTCGGATCTGGACGCCGGGCTGGAAGAGTTCGACGTGCTGTTCAAGCAAGGGGGGCACTGGAACCCCGACGATCGCCCCGCGACCTGGTCCGATCCGGAAGCCGCCTTCGAGCAGGACGCGTTCTGGCAAGTGTTCGACCTCTGCATGAACAAGCTTCCCGAGCACATCGCCCGCGTCTACACGATGCGCGAGCTGCTGGAGCTCGAGACCGCCGAGATTTGCGCGGAGCTGGGCATCACCCCCAACAACTGCTTCGTGATCCTGCACCGTGCGCGGCTCGGGCTGCGGGAGTGTCTGGAGAACCGCTGGTTCCAGGGAGAGTCCCGATGAAGATGATGAACTGCAAGGACGCGACCCGGCTCATGTCCGAACGCTACGAGCGCACGCTGAGCCTGCGCGAGCGCCTGGCGCTGAAGGTGCACACGGCGATGTGCAGGGGCTGCTCGAACTACGGGCTGCATCTCGACGTGCTGCGCCTCGCCGCCAGGCGCCTGCGCGAGGGCTGCGAGGGTGGCGAGCGCTGAGCATCAGCGCAGCAGCAACGTCGGGATCGTCGCTGCGCGCAGCAGGTCGGTGGTCTTGCTGCCGACGAGCACCGCGCGCAGCGGCGAGTGGGCGTAGGCGCCCATCAGCAGCATTTGGATCACGCGGATCAGCAGCGCGAGCGGGAATAGGCCCGCCAACAGCGTTTTCCCGCCGGCCTCTGCCACAGGTAAAATGCGATCGAAATATGCATTAAGCAATTCTGTTGGCAGCCCGACCCTGCTGTGCAAAATCTTCGAGAACGCTCGCTGAAGTCGCTCTCCTTAAAAGTAACTTATCTGTTACCATTGGCAAGCAATGCCCTACCATCTCAGAGAGCTTGTTTTACCTGATGGCAGCAGTCCCTACGCCGACTGGTTTTCAACGCTCGACCCCATCGCGGCCGCGAAGGTTACGGTAGCAGCGGCAAGAATGGAGCTGGGCAACCTCTCGAACGTCGAGTGGTTTCGGGGCATCGGTGAGTACAAGATCGATTGGGGCCCTGGATACCGCATCTACCTGGAGAAGGATGGGCTCGAGATCGTCGTGCTGCTCGGTGGCGGGAGCAAGAAGCGCCAGCAGCGCGATATCGACGAAGCGGTGGCCTTGTGGGAGGACTACAAGCGCCGCAAGGCCCGGATGAATAAAGGAGCCTGACCATGGCACTGACCCGCGACTTCAAGCAGACCGTCGCTGCACGGGTGCAGCGCGACCCCGCGTTCGCGCAGGCGCTGCTCGACGAGGCGATCACCCTGTTCATCAACGGTGAGCCCGACACCGCAAAGCTGGTTTTGCGAGACCTTGTGAACGCGACCCTTGGCTTCGAGTCCCTCGCCGAGGAGATCCACAAGCCCGCGAAAAGCCTGCACCGGATGCTGTCGGCGTCGGGCAATCCGACGATGAGCAACATCTCGGCGATCTTTGCCGCCATCAAGCGGGCGCTCGGGGTCGAAGTGCGGACGACCGTCGTCGTGGCATGAGTGCGGGCGCGCACCGAGACGTGCGCTCGCACCGTCGGGTGTGACGGTGCAGGGCGCGCGCGTCAGTCTGCGGCTGCCCCCGCACCCCCGCCCACATCCCCCAGAAACGCCATGTCCGCACGCACGAACCCGAGCAGCAGGGCCGCCAGCGCCGGGTAGACGTCGAAGCGCGGCCGCGCCTGCTGGCAGCGGGCGACGAAGTGCGGCAGCCAGTCCAGCAGCGCGGTGCGCAGGAAATCCGCCTGGGTCGCGGCTGCGGTGGGGAGGTCGCTGGCCCCCGAGTCCTTCTCCGCCACCTCCGCCATCACCGCCAGCGCCACGGCGAGGTGGTCGGCGGGTTCGCGGAAGTCGGCCTGGATCGCCAGCTTGCGCGCGGTGAGGAACTCGCGCATGCGCGCCTCCGCCGCGCCGTAGAGCGGCGAGGCGGCGTCCTTGCCCGCGTAGGCCGAGGCGTAGGGCAGGGCGCTGGTCGTGCCGTCGAGCAGGAAGAGCTGGGCGAAGTCCGCGGCCAGCTCCAGGCGTGGCAGTTGCTCCGCGCGCAGCGCGGCGACGGCGTCGTCGAGGCGCTGCACCTCGGCGGCGAGGCCCAACTCGGCCAGCCCCGCGAAGGGGGCGAAGCCCCCGTCCGCGAAGTGGCTGCGGAACAGCTCGTCGGTGACCTCCTGCGCGTACAGCCGGGAGAACCAGCCGTACAGCCCGGCGCGCTGCGTGCTCGCGAACCGCCATTCCGCGGGCGAGAGGGGCGGGGGTGTTCCTGCCTGCGATCGCGCGTCCATCACGCCTTCACCTCCCGGCCTTCCGGATCGACCTCGATCGGGCCGCCGAAGGACGTCACCCGCGGCGGGGTGCCGACGAACTTCTCGATCTGCACCAGGCAGGTGTTGGCGCTGGTGGCCTGCGCCAGGCTGGAGGTGCCGATGTCGAGCGTCAGCGTGTTGGGGTCGCCGTAGGTGTCGAGCGCGCCGATCTCCGGACCGGTCGGTCCGTACCAGGCGCCTTCCTGGATGCGCACCACGCCGCGCGGGAAGTTGTCCGACACGTGCGCGCCGGCCAGCAACTGGCCGCGGTCGTTGAAGACGCGCACCAGGTCGCCGTGGGCGATGCCGCGCGCGGCGGCGTCCTCGGGGCCGATGAACACCGGCTCGCGGCCGGCGATGGCGTAGGTCTCGCGCAGCGGCTCGGATTCGCACAGCTGCGAGTGCAGGCGCTTGTCCGGGTGCACCGACTGCAGCCACAGCGGGAAGCGGTCGGAGCCGGGGCCGCCGTGCGAGCGCTCGGTCTTCTCCATCCACACCGGGTGGCCCTTGCAGTCGGCGTAGCCGTAGCGCTCGATCTTGCGGCTGAAGATCTCGATGAAGCCCGACGGCGTGCCGAGCGCGTTGACCTCGGCGTCGTCGCGGAAGTCGGCGTGGCGCACCCAGGGCTTGCCCTCGGGGAACAGCACGTAACCCTTCTGCCAGAACTCGGCGAACGGCGGCATGGCGATGTCCTTGAGGCCGTTCTCCTTGCGGCAGTCCTCGTAGATCTTCTCGATCCACTGCATCTCGTCCATGCCGCGGGTGTATTCGGCGTCGCGGTTGAAGCGCCGGGTGAGGCCGCGGAAGATCTCGAAGTCGGGGCGCGAGTGGAAGAGCGGGTCGATGAGCTTTTGCATCGCGAGGATGCCGCGGTTGCTGTACGAGCCGTAGCCGTCGAGGTCGTTGCGCTCGAAGGGCGTGCACGCCGGCAGCACGATGTCGGCGAAGCGGCAGGTGGCGGTCCAGTTGTAGTCGATGGCGACCACGGTCTCGAGCTTCTGCCAGGCTTCCTTCATGCGGTTGCGCTGGGGCTGGCGATGCCACTGGTTGCAGCCGCTGAAGATCGCCATCTTGTAGGGCGGCAGCTTGACCTTGCCGCCGTTGAAGTCGATCTCCTTGCCCGGCTCGAGCAGGGCGTCGATGACGCGAGCGATCGGCACCACCGCGCTGTAGCCCTTGTAGTCGGTGTTGTCGTGCCTGGGCTTGCGGCCGGGGTCGAGGTTGAGCGGGAAGGCGCCGGGCATGGCGGCGCCCGACGAGGACACGCCCACCGAGCTGTAGTGGTGCGCGTAGCTGATGCCGCCGCCGGGCAGGCCGATCTGGCCGAGCATGGCGGCGAGCACCGCGCCCATCCAGTAGGGCTGCTCGCCGTGCTGCTGGCGCTGCACCGCCCAGCCGAAGATGAGCTGGGTGCGGTGCCTGGCCATCAGGCGGGCGAGCTCGCGGATGCGATCAGAAGGCACGCCGCAAATCTTCTCCGCCCACTCGGGCGTCTTCTCGACCTTGTCCTCGGTCTTGCCTTGGAGGTAGGGCAGGAACTGGTCGAAGCCGAGGGTGTAGGTGTCGAGGAACTTCTGGTCGTGCAGGTTTTCCTTCACCAGCGTGTGCGCGATGGCGAGCATCAGCGCCACGTCGGTCATCGGGTTGATGTACTGGTGCTCGGCAGCGCCGAGGTAGTTCAGCGTCTTGCTCTTGACCGGGTCGATGCAGATCACCTGGATCGACTTGTCGGCAACCTTGGCCTTGAGCTGCTCGAAGTAGGCGTAGGACTCGTGGGTCTCGGTGTTCCAGCCCACCTGGAGGTTCTTGACCGGGTCGTTGGCCCAGAACACGACGAGCTTGCTCTCCTTGAGGATCACGTCCCACGAGGTACCTTGCGAGTACACCTCGGTCGAGCCGAGCACGTAGGGCAGGATCATCTGCCCGGCGCCGGTCGAGTAGTCGCCGATGGTACCGACGCTGCGGCCGTGCATGCCGACGCCGCGCACCATGTGGTTGCCGCAGCTATGCACCTGGCCGACCGAGCGCCAGCCCACGCCGCCGGTGTGCAGCGCCCACGGGCCGTAGTTTTTCTGGATGCGCTCGAGTTCTTCGTAGAACAGGTCGAGCGCCTCGTCCCAGCTCACGCGCACGAAGCGGTTGTCGCCGCGCTGGCTGGTGTCGCTGAGGTGGCGCTTGCGGTACCAGTCCAGGCGCACCATCGGGTAGCGCACGCGGGACGGGCTGTAGATCAGGCCGAGCAGGCCCTTGACCATCTCCGTCGGATGCTTGTCGTGCTCGAAGGGGCGGATATCGACCACGCGGTCGCCGACTACCTTGGCGCGGATGGCGCCGAAGTGCGAGCCGGAGATCTTCCAGGTGGTGATGTCGTCGCCGACCGCGGCCGCCTCGCCGGCCGCGAGGGCCGGGGCGGCGGTGAGCAGACCGGGCGCGACCAGCGCGCTGCCCGACATCGCCGCCATGGCCTTGAGGAAACCTCGCCGAGAGTAGTTCATGGTGTTCAACTCCTGATCAGGGACGCGCGGTCTGCAGGGCGGCATCGGGCGAACCGGCGCCATGCGACTTGCTGAAATCGGACGAATGGGTCTGGAGGTACTTGAGCACCACGCGGGCGGTGTCGTCGTCCATGCTGGTGAAGCCGACCATGCCGCCGAACAGGCCCGGCCAGGTGTTGGCGTCGAAGTGCGCTTCGTCGGGCTGGCGGTGGCACACGCTGCAGCTGCTGCTGTAGCTGGCGCGGGCGATCGACCACACCGGTTCGACGCTGTCGAGCACGCTGCCCTTGCGCATCCACGCGGTGGCGGTGACCTGCTGCCATTCGAGACCGGTCATCGGGTCTTCCCGGGTGTCGAGCACCTTCACGAAGCTCGTGTCCTGCGCGACGTCCTTGTCGAAGGTGGCGCTGGTGATGTTGAGGCCGAAGTGGCTGTACCAGACGCGACCATAGCCCTTGTTCTTGCGCCACAGCGCGAACTCGACGCGCTGCGCGTCGCCCTTGGTCTCGAGCACCTTGACCTGGGTGGCGACCTCGACCGAGCCGATGCGCTTGCTCAGACCTTCGTCGGCGAAGAGTTCCTGCGGCACCACCAGGAAGTAGTCCTTGCCCGTAGCCACGCTCTGTCCGGAGGCGGAGGACACCAGGGTGTCGAAGGCCGGGTTGCGCGCGCCCTTCATCTCGGGCAACTGGTGGGCGACGCCCTTGTGGCAGTCGACGCAGCTCTGGTTGCGCTCGGCGGCCTTGCGCATCGCCACCTGCGATGCCGGACGCATCTTGTCGAAGTTCATGTCCTTGTAGTCGTGGCAGGCACGGCATTCCTTCGAGCCGTTGGCCGCGAAGCGCTTCCACTCGCGCTGCGCCAGCACGATGCGGTGCTCCTTGAACTTCTCGCGGGTGTCGATGGTGCCGAGGAGCTGGCCGAGCACCTCGCGGCTGGCCTGCATCTTGCGCGCCACCTTGTCGGTGAAGTCGTGCGGCACGTGGCAGTCCGGGCAGCGCGCGCGCACGCCGCTGCGGTTGTTCCAGTGCACCGTCTTCTGCAGCTCGGGCAGCAGGTTGTCGTGCATGGTGTGGCAGCTCAGGCAGAACTCTTCCTTGTTGGTGGCTTCCATGGCGGTGTTGAAGCCTTGCCAGGCCAGCACGCCGGCGATGAAGCCGCCGGTGACCAGCACGCCGAGGCCGATCCGAACCGATGGCTTGAGGAAGAGGTCCCGCAAGGACCTGAGTAGATTCTTCATTTCAATGCTCCTGCTTGTTGTCCGGTTCCCGGGCCTGCGGCCCTGCCGCGAGGCCTGTGTTGCAGCGTGGAGGGATCAGGACGGGGGGCCGAAGAACAGGATCTGCAGGAACCAGACCACGAATCCGTAGGCCGCGATCGCCAGCACCATGGTGATGGGCAGGCCGACGAAGGCGAGCAGCAGGAACCTGCGCCACTCGCCCGGGCGCTGGGGCGCCTGGGTACCCGATGGGGCGGAATGCCCGCTTGCTTGATTGTTCACGTCTCGATCTCCGCGTTGATGCGTTCTCCGGACGAGGCCGGAGGCGACGCGCGCGTGGCGCGGGATCGGCTCGGGCTGGGGATGGTCCGGTACTAAAGCCACACCCTGATCATAGATATCGGGTGTTAACGCCGAGGGGAAATTTGTGAATGGAAAGGAGCGCTGGTGTTAATGGCATTAACACAAGCCTCTTTTCACCCGGAAAGCCGCCCGGCGGTGGCCACGAATACCGGCGCAAAGCCGCCGCCCGGCGTGCGGAAGTTGGTCGTCTGTCCCTTGTACAGCCGCGCAGCGACCAGGCGGATCGCGCCGGCATACGCATACGCGCGGACATCGAGCTTGAGATCGCTGCTTTGGCCATCAACCGCGACGCGCCGTGCGGAGGGAAGGGCGAGGTCTTGCGCGACGTAGCCGCCGGCGAGAATCTCCTGCCAGACGCGCTGCGTGAGCTTGTCTCCCCGATAGGTCGCACGACTGCCGAAACCGGCGAAGGGTTTGAAGAACAGGCCGCGCCGTGCTGCCCACAACGCTCCTGCGCGTTCCGGGGTGACTTCGACCGTGCGCGGGACCCCTGCGAGCAGGCGGTCGACAAGGGGTTGTGGCACGCCGAGTTCGGCAAGCCGTGCGGCATCGCTCAGGACGGTGAGGTTGCGCTTGTCCGCGTAGAGCGCGTGCGCACGCGGGTGGGGGGTCAGCACGACCGCGCCGGTCTCGTAGGCTGCGCGCAGGGGCGCCAGCGCCGGAGCCTGCAGGTAGAAATCGGTGAGGCGGTTGTAAACCAGGTCGATCGGCGCGCCGCCATGCAGCAGGCGGCCCGACTCGAACGACAGCTCGGCCGGGTCGCAGATCACGGCATCGATGCCGGCGCCGCGGAAGAGCTGGCGAAAGAGCAGGAACTCGGGATACAGGTATTGGCCCGTGGGATGTTCGTCGACGATGGCGACGCGGGCGGGCTTGCCGCTTCGCCCCTGCAGCGACCAGTCGGCGAGGAAGTCGTCCAGCCAGCGCTGGTCGAGCGTCCCGAGCGCTGCGGTCGGGCGCAGGAAGGGCTGGATCTGCTCGCAGCAGGCTTTTTGCGCGCGTGCCAGTGCCCCGTTGAGCAGGGCTCCGCCGGCGTTGGTGTTGATCTCGATGAGCTGCGGGCCGGCTTCGCCCAGGTGAAAGTCGAAACCCATGAACACCGATTTCGGTCCGAGCGCGATGCGGGCGATCGGCGGTGCGCGATCGAGCGCGATCGCCTGACAGGCCGGCAGCGTCAGGACCGATTCGACCGCGCCGATGAGGTCCGCCATGGCCGCCAGGGTTGCGGGCGCGATGAACACGGCGGTCGCGGAGAAGAGCTGCGGCCGGCTGCGGCCGATCTCGGCGGCGAGCCCGAGCAGGCTGGGCTCCGCCTCGAGCTGCCGGCGCAGGCGCTCGGGATCGAGGCTGCGGCAGTCGCAGCCCCGGTTGATCGCCTCGGCCATGTCGCGCGCGCCGGCGTACGGGGTGAAGCTGAAATCGCTCGCTTCCATGTTCATCCCTTTCTGCAAGCCCGTCCGGGCTGTTGCATGCCCATTGGAACACGACCCGGGTGGCCCCGGTCCCCGGCTTCGGATACCGTACCCCCTATCGGCCGAGGTCGTCGAGGAGCACGTCCGCACCCGCATCGCCGATCCGGCGATGACCGATGATGCCGAGCGCACCAAAGGCGCCGACGAACTGATCGGCGTCCTGCGCACCTATCTGAAGCGAGCCCCGCCATGCAAACCGAGAACCTGTCCGCGTGGACCCACGACCACGTCTTCGATACCGGCAACGCGCTCGCCGAGCGCAGCACGCGGGTGGTGATGTGGATCACCGCCGCGGCGATGGTGATCGAGATCACCGCCGGCTGGTGGTTCAACTCGATGGCGCTGCTGGCCGATGGCTGGCACATGAGCTCGCACGCCTTCGCGATCGGTGTTTCCGCGCTGGCCTATGCCGCCGCGCGGCGCTACGCGCAGGACCGGCGCTTCGCCTTCGGCACGTGGAAGATCGAGATCCTGGGCGGCTTCGCCAGCGCCATCTTCCTGCTCGGCGTGGCGGCGATGATGGTCGTCGGCTCGATCGAGCGCATCGTGTCGCCGCAAGCCATCCAGTACCGCGAGGCGATCGCGGTCGCCATCCTGGGGCTGGCGGTCAACCTCGTGTGCGCGCTGATCCTGGGCAGGGCGCACCATCACGGTCACGACCATCACCACCACGGCCACGGTCACGGCCACTCGCACGGCCACGGTCACGAGCATCCCGGTCATGCCCACGATCACCCCCATCACGACCTCAACCTCAAGTCGGCCTACCTCCACGTCATCGCCGACGCGGCGACCTCGGTGCTGGCCATCGTCGCGCTCGTTGGCGGTTGGATCTACGGCTGGTCCTGGCTGGATCCGGTGATGGGCATCGTCGGCGCGGTGCTGGTCGCCGTCTGGGCCAAGGGCCTGCTGGTCGAGACGGGCCGGGTGCTGCTCGATCGCGAGATGGATCACCCGGTCGTCGCCGAGATCCGTGAAGCGGTCGAATCCGCACCGGAGGCGGGCGAAACCCGGATCACCGACCTGCACGTCTGGCGCGTCGGCAAGGCGGCCTACTCGTGCGCCGTCGCGGTGGTGACATCCGATGCCGCGCTCACCCCCGACGCCGTACGCGCCCGCCTGGCGGAGCACGAGGAGATCGTGCACTCCACGATCGAGATCCATCACCATGGCGGTTCCCGGGGAGCCCTTGTCGAGGCCGCTCCGTGCGGCGGCGACGGTGCGCCCGCCCGCTTGGCACCGATGCCGGGGCGCGATTAAATTGGGTGCTTCGGCGCCGTGGGTGACCGAATCGATCGATCTTTCCATCGACTTCGCCGGGCTGGCGGGTACAGGAGACAAGAAATGAGAAACATCCAGATTTTCGAGCTTTCGCAGGGTGGTCGCGGCGCGGTCGCGGACGAGTCGATGGCCGATTTCGCCGCCGACGTGGCGTGGGCGATCGGGCAGGGCGCACACATCGAGCGCTTCGGCTTTGCCGAGCAGCCGGACGAGTTCGCGCGGAATACGGTTGTCGAGGACTTCGTCGAGCGCTCCGGATATGACGCCCTGCCGCTGGCCCTGGTCGACGGCGAGCTGGCCGTGGCCGGCCGCCATCCCACGCGCAGCGAGCTCGCGCGCTGGGCCGGGCTGGCGCAGCCGATTCCGGCGGGGGGGTGCTGCTCGGGCGGCCATTGCGGCTGAGCTTGGGACGGGCCCTTCATTCGACCGCCCGCGCGCGGTCGATTCAAGCGGCAGCGCCGGAAGGCGCGAATGCGGCGGGTGGGGTGGCACGGTTGCCCGAAATGGGGCAAGGCGGTCCCGGGCGCCGGCTACGCGCGCGATCATGCCGGCTGTGAGCACTTGGGCGCGTGCGGGAGGGGGCTTCGATGGTCAAGGCTTGCCATGAGCTGCGTGTCTCCCTGGACAGCATCCGGTCCTTGGGCCCTCCGGATGCCGGTGCACTTGGGGGGACGTTGCCGGCGGACATCGCGGAGGAACTTCTCACCCAGGCACGTTCGGCCGACGAGCGTGCGGCGCTAGGAGTCTGCGCGGCAGAAGCCAAGCGTCGGTGAGTTAAGTCCTCGCGGGCGTTTCGGGGCCGGTAGACTGTCGAGATGACGAGCTATCTGCCCTATTGCCCGCAGCAGCAGATGCTGCTGCCCCAGGCGCTGCAGGAGTGGCTACCCGAAGGCCACTTGGCGTACTTCATCAGCGACGCGGTCGACGGGTTGGATCTGAGCGCGTTCCACGCCCGGTATGCCGGTGGCGGACCGCGCAACCAGCCGTTTCATCCGGCCATGATGGTCAAGGTGCTGCTGTATGCGTACGCCACGGGCGTGTTCAGTTCGCGCAAGATCGCGCGCAAGCTGCACGAGGATGTGGCGTTCCGGGTCCTGGCGGCAGACAACTTCCCGGCCCACCGCACGCTGAGCGACTTTCGCGCGGTCCATTTGAAGGAGCTGAGCGAGTTGTTCGTGCAGGTGGTGCGACTGGCCCGCGAGATGGGGCTGGTCAAGCTCGGGACGGTGGCCATCGACGGCACCAAGGTCAAGGCAAACGCCAGCCGCCACAAGGCGATGAGTTACGGCCATATGGTGAAGGCGGAGGCCGAGTTGAAACGGCAGATCGAGGCGCTGCTCAATCGGGCCAAGGCCGCCGACGACGCCGAGCGGAACGAGCCCGAGTGGGATGTGCCGGCCGAGATCGCGCGGCGCGAGGCGCGGCTGACGGCGATTGCTGAAGCCCGGGCGCGGCTCGAGCAGCGCCAGCGCGAGGCCGATCAGGCGCGCGGGCGCAGCGACGATGACGAGCGTCGCCCGCGCGGCGGTGACGGCAAACCGAAGGGCGGGCGCTACAAGCGCGACTTTGGAGTGCCCGAGGACAAGGCGCAGGAGAACTTCACCGATCCGGACAGCCGCATCATGAAGCGCGCCGGCGGCGGTTTCGATCCGAGCTACAACGCCCAGACGGCGGTCGACGAGACCGCCCACATCATCGTGGCGGCCGAGCTGACCAACAACGCCAGCGACGCCGGGCAACTGGCGGGGGTACTGCAGGCCGTGCGCGACAACGTCGAACACCGACCGCGCCAGGCGCTGGCCGACACCGGCTACCGCTCGGAGCAAACGTTCCGGGAACTCGACGGGTGCGGGACCGAACTGGTGGTGGCGCTGGGCCGGGAAGGTAAGCGCCGACTCGGCTTCGATCGCGAACGCAATCCGCACACCGCGCAGATGGCCGACAAGCTCGAGAGCGAGGCGGGCAAGAGCGCCTACCGAAAACGGAAATGGATCGCCGAACCGCCCAACGGCTGGATCAAGAACGTGTTGGGATTCCGGCAGTTCAGCCTGCGGGGCCTGGAGCGCGTCAAAGCGGAGTGGAAGCTCGTCTGTATGGCGCTGAACCTGCGCAGGATGAGCACATTGAGGACGGCATGACGGGAAAAGGGGGCAAACCTGTCCCCGTTGCCGTCCGGCATGCGCGCCGCGCCGTCGCAAAGCAACTTGACCACGGCCTCAGTCTCGTGCAGCACCTCGCGGTTCGCCAATCATTCTGCTAGAAAACACGCTCTGGAGTTCTGCCGCGCAGACTCCTAGTGATCCGGTTCGTGGTGCCCGACGCCGACACGGCGTGCGCCGATGCGATCGCGGCGCGGGTGCACACGCATTTCGCGCGCGCTGCGCAGCGTCACGCGCTGCAGATCCGCGACATCTTCCGCTTCGCGCGGGTGTCGACCGCGGTCGGTCTGCTTTGCGTGGTGCTGCTGCTCGCCTGCGCACAGGCGATCCCCGAGGACGCGGGGAAGCTGATGAACGGGGTGCGCGAGAGCCTGAACATCTTCGCCTGGGTGGCGATGTGGCGACCCGCCGAGCTGTGGCTGTACGCCCATCTGCCCGAACGCCACTGGCGCCGCCTCTCCCTGCGCCTCGGCCAGGCGAAGGTGGGCGTGGAGCGACCGGCCGCGACGATTACTCGCGCAAGCGCATCGGGAACGCCTCGCGGCCCTGCCTCCGAGACCGTCGCCGCAACCTGAACGGATTCCCCGTTCCCCCGGACCGAGCCACCCTGTCCGCCCCTGCCGCCGGCAGTCGGCGCCGGTTCAGTCCAGGCGCGCGTGCTGCAGGATGCCCTCGATCACGCGCGCGGTCTGCAGCAGGCGCTTGACCGACTCGCGGGTGAACTCGTAGGTGGTCTCGTCGACGCCGCTCCGCAGCACCACCCAGCGCCCGTCCTCGGTGCGTCCGAGCTTGCCGCGCTCGCGCAGCTTTTCCAGCTTGCGCCGCACGGTCTCCTTCGGCAGCCCTGACACCTGCACCAGATCGGCGAGGCGAACCGGGCGTGCCTCGCCGAGCAGGAAGCCGTCGGGCGCGAGCAGGTCCGCCGGCTGCGCGCCGGGATGCATGGCATGCGCGACGCTGAGGTGCGCGACCAGGCCCCACAACATGGCGCTCTCCGCGTCGACCTCGAGCAAGTTGATGATGCGTCGCATGTGATCGACCAGGTGGCGGTTACTCGCAAAGGCCACCATCGCGAAGGTCTTCTCGAAGCGCCGGTCGAAGTCGTCCATCTCGGTGTCTCCAGACGAGCGGCGGCCCGAAATGGGCCGTTTGCCGACGATTTTCCCTGCGCCCGATTTATCCTGCAACGCCTTTTCGACCCAATCCAGTTCCAGCTGCCGGAGGCCGCACTTGAAGCTGATCCTGTCGGGCCTGAGTCCGGAAACGGATCTCGCCAACCTCGCCAAGCGCATGAGCCGTTTCGGCCCGGTGCGTGGCGTCCGACCGGTCCGCGAGGGCGATCCGCAGCGCCCATGGTTCATCGTCGACCTCGACCTGCCGCACGGCGCCGCGGTTGCGGTCGCGCGCCGCATCGACGGCATCTATTTTACGGCCGCTTCCTGCACGCGAGCGTGATGCTCCCGATCGGATCCGATAGATGAAGATGCTACGCCTTGCCCTGCCGTGTGCGCTCATGCTGGGCCTGAGCGCCTGTTCCACCACTCCGGCGCTGCGCGCACCGGAGGATTACCCCCGGCTCGACGTCAAGGCCGACGAGCCCAACACCCTCGTGTTCGTCAAGCCGGGCATCGAGCTGAGCCGCTACACGAAGGTCTTCGTCGCCCCGGTGGGCGTGCAGATCGGTGAAGAGGGGGCGCGTCACGATGTCGGCGACGCCGAGGCGCGTGCGGTGGCGGCGTTCGCCGAGCGGGTGCTGAAGGAGAAACTGTCGCGAACCCGGCAACTCGTCACCGCGCCCGCGCCGGACGTGCTGAGCGTGCGCTTCCGCATCATCGGGCTCGAGCCGACGAGCGGTGCCCAGATGGTGATGATGGTGCCGCCCTTCGCCCTCATCAACATGGTGAGCCCGAAGGGGCTCTTCATCGGCTCGGTCACCGTCGGCGGCGAGCTCTACGAGGGGCTGGCCAGCACGCCCAGCGTCGCCTTCGTCGCCACCCGCAGCCGGCCGGGCATCGACGCCGCCTCGGCGTTCGGGCGCTGGTCGGCTGCCGAGAAGGTGCTGGAGAACGCCGCCGAGCGCCTGGCGACGGACCTCGATCGGCCCTGAGCCCTCGGCCGCGCATGCGCCGTCCTGATTGCCGTCTCCCTCGAAGGAAACCTGACATGAAAATTCGTCCGTTTGTCTGCAGCCTGGCGCTGTGCCTGGGTCTTTCCGCGCCGAACGCGGGGGCCGAACCCGCACAGGGCGACGAGATGGAGCGTGCCCGCTGCAGTGGCATCATCGATCTGTTCGTAGCGGCCGACCCAGCGCTCGAGAAGGACGAACAGGCGCTGGCCGCCGCCCAGGATCGTGCCTACGTCTTCCTGATGTGGGCCCACGGCTACCTGAGCGGCCGCGACGGCATCGACTTCGCACGCCGGCCGCTGAACCAGGACGGCATCACCGCGCTGGTGGGCGAGATCTACGCGGTGTGCAGGAACGACGAGGCGCGTCTGTTCCTCGATGCGGTGAAGGAGATCCGCTGATGAGCGAACCGGCCTTCAACTTTCGTCACGGCAAGCGCGGCGACGCGCGCCGGCAACTCGCCGCGCTGGGCCTCGCCCTGGTCCTGCTCGCGGGCCTGTGGCCGCAACCGGCCGAGGCGCAATCGCCACGCGCACGCGAGCGGCGGGTGGAGCGTTCGCTGGCGGCCAAGGATGCGATCCGGCATCGGCAGATGAAACGGGCCTATGTCGCCGGCGCGGTCGCGCAGCATCGGCGCGAGCGGATCCGGGACCGTTACGAGGACCGCTATTACCGCGACCGTTACGAGCGCTACGACCGTCGCGACGATGACGATCTCAGCCGCGTGTTGATCGGGGTCGCAGTCGGCGCGGTCGCCACGAGCATCATCATGAACAGTCACCAGGATGGGGACGCACGATGACGATCCGATCCGCAACCCGTTACCTTGCCGGCGTCGTCCTTTGCGCCGGGCTGGCCTTGGGTGCGCATGCCGGAACGCCCGAGGAGGACGCGACCCTCGGTCTGATCCGCGAGCAGTTCCAGGATGTGGACCTGCGCCGCGTGATCGAGGTCAGCGCCAGCATGAAGCTCGACGAGCAGGGTGCGAAGCGCTTCTGGCCGATCTATCGCGCCTACCTGGCCGAGATCGTCGCCTTGCGTGACCGTCAGATCGACACGCTTGCCGAGTACGCCAGGCAGCTCGACGCGGGCTGGATCGACGACCCCACGGCGCGCACCTCGCTGGCACGCTCGCTCGCGCTGGAGCAGGCCCGGGTGGACGCCCGCCACCACATGATCCGGAAGGCGGGTGAGGTGATCACGCCCATCCAGACGCTGCGGCTGTATCAGCTTGAACTGGCGATGGATGCGTCGATCGGCAGTCGTGTGCTCCAGCAGATCCCCCTGGCGAAGTAGGCAGTGGCCGGCCAGCCGAAGCGATGTTCGCAGCCGAGTGCCTGCAGGCGGGCGCCTGTTGCGTCGGCCTGGCCCATTTTGGGACGAACGCGGACATGGGGCATGCGGGCCGGATTAAGCTGCGCAAATCGGTTTCGCCCGTCCCGCATGGCCGGTTTCGGTCGTGCCTGTCGCCACGCTCATGGGATCCTTTCAATGAATACCAGGCTTGCCCTCTTCGCCGGGCTGATCGGCTTGTCGCTGACGGGTTGCGGTGGCCACGAAGTCGTACGGCCTACGGTGGACGTCTCCATCGGCCAGCAGCTCATCGACCTCAAGCGTGCGCGCGAGGCGGGCGCCCTCTCGGACCGCGAGTACGAGCGCCAGCGCGAACGCCTGATCGACAGCGTGGAGTGAATCATGCGCACGAAAGCTTATCCCTTGCTGGCCGTCCTCGGTTGCCTGCTGTTGGCGAGCTGCGGCGGGGACACCTATGTGAAGGTGCAGGGCACCACGACGATCTCGAAGGGGCAGGAGCTGGCCGACCTGCAGCGCGCGCTCGACGAGGGTGCGATCGATCGCGGCGACTACGATCTGCTGCGCAAGCGGATACTTGACCGACCCAACTGACGATCGGTCCCGCGTCGTGCGTGCCCCGCATGCACGCGTCGTGTAAACGGGCCTTGCGCGATGAGCACGTCTGGTGGCTGCGCCGCGCCGGCAGTGCGCACGCGACCCGCGCCCCGACCGCCCGCATCCGACCAGAAGAAATTCATGCGCATTCAAAAATCAGTTTTCGCGCTGACTACCGCGCTTCTTTGCCTGTCGTTGGCCGCCTGCAGCGAGCGGCCCGCGCCCGTTGCGGCGGTGGAGGCGACGCGTCCGGCGCCGATTCTCACCGTCGGACGGCGCACGGCGGACGAGGCCTTGCGCCTGCCGGGGCGGGTGCGTGCAGCCAGGCGCGCCGAGTTGTCGTTCGACGTGCCCGGCTTCGTCGACTCCTTCAGCCTGGAGGAGGGGCGGCGGGTGAAGGCTGGGGAGGTGGTCGCGCGCCTTGACGACCGCATCTACCGCTCGCGTCTGGACGCCGCGCGTGCGGAGTTCGAGCGTGCGCAGAACGATCTCGCGCGCTATCAGCGCCTGTGGGAAAGCGAGCAGGCGGTCGCCCGCGCCGAGGTCGACGACCGCCGCGCCCGCCTCGAAGCCGCGCGCACCAGCCTCGCCGCCGCCGAGCGCGATCTCGCCGACACTGCGATCAAGGCGCCTTTCGAGGGCGTGATCACCCGCCGCCGCATCGAGCCCTTCACCAATGTGCAGGCCAAGCAGCCGATCGCCGAGCTGCAGGACCTGCGTGCGCTCGAGGTCGTGGTGAATGTGCCCGAGCGTCTGGTGCGCCGCATGCGGCCGCAGCAAGCTGCGGTCGCGTTTCTCGAGGGCGAGCGCAGCGTGGAGGGCGACCGCGCCGCGCCGGGGCAGGTGCTGAGGCTCGAGCTGCAGTCCTTCGCCGCCGAGGCCGACGCGCTGACGCAGACCTATGCGGTGGTGCTCGCGGTGCGCTCGGTGCCTGCCGGCGTCAACCTGCTGCCGGGGATGGCGGTGAGCCTGGAACCGGCGGCGGACGCCGGCGGGGCGCCCGCGGCGGACGCCGCCATCACCGTCCCGCTCGCCGCCGTGGCCGCCGACGCGCACGGCCGGCCGGGCGTGTGGGTCGTCGGCGACGACGGGCGGGTCGCGCGCCGCCCGGTGCGTACCGGCGCCATCGTCGGCGCCGACATCGTCGTGGAGTCCGGACTCGCGCCCGGCGAGCGCGTCGTCGCTGCGGGCGTCGGCGCGCTGCGCGAGGGCATGCGGGTGCGCGCGCTCGAAGCGCGCTGAGCCGGGGTGCGCCGATGAACATCGCCGAGTACACGATCCGCAAGTCCGTCGTCGCCTGGGTGGCCACGCTGCTGGTGCTGGCGGGCGGCTGGCTGGCCTACGAGCGCCTCGGCCGCTTCGAGGATCCGGAGTTCGTCATCCGCCAGGCGGTGGTCGTCACCGCCTACCCCGGTGCCTCGCCGGCGCAGGTGGCCGAGGAGATCACCGACCGCATCGAGGGCGCGGTGCAGCAGATGCAGGAGGTGGAGGAGGTCGTCTCGGTGTCGCGCGCCGGCGAGTCGCTGGTGAAGGTGGAGGCCAGGCTCGCCTTCTCGCATACCCAGGCCGAGCTCGACCAGGTGTGGGACAAGCTGCGCGGCAAGATCGCCGAGGCCGCGCGCGCCCTGCCGCCGGGTGCGGCCGAGCCGGTGGTGAAGGGCGACTTCGGCGACGTCTTCGCGCTCTTCTACGCGGTCACCGGCGAGGGCTACAGCCCGCGCCAGCTGTACGACTATGTCGACCTGCTGCGCCGCGAGCTGGTGCTGGTGCCGGGCGTGGCGCGGGTGGCGCTGCTGGGCGAGCGCAGGGAGGCGATCTACGTCGAGGTCTCGAGCGCGCGCGCCGCGCAGCTCGGCGTGCCGCTCGAGCGCATCTACGCCTCGCTGCGCGCGCAGAACCTGATCGCGCCCGCCGGTGCGGTCGATGCCGGCCCGCTGCGCCTGCAGATCCAGCCGGCGGACGGCGTGGTCTCGGTGGCGGCGCTCGGCGAGCTGGTGGTGGCGGGCGACGCCGCGAGCGGCCTGCTGCGTCTGCGCGATGTCGCCGAGATCCGCCGCGAGTACGTCGACCCGCCCGCGGTGCTGATGCGCCACGACGGCCAGGCGGCGATCGGACTGGGCATCTCCAACGTGCTCGGCGGCAACGTGGTGGAGATGGGCGACGCGGTCAAGCGCCGCCTCGCCGAGCTCGAAGGCCAGCGTCCGGTGGGCATGGAGCTGAACGTGGTCTCCTTCCAGTCCGATTCGGTGCGCGCCGCGGTGGCGGGCTTCGTGGACAACCTGGTGGCGGCAGTGGCGATCGTGGTCGTGGTGCTGCTGCTCTTCATGGGCCTGCGCAGCGGGCTGATCATCGGCGCGGTGCTGGTGCTGACCGTGGCCGGCACGCTGATCGCGATGTGGATGGACGGCATCGCCATGCAGCGCATCTCGCTCGGCGCGCTGATCATCGCGCTCGGCATGCTGGTGGACAACGCGATCGTGGTCACCGACGGCATCCTGGTGCGGATGCAGAAGGGCGAGGCGGTGGGCCCGGCTGCGGGTGCCGTGGTGCGTGGGACGGTGTGGCCGCTGCTCGGCGGCACCGTGGTCGGCATCCTCGCCTTCAGCGCGATCGGCCTGTCGCCCACCGACATGGGGGAGTACGCCGGCTCGCTGTTCTGGGTGATCCTGTACTCGATGCTGCTGTCGTGGCTGTTCGCGATCACGCTGACGCCGCTGCTGTGCGCCGCCTTCCTGAAGGTGAAGGTCGAGGCGGGTGCGCGGGAGGGCGGCCTGCTGCGCGCCTATCGCCGCCTGCTGCAGGGCGTGCTGGCCCGGCGCGTGGCGAGCGGCGTGGTGCTGCTGGGGTTGCTCGCCGCCGGCGTGCTCGCCTTCGGTCACGTGCCACCGGGATTCATGCCCGATTCGGCGCGGCCGCAGTTCGTCGTCGACCTGGCGCTCCCGCAGGGTACCGACATCCGAACCACTGCCGCCGTGGTCGCCGAGGCCGAGGCGAAGGTGAGCGCGGCGCCGGGCGTGAGCCATGTGACGAGCTTCATCGGCCAGGGCGGGCTGCGCTTCATGCTCACCTACAGCCCGGAAGACCCCAACCCGGCCTATGGCCAGCTCTTGGTCGATGTCGAGCGCTTCGAGGACATCGCCGGCCTCATCGAGCGCCTGCAGCCCGAGCTCGAGGCCGCCTTCCCGCAGGCCAGCGTCAAGGTGTGGAAGTTCATGCTCGGCCGCGGCGGCGGCAAGAAGATCGAGGCCGCCTTCCGCGGCCCCGACCCGGCGGTGCTGCGCCGGCTGGCGGAAGAGGCCAAGGCGATCATGGCCGCCGACCCCGGGGCGGTGGCGATCCAGGACGACTGGCGCCAGGCGGTGCCAGTGGTGCGCCCGCACTTTTCGGTCGAGGCCGCGCAGCGCGCCGGCGTGCTGCCCTCGGACATCGCCGCCGCGCTGGAGCGCAACTACGTCGGCCAGCAGATCGGCGTGTATCGCGACAAGGAGCGTCTGATCCCCATCCTGGCGCGCGCGCCGGCGGACGAGCGCGGCGGCGTCGAGGATCTCGGCAACGCCCAGGTCTTCAGTGCGACCGCCGGCAAGTACGTGCCGGTGAGCCAGTTCGTCGAGCGCGTCGACACGGTGTGGGAGGACGCGCTGATCCGGCGCGAGAACCGCTTCCCGACCATCAAGGCGCAGTGCGACCCGCCCGCAGGGCAGCTGTCCGCGCCGCTGTTCGAGCGCCTGCGCCCGCAGATCGAGGCCATCACGCTGCCGCCGGGCTATGTCCTGGAGTGGCACGGCGAGCACAAGGCCTCGGTCGAGGCCAACGCCGGCCTGGCCGCGGCGGCGCCCTTCGGCTTCGCGGCGATGGTGGTGGCGGTGATCGTGATGTTCAATGGCCTGCGCCAGACCGCGGTGATCTGGCTCACCGTGCCGCTCGCGGTGGTGGGGGTGGCGATCGGGCTGCTGCTGTTCCAGGCGCCCTTCGAGTTCATGGCCATCCTCGGCTTCCTGAGCCTCACCGGCATGCTGATCAAGAACGCGATCGTGCTGGTGGACCAGATCGACGTCGAGATCCGGGAGGGCAAGCCGCGCCTGCTCGCGCTGCTCGACGCGTCGGCCAGCCGGGCACGCCCGGTCTTCCTCGGCGCGGTCACGACGGTGCTGGGGGTGGCGCCGCTGCTGGTCGATCCCTTCTTCCGCAGCATGGCGGTGACCATCATGTTCGGCCTCATCTTCGCCACCGGACTCACCCTGGTGGTGGTGCCGCTGCTGTACGCAAGCTTCTTCCGCATCCGCGGCGACGAGGCGGAGGCGGGGCGATGAGACGCGCGTCGCTGCCCGGGTGCCCGCGGTCCGCCCTGCTGCCCGCGCTCGCACTGCTGCTGGCGGCATGCCAGCCAGCCGCCTTCGTGCGGCCGGACGTGCCTGTGCCCGCAAGCTGGCCGCGGCAGGCCGAGGTGGCGCAGGCGGAGGCCGCCGCGAGCCTGGGCGTGCAGCCGTGGAGGGAGATCCTGCCCGCGCCCGAACTGCACGCGCTGATCGAGGAGGCGCTCGCCGCCAACGCCGACCTGCGCATCGCGATCGAGCGCATCGAGCTCGCCCGCGCCCAGTACGGCGTCGAGCGTGCGGCGCTGTTTCCGGGCGTCGATGCCGCCGCATCCGTGGCACGCGAGCGCATGCCCGGCTTCGATCCACGCGCGAACCGCATCGGGGAGAACGCCGTGGTCGGGCTGTCGATGCCGGCCTGGGAGATCGACCTGTGGGGCCGCCTCGCCGCCCGCAGCGAGGCCGCGCGTCGGGAGGTGCTCGCCAGCGCCGCGCTCGCCGACGGTGTGCGCACCAGCCTGGTCGCGCAGGTCTCCTCGCTCTACCTGGACCTGCTCGATCTCGACGCCCAGCACGAGATCACCCGCCGCACGCTCGACGGTCGGCGCAAGGCGCTGCGGCTGACGCGCGCGCGCTTCGACGAGGGGGTGTCGTCCATCCTCGACGTGCGCCAGGCCGAATCCCTGCTGGCTGGATCCGAGCAGGCGCTCGCCGACCAGGCGCGCCGCATCGCGCAGACGGAGAACGCGCTCGCCATCCTGCTCGGCCGCAACCCCGGCCCGATCGCGCGCAGCGCCCGGCTCGACGAGCTGCGTACGCCCGCCCGGCTCGAAGCCGGCCTGCCTGCGGAGCTGCTGCAGCGCCGCCCGGATATTCGCGCCGCCGAGCAGAACCTGCGCGCCGCCGGCGCCAGCGTGGAGGCGGCCCGCAAGGCCTTCCTGCCGCGCATCACGCTCACCACCCTGCTCGGCTTCGCCAGCACCGACCTGGGCCAGCTCTTCGACAGCGACCGCTACGCCTGGTCGCTGCAGCCGACGCTCGGCCTGCCGCTCTTCGACGGCGGCCGCCTGCAGGCCGGCGTGGAGGTGGCCGAGGCGCAGCAGCGCATCCTGGTCGAGCAGTACAAGGCGACGATCCGTCAAGCCTTCCGCGAGGTCGCGGACGCGCTCGTCGCCTTCGAGCGCCTCACCGAGCAGCGCGCGGCCACGCGCCGCCTCGTGCACGCCAATCGCGAGCGCCTGCGCGTGAGCAAGGCGCGCTACCTCGCCGGCATCTCCAGCTACTTCGAGGTCATCGACGCCGAGCGCCAGCTCTTCGACAGCGAGCTCGGCCTCGCGCAGGCCACGCGTGGTGCGCAGCAGGCGGTGGTGCAGCTCTATCGGGCGCTGGGGGGTGGAGCGGCGGAGTCGAGTGCGTCGAACACCTAGGAGTCTGCGCGGCAGAACTCCAGAGCGTGTTTTCTAGCAGAATGATTGGCGAACCGCGAGGTGCTGCACGAGACTGAGGCCGTGGTCAAGTTGCTTTGCGACGGCGCGGCGCGCATGCCGGACGGCAACGGGGACAGGTTTGCCCCCTTTTCCCGTCATGCCGTCCTCAATGTGCTCATCCTGCGCAGGTTCAGCGCCATACAGACGAGCTTCCACTCCGCTTTGACGCGCTCCAGGCCCCGCAGGCTGAACTGCCGGAATCCCAACACGTTCTTGATCCAGCCGTTGGGCGGTTCGGCGATCCATTTCCGTTTTCGGTAGGCGCTCTTGCCCGCCTCGCTCTCGAGCTTGTCGGCCATCTGCGCGGTGTGCGGATTGCGTTCGCGATCGAAGCCGAGTCGGCGCTTACCTTCCCGGCCCAGCGCCACCACCAGTTCGGTCCCGCACCCGTCGAGTTCCCGGAACGTTTGCTCCGAGCGGTAGCCGGTGTCGGCCAGCGCCTGGCGCGGTCGGTGTTCGACGTTGTCGCGCACGGCCTGCAGTACCCCCGCCAGTTGCCCGGCGTCGCTGGCGTTGTTGGTCAGCTCGGCCGCCACGATGATGTGGGCGGTCTCGTCGACCGCCGTCTGGGCGTTGTAGCTCGGATCGAAACCGCCGCCGGCGCGCTTCATGATGCGGCTGTCCGGATCGGTGAAGTTCTCCTGCGCCTTGTCCTCGGGCACTCCAAAGTCGCGCTTGTAGCGCCCGCCCTTCGGTTTGCCGTCACCGCCGCGCGGGCGACGCTCGTCATCGTCGCTGCGCCCGCGCGCCTGATCGGCCTCGCGCTGGCGCTGCTCGAGCCGCGCCCGGGCTTCAGCAATCGCCGTCAGCCGCGCCTCGCGCCGCGCGATCTCGGCCGGCACATCCCACTCGGGCTCGTTCCGCTCGGCGTCGTCGGCGGCCTTGGCCCGATTGAGCAGCGCCTCGATCTGCCGTTTCAACTCGGCCTCCGCCTTCACCATATGGCCGTAACTCATCGCCTTGTGGCGGCTGGCGTTTGCCTTGACCTTGGTGCCGTCGATGGCCACCGTCCCGAGCTTGACCAGCCCCATCTCGCGGGCCAGTCGCACCACCTGCACGAACAACTCGCTCAGCTCCTTCAAATGGACCGCGCGAAAGTCGCTCAGCGTGCGGTGGGCCGGGAAGTTGTCTGCCGCCAGGACCCGGAACGCCACATCCTCGTGCAGCTTGCGCGCGATCTTGCGCGAACTGAACACGCCCGTGGCGTACGCATACAGCAGCACCTTGACCATCATGGCCGGATGAAACGGCTGGTTGCGCGGTCCGCCACCGGCATACCGGGCGTGGAACGCGCTCAGATCCAACCCGTCGACCGCGTCGCTGATGAAGTACGCCAAGTGGCCTTCGGGTAGCCACTCCTGCAGCGCCTGGGGCAGCAGCATCTGCTGCTGCGGGCAATAGGGCAGATAGCTCGTCATCTCGACAGTCTACCGGCCCCGAAACGCCCGCGAGGACTTAACTCACCGACGCTTGGCTTCTGCCGCGCAGACTCCTAGCTGGCGCCGGTCGAACGCTGCGCCCTCGACGATCCAGCGGAGCTTCGAAGGCTGCGGTGTTCCCTCGGACACGTCCGTCCGCGTGTCTTGACATCTGCTCACCTGTCACCTTGATTGAAAGCGGATGGCGTCGATGGTGGTCGGGATATGCGAAGCTGCTTCCCGGCGAGGACGGATGGATCTTCTCGAGAGGAGCGCGACATGGCCGCATACTGGGATGAAGCCGCGATGCAGCGGGCGCTGGTGATGCCGAGCATCCTGGCGATTGGAGATTCCTGGTTCTGGTATCCCTTTCCCGGAGGCAGCCTGATCAGCTACCTCGGACCGATCGTCGAGAAGAAGGAGCACACCATCCTCGCGCAGGGAATGAACGGGGCGGAGGCCTTCGACTACGTCGATGGCAAGTACAAGGACCGGATCACCGGTGCGCTGCGTCGATATGGCAGCAGCCTGTCGGCGGTGTTCATCAGCGGTGGCGGCAACGACTTCGCGGGGTTCAACGACATGCGGCCCCTGCTCGCCTTGGACTGCAGCGGCGCGCAGTCGGCTGCCGACTGCTTCCGCAGCGGGGACGGCGGGCTCGGTCAGTTCCTGGAGCGCATGGACGATCATTACCGGCGCCTGATCGGCCTGATCTACACCCATACCTCGCTCGACTGCCTGATCCTGATGCACTCGTATGACTATGCGATTCCCGATGGTCGCGGCGTCGCGGGCAAGGCCGGCTGGCTCAAGCCGGCGCTGGTCGACGCGGGCGTGCCGGAAGCGCTCCAGCGTGACTGCGTGCGCTATCTCATCGATGCGTTCCACGCCATGCTCGGGCGCATCGCGATGGGCGATCCGGCGCATCTGCGGATCGTCGACAGCCGGGGTACGCTCGCGGAAGAGGATTGGGCGAACGAGTTGCACCCGAAGGGCAAGGGCTTCAGGAAGATCGCCAAGGAACGCTGGAAGCCGGTCCTCCAGGGGGCAGGGCTCGCCTGAGCGGTTCATGGATGGCGGAACTTGCGATCGGGGGCCGATCACATGGGGCGTCAGCTCGCGCCGGAGTTTCGCCGGGACCGTCCCTCGTCCATCCGGTCTTCGCCCTTGCGATGACGTCGATCGACGGGTTCATCGCCGCCTCGCTCAGCAGCCCGGCGCGCTGAGCGGGAGGGGGGAAAGTTCGGCAACCCGGTGCGCGCAAGGCGACGGTGCCGTATGCGGGCGAACCTGCACCGCCGCGAACAGGCGATGCCCGCTCGAGGGTCTTCGGGACGAGGGTTGAATCGTGTGGCGCAACAAAAAAGCGCCCCGAAAGGCGCTTGATTGCAGGTGTTCTGGCGGACAGGGCGGGATTCGAACCCGCGTTGGGATATTATCCCAAACACGCTTTCCAGGCGTGCGACTTAAACCACTCATCCACCTGTCCGGTGAAGCGCGGCATTATAGCCGCAGGGGCGCGGATTAGAAAGCGCTTTTTGTGCGCGGGGCGCTGGGCGCTGCCCGCCCGGAATCGGTACTCCTCACCGCCGCAGCGCTTCGAGCTGTGCTGCGACTTCCGCGGCGAGGGCATCGAGTTCGGCGTCGAGTTCGGCGAGCAAGGCATGGTCCCGCGAGAGGCAGGCTTCGGGATTTGCCTTGCAGTGCGCCTCGAGCTTCTTCACCAGGGCCACCGCCGGCGCGGCGCGCAGCTGCGCGAGGGCGCCGCGCAGGCGGTGGGCCACGCGACCCAATGGCTCGGCTTCAGCGCTCTCGATGGCCGCGCGCAGCTGCTGGCGGGTGTCGGTCAGCCAGGGGGCGAAGGTCTCCAGCACGACGCGCACGGCGGCGCGGCTCTCGGACATGTCGCTGCGCAGGGCGGCGAGGTCGAAGTGGGAGGTGGATTCGGGCGTGTGGGGGGGCATGTCGGTCTCGCAGCTCAGTCGTTCGGTGCGTGGCCCACCGCGGCGTGCAGCCCGCCGATCGTGATCGGCTTGGTGATGACGGCGTCGAAGCCGCCCGCGAGGTAGCGCTGGCGCTCGGTCTCCATCGCGTGGGCGGTGTAGGCGATGACGCGGACGCCGTTCCAGGCGGCATTGGCGCGGATCCTCCTGCAGGCTTCCTCTCCGCCGAGGTCGGGCATGGAGATGTCGAGCAGCATGAAGACGGGCTGCACCTCGGCGAGGCGCGCGAGCATCGGGATGGCGCTGTCGAAATCCTCCACGACCCAACCCAGCCGGCGCAGCAGCAGGCGGGCGACCGCGACGTTGACCGCGCTGTCGTCGATGATGAAGGCGAGCTTGTTCATGATTGAGGACCGCCCGCGGGGGCGGTGAAGTGGCGCGGGAGGCGCAGGGTGAAGGTGGATCCCTTGCCGGGGACGGAGTCGAGATCGATCGTGCCGCCCATCCGGTGGGCGAGCCGACGCGACAGGGTGAGTCCGAGGCCGGTGCCGCCGTGCCCGCGGTTGAGGAAGGATGCGGCCTGGTAGAAGGGTGCGAAGACGCGCTCCTGCTCGTCGCGAGCGATGCCGCAGCCGGTGTCGGCGATGCGGATCGAGATCTCGTCCGCGGCGGCGGCGAGGCCGACGAGGATATGGCCTTCGCGGGTGAACTTCACCGCGTTCGACAGCAGGTTCTCGATGATCTGGCGCAGGCGCACCGGGTCCGCGTCCACGATGCACGGATGGGCGGGCAGATCCAGCCGCAGGTCCACGCCCTTGGCTTCGGCGTTCACCTTGTGCAGCGCGGCCACCGAGGCGACCAGGGGGACGAGGTCGATCGTCTGCGCGACGAGGGTGAGCCGGTTGGCCTCGACCTTGGCGAGGTCGAGCACGTCGTTGACCACCGCGAGCAGGTGGCGGGCGCTGTCGTGGATGGTGGTCGCGCACTCGCGCTGCTCGGGGTCCTCGAGCTCCATGCTGAGCAGCTCGGCGAAGCCGATCACGCCGTTGAGCGGGGTGCGCAGCTCGTGCGACATGTTGGCGAGGAACTCGCTCTTCATGCGGTTGGCCTGCTCGGCGGTGTGGCGGGCATCCTCCAGGCTGCGGATCGAGCGTTGCACGGTGTCGGCCATGCGGTTGAAGGCGCGGGCCAGTTCGGCGAGCTCGTCGCCGCCCGCGGCGGCCAGGCGCTGGTCGAGGTCGCCCTGCTCGAAGCGGTGGATGCCATCGACCACGTGGGTGATCCGGCGCGAGAGCAGTCCGGCCATCCAGATCGCGATCAGGATCACCGCGAGCACCATCGCGAGCGTGGAGGCGGCCAGGCGGGTGGTGGTCCCGCGCAGCTGGTCTGCGATGTCGCCGACCAGGGTGTCGCGCTCGTGCTGGGTGAGCGCGTCGGCCTCGCCGATCATTTTGCCGATGCGCTGGCCCGATTCGGTGGCCGCGCGGTGGAAGTCGTCGACATTGGCGCCGATGGTGACGTAGCCGAAGCCGCGCGGCGTCCTGCCGTACTGGCCGGTGTAGTAGGGGATGGTGGCAACCGTGGTGAGCTTGCGCAGCCCCGAGAACAGGATGGTGAAGGAGCCCGAGCCGCCGTGCTCGGTCATGTCGTGCCAGCCCTGGCATTGCGGCGAGAAGTCGAGGTAGCGGCAGTCGAGCGCGACCAGGCCCGAGGCGGTGGATTCGGGGTGGGGCTCCCGGGTGAGGCGCTGGTCCTGATAAGGCGTCAGGGCGGCGGAGAAGGTCGGCCAGGACCGTCCGCTGCTCCGCCAGGCTTCGTAGAGCTCGCGGTCGAGCCAGGGCACGCTGCGCTCGCCGGTGGCAGGGTCGTAGCCGTGGATGAAGTAGTCGCGCGCGTGCGAGATGTTGTGGCCTTCGTCGTCCCAGATGAAGGCGTAGTTGCCCGAGGCGGGGTCGGCGATCGGGGCGAAGCGTTCTGGCGTGGGCCGCAGGGTGTCGGTGAAGGCCATCAGGTGGGCGTGGTCGAGCGCCAGCGTGACGTAGCCGATGATCCTGTCCTGGCGCAGCACCGGGGCCGCCCACCGGATCAATCCCCGGAAGCGCTTGCCGACCGGGTTCTCCAGTCCGGCGTAGCCGGAGTCCTCGGGGGCGAAGGGTTTGCCGAGGGCTTGCGCGCGAGTGGGGGTGTAGTCGCCGATCCAGTGCGTGCGCACCTGGGCGCCGATCACGCGCGAGACGTGGATCTCGCCGGGGCGCAGGGCCTTCAGTGCCGGCCAGTAGGTCTCGGCGCGCACGAAGGTGTTTTCGCGCCGGGTGATGTCGCGCAGGCCGGGGTCGAGGACCTGGCGGCCGGTCTCGCTCAGCGCCTTGATGCGCTCGTGGCCGTCGCGGTCGATGAAGGTGATCTCGAGGAAGAGCGGGCGCGGGGTGCCGCGCATGTGGGTGTCGGGTGCGCGGTAATGGAAGCTGTTGGAGTTGTCGGGCAGCGGCGCGCGCACCAACGCGAGCTCGCGCGGCTGCGGGTCGCGCTCGACCCAGCGCTCGCCCTCGGCGTCGAGCGCGTATGGCCCGTGCTCCTCGATGTTGCGCACACGGGTGTCGACGAAGCTGCGGTAGGCGGCCGCGTCCGCGGGCAGGCTGGCGGCCGCGCGGATGTCGCCGTCGCGCTCGTGGAGGAACTGCGCGATGCTGCGCGCGGTGGCGGTGGTGAGCGTTTCGATGGCCTCGCGCGAGCGGTCGTCGAGTGCGTCGATGGCGTCGTCGATCGCGGTCTGGCCGGTGCGCATCTGGGTGTCGCGCATCACGTCGGACATGGTGATCGCGCGCTCGGTGACGAGCCGGCCCAGATCGTGCGCCGCCTTCCAGGCGAACACCGCGAGCAGCACCAGCGGCACCACCTTGATCGCGATGAAGATCGCGATCAGCTTGGCGCGCAGGCTCATCCCGCGGATCGCGCGAGGGGTCTCCATCGAGCAGGCTCGCGGGGCAGGCGGCGCTCAGCCCGGGTGGCGAGCGCGGCGGCGCATCGAGATCATCGCCTGGACGTAGCCGTGCAGCTCGTGGAAGGGAATGGGCTTGCGATAGACGGTGATGTCCTCCGGCAGTCCACCCGCCGCGGCGATCTCCTTGGGACCGAGCGCGGACACCACGACGATGGCGATGTCGCTCGACAGGGGGTTGTCGCGCAGGCGGCGGATCATCTCGAAGCCGTCGATGCCCGGGATGCGCAGGTCGGCGATGAGCAGGTCGGGCGGCTCGCGGCCGACCTCGACGAGCGCATCGAGGCCGTGCTCCATCAGGTGCACGTCGAGCGGCAGGCTCCAGGTAAGGAAGGTCTCGCGGTAGATGTTCTGCAGCAGTCGGTCGTCCTCGACCACCATCACGCGCAGGCGCTCACGGTTGCTGCGCATCGGTGCCGAGGGCGAGCGCGCATGCGCGAGCAGGGCGTCGACAGAGTCCTGGCGGATGCGGCGGTGGCCGCCGGCGGTCTTCCAGCCTGCCAGCGTTCCGCTTTCGACCATTTGCTGCACCGCACCGAGCGACAGGCCGAGCTGGCGTGCTGCCTGGGCTGTGCTGATGAACTCGGAATTGGAGTCGGACTTTCCAGCCATGGGCGTCTGCGATTCGAGGGAAAAGTTAAAAGTACCAGAATTATGGCAGTCTGACGTGGCGATGCGAAAGGAATTTCAAGGGTGCGGGCCTCGACCCGGCGGGGGTGTTCCGCGCACGGGACGGGCCGCTACAATGATCCGGACGCGGTGGGCCGCGGGCGCCGCGGGCGTTCGCCGATGCCGCTACGAAAGACTTCCGGATCGCCGACCATGAACACCTCGAAGAACGTGCTGGGCGGAGCCTTGCTCGCCTGCAGCTACTCCCCCCTGACCGGTTTCTACCGCACCGGATGCTGCGAGACCGGGCAGGACGACCTCGGGCGCCACGTCGTCTGCGTGAAGGTCGATGCGGCCTTCCTCGAGTTCTCGCGACGGGCGGGCAACGACCTGTCGACGCCGCGACCGGAGTACCGCTTCGCCGGGTTGAAGCCGGGCGACCGCTGGTGCCTGTGCGCGCTGCGCTGGAAGGAGGCGCTCGAGGCGGGCGTGGCGCCGCCGGTGATCCTCGAGGCCACCCACGAGGCGGCGCTGCGCGTGATCGACCTCGAGACCCTCAAGGCCCACGCCTACGGCGCGGCGCACGGCCCCAGCGCCTGATGGCGAGTGCGCGCGCGCCGCTGCGCGAGCGGCTCGCCGGCTTGCTCGCCGTACTCGAGGCGGGCCTGGTCGAACGCCGGCAGGTGCTGCGCGCGAGCCTGCTCGCCGCGCTCGCGGGCGAACACTCGCTGCTGATCGGACCGCCCGGCACGGCCAAGAGCGCGCTCGCGCGCCGCATCCACCTGGCCTTTCGCGATGCGCGCTATTTCGAGCGCCTGCTCACCCGCTTCACCGTGCCGGAGGAGCTCTTCGGCCCGCTGTCGATCCGCGCGCTCGAGGAAGACCGCTACGAGCGCCACGTGGCGGGCTTCCTGCCCGATGCGGCGGTGGCCTTCATCGACGAGGTCTTCAAGGCCAACAGCGCGATCCTCAACGCGCTGCTGACACTCCTCAACGAGCGCGAGTTCGACAACGGCGCGGGCCGCCTGCGCTGTCCGCTGATCAGCGTGGTGGGGGCGACCAACCAGGTCCCCGAGGACGAGGTGGCGGAGGCCTTCTTCGACCGCTTCCTGCTGCGCCTGACCGTGGCACCGGTGAGCGCGGAGGGGTTTCGGTGGCTGCTCGGCGAGGATCGCCCGGGGTCGCCCGAGGTACTCGCGCCGCCTTCCGGACTGCAGCTCGACGAGGCCGACCGCGCGGCGCTGGCGCAGGCTGCCGCCGCTTGCGCACTGCCTGCGGCGGTGCTCGACCGCCTCGGCGAGCTGCGGGCCTGGCTGGCGGGGCGTGGGGTGTATGTATCCGACCGGCGCTGGGTCAAGCTCGCCCACCTGCTGCGCGTGGCCGCGGCGAGCGAGGGCAGGGCGGCGGCGAGCGAGTGGGATCTGGGCCTGGCGCCGTGTTGCGTCGCTGCCGACGAGCCCACGCGGCTGGCGGTGGCGGACTGGCTGGCGGCGCGTCTGGGGATCCGCGAGGTCTGGTCGCCGCCGCGCATCACGCGGGTGGTGGAGGCCTTCGAGGCTCAGCTCGCCACCGAGCGCGAGGCTCGGGATCTCGACTACGACGAGCGTGGGCGCTTGCGCTTCTCGGCGATCGACCCGGTGGCGACGCAGGCCGGCGAGCTCGCCGGCTCGATCGGCGACGCCAAGGGCGGGGCGGCGGCGCTGCGCATGAGCGCCGCGCGCATGCGGCGCTATGGCAGCCTGCACATCGGTGCGCGCACGGCCCAGCTCGACGGCGTGCTCGCGCGCCTGGCGGCGTATCGCGGCGAACTCGGCGCGCAGCGTGCGACGCTCGAGGCATGGGCGGACCAGGCGCTGTGGGCGGACCCTGCCTTCGTCGCCTGCGCGCGTTCCGGGCTGGACGCGGTGGATGCGGTACTGGCCGGGCTCGAGGCCCGCGCCCGCAGCGCGCGTGCCGGCTTCGAGGCGTTGCCGCGGCTGGAGCAGGCAGGCGCGGCGCCCGCGCCGGTCGAGCACGACCCGCTGCCGGAGTGAGGAGGGGGTGATGGCGACCGGCGATGCAGGTTCCGGCGTGGCGCCCGCCGTCGCGCAGCAATCGGCCTCCGCGGCGGCCGACAGCACGCCCGCGCCGCTGCCGCCGGACCGCGCCCGGGCCGCCGAGGCTCCACCCGTCCCCCGGCTCTTCGAGGCGCTCGAAGCCGTGCTCGCGCCGCTCGATCGCCTGCCGCGTCCGCTCTGGCTCGGTGGCATGACCCACTCCGGCGGCGAAATCGCGGGCCGTCTCGCCGCGCTCGAAGCCTGGCGCGCTGCGCTGCTCGCCGGCGGCCTGCCCGGGTCTTGCGCGGCCTGGCCCGAGGCGGAGGTGCAGGACGCGGTGCGCGAGGTCTTCCGGGGCCTGGGCTTGCCCGCCTACTGTGCAGACCAGCCCGCGCTGGTCGATACCGTGCTGCAAGGCCTGCTCTTCCACCTCGACCTGATCGTCGACTACCGCGACCGCGGCGATACCGAGGCCGCAGCGCAGGCGAGGGCGCTCGATTCCTTCGCTGCCGACTGGGCCGAGCGCTGCGGCGAGATCGACGAGCTGGTCGGCGCCTTCGGGGATCTCGGCGATCTGCTCGACAACGCCCGCTGGGATGCGCTGCGCGGCCTGCTGCGCAGCACGGACTGGCGCGAGGTGCTGCGCATCCGCGCGCTGATCGAGGGCCTGCCCGAGCTCGCCCGCATCCTGCGCGCACTCGGCCGCGCCTGCCCCACCGACGAGGACGCCGAATCCAGCCGGGCATTGCACGCCGTGGTCGAGCACACCGAGATACAGCGCAGCGTCTCGCACCGGGTGCGGGTGCCCGACCTGCCCGGCGAAACGCGCGGCGTGCAGCGCTCGGGCCGGATCGCGCGCATGCTGCCGGCCGAGGCGACGCTGCTCGGCCATCCGCGCCTGCGCTTGGTCTGGCATGCGCGCCGCGCCGAGCGCACGCTGCTCGCCTACGAGGACGACGACCACCTGCAGGAGGACTGCCTGCGCCCGGCGCCGGTGCTGCGCCCCAGTCAGCGCCCTGCGCCGGCACGGCGCCTGGAGCAGGGGCCGATGCTGGTGTGCGTGGATACCTCGGGCTCGATGCAGGGGGGCGCCGAGGCGGTGGCCAAGGCGGTCGTGCTGGAGGCGGTGCGCTGCGCTCACGCCCGGCGCCGCGCCTGCCGGGTGTATGCCTTCGGCGGGCCCGACGAGGTGGTCGAGATGGAGCTCGGCGTCGATGTCGATGGCGTCGGCCGGCTCGCCCGCTTCCTCGGCCAGGGCTTCGGCGGCGGCACCGACATCTGCGCCCCGCTCGAGCGTGCGCTCGCCCGCCTCGACGAAGCCGGCTGGCAGCTCGCGGACCTGCTGATCGCGTCCGATGGCGAATTCGGCGCCACCCCGGCGCTCGCCGCCCGCGTCGAGGCCGCCCGCCGCGAGCGCGGCCTGCGCGTGCAGGGCATCCTGATCGGCGACCGCGAGACCATCGGCCTGCTCGAACTCGCCGACGACATCCACTGGGTGCGCGACTGGCGGCGCTATGGAGGCGGTACGGACAAGCCGGGTGGGGCCGACGCGGACAAGCGGCGTGGCGATGGCGCCGGCGCGAACGCCCCGACCCTTGCTGCCGGCGGTGGCTCGCCGGTGCATTCCAGCCACCTCACCGCGGACTATTTCCCCGGTGCCCTGCGCACCCCCGAGAACCGTGCCGCCACCGTCACACCCGAGGCGGCTGCCGCTGCCATCCGTGCCGGCCGCCACCGCGGCGACCGGTTGTAGGAGCGGCGCACGCCGCGAACGTCGGCCTTCGGGCAATCCCCGCGCGTCTCGTTCCCGCGGCCGGATTCGCGCCTTGCGGCGCTCCTGCAGGGGCGTGCCGTCGTGGTAGGCTCGCCCGACCCCACCGCCCGGCCTTGCGCCGCTGTCCATCATGAGCTTCGCCACCGACCTGATCGCCGAACTCGAACGCGCCACCGCCGGCTGCCCGATCCCGCGCGTGCGCGCCCTGCACCTGCCGCCGCCGGAGGCGGCCGCATCGAAGAACGGCGAGTTCTGCGCGCTCGAGCTCGACGACGGCGCGCTCGGCCTCTCCTATGTGCTGCTCGGCGGCATCCTCCCGCGGCTCGCCGCCTCCGACGACCCGCACACCATCGTCGGCATGGACGCGCTGCAGCTCGCGCGCGAGTTCGCCGCGCCCGCCGCCGGCGCGGGGGGCGACGCGGAGATCCGCCGCACGCTCGGCTTCGCCGCGGCCAACGCGCTGTCGCGCACGGTGATGGAGCGCATCGGCTTCGCGCCGCCGCGCGCCACCGACTCGATCGGCGGCATCGACCCGCAGGCGGGCGACCACGTCGGCATGGTGGGGTTGTTCACCCCGCTGCTGAAGCAGGTCACCGCTGCCGGCGCGCAGCTCACCGTGATCGAGCTGAACCCCGACTATGCCGGCCACTACGACGGCTACCGCGTCACCCTCGACGCCGCGGCGCTGGAAGACTGCAACAAGGTGCTGTCGACCAGCACCATCCTGCTCAACCACACGGTGGACGACATGCTCGCGCATTGCCGCAATGCGCGGCGCATCGTGCTGATCGGCCCGAGCGCCGGCTGCCTGCCCGATCCGCTGTTCGCGCGCGGTGTCACCGTGGTGGGCGGGAGCTGGATCACCGATCGTGCCGGCTTCATCGACGCCCTGCGCCGGGGCGAGTCCTGGAGCGGCTTCGCCTACAAGTTCGCGCTCGGCGCGGCGGACTGGCCAGGCCTGTCGGAAAACCGCTAAGGTTGCGGCCTCGCGTGCGGGCAGCCTCCACGCTGCCCGCAAAACAATAAAGATCGACCCCCCAAATGCACCTGACTCCCCGACTCGTCTTCTTCCTCGTCCTGCCGCCCCTGCTGTGGGCGGGCAATGCGGTCGTCGGCCGCCTCGCCATCGGCAGCATGGACCCGCTCTGGCTCAACGCGGTGCGCTGGATGCTCGCTTTCGTGCTGCTGCTGCCGCTCGGCTGGCGCGCGCTCGGCACGCCGGCGGCACGTGCGCAGATCCGCGCGCGCTGGACCCACCTCGCGGTGCTCGGGCTGATCGGCGTGGGCGCGTACAACGCGCTGCAATACATGGCGCTGCGCACCAGCACGCCGCTCAACGTCACCCTGATCGCCTCCAGCGCGCCGGTATGGATGATGCTGATCGGCGCCGTGTTCTACCGCGTCATCCCGCGCCCGGTGCAGGTCTTCGGCGCGCTGCTCTCCCTGGTCGGGGTGGCGCTGGTGCTGTCGCGCGGCGACCCGGCCGCGATCGCGCGCATCGAGTTCGTCGAGGGCGACCTGCTCATGCTGCTCGCCATGCTCGGCTGGACCGGCTACAGCTGGCTGCTCGCGCGCCCGCCCGCGCACATGGCGGGCGAGGCGCGGCCGAAGTGGAACTGGGCCGAGTTCCTGGTCGCCCAGTGCGTCTTCGGCGTGCTGTGGGCGGTGGCCGCCGCCGCGGCGGGCGACGTCGTGTTCCCGTCCGGGCCCACGCAGTGGTCGTGGGGCCTGGTCGCGGCCATCGTCTATATCGCCGTCGGCCCCTCGATCATCGCCTACCGCTCCTGGGGCGTGGCGGTGGCCGAGGCCGGCCCGGCCACCGCGGCCATCTTCTACAACCTCACCCCGCTCTTCGCCGCGGTGTTCTCCGCCGCGGTGATCGGCGAATGGCCGCGCCCCTATCATGGCATCGCCTTCCTGCTGATCGTCGGCGGCATCCTGGTGAGCACCCGCGCGGCGGCGCGGCGCCAGGCGGCGTAAGCCGGCGCGGGACGGTGCAGTCGGTCCCGTGCGCCTTCACCGCGCGCGCGTCAATAGTCCGTCTCGACCTTTCGGCCGGTGCGGCGCTCGATGTGCCAGCCCTTGCGCACGACCTTGCCGTTGACGATTTCGGCCTCACGGAAATCGCCCCCGGCGAAGGAGTGGACGGCGGGAAAGTGGATGTCCCGGCCTTGCGGGTCGCGCAGGTTCGGATCGTAGCCCGGCCGGCGCTGGATATCCCAGCCGAACAGCGTGCCATCCTTGCTCATGCGGAACTTGAGCCGCAGATTGCCGCGCGGGTCGCGCTCGAGGTCGTCGATGAGCTCCTGCGGGATGCGGGAGCCGACTTCGATGGTTTCGTCGCCGAGGATGTTGCCGGCGTATCGACTGCCGACCCCCTCGATGAAGCGTCGCTCGGAGGTGTCGCGCCAAAGAATCCGGGCGCGTTCGGGGACGGGTTGAGAGAGGATCAGCTTGGCCTGCGATCGCAAGGTCTGCCCGCCAGCCCGGTAAAAAGATTGATTCGCATACTCCGGGAAAAACTCCACGCCGAGGAACTCCTGTCCGGCCAGCGCATCGACCACCAACTCGAAACCGGGACGACCGAAGCGCTGCAGCATGCGCTGCCGGCTCTCCAGGTAGCGCGCCTGGGATTCGGTGAGCGGGGCGGGCGGGGCTGTCGGCAGGGTCCCGCGACAGGCCGTCATAAGGGCGGTGCCGAGGGTCGCCACCGCGAGCCGGATCAGGAAGCGTCGTCGCATCAGAATCCTCCATTTGTCGTCGTGTAGCCGTTCTCGGGCTGCCCGAGCCAGGCGAGGTAGCTCGCCATATCCACCGTGCCGGTGACGTCGCCGAGACGGCGCGGGTCGAGCGTGGAGCCGTCGCCGCGCCTTGTGGCGTCGCGCGGGAGCCAGGTGATGTAGCGCAGGGTGTCGGCGTGGGTGAGGCTGCCGTTGTCGAACGCCATGCGGCGCTGGCGATCTCCGGCCACCGCGCCGTTGACCGCGCGGTCCTCGGGGAAGACGTAATCGATCCGGGGCAGATCGCCGTTCCCGGTCGGGCGCGGAACGACGCTGTGTTGCGGGTTGCCGATCTCGATCACATTGCTCTGGTCGTGGATCACCACATTAAGGATGGGAACGGGGGCCACCGACTCCATTTCTACCCCGGCGTCGCGTGCTTGCGCCACCATCCAGTTGAGTGCAACCAGCGAGAGGCCTTGCTCGGCGTCGGGATAGCCCCCGCCGATGTCCGCATGGGCGCCGACGAAGCCCTTCTCGATGCGGATGCGACCGGGCGCATCGCTGCTGGCGCCGATCGACTCGAGCGGAAAGCCGCCCCAGTGCATGCGATGCGGCTTCGGGTTGCGATAGGCGAACTCCGTGATCGAGTCCGAGCGGTGCTCGTTGAGCGCGACCGCCTGCGCAACATGGGCGAAGACCTCCGGGATCCCGAGGCGATACGCTTCGCCGCTGAAATTGGTCGATAGCACGGTGTCGAAGAGCCCCATGAAGCGGAAATCGACCGCCTGACAGGCAGAGTCTCCGCGGCGGTTCGTGTAGCGGTAGTAGTCCTGGCCCTCATGGCGGACCGTCTTCGCGACGATCCGGTTGGCGAACTCGCGCGCCTGGGCCGCGCCGCGGCTGAAGCCGACGATGTCGATGTCCATTACCCGGTCGTCACTGAAGAGCTCGGCCTCGTCGTCCAGGTATTGGCTCATCCGCCCGATCCGTGCCGGCCCCGAGTAGTTGCCGCCCATGTCGTTCACATGGACCGGATCGCCCGGTGTCAGCCACCAGAGCAGATGGCCGGTCGCGTGGTCTTCCGGGCGGATGTCGCCGTAGTCGATGTCGTGATGCACGGTGCCGACGCCACTTACATAGCGCTTGGTGGCAGTGTAAGCGTCAAAGAAATACACCACATTGCTGAATCCGCTGCCCGCCATCGCCGGGTCGTTGAGGTCGTCGCTGTTCCCCGTCCCATCGAACGCGAACAGCACCAGCCCATCCGGATCCACGTTCCGCAGCGGATTGAACGCCGCATACGCATACGGGTTCGGCCCGTCCGGCGTACCGAGCGGGTCGGGGGTGAGGTATTCGCCCAGGGTCGGCGCGTAGTAGCGGCGGCGGTTGTAGTGCAGGCCGGTTTCGGCGTCGAAGACCTGGCCGGGCAGGCGCAGGTCGAGGGTGAAGTCGGGACGCCGGGGCGAGGTGGTGACCGTCGCGGCGCCGAAGGGGGCGTGGCGCGCGCGCCAGAGCGGCTCGCCGTCGGCGTCGGTGGCCAGTTCGGGGGCGCCGAGGTGGTTGGTGTGCAGCCAGGCGAGGCCGGCCTGCGGGGCGAGCCAGCTTTGCGCGATGCGGCCGAGGTCTGCGAGGATGCGTCGCGCGGAGTCGGTTGCGCTGTCGGGGCGCGCCGGGGTGTCGAGCACGGCGAGGGGCAGGTCGGCGAGCCACAGATACTGGCGGATCAATCTGCCGTCGGCGTCCAGCTCTGCGAGGGGTTGGCGGGCGTCGTCGTACACGGTGTGGGTCGTTGTGGGCGCGACCATTGCGGGATCGAAGCGCGTGCGCGCGATGCGCAGACCGCGGTGGTCGTAGGCGTAGCGGGCGATGCTGCGATCGCCTGCGTGCACCTCGATCAGGCGGCCGAGTGCGTCCCATCGCAGGCTGCGCGCGCCGAAGCGTTCGGGCTGGCCGCTGGCGTCGTGGTGACCGGGCGTGGCGGCCTCGTGCGGTCGGCTCGCGGCGGCCCGCGCCGGCACGTTCGCTGCGCGTGGGCTCGAGGACAGGGCACGGTGGCTGCCCGGTGCGAAGTGGGTCGGGCGGGTGTGGCCGGCGAGCTCCTGCTGCGACACCGCGCCTTCCTGGGCAAGGACGCGGCGCTGGTGGCGATCGTAGGCGTAACGCCACACGGCGGTTTCGGCCAGCACGTCGCCGTCGTCCCGCCATTCGACGCTGGCCACGAGCTGGTTGCGAAGGTCGTAGGCCTGGCTGCGGCGCGTCGAGGGCAGCGGGCCGTCGGGCTCGCGCCGGCGTGCGTGCAGGAGGTTGCCTTCCGGGTCCCAGACGTACTGGTAGTCGAGCAGGATGGTGTCGGCGGACGCGACAGTCTCCTGCAGGCGTGGTAACGCACCTTCGAGGGCTTGGCCATCTGCTGCCTCCACCGGCTGGGTGACGTCCGCATCGGTGTTTGCTTGCGCGGCGTGGGCCGCGGAAATGCCGAACAAGCGTTCGATGCGCGCGGCCAGGGGCTGGCCAGGTGCGATCGGCAGCAGCGCACGTGCATTACGGACCGGTGCGCCGCGCTCGTCGGCGCGCAGATGAACGACGCGGACCAGGGTGCCGGTGCGCGTGCGCTCGTGCAACGTACGCATGCCGTTGCCGGCCCGGAAGCCACGCAGGCCGAAGAGATCGCGCTCGAACCCGCTGGCGATGACCTGTTCGCGCGCCAGCGCGCGCAGCCAGGGCGTGGCCACCGGCTGGCGCTTCAGCGCGACGACCTGGCCCTGGCCGTTGCGCTCGTAGCGCAGGCGACTGCCGTCGGGCAGGGTGGTGGCGACAAGATGCCCCTCGGCGTCGTACTCGTAGCGCGTGACCACGACGAGCTCGCCGCCGTCGCGCTTCAGGCTCACGATGCGCGCGCTGCGCAAGCCGCGCTGGTCGTACTCGTAGCGTTCGCGCCCATTGGGGTGATCGACTTCGAGCAGGCGGGAGCCGTCGTAGCGCCAGCGGGTGGTCTCGGTGCTGCCGTTGCGCCCGTCGGTGATCTCCTGGGCGAGGATGCGGCCGCGCGGGTCCCAGGTGTAGCGCGCGCGGTGGCCGAGGGCGTCGCCCATGGCGACAAGGCGCCCCGCGGCATCGAAACTGCGCCAGCGCGC
Source organism: Thauera sp. DNT-1 (assembly GCF_055393985.1). NCBI lineage: Bacteria > Pseudomonadati > Pseudomonadota > Betaproteobacteria > Rhodocyclales > Zoogloeaceae > Thauera > Thauera sp. DNT-1. The sequence goes on along the minus strand of NZ_AP043752.1, from coordinate 1,128,736 downwards.
TCCGGCGTCGGGACTGCGTTCGAGGACGGGGCGTCCGAAGTCGTCCTTCAGGATGCGTGGGTGGGCAGGGGGTGCTGCCGGCGCGGATCCGCCGTCGGGGTGGCGCGCGGGCGGCAGCAGCTCGCGACCGTGACTGTCCAGGAGGCCGACGAGCCGGCCTGCGACGTCGTGGCGCAGGCTGCGGGTGAAGCCGGTGTCGTCGTCGATCGCGGCGAGGCGTCCGTGCTCGTCGTAACGCCAGCGGCGCCGCAGCAGCCGGCTGGCGCTGCGCAGCCCGGTCTCGACGACGCGGCTCTCGTGGTCGTAGGCCCAGGTCCGCAGGATGCCGAGCGCGTCGGCGTGCCACTGCAGGCGGCCGGCGGCATCGAAGGCGCGCCGCCAGCGCGGATGCAGGCGCTCTTCATCCTCTCCGGAACGCAGCTCGACGAGTTGGCCGAGGGCATCGTATTCGGCAGCGTGGATGCGATCTGCCGCCTCACGCGGGCTGCGGCTGCGCCACCGGATCAGCTGGCCGGCGGAGTCGCGGCGCAAGTGGGTCTCGTGACCTTCGGCATCGCGCACCCGCCGCGGCAGGCCGGTGGCCGGATCGGATTCGATCTCGCTGCGCTGGCCGCCGGGACCTTCCAGCGCACGAATGAAGCTGCCGCGTTCGTCCCAGTGCAGGCGGACGAGGTCGCTGTCGAGCGGGCTGGCGTCCGCTCCGTCGGGGAGCGGGCCGTCGAGCTCGGCAAGCACGCTGCGACCATTGATCGTGGCGTAGCGCCAGGTGACGCGGCGTTCGATCGGCACGGGATCCGGCCGGCCTTCGGCGTCGATCGGGCTGAAACCGGACTCGCGCAGTTCGATGGGCTGGCCGGTCGCGTTGTAGCGCAGCTCGATGCGGTGCTCGCGGCCGGGGACGACGCTCGGGCGGATGATCGCGCGCGGAGGTGTCGTCGCGGCGGGCTCGGTGCGTTGCGCTGCACGGTCCGTGTCGGCGAGCGCGGTTGCCGGCGCGTCGGGATATTCGTAGCGCGTGCGGTCGAGCAGGCGCGGCCGGGCGCCGGAGAGATCGGCACCGAGGGTCTCGGCGAGGCGCCCGCGGGTGTCGAAGCGGTGCTGGGTGGAAAGGCGCGGCCTGCCCTCGGCGTCCAGGGTCGTGATGGCGCTCAATCGGCCGTCGGGCGTGTAGCGGTAGCGGACGTCGGTGGGGCCGCAGCGCGCGCAGCCCGGGCCGCGCGCTTCGAGCAGGCGGCGCTGGCCGGCGATCACCGCGCCAAGGTAGGTGGTGCGCTGGCCGAGGCTGTTGGTGAGCACGCTGCGGCCGCGTTCGGGATAGTCGAGGCGCACGTCCTCGGGGCCGCTTTCACCGCCTGCCGGCAGCGCGCCACGCACCGAGCGGATGCCGCGCCCGGCGTGGTCGTAGGCGTAGCTGGCGATTCGTTCGGGCACGGGCGGGCCTGCGGGCTGACGCGCGAGCACGCTGATGCCGGTGAGCGCGACCGGATGGCGCGGGTCCTCGTAGTGATATTCGCGCGCGGCGGCTCCGCCGGTCTGCGCAGCCGGTGCGCCGGGGTAGTCGACACGGAGCAGGCGCGCCGCGGTGACCGCGGGTGCAGCGGCCTTTCCGGCGGGAGCGCCGCGCTGCAGGGGGCGGCTCGGGCCGGCAGAGCCCGGGCGTTGCGGAGCGTGGACGGAGCGCCCAGGCTGCGTGCCTGCGTCCGTCCGCGCGGGAAGCGCGACGCGTTCCTGCGCATACGAGAAGCGTCCGAGCGGACTGTCGATGTGGGTGATGCCGTCGATGCCGCTGCCGGGCGCGTGGTAGTGAACTTGCAGGCTGCGGCCCTGCGGGTCGGTGACCTGCAGCAGCCGGCCGGCGGCGTCGTGGCGCAGTGAGACGAACTCGCCGCTCGCAACGAGGATCTGCACCAGGTGGCCGGCGCTGTCGAACAGCAGGCTGCGGCCGTCGGGCCAGCGCCAGAGATATTCGTCGCCGCCGCCGGGGCGGTGCCGGAGCAGGATCTCGCCGCGGCTGGGGTCGCGGCTGGCGCAGCGCTGCGGCTCACCGGGCCGGCGCGCGAAGATCACCCGTGCGCCGTCGGCCTGGAGGATTTCGAGGCGATCGTCGCGGATGTTCAGGCGCGTTTCGTAGGACAGTCTCCAGCCGCTGCCGAGCGCCCCGATGTCGCCCGGGCGCGCACGTCGGCTGTTGTAGTGGCGGACGATCTCGAGGCCGAGGATGCCTGGCAGCGCCGGAAGATCGACCTCCTGTTGGTACTTGTTGCCCGAGAGGACGTCGATCGGGTTTCCCGCGCCGACGTCCTGGCCGGTGGTGGAACCCTGGCTGGCCGGGCCGCTGGCGCTGCCGCAGGGGTTGCCCGCGTTGTTGGAGACGCATTGCCCCGCTGCGGGGGGCTCTGGCGCCGAGGGGCCGTCCTGCGCAGAGTCCGGTGCACAGCTCATCGTGATTCCGCACCCGCTCTGCTGGATGCCGTGATCCGCGGCGCCGGATTGCGCCGCCGAGGTCTCGGCCGCTACCCCGGGGAGCGCCGTGATACAGAGCGCCGCCAGCAGTGCGGCACCCGCCCGCATCGCATGGTGCAGCGGACCGGCTGGCGGCTGCAGGCATGCGGACGAGCTGCGCATCGGTTGCCGCCGCGCCGGAGTGGTCCGGCGGTACAAGGCCGCGGGGGCATCGCATGACAGCGTGGGGGCAGCGTTCAGCACTCGGGTTCCTCCTCCGCGTCCTCGGCGTCCTCGGCGTCCTCCGCGTCCTCGGTTTCGTCGCCGCTGTCGGTTCCCGGCCCCGGCTCACCGTCGGATCCGCTGCCGTCGCCAGCCGGCGTACCGTCTTCCCCGGTCGGGTCCGCCGCCTCGGGTGCAGTGTCCGCAGTCGCAGGTTCGGGCGTGCACAGAGGGGCCGTGGGGGTGCAGCCGGGCAGGGGCGTCGAATCGGCGGCTGGGGGGGTGGCGCTTCCCGCCGTACGGGGCCGCATCGCCTCGTTCTCGATCGCGTCGGACTGCATGCGCAGCGTGACCTGGCTCACCATCGGGATGCGGCCGGCCTCCACCAGGCCGCGGCGGAAGGCGTCGTCGTCGTCCGGATCGAGTATGCGCAGGGCCCAGGTGAAGAATCGTCCGGCGAGGGGAACCTGCTTGGCCGGCGGCAGCCCCCAGGTGACGCGCAGCTTGAGCAGGTTGGCGTCGGCGAGTGTCTGGCCCGAGCGGTTGCTTGCCGGATCGGCGTTGCAGTTCGCGCGGTCCGCCGGGCAGCCGAGCACGCCCGGCTGCGCGGACGGAATCACCCGCGCCGTGGTCTGCAGGCGGCGCGCGGCCGCCAGGCTGTGGTAGTCGTCGAAGCTCTCGCGGGTGGGGGAGACGATCTCGATGCGCAGGGCGGCAGCGAGATCGATCTGTGCCGCGGCGAAGGCGTCGGCGAGCTCGGCCAGGTTGCGACCGCCGCCGTAATAGGGGGTCATCGCGCGCGCGAAGGCCAGGCGCATGCTCGCCAGTCCGGCGTTGGCGATGCTTCCGGCGCGCGCGGCCTCGAAGCTGGCGTAATTGACGATGCTGCGGGCATGGAAGGCGAGCCCGGTCTGCAGCATCGCCAGTGTGAGCGCGAGCAGGGCCGGGGCGACGATGACGAACTCGGCCGCGCCGGCGCCCCGCTGGCGGTGGCGCCAAGGCCGTGGAAGAAGCCGTGGAAGAGGCCGCCGCGCCGGCGGCAGCGGATGGGCGGGATTCATCATGCGCGCACTACCACCGACAAGGTGGAAGCCAGCCTGAGATGCGTGCCGGGGACGAGTCCCGCCCGTCTCGCGGCGCCGGCCGCCATCTCGAGCACGGCGGCGGCGCCGCGGCAACGCGCGACACGCCACGGGCCGAGCGCCTCGCGCACCGCGAGAACGACGCCTTGCGGGTCGATGAACACCACGTCGATGGCGAAGCACATGCCGAAGGTGTGGACCGACGAGCATGGACGAAGCAGCAAGGCCTCGTCGTCGGCGAGGTGCGCGCGTCCGAGCAGGCCGCGGGCGCGTTGCAGGAAGCTGCGGGCGACAAGGACGCGCATGCTCACAGCCCCATGGTCATGAACTTCACCGCGATCGGAAAGCCGAGCACGATGAAGGTGCAGGGGAAGATGCAGGCGATCAGTGGGAGCAGCATCTTCACGGGCGCTTCCATCGCCGCCTTCTCGGCGCGGGCGAAGCGCTCCGCGCGGCGTTGCTCGCCCTGCGCGCGCAGCATCGGGCCCAGGCTCATGCCCATGTTCTCGGCCTGAATGACCGTGGAGACCAGGTTCGCGATCGCCGGTTCGCCGATGCGGTCGGCGAAACCGCGCAGCGCGTCGGCGCGCGACTTGCCCGCACGCACGTCGCGCAGCACGCGGTGCAGTTCTTCGCCGAGCGGTCCGGCAGGGCCTTTCGCGGCCGCCTGCTGGAGTGCCCCGGTGAGGTTGAGGCCGGCCTCGACGCACAGGGTGATGAGGTCGAGCACGAAGGGGAGCTGCTTGAGCATCAGCCGGCGTCGGCAGCGGATGCGATCGTCCAGCCAGGACCACGCGATCAGTGTGGCGGCGGTGGCGCCCGCCAGCGCGGGAAGCGCCGGAGGAAGTGCCCATGCGTGGGCACACCCGAGGCCGGCTGCCAGCCCGCACAGCCCGACGGCGACCCGGTGTGCGAGCAGCTGCGCCGGAGAGAGCGTGTAGTCGAGTCCGGCAAGGCGCAGTCGCACGGCCAGCCGTGCCTGCAGCCGCGCCGGCAGCAGCGGTGCGACCAGGTGCGCGATCCAGCGCGTGGGCCACCACAGCAGGCGCAGGAAGCGCGGTGGCGTGTCGAGCCAGGTGCGGTCCTCGGGCCGGACGGCGCTGACGCTGCGGGCCAGCGCGGCGACGATGCCGGCGCTGCCGAGACCGGCGAGCAGGGCCACCGCCGCGATCACCGTGCGTTCGTCGAGCACAAGCAAGTGCGCGGAGCTCATACGTCGATCGCCACGATGCGCCGGATCAGCAGCACGCCGAGCACCTCGAGCGTGGCGATCACCGCCAGCGTCGCCCAGCCGGGCGGCGAGTGCCACAGGAAGCCCATCGCCTCCGGTTCCATGCGGTCGAGCACCAGCAGCAGCGCCAGCGGCAGCATGCCGACCACCACCGCCTGAAGCTTGCCCTGTGCGGTGAGGGCGCCGATCTTGCCTTCCATCGCGAGCTGGCTGCGTACGGTCAGCGCCGCGCGTTCGAGCGCTTCGGCCAGGCTGCCGCCGGTCTCGTTGGCGATCCGCATCGCGGCGATCACGAGGGTCAGCGAGGGCATGCGCACGCGTGCGGCGAGATGGTCGAGCGCCTCGTCGAGCGGAATGCCGAGGCGGTGCTCGCGCAGGGTGAGGTCGAACTCCTGGGCGATCGGCGGGCGCCCTTCGCGGACGAGTTGCTGCAGCGCCACCGTCATCGAAACCCCCGCGCGCAGGCCGCCGGCGATCACCTGCAGCGCGTCGGGCAGCTGCTGTTCGATGAGGTCGAGCCGGCGCCGGCGCAGCAGTCCGAAGGCAAGACGCGGTAGCAGGGCCAGCGCACCCGCGCTGGCGAGTGCGATCAGCACCTCGCCGCTGGCGAGCCAGCTGCCGATGCCGCCGACGGTGACCGCGAGGAGGTTCAGGACGAAGAGTCGCGCCGGGTCCATGAACAGGAAGAGTTCTTCGAGCTGCAGGTGGGCCTCGGCGGTGAAGCGTTCGCGGTAGCGTGCGAGCGCATTGCCCGCGATGCGCATTGCCGACCAGGCGAGCAGGGCGGAGGCGAGGCCGAAGGCGAGCGTGGCCAGCAGCACGGCGGGTGACGAAGCCAGGGCACTCATGAGCGCTTCCGGTCGAACAGGTGCAGGTCGAGCGCGACCCCTTGGCGACGCAGTTCGTCGTAGAAGCCCGGCACGGCATCGCAGCCGGTGAAGTGGCCGCCGCTCGGGTCGGCGGTGGGGGAATCGGCGGTGCGGCGCTCGAAGCGGAAGAGTTCCTGCAGCTGGATGCGTCCGCCCTCCATGCCGGTGAGCTCGGTGATGCTGGTGAGCCGGCGCGCGCCGCAGGCGAAGCGGGTCTGCTGGACGATGATGTCCACCGCGCTGGCGATCTGCTCGCGGATTGCGGCCAGCGGGAGATCCATGCCGGCCATCAGGACGAGCGTCTCGAGGCGGGCGAGCGCATCGCGCGGGCTGTTCGCGTGCAGGGTCGTCATCGAGCCCTCGTGGCCGGTGTTCATCGCCTGCAGCATGTCGAGCGCCTCGCCGCCGCGGCATTCGCCCACCACGATGCGGTCGGGGCGCATGCGCAACGCGTTGCGCACGAGGTCGCGGATGCTGATCGCGCCGCGCCCTTCCAGGTTGGACGGGCGCGCCTCCAGGCTGACCAGGTGGCTGTGGCGCAGGCGCAGCTCGGCGGCGTCCTCGATGGTGATGATGCGTTCGCCGTCGGGGATGAAGTTCGACAGCAGGTTGAGGAAGGTGGTCTTGCCCGAGCCGGTGCCGCCGGAGACCACGATGTTGCGCCGCTGCTCGACGCAGGTGCGCAGGAATGCGGCCATCTCGTGCGAGAGCGAACCCATGCGGACGAGGTCCGCGACCTCGAGCGCCCGACGCGCGAACTTGCGGATGGTGAGCGTCGGGCCCTTGAGGGCGAGCGGCGGGATGATCGCATTGACCCGCGAGCCGTCGCGCAGCCGGGCATCGACCATCGGCGAGGATTCGTCGATGCGGCGGCCGAGCGGCGCGACGATGCGCTCGATGACGCCGAGCACCGCGCGGTCGCTGGTGAAGGTGGTGGGGTGCGGCGCGATGCGGCCGCCACGTTCGACGAAGATCTGGTCGAAGCGATTGACCATGATCTCGCTCACCGACTCGTCGGCGAGTAGGGTCTCGAGCGGTCCGAGGCCGATGGCCTCGTCGAGCACCTCGCTGCACAGCTGTTCGCGGTCGAGCCCGCCTGGAAGCGCGGCCTCGGCGGCGATGATCTCGCGTACGAGCGCGGTGGTCTCGGCGCGCAACTCGTCGTCCGACATGCGGTTGAGATCGCGCCGGCGCAGGTCGATGGTGTCGAGCAGGCGTTCGTGGATGCGTTTGCGCCAGGTGAAATCCGCGTTCGCTTCGGCAGCGGGCGGGTGCGGCTCGTCGGCCGGGCGGACTGGTGGCTCGGATATGGGCGCGGACGCTGCGGCCGGCTTATCTGTTGCTGCGGCCAGGGCGACGGACGAGTCTTCGGGCGGTTTGCGTGCGGTGCGGAAAAACATGCAGGCCTCCGGTCAGTTGCCGCCGTAGAGGGCGTTCCACGCGGGATCCGCGGGCTCGCGCAGCGCCGGCGAGGGTTCGGGCGCAGGGGCGAGGGCCTGCTCGGCACGGCGTTCGAGCAGTTGCGCGCGCGGATCCAGAAGGCCTTCGCCGGGCTCGAGCAGCCAGGGGGTGACGAAGACCACGAGTTCGCTTTCGCGGCTGTTGAACCGGGTGGACCGGAACAGTCGACCGATTACCGGGAGCTCACCCAAATGCGGGAGCGCATTCTCGTCGCTCTGCTGTTCGCGCTGCAGCACCCCGGAGAGCACCAGGGTCTCGCCGTTGCGCAGGTTGAACTCGGTCTCGGTTCGGCGCGAGAGCAGGCCGGGAACGCCCTGGGCGGCGACGCTGCGGTCGAGCGAGCTGACTTCGGTGCGGATGCGCGCGCGGATCGTTCCGGCGGCGTCGGCGACCGGTTCGAGGATGTTGAGGCGGATGCCGTATTCCTTGAACGTCACGCTCGGCGTCCCGGTGGCGGAGGCGACCGGGACGGGGATTTCACCGCCGGCGAGGAAGCTCGCTTCGCCGCGGTTGCGCGCCGAGAGTCGCGGCGAGGCGAGGATGACCGCGTCGCCCTTCTGCGCGAGCAGGTTGAGGCGGCCGAAGAAGCTGCCGACCAGGGCCACGTTGGCGGCGAAGGGCGAGACGCGGTTCGCCTCGATCTCGACCTCGGAGCTCAGTTCGCCGCTGCCGAGCGTGCGCGTCACGGTCGCCCCGGTGCGGTTGTCGTGGTACAGGTCGCCGATCACGCCGATCCCGAGCAGCGGCTTGCCCTGCGTGGTCCAGTCGATGCCGAGGTCGCGCAGGCCGCTGCGGCTGATCTCCACGAAGCGCACGTCGAAGGCGAACATGCGGTCGAGCCCGACGCGGCTGGTGAAGTCGATGAGCTGCGGGAAACGCTTGGCGAGCTCGGTGACCTTGTCGCGTTCGGCGTCGCTCAGGCCCTCGCCCTCGATGACCACGTTGTCGCCGATGGTGCGCGTGCGCAGCCGCGGGACGTCGTGCAGGAAGCCCTGCAGGTCGCGTGCGATGCGGGCGGTGTCGGTCTGGCGGACGGTGATCTTGATGCGCTGGCTGCGGCCCGAGCGGGTCCACACCTGCAGCATGGTGTCGCCCGGGCCGTTGGCGATCAACAGGATCTCGCGGTCGTCGAGCACGGCCGCGGAGAGCACCTTGGCGTCGCCGACGGCGAGGCGCTGCGCGTCGCGCTGCGGCAGCACCCGGGTTTCGCCGGCGAACATCTGGATCTCGTGGACGACCGCGAGCGCTGCGCGCCCAGGTTCCGGCGGCGCGGCGCTTGCGGGCGGAGCGGCGCGGCTCGGGCCGGGCAGGCCCAGGATCAGGATTGCGCACACGAGGGGAGGGAGCGCCCGCCGGCGCGCCGGCGGGGAGATCGGGTCAGTCCGGGTCATGGGCAGGCTCGGCGCGCGGGGTGGGGCGGGTAAGGGGGGACGGGGTGGGGACGAGCGCGGGGTTCTCGATGCCGCCGTAGATGACCGGTACGCCCGCTTCGCGGGCTGGCGGTGCGAGGCCGAGCAGCGCGAGCGCGTCGGTCCGCTGCAGCGGAGCCGTTCTTGTGTCCCGAGGATGGCGGAGCACCGCGGTCAGGCGGGCGAGTGCGCGTGCGGCGACGAGCCGGGTCGCCTCCTCCTCGGAGAGATCCAGGGTCAGGGTGCCGAAGCTTCCACCCAGGAGGTCGCCCGCGCCATCGTCCTCGCCGGGCCGGGTGCGGCTCCCGGTCGCGAGCACGCGTACGCCCTGGAGCAGGGGCAGGGTCAGGTGATGGTGGTCGCGCTGCACGGTCGCGAGCAGGTCGATGCGGTCGCCCGGGCGCAGCAGGCCGGAGAGCGAGCTGGTCTCGTCGACCGGAATCGTGGTGGCGCGCCGACCCGGGGCGAGCTGCGCGGAGAGGGTGGCGGGTCGCCGCTCTTCGAGCTGCGACCACACCAGCGGCTCGCCACCGCGAGCCGGCTGGGCGAGCACCGCACCTGCCGCGCGCTCGAACTGCTCCGGGGTGATCGCGCTCGAGTGCAGCCACTCGACCGGCACTTCGCGCACGGCGACGAGGTCGCGGGTGAGGGGGGTCCCGACCGCGAGGTCCGTCTTGGCGACCACCGCATGGCCCATCTGCCCTTGCTGGCGCAGTTCGATCTCGGTGGCGCGCTCCTCCAGGTAGCGTGCGGCGAGCCACGCGGCGCCAAGGCCGAAGAGGGAGGCGACGGCCAGGATGATGAGGTTGCGGGGGACTCTCTTGAGCATGGGTGGATCACAACGGCAGTGAAATGCTGGCGAGAAAACGCGCGAAGCCGGTGGCCACGGCTTCGGCGAAGAAGACGAGGAGCGGCTTGCCGTCGAAGGCCGGAAGGCCGAAGACGCCGAGCACGATGGCGAGGATGACCAGGTATTCATGCATCGCCTGGCCGCGGAGGCGCCGGATCCGCTTCATCGCCCGCTCCGTGCGCCGTGGTCGATCATCTGCAGCGTCACCGTGGTCCCGCTGCCGTGGCGGACGATGGTCGCGACCGCCTCGCGGCCCCGGGCGCCGAACCACAGCCCCACGCCCTCCAGGCCGGGCCGGGAGACCGGCGCACGACGCTCGAGCGCGAGGCCCTGGGCCGAGAGCTCGCGGACCAGGCGCGCCGCGGCCCAGGAGGGCGAGGATTCGTCATGCCAGACGAGGATGCGTGCATGCCGGCCGGCATCGTTCGTTTCCAGGTCGGTGCTGAGCAGGCTGTCCGCCGGGCGGCCCGGAGCTGGCGAGGATGGCGCCGGATCGCGCGAGAGATCGGACTCGGACAGGGTGCCTTCGGTGCAGGCGGCCGGCGCCGTACGGCATGGACGCAGGCGCAAGGTGCGCAAGGCCGCGCCGTGCTTCCAGGACAGCACTTCCCAGCCGTCGATGCGCGAGCTCAGGGGCGTGCCCTCGACCGCTCCCTCGTAGAAGGCGCGCACGCTGGCTGTCGCGGTTCGCGCCTCGAACCGGCGGATCCGGGTCGGTACGCCATGGACGCGGGCGTTGTCGAGCACCGGCGTGATACGGGCTCCGGCGAGGGGCGGCAAGGGTTCGGGCAGGGCGGCCTCGGCGTGGGAACCGACCAGCAGCGCGAAGGCGATCGACAGGCCTGCGCGCGCGCCGCGACCACGTCCGTCCGGACGAGGCCGGGGATGGAGGGCAGGAGTCGTGTGGCGCGAAGTCGGGAGGCGCGGGGCGGGGTGTGCGGGCATGGTCAGCACCCTTGTTCGAGACGGTCGCAAGGCAGGATCTCGGCGTGCACGCGCCCGACCTCGATCGCCTTGTCGAGCACCAGCGGCGGCAGGAGGCGCCCGACCGTATTCCCGATCAGCGCCAGCGGCCGGATCGGGTAGGCGAGCGGGCCGGCGTCTTCGATGCGGCGGGCGTAGTCGGTCGATCCGGCCGCCGACCAGTTGTGACCGAGCAGGACCTGGTGGCGGCGGATCGACAGTCCGAGGGTGTCGAAGGGGGGCAGGCCGGCAACGTCGCGCGGCGACACGTGGATCGTCCCGGTGTGTTCGGAGCCGGCCGGCAGGTCGAGGCCGTGCGGGCCGGCGAGCAGCGCGGAGGCCGGTGCCGCGTTGGCGTGCGCCGCGAGATCGACCCCGATCCGGCTGGCCGGGTCGGCGAGCAGGTGTTCCCCGCGATGATCGATCCACAAGGGGTTGGCCGGATGCTCCGTCGCGGACGCGTTGCCGGCACCGCTGAGGATCGGCGCTCCGCTTGTGGAGAAGATGCGCTCGCGGACCTGCGCGGCCAGGGCTGCGGCCGTGGGGGGCTGCCGGGCAGGGCCCACGATCGAGGTCTCGAAGGCCACGTAACGTGCCGCCTGCTCGGTCGCATGGGCGAGGTCGAGGTACTTGCCGAGCAGCGGCAGGCTCAGGAAGAGCGGGACCAGGACCAGCGCGAGCACGAGGAACTCGGTTGTCGACTGGCCGCCTTGCGCTGCGCGCGCAGCCGGGAGGAGGGGGTGGCAGGGCTTCATGGCAGCGCCATCCCGTCCTGCCGTCCGGCGGCCCAGGCGCGGTCCGTCGGGGTGACGGCGGCGAGCCTGGCCTGCCAGTAGGGGCTGTACAGACTTGCCCGCTCGGTCTTGTTGTCGCTGCGCGCGGCGGGACGCTCGAAGAACACCTCGGCGCGCGCCATCGCGGCGAGGTGGCCGCCCGGCGCGGTCGCTTCGAATGCACGCAGGTTTCCCTGCGGTTGCACGCTGCCGATGCCCCCCGAACCGCGCAGTCTTTCCCGTGCCTTGGCAACGTGGACGGTCACGCCGGAGCGGTGCTCTGCGGCGGGCGAAAGGTCGCGCAGCTCGCGTGTCTCCGGCAGCCCGCCGAAGTGCGCGGCCCCCGCATCGACGATCGCGGGCTCGGCCCGGTTCAGCGTCGTGATCGGATTGCTCGTGTAGGTGTCGCCGTGATCGCCACGCCGGGCATCGGCACCCTCATCGCCCGTAAAGCCGGCACCGCCCCAGGCGAGCGGCGTGCGACGCCAGCGCCAGCGCCAGCGTTTCATCCGCTGGCCCTGGTGTTCGAGCGTGTCGAGCGCGCGCCATTCGTCGTAACCGATCAGCTCGGTGCCGCCGCGTCGCTTGAGTTCGACCTTGCGTTGCAATGGCGGGAGGTTCAAGCCGCGGATCGACCAGACGCGCTCGCGGGTGAATGCGTCGCGCGAGCGTAGCGTCACGTCGGCGATCCGTTGGCGCGCATCGCCTTGCGCGGAGTCCTTCGCCATCGTGCGGGTGAGATTGCGGAACCCGTGGCTGATCGGGTTGATCGACGCTCGCATTTCGGGATCGATCCGACGCACGAAGTCGTTCGCGAAACCGGCCTGGGCGATGCCCGTGTCCAGGCTCGCGTGCATGACGCGCTGCGAGAGCGAGAGTGCGTTCGCGACCGCGTCGTGGGCGGTGGCGATGGTACCCAGCCCGATATCCAGGCCCTCCACGATCGCCCGCAGCGAACCGCCGCTCCCGACATCCAGATAGGACGTGCCATTGACCCCGGCGAGCAATTGAAGGAGGCGCGGATACTCGCCGGGCTTGTACAGCCAGCTCGCGGCGACCTGGTTCAGGTTCGGAGCGTTTTCGACCGCCGTCTCGAAGTAGTGCATCCACGAGATCAGGCTGATCGCCTGCGCGATCGCGACCTCGTTGGCGACGATCGCTCGATTGGTGTAGGCGTCGTAGTTGAGCGCGCGCGCCTCGAGTGTGGCCACGCTCCAGGCGGTGGCGTCGGCGGCGTTGGTGAGGCGCATCTTTTCGTCGACCACCCTGCCGGTGTTGAACATCAGCAGCAGGACCGCGAGGGTGGCAAAGACGAGGAAGAGACCGAGGACGAGTGCCTGGCCGTGCTGGCGGTCGGCTCGTTGCGGGCGCTGCGCGACGCCGGGACGCGGGGTGGCGGCCATGGCAACCGGTGCGGGCGGTTCGGACAGGCTCAGCGGCCCGCGTTGCCGGTGTAGGTGTCGAGCGTGCGGGCGGTGTTGGCCTCCGTCGCAGCCTTGCCGGCCGCGGTTTGTGCGGCGCTCTTGGCGGTGCCGCCGTCCTTGCCGGCGATCTCCGTGGCGATCGCCGCGGTCTGGTTGCGCACCGTCTGGCCGAAGTACTGATACACGGCGATCGCGGCGACCGCGATCAGGGCCACGATGATGATGTACTCGGTCATGCCCTGACCGCGCTGCCACTGGATCCTTCTGCCTGCCGCCATGATCGATCCTCCGGGTTGATGATGAGCGGATAATGACAAACGGGAATGGTGTCGTCAATATGCAAATAAGATTCTCTGTTCGAGGTCCTCGGGAGGCGTAAACGCAAAAGCCCGCTGCAGGGCATGCAGCGGGCCTCCGGGGACAGCGCGTCCGGTGGATGTGTCAGCGCGCGATCGGCTTGTAGCGGATGCGCTTGGGCTTGGCGCCTTCCTCGCCCAGGCGCTTCTTCTTGTCCTCTTCGTATTCCTGGTAGTTGCCCTCGAAGAAGAACCACTGCGAGTCGCCCTCGGCCGCCAGGATGTGGGTGCAGATGCGGTCGAGGAACCAGCGGTCGTGCGAGATCACCAGCGCGCAGCCGGCGAACTCCAGCAATGCGTCTTCGAGCGCGCGCAGGGTCTCGACGTCGAGGTCGTTGGACGGCTCGTCGAGCAGCAGCACGTTGCCGCCCTGGATCAGGGTCTTGGCGAGGTGCAGCCGCCCGCGCTCGCCGCCCGACAGGTTGCCGACGATCTTCTGCTGGTCGCCGCCCTTGAAGTTGAAGCGGCCGATGTAGGCGCGGCTGGGCATCTCGAAGCGGCCGACCGTGAGCACGTCGGCGCCATCGGAAATGGCGTCGAACACCGTCTTGTCGTTGGCCAGGCCCTCGCGGGTCTGGTCGACCGCGGCGATCTTGACCGTGGCGCCGATCTCGACCGTGCCGGAGTCGGGCTTGTCGCGGCCCTCGATCATCTTGAACAGCGTCGATTTGCCGGCGCCGTTGGGGCCGATGATGCCGACGATGGCGGCGGGCGGGATGGCGAAGCTGACGTTGTCCATCAGCAGCTTGTCGCCGAAGGCCTTGCTGACGCCGTGGAACTCGATGACCTTGTCGCCGAGGCGCTCGCCGGGCGGGATGAAGATCTCCTGGGTCTCGTTGCGGCGCTGGTATTCGACGCTCGCCATCTCCTCGTAGCGGGCCAGGCGGGCCTTCGACTTGGCTTGGCGCGCCTTGGGGTTGGAGCGCGCCCACTCCAGTTCGGTCTTCATCGCCTTCTGGTGGGCGGCCTCCTGCTTGGCCTCCTGCGCGAGGCGGTCGCCCTTCTGCTCCAGCCAGGACGAGTAGTTGCCCTTCCAGGGGATGCCGTGGCCGCGGTCGAGCTCGAGGATCCATTCGGCGGCGTTGTCGAGGAAGTAGCGGTCGTGGGTGACGGCCACCACGGTGCCGGGGAAGCGGGTGAGGAACTGCTCCAGCCACTCGACCGATTCGGCGTCGAGGTGGTTGGTGGGTTCGTCGAGCAGCAGCATGTCGGGCTTGGACAGCAGCAGCTTGCACAGCGCGACGCGGCGCTTCTCGCCGCCGGAGAGCTTGCCGATCACGGCGTCCCAGGGCGGCAGGCGCAGCGCGTCGGCGGCGATCTCCATCTGGGTCTCGACGTCGCTGCCGGCAGTCGACAGGATGTTCTCGTACTTCGCCTGTTCCTCGGCGAGCTTGTCGAAGTCGGCGTCGGGCTCGGCGTAGGCGGCGTAGACCTCTTCCAGCTTCTGGCGCGCCTCCATGATCTCGCCGAGCGCAGCCTCGACCTCTTCCTTCACCGTCTTGGCGGGGTCGAGCTCGGGCTCCTGCGGCAGATAGCCGATGCGCTGGCCGGCGAGCCACTGCACCTCGCCGTCGTATTCCTTGTCCACGCCGGCCATGATGCGCAGCACGGTGGACTTGCCCGAGCCATTGAGGCCGAGCAGGCCGATCTTGGCGCCGGGGAAGAAGGAGAGGGAGATGTCCTTGATGATCTGGCGCTTGGGCGGAACGATCTTGCTCACGCGCAGCATCGACATGACGTATTGGGCCACTGCGGGTACCTCGTTGGCGGTGTTCGGTGGGGCGGAAAAAGCGGAAGTCTACCCGAGTGGGCAGCGGCAGGCACGCATGGAGCTTGCAGCTAGCCGATTGGGGTATTACGCTGCGAAGACGTGTAAGAAATACAGGAAGGAGAGAATCGAGATGCACACCACACTGACGAGCAAGGGGCAGGTGACGATCCCCAAGCACATCCGCGACGCGCTGCATCTCGAGCCCGGATGCGCGATCGAGTTCCGCATCAATCGCGAGGGTGAGGTCGTCCTGACGCGCCCCAGTGAACTACGAGACGAGGATGATCGCTTCGAGCGCTTGCGCGGCAAGGCCGACGTCAAGTGGCGGACGGATGACCTGATGGCCTTGCTGCGTGGCGACAACTGATGCTGCTGGTCGACACCAATGCGCTGATCGATGTGCTGGAAGACGATCCGCGCTGGGCGGATTGGTCGATCGACATGCTGCGTCGGCAGTCGCAAGTGCATCGACTTGCGATCAATCCCATCATCTACGCCGAACTTTCCTTGACCTTCTCGACCGTCGAGGCGCTGGATGAGGCGGTCACCGATTTCGGCGTTGAAGTCGTCGAGATCCCCAGGCCGGCGCTCTTTCTCGCGGGCAAGGCCTTCGTCGCCTATCGTCGAAACGGCGGCCAGCGGCGCAACGTGCTGGCCGACTTCTTCATCGGCGCGCATGCCGCGGTCGAAGGCTGGAACATCCTTACGCGAGATCCGCGCAAGTACCGACAGTACTTTCCCTCGGTCGAGCTTGTGACGCCCTGAATCCTGTCGCGGGACCACGTCCGCCCCCCGCCTTGGGGCGCACGAATCCGGCCCAGCGCATGCGTCTCCCTTGCCTAGAGCATCCCCTCGATCTCCTTCACCAGTTCCTCCGGCGTGGTGGTCGGCGCGTAGCGCTCGATGCGCTCGCTGTCGCGGCTCACCAGGAACTTGGTGAAGTTCCACTTGATCGCCTCGGTGCCGAGGATGCCTTTCGCGTGCTGTTTCAGATACTTGTACAGCGGATGTGCGCCGTCGCCGTTGACCTCGATCTTGGCGAACATCGGAAAGCTAACGCCGTAGTTCCTGGTGCAGAAGGCGCCGATCTCCTCCGCGCTACCCGGCTCCTGCGCTCCGAACTGGTTGCACGGAAAGCCGAGCACCACCAGGCCGCGGTCCTTGTAGGTCTGATAGAGCTTTTCCAGGCCGGCGTAATGCGGGGTGAGCCCGCACTGGCTTGCGGTGTTGACGATCAGCAGCAGCTTGCCGGCGTATTCGCCGAGCGTGGTGGTGCCGCCGGCGAGGCGGTCGACTTCGAGGTCGTACAGGGGCGAGCTCATGGGGGAGGGTCTCCGTGCGCGGGTGGGATGCGGGCCCGCCGCATGGCGGACTTCGCAGGCTTGGAGGCGGGCGGGCCGGCGCAAGTTTCCGCCGAGCCGCGCGATTCAGGCGCGCCGGCTCAGGAAGCGCTCGATTTCGCGCGCAGGCGCCGGGCGGGCGATCAGGAAGCCCTGCAACTGATGGCAGCCGTGCATCTGCAGGAAGGCGCGTTGGGCCTCGCTCTCCACGCCTTCGGCGACCGCGTCCAGCCCCAGGCTGTGGGCCATGCCGACGATGGCTGCGGCGATCTTGCCCTCGGCGCCGTCGCTGCCGATGTCGCTGACGAAGCTGCGGTCGATCTTCAGCGCATTGACCGGGAACTGGCGCAGGTAGTTGAGCGAGGAGTAGCCGGTGCCGAAGTCGTCGATCGCCAGGCGCACGCCCATCTCGCGCAGGCGCACGAGGGTGCGGATGGTGCGATCGACGTCGCGCATCAGCATGGTCTCGGTGAGCTCGAGCTCGATCAGGCCGGGCGCGAGGCGGTGGCACTCGATGGCCGCCGCCACGGTTGCGACGATGTCGGGTTGGGCGAGCTGGTGCGCCGAGAGGTTCACCGCGAGCGGCGGCACGTCGAAACCGGCGTCCAGCCAGGCGCGCTGTTGGCGGCAGGCTTCCTCGAGCACCCACTGGCCGATCGGCACGATCAGGCCCGATTCTTCGGCGAGCGGGATGAACTGGCCGGGCGCGACCATGCCGAGTTCGGGATGCTGCCAGCGCAGCAGCGCCTCGAAGCCGCCGAGGCGGCCGTCGGCGGCGCTCACCTTGGGCTGGTAGTGCAGCAGCAGCTCGCCGCGCTCGGCGGCGCCGCGCAGCTGGTGTTCGAGCAACAGGCGGCCGAGCGAACTGGTGTTCATGTCCTCGGTGTAGAACTCGAAACCGTTGCGTCCGGCCTCCTTGGCGCGATGCATGGCGGCGTCGGCGTTGCGCAACAGGGTCGATTCGTCGCCGCCGTCGCGCGGGAAGAGGGCGATGCCGATGCTCGCCGTGATGCTGATCTCGTGCTCGCCCAGCCGGCAGGGCAGGGCGATGGCGTCGAGGATCCTGCGCGCGGTGTCTGCGCTGACGTCGGCGGTGGTGGCGTCGGGCAGCACGATGACGAACTCGTCCCCGCTCAGGCGGGCAAGCGTGTCGGTGTCGCGCAGCACGCGCCGGCAGCGTGCGCAGATCTCCAGCAGCAGACTGTCCCCGCGTTCGTGGCCGAGGGTGTCGTTGATCGTCTTGAAGCGGTCGAGGTCGAGCAGCAGCACCGCGGCGCCGCGGCCGTCGCGCCGTGCCTGCAGCAGGCTCTGGCTCAGGCGGTCGTTGAGCAGCGCGCGGTTGGGCAGGTTGGTGAGCGGGTCGTGGTGGGCGAGGTGCAGGATGCGCGCTTCGGCCTCCTTGCGTTCGGTGATGTCGGAGAAGATGCCGATGTAGTTGCACGGCTGTCCGTCCGCCCCCTCGCCCTCGCCCGGCACCGCGGTGATCGACAGCCACTCGGGATAGATCGAGCCGTCGCGGCGGCGGTTCCACAGTTCGCCCTGCCACTTGCCGCGGCTGGCGAGCGTGGACCACATGCGCCGGTAGAAGCCGGCGTCCTGCCGCCCGGAGTTCAGCAGCGCCGGCGAGCGCCCCGCGACCTCCGCCGGGCTGTAGCCGGTGATGCGGGAGAAGGCCGGGTTGGCGGCGATGATGCGGCTGTGCGCATCGGTGATCAGCATGCCCTCGCTGGCGTTGGTGAACACCGTGGCGTACAGGCGCAGCTCGGCTTCGGCACGGCCGAGCGCAGCGGCGTGTTCCTGCAGGTCGGCATGCGCCTTGCTGACAGTGAGCGAGACCGCGCGCAGTCGCAGCGCGGTGAGCAGCAGGTAGGCGCCGAGCGCGAGCGCGGCGAGCACCAGCAGCACGCGGTGGCGGTTCATGCGGGTTTGCGAGGCGACGTAGCCGTCGGTGTAGCTCTCCACCAGGCGCTCGCCCTCGCGTGCGGTCTGCAGCGCGAGGAGCTGGCGCAGGAGGCGGTCGGCCTCGGCTTCGGCCGCGCCGCCGTTCTGCGGCGGCGCGTCGAGGAGCACGCGCAGCGCGCTGATCACGGTGCGCTTGTCGGTCTGCAGGGCGGTGTAGTGATCGAGCTGGCGGCGCACGGCCGCCATCTCGCTGCCGGTGAGGAAGTCGGGAACGCGGCCGAGGTCTTCGAGGAGTTCACCCATCCGCGCCAGGTGGGCGTCGGCCCCGTGCCAGTCCTCGGCGAGCCCGAGCCGGCGGGCGAGCGCGGCGGCGCCGAGCTCGGCATCGACCTGGCGGATCTCGCGCAGGTCGCGGGCGTAGCGCAGGTGCTCGCGTGCCGAGCTGGTGCCGGCCTCGACCACGAACCACCCCAGCCCGGCGAGGCCGATCAGCGCGAGCACGAGCAGGCGGATGCTGCTCGAGGTGTGCAGCAGCAGCGCGAAGGCGGCGCGGGTCACTTCCTCCGCTCCGGAGCGAGGGGCCGGGGAGCGGGGGGCAAGGTTGAGCCGGGGAGAAGGGAGGTGGGCAAGGCGGGCACGGGCGGATCCTATCTGCGCGTCTTGCCCTGGAATTGATCTGGATCAAAAGTTGGATGATAGGACATGCGGGTCGGGCATGCCGATCCACTATGCCGGGATGGCTCCTTCCACGACAGCTTCACTTCTCCACGAACGCGCGCTCGATCACGTAGTCGCCCGCCACGCCGATGCGCGGCGACATCTTGAAGCCGCGCGCGTCGAGCAGGTCGCAGCAGTCCTTGTTCATCGCCTGGCTGCCGCAGATCATTACGCGGTCGTGCCCGGGATCGAGCTCCGGCAGGCCAATGTCGGCGAAGAGCCGACCGGAGTCGATCACATGAGTGATGCGTCCGGTGTTGCGGAAGGGCTCGCGCGTCACCGTCGGATAGTAGATCAGCTGCTCGCGCACCTGCTCGCCGAAGTATTCATGCTGCGGCAGCTCGCGGGTGATGAAGTCGGTGTAGGCGAGTTCGGAGACGAAACGCACACCATGCACCAGCACGACCTTCTCGAAGCGCTCGTAGGTCTCCGGGTCCTGGACCACGCTCAGGAAGGGCGCCAGGCCGGTGCCGGTGGCGAGCAGGTAGAGGTGTTTGCCCGGGTTGAGGTCGTGCAGCACCAGGGTGCCGGTGGGCTTCTTGCTCACCACGATCGGGTCGCCCGGGCGCAGGTGTTGCAGGCGCGAGGTCAGCGGGCCGTCCGGTACCTTGATGCTGAAGAACTCGAGGTGCTCCTCGTAGTTGGGGCTGGCGATGCTGTAGGCGCGCGTCAGCGGCTTGCCGCCGACGTCCAGGCCGATCATCACGAACTGGCCGTTCTCGAAGCGCAGCCCGGGGTCGCGGGTGGTGCGGAAACTGAAGAGGGATTCGTTCCAGTGATGGACGCTGAGGACGCGTTCGGTGGCGAGGCTGCTCATGGTTTCGGGTCTCTGCAGGCTGCGGGATGGAGGAGTGAGCGGATTCTAGGCACTTCTCCTTACCTGTATGGCGGATAATATTCATATCCTTCATCGACTTTATCGATATGAAGTTCACCCTCCGCCAGATCCAGGTCTTCGTCGCAGTGGCGCGCGCCGAGCACGTCTCGCGCGCTGCCGAGGGCCTCGCGTTGTCGCAGTCGGCGGCGAGTGCGGCGCTCGCCGAGCTGGAGAGTCAGTGCGCGCAGCCGCTCTTCGACCGCCACGGCAAGCGCCTGCGCCTGAACGAGCAGGGCAGTCTGCTGCTGCCGCACGCGGTGGAGCTGCTCGACCGTGCCGCCGAGTTCGAGGGCCGCATGCGCGGCGAGCAGGGCCTCGGCCCGCTGCGCGTGGGCGCGACGCTGACCATCGGCAACTACCTGCTGCCGCTGATCGTGTCGGATTTCCTCCAGGCCCACCCCGAGAGCCGGGTGCATCTGCAGGTGCGCAACACCGCGACCATCGCCGAGCGCCTGCTGCACCACGAGATCGACCTGGGTCTGGTCGAGGGCCAGGTGGTGGATGCCGAGCTGCACGTCGAGCCCTGGGTCGAGGACGAGCTCGTGGTGTTCTGCGCGCCGGGGCATGCGCTCGCCGCACGCGGTCGCGCGAGCGTGGCCGAGCTCGCCGGCCAGCCGTGGATCCTGCGCGAGCGTGGTTCGGGCACGCGCGAGACCTTCGATCGCGCGTTGCGGCATCACCCGGGCGGGGTCGTGCCGCGACTGGAGCTCGAGCATACCGAGGCCATCAAGCGCGCGGTGGAGAGCGGCCTGGGCTTGGGTTGCCTGTCGCGGCTGGCGCTGCGCGATGCGTTCCGGCGCGGCAGCCTGGTGGCGGTGGAGGTGCCCGAGCTCGACCTGCGCCGGCGCTTCAGCTTCGTCTGGCATCGCGGAAAATATCACGGTGCCGCGCTGCGCCGCTTCGTCGAGGATTGCCGTGCCTTCACCGCCGGCGCCCGCCGCAGCGACGAGATCCCGCTGCCGCCGGTGGCTTGAATTCGTCGCGGTGTTTCGTTCGGCGCTGCGATCGCGACTTGCGTCGCTCCCACAATGTGCGACGCGGTCATCGCGACTTGCGTCGCTCCCACAATCCGCAGCGCTGATATCGCGACTGGCGTCGCTCCCACAATGTGCGCAGCGCTTCCGCAGCCCGTTCTGTAGGAGCGACGCCAGTCGCGATATCAGCGCCTCAGGCCGCGCCGCGGCGGCGGAAGTCGCGCAGGCGGAAGCCGAGTGCGAACAGGGTGGCGAAGTAGGCCACCGCGCCGCCGAGCACGATCAGGGCCAGGCGCAGGCCGCGCTCGAGACCGCCGATCCCGGTCCACAGGCTTGCCGGCCCGCTCGCGAACCAGAGCGCGGCACCCATGACGCCCAGTGCCGCCAGCAGCTTGAGCGCGAACGCCCCCCAGCCCGGCTGCGGAATGTACACCTCGCGCTTGCGCAGACCACGGTAGAGCAGGGCGGCGTTGAGGCAGGAAGCCAGGCCGATCGACAGCGCCAGGCCGGCGTGGCGCAGCGGGATTACGAAGGCGAGGTTCATCAGCTGCGTCGCGGCCAGGGTCAGGATGGCGATCTTCACCGGTGTGCGGATGTCCTGGCGGGCGTAGAAGCCCGGTGCGAGCACCTTCACCAGGATCAGCCCGGTCAGGCCCACGCTGTAGGCGACCAGCGCGCTGCGCGTCTGCATCACGTCGGCGGGGGTGAAGGCGCCGTAGTTGAACAGCGTCGCCACCAGCGGCACCGCCAGCAGCGCCAGGCCGAGCGCGGCGGGCAGGGTCAGCATCAGGGTCAGGCGCAGGCCCCAGTCGAGCAGCGAGGAGAACTCCTCCGCCTTGTCGTCGGCGTGCAGCTTGGAGAGGCTGGGGAGCAGGATGGTGCCGAGCGCCACGCCGAGCAGGCCGGCGGGAAATTCCATCAGGCGGTCCGCGTAATACAGCCAGGACACGCTGCCGCTCTCCAGGAAGGAGGCGAAGATGGTATTGATCAGCAGCGAGATCTGGCTCACCGACACGCCCAGGATCGCCGGCGCCATCAGCGTCATGACGCGGCGCACGCCGGGGTCGGAGAGGTCGAGGTCGAAGCGCGGCATCATGCCGATCTTCATCAGCGGCCGCACCTGCAGCGCGAGCTGCAGCAGGCCGCCGAGGAACACCGCCCACGCCAGCGCCAGCACCGGGGGGTCGAAGTACGGCACCGCGAACAGCGCCATGCCGATGAAGGCGAGGTTGAGCAGCACCGGCGTGAAGGCCGGGATCGCGAACCGGCTCCAGGTGTTGAGCACGCCACCCGCGAGCGCCACCAGCGACATGAAGAAGATGTAGGGGAAGGTGATGCGGGTGAGCTCGACGGTGAGCGCGAACTTGCCCGCGTCGCCGGAGAAGCCCGGGGCCGACACGTAGATGATCAGCGGTGCGGCGAGCGCGCCGAGCGCCGCGACCACCGCCACCACCAGCCCGAGCAGGGTGGCGACCCGGCCCACCAGAGTGTGGGTGGCGGCCTCGCCCTGGCGGTTCTTGTACTCGGCGAGGATGGGTACGAAGGCCTGCGAGAACGCGCCCTCGGCGAACATGCGGCGCAGCAGGTTGGGCAGGCGGAAGGCGACGAAGAAGGCGTCGGTCGCCATGCCGGCGCCGAAGGCGCGCGCGATCACGAGGTCGCGGACGAAGCCCAGGATGCGGGACAACAAGGTCATGCCGCTGACGGTGGCGAGCGCGCGCAGGAGGTTCATTCGGTCGAGGCGCGCGCCGGCCGGCGGCGCGCGGAAGATGCGGAGGGCGCATCATAGCCGCCCGCCGGTGTCTCGATAAGCGGGAGTGCGGGAAAAGACGCTTGCATTCACCGGAGCCGGTCCCTATAATCGCGGACTTTTCCAGAACCACCAATACGGACTTCAAATCTATGGCCAACTCGGCACAAGCTCGCAAGCGCGCCCGTCAGGCGACCAAGGCCCGCGCCCACAACGCCAGCCTTCGTTCCCGCCTGCGTACCGCGATCAAGGCCGTGCGCAAGGCCATCGTGGGTGGCGACAAGGCGGCGGCTCAGTCGGTCTTTCGCACCTCGATGAGCACCATCGACAGCATCGCCGACAAGAAGATCATCCACAAGAACAAGGCTGCTCGCCACAAGAGCCGCCTGTCGGCCGCCGTCAAGGCGATGGCTGCCTGATCCTTGCCGCATGCCGGCGCCTCGGCGCCGAGATCGAGAAAGCGACCCGAGGGTCGCTTTTTTGTTGGGCGTATGCCGGGAAGTCCTCGGCGCGGACTCCCGGTCCCGGGATCGGGACTTGCGTCGCTCTTGCGGTTCCGGAGCGGAGGGGACGAGTGCGCCGTCTCAGAACGGCGCGTCGCCCATCCACTCGATCTGGAGGTTGTTGTCGTTGGCGAAGTTCACCATGAACTTGTAGGCCAGCGGTTCGACGTCGTAGAGGCGGGCGTCGACGAGGACGGTCTTGTCGCCCTTCAGCGTGCACCCTGGGCGCACGTAGGGCGAATACGTCATCCGATGGTCGGCGCCGAAGGCGGACATCACGCCGCACAGGCGATCGGACCAGTCGCTCGGACGGAATTTCTTCCCCTCCCTCGTGACCCCGACGATGATGAAGTTCTCGATCTTCTGATTCATGTGTGATGCCTTGGCGGCTTCGGGGATGCGCATGTTCCGGTTCTTTGTCGCCGGAATCAGGACGGGCGGCATTCTAGCAGAAATCCCCCGCGGCCATTCCGCCGCGCGGGCGTCGGGCGATCCTGCCGAAGGGCTTCGTGCGACCTGTCGGCGCCGGGGCTCCGGTCGTGCTGACGAGGCTCGCGGATGGCGTCCGGCGTCCCGCGGAGCGCGGCCCGCTTATGTACAGGGTCGGCCGTTTTGGCTTAACATCGGCACATTTCCTGCACGGCGGCGTCTGCCGCCGTGTGCGTTTTCCGGCTTCGCACCGATCGAGGTACCCCCATGTCCCATGTCATGAATACCTACGCCCGCCTGCCCGTGGCCTTCACGCACGGCGAGGGCGTGTGGCTGTACGACGAGACAGGCAAGCGATATCTCGATGCCCTCTCCGGCATCGCGGTCAACACGCTCGGGTACAAGCACCCCCGCCTGGTCAAGGCCATCGCCGACCAGGCCGAGCGCGTCCTGCACACCTCCAACCTGTATCGCATCCCGCTGCAGGAGCAGCTCTCCGACCGCATCTCCGAAGCCGCGGGCATGGACGAGGTGTTCTTCTGCAACTCCGGCTGCGAGGCCAACGAGGCGGCGATCAAGCTCGCGCGCATGTACGGCCACAACAAGGGCATCGAGCTGCCGCACATCATCGTCATGGAGAACGCCTTCCACGGTCGCACCATGGCCACGTTGTCGGCCACCGGAAACCGCAAGGCCCAGGCCGGTTTCGAGCCGCTGGTGCAGGGCTTCATCCGCGTGCCCTACAAGGACATCGAGGCCATCCGCAGGATCGCCGAGCACAACCACACCGTGGTCGCGGTGATGCTCGAGATGATCCAGGGCGAGGGCGGGGTCAACGTCGCCGACGAGGCCTTTCAGCGTGATCTGCGCGCCCTGTGCGACGACAGGGGCTGGCTGATGATCTGCGACGAGGTTCAGTGCGGCATGGGCCGCACCGGCAAGTGGTTCGGCTGGCAGCATGCGGGCACGAGGCCCGACGTGATGACGCTGGCCAAGGGCCTGGCCTCGGGCGTGCCGATCGGCGCCTGCGTGACCAGCGGCCTGGCCAAGGGCCTGTTCGGGCCGGGCAACCATGGCTCCACCTTCGGCGGCAACCCGCTCGCCTGCGCGGCGGGCCTGGCCACCTTCGACGCCATCGTCGAGGACGAGCTCATGGACAACGCCGTCGCCGTCGGCGCGGCGATCCGCAAGGGCATGGCCGAGGCGCTCGCCGGCGAGGCGGGCGTGGTCGACATCCGCGGTCGCGGCCTCATGATCGGCATCGAACTCGACCGCCCCTGCGGCGTGCTGATGGCGCGCGCCGCCGAGAACGGCCTGCTGCTGTCGGTGACCTCCGAGCGCGTGGTGCGCTTGCTGCCGGCGCTCACCTTCACCACCGCCGACGCGCAGACCCTGGTGTCCATGCTGGCGCCGATGATTCGCGACTTCCTCGCGAACGGCTGAGGACTGCGTATGAGCTCTCCCATCAAGCACTACCTCCAGTTCAAGGATTTCACCCGCGAGGAATACGAATACGTGTTCGCGCGCGCGAAGTGGATCAAGGACAAGTTCAAGCGCTACGAGCCCTACCACCC
Organism: Thauera sp. DNT-1; assembly: GCF_055393985.1. Taxonomy (NCBI): domain Bacteria; kingdom Pseudomonadati; phylum Pseudomonadota; class Betaproteobacteria; order Rhodocyclales; family Zoogloeaceae; genus Thauera; species Thauera sp. DNT-1. The sequence goes on along the minus strand of NZ_AP043752.1, from coordinate 1,103,817 downwards.
GCTCTTCGACCGCACGCTGGTGATGATCTTCGAGAAGGCGAGCACGCGCACGCGCCTCTCGTTCGAGGCTGGCATGCACCAGCTCGGCGGCTCGGCGATCTACCTCAACACCCGCGACTCGCAGCTCGGCCGCGGCGAGCCGGTGGAGGACGCCGGCCAGGTGATCTCGCGCATGAGCGACCTGGTGATGATCCGTACCTTCGAGCAGGACATCGTCGAGCGCTTCGCCGCCAACTCGCGCGTGCCGATCATCAACGGCCTCACCAACGAGTACCACCCCTGCCAGATCCTCGCCGACATCCTCACCTTCATCGAGCACCGCGGCTCGATCCAGGGCAAGACCGTGGCCTGGATCGGCGACAGCAACAACATGTGCAACACCTGGCTGCAGGCCGCCGAAGTGCTGGACTTCAACGTTCACGTGTCGACCCCGCCGGGCTATGAAGTCGAGCCCGAGCGCGCCGGCCTTTACGGGACGGCCAACTTCGAGCAGTTCGCCGACCCGATGGACGCCTGCCGCGGCGCCGACCTGGTCACCACCGACGTGTGGACCTCGATGGGCTTCGAGGCCGAAAACGAAGAGCGCATGAAGGCCTTCGCCGACTGGTGCGTCGATGCCGAGATGATGTCGGTCGCGCACAAGGAGGCCGTCTTCATGCACTGCCTGCCCGCGCACCGCGGCGAGGAAGTCACCGCCGAAGTCATCGACGGCCCGCAGTCCGTGGTGTGGGACGAGGCCGAGAACCGCCTGCATGCGCAGAAGGCGTTGATGGAATACCTGGTCCTCGGCCGCATCGAGAACTGATCCAACGAACAATCACGGCACGCACGGGCGTGCGCGCCGGCAACACAGCAGGAAACAGGAAAACAGCATGAGCGACGTCAACAAAGTAGTGCTCGCCTACTCGGGCGGGCTGGACACTTCGGTCATCCTGAAGTGGCTGCAGGACACCTACCAGTGCGAAGTGGTCACCTTCACCGCCGACCTCGGCCAGGGTGAAGAGCTCGAGCCCGCGCGCGCCAAGGCGCTGCAGTTCGGTATCCAGCCCGAGAACATCTTCATCGACGACCTGCGCGAGGAGTTCGTGCGCGACTTCGTCTTCCCGATGTTCCGCGCCAACACCATCTACGAAGGCGAATACCTGCTCGGCACCTCGATCGCGCGTCCGCTGATCGCCAAGCGCCAGATCGAGATCGCGCGCGCCACCGGCGCCGATGCCGTCTCGCACGGCGCCACCGGCAAGGGCAACGACCAGGTCCGCTTCGAGCTCGGCTACTACGCGCTGATGCCGGGCGTGAAGGTCATCGCGCCGTGGCGCGAGTGGGACCTGCTGTCGCGCGAAAAGCTGCTCGCCTACGCAGAGAAGCACGGCATCCCCATCGAGATGAAGCACAAGCAGGGCGGCTCGCCCTACTCGATGGACGCCAACCTGCTGCACATCTCCTTCGAGGGCCGCCACCTCGAGAACCCCGCCGCCGAGGCCGAGGAGTCGATGTGGCGCTGGACGATGTCGCCGGAGGCCGCGCCCGACGCCGCCGAGTACATCGACCTCGAGTTCGAACAGGGCGATCTGGTCGCGATCGACGGCAAGCGCATGAAGGCGCACGAGCTGCTCGCCAGGCTCAACGAGCTCGGCGGCAAGCACGGCATCGGCCGCCTCGACCTGGTGGAGAACCGCTACGTCGGCATGAAGAGCCGCGGCTGCTACGAGACCCCGGGGGGCACCATCCTGCTGCGCGCCCACCGCGCCATCGAATCGATCACGCTCGACCGCGAAGTCGCCCACCTCAAGGACGACCTCATGCCGCGCTACGCCAGCATGATCTACAACGGTTACTGGTGGAGCCCCGAGCGCCGCGCGATCCAGGCGCTCATCGACCACACCCAGCAGACCGTCAACGGCTGGGTACGCCTCAAGCTCTACAAGGGCAACGTCATCGTCACCGGTCGCGACTCGAAGACCGACTCGCTGTTCGACCCGACGATCGCCACCTTCGAGGACGACGCCGGCGCCTACAACCAGAAGGACGCGCACGGCTTCATCCGCCTGAACGCGCTGCGCATGCGCATCGCGGCCAACGCCAAGGCCAAGCGCGGCTAAACCCGCAACGGATCCCTTGCGATGGCCAACGACGACTACATCCTCGGACTCAGCTTCGTCGAGTTCGAGGACCTCGCCCTCAAACTCGGCTTGACCGGCCTGATCCTGTTCATGGTCTTCATCATCTGGAACCTGGGCAAGGAATCCAAGGCCGGCCGCTACGGCATGATGTGGCTGTTCCTAGGCCTGGGCGTGGGCTTCGTCGGCTTCATCGCCAAGGGCATCATCCAGAAGCTGCTCGGCATCGAATAAGGAAAACACAAGCGATGGGCATTACCGCCAAGCTCGACGGCGTCGCCGTCACCACCCAGGCCAACGTCTATTTCGACGGCAAGTGCGTCAGCCATAGCGTGCAGTTCGCGGACGGCACGAAGAAATCCGTGGGGGTCATCCTGCCGGCCTCGCTCACCTTCAACACCGGCGCGCCCGAGATCATGGAGGGCGTGGCCGGCTCCTGCCGCGTCCGCCTGAAAGGCCAGGCGGACTGGAAGACCTACGGCGCCGGCGAATCCTTCGACGTGCCGGGCGACTCCAGCTTCGACATCGAGGTGGCGGGCGAGCCCTACCACTACATCTGCCACTTCGGCTGAGCGGGGGAGGGGAGCATGCCGTCTTTCGACATCCTGTCCGAGGTCGACCAGCCCGCGCTGCGCAACGCGGTCGAGCAGGCCAACCGCAAGGTCGACGGCCGTCACGACTTCAAGGGCACGAGCGCCAAGATCGAGCTCGCCGAGAAGCTGCTGACCCTCTACGGCGACAGCGACTTCCAGCTCGAGCAGATCAAGACCATCCTGCTGCCCGAGATGACCAAGAAGAACGTCGACGTCCGATGTCTCGACTACGGCGACGTGCAGAAGATCTCCGGCAACAAGGTCAAGCAGGAGGTCAAGGTGCGGGTCGGCGTGGAGCAGGAACTGGCCAAGAAGATCGTCAAGCTCTTGAAGGACAGCAAGATGAAGGTGCAGGCTGCGATCCAGGGCGACGCGGTGCGCGTCTCCGGCGCCAAGCGCGACGTATTGCAGGAGGCGATCGCGCTGGTCAAGAAGCAGATCACCGATTTTCCGCTGCAGTACGGCAACTTCCGCGACTGAGCGGAACGCCGGGGCAGGAATCCGACGGGCGCCGCGAGGCGCCCGTCGTGCGTTCGGGGGTTGGGTTGTGGGGGAGTCGGGTTGACGGCGACGAGGCGATGTTCCGGGCGGGGAATCGCGACTTGCGTCGCTCCCACGAGAAGCAGCGGGGAATCGCGACTTGCGTCGCTCCCACGAGAAGCAGCGCGATTTCGGACGCGGTTCGGCTGGGGTTCGGCCGTTGTTTCCCGCGCGGGTGGGGCGGTCCTCACGCATGCCGAGCGCGCTGCGTTCGCGTATTTCCGACACCTGCACGCGCTGCAGGAGCGGCGCAAGTCGCGATGCGGGCGGTCCGTCACCCGCTGCCGCCGGTGCGGCTCAAGCTCCTCCGCTCCCTGCCGATATGCTCTTCGACATCACCGCCCTCGCCCCGGCTCGACAGGAGAACAAATCATGGAAGCAACCGCAATCGCCGCGCTGGCCTCGAACAATGCGCTCGCGCAGGTCCAGCAGGAAGCCTCGGTCGAAGTCCTGCGCAAGGCGCTCGACCTCCAGGGCGAGAGCGCGATGCAACTGCTGCAGGCGATTCCCCGGCCCCCCGCTGCGGCGGTCGGCAGCACGGCGGGCGGCATCGTCGACACCTGGGCTTGAGCAGGTCGTCGGGCCCGAACCACGAAAACCACCCATGCGTCTCGCAGCCATTGGCTGGACCCCATTTTGGGGCATCGATGAGGCCTCGATTTCGCTTTGCGTCGGTTTTTTTTACAGTTACCCAGGGTTCGGGGGGGGGGTAATAATTTAAGTCACGGATTATTAAGCAAAATTTCTTCTGGCTTGATTTTTGCTGGTAACGCTCGTCGGCAAGCATGTAATACCCGCTTGCTCAAATAGAACGGGAGAACCACATGAATCCTCAACCCCGCCTGATGGCGCTGGTGCTTTCCATGATCGGCATGTCGGCTGTCCAAGCCGCACCGATGATTTCCGTGCGGACGTACGATATCGCTGAGAGAAGTTATGCAGTGACCGACTCGTCCGTGATGGACGGCGCGGTTAGCACGGCAATAACGACCAGCGGCTCGGTCGGCCCGAATTCGTTCCAGCAGTTCGATGCATCGACGGGCGTGCTGACCTCGATTACCGCATCGGTCTCCGCTTCGAACTTGCTGCTCTCGCAGCAAGTCACGGGTGGCGCGACGGGGACGAGTGCGGTGCGCGTCAGCTGGACGTCCTTCGGCGAGTCCCTGTTCGATCGCCAGGTCATCGGTTCGGTGAGCACGCCGACGCCGTCGCTGAGCAATTTCGATACTCTTTCTCGAACCATCGCCTCGGGTGATGCGGCCGGAGACGCCTTCGTCGCGAAAGCCGGGCAGCCGCCCGGAAACAGCGCGGCTTCGTACGAGCTTGTTGCCGACCTGAGTTCGACGGCGCCGGGTTCGGCCGACTCTTTGACCTCATCCCTCAGCTCCCGTACGGCCGACGCGGCGGGATCGTTCACCCATAAGCTCGCTTACAGCTACGTTCCTCATGCGATCGCCTCCTTCGAAGGAGACCAGACCACGACGACTTGGCGGCTCCCTGTGTCAGGGAACATCGAGGTCGGGCTCGGCGACTTATTTACGCTCGATCTGAACATCTTCAACCTTGGTTTGCTCGGCGGAGCGGGACTGGATCTGGATGGATTCAATCCCAAGAGCGGTTCCGGGCTGTCGATGACGGACCTCGAATTGTTCGAGGGGCTCGCGCAGGGCACAGGCCGGAATGTCAAGGCGAGCTTCAGGGCGGACGAGCTTGGCAGCCACGAGATGATGTTCTCGCTCTTGCTGTCGGATGAGGATGTCGGGTTCGCCTCCAGTCGCGGCAGCTACGAGTTGGAGCTGACGGTGTTTGCCAACGTCGTCGACAACGGAAACGGAAATCCGGTGCCCGAGCCGGGCGTGCTGGCGCTTCTCGGTATCGGTCTCTTCGGGCTGGCCGTGCGCGGGCGTGCCGCGCGATGACTTCTTAGGTGGTTCCCGAAACGAGAAAGGCGCCGTCGGCGCCTTTCTCGTTTCCAGTGATCGTGTCCGGTCTCAGCGATAGTTCAGTTCGCGCCAGGATATCCGGCGAATGTCGCCCCCGGACACCGAAGTCACGATCGGCTCGGCTTCGCTGCTGTCGTCGGTCTTGCGGATCAGGCCGATGACCTGGCCGTTCGGCGTCACGATCAGTACGACGCGGCTCGCCAGACCGGGCCGCAGGCGCTTGCCCACGTAGGGAAGGGCGTTTGTACCGATCGGAGCCATCCCGGTTGCGAGGTCGAACTGGAACAGATAGCTCGTCCCGCCCGGCACGCATGGATCGGACGCGCTCGGGACGTTGGTCGTGAATGCGACCGTGGTGTGGGCGATCGCAGGATCGGTCGTGGCACGTTCGCCGCTGATGTTCAGATCCACCCTCCACCCGCGCTTCGCAGACCAGTTGATGTCCGCTGCATCGGACAGGGTGCGCGTGCCGTCGGTCTCCGCGGCGAGGGTCCGAGGCGTCAGGTCTGCGCGCACGACGGTGCTGCCGCCGCGGTCGATGCGATCTTCGATGACGTAGAACGTCTGGACCTGGGCCGCGTCGGCCGCGGAGACCGTGGTACCGGGGACGTCCTTCTCTCCAAGGTAGCGCCCCGTGCCCACCACGACCAGGTTGCGGAAATCGTTGCCGGCCTTGACGCGGGTGAGTTCGGGCGCCGCGGTGATGGGCTGGACGTTGCCGCTGGCGTCGGTGAGGACCGCAAGTTTGCTTGTCGACCAGGCGTCGGGGTTGGTTGCGCTCAGGTCGAAGCGCCACAGGTTCCCCTTCAGGTCCCCACCGTAGACCCACTGCACGCCATTATTGACGTCGGCGTTGTGCACCCAGGCGCTGAGCTGGCCGAGCCCGCTCGGGTCGCTGGCGCTGCCGACGCCCGTGGAGAGCTTCTTGATGAGCGCACCGGTCTTGGCGTTGAGAACATACAGGTAGCCTCTGCCGTCGCCACTCGAGTTGTTGTAGCCCGAGCTGACGAGCACGACCCACCCCTGGCCCGAGCGCGTCTCGTTACCCCGGTTGTCGGTCGTGACTACCTCGTGCTTGACGATGATCGGCCGCGAGAAGGCGAGGCCGAGATCGGCGTCGCCGCTGAATTCCCACAGCACCTTCGCCGTGAGCGGGCTGGACTCGGTCACTTCGGGGGAGGTGATGTCGAGTGCATAGAAGCCCTTGCCGCCACGGCCGAGGCCACCCACCAGCAAGGTGCGCCAGTCGGCGGTGCCCCGCGTTCCCCCGGTGAAGCCGAAATCCACATCGCCTTCGGTGAGATAGCCGTCAACCGTGGCCTCGAACAGTCCGTTGGGCGAGGCCAGTCCGGGCAGCCGCGGAAACACGGCCTTCGGGACGTAGGCCCACTTCTCCGCGCCCGTGGAGGCGTCGAATGCATGCATCATGCCGTCGTTGGCGCCGACGTAAAGCATGCGGGTGCGTCCCGCGGTGCTCGAGCGGAAGCTCGCGTAGCCGGCGTCGGCATAGGAGCGGTCGGGCTCGCGCACCAGGACCGGTTCGCTGTGGATGATCGGACCGAGGAGCTGCAGCCGGCGACGCAAGCTCGTCGACTCCTGGCTGCGGTCGCCGCGCAGGTAGGCGAGCACCTGCGCACCATTGCCAGCCCCGGCCGGGGACTGAAGCTGACCGACGAGCGTGGTGCCGAGGCCGCTGCTGGTGAAGTCCACCCCGCTGCTGCCGTTGAAGGTGGCGATCTGGCGCGAGTCCGCGGTGCGCGTCTCGAGCATTTCGGCGACCCCTTTGGCGCAGGTCCTGCTCGCATCGGTCGGGCAGGGTTTTGTCCAGGCCGGTTCGTTACGGTCGGGCTGCCCGGTCTCCAGGTGCAACTTGTAGGCCTTGATGTCGCCCATCCGCTGCGCGGCCTTATAGCTGGTCTCGTAGGTGAAATTGTTCGCGATATCGATGTAGGGCTTGGTCACCGCCGCGGCTGCGGCGCCGCTCGGATTGTTGGCGAGCGATTCGAGCACCTTGCTCATGCGCTGGGCGAAGAGCTCCGGATCGTCGGCGCGGAAGAATTCTCCGCGGCCATTGAGTGCCGCGTGCACGAGGTCGTCGCCCTTCGCACGGTCGGTGTTCCCTCCGGTGGTCGGGTTCAGCCAGGACACCGAGTTCAGGCGGCCCGCGAACAGCGCGACGATGTCGCTTTCCGAGAGCATGCCGGTGATGCCGAAGCCGATGGTGTAGGTGGAGAGATGCTGCCAGAAGGCCGGGTTCCGATCGTCATCGGGAATGCCGTTGGCGAGGCCCGGGCGCAGGTCGGTCTTCCAGTAGTACATCGCCACGTCGGCGAGGGTATTGGTGTAGTCGTCCTTGTACGGGGCGGCCGGCAGGTAGCTAAAGCTCCTGGTGCCGTCCTCGCTCGTGTGCTCGTCGCCTTCGAGGTTGTCGACGTTCGATCCCGAGATGGACGCGCGTGCGCTGTCTCCGTCGTTGTCGTAGTAGCCGTCGGTCATCAGGATGTGGTGGCTGCGCTGGCAGCTCAAGGCCGCGCTGGTAGAGTCCTCGACCTTCGCACGCCAGGGCGGCGCGCTCGTGAAGTAGTTGCCGACATCGTCCATCGCGGTGCGCAGCGGCGTGGTCAAGAAGCGCGGCATCGGGTCCTTGTAGAGCCAGTCGAAGAACTGGGTGCGCCAGCGCTTGTCGGCGGCCTCCTCGTCCTTGAACAGGCGCAGGCCGCGCACGACCCGCTTGGTCGTGAAGCCGTCGATGTCCGTCTCGGTGGTTCGGTTGATCGTCGCGTAGCCGACACGCAGGTTGTCCTTCTGTTCGGAAAAGGCCTTGCCGATCGCCGCGCGTGCGGCGAGGTGGCGGGAGCGGTGGTAGGAGAACCAGTTGGCGAAGTTCTTGATTTCCTCCGCGTAGCTGCAGGGATCGCCGGCACAGTCGGTACGCTTGGGACTGCGGGGGGGTAAGGTGGTGAGGCCGATCTGCACCCGGGCGAAGTTGCCTGGCGTGTTCGTCGTGGTCGTGTCGGTGCGGACCAGAGGGGCCGGGCCGGTGTAGACGAAATAGGTCGCAGGATAGATCGTGGCCTCTGCAACGTTGGAGTTGTCCGGTGGTGGCCGCCAGAGCAGGTTCTGCGTGAGGTCCAGGGTGTAGTCGTCCCTGTTCGGATGACCCGGATTCAGCCAGGCCCGGGTCGGCTCCGCGTTCGGCCACAGGCTGCCGTCGCTGTTGCTCCAGGGCTTGTAGGTTTTTTCCGGGTTGTAATACAGGGGGTTTCCGGCGTACGAACGATAGAAGCGCGCATTGGGGTCGTCGAGATCCGTGGAGACCGGGTTGGCCGGATAGTCGGTGGCGCCGGTGCGCCAATCGTAGACGTTCGCCGGGCGCGGAAAGAGATAGATGCCGTCCCGAAAACCATGTGAATCGGGGATGCTCTCCCAGTACATCGAGCCGGAGTCGTCGAGCGTGAACATCACGTTCGCCGGCACCGTGATCTTCGATTCGGGAGGGACCTCGGAAATCTCGGTCTGGGCGGCGAAGCCAATCTGGGCGGCGAGCAGGCCGGCTGCGAGCAGCGCGAGGCGGGTGTGCCGGGCAAGCGGCCGGAAGGCGGGGTGTGCGTTGTTCACGACGCGTTCTCCGGTTAAGGGCGAGGAGTCCATCAGTCGCGCAGCACGACCTGCACGAAGGACTGCGCATTGTTCGGGCCGGTGACGCGGACGGTCAGCCGGTAACGGATCGACGAGGCGCCGGTGATGCGTGGCGAACCGGCACGGCGGGATCCGCCTTCCTCGGGGTTGTCCGAAACGCAGGATTCGGCACGGTTGGCGATCGGCAGCGTGCCGGTGCACATGCGGTCGATCACGTACTGCACCCGGTATCCATCGGGGATCCGGGAGTCTTCGATGCAGGCGACCTTGTCCCAGTCGAGCGTGGGGACCCCCGGAATCGTGTAGCTGCGCCCACCGATGGTCGGGCTGCCCATCGTGCTCGCCGTGGCGAACATGGTCGGGAAATAGTTCGAGACCGTGGGTTCGGCGCTCGTCAGCCGACAGGTCCCGCCGACCTTCCACTGGCTCTCGCGCGGCTTGGTGTCGAGGTCGTGCGCGGCGGCTTCGACGCCGAAGTCGGAGGCCTGCAGTGCCGCCTGCTGGAAGGCGAGGTTGCCGGCGATCGTGACCGTGGTGTCTACGCTGCGCACGAGCGAGACCGCGGCGATGCTCATCGCCACGAGCATGATCAGCGCCATGAAAAGCGCGGTGCCGCGCTGGCGGCGTTCACCGTGCATCACTCGCGGTTCCATAAGGCATTCCTCAACGGAACCACGGTTTCGTAGCTCCGATAACGGTAGTTGCGCTCCGCGCTGCCCAGGGTGATCTGGACCGGCGTGTCGTATTCGAAGAAGCTGAAGGTCTCGGGCGCGGTGTAGCTGGCGTCGCGCTGGCTCGCGCGCACCAGGACGCCCACGCGCACGGCGACCAGATCCGCCGCCCCGGCTCCGGTGGGGATCGTCGAACTGAAGCTCACGGTGTTGGTCGTCCTGTTCCACCAGCCGTACTGGGCCCGCAGGGCGACGACGTCGCGCACGAGCGTCTGCGCGGCCGTGGTGCTCGCCATGTCGGCGCGCGAGGTCGCCAGGTCGGTGTCGGGTGGCGCGGTGCTGCTGCCGCGCGACTGCAGGCGATAGACCGTCTCGGCGATGCCGCCCGGGCCGAGCGAGCGGATCGTGCCGGTCCCCGACTGGTAACCGTCGGAGGGGAACAGGCCGGCCGAGTCGCCCGGATCGTTATACGGACTGCTCGGGTTGATCTGGAACCGCCATGCACCGCCTCCGCGCCCGACCGAGCCGGGGTCCTGGGTGAGCTGCTGGATCGCGCAGTGGCCTTCCGCGTCGTTGAGCACGATCAGATCGTCCTCGGAAAACCCCATCCCGATGTTCGCGAACATTGTGGACGAGGGGCTGGGCATGGATTCGGTGAGGGTGGCCTTGGCGATCGAGGCCTCTCCCGAACTCGCGTAGCGGATCGTGATGCGATCGCTGCGCGAGGCCAGGGCGCTCGGCGCGCCCGGATCCGCCACGATCGTGACCGGCATGCCATTCATCTCCTGTGCTCCGCTGGTGCCGGGCTTGAGATACTTGATCGTTCTGCAGCCCGTGCCGATCAAGCCGGCGCCCGCGTTCAGCAGATCGCGTTCCAGCAGCGTCATGGCCACCTGGCCGGCCGTCGTCGCGTCGGCGCCGCTGACCGTGTTGGCCTTGTGTGCATTGCTTGCCGAGAAGGTTTGCACCATGACGAGCAGCGCGATCAGGCCGATGGTCATGCCGACCATCAGCTCGACCAGGCCGATGCCGCGCGTGCGTAGCCTTGGAGCGCGGCGCCATCTGCCGGCGCTTGCGCGCCCGGGTGCCGGCCGCGCGGCTTCAGTTGTTGGAATTGATGCGGGCGCGGACGACATGGTTGCTCCATTCGTTGGTCTGCGGGCGCGGCCAGCAGATGGTGAGCCGGGTCTCGCCAGTGGTCTCGTCGTGGCCGATGACCACCTGGGCGCCGGGGATGGTCGCCCGCAGCTTGTTCAACCAGGACGACAGGATGTCTGGCGGTGTCGTCGCGGTCGCAGTGCAGTCGGCGTCGGACCGATAGACAAAATCCTCACGCCTGATCGCAGGCGCCAGCCACATGCGACCGATGATCTCGTCGGCCAGCAGCGCTGCCTCGGCGCGCTGCCGGGCCTCGGTGCTGCGGATGTTCATGCTGGCTTGCAGGCCGACGATGCCGAGCACGCCGAAGGAGAAGATCAGCAGGGCAATCAGCACCTCGAGCAGGCTGGCGCCGCGCTGCGGACGGCTGCCCGCGCAGGCCTTGGAGCGGCCGGGCTGGATGGGGAGTCTCACGGTGCGCTTCATGGCTGGCCTCCTCAACAGGCACGCGGGTCGCCGCTGGCGGTGATGCCGGGCTCGCACAGGCGGGTCTGGCCGCCCGCGCTGACGCCCAGGCGGAGCGTACGTCGTTGTGCGGAGGGGAGATTGTTGCCGAAGTCGATGGTGGCCGTGGCTCCGCCCACACTCATGCCGATCCCGTTGAAGATGAGCGTGCCCCTCGAGGTGCTGACCGTGACGCCCGCCTCACTACCCCCGGCGACGAACCTTTGCACCACCGTCGCGTCGTTGTTGCAGGTCGTGCCCAAGAAGACCACCCAGTTCGTGCCGGTGGTGTCGGCGCTGCAGCCGGTGACGGCTGAGACGACGGCGAACCCGACCGGCAGATTGCGCCGCATCGCCTCGGTACGGGCCAGATCCACACCGGCGCGGAAGGATTCGGCGATGGTGCGGGTGCGGCCGTTGACGATCATCTGCTGGAAGCTGGGTACGGCGACCGCGAGCAGGATCGCTAAGACTGCGATCGTCACCATGGCCTCGACCAGGCCGAAACCGCGCTGGATCGGCGTCCTCATAGACAGCCGCCTCCCCTCTTGCCGACCCAGCAGGTCGTGCTGGTGCCGAAGCTGCCGCCGGTTGTCGCGCGGACGTTTTGCTGGTTCAGCGTGTACGTGAACCCTGCCACGTCCGTGCCGGACTTGCCGGTCGCGGTCAGCGTGTAGGTAGTGCTGGTGCCGGTGCAACTCATCGTGAAGAACTGCTGTGTGGGCATGGCGACGCCGCAGGTGGTGCCGGTCGACACGTAGCTGCGGTTGTCCTGGTAGAACTGCTCCATGCGCACGCGCAGGTCGGACAGCACCGAGGTCGCCTCGACGATCTTCGAGCGGCGGATGTAGTCGGAGTAGGCGGGCAGGGCGATCGAGGCGAGGATGCCGATGATGGCGACCACGATCATCAGTTCGATCAGCGTGAAGCCGCGGGTGCGGGAGGCGTGTTTCAAGGGGGGCTCCGTGTCGGATGGTGCACAGTCTCGATTGCATTGTCGGACTTTGCCGCCGGGGTGTTCGTGACGGATTCTATGGCGCCACGCAGAATGCCGCCGTCGCGGGTGGACGAACGGCGGGGGCTCGGAGGATGATCGGCGGGCGGTGCGCAGCGCGGGCGGGCCCGCTTGGCGGATCGGCAACGGGGAGGGAGATCGGCGCGATGCGGAGGAAGGACGGGATGGACGGATGGAAGGCGGCTTCGGTCGGCGTGCTGGCCATCGCGGCGGGCTTGGGCGCGGGGGCGGCGTACGCTGCCGACGTGGCGGTGGCCGGGCTGTTCGCGGGCCGGGCGGTGCTGGTGGTCGATGGCGGCGCGCCGCAGACCGTGAAGGTGGGCGCACGCACGCGCGAGGGCATCGTGCTGCGGGCGGCGACGAGCGAGGCGGCCACGCTGGAGCACGACGGCCGTGTCTTCGTCGCGCGCCTGGGCGAGCAGGTGGCGAGCAGCGCGGGAACCGCGGCGAGCGAGATCAGTCTGCAGGCCGACGGGGGCGGGCACTTCTTTACCGGCGCGCGCATCAACGGCGTGGCGGTCAATGCCCTGGTCGACACCGGCGCCACCCTGGTGGCGATGGGGCGCAGCGATGCGCTGCGGCTTGGCATCGACTACCGCGCCGGCACGATGGGCCAGAGCGCGACCGCGAACGGGCTGGCGACGATCTGGAAGGTGAGGCTGGACGCGGTGGAGCTCGGCGGCGTGCGCATGCTCGGGGTCGATGCGGCGGTGCACGAGACAGACCTGCCCGTGGTGCTGCTCGGCATGAGTTTCCTCAATCGAATGGACTGGCGGCGCGAGGGCGACCGCCTGCTGCTCAAGAAACGTTACTGAGGCGTCGCGTGAATCCTGCTAGCGGACCGCATGGTCTTCCCCCTCTGGAACAGATCCGCCGCCGGCTGGCCGCGGGCCCGCACCGGGACGGCGGGTTCAACGGCGACGGCCGCGACCTCGCGCGCTCGCGCCCGCCCAAGCCGGCGGCGGTGCTGGTGCCGCTCGTGGTGCGCGACGAGGTGCCGTCGGTGCTGCTCACCCGGCGCACCGACCACCTGCACCATCATCCGGGCGAGATCAGCTTTCCCGGCGGCCGCCTCGAGGACGACGACCCCTCGCCGGTGCATGCCGCGCTGCGCGAGACGGAAGAGGAGATCGGGCTCGCCCGCCGTCACGTCGAGCTGATCGGCGCGCTGCCCGACTACTTCACCGGTACCGGCTTCAGGGTGACCCCGGTGGTCGGCGTGGTGCATCCGCCGCTCGAACTCACGCTCGACGCCTTCGAGGTCGCGGAGGCCTTCGAGGTGCCGCTCGCGCACTTCCTCGATCCGCGCAACCATCAGGAGCACAGCATCCTGCACGAGGGGCGGATGCGACGCTTCCACGCCATGCCCTGGCACGGCTATTTCATCTGGGGTGCGACCGCGGGGATCCTGATGTCGCTGTATCGCCTGCTGAACGAGGAAGGCTGAGCGCGGCCAAGGGTTTCCGGCAGGCGGCGCGCGCTTGCCTTTGTGATATCTTGCCGCACCGATGACTCGGCTCTGTGCCCGGGGCCTTTTCGGCCCGCGACGTCCTGCCTGAATGACCTTCTTTTCCTTGATCCTTGCGCTCGTCCTCGAACAGTTGCGTCCGCTGCCGGCGCGCGGGTGGACGGTGCGCGGGGTGCGCGGCGTGGTCTGCGGAATGCGAGGGCGCTTCGAGGGCGGCTCGGCGGCGCAGGGACGGCTCGCGTGGCTCCTGCTGGTTCCCGCCGCCGGGTTCGCGAGCGCGCTCGCCTTCTGGCTGCTGTGGGAGATGCATCCCGCGCTGGCCTTCCTGTTCAACGTGGTGGCGCTCTACCTCTGCATCGGCTTCCGCCACGACACCCGCTTCTTCTCGGCCATCCACATGGCGCTTCGCCTCGGCGAGCCCGAGGGCGCGCGCAGCCTGCTCGAGGATTGGCGGGGGACCCGCCACGAGGGGGCCTCCGCGAGCGAGATCGCCCGCCTCGCGATCGAGGAGGCGCTGGTCGTCTCGCACCGCCGGCTGTTCGGCGTGATGTTCTGGTTCGTGCTGCTACCCGGCCCGAGCGGCGCGGTGATGTACCGGCTCGCCGGACTGCTGGCCGAGGAGTGGGGGCGCCCGGATGGGGGCGACGCGGGCTTCGGCGGCTTCGCGCTGCGCGCGCGCGAGGCGATCGAGTGGCTGCCTGCGCGGATCACCGCGATCGTTTTTTCCATCATGGGCAATTTCGAGGATGCGATCTACTGCTGGCGCTCGCAGGCGGTGCTGTGGCCGGAGAGGTCGTCGGCTATACTTATCGCTAGTGGTGGTGGCGCGCTGGGCGTGCGGCTCGGCATGCCGGTCCATGTGGCCGGGGGCATCGTGGATCGGCCCGAACTGGGGCTGGGGAGCGAGGCAGGCGTCGATCACATGCAAAACACGGTGAGCCTGCTATGGCGGGCTCTGTTCGTGTGTCTGTTCCTGCTCTTCCTGCTCGCGGCTGCGGGCTGGGTGGGGCGGTGACAAGTCTAATCTCAACAAGGGAGTGGGTTATGGCAAATCGTGAAGTCGTCGTTCTGAGCGCTGTTCGTTCCGCCGTGGGTGGTTTCGGTGGCTCGCTGAAGGACATGGAGCCGTCCGATCTCGGCGCGGTGGTGATCAAGGAAGCGATCGCCCGCGCGGGTGTGGACCCGAAGGCGGTTTCGTTCGCATCCGTCGGCCACTGCATCCCGACCGATTCCCGCTATGCCTACGTCTCGCGCGTGGCCACGATCAACGCCGGCATGTCGATGGATTCGGTCGCCTTCCAGGTCAGCCGTCTGTGCGGCTCGGCGCAGCAGGCCATCGTCAGCTCGGCCCAAGCCATCATGCTGGGCGATGCCGACTTCGCCATCGGCGGCGGCGTCGAAGTGATGTCGCGCGGTACCTACCTGCTGCCCGCCCTGCGCAGCGGTGCGCGCATGGGCGACACCAAGGCGATCGACTCGATGGTCGCCGTGCTGACCGACCCGTTCGGCGTCGGCCACATGGGCATCACCGCCGAAAACCTGTGCACCAAGCACGGCATCACCCGTGAAGAGCAGGATGCCTTCGCGCTCGAGTCGCAGAAGCGCGCCGCCGCGGCGATCGCCGAGGGCCGCTTCAAGGGCCAGATCGTGCCGATCACCTTCGAGACCCGCAAGGGCACCGTCGTGTTCGACACCGACGAGCATCCGCGCATGACCACCATGGAAGCGCTGGGCAAGATGAAGCCGGCGTTCAAGAAGGATGGTTCGGTCACCGCCGGCAACGCCTCGGGCATCAACGACGCCGCCGCCTTCCTGGTGCTGGCCGATGCCGCCAAGGCGGCTGCGGGCGGCCACAAGCCGATCGCGCGCCTGGTGTCCTACGCGATCGCCGGCGTGCCCAACGACGTGATGGGCGAAGGTCCGATCCCCGCCACCAAGCTCGCGCTGCAGCGTGCCGGCCTGAAGCTCGACCAGATCGACGTGATCGAGTCCAACGAAGCCTTCGCCGCGCAGTCGATCACGGTGAACCGCGGTCTCGGCCTCGACACCGCCAAGGTCAACCCGAACGGCGGCGCGATCTCGCTCGGCCACCCTGTCGGCGCGACCGGCTCGGTGATCATCACCAAGCTGCTGCACGAGCTGATCCGCACCAACGGCCGCTATGGCGTCGCCACCATGTGCATCGGCGGCGGCCAGGGCATCACCACGGTGTGGGAACGCGTGTAAGCGTCGTCCTCGTCGCAAGAAAAACCCGCGCGGCCGAGAGGCTGGCGCGGGTTTTTTCGTTTCGGGCGCGCTGAACTGGCAATCGCGACTTGCGTCGCTCCTACGGGGCGGTCTGGGGGTCTCGATCGCGACTTGCGTCGCTCCTACGGGGGGCCTCGATCGCGACTTGTGTTGCTCCTCCGGGGGGCTGCGGAGCTGTGCGGGTTTTGTGGGAGCGACGCGAGTCGCGATCTTCAGTCCGACTCCTTCTCCAGGCGCACCGACGCCGAGTTGATGCAGTAGCGCAGCCCGGTGGGCTGCGGGCCGTCCTCGAAGACGTGGCCGAGGTGTGCGCCGCACTGGTGGCAAAGGACCTCGGTGCGGACCATGAAGTGGCTGCGGTCTACCGCGGTCTCGACGTTGTCGGGCTCGGCTGCGGTCCAGAAGCTCGGCCAGCCGCAGCCGGCGTCGAACTTGTGCTCGGAGCGGAAGAGCGGGGCACCGCAGCACACGCAGTTGTAGGCGCCCTTGTCCCAGACGTCCCAGTATTCGCCGGTGAAGGCACGTTCGGTGCCTTTCTCGCGGGTGACGCGGTACTGCAGGTCGGAGAGCTGGCGGCGCCATTCGGCGTCGGGTTTGTCGACTTCGCGGGCCATGGGAACCTCGTGCGGGATCAGTGGAGGTGGCGCGGCGCCTGCACGCCCTGTTCCTCGGGCATCTCGGCATGCACGACCTCGCCCTCGGGCGAGGGGTAGAGCGGGGCGCCGCAATCGTCGCAGTACTCGAGCGGGAAGTGGTGCTCGAGCGCCACGACGTCGGTGAGACCGGATTCGCGCAATACGGTTTCGATCTGCGCGACGCAGTCGGTGGTCTCGTCCTCGGCCCCCAACAGCGGCCACACCACCCCGTGCACGACCTCGTCGCGGCCGCGCACGGTGAAGCCGATGCGGTATTCCTCGAGAGTGCGCTCCCAGAACGGCGCGACCACCGCGCGCAGGTTGGCGGCAGGTGTTTCCAGCGTGGTGGCGAGGAAGGCGACCGAGGCGCGCACCGAGTAGGGCCGGCTGTCCTTGTCGGCGGCGCGGCTGGCGGCGAAGTAGGAGTCGGGCAGCACGAGGTCGACCGCGCAGCCGGGCAGCAGCGGGGTCAGGCAGGCGCCACCCTGGGCGCGCCACTGCTCGAGCGCGCCGTCGCGGGTGCCGTCCGGCTCCTGCCAGCGGAACAGCGCGGCGCCGCGCGGCACGGCCACCGCGGCGAGCAGGTAGCGGGTGTCGGAGAGGAACTGCGCGGTCTCCGGCATGCCATCGGTGTCGATGTGCAGGTCGAGGTTGTCGGCCGCCGCACCGCAGATCACCTTGGCGAACTCCGCGGTGGCGCAGTAGCCCTGGGGCAGCTGGTCGGGGCTGAAGAGGAAGTCGGCCACCGACAGCTTGGCCCCCTTGGCGAGCACGTGGGCCTGCAGGTGCACGCGCAGGTTGGCGAGCACTGCGGGCGGGATGTTGGCGGCGGGGATGCGGTAGCGCGACCAGGCCAGCACCGGCGCGGCGATCAGCACGACGTCGTGCTCGGCGAGGCTGCCGGCGGCGCATTCGGCGCGCGACTCGATGTTGTCGGCGAGCTCGTCGTAGGCGCGCGCGTCGGCGCTGTAGAGGTGGTCGAGCGCGGCGTTGAGCACTTCCTCGTCGTTGTCGGTCAGGGTCTCGTCGATCAGCCTGGCGAGCTGCGTCTCCCAGTAGTGGTCCTCGATCCGGCTGCCGGACTGGGCCAGCCCGCCGGCGAGCCAGACGAGTTGTTCGGCAGTGCGGCCGAGACCGCCGCGGCGCTTGAGGCGCGTTCTTTTCATGTCGGGTTCCTGTTGCGCTGTTCGGGGTGCCGGCTTGGGCGGCACGCATGACCGCGTATTCTACCAATGCCGCGGGAAAACGCCGGTCGAAGCGCCCGGCGCGCGCTCAGAAACCGGGGCGGTCGACCCGGATGGTCTGCAGGATGGTGGCGGAGATCTCCTCGATCGACTTGGTGGTCGAGTCGAGGCAGCGGATGTTCTCGCGGCGCATCAGCTTGTGCGCGGCGTCGATCTCGTAGCGGCAGTTCTCCAGCGAGGCGTAGCGGCTGTTGGGGCGGCGTTCCTGGCGGATCTGCGACAGGCGCTCGGGGGCGATGGTGAGGCCGAAGAGCTTGGTGCGGTACTTGTGCAGCTCGCCGGGAAGCTTGTTGCGCTCGAAGTCCTCGGGGATCAGCGGGTAGTTGGCCGCCTTGACGCCGAACTGCATCGCCAGGTAGAGGCTGGTGGGGGTCTTGCCCGAGCGCGACACGCCGACCAGGATCACGTCGGCCTCGGCGAGCTCGCCCTCGCTGGAGATGCCGTCGTCGTGCGCCATGGCGAAGTTGATCGCCTCGATGCGGTACTTGTAGTTGAGGCTGTCGGCGATGCCGTGGAAGCGGCCCACCGCATGCGTGGAGCGCTGGCCGAGTTCGGCCTCGAGCGGGCCGATGAAGCGCTCGAAGAGGTCGAGGAAGAGGGCGTCGGATTTGTGCAGTGCATCAACGGTGGCCTGATTGACCAGGGTGCTGAACACGATCGGGCGCACGCCGTCCGCGGCCGCGGCTTCGCGGATCTGCGTCGCGCAGTCGATCGCCTTGTCGATGTCGTCGATGAAAGGGGCGCGCACCTGGCGGAAGCGCGCCTCGGGAAACTGCGCCAACAGGCTGTGGCCAAGGGTTTCGGCGGTAATGCCGGTGCCGTCGGAGACGAAGAAGACGGTGCGGCGGGCGATGTCGTTCATGATTTCGGACCTTGCGGCCCCGACCAGGGGTGCGGGGCGTGTATTGGGGCAAACCCTGTGATGCGGCACAGCACAAAAAATCGTACACTGCCGTTCGCGATATTTTGCTTTTTCCCCAACATTTGCGGAAGCCACCCATGACACGCTACGTGATCCCTTTCAACGAACTGCGCATGTCCGACGTCGAGAAGGTCGGCGGCAAGAACGCCTCGCTCGGCGAGATGATCAGCCAGCTGCCTTCCAGCGTCCGTGTCCCGGGCGGCTTCGCCACCACCGCCGAAGCCTATCGCGAGTTCCTCGCCCACGACGGCCTGGCCGACCGCATCAACGCCGCGCTTGACGCGCTCGACGTGGATGACGTCGATGCCCTGGCCAAGACTGGCGCGCAGATCCGCCAGTGGATCGTGGACCTGCCCTTCCCGGCCAAGCTCGAGGCCGAGATCAAGACCGCCTACGATGCGATCACCGCCGAGGGCGAGGGCAGCTTCGCGGTGCGCTCTTCGGCGACCGCCGAGGACCTGCCGGATGCCTCCTTCGCCGGCCAGCAGGAAACCTTCCTCAACATCCACGGCTACGAGAACATCCTGCATGCGATGAAGGAAGTGTTCGCGTCGCTGTACAACGACCGCGCGATCGCCTACCGCGTGCACAAGAACTTCGCCCACGCCGACGTCGCGCTGTCGGCCGGCGTGCAGCGCATGGTGCGTTCCGATTCGGGCGCCTCGGGCGTGATGTTCTCGATCGACACCGAATCGGGCTTCGATCAGGTGGTGTTCATCACCGCCTCCTATGGCCTCGGCGAGACCGTGGTGCAGGGCGCGGTGAACCCGGACGAGTTCTACGTCCATAAGCCTACGCTCGCGCTCGACAAGCCGGCGATCATCCGCCGCAACCTCGGCTCCAAGCTCATCAAGATGGTGTTTACCGACAAGGCCGTCGCCGGCAAGTCGGTGCGCACGGTCGATGTGCCCGAGGCCGATCGCAACCGCTTCTCGCTGACCGACGAGGACGTGCTCGAGCTCGCCCGCTACGCGGTGATCATCGAGAAGCACTACGGCCGCCCGATGGACATCGAGTGGGGCAAGGACGGCGTCGATGGCAAGCTCTACATCCTGCAGGCGCGTCCCGAGACGGTGAAGAGCCAGGATTCCGGCCTGGTGATGGAGAAGTACCGCCTCAAGCAGTACGGCAAGGCCCTCACCCACGGCCGCGCGATCGGTCAGAAGATCGGTGCCGGCACGGTCCGCATCGTCGGCGACGCCTCCGAGATGAACCGCGTGCAGGCCGGCGACATCCTCGTCACCGACATGACCGACCCCAACTGGGAGCCGGTGATGAAGCGCGCCAGCGCGATCGTCACCAACCGCGGCGGCCGCACCTGCCACGCCGCGATCATCGCGCGCGAGCTGGGCATCCCGGCCATCGTCGGCTGCGGCAACGCCACCGACGTGCTGCACGAAGGCGAATCCGTCACCGTGTCCTGCGCCGAAGGCGACACCGGCTACGTGTATCGCGGCAAGCTGGAGTTCGAGGTCATCACCACCGACATGGGCAACCTGCCCGAGATTCCGGTGAAGATCATGATGAACGTGGGCAACCCCGAGCTCGCCTTCGAGTTCGCGCAGATCCCCAACGGCGGCGTCGGCCTGGCGCGCCTGGAGTTCGTCATCAACAACATGATCGGCATCCACCCCAAGGCCATCCTCGACATCGGCCAGGTGCCGGCCAGCCTGCGCGACGAGATCACCCGCCGCTCGCGCGGCTACGCGACGCCCAAGCAGTTCTTCATCGAGAAGCTGGTCGAGGGCGTGGCCACCATCGCCGCGGCCTTCTATCCGAAGCCGGTGATCGTGCGCATGTCCGACTTCAAGTCGAACGAGTATCGCAAGCTGCTCGGCGGCGAGATCTACGAGCCGGAGGAAGAGAACCCGATGCTCGGCTTCCGTGGCGCCTCGCGCTACATCGCGCACAGCTTCCGCGACTGCTTCGAGATGGAAGTCGCCGCGATGAAGAAGGTGCGCAACGAGCTCGGCCTCACCAACGTGCAGATCATGATCCCCTTCGTGCGCAACCTCGAGGAGGCCGCAGGGGTGGTGGACCTGCTCGCCGAGCACGGTCTCAAGCGCGGCGCGAACGACCTCAAGCTGATCATGATGTGCGAGATCCCGTCCAACGCCATCCTGGCCGAGCAGTTCCTGCAGTACTTCGACGGCTACTCGATCGGCTCGAACGACCTCACCCAGCTCACCCTGGGCCTGGACCGCGACTCGGGGCTGGTGGCGCATTCCTTCGACGAGCGCGATCCGGCGGTCAAGCAGCTGCTGTCGATGTCCATCCAGGCGGCCAACAAGCTCGGCAAGTACGTGGGCATCTGCGGCCAGGGGCCGTCGGACCACCCCGACCTGGCCGAGTGGCTGATGGACGAGGGCATCCAGACCATCTCGCTGAACCCGGACACCGTGGTCGACACCTGGCTCAAGCTCGCCGCACACGGCAAGCGCTGAACGCCGCTTCGGCACGCTGTCGTATCGAGGGCGTCGACCGCGAGGGTCGGCGCCCTTTTTTATGCATCCGGGCGTTGCAGTCATGCCGCTGGAAAGAGCTTCCCGCTAACATGCGCGCTTG
The DNA here is from genome assembly GCF_055393985.1 of Thauera sp. DNT-1. NCBI lineage: Bacteria > Pseudomonadati > Pseudomonadota > Betaproteobacteria > Rhodocyclales > Zoogloeaceae > Thauera > Thauera sp. DNT-1. The sequence goes on along the minus strand of NZ_AP043752.1, from coordinate 1,082,613 downwards.
TCGTGCATGCGGATTCGAGGGGATCGGATGTCGGGCTTGAGGATCGAGTCGTCGGTGGAGGTGCCCGCCCGGGCAGGACATGGGGATGCGCCGCCGGCGCCACCGCCCGCATCCGTCGCGCTCGCCGACCTCGAGCGTTGCGTGGCGCGCCAGGCGCAGATGCTGTCGGTGCTGTCCACGCTGCAGCGCGGCATGCTCGTGGGGCGTTCGTCCGCCGACACCTTCTCCGCGATGCTCGACCAGCTGGTGGCCTTGACCGGCAGCGAGTACGGCTTCATCGGCGAGGTGCTGCACGACGAGGCCGGCGAGTCCTTCCTGCGCATGCACGGACTCAGCGACATCTCCTGGAGTCCCGAGTCGCGCGCCCTGTTCGAACGCATGCGCACCGGCGGTTTCGAGTTCCACAACCTCGACACCTTGTTCGGTTCGGTGGTGAGAACCGCCACGCCGGTGATCTGCAATGCGCCCGCGGGCGATCCCCGCGGCGCAGGGGTGCCGCCCGGCCACCCCGAGCTGCGCGCCTTTCTCGGCCTGCCCTTGTTCCACGGCGGGCAGCTGATCGGCATGGTCGGCCTGGCGAACGCGGCGCAGGGTTACGACCACGCCCTGATCGTCGAGCTGGAGCCGATGCTGGTCACCTGCGCGAGCATGATCATCGCGCTGCGCACCGAGCAGGACCGCAAGGCCGCACGTCGCGCCCTGGAGGAGAGCGAACGCCATTTCCGCGAGCTCGCCAACAGCAAGTCGGCGCTGATCTGGACCTCGGACGCGGACGGCGGGTGCAACTATTTCAACGACACCTGGCTGCAGTTCACCGGCCGCACGCTGGAACAATCGCAAGGCACGGGCTGGGTGGCCGACGTGCATGCGGACGACCTGGAGGGCTGCCTCGACACCTGGCAACGAGCCTTCGCCCGCCGCGAGCCCTTCCGCATGGAATACCGCCTGCGCCACGCCGCGGGCGGCTACCGCTGGATTTCGGACGAGGGCAATCCGCGCCGCGACGCGGACGGCGCCTTCGTCGGCTACATCGGCTATTGCTACGACATCACCGAGCGCAAGCGCGGCGACCTCGCGCTCGATGCGCTCGCGGCGCGCTACGCGCGGCTGTCGGGCGAGGGCTTCTACGAGGCCGTGTGCCGGCACATCGTCGAGGCGCTCGATCTGGACATCGCCTTCGTCGGCCAGCTGTGCGCGGACGGCGCGCACATCGAGGTGCGCGCGGGCTGGGGCGAGGGCGCAGCGATCGGGCCGTTCCGCTATGCCCTTGCCGACTCCCCCTGCGATGGCACGATCGGGCTGGGCGCCTGCATCTACCCGCGGGGGGTGCATGCGCGCTTTCCGCGCGACCGCGAACTCGTGCGCATGGGCATAGAGGCCTACGCCGGCATGCCGCTGTTCGATCGCGATGGCGGCGTCCTCGGCCTCATTGTCGCGCTGCGTCGCCGCCCCTTCGACGACGAGGCGGCGGTACGCACCCTGCTGGAGATCTTCGACGACCGCGTCGCGGCCGAGCTGGCGCGCGAGCGCGCGGAGCGCGTGCTGAACGGACGGATCGCCTTCGAGCGCCTGGTCGGGCGGATCTCGTCCGATCTGATCCTCGCCTCGCCGGCCGAGCTCGACCTTCATCTCCATCGGGCGCTCGGCGAACTTGGGCGCTTCGCCGAGGCGGATCGCGCCTACGTGTTCCAGGTGTCCGAGGACGGTTCCCTGCTCGACAACACCCACGAGTGGTGCGCCGAGGGCGTCGAGCCGCAGATCCACAAGCTGCAGGGCTTGCCCTTCGACGACTCGCTGCTCTTCCTGCGCACGATCAAGCAGCTCGCGATCGTCGATTACCCCAGCGTCGCCGCGCTGCCGGCCGAGGCCGAGGCCGACCGCGTGCTGCTCGGGGCGCAGTCGATCCGTTCGGTGCTTGGCGTGCCGATGGTCGTGGACGGCCAGGTGCGCGGCGTCATCGGGCTCGACGCGGTGCGCAGCGAGCGCACCTGGACCGACGAGGACAAGACCCTGATGACCCTGGTGGGCAATGCCTTCAGCGGGGTCATCGAGCGCAAGCGCGCCCACGACGGCCTGCAGGCGAGCGAGGCGCGCTACCGCTCGGTGGTCGAGAGCGTGCGCGAGGTCATCTTCCAGCTCGACGGGCGAGGGCGCTGGACCTTTCTCAACAAGGCGTGGGCCGACATCACCGGCTACGCGCTCGCGGATAGCCTCGGCCGCCACTTCCTCGCCCACGTGCACGCGGACCATCGCGACCAGCACGGCGAGATGATCGAGCAGGTGCTTGCAGGCGAGCTCGAGTCCTGCACCCACGCGGCACGCTACCGCTGCGCCGGCGGCGGATTCCGCTGGCTGGAGATGAGCGCGCGGCGCGCGTTCGACGCGCAAGGCCGGCCCGCGGGCCTTTCCGGGACGCTGACCGACATCACCCAGCAGAAGGAGCACGAGTCGCGCCTGGAATACATCGCGCATTACGACGCGCTCACCGGGCTGCCCAACCGCGTCCTGCTCAGCGACCGCATGCAGCGCGGGATGGCGCAGGCGCGCCGGCGCGGTCAGCAGCTCGCGCTCGCCTACATCGATCTCGACGGCTTCAAGGCCATCAACGATACCCTCGGCCACCAGGCCGGCGACCAGTTGCTCGCGGTGGTGGCGGCGCGCATGAAGGCGGCGCTGCGCGAGGGCGACAGCATCTCGCGCCTGGGGGGGGACGAGTTCGTCGCCCTGCTGCTCGACCTGCCCGATGTAGAGGCTTGCGAACTGCTCGTGCGCCGCCTGCTCGGCGCGGTCTCGCAGGCGGTCCAGCTTGCGGGGCAGGAGGTGAAGGTCTCGGCGAGCATCGGCCTGACCCTGTACCCGCAGGCGGAGGAGGTCGACGCCGACCAGTTGCTGCGCCAGGCCGACCTCGCCATGTACCAGGCCAAGCTCGCCGGCAAGAACCGCTACCACCTCTTCGACACCGCGCACGACCGCTCCCAGCGCGGGCGCCACCAGACCCTGGCGGCGATCCGTGGCGCGCTGCGCACGGGCGAGTTCCGCCTCCTGTACCAGCCCAAGGTGAACATGCGCAGCGGCGCGGTGGTGGGTGCCGAGGCGCTGATCCGCTGGCGGCATCCGCGCCAGGGCGAACTCGAGCCGGGCGGCTTCCTGCCCGTGGTGGCGGACCACCCGCTCGCGGTCGAGATCGGCGACTGGGTGATCGAACAGGCGCTCGCCCAGGTTGCCGCCTGGCAGCACGCGGGATTGTTCCTGCCGGTGAGCGTGAACGTGGGCGCGCGTCACCTGCAGGCGGCGGATTTCATGCCGCGCCTGCAGGCGGCGCTGGCGCGCCACCCCGATCTGGGGCCGGGCGCGCTGGAACTGGAGGTGCTGGAGACGAGCGCGCTGGAGAGCATCGCCCAGGTCACGCGCATCGTCGAGGCGTGCGCACGCATCGGCGTGTCCTTCGCGCTCGACGACTTCGGGACGGGGTATTCCTCGCTCGCCTATCTCAAGCGGCTACCCGCGGCGCGTCTCAAGATCGACCAGCTGTTCGTGCGCGGGATGGTGGAGGACGCCGAGGACCTCGCCATCCTGAAGGCGATCATGGGGCTGGCCGATGCCTTCAAGCGCGAGGTGATCGCCGAGGGGGTCGAGGAGGTCGAGCACGGCAGCCTCTTGCTGCAACTGGGCTGCGAGGTGGCGCAGGGCTACGGGATCGCGCGGCCGATGCCGGCGGAAGAGATTCCGGCCTGGGTGGCGAACTGGTCGCCGCCCGCGGCGTGGCGGCAGGCGCGGGCCTGAGCCCGCGCCCTGCGTCCTCCACCCGCGCCCCGGCCCCTCGATGCGGGCGCTCCGGGAAGCGCTCGGGGGCAGGGTGCGCGTCGAGGGCGCTCAGGCGACGACGACCGGGATCTTGCCGATCTTCGCCTGCCACTCCTGCGGGCCGGTGTTGTGCACGCTGGTGCCCTTGGCATCGACTGCGACCGTCACCGGCATGTCCTGCACGGTGAATTCGTAGATCGCCTCCATGCCGAGGTCGGCGAAGCCGACGACCTTGGCTTCCTTGATCGCCTTCGACACCAGGTAGGCCGCGCCGCCGACCGCCATCAGATAGGCCGACTGGTTGTCCTTGATGGCCTCGATCGCAACCGGGCCGCGCTCGGACTTGCCGATCATCGAGATGAGGCCGGTCTTCTCCAGCATCATGCGGGTGAACTTGTCCATGCGGGTCGCGGTGGTGGGGCCTGCCGGGCCGACGACCTCGTCGCGCACCGGGTCGACCGGGCCGACGTAGTAGATCACGCGGTTGGTGAAGTCGACCGGCAGCTTCTCGCCCTTTTCCAGCATGTCGGCGATGCGCTTGTGCGCGGCGTCGCGGCCGGTGAGCATCTTGCCGTTGAGCAGCAGGATCTGGCCCGGCTTCCAGGACGCGACCTCTTCCTTGGTGAGGGTGTCGAGGTTCACGCGGGTAGCGACGTTGGTGTCGGCCTTCCAGGTGACCTGCGGCCAGTCTTCGAGCTTCGGCGTGGGCAGATGCGCCGGGCCCGAGCCGTCGAGGTGGAAGTGCACATGGCGGGTGGCGGCGCAGTTGGGGATCATCGCGACCGGCAGCGAGGCGGCGTGGGTCGGATAGTCCATGATCTTGACGTCGAGCACGGTGGTGAGGCCGCCCAGGCCCTGGGCGCCGATGCCGAGCGCGTTGACCTTCTCCATGAGCTCGAGGCGCAGCTCCTCGACGCGGGAGAGCGTGGCGCCGGAGGCGGCCTTCGCACGCAACTCGTGGATGTTGACCGGATCCATCAGCGATTCCTTGGCCAGCAGCATGGCCTTCTCGGGCGTGCCGCCGATGCCGATGCCGAGGATGCCCGGCGGACACCAGCCGGCGCCCATGGTCGGCACGGTCTTGAGCACCCAGTCGACGATCGAGTCGGAGGGGTTGAGCATGACCATCTTGGTCTTGTTCTCGGAGCCGCCGCCCTTGGCCGCGCAGATGACCTCGACCTCGTCGCCCGCGACGACCTCGTAGTGCACCACCGCCGGGGTGTTGTCCTTGCTGTTCTGGCGCTTGCCGGCGGGGTCGAGCAGCACGGAGGCGCGCAGCTTGTTGTCCGGGTGGTTGTAGGCGCGGCGCACCCCCTCGTCGATCATCTCCTGGACGCTCATCTTCGCATCCCACTGCACGTTCATGCCCACCTTGAGGAAGACGACCGCGATGCCGGTGTCCTGGCAGATCGGGCGGTGGCCCTCGGCGGCCATGCGCGAGTTGGTCAGGATCTGCGCGATCGCGTCCTTCGCGGCCGGGCTTTCCTCGCGCGCGTAGGCTTCGCCGAGCGCCTGGATGTAGTCGAGCGGGTGGTAGTAGCTGATGTACTGGAAGGCATCCGCGATCGACTGGATGAGGTCTTCCTGGCGAATGATCGTCATGGCGCTTGGTCTCCGGAATGACATGGGGGCAGAATGACGCGACCGGACCGGAAGGCCCGGAGTGGCGCCGGATTCTACCACCGGCCCCGCCGGCCGTCGCTGGCCGGGCGGTGTAAGTCCTGTGTAAGATAGCTGTTCTCTAATGCCGGCGTTTCGAACGGCATCCGAGTGTCCGGACGGGGAGGGCCCTCACGGGGCGTCGGCGTTCGGGCGGATCATAGGCTGGGTTCAACCAGCCCACCCGCAACGGGTAGCTTCAACCATTTGAACAGTTGAGGAGAGGTGAGCATGTCCAACGAGCAACAAGTCCGCATTTACAATCCCTCGGAAGAGATGGTCAAGAACGCAGCGGTGTCCGGCATGGACGGTTATCGCGCGCTGTGCAAGGAAGCCGAGGACGACTACGAGGGTTACTGGGGGCGTCGCGCCAAGGAGCTGCTGGACTGGAAAGTGCCCTTCACCCAGGTCCTCGACCAGTCGAATGCGCCCTTCTTCAAGTGGTTCGCAGACGGCAAGCTCAACGTCTCCTACAACTGCCTCGACCGCAACGTGGTCAACGGCCTCGGCGACAAGGTCGCGCTGATCTTCGAAGCCGACGGCGGCGAAGTCACCCGCATCACCTACAAGGACCTGCTCTCCCGCGTCAGCAAGTTCGCCAACGCCCTGCGCGGCATGGGCGTCAAGAAGGGCGATCGCGTCATCATCTACCTGCCGATGTCGATCGAAGGCGTGGTCGCGATGCAGGCCTGCGCCCGCATCGGCGCCACCCACTCGATCGTGTTCGGCGGCTTCTCCGCCCAGGCGCTGCGCGATCGCATCGAGGACGCCGCTGCCGTGGCCGTGATCACCTCCGACGGCCAGTTCCGCGGCGGCAAGGCGCTGCCGCTCAAGCCGATCGCCGACGAGGCGCTGTCGCTCGGCGGCTGCGATACCGTCAAGAACGTCATCGTCGTCAAGCGCACCGGTGCCGACATCGCCATGGTCGCCGGCCGTGACAGCTGGTTCCACGACGTGGTGGCCACCCAGTCCGAGGTCTGCGAGCCGGAGTGGGTCGAGGCCGAGCATCCGCTGTTCGTGCTCTACACCTCGGGTTCCACCGGCAAGCCGAAAGGCGTGCAGCACTCTTCGGGCGGCTACCTGCTGCAGGCCGTGCTGTCGATGAAGTACACCTTCGACATCAAGCCGAACGACGTCTATTGGTGCACCGCCGACATCGGTTGGGTCACGGGTCACACCTACATCACCTACGGCCCGCTCGCCTGCGGCGCGACCGAGATCGTGTTCGAGGGCGTGCCCACCTACCCGGACGCCGGCCGCTTCTGGAAGATGATCCAGGACCATAAGGTCAGCATCTTCTATACCGCGCCGACCGCGATCCGTTCGCTGATCAAGGCCGCCGACAACAACCCGGCAGTGCATCCGAAGCAGTACGACCTGTCCTCGCTGCGCATCCTGGGTTCGGTCGGCGAGCCGATCAACCCGGCGGCCTGGGAGTGGTACTACGAGAACGTCGGCGGCGGCCGCTGCCCGATCGTCGATACCTTCTGGCAGACCGAGACCGGTGCGCACATGATCACGCCGATGCCGGGCGCCACGCCGATGGTTCCGGGCTCGTGCACGCTGCCCTTCCCGGGCATCATGGCTGCGGTGGTGGACGAGACCGGTACCGAGGTGCCCTGGGGTCAGGGTGGCATCCTCGTCGTCACCAAGCCGTGGCCGTCGATGATCCGCAACGTCTGGGGCGATCCCGACCGCTTCAAGAAGACCTACTACCCCGAGGACTTCAAGGGCAAGCTCTACCTCGCGGGCGACGGCGCCATCCGTGACGCCGAGACCGGTTACTTCACCATCACCGGTCGTATCGACGACGTGCTGAACGTCTCCGGCCACCGCATGGGCACGATGGAAATCGAGTCGGCCCTGGTCGCGCACGAGAAGGTGGCCGAGGCCGCCGTGGTCGGTCGTCCGGACGACCTGACCGGCGAGGCGATCGTGGCCTTCGTGGTGCTCAAGGGCGCGCGTCCGACCGGCGAGGATGCCGCGAAGATGATCAAGGAACTGCAGAACTGGGTGGGTCACGAGATCGGGCCGATCGCCAAGCCGAAGGACATCCGTTTCGGCGAGAACCTGCCCAAGACCCGCTCCGGCAAGATCATGCGCCGCCTGCTGCGCCAGCTCGCCAAGGGCGAGGATGTCACCCAGGACACCTCGACGCTCGAGAACCCGCATATCCTCGAGCAGCTCAAGGGCTGATGCAGTGCCGGCCGGGCGCCCCGCGTCCGGCCTTCCTGAACGACAGGAGGAAGCCGGCCAGCGAGCCGGTGCCGGGGGGAGACCGGGTACGCGCAAGGCGTGCCCCTGATCGTGCGTCGCGCCGACCCTGCCACGAAGAGCAGGGCGGCGCTGCGCCTTTTCGTTTGCCGTGGCTCGTTTCATGGGAGCGACAGGATGCGCAAGGGTCTGGCCGGGCAGCGGCTGGTGGCCGTGTTCATCGCCGGCCTGGTGTTGCTCAACTATCCCATACTGTCCCTGTTCGATCGGCCGCAGACCGTTCTCGGGTTGCCGCTGCTCCACGTCTATCTGTTCTCGGTGTGGGTCGCGCTGATCCTGGTCGTGGCGTGGATCGTCGAGCGCGGGACGCGCTGATGCGGAGGTCGGGATGCTCCCGGGCTGGCTGATCGTCGGCGCTTCGTTCGCCTATCTGCTGCTGCTGTTCGCGGTGGCCTACTTCGGCGACCGGCGCGCGGATGCCGGGCGCTCGGTCATCGACAATCCCTGGGTTTTCAGCCTTTCGCTCGCGGTGTATTGCACCGCGTGGACCTATTTCGGCAGCGTCGGCCGCGCCGCCTCGGGCGGGCCGTGGTTCCTGCCCACCTATCTCGGGCCGACGCTGGGCCTGACCCTGGCCTGGCTGGTCGTGCTCAAGATGATCCGCATCGCGCGCAGCTACCGGGTCACCTCGATCGCCGACTTCGTCGCCTCGCGCTACGGCAAGAGCCACCTGCTCGGCGGGCTGGTCACGCTGATCGCGGTGGTCGGCATCGTGCCCTACATCGCGTTGCAGCTGAAGGCGATCTCCAGCGGCTACGCGCTGCTGGTGGGCGAGCACGACCCGCTGTTCCGCATCGAGAGCCAGGCGGGCTGGTGGCAGGACGGCACGCTCTACATCGCGCTCGCGCTCGCCGCCTTCACGGTGCTGTTCGGCACCCGCCACCTCGACACCACCGAGCGCCACGAGGGCATGGTCGCGGCGATCGCCTTCGAGTCGGTGGTCAAACTTTTCGCCTTCCTGGCGGTGGGCATCTACGTCACCTACTGGCTCTACGACGGCTTTGGCGACCTCTACGCGCGCGCCGCCGCCGTGCCCGAGCTGCACCGCCTGCTCGCCTTCGACGGTGCCGGCCGGCTCGGCTACGGCGGCTGGTTCGCTCACGTGCTGCTGGCCATGCTGTCCATCATCTTCCTGCCGCGGCAGTTCCAGATCGCGGTGGTCGAGAACGTCAACGAGCAGCACCTGCGCCGCGCGACCTGGGTCTTTCCCGCCTACCTGCTGGCGATCAACATCTTCGTGATCCCGATCGCGATCGGCGGGCTGCTGCATTTCGGCCGCGGCACCGTGGATCCGGACACCTTCGTGCTGACCCTGCCGCTCGCGCACGGGCAGAGCGCGCTCGCGCTGCTCGTCTTCATCGGCGGCCTGTCGGCGGCGACCGGCATGGTGATCGTGGAGGCGATCGCGCTCTCCACCATGGTGTGCAACGACCTGGTGATGCCGATGCTGCTGCGCAGCCGGCGGCTCGACCTCGCGCGCGAGCGCGACCTCACCGGCCTGCTGCTGGGCATCCGCCGCGGTGCGATCGTGGTGCTGCTGTTGCTCGGCTACCTCTACTTCCGCCTCGCCGGCGAGGCCTACGCGCTGGTCAGCATCGGCCTCATCAGCTTCGCCGCGGTGGCGCAGTTCGCCCCGGTGGTGATCGGCGGCATGTACTGGCGCGGCGGCACCCGCGAGGGCGCGCTCGCCGGTCTGCTCGCCGGCTTCGCGGTGTGGGTCTATACGCTGCTGCTGCCCTCGTTCGCCAAGTCGGGCTGGCTCGATCCGGGCTTCCTCGAGCACGGCGTGCTCGGCCTGGAATGGCTCAAGCCCGAGCAGCTCTTCGGCCTCACCGGCCTGGACAACATCAGCCACGCGCTGTTCTGGAGCCTGCTCGCCAACATCGGCTGCTACGTCGCGGTATCGATGCTGCGCGTGCCGACCGGGCCGGAGGCGACCCAGGGCGCGCTCTTTGTGGACGTGTTCCGGAGCGGCGCGGCGGCGCCGGCGAGCTTCTGGCGCACCGGCGCCGAGGCCGGCGAGCTGGTGCCGCTGGTGGCGCGCTTCCTCGGGCAGCGCCGCACCGAGGAGGCCTTCGGCGCCTACGCGCGCTCGCACGGCCTGCAGCAGGTCTCCGAGCTCAAGGCCGATCCCGAGCTGGTGCACTTCGCCGAGACCCTGCTCGCCGGCGCGATCGGCAGCGCCTCCGCGCGGGTGATGGTGTCGACCGTGGTGCAGGCGGAGCCGCTCGGGCTCGGCGAGGTCATGGACATCCTCGACGAGGCCTCGCAGGTGCGCGCCTACTCGCACAAGCTCGAGGAGAAGTCGCGTGCGCTCGAGGCCGCGACCGCCGAGCTGCGCGCCGCCAACGAGCGCTTGAAGGAGCTCGACCGCCTCAAGGACGACTTCATGTCCTCGGTGACGCACGAGCTGCGCACGCCCTTGACCTCGATCCGAGCGCTCTCCGAGATGATGCTCGACGACCCCGACATCGACGTCGAGGACCGCCAGCGCTTCCTCGGCATCATCGTGTCCGAGGCGGTGCGCCTGTCGCGCCTGGTGAACCAGGTGCTCGACATGGCCAAGATCGAGTCCGGCCATGCCGAGTGGCACAACACCGACATCGACCTGTGCGAACTGGTGCGCCACTCGGGCGACGCCACCCTGCAGCTCTTCCGCGACCGCGGCGCCGAACTGCACCTGCACCTGCCGGAGTCGGTGCCGACCCTGCGTGCCGACCACGACCGACTGCTGCAGGTGATGCTGAACCTGCTGTCGAACGCGGCGAAGTTCGTGCCCACGGGCAGCGGTCGCGTGGATGTGACGTTGAGCTGCGATGGCGAACGCCTGCGCGTCGCGGTGAAGGACAACGGGCCGGGGATCGAGCCGGCGCAGCAGCCGGTGGTGTTCGAGAAGTTCCGCCAGGGCGGCGACGAACGCTCGCGACCGCAGGGTACCGGCCTGGGGCTGCCGATCAGCCGCCAGATCGTCGAGCACTTCGGCGGTCGGCTGTGGCTGGAGTCGGTGCCGGGCGAGGGCGCGACATTCTCCTTCGAGCTGCCGCTGAAGTCGGCGGCGGGCGAGGGATGACATAGAATATCGGGCGGGGAGGAGACGCTGATGGACAAGAAAGTACTGATTGCCGACGATGAACAGAACATCGTCATTTCGCTGGAATTTCTCATGAAGCGCGAGGGCTACCAGGTCGAGGTGGCCAACGACGGCGAGGAGGCGGTGCGCAGGATCCGCGCCTCGCGACCCGACCTGGTGCTGCTCGACGTGATGATGCCGAAGAAGAGCGGCTTCGAGGTCTGCCAGGAGATCCGTTCCGACCCCGAGATGGCGGGAATCCGCATCCTGATGCTGACCGCCAAGGGCCGCGACACCGAGGTCGCCAAGGGCCTCGCGCTCGGCGCCGACGCCTACATGACCAAGCCCTTCTCCACCCGCGAGCTGGTGGACAAGGTGCGCAGCCTTCTGGAGCACTGAATCATGCAGGCACGTGCGCGATTCATGCTCGCGGTCGTCGTGCTGTTCCTGCTGATGACCGGGCCCTTCCTGCTCACGGCGCTGATCGTCTGGGTGGAGACCGAGGGCGAGGCGCGCGACCTGCTCCTGAAGGTGCTGTCGCCGCACCTCACGCTCGGTACCCTGCTCACCGCGATGGGCTTCGCTGCCGGGGTGGGCGTGGTGCGCGTGCTCTTCCGTCAGTACGTCCAGGGCCTGCTGCGCATGTCGGAGAACCTGCGCCTGATGCTGGGGGCCAACCGCGGTTTCCGCGTGCACCCCGAGGGGCCGCCCGAGGTGCAGCAGCTCGCGGTCGCCACCAACGAGCTCGCGAGCCAGCGCGACGTGCTGCTGCAGGACGTGGAGGCGCAGATCGGGCGCGCCAAGGCTTCGGTCGAGCTCGAGAAGGACCGCCTCGCCGCGCTGATGTCCGAGCTCACCCAAAGCGTGGTGGTGTGCAACCTCGACGGCCGCGTGCTGCTCTACAACAACCGTGCGCGCGCCCAGTTCCGCGCGCTCTCGGACGCGCCCGGCGTGGCCGGCGGCGGCGAGCTGATCGGGCTGGGGCGCTCCATCTATGGCGTCTTCGAGCGCAACCTGATCGCGCACGCGCTCGACACCATCCAGCAGCGCCTGCGTCGCGGTGCCGCCCAGGCACAGGCCAACTTCGTCACCACCACGCGTGCCGGCCAGCTGCTGCGCGTGCAGATGGCGCCGGTGCTGTCGCTGGCCGCGCCGGCGCTTGTGGCGGCGGAGTCGACAGCCGTCGCCGCAGGGAGCGTGACCGGTGTGCAGCAGAATGCGGCAGCGGAGGGCGACGGCGCTGGCAATGCAGGGGGCGGCGCGTCCCCCGCAGCGCCCGAGGTCGCCGCGGCAGCGGTCACGTCCGAGCGCACGCTCACCGGTTTCATCCTGATGCTCGACAACATCACGCGGAACTTCGAGACCGAGTCGCGCCGCGACCAGATGCTGCACAACCTCACCGAGGGCAACCGCGCCTCGCTCGCCAACGTGCGCGCGGCGGCCGACATGCTCGAGTTCGAGGACCTCACCGACGAGATGCGCACGCGTTTCCGCAAGGTGGTGCGCGACGAGGTGCAGGCCATGAGCCAGCGCCTCGACCACACGGCGAACGAGTTCGCCGACTCGCTGAAGGCGCGCTGGCCGCTCGAGGAGATGCTCGGCGCCGACCTGATCGCCGCGGCGCAGCGCCGCATCGAGGCCCGCATCGGCCTGCCCACCAAGCTCGAGGAGGTCGATGAATCCCTGTGGGTGAAGGTCGACAGCTTCTCGCTGATCCAGGCCATCACCTACCTCGCCAGCCGGCTGTCGGACGAATTCGAGGTGCGCGAGGTGCGCTTCCGCCTGAGCGCGGCCGGGCGCCTCGTGCACCTCGACCTGATCTGGTCGGGGCAGGCGATGAGCACCGAGACGGTGATGAGCTGGGAGCTCGAACCGATGAAGATCGAGGACGAGAGCAGCCCGCTCACCGTGCGCGACGTGGTCGACCGCCACGACGGCGAGATGTGGCTCGAGCGCGAGAAGGTGCGCCACCGTGCCTTCTTCCGCATCCTGCTGCCGGCGGCGACGCCGCAGGAGCAGGCCGAGGCCGAGACCTACCTGCGCGGCGAGAGCCGTCCCGAGTACTACGACTTCGATCTCTTCGCGTGGTCGGAGAAGTCGCACGAACTCGACGACCGCCTGCTCTCCGAGCTCAGCTACACGGTGTTCGACACCGAGACCACCGGGCTCAACCCCTCGCAGGGCGACGAGATCATCCAGGTCGGCGCCACCCGCATCCTCAACGGCAAGCTGCTGCGCGCGGAATCCTTCGAGCAGCTGGTGGACCCGGAGCGTCCGCTCGCCCCCGAGTCGGCCAAGATCCATGGCATCACCTCGGAGATGCTGCGCGGCCAGCCCACCATCGACAAGGTGCTGCCCGCCTTCCACGCCTTCGCCGCCGACACCGTGCTGATCGCGCACAACGCCGCCTTCGACATGCGGTTCCTGCAGCTCAAGGAAGAGCAGACCGGCCTGCGCTTCGACCATCCGGTGATCGACACCCTGCTGCTGTCGGCAGTGGTGCATCCCAACCAGGAGTCGCACCGCCTGGAGGCGATCGCCGAGCGCCTGGGCCTGACCATCGTCGGCCGTCACACCGCGCTCGGCGACGCGATCGTGACCGCCGAGGTCTTTCTCAAGCTGATCCCGCTGCTCGCCGAGAAGGGCATCCGCACCCTGCGCGACGCGCGCGAGGCCGCCGAGAAGACCTACTACGCGCGGGTCAAGTACTGATGACCGGCTGCCGCAGGCCGCGCGGAGAGCATTCCCCTTGAGGCGCAACCCCGGCTTCGCGCGCCAGCTGCGCCGCTACTACGGCATCTACACCCTCGGCTTCGCGCTTTTCGTCGTGCTGCTCGCGATTGGCGAGAGCCTGGGCCTGTCGCAGCAGCTCATCGGCCACGTCTTCCTGTTCGTGACGATCGCGATCTACGCCACCATCGGCGTGCTCTCGCGCACCTCCGACGTCACCGAGTACTACGTCGCCGGGCGCCGCGTGCCGGCGCTGTTCAACGGCATGGCGACCGCGGCCGACTGGATGAGCGCCGCATCCTTCATCGGTCTGGCCGGTACCTTGTACTTCAGCGGCTTCGAGGGCCTGGCCTTCGTGACCGGATGGACCGGCGGCTTCGTGCTGGTGGCCTTGCTGCTCGCGCCCTACCTGCGCAAGTTCGGCCAATACACCATCCCCGACTTCCTCGGCGCGCGCTACCAGGGCAACGTCGCGCGCCTGGTCGGACTGGCGGCGGCGGTGCTGGCGAGCTTCGTCTATCTGGTCGCGCAGATCTACGGCGTGGGCCTCGTGACCAGCCGCTTCGTCAGCGTCGAGTTCGAGATCGGGCTCTTCATCGGCCTGGCCGGCATCCTGGTGTGCTCCTTCCTCGGCGGCATGCGCGCCGTGACCTGGACCCAGGTGGCGCAGTACGTGATCCTGATCATCGCCTACCTCGTTCCGGTCGTGATCCTGTCCTACAAGCTCACCGGGATTCCGATCCCGCAGGCGGTTTACGGCACCGTGCTGCAGCAGATCAGCGCGCGCGAGGACGAGCTCCTCGAGGCTCCCACCGAGCGCGCGGTGCGCGATCTCTACAGCGCGCGCGCGCGCGACTACGCCGACAAGATCGCCGCGCTGCCCGCCTCGCTCGAGGACGAGCGCCGGCGCATGATCGACGAGCTCAACCGCATGCGCCTGGACAGCGCGCCGGCGCGCGACATCGCACTGACCGAGCGCGCGTTGCGCGACCTGCCGCGCACGCCGGCCGAGGCCCGCGAGGCCTGGCAGCGCGCGCGCGCCGAGGCGCTCGAGCGCGCCCGCCCGCCGCCGCGTCACGCCGAGGCGCATCCGGGCGCCACCGCGAGCGAGTCCGCCACCGCGCGCAACAACTTCCTCGCCCTGATGTTCGTGCTGATGGTCGGCACCGCGGCGCTGCCGCACATCCTGATGCGCTACTACACCACGCCCGGCGTCATGGAGGCGCGGCGCTCGGTGCTGTGGTCGCTGTTCTTCATCTTCCTGCTCTACGTCACCGCGCCGGCCTACGCGGTGTTCGCCAAGTGGGAGGTCTATAACAATCTGGTCGGCTCGAACATCGCGATCCTGCCCGACTGGGTCGCGTCGTGGGGCAGGGTGGGGCTGGTGCGCATCGAGGACCTCAACGGCGACGGCATCCTGCAACTCGCCGAGCTGCGCCTGAACACCGACGTGATCGTGCTCGCCACCCCGGAGATCGCCGGCCTGCCCTACGTGGTATCGGGCCTGGTCGCGGCCGGGGGGCTGGCCGCCGCGCTGTCGACCGCCGACGGCCTTTTGCTGACGATCTCGAACGCGCTGTCGCACGATCTCTACTACAAGGTCATCAACCCCAAGGCGAGCGCGCACCGGCGCCTGGTGATCTCCAAGTCGCAGCTGCTGGTGGTGGCGGTGGTGGCGGCCTGGGTGGCCTCGATGCGGCCGGACAACATCCTCTTCATGGTCGGCCTGGCCTTCTCGATCGGTGGCTCGGCCTTCTTCCCGGCGCTCGTGCTGGGCATCTTCTGGAAGCGCGCCAACCGCCCGGGGGCGGTCGCCGGCATGCTGGCCGGGCTGGCGGTCACGGTGTTCTACGTGGTGCGTACCCATCCCTTCTTCGGCGGCGCGATGGCGAACGCCTGGTTCGAAATCAACCCGATCTCGGCCGGCGTGTTCGGCGTGCCGCTCGGCTTTGCGACCATCGTCGCGGTCAGCCTGCTGACCAAGCCACCGCCGCAGGAGATCCAGGACCTGGTCGACTACGTACGTTACCCCGACATCCCGGGACAAAGCCGGCCGCATCTTTGAGCGCGCACTTGAAGCGCGCCGGATGCGCCCCACATAGGGTTCAGTTCAACGAATCCCGAGGATGACCTCCATGCGTTTCGACAAGCTCACCACCAAGTTCCAGCAGGCCCTCGCCGATGCGCAGAGCATCGCCGTGGGCAACGACCAGCAGTTCATCGAGCCGCTGCACGTGCTGCAGGCCCTGCTCGAGCAGGACGACGGCGGCAGTGTGTCGCTGCTGCAGCGCGCCGGGGTCAATGTCCCGCCGCTCAAGAATGCGGTCGCCAAGGCCGTCGGCCGCCTGCCCAAGGTGGAAGGGCACGGCGGCGAGGTCAGCATCGGGCGCGACCTCAACAACCTGCTCAACGTCACCGACCGTGAAGCGCAGAAACGCGGCGACCAGTTCATCGCCAGCGAGATGTTCCTGCTCGCGCTCGCGGACGACAAGGGCGAGGCCGGCCGCCTGCTCAAGGAGAACGGCCTGGCGCGCAAGGCGCTCGAGGCCGCGATCGAGGCGGTGCGCGGCGGCGCCAACGTGGGCAGCCAGGACGCCGAAGGCCAGCGCGAATCGCTGTCGAAGTACTGTCTCGACCTCACCGAGCGCGCACGAAGCGGCAAGCTCGACCCGGTGATCGGTCGTGACGACGAGATCCGCCGCGCCATCCAGATCCTGCAGCGCCGCACCAAGAACAACCCGGTGCTGATCGGCGAGCCGGGCGTGGGCAAGACCGCGATCGTCGAGGGCCTGGCGCAGCGCATCGTCAATGACGAGGTGCCCGAGACGCTCAAGGGCAAGCGCGTGCTCTCGCTCGACATGGCGGCGCTGCTCGCCGGCGCCAAATACCGCGGCGAGTTCGAGGAGCGCCTGAAGGCGGTGCTCAAGGAGATCGCCCAGGAAGAGGGGCGCATCATCGTGTTCATCGACGAGCTCCACACCATGGTGGGCGCCGGCAAGGCCGAGGGCGCGATCGATGCCGGCAACATGCTCAAGCCCGCGCTCGCACGCGGCGAGTTGCACTGCATCGGCGCCACCACGCTCGACGAATACCGCAAGTACATCGAGAAGGACGCGGCGCTCGAGCGCCGCTTCCAGAAGGTGCTCGTCGAGGAGCCTTCGGTCGAGGCGACCATCGCCATCCTGCGCGGCCTGCAGGAGAAGTACGAGATCCACCACGGCGTCGACATCACCGACCCGGCCATCGTCGCCGCGGCCGAACTGTCGCACCGCTATATCACCGACCGCTTCCTGCCCGACAAGGCGATCGACCTGATCGACGAGGCCGCGGCGCGCATCAAGATGGAGATCGACTCCAAGCCCGAGGTCATGGACAAGCTCGACCGTCGCATGATCCAGCTCAAGATCGAGCGCGAGGCGGTGAAGAAGGAGAAGGACGAGGCTTCGCTCAAGCGCCTGCAACTGATCGAGGACGAGCTCGCCAAGCTGCAGCGCGAGTACAACGACCTGGAAGAGGTGTGGAAGGCGGAGAAGGCCAAGGTCGCCGGCTCGGCCCACATCAAGGAGGAGATCGACGCGCTGCGCGCGCAGATGGCCGAGTACCAACGGAAGGGCCAGCTCGACAAGGTCGCCGAGCTGCAGTACGGCAAGCTGCCGCAGCTCGAGGGCCAGCTCAGGATGGCCGAGCAGGCGGGCCAGAATGCCGCGCCCAACAAGCTGCTGCGCACCGAGGTGGGCGCCGAGGAGATCGCCGAGGTCGTATCGCGCGCCACCGGCATCCCGGTGAGCAAGATGATGCAGGGCGAGCGCGAGAAGCTCCTGAAGATGGAGGACAAGCTGCACGAGCGCGTGGTCGGCCAGGACGAGGCGGTGCGCCTGGTGGCCGACGCCATCCGGCGCTCGCGCGCGGGCCTGTCGGACGAGAACCGTCCCTACGGCTCCTTCCTCTTCCTCGGCCCCACCGGGGTGGGCAAGACCGAGCTGTGCAAGACGCTGGCGAACTTCCTGTTCGATTCCGAGGAACACCTGATCCGCATCGACATGAGCGAGTTCATGGAGAAGCACTCGGTGGCGCGCCTGATCGGTGCGCCCCCGGGCTACGTCGGCTACGAGGAAGGCGGCTACCTGACCGAGCAGGTGCGGCGCAAGCCCTATAGCGTGATCCTCTTCGACGAGGTCGAGAAGGCGCATCCGGACGTGTTCAACGTGCTGCTGCAGGTGCTCGACGACGGTCGCATGACGGACGGCCAGGGCCGCACGGTGGACTTCAAGAACACCGTGATCGTGATGACCTCCAACCTCGGCAGCCAGATGATCCAGGCCATGGCGGGAGACGACTACGGGGTGATCAAGCTCGCGGTGATGGCGGAAGTGAAGACCTACTTCCGTCCGGAGTTCATCAACCGCATCGACGAGGTGGTGGTGTTCCACGCGCTGGATGAAAAGCACATCGCCGGCATCGCGAAGATTCAGTTGCAGTACCTCGAGAAGCGCCTGGCGCGGCTGGAAATGGGCATGGAGATCAGCGATGCGGCGCTCGCCGAGCTCGCGACTGCCGGCTTCGACCCGGTGTTTGGCGCACGGCCCTTGAAGCGGGCGATCCAGGAGCGCATCGAGAACCCGCTCGCGAAGGCGATCCTCGAAGGTCGCTTCGCCGCCAAGGACTGCATCCGGGTGGATGTCGAGGGCGGGCAACTGCTGTTCCGGCGCGCCGACTGAGGCGCGGCGCGCAAAGCCGCGCCCCGATCGCGCTTCGTCTCGTGCCTGCCGGCCCGTGGCGAAGCGCGGCGATCGGCGTCATGCGATCGCCGCCGCCCGTTCCTCGAACCATGTGCCGAACTCCTCTACCCCCAGCGGCCGCGAGAACAGGTAACCCTGCATCGCGCGGCAACCCCGCTTGCAGAGGTAGCCGCGCTGCTCCTCGGTTTCCACGCCCTCGGCGACCACCTCCATGCCGAGGTCGCGGGCGAGCGACAGGGTGGCCGAGGTGATCGCGACGTCTTCCGGATTGTCCGGCAGGCCGTCGACGAAGGAGCGGTCGATCTTCAGGCGGCGCAGCGGCAGGCGCTTGAGGTAGGACAGGCTGGAGTAGCCGGTGCCGAAATCATCCAGGGCCAGCGTCAGTCCGAGCGCCACGAGCTGGTCGAAGCTCGCCACCAGCTCGGGCGTCGCGTCCATCAGCGCGCTCTCGGTGATCTCCAGCTCGATCCGCGCCGGATCGGCGCCCGTCTCGCCCAGCACGCGCGCCACCGTGGCGACGAAGTCGCGCCGGCGGAACTGCAGCGCCGAGATGTTTACCGCCACGTCGAGCGGCGGCAGGCCGGCGTCGCGCCAGCGCACCTGCTGCAGGCAGGCTTCGCGCAGCACCCATTCCCCGAGCGGCACGATCAGGCCGCTCTGTTCGGCGAAAGGGACGAAGCGGTCGGGCGGGAGCAGACCCCGCTCGGGATGTTGCCACCGCACCAAGGCCTCGCAGCCGTACACCCGGCCGCTCGCCGCGTCGATCTGAGGCTGGTAGTGCAGGCGCAGATCGCCGCTCTCGATCGCCTTGCGCAGTTCGGCCTCGGTCTGCAGTCGGCGGGTCACGCGCTGGGTCATCTCGGGCAGGAAGAAGCGGTAGGCGTTGCGGCCGGACTCCTTGGCCTCGTACATCGCAGTGTCGGCGTGCTTGAGCAGCGTATCGATCTCGCCACCGTCGGCGGGGTAGAGGGCGATTCCGATGCTCGCGCCGACGCGCAGCGGCTGGCTGTCGATCTGCAGCGGGCGGGCGAGCGCATCGAGCACGCGCTCGGCAACGCGCGCCGGCTCTTCGGCGTGCGCGAGGCGCGACAACAGGATCACGAACTCGTCGCCGCCGATGCGGGCGACCAGGTCTTCCGCGCGTACGCAGCCGCCGAGGCGGCAGGCCACCTGGGCGAGCAGGCGATCGCCGGCGGCGTGGCCGAGCGAGTCATTGACCGTCTTGAAGTCGTCGAGGTCGAGGAACAGCACGGCGCAGCGGTCGTCATGGCGCGCGGCGTGCCGCAGCACGTCCTGGGCGTGGTCCTGCCAGGCGCTGCGGTTGAGCAGCCCGGTGAGCGGGTCGAAGCGAGCCAGGTAGCGGATGCGGGCTTCGGCCTCGCGCAGCGCGGTGACGTCCTGCGCGGTACCGCGGATACGCCGGAGGCGGCCGCCCACATGCTCGCCCTCGATGCGGAACTGCAGCGTGCGCATCGGCAGGCTGTCGGTGTTGCAGTCGAGCATGATCCGGCCCGGCTCCGTGGCGGCGCGCTCGAGCGCGTCGGTCAGGGCCGCGCGGCTGGCGGGGGCGATCGCGTCGATCAGGTCGGCGAGCGAGTTCAGGTCGCCTGCCGTGCTGTCGAGCAGCAGGTGGAGCTCGTCCGAGGCGTGCAGCCCGTCGCGTGCGCAGAGGGTCTCCCAGCTGCCGAGGCGGGCGATGCGCTGGGCGTCGATCAGTGCGGCGCGGTTTTCATGCAAGCGTACGCTCGCGGCCTGGAGCTCGGCGGTGCGGTGTTCGACCAGCGCCTGGATGCGGCGACGGTTGCCGGTGGTGATGAGCAGGAGCGCGCCGAGCATTGCGCTGGTGAGGACGCCGACCGCGATCGTGCCCCACGCGGCCCAGCTGCGCAGCTGTTCGATGTAGCGGGGCAGGGCGCGGGTGTGCAGCTCCCATCGACGACCGGCGAAATCGATGCTCGTGGTGCGCGCCAGGATCTCTTCCGGCCAGACCGACTCCTGTCCGCGATCGTCGCCGGCAAGCAGCGCCGACTCGGGCCCGGCGTCGCGGTCGGAGAGTCGCACCGCGATGCCCTGCGCCGCAGCCTGGCGTGAAACGGCTGCGAGCAGGTCGTCCATGCCCAGTGCCGCGGACACGACTCCGAGCGGGGCGCGGACCGGTGCAGGCGGCGAGGAGGCGAAAACGGCTTGATAGAGCACCACGGCATGCTGCTCCCCGTGCTCCTGCACCAGGCGCATGCGCGCGCTGGCCGCTGGCTGGCCGGTGGCCAGCGCGCGTTCGATCGCCTCGCCCGCGACCGGGAAGGACAGTGGATCCATGCCGAGCACGGCGTGGTTGCCCTCTTC
This sequence comes from Thauera sp. DNT-1, assembly GCF_055393985.1. Taxonomy (NCBI): domain Bacteria; kingdom Pseudomonadati; phylum Pseudomonadota; class Betaproteobacteria; order Rhodocyclales; family Zoogloeaceae; genus Thauera; species Thauera sp. DNT-1. Next base: position 1,061,994 of record NZ_AP043752.1, on the reverse strand, counting down.
GGGCTCGACGTGCGTGACCGGGAAATACTCGCGACGCTCGGTAGCAGGCGAAGTTTGTCCGGCGGGATCGCGGTCGAGGATGCGGTAATCGACCCGGTAGTCGCTCCGGATCCCCTCTTCGAATGCCGCGCGCTCAGCGTGTCTTACGTAAGGGTTCCAGGTGAAGCTGCGCGTGCCCGGGTGCAGTCGCATCCAGGGTGCGACGAACTCGTGGAAATCGGCGCGCGAGACCTGGTCGCTCGCGAGCAGCAGGCGCTCGATCGAACGCACCATGTCGACCTGTTCTTCGAGGCGCTTCTGCAGCAGGGCGGAGAGATGGACGCTGTCGCGCTCGAACTGCGCCCGCACGCGCGAATCCTCCCAGCTCACCACCTGCCGGTAGGCGAGGGCGAGCAGCACGAGCGCGATCGACATCGGCAGCGCGACGCCGAGTCTGCGCTGGCGCCAGTCCTGCGTCGGGCGACCAATGAACACCAGGGTGAGCGGGGCGGCGACGAGCATGCCCAGGGTGTCGCCGGTCCACCAGGTCCACCAGTTGAAAAGCGCGTCGGATGCCGGGATCACCGCCGCCCAGACCAGGGCGGAGACGCCGATCGTCGAGCACACCAGCCCGCTCAGCGGCATGCAGATGCCGAGGAAGCGCATCACCGAGCCGGTCGTGTCGAGCGTGTCGCCGGGCGCGAGCAGCCGGCGCGCGAGCAGGACGCCGACCACCGCCTGCAGGGTGGCGCCTACCGGGACGGCGAGCGGACCGAGCGGATTCCAGCCTGCGCTGCCGAGCAGCGGCCAGGCGGTGGCGAGCTGGATCAGGGCCGACCCTGCGAACACCGCAGGCCACAGGCGCAGTCCGAACACGAACAGCGCGGCGAGTGCGATACCGGCCGGTGGAAAGAAGGGGGCGGTGTAGCCCGGTGGGATGGCGAGATGGAGGGCGGGATAGCCGACCGCCCAATAGGCCAGGGCGAGGACGACTGCGGGGAGAGGGCTTGCGCGCATCCGCGCAGTATATTGAGCGCCGTTCCCTGCGCGCTGTGACGGATGGCATGCCGCGGACCCGAAGCCGGACCGATGCGCTAAACTGCGGAACTTTTCGCGCCGGGATCCTGCCACACGGCTGCATTTTTCTGTCCTTTCCACGGAATACGAGATGTTCGAGGCTGTTCGCAACAATAAACGCGTCGCCCAGGTGATCCTGGCGCTCCTGATCGTCCCCTTCGCCTTCTTCGGCATGGACGCCTACTTCAGCGACTCGGGTTCGGCGAACGAGGCCGCGCGTGTCGGCGGCACCACCATAGGCGCATGGGAGTTCGACCAGGCCCTGCGCGAGCAGCAGGACCGCCTGCGGCAGGACGGCGGGGGCCAGGTCGACCGTGCGCTGCTGCAGTCGGCCGAACTGCGGCGAGCCGTGCTCGAGAACCTGATCAACCAGCGCGTGCTCGCGCTCTACGCCGCCGAGAACCGTCTCGTGGTGACGCCGCAGCAACTGCAGGAGACCATCGCCGGCGTGGCCTCCTTCCAGGAAAACGGCAGCTTCTCGCTGCAGCGCTACGAGACCCTGCTGCGTGCCCAGGGCATGACACCCGCGACTTTCGAGGCGCGCCTGGCGCAGGACGTGCGGGTGCAGCAGATCGTCGCGGCGGTCGGCGACGCCGGCATCGTTCCCCAGGCATCGGCGCGGCGCTTCCTCGACGCCCAGCTGGAGTCGCGCAGCGTGCGCGAGTTCCGCCTCTCGGCGAAGGCCCTGGCGGCCGACGTCAAGGTGGACGACGCGCAGGTCAGCGCCTACTACGAGGCCAACCCGACGCGCTTCGAGCGCCCGGCGCGGCTGCAGGCCGAATACCTGGTCTTCGACCGCGCGGCGGTCGAGCGTGGCGTCGAGGTCGCGGACGACGCGGTGCGCGCCTTCTACGACGGCAATCCGCAGCGCTTCGGCGTGCCCGAGGAGCGCCAGGCTCGTCACATCCTGCTCGCCCTCGACCAAGGCGCCGAGCAGGCCGAGGTCGATCGCGTGATGGCCGAGGCGCGAGCGCTCGTCGAGCAACTGCGCGCCGATCCCGCGCGCTTCGCCGCCCTCGCGAAGGAGAAGTCGCAGGATCCGGGCTCGGCCGGCAACGGCGGCGATCTCGGTTTCTTCGCCCGCGGCGTGATGGTCGGCGCCTTCGAGGACGCGGTGTTCGGTCTGCAGAAAGGCGTGATCGGCGAGCCGGTGCGCAGCGACTTCGGCGTGCACATCGTCGAGGTCACCGACATCAAGCCTTCCTCGGTCAAGCCCTTCGAGGCCGTGCGCGCGGAGATCCTCGCCGAGCTGCGCGCCCAGGAGGCCGGTCGTCGTTTCGCGGAGCTGGCCGAGCAGTTCTCCAACACGGTGTACGAGCAGCCCGACAGCCTGCAGCCCGCGGCCGAGGCGCTCGGCCTCAAGACCGCCACCACCGACTGGATCAGCCGCGACTCCGCCCCGGCGCCGCTCGCCGACGAGCGCGTGATCTCGGCCCTGTTCGGCGACGAGGCGGTGCAGAAAAGCCGCAACACCGAGGCCATCGAGATCGGCAACGGCACCCTGGTGTCGGCGCGGGTCAAGGCCTTCGAGCCGGCGCGCCGGCTGCCGCTCGACGAGGTCCGCGAGCGCATCGTCGAACTCGTCCGCATCGAGCAGGGCCGGGTGAAGGCCACCCGTGCGGGCGAGGAGATGCTGGCCGCGCTGCGCAGGGGCGAGCAGCCCGCAGCCCGCTGGGGCGAGGCGCGCAAGCTGCAGCGTGGTGCCCCCGGGCTGCCGGCGGCGGCCATGCAGGCGGTGTTCTCGGCGTCGGCCGAGACGCTCCCGGTGCACGTCGGCGTGCAGTCGACCGAGGGCGACTACGTGCTGTACCGCATCGAGGCGGTCGAGCGCGCGCAGATCGGCGACGCGGACCCGCGCGTCGCCGCGGTTACGGGACAGTACAAGCAGCTCCTGGCCGGGCGCGACTTCGGCGCCTTCCTGAGCGAGCTGCGCCAGCGCTACGAGGTCACGATCAACCCGACGGCACTGCAGGTCGAGCCGCGCTGATTCCCAGCGGATCCCCGCATGCTCCGCCACTCGCCCGTGCGGCGAGGGCAGCATGGAAACAAAAAGCCCGGTGTCGAAACCGGGCTTTTTTGTGCCGTCCGCCGAGGCTCGGCAGGCGGATGCGGCGGCTGCCGCGCAGCGCCGTCCGCCGCGATATCCTTACTGCGGCAGCGGCAGCGCGTTGCCGAGCGCGGTGGTGTTGAAGCCGCCATCCACGTACATGACCTCGCCGGTGATGCCGCTGGCCAGGTCCGAGCACATGAAGGCGGCGGCGTTACCCACTTCCTCGATGGTCACGTTGCGGCGCAGCGGGGCGTTGTGCTCGTTGAAGGCGAGCAGCTTGCCGAAGCTGCCGATGCCCGAGGCCGCGAGCGTCTTGATCGGGCCGGCGGAGATCGCGTTGGCGCGGATGCCTTCCGGGCCGAGGGTGACGGCGAGGTAGCGCACCGAGGCTTCCAGGCTGGCCTTGGCGAGACCCATGATGTTGTAGTTGGGCATGGTGCGCACGGCACCCAGGTAGGACAGGGTCAGCACGCTGGCGTTGCGGCCCTGCATCATCGGGCGCGCGGCCTTGACCAGCGCCGGGAAGCTGTAGGTGCTGACCTCCTGCGAGATGCGGAAGGCCTCGCGGGTGAGGCCGTCGAGGAAATCGCCCTCGAGTGCCTCGCCGGGGGCGAACGCGATCGAATGCACCAGCGCGTCGAGGCCGTCCCAGTGCTGCCCGAGCTGCTCGAACAGGCCGGTGATCTGCGCGTCGTCCTGAACGTCGAGCGGGAAGATCAGGCTGCTGCCGAAGTCGGCCGCCAGCTTGGCGACGCGGTCCTTGAAGCGGTCGTTCTGGTAGGTGAAGGCGAGCTCGGCGCCTTCACGGTGCATGGCCTTGGCGATGCCGTAGGCAATCGAACGGTTGCTGAGCAGACCGGTGATGAGGATTCGTTTGCCGGCGAGAAAGCCCATGAGAAATGACTCCGAATGACAAGACGGGGATTATAGCGAAAAACCGTCAAAACCCTTCGACGGACGGGACTTTCGCCCGCGCGGGGGGATGGAAGGAGGCGACGGAGCCGGTAGGGCAGGCCATGTTTCGTCGAGGCGGGCGGGTCACGGCTGCGGGTCCGAGGCCGTGTGCAGATCGCAAGCGCGTGCGAAACCTGCCAGAATCCGCGCTTTCATCGAAGCTTCCGCGTGCCCGTGCGCCGGTTCTCCTGCCCTCTCCGGACCCCCGGCCGCCCCGGCCCGATCCGCCCTGCGCACCCGCGCAGGGCGGGTGCGTCGTTACGTTCCGCGGCTGCGCTGTTGATCGCCTGCCTGGCACTCGCGGCCTGCGGCCCGGTGTGGAACGACCCCTATCCGGTGGCCGAGCGCGGGGAACACATCCTGTACACCGCCTTCACCGAGCGCCCCAAGCATCTCGATCCGGTGCAGTCCTACAGCGAGGACGAGGCGAGCTTCCTGTACCAGATCGTCGAGCCGCCGCTGCAGTACCACTACCTGAAGCGCCCCTATGTGCTCGAGCCCGCCACCGCCGAGGCCATGCCGAGCCTGCGCCGGCTCGACGCTGGCGGCCGCGAGCTGCCCGCGAACGCCGACCCGGCCAAGGTGGTGCGTACCGTGGTCGAGGTGCGTATCCGCCCGGGCATCCTGTACCAGCCCCACCCGGCCTTCGCCCTCGATGAGGATGGCAGCCCGCGCTATCTCGGCCTTGGCGAGGCCGACCTGCGCGCAGTGCGGGGTCTCGGCGACTTCGCCGCGACCGGCACGCGCGAGCTCGAGGCGCGCGACTACGTCTATCAGATCAAGCGTCTCGCCCATCCGCGCCTGCACTCGCCGATCTTCGAGCTCATGGCGGAGTATCTGCCCGGGCTCCAGGAGCTGCAGGCCGGGCTGGTTGCGGCAACCAAGGAAGGCGGGGCGAGCGGTGCCGCGGCGAAGGACGATCCGCCCGGCTGGCTGGATCTCGACCGCTTCGCGCTGCCCGGCGTGGAGGTGGTGGACCGCCACACCTTGCGCATCACCCTGCAGGGCGCCTATCCGCAGTTCCTGTATTGGCTTTCGATGCCCTTCTTCAGCCCGGTGCCGCGCGAGGTGGACCGCTTCTTCGCCCAGCCCGGCATGGCCGAGCGCAACCTGACGCTGGACTGGTGGCCGGTGGGCACCGGGCCGTACATGCTGGTCGAGAACAACCCCAACGCGCGCATGGTGCTTGCGCGCAATCCGAACTACCGCGGCGACGCCTATCCCTGCGCGGGCGAGTCCGGCGATGCCGAGGCCGGGTTGCTCGGCGACTGCGGCAAGCCCATGCCATTCATCGACAAGGTGGTGTTCTCGCGCGAGCGCGAGGGCATCCCATACTGGAACAAGTTCCTGCAAGGCTATTACGACGCCTCGGGCGTGTCTTCGGACAACTTCGACCAGGCCGTCAGTCTCACCAGCCAGGGCGAGGTGACGCTCTCGGACGACATGCGCGACAAGGGCATCCGCCTGCTCACCTCGGTGTCGCCGTCGATCTTCTACCTCGGCTTCAACATGCTCGACCCGCTCGTGGGCGGCGGCGCCTCGAAGGCGGAGAAGGAGCGCGCGCGCAAGCTGCGCCAGGCGATCTCGATCGCGCTCGACATGGAGGAGTTCGTGTCGATCTTCCTCAACGGCCGCGGCCTGCCCGGCATGAGCCCCTTGCCGCCGGGCATCTTCGGCGCGCGCGCGGGACGGGCGGGGATGAACCCGGTGGTGTACGAGTGGCAGGGCAGCGAGGCGGACGGCCGTCCCGTGCGCCGTGGGGTCGACGAGGCGCGCCGCCTGCTCGCCGAGGCCGGCTGGCCAAATGGACGCGATGCGCAGACCGGCGAGCCGCTGGTGATCCACCTCGACACCACGCCCGGCGGGCTGGGCGACAAGGCGCGCTCCGACTGGCTGGCGAAGAAGTTCCGCGCGCTGGGCGTGCAGTTCGTCGTGCGGCCGACCGACTTCAATCGCTTCCAGGACAAGATCCGCCAGGGTAACGCACAGCTCTTCTTCTTCGGCTGGAACGCAGACTACCCCGATCCGGAGAACCTGCTCTTCCTGCTCCACGGCCCGCAGGGCAAGGTGAAGTTCAACGGCCAGAACGCGGCCAACTACGAGAACCCGGAATACGATGGGCTGTTCGAGCGCATGAAGGCCATGCCCGACGGCCCCGCGCGCCAGCAGATCATCGACCGCATGGTGGCGATGCTGCAGCACGACGCGCCGTGGATCTTCGCCTTCCACCCGATGTCGTATTCGCTGCAGCATGGCTGGGTGCTCAACCGCAAGACCGGGGCCATGGTGCGCAACACCATGAAGTACCAGCGCATCGACCTCGAGCGCCGTGCCGCTGCGCGCACGGAGTGGAACGCGCCGGTGACCTGGCCGCTGCTGCTGGTGGCGGCGCTGCTCGCCGCGCTGGTGGCGCCGGCGGCGATCCACTGGCGCCGGCGCGAGACCGCGACCGCGGCGCCGGGCGCGGCCGGGTCCGGCGCGCGAGGAGGGCGCTGATGCCGGCCTACCTGCTGCGCCGCCTGCTCTACGCGGTGCCGATCCTGATCGGGGTGAACCTGCTCACCTTCGTGCTCTTCTTCGTGGTGAACTCGCCCGACGACATGGCGCGCATGCACATCGGCGTCAAGCGCGCCACGCCCGAGGCCATCGAGCGCTGGAAGGTCGAGCGCGGCTACGACAAGCCGATGTTCATCAACGACGCCGCGAGCGGCAGCGCGCGCTTCACCGAGACCCTCTTCTTCGACAAGTCGCTGCGCATGTTCGCGCTCGAGTTCGGCCGCGCCGACGACGGCCGCGACATCGGCCAGGAGATCCGCGAGCGCATGGGGCCCTCGCTGGCGATCGCGCTGCCGACCTTCGTGCTCAGCCTCGTGGTGTCGATCAGCTTCGCGCTGCTGCTGGTGTTCTTCCGCGCCACCTGGCTGGATTTCTGGGGCGTGGTGCTGTGCGTGGCGATGATGTCGATCTCCAGCCTGTTCTACATCATCGGCGGCCAGTGGCTGGTGTCCAAGCTGTGGGCATTGGTGCCGATCTCGGGCTACGCGCCCGGGCTGGATGCAGCGCGCTTCCTGGTCCTGCCGGTGCTGATCAGCGTGGTGGCCGGCATCGGCTCTTCGGCGCGGTGGTACCGCACGATCTTCCTCGAGGAGATCTCGAAGGACTACGTGCGCACCGCGCGCGCGAAGGGGCTGTCGGAGCTCGCGGTGCTGTTCCGCCATGTGCTGCGCAATGCGCTGATCCCGATCCTGACCGGGGTGGTGGTGGTGATCCCGCTGCTCTTCATGGGCAGCCTGCTGGTGGAGTCCTTTTTCGCGATTCCCGGCCTGGGCAGCTACACGATCGACGCGATCAACGCGCAGGACTTCGCGGTGGTGCGGGCGATGGTGTTCATCGGCTCGGTGCTGTACATCGTCGGCTTGATCCTCACCGACCTGTCCTACACCCTGGCCGATCCGCGGGTGAGGCTGCAATGAGCGCATCGAGCGTGATCTTGGGCTTCCAGCCGGTGCTGCTGTGGACCGACGCGTTGCTCTTCCTGCTCGTCGCGCTGGCGCTGCTGGCGGGCATGCGCGCGCGTGCGCAGGCGCCGCTGCGCGCGGCCTGGCGCAAGGTGGGGAGGCGACCGACCGGGATGGCGGCGGCCACCGTGTTGCTGGCCTTCCTCGTCGTGGGCCTGGTCGACAGCCTGCACTACCGGCCGCTGCTGCCGGCGCTGGAGCGCGTGGCGGGGGCGGATGGGGGCGGGCCGGCAAGCGGAGCAGCACCGGCGGCTCCGGTCGTTTCCACCGAGGTGCTGTCGGCGCTCGACGCCCTGCTCGCGCCGCTGCGCCTGCGCACCGAGAAGACCTATTCCGCGCCCTTCGCGTGGACGCTGTACCAGCGCGAGACGATGGAGACCGCCGACGGCGGCCAGGTGCGCGACTATCCGCGTCTCGCCCACGGCGCGGCCCACCTCGGCGCCGACCCGGGCCCGGCGCGGGCGGGCGACCTCGCGCTGCGGCTGGCGAAGGCGCTCGCGCAGGCGGCGCTCGCGTGGCTGCTCGCCTTCGTCGTGCTCGCCAGCCTGGTATGGCGCGGCAGCGGGCTGCGCTGGGGCGAGGTGGCCGCGGCCTTGCTGGCCGGACACACCGTGCTGGCCTGGCGCGCGGCGCTGGTGACGCTGGCGGTGCTGCTCGCGGTGGTGGGGGTGTGCGTGGAGCTGGCGCCGCTCTACCACGTGCTCGGCACCGACAAGGTCGGGCAGGACGTGCTCTACCTGGCGCTCAAGAGCGTGCGCACGGCGCTGGTGATCGGCACCCTGACGACGCTGGTGATGATGCCCTTCGCGGTCGCGCTCGGCATCGCCGCGGGTTACCTTGGCGGCTGGGTGGACGATGCCGTGCAGTACGTATACACCGTGCTCAACGCGATCCCCGGAGTGCTGTTGATCGCCGCCGCGGTGCTGATGATGCAGGTCGTCATCGACACGAATCCGCACTGGTTCGACACCGCAGCCGAGCGCTCGGATGCGCGCCTGCTGGCACTGTGCTTCATCCTCGGCATCACCAGCTGGACGGGGCTGGCGCGCCTGTTGCGCGGCGAGACGCTCAAGCTGCGCGAGCTCGAGTACGTGCAGGCGGCGCGCGCCTTCGGGGTGCGCACCCCGGCGATCCTGCGCCGCCACATCCTGCCCAACCTGATGCATATCGTGCTGATCGCGCTGGTGATGGACTTCTCCGGGCTGGTGCTGGCCGAGGCGGTGCTGTCCTACGTCGGCATCGGCGTCGACCCGTCGACGATCAGCTTCGGCACCATGATCAACATGGCGCGTGCCGAACTCGCGCGCGAGCCGATGGTCTGGTGGTCGTTGGCGGCGGCCTTCGTGTTCATGTTCGTGCTCGTGCTCGCCGCCAACCTGTTCGCCGACGTGGTGCGTGACGCCTTCGACCCGCGCCGCGCCTGAGCGCGCCCTGGCCCGCACCCGCCGGGCCGACCATGACGAGGATGTCCCGATGAGAGCGCTTCGCTTCGACAACCGCTTCGTGCGCGAACTGCCCGCCGATCCCGAAGCGGATAACCACGTCCGTCCGGTCCATGGCGCCTGCTACTCGCGCGTGATGCCGACGCCGGTGCGGGCGCCGCGCCTGCTGGCGTGGTCGCGCGAGGTGGCGCACATCCTGGGCCTGGAGGAGGCCGACGTGCGCAGCGCCGAGTTCGCCCGCGTCTTCGGCGGGAACGGCCTGCTGCCCGGCATGGAGCCCTACGCCGCCTGCTACGGCGGCCACCAGTTCGGCAACTGGGCGGGGCAGCTCGGTGACGGGCGCGCGATCACGCTCGGCGAGTCGATCAATGCGCGTGGCGAACGCTGGGAGCTGCAGCTCAAGGGCGCCGGGCCGACGCCGTATTCGCGTTTCGCCGACGGCCGCGCGGTGCTGCGCTCCTCGCTGCGCGAGTTCCTGTGCAGCGAGGCGATGCACCACCTGGGCGTACCGACCACGCGCGCGTTGAGCCTGGTGGGAACCGGCGAGACCGTGGTGCGCGACATGCTCTACGACGGCAATCCCCGACCCGAGCCGGGCGCGGTGGTGTGCCGGGTGGCGCCGTCCTTCATCCGCTTCGGCAACTTCGAGATCTTCGCCTCGCGCGGCGAGGAGGCGCTGCTCGAGCGCCTGATCGACTTCACCATCGCGCGCGATTTCCCCGAACTCGCCGCCGAGCCCGATGCGGCGGCGCGGCGCATCCGTTGGTTCGACGAGGTCTGCCGGCGCACCGCGGTGCTGGTCGCGCACTGGATGCGGGTGGGCTTCGTGCATGGGGTCATGAACACAGACAACATGTCCATCCTCGGCCTCACCATCGATTACGGCCCCTACGGCTGGGTCGACGACTTCGACCCCGACTGGACGCCCAATACCACCGACGCCGGCGGGCGCCGCTACCGCTTCGGCAACCAGCCGTTCATCGCGCATTGGAACCTGTGGCAGCTCGCCAACGCGATCTATCCGGTGGTGCGCGAGGTCGAGCCGCTGGAGCGCGCGCTCGCCGCGTACGCGGACGTCCATGATTCGAGCTATCGCGACATGATGCGCGCCAAGCTCGGCCTCGCCGAATGGCGTGGTGGCGAGGAGGGCGACGACGGCCTGCTCGAGCGCCTGCACCGCCTGCTCGCGGCAGGCGAGGTGGACATGAGCCTGTTCTTCCGCCGCCTCGCCGACGTCGATCCGGCGGCGCCCACGCTGGAGCCGCTCGCCGAGGCCTTCTACGACCCCACGCGCCGCGCCGCGGTGGAGGCGGAGCTGCTCGCCTGGTTGCGAGCGCATGGCGCGCGCGTGCTCGGCGACGGTCGGCTGGCCGCGGCGCGACGGGCGGAGATGAACCGCGTCAATCCGCTCTACGTGCCGCGCAACTACCTGGCCCAGCAGGCGATCGACGCCGCGGAGGGTGGGGACATGAGCGAGCTCGAGGCCCTGCTCGAGGTGCTGCGCCGACCCTACGACGAGCAGCCCGGGCGCGAGCGCTTCGCGGCGCGCCGGCCGGACTGGGCGCGCGATCGCCCCGGCTGCTCCATGCTCTCCTGCAGTTCCTGAACGTGCAGGCGACATCGCGCGTGGTCGTCGCCGGGCGTGCCTGCGCCATCCGGGTTCGCCGCTTCCCGAGGGCCCCTTGAGGCGAGGGTAGTCCTTTCGGCGTAGCGCTCCGTCGATCGGCCAATGGTCAGCGGCCGTGCCAGGGTCTAGGATGGAACTGGAGGAGGAACCGTCGCGACCCATGCCGGCGGATAAAACAGACCTGTGTCCACCATCGTCCTGACTCATGCGGAGGAGTCGCGCGTGCGTCCTGCGCTCGCGCGCAAGGCCGCTTCGCCTCGCGAGGCCTTGGCGCGCATGCCGATCCTGCTCGGCAGCGGGCCCGAGGTGCTCGACGAGCTTGCGCGCGGCGCGGAGTTCGTCCGCCTGTCCTCGTCGGCCACGGTGTTCGAGCGCGGCTCCCACCCCAGCGGCCTGTTCTTCGTCTGCAACGGCGCGGTCCGCCTGATGGTCAGCGGGCCCGAGGGCAAGGACAAGGTGGTCGAGCTCTTCGAGCCGGGCGGCATGTTCGGCGAGATCGGCGTGTTCACCGGCGAGCGCTATCGAACGTGGACGCAGGCGGTCGGCGCGGTCGTGCTGGTGCATGTTCCGCGCGAGCGCGTGCTGGCCGCGGTGGCGATGGACAATTCGCTCTCCAACCGCATGCTGGTCGCGGTGTGCGCGCGCATCCAGCGCCTGATCGACGCGATCGGCAGCACCGTCGGCGGCCCGGCGGCGGTGCGCGTGGCGAGCTATCTGCTCGAACAGCTCGAGCGCGGTGCGCGCAGCGATGGTTGCATCGTCCTGGCCGCGCCCAAGAAGACCATCGCCTCCTTGCTCAACCTCACGCCCGAGACGCTCTCGCGGGTGTTGCGCAGCCTGGTCGAGGAGGGCGTGCTCACCGTGAGCGGCCGTCGCATCCGCGTGCGCAACCGTGCGCAGCTCGCCCGCCTGCTGACGCACGACGAGGCGGTCCTACCCCTCTGAGCTCGTCCGGGCTAGGCACTAAGGACTAGTCCGCCGTCGTGCCGGCAGTGCCGATCCCGTGCTTTTGGCGAATGGTGCGGGGCGCCGCCCGAGCCTATCCTCACCCCGGAAAATTCGTGACCGTCGGACCTTTCCGGAGCGCAGTGGGAAATGGCTACTCGCAAGTTTCAGCAGATGTCCGTGCTCATCATGAGCACCACCGCATTCACCGTCTGTTTTGCCGTGTGGATGCTGTTCGCGGTGATCGGTATCCCGATCAAGGAGGTTCTCGCCCTCAACGAGACCCAGTTCGGCCTGCTGGCGGCTACCCCGGTGCTGACCGGATCGCTGATCCGTCTGCCCCTCGGCATGCTCACCGACAAGTTCGGCGGCCGCATCGTCTTCTTCGTGCTGATGCTGTGCACCGTGCTGCCGATCTGGCTGATCGGCCATGCGACCGAATACTGGCAGTTCCTCGTCGCCGGCCTCTTTGTCGGCTTCGCGGGCGGCTCCTTCTCGGTCGGCATCGCCTACTGCGCGCGCTGGTTCGAACGCCAGAACCAGGGCTTCGCGATGGGGGTGTTCGGTGCCGGCAACTCGGGCGCCGCGGTCACCAAGTTCGTCGCGCCCACGCTGGTGGTCATGTTCGGCTGGCAGATGGTGCCGCAGGTCTATGCGGCGGCGATGCTGATCACCGCGGTCGCGTTCTGGTTCTTCACCTACGACGACCCCGAGCACCGGGTGCACTCCTCGGTGACCTTCCGCGACCAGCTGCGCGTGCTCAAGGATCCGCGCGTGTGGAAGTACTGCCAGTACTACTCGATCGTGTTCGGCGGCTACGTCGGCCTGTCGCTGTGGCTCACCAAGTACTACGTCAACGAGTTCGGCATGGGCATCCAGGCGGCGGCGCTGCTCGCTGCCTGCTTCTCCCTGCCCGGCGGCGTGCTGCGCGCGGTGGGCGGCTGGCTGTCCGACCGCTACGGCGCGCACAAGGTCACCTGGTGGGTGATGTGGGCGTCGTGGATCTGCCTGTTCCTGCTCTCCTATCCGAACACCGACTTCACCGTGCAGACCGTCGAGGGGCCGCGCACCTTCAGCATCCACCTCAACGTGTGGGTGTTTACGATCCTGCTCTTCATCGTCGGCATCGCCTTCGCCTTCGGCAAGGCCTCGGTGTTCAAGTACATCTCCAACGAGTTCCCCAAGGAGATCGGCGCGGTCTCCGGCATCGTCGGCCTGGTGGGCGGCATGGGCGGCTTCCTGTTGCCGATCATGTTCGGCGCCCTGGTCGACCTCACCGGCGTGCGCTCGAGCGCCTTCATGCTGCTCTACGGCGTGACCTGGGTTTCCCTGATCTGGATGTACCTGACGGAAGTCCGTCGTGTCGACATGTTCGACGGTCACGACACCGCGGTCGACTCGTCCAAGGCCTGATTCGCAAGACAACGAGGAGTGGGTTTCATGCAAGCAAGCAATGTCGCGGCGCCGAGCCCGGCGATCACCAGCAGCGTCGACCTCGTCGATTGGCGCCCCGAGGACGAGGCCTTCTGGAAGGAGAAGGGCTCGCGGATCGCCAACCGCAACCTGTGGATCTCCATCCCCAGCCTGCTGTGCGGCTTCGCCGTGTGGCTGATGTGGGGGATCATCACGGTGCAGATGGCCAACGCGGGCTTCCCCTTCGCCCCCGACCAGCTCTTCTCGCTCGCCGCGATCGCCGGCCTGTCGGGTGCCACCACGCGCATCCCGGCCTCCTTCTTCATCCGCATCTGCGGCGGTCGCAACACGGTGTGGCTGACCACCGCGCTGCTGATGATCCCCGCCGTGGGTACCGGCATCGCGCTGCAGAGTCTGGAGACGCCGCTGTGGGTGTTCCAGCTCATGGCGCTGCTGTCGGGCATGGGCGGCGGCAACTTCGCCTGCTCGATGGCCAATATCTCCACCTTCTTCCCCAAGCGCCTGCAGGGCACCGCGCTCGGCCTCAACGCCGGCCTGGGCAACTTCGGCGTGACCACCTCGCAGCTGCTGATTCCGGCAGTGATGACCATGGGGGTGTTCGGCGCACTCGGCGGCGACGCGATCCCGCTGGTCAAGGATTCCGCCACGCTGATCGGCAAGATCGCCGCCGGCACGCCGACCTACGTGCAGAACGCCGGCTTCGTCTGGCTGCTGCTGTTGGTGCCGCTCGCGGTGGTCGGCTGGTTCGGCATGAACAACCTCCTCACCGTGTCGCCCAACATCGGCTCCACGGGCGCGGCGCTCGGCAAGATCATCCTGTTCTACGGCATCGCCCTGGTGGTTTCGGCGATCGGTCTCTACCTCTACCTGCCGAGCGGCCTCGGCGTGCTCGCGGGCGGCGGGATGTGGATCATGCTGCCGCTGGTCATCCTCGGCACGCTGTACGGCATGAAGTTCGCCGCCAGCGGCGAGATGAAGACCAATCTCGACAAGCAGTTCGCGATCTTCCGCAACAAGCACACCTGGTCGATGACCGCGCTCTACGTGGTGACCTTCGGCTCCTTCATCGGTTTCTCGATGGCGCTGCCGCTGTCGATCACGGTGATCTTCGGCAACACCCACGTGCTCGATCCGGCCACCCAGGCCTGGGTGCATGCGAAGAACCCGAACGCGCCCTCCGCGCTGATGTTCGCCTGGATCGGCCCCTTCGTCGGCGCGTTGATCCGACCGGTGGGCGGCTGGATCTCGGACAAGCTGGGCGGCTCGATCGTGACCCAGTGGATCTCGATCGTGCTCGTGATCGCCTCCGCGGTGACCGGCTACGTGATGTTCCTCGCCTACCACTCGGCGACGCCGGAACAGTACTTCTTCATGTTCATGGCGCTGTTCGTGCTGCTCTTCGCGGCCTCCGGCATCGGCAACGGCTCGACCTTCCGTACCGTGGGCTTCGTGTTCGACAAGGACGAGCGCGGCCCCGTGCTGGGCTGGACCTCTGCGGTGGCGGCCTACGGCTCCTTCATCGCTCCGGTGGTGATCGGCGGCCAGATCAAGGCCGGCACGCCCGAGTACGCGATGTACGGCTTTGCAGTGTTCTACGCCCTGTGCGTGGTCCTCAACTGGTGGTTCTACCTGCGCAAGGACGCGTACATCCAGAACCCCTGATTCCCGCCCGACCGACGGATTCCCTTTTTCAACCAGACTTTTACCGATCGCGCTTGACGAACGAAGCGACGACTTGAGAGGAGCAAACCATGAGTCATTTTCTCGATCGCCTGAGGTTTTTCGACAAGGTCAAGGAGACCTTCTCGAACGGACACGGTATCGTCACCAATGAAGACCGCAACTGGGAGGATGCCTACCGCAACCGCTGGCGCCACGACAAGGTGGTGCGCTCCACCCACGGTGTGAACTGCACCGGCGGCTGTTCCTGGAAGATCTTCGTCAAGAACGGCCTGGTGTCGTTCGAGATGCAGCAGACCGACTACCCGCGCACCCGCGAGGACCTGCCCAACCACGAGCCGCGCGGCTGCCAGCGTGGTGCCTCGTTCTCGTGGTACCTGTACTCGCCGCACCGCATCAAGTACCCGATGATCCGCGGCCGCCTGCTCGACCTGTACCGCGCCGAGCGCAAGGCCGGACGCGACCCGGTCGAGGCCTGGGAGGCGATCCAGAAGGATCCCGCCAAGCGCGAGAAGTACGTGCACGTGCGCGGCCTGGGTGGCTTCGTGCGCACCAGCTGGGACGAGGTCACCGAGATCGTCGCCGCAGCCAACGTCTACACGATCAAGAAGTGGGGCCCGGACCGCATCTACGGTTTCTCGCCGATTCCCGCGATGTCGATGATCTCGTACGCCGCCGGCGCGCGTTACCTGTCGCTGATCGGTGGTGCCTGCGGCTCGTTCTACGACTGGTACTGCGACCTGCCGGCCGCGTCGCCGCAGACCTGGGGCGAGCAGACCGACGTGCCCGAGGCCGCCGACTGGTACAACTCGACCTATCTGATCATCACCGGCGCCAACCTGCCGATGACCCGCACCCCGGACGCCCACTTCGCCACCGAAGTGCGCTACAAGGGCACCAAGATCGTGTCGATGGCGCCGGACTACGCCGAGTACGTCAAGTTCGCCGACCTGTGGATGCCCGTCAAGCAGGGCACCGACGCCGCCGCCTTCCTGGCCATGGGCCACGTCGCGCTGAAGGAATTCCTCGTCGAGAAGCAGGACCCGTACTTCACCGAGTACGCGCGCAAGTACACCGACCTGCCGATGCAGGTCGTGCTGCGCAAGCACGGCGAGGGCTATGTTTCGGATCGCAACCTGCGCGCTTCCGACTTCGACAACAACCTCGGCGAGTCCAACAACCCCGAGTGGAAGACCATCGTCTTCGACAAGAAGAGCGGCCGCTTCATCGCGCCCAACGGCTCGATCGGCTTCCGCTGGGGCGAGGACGGCAAGTGGAACCTGCTCGAGAAGGCCGGCGCCGACCAGGCCGAGACCGAAGCGGAGCTCACCTGCATCGGCAGCCAGGACGAGGTCGTCTCGGTGGGCTTCCCGCACTTCGTGCCGGGTGAACCCGAGCTGCTGTACCGCAACGTGCCGGCGCGTCGCCTCAAGCTCGCCAGCGGCGAAGAAGCCTTCGTGACCTCGGTGTTCGACATGCAGGTCGCGCAGTACGGCATCGACCGCGGCCTGGGTGGCGCCAACGTGGCCTCGTCCTACGACGACGCCAATGTCGCCTACACCCCGGCCTGGGCTGCCAAGCAGACCGGCGTGAAGGCCGCCGACCTCGAGCGTACCGGCCGCGAGTTCGCCGAGAACGCCTCGAAGACGAAGGGCAAGTCCATGGTGATCATGGGCGCTGCGATCAACCACTGGTACCACAACGACCTCGCCTACCGCTCGATCATGAACCTGCTGCACATGTGCGGCTGCGTGGGTCAGACCGGTGGTGGCTGGGCGCACTACGTGGGCCAGGAAAAGCTGCGTCCGCAAGCGGGCTGGGCGCCGATCGCGTTCGCGCTCGACTGGCAGCGTCCGCCGCGCCACATGAACTCGACCTCGTTCTGGTACTTCCACACCGACCAGTGGCGCTACGAGACGGTGGATGCCGACTCGCTGCTGTCGCCCGCCGGTCCCTGCCGCAACAAGGGTTCCTCGCTCGCCGACTACAACGTCAAGGCGGTGCGCATGGGCTGGCTGCCGTCCGCCCCGCACTTCAACCGCAACCCGATCGAACTCGCCGAAGAAGCCGCGCGTGCGGGTGCGACCGACGAGGCGAGCGTGTCGAAATACGTGGTCGAACAGCTCAAGTCGGGCGCGCTCGACGTGTCCTTCGCCGACCCGGATGCCGAGGAAAACTGGCCGCGCAACCTGATCGTGTGGCGCGCCAACCTGATCGGCTCGTCGGCCAAGGGCCACGAGTACTTCCTCAAGCACCTGCTGGGCGCGCAGAACGGCGTGATGCAGGAAGGCGGCGCGGGCAACAACTGCAAGGAAGTGAAGTGGCGCGAGCATGGCCCGACCGGCAAGCTCGACCTGATGGTGGACATCAACTTCCGCCTCAACTCGACCGGCGCATACTCCGACATCATCCTGCCGACGGCGACCTGGTACGAGAAGAACGACCTCAACACCACCGACATGCACCCCTTCATCCACCCGCTGGGTGAGGCGGTGACTCCGGGCTGGGAGTCGAAGTCCGACTGGCAGATCTTCCGCACCCTGGCGAAGACCTTCACCGCGCTCGGCGCCAAGCACCTCGGCACCCGCAAGGACGTGGTCTCGCTGCCGATGCAGCACGACTCGCCGATGGAACTCGCGACTCCGATGGGCGTGGGCAAGGACTGGAAGCACGGCGAGTGCGATCCGATCCCGGGCAAGACCATGCCGATGCTCAAGCTCGTCGAGCGCGACTACGCTCAGATCTACAATAAGTACATCGCGCTCGGCCCGCTGATGGTGAAGTTGGGCAACAACGTCAAGGGCATCGACTGGGATACCACCCAGGAGTACGAAGAGCTCAAGAAGTGCAACTACCCGGTGCAGGTCGAAGGTGTTTCGAAGGGCATGCCGTCGCTCGAGGAAGACATCTACGTCTGCGACTCGGTCATGCGCATGGCGCCCGAGACCAACGGCGAAGTGGCGCACAAGTCGTGGAGCGCGCTGTCGAAGAAGACCGGCATCGATCACCACCACCTGTACGCCGGCCGTCACGAGGACAAGATCACCTTCCGCGACATCGTCGCCCAGCCGCGCAAGATCATCACCGCGCCCACCTGGTCCGGCATCGAGTCGGAGACCGTGTCCTACACCGCGGGCTACACCAACATCCACGAGCACATTCCGTTCCGTACCCTGACCGGTCGTGCGCACTTCTACCAGGACCACGAGTGGTTCCTCGACTTCGGTGAAGGCTTCTGCGCCTACAAGCCGCCGGTCGACCTCAAGGCCCACGAGAAGGTGCCCGACAGCGTGCGCAACAAGCCGCACCTGACCCTGTCGTGGATCACCCCGCACTCGAAGTGGGGCATCCACTCCAGCTACCAGGACAACCTGCGCATGCTCAACCTGTTCCGCGGCGGCCCGTACGTCTGGCTGTCCGAGGAAGAGGCCGCGACCATCGGCATCCGCGACAACGACTGGGTCGAGGCGATCAACGCCAACGGCGCCACGGTGGCCCGTGCGGTGGTGTCGCAGCGCATCCCGCGTGGCATGGCGATCATGTATCACGCCCAGGAAAAGAACGTGAACGTGCCCGGCTCGAACACGACCGGCAAGCGTGGCGGCATCCTGAACTCGGTCACCCGCGTCATCGTCAAGCCCACCAACATGGTCGGCGGCTATGCGCAACTGGCTTACAGCTTCAACTACTACGGCACCGTCGGTTGCCAGCGTGACGAAGTCGTGGTGATCCACAAGATCGAGGACCAGGACATCGACTGGCTGGAGCGTCCGCTCACGCCCGAACGCGAAGCCCAACGCAACCCCGTGGGCATCGGCAAGAAGTAAGCGCCGACTCGAGACCAGAGATTCAGGAGAAACAAATGAAAATCCGCGCGCAATTCGCGATGGTGTTCAACCTCGACAAGTGCATCGGTTGCCACACCTGCTCGGTGACCTGCAAGAACGTGTGGACCAACCGCAAGGGCGTCGAGTACGCCTGGTTCAACAACGTCGAGTCCAAGCCGGGCATCGGTTACCCGAAGGAATGGGAGAACCAGGACAAGTGGAAGGGTGGCTGGACCAAGCTCAACGGCAAGCTCGAGCTCAAGGCCGGCGGCCGCCTGAAGAAGATCGTGCAGATCTTCTCCAACCCGAACCTGCCCGAGATCGACGACTACTACGAGCCCTTCACCTACGACTACGCCCGTCTGCAGAACGCGCCGCTGTCCGAGGCCGCGCCGACCGCGCGTCCGGTGTCGCAGATCACCGGCGAGAAGATGGACAAGATCACCTGGGGCCCGAACTGGGAAGACGACCTCGCCGGCGAGTTCGCCTCCCGTGCTCGTGACAAGAACTTCTCCAACATGGAGAAGGAAATGTACAAGCAGTTCGAAAACACCTTCCACATGTACCTGCCGCGCATCTGCAACCACTGCATCAACCCGGCTTGCGTGGCCTCGTGCCCGTCCGGCGCGCTCTACAAGCGCGAGGAAGACGGCATCGTGCTCGCCGACCAGGACCGCTGCCGCGGCTGGCGGATGTGCATCTCGGGCTGCCCGTACAAGAAGGTGTTCTTCAACTGGGAGTCGTCCAAGGCCGAGAAGTGCGTGGGCTGCTACCCGCGCGTCGAGAACGGCATGCCGACCGTCTGTTCGGAGTCCTGCGTCGGCCGCATCCGCTACAACGGCATCATCCTGTACGACGCCGACAAGATCTCGGCCGCGGCCAGCGCCGACAACGTCCAGGACCTGTACCAGGAGCACCTGGACATGTTCGTCGATCCCTTCGACCCGGCCGTGATCGAGCAGGCCAAGAAGGACGGCATCACCGACGACTGGATCCTCGCCGCGCAGAAGTCGCCGATCTACAAGATGGCCGTGCAGTGGAAGATCGCCTTCCCGCTGCACCCCGAGTACCGCACGCTGCCGATGATCTGGTACGTGCCGCCGCTCTCGCCGGTGCAGTCGCAGATCGACCAGAAGGCGCTGCCGACCGAGGCCGACGGCGTTATCCCGAAGGCCTCCGCGATGCGCCTGCCGGTCAAGTACCTGGCCAACCTGATGACCGCGGGCAAGGAGCAGCCGATCATCGACGCGCTCAACCGCATGATCGCGATGCGCTCCTACCAGCGCTCGGTGCACGTCGAGGGCACGCCCGACACGCGCGCGCTGGAGGCGGTGGGCATGACCGAGGACATGGCCAAGGAGATGTATCGCTACCTGGCGATCGCGAACTACGAAGACCGCTTCGTGATTCCGACCTCCAAGGAAGAGATGCGCCTCGAGGACTACCACGGCTTCCAGGGTCAGGCGGGCTTCAGCTTCGGCAGCGCGTCGTCGGTCGGCATCTCGCCGAACTCGCTGTTCCCCGAGCGCCGCAAGGAGTCGATGGAGCCGCGCAAGCCGGTCCCGCACGCCGACGAGCTGCACGACGTCACCGGCGAACGCTACTGAGGAGACTGAACCATGCAGACCTACAAGCTGCTTGCCATGCTGCTCGACTACCCGGGCAGCGAGATCGTCGGCGACCTGCGCGCCGCGGTCTCGGAGCAGGGCGGTGCGCGGGGTCTGGTGCGCTCGGTGGACACCGACCAGGTGTTCACCGAGGCTGAGCACGGGAGCATCGCCGGTTTCATCGACTGGATGCTCGCTCAGGACCAGACCGAGCTCGAAGGCCGTTTCGTCAAGACCTTCGACCTCACCCCGGAGCACAGCCTGCACCTGACCCACCATGTGTTCGGCGACGACAAGAACCGCGGTCCGGCGCTGATCGACCTGTCGGAGTTCTACAAGTCCTACGGACTGCAGCACGACGAGCACGAGATCCCGGACTACCTGCCGATGATGATGGAGTTCGTGTCGCAACTCGGGGAGACCGAGGCGCGCGTGTTCCTGACTGACGCGGTGAAGGTGTTCAACGTGCTCGCGACCAACCTGGAAAAGGCGGAGAGCCCCTATGCGGCGCTCGTTCGCGTGATCGAAAACCACAGCTCGCTGGCCCGCGCGGCCGCCTGAGGAGAAGACGATGTCCCTGACCAACCTGTTTTTCGGGGTCTATCCCTACATTGCGCTGACCGTGTTCGTGATCGGCAGCTGGATCCGGTACGACAACGAGCAGTACACCTGGAAGACCGATTCGTCGCAGCTGCTGTCCAAGCAAGGCATGATGCTGGCGAGCAACCTGTTCCACGTCGGCGTCATCATGATCTTCTTCGGCCATTTCGCCGGTCTCGTGCTGCCGCACGGCCTGTGGCTTGGCCTGGGGATCTCCGACCTCGCCCACCAATGGATCGCGATCATCGCCGGCGTGATCTTCGGCATCATGTGCCTGGTCGGTGGTTCCATGCTGTGGTATCGCCGCATGTACAACCCGCGCGTGCGCATCAACAGCCGTCGCAGCGACGTGTTCATCATCACCTGGCTGATGGCCACGCTGATCCTCGGCCTGCTGACCGTGCCGTTCTCGATCGGTCACGCCGTCAAGGGTGATCCGGCCGTGATGCTGGCGCTGGCCGAGTGGGTCAAGAGCATCCTGCTGCTGAACCCGCAGCCCGAGCTGATGACGAAGGTCGATCCGATCTTCCGTGCCCACATCTTCTTCGGCATGACGGTGTTCCTGGTGTTCCCCTTCACCCGCCTGGTGCACATCCTGACCGCGCCGTTCAGCTACCTGACGCGCGCCTACCAGATCGTCCGGACCAAGCGCCGCCTGGCCTGAGGCTGAAGCGAGAGGCAGGGCTGGCAGCCATCGAGGCTGCCGGCCTTGCCTTTCGGTCCTTTTGCCCCTAGCTTGCGCGGATGCGCCAGAAAGCACCGATTCTCATGTTCATCCGCGGCTCGGGCCTGTCGGTCAAGATCACCGGCATGCTGCTCGGCTTTTTCCTCGTGGCACTTGCCGCGATCGCGCTGACGCTGTTCATCTCGTGGCGCCTGGAAGGCGCGGCGGCTGCGATCAACGATGCCGGCAGCCTGCGGATGCGCTTGTACCGCGTGGCGCATCACCTCGCTCGTGCGGATCTGCATACCAGCGACCGGCAGGGTTTCGCTGGCGACCTGAGGGCGAGGGTCGACGACTTCGACCGCATCCTCGGCGTGCTGCGCCGGGGAGATCCGTCCCGCCCCTTGTTCGTGCCGCGCGAAGCCGGTATCCAGCAGGTGCTCTCCGGGATGTCCGAAGAATGGAGCGTGCAGCTGCGCCCGATCCTGCTCGCGATCGCCGCGGACCCGGATCCGGCCAACCTGCATCGCAGGGGCCTGGAGTTCGACCGCGCCGCCCGCGACTACGTCGAGGACATCAACGATTTCGTGCTGCGCATGGAGCAGAGCTATGCGCGCAACACCAACATCCTGCGCACCTCGCAGGTGATCCTGGTTGCCCTCGCGGTGATCGGCACCATCCTGCTGCTGCGCTTCTTCTTCCTCACCGTGATCCGCCCCGTGTTCGAGCTCCACGAGGGCGTCAAGCGCATGGGGCAGGAGGATTTCGATGCCCGCGTGCCGGTGCTGTCGCAGGACGAGTTCGGCGAGCTCTCGGCCGGCTTCAACCGCATGGCAGCCCACTTGCAGAACGTCTATGACACGCTCGAGGAGCGTGTCGTCGCCAAGACCCGCAGCCTCGAAGAGAAGAACCGCGAGCTCGAGATCCTCTACGAGATCGTCGCCTTCCTGCGCGAACCCAACGACGTCGACACGCTGTGCAAGGGCTTCCTCGAGCGGGTGCAGAAGACGATGGGTGCGAGTGCGAGCTCCGCGCGCCTGCTCGATCTCGAATCGCGAAACCTGTGCATGATCGTCCACGACGGGCTGGGCGACGACTTCCTCGATCGCGAGGAAGTGCTGGCCTGCGGCGAATGCGTCTGCGGCGAGGCGGCCCGGGGCAGCGGGCTTTCGCTGACCCTGGATGTACGCAATGCCGCGCTCGCGGTGACGCGCGATGCCTGTCGGCGCGCCGGGTTCCGTACGGTGTCGGCCACCTCGATCACGGCCAGCAAGCGCGCGCTCGGCGTGTTCAACCTGTATTTCGACCAGTCGGATGCGATCGGCGACGCCGATCGCCAGCTGCTCGAGGCTCTCGGACAGCAGCTCGGCATCGCGATCGAGAACCAGCGCCTGCACGCGCGCGAGCGCGAACTCGCCGTCTCCGAAGAGCGCAACCTGCTCGCGCGCGAACTGCACGACTCGATCGCCCAGGGCCTGGCCTTCCTGAACCTGCAGGTGCAGATGCTGGAACGCGCGCTCGCCGAGAACCGCGCCGCGGACGTGAGTACGACCGTGGAGATGCTTCGTCGCGGTATCCAGGAGAGCTATGAGGATGTGCGCGAGTTGCTGGTGCACTTCCGCACCCGGGTCGAGCAGCAGGATCTCGATGCCGCCATCGCCGCAGCCCTGCGCCGGCTCGCAGAGCAGACCGGCATCGCCACCGACCTCGACGTGCAGGGCGACGGCGCACCGCTCGATCCCGAGGCCGAGACCCAGGTGCTCTACATCATCCAGGAAGCGCTCTCCAACGTGCGCAAGCACGCCGGTGCAAGCACCGTTTCCGTGGGTGTGCGGCGCGGTCGCGACGGGCTCGCGGTGACGGTGCGCGACGACGGCGTGGGCTTTGCGGAAGACCGTGACGCGTCCGACAGCGAGGCGCACATCGGCCTGCAGATCATGCGCGAGCGCGCCATGCGGATCGGTGGCCGCTTTGCGGTGCGCTCGTCGCCCGGGCGGGGCACCGAGATCCGACTGGAACTGCCGAGAACGAACGAGGTGCTGGCTTGATGGCTGAAGAGAAGATCCGTGTCCTTCTGGTCGACGACCACACGCTGTTCCGCAGCGGCATCCGTTCGCTGCTGCAGAGCTACGTCTGCTTCGAGGTGGTGGGCGAGGCCGGCGACGGGCGCGAGGGCATCCGCCTCGCCGGGCAGCTGCGACCCGACGTGGTGTTGCTCGACAACAACATGCCCGGGCTCTCCGGGCGCGAGGCCGCCCGCCTGCTGCTCGAGGAGGTGCCCGAGACGCGTGTGCTGATGTTGACGGTCTCGGAGGACGCCGACGACCTTATCGAGACGCTGCGCGCCGGGGCCTGCGGCTACCTGCTGAAGAACATCCAGGCCGAAACCCTGGTATCGGCGATCAAGACGGCCGCGCAGGGCGAATCGGTGGTTTCGCCCCAGATGATGGGCAAGCTGCTGAGCGGCGTGCGCAGCAGCGCCAGCCGAGCGGCGATGGGCGGTGCGATCGCGCCTGCGCCGGGAGCGCTGGCGAGGAGTGCCCCTGCTGCCGGTGCGGAGCCGGCCGAACTCGAGAAGCTGTCGCCGCGCGAACGCGAAATCCTGCGCTTCATCGCGCGCGGACAGAGCAACAAGGAGATCGCCCGTGCACTCGAGCTCGCCGAGAGCACGGTGAAGATCCACGTGCAGAACATGTTGCGCAAGCTCAACCTGAGCAGCCGGGTGCAGGCGGCGGTATTCGCGGTGGAGAACGGCTTGGGGCAGGGACCGGAGGGCTGAGCTCCGCCGGCGCGTTTGCAGCGGGCTTCCGAAGGCTTCAGCGCAATTGCGAGGCGAGGTCGCGGAACACACCGCCGAGCAGCTTGACCTCCTCGCGGTGGTGCAGTGCGATCGTTGCCGCGAGGCGCTCGCCTTCGGCGGTCAGGTGCACCTCGACCGCGCGCCGATCCTCGCGACCCGGGCGGCGCTCGACCAGTCCGAGTTTCTCGCAACGCGAAACCAGCGACACCACACCATGCTGGTGGGCCTGCAGGCGCTCGGCGAGCTCGCCGATGCAGGCCCATTCGCGTCCGGGATAGCCCTTGACCTGGAGCAGCAGCAGGTATTGGAGGTTGGTGATGCCGTGGCGCCGGGTGAGCAACTCGGAGAAGCGCAGGAAGCGCCGCAGCTGGTAGCGGAAGTCGGCGAGGGCCTCGAATTCGGACTTGTCGAGTGGAGTGTTCATCGTGCGCGGATTTTAGCTTCTTCCGCCCTCGCTTCGGCAGTCCGATCGAGAGATCGTCCTTGCAATCCGACGATTGCGGATTAATATCAAAGTGTGATGTAAAAAGAGCGATGGCCCACGCGCGCAGGTGGATCGTGGCGGCGGCCGGATTTCCACCCCGAAAGAGGAGACCGAATCATGGACGTCATGCAATTTCCCCGCATGGTGGTTTCGAGCCGCGATGGCTGGGACTTGGTCGCGCGCGAACGGCCACCGATGGACTGGCTGTTCCGTCGCCTGGTCCTGCCGATGTCGCTGCTGCCGCCGCTGATGATCCTGCTGGCATCGGGGGGCGTGGGCGCCCGGGTGTTTCCCGACGCGGGCTTCGGCAACTGGTTGATCGCGGCCGTGCTGTTCTTCGTCGCCGAACACTTCAGCGTGCCGATCATGGCGAACTCGATCCGCCAGGCCTCGATGGCCAAGGACGGCAGCAGCCGGCTCGAGGATGCCTACACGGTGGCGGCGATCGCGCCGGTGCCACTGTGGCTGTCCTCGCTCGCGGTGGTGTTCGGCAGCGCGTGGTTCGTGGTGCTCGTCGGCCTCGTCGCGCTCGGCGCCTCGGCCATGCTGATCCGCCACGGCGTCGACCGCCTGCTCGGCATCGACGAGGACGTCGAGGCGAGCGAGGTGGCCATGCAGGTGACCAGCTTCGGCGTGCTGACCTGGCTGGTGCTGCTGGCGGTCGCGGGGGGGGCGGTGACGCTGCTGTGAGGGCGCTCAGGCCTTGACCCGCATGAGGCGCTGCTTCTCGCGCTCCCAGTCCTTCTTCTTCTCGTCCTCGCGCTTGTCGTGCAGCTTCTTGCCCTTGGCGAGCCCGATCTCGAGCTTCACGAGCCCATTCTTGTAGTGCAGGTCGAGCGGCACCAGCGTATAGCCGGCGCGCTCGACCTTGCCGATCAGGCGGGCGATCTCCTTCTTGTGCAGCAGCAGTTTGCGCGTGCGCGTCGGGTCGTGGCGCACATGGCTGGAGGCGGTGCTGAGCGGGGTGATGTGCATGCCGAAAACAAAGATCTCCTCGGCGCGGATCACCACGTAGGATTCCTTGATGTTCGAGCGACCGGCGCGGATCGCCTTGACCTCCCAGCCTTCGAGGACGATGCCGGCTTCGTGCTTCTCCTCGATGAAGTAGTCGTGAAGGGCCTTGCGGTTTTCGATGATGCTCATGGTTCGGCGTCCCGTGGCGGCGCGGCCCTGAGCCGGCGCGTCCGTATGCGGTAGAATCGCGGATTTTAACAGTTCGGCCGCACCTCCGTTCCGTCATGGTGGTGGCGCCGACCAACTTGCCCATGGCCGAAGTCAACAAGCTCGTCCTGATCGAATTCACCCCGGCGCAGATGTTCGAGCTCGTCGACCGCTGCGAGGAATACCCGCTGTTTCTGCCCTGGTGCGGCGGCGTCGATCTGATCGGGCGCACCGAGACGATCACCGCGGCTACGCTGCACATCAATTACCATGGCATCAAGGCGCATTTCAGCACCGAGAACGCCAAGCGCTACCCGCAGGAGATGAAGCTGCGCCTGACCGACGGCCCCTTCACCCATCTCGACGGACACTGGCGCTTCACCGCGCTCGGCGAGACCGCGTGCAAGGTCGAGTTCCAGCTGCGCTACCAGTTCGCGAGCAAGCTGCTGGAGAAGGTGCTCGGGCCGGTGTTCAACCATATCGCGAACACTTTCGTCGATTCCTTCGTCAAGCGTGCCGGCCAGGTCTATCGGGCCGGGCAGGGGAGTGCTGCATGAGCGGGATGATCAACGTGGAAGTGGTGTACGCGCTGCCGCAGCGCCAGGAGCTGGTGCACGTGCGGCTGGCGGAAGGAGCCTCGGTGCGCGATGCGCTGGAGGCTTCCGGCCTGTTGCAGAAGCATCCGGAGATCCAGCCCGACCGTGCGAACAAGCTGGGGATCTATGCAAGGCTGGTCAAGCTCGACACCGAGGTGCGCGACCGCGACCGGGTGGAGATCTATCGTCCGCTGATCGCCGACCCGAAGGCGGTGCGAAAGAAGCGTGCCGACGAGGGCAAGGTCATGAAAAAGGGGGGTGGGCCCGCCGAAGCGGCCGAGTGATGGATCGGCGCGACCCTGTGCAGCGGACCCTGTGCAGCGGAATTTCCGCTCGCGCGACGTTGGGCTTGCGAGCCTGCTGGCGTCGACCTGCGGGTCGGATCTATCTGCAATGATCTGCGATCTTGCGCTCCAGAGCCTCGGCCTGCTCCGCGCGCGCACGATCGTCGAGGAACTCGCGTTCCCCCTTGACGTTGAAGCGGACCATGCGCTGGCCGCCACGCAAGGCGGCGAGTTCATGCTGCGCGTCCGTGCAGAAACGTTCCGTCTCGCCTCTCGATTCAGCTTCCCGAGCGGCCTTCGCCTCGGCCTCCGCCGCGGCGGCGCGGCGTTCCCGGAAAGCCTGTTCGCGCTCGGCGAGCGAACTCGGGGAGGTGGGAGTGGCAGCAGGCGGCATGTCCGCCGACGGCGCGGTCTCTCCAGCCTTGCGCGCGGCGGCACCCGGTCGTGCTCCGCGGATCACCGTGGCCTCGACGCCTGCGGGAGGCATGTCGCCGTAGTGGATGCGCCCGTCCTTGTCCTTCCAGCTGTAGACCTGCGCGGCCGCGGGAAGGGCGGTCAGCAACAGGGCGAGGATCGCGACCGGGGCGAACGGATGGGTCATCGGCACAATTCTCCGCGGCGAGCCGCTTACGTGGTGCAGGAGCGCTCTGTATAATACGGATTTGGTCGAAAGGAAAAAAGCCATGCGAGTGATCCAGAAGGCGCTGACCTTCGATGACGTCCTTCTCGTTCCCGCCCACTCCACGGTCCTCCCTCGCGACGTGAGCCTGCAGAGCCAGGTCACGCGCCGCATCCGCCTCAACGTCCCGCTTGTCTCGGCCGCCATGGACACGGTGACCGAGAGCCGTCTCGCGATCGCGCTCGCGCAGGAAGGCGGGATCGGCGTGGTGCACAAGAACCTCACCCCGGCCCAGCAGGCCGCCGAGGTGCTCAAGGTCAAGCGCCACGAGTCGGGCATACTCAAGGATCCGATCACCATCCCGCCCACGATGACGGTGGGCGAGGTCATCGCACTGCAACGCCAGAACCGCTTCTCCGGCGTGCCGGTGGTCGAAGGCGGCAAGGTGGTCGGCATCGTCACCAACCGCGATACCCGCTTCGAGACCAAGCTCGACCAGCTCGTCTCCGAAATCATGACCCCGCAGGACCGCCTTGTCACCGTGCGCGAAGGCGCCAGCCTCGAAGAGGCGCGCGAGCTGCTGCGTGTGCACCGCCTCGAGCGCGTGCTGGTGCTCAACGATGCCGGCGAGCTGTGCGGTCTCATCACCGTCAAGGACATGATGAAGTCCACCGAGCACCCGCTCGCTGCCAAGGACGAGCATGGTCGCTTGCGCGTGGCCGCTGCGATCGGCGTGGGGGCTGGCACGGAGGAACGCGCGGAGCGCCTCGCCGACGCGGGCGTGGACATGATCGTGGTCGACACCGCCCACGGTCACTCGCAGGGCGTGCTCGACCGCGTCGGCTGGGTCAAGAAGCACTTTCCGCACATCGAGGTGGTGGGCGGCAATATCGCC
This sequence comes from Thauera sp. DNT-1, assembly GCF_055393985.1. Classification (NCBI taxonomy): domain Bacteria; kingdom Pseudomonadati; phylum Pseudomonadota; class Betaproteobacteria; order Rhodocyclales; family Zoogloeaceae; genus Thauera; species Thauera sp. DNT-1. The sequence continues at coordinate 1,033,751 of NZ_AP043752.1, read as the reverse complement.
ACCGCCGACGCCGCGCGTGCGCTGGTCGATGCCGGTGCCGACGGTGTCAAGGTCGGCATCGGTCCGGGCTCGATCTGCACCACCCGCATCGTCGCCGGCGTGGGCGTGCCGCAGATCAGCGCGATCGACAACGTCGCCAACGCGCTGCTGGGCACGGGCGTGCCGATGATCGCCGACGGCGGCATCCGCTTCTCGGGCGACATCGCCAAGGCGATCGCCGCGGGCGCCGACGTGGTCATGCTCGGTGGACTGTTTGCCGGCACCGAGGAGGCGCCAGGCGAGACTGTGCTGTTCCAGGGCCGTTCCTACAAGTCGTACCGCGGCATGGGCTCGCTCGGCGCGATGGAGAAGGGCGCGGCCGACCGCTACTTCCAGGAAGAGAACACCGGCAACATCGACAAGTTGGTGCCCGAGGGCATCGAGGGTCGCGTGCCCTACAAGGGCTCGGTCACGGCGGTGATCCATCAGCTCGTCGGCGGCCTGCGCGCCTCGATGGGCTACCTCGGCTGCGCCGACATCCCGACCATGCATGCGCGCGCGGAGTTCGTGCAGATCAGCTCGGCCGGCATGCGCGAATCGCATGTGCACGACGTGCAGATCACCAAGGAAGCGCCCAACTACCAGATCAGCTGAGCGCGCTCCTTCGAGACATCCGGGCGGCTGCGAGGCCGCCCTTCCTTTTTCGACGTTCGAGATTCCCGCCCCATGGCCCACCAGAAGATCCTCATCCTCGATTTCGGCTCCCAGGTCTCCCAGCTCATCGCGCGCCGCGTGCGCGAGCAGCAGGTGTACTGCGAGCTGCATCCCTTCGACGTCTCGGACGAGTTCGTGCGCAACTTCGGCGCGCAGGGCGTGATCCTCTCCGGCGGGCCCAACTCGGTTTACGAGGCCGAGGACTGGCGCGCACCGCAGGCGGTGTTCGAGCTTGGCGTGCCGGTGCTGGGCATCTGTTACGGCATGCAGACGATGGCCAGCCAGCTCGGCGGCAAGGTCGAGAGCTCGGCCAAGCGCGAGTTCGGCTATGCGGAGATGCGCGCGCGCGGGCACTCGAAGCTGTTCGCCGGCATCGAGGACCGCAGCAACGCCGAAGGCCACGGCCTGCTCGACGTGTGGATGAGCCACGGCGACAAGGTCACCGCGCTGCCCCCGGGCTTCAAGATCATCGGCAGCAACGAATCGACTCCGATCGCGGCGATGGCCGACGAGGCGCGCGGCTTCTACGGCGTGCAGTTCCACCCCGAGGTCACGCACACGATCAAGGGCAAGGAGATGATCGGGCGCTTCGTGCACGACATCTGCGGCTGCGGCCACGACTGGAACATGCCCGATTACATCGAGGAAGCGGTGCAGAAGATCCGCGAGCAGGTGGGTGACGAGGAGGTCATCCTCGGCCTGTCGGGCGGCGTGGACTCCTCGGTGGCGGCGGCGCTGATCCACCGCGCGATCGGCGACCAGCTCACCTGCGTGTTCGTCGACCACGGCCTGCTGCGCCTGAACGAAGGCAAGCTGGTCATGGAGATGTTCGCCGGGCGGCTCCACGCCAAGGTCGTGCATGTCGATGCGACCGAGCAGTTCATGGGACACCTGAAGGGCGTCACCGACCCCGAGCAGAAGCGCAAGATCATCGGCCGCGAGTTCGTCGAGGTCTTCCAGGCCGAAGCCAGGAAATTGCCGAACGCCAGGTGGCTGGCCCAGGGCACCATCTATCCTGACGTGATCGAGTCCGGCGGCGCAAAGAGCAAGAAGGCCCACACCATCAAGAGCCATCACAACGTCGGCGGCCTGCCCGAGACGCTCGGCCTGAAGCTGCTCGAGCCGCTGCGCGACCTCTTCAAGGACGAGGTGCGCGAGCTCGGCGTGGCCCTCGGCCTGCCGCACGACATGGTCTATCGCCACCCCTTCCCGGGCCCGGGTCTGGGCGTGCGCATCCTCGGCGAGGTCCGCCAGGACTTCGCCGACCTGCTGCGCCGTGCCGACGCGATCTTCATCGACGAGCTGCGCGCCGCCGACTGGTACGACAAGACGAGCCAGGCCTTCGCGGTCTTCCTGCCGGTGAAGAGCGTGGGCGTGATGGGCGACGGCCGTACCTACGAGTACGTGGTGGCACTGCGCGCGGTGCAGACGCAGGACTTCATGACCGCGCACTGGGCGGAGCTGCCGCACAGCCTGCTCGGCAAGGTCAGCAACCGCATCATCAACGAGGTGCGCGGCATCAACCGGGTGGTCTACGACATCTCGGGCAAGCCGCCGGCGACAATCGAGTGGGAGTGAGCTGAGGGGCGCGTTCTGGAAGCGGCTTCCAGGGCAATGGCGCTAACATGCGGCCATGACCGAAGCCCGACCGTCGATCCTGCAATACTGGTCCGCCGTGATCCGGACCACCGTGAAGCTGTGGCTGGAAGCCCAGGTCTTCGTACATGCGGCTGCGCTGGCGTTCTTCACCGTGTTCTCGGTGGCGCCGGTGGTGATCATCGCGGTCAGCCTGGTGGGCCTGGTGCTCGGCGAGAGTGCGGCTCAGGGCCGCATCGCCGAGCAGCTCGAGGTGGCGATCGGGCCGGAGGTGGCGGCTGCGATCCAGACCGCGGTGGTCAACAGCCGCATCCAGCACAGCGGGCTGCTGCCCACGATCGCCGGCGTCGGTGCCATCGTGTTCGGCGCGACGACGGTATTCACCCAGATGCAGGAATCGCTCAACGCGATCTGGGGAGTGGCGCCGCGGCCCACGCGCAGCGGCGTGTTCATCCATCTCAAGACGCGCCTCCTGTCGCTCGCGGTGGTGCTCGGCATCGGCTTCGTGCTGCTGGTGTCGCTGTCGCTGAGCATCTTCGTGCGCGCGCTCGTCGCCTTCGCGCAGGACTGGCTGCCGGTGCCGGTGGGGCTGATCATCGGGCTGGACTGGGCGATCGCGCTGCTGGTGGTGACGCTGCTCTTCGCCACCATCTTCCGCGTGCTGCCCGAGGTGGTGCTGGGCTGGCGTGACGTGCTGCCGGGCGCCTTCGTCACCGCGCTGCTGTTCGCGCTCGGGCGCGCGCTGATCGCGATCTACCTGTCGACCACCGCGACCGCGTCCACTTACGGGGCGGCGGGCTCGCTGGTGCTGCTGCTGCTGTGGGTGAATTACTCCTCGTTGATCCTGCTCTTCGGCGCCGCGTTCACGCGCGCCCATCTGGAGGCGCGCGGCCGGACGGTGCGGCCGCGCGCGACGGCGGTGCTGGTGCATCGCCAGCTGATCGAGGATTGAGTCCGCCTCCCGTGGGTGGCTCGGCCGCGCTCCGCTCAGTTGCGCAGCAGCTGCAGCTTGAAGTGCTGCTGGATGAAGGCCTGGAAGCTGGCGACGCCCTCCAGGGCGAGGCGCAGCTCGCCCTGCTGCATCGCGTTCAACTGGTCGAGGGCGATGTAGTTGCCCGGCTTGCGCCCGCCGCGCAAGGCTTCGACCTGGCCGCGCAGTCGCATCCGCACCAGGAAGTCGAAGGCGGCGCGCAGGTCGGCGACCTGTTCGGGCTTGAGCACGCCGGCCTCGACCAGCGCCTCCATGCGGTCGTGGGTGCTGCCGTCGAGCCGGCGCGCCTCCATCGCCAGCGCCTTGATGCCGTCGGTGATGGCGAAGATGCCGGCCTTCTTGAGGTCGACCTCGCCGCGGCGCTCGCCGGATTTTTCCACCTTGATGCGGCCGAACCAGCCCAGCGGCGGGGCGAAGTTGACCATGTTCTGCGCCATCCGCACGAGGAAGCCCTGCTCGTGGCTCATGTAGTGCAGCGCGTGTTCGCGCAGGGTGTCGGCGAGCTCCCGCCGACCGTAGAGCGGGCGCAGGTCCATGAACATGCTGCCGGTCATCACGTTGTCGGGCGTCGGCGTCGATAGCCACTGCGTGAGCTCGCGCTTCCAGGCCGTCAGACTGCGCCGCCAGGCGGGGTTGCGCGCCATGATGCCGCCGGGGCAGGGTGGCACGCCGATCGAGATCAGGGCGTCGATGAGTTCGTTGGAGAAGGCTTCGAGCCGCGCCAGCGCCTCGCCCTGCACCGAGTCGGCGTAAAGGATGGCGTTGTCCTGGTCGGTCGATAGCGTCTGTTCGCCGCGCCCTTCGCTGCCCATCACCACGAAGGCGAAGTCGGTGGTGAGATCGGGGTAGCGATCGCGGCGCAGCAGGTCGATCAGGCGGATCAGGACCTGGTCGTTGAGGTTGGCGATCAGCTTCACCGTGTCGCGGATTGCGATGCCGGTGCCGGCGAGATGCACGATCAGCTGCTGGATGCGCTGATGCAGCTCGCGCAGGGCGTCGATCGATTCGGCCTTCTCGATGTCGAGCACGAGCTGGTGGGGCGAGTGCGCCTGCAGGCGCAGCAGGTCGGTGACGGTGACGATGCCGGCGAGTGCGCCCTTGCGGTCGACCACGACGAGGCGGTGGATGCCGTGGCGCGACATGCGGTAGAGCGCCTCGTAGAGCACGTCGTCCTCGCCGATGGTGATCACCGGCGCGCTCATCACGTCGCGCACCCGGAGCCCCGCCGGGTCGCGCCCAGCGGCGATCACCTTGTTGCGCAGGTCGCGGTCGGTCAGGATCGCCGTCGGGTGCGCGCCGTCGACGACGACCACGCAGGAGATGCTCATCTCGCGCATGCGGCCGACGATATCGACCAGCGCGTCGTCGGCGCTGCAGCTCACCACGCGGCGCTGCTCGATCTCCCGGATCGGACGAAAGAACTCGTTTTCTCCTGCCATGGCTGCTCCCCGGGGTGCGTCGAATTCGCCATTTTACCCGGGCGCGGCCGTTTCAGCCCGCCGTCGCCGCGGCTGCGAGCAGCGCGCCGGGGTCGAGTGCGACCACCTCGCCGATCATGATCAGCGCCGGCGCGCGGATGCCGGCCGCGCGCACTGCCCCGGGCAGGGTCGCGAGCGTGGCATGCACGCCGCACTGCCGCGGTGTGGTGGCGGCGTGGATCACCGCCGCCGGCGTGTCCGCCGCCAGTCCGTGGGAGATCATCTGCGTACAGATGATCTCGAGCGCGCCGAGGCCCATGTAGACCACCACGGTCTGGCGCGGGCGGGCGAGCGCCGCCCAGTCGAGGTCGACGGTGTCGTCCTTGAGGTGGCCGGTGGCGAACACCAGGGTCTGCGCGTGCTCGCGGTGGGTGAGCGGGATTCCGGTGGCCGAGGCCGCGCCCGCCGCGGCGGTGATGCCGGGCACGATCTCGCACTCGACGCCGGCCTCGAGCAGGGCCTGCATCTCTTCGCCGCCGCGCCCGAAGATGAAGGGATCGCCGCCCTTGAGTCGCACCACGTCGTGCCCTTCGCGTGCGAGTTCGACGAGCAGGCGGTTGATCTCGTGCTGGGCGAGGGCGTGGTTGCCGGCTTCCTTGCCCGCGTACAGGCGACGCGCGGCGGGCGGGATCAGCGCCACCACCGCCTCGCCGACGAGATGGTCGTAGACGACCACTTCGGCGCCGGTGATCAGGCGCAGCGCCTTCACGGTGAGAAGGTCGGGGTCGCCCGGGCCGGCGCCTACCAGATGGACCTTGCCATGTCCCTGCGCACGCGTGGATCGCGGCCGCTCGCCGATGCCCTCGGGCGTGCCGCGGGGCGGCAGGGCGGCGCGACTGGCGCGAAGGGAGCGCGGCTTGGCCGCGCCGGCCGGCGAAGCATCCGATCGAAAGGTTCCTGCCTGCATGATGTGGGCTCCAGCACGGTCTCGGGAAATCCGTTGCGGCGAAAAATCGGTTCCGCCAGGGGCCGGAAAACGCTTGTCCAGGACACCGCGAAATCCGCGGGCGTGCGCATGGCGACGTCGTTCCGGCGTCCCCGAACTTTATCCTCGGCGCTGGTGTGGAAAATTAATTCACATCAAGGATGGGCCTGCCCCGGAAAAACCATACTGCCGTCGCAATGTTGTTTCACATCCCGTGTCGTGTAAGGAGAGGGCTATGCAAAAGAAAGGTTTGATCGGATCGGCGTTTGCCATGGGGGTGCTGTCCCTCGCGATGAGCAGCGCCTGGGCCCAGGAAGCGCCCAAGCTGACCGCCGAGGAGATGGAAAAAGGCAAGCAGATCTACTTCGAGCGCTGCGCAGGTTGCCACGGCGTGCTGCGCAAGGGCGCCACCGGCAAGAACCTCGAGCCGCACTGGACCAAGACCGCTCCGGACGGCACCAAGCTGGAGGGCGGCACCCTCAAGCTCGGCACCGAGCGCCTCGAGAAGATCATCTCGTACGGCACCGAAGGCGGCATGGTCAACTACGATGACATCCTGACCAAGGAAGAGATCAACCTGATGGCGCGTTACATCCAGAACACGCCTCCGATCCCGCCCGAGTTCTCGCTCAAGGACATGAAGGACAGCTGGAAGCTGCTGGTCCCCGTCAAGGATCGTCCGACCAAGCAGATGAACAAGGTCAACCTGAAGAACGTGTTCGCGATCACCCTGCGCGACGCGGGCAAGCTGGCCCTGGTCGACGGCGACACGCACAAGATCTGGAAGATCCTCGATACCGGCTACGCGGTGCATATCTCGCGCCTGTCGGCCTCGGGGCGCTACGTCTACACCGTCGGTCGCGACGGCCTGACCACCATCATCGACATGTTCTACGAAGAGCCCACCACGGTCGCCACCGTGCGGCTGGGTTCGGACGCCCGCTCGGTCGATACCTCGAAGTTCAAGGGCTACGAGGACAAGTATCTGATCGGCGGCACCTACTGGCCGCCCCAGTACTCGATCATGGACGGCGAGACGCTCGAGCCGATGAAGATCGTGTCGACCCGCGGCAACACCGTCGATGGCGACTATCACCCCGAGCCGCGCGTGGCCTCCATCGTGGCCTCGATGACCAAGCCGGAGTGGGTGGTCAACGTCAAGGAAACCGGCCAGATCCTGCTGGTCGATTACTCCGACATCAAGAACCTGAAGAGCATCGCGATCGAGTCGGCCAAGTTCCTCCACGACGGTGGCTGGGACATGTCCAAGCGCTACTTCATGGTTGCCGCCAACGCGTCCAATAAGGTCGCTGCGGTCGACACCAAGGAAGGCAAGCTGGCCGCGCTGGTCGACACCGCCAAGATCCCGCACCCGGGGCGCGGCGCCAACTTCGTCCATCCCAAGTTCGGTCCGGTGTGGTCGACCGGCCACCTCGGCGACGCCGTGGTCTCGCTGATCTCGACGGCTTCCGACGATCCCAAGTTCTCCAAGTACAAGGAGTACAACTGGAAGGTCGTCGAACAGCTGAAGATGCCGGGCGCCGGCAACCTGTTCGTCAAGACGCACCCGAAGTCCAAGCACTTCTGGGCGGATGCGCCGATGAACCCGGAGCGTGAAGTGGCCGAGTCGGTGTACGTGTTCGACATGAACGACCTGTCGAAGGCACCCGTCGCCCTCAACGTCGCCAAGGACTCGGGCCTGCCCGAGAGCAAGGCGATCCGCCGCGCCGTGCAGCCGGAGTACAACGAGGCTGGCGACGAAGTGTGGATCTCGCTGTGGGGCGGCAAGACCGACCAGTCCGCGATCGTGATCTACGACGACAAGACGCTGAAGGTCAAGAAGGTGATCACCGACCCGGCGATCGTCACGCCGACCGGCAAGTTCAACGTGTACAACACGATGCACGACGTCTATTGATCGATCTTCCGGTCAAGCTCTGAAAAACCCCCGCGCCCCTGGCGCGGGGGATCGAGGGGAAGAGTTCCATGTCTGATCGAAACAGCGACAACTCCAAACAAGAAAATTCGGGCGGCCTGTGGGCACGCCTGCGCCGCCCTTCCGCCAAGTCGCTGGGCGGCCTGTTGGCTGTCGGATTCATTGTGGGCGTGCTGTTCTGGGGCGGCTTCAACACCGCGCTGGAGGCCACGAACACCGAGAAGTTCTGTATTTCCTGCCACGAGATGTATGACAACGTGTACCAGGAGTACAAGCAGACGATCCACTACAGCAACCGGACCGGGGTGCGCGCGACCTGCCCGGACTGCCATGTTCCGAAAGAGTGGACGCACAAGATGATCCGCAAGGTTCAGGCGTCCAAGGAGCTGTGGGGCAAGATGGTCGGCACCATCGACACGCGCGAGAAGTTCGAGGCCAAGCGCCTGGAGCTGGCGCGCAACGAGTGGAAGCGGATGAAGGCGGTGGACTCGCGCGAATGCCGCAACTGCCACAGCCTCGAGAGCATGAATCCCGAGGTTCAACGGCAGCGCGCGCGCAAGCAGCACGAGATTGCGAAGGAAGACAACATGACCTGCATCGACTGCCACAAGGGCATTTCCCACAATAAGCCGGCAGGCATGACCGAGGCGGACGAGGAGTAAGATCCCTCGTGCATCACAGGCCAACCCAAGCACAGCGAGGATATGACGATGAAGAAGAACCTGATTGCCGGCGCCGTCGGTGCTCTCCTGGCTATCGGTACGGGTAGCGCGCTCGCAGCCGCGCCCGACTGGAGCAAGGTCCAGGGCAAGGACATCACCGCCTTCTACCCCGGCGTGTCGCCGCTGGAGTGGATCCAGAAGGGTACCGAGCACGGTGGCGCGCGCGCGCTCAAGAAGGGCGAGACCTGTGCCGACTGCCACAGCGACGAAGCGGGTGACATGGGCAAGAAAATGGCCAGCGGCCAGAAGATCGAGCCCAGTCCGATCCCCGGCAAGGCCGCCTTCATTCCGGTGAAGGTGCAGGCCGCGCACGACGGCGAGAACCTCTACATCCGCTTCTCCTGGAAGCAGCCGGCCGCCTCGGGTGGGGCGAAGATGGACGAGAAGAACCCGGTCAAGATCGCGTTCATGCTCGAGTCGGGCGGCAAGGTCGAACTCGCCGACCAGGCGGGTTGCTGGGCGACCTGCCACACCGATTCGCGCACCATGCCCGGTGCGGACGACGCCAAGACGAAGTACGTCAAGGGCGGCTCGGTCGCCGAGGGTAAGTTCTACGACCTCTACCAGTGGCGCAGCGGCGAGAACAAGGGCTACAACGGCTACGTCGCCGAAAAGCGCGTGATGGAAGGCGGCAACGCCCTGGTCAGCGCCGAAGGCAAGAAGGACGGCGACAACTGGTCGGTGGTGTTCACCCGCAAACTCGCTGCGGGCGACGGTGACGTGAAGCTCGAGTCGGGCAAGGCCTACAACTTCGGCTTCGCGATCCACGACGACAACGCGGCGGGTCGATTCCACCACGTTTCGCTCGGCTACAAGCTCGGCCTCGACACCGACGGCCACATCAAGGCGGCCAAGCAGTAATCCGGTCCGATCCCGCCCATGCCCCTGGGCGGTGTTCGATACGGCGGAAGCATCCGGCGAACCCGGGGCTTCCGCCGTTGTCCTTTGCGGTGGATCCATCGCGACTGCGTGGTCGCGTGGGCATGAAACGGGAGATTTCCATGAACGCCAGACTCGTTCCGGCAAGTCTGTTCGCGGTCGCAATCGGGCTTTCCGCGGCCGTTCCGGCGCAAGCCGCCGAACATCAGGTCGTGGTGGAGAAATACGCCTTTTCGCCGATGGAGTTGCGCATCAAGCGTGGCGACACCGTGACCTGGGTAAATAACGAAAAGCGGGTGAGTCATTCGGTGCTGCTGATCGGCCGCAACGAGGAGTCGGAGCGCTTTTTCCCCGGCGAGAAGTGGTCGCGCGCCTTCCCGGAGGCCGGGCGCTTCGAGTACCGCTGCGGACCGCATCCGGAAATGCTCGGCGTGGTGATCGTCGCCGAATGATGCGCGCGTGGCTCGCCGACGGATTTCGCTCGTGGGCCCTGGCGGTCGAGGTGGAAAGGGTGCGTGAGCGGATGCAGCGGGTGCGGCGGAGACCCCTCGCCCTTCGAGGTTGATGCGAGTCAAGGTTTCGACCCGGTCGAGGCCCCATGCTCTTCACCGATGCCTTACCGTCGGATGCCAGCATGAAGATTCCGCCACTCCTCGCCCACGCCGTCGTCTTCCTCGGCGCAGCGCTCGTCTCGGCCTATGCCGCAGCCTCCGGGCACGTCCCGGTCGAGCCCGCTCCGGCGCGTGCGCGCGAACTGGTCCACATCGTCCGCCAGGATTGCGGTTCCTGTCATGGCCTGACCTTCAAGGGCGGGCTCGGCCCCGCACTGACCGCCGAGGCGCTTGCCGACAAGCCGGCCGAGGGCCTTGTGGCCACCATCGTCGGTGGCCGTCCGGGGACGCCGATGCCGCCTTTCCAGTCCATCCTCTCCGAAGCCGAGGCGGAGTGGATCGTGTATTGGCTGATGCGCGGTTTTCCCGCCGATGCCGGCCTGCCGCAGGCCCCCGCGCGCAACTGAACCATCGCCGTCCGTCGTACGGCCCCCGTGCCACGCCCCTGTTGGCGAGTGCGGACGGCAGTCTTCCCGGTGGCCCTCCGCCACCCCAAGTTCCCGGAGCTCCCATGTCTTGCCGTGAAGTTCGTCTCGCACCGCCCGCCCTATGGGGCGTGGTCCTCTCCGCCATGGTCGTGCTGCTGTCGGCCTGTTCGAGCGTGCCGCCGGTCGCCGTGCGCGGCACCGGCGACCTCGGCGTGGTGATCGAGCGTGCCGACGGCAAGGTCAAGGTGATCGAGACCACTGGCCGCAGCGTGCTGGCCACCGTGGATGGCCTGGGCGATCTCTCCCACGCCTCGGTGGTTTTCTCGCGCGATGGCCGCTACGCCTTCGTGTTCGGGCGCGACGGCGGGCTGACCAAGGTCGATCTGCTGGCGCGCCGGATCGTCGGCCGCAAGGTCCAGGCGGGCAATGCGATCGGCGGCTCGATCTCGCACGACGGCAGCCTGGTGGTGGTGCAGAACTACGAACCGGGCGGCATCAAGGCCTTCGACGCCGACACGCTCGAGCTCGTCGCCGATGTGCCTGCGACCACGGACGACGGCACCCGCTCCAAGGTGGTGGGCCTCGCCGACCTCTCGGGCAAGCGCTTCATCTATTCGCTGTTCGAGGCGGGCGAGATTCGCATCACCGACTTCTCCGACCCGAAGAATCCGCTGACCCGGCGTTTTGCCGGCGGCAAGCAGCCCTACGATGCACTGGTCACGCCCGATGGCCGGTACTACATCGCCGGCCTGTTCGGCGAGGACGGCCTTGCCCTGATCGACCTGTGGAACCTCGACAAGGGCAGCCGCAAGATCCTCTCCGGCTACGGTCGTGGCGAGCAGCCCCTGCCGGTGTTCAAGATGCCCCACCTGCGCGGCTGGTCGATCGCCGGCAATCGGGCCTACCTGCCCGCCATCGGTCGCCACGAGGTGCTGGTGGTCGACACCGCCACCTGGCAGGAGGTCGATCGCATCCAGGTGAAGAGCCAGCCGGTGTTCGCCATGGCGCGCCCCGACGGGCGCGAGATCTGGGTGAACTTCGCCTTCCCCGACAACGGCTGGGTGCAGGTCATCGACACCGTCTCCGGCAAGGTCACCGACACCCTGCAGCCGGGCCGCGGCATCCTGCACATGGAGTTCCTCTCCAAGGGCCACGAGATCTGGTTGTCGGCGCGCGACGACAACAAGGTCGTGATCTACGACACCGCCAGCAAGCAGCCGATCGGCGGCTTCGAGTCGGCGAGCCCGAGCGGCATCTTCTTCACCACGCGCGCCGCGCGCACGGGCTTCTGATGCCGCGCCAGGCCATCCTGCCCGCGGCGCTCGACGCCACCGGCTTCCGCCTGCTCAACGAGTGGCAGCGTGACTTCCCGCTCGAGCCGCGACCTTTCGCACGCATCGCGCAGGCGGTGGGCGCCGCCGAGGAAGACGTCATCGCGGCCTACCGCGACCTGAGCGCGCAAGGCCTGGTGAGCCGGGTGGGCGCGGTGTTCGCCCCGCGTCGCCTGGGTGCGAGCGCACTCGCGGCCCTGGCCGCGCCGCCGGAGCGCCTGGAGGAGGTCGCCGCGCGCGTCACGCGCGAGCCGGCGATCAACCACAACTACCAGCGCGAGCATCGCTACAACCTCTGGTTCGTGGTCACCGCGGCCTCGCGTGCGCAACTCGAAGAGGTGGTCGCCGGCATCGAGCGCGACACCGGCTGTGCGGTCATCGTGCTGCCGCTGGAAGAAGAGTTCCACATCGACCTGGGCTTCGACCTCAAGGCGGGCGGGGAGGGGCGGCGACCGCATGCGGGCGCGCGCGGCGATGAGCCGATCGCACGGGGCGACGCCGAGGGCGGCTGCGCGTTGCCTGCGCTCGAACGCAAGCTGATCGGCGCGCTGCAGGGCGGCCTGGTGCTGGACGCGCGCCCCTTCGCCACGCTGGCGGCGTGCGTCGGCCTCACCGAGGGCGAGGTGATCGCCTGCATCGCGCGCTGGGTGGACGAGGGCTTGATCCGCCGCTTCGGCGTGGTCGTGCGCCACCATGAGCTCGGCCTCGAGGCGAACGCCATGTGCGTGTGGGACGTCCCCGACGCCGAGGTCTCCGGGCTTGGTCGCCGGCTCGCGCAGGAGGCGGCGGTCACGCTGTGCTACCGCCGCCGCCGCGTGCTGCCCGGCTGGCCGTACAACCTGTTCTGCATGATCCACGGCAGCGCGCGCGAGGAGGTGCTGGCCGCGCGGGCGGATCTCGCCGCGCGCCTCGGCCTCGACCGCCATCCGCACGCGGTGCTGTTCAGTTGCCGGCGTTTCAAGCAGACCGGCGCGCGCTATCTCGACGCCAAGGATCTCGCCCATGTCTGAAGCCCAGCCGGCCGCGTCGGTCGGCCGTCGTGGCGTGGCCGCGAAGCGTGCGCCCGACGACACCGACCGTCGCCTGATCAATGCCATCCAGGGCGAGTTCCCGCTCTCCGAGCGCCCCTTTGCCGAGGTCGGCGTCCTGCTCGGCCTGGCGGAGGACGAGGTGATCGCGCGCCTGCAGTCGCTGCTCGACGACCGCGTGCTGACCCGTTTCGGGCCGATGTACCAGATCGAGCGCATGGGCGGCGCCTTCTGCCTGGCCGCGATCGCGGTGCCCGAGGCGCAGTGGACGAGCGCGGTGGAGGCGGTCAATGCCTTCCCCGAGGTCGCGCACAACTACCGCCGCGAGCACGCGCTCAACATGTGGTTCGTGCTCGCCACCGAGACGCCGGAGGGCATCGCCGACTGCGCGCGCCGCATCGAGGCCGCTACCGGCTTGGTGGTGCATCTGTTCCCCAAGGAACGCGAGTACTTCGTCGAGATGAGGCTGGAGGCCTGATGGTGCAAGGCATGTCCGGGAACGGAGCCCTCGCGCGGGCGGATGCGCAGGATGCCGCGGGTGCCGGCATGGATGAAGCTGCCCTTGCGGAGTTCGACCGCCGCCTCGTGCTCGCCACCCAGGGCGGCCTGCCGCTGGTTCCACGCCCCTACGCCGCGCTGGCCGAGACGCTCGGCGTGGCCGAGGGCCGCGTGCGCGAGCGCCTCGCCGCCATGCTCGCCGACGGCCGCATTCGCCGCATCGGCGCGGTGCCCAACCACTACGCCATCGGCTACACCGCCAATGGCATGAGCGTGTGGGACATCGACGCCGCGGTGATCGACGCGGTCGGCGAGCGCGTCGGTGCGCTCGACTTCGTCACCCACTGCTACCGCCGCCCGCGCCATCTGCCCGACTGGCCCTACAACCTGTTCGCGATGGTGCACGCCGCCAGCCACGAGGCCGCGCTCGCGCGCGTGGAAGAGATCGCCGCGCTGATCGCGGCGGAGTTTCCTGGTGCCTGCCGCAACCGCGACGTGCTGTTCTCGTCTGGCATCCTGAAAAAGACGGGCCTGCGCATCGGCGCCTGATCCGGCAAGCGACTCTTCCGGCCGGCACGAGCGCCCGCCCCGGGCACCCTTGACGCGCATCATTTTCATTCGCGGGCGCCTCGGGTGAAATGGCCAGCATTCAGGAGGCTCCCATGTTCCGCATCTCCCAATTCATCCGCGAGCTCGACCACCCCACGCCTGCCGGCCCCCGCCGCAACCCGCCAGGTCCGGTGGTGATCTGGAACCTGATCCGGCGCTGCAACCTCACCTGCGAGCACTGCTACTCGATCTCGGCGGACAAGGATTTCCCCGGCGAGCTGAACACACAGGAAGTCTTCAAGGTCATGGACGACCTCAAGGACGCACGCGTGCCGGTGCTGATCCTGTCCGGTGGCGAGCCGCTGCTGCGCCCCGACATCTTCGACATCGCCCGCCGCGCCAAGGGTATGGGCTTCTACGTCGGCCTGTCGTCCAACGGCACCCTGATCGACGAATCCAACATTGATGCGATCGACGAGATCGGCTTCGACTACGTCGGCGTCAGCCTCGACGGCATCGGCGCCACGCACGACCACTTCCGCCGCAAGCAGGGCGCCTTCGAGGCCTCGATGCACGGCATCCGCCTGTGCCGCGAGCGCGGCATCAAGGTCGGCGTGCGCTACACGATGACCGAGGGCAACGCCCACGACCTGCCCGCGCTGTTGAAGCTGGTCGAGGACGAGGCCATCGACAAGTTCTACTTCTCGCACCTGAACTACGCCGGGCGCGGCAACAAGAACCGCGCCGGCGACGCCCGCCACCGCACCACCCGCGAGGCCATGGAGCTGCTTTTCGAGACCTGTCTCGACCTGCACCGGCGTGGCATCGACAAGGACTTCGTCACCGGCAACAACGATGCCGACGGCCCCTTCCTGCTGCACTGGGTGCAGCGCCGCTTCCCCGACAAGGCCGCCCACATCGAGGCCAGGCTGCGCCAGTGGGGCGGCAACGCCAGCGGGGTGAACGTCGCCAACATCGACAACCTGGGCATCGTGCACCCGGACACCATGTGGTGGCACGTGCCGCTTGGCAACGTGCGCCAGCGCGCCTTCGGCGAGATCTGGAACGACCTGTCGAACCCGCTGCTCGCCGGCCTCAAGCAGCATCCGCGCAAGCTGGAGGGGCGCTGCGGCGCGTGCAAGTACCTGGAGATCTGCAACGGCAGCTCGCGCGTGCGCGCGGAGCAGGTCACCGGCAACCCGTGGGCGGAGGACCCGGCCTGCTACCTCTACGACGAGGAGATCGGCGTGAATCCGGCAGACTACGGCGCCGAGCGCGTCGTCACGACGCCCTGGACCCGCATCGACAAGGTTTCCGCATGAAGATCCGCGCCTCGACCCTGACCGGCCTGTTCGCACTCGCCGGTGCACTGGTCGTCTTGCCTGCCGCCGCTTCGCCGGACAAGGCCGTCGCTCGGGCCGCGTCCGGGGCAGCGGCGTCGCCGGCTGCCATCGACGTACCCGCGCTCTACGCGCAGCATTGCGCGGCCTGCCATGCGCCCAATCGCCTCGGAGCGATGGGGCCCGCGTTGCTGCCCGACAACCTGGGCCGCCTGCGCAAGAGCGAGGCTGCCAAGGTGATCGCCGAGGGCCGGCCCGCGACCCAGATGGCCGGCTTCGCCGCGCAGCTGGGCAAGGACGAGATCGCCGCGCTCACCGAGTGGATCTACACCCCGGTGGTGCCCGAGCCGCGCTGGACCGACGAGGACATCCGCGCCTCGCGCGTCGTCCATGTCGACACCGCGACCCTTTCCGACAAGCCGGTGTTCGACGCCGACCCGCTCAACCTCTTCCTGGTGGTGGAGGCGGGCGACCACCACGTCAGCGTGCTCGACGGCGACAGGCTCGAGCCGATCCACCGCTTCCAGTCGCGCTTCGCGCTGCATGGCGGGCCCAAGTTCGCCGCCAACGGGCGCTACGTGTTCTTCGCCTCGCGCGACGGCTGGATCACCAAGTTCGACCTGTGGAACCTGAAGGTCGTGGCCGAGGTGCGTGCCGGCATCAACACCCGCAACGTCGCCGCATCGCCCGACGGCACCCACGTCGCGGTGGCCAACTACCTCCCCAACACGCTGGTGCTGCTCGACGGCGAGCTGAACCTGGTCAAGACCATCCCGGCGATGGACCGCGACGGCAAGAAGAGCTCGCGGGTGTCGGCGGTGTACGACGCCACCCCGCGCCAGTCCTTCATCGCCGCGCTCAAGGACGTCGGCGAGGTGTGGGAGATCAGCTACACGAAGGCGGTCGAGGACATCCCGGTCAGCTACATCCACGACTACACACAGCGCGAAGGCAGCTTCATTCCCGGTTACCTCAACCCGCGCCGCACCATCCTCGCCGAGGTGCTCGACGACTTCTTCTTCACCCAGGACTATTCCGAGCTGATGGGGGCCTCGCGCGAGGGGGTCGGACAGGTGGTGAACCTCGACGTGCGCAAGAAGATCGCCAATCTGCCGCTTGACGGCATGCCGCACCTGGGCTCTGGCATCACCTGGGAATGGCAGGACCCCGCCGCCGGTCCGGGCGCCAGGCCGCGCACGGTGATGGCGAGCACCAACCTCAAGGCGGGCGAGGTCACCGTGATCGACATGAAGACCTGGGAGGTGGTGAAGCGCATCCCCACCCGCGGCCCGGGCTTCTTCCTGCGCAGCCACTCCAGCAGCCGCTATGCGTTCGTCGATTCGATGATGAGCGCGGAGGCCAAGCACATCCTGCAGGTCATCGACAAGCAGACGCTGGAGGTGGTGCGCGAGATCACCGGTGAGCCGGGCAAGACGCTCGCCCACGTCGAGTTCACCCGCGATGGCCGCCATGCGCTCGCCAGCCTGTGGGAGGACGATGGCGCGGTGATCGTCTATGACGCGCGGACCCTCGAGGAGGTCAAGCGCCTGCCGATGAGAAAGCCTGTGGGCAAGTACAACGTATGGAACAAGATCACGCGCGAGGAAGGCACCAGCCACTGATTCCTCCCGGCCGGGCAGGTGTGCGGCCGTGCGCAGCTTCATCCGCCTTCAACCCGTTCAGCAGAAAAGAGAACCGAACATGGCGCTGATCCGCCTCGACGAACCCACCACCAAACGCATTCCGCCCGACACCTTCTCGCTGTGGGCGCTCGCCTTTCGTCCCTTCTACCTGCTCGCCGCACTGTTCGCAGCGATCGCGGTGCCGGTTTGGGCGGTGGCCTACTCGGGCGCGATCGACCTGCCCATGCCGGGAATCTGGTGGCATTCGCATGAGATGATCTTCGGCTTCGCCGTGGCGGTGATCATCGGCTTCCTGTTCACCGCAGGGCGCAACTGGACCGGGCTCGACACCCCGACGGGCAAGCCGCTCATGGTGCTCGCCGCGGTGTGGCTCGCCGGGCGCCTGGCGATGGCCTTCGGCAGCGGAGCCTGGGTGGCCATCGTCGATCTGGCCTTCCTTCCGGTCGCGGCGGGGATGCTGCTGAAGGTGCTGATCAAGGCCAAGAGCAAGCGCAACTACTTCGTCGGTGCGCTGCCCGCGATGCTCGCGCTCGCGAACCTGTTCTTCCACCTCGCCGTGCTCGGCGTGATCGAGGCCGATCCGCTGACCGCCATGCACCTGGCCCTCGGCCTGGTGGTGGTGCTGGAGACCATCGTCGGCGGCCGCGTGATCCCGATGTTCATCTTCAACGCGGTACGTGGCGTCAAGCAGTGGCGCAACGTGAAGGTCGACTGGGCGGCGGCGATCGCCACCGGTATCGCGCTGCTGCTGTGGGCGCTGGGTGCCGGAGGCTGGGCGGGTGTGGTGTCGTTGATCGCAGCCGTTCTGCAGGCGGTGCGGCTAGGCGGCTGGAACCCTTGGGCGACGCGCGGCCATCCCATCCTGTGGGTGCTGCAACTGGCCTATCTGTGGATTCCGCTCGGCCTGGCGCTGCTCGCGCTTACCCAGTTCGGCGTGCTGCCGCGCTCGGCCGGAGTCCATGCCCTGGCCATCGGCGCGACCGGCGGCCTGATCATCGGCATGATTACCCGCACCGCGCTCGGCCACACCGGCCGCATGCTGATCGCCGGTCGCATCGAGACCGCGGCCTACGCCCTGGTGCTGATCGCCGCGCTGGTGCGGGTGCTGACCGTGGGCTTCTTCCCGGCCGCACAGTTCGGCGGCGTGCATGCGGCCGCCACGCTGTGGTCGATCGCCTTCCTGCTCTACCTGTGGCGCTACGCCCCTTACCTCTGGTATGCGCGGGTGGACGGCAAGGAGGGTTGAGCGCTTGCGGGGCGCCCACAAACAGGAAAGGGGCCTGCGGGCCCCTTTTGCATCGCCCGGACATTCACGACGGCTCAAGAATCGCCCTGCAGGAGCGATGCGAGACGCGATTGCGACGTTCCGGAAGCGTGGGTGCGGGTTTGACGCGCTGAAAGGCGTGACCCTCAACCCAGGCTTCGGCGCAGGCGGCCGATGTCGGGGATGTGGATGGTGCGGCCTTCGATCTGGATGAGGCCTGCGCTGGTGAGTTCGCTGAGGATGCGGGAGAAGTGTTCCTGGGTGAGGTTGAGCCGCGAGGCGATCGTGCCCTTGCTGGTGGGCAGGCGCAACGACACCGAGCCTTCGGCCACCCCGTCGCCGTCACGCTCCTCTTCGCGCAGCAGATAGCCCACCACGCGGTCGCGACCCGAACGCAGCGAGTAGCTCTCGACGTCGGCCATCAGCAGATGCAGTCGCTGGGCCAGGCCGGCGATGATCTTGCGGCAGAACAAGGGATCGCCCGACATTTCCTCGAAGAAGATCTGCTTGCCGATGTGCAGCAGGGTGGCGTCGGTCAGTGCCTGCGCCATCACGACGTAGGGCTTTTCCATGAACATCACCGCCTCGCCGAAGCTGCGTCCGGCGTAGAGGATGTCGACCACCTTCTCGTTGCCCTCGGCCGAGGTGAAGGCGAGCTTGATCTGGCCGTCGAGGATGAGGTGGAAGCCGTGGCAGGGGTCGCCGCGATGGAACAGGATCTCGCCGCGCGCGACCCGTACCTCGCGCACACCACGCGCGAAGCGGACGATATCCTCGCAGGCGAGGCCGTTGAAAAGCGGCGCGCGCGCGAGCAACCGGCACAGGCGGTCGATCTCCGTGACCGGGCTGGCGGGGGAGGAATCGATCCGGACAGGTCTTTCCCCGACCGGGGTGGCGTTACGAGGCATGGCTTCAGCGGGTGAGCTGGGCATAGAACATGGGCAGGCGTGCGGGCAACTCGTCGGGTTGGCGGATCACCGCGTAGCCGGCCGGACCGAAGAGGTGCGGCAGGTAGCTTGCGCCTTCGCGGTCGATGGTAACGCAGAACGGCACCACACCGCGGTTGCGTGCCTCGACGACGGCGACGCGGGTGTCCTCGATGCCGTAGCGGCCGTCGTAGAGATCGAGGTCGTTGGGTTTGCCGTCGGACAGGATCAGCAGGATGCGGCGTGCGGCGCGCTGGCGGTCGAGGATCGTGGTGGCGTGGCGGATCGCCGCGCCCAGGCGGGTGTAGTAGCCCGGCTTGATCGCCATGATGCGGCCGCGCGCGCGGTCGTCGAAGCGCTGGTCGAAGTCCTTGAGGCGGTGGAAGCGCACGTTGCTGCGCTTGACCGAGGAGAAGCCGCATAGCGCGAAGCTGTCGCCGGTGGCGAGCAGGGCTTCGCCGAAGAGCAGCAGCGAGTCGCGGATGACGTCGATCACACGCGCCTCGGAGGAGACCCAGGAATCGGTCGACAGCGACAGATCGGCCAGCGCCAGGCAGGCGAGGTCGCGCTCGCGCTTCTCGAGCGAGAGGTAGAGCTGATCGGACGGATGGTGGCCGGTGGCGCGGTCGGTGGCGGCGCGCACCACCGCGTCGAGGTCGAGCTCGGTGCCGTCGACCTGCGCCTTGAGCCAGCGTCTGCCCGGAGTGAGCGCGGCGAACTGGCGGTGCAGCCGGCGCGCAGTGCGGCGCAGGTGCTCGGGCAGGGCGCAGGGGGCGGCGCGCGGGTCGTGGATCGAGGGGGTGAGCTCGGCGAGGCGGACGTGGTCCTCGAGCAGCAGGTTCTTGCGGTAGTCCCACTCGGGCAGCGGGATGCCGTCGCCGAGCACGACGTCGTCCTCGGCAGCCGAGGGCAGGTCGAGGTCGAAGCGCACCTTGGAGGCGACGCGCTCGCCGTCGCGGGTGATCGACAGGTGGTCGAGGTTGGCGGCGGCGTCGGCGGCGTTGTCGTCGGGCTCGTCGTCGGTGCTGCGCTGGACCTTGATGAACTCCGCCACCGACAGCAGGCTCTCGGCGCGGAAGGGGATGATCATGCCGTGCTTTTCCGGCATTTTCTCCTGGCGCTCGACACGGTGGGCCTGGCGGCTGCTGTCCTTGCCGGGACGGCTGGCGCCGGCCTCGCCGAGCTCGCCGCCCGCGCCGGCGCCGCCGCTGCCGCCCGCGGCGCTGGCGTGGAACTCGCTCAGCCACAGCAGCACGGGCTGGGTGGCGCGCGCCTTGGCGGGCAGGCGGGGCAGGGCGGCGACGCTGCCGGGGGCGTGCAGGGCGAGGCGGATCAGCTTCTCGCGTTCGGCCTCGGCGGGCGGCAGCTTGTCGAGCCTGGGGCGCTGGGCGATCATCGCGTCGACCAGGCGGCGGTAGCGTGCCTGGATGCCCGGCCAGCGCGCCAGGGCGCGCAGGGTGGCGGCCTGGTTCTCGCGCAGCTCGCGGGTGGCGGCCTCGTCGATCGGCTCGTCGGGCACGGGGCCGAGCGCGGGGTGGCCGTCGCCATCCTCCGCGGGGGGCGCGGCGGCCACGGCGGCGAGCCAGAGGTAGAGGTCGCGGTTGAGGCCGCGCTCGGGCAGCACGTCGAGCTCGGGCGGCAGGCGCAGCGTGGACACGTCCATGCGCGCGCGCGCGACGCGTTCGTCGGCGCCGGCGATGCGCTGCAGCAGGCTGCGCCGCGCGCCATGCTCGTCGGTGGTGGCGGCCGCCAGGCGCAGGCCGGGGTCGCCGCCGAGGGCGCGGAAGAACACGCCCGCGGTCTTCTCGATGTCGCGCAGGCGGACCGCCGCCTTGGGGAAGTGTCCGCCGGCGGCGCGGGTGATGAGGCGGTGCCAGAGCAGGCCTACGGTTTCTTCCATGGCGTCAGCGATCCTTGAGTGCGCGGAACCCGGCCTCGTTCTGGCGCGCCGCCTCGCCGGCCACCCAGGACAGCAGCGGCCCCTGCGGGTTGGCGTGCTGGGTGGTCGCGCAGGCGTCGACGCATTGGCGGCACTGGGTGCAGGTGAACATGTGGCGCTTGATGTTGCGCGGGCGCAGCCGCATCGGGCAGGCGGCGTCGCAGGCGGACTGGCGGTCGGGCAGGCAGTTCGAGCAATCGCTCGCGCGCTCGCGCTCGAAGCCGACCACCAGCGCGTCGCGGTTGCCCATCCAGGCCAGGCTCTGGAACAGCCCGACGGCGCACACGAAGCGGCAGAACAGGTGACGTGCGAAGAGGAACTCGAGGCTCAGCACCACCGTGGCCGCGGTGAGGAAGATCGCCTGGTTGCGCGTGAGCTCGCCGGCGAAGAGGTTGCCGTACACCTGCGCGGGCGGCAGCAGGTAGGTGAGCAGCACCACCGCCCACAGGAAGGCGAAGCCCACCGCCGCCGGCACGACGACGCCCCACCAGCGCGCGTCCACCCGCGCGGGGCGGCCGTCGGGCTTCCACGCCGGCAGCAGGTGGCGGTCCCATACCGAGGCCTTGCCCGAAGCGCGCGCCATCAGCCGGTTGATCGACTCCACCACCGAGAAGTGCGGGCACAGCCAGCCGCAGTACAGCCGTCCCCACTTCCACGCCGCGCCGATGACCAGCGCGGCGAGCGCGAGCAGGGGCACGAAGAGATTCAGGATGATGCTCCCGGCCGCCTCGAGTGCGCTCGCCTGGCCGGCGAGGAAGGGGTCGAGGCCGAGCCGCCATTCCATGCCGAGCAGCCAGGCGTGGTCGGCGTCGAGGTCGTAGCGGAAGAGATCGAATACCGGCGCGAGCACGAAGAGCGCGAAGAAGCCGGCCTGGAACGCACGCCGGCGGCGCTGCATCGCCGCGGCGGCGGCCGCATCGCCCGCAGGGGCGGTCGCGATCGGGATGACGCGCTGCGGTTTGCGCGCAGGGGCTCCGGTGTTCATCGTGGTCACCGGCCGGCTCAGGAGGGCTCGCGCGGTCCGAACACCGGGAAGCGCCAGCTGCGGCCGTTGATCGCGCGCGACAGGCCCATCACGCCGAGCAGGATCAGGCTCGAGTGGACGAAGGTGAAATAGAGCACCCCGATCACCCAGGTCCACGGATTGTCGAAGCCGCCGAGCAGGAAGATCGCGACGCTGATCACGACCAGCAGCAGCCCGCCCCAGATGCAGGTCCACCCGGTCTGGCGCAGGTGATTGCGCACCAGCGGATCGGGGTGCCCGCGATGCAGGTACCACAGCACCATCAGCGCGAGGAATGCCAGCCCGGGCAGGAGCATCAGGTTGATCAGGAACAGCGCCTCGGCGACGACCGCCAGGCGCGGGCCGGGCATGACGTGGCGGAGCGGATCGGCGCGCTTGATTTCCATCTCGATGTCCCGGCCTTCAGCGGCCGAAGGTGGCGGCGACCACCTCCATCAGTCCCTCGGCGACGTCGGCGTCGTCGGTCAGGCTCTCGACGATGCCGACCCGGCTGGCGGCGACCGGGTCCATGCCGTCCTTGACGAGCAGGGCGGTATACACGAGCAGGCGGGTGCTCGCGGCCTCTTCCAGGTCGCGGTCCTTGAGCGCGCGCAGCGCGTTGGCGATGGCAACCAGGCGCTTGGCCAGGTCCGGTGCGCAGGCGGTCTCGCCGATCAGCACCGCCTCTTCCTGCTCGGGGCGCGGGAAGTCGAAGCGCAGGCTGACGAAGCGCTGGCGGGTCGAAGGCTTCATGCCCTTGAGCAGGTTCTGGTAGCCGGGGTTGTAGGACACCACCAGCATGAAGGAGGGTGGCGCCTCGAGGAGCTCGCCGGTGCGGTCGATCGGCAGCACGCGACGGTCGTCGGCGAGCGGGTGCAGCACCACGGTGGTGTCCTTGCGTGCCTCGACCACCTCGTCGAGGTAGCAGATGCCGCCTTCGCGTACCGCGCGGGTGAGCGGGCCGTCGCACCACATCGTCTTGCCGTCGCCGATCAGGTGGCGGCCGACCAGGTCGGAGGCGGTGAGGTCGTCGTGGCAGGCCACGGTGTACAGGGGCAGGCCGAGGCGGGCGGCCATGTGCGAGACGAAGCGCGTCTTGCCGCAGCCGGTGGGGCCCTTGATCAGCAGGGGCAGGCGGTTCTTCCAGGCGTGCTGGAAGATGTCCACCTCGTCGCCGGCGGGTTGGTAGAAGGGAATGTCGAGGTTGGGCGTATCGGGCTTCATTGGGCGAGTCCCTTGATGTAGGCGATGGCGATCAGCGCCCAGACGACGATGATCCAGCCCATCGTGATCGCGCGCCAGAGCAGCGGTGCATGGCGCAGCGCCATGAAATCGAGGATGACCACCGCGCCCTTCCAGAACGAGATCGCGGCGAGGATGGCGACGCCCCAGGTGCCGGTCACGCCGAGCGAGCCCATGCCCCAGGTGGCGACGGTGGCGAGGATCAGGGTGGCGAACAGGATCGTGGAGCCGCGGGGCGTTCCGTGCATGCGTGCGCTCATGGCGGGCTCCTCAGTGGATGACGTAGACGAGCGGGAAGAGGATCAGCCAGACCAGGTCGACCATGTGCCAGTAGGCGGCGCCGGTCTCCAGTCCGTTCATCTCGCCCGGGCGGTAGCGGCCCTGGCGCGCGCCGTTCCACATCGCGATCAGGATTACCAGACCCAGGATCACATGCATGAAGTGGAAGAAGGTCAGCGACAGGTAGAACATGTGGAAGGTGCTGCTCGAGAGGCTGATGTTGTGCTCGAACGCTGCGGCGTACTCGCTCAGCTTGACGACGATGAAGCCGAGGCCGGTGAGGATCGCGCCGCCCAGCCAGTTGGCGCACTGTCGCGAGGCCTGGGCCTCGGCGGCCTGCACGGCGCGCACCACGAAGTAGCTCGCAGTGAGCAGCAGCACGGTGTTGAGCGCGCCCGCGTTGCGGTTGAGTGCGGCCTGCTCGGCGGCGAAGAGTTCGATGTTTTTGGCGCGCGCGAAGGCGTAGGCGGCGAAGAAGACCCCGAAGGCGAGCAGCTCGGCGAGGATGAAGAACCAGATCGCGAGGTCGCCCGCAAGGCGGGGGCCGTGCGCCTGTGCCGGTCCGCCGGCCGGCAGGGAACTCGGCGGAGTGGTGACGGTATTCATGCGGCGCAGTCTAGGCAGAAGGGCGCGGGTTTAACTTGATCGTGGTTAATTGGGATTCGTTCGTGTTCAGCCCGCCGCCGCCAGCCAGCGCCGGGTGACGTCGACCATGCGGCTGGCGAAGCCCCATTCGTTGTCGAACCACACCACCAGGTTGAGCATCTTCGCTCCGACTGCGCGCGTCTGGCTGCAGTCGATGATCGCCGAGTGCGGGTCGTGGTTGAAGTCGATCGAGGCGTGCGCCTCGTCGGAGCACGCGAGCAGGCCACGCTGCGGCCCGGCGGCGGTCTCGCGCAGCAGGCGGTTGACGGCCTCGGCCGAGACCTCGCGGCCGAAGCTCAGCACCATGTCGATCGCCGAGACGTTGTGGGTGGGCACGCGGATCGCCTTCGCCTGGACGCGTCCGGCGAGCGCCGGCAGCAGGCGTTCGACGCCGCGCGCCAGGCCGGTCGACACCGGGATGATCGACTGCATCGCCGAGCGCGTGCGGCGCAGGTCGGCGTGGTGGTAGCCGTCGATCAGCGGCTGGTCGTTCATCGCCGAATGCAGTGTGGTGAGCAGGGCCTGCTCGATGCCGATCTCGCGGTGCAGGCAGTCGAGCACCGGGACCACGGCGTTGGTGGTGCACGACGCGTTAGACACCAGGCGCCCGGGGCCGCGCAGCTCGTCCTCGTTGATGCCGAACACCACTGTGACATCCACATCCTCGGCGCCGTTGCCGGGGTGCGACAGCAGGAGTCGCGGGCAGCCGGCAGCGATGAAGCGCTGCAAGTCGCGGCGTCCGCCGTACTGTCCGGAGCACTCGACGACGAGATCGAGCCCCAGCACGGTCCAGTCGACCTCTTCCGGGGTGCTCGCGTGGCTCACGTGGATCGCATGACCGTCCACGATCAGCTCGCGCTCGCTGCGGTCCACCACCCCCGGAAACCTGCCATGGGTCGAGTCGAAGCGGGTGAGGTAGGCGATGCTGGCGAGGTCCGCAGGCTCGTTGATCGCGACGATGCGGTAGCGCTCGGCGAGGCCGGCTTCGTGCAGGGCACGCAGGTAGCAACGACCGATGCGGCCGTAGCCGTTGATCGCGATGCGGAAGGGGCGCTCGACGCCGCTCGGGTGCAGGACGGGAGGTGCGTCGTGGGACGGCGGGGAGGGCGGAAGGGAGGCGTTGGGCACGGGCGGAGGGGAGCGAGCGGAGGCGATGGGACGCGCGCGCCGGGGGGATCCGGTGGCAGCGGAGTGCCGTTCGGGCGCGGACGAAGCCCGACATTCTAGCGGCCGCTCCATGCTGCGAGCGTGGCACGCAAAAAAAGAGGGGCGGCTCGCGCCGCCCCAACCCCTTACCCTGGATGATCCAGGCTTGTTACCGCATTTCGGTCGGCAGGGCTCAGCCGTGCACGACCCCCTTGGCATCGCCCTTCACGAAGAAGCTGGCGAGATAGGCCAGCAGGCCGATGAAGAACATCACGCCCGCCCATTCGCGCATCCAGTAGAACAGCATCAGCTGATCCTGGGTGGCCATGAAGGACA
This sequence comes from Thauera sp. DNT-1, assembly GCF_055393985.1. Classification (NCBI taxonomy): domain Bacteria; kingdom Pseudomonadati; phylum Pseudomonadota; class Betaproteobacteria; order Rhodocyclales; family Zoogloeaceae; genus Thauera; species Thauera sp. DNT-1. The sequence continues at coordinate 1,008,323 of NZ_AP043752.1, read as the reverse complement.
TCGGGGTGTCGGACACGCGCTGCAGCCAGACCTGCAGGATGCCGGCGGCGGTCAGGAACAGGGTGATGAAGACCATCGCGATGGTCATCAGCCAGAACGCCCACATCTCCAGCACTTGCGCCTTGGTCGAGTTGGCGGCGCGGCCGCGCAGGATCGGCATGGCATAGCTGATCATGGTGATCACGACCATCACGTAGGCGCCGTAGAACGCCATGTGACCGTGCGCGGCGGTGATCTGCGAGCCGTGGGTGAAGTAGTTCACCGGAGCCAGGGTGTGCAGGAAGCCCCACACGCCAGCGCCGAGGAAGGCCATCACGCCGGTACCGAGCGCCCACAGCACGGCAGCCTTGTTCGGGTGCTCGCGACGACGACGGTTGACCATGTTGAACGCGAAGACGGTCATGGCGAAGAAGGGGATCGGCTCCAGCGCGGAGAAGATCGAACCCCACCACTGCCAGTATTCCGGCGTGCCGATCCAGAAGTAGTGGTGGCCGGTACCGATGATGCCGGTCACGAGCGCCAGGGTGATGATGACGTACAGCCACTTCTCGATCACTTCACGGTCTACACCGGTGACCTTGATGAGCACGAAGGCGAGCATCGCGGCCATGATCAGTTCCCACACGCCTTCCACCCAGAGGTGAACCACCCACCACCAGTAGAACTTGTCGCGGACGAGGTTGACCGGGTTGTAGAAGGAGAACAGGAAGAAGATCGCCAGACCCCACAAGCCGAGCAGCAGCACGATGCTGATGACGGTCTTGCGGCCCTTGAGCACGGTCATCGTGATGTTGAACAGGAAGGCGAGCGCGACGATCACGATGCCGATCTTGGTCAACAGCGGCTGCTCGAGGAACTCCCGGCCCATGGTGGCGAGGATGTCGTTGCCCGTCATGGACGCCAGCGTGCTGTAAGGCACGAGCAGGTAGCCCACGATGGTCAGCGCACCGGCCACCAGGAAGATCCAGAACATCGCCAGCGCCAGCTTCGGGCTGAAGAGTTCGGTCTCGGTCTCTTCCGGGATCAGGTAGTAGGCCGCACCCATGAAGCCGAACAGCAGCCACACGATCAGCAGGTTGGTGTGAACCATCCGCGCGACGTTGAACGGGATCTCCGGGAACAGGAAGTCCCCGACGACGTACTGCAGGCCCAGAATCAGGCCGAAGATGATTTGCCCCACGAACAGACCGATCGCCGCGATGAAGTAGGGCATGGCGACCGCTTGTGATTTGTATTGCATGGATATCCCCTTGTGGTCTCCAGAGTTCCGATCAGCCCTCGATGTTGGGCGGCCAGTTGGCAGTGTTGATTTCCGAGGTGTACTTCAGGAAGGCCACCAGCTGGTCGAGCTCTTCATCGGTGAGGTTGAACTGCGGCATCTGGCGACGGCCGGGGGCTCCGGTGGGCATGGCCTGCATCCAGCCCTTGATGAAGTCGCCGCCGCGGCGCTTGTAGACGTTGCCGAGTTCGGGAGCGAAGTAGGCGCCCTCGCCGAGCAGCGTGTGGCAGCCCAGACAGTTGCGGGTTTCCCAGATGTGCTTGCCGGCGGCAACCTCGGGGGTGATGGCGGCGCGGTTGTCCCGGTTGGGCAGCTCGCGCTCGGTGTCGAAGGTGAGCGCCAGGAACAACAGGAAGAAGAACGTCGTCCCCCCGTAGAAGATGTTCCGCGCCATCGATTTTGTGAAAATACCGCTCATGGAGTACTCCTCATCGCTTGTCTCGTTTTGTCAGGAAGGTCTCGGTTCGCCCGCGTGGGTCAGGGGTACAACTGTCCACGGCAATGCCGATGGTGGGCGGATTGTCACGGCGGGCACCCGCGCTCTCCATGATTTGAATCAAGATGTAGCCCGAGTGGAACTTTTCCATCCGCATGGGCGCTCGCTTTGCGGGTCTTTGCAGGCCTCGGGGCACGCACGGACCGGGGATGCGTGGCGGCGTGCGCCGCGCGACGGGCTGCTTGCGCTCTTGCTGGCGGCGATCGCGGGGGGGGCGCTGGCTGGCGGCGAGGGGCCCGGGCCGGTCGCTGTCGACGTCGGCCACACCCTGGACGCGCCCGGGGCGACGAGCGCGCGCGGCCGCAGCGAGTTCGAGTTCAACCGCGATCTTTCCGTGCATGTGGTCGATGCACTGCACGCGCGCGGCTGGGCGGTGAGCACCATCAACGCCGACGGCCGCATCGCGAGCCTGCGCGCGCGGCCGCAGGCCGCCGGCGAGGCCGGAGCGGCCTTCCTGCTCTCGCTGCATCACGACTCGGTCAATGCCGTCGAGTTGCGCCCGTGGACCTGGGAGGGGCGTGCGCTCGACTACAACGACGAGTTCGCCGGGCATTCGCTCTTCGTCTCGCGCGACAACCCCGATACGGCCATGAGCATCCTGTGTGCGCGTGCGATCGGCGCCCGCCTGCAGCGCATGGGTTTCGAGCCCACGCACAAGAACGGCCGCCGGCGCAGCTACGCCGACCGCGAGCACGCCGTGCACTACTACGACGGGCTGGCGGTGCTGCGCCACGCGCGCATGCCGGCAGTGCTGTTCGAAGCCGGCATCCTGAAAAACCGCGACGAGGAACTGTTGCTGCGCGACCCCGAACGCCAGGCGCGCATGGCCGACGCGATCGCCACCGGGATCTCGGCCTGCCTGCGCAACGGCCTTCCGGCTGACGACGAGGCGTGGGCGGACCGCCCGGATCGCGCCGACCCCCCCACGCCGTGAAGCGAGCGGGGGGGCTGCCCGCTCCGCACGGGGGCGGTCTCGTCGCCGGGTGGAACCGACGTGGTGGGGAAGCAGGCTTACTTGGCGGTGGGCAGGCGCGAACCGACGCCCTGGACGAAGTAGTCCATCTTGCCCAGGGTGGCATCGTCCATCACCGCACCGGCGGCGAGGCGTTCCTTCCCGGCCTGGTCGAGCACCGGGCCGGTGAAGGGATGCAGGCTGCCGGCGGTGATGCGGCCCTGGAGTTCCTTGACCATGGCCTGCACGTCGGCCGGAATCGCCGGGTTGAGCGGGGCGAGGCGGATCATGCCGTCCTTCATGCCACCCCACACGCCCTCCGGCTTCCACGTGCCCCCGAGCACCGCGTCGACGGTGCGGGCGTAGAACTCGCCCCAGTGGTGGGTGGTGGCGGTGAGCTGGGACTTGGGCGCGTACTTCGACATGTCGGAGTGGTAGCCGAAGGCGTACACGCCCTTTTCTTCCGCGGCCTGGACGGTGGCGGTGGAGTCGGTGTGGTGGGTGAGCATGTCGGCGCCCTGCGAGATCAGGGTCATCGCCGCCTCGCGCTCCTTGCCCGGGTCGTACCAGCTGTTGGCCCAGATCACCCGCACCTCGACGTTCGGGTTCACGCTGCGCGCGCCCAGGGTGAACGCGTTGATGCCCTGCAGCACCTCGGGGATCGGGAAGGCGCCGACGTAGCCGAGGACGTTGGACTTGGTCATCTTGCCGGCGATCACGCCGTTGAGGTAGCGGCCTTCGTAGAAGCGCGCGTTGTAGGGCGCGAAGTTCTTCGCCGACTTGTAGCCGGTGGCGTGCAGGAAGGTGACGTTGGGGAACTGGCGGGCGACACGCTCGACGTAGTTCATGTAGCCGAAGCTGGTGGCGAACACGATCTTGCTGCCGCTGGCGGCGAACTCGCGGATCACGCGCTCGGCATCGGCACCTTCCGCGACGTTCTCGACGTAGCGCGTCTCGATCCTGCCGCCGAGCGTCTTCTCGAGCTCCTTGCGACCGAGGTCGTGCTGGTAGGTCCAGCCGGCATCGCCGATCGGGCTCACATAGACGAAGCCGACCTTCGCGGCGTCCGCGGCGTGGGCGGCGAAGGGCAGGGTGGCTGCGACCGCAAGCGCGGCGGCGGAGAGGACGAACTGGCGGCGATGAGTCATCTTGGGCTCCTCGGAGGGTCGGAAGGTCGGCACGGGCGCCGCTGCGGACGAGCGCGGCGTGCTGCTCGCCGGGTGAAGGAAGAGGTCGGGGAAGGACTCACCCCGCGGTGGCGCGCACGCATTCGCGCACCAGTGCCGGGCCGCGGTAGATGAGTCCGCTGTAGAGCTGAACCAAAGCGGCGCCGGCCTCGAGCTTGGCGCGCGCCTGTGCGCCCTCGAGCACGCCTCCGGCGGCGATGATCGGCAACTCGCCGGCGAGCGCGTGCGCGAGCTTGCGCACCACGGCGGTGGAAGCCTCGAACACCGGCGCGCCCGACAGGCCGCCCTGTTCGTTGCCGTGGGCGATGCCCTGCACCTTGTCGCGCGCGATCGTGGTATTGGTGGCGATCACGCCGTCGATGCGGTGGCGGCGCAGCGCGTCGGCGATGTTGCTCACCTGCGCGTCGTCGAGGTCGGGGGCGATCTTGAGGGTGAGCGGGACGTAGCGCCCATGTTGCTCGGTGAGGCGGGTCTGCGCCGCCTTGAGGCGGCCGAGGAGGTCGTCGAGTTCGGATTCGCCCTGCAGCTGGCGCAGGTTCTTGGTGTTGGGCGAGGAGATGTTCACCGTGACGTAGCTCGCCAGGGCGTACACTTTTTCCAGGCAGGCGAGGTAGTCGTCGGCGGCACGCTCGATCGGAGTGTCGAAGTTCTTGCCGATGTTGATGCCGAGGATGCCGCGGTACTTCGCCGCACGCACGTGCGCGAGCAGGACGTCGACGCCGTGGTTGTTGAAGCCCATGCGATTGATGATGCCCCGCACCTCGGGCAGGCGGAACATGCGCGGGCGGGGGTTGCCCGGCTGCGGGCGCGGCGTGATCGTGCCGATCTCGAGGAAGCCGAAACCGAGGCGGGCGAGGCCGTCGATCGCCTCGCCGTTCTTGTCGAGCCCGGCGGCGAGGCCGACGCGGTTGGGAAAGCGCAGGCCCATGACCTCGACCGCGCTCGCCGGCTCCGGCTCGGCGGCGGGCAGCAGCTTGCCGGCATAGTGCAGGCCATGCAGGGTGAGGTTGTGGGCGGTCTCGGGGTCGAGCGCGAACAGGAGGGGGCGGGCGAGTTCGTAGAGCATCGCGAGATTGTAGCGAGTCGACCCGACCGCCGGGCGCCGTGATCAGGCGAAATCGCCCGGAAAGGGCTGCCAGTCGCCGTCGATCAGCGCCTCGAGCGGGCGGAAGCGCGCCTTGTAGGCCATCTTCGGGCTCTCGCCGATCCAGTAGCCCAGGTACACGTGCGGCAGTCCGAGCACCCTGCACGCCTCGATCTGCCAGAGCACGCCCCAAGTGCCGAAGGCGCTGCGCGGCTGGTCTGGATCGTAGAAGGTGTAGACGCTCGACAGGCCGTCGGTGAGGCGATCGATCACGCTCACCATGCGCAGGCTGCCATAGCTGCGGAACTCCACCAGGCGGGTGTCGACATGGCTCTGCAGCAGGAAATGGGCGTACTGCTCGCGGTTGTCGAGGTCCATGCCGCCGCCGGCGTGGCGGGCGGTCTGGTAGCGCTGGTAGAGCTGGTAGTGCTCCTCGACGAATTCGAGGGGACGCTCGATCGGGATCAGATCTGCATGTCGAGCCCATGTCCTGCGCTGGCTGCGGTCGGGCTGGAAGCGCTCGACCGGCACGCGCACCGGCACGCAGGCCTGGCAGTGGTCGCAATAGGGGCGGTAGGTGAACACCCCGCTGCGGCGAAAGCCGCGGCGCACGAGTTCGCTATAGACCTGCGGGTCGATGAGATGGCCCGGGGTGGCGACCTGCGAGCGCGCGCTCCGCCCGGCGAGGTAGGAGCATGCGTAGGGCGCCGTGGCGTAGAACTGGATGAGGGCGTAGGGATAGTCCGATTTCATCGCGTCCGTCGTGCAACTTGCCGTCCTGCGTCAGTTCCAGTCGAAGTCCTGCATTGTTCGCTCGGCCCAGCGCTGCGGCGCCGGGCCGTCGTGCGCCCACTGGCGCAGGGCGGCGGTGAAACGCGCCCTCGGCACCTCGCGTGCACCGAGCGAGCACAGGTGGGCGGTGGTCATCTGGCAGTCGATCATGCCATAGCCGCGTTCGGCGAGCAGCCGCGCGAGATGGGCGAGCGCCACCTTGGAGGCGTCGGTCTCGCGCGCGAACATCGACTCGCCGAAGAACACGCGGCCGATCGCCATGCCGTAGAGTCCGCCCACCAGCCGGCCCTCTCGCCAGCATTCGACACTGTGCGCCCAGCCCAGTTCGTGCATGCGCTGGTAGGCGGCGCGCATCGCGGGGGTGATCCAGGTGCCCGGGCCGCCGGCGCGCGCCGCGGCGCAGGCCAGCAGCACCTCGGCGAAGGCGGTGTCCGTCCTGACCTCGAAGCGCCGTCGGCGCAGGGTCTTGCGCAGCGAATGGCTGACGTGGAATTCGTCGGGCACGAGCACCAGGCGAGGGTCGGGTGTCCACCACAGGATGGGTTCGCCCTCGCTGAACCAGGGGAAGATGCCGCGGCGGTAGGCGGCGAGCAGCCAGGGTGGGGTGAGCGCGCCACCGGCGGCGAGCAGCCCGTTGGGTTCGCGCAAAGCGCGCTCGTCGGCGGGGAAGCCCGGCTCCGCGCCCAGCCAGGGGATCATGCCAGAGACGCTGCGGGATGGGCGGGCGCGCACTCGTCGGCGCGCTCGTCGGAGAAGGTGACGACGTGGTCGACGTCGAGGCGGATGCCGATGCGCTCGCCGATGGCGTGGTTGTGGTGGCTGGGCACCAGCGAGAGCACGCGCGCGCCGCCCGCCAGGCGCAGGGTGTACAGGATGTCTGCGCCGCGGAAAGCCTTATGCACCACCTCGGCGCGCAGCGCGCTGGCGTCGTCGTGCACGAGGTCGTCTGGGCGCAGCAGCACGTCGACCGGGCTGCCATGCACGCAACCGGCGCAGTCGGCGCAGCACACCAGCGGCTGCGTGCTGTCGAGCACGCCGAGCTCGATCTGCACGCGGTGATCGTCGAGCACCTTGCCGCGCAGGAAGGCACCCTGGCCGATGAAGTCGGCGACGAAGCGGTTGGCCGGGCGGTGGTAGAGGTTGTAGGGCGTATCCCATTGCTGGATGCGACCCTCGTGCATGATGCCGATCTCGTCGGCCACTGCGAAGGCCTCGTGCTGGTCGTGGGTGACCAGGATCGCGGTGGTGTCGGCGGCCTTGATGATCTCGCGCACCTCGTACGACAGGCGTTCGCGCAATTCGACGTCGAGATTGGAGAAGGGCTCGTCGAGCAGCAGCAGGCTGGGCTTGGGAGCGAGTGCACGCGCGAGCGCGACGCGCTGCTGCTGGCCGCCGGACATCTCGTGCGGATACTTGCGGCCCTGTCCGGCGAGGCCGACCAGCGCGAGCAGCTCGTCCACCCGCGCGTTGCGCACGGCGGCGCTGTCGCGCCGGAGGCCGAAGCCGATATTGTCCGCCACCGAGAGATGCGGGAAGAGCGCATAGTCCTGGAACACCATGCCGATGCGCCGGCGCTCGGGCGGCAGCATGTGGCGCGGCGTGCTGACGACCTCGCCGTCGAGGCGGATCTCGCCGGCCGCCAGCCGTTCGAAGCCGGCGATGCAGCGCAGCACCGTGGTCTTGCCGCAGCCGGAAGGCCCGAGCAGGCAGCCGATGCGGCCCTTCTCGAGCTGCAGTGAGAGCTGGCGGACCACGAGGTGGCTGCCGAAGGCGAGGTCGATGCGGGAAAGGTCGAGGTGGGACATCGCGGTCGTCGAGGGCCTATGGGCGTGGGGAATTATTGCACCCCGGTGTTCCAAATGCGATCAATTATAATTCGCTCAGTTCGCGGGGGCCGATTTCCGGCGCCGGGGCGCAATCATGGGAACGGCATGGATTCGACGGCAGGGCAGGGCGCGATGCGCATTCGGTTTTCTTCGCTGACAGTGCTGGCGGTCGTGGTGGCCACGCTGATCGCGGCGCCGGTGCTGTCGGTGTTCTCCAACGTGCTCGCCGGCGACACCGGAGCGACTTGGTCGCACCTGGCCGACACGGTGCTCGGCGAGTTCGTGTTCAACACCGTGGTGCTATGCATCGGCGTCGGCCTGGGGGTGTCGTCGATCGGCGTGACCTCGGCCTGGCTGACGACGATGCTGGACTTTCCCGGGCGGCGCTTCCTGGAGTGGGCGCTGGTGCTGCCGCTGGCGATGCCGGCCTATGTGATGGCCTACGTGTATACCGATTTTCTCCAGTTCGTCGGCCCGGTGCAGGGCTGGCTGCGCGAGACCTTCGGATGGGGGCGCGGCGACTACTGGTTCCCCGACGTGCGCACCGTCGGCGGCGCGGTGGCGATGTTCATGTTCGTGCTCTACCCGTATGTCTACATGATCGCGCGCACCGCCTTCCTGGAGCGTGCGGGCGGGATGCTCGAGGCCGGGCGCACGCTCGGGCTGGGTCCGTGGGGCTCGTTCTTCCGCGTCTCCCTGCCGCTGGCGCGCCCGGCGGTGGTGGCCGGCACCGCGCTGGCGCTGATGGAGACGCTGGCCGACTTCGGCACCGTGTCCTACTTCGGCGTGCAGACCTTCACCACCGGCATCTATCGCGCCTGGTTCTCGCTCGGCGACCGCATCGCCGCCGCGCAGCTGTCGGCCGCGCTGCTCGCCTTCGTGGTCCTGGTGCTGACCCTGGAGCGCATGTCGCGCGGGCGGGCGCGCTTCAACAACACCTCGCGCCAGGTGGCGATGCCGGTGCGGCTGCGCCTGCCGCTGGCGCTCGGTGTGCTCGCCGCGTTCGCCTGCTTCATGCCGCTGCTGCTCGGCTTCCTGCTGCCGGCGGCGCTGCTGCTGCGCATGGCCTTCCTTGAGGGCGATGCCCAGTTCGGCGCGCGCTTCGTCGAGCTGGCGCACAACAGCTTCGTGCTCGCGGCGATCACCGCGGTGGTGGCGGTGCTGCTCGCAGTGCTGCTCGCCTACGCCGCACGCTTGGCGCGCTCGCGCCTGCCGCAGGTGCTCAACCGCATCGTCGGACTGGGCTACGCGGTGCCCGGCTCGGTGATCGCGGTGGGCGTGCTGATCCCGCTGACCCGGGTGGATCGCTGGCTGGCCCAGGGCTGGGAGGCGTTGTGGGGGACGAACCCCGGGCTGCTGCTCACCGGCGGCATCGCCGCGCTGATCTACGCGTACCTGGCGCGCTTCCTCGCAGTGGCGCTGCAGACGGTCGAGTCCAGCCTGGGCAAGATCACCCCCAACATGGACGACGCCTCGCGCAGCCTGGGCTTCGGCAAGTGGGCGACGCTGAGGCGGGTGCACATGCCGATGCTGCGCGGTAGCCTGCTCACCGCCGGCCTGCTGGTGTTCGTCGATGTCATGAAGGAGCTGCCCGCCACGCTGGTGATCCGACCCTTCAACTTCGACACCCTCGCCACCCAGGCGCACACGCTTGCGGCCGACGAGCGCCTGGCCGAAGCCTCGACCGCGGCGCTGATCATCGTGGCGGTGGGCTTGCTGCCGATGTTCTGGATTTCGCGCCAGATCCTGCGCGTGCGCCGTCGGGAGGGCTGAGCGAGGTGCCTGCCGACGCGAAATAATGCACGCGGGGTGCGCTGCCGCGGCGGCGGTCGCGGGTCGATCATGCATAATTACGCGATGTCCCCGCGTCCTTCAATCTTCGTCCCGTGCAGCGCTCGGCAAGCTGCCCGGGTCGTCCATACCATGCCTTCCGGCTGGGGGGGCAAACCACGCTCCTGCGGTGTGCCCGAGGCGCGTTGATCTTGGCGACCTCGGTGCTGCACCGCTTCCGTCGTCCGCTGCAGGCCACCGGCCTGCTCGGGGTGCTCTTCGTCCTCAGCGTCTTCATGCCGCCGGTGCGCCTGTTCGCCGATGCGCGCGATTACCTGCCGCTGCATTCAGGGCTGGAGATCTTCTCGCTCGTGGTCGCCGGGATGGTGTTCGCGCTTGGCTGGAACCTGCGCCGCAGCGCGCGCGGGGCACGGCTGGTCTGGCTCGGCGCAGCCTGCCTCGCGGTGGGGCTGCTCGATTTCGCCCACCTGATGTCCTTTCCGGGCATGCCGCCCTTCTTCACGCCCAACAGCGCGGACAAGGCGATCGCCTTCTGGCTGATGGCGCGTCTGCTCGGTGTGCTGGGTCTGCTCGCCCATGCCGTGCTGCCGGAGCGCGATGGCGGCGGATCCGCCGCGGCCTGGGCCGTCCTCGCTGCGATCGGCGTCGCCTTCGGCGTCGCCTTCGGCTGGAGCTGGCTCGTCCTCGCGCACCCGCAGGTCTTGCCGGCGACCTTCATCGAGGGGCAGGGCGTCACCCCGTTAAAGAGCGTGCTGGAGGGTGGGCTCGTGCTGCTGCACCTTGCTGCCGCGATCTTGCTCGCGCGCCGCGCGCTGGCGGACGGCGAATCCGCCGCTGGCTGGCTGGCCGCCGCCGCGGCGACGATGGCGCTGGCCGAGCTGCATTTCGCGCGTTATGCCGCGGTCGCCGACCTTTACAACGTGCTCGGGCACGCCTACAAGGTGGCGGCGTTCGCGATGATCTATCGCGCGGTGTTCGTGTCCGGCGTGCGTGCGCCGCAGCGGACGCTGGCGGCCGAGCGGGCGCTGCTGCGCGGGCTGATCGATTCGGTGCCCGACCTGATCGCCTTCCGCGATCGGGAAGGCCGTTACCTGGGCTGCAACAAGGCCTTCGCCGAGGCCTACGGGATCCGCGAGGCGGCCCTGGTCGGGCGCAGCGACGGCGAGGTGTTCGCGGGGCGGCTGCCGCTCGCCGGGGCCGGCCAGGACACCGTGAGCTGCGCAGAGAACCACGAGGAGTGGCTGGAGGCGGCGGACGGAACGCTACGTCTGCTCGACACCTTGCGCACCCCCTATTTCGACCTCGACGGCGTGCAGCTCGGCGAGATCCGCGTCAGCCGGGACTTCACCGAACGGCGCCGGGTGCGCGAGCAGATCGCCGAGCGCGAACGCCGCCTGATGCTCGCACTCGAAGGTGCCGAGCTCGGTTTTTGGGACTGGGACGTGCCGAGCGGGCGAGCGAATTTCAGCCCGATGTGGTGCAGGATGCTCGGCTATGCAGCGGAGGAGCTGCCGGCGAATGTATCGAGCTGGGAGTCCCTGGTGCATCCGGACGACTGGTACGACATCCGCGACTCGCTCGAGCCGCACCTGCGCGGCATCAAGGATGCCTATCGCGCGGAATACCGCCTCAAGCACAAGAGCGGGCACTGGGTCTGGGTGCTCGCGGCGGGCCGCGTACTCGATCGCGGCGCGGGCGGGGAGGCGCTGCGCATGGTCGGCATCCACCAGGACATCTCGCAGCGCAAGGCGATGGAGGAGAGCCTGCTGCAGCTGGCCACCAGCGATCCGCTCACCGGGCTATGGAATCGCCGCCACTTCGTCGAGGTCGTGCGCGGCGAACTCGGACGCGTGCGCCGCAACCAGGCGCCGGCAGCGCTGCTGCTGATGGATCTCGACTTCTTCAAGCGCATCAACGACACCCACGGCCATGCCGCGGGTGACGAGGTGCTGCGCCATTTCACCGCGACGGTGAGCGCGCAGTTGCGCGAGGCCGACGTGTTCGCACGCCTGGGCGGGGAGGAGTTCGCGGTCCTGCTTCCCAGCATCGACGCGCTCGGCGCGGTGCGGGCGGCGGACCGGCTGCGCAGGGTGGTGGCGGATTCGCCGGCCAGCGTCGACTCGGGGGCGCTGCACTATTCGGTCAGCATCGGCGCGACCATGCTGGACGCGGCCGACGAGGGCTACGAGGCCGCCTATGCGCGCGCCGACGAGGCCTTGTACGCGGCCAAGCACGCCGGGCGTAACCGCGTCGTGCTGGCGCCGGCGAGTGCCGGTGCGCCCTGCGGCGAGCCCGTCAGCGAGGGGGCCGCCGCAGGGGCTGCGGATCAGCGGTAGCCGGCGCGGTCGAAGATGCGCTGGGCCTCGGCCACCGTGTCGGCGAGCTCGCCGATCGGCAGGGTGTCGGCCTTGAACTCGCCGAGCTTCTTCAGCGCGGGGTTGTCCACCTTCACGCTCGGCACCGCCGGCCATTCGTTGTTGCCGTTGGCGAAGTATTCCTGCGCCTGGTCCGAGGCGAGATACTCGAGGAACTTGACCGCGGCCTCCTTGTTCGGCGCGTGCTCGAGCATGCCGGCGCCGGACACGTTGATGTGGGTGCCCCAGGTCGCCTGGTTCGGCCACACCGCCTTGATCTTCGCGACCACGGCCTGGTCTTCGCGCTTGTCCGAGTTCATCAGGCGGGCGAGGTAGTAGCTGTTGGCGATGGCCACGCCGCACTCGCCCGCGGCCACGGCGCGGATCTGGTCGGTGTCGCCGCCCTTGGGCGCGCGTGCGAAGTTGGCGACGATGCCCCGGGCCCAGTTCTCGGTTGCTTCCGCGCCGTTGTGCTTGATCATGGCGGCGCCGAGCGAGAGGTTGTAGGGGTGGCTGCCCGAGCGGGTGCACACCTGGCCCTTGAGCGCGGGGTCGGCGAGCTGCTCGTAGGTCTGCACCTGCTCGGCCTTGACCATGTCCGGGTTGTAGACGATCACGCGTGCGCGGGTCGAGTAGGAAAACCAGTTCGGTGCGCGCAGGTGGGCGGGGATGCGGGCCTCGAGCGCGGCGGACTTCACCGGCCGGAAGATGCCGAGTTCGTCGGCCTTCGCCAGGCGCGAGGCATCGACGGTGACGAAGATGTCGGCCGGACTGTTGGCGCCCTCGTTGCGGATGCGCTCGAGCAGTTCGTCTTCCTTCGCCTCGATGCGGTTGATCTTGATCCCGGTCTGCTTGGTGAAATTGCCGTAGAGCTCTTCGTCTGTCTGGTAGTGGCGGGCGGAGTAGACGTTCAGCTCGGCGGCGGTGACGGTGCCGGTGAGACCGAAGGCGGCGATGATCGAGGCGATGAGGACTTTCTTGCTCATGGTGTGCGAACCTTGGTGTGTTTGCGGTGCGACGATACTAACGATAAAGGTTCGCAGTTGCAAATGGATCGCATTCACTTCATTATTGTTGAGAAATGTTCTCAACAAGGAGATTCCATGAATGCGCTGCTCGTCGGTGCCGACCGCCTCGGCAACATCCCGGATGTTCTGCACAACTTCGGCATCCGCATCGCCGCCCACGTCAGCGGCCGCGACACGACGCACCAGCGCCGCAGCACGCCCTTGCCGAGCGGGATCGGGCTGGTGATCCTGTTCACCGATTTTCTCGGCCACAACGTCATGCAGCGCTTCCGTGAGGCCGCAGGCAAGCAGGGCGTGCAGGTGGTGTGCTGCCGGCGTTCCACCTGCGCGCTGCAGCAGGCGCTCGATCGGCAGATGGGTTCGCGCTGCGACGAATGCCCGCGGCGCTGCGAGAAGGCATCCGGTGGGCGCCGGCGGGCGTCATCTGCCGGCTGAAAAAGCAAGAGGCCCCGGCATGCGGGGCCTCTTCCTCGGCGTGTTCCTCGCCGGCGCTCAGTGCGTGCGCATCACCTGGGCGCTGAGACCGAGCGATTCCTCATCGACCAGCCGGCGGGCGCCGTTGAAGCGTTTGGCCCAGTACGTCGCGGAGATGTTCTCGACGCGAACCTTGCCGCCGCTCGAGGGGGCATGCACGAACTTGCCGTCGCCGAGATAGATGCCGACGTGCGAGAAGGTGCGTCGCATGGTGTTGAAGAACACCAGGTCGCCCGGCTTGAGGTCCTGCTTGCCGATCTTGTCGCCCAGGCTCGCCATCTCGCTCGCGCTCCGCGGCAGGTCGAGCCCGACGGCATTACGGAACACGTTGAGCACGAGTCCGCTGCAATCGAAGCCGGTCGCCGGCGAAGTGCCTCCGAAGCGATAGCGGATACCCAGGTAGGAGAGCGCCTCGTCGACCAGTTGTTCGGCGGCCGTGGTGTACTCCTCGAACGCCGAAGACGCCTGGAAGGCGTGCTCGCGCTGCGCCGGGGCCGGCTCCGCGGCTTGGGCGGGAAGGGCGAGCGCGAAGGAGGCGAGCAGGGCAGGTAGGGATGTCCGGAAAAACATTCGCGGAAATATACGCATCGAGCTATCCGGTGTAAAGGGAAATCTGCGCCTGTCGGACGCATTCGTCCCGGTTCTTGTCGGCCTGCTTTCAGACCTTGATCCTGAATCCGTGTTCTCTACAGCGCATACCCGCTCCGCGAGCCCCAGCGCATGATTCTTCTGCTGCCTGACTCCCAATCTCAGCTCACCGCAGCCCCGAGCGCCGTCCTTTCATGGCCCGGAGCGCCGGCGAGCCGGGCTTCCGGCGGGTGCGCTATGTCATTTCCCTTCTCCCGCGCGGCCGTCGCCCTTCCGCCGCAGCGAAATGGCCTCGATTCGGAGAATTCGGCCGCCGGATTTGCATCACGGCGAAGCCACCGCGCACAGTCGCGCCTGCACCGTGGTGAACACCTTCACATGCGCGGCCACGCCGCGCCCGAAGTCCAGCACCAGGCGCCGGGCGTGTTCGACGAACTTCGCCGCGCGGTACATCACCTCCTGCAGCACCGTCTTGATGCGCCGGCGCTTGGCCGGGTGGCGGATCGGCGAGAGCTCGCCGGCCAGCCCGAGCTGGCCGATCAGGCGCAGGCAGTTGTAGGCGAATGCGGCCAGATGCACGACCGCGTCGTTGGTGTCGAACTTACCCGAGGGCAGGCGCTCGAGGTCCAGGTCGGTCTTGATCTCGGAGTGGAACTGCTCGTGCGTGCCGTGGTGCTTGTAGAGCTCGATCACCTCGGCCATCGCCCCATCGAGGCTGGTCCACCAGCCTTCGATCTCGATCTCGGGCGCCAGCAGGTGCTGGCCCTTCTTGTCGATGGTGCGCTCGGTCACCCGCACCACCAGGCGCAGCGTGCGCTTGGCCTTCTTCCAGGCACGATCGATCTTCAGGTCCAGCAGCCCCACCCGCTTGCCCACGCGCGCTTCTTCGAACGCACCGGCGGCCTCGGCCCGATCCACCCAGGCGGTCTTGTCCTGGCGGCGCGGGTTCCACTTGGTGAGGTAATCGAACGAACGCCCGAGTTCGGCCCAGCGATCGCGCTCGTCGGCCAGCGCGAACAGCAGCCGCGCGCTATCGAAGCCGCTATCGGCGCGCCACAGCAGCTTCGCATCGGCGGCGCACACCCGGCGCAGGCGCGGGAGCGCGCGCTCGAAGAAATACTCCGTCTCCAGCGCCGAGTGGTGCGAACCCGCGCGCAGTTCCAGGCCGAGGTTCCAGCCCTCGTTGCCCAGGTACAGCGCGATCGGCGTGTAGCCGTCGACACCCTGGTAGGTGCGGCTGACCGCTTCCTTCTTGGTGTCGGAGTTGTCCATCACGAAGGTGTCCAGGTCGGCGCAGACGTAGCCCTTGTGCGCCGTGATCGGCGCCTCGGTGCGCTCGAGCAGGCGCAGGCTCAGCTCGTCGGTCAGCTCGCGCAGCTCGGCCGCGCGGGCATCGAGCCGTTGGCGCATCCACACGCTGCCGGGCACCTTGGCGAGCCCGAGCGCTTCCTTGAAGAAGCGGTCGCCGCGAAACGGCTCGATCGCCTCGAAGTCGCTCTTGCCCAGGCTCAGCAGCCCGACCACCGACTTGACCAGATCCGAGCTCAGCATGCCCTGCGACACTGGCAGCCTCGGGTCGATCACCGCCTGAACCTGTGCCGCCTGGCAGCACTGCCCGATCAGCGCCAGGCCCGAGTACGAGGTCAGGTTGAGCTTGGCGGATTGCTTGACTTCGAAGCGCGGCATGGTCGGTTGGGTGAATGAGTCGGATGCGTAATTGTACAATTACATCAATGCGTTAGGCTGGATTTCCGGCTAAACGAACACGGATTCAGGTTGATCTTTTGCCGGTAGGCCTGGGCGTGCTCGGCAAGCGCGCGCGGACTGGTGACCGCGAGCGAGAGTGCGCGCGACTGCGCCGCGAGGAAGAGTTGCGCGATCGCCCAGGCGTCGCCGAGCGCGTGGTGGCGCTGGAAGGTCTCGATCTCGAAGGCGGCCATCCAGTCGGCGAGCCGACCGGGGCGTTCCAGCCGCTCGGGAAACAGCGAGGGCAGCAGGAAATAGAGGTCGATCCAGAGGAACTCTGGCGTGAAGCCGAGCATTCTCGAGAACGCGCGCTCGAGTATCGTGCGGTTGAAGGTGGCGTTGAACACGACAAGCGGGCTGTTGCGGGCGAAGCCGAGCAGCCCGGCGAGCGCATCGCCGGGCAAGGGCTCGAGCTGCGCGTGATAGGCGTCCTGCGGGTGCAGCAGGCCGCCGTCGACGGCGATGGCGCCGACCGCGAGCAGGCGGTCGCGTTCGAGGTCGAGGCCGGTGGCCTCGGTGTTGAGCACCACGTAGCGCGACTCGAAATGAGGCTGTTCGTGCACGGACTCGGCGAGCGCATGCCAAGCCTCGAGCGCGCGCTCGGCCTCGGCGCTCAGCGGCGGCTGGTTGCCGCGGGCGTTCTTCAGGCGAGAGAGCCAGCTCATAGTTGGTAATCGAGTTTAAGCCGCAGCTGGAGCTTGCGCGCCTGGCGGAAGGCTTCCTTGAGGATGCGGCGGTCGAGTTCGTTGAGCGATTCGGGGTCGATGCGGTTGTCCTCGGCGGAGTCGTGCTCGGTCTCGAGGTGCTGCGAACGCAGGCGCAGCAACTGAATGAAGTTGAAGCCGTCGATGATGGCCGAGACTTCCTCCGGACTCATGCCGCCGATCTTGGTGCTGCCCTGGCGCAGGCGCTGCACCGTGCTGCTCGACTCCACGCCGGTGCGCAGGGCGAGGATGCGGGCCACATCGACGAACAGGCGGGCGCCGGATTTCTTCATGTCGATGGTGCCGTCTTCATCCACCACGAAGTCGCGGATGCGCCCGAGCGGGGGCATGACCTTGAGGGCGTTGGCGGCCATCATGCGCAGGAAGGCGCTGTTGCCCTTGGCACCCTTGTTGAGCGCGCTGCGCAGCTGGTCGCCGAAGCGTTCGTTGCCGTAGAGCACGCGGAAGTCGAAGAAGATCGAGGCGTTGAGCAGGGCCTGCGGGTCGGGCTCGCGGATCCAGTCGCCGAAGCGCGACTTCCACTCGTCGAGGGTCAGGCAGAGCTCGGGGTTGCTCGCCATGATGTTGCCTTTGCACAGCGGGAAGCCGCAGGCCGCGAGGTCTTCGTTGACCGTGCGCGCGAACTCGACCAGGCGGGCGCGCGTGTCCTTGAGTTGCTTCGGCTCGGCGCAGCGGAAGATGATCCCGTTGTCCTGGTCGGTGGACAGGGTCTGCTCGTGGCGGCCCTCGGAGCCGAAGGCGAGCCAGGCGAAGTCGATCCCCACCAGCTCGTGGCGTTCACGCGCCAGGATGATGATGCGGCGCGTCAGCGCGTCGTTGAGCGCCGAGATGAACTGCGTGAGCTGCTCGGCGCCGATGCCCTGGGCGATCAGGTTCAGCGCCAGCTGACGGATGTCCTTGCTCGCACGCTGCAGGGCCTCGATGTCGGCGGCGTTGTCGATGCCGGCGCGGATCTGGCGCAGGCTGATGCGCTGCAGCGAGAACAGGTCGCGCTCGGAGACCACGCCCAGCAGCACGCTGTCGGAGTCGACCACGAGCAGGTGGCGCACGCCGTGGGTGGCCATCTCCAGGGCCGCGTCGTAGGCCGAGGCGCTCGCCGGCAGCTGGTGCGGATTGGCGGTCATCAGCTCGCCGATCGGGCGCGCGAGGTCGAAGCCGGCGAGGATCACGCGCGGCAGCAGGTCGCTCTGGGTCAGGATGCCGACCGGGCGGCGTTCCGCGTCCACCACCACCATGCAGCCGAGATGCAGCTCGGACATGCGCTCGAGCGCGCTGCGCGTCGGCGTATCGGGGGTGACGAAGACCGCCTCCTTCTCGATCAACTTGCCGAGCGCCGTGGTCATGGTCTGCTGCTCGGCGGCGCGCTGGGCGAACGTGCTCTGCAGCTGCTGGCGCGACTGGCTGAGCAGGCTGGCGATGTACTGCGTGCAGAAGAGGTGGAACACCGGGCTGATCTGCATCAGATGCAGGAAGTCGTCGGCGCTGATCTGGAAGCAGAAGCTGTCCTCGACCGCCACGTAGGCGTTGGTCGAGGGGCGGCGCGCGGAGATGGCGCCGATCGGGAAGCACTCGCCCGGCCCGAGGGTGAGGCTGGTGTACTCGGTGACCGTGGTCTGGCCGGTCTGCCGGGCCTGGATCTTGCCGCGCTGGACGATGTAGAAGTGCGACGGCACACCCGATTCGGGCGTCAGGATCTCGCTGCCACGGGCATGGAAGGCGAGCACCGCGCGCTCGGCGAGAAAGGTGAGCGCCCCCGGCTCCATGCGGTTGAAGGGGGAGAAGTTGCGCAGGAAATCCATGCTGGCTCCCACCAGCAGGTCGGCGGCGTCGTTGCTCATGGGCGGACCGGGATCGAAGCAATCACACATTATAGGCGCGCGCATCGCGGGAGCGGCGAGCCGCGACGGCTGCGTCAGAGCACCTCGGCGGCGTGGTCGGCGAGGCGGGAGCGTTCGCCGCGCTGCAGGGTGATGTGGCCGGAGTGGGCCCAGCCCTTGAAGCGGTCGACCACGAAGGTGAGGCCCGAAGAACCCTCGGTGAGGTAGGGCGTGTCGATCTGCGCGATGTTGCCCATGCAGACCACCTTGGTGCCGGGGCCGGCGCGCGTGATCAGGGTCTTCATCTGCTTGGGCGTGAGGTTCTGCGCCTCGTCGATGATGAGGAACTTGTTGAGGAAAGTGCGGCCGCGCATGAAGTTCAGGCTCTTGATCTTGATGCGGCTGCGGATGAGGTCGCGGGTGGCCGCGCGACCCCAGTCGCCGCCCTCGCCGGCGGTGCCGTTGAGCACGTCGAGGTTGTCCTCGAGCGCGCCCATCCAGGGTGCCATCTTTTCTTCCTCGGTGCCGGGCAGGAAGCCGATGTCCTCGCCCACCGGAACGGTGACGCGGGTCATGATGATCTCGCTGTAGCGCTTCGACTCCAGCACCTGGGTGAGCCCGGCGGCGAGCGTCAGCAGGGTCTTGCCGGTGCCGGCCTGGCCGAGCAGGGTGACGAAGTCGATCTCGGGGTTCATCAGCAGGTTGAGCGCGAAGTTCTGCTCGCGGTTGCGCGCGGTGATGCCCCAGACGTTGTTCTTGTGGTGGCTGTAGTCGGTGAGGGTCTCGATGAGGGCGCTGCGGCCTTCCTTTTCCTTCACCCAGGCCTGCAGCGGGTTGTCGCCGTCCTGATAGACGAACTCGTTGACCAGCATCTCGGCGGCGAGCGGCCCGCTGACGCGGTAGTAGCTGCGGCCTTCTTCCTTCCACGACTGCATGCCGCGCGCGTGGCTGTCCCAGAAGTCGGCGGGCAGCTCGCAGGTGCCGGTGTACAGCAGGTCGCTGTCCTCGAGCACCTTGTCGTTGAAGTAGTCCTGCGCGGCGAGCCCGAGCGCACGGGCCTTGATGCGCATGTTGATGTCCTTCGACACCAGGATGACCTCGCGCCCGGGGTGCTTCTCCACCAGGAACATCACCACCGCGAGGATCTGGTTGTCGCCGCGCGCGGTCGGCAAGGCCGGCGGCAGCTTGATGTCGATCGCCTCGGTCTGCAGGTGCAGGCGTCCGGTGGCCTGGCCGCGCGAGGGGCCCTCGAGCGCGATGCCCGCGGCAATGCCGTCTTCCGAGGCGCATACGATCTCGTCGAGCATGCGGCTGGCCTGGCGGGCGTTGCGTGCCACCTCGCTAGTGCCCTTCTTGTTGTTGTCGAGTTCCTCCAGCGTCATGATCGGCACGTAGAGGTCGTGCTCCTCGAAGCGGTACAGGCTGGTCGGGTCGTGCATCAGCACGTTGGTGTCGAGCACGAAGAGCTTGCACGCTGCCGGGGCCTTGCGGGTACGGCGGACACGCTTGATGGCAGGCTCGCCCGCGTCCGCGGGGAGGGACGGGGAGGTGGCGGATTTGCGGAGGGCGGACATGACGTGGATCCGGGAGGGCGGCAGGACGGCCGCAGGAAGAGGCGAGGCGGCGCCGGGGCGCCGAGCGTGCGGGACGGCTCGCGGTGCGCGGCCGGCGCCGCAAGGATCAGAGCGCGCGCGCGGCGGCGAGCACTTCCTCGGCGTGGCCGGGCACCTTCACGCCACGCCATTCGCGCGCGATCGCGCCCGCGGCGTCGATGAGGAAGGTGCTGCGCTCGATGCCACGCACCTGCTTGCCGTACATGTTCTTCAGCTTCATGACGCCGAAGGCCTCGCAGGCCTGTTCCTCGGGGTCGGAGACGAGTTCGAAGGGCAGTTCGAGCTTGGCCTTGAAGTTCTCGTGGCTCTTGAGGCTGTCGCGGCTGATGCCGAAGACGGCGCAGTCGGCGGCGGCGAACTCGGCGTGCAGCGCGCCGAAGTCGCGCGTCTCGTTGGTGCAGCCGGGGGTGTTGTCCTTGGGGTAGAAGTAGATCACCACCTTGCGGCCGCGCAGCGCGGAGAGGGTGACGGTGTGGCCGGCGGTGGCGGGCAGGGAAAAGTCGGGGGCGAGGGGGGCGCTCAATCGGGTCTCCTGTTCGTCGGGGCGGCGGGGCTGCGCGCTCGGGGCGAGCGCACCGGCGCACGTGCTTCGTATGCCTCAGGGTAGCCGAAAGCGCCTGCCCGGGTGAAGAGCGTATTGCGGCGGCGTTACCGCCGCGTTGCGCCGCTCAGCGTTCGTGGAGCAGTCCGAGCACGACCGCGCGGCCTTCGGCCACGAGGATGTTGTAGGTGCGGCAGGCGGCGGCGAAGTCCATGAACTCGAAGCCGATGCGCGCCTCGACCAGCCCGCGCAGCAGCGGTGGCTGCGGGAAGCGCTGACGGCGCCCGGTGCCGACGATGAGGATCTCGGCGCCGAGTTCGGCTGCGCGCGCGAGATCCTCGGCCGTCAGTCCTGCGAGGTCGCCACCGGCCTGCGGGGCCCAATCGCCCACAATCCGCCCGGCGCTGACGAGCACGTTGCCCTCGTGGCGGGTCTTCCCGATCATCACGTGGTCGTCGCCGTAGCCGGTTATCACGTTGGTGTTGGCGTGCTTGTCCTGGTAGAGCTTCATCGTCCGTTCCTGGTCGCGGCATGCGGCGCACGCCGGCGGTTGCCCGCGATGCCCGGGCAAATTGCCGCAGTGCGGGAGCGCGGCTAAGATATCAACCTTTTGGCGTGCGGGAAAACTCCGGCGCGCGTTTCCACCTCTCAGGAAGGACTGGCATGAAAGCGGTGAAGACCCTCGAGCTCGCGGCGGCATCCCCCGAACCGGTGATCAAGGCCGAGGCGGGCGCAGCCGCCGCGCCGCGTCCGATCCGCAAGTCCGCCAAGCTCGCCGAGGTCTGCTACGACATCCGCGGCCCGGTGCTGGTGCGCGCCAAGCAGATGGAGGACGAGGGGCACAAGATCATCAAGCTGAACATCGGCAACCTCGCCGCGTTCGGCTTCGATTCGCCCGAAGAGATCCAGATGGACATGATCCGCAACCTGCCCAACGCGGCGGGCTACTCGGACTCCAAGGGCATCTTCTCCGCGCGCAAGGCGGTGATGCACTACACCCAGCAGAAGGGCATCAAGGGTGTCACCATCGAGGACATCTACATCGGCAACGGTGTGTCCGAGCTCATCGTAATGGCGATGAACGCGCTGCTCGACGCCGGCGACGAGGTGCTGGTGCCGGCGCCCGACTACCCGTTGTGGACCGCCGCGGTGAGCCTGTCGGGCGGCAAGCCGGTGCATTACCTGTGCGACGAGTCCAAGGGCTGGCTGCCGGACATCGACGACATGCGCGCGAAGATCAACGCCAACACGCGCGCGATCGTGGTCATCAACCCGAACAATCCGACCGGCGCGGTGTATCCGGACGAGACCCTGAAGCAGATCGTCGCGCTTGCCCGCGAGCATGACCTGATCCTCTACGCCGACGAGGTCTACGACAAGGTGCTCTACGAGGGCGTCAGGCACACCTCGATGGCGGCGCTGTCCGAGGACGTGCTGACGATCATCTTCAACGGTCTGTCGAAGAACTACCGCTCCTGCGGCTACCGCGCGGGCTGGATGGTGGTGTGCGGCGACAAGCGCCGCGCCAACGACTACATCGAGGGCCTCAACATGCTGGCCTCGATGCGCCTGTGCGCCAACGTGCCCGGCCAGTACGCGATCCAGACCGCGCTCGGCGGCTACCAGAGCATCGACGACCTGGTCGCCGAGGGTGGGCGCATGCGTCGCCAGCGCGACCTCGCCTGGGAACTGATCAACCAGATCCCAGGCGTGAGCTGCGTGAAGCCGCAGGCCACGCTGTACATGTTCCCGCGCCTGGATCCCAAGGTCTATCCGATCGAGGACGACCAGGCCTTCATCGCCGAACTGCTCGAAGAGGAGCGTGTGCTGCTGGTGCAGGGCTCCGGCTTCAACTGGCCGCATCCCGACCACTTCCGCCTGGTCTTCCTGCCGCACGAGGACGACCTGCGCGACGCCATCGGCCGCATCGCCCGCTTCCTCGAGAACTACCGCAAGCGTCACGGCACCTGAGCCGCCACCGGAAGGCGGCTGCGCCGCCTGCTCCTCCCTCCTGACACCTCACACCTCACGGACAAAATGAAACCTATCAACGTTGGCCTCCTTGGCATCGGTACCGTCGGTGGCGGCACCTACACCGTCCTCAAACGCAACGCCGAGGAGATCACCCGGCGCGCCGGCCGTCCGATCCGCATCGTCACCGTGGCCGACAAGAACCTCGAGCTCGCGCGCAAGGTGACCGGCGGCGAGGTCAAGCTCACCGACGACGCCTTCTCGGTGGTCACCGATCCGGGCATCGACATCGTCGTCGAGCTGATCGGCGGCTACGGCGTGGCCCGGGAGCTGGTGCTGAAGGCGATCGAGAACGGCAAGCACGTGGTCACCGCCAACAAGGCGCTGCTCGCGGTGCATGGCAACGAGATCTTCGCCGCGGCGCAGAAGAAGGGCGTGATGGTGGCCTTCGAGGCCGCGGTCGCGGGCGGCATCCCGATCATCAAGGCGCTGCGCGAAGGCCTCACCGCCAACCGCATCGAGTGGCTGGCCGGCATCATCAACGGCACCACCAACTTCATCCTGTCCGAGATGCGCGACAAGGGCCTGCCCTTCGCCGAGGTGCTCAAGGAAGCGCAGGCGCTCGGCTACGCCGAGGCCGATCCGACCTTCGACGTCGAGGGGGTCGACGCCGCGCACAAGGCGACGATCATGAGCGCGATCGCCTTCGGCATCCCGATGCAGTTCGACAAGGCCTACATCGAGGGCATCAGCAAGCTCGACTCGGTGGACATCGGCTACGCCGAACAGCTCGGCTATCGCATCAAGCTGCTCGGCATCGCCCGCCGCCGCGAGAACGGCGTCGAGCTGCGCGTGCACCCCACGCTGATTCCGGCGAAGCGCCTCATCGCCAACGTCGAGGGTGCGATGAATGCGGTGCTGGTGCAGGGCGACGCCGTCGGCGCGACGCTCTACTACGGCAAGGGCGCGGGCGCCGAGCCCACCGCTTCGGCGGTGATCGCCGACCTGGTCGACGTCACCCGCCTGCACACCTCCGACCCCGAGCACCGCGTGCCCCACCTGGCCTTCCAGCCCGACCAGGTGCACGACGTTCCGGTGCTGCCGATCGAGGAGGTCGTGACCTCCTACTACCTGCGCATGCGGGTCGAGGACAAGCCGGGCGTGCTCGCCGACATCACCCGCATCCTGGCCGACAGCGGGATCTCGATCGAGGCGCTGATCCAGAAGCAGGCGGCCGAGGGCGAGGCGCACACCGACATCATCATGCTGACCCACCAGACCGCGGAAAAGAACGCCAATGCCGCCATCGTGCGCATCGAGGCGCTGCCCGTGGTGCAGGGCAAGGTCGTGAAGCTGCGTATGGAAGCGCTCTGAGCGCAGTTTCGAGTCGTGATCGAAGACGAGGCCGTGCCCCCGGGTGCGGCCTCTTGCGTTCACGTCATCCCGGGTCGCCATTGCTGCGACCTGGAAGGCAGGGAGGATTGGGGGACATGAAGAGCAAGGTGGATGAGGTCTTCGTCGGCAAGGTGCGCCTGCTGTCGATCGAGGGCGAGCGCAGCGGCATCGTCAAGTCGCCGGCCGCGGGCCCGGTCATGCTGACGCCGACCGGGCTGGAGGGCGACGAGCAGGCCGACCTGCGCCACCACGGCGGCCTCGAGAAGGCGCTGCACCACTATCCGGTCGAGCACTACGCGGTGCTGGCCGCCGAGTGGCCACAGTGCGCAGCCGCGCTGGGTGCGGGTTTCCTCGGCGAGAACATCAGCACGCACGGGCTGGACGAGCACGTGCTGTGCATCGGCGACGTGCTGCGCATCGGCGCGGCGCGCGTGCAGGTGAGCCAGACGCGCTCGCCGTGCTGGAAGATCGACCTGCGTCTGCAGGTCGAGGGCGCCTCGCGTTTCGTCGAGGCGGCGGGGATCACCGGCTGGTACTACCGCGTGCTGCAGCCGGGCAGGATCGCCGCGGGCGACACGATCGAGCTGCTCGAGCGTCCCAATCCCTGGCTCACGCTTGCCGACTACTGGGACACGGTGAGCGCGCACCGGCCCGATGCCGGGCTGCTCGCACGCATCGCCGGCGCGCCCGGGCTCGCCGGCGACAAGGCGACGCGCTGGCGCGAGCGTGCGGCGTGGCTGCGCGCGCAGGGGGGGTGAGGAAGTGGCCGGCGAGGCGGGCGCGCGCGTGGGCTGTGACGGGAGCTCCGGGCACGCGCGACACTACAGGCGTTTGCGCCTAGACTGAAGCACGGCGGCGCGCGCGAGGCGCGTGCCGCGATTCCCAACCCTTGCCTGCAGGACGCCTTCGCATGGCCTTCAAGCTCGCCGTCTTCACCGCCATTGTGGTTGCGATCGCCGTGCTCGGCGTCCGTGGCTATGTGGCGTCGGTGCGCGGCTTCGAGGCTGCGCGGGCATTGCGCGGGGAGGATCGGTCCGCGGATCCGGACGCGGACTGAACAGCCATCCGGCGCTGGCCGGCACCGAAGAGGAGGACAAGATGTCCGATCGCGTCTACAAGCTCGTCGAAATCGTCGGCACCTCGCACGAGAGCACCGATGCCGCCATCCGCAATGCGATCGAGACCGCTGCGCGCACAATCCGCCACATCGACTGGTTCGAGGTGGTGGAGACGCGTGGCCACGTGGTCGACGGCAAGGTCGCGCACTTCCAGGTCACGCTGAAGCTGGGCTTCCGGCTCGAGAGCGAGTGAGGCGAGTCGCGCCGCCGCGCCAGCTTGGCGTGCGGCGGTGCGGCCCGATACCCGCGCTCAGATCGCGGTGGCGCCGGTGATCTCGTGCAGGCGGGACAGCGTCGCACCGTCCAGGCGCAGTGCCTGGGCGAGCTGGCGCAGGTAGGCCGCCTCGGCCGGGGTGTCGAGTTCGATCGCGAGCAGCGAGGCGGCATAGACCTCGGCCGCCACCATCTCGTTGGGCACCTCGGCGACGAGCGCGGCGAGGTCGAGCGGGCGACGCAGTTCGGCGATCATGAACTGCTTCTCCTCCTCGCTCAGGCCGTCGGTGCCGATGCGGCCGACGATGCGCTGGATCTCGTCCTCGCTCACTTCGCCGTCGGCCTTGGCCGCCGAGATCATCGCGCGCACGATCAGCTCCGCGGTCGCGGGCTCGGTCATGGTTTCGAGTTCGGGGGCGGCGAAGCCCGCCGTGTCGGGTGCCATCGCGGCCTGCGCGCGGCGGCCGTCGGTCCAGTTCTTCAGCGCCGCCATCGCGATGGTGGCGAGGATGGCCATGCCGGCGTTGCCGCCGCCGCTGCGCGTGCCCGTGCCGCCCCCGGCGCTGCCTCCGAGCAGGCCGCCGAGCAGATCGCCCAAGCCGCCTCCGCTCGTGCTGCGGCCGCCACCGAGCGCGCCGCCGAGGATCTCGCCCAGGCCTCCCATCCCGCCCGCCGCGGAGCCGCCGCGGCCGCCGCCCAGCACGCCACCCAGCAGATCGCCCAGGCCGCCGCCCGCGCTGCCAGCTGTGCCGCCCGCCGCCTGTCCGCCGAGAATGCCTCCGAGCACGTCTCCGATACCGCCCGCGCCCATGGCGTGGTCGAGGCGCGAACGGCCCTGCTGGCCCATGCCTTGCTGAAGGATCTGGCCGAGGATGTTTCCGAGGTTCATGGCGGACTCCCGTTCATGATGTGAAGGTCCCATTGTATCGGTGTGCGGGCCGCGGGCGTGCGGCATATTCGGGCGTCCTGCACATCGCGGGCGCGTGCGGAGCTGCGGCGCGCGACGTCGTTCCCGCGTTCGGCGTCCGGGCTCCTCGCCGGGGTTGGGGTGTGCCGGCAAGCCGAATTCGTCCGCCGAATTCGTTAGAATCGAGCCTTTGCGCCGGACGGCGCGCGCCGACCACGTCACCCTGAAGGACTGCCCACGTGAAGTATCTCTCCACCCGCGGCCACGCCGGCCAGCCCGCCAACCCGGAGTTCTGCGACATCCTGCTCGGCGGCCTCGCCCCCGACGGCGGCCTCTACCTGCCCGAGACCTATCCGCAGGTGACGCGCGCCGAGCTCGACGCCTGGCGCGGCCTGTCCTACGCAGAGCTGGCGTTCGCGATCCTGTCGAAGTTCATCACCGACATCCCCGCCGTCGACCTGAAGGCGATCTGCGCCAAGACCTACACCGCCGAGGTCTATCGCCACGTGCGCGCGGGCGGCGACGCGCGCGACATCACTCCGGTGCACTGGCTGGAGAAGGATGCCGACGGCCGCGGCCGCCTCGGCCTGCTCGAGCTGTCCAATGGCCCGACGCTGGCCTTCAAGGACATGGCCATGCAGCTGCTCGGCAACCTCTTCGAATACGTGCTCGCGAAGCGTGGCGAGACCATCAACATCCTCGGTGCCACCTCGGGCGATACCGGCTCGGCGGCCGAGTACGCGATGCGCGGCAAGCACGGCGTGCGTGTGTTCATGCTGTCGCCGCACGGCAAGATGAGCGCCTTCCAGCGCGCGCAGATGTATTCGCTGCAGGACGACAACATCTTCAACATCGCCGTCACCGGCATGTTCGACGATGCCCAGGACATCGTGAAGGCGGTCTCCAACGATCACGCCTTCAAGGCCAGGCACAAGATCGGTGCAGTGAATTCGATCAACTGGGCGCGGGTCGCGGCGCAGATCGTGTATTACTTCAAGGGCTACTTCGCGGCCACGACGAGCAACGACGAGCAGGTCGCCTTCTGCGTGCCCTCGGGCAACTTCGGCAACATCTGCGCCGGCCACATCGCCCGCCAGATGGGCCTGCCGGTGGCGAAGCTGATCCTCGCCACCAACGAGAACGACGTGCTCGACGAGTTCTTCCGCAGCGGCGTGTATCGCCCGCGCAAGGCGGCCGAGACGCACGTGACCTCCAGCCCGTCGATGGACATCTCCAAGGCCTCGAACTTCGAGCGCTTCGTCTTCGACCTGGTCGGCCGCGACCCGAGCAAGGTGGCCGCGCTGTGGGCCGAGGTCGACGCCGGGCGCGCCTTCGACCTGTCCGGCACGGACGAATTCGCCCGCATCGGCGCGTTCGGCTTCGTGTCTGGCGCGAGCAGCCATGCCGATCGCCTGGCGACCATCCGCAAGGTGTACGAGCGCTACGGCGTGATGATCGACACCCACACCGCCGACGGCGTCAAGGTGGCCTGGGAGCGCGCCGCCGACGTACCTGCGGGCGTGCCGGTGCTGGTGCTGGAGACCGCGCTGCCGGTGAAGTTCGCCGAGACCATCGTCGAGGCCCTTGGGCGCGAGCCGGAGCGTCCCGCAGACCTCGAAGGCATCGAGAAACTGCCGCAGCGCGTCGAGGTGATGGCGCCCGACGCCGACGCGATCAAGCGCTTCATCGCCCAGCGCACCTGATCGCCGCGTCCCCGTCGGCGAGCGGGCCGGCGGGGACGCCGGGGCGTAAACGAAGAAAAGCCCGCGAGCGATTCGCGGGCTTTTCTTCGTCGGACGCCGCCGTCGTCGGCGGGGCCGTAATCTGGTGCCTTGGGCGAGACTCGAACTCGCACGGCTTTCGCCACTACCCCCTCAAGATAGCGTGTCTACCAATTTCACCACCAAGGCTTCGCTGCTGCGGTGTTCTGCGCCGTGGCGCCGGCCGCATCGAGCAAGGGCGCGGATCATAGCCGTGAAGCCGGGTGGGGGTCAACACCTGCCGTGTCTGATGCGAGCGCCGAGCGCGGGCGTCGTCGCGGCGACGGACGATGGCGCTGCGGATCAGGTGCCGATGGCTTGCGGGTGGGGCTGGAAGCCGAGGCGCCCGGGGATTGCCGCTCGCGCGCAGAAGGCCACGTCGACCTCGCGCCAGCGCAGTGTCGGGCCGGACTGCCCGTCGATCAGTGCGAGCAGGTCCTCGTCGCCGGCGGGCGTGCCCTCGAGCTGGCGCAGTTCGGCGGCGAAAAGCGCGAGGTCGCGGTCGTCGATCATCGCCGGACCCAGGTCGGTGGCGAGGAAGGCGCAACCGTCCGCGTCGACCAGCACCGGTCCGGTCGTGGTCGCCTCGCGTCCGGTGTGGGCGACCAGGCGGCCGTCGGGATGCAGGCGCAGGATCAGCGGTGCCGCAGCGAGTTCCACGTAGACGCGCTGCGGGCCGTTATCGACCCCCCAGTTGCCGTGCGCGTCGCCGGTGTAGTGGGCGTCTAGGAAGGCGAGCAGTCCGGGGTGGGTGATGATCTCGCCGCGCAGCCGCCAGCCGCCGCGGGCGTCGAGCGCGAGCCAGCCGTAGCAGGCCGGCACCATGGGCCAAGCGGGCAGGGCGGGCGGGTCGGAAGCGGCGGGCGCGGCAGGGGGCAGGGGGGCGCTGGCGGCCATGGGCGGACCCGCGCCCTCAGCGCTCGACGTGGCGCAGCGACAGGTCGAGCGCTCGTACGTCCTTGGTCAGGGTGCCGATCGAGATGCGGTCGACGCCGGTCTCGGCGATCGCGCGCACGCGCTCGAGATTCACGCCACCCGAGGCCTCGAGTTCGGCGCGGCCGGCATTGATAGCCACCGCCTCGCACATCTGCTCGAGCGTCATGTTGTCGAGCAGGATCATCTTCACGCCGGCATCGAGCGCCTCGCGCAGTTGCCCCAGTGTCTCCACCTCGACCTCGATGAACACGTTCGAGGGCGCGATGGCACTTGCCTGCTCGACCACCTCGCGGATGCCGCCGGCCGCGATGATGTGGTTCTCCTTGACCAGGATGCCGTCGTAGAGGCCGACGCGGTGGTTGGTGCCGCCACCGATCGCGACCGCGTACTTCTGCGCCAGGCGCAGGCCCGGCAGGGTCTTGCGGGTGTCGACGATCTTGGCGCGGGTGCCGGCCACCGCATCGACGAAGCGGCGGGTGACGGTGGCGGTGCCCGAGAGCAGCTGCAGGAAGTTGAGTGCGGTGCGCTCGGCGGTCAGCAGCACGCGCGCGCGCGCGGCGATCTCGCACAGGGTCTGCCCCGCCTTGACGCTGTCGCCGTCCTTGACGTGCCAGTGCACCACCGCCGCCGGGCTGAGCGCGGCGAACGCGGCGTCGAACCAGGCGGTGCCGCAGATGACCGCGTCCTCGCGGGTGATGACGCGGCCGCGCGCCTCGGTGTCCGGTGCGATCAGGCGCGCGGTGAGGTCGCCGGTGCCGATGTCCTCGGCGAGCGAGGCTGCGATGTTGCGCTGGATTTCGACGCGGAGCTGTTCGGAGAGCATGGGAGGACCTGCAAGGTTAGGCGGGAAGGGCGGCGGGCCGGGCGAGGCGGCGGCCCGGCACAGACGCGCCAGGCGCCGGGTGGCTGCGCCCGGTGGCGCCGCCGGGATGCTGCGATTCTAGCACCGGCGCGCTCAGCGCCCGGTCCGCGGGGAATGGGGGCCGGTGTTGCGCGGCTCGCGCTGCGCCTCGATCAGCCAGCCGTTGAAGACGCCACGGGCGGCGTCGATGGTCTCGCTCGCGCTCAACCCGACCGGACCGATGCCTTCGCGTGCGAGTCGGTCGGCTGCGGCACCGTGCAGGTGTACGCCGGCGATGAGCGCGGACTCGGGCGGCCAGCCCTGCGCGAGCAGGCCGGTGACGAGGCCGCTCAGCACGTCTCCCATGCCCGCGCTTGCCATCCCGGAGTGGCCGCTGCCGTTGATGAACCAGCGCTCGTCGGGTGTGGCGACGATGCTGCCACAGCCCTTGAGCACGACCAAGGCACGGTAGCGGCGGGCGAGTTCGAGCGCGGCACGCAGCCGGTCGGCCTGCACGCTTGCGGTGTCGCTGCCGAGCAGGCGGGCGGCCTCTGCGGGGTGGGGGGTGAGCACGGTGGCTGCGCCGCGCGTGCACAACACCCGGCGCAGCGCCGCATCGGCGGAGAGGAGGTTGAGCGCGTCGGCGTCGAGGAGCAGCGGGATCGGGCGCGCGAGGGCGTCGGCGAGCACGTTGGCGGACGCGCCCTGGGTGCCCAGGCCGGGGCCGATGGCGAGCGCGCTGAGGCGCTCGGGCAGGGTCTCGGCGCGACGCAGCATGAGCTCGGGGTGGGCGAAGTCGACCGCGGGGCCGGCGGGGTCGAGCAGGCCGACATAGACCCTTCCCGTCCCCAGCCAGAGCGCGGCGCGGCCGGCGAGTAGCGCGGCGCCGACCATGCCGGCGTTGCCGCCGAGGATGGCGGCGTCGCCGTAGAGACCCTTGTGGGTGTTGCGCGGGCGCGGCTGCAGCAGATGGCGGAACAGCGAGGATGCGATCGCGTGACCGCGCGCCGGCAGCCAGGCAGGGGCGTCGATCTCGATGCGCTGCACGCTGATCTCGCCGCAGTGGTCGGGGCCGTCGTTGGTGAGCAGGCCGGGTTTGAGGGCGATGAAGGTGGTGGTGTGGGTGGCGCGGAAGGTGGCGCCGAGCGGGCTGCCGGTGTCGGCGTCGAGTCCGCTCGGGACGTCGAGCGCCATGCGCGGGCAGGGTTGGGCGTTGAGGGTGTGGATCCAGCTCGCGTAGCGGTCTTCGATCGGGCGTCCGAGGCCGATCCCGAAGAGCGCGTCGACCACCAGGGCCCAGCCGTTGGCCGGCGCGGCGGGGAGGTCGGAGACGATGCTGCCGCCGGCGGCGAGGTAGTCGGCGTGCGCCTTGGCCGCCTCGGCCGGCAGACGCTCGGCCGCGCTGCAGAACGCGACCACCACCTCGCGCCCGGCCTGGGCGAGCTGGCGCGCCATCACGAAGCCGTCGCCGCCATTGTTGCCAGGGCCGCAGGCGATCAGGATCGGCCCGGGGCGATCCATGATCAGCCGTACCGCATCCTGCGCGGCGGCGCGCCCGGCGCGCTCCATCAGCGGCGGGCGGGCGTTCGGGATGAGTTTGTCCTCGATCTCGCGGATGCCGGCGACGGGGTAGATCGGACGCAGGGGGCTGAACATGACGGACTCCGGTGGGGGAGTCGGGATTCTACGTCCTCGGCTGCGCGCGCCCAATGCGCGCGGGCGCAATCTTGGCGGCCGGAGCGCGACCCGCGTCGTCCCTGAGGTGGCCTTCGGGTCGCTTCGGGCGACAGGCGCTCAGCCGGGCGGGCGGGGGCGGGTGGTCTCGCCGCGGATCTCGTGGAGGAGTTCGACCTTGCCGTCGTCGTCCGCACGCTCGAGGCGCACGGTGAAGCCCCACAGGCGGGCAAGGTGGCGCATGACTTCGTCGGTGCCGTCGCCGAGCGGGCGGCGGCGGAAGGGGGTGTGGCGCAGGGTGAGCGAGCGGTCGCCGCGCAGGTCGACGTTCCACACCTGCACGTTGGGTTCGCGCGCGCCCAGGTTGTACTGGTCGGAGAGGATCTCGCGCAGCTTGCGGAAGCCCCCGTCGTCGTGGATCGCGGAGACCTCGAGCTTGTCCTCGTGGTCGTCGTCGAGCACCGCGAACAGGCGGAAGTCGCGCATGACCTTGGGCGACAGGTATTGCGCGACGAAGCTCTCGTCCTTGAAGTTGCGCATCGCGAAATCGAAGGTTTCCAGCCAGTCGCTGCCGGCGATCTCGGGGAACCAGCGGCGGTCTTCCTCGTCGGGGTCCTCGCAGATGCGGCGGATGTCCCGCCACATCGCGAAGCCCAGCGCGTAGGGGTTGATCCCGCCGAACCAGCGGCTGTTGTAGGGCGGCTGCGCGACGACGTTGGTGTGCGACTGCAGGAATTCCAGCATGAAGCTGTCGGCGAGCAGACCCTCGTCGTAGAGGTGGTTGAGCAGGGTGTAGTGCCAGAAGGTGGCCCAGCCTTCGTTCATGACCTGGGTCTGGCGCTGCGGGAAGAAGTACTGCGCGATCTTGCGCACGATGCGCACCACCTCGCGCTGCCAGGGCTCGAGCAGCGGGGCGTTCTTCTCGACGAAGTAGAGCAGGTTCTCCTCGGGCTCGGGCGGGAAGCGCGCCTCGGCGCGGGCATCGGTGCGCAGTTCGTGGGCGGGCAGTGTGCGCCACAGGTCGTTGACCTGGCTCTGCAGGTACTCCTCGCGCTCTTGCTGGCGCAGCTTCTCCTTGGCGAGCGAGAGCCTGGGCGGGCGCTTGTAGCGGTCCACGCCGAGGTTCATCAAGGCGTGGCAGGAGTCGAGCAGCAGCTCGACGGCTTCCTCGCCGTGGCGCTCCTCGCACTGGGTGATGTAGTTCCGCGCGAACAGCAGGTAGTCGATGATGGCGTCGGCGTTGGTCCAGGTGCGGAACAGGTAGTTGCCCTTGAAGAAGCTGTTGTGGCCGTAGGCGGCGTGGGCGATCACCAGGCCCTGCATGGTGAGCGTGTTCTCCTCCATCAGGTAGGCGATGCAGGGGTTGGAGTTGATCACGATCTCGTAGGCCAGGCCCATCTGCCCGCGCTTGTACCCCTTCTCGGTGGCGAGGAAGTGCTTGCCGAAGGACCAGTGGTGGTAGTTGACCGGCATGCCCACCGAGGCGTAGGCGTCCATCATCTGCTCGGCGGTGATGATCTCGACCTGCACCGGGTAGGTGTCGAGCTTGTAGTGCGCGGCGGCCCGGGCGATCTCCTCGTTGTAGCGGTCGATGGCCTCGACGGTCCATTCCGAGCCGGAGGGGAGCGGAGCCTTGGCGGCGCGGCCGCGCGTGCGGGGGCGGGGGGTCTTCATGCGATCGTCTTCTTGAACAGTTCGCGGAACACCGGGTAGATGTCGGCCGGCGACTCGATGCGCTGCATCGCGAAGTTGTCGTGCGCGGCCTCGAGCTTGGCGTACTCGCGCCACAGGTTCTGCGGCTCGCCGGCGGTGATCTCGACGTAGGCGAAGTACTGGCACCAGGGCAGGATCTCCTTGCCGAGCAGGCGCCCGCACACCGGTGAGTCGTTGTCCCAGTTGTCGCCGTCGGAGGCCTGGGCGCCGTAGACGTTCCACTGCCCGTTGGCGTAGCGCTCGCGCAGGATGTTGCGCATCAACTCGAGCGCGCTGGAGACCACGGTGCCGCCGGATTCGCGCGAGTGGAAGAATTCGTCCTCGTCGACTTCCTTGGCCACGGTGTGGTGACGGATGAAGACGACCTCGATGTGCTCGTAGCTGCGCGTGAGGAACAGGTAGAGCAGCATGAAGAACCGCTTGGCCATGGACTTGCGCTCCTCGTCCATCGAGCCGGAGACGTCCATCACGCAGAACATCACCGCCTGGGTGGTGGGGCGGGGCTCCTTGACGCGGTTGTTGTAGCGCAGGTCGAAGCGGTCGATGAAGGGGATGCGTTCGATGCGCGCGCGCAGCGCGGCGAGTTCCTCGCGCAGGTCGCGCACTTCCTCGCTGTCTTCGCCGGCGCGCGCGAGCGCTTCGTCGAGTTCCTGCTGCAGCGCGCGGATGCGTGCAGCCCAGGGCGAGCCGAGCGCGAGCCTGCGCCCGAGCGCTCCGCGCATCGAGCGCACGATGTTGATGTTCGCGGGCACGCCATCGGACGTGAAGCCGGCGCGCCGCGTCTTGTAGTCGGTGACCTTGGCGAGCTGGGTGCGGATCAGGCGGGGGAGCTCGAGGTCCTCGAAGAAGAGGTCGAGGAACTCCTCGCGCGAGAGCTGGAAGACGAAGTCGTCCTCGTGCTCGCCGTCCTGGCTCGCCTTGCCCTTGCCGGCACCGTCGCCAGCGCCACCGAGTGGGCGCTTGATGCGGTCGCCGGTGCTGAACTGGTCGTTGCCGGGGAAGACCTGCTCCCAGATGCCGCCCTTGCCGTGGTGCAGAGAGGGCTCGGAGAGATCGCGCGCGGGAATGGAGATCTGCTCGCCGTTCTCCAGGTCGCGGATGGAGCGGCCGTGGATCGCCTCGGATACCGCCTTGCGGATCTGCTGCTTGAAGCGGCGCATGAAGCGCTGGCGGTTCACCGCGCTCTTGTTCTTGCTGTCGAAGCGCCGATCGATGATGCGGACCATGTCTCCTCCCGGTGTCCGCGTCCGGCCGGGCTCCGCGCAGCGATGGCGCGGGCCGGGCCGGACCGTGGCTCGCGAATCAGGACGCCTTGCGCACGCGCAGGTACCACTCGCAGAGCAGGCGCACCTGCTTCTCGGTGTAGCCCTTGTCGATCATGCGGTCGACGAAGTCCTGGTGCTTCTTCAGCTCGTCGGCGCTGGCCTTGGCGTTGAAGCTGATCACCGGCAGCAGATCCTCGGTGTTGGAGAACATCTTCTTCTCGATCACCGCGCGCAGCTTCTCGTACGAGGTCCAGCTCGGGTTGCGACCTTCGTGCTTCGCGCGCGCGCGCAACACGAAGTTGACCACCTCGTTGCGGAAGTCCTTCGGGTTGCTGATTCCGGCAGGCTTCTCGATCTTCTCCAGTTCCTCGTTGAGCGCTGCGCGGTCGAGGATCTCGCCGGTGTTCGGGTCGCGGAACTCCTGGTCCTGGATCCAGAAGTCGGCGTAGATCACGTAGCGGTCGAAGATGTTCTGCCCGTACTCGGAGTAGCTCTCGAGATAGGCGGTCTGGATCTCCTTGCCGATGAACTCGGCGTAGCGCGGGGCGAGGTATTCCTTGATGTAGCCGAGATAGCGCGCCTCGGTCTCGGGCGGGAACTGCTCGGCCTCGATCTGCTGCTCGAGCACGTACATCAGGTGCACCGGGTTGGCGGCGACTTCGCGATGGTCGAAGTTGAAGATCTTCGACAAGGCCTTGAAGGCGAAGCGGGTCGACAGCCCGGTCATGCCTTCGTCCACCCCGGCGTAGTCGCGGTACTCCTGGTAGCTCTTGGCCTTGGGGTCGGTGTCCTTGAGGTTCTCGCCGTCATACACCCGCATCTTGGAGAAGATGCTCGAGTTCTCCGGCTCCTTGAGGCGCGACAGCACCGCGAACTGCGCCATCATCTTGAGCGTGTCGGGTGCGCACGGCGCCTCGGCGAGCGAGCTGTGGACGAGCAGCTTCTCGTAGATCCTCACTTCGTCGGAGACGCGCAGGCAGTAGGGCACCTTGACGGTGTAGATGCGGTCGAGGAAGGCCTCGTTGTTGCGGTTGTTCTTGAACGCGACCCACTCGGACTCGTTGGAGTGTGCCATCACGATGCCGTCGAAGGGGATCGCGCCGAAGCCCTCGGTGCCCTTGTAGTTGCCCTCCTGGGTTGCGGTCAGCAGCGGGTGCAGCACCTTGATCGGCGCCTTGAACATCTCGACGAACTCGAGCAGGCCGCGGTTGGCCAGGCACAGGCCGCCGGAGTAGCTGTAGGCGTCGGGGTCGTCCTGCGAGTACTGCTCGAGCTTGCGGATGTCGATCTTGCCGACCAGGGAGGAGATGTCCTGGTTGTTCTCGTCGCCCGGCTCGGTCTTGGCGACCGCGATCTGGCGCAGCACCGATGGACCGAGCTTGACCACGCGGAAGCGCGTGATGTCGCCGCCGTACTCGTGCAGGCGCTTGACCGCCCACGGGCTCATGATGCCGCCGAGGTAGCGGCGCGGGATGCCGAAGTCGTCCTCGAGGATGTGCGCATCCTCGGCGGCGTTGAAGAGGCCGAGCGGGGATTCGTTCACCGGCGAGCCCTTGATCGCGTAGAAGGGGATGCGCTCGATCAGGCTCTTGAGCTTTTCGGCGAGCGAGGACTTGCCCCCGCCCACCGGCCCGAGCAGGTAGAGGATCTGCTTCTTCTCTTCCAGGCCCTGGGCGGCGTGGCGGAAGTAGGACACGATGTTCTCGATGACCTCTTCCATGCCGTAGAAGTCGCGGAAGGCCGGATAGAGCTTGAGGATCTTGTTGGAGAAGATCCGCGACAGGCGAGGATCGAGCCGGGTGTCGACCAGTTCGGGTTCGCCGATGGCCGCGAGCATGCGCTCGGCGGCGGTGGCGTAGGCCATGCGGTCGGTGCGGCAGAGTTCGAGATAGTCCTGCAGGGACATCTCTTCCTCGCGGGCCGCTTCGAAGCGTGCCTGGTAGGCGTTGAAGATGGACATGGTCGTCTCCTCGTCGGGCGCAATGCGGCGCGAAAGGGGCTGCCGCAAGGTGAAGCAGGATCGCGTCATCCGCCTGCTCGGCGGTGCCCGGCTCGCCGTGACGGGGTACCGGGTCTGTACATGAGAACCCCATGATGGGTGGGAGTTCCACCCCTTGCGGCGCTTTTTTCGTGAGCGGGCGTGGACTGTGTCACGACCCGCTACAGGGCCTTTCCCGGGCACGGGACAAGCGCGACGCCTGTGCTAGAATGCCCGACTCAGTTCAATGTGCTCACGCTGGCAAAGTGCGCCTCCGGTCCCCGCGAGTGTGCCGCAAGCGCCCGGCGGGAGCGTTTTTCAGACTTCTCAGGATCGACTCAATGGAGCAGAACCAGGTAACCCCGAGCGCGCTCGAGCGCCGTATCGACATCTCCGTTTCGCTCGCGGACATCGAGAAAGAGGTGGACGCCCGCCTCAAGCGCATGGCGCGCACGGTGAAGATGCCGGGGTTCCGCCCGGGCAAGGTGCCGATGAAGATCGTCGCCCAGACCCACGGCGGCCAGGCCCGCGGCGAAGCCGTCGGTGCGGCGGTCGAGAAGGCTTTCGGGGAGAAGGTGCGTGCCGACAACCTGCGCGTCGCCGGCTATCCGAGCATCGAGCCGAAGGACGGCGCCGCCGAGGGTACGCTGGAATTCACCGCCGTGTTCGAGGTGTACCCCGAAGTGGTCCTGGGCGAGTTCGCCGGACGCAAGATCGAGCGCCCGGTGCTCGAGGTGGGTGACGCCGAGGTCGACAAGACCATCGAGGTCCTGCGCAAGCAGCGCACCAGCTTCAAGGCGGTCGAGCGCGCCGCCGCGCAGGGCGACCGCGTGGTGATCGACTTCACCGGCCGCATGGGTGGCGAGGTGTTCGATGGCGGCCAGGCGCAGGACTTCCCCTTCGTGGTCGGCGCCGGCTCCATGCTCAAGGACTTCGAGGATGCCGTCGTCGGCCTCGCGGCCGGCGAGGGCAAGACCTTCGACATGACCTTCCCCGAGGACTATCACGCCGCCAATCTGGCAGGCAAGCAGGTTCAGTTCGAGATCACCGTCAAGGCCGTCGAGGAGCCGGTGCTGCCCGAGGTGGACGCCGACTTCGCCAAGTCGCTGGGCGTGGCCGACGGCGACGTCGCCAAGCTGCGCGAGGAGGTCAAGGGCAACCTCGAGCGCGAGGTCAAGCGCCGCATCCAGTCCCGCCTCAAGGAGCAGGTGATGGACGCGCTGATCGAGGTCGCCCCGATCGAGGTGCCCAAGGCGCTGGTGCAGGCCGAGTCGAACCAGCTCGCCGACAACGCCCGTCGCGACCTCGAGATGCGCGGCCTCAAGACCAAGGACATCCCGGTCGATCCGTCGTGGTTCAAGGACCAGGCCGAGCGCCGCGTCAAGCTGGGCCTGATCATGGCCGAGCTGGTCAAGACCAGCGAGCTGCACGCCAAGCCCGAGCAGATCCGCGCCCTGGTCGAGGAAATGGCGCAAAGTTACGAGGATCCCTCGGAACTCGTGCGCTGGTATTACGCTCAACCGGAACGTCTGGCGCAGGCCGAGGCGGTGGTCATCGAAGACAACGTCGTCGAGTGGGTGTGCGCGAAGGCCGACACTTCCGACAAGGACGTGGCGTTCGACGAACTGATGGGCAAGAACGCGGCCTGAGGTCGCAGAGGGTCTGACGAATGATGCAAGGAACACCCCAGCACAGCAGCGACTGGAACCCGGTCGGTCTCGGCCTGGTTCCGATGGTGGTCGAACAGAGTGGTCGCGGCGAACGCGCCTACGACATCTATTCGCGCCTACTGAAGGAGCGGGTGGTGTTCCTCGTCGGCCCGGTCAACGACGTCACCGCCAACCTGATCGTCGCCCAGTTGCTGTTCCTCGAGTCCGAGAACCCGGACAAGGACATCTACTTCTACATCAACTCGCCCGGCGGGTCGGTGACCGCCGGCATGGCGATCTACGACACCATGCAGTTCATCAAGCCGAACGTCAGCACCCTGTGCATCGGCCAGGCGGCGAGCATGGGCGCCTTCCTGCTGGCGGCGGGCGAGAAGGGCAAGCGCTTCATCCTGCCGAACTCGCGCGTGATGATCCATCAGCCGCTCGGCGGCTTCCAGGGCCAGGCCTCGGACATCGAGATCCACGCCCGCGAGATCCTCTACCTGCGCTCGCGCCTCAACGACATGCTGTCCAAGCACACCGGACAGGCGCTCGAGCGCATCGAGAAGGACACCGATCGCGACAACTTCATGTCGGCGACGGCTGCCGTCGAGTACGGCCTGGTCGACAAGGTGCTCACCAGCCGCGACGACACCTGATTTCTGGAGAACCCCCACATGACGGACAAGAAGGCTGGCGGCGACAAGCTGCTGTACTGCTCCTTCTGCGGCAAGAGCCAGCACGAGGTGCGCAAGCTGATCGCCGGCCCTTCGGTCTTCATCTGCGACGAGTGCATCGAGCTCTGCAACGACATCATTCGCGACGAGGTCGTCGGCGCGGAGGATGGCGAGGGGATCAAGGGCACACTGCCCACCCCGCACGAGATCTGCTCCATCCTCGACCAGTACGTGATCGGGCAGTCGCTGGCCAAGCGCAGTCTCGCCGTCGCGGTGTATAACCACTACAAGCGCCTGCGCCACCTCGATGCGCGCCAGGACGATGTCGAACTCGCCAAGAGCAACATCCTGCTGATCGGCCCCACCGGCTCGGGCAAGACCCTGCTCGCGCAGACGCTCGCGCGCCTGCTCGACGTGCCTTTCGTGATGGCCGACGCCACCACGCTGACCGAGGCCGGCTACGTCGGCGAGGACGTCGAGAACATCGTCCAGAAGCTGCTGCAGAAGTGCGACTACGACGTCGACAAGGCGCAGCAGGGCATCATCTACATCGACGAGATCGACAAGATCTCGCGCAAGGCCGACAACCCGTCGATCACCCGCGACGTGTCGGGCGAGGGCGTGCAGCAGGCGCTGCTCAAGCTGGTCGAAGGCACGGTTGCGTCGATTCCGCCGCAGGGCGGGCGCAAGCATCCGAACCAGGACTTCATCCAGGTCGACACCACCAATGTGCTGTTCATCTGCGGTGGCGCCTTCGACGGCCTGGAAAAGGTGATCCGCAACCGCACCGAGAAGGTCGGCATCGGCTTCGGCGCCGAGGTCAAGAGCAAGGAAGGCAAGAACCTCACCGACACCTTCCGCCAGGTGGAGCCGGAGGACCTGATCAAGTTCGGCCTCATCCCCGAGCTGATCGGCCGCCTTCCGGTGGTCGCCACGCTGCAGGAACTCGACGAGGCGGCGCTGATCCAGATCCTCATCGAGCCCAAGAACGCGCTGGTCAAGCAGTACCAGAAGCTCTTCTCCATGGAGGGGGTCGAGCTCGAGATCCGTCCCAACGCGCTGCATGCCGTGGCGCGCAAGGCGATCAAGCGCAAGACCGGGGCGCGCGGCCTGCGCTCCATCCTCGAGGTGGCGCTGCTGGACATCATGTACGACCTGCCGACGCTCGACAACGTGGCCAAGGTGGTGGTGGACGAATCGACCATCGAAGACGGCGGCAAGCCCTTGCTGATCTACGCCGAGCAGCAGAAGGTGTCGGGCGCCAACTGAGCGCGCTACCGTCGCCCGATCCGGCGGGGCCGGCTCCGGCCGGCCGCTTGAATTTCCGGGTCACGCCCTCATATGGGTGTGACCTTTTGCTTGAGGAAACCTAGAAAATGTCGGGTCCCGCTGCCCTCCCCAACGAAGCGATGGAACTGCCGCTGTTGCCCCTGCGCGACGTGGTGGTCTTCCCGCACATGGTGATCCCGCTCTTCGTCGGCCGCCCGAAGAGCATCAAGGCGCTCGAGAGCGCCATGGAAGACGGCAAGAGCATCCTGCTGGTGGCGCAGAAGTCCGCTGCCAAGGACGAGCCCGCGGTCGAGGATCTCTACGATATCGGCTGCATCGCGAACATCCTGCAGATGCTCAAGCTGCCCGACGGTACGATCAAGGTGCTGGTCGAGGGCGTGCAGCGCGCGCGCATCGAGCGTGTCGAGGACATCCGCAGCCTGTTCGTCGCCAGCGTGCGCCCGGTGCCGGTCGCCGAGGCGCCGAGCCACGAACTGGAGGCCATGCGGCGCGCGATCATCGCCCAGTTCGACCAGTACGTTAAGCTCAACAAGAAGATCCCGCCCGAGATCCTCGGCTCGCTCGCGGGCATCGAGGAGGCCGGGCGCCTCGCCGATACCATCGCCGCCCACCTGCCGCTCAAGCTCGAGCAGAAGCAGGAAGTCCTCGAGATGTTCGACACCGGCGCACGCCTCGAGAAGCTGCTCGGCCAGCTCGAGGGCGAGCTCGACATCCTGCAGGTCGAAAAGCGCATCCGCGGCCGCGTCAAGCGCCAGATGGAGAAGAGCCAGCGCGAGTACTACCTCAACGAGCAAGTCAAGGCCATCCAGAAGGAGCTCGGGGAGGGCGAGGAGGGTGCCGATCTCGAGGAGATGGACAAGAAGATCAAGGCCGCCGGCATGCCCAAGGAGGCGCTCGCCAAGGCCGAGGCCGAGTTCAAGAAGCTGCGCCTGATGTCGCCGATGTCGGCCGAGGCCACCGTGGTGCGCAACTACATCGACACCCTGATCAGCCTGCCGTGGAAGAAGAAGTCGCGCGTCAGCAAGGACCTCGGCGAGGCCGAGAAGGTGCTCGACAAGGACCACTACGGCCTCGAGCGCGTCAAGGAACGCATCCTCGAGTACCTTGCCGTGCAACAGCGTGTGGACAAGGTCAAGGCGCCGATCCTGTGCCTGGTCGGCCCCCCCGGCGTGGGCAAGACCTCGCTCGGCCAGTCGATCGCCAAGGCCACCAATCGGAAGTTCATCCGCATGGCACTGGGTGGCGTGCGCGACGAGGCCGAGATCCGCGGCCACCGCCGCACCTATATCGGCTCGATGCCGGGCAAGATCCTGCAGAACATGAGCAAGGTCGGGGTCAAGAACCCGCTGTTCCTGCTCGACGAGGTCGACAAGCTCGGCATGGATTTCCGTGGCGATCCGTCGTCGGCGCTGCTCGAGGTGCTCGACCCGGAGCAGAACCACACCTTCCAGGACCACTACGTCGAGGTCGATTTCGACTTGTCGGACGTGATGTTCGTGGCCACCGCCAACACCCTCAACATCCCGGCTGCGCTGCTCGACCGCATGGAGGTGATCCGTCTGTCGGGTTACACCGAGGACGAGAAGATCAACATCGCCCAGCGTTACCTTCTGCCCAAGCAGATGAAGAACAACGGCCTCAAGCGCGAGGAACTCTCGGTCACCGAGGAGGCGGTGCGCGACATCGTGCGTTACTACACCCGCGAGGCCGGAGTGCGCAGCCTGGAGCGCGAGATCTCCAAGGTCTGCCGCAAGGTGGTCAAGCAGCTGGTGCTCAAGAGCCGCACGAGCAAGGTGGTGGTCAACGCCCGTAACCTCGACAAGTTCCTCGGCGTGCGCAAGTACAGCTTCGGCATGGCGGAGAAGGAGAACCAGATCGGCCAGGTTACCGGTCTCGCATGGACCGAGGTGGGTGGCGAACTGCTGACCATCGAGGCGGTGCAGCTCCCCGGCAAGGGCAAGGTCGTGACCACCGGCAAGCTCGGCGAGGTGATGCAGGAGTCCATCCAGGCCGCGCTGTCGGTGGTGCGCCGGCGTGCGCGTTCGCTCGGTATCGACCCGGACTTCTACCAGAAGAGCGATCTGCACATCCACCTGCCGGAGGGCGCGATCCCCAAGGACGGTCCGTCGGCGGGTATCGCGATTTCGACCGCGCTGGTGTCGGTGCTCACCGGCATCCCGGTGCGTTGCGACGTGGCGATGACCGGCGAGATCACGCTACGCGGCGAGGTGCTGGCAATCGGCGGCCTCAAGGAGAAGCTGCTCGCCGCCGTCCGTGGTGGCATCCGCACCGCGCTGATTCCGGAGGAGAACGTCAAGGATCTCGCCGAGATCCCCGACAACATCAAGAACGCGATCGAGATCGTGCCGGTGAAGTGGATCGACCGCGTGCTCGAACTCGCCCTCGAGCGCAAGCCCGAGCCGCTGCCCGAGGAGCCGGCCCCGGCGGCGCCCGCCACGCCGGCGGCCGAAGGTGTCGAAGGCGACCAGGCCAACCTGCGTCCGCACTAAACCTGCCGTCCCGGCCCTCGGGCCGGTGCCGGATCCAATAAGCCGTGGCGCCCCGCAAGGGCCCGCGGCTTTATTGCTTTGCGTCGCACCTGCACGGCCTTCGACCTCCGTCGGTGGCCGCCCAGCAGGTGTGCGCTCAGGCCGCGGCCTCCTCCACCGCCAAGCCCCAGGCCTGTGCCACGAGTTCCATAGAGCGCAGCCTCGCGCCATGATCGAAGATCTGTGCGGTGAGGATGAGTTCGTTCGCGCCGGTACGCTCGATCAGCGTCTCGAGCTGCTGGCGAACCGTGTCGGGCGCACCCACCGCCGAGCACGCGAGCGACTGCTCGGCGAAGGCGAGC
This sequence comes from Thauera sp. DNT-1, assembly GCF_055393985.1. Classification (NCBI taxonomy): domain Bacteria; kingdom Pseudomonadati; phylum Pseudomonadota; class Betaproteobacteria; order Rhodocyclales; family Zoogloeaceae; genus Thauera; species Thauera sp. DNT-1. The sequence continues at coordinate 965,792 of NZ_AP043752.1, read as the reverse complement.
TCGGCCGGTGACCAGTCCGCCTCGATGAAGGCTTCCGGCGCCTGCAACTGCCCGCGCACGCCGCGCGCCATCGCCGCGAAGCGCAGCCGTAGCGAGCGCAAGAGGCGCTCCGCATCGGCGTCGGTGTCGGCGGCGATCGCGTTGGCGGCGACTGCGAACCAAGGCTTGTCGAGCTGGGCGGACGAACGGAAATTGCTCCGATAGATCTCGACCGCCTGGAACAGGAAGCGCGGTGCGAAGTGCGAGGCGAAGGCGAAAGGCAGGCCGAGGTGGGCGGCGAGCTCGGCACCGTAGAGGCTGGAGCCGAGCAGCCAGATCGGCACCTGCAGCCCTTCGCCGGGCACCGCGCGCACGGCCTGTCCGGGGCTGGCGGGCTGGAAGTACGACTGCAGCTCGAGCACGTCGTGCGGGAACTGGTCGTCGCTGCCGGCGAGATTGCGGCGCAGCGCGCGCGCCGTGGTCTGGTCGGTGCCCGGCGCACGCCCGAGACCGAGGTCGATGCGGCCCGGAAAGAGCGACTCCAGGGTGCCGAACTGTTCGGCGATAACCAGCGGTGCGTGGTTGGGCAGCATGATGCCGCCGGCACCGACGCGGATGCGCCGGGTGGCGCCGGCGATGTGGCCGATCACCACCGCGGTGGCGGCGCTGGCGATACCGGTCATGTTGTGGTGTTCCGCCAGCCAGTAGCGGGTGTAGCCGCAGCGGTCGGCGAGCTGGGCGAGTTCGCGCGTGTTGCGCAGCGCATCGGCCGGCGTGCTGCCGGCGGCGACCGGTGCGAGGTCGAGCACCGAGAGTGGGGCGGAGGAGGGCATGGAAAAGTCGGTTGGAACGAGGTCCGCCATTACGCCATAGAGCCGCCGCCGGTGCCAGCCCGGGGGCGAGCGCCAGTCGGATTGCGTGGCGTGATACGCTTGCCGGAAACTTCCTCGCGGTGTCGATCGTGGCGCCCCGAGGGCCCCGGAACGGGCACAGATCGTGGAATACGGCAATTGAGGTGGAGGGCGTTTTTTGACACCATTCGCCCCCTCTGCACTGCCGGTCGATCTGTCGCTGTGCGTGAGGCTCCGCCGCAGCGGCGCGGAAGAACCGACAACAAGACAATCGAGGAGTTCTGGATGAAAAAATACGCCCTTCTGTGCGCGGTGCTCGCCCTTCACGCCGGTGCCGGTTTTGCCAAGGACTGGAACGAGATCCGCCTGGCGTCCGAGGGCGCCTACCCTCCCTTCAACCTCATCGCCGCCGACGGAAGCCTGCAAGGTTTCGATATCGACATCGGCAATGCCCTGTGCGAGGAGATGAAGGCCAAGTGCACCTGGGTGAAGCAGGAGTGGGACGGCATGATCCCGGCGCTGGTCTCGCGCAAGTTCGATGCGATCATTGCCTCGATGTCGATCACCGACGAGCGCAAGGCCAAGGTGGATTTCACCGAGAAGTACTATGCGTCGCCGCTGGCCCTGATCGCGAAGAAGGGCTCGACCCTGCGGCCCGATCTCCCCTCCCTGGCCGGGAAGAAGGTCGGCGTGCAGCGCGGCACGGTATCGGACAACTTCGCCACCAAGTATTGGGACGGCAAAGGCATGCAGATCATCCGTTACGCCAAGCAGGACGAGGCCTACCTCGACCTGCGCGCCGGACGTCTCGATGCGGCCTTCTCCGATTACCTCGAGGCCTACGGCGGTTTCCTGACCAAACCCGAGGGCGCGGGCTACGACGTCGCCGGCGAACGCCTCTTCGGCAAGGACGCCGACGAGAAGGCGGTGATCGGCGAGGGCATCGGCATCGCGGTGCGCAAGCGCGACAAGGAGCTCACCGAGAAGCTGAACCAGGCGCTCGGCGCGATCCGCGCCAACGGCAAGTACGATGCGATCCAGAAGAAGTACTTCCCGATGGACATCTACGGCAACTGACCATGCCGGGCTGCGATCAAGCCAGCGCGGCCCCTGCGGTTACCCTGCCGCGCGCACGCTCCCTGGACCGGGAGCGTGCGCGTTTACCTTTGCGAATCGGTGCGCCATGGATGCCCTGATCGAATACTCCCCCAGCCTGCTCGCCGGCGCCTGGGTCACCCTGAAGGTGGCCTTGATGTCGGTGCTGCTCGCGCTGGCGACCGGCCTGATCGGGGCTGCCTGCAAACTGTCGGGTTTCCTGCCGCTGCGGCTGTGGACGATGCTGTACACGACGGTGATGCGCGGCGTGCCCGATCTGGTGATGATGCTCCTCGTGTTTTACGGCGGGCAGTTGCTGCTCAATGCGGTGATCGACTACTTCGGCTGGGACTTCATCGAGATCGATCCCTTCGTTGCCGGCGTGCTGACGATCGGACTGATCTTCGGCGCCTATTTCACCGAGACCTTCCGTGGCGCCTTCCTGGCCGTCTCGGCGGGCCAACTCGAAGCCGGGCGCGCCTACGGCATGAGCGCCTGGCAGGTGTTCCGCCGCATCCTGTTTCCGCAGATGCTGCGCTTCGCGCTGCCGGGCATCGGCAACAACTGGCTGGTGCTGCTCAAGAGCACGGCGATCGTGTCCATGATCGGCCTCTCCGACATGACGCGGATCGCCGACCAGGCCGGGCGCTCGACGCACCAGCCATTCACCTTCTATCTTGCGGTCTGCGTCCTCTACCTGGCGATGACCGCGCTGTCGAGCTACGGCCTCGGCGTGCTCACGCGGCGCTACAGTGCCGGCGTGCGCGAGACCCGGGTCTGAGGGCGGACATGGAATTCTTCGACTTCAAGGTCATCACCGGCAGCTTGCCCGAGTTCTGGCGCGGGCTGTGGATGACCGTCCAGCTCACCGGCTTGGCGTTGCTGTTCGGCTTCTTCGTGGCGATCCCGCTCGCGGTCATGCGGCTGTCGCCCAACCGTCTGGTGTCGGCCCCGGTCGCGGCCTACACCTACTTCTTCCGCGGCACGCCGATGCTCGTGCAGCTGCTGCTGGTGTACTACGGCGCCTCGCAGTGGGAATGGATGCGCGCGGCGTGGGAGGCCGGGCATCCGCTGTGGTCGCTGTTCCGCGAACCCTACTTCTGCGCGCTGTTCGCCTTCGGCCTCAACACCTGTGCCTACACCGTCGAGATCCTCGCCGGCAGCATGCGCAACACGCCGCACGGCGAGCTCGAGGCCGCCAAGGCGATGGGCATGACGCGCTTGAAGGCCCTGCAGCGCATCGTGATCCCGTCGGCGCTACGGCGCATGATCCCGAGCTACAGCAACGAGGTGATCCTGATGCTGCAGGGGTCGGCGATCGCCAGCGCGGTAACCCTGGTGGACCTCACCGGTGCGGCGCGCAACGTGTATTCGCGCCACTTCGCACCCTTCGAGTCCTTCGTCTTCGTCGGCCTGATCTACCTCGCGCTCACCTTCGCCCTGGTGGGGCTGTTCAAGCTCGCCGAGCACCGCTGGCTCGCCCACTTGGCTCCGCGCAAGGCGGAGGCGGGCAGGCAGTCCTGATCAACCCTGCCGCGAGCCCGAAGCGGCGAACGCTGCCGATTCCTGGCGGCGGTTCGCCGCGGCTCGTGGCGACATGCCGGGTGCCGCGCAAGCCCCGATGCAAGAGAACAACATGAACCACAAGGCCAGCGTCGAACAGGTCCGCGTCGAAGACTTGCACAAATCCTACGGCGACCATGAGGTGCTCAAGGGCGTCTCGCTGACCGCGAACTCGGGCGACGTGATCAGCATCATCGGGTCCTCCGGCTCCGGCAAGAGCACGTGGCTGCGCTGCATCAACTTCCTCGAGTGCCCGACCGCCGGGCGCATCCTGGTGGGCGGCAAGGAGGTCGAGCTGGTGCGTGACCGCAAGGGCGAGCTGGTAGTCAAGGACGCGCACCAGTTGCAGCAGATCCGCACGCGCTTGTCGATGGTGTTCCAGCACTTCAATCTGTGGAGCCACATGACGGTGCTCGAGAACGTCGTCGAGGCGCCGGTGCATGTGCTCGGACTGTCGAAGGCCGCGGCCCGCGAGCGCGCCGAGCGCTACCTGGAGCGGGTGGGGGTGTGGAAGTTCCGCGATGCCTATCCTGCGCACATGTCGGGCGGCCAGCAGCAGCGCGTGGCGATCGCGCGCGCGCTGGCGATGGAGCCTGCGGTGCTGCTGTTCGACGAGCCGACCTCGGCGCTCGACCCCGAACTCGTCGGCGAGGTGCTCAAGGTGATGCGCTCGCTCGCCGAGGAAGGCCGCACGATGATGGTGGTGACGCACGAGATGGGCTTCGCGCGCGAGGTGTCCAACCACGTGATCTTCGTGCACCAGGGGCGCGTCGAGGAGGAGGGCGACCCCAAGGAGGTGCTGGTGCGCCCGCGCAGCGAACGCCTGCAGCAGTTCCTCTCGGGCAATCTGAAGTGATCTGACCGGTGCGCCGATCGTGTTACGGCACGGCGGCCCACGCTCTCCGGCCGACGCCCTTGAAGGCCGTCGCGCACAAGCACCGTGACAAGCCGAGTCGGCGGGTGTCCCGCTGCGTTCAGCGGTAGTTGCGGTGCATGCGCATCAGCGTGCTCTTGCCGAACAGGCTCTCGACCAGATCGACCGCCAGCTCGGCGGTCATGTTGCAGTGGTCGAGCGCCGGGTTGAGCTCCACGATGTCGAGCGAGGCGAGCTGGCCGGTGTCGGCGATCATCTCCATGCACAGCTCGGCCTCGCGGTAGGTCGGTCCGCCGCGCACTGTGGTGCCGACGCCTGGGGCGATCGTCGGGTCGAGGAAGTCCACGTCCAGGCTCACGTGCAGGTGCGTGTCTTGGTCCACGCCGGCGAGCGCCTGCTCCATGGTCGCGCGCATGCCGATCTCATCGATGTAGCGCATGTCGAAGACTTCGACGCAGAGATCGTGCAGAAAGCGCTTCTCGCCCTCGTCCACGCTGCGGATGCCGATCTGGCGGATCTGCTCGGGCCGGATTGCCGGCATCTCGCCGCCAATGCCGGTCAGCATCTCGGGGCCATGGCCGCACAGGCAGGCGACCGGCATGCCATGGATGTTGCCCGACGGCGTCATGGTGGCGGTGTTGAGGTCGGCATGGGCGTCGAACCACAGCACGCGCAGCTTGCGGCCGGTCTCGCGGCAGTGGCGGGCCACCGCGCTGATCGAGCCGATCGCGAGGCAATGATCGCCGCCGAGCATGATCGGTACGCGCCCTTCGGACAGTTCCGCGTAAACGGCCTGATGGACCGCGAGGTTCCACTGCGCCACTTCGGCAAGGTGGCGGAAGCCGTTTACCGCCGGCAGCTCCGGGTTGGACGGGCCGGCGAGGTTGCCGCAGTCGCGCACCTCGGCGCCGAAGGCGGCGATGGCCCGCCCCAGGCCGGCTACGCGCAAGGCCTCCGGTCCCATGCTCGCGCCGCGCACGCCTGCGCCGACGTCGGTGGGCACCCCGATCAGACTGACTTTGAGATTTTCCATGGCCGCGAGATTACCTCAGGTGTTGCCGCGATGGCAGCTGCGGTCGGGATTGACGGGGGCGCCCCCGAGCGTGTAACACTTGCGCCTTTTTTTCCGGGCCGGGTGATCTGCCGCGCGCGCGACGGTGCCCCGGCTCTCGATCGATGGCGCCCGTGCCCTTGGGAGTATCCGTGTCGACTGTTTCAATTCGTCTTTCCCGTGTTTTCACCCGGCCCGCCGTCGAGGCGACGAGATGAAGCGCGCGCAGGCCAACGGTTTGCTGCTCGTCGCGGCGCTCATCTGGGGCACCGCCTTCGTCGCGCAACAGACCGGCATGCGCGACGTCGGGCCGTTCACGTTCACCGGCGCGCGCTTCCTCTTCGGTGCGGTGATGGTGGCGCCGCTCGCCGTCCTCGAACTGCGACGCCTCGGTCGTCGTGGCACCTTCCTCGACGCGCGCGACCTGCTTGCTTGCGCGCTGCTCGGCGCGGTGCTGTTCCTCGGCGCGGCGCTTCAGCAGATCGGCATCATGAGCACCACGGTGAGCAATGCCGGTTTCCTCACCGCGCTCTACGTTCCCCTCGTGCCGATCGCCGGCGCGCTGCTGCTGCGCGAGCGCTCGCATTGGTCGGTGTGGCCGGCGAGCCTGGGCTGCGTCGCGGGCACCTACCTGCTTGGCGGCGGCAGCCTGGCCGCGCTTTCGGTGGGCGACTTGTGGGTGATCGCGAGCGCGCTGTTCTGGGCCGCCCACGTGATGCTGGTGGGGCGCGTGGCGGCGCGCAAGGGGGCCTCGGTGACGGTGGCGATGCTGCAGTTCCTCGTCGTCGGGGGGCTCGGCATGGCGGTAGGCGTCGGCACCGAGGAGGTTTCGTCAGTCGCGCTCGAGCGTGCGCTGCCGTCGATCGCCTACGCCGGCATCCTGTCGGTGGGCGTGGGCTTCACCCTGCAGGTGGTGGCGCAACGCCACACCCCGGCGGCCGACGCCGCCATCGTGCTGAGCTGCGAGACCCTGTTCGCCGCGCTGGCCGGCCGCTTCGTGCTGGGTGAGACGCTCACTGCCGAGCAGATGGCCGGCGGCCTGCTGATCTTCGCCTGCGTGCTGGCGGTGCAGATCCTGCCTTTGTGGCGGGAACGACGGACCGTGTCGGTGGAGGCGGGCTGAGGCGGCCTGCGCGTCCTTCAGTCCGTACCGCCCGCGGGCGCCGGCAGTCGCCGCAGCCACAGCGCGCAGGCTCCGGTGAACAGCACGCACAGCCCCACCAGCGCGGCCACGCCCGCCCATCGCCAATCGGCCCAGGCCGTGCCGGCAAGGCTGCCGAGCACACTGGCGCCGAGGTAGTAGCTCGACAGATAAAGGGCCGAGGCGAGTGCGCGCCGTTCGCCGGCGCGCCGGCCCACCCAGCCGCTGGCGAGGGCGTGCGCCGCGAAGAAGCCGAAGGTGAACACGCCGACGCCGGCGATGATCAGCCACAGCGGCCGCGCCAGGGTGAGCGCGAGCCCGGCGCCCATCACCGCGACCATCGGCCACAGCACCTTGCGCCGGCCGCGGCGCTCGGCGAGGCGGCCGCTCGCCGCCGAGGCCCAGGTGCCGACCAGGTAGAGCAGGAAGATCGCGCCGATCGCGCTCTGGCCCAGCCCGTAGGGCGGCTCGAGCAGGCGGAAGCCGAGAAAGTTGTACAGCCCGACGAAGCCGCCCATGGCGAGGAAGGCGACCAGGAAGAGCGCGGGCAGGCCGGGATCGCGGTAGATCGCCAGAGTGTCCGCGAAGATCCGCGCCGGCGTGGCGGCGCGTGCGCGGAAGTTGCGCGAGGCCGGCAGGCGGCGCCAGAACACCAGTGCGGAGACCGCCCCCAGCACGCCGATCATCCCGAGCGCGACCCGCCAGGAGCTCCAGTCGGTCAGCAGCGCGGCGACGAAGCGTCCGCTCATGCCGCCGAGAGCGTTGCCGGCAATGTAGAGCCCCATCGCGCGTGCCTGCGCGCCGGGGGCGATCTCCTCGCCGATGTAGGCCATGGCGGCGGCGGGGAGCCCGGCGATGACCCCGCCGAGGAGTGTGCGCAAGACCAGCAGCGAGCCGAAGTCGGGCGCAAAGGCGGTGGCCAGCGCGAACAGGGCGGCGATCACAAGCGCCGCCTTCATGACCTGCTGGCGGCCGAGGCGGTCGGCGAGCACGCTGGCCGGAATCAGCATCAGCGCGAGTCCGGCAGTGGTGGCCGACACCGTCAGGCTGGCACTCGCCGCACCCACACCGAATTCGGCAGCGAGCAGGGGCAGCAGGGGCTGGGTGCTATAGACCATGGCGAAGGTTGCGAAGCCGCCGACGAACATCGCCAGGTTGGCGCGGCGGTAGCCGGGCGTACCGGCCTCGAGCTGGTCGGGCGAGGGGTCGGGACGAGCGGCGGAGTGTGCGGGCATGGCGTAGCGGTGGCGATAGGCCGAGCGGATCTGCAGCGATCTTAGGATGGCGCCGAACCCATCGTCCAATATATTCTGAACACTTGATCCATATATGGAAATGAATGATGGAGCTGCGCCACCTGCGCTATTTCATCGCCGTCGCCGAGGAACTCAACTTCACCCGCGCCGCGACACGCCTGCACATCGGTCAGCCGCCGCTGTCGATGCAGATCCGCGACCTGGAAGAGGAGATCGGCGTGCGCCTGTTCGAGCGCGGCCCGCGCAGGGTTGCGCTGAGCACTGCAGGGGAGCGCTTCCTGCTGCACGCGCGCCGCATCCTCGACGGGGTGGAAGAGGCCGTGGCCGAAGCCCGCCGTGCCGCGCGCGGGGAGCTGGGCGAGCTGCGCGTCGGCTTCACCTCCTCGCTGCCCTTCACGGACCTCCTCCCCGATGCACTCAACGCCTACCGCCGGCGCTTCCCGCAGGTGCGCCTGCAGTTGCGGGAGATGTTCACGCCGGAGCAGTTCCAGGCCCTGGTAAGCGGAGAGCTTGACGTCGGCTTCGTGCGCCTGCAGGCAGGGACGCCGCCGGCGGGGATCGTGCTGCGCGAGGTCGCGCGCAATCCGCTGCGCCTGGTCGTGAATGCCGCCCACCGGCTGGCGGGCGCTGCGCAAGTGCACCTTGCCGAACTCGCCGGAGAGGACTTCATCAGCTTCCCGGCCGACGTCGGCACAGACTTGCCCGGCGTGCTGCGTGCGCTGTGCCGGCAGGCGGGATTCGAACCGCGCATCGTGCAGACCGCGCGCGAGGCCACGACCCAGATCGGCCTGGTGGCCGCCGGGCTGGGCGTGGCGGTGTTGCCGGCGCCGCTCGAGTCGGTGCGGATCGCGCGCGTGCGCTACCTGGCGCTGGCCGAGCCGGAGGCGCAGTTCCGTCTTGCGCTGGCGATCCGGGAGGGCGAGCCGGTGCCCACGCTTGGCGGCTTCCTGGAGGTGCTGGAGAGCCTGCGCGCGGGCGAGCCGCCTCTCGCGCTCAGTGTCCCGCGCCAGTGAAGAAGCGCTGGCGGGTCTCGCCGGGCAACTCCATGCCGGTGTTGCGCGCGCGCTGCAGCAGCTCCCAGTAGTAGCGGTAGGACGCGCGGTCGTGCAGGCGCCCCTGGTGGCGGATCGGGCCCCAGGCATTGTCCTGCGCGGCGCACAGGATCGCCGCGGCTTCCTCGACCTCGGAGAAGTCGGGCTGCATCGCCGCGATGATCGGCAGGATCTGGTTGGGGTGGATGCTCCACATGCGCAGGAAGCCGAACTCGCGCCGGGCGCGCTCGGCGTCGTTGCGGATCACGGCGACGTCCTGCAACTCGGTGGTGACGTTGTGCGAGGGCACCACGCCGTTGGCGAGCGCGGCGGCGGCGATGTCGGCCTTGGCGCGCACCACCAGCGGGTGCTCGAACTGGCCGGGGCTCTTCATGGCGTTGCCGGGAATGGCGCCGTGGTGGCCGGAGACGAAGTCCATGAGGCCGAAGTCGATCGACTCCACGCCGTCGAGCGCGGCGATCTCCCAGGCCTCGCGCAGCGCGCCGTGGGTCTCGATGAGCACGTGTACGGGCAGGGCGCGCTCGAGGCCGCAGGCGGCCTCGACGCGGCGCAGCCCGCGGATCTGTTCCGCGGCATCCGCGGCCGAGCGCACCTTGGGGATCGTCACGAAGGCCAGCCTCCGGCCGGCGCCGCCGACGAGGATCTCGAGGTCACGCTGCCAGTGCGGATGGGTGACGTCGTGGATGCGGGCACCCACGCGGCCGAAGTGGTTCTCCGCGCCATTGACCACCTCGACCACCATCTGCGCATGCTCGGCCTCGGCGCCAGCCTGGGCGCCGTCCTCGCAGTCGCAGGTGAGGTCGAACACCGGGCCGAGCTCCTGCTGCAGCTTGAGCGCCTTCATCATGAGCTTCTCGGCGCCGGCGTAATGGTCGACGGCGGGCAGGGCAGGGAAGGGCTTCTCGCCGGCGAACAGGACTTGGGCGGGTTGAAGCGACATTTCGGGCTCCTCGGTTGGGGGGTGCGGTTCGGCGGCCGCAGGGCGGGCAGTGCGCGGGGCTCCGGCGCGGCGCGGAAATGAAAAAGGCCACGGATTCTACCCCGTGGCCTGTCGCGAGGGCGGCACGCGGCCGCCCGCAATCGCGTCTTACTTGAGCATGTCGGCCACGGCCGCGCGCTCGTCCTCGAGTTCCTTCAGGGTGATGGCGATCTTCCCCTTGGAGTACTCGTCGATCTCCAGACCCTGGATGATCTTGAACTGGCCGCCCTTGCACTCGCAGGGGAAGCCGAACACGACGCCCTCGGGGATGCCGTAGGAGCCGTCGGACGGGACGCCCATGGTGACCCAGTCGTTCGAGCCGAGTACCCAGTCGTGCACGTGGTCGATGGCGGCGTTGGCGGCCGAAGCAGCCGACGACAGGCCGCGGGCCTCGATGATGGCGGCGCCGCGCTTGCCGACGGTGGGCAGGAACACGTCGTTGTTCCAGGCGTGGTCGTTGATCAGCGCCTTGACGCTGTCGCCGTTCGACTCGCAGAAGCGGTAGTCGGCGTACATCGACGGCGAGTGGTTGCCCCACACGACCATCTTCTTGAGCGAGGACACTTCACGGCCGGACTTGGCGGCGAGCTGCGACAGCGCGCGGTTGTGGTCCAGGCGCAGCATGCCGTGGTAGTTGTTCGGGTTGGTGCGACCGACCTTGATGGCGGCGGCGCGTGCAATGTAGGCGTTGGTGTTGCAGGGGTTGCCCACGACCAGCACACGCACGTCTTCCTTGGCGTTCTCGGCGATGGCCTTGCCCTGGACGGTGAAGATGGCGCCGTTGGCGGTCAGCAGGTCGGCACGCTCCATGCCGGGGCCGCGCGGACGGGCGCCGACCAGCAGGCACACGTCGGCGTCCTTGAATGCGACGTTGGGATCGTCGGTGGCGATCATGCCGGCGAGCAGCGGGAAGGCGCAGTCTTCCAGCTCCATCATCACGCCCTTGACGGCCTTCTGGGCCTGGGGCAGGTCGAGCAGCTGCAGGATGACGGGCTGGTCCTTGCCCAGCATTTCGCCGCTGGCGATGCGGAACAGCAGGCTGTAGCCGATCTGGCCGGCGGCGCCGGTGACAGCGACGCGCATGGGGGCTTTGCTCATGTGATTACTCCCTCGAGTGAGACGGTCGTATTAAGGTGCTGGAAACCTGCCCGGCACCGTCGCGGCACCCGCAGGCGGGATCGTCGCGGGAGCTGGCGCGGCGCCCCCCCGCGTGCGCGAGGACCAAGCTGGGCGCCGGCATACTAGACCGGGCTTGAATGCCTGTCAAATGCCATCTTATATCTTATATAAGACACAAGACCAAAGATAGACGTTTGCGAAAATTTATGCTCCAATGCGCGCATGTCGCAGGAGTCGCCTACCTTCAGTCCGCTCTATCGCCAGATCAAGGCCCTGATCCTTCAGGCACTTGAGGCTGGGGAATGGCGTCCCGGCCAGGCCATTCCGAGCGAGCAGGAACTCGCCGCGCGCTTCAACGTGTCGCAGGGCACCGTGCGCAAGGCTATCGACGAGATGGCAGCCGACAACCTGCTCGTGCGCAAGCAGGGGAAGGGCACCTTCGTGGCCTCTCACAACGATCCGCGCGCGCTCTTCCGTTTCCTCCGCCTCGTGCCGGTGGATGGTGACCTCTCGCCTCCGCAGAGCATACCGCTGGATTGCTGGCGTGCGAAGGCCGGGCAGGAGGCTTCGCGCATGCTCGCGATCGAGCCCGGCGCCCCGATCATCATCGTCCGCCGCTTGTTGAAGTTTGCCGCCCGACCCGTCGTCATCGACGAGATCTATCTGCCCGGCGAGGTGTTCCAGGGACTCAGCGCCGAGACCCTGCAGGGCTGGAACGGTTCGCTCTACAGTCTCTTCGAGACCCGCTTCGGCGTGCGCATGATCCGCGCCCAGGAGCGCATCCGCGCGGTCGCCGCCGACCGTGGCGCCGCCGAGGCGCTCGGCGTCCAGGAAGGCACGCCGCTGCTGTCGGTCGAGCGTGTCACGTACACCTATGGCGATCGGCCCGTGGAGTGGCGTCGCGGGCTGTATTCGACGGCGGAACATTTTTATCTGAATGAGCTGAATTGAGGGGCGCGCATGGGCTGCAGGCCGGGACCGGCGCTATAATTTTCCGTCTTTTTTCGGAGTCCGCGACGGGGGTCGTCGCACATGCAGAGGGGAGTCTTCATGTCAGAAGTAACAGCGCGCAAACCAAGGCCGAAGTACCTGGCCCTCAACGAGATCCGGCTGCCGTTGCCGGGCATCGTCTCGATCCTTCACCGCATCAGCGGCGTCGGCATCTTCCTGATGTTGCCTTTCCTGTTGTACCTGCTCGATCGCAGCCTCGGCTCTCCGGAGACCTTCGAGACCTTCGCCGCGGTGGTCGACAACTGGTTCATCAAGCTCGTCCTGTTCGGTCTGCTGTGGGCCTACCTGCATCACTTCTGTGCCGGCATCCGCTTCCTGCTGCTCGACCTGCACAAGGGTCTGGAGCTCGAGGAAGCACGCAAGTCCTCCAAAATCGTTCTGATCGTGAGCCTTACGCTCACCTTGATCATCGGGGTGGTCCTATGGTGAAACAGCGTACCGTCGTCGGCGCGCACTACGGTCTGAAGGACTGGATCGCGCAACGCGCCACCGCCGTCTACATGGCGGCCTACACCATCATCTTCGCGCTCTGTGCGTTCAGCCTGCGCGAGCTCAACTATCAGGAATGGTCCGGCCTGTTCTCGCACGGCTTGTTCAAGTTCCTCAGCTTCCTGTTCTTCCTGTCGGTCTTCTATCACGCCTGGATCGGCATCCGCGATCTCTGGATGGACTACATCAAGCCGAACGGTGTGCGCCTCGCGCTGCACCTGGTCACCATTTTCGTGCTCGTCGGCTATGCCGGCTGGGCAGCCCAGATCCTGTGGAGGCTTTAAGCGTGAACGTCGCGAAGCGTACCTTTGATGCGGTCATCGTGGGCGCCGGCGGTGCCGGCCTGCGCGCGGCCCTGCAACTCTCCGAAGCCGGCCTCAAGACCGCCGTGCTGACCAAGGTGTTCCCGACCCGCTCGCACACCGTTGCGGCGCAGGGCGGCGTCGCCGCCTCGCTGGGCAACTCGACCGAGGACAACTGGCACTGGCACATGTACGACACCGTCAAGGGGTCGGACTGGCTGGGCGACCAGGATGCCATCGAGTTCATGTGCAAGAAGGCCAACGAGGTCGTCATCGAGCTCGAGCACTACGGCATGCCCTTCGACCGCACCGACAACGGCAAGATCTACCAGCGTCCGTTCGGCGGCCACTCGATGAACTACGGCCAGGCGCCGGTGATGCGCTCCTGCGCGGCGGCCGACCGTACCGGCCACGCCATGCTGCACGCGCTCTACCAGCGCAACGTGCGCGCCAACACCCAGTTCTTCGTCGAATGGATGGCGCTCGACCTGATCCGCGACGCCGATGGCGACGTGCTCGGCGTCACCGCGATGGAAATGGAGACCGGCGAGGTCTCGATCTTCCACGCCAAGGCCACCATCTTCGCCACCGGCGGTGCCGGCCGCATCTACTATTCCTCGACCAACGCCTTCATCAACACCGGCGACGGCGTGGGCATGGCGGCGCGTGCCGGCATCCCGCTCGAGGACATGGAGTTCTGGCAGTTCCACCCCACCGGCGTTGCCGGCGCGGGCGTGCTCATCACCGAAGGCGTGCGCGGCGAGGGCGGCATCCTGCGCAACGCCCAGGGCGAGCGCTTCATGGAGCGCTACGCGCCCAACCTCAAGGATCTCGCCTCGCGCGACGTGGTTTCGCGCGCGATGACCACCGAGATCAACGAAGGTCGTGGCTGCGGTCCCGACAAGGATCACGTGCTGCTCGACATCACGCACCTTGCGCCCGACACTATCATGAAGCGCCTGCCCGGCATCCGCGAGATCGCGATCCAGTTCGCCGGCGTCGACCCGATCAAGGCGCCGATCCCGGTCGTGCCGACCTGCCACTACCAGATGGGCGGCATCCCGACCAACTACAAGGGCCAGGTCGTGGTGCCGAAGGACGGCAACCCGAACAGCCCGGTGGCCGGCTTCTACGCCGCGGGCGAGTGCGCCTGCGCCTCGGTGCACGGCGCCAACCGCCTCGGCACCAACTCGCTGCTCGACCTGCTGGTGTTCGGCAAGTCGGCGGGCGAGACCGTGGTCGAGGACTTCCAGTCCGGCCAGCTCAAGCTCAAGCCGCTGCCGGCCGACGCTGCCGACGTCTCGCTCGCCCGCCTGGCCCGCCTCGACGGCCAGACCAACGGCGAGAGCGTGTTCGACGTCGGCCTCGAGATGCGTCGCACGATGCAGAAGCACGCCGGCGTGTTCCGCTTCGACAACCTGCTCAAGGAAGGCGTGCAGAAGATCGGCGAGGTCGCCGAGCGTGCCAAGCGCACCCAGATCGCAGACAAGTCCAAGGTCTGGAACGTCGCCCGCATGGAAGCGCTCGAGCTCGACAACCTGATCGAGGTCGCGCGCGCCACCATGGTCTCGGCCGAGGCCCGCAAGGAATCGCGTGGCGCCCACGTGCGCGACGACGCGCCGGATACGGCGGAGAACCCCAACGGCCGCGACGACGCCAACTGGCTCAAGCACACCCTCTGGTATTCGGAAGGCAATCGCCTCGATTACAAGCCGGTGAACCTGAAGCCGCTGTCCGACGACGTCGAGCCGATCGCGCTCGCCAAGCGTACCTATTGAGCGTCCGGGAGAAAAAATTCATGAGCAAGCGTACCGTTCATTTCAAGATCTACCGCTACGATCCGGACAAGGACGAGAAGCCCTACATGCAGGACATCTCGGTCGAGCTCGAGCCGTCCGACAAGAAGCTGCTCGACGCGCTGGTCCGCCTGCGCGCCAAGGATGACTCGATGTCCTTCCGTCGTTCCTGCCGCGAGGGCGTGTGCGGTTCCGACGCGATGAACATCAACGGCAAGAACGGCCTGGCCTGCCTGACCGACGTTGACAGCCTGCAGCAGCCGATCACGCTGCGTCCGCTGCCTGGCCTGCCGGTCATCCGCGACCTGATCGTGGACATGACCCAGTTCTTCAAGCAGTACCACTCGATCAAGCCCTACCTGGTGAACAACGATCCTCCTCCCGAGCGCGAGCGCCTGCAGTCGCCGGAGGATCGCGAGGAGCTCAACGGGCTCTACGAGTGCATCCTGTGCGCGTGCTGCTCCACGTCCTGCCCGTCGTTCTGGTGGAACCCCGACAAGTTCGTCGGCCCCGCCGGCCTGCTTGCGGCCTACCGCTTCCTCGCCGACACCCGCGACCAGGACACCGGTGCGCGCCTCGACAACCTCGAGGATCCGTATCGCCTGTTCCGCTGCCACTCCATCATGAACTGCGTCGATGTCTGTCCGAAGGGTCTCAACCCGACCCGCGCGATCGGCAAGATCAAGGACATGATGGTCCGCCGTGCGATCTAAGGGCGGGCTCAGTCGATGACCATCAACAGGGGGCGCGTGCGCTGGCAGTGCCGGAGGGCGCTGCTCGAGCTCGACCTGGTGTTCACGCGCTTTCTAGAGCGGCATTTCGATCGTCTCACCGACGATCAGCTGGCGGATCTGGACGACCTGCTGCGCTGCGACGACTATGACATCTGGGCGTGGGTCAATGGCAGCAAGGCATGCGAGAACTACCGCTGGAAGGAGATGATCGGACTGCTGCGTCAGGGCTGACGCAGCAGTATCGGTCCTACAAGAGACCAAAGGCAGTTAAACCGGCAAGTAGAAGGGACGATCTATGAGCACTGAACGCACTGCAACCCTTACCGTCGATGGCAAGACCGTCGAATTCCCGGTCATGACCGGCACCCACGGCCAGGACGTCATCGACATCCGTACCCTGGGCGGCAAGACCGGCCTCTTCACCTACGACTCCGGCTTCCTGTCGACTGCGAGTTGCAAGTCGAAGATCACCTTCATCGACGGTGACAAGGGTGAGCTGCTGTACCGCGGCTACCCGATCGAACAACTCGCCGAGAAGTGCAACTTCCTGGAGGTCGCCTACCTCCTGAAGAACGGTGACCTCCCGAACGCTTCGCAGAAGACCACGTTCGAGAACACCATCAAGAACCACACGATGCTGCACGACCAGATGACGAAGTTCTACTCTGGCTTCCGTCGCGATGCGCATCCGATGGCGGTCATGGTCGGTGTGGTCGGCGCGCTTTCCGCCTTCTACCACGACGCGATGGACTTCTCCGACGCCGAGCACCGCAGCGTGTCGATCAACCGCCTGATCGCCAAGCTGCCGACGATCGTCGCGATGGCCTACAAGTACAACAAGGGCGAGCCCTTCATGTACCCGCGCAACGACCTCGACTACACCGCGAACTTCATGCACATGATGTTCGGCACCCCGTGCGAGAAGTACGAGCCGAACCCGGTGCTGGTGCGTGCGCTCGACGTGATCTTCACGCTGCACGCGGACCACGAGCAGAACGCCTCGACCTCGACCGTCCGCCTCGCCGGCTCCTCGGGTGCGAACCCCTTCGCCTGCATCTCGGCGGGCATCGCCTGCCTGTGGGGCCCGGCGCACGGCGGCGCGAACGAAGCCTGCCTGAACATGCTGGAAGAGATCGGGGATGTGTCTCGCGTGGGCGAGTACATCGCGCGTGCCAAGGACAAGAACGACAGCTTCAAGCTGATGGGCTTCGGTCACCGTGTCTACAAGAACTTCGACCCGCGCGCGAAGCTGATGCAGAAGGTCTGCAACGAAGTGCTGACCGAACTCGGCCTCGAGAACGACCGACTCTTCAAGCTGGCGATGGAGCTCGAGAGGATCGCGCTGGAAGACCCGTACTTCGTGGAGAAGAAGCTCTACCCGAACGTCGACTTCTACTCGGGCATCGTGCAGAAGGCGCTCGGCATCCCGACCTCGATGTTTACCTGCATCTTCGCGCTCGCCCGCACCGTGGGCTGGATCACGCAGTGGGAAGAGATGATCACCGATCCGGAGTACAAGATCGGCCGTCCGCGCCAGCTCTACGTCGGCACCGCGCGTCGTGACGTGCCGGCGCTCGCGCAGCGTCCGTAAGAGACGATGAAGAGGGGTTGCAGGATCCGCCGCGACTGACGGTGACGGGGTGGTTGCGCGTGCGCGGCCATCCCGTTTTTCCATCGGCGTCGACGCGTCGGCTGCACTCCCGCACCCGAAAACAGGGCAACAGAACACCACAGGTGCTTATCCCATGATGAAGCAACTCGAACAGACTTCGCACTTGTTCGGCTCGAACGCGCCGTTCATCGAAGAGCAGTACGAAAACTACCTCGCCGATCCGGCCTCGGTGTCCGCCGAGTGGCGCGAATATTTCGACAAGCTGCAGGCTCAGGTCGGCGCTGCCGCGCGCGACGTGCCTCATGGTCCGGTCATTGCCGCCTTCGAGCAGATGGCCAAGCGCGGCCCGGTGCGCACCATCGTCACCGCCGGCGAGGACAAGCAGCAGGTCTCCGTGCTGCAACTGATCAACGCCTACCGCTTCCTCGGCAACCGCTGGGCCAACCTCGATCCGCTCAAGCGCACCGAGCGCCCGCAGATCGCCGAGCTCGAGCCGTCCTATTACGGCTTCACCGAAGCCGATCTCTCCAAGAGCTTCAACGTCGGCTCCTTCCACGGCTTCAGCACCGAGCGCGCCACCCTGCGCGAGATCCTCGAGGCGCTGCGCCAGACCTACTGCGGCTCGATCGGCGCCGAGTACATGTACATGACCGACATCGGTCAGAAGCGCTGGATCCAAAGCCGCCTCGAGAGCCTGCGCGGCACGCCGAAGTTCTCGGCGGAGATGAAGAAGCGCATCCTCGAGCGCACCACCGCGGCCGAGACCCTGGAGCGCTATCTGCACACCCGCTACGTCGGCCAGAAGCGCTTCTCGCTCGAAGGCGGCGAGTCGGCCATCGTCGCGATGGACGAACTGATCCGCGTCGCCGGCAGCCTGGGTGTGCAGGAAAGCGTGATCGGCATGGCCCACCGCGGCCGCCTCAACGTGCTCGTCAACACCCTGGGCAAGTCGCCCTCGATGCTGTTCTCGGAGTTCGAGGGCAAGGCCGCGGCCGACCTCACCGCCGGCGACGTGAAGTACCACATGGGCTTCTCGAGCGACGTGATGACCCCGGGCGGCCCGATGCACCTGACGCTCGCGTTCAACCCCTCGCACCTCGAGATCATCAACCCGGTGGTCGAGGGCTCGGTGTATGCCCGCCAGGTCCGTCGCGGCGACGCCGACAAGAAGCAGGTGCTGCCGGTGCTGATCCACGGCGACGCCGCCGTGGCCGGCCAGGGCGTTAACCAGGAAATGCTCAACTTCTCGCAGACTCGCGGCTACGGCACGGGCGGCACGGTGCACCTGGTCGTCAACAACCAGATCGGCTTCACCACGTCCGACCCGCGCGACTACCGTTCCTCGCTTTACTGCACCGACATCTTCAAGATGGTCGAGGCGCCGATCTTCCACGTCAATGGCGACGATCCCGAGGCCGTGGCCCTGGTCACCGCGCTGGCGGTCGAATTCCGCCAGGAGTTCAAGAAGGACGTCGTGGTCGACATCATCTGCTTCCGCAAGCTCGGCCACAACGAGCAGGACGAGCCGATGGTGACGCAGCCGTTGATGTACCGCACCATCCAGAAGCACCCCGGCACCCGCAAGCTCTACGCCGAGCGCCTGGTCGCCGAGGGCACCCTGAAGGCCGAGGAGCCCGACCAGATGATCGCCGAGTACCGCGAGCATCTCGACAAGGGCCAGCTGCTCTACAACCCGGTGCTCTCCGGCCACAACCGCCAGTTCGCCGCGGACTGGACGCCCTACATCAAGCAGCCCTACACCGACGAGTGCGACACCACGGTGCCGGTGCAGGAGATCAAGCGCCTGTCCGAGCGCCTGAGTACCATCCCGGCGAACTTCACGCTGCACTCGCGCGTCAAGAAGATCATCGACGACCGCGCCGCGATGGGGCGTGGCGAAGCGCCCTTCGACTGGGGCATGGGCGAGAACCTGGCCTACGCCAGCCTGCTGGCGCAGGGTTACGGCGTGCGCCTCTCCGGCGAGGACGTCGGCCGCGGCACCTTCTTCCACCGCCACGCCGTTCTGCACGACCAGAAGCGCGAGCGCTGGGACGAGGGCATCTACAAGCCGCTCGACCACATCCAGGACGGCCAGGCCCGCTTCCAGAGCTACGACTCGGTGCTGTCGGAGGAAGGCGTGCTCGCCTTCGAATACGGCTACGCCACGACCGAGCCCAACGAGCTCGTGATCTGGGAGGCCCAGTTCGGCGACTTCGTCAACGGCGCCCAGGTGGTGCTCGACCAGTTCATCAGCTCGGGCGAGGCCAAGTGGGGTCGCCTGTGCGGTCTCACGCTGATGCTGCCGCACGGCTACGAGGGCCAGGGCCCCGAGCACTCGTCCGCCCGTCTCGAGCGCTACATGAACAACGCTGCCGAGCACAACTGGCAGATCTGCGTGCCGACCACCCCGGCGCAGATCTTCCACCTGCTGCGCCGCCAGGCGATCCGCAAGGTGCGCAAGCCGCTGATCATCATCACGCCGAAGTCGCTGCTGCGTCACAAGGAGGCGATTTCCTCGATCGAGGAACTGGCCAACGGCAGCTTCCAGACGGTGATCCCCGAGGTCGAGAAGCTCGACGCCAAGAAGGTCAAGCGCGTGGTTCTGTGCCAGGGCAAGATCTATTACGAGCTCCTCGCCCATCGCCGCGAGAACAAGATCACCGACACCGCGCTGGTCCGCATCGAGCAGCTCTATCCGTTCCCGACCGAGGCCTTCGCCAAGGCGATCGAGCAGTTCCCGAACGCCAAGGAGATCGTCTGGGCCCAGGAAGAGCCGCGCAACCAGGGCGCGTGGTACTGGCTCGCCTCGCGCCAGCACCTGGTCAACGTGCTCGGCACCAAGCGCCGTCTGCTGCTGGTGAGCCGCCCGGCCGCCGCCTCGCCCGCGGTCGGCTACTACGCCAAGCACAACGCGCAACAAAAGGCGGTCCTCGAAAACGCCTTCGGTCCGATCCAGGACACCACGCCGCAGTCCCCGCACTGAAAAATACCTAGGGAGAGAAATCCATGCTGATCGAAGTCAAAGTACCGCAGCTGTCCGAGTCGGTTTCCGAAGCCACGCTGGTCACCTGGCACAAGAAGGAAGGCGACGCGGTCGCGCGCGACGAGAACCTGATCGACATCGAGACCGACAAGGTCGTGCTCGAGACCCCGGCCCCGGCCGACGGTGTTCTGGTGAAGATCATCAAGCAGGGTGGCGACACCGTGACCTCGGGTGAGCTGATCGCCCAGATCGACACCGAAGCCAAGGCCGCCGCCGCCGCCGCGGCTCCGGCCGCAGCCCCGGCTGCGGCCGCACCCGCCGCCGCTGCGGCGGCGTCCGGTGCCGCCGGCGCCGCCAGCCCGGCCGCGCGCAAGATCCTCGACGAGAAGGGCATCGCCGCCGGCGACGTCGCCGGCTCCGGCCGTGGCGGTCGCGTGACCAAGGAAGATGCCGTCGCCGCCCAGCCCAAGGCCGCCGCAGCCGCGGCGTCGGCCGCGGTGCAGCTCACCGGCGACCGTCCTGAAGAGCGCGTGCCGATGACCCGCCTGCGTGCCCGCATCGCCGAGCGCCTGATCCAGTCGAAGAACGAGAACGCCATCCTGACCACGTTCAACGAGGTCAACATGGCGCCCGTCATGGCCCTGCGCAAGCAGTACGGCGACAAGTTCGAGAAGGCGCACGGTGTCCGTCTCGGTTTCATGGGCTTCTTCGTCAAGGCGGCCGTGGCCGCGCTGAAGAAGTTCCCGATCCTGAACGCCTCGGTCGATGGCAACGACATCGTCTACCACGGCTACATCGACATCGGCATCGCGGTCGGCTCGCCGCGCGGCCTGGTGGTGCCGATCCTGCGCAACGCCGAGACCATGTCGATTGCCGAGATCGAACTGAAGATCGCCGAGTTCGGCCAGAAGGCCAAGGACGGCAAGCTCTCGCTCGACGACCTCTCCGGCGGCACCTTCTCGATCTCCAACGGCGGCGTGTTCGGCTCGATGATGTCGACCCCGATCATCAACCCGCCGCAGTCGGCCATCCTCGGCATCCACGCCACCAAGGATCGTGCCGTGGTCGAGAACGGCCAGGTCGTGGTTCGTCCGATCAACTATCTGGCCATGTCCTACGACCACCGCATCATCGACGGTCGCGAGGCGGTGCTCGGCCTGGTGACGATGAAGGAAGCGCTGGAAGATCCGGCTCGCCTGATCCTGGATGTGTGAGCGGACGTAAGGTGCGAGGCGCGAGGCGCAAGGAGCGGTGAGCGCTCCATGCCTCGCGGTTCGCCTTGCCTGGGCGCCCGCAGGGCGCCTGTTCGCACCCGACTCCTGACTCTCAACTCCTCACGGGTAACCCAATGTCCAAAGAATTCGACGTCCTCGTCATCGGCGGCGGCCCCGGCGGCTACGTCGCCGCGATCCGTGCCGCGCAGCTCGGCTTCAAGACCGCCTGCTGCGAATCCAATCCCTACGCCGACCCGAAGGGCGAGCCGCGCCTCGGCGGCACCTGCCTGAACGTCGGCTGCATCCCCTCCAAGGCGCTGCTCCACACCTCGCACCTGTTCGAGGAAGCCGGCCACGCCTTCGAAGGCCAGGGCATCAGCGTCGGCACGCCCAAGATCGACGTGCCCAAGATGATCGCCCGCAAGTCGGGCATCGTCGACCAGCTCACCGGCGGCATCAAGGGCCTGTTCAAGAAGAACAAGGTCACCCTGCTCAACGGCCACGGCGCCTTCGTCGGCAAGGGCGACGCCGGCTGGCAGGTCCAGGTCGGCGAAGAGCTCGTCACCGCCAAGCAGGTCATCGTCGCCACCGGCTCGGCCCCGCGCCACCTGCCGGGCGTGCCGGTCGACAACAAGATCGTCTGCGACAACGTCGGCGCGCTCGACCTCGACGCGGTGCCGAAGAAGCTCGCCGTCATCGGCGCCGGCGTCATCGGCCTCGAGATGGGCTCGGTGTGGCGTCGCCTCGGTGCCGAGGTCACCGTGCTCGAAGCCATGCCCGAGTTCCTCTCGCTCGCCGACCAGGACGTGGCCAAGGAAGCGCTCAAGGTCTTCACCAAGCAGGGCCTCAAGTTCAGCCTCGGCGTCACCATCGGCGAGGTCAAGGTGGGCAAGAAGGGCGTCAGCATCGCCTACAAGGACAAGGACGGCGCCGAGCAGAAGCTCGAAGCCGACCGCCTGATCGTCTCCGTCGGCCGCGTGCCCAACACCCAGGGCCTCAACGCCGAAGCCGTCGGGCTCAAGCTCAACGAGCGCGGCCAGATCGAGGTGGACGACCACTGCAAGACCAACCTGCCCGGCGTGTGGGCGGTGGGCGACGTGGTGCGCGGGCCGATGCTCGCGCACAAGGCGATGGAAGAGGCGGTCATGGTCGCCGAGCTGATGGCGGGCCAGGCCGGCCACTGCAACTTCGACACCGTGCCCTGGGTGCTGTACACCAGCCCCGAGATCGCCTGGGTCGGCAAGACCGAGCAGCAGTTGAAGGCCGCCGGCGTGGCCTACAAGGTCGGCAAGATCCCCTTCCTGGCAAACGGCCGCGCGCTCGGCATGGGCGACTCGACCGGCTTCGTCAAGATGCTGGCCGACGCCACTACCGACCGCATCCTCGGCGTGCACATCATCGGCGCCAACGCGTCGGAGCTGATCTCCGAAGCCGTGGTGGCGATGGAGTTCGCCGGCTGCTCGGAAGACCTGGCGCGCATCTGCCACGCCCACCCGACCCTGTCGGAAGTGGTGCACGAGGCCGCGCTCGCCTGCGACAAGCGTCCGCTGCACTTCTGAGCGAGGCGTGAGCTGTGAGGGGTGAGGTGCGGGGGCTTCCCTGCGCCCACCCCTTTTTGCGTTAACCTGCAGTCCTCCGATCAACGCTCCTGACCGATTTCCTATGCCTCACCGCATCCTGAACGTTCCCCAGCACGGGATGATCGACGCCTACGAAGCCCTGCTGAAGACGCGCGGCTACCAGTCCGATCCCGCCCAGCGCGCCGCAGCACAGCGCCTGCAGGGCCTGTACACCGAGCTCGTCGGCTTCAAGGCGGCGCGCCAGGGCAGCCGCATCAAGCAGTTCCTGAACAAGCCCAAGATGCCGCGCAGCGTCTACTTCTGGGGTGGCGTGGGGCGCGGCAAGAGCTTCCTGATGGACTGCTTCTACGACTCGGTGCCGTATCGCCGCAAGCGCCGGGTGCACTTCCACGCCTTCATGCAGGAGGTGCAGAACGACCTGCGCAAGTTCAACAACGCACCCGATCCGCTGCAGAAGGTCGCCGACCGCATCTCCGAGCACACCCGGCTGCTGTGCTTCGACGAGTTCCATGTCTCCGACATCGCCGACGCGATGATCCTGGGGCGGCTACTCGACGCGCTCTTCGACCGCGGCGTGATCTTCGTGATGACCTCGAACTATCCGCCCGACGGCCTCTATCCCAACGGCCTGATGCGCATCAACTTCCTGCCCACGATCGAGAAGATCAAGCAGCGCTTCGACGTCATCGAGGTGGATCACGGCACCGACTATCGCCTGCGCACGCTCGAGAAGATGGAGATCTACCTCGTGCCACACGACGACGCGGCCAAGCGCAAGATGACCGAGGACTTCCGCCGCCTCGCCGCGAGCGAGGGCCGCGGCGGCAGCGTCGAGATCCTCGGGCGCAACATCGACGTGGTGCGCCAGGCCCCGGGGGTGATCTGGTTCGACTTCGCCAGCCTGTGCGGCGGCCCGCGCTCGCAGAACGACTACCTCGAGATCGCGCGCGAGCACCACACGGTGATCCTGTCGAACGTGCCCAAGATGCTGGTCGGCAACGCCTCCGAGGCACGCCGCTTCACCTGGCTGATCGACGTGCTCTACGACCACCGCGTCAAGCTCATCATGAGCGCGGCGGTCGAGGCCCACGATCTCTACACCGAGGGCCACAACGCCCACGAGTTCGTGCGCACGGTGAGCCGCCTGATCGAGATGCGCACCCGCGACTACCTCGCCGAGCCGCACCGCACCGAATAGTCGGGGCGCGGCGCCCGTCCGCCGCGATGGGCGTCGCTTGGGCGCGCGTCCGGCCCTTGGACAACCAGGGCGGCTCGGGCGTGTCCCCCGAGCGCTCGCGCCGCCCTGTTCGTCCCGCCGTGGGATCAGGAGCCGACCACGCCCCCGTCATCCTTCGTGATCACGACGGTCGCCGAGCGTGGGCGACCGCCGCCGGCCTCGGGCCACTGACTGAACGCGAGCGGGTTCTGCGCAAGATACTCGTCCATCGACAGGCTCCCGCGCATGCTCGCGTCCGGTGCGCGCGGATGCGAACCGGCCTCGCCGGGATGTTGCACGTTGATGAACATGGTCCGGTAGTCGGGGGAGAATGCAAGGCCGGTGATCTCGCAGCCCGAAGGTCCGACCAGGAAGCGGCGGATCTCCTTGCTCTCGGGGTCGGCAACCAGCATCTGGTTGTTGCCCTGGCCCGCGTAGTCGCCGCTATTCGAGAAGTTTCCGTCGGTCTGGATCCACAGCCGGCCCGCGCCGTCGAAGCCGATGCCGTCGGGGCTGTTGAAGGTGTTGTCGGCGGATACGTTCGCGGAACCGGAGCGCAGGTCCTGGCGGTCGGGGTAAGCCACCGGGTTGCCTGCGAGCACGAAGAGATCCCACTCGAAAGTCATCGCGGCGGCGTCGTCGCCGGCCTCGCGCCAGCGCACGATCTGTCCGTAGCGGTTCTGCGCGCGCGGGTTCGCCTCGTCCGTCGTGGTCCTGCCGGAGTTGTTGGTCAGGGCACAATAGACCTCGCCGGTTTGCGGATGCGTGGTGATCCACTCCGGGCGATCCATCTTGGTCGCACCGACGGCGTCGGCGGCGAGGCGGGCGTGGATCAGGACTTCGGCCTGGGTGGCGAAGCGGGCGTCTGCCGCCAGCGTGGGGTTGGCCGCCTTGTCGAGCAGCAGCCATTCCCCCACACCCATGAAGTCGCCGCTGGCCGCGCCGGCGTCGAATTTGGCCACATACAGCTTGCCGGCGTCGAGCAGGTTGCCGTTTGCAAGCCCACGGCTTGCGTCGAAAACGCCATCGGACACGAACTTGTAGAGGTAATCGTTGGCCTGGTCGTCGCCCATGTAGACGACCACGCGCTTGTCTGCGGCGAGCCTCATCTCGGCATTTTCATGCTTGAAGCGGCCGAGCGCGGTGCGCTTCTTCGGCGTGGAGCCGGGCTCGAAGGGATTGATCTCGACGACCCAGCCGAAGCGGTTGGCCTCGTTGGGTTCCTTGGCGTAGTCGAAGCGGTCCTCATGCTCGTGCCAGCGGTAGCCGGAACCGCCGGCGCTGATGCCGTAGCGGACGAAGGCCGCGCTGCGCGTCGGTGCCGGGCTCGCTGCGGTGGCGAAATAGCCGTTGAAGTTCTCTTCGCAGGTCAGGTAGGTGTTCCACAGCGTCTTGCCGTTGGCGCAGTTGTTCAGCGTTCCCAAGACGTTGAGGCCACTGGGGTCCGCCGTGGTGCGCAGGAGGGCGTCGCCGGCGGCGGGGCCGGTCAGCGTCATCGGCGTCTTGCCGGTGATCCGGCGGTTGTACGGCGAGCCGATGTGGACTTCCCAGCGCCCCGCGCCGTTCTTCTTGACGTGGAGGACCGAGACCCCATGCGCGTTGAGCGCCTTGGAGACCTTGTCCGCCGTCCACGGCGTCATGAATTCGGCGCCGAACAGATACTCGTAGTTGCAGTACTCGTGGTTCATCACCAGGAGGCCTTCGTTCGATCCGTCGATCGGGAAGTAGCTCATCCCGTCGTGGTTGTCGCCGACCTGGCGAGCCTGCTCTTCACCGGTGTTGGTGCCGTCCGGTCGCCATGCGGGGGAGTCGCTGAACAGCGGCGATCCCCAGGGAGTGAAGATCTGCGCCGAATAGCCCGCGGGGACGACGATCGCATCGCCGCTCGATGTGGCGACGGCGGCGAAGCCGAGGAGCGGCCCCGCGGCAGGCGCAGGCGCAGGGGGCGTCCCGGCGGTCGGGGTGCCGGCCACGGGCGTGTCGTCATCCGAGGTACAGGCAGCGAGCGAGCCCGACAGGAAGGTGACGGCCGAGAGGCCCAGGCCGCTCTTCAGGAACCCGCGGCGGCTGACCGCACGCTCCACGACGGACTGGAAGTGCTCGTTGGCCGAGAGGTTGGTCGGAAGGTCGTCGAGCGTATCGGGCTTCTTCATTGCTTCATCACTCCGGATGCAGGGTCGGAAAAGCCACGAGTTTTCCTGCGCCGGATTACGCGGGCGTGAAGGGTTTCTTACGCTTCGACGAGGGCGATCCCGCGCACGCGGCGGAGTGCGGCGGGGGGTGATTCAGAAACGGATCCGCATGCGCTCGCCGTCGCGTGTCGGGCGCAGCTCCGCGAGCATGCCTTCCAGGCGGCCAAGCAGCCGGGGATCGCCGCCGACATCGAGATCGACGCGCGGGCGCTGCCCGCCCGAGAGTTCCACCTTGCCATTCACGGCGAGCGCGCGCCCGCGCAGGGCGCTGATCTCCAGCGTCGTCACCGGCGCTGCGATCGCGGCGACGATGCGATGGTCGCCGAGCGCCTGGCCGGGCAGGATGTCCACGCCGCCGGCGCGCCACTCCGCCTGCAGCGTGCCCGCGCAGCGTCCGCCCCAGCCGCAGGCGAGCGCGGGAACGTTCAGCTCGAGGACGCCGCGCCAACCGGCGCGCGCGATCGCATGGGGAACTGCGGCGAGCGCGGTGGCGGGCGGCAGCTGCACCGCGAGGCGCTGCAGGGCGACGCCGCCAGGATCGATCTCCAGCGTGGCGGGGGCGCCGCCGTCGATGGTCAGCTGCCAGCGTAGCCGCGCACCCGCCAGCGCGGAGGGCTCGAACGCCCAGCGCAGGCGGGTGATCGGGCTCAGCGATGCGCTGCTGTCCGCGCTTGCGAGACGTCCCTGGCCGTTCCACAGCGTGCCCTCGGCCAGCACCAGGCGGAAGCGCCCTGCGCTGGCATGATCGAGCGCTGCGTCGAGCAGCACCGCGGGCGCGCTTGCGACGAGCAGTGCCCCCACGCTCGCGGCGAAGATGGCCGCGCCGGTGGCGAACTTCACTGTCCGCCCACCTCGAACATGGCGTCGAAGCGCGCCAGCCCGTCGGTACCGGCGGCTTGCAACTCCAGTCGCGTCGGACGCAGGCGCTGCTCGGCGTGCAGGGTGGCGAGCCAGTCCACGAGCGCAGGCAGGGTGGCACGGCCGCCGACTTCCACCCGATCGCCGGCGATCCGCGCCGCGGCCTCGATGCCGCGTGCGCTGGCGGCGGCGCGGATCGAGTCGGGCAGGGCCGCGAGCGGGGGCGCGGTCGGCGTGGGGCGCTCGCGCAGCGCGGCCAGGCCCAGGCTGTCCTGTTCCATGCCGAGGTAGGCCAGGCGCGCCGCCGGCAAGCTGCGTGCGAGCCGTTCACGTTCGGCGGCGAGCTGCTCGGCCGTGGAGATCAGGGCGCCGCCGAGCACGACTGCGACGGCGAGCACGAGCATGCGGCGCTCGCGCGGGGCGCATGCGGCATACCAGGCGCGCAGGCGCGCAATCGGCGAGAGGGCCGGCGATCGGCCGGAAGCGAGGGCGGGGGTCGAAGAGGCGGTCATCGGCGTTCAGGGGCGGGCGGCGAGGATCAGGCGGCTGCCCTCCGCGCGCGCCGCGAGGCCTCGCGCGTCGAGGCGGACGAGGAGGTCGGCGGGCGGCGCACTGGCCAACTCCAGCGTGAGCCGGCCATCCTCGTAGCGCAGTGCTTGCGGTTGCGGCGCGCCGGCTTCGAGCGCGGCGTCGAGCAAGGCCAAGAGGTCGCCGGCGGCGAGCTGCCCATGCACCTGCAGTGCGCGTTCGTGCGCGCGGCGCAGTTGCATGCGCGGTTCGAGCAGGGGCTGGCCGGGCAGGGCCTCGGCGGCCAGGCGCTCGCCGCGTTCGCGCAGCGCGCGCTCCTCGCCGCCATCGATTGCGACCAGTGCCGCCTGCACCAGCAACCACGCGCCTGCCGCGCCCGCGGCGAGCAGCGCCGGCCGGCGCAGCTGCCGCCACCAGCCGTCGCCGCCATGCGCCGGCGCGAACTCGCCGTGCAACAGGTTGGCGGCGTCGTTCGCCAGTCGCCACCAATCCAGCGTCGGACCCTCGCGCAGCTCCACCCCGATGCGCGCCGCAAGCGCAGGGGTCTCGGGGATGGGTGTGCCGGTGGTCGAGCGCACTTCCAGCCGGGTGGGGCGCGCCTCGGCGGGCGTCGCGTCGAGCTGCAGCGCGAGCCATTCTGCGAGCGTGTCCGTGCTGTCGGCGTCGAGCGCCATGCCCGCCTGCAGGCCGGTTCGCAGCACCGCGGTCGCGCCGGGCAGCAGCGCCAGCGTCCACTCGCCGGAGGCGGGCGGGGCGAGCTGCAGCGCGCTGCGTACCGCGTCGAGCGGTCGCCCGAGGGCCTTGCAGGTCGCGACCAGGGTGGCGAGCTCGCTGCGCGCGACAACGAGCACGCCGACGCGCGCGCTTGCCGGGTCGCGGCCGCTGACGGTGAGATGCTGCAGGTCGGGGTCGCGCGCGAGATGGCTCTCGAGCGCGTAGCGGATCAGTTGCGGCTGCTCGCGCTTCGGTGCCGGCGGCAGCTCGAGCTCGAGCCGGATCACGCGGCTGCCGGCGAGGACGATCTCGTGGCGATCGGCTGCGGGCCAGTGGCGCGGATCGCTGCGCCCGTGGTCGAGCGGCCGGCGTGCGGCGTCGAGCAGCACCCAGTCGGCGACCGGGTCCTGTGGCCAGCGCTCGCCGGCGAGCAGCATCAGGGTGGTGGTCATGGCGTGTGGTACCAGAGGATGGCGGGCCAGTTCGACTCGCGGTCGAGCATGGCCTGCAGGTTCAGTAAGGCGTCGCCGTAGGCGGCGCTGATGGTGACGAGGAAGTAGCGGCTGCGTACGTCGAGCACGCGGCCGGCGGGCAGGGCAGCACCTTCGGGCAGGCGTCCTTCGAGGTCGCCGAGGTTGCGGAACCAGGCGCGCTCGCGTGCTGCGACCAGGTTGCGCGCGACGTCCAGGCTCAGGCTGTCGAGCACTGCGGCGAGCACTTCCGCGCTTGCGGTGTTGATGTTGATCGGCGCCCCGGGCGGCGCGGCGACGACGTGGGGCTCGAGCGCGGCGAAGGTCGCGGCGGGAACCAGCCCGAGCAGGACGAGCTCGCGTGTCTCGACCAGCGCGCGTCCGCCACCCGCGTTCGCGTTCGTCTCGCCGCCGCTGCGCCCGTCGGGGGCCGTACCGGGGGCCGCGGCAGGGGCCGTGCCGAGCTCGGCGGTCCCGCCCTGCAGGTGGGCTGCGAGCGCGCGGGCAGTCGCGTTCGCGCTCGCGTCATCCATCCCCACCAGACCGAGCAGGCGGGTGAAACGGGCGATCGCCTGCGTGTCGGGGCGGCCGTCGGGCGCGAGGTCGTTGAGGTTGAAGCGCCCGGAGAGGTCGTGGATCGCCCCGCCCACGCTGCCGTCGGCGCTATCGCTGCCGATCGCGGTGACGGGGATCGCGGTGGTCCAGATCTCCCCAAAATGATCGGTGGACGTGCGGCGCGCATCGTCGGCGAGGATGTTGCGCGACCAGTCCACCGCGGCGCGCCCGAGCTGCCAGGCCTGGGCCTGGTCGTGGCGGCCGCCGAGCATGGCCAGGCCGTGGCCGAAATCGGCGAGTGCGGCTGCGGCGAGCATGGCGGCGAAGCTGACCGTCAGCAGCGCGAGCACCACCGCGGCGCCGCGCTGCGCGGCCCGCCTAGCGCAGCGCGAAAACGCGGGTGAGCGGGCCGACATCGGCGAGCTCCAGGGTGAGTTCGACCCCCTCGGGCAGCGGCGTGACGAGCGCGACGCGGCCGCGCCGGCGGCTTCGGCTCTCGGCGATGGGCCACTGCGCGTGCGGCTGGCCGGCCGCGATCAGGCGCCAGCGCAGGGCAGCGACGCCATCGAGCAGCGGCAGCCGGACCGCCTCGCCGCGCGCCTCGCGGTCGGGCCAGACGAGGGCTTCGAGGCGACCATCCCGATGGAGGAGTTCGATCCGACCGAAGCCCTGCTCGCCGCCGACCACCGTCCACGCGAGCCGGCTGCGGTGGTCGTCGGGTTCGGTCTCGAGTTCGAGCGCGGGGAGCGCCGCGCCCGTGGCGGCTGCGGTCGCGCCGGTGCCGTCGGCGAGCTCCGGCGGGGCGATCTGCATCAGCTCGCGCTCGATCAGTGCGCTCGCGTGCATCACCGCCTGCCAGCGCGCGAGCTCGGCGCCGATGCGCTCTCTCCCATCCACCAGTTGGCTGGTGGCGCGCCAGGTGAGCACGCCGATCACGCCGAGCAAGGCCATCGCCACCATCAGCTCGATCAGGGTCAGGCCGGCGCCCCGACGGCGCGCGGAGCGGCGACGAGCGGCGAGGGCAGGGGGGGGAGTGCGGTACGGCTGCATCGGCTCGTTCAGCGCAGCGGACGCACGGCGAAGCCGCTCAGGGTGGCGAGGGTGCGCCCGCCGCTCGCGTCGAGCACGCGCACGTCGATACGCCGAAACAGTGCGTTGGGCGTGCCGCTCACTTTCTCCTCCCAGCGCATCCTCATGCGCGCCTGCTCGGCTTCGCCGCTGTACTCGCCGATCTCCGGCCAGGCCGCAGTGGCACGGTGCATTGCCAGGCGGTTCTGCGCGACCCAGCTCGCCAGGGTGTGCTCGCGCAGGGCTGCGGTGGACTGCGCGGTCGCGCCCATCGCGCGCAATGCCGACACCAGTGCGATTGCCACGATCGCGAGTGCGACCAGAGTCTCGAGCAGCGTGAAGCCGCGCGTGCGTCCGGCGTTGCGAGGGCGAGCCCGATTGCGATTCGGCGCCGGAGTCATCGTGCGGCCTCCGCGCCCGGCCGACGCTCCACACGACCGTCGATGCGGCCGGCGATGCGGTAGCGCATGCCCTCTTCGGCCAGTTCCAGCTCGAAGGCCGGCGCGCGCGTGCCGAAGACGATCCTCCGCCCGCCCCCGCCTTCCGCGACCGGGGCGGCGAGCGACTCCCCCGCGGGGGGCGCGACCGCGCCGGGGAGCGACGTTGCGCCCGAATCCGCCGGCAGCGCCTGCCGCCCCGCGCGCTGGCCCACGCGCAGCGCGGCCACGCGCAGGCCGCCGGCAAAGGCACGCGGGGCGAACTCCGGCGGTGCCTCCAGTCGCTTCCAGCCGCCGTCGGGCTGGCGCTCACTGAAGCGATAGCCGTCGGGGAGGAAATCCACCGCGAGCGCGCGGCCGCGCAGCTCGGCGCGATAGGCGGCGCCTTCGAGCGCGCGGCGCAGGCGTTCGACCTCGTGCTCGCCGTCGTCGGCCTGGGCGCGGTCGAGCGCGAGCGCGATGCCACCGCCGGCGATGCCGACGATCACCAGCACGACCAGCAGTTCGACGAGGGTGAAGCCGCGCTGCATGGGCTCGCGTTGCCGAAGGGCGGGGCGCTCAGGGCTGCCAGGAGCCGACGTCGGCGTCGAAGCCTTCGCCGCCCGGGCGGCCGTCGGCGCCGTAGCTGAACACATCGACCTCGCCGTGCACGCCCGGCGCCAGGTACTGGTAGGGCTGGCCCCAGGGGTCGGCGGGCAGGCGCTCCACGTAGGCCTTCCAGTTCTCGGGCGCGGGCGCCGCGGTCGGGCGCGCGACCAGCGCGCCCAGGCCCTGCTCGGTGCTCGGGTAGCGTCGGTTGTCGAGCTTGTAGAGCTTGAGCGCCTGCATCAGCGAGGCGATGTCCTGGCGCGCCGCGACCACGCGCGCCTCGTCGGGCCGGCTCATGATGCGCGGCACGACCAGGGCGGCGAGCACGCCGAGGATCACGATCACGACCATCACCTCGATCAGCGTGAAGCCGCGGGCGCGGCGGCGGCCGGGATGGGTGTGGATGGCGGGGCCGGCAGGGCGGACGAAGCGTTGCAGCATGGACTTACCTCATCAGGGTGTTGATTTCGATGATCGGCTGCATGACCGCGAGCACGATCAGCAGCACCACCGCCCCCATCACCAGCAGCAGCAGCGGCTCGAGCAGGCTGGTGAGGGTGGCGGTGCGGGTTTCGAGTTCCTGCTGCTGCAGGCGCGCGGCACGCTCGAGCAGCTGGTCGATGCGGCCGGTGGCTTCGCCGTTGGCCACCATGTGGATCAGCATCGGCGGAAACGCGCGCCCGGCGGCGAGCGCGCGCGCCAGCGGCCGCCCTTCGCGCACCTGCTCGGCGGCTTCGCGCACCGCGGCGCGGATCGGCAGGCGCTGCACCACGCGGCCGGCGGCGTCGAGCGCGGCGAGCAGCGGTACGCCGCTGCCGACCAGGATGGCGAGCGTGCTCGCGAAGCGGGTGGCGTCCAGGCTGCGCAGGTGGCGGCCGAGCACAGGCAGCGCGAGCAGGCGGCGGTCGAAGGCGTGGCGGATGCGCTCGTCGCGCAACAGCGCGAGCGCGCCGAGCAGGGCGGCGGCACCCGCGGCGAGCGCGAGCCAGCCCCAGTCGCGGATGAAGTTCGACACCCCGATCATGATGCGGGTGAGCAGCGGCAGGGCCTGCTTGCTGTGCGCGAACACGCCCACCACCTGCGGCACCACGAAGACCATCAGCCCGGTCACCACCAGCAGCGCCACCATCGCCACGAGGGCCGGGTAGATCAGCGCCTGCATCGTCTTCCTCTGCAGGTCGGCGCCGTGTTCGAGGTGGTCGGCGAGCTGGTTCATCACCGCGGCGAGCTCCCCGGACTGCTCGCCGGCGGCGATCGCCGCGCGGTAGATCGGCGGGAAGGCGCCGCTGTGGCGGTCGAGCGCGATGCGCAGGCTGTGGCCGGAGACGACGTCGGAGCGGATCGCCGCCAGGGTGTCGTGCACGCGCTCGCTCTCGGCCTGC
The DNA here is from genome assembly GCF_055393985.1 of Thauera sp. DNT-1. Classification (NCBI taxonomy): domain Bacteria; kingdom Pseudomonadati; phylum Pseudomonadota; class Betaproteobacteria; order Rhodocyclales; family Zoogloeaceae; genus Thauera; species Thauera sp. DNT-1. The sequence continues at coordinate 933,103 of NZ_AP043752.1, read as the reverse complement.
TCGATCAGCGCCGACAGCGCGTGCTCGACCGTGAGCCCGGCGGCGAGCAGGGTCGCCCACTGGCGCGACAGCAGCGCGAGCTCGTTCACCGGCAGGCGGCGGCGCGCCTGCACGCGTGCGAGCCAGCCCGGGCGATCGGCGGCAGCGCGGGCCTGCTGGCCGAGGTCGATGACCTCGACCGGATGCAGGCCGCGCTCGCGCAGCGCGCTGCGTGCGGCGCGGCCCGAGTCGGCCTCGATCACGCCGGTGCTCGGCGTGCCCTGGAGGTCGAAGGCGCGATAGCGGAAGGCGCTCATGACAAATGGCTCAGGCGCGGATCACGCGCTGCAGCTCGGCGGCGCTGGTCAGCCCGCTGGCGACGTGGCGCAGGCCGTCCTCGTGCAGGCTGTGCATGCCGGCGGCGCGCGCGTGGGCGCGCAGGCGGTCCTCGTCGGCGCCGTCGTGGATCAGGCGGCGCAGGCCCTCGTCGACCACCAGCAGCTCGTAGATGCCGGCACGCCCGCGGTAGCCGCTGTGGCCGCAGTGCGCGCACTGGCCGGCTTCCCAGCCCCGCGTCGTGCTGGCGGGCGCGGCGGGCTGGCGGCAGTCGGGACAGAGCTTGCGCACCAGGCGCTGGGCGAGCACGCCGCGCAGGGTGGAGGCGAGCAGGAAGGGCTCGATGCCCATGTCCACCAGGCGGGTGAGCGCGGCCGCGCTGTCGTTGGTGTGCAGGGTGGCGAGCACGAGGTGGCCGGTGAGGCTGGCCTGGATGGCGATCTGCGCGGTCTCGAGGTCGCGGATCTCGCCGATCATGATCACGTCCGGGTCCTGGCGCAGGATGGCGCGCAGCGCGCGCGCGAAGTCGAGCTCGATGCGCGGGTTGACCGGGATCTGGCCGACCCCGGGCAGATCGAATTCGACCGGATCCTCGACCGTGACGATGTTGAGGCGGCCGGCATCCAGGCTCTGCAGCGCCGCGTACAGCGTGGTCGTCTTGCCCGAGCCGGTGGGGCCGGTGACGAGCAGGATGCCGTGGGGCTGGGCGAACAGGTCGGTGAACACGGCGCGGGTGTCGGGCGCCATGCCCAGGCCGTCGAGCCCGATCTGCCCGGCCTGCTTGTCGAGCAGGCGCAGCACCAGGCGTTCGCCGTGGGTGGTGGGCACGGTGGACACGCGCACATCGACCGCCCGCCCGGCCAGGCGCAGGGTGATGCGGCCGTCCTGGGGCAGGCGTTTCTCGGCGATGTCGAGCTGCGCCATGATCTTGATGCGCGAGGCCATCGCCGCGTGCAGGCCGCGGCGCGGACGCGCGATGTCGCGCAGCACGCCGTCGCGGCGCAGGCGTACCACCGACTCGCGCTCGTAGGGCTCGATGTGCACGTCCGAGGCGCCGTCGCGCACCGCCTGGGTGAGCAAGGCGTTGATCAGGCGGATGATCGGCGCGTCGTCCTGGGTGTCGAGCAGGTCCTCGACCGCGGGCAGCTCGGTCATCAGGCGATCGAGGTCGACCTCCTGACCGACGTCGGCGACGATCTCCGCCGCACTGCCGCCGGCGCCGCCGTAGGCCTCGGCGAGGCGGGCGTCGAAGAGCGCGCGCGGCACGCGCTGCAGGCGCAGTGGCAGGCCGACGCTGCGGCGTACTTCGGCGAGCGCTTGCGGGCGAACGTCCTCGCGCACCAGCACCTCGGCGTGTTCGGCGCCGAGGGCCGCGACCAGCACGCCGTGGTCGCGCGCGAAGCCGTAGGGCAGCTCGAAACCCATCAGCGCGGGGCCGCCGGCGTCGCGGCGGGCTGCAAGGGGCGGAAGGCGAGGTCGACCACCGGCGCCGGCTCGCCCGGCGGCGGGTCGCGCAGCAGATTGGCGCCCGAGGGCAGCTGGTCGCGGCGGCCGATCACGTAGTCGTAGCGGCTGTCGGTGAGCGCGGCGTAGCTTTCGCGGTCGCGCAGGATCACCGGGCGCAGGAACACCACCAGGTTGGTCTTGGCGCGCTTGCGCGTGTCGTAGCGGAACAGGTTGCCGGCGAAGGGCAGGTCGCCGAGCACCGGCACCTTCTCCTCGCCGCCGCTGTAGCTGTCCTCGACCAGTCCGCCGAGGGCCAGGATGGCGCCGTCGTCCACCAGCACCATGGACTCGATCGAGCGCTTGGTGGTCACCGAGTTGCCGGCGGCGGCGCTCTCGGCGCTGCCCACCACCGCCGAGGCCTCCTGGTAGATCTGCAGGCGGATCGCGCCGCCCTCGGAGATCTGCGGCTTGACGTGCAGGGTGAGGCCGACATCGCGGCGCTCGATGGTCTGGAAGGGGTTGGCGGGCGTGGTGCCGCCGCCGGTGTTGGCGTACTGGCCGGTCACGAAGGGCAGGTTGCGACCGACGACGATGCGCGCCTCCTCGTTGTCGAGGGTGATGAGGTTGGGTGTGGACAGGATGTTGGCGCTGACCTCGTTCTCGAGGAAACGGGCCAGCACGCCCAGGCTGAGCACTTCGCCGATGCCGGGCACGTTGACCTTGCCGCCGCCCACCACCAGGTTGAGGCCATTGTTCGGCAGCGTCAGCCTGGTCCGGTCGGCGCTGCCGGCGATGAGCTGGCCGAGGTTGCCGCCGCCGCTGTTGAAGAGCTGCGCGCCGAGCACGCCGACCTCGCCCGCCGAGGCGCCCGCGACCCACTGGAAGCCGAACTCGGCGGCGCGCTCGGTGGAGATCTCGGCGATCAGCGCCTCGATGTAGACCTGAGCGCGGCGGCGGTCGAGCTGGTCGATGACCGCGCGCAGGTTGCGGTAGATCGCGTCGGGCGCGGTAATGATCAGCGCGTTGTTCACCGCGTCCGGCTGCACCATGCCGCCGCGAGTGGCGGAGGAAAGACCGCCTGCCGCGCTGCCGGGGGTGGAGCCGGTGCCGCGCAGGGGTGCGCTGGCGACGCCCATTCCGGACGGGGCGGAACTGCCCGTGCCGAAGCCACTGCTGCCGCCGCTGTTGCGCGACAGCGGCTGCGTGCCTGCAGCGTCGCTCGTGCCGCCCTCGCCGGCGAGCGCGGCATTAAGCGTCGCGGCGACCTGGACGGCGTCGGCGTTGCGCAGATACACCACGCGGATGTCGCCGCCCGCGCCCGGACGGTCGAGCGCGGTGACGAGCTGGCGCAGCGCGGCCAGGCGGCTCGGCGTGTCGGCACGCACCAGCAGGCTGTTGCTGTTGGGTTCGGCGACGATCTGCGGCGGTGCGAGCCCGCCCGCGTTCTGGCCACCGGTCTGCTGCTCGGCGAGCAGGCGGACGAGCACCGGGGCGAGGTCGTTGGCCATCGCGTGCTGCAGGTGCAGCACCGCGACGTCGCCCTGCGGGGTGTCGATCGAGTCGATCACGCTCGCGAGCCGGCGCAGGTTCTCGGCGTAGTCGGTCACCACCAGGGTGTTGTTGCCCGGGAAGGCGGTGACGGCGTTGTTGGCCGAGACCAGCGGGCGCACCACGTTGACCATGTGCGCCGCCGACTCGTGGCGCAGCGCGAAGACCTGGGTCACCAGACGGTCGCCGCGCGCCCCGGCCGCGCCCTGGCGACTGCTGACCACTGGCACGCCGTGCAGCTTGGCGTCGGCCTCGGGCACCAGCTTGGTCAGGCCCGACTCCTCGATCGCCGCGTAGCCCTGCAGGCGCAGCGCCGAGAGCAGGATCTGGTAGGTCAGCTCGGGCGCGACCGGGGTGTTGGTGATGAGGTTGATCTTGCCCTTGACGCGCGGATCGATGAGGAAGTTGCGCCCCGAGATGCGCCCGATCGCCTGGATCACCGAGTCGATCTCGGCGTTCTGGAAGTTGAGCGCGACCGGCTCGCCCGCGGCGTGCACGAGGCACGAGCCGAGGCCGAGCGCGGCAATGGCGAGCGCGCGCAGCGCATTGCGCAACACGGCTCGGCCCCGCGCGGGGAAGGAACGAGGAAGCGGTCGGAGGGTGGAAAGGCGGGTCATCGGGGATCGCGTCTGGGCCCGCCATCGGCGACGGGCGTGGGTGGGCGGGAGGACTCGCCGCGCTCGCTGGCGCGCGCGGGCAGGGCGAGCGTGCTGCGGCGGCCATCGAGCTCGAATTCGGCGGCCTCGGGCAGTAGGCGGACGAGCCTGCGGCCATCGGGCAGGGCCTGGCCGGGGCTCAGGCTGAGGCTGGAGCCGTCCTCGGCCTGCAGGATCGCGAAGCCGGGCAGGGCGCCGAAGCCGGTGGCGATGCCGGTGACCGTGTAGCGTGCATCCGGGCCTGCCGCGCGCATCGGGGCCTTGTCGGCGACCGGTGCGGCACGACCCACATGCAGGCCGATGCGTGCGGCCACCTTGCGGGCGTCGGTCTCGTGGCGCGCAACCGCAGCCACCGGCGCGGGCGCCGCAAGTTGCCAGAACAGCTCCGCCGCCACCCAGGCGCAAGAGGTCAGCGCGAGCAGCCAGGCGAGCGTGGGCAGGGTGTTCGGCAGGGAGCGGAGGGCGGCGGTGTGGCGGCGGGAATACGTCGGCATCGGCAGGAGCGGGGACACTGGTGAAGACCGCAGGCGCGATGTCCGGCGCGCGCGACGGGATCGCAGCGACAGGTCGTCTGTCGTTCGGCGCAGGGCATGGGACGCCACCGGAATGCGCGTTTTCGGGAAAGCAGGCGCCAGTTCGCATGCGTGGGCTGGCGTCCGTCCCCTCATGGGGTCATTCGGGGTGATCGCCGTTCTGTCGCTGGCAAAGGCTGTGGACTATCGGCTGGAGATGTTGCAGTGGTGTTGCCGTCGACCGGACCCGGGGCGTGCCGCGATCGCCCGAGCGGGCCGTGGAGCCTCGTGGGCGCGGCAAGCGAATAGGCTAGTTGCACCGAAACTGGGATAATGTACAGCTTGCCCCGGAAGCCCACGACGCATCATGTCCGACCCCGCCCCGATCTTCGCCGACGACGGCCCGCTCGCCGCCGCGATCCCCGGTTTTCGTGCCCGTCCGCAGCAGATCGAGATGGCGCAGAAGATCGCCGAGGCGCTGCGCGAGAACCGCGTGCTGGTGGCGGAGGCCGGCACCGGCACCGGCAAGACCTTCGCCTACCTGGTGCCGGCGCTGCTGGCCGGGGGCAAGGCCATCATCTCCACCGGCACCAAGACGCTGCAGGACCAGCTCTTCAACCGCGACCTGCCCACCGTGCGCGCCGCGTTGAAGGTGCCGGTGACGATCGCGCTGCTGAAGGGGCGCGCCAACTACGTCTGCCACTACCACCTCGAGCGCAACGCGCGCGACGGCCGCTTCCTCACCGCGCAGGACGCCGCAGACCTGCGCGCGATCACGCGCTTCGCCAGGCTCACGCAGACCGGCGACAAGGCCGAATGCACCGACGTGCGCGAGGACTCGCTGGCCTGGCTCGCCGCGACCTCGACACGCGACAACTGCCTCGGCCAGGACTGCCCGCACAAGGACGAGTGCTTCGTGATGCAGGCGCGGCGCAACGCGATGGAGGCCGACGTGGTGGTGGTCAATCACCACCTCTTCTTCGCCGACGTGATGTTGCGCGACGAGGGCATGGGCGAGCTGCTGCCGGCGTGCAACGCGGTGATCTTCGACGAGGCCCACCAGCTCCCCGAGACCGCGAGCCTGTTCTTCGGCGACAGCGTGTCCACCGCCCAGGTGCTGGAGCTGGCGCGCGATACGCGCTCCGAGACCGTGGCCGCGGCGCGCGACTGCGTGGCGATGATCGACCAGACCCGCAACCTGGAAAAGGCCGCACGCGACCTGCGCCTGGTGTTCGGGCCGGAGAGCGCGCGGCTCTCCGCCGCGCAGGCCGCCGAGCATGAGAACTTCGACGCCATGGTCGAGGCGCTGGAGAAGGCGCTCGCCGACTTCCACGCGGTCCTCGCCACCCAGGCCGAGCGCTCCGAGGGCCTGGGCAACTGCCTGCGCCGCACCGAGGAGATGTCCGACCGCCTGGCGAGCTGGCGCAAGCCCGAAGACAAGGAGCTGATCCGCTGGGTCGAGGTCTTCACCCAGTCGCTCGCGCTCAATGCCACCCCCCTGCACGTGTCGGACGTGTTCAAGCGCCAGCTCGAAGGCCACCCGCGCGCGTGGATCTTCACCTCGGCGACGCTGGCGGTGGGCAAGGCCGACTTCGGTCACTACTGCCGCGAGCTGGGCCTGGCCTGGATGGACCCGCCGCCGCTCACCGCGGTGTGGGGCAGCCCCTTCGACTACGCCGAGCAGGCGCTGCTGTACGCGCCGGCCGGCATGCCCGAGCCCAACTCGCCCGACTACACCGAGCGTGTCGCGAAGGTCGCGCTGCCGCTGATCCGCGCCGCAAGAGGGCGCGCCTTCGTGCTGTGCACCTCGCTGCGTGCGATGCGCCGCATCCACGAGCTGATCCTCGACGGGCTTGCGCAGAGCGGTGACGCGCTGCCGGTGCTGCTGCAGGGCGAGGGTTCGCGCACCGAGCTGCTCGAGCGCTTCCGCCGCCTGGGCAACGCGGTGCTGGTGGCGAGCCAGAGCTTCTGGGAGGGCGTCGACGTGCCGGGCGACGCGCTCTCGCTGGTGGTGATCGACAAGCTGCCCTTCGCGCCGCCCGACGACCCGGTGCTGGCGGCGCGCGTCGAGCACATGCAGAAGCAGGGCCTGAGCCCCTTCGTGCATCACCAGCTGCCCAAGACCGTGATCAACATGAAGCAGGGCGCCGGGCGCCTGATCCGCAGCGAGCGCGACCGCGGCGTGCTGTGCATCTGCGACCCGCGCATGATCGACAAGTCCTACGGCAAGGTCGTCTGGCGCAGTCTGCCGCCCATGCGCCGCACGCGCGCCGAAGCCGACGCGGTCGCCTTCCTCGAGAGCCTGCCGCCACCAAGGCAAGCCGGCTGAGCTGGGTCAAGGGTGGGCAGCGGCGCTCTGTTGTATCCTTCGGCCCTGCTCATATCACGCCGTGGGGCGAGTCTCGATGAAAGTCTTCGGTTTCGCCGGCTGGTCCGGCTCCGGCAAGACCACCCTGGTCGAAAAGCTGATCCCCGAATTCACCGCGCGCGGTCTGCGCGTGTCGGTGATCAAGCACGCCCACCACGGCTTCGACCTCGACAAGCCGGGCAAGGACTCGTGGCGCCACCGCGAGGCCGGCGCGATGCAGGTGCTGATGCTGTCGAACGACCGCTGGGTGCTGATGCACGAGCTGCGCGGCGCCCCCGAGCCCACGCTGGACGAGCAGCTGCGCCTGCTCGAACCCTGCGACCTGGTGCTGATCGAAGGCTACAAGGCGGCGGCGGTACCCAAGATCGAGATCCACCGCCCCTCGCACGGCAAGCCGCCGCTGTGGCCCGAGAACCCGCACGTGGTCGCGGTCGCCACCAACGGCGAGATCGACTGCCCGCTGCCGCGTCTGCCGCTCGACGAGCCCGCCGTGGTCGCCGACTTCATCCTGGACTACTTCAAGAACCGATGAACCCCGACATGCTTTCCTTCGACGAAGCCTACGAGAAGCTGCTCGGCTTCGTCCGCCCGGTACGCGAGGTGGAGGAGGTGGACACCCTGTTCGCCGCCGGCCGCGTGCTCGCGGTCGATCAGCATTCCACCATCGACCAGCCGCCGATGGACAACTCCGGCATGGACGGCTACGCCCTGCGCGCTGCCGACGTGCCGGTGGCCGGAACCCGCCTGCCGGTGAGCCAGCGCATCCCCGCCGGCAGCGTCGGCCACGAGCTCGCCCCCGGCACCGCCGCGCGCATCTTCACCGGCGCGCCGCTGCCCCCCGGCGCGGATACCGTGGTGATGCAGGAGCTGTGCGAGCACGCGGGCGACGAGGTGGTGGTCAACATGGTGCCGCGTGCCGGCGAGGCGGTGCGTCGCATGGGCGAGGATGTCGCCCGCGGCGCGCGCGTGCTGCCCGCCGGGCTTCGCCTGAGCCCGCAGGCGGTCGCGCTCGCCGCCTCGGTGGGTCTGGCGCGGCTGCCGGTGCATCGGCGCGTCAAGGTCGCCGTCTTCTCGACCGGCTCCGAGCTGGTGATGCCGGGCGAGCCCCTGCCGCCCGGCGGCATCTACAACTCCAACCGGTACCTGCTGCGCGGCCTGCTTGCCGGGCTAGGCTGCGAGGTCGAGGACTTCGGCATCGTGCCCGACCGCCTCGACGCCACCCGCGAGGTGCTGCGCCGCGCGGCCGAGGGACACGATCTCATCCTCACCAGCGGCGGCGTGTCGGTGGGCGAGGAAGACCACGTCAAGCCGGCGGTCGAGGCCGAGGGCAGCCTGGACATGTGGAAGATCGCGATGAAGCCGGGCAAGCCGCTGGCCTACGGGCGGGTGCATGGTGCCGCCTTCATCGGTCTGCCGGGCAACCCGGTGTCGAGCTTCGTGACCTTCCTGCTGATGGTGCGGCCCTTCCTGCTCGCCACCCAGGGAGTGAGCGAGGTCGCTCCGGCGTCGATGCAGTTGCGCGCCGACTTCGACTGGCCTCGGCCCGACCGCCGGCGCGAGTTCCTGCGCGCGCGCATGAACGCGCAGGGCGGGGTGGAACTCTTCGCCAACCAGGGCTCGGCGGCGCTCGAGTCCACCGTGTGGGCCAACGGCCTGGTCGACATCCCGGCCGGCACGGTGATCGCGTGCGGCGAGACGGTGCGCTTCCTGCCCTACGGCGACCTGCTGCACTGAGGCGCGGATGGGGACGAGCGGACGCGGACGGGCAATCAAGGGAACGAGACGGACATGACGAGCAAGGTGAAGATTCTGTATTTCGCGAGCCTGCGCGAGGCGGTGGGGTGCGCCGGCGAGGAGCTGGATCTGCCCGCCGGCGTCGGCACGGTGGGGGCCTTGCGCAGCCACCTGGCCGCGCGCGGCGAGGGCTGGCAGGCGCTGGCGGCCGGGCGCAACGTGCGCGCGGCGCTCAACCAGAGGATGGCGGGCGCCGATGCGTCGCTCGATGGCGGCGACGAGGTCGCCTTCTTTCCGCCGGTGACCGGAGGCTGACGATGGTGGAAGCGAGAGCGCAGGACGCCGCCGAGGTCAGCGTCCAGCACGAGGACTTCGACGTCGGGGGCGAAATCGCGCGCCTCGGCGAGGGACGGCGCGACGTCGGCGCGGTGGCGAGCTTCGTCGGCCTGGTGCGCGACGCCAACGACGGCAGCGGCGTGCGCGCGATGACGCTGGAGCACTACCCGGGCATGACCGAGCGCGCGCTCGAGGAGATCGTCGAGCAGGCGAAGGCGCGCTGGTCGCTGCTCTCCGTGCGCGTCATCCACCGCTACGGCCGCCTGGAGCCCGCCGACCGCATCGTCTTCGTCGGCGTGACGAGCGCGCATCGTGGCGAGGCCTTCGCCGCCTGCGAGTTCATCATGGACTACCTGAAGACGCGGGCCCCGTTCTGGAAGTGCGAGGAGACGCCGCAGGGCGCGCGTTGGGTCGATGCGCGCGAGAGTGACGACTCGGCCGCTGCGCGCTGGGCCGCCTCCGGTGCGCAGGTCCCCGCGGGCGAGGGCGAGGACTGGGACGACATCGAGCTGCGGCGCTGAGGGGGCGAGGACGGCCGGGGAGGCCGCCCTTTGCGGGTTCTTTCGGGATGCGGATCAAACAAAACGGCGCCGCAAGGCGCCGTTTTCAATCGCAGCGGGAACGGCCCGCCACACGAGGCGGAGGCGTTCAGCGACGACCCTTGCCACCCTGCTGGGTGAAGGCCTGGAAGGCCTGGGTGGAGGCGCGCGTCATCTGTTCGAAGGCCGCACGGGTGGTGTCCATCGCGGTCTGCATCGCGCCCAGCGCGTTCTGATCGGCGATCGGCATGCCGGTGAACATCTTCTGCATGGCTTCGAACATGTCGGTGCTGCCCGAGCTCAGCTGCTCCCCCACCAGCCGGCCGAACTCGGCCTGGGTGGCAGCGGTGATCTCGGCAATCTGGCGTGCGCACGCGAGCATCTCTTCGGTGGTGCGCTGCGCGTAGCTTGCGCGCATTTCCATCGCGCCCTGCGGGTCCTTCGCGGCCGAGAGGGCCTTGGCGTTCTGCACGCCTTCCTCGAACAGACGCTTGGCCGTGGTGACCTGGATCTCCATGATGCGCTGCGAGTTCTCGATCGACATCTGGGCCAGGCGCATCGCCGCCTCGAGGTTCTTCTTCTGAAGTTCGTTCAACTGTTCCTGTTTGCTGGCCATAGGCTCCTCTCCACTCGCACGTATCGGTTGTCTGACTTTTTCCGGGCTTGGCGCCCTCGGGACGGTGTCCCTTGTTGTTCTCGGGCCGGCACATCCTCACCGACTTCACCATCCCGGCTTCCACAATAGCACAGCTCGCTTGCGGCTCCGCGGCGCATCCGGTGCTTCGACGGCGTGACGGGTGCGTATGATGCTGCGCTGCAACAGCTTCGGTCGCTTCAGCGCAGCACCGGGCGGTCGGAGAGACCGCCACCGCTCGCAAGGCCGGTGGCGCCCGCCCCGCGGAAAGCCGCGCGCAGCAGCTGGTCCAGGCAATCCACCGCGGCCGCGAGCGCGTCCTCGAAGCGCGCTTCGCGGCAGGGCGTGGCGAGGCGATCGACCAGTGCCTGCCAGGCGGCGGGTTCGAGCTGGCGTGCGAGCGCACGATCCGCGACGATCTCGATGCGGTGCTCGGCGAGCAGCAGATAGACCAGCACGCCGTTGTTGTCCTCGGTGTCCCACACGCGCTGCTTGCCGAACAGCGTGATCGCGCGGTCGCGGATTACGCTCGCGAGCGCCTCGCGGCGCGCGAGGTGGCGCCAGAGGTAGCTCGGCGGCAGGCTGGCCTCGACGCACAGGCAGATCTGCCCGGTGTGGCCGGTCTCGCTTGAGCGAACACGCGCTTCCAGGCGGTCGAGCGCCGCCTCGCCGAGTGCGCGACGGGCGTCGTCGGCGTCGAGCCAGAGGTGGCGCAGGAGCCTGCGCAGTGTCTCCATCACCAGCTCCCCGAGGCGCCGCCGCCACCGAAACTGCCTCCGCCGCCGGAACGGAACCCGCCACCCCCGAGCCTGCCGCCGCCCAGGCCGCCGAGGCTGCCGCCGCGGATGACCGGCCCTCCGCCGCGATGCGGCGGACCGCCGCGACCGCCGCCGCCGATGCCGAGCGCGAGCACGAAGACCACGGCGAGCACGCCGCCGACGAGGGCGAGAAAGAGGCTGGCGGTAAGCAGATGCACGATGAGCCCGGTGACGGCGCCCGTCGCGAAGGCCCCGGGTTTGCGCCCGAGCATGCCCACCAGCACCGCGCCGAGAATCGGCACGCCGACGAAAAGCAGGGCGCCGAGGTCCTCGATGCCGGCGCCTCCGCCGCCGCGTGCGGCGGGTTCCGGCGCAGGCAGGTTCTCGCCGCGGATCAGCGCGGACAGGCCTCCCACACCGGCGTCGATGCCGCCGGCGAAGTCGCCACGGCGGAGGGCCGGCGTGATCGCGCCGTCGATGATGCGCCGGGCGGCGAGGTCGGGGATCGCGCCCTCGAGCGCACGGGCGACCTCGATGCGCACCTTGCGGTCGTCCTTCGCCACCAGCAGCAGCACGCCGTCGCCCACCTCGCGACGGCCGATCTTCCAGGCATCCGCGACACGGAAGGCGTAGGCGGCGATATCCTCGGGCGTGGTGCTGCGCACGAGCAGCACGGCGATCTGGCTGCCATGCGCGGCCTCGAAGGCGGCGAGCTTGCCCTCGAGCGCGCGCACCTGCGCCGCCGACAGCGTTGCGGTGAGGTCGGTCACACGCGCCTGCAGTGCCGGCACCGGCTGCAGCGGCTGGGCAAGCGCCAGCCCGGTCGCGAACAGTGCGGCGAGCGTCAGCAGCGCGCGCCAGAGCTGCTGCGCCATCGCTCAGCGTCCGCCCTGGCCACCGAAGTCGACCCGGGGCGGCGCCGAGATCGCGGCCTCGTCGGCCACCGTGAAGCCGGGTTTGGGCTGGTAGCCGAACACCATCGCAGTGAGGTTGGACGGGAAGCTGCGCGCCAGCACGTTGTATTGCTGGACGGCGTCGATGTAGCGGTTGCGCGCCACGGTGACGCGGTTCTCGGTGCCCTCGAGCTGTACGCGCAGGTCCTGGAAGCCCTGGTTCGCCTTGAGGTCGGGGTAGTTCTCGGCGACCGCGAGCAGACGCGACAGCGCGCTGCCGAGCTGGCCCTGTGCCTGCTGGAAGCGCTCCAGCGCCTGCGGGTCGTCGAGCATTCCGGGGGTGACCTGGATCGATGTGGCGCGGGCGCGCGCCTCGATCACGCGGGTCAGCGTCTCCTGCTCGAAGGCGGCTTCGCCCTTGACCGTCTCGACCAGGTTGGGTATGAGATCGGCGCGGCGCTGGTACTGGTTGAGCACCTCCGACCACGCGGCGCGGGTCTGTTCGTCGAGGCGCTGGAAGTCGTTGTAACCGCAGCCGGACAGGGTCAGCGAGGCGGCGAGGACGAGCGGTAGCGCGAGGCGGCCGAGGTGACGGAAAGGCCGACGAGCGGGGCGGGAATCCATTTCGCTTCTCCGGAAGATGCCGGTGAAAAGATCTTCACTCTAGCAGTGCGCACGGGGTTTTTGTCCTTGCTCAAGGATTCCGCCTGCGCGCGGTACTAGGATTCGCGAGCTGCGATTCCGGCCGCAGGTTCGAGACCGGACCCCCAATGGAAGATCCAAGATGTCCGATAACGCTGTTCACCCCTTCGATGCGCGCGGCGTTGCCAAGCGCTTCCGCCATGCCGCCATCTTCGGTGCGCTCGAGTCGCTCGAGGACGGCGAGGTCATGCGCTTCGTCAACGACCACGATCCGCTGCCGCTGCTGAACCAGATCCAGCAACGCTACGGCAACCAGGTCGGCATCCACTACGTCGCCCGCGAGCCGGGCAACATCGTCATCGACTTCACCATCCAGCTCGGCGCTCCGGCTGCGGTGGGTGCGCCCGCTGCCGCGGTCGCCGGTGGCGGCGGTTGCGGCGGCGGTGGCGGCCACGGCTGCTGCTCCTAAGCCTTTCCGTACTTGCGGAAGACCGCGCGGGCATCGGCCTGCGCGCGTTCCAGGGTGCATATCGACGGATCGTCGTCGTGCCCGCTGAAGAACCCGTCCTCCTGGGCGGCCATCACCAGCTTGATGGCCGCCTTTTCGCTCTGGTCGTAGCGCTCGTATAAAAGCGTGGCGACCTCGTCCAGGTGTTGCTCGTAAGTCATCGGCATCGCTCGCTCCCTTAGCGCATGGTGACGAATTCTTCGGCGCTGGTCGGGTGGATCGCGACCGTGTCGTCGAAGTCCGCCTTGCGCGCGCCCATCTTCACCGCCACCGCGAAGCCCTGCAGCATCTCGTCGGCGCCGTCGCCGATCACGTGGGCGCCGACGATGCGCTCGTCCGCGCCGACGCAGACCAGCTTCATCGAGGTCTTCGGACGGTGCTCGGTGAGCGCGTTATACATGGCGGTGAAGCGCGTGCTGTAGACCTTCACGTCGGCGAAGCGCTTGCGCGCCTCTTCCTCGGTGAGGCCGACGGTGCCGATGGCCGGGTGGCTGAACACCACGGTGGGGATGTTCTCGTAGTCCAGCTTGCTGTCGGACCCGCCGCGGAACAGGCGCAGCGCAAGCCGGCGACCCGCCGCGATCGCCACCGGGGTGAGCTCGGCGCGGCCGGTGATGTCGCCGATCGCGTAGATGCCGGGCACGTTGGTGTTCTGGAACGCGTCGGTGGGGATCGTACCCTTGGCGTCGGCCTCGATGCCGGCCGCGGCGAGTTGCAGGCGGTCGGTGTTGGGCTGGCGGCCTGTGGCCCACACCAGCGCGTCCACCTCGAGGCTGCCGGCCTCGCCGCAGTCGACGAGCAGGCTGCCGTCGGCCTGGCGCCGCAGCGCGCGCGCCCGGGTGCCGAAGCGAAGCGCGATGCCGTCCTCCTGCATCTGCGCGGCGAGTTCGTCGCGCAGCATGGCGTCGAAGGGGCGCAGCAGGCGATCGCCGCGCACGAGCATGGAGACCTCGCTGCCCAGGCCGTGGAAAACGCCGGCCAGCTCCACCGCGATGTATCCCGCGCCGACCACGGCGACGCGACGCGGCTGCGCCTCGAGGGCGAAGAAGCCGTCCGAATCGATGCCGAGCTCGGCGCCGGGCAGGTCGGGCAGGGCGGGGCGGCCGCCGGTGGAGATCACGATGTGGGGTGCGGTGAAGCGCTCGCCTTCGACCTCGACCACCCGCGGGCCGGAGAAGCGTGCGAAGCCGCGCTTCAGCTCGACGCCGGACTTGTCCAGCATGCCGGCGTAGATGCCGTTGAGGCGCTCGACGTAGGCATCGCGACGCTGCTTGAGCGTGGCCCAGTCGAAGCGCCCGGCGACCTCCGCGAAGCCGTATCCGGGGGCATCGCGCAGCGCCTGCGCGATGCCCGAGGCGTACCACATCACCTTCTTGGGCACGCAACCGACGTTGACGCAGGTGCCGCCGAGGCGGGCGGCCTCGATCAGCAGCACGCGCGCACCGTATTCCGCGGCGCGGCGGGCGGTGGCGACGCCACCGCTGCCGCCGCCGATGGCGATCAGGTCGTATTCCTTCATGGGTTCTCCCTTTCCGTGGGCGGCTGGCGGCCGCCTCGTTGTCGCGCTTGGTGGGGCGCGGCGCTCACAGCGCCTTCTCGATTGCCGCGATCACCTCGGGGGCGTCGGGCTTGGTGCGGCTGCCGAAGGCCGCCACCACGCGGCCGTTGCGGTCGATCACGTACTTGTGGAAGTTCCACTCCGGCGCCGCCGACTGGCGTGCGATCTCGCGGAACAAGGGATGCGCTTCGGTGCCGGTGACGTGGATCGGCGCGTACATGTCGAAGGTGACGCCGAAGTTCTGGAAGCAGACCTCGGCGGTCTCGGCCTCGTCGGCAGCCTCCTGGCGGAAGTCGTCGGACGGAAAGCCGGCGACCTTGAGCCCGCGCGCCTTGTAGCGCTGGTGCACCGCCTCGAGCTCGCGGAACTGCCGCGTGAAGCCGCAGTGGCTGGCGGTGTTGACCACCAGCACGGGCTGGCCGGCGTAGCGGTCTGCGAGCCGCACCGACTCGTCGGCGTACAGACGGCGCAGACTGTGGTCGTAGAGGCGCGTCATCGCATCGTCGGCAGCGCCGGCGTTGGGGGCGAGGGTGGCGAGCAGAACGGCGGGGGCGAGGGCACGGGCAAGACGGGCGAAGGACATGATCGGTCTCCTGGCAGGAACGGCAAGCGGTGGACCGGGCGATGCGCGATCGGTTCGCCTTGTGGGCGCGGCACGCGCAGCGAGGCACCGGACCCGCCTCGTGGCGGATCCGCGCCGGGGCTCAGAGGCGGCTGAGATCCTCGATCGCATCGACCACCATCCCGGTGCCGACACTGATCAGCAGGATGTCGGCGGCGACGCGGACGAAGCGATGACCTTCGGGCGGCATGCCGAGGCGTAGCACGATGTCGCCCGGCGCGTCGTACCACACCACGTCGCGCGGCAGCGGCGCGCCGATGCGCCACTTCTTCGCCTGTCCCGGCGGCATGCAGCCGTTGCCCTTCTTTGCCAGTCCGGGTGGGCAGTCGCCGGCACGGAAGCGGTCGCCGTAATACTGACGCACCACCTCGCGGTGACGGTCGGAGAAGTAGGCCGAAACGCGCGGTGACGAGCCGGCGCGGTCGGTGCGATGTTCGCGGTCGCGGTCCTGCTCGCGGCCGCGCGCCTGGCCACCGTCGCGGTCTCCACCGCGCCCGCGCGTCTCGTCGCCACGCACGTCCCGATTGCCCTGCTCGCTGCGTTTGTCGGGGCGCTTGTCGCCGCGTTCCTGGGGACCGCCGTGATCGGGTTTGCCGCCCTGGACGCGATCGGGTTTGCCGCCGCCGGCCCCGTCCGGCTTGTCGGCGAAGGCCGGGCCGGCGAGGAGCGCGGCGACGATCAGGCCGGCGGTGGCCTTGTGGCGAAGTTTGCCGATGTTCATCTTGTTCTCCCTTGTCGTTTGTGCCGTGGGGCGCGCGGGGGCGGCCAGCCAGCGAGGGACATCCCGCCGGCGACCCGTGCCTGCAGGATAGATCGCCACGGACGCGGCCCGCACGACGGCTTACCTCTTGTCACCAGCCGTCGATCCCGGATGCAAATGTGCGCTGCGTCGGACTGCAGACGCTTACAGCAGCGCCACGGCGTCCTTCTCGCCGCGCTCGTACACCACGTTGGCACGGCCTACCAGCAAGGGATCGAGCGGGCCGATGAGGGAGACATCCTTGTTGGCATAGGGCAGCTTGTGCAGCACGTAGCGCAGCGCGTTGAGGCGTGCTCGCTTCTTGCAGTCGGACTTGACTACGGTCCATGGCGCGTCGGCGGTGTCGGTGTAGAAGAACATCGCCTCCTTGGCCTTGGTGTATTCGTCCCACTTGTCGAGCGAGGCGAGGTCGATCGGCGACAGTTTCCACTGCTTGAGCGGGTGCGACTCGCGCTCCTTGAAGCGGCGACGCTGCTCCTCGCGGCTCACCGAGAACCAGAACTTGATCAGGTGGATGCCGCTGCGCACCAGGTTGCGCTCGAACTCGGGCACCTGGCGCATGAATTCGTTGTACTCGTCGGGCGTGCAGAAGCCCATGACGCGCTCGACGCCGGCGCGGTTGTACCAGGAGCGGTCGAACAGCACGATCTCGCCGGCGGTGGGCAGGTGCTGGATGTAGCGCTGGAAGTACCATTGGCCGCGCTCGAGCTCGGAGGGCTTCTCCAGCGCCACCACGCGCGCGCCGCGCGGGTTGAGGTGCTCCATGAAGCGCTTGATCGTGCCGCCCTTGCCGGCGGCGTCACGGCCCTCGAAAAGGATCACCACGCGCTGACCGGTCTCCTTGACCCAGGCCTGCAGCTTGAGCAACTCGACCTGCAGCCGGTACTTCTGCTTTTCGTAGGCCTTGCGCGACATCAGGTTGCGGTAGGGGTAGCCGCCCTTGCGCCAGTCGGGCGAGAGCTCGTCGTCCGGATGGGCGCCCGGCGCCTGCGGCAGGTCGGCGCGCATCAGCGCGCGGCGCAGCATGTGGATGTCGTCGGGCGAGGCGCCGTCGAGGATGGCCTCGAGCGCGTCCTCCCTTTTGGCCTGCGGATCCGCAGCCGCTCGGGCCAGGATGTCCTTGACCGCGACGAGCTTGGAGTCCTGCGCGGCGTCGATCGCCTGCTCGATCTCGAAGGCCTCGATGCCCGTGCTGCTGAAATCGGGCGCGGTGTCGCCGGCCGCGATCGGACGTGCGGGGCCGGCGGCCTTGGACTTCGCGCGCGCGGCGCCCGCGTCCTTGGCGCGCGGAGCCGTGCGCGGCTTCTTGCTGCGGGTGGAGGCGGTGTCCACTACGGGGACGGTTTCCTCGGTCTTGTTCATGATGACGCTTCTCCCTTGTCTGCACGAATTCTAATCCCGTGCCTTCCGCAGGGCACGCCCGTCGTGGGGTGCGACGGGTAGAATCGCGGACTCCGCCCGCGGCCGGGCGTGGCCCGGCAAAACGCAATCCGTTCTCGATCATGCCGCTGACCAAAGAAACCCGTTCCCTGCTCGACATGGCCTACCGTGTCGGCGCCCCCCGCTTCCACGAACTCGCGGTGGCGCAGGCGCGTCATTCGGCGCAGAAGCTGCACTTCGCCTTCCGGCCCGAGGCGCCGGCGGTGGCCTCCACCGCCGAGGTGCCGATCCCGCGCCCCGACACCTCGGCGCTGCTCGCCCGCCTGTACCGGCCCTTCGGCAGCCATATGGACGACCGTCTGCCGCTGGTGATCTTCGCGCACGGTGGAGGCTGGTGCATCGGCGACGTGGCGAGCTACGACGTGGCCTGCCGCGAACTCGCCAACGGCTCGGGTTGCGCGGTGCTGTCGGTGGAGTACCGGCTCGCGCCCGAGCATCCTTTCCCCGCCGCGCCCGAGGACATGCGCCTGGCCTTCGATTGGTCGGTCGACAACGCCGACCTGCTCGGCATCGACCCGGCGCGCATCGCCCTCGCCGGCGACAGCGCCGGGGGCAACCTGGCGATCGTCACCGCGCTCGCCCTGCGCGCGGCCGAGGTGAAGCCGGCCTTCCTGCTGCTGATCTACCCGAGCACCGAGATCCGCAGCGCGCGGCCCTCGCGCGAGCGCTACGCCGAGGGCTTCTTCCTCGATCGTGAGTCGCTGCAGTGGTTCTTCGAGCGCTACCTGCCCGGCGTCGATACCGAGGACTGGCGGGCGTCGCCGATGCGCGCGGCCTCGCTCGCCGGGCTGCCGCCGATGCAGGTGATCTGCGCGGAATGCGATCCGCTGGTGGACGACTGCCTGGCGTTCGTCGAGCGCGTGCGCAGCGAAGGCGGCGAGGTGGCGCTGCGTGTCTTCGAGGGCGTGGTGCATGGCTTCTACACCCTGGGCAAGCTCATCCCGGAGGCGCGCGAGGCCGTGGCGCTGTCGGCCGCGGCCTTGCGCTCCCACCTCGCGGAGTGCGCGCAGTCCTGAGCGGATCCGGCAGGCGGGCGTCCGCCGGGAACGGCCGGCCGCGGAGTTCAGCCGCAGGCGGCGGAGATCAGCTCCTGACGGCTGGCGCGGGCTTCGGACATCAGGGTGTCGAAGCCGTCGCGATCGAGTCCGTCCGCCACGCTCGCTTCGAGCAGTTCGCCGCGCTGGCGGCTGCCGAGCAGGGTGTCGAAGGGGTTGGGCGATTCGGCCGCGAGGGTGGCGAGGAAGACCACGTCGCCGAGCTCGGCCGGCGGCCACTCGGTGTTGGCGAAGGGGTCGGCGGCGCAGGCCGTGATGATGCGCTCGGGCATCTCCAGGGCTTCGAGCACGGCGTCGCGCACCGGCTCGTCCCAGGTGGTGACCACCTCGGCGAAGCGGCCCATGTCCCCTTCCAGCGCCGGGTAGCGCGCCGCGCGCGCAAGCAGGTAGAACTGGCCGATGTCGAGCATCAGGCCGGCGAGCATCGCGGCATCGGGGTCGGGGCGCTTGAGGTGGTGTGCGAAGGCGCAGGACCACGCCGCCACGTCGATCGAGTGCATCCACAGGCCGCTGGCGATCAGGCGCATCTGGCGCGAGCGGTGGTCGCGCGCGAGCTGCTCGGCGGCGACCGCGAAGGCGAGGCAGCGCAGCGTGGACAGGCCGATGCGCTGGATCGCATCGCTCAGGCTGGTGATCTGGCCGCGGTAGGGGTTCAGCGTCAGCGTGTTCGCCATGCGGATGACCTTGGCCGCAAGCAGGGGCTCGGTCTGCACCGCGCCCGCGATCTGCGCGAGGGAGGTCTCCGGGGCGTCAGCCAGCTTCTGGACGCGCACCGACAGGTCGAATACGGTGGGAAAGCTCGTCACGCCTTCGCGCAGCTCCTGCTGCACCTGTTCGGCGAAGGCTTCGAATTGGGTGTCGAAAGAGCTCATGGGCCGGTTCCGTTCGTGTGATCGTCGCAGTCTATGCGCATGCTGGCCGGCGTGCGCGTGCATATCCCACGAACGACCGTCGCTTCAGGGCTGGGTGAGGCGGACGTGGCCGTTCTCCAGCGCCTCGACCTGGGCGAGCGTGCACACCGGCACGCCGAGGGCCTCGATGGCGGCGTGGCCGTGCTTGAAGCGCTTCTCGACGATGAAGCTCGCGCACAGCACCTCGGCGCCGGCCTCGCGCGCCATCTCGACCAGGGCCACCGCGGTGCGGCCGTTGGAGAGGAAATCGTCGACGATGACGACGCGGTCGGTGGGCACGATGTAGCGCTGCGACAGCACGAGCTTGGTCTCGCCGCCCTTGGTGGGCGAGGGGATCACGCGCGCGATCGCGGGGGATTCGACCTCGGGCGCGTACTTCTTCGCATACACCAGCGGCACGTCGAGGGCCTGGGCGACCACCAGTCCGGGGGCGATGCCGCTGGCCTCGGCGGTGAGCACCACGCTGGGTTCGAAGCGTGCCAGGCGCTTCGCGAGCTCCTGGCCCATCTCGGTGATGAAGCTGGGTTCGATGCGGTGGTTGAGGAAGTGGTCGATCTTGAGGATCTGGTCGCCGATGACGGTGGCTTCGGCTTCGATACGGCGCACGAGCGGGCCGTAGGGGCGGATGAGGTCGGGATCGGGAAGCATGCGCGGGTCCGTAAACGGGAACGCCCCCGGGCCGGGGGCAGGACGGGCGGATTCTAGCCGAAGGCAGCGTGCTTGACCTCCAAGCCTCGCGCTCGATCGTGACCGCGGCTTCGATCCGGTGGCGGCGCCGGGCGGCCGCTCGCGGCCCGCGCGCGCGGCCCGTCGCCGGCGCTCCGGGCTGCCCGCGTCGGCCTCAACCCGGGCGCCCTGCAGGAGCGACGCGAGTCGCGATCTTGCCATTCCGCCCGTTACCGCGCCCGATGGAGGGGCTGAGCCGCCGCGTTCGCGACTCGCGTCGCTCCTGCGATGAGCCGGCGCGGCGCCGGCTCGAGTGCCCGCGGCCTTTCGGGCTAGAATCGCCCCCGTTCCCGATCTGCGAAAACCATGAACGACGAAGACTACATGCGCGCTGCGCTCGAGCAGGCGCGCGCGGCCGGGGCCGCGGACGAGGTGCCGGTGGGCGCGGTGGTGGTGTGCGGGGGCGAGATCGTCGGCCGCGGCTTCAACCAGCCGATCGGGCGCCACGACCCTACCGCGCACGCCGAGATCATGGCGCTGCGCGACGCCGCGGCGCACCTCGGCAACTACCGCCTGCCCGGCTGCGAGCTCTACGTCACTCTGGAGCCCTGCGCGATGTGCTCGGGTGCGATCATGCACGCCCGCATCGCGCGCGTGGTGTTCGGTGCGCGCGACCCCAAGACCGGTGTCGCCGGCAGCGTGCTCGATCTCTTCGCCGAGCCGCGCCTCAACCATCACGCCACCATCGAGGGCGGACTGCTCGCCGACGAGTGCGGGCGCATGTTGTCGAGCTTCTTCGCCGCCCGCCGCGGGCGCACGCTGGTGGCCTGAATGCACCTCCGCGTGGACCTCGGCCGGCAGTGCCTGGAGCTCTTCGGCGCCGACGGCGCCTGCATCCGCCGCTACGCGGTGTCGACCGGCGAACGCGGTGCGGGCGAGCGCAGCGGTAGCCTGTGCACGCCGCGCGGCCGCCACCGTATCCGTGCGCGCATCGGCGCGGGCGCACCGGCGGGTGCGGTGTTCCGCGGGCGCAGGCCGACCGGCGAGGTGTGGACGGCGGAGTTCGCGGCCGCCCACCCGGGGCGCGACTGGATCCTGTCGCGCATCCTGTGGCTGTGCGGCGAGGAGCCTGGGCGCAACCGCGGTGGCGAGGTCGACACCATGCGGCGCTACATCTACCTGCACGGCACCGGCGACGACCAGCCCATGGGCGTTGCGCGCTCGCACGGCTGCGTGCGCATGCGCAACCACGACATCATCGAGCTGTTCGAGCTCGTGCCGGCGGGCACGGTGGTGGAGATCGTCGAATGAAGGGCGTGCGGATCGAGGTGGTGGGCTGGGACGAGGCCGAGGCGCGGGTGATGCCGGTGCGTACCGGGGTCTTCGTGGTGGAGCAGGGCGTGCCCGAGGAGATCGAGCGTGACGCCTTCGACGCGGTGTGCCGGCACGCGATCGCGCACGATGCCGAGGGACGGGTGATCGCCACCGGGCGCCTGCTGCCCGACGGTCACATCGGCCGCATGGCGGTGCTGCGTGAGGCGCGCGGCGCCGGGGTGGGCGGGGCGGTGCTGCAGGCGCTGATCGCCGAGGCGGCGCGGCGCGGGCTGAACGAAGTCGCGCTCAATGCGCAGACCCACGCGCTCGACTTCTACCTGCGCCACGGCTTCGAGCCGGTGGGCGAGGTCTTCATGGAAGCGGGCATTCCCCACCGCGCGATGCGGCGGCCGGTGTAGCGGCCGCGCACGCGAGCGCATTGCGCGCGGCGTTCAGGTCGTGCCGGCGCCGAACGCGTGCTCGACCCGGCTGCGCAGTTCCCCATCGGCGTCCCAGGTCCATTCGACGAGGCGGGTGCGGCCCTTGCGATCGCGCAGCACCACGCTGCTGCAGCGCGTGCCGTAGCCGGGTGCGCGGATGAAGGCGGGCGACAGCCAGCGCTCCCACTCCAGGCTTACGCCGGTCGCGGGCAGGTGCGGGTCGGGCGCGGGCGTGGGGTCGCGCAGCAGGCCGAGGAGGCCGGCGACGAGCGCATCCTCCGTCGCCGCGGCCGGGCCTGACGTCGGCAGCGCCTCGAGCTTGCCGGCGAGTGCTGCGCGCGTCTTCACCAGCTTGGGCCAGGGGCTGTCGAGCAAGTGGTTGGACAGGCCGTAGTATCCCGGCTCCAGCATGCGCAGCCCGCCGGTGGTGCTCTCGAGCACGCCGAGCCGGTCGGCGTCGCCCACCAGCAGGTTGAAGGCGGCGTAGTTGCCCGCGCTCGCCTGCACGGCCTGCAGCGTGGCGGGCGCCGGGCGGACATCCTCGAGCGCCTCGCGCACCAGGGCGCCGCGCGAGGGCGCGCCGGCGATGTGGCGGCTGGGGTCGCGGTAGTTGGTCAACGCGGCGAAGCGGCCGCCGCGCGTAAGGCCCATCCAGGTGCCGCCGGCCTCGAGGTCGCGGCCGGCGAGCAGCTCGGGTGCGTCCACCCACCAATGCGCGGGCGCGGCGGGGCGCGCAAGATATTCGTCGCGATTGGCCGCGACCACCAGCGGATAGTCGGGATGCGCCTGCCAGGCGAAGACGATCAGGCACATGGCTACGCGCCTCGGCGAGTACGACCAGGCCCCCGGGCCCGGTCGCGGTGCCCGTCAGGCGAGCGCATACGGCAGGTCGAGCAGGTCTGCGCGCGGCCCGTCGGGCGCGCCGACACGGATCTCGCCGGCTTCCGCGCTGCTCGACTGGATCACCGCGAGCGCCTCGACGCCACCGTCGGCGGTCGGTGCGACGTTGACCAGCTTGCCGGCGGACTGCTCGCCGAAGTCTGGCGCATAGACGTCGGTGCCGGGCGCGGCCGTGCTGCCGGCGGGCAGGGCGAGGCGGTAGGTGCGCTTCTTGAGCTTGCCGAGGTACTGGGTGCGCGCGACGATCTCCTGGCCCGGATAGCAGCCCTTGTGGAAGTCCACCCCGCCGATGAGCTCGTAGTTGAGCATCTGGGCGACGAACTCTTCCTGGGTGGGCGCGGTGACCAGCGCCAGGCCGGCGCGGATCATGCCGAGGTGCCAGGCCGCGGTGCCGGCACGCAGCGCGCCGGCGGCGACGAGCGCGTCGAACAGCGCCGGGGCGGCGTCGGTGGCGACGGCGAGCACCAGGCGCTGCGCGCCGAGGCGGATGCAGCGCACGCCCGCGGCCGATACCGCCTGGCGCATGTCCTCGGCGGGCAGCGCGGCGCCTGCCGCCTGCGCGATCGCCACGGCCTGCGGACCGGCGAGGCCGATCAGCGCGACCTCGGCGCTGGCGTCGGCGAGCTTGACCTTGCTGCGCAGCACGTACATCGAGAACTTCTTCAGGAACGCGGGCAGGATGTCTGCCGAGAGCGCGAGCGCATGGCCGCCCTCCTCGGTCCACACCAGGAAGCTGGCGATCATCCGCCCCTTGGGCGAATTGAAGCTGTTCCACGCCGCGGTGTCGGCTTCCATGTGCTTGACGTCGTTCGACACCAGGTTGTGCAGGAAGGCGGCGGAATCCGGGCCCTGCGAGCGGATCGTGCCCAGGTGCAGCAGCGGCACCGCGATGGTGGCGGTCTCGGTCGCGCGCGCTTCGTCGGCGGGCGAGGCGAAGGCGATGGAGCGGGCGGTTTCGTCGAGCGTGGCGCCCATGCGGGCGAGGTGTTCGGTCCAGGCAGTCATGGTCTCGGTTCGGGCAGTCTCGGAAGGGATTCGGGGGCGCGCCGCAGGAGGGGGAGGGCACGTGCTGCGGTATTATAAGCGCCCTCCCCGTGGCGGTCGCCCCTCGCGCCGACAGGGATTTAGCCGGCTCTTCCCCCTCCGATGAAGCGTTTTCTCCCCCGCCTGCTCCTGCTGCTCGCCGTGCTTGCCATCCTTGCCGCGATGATCGCGGCGACGGGCTGGTGGTATGCGCACCGGCCTCTCGCGCTCGCCGCCGAGCGGGTGGATTTCACCGTGGCCCGCGGCATGGGCATGCGCCAGGCCGCCGCCGCCATCGAGCGCGCCGGCGTGGGCGTGGATGCGCGCCTGCTCGCGCTGCTCGCGCGTCTGACGAAGCGCGACGCCCGCATCAAGGCCGGCAGCTACGAGGTGCACGCCGGCATCACGCCCTGGCAGCTCATCCTCAAGCTCTCCGACGGCGACGTCACGCAGGGCGAGCTGTTGCTGGTCGAGGGCTGGACCTTCCGCCAGGTGCGCCAGGCGCTGGAGTCCCATCCGGATCTGGAAGCCGACACCGCCGGGCTGGGCGAGGCGGAGATCCTCGCGCGCATCGGCGCGAGCGCGCAGAACGCCGAGGGCCTCTTCTTCCCCGATACCTATCTGTTCGACAAGCGCTCGGGCGCGCTCGCCGTGCTGCGACGCGCGCACGAGGCCATGCAGGCCCGCCTCGACAAGGCCTGGGCCGAGCGCGACCCGGCCACGCCGCTGGCCTCGCCCTACGAGGCGCTGATCCTCGCCTCGATCGTCGAGAAGGAGACCGGCCGCCCCGAGGACCGCGCCCTGGTCGCCTCGGTGTTCGCCAACCGGCTGCGCATCGGCATGCGTCTGCAGACCGACCCCACGGTGATCTACGGCCTCGGCCCCGAGTTCGACGGCCGCCTGCGCCGGGCGCATCTCGATGCCGACCACCCGTGGAACACCTACACCCGTGCCGGCCTGCCGCCGACGCCGATCGCGATGCCGGGCGAGGCTGCGCTGCGCGCTGCGCTCAAACCCGAGAAGAGCGACTTCCTTTATTTCGTCGCGCGCGGCGACGGCAGCAGCGAGTTTTCGCGCGACCTCGCGGCGCACAACCGCGCCGTCGATAAATACATCCGCAACGGAGGTGGGGGATGAGCCGGATGCCGCCGCGCCTGCCCGAAACCGACATGATCGAGAACGCACCCTCCGCCGTGCCCGCGAGCGCAGCCGCGCCCGCCCGCGGCCGCTTCATCACCTTCGAAGGCATCGACGGTGCCGGCAAGAGCAGCCAGATCGCCGCCGTGGTGGCGTTGCTGCAGGCCGCAGGCCGCGACGTCGACCAGACCCGCGAGCCCGGCGGCACGGCGCTCGGAGAACGCCTGCGCGAGCTGCTGCTGCACGAGCCGATGCACCTCGAGACCGAGGCCATGCTGATGTTCGCCGCGCGCCGCGAGCATCTGGCTGCGCGCATCGAGCCCGCGCTCGCCGCCGGGCGCTGGGTGGTGTGCGACCGCTTCTCCGATGCCACCTTCGCCTATCAGGTGGGGGGGCGCGGGCTCGACCGCGCCAAGTTCGACGCGCTTGAGGCCTGGGTGCATCCCGGCCTGCAGCCCGACCTCACCCTGGTGTTCGACCTCGATCCGGCGCTCGCCGCCGCGCGCGTCGCCTCCACCGGGGTCGATCCCGACCGCTTCGAGCGCGAGCAGCGCGACTTCTTCGAGCGCGTGCGCGCCGCCTACCTCGAACGCGCCCGCCTGGCGCCGCTGCGCATTTGCGTGATCGATGCCGCGCGCTCGCCGGAGGCGATCCGCGCCGACATCGAGCGCGTCGTGCGCGAGCGCTTCTTCTCATGATCCACCCCTGGCTGCAATCGACGTGGACGCGGCTCGTCGAGCTGGGCGAACGCCTGCCGCACGCGCTGCTCTTCGTCGGCCCCGCAGGCCTGGGCAAGCGCGCGCTCGCCGAGGCGCTGGCGGCGCGCCTGCTGTGCGACGCCCCCGGTGCCGACGGCCACGCCTGCGGGCAATGTGAGCCCTGCCTGTGGCGGCTCTCGGGCAACCACCCCGACCTGCACCGAGTCGTGCCCGAGGCCGAGACCGCCGCGGCGGAGGGCGAGGGCGACGGCGAGGCGCCCGGCAAGGCGGCCTCCACGCAGATCCGCATCGACCAGGTCCGCGCGCTGCAGGGCGCGCTCGCCGTCACCGGCCACCATGGCTCGCGCCGCGTCGTGCTGCTCGATCCGGCCGAGGCGATGAACGGCGTCACCGCCAACGCGCTGCTCAAGCTGCTTGAGGAGCCACCAGAGGGCTGCATCTTCGTGCTCGTGTCCTCCGCGCCGCGCATCCTGCTGCCCACCATCCGCAGCCGCTGCCAGCAGTGGCATTTCAGCCGTCCCGACGCAGCTGCGCTGGCGCGCTGGGGCGCGCATGCCGCCGCCGATGCGCGTGCGCTGCTGGCGCTGGGCGGCGGCATGCCGCTCGCCGCCGAGCGCCTCGCGCAGGGTGGCGGCGCGGCGATGCACGCGCGCTTCGTGCGCGATATCGCCGGCCTGCAAGGCGCCGACGCGCTGCGCCTGGCCGGGCAGTGGGAGGCCTGGCTGCGCTCGAAGGATGCGCTCGCTGCCGGCTTCGGCCTGCCCGAGCTCACCGACTGGATGCAGCGCTGGGTGAGCGACCTCGCCGCGCTGCGCCTGGGTGGCCGGGTGCGCTTCTTCCCCGCGCAGGAGGGCGTGCTCGCCGCGCTGGCCAGCCGCATGAGCGTGGCCGCGGCGAGCGCCTGCTACAATGAAGTCGCCCAGATCCGCAAGGTGTCGCGCCATCCGCTGAGCCTGCGGCTGGTGCTGGAGGACATGCTGATGCGCTACGCCCGTGCCGTCGCCGGAGCCCGAGGATGACCCAAGCCGCTCGACCAGCGGTCAGCCGCCCGAGCGTGCTGTCGCTCAACATCAGCTCCAAGTCGGCGCTCTACGCGGCCTACATGCCCTTCCTGGCCAACGGCGGGATCTTCGTGCCCACGCCCAAGAGCTACAAGCTGGGCGACGAGGTCTTCATGCTGCTGCAGCTCATGGACGACGCCACCCGCCATCCGGTCGCGGGCACCGTGGTGTGGATCACGCCGGACGGCGCGCAGGGCGGCAAGACCCAGGGCATCGGCGTGCAGTTCTCGCCCGACGAGTCCAGCCGGGTGCTGCGCGACCGCATCGAGAAGGTGCTCGCCGGCCATCTCGGCTCGAGCCGGCCCACGCACACGCTCTGAGCGCGCCGGCAAGGGCAGGGCCCGCTTCGCGTCGCGCGCTGCCGAGTTCAACAACGCCGACTTCATCAAACCATTCCAGGACCCGGATGTTCGTCGATTCACACTGTCATCTCGATTTTCCCGGCCTCGCCGAGCGCGAGGACGAGATCCTCGCCACCATGGCGGCCAACGGCGTCGGCACCGCGCTGTGCATCGGCGTACGGCTGGAGGAATTCCCGCGTGTGCGTGAGCTCGCCGAGCGCCACGCCCACCTGTGGGCCTCGGTCGGCGTGCATCCGGACAATGCCGATTGCGAGGAGCCGGACGTCGCCCGCCTCGTCGCGCTCGCGGACCACCCGCGCGTGGTGGCGATCGGCGAGACCGGGCTGGACTATTACTGGCACAAGGACGCGCCCGAGTGGCAGCGGGAGCGCTTTCGGGTGCACATCCGCGCGGCGCGTGCGACGGGCAAGCCGCTGGTCGTCCACACCCGCAACGCCGCCGCGGACACCCTGCGCCTGATGCGCGAGGAGGGGGCCGGCGAGGCCGGCGGAGTGATGCACTGCTTCACCGAGAGCTGGGAGGTGGCCGAGGCTGCGCTCGAGCTCGGCTTCTACATCTCGTTCTCGGGCATCGTGAGCTTTCGCAACGCGAAGGAGCTCAAGGAGGTTGCCCGCCGCGTGCCGCTCGAGCGCCTGCTGATCGAGACCGATTCCCCCTATCTCGCCCCGGTGCCGCACCGCGGCAAGACCAACGAGCCCGGCTGGGTCGTCCATGTCGCCGAGGAGATCGCCCGCCTGCGCGAGCTCCCGCTGGCGCAGGTCGAGCAAGCCACCACCGACAACTTCTTCCGTCTCTTCCGCCATGCACAAAGACCTGCCTGATCTCCGCACGCCCTCCCGCACTCCGGTACATGGGCTGCGCCGCCTCGTCCTCGCCGCGGCCTTCGTCGCCGGCGGCCTGGCTTCGCATGCCGCGCTCGCCGCCACCCTCGACGACGCGCTCTCCGCCGCCAGCATGGGCGACGCGAAGGAACTCGTCAGCCTGATCCAGCGCGGCCTCGACCCCGATACCGTCGACGCGCAGGGCAACACCTTGCTGATCCTCGCCGCGCGCGAGGGCCACACCGCGGCCGTGGAGGCGCTGGCGAAGAACCGCGCCCGCCTCGACTACCGCAACCCGGCGGGCGACTCCGCGCTGATGCTGGCCGTGCTGCGCGGCCACGAGGACGTTGCACGCGCGCTCATCAAGGCCGGCGCCGTGGTTGCGCACGACGGCTGGGCGCCGCTGCACTACGCCGCCTTCGAGGGCCGCGACAAGCTGATCGCCGACATCCTCGCCGCCGGCGCCGACGTCAATGCACCCGCGCCCAACAAGGCCACGCCGCTGATGCTGGCGGCGCGCAACGGCCACATCGACGTGGTCCGCCGCCTGCTCGCGCTGCCACAGACCGATCTCAACGCGCTCAACGACGCCGGCCTTTCGGCCGACGCCTGGGCGCTGCAGAACAACAACACCAACATCGCCGAACTGATCCAGGCCGAGCGCAAGCGCCGCGGCATCCGTCCGCCGGCGATGAAGATCACGATCGAATGATTCCCCATCCGGGCGGCCGTCGCGCCGCCTGCGCTCCAATCCATCAGGAAACGAAATGAGCAGCCTGCCCAGGTGCCCCGCCTGCAATTCCGAATACACCTACGAGGACGGCGACAACTTCGTCTGCCCCGAATGCGCCCACGAATGGCCGAAGCTCGCTGCAGCCGAGGCCACCGAGGCGCACAAGGTGTGGAAGGACGCCAACGGAAACGTGCTTCAGGACGGCGACAGCGTCACCGTGATCAAGGACCTCAAGGTCAAGGGCTCGTCCCTGGTCGTCAAGGTCGGCACCAAGGTGAAGAACATCCGCCTGGTCGAGGGCGACCACGACATCGACTGCAAGATCGACGGCATCGGCGCGATGAAGCTGAAGTCGGAGTTCGTGAAGAAGAATTGATCGGTCGTCAGGAAACGCTCCGCAACCGCGCCGGTCTTGTAGGAGCGACGCAAGTCGCGATCGCACGGCACGGTGGTGAGGGGCGTGGGGGAGGGCGGAGACGCTGCAATCGCGATTTGCGTCGCTCCTGCAGCGCGCCACGGACATAACGCACGCGCACCCATGCCCTCAGACCGCGTTCAGTCGCGGAATTTCGGTGGCTGCTTGGTGAGGCCTGCGCGGATCGCCGCCTGCAGGTCGTCGGACAGCAGCATCGCGGCGTTCCAGGTGGCGACGCGGTCGAGACCGTCGGCGACGCTGTGGTCGCGGGCGTGGTTGAGCATGTCCTTGGTGCCGCGGATCGCCAGCGGCGACTTGGCGGCGATGGCTTGCGCGAGCTGCATCACCCCCTCCATCAGGGCCTCGGGCGTGTCGAAGACCCGATTCACCAGGCCGATCCGCCCGGCCTCCGCGCCGTCCACCCGGCGCCCGGTGTAGGCGAGCTCGCGCACCATGCCTTCGCCGATCAGGCGTGGCAGGCGCTGCAGGCTGCCGACGTCGGCGACCATGCCGAGGTCGACCTCCTTGACCGAGAAATACGTCCCCGCCGCGCAGTAGCGCATGTCGGCGCAGGCCACCAGGTCCACGCCGCCGCCCACGCAGGCGCCGTGGATGGCGGCGAGCACCGGCTTGCGGCAGCGCTCCAGGCTGGTGAGCGTGTCCTGCAGGTCGAGGATCAGGTTGCGCAGGTTCTCGCGCGTGCGCGCCTCGCAGGCGTCCTTCACCATGGGCAGGATGCCCATCATCATCTGCAGGTCGATGCCGGCGCAGAAGTTGGCGCCGGCGCCGTGCAGCACCGCCACGCGCACCGCGGGCGTGCGATCCACCCACTGCATCGCGGCGCGCAGGTCCTGCCACATCTGCAGGTTCATCGCGTTGGCCTTGTCGGGGCGGTTCAGCGTCACCAGCGCGACCTGGCCATCGAGGCCGATGCGCAGGGTGTCGAACTGCGGCAGGGGGATGCCGGCGCCGCCGGGAGAGGCGGGGAGCTGGCCGGCGAGCAGTGCAGGGGCGGATGCCGCCTTCTCGATGCTGGCCGCCAACTCGATGCCCTGCTTGATCGCGCGCTTGGCGTCGAGCTCGGCGGCCACGTCCGCGCCGCCGATCAGATGCACCCGCATGCCGGCCTCGACCAGCGCGGCCTGCAACTCGCGCTGCGGCTCCTGGCCGGTGCACAGGATCACGTTGTCGACCGCCAGCACCTCGTCCTTGCCGCCGATGCTCACGTGCAGGCCGGCGTCATCGATGCGGCGGTAGGTGACGCCCGCGATCATCCGCACGCCGCGGTTCTTCAGCGCGGTGCGGTGGATCCAGCCGGTGGTCTTGCCCAGGCCCTCTCCGACCTTGCTCGCCTTGCGCTGCAGCAGCACGATCTCGCGCGGCGCGGTTTCGAGCTGGGGGCGGGTGAGCCCGCCGCGGTTCGCATAGCGCGCGTCGATGCCCCATTCGGCGTAGAACTTCGCCGGCGCGAGGCTGGGGCTGATCCCCTCGTGGCTCAGGTACTCCGCGACGTCGAAGCCGATGCCGCCCGCGCCCAGGATGGCGACGCGACGGCCGACGGGCTTGCTGTCCCGCAGC
Organism: Thauera sp. DNT-1; assembly: GCF_055393985.1. Taxonomy (NCBI): domain Bacteria; kingdom Pseudomonadati; phylum Pseudomonadota; class Betaproteobacteria; order Rhodocyclales; family Zoogloeaceae; genus Thauera; species Thauera sp. DNT-1. Next base: position 902,699 of record NZ_AP043752.1, on the reverse strand, counting down.
ACGTCGAGGTAGCCGAGCACCTTGGGATGATCCACGCCCTCGATCTCCGGCACGCGCGGCACGATGCCGGTGGCGAGCACGACCTCGTCGAACTTCCCGGCCAGCTCGGCGGCCGAGACGCGGGTGTTCAGCTTCAGCGCGACCCCGGTCTGTTCGATGCGGCGCCCGAAGTAGCGCAGGGTCTCGGCGAATTCCTCCTTGCCCGGGATCTGCATCGCGATGTTGAACTGCCCGCCGATGCGCGCCCCGGCCTCGAACAGCACGACCTTGTGCCCGCGCTCGGCGGCGGTGGTGGCGAAGGCCAGGCCCGCCGGGCCGGCGCCGACCACCGCGATCCTGCGCGGGGCCGTGGTCGGCTCGATCACCAGCTCGGTCTCGTGGCAGGCGCGCGGGTTCACCAGGCAGGAGGTGATCTTGCCGGCGAAGGTATGGTCCAGGCAGGCCTGGTTGCAGGCGATGCAGGTGTTGATGTCGGCGCCACGGCCTTCCGCAGCCTTGCGCACGAAGTCCGGGTCGGCCAGGAAAGGCCGCGCCATCGACACCATGTCGGCCTTGCCCTCGGCGAGGATGCTCTCGGCGATTTCGGGCGTGTTGATGCGGTTGGTGGCGATCAGCGGGATGCCGACATGGTCCTTGAGTTTCTGCGTCACCCAGGCGAAACCGGCGCGCGGCACGCAGGTGGCGATGGTGGGGATGCGCGCCTCGTGCCAGCCGATGCCGCTGTTGATCAGCGTGGCGCCGGCGGCCTCGATCGCCTGCGCGAGCTGCACCACCTCCTCGAAGGTGGAGCCGTCCTCGACCAGGTCGAGCAGCGACAGGCGGAAGATGAGGATGAACTCGCGCCCGAGGCGCGCGCGCGTGCGGCGCACGATCTCGGTGGCGAAGCGGATGCGGTTCTCGAAGGCGCCGCCCCATGCGTCCGTGCGCTTGTTGGTATGGGCGACGATGAACTCGTTGATCAGGTAGCCCTCGGAGCCCATGATCTCGACGCCGTCGTAGCCGCCTTCGCGGGCGAGTTCGGCGCAGCGTACGAAGTCCTCGATCGTGCGCTCGACGTCGGCGGCGGAGAGTTCCCGCGGTACGAAGGGCGCGATCGGGGCCTGGATCGGGCTCGGTGCGACCAGCTCGGGGTGATAGGCGTAGCGGCCGAAGTGCAGGATCTGCAGCGCGATCTTGCCGCCCTCGCGGTGCACCGCGTCGGTGATCACGCGATGGCGGGCCGCCTCTTCGGAAGTCGTCAGCGTGGCGCCGCCGCTCCACGGCCGGCCCTCGAGGTTGGGGGCGATGCCGCCGGTGACGATCAGCCCTACGCCGCCGCGCACCCGCTCGGCGTAGAACGCGGCCATGCGCTCGACCCCCCCCTCGGCCTCTTCCAGGCCGACATGCATCGAGCCCATCAGGAAGCGGTTGGGCAGGGTGGTGAAGCCGAGGTCCAGGGGACGGAACAGGTTCGGATAGGTGGCCATCGTCTCGCTCGCGGATTTTTATCGGGGCTGGTCGCATGGCCGGGCGGCAGGGGAGGGGCTGCCCCGCGCGCGGGAGAGGGGAGGGAGAGACGCGCGGGGCAGGGGCAGGCCTGCGCCGCCCACCGGCCGTCCGACTATGCAACCAGTTGCAGGACTGTAGAAGATTCGCGCCAACTATGCAACGCGTTGCATGCTCCTGCTGCGCGCGGCTAGACTTCGTGCATGTCGCTCGCCCATGCCCTGCTCACCTCGCTGCTCGAACAACCCTCGTCCGGCTACGAGCTCGCACGGCGTTTCGACAAGTCCATCGGCCACTTCTGGCAGGCCACGCATCAGCAGATCTACCGCGAGCTCGGCCGCATGGAGAAGGCGGGGTGGATCCGCTCCGACGCCGACCCCGACGCCGGCCGCACCCGCAAGCGCAGCTACAGCGTGCTGCCCACCGGGCGCGACGAGCTGATGCGCTGGGCCGCCGAGGCCTCGCCCCTGCCCGAGTTGCGCGACGAGTTCATGGTCCGCCTGCGCGCCGACGCGGTCACCGGGCCGCTCGGCCTGCTGCCCGAACTCGATCGCCGTCGCGCGCTCCACGCCGACAAGCTGCGCGCCTATCGCGCCATCGAGGCGCGCGACTTTCCCGCCGAGGTCGAGCCCACCCGCCAGCGGCGCATCCACCACCTCATCCTGAAGGCCGGCATCCAGTACGAGCAGGGCTGGATCGCCTGGTACGACGAAGCCATCGGCGTGCTGGGGGAATGAGCGCCGCGCGGCGGACGCGCGTCGCTCAGGGCTGCACGCCGCTGCGCAGCATGTCGACCATCGCGTCGGCGATCTCGCGCGGCGAGCGCTTGCCCTCTCGGTACCAGAGATAGACCCAGTTCATCCCGCCCAGCAGGAACAGGCGCAGCAGCGAGCGATCGGTTCCCGCGCGCAGGGGCAGGGCGTCGATCAGTGTCTTGAACACGGTCTCGTAGGCGGCACGATGGGGACGGATCTCGTTGAGCAGCTCGTCGTTCTGCGCGGTCGCCAGGTTGCTCCCCGCCAGGCGATCCACCGAGGTGCCCCCAACGATGCCTTCGACGTGGGCTTCGCAGGCGCGCCGCAGGCATTCCCAGGGATCGCCACCGCTCGCGGCCGCTTCACGGACGCGCTCAAGCGTGTGCTCGAAGCCCTCGCGATGAACGGCGAGGAAGAGCTCGCGCTTGGACGGGAAGTAGTGATAGACCGAGCCGGGCAGCAGGCCGACGTTGCGTGCGATGTCGCGGATCGAGGTGCGGTCGTAGCCCTCTGCGGAGAACAGGCGTGCAGCTGCATCCAGGATCAGCCGGCGGCGCTCGGTCGGCTCCTGCTCTTTGCCCGCTCCGTCCTCCGCCTGCTCGCCGCGCGCCAGGCGCTCGGTGAGCAGGCCGCGCTCGAGCAGGCGGCGCTGCGCCTCCGTCAGTGCCTCCGCGCCCCTGCCTTCCTCCAGCGCGTGCAGGCGCTTCACCGCAGTCTCGAGGCCGTGCTTCTGCCAGAGGTAGCGCACGCCCGAGGGCGAGATCCGCAGGCCTTCGCTGCGGAGCCGTTCCGCCACCGCGACCTGGCCGAGCTCGGGCGCCTCGCGCGCGAGCTGGAGGATCGCGGCCTCCGTGTCGGTCATGGGCGCCATTGCGGCGCCGTCGGGTCGTGCTGCGTTCATGGGGGTTTCGTTTCGGGTCGTGTCTCTCATCCGGAGCGGATTTTCCGCCGCATCGCAGCGAAAAGCGAGCTCAACGCGCGGCTTCGTGGCCCTGGGGGACGGCTGGATGTTCCGGTAGATGATGCCCGAAGGTCAATCGAAAAAGTAATTGAACAAGTGTTTGACAAGGTAGTTAGTGAAGCGATATCTTGCGCACAGCCTAGAAGAGCTGCAGTCCCGCGAGAGAGCAGCCGACTTTCCGCCGGCCCTTGCCGTAGCGGTCACCACACCAGCCAATTGGAGGAAACATGAAACTCGCCAAGCTCGTCGTCGCGCTCTCCGCCACCTTCACCCTCAGCTCCGCTGCGTTCGCCGACATCACCATCGGGGTCTCGCTCTCGGCCACCGGCCCGGCCGCCTCGCTCGGCATCCCCGAGAAGAACGCCTTCGCCCTGCTGCCGACCGAGATCGGCGGCGAAAAGGTCAAGCTGGTCGTGCTGGACGACGCCACCGATCCCACCGTGGCCACCAAGAATGCCCGCCGCCTGGTCACCGAGGACCGCGTGGATGCGATCATCGGTTCGTCCAGCACCCCGGCCACCGCCGCGATGGCCGAGGTGGCGCACGAGACCAAGACCCCGCTGGTGACGATGAGCCCGGTGTCCCTGCCGGTCGAGCGCAACGAGTGGGTCTTCCGCACGCCGCAGCAGAACGAGGTGATGGCGAGCGCGCTGGTCGAGCACATGAAGTCCAAGGGCTACAAGACGCTCGGCTTCATCGGCTTCTCGGACGCCTACGGCGAGGACTGGCTGAACTCGGTGACCAAGCACGCCGGGGCGGCCGGTATCCAGCTCACCGTGGTCGAGCGCTACAACCGCAACGACACCTCGGTGACTGGCCAGGTGCTCAAGCTCACCACGGCGCGCCCGGATGCCGTGCTGGTCGCCGGTTCGGGCAGCCCCGCCGCGCTGCCGCAGGGCGCGCTGGTCGAGCGCGGCTACAAGGGCCAGATCTACCAGACCCACGCCGCCGCCAACCAGGCCTTCCTCGGCGTTGCCGGCAAGGCGGCCGAGGGCGCGATCCTCCCGGTGGGGCCGGTCTCGGTCGTCAGGCAGCTTCCCGACAGCCATCCCTCCAAGGCCTCCGGTGTCGATTTCGTCACGAAGTACGAGGCCCAGTACGGCGCGGGCAGCTTCTCCGCCTTTGCCGGCTATGCCCACGACGCCTTCCGCCTGATCGAGGCCGCAGTGCCCGCGGCAAAGGCCAAGGGCGCGCCCGGTACCGCCGAGTTCCGCGCCGCGCTGCGCGATGCGCTCGAGGCGAGCAAGGAGGTGGTGGGCGTGCATGGGGTGTTCAACATGACCCCGAACGACCACTTCGGCCTGGACGACCGTTCCCGCGTGCTGATCCGCATCGAAGGCGGCGCCTACAAGCTGGTCGCGCAGTAAGTGCGAGCCGCCGCGACGCTAAAAGGAGGAGACGAGGCCATGGCTGAGATCATTCGCGACGCTGCACGCCTGTTCGCCGACCCGGACCTGATCATCCGGCACCGGCCCAACGGCGACCGCATCCTGCGTTCGGGCATCGAGCTGCCGGATGCGATCCCGCGCTGCGTGGGCGACTGGCTGGAGCACTGGGCCGCGGTGCAGCCCGACGAGGTCTTCCTCGCCGAGCGCAACGCCGCCGGCGAATGGGATCGGCTCAGCTATGGCGAGGCCCGCCGCCGCGTCGTGGCGATCGCCTCCTGGCTGCTCGGCCAGAAGCTCTCGGCCGAGCGGCCGGTGGTGATCCTCTCGGACAACGCCATCGAGCATGCCCTGCTGGCGCTGGCGGCGATGCACGTCGGCGTGCCGGTGGCGCCGATCTCGCCGGGCAACTCGCTGATGTCGAAGGACTTCGGCAAGCTGCGCGGCAACTTCGAGCTGCTGCGCCCGGGCGTGGTCTTCGCCGACCCGATCGAGCGCTTCCTGCCCGCGATCGCGGCGGTGGCCGACCTGCACGACGGTGTCGTCGTCGCCGGCAGTCGCAGCCAGCCGCAGCCCGGCGTGCTGCCCATCGCGCAGATCGAGGCGCAGGCCGCTGCGAAGGCCGACGAGGCGGCCGTCATGGCGGCCTTCGCTGCGGTCGGCCCCGACACCATCGCCAAGTTCCTGTTCACCTCGGGTTCGGTGGGCACGCCGAAGGCGGTCATCAACACCCAGCGCATGATGTGCTCGAACCAGCTCGCCAAGGAGCTGGTGTGGCCCTTCCTGCGCAGCAACCGCCCGGTAGTGTGCGAGTGGCTGCCGTGGAGCCACACCTTCGGCGGCAACCACGACTTCAACATGGTGCTGCGCTGGGGCGGCAGCTTCTACATCGACGACGGCAAGCCCACGCCCGCGCTGATCGAGAAGACCCTGCGCAACCTGCGCGAGGTGTCGCCGACGATCTATTTCAGCGTGCCGCGCGCCTACGACATGCTGGTGCCCCACCTGCGCCAGGACGCCGCCCTGCGCGAGCGCTTCTTCCGCCGCCTGCAGGTGATCATGTACGCCGGTGCGGCACTGCCGCAGCACCTCTGGAACGAGCTCGAGGCGTTGTCCGAGGCGAGCGTCGGCGCGCGCATCCCCATGGTGTCCTCGTGGGGCTCCACCGAGACCGCGCCGCTGGCTACGGACTGCCACTTCCAGGCGGTGCGCGCGGGCGTGATCGGGGTGCCGGTGCCCGGCACCGAGCTCAAGCTCGTGCCCTCGCACGGCAAGCTCGAGGTGCGGGTCAGGGGGCCCAACGTCTTCACCGGCTACTGGAAGCAGCCCGAGCTGACCGCGAAGTCCTTCGACGACGAGGGGTACTACCTGATCGGCGACGCCGTCGAGTTCGTCGATGCGGCGCACCCCGAGCGCGGCCTGCTCTACGACGGCCGCGTCGGCGAGGACTTCAAGCTCCTCACCGGCACCTGGGTGCATGTGGGCTCGGTGCGGGTGGCGGGGATCGACGCCATGTCGCCGATCGCGCAGGACATCGTCGTCACCGGCCACGACCGCGACGAGATCGGCTTCCTGATCTTCCCCAACCTGCCCGAATGCCGCCGCCTGTGCCCGCATCTGGCACCCGACGCCGACATCATCGACCTGCTGCTCAACCCGGCGATCCGCAGCCGCGTCGCGCAGGGCATGGCGGCGATGATCAAGAAGGGCGGGGGCTCCTCCACCCATCCCACGCGCGCCATCCTGATGGCGGAGCCGCCCTCGGTCGAGGCCGGGGAGATCACCGACAAGGGATACATCAACCAGCGCGCGGTGCTGACCCGCCGCGCAGACCTGGTCGAGTTCCTCTACGCCGACGTGCTCGACAAGACCGTCATCACGGTCCATCCGGCGGCGTGATTTTCATCGAAAGGGAACAAGCAATGACCGAACAGCTCGTCAAGACCACGTCCGAGGACGACATCTACACCCTCCTGCTGGCCCGTCCGGATAAGCGCAACGCGATCAGCGACCGCCTGCTCGCGGCGCTCGAGGCGGCGCTGGTCGCCACCCCCGAGGGCACCCGCGCCATCATCCTGGCGGGCGAGGGCAAGCACTTCTGCGCGGGGTTGGACCTCTCCGAGCACCAGCACCGCGACGCCTTCGGCACCATGCTGCACTCGCAGTCCTGGCACCGCATCTTCGCCCGCATCCAGAACGGCGGCATCCCGGTGATCGCCGCGATGCAGGGCGCGGTGATCGGCGGTGGGCTAGAGCTGGCCACCGCGGCGCACATCCGCGTCGCCGAGCCCAGCACGATCTACCAGCTGCCCGAAGGCCGCCACGGCATCTACGTCGGCGGGGGCGCCTCGGTGCGCGTGGCGAAGATCGTGGGCGCCGGGCGCATGTGCGAAATGATGCTCACCGGCCGCATCCTCGACGCCGACGAGGGCCAGCGCCTCGGCCTGTCGCACTACCTCGTGGGCGCGGGCGAGACGCTCGCCAAGGCGCAGGAGCTCGCGCGCCGCGTCGCCGAGAACGCGCCGATGGCCAACTGGGCGATGGTCACCGCGATCGCCCGCATCGACAACATGGCCAGCGACGACGGCTTCTTCGTCGAGTCGCTGACCGCCGCGGTCGTCCAGACCAACCCCGAGATCGCCGCACGCATCGGCGAATTCCTCCAGCGCAAGGGCCAGGGAGCACGTCAATGAGCAAGCAGGGCATGGGTAACTTCGCCGAGTCGGAGGCGGCCGCGCGCGGCCTCGCCTACGACGACATCTGGCTGGTGGCCGGCCGCCGCACGCCGTTCGCCGACTACAACACCGTGCTGCGCGACGTCTCGCCGACCGACCTCGGCATCGCCGCGGCGCGCGCGCTGTTCGCCGACAGCGGGATCCCCGCCGCCGAGGTCGACGCGATCGTCGCCGGCAACATGGCGCAGTCGAGCTTCGACGCCTACTACCTGCCGCGCCACATCGGGCTGTACTCGGGCGTGAATCCCGACGTGCCGGCCCTGCTGGTGCAGCGCCTGTGCTGCACCGGCTTCGACACCATCCTCACCGCCGCCGACCACATCACGCTCGGCAAGGCGAACGTCGTGCTCTGCGTCGGCGCCGAGTCGATGTCGCGCAACCCGGTGGCGGCCTACACCCACCGCGCGGGCTTCCGCATGGGGCAGGTCGAGTTCAAGGACTTCCTCTGGGAGGCCACGCTGGACACCGCACCGAAGACCTCGATGGGCGGCACCGCCGAGAACCTCGCGGTGCGCTATGGCATCGACCGCGACGAGGTCGACCGCTTCGCCGCGCAGAGCTTCGCCCGCGGCGTGGCGGCCTGGGAGGCAGGCTGGTTCGGAGACGAGGTGAGCGCGCTGGCGAACGAGACCTGGGAGCTCGACGGCTACAAGCCGCGCGGCATCCGCCTCGCCGATCGCGCCAGCGTGTGCGATCGCGACGGCCACGTGCGGCCGACCGCGCTCGAGATCCTGCAGAAGCTCAAGCCCGCCTTTGGTGGCGTGCAGACCGGCGGCAACAGCTCGGCCATCGTCGATGGCGCGGCGGCGGTGCTGGTGGCGCGCGGCGACTGGGTGCGCGCCCACGGGCTGCAGCCGCTGGCCCGGGTGGTGGCGGGCGCGGCGGTGGCGGTGCCGCCCGAGATCATGGGCATCGGCCCGGCGCCGGCGATCCGCGCCGCCGCACGGCTGGCCGGCATCGCGGTCGAGGACATCGGTCGCGTCGAGATCAACGAGGCCTTCGGCGCGCAGTACCTCGCCTGCGAGCGCGAGCTCGCGCTCGACCGCGACAAGGCCAACGTGAACGGCGGCGCGATCGCCATCGGCCACCCGCTCGGCGCCTCGGGCGTGCGCCTGACCCACACCGTGGCGCGCGCCGTGCGTGCCGCCGGGCTGCAGTATGGCGTGGCCTCGGCCTGCGCCGGCGGCGGCCAGGGCGTGGCGGTGATCGTGGAGAACGTCGCCTGAGCGGCGACCGGGAGAACGCAATGAGATTCGCAGGCAATACCTTCATCGTCACCGGCGGTGCCTCCGGGCTGGGCGAGGCCACCGTGCGCGCGCTGCATGGCGCCGGCGCCAACGTGGTGATCGCCGACCTCAATGCCGGGCAGGGCGAGACGCTCGCCGCCGCGCTCGGCGAGCGCGCCGCCTTCGCCCGCACCGACGTCTCCGCCGAGGCGGACGCGCGCGCGGCGGTGGACCTGGCGGTGAGCCGCTTCGGCGGCCTGCAGGGGTTGGTCAACTGCGCCGGCATCGGCAACGCCGGCAAGGTGCTCGGCAAGGAGGGCGCGCAGCCGCTCGCCGACTTCGAGCGCTCGATCCGCATCAACCTGATCGGCACCTTCAACATGATCCGGCTCGCCGCCGAGGCGATGAGCAAGGGGGTGCCGCAGGCCGACGGCGAGCGCGGCGTGATCGTGAACACCGCCTCGGTCGCGGCCTACGAGGGCCAGATCGGCCAGGCCGCCTACGCGGCCTCGAAGGGCGGCATCGTGTCGATGACGCTGCCGATCGCGCGCGAACTCGCGCGTTTCGGCATCCGCGTGATGACGATCGCGCCGGGCCTGTTCATCACCCCGATGATGCGCGGCCTGCCGCCCGAGGTGCAGAAGTCGCTCGGCGAGAACACGCCCTTCCCGCCGCGCCTCGGCGAGCCCGAGGAGTTCGCCAAGCTGGCGCTGAGCATCATCGACAACGTGATGCTCAACGGCGAGACGATCCGGCTAGACGGCGCGGTGCGCCTGGCCGCGCGCTGAGACGGGGCCCGCCATGGCACGCCGCCACCTCCACCGCATGCGCATCGCCTTCAGCGACTGCGACCCCGCGCAGATCGTGTTCTTCGCCAACTACTTCAAGTGGTTCGACACCGCCTTCCGCGAGTTCTGCACCGCCTGCGGCGTGCCGAGCTGGCGCGAGACCACGGCTACGCGCGGCATCATCGGCGCGCCCCTGGTCGACGCGCAGGCGAAGTTCCGCAACTCGGCCACCTATGGCGAGGACATCGAGATCGAGTCCTGGGTCGAGGACTGGGGCGGCAAGAGCTTCGTGATGCGTCACGTCGCGCGGCGCGGCGACACCGTGCTGTGCGAGGGCAGGGAGGTGCGCGTGTTCGCGGTCCAGGACCCGGAGGATCCCCTGCGCATCAAGGCAATTCCGATCCCCGAGGATCTCCGCGCCGCCTGCAGCTGAGCGCGCGAGAACAAGAACGACAGAGAGGAGACTCCGGATGTACGACTACCAGCCCCCCTTGCGGGACATGCAGTTCATCCTCGCCGAGCTCGCCGGGCTCGACGACATCGCCCGCCTGCCCGGCTGCGAGGAGGCCAGCGCCGACGTGATCGGCGCCGTCCTCGAGGAAGCCGGCCGCTTCGCCGCCGGCGTGCTGGCGCCGCTGAACCGCGCGGGCGACGAGCAGGGCTGCCGCTTGCTGGAGGGCGGCCGCGTCGCCACCCCCGAGGGCTGGCAGCAGGCCTATGCGCAGTTCTGTGCCGCGGGCTGGCTCGGCCTGTCGCTGCCGGTCGAGTTCGGCGGCCAAGGACTGCCCAAGCTGGTGTCCACGCCGGTGATGGAGATGTGGAACGCCGCCAACATGGCCTTCACCATGCTGCCCATCCTCAACCAGGGCCAGGCCGAGGCGCTGCGGATCGCCGCCAGCGCGGAGCAGAAGCGCACCTGGCTGCCCAAGGTGGTGAGCGGCGAGTGGGGCAGCACGATGAACCTGACCGAGCCGCAGGCGGGCTCCGACCTCGCCGCCACGCGCACCCGCGCCGAACCGCAGGCCGACGGCAGCTACAAGCTGTTCGGGCAGAAGATCTTCATCTCCTACGGCGAGCACGAGCTCACGCCCAACATCGTCCACCTGGTGCTCGCCCGCCTGCCCGACGCACCGGCGGGGGTGAAGGGGCTGTCGCTCTTCATCGTCCCCAAGTTCCTCGTCGAGCCCGATGGCAGCCTGGGTGCGCGCAACGACGTGCGCTGCATCTCGATCGAACACAAGATGGGCATCCACGGCAGCCCGACCTGCACGCTCAGCTTCGGCGAGGGCGGCGGCGCGATCGGCTGGCTGGTGGGCGAGCCCAACCGCGGCCTCGAGGTCATGTTCGTGATGATGAACGAGGCGCGCTTCGGCGTCGGCGTGCAGGGCGCGGCGCTCGCCGAGCGCGCCTACCAGATGGCGCTCGGTTACGCCCGCGAGCGCGTGCAGGGGCGCGACGCGGTGAGCGGGGCCGCGGGCCGGCCCATCCTGTGCCACCCCGACGTCAAGCGCATGCTGCTGTCGATGCGGGCGCGGGTGATGGCGATGCGTACGCTGCTCTACACCGCCGCCGGCTGGTTCGACATCGCCCACCACCACCCCGATGCCGCGGTGGCGGACAAGCACCGCCGCTACGTCGACCTGCTGATGCCGGTGGCCAAGGGCTGGTGCACCGAGCTCGGCAACGACGTGTGCGACGAGGCCATCCAGGTCTTCGGCGGCATGGGCTTCGTCGAGGAGACCGGAGTCGCGCAGCACTTCCGCGACGCCCGCATCATCACCATCTACGAGGGCACCACCGGCATCCAGGCCAACGATCTGGTGGGGCGCAAGATCCTGCGCGAGGGCGGCGCCACGCTGCGCGAGCTGATCGTCGAGTTGCGCGCGAGCGCCACGGCGCTCTCGGCCGCGGGGCTCGCCGAGCTCGGCGACGGCCAGGGCGCGGCGATCGACGCGCTCGAGTCGGCGACCGACTGGATCCTCGCCAACGGCCGCGAGCAGCTTGGCGAGGTGCTCGCCGGCGCGGTGCCCTTCCTGCACCTGCTCGGTACCGTGTGCGGCGGCTGGCAGCTCGGGCGTGCCGCGCTGGCGGCGCGCGCGCGGCAGGCGGCGGGCGAGGGCGACCCGGTGTACCTGGACGGCATCGTCGAACTCGCGCGCTTCTACATGGCGACCCTGGGCCCGCAGGCCGCGGCCCATGCCGCCACCGTGCGCGAGGCCGGCGGTGCACTGACCCGCTTCGACGAAGCGGCCTTCTGATCACCGTCCGCCCGGCAGGCCGATGCCTTGCCGGGTGCAAAAATTGGAACTGGACCAATGTCGAAATCGAAAGTCATTCCCGCCGCCGAGGCGGGCAAGCTGATCAAGGACGGCGCCACGCTGTATTGCAGCGGCGTGGGCCTGGCGGGCTTCGCCGAGGAGGTCGCGATCTCGATCCGCGAGCGCTTCGAGGCCACCGGTCATCCGCGCGACATGACGATCTGGCACGCCTGCGGGCTCGGCAACGGCAAGAACAAGGGCATCTTCCACCTCACCCAGCCGGGCATGATCAAGCGCATCGTCGGCGGCCACTTCGGCGTGGGCGGGCCGGTGCTGATGCAGCTGATCATGGACAGCCGCATCGAGGCCTACAATCTGCCGCAGGGCGTGCTGGTGGTGCTGCCGCGCGAGATGGCGGCAGGCCGCCCCGGGCTGATCACCAAGGTCGGCCTGGAGACCTTCGTCGATCCGCGCATCGAGGGCGGCAAGCTCAACTCGGCCACCAGCGAGGAGATCGTCGAGCGCGTCGACTTCGACGGGCAGGAGTGGCTGTTCTACCGCGCGCCGCGGATCGACGTCGCGCTGATCCGCGGCACCACCGCCGACGAGAACGGCAACCTCACGGTCGAGGACGAGGGCATCTTCAACGAGTCGATCTCGATCGCCCAGGCCGCGAAGCGCAACGGCGGCATCGTCATCGCGCAGGTGCTGCAGGTGGTGCAGAACGGCACCCTGCATCCGAAGCAGGTCAAGGTGCCGGGCATCCTGGTGGACCACGTCGTCGTGGGCCGTCCCGAGAACCACATGCAGACCATGGGCACGCAGTACAACCGCGCCTTCGCCGGCGACATCCGCGTGCCGGTCGGTTCGCTGCGCCGGCTGCCGCTCGACGAACGCAAGATCATCGCCCGCCGCGCCGCGGTCGAGCTCGGCCACGGCGCGATCGTGAACCTCGGCATCGGCGTGCCCGCCGGCATCGCCTCGATCGCGGCCGAGGAGGGCGTGCAGGACCTCATGGCCTTGACCCTGGAGACCGGCCCGATCGGCGGCATCCCCGCCGACGGGCTCGACTTCGCCCACGCCAGCAACGCCGATGCGACCATCGACCCGGGCTACCAGTTCGACTTCTACGACGGCGGCGGCCTCGACGTGGCCTTCCTCGGGCTCGCCCAGACCGACGTCCATGGCAACGTGAATGTCTCCAAGTTCAGCGGCCGGCCGGTGGGCTGCGGGGGCTTCATCAACATCACCCAGAACGCCAAGAAGGTGGTGTTCTGCGGCGCCTTCACCGCCGGCGGGCTGGAGATCCGCGCCGCCGACGGCCGCCTCGAGATCGTCCGCGAGGGCACGAGCCGCAAGTTCCTCGACCACGTCGAGCAGATCACCTTCAGCGGCCACTACGCCGCCGGGGTGGGGCAGACGGTGATGTACGTCACCGAGCGCGCAGTGTTCCAGCTCACCCGCGAGGGCGGCATGGAACTGCTCGAGGTGGCGCCCGGCGTCGACATCGAGCGCGACATCCTCGCCCACATGGACTTCGTGCCGCGCATGGAGCGCGTGCGCGAGATGGACGCCGGCATCTTCAGCGAGCGCTGGGGCCGGCTTTACGAGATCCTGCACAGCTGAGACGCGGGCTCGACCCCGGGCGGCCGCCCGGGGTGAAACCCGGCCGCGGCCGCCTGCGCCGCTGCTTCGCCTCAAGCCCCCGCGTAGCGCTCCAGCCAGTGCGCGTAGGGTGCCGGCAGCACCCAGGTCGGGCGCTCGACGCCCAGGGCGCGCGCGGCATGCATCGGCCAGTGCGGGTTGGCGAGGTGGGCGCGGCCCACCATCACCAGATCGAGCTGCCCGTCGCGCACGCAGGCGTCGGCGATCACCGGGTTGTCGATGCCCCAGGCCGCGGCCACCGGCAGCCCGGCCTCGCGGCGCACGCGTTCGGCGACCGGGGCGAGGAAGGCGGGACCCCAGGGCACCCTGGCCTTCAGGGTCGAGAAGCCGACGCTGACGTTGAGAAAGTCCAGGCCCTCGCGCTTGAAGCTGCGCGCGAGCTCGATCGACTCGGCGAGCGTCTCCTCGTCGCGGCCGTCGTATTCGATGACGCCGAAGCGCACCGTCAGCGGCAGGTTCTCCGGCCACACCGCGCGCACCGCGCGCACGGTCTCGATGAGGAAGCGGCTGCGGTTCTCGAAGCTGCCGCCGTAGGCGTCGCTGCGCTGGTTGGCGTGCACCGAGAAGAAGCACTGGCCGAGGTAGCCGTGGGCGAAGTGCAGCTCCAGCCATTCGAAGCCGGCCGCGCGTGCGCGCTTCGCGGCGGCGACGAAGTCCGCGCGCACGCGGGCGATGTCGTCCACCGTCATCTCGCGCGGCAGCTTGGGCAGGTGGGCGCCGAAGGCCGTGGCCGAGGGCGACAGGGTCTGCCAGCCGCGCGCATCGTCGGCGGCGATGTGGTCGTCGCCCTCCCACGGCCGGTTTGCGCTGGCCTTGCGACCGGCGTGGCCGATCTGGATCCCGGGCACCGCGCCTGCGGCCTTGATCGAGGCCGCGATCGGCGCCAGTGCGGCGGCCTGCGTGTCGTTCCACAGGCCGAGGCAGCCCGGCGTGATGCGGCCCTCGGGCGACACCGCGGTGGCCTCGACGATCAGCAGCCCGGCGCCACCGCGCGCGAGCGCGGGGTAGTGTACGCGGTGCCAGTCGTTGACCACGCCGTCGGTGGCTGAGTACTGGCACATCGGCGGGATGGCGATACGGTTGCGCAGGGTGAGGTCCTTGAGCTTGAAGGGCTGGAAGAGGGCGGTCATGAGCGATGTGGTTCCGAAGGGGCGATGCAGGCCGCGTGGCGGCCGGATGGGGAAAGATGAGCGAAGGGATTGTGCGGCCGACGGGCCGAACGAGGGCTGGAAGGTAGCGGACGAGCGCTGCGCGCGTCCACTCGGCATTGCCTCGGCTCCAAAGGCACAAGCGAACGGCCCGGCGCCTGGCGACGCTCGGGCCGTTCGCACTTCGCCCGCGGACGACCGGGGCGGCAAACCCCTCAGCAGCCGCATCGGCAGGTCGAGTCCGGCGTCCAGTTGACGCCGTCGAAGCTTCCCGCTTCACGTCGGCAGCAAGGCTTCGCGGGCGCACGGCCGGTCTTCAGCAGCAGGCGCTGCCCACCGACGGCGCGCCCCTTGGCGTCGAGCTCGATCAGATCGAGCTCGAAGACCTGGGCGCCGGTCGGGCGCCGGCCATCGGGCACGAACTGCACATGCACGGTGCCGAAGCTGCCGGGCTTGAGCGGCGGGCCGACGACCTCCGCGCCCGCACGCGCGATGAACAGGCGCCCGTCCTGCAGGCGCTCGAAGCCATCGCCCTTCACGCCCTCCTTCACCCATTCGAGCAGGGCCTCGCCGCGGAACTCGACCATCAGGTGGCCCCAGTCGAACAGCGAGAAGCCGCGCCGCTTCGGCGTGCGGAACAGCAGCCGCGTGGCGCGCCGTTCGCGCGTGAAGCGCCCGATCACCACGTCCGCGTGGCGCGCCCCGTCGCCGTCGGTGTCGACGATGGAGATGTTCTTCCACACGATGTTGTTGTTGTTCTGCACGTTGGCGTAGAGGTTGGCAGTCTCGGCGAAGCTCATGCCGAAGGGCGCGGTGGCGGAGGTCTCGATGCGGGCGAGCAGGCAGAAGTGCGCCTTGTCCGCGCCGAAGGCCGCATAGTCCGAAGGATCCGGCGGCGTCCACGCGAACTCCACGATCTCGGTGTCGCCGCCGTTCACGCTCACCGCCTGGCTGCCGACGAGCCCGCCCATCAGCGCCGGGCTGGCCACGCTGCCGTCCCAGGGCGCCGGCCACGACAGCGAGCTCGACGCCTTCGCCCAATACAGCTTGAGCGTGCCGCTCTGCGCCGCGGCGCCGGCACAGCCGCGGTTGCGCACGCGCACATAGACGTAGTTCGTCTGCTCGCCGTTGGGGTTCTGGTGGTCCTGGTTGGTGAGGCCGTCGGCGACGTTGCGCACCCAGATGTCGTCGCTGATCCACATCGGGTTGGTGCTCGCATCCGGCTCGGCGCCGACGTCGTCGGCGTTGTCCTGCATCCACAGGTCGGGCGCGGGCGAGCCGCCGCCTACCGGGACCAGCCCGTCGGAGGCCAGGATGCCGGTGCGCGCGACCATCAGCGTCGCGTTCATGCGGGTCACCTGGTCCTGGGAGAACATGAACATGCCGACGTCGTCGGTGTAGTCCATGTAGTTCATGTACATGTCGCCGTTGGGCCCGTTGCCGCAGGAGATGCGGATGCCCGCAGGATTGCCGTAGGTCTCGTCCGCCTGGTTGGGTGTGTCGGCGCACATGTCGGTGCCGCTGCACTGGTCGGGCTGCGCGGTGTCGTCGCCCCAGATGTGGATGAGGTTGAGCCAGTGCCCGATCTCGTGGGTGGCGGTACGGCCGAGGTTGAAAGGCGCGGCGGCCGTGCCCATCGTCCCGAAGGCCTGCGTATCGACGACGAAGCCGTCGAGCGCCGCCGGGCCGCCGGGGAAGGTGGCGAAGCCGAGCAGGTCGTCGGTGAAGTTGGCCACCCACATGTTGAGGTAGCGGTCCGAAGGCCACGGATCGGCCCCGCCGGTGGTCGCCGACTTGACGTTGTTTCGGGTCGCCCGGGTGAAGCCGGTCGTCGCCGTGTTCGTGCGCGTGATGCCGGTGGTCGCGCCGCAGTTGGGGTCGCGCACGGCGAGCGCGAACTCGATGCGGGCGTCCGCGGCCACGCCGGCGAAGTGGGCCGGCACGCTCGCGGCGTCCGCGTTCGTGCGGCGGAAATCGGCGTTCAGCACGTCGATCTGCGACTGGATCTGCGCATCGCTCACGTTCTGCGCCGCGGTGTTCCACACCACATGCACCACCACCGGGATGCGCACGATCCCGGTGCGCAGGCCCTCGGCGGCGTAGCGCGCGATGAACTGGCGCGTCTCGAGCTCGATCTCCCGGCGCCTGCGGCGATATTCGGGATAGAGGTAGGCGAGCCGGCGATGCTCTTCCATCGTTGCGCAAGTGCGCTGACGCCGTTGCTCGGAAGGTTCCTTGTCCTTGGTCCTCGCCATGATGGCCTCCTCTCGATGGATGCAGCCGAGCCCGCTTCGGCTCGGTACGCCTCGCGGCACACCGGCCTGCTCACACGTCGATACGGAGGCGGAAGGGAGGCCCGGCCAAGGGCAGCGGCTTGCGGATGCCGCTGCAAAGGATCGCGCACGCACTCCCGGCCAAGGGCCGGGACGCCAGCGCCGTGCGTCGGTAACACGCTGATTCGTAATCGGTAATTCAGCATAGATAAGGACGGTCGCGAGTCAAGGCACGTGTGCGGTGCGGATTCTGCCAGGCCATGCCGGGTGCTCCGTCGCGGGTGCATAATTTAACGATGTCCCTGCCCCTGTTCCTCTTCGACCGTCCCGAGTCGGTCGTCACCTGGTCGGCGATCGACGACCGCGTCATGGGCGGCGTGTCGCGCAGCGCCTTGCGCTTCGATTCCGCCGGCCATGCGCTGTTTGCCGGGACGGTGTCGGCGGACAACAACGGCGGCTTCGCCTCGGTGCGCAGCGCCCTGGCGCCGCCCGCGCCCGGCGGGTTCGGCAACGAGGGGCTCGACGCGGGCGACCGCGACGCCATCGAACTCGAAGTGCGCGGCGACGGCCGCCGCTACAAGCTGGCCCTGCGCACCGACCGCGGCTTCGACGGCGTCAATTACCAGGCTGCCTTCGCGCCCCCGGCCGGCTTGTGGACCCGGGTGCGCCTGGCCCTGGCCGATTTTCGGCCCACCTGGCGCGGTCGTCCGGTGCCTGACGCACCGTCGCTGCATGGGGCGCGCATCGAGCAGGTGGGGCTGATGATCGCCGACCGGCAATTCGGCGGCTTCGAGCTCGCGGTCCGGGGGATCTGGATGCTGCGCGACCGTGCAGAAGCAGGGGGTTGAGCGAGGCGCGGCGAGCCCCTTCGCCAGAGCGGACGCCTCGGCCACCCCCTCAGTGATCCTTCCCCGCGTAGATCCACATCGCCACCGTGCGCCCTGCGCGGGTGAAGCCCATCGCCTCGTAGAAGGCCACCGCGTCGCCGTCGGCGGTCAGCATCAGTTGGTGGAAGTCGCGATAGCGCGCGAGCATCGCCGCCATCAGGCGGCGCCCGATGCCCTGGCGCTGGAACGCCGGCAACACCAGCATGTGCGGGAAATACGCCACCAGATGCCCGTCCGAGATCGCATTGACCAGCCCCACCAGCCGCCCGTCCACGCGCGCGGTCGCCAGCGCATGCGAATCGCGCAGCGCGCGCAGCAGCACATCGGGCTTCTCGGCCGAGGACCAGCGGTTGGCGACGTAGAGCGCGAGCACCTCGTCGTGCTCGACCCGATCGGACAGGGAAATGACGGCGTTCGGTGACATGCTTGGGTGATCCGGGAGGCGTGGAGGGATGGAGAAGGCGGCGGCCGCCGTCCGGCGAGCCCGCCGGCGCTCAGATCGCGGCCAGCACCGCCTGCAGCGTCTGCGCCCCGTGGGGCGACAGCAGCCAGGCGAGCGCCGCGCAGTTGAGCACGACGGTGATCCAGTAGGTGGTCTGGAACGAGGCCTTGGAAGACTTGTGGCGGAACAGCCGCTGCGCCACCAGCGCCCCCGGCCAGCCGCCGAGCAGGGCGAACAGGTGCAACGTGTTCTCCTTGACGCGCCAGGCGTCGCGCACGGCGGCCGACTTGTCGTGCCCGTAGGCGAGGAAGGCGACGACGCTCGCCGCCGCGTAAAGCGCGAGCACCGCCAGCGGCAGCCGCCCGAGCCAGGCCATCACGCCCAACCAGCCGACGAAGCCCGCCGCGAAAAGCGGTGGCAGGCTGCTGCGCCCCGGCGCCGCAGGCGCTACCGCGCGCTCGCCGACAAAGGCGACGGCCTTCGCCTGCAGTCGTCCCTTGGCATCGGTGGCGAGTTCGTAGCTCACCAGCTCCGTGCCTTCGGGCCGGCGCTGGCGGTTGGCAAGGCTGCTGACGTGGACGAAAACCGGCTCGCCGCCGCCGTTGGGGGTGATGAAGCCGAAGCCTTTGTCGTCCTTCCAGGTGGTGATCTTTCCTTGGTGGCGCATGATCGTGGGGTCAGGGGAGGGATCGAGGGAGGGTGGAGACTACCGCGCCATCAGCGCAAACACACCCCAGCCCAGGTATTCACGGGTGTAAGCAACGTGGCGCGCCGGTTCCGAAGTCAGCCGGGCGCGAACCTCGTGGGCCAACTCGTCGTCGGGGTTGGCGTCAAGCCAGCGGCGCATGGTGAGCCATTTGGCTGCTTCGTATCGGTCCCAACCGTCCTCGTTTGCCAGAACCATCTCGACAAGGTCGTAGCCGAGCGTGCCGAAGGACGACACAAGTTCCGGAAGCGGGAGGAAATCAGAGATTGAGTTTGCAAGACAACGCTTGGCGATCTCGTCAGTAGCGGGCAGTCGTCGCCAGTAGGGCTCGCCAATGAGGATGATCCCTCGGGCGCGAAGGCTTTGCGCCAGTAGTTCGATCGTTCCGGAAAGCCCTCCGCCAATCCAGGTGGCGCCCAGGCAAGCGGCGACGTCGACCTTTTCTTCAGCAATGTAACCCGCTGCATCGCCATGAATGAACCGAACTTGATCGGCAACGCCGAGTTCTTTGGCGCGCAGTCCTGCATGCTCGGAAAACAACGCGCTCATATCGATTCCGGTCCCGAAGATCCCGTGATCGCGAGCCCATGTGCAGAGCATCTCACCCGAACCGCTGCCGAGGTCGAGCACTCGTGTCCCGGGCGCCATACGCAACGCCGTGCCGAGCGTCGCGTACTTGTCGGGAGTGAACGGATTATGGAAACGGTGAGCGCTTTCAGTGATGTTGAATATTCGCGGGATGTCCACTGTAAGGGCTCCTTTGCGGAATGAGTGGGTGAAATGCTGATGCGATCGCGGTTTGGACGACTGCTAATCTGGAGCGTCAGGGATTGGTCTCAGGCGCCCGACTGCGACTCCGTCCTTTGCAGCGGACCGGCAAGTCGTACTCAAGCTTCTCGACCCGACCTGTTGTTGCTGCTGAGCTTTGAGGAATGGTGCCTTTCAACGTTCGAGATAATCCTTCCCGCAACGTAATTGGGGTCTGTCCCTATTTCCTGCTGTTTCCTGTCTCCCCTGACGTGCAGGAAGACCGGCTCGCCGCCGCCGTTGGGCATGATCCTGAATCCGTGTTCGTTTAGCCGGAAATCCAGCCTAACGCATTGATGTAATTGTACAATTACGCATCCGACTCATTCACCCAACCGACCATGCCGCGCTTCGAAGTCAAGCAATCCGCCAAGCTCAACCTGACCTCGTACTCGGGCCTGGCGCTGATCGGGCAGTGCTGCCAGGCGGCACAGGTTCAGGCGGTGATCGACCCGAGGCTGCCAGTGTCGCAGGGCATGCTGAGCTCGGATCTGGTCAAGTCGGTGGTCGGGCTGCTGAGCCTGGGCAAGAGCGACTTCGAGGCGATCGAGCCGTTTCGCGGCGACCGCTTCTTCAAGGAAGCGCTCGGGCTCGCCAAGGTGCCCGGCAGCGTGTGGATGCGCCAACGGCTCGATGCCCGCGCGGCCGAGCTGCGCGAGCTGACCGACGAGCTGAGCCTGCGCCTGCTCGAGCGCACCGAGGCGCCGATCACGGCGCACAAGGGCTACGTCTGCGCCGACCTGGACACCTTCGTGATGGACAACTCCGACACCAAGAAGGAAGCGGTCAGCCGCACCTACCAGGGTGTCGACGGCTACACGCCGATCGCGCTGTACCTGGGCAACGAGGGCTGGAACCTCGGCCTGGAACTGCGCGCGGGTTCGCACCACTCGGCGCTGGAGACGGAGTATTTCTTCGAGCGCGCGCTCCCGCGCCTGCGCCGGGTGTGCGCCGCCGATGCGAAGCTGCTGTGGCGCGCCGATAGCGGCTTCGATAGCGCGCGGCTGCTGTTCGCGCTGGCCGACGAGCGCGATCGCTGGGCCGAACTCGGGCGTTCGTTCGATTACCTCACCAAGTGGAACCCGCGCCGCCAGGACAAGACCGCCTGGGTGGATCGGGCCGAGGCCGCCGGTGCGTTCGAAGAAGCGCGCGTGGGCAAGCGGGTGGGGCTGCTGGACCTGAAGATCGATCGTGCCTGGAAGAAGGCCAAGCGCACGCTGCGCCTGGTGGTGCGGGTGACCGAGCGCACCATCGACAAGAAGGGCCAGCACCTGCTGGCGCCCGAGATCGAGATCGAAGGCTGGTGGACCAGCCTCGATGGGGCGATGGCCGAGGTGATCGAGCTCTACAAGCACCACGGCACGCACGAGCAGTTCCACTCCGAGATCAAGACCGACCTGGACCTCGAGCGCCTGCCCTCGGGTAAGTTCGACACCAACGACGCGGTCGTGCATCTGGCCGCATTCGCCTACAACTGCCTGCGCCTGATCGGCCAGCTCGGGCTGGCCGGCGAGCTCTCGCCGATCCGCCACCCGGCCAAGCGCCGGCGCATCAAGACGGTGCTGCAGGAGGTGATGTACCGCGCGGCGAAGTTCGTCGAACACGCCCGGCGCCTGGTGCTGGACTTCGGGCGCGGCGTGGCCGCGCATGTGAAGGTGTTCACCACGGTGCAGGCGCGACTGTGCGCGGTGGCTTCGCCGTGATGCAAATCCGGCGGCCGAATTCTCCGAATCGAGGCCATTTCGCTGCGGCGGAAGGGCGACGGCCGCGCGGGAGAAGGGAAATGACATAGCGCACCCGCCGGAAGCCCGGCTCGCCGGCGCTCCGGGCCATGAAAGGACGGCGCTCGGGGCTGCGGTGAGCTGAGATTGGGAGTCAGGCAGCAGAAGAATCATGCGCTGGGGCTCGCGGAGCGGGTATGCGCTGTAGAGAACACGGATTCAGGATGATGAAGCCGAAGTTTGCCGTCGAGAATTTTTACACTTCGACAGGTTTGAGCGCCAGAAGTATCGGGCGTAGGAAATAAAGTTGATATTATTCAATGTGTTAAGTAGATTTGTTCTGGCTGGAATACATCTTGCTTGCGTTGATGCCAGCAAGGTCGCGCCGAATGGGGCGATAGGACGATCGCTCGGGCGGCGTCCGCTTGCCAAACACCAGACAGCAACATTCGGGGACATCAAAATGAACAAGCAGCTTCTCTCGGCAAGACTCATTGCCATCGCAGCGCTCGCGACCGCCGGCGGCACCGCGCTGGCGGCGCCCTACACCCTGACGACCGGCGCCGGCGACGGAAGCGTCACGGTCGGCGTGGATGGCTATGGCAGTTTCGGCTCCTCCGTGGGAGCGAACTCCACCGATGCGCTCTACAACCCGATCGGCGCGGGGGTGGCGGCCGGGACGACGTACGAGTCGGGCGTGGCCATCAGGCTGGGCGCAACGGCGGGCGCACGCACCTTCCTGACCTCCGGGGACATCGGCGGCAGCGGCGGCTTGACGAACCCGACGGTCACCGGCTCGACGACGACGGCGAGCAGCGCGTTCGCCCTCAGCGGTCTTTCGTTCAGCCTGTCCCAGGTGCTGACTCCCTTGATGACGGGCAGCACGCAGACCGGCAGCGTCCTGACGCAGACCTACTCGATCACGAATACCACGCAAGGCCTGCTCGGTTTCGAGCTCGTGCGCTATATCGATGGCGATCTCCAGTTCGACGGCAGCATCTCGGACGGCGGTGGCCGCATCAGCCTCGGCGGGGTCGAGGTGCTGTTCGAGACGGATACCGCGACCGGGTCGGCGACCTCAACGACCTTCGTCGGCATCAGCGCCACTGGCGGCACCGTTCCGGCCACCGGGCGCTATGAAATCGACTCGTACAGTGGCTTGCGCGGACGCATCGTTTCCGGCAGCGCCCTCGACGACCTGATCACCGGCGACGGTGCCGATATCGACCAGTTCATCGATCTGGGCGGCGGTTATGACGTCACGCTGGCGCTGCGCAACGTGTTCTCGCTTGCTGCGGGTGCATCGTCGGAGTATGTGACGCGCACCTATTTCGGCGCAGGGACACCGGAGAGCGTTGTGAATCCGACTCCGGAGCCCGGTTCGCTGGCGCTGCTCGGCCTCGGCCTCGCCGGTCTGGCGGCGCGCCGCCGCAAGGCAGCCTGAGCGCCCGGCGCATCGCTCCGACAACGGCAGCTGCGGCTGCCGTTGTCGTGTGCGCCCGGGCCAGGTGCACTCCAGGCAGAAGGGCAAGAGGCCGAGCGGCACCTGGCGCGGGCGGGGAGCTCAGGCTCGCGCCGGGCGGGGCCGCTTCGCCTCCGCAAGCGCATACACCCAGGCCTCCACTTCGGTGCCATCGGCCAGGACGGCCTTGGCCGCTTCGCGCACGTAGTCCTCGCCCTCGAAGGCATCGAGCGCGGGCCAGTGCGCGGCGAGGTTCGGCGACACGAAGACGTGTCCGGCGATCTCCTCGCCGTGCGCGTCGAGTACCAGGGCGGGGAAGCCGGATTGCGCGAATCCCCAGCCGGCGCGGACGAGCCGGCCGCGCACGCTGGCGGGCTGCCAGGTGCCGCCGATCTTCTGCAGGACGTGTTCGTTGGGGCGGCCGGGGCCGAGCGTGCCGTAGACGAAAAGGCGTTCCATCGGGATCTCCGGGTTGGCATGCGGCGGCAGGCTGCTAGCATGGTATGAGCCGCGAGCGTGTGCCTCGCCCTCGATTGGACCACAGCGTCATGCCGCTCACCATGCCCGATGATCCCTCGGCGGATCCTTCCGCCTCGCGCCGATCCATCCCCGGCTTCTGCGGCCTGTGCAAGTCGCGCTGCGGCTCGCGCATGGTGGTGGAGGGCGGTCGGCTGGTGGCGCAGCTGCCGGACCCGGCGCATCCGACCGGGCGGGCGCAGTGCGTGAAGGGGCGGGCGGCGCCGGAGCTGGTCTACGACCCGCAGCGCGTGCTGCGCCCGCTGCTGCGCACGCGCCCCAAGGGCGACTCCGATCCCGGCTGGCGCGAGATCTCGTGGGACGAGGCGCTCGACCGCGTCGCGCAGGCGCTCGCGCGGGTGCGCGACGAATCCGGCGCGGAGGCGGTGGCGTTCGCGATCGCGACGCCGAGCGGCACGCCGATCGCCGACGACATCCGCTGGATCGAGCGCCTGGCCAACGCCTTCGGCAGCCCCAACGTGGCCAACGGCACCGAGATCTGCAACTGGCACAAGGACTTCACCCATCAGCTCAGCTTCGGCCGCGGCATCGCCACGCCGGACTTCGCGCACAGCCGCTGCATCGTGCTGTGGGGGCACAACCCGCGCGACACCTGGCTGGCCAACTCGCTGGCGATCCGGGCGGCGCGCAAGGCCGGGGCGAAGCTGGTGGTGGTCGATCCGCGCAAGGCGGGCTTCGCGGCCGATGCCGACCTGTGGCTGCGCGTGCGCCCCGGCTCGGATGGCGCGCTCGCGCTCGGGGTGGCGCGGGTGATGCTGGCGCGCGGGTGGTTCGACGCCGGCTTCGTGCGCGATTTCAGCAACGCGCCGCTGCTGGTGCGCGGCGACAACGGCCGCCTGCTGCGTGCCGGCGAGCTCGCCGCGCCGCCGGCGGGGGCGGCGGCGGACGACTTCGTCGCGCTGGGGGTGGATGGGGGCGTGATCGCGTGCGCGCGCGGGTGGTCGGGCACCGACCGGACACCGATCGCGTCGGGTCGGGACGTGCGCGCCGCGGCGGGCAGCGGTGATCCGGATCTGCTGCGGTCGGGCGGGCTCGATGTCCGACTCGTCGACGGCGGGATGCTGCGCTGCGAGACCGTGTTCTCGCTCTTCGAGCAGGCCTGTGCCGACTACACCCCCGAGCGCGTCGCCGAGCTGTGCTGGATCGAGCCCGCGCAGGTGGAGGCGCTCGCCCGCCTGCTGCACGAGGCCGGGCCGGCGGTCTCGTACTACTGCTGGGCGGGCGTGTGCCAGCATACCAACGCCACCCAGACCGACCGCGCGATCGCCACGCTGATGGCGCTCACCGGCAGTTTCGACGCGCCGGGCGGCAACGTTGCGTTCACGCCCGCGCCGTCGAACGACGCCAGCGGCAAGGAACTGCTCCCCGCTGCGCAGCGCGCGCGCTGCATCGGGCTGGAGCGCTCGCGGCTCGGCCCTGCCAGGCTGGGGTTGATCGGGTCGGACGTGCTGTGGGACGCGATCCTGGAGGGGCGGCCGTACCCGATCCGCGCGCTGGTGGGCTTCGGCCGCGACTTCCTGCTCAACCATGCCGATGCCGAACGCGCCGCGCGGGCGCTCGCCGCGCTCGAGTTCTGCGTCTATGCCGACCTCACCCTGACGCCCACCGCGGCGCTGGCCGACATCGTGTTGCCGATCTGCACGCCGTGGGAGCGCGAGGCGCTGCGGGTGGGCTTCGAGGGCAGCCAGGCGGCGGAATCCTGGGTGCAGCTGCGCCCGGCGGCGATCGCGCCGCTCGGCGACAGCCGCGCGGATGCCTGGGTGGTGTTCCGGCTCGCGCAGCGGCTGGGGCTGGGCGAGCAGTTCTGGGGTGGCGACCTCGAGGCGGGGCTGGCCCATGTGCTCGCCCCGACCGGACTCACGCTCGAGACGCTGCGCGCGCACCCGGGCGGGCTCGCGCTGCCCGCGGCCACGCGCTACCGCAAGTACCGGGACGAGGGCTTGCGCACGCCGAGCGGGCGTATCGAGCTGTATTCCGAGACGCTGCTCGAGCACGGCGAGCCGGCGCTGCCGCGCTTCGCCGAGCCGGTTGATTCGCCCTTCGGCAAGGCGGCGCCGGAATATCCGCTGGTGATGACCACCGCCAAGCTGCGCCACTTCCGCCACGGCCAGGACCGCCAGGCGCCCTCGCTGCGCCGGCACTCTCCCCAACCGGCGGTGCATCTGCACCCGGACGCGGCACGGGCGCGCGCCATCGCGGAGGGCGACTGGGTGCGGGTGCGCACTGCCAACGGCGCCATCCGCCTGCGCGCGCGTTTCGATGCGGCGCTCGATGCGCGTGTGGTGTGGGTGGAATACGGCTGGTGGCAGCCTGGCGCGGCGGGGGCGGCCGACGGCTACGACGCGCGCTCGGAGGCGGGGGCGAACTACAGCCGCCTCGTCTCCGACCGCAGCGTCGATCCGGTCGCCGGCTCGCAGCCCCTGCGCTCGGGGCTGTGCGAGATCGAGCCGCTCAGTAGCTCAGGTTGAGCTGGTACACCGCCGTGGTGCCGCTGACCTCGTTGCCGACCAGCAGCAGCGGCTTGGCGTTGGGAGAGTCCTTGGCGGGGATGAAGTGCAGGCCTTCGGGGCCGAGGTCGCCGACGCTCGCCAGCACGGTCGAGGGGTCTTTGGTGCTCCAGTCCTCGCGCGGGTTGAGGTAGTCCACGCGGGTCGGCGCCTGCGGGTCGGTGATGTCATAGACCAGCACGCCGCCCATGCGCTCGAGGCCGACGAAGGCGAAGGTCTTGTCGCCGATGCGGCCGAGCGCGACGCCTTCGGGTTCCGCACCCTTGTTGTCGCTGCGATTGTCCAGCGTGTCGCCTTCCTCGTGGTTGGTGTTGAACCAGGTCGCGCAGGGGATGTTGCGCGCGCTGCCGAGCTTGCACTCGTCGCTGGCGAGGAAGCGCTCGATCTCGGCGCCCGAGTCCCACACCAGCTTGCCGTCCGCGTCGCGGATCGAGAACGAGCGTCCGCCGAAGGCGTAGAGCGTGTCGTACATCAGGCGGGTGCCGGCCGGGTTCTCGTTGCCGGCGGTGTCGAACAGGATCGGCTTGCCGTCGGCGTCCTGGCGATAGCCCATGGTCCAGGTGATGTTGAGGCGGCCGAGCTGGTCGTCGTCGCGGCACTTGCCCGGGTTGCCAGCGACCGCGCCGCAGTAGGCGAAGACCGTCGGGTCGAGCAGGCCGCCGTCGGCGAGCGCGTCGAGCTGCGGCGGCAGGTCGTCGCCCTTGCGGCCGGTCCAGCCCCTGGTGTTGGTGAGGTGCTTGACGCGGAACTCCTCGACGAAGCCCTTGCTGGCGTCGCCGTCCCAGTAGGCGTCGTCGCCTTCGCCCCAGGTACGGGCGTCGCCCTCGTTGGCGGTGACCAGCAGGGTGCGGCCCTGGTGGGTGTATGAGGCGATCGCGTCGGGCAGGTAGAGGCCGCGCACGCCCGGCCAGGCCTGGATGACGGCCTTCTTGTCGGTGTCGGAGGGATCGAACGCGTTCGCATCCACACCGTGGTCCTTGTCGCCGAGCGGCAGGATCGCCTCCACCGTGGCCTTGGCCACGTCGATGCGGGCGAGCGCGTTGTTCTCCTGCAGCGTGGCCCACGCGGTGGCGCCGTCGGCCGAGACGGCGATGTACTCGGGCTCGAGGTCCTGCGCGGCGCTCGCGCCGGGGCCGTAGATGCGCACGCCCTGGGCGCGCAACGCCTTCTCCTGGCCGTTGAAGGCGGTGAAGCCGGCGCTGCGGGCGACCGGGGCCGTGGGGGTGGAGACGTCGATCACGCTGATCGAGCCCTCGGGGTCGATCGAGTAGTCGTCGTTCGGCTCGCCTTCGTTGGCGACCAGCACGGTCTTGCCGTCGGGCGTGAAGGTGAGCATGTCGGGCAGGGCGCCGACCTCGACGCTGCCCAGCAGCGAAAGGTCAGCCGCGCGGTAGAGCGCGACCCGGCCCTTGTCGGTCTTGGGGCTGGCCTGGATCGCGACCGCGACCACGCCATCGCGCACGGCGACGCTGTTGATCTCGGAGCCGGCGAGCAGGGCCTGCGAGTCGAGCCGGCCGACGGAGATCGGCGTTGCGGGGTTGGCGAGGTCGAGCACGTCGACCGCGCCCGCATCCGCGTTGACCACGAAGGCGCGCTTGCTGGCGGGGTCGTAGGCGGGGATCTCCGCGGCGCTCTTGCCGAAGAGATTGGTCGCGTAGCCGCCGATGCGCTCCAGGCGCAGCGAGATCGGGGTGCGCTCGGGAGCGGGGGCCTGCGGGGCCGGGGCGGTTTCGGTTGCAGGCGGCGGCGGTGGAGTGTCGTCGTCGCCGGTGCACGCAGCCAGCGTGGCGGCGGCGAGGAGGCTGAGGGAGAAGGTCTCGAGGGCGTGGCGCAGGCGGTGGCTCATGGTGTCGGGGGGCGGTGGGCAAAGGCCCCCGAATCTATGAGCACGGCGTGACCGGGGTGTTACAGGAGGCTGCGCGCAGACCGTCCGACCGGCCGCCATCGTGCGCAGGTGTCGCCGCAATCGTTTGCAGGCGCAGCCGCAATCGCGACTTGCGTCGCTCCCACATGCGACCCGGGCGAGGTGGTTCGCTCCGGATCGGGGATGCGGTGCTTCCACCGCCGCGGAGCCGCGATGGTCTTGTGGGAGCGACGCGAGTCGCGATTCTGCGCTTCAGCCCCCGCCTACGCTCAGCCGGTTGTGCCGCAGCGAGCTCCAGAACGCCGCGCCGATCAGCACCGCGCCGATCAGGCCGGTGAAGGTCTCCGGGATGTGCATGTGCACTCCCACGAACATGATCGCCGCCAGCGCACCGATGGCCCAGAAGGCGCCGTGCTCCAGATAGCGGTAGGCCTCGAGCGTGCCGCGATACACCAGCATCAGCGTGAACGAGCGCACGAACATCGCCCCCACGCCCAGGCCGATGGCGATGATCGGCAGGCTGGTGGTGAGCGCGAAGGCGCCGATGACGCCGTCGAAGCTGAAGGACGCGTCCAGCAGCTCCAGGTACATGAAGCCGGCGAAGCCGGTCTTGGCGACCATCTTGCCGCCTTCGCCCTCCTCGCCGCCCATGATCGCGCCCAGGCCGTCGGCGGCGATATAGACGATCAGCCCCCACACCCCGGCGACGATGAACTCCATGCGCTTGTCCGCACCGTCGATCCACGCCGAGGTGGCGAGGATGGCGAGCAGGGTCAGCAGGATCTGCGCGGCCTCCAGGCGGCCGAGCTTGGTCAGCGGGCTCTCGATCGGCGCCAGCCAGTGGGTGTCCTTGTTCTCGTCGATGAAGAACTTCAGGAAGACCATCATCAGGAAGGCGCCGCCGAAGGCCGCGATCTCGTGATGCGCCGAGGTGAGCAGGCGGGCGTATTCGTCGGGGTTGAAGAGCGCGAGATCGACCACCTCGACCGGCCCCAGGCTGGCGACCACGCCGACGATGGCGAGCGGGAACACGATGCGCATGCCGAACACCGCGATCAGGATGCCCCACAGCAGGAAGCGCTGGCGCCACTTCTCGTCCATGTGGCGCAGCACGGTGGCGTTGACCACCGCGTTGTCGAAGGACAACGAGGTCTCCAGCACCGCCAGCACGGCGACGATGAAGGCGGCCGGCCAGCCGCCGAGCAGATAGCCGCCGACGAGCCCGAAGACGGTGAAGCCGATCGACCAGGTGAAGTACTTCAGATTCTGCATTGGGGGAGGGAGCGAAAAAAGGTGCGCAATGTTAGCGCTTTCCCTCCCCGCTGCGGAGTGCGGTGGCCGGCTCGTGTTCCGCCGACTTGCGCTCGGGCGAGCGAACCGACATGGCCTCCGGAGCCGTGCCCCAGGAGCGACGCCAGTCGCGATCGGACGGTCGAGTCGCGCCGGCGCCTCCGGAGAGGCCGGAATCGCGACGCGCCTCGTCCTAGGCCTCCTCGCCCAGGTACGCCGCGCGCACCTTCGGATCCTGCAACAAGGCGCTGCCACTGCCGGTGAGGGTGATCCGCCCCGACTCCATCACGTAGCCGCGCTGCGCGAACTCGAGCGCGAGGTTGGCGTTCTGCTCGACGAGCAGGATGGTGACACCCTCGCGCGCCACCGACTGCACGACCTCGAAGATCTTCTCCACGATCAGCGGTGCCAGGCCCATGGACGGCTCGTCGAGCAGCAGCAGGCGCGGGCGCGACAGCAGGGCGCGGCCGATCGCCACCATCTGCTGCTCGCCGCCCGACAGCGTGCCGGCGACCTGGGCCAGGCGTTCCTTGACTCGCGGCAGCATGGTGTAGACGCGCTCAAGGTCGGCCTCGATGGCGGCTGCGTCCTTGCGCGTGTACGCGCCCATGCGCAGGTTCTCCTCCACCGTCAGGCGGGTGAAGATGCCGCGCCCCTCGGGAACCAGCGCGATGCCTGCGCGCAGGCGGCGGTGGGCGGGCAGGGCGTTGATGCGCTCGCCCTTGTAGTGGATGTCGCCGCCGGCGATCGGCAGTACGCCGGCGATGGCGTTGAGCGTGGTCGTCTTCCCGGCGCCATTGGCGCCGATCAGGCACACGGTCTCGCCGGCATGGAGCTCGAGCGCGATGCCCTTGACCGCCTGGATGCCACCATAGGCGATCTTCAGCTCCTGCAGGCGCAGCAGCGGCGTGCTCGGCTCGAGCCGGGGATCAGTTTGCATGCTTGCCTCCGCCCAGATAGGCGGCGATCACCGCTTCGTCCTTCTGCACCACTGCGGGCACGTCCTCGGCGATCTTGCTGCCGAAGTCGAGCACCGCGACGCGGTCGCACAGGCCCATCACCAGCTTCACGTCGTGCTCGATCAGCATCACGGTGATGCCGTCGTTGCGGATCTGCTGGATCAGTTGCTTGAGCTGGCCGGTTTCGGTGGCGTTCATGCCCGCCGCCGGTTCGTCGAGCGCGAGCAGCTGCGGCTCGGTGGCGAGCGCGCGCGCGATCTCCAGGCGGCGCTGGTCGCCGTAGGAGAGGTTCTTCGACACCACGTCTGCGAAGCGCTCGATGCCGACGTAGCGCAGCAGCTCGTAGGCGCGCTCGGTGGTCAGGCGTTCCTCCTCGCGGGTGAAGCGGTTCTGCGTCAGCACGCCCCATATGCCCGCCCGGGTGCGGATGTGGTGGCCGGCCATGACGTTCTCGAGCGCGGTGAGGTCGCGGAACAGGCGGATGTTCTGGAAGGTGCGGGCGATGCCGCGGCCGACCACCTTGTGCGGCTTGCCGCTGGGCAGCTCGCTGCCGTTGAAGACGAACTCGCCGCCGTCGGGGGTGTAGGCACCGGTGAGGACGTTGAAGAAGGTGGTCTTGCCGGCGCCGTTGGGGCCGATCAGACCGTAGACCTCGCCCTTGCGGATGGTCAGCGACACGTCGGACAAGGCCTGCAGGCCGCCGAAGCGCTTGCCGATGTTGCGGGCTTCGAGCAGCGTGATCACTTTGCGGCCTCCCGCTTCGGCGTGTTGTTCAGGTGATGGCTCAGGTGGTGATCGTGGCAGTAGCGCGCACGCGCCGGAATCATGCCGGCCGGGCGCAGCAGCATCATCAGGATCATCGCCAGCGACAGCAGCAGCATGCGCAGCACCTCGGGGTCGAGCAGCACGTGGCCGAACAGGGTCTGCTGCAGCGGCACGGCGACGTCGCGCAGGATTTCGGGCAGCAGCGCGAGCACGAAGGCGCCGACCACCGCGCCGGCGAGGTTGCCCATGCCGCCGAACACCACCATGGTCAGCACCGCGATCGACTCCATCAGGCTGAAGCTCTCCGGGCTGACGAAGCCCTGGAAGGCGCCGAACAGCGCGCCCGCCACGCCGCCGAAGGTGGCGCCGAGGGCGAAGGCGAGCAGCTTCATGTCGCGGGTGTTGATGCCGATCGCCTTGGCGGCGAGCTCGTCGTCGCGCATCGCCGCCCACGCGCGGCCGATGCGCGAGATCTGCAGGCGCTGGATGAAGATGATCGAGGCGACCACCGCGGCCAGGAAGAAGTAGTAGTAGAGGAACAGCGAGTGGATGGTGAAGTCCTCGCCGATGCGGATGTTGCGCGACAGGTCCCAGCCGAACAGGTTGATCGGGTCGATCATGTTGATGCCCTGCGGGCCGTTGGTGATGTTGACCGGGTAGTTGAGGTTGAGCATGAAGATGCGCACGATCTCGCCGAAACCGAGGGTGACGATGGCGAGGTAATCCCCGCGTAATCGCAACACCGGAAAGCCGAGCATTACGCCGGCGAGCGCGGCGAAGGCGGCGCCCAGCGGCAGGATGACCCAGAACGGCAGATGCACGTCGAAGTGCGGCGAAGCCAGGAAGGCGAAAGTGTAGGCGCCCACCGCATAGAACGCGATGTAGCCGAGGTCGAGCAGGCCGGCGAAGCCGACCACCAGGTTGAGGCCGAGCGCCAGCATCATGTAGAGCAGCGCGAAGTCGAGGATGCGCACCCAGCTGCGGCCGAACTGCCAGGCGATGAAGGGCGCCGCGATGGCGACGAGGATGATCAGCCAGCGCGCGGCGGTGGGGTTGCGCTTGCCCAGCCAGGGGACGGCGGCGACGAGTTCGTTCATGGTGCGTGCTCGCTCAGGCCCGGTCCGACACGCGTTCGCCGAGCAGTCCGGTGGGCCGGAAGATCAGCACCAGGCCGAGGATGATGAAGGCGAAGATGTCCTGGTAGGACGAGTTGAGGAAGCCGAAGGTGAGGTGCTCGATGTAGCCCGCGCCGAAGGACTCCACCAGCCCGAGCACGACGCCGCCGAGCATCGCGCCACCGAGGTTGCCGATGCCGCCCAGCACCGCGGCGGTGAAGGCCTTGAGGCCCGGCATGAAGCCCATGCCGTAGTGGGCGATGCCGTAGTTGCTGGCGAACATCACCCCGGCCACGGCGGCGAGCGCGGCACCGATGACGAAGGTGAGCGCGATCACCGCGTTGGTGTCGACCCCCATCAGGCTGGCGACGCGGTGGTTCTCGGCGGTCGCGCGCATCGCGCGGCCGATGCGGGTGCGATTGACGAGCAGCAGCAGGCCGACCATCAGCAGCGCCGACACCACCACGATGGCGATCTGCACCGGGGTGACGAACACGCCGGGGATCGGCTGCAGCGGCGTGGTCGAGATGAGTTGCGGGAAGGTGTGGTAGTTGCGGCCCCAGATGATCATCGCCAGGGTCTGCAGCAGGAAGGACACGCCGATCGCGGTGATCAGCGGCGCCAGGCGCGGCGCGTTGCGCAATCGCCGGTAGGCGAGCCGCTCCATGGTGAAGCCGAGCAGCATGCAGATCACCATCGCCACCGCGAGCGCGATCGCCAGCATCACCAGCGGAGACATGCCGGGTGCCATGCCCATCAGGAACAGCATGGTCTGCAGCGCGACCAGCGCGCCCACCATCAGCACGTCGCCGTGGGCGAAATTGATCAGGCCCAGGATGCCGTACACCATGGTGTAGCCGAGCGCGATCAGCGCGTAGACGCTGCCGATCACCAGCCCGTTGATGAATTGCTGGATCAGGGTTTCCATGCTGCCTTCTTGAAGTCTGCGGAGTCGCGCGCCACGCCCCGGCGGACGCGCAGGGTCTCCGGGGCGGGCAAATCGAAACGGGGATGTCGCGCGCCGCCGGCGCGCCGCAAGCGGGTGCGCCGGCGGCGGTTCAGGCGCTTACAGCGGCACCCAGGCGCCGTCCTTGAAGTTGTAGATCGTCACCGCGCCTTCCTTGATGTCGCCGTTGGCGTCGAAGGAGACGTTGCCGATCACGCCCGGGAAGTTGCTCTTCTTGAGCTCGGGCAGGTACTTGGACGGCTCGACCGAGTCGGCTTTCTGCATCGCGGTGATGATGGCCATCGCGGCGTCGTAGGCGTAGGGGGCATACACCTGCACGTCGGCGTTGAAGCGCTTCTTGTAACGCTCGCGGAAGTCGGCGCCGCCCGGCATCTTCTCCAGCGGCAGGCCCGGCATCGAGCAGTAGGCGCTGGACGACATGCCGTCGCCGGCGAGCTTGATCATCTCGGGGCTGCAGCCGCCGTCGCCGGTGAGGAACTTGGCGGTGATGCCGAGCTGCTTCATCTGCCGCACCATCGGGCCGGCCTGGGCGTCCATGCCGCCGTAGAAGACGACCTCGGGGTTGGTGGCGCGGATCTTGGTGAGGATGGCGTTGAAGTCGGTGGCCTTGTCGGTGGTGAATTCGCGCGCGACGACCTCGCCGCCGGACTCCTTCACCGCCTTCGCGGTCTCGTCGGCCAGGCCCTGGCCGTAGGCGGTGCGGTCGTCGATGATCGCGACGCGCTTGGCGCCGAGCGCGCCGGTGGCGTACTTGCCGAGCCCGGTACCTTGCTGCACGTCGTTGGCGATGGTGCGGAACACGCCGCTGAAGTTCTGCAGCGTCAGCTTCGGGTTGGTCGAGGCCGGCGACACCTGCGGAATGCCCGCCTGGTCGTAGATGCGCGAGGCCGGAATCGAGGTGCCCGAGTTCAGATGCCCGATCACCCCCTTCACCCCGGCATCGACCAGGCGCTGCGCCACCGTGGTGCCGGTGCGCGGGTCGGCCTGGTCGTCCTCGCCGACCAGCTCGAACTTGACCTTCTTGCCGCCGATCGTCACGCCCTTGGCGTTGGCCTCCTCGATGGCGAGGCGGGTGCCGTTCTCGAGATCCTTGCCAAGGTGCGACTGGTTACCGGTGAGCGGGGCGGCCCCGCCCAGCTTGACGACCACTTCCTGCGCTTGGGCGGCACTGAGGCCGATGCTCATCAGGGCGACTGCGACGACGGTTCTCTTCATGCTCTGGATCTCCGGGGTGATCGGGGGAGGGGTTTGGGTGAAGCCGAAACGCGTCCGTATTGTGCCCAAAAAAACGCGTTGCGAATGGGCGAATTAACTGCGCGAATGACTTGTCCTGCCCTGAGGCTGAAGCAAGCGCCATGCCAAGCAAGCGACCGTATTGGGCAGGCATGCCCGGGTCATGCGACGTCGTCGATGGTGCGAAGCCGGTGGTCGCCGAGTGCTAAGCGTTGCTTGTCCCGCAACCGGCGATCCACCCCTCCAGCGGATCCATCCCGGCGGGCAGGCCGAAGTGCGGCGGGCCAAGGCGCGCAGCCGCGGCCGCCTGCAGCAGCGCGAGCGCGGCGTCCAGAAGATCGCCGCTGGCGTCGTCGAGCATGGCCTGGTGTTGTTCGCGCGTGGCGGCCAACACCAGCGGTCGGGACGCGCCCTGCGACGAGACCGGTCCGACGGTGAGCGTGTCGATGATCTGCTTGCGTGCCGCATGGCGTTCCGCGTTCTGCTTGCGGCGCTCGTCGCTCTTGTACGAAGCGGGGGTGATGCGGCGGGCGAGCAGCCCGGGATAAGCCTCGATGGCCACGCGGCTCGGGTCACCGTCGTGCATGCCCGGCACACGCACGCCAGCGGCAAGCAGACGCGGCGCCCCTTCCAGGAACATCAGCCCGACCGGCGGATTCACCAGCTTCAGCGGACTGTGCGAGCGTGCGGGGAGGTCGGTGGCGCGATGGGCATAGCGGCGACCGACCGGGCGAGATTCGCGGTAGGCATCGAGCGCGGCGCGAAAGGCGGGCTTGCCGAGCGTGGCGCAATGGCGCACGAGGGCTGGCCAGGTCTGCGGCCAGTCCAGGTCGGCGATCGCCTCGCGCGGCAGTCCGAACGGGAAGTCAAAGGCGCCTAGCCAGGGGCCGGGGCGAGCGAGCAGGGCCTCGAAGCCGGGCCAGTCAACGCAGTGCTCGAAACGGACGAGCTCCACGCGCGCGCCGTCGAGGTGGCCATGGGCCACGGTGATCGGCTTGGCGCGGCGGGGTGAGGAGGTGAAGTCCACGCCGTACAGTCGGGTCGTCATCGCTGCATGTCTCCAGCGACGCAATGCGTCGTGATCGGTGCTTCGGCGCTGCAGGCCGCACCGCGTCGGGACGGACGCGATGCCCGGTGCAACGCGGGCCGATCCGGGGCACGTACTCGCGTTCCGGCACCATCGCAGTGCGCGCCGCGGATTTGAACCCGGCCGTCAGCGCGCATTGGCCACCCGCGCCGCCGTGCAGAGGGTGTTGAAGTGGATCGTCACCGTGTCGTCGATCGGCTGCGCGTAGCCACCGGCCATGGCCACGGCGACCGGCACGTCGGCGGCGCGGCACCGGCCGAGCACGCGTTCGTCGCGCCGGCGCAGGCCGTCGATGCTGAGCGCGAGCCGGCCGAGGCGGTCGCCGGCGTAGGGGTCGGCGCCGGCGAGGTAGATCACCAGCTCGGGGCGGCCGCGGGTGAAGACGGTGTCGAGCGCCGCATCGAGCGCGGCGAGGTAGGCCTCGTCGCCGGTGTCGTCGGGCAGTTCGACGTCGAGGTCGCTCGCCTGCTTGCGGAAGGGGAAGTTCTTCGCACCGTGCAGGCTGCAGGTGAAGACCTCGGGCGTGTCGGCGAGGATGGTCGCGGTGCCGTCGCCCTGGTGCACGTCGCAATCGACGATGGCGATGCGGCCGGCGCGGCCCTCGGCCCGCATCGCCAGCGCGGCGATGGCGGCGTCGTTGAACACGCAGAAGCCCGAGCCGAAGTCGCGATGTGCGTGGTGCGTGCCGCCGGCGAGGTTGGCGGCACAGGCTGCGCCGCCCTCGCGATCGAGCGCGCTGCGGCAGGCGGCCAGCGTGGCGCCCGCCGAGCGGCGCGAGCGCTCGACCATCGCCGCGCTCCATGGAAAGCCGATGCGGCGTACCTCGGCCGCGTCCAGCGTGCCGCCGGCGACGCGCTGCAGGTAGCCGGCGTCGTGGGCGCGCAGGATCTCGGCGTCGCTGGCGGCGGCAGGGACGCGCAAGTCGTCGTCGGCGAACAGGCCGCTGTCGCGCAGGCGCGCGCGCAGCCGCGAGTATTTTTCCATCGGAAAGCGGTGGCCCGCGGGCAGCGGGAGGACGAAATGGTCGGCGTAGTAGAGCTTCAAGGTGGACGGGTTCCGGTTGAACTCGGGCGCGGCAAGGGCGGGCGTTCTGTTCCCGCACGGCTTGGGACCGTGTGCGCCGCAATTGGTGCGCAAAGCATAAGCCGCCGCGCAGCCGCGGCGGCGCCATCGACGCCCGCCTTGAACGCGTATCTCGAACGCGCACGGCCGCAGCTGGGCGGGGACGTGAATCCGCGCCTTCGAGGGGCGGTCAGGATGCTGGCGGACACGAGCCGGACGCGCTGCAACAGGGATGGATTGTCCTGCTCCGTGGAGCGTTCCTGTTGTCAGGCGTTTATGGTGCAGTGCAATATGTCGAATGTCGATTCCATGTCCACTCCAAATCGAGGCTGAAATTGGGTTTCCGCCTGTTCCTGGCAAGCATCCGTGCGGCCATCCTGCGCTTCTGCGCCGGCAAGACCGCCGCCCGCGCGCGTCTGCCGGGGACGCGCGTCGCCTCCACGGCCGTGCCGCCAGTGCCGGCAGATGCGCCGGAAGTTGCACCCGCGTCGATATCCGAGCCTGGGCCCGCACACGCGGAGTCCCCGTCGATGCCTGAGCGTCGCGATCCACTCGGCGCCGAATCCGCGCCCGACGAGCATGTCGAGCCTGCCGCCATCGTCGCCGCGCCCGATCCGGACGCCGAACGATTGCTCGCGCGCTGTGCCCGTCTGCAGGCCCAGATGCTCGACTTCACCGGCCGTCTCGCCGACATGGAGCAGCAGGTGCGCAGCTACGAGCAGCAGCAGTTCCTTGCCCTCGGCGACGTGGTGGGTGAATGCCTGCGCCTGCGCCGGGAATATCTCGACCTGAAGGCCGAGCGCTCGGGTGCGGCGGCCGATCGGGAGCAGGCGCGCCAGGCCGAAGCGGACTTCGACGCCTACCGCCGCAGCACCGCGCACACGCCCGTGCCGCGGCCCGAACTCGATGACGACGAGCAGGACGAACTGCGCCGGCTGTATCGCGCGGCGGCCATGCGCTGCCATCCGGACCGTGCGGAGGAGGCCGAGCGCGCCGAGGCGCACGACGTCTTCCTGCGCGTGCAGGCTGCCTACCAGGCGCGCGACCTCGCGGGGCTGCGCGCCATCACCGCCGAGCTGGCGGGGTGGGCGCGCAAGCGCGACGACGCGAGCCCTGTGCAGGGGAGCGCGGCGCCCGCGAGCAGCGCCGTCCGGCGTCGGGTTGCCGAACTGCAGACCCGGGTCGCCGACCTGATCCTTGCCGTGCAGACCCTGCAACTGGATCCCGCGTACCGCCGGGCCGTTCAGGTCGAGCGCTGGGAAACGCACTTTGCCGAAGCGCGCGCCGGCTTCGAGGCCGAATGCGAGAGCTTGCGCGAGCAGATCGCCGGACTGGCGTCGCGTCGAAGTTGAGACCGGCGCGGGGCGCCCGCGGCTCAAAGCGCCAAGCACCCACCGCGAGCCTCACCCCCGCATCACACTTCCAGCGCGCGCACCTTCACCTTCTTGCCCTTGAGCGTGCCCGCCGACAGCCGGCGCACCGCCTCGCGCGCGATCGCGCGCTCGACCGCGACGTAGGTGGTCTGGTCGGTGACGGTGATCTTGCCGACCTGCTCGCGGGTGAAGCCGGCCTCGCCGGTCAGCGCGCCGAGCACGTCTGCAGGGCGGATCTTGTCCTTGCGTCCGCCCAGGATCAGCAGCGTCGTCATCGGCGCCTGCAGGGGCTCGTTCGCGTCTTCCACCAGTTCGTCGAGGGCGTGCCACTCGGGCTCGAAGCCCATCCTCTGCGCGATGCTCGCGACGCGGCGCTTGTCCGCGCTGCTGCACAGGTTCAGCGCCCAGCCCTCTTCGTCGCCGCGGCCGGTGCGGCCGATGCGGTGGATGTGGATCTCCGGGTCGGGGGTGACGTCGACGTTGATCACCGCCTCGAGACGTGCGATGTCCAGCCCGCGCGCGGCGACGTCGGTGGCGACGAGCACCGAGCAGCTGCGGTTGGCGAACTGGATCAGCACCTGGTCACGCTCGCGCTGCTCCATCTCGCCGTTGAGGGCGAGCGCCGCGAAGCCCCGCGCGCGCAGCAGCTCGACGAGGTCGCGGCACTGCTGGCGGGTGTTGCAGAAGGCCAGCGTGCTGACCGGGCGGAAGTGGCGCAGCAGCGTCGCGACCGCCTCCAGCCGCGCCGGGTGGGCGACCTCGTAGAAACGCTGGCGGATCTTGCCGTGCGCGTGTTGCTCGAGCAGCTTCACCTCCTGCGGCTCGCGCAGGAAACGCGCGGCCAGGCGGGCGATGCCCTCGGGGTAGGTGGCGGAGAACAGCAGGGTCTGGCGCTCGGAGGGGCAGCGGCTGGCCACGAAGGCGATGTCGTCGTGGAAACCCA
The DNA here is from genome assembly GCF_055393985.1 of Thauera sp. DNT-1. Taxonomy (NCBI): domain Bacteria; kingdom Pseudomonadati; phylum Pseudomonadota; class Betaproteobacteria; order Rhodocyclales; family Zoogloeaceae; genus Thauera; species Thauera sp. DNT-1. Next base: position 864,293 of record NZ_AP043752.1, on the reverse strand, counting down.
TGTCCAGCATGCGGTCGGCTTCGTCCAGCACCAGCGTGTTCAGGGCCTCGAGCACCAGGCTGCCGCGTTCGAGGTGGTCCATGATGCGCCCGGGCGTGCCGACCACGACGTGCGCGCCGTGCTCGAGGCTGTCGCGCTGCGGGCGCATCGGCGTGCCGCCGCACAGCGCCAGCACCTTGATGTTGGCCTCGAAGCGCGCCAGGCGGCGGATCTCCTGGGTGACCTGGTCGGCCAGCTCGCGGGTCGGGCACAGCACCATGGCCTGGACGGCGAGCTTGCGCACGTCGAGCCGGGCCAGCAGGGGCAGGGCGAAGGCCGCGGTCTTGCCGCTGCCGGTCTTGGCCTGGGCGATGAGGTCGTGCCCGGCGAGGGCCAGCGGCAGGCTGGCCGCCTGGATCGGGGTCATGGCCCGGTAGTCGAGCTGGCGCAGGGTGTCCAGCATGGCGGGCGAGAGCGGCAGGCCGTCGAAAGGCAGGCCGGGGGTTGCGGGCGGGAGTGACCCGGGCGGGGCGTCCGGGGGACTCGCGAGGATGGGTGAGGAGGGGGGCGTCGGTTCGGTCATGCGCGATTATCGCGGCGGATTCGACATCTTCCCTAGAGAACTTTGTGCGATCGGCCGGAATCGCCGTGTCCGAGGGGGCGGGAACTTCACGCCGCGTTTTGTTTCAGACCCCGGCGACGTCGACGTGCTCCATGACGGGAAACACATTCTGCGCTGCCCGATCGCGACTTGCGTCGCTCCTACGGTGCGGCCCGCGCGTAGGAGCGACGCAAGTCGCGATCCATGCGATCCCTGCGGTCGAGACGCCACGACGCCTGGAATGCATGCCGACCATCGTGATCCCGCGTCGCGCCAGCCGTCTCCCTTGCCCCCGCCGCAACCGGATTGAGGACGCCGAAGGATCCACCCGCGTCCGCCTGTACTACACTCGGACACCCGCGACAAACCACGACAACACGGTGCAGCCATGAGCCTCATCGAAAGCGTCCGCCCCCTGCAGAGCAAGCTGACCGCGATCCGCCGCGACATCCACGCCCACCCCGAGCTCGCCTTCGAGGAGCGCCGCACCGCCGAGCTGGTGGCGCGCCATCTGGAGGCGCTCGGTATCGAGACCCATCGCGGCATCGGCGGCACCGGCGTGGTCGGTGTGGTGCGCGGCCGCCGCGGGCTGCGTGCGATCGGGCTGCGCGCCGACATGGATGCGTTGCCGATCACCGAGCGCAACGAGTTCGCGCACAAGTCCACCATCCAGGGCTGCATGCACGCCTGCGGTCACGACGGTCACACCACCATGCTGCTCGGCGCGGCCGAGGCGCTGGCCGCACGGCGCGACTTCGACGGCACGGTGTACCTGATCTTCCAGCCCGCCGAGGAAGGCGAGGGTGGCGCGCCGGCGATGATCGCCGACGGACTCTTCGAGCGCTTTCCCATGGAGGCGGTGTTCGGCATGCACAACTGGCCGGGCATGGAGGCGGGGAGCTTCGCCGTCCACGCCGGCCCGGTGATGGCGAGCGCCGACCGCTTCGACATCCGCTTCACCGGCGTCGGCGCGCATGCGGCGATGCCGCACCTCGGCGTGGACCCGGTGGTGGCGGGCGCGGCCTTCGTGCAGGCGGCGCAGACCCTGGTGAGCCGCGTGCTCGATCCGATCGACGCCGGCGTGGTGTCGGTGACCCAGTTCCATGCCGGCGAGGCCTACAACGTGATCCCCGACCGCGCCGAGCTGTGCGGCACGGTGCGCACCTTCTCCGCCGAGGTGCGCGACCGCCTCGAGCGCGGCCTGCGCCAGGTGGCCGAGGGGATCGCGCAGAGCCATGGTGTGCAGGTGGATTTCGAGTTCCGCCGCGGCTATCCCCCGACCGTCAACACTGTCGCCGAGGCCACGCTGTGCGCCGAGGCGGCGCGCGCGGTGGCGGGACCGGAGCGGGTATTCACCGACCGCCGCCCGAGCATGGGTGCGGAGGATTTCGCTTATTTCCTGCAGGAGAAGCCGGGCGCCTACGTGTGGGTCGGCAACGGCCCGGGCGAGGGCGGCTGCATGCTGCACAACCCCAACTACGACTTCAACGACGAGGTGCTGCCGGCCGGCGTGGCCTACTGGTGCGCGCTGGTGCAGCGCCTGCTCGGCGGCGTGAAGTGAGCGCCGCCCGATGATGCGCACGCTTCGACTCGCCCTGCGCATGATGCTGCGCGACTTGCGCGCGGGCGAGCTGCACCTGCTCGGGCTGGCGATCATGATCGCGGTGGCGAGCCTGACCAGCGTGGGCTTCCTCGCCGACCGCGTCGGGCGCGCGCTCGATCGCGAGGCCAACCAGCTCCTCGGTGGCGACCTGCTGCTGCGCGCCGACAAGCCGTGGCCCGACGCCTTCATCGACGAGGCGCGCAGCCGCGGCCTGCAGACCGCCAGGACGGTGCTGTTCACCAGCATGGCGAGTACCGCCGAGGGCGCGGCGCTCGGCGGCGTCAAGGTGGTGGAGGACGGCTACCCGCTGCGCGGCACCATCCGTCTGGCGCCCGGTCCCAACCAGCCCGACGCTCCCGCAGGTCGCGCGCCCGAAGCGGGCGAGGTGTGGCTGGACGAGCGCCTGTTCGCCGAGCTGGGCGTGAACACCGGCGACAAGGTGGGCCTCGGCGAGCTCGAGTTCCGTGTCGGCGCCATGGTCAGCTTCGAGGCCGACCGCGGCGCCAACTTCTTCAGCCTGCTGCCGCGCGCGATCTTCAACCTCAAGGATCTGGAGGCCACCGGCCTGATCGCCGAGGGCAGCCGCGCCACCTGGCGCTTGCACGTGGCCGGCACGCCGCAGGCGGTGGAGGCTTACGAGAAGTGGGCGCGCGCGAACCTCGGCCGCGGCCAGCGCGTCGAGACCGTGGACAACGCCCGCCCCGAGGTGCGTGCCGCGCTCGACCAGGCGCAGCGCTTCCTGCGCCTGGCGGCGCTGCTCGCGGTGATCCTCGCCGCGGTGGCGGTGGGCCTGTCCGCGCGCCGCTTCATGGCACGCCACCTCGACGGTTGCGCGGTGATGCGCGTGCTCGGTGCGCGTCAGGCGCAGGTGCTGGGCATTGTGGTGGGCGAGTTCCTGCTCTTCGGGCTGGCCGCCGCACTCGCCGGTACCGCGCTGGGCTGGGCGGTGCAGTGGGGGCTGGCGGGCGGGCTGCGCGAGCTGCTCGCCACCGACTTGCCCGCGCCCTCGCCGCTGCCGCTCGCGCATGGCATGGTGGTGGGCATGGCGCTGCTCGCCGGCTTCGTGCTGCCGCAACTGCTGCGCCTGGGCAAGGTCAGCACCCTGCGCGTGCTGCGCCGCGAGTTCGAGTTCGCCGAGCCGGTCTCGGGTGCCGCCTGGGCGCTCGGGCTGGCGGCGCTGCTCGGGCTGATCTTCTGGATCGCCGCCGACGCGCGCCTTGGCGCCATGGTGGCGGCCGGCTTCGCGGTGGCGCTCGGCGTGTTCGCGCTTGCCGCCTGGGGTGTGCTCAGGCTCGCCGGCCGCCTCAAGGGACAGGGCAGCCTGCGCGGTGGCGGCTGGCGCTACGGCATCGCCGCCCTCGGCCGCCGCATGGGCAGCAGCGTGATCCAGTCCGCCGCGCTCGGGCTGGGCATGACCGCGCTGCTGCTGCTCACCCTGGTGCGCGCCGACCTGCTCGACAACTGGCGGCGCATGGCGCCGCCGGACGCGCCCAACCGCTTCGTGATCAACATCCAGCCCGACCAGCGCGCCGGCATCGCCGCGCGGTTCGCCGCCGAGGGCCTGCCGGTGCCGCCCATCCAGCCGATGATTCGCGGCCGCATGGTGGCGATCGAGGGCAAGCCGGTCGACCCCTCGGCGTACGAGGACGAGCGCACGCGGCGCCTGGCCGAGCGCGAGTTCAATCTGTCGTACGGCGCCGAGTTGCCGCCGGGCAACGTCGTCGAGGCGGGGCGCTGGCACGGGGCGGCGGCGCAGCCGCAGTTTTCCGCGCAGTTTTCCGCGCAGTTTTCCGTCGAGGCCGGGCTGGCGAAGACCTTCGGGCTGGCGGTGGGCGACCGTGTGACGTTCGAGATCGGCGGCCGCCGCGTCGAGGCGCCGATCACCAGCGTGCGCAAGCTCGACTGGGACTCGATGCGGGTGAACTTCTTCTTCATCGCCTCGCCCGGCGTGCTGGAGGATTTCCCCGCGACCCTGATCACCAGTTTCCACCTGCCGCCCGCGCGCCACGACTTCACCACGAAGCTGGTCGGCGAGTTCCCCAACCTCACCGTGATCGACACCGCGGCGGTGATCGCACAGGTACAGTCGATGACCGACAAGCTGATCGTGATCGTGCAGTTCGTGTTCGGCTTCGCGGTGCTCGCCGGGCTGGTCGTGCTGTATGCCGCGCTGCAGTCCACTCACGACGAGCGCGACTACGAGCTCGCCATGCTGCGTACCCTGGGCGCGCGCAACCGCCAGGTGCGCCAGGCCTTGTTCGCCGAGTTCCTGGTGCTGGGTGGGGTCGCCGGCGTGCTCGCGGGCGTGGGCGCGAGCGCGATCGGCTGGGTGCTGGCCGAGCAGGTCTTCCGCATGCCCTACGTGCCGGCGCTGGCGCCGGTGCTGGTGGGCGTGGTGCTGGGCGCGGCCGGCGTGGTCGCCGGCGGCTGGCTGGGCACGCGTGCGCTGCTGAGCCGGCCGCCGCTCGCCAGCCTGCGTGCACTGGGCTGAACGCATGACGTCCTTGCAACTGACGCCGGCAGAGTGGCTGCTCGCCGGTCTGCTGGTGGCGGTGCTGGTGCTGCAGGCCTGGGGGCTGCTGCGCGCAGGCGGCGCCGAGCGCCGCCTGCGCGAAGGCCTCGGCGACGACCTCACCGACTTCATGGAGCAGCGTCTGGCCGCGCGCCATCGCGAGCTGCTGCTCGACCTGCACGACGGGCTCGCGCGCCAGACCGACCGCATCGGCGAGCACGCGCGCGCCGACCGCGAGCTGCTGCAGCGCGGGCTCACCGCCGCCTCGCTGCAGCTGTCGCGCGGCATGCAGGCGCTCACGCAGAGCGTGGACGGCCGTCTCGACACGCTCTCGGGTCAGGTCAACCAACGCCTCGACGAGGGCTTCCGCAAGACCAACGAGACCTTCGCCAGCGTGATGGCGCGGCTGGCGACGATCGACGAGGCGCAGAAGAAGATCGACGGCCTCACCACCAACGTGGTCAGCCTGCAGGAGCTGCTCGGCGACAAGCGCGCACGCGGCGCCTTCGGCGAGGTCCAGCTCGAGAACCTCGTGCGCAACATGCTGCCGCCCGAGGCCTTCGCCTTCCAGCAGGTGCTGCCCAACGGCACCCGGGTGGACTGCCTGCTCACCCTGCCGGCGCCTACCGGCAACGTCGCGGTCGATGCCAAGTTCCCGCTCGAGAACTACCACCGCATGTTCGACGACACGCTCGCAGAGCTCGACCGCCGCGCCGCGCAGCAGGCCTTCCGCGCCGACGTGAAGCGCCACGTGGACGCGATCTCCGCCAAGTACATCCTGCCCGGCAGCACGGCCGATGGCGCGGTGATGTTCCTGCCCGCCGAGGCGGTGTTCGCCGAGCTGCACGCCTACCACCCGGAGATCGTGGCCTACGCGCAGCAGAAACGTGTTTGGATCGTGTCCCCGACCACGCTGATGGCGGTGCTCAACACCGCGCGCGCGGTGATGAAGGACGTCGAGACGCGCAAGCAGATCCACGTCATCCAGGACGCGCTCGGCAAGCTCGCGAAGGACTTCCAGCGCTTCGACGAGCGCATGGCCGCGCTCGCCCGCCACATCGAGCAGGCCAGTCGCGACGTGCAGGACGTGCACACTTCGAGCCGCAAGATCAGCGCGCACTTCCGCCGCATCGAGTCGGTGCAACTGGACGAGGAGGACGAAGAGGCGGGCGAGGGCGCGCCGGCGGCGCTGGCTGCCGGGGCCGTGGGAAGGGGATCCGTGGGGGGGGGGCGGGATTGAATTCTGCGGACCTGGGGAATTCTTCCGGGGCCGCTGCGGTCGGACCACCCGTCACGGGCGCGCGCGGATGATCGTCCGTCCGATTTGATGCGGGACAGGGACGGGGCGCGCCGCCGCCCGTATCTTCAGGCCCGACTCGCCGCAAGGCCTGCATCGCTTCTCCGATTCACCTGTCCGGGAACCCCGCACCGATGTCCGATTTTCCCCTGCCGATCCTTTTCATCATGGCGGTCTTCTTCACGATGTGGCTCATCCTGAGGAAGTTCCACCGCATCGAGCAGCGCAAGCGCGCGCTCCCCGAGCTCAACGCCTACTTGTACGCCAACAACCAGACCGAACCGCGCTGCTCGGCCTGCGAATCGACCGAATTCAAGGACGAGGGCCTCAGCCACGGCAAGGACGAGCGCCGCATCGTGTCGTGCGCCAAGTGCGACACCCTGCTGTACCGCATCGTGCCGCCGGAAAGGGCGGAGTAGTCGCTCCGCCAATCGCGACTTGCGTCGCTCCCACAGCCCTGCCCGGGCGCCGGCAACGAAGCGCGCGTGCCGGTTTTCGTAGGAGCGACGCAAGTCGCGATCACGGCCCCCGAGCCTGCACCGACGCCCCGGCAGCACCCCGCCGCCAATCGCGACTTGCGTCGCTCCTACAGCCCTGTCCGGGCGCCGGCAACAAAGCGCGCGTGCCGGTTTTCGTAGGAGCGACGCAAGTCGCGATCACGGCCCCCGAGCCTGCACCGACGCCCCGTCAGCACCCCACCGCCAATCGCGACTTGCGTCGCTCCCACAGCCTTGCCCAGGCGCCGGCAACAAAGCGCGCGTGCCGGTTTTCGTAGGAGCGACGCAAGTCGCGATCACGGCCCCCGAGCCTGCACCGACGCCCCGTCAGCACCCCACCGCCAATCGCGACTTGCGTTGCTCCCACAGCCCTGCCCCGGCGCCGGCAACAAAGCGCGCGTGCCGGTTTTCGTAGGAGCGACGCAAGTCGCGATCACGGCGCCCGAGCCTGCACCGACGCCCCGTCAGCACCCCACCGCCAATCGCGACTTGCGTCGCTCCCACAGCCCTGCCCCGGCGCCGGCAACAAAGCGCGCGTGCCGGTTTTCGTAGGAGCGACGCAAGTCGCGATTGCGCGGTCTGGAGGGGCGGTCATGCGGGCTGCGAACTCACCGCGGGCCCGAGAAGGCATCCACCAGCACCTGGGCAAGCTCATGCATCGGGCCGAGGGGTTGCGGTGGCGGCGTCAGGCCGGCGACGAAGCCGGCGGCCGCGAAGCGGGTGAGCAGCGCGGGGTCGGAGGCGATCACATGCACCGGCACGTCGTGCGGCTGGTCCGGCCCGCTCACCGTGCCGATCGGCTGGTGGTCGCCGATCACGATCAGGACCAGCTCCCGCGCGGCGTGATGGGCGAGGTAGTCGGCGAGCCAGCCGAGCTGGTAACGCATCGAGGCCAGATAAGCGGGGAGCGGCTCGGTCCAGGACACCCGCACGGCCGCCGCGGCTTCGACCTCCTCCTGACTGAAGGCGTCTGCGCGCAGCAGCCGCGACCAGTCCTCGCGCAAGGGTGGGATCGCTGCGAAGGGGGCGTGCGTGGAGACGGTGGCGAAAACGACCAGCCGTGGCGCGCGACGCGCGGCAGCGGTCTCCGCGCGTGCGCCCGGACGGGAAGTGGGCGCGCTGGCGGAGGTGTCGCCCGCAGAAGCCGGGGAGGAGCCCGGGCTGGAGCGGGCCTGCTGCGTACCGACGGCCTCGCCGAAGCTGCCGCCCAGCTCGTCCACGTGGATGCGCGCCATCGAGGCCTGGTCGGGGATGCGCCAGAAGCCGAAGGGCAGGCCGGCGTAGCCCGCGCTGTCGGCATCGGCGATGCGGTCGAAGCCGTAGAAGCGGCCCTCCGGCCAGGGGCGCTGCAGCCCTGGCATCCAGCCCACGGTACGGTAGCCGTGGGTGGCGAAGTGGCGGACCAGGGTGGGGCGATCGGTGGTCAGCAAGAGCGCGTGGTCGGCCGGGTCGCGGGTATCGACCCCCGCGAGCACGGCGGCGTGCGCCAGCCAGGAGGCGCCGCCGAAGGTCGGCGATACTAAGCGGGCGGAGACGGCCTGGCGGCCGCTGGCCGCGATCGCGGCACCCAGCTCGGTGCGTGCGTCGGCGAGCGCCGCGGTGATCGGCGGTCGATCGAAGCTGACCGCGCCGTAGGCCTCGGCGAACACGATCAGCACGTCTGCGCCCCGCAGCGCCGCGAGATCGCCGCGGAAGTCGGGGCCGGGGCCGAGCCGCTCGCCGCCGTCGGCGGCGAGCGCCGAGCGCAGGAAGCGGATCTGATCGAAGACCAGCGCGGCGACCGGCCGCGCGAAGGCCGACGCGGCGAGCTGGCCGGGCCACGGCGCCAGCGCCCACAGCAGGATCACCGCGCCCGCGACACCGCCGAGCAGCGCACGCGCGCCCGGTGCCGCCGCGCTGCGTGCGAGGGCACGCACGCAGGCCGACACCACGCGATGCAGTACCAGCACGACGAGGATACCGAGCGCGAGCGCGAGCAGGACCTTCGCGCCCGGACCGTCGCCGCCCATGTCGAGCACGGCACCGAGGTGGGGCAGGTCCCAGTAGAGGTTGAGCGGGCGGCCGAACAGCGCGGGGACGGTCACCTGCACGTAGCGCAGCACGATCCACAGCGTGGCCAGCCCCGCGAGCACGCGCACGAGGTCGTGCGCTGCGTGTTTCCGCCAGGCGGCGAAGAGCACCAGTGCGGCGACGGCGAAGGCGAGCTCGATCGAGACGGCCGGCGTCGGCCGCGGCCACAGCGTCGGCCAGGCGTTGTCGAACACCAGCAAGGCGTCGAGCGCGAGCAGCGGCAGGAGCGTGCCGAGCACAAGATCACGCGTCCGTGCGCTCATGCGACCCCTCCGCCGCGTGCGGCAAAGCGCGGGCGCGCGGGACACGGCGACGTCGGGCCGTGGCCGAGTGCGGCTATGATCCGGGTCAGCCGATGCCCCCCGGGAGACCGACCGAAATGAACGCCAAGCCCGCGCTGCCCTGGTGGCAGGACCTGACCCCGAGCCGCATTGCCGGGCTCGCCCGCGCCGATGCGGTCGCGTTGCTGCCGCTCGCCGCGATCGAGCAGCACGGAGAGCACCTGCCGCTGTCGACCGACCTCGACATCGCCCTCGGCCTGCTCGAGGCGGCCGTGCCGAAGCTGCGCGCGGGCCTGCCGCTGTGCGTGCTGCCGCCGGTCGCGGTGGGGTGCAGCCTGGAACACACGGGCTTTGCCGGTACGCTCGCGCTCGACGCGAAGACCGCGCTGGCGAGCGTGGTGGAGATCGGTGCCTGCGTCGCGCGTGCCGGCTTGCGCCGCCTTGTGCTGTTCAACACCCATGGCGGCAACAAGGCGCTGGTGGACCTGGCCGCGCTCGAGCTGCGCGCTGCGCAGGGCATGCTGGTGGTGCGCGCGCATTCCTTCCGCTTCCCGCCGCCACCCGCCGCTCTGCCGGCGGACGAACTGCGCCACGGCCTGCATGGTGGCGCGCTCGAGACCGCGCTGATGATGCATCTGGCGCCGCACAAGGTGAGGCGCGATGCGGTCGATCGATTCGAGTCGCTGGGGGCGCGCATGGCGGCGGCGGGGCGACTGCTCGGCCCAGAGGGCGAGGCCGGCTTCGCCTGGATGGCGCAGGACCTCCATCCTTCGGGGGCCTGCGGCGATCCTCGCCTGGCGGACGCCGCGCTCGGGGCGCGCCTGGTGGAACACTTCGCGAGCCGTCTCGCGCGCATCGTCGAAGAGGCACACGACTTCGATCTCGAGGCGCTGGTGACGCGCGCACCGGCGCCGGAGCAGCGCTGAGCAGGCCGCATGGCCGGCCTGGAGGCCGCGCCTCAGGCGCGGTGCGCGGCGTCCGCGGCGGGCAGGCATGCGGGCTCGTCGTCGCCCGGCTCGCCCTGCTCGTTCAGCAGATCGTTGAGCCAGTGGCCGTGACGGCTGGCCTTGGTCCTGAGGTAGCGCTGGTTCTGCGCGGTGACCTCGCCGTAGATCGCGCGCCGGCCGACGACGTGGATGCCGGCTTTCTGCAGCGCGGCGACCTTGCTCGGGTTGTTGGTGAGCAGCAGGATGCGGTCGATGCCGAGCTCGTCGAGCATCTCGTGGGCGATGCGGAAGTCGCGCTCGTCCTTGGAGAAGCCGATCACCTGGTCGGCGTCGATCGTGTCCAGTCCCTCGTCCTGCAGGCCGTAGGCGCGCAGCTTGTTGGCCAGGCCGATGCCGCGACCCTCCTGCGAGAGGTAGAGCAGCACGCCGCCGCCGAGCGCGTCGATCGCTGCCACGCCGCGGCGCAGCTGCTCGCCGCAGTCGCAACGCAGGCTGCCGAAGAGGTCACCGGTGAGGCAGGACGAGTGCAGGCGCACCGGGACGTCCTCGGGCCAGTTCGCGCGCTCTCCGATGACGATGGCGACGTGCTCGTGCACGCCGTCGGCTTCACGGAAGAGCACGAAGCGGCTGTTCTCGGCCTCGGCCAGCGGCACGCGCGCCTCGCTGATGCGGGCGAGCCGGCCGGGGCCGCTCTCGCACAGGCGCATGGCCTCGGCGGCATCGACCTCGAGCAGATCGCCGCTCGCCACCGTGGCCGCGACCGCAGCGGCGCGATCGGGCGCGACTTCGCACACCAGCGCCGCCGGCACCCGCTGGGCGCGCCCGAGCAGGCGCAGGGCGGCGCGCTCGACCGGGCCGCCGTCGCGAAGTTCGGCGTCTGCGGGCAGGCTGGCGCCGCGCTGCCAGGCGAGCGCATGCAGACCGGCGGCGTCGGGAAGCGGCGACAGGCCGACGGAAACCGCCTGTGCGGCCCCGGCGCGGCCGATCGCGGCGAGGCGGTGGTCGCTCAGCACCAGGCGTGCGGGCGAGCCGGCCAGCATCTGCATTTCGCCCGCCGCGGCATCGTCCAGGCCTTCGACCGCGCACACGACGAAGGCGCGCGCGTGGTCGCGCACGAGGATCGAAAGTCCGCGTCGCAGGTCGAAAAGGGCACGCTCGGCTTGGCGCATTTGTTTTTCTCCGTTTGGGGTGTCGGGGCTCGACCCTGCACCAGGCGCTTTCCAGGCCGGCAGACGCGAGTGAAGACGATTTTTCAGGGAAGGATGGATGGCGGACGAACTTGTACCAGATTGGGGCTGGGCCTGCATCCTGCAAGCCCGCGACGCTGATTGGGCCGGCGCCGGGACGATAAGTTTCACGGTCGAGGGCGTGGCGATCGAGATCGCTCCGCGCGGCGCCTGGCGCTGCGCGCGGGCCTTGCGCGCGGACACCGCGGAACTGCTCGATCTCTTCCTGCCCTGGGTGGCCAGGCCCGGCCGTCTCGCGATCGCCCAGCTGGGGCAGAGCCTGGATGGCCGCATCGCCACCGCGAGCGGGGCCTCGCACTATATCAACTGCCTCGAGGCACGTACCCACCTGCACCGGCTGCGGGCGCTGGTGGATGCGGTGGTGGTGGGGGTCGGCACGGTGAATGCCGACGATCCTCAGCTCACGGTGCGCCACGTCGCCGGGCGCAACCCCGTGCGCGTGGTGCTCGACCCGCGCGGTCGCGCGCGGGCGGACGCGAGGCTGTTCCAAGACGGCGCCGCGCCCACCGTGCACCTGGTTGGCGAGGATCTCGCGCCGGGCACCGCCGCCGTGCTGCCGGGGCGGGTCGCGCGCGCGGGCCTGCCAGGTGCCGGGTCGGGTTTCGAGCCGGGCGCGGTGCTCGATTGGCTGGCACGGGCGGGCTGCAGGCGGGTGCTGGTGGAGGGGGGTGGGCACACCGTGTCGCGTTTCGTGCAGGCGGGGGCGATCGAGCGGCTCCATCTGCTGGTCGCACCGCTGCTGATCGGCTCGGGGCGTGCCGGGCTGGTTCTGCCGCCGATCGACACGCTCGACGAGGCCCTGCGTCCGGTGTGCAGGCCGTTCCGCTGCGGGAGCGACAGCTTGTTCGACCTCGACTTCGATGGGGCGGGGCGGGCGGCGCAGTAGAGATAAAATCTCGATATAACAGAAAAAATCGACAAACGAGTTTCTCGTCGACGAATGACTGATATGATCCCGCAGGTCTTCGTAGTCGTTTCCGTGCGATCCTGAATCGTTCGGCTGCGCTGCGGGACGACCGGCGCTCCACGGCGAGTGGGCGACGGACCCCGCTGCAGCCGGCTCGCCGATTCACTGGAGTGAGGATGTCGATCGACCTGCCGTCCAATCCGCATCAAGGCCCGCTCCCGACGCGGGCCTCCGCAACCGCCCGACCTGTGGTGCACGATCTGCCGCGGGCGCGGGAAGCCGGCGCGCGTCCGGCGAGTGTGCAGCGCCTGGACCTGTGCCGGCTGGTCGCCGATGTCGTGCCCGACGAGGCCCCGCCCAACCCCGCGGAGCAATACGAGGCCCTCGTGCTCGTGCGCGGGCACGCCTTCCTGCGCAGCAGCGAGGCGGCGATCGAGCTGGAGCCCGGACAGATCCTGCTCGGCACCGGTGCGTCGCCCGAGCTGCTCTATTCGGCCGATAGCGAGCTGTGGAGTGTGCTCGTCCCCGAGTCCGTGCTGCGCGAAGCGTGTTCGGAGTGCGGCTGGCTCCACGCGGGAGAGGGCGTGCGCTTCAACCGCAGCCCCTGCACGCGCGACGAGCTCGACCACCTGGTCACGCTGCTGCGCCTGGTTGCGAGCGAGAGCGCCAGCGGGGCGCTACGCGCGCAGCTGTTCATGCACTACGCCCATGCCGTGGCCAACAAGCTGCTGTTCACCCTGCAGCATAACCAGCCGACCTCGCAGACCTGTGGCCAGGCGCGCCTGTTCGAGCGCCTCGAGCGCCACATCGAGGCGCGCATCAAGCAGGACATCAGCGTCGAGCAACTCGCCCAGTTCGCCGGGCTGAGCCAGCGCTCGCTCTATCAGGTGTTCAAGGACCAGGCGCGGATGTCCCCGCGAACCTACATCCGCCGCAAGAAGCTCGAGCATGTGTACGCCACCCTGATGGACCCGGCCGTGCGCGTGGCGAGCGTCACCGCGGTGGCGCTCGACTACGGCTTTACCCACCTCGGGCGCTTCGCCGAGCTCTACAAGTCGAGCTTCGGCATCCTGCCCTCGGAGAGCCTCAAGGCCCGTCCGCCCGGCAAGTAGGCGTCGCCTCGGCGGTGGAGCGCGCGCCGGGCTCGTGGCGCCGCAGCGCCAGCGCGCCCGGCAGCGTCGACAGCAGCACGACCACGCCGTAGCTCACCGAGGCCGCCACGCCTTCGGCGGCGTCCAGCCCGGCCGCCTGCCACACCAGCGCGGCCGCGCCTTCGCGGATGCCCCAGCCCGCCACCGAGAGCGGGATCGCCATCGCCAGCAGCACCCAGGGCACCAGCGCCGCCGCCTGGGCTGGCGGCGTGGCGAGCCCGCTCATGCGCATGCAGCACAGCCACACCGCGACGTAGCTGGCCACGATCAGCAGCGAGGCGAGCAGCTGGCGCAGCAGCACCGCGCGCCCGAGCAGCGCCCGCCGGGTGGCGCTCGCCAGGCTGCGCAGGGCCGTCCGGGTGCGGCCTGCGAGTGCCGTCGCGACGAGGGCGAGCACGGCGAGCACGCCCATCCACGGCAGTCCCCGGAGGTCGACGGCGTCGCCCAGGCGTCCCGGCACAACCTGCAGCGCGGGGGCGGCGAGCACGCTCGCGACCACCACCAGCAGCAGCGCGAGCTGGCCCGCGCCGCGCTCGATCACCACTGCCTGCCAGGCTGCGTCGCGGGCTGTACCCGGCAGACTGGCGTGGCGCCAGGCGCGCGCGGCGTCGCCCATCACCCCGCCCGGCAGGATCTGGTTGAGAAAGCTCGCGAGGTAGTACTCGCGCAGGGCATGGGCGAAGCCGAGCGGGGCGCCGAGGCGGCCGGCGGTGAGCTGCCAGCGCCACGCCGACAAGGCCGTCTGCAGCACGCCGATCGCGAGCGCGAGCGCCAGCCAGGCGGGCGCGGGCGCGCCGAAGGCGGCGATGAGGGCGCGCGGTTCGATCCACCACAGCACGCCGGCGAGCAGCCCGAGGCTCGCAAGCGCACGCAGGACGGGCAGCGGGCGTCGAGTGCGCCGGGCTTCGCCGCTCATCGCGCGCGGGCGGCGGGGCCGTCGGGCCGGAGCGCTGCCGGGGTGGCGACCGGCGGGCTGGCGAAGAGGTCGAGGTGCCCGACTTCAAGCACCTCCTTGCCCCGTGCGGCGCACTGCGCACTGCGGCGTGCGTGCCAGGCGGCGATGCGCGCGGCGGCGTGCGGGCACTGCGCGGTGGCGGCGTCGCGCCAGCCGTCGATGAGCGCGCATGCGAGCGCAGCCTGGGGCGGGGCGGCGAGGTCCAGCCGCCACGGGCTGGCGGCGGTCTCGACGTCGAAGCCACGCGCCGCGAGCAGCTCGGCGAGCGCGGGTGCGGCGTCCGGCCCGAGGGCGGCACCGAGGCCCTTGTCGCGGCGTTGGTGGGCGTTGAAGGCGTCGCGGACGAAGGCATCGTCGGGGACGGGTGGCTCTGCGGAGCCGTGGGTCAGGAAGCGCCAGGTCCCGTCCACGCTCAGCGTGATCAGCAGCGCGCAGCCGGTGCTCGTGCAGACATCGGCGAGGCGGACCAGCCAGCTCGCTGGCATGAGGTCGAGCACGGCGGAGGCGCACACGAGGTCTGTGTCCGCGAGCGCAGGTGCGGCGAGCGTGCCGAGATCCCGGCAGCGGGTGTCGACCTGCGGCTTCGCGCCCTGCGCATCGCGCAGGTCCGCGCCGAGGGTGCGGGCGCGTTCCAGAAGACCGGCGTCGTGGTCGACCAGCGTCCATTGCTGCGGGCCGGGCAGGCGGGGTGCGAGGTGGCGCGCGTTGGCGCCGCTGCCGCAGCCGAGGTCCATCAGGCGCAGCGGGGCCTGCGGGTGCCGTCGCCGTCGCCCCTGCAGCCAAGCGGCGGCGAGCGCTTCGAGTCGGGGCGCGCGCGCGGCGCGGTCGGCGGCGGCGCGCAGCGCGAGCCAGTCGGCATCGAAGCAGGCGTCGGGATGGCGGGGGGCATCGACGGCGTCGGGGTGGGTCGGCATGGCGGCTCCGGGTGGGCGCGCGGACGGGATCACGCGGACGCCGGCGCGAGTTCGGCAAGGGCGGCGGCGAAGGCCTCGCCCGCTTGCGGCCAGCCGCGCAGTCCAGCGCGTGCGCGGCGGGCGCCGTCGCGCAGGCGCAGGCGCCGGGCGCGGTCGCCGATCAACTCGCCAAGCGCGCCGGCGAGCGCATCGACGTCGCCGGGCGGCACGGCCAGCCCGGCGCCGGGAGGCAGCGTGCCCGCGAGCGCGCCGCCGGTGGTGGCGAGCACCGGCAGCCCGGCGGCGATCGCCTCGGCGACCACCATGCCGTAGCCCTCGTAGTGGGAGGGCAGCACGAAGAGGTCGGCGGCGGCGTAGGCGTCGCGCAGGGCCGCGTCCGCGCATTCGCCGGAGAGCCGGATGCGGTCCTGCAGGCCGAGGCTGCGGACGAGTTCGGCCACCTCGCCGGCGTAGCCGGGGTCGCGATGCGTGCTGCCGATCAGGGTGCAGCGCCAGGGCAGCGCTCGTACGCGCTCGAGCGCGCGCACGAGCACGTCCTGGCCCTTGCGCGGGGTCAGGCTGGCCACGCACAGCAGCTGCGGCGGCTCGCCCTCCGCGGCGGCCAGCGCGAGCGGCGCCACGCCCGGCTCGACCCAGCGGATGCGCTCGGCGCGCAGCCCGAAGTCGAGCAGCCGGCGCGCGGTGAAGGCGCTGGTGGTGATCGCGAGGCGCACGGCGGCGAGCGCGGCCCGTTCGCTCGCCAGCAGGCAGCGCCGCAGCACGGGATCGAGGCCGCGCTCGTCGGCCAGGGGGTGGTGCACCAGCGCGACCAGTGCCAGCCGTCCGGCGTGCTCGATCGCGACCTCGGGCAGGCCGCCGAGCGCGAGCCCGTCGATGACCACGCGCCGACCGGCGGGCAGGGTGGCGAGGGTGTCGTGCAGGGCGTCGCGCGCCGTGGGGTCGGCGTCGGGGAAGCGGCCGGGCAGGCCATGGACGGTGACGGTCCAGCCGAGGTGGCGCAGCGCCTCGACGATGCGGGCATCGTAGAGATAGCCGCCGGTGCGCTGGGCGGGGTCGCCGGGGACGATGAAATCGAGGTCTGTGCTCCCCCTGTGAGCGCTCACAGCGCGCCCTCGTAGCTCGCCCATGCGACGTGCGACTCGTGCAGGCTCACCTTCAGCCGCTCCAGCCCCTGCGCCCCGGGGCCCAGCCGGCCGGCGCGGATCGTGGCGGCGAGGCGGTCGAAGATCACCCTGGCCATGAACTCGGTGGTGGTGTTGCGGCCGCGGAATTCCTCGAGCTCGTCGAGGTTGCGGAAATTGAACTCGGCGAGCACCGCCTTCAGCGTTGCGGCGGCGAGGCCGATGTCGACCACCAGGCCGTCGGCGTCGAGCTCGCTGCGCTGGAAGCAGGCGTCGACCAGGTAGGTCGCGCCATGCACCCGTTGCGCCGGGCCGAAGATCTCGCCGCGGAAGCTGTGGGCGATCATGATGTGTTCGCGGACGGTGAGGCTGTACATGGGGGCTCCGGATCGATGCTCGGGTGGATCTCAGGTGCTCGGACTGGCATAGCGGATGCGCTCGCACAGCGCCCCGGCGGGGGCTTCGGCGAGGCGCTGCATCAGCGCGGGCAGGTCGGTGAAGTCGGTCTCGCCGCTGATCAGCGCGTCCAGACGTGGATCGACGAGCAGCGCGAGCGCGAGTTCCATGCGGCGACGGTAATCCCAGCGCGGGCTGCGTGGCGGCGGCAGGCGGCCGACCTGGCTGGACTGCAGGCGCAGGCGGCGGGCGTGGAAGGCGGCGCCGAGCGGCAACTCCGCGCTGCGGCGGCCGTACCAGCTCATCTCCACGACGGTGGCGTCCTGTCCGGCGAGTTCGAGCGCGCGCACCAGGCCGGCGGGGTTGCCGCTGGCGTGGAAGACGAGGTCGCAGTCGCCATGCGCCTGGTCCGGCAGGCGGTGAACCAGGCCGAGCGCGGCGGCGAGGCGGGCGCGGCCGGGGTCGGTGTCGATCAGCTCGAGCTCGACGCCGGGGAGGCGCGCGCACAGCCACGCCACCAGGCTGCCGACCACGCCGGCGCCGACCACCGCGATGCGGTCGCCCAGCGCGGGGGCGCCGTCCCAGCAGGCATTGATCGCGGTCTCGAGGTTGGCGGCCAGCACCGCGCGCGCGGCCGGCACGCCGGCGGGGAGGGGGACGACGGCGCCGGCGGGTACCACGTAGCGCTGCTGATGCGGGTGCAGGCAGAACACCGTGCGGCCGCGCAAGGCGGCGGCCGCGGTGCCGACGCCGTCCTCCACCACGCCGACGCCGATGTAGCCGTACTTGAGCGGCCCGGGGAAGTCGCCCTCCTGGAAGGGGGCGCGCATGCGTTCGTATTCGCTTTCTGGCACCTCGCCGCGGAACACCAGGCTCTCGCTGCCGCGGCTGACTGCGCCGAAGAGGTTGCGCACCCGCAGCTCGCCGTCTGCGGGCGGGCGCAGCGGTGCCGGACGCAATTCCCCGTAGCCCGGGCGGACGGTCCAGAAGGCGAGGTTGGTGCTGGACATGCCGAGCTCCTTGTGCGAACCCTTTCGCGCGGCGGATGATCGAAGCAGGCATGGTAGCAGGGCGCTGCAGCCACTGTAGGCGCGCCGCCAGGCGCGAATGGGGCCTGAACGACGTGGGAAAGGGGCGCAAGGGCAGCATGGCGATGGAGCAGGGCGGATGTTGTGTTCGGCGCGGCGGACTTCCCCGCCTTTGGCGCGATCTGGCCGGGGGCTTCGGCGGCCTCGTCGCGCTCGTCGCGCTGGCGTCGAGCACGCTCGCGCTGCCGCTCGCGGCTGCTTGGGCGGCGGGCGCGGTGTTGCTCGCCATCGCTGCCTTGATCCGGCACTTCTGGTCCGACCCGCGCCGCGGCTTGGGTCCGGCGAACCGGGTGACGCTGGTGCGCGCCCTGCTGGTCGCCCTCCTCGCCGGGATGCTTGCCGCGCCCGCATGGGTGGATGCACATCCCGTGCAGGTGGCCGCGTTCGCCGCGCTCGCGCTGCTGCTCGATGGCGTGGACGGCTGGGTGGCGCGGCGCTGGCGCTGCGAGAGCGACTTCGGCGCGCGCTTCGACATGGAGCTCGACGCCTTCCTGATCCTGGTCCTGTGCGTGCATCTGCTGGCGATGGACAAGGCGGGACCCTGGGTGCTGGTGATCGGTGCGATGCGCTACGTCTTCGTCGCCGCGATGCGGCCCTGGCCTTGGCTGGAGCGGCCGCTGCGGGAGAGCCGCCGGCGCAAGCTGGTCTGCGTCTGGCAGGTCGCCTGCCTGCTGCTATGCCTGCTGCCGGCGATCGGCGGCGCGCTGGCGACGGCGCTGCTGGTGCTGGCGCTGGCGCTGCTGGCGTGGTCCTTCGCGGTCGATGTGCGCTGGCTGTACCACACGCGTCCGCAATCCTGACCGCGGAAGCCACATTCGCAAGTCCCTGGAGGAGAAAGGAAGATGGAATCGCGCAAACGTTTTCCCCGCATGCTCGCCGCGGCCGTGCTGGCGGGCGTCCTCGGTGCCGCACCGGCCTGGGCGGAGCCGCGCAGCTACACGATCGACCCGGAGCATTTCGCCATCGGTTTCCAGGTCGAGCACCTCGGCTACGCCGACATCATCGGCCTGTTCCTGAAGGCGAGCGGGCGCTTCGAATACGACGAGGCCGCGCGCACGCTGAAGTCGGGGAGGGTGGTGGTGGCCGCCGACAGCGTGTTCAGCAACCACGAGGCGCGCGACCGCCACGTGCGCGACAGCGACTTCCTCGACGCCAGGAAGCATCCCGAGATCGTCTTCGAGGCCAGCGGCTTCGAGGCCGGCGCCGAGCGCGACGGGCGCCTGCACGGCAAGCTCGCCGGCCGTCTGACCCTGCTCGGGCAGACCCACCCGGTCGTGCTCGACGTCACGCTCAACAAGGCCGCAAGCTATCCCTTCGGCCACCGCAAGCACACGCTCGGCATCTCGGCGCGCACGACCATCGAGCGCAGCCGCTGGGGCATGGACTACGGCGTCAGCCGCGGCATGGTGGGCGATGCGGTGGCGCTGCGCTTCGAGCTGGAGGCGATGCGCGACGATTGAGGCGACGATCGAGGTGGCGCAGGCCGCGGTGGCGGCGGCCGCGACCGCTTCAGCCGCCGATGTAGGACATCTCGATCTTGCGCAGCGCGGCGGTCTCGGCGGTGCGGATCTCGGAATAACGGTCCTCGCGCCCCTGCCACACCTGGGCGATCGCCGCGTCGATACGGGCATCGTCGGCACCTTCGCGCAGCAGGGCGCGCAGATCGTGGCCCTGCTGCGCGAACAGGCAGGTGTAGAGCTGTCCCTCGGTGGACAGACGGATGCGCGTGCAGCTCGAGCAGAAGGCCTGGGTCACCGAGGAGATCACGCCGATCTCGCCGGCGCCGTCCTTGTAGCGCCAGCGCTCGGCGACCTCGCCCTCGTAGTTGGGGTCGACCGGCTCGAGCGGGAAGAGGCGGTCGATGCGCTCGACGATCTCGCGCGAGGGCAGCACCTCGTCCATCTTCCAGCCGTTGGAAGCGCCCACGTCCATGAACTCGATGAAGCGCAGGATGTGGCCGCTGTTGCGAAAGTGCGCGGCCATCGGCTCGATGTCGACGTCGTTGGTGCCGCGCTTGACCACCATGTTGACCTTGATCGGGCCCAGGCCCACCACCTTGGCCGCCTCGATGCCCTCGAGCACCTTCTCCACCGGGTAGTCGGCGTCGTTCATGCGCCGGAAGAGCGCATCGTCGAGCGCGTCCAGGCTCACGGTGACGCGGTGCAGGCCGGCGTCCTTGAGCCGGCGCGCGAGCTTGGGCAGCAGCACACCGTTGGTGGTGAGCGTGACCTCGACGCCGTCGAGTGCGGCGAGCATGCCGATCAGGCGGTCGACGTCCTTGCGCAGCAGCGGTTCGCCGCCGGTGATGCGGATCTTGCGCACGCCGCGCGCGACGAACAGCCGCGCCACGCGCAGGATCTCCTCGAAGCTGAGCAGCTGCCGCCGCGGCAGGAAGGCGTAGTCGTCGCCGAAGACTTCGCGCGGCATGCAGTACACACAGCGGAAGTTGCAGCGGTCGGTGACCGAGATGCGCAGGTCGCGCACGCTGCGCGCGCGGCGGTCGACCAGCGCAGCGCCGGGCGCCGCAACGGGCGCGGGGGCCGCGGGGGCGAGGGGAGACGCGGCCTGCTGGATCGGGATGACTTTCATGGTCGGCTGCGGCTGCGGGCTGGGGTTCGGGTTGCGGGATTATCGAGTCGTGGACAGCGCGGCGCAAGGCGAGGTTCGCGCAGGCGTGCATCTCGAGCTTCGTCGCAAGCCCGCGGCCGATCGCGACTCGCGTCGCTCCCACGAGAAGCGGAGCCGCCGTAGCCGGGGGCAGTGGGCGTGGATCACGGGGCCTGCGGGGCGGGGTGTATCATTGCGCTCCCTGCCGCTCCGGCACCAGAAGAAAGATCAAATCCATGGCCGATCTCGTGCCACTGCCGGCGACGGCTTTGCGCAAGCGCTGCGACCCCGCCTGCTTCAGCTTCGACACCACCGAATCGCTCGCCGACCACGCCGGCGACCTTGGCCAGGAGCGCGCCGTCGAGGCGATCCGCTTCGGCCTCGCGATGGGCCACACCGGCTACCACGTGTTCGTGCTCGGGGATGCCGGCAGCGGCAAGCACGCGACCACCTTCCGCCTGCTGCGCGAGCGCGCGGCGCGCGAGGACGTGCCGCCCGATCTCTGTTATCTCCACAACTTCGACGAGCCGCTCAAGCCCCGCCTGCTGACCCTGCCGGCCGGGCGCGGCGCGGCGCTGCGCACGCGCATGCAGACCTTCATCCGCGACCTCGGCCCGGCGCTCGGCGCCGCGCTCGACAGCGACGCCCACGTCGAGCGTGTCGAGTCGCTGCAGAGTGCGCACAAGGCGCGCGAGGAAGGGGCGCTGCGCGAACTCGGCAAGGCCTGCAACGCCGAAGGCATCTCGCTGCTGCAGACCCCCGAGGGCTTCGTGTTCGCGCCCACCAAGGACGGCGAGCCGCTGTCGCCCGAGGCCTTCGAGGCCTTGCCGGAGGACGAGCGCAAGGCCATCGAGGCGCGCATCGGCGCGTGGAGCGACCGCCTCGAGGATCTGCTCAACGACTTCCCCGGCTGGCGCAAGTCGGTGCGCGAGTCGATCGACCGTGCCGAGCGCGAGGTGCTCGGCCCCGCGGTCGCGCACCTGCTGCGCGAGGTGCGCGAGGCGCACGAGGACCTGCCCGAGGTGCTCGCCTTCCTCGACGCGGTCGAGCGCGACGTCATCGACAGCGCGGTGCGCGGCACCATGCTGGAGGAAGAAGACGACGAGGCCCCCGAGCCCGAGGAGAACACGCGCTACCACCGCTACCAGGTCAAGCTGCTGGTGGATCATTGCGGCTCGCAGGGTGCGCCGGTGGTGTTCGAGAACAACCCCGGCTACGGCAACCTGATCGGCCGCATCGAGCACATCGTGCAGCAGGGCAACCAGGTCAGCCACTTCAACCTGATCCGTGCCGGCGCGCTGCACCGCGCCAACGGCGGCTACCTGGTGCTCGACGCGGAGCGCCTGCTGTCGCAGCCCTTCGCCTGGGAAGGCCTCAAGCGCAGCCTGCGCGCGGGCGAGATCCGCATCGAGCCGCCGGCCGAGGCGCAGGGCTGGAGCGGGGCGTTGACCCTGGAGCCGGAGGCGGTGCCGAGCGCGCTCAAGGTGGTGCTGATCGGCGACCGCGAGGTCTACTACCTGCTGATGGAGCACGATCCGGAGTTCGCCGACCTCTTCAAGGTGGCGGCCGACTTCAACGACGACATCCTGCGCACGCCCGAGAACGAATGCGAGTACGCCCGCCTGATGGCGCTGCTCGCGCGCGGCGCGAAGCTGCTGCCGGTCGAGCGCAGCGGTGTGGCGCGCCTGGTCGAGGAAGCCTCGCGCCTGGCCGAGGACTCCGGGCGCCTGTCGCTCAACACCCGCGCGCTCTCCGACCTCATGCGCGAGGCCGACTTCCACGCCCGCCAGAAGGGCCTCGCCGCCACGACGCGCGCCGAGGTCGAGGACGCGCTCGCCGCGCGCGCGCGGCGGGCCAATCGTTACCCGACCCGGGTACTGGAGTCCATCCTCGACGGCACCACGCTGATCTCAACCACCGGCGAGCGCGCCGGCCAGATCAACGGCCTGGTGGTGATCGAGCTCGCCGGGGAGCTCTTCGGCCACCCGGTGCGGATCACCGCCACGGTGCGCATGGGCGAGGGCGACGTGGTCGACATCGAGCGCGAGACCGAGCTCGGCGGTGCGATCCACTCCAAGGGCGTGCTGATCCTGTCGGCCTTCCTCGCCGCGCGCTACGCCCGCCACCAGCCGCTGTCGCTGTCGGCGAGCCTGGTGTTCGAGCAGTCCTACGCGCCGGTCGAGGGCGACTCGGCCTCGCTCGCCGAGCTGTGCGCATTGCTCTCGGCGCTGACCCAGGTGCCGATCCAGCAGCGCTTCGCGATCACCGGCTCGGTGAACCAGTTCGGCGAGGTGCAGGTGATCGGCGGTGTGAACGAGAAGATCGAAGGCTTCTTCGACCTGTGCAGCGCGCGCGGGCTGGACGGCACGCAGGGCGTGGTGATCCCGGCGGCGAGCGTGCGCCACCTGATGCTGCGCGAGGACGTGGTGCAGGCCGCGGCGGAGGGCCGCTTCCACATCCACGCGGTGAAGACGGTGGACGAGGCGATGACCGTGCTGACCGGCGTCGAGGCCGGCGAGCCCGACGCCAAGGGCGTGATTCCCAAGGGCACGCTCAACCACAAGATCGCCACCGTGCTCGCCGAGATGACCGCGGCGCGCCACGCCTATTCGGACGCCGACGGCGCCGCCGGCGCCCGCCAGCACCGCCGCCGGCACGGGGTGTGAGCCCCGCGCCGGACGGGCCGGCTTACGAGAACATGTCCTCGTAGATGGTCTGCGCCCAGCCGAAGTCCTGCGAGATCGTCGCCGCGGTGCGCTCGTTGTAGTCGATCTGGGTCTGCTCGATGATGCCCTGGGCGTTGACCTTGTAGTCGAACTGCACCGAGATGCCTTCCTGTGGGGCGATATTCACCATCATGAAGCAGAGGTTGTCCGGGAGCCGGTAGTCGGGTTCCCGCCCGGCCTCGCGCTCGGAGATGTAGTAGGCCACGATGCGGGCGTGGCGGTTGGCGACGTGGCCGGCCTTGGGGTAGAAGCCGAACTGCGGCGACACGAAGCCGACCGCGTCGCCGATGACGAAGACCTCCTTGTCCGTGCGGTCGTGCAGGAAGAGCGGATCGACGTCGGCCCAGCCGCCGCTCGGGTTGCCCGCACCTGGACGCGGCACCAGACCCGCCTTCCAGGCGAGGTCGCCGGCCTGGTGCGGGGCCATGAGGATGGCGTGCTGGAAGTCGAAATCGCCCGCCTCGGTGCGGATCCTGCGCTTGAACGGATCGACCTCCTCGATGCGCGCGTCGGGGACGTAGGTGATGATGTCCTTGTACAGCTCTTCGAAGGTGGAACGGAAGCCCGGGCCGATCGGGCGCGCGCCGTCCTTGTGGTCGAGGATGTAGATGCGCCCCGGGATCTTCTTCTGCTTGAACATCGACGCGATCAGGCAGGCGCGCTCGTAGGGGCTGGGCGGGCAGCGCTGCGGCGGGGGCGGCAGGGTCATCACGAGGTCGCCGCCCTTGAAGGACTGGAGCGCGTTCTTGAGGTGGAAGTGCTCGGCGCTCGGGATGTAGGCCGCCGGAAAGCGCGCCCGGGTGGCCTCGGCCATGCGGCGGTCGTTGCCGAACCAGGCCTCGTAGTTGTAGCGGATGCCGGGGGCCACGATCAGGTAGTCGTAGTGGATGGCGCCGGCCGCCGTGATCACCCGCTTGCCCTCGCGCTCGATCTCGAGGATCTCGGTCTGGATGAAGCGGTAGGCGTACTTCTCGGCGACGGCGAGGTAGTCGTGGGTGAGATACCGGGTATCCACCTGATCGACCAGCCACTTGTTGCTCATCGGGCAGGAGAAGAACACGGGGTTGCGCTCCAGCAGCACGACGTCGAGCTGGGGGGCGAGCTGGCGCAGGTACTTGGCGGCGGTCACCCCGCCCCAGCCGCCACCGCAGATCACGACGCGGCGTTGCTTGCCGGGTGGCAGCAGGGTGTCGGTGGCGCGGCCGATCAGGAAGGGCAGGCTGCGCTCGGTGCTCGCGGCGGGGGGCGCGGACTGCGCCAGGGCCGGGCCGGCGACGGCGGCGGTGGCGAGCCCGCCGGCCGCGGTGAGGAAGCGCCGGCGTGGGTTCGAGGATGGCTGGTTCATGAGGTCTCCCGATAGGTGAGCCGCCCCGGTGCGGGAAGCCGCCGGGGCTTGATGAGCCGGGCGCGACGGCCCGGCAGGGCCTGGCGACCGCAGTCGCCGCGACGGACGGCCGATATGAAGATCGGCCGGATGCGTCCGTTCAGGTGGAGGGCTGCGCGGCGAGGCGTGCGAGCTGGCGGTCGTGCAGCCGTCCGAACACGATCTGCGCGATTATCGCTCCGAGCAGCGCCATCAGCATGTCGGCCTGGGCGTCCCAGGGGTCGCCCTGGGTGCCGAGGAATTCCACCGCGCCGCCGGCCCACAGCTCGGCCGAGGCCCATTCGACGAGCTCGTACAGCGCGCTGATGCCGGTGCAGCTCAGGGTGAGCAGGGCGAACAGCCATTTTCCCGGGCGCAGCGGCGAGGTGCGCAGCAGCAGCTCGCGGCCCAGAATCGCCGGGGTGACGCCCTGGAAGAAGTGGCCGAAGCGGTCGTAGGGGTTGCGCGCGAGTTCGAACCAGTCCTGCACCACGAAGCCGACCGGTACGCGCGCGTAGGTGTAGGCGCCGCCGAGGATGAGGATCAGGGAGAAGAACGCGATCAGACCGTAGGTGAGCGGGGTGAGCGGGAAGCGGCGCGCGCTCGCGAGCAGGATGGGGAGCGCGATCAGCACCGGGGCCACCTCGGCCCACCACACGCCGCGGTCGTAGGGGGCGATGCCCGAGGCGAGGAGGGCGGCGAGGACGAGGATCAGCAGGGCGAGACGCAGCTTCATGTGGGGCTCCCGGGGGCAGGTGCAGGGCGTGGGTTTGCGCGCCGCGTGCGGAGCCTGGGGGTGGCCCGGCGGGCGATCGCCAGTGCGTGCAATCCTGAGCCCTTGCGGGCTTCCCCGCCAGCATGGCCCGCTTGCGCCGGCGCAGCGGCTGCGTACGGCAAGAGAAACTTCACGCTCCTCGGGAAGTCGTACCACTCCCATTTACATGCAGGATCTCCGATGAAGCACCGTCCGCTCATGCTCGCCGCCAGTGTGCTGGCGCTCCTGGCGCAGGTCGGCCCCGTTGCCGCGGCCGACGCGCCATCCGCGCCCGTGGAGCCGATCGCCGCGCTCGACGTGCCGCGCTACATGGGCTCCTGGTACGAGATCGCGCGCTATCCGAACTGGTTCCAGAAGAAGTGCGTGGGGGATTCGCGCGCCGACTACAGCCTGCTGGAGAGCGGCGAGGTGCGCGTGGTGAACCGCTGCCGCGAGGCCGATGGCAGCGTCTCCGAGGCGGTCGGCGTGGCGCGGCAGATCGGTGGCGCCGACTCGCCGCGGCTGGAGGTGCGCTTCGCGCCGGCCTGGCTGTCCTTCCTGCCGATCGTATGGGGCGACTACTGGGTGCTCGACCTCGACCCCGACTATCGCCTGGTCGCGGTGGGCGAGCCGAGCCGGGAGTACCTGTGGATCCTGTCGCGCACGCCGACGGTGGAGGCGCGTGCCTACGCCGAGCTGCTCGAGCGCCTCGCGGCGCGTGGCTTCGATGTCGGGCGGCTGGTGCGCGGGGAGCAGGGTGGCGGCGGGTGAGGGCGGTGCGAGCGTCATCGCACCCTTCAGCGGCGATCGCGACTTGCGTCGCTCCCACAAGAACACCGCGGTTCCGGCGCCCCCACCGGGTGATTCGGGCACCTTGTGGGAGCGACGGGCATCTTGTGGGAGCGACGCAAGTCGCGATACGGCGGTGGAAGGGTCGGTGAAGCGGGTCGAAAGCGCTGGAGCGCGCCGCTCCCGCGCTCCCAGAACCCGACAGACCCCTGCGGGAGCTCCGCCTTTTCATGCGTGCCCGGTAATCTGGCACCAAATTTGCTGTGGTAACCTCGGCAGGGTTTCGCCGGACCGCCGCACGTCGTCCTGGCCCCCGCCCCGTCCCTGAACGCCTTTCCGCCCCGATCCGCCTCGATGCTGCTCGCCTCGCTCGTCCTCCTCCCCTTTCTCGGTAGCGTGCTCGCCGCGCTGATGCCGCAGGACGCGCGCAACCGCGAGTCCTGGCTGGCGATCGGGGTGGCGGTGGGCGGACTGGCGATCGCCGCAGCCTTGTTCCCGCAGGTCGCCGCCGGCGAGGTCGTGCGTGCGGAGTTCGCCTGGCTGCCCGCCGAGGGCTTGGACTTCGTGCTGCGGGTCGACGGCCTCGCCTGGGTCTTCAGCATGCTGGTGCTGGCGATCGGACTGCTGGTGGTGCTGTATGCGCGCTACTACATGTCGCCCGAAGACCCGGTGCCGCGCTTCTTCGCCTTCCTGCTCGCCTTCATGGGCTCGATGCTGGGGGTCGTGCTGTCGGGCAACCTGGTGCAGCTGGTGGTGTTCTGGGAGCTCACCAGCCTCACCTCCTTCCTGCTCATCGGCTACTGGCACCACCGCGCGGACGCTCGCCGCGGCGCGCGCATGGCGTTCACCGTGACCGCCACCGGCGGCCTGTGCCTGATGGCCGGTGTGCTGGTGCTGGGGCATATCGTCGGCAGCTACGACCTCGACGTGGTGCTCGCCGCCGGCGACCAGATCCGCGGCCACGAGCTCTACCTGCCCGCGCTGGTGCTGGTCGCGCTCGGTGCACTCACCAAGAGTGCGCAGTTTCCCTTCCACTTCTGGCTGCCGCATGCGATGGCGGCGCCCACGCCGGTGTCGTCCTACCTGCACTCGGCCACGATGGTGAAGGCCGGGGTGTTCCTGCTCGTGCGCCTGTGGCCGGCGCTTGCCGGCACGCCGGAATGGACCTGGATCATCGGCGGCGCCGGCGTGTGCACCCTGCTGATCGGCGCCTTCGTGGCCATCTTCCAGCACGACCTCAAGGGCTTGCTGGCCTACTCGACGATCAGCCACCTCGGCCTCATCACGGTGCTGATCGGCATCGGCACGCCGCTGGCGATCGTCGCGGCGATCTTCCACATCCTCAACCATGCGACCTTCAAGGCCTCGCTGTTCATGGCCGCCGGGATCATCGACCACGAGACCGGCACCCGCGACCTGCGCGTGCTGCGCGGCCTGCGCCACAAGCTGCCGATCACCGCCACGCTGGCGATTGTGGCCAGCGCGGCGATGGCGGGGGTGCCGCTGCTGAACGGCTTCCTGTCCAAGGAGATGTTCTTCGCCGAGACGCTGCACGTCGGGGGGGATCGCAACTGGTGGATGTCGTACGCCGCGGTGGCGATGGGCATGTTCAGCGTGGCCTACTCGCTGCGCTTCATCTCGGTCTTCTTCGGAACGTCGGCGCAGGGCCTGCCGCGCGACCCCCACGAGCCGCCGCGCTGGATGCGCTTTCCGGTCGAGCTGCTGGTGCTGGCCTGCCTGGTGGTGGGCGTCGCCCCCGGCGTGAGCATCGAGCCGCTGCTGCACCTGGCGGTGGTCGCCACCCTGGGCGAGGCCGCGCCGGCCTACGACCTGGCGGTGTGGCACGGCTTCAACCTGCCGCTGCTGATGAGCGTGTGCGCGCTCGTGGGCGGCATGCTGCTTTACGGGGTGCTGCGCCGCCATTTCGACCTGGCGCGGCGCGAGCGCGTGCCGCTGCTCCACCGCCTCAACGGCGCGCAGGCCTACGAGACGACGATGCTGCAGCTCACCCGCGGTGCGGAGTGGCTGCTGCGCCGCGTCGGCACGCGCCGGCTGCAGCCGCAGCTGATGCTGATGATGCTCGCGCTGCTGCTGATCCCGCTCCTGCTGGCGGGCGCTCCGCCGGCGTGGACCGTGATCCCCGTGCGGGGCTTCGACCCCATCTTCGCCGGCATGTGGCTGATCGGCGCCGGCTGCGCGCTGGCGGCGGCGTGGATGGCGAAGTACCACCGCCTGGCCGCGCTCGCGCTCGTCGGCGGCACCGGCATCGTCACCGCGGCGACCTTCCTGTGGCTGTCTGCGCCCGACCTGGCGCTGACCCAGCTGATGGTGGAGACGGTGACCACGGTGCTGATCCTGCTCGGCCTGCGCTGGCTGCCGCCGCGGATCGAGTCGATCGCCGGCCCGGTGCAGCCGCCGTGGCAGGTATGGACGCGACGCACGCGCGACCTCGCGCTCGCCGTCGGCGGCGGCCTCGCGCTGGCGGCGCTGACCCATGCGGTGCTGGTGCATCCGGCCTCGGACACGATCGCGGACTTCTTCCTGCTCAACGCCCTCGGCGGCGGCGGGGGCAGCAACGTGGTGAACGTGCTGCTGGTGGATTTCCGCAGCTTCGACACCCTGGGCGAGATCACCGTGCTCGCCGTCGTCGCGCTCACCGTGTATGCGTTGCTGCGCCGCTTCCGCCCGGCGCCGGAAAGCGCCGGCATCCCGCCGCAGCAGCGCTTCGAGGGCGATCCGGCGAGCCGGCAGAGCCCCGCCGAGCAGGCCGGCAGCGGCTACCTGCTGGTGCCGGGGATCTACCTGCGCCTGCTGCTGCCCTTCATGGGGGTGATCGCGGTGTATTTCTTCATGCGCGGGCACAACCTGCCGGGCGGCGGCTTCGTTGCCGGACTGATCTTCGCGGTGGCGATCCTGGTGCAGTACATGCTCGCCGGCACGGTGTGGGTGGAGAGCCGCCTGAACCTGCGCCCGCATCGCTGGCTGGGCTTCGGACTGCTGCTGGCCTGCACCACCGGCCTGGGGGCGTGGTGGTTCGGGCATCCCTTCCTCACCACCCACACCGCGCACGTGGAGTGGCCGCTGGTGGGCGAGCTGCACCTGCCGAGCGCCTTCGTGTTCGACCTCGGCGTGTTCGCGGTGGTGGTCGGCACCACGATGCTGATGCTGGTCGCGCTCGCGCACCAGTCGCTGCGCGCGCACCGCCACCCGGGCGAGGACCTGACGGCGGACGGACAGGGCGGTGCCGAGGGGAGGCGGATCTGATGGAACTGGTACTGGCGATTTCCGTCGGCGTGGTGTTCGGCGCGGGGATCTGGCTGATCCTGCGTCCGCGCACCTTCCAGCTCATCACCGGGCTGCTGTTGATGTCGTACGCGGTGAACCTGTTCATCTTCGCGATGGGGCGGCTGTGGGTGGACAAGCCGCCGATCACGCCCACGCCCGCCATCGATCCGGCGCAGTTCGCCGACCCGCTGCCGCAGGGCCTCGTGCTCACCGCGATCGTGATCGGCTTCGCCACCACCGCGCTCTACCTGGTGATGATGATCGGCGCGCGCGGGCTCTCGGGCAGCGACCACGTCGATGGCGAGGAGCCGCGCGAATGACGGTGTTGCCCTGGCTCAACCACCTGATCATCGTGCCCGTGCTGCTGCCGCTGATCGTCGGCGCGCTGATGATCCCGATCAACCAGAAGCGCCACGGGCTCAAGTTCGGCCTCGGCCTCGCGAGCGGCATGCTGCTGTGGGCGGTGGCGGTCGCACTGCTGGTGCTGGCCGACGGCGGGTACTGGCCCGGCGGCATCGGCGTGTATCTGGCGGCCAACTGGGCTGCGCCCTTCGGCATCGCGCTGGTGGCCGACCGCCTCTCCGCGCTGATGCTGGTGCTGACGGCGACGATCGCGCTCGCCGTGCTGGTGTTCTCGGCGCGGCGCTGGGACCGCGTCGGCGTGAGCTTCCACCCGCTCTTCCAGTTCCTGCTGATGGGGCTCAACGGCGCCTTCCTGACCAACGACCTGTTCAACCTTTTCGTGTTCTTCGAGGTCATGCTGGCGGCGTCCTACGGGCTCGTGCTGCACGGCTACAACCTGCGTCGCATCCAGGCCGGCATGCAGTACATCGCGGTGAACCTGGTGGCTTCGCTGGTGTTCCTGATCGGGGTGTCGCTGATCTACGCCGCCTCCGGGACGCTCAACATCGCCGACCTCGGCGCCCGCGTGGCCCTGCTCGGCGCGCAGGACGCCTGGCTGCTGCAGGTCGGGGCGGCGGTGCTGGCGCTCGCCTTTCTGACCAAGGGGGCGATGTGGCCGCTCGGGTTCTGGTTGCCCACCACCTACGCCTCGGCCTCGGCGCCGGTGGGGGCGATGCTGGTGCTGATGACCAAGGTGGGCGTGTATGCCGTGCTGCGGGTGTGGCTGGCGGTGTTCGGCGAGGGGGCGGGCGCCGCGGAGGGCTTCGGCTTCGCCGCGCTGACCCTCGGCGGCATGGCGACCGTGCTGTTCGGCGCCATCGGCATGCTCGCGAGCCAGGACGGCGGGCGCATGGCGGGCTATGGCGCGATCGTGTCCTCGGGCACGCTGCTGGCGGTGATCGGGCATTCCGGGGGGGCGGTGCTGGCCTCGGGCCTCTACTACCTGCTCGGCTCCACGCTGGCGATGGCGGCCTTCATGCTGCTGATCGAGCTCACCGAGCGCATCCGTCCGCCGGGCGCGGCGCTGATCGCGATCACCATGGAGGCCTTTGCGATCGAGGACAAGCCGGAGGATCCGGTCGGCGTCGGCATTCCCGGCACGCTCGCCTTCCTCGGCCTGAGCTTCGCCGCGTGCGCGCTGGTGATCGCCGGGATGCCGCCGCTGGCGGGCTTCGTCGCCAAGTTCAGCCTCTTCCACGCCATGCTCGCGGCCGCGCCCGAAGGCGTCCCGGCGACGACCTGGGGCCTGATCGGGCTGATGATCCTCGCCGGGCTGGCGGCGATCATCGCGCTGATGCGCCTGGGGGTGCGCACCTTCTGGGCTGCGGGCGCGGTGACGCCGCCGCGGCTGCAGTTCTCCGAGGCGGTGCCGGTGGGGGCGCTGGTGATCCTGTGCGTGCTGCTGACGGTGCAGGCGGGCACGGTGTTCGACTACCTCGACCGCACCACCGCGGGCCTGCTGCGCAGCGGCGACTACGCGGCGCGCGTGCTCGGCGAGCCTCCGGTGCTGCGCGCGCCGGGCGCGGAGGGTGCGCGATGAGACGCTGGCTGCCTTCGCCGCTGCTGTCGGCGAGCCTGCTGCTGATGTGGCTGATGCTCAACCAGAGCCTGGAGCCCGCGCACTGGCTGCTCGGCGGCGCGCTCGGCGTGCTCGCGCCGCTGCTGTCGCAGCCGCTGCAGCCGCACGGCCACGCCCGCATCCGCCGCCCGCTGGCGCTGTTCCGCCTGCTGTGGATGGCGGCGATCGA
Organism: Thauera sp. DNT-1; assembly: GCF_055393985.1. Taxonomy (NCBI): domain Bacteria; kingdom Pseudomonadati; phylum Pseudomonadota; class Betaproteobacteria; order Rhodocyclales; family Zoogloeaceae; genus Thauera; species Thauera sp. DNT-1. The sequence continues at coordinate 833,053 of NZ_AP043752.1, read as the reverse complement.
GATCGTCCGCTCCTGTTTCAACGTCACCCAGATCATCCTGTTGCGGCGTTCGGCCGATGTGAACTCGCAATTCATCCGCGTGCCGCTCGACCTGAAGAGCCCGCACGGCCTGGCCCTGCTGTCCTGCCTGATCAACTCGACGCCGGGCACGGTGTGGGTGGAGATCCTTCCCGACGGCCACGAGCTGCTGCTCCACGTCTTCGATCTGCACGACGAGGCGTGGTGGGTGCACACCATCAAGACGCGTTACGAACAGCCGATCATCGAGGTGTTCGAGACGCCCGAACCCGGAGGAGGCCGGACATGACGACCGCGACGCTGCTCTCGGCGGCGACACTTTTCGCGCTGGCCTGCGTGGTGCTGGCCATGCTGTTGTGCACGCTGCGGCTGATGATCGGCCCCTCGGCACAGGACCGCGTGCTGGCGCTCGACACGCTGTGGATGTGCGTGATGGTGCTGGCGCTGCTGCTGGGCATCCGCCACGGCAGCCAGATCTATTTCGAGGCCGCGCTGATCATCGCGCTGCTCGGCTTCGTATCCACGATCGCGCTCGCCAAGTTCCTGATGCGCGGGGAGGTGATCGAATGAGCGCGTCCGCACCACCGCCCGAAGGAAAGCGCTCCCCTCCCTCGGGGAGGAGGTCGCGCAGCGACAGGAGGGCAGCCCAATGAGCGGTGCCGAATCCCTGCCGTGGTGGGCGGCGATCCCGGTGGCCCTGCTGCTGGTGCTGGGCGGCATCGTCACCCTCGTCGGCACGCTCGGCCTGGCGCGCCTGCAGAGCTTCTACCAGCGCATCCACGGCCCCGCGATCAGCATCGCGCTCGGCGCCGGCTGCATCCTGGTGGCATCGATGCTGTACTTCACCGTGACACAGTCGCGCCTGGTGATCCACGAGTTGCTGATCAGCGTCTTCGTGCTGATGACCGCGCCGGTGGTGTCGATGCTGATCATGCGTGCCGCGGTGTACCGCGACCTGCGTGCCGCGCGCGAGATGGACCCGGCGAACGATGCGGGCAATTCGTGAGGGCTCGCGGCACGGCGGCGAACCCGGTTTCAGTGCTCGTTGACGCATCGTGGCGCGGGGCCGGACGCCGGTGCTCGTTCGCGCGCCGTATCGCGACTTGCGTCGCTCCCACCGCGGGCTCGGTCGTCATCGCTTCCGTGAGCCGTCGGGTCGTTCCGCCCGCCTGTAGGAGCGACGCAAGTCGCGATAGGCGAGGTCGATCCGGCGCGGAATAGTGCCGCGTCGCGCTGGCCCCGCCAACAAAAAAGCCAACCCCGAAGGATTGGCTTTCTTGTTGGCGATGCTGGCTCCTCGACCTGGGCTCGAACCAGGGACCTACGGATTAACAGTCCGGCGCTCTACCGACTGAGCTATCGAGGAAGTACTCGGTTGCGATGCTGGCTTGCTGTTCCTTTATGAAACACCAAGTCCTGAAACTTGGCTCCCCGACCTGGGCTCGAACCAGGGACCTACGGATTAACAGTCCGGCGCTCTACCGACTGAGCTATCGGGGAACAGAGGCGCGCATTTTAGGCAGCAGATGCGCGCTCGTCAAGGCTGGGGCGGAAGATTTTGCGATCCCGCCGCCCTGGCCGGGCTGGATCAGCCCTTGACCACCTGCGCGATCGCCTTGGCGACGTAGCCGATGTTCTTGGAGTTGAGCGCGGCCAGGCAGATGCGGCCGGTCGACACGGCGTAGATGCCGAAATCGGCCTTGAGCTTCTCGACCTGCGCGGCGGTGAGCCCGGTGTAGGAGAACATGCCGCGCTGCTTGATCACGAAGGAGAAGTCCTGCGCCACGCCCGCGGCCTTCAACTGCTCGACCAGGCCGGTGCGCATGGCGCGGATGCGCTCGCGCATGCCGCCGAGCTCGTCTTCCCACATCTGGCGCAGCTCGGGCGAGCTCAGCACCGCGGCGACGATGGCGCCGCCGTGGATCGGCGGGTTGGAGTAGTTGGTGCGGATCACGCGCTTGACCTGCGACAGCACGCGACCGGCCTCTTCCTTGCTGGCGGTGACGATGGACAGCGCGCCGACGCGCTCGCCGTAGAGCGAGAAGCTCTTCGAGAACGAGCTCGACACGAAGAACTGCAGGCCGCTGGCCGACAGCGCGCGCACGGCCACGGCGTCGGCGTCGATGCCTTCGGCGAAGCCCTGGTAGGCCATGTCGAGGAAGGGGATCAGGCCGCGCTCGCGGCACACGGCGACCACTTCGTCCCACTGCGCGTCGGACAGGTCTGCGCCGGTGGGGTTGTGGCAGCAGGCGTGCAGCACGATGATCGAGCCGGGCTGCAGGCTGTCGAGCTTGGCCTTCATGCCGGCGAAGTTCACGCCGCGGCTGGCGGCGTCGTAGTAGGGGTAGTTCTCGACCGGAAAGCCGGCGGATTCGAACAGCGCGCGGTGGTTCTCCCAGCTCGGGTCGGAGATGTACACGGTGGCGCCGGGGACGAGACGCTTGAGATAGTCGGCGCCGACCTTGAGCGCGCCGGTGCCGCCGAGGGCCTCGACGGTGATGGTCTGGCCGCTGGTGGCGAGCTGCGAGTCCTTGCCGAAGAGCAGGCCCTGCACCGCGTTGTTGTAGGCCGCGGGGCCTTCGATCGGCTGGTAGCCGCGCGGCGGCATGGCTTCGAGGCGTGCCTTCTCGGCGGTGCGCACGGCGGCGAGCAGCGGGATCTTGCCGTTGTCGTCGTAGTACACGCCGACGCCGAGGTTGACCTTCTCGGCGCGGGTGTCGGCGGCGAAGGCCTCGTTGAGGCCAAGGATCGGGTCACGGGGCGCCATCTCGACGGCGGCGAAGATCGAAGCGGACATGAGGACTCCAGTTGTTCCGGTAGGGCGGCAGTGAATGCGCGTGGCGGGAACGGACTTGCGCCGTGCCTTGTCACGCGATTTGGGAAATAATCGGCGTTTTCGTCCGGTGCCGCCGTGCGGCGATGCACCGGAATGGAGCGGGAATTTTAGCATGACGACTCAAGGCAATAGCGCCGGAAACGATGCACCGCAGCAAGGCGGGACCGTGCTCGGCTTCGAGGGCAGCCCCTTCCGCCTGCACCAGCCGTTTCCGCCCGCCGGCGACCAGCCCGAGGCGATCCGCCTGCTGTGCGAAGGCGTCGAGGACGGCCTGATGTATCAGACCCTGCTCGGCGTGACCGGCTCGGGCAAGACCTACACCATGGCCAACGTCATCGCCCGCATGGGGCGACCGGCCCTGGTGCTGGCGCCCAACAAGACGCTGGCCGCGCAGCTCTACGCCGAGTTCAAGGAGTTCCTGCCCGAGAACGCGGTCGAGTACTTCGTCAGCTACTACGACTACTACCAGCCCGAGGCCTACGTGCCCTCGCGCGACCTTTTCATCGAGAAGGATTCGTCGATCAACGAGCACATCGAGCAGATGCGCCTGTCGGCGACCAAGAGCCTGATGGAGCGCCGCGACGTGGTCATCGTGGCCACGGTGTCGTGCATCTACGGCATCGGCGATCCGGTCGACTACCACGCCATGATCCTGCACCTGCGCGAGGGCGAGCGCATGGCGCACCGCGACCTCATCCAGCGCCTGGTGGCGATGCAATACACCCGCGCCGACATCGACTTCCGCCGCGGCACCTTCCGCGTGCGCGGCGATGTGATCGACGTCTTCCCGGCGGAAAACGCCGAGCTCGCGGTGCGCATCGAGATGTTCGACGACGAGATCGAACACCTGACCCTGTTCGATCCGCTCACCGGACACCTCAGGCACAAGCTGGCGCGCTTCACCGTCTATCCGTCCAGCCACTACGTGACCCCGCGCGCGACGGTGCTGCAGGCGATCGAGGCGATCAAGGAGGAGTTGAAGGAGCGCGTCGCCTTCTTCCAGCGCGAGGGCAAGCTGGTGGAGGCGCAGCGCATCGAGCAGCGCACCCGCTTCGACCTCGAGATGTTGAACGAGATGGGCTTCTGCAAGGGCATCGAGAACTACTCCCGGCACCTGTCCGGGCGCGGTCCGGGCGAGCCGCCGCCGACGCTGATCGACTACCTGCCGCAGGATGCGCTGCTCTTCATCGACGAGTCGCACGTGGCCATCGGCCAGGTCGGCGGCATGTACAAGGGCGACCGCTCGCGCAAGGAGAACCTGGTCGGCTACGGCTTCCGCCTGCCGTCGGCGCTGGACAACCGGCCGCTCAAGTTCGACGAATTCGAGCGCCTTATGCCGCAGACCGTCTTCGTCTCCGCTACCCCGGCGAAGTACGAGGAGGAGCACCAGGGCCAGGTCGTGGAGCAGGTGGTGCGCCCGACGGGCCTGATCGATCCGATGGTCGAGGTGCGCCCGGCAATGACTCAGGTCGATGATCTGCTGTCCGAGATCAAGAAGCGCCTGGTGGTGAACGAGCGTGTGCTGGTCACCGTGCTCACCAAGCGCATGGCCGAGGACCTCACCGACTATCTCGCCGACAACGGCATCCGCGTGCGCTACCTGCACTCGGACATCGACACCGTGGAGCGGGTCGAGATCATCCGCGACCTGCGCCTGGGCGAGTTCGACGTGCTGGTCGGCATCAACCTGCTGCGCGAAGGCCTGGACATCCCGGAGGTGTCGCTGGTGACGATCCTGGACGCCGACAAGGAAGGCTTCCTGCGCTCGGAGCGTTCGCTGATCCAGACCATCGGCCGCGCCGCGCGCCATCTGCACGGTACCGCCATCCTCTATGCCGACCGCGTCACCGACTCGATGAAGGCGGCGATCGGGGAGACCGAGCGCCGTCGCCACAAGCAGATCGCATTCAACGAGGCCAACGGCATCGTGCCGAAGTCGGTGACCAAGCGCATCAAGGACATCATCGACGGGGTGTACGATGCCGATGGCGCGAAGCGCGACGTCGCGCGCGTGGCGGAGAAGGGCGGCGACTACGCGGCGATGGACGAGAAGGCGCTGGCGCGCGCGATCAAGCGGCTGGAGAAGGAGATGCAGGAGCACGCCCGCAACCTCGAGTTCGAGAAGGCGGCGGCGGCGCGCGACGAGCTCTTCAAGCTGCGCGAGCGCGCCTTCGGCGCCGACCAGCATGGCAGCGTGTGAACAACAAGAAGAGGAGGGGAGGGGATGAAGAGGATCCTGTTCGTATGCACTGGCAACATCTGCCGCTCGCCGACCGCCGAGGCGGTGGCGCGCCACTTCGTCGAGACCGGCGGGCTGGGTGCGCAGGTGTTGCTCGACTCTGCCGGCACGCAGGGCTACCACGCCGGCGAGGCACCCGACCCGCGCACGCAGAAGGCGGCCAAGCTGCGCGGCTACGACCTCTCGGCGCTGCGCGCGCGCAAGCTCGAGCTGCGCGACTTCCAGGAGTTCGACTTGTTGCTGGCGATGGACCGCGGGCATCTCGAGCACATGCAGCGCCATTGCCCCGAGGTGTACCGGCCCAAGCTGCAGCTCTTCCTGCCCTTCGCCGGCGCGCAAGCTCACGGCGAGGAGGTGCCCGATCCCTACTACGGCGGGCCGAAGGGCTTCGACCTGGTGCTCGACATGTGTGAAGACGCAGCACGCGGGATCGTGCAACGCGTCCGCGGCGAGGGCTGAGTTCGGGGCGAGGGCTGAGTTCGGGGCGACAAGGAAATCGCGACTCGCGCCGCTCCTGCGGAAAGCGCAACCACGCGGGCTGGTTTCCTGCAGGAGCGATGCAAGTCGCGATGTGCGCTCGACAAGCCTTCGCGCCGGGGTTGGTGGAACCGCTTACTTGCGGGTCTCGACCTGTTGCAGCGGCTCTTCGGCGATCACTGCGGCCGGGCGGGGCTGGCGGCCCAGGCGTGCCGGCTGCTCCGGGGCGCCGGTGCCGAACTGCACGCGCTTGGCCGGATCGGTCTCGATCCTGATCAGGCCGCTGTCGCCGGACGGCACCGCGATCGGTGCGCTCGGCGCGTGGCTGGCACGGCCGGCTTCCATCGCGCGAACCACCGTCGACTCGGCTGCCGCAGGCACGGACGGTTCGGCGACCTCCGTCGAATCCGCGAGCGGGGCTGGCACGGCTTCCGGCGCTGCGGCGGCGACCTCGGGGGGGACGCCGGCGCTCGACGTGGGGGCGGGCTCGGCGACCGCGACGGGTTCGGTGCCGATGACCGCCTCCTCGCCCGCTGCGGAGGCGACCGCAGGCGGCGCTTCCTCGGCAGAAGCCGAATCGATCATGGCAGCGGTCTCGGCACGGGGCGCCGCGGCGGATACCGCTTCGACCGTGGCAGCACTCCCGGCGGCAAGCTCTTCGGCAGCAGCACCTTGCTCGGCGAGCACCGCTTCGGCCGCAAGGGCCTTGTCGACCGGGACCTCCGCGGCAGGCGCCGTTTCAGCGACGACTTCCAGCGCTGCGCCGACCGGCACCGGGGCAAGCGGCACCTGAGGTGCGGCCAGGGCGACCGGTGTGACGTCCTCCGCGGTGCCGCCGACGATCGGCAGTTCGGCGATCTGCGCATCCGCCGGAGCGGTTTGCACCACGGCTGTGGCGGCAGCGCCGACGTTCGCGTCCTGTCCGGTCGTGACCGGGCTGGCAGCGTGCGCGGACTCGACGGTCCCCTGCTCGACGGCGGACGCCGCGATTCCCGGCAGTTCGCCCTCGGGCGCTTTCGCCCCGGTCTCGGCTTCGTTACCCGCTTCGGCGGCGCCGTCGATGCCCTGCGGCTCGCCCGAGCGACGGCCGCGGCCACGGCCGCGACGGCGGCGCTTCTCGGACGGGGTGCCTTCCTCTTCGCCGCCTTCCGTGCTGGCAACGGTCTCGGTCGTGCCGGAGTCCGCCGTCGTGGCCGCTGCCACCATCGCAGTGGCGGTGGCGGCCTTCAGCAGATCGTCCTCGGTCTGGGCCGCGCGCTGCTCGGCGCCTTCCTGGGCACGCTCGCCGCGCTGGCCGCGACCACGGCGGCCGCCTTCGCTGCGCTCGGCACGCTCGGGGCGTTCAGCACGCTCGGGGCGCTCGGCACGCTCGGGGCGCTCGGCACGCTCGGCCGCGACGCGCTGCGGGCGCTCGGTGCTCTCGCCACGCTCGGCACGGCTGCCGCGGGTGGAGGGCTGCGCCTCGCCGTCGCGCTCGCCGCGACGGCCACGGCCGCCATTGCTGCCGCCATTGCGGCGACCCTCGCCGCTGCGTTCGCCACGCGGGCGCGCCTCGCGTTTCGGAGTCTCTTCCACGACCGGGGCGGGGACCGGTTCCGCGGCGCCCTTGCCGGCGGAGAACCAGCCCATGATGCGCGCGATCAGCCCCTTGGGCTCGGGCGCGGCAGGGGCCGGGGCCGAGGCGGGAGCGGGCTCGGGTGCAGCCATCGGGGCAGGCTGCGCGGGGGCGATGCCCTTCACCGCGGCCTCGGGGCGTGCCGGGCGCTCGTTGGCCTTGGAGGGCAGGCGGGTGTCCTCTTCGACCGGCTTCTGCACCATCTGATAGCTCGCCAGGGCGATGTCCTCGGTGTTGAGCTGGTCGTGGCGCAGGCGGATGATCTCGTGCGCCGGCGTCTCGAGATGGCGGTTCGGAACGATGATGAGCTGCACCTTGTGGCGCATCTCGATGCGCGCGATGTCGACCCGCTTCTCGTTGAGCAGGAAGGTGGCGACATCGACCGGCACCTGCAGGTGCACCGCGCCGGTATTGTCCTTCATCGCCTCTTCTTCGAGGATGCGCACGATGTGCAGCGCCGACGATTCGGTGCTGCGGATGTGGCCGGTGCCGTTGCAGCGCGGGCAGGTGATGTAGCTGGTTTCGGCGAGCGCCGGGCGCAGGCGCTGGCGCGACAGCTCGAGCAGGCCGAAGCGGCTGATCTTGCCGGTCTGCACGCGGGCGCGGTCGTGGCGCAGCGCGTCGCGCAGGCGGTTCTCGACCTCGCGCTGGTTCTTGGCCGATTCCATGTCGATGAAATCGATGACGATGAGGCCGCCGAGGTCGCGCAGGCGGAGCTGGCGGGCGATCTCGTCGGCCGCCTCGCAGTTGGTGCGGAAGGCGGTCTCCTCGATGTCCGAGCCCTTGGTGGCGCGGCCCGAGTTGACGTCGATCGACACCAGCGCCTCGGTATGGTCGATCACCACGGCACCGCCCGAGGGCAGGTTCACCTGGCGCGAATAGGCCGACTCGATCTGGTGCTCGATCTGGAAGCGCGAGAACAGCGGCACGTCGTCGCTGTAGCGCTTCACGCGGGCGACGTTGCCCGGCATCACGTGGGCCATGAACTGCGTGGCCTGCTCGAAGATGTCGTCGGTGTCGATCAGGATCTCGCCGATGTCGGGCTGGAAGTAGTCGCGGATCGCGCGGATCACCAGACTGCCTTCCTGGTAGATCAGGAAGGCGCCGGACTGGCCCTGTGCCGCGCCTTCGATGGCGGTCCACAGCTGCAGCAGATAGTTGAGGTCCCACTGCAGCTCTTCGGCGCTGCGGCCGATCGCCGCGGTGCGCGCGATCAGGCTCATGCCCTGGGGGACGTCGAGCTGATCCATGTTCTCGCGCAGTTCGGCGCGCTCGTCACCCTCGACGCGGCGCGAGACGCCACCGCCGCGCGGGTTGTTGGGCATCAGCACCAGATAGCGGCCGGCCAGCGAGATGTAGGTGGTGAGCGCCGCACCCTTGTTGCCGCGCTCGTCCTTCTCGACCTGGACGATGAGTTCCTGGCCTTCCTTCAGGGCTTCCTTGATCGAGGCCTTGGCGTCCGCACCAGGCTGGAAGTAGGAACGCGAGATCTCCTTGAACGGCAGGAAGCCGTGGCGGTCGGCACCGTAGTCCACGAACGCCGCCTCGAGGCTGGGCTCGATGCGGGTGATGACGGCCTTGTAGATGTTGCTCTTGCGTTCTTCCTTGGCGGCCGATTCGATATCGAGGTCGATCAGTTTCTGACCGTCCACGATCGCGACGCGCAGTTCTTCGGCCTGCGTCGCATTGAAAAGCATGCGCTTCATTTGGATCGTTCTCCCGCGAGAAGACACACGGGCAGGACGAACGGCGCGCACCATCGCGCTTTCCGGGATCAGGAGCGATTGGGTAGGGCTGCTGCTTTCATCCGGTGGGTTAACAGGGCTGTGATGGGTCGGCTGGTCGAATTTCTCTTGTTCCCGCCCGCGGTGCCGGTGCGGCAGCGTGGCCGGAACATTTGATCCTGCGTCGGTGACTTGCGCGTCAAAATCCAACCCGGGGGCTGGATGGGTGTGTCGAAGGGGATCGCTTGCGTTACCATCGGCGCCTTTTCGGCCTTGGATGGCGGGCAAGGGTTGTGACCGGGAGCGCTCTTCAGGGCTCTTTGCCAGCAGTCTGCGCGCGTCGTCCGGAGCAGGTGTTTCGACCTGACGGACTGCTGACGCGCCGCACTTGGGTGGCAGCGACCGGTTCAACCGCGCGAAAGTATATTTCATGACGACGATTGAAGGCAAAGCGATCGCGGTTCGCCACGAACGCATCGACGAGGCGGCGGCGGGCCAGCGCATCGACAACTACCTCCTGCGCATCGCCAAGGGGGTGCCCAAGAGCCACGTCTATCGCATCCTGCGCAGCGGCGAGGTGCGGGTGAACGGGCGTCGCGTGCAGCAGACCTATCGCCTGCAGGAGGGCGACGAGGTGCGCATCCCGCCGATCCGCATCGCCGAGCCGACCCACGCCGCACCCGCGCCGGCGGGCAAGCCGCTGCCGGTGGTGTACGAGGACGAGGCGCTGCTCGTCATCGACAAGCCCTCCGGCAAGGCGGTGCATGGCGGCAGCGGGGTGAGCTATGGGGTGATCGAGCAGCTGCGCGTGCAGCGCCCCGAGCTACGCATGCTCGAGCTCGCCCATCGCCTCGACCGCGAGACCTCGGGGCTGCTGATCGTCGCGAAGAAACGCTCGGCGCTCACCGCGTTGCACGACATGATGCGCGAGGGCAGCGTGGAGAAGCGCTATCTGACCCTGGTGCCGGGGCGCTGGTCCAATCCGCTGCAGCACGTCAAGGTTCCGCTGCACAAGTACCTGACCGCCGAAGGCGAGCGCCGGGTGCGCGTCGCGGACGAGGGCAAGGCGGCGCACAGCATCGTGCGCCTGGTACGGCGCTGGCGCGACTACAGCCTGCTCGAGGTGGAACTGAAGACCGGGCGCACGCATCAGATCCGCGTGCATCTTGCCCATCTCGGCTTCGCGCTGTGCGGCGACGACAAATACGGCGACTTCGCGCTCAACAAGCGCCTGGAGGTCGAGGGCTTGCGGCGGATGTTCCTGCACGCTGCGAAGCTGCGCCTCGCCCACCCGCTCACCGGTGCGCCGCTCGCCTTCGATTCGCCGCTGCCCGCGGACCTGCAAACCTTCCTCGACCGGCTCGATGCCGCGGAGAAAAAGCATGGCTGAACGTTTCGACCTGATCGTCTTCGACTGGGACGGCACCTTGATGGATTCGGCTGCCGCCATCGTGCGTGCGATGCAGGCCGCGGCGCGCGACCTCGATCTGCCGGTGCCCTCCGAGGAGCGCGCGCGCTACGTCATCGGCCTCGGCCTGGGCGATGCGTTGCGCCACGCCGTGCCCGATCTGGAAGAGTCCGACTATCCGCGCATGGTCGAGCGCTATCGTCACCACTACCTGTCCTCGGATCACGAGCTGAGCCTCTTCGAGGGCATCGACGCGCTGATCGACGCGCTTGCCGGGCGCGGCCACCTGCTGGCGGTCGCCACCGGCAAGAGCCGCGTGGGCCTGAACCGTGCGCTCTGCCACACCGGGCTGGGTCGCTATTTTCATGCCACGCGCTGCGCCGACGAGTGCTTCTCCAAGCCGCATCCGGCGATGCTTGAAGCGCTCATGGACGAGCTCGGCGTGGCGCCGGAGCGCACCCTGATGATCGGCGACACCACCCACGACCTGCAGATGGCGAAGAACGCGCGCACCGCCGGGCTGGCGGTGGGCTTCGGCGCGCATCCGGTCGAGGTGCTGGTGGCCGAGTCCCCGCTCGCCTGCGTGCGTACGCCGGGCGAGCTCGCGGGCTGGCTGCTGGCCAACGCCTGAGCCGCGTAGCGTCGTTCAGGCCAGCAGCAGGAAGAGCGCGGGGCGGCGGGCGAGGGCGGGGCGCGCAGCCTTCTTCCACTCGCGCACGCTGCGGGTGAGGAGGAATTCGTCCGCGGTGTTGAGTTCGCAGGCCACGCACAGCCGGGTTTCGGGCTTGAGCGTGCGCAGCAGGGCGTCGAGCATGCGCTCGTTGCGATAAGGCGTCTCGATGAAGATCTGCGTGCGCCCGAGCTTCCGGGATTCGTCCTCGAGCGTGCGCAGGGCCCCATCGCGCTCGCCCTCGGCCACCGGCAGGTAGCCGTGGAAGGCGAAGCTCTGGCCGTTGAGCCCCGAGCCCATCAGCCCGAGCAGGATGGAGGAGGGGCCGACCAGCGGCACGACGCGGATGCCGAGGGCGTGCGCGCGTGCCACCAGGCGGGCGCCGGGGTCGGCCACCGCCGGGCAGCCGGCGTCCGAGAGCAGGCCGAGGTCCGTGCCGGCGAGCGCGGGGGCGAGCAGCGCGTCGAGCGCCGCGTCGGCGGCCTCGGCGGGCAGCTCGCGGATGTCCGTGTCGCGCAGCGGGTGGGGATAGTCGAGCTGCTTGAGGTGGGCGCGCGCCGCGCGCGCGGTCTCAACGACGAAGTGGCGCAGGCCGGCTGCGATCGCCTGTGCCTGCGCAGGCAGGAAGTGTGCCCACGGTGTGTGCTCGCCCAGGGCCACGGGGACCAGGTAGAGGTTGCCGCGCGGCATGGCGTCGCCGCTCATGGGAGATGCACTCCGGCCGTGCGCAGCATGCGCGCGAGGGCGATCAGCGGCAGGCCGATCAGTGCGGTGGGGTCGTCGCCCCGCATCGCTTCGAGCAGCGCGATGCCGAGGCCTTCGGACTTGGCGCTGCCGGCGCAGTCGAGCGGCCGTTCGCGCTCGACGTAGCGGCGGATCTCGTCGTCGGAGAGTTCGCGGAAGCGGACGTGCGTCGGCACGCCCTCGACCTGGGCGTGGCCGCTGCGGGTGTCGAGCAGGGCGAGTGCGGTGTGGAAGACCACGGTCTGTCCGCGCATGCGCTGCAACTGCGCGATCGCACGCGCCTCGGTGCCCGGCTTTCCGAAGACCTCGTTGCCGAGGTGGGCGACCTGGTCCGAGCCGATGATCAGCGCGCCGGGCCAGCGCGCGGCGACGGCACGGGCCTTCTCCAGCGCCAGGCGTTCGGCGGTGGCGGCGGGTGCCTCGCCGGGCAGAGGCGATTCGTCCGTCTCCGGGCGGTCGGTCTCGAAGGGGAGTTGCAGGCGCTCGAGCAGCATCCGGCGGTAGGCGGAGGTGGAGGCGAGGACGATCTTCATGGGTCCGGTGCGAACACGACCCGCCGGAGACCGGTCGAGTTGTTCGCGCGACTGTGCTGGAGAGGAGGGATCGGGGTGGGGCTTCCCGAATCGAATGAAGCCTTTACAGGCCGATGCGAAAAATATTATCATGCGCGGCTTATGTCGCAACATGGCGATCCATCCAGGATCATCTCCGACCCGTTTCGATTTGCCGCGGAGGCGCGCACGCTGGAAGGCGTGACCGCTGTCGCGGAGATGTTGCGTCTGTCCGACGTGCTCGCGTCGTCCGGCGGGCAGGTGTCGTGGCGGATCGAGGGGTCGATGGTCGAAGGCGTCGAGGCGCGTGAACCGCGGCTGCACCTGATGTTCGAGGGCGAGTTGCAGCTTTGCTGCCAGCGCTGCCTCGGCGGGATGGCATGGCCGGTCCGGGTGGACTCGGTGCTGCAGCCGGTGCGTTCGGGTCAGCCCATCCCCGAGGAAGAGCTCGAGGATGACGAGATCGATGCGATCGAGCTCGATGGCGAGCTCGACGTGATCGCCCTGGTCGAGGACGAGATCCTGCTCGCCCTGCCGATCGCCCCGCGACACCAGGTTTGTGACGCGCCACGGCCCGATGGTGGTGCGTCGAAGGAATCGCCTTTCGCTGCGCTGGCGTCGCTGCGAGGCAGTCACAGCGCGAAATAGGCGCGATATTTGTTTTAGGAGCTTTACTCATGGCCGTTCAGCAGAACAAGAAGTCCCCGTCCAAGCGTGGCATGCACCGTGCCCACGACTTCCTCACCGGTCCGGCGCTGGCCGTCGAGCCCACCACCGGCGAGACCCACCTGCGCCACCACGTGAGCCCCAGCGGTTTCTACCGTGGCAAGAAGGTCGCCAAGGGCAAGGGCGAGTAATCCTGCTGCCTGAATCGAGAAGGGCGGCGTCGGGCGCATTGCGCCGGCGCCGCCTTTTTTCCGGCTCCCGAAACCTGTAATCACGCGAGAACCCGATGGGTGTCACCATTGCGATCGACTGCATGGGTGGCGATCACGGCCCGGTCGTGACCGTGCCAGCCGCGCTGGAATTCCTGCGCAGCCATCCCCAGGCCAGCGCGATCCTCGTCGGGCGGGAGGAGGCGATCGCGCCCCTGCTCGGCAACGCGACGACCGAGTTCGGCGCGCGCATCCGCGTGCGCGCGGCCTCCGAGGTGGTGGCCATGGACGATCCGCCCGCGATCGCCATGCGCAACAAGAAGGATTCGTCGATGCGCGTCGCGGTCGACCTCGTCAAGGCGGGCGAGGCGAGCGCTGCCGTCTCGGCGGGCAATACCGGCGCGCTGATGGCGATCTCGCGCTTCGTGCTGAAGACCCTGCCCGGGATCGATCGCCCTGCGATCGCGACCGTGCTGCCGTCGATGAAGGGGCACACGTATGTGCTCGACCTCGGCGCCAACGTCGATTGCAGCGCCGAGCATCTGCTCCAGTTCGGTGTGATGGGCGCGATGCTCGTCGCTGCGATCGAGCATAAGGACCGTCCTACGGTCGGCCTGCTCAACATCGGTGAGGAGGTCATCAAGGGCAACGACGTCGTCAAGGAAGCGGGCGAGCTGCTGCGTAACAGCGGCCTCAACTTCCAGGGCAACGTCGAGGGCAACGACATCTATGAGGGCACGGTGGATGTGGTCGTCTGCGACGGCTTCGTCGGCAACGTCGCGCTCAAGACCTCCGAGGGCCTGGCGCAGATGGTCGGCGCCTTCCTGAAGCAGGAGTTCAAGCGCACGCTGTTCACCAAGCTGCTGGCGGTGGCGGCGATGCCGGTGCTCAAGCGCTTCAAGAAGCGCGTCGATCATCGTCTTTACAATGGTGCGCCGCTGCTCGGCCTGCGCGGCGTGGTGCTCAAGAGTCACGGCTCGGCCGACGTGCTCGCATTCGGCAATGCGCTTTCGCGCGCTGCCGAAGCGGCGTCGAACCGGCTCATCGAGCGCATCTCCGAACGCATGGCGAGCATGAACGAGGCGAAGGCATGATCTATGCACGGATTGCCGGTACCGGCAGCTACCTGCCCGGCGAACCGGTCAGCAACGACGACCTGGTCAAGCGTGGCATCGATACCTCCGACGAGTGGATCGTCAGCCGCTCCGGCATCCGCAGCCGCCATCTGGCGGCGGCCGACACCGGGGCGAGCGACCTCGCCCGCGTCGCCGCCGAGCGCGCGATCGAGGCCGCCGGCTGCGAAGCGGAGGACATCGACCTCATCATCGTCGCCACCTCCACGCCCGACTACATCTTCCCGAGCACGGCGGCCCTCGTGCAGTCCAAGCTCGGCATCCGCAACGGCGGCGCCGCCTTCGACGTGCAGGCGGTGTGCAGCGGCTTCATCTATGCGCTCAGCGTGGCCGAGAAGTTCATCCGCTCGGGCAGCAACAAGCGCGCGCTGGTCATCGGCGCCGAGGTGTTCTCGCGCATCCTCGACTGGTCCGACCGGGGCACCTGCGTGCTCTTCGGCGACGGCGCAGGCGCGGTCGTGCTCGAGGCCTCGGAGCGGCCGGGCATCCTGGCTTCGGCGCTGCACGCCGACGGCAGCCACCACCCCATCCTGTGCGTGCCGGGCGCTGTGGCCTCGGGGCAGGTGATCGGCGATCCCTTCCTGCGCATGGACGGCCAGGCCGTGTTCAAGTTCGCGGTCAAGGTGCTCGGCGATGTGGCCAACGAGGTGCTGGATGCCGCGGGTGTGCAGGCGTCCAGTGTCGACTGGCTGATCCCGCATCAGGCCAACATCCGCATCATCCAGGCCACCGCCAAGCGGCTCGGTGTGCCGATGGAGCGCGTCGTGACCACGCTCGATCATCACGGCAACACCTCGGCGGCGTCGATTCCGCTCGCGCTCGACGAGGCGGTGCGTGCGGGGCGGTTGCGCCCGGGGCATCGCATCGTGGTCGAGGGCGTCGGTGGCGGCTTCACCTGGGGCGCGGCCCTGATCGATTTCTGAGCTTCGTTTCCCGATTTCCCACTTTCGACACAAGCGGAGAACAGCATGGCTTTTGCGCTGGTTTTTCCCGGCCAGGGTTCGCAATCGGTCGGCATGATGGCCGCCTACGGCGAGTCCGCCGTCATCCGTGACACCTTCGCGGAGGCCTCCGAGGCCCTCGGAGAGGATCTCTGGGCGATGGTCTGCGACGGCCCTGCCGAGCGCCTTGCCCTCACCGTCAACACCCAGCCGCTGATGCTGACCGCCGGCGTGGCGGCCTGGCGTGCCTGGCGGGCCGCGGGCGGGCCGAAACCGGCCCTGGTCGCCGGCCACAGCCTGGGCGAGTACTCGGCGCTGGTCGCCGCGGGCGCGCTGGCCTTCAAGGACGCCGTGCCGCTGGTGCGTTTCCGCGCCCAAGCCATGCAGGAGGCCGTGCCGGCGGGAGAGGGCGCGATGGCGGCGGTGATGGGCCTGGAGCCCGACGCGGTGCATGCGGCCTGCGCCGAGGCCGCGCAGGGCCAGGTGGTCGAGGCAGCCAACCTCAACGCGCCGGGGCAGATCGTGATCGCCGGCGCCAAGGCCGCGGTCGAGCGCGCGAGCGAGATCGCCAAGGCCAAGGGCGCCAAGCGTGCCGTGCTGCTGCCTGTTTCCGCGCCCTTCCATTGCGCGCTGATGCGCCCGGCCGCCGAGCGCCTGGCCGAGCGCTTGGCCGGTGTGGCGATCGTCAAGCCGGAGATCGACGTCATCAACAACGTCGACGTCGCGGTTTACGATGATCCCGAGAAGATCCGCGACGCCCTGGTGCGGCAGGCGTATTCGCCGGTGCGCTGGATCGAGCTCGTGCAGGCGATGGGCGCCCGCGGCATGAGCCACGTCATCGAGTGCGGCCCCGGCAAGGTGCTCGCCGGCATGACCAAGCGCATCGCCAAGGAAGTCGAGGGTGGCTCGGCGCATGACGCGGCGAGCCTGGAACAAGCCATTGCGGCGGTGAGGTAAGACATGAGTTTTTCGCTCGAAGGCCAGGTCGCCCTGGTCACCGGCGCGTCGCGCGGCATCGGCCGTGCGGTGGCGCTCGAACTCGGCCGCCTGGGTGCGACGGTGGTCGGCACCGCCACCTCGGAATCCGGCGCCGCCGATATCGGCAAGGCGCTCGCCGACGCCGGCATCCAGGGGGCCGGCATGGCGCTGGACGTGACCGACGCGGCAGCCTGCGAGGCGCTGGTCGGCGAGGTCGAGAAGCGCTTCGGTGCGGTCGGCATCCTGGTCAACAATGCCGGCATCACCCGCGACAACCTTGCCATGCGCATGAAGGACGAGGAGTGGGATGCGGTGGTGAACACCAATCTGCGCGCGGTCTTCCGCATGAGCAAGCTGGTCATGCGCGGCATGATGAAGGCCCGCCACGGCCGCATCATCAACATCACCTCGGTGGTGGCCAGCTCCGGCAACCCGGGCCAGGCCAACTACGCCGCCGCCAAGGCCGGCGTGGCGGGCATGACGCGCGCGCTGGCGCGCGAACTCGGCAGCCGCAACATCACGGTCAACTGCGTCGCCCCCGGTTTCATCGACACCGACATGACGCGCGCGCTGCCCGAAGCCGCGCGCGACGCCTTGCTCGGCAACATCGCGCTGGGCCGTCTCGGTCGTCCGGAAGAAATCGCCGGCGCCGTGGCGTTCCTCGCCTCCCCCGCTGCCGCCTATGTGACGGGGACCACCCTGCACGTCAATGGCGGCATGTACATGTCCTGATTTGCGTCGGGATAGCGGTTCCGCGGCGTTTTGGTAGAATACGCCGGCTTTTTACATTCACCTGTCACCCTCAGGAAGGAGTTGGTTCATGGAGAACATCGAACAGCGCGTCAAGAAGATCGTCGCTGAGCAACTTGGCGTGAACGAATCGGAGATCAAGACCGAGTCTTCGTTCGTCGATGATCTGGGCGCGGATTCGCTGGACACCGTGGAACTGGTCATGGCGCTGGAAGAAGAATTCGAGTGCGAGATCCCGGACGAAGAGGCCGAGAAGATCACCACCGTCCAGCAGGCGATCGACTACGTCAACGCCCACCTCAAGAAGTAATCCCCGCGCATTTTCCCGCGCGTCCTGTCCGCGTTACCGCGCATCGTTGCGGCAACCGGACAGGTTTGAATTTCTCCAACGATTTCAACGGAGTCGCCTGTGTCGCGTCGTAGAGTCGTCGTCACCGGTCTGGGCGTGATCTCGCCTGTCGGCAATACTGTTACCGAAGCCTGGTCCAACCTGATCGCCGGCAAGAGCGGCATCGGTCCGATCACCCGTTTCGACGCGAGCAACTTCGCTGCCCGCATCGCCGGCGAGGTGAAGGACTTCGACGTGTCCGCCTACCTGTCGCCCAAGGAAGCTCGCCGCATGGATGTGTTCATCCACTACGGCATGGCCGCTGGCATCCAGGCGATCCGCGACTCCGGCATCGAGGTCACCGAGGCCAACGCCGACCGCATCGGCATCAATATCGGTTCGGGGATCGGCGGCCTGCCGATGATCGAGGATACGCACAACGACTTCCTCGGTGGCGGCCCGCGCAAGATCTCGCCCTTCTTCATTCCGGGCACCATCATCAACATGATCTCGGGCAACCTCTCGATCATGTTCGGCATGAAGGGGCCCAACCTCGCGGTGGTCACCGCCTGCACAACCGGCCTGCACGCGATCGGCATGGGCGCGCGCATGATCGGCTACGGTGATGCCGACGTGATGGTGTGCGGTGGCGCGGAATCCACCGTGACCAACCTCGCCATTGGCGGCTTCGGCTCGGCCAAGGCGCTGTCCACCCGCAACGACGATCCCGCCACCGCCAGCCGGCCGTGGGACAAGGGGCGTGACGGCTTCGTGCTCGGCGAGGGTGCCGGCGTGATGGTGCTCGAGGAGTACGAGCACGCCAGGCGCCGGGGCGCGAAGATCTACGCCGAGGTTGCCGGCTTCGGCATGAGCGGCGACGCCTACCACATGACCGCGCCCGACACCGACGGCCCGCGCCGCAGCATGGTCAATGCGATGAAGGACGCCGGCGTGAACGTCGATCAGGTGCAGTACCTCAACGCGCACGGTACCTCGACCCCGCTCGGCGACAAGAACGAGACGGACGCGATCAAGCTCGCCTTCGGCGTCGAAGCGGCGAAGCAGCTGGTGGTGAACTCCACCAAGTCGATGACCGGTCACCTGCTCGGTGGCGCCGGGGGGCTGGAGTCGGTTGTGACCGCGCTGGCGGTGTACCACCAGATTTCGCCGCCGACGATCAACATCTTCGAGCAGGATCCGGAGTGCGACCTCGACTACTGCGCCAACGTCGCCCGCGAGATGAAGATCGACGTGGCCCTGAAGAACAATTTCGGCTTCGGCGGAACCAACGGCACCCTGGTGTTCCGCCGGGTGTGAGCCTTTCGTTCTGCTCCGCGGCATGCAGTTCCCCGTCGAACTGAAGCTGCGCGGCTGCAGTCTCGTGAAAGCGTCGGTGTGGGTCGTGCATGCAGCGGCCGCACTGGCGCTTTTTCACGTGCCTGTCTTCACGGACTGGGAGGCGGGAGACGTGGATCGGGCGATCGCCGCCTGCGCCTGGGCGCTGATCTTCCTGTCGCTGTTTCGCGGCTTGCGTGCGCAGGCTCGTCTGGATGGCTGCACGCTCTGGCTGGAGCGCGACGGCACGCTCGAACTGTTGCAGGAACCGGACGGTGAAGGTGGGCTGTATCGGGTGCGCGAACGCTCGCAGGTGGTGTTGCCGATGGCCGCCTGGTTCACGCTGGTGCCCGCGCAGATATCGGCGCCGGGGCAGGGCGCCCCGGTTGCTCGAACGCTGTTCCTCGTTCCCGGCAATCTATCCGCCGGCAGTTTCCGCCTCCTCAGGGTCTGGCTGCGCCATCGCTCGGGGCGCGTCGGGCCCGAAGCCGCTGCGCGCTGACGCGGTCTCGTCCGCGGACGGATCGCGCCGGCGCGACAGGGCTGACGCTCAGCGTTTGCGGGGCGTGCGCGCCGGCGGACGAAGCACGGTGTCGCGTGCGCGTGGAAGTGTCTCGGGATAGTCGCGCGAGTGGTGCAGGCCGCGGCTTTCCTTGCGCTTGAGCGCGCAGCGCACGATCAGGTCCGCAGTGGTCACCAGATTGCGCAACTCGATCAGGTCGTTGCTGACGCGGAAGTTCGAGTAGAACTCGTGGATTTCGCGCGACAGCAGGCGGATGCGGTGCTGGGCGCGGCGCAGGCGCTTGTTGGTGCGCACGATGCCGACGTAGTCCCACATGAAGCGGCGCAGTTCCGCCCAGTTGTGCGAGATCACCACCTCCTCGTCGGCGTCGGTGACGCGGCTCTCGTCCCAAGCCGGAAGCACGGGTGCAGGCTCTTGCGCCTTGGAGAGGATGTCCTCGGCCGCGGCTTCGCCGAACACCAGGCATTCGAGCAGCGAGTTGCTCGCGAGGCGGTTGGCGCCGTGCAGGCCGGTGCATGCAGATTCGCCCACGGCGTAGAGCCCGGGAACGCCGGTGCGCGCGGCAAGGTCGGTCATGATGCCGCCGCAGGAGTAGTGCGCCGCGGGCACGACCGGGATCGGCTCCTTGGTGATGTCGATGCCCAGCTCCAGGCAGCGCGCGTGGATATTGGGGAAGTGGCCGCGCAGCCAGTCGGCCGGCTTGTGGCTGATGTCGAGGTAGACGCAGTCGATGCCGCGTTTCTTCATCTCGAAATCGATCGCGCGCGCGACGATGTCGCGCGGTGCGAGCTCCTCGCGCGGGTCGTGCTCGGGCATGAAGCGCGTGCCGTCGGGCAGCTTCAGCAGGCCTCCCTCGCCGCGCACCGCCTCGGAGATCAGGAAGGACTTCGCCTGCGGGTGGTACAGGCAGGTGGGGTGGAACTGGATGAATTCCATGTTCCCCACCCGGC
Source organism: Thauera sp. DNT-1 (assembly GCF_055393985.1). Lineage (NCBI taxonomy): Bacteria > Pseudomonadati > Pseudomonadota > Betaproteobacteria > Rhodocyclales > Zoogloeaceae > Thauera > Thauera sp. DNT-1. The sequence goes on along the minus strand of NZ_AP043752.1, from coordinate 812,958 downwards.
AGCCCGCTCGCCACGCCATCGCGACGCCGTCGCCGGTGGCGACGTCCGGGTTGGTCGTGTAGAGATAGACCTTGCCGGTGCCGCCGGTGGCGAGCACGGTGTTGCGCGCGGCGAAGGTCAGCACGCGCTCGCCGTGGATGTCGAGCACGTAGGCGCCGAGGCAGCCTGCGCCGGACTGCCCCAGCTTGTCCGCGGTGATGAGATCGACCGCGATGTGGTGCTCGTAGATGTCGATGTTCGGGTGTCGGCGCACGTGGTCGCCGAGTGTCGCCTGCACCGCCGCGCCGGTGGCGTCCGCGGCGTGGATGATGCGCCGGTGGGAATGGCCGCCCTCGCGGGTGAGGTGGTAGCCGAGCTGGGAGTCGGCCTCGCGGGTGAAGGGTACGCCGCGGTCGATCAGCCATTCGATCGCGCGCTTGCCGTTCTCGACCACGAAGCGCGTCGACGTGGGGTTGCACAGGCCGGCGCCGGCGACGAAGGTGTCCTGGATATGAGCTTCGATGCTGTCGGTGTTGTCGAGCACCGCGGCGATGCCGCCCTGCGCCCAGTTGCTCGCGCTGTCAGCCAACTCGCGCTTGGTCACGAGCGCCACGCGCAGGCGGTCCGCCAGACGGAGGGCCATCGACTGGCCGGCGGTGCCGCTGCCAAGAATGAGTACGTCGTACTGTTTCAGCAAGATGTCGCTCGGGCAGGATTTGCGGGAGAGGGAATATAGCATGCGGTGACAGGCCGTCGGGCGCGCCCGGTCGTCCGTCCTGCCCGTCCGCGCGCCTGAACTATTTCCACCCGACCCTGTCAGTTCCAGTGTCTTCGATTTCTGCTGAGTACGTGGCCCGCTCGCTTATAATCCGGGATCTTCGAATCTTTGAATTCCCCGGAATCAACAGGAACCCATGAGCGATCGGGAACTCGATCAGCAACTCGTCGAGCGTGTTCAACGTGGCGACAAGCAGGCGTTCGGTCTGCTGGTATCCAAGTACCAGCGCAAGCTGAACAGATTGCTGTCGAGGCTGATCCGCGACTCGGCAGAAGTCGAGGACGTGGCGCAAGAGACCTTCATCAAGGCTTATCGAGCGCTGGGTTCGTTTCGGGGTGACAGTGCCTTCTACACCTGGCTGTACCGCATCGGCATCAACACGGCGAAGAACTACCTGGTCTCCCAGGGGCGCAGGGCCCCGACCTCGACGAGTTTCGATTCTGAAGAGGCGGAGACCTTCGAGGAAGGCGATCAGTTGCGCGACATCAACACGCCCGAGCGGCTGCTGATGACCCGCCAGATCGGCGAAACCGTGGAGGACGCGATGGCCGCACTGCCCGAGGAACTGAGGACGGCGATCATGCTTCGCGAGCTCGAAGGGCTCAGTTACGAGGAGATCGCCGGCATCATGGAATGCCCGATTGGCACGGTGCGCTCGCGGATCTTCCGTGCGCGCGAAGCGATAGCAGAACGTCTGCGGCCCCTGCTGGACACGGCCCCGGACAAACGTTGGTAGGTGCAAGCATGAAGGACAAAGTGTCGGCGCTGTTCGACGGAGATCTCGACGACCAGGGCATGCGTGCGGTGTTCGACGGCATGCGCAAGGATGCTTCGCTGCGCAAGGAGTGGGACACCTATTGCCTGATCGGCGACACCCTGCGTGGCGACTCCGCCGGTTCAAGTGATTTCGTTTCCCGTGTCATGGTCAGCCTGGATGACGAGCCGACGCTGCTCGCGCCTGGGGTCCCGGCGGCAGGCCTCGCGCAGCGCGGCCTCGTGCATCGCCTGATGCCGCTGGCCGCTTCGGTGATGGGGGTGGCCGCGGTGGGGTTGGTGGCCGCGAGTCTGTACCGGCAGGACGCGCCGGCGCCGCAGATGGCGGTCGCCGCGTCGCCGATCCAGTTCGTCGGTTCCTCGAATGTGCGCCCGGTCGCCGCTCCGGCGGCCGATCCGATGCGCGAGTATCTCTTCGCCCATCAGGGCCTCAGCCGCGGCCGCCCGATGCCGGCCGGCGTGCAGTACGTCCGCACCGTATCCGACACGCGCGAGGGCGGCGCTCGATGAGGTGGTTCCCCGCCATGCTCGGTCTCTGCGCGCTGCTCGCGCAGGGACCGGCGTCTGCCGAACACCCGACCGACCCCTTGTCCTGGCTCGGACGCATCTCGACCGCGGGGCAACGACTCAATTACGTTGGCACCTTCGTGTATCAGTCCGGCAGCCATGTCGAGACCTCGCGGATCGCGCATCGTGTCGATGCCAGCGGCGAGTACGAGCGCCTCGAGGTCCTCGATGGCAGTCCGCGCGAAATCATCCGCCGTGGTGCCGAGGTGCGTTGCGTATTGCCCGACGAGCGCACGGTGATCATCGACGAAGCGCAGGGCCGTCGCGCCTTCCCGGCTCGCCTGCCGGCGTCGCCGACCGGGCTGGCCGAAAACTACCGTGTGCGCAAGGGCGAATTGGGCAGGGTGGCCGGGCTCGAGGCCCAGGCGCTGGTCCTCGAGCCCAAGGACGAATTGCGCTACGGCCACGTGCTGTGGGCCGACGTGCAGTCGGGCCTGCTGCTGAAGTCGCGTACGCTCGATCAGCACGGTGCTGTCATCGAGCAATTCAGCTTCAGCGAGCTGCGCATCGGGGGCGAGGTGGAGAACAGCCTGCTCGAGTCGCGCTTCAAGACCGACGAAGGCTGGCGGATGGTCAATGCGCGCGGTGTCAGCATGTCCGTCGAGGCTGCCGGCTGGGTGCTCGAGCCGGCGGTTCCGGGTTACGCGCTCACCTCGGCCATGAAGCGCCCGCTGGGGCGGGATCGCGGTGAAGCGGTGCACATGGTTTTCAGCGACGGGCTGGCGGCGATCTCCGTGTTCATCGAACCGATCGGCGAGGGTTCGCGAGCCGGCCTCGGCCCGCTCTCCAGCGGCGCGATCAACATTTTCAAGCGCGCGATCGACGGTCACCTTGTCACCGCACTCGGCGAGGCGCCAGAGGCGGCGGTGCGTCGCATCGGCGAGGGCATTCGGCCGGAGGCACGATGATGGAAGCGCGCGCCCGTATCCTGCGGATCGAGAATGGTCAGGCCTGGGTCAAGCTCAGTGGCAAGCAGGGCGGCTGCGGACGCTGTGACGAGCCGGGTGGTTGCGGCTCGGTGCAGATCTCCCACGTCTTCGGCATGCCCCGGGACGAATTCTCCATCCCCGCGGACGCCCGCTTCGCAGCTGGCGATGCGGTGGTGATCCGCATCCCGGACGGTGCGCCGCTGCGCGCGGCGCTGGTCAGCTACGGGCTGGGGACGCTGCTGCTTCTGGTCGGCGCCGCGTTCGGCAGCCTCTTGGGCGGCGTGCAGCACGGCGATGCCTGGGGTCTGGCCGGGGGCGTCGCGGGGCTCGCGCTGGCCTGGGTCGTCAATCGGATGCTGTCGCGCAGCCGCAACTGGCGGAACAGTCTCAGCATGGAGCTCTCGGTCGAGGAGAATTGCAGCCGCCGGCTGCGCGTCCTGCAATGAACCCCGAAGTCCGCATGCAAACGAGCGCCGCGAGGGCGCTCGCCGTGGTGCTCTGTCTCCTGCTGATGCTCTGCGCGCCGAGGGGCTTCGCGGCCGGCACGGCAGAGCGGGCGATGCTCCCCGATTTCACCCGCCTCGTGGCGACACAGGGCGCCGCCGTGGTCAATATCAGCGCCACCCAGGTGGCTGCGCAGCCGCAGAAGCAACCCTTCCGTCTTCCGGAACTCGACGAGTCGGATCCGATGTTCGAGTTCTTCCGCAAGTTCATCCCGCGCATGCCCGAGTACCCGGGGGCGGAGCCCGACGACAAGTCGCTCGGCTCGGGCTTCATCATCAGCGCCGACGGTTTCATCCTCACCAACGCGCATGTGGTGGAGGCCGCAGAGAGCATCGTGGTCCGCCTCGCCGACAAGCGCGAGTTCGACGCCACGGTGATCGGCGCCGATGCGCGCAGCGACGTCGCGCTGATCCGCATCGAGGCCAAGGACCTGCCTCATGTCGTGCTCGGCGACCCCGAGGCGCTCGCGGTGGGCGAGTGGGTGCTGGCGATCGGTTCGCCCTTCGGCTTCGAGCAGTCGGTCACCGCCGGCATCGTCAGCGCCAAGGGGCGCAGTCTGCCCGACGAGAACTTCGTGCCCTTCATCCAGACCGACGTCGCGATCAATCCGGGAAATTCGGGCGGGCCGCTGTTCAACCTGCGTGGCGAGGTGATCGGCATCAATTCGCAGATCTACAGTCGTACGGGCGGGTTCATGGGTCTGTCCTTCGCGATCCCGATCGATGTCGCGATGGACGTGCAGCAGCAACTGCGCGAGAAGGGCAGGGTGGAGCGCGGGCGCATCGGGGTGTCGATCCAGGAGATCACCCGCGACCTCGCCGACAGTTTCGGGCTGCCGCGCCCTGCGGGTGCGCTGGTGAGCAGTGTGGAGGCCGGTGGTCCGGCGGCGCTCGGCGGCGTCGTCCAGGGCGACGTGATCGTGCGCTTCAACCAGCGCAACGTCGAGAATTCGGCCGACCTTCCGCGCATCGTCGCGGCGGCGCGCCCGGGCAGCAAGGTCGAGGTCGAGATCTATCGCGACGGGGCGCCGCGTTCCCTGAGCTTGACGCTGGGCGAATGGCGCGACCCGGAGGAAGAGGTCGAGCCCGTGGCGGTCGGTCTGGCCACGGGCGCGACCAACCGCCTCGGCCTCGAACTCGTCGCGCCCACGGCGCAGCAGCGGCGCGAGCGCGGGCTTGCGCACGGCCTGTTGGTGCAGCGTGCCGAAAAGTCCGCCGCGCGGGCCCAGATCGTTCCCGGCGACCTCGTGCTGGCGATCGTCGTCGAAGGGCGCCAGGCCAGGCTCGATCGCATCGAGGATTTCGAACGCGTGGTCGCCGCACTCAAGCCCGGGCAGCAGGTCACCCTGCTGGTCGGGCGCGGCGAGAGCGCGTCCTATGTCAGCCTGCGCGCCGACAAGTGAGCCCGGTCGCGATGGAACGGCGTTTTACCGTGATGAGCCGGGAATGGTGCCACCTGTGCCATGTGCTCGTGGACGCCCTGCGCCCGCTCGCCGAAGCGGCCGGCTGGGGCATCGAGGTGATCGACGTCGACCAGCATCCCGAGCTCGAGGCGCGCTGGGGTGAATGGGTGCCCGTGCTGCTGCACGGGGAGCACGAACTTTGCCACTATCACCTCGACGAGGCCGCGGTCCGCGCTTATCTGGGCGGTTTTCCGCTAGAATCGCGGGCCTGACGCGCTGGACCGAACCCGCCCGGCGACTAACCGAATCCTTTCCGAAACGGGTGCTGAAAGGCACCTTTTTCGTTTCAAATGAAGCACATCCGAAACTTCTCCATCATTGCCCACATCGACCACGGCAAATCGACCCTGGCCGACCGACTCATCCACTTCTGCGGCGGCCTGTCCGAGCGCGAGATGGAGGAGCAGGTGCTCGACTCGATGGATATCGAGCGCGAGCGCGGCATCACGATCAAGGCGCAGACCGCGGCCCTGCACTACAAGGCCAAGGACGGGCAGGTCTACAACCTCAACCTCATCGATACGCCGGGACACGTCGACTTCTCCTACGAGGTCAGCCGCTCGCTTGCCGCCTGCGAGGGCGCGCTGCTGGTGGTCGATGCCTCGCAGGGCGTCGAGGCGCAGACCGTGGCCAACTGCTACACCGCGCTCGACCTCGACGTCGAGGTGGTGCCGGTGCTCAACAAGATCGACCTGCCCGCGGCCGACCCCGAGAACGCGCGCGGTGAGATCGAGGACGTCATCGGGGTCGATGCCTCCGAGGCCATCCTGTGCTCGGCCAAGACCGGCCTGGGCGTGGAGGAGGTGCTCGAGGCCATCGTCGCCCGGGTGCCGCCGCCCCAGGGCGAGCCCGACGGGCCGCTGAAGGCGCTGATCATCGACTCCTGGTTCGACAACTACGTCGGCGTGGTCATGCTGGTGCGCGTCGTCGACGGCGAACTCAAGCCCAAGGACCGCATCCTGCTGATGTCGAACGGCTTGCAGTATCCCTGCGACCAGGTGGGCGTGTTCACGCCGCGCTCGGTGGGCCGGGATGCGCTGCGCGCGGGCGAGGTGGGCTTCGTCATCGCCGGCATCAAGGAGATCGAGGCAGCCAAGGTGGGCGACACGATCACGCTCGCCAACAAGCCGGCGAGTGCGCCGCTGCCCGGCTTCAAGGAGATCAAGCCGCAGGTCTTCGCCGGCCTGTATCCTGTGGAATCTTCCGAATACGACCAACTGCGCGACTCGCTCGAAAAGTTGCGCTTGAACGACTCCTCGCTGCAGTTCGAGCCCGAGGTCTCGCAGGCGCTCGGCTTCGGCTTCCGCTGCGGCTTCCTCGGCCTGCTGCACATGGACATCGTGCAGGAGCGCCTCGAGCGCGAGTTCGACATGGACCTCATCACCACCGCGCCGACGGTGGTCTACGAGGTGGTACTGAACGACAACTCGATCATCCGCATCGAGAATCCGGCCAAGCTGCCGGAGCCCGGCAAGTACCAGGAGATCCGCGAACCGATCATCACCGCGACCATTTTCCTGCCGCAGGACTACGTCGGACCGGTGATCACGCTGTGCAACCAGAAGCGCGGCAACCAGATCGACATGCGCTACCACGGCCGCCAGGTGCAGCTGATCTACGAGATGCCCATGAACGAAGTCGTGATGGACTTCTTCGACAGGCTCAAGTCGGTGTCGCGCGGCTACGCCTCGCTCGACTACGATTTCAAGGAGTACCGCACGGCCGACCTCGTCAAGCTCGACCTCATGGTGGGCGGCGAGAAGGTGGACGCGCTGTCCGTCATCGTGCACCGCGCCAGCGCGCAGTATCGCGGCCGCGAGCTCGCCGCCAAGCTGCGCGGCCTGATCCCGCGGCAGATGTTCGACGTGCCGGTGCAGGCGGCGATCGGTGCGCACATCATCGCGCGCGAGACCATCAAGGCCCTGCGCAAGAACGTGCTCGCCAAGTGCTACGGCGGCGACATCACGCGCAAGAAGAAGCTGCTCGAGAAGCAGAAGGAAGGCAAGAAGCGCATGAAGCAGGTCGGCAACGTCGAGATCCCGCAGGAAGCCTTCCTCGCCGTGCTGCGCACCGACGAAGGCAAGTGATCGACGCCGGCCCTGGGGGCCGGCCTAAGACGGAAACCGCATGAACTTTGCCCTGATCCTGTTCCTGTTGCTGATCGCCTCCGGCGCGCTGTGGTCCGTCGACCGCTTTCACGCGCGCAAGCTGCGTCCCGCGGGCACGCCCGACCCGTGGTGGGTGGAGTACGGCGCGAGCTTCTTCCCGGTGATCCTGATCGTGTTCGGCCTGCGCTCCTTCGTCGTCGAGCCTTTCAAGATCCCTTCCGGTTCGATGATCCCGACCTTGCTGGTGGGCGACTTCATCCTGGTCAACAAGTGGACCTACGGGATCCGCCTGCCGGTGATCAACCGCAAGATCGTCGCCGTGAACGATCCGCAGCGCGGCGACGTCATGGTCTTCCGCTATCCGGCCGATCCGTCGATGGACTACATCAAGCGCGTGGTCGGCCTGCCCGGCGACCGCGTCGAATACATCGACAAGCGCCTCACCATCAACGGCGAGGCGGTGCCGATCCGTGAGGACGGCAGCTACCTGCATCCGGATCGGCTGTACTACTCGCCGAAATACGTCGAGAGGCTCGGCGAGGTCGAGCACTCTGTGCTGATCGAGCGCGACGCGCCGGCCTACGTGCCGCAGGTGCTCAACTTCCCCGGGCGCGAGCATTGCACCTACGTGCATGCGGGCGTGCGCTGCACGGTGCCGGCCGGGCACTACTTCGTGCTCGGCGACAATCGCGACGCCAGCAGCGACAGCCGCGTGTGGGGCTTCGTGCCGGACCAGAACATCGTCGGGCGTGCCTTCTTCATCTGGTTCAACTTCGGCGACATGAAGCGGATCGGCGGCTTCGACTGAAATGGGGGTGGAGATGAAGATGCGTTCCCAACGCGGGCTCACGCTTCTGGGCGTGCTGGTGACCGGCGTGATCGCGGCCTTCGTGCTCGTCGTCGGGTTCCGCAGCGTTCCGGTGATCAACGAGTATCTCGCCATCAAGCGCATCCTCGGAATCGTCGCCGACGAGTCCGACAAGGGGGCGAGCCTGATCGAGGTGCGGCGCAGCTTCGATCGGCGCCGGCAGATCGACGACGTGAGCAGCGTCGGTGGCGCGGATCTGACGATCGACAAGTCGGGTGTCCGCACCGTCATCGACGTCGAGTACACCCGCAAGATTCCCCTGCTCGCCAACGTCAGCCTGTCGATCGACCTGCATCCGAGCAGCGAGCCGCGCTGAGCCGATGATGCCGGATCGACTTCAGGCGCGCCTGGGCCACGCGTTCTCCGATGTCCGCCTGCTGCAGGAGGCGCTGACCCATCGCAGCTTCGGGCAGCCCAACAACGAGCGTTTCGAGTTCCTCGGCGACGCCGTCCTCGACTGCGTGGTGTCGATCGCGCTGTTTGGCCGCTTCGGCGAGCTGCGCGAGGGAGAGCTGTCGCGGGTGCGCGCCTCGCTGGTGCGCCAGGACACGCTGCACCGCCTCGCGCTCGAGCTCGAGCTCGGCGACTGCCTGCGCCTGGGCGAGGGCGAGCTCAAGTCCGGCGGCAGCCGGCGCCCGTCCATCCTCGCCGATGCGCTCGAAGCGCTGTTCGCCGCGGTCTATCTGGACGCCGGCTTCGAAGCGGCGAAGGGGGTCATCGACCGCCTCTACGCACCGCTGATCGCCGAAGTCGATCCGTGCAAGCCGAGCAAGGACCCCAAGACCGCGCTGCAGGAATGGCTGCAGGCGCGCCGCATTCCGGTGCCGAGCTACACCATGGTCGAGATCGTCGGCGAAGCCCACGCGCAGGAGTTCGAGGTCGCCTGCGAAATCCCCAAACTCGCGGTACGCACGCTGGGCCGCGGCCCGAGCCGGCGCATCGCCGAACAACAGTCGGCCGAGCTCGCGCTCGCCGCGGTGAGAAAGAAATGAGCGACGCGTCCCAGACTCCCCTCAGCGACCAGCCCACCGGCGAGGACGGCTTTCGCGCCGGCTTCGTCGCCATCGTCGGTCGCCCCAACGTCGGCAAGTCGACGCTGCTCAACCGTCTGATCGGGCAGAAGATCAGCATCGTCTCCAGCAAGGCGCAGACCACCCGACACCGCGTCACCGGCATTCTCACCGAGCCGGGCGCGCAGTTCGTGTTCGTGGACACCCCCGGCTTCCAGACCCATCACCGCAACGCGCTCAACCGTTCGATGAACCGCACCGTGTCGCAGGTGCTGGCCGACGTCGATCTGGTGTTCTTCGTCATCGAAGCCGGGCGCTTCACCGAGGACGACCGCAAGGTGCTGGCGGTGATCCCCGAGTCCTCGAAGGTGATCCTGGTCATCAACAAGGTCGACCAGTTGAAGGACAAGACCCGCCTGCTGCCCTTCATCGCCCAGGTGCGCGAGGCGCGCGACTTCACCGAGATCGTGCCGCTGTCGGCCGAGAAGGGACGCAACGTCGACGAGCTGGTCAAGGCCGCCACGCCCCTGCTGCCGGTCGGTACGCCGATGTTCGAGGAAGACGAGATCACCGACCGCAGCGAGCGCTTCCTCGCCTCCGAATTCCTGCGCGAGAAGCTCTTCCGCCTGCTCGGCGACGAACTGCCCTACGGGATCGCGGTCGAGATCGAGAAATTCGAGGTCGAGGGCAACCTGCGCCGCATCTACGCCGCGGTGATCGTCGACAAGCCCGGCCACAAGTCCATGGTCATCGGCCGCGGTGGCGAGAAGCTCAAGCGCATCTCCAGCGAGGCCCGCGTCGAACTCGAGAAGCTCTTCGACGGCAAGGTCTTCCTCGAGGTCTGGGTCAAGGTCAAGAGCGGCTGGGCCGACGACGAGCGCGCGCTGAAGAGCCTCGGCTACGAGTGATCCGGACCCCGGGTCATGGCGGCAGCCAAGCAGCGCATCGAGCAGCAGCCGGCCTGGGTGCTGCATACCTACCCGTGGCGCGAGACCAGCCTGATCGTCGAGATCTTCGCGCGCGAGCATGGCCGCGTCGCCCTGGTCGCAAAGGGTGCGCGCCGCCCGCACTCGCAGTTGCGCGGCGTGCTGCTCGCCTTCCAGCCGCTGTGGATGGATTGGTCTGGCGGTGGCGAGGTCAAGACCCTGGTGCGTGCCGAATGGCAGGGCGGGCAGCCGCTGCTGATCGGGCGCGCGCTGATCTGCGGCTACTACCTCAACGAGCTGCTGGTGCGCCTGACCGCACGTGAAGATCCCCACCCGCGCCTCTTCGACGCCTACGCCGAGGCGGTGCGTGCGCTCGGCCGCGGCGAGGCGGAGTCGCCCATCCTGCGTCGCTTCGAGCTCGCCCTGCTGCAGGAGCTCGGCTACGAGGCCGGGCTCGCGAACGAGGGCGACAGCGGCGAGCCGGTGCGGCCCGAGGGGCGCTACCTTTATATAATCGAGCGCGGTCCGGTGAGGCTGGAGGCGCTGGAGGAAGAGGGTGCTGCCCTCGACCCTGCCGCGCTCGGCGAGCAGCCGCTGCTCTCCGGTCAGACCCTGCTCGACATGGCGGCCGGCGACTTCTCGCGTGCGGAGACGCTGGGCCAGTCCAAGCAGCTGCTGCGCATGCTGATCAACCACACCCTGGGCGGCCAGCCGCTGCAGTCGCGCCGGGTGCTCAAGGAATTGCAGGAGCTCTGATGATCGAACTCGGCGTCAACATCGACCACGTCGCCACGCTGCGCCAGGCCCGCCGCACCTGGGAACCCGATCCGGTGTGGGCCGCCGTGGAAGCCCACCTCGGTGGTGCCGACGGCATCACCATCCACCTGCGCGAGGACCGCCGCCACATCGGCGACGAGGACGTGCGCCGGCTCGCCGAGCTCACCCAGGTCAAGCTCAACCTCGAGATGGCGGCCACCGACGAGATGGTCGCCATCGCCTGCCGCACGAAGCCGCAGATGGCGATGCTGGTGCCCGAGGGCCGCCACGAGATCACCACCGAGGGTGGGCTCGACGTGCTCGCGCAGGAGACGCGCCTGAAGGACGTGATCGCCCGCCTCGCCGACGCCGGAATCGTCACCAGCGTGTTCATCGACGCCGAGCCCGAGCAGATCGAGGCCGCCGCGCGCATCGGCGCGCGCGTGTGCGAGATCCACACCGGCCCCTACGCCCACGCCTTCCACGCCGCCGGACGCGACGCCGAGGCGCCGGCGGTGCTCGCCGAGCTCGACAAGATCCGCACGGCGGGTGAAGTGGTGCGCAGCCTGGGCATGCGCTTCAACGCCGGCCACGCGCTCAACTACTACAACGTCGAGCCGATCGCCCGCCTGCACGGCATCCGCGAGCTGCACATCGGGCATTCGATCGTCAGCCGTGCGGTGTTCGTGGGCCTGCGCGCGGCGGTCGCCGAGATGAAGCGGCTGATGCGCGAAGCGGCGCAGGGCGCCTGAGGAAGCGCGATGCGCGTGCCGCGCCCCTGCCCCCTTGCACCCGCCGACAGCGCAGCGCGCCGGCGTCCCCCTGCAGGAGCGGCGCAAGCCGCGAATGCTGCACCCAATCCGGGCGGTGGAGTGGATCCGGGCGCCGCATTCGCGGCTTGCGCCGCTCCCACAGGGGCGCGCGCGAGCCTGTGTGCGAGCGTGCAAGCATGATCCACGGCATCGGCACCGATCTCGTGCAACTGCGTCGGATGCGCGAGGCGCTCGAGCGCCACGGCGAGCGTTTCGCCCTGCGCATCCTGGCCGCGAGCGAGGTCGAGGCCTGGCGCGCCCATCGCGACCCGGCGCGCTTCCTCGCCAAGCGCTTCGCCGCCAAGGAAGCCTTCGGCAAGGCGCTCGGCACCGGCGTCGCGGTGCCGGCCACGCTGCACGCGGTTGCGGTCGGCCACGACGCGCGCGGCAAGCCCGAATACCGCTATGACGAGCGCCTCGCCGCGCACATGCGGGACAACGCGCTGCGCGCCCACCTCAGCATCAGCGACGAGGACGAGCACATCGTCGCGTTCGCCCTGATCGAAAGCGTGTGAGCCCCGGAGCCTCCAGAACATGAATCCACCCATCCGCCGCCCACGCGGCCCCGTCATGATCGATGTCGCCGGCACCGCGCTCACCGACGAGGAGCGCGAACGCCTGCGCGACCCTCTGGTCGGCGGGGTGATCCTGTTCGCGCGCAACTACACCGGCTCCGAGCAGCTGCGCGCGCTCACCGCCGAGATCCGCGGGCTGCGCGACCCGGCGCTGATCATCGCGGTCGACCACGAAGGCGGCAGGGTGCAGCGCTTCCGCACCGACGGCTTCACCCGCCTGCCGTCGATGCGCAGCCTCGGCGCCTTGTGGGCGCAGGACCATCTGGTGGCGCTCGACGCGGCGCGCGCCACCGGCGTCGTGCTCGCCGCCGAGCTGCGCGCGCACGGGGTCGACCTGAGCTTCACCCCGGTGCTGGATCTCGACTACGGCTGCTGCCGCGCGATCGGCAACCGCGCCTTCCATCGCGATCCGCAGGTGGTCGCGGCGCTCGCGCAGGCGCTGTGCGCCGGCATGGCGGAGGCGGGCATGGGCTGCGTGGGCAAGCACTTCCCCGGCCACGGCTTCGTCGAGGCCGACTCGCACCACGACGTGCCGGTGGACGAGCGCGACTTCGACACGGTTTGGAACGAGGACATCGCCCCCTACCGCCATCGTCTCGGCCGCCAGCTCGCCGGCGTCATGCCCGCCCACGTCGTCTACCCCAACGCCGACCCCAGCCCCGAACCGCAGCCCGCAGGCTTCTCGCCGTTCTGGCTGAAGGAGGTGCTGCGCGACCGCCTCGGCTTCCAGTGGGTGATCTTCAGCGACGATCTCAACATGGAAGGCGCCCGCGTCGCCGGTGACATCGTCGGCCGTGCGAAAGCAGCCTACGCGGCCGGCTGCGACATGCTGCTGGTGTGCAATCGACCTGACCTCGCGGCCGAGCTGCTGGATCGCTGGGCGCCGGACCTGGACGCCGGCAACCTGGCCCGACTCGCCGCGATCTTGCCGGACACGGCCAGGCCAGCCTGGCTTGCCGACCCCTTCGCACTCGAACTGCACGCCCCCTACCTCCGGGCCCGCGAGCACCTCGCGTCCATTCCCGAGGACAAGAGCGCCGCGCCAACCATGACCGCCGCCACCATCGGTGAGCAACGTACCGAAGTCCTGCGCAAGGAAGGATAATTCCGCGCAGCGGTAGCGAACTCCCCTGTAGGAGCGACGCAAGTCGCGATCAGCGGCGTTGCTCAAACATCCTGCTCCCATGACCGACCCGACGCCCGCCCCCGCCTTCGACCCCAAGCCCTTCCTGCGCACCCTGACCGAGGAGCCGGGCGTCTATCGCATGATCGGCGCCGACGACAAGGTGCTCTACGTCGGCAAGGCGAAGAACCTCAAGCGTCGCGTCTCCAGCTACTTCCAGAAGACCGTCTCCAGCCCGCGCATCGCGATGATGGTGGCGCAGGTGCTGCGCGTGGACATCACCGCCACACGCTCCGAGGCCGAGGCGCTGATCCTCGAGAACAACCTCATCAAGAGCCTCGCGCCGCGCTACAACATCCTCTTCCGCGACGACAAGACCTACCCCTACATCGAGCTCTCCGCCGACGAGTTCCCGCGCCTGGCCTACCACCGCGGCGCCTTCACCAAGGGCGCGCGCTACTTCGGCCCCTTCCCGAACGCCTGGGCGGTGCGCGAGAGCATCCATCTGCTGCAGAAGACCTTCCAGCTGCGCACCTGCGAGAACACCGTCTTCGCCAACCGCTCGCGCCCCTGCCTGCTGCACCAGATCAAGCGCTGCACCGCGCCCTGCGTCAGTCTTGTCGAGCCCGCCGCCTACGCTGCGGACGTGAAGCTCGCCACGCGCTTCCTCGACGGCCAGGCGAGCGAGGTGATCGACGACCTCACGAATCGCATGCAGGCCGCCGCCGAGCGCCTCGCCTTTGAGGAGGCCGCGGCCTGTCGCGATCAGGTGCGCGTGCTGCAGGCGGTGCTGCACAAGCAGTTCGTCGACAGCCGCAAGGATGAAGATGTGGACGTGCTCGCCGCGATCGAGGCCGACGGACTCACCTGCGTGAACATCGCCATGGTGCGCGGCGGCCGCCATCTCGGCGATCGCCCGCAGTTCCCGAGCGGTGCGGCGGTGTCGGGTGCGGTGGACAGCCTGCTCGCCTTCGTCGAGCAGCACTACAGCCAGCACCCGATCCCGGCGCGCATCCTGGTCAACCTGCCGCCGGAGGCGGTCAAGGAGACGCTCGCCGAGATCACCGAGCGTCCGCCCGGCGTGGTGTCGCCGCGCTTCGAGGCGGAAAAGGCGTGGATGGAGATGGCAGAGAAGAACGCCCACCTCGCCATCCAGGCGCGCGCGCGCGACACCGGCCGCATCGAACAGCGTCTCGAGGCCCTGCGCGAGGCGCTCGGCATGGACGAGGCGCCGCAGCGCATCGAATGCTTCGACATCAGCCACACCATGGGCGAGGCCACGGTGGCGTCCTGCGTGGTGTGCGAGGCGGGCGCCATGAAGCGCGCCGAATACCGCCGCTACAACATCGCCGGCATCACCGGCGGCGACGACTTCGCCGCCATGCGCCAGGCGCTCGAGCGCCGCTATGGCAAGGTCGCGGCCGGGGAGGGTGTGTGCCCCGACCTGATCCTGATCGACGGCGGCAAGGGGCAGGTGAGCGCGGCGCGGGCGATCCTCGCCGAGGTCGGCCTGGAGGCGGTGGCGATGGTGGGCGTGGCCAAGGGCGAGGGGCGCAAGGCGGGTCTGGAGACGCTGATCTTCCCCGACGGGCGCGAGGGTCTGGCGCTCGGCGGCGAGTCGGCGGCGCTGCACCTGATCGTCGAGATCCGCGACGAGGCTCACCGCTTCGCCATCACCGGGCACCGCGCCAAGCGCGCCAAGGCGCGGGTGGGCTCGAAGCTGGAGGACGTCCCCGGCGTCGGCCCTTCGCGCCGTCGCAACCTGCTCGCCGCCTTCGGCGGGCTGGACGGGGTGCGCGAGGCGACGGTGGAGGACCTGTGCCGGGTGGAGGGCGTCAGCCGCAAGCTCGCGGAGCAGATCCACGCTGCGCTGCGCTGAGCGGTCGCGCGTGTCCCGGCTCCGGTTGCCCGCGCGGCGCCGCATCGCCAGGGGGCGTGCGTGCGAGCAACGCCGCGCGAGCGATGCCGCGCTTGACGCCCGGCGACTCGCCTTCTAAAATGCGGCCTCTTTTCGGGAGGGCGGTTAGCTCAGCGGTAGAGCACTGCCTTCACACGGCAGGGGTCACTGGTTCGATCCCAGTACCGCCCACCAGGTAAATCAACGACTTGGTGCCCTCCTGCAAAGAAGGTACGGAAATCGTACGGAACAGGTTCCAGAGACGGGCGATTAACTCAGCGGTAGAGTGCCACCTTCACACGGTGGAAGTCACTGGTTCGATCCCAGTATCGCCCACCAGACAGCAGAAAAAAGCCGGCCCGCGAGCCGGCTTTTTTCTTGTCGACGGAACCATCTGCAACTCGGCCCTCCACCAGCTCTCATCCGGATGCGAGGTGTCCAGCTCCGCGCGCTCCTCATGCCTCAGGAAGTGCGAATGGGTCGGCGCGACCGACCATCCGACCCTCCAGTCGAACCACATGCGACGACACTTCGCCAGCAACCACAGGTTCGGTGCGGTGAAGGAATCCAAGCGTGCCCCTTGGCGGCAGCGGGCGAGTCTTTCCTGTAGTGTCTAGAATGTTACAGGCCCGTATGCGGGCGGACACAAGCCGGGACACGTCGTTGGTCGATCGACGACGACGTATTCACGCGTAGGCCGCCGTAACCACCAACCGAACCTGGGAAGAGGAGGGATGCAGCCATGGCACTGGAGCGAGTTGTCAGGCGACACCGTAAATTGACCCCCTAGCGACACGAGGAACTGACCCCCTCGTTCGCGAGGAGGCCATCATTGGAAACGAAGCACATCGAGGTGAATCCTGTACGCCGTCTGGTTTGCGGAGTGCAGGAGATGTTGGAGCCGGAGGCGGTCACGACGATCGTTCGGTTGGGGCAATCGGGCTGGGGTGCGAAGCGGATTGCGAAGGCGCTGGGCATCGCGCGCAACACGGTGCGGCGGTATCTGAACGCGGGCGGGCCGGTGGCGTACCGGCAGCCGCAGCGTGCCAGCGTGCTGGGCGGTCACGACGCATGGCTGCGGGAGCGTTTCCTGCAGCACCGGGGCAACTGCGACGTGGTGCGTCAGCAGTTGAGCAAGGAATTGGGGATCGAGACGAGCCTGCGCACGGTCGAGCGCGCGTGTCGAGGGTTCCGCCAGGAACTGGAGGCGAGTCGCCGTGCGACGATCCGCTTCGAGACCGGACCGGGCGAACAGATGCAGATCGACTTCGGCCAGACACGTGTGCTGATCGGCGGCGAGTCGGTGCGAGTGTTCCTGTTCGTGGCGACGCTGGGCTATTCGCGCCGGGGATTTGCGTGCGCGTTCCGGCACGAGCGCCAGAGTGCGTGGTTCGCTGGGATCGAGGCGGCGTTTGTCCACTTCGGCGGACGGCCGCAGACGCTGCTCATCGACAACGCCAAGGCGCTGGTCGACAAACACGACACGCAGACGCGCCAGGTCCGACTCAACAGCCGCTTCGAGGCGTTCTGCCGGCACTGGGATATCCGTGCCAAGGCGTGCGCGCCGTTTCGCGCGCGCACCAAGGGCAAGACCGAGAACGGCGTGGGCTACGTGAAGAAGAACGCCATCGCCGGCCATGCTTTCGAGAGCTGGACGGCGATGGAGGCGCACCTGGCGCGCTGGCAGCGCGAGGTGGCCGATGTGCGCATCCACGGTACGACCGGTGTCACGCCCGCTGAGCGCTTCGACTTGGAGCGTGAACACCTGCGTCCGGTTGCCGGGATCGCCCCCTTCCTGCAGGTGCGCGAGCTCGTGCGCCGAGTCAATGCGGAGGGCTGCATCGAGCTCGACACCAACGCCTACAGCGTGCCGTGGCGGCTGATTGGCGAGACGGTGACGGTCGTGGTCAGCGCCGACACCGTGGTGGTCGAGTACGCCGGCGAGGAAGTCGCCCGCCATGCGGAGCTCGCCGGCAGTCGCGGTCGCAGCATCGAGCGCAGCCACCTGCTGGGTGGGTCGCTGCCGCCGGCCCAGATCGAGGCGCCGCCGCCCACCGATGCGCTGCTGCGTCCGCTGGCCGAGTACGAAGCGCTCGTCGGAGGAGGCTGGTGATGATCGATGCCGACCGACTCGACGAACTGCTCACCCGGCTGCGGCTCACGGCGATCCGCGACCAGCTCGACAGCCTGCTCGACGAAGCCAGCCGGGCGCAGATGACACTGCGCGAAGCGCTGCTCTTCCTGGCCGAGCGCGAGGTCGCCCGGCGCGACACCCGACGCATCCAGATGGGCATGAAGCTCGCCCGTTTCCCGTGCGTGCGCACGCTCGAAGGCTTCGACTTCGACGCGCAGCCCTCGATCGATCCAGGGCAGATCCGGGATCTGTCCTCCGGTCGCTGGATCGGGCACGGTCAGGCCCTGCTGCTGCTCGGTCCGCCGGGCGTAGGCAAGACGCACCTGGCGGTCGCCCTCGGGCGCGAAGCGGTGGATCGCGGCTACACGGTGCTCTTCACCTCGGCAGCAGCGCTGATGGCCGGGCTCACGAAGGCGCACGCCGACGGACGGCTCGAGGAGAAGCTGCTGCAGCTCTCCAAGCCCAAGCTGCTGATCATCGATGAGCTGGGCTACCTGCCGCTCGAGCCGGCCGCTGCGCACCTGTTCTTCCAGCTGGTGTCGCGGCGCTACGAGCGGGCCAGCATGCTGATCACCAGCAACCGGCCCGTTGGCGAGTGGGGGCAGGTGTTCGGCGACGCGGTGGCCGCTACCGCCATCCTCGACCGACTGCTGCACCACAGCCAGGTCATCACGATCCGGGGCGACAGCTACCGGCTGCGCGACAAGCGCCGCAGCGGCCTTCTGCAGAAGGCCGCTGCCCCCACCCCGATCACGTCGGAGAGTTGATTAACCCAGGGGGTCAATTCCAGATGTCGTCAGGGGGTTAAATCTTCGTGTCGCTTGACACGAGTTGCAGTACGGCCGATCGAGCACGAGTCGCCTGGCGCCCGACATCTGGCAGATATCGCGCATTCCTTCACCTCGGACGCCCAACACTTCTACGATCACTCCATGTCGAGAGACCCCAAAGCGGAGGGGTACAAGCCTGCCAAGCGCGAAGAAATCCCGGGACCGAATCGCAGGCTGGTCGAGCGGGCCGCCAAGTTCAGCCTGGATCTCGGCGACTACTGGGCGAGCGCACGTGAGACGGCGTCCGACGCCTACGAATTCGGAGCCTCCACGCTCGAACGTTTCGGGGCAGGCTTGGAAGCGGACTTCAAGTCGATTGATCGAGGTCTGGAAGAGCGATTGGCCGAGTGGGAAGAGGCTACCAGTCCGGCGGCCGAATATGATCCCGATCGGATCGGCGCGGCAGCCGATGCCCTTCGAGAGAGTATTCGCGCGGCCCGCGCAACGCTCGATTCGCGCCTCGAGGGAATGCGCCTGCAAGATCGCGCCGAAATCGCCTGCCTGTCACTGCTCGGCAGCGCGCTGACCGGCCTGTCTGAGCAGATTGCCGAGCGTCTGCATGCCATCGCCGCAGGCGGCATCGTCGAGCCGATCACGATGAGCACGCAGACCAAGCAGTTGATCGAGCGCGCCGGCATGGATGAGGCGGGTGATCTGATTGAACAGGCGCGGGCGAACATGGAGACGGAGCTCGCGAAAAGGCGCGACAACAAGGCCCGCAGCGAGCAGCTGATTTATGATCGGACGACAGAGCTCGACGGCCTCCGCATCGAATTGCAAGGTCCGGACCTGACGGCCGCTCAGCGCGACGAGGCGACACGGAAAGTGTCCAAGCTGGAACGGGACATCAGCCGTCTCAAGAGCGTGTCGGACCGACTGGACAGCGTCATCGCCCTGACAGAGAACGGACTTGCAGCCGCCTCGGACCGTAGCGCCGCATATGAACAGAGCTTCCAGACCGCCGCAAGCGCGTTGGCCAACGGGCAGGATCTCGCAGAGTTCTGGCGCTCGTCGAAGTCACGGCTGTTCAGCGAGGTCGACGCCCTGCTCGGGAAGAGCGTCCGCAAGGTACTCGATGCCGCGTTCGATTCTGATTTGGCGAGCAAACTGGACGACTTCACGAAACAGTTGGTGAAGTCCAAGCTGGATCCGCAGAAACTGCAGAACCTCGCATCGACGCTGCTGCAAACCCTCGACGCGTATGCGCTGCGAACCCGCTCGATCCTGAATGGAGAAGACAGCCGTGCGGCGGCGGGCGACCCGCTGGCGATTGAACAGATCGCGGATGGCGCCTGTGCACCCATCGCGGCGCTGCGCGCCGCAATCGCAAAGGAATTGACCTTTCTGTTCCAGAACGGCGCGTTCGAATCGAGGTGAAACGTCATGAACACGACCGAATGCACTTCGCCTGCATCCACCAGCGAAACGCCTTTCGACCCCTACTATTCGGAGATTCTGGTTCCCGCGGCGGCGGGCGATTCAGTCGCGATGCAGCAGGTGCTGACGGCAAGGCGTCACGTCCTGAACGAGAGGACCGTTGCGGCGACCACCAATCTGACGGTCTATGGCGACGAGGTGGTGGTTGAAGGCGTGATCACCTTGCCCGGACGGCAGGTAACGATCGTCTGCCGGCGCCTGGAGTTCCTGCCCGACCCATTGAACCCAGGCAATTACGGGGGAATCGATGTAAGCGGTTGTCGTGGCAAGGATGGGTGCAGCGGAGGCCAGACGACCGCCGGCACAGAACCAATGGCGGCGACCGCGGGACAGGACGGACAACCAGGGCGGCACGAAGGAGGCGTTGGGTCGAACGGTCAACCGGGCGGGGATGGTGGCAAGGGGGGCGAGGGGGGCTCGATCACGATCTGGTGCGATCGACTGGTTCGGGGACCGCAGTTGGTCCTCGATGCCAGTGGGGGCCTCGGCGGCAACGGAGGGAAGGGCCAGCCTGGCGGACGCGGCGGAAACGGGATCGACAACCTGGATGACAACGATTCGGAGTCGGCACGTGGGGGCGCTGGAGGCTGTGGCGGTCACGGTGGAAACGGCGGGGCAGGTGGCGACGGCGGAACCATTTCGCTGAATTTTCTGGGGTTTGATTTTCCGATGTCAGGCATGAGCCTGTCGGTTGCGGGGGGCATCGGCGGCAACGGAGCATCACCCGGAATCGGCGGCAACGGTGGAAACGGCGGTACGCCCAAAATGGACTCGCTGCGCTACAAGCCCAATTTCCTCGCTTTCATGGGCGGCAGGGATCCGGATGGGCACCAGAACGGCGCCGACAGCGGCGGCGGCGGTGTCTGCGGACTTCCGGGTTACGGCGGAGTTGCCGGCAGCCCTGGCACGATCGCCATTGGCGCGCTCCGCCCGCCGGCAGTTCCATCCGTCGACCCGAAGACGTACCAGATCATTCGCGTGGAGGCCGAGCAGACGGCCTTCGAAGGAACGATCGCGAATATCTGGGCAGTGTGGACTCGCGCCAAAGTGTGGGGCTCGTGGAATGAGATTCATACGCCCATCGATGCGAACGGGGCAGATGGGCAAGCGCTGCCGGCGGAGCAGACGTTCGGAAAAGCGGGAACACCAGGCGGGCCCGCACCCGTAGATCCCCGGTATGGCGCCGTCAATGGTGGCTTGGACATCCGAGGGCGCGGATTTGGTCCGGGGCAAAGCGGGCAGGTCGGCGCCAACAATGCCAATCGCCCTGCGCAAGGCGCGAGGCCCGTTGCGACGCCGCCCACACGTGTAGGCATCAGTCCCGCGTCAAACTATCCCGGCTGCTGGTCGATCGTCGATGACAGATCGCTTGCGTTGCAACTGAGTGGGGATCTTCTGCCCATGGTCTTCGAGCGTTGCCGCGAACGTTTTCTCTTCACGAACGTTCATGCGAACACCAACGAGACCCGCGAAGCGGTCGGCAGCCTGCAGGCAACCCTGTCATGGATTGTCCGGATGGCTACGGAGCGCAAAGAGGCCGACCTTGCTGCAGCGGCGACGATGACGCTGGAGTCGCTTCGACAGGGGCGGAACCTGTTCGGGCACGATCATGATTTCGTCGCGCTTGGGTCGATCGACCGCTATCAGCCGGATCTGACCGAGGTGGTCGCAGAATACAGCGCCATAGAGCAGACGCACGGCGCCTTGGCAGGCGCGCTGAAGAACGCGCAGGAGCGAGCCGGCTTTCTCGGCAACCTCTCGGGGAGTCAGAGCCGCACATTGACGGCGCTCGAGGCGGACGTAGCCGACAGCGTCGCCAAGGTCAATGCGGCCCTGACGTCCGTTCAGCAGTTCGAGGCGAACCGCGCCGAGGGCTCGGTGCACTTGATCAAGAAATTCACCGATTTTGAAAATGAAGTCACGCTCGGCACAGGCCTTACGCCCGCAGCCCTGTTGTCCGCCATCGGTCAGTTGGCCTTCATCAACCCTGAGGCGCCAGCCTTCGCGATACCGCTCGTTGCAAGTCAGGCCGGCGATTTGATCTCGAAGACTGCCAACGAGATCGCGACCGACAACGGCACCACGGTGAATCGTTCGTATCTCAGCCGTCAGGTGCTGTCCTTGTCCAATGAAGTCACCGACTTCACCGGATTGAAACAGGCCAGTGACGGACTGATCAGCGCCGACGGAACCGAGCAAGGCCGCCTGATGGCGACGCGCAGGCAGGTTGATGCGATCTGCGCCGAATTCTTCAGCAAGTGTCCGACAGCGAAGAAATTAAGCGACGATCTGGCGCACTACATCGAACTGGTCGCGACGCGGAATGCCAAGATTGCCGAGTACAACGACGCGCTTACCGAATTGTGCTACCTGCGATCGCAGGCGGATGCCATAAGGTCGGCCAAGAACAAGACCGAAAGTTGGCGGGTCAGTCAGGCCGGTCTCAGCCTGCCGCAGATGGCCGCGTTCAGCAGCGCGTTGTGGCGTCACGCGCGCGAGCAGTGCGTGGAGACGCTGTACCTGGCGAGCCGCGCATTCACGATGCACACCTTGAGCAACAAGGATGTGTTCGTCGACGTGCTTCGGCAGTTGATGGCTGGCTCGCAGCGGCCCGACAACATCAACTCGACCGCGTTCAGAGCCGCGTTGATCGACTTCATCGTCGGACGACTGAAAGAGGAGAACAAGCGGCTTTCGACCATTCAAGCTTTTGTCCCCATGGGCAACTCCTGCCGAATCGAGTTCACAAAAGCGCGGAACCCCCTGCTGTTCGCAACGCTGATGAACGGCAACGAGGGGCTGGTGTCGATTCTTCCGGCGCGAAAGGACACCAACACCGACCATACACACTTCCCGGGAATGGCCAACGTCCGCCTCTCCGCCATTCGAGCGTGCGCGCTCGGGATGAGGACCAAGGACAACATTCACGTGATTCAGTTTACGCATCCCGGCGTAGAGACGATCGTGACCGCCAGCGACGTGCCGGTCACCGTCAATCATCAAAAAGTGCATCACGAGTACCGCTACGATGCACGTGCGCTCTCCCCCGACGGCACGACAATTTCGGCAGGTGCGGCGGCGGCAGCAAGACCCGAGACGGGCACCGTTACCAGCGCACCAGCGGCGACACCAGCGCCCGTGCTGACCGGCGGGTTCCTGGACGCGCAGCGACAAATGATCGGGCCGTTCTGTCAGTGGTCAATCCGAATTCCCCGGGAGTACAACAGTGAGCTCGATCTGAGCGGACTCCGGTCGATCATCATCGAGTTCGAAGGAACCTATCAGTCGTTCGCGTGATGCGCACGGTAATCGATCCATGGGGATGACGGGTATCCGCGGATCGCGGCCGTCACGCCGGGCGTTCGCCGTTGGGCGCCGGGAGATCGCTGCCCACCTCTGTCGCCTCCCCGGCGCCCGGCCATGCGGTTACGATTGGACCTCTTCCAGACGAGTTCCGCCGGAGCCTGCCGATGTCCGCCCGTTCCACCCGCTTGTCCGCCGCCGCGTCGGCGCTCCATGACCGTCCGCCGCCCGCGGTCGAATACCGCATCCGCCCGGCGAACCCCGGCGCCCACCTCTTCGAGGTGAGCTGCACGGTGGCCGAGCCCGACCCCGCGGGGCAGGTCTTCAGCCTGCCGGCGTGGATCCCGGGCAGCTACATGATCCGCGAGTTCGCGCGCAACATCGTGCGCCTGCGTGCCGAGGCCGACGGCGAGCCCTGCGCGCTGGAGAAGCTCGACAAGCACACCTGGCGCGCGGCTGCGGTGCCGGGCGCGCGCGTGCTGAGCGTGCATTACGAGGTCTATGCCTGGGACCTGTCGGTGCGCACCGCCCATCTCGACACCACACACGGCTTCTTCAACGGCACGAGCGTCTTCCTCGCGGTGGCGGGGCGTACCGAAGCACCTTGCGTGGTGACCATCGAACGCCCCGAGGGCGACTGCGGGCGCGACTGGAAGCTCGTCACCGCGCTGCCGCCCGAGCACGGCCACCCGGGCCAGGCCTGCCGCTTCGGCCGCTTCCGCGCCGCGGACTACGACGAGCTCATCGACCACCCGGTCGAGATGGGCCGTTTCACGCTGGCACGCTTCGAGGCCGCGGGCGTGCCGCACGACATCGCGCTCACCGGCCGCCACGACTGCGACCTCGAGCGCCTGTGCGCCGACCTGCGCCGCATATGCGAATGGCAGATCGCGCTCTTCGGCACGCCGGCGCCGGTGGACTATTACGCCTTCCTGACCATGGTGGTGGGAGAGGGCTACGGCGGGCTGGAGCATCGCGCCTCGACCGCGCTGATCTGCAGCCGCGCCGAGCTGCCGTGGAAGGGCATGGAGGGTCTGCCCGACGGCTACAAGAGCTTCCTCGGCCTGTGCAGCCACGAGTATTTCCACACCTGGAACGTCAAGCGCATCAAGCCGGTGGCGTTCACGCCCTACGATCTCGCGCGCGAGAACCACACCCGGCTGCTGTGGGCCTTCGAGGGCTTCACCTCGTATTACGACGACCTCGCCCTGGTGCGCAGCGGCGTGATCGGCATCGATGACTACCTGGGGCTGCTCGGCAAGACCATCGCCAACGTCTTGCGCGGCAGCGGCCGGCTCAAGCAGAGCGTGGCGGAGTCCTCCTTCGACGCGTGGACCAAGTACTACCGCCAGGACGAGAACGCACCCAATGCCATCGTCAGCTACTACGCCAAGGGTGCGCTGATCGCGCTCGCGCTCGACCTGCAGCTGCGCGCGGGCAGCGAGGGTGCGGCCAGCCTGGACGACGTGATGCGGCTGCTGTGGCGGCGCCACGGCCTCACCGGCGTGGGCGTGCCGGAGGATGGCATCTTCGCCGCGGTGCGCGACGCGGGCGGCGAACGCCTCGGCGCGCGCCTGGCGAAATGGCTGCAGAAGGCGGTGGACGGCTGCGAGGATCTGCCGTTGGCGCGCCTGCTGCGTCCCTTCGGCGTGAGCCTGCGCGCCGAGGCGGCGGGGACCGCGCCGGTGCTCGGGATGAAGCTCGGCGGGGGCAGTGGCGAGGCGAAGGTCGCCAATGTGTACGACGACGGTCCGGCGCAGGCGGCGGGCGTCTCGGCCGGGGACGTGCTGATCGCGCTCGACGGGCTGAGGATCTCCAGCGCCAAGGGGCTGGAGGATCTGCTCGCCCGTCGTGGTGCGGGCGACGAGGTGGAACTGCATCTCTTCCGTCGCGACGAGCTGATGAGCTTCCGCGCGGTGCTCGCTGCACCGCCTGCCGAGCGCCAGGAGCTCAAGCTGGCGCCGCGCGCCGATAGCGCGGCAGCGAAGCTGCGGCGGGGTTGGTTGGGGGGGTGATGCGCCGCCTTGCCGTGCGCGAGGCGCAGCCGCGGACGACGGCAAGGTGTGACGGAGCGGGCACGCACGGCCAGGCGCGCTCGCGGCGGCAGGTCGCGTTCAGGCCTCGGGGGCGGCGTCGTGCGCCGGGAACAGCTTCGGCTGCCAGTAGCGCCAGGCGAGGAAGCCGGCGAGCCCCGCGATGATCAGCCAGAAGCCGACGCCCTGCCAGAAGGCGATCGGATCGGTGGCGAGGAGGTAGTCGCGCGGCGGGCGCACGAAGTGGATCCGCCCTGTGGTCAGCGCGCGCACCGCCTGTGCGATCGCCGCCAGCGCGGGCATGAACCAAACCAGCAGCCCGGCGCCGACGATGACGCGGTCGAGCAGCGGCGTGGCGAGGCTGCGCGCGCTGTAGACGCTGCGCACCCCGAACCACACCGCGATCAGGAAGCCGAGCGCCGCAGCGAGCGGGCCGATCGCCATCACGCCGCCGAGCAGGGTGGCCGCCGCGAGGAAGCCGAGCCCCTCCAGGCGCACGATCTCCGGCCACAGGCGCTCGAGCTGGCTGAACAACAGCCACGATGCAGGCAGCGCGACCACGCATACCAGCAGCGCGAACAGCGCGCGGCGCCGGTCGAGGTCGCCCGGCAGGGGGCGGGCGCGGGTTTCAGCGGAAACGGTGACGGAAGAGGAAGGCTCGGGCATGGGAATGGAGGCGGTGGAAAAGGTTCGGAGCCCGGGAAGTGTACTACGCGCACAGCCCCGCGCCCCTGCAGTTCCCGTCACGCGCTCGCGCGTCGTCGTGATCGCGACTTGCGTCGCTCCCACGAAAATCGGCACGTTACCGCAGCACGATGCAGCTTCGGACCCCGCTGGGAGCGACGCGAGTGGCGATCCTCCGTCCCGGCTCGCGCCGCCCTCGTCGCGGGCTCCGGCACCGTGATCGGGACCGGCGTCTTCAGCCGAAATACCCATGCACGAACCACTGCCCCGGCGCATCCAGGCTCTCGAAGATCCAGCACAGGACGTTGTCGGCATCGCGCGCGAGGTAGTAGTCGCGACGGACCGGCATGCCGTCCCACCAGCCGGTCTCGATGCGTTCGGCGGCGCCGAGCAGGGTATAGCGGGGAGCGGAGATCGGACGCGGCGCGGGCAGCAGCCAGAGCGGGCGCAGGCCTGCTGTCGTGCGTGGCGGCGGCGATGCCGTCCGTGTCGAGGCCGGCCCCGCAGCGGCGTCGCGGCCGGCGCGTGCAGTGGTCGCCTGTGCGGAGGGCACGGTGTTTCGCCAGGCGGCTTCGGGACGGTGATCGGCGCGAAGATCCAGGCGCTGCACGCATTCCTCGCCAAGTCGCGCCTGCAGGCGGGCAAGCAGCAGGGCGGCGTCCTCTCCGGCCTGGGCAGGATCGCCGAACAGGTCCCGGGCGCGCGGGTCGGCAGCCACGGGGCTTTCCGCACACAGGGTGATCGAGTCGACCTCGGCGGACAGCTCGAGCATGGCCAGGCGTTCGCGCACGATCAGGGCGAAGTGCCCCTCGTCGCGGCTTGGGCGGCCGAGCGCGAACTCGAGTTCGGTGGGCGGTCGCGAGCCGTGGCCGAAACGCAGGCGGAAGCGGTCGACTGCCGCGTGGCGGGCATCGAGCCAGGCGGCAAGGCTGGCGAAGAGGCGGCGTGCGGCGAAGAGCAGGGCCTCGGCGTGAAGTTCCGGCGCGGGCAGGGCGATGCCGTGGTGGAAGCGCAGCGGCGCTTCGAACCAGGGGCGTGGATCGGCGAGCTCGCCGCGCGCCCGCGCCAGCGCCCGCGCGGCCGCCTGCGCACCACGGCGGGCGAGTCCGGCGGGCGGCAGGCGGCGAAGCTCGCCAAGGGTGCGCAGGCCGAGTCCGGCGAGCAACTCCAGCGTGGCGGCGTCGCAGGCGTCTTCCTCGCTCAGGAGTTCGAGCGGCAGCGGGTCGAGCGCAGCGCGCCAGTCTTGCCCGGCGGCGTCGGTGGGGAGTGCCGCGTCGGTCGGGGGGCAGGAGAGGGCGGAAGGAGCGGCCGCCCGTGCAAGCCAGCGCGCGGCCAGTGGAGTGGGTGCGCAGGCCAGCAGGGCCGTGAAGCCCAGCTCGGCAAGGCCTTCGCGCAAGGCGGATTCGATCTGTGCCGTGCCACCGAACAGGCGCAGGCAGGAGGAGATCTCCAGCAGCACCGCGTCCGCTGCGGACAGGCTGATCCGCGGGCTGAAGCGCCCGGCCCAGGTGGCGATCTCGGCGAGGGCTTCGGCTTCGCGCGCTGGCTCGTGCGGTTGCAGGCGCAGTTCGGGCAGCAAGGCGAGGGCGCTCGCCGCACGCTGCCCCGGTTCGATGCCGGCCGCGCTCGCCGCCGCGCTGGCGGCCAGCACCCGGCCCCGGGGCGACAGGATCGCCAGCGGTGGGGCGGCGCGTACGCCGCGTGTGAAGACCTGCAGCGACAACGCCGGCAACAGGATCGCCAGCCACAACATGGAAACGCTCCGCGTCGAGGTGTTTGAATCGGTCGGCAGCGAGGGCTGCGGTTGGAGCGACGAAACGATTGCGGCGGGTGGAGGAAGGCCGCCGATCGCGACTGGCGTCGCTCCTACAGAAAACGCCGCGCTTCCGGTTTGCATGCAGGCGCGACGGGGGCGACGGTGGTGGATGCAGTAGGGTGGGAAGCTGCCGAGAGGGGCATCCGGGGGGATTGCCCTGCGCGGGATGCCTTCGGTACCGGGCTGGCCCCGGGCGGCAGGGCGAGCACGAGCGGCGCGGCGGCGAGCGGTCCGCGGCGCTTGAGGATGCGTAGCTGCAGGCCTTCGGGCTGCGGGGCGAGCGCAATCCGCAACACCGCCGGCGAAGGCTGGCCGGCGACGCTGCCGGGACGGAAGAGGAAGAGCGGGGTGGCGCTTTCCTCGGCGGCCAGCTGCAGGCGGCGCAGTCCGGTGTTGTCGATGCGCTGCGGCCACGCCAGCACGCAGGCGCAGCTGCCCGACAGCAGTGCCTGGCGTGCGGCCCACAGCAGGTCTTCGCGGCGCTCGGGGCGCACCACGAGCAGGCGCGCCAGCGGCACGCCTGCGTTCGCCAGCGCGGGAGCGTAGGGCAGCAGCGGCGGGGCGATGCAGACGATCCAGCATGCGGGCGGGGTGGCGCCGAGCAGCGGCAGCAGCAGGCTCAGTTCGCCGACGCCGGGGCGGTCGGCGAGGAGCTCGATGAGCGCCCCGGCCGGCCAGCCGCCGCCGGGCAGCTCGGCGTCGAGCGCGGAGAAGCCGGTCGGCAGCACCGCTCCTGCGGCGCCTGCGAGCCGGCTCGCCTGCCACACGCTGCCCGCAGGCAGGCCGGCGAGCACGCCATGCGTGCCGGTGGCGGCAGGAGCTACGGCGCGCAGCGACGCGTCGGCGTGGCGTTGGAGCGGGAGGGCCATGGCGGGTGCGGCATCGGCTCGCTCAGTGGTCCTTGCGGATCAGCCCCACCATGACGCCTTCGATGACCAGCGGCTCGCGGCGGGTGTCCACGACGATCGGGGTGTAGTCCGGGTTGGCGGGGAGGAGCTCGACCACCGGGCCCTTGCGTTGCAGGGTCTTGACGGTGACGTCGTCGTCCACCCGGGCGACCACGATCTGGCCGTTGCGCGCCTCGCTGTTGCGATGCACCGCGATGAGGTCGCCGTCGAGGATGCCGGCGTCGCGCATGCTCATGCCGCGCACGCGCAGCAGGTAGTCGGCCCTGGGCGAGAACAGCGCGGGGTCGAGCTGATAGCGCGCCTCGACGTGTTCGGCGGCGAGGATGGGGCTGCCCGCGGCGACGCGGCCGACCAGGGGCAGGCCGAGCGCCTCGGCCAGGCGGATGCCGCGCGCGCGCCCCTCCTCGAGCAGGATCGCGCCCTTGGCGGCGAGCGCGCGCAGGTGGGTCTCGGCGGCGTTGGGCGAGCGGAAGCCGAAGGCGGTGCACACCTCGGCGCGGGTGGGCGGGCGGCCTTCGGACTCGACGGTGGAGCGGATGAAATCGAGGATTTCCTGCTGGCGCGCGGTGAGGTTTTCGCTACGGGCGGTCATGACAGCCTCCATGGGATGGCTGTAATTTTAAACAGTCCCGCAGCGCTGGCAAGCGGAATTCAGGGCAGCAGCACCGCCGCCCCCTGCAGCGCGCCGCGGCGCAGGCGCTCGAGCGCCTCGTTGGCGTCCTCGAGGGCGAAGCGGACGACCTCGGTGCGTACCGGCACCCTGGGCGCGAGGGCGAGGAATTCGTCGCCGTCGCGGCGGGTGAGGTTGGCGACCGAGACGATGCGGCGCTCGCCCCACAGGATGTCGTAGGGGAAGGCGGGGATGGTGCTCATGTGGATGCCCGCGCACACCACCGTGCCACCCTTGGCGACGGCGCGCAGCGCGGCGGGGACGAGCTCGCCGGCGGGGGCGAAGATCAGCGCGGCGTCGAGCGGGTGCGGGGGGCGCTCTTCGCCCGCGCCCGTCCAGCAGGCGCCGAGCCGGCGGGCGAAGGCCTGGCTTGCGCTGTCGCCGGGACGGGTGAAGGCGTACACCTCGCGACCCTGCCACACCGCCACCTGGGTGATGATGTGGGCGGCCGCGCCGAAGCCGTAGAGGCCGATGCGGCGCGCGGCGCCCGCCATCTCCAGCGCACGATAGCCGATCAGGCCGGCGCACAGCAGCGGCGCGGCCTCGGCGGCGTCGAGCGCCTCGTCGATCGGGAAGCAGTAGCGTGCGTCGGCCACGGTGTATTCGGCATAACCGCCCTGGATCTGGTAGCCGGTGAAGCGCGCCGCGTCGCAGAGGTTCTCGCGCTGGCTGGCGCAGAAGCCGCAATGCCCGCAGGTCCACCCCAGCCAGGGCACGCCGATGCGCTGACCCGGCGCCATGCCCGCGGCGTCGCCGACGCCTTCGCCCAGCTCGACCACGCGGCCGACGATCTCGTGGCCGGGAATCATCGGCAGCACCGGGTCGGGCAGCTCGCCGTCGATGAGGTGGAGATCGGTGCGGCACACGCCGCAGGCCTCCACCCGCAGCAGCACCTGCCCGGGGCCGGGGCGCGGCACCGCCAGATGCACCGCGCGCAGGGCCTCGCCGGGGCGTTCGAGTTGCATCGCGCGCATGCCGGCGGGGGGCTTGGCGGGGGCGTTCGGATGGGGCCGGGGCATGCTTGCGGTCTCCAGGACAGGCGGAACGATGGTGCGCTGCGACTTGAGTACGGCCCCGATCTGGGCTATTCGTTGGACACGGAGCCGCATCGCGGCACCCGACACGACGACAAGGAAAAGGGAGGAGACCCCCATGCTCGACCAGTCCGAAGCCTGCGGTCCCGGCGGTAGTGTTCGCCTGGGGTCTCGGCTAGAATCCGGCCCACATCAGGGAGAACACATGCTGCAGAGCGGAGACATCGCCCCCGCGTTTTCGTTGCCGGATGCCGACATGGAAATTTTCGACCTCGCGTCGGTGGCCGGCAAGCACAATGTGGTTCTCTACTTTTACCCTCGCGACAAGACCCCGGGCTGCACGCGTCAGGCCGCCGATTTCAGCGACCACGACGACGAGTTCGCCCGCTACGACTGCATCGTGGTCGGCGTGAGCCCGGACGATTGCCTGACCCACGCCGAGTTTCGCGACCAGGAAGGATTGTCGATCCGCCTGCTCTCCGATTCGGACACCGAGGTGTGCCGGCTCTACAACGTATGGCATGAGCGCGAAGTCGACGGGATGAAGAAGATGGGCGTGCGGCGGTCGACCTTCGTGATCGACAAGCAGGGCAGGATCCGCCACGCGCTCTACGATGTGACACCCCGCGGCCACGCCGCCGCGGTTTTCGAATTGGTCAAGGAACTGGAACCCCAGCATGCAAAACGAAATCGTCAAGAATAGCGTGGTGACGCTGAAGTACACCGTGCGCGACCCCGAAGGCGCGGTGATCGACGACGGCGAGCACCCGCTCGTTTATCTGCACGGCGGCTACGATGGCATCTTTCCGTTGCTCGAAGAGGCCCTGCACGGCAAGAAGGTCGGCGAGCAGCTGCAGGTCAAGCTGCAGCCCGAAGACGCCTTCGGCGACTACGACGAGGAGCTGATCCTGGTCGAGGACGCCAAGCTTTTCCCGGACAACATCGAGATCGGCATGAGCTTCGAGCGCGTCTCCGAGGACGGCGAGGAAGACATGATCTACCGCATCACCGACATCGCCGACGGCAAGGTCGTGGTCGATGGCAACCACCCGCTGGCCGGCGTGGCGCTGGTGTTCGACGTCACCGTCGCCGAGGTGCGCGCGGCGAGCGCCGAGGAGATCACCCACGGCCATGTGCATGGTCCCGGTGGTCATCACCACCACTGATTGCACCGATGTCAGGACGGGGCCGCGCAAGCGGCCCTTTCGACATGTGGACGGCACCTGCGGCTGCGCGGTGCGTGTCAGGGGCCGTCCGCCTCGTCCGCGCCTCGTTCGCCTCTCTCCGCCTTCCTCCGCCTCGATCTGCTGCGGCCCTGCAAGGGTCGTCCCACGCGCATGAACGCTCCGCTCCCCGCCGATCTTCCTGACGCCGCGACCGCTGCGCTGCTGCACGTCGAAGGACTGGGCGTGGCGATCGCGCGCACCGACGGCGAGGAGGTCCGCCCGGTCGACGGGGTGAATTTCGCCATCGCCGCGGGCGAGACCTTCGCCTTGCTCGGCGAATCGGGCTGCGGCAAGTCGATGACCGCGCTCGCGCTCGCCCGCCTGCTGCCCGACGGCGGCCGCATCGCCGCGGGCAGCGTGCGCCTGGGCGACGAGGACCTGCTCGCGCTGCCCGAGGCGGCGATGCGGCGGGTGCGTGGCGGGCGCATCGGCATGATCTTCCAGGAGCCCGCCACCAGCCTCAACCCGGTGATGAGCGTGGGTGCGCAGATCGCCGAGGCGCTCGCCGCCCACGGCTTGCGCGGCGCGGCGGCGCGTGCCGAAGCCTGTCGGCTGCTCGCCGCGGTGGGCATCCCCGACCCCGAGCGCCGGCTGCAGGAGTTTCCCTTCCAGTTCTCGGGCGGGATGAAGCAGCGCGTGATGATCGCGATCGCGCTCGCCGGCCGTCCGCGCCTGCTGATCGCCGACGAGCCGACCACCGCCCTCGATGTCACCATCCAGGCCCAGGTGCTCGACCTGCTCGCCGAGTTGCAGCGCCGCGAGGGCATGGCGATGCTGCTGATCACCCACGATCTCGGCGTGGTCGCGCGCGTCGCCCACCGCGTGGGGGTGATGTATGCCGGTCAGGTGGTGGAGAGCGGTCCGCGCGAGGCCTTCTTCGCCACGCCGCTGCATCCGTATTCGCGCAAGCTCTTCGCCGCGCTGCCCGAGGCGGCCAAGCGCGGCGGTGCGCTCGACGCGCCCGTGGGCAGCGTGCCGCCGCCCGACCGCCACTTCCCCGGCTGCCGCTTCGCGGAGCGCTGTCCGGCCGCCTTCGACCGCTGCGACGAGGAAGTCCCCGTCTGGCATGCGGTCGGCACGCAGGCCGTGCGCTGCCATCTGTACGAAGGCGTTGCGATTCCGCGCCGGTTCGTGCGCGAGACGGCGGGTGCGGCCGATGTCGTCGCCGCACGCCCGGCGCAGAGCGTGCTCGAGGTCGCCGAGCTGGCGGTGCATTTCCCGGTACGCAAGGGTTTCCTGCGCCGCACCGTCGGTCACGTGAAGGCCGTCGACGGCGTGAGCCTGCGCCTGCAGCCCGGGCGCACGCTCGCGCTGGTGGGCGAATCGGGCTGCGGCAAGACCACTGTGGGCAAGGCCCTGCTGCGCCTGATCGAGCCCACCGCCGGCCGCCTATGGCTCGATGGCGAGCGCTACGACGCACTGCCGCTCTCGGCGCTGCAACCCCTGCGGCGTGCGGTGCAGATGGTCTTCCAGGACCCCTTCGCCTCGCTCGATCCGCGCATGCGGGTGGGCGAGATCATCGAGGAGGGCCTGGCTGCGCTTGGCGTCGGCGCCGACCACCGCGCGCGCCAGGCCCGCGTGACCGAACTGCTCGAGCGTGTGGGGCTGTCGGCGGAGATGCGCTGGCGCTATCCGCACGAGTTCTCCGGCGGCCAGCGCCAGCGCATCGCGGTGGCGCGTGCGCTCGCGGTGGCGCCGCGGGTGATCGTGTGCGACGAGCCCACCAGCGCGCTCGACGTTTCGGTGCAGGCGCAGCTGCTCAACCTGATGCGCGAGCTGCAGCACGAGCAAGGCCTCGCCTACCTCTTCATCACCCACAACCTCGCGGTGGTGGAGTACCTCGCCGACGAGGTCGCGGTGATGTATCTCGGTCGCATCGTCGAGGAGGGCCCGATCGAGCGCGTGCTCGGCGTGCGCGCCCACCCCTACACCCGCGCGCTGCTCGCGGCGGTGCCGCGGATCGAGGGCGCGGGCGGCGCGGCACCGGACGTGGGGGGCACAGGCGTTGCGGGCGGGAGCACGGCGACCCCCGGCACGATCATGGCCGAGCTGCCGTCGCCGCTCGCCCCGCCGAGCGGCTGCCATTTCCATCCGCGCTGCCCATACGCCACCGACGTATGCCGGATCCGCTACCCCGCGCCCGCCGACCTCGGCCAGGGCCACCGCGTGCGCTGCCACTGGCCGCTCGCGCTCCGCTGACACCGGTTTTCTTGCAGGAGCGACGCGCGTCGCGATCGCGCGAGCGTTCAAGCGCCTGCGCTCGTAGAGGCGCTGCAGTCGCGACTGGCGTCGCTCCTTGTGCGGGGGGCGCGAAGCGCGGTGGGAGCCCCGGGACTCCATGCCCCCGCCGCCAGGATCAGCGCTTCTTGCTGCGCTTGGTGCTGCGCTTCTCGCCCGGGCGCGGCCTGGCCTTGGGCGACTTGAGGTGAGGCTCGCCGCTGCGGGCCTGGCTGGTGTTGAGCTTGAGGCCCGGTTGGCGGGCGGCGGTGGCGGCGAACGGGAGCAGGCTGGTCACCTCGAGCGCACCGTCCGGGTCGATGCCGTCGGGCACCAGCAGCGAATGGCCTTCACCCGGCTGGCTGCCGGGGCCGAGGCCGTTGAGCCTGCGCAGCTCGGCCGAGCTCAGGCCATGGCGGGCGGCGACCGCCTCGAGGGTCTCGCCCGCGGCCATCACGTGCATCCGCCATTCGCCGTCCTCCTCGTCGAGCTCGGCGAGGCCTTGCTGCAGCTGCTCGGCGCGGTCGGTGGGCACGATGAAGATCTGCCCGGGCGTGGTCACC
This sequence comes from Thauera sp. DNT-1, assembly GCF_055393985.1. Lineage (NCBI taxonomy): Bacteria > Pseudomonadati > Pseudomonadota > Betaproteobacteria > Rhodocyclales > Zoogloeaceae > Thauera > Thauera sp. DNT-1. The sequence continues at coordinate 779,035 of NZ_AP043752.1, read as the reverse complement.
GCGGGGCGGTTGAAGCCCGGGTTGAGGGCGAGGAACTCGTCCAGCGGCATGCCGGAGAGCTTCGCCGCGGTGGCGAGGTCGACCCCGATCGGTGCCTCGACGCTGACGAAGTGCAGCTCGTTGGCGACGTAGGGCAACTCGAAGTGGAAGAGCTCGGGCTCGGCGACGATGTTCTTGATCGCCTGCAGCTTGGGCACGTAGTTGCGCGTCTCGTCGGGCATGCGCAGGTGCTCGTATTCGAGCGGCAGGCCGTCCTCGGCGTTGCGCTTGAGCGCGCGCTGCACCGCACCTTCGCCCCAGTTGTAGGAGGCGAGCGCGAGGTGCCAGTCGCCGTGCATCTCGTAGATGCGCTGCAGGTAGTCGAGCGCGGCGTTGGTCGAGGCGATCACGTCGCGGCGCTCGTCCACCCAGTGGTCCTGGGTGAGGTTGTAGTGCTTGCCGGTCGAGGGGATGAACTGCCACAGGCCGGAAGCGTGCGCGCGCGAGTAGGCCATCGGGTTGTAGCTGCTCTCGACCATCGGCAGCAGCGCGAGCTCGGTCGGCATGCCACGGCGCTCGAGTTCGTCGACGATGTAGTAGAGATAGCGCCCGCCGCGCTCGAAGACCTGCTTGAGGAAGCGCGGGCGGTTGAGGTAGAAGCTCTGCTGGTCCATCACCCGCTGGCTGTCGAGGTCGGGCATGCCGAAGCCGCGGCGGATGCGATCCCATATGTCGTTGGCGTCGCGGGTGAGATCGAGCGTGAGCACGCGCGCCGTCTCGGGCGCGGACGTCGCTACCGCGGCGCTAGCGGCGGTGTCGCTGGCGGTGAGGGTGGCCGGGGCCGCCGTCACGTCACGGGCGGACGCGGGAGAGGCGAGGGCGGCAAGGGCGAGGGCGCAGGCGCAGACGGCCAGCAGCGGGCCATGCCTGCGGCCGCCGCGGGGCTGGGCGGCACAAGAAGCGGAAGAGGTCATCGGGGCTCAGAAGCGGTCCTTCCAGGCACGCAGCGCGGCGAGGCATTCGAGCGCATCCTGCGGGCGGCTGCCGGTGTGCGCGGCGACGGCCTCGATCACCCCGGGCTGGTCGCAGCGCAGGAAGGGGTTGATCGCCAGCTCGCGGGAGACGGTGCTCGGCAGGGTGGGTTCGCCGCGTGCGCGCAGCGTCTCGCAGTGCGCGGCCCAGGCGTCGCGTTCGACGTTCTCGGGCTCGGCCGCGCGTGCGAAGGCCAGGTTGGACAGCGTGTATTCGTGGGTGCAGAACATCCGGGTGTCGGGGGGCAGGGCGGCCAGGCGGGCGAGCGAGTGCGCGAGCTGGGTCGGCGTGCCTTCGAAGAGCCGGCCGCAGCCGGCGGAAAAGAGCGTATCCCCGCAGAACACCAGGCCCGGCTCGATGTCCATGCCGACGTAGGCCACGTGGCCGGCGGTGTGCCCGGGCACGTCGAGGACGCGCAGCGCGATGGCGGGCGCGGGCAGGTGGATTTCGTCGCCGTCGGAGACGGCATGGACGACGCCCGCGATCGATTCGCGCGCGGGGCCGTAAACCGGTACACGGTGGCTCGCCACCAGCGCGGCGATGCCGCCGGTGTGGTCGGGGTGGTGGTGGGTGACCAGGATCGCGCCGAGCACGAGGCCGTGCTCGCGCAGGGCTTCCTCGACCGGGGTCGCGTCGCCCGGATCGACCACCAAGGCATGGCGGCCGTCGTGGACGAGCCAGATATAGTTATCGCGGAAGGCGGGAACGGGGATAATGTCCATCCCGCGAATTGTGAGGACCTGAGTGCCGATGTCAATCCTCCGGCTCGAGGAATGGCTGCAGACCCCGCAGGGGCGCTACCTGCTCGACTGGGAGCAGGACGGACTGGACCGCCTGGTGGCGGACATTTTCGGCTATCACGCGGTGCAGCTCGGGCTGTCCGGATTCGATTTGCTGCGCGCCAATCGCATGCCGCGCCGGATCGATTGCGGCCCGCAAGGTCGCGATCTGCGCTGCACCGAATACGAGCTGCCCTTTGCCACCGGCAGCCTCGACCTTGTGCTGCTGCCGCATGTGCTCGAGTTTTCCGCGCACCCACACCGGGTGCTGCGCGAGGTCGAGCGCGTGCTGGTGCCCGAGGGCAGCGTCGTGATCAGCGGCTTCAACCCGCTCAGCCTGTGGGGCCTGCGTCGCCTGATCGCGCGCCGCGGTGCGGAGGCGCCGTGGAGCGGGCATTACCGCTCGGCGATGCGCATCCGCGACTGGCTCAACCTGCTCGGCTTCGAGATCCAGGAGAGCCGCTTCGGCTGTTACGCCCCGCCGCTGCGCACGCCGCAGTGGCTGGAGCGCTGGGGCTGCCTCGACCGCGCTGGCTCGCGCTGGTGGCCGGTGCTGGGCGCGGGCTATCTGCTGCACGGAGTCAAGCGGGTGCAGGGCATGCGGCTGATCACCCCCCACTGGCGCGGCCGCAAGGCCGCGGCCAAACGACTTTCGCCGGTCGCCCAGCGCGACGGCTCGACGAGGAACATGCAGTAACGATGGAAGAAGTGGATATCTATACCGACGGCGCCTGCAGCGGCAATCCCGGACCCGGCGGCTGGGGCGCGATCCTGCGCTCCGGATCGCACGAGAAGGAGATCTGGGGTGGCGAGCCGGCGACGACCAACAACCGCATGGAGCTGCTCGCGGTGATCCGTGCCCTCGACGCGCTCAAGCGCCCGGTGGCGGCGCGAGTTCACACCGACAGCCAGTACGTGCAGAAGGGGATCTCGGAGTGGATCCACGGCTGGAAGGCGCGGGGCTGGAAGACGGCCTCGAAGGAGCCGGTCAAGAACGCCGACCTGTGGCGGGCGCTCGACGACGCGGCATCGCGCCACCAGGTGAAGTGGTTGTGGGTGCGCGGCCACAATGGCCACCCCGAGAACGAACGCGCCGACGCGCTCGCGCGCCGCGGCGTGGACGCGGTGCGCAAGTCCGGCGCCGCGGTGCAATGCTGAGCGGGAGCGTGCAATGAGACAGATCGTCCTCGACACCGAAACCACGGGCCTCGACTGGCGCAACGGCGACCGCGTCATCGAGATCGGCTGCGTCGAACTGCTCGACCGCAGCCTCACCGGCCGCCACTACCACGTCTACATCAACCCCGGGCGCGGCATCGACGCCGAGGCGGTGGCGGTGCACGGCATCACCGAGGAATTCCTCGCCGACAAGCCGAAGTTCGCCGATATCGTCGCCGACTTCGAGGACTTCGTGCGCGACGCCGAGCTGGTGATCCACAACGCGAGCTTCGACGTCGGCTTCCTGGATGCCGAACTCGAGCGCCTCGGGCGCGCGAAGCTGGGTGCGCTGTGCGCCGGGGTCGTCGATACGCTGAAGCTCGCCAAGGAGCAAAACCCGGGCAAGAAGGCTTCGCTCGACGCGCTCTGCGACCGCTACGAGATCGACAACGCGCACCGCGAACTGCACGGCGCGCTGCTCGACGCGGAACTGCTCGCCGAGGTCTTCCTGGCGATGACGCGCGGCCAGGAAAGTCTCATGATCGGGCTCGACGAGGAAGCCGCGCCGCGGGAGTCCGACAGCGAGGGCGCGCCCGTGCTGCGCGCCGCGGTCCGGGTGTTGCGTGCGAGCGCCGACGAATGCGCCGCCCACGATGCAGCGCTCGCCGACATCGCAAAGGCGAACAAGGGGCTGTGCTTGTGGTTGCCTCCGGAGCCGGCGTCGGCGGGATGAGCGCCTGGCGGCTGAGCCCGCCGTGACTTGCCACGCCCCTGCAGATGCGGGAGCGTGCGCCGGCGCTCATGGAAGGCGATGCAAGTCGTGATCAGGGCGCATGGGATCTGCGACGGCGCCATGGAAGCGCCCGCTCGCGACTCGCATCGCTCCGCAGGTGCCCCGCAGCGCACCGGTTTCGTGCACGAGGACGCTGAAGGCTAGCGTTCGTCGCGGCGGACCTTCTCCAGGCCCTTGAGGATGTCGTGGCGGGAAATCTGCCCGATCAGGCGCGCGCCCTCGACGACCGGCAGGATGTGGTGGTTCCTGGCAAGGAAGAGTTCGATCGCGTCGATCAGGCTGGCACTGGCGCGGATCGAGACAACGTCGCGGTTCATGAAGTCTTCCACCTTCCCTTCGTCGCGGCGGAAATACGAGGCGTCCAACGCCGCCTTGAGGCAGTCCTTCTCGGAGAGGAAGCCGATGAGGCGTCGGTTTTCGTCGACCACCGGCGCTCCGGAGAGGCCGCGCTGGAGCAGCAGACGGACCGCCTTGAGCAGATCGGTGTCCGGCGAGAAGGCGAGGTGGTCGCCGACCATGTAGTCCTTGACGAGAAGGGAGCCGAGCATCATGTCTCCGGGGAATCAGTGTGGTTGTTCGGCCTGCGCCGCCATCATGCGGGCCTGGCGCTTCGAGCACGGCTTCTTGCAGCCGAACTCGCAGTCCTGACCCATCGAGCCGAGCCCGCCACAGCTGCCGGAGATCGGCTTGCGCCCGAAAAGGACGCCAACCGCCATGGCCAGGATCACGAGGCCGACGACGAGCAGGGTGATCAGAAAAGTGTTCATGGTTTGCAGCTTATCGGGTTGCGGATGCACGGACATCCGATCGGGTGGACAATAACGCGGGCTGCCGGGTTCTGGCCATGGGGCCGTTCGAGCACGCGCGCCGGATCGACGCAAGTCGCGAGCGGGCGGCTCACATGCGCAGCACGCCGCCCGGGAGTTCCCCCGCGGCTTCGAGGCGCGTCACTGTAGGCAGGAGGTCGAGTCCGGTCTCGGCCTTGAGCTGGCGGGCGCGTTCGCGCAGTTCCTCGACGCTGCGTTCGATCGGCTCGCCGGCCGCGCCGAAGGCGACCACGTTGCCGCTGTCGCAGGACGGAAAGGCGAGCGCGCGGTCATCGAAGGCGCGCACGATGCGCTGCAGGCTGGCCTTGTAGCCACGCGCGCGGCCGAAGAGGTTCACCGCCATGATGCCGCGCGCCGACAAGCGCGCACGCACGGCCTGGTGGAAGGGCTCGGTGTCGAGCACGCCGGCGCGCGCATTGCGGTCGAAGCCATCGACCAGCACGTAGTCCCAGGTCTCGTCGTGCTCGAGCACGAACTGGGCGCCGCAGCCGAGGTGCACCGAGAAGCGCGCATCCTCCGTCGGCAGCTTGAAAAACTGGCGTGCCGCGGCCACCACCGCGGGAGCGATCTCGACCACGCGGATCCTGGCCTGCGGCAGGTGGTGATGCACGAAGCGCGCCAGCGAGGCCGCGCCGAGGCCGATGATCAGCACCTTGCGCGGCCAGTGCCCGCCGTCGGCGGCAAGGCCGTCGCGCAGCAGCAGGCCGGCCATCATCTCGCGGGTGTAGGCGAGTTCCAGTGCGTACGGCTTGCGGATGCGCATCGCGCCCTGGATCCAGTCGGAGCCGAAGTGCAGGTAGCGCACGCCGGCTTCTTCGGAGATGTCGATCGGCGGGTTCATGTGTTGCGGTCTCCGGCCAGGCGCTTGAGGGCGTAGAGGCGTTCCAGCGCCTCGCGCGGGCTCAGTGCATCGGGGTCGATGTCGGCGAGCGCGCTGAGCACCGGGTGCGACAGCGGCGCGTCCTCCGGCTCGGGCAGGGCGGCGAAGAGGTCGGCCTGCGGGCCGGCGTCGATCTCGCGGTTCTCCAGCGCGCGCAGCCGGCGCTTGGCGTCGCGGATCACCGCGGCCGGGATGCCGGCGAGCGCGGCGACCTCGATGCCGTAGCTCTGGCTCGCCGGGCCTTCCTCGAGCGCGTGCAGGAAGACGATGCGGTGGCCGTGCTCGACCGCGTCCAGATGCACGTTGGCGCACTCGGGATAGTCGGCGTTGAGCCGGGTGAGCTCGAAATAATGCGTGGCGAACAGTGTCAGCGCGCGCGACTTCTCCAGCAGGTGGCGGGCGATCGCGAACGCGAGCGCGAGGCCGTCGAAGGTCGAGGTGCCGCGGCCGATCTCGTCCATCAGCACCAGGCTGCGCTCGGTGGCGCCGTGCAGGATGGCGGCGGCCTCGGTCATCTCGACCATGAAGGTCGAGCGCCCCGAGGCGAGGTCGTCGGAGGCGCCGATGCGAGTGAAGATGGCGTCGAGCGGGCCGAGCTCGACGGCATCCGCCGGCACGAAGCTGCCGACATGGGCGAGCAGGCAGATCAGCGCGACCTGGCGCATGAAGGTCGATTTGCCGCCCATGTTGGGGCCGGTGATCATCAGCATGCGGCGCGTGGCGGCCAGGCGGGCGTCGTTGCGGATGAAGCTCTCGACCTGGCGCTCGACCACCGGATGGCGGCCGCCTGTAATGGTGAGCCCGGGTGTCTCCAGGAAGCGTGGCTGTACGTAGCCGTAACGCAGCGCGGCCTCGGCCAGCGCGGCGAGGCCGTCGAGCAGGGCCAGCGCGCGCGCGATGCGCTGCAGCGCCGGGATGTGGGCGGCGAGCACCTCGAGCACCTGGTCGTAGAGCGTCTTCTCGCGCGCCAGCGCACGCTCGTTGGCCGACAGCGCCTTGTCCTCGAAGGCCTTGAGCTCGGGCGTGATGTAGCGCTCGGCGTTCTTCAGCGTCTGGCGGCGGCGGTAGTCGTCGGGCACCTTGTCGGCGTTGGCGCGGCTGACCTCGATGTAGAAGCCGTGCACCTTGTTGAACTCGACCTTGAGCCCGGGGATGCCGCTGCGCTCGCGCTCGCGGGTCTCCAGCGCCATGAGGAATTCGCCGCAATTGGTCTGGATACCGCGCAGTTCGTCGAGCTCGGTGTCAAAGCCGGGGGCGATCACGCCGCCGTCGCGCACCATGGCGGCGGGCTCGGCGGCGATGGCTTGCTGCAGCAGGGCGAGCGGCTCGGGGGCGATGGCGAGCGCGCCGACGATCTCGGCGAGCAGCGGCGCCCGGCAGGGTGCGAGCGCGGCGGCGAGCTCGGGCAGCCGCAGCAGGCTCTCGCGCAGCGCCGAGAGGTCGCGCGGGCGCGCGCTGCGCAGCGCGATGCGGGCGGTGATGCGGTCGACGTCGGCCACGCCGCGCAGCGCGCTGCGCACCGCGAAGGCGATGCGGCCGTCGCGGCCACCGAGCGCGAAGCCGCCGGGGGCTGCGCCGGTGTGCTCGCTCATCTCGCCTTCGACCGTACCCACCAGCTCCGCCACCGCGGCATGGCGCGCGGCGGGCTCGGCGCGCTCGCGCAGCGGGTGGTGCAACGCATGGCGCAGCCAGCGCGAACCCATGCTGGTCACGCAGGTATCGAGCAGCGACAGCAAGGTGGGCGAGGACTCGCCGCGCAGGGTCTCGGTGAGCTCCAGGTTGCGCCGGGTTGCGGCGTCCAGGCGCAGATATTCCGACTCGCGTTCGACCACGAGGCCGGTGACGTGGGAGAGCGTCTGGCGCTGGGTGGCCTGGGCGTAGTCGTACAAGGCCGCGGCGGCGCCGAGTGCCACCGGCAGGTCCTCGACGCCGAAGCCGGCGAGGTCTCGCGTGCCGAAGTGGGTCGTCAGCAGCCGCGTGCCGGTCTCGGCGTCGAACTGCCAGTCGGCCAGGCGGCGCAGCGCGGGGGCGAGGGTGTCGAGGAGCGGCAGGGCGAGGCCGTCGGGCACCAGCACCTCGGCCGGGCGCAGGCGCTCGAACTGCGCCTGCAGTGCGTCCGATGGGCACTGCATGAGGCGGAAGTCGCCGTTGGCGAGATTCAGCCAGGCCAGCCCGAGCACGCCGCGGTGCAGGCTGGCGGCGAGCAGCAAGGAGTCGCGGCGGTCGTCGAGCAGCGCGGCGTCCGTGAGCGTACCGGGGGTGACGATGCGGCTCACCGCGCGCTCCATCGGCCCCTTGTTCGCGCCCGGCTCGCCCACCTGCTCGGCGATCACCACCGATTCGCCGAGCTTGACCAGGCGCGCGAGGTATTGCTCGACCGCGTGGAAGGGCACGCCCGCCATGCGGATCGGCTTGCCGCCCGACTGGCCGCGGGTGGTGAGCGTGATGTCGAGCAGGCGCGCGGCCTTCTCGGCGTCGTCGAAGAAGAGCTCGTAGAAGTCGCCCATGCGGTAGAAGAGCAGGGTGTCCGGATGCTGCTGCTTGATCCGGAGGTACTGCTGCATCATCGGAGTGTGGGCGCCGATCTCGGCCTCGCTCAGCGCGGCGGGGCGGATGGCCGTGTCGCCGAAGGGCGGCTTGCGGATTGCCAACTGAAGAAACCTCCCGGTTGCCGTGCTGTCGTCAGCAAAGGCAGGATTATCACCGTGGATCGAAGGAAAGACCGACTTGAACACACCCGACGCCGACACCCGCCGCATCGGCCGCAGGCTGGGCCTGCTGGCGACGCTCGCCTTTCTCGCGCTGGGCTGGGTGAGCTTCGACGGCGCGCTCGAGCGCCGCGAGGACCCCAACCGTAATCTCGTGGTCGCCCCCGGCGCCAGCGAGCTGGTGCTGCAGCGCAACCGCGCCGGGCACTACCTGCTGCCCGGCGAGATCAACGGCCGTCCGGTGCGCCTGCTGCTCGACACCGGCGCGACGCAGGTGTCGGTCCCTGCGCGCCTCGCCGCGGAGCTTGGGCTGCAGGCGGGCGCGCCGGCCTCGGTGCTGACCGCCAACGGCGCGGTCACGGTGCGCCAGACGCGCATCCCGCGCCTCGCCTTCGGCCCCTTCGAGTTCCGCGACGTGGCCGGCCACCTGAACCCGGGCATGCAGGGCGACGAGGTGCTGCTCGGCATGTCGGCGCTGCGTCACCTGGAGTTTACCCAGCGCGGCGACACGCTCACCCTGCGCGCGCCGGGTTCCGGCTAGCGGGCCGCGTTTTCTCGGTCCTCAGGCCCGCAGGTTGGCCGGGCGCCAGGCCTGGATGATCGGCAGCAGCTGGCCGAAGATCTTCGGCGTGCCGGCAACCAGGTTGCCGGTGGTGAGGTAGTTGGCTTCGCCCGACAGGTCGGACACCAGGCCGCCGGCCTCCTGGATCAGCAGCACGCCGGCCGCCATGTCCCAGGGCGACAGGCCCATCTCCCAGAAGCCGTCGAAGCGGCCGGACGCCACGTAGGCGAGGTCGAGCGAGGCGGCGCCCGGGCGGCGGATGCCGGCGGTCTTCTGGGTGAGTTCCTTGAACATCGCCAGGTAGGCGTCGACGTGGTCGAACTGGCGGAAGGGGAAGCCGGTGCCGATCAGCGCCTCGTTGAGGCGGGTGCGGCGCGAGACGCGGATGCGGCGGTCGTTGAGGAAGGCGCCGGCGCCGCGCGAAGCGGTGAACATCTCGTTGGTGTTGGGGTCGTAGACCACCGCGTGCTCGAGCACGCCGTTCTTCGCCTGCGCGATCGAGACCGCGTACTGTGGCATGCCGTGGATGAAATTGGTGGTGCCGTCGAGCGGGTCGATGATCCAGGTGTATTCGCTCTCGGGTCCGGACTCGCCGGACTCCTCTGCTAGAATCCCGTGCCCCGGGAAGGCGTCGCGCAGCACCTCGATGATCGCCTGTTCGGCGGCGCGGTCGACCTCGGTGACGAAGTCGTTGGGCGACTTGGACTGGACGGTCAGCAGATCGAGCTGGGTCGACGCGCGGTTGATGACGGACGCGGCGCGACGGGCGGCCTTGACGGCGATGTTCAGGGTGGGATGCATGCGGAGCGGTCTCGGTTAAAGAATCGGGGCCTGCCACGTGCCTCGGGCGCGCGCCGCCGCCCGCTTCATCGAGCCGCCGCGCGACCGCCGGGCCACGTTCCGGGCAGGCAGCCCGGCAAATTCGGAAAACGCGGAATTTTAATATGAATCGCCCCCTCGCGCTCGACCGCATCCGCGTCGTGCTGTCCCGTACCACCCATCCCGGCAACATCGGCGCCGCCGCGCGCGCCATGAAGACCATGGGCCTGCGCGAGCTCTGGCTGGTCGCGCCCGAGTCCTTTCCCGACGAGGTCGCCACCGCGCGCGCCTCGGGCGCGGCCGACCTGCTGGACGCCGCGCGGGTGGTCGGCACGCTGGAGGAGGCGCTCGCCGACACGGTCTTTTCCGCGGCGCTGACCGCGCGCCGGCGCGAACTCTCGCTGCCGCGCCTGCAGGCGCGCGACGCGGCGCTGGAGCTGGTGCGGCGCACGCAGGACGGCGCCGTCGCGCTGGTGTTCGGCAACGAGACCAGCGGGCTCACCAACGAGGAGGCCGCCTTGTGCAGCCTGCCGGTGACCATCCCCACCGACGCCGGGTTCTCCTCCCTGAACCTCGGCGCGGCGGTGCAGGTGCTGGCCTACGAGCTGCGCATGGCCGCGCTCGGCGACGCCGCCGCGCCCGCCGACCCGCAGCCCGAGCCGGCCACGCATGCCGACTTCGAGGGCTTCATGGCGCACCTCGAGCGTGCGGTCACCGCCAGCGGCTTCCACGATCCTGCCAACCCCAAGCGCCTGTTGCCGCGCATGCGGCGCTTGTTCAACCGCGTGCGCCTCGAGCGCGAGGAGGTCGCCCTGCTGCGCGGCATGCTCACCACCTTCGAGACGCCGCGCCGGCGCGGCTGACCCGGGGAGTCGCACCCGGCGAAGGGGCTGCGAGCACGGGCATGCAGCACGATGGACTGCCCGATGTGGGATAATTGCACCCATGGTATCCGTCACCCACGCCATCTCCCAGGGCGACACCGCCCCTCCGATCGATCTGCTCGCGGCCGGCCTGGAGCCGACCGAACGCGAGCACATCGAAGCCGCGCTCGAATGGATCGCCGACCTCTACGAGGGCAAGGTGCTCGGCACCGGCGAGCCGACCTGGACGCACGCGATCGGTGCCGCGTTGATCGCGGCCTCGCTGCGTTTGGACGCCGAGACGCGCGTGGCCGCGCTGTTGTTCGCAGCCTGGGAGGAACTCGAGGCCCCCGCCGAGGAGATCGAGGCGCGCTTCGGTCCGGCGATCACCGCGCTGGTGCGCGGCCTGCACAAGCTCAACGGCCTGCGCGTGCTCACCCGCCTCACCACCAGCGCGAGCGCGCCCGAGATCCGCGCGCAGACCGAAGTCCTGCGCAAGATGCTGCTGGCGATGGTCGAGGATATCCGCGTCGTGCTGGTGCGGCTGGCCTCGCGCACCCAGACCCTGCGCTTCTACACCGACCTGCCGGGCGAGGCCCGCGTCGAGGTCGCGCGCGAGAGCCTGGACATCTACGCGCCGCTCGCCAACCGGCTGGGGGTGTGGCAGATCAAGTGGGAGCTGGAAGATCTCTCCTTCCGCTTCATCGAGCCCGACACCTACAAGCGCATCGCGAAGATGCTCGACGAGCGTCGGGTGGAGCGCGAGCAGTTCATCCGCGACTCCATCGAGCGCCTGAAGAGCGAGCTCGCCGCGGTCGGAATCGAGGCCGAGATCACCGGCCGCGCCAAGCACATCTACAGCATCTACAACAAGATGCGCAAGAAGCGGCTCGACTTCTCGCAGGTCTTCGACATCCGCGCGCTGCGCGTGCTGGTGCCCGAGATCAAGGACTGCTACACGGTGCTGGGTATCGTGCACCAGATGTGGCAGCCGATCGCGAAGGAGTTCGACGACTACATCACCAAGCCCAAGGGCAACAACTACCAGTCGCTGCACACCGCCGTGCTGGCGGGCGACGGGCGCGCGCTCGAGGTGCAGATCCGCACCTTCGACATGCACAAGCACGCCGAGCTTGGCGTGGCCGCGCACTGGCGCTACAAGGAAGGCGCCAGGCAGGGCGGCGACTACGACGAGAAGATCGCGCTGCTGCGCAGCCTGTTGTCTTGGCGCGACGAGGTTACCGATGCGGCGCACTGGGTGGAGCAGCTCAAGCGCGCCTCGCTCGACGACACGCTCTACGTGCTGACGCCGCAGGGCAGGGTGGTCGATCTGCCGCGCGGCGCCACGCCGGTCGACTTCGCCTACCGCCTGCACACCGACGTCGGCCACCACTGCCGCGGCGCCAAGGTCGACGGCCACCTCATACCCCTGAACACCCAGCTGGAGAGCGGGCAGACGGTGGAGATCGTCACCGCCAAGGAGGGCGGCCCCTCGCGCGACTGGCTGGACACGCGCCAGGGCTACGTCGCCACCTCGCGTGCGCGCAGCAAGATCAAGCAGTACTTCGCACAACTGGACGAGGAGGAGATCCTCTCGCGCGGGCGCAGCTTCGTCACCAAGGAGATGCAGCGCGACGGCCACGGCCAGGCCAACATCGACGGCCTGGCCGAGCGCCTCGGCTTCAAGAACGCCGAGGCGCTGTACCTGGCCGCCGGGCGTGGCGAGGTGGGCCCGCGCGCGATGCAGACCGCGCTGCGCGAGGGCAGCGCCCCCGAGCCGGCGGCGGAGGCCGAACCCGAGTTCGTGGTCAGCCGCAGCCGCTCGGGCGACAATCAGGACAAGATCCTGATCGTCGGTGTGGGCAAGCTGATGACCTCGCTGTCGCGCTGCTGCAAGCCCGCCCCGCCGGATGCGATCGAGGGCTTCGTGACGCGCGGCCGCGGCATCTCGATCCACCGCGTCGATTGCGCCGACTTCCAGGACCTCGCGCGCAAGCACCCCGAGCGCGTGATCCCGGCCGAGTGGGGCGAGAAGGCGCACGACACCCGCAACGCCCTCTACCAGGTCGACATCAACGTCCAGGCGAGCGACCGCCAAGGCCTGCTGCGCGACATCTCCGAGGTGCTGTCGCGCGAGAAGCTCAACGTCATCGCGGTCAACACGCTCACCAAGAAGGGCACCGCCTACATGCGCTTCACCATGGAGGTGGGCGGCATCAAGCAGGTGCAGCGCGCGATCACGCTGGTGCGCGAGGTGCCCGGCGTGATCGACGCTCAGCGCAAGTGAGCGCCGCCCCCGGCCCTGCGGCGGGCTTGCGCGGCATCGGGCTTGGTCCGGCGAGCGCTTCAGCGGCGCCTCCCCATCGCCGACTCGCGCAGCACGCCTTCCCGTATCGACGCCTCAGCTGCTCGCCGCGAGCTCCTTCAGCAGGATGAGCTGCGCCGCGCGGCGGATGCTGCGCGGGTGCTTGCGGCGGTATTTGCCATCTGCCTGCATGTCCCAGGCCTGGCAGTTGTCGCCGAGGTAGGGGCGCAGGCCTTCCTTCATGACGCGGCGCTTGAGGCGCGGGTCGAGCACCGGGAAGGCGATCTCGATGCGGCGGAAGAAGTTGCGGTCCATCCAGTCCGCGCTCGACAGGTACATGTGCTCGGCGCCGTCGGCGTGGAAGTGGAAGATGCGGTGGTGCTCGAGGAAGCGGCCGATCACCGAGCGCACGCGGATGTTGTCCGACAGCCCGGGCACGCCCGGGCGCAGCGCGCACGGGCCGCGCACGATGAGGTCGATCTCGACCCCGGCCTGCGAGGCCTCGTAGAGCGCCTCGATGGTCTCGGGTTCGAGCAGCGCGTTCATCTTCGCGATCACCCGACCGCGCCGGCCTGCGCGCGCGATCTCGGCCTCGCGCCGGATCGCCGCGACCACGTTGGGCTGCAGGGTGAAGGGCGCCTGCCACAGGTGGCGCAGCTCGGTGGCCTTGCCCAGGCCGGTGAGCTGCTTGAACACGGTGGCGACGTCCTCGCCGATCTCCGCGTTGCAGGTGAGCAGGCCGAAGTCGGTGTAGAAGCGTGTGGTGCGCGGGTGGTAGTTGCCGGTGCCCATGTGCACATAACGGCGCAGGCCGTCTTCCTCGCGGCGCACGATCATCAGCAGCTTGGCGTGGGTCTTGTAGCCGAACACGCCATACACGACGTGCGCACCGACCTCTTCCAGGCGGTTGGCCAGCGTGATGTTGGCCTCCTCGTCGAAGCGCGCCATCAGTTCGAGCACCACGGTGACTTCCTTGCCCTTCTGCGCCGCGCGGGCGAGGTGCTCCATCAGCACCGAGTCGGTGCCGGTGCGGTACACAGTCATCTTGATCGCCAGCACCTGCGGGTCGTCGGCCGCCGCGCGCAGCATCTCGATCACCGGGGCGAAACTCTGGAAGGGGTGGTGGAGCAGGATGTCGCCGCCGCGGATCGCGGTGAAGACCTGGCGGCGTTTGTCGAGCACCTTGGGCAGGCCGGGCACGAAGGGTGCGTACTTGAGGTCCGGGCGCTCGACCCAGTCGGGGACCTGCATGAGGCGCACCAGGTTCACGATGCCGGGCGTGCGGTAGAGGTCGTCGGGGGTGAGGTGGAAGTGCTGCAGGAGAAAACCCGCCATCTCCTCGGAGCAGTTGTCGGCGACCTCCAGGCGCACCGCGTCGCCGAAGTGACGTTGCTGCAGCTCGCCCTTGAGCGAGGCGCGCAGATCCTTGACCTCTTCCTCGTCGACGAACAGGTCGGAGTTGCGCGTGACGCGGAACTGGTAGCAGCCGAGCACGTTCATGCCCGAGAACAGCTCGCCCACGTGGGCGTGCAGCACCGAGGACAGGAACACGAAGCCGTACTCCTGATCGCACAGCTCGCGCGGCAGGCGGATCACCCGCGGCAGCGCGCGCGGCGCCTGCACGATCGCCGCGCCCGAGTCGCGCCCGAAGGCGTCGCGGCCTTCGAGCTCGACGGCGAAGTTCAAGCTCTTGTTGAGCACGCGTGGGAAGGGATGCGCCGGGTCCAGCCCGATCGGGGTCAGCACCGGCATGACCTCGCGCATGAAGTAGTCGTGGATCCACGCGCGCTGGGCCTCGGTCCACAGGCTGCGGCGCAGGAAGACCACGCCTTCCTTCTCGAGTGCCGGGAGGATGTCGCCGTTGAGCAGCTGGTACTGCTCGGAGATGATCTCGTGCACCTCGTCGCTGACGCGCTCGAGCAGTTCGACGGGCGCGATCCCGTCCTCGCCCGACTTGCGGCTGCCGATGCGGATCTGCTCCTTGATGCCGGAGACGCGGATCTCGAAGAACTCGTCCAGGTTGCTCGACACGATGCACAGGAAGCGCAGGCGCTCGAGCAGCGGCACGGTGGGGTCGGCGGCCTGCGCCAGCACGCGGCGCTGGAATTGCAGCAGCGAAAGCTCGCGGTTGAGGAAGTGCTCGGGCGGGTAGTTCAGGGTCATGCGGTCGACGGGCATTCGGGATTCCTGTGCGCGGAAGTTCGCTCGCGATTATGTGACATTTCCATTTCGGTTTGATGACGTCGGGCCGCGCCCGCGGGGCCTTCCCCGGCGCCATGCCGGCGCGGCTCGGAAGCCTTTTGCGGGGTGCTAGAATCCAGGGTTCCGGCGCCCCGCGGGTGCCAGCCGCCGACAAAACCATGCAAGATCTGATCGCCGCAATCGACCTCGGTTCCAACAGCTTCCGGCTTCAGGTGGGCCGCATCGTCAACGACCAGATCTATCCGCTCGACGGTCTCAAGGAGGCGGTGCGCCTGGCCGCCGGCCTGTCGCCCGACAAGATGCTCGACCTCGCCTCGCAGCAGCGCGGGGTCGGCGCCCTGCAACGCTTCCACGAGCGCCTGCGCGACTTCCCGCCCACCCGGGTGCGCGCCGTGGCGACCAACACCTTGCGCGTGGCCAAGAACGCGCCCGAGTTCCTGATCCGCGCCGAGGCCGCGCTCGGTTTCCCGATCGAGATCATCGCCGGCCGCGAGGAGGCCCGCCTGATCTACGTCGGCGTCGCACACACGCTGCCGGATCCGCACCGCCAGCAGCTGGTGGTCGACATCGGCGGCGGTTCGACCGAATTCATCATCGGCAAGAGCTTCGAGTCGCAGCTGCTGGAGTCGCGCTACATGGGCTGCGTCGGCTACAGCCTGCGCTACTTTCCGGAGGGCCGCATCGACAAGCGCGCCTTCAAGGAGGCCGAACTCGCCGCCCGCCGCGAGCTGCAGACGATCTCGGCGGCCTACCGCGAGGCCGGCTGGGAAGAAGCGGTGGGTTCGAGCGGCACTGCCAAGGCGATCGTGGAGATCCTCGAGCAGAACGGCCTGTCGGCGAGCGGGATCACCCGCGAGGGCCTGGAGAAGCTCAAGGCGCTGCTGCTGCGCGCCGGCAGCCTGGACAACATCGACCTCGCCGGCCTCAAGGGCGACCGCCTGCCCGTCATCCTGGGCGGCTTCGCGATCATGAGCGCGATCTTCAAGGAGTTCGAGCTCGAGCACATGGTGTTCTCCGAAGGTGCGTTGCGCCTGGGCGTGCTCTACGACCTGCTCGGTCGCTACCACCACCACGATCTGCGCGACGCCACGGTAAGCGCCTTCGTGCGGCGCTACGGCGTCGACCTGCGCCAGGCCCAGCAGGTCGCCGACACGGCCTGCCACCTGCTCGCCCAGCTCGAGCCGGAGACCGCCGATCCCGAGCACGACGACCACCGCTTCCTGCGCTGGGCGGCGATGCTGCACGAGATCGGCATCTCGGTGGCGCACTCGAGCTACCACAAGCACAGCGCCTACATTGTCGGCAACGCCGACATGCCCGGTTTCTCGCGCATGGACCAGGCCCGCCTGGCGCGCCTGGTGCTGGCGCATCGTGGCAAGCTCGAACGTGTCGCCTCGATCGACCCTGGCAGCGTGGACTGGCTGCTGATCGCCTGCATGCGCCTGGCGGTGGTGATCCACCGCGCCCGCGACGCGCGCGGCCTGCCGCCCGTCACGCTGCGTCGCGAGGGCCGCGGCTTCAGCCTCACCGCCGCGCCGGGCTGGCTGCAGAAGCTGCCGCTCACCGCGGCCGCGCTCGACGAGGAGCAGCGCCAGTGGCAGGGTCTCGGGCGCGCGCTCTACATCCGGGCGCTCAGCCTGCGCACGCCTGTGGCCTGAGCGCAGATGGCAGGGCGTGTGCTCGACGAGGTCTTCACGGCCGGAGCCGAGGGCATCCGCCTCGCCGGCGACTGGACCCTGCGCGGTCTCGACGAGTGCCTCCCGACGCTGCGCCGGGCGCTGGCCACGGTGCCTCCCGACGCGCGCTGGTCGCTGCGCGCGGTGCGCCGCATGGACAGCTTCGGCGCCTTGCTGCTGTGGCAGGCCTGGGGCGGACGCTGGCCTGCGGCGCTCGAGGCCGATGACGCCCAGCGCGCCATCATCGGCCGTATCGAGAACGCCTCCGCCCGTGCGCTGCCCGAGCCGCCGCGCGCTTCCGCGCTCGACGCGGTGGCGCTGCTCGGCAAGGGCCTGTTCGCATTCGCTGGCCATCTTTCCGGCTTCGTCGCGCTCCTCGGTCGTCTCGTGCTCGATCTCGGCCACCTGCTGCACCATCCACGCGACTGGCCGCTGCTGGAGATCTCGGCAAACCTCCACAAGGTAGGCGTCAAGGCGATGCCGGTCTCGGCCCTGGTCGGCTTCCTGATCGGTGTGGTGCTGTCCTATCTGTCCGCGCTGCAGCTGCGCACCTTCGGCGCGGACGCCTTCATCGTCAACATCCTCGGCATGGGCATCATCCGCGAGCTCGGCCCCGTGCTGGTGTCGGTGCTGGTGGCGGGGCGCTCCGGTTCGGCGATGACGGCGCAGCTCGGGGTGATGCGGGTGACCGAGGAGATCGATGCGCTCGCGGCGATGGGCGTCTCGCGCAGCCTGCGCCTGGTGCTGCCCAAGGTGGTGGCGCTTTCCCTCGCGATGCCGCTGCTGGTGTTGTGGACCTCGGCGATCGCCCTTTTCGGCGG
Organism: Thauera sp. DNT-1; assembly: GCF_055393985.1. Taxonomy (NCBI): domain Bacteria; kingdom Pseudomonadati; phylum Pseudomonadota; class Betaproteobacteria; order Rhodocyclales; family Zoogloeaceae; genus Thauera; species Thauera sp. DNT-1. The sequence continues at coordinate 761,631 of NZ_AP043752.1, read as the reverse complement.
CTGGGTGTCGGCCTGGGTGGAGCTCGGCATCGGGCTGCAGTTCTTCCTGCGGGCGCTGCCCGATGCGGTGCCGGTGGCCAACCTCTACATCGGGCTCGCCAAGGGGGCGGTGTTCGGTTTCCTGATCGCGCTCGTGGCCTGCCATTTCGGCTTGCGGGTGAAGCCCGACACCGAGAGCCTGTCCGCGAACACCACCGCCTCGGTGGTGGCGGCGATCACGGTGGTGATCCTGGTGGACGCGGTGTTCGCGATCGCCACCCGTTCGATCGGGCTGCCGCTGTGAGCGAGCGGGCGACGAGCGACGCCGTGGTCTGCCTCGAAGGCATCGTCACCCGTTTCGGGCGCAATATCGTGCACGAGGGGCTGGACCTCACCATCCGCGCGGGCGACATCGTCGCCCTCGTGGGCGGCTCGGGCAGTGGCAAGACCACACTGCTGCGCCACCTCGTCGGGCTGAGCCGGCCCGCCGCCGGCCGGGTGGAGGTGTTCGGCGAGGCGCTCGATGCCGGCGGGGCGGCCGCGCGGCTCGCCCGCCAGCGCCGCATGGGGGTGTTGTTCCAGCACGGCGCCTTGTTCTCGGCGTTCAGCGTGGCGCAGAACATCGCCTTTCCGCTGCGCGAGCTCGGCGTGATCAGCCGGCCGGAGATCGACCGCCTGGTCGCCCTCAAGCTGGCGATGGTGGAGATGGAGCCGGCGCATGCGCCACTGATGCCTGCCGAGCTGTCCGGCGGGATGGTCAAGCGGGTGGCGCTCGCGCGCGCACTCGCGCTCGAGCCCGAGTTGCTGCTGCTCGACGAGCCCACCGCCGGGCTCGACCCCGACCGCAGCGCGAGCTTCATCCGCCTGATCCGCGCGCTGCATCGCGAGCTCGGACTCACCGTGGTGCTGGTCACGCACGATCTCGATACACTGGCGCAGATGGCCACGAGCGTGGCGGTGCTCGCCGAGCGCCGCATCGTCAGCCACGCCTCGCTCGCCGACACGCTCGCCTACGACCACCCCTTCGTCGCCCGCTTTTTCAGTGGGCTGCAGGCGCGCTGCGGCCAGCCGCGCGGCGCAGGAGCAGGCTGAAATGGAAAACCGTGCCCACGCGCTTGCCGCCGGGCTGTTCGCAATCTTGCTCGGTGCCGGCGTCGTGTTCGCGATCTGGTGGTTTTCGGGCCAGCGCGTGCCGATGCGCGAGATCGTGCTCGAGGCACGCGGCGACATCAACGGCCTGGGCGCACAGTCGCGCGTGCGCTACCGCGGCATGGCGGTGGGGAGCGTGCGCGCCGTCGCGATCGACCCCGAGGACCTGCGCACGCTGCTGGTGCGCATCGCGGTGCCCGCCGATCTGCCCCTGACCCGCGGCACCACCGCCGCGCTCGGCACGCTGGGCGTGACCGGCCTGGCCTTCGTGCAGCTCGACGATCGCGGGGTGGACCGCCGGCCCTTGGCTGCCGCCGATGGCGAGGTGCCGCGCATCGCCTTGCAACCCGGGCTGGTGGAGGCGCTCTCCGGGCGGGCGCTCGCCGCCCTCGACCAGTTCCAGGCGCTCGGCGAGCGCCTGCAGGGGGCGCTGGCCAGCCTGGAGTCAGCGGCCGCGGGCGTCGATCGCGGGGTGGCGGAACTGCCGGCGACCCTGGCCGCGCTGCGGGCCGCCTTGAGTGCCGGGAACATCGCGCGCATCACCTCCGTGCTCGGGAACCTCGAGCGCGGCTCGGCCGAAGCCGTGCCCGCCGTTGCCGAGCTGCGCCGCCTGATCGTCCGCATCGATCAGGCGGCCGCGCGTCTGGAGCTCCGCGCCGCCGCCGCAGGGGACGACCTCGTCGAGCGCACGCTGCCGCAGCTCGATGTCCTGCTCGGTGAGCTCACGAGCACCTCGCAACGCTTCGGCCACCTGGTCGAGGAGCTTGACGCCTCGCCGCAGCTCCTGCTGACCGGGCGCGACCGTCCTCTGCCCGGGCCCGGTGAGGCGGGCCACGAGGGCTTTGCGGGGAGCGACCGATGAGCCGAAGGGAGAAAGGAATGCAGCCACGTCATCCCGACTGCCACCGCGTCCTGCCGCGCCTGTCCGCGTGTATCGCGACCGCGCTGCTGGTGGCCGCCTGCCAGGTGCTCCCCGAGCGTCCGCGTGCGGCGACGACCTACGATCTCGGCACCGGCGAGCGCGCCGCGCTCGCCCACGGGCTCGCGCCCGCGCGGGTGGCGGTGTCCTCGCCCCCCTGGCTGCAGACGACGACGATGCATTATCGCGATGCCCGGGTCGATCCAGGGCGTCGCCGCGCCTATGCCGACAACCGCTGGGCCGCTCCACCTCCCGCCATGCTCGGACTCGTGCTGGAGCGCACGCTCGGTGCCGGCGAGGGGGGCGGGTGCCGGCTGCAGGTCCAGCTTGACGAGTTCGAGCAGGTCTTCACCGCGGGCGAACGCAGCGAGGCTCGTCTCCTGGCTCGCTTCGCCCTGCTGCCGGTGCGCGGCGCCGCGGTCATCGCCAGCGCTTCGCTCGTCGTGGCGGAGCCGGCCACGACGGCCGATGCGAGCGGTGGGGCGAGCGCCTTCCGTGCGGCGACCGAGCGGCTGGCGCTTGCCATCGCGCAGTGGATCGCCGAGACCGACCGCGCGCTCTCCGGCGGGCTCGGCATCGCGGGTCGCTGCCAGCGCTGAGGAAGGCGATGCCGCGGGGGGCGGCCGTCTCGAGCGCACCGGCGGCGGCCTGGTGGAGTGGGGCGCTCGGTTTCAGCGGGCGGCGATCACGACCTGGTTGCGCCCGGCGTCCTTGGCACGATAGAGCGCATCGTCGGCGTGCTGCAGCACCACGCCGAGGGTCTCGCCCGGTTCCGCCAGGCAGGCGCCGATGGTGACCGTGACGCGTTCGCCGCAGGCCGCGCTGCCGTGCTCGATGTCGGCGCGGACGCGGTGGGCGATCGCCTCCAGCGTGGCCGCGTCGCAAGGCGAGAGCAGCACGAGGAATTCGTCGCCACCCCAACGTGCGGCGCGGTCGTAGGGGCGCAGGCATCCTTCCAGGACACGCGCCAGCCTCGTCAGCGCCTCGTCGCCGGCACCATGGCCGCGGCGGTCGTTGATCTCCTTGAAGTGATCGACATCCAGCCACAGCAGGCCGAAGCGGCTGGCCTGGCGTTCCGCGCGGATGATCTCGGCCTCCAGCATTTCGCTCATGCCGCGGCGGTTGGTCAGGTTGGTGAGCGGATCGATCCGCGCCAGCCGGTGCAGGGCGTCGGTGCGCTCGCGCACCTTGGCCTCGAGCTCCGCGGTGTGCGCCCGGATCGCGCCCGCCATCGCCTCGAAGTGCTGGGTGAGACGCCCGATCTCTCCACTCGCCTGCGCCAGCGGCGCGGGGCTGAGGTCGCCGTCGCGCACCCGCAGCATGGCCTGCTCCAGCCTGCCCAGAGGGTCGAGAATGAGGCGACGCAGGACCAGATGGACGAGGACGAGCGCGACCAGCAGGGTGAGGACGAAGGCGACTGCGACCGGGGTGAGGGCTGCCACCGGCATCAGTACGTCGAGGTCGAGCAGGGTGATCTCGTACCAGCCGATCTCGGGCACGAAGGCGATTCCGAGCAGGGTCCGCCGCCCGCCGGACTCGACAAAGCGGTCCAGGACCCGCGGAACGCCGTCGCCCGACGCCGCCAGGGCACTCATCGTCTCGCGCAGTGCCACGCGGTCGGACTCGCGATCGAGCAGCTGGTCCGCCAGGCTCTTCTGCCCTTCCGGCTTGACCAGGCTGGCGAAGTCGATGAGCTTCGCGTCGCGGTGAAGCTGGATCGCACCGGAAAGATCAGCGAACAGCGTGCTCACGCCGTCCTGGTGCAGGTCCACGATCTCGTCCAGAAAGCGTGTCAGCTCGATGCCGGTGCCGACCACGCCGAGGATCTCGTCGCCGTCGCGGATGAGGACGTCGATCCACAGCTTGGTGACGCCCAGTTCGGCATCGGGATTGACGTTGAGGTGGAAGTCGGGCCCGACCTGGACGAGCTTGTAGAACCACGCGTCGGCGGGTTTGGCGGGGTCGAGGTGGTAGCGCAGCTGGCGGCCGGCGAACTCGTCCCCGGCGTTGTTGTGGTAATAGGCCCCGGAGGTGCGCAGCGCGACGAAATAGTTGCCGGAGCTGAAGTTGCGGCGGAAGTTCTCCATTTCGCGCACTGCCTCGGCTTCGAGCGCCGGATCGACGGGCGAGCGTGCCCAGCGTTTGAGCACGAGCGAGTCGGCCATCTGCCGCGCCAGCGCGATCTCGCGTTCGAGCGGTTGCAGGAGGCGGGCGCGGTCGTAGCGCACCTGGATGTCGGCGACGCGTTGTCCCCACTGCATGACGATCTGCCGGGCAAGATGATGGAACACCGCCCATGCGGATACCGAGCCGACCACGATGAGCGCGGAGATGAGGAGGAGAAATCGAGTTCTCAGGTTCACGCGCCGGCACTCCCTGCGTTCGGGTCGCTGTCCGTGGCTTCTTGCTCAGTTTGGGCTGCCGGCGCGGGCGCAGGTGTGCGTTTTCTCACACCCGGACGCATGGCGCGACGAATCGTGATGGGCGGAGCGCTGCGCGAAGCGCTGGCGTGGCGCGCTTGTTGACGTTAACGTTGCCGCCCGTGGCCACATGGCCCTGCGAACACGAAACCACGAGGAGAGAACCATGAACGCCGAATTCCGCCCCGATGCCGCAGCCGAAGCCCCCATCCTGCGCCGCGAGGATGCCGGCGGCGTGACCACCCTCACGCTGAACCGTCCGCAGCAGTTCAACGCGCTCTCGTTCGAGATGCTCGAGGCGCTGATCGCCGCGGTGGATGAGATCGCACGCGACGAGACGGTGCGCGTGGTGGTCATCGCCGGCGAAGGCAAGGCCTTCTGCGCCGGCCACGACCTCAAGGAGATGCGCGGCAACCATACGCTGGAATTCCAGCAGCGCCTGTTCCGCCTGTGCGGCAGGTTCATGATGAAGCTGACCGAGCTGCCCCAGCCGGTGATCGCGCGGGTGCACAGCATCGCCACCGCCGCGGGCTGCCAGCTGGTGTCGATGTGCGATCTCGCAGTGGCGGCCGAGCACGCGCGCTTCGCGGTGTCGGGCATCAATGTCGGCCTGTTCTGCGCCACGCCCGGCGTCGGCCTGTCGCGCAACATGGGGCGCAAGGAGGCCTTCGAGATGCTGGTGACGGGCGATTTCATCGACGCCCGCGAGGCGCAGCGGCGCGGGCTGATCAACCGCGTGGTGCCGGCCGACCAGCTCGACGAGGAGGTCGGCCGCCTGGCCGCGTCCATCCTGGCCAAATCGCCGGTGGCGATCCGCATGGGCAAGCAGATGTTCTACAAGCAGCTCGAGATGGGCCTCGACGCCGCCTACCAGCTCGCCTCCGAGACCATGGCCTGCAACGCGATGTGCGAGGACGCGGCCGAGGGCATCGATGCCTTCATCGCCAAGCGCAAACCTGAGTTCAAGGGGCGCTGAGCGGCGTCGGGATCATCCCCGTCGAGCAATGCGAAGGCGACCGGTGCTGATCGACACCCACGTCCACCTCGATGCTGCGGAGTTCGACGACGACCGCGAGCAGGCGATCGCGCGTGCGCGCGCCGCGGGGGTAGGGCGCTTCGTCGTTCCTGCTGTCGAGCGCCGGGGGTTCGATGCGGTCGAGCGGCTCGCCGACGACCATCGCGGCATCGTTCATGCGCTCGGCATCCACCCGCTCTACACGATGCGGGCGGCGCGGGAAGACCTCGAACTCCTCGACCAGCGCCTGAACCGTGGCAGGGCGATCGCCGTCGGAGAGATCGGCCTCGACCATTACGTGACCGACGTCGATCGCGGCGTACAGCTCGAGTTCTTCACCGCACAACTCCGCCTGGCCGCTCGCCACGGACTGCCGGTGATCCTGCACGTGCGGCGTGCGATCGATCCGATACTCGCGCAACTGCGCCGCATCCCGGTCCCGGGTGGAATCGCACATGCGTTCAACGGCAGCCGCCAGCAGGCGGACATCCTGATCGGGATGGGGTTCAAGCTGGGTTTTGGCGGATCGATGAGCTACGGCGGATCCACCCGGATCCGCGAGCTCGCCGCCTCGCTGCCCTTGGAGGCGATCGTCCTCGAGACCGATGCACCCGATATCGCGCCGGAATGGGCGCGTGGCAGGCGCAATGAGCCGGCGAACCTCGCCCGTTACGCCGGGATCCTTGCGGAGCTGCGAGGGATGGCGCCCGAAGAGGTGGCGGACGTGACCACGGCCAACGCCATCCAGGTCCTGCACTGGCCACCCCTCGAAGAAGAATAGGCGACGCGGGCGCCGAGATCCCCGGCGCCCGCTTGTCGATTTTTTTTACATTTTTTTTCGCGAGCCACTCGATCGACTCGGCAAGTGTCTGTATTGATGGGGAAGAGCTTCCTGGTTCGAAATTTGCTTTAGCCGAACCGTCTCGGTGATGAATGCATACCCTTGTGCCGCGAGGTTTCGAGTTAACGCTTATTGGACGGGCCTCGTACGCCCGCAACCGGGAGAAAACAACATGAAAAACGGAATGGCCCTGCTCGCCGCCATCGGCATCGCCACCCTTTCAGCGAGCGCGCAAGCTGCGCTCATCCGCCTCGAGGTTTCGGGCAATCTCGCCTACGGGACCGATCGGACCAACGTCTTCGGCCTGGGGGCAAACACCAGCCTCACCGGACGCGCCGCGACCTTCTCGTGGCTCATGGACTCTGCTTCGCTGGGATCCGATCGCAACACCGATCCGACCCTCTCCGCCTACGGATGCGGATCCGCAGCCCCCGGCTGCACCTACTTCATGAGCGCATCGGTCACCATCAACGGGGTCACGCGCACCCTTGCAGGGCGGGGGAGCGACCTCACGAACGACGTGCGGATGTACGCGGACACCAATGGCCCCGGTCTCGGCTCGGCGGACGGCTACTACCTGCGGATGGGGCAGACGCGGGATGTCGGAAACTGGTATCTGGACGAGGGCGGCAACTGGTATCGGGCCGCGACGCGGATCACGTCCAAGGTGGAGATCGGCGTAAACGATGCAGTCGACTCCATCCTCGCCGGCCTCGATCCGGCGGAGCTCCACGGCTGGTCCACCAGCCTGCTGACGGGCACGAACGATGACGGGAGCACGGTCTTCGTCTTCAGCGAGACCGATCTCAACGGCGTGCAGATTTTCGAGTACGCAACTGGTGGGCTGTTGTTGACGGACCGCTCCACGCGGTGGTGGACCGACACTGCGCCCAGTTCGGGTTCGGGCACCGGGGGGACCAACAACCCGGGAGGTGGCACGAACGCTCCCGCGCTAACGGTGCCGGAGCCCGCAACGATCGCCCTGCTTGGATTGGGGCTCGGATTGTTGCGCAGGAAATCCAGGCGCCATTCCGGTCGAGCCTGATTCCGCCCTCGACGCCTGCGCGCGCGCATCGCTCGGCGCGTGCGCTGCCGCGCAGGCGCTAAGCGACCACCCTCGACGGCGAGCGCGCGATCAGGTCGGCGATGTCGCGCTTGAGCCGGACGACGTCGCGATCGAATTTCTCGTAGATCATCAGCGAGACCCCGAACACGTAAGCGTACAACAGCATGCAGCGGCTGGAAGCCTCGTCCATCGGCACCCCGCAGGCGAGAAAGAGGTCGCGTGCGCAGCGCAGGCGGACGTCGTCGACCTCGGCGACGATCGCCGCGGCCTCGGCGTCCCGACGCGCCCAGTCGCGCACGGCAAGCTCGATCATCATGCCGCGACGGCTGCGGCTCGCGCTGTAGACGTCGATGACGTGGTAGATCTGCTCGAGCTCGCGGCCAGGCTGTGCCCGCGTCTGCTTGATGATGTCGCGGATTCGACCTTCCTTCCACTGCGCGAGGACGGCCATCAGCAGGTCGCGGCGGTCGGTGAAATGCCAGTAGAAACTGCCCTTGGTGACCTTGAGCCGCTTCGCCAGCACCTCCACGCGCAAGCCCGCGATGCCTTCCTCGGCGAGCACCTCGGTGGCGCCTGCGATCCAGGCGGCACGGTCGAGCTGGGTACGCGGCTTTTTCACAATGTTTTCCATACGGCGTAGTATTGACGATTCGGTGACCATACGCTACCGTATGCGCCATACTTGGCCGTATGGAAATGCTGCTGCGCAGCAGTGCGACCGGCCAAGGGCGGTGACATAATCCGAAAGTCGGGTCCGCATTTCGGGCCTACCATCCCCTGCAAAGAAGAGGAGCGCGTCAGAGTGAAGATTCTCGTACCCGTAAAGCGCGTGGTGGATTACAACGTCAAGGTTCGCGTGAAGGCCGACGGCAGCGGCGTGGACCTGGCCAACGTCAAGATGAGCATGAACCCCTTCGACGAGATCTCCGTCGAGGAGGCGGTGCGGCTGAAGGAAGCGGGCGTGGCCACCGAGGTGGTGGCGGTGTCCTGCGGCGTGGGCGCCTGCCAGGAGACCCTGCGCGCGGCGATGGCGATCGGTGCCGACCGCGGCATCCTGGTCGAGACCGATGTCGAGCTGCAGCCGCTGGCGGTCGCCAAGCTCCTGAAGGCGGTGTGCGACAAGGAGCAGCCGCAGCTGGTGATCTGCGGCAAGCAGGCGATCGACGACGACGCCAACCAGACCGGCCAGATGCTGGCGGCGCTGGCGGGCTGGCCGCAGGCGACCTTCGCGTCCAAGGTGACGCTGGCCGACGGGAAAGCCGCGGTGACGCGCGAGATCGACGGCGGCCTCGAGACCCTGTCGGTGAAGCTGCCGGCGGTGGTGACCACCGACCTGCGCCTGAACGAGCCGCGCTACGCGACGCTGCCCAACATCATGAAGGCCAAGAAGAAGCCGCTCGACACCGTGAAGCCGGCCGACCTGGGCGTGGATGTCGCGCCGCGTCTGGCCACGCTGAAGGTCGCCGAGCCGCCCAAGCGCAGCGCCGGCGAGCGCGTGGCCGACGTGGCCCAGCTGATCGACAAACTCAAGAACGTTGCGAAGGTGATCTGAACATGGCCATTCTCGTCATTGCTGAACACGACAATCAATCGATCAAGGCGGCCACGCTCAACACCGTGAGCGCGGCCGCGAAGCTGGGCGGCGACGTCCATGTGCTGGTGGCCGGCGCCGGTTGCGCAGCCGCGGCCGAAGCGGCGGCGAAGGTCGCCGGCGTCGCCAAGGTGCGGGTGTGCGACGCGCCGCAGTACGAGGCGCAGACCGCGGAGAACGTCGCCGAGCTGGTGAAGGGTCTGGCGGGCGGCTACAGCCACGTGCTCGCACCGGCGACGCCGGCGGGCAAGAACATGCTGCCGCGCGTGGCCGCGCTGCTGGATGTGGCGCAGATCAGCGACATCGTCGCGGTCGAGTCCGCCGACACCTTCGTGCGCCCGATCTACGCCGGCAACGCGCTCGCCACCGTCAAGAGCGCCGACGCGATCAAGCTGATCACCGTGCGCACCACCGCGTTCGACGCGGCCGAAGCCGGCGGCAACGCCGCGCCGGTGGAGGCGGTCGCGGCGGCGGCCGACCTCGGCGTGACCGCGCTGGTCGGTCGCGAGATCGTCAAGAGCGCGCGCCCCGAACTGGGCGCGGCCAAGGTCATCGTCTCCGGCGGCCGCGGCCTGGGCAGCGGCGACAACTACCACAAGCTGCTCGAGCCGCTCGCCGACAAGCTCGGCGCCGCGCTCGGCGCCTCGCGCGCCGCGGTGGACGCGGGCTACGTGCCCAACGACTACCAGGTCGGCCAGACCGGCAAGATCGTCGCGCCGCAGCTCTACATCGCGGTCGGCATCTCGGGCGCGATCCAGCACCTGGCCGGCATGAAGGACTCCAAGGTGATCGTGGCGATCAACAAGGATCCCGAAGCGCCGATCTTCCAGGTCGCCGACTACGGCCTGGTGGGCGATCTGTTCCAGGTGGTGCCGGAACTGACCGGGGCGCTCTGACCGGGCGCGAGGAGCGCGGGCATGGATCTCCCGGCGGCGCTGCTTTCGGCAGACGTTCAGGGGGTGGTGTTCGCGCTCGCCGCGCTGGGACTGCTCGCGCTCGCGCGCAAGCTGCCGTGGAGGGAGCTCGCCGGCGGGGTGCATCTGAACCTGCTGCTCGGCTTCGCGGTGTGCCTCACGCTGATCTGGAGCATGAAGGCCGGGGTCAAGCCGGGGCTTAACCTGCATCTGCTCGGGGCGATGGCGGCAACCCTCGCGCTCGGGCCGTGGAAGGCGATCGCCGCGCTCGCGCTCGCGCTGTGCGGGATCACCCTCAACGGCGCGCTGGAGTGGGGCGACTGGCCCGCCAACTTCGTGCTCATGGTGCTGGTTCCGGTTTCCGTCGCGAGCGGTCTGCATCGCCTGATCGAGCGCCTGCTCCCGGCGCATTTCTTCATCTTCATTTTCGTGACCGGCTTTGCCGGTTCCGCGCTGACCGCAATCGCACAGGGGCTGACCGCCTCGTCCGTGCTGGCGCTGTCGGGCGCGTATTCCGCAGATTTCCTGTGGAGCGACTACCTGCCGTTCTTCCTGCTGCTCGGGTTTTCCGAGGGCTGGATCAGCGGCGCGATCATCACGCTGATGGTGGTGTATCGGCCCGAATGGGTGAGTGCATTCGACGATCGCCGCTATCTGCTCGACAAGTAGGGCTGTTCAACCTTTTCCGGAGCGCAACAATGAGTCAATACAACGCCCCCATCCGCGACATGCAGTTCGTGATGCGTGAGCTCGCCGGTCTCGACGAAGTCATGCAGTTGCCCGGCAACGAGGAGGTCTCGGCCGACCTCGTGGACGCGATCCTGGAAGAAGCCGACAAGTTCGCCAGCGGCGTGCTCGCTCCGCTGAACTGGACCGGCGATCAGGAAGGCGCCAAGTGGAACAATGGCGAGGTCGCCACCGCGCCGGGCTGGAAGGACGCCTACACGCAGTTCGCCGAGTCGGGCTGGACCGCGCTGCCGTGCGATCCGGAATACGGCGGCCAGGGCCTGCCCAAGCTGCTCGCCACCGCGGTCATGGAAATGTGGAAGTCGGCCAACATGGCCTTCTCGCTGTGCCCGATGCTGACCAGCGGCGCCATCGAGGCCCTGATGCTGCGCGGCACCGACGAGCAGAAGAACCTCTACCTCCCCAAGATGATCGCCGGCGAGTGGACCGGCACGATGAACCTGACCGAGCCGAACGCCGGCTCCGACCTCGCCGCGGTGCGCACCAAGGCCGAGCCGCAGGGCGACGGCACCTACAAGATCTTCGGGCAGAAGATCTTCATCACCTACGGCGAGCACGACCTCACCGACAACATCATCCACCTCGTGCTCGCCCGTCTGCCGGACGCGCCCGAGGGCGTGAAGGGCATCTCGCTGTTCGTCGTGCCCAAGTTCATGGTCAACGCCGACGGCAGCCTGGGCGCGCGCAACGACGTGCATTGCGTGTCGATCGAGCACAAGCTCGGCATCCACGCCAGCCCCACCGCCGTGCTCGCCTTCGGCGACAAGGGCGGCGCGATCGGTACTCTGGTCGGCGAGCCCAACCGCGGCCTCGAGTACATGTTCATCATGATGAACGAAGCCCGCTTCGCGGTCGGCATGGAAGGCCTCGCGCTGTCCGAGCGCTCCTACCAGCACGCGCTGCAGTACGCCAAGGATCGCATCCAGGGCACCGACGCCGGCGTGCGCGGCGGTCCGAAGGTCAACATCCTGCATCACGCCGACGTGCGTCGCCTGCTCATGAACATGAAGAGCAAGACCGAGGCCATGCGTGCACTCGCCTACGTCGTCGGCGCCGCCTTCGACAAGGCGCATCACCACGCCGACGAGGCTGTGCGTGCGCAGAATCAGGCCTTCGTCGACCTGATGATCCCGGTGGTCAAGGGCTGGTGCACCGAGAACTCGATCGACGTGACCTCGGACGGCGTGCAGGTGCACGGCGGGATGGGCTTCATCGAGGAGACCGGCGCGGCGCAGCACTTCCGCGATTCGCGCATCACCACGATCTACGAGGGCACGACCGCCATCCAGGCCAACGACCTGATCGGCCGCAAGATCGCCCGCGAGAACGGCGCCACCGTCGGTGCCGTTGTGAAGATGATGCGCGCGGTCGAGGCCGAAGTGGCCGGCGTGCAGGACGAGGCCTTCGCAGCCATCGCGCGCGCGCTCGGCAAGGGCATCGCGGCCGTGGAAGAGGCTGTGGCCTACATCCTCGCCACCTACTCCCAGGACATCAAGGCGGCCTCGGTCGGTTCGGTGCCCTTCCTGAAGCTGCTCGGCATCGTGGCTGGCGGCTGGCAGATGGCGCGCGCCGCGCTGGTGGCCAAGCGCAAGCTCGAGGCGGGCGAGGGCGATGCCGGCTTCTGCAAGGCCAAGATCGTCACCGCGCGCTTCTATGCCGACCACGTGCTCGCGCAGGCCGGCGGTCTGGCCTACACGGTCGTCAATGGCGCCCCGGGCGCGCTGGAGCTGACCGAAGAGCTGTTCTGACCGGATATTGCCCGGCGTGGAAGCGCCGGAGCGACCGAGCGAAAAAAAACCCGCTACCGGGCAAGTGCCCGCAGCGGGTTTTTCTTGTGTTCGTGTTCGCGCCTTCCAGCGTCGCAGCGCCTTCCACGCAGGAGCGTCGGAAGGCGCGGACAGGACGGGCGCTTACTCGACCTTGGCCTTCTCGCGCAGATCGAGCACGTGGCGCTCGATCTTCTGCTGCTGCAGGCGTTGCTGCAGTTGCGGCTTGACCTCCTCGAACGGCGGCGGTTGCACGTCGCGCACGTCGTCGAGCTGGATCACGTGATAGCCGAAATCGCTCTTGACGGGCGTCGTCGTGTATTTGCCCTTCTGGAGCTGGACCATCGCATCCGAGAACGGCTTCACGTACATGGCCGGATTGCTCCAGCCGAGTTCGCCGCCGCGCTCCTTGGAGCCCGGGTCGCGCGACTCCTTGGCGACTTCCTCGAAGGCGGTACCGCCCTGCAGGCGGGCGATGATCGCCTTGGCCTGGTCTTCGGTCTCGACCAGCACGTGGCGGGGCTTGTATTCCTTGTCGCCCATGCGGCCCTTGATGGCCTCGTATTCCTTCTTCAGCTCGGCGTCGTCGACCGGGTTCGTGCGCACGTAGTCCTGCAGGTAGGCACGGATCAGGATGGCCTGGCGGGCCATCTCCATCTGCGCCTTCACGTCCGCCTTCTTGTCCAGGCCCCTCTTGCCGGCTTCCTGGCTCAGTACCTCGCGACGGATCAGTTCCTCGCGCACCGCATTGCGCAGCTGTTCACCGTCGGGCGCGCCCTGGGCGCGCTGCTCGGCCAGCATGGCGTCGGAACGCTCGCCGGGAATCGCGACTCCATTGACCTTGGCGACCGGGGATGCGGCGAGGGCGGGCAGCGCGAGGAAGCCGGCAAGCAGGGTGATGGCGAGACGGCTCGGGAAATGTTTCATGGAGATTCCTTCAATGTCCTTGTGATTCGGCCTCTGCGGCCGTTAGCGCGCGGATGGCGAGGGCATGGATGTCCTTGTGCATCATGTCCCCGACCGCGTCGTAGATCATACGCTGCCGGACGACTCTGCTGCAGCCCTGGAAAGCTTCCGAGACGATGAAAACCCGATAATGTCCGCCTCCCTCGCGCGCACCCGCGTGCCCGGCGTGCAGCGCGCTGTCGTCGCCGATCTCGAGCCGTGTCGGTGCGAAGCGTTCGTGCAGCGCGGCGCGGATGCGCTCGACCCTCGTCGCGCTCACGGCAGCGTCTTCCGGAACGGGCGCACGGTGGTGCGTACGAACACGCCCTGGCGAACGTAGGGGTCGTCCCGAAGCCAGGCCTCGGCGCTGGCGAGCGAGTCGAACTCGGCGACGATCAGGCTGCCGGCGAAGCCCGCCGGGCCGGGGTCGGGCGAGTCGATCGCGGGCATCGGCCCGGCCAGCAGCAGGCGGCCGTCGTCGCGCAATGCCTCGAGGCGGGCGACATGTTGCGGGCGCACCGCGAGGCGCGTCTCGAGCGCGCCGGGAGCGTCCTCTCCGATCAGGGCGTAGAGCATCAGTTGCTTTCCTCTTCCATGTGACGGGACAGGTAGAAACCCTGGGCGAGCACGAAGGCGAGCATCAGCCCCATGCCGCCGAACATCTTGAAGTCGACCCAGGCTTCTTCGCTGAAGTTGTAGGCGACCCAAAGGTTGAGCACGCCCATCGCGATGAAGAAACCGGCCCAGGCGAGGTTGAGCCGCGCCCAAACCGGGTCCGGTAGCTTGATCTGGGCCTCCAGCATGGTGCGGATGAGGTTGCGTCCGAGCAGCGAGGCCGAGCCGAGCAGCACCGCGCCGAACAGCCAGTAGAGCGCGGTCGGCTTCCACTTGATGAAGGTGGGGTTGTGGAAGAAGAGGGTGGCGCCGCCGAATACGACGATGATCGCCAGGCTGATCCACAGCATGGTGTCCACCTTGCGGTGCTTGAGCCACACCAGTGCGATCTGCAGGAAGGTGGCGAGGATGGCGACGAAGGTCGCGATCAGGATGGGCGCCTGCGAGACCGCGATGCCGTCGCCCAGCCAGCCGGTAGCGAAGGCATGCGAGGCTTCGGGGTTGGCGCCGCCGATCTTGTAGGCGGCGAAGAAAAGGATCACCGGCAGGAGATCGAAGAGGAATTTCATGGTCGGTCCGGTTCGCTGTGCGCGGAGCGCCGCATTCTATCCTGTTCCCCGGCGGGAGCCGCGAGCGGCAGGCAGAGCGCCGCGCGCAGGCCGCCGCCATCGCGGGCGGACAGCTCGAGGCGGCCCTGGTGGGCGCGCATCACCCGATCCACGATCGCCAGGCCCAGGCCGGCGCCCTTCGTGTTGCTGCGCGCCTTCTCGAGCCGAGTGAAGGGCTGGCGCATGCGCTCGATCTCGCTCTCGGGGATGCCCGGTCCGCGGTCGGCGACCTCGATGCGTGCCTGCCCGTCCTCGATGGAGACCGTCACCTCCAGCGGCGCGTTCCCGCCCGCGTAGCGCAGGGCGTTGTCGATCAGGTTGGCGAGCGCGCGCCGGATCGACAGGGCGCGCGCCTGTACGAACAGGCTCTCCGGGACCTCCAGGCGAAGATCCACGCCGCGCAACCGGTACGGTTCGGTGACCTCGCGCGCCAGGGTGGCGAGATCGATGGCCGCGGTGGGTTCCTGCGCGTCGCCGCGGCCGAAGTCGAGGAACTGGCCGATGATGCGATCCATTTCGCCGATGTCCGCGACCATCGCGGTGACCTCGTCGTCGGGCGCACCCGACATCTCGATACCCAGGCGCAGGCGCGCGAGCGGCGTGCGCAGGTCGTGGGAAACGCCAGCGAGGATCAGCGCGCGGTCCTCGTCCATGCGCGCGAGGTTGCCCGCCATCTGGTTGAAGGCGCGCGCCACCAGCGCGATCTCCTGCGGGCCGCTCTCGGGCTGCGGAGGCGGGCGCTCGCCGCTGCCCACCATGCGCGCCGCGCGCGCGAGCTGGCGCAGGGGCGCGCTCACCCGGGCGACGATCAGGAAGGCGCCGAGCAGGGCGGCGAGCAGCGCCCCCCCCCCCCAGCCGAGCCAGCCGAAATCGTCCGGGTTCTCGATACGCTCGGGCGGCAGCATCACCCAGTATTCATCGTTGGCGTCGTCCGGATCGAGACGGAAGCTCACCCAGAAGCCGTCCAGCGTCTTCCAGCGCGAGGCGAAGCGGGTATGGTCGCCGAGCTGCCGACGTACGTCGGCAGTGAGCAAGCGCAAGGGCCGGGTGTCGGCGAGCGGCGCGAGCTCGTCGGTGGCCTCGGCGGGATAGATGCGGATGCCTTCCAGGGCGGCGAGGTCGATCAGCAGATCCATGCGACGGTCGAAGTCGGCATTGATCAGCGCGGTGCGGGTGAGGTTGATCACCGAAACCACCATCTGCGCCACGTCGCGCGAGCGCGCCGGCTCCTGGAAGTAGCGGAAGATCTGCACCCAGCTGCCGAGGGCGACGATCAGCAGCAGCGCGACGAGCAGGAAGGTCTGCCAGAGCAGGGTGCTCGGCAGCAGGCGGGGCCGCGCCGGCCCGCCCGCTGCCTCGACCGTGCCCGCCATCAGTCCTCGCCGCCGGCCGGGGTGTCCGGCTGCCCGCCGTTGTCCTCGCCGCCCTTTTGCTCATCGGGCACGAAGACGTAGCCGAAACCCCACACGGTCTGGATGTAGCGCGGCTTGGCGGGATCGTCCTCGACCAGCTTGCGCAGGCGCGAGACCTGGACGTCGATCGCCCGGTCGAACACACCGTACTCGCGCCCGCGCGCGAGTTCCATCAACTTGTCGCGGGACAGCGGCTGGCGCGGGTGGGTTAGCAGCACCTTGAGCAGCGAGAATTCGCCGGTGGTGAGCTGAATCTCCTCGCCATCGCGGACAAGCACGCGGGTGCCCAGGTTCACCTTGACCCGGCCAAACGCGACGATCTCGTCCTCGGGGGTGGGCGCGCCCGGCAGGGTGTGGGGCTGGCGACGCATCACCGCCTGGATACGCGCCACCAGCTCACGCGGGTTGAAGGGCTTCGCGACGTAGTCGTCGGCGCCCATCTCCAGCCCGACGATGCGATCCACGTCGTCACCCTTGGCGGTGAGCATGATGACCGGGATCTGGTTCTCGGCCGCGCGCAGCCGGCGACAGATCGACAGCCCGTCCTCGCCGGGCAGCATCAGGTCGAGCACGATCAGGTCGTAATGCTCGCGGTGCAGGGCGCGATCCATCATCGGCGCATCGCCGACGGCCTTCACCGAAAAGCCTTGTTCCTGAAGGTATCGGGACAGCAACTCGCGCAGGCGCGCGTCGTCATCCACCACGAGAATGCGATAGCGGTTTTTCTGGTTCATGAACGGAATGCTAGCCTGACTCGCGGCAGGGTGCCAGCCTTCCCGGGGCCGGTCGCGGGGGGCTCCCGGTAAGCCTTCGTAAGGCGGGGACGGAGAGGCAATATCGGCTTACAAAGCAGTCGCGATCAGGCCCGCGAAGGCTTTGCGCACCGGGCGGTTTGCCGTAAGGTGCGGTCATCGCTTTCCTGCGTCGGTTCCGTGCCTCCTCGAGGCCGTAGGGGCCGACGTCGTGCTCTCATGACCCCTTTCCGCGTTTCCCGCGCCTTCCGGCATCCCGCGCAGCACCTTGCCTGCCGGCCGTGCGTGCGCGCTTACCTCGTTTGCGGCTTGCTGGCGTTCTTCGTCTTCGCGCCCACCACGGCCAGCGCGCAGCTACGCTTCATCGTCGGTGGAGAGGAGCAGGCGCAACGCTTGCGTCCGGCGGGAGCAGAGGACCGGCAGGAATGGCGCGACACCCTGAGCGACCAGCGCAACGAGCGCGAGGGCGCGCGCGAGCGCCGGCGCATGAGCGAGGAGGAGCGCAGCGACCTGCGGCGCCACATGCGCGACGCCGCGCGCGGCGCCTACCGCGAGGAATCGGGGCGCAAGCCGCAGCGCTGAGCACTCGGCAATCCGGCAGTCGGGATACCCGCACCCGCATGCGGTCGCGGTCTTCGTTCGCCCCTGTCGATGCCGCCGCGTGACAACCGCGGCCGCAACGAACCGGCGCGCTCCCGGTAGAATGGCGGCCCCATGAACATCCTCTCCATCGAAACCGCCACCGAACACGGCAGCGTCGCGTTGCTGCATGGTGACGAGCTGCTCGTCCGCCGCATCCAGGGCGCGGCCAATCACTCCGAGGCGGTGCTGCGCGACCTGCGCGAACTCCTTGCCGAGACCGGGCTCGCCGTGGCGCGGCTGGACGCGGTCGCCTTCGGCGCCGGTCCCGGTGCCTTCACCGGGCTGCGGCTGGCTTGCGGTGTCGCGCAAGGCATCGCGCTGGCAGCGGATCTCGGCGTGGCCGTGGTCGGCAGCCTGCAGGCGCTCGCGCTCCAGGTCGGCGCGCCGCGGGTGCTGGCGGCCACCGATGCGCGCATGGGCGAGATCTACTGGGCGAGCTTCGTGACCGACACCGAAGGGGTGCCGCAGCCGCAGGGCATGCCGCGCTGTTGCGCGCCGCTGGATCTCGAGCTGCCCCCCGGCGAGTGGAGCGCTGCCGGGTCGGCCTTCCGCGCCTGGCCGGAGGAACTCGAGGCGCGCACTGCAGGGCGTCTCGTCGCCTGCCAGCCCGACCTTCACCCGCGTGCGGAAGAGATTGCCCGCCTCGGGGCGATCCAGGCGCGCGAAGGCGGGCTGGTGGCCCCCGAGCAGGCCGCGCCGCTCTACGTGCGCGACAAGGTCGCCTTCACCACCGCCGAGCGACTCGCGCGCGGAGGGCGTGCCTGATGCTGGCGCTGGCCTTTGCGCCGATGGGCGAGGGAGACCTCGACTGGGTCGGCGCGCGCGAGGCGGAGCTCCATGCCCACCCCTGGTCGCGCGGCAATTTCGCCGACTCGCTGGCCAGCGGCTACGACGCCTGGATCCTGTCCTGCGACGGTGTCCCTTCCGGCTACGCGGTCGTGATGAACGTGCTCGACGAAGCGCATCTGCTCGACATCGGCATCGTCGGCGAGCTGCAGGGCAGGGGGCTGGGCAAGCGCTTCCTCGACTGGCTGGCCGAAGGGGCGAAGACGCGCGGCGCGCGGGATTTCTACCTCGAGGTGCGGCCTTCCAACGCCGCGGCGCTGCGCCTCTACGCGCGCAGCGGCTTCGTCGAGATCGGTCGCCGGCGCGGGTATTACCCCGCGGCGGGTGGGCGCGAGGACGCGATCGTGATGAGGCGGGCGCTGTGATGTCGCCGCGCCTGTCCTCCCGCCGCGACGCGGTGCTGCGCGAGATGGGGCTCGGCCCGATCTGGCGCCTGCGCACGCGGAAGGCGGAGGTCTCCGAAGCGGATGATGCGGAGCGTGAAGCGGCCGAGCCTGCATCGACCGAAACCGACGCGACCGCCTCGCCCCGGGTCGAGGTGCCGCGTACGCCGAATCCTCCGCCAGCCGCACCGGCCCCGGCTGCCGGACCGCGATCGAGCGTTGCGTTCCAAGCCGGCCCGCACCGTGCCGCGCGCCCCCAGCCCGCGGCCGCTTCGACGCCCGCAGCCGTTCGCAGTGCGCCTGCGGCGCCGGATCCGGCTCGCGGCGCCCGCATCTCCACGCTCGAATGGGACGCGCTCGAAGCCGAGATCCGCGATTGCAAGGCCTGTGGGCTGTGCGAGCGCCGCAAGCAGGCCGTGCCCGGCGTGGGCGACCGCCAGGCACGCTGGATGCTGGTGGGCGAGGCGCCGGGCGCGGAGGAGGACCAGCGTGGCGAGCCCTTCGTCGGCCAGGCCGGGCGCCTGCTCGACAACATGCTCGCGGCGATCGGGCTGAAGCGCGGAGAAGACGTCTATATCGCAAATGCGGTCAAGTGCCGACCGCCACACAACCGCACTCCAGAACGCGGCGAGATCGCCGCCTGCCAGCCGTATCTCGATCGCCAGATCGCGCTCGTGCAGCCGCAGCTGCTGGTCGCGCTCGGCCGTCCGGCCGCCCAGGCCCTGCTCGATCGCGAGATCGCAATCTCGGCCGCGCGCGGCAAGCGCTTCGAGCGCGCGGGCACTCCGGTCGTGGTCACCTACCATCCGGCCTATCTGCTGCGCAATCCGCAGGACAAGGCCAAGGCATGGGAAGACCTCTGCTTCGCGCGCCGGCTGATCGCCGAGACGGGGTGAAGGCGGTGGCGGGGTGCCGGGCGGGCCGGGGGCGAAGGCCGCCCGGCCTCAGTGCGGGCGATCCTCGAGCAGCGCCACGTTGTCGAATTCGCGCTGGTTGGCTTCGTGGCGGCGCTTCACCAGCAGCATGGTGCCGGCGACAAAGAGCCCGAACAGCACGATCACGGTGTTGATCGACAGGCCGAGCACGATCAGCAGCGCATAGGTGCCGGTCATCATCAGGATCGACAGGTTCTCGTTGAAGTTCTGCACGGCGATCGAGTGCCCGGCGCCCATCAGGATGTGGCCGCGGTGCTGCAGCAGGGCGTTCATCGGCACCACGAAGAAGCCTGCCAGCCCGCCCACGATCACCATCAGCGCCATCGCGACCCAGGCCTCGGTGACGCCGACCATGATCATCACTCCGAGGCCCATGGCGATGCCGAGCGGGATCACGTTCACCGCGCGCCGGAGCGTGATGTAGCGCGCCGCCAGCACCGCGCCGGTGGCCACGCCGAGCGCCACCACGCCCTGCAGCATCGAGGCCTGCGACAGGTTCATGCCCAGGTTGTGCTCGGCCCACTTGATCACGATGAACTGCAGCGTCGCGCCTGCGCCCCAGAACAGCGTGGTGACCGCGAGCGAGATCTGCCCGAGCTTGTCGCGCCAGAGCAGGCGCAGGCAGTGGTTGAAGTCGTGCAGCAGGTAGAGCGGATTGCTCTTGAGCGGCTTGTGGTCCACCCCGGTGTCGGGGATGTACATGTTGAAGATCGCCGCCACCAGGTACAGGGTGCCGACCACCAGCACCGCCGCGCCGAAGGCCGAGCCGGCGCCGGGCAGGCCCAGCCCCATCAGCCAGGTGGAGACGTCGCCACGGATCATGATCCCGCCGATCACGGTGCCGACGATGATCGCCGCCACCGTGAGGCCCTCGATCCAGCCGTTGGCCACCACCAGCAGGCGGTGGGGCAGATACTCGGTGAGGATGCCGTACTTCGCCGGCGAGTAGGCCGCCGCGCCCAGTCCGATCACCGCGTAGGCGAAGAGTGGATGCGTACCCAGGAAAAGCATCAGGCAGCCGCCGATCTTGATCGTGTTGCTGATCAGCATCACTCGCCACTTGGGCATCGAATCGGCGAAGGCGCCGACGAAGGCGGCGAGCGCGACGTAGGAGACGGTGAAGAAGAGCTTGAGCAGCGGCTCGTATTCGGAGGGGGCCGCCATGTCCCGGAGCATGGCGATGGCGATGATCAGCAAGGCGTTGTCGGCCAGCGCGGAGAAGAACTGCGCTGCCATGATGATGTAGAAGCCGAGCGGCATCGTCGGGTCGCGGCGGAAGGTCGAAGCGCGGTTTATATCACGAAGCGGATTGCCCTGTGATGATCTCGCGCAGCGCTTGTGCGAGGGCGCGCAGATGCCCGTATGGCAACGGTTTGAGGCCGCAGCGAGCAGGTTCTCGGGATGAACGCGCAGGGATCCACCTGAATGCGCCGGTTTGTGCTTTAATTCACGTAAATAAAACGTACTTATCCACGCCATGGCAGATCGCAGACTCCAGGTTTTCCACGCGGTTGCGAAGCACGGCTCGTTCACCCGAGCCGCGGAACACCTCCACATGACGCAACCGGCCGTCACCTTCCAGATCAAGCAGCTCGAGGAACACTTCGACACCCGCCTGCTCGATCGCGGGCACGGCAAGATCACGCTCACCGCCGCGGGCGAGCTCGTGCTCGCCTACGCCGAGCGCATCCTCGGTCTGTCGGCCGAGCTCGACTCGCGCGTCTCCGAACTCACCGACGAGCTCGCCGGCCAGCTGCGCATCGGCACCAGCACGACGATCGCCGCCTACTGGCTGCCGCAGGTGCTGGAGAGCTTCAAGCGCCGCTACCCCGGCGTGCTGCCGCGCGTGGTGGTCGGAACCTCCAAGCTCACCGAGGATCGCGTCGCCGCGCGCGATCTCGACCTCGGCCTCATCGAGATCGCCACCGAGCAGCCCAGCATCGAACGCCGCAGCGCCGCGCGCGACGACCTCCTGGTGATCTGCAGCCCCGGCCACCCGCTGGCGAAGTTCAAGGAGCTCACCGCCCGCGACCTGGTCGGCCACCCCTTCATCGACCGCGACCCTGGCAACGGCATCCGCCAGATCGCCGACGAGTTCTTCGAGGCCGCCGGCATCGCCGGCAGCCAGATCACCCTGTGCGCCGAACTCGGCAGCCTCGCCGCGGTCAAGCAGCTCGCGGCCGCGGGCCTCGGCTTCGCGATCGCCTCCGGGCGCGCGATCCGGCGCGACGTGGAAGAGGGCAGGCTGGTGGCGATCCCGCTGCAGCCGCGGCTGCACACCCCGCTCGAGGTCATCCTGCCACGCGACAAGTTCCGCTCGCGCCTGATCAACGCCTTCGCCGACCACGTCTGCGAGGAGTTCGCCCGCATCGCGACCGAGCAGGACTGATTCCCCGCAAGTTTTTGCTCCGGCCGCGGCCGGGGCCCTGACGCAGTTACGGAAGACCCTGATGGCACGGCAGAAATCCGCTTTCGTCTGCACCGAATGCGGTGCGCAGGCCGTGCGCTGGCAAGGCCAGTGCCCGCAGTGCCAGGCCTGGAACACCCTTGTCGAAACCGTGCTCGAGCCCGCAGCGCCGGCTGCGGGCAGCCGCTTCGCCGCGCTCGCCGGCGAGACCAGCCGGCTGCAGCCCCTGTCCGCGCTCGAACCCCGCGAAGAACCCCGCCAGCCCACCGGTCTCGACGAGTTCGACCGCGTGCTCGGTGGCGGCCTGGTCGCCGGCGGCGTGGTGCTGATCGGCGGCGACCCGGGTATCGGAAAATCCACCCTGCTGCTGCAGGCGCTCTCCAACCTGGCCGCGACGAGTGCGTCGGCTGGCAGCGAGGGCGCGACGGGCAAGGGCACCAAGGCGGGCGGCGTCATCTACGTCAGCGGCGAGGAGTCGGGCGAGCAGGTCGCGCTGCGTGCCCAGCGCCTGCAGTTACCGCAGTCGCCCCTGCAGATGCTCGCCGAGATCAACCTCGAACGCATCCTCCACACCCTGCGCGAGGCGCGCCCGCGCGTGGCGGTCATCGACTCGATCCAGACCGTCTATTCCGAGACCCTGCAGTCCGCCCCCGGCTCGGTCGCCCAAGTGCGCGAATGCGCCGCCCAGCTCACCCGCTTTGCCAAGCAGAGCGGAACCAGCCTGATCCTGGTCGGCCACGTCACCAAGGACGGCACGCTCGCCGGCCCGCGCGTGCTCGAGCACATCGTAGACACCGTGCTGTACTTCGAGGGCGACACGCACTCCAGCTTCCGCCTGATCCGCGCCTTCAAGAACCGCTTCGGCGCGGTCAACGAGCTCGGCGTGTTCGCCATGACCGAGCGCGGCCTGCGCGGTGTGTCCAATCCCTCCGCGATCTTCCTGTCGCAGCACTCGCAGCAGGTCGCCGGCAGCTGCGTGCTGATCACCCAGGAGGGCACGCGCCCGCTGCTGGTCGAGGTGCAGGCCTTGGTCGATTCGTCGCAGAGCCCCAACCCGCGCCGGCTGTCGGTGGGCCTGGAGCAGAACCGCCTGGCGATGCTGCTCGCGGTCATGCACCGTCACGCCGGCGTGGTCTGCTTCGACCAGGACGTTTTCGTGAATGCGGTCGGCGGCGTCAAGATCACCGAGCCGGCCGCCGACCTCGCGATCCTGTTCGCGATCGTCTCCTCGCTGCGCGACCGCCCGCTTCGGCGCGGCCTCGCGGTGTTCGGCGAGGTCGGTCTCGCCGGCGAGATCCGGCCCGCACCGCGTGGCCAGGAGCGCCTGAAGGAAGCCGCCAAGCTCGGCTTCGACACCGCCATCGTTCCGCGCGCCAATGCGCCGAAGCATCCGATCGAGGGCCTGAAGGTGATCGCGGTCGAGCGCGTGGAGGAGGCCCTGGAGCAGTTGCGCGGGTTGTAAGCGGGAAGGTAAGTCGCATCCCTGTACGAGCGCCGCCAGGCGCGAATGCAGCGTCGACCGTCCCACCCACGTCGATTCCCCGCACGCAGGAATCGCGGCTCGCGCCGCTCCCACACGACACCCGCAAGCGCGCCGTTTCTTGCAGGAGCGCCGCCAGGCGCGAATGCGGCGTCGGCCGTCCCACCCACGTCGATAATGAGTCCGCCGAGTTCGCGGCTTGCGCCGCTTCTACAGGTCGGGGAGCCAGGCCGTGAAGGCCGCGATGGCGGCGCGCAGGTTGGCGTTGGCGGAGGGGGCTGGCGCGGTGCCGAGCTCCCATGAGTCACCGCGGATGGCGAGCAACCAACTGGGCGGCGCGGGCCGGCCCTCGAGGTCCTCGAACACCTGTAGCACGCTCTGCGGCGAGACCGAGTGGGTGGTGAAGCTGTCGTCGCGGGCCGCTGCGATCGGCTGGAATTCGAAAGGCGGCCGTGCCGTACCGGATGCATCGACGAACAGGATCCGGCTACGGCGACGCAGATCCAGCGCATGCTCGACCTGGAGCTGGAAATCGGTCAGGCACTCGATCCCCGGCAGCTTCATCGCCTCGACCGCCTCCACGAACAGCGGCCCGAGCGCGTCGTCGCCGCGGCTCGGATTTCCCCATCCGAAGACCAGCACCGGCGCGCTCATGCCTTGTATTTCCGGTCCAGCTCCGTGCCCTCGGCATCCACCAGCGTGACCTCCAGCGGCATCTGCCCGAGCGCGTGGGTGGCGCAGGACAGGCAGGGGTCGAAGGCGCGGATGGCGACCTCGATGTGGTTGAGCAGTCCCTCGGTGATCTCCTGGCCGTGGAGGTATTGCTTC
Organism: Thauera sp. DNT-1; assembly: GCF_055393985.1. Taxonomy (NCBI): domain Bacteria; kingdom Pseudomonadati; phylum Pseudomonadota; class Betaproteobacteria; order Rhodocyclales; family Zoogloeaceae; genus Thauera; species Thauera sp. DNT-1. The sequence goes on along the minus strand of NZ_AP043752.1, from coordinate 737,371 downwards.
GCGACCTCGCGCACCGCCGTGTTCATCGCCTGGTTGTTGTTGGTGGTGGAGACGATCAGGTTGGCCATGGTGACGAGGTCGTCGTCGCCCACCTGGTAGTGGTGGAAGAGGGTGCCGCGCGGGGCCTCGATCACGCCCACACCCTCGCGCCGGCGCTCGCCGCTCGTCATGAGCTCGGTGCCGGAGAGGTCGTCGTCGTGAAGCAGGTCCTTGATGGTCTCGGCGGCGAAGAGCATCTCGATCATGCGCGCCCAGTGGAAGGCCAGGCTGCCGTGCAGCGGCTTGCCGCCGGCGTACGCGACGAGTTCGCGGCGCTCGTGCTCGGCAAACGGCGTGGGGATGCTGTCGCAGTTCTGCACGCGCGCGAGCGGGCCGACCTTGTACCAGCCCGCCTCCGGGCCCATCGACGTGAAGTAGGGAAACTTCATGTAGCTCCAGGGCTTGACCTCCTCGGTGATGAGGCGGTCGTAAGTCTGGTAGTCCACCTGGTCGAAGAGGATCCTGCCGTCGGCGTCCCTGGCGCGCAGCACGCCGTGGTAGAGGTCGAGGCTGCCGTCGGGCGCGACCAGGCCCATGAAGCTCGAGCGCACGGTGCCGAAGTGGTCGTAGAGCGCGCGGTCCTGCTGGTGGAGTTCCTTGATGATGCGCACCGCGTCGCGGCTCCAGGCGATCATCTGGTAGGCATCGGCGAGCAGGAGCTTGCGTTCGTCGGCGCTCAGCGCGCGATTGACGCCCCCCGGTACCGCGCCGGTGCCATGCACGCGCTTGCCGGCGGTGAGGCGGATCACCTCCTGGCCGAACTTGCGCAGCAGGATGCCTTTCTTCGCGATGTCGGGATATTGCTGTGCCACGCCGACGATGTTGCGCCGACCGAGCTCGGAGCCGAAGCCGAACAGCAGGTCGGGCGAGGACAGGTGGAAGAAGTGCAGCGCGTGCGACTGCAGGATCTGGCCGTAGTGCATCAGGCGGCGCATCTTGTCGGCGGTCGGCGTGACGCGTGCGGCGCCGACGACGAGGTCGAGCGCCTTGCTCGCGGCGAGGTGGTGCGACACCGGGCAGATGCCGCACAGGCGCTGCACCATCACCGGCACTTCCCAGTACGGCCGCCCCTGGATGAAGCGCTCGAAGCCGCGGAACTCCACGATGTGCAGGCGCACCTGGTGCACCTTGTTGTCCTCGTCGAGCAGGATGGTGACCTTGCCGTGGCCTTCCACGCGCGAGACGGGGTCGATTGCGATACGGCGCAAGGTATCGCTGGCGACTGTGGCGGTTTCGAGTTGAAAGCTCATTTGGATATCGTCGTCAGTGAGAGGCTCGCGGCTTGCGCCACTCCTGCCGAAAAGCGAGGTGCTCGAGCTTCCTGCAGGAGCGGCGCGAGCCGCGAGCCTTTCGGGGTTTCAGTCATAGTGCAGCAGCCCATGTCCCAGGCTCGGGTCCTTGCCTTCGATCAACTGGGTCAGGAAGGCCCAGATCGCGTCGCCCGATGGCGGGCAGCCAGGCAAGAAGTAATCGATCCTCACCACCTCATGCACCGGATGGACCTGGTTGAGCGGCAGCGGCAGCTCGGGGTCGTCGGGAATGCGGCTGCCCTCGGCGAGACCGTGGCCGGTTCGATAGACCTCCTGCAGGAGGTCGGCGAGCTCGAGGTGATTGCGCTGTGCAGGCAGCCCGCCGTTGACCGCGCACGCGCCGAGCGCGATCAGCACCTTGCAGTTGGCGCGGAATTCGCGCAGCACATGCACGTTCTCGGCGTTGCACACCCCGCCCTCGATGAGGCCGATGTCGCAGGGGCCGCAGTGCTTGATGTCGGTGAGCGGCGAGCGGTCGAACTCGACGAGTTCGAGCAGCGGCAGCAGGCGCTCGTCGATGTCGAGAAAGGACATGTGGCAGCCGAAGCAGCCCGCGAGCGAGACGGTGGCGACCTTGAGCTTGCGTGGCGCGCCGCCAGCGTCGATCTTTGCGATGTCGATGTCCATCATCGAGCCTCCTCGATGCCGGCACCGGCCTTGCCTTCGGGGCTGGTGCTCGCGCTGATCGGCCGGCGGTCGTAGGTCCGCTGCCCGATCGGCACGGCGAAGCCCACCCGTTTACTGAGGATCACGCCCACCGGACAGACCGCGGCGGCGCGGTCGGTGACGGCGAAGTCGGTGTCGGCGAGCCGCCCCGTGTCGCTGTTGACCACCAGGTGCGACTGCGTGCCGCGGCCGGCGAGCGCGAACACGTTCTTGCCGTCGACATCGCGGCTGGCGCGCACGCACAGCTCGCACAGGATGCAGCGGTTGAACTCGAGCAGCACGTCGGGGTGCGAGGCGTCCACCGGGCGATCGGGGTAGAAGTGGTCGAAATGCGGCGTCAGCATGCCCATCTCGTAGGCGGTGGCTTGCAGTGCGCAGTCGCCGCTCTTCTCGCACGAAGGGCAGAAGTGGTTGCCTTCGACGAAGAGCAGCTGCAGCAGCGTGCGGCGCTTGGCGTCGAGCTCTGCCGTGCGGTTCTCCACCTCCTGGCCGGCGGCGGCGCGCACCGTGCAGGACGTGGCGAAGCGCCCGCCGATCTTCACCGTGCACAGCTTGCACGAGCCGTGCGCGGCAAAGTCGGGGTGCCAGCACAGGTGCGGGATGTACTTGCCCGCGGCGGCGGCGGCCTGCATCACGGTCTGGCCGGGGGTGAAGGGGATGTCCTCGCCGTCGAGCAGGAAGGAATCGTTCATGGCTGCAGATCCTTTGCCGAGGCGGCCTCGGCGGAGGAGGGGACGGACTGCGCGGCGCCCGCTGTGGTGGCGCCCTGCGCATGGGGGCGCTCCTCGACCAGGGCCTCGTGGTTGTCGCCGAGGTGGGCGCCGGGGTCGTCGCGGCCGGTCATCCGGCGCGCCTGCGACAGCGCCGCGTCGAGGTCGAAGGCGGGCTCGTAGTCGGGCGAGTGCAGGCGGCGCTCGAAGGCGGGGCGGAACTTGGCCAGCATGTCGTCGATCGCGATCGTCGCCGTGTTGCCCAGGCCGCAGTGGCTGGCGCCCTGCATCAGGCGGTGCATCTTCGCGATCTCGTCGAGGTCGTAGGGCGAGCCGTGGTCGGCGGCGAGCTTGTCCAGCAGGCGGGCGTTGACCGCGGTGCCGACGCGGCAGGGCGTGCAGAAGCCGCAGCTCTCGTGGGCGAAGAAGTGGGCGAAGTTGTGCGCCACCTCGAACATGTCGCGGGAACGGTCGAACACCATGATCGAGCCGCCGGTGGCGACGTCCTCGAAGGCGATGCGACGACCGAACTCGTCGGCCGCCAGGCAATGCCCGGCCGCGCCGGCGCTCGTCACCGCCTGCGTGTCGTGCGCGCCGGCGGCCTCGAGTACCTCGGCCACGGTGACGCCGAACGGAAACTCGTAGATGCCCGGGCTCTCGACGTCGCCCGACACCGACAGCAGCTTGGTGCCGGTCGAGGCCGGGGTGCCGATGGCGTGGAACCAGTCGCCGCCGCGCACCGCGATCAGCGCGGCGAGGGCGAGCGTCTCGACGTTGTTCACCGTGGTCGGCTGCCCGCGATAGCCGTTGGTGACCGGGAAGGGCGGGCGGATGCGCGGCTTGCCCGGCTTGCCTTCGAGCGACTCGATCAGCGCGGACTCCTCGCCGCAGATGTAGGCGCCGGCGCCGAGGTGGATCTCGATGTCGAAGGAGAAGCCGCGGCCCAGGATGTTGCGCCCGAGCAGGTTCTGTTCGCGGCGCTGGGCGAGGCGTGTTTCCAGGCGGTCGAGCAGGTAGCGGTATTCGCCGCGCAGGTAGATGAAGCCCTTGTTGGCGCCGATCGCCATGCCGGCGATGCACATGCCGTCGACCACCAGGTCGAAGTAGCTCGACAGCAGCACGCGGTCCTTGAAGGTGCCGGGCTCGCCCTCGTCGGCGTTGCAGATCACGTAGTGCGCGTCGCCCCAGGCGTCGCGGCACGAGCGCCACTTGATGTCGCTGCCGAAACCCGCGCCGCCGCGGCCGCGCAGTCCGGAGCGCTCGATCTCCCACAGCAGCCCGGTGGGGCCGCGCTCGAGCGCCGCGGCGAGCGCCGCACCCGGCGCCAGGCCATGGTCGAGCAGCACGTCGCGGCGGCGGAGCTTGTCCTCGACATGGAACCACTCCGGCGGCCAGTCGCCCACCGGCACCCGGCGGCGGATCAGGTGCGCCATCTCGTCGATGCGCTCGAGCGTGAGGCGGGTGATCGTGCGCCCGTTGGCCAGCAGCGCCGGCCCCTGGTCGCACATGCCGGTGCACGAGGTGGTCGACACGCTCGCCAGGCCGTCCTCCGACACCTTGCCCGGCTGCAGCCAGAGCTTGTCGCACAGCGTCTGCATCAGCGCCTGGTTGCCGAGCATGCGGTCGGTGATGTTGTCGGAGAACAGGATGCGGTATTCGCCCGCCGGCCGGGTGTGCAGGAAGCTGTAGAAGCTCGCGGTGCTCTCGACGCGGGCGCGCGGGATGCCGAGCGCGCCCGCCAGCGCGGAGAGCGTGGCCGGCGGCAGCCAGCCGTCACGGGCCTGGAGCTCGATCAGGATCTGCAGCAACTGCAGCGGATCGCGCCGGTGACGCTCCAGGATGGTTTCGAGTTCTGCCGTCATCGCCGCAAGCTCCCTGTGATTGCGTGCCCCTGCCGCGCGATTATCGCCCGCCGCACTCCTGGACGCTCATGGAAAGCGTGCGCGGGGCCGATGCATTGCACTTATTCGTGCCGATCGCGCCGCGGGCGGCCCCCATGCCGCCGCCCGCGTGCCTTCATAGCCCGCCCGGGCTGCCGATGCGCAGCGGCTCGGTGTGCCAGATCGTGCGCGCGTACTCGGCGATGGTGCGGTCGGACGAGAACGCCCCCATGCCGGCGATGTTGAGCAGGCTGCAGCGGCTCCATTGCAGCGGATCGCGGTAGCGCGCGTCGGCCTGGTCCTGGGCGTCGAGATAGCTGGCGTAGTCGGCCAGCAGCAGGTAGTGGTCGCCCCAGTTCACCAGGGTGTCGAAGATCGCCTGGTATCGCCCCGGCTCGTCCGGGCTGAAGAGGCCCGCCCGGATCGCGTCGAGCGCCGCGGCCAGGCGCGCGTCGCGCTCGTAGTACTGACGCGGCTGGTAGCCGCCGTTGCGGATCTGCGCGACCTCGGCTGCGGTGTGGCCGAAGATGAAGATGTTGTCCTCGCCGACCTGCTCGCGGATCTCGACGTTGGCGCCGTCCAGCGTGCCGATGGTGAGCGCGCCGTTGAGTGCGAGCTTCATGTTGCCGGTGCCCGAGGCCTCGGTGCCGGCGGTGGAGATCTGCTCGGAGAGGTCTGCGGCCGGAATGATGAGCTCGGCCAGGCTGACGCTGAAGTTGGGCACGAAGACCACCTTGAGGCGCTCGCCGACGCGCGCATCGGCGTTGATGACCGCAGCCACGTCGTTGATGAGGCGGATCACCAGCTTGGCCATGCGATAGGCCGAGGCCGCCTTGCCGGAGAAGATCGCCACCCGCGGCACGTGTTCGCCGTTCGGCTCGGCGAGGATGCGTTGGTAGCGGCTCACCAGGTGCAGCACGTTGAGCAGCTGGCGCTTGTACTCGTGGATGCGCTTGACGTGAACATCGAAGAGCGCGGCCGGATCGACGTGGAGCCCGCAGTGCTGGCCGATCCACTGCGCCAGACGCAGCTTGTTGGCCTGCTTGACCGCGCGCAGCGTGTGCAGGAAGTCGGCGTCGTCGGCGTGCGCGCGCAGGCCCTGGAGCTGCTCGAGGTCGCGCCGCCAGGCTGGACCGATGCGGCTGTCGATCAGCGCCGCCAGCCCTGGGTTGGCGTGCGCCAGCCAGCGCCGCGGCGTCACGCCGTTGGTCTTGTTGTTGAAGCGCTGCGGCCAGGCGCGCGCGAAGTCGGCGAAGATCGACTCGCGCATCAGCGCCGAATGCAGCGCCGAAACGCCATTGACCGAATGCGAGGCGACGATCGCGAGGTAGGCCATGCGCACGCGGCGCTCGCCCTGTTCATCGATCAGCGACATGCGGCGCATGCGCTCGACGTCGGGCCCGAGCTCGGCGTTGAGCTCGGCGAGGAAGTGCGCGTTGATGTCGAAGATCATGCGCAGGTGGCGCGGCAGCACGCGGCCGAGCATCTCCAGCGGCCAGGTCTCGAGCGCCTCGTGCATCAGGGTGTGGTTGGTGTAGGAGAACACCCGCCGGCACAACGCCCAGGCGCGCGCCCATTCCAGCCCGTGTTCGTCGACCAGCAGGCGCATCAGCTCGGGCACCGCGAGCACCGGGTGGGTGTCGTTGAGGTGGATGCTGACCTTGTCGGGCAGGGCGTCGAAGTCGGTGTGGCCGACGCGGTAGCGGCGCAGGATGTCCTGCAGGCTGGCGGAGACGAAGAAATACTCCTGGCGCAGGCGCAGTTCGCGACCCTCGAGGGTGGAGTCGTCCGGGTAGAGCACGCGTGAGACGTTCTCGGAGTGGTTCTTGCTCTCCACCGCGCCGAAATAGTTGCCGCGGTTGAAGGCCGACAGGTCGATCTCCTCGGTGGCGCGTGCTGACCACAGGCGCAGGGTGTTGGTCACCTCGGTGCCGTAGCCGGGGATGATCGAGTCGTAGGCCATCGCCAGCACGTCGTCGGTGCCCACCCAATGCACGCGCCCGCCATCCTCCTGCAGGTGGCCGCCGAAGCGGATGCGCATGCGGATCTCGGGGCGGGGGAACTCCCACGGGTTGCCGTGCGTGAGCCAGTAGTCGGGCACCTCGACCTGTTGCCCGTCGACGATCTGCTGGCGGAACATGCCGTAGTCGTAGCGGATGCCGTAGCCGAAGCCGGGCACGCCGAGCGTGGCCATGGAGTCGAGAAAGCAGGCGGCGAGGCGACCGAGGCCGCCGTTGCCGAGCGCGGCGTCGGGCTCGAGCTCGGGCAGGCTGTCGGGGTCGATGTCGAGCAAGCGCAGCGCCTCGCGCACGGGGCCGGCGAGTTCGAGGGCGAGCATGGCGTTGCCCAGGCTGCGGCCGATGAGGAACTCCATCGACAGGTAATAGACGCGCTTGACGTCCTGCGCGTAGCTCGCCCGTGTGGTCTTCATCCAGCGCTCGACCAGGTGGTCGCGCACGGTGTAGGCGACTGCGTGCAGCCAGTCTTCCGGCAGCGCCGACTCGGGGTTCTTGCCGATCTGGTACATCAGCTTGTTGGCGATCGCGCGCTTGAGCGACTCGACGTCGGTGCTGGGGCGGTCGTACTGGAGGGTGAACTGGGCAAGATCCATGGTGACGTCGGTGAAGGTCCGGTAATCGGGTGGCGCGGCCGCGGCCGGCGTGGTGACGTGGCTAAATCCGCTAGTTTAGGCCTTTCGCCTGCAATGGCGCTCGATCGCCCGCCCGTGCCTGTGCGTCGGTCCCGGCATGGGGCGCGCGGGCAGCGCGAGGTGGGAAGGCAAGCCTGCGGCGCACGGCATGCCGAGCGTCGCTAGAATGCGGTGGCCACGCCCGGTCTTGCCGCGCCCCCGCGACGAGGCTTGCATCCAAGGAGCCCCCATGTCTTCCGATCCCGTCCCCGAACCCCGCCGTCACCCCAGCCTGCACGGTGCCGGCGGCGCCCCCTCCGATTGGGTACGGCGCTTCACCGCGCTGCTCGCGGACGGCGCGCGCGTGCTCGACTTCGCCGCGGGGGGCGGCCGGCATGCGCGCTGGCTTGCCGCGCGCGGCTGCAGCGTCACCGCGGTCGATCGGGACGCGGCGGCGCTGGCGACGCTGGATGGGGTGGCGGGGATCGCGACGCGAGTACTCGAGCTCGAGGGTACGGACTGGCCGCTCGGCGGCGAGCGCTTCGACGCCGTGGTGGTCGCAAATTACCTGTACCGGCCGCGCTTGGCGGAGCTTTTCGAGCTGGTGCGCCCGGGCGGCGTGCTGATCTACGAGACCTTCATGCTCGGCAACGAGCGCTTCGGCAAGCCCTCGAACCCCGATTTCCTGCTCCGTCCGCGCGAACTGCTCGACTGCCTTCCGGAGGGCTGGAGCGTGGTGGCCTTCGAGCAGGGCGAGATCGAGCGTCCGGCGATGATCCAGCGCCTGTGCGCGACCCGCGGCGCGTCGCCGGGCCGCCTGCCACAATCCGTCTAGGCTTGGCGGCCACCTGGGCGAAGATGCGACGGTGTCCGCCCCTCGGCCGGCGAGATCGCGACCTGCGTCGCCGCAACGGGCCGACCCGATCGCGACTCGCGTCGCTCCCACCGGCCGATGCGGACGTCGGCGCCACAGGGAACGCGCCGGTTCTTCGAGGAAACGCGCGTCCCGATTGGGGTGGCGGGGCGGGTGAAAAAAGTGGCGGGGCTGCTCGGGCTCGCCCCGGACGCTTCACTCCGCAGCTTCGGCGAGAATGCGACCGGCCAGCGCGCGCACCCCGGCCGTGCTCAGGTCGGCGCTCTCCACCCGCAGCGCGTCGGCGTAGTGCACGTAGTTGTGATTCTGCGAACGATGGTAAAGCGGGTCGTAGTGCTGGTCGATCAGCTCGGCGAACAGCTCGGGGAGCGCGTGTGCGGCGGCGAGCGATTTCCAGCGCTCGAGCGTCTCGCGGCTCTGGTGCTCGCGCAGGCGGTGCAGCTTGTCCTGCAGCGCGCCCACGTCGTCGCCGAGGTAGGCGTAGTCGCGCACCAGAAACTCGAGGCGGGCCGCGCGCGTGGCGTCGATCAGGATGCAGGGCGCGCGCCGCATCGCCAGGATCAGCGCCTCGGGCACGAAGACCAGGCCGATCTTGCGGCTCTCGGCCTCGACATACACCGGGCGCGCCGGATCGAGCCGGCGCAGGCGATCCCACAGCAGGGTCTCGAAGCGCTTCTGCGCCGGCTGCGGACGGTCGGGCAGGGCGCCGAGCACCGAGCCCTTGTGCGCGGCGAGGTCCTCCAGGTCGAGCACCTGCGCCCCTTGCGCCGCGAGCGCCTCGAGCACGCGCGTCTTCGCGCTGCCGGTCGGGCCGCACACGATGCGCAACGCCAGCGTGGGCACGATGCGCTCGATCTCGGCGATCACCAGGTGGCGGAAGGCCTTGTAGCCGCCCTCGAGCTGGCAGGCGTCCCAGCCCACCATGCGCAGCCAGGTGGTGAAGGAGCCGCTGCGCTGGCCGCCGCGCCAGCAGTAGATGAGGGGGCGCCAGTTCTTGGGCTTGTCCTGCAGCACCGCGAGCATGTGGCGCGAGATGTTGGCGGCCACCAGCGCGCCGCCGAGGCGGCGGGCGTCGAAGGCGGACTGCTGCTTGTACATCGTGCCGACGACGATGCGCTCGTCGTTGTCGAGCACCGGCAGGTTGATCGCGCCGGGAATGTGGTCTTCGGCGAACTCGGCGGGCGTGCGCGCGTCGATGATCTCGTCAAAGCCGGACAGCTGTGCTACGGTCGCGACGCCTTTTTGCATGATGTTGACACGACGCGCGGCGCCCACTTGCGCCGCGCGTCGCTTTCTCTCCCGGAAACATGAACGAAATCAGACTGACCGAATTCTCCCACGGCGGCGGCTGCGGCTGCAAAATCGCCCCCGCCGTACTCGCCGAGCTGCTCGCTACCATGCCCGCCGGCCTCGTGCCACCCGAGCTGCTGGTGGGGACCGACACCGCCGACGACGCCGCCGTCTACAAGCTCAACGAGCGCCAGGCCATCGTCGCCACCACCGACTTCTTCACCCCGATCGTGGACAACCCGCGCGACTTCGGCCGCATCGCCGCCACCAACGCGCTCTCCGACGTCTATGCGATGGGCGCCCAGCCCATCCTGGCGCTGGCGATCGTCGGCATGCCGCTCGACAAGCTGCCGCCCGCGGTGATCGGCGAGATCCTCAAGGGCGGCGCCGAGGTCTGCCGCGACGCGGGCATCCCGGTCGCCGGCGGGCACTCGATCGACGTGCTCGAGCCGATCTACGGTCTGGTCGGCCTCGGCGTGGTCGACCCCGCGCGCGTGCGCACCAACGCCGGCGCCAAGGCGGGCGACGTGCTCATCCTCACCAAGCCGCTCGGCATCGGCATCCTCTCGGCGGGCTTGAAGAAGGGCCGGCTGTCGGCAGACGGTTACGCGCAGATGATCCGCTGGACGACGACGCTCAACCGTGTCGGCGCCAGGCTCGCCGACCTCGACGGCGTGCACGCGGTGACCGACGTCACCGGCTTCGGCCTCGCGGGGCACCTGCTGGAGATGTGCCGCGGCGCGTCGCTGACCGGCGCGGTGCGCTTCGATGCGCTGCCGGTGATCGAGGAGGCGCGCGCCCTGGTCCGGGACGGCGTCGCCACCGGCGCGTCGACGCGCAACTGGGCGAGCTACGGTGCCAGCGTGGAGCTGCCGGTGGACGCCCCGGAGTGGCAGCGCAAGCTCGTCACCGACCCGCAGACCTCCGGCGGCCTGCTGATCGCCTGCGCGCCGGAAGCCGTCGAGGCCGTGCAGGCCGCGGTGCGCGCCGAGCAGGGCGAGGCGGGGACGATCGTCGGCGAGATGAAGGCGGGCGCAGCGCGGGTGGTGGTGGGGTAGGCGCCACGGGCGGCTGCCGTTCGGCATCGGGCGCCGTGCTCCCCTGCCTTCGGCCGCGACGCGCGACCGGGCAGTGCGATCGCGACTGGCGTCGCTCCTACAGCCAGCCCTCGGTGTTTCGGTTCTTCGTAGGAGCGACGCGAGTCGCGATCGGGCGATCGTGCCGGGACGGGCGTCGGTCGGATCCCGTGCGCCACGATCGCGCCTCGCAGCGCTCCTGCGGCTGAATTCCCCCCAGCGCTTCGAGCCTCACTTGCGCGCCGCCTTCGTCTCCTTCGCGGCAAGCAGCGGGCGAAGGCCGGCCCATACCGTGTCGACGATGCGCGGCTGCGCCTCGGCGGCCGGGTGGATGCCGTCGGGCAGGAAGAGCTCGGGGCGGTCGGCGAAGCCGTCCATCAGGAAGGGCACGAGCGGCACCTTCTTCTCCGCGGCCACGTTGGCGAAGACCTCTGCGAAGCGTTGCGTGTAGGCCGGACCATAGTTTGGCGGCATGCGCATGCCGATCAGCAGGACGCGCGCGCCCGCCGCGTGCGCAGCGTCGATCATCGCGGCCAGGTTGTCCGCGAGCAGCTGCGGCTTGAGTCCGCGCAGGCCGTCGTTGGCGCCGAGCTCCAGGATCACCAGCGTGGGCGCATGTTCGGCCAGGGCGGCGGGCAGGCGGGTGAGGCCACCCGACGAGGTCTCGCCGGATACACTGGCGTTGACCACGACATGGCGGAACCCTTCGGCCTGCAGACGCGTCTGCAACAGGGTGGGCCATTCCTGGCCCCTTTCCAGACCGTAGCCGGCCGACAGGCTGTCGCCCCATACCAGGATGGTGTCGGCGCGGGCGACGGCGCCGAAAAGGAACATGAACGCGAAGGGAATGATGAAACGCAACGGCATCGAGCTCTCCAATCCGGTCATCGAGGTCGATGACCTGTGCAAGCAGGTCGCGCTGGCCGACGGCCAGGGCGAGCTGCGGATTTTGCAGGACATCGGCTTTGCCGTGGGTGCGGGCGAGTCGGTGGCGATTGTGGGCGCCTCCGGCTCCGGCAAATCGACCCTGCTGGGATTGCTCGCCGGGTTGGACGTTCCCGCGCACGGCACGGTGCGGGTGCAGGGCCGCGACCTCTTCGCGCTCGACGAGGACGCGCGCGCAGCGCTGCGCGGCGAGGCGATCGGCTTCGTGTTCCAGTCCTTCCAGCTGCTGCCGGCGCTCACCGCGCTGGAGAACGTGATGCTGCCGCTGGAGCTCGCCGGCGTGGACGACGCGCGCGCGATCGCCACCCAATGGCTGCAGCGCGTCGGCCTGGGCAGCCGGCTCACGCATTATCCCAAGCACCTGTCGGGCGGCGAGCAACAACGCGTGGCGCTGGCGCGCGCCTTCGCGCCCGATCCCCGGGTGCTGCTCGCCGACGAGCCCACCGGCAACCTCGACGCCGAGACGGGGAGGGCGATCATCGAGCTGATGTTCGCGCTCAACCGCGAGCAGGGCACCACGCTGATCCTGGTGACCCACGACGAGTCCCTCGCCCGCCGCTGCGGCCGCGTGCTACGCATGGACTCCGGCCGCCTCAGCGAGGCCCCGTAGGAGCGACGCGAGTCGCGATCGGGCGGCGCGGTGGCGATGACGCGTCGGTGGAGGCGCGGGGGCCGGAATCGCGACTTGCGTCGCTCCTACGAAAACGGGGGCCGCGTGCGGCTTCAGCTTTCGCCGCCAGGGCCGAACAGGTCGAGGATGCCGTCCAGGCCGGTGTGGTCGAGGCAGCAGTGGGCGACGTCGCGCAGCACCGGCTTGGCGTGGAAGGCGACACCGAAGCCGGCCGCGCGCAGCATGGGGATGTCGTTGGCGCCGTCGCCGGCGGCGATCACCTGCTCGGGCCTGAGGCCCAACTCGTCGCGCGCCTGCTCCAGGTGCGCGGCCTTGGCCTCGCCGTCCACGATGTCCCCGAGCACCTTTCCGGTCAGCTTTCCGTCATACACCTCGAGCTGGTTCGCCCACGCATAGTCGAAGCCCAGCCGCGACTTCAGCCGCTCGGTGAAATACGTGAAGCCGCCCGACACCAGCATCGTGCGGATACCCGCGCGCTGCAACCCCTGCAGCAGGCGCTCCGCCCCGGGGTTGAGCTGCAGGCGGTGATCGAAGACCTCGGCGAGCGCGCTCTCGGGCAGGCCGGCGAGCAGGGCCACGCGCCGCGTCAGGGACTCGCGGAAGTCGATCTCGCCCTGCATCGCGGCCTCCGTGATCGCCGCCACCTCGCGTTTGAAGCCCTGCATGTCGGCGATCTCGTCGATGCACTCGATGTTGATCAGGGTCGAGTCCATGTCGGTCACGAAGAGGCCGAAATCGCGCAGCTGGCGGCCCTCGGGCAGCCACACGTGGTCGAGCCCCCCGGCCGCGCACGCGGCCACCAGACCTTCGACCGGCTTCGCGCCGACGAGGCGGAAGGAGCGCGTCGTGATCTGCTCGATCGCGCTCGCCTCCGACACCTTGGCGACGTTCTTGAGCGCGACGCTGTCGACGTCCTCGGCCAGCACGACCAGGTTCATGCGCGCCGCTCCCGCTTCGGCAGCACGTCGCGCAGCACGGCGGCGGACTTGCGGATCATGTCCTCGGTCGTCGCCCAATCGACACAGGCATCGGTGACCGAACAGCCGTACTTGAGCTGCGACAGGTCGGCCGGAATCGGCTGGTTGCCGGCTTCGATATTGCTCTCGATCATCAGGCCGACGATCGACTGGTTGCCCTCGCGGATCTGATGCATCACGTCCTTCATCACCAAGGGCTGGTATTCGGGCTTCTTCCACGAGTTGGCGTGCGAGCAGTCGACCACGATGTTCTTCGCCAGCTTGGCCTTCGCGAGCGCCTGCTCGGCCAGCGACACCGACACCGTGTCGTAGTTGGGCCGGCCGCCGCCGCCGCGCAGCACCACGTGGCCGTAACGGTTGCCGCGCGTGCGGGTAACCGCCGACTGGCCCTGGCTGTTGATGCCGAGGAAGCTGTGCGGACTGCCGGCCGAAATGATCGCGTTGATCGCCACCTCGAGGTCGCCATCGGTGGCGTTCTTGAAGCCGACCGGCGTCGACAGGCCCGAGGCCATCTCGCGATGGGTCTGCGACTCGGAGGTGCGCGCGCCGATCGCGGTCCAGGCGATGAGGTCGCCGTAATACTGCGGTGCGATCGGGTCGAGCGCCTCGGTGGCCGTGGGCAGGCCGAGCTCGCACACGTCGAGGAGGAATTTGCGCGCACGCTCCATGCCCACGTCGATGCGGAAGGAGTCGTCCATGAACGGATCGTTGATGTAGCCCTTCCACCCGGTCGAGGTGCGCGGCTTCTCGAAATACACCCGCATCACCAGCAGCAGCACGTCGGAGACCTCGTCGGCGAGCGCCTTCAGCCGTCGCGCATAATCCAGCCCGGCCACCGGGTCATGGATCGAGCACGGCCCGACCACCACGAACACGCGCGGATCCTTGCGATCGAGGATGTCCATCACCGCCTTGCGCCCGGCCACCACCGCAGCCGCGGCGCGCTCGGTCAGCGGCACGCGCGCCTTCACCTCGTCCGGCGAGGGCATGTGGTCGAAGGCGAGGACGTTGAGGTTTTCGGTCTGGGTGGGCATTGCGGGCACTCCGATTGCTGCCTGGAAAGCCTGCAATTGTAACGCCCGTGCCGGGGCATGTCCGCGGAGATTTGCGCGGCGCAAGGGATCGGCCGGCACGCATCGGAGCCGCGCCGCTTGATGGATCCGCCGCGCCGAGCCCCTACCCGGCAACGTAGGGCTGAACCTGGTCCTGCTCTGCCGGATGGTTGCGGGCCACCACCGCGCGCGCCGCTTCAGTGGCGCTGAGATTGATCGCCTCGTGGGGAACCCCCGCCGGAACGAACAGGAACTCCCCCGCCGCGCTGATCACCTCGTTTTCCAGCTTCGCGCCCCAGCGCGTCAGGACCCTGCCTTCGAGCACATAGATTCCGGTTTCGTAGCCGACGTGGACATGCGGCTCCGACCGGGCCCCGGGCGGGATCGTCACCAGATGCATGCTCAGCCCGCTTGCCCCGACCGTCTGCCCCGAGATCCCGATGAAATACGGCAGCCGCTGACGCGTCAGGACTTCACGGTCCGGTCGTATCGCTTGCACTTGCTTCATGTCGATCTCCTCCGCGCGGGGACGATCCCTTGGAAGTGGGTGTGGCGCATGTTGTGGATGCCTTTCCGCCGTGAAGATTCCGATGTCGCGCTCCCGCGCGCTGCCGTCCCCATCGGTGGCCGGCGACAGATCACGAGGGCCGCACCGCATCGACGACCACGAAGGCGCCTTCGCCCCGACCGGGGCGCGCCGGCTCGATGTGCCCGTTCTCCGCGAGCGGCCGGGCCAGCGTCTGCGCCCACGACCGCAGGGAAAAGCCCGCATCCAGCAGCAGGCGCTCCACTTCGCACAAGGTGGTGACGACGAGCGCGAGATCGAAACGGTGCCGGTGTGTTGAAATCGTGGCGGCGGCGTGCGCCTGTGTCACATCGATCCCTCTCGATGCAGTTTAGACGTCTTCATCTAGGATGGAACGTAGGGGCCGGAATCGCGCTCGCGCAGGAGAAAACAGTCGGCTGCCGGGCCGCCGCTTCGCCGATGATCGTGCCGCGCCCCGTGGGGAGGCTGCCCCGCCCAGCAGCCGAGGAGAAACGACATGCATGCGAATTCATTGAGCGGCCGCAGGGTGCTGGTCACGCAGGCCGACGCGTTCATGGGCCCGGCACTGTGCGAGGCCTTCCGCGCCGCCGGCGCCGAAGTCGTCCCCGACCAAAGCGCGCTGCTGGAGCGGGGGGCTGGGCGCGCGGTCATCGAGGCGGCCGGCCGCATCGACGTGCTGGTCCTCAACCTGGCGATTCCCGCGCCGAGCACGCCCGTCCATCAGGTGTCGGACGGCGAATGGGAGACCACCTTCGCCGCCCTGGTCCATCCCATGCGGGAGATGGTCGCCGCCGTCCTGCCGCAGATGATCGAACGCAAGGCGGGCAAGATCCTCCTGATGGGCAGCGCCGCCGCCCTGCGCGGGATGGCCCTGCGCTCGAGCTACGCCGCCGCGCGCGGTGCGCAACTGGCCTACATCCAGGCGGTGGGCGTCGAGGCCGCGGCGCACGGCGTCCAGGTCAACGCCATTGCGCAGAATTTCGTCGAGAACCCCACCTACTTCCCGCCCGAGGTCCAGGCCACGCCGGCGTTCAAGGACCGCCTGAAGTGGCAGGTGCCGCTGGGGCGCCTGGTCACGGCGGACGAGGACGCCAGCTTTGCGGTTTATCTGTGCAGCGAGGCGGCGAACTGCTTCGTGGGGCAGGTGTTTCCGGTGTGCGGGGGGTGGGTGAACCGGTGAGCGGATATTCGTGATCGTAGGCAGCATGCCTGTGAGGTCATACGCTCGCCCTCTCAAGATCAAATCTAGAAGGGAAGGGCCTATCCCCGCGGACGCGGGGGAGCCCCAGCGAGGCCTTCCACGCTCGTGCTCGAGGCGGGCCTATCCCCGCGGACGCGGGGGAGCCTCGTGGGCGTGCGTGAGCATTTCGCTGGCTTCGGGCCTATCCCCGCGGACGCGGGGGAGCCTCTCCAATCGTCCATGTCGTGGATACATCTGCGGGCCTATCCCCGCGGACGCGGGGGAGCCCGCCGATGCGCAGCGATCGGGATCGCCATGCGGGGCCTATCCCCGCGGACGCGGGGGAGCCCCGTAGGGCGTCGAGCCGAGCTGGTTGGACGGGGGCCTATCCCCGCGGACGCGGGGGAGCCGTCGCGTGCCCGTCTTGCGATGGCGATGGCGAGGGCCTATCCCCGCGGACGCGGGGGAGCCATCCAGAAGCACGGCGCGTATCTGTACCTGCTGGGCCTATCCCCGCGGACGCGGGGAAGCCGTCCATTGCGTCTCATGCCAGAGACGGGTGTGGGGCCTATCCCCGCGGACGCGGGGGAGCCTCAACCCCTCCACCTTCACAACCATCCGCTTGGGGCCTATCCCCGCGGACGCGGGGGAGCCCGGCAACCCTTTCCCTTCACAGGAATCCACATGGGCCTATCCCCGCGGACGCGGGGGAGCCGGTACGGATGCCGTCGACGGTGTCCATCACCAGGGCCTATCCCCGCGGACGCGGGGGAGCCCCGCCCAGGCTCGATAGCACGGCCTCGGCCTCGGGCCTATCCCCGCGGACGCGGGGGAGCCGTGGCCCTGTATCGCTTGCGCGAGGCGCCTTTGGGCCTATCCCCGCGGACGCGGGGGAGCCATCTCACCGACAAGCCGGCGCGACTCCTTGAAGGGCCTATCCCCGCGGACGCGGGGGAGCCCTGTGAAATCGCTCCCGCAGGAATTGCAGACGGGGCCTATCCCCGCGGACGCGGGGGAGCCATCTCACCGACAAGCCGGCGCGACTCCTTGAAGGGCCTATCCCCGCGGACGCGGGGGAGCCCTGTGAAATCGCTCCCGCAGGAATTGCAGACGGGGCCTATCCCCGCGGACGCGGGGGAGCCACCGCCTGCACGCGGCAGCGGCAGCCCCAGCCGGGCCTATCCCCGCGGACGCGGGGGAGCCACGGGCTATCACCCGCGATTCCCCGGCTGGCTGGGCCTATCCCCGCGGACGCGGGGGAGCCGTAGATCGCCCCACAGCTCGGGCAGGGCTCTAGGGCCTATCCCCGCGGACGCGGGGGAGCCGCGATGCCATCGGTGACCGAGCCGCCGTAGCTGGGCCTATCCCCGCGGACGCGGGGGAGCCGGCTTGTTCGGCGGCGTCGCGCAGGGCGGCAAGGGCCTATCCCCGCGGACGCGGGGGAGCCAGCTTACCGAGCTCGGCGCCGGTGCCGCATCTGGGCCTATCCCCGCGGACGCGGGGGAGCCTGGCAGGGCTGGGGTCGTCGGTTCTAAGCTTGGGGCCTATCCCCGCGGACGCGGGGGAGCCCCCCAACCTCGCCCAAGGCCCCCAGCGGCAGAGGGCCTATCCCCGCGGACGCGGGGGAGCCCGGAATTGCTCATGCCGCCTATGGTAACCATAGGGCCTATCCCCGCGGACGCGGGGGAGCCGTCACCACAGGCGCATCCGCATCGGCCGCGTCGGGCCTATCCCCGCGGACGCGGGGGAGCCTCCATCAGCTTTCAGAGCATGGATCAGATCGCGGGCCTATCCCCGCGGACGCGGGGGAGCCGCCCAGCCCTTGTCGATGCCGGGCAGGGTGCCGGGCCTATCCCCGCGGACGCGGGGGAGCCGAGATTGCCCAGCCCGCAGGGAATTGATAACCGGGCCTATCCCCGCGGACGCGGGGGAGCCGTCTTGTCGTTGTTCTGGTTCCGCACGAACAGGGGCCTATCCCCGCGGACGCGGGGGAGCCGGCTCGACGCTCTGCATGTCCCACCAGATTTCGGGCCTATCCCCGCGGACGCGGGGGAGCCCCCGCATCCGACGCGCTGCGCTGGTCCGAGGCGGGCCTATCCCCGCGGACGCGGGGGAGCCAAAGCGCGGGCCGCCGACTGGAAGTCGCCGGCGGGCCTATCCCCGCGGACGCGGGGGAGCCCACGGAATAGGCCGCGCAGCTCCATCACCGTCGGGCCTATCCCCGCGGACGCGGGGGAGCCGTCCGCAACCCAGCGCCCGTCTCGAAATCCCAGGGCCTATCCCCGCGGACGCGGGGGAGCCACGGGTCGCGCGGGCTGAACAGGGTGTAGCTGAGGCCTATCCCCGCGGACGCGGGGGAGCCAGATTAGCGGACAAGGGCGCTTGGCAACTGAGGGGCCTATCCCCGCGGACGCGGGGGAGCCAGCCTCGAGCAGACGGTCGGCATCATCGGCAAGGGCCTATCCCCGCGGACGCGGGGGAGCCTCACTGCCACCACAGCGACGGCCACAGAGCGGGGGCCTATCCCCGCGGACGCGGGGGAGCCATCGTCACGTCCCACACGAACGCCCGCAGAAAGGGCCTATCCCCGCGGACGCGGGGGAGCCGTGGAAGGCGGCAACAACCTGGTCGAGACCCAGGGCCTATCCCCGCGGACGCGGGGGAGCCACATCAGGAGCATCACAATGGCAAACGCCAAGGGGCCTATCCCCGCGGACGCGGGGGAGCCGGCGGCATGCCTTTCTTCTGGAAGGAGAAAGAGGGCCTATCCCCGCGGACGCGGGGGAGCCGGCTCCGGCCGCCCCGAGGGGCTCGATGGCTGGGGCCTATCCCCGCGGACGCGGGGGAGCCGGGTAATTCAGGACGAAGACAGCTTGCAGCTTGGGCCTATCCCCGCGGACGCGGGGGAGCCCCCGTCGCGCGCTGGCGTTCCGGTACTCGGTCGGGCCTATCCCCGCGGACGCGGGGGAGCCTCCTTCACAGCCTTCCTGATCCCGGCACTGAGGGGCCTATCCCCGCGGACGCGGGGGAGCCCTCGACTGGGACGCCTCGGTGCCGGCACCTGAGGGCCTATCCCCGCGGACGCGGGGGAGCCGTAAAAAAGCCCGCTCGTGGCGGGCTATGGGGGGGCCTATCCCCGCGGACGCGGGGGAGCCGGGGCGCGCAAGATGCACCCCGGACTGTGGGAGGGCCTATCCCCGCGGACGCGGGGGAGCCCGCATTGCCGACCCGCATCTGCTCTCCAAGCGGGGCCTATCCCCGCGGACGCGGGGGAGCCTTCGGCGGGGTTTTCTTTTGCGCCCCTGTAGGGGGCCTATCCCCGCGGACGCGGGGGAGCCCAGTACGCGCGCGCGAAAGAAGCCCAGGCCGAGGGCCTATCCCCGCGGACGCGGGGGAGCCGCATGGCGTGCGGTGCGCTCTTCCCCGAGCTGGGGCCTATCCCCGCGGACGCGGGGGAGCCGGAACCGACGTGATGTGGCTCAGCGCGCGAGGGGGCCTATCCCCGCGGACGCGGGGGAGCCCGCGCCAGCACCTCCACAATCTCCCTGCGGTACGGCCTATCCCCGCGGACGCGGGGGAGCCTCTGTATCTGCTTCTGGGGGCGTTGCTGTAACGGGCCTATCCCCGCGGACGCGGGGGAGCCAACTAATCGTGAGCTGTACGCCCACAGTGTCCGGGCCTATCCCCGCGGACGCGGGGGAGCCGACTGTATTCGGTCGATTGGCCCGTGACGCCGGGGCCTATCCCCGCGGACGCGGGGGAGCCTCTTGAAGTCAAGCTCATGACTCCAAAAGGAAAACTCAAGAAACCATGTTCCCAATTTGTTAAAGAGATTGAGCTTGCCGCCGCAGCCTGGCGACCCACATCCCATCCATCTCGACCAGTTCTCGCGGCGGCTCTCCGAGATGAGCGAGGCCGACGCCGCCAGTTTCATTGTTGTCGCGCCAGACCATGACGATGCTGCCGCGCGGCTCGAAGTCGTGCCACTCGGTGAGTACGTTCCAAGTCCGATCCCGCACGCCCTTACTCATGCGTGGCGATACGTACACCGTCGGGGCGACCTCAAGCATCACCGACGTCAGAAAGCCTCGAAAACGATCGGCGACATCACGCGTCACTATCACCACCAGCGGCATCTACTGCCTCCATGCGCAACACAACCTTGATCTTGTCGATCATCGATGGAATCACGGACTGCTTTCGGAAAACCAACGCTGCCTCGCGTCGTACCAGTCGGTCGATGGTGTCTGGCGCACCATCGAGTGCCTTGCGTGCCGCAGCAAAGGCGATCGGCAACGTGATCGAATCCCGAAACAGATCGGCAATATCGAGGACGAAGGATTGACCCGAGTCCTCGTGAATGAAGCCAAGCTGCGGAATTGCAGCCAGCGACTGTACCGCGATCGCCGCCGCGGCCTGCACTGCAGTCGCGGCATGATTGATTGCCTGATTCGGTGTATCGGCGGCTTCGGGCGCAGCGCGGTCGTAATGGCGACCGTTCCAGGGGATGCGATAGCGCTCGGCAGTTAGTCGGTAAAGCGTCTTCACGCGGGAGCCTTCGATTCCACGCAGCGTGTCCAGATCACGGTGAGGCAATATTTCGCCCAGGCGCAGGGCGTACATGCGGCGGGCGACGGCAATGCGCCGACGTGGATTGCCCCAAAGTTCCGCTTGCCGGCGTGCGACGTCCGAGCGGTCGGGCAGCAGGGCTGGCGCAGTGTAGCTGCGTACGCCATCCATACCGACCGCCGCCATTAGCGTCCCATGTCGCGCGAGCAGGCGCAGCGCGTCGTGGGTGACGCTGCTGCCTGGCCCCAGCAGGATCATCGATACGGCTTGATGCGGGATCTGATCGATGTAGGGCGTGAGGCTGTCCTTTCCCGCCATGAAGTGCAGGCAGCCGTCGATCACACACAACTCTCCGCGCTCAAGCCACAGCAGGCCGTGCCGGTCGGCGTGGGGGATGCGTGCGGTCTCAAGCCCAAGGCGACCTTTCAGCATGCAGAGGGTGGCCGCAGGAGCAGCATTCCGAATCCGAAGGCGCGATGGCGTCCGACCCCGCGCGCAATCAGTGCGGCGAAGCCCGCTGGATCGCGCACGGTGAGTTCGCCCGAAAACAATGCGTCGGGGCCCGTTACACGCTGAGCGGGGCGCCGGCCTACGACTGCGCTTCCCTTGCGCAAACTGGAAGTGAGCCGGAAACCATCCAGTTGCGCGTGGTCGACGTTTGCGGCGTCGCCGCGTGCCAACTCGCGCTGCAGCCATTCCAAGTAGACAGCTTCGCGCGACAGCTCTGTCTCCGCTACGCCGCGTTTCTCGATCTTGGAAAGGAAGACGTCACGTTCGCGCCCATCTTTCGTCCGCAGCACCGGCCGCACCCGCAACTCGAAACCTAGCCGCCTGCCCGCCGCCCAATCGGCCGGGAAGCTACGAGCAGCAAAGCGCTCGAGGCCCAGCACAGCGTGGACGTCGGGCGCGGCCATTTCGGCCGCCGTGTGGATACGGTCGACGTCTTGCCCACTGTAGGCCAAAAGGCCGCGCACGTCGCCAAAATGCCGGAAGGGCTTGGGCGCAAGGTCGCCGAAGGCCGCCGCCAGCAGTGTGTGCAGCGCGTAACCAAGGTCGTCACCACCAACGGTCAGTCCGAAGCGTGTCGCCCAGGCGGCGAGCCGGTGCGGGTCGGGGTGGCATTGCACAAGCGTCAAATTCACGTCCGCTCCTCCAACTTCAGGTTGCCCTCGCAAACGGGGCGCCAGCCGCCATGTACACCACTGGTCCAGTTGCGTTCATCGCAGAGGTCGATCTGGCGGGCGCCGGGGATTTCGCCTTCGCCGGCCGGCCACATCACGCGAGGTCGGGCGTTGGCAGCCAGTGGGGATGCGTCTCGTAGCGCAGTGAGCACGTCCGGCGCGTCGATCCAGCCTGCAAACAGCGGCGCAGCCGGCAGGCAGGGCTTGCGCCCCAAGAAAAGTGGGCGGGCTGGGCGCTGCAGGGCACGGGCAACCGCGTCCAGCGTAGGGGTTTCGTCGGCGGGTTCGAGGCGCAGGGCGATGAGGGTACTAGCGTCGGCGTGGTAGTCGCGGTAACGCAGGTGCTGGCCCTTGTAAGTACCGTCTCCACCCGCGCGCCCCTCCGGTTGGCCGGTCGTCGTCCAGCCGCGATCGTCATGCCCGAGTTTGGCGGTTTGGAAATCAGTGAAGCGCGAACCAGCACGGTCGAGTCGTGCCCCGAACACGACACGAGACTGAAGTCGGTCATGCGCTTCAGCATCCTCGCGCCGCCAACCGAGTGCATTGGCGATCAGACCGGTCAGCATCGACTGCGCCGGGAAATCGCGGATCACGCCGAGGTTGTCGATCGTCTCGCCGCCGAAGGCCATGAGCGGACCCTCGAGGCGGATGAGCAGGTGTGTCGCCATCTCAGCACGCGCCATCGCGAACCGTTTGTGCGATCCACTCACCCAGCTGTGAAAGCGTCGCACGCTCAGCCGCAGGAACGGTCAAGTCGTCCAGTGACAGGAACCGGCGCGCCGTAGGCATTCCATAGGCTGCGTCGAAGGCGGCGATCTCGTTCGCAAGTTTGCTGGCGGCGCGGGCGCGGATCGAAGAATCGCCCTTGAGCGGCATTGGATCGTGGAAGGCCGCTGCAAGGCTGCGCGGTTGCCAGTCACCGGCCTCTACCAATACGAACTTTGCCCAGTCGTATGGCGCAGTGGACCCGCGCTTGGCGCCAGGGCTCACAGTGGCGATCAGGTGCAGCAAATGTTGGGCGACCTTGCCGGCCAACTCACGCTTGTCGGCCCCAGTCATGAAGACATCCTCGACTTTGATGCCCTCGAGGTTTGCAACGAGTTGCGGCACGTCGATAACCACGTATCCGTAGTACAACCCCGAGGCGAGTTCGGTATCGAAGATGCCGGCCGAGCCCGCACCATCTTCCGCCTGGGCAAAATCATCGACTACGGTGAAGTAGTCGTTTTCGACCTGCGCTTCATGCACCGTGAAGGCGTGGGCGACCGACACCGATGCGTCGCGGTTGGCAAGCAGGTCAGAGGTAACCATGCGACCGAAGAGAGCCGATTCGAGGCCGCTGCCGAGCTTCATCGCCTCGATGTTCTTCTTTTCCTCTTTGAGGAACTTCGCCACCTCTGCCTTCAGCGCGACTGGATCGGAAAAGTCGCCAGTGATGTCTCGGCAGCGGCGCGCAAGGTAAGCGATTTCTTCGTTGCCGAAGAGCACCGCCTGCCCGGTTTGAAGTGCCTTGACGCCTTCCTTCTTCTTGTCGGCCTTCTCGCCGAACAGGGCCTCAAGCAGGGCCTCGGCGGTAGCGTAGGCGCGCGCTTCGTCGATGCCTTGCTCGATAAGGCGTTGGCGAATCAATTCGGCGACGTAGCGTGTGCGCGTGGCCATCGGCACGCCCAGTTTCGCCAGCGAAAACGCGTCGTCGGCGACGCGCCAGTGGCGCTTGAGGCACTGTGAGGAAATGCGCGTTCGGATCGCGCCGCCGTAGGGGAGGCGTTTTGCGAGTCCGGCATCGTCACGGTTGAGCAGGGCAGCGGGGTAGGTGTGCAGGGTGTGGATCTGGATGAAGCGCGGGAGACTCATGGCGATGTCCTGTCGGTGTTCGATCGTGTGGATTCGGTTCAGGAATGGGTAGTCGAGTAGTAACTGCCGGCGATACGTAGGCGTAGGGTCTCGGCACGGGCTTCGTCGTGGTCGGTGGCGAGAATCAGCGCACCGAACTCAAGCCAGTTGGGTGAAGTGCTGCGGCTCGCCATCAGCCGCACCACACGCGGCACCTGCTGGCTAAAGGCGTCACCGCGCGCAGTAAGCAGACGGGTGACACGGCTTTCGGACACTGCGGCGTGGGCGAGTTGGGTCCCGAGTCGGGCGGAGCCGTCGTGACCTGCCAGTGCCATGCCTTGCGCCAACAAGGCCCAGCGTCGCCAGGTTGTGTGCTGCCAGTCATCCGGTGTGATGCCGGCCAGCACCAGCGCATGGGCTAGCGCACCGATCTGGTGAGGCCGCGGCGCCTCGGGATCGAGACGTGCGAGCGCGGCCTGCTCACCCGTGTCGAGTGCGTTGGCGTCCCCGCGGAAGTGCTGCCGCCGCGTGATGACTTGCGCAAGCCGACCTAGCGGTGATGCGGGCGGTGTCGTGTCGGTCTGGTTCATAACGCGGCCTCCTCTGCCGCTTGGTGAGAGCGAAGGTGCTGTGCGAGTGCGACGAGTTCAGGGTGTTTGCCACTGCGTAGCGCGCCATGAAAATAGGATAGCGCCCGCGACCGCGCACGATATCGACGCTCGCCGCTTTGGGGGCCGATCGTGAAAGCGCCCTTCAGCACAACTTCGGCGCGTTCAGCGAGCCCGAGCATCCACGCGAGCCGCTCGGCGTTCCTGTCCTCGGTTTCAATCTCTCGATTCAGGTCCTCGAAAAAGCGCGCATCTTCGGTGCGTTCAAAGGCTCGTATGAAGGCTTCGATCTGCTGTTTGGCAGTGCGACGGTCGAAATCGATCTTCTCAGTACCGGCTTCGAGCAAGTAGAACAGTGCGGTGCGCAAGATAGAACCACGCATCGTCGCCACAGCTTTCACTCGGGCAGCGGCGATTGCTGCCGGAAGGTCAGTCTGTCCACCACGCAAATAGCCGATGGCCTTTTTCGTGAGAGGAATTCGGCGCTCGTGGTAACCCTCCGTCTTACCCTGGCCTCGTACCACCCCTTGTGCAAGCAGAGAAATTCCCGCGATGCCATCTTCTGCGCGAAGTGCTTGAGCGAGGGTCTTACGGTACTTCGAGCCCCATGCTAACTCCGCAGCAAGGCCGTAGTTGAAACCTTCGGCACCAAGCGTAAGCGCTTTATCTTCTTCGACCGGCGTCCATGCGTCGCCAGTGACACCCTTGCGCGCCGCCGCATCTACGCGCGCTACAGAGGTTCCAATTCCGTGCGCCTTCAGGCGGCCATCCGAGTCAAGGACAAATCGGATCCGCCGACAGATTTCGATGTAGAACGGGTCGAGCGCCGTGAAGGCGAGGCTCTTTGTGCCGTCCCATGGGGGTATCCAGAGCAGTGCCATGCCGCCGTCGCGCTGAAAACCTATGGTCTCGGTGATGTCGTCACGTTCGGTGAGAAGTGCGCCAATATCGCGTCGCCATCGCACACCGACTCCACCTGCGGGTGCGACGCCGAGGGCGGGACGGCTCGAAAAACCTCCGTTCATGCGAGAAATGCCGTAGTTCCCTTTCCCGAGGAACCCCTCTTGCGTTTGCAGGCTTGCCAGGGCAAACAGCCAGTCGTCCGCCTCCGCGTGCCGCATTCGCTCGCTCTTAAGATCATGGTTCTTCGACGTGACCAGCATGTCGAGTGCGTCAGGGGTGGCAATGTATTTCCAACCATCCAACTTTCCGCTTGGCACAGGGGGTTGAAGGAAAGCTGGACGGTCGTGCGGGGCAACGAGGCAAAAGGCGCAACCGTCCGGATGATTGGGCGTCAGAGCGAGTAGTGCCGCGCGCCAATCGGTAGCCTCATCCCAAGGACAGTCCTCGTCGGCGGCGTGCAGCGCAAGAGCGGCCAGTTGCACCAGCAGCGCGTGCCAGGGGTGGCGCTGATGGGGGCGCAGTGCAGGGTAGTCGCGCACCGCATCACGACCGAGGGCAACCAGGAGTTGCGGCAATGTGAGTCGTTGCGGTTGCCCACCGAGATCGCGGACGCGAATCAGCGGTTCGTCGAGTAGGTTCAGACGGGTGCGGTCCATTCGTTACTCCGAGGCGGCAGTTTGCGGAAGTTTTTCAAGGCCGATGCGGCTGTAGCGATAGTGCGTGTCGGCCAGGCGGAACCTAAAGCCGCCATGCTCGACGACGATCTCGTCGGGTAACGCTTCAAGTGGGAGGGCGCGCGGCAGCAAGTGGTGCCTAATTGGAAGCTCCCGCACCGTCCGGCCAAAAGGCCCTTGGAGGGGCGAATCGAAAGTGAGCAGACGGTCAGCAGCGCCGAGGCGTGTTGCGAGCTTTACTTCGTCGGGGAAGCCAAGTTCGACGAATGCGGTGTCGAGGGGCAGGAGTCCCAGCTTGGCGCTGGTGCGGCGGGCACCCGTGTCGCCGTCAATCTGCTGACCATGTGTCGCCCAAGCTGTGTCCAGCGATTCGATGGCGTGCAGCGCCTCCGGGTGCGTGGCGGACTCGACCAGTCGCCGGTTGTCGGCCGGGATGCGGACCTGAGATTCGGAGTGAATCAGCTTGCGCGTAGCTTCGAGGATGCGGGTGTCGGCATACACGCCGCCGCCGTCGTGAAAGCGGCCGAGTCCGTGCCGCGGGCGGGTAAGGCACGGTGTGAGGTCGCCCCCTTCGGGCGTCAGCACAAGCACACGCGCCTCCCTGAACGCGTTGGGTCGAGCCTCGACGGGGCGCATATGGCGATGTAATCGGCCGATGCGCTGCAACAGCACGTCCATCGGGCACAGGTCGGTGATCAGGAAGTCGGCGTCGAGATCCAGGCTTTGCTCCAGCGTCTGGGTGCCGACCACGATCAGCGGTCCGCTGGAGCGTCCTTTGCCGAGTTGGGCTTCGACCGTCGCGTCGAGCATGAGCCGGTCTTCGCGCGAGAAGCGGCTGTGATGCAGCGTGATGACGCCGTCACGATTGAAGAGCCAGGTTACGTTGGGTGTGGCCGCTTCGAGCGCTGCAAGGGTGGCGACGGCTGCCGGCACGGTGTTTCGGATCACCAGCACGCGGGCGCCCTGTTCGGCGGCTTCGAGCGCAAGGGCGGCGACGCGCTGCGGGTCATCGATGGCGTCCTCACACTGCCAGGCGACCCGCTTCTCTCGCGGTGCGCCGCTTGTGGAACGAATGCCCCAAGCATCGCTTATGGCAGGGTAGGGTAGGCCGCTCGCTTGGGCGAGTGACGGCAGATGCTGCGCCTTGCGGTTGCCGGCAGCGAGGTAGCGAGTCCGGGCCGCTGCGCCGAGTGTCGCGGACAACAGTAGCGTATGGCCGCCGAGCGCAATTTGTGCGTTGATGAGCTGTTCGATCAACACGGCCATGTAAGCGTCCGATGCGTGCACTTCGTCGATGACAAGCAGCGAACGCGCCGTCAGCGCATGGCGCAAGTGAGCATGCTTTACCTGCAGCGTGCCGAGCAGTGCCTGGTCGACCGTGCCGACGGCAACCGGTGCGGCGAGGAAGCGCTTCGAACTCTCGCCCGCCCATCGCCGACCCGCTTCGGCATCGGACGGATCGTCGCTCCACAACACCTTGAAATCGGGCAGCGCCCGAGCTGTTTCCCCATCCGCGGCGGCATAACCGGCCAATGCCCGAACCGCGAGCGGAGCGCCCTCGGGCCAAGCGCGCGAAAGCGCCTCGCGCACGCGCCGGTAGGCCTGTGATGCGGCCACGCGGGTCGGTAGGGCAAAGTAAAGCCCGTCGACTGCGCCACGCGCGAACAGATGAAGGTAGCGCCACAGCGCGGCTTCGGTCTTGCCGCTGCCAGTCTCGGCTTCGAGCACGACAACCTGACCAAGCGCCGGGTCGGACATTGCGGACTGGGCGGGATAGGGAGTGGTCGTATCGAATACGTCGCCGAAATCTGGTGATGCCTGCTCGAACCGCTTACGGCAAGGCTCAGGATCGAGGCCGATCTCGCGCACCGCTGTCGATGCCAGTTCACGGCTATTGCCGATGCGATCTCGATCGCCCACATTCGTGAAGGGGAAAAATCGAGTGTCCGAACCCAACCAGTCGGCCAATTGGACGAGGCCGGCGAAGTAATGCGCGAAGCGCGGCGTATCGGGAAGTGGCAGGCCCCCTTCGACGAATGCCTCTGGAACGAAGCGTTGGAGGGCGGCGCCAATGCTCTTTAGTTGTTCGGCGGGGTCATACTCACCTTGCCTGGACCAATGGATCCTGGCGTTGAACCAGTCGGGTGCGTTGGCGATCGGCCGTCCATGGTGCGCAATGCTGGCGCGTAGCAAGTTGTCCAGGGTCTCAGGCTTCCCCCAGCCGCAGATTTCAAGAATAGGCAGGTGCAGTAGCAGCGCCTCGGCTTCGTCGCTGTGATTACTTGCTTCGAGCAGCGCGATTGCCTCCGCGCTGTGCCCGGCGGTCAGCCTGCCGCGCGGCCGTTCCTCGTTTAGCCAGCGCTTTGCCTGGAACCCCGCGTTCGCTTTGCCAAGGTCATGAAGAAAGGCGAGGGCAGCAAGCCGCGCGAAGTCACGATGGTCGAGGCTACGCCCAGCAACTGCCTCGATGGATCGGCGGATGGCTCGGCATGCGCACAGCGCCTCAAAAACGGCCGCGACGTCCGCTAAATGATCGACCAGAGGATGCCATTTGATAGCGTCCTCGGAACGGTCCAGCTTGCCAAATGCGAAGGCTTCACTCAGGTTATGGCGCATCGGATTTGTTTCATCCAGCCTCGATATGTCCGACCAACATGCGTTGGTGATACAACGCATTGTGCCCTGAATATCTAGTTCGGGAGTACCGGCCTGCTCCGGTTCAGCAGGGCTGGCAAGATCCCATGGAACAGGGCTTTGGCCGAACAGCACATGGCTTCAAAAGGACTCTCCGACGGTATCTTCATTAGTCGCCGAACTTCATCTAAACCTCGAGCGCAGCGCCCGGGACTAGAATCCACGACTCCCTCAGGAGGAGCACCATCCATGTCCGAGCGCTGCGCCTGGTGCGGCACCGATCCGCTCTACGTCGCCTACCACGATACCGAGTGGGGCGTGCCCAATCACGACGACCGCCACCTCTTCGAGATGCTCGTGCTCGAGGGTGCGCAGGCGGGGCTGAGCTGGATCACCATCCTGCGCAAGCGCGAACACTACCGCCGCGCCTTCGACGGCTTCGACGCCGAGCGTGTCGCGCGCTATGGCGAGGCGGAACTCGCGCGCCTGCTCGCCGACGCGGGCATCGTGCGCAACCGGCTGAAGATCGAGTCGGCGGTGGCGAACGCGCGCGCGACGCTGGCGGCGCAGGAGCGCTTCGGGTCGCTGGATGCGCTGCTGTGGCGCTTCGCCGAGGGTTCGGTGCCGACCGCGCCGCCGCGCAGCCTGGCGGAGATTCCGGCGCAGACGGCGGCGTCGCAGGCGATGAGCCGTGAGCTGAAGCGCCTGGGCTTCCGCTTCGTGGGGCCGACGGTGTGCTACGCCTTCATGCAGGCGGTGGGGATGGTCAATGACCATGTGGACGGGTGCTTCCGCCAGCGCGAGATCGCGGCGCAGCGCTGCGCGACGTCACCACCCCCCAGGCCTTGAGCCGGTTGCAGGAACGCCTCGCGGCGTTGCCGTGCAGGCTCTGGCGCAGCCAGGCGGCATCGCCTGCTTGCGAAGCGGCAGCGATCGAAGTGATCCATGGCAAGGCCGGGTTCGCTGCGCATCGCTAGGATCGTCCCCATGAGCCTCTACCAGGATTTTGCCGACCGGACCGCACAGCGGATCGCCGAGGGTGTCTTGCGCCCGGGCGACAAACTGCTCTCCGTCCGCCAGGCCTGCAAGACCCACGGCATCAGCCCGATCACGGTCACCCAGGCCTACCACCTGCTCGAGAGCCGAGGCCTGATCGAGGCGCGGCCGAAGTCGGGCTACTTCGTGCGCGCCCGGCTTGGCAGCAGACTGCCCGAGCCGGAGATGACCCATCCAGCGGGCGGCTCCACGGCGCTCGAGGTCAGCGACTTCATCTTCCAGATCCTCGACAGCGTGCGGGACCCCGCCATCGTGCCGTTGGGGTCGAGCTTTCCCGACGCGCGCCTCTACCCGCTCGACAAGCTCGGGCGCTTCCTCGCGGCAGCGGCGCGTCACCTGGATCCGCTGGCAACGGTCACCGACCTTCCCCCGGGCAACGACGAGCTGCGCCGACAACTCGCGCTGCGTTACCTGGCCCATGGTGCCTCGGTTTCGCCGCAGGAGATCGTCGTCACGTCGGGTGCGATGGAAGGGCTCAACCTCTGCCTGCAGGCCCTGACCCGACCCGGCGACCTGATCGCCGTCGAGTCGCCCACCTTCTATGCGGGGCTGCAGGCCAGCGAACGCCTGGGACTCGAGGTCATCGAGATCCCGAGCCACCCGCGCGA
Organism: Thauera sp. DNT-1; assembly: GCF_055393985.1. Classification (NCBI taxonomy): domain Bacteria; kingdom Pseudomonadati; phylum Pseudomonadota; class Betaproteobacteria; order Rhodocyclales; family Zoogloeaceae; genus Thauera; species Thauera sp. DNT-1. The sequence goes on along the minus strand of NZ_AP043752.1, from coordinate 707,499 downwards.
AGGGGTGAGCCTGGATGCGCTGGCCGATGCGCTGCGCCATCATCCGATCAAGGCCTGCCTGTTCATGTTGAACTTCGCGAACCCGACGGGAAGTCGCGTCCCGGACGACAACAAGCGTGCGCTGGTCGAGCTTCTCCACCAGCATCAGGTCCCGCTGATCGAAGACGATGTCTACGCCGAATTGTATTTCGGACCCGAGGCGCCGCGATGCAGCAAGGCGATGGACACGGAGGGTCTGGTGCTGCACGTGTCCTCGTTTTCGAAGTGCCTCGCGCCGGGATACCGTTTGGGTTGGGTCGCGGCGGGGCGTTACGCCAAGGAGGTGCAGCGGCAGAAATACTCGACCAGCCTGGCGACGGCGGTCCCCATGCAGATCGCGCTGGCCGACTACCTGAAGCATGGCGGCTTCGACAATCACCTGCGCCACTTGCGCCGGCAACTTGCGCGCCAGGAAGCACAACTCCTGGCCGGCATCGAAGAACACTTTCCCCCCGGTATCCGCCTGGCTCGTCCGGACGGCGGCTATTTTCTCTGGCTGGAACTGCCGCCTCGGATCGATACGCTGCGGCTGCACGAAGAGGCGCTCGCGCAGGGGGTCAGCATCGCACCGGGGCCGATCTTTTCCGCCAAGCGCGAGTTCTCCAATTACCTGCGGCTCAACTTCGGCCATCCCGCAACAACTCGCCAGGATGATGCGCTGGCGACGCTCGGTCGGCTGATCAAGCGCCAGCTATAGGCTTGCGAGGCGGGCGAAACCGTCGCGGAAGAAGGTCGTCAGCACGATCGCGATCGGCGTGAAGGCGATGAAGAAGCGCAGCACGTTGCGAAGGAAGGGGTGAGTCCGTTCCGCCTCGATGAAGTGGCGCGCGACCAGGTGGCCCTTGATCCAGATGATTGCGGCCACGATCCACTGGACGGCTTCCTGCCCCCAGACACCCTTGCCGAGTTGCGGGCTGACGAGGGTCAGCCCGACCAGGGCCAGCCAGGTCAGGACCAGGGGCCGGAGTGAAGTGGCGGGTTTGCGCTCGATGGAGTCCATGATCAGGCCAGCACGTAGAAGAAGGGGAAGATGACCAGCCAGATGATGTCGGTGGCGTGCCAGTAGCTGGCGAGCGCTTCCAGACCGCTGTGCTCGTCGGCGGTATAGATTCCGAATCCATGCCGGGCGAGGACCCAGAGGATGCCGAGGATGCCCCAGAAGGCGTGCACCATATGGGTGAAGGTCAGGTAGTAATAGACGGTGAAGAAGATGCCCGACTCGCCATCGATACCGTGCGCGAGGTTCCACTGGATCTCGAGGTATTTCGCCACCGGATAGCCCAACGCCACGATCAGGCCCGCGATCAGCCAGCCGATCGATTCGCGCCTGCGCCCGGTGCGCAGACGGGTGACCGAGCAGGCGATGAAAAAGCTGCTGCTCACCATCAACAAGGTGATCACCACGCCGGCCGTCTGCGAGAGCCGCTCCGCCCCGGAGTGAAAGGCGTCGGGAAAGTGCGCGCGGGCGACGAAGTACACGATGAACAGCACCAGGAATTCGACGAACTCGCAGCAGATCCCGACCCAGATCCCCTTGTTGCCGGGCACCCTGCCGGTGCAGGGGGGCGCGTCACCCGCGGTGGTGGGCAAACTCATCGTATTGGCGATCACGGTGTTCCACTCCTGATTCGATAGCGCGATTTTGGGCGTTTGCAGATGAGCGGACAGGAACAGTCGAGTGGATAGTCGTCCGGCACAGACGAGCTGTGGCGGCGGATCTGTACCTGTTCCAAATCGTACGATCTGCAACTGAAGCTGCGCCGTCCGGGGTGATGTACTCCAGGCCATCGTCAGAGCCGGAGCAGCCCGCATGAACCCACCCGTCAGCAAGGTGCGCGAAGCCAAGCTGGAGTTCTATCGCAAGAAGGGAAAGATCCACGCCAAGGCGGTGCAGGGCCGCTTCAACAGCCTGCGCTGGGCCATGGTCTGGCTCACCCAGGTCGTGTTCTACGGCGCGTGCTGGTTGCCGTGGACGACGGAGACCGGCACGCGGCAGGCGATCCTGTTCGACATCGTCGACGAGAAGTTCTACCTGTTCGACCTGGTCCTGTGGCCGCAGGACGCGCTGCTGCTGGCCGTCGTCCTGATCCTGGCCGCGACCGCGCTGTTCTTCACCACCGCGATCGCCGGGCGCCTGTTCTGCGGCTTTGCCTGTCCGCAGACGGTCTATACGTCGATCTTCGTGTGGATCGAGGCCAGGATCGAGGGCGACCACCTCGCGCGCCTGCGCCTCGACCAGAGCCCGATGTCGGCGCGCAAGCTGCTCATCAAGTCGGTCAAGCACGGCATCTGGGCGCTGGTCGCGGCGTGGACCGCGATCAGCTTCGTCGGCTACTTCACTCCCATCCGCGCACTGCTGCCGGCAATCGTCGGCCTCCAGACCGGCCCGTGGGAAACCTTCTGGCTGCTTTTCTACGCGAGCTTCACCTATCTGCAGGCCGGGCTCGCACGCGAGGCCGTATGCCAGCACATGTGTCCGTACTCGCGCTTCCAGGGCGTGATGATCGATCCGGATACGGCGAACGTCGCCTACGACGTCAAGCGCGGGGAGCCCCGCGGCGCCTTGCGGCAGTCGGGCGACAAGGGCGACTGCATCGACTGCGGAATCTGCGTGCAGGTGTGTCCGACGGGCATCGACATTCGCGACGGACTGCAATACCAGTGCATCGACTGCGGGTTGTGCGCCGACGCTTGCGACGAGGTCATGGACAGGATCGGCGCACCGCGCGGCTTGATCCGCTTCATGAGCGAGCGCGAGCTTGCCGGCCAGGCACAGGTTGCCCCAGCCTGGTCGCGGCCGCGGACCCTGGTCTATGTCGGCCTGCTGCTCGTGTTCGCCGCGCTCGGGGTGTGGACACTGAGCGAGCGCGTGCTGTTGCGGGTGGAAGTGCACCGGGATCGCGGCGCCCTCATGCAGGAGACGAGCGCGGGCCGGATCGAGAACAGCTACACCCTCAAGCTCATCAACATGGAAGAGACGACCCGCCAGTTCCGCATCGGCGTGAGCGGCCTGCCCGGGCTGCGGATCGAGGGCGCCGGCGAATTCACGGTCGGGCCGGGCCAGGTGCAGAGCGTCACGCTCACCCTGTCATCCCCGTTCGAAGGCATGCCGTCCGGCGTGCAGCCGATCGTGTTCGAGACGGTGGCGCTGCACGACGCAAGCCTTGCGGTGCGTGAGAAGGGCACCTTCATCCTGCCCTTCCGTTGAAATGGTGGCTCGTAGGCGCGGGATCGCGGCGGGCTGCTCCTGCGCTACTTCACCATCCCCCAGGCCTTGAGCCGGTTGTACGAGTACTGCGCGGCGTTGCCCTGCTGGCTCTGGCGCAGGTAGGCGGCGTAGTGCTGGGCGGCGGCCTGGCGGTTGCCCATGCCTTCGAGCGAGATGCCCTTCAGGAAGGTGATGCCGGCGTCGCCGGGGAGCAGGCGGTCGAAGCGGTCGAGGTTCTGGTAGGCGCGGCCGGCGTCGCGCTGCTGCAGGGCGAGCACGCCGGCGAGCTTGTAGGCCTGCGCCTCCTGCGGGTAGATCTCGCGCGCGTTGTCGGCGTAGTCCACCGCCTTCGCGGTCTGGCCCTGGGCCTGCAGGCACTGGGCCATGCGCAGGTTGCTGGCGTAGTCGCGCGGGGTCCTGGCCAGCGCGGTCTGGAATTCGGCCTGCGCCTTGGGGTACTGCCTGGCGGCCATCGCGGTTTCGCCGTTCTTGCAGGCGTCGATGGTGGGGCGGATGCGGCGCAGGCTGGCGGTGCTGTCCATGAAGCGCTCGCGGCGGGCGTCCAGGCTGTTGCTGATGCGGTAGCGCGCGTCGGCCGCGGCCTGCGCGGCCTGCATGCGCTCGCTGCTCATCGGGTGGGTGGAGAACATCGTCTGCAGCAGCGAGGGGGCGGATTTTTCCTCGGCAACCAGCAACTGGTGCAGGCGCACCATGCCGGTCGCCGGGTAGCCGGCCTTGACGAGATATTCCTGCCCGAGCGCATCGGCCTCGCGCTCGTGCTCGCGCGAGTAGCCGGCGAGCAGGGCGCTGGCGCCGATCTGTCCGCCCATGCTCATCAGCCCGCCCCAGTCGGAGCTCTGTGCCGCCACGTTGAGCCCGGCGAGCGCCGCCTGCGCGACCAGGTTCTGGCCCTGGCGCTGGGCGGCGTGGCGGGCGTTGACGTGGCCGAGCTCGTGGCCGAGCAGGGCGGCGAGCTGGGCCTCGTCGTCGAGGTCGGCGAGGATGCCGCGCGTCACGCCCATCGCGCCGCCGGGGAAGGTGTAGGCGTTGACGTAGTTGGCGTTGAGCACGCGGTAGGAGTAGGGCATCTGCGGACGGTGGGTGAGCGTGCCCATGCGCTGGCCGATGCCGGCGACGTAGCGGTTGACCGCCTCGTCCTGGATGGCGCCGAGGTCCTGCGAGAACTGGTGCGGCGCGACCTGTGCGTCGGTCTGCTTCTCCTGCGCCTCGCTCATGCCGACGAGGATGGTCTCGCCGGTGACCGGGGAGGTGGCGCAGCCCGACAGGCCGGCCGCCGCGCCCGCGCCGAGCAGCCACAGCGCCTGGCGGCGGGTGATGCGGTTGCGTTCGAGGCTGCGGGCGAGGTCGTCGAAGAAGCTCATGGCGTTCGCTCGTCGAAGGACATGCGGGGATTGTAGCGGCGCGGAGGAAAGGTCTGGGGCAGGGCAGGGGCGAGGGCGAGGGCGGAGGGTCTGAATCGCGACTCGCGTCGCTCCCACAAGACCCGCCGCACCCGACTCGCGTCGCTCCGACAAGATCGGCCGCACCCGACCGCGTCGCGGCCCTCCTGCAGGAGCGACGCGAGTCCCGATCGGGCGGCTGGGCTACGATGGGCGTCGATGGGGACCGAGGCGCTGCAATCGCGACTTGCGTCGCTCCTACGGCACGCCAAGCGGTGATTTGGAAGAGCGACGCGAGTCGCGATCGGCCGGCGTGCCGGGGATTTGTAGGAGCGACGCGAGTCGCGATCGGGCGGTGGAGCGGGAAGGGGTGTCGGCGGGACGGAGCGGCGGCAATCGCGACTTGCGTCGCTCCTACGCATCGGCTGCGCGCTACAGCCACCTTGCCTTGCGGAAGCGCCACCACAGGAAGGTGCTGGCGCTGACGATGATGCCGAGGCCGGCGAAGTAGCCGTACTCCCACTCCAGCTCGGGCATGTGGTTGAAGTTCATGCCCCAGATCCCCGCGAAGGCGGTGGCCACCGCGAAGATGCCGGCCCAGGCCGCGAGGCGCTTGCTGACCTCGGTCTGGTCGATGGTGACCAGCGAGATGTTCACCTGGATCGCGGTGCCGATGGTCTCGCGGACACTGTCGAGCGAGGCGTCGATACGGGCGAGGTGGTCATACACGTCGCGGAAGTAGTGCCGGCTCTTGGCGCAGACCTCGGGCACACGCCCGCTGTGCAGCTTGCCGGCGGCCTCCATCAGCGGCAGCACGGCGTGCTTGAGCAGGGTGACCTTGCGCTTGAGGCGATAGAGGCGGCGCATGTTGGTGTTGCCCGCACCCTTGGTGAAGATGCGCTCCTCGAGCGCCTCGACCTCGGTCTCGAGCTTGTCGATGAGCGGGAAGTAGCCGTCGACCACCGCGTCCATGAGCGCGTACAGCACGTAGCCCGGGCCCTTGGCGAGCATCTTCGGCTCGCGCTCGCAGCGTGCGCGCACGCCGAGGAAGTCGCGGGCGTGGTTGTTGCGCACCGACAGGATGTAGTTGGTCCCGACGAAGACGTGCACCTCGCCGACCTCGAGCTTGCCCTCGCGCTCCTCGATCAGGTGCATGACGACGAAGAGCTCGTCGTCGTACTCCTCGACCTTGGGGCGCTGGTGGCGGTGGTTGGCGTCCTCGACGGCGAGCTCGTGGAGGCCGAACTCCTCCTTCATCACCGCGAGTTCCTCGGCGGTGGCGTCCTTGAGCGCGACCCAGACGAAGGTCTCGGGTTGCTGGATGTACTCGCTGATGTCCTCGACCGGGATGTCGGCGAGCTTGCGGCCGTGCTGGTAGGCGATGCAGTTGATGAGCATGGTCGTGGGTCGCTTGCGCCTTCGCCGGATCAGGCCTTCACCGCCTCGAGCAGGTCCTTCACCGCCTTCACGCGCTCCTTGAGGTTGGGCAGGCTGGCACGGCGCACGAGCTTCTCGGGGCCGGCCATCTTGGTGCTGCGGTCCTTCTGGATCAGGAAGATGACTTTGACCGGGTCGATCGGCGCGTCCTTGGCGAACTGCACGCTGATCTGCGCATCGGACGCATCGAGCTTGTGCACCCCGTAGTCCTTCACCAGCATGCGCAGGCGGTGGGTCTCGATCAGCGCGGCGGTCTGCGCCGGGAGCTCGCCGAAGCGGTCGATGAGCTCTTCCTGCAGCGCACGCAAATCTTCTTCCATCTCGCAGTTGGCCAGGCGCTTGTACAGCGTCAGGCGCTCCTGCACGTCGGGGCAGTAGTCGGTGGGCAGCAGCGCCGGGGTGTGCAGGTTGATCTCGGAGACGACCTCCAGCGGCTGCGACAGGTCGGGCTCCTTGCCGGCCTGCAGGTCCTTGACCGCACGCTTGAGCATCTCGGTGTACAGGCTGAAGCCGACCTGCTGGATCTCGCCCGACTGGTTCTCGCCCAGCACCTCGCCGGCGCCGCGGATCTCGAGGTCGTGCATCGCCAGGTAGAAGCCGGAGCCGAGGTCTTCCATCATCGCAATGGCTTCGAGCCTTTTCTGCGCCTGCGCGCTGGGCTTGGCGCCCGGCTGGGTCAGCAGGTAGGCGTAGGCCTGGTGGTGGCTGCGCCCGACGCGGCCGCGCAGCTGGTGCAGCTGCGCCAGGCCGAAGCGGTCGGCGCGGTTGATGATGATGGTGTTGGCGGTGGGGATGTTGATGCCGGTCTCGATGATGGTGGTGCACAGCAGCAGGTTGGCGCGCTGCTGGGTGAAGTCGCGCATCACGCGCTCGAGCTCGCGCTCGGGCAACTGGCCGTGGCCGACGACGATGCGCGCCTCGGGCAGCAGCTCCTCGAGGTCGTCCTTCATGTTGTCGATGGTGTCGACCTCGTTGTGCAGGAAGTAAACCTGGCCGCCGCGCTTGAACTCGCGCAGCACCGCCTCGCGGATCAGGCCGCGACTGGAGGGCTGGACGAAGGTCTTGATCGCCAGGCGCTTCTGCGGCGCGGTGGCGATCACCGAGAACTCGCGCAGGCCCTCCATCGCCAGGCCCAGGGTGCGCGGGATCGGCGTGGCGGTCAGGGTCAGGATGTCGACCTCGGAGCGCAATTGCTTCAAGGCCTCCTTCTGGCGCACGCCGAAGCGGTGCTCCTCGTCGATGATCACCAGGCCGAGGCGCTTGAAGATCACGTCCTTCTGCAGCAAACGGTGGGTGCCGATGATGATGTCGACCTTGCCCTCCGCGAGGAGCTGCAGGGCCTCGGCCTGCTCCTTGGCCGACTTGAAGCGCGACAGCTCGGCGAGCTTGATCGGCCAGTCGGCGAAGCGGTCGGCGAAGGTCTGGTAGTGCTGCTCGGCGAGCAGGGTGGTCGGGCACAGCACCACCACCTGCTTGCCGTCGGCCACCGCGATGAAGGCGGCGCGCAGCGCGACCTCGGTCTTGCCGAAGCCGACGTCGCCGCACACCAGGCGGTCCATCGGGCGGCCGGATTTCATGTCGGCCACCACCGCGTCGATGGCGGCCTGCTGGTCGGGCGTGGTCTCGAAGCCGAAGGCCTCGGCGAAGGCTTCGAGGTCATGCTGCTTGAAGTCGAAGCGGTGGCCGGGGCGGGCAGCGCGCTGGGCATAGAGCGCGAGCAGTTCGGCGGCGGTGTCGCGCACCTGCATCGCGGCCTTCTTCTTGGCCTTCTCCCACTGGCCGGAGCCGAGGCGGTGCAGGTCGACCGCCTCGGGGTCGGCGCCGGCGTAGCGGGTGATCACGTGCAGCTGCGACACCGGCACATAGAGCTTGTCGCCGCCGTTGTACTCCAGATGCAGGAACTCGGTGTCGCCCTCGCCGAGGTTCATGTGGAGGAGACCGAGGTAGCGGCCGATGCCGTGCGAGACGTGCACCACCGGGTCGCCGATCTTGAGCTCGGAAAGGTCGCGCAGCCAGCCTTCCATGGTGGCGGCCTTGCGCGCGTCGCGGCGCACGCGGCTGCGCGCGGTGGCGGCGTAGAGCTCGGTCTCGGTCAGCACCGCGAGCCTTGCAGCCGGTAGAACGAAGCCGCGCGCGAGCGGGGCGACGCCGAGCGCGAGGCGGGCGTCGGAATCCAGGAAGGCGCCGAAATCGGCCGTGGCCTCGGGGCGCACGTCGTACTCGGCGAAGAACTCGGCCATGGTCTCGCGCCGGCCGGGCGAGTCCGACAGCAGCAGCACGCGACCGTCGAAGCCGTCGAGGAAGGCCTTGAGCTTGTGCAGCGGGTCGGTGGCCTTGCGCTCGACCGCGACCTCGGGCGGGGGCAGGGCGAGCGCGTCGGTGCTGGCGGCCGCGGGCTCGGCGCCCGCTTTGGCGCCCACTTCGGCCCCGATCGCCAGGCGCGGCAGGTTCTTCAGCGCGATGAAGAAGGCCTCGTCGGTCAGGAAGAGCTGCTCGGGTGCCAGCACCGGGCGGCTGCGGTCGCCCTTCAACAGGTCGTGGCGCGAGCGCGTGTCCTTCCAGAACTCGGCGATCGCCGCCGGCACGTCGCGGTGCAGCAGCACCGGCGTCTCGGCGGGCAGGTAGTCCAGCAGCGTCGCGGTCTCGTCGAAGAACAGCGGCAGGTAGTACTCGATGCCGGCGGGGGCGATGCCGTTGGAGACGTCCTTGTAGATCGACGCGCGCGTCGGGTCGCCCTCGAAGGTCTCGCGGAAGCGGCTGCGAAAGCGCGTGCGCCCCTTGTCGTCGAGCGGGAACTCGCGCGCCGGCAGCAGGCGGATCTCCTTGGTGGGATACACCGTGCGCTGGGTGTCGGGGTCGAAGGTCTTGATGCTCTCGACCTCGTCGTCGAAGAGGTCGATACGGAAGGGCAGCGGCGAACCCATCGGGAACAGGTCCACCAGCCCGCCGCGCACCGAGAACTCGCCCGGGCTCACCACCTGGGTGACGTGCGCATAGCCTGCGAGCGCCATCTGCGCCTTGAACTGCTCGACGTCGAGCTTCTCGCCCTGTTTGAGGAAAAAGGTGTACGCGGCAAGAAAACCCGGCGGCGCCATGCGGTACAGCGCGGTGGAGGCGGGCACCAGCACGATGTCGGTCTCGCCGCGGCTGATGGCGTAGAGCGTCGACAGCCGCTCGGAGATCAGGTCCTGGTGGGGCGAGAAGCTGTCGTAGGGCAGGGTCTCCCAGTCGGGCAGCAGGTGCGCGCGCAGGCCGGGTGCGACCCAGGCGATCTCGTCCTGCAGGCGCTGGGCGTCGAGCGGGTTGGCCGTGATCACCACCAGCATGCGGCCGCGGCTGGCGAGCTGGGCGATGGCGAGGGCGTCTGCCGAGCCGGCGAGCGGCTCGAGTTCGAGCCGGCCGCCGGGCTTGGGCAGCTTGACCGTGGCGAGCCGGGAGAGGAGGGCGTCGAGGGAGAGGGACATCGTGGTTTCTCGAGCGTCGTCTGCGGACTGCGACCCTCCGTCACCGTGGCGGAGGCGGGCAGCACGGCGGTAGGGACGCGGGGCCGGCAAAGAGAGAATTATCGTTCATCCCGGCCCGCCAGCGCACGGCGTGATCGCTCGAACGTGGAGCGGAAGGCTCAGGCGGTGGCTGAAAGGGTGGGCCCCTGGCCTGGAGCGACCGCTGCCGAATAGGCCTGCGCCGCTCGCATGCCGCGATAGCCGGGGCCATCGCGCGTGGCCGCCGCCTCGGTGCCCGCGCCGCCTTGCTCGAATTCGCGGCGGGCGATCTCCATGCGCGCATCGCTTGCCATTCGGGAAGCCTGCGCGGCGACCTGGCGGTCCTGGCCCGACGGCTCGGCGGGCGCGAGGGCTGCGGCGCGGATGCGCTCGGCCTTGGAGAGGGACTCCTCTGGGCTGCGGCCCGGCGAGGTATCGATCCCGACCTCGCCGCCGATCGCGTAGCGCTGGCCGTCCGGGCCGGTCTGATAGGTGTAGCTGGCGCCCCGGGTCACCAGGCCGGCGCCCGCGGCGACATGGGCCATCTCGTGGGCACGGACCTCGCGGTCGCGTTCCGCGAGCTCGGCGACCTGGCGCTGTTCGGCCTCGGAGAGCGTGTCGGCCGCCCCCGCCCCCGCTCCTGCTTCTCGCGCCTCGCCGCCGGCCCCCGCCGTCGCCGGCCCCCCGGAGGCGCCGGCAGGGCGGGCGGCATTCATCGCCGTGGCCTGGCGCCACGCCGCGTCACCGCCACCGAGCGAGGAAATCGACATTGCGGACATGAAGCGGGCGCGCTCCGATCCTATTCCACCCGCGTGCGCTCGGCCGCGGCGAGGTGCTGTTCGAGCCAGCTCGTCACCGCCCGCGCCTGCAGGATCTCCTGCTGGCGGGCGTCACCGGCGTCGGGCAGGGCGAGCCAGTGGCGCGCCCCCCCGAGCAGGGAAAAGGCTTTCTCCAGGATCGCGCTCTCCGGGGCGCCGGGGCTGACGATGAAGCGCACCGGGCAGCACAGCTGGCGCAAGGGCTCGGCACCCGCGAGGTCGGCGCGGCCGTCGACACAGGCGATCGCCGCGAAGGTCTCCGGCGCCTTGACCGCCGCGCGGATCGCGGCGGCGCAGCCGGTGTCCTGCGTGACGAGGCCGAGCTGCAGCCCGGCGAGCGGCGGCTGGTGGGCGATCCACTCGACCGCCGCGAGGATGCGCTCGGTCAGGCGGGCGATGTTGTACGACGCATCGGGGTCGCGCAGCGCCTCCTGCCGGGTCAGCAGGTCGACCCGGAGAGTGGCGAAGCCGCGCGACTGCAGGGCGACATCGACCGGCCGGGGCCCGCAGTCGAGCGCAGGGTGTCCGCTCGACTGCGGGAGGATGGCGAGCCCGCGCACGTCCGGCGCGTGTGCAAGCAGGCCGTCGAGCCACGCGCCCTGTGCGGGGATGCTGATGAGGGTGTTTCGAAGTTTCACGTTGGGGGTCGAATGCGCTCAGGTGCCGTGACGGTGGATGGCGACCGGGATGCGGCGCGCGCCGAAGGCGTCGCCGACCGCGGCGCCCACTGCAGCGAAGCGACCGGCGAGCACGCTGCCGCAGTGCGGACAGTGGCCATCGTTGCCGAGGGCGTAGCGTCGGATCTCGTACCAGTCGCGCACGATCAGGGGCTCGCCGCAGCTCGCGCAACGGGTCGTGTCGCCTTCGATGTCGTGCACGTTGCCGGTGTAGACGTGCTTCAGGCCGGCGTCGAGGGCGATGCGGCGCGCGCGCGCGAGCGTGGCGGGCGGCGTGGGCGGCAGCTCGTCCATCTTGAAGTCGGGGTGGAAGGCGCTGAAGTGCAGCGGCACCTCGGCGCCCAGCTCCTTGCGCACCCAGTTCGCCAGCGCGGTGACCTCGCTGTCGGAGTCGTTGTGGCCGGGGATCAGCAGGGTGGTGAGTTCGACCCACACGTCGGTCTCGTGGCGCAGCCATACCAGGGTGTCGAGCACGGGCTGCAGATGGGCGCCGCACAGCTTGACGTAGAAGTCGTCGGTGAAGCCCTTGAGATCGACGTTGGCCGCATCCATGCGCGAGAAGAAATCGCGCCGCGCGCACTCGGAGATGTAGCCGGCGGTCACCGCCACGGTCTTCAGCCCGCGCGCATGGCAGGCGTCGGCCACGTCCATCGCGTACTCGGCGAAGATCACCGGGTCGTTGTAGGTGAAGGCGACGCTGTGGCAGCCCCAGCGCAGCGCGGTCTCGGCGATTTCCGCGGGCGAGGCCTCGTCCATCAGGGTGTCGAGGTCGCGCGACTTGGAGATGTCCCAGTTCTGGCAGAACTTGCACGCCAGGTTGCAGCCGGCGGTGCCGAAGGAGAACACCTTGCTGCCCGGGTAGAAGTGGGCGAGCGGCTTCTTCTCGATCGGGTCGATGCAGAAGCCCGAGCTGCGTCCATAGGTGGTGAGCAGCATGTCGTCGCCCTCGCGCATGCGCACGAAGCAGGCCCCGCGCTGGCCGGGGTGCAGCTTGCACAGGCGCGGACACAGGTCGCACTGGTAGCGACCGTCGTCGATGCGGTGCCAGTAGCGCGCGGGATGGCGGCTGCCGACCTCGGCGGCTGGCGCGGGCTTCGTGTTCATGAGGGCTCCCGTTCGGTCTCCTTGAACTTTTCCACGTGATAGCGCGCGGCCATCAGCTCGACGACCTCGCGGTTGGTGGGCAGACCGGCCTTGTGCTTGAGCGCGGCGAGGAACTGGCGCGGCTCGGGCAGCTGCTCCCACACCTGGGGCAGGAAGGTGGCGCTGTGGCAGCCGGAGAAGATGATCAGCCCGTCCTCGCCGGGGCGCAGCTGGGCGAGCAGCTCTTCCTCGCCGAAGAAGTCGAGGAACTCCGGTTCGGACAGGATGGAGACCTCGATCGCCACCGCGCCGAGCTCCTCGGGCGCGAGCGGCTCGAAGCGCGAGTCCTCGAAGGCCGCCGCGAGCGCGTTGTGGATCACGTCCTCGCCGAGCTCGCGCGAGCGCCGCAGACTGCCGATGCAGCCGCGCAGCTCGCCGTCCTTGGCGAGGGTGATGAAGGTCGCGCCCTTCTCGTGCAGGCGGGGATCGTCCGGGATGACCGGGGCGGGGCCGCGGCCGAGGCGGTGGGCGATCGCGGTGCGCGCGAGCGCGAGCAGGGTGGTACCGAAATCAGTGTCGGGCATGGCTTGGGGGTTCCGCTTCACAAAAGGCGATGCTGGTGTAGCCGACGACGCGCGAGCGGTCGCCCGCGGTGTCGCCGGAGTTGCGCAGGTCCAGCAGGTGGGCCTGCAGGTCGTGCTTGCGGGCGGCGAGCAGCAGCCCGTTGATCGGGGTGGCGCCGCAGGCCTGCTCGTGGTCGAGACCGGGGCGCAGTTCGAGCACCTGGTCCACCGCTGCGCGGTCGGACCATTGCGCCTCGCGGTAGCTCAGGTAATGCGAGAGGTCCGAGCTGATCAGGATCAGGGTCTCGGGGCCGCCCCACAGGCGCTCGATCAGGCTGGCGGTGGCTTCGGGCGAGGCGTCGCCGACCAGCACCGGGACGATCTCGAAGCGCTCGAGACAGACCTGCAGGAAGGGCAACTGCACCTCGAGGCAGTGCTCGAGCGCGTGCGGGCGATCGTCGACCAGGACATCGTCGCGCGCCTGCAGGGCCTCCCAGTCGCCGCGTGCGACCGGGACCTCGCCGAGCGGGGTGGCGAAGCGCTGCGCTGCCGGCAGCGAGAAGCCGCGCACCGCCACGCGATGCGTGGGGCCGAGCATGACGACGCGCCGGATGCGCTCGCGCAGCGGTGCGAGCAGCGCATAGGCGCTCGCCGCCACCGGCCCGGAGTACATGTAGCCCGCGTGCGGCACGATGATCGCCTTGGGCGCGGGCGCCGACTCGAAGGCGACCGCGGTGGAGAGCATCTCGGCGAGCTGGGTGCGCAGCACGCGCTCGTCGCGAGGATAAAACTGCCCGGCCACGGCTGCCGGGCGGATCGAAGCGAGTGCCATGGAGGAATCCTGCGGGGATGTCATCGTTGGAACAGATTCCATTATAGGCAGCCCGGCCGGGATCGTCCCGCATCGAAACCCGTGCTTGCACAAGCCCGCGCGGCGGGCGGCGCGGCTAGAATGCGCGCCATGCAGATCAGCCACCCACGCCACTTCGCCATCGTGCCCGCCGCAGGCAGCGGCTCGCGCATGGCCGCCGCGCGTCCCAAGCAGTATCTGTCGCTGCTCGGTCGCCCCCTGATCCATCATGCGCTTTCGGTTCTGTGCGCCGCGCCTGCGATCGACGCGGTGTTCGTCGTGCTCTCGGTGGACGACACGGAGTGGGCAACGCACGACTGGAGCGCGCTCGGCCCCAAGCTGCGCCCGCTCTTCTGCGGTGGCGCCACGCGCGCCGACAGCGTGCTCGGCGGCCTGCGCGCGATCGCCGGCGAGGCGGCGGCTGGGGACTGGGTGCTGGTGCACGACGCCGCGCGCCCCTGCCTGGCGCCCTGGCATGTCGACAAGCTCGTACGCGAGCTCGCCCACGACGAGGTCGGCGGCTTGCTGGCAGTCCCGGTGGCCGACACCCTCAAGCGTGCCGACGAGCACCGCCATGTGTGCGAGACCGTGCCGCGCGACAGCCTGTGGCAGGCGCAGACGCCGCAGATGTTCCGCTACGCCATGCTGCGACGCGCGCTCGAAGGCGCGCGCGAGGTCACCGACGAGGCGAGCGCGATCGAGGCCGCCGGCCTGCGTCCGCGCCTGGTGCAGGGCGACGCCACCAACCTGAAGGTCACCTATCCGCTCGACCTGCACCTGGCCGAGTGGATCCTCGAGAACCGTGAGGGCCACAACGCATGAGCATCCCCTTTCGCATCGGCCAGGGCTTCGACGTGCACGCCCTGGTCCCCGGCCGGCCGCTGATCGTCGGCGGCGTCGACATTCCCTTCGGGCATGGACTGCTCGGCCACTCGGATGCCGACGTGCTGTTGCATGCGGTGACGGACGCGCTGCTCGGCGCCGCCGGCCTGGGCGATATCGGCCGGCTCTTCCCGGATACCGACCCGGCCCACGCCGGCGCAGACAGCCGCGTGCTGCTGCGCGAGGCCTTCGCGCGCGTGCGCGCAGCGGGCTGGGAGGTCGTGAACCTCGATGCCACGCTGATCTGCAAGGCGCCGCGCATCCTGCCGCACGCCCCGGCGATGGTGGCCAACCTGGCCGCCGACCTGGAGATGGACGCGACGGCGATCAACATCAAGGGCAAGACCACCGAGAAGCTCGGCTTCACCGGACGTGGCGAAGGCATCGCCGCGCAGGTGGTCGCGCTGATCGCGCGCGCGGAGCATGGCTGAAGCTGCAGCGGACGCGGGGAGGGCGCCGAATCTGCGGCTCTTCTTCGCGCTGTGGCCGGATGCCGCCACCCGCGCCGGGCTGCATGCGCGTGCACGGGCGCTGCATTCCGAGTGCGGCGGTCGCGCGATGCGTCGTGACACCATCCACCTGACCCTGGCCTTCCTCGGCGAAACGCCTGTGCGGCAGGTGGAGCGATTGCGCGCGGTGGCCGCGGGCGTCCAGGGGGAGGGCTTCGCGCTCGACCTCGATCGCGTCGGCAGCTGGCATCGCAACCGGATCCTGTGGACCGGTCCGTCGATGGTGCCGCCAGCGCTGGCCGCGCTCGCGCAGGATCTGGAAGGACGGCTGCGCGCGGACGGCTGCGCACTCGAGGCGCGTGCCTTCTCCCCGCATGTCACCCTCGTGCGCAACGCCCACGCTGCGCCCCGCGAGGCGCAGCTCGCACCTCTGCGATGGACGGTCGGCAGCTTCGTCCTGGTCGCCTCCGAGCGCAGCGCCGCCGGTGCGCACTACCGCACGATCGGGCGCTGGCCGTTGAAGCGGCGTGGGTGATTCGATCGGGCGGAGCCGAAAGCGAACGGGGCGCAATGCGCCCCGTCCTCGATCGGGTCACGTCTCGCGTGCCCGGGGTCTCCGTAGTGGAGACGATGTCTTCATCGTGTGTACTGCATCCGTCAGGAAAGCTGCATCCTCGGGGGTTCGGTCAAGCACATCCTCCTTGGCTCGGGCAGGTGCCCTCGGCCATTGGCTGATCGGATCTGGAGCCTTCGTGAACGTCCTCCCTCAGAGAAAGATCGTCGAGCCGAGGCGTTCCCCCAGCTCGTCCTGCGTCGACTTGGTGTAATCCTTTTCGAAGCGGTCTGTGACCATCTGCGCGGTGGGGCCGTCGATGACCGCGTTGAGCAGGCCCATGAAGGCGGGTGGAGCGACCAGGATCGCACGCTTGAATGCATTCGAGGTGCGTCCATGGTAGAGCGTCTGGGCAATCTCCTGTGCGAACACTTTGGCCTCGTGCTGCTTGGGCAGGGTCTGCGGCTGCATCGAGCCGCCACCGGTGCCGTTCGAGCCATTCGCGCCCGAGCGGTCCGAGACCAAGTCGCCATTCTTTTGTCTGCTTTCCGGGTGGATCAGTTCCTTGACCAGCGTGAGCCCCTTGTTCGGGCCCAGGTTGGCGTACAGCTTCGCCAGGCTGGCGTTGGCAACCAGAATCCAGGTGATGGCCATAAGCAATCCTCCGTTCGATTAAAGACCGGGTGCCCTGCGCAGTGGGCACGATCGAAGCTTAGGTCACGCGAACCGACTCCGCCACGACCATCGTTACCGCTTCGTGAAAACCGATCCCGATTGACGCAAACGTGAACTTACCCGACGTGCTCGCCGCGACCGCGTCCCTGCGGCATCGCACGCCCGACGCCTCGCCCCTCGCACGCTCAGAACACCCCCATCGCCAACCCGGCCGCCATCGCCTCGCCGAGCTCGCGCGCGCGCTCCAGGTCGGCGGGGGTGATCTCGCGCCGCACGATCAGGGCCTCGGCGACCGTCTTCCAGCCGTAGCCGTTGGCGATGCGGCCGATCTCGCGCACTGCGCCGGTGCCGTCGTTGCCGGCGCTGACGAAGACCGCATAGGGCAGGCCGACGAGTTTGCCCTCGCAGGGGTAGTAGGTGCGATCGAAGAAGTCCTTGAGCGCGCCCGACATGTAGCCGAAGTTTTCCGGCGTACCGAGCAGCAGGCCGTCGCACGCGAGCAGGTCGGCGGTGCCGGCGTCGAAGGCGCGCAGCAACCGCGTCTCGGTCTCGCTCACGCGTAGCGCCCCCTCGAGCACCGCGGTGGCGAGCCGGCCCGTGTTGCCGCTCTGGGTGTGATGGACGATCAGCAGGCGTTTGGGCGCGCTCATGTCAGCCTCCGGCAGCGGCCGCCGCGCGGGCGGCGGGGTCCATTCCGTAGAAGTGCACGAGTTGATCGTAGACCGCAGGAAAGCGCCTGTGCAGCACGAGCGGATCCTCGAAGAACACCTCGGAGACCACCGCGAAGAACTCGCCCGGGTGCTCGGCGCCATAAGGGTCGATCGTGGTGTCGACGCCGCGGTCGACCTCGGCGCAGAACGCCTCGTAGGCCTCGCCGAAGGCCTTGGCCCAGTCCCGGCGAGACATGCCGGGGCGCAGGCGGGGCAGGCCGTCCACGTCGCCGTTCTCCATGTCGAGCTTGTGGGCGAACTCGTGAATGACCACGTTCACGCCCGCCGGAGCGTCGTTCCCGGGAAACCAGGACAGCAGCACCGGCCCGCCGGCCCAGGCCTCGCCCAGCACCTCGTCCTCGTATTCGTGCAGCACGCCGGCCTCGTCGACGATGCGGCGCGGGATCAGGAAGTCGCCCGGATAGACGATCACTCCCACCCAGCCCTCGTAAGCCTGCAGGCCGATGTGAAGTACCGGCAGGCAGGCCTGCAGCGCGATCGCCAGCAGCATGTCGTCGTCGAGTTCCAGCCCCTGCGCACCATGGAACTCCTTGCACCCGAGGAAGGCGAGCGCCATCTCGCGCAGACGCAACCGATCGTCGGGAACGAGGTGGTCGAGGAAGGGCAGCCTCGCTTCGACCCGCCGCCACTGCGACTCGTCGACCAGGGGGCGGGCGGGCGGGATGCCGAGCAGGCGGCGGAAGAGCTGGAGCATGAGCGCAGGTCCGGAGTGATCCCGCGCGATCATTGCCCGCCCGCGCCACGCGTGCAAGCCGCGTCTTGCGGGTGGAGCGGTCGCAGCGCGGGCTTTCGGCGGGGCGCTATAGTCGATTAAAATTCTCGGGAATTGAATGCGTGGCGCCCGCTCGACGCGGTCCGCCGTGTTTTTTCCACCGCACATCCGGGAGTCCTTCCATCATGTTCAGCCGCCTCCGAGAAGATCTGGCCAGCGTCCGCGAGCGCGACCCCGCCGCGCGCTCCACGCTCGAGGTGCTGACCTGTTATCCCGGCATCCACGCGCTGATGTTCCACCGCCTCGCTCACGGCGCCTGGCGCCGCGGCTGGTTCTGGGCGGGGCGCTTCGCGAGTCACGTCGGCCGGCTGCTCACCGGGATCGAGATCCACCCGGGAGCGAAGATCGGCCGCCGCGTGTTCATCGACCACGGCATGGGCGTCGTGATCGGCGAAACCGCGGAGATCGGCGACGACTGCACGATCTACCAGGGCGTCACCCTCGGCGGGACCTCCCTCTACCGCGGCACCAAGCGCCATCCCACCCTGGGGCGTGGCGTGGTGGTGGGGGCGGGCGCCAAGGTGCTCGGCGGCTTCACGGTAGGTGACGGCGCCAAGGTCGGCTCCAACGCGGTGGTGGTGAAGCCCGTGCCCGCCGGCGCGACCGCCGTCGGCAATCCGGCTCGCATTCTCGACTCGGACAAGGATAGCGAGCGCGACGCCGCGCGCGAGCAGAAGGCCGAGCAGTTCGGCTTCAGCGCCTACGGCGTGACCCGCGACATGGACGACCCGGTCGCCAAGGCGCTGCACGGCCTGCTCGACCATTCCGTTGAGACCGACCGCCGCCTGCAGGCCATCCTGGCCCGTCTCGAGGCCGCGGGGATCAAGCTCGACGACACGGTCGCCCCGAGCGACCATTTCGACCCGGGCCGGCTGTCGCGGATGGTGGATTGATTCGCACGCCTGCGGTGCCGGACGATCGAGCGCCGTGTTCGCGGCTGGCGCCGCGGCTGCAACGGCGCCCCTCGCGCCTTGCAGCGCAAGACTCGTCTCCCGATTAGTTGACCGTTTTTGTCGGGATCCATATACTCGACAAAAATGATGGGATATTCGGCGGCCCCCGGCACGCGCGAGCCCGGACAGCCTTCGAGGAGAGCCTCATGCGACTTACGACCAAGGGACGGTTTGCGGTGACCGCGATGATCGACCTGGCTGCCCGCCAGGGGGACGGGCCCGTCACGCTGGCGGGCATCGCCGAGCGCCAGAGCATCTCGCTGTCCTACCTCGAGCAGCTCTTCGGCAAGCTGCGCAGGCACAAGCTGGTCAACAGCGTGCGCGGTCCCGGCGGCGGCTACCGACTGGCGCGGGCGATGGACGAGATCACCGTGGCCGACATCATCATCGCGGTCGACGAGCCGATGGACGCCACCCAGTGCGGCGGCAAGGAAAACTGCCACGACGATCACGTGTGCATGACCCACCACCTGTGGTCCAACCTCAACCAGCGCATCTACGCCTACCTCGACTCGGTGAGCCTGGAGGCGCTGGTCAAGCACCAGGTACGGCCCGACGCCGACATGACGGTGCTCAAGAGCGTGCGGCGGCGCAGCCGCATGCCGGTGCACGAGATCGCCGCGGTCTGAGGTCGCGCATGAACTTCGCTCCCATCTACCTCGACTGGAACGCGACCACGCCGCTCGATCCGGCGGTGCGCGAGGCCATGCTGCCCTGGCTCGGCGCCGCCGAGCCGGCGCGCTTCGGCAACGCCTCCAGCCGCCACGAATACGGCCGCCAGGCGCGTGCCGCGGTGGACGAGGCGCGCGCGCGGGTGGCCGCGGCGGTCGGCGCGCACGCGACCGAGGTGATCTTCACCAGCGGCGGCTCGGAAGCCAACAATCTCTTCCTCAAGGGCGCCGCGCCCAACCGCGAGCCGGGCGTGGTGGCGGTGAGTGCGATCGAGCACCCCTGCGTGCGCGAGCCGGCCCGCCAGCTGCGGCGCGCGGGCTGGACGCTGCGCGAGATCGCGGTCGATGCGCAGGGCGTGATCGACCCCGCCGACTGGAGCGCGGTGCTGGAAGCCCGCCCGGGCCTGGTGTCGGTGATGCTGGCCAACAACGAGACCGGCGTGCTGCAGGACGTCGCCGCACTGGCGCGCGCGGCGCGCGCCGCCGGCGCCTGGTTCCACACCGACGCGGTGCAGGCGCTGGGCAAGGTGGCGGTGGATTTCCGCGCGCTCGGCGTGCATGCGATGACGCTGTCCGCGCACAAGATCGGCGGTCCGCTCGGCGCGGGTGCGCTGGTGCTGGACAAGCGCGTCGAGCTCGCGCCGCTGATCGCCGGCGGCGGCCAGGAGCGCGGGTTGCGCTCGGGGACCGAGAACGTGGCCGCGATCGTCGGCTTCGGCGTGGCTTGCGAGCGCGCGGTCGCGCGGCGCGAAGGCGAGGGCGTGCGCCTGGCCGCCCTGCGCGACGAACTCTGTGCCGCGCTCGCCGGGCGCGGCGCGCGGATCTTCTCGGCGGCTGCCCCGCGCCTGCCGAATACCGTATTCTTCGCGGTCGAGGACATCGACGGCGAGACCCTGGTCGGCCGCCTCGACCGTGCAGGCTTCGCGTGCGCGAGCGGCTCGGCGTGCTCGAGCGCGAACCCCGAACCGTCCCGCACCCTGCTGGCGATGGGCGTGGAGCGCGGGCTGGCGCGCGCCGCGGTGCGTGTGAGCCTCGGTCGCGACACGCGCGCGGACGACGTGCGCAGCTTCATCGAAACCTTCGTCCGGGTGACGGACGAACTCAAGAACCTGGCCTCGATCGGGGCCTGAACCGGCCACGCTGGCCATTCACCGAACTCGCTAACGAAGAAAGTGCGGAGAGACACAATGCTGAAGTTCCCCATCTACCTCGACTACTCGGCGACGACTCCGGTCGATCCGCGCGTGGCGGCAAAGATGATCCCCTGGCTGACCGAGCATTTCGGCAACCCGGCGAGCCGCTCGCACGCCTACGGCTGGGAGGCCGAGAAGGCGGTCGAGGATGCGCGCGAACAGGTCGCCGCACTGGTCAATGCCGACGCCAAGGAGATCATCTGGACCTCGGGCGCGACCGAATCGAACAACCTCGCCATCAAGGGGGCGGCGCACTTCTACCAGGGCAAGGGCAAGCACCTGATCACCGTGAAGACCGAGCACAAGGCGGTGCTCGACACCGTGCGCGAGCTCGAGCGCGAGGGTTTCGAGGCCACCTATCTCGACGTGCAGGAGAACGGGCTGATCGACCTCGAGGTGTTGAAGGCGGCGATCCGTCCCGACACCATCGTGGTCTCGGTGATGTTCGTGAACAACGAAGTCGGCGTGGTGCAGCCGATCGCCGAAATCGGCGAGATCTGCCGTGAGAAGGGCATCGTGTTCCACGTAGATGCGGCGCAGGCCACCGGCAAGGTCGATATCGACCTCGACAGGCTCAAGGTCGACCTGATGAGCTTCTGTGCGCACAAGACCTACGGCCCGAAGGGCATCGGCGCACTGTACGTGCGCCGCAAGCCGCGCGTCCGCCTGGAAGCGCAGATGCACGGCGGCGGCCACGAGCGCGGCCTGCGCTCGGGCACGCTCGCCACCCACCAGATCGTCGGCATGGGCGAGTCCTTCCGCATCGCGCGCGAGGAGATGGCCGAGGAGAACGCCCGCGTCGGCAAGCTGCGCGACCGCCTGCTCGCCGGCCTCACCGACCTCGAGGCCACCTTCGTGAACGGCGATCTCGCGCAGCGCGTGCCGCACAACCTCAACATTTCCTTCGCCTACGTCGAAGGCGAGTCGCTGATCATGGCGGTCAAGGACATTGCGGTGTCCTCCGGCTCGGCCTGTACCTCGGCCAGCCTGGAACCATCCTACGTGCTGCGCGCGCTCGGCCGCAACGACGAGCTCGCGCACAGCTCGATCCGCTTCACCATCGGCCGCTTCACCACCGAGGAAGAGATCGACTACACGATCAAGCTCCTGCACGACAAGATCGGCAAGCTGCGCGAGCTCTCGCCGCTGTGGGAGATGTACAAGGACGGCGTCGACCTCGACGCGGTGCAGTGGGCAGCCCACTGAACTTTAGTGCAGAAGATGATGTAAATTGCAGGTGAAGCGATTCACCGCCCCAGCAGGAGAAAAAACATGGCATACAGCGAAAAGGTCCTCGACCACTACGAAAACCCCCGCAACGTCGGCTCCTTCGGCAAGGAAGAAGAAGGCGTGGCCACCGGCATGGTCGGCGCGCCCGCCTGTGGCGACGTCATGAAGCTGCAGATCAAGGTCGGCAAGGACGGCGTGATCGAAGACGCGAAGTTCAAGACCTACGGCTGCGGCTCGGCGATCGCCTCGAGCTCTCTGGTCACCGAGTGGGTCAAGGGCAAGACCCTCGACCAGGCGCTCGACATCAAGAACACCCAGATCGCCGAAGAGCTTGCGCTGCCGCCGGTCAAGATCCACTGCTCGATCCTCGCCGAAGATGCGATCAAGGCCGCCGTGGCGGACTATAAAAAGAAGCATGAGGCCTGAGCGGCCTTCGTCGAAGAGGAGGAAACATGGCTGTCACGCTATCTGAATCGGCTGCGCGCCACGTCTCGAACTTCATCGCCAAGCGCGGCAAGGGCTTCGGCATCCGTCTGGGCGTGAAGACCTCGGGCTGTTCGGGCATGGCCTACAAGCTCGAGTTCGTCGACCAGACGGAAGACGAGGACGAGGTCTTCGAGAGCCACGGCGTCAAGGTCGTCATCGACCCCAAGAGCCTGGCCTATCTCGACGGCACCGAGCTCGACTTCGTCAAGGAGGGCCTCAACGAGGGCTTCAAGTTCAACAACCCGAACGTCAAGGACCAGTGCGGGTGCGGCGAGAGCTTCAACGTCTGAGCCGGACCCGATGAGCATCGACCTGACGCAGGACTACTTCGCCCTCTTCGGCCTCCCGCGCCGCTATGCCCTCGACGAAGGCGCGCTCGAAGCCGCCTGGCACGAGCTGCAGGGGCGCGTGCATCCCGACCGCCACGCGCACCTGTCCGACTTCGAGAAGCGGCGCTCGATGCAGTGGGCGACGCGGGTCAATGAAGGCTTTCGCGTGCTGCGCAAGCCGCTCGCGCGCGCCCAGTACCTGCTCGAGCTCGCCGGCGTCGACGCCGCGCTCGAGACCAACACCGCGATGTCCCCCGAGTTCCTGATGGAGCAGATGGAGTGGCGCGAGGCGGTGGAGGAGGCGCGCGAGGCGGCCGAGGTCTCCGAGCTCGAAGATCTGCACAGGCGCCTGCTCGGGCATGCGCGCGAGGTGCGCGGGCATCTCGCCGCGCAGCTCGACGAGCACCAGGACTACGAGGCCGCGGCCGACACCGTGCGTCGGCTGATGTTCATCGAGAAGCTCCAGCAGGAAATCGACGAAGCGCTGCTCGCGCTCGAAAACTAGAACTCGAAAAGGCACGGAACAGCACCGATGGCTCTGTTGCAAATCACCGAACCCGGCATGTCCACCGAGCCGCACCAGCACCGGCTCGCCGTCGGCATCGACCTCGGGACCACCAATTCGCTCGTCGCCACCGTGCGCAACGGCATCGCGATCTGCCTGCCCGACGAGGCCGGCCGCACCATGCTGCCCTCGGCCGTGCGCTATCACGCCGATGGCGGCATCGAGGTCGGTCTGGGTGCGCTCAAGGCGCAGGCGGTCGATCCGCGCAACACCATCGTCTCGGTCAAGCGCTTCATGGGCCGCGGCCTCAAGGACGTCACCCACATCGAGGCGATGCCCTACGACTTCGAGGACAGCCCCGGGATGGTGCGGCTGCGCACGGTGCAGGGCGTCAAGAGCCCGGTGGAGGTCTCCGCCGAGATCCTGCGCCGCCTGCGCGAACGCGCCGAGGCCAGCCTCGGCGGCGCGCTGGTCGGCGCGGTGATCACCGTGCCGGCCTACTTCGACGACGCCCAGCGCCAGGCCACCAAGGACGCGGCGCGCCTGGCCGGGCTCGACGTGCTGCGCCTGCTCAACGAACCGACCGCCGCCGCGGTGGCCTACGGCCTCGACAACGCGGCCGAGGGCGTCTACGCGGTGTACGACCTGGGCGGGGGCACCTTCGACCTCTCCATCCTCAAGCTCTCGCGCGGCGTGTTCGAGGTGCTGTCGACCAACGGCGACGCCGCGCTCGGCGGCGACGACTTCGATCATCGCCTGTTCTGCTGGATCCTCGACCGCGCCAAGATCTCGCCGCCCTCGCTGGAAGACGCGCGCCGCCTGCAGATGAAGGCGCGCGAGGCCAAGGAGCTGTTGACGAGCTGTGACGAGGCCCCGGTGCATGTGCGCCTGGCCTCGGGCGAAGAGGTCGACCTCGTGGTGACCCGCGAGGAGTTTGCCGAGATGACCACGCATCTGGTCCAGAAGACCCTGGCCCCGGTGCGCAAGGCCTTGCGCGACGCCGGCCTCGCGCCCGACGAGATCAAGGGTGTGGTGATGGTGGGGGGCGCGACCCGCATGCCCCACGTCCAGCGCGCGGTCGCGAACTACTTCGGCCAGGAGCCCCTGACCAACCTCGACCCCGACAAGGTCGTCGCACTGGGCGCGGCGATGCAGGCAAACGTGCTCGCAGGCAACCGCGCCGACCAGGACGACTGGCTGCTGCTCGACGTCATCCCGCTCTCGCTCGGCCTCGAGACCATGGGCGGCCTGGTCGAGAAGGTCGTGCCGCGCAACGCCACGCTGCCGATCGCGCGCGCGCAGGAATTCACCACCTTCAAGGACGGCCAGACCGCGATGGCCTTCCATGTCGTGCAGGGCGAGCGCGAGCTCGTCTCCGACTGCCGCTCGCTCGCGCGCTTCGAGCTGCGCGGCATTCCCCCCATGGTGGCGGGCGCGGCGCGCATCCGCGTGACCTTCCAGGTCGATGCCGACGGCCTGCTGGCGGTGTCGGCGCGCGAGATGTCCTCGGGCGTCGAGGCCAGCGTGCTGGTCAAGCCCTCGTACGGCTTGTCGGACGACGAGATCGCCGAGATGTTGCGCTCGGGCGTGGATCACGCCGGCGACGACATGGCCGCGCGCGCGCTGCGCGAGCAGCAGGTCGAGGCCGACCGTGTCGTCGAAGCCACCGAGCAGGCGCTCGGCCACGACGGCCACCTGCTCTCCGCCGTCGAGTCCGCCGAAATCCGCAGCGTGATCGCGCGCCTGCGCGAGCTGCGCGCCGGCACCGACAACCGTGCCATCAAGGCCGGCATCGACGCGCTCGCGCGCGCCACCGACACCTTCGCCGCGCGCCGCATGGACAACAGCATTCGCAGCGCGCTGGCCGGCCACAAGGTCGACGAACTCCCCATCTGATACTTCGCCCATGACCCAGATCATCGTCCTGCCCCACGTCGAACTCTGCCCGGACGGCAGCGTCCTCGAGGCCGCCCCCGGCACCACCCTCTGCGACGCGCTGCTCGAACACGGCATCGACATCGAACACGCCTGCGAGAAGTCCTGTGCCTGCACCACCTGCCACGTCATCGTGCGTGAGGGGTTCTCCTCGCTGAACGCCGCCGAGGACGAGGAGGAAGACCTGCTCGACAAGGCCTGGGGCCTGGAACCGCAGTCGCGCCTGTCCTGCCAGGCGGTGGTCGCCGCGACCCCGCTGGTGGTCGAGATTCCGCGCTACACCATCAACATGGCTCGCGAAGGAAAGCACTGACATGAAGTGGACCGAGGTTCAGGAGATCGCCATCCAGCTCGCCGACGCCCACCCCGACGTCGACCCGACCCGGGTGAATTTCGTCGACCTGATGAACTGGACGATGGCGCTGCCCGATTTCGACGACGATCCCAAGCGCTGCGGCGAACGCATCCTCGAAGGCATCCAGCAGGCCTGGATCGACGAGGTCGCCTGAAGGTGCGCGCGTCCGGTGCGCGAGCGCCGGACGCGGCATGCGTCGTCGTCGACGCGGTTCGGCTGGAATCGCGACTGGCGTCGCGCCTACGGGGGACTCCCGCGTCGCTCAATACGCCCCGCGCGCGACCGTTTCGGTGGACTCGTTGAGTTCCAGCCAATAGTGCCCGATCAGTCCGATCGCGCGCTCGAAGCGGTCGAAATCCACCGGCTTGCGGATGTAGCTGTTCGCTCCGAGGCGGTAGGCCTGGGCGAGATCGAGCGGCTCCCGCGAGGTGGTCAGCACCACCACCGGCAGCAGCGCCGTGCGCTGGTCGGCGCGGATGCGGCGCAGGACCTCCAGGCCGTCGATGCGCGGCAGCTTGAGGTCGAGCAGCACGACCGCCGGCAGCGGCGGCAGCGGCTGTCCCGCGCGACTCCCGGTCGAGAACAGGTACTCCACCGCCTCCACGCCGTCGTGCGCCACCACCACCGGGCTGGTGATGCGGTTGCGCGACAGGGCGTGGAGCGTCAGCGCCTCGTCGTCCGGATTGTCCTCGACCAGCAGGATCGGTCTTTCGCTTGCCATGTTCCTGAATGAGGTGAGGGGGGTAGGGGCGGCCGAGGCCGCCGAGGCGGCGGGATTACAGGTCCTTGCGCCGCAGGACGAACACCATGTCGTCGCCGCCGCGGGTAGGCAGCCACTCGAAGGGCAGGTCGGGGAAGGCGGCTTCGACGATGGCGCGATTATGCCCGACCTCGACCGCCAGGATGCCTTCGGGATTGAGGTGTTCGGCAGCCTCGGCGAGCAGGCGGCGCACCACGTCCAGCCCGTCCTCACCCGAGGCGAGCGCCATCTGCGGCTCGTGCAGGTACTCCGGCGGCAGGGCTTCCATGGCCTCTGCGGTCACGTAGGGCGGGTTGCTCAGGATGAGGTCGAAGCGGCGGCCTTCCAGCCCCTCGAAGACATCGCCGTGCACCAGCTCGATGCGATCCTCCAGGCCGTAGTCGGCAACGTTGATGCGCGCCACATCGAGCGCGTCCTCCGACAGGTCGACCGCGCTCACGTGCGCGTTCGGGAAAGCGTGCGCCATCAGGATCGCCAGGCAGCCCGAACCGGTGCACATGTCGAGCACGCTGCCTACCGCCTCCGGATCCTCCACCCAGGGCGCGAAGCCGTCCTCGAGCAACTCGGCGAAGAAGGAGCGCGGCACGATCACGCGCGGATCGACGGTGAAGCGGAAGTCGCCCAGCCAGGCCTCGCCGAGGATGTAGGCGGTGGGGACGCGCTCGTCGACGCGCTGCTCGATGGCTTCGAGCAGGCCGATGCGCTCCTCGGACGGGATGCAGGCGTCCATGAACGGCTCCAGGCGGTCGAGCGGCAGGGCGAGGCTGCCGAGGATCAGCCACACCGCCTCGTCGAAGCTGTCCTGCACGCCATGGCCGCAGAAGACGCCGGCGCGATTGAAGCGGGTGACGGCGTAGCGTAGCCAGTCGCGCACGGTCACGAGCTCGGCGAGCGGGCCGTGTTCATGCTCGTGGTCGTCGTGCTGTTCAAGGGCGAGGTTGTCGTCGTCGGCGTGTTGTTGGTTGGCCATGGCAAGTCTGTTCGGTAGATTGGGGGCGGAGGGGGCCGTCATCGCGACTTGCGTCGCTCCTACAGGCGGCCGGGGACGAGCAGGGCGGTCAAGGTGCGCTCATAAACCACGGACAAGGGTTCGATCGCATCGGCTGCGATGTGCTCGTCGATCTTGTGGATCGAAGCATTGACCGGGCCGAACTCGACTACCTCGGCGCAGATCTCGGCGATGAAGCGGCCGTCGGAGGTGCCGCCGGTCGTCGACAGTTCTGTCTCGACTCCCAGCGTCTCCCGGATCGCGGCCGACAGCGCGCCGACCAGCCTGCCGCGCCCGGTGATGAAGGGCTTGCCGGACAGGTGCCAGTCGATCTCGTAGTCCAGCCCGTGGCGGTCGAGCACCTCGCAAGTGCGGCTTTTCAGCTCGTCCGCGCTCGACACCGAGCCGAAGCGGAAATTGAACATCACCTCGCACACACCGGGGATCACGTTGTTGGCGCCGGTGCCGGCGTGGATGTTCGACACCTGCCAGGTCGTGGGCGGGAAGAACTCGTTGCCCTGGTCCCAGTCGCTCGCCGCGAGCTCGGCGAGCGCCGGCGCGAAAAGGTGGATCGGGTTGCGGGCGAGCTGCGGGTAGGCGACGTGGCCCTGCTGGCCCTTGACCCGCAGCGTACCCGACAGCGAGCCGCGGCGGCCGTTCTTGATCATGTCGCCGAGCGTCTGCACCGAGGTCGGCTCGCCCACCACGCAGTAGTCGAGGCGCTCGCCGCGCGCGGCCAAGGCCTCGACCACCTTGACCGTGCCATGGGTGGCGATGCCTTCCTCGTCCGACGTCAGCAGCAGCGCGATGCTGCCAGCGTGGTCGGGATGGGCGGCGACGAAGCGTTCGATGGCGGTGACGAAGGCGGCAAGCGAGGACTTCATGTCGGCCGCACCGCGACCGTACAGCACGCCGTCGCGGATCGTAGGTGCGAAGGGCGGCGAGGACCACGCGCTGTCCGGCCCGGGCGGCACGACGTCGGTGTGGCCGGCGAAGCACAGCACGGGCGCCGCAATGCCGCGCCGCGCCCACAGGTTGCAGACGCCGCCGCTGTCGATGCGTTCGAGGCGGAAGCCGAGCGGGGCAAGGCGGGAGGCGACGAGTTCGAGGCAGCCGGCGTCCTCCGGCGTGACGGAGGGGCGGGCGATGAGCTCGCAGGCGAGCGCGAGGGTGGAGGAGCTGGAGGGGCTGGTCTGCATGGGGGAGGGCGGCCGCGCGGGCGCCTAGTTGTTGTTGAGGTCCAGGGTGAACTCCTGGAAGGAGGCACCTTCCGTGTTGGTCGCCTCGAAGCCGGAGATGGCACTGTTGCCGTTGACGGTCAGCATCGGATCGCTCTGCATCTGCGCGTTGTTGATCAGCCAGTGCAGGTTGCTCGGCGAGTCGGCATTGGCGAGCGCCTCCTCGAGGGTGATGATGTTGTCGTGGTGGAGACGGTAGAGCGCCTGCTCGAAGGTCTGCGAGCCCTGGGCGAGCGATTGCTCCATGGCCTCCTTGATCGCATTGAGCTCGCCGCGCTCGACCAGCTCGGCGATGTGCCGCGTGTTCATGAGGATCTCGACGGCCGGGATGCGCTTGCCGTCGGGCTTGCGCACCAGGCGCTGGGAGATCACGCAGCGCAGCGCCACCGCGAGGTCGAGGTAGAGCAGCTGGCGGTTCTCCAGCGGGAAGAAGTTGACGATGCGATTGAGCGCGTGATAAGCGTTGTTGGCATGCAACGTCGCCAGGCAGAGGTGGCCGGTCTGCGAGTACGAGATGGCGGCTTGCATGGTCTCGCGGTCGCGGATCTCGCCGATCAGGATGCAGTCGGGCGCCTGGCGCATCGCGTTGCGCAGCGCCTCACCCCAGCTCAGGGTGTCGATGCCCACCTCGCGCTGGTTGACCACCGATTTGCGGTGCTTGAAGAGGTATTCGATCGGATCCTCGATGGTGAGGATATGGCCGCTGCGGTTGCGGTTGCGGTGGTCGATCATGGCCGCGAGCGTGGTGGACTTGCCCGAGCCGGTCGCGCCCACCACGAGCACCAGGCCGCGCTTCTCCAGCACGATGTCGTCCAGCACCGGCGGCAGGCCGAGCGCGCCGATGCTCGGAATGTCGCTCTGGATGTAGCGCACCACCACGGCCATCGAGTTGCGCTGCCAGAACACGTTGACGCGGAAGTTGCCGAGATCGCGCCGACCGAAGGACAGGTTGAGCTCGCGCTCGCGTTCGAGCACCGCCTGCTGGGCCGGGGTGATCGCCTCATGCAGCATGCGCTGGATCATCAGCGGGTCCATGACCTGCTGGTTGATCGGCATGGTGTGGCCCTGGATCTTGATGTGGATCGGGGTGCCGGCGGTGATGAAGATGTCCGAAGCTTTTTTTTCGGCCATCAACTGGAAGAGATTGTCGAAGATCACGCCTTCGGACTCCTGTCGTCACCCAAGGATTTGCCCGGGAACCGCGCGCAGGCCGGTCCCCGGAGTGCGCCGCTCAGGCGCCGCGCAGCAGCTCGTTGATGCCGGTCTTGGCGCGGGTCTGCGCGTCCACCTTCTTGACGATCACCGCGCAGTACAGGCTGTACTTGCCGCAGGCCGAAGGCAGGCTGCCGGGCACCACGACGGCGCCCGCCGGCACGCGGCCGTAGGTGATCTCGCCGGTCTCGCGGTCGTAGATCTTGGTGCTCATGCCGATGTACACGCCCATCGACAGCACCGCGTTCTCCTCGATGATCACGCCCTCCACGACCTCGGAGCGCGCGCCTACGAAGACGTTGTCCTCGATGATCACCGGTCCGGCCTGCACCGGCTCGAGCACGCCGCCGATGCCCACGCCGCCCGACAGGTGCACGTTCTTGCCGATCTGCGCGCACGAACCGACGGTGGCCCAGGTGTCGACCATCGTGCCTTCGTCCACAAAGGCGCCGATGTTCACGTAGGACGGCATCAGCACGACGTTCCGGCCGATGAAGCTGCCTTTGCGGGCGACCGCCGGCGGCACCACGCGGAAGCCACCCTCGCGGAACTGCTCGGGAGTGTAGTCGCCGAACTTGGTCGCCACCTTGTCGAAGAAGTTGAGGCCGCCGGCCTGCACCAGCTCGTTGTCGCGCAGGCGGAAGGAGATCAGCACGGCCTTCTTGATCCACTGGTTGACCACCCACTGACCGTCCTTCTTCTCGGCCACGCGCAGCGTGCCGGCATCCAGGCCGGCGATGACCTCTTCGACCGCGTTGCGGATCTCTGCCGGGGCGGAAGTGGGCGACAGGCTGGCGCGGTTCTCGAAGGCGGTGTCGATGATCGATTGCAGAGCGTGCATTGGGGGGTTCTCTCTCAGAGGGTTTTGCAGAAATCGATGATGCGCCCGGCGGCCTCGACACATTCGTGGGTGTCGGCCACCAGCGCGATGCGCACGAAGCCGGCGCCCGGGTTGACGCCATTGGATTCGCGGGCCAGGTAGCTGCCCGGCAGGACCGTCACATTATATTCAGCCTGCAGACGGCGGGCGAACTCGGTGTCGGGCAGCGGCGTACGCACCCAGTAGTAGAAGCCGGCATCGGGCAGGCGCACTGGCAGCCAGGGCTGCAGCATGGGCGTGATGCGGGCGAACTTGTCGCGGTAGAGGCGGCGGTTTTCCTCGACGTGCTCTTCGTCGTTCCAGGCCACCACCGAGGCCGCCTGCACCGCGGGGTTGAGGGCGCAGCCGTGGTAGGTGCGATAGAGCAGGAAATCCCCGAGGATCTTCGCGTCGCCCGCGACGAAGCCCGAGCGCATGCCGGGCACGTTCGAGCGCTTGGACAGGCTGGAGAACATCACCACGTTGCGGAAGTCGGTGCGCCCGAGGCGCCAGGCCGCCTCCAGGCCCCCGATCGGCTTGTCGGCGTCGTCGAAATAGATCTCCGAATAGCACTCGTCGGCGGCGATGACGAAGCCGTAGCGGTCCGAGAGCTCGAACAGCGTCTTCCACTCGTCTAACGTCAACAGCCGGCCGGTGGGATTGCCAGGCGAGCACACGTAGACGAGTTGGATGTCGCGCCAGGTGGCCTCGTCGATGCTGCCGAAGTCCGAGCCGAAGTCGCTCTCGGGCAGGTTGTTGATGAAGATCGGCTCGGCGTTGGCGAGCAGGGCCGCGCCCTCGTAGATCTGGTAGAAGGGGTTCGGGCACAGCACCTTGGCGCCCGGCTTCGTTCCGTCGACCACGCACTGCGCGAAGGCGAAGAGCGCCTCGCGCGTGCCCGCGACCGGGATCACCTGGCTGGCCGGGTCGATCTTCGGCAGCCCGTAGCGGCGCTCGAGCCAGTGCGCGATCGCGCCGCGCAGCGCGTCGCTGCCGAGCGTGGCGGGATAGCTCGACAGGCCGCCGAGGTTGTCGGCCAGGGTCTGGCGGATGAAACCGGGGGTGGGGTGCTGCGGCTCGCCGATCGACAGCCGGATCGGCTTGAGGTGCGCAGGCGGCTCGACACCGGCGAAGAGGGCGCGCAGCTTTTCGAAGGGATAGCTCTGCAGGCGGGCGAGGTTAGGATTCACGGGTACGCGGGCTCCTTGGCCGGCAATGGACGCGGGCGCCGAGTATACCTGCGTATGGCGGCGGCGCCCGTCGGAAGGCGACGGCGCGAATCCGGGCGCAGGACCGCGCTGCGCGGCGACGATGCCTGAATCCGCTGCGTAACGTTTCGATGCGAGGCTGATGCACGGGATGACTTCGGCAGGGTGGTATGATGCCGGCCGCAAAAGCGGAGTGCGGCGGGGTGGATCGCCGGCCTGCACGTCCCGCTGTCTTCCCACTGCCCGCTGTGCGTCTCTCCAAGCTCAAACTCGCCGGTTTCAAGACCTTCGTCGATCCCACCACGGTGCTCACCCCCGGCAACCTCGTCGGAGTGGTCGGGCCCAATGGCTGCGGCAAGTCGAACATCATCGACGCCGTGCGCTGGGTGCTGGGCGAGACGCGCGCGTCCGCGTTGCGCGGGGAGTCGATGCAGGACGTGATCTTCAACGGCTCGACCACGCGCAAGCCGGTGTCGCGCGCGAGTGTCGAGCTGGTCTTCGACAACGCCGAGGGCAGGGCCGCCGGGCAGTGGTCGCGCTATGCCGAGATCTCGGTGAAGCGTGTGCTCGACCGCTCGGGCGAGTCGACCTATTACATCAACAACGTCCATGTCCGCCGCAAGGACGTGATCGACCTCTTCCTGGGCACCGGTCTGGGTCCGCGCGCTTACGCGATCATCGAGCAGGGCATGATCTCGCGCATCATCGAGGCGCGTCCGGAAGAGATCCGTGGCTTCCTGGAGGAGGCCGCGGGCGTCACCAAGTACCGCGAGCGGCGCAAGGAGACCGAGGGTCGGCTGCGCGACGCGCGCGACAACCTCGCCCGCCTCGACGACATCCGCATGGAGCTCGGCGAGCGCATCGTGCACCTCGAGGCGCAGGCCGCGGTGGCGGCGCGCTACCGCGAGCTCGACGCGGCGCACGTCGAGAAGCAGCAGCTCTTGTGGCTGGTCAAGCGCAACGAGGCGCGCGCCGAGCAGGCGCGCGTGGCGGCCTCCCTGAACGAGGCGAGCAGCCGCATCGAGGCCGACAGCGCCCGCCTGCAGGAGCTCGAGACCAGCGTGGAGTCGCGGCGCGACGCGCACTTCGAGGCCTCCGAAGCGGTGCACGTGGCGCAGAACGACCTGTTCGCGGCGAGCGCCGAGGTCGCACGCCTGGAGACCGAGCTGCAGCATCTCGGCGAGGCGCGCAGGCGGCTGGAGGCGCGCCTGGCGCAGCTCGAACTCGACCGCGGGCACTGGTCCTCGCGCCGCGAGACGCTCGCCGCCGACCGCGCGCGCTGGCAGGAACTCGCCGAGAACGCAGCGCTGCGCGCCGAGCACGCCGAGGCCCGCCACCTGGAGATCGCCGACCGCCTGCCTGAGCTGGACTCTTCGCGCCAGGGCGCCGACGCGACCATGGCGGCGGCGCGCCGCGAGCTCGCCCAGACCGAGCAGCAATTGCGCGTCGAGGAAACCAAGCGCGCGAGTGCCTTGCGTGCGCTCGAAGCCCTTCAACAGCGTCGCGGCCGCCTGGAGGGCGAGCGCGGCGGGATCGTCGGCCCGGACGAGCGTGTGCTCGCCGAGCGCGAGGCGCGGCTCGAAGCGCTGCAGGACGAGCTGGAGGGGCACCAGCAGGAACTCGCCGCGGCGCAGCCGCGCCTGCCCGACGCGCAGGCCGCGCTGAAGGCGGCGCTGGAGCACGAGCGTGCGGTGCAGCGCCGGCTCACCGAGCTGCGCGCGCGTCGCGACGCCCTGATGCAGCTGCAGGCGCGCGTGCAGTCGCAGGGCAAGCTCGGCGACTGGCTCGAGCGCCACGGCCTCGACCAGCTGCCGCCGCTGTGGAAGCAGCTGCAGGTGGCGGCGGGCTGGGACGAGGCGGTGCAGGCCGTGCTGCGCGAGCGCCTCGCCGCGCTCACCTCGCCCGATCCCGCGCTCGCGCTCGCGGCCGCACGCACCGTGCTCGACGAGACGCCCCCCGAATCGCTCGCCATCGCGCTTCCGGCAAGGTCCGGCGCACCCGCCGAGCGCGCGAATTCTGCACAAGGACCGCGTTCGCCGCAGGGCCGCGTGACCGTCGCCACGACGGCGACGGAATCGTCGACGGCAATCGCGACGGATGTCGCTCCTGCGGTGTCGGCGCTGGCGGGGCTGGTGGAGGTGCGGGATCCGGCCTTGCGCGCGCTGGTGGACGACTTTCTTTCCGGGGCGTGGGCGGTGGAGCGGCTGGAGGACTGGCTGCCACTGCGCGCGCAGCTGGGGCCGAGCACCTGCCTGGTCGGCCCGCGCGGCCAGGTGCTGACCCGCGACGCGCTGGTGCACCACGCCCCCGACGCACGCACCCACGGCGTGATCGAGCGCCAGCGCGAGATCGAGGGGCTCTCCGCCGAATTGCAGGCGCACGAGGACGAGGCCCACCTCGCGCATGACGCGCTCGTCGTTGCCGAGTCGGCTGCGAGCGCGCTGCAGGAACGCATCAACGGCCTGCGCCGCGAGTTGCAGACCATCCAGGCACAGGTGCATGCCGAGCAGGTCGAGGTGCTCAAGCTCGCGCAGGCACGCGCCCGCGCGCAGGAGCGTCGCGAGCAGCTCGCCCGCGACCTCGAAGATATCGTCCATCTCGAGAGCGCAGAGCGCGAGCACCTCACCCGCGCCGAGCTCGAACAGGCGCGCGCGGCCGAGCTCGCGGAGTTGCAGCGCGAACGCCTCGACGCCGCCACCGAGGTGCTGCGCGAGCGCGAACACGCCGTGCGGGAGGCCCGCGCGCTCGAACAATCGGCCGCGCGCGAGTTGCAGGAAGCGAGGTTTTCCGAGCGCGAGTGCGCGGGCAAGCTCGAGGACATCGCACGCAACCAGCAGCTCGCCGGCGAGCAGCTCGAACGCGTCGTCGCCGAGCTCGCCGCGCGTGCCGCCGAGCTCGACGCCACCGACGACCACCGCAGCGCCGAAGCACTGCAAGAGGCGCTCGCGCTGCGGGGGCGCCGCGAGGCCGCGCTCGCCGCCCGCCGCGATGCGCTCGCCGAGGCCGCTGCGGCGCTCAAGCAGGTCGAGGAGCTGCGCCTGCGCACCGAGCACGAGGCCGCGCCGGTCCGCGCCCGCGTGGCCGAGCTGCGCCTCGCGCTGCAGGCCGCCGAACTCGCGGTTGCCCAGTTCGAGGAGCGCCTCGTCGAGGCCCGCGCCGACGAGGCGGCGCTCGCGCCGCTGCTCGCCGCCGAGCCCAAGGAATCCACCCTGCAGCGCGAAGTCGCCCGCCTGGCGCGCGAAATCGCCGAGCTTGGCGCGGTCAACATGGCCGCGCTCGACGAGCTCACGACCGCCTCCGAGCGCAAGGGCTACCTCGACGCGCAGACCGAGGACCTGCTGCAGGCCATCGACACCCTGGAAGATGCCATCCGGCGCATCGATCGCGAGACGCGCGAGCAGCTTCAGGACACTTACAATACGGTCAATCGGCAGTTCGGCGCCCTGTTCCCGCAGTTGTTCGGCGGCGGACGGGCGGAACTGGTGCTGACCGGCGAGGAGATCCTCGACGCCGGCATCCAGATCGTCGCCCAGCCGCCGGGCAAGAAAAACGCGTCGATCCATCTGCTCTCGGGCGGGGAAAAGGCACTCACCGCGATCGCGCTGGTGTTCTCGATGTTCCAGCTCAATCCGGCCCCATTCTGCATGCTCGACGAGGTGGATGCGCCGCTGGACGACACGAACACCGAGCGCTATGCGAACATGGTCAAGCGCATGTCCGCACAGACGCAGTTCATCTTCATCAGCCACAGCAAGATCACGATGGAATTCGCGCAGCAGCTGGTGGGGGTGACGATGCAGGAGCAGGGCGTCTCGCGGGTGGTGGAAGTCGATATCGAAGAGGCGCTGCGCCTGGCCGACCCGGCCGCAGCGTGACGCAGGACAAGCTACACGGAGCAATTCTGGGATCCAAATGGACAGCGAACTTCAGATCGCGCTGATCGGCGCCGGCATCGCCGCGGTGGTGCTGGTGGTGGGCTACAACAAATGGCAGGAGCGCCGCCACCGACGCGAGGCCGAGCGGGCCTTCAAGTCCGAGCACCGTGACGTGCTGCTCGAACCGCGCGAGGAGCCCGCCGAGGGCGAGCGTCGCGAACCCGGCATCGGTGCCGCCGAAGACGAGCCGCGCCGCTTCAGCGAGGCGCCGATGAAGCGCAGCACGCCCGAGTTGCCACGCCTGCTCGATGCGCGCGCCGACTGCGTGATCCGCCTCGAGACCATCGAGGCGCTCGAGGTCGGCCGTGTGTGGGCGATCCAGGCCGAGCAACTCGCCGGGCTGGGCAAGCCGGTGTACTGGTTCGGCTTCAACGATGCGGAGAACGTCTGGCAGCCGCTCGGTCCCGACAGCAGCGGCGCCTGCCACTGGTTCTGCGCCGCGCTGCAGCTGGTCAACCGCCAGGGCTCGATCGGCGAGACCGACTTCATGCGCTTCTCGGGCGGCGTGCAACGCGTGGCCGATGCGCTGATGAGCCTGCCCCCGGCGCTGCCGCCGCGCGGCGAGACCCTGCGCAACGCCACAGAGCTCGACCGCTTCTGCGCCGATGTCGACGTGCAGATCGGCATCAACGTCGTCTCCCGCGAAGGCCAGTTCGAAGGCCGCGCGATCCACGCCGTGGCCGAGAAGCACGGCCTGCGCCTCGGGGCCGACGGCGCTTACCACATGGTCGATGGCGAGCACAGCGTGTTCACGGTGGCCAACCTCGAGTCCGGTCGCTTCTCGCCCGAGAGCCTCAAGGGCCTGGTGACGCGCGGGCTGACGCTGGTGATCGACGTGCCGCGAGTGAGCAACGGCGGTGCCGCCTTCGACCGCATGATGAAGATGGCGACCACGCTCGCCGGCGAACTCGGTGGCGACGTGGTCGACGACAACCGTGCGCCCTTCGGCGCCGAGGCGGCGACGATCATCCGCAACCAGATCGGCCAGTTCCAGAGCCGCATGGCCGACCACGACATCCCCGCCGGCAGCCCGCTCGCCCTGCGCCTGTTCTCCTTGTGATGGACCTGTTCGCCGAAGACGGCCGCGGCGAGACCGCGGCCGACGCCGCCGCACGCGCAGCGGCCCTGCGCGCCGAGATCGCGCGTCACGACCATGCCTATTACGTGCTCGACGCGCCGACGATTCCCGACGCCGAGTACGATCGCCTGTTCCGCGAGCTGCAGGCCATCGAGCGGGCGTACCCGGCGCTGCGCAGTGCCGACTCGCCGACACAGCGGGTGGGCGGCAAGGCGCTCGCGCAGTTCGCCACGGTGCGCCACCGCGTGCCCATGCTGTCGATCTCCACCGAGACCGACACCGAGGCGAGCGGGGCATTCGCGTTCGATGCGCGCGTGCGCCGCGCGCTCGGCCTCGACGAGGACGATGCGGCGGTGGCCTACGCCGCCGAGCTCAAGTTCGACGGCCTCGCGATCAGCCTGCGCTACGAGGACGGCGTGCTCGTGCAGGCCGCTACCCGCGGCGACGGCGAGACCGGGGAGGACGTCACGAGCAACGTGCGCACGGTGAAGGCGATCCCGCTGCGCCTGCTCGGCGAGGCGCCGCCGGTGCTGGAGGTGCGCGGCGAGATCTACCTGCGCCGCGATGACTTCGAGCGCCTCAACGCGCGCCAGGCGGAGGCCGGCGAGAAGATCTTCGTCAATCCGCGCAACGCCGCCGCCGGCAGCATCCGCCAGCTCGACCCCGGCATCGCCGCGCGCCGGCCCTTGTCCTTCTACGCCTACGGGCTGGGCGAGGTCGCCGGTTGGACGCTGCCCGCGACCCAGACCGAGGTGCTGGACGCGCTCGCCGCCTTCGGCCTGCCGGTGTGCGGCCACCGCGCGCAGGTGCGCGGCGCAGAGGGGCTGGCGGCCTTCCACGCACGCATCGGCGCACTGCGCGACACGCTGCCCTTCGACATCGACGGCGTCGTCTACAAGGTCGACGCGCTCGCGCTGCAGCAGCAGCTCGGCTTCGTCACCCGCGAGCCGCGCTGGGCGGTGGCGCACAAGTACCCTGCTCAGGAGGCGGTGACGCTGCTGCGCGACATCGAGGTGCAGGTCGGCCGCACCGGCGCGCTGACCCCGGTGGCGCGCCTCGAGCCGGTCTTCGTCGGCGGCGTCACGGTCACCAACGCCACGCTGCACAACCAGGACGAGATCGACCGCAAGGACGTGCGCATCGGCGACTGGGTGATCGTGCGTCGTGCAGGCGACGTGATCCCCGAGGTGGTGGCGCCGATCCTGGAGCGCCGCGGCGGCGAACTGCCGCGCTTCGTGCTGCTCGACCGGTTCCCCACCTGTCCGGTGTGCGGTTCGCATGTGGTGCGCGGCGAAGACGAAGCGGTCGCGCGCTGCACCGGCGGGTTGTTCTGCCCGGCCCAGCGCAAGCAGGCGCTGCTTCACTTCGCCGGCCGGCGTGCGATGGACATCGAAGGATTGGGCGACAAGCTGGTCGATCAGCTTGTGGACGCGGCGATCGTGAAGACGCCGGTCGATCTCTACCGCCTCGGCGTGCTCGCGCTCGCCAACCTCGAGCGCATGGGCGAGAAGTCGGCGCAGAATCTGCTGATGGCGATCGAGAAGAGCCGTGGCACCACGCTGGCGCGCTTCATCTTCGCGCTCGGCATCCGCAACGTCGGCGAGGCCACCGCGCGCGACCTCGCACGCCACTTCGGCAAGCTCGACGCGCTGATCGCGGCCGACGTCGATGCCCTGCAGCAGGTGCCCGACGTGGGGCCCATCGTGGCGAAATGCATCGCCGAGTTCTTCGCCGAGCCGCACAATCGCGAGGTGATCGAGCAGTTGCGTGCCGCCGGCGTGCATTGGGCCGAGGGCGAGCCGCAGGGCTCGGTGGCCGGCGCACTCGCGGGCAAGACCTTCGTGCTCACCGGCACGCTGCCGACCCTGAGCCGCGACGAGGCCAAGGCGCGGATCGAGGCCCGCGGCGGCAAGGTCGCCGGCTCGGTGTCGAAGAAGACGCACTACGTGGTCGCCGGCGCCGAGGCGGGCTCCAAGCTCGACAAGGCGCAGGCGCTCGGGCTCGCCATCCTCGACGAGGACGGGCTGCGCGTGCTGCTGAACGAAACGGATACAAACGCTTGATGCAGGCCAGGTCTGCTTGGCGCATGATCGCGCCCGCTGCTGCGTCGCAACCCCCTCTATTCATGGGAGAGCAAGAAAAATGAAGAAAGTCACCAAGGCGATTTTTCCTGTGGCCGGCATGGGCACGCGCTTCCTGCCCGCCACCAAGGCGAGCCCGAAGGAGATGCTGCCGATCGTCGACAAGCCCTTGATCCAGTACGCCGTTGAAGAGGCGGTCGCCGCCGGCATCACCGACATGATCTTCATCACCGGTCGTACCAAGCGCTCGATCGAGGACCACTTCGACAAGGCCTACGAGCTCGAGACCGAGCTCGAGGCGCGCGGCAAGAAGCAGCTGCTCGAGATCGTGCGCCAGACGGTGCCGAAGGGCGTCAACTGTATCTACATCCGCCAGTCCGAGGCGCTCGGCCTCGGCCATGCCGTGCGTTGCGCCAGCCACGTGGTGAGCGACGAGGCCTTCGCGGTGATCCTCGCCGACGACCTGCTCGACAACAAGGATGGCACGCCGGTGTTGAAGCAGATGGTGGATGTGTACAACTATCACCGCTGCTCGGTGCTCGGCACGATGAATGTGCCGCGCGAGGAAACCCGCAGCTACGGCATCGTCAGCACCGAATCCGACAAGGGCCAGGTGCAGCGCATGACCGGCATCGTCGAGAAGCCCAAGCCCGAGGAAGCACCGACGACCCAGGCCGTGGTCGGTCGCTACATCCTGACCCCGCGCATCTTCGATCACATCCGTGCGTTGAAGCCCGGCGCCGGTGGCGAGTACCAGCTCACCGACGCGATCGCATCGCTGCTCAAGGAGGAGGCCGTGCTGGCCTTCCAGTTCGACGGCGTGCGCTACGACTGCGGTTCGAAGCTCGGCTACCTGAAGGCGACGATCGAGTTCGGGTTGCGCCATCCGGAAACTGGTGGCGACTTCGCGGCCTACCTGAGCGGGCGCTTCGGCGCCGAAGGCAAGGCGGCGAAGGCAGCCAAGTAAGTCCCGTCTCGCGCGTCGAGGCGGGTCGGAAACGGGCGGCCCGCGGGTCGCCCGTTTCACATCGTCTTGAGGTATTCGAGCAGGTCCGCCTTGTCCGCGGCGGGGAGAGTGGTTCCGAACGCGTGACCACGGTTGCTGCCACCACGGGCCCCGACGTCGTGCACGGTGCCGATGCGTTCGGCCTCGGGGCCGTGGGTGACGAAGCCGACCCGGTCCGGATCATAGACGTCGTAACCGCGCCAGAAGCGGGTCGGGCGCTGCGCGGGCGGTTCGAGCAGGTCGCGCAGCGAGGGCACCGAGCCGTTATGCAGGTATGGCGCGCGCAGCCAGATGCCGTCGAGGAAGGCGGCGACGTAGCCGGTCAGCGGGGCTTCGACCAGGCCCGGACGCTCGATGCCCATCCCGGCCACCACCTGATTCGCTTCGCGCGCCGCGCGTTCGTTCCATGTCGCGATGCGCTCCGCGCTGGTGCCGACCTCGGCAAGCGGGATCACCGTTCCGGTGCGCGCCGATGCGTGGCAGCCGGCGCAGGTCGTGTCGAACACCTGCTTGCCGCGCGCTACAGCGGCGGTATCGACTGCGAACGGATACGGCGGCGCACGTTTCGCCGAAACGTATTCGATGAGCCAGCGCACCTCGCCGAGAAACTCGGCGTTGTCCTTGGGTGGCGCGCCGAGCAGGCCGAGCGCGGAGTCGATCACCACCGAATACGCGTCGTGGCTGTCGCCGGCGAAGTTCATGCGCATACCCTGATCGGCGCGGTACTTGCCGAGGTTCCACAGCGAAGGCATGTCGGTCGGGCCGAAACTGTCGTCCATCGGCCAGCGGATCATGAAGTACTTGGTCAGGTTCATCGCATCGTCGCGGCCGCGGCCCCAGGGCGGGAAATCGTCGCGGTACAGCCAGGCGAACTGCTGTTCGCGCTCGAGCAGGCGCTTGCGCGTGATCGGGATGATCACGAAGCGATAGAGCAGGCGGTCGATGAAGGACAGGTCGGTGACCAGATTGATCTCGGCCATCAGGTTGTCGGC
Organism: Thauera sp. DNT-1; assembly: GCF_055393985.1. Lineage (NCBI taxonomy): Bacteria > Pseudomonadati > Pseudomonadota > Betaproteobacteria > Rhodocyclales > Zoogloeaceae > Thauera > Thauera sp. DNT-1. Next base: position 666,866 of record NZ_AP043752.1, on the reverse strand, counting down.
GTTGAAGCGTGGGTCTTTCGCGCAGTCGACCAGAAAGCGGAAGAAGGCCCACAGGTTCAGCGTGTGATTGGGGCCGGTCGGCACGAAAGTCGGCGCCGCATCGGCCTGGGTGCGGTAGCTCGTGGTGTGGCAGGACGCGCAGTTGTTGGCCACGCGCGGAAAGCCCACCACCTTCTTCGAGAAGCCGACCGGCAGCTCCTGGCCTTCTTCCCACACCACGCCGAAGGCGGCGTAGCCGCCCGGGCCCGGCAGCTTGTCGGGAAACATCCGCGGCAGCACGTAGAAGATCCAGTAGGGGATGCCGGCATCGCGTTCGGCACCGATCGAGCCGTACTTGAAGCGCATGTCGGGATCGCTGGTGATCCATTCCGGCTGCGCTTCCTCGCGAAAGAACTTGTACCAGGCGAAGGCGCCGCCGGCGGCGCCGAGCGCGAGCAGCACGAGCAGCGCAACGAGCAGGCTGCGGCCGGTGTTGCGGCGCCGGCCGAGGAGCCGGGTGGGGCGCGGCCCCGGATTCGTGCAGGGGGCGAATTTCATGGCGGCACTCCTCGCATCAGAAGGTCTTCAGGTACTCGACCAGCGCATCCTTGTCCGCGGCGGGCAGATCGGTGCCATAGGCCGGGCCTTCGTGACCGCTGTTGCCGTTGCCCGGCAGCGTGGTGTCGAACAGGAAGTGATCGGTTGCGGTCTGGGCCCTGCCCGTCGGCGCGGCGCATTGCGCAGGATCGGCAGCGCTGGCGAAGCCGACCCGCACCGCATCGATCAGCGTGCCGCCGCGCACAAAGCACGTCGGCCGAGCGAAGGCGGGCTCGAGCAGATCGCGCAGGGTGGGCACGGAGCCGTTGTGCAGGTAGGGCGCGCGCAGCCAGATGCCGTCGAGCGGCATGTTGGCGTAGCCCCAGGTCTTGCGGAAATGGCGGAAACGATGCGGATAGCCCGCATAGAGGGTCGCCTGATTGACCGCCAGATCCCGGGTGTAGGAATCGAGCCGGGCGGGGTCGGTGGCGATGTCCGCGATCGGGGTGACATGGCCGACCTTCGGCCCTGCGAAGTCGCTGCCGCTCGCGCCGTGGCAATCGGCGCAATAGCGCGCATACAGCGCCGCGCCGCGCGCGGCGAGTGTCTTATCCACCGGCAGCGGCCACGCCGGCGGGCCGAGGTCGAGCAGCCAGGCCTCGACCCGGGAGATTGCCGCCAGGTCGATGGTGGGGGGCGTGGTGCCGGTACCGAAGGCTGCACTCTTGTTGCGCTCCTCGGTGTGGGTGTTGTTCCCGTCCCAGTGCAGTTCCATGCGCTCGCCATCGTCACGTTGCATGCGCTTGCGCTGGTTCCAGATCGACGGAAAATCGGCGGCGCCGAGGCGCTCGCGGGCAGGAAGTCGTTGCACCGGAAAATTGAACAGGACCTTTGCGGCGTTGAAGGTGTCGACCCGACCCGGCCCCCAGGGCGCTTGCGCGGACACGAAGCCAAAGCGCGCGCGCAGCATCAGCAGGCGCTCGCGCATCAACGCGATCGCCACCGGATAGACGAGGTAGCGATCGACGAGCCCGAGTCCGCCGCTCAGGCGCTCGATCTCCGGCACGATGAACTCACGCGAGAAGGTCGGGCCAGCGGCGCATTCGAAGAAGAAGCGCTGGAAGGCGAGAATGTCGAAGCGATGGGCGGGCATGCCGACGACCAGGCGTGCGGGCGCAGCGGGCGTGTCGCGAACGAGGCCGGCGTGGCAAGCGGCGCAGTTGAGGAAGACGCGATCGATGCCGAGGTGGCGCCGCTTCGACACGCCCACCGGCAGGTCGCGGCCTTCCTCGAAAATCAGGCCGAGCGACGCGTAGCCGGGACCGGGCAGATGTTCTGCGCACACGGTCGGCAAGGCCTGCCAGATCCAGTACGGGAAGCCCGATGCGCGCTCGCCGCCGGTCGAGCCGTACTTGAAGTGCTCCACCGGGTCTGCATGGACGACCGGCTCGTCCGGCACGAACCGCACGAGGGCATAGCCGCCCGCGAGCAGGAGCAGCAGCCAGGGCAGCAGCACGAGGATGCGGAGCAGCGTGCGCGCGAGGCGCAGGCGATGCGTTGTGGGGACGGACTCGGGCGTGTTCACGGTGACCTCGGATCTGCAGGACGGTGCGGTGCGATGTCGGAGCGCCGATCACCCTGTCGGGACTCGGCAGGGCGCGAGGGTGGCGTACGGATGGGCAAGCACGTCGGCGCTGCGTACGCCACTTGCCTGCAGCACGTGCTCGAGCAGATCGCGCATCGCCGCCAGGTCGGGCGACTGCAGGAAGGCGCCGGCATGCGCGGCAGCGGGCGGCGGCATCGGGGTTTTCGAGCGGGCTGCGGGCGGCAGCCGGTTCATGTCCAGCCGATGGAGCATGCGTTGCGCACAGGTCGCGAGATTGGCGCGTACCTGTGCTTCGTCGCCGTGCAGGAAGCCGGGCGGGAAGGCGGTGTTCTCGGCATGACACTGGCTGCACTGGCGCAGGAAGGGCTGCAGGTCGGCGGGCCAGTGCGTCGTGCGGGACCGGGTGACATCGGCCATCAACGCGGCTGGAGGCGCTGCGGCGGCGGGCGGGGCAGGAACGTCCTCGCCGAGCCCGCGTAGCAGCGGCGCGAGCAGGGCCATCCGGCGTGCCGGGCCGCCCGTCAGCGCATCGTCCTGACCGGCGACATTTGCCTGCGCGAGGGCCTCGACGGCGTGCCCGAGCGGCTCGAGGTCATCGACGAGTTCGAGGGCTGCCACGATCGCCTCGGCCGCGCTCGGCGACCCCGGCAGGTGGGCGCTGCCGTCGTCGCCACCGAGCCGCAAGGTGGTGATGGCTTCCCCGGTGCTGGCGCGGATCGGACCACCCGCCCTGGCAGTGAGCGCGAAGCGGATCGGCCAGCCGGATGCCGGGTCGTGGTCCTTCGCGATGGCCAGCGTCACACCGGTGTGCGCGCTCGACCCGGACAACTCGAGACGGTCGAGGATGCCGTCGGCGCTGCGCCCGCCGTCGAGCCTGATGCGCGCCTGCAGCCGGACCTCGGATCCGCGCGCGCAGTCGAGGTCGAGCCGCGTTGCGTCGGTGGCCCGGCGCAGGGTGCAGCTCAGGTCGATCTCCCGCGCTGCAGGCTGTGGCATGCGCGCGAGGGCGCGCTCGATGCGCGCAAGGTCGGCGCGCGAGAACAGCGTCCCGAGCAGGTGGATGAAGCGCATCACGTCGCCCGGGTCGCGTCCGCGCCAGTGCTCGATCGGCGCCCGCAGCGCGAGCGGATCGAAGACCGCCGGAATGTCCGCATAGCGCACGAGCTCGGCATCGCTCGGGGGCGCAATCCCGCCCTCGATGCCGGCGAAGGGCTGGCGGTTGGGGATTTGCGGATCGGGAATGACGAGGCCGTCCGGCCAACGCGCCTGCCAGTTGGCGAGCAGCGGATCCACCAGGCGGTTCGTGGCATCCGCGCGCGCGACCGGCGCCCCGGTGCCGATCAGCCGCTGGCGCAGCGCGTGCAGCAGCGCCTGGGCACGGCAGTCGATGCCGGCCTGCGGGGTGGCGAGGGCGCAGCCGTCCCGCCACAGGCGCTGGGCCACGCCGAGGCGATTCGCGCGTGCGGTCGCGGCGTCGATCGCTTCAGGCACATCGACGCCGTGACGCCAGGGCAGACCCTGATAGTCGAGGCCGGTCGCAGCCAGGCGTGCGGCGACCGGCGGGCTGGCGCTGGTCTCGTCCCACGACGGGCGCGAGAAGATCGGCGCCTCGTTCTGGTGGCAAGCGAGGCAGAGCGTACGGTTCGCGGCGACCACCCGCGGCGTTGCCCCGGCGCGGTAGTCGAGCACGAGCTGGAACTCGAAGCGACCCGCATCCTCGTTGTAGCTGATCACCTCGAGCGCCTCGGCACGTTCGTGGTGCGCGACGTACAAGCGGTCCTTCAGGTAGAGGTGTCCCGCGGGTGCGTCGCTTGCCGGCTCACCGGTGACCGCGGCCACCACACGCGGAAAACGGAAGGCATCGACGTCTCCTGCGGCGTGGCGCTGCAGCGAGCGCCCGAGCGGGATCAGCACGATCGCCAGTCCGCCGTTCGGGTCCTCGCCATCGAGCTGCGCACGCACGCGTTGGAGCAGTGCGGGGAACGGGAAGGGCACCTGCTGCGCGCCGTTCGCCCCGCGCTCGAGCAGGCGATCGAACAGCGACCGCCCGTGCGGCGACGGTGCGCGGTCGACCTCGGCGGCATTGGCCGGAGCCATGAACACGCTGCCGAACAGCGCGCCCAGCAGCACCGGGAGCACATGGCGGGAGACAGGACGAGACAGTCTCATGCTCGTTCCCCTGCGCGATCTTGCGGGCCGCGGACGCAGCCGCCGCCCGCAAAACCACGCGCGGACCGTTCTCAGCCACCCCCTGCCGCGGCGGCGATCAAGCGCTGCTGGGTGCCGCTCCAGCAATCCTGATCGACCTGGCCGGTCTTCAGGAACGCTTCGCGACTCGCCGCGATCATCTGCGCGTTGTGGAGGACGAAGTTCACCACGAAGGCGCGGTCCATGTAGGCCCGACCAAGGTAGAAGCCCGGGTAGACCATGCGGATCTCGTCGCGGATCGCGAAGCCGTTGCGGCCCGCGAGCAGGTCGGGCATGCGCCGGTAGCCCGGCAGTTCATCGGTGAAGGCGTAGTCGATGATGATGGATTCGCGCCGGCCGTCGAGCAGGCTCTGGCCGCAGTAGAGCTTCGCCGGGAACAGCAGCCACTGGTCCTTGCCGCCGACATTGAGCTTCTGCAGCGGGGTGTCCGCGCTTTCCTCGACGAGGCCGAGCTTGCGCAAGGTGGTGAGATCCTCGATGCGGTTACGCAGCAGGCGCTCGTCGCGGTAGAACACCTTGCCCTTCCACAACATCTCGCCAACGAGGTCGAGCTTGCCGCCCGCCACATTGACCAGCAAGCCCTTCAGGCCGCCGCCGGCGATCTCGGACAGGCGCAGCTTGCCGCTGCCACCGCGCGGGAAGAACAGGTCGCCGTCGAACGCGCCGTCGGGGATCGGCCCGGCGCTCAGGCGCGCATAGATCTGGTCGACCTGCTCCTGGTCGAGCTGCGCGATGTTCTGCGGCGTGATCTTGTACAGGTCGGCCGTCGACAGCGGATGGCGATGTTCCAGCCAGGCGAAATCGGGCTTGCCGGCATAGCCTTCGGCATGCGGGGCGAAGGCGATCTCCGGCGCCCGCTCCCCGTCGTCGTCGAACAGGCCGCATCCCGTAACCGCCATGGCGGCCAGCATGCAGACGGCGAGCGCCCCAAACGGCCAGTGCGAGATCCTTGTCATGATGAAGTCCCCCATGCTCAAAGCGTTGCGAGGAAGGCGATCAGGGCGTTCTTGTCGGCCTCGGACAAGTCCTCGCCAAAGCGGTGGCCCGCGTTCTCGACCTCGGCGGTGCAACTGCTGTACACCTGCTTGATCAGGTAGGGGCGCGCGCGCAGCGCCTCGACCACGCCGTTCGGCTTACCGGTCACTTCCCGCGCGACGGCCTGGAGGTCGGCAAGCACCTTCCTCGCGCTCTCCTTGCCCAGGCGCTTGGCGAGGCTGCGCTCGAGCTCGTCGGGCGCGGTCTTCGCGCGCACGAGATCGACGATGAAGGCCTTGTGCTGGAAGTTGCCCAGCGTGCCGGCGGTCACGCCGCGGCCGTCGATCTCGCTCGGGATCGTCAGTTCAAAACCGAGCAGGCGTTCCTTGTCGGTGCCGTCCCATAGCCGCGGGCCGAGGCGCAGGGTCACGTCCTCGTTCAGCAGCGTCACCTTGGGGATGCGCTGGGCGGGATTGAGCAGCGCCTGCATCGACAGGGTGTACAGCTTGAATCGGCCTTCGACGCTCGGGTCGTACTCGAAGCAGGCGGGCTGGCGCTCGGCGGGCAACAGCTTGACATTGCTCGCATCGACGTAGCGCGGACGCTGGGCATAGAAGTCGTTGGCGGCGTTGTGCGGTTTGCCGCAAAGCTCGGGGCCGAGCGCGTTGTTGTGCAGGAAGGGGGCGTGCGCCCACAGGTTGAGCAGCGAGATGTTGCGGTAGTGGCCGCGGCCACCGTCGCCGGGTTCCTTGACGTTGGGGTCGGGCGGCTGTGCGCGCAGGGTTTCGGAGCCGTATTCCTGCCAGACGTGGCCGGCCATGTGGTTCGAGTGCAGGGCGCGGCAGCGGAAGGTGCCGACCTCGGACACTGCGGTGGGGCCATCGTTGCCCAGCCAGTCCTCGCGCAGCCCCGTCTTGAGGTCGAGCTTGTGGAAATCGAGGCCGGCAAGCTGGCCAGTCGCGGCCGCGGGCTGACTCGAGTGGCAGCGTGCGCAGCCATTGGCGAACACTTCACGGCCACGCGCGACCGCACCCGCTCCGAACGTGCGTTCGAGATCGGCGATCAGGTCCTGATCGGTGTAACGCGCGCCGGGGTTGGCAACCCGCAGCGTGTTCTCGCGTGCCTCGCGCAGGTCGGTGGCATGGCCTTCGGCCGACATGAAGAAGTCGAGAATGTTTCCCAAGCGGTCCTCGACGGCGCGGAAGTTCGGGCAGTCCCGCCTACACTGGCCGATGTCGAAGGGCGTCTGGCCAAAGCCGCGTTGTTGCGGATCGAGCTGGCGCAGGTCTGCAAGGTGATTGACCCAGCACTGCTCCGAGCACGAGCCGATGTTGAAGTACACGCGCTGGATGGCTTCGAGCGCGCCGATCGAGTCCTCACCGCCCTTGAGGATGTGGTGTACGGCTTCCTTGTGCAGGGACTTCTCCCAGCATTTGCCGTTGCGGCCCGGCTCGCACCAGCACCGGGTCTCGTCGACGCCCTTGGCGCAGGAGGCGGTCTTGCGCCACTTGATCACGGACTCGTTGGCGAAGGTCGGACGCTTGGCGAGATTGATCAGTGCGTTGATCGTGCCGGGATTGTTGACCTGGTCGGTCGGGATCGCCGAGGTGTCGCTGGTTCCCGGCCTGGCATGGGCGAACATCTGCCATTCGAGGGTGTTCGATGCCATGCCCGAGACCATGATCTCGGAGACGCGCGTGTATTGGTTGCCGATCAGCCCCTTGATGTTCTCCCATGCCGGGCGCGCCGGGTCAGCCGGGGGGTTGAGCGGATCGAAGGCGATGTGGCAGGAACCGCAGGAGGTGCCGATCAGGAAGGGGGGCTCGATGGCACCGTCCTGGAGGTGGGAGCGGGCCGCCTCGCCCCGGCCGCCGGCGGCGGCGATCGGCCGGTTATAGCCTTCCCAGGTGCCCGGGCTGCCGTTGAGCTTCAACCAAGCTGCGCGGTCGAAGCGCGGGTTCGGAAACTTGCGGATGCCCAGTGCGCCGGTCGAGGTGCCGAAACGCAGGTCGCAGGCGTCGTGGCGCTGGTCGGCTGGGCCATGCACATCGCCGGGCTTCAGCGCTGCATCGCGGAAGTCGCAGGCCGGATCGCGGTAGCCGCTGCGCCCGACATGGGGGAGGAGTTCCTCGTCGCCCGGACACCAGTCGAGACCGTAGGTCTCGTCCAGGCTCTTCGCCGGGCAGTCGGGGCTGCCGGGCACGCAGCAGGCCGGATCGTTGATGATGCCCCAGGCGCGGAAGCGGTCGCCGCGCTCGTCGCTGCGCAGCACGCGGAACCAGTCGATCAGCACGCCCACCCGCTGCTGGAACACGTAGGTGTGGAAGCGCTCGTTGCCGGCAGTGGCCTTGAACCAGATCAGCCGTCCGGCGCATTCGGACTCGTTCAAGCCTTCCCGCGCGCAAGCCTCGTAATATGGGAGGTCCTGGGCATGAATTCTTGCCGGCGTCGACGCGGGCGAGGCGGCGGGCGCATCAGCGATTGCCAGGGGAAGGGGCGGGGCGAGCATGGCGGCAATGAAGACAACGGCCGCCAACACCACCTGCGATGATGGACGCATCATGTTCGTTCTCCTGCTCTGTCGGATCGGCAGGGACGAAGGCATCCGAAGCGGACACCCGCAGGGACGCGCTGTGCAGATCGTCGGGCACAACTGCACCCGCGCTCTGCGCTTTGCGCAGCGAAGCTCTCTGTCGGTTCTGGGCGCGCATTACCGCGTGTCCGCGGCGCGCGCTCCATTCATTTGTGGTACTTCCGTGATAGCAGGAAAGCGGGCATTTGCAAACCGTGCGCTGCGTTTGTGGCAAGCGCCCGGATGGCAAGACGCCCCGCGGGCAGAACCGGCGGGGCGTCTTTCGTTCGAGCGGCCTGAGATCAGGACGCGTCGGCCTTGGCAGCGCGCTTGCGGTCGGTTTCCTTCAGGTGACGCTTGCGCAGACGGATGTTCTTGGGCGTGATTTCGACCAGCTCGTCGTCGGCGATGAACTCGATCGCAGATTCCAGGGTGAGCTGGATCGGCGTGATCAGGCGCACGGCTTCGTCGGTACCCGAGGCGCGCACGTTGGTGAGCTGCTTGCCCTTGATCGGGTTGACCACGAGGTCGTTGTCGCGGGTGTGGATGCCGATGATCATGCCTTCGTACAGCGCCTCGCCCGGGCTGACGAACATGCGGCCACGGTCCTGCAGGTTCCACAGCGCGTAGGCCACCGCGTCGCCGTCGTTCTGCGAGATCAGCACGCCGTTGCGGCGCTCGGCCATGGCGCCGGCCATCGGGCCGTAGTCGTCGAAGACGTGGCTGGCGAGGCCGGTGCCGCGCGTCATGGTGAGGAACTCGCCCTGGAAGCCGATCAGGCCGCGAGCCGGGATGCGGTATTCGAGGCGCACGCGGCCCCTGCCGTCCGGCTGCATGTCCTGGAGTTCGCCACGGCGACGGCCGAGCTCTTCCATGACGCTGCCCTGGTGGTCTTCCTCGACGTCGACGGTGAGCATCTCGTACGGCTCGCACTTCACGCCGTCGATTTCCTTGTACACCACGCGCGGGCGTCCCACCGCCAGCTCGTAGCCCTCGCGGCGCATGTTCTCGAGCAGGATGGTGAGGTGGAGTTCGCCACGACCGGAGACCTCGAACACGTCCGAGTCGCCGGTGTAATTGACGCGCAGGGCGACGTTCTTGAGCAGTTCCTTTTCCAGGCGCTCGCGGATCTGGCGGCTGGTGACGTACTTGCCCTCGCGACCGGCCAGCGGCGAGGTGTTCACCATGAAGTTCATGGTCAGCGTGGGCTCGTCCACCGCGATCGGCTTCATGCCTTCCAGACACTCCGGGTCGCACAGGGTGACGCCGATGTTGACCTGCTGGATGCCCGCGATCAGCACGATGTCGCCGGCCTCGGCCAGCTCGGAGGGTTTGCGCTCGAGGCCCTCGAAGGTGAGGATCTGGCTGACCTTGCCCTTGCCGCGGTTCTCTTCGCCGTACATGACGACGACTTCCTGGTTCGGGCGCACGCTGCCGCGCTTGATGCGACCGATGCCGAGCTGGCCCATGTAGGTCGAGTAGTCGAGCGAGCAGACCTGGATCTGCAGCGGGCCGTTGGCATCGACTTCCGGCGCGGGCACGTGCTCGAGGATGGCTTCGAACAGCGGGCGCATGTCCTTGCGCTCGTCGCCCTCGTTGATGACTGCGAAGCCGTTGAGGCCGGAGGCATAGATCACCGGGAAGTCGAGCTGTTCCTCGGTGGCGCCGAGCTTGTCGAAGAGGTCGAAGGTGTGGTTGATGACCCAGTCCGGGCGTGCGCCCGGGCGGTCGATCTTGTTGATGACGACGATCGGCTTGAGTCCCAGCGCGAGCGCCTTGCGGGTCACGAAGCGGGTCTGCGGCATCGGACCCTCGACGGCGTCGACCAGCAGCAGCACGCTGTCGACCATCGACAGGACACGCTCGACCTCGCCGCCGAAGTCGGCGTGGCCCGGGGTGTCGACGATGTTGATGTGGGTATCGCCATACTGGATGGCGCAGTTCTTCGACAGGATCGTGATGCCGCGTTCCTTCTCGATGTCTCCCGAGTCCATGACGCGTTCGGCGACCTGCTGGTTTTCGCGGAAAGTGCCGGACTGGCGCAGCAGTTGATCGACGAGGGTGGTCTTGCCGTGGTCGACGTGGGCGATGATGGCGATGTTGCGAATGGCGCGGGACATGGAGGAGGGCGGCGAAGTCTTTGAAAGGGCGAGGATTCTAGCACGTGCTGTGGCAGCGCAGCATGGATTTCTGAGGGGCGTGCTAGAATCGCGCGCCTCAGCCAAAGGAGGTCTCTTCACCATGCTCGCGATCATCGGCGGCAGCGGACTCACCCAACTGTCGAACATGGAGATCGAGCGCCGCGAGGTCGTGCGCACGCCCTACGGCGAGCCCTCCGGCGCACTCGCCTTCGGGCGCGTCTGCGACGAGCCGGTCGTCTTCCTCGCGCGCCACGGCTACGGCCACACCATCCCGCCGCACCTGGTCAATTACCGCGCCAACATCTGGGCGCTCAAGCAGGCCAAGGCCACCGGCATCGTCTCGGTGGCCTCGGTGGGCGGCATCCGCGCCGACCTGGCGCCGGGCACGCTGATCGTCCCGAACCAGATCATCGACTACACCTGGGGGCGCAAGAGCACCTTCTTCGAGGGCGGCGACACGCCGGTGCGCCACATCGACTTCACCGAGCCCTACGACGAGACCCTGCGCCACCGTCTGCTCGCGGCGATCGCCGCGGCCGGCGACAGCGCGATGGATGGCGGGGTGTACGCGAGCACGCAGGGCCCGCGCCTCGAGACCGCGGCGGAGATCGACCGCCTCGAGCGCGACGGCTGCGACATCGTCGGCATGACCGGCATGCCCGAGGCGGCGCTGGCGCGCGAGCTCGAGCTGCCCTACGCGGCGATCGGGGTGGTGGTGAACTACGCCGCGGGGCGCTCGTCGAGCGCGCACGGCATCCACTTCGACGACATCGAGCTGGTGTTGCAGGAGTCCATGGTGCGCGTGCGCGCCGTGCTGGAGGGGCTGTGCCATGTCTGATCGACCGGTCGAGGAGCGCGATGCGATGAAGCGGATCGAGAGCGGGTTCGAGCACGTGCTGTTCACCAGCCGCTGGCTGATGGCGCCGGTGTATTTCGGCCTCGTGCTGGCGATGGTATTGCTGCTGGTGAAGTTCTCCAAGGAGCTGTTCGGGCTGTTCGCGCAGATCTGGAGCGCCTCGGGCAGCGAGCTGATCATCGGCGTGCTGTCGCTGGTGGACGTGGCGCTGATCATGAACCTGCTGATCATCATCATGTTCAGCGGCTACGAGAACTTCGTGTCCAAGATGGAGGACCTGCACACCCACCGCGACCGCCCGGAGTGGATGGGACACATCGGCTTCTCCGACCTCAAGCTCAAGCTGATCGGCTCGATCGTGGCGATCTCCGGGATCGAACTGCTCAAGGCCTTCATGAACGCCCACAACCTCACCGACCGCCAGCTCGGCTGGATGGTGGGCATCCACGTGACCTTCCTGTTCTCGGGCCTGCTCTACGCCGCCATGGACCGCCTGGCGGGGAAGGGGCACTGAGCGCGCCGCGAGCGCATCCGGAGCGCGCCACGAGCGCGGCTAGACCTGCAGCCGCTCCAGCAGCTCGCGCTCGATCCTCAGCACCTGCGCGTCCTGGTTGAGCACGTTGCCGGTGAGCAGGAAGGTGTCCTCGACGCGCTCGCCCAGGGTGGCGATCTTGGCGGTGTGCAGGCGGATGCCGTGCTCGGCGAGCACCGCGGCGACGTCGTAGAGCAGGCCGGGGCGATCGGCGGCGGTGAGCGAGAGCACGTGATGGCGGCCGGCCTCGTCGGGACGGATGCTGACCTCCGGGCTGATCGGGAAGTGCTTGACCTGCCTCGACATTCTCCCGCGACTCGGGCGCTCGGGCAGCCCCGGTTTCTGCAGGCGGGCGGTGAGCTCGTGCTCGATCAGGATCACGATGTCGCGGTAGGCGGCCTGTTCGCCCGGGTCCTGCAGCATGAAGCTGTCGAGCGCGTAGCCGTGGCGGGTGGTGTGCACCTTGGCGTCGACGATGGTGAAGCCCATGCGCCCGAAGAAGCCGGTCAGGCGCACGAAGAGGTCCTTCTGGTCGCGGGTGAACACCATGACCTGCACGCCGTCCTCGTCCTCGGCCACGCGCGCCTTCACCACCGGCTCGTCGGATTCGGTGCGGTAGTACAACAAGCGGGTGTGCCAGGCGATCTCCTCGGCGGAGTGGCGCATGAAGTACACCGGGTCGAGCCGGGCCCACAGCGCGTCCTCGACGCCGGGGCGCAGGCCGTGGAAGCGCAACTGGCGGCGGGCGTCCTCGAGGCGGCCGTCGAGGCCGAGCGCCTCCTTGGCGGTGGCACCGCGCAGCAGGCGCTGGGTGGCGAAGAACAGATCCTCGAGCAGCTTGCCCTTCCAGCCGTTCCACACCTTGGGGCTGGTGCCGCGGATGTCGGCGTGGGTGAGCAGGTAGAGCGCGACCAGGCGACGCTCGTCGCGCACGACGTCGGCGAAGCGCTGGATGACCTCGGGGTCGGAGGTGTCTTCCTTCTGTGCGACCCGCGACATCGTGAGGTGTTGCTCGACCAGCCACACGACCAGTGCGGTGTCGTTCGCGTCCATGCCGTGCTGGGTGCAGAATTCGCGCGCGTCGGCCATGCCGAGCGTGGAGTGGTCGCCGCCGCGGCCCTTGGCGATGTCGTGGAAGAGCGCGGCGACGTAGAGCAGCCAGTGGCGCTCGAAGGCCATGATCAGCCGCGTCATCAGCGGGTATTCGTGCGCGTGCTCTCCCATCGTGAACCGGCGCACGTTGCGCAGCACCATCAGGATGTGCTGGTCGACCGTATAGACGTGGAAGAGGTCGTGCTGCATCTGGCCGACGATGCGCCGCCACGCCGGGATGTAGCGCGACAGGATGCCGTACTCGTTCATCTTGCGGAACACCCGCACGATACCGCGGCGCTGCTGCAGGATCTGCAGGAAGAGGACACGGTGCGCGGGGTCGGCGCGAAACGCGGCATTGACCTGATTGCGGTGGATCCACAGCGCGCGCAGGGTGCGCGCCGTCATGCCCTTGAGCTCGGAGCGCTGCTGCAGCAGCAGGAAGCATTCGAGCAGCGCGGAAGGGTGGCGCTCGAAGACGTCCTCGTCGCGGATGTCGAGCAGCTCGCGCACGACCTGGAAGCGCGCGTTGACCACGATCGCGGCGCCGCGGTCGGGGAAGATCACGCTGCCGTAGTTCTGCAGCAGCACGGTGTTGAGCTGCATCACCATCTTGGCGGTGACGTAGTAGCGCTGCATCAGCACCTCGGAGGCGCGCCGGGTGGGCGTGGCCTCGATGCCGAGGATGCGGGCGAGCTTTTCCTGGTGGTCGAAGAGCAGGCGGTCCTCCGCGCGCCCGGTGAGATGATGCAGGCGGATGCGGATGTGCTGCAGGAAGCGCTCGATCGCGCGCAGTTCGCCGGCTTCGCTGCCGGTGATGAGGCGGTGGCGGGCGAGGTCGCGCCAGCTGTGGCCAAGCCCGGCCGCGCGTGCGATCCAGCCCAGCATCTGCAGGTCGCGCAGCCCGCCGGGGCTCTCCTTGCAGTTGGGCTCGAGGGCGTAGGGCGTGTCGTTGAAGCGGGCGTAGCGTTGTTCCTGCTCGAGCAGCTTGGCCTTGTAGAAGGCGCGCACGTCGAGCGCTTCGCGGTAGCGCGCGCTCAGCTCGGCAAACAGCGCCGGGTCGCCGGCGAGCAGACGCGCCTCGAGCAGGTTGGTCTGCACGGTGATGTCGTCGGCGGCGGCGATCATGCATTCGTCGACCGTGCGCACCGCATGACCGACCTCGAGCCCGCAGTCCCACAACGCGCCGACCAGCGCCGACAGGCGCGCCTTCAGCGCCTCGTCGGGCGGTGTGGATAGCAGCACGAGCAGGTCGACGTCCGAGGCGGGGAAAAGCTCGCCGCGCCCATAGCCGCCCACCGCCACGAGCGCGGCGGAGGCGGGCATCGCGCACGCCGTCCACAGGCGGACGAGCTCGTGATCCACCAGTCGAGCGCGGCCCTTGAGCAGGATGGAGGTCTGCGGCCGCCCCTGATAGGCGTCGCGCAGCTGCGCCGTGCCCTCGACGAGACGTTGGCGTGCCGTGGTGGCAAGGGTGTGCAGCTCGTCGGTGAGGGCGTCGTTCATGTGCGGGCCTGCGACGGATTCTTCAGCCAGCCGTTGCGAAACGGGCAGCGACGAGCTCGGGCGGGGGCGGGCACCCGGCGGAAAGGGTGAGCACCTCGACACCGGTCTCGGTGACCACCACCGTGTGCTCCCACTGCGCCGACAGGCTGCGGTCCTTGGTGACGATGGTCCACCCGTCGGGCAGCTCGGAGATCGCCGCCTTGCCGGCGTTGATCATCGGCTCGATGGTGAAGATCATGCCGGGCTCGAGCGTGGGGCCGGTGCCGGCCTTGCCGTAGTGCAGCACCTGCGGTTCCTCGTGGAACTTGCGCCCGATGCCGTGGCCGCAGAACTCGCGCACCACCGAGAAGCCGTTGCCTTCGGCGTGCTTCTGGATCGCGGCGCCGATGTCGCCGAGGCGGCCGCCGGGCTTGACGGTGGCGATGCCCAGCCACATGCACTCGTAGGTGATCCGCGTCAGGCGGCGGGCGACGATGCTGCACGCCGAGTCCCCGCCGAGCAGGAACATGCGGCTGGTGTCGCCGTGGAAGCCCTCCTTGATCACCGTAATGTCGAGGTTGACGATGTCGCCCTTCTTGAGCGCCTTCTCGCCCGGTACGCCATGGCAGACCTGGTGATTGACCGAAGTGCAGATCGACTTGGGGTAGGGCTTGTAGCCGGGCGGTGCGTAGTCGAGCGGGGCCGGGATGGTGCCCTGCACGTTCACCATGTAGTCGTGGCAGAGGCGGTCGAGCTCCCCGGTGGTCACGCCGGGGACAACGAACGGCTCGATGTAGTCGAGCACCTCGGCGGCGAGCCGGCAGGCCACGCGCATCTTCTCGATCTCTTCGGGGGTCTTGATGACAATGCTCATTGTTGTGTGTTCTGTGTCGGGGCGGGAAAGCGGGAAGGCTATCGCAAGCGCCGCGCCGCAGCAAACCCGGTATCCGCGCAAACCGCATGCCAACCGATGCCTTCGCCATTTCCGCGGCGGGTACCCGCGAGGCTTGTGTCGGCCTGGGTTTCAATCCGCTTCAGCCTTGAGCACGATGCGGCCGGCGTGATAACATCGTGGGCTTGTCTGCATGTGCAGGCAAAATCCGCACGCCTTGCGGCACAGGGTCCTTCCGGGGCCTGCTCGACATCCTGCGTTCCGGCTCCGGCCGGGACGGGGACGCGCAAATCCCGGGGGGCAGCGTGGTGAACCGGTTTCCCGGTCGCCCATCCGCGAGGCGGAGGTTCAACCCTTGTACAGTTTGGAGCAACACATGTCCGTCACGATGCGTCAGATGCTGGAAGCCGGCGTCCACTTCGGTCACCAGACCCGCTTCTGGAACCCGCGCATGGCCCCCTACATCTTCGGCCAGCGCAACAAGATCCACATCGTCAACCTCGAAAAGACGATGGCGAAGTACAACGAAGCCATGGAGTTCGTGCGCAAGCTCGCCGCGAACCGCGGCAACATCATGTTCGTCAGCACCAAGCGCCAGGCGCGCGAGATCATCGCCGAGGAAGCCCAGCGCGCCGGCATGCCCTACGTCGACGAGCGCTGGCTCGGCGGCATGCTGACCAACTTCAAGACCGTCAAGCAGTCGATCAAGCGCCTCAAGGAAGTCGAGGCGATGATGGAAGACGGCTCGATCGAGCGCCTGTCCAAGCGCGAGGCGCTGACCGTGCGCCGCGAACTCGAGAAGCTGCAGAAGTCGATCGGCGGCATCAAGGACATGGGCGGCCTGCCCGACGCGCTGTTCGTCATCGACGTCGGCTACCACAAGATCGCCATCACCGAAGCCCAGAAGCTCGGCATCCCGGTCGTGGCCGTGGTCGACACCAACCACTCGCCCGAAGGCGTGGACTACCTGATCCCGGGTAACGACGACTCCTCGCGCGCCATCCGCCTCTACGCCCGTGGCGTGGCCGATGCCGTGCTGCAAGGCCGCAGCCAGGTGCTGCAGGAAATCGTCGATGCCGGCGGCGACGAGTTCGTCGAGGTCGAGGAAGAAGGCTCGCAGGAACAGGCCTGATCCTCAGCGAAGGGGGCCCGCGGGGCCCCTTTTGCAATCCGGGTGGCGCTTGCGAATCCCGCAACGTGCGCCCCGCACAATTCCCGATGTCGCGCCGATGGCCCTCCGGTGCGCTGCGCGGCATCCGCGTTTCGAATGTCAAACCGAACCTATTCAGGAGCTAGCATGGCGGAAATCACCGCAAGCATGGTCAAGGAACTGCGCGAGAAGACCGACGCGCCGATGATGGAATGCAAGAAGGCGCTGGCCGAAGCCGCCGGCGACATGGGCAAGGCCGAAGAGATCCTGCGCGTCAAGCTCGGCAACAAGGCCTCCAAGGCCGCCGCCCGCATCGCCGCCGAAGGCGTGGTCGGCATCGACATCTCGGCCGACGGCAAGCTCGGCTCGATCATCGAGGTCAACTGCGAGACCGACTTCGTCGCCAAGAACGACGACTTCCTGGCCTTGGTGCAGAACTGCGCCGGCCTCGTCGCCGCCAAGAGCCCGGCCGACGTCGCTGCCCTGTCGGCGCTGCCGCTGGGCGAGGGCACCGTCGAGTCGACCCGCACCGCGCTGGTCGGCAAGATCGGCGAGAACATGTCGATCCGCCGTTTCGCCCGCATCGAGGCCAAGGGCAAGCTGTTCTCCTACATCCACGGCGGCGCCAAGATCGGCGTGCTGCTGGACGTGGTCGGCGGCGACGAGCAGCTCGGCAAGGACATCGCGATGCACATCGCCGCGTCCAAGCCGAAGGCGCTCGACGCCTCGGGCGTGTCGCAGGACCTGATCGATGCCGAGCGTCGCATCGCGATCGAGAAGGCCCGCGCCGACAACAAGCCCGAAGCGATGCTGGAAAAGATCGCCGACGGCACCGTGCAGAAGTTCCTCAAGGAAGTGACCCTGCTGGCCCAGGTCTTCGTGAAGGCCGAGGACGGCAAGCAGACCATCGAGCAGCTGCTCAAGGCCAAGGGCGCCTCGGTCGCCGGCTTCACGCTGTTCATCGTCGGCGAAGGCATCGAGAAGAAGGTCACCGACTTCGCCGCCGAAGTGGCCGAACAGGCCGCCGCTGCCGCCAAGAAGTAAGGAGAAGAACGTGTCCGCCGCCTACAAGCGCATCCTGCTCAAGCTCTCCGGCGAAGCCCTGATGGGCGACGACGCCTACGGCATCAACGAGGAGGTCGTCAGCCGCATCGTGTCCGAGGTCGCCGAGATCAGCCGTCTCGGTGTCCAGGTCGGTGTGGTGATCGGCGGCGGCAACATCTTCCGCGGCATGAAGGGCGCGGCCTCCGGCATGGACCGCGCCACCGCCGACTACATGGGCATGCTGGCCACGGTGATGAACGCGATGGCGCTCGCCGACGCGATGCGACGCATGGGGCTCGAAGCGCGCGTGCAGTCCGCGCTGCGCATCGACCAGGTGGTCGAGCCGTACATCCGCGGGCGCGCGATCCGTCATCTCGAGGAAGGCCGCGTGGTCATCTTCGCGGCCGGTACCGGCAACCCCTTCTTCACCACCGACACCGCCGCGGCGCTGCGCGGCGCCGAGATCGGTGCGCAGATCGTTCTCAAGGCGACCAAGGTGGACGGCGTCTATACTGCGGATCCGAAGAAGGACCCGCAGGCGCAGCGCTACCATCGCATCAGCTTCGACGAGGCGATCGGGCGCAACCTGCAGGTGCTCGACTCGACCGCGTTCGCGTTGTGCCGCGACCAGAAGCTTCCGATCAACGTGTTCTCGATCTTCAAGCCCGGCGCGCTCAAGCGTGTGGTGATGGGCGAGGACGAAGGCACGCTGGTCCATTCCTGACCTCCGGAGAGGGCTTGCATGATTTCCGAACTCAAGAAGAACATCGAGCAGAAGATGCTGAAGTCGGTCGAGGCGCTCAAGACCGACCTCGCCAAGGTGCGCACCGGCCGCGCCCACACCGGCCTGCTCGATCACGTGATGGTCGAGTACTACGGTTCTATGGTGCCGGTGAACCAGGTCGCCAACATCACCCTGATCGACGCCCGCACGATCGGCGTGCAGACCTGGGAAAAGCCGATGCTCGGCAAGGTCGAGCGCGCGATCCGCGACAGCGACCTCGGCCTCAACCCCGCGAACATGGGCGAACTGCTGCGCGTGCCGATGCCTGCGCTCACCGAGGAGCGCCGTCGCGACCTCACCAAGGTGGTGCGCCACGAGGGCGAGACCGCCAAGGTGGCGATCCGCAACCTGCGCCGCGACGGCAACCAGCAGCTCAAGGATGCGGTCAAGGACAAGGCGATCTCCGAGGACGACGAGCGTCGCGGCGAGGACGAGATCCAGAAGCTCACCGACCGCTATGTAGCCGAGATCGACAAGCTGCTCGCCCAGAAAGAGCAGGAACTCATGCAGATCTGATCCGCGTGCGCGGATCGGCTGTATCGTCAACGGGCACGACAGGAGGCGGAGCATGATCGGAGGGCTGTTCAGGAGTTCCACCCGCGACATTCCCGACGTCTCGCAGGTGCCGAAGCACATTGCCGTCATCATGGACGGCAATGGGCGCTGGGCGCGCAAGCGCATGCTGCCTCGCGTCGCGGGGCATGCGCGCGGTGTCGAGGCGCTGCGCGCCACCGTGCGCGGCTGCGTCGATCGCGGGGTGGAGTACCTCACCGTGTTCGCGTTCAGCTCCGAGAACTGGCGCCGCCCGCAGGACGAGGTTTCTTTCCTGATGCAGCTCTTTCTGAAGTCGCTGCAGAAGGAGATCCGCCGCATGCACGACAACGACATGCGCTTCCGCGTGATCGGGGACCTCTCGAAGTTCGATCCGCGGCTGGTGGACATGATCCGCGAGGCCGAGACGCTCACCGCCGGCAATGGCGGACTCAACTTCACCGTCGCGGCCAACTACGGCGGTCGCTGGGACATTCTCGATGCGATGTCGCGCCTGATGGCGCGCGAACCGGGGCGCCTGGAACGCTTCACCGAAGATGAGATCGCCTCCGAGCTGTCGATGAGCTTCGCGCCGGAGCCCGATCTCTTCATCCGCACGGGTGGCGAGAAGCGCATCAGCAACTTCCTGCTCTGGCAGCTCGCCTATACCGAGCTCTACTTCACCGACGTGCTCTGGCCCGACTTCGACGACGGTGCGCTCGGGCAGGCCATCGGCTCCTATCAGGGGCGGGAGCGGCGCTTCGGCCGCACCAGCGAGCAGCTCAAGGCCGACGCCGGGGAATAGGGCCTCCATGCTCAAGGATCGCGTCCTCACCGCAATCGCCTTGCTGGTCGGCCTGCTGGCGGCGGTGTTCCTGCTGCCGGCATCGGTCTGGCTCGTGCTCTGCGCAGTCTTGTGCGGTGCGGCGGCGTGGGAGTGGGGCGCGCTCGCCCGCTTCGAGCGCGGGTTGCGCGTGTCCACGGCGGTCGCCTTTGCCGCCGCATCCGCGTTCCTGGGTTGGAGCGCGGGGCTGGGCAGCGGCGAGCTCGGCGGTGCTGCGGCCGTGGTGCCGCTCTATGTCTTCAGCGCGTTATTCTGGATCTTCGTCGTGCCGATGTGGCTGCGCGGCAAGTGGGCCTTGTCCAACCCGATGCTGGCTTCGCTGGTCGGCTTCGTCGTGCTCGTGCCGACCGCGCTGGCAATGATGCAGCTGCGCACGATGGGCCCCGGGGTGCTGCTCGGAACCATGGCCGTCGTCTGGGTGGCCGACATCGCCGCCTATTTCAGCGGCCGCGCCTTCGGCCGTCACAAGCTGGCCCCGGCGATCAGCCCGGGCAAGACTTGGGAGGGCGCCGCAGGTGGCGTGCTGGCGGTGCTGGCCTTCGGCTTCGGCGTGCTCGCGATGCGCGGCGCGGAATTCGAGGGCGGCGCGCCGGTGATCGCCGGCGTCCTGCTGGCGTGGACCGCGGTGAGCATCGTCGGCGACCTCTTCGAGTCGCTGCTCAAGCGTCAGGCCGGCCTCAAGGACAGTGGCAACATCCTGCCCGGCCACGGCGGCATCCTCGACCGCATCGACAGCCTGACGTCGACGCTCCCGCTCGTGGCGCTCGGCGCGGTGTGGCTCGCGCGCTGATCCTCCACGGCTTCCGCCGTGCTCCTTCCGCAACGGATTCTCCCCATGCCTGACCCCGCACCGCAGCGCCTGACCGTCCTGGGCGCAACCGGCTCGATCGGCCAAAGCACGCTCGATGTCGTCGCCCGTCACCCCGACCGTTTCGAGGTCTTCGCGCTCAGTGCGCAGCGCCAGGATGACAAGCTGCTCGAGCAGTGCCTGCGTTTTTCGCCGCGCTTCGCGGTGATGGGCGATGCGACCGCTGCCGAACGCCTGCGCGCGGGATTGCGCGCAGCGGGTCGCGACACCGAGGTGCTATGCGGTGAAGAGGCGCTCGAGCGTGTCGCCGCCGCCGACGAGGTGGCCATGGTGATGGCCGCGATCGTAGGCGCGGCCGGCCTGCGCCCGACCCTGGCCGCCGCGCGCGCGGGCAAGAAGGTGCTGCTGGCCAACAAGGAGGCCCTGGTGCTGTCGGGCCGCTTGCTGATCGATGCAGTGGCCGCAAGCGGGGCGGTCCTGCTGCCGATCGACAGCGAGCACAACGCGATCTTCCAGGCCCTGCCCGCCGGCTACGCGCGCGAACCCGCGCGCGCCGGCGTGCGCAGGGTGTTGCTGACGGCCTCCGGCGGCCCCTTCCGCACGGCGCCGATCGATTCGCTCGCGAATGTCACCCCCGAGCAGGCCTGCGCCCATCCCAACTGGGTCATGGGACGCAAGATCTCGGTCGACTCCGCGACCATGATGAACAAGGGCCTGGAGGTCATCGAGGCGCATTGGCTGTTCGGCGCCCCGGCGGACATGATCGAGGTGGTCGTGCATCCGCAGAGCGTGATCCACTCGATGGTCGACTACGCCGACGGCTCGGTGATCGCACAGCTCGGCAACCCCGACATGCGCACCCCGATCGCCAACGCCATGGCCTGGCCCGAGCGCATCGACGCGGGTGTGCGCCCGCTCGACCTGTTCGAGATCGCCCGCCTCGATTTCGAACGTCCGGACTTCGCCCGCTTCCCCTGCCTGAAGCTGGCCTTCGACGCGCTGCGCGCCGGCGGCACGGCGCCCGCCGTGCTCAACGCCGCCAACGAGGAGGCGGTCGCCGCCTTCCTCGACCATCGCATCGGCTTCCTCGACATCGCCGCCGTGATCGCAGCGAGCCTGGAACGCAGCCGGCCGGGCGCGGTCGATTCGCTGGAGGCGGTTTTGGCCGCCGACGCGCACGCCCGCGAACTCGCGCGGGACGAGATCTCCCGACTTCGCCGCGACCGATGACTCTCTTCGATTACCTGGTTCCCTTCGCGCTTGCCCTCGGCCTGCTCATCCTCGTCCACGAACTCGGCCACTACCTCGTGGCACGTTGGTGCGGGGTCAAGGTGCTGCGCTTCTCGATCGGCTTCGGCAAGCCGCTGCTGCGCCATACCGCCGGCAGCGACGGCACCGAATGGGTGCTCGCCGCGTTCCCGCTCGGCGGCTACGTCAAGATGCTCGACGAGCGCGAGGCGCCCGTAGCGGCACCCGAGCTGCACCGCGCCTTCAACCGCCAGAGCGTGTATCGGCGTTTCGCGATCGTCGCCGCCGGGCCGCTCGCCAACTTCCTGCTCGCGATCGCCCTCTACTGGGGCCTCTTTGTCGGCGGCACCGAGGAACTCAAGCCTCGCGTGGCGTTGTCCGACACGCCGGCGATCGCGCAGGCGGCGGGGGTGCGCGAGGGCGACCTCGTGATCGCGGTGGACGAGGAGCCCGTGCGCAGCTGGCAGGACCTGCGCTGGGTGCTGCTGCGCCACGCGCTCGACAACCGCGAGGTGGTGCTGCGCGTACGCACCCTGGAGGACGTCGATGCCTTCCGCCGCATGGATCTCTCGGGCGTGGCGATCGACGAGGGCAACACCGACCTGATCGCGCGCCTCGGCCTGCGCCCCTGGCGTCCGGCGCTTCCGGCGGTGATCGGCAGGATCGCGGATGGCAGCGCTGCCGAACGTGCGGGACTGCAGGTCGGGGATCGCGTGCTGGCGATCTCGGGCACGGCGGTCGCGGCCTGGGCCGACCTCGTGCGCCTGGTGCGCGAGGCGCCCGGACGCGCGCTCGACTTCGAGATCGACCGTGCGGGCGGGGTGGTAGGGCTTGTGGTGACCCCGGACGCGGCCGAGGAGGGCGGGGCGCGGATCGGCCGCATCGGCGTGGGGGTGGGCGAAGCCGCAACGGGCGGCATCGAGATGTTCGGCGAGATCCGCTACGGTGTGCTCGAAGGCCTCGCGCGCGCGGTTCGGCAGACCTGGGAGACCAGCGTGCTGAGCCTCAAGATGATCGGCCGCATGCTCACCGGCGAAGTGTCCTGGAAGAACCTCTCCGGACCGGTCACGATCGCCGACTATGCAGGTCAGACCGCCCAGCTGGGTTTGGCGCACTACCTCAAGTTCGTGGCCTTGATCAGCATCAGCCTGGGGGTCCTGAACCTGCTGCCCATCCCGGTTCTGGATGGGGGGCACTTGTTGTACTATACGGTCGAAATCATCAAGGGCGGTCCGATCCCGGAGCGCATCATGGAGGTCGGTCAGCAGATCGGCCTCGCCCTCCTGGTGATGTTGATGGCATTCGCCTTCTACAACGATCTCAATCGTCTTATTTCCGGCTGAACTCCCGCATGAATCGCAAGCTCCTGCCCGGGCTCCTGGTGGCCCTTTTTGCCGCAGCGCCGGCCCTCGCCTTCGATCCCTTCGTGGTCAAGGACATCCGCGTCGAGGGCATCCAGCGCACCGAGGCGGGCACCGTGTTCAACTACCTGCCGGTCCGCGTCGGCGAGACCTTCACCGAGGCGCAGGCCGCCGATGCGATCCGCGCGCTGTTCGCCACGGGTTTCTTCAGCGACGTTCGCATCGAGACCGAAGGCAACGTCATCGTGGTGGTGGTGGACGAGCGCGCAGCGATCGCCGACATCACCTTCGACGGGGTCAAGGAGTTCGACAAGGACGCGCTCAAGAAGGGCTTGCGCGAGGTCGGCCTCGCCGAATCGCGCATCTTCGATCGCTCGTTGCTCGAGCGCGCGGAGCAGGAACTCAAGCGCCAGTACCTCTCGCGCGGCAAGTACGCGGCCACGGTCACGACGACCGTCACGCCGCTCGAACGCAACCGTGTCGGCATTAACTTCAAGGTGGACGAGGGGGGCGTGGCCAAGATCCGCCAGATCCGCATCGTCGGCGCGAGGGCTTTCGAAGAAGAAGATCTCCTCGACGAGATGCAGCTCACCACGCCCGGCTGGTTGACCTGGTACACCAAGAACGACCAGTACTCCCGCCAGAAGCTCTCGGCCGACCTGGAGACCTTGCGCTCCTGGTACCTGAACCAGGGCTACCTCGACTTCAACATCGACTCCACCCAGGTCTCGATCACACCGGACAAGCAGGACATCTACATCACGGTGAACATCACCGAGGGCGAGAAGTACACCGTCACCGGCGTGCGCTTCACCGGCGACCTGATCCTTCCCGAGGCCGAATACCAGGCGCTGACGAAGATCCGACCGGGCGAGACCTTCTCGCGCGAACGCCTGACGGAGACCACCAAGGCGATCACCGACCGCCTTGGCAACGAGGGTTATGCCTTCGCCAACGTCAATGCCGCGCCGGAAGTCGACAAGGTCAAGCGCGAGGTGGCCTTCACCGTATTCGTCGATCCGGGTCGGCGGGTTTATGTGCGCCGCATCAACGTCGGCGGCAACACCAAGACGCGCGATGAGGTGGTGCGCCGCGAGATGCGCCAGATGGAAGGGGGCTGGTACGACGCGGCGGCGATCAACCGCTCGCGTACGCGCATCGACCGCCTCGGCTTCTTCGACGAGGTGACCGTCGAGACGCCGGCGATACCAGGCACGACCGACCAGGTCGACGTGAACTTCACCGTCAAGGAACGCCCGACCGGAAACCTGATGCTCGGCGCCGGTTTCTCCAGCTCCGAGAACATCGTGCTGTCGGCGTCGATCTCGCAGCAGAACCTGTTCGGCAGCGGCAACGCCCTGACGCTCGGCCTCAACACCAGTCAGTCCAGCCGCACGCTCGCGCTGTCCTTCACCAACCCCTACTACACGGTGGACGGCATCAGCCTGGGTTGGGACCTGTACCACCGCACCTACGACGCCGACGAACTCGACTCGGTGTCGCCGTACAAGACCGTCTCGACCGGCGCCGGTATTCGGCTCGGCTGGCCGATCGCGGAAGACGACCACGTTAACTTCGGGCTCACCGCCGACCGCACCGAGATCACCACCTACAACGCGAGTCCGCTGCTCTACAAGGATTTCTGCAAGGAAAACGGCCTCGACAACCCCAGCGGCGTCGGCGACTGCACGGTTGACAGCCTGCTGTTGACCGTCGGCTGGTCGCGCGACGGTCGCGACAGCTTCACCTATCCCCGCAGCGGCGTGTATCAGCGTGTCTATGGCGAGGTCACCGTCCCGGTTGGCGATCTGCGTTACGGCAAACTCGGCTACCAGTACCAGCACTGGTTCCCGATCGGAACCGACTACGCCCTGATGCTCAACGCGGACGTCGGCTACGCCAAGGGCTTCGGCGGCAAGGACGTACCCTTCTACAAGAACTACTACGTCGGCGGCATCGGCTCGGTACGCGGCTTCGACCAAGGCTCGGTCGGCCCCAAGTACAAGGATACCGACGGCGACATCAGCTCGACCGGCGGCACCCGCAAGGCCGTCGCCAACGCCGAGTTCTTCTTCCCGATGCCGGGCGCGGGCAAGGACCGTTCCTTCCGCATCTCGGCCTTCCTCGATGCCGGCTACGTCTGGGGCAGGGACGAAGAACCGCTCGGCGGCGGCACTTTCGTGGATCAGAACATCCGTTTCAGCGATCTGCGCTACAGTACCGGCTTGGCATTCTCGTGGAGCTCGCCGATCGGCCCGCTGAAGTTCAGCTTCGGCCATCCGCTCAAGAAGGAAGAGAACGACGAGATCCAGCGGTTCCAGTTCCAGCTCGGCAGCGTGTTCTGAGCTGCGGGCGAAACAGTTTCATCCGGAGGCATAATTGAAAGTCAGTACCCTCTCCCTGGTCGCACTCGCTGTGCTCGGCCTTTCCCAGACCGCGTTCGCCGAAACCAAGATCGGCTTCGTCAATTCCGATCGCGTCATGCGCGAAGCAGCGCCCGCCGTGCGGGCGCAGCAGCGGCTGGAGAAGGAGTTCGAAAAGCGCGACCAGGAGCTGCAGCGCATCGCGCGCGACCTCAAGTCGATGCAGGAAGACCTCGAGCGCAACGGCCCGACCATGGGCGACAGCGACCGTCGCAACAAGGAACGTGCGTTCAACGAGCTCAACCGCGACTTCCAGCGCAAGCAGCGCGAGTTCCGCGAAGACCTGAACCAACGCCGTAACGAGGAACTCGCCTCGGTGCTCGACAAGGCCAACCGCTCGGTCAAGCAGATCGCCGAGCAGGAAAACTACGACATCATCTTCCAGGAAGCGGTGTACGCGAACCCGCGCATCGACATCACCGACAAGGTCATCAAGACCCTGTCCGACGCCAAGTAAGACTGGTCGCCCGATGTTCCGACTGCACGAGCTGGTCGATCGCCTGGGCGGCGAGATCGCGGGAGACGGCGATGTCGCGGTTTCGCGCGTCGGCACGCTGGACAAGGCGGGGGAGGGCGATCTCGCCTTCCTTGCCAACCGCAAGTACCTGTCGCAGGTCGGCGAGTGTGCGGCAAGTGCGCTGATCGTCACGCCCGACCTGCGCGAGGCGCTGGCCGGGCGCAACCTGATCCTGACCGCCGACCCCTACCTGTACTTCGCACGCGTCGCGCAGCTGTTCAATCCGCCCCCCGCGGTGCGTCCCGGTATCCATGCGCTCGCCGCGGTCGCCAGCACCCTGCCGGCCAGCGTGCAGGTGGGACCCGGCGCCTCGATCGAGGAAGACGTGGTGCTCGGCGAGGACGTGGTGATCGGGCCCAACTGCCACGTGGGGCGCGGCACTCGCATCGGGCGCGGCACCCGGCTCTATGCCAACGTCAGCATCTACCACGACTGCGTGATCGGCGAGGACTGCATCCTGCACTCGGGCGTGGTCATCGGCGCCGACGGCTTCGGCTTCGCGCGCGAGAAGTCCGGCGCCTGGGTCAAGATCCCGCAGACCGGCCGTGTGGTCCTCGGCAACGACGTCGAGATCGGCGCCAACACGACGGTGGACCGCGGTGCGCTCGACGACACCGTGATCGGCGATGGCGTCAAGCTCGACAACCTCATCCAGATCGCGCACAACGTGCGCGTGGGCGAGCACACGATCATGGCCGGCTGCGCCGGGGTCGCGGGCAGCGCCCGGATCGGCGCGCGCTGCATGATCGGCGGCCAGGCCGGCATCTCCGGACACCTGAGCATCGCCGATGACGTCGTGGTGTCGGCGTGGACCCTGGTCGCAAAGTCGATCGCCAAACCGGGCGTCTACACCGGCAACCTGCCGCTGCAGACGCATGGCGACTGGGTGAAGAACTTCTCCCACCTGCGCCACCTCGACGCGCTCGCCAGGCGCGTCCGCCAACTCGAACAAAACAGCGACGGTCCCGACGACCGCTCGCAGGGCTGAGCCATCATGGACATCAAGGAAATCCTGCAGTACCTGCCGCACCGCTATCCCTTCCTGCTCGTCGATCGCATGCTGGAGATCGAACCGGGCGTGCGTGCGCGCGGGCTGAAGAACGTGACCATGAACGAGCCCTTCTTTCCGGGGCACTTCCCGCACCACCCCGTGATGCCGGGCGTGCTGATCATCGAGGCCATGGCCCAGGCTGCGGCGCTGCTGTCGTTCAAGAGCACCGGCGTGAAGCCCGACGACAACTCGGTGGTGTACTTCGCGGGCATCGACAACGCGCGCTTCAAGCGTCCGGTGGTGCCGGGCGACCAACTGATCTTCGACGTCGAGATCACCCACGCCAAGCGCAACATCTACAAGTACAAGGCACGCGCCAGCGTCGACGGCGAGCTCGCCGCCGAAGCCGAGCTGATGTGCGCGATCAAGACGCTATGATTCACCCGACCGCCATCGTCCATCCGGGTGCGAAGCTAGGCGCCAACGTCAGCGTCGGGGCCTATTCGCTGATCGGCGAGAACGTCGAGATCGGCGACGGCACGCGCATCGGCCCGCACGTCGTGGTCGAGGGCCACACCCGCATCGGCCGCGACAACGAGATCTTCCAGTTCTGCTCGATCGGCGCCAGCCCGCAAGACAAGAAGTACGACGCCGAGCCCACCCGGCTCGAGATCGGCGACCGCAACACGATCCGCGAATTTTGCTCGTTCAACGTCGGCACCAGCCAGGACGCGCACGTCACCCGCGTCGGCAACGACAACTGGATCATGGCCTACGTGCACATCGCGCACGACTGCCAGGTCGGCGACCACACCATCTTCGCCAACAACGCCACGCTCGCCGGCCATGTCCATGTGGGCGACTGGGCGATCCTCGGCGGCTTCACCGGGGTGCATCAGTTCTGCCGCGTCGGCGCGCACAGCTTCTGCGGTGTCGGTACCGTGCTGCTGCAGGACCTGCCGCCCTTCGTGACCGTGGCGGGCAACCCGGCCAAACCGCACGGCATCAACAGCGAAGGCCTCAAGCGCCGCGGCTACAGTGCCGAGGGCATCGCCGCGATCAAACGCGCCTACCGCGCGCTCTACCGCAGCGGCCTCACGCTCGACGAGGCGCGCCAGCGCGTCGCCGAGATCGCCGCCGGGCAGGCCGAGGCCGCGCCCTTCGCCGCCTTCATCGCGGACTCCGGTCGCGGCATCGTGCGCTGAGCATGATCCGCTGCACGGCGCGGGCCGCGTCTCGAACGGCATGAAGATCCGCATCGCCATGGTCGCCGGGGAGACCTCCGGCGACCTGCTCGCGAGCCACCTGATCCGAGCGCTCCGCCGCCATCTGCCCGACGCGGAGTTCTTCGGCATCGGCGGGCCGAAGATGCAGGCCGAAGGCTTCGACGTGCGCTGGCCCTGCGAGCTGCTCGCGGTGCATGGCTACGTCGACGCGCTCAAGCGCTACCGCGAGCTCTCCGGCATCCGCCGCGCGCTGCTCGCGCAGATCCGCGCCGAGCGCCCCGATGCCTTCATCGGCGTGGATGCGCCCGATTTCAACCTGTGGCTCGAAGGCAAGGTGCGCGACGCCGGCATCCCGGCGATCCATTTCGTCGGCCCGTCGATCTGGGCCTGGCGGGGCGGGCGGATCAAGCGCATCGCGCGCTCGGTGTCGCACATGCTGTGCCTCTTCCCCTTCGAGCCCGAGCTCTACGAGCGTGCCGGCGTGCCGGTGAGCTATGTCGGCCACCCGCTCGCCGACGAATTTCCGCTCGAGCCCGACCGCGCCGCTGCGCGCGAACGCCTCGGCATTCCTCTCGAGCGCGGCGTGGTGGCGATGCTGCCGGGGAGCCGGCAGTCCGAAGTGCGCAACCTGGCCGACATCTTCATCGGCACCGCGAAGACTTTGCACGAACGCGATCCGGAGCGCCTCTTCCTGGTCCCGCTGGCCACCCGCGAGACGCGCCAGATCTTCGAGGAGGCGCTGCACCGCAACGATGCGGGCGGGCTGCCGATCCGCATGCTGTTCGGTCACGCCGTCGAGGCGATGACCGCAGCCGACGTGGTGCTGGTGGCGAGTGGAACGGCAAGCCTGGAGGCGGCGCTGCTCAAGCGCCCGATGGTGATCACCTACCGCATCGGCAAGTGGCAGTACCGCCTCATGAAGCGGATGGCCTACCTGCCCTGGGTGGGCCTGCCCAACATTCTGTGCGGCGAGACCGTGGTGCCGGAGCTTCTCCAGGACGAGGCCGACCCCGAACACCTTGCCGCCGCGATCGACGACTGGTTCGCCGACGATGCGCGGCGCGCTGCGGTCGCGGCGCGCTTCTCCGACCTGCATCGCACCCTCCGGCAGGACACCGCGCGGCGCGCCGCGGAGGCGATCCTGCCCTACCTCGACAAGGCGGGACCAAGGGCATGAACGCCGAGCTGTTCGATCCCGGACTGCCGTCCTCCGGCCTGATCTGCGGGGTCGACGAGGCTGGCCGCGGGCCGCTGTGCGGGCCAGTGGTCGCCGCTGCGGTCATCCTCGATCCCGCGCGCCCGATCGAAGGCCTCGCCGATTCCAAGAAGCTGAGCGAAGCCGCGCGCGAGCGCCTCGCACCGCTGATCCGCGCGCGCGCGCTGGCCTGGGCGGTGGCCGAGGCGAGCGTCGAGGAGATCGACCGCCTCAACATCCTGCACGCCACCATGCTGGCCATGCAGCGCGCGGTGATGGCGCTCGGGATCGCGCCGGCCGAGGTGCGCATCGACGGCAACCGCTGCCCCAAGCTGTCCTATCCGGCGCGGGCGATCGTCAAGGGCGACGCCACCGAGCCATCGATCTCGGCGGCCTCCATCCTCGCCAAGACCGCACGCGATGCGGCCATGCGCGAGCTCGACGCGCAGTGGCCGCAGTACGGGCTGGCCGCTCACAAGGGCTACCCGACCGCCGCCCACCTTGCGGCGCTCGCGGCGCACGGCGTGCAGGCCTTCCACCGGCGCAGCTTCGCGCCGGTGAAGAAGCTGCTCGAGCGCCGGGATGAGTGAGCCGCAGCTCAAGGCGCTGGCCTCGCGTGACAACGCCTTCGTCAAGCGCCTGCATGCGCTCGCGCACTCGGCACGCGACCGCCGCAAGCTCGACGAGACCGTGCTCGACGGTGCCCACCTGGTCGAATCCGCGCTCGCGGCGGGCGTGGCCTTGCGCGCGCTGGTGGTGTCGGAGTCCGGCCTGCTGCGCGAGGAGCATCGTCGCCTGCTCGCGGCGGCGCCGGCAGAGGTGCCGCGCTACCGCCTGGGCGATGCCTTGTTCGCGCATGTCAGCCCGGTCGACAGCCCCGCCGGCTTGCTGGCCACCATCGCCATGCCGGCGAGCACGCCGAGCGCCCCGGGCGACGCCAGCCTGATCGTGGTCGACGGCGTGCAGGACCCCGGCAACCTCGGCAGCCTGCTGCGCACCGCGGCCGCGGCCGGCATCCGCCACGCGCTGCTCGGTGAGGGCTGCGCGCAGGCCTGGTCGCCGCGCGCGCTGCGTGCCGGCATGGGCGCGCAGTTCGTTGTCCGGATTGAGGAGGGCTGCGAACTGCTCGCCCGACTGGAGAGCTACCCGGGTCTGTGCCTGGCAACTGCCCTGCGCGAGGACGCCCACCCGCTCTACGAGCTCGACCTGCGCGGCCCGGTGGCCTGGCTTTTCGGGGCGGAAGGGCAGGGACTTTCCCCGGCCCTGCTGGCGCGCGCCGACGGCTGCGTGATCATCCCGATGGCGGCCGGCATCGAATCCCTCAACGTCGCCGCGGCCGCGGCGGTCTGTCTGTTCGAGCAGGCGCGTCAGCTCCGCGCCACGGGGACGATCCGAGGCGTGAATTTTCCTTCTTGACTCGGGCGCAGGCTTGCTTCCATGCTTTCCGCATTCCAAGCGGGGCACGGCGGACGCCGCGACAGACCCCGAGGACGAGACCAGGGGTGGTAGCGCCCCGCGAGGAGGATGATGGAAAAGTACGCCAAGACACTCAAGGGACAGGACGAGATCGCGCATCGCACGCACGGCCTCGGGCTGCGCGCCCGCCGCCTGCTGATCCTGGTCGATGGACAGCGCAGCGTCGAGGATCTGTGTGCCCTTACCGGCGACGCGAAGATTGCGGCTGCGCTCGGAGAACTCGCCGAGGCAGGGTTCATCGCGTCCAGCGCCGGGATGGCCGACCCGCCCGAAGCCAGCATACGCGAAGGACAGCCGGCGGCAGGCGCGGCGCCGGTCGCGCGGGCGCACACCGGCCACACGGCCAGCCTGCCGCTCGCGCGCGACTTCATGATCAACACCCTGCGCACCTTCCACGGCCCCTACGGCAAGCTCGGCCTGGTCAAGCGTGTCCATGCCACCCGGAGCAGCAGCGAACTGCGCGCGCTGATCGCCGAATGGAAGGAGTCGATCGACGAGTCACGCCTCGGCCGCAAGCGGGCGGACGAGCTGCTCGCGCTGCTGGAGGAGGTGCTGCCGGGCTGAAGGCGGTGTTGCGGGGCGATTCGCGTTAACATCCGGCCATCCGGCTCCGCGCCGACACAGCGAACAGAAGGCATGATCCTCGTCATCTCCCCTGCCAAGGCGCTCGACTACGAGACGCCGATCACCGTCTCCACCTACACCCGGCCCGACTTCCTCGACGATTCCGCAGCGCTGATCGAGGTACTGCGCGAGAAATCGCCCGCCGAGATCGCCGAGCTGATGTCGCTCTCGGATCCACTCTCCACGCTCAACGTGGCGCGCTACGCGAGCTGGTCGCGCCCATTCAGCCCCGACAATGCACGGCAGGCTCTGCTGGCCTTCAACGGCGACGTCTACGAGGGACTCGATGCGAGGAGCCTGACCGCGGACGAGTTGGCCTGGGCACAGGACCACCTGCGCATCCTCTCCGGCCTCTACGGCGTGCTGCGCCCGCTCGACCTGATGCAGGCCTACCGCCTGGAGATGGGCACCCGGCTGGCCAACCCGCGCGGCAAGAACCTCTACGAGTTCTGGGGCGAGCGCATCACCGACGCGCTCAACGGCCTGCTCGCGCGCGAGGAAGACGCCGGGCGCGAGCGTGTGCTGCTGAACCTCGCCTCCGACGAGTACTTCAAGTCGGTCAAGCCCAAGAAGCTGAAGGGGCGCATCGTCACCCCGGTGTTCGAGGACTGGAAGGGCGGGCGCTACAAGATCATCAGCTTCTACGCCAAGCGCGCGCGCGGGCTGATGAGCCGTTACGTCATCACGAATCGCATCGACGAGGTCGAGGCGCTGCAGGGCTTCGACGCCGAGGGCTACGCCTTCGCCGCCGACGCGTCCGATGCCGATACCCTGGTCTTCCGCCGTCGCGAGGAGTGAACGTGCTGAAGATCAGCTCCAGCTTCGACTCCGGCGCGATCGAGGTCGTGCGCCTCGACGATCCGGCCGACATCCGCCTGCGCCTGCGCAAGGACAACGCTGCCGACTTCCACCAGTGGTTCCACTTCCGCCTGATGGGCGCGGCCGGCAAGCCGGTGCGCATGGTGTTCGAGAACGCCGCGGGCGCGGCCTATCCGGACGGATGGCGGGACTACCGCTGCGTCGCCTCCTACGACCGCCAGAACTGGTTCCGCATCGCCGGCACGCGCTACGAGGACGGGCAGCTGATCGTCGAGCACACGCCCGAGCGCGACAGCCTCTACTACGCCTACTTCGAGCCCTATTCGCACGAGCGTCACCTCGACCTGCTCGCGCGCGTCGAGCTCTCGCCCTACGCCCGCGTGCGCAACCTCGGCAGTACGGTGGATGGGCGGGACCTCGACGTGGTGACGGTCGGGCGCGACGCGCCGGGACGGGTGCCGGTGTGGATCATCGCGCGCCAGCATCCCGGCGAGACCATGGCGGAATGGTTCGTCGAGGGCCTCCTCGAGCGCCTGCTCGACAATGCCGACCCGGTCGCGCGCAAGGTGCGCGAGCACGCCGTGCTGCACATCGTGCCGAACATGAACCCGGACGGCGCGGTGCGCGGCAACCTGCGCACCAACGCCGCCGGGCGCAACCTCAACCGCGAATGGCGCGCGCCCGACCCCTTCGCCAGCCCCGAGGTCTTCCTGGTGCGCGCGGAAATGGAGCGCACCGGCTGCGCGCTCTTCCTCGACATCCACGGCGACGAGTCGCTGCCCTACGTGTTCTTCTCCACCGCCGAGGAGGTGCCTGGCTTCACCGCCGCGGCGGCGGCCGCGCAGGCGCGCTTCGTCGAGACCCTCCTCATGGTCAGCCCCGACTTCCAGACGCAGGAGGGCTACAAGCCCGGCCGCTTCGGCGAGGAACTGCTGACGCTGGCGAGCAAGTGGGTCGCCAACCAGTTCGGCTGCGTGTCGCTGACCCTGGAGATGCCGTT
Organism: Thauera sp. DNT-1; assembly: GCF_055393985.1. Classification (NCBI taxonomy): domain Bacteria; kingdom Pseudomonadati; phylum Pseudomonadota; class Betaproteobacteria; order Rhodocyclales; family Zoogloeaceae; genus Thauera; species Thauera sp. DNT-1. Next base: position 633,950 of record NZ_AP043752.1, on the reverse strand, counting down.
CAAGGACAACATCATCCTGCCCGACGGCCACGTCGGTTGGAACGGTGCGCGCAGCAAGCGCCTGGGCGCGGCCATGCTCGATCCGATCCTGCGCCACCTGCGTGAGGGCGGCGAAGGCTGATCGGGAGGGGAGGCGGTGGCGAGTGGACGTGGCGGCGACGTGCAGCTGCGTCCCCGCTTCACGGCCGCGAGGCCGCGGCCGGATTCACCGAGCGGATCAGGCCTTGTGCCCGATCTCGGCGAGGATCGCGGTCGCGCAGGCCACACCCGAGCGCACCGCGGATTCCAGCGTCGCGGGGTAGTCCGAATCCAGGTAATCGCCGGCCAGCCACAGTCCGGGCAGCGGGGTGCGGATGCCGGGGCGGAAGACGCCTGGCCGACACGCGAAAGTGGCGCGCTTTTCGACGATGACCTGCGACCACTCCGGGGCTGGCAGACGGCGACCGAGCTGGCGTTCGAGCTGGGCGTGCACCGCGAGGACGAGCTCGTCGCGCGCGAGCGCCTCGTGCGGGCCGTGGGCGCTGATCACGCACGAGAAGAGGCCCTCCGGCCCGCCGAGCTGGCCGCGGTCGAAGACCCACTGCGCCGGCCCGGCGGTGCTGCCCGAGGCCAGGCCGATCATCGGCTCGGGGAGCTGCTGGCCGCGTCCGAGGGCGAGATAGACGGACACGATCGGCTCGTGCTCGAGCGCGTCGATCTGCGCCACCAGGCGCTCGCAACCGCCGACGGAGGCGAGCAGCGCTCCGGCATGGTAGGGCGCGGTGGCCACCACCACGTGAGGCCAGGGGTGGCTGCCGGGGTCGCCGTCGAGGCGGTAGCCGCCGGCCACCCGTTCGACGGCCTCGATCGCGTTGCCGGTGCGCAGCCTGCCGCGGCGCACACCGATGTAGCGCGCCGCCGGCACCGGGAAGAGCTCGGACAGGTCGGTGCGCGGCAGCAGCAGCTCGCTGGCGGCGGCACCCGCACCGAGGCTGTCGCGCAGCACGTTCGCGAAGACCTGGGCCGAGGCCGCGGCGGCCGGGGTGTTGAGCGCCGCCACGCACAGCGGCTCCCAGATCAGCTGGCACAGGGTCGGAGTCTGGCGGGTCTCGGCGAGCAGGGCGTCGACCGTCATCCCCGGATCGGCCAGGCGGAAGCCGCGTCGCTTCAACCAGCGCATGAGGCGCAGCATCGCCAGGCGGTCGGCCCAGTGCAGCCCCTGCGCACGCAGCAACCCCACGGCGAGGTGGAAAGGCGCCGGCAGGGACGCGGCCTTCAGGTGCAGGCGGCCGGGGACGTGCAGGGTCAGCGGCAGGTGGGCGAGCTGCTTGGGCGACACGCCGGTGAGGCGCAGCAGGCGGGTAAGCTCGCTGTAGGCGCCGATCAGGATGTGCTGGCCGTTGTCCACCCGCCAGTGGTGGTCCTTGTGCACCACGCGGGCGCGTCCGCCCATGGTGTGCGAGCGTTCGAACACGGTGACATGCACCCCGGCGCGGGCCAGCTCGACCCCGCAGGCGAGCCCGGCGTAGCCCGCGCCGATGATGGCGACGACCGGCACGCTCATGGCCGGAGGTTCCGGCTGCCGTGCCAGCTCGGTCCCGCGCGCTGGGTGCGCTTCCCTGCGGGCGTGCTCATGCGCGGAACCAGGTCGTGCCCGCGAGCCACACCTTGCGCAGCGGGGTCAGGGAGGTGCGGCGGTCGAGCACCAGGAAACCGTCGCGCGCGATTTCGCGCAGCAGGGTGCGGTAGATCGCCGCCATCACCAGGCCGGGGCGCTGCGCCTTGCGGTCGATCGCGGGCAACTGGGCGAAGGCCTGGTCGTAGAACTTCTCCGCGCGCTCGGCCTGGAAGGCCATGAGCTCGCGGAAGGCGTCGGAGTAGCGCGCCTCGAGGAGGTCCTTGGCGGGCACCTTGAAGCGCTGCAGGTCCTCGATCGGCAGGTAGATACGCCCGCGGCGGGCGTCCTCGCCGACGTCGCGGATGATGTTGGTGAGCTGGAAGGCCAGCCCGAGGTCGTGCGCATACTTGAGCGTCTGGCGGTCCTGGTAGCCGAAGATCTCGGCAGCGAGCAGGCCGACGACGCTGGCGACGCGGTAGCAGTAGAGCTGCAGGCCCTTGAAGTCGAGGTAGCGCGTCTGCGACAGGTCCATCGCCATGCCGTCGATGATCTCGAGCAGCTGCTCCTGCGGCAGGCGGAAGCCCTTCAGCACGTCCTTGAGCGCATGTCCGACAGGGTGGGTGGGCAGGCCGCCGTAGATGCGCCCGACCTCCTGGCGCCACCACTCGAGCTTGGTCTGCGCGAGCGAGAGGTCGTGGCATTCGTCGACCACGTCGTCCACCTCGCGGCAGAAAGCGTACAGGGCGGTGATCGCCTGGCGGCGCTCGGCGGGCAGGAACATGAAGCTGTAGTAGAAGCTCGAGCCGCTCTTGGCGGCCTTGTCCTGGCAGTAGTCGTGTGGATTCATCCGAGTTTTCCGTAATTCAGCGCGCGCCAGCCCAGGCGCGCCCAGTCGCCGCGACCAAGCGCGGGGCGGTGGTGGAAGACATCGTAGCCGACCGCCTCGATCCCTTCGAGAATGCGCAGCCCGCCCAGCACGACCAGTCGCAACTCCCAGCCGACGCGCCCGCGCAGGGTACGGGCGAGCGGGGCGCCGTCGAGCATCATCGTGCGAGCACGCCGCACCTCGAAGGCCATCAGCGCGCGCCAGTCCTCGCCCGGGCTGCGTTCGCCGCGGGCGAGCGCGTCGAGCGCGGGCTCGTCGAGGCCAAAGCGGGCGAGATCGTCGAGCGGCAGGTAGATGCGCCGCTTTTCCCAGTCGACCGCGACGTCCTGCCAGAAGTTGATCAGCTGCAGGGCGGTGCAGATCGCGTCCGAGCGGCGCAGGTTCTCCGCGTCCGCCGCGCCATACAGATGCAGCATCAGGCGCCCCACCGGGTCGGCCGAGCGCCGGCAGTAGTCGCGCAGCTCTGCGAAGTCGGCGTAGCGCGTCTTGCCGACGTCCTGCATGAAGGCGTCGAGCAGGTCGCGGAAAGGCTGCAGCGGCAGCGCATGGGTATGTATCGCACGGCCGAGGCGGGCGAACATCGGCGCCAGCGTCGCGTCGGCCACCGGCCGGCCCTGCGCGCAGGCCTCGAGCCCGAGCTGGTAGTCGTGCAGGCGCGCCAACCGCGCCACCGCGGGCGCGTCGCCCTCGTCGGCGACGTCGTCGGCCCCGCGCGCGAAGGCGTAGATCGCCTCCACCGGCTCGCGCAGGCGGGCCGGCAACAGCAGTGAGGCGACAGGGAAGTTCTCGTAGTGCTCGACCGGCATCGGGGCAAAGGAGCGGCGGGATCCGCAGGGTGCCGCAGTATATCCGCACGCCCCGTGGAGAAGCGGCGCAAGCCGCGAACAGGGCGGTTCGCCAATGGGGGCTTCGCAATCTCCACCGCCGCATTCGCGCCTTGCGGCGCTCCTACCGGAGGCATCGCACCGGGAAGCGCATGCAGTAGCGGCGCAAGCCGCGAACCTTTTGCGCAGGGCAATGACACAATGTCGTCCATCTTTCCGCTCTCCAGCCCCGTGCCACGAGGCCTTCCGATGCTGCAGCTCGACGACGTCACCCGCATCCTGCCCGGCGCCCCCGCGCGCGTGCTGTTCGAGCGCCTTGCGCTGCGGGTCAAGGCAGGGGAGTGCGTGGCGATCGTCGGCGAGTCGGGCTCGGGCAAGTCGACCCTGCTCAACTGCATCGCCGGCCTGGAACCGATCGACGGCGGCACGATCCGGGTCGGCGAAACACCCATCGAGCGCCTCGACGACGACGCCATGGCGCGCCTGCGCCGTAGTCACTTCGGTTTCGTGTTCCAGGCTTTCCACATCCTGCCCCACCTGAACCTGCTGCAGAACGTGGCGCTCCCCTTGTGGCTGCTCGGCATCGCGGAGGCCGAGGCCGCGCGCCGCGCACAAGAGATGCTCGGCCGCGTCGGGCTGGGCGCGCGCGCGCCGGATCCGCCGCAGCAACTGTCCGGGGGTGAGCTGCAGCGCGTGGCGATCGCGCGCGCGCTGGTACATCGGCCTCACCTGGTGCTGGCGGACGAGCCCACCGGCAACCTCGACCCGGGGCGAGCGAGCGAGGTACTCGACCTGCTGCTCGGCCAGATCCGCGACAGCCGCGCCGCCGGCGTCATGGTCACGCACTCGCGCAGCGCGGCGGCGCGCGCCGACCGCGTGCTGGAACTTCGAGCCGACGGGCTGCATGACGTCACGGGGCATCCGTGAGCGTGCCTCTTCGACGCATCTTCCTGGCCAGCCTGCTGCGCCGCCGCCTGGCGAGCGCCCTGTCGCTGCTGGCGATCGCGCTCGGCGTGGCGCTGGGGCTGGCGGTGCATCTGATCCACGGTGCCGCGCTCGACGAGTTCGGCCGCGGCATGCGCGCGGTGGCGGGCAAGGCCGACCTGCAGGTGGTGGGGCCGCGCGACGGGTTCGACGAGGCCTTGTTCGCCACCCTGGCGCGCCGGCCCGAAGTGGCGGCGGCGAGTCCGGTGCTGGAGATCGAGGCGCGCCTGCCCGGGCGCGAGGAGAGCCTGCGCATTCTCGGCGTGGACCTCTTCCGGGTGCTGCGCGTGCAGCCCGGGCTGATGCCGCTGGCAGAGGGCGGCGGGGACCTGCGCTTCGCGGCACTGCGTCCCGGCGTGGTGTTCCTCAGCGACGACGCCCGGCAGCGCCTTTCCGCGCCGGGGCGCTCCATGGAAGGCGAGGTGCTGCCGCCGGCGCTCGTCGACGCCCGCATCGCGGTGCAGTCGGGCGTGCGCAGCCTGGTGCTCGAGGCGGGTGGGCGGGTGCCTGGCGCAGGCGGCGTGCTCGGCGTCATGGACCTCGGCGCAGCGCAGCAGGCCTTCGCACGCATCGGCGTGTTGAGCCGGATCGACCTGCGCCTGGCCGAGAGCGTTTCCCCGGCGGCGGCGCAGGCGGCCTTGTCCGCCCTGCTGCCACCGGGGATCGCCTTGCGCACACCCGAGGCGGCAGCGGGCGAGCTCGGCTCGCTGTCGCGCGCGTACCGGGTGAACCTGACCATGCTGGCGGCGATCGCGCTGCTGACCGGCGGCTTCCTCGTGTTCTCCACGCAGCTGCTGTCGGTGGCGCGGCGGCGGCGCGAGTTCGCGCTGCTGCGCGCGCTCGGTCTGGTGCGCGCCGAGCTGATGCGCGGTCTGCTTGCCGAGGGCGCAACGGTGGGCGTGGTCGGCGGGCTGCTCGGGGTCGTGCTCGGCCACGCCCTCGCGGCGGGCGCCTTCCGCCTGGTGGGGGGCGACCTCGGCGCGGGCTTCTTCCGCGGCGTGGCGCCACAGCTGGCGTTCGACCCCGCGGCGGGCCTGGCTTACCTGCTGCTGGGCGTGGCCGCCGGTGTCGCCGGCACCTGGCTGCCGGCGCGTGCCGCAGCCGCGGTGGCGCCAGCGCGTGCCTTGCGCGCGGGGGAGGGCGAGCGCGCCGGCCTACCGCGAGGCGACGGTCGCGGGCGACTGGGGGCGGCGATGCTGGTGCTCGCTGCGCTGGCCTGCCTGCTGCCGCCGTTCGGCGGCATCCCGCTAGGCGGCTATGCGGCGGTGGTGTTCGTGCTCGCGGCGGCCATCCTGGCGCTGCCGGTGCTCGCGCGCCTCGTGCTGCCCTTGCTCGCGCGCGGGCGCAGCGCGATCTGGCGGCTGGCGCACGCGCGCCTGGCGGCGGCGCCGGGGCAGGCGGTGGTGGCGGGGGCAGGGGTGATCGCCAGCGTCGCGCTCGCGGTGTCGATGGCGATCATGGTGAATTCCTTCCGCGTCTCGGTGGATGAGTGGCTCGCCCAGGTCTTGCCGGCAGACCTGTACGTGCGTGCCTCGGCGGCGAGTGGCAGCGGCTACCTCGATCCGCCTGCGCTCGTGGCGATCGCGGCCACGCCCGGCGTGGCGCGAGTAGAGACGACGCGGCTCGTGAACCTGCGCGTTTCGGACACCGAGCCGCTGTTCAGCGTGCTGGCGCGCGCGACGCAGGGCAACCGGGGGCTGCCGCTGGTGAGCGGATCGATGGAGCCGGTGGCCGGGGACGCGGAAGGCCTGCCTCCGGCCTGGGTGTCGGAGGCGGCTGCCGACCGCCACGATCTGGCGCGCGGCAGCCGCTTCGAGCTGCCGCTGGGAGGCCGGATGCAGGCCTTCCGCGTCGCTGGGGTGTGGCGCGACTACGCCCGCCAGCACGGCGCCGCGCTGATCGAGCGCCGCGACTACGTCGCCCTCACCGGCGACGACCGGGTAAACGACGCCGCGCTACTGCTCGAGCCGGGTGCCACTCCGTCAGCGGTGGCGCAGGCGCTGCGCGAGCGCTTCGGCGCCGAGCACATCACCATCGCGCTGCCGGGCGAGATCCGCGCGCTCAGCCTGCAGATATTCGATCGTACCTTCCTGATCACCTACCTGATGGAGGCGGTCGCGGTGGTGATCGGCCTGTTCGGCATCGCCACCACCTTCGCCGCGCTCGCCGCCACCCGCCAGGGCGAGTTCGGCATGCTGCGCCATCTCGGTTTCACGCGCGCCGAGATCGGTCGCCTGATCGCCACCGAGGGCGCGCTGACCGCAGGGCTGGGCGTGATCGCCGGACTCGCCGGCGGCGCGGCGATCGCCTGGGTGCTGATCGAGATCATCAACCGGCAGAGCTTCCACTGGAGCATGGAGCTGGCCGTGCCGTGGAGCGGGCTGGCGATCTTCGCCGTCTGCCTGGTGCTGCTGGCGGCACTGGTGGCCCGGCTCGCCGGAAGGCACGCGATGCGGCGGTCGGCGGTGCTGGCGGTGAAGGCGGATTGGTAGGGGGTGAGGCGTGAGGAGTCAGGAGTCAGGAGCGGTGGGGGCGGGCAGGCTCGCGGCGGGCGTTGCGCTTGTGGCGCTGGAGAGGCGGCTTGTCCGGCTGCGCGTGCTGCTCCTGGGAGCGCTGATGCTGGTGTGCGGTGGGGCAGCGCAGGCGCAGGATTCCGGACCGCCCTACCCGCCGGTCGTGCCGGGCAAGGCGCTGGTGTTTCCGCAGGATTTCGGCGCGCATCCGGCCTATCGCACCGAGTGGTGGTACATCACCGGCTGGTTGCGCGATGCGGCGGGGGTGGAGCGCGGGTTCCAGCTCACCTTCTTCCGCGTGCGCACGCGCATCGGCGAGGACAACCCGAGCCGCTTCGCGCCACGCCAGTTGGTGCTCGCGCATGCCGCGGTGGCCGACCCGGCGACCGGCAGGCTGCGCCACGCCGAGCGCTCGGGACGCGCCTATCCCGGACTGGTCGAGGCGCTGGAAGGGCGTACCGCGGTACGGGTGGATGACTGGTTCCTCGAAGGAGGAGAGAGCCCGGCGGCCGGCTACCGCAGCCGCATCGAGGCGGAGGACTTCGGTTTCGAGCTCGAATTCACCCCGGACCGCGCGCCAGTGCCGAACGGGCGCGATGGCTACAGCCAGAAGGCGCCCGATCCGCTCAATGCCAGCTACTACTACAGCCGCCCGCAGCTCGCGGTGAGCGGCTCGCTGCGCCTGGATGGCGAGCCGGTGGCGGTGAGCGGCCATGCCTGGCTGGATCACGAGTGGTCGAGCGAGATCCTGCCCGAGGGCGCGCGCGGCTGGGACTGGATCGGCATCAACCTCGGCGACGGCGGCGGCCTGATGGCCTTCCGCATGCGCGACCACGAGGGCCGCGCGCTCTGGGCGGCCGCGACCACGAGCACGCGCGATGGCAGCGTCCGCATCCACCCGCCCACGGAGGTGCGCTTCGAACCGCTGCGCCGCTGGCGCTCGCCGCGCACCGGAATCGAGTACCCGGTGGAGTGGGCGGTCACGGTGGGCGAACGGCGCTACCGGCTGCGGCCGCTGATGGACGACCAAGAGCTCGACAGCCGCGCCTCCACCGGGGCGATCTATTGGGAGGGCGCGGTGCGCCTGCACGAGGCGGGGGGGGGTGCCGGGGAGGGCCCCGAGCTCGGGCGCGGCTACCTGGAGATGACCGGCTACGCCGAGCGCTTGCGCATGTAGAAACCATGAAGGGCCATCCGTTCCCTCTCCACCTGACCCCGTTGCACGGGAGCTCGCGGCAGAGCGAAATTCCGTCTGACGCGTAGAACGCCAACGCCCGCCGGACCAGCCACGCGAGCCCGGTGCCGGCAACACCTCATCGCGCCCGTTTCGCCAGCGCAGCCGTCAATGAAGCTGGCTGGATGCTGCCGGCCCTGGCGCCTGAAAGGCCGCGCGCGCCTGTGCAAGGCGTCCTTCCAGTTCGTCCTTGGACAAGACGTCCTGCTCATGCAGCCAAGAGAACTTTGCGATCTCGTCCTCGAGCGTGTTGCGCATGTCCAGTTCGCCATAGAGAGCAAGGAGCTGGTCCTTTCGCCGGCGGTTGATTTCATCGACGATCCGATCATGCTCGCGGTCCTGAATCACGAGGACGTTACCCGCTTGCGAGCGGAAAACCGAATACTTGACGGTTGCCCAGCGGTACCAGACAAGGCAGATCACCCCGATGAGAAGCCAGAAGCCTCGCCCCTGAAGCGAGTCGCCGGTGACCATCGCGTGCCCCAATTGCAGCACACCGATGACGCACCAGATCAGTCCGGCATTGCGCAGCCATTCGTTCCGCTCGATCGAGACCGAGGCCTTCGTCGGGAAGCCGGCGTACTGCACGTCGATGTCGCCGGAGCCGCTGCGGTCCTTGTACGCATAGTTGAAGCTGTCGTCGTTGAACGTGAACTTCAATCGGTTGGAACGCTTCTTCTGGTTGATTTCCACGGAGTCCTCCGGTTCATGGGTTGTCTTGCGCCGTCAGGCAAGCCGCTTGATCAGCGCCACGACGCCCAGCAGCAGTGTCAGTTTGGTAATCGACAGCAGGTTCCTGCTCATCTGCTCCTTCATCAGCGCTCGACCTTCACCCCGGACCCGCACCCACGGATAGAACACGAGCACGCCCCACAGGGCGACGGGCAGCAGCGCGACGAGCGCGAACCAGGCGACGCCGCCATCTCCGACCCGTAAGACAGCCTCGCCGGGGTTGAACGTCGCCCTCAACACCCAGGGCGTGGCGGGATCGTTGGTGCGCAGGACAGTGTGGCGGGCACCGGGCGCCGCACGGATATACACATCCCGCGACACCGCAAGACGAGCGCGCTCGCCCGTCTCCAGGATGTGGCCCTCGAGCGTGTAGCCGGGTGACAGGCTGAAGCCCGATGCGGGCGGTGTCAGGGCGGTCGTGACGAAGACCGCGTCTCTGGCCCAATCGGTGCGCAGCACGAGGCTGCCGTGCTCGACGGCGCCTCGAACGATCAGGAACGCGAGGGTCGCGACCACTATCGTCATCAGGATGGCGCTAGGTGCTGCGAGGGCTTGCAGCCGCCGCGATCGGCGCGTTGCGCGTTGCAGCGCCAAGAGGCCCTTGTGGTGCCGCTCGAGCAGCAAGGCAGCGGCGGACACCGGCTCGAGCGTTCGACGCCCCTCCTGGTCCAGGAAGTTGAAGTGCGTCGCGGATTCAAGGCAGGTCAGCAAGCGTGCAAGGGATTCATTCAGGTTGCCGCTGTTCAAGCGCTCGGCGTCGACGGCGAGGCTCACCTCGATCGAGTTGTCGTAGGTGCCGATCAGGACGCTCCCGCACTCCCAGGTGCCGACCAGGCGTGCGAAGCGATGCAGGCGCCGGATGGAAACCTCCGGGTCCTGAACGCGGCCGAGCAGATCCGGTACTTCTTCTGCCTCCACCGGCAATGGCTGCAGATCGGGAAACGCCTTCTTCAATCGTTCGACGGTTTCACGCGCACGCGTGGACAGGGTCGCGCATGCTTCAGGGCTCTCGTCGGCCGCCCAACGCGCATCGCTCGTCAGGTCCGAGCCCTGCTGCAGAAGGCGGAGGTGGCCGAGCACGAGGTCGAAACTGTAGCTATGCTGCATGCGTTTCCCGCCGATCAGGAGCTGCCCTGGATTATGCCGAAGAACTTCAAGCCCACAAGGTACAACCGACTTGTGATGGGCATGTTGCTGTCGTTTCTGGCTACCGGCCACAGCCAGGCCAACGACCATGCTGCCGGCCGGACCTTGCGTCCGACGGCGGTAGCCCTTCACATCCACGAGGAGATCGCCGACCAACGCTTTGTTCCGAAACTGGTCGCGCGCCTGCAAGGCAGCCTTGCACCACCGATCGTGACGATCCCGACCAAGATGGATCTCGCGCCTTTTCGGCCAACGCTCGGGCTCATGGATGCGCGTCCGCTCCTCGATGCATTGATCGGCAGCATCGACTGGCGAGGGGATGGAACGGTCGTTCGCGTCGTCGTGATCGCCGACGACATGCAATTGAAACCGGCGCGTTTCAACTTTGCCGCCAGTGCGGGAGACACGAGTACGCCGTTTCACCTTTCGATCGTTTCGCTTGCAAGGCTGCAGCAACTCACCGACCGTGGGCGCGTGGATCGCGACCCCGACCGCACCGCGCAACGCGCATTCAAGCTGATCGCCAAGAACACCGCCCGACTCATGGGATACGCGTCGAGCGATGCCTGCCTTTTCGCCTTTCCCCGCAGCCTTTCCGAACTCGATGCCACGCCTGAGAACTTCTGCGAGCCGGATCTCTCGGCCCTTGTCGCGGCGGGCATCGCTCGATCGCCGCAGTGATTGCCCAAGGACGCAGCGGTGCAGCGAGACTCAAAACCTGTGATCCGGAGTGGCGTCCTTCCTCGTCGGCCATTGCCCTGAATGCGATAATGGCAGCTTTCCAGACTCGAACAGGATTCCCCACGTGATTCTCGTGACAGGCGGCGCCGGCTTCATCGGCGCGAACTTCGTGCTCGACTGGCTCCAGGGTTCGGAAGAGCCGGTGATCAACCTCGACGCGCTGACCTATGCCGGCAACCGCGAGACGCTCGCGCGCCTGGAAGGCGACGCGCGGCACCTCTTCGTGCATGGCGACATCTGCGACCGCGCCCTGGTCGAGCGCCTGTTCGCCGAATACAAGCCGCGCGCGGTGGTGCACTTCGCCGCGGAGAGCCACGTCGACCGCTCCATCCACGGTCCCGGCGCCTTCGTGCGCACCAACGTAGACGGCACCTTCACCCTGCTCGAAGCGGCGCGCGCGCACTGGAGCGCGCTTCCCGCCGGCGAGCGCGAGGCCTTCCGCTTCCTGCACGTGAGCACCGACGAGGTCTACGGCTCGCTCGGCCCGAACGATCCCGCCTTCACCGAGACCAAGGCCTACGAGCCCAACAGCCCCTACTCGGCGAGCAAGGCGGCGAGCGACCACCTGGTGCGCGCCTGGCATCACACCTACGGCCTGCCGGTGCTCACCACCAACTGCTCGAACAACTACGGCCCCTACCAGTTCCCCGAGAAGCTGATCCCGCTGATGATCGTGAACGCGCTCGCCGGCAAGCCGCTGCCGATCTACGGCGACGGCCAGAACGTGCGCGACTGGCTCTACGTGGGCGATCACTGCAGCGCGATCCGCGAAGTGCTGGCGCGCGGCCGCCTCGGCGAGACCTACAACGTCGGCGGATGGAACGAGATGGCCAACCTCGAGATCGTGCACACCCTGTGCGCGCTGCTCGACGAGCTGCGCCCGAGTGCAGCCGGCAGCCACGCCCGCCTGATCACCTATGTCAAGGATCGCCCCGGCCACGACCGCCGCTACGCGATCGACGCGCGCAAGATCGAACGCGAGCTCGGCTGGCGGCCGGCGGAGACCTTCCAGAGCGGCATCCGCAAGACCGTGCGGTGGTACCTGGACAACCCGGCCTGGATCGCCAACGTGCAGAGCGGCGCCTATCGCGACTGGGTGGCGCGCAACTACGCCGGACGCGAGGCCCGCGCATGAAGATCCTGCTGCTCGGCAAGAACGGCCAGGTCGGCTGGGAGCTGCAGCGCGCGCTCGCGCCGGTCGGCACCGTCGTCGCGCTCGACCGTGGCGGCGCCGACGGCCTGCATGGCGACCTCGAGGACCTCGATGGCATCGACCGCACCGTGCGCAGCCTGGCCCCCGACGTGATCGTCAACGCCGCCGCCTACACCGCTGTCGACAAGGCCGAGACCGATGTCGAGCGCGCGCAGCGCATCAACGCGGAGGCGCCGGGCGTGCTGGCCCGGGCCGCGGCGACCGTGGGCGCGCTGCTGGTGCATTACTCGACCGACTACGTCTTCGACGGCAGCGGTGACACCCCCTGGCGCGAGAATGCCCCGACCGCACCGCTTTCCGTGTACGGCCGCAGCAAGCTCGCCGGAGAGGAGGCGATCCGCGCCGCGGGCTGCCGTCACCTGATCCTGCGCACGTCCTGGGTGTATGCGGCGCGCGGCGGCAACTTCGCCCGCACGATGCTGCGCCTCGCGGCCGAGCGCGAACGCCTGACCGTCATCGCCGACCAGCTCGGCGCACCCACCGGCGCGGAGCTGATCGCCGATGTCAGCGCGCATGCCCTCCGTGCCGAACACGCGGACCGCAGCCTGGGCGGCACCTATCACCTCGCCGCGGGCGGCGAGACGAGCTGGCATGGCTACGCAAGCTTCGTGATCGAGCAAGCGCGCAAGCTCGGGGCGACGCTCAAGGCAGGCGAGATCGCGCCGATCGGCACCCGCGACTATCCGACCGCCGCGGCGCGGCCGCTCAATTCACGGCTCGACACCTCGCGGCTGCGCGAACGCTTCGGTCTCGCGCTGCCCGACTGGCGCGACGGCGTCGCCCGCATGCTGCGCGAGATCCTGGACTGAAGCACCCGGCCGAACGACAGAACAACGCAAGGACCCGATTCATGACCATCAAGAGCGTGATCCTCTCCGGCGGCTCCGGCACCCGACTGTGGCCGGCGTCGCGCGAGAGCTATCCCAAGCAACTCCTCCCCCTTACCGGCGAGCGCTCGCTGCTGCAGGAGACCGCGCTGCGCCTGAAGGACTTCCCCGGCGGCGAGGTCGACCCGCGTCCGCTGGTCGTCACCAACGAGGAGTATCGCTTCATCATCGCCGAACAACTCCGCCAGATCGGCGTACGTTCGCCACAGATCGTACTCGAGCCGGTGGGACGCAACACCGCGCCGGCGCTCACTTTGGCCGCGCTGGTTGCGGTGGAGGAGGGCGATCCGATCCTGCTGGTGATGCCTGCCGACCACGTCATCACCGAACAGGTCGCTTTCCAGCATGCGATCGCGATCGGCGCCAAGGCGGCAGCCAAGGGTGCACTGGTGACCTTCGGCATCGTGCCCGACCGTCCCGAGACCGGCTACGGCTACCTCCGCAGCGGCGAGGCGCTGGCGGAGGGCGAGGGCGCGCGCGCACTGCTCGAGTTCGTCGAGAAACCCGACCGCGCCACCGCCGAGGCCTACGTGGCGAGCGGCGCCTACTACTGGAACAGCGGCATCTTCATGATGAAGGCCTCGGTGTGGTTGGCGGCGATCCGTCGCTTCGCGCCCGAGATGGCCGCGGCCTGCACGACGGCGGTCACCGGCTGCACCCACGACGCGGACTTCATCCGTCTCGACACCGCCGCCTTCGAGCGCAGCCCGAGCGACTCGATCGACTACGCAGTCATGGAGAAGCTCGCCGAAGCGCCGGAGCTCGGGCAGGGCGTGGTCGTGCCGCTGTCGGCCGGATGGTCCGACGTGGGCGCCTGGGACGCGCTGTGGGCGGTGTCGGCCAAGGACGGGGAGGGTAACGCCGCGCGCGGCGAGGTCCTCTTCGAGGCCTGCCGCAACACGCTGGTGCACGCCGGCAGCCGCCTGGTCGCCGCGGTGGGCTGCGAGGACATGGTGGTGGTCGAGACCCCCGACGCGGTGATGGTCGCGCACAAGGATCGCACGCAGGACGTCAAGAAGGTGGTCGCGCGCCTGAAGGCCGAGGGCCGCACGCTCACCCAGAGCCATCGCAAGGTCTATCGTCCCTGGGGCTGGTACGACTCGATCGACGCCGGCGAGCGCTTCCAGGTCAAGCGCATCGTGGTCAATCCGGGCGCCAAGCTCAGCCTGCAGATGCACCACCACCGCGCCGAGCACTGGATCGTGGTGAAGGGTACGGCGGAGGTCACCAACGGCGAGCGCAGCTTCCTGCTCGCCGAGAACGAATCGACCTACATCCCGCTCGGCCACACCCACCGCCTGTCGAACCCGGGCAAGGTCCCGCTCGAGATCATCGAGGTGCAGTCGGGCAGCTACCTCGGCGAGGACGACATCGTCCGCTTCGAGGACACCTACGGCCGCAGCACGGCTTGAGCGTCGGACCAGCCGCTGCCGCCCGGTACGCGAAGCGGCGCGTGTATAATGCGCGCCGCTTCACTTGTGCTGAAGTGTGCGGGGATGGCGGAATTGGTAGACGCACTGGATTTAGGTTCCAGCGCCGCAAGGCGTGAGAGTTCGAGTCTCTTTCCCCGCACCATTAAGTTATTGTTTTTGAAGTAAAAGTTCGCGAAATACTGCGGTTTTTGCCACCTTGCTACACATTTGTGTAGCAACAAGCAGGAACAGCAGCCATGCGCAGTCGCTATCTTGTCAGGCGAGGCGATACGTTCTACTTTCGCGTCCGCATCCCCGCCGACCTTCGCGAGCACTTCCCCGCTCGCGAGATCGTCCGCTCCCTACACACGACCGACAGGCGCGTTGCAGCGCCCCAGGCGCTCGTGCTTGCAGCGCAGCACCTTGCCCAGTTTCACAGTCTCCGCATGTCCAAGAATCACCGCGTCGAGCTTCTCGTGACTTTCGACTACCGCCCCGATGGTAGCCGTGCCGTTGTCTTCGACGATGTGCAGCCGCACGACATCGAGACCGTCAAGACCTTGGCGCGTGAGTTCGCCCCCGAGAGCACCGCAGCACCCACCCCGACGCCCTCACCGAAGACGCCGCTGCTGTCTGAAGCGGTGGCGGCGTTCCTTGAACGCGAGGCGAAGTCGGACAAGAACGCAATGCTCAAGAAGCACCGGGGCTGCCTGCCGGTCTTTGTCGAGCTTGTGGGCGATGTCCGCCTGCACGAACTCAAGCAGCGGCAACTGAACAGCTTCTTCGAGGATGTCAGCAAGCTGCCGAAGACGTGGCACCTGATCCGCAGGCGCGAGAAACTGAGCATTCGCCAGATCATCGAGCGCGACTGGCCCGGTATCGAACTCTTGGGGCCGAAGAGCTTCAAGGCGACGTGGCGCCCGTCCATCTCCCGCTTCTTGCGGTGGGCGAAAGCCAACTACCACGACGATGGTTTTCCTGCCGGCCTGACGCTCGATGAGGCGCAATATTCCGGCGATCGGAAGATGGGCGAGAACAAGCAGCGCGCACTGAAGCCGGACGAACTCAAGCGCATGTTTGAGGGGCCGGAAATGGAGGCGCTTGCGGGCGATCCTGCCGAGCATCACAAGTTCTGGTTGCCGCTGCTGTGTCTCTACACCGGGTCACGCATCAACGAGGTCGCGCAGTTGAACCCGCAAACGGACATCAAGCAGGACAGTGCGGGTGTCTGGTACTTCGAGCTGAGCGAGGAATCCGAGGGGGCGGAGGGCTTGGCGAAGTCCATCAAGACCGGCGTTACCCGCCGTGTGCCGATCCACGCCAAGCTCATCGAACTGAGCTTTCTGTCCTACTTGGAGCGCGTGAAGGCGACCAGCTCAAAGCTGCTGTTCCCTGCTTGGTCGAAACTGGATCGGCATGGAAAGCTGCGCCAACCCGGCGACTGGTTCAGGCGTCGCTTCCTCACCGATATGGGCCTACACGGTGCTGAGAACGAGTCGGGCAGGGCGCTGCGTGGCGCGCACGCGTTCAGACACACATTCCTGACCTACGGGCATGCGCAGGGGCTCGACCTGGAGCGTCTGACCCACAAGCTGCCGGCGCACCAGTCCAGCGTCGTCGCCGGGTACATCGACTCGTCGCTGACGATGTCGCTGGCGCGTGAGAAGGCGCTGATTGATCAGCTTGATTACGGGCTGTCGATTCCTGTCCCCAGAATGCCCCTGTGACGCGATAGGAAGCTCCACAAGCTGACCAGACCGCTCGGACGTAGCGGAACAAGTGAAACGCCCCACGAAGCGCTGTGGGGCGTTTTCCTTGGGCGGTCAGCGAGCCCGGCTGGCTTTCGTCTTCTCGGGCTTACGAGTTGGGTCTTGGGTGAGGGCATCTTTCGCCGCTGCGATCTGAGCAGGGGTATAGCCTGCTGCCTGGAGAAGCTCGAAGGCGTAGGTTGCTATTCTCTGTTTCTCCGTCTCTGCGTTCCGAAGGAACTCGATATAGATTCCAAGCGCCTGAGCAGCTTCATCGAGGAATACTTTTCCCTGCTCAAGCGCTTCTAGACCCTCGGCGTAGCCTTGGGAAAAGGCATCCAAGAAGCCACCGGCTTTGGCGAGGACGTCGCTGGCATTGAGGTATTGCCGTTGCGCTTCAGTGACCACTGCGCCCCCTATAAATAATCATTACCTTATATGTACTAAGTCATAGCCAGCTGCTATGATCCAATCCGACCTGTCCGAGCGAAAGAGACGGGCGAAAAGAAGCCCGCCGGGTAAGGGCGGGCTCGAAATGGCTTCAACTCACCTTGCAGTGAGAATAAATCGAACTCCCGTCACAAGGAACTCAATTCATGTCTAATTATACCAGCCTCGCCCCCGAAGTTGAAACCCCTCACGCGAAAGATTTGGCTGACGAGCTTTTCGACGATGCCTTCTTCGCCGAGCTTGCGCGAATTCAAGCGCGTGTAGCCGAGGTGACAGCGCCTGTCGCAGTTGAAATCGAAACGCCGAAAGTTTCAATCAGCGCTGACTGTCTCATGCCGGATGTTGCGCCCGCATTTCGTGGCGACATTGCGCGGATGCCGCAGCTGATCACCCGCGACGAGCATCGCAATGTCCTCGCCGAAAGGCGCGCGATCGACCTCATTTACCTGCACCGGATTGGATTCCGGCCGACGCTCGACACTTCGCTGATCGATGGTCGATTCCGCGAACTGATGACCGGCGACACGCTTGATATTGCCCTCGTTCGCGAATTCGCCACGATCGTTAGCTCGAAAACGAGCCGGTGGTCAGATGAACATCTCGCCGAAAAGGTGCTGTTCATTCCGGCGAACCTGCAAGTTCGTCTTTGCCAGCTCGCTACCGAGGCGATTAAGCGCAAGCGTGCACGCGTGATCAACGAGGCGCCGGCCATCCGCGCAAAGCTGGAGAACTCGATGCGCAAGTCCGGCGATGCCAAGAATCTGAAGCATGCCGGCCTGTGGGCGCAACTGTGGGTGTGCGATGAACTGATCAGGTTCGCATGTGGTCGTCGCAGCCCCCAGGAAGTTGGCCTGCTGCTGGGCGCGATGACCGGCACGCCGATGGCGCGTTCCGATGTTGCCAAGAAGCTGAGGGCTATCGACGCCCGTCTCTGATCACGCCCATCCCGGAGTGCGGCACGAGCCCTCGCGAGAGGGCTTTTTCTTGGTGCGCCCGGCAGGGCGCACTCACTTGGAGGTGAAAGTCCTCTACTCGCCCGGCAAGGGGAAGAGTTAGCTGAACGGCAAGGGTGTCGCGGGTAACTGCGAATCTGGAGGAAGCCGAAGGCAAAGCGCTGGCCTGACGAACAGGAAGCGGATAGGAGGCGCTGCAGCGGGGTGAGGCGGCCAATATTGTCAAAGCCCGAAACTTGCACGGAACGCTGTGACGTATATCCGACAGGTATAAGCGTGAAGGTGGGTGCGTCATACCCGGGGAGATCCTCACGGGTGCCGTTGTGCTACTGACGTCGTGAGGCGTTGGGATGCGCGTGAGGAAGTCAGCAGAGGCCATAGTAGCCGCCGGGATGGGGCGAAGGGCTGAACATGGAAGAACGCGAGTAGGCGAACGTTTCTCGATGAAGCCGAGGAAGACAGAAGCCCATCGGCCAGATGGGGCGCAGGCAGCGGATTCCGGACGGTATCCGGAGGGGGCTGGGCTGCGTGTCGAGGTGGAGTCGGCGGACGTTGAGCGGACGAAAGCGGAGTTGGAGCGGGCAAGCGGGCTGATGGAAGCCGTGTGTGAGCGCGGCAACCTGTGGCTTGCGTACGAGCGGGTGATCCGCAACAAGGGTGCAGCCGGTGTCGATGGCATCGGGGTATCCGAGTTCAAGGCTCATCTGCAGCAACACTGGCCGACGATCAAGGCCAAGCTGCTGGCGGGGACGTACATCCCGCAAGCGGTGCGCCGGGTGGATATTCCGAAGCCCCAAGGCGGGATGAGGACGCTCGGCATACCGACGCTGACGGATCGACTGATCCAGCAAGCGTTGCATCAGGTGCTCTCACCGATCTTCGAGGTGGCGTTCTCCGAGTCGAGCTACGGCTTCCGACCGGGGCGATCTGCCCATCAGGCGGTCAAGGCGGCGCAGCGGTATGTGGCTCAAGGTCGTCGCGTCGTGGTGGATATGGATCTGGAGAAGTTCTTCGACCGGGTCAATCACGACATTCTGATGGCGAAGTTGGCGAAGAAGATCGGGGACGGGCGGGTACTGAAGCTGATCCGACGGTATCTGGAAGCGGGGATGATGGCAGAGGGCGTCGTCAGCCCGCGGACGCAGGGTACGCCGCAAGGCGGCCCCTTGAGTCCGCTGCTGTCGAACATTCTGCTGACAGAATTGGATCGGGAGCTGGAGCGCCGGGGCCACGCGTTCTGTCGCTATGCGGACGACTGCAACATCTACGTCAGAAGTCAGGCGGCAGGCGAGCGTGTCCTGGGCGGTATTACCCAGTTTCTGTCCGAGCGGCTCAAGCTCACGGTCAACGAGGCCAAGAGCGCGGTCGCACGACCGTGGGAGCGGAAGTTTCTGGGCTACAGCCTGACTTGGCACAAGGCCCCGAAGCTGCGGATTGCGCCGACTAGCCTGAAACGGCTGGAGGACAAGATTCGCGAGGTGCTCAAAGGTGCGAGGGGGCGTAGTGTGCGGCGCACGATCGAAGAACTGAATCCGGTGCTACGGGGTTGGGCAGCGTACTTCAAGCTGACCGAGACCAAGCGGGCGCTGGAAGAGATCGACGGTTGGCTCCGGCGCAAGCTGCGCTGCATCCTGTGGCGGCAGTGGAAGCGCCCTTATACTCGCGCCAGAAACCTGATGAAGGCGGGGCTGAAGGAGGAGCGGGCGTTTCGCTCCGCGTTCAACCAACGCGGGCCGTGGTGGAACAGTGGCGCTAGCCACATGAACGCGGCCTTCCCGAAAGTCTTCTTTGATCGTTTGGGGCTGGTGTCGCTGCTCGATACGACGCGACGACTCCAGTGTCTTTCATGAACCGCCGTATGCGGAACCGCACGTACGGTGGTGTGAGAGGGCGACGGGGGTGACCCCGTCCCCTACTCGATGCCTGTGTGCAGCTCGGTGTGCAGCTCGGTGTGCAGCTGCGTGTGCAGCTGATCGAGCTAGAGCCCGCGCTGTTACTGGGCAAGTGCGAAAAATCGTTACGCGAGTCCTCCTAGTCCTGGTAGTCCTGATAAAAAACAACGAGAACCCCGGCTCAGCGCTACGCGCCTCGCTGACGTTCTCGCAAGCCAAAACCCCTGTTCCGGAGAACAACAACATCACCAGCCTGGAGTGCTCCGGCTCAGCGCCTGCGGCGCCTCGCGCGCAAGCGTACGAAGGTTTATTTAAGGTTTGAAAAAAAGGGGGTTATTTAATGATGACAGCTATGGTTTTCCCCTCATCTGCTCCGGCTAGGGTTTGCGCGCTTCGCGCGCCTGCGCGGCGCTTCGCGCCTTGCTGCGGCCTTCGGCCGCACTTCTCTTTCCGGAGGTTCGAAAACCTAGCTATCTCCGGCTAGGGGGTTTTGACTTCCAACCCGGAACAGGCTTGTCCTCGCCTCGCGCTGACGCGCTCGCTCAGGGATGAGAGCTGTGCCGCGTGATAGGCCGACGAAGCTCTGGCGCAACAGGGTAGGGTTACCGGTTTCCCCGCTGCGCGTTCCGCGTTCCGCTGTCCGTTTCCGCTGCTTCTCGTTACGCTCCGGATAGCTCTCCGACTTCACTAGAAGCTCTACAAGCGCCCCACAATGCTCTCGGACATATCCGATATACCCCGAGCGATTTAAACCGCTCTGAGAGCGTTTAAACGCGTCTTCTCGGTCGGATAAGCGAAAGCCCCCGGTGCCAGGACAAGGGACAGTCGCGAATGCAGCACCTGTCAATTCAGCATCTTCGATTGAATAATTAACATCCCCCGCATTGAAAAAAAGATTCCAAAAATATATTTGAACATTCGTTCGCATTGGTTCGAATGTATATTGAAACGTGGTATTCAGTCGCGTAAACTTCAGGCATTGATAAATCACTACTGACTGAGGTTTTCAAATGTCTGACGTTTCCCAAATCCCTGCGCTCGCACGAGGCAAGCAAGTCTGCGCCGCTCTCGGCGTCTCGCGCTCGGCCTTGTATGAATGGATTTGTGCCGGAAAATTTCCGAAGCCGATCAAGCTCGGTGGTCGCAACGCTTGGCCCTGGATCGTCGTTCGCGAATGGCTCGACGCCCAGAACAAGGCGGTGCCGGCATGAAGCGCCCGAGCATCGTATGTGGCTGGGGCGGCAAGGACGGCGATCACCTCGACCTCGACGCGATCCGCAAACCCGGCCAGCCCGGCATCGATGAAATCCTAAAGGCACGCGAGCCCAAGTCTGAAGCCGCTCCGTCCCCCGAGTACGTCGAGCACCTGATCGGCAACCTGATGTCGCTTTACCAGCTCCTTCGAGACACCCGCGATGCCACCGTCCGACGTGATTCGATCAAGGCAACAATCGAGCTAAGCCAGCGCATCCTCGCTGCCCGTCGTCAAATCGAGATCGAACGCCACGATCAGGCAATTCGCGACATTGACAGGCAGGTCAGTGAATTGAAGTTGATCGGCGATCTGGTTTAGAATCAACCTGTTCCTTTGTTGAAAATCAGAATGGCGCCTTCGGGCGCCTATTTTTTTGCCCGTATTGTCCTGAATTGTCCTGAATTGTCCGGCATTGAATCCAATCGACATTACGGGCGGTATCATTACGTCATGGAACACCGGATTAAGTTTTACGACCATGCAGCCTGGAAAAGACTTCGCCTTGAGCAGTTGAGGCGTGAGCCCTTTTGCGTCTTTTGCGCCCGCTCCGGTCGTCAAGTTCCTGCCACCGTCTGCGATCACATTCAGCCTCATCGCGGTGATGAATCGCTGTTTTTCGACCCAGAAAACCTTCAAAGCGTTTGCAAAACATGCCATGACGGCACCAAGCAGCGTATCGAGAAATCCGGCATCGAAGTGGGTGGCGACGCCTTCGGCATTCCCTTCGCAAAGAATCATCACTGGAATCAGGCCAAATGACTATCGAAACCGAGTACGTCCCGAACCCTCGTCATGCAATCCTCGCGCATGAGCTCGAATTGCTGAACGCCGAGCTGATCGAAGAGGGCTTTAGCGATAACGTCCGCCTCGCAGTTCTTCGTCATGCAGGGCGGCACATGCTCCGGATGTCCATGCTGTTCGTGAATCAGCGTCCTGCCGTAGCCGAAGAACCGGAACTTGACGATTAAATGCCTGAACGTCTGATCACGGATCATTACGTCGCAGCCCTCGCAATGATCGCCGCAATCTGGGGTGGCGTCGTTTCCTACTCCCGCCGCATCCTCTCCGGCGAGCGCTATTCAACCTTCGCTGCTGGTGCGCACATCCTCACAGCAGGTTTTGCCGGCCTACTAGCAGCGCTCGCCTGTCTTCATGCCGATGTACCCGTCTATCTGGCAGGCGTGATCTCCGGCATTGCTGGTCACATGGGCGCTGAGCTTGTCCGTTTGCTTGAGCTGCGATTTACCAAGAAACAATGATTCCGATCCCGATCATCGATCAGCTTACCGCCCTTATCCGTGATCGTAAGCGGATCGAGACTGAACCCAATGCGGCTTGGAATAGATACCTCGAAGGGCATCACGGCCGTGAGCGAGCGGCCGCCGCAGCTCTCGCGGCTGAAGCACGCAAGCAGGAACTTAAGGCCGAGCGCGAGCGCATAACCAACGCACTGAATCTGCCTCTGGGCATTAGCCCGGTCTGGAAGGGTTACCACAGTGCCGAGATCGTGAGTTTCAAGGCATTTCTGATCAATCCAGGCGGCGGAAGCCGACGAGTCGGCACATTTCCGACCGTCGAGAAAGCTGTCGAGGCCATCAACGTCATGCGCTCAAGGTTGAACGCTGAGCGAGAACGCCGCTATCAAGTTGAGGTCGCCGAACACCGCGCAAAGCGAAACCTTGAGCGAGAGCGCAGCAGCAAACTCGCGTTATCGGAATCAACGCCATGAACTCTAATCGCGAACCTGAACAACTCCCTGAAGGTGTCATTGCTTGGGGCTGGCGATACAGAGTCAAGATCAAAACTCGGAACGGCACCCACATTCTGCCGGAAGAGCACGAGACACCCGAAGCAGCACACGTTGCATTCATCGAAGCACAGGCAGCGCAATGGAACGGCTAACCGAACGCCAAGAGCAGTTCATTCAATCCGCACCGCCGCTGTATCAAGGCGCCGTCCGTGATGCCTTTGAAGGCAAAGCGAGCCCGCGTCGTGTGATCAAAGCCTTCTGCCTGTCCTGCACTGGATTCGTGCGTGAAGAGATCAAAGCATGCACGGTCGTCCTGTGCCCGCTCCACGCATTCCGGCCCTACGTCAAACATGACGATGAACGAGCCGAGAGTTAAGGCGAGTAGGGGCGGGGTAGGCAAATGTTGCCAACGAGCAGCCGGAAACGAACGCCCTCGAAGTGTTCATTTTTCCGTTTCGTAAAAAAAAGCCAAAATCCATAATGACTAAACCATCCGTCAAACGAAGAGGGCCACGCGCTGATAGTGTCGAGTTCGCTAAATCCGTAGCCGAGGCCGCAACGCTTCCGCCCCTGATGCCGCTGTACTCGCTCAGCGCTGGCGCAGAAAAACATTGGCCCCGGATTATCGGCGCCAAGCGTCGCGAACTCTGGACGCCTACCGATCTGGACACTGCTGGCCGTCTTTGCGAAATGCTCGCCAAGGTCGATGTGCTGTGGGCGATCCTCAAGGATCAATCATCGATCATCAGAGACTCGAAAGGGCGCCTTGTTGATCACCCGGCACTCTCACAAGTCCGTGAGCTTGAGCGCGACATTCAGGCGACGAAGCGACACTTGCAGATTAACAGCGCAGCAGTCAATGGGCCGAGTCATCACCTTGCCGGCAAGAACGAGCAGGCCCGCATGATCGCCTTCAGCCTGGACGATGAAGACGACTTGTTCGCGTAGTGGTCCGACGCGTGCGGCGCGTGTCGTTGAGTTCATCGAGAAATATTGTCTGGTGCCAGAAGGCGCCCGCGTAGGCCAACGTATCAAGCTGGCCCCGTTTCAGCGTAAGTTCATCCGTGCTGTCTATGGCAATCGCAAGGGCACCCGGAAAGCGTATCTCAGCATCGCCAGAAAGAACCCTGAATCCGTGTTCGTTTAGCCGGAAATCCAGCCTAACGCATTGATGTAATTGTACAATTACGCATCCGACTCATTCACCCAACCGACCATGCCGCGCTTCGAAGTCAAGCAATCCGCCAAGCTCAACCTGACCTCGTACTCGGGCCTGGCGCTGATCGGGCAGTGCTGCCAGGCGGCACAGGTTCAGGCGGTGATCGACCCGAGGCTGCCAGTGTCGCAGGGCATGCTGAGCTCGGATCTGGTCAAGTCGGTGGTCGGGCTGCTGAGCCTGGGCAAGAGCGACTTCGAGGCGATCGAGCCGTTTCGCGGCGACCGCTTCTTCAAGGAAGCGCTCGGGCTCGCCAAGGTGCCCGGCAGCGTGTGGATGCGCCAACGGCTCGATGCCCGCGCGGCCGAGCTGCGCGAGCTGACCGACGAGCTGAGCCTGCGCCTGCTCGAGCGCACCGAGGCGCCGATCACGGCGCACAAGGGCTACGTCTGCGCCGACCTGGACACCTTCGTGATGGACAACTCCGACACCAAGAAGGAAGCGGTCAGCCGCACCTACCAGGGTGTCGACGGCTACACGCCGATCGCGCTGTACCTGGGCAACGAGGGCTGGAACCTCGGCCTGGAACTGCGCGCGGGTTCGCACCACTCGGCGCTGGAGACGGAGTATTTCTTCGAGCGCGCGCTCCCGCGCCTGCGCCGGGTGTGCGCCGCCGATGCGAAGCTGCTGTGGCGCGCCGATAGCGGCTTCGATAGCGCGCGGCTGCTGTTCGCGCTGGCCGACGAGCGCGATCGCTGGGCCGAACTCGGGCGTTCGTTCGATTACCTCACCAAGTGGAACCCGCGCCGCCAGGACAAGACCGCCTGGGTGGATCGGGCCGAGGCCGCCGGTGCGTTCGAAGAAGCGCGCGTGGGCAAGCGGGTGGGGCTGCTGGACCTGAAGATCGATCGTGCCTGGAAGAAGGCCAAGCGCACGCTGCGCCTGGTGGTGCGGGTGACCGAGCGCACCATCGACAAGAAGGGCCAGCACCTGCTGGCGCCCGAGATCGAGATCGAAGGCTGGTGGACCAGCCTCGATGGGGCGATGGCCGAGGTGATCGAGCTCTACAAGCACCACGGCACGCACGAGCAGTTCCACTCCGAGATCAAGACCGACCTGGACCTCGAGCGCCTGCCCTCGGGTAAGTTCGACACCAACGACGCGGTCGTGCATCTGGCCGCATTCGCCTACAACTGCCTGCGCCTGATCGGCCAGCTCGGGCTGGCCGGCGAGCTCTCGCCGATCCGCCACCCGGCCAAGCGCCGGCGCATCAAGACGGTGCTGCAGGAGGTGATGTACCGCGCGGCGAAGTTCGTCGAACACGCCCGGCGCCTGGTGCTGGACTTCGGGCGCGGCGTGGCCGCGCATGTGAAGGTGTTCACCACGGTGCAGGCGCGACTGTGCGCGGTGGCTTCGCCGTGATGCAAATCCGGCGGCCGAATTCTCCGAATCGAGGCCATTTCGCTGCGGCGGAAGGGCGACGGCCGCGCGGGAGAAGGGAAATGACATAGCGCACCCGCCGGAAGCCCGGCTCGCCGGCGCTCCGGGCCATGAAAGGACGGCGCTCGGGGCTGCGGTGAGCTGAGATTGGGAGTCAGGCAGCAGAAGAATCATGCGCTGGGGCTCGCGGAGCGGGTATGCGCTGTAGAGAACACGGATTCAGGAGAACGGCAAAACTGCCTTGATTGCGTGTCTGGTGATTGCGCACCTGATCGGCCCCGAGGCGAAGCAGAACAGCCAGATTGTCAGTGGCGCAATGTCACGCGAGCAGGCGGCGATTGTGTTCAGCTTGTGCGCCAAGATGATCCGCCTGAATCCGCTGCTCGAAAGTAAGGTCCGCATCATTGACTCCCGGAAGGAACTGCACGGCCTCAAGCGCAATGTGGTTTATCGCGCACTCGCCGCCGAGGGCAAGACGGCACACGGCCTCTCCCCTGTTCTGGCGATCCTGGATGAAGTAGGGCAGGTGCGCGGCCCCACGTCTGAATTCGTCAATGCGATCACGACGGCACAGGGCGCGCACCAAGAGCCGCTATTGATCGCCATCAGCACGCAAGCCGCCAACGATACCGACCTGTTCTCGATCTGGCTGGACGATGCAGAGAAGTCCGGCGACCCGCACGTTATCAGCCACGTCTATGCAGCGCCTGCCGATTGCGAACTAGATGACCGCAAGGCATGGAAGGCCGCTAATCCCGGTCTAGGCGCTTTCCGCTCGCTGAAGGATGTCGAGCAGCAAGCCGCCGAGGCGATGCGGATGCCGTCTGTTGAATCCACGTTCCGGAACCTGACGCTGAATCAGCGCGTGAGCGTCGTTAGCCCGTTCATGTCGCTGAACACATGGAAGAGCTGTGGCGCTCCATCCGGCTATCTCGACGGGCTTGAAGTCTTTGGCGGACTCGACCTGTCCGCACGTACCGACTTGACGAGCCTTATTCTGATCGCCAAGGACGCGTCCGGTATCTGGCATGTCGCCTCGTACTTCTGGACGCCAGCGCAGGGGCTGATGGACCGCGCCCGACGCGATCGCCAACCCTATGACGTGTGGCGGGATCAGGGCTTTCTGCGCACGACTCCGGGCGCAACAGTCGATTACGAACAGGTCGCCCGCGACATCGCTGAATTGACAGACGGATTGAACGTCAAGGCGATTGCCTTCGACCGCTGGCGCATCGACATCTTCAAGAAAGAGCTTGAGGCGCTGAGCTTGAATCTGCCCCTGATCCCGCACGGGCAGGGCTTCAAAGATATGTCGCCTGCACTGGACACCGTCGAAGCCGAGTTCCTGAATCAGCGGGTCGCACATGGCATGCACCCGGTCTTGACAATGTGCGCAGCCGGCGCAGTCGTCACCAAAGACCCCGCCGGTAATCGCAAGCTCGACAAGTCCAAAGCGACCTCCCGGATTGACGGCATAGTCGCCCTCGCAATGGCCTTTGGTGCCGCCAATTTCATGATCGAGGAAGAGCGCGAACCCGAATACCAACTGATGATCCTGTAGATTCTTCAATCGGACAAAACAGGACAATACAGGACAATTCGGTTATGGAATGCCAATTCAATAGGCGCGAGAATAGCGCCTATGGACAAAAGCATTCTCAAAGCCTCTTCGACCATCACGGTCAAGTCTTTCGACCCTGAGCAGGGAATCATTCGCGGTATCGCTACGACCCCCAAGACGGATCGTGATGGCGACATCGTGATCCCTGAAGGCGCAGTTTTCGAGCTGCCGCTGCCTCTGCTTTTCAACCACGACCCGAATCAACCGATTGGCCACGTCATCGAAGCGACTGCAACGAAAGCAGGCGTCGAGATCGTGGCCAAAGTCGCTAAAGACGCGACCGCCCGCATTAGCGAAGTGTGGCAACTCATCAAGTCCGGCCTGGTTAGTGGCTTCTCGGTCGGATTCCGCGCACTTGAAGCCGAACCCATCGAGACCGGCTTCAAGTTCAACAAGTGGCAGTGGCTGGAGCTTTCAGCCGTGACCATCCCGGCGAATACCGAAGCCGCCATCCAAGTCGTCAAATCAATCACCAATGAGGTATCACCCGCAATGACCATCTCCGAGCAAATCCAGCAGTTCCAAGCCAAGCGAGCCGAAGTCCTGGCCGGTATGGACGCGCTGATCACCAAAGGCGCCACCCTGTCGCAAGACGAAGACGCCAAGTACCAGGCCGCTGAGGCCGAGATCGCTGCGATCGATCAGCACCTCGATCGCCTGAAGGCTGCCGAAGCCCGCCAAGCCAAGGCTGCGAAGCCCGTTCAAGGCTCGAACATCAGCGTCGAAGACAACGCGCCGAAGGGCACGGACTTCGTCCGCTACACCAAGTCGCTCGCGCTCGCGAAGGGCAACCCCATGCAGGCCGTCGAGATCGCCAAGGCTGCCGGCTACGGCAACCGCGTCGAGACCGTCCTGAAGGCTGCGGTCGCTGCCGGCTCGACCACCGACGCCGGCCTCGCCGTGCTGGTCGAGAACCAACTGATGACGGGCGAGTTCGTCGACATGCTCCGTCCGGCGACCATCGTCGGCAAGCTGTCGGGCGTGCGCAATGTCCCGCAGAACATCCGCATCCCGCGTGCAACCAGCGGCACCTCTGCGAGCTGGATCGGCGAGGGCAAGGCTGCCCCGATCACCAACGCCGCATTCGGCGACCTGGAAGTCGGCTCGCACAAGCTGGGCGCCATCGCCGTGTTCACCGAAGAGCTGCTGCGCCGCTCCGAGCCGGCCGCCGAGATCCTCGTCCGTGACGATCTGCTGAACGCTGTCGTGCAAGCCGTTGATGTCGCCTTCATCGATCAATCCAACGCCGGTATTGCTGGCGTCAAGCCCGCCTCGATCGCCAACGCTGCGACGACTGCCGCTGCTTCGGGCGTGACTGCTGCCCACGTGCGCGCTGATGTGAAAGCCGCTTACGGTGCGTTCGTCGCTGCGAACCAGCCGATCGCCTCTGGCGTGTGGATCATGCACCCGAGCACCGCGCTGTCGCTGTCCATGATGGTGAATGCAACCACCGGCCTGCGCGAATTCCCTGGCGTCGATTTCGTGACTGGCGGCACCTTCGAGGGCCTACCCGTCGTGCTGAGCACCAACGTGCCTGGCACCCCGGTGGCTGGCTACGACCTGATCCTGGCCGTGCAGAACGAAATCCTGCTTGCTGAAGGTGGCCTTGCCATCGATGCGTCGCGTGAAGCCTCGCTCGAGATGGATACCGCCCCGGTCCATGACAGCAAGACCCCGACTCCGGCACAGCTTGTCAGCTTGTGGCAGACCGGCGCGATGGCAATCAAGGCCATTCGCGGCATCACCTGGAACCGTCGCCGTCCGACTGCTGTGTATCGCGTGTCGGCTGCCAAGTACGCGTGATGACCAAGCCCCGGCCGAAAGGGTGGGGCAATGACCCAAGGGATGCACATGCGATTCTTCGATTTCCTCAAGCGCAACAAGTCGGCGACCCCGGTTCCGACGAACTCGGGCGGCTGGTTTCCGATCGTCCGCGAATCCTCGCCGGGTGCGTGGCAGCGCGACGAGAAGATCGAGGTCGAAACGGCTCTCGCACACAGCGCCGTCTTCGCCTGTGCATCCCTCATCAGCAACGACATCGGCAAGCTGCCGATCCGAATCAGCGCCAAGAAGAAGGGCGTCTGGAGCGAGATCAACCACGAGCTTGCCAAGCTGTTCCGCAAGCCCAACCGCTACCAGAACCGGGCGCAGTTCTTCGCTGCCTGGGCGCTGTCGAAGCTGCTGCATGGCAACGCCTACGCCCTCAAGGAGCGTGACGCCGCCGGCAAGGTGGTGGCACTGCATATCCTCGATCCGCGTGCTGTCACGGTCCTCGTGGCTGACGACGGCAGCGTGTTCTACCAGCTCCGCCAAAGCACGCTCGCCGGGATCGCCGAAGAGGGCGCGACTGCACCGTCCCGCGAGATCATCCACGATCGAGGCATCACGCCGTATCACCCGCTGGTCGGGGTGTCGCCGCTGACCGCGGCTGGCCTCGCTGCACTACAGGGCGTCAGTATCCAGCGCAACAGCTCGCGGTTCTTCGAGAACGGCTCGCAGCCGGGTGGCGTGTTGACTGCGCCTGGTGCGATCAGCAAAGAGACTGCCGAGCGCCTGAAAGCGGACTGGGAGTCCAAGTTCAGCGGCTCGAACTTCGGCAAGACCGCAGTCCTTGGCGACGGCCTGCACTACGAGGCGATGAGCGTCAGTGCGGTCGATGCCCAACTGATCGAGCAACTGCAGTTCACCGCGCAGGATGTGTGCCGCGCCTTCAACGTCCCGGCATGGAAGATCGGCGCCGGCCCTGCTGCTCCCTACACCAGCAACGAGCAGATGAGCCTGTCCTACTACTCGGACGCGGTTCAACACCTCGTTGAAGCGATCGAGCTGTGCCTGGACGACGGCCTCGACCTGCCGGCGACGATGCGCACCGAGTTCGACGAGTCCGCCTTGCTGCGCATGGACACCGCCAGCCGCTACGCCGCGCACAGCAGCGCGATCAACGCGGGCTGGATCACGATCAACGAGGTCCGAGCACGCGAGGGCTTGGCCCCGGTGAAGGGCGGTGACGAGGTCTATCGGCAGATGCAGGACCGTCCGCTGTCCGAGACCCCTGACAGCGCGGAAGAGGTGATGGCATGACGACGCTCGACCAAGCCCGCTATCACCTGCGCATCGACGGCACCGAGCACGACCCCGAGATCGAGCAGAAGCTCATGCTCGCCCGCGCCATCGTCTCCGACTACATCGGCAACAACAGCCAATCGAACGGCGACGTTGAAGAGGCCGCCACGATGCTTGTCCTGGGCGAACTCTGGCTCAATCGTGAGTCGAGCAGCGCCGATTTGCTGAGTCCGGCTGTGCGCAGCCTGCTTGAACGCCAACGAATGCAGGCGTTCGCATGAAGCTGAACGCTGGTCGCCTGCGTCATCGCATCCGGATCGAGAAGCCGATCGTTACGCAAGACCCGGAGACGGGCGCACTCACTGAGGCGGTGCAAGTCATCGGCACTGTGTTCGCCTCGATCGAGCCACTGAGCGCGCGCGAGTTCATCGCAGCGCAGAGCACGCAGAGCCAGATCAGCGCCCGCATCGTCATCCGCTTCCGCTCGGGGCTGACGCCCGACATGCGCCTCGTCGATACCGCGACGGGCACCACCTACAACCCGCATGGCTTCCTCCCTGACCCGACGACGGGGCGGGATTGGCTGACCATCCCCTGCAGCGTGGTGGCGTGATGCTGAAGCTGAACGTCCAAGAGTTTGCGGCACTGACCGACCGCCTGCGCGACATCGAAGCCAAGATCGCCAAGAAGGCACTGCGCACCGCTGCCCGCAAGGGCATGACGATCGTCCGCGACGAGGTGAAGGCGAACGCGCCGGAAGACACCAGTACCGACGCCGACAACATCAAGACGAAGACCCACATCGCTCTGCAAACGAGCTTCCGCCGTGGCGTGCTTGCCGTTCGTGTCGGCGTGCGCGGCGGTGCGAAGAAGAACCCTGACACCCCGTACTACTGGCGGATGGTCGAGTTCGGCACGCAGCACATCGCCGCCAAGCCCTTCATGCAGCCAGCGCTCGAGAACAACGCTGAGGCGGTCATCGATCGCATCGCCGAGGAACTGCGCAGGGAGCTGGACAAGGCATGAGCACGCTCTTCCAACTAATCAAGCAAAGCCCCGCCTGCACTGCGGTGCTGGGCACCAACCCGGTGCGGTTCTTCGAGTTCGGCAGCGCGCCGCAGCTCCAGACCGCCCCGTATGCCACGTTCCAGGTCATCAACGGGACGCCCTTCAACAAGCTGTCCGGTCCTGCTGCGGCGGACCAGATCACCTACCAGATCGACGCATGGGCCAAGAGCGCCGCCGAGATCAAGACCCTGGCGGATGCCATCCGCGAGGCGATCGAGGGCAGCGGCTACATCGTTTTCTTCAACACGGGCAAGGACGAAGAGTCCGGCCTGTTCCGCTACACCGCACGTTTTCAATCTATCCATCTGAGGTAATCGAGCATGGCCAAACTCACCCAAGGCACCAAGCTGTACTGGATCAAGGACGCCACGACCGTCGTGGCTGTGGACGCCGTCAGCATCAGCGGTATCTCCGCGCAGCGCGACAGCATCGAAACGACCACGCTGTCCGACAACGCCAAGACCTTCGCCCCCGGCCTGATGTCGCCGGGCAGCGCCCAATTCACCATCCAGTTCGACCCGTCGAACACCGCCCACAAGGATCTGCACGCGGCCTACGTCGCCGGCACCCAACTCAAGTGGGCGCTGGGCTGGTCGGATGGCACCGCTGCCCCGACTGCTGCCGGTGGCGCCTTCACCCTGCCGACCACCCGGTCGTTCCTGTCGTTCGAGGGCTACGTCTCCGACGTGACCTTCGATTTCAGCCTGAACAGCGTCGTGACCTCGCAGGTCTCGGTGCAGGTCTCGGGCATGCCGGCAATCTCGGCGAAGGCTTGATCATGAACCTGGCTGAACTGAAGAACGTCGGTGCCTTCATCCCCGCTGAGCCGGTGAAGGTGCCGGTCGAGTGGAAGGACTACAAGTTCGATGTGTGGGTCAAGCGGCTGTCCTTCGGCGACGTGGAAGGGCTCTTTGCCGCCGATGATCGTTCGCGCTCGGCGCGGATGATCGCCGCTGCGGTCCTGCTGGGCGAGGATAAAGAGCCGATCAGTTACGACGACGCATATCGCCTCGATGTGTCGCTGGCGTCGAAGCTGATCGAAGCCTTCAACTCGGTCAACGGCGTCCAGCCGGGAAACTGATTGACGCCGACATCGTATGGCATGAACTCGTGCTGTGCGGTGTCGGCGGGAAAACGATTGCAGAGGCGAAGGCGAACATGAGCTACCACGAGGCACAGCAGTGGTTCGCCTACGCCAAGCGATGCGGCGGCTTGCGGCACCAGGACAGGCTTCTGGCCACGATCGCCACGCAGATCAACCGGCTGTCCGGTGGGGAAGCTGAAGTGGGCGACTTCCTGCCGGGAATGCGAGCGCAACACGACGAAATGGTGGCCGATATGGGCAGTGTGATGAACATTCTTGCGGGTGTCGGGCAATGAGTCGAAGCCTCGGCGTCCTTACGTTGGACCTGATCGCCAAGACGGGCGGCTTCGAGTCCGGCATGGACAAGGCCGCCCGCACGGCCGACAAGAAAACCCGCGAGATGGAGCGTCAAGCCCGCGAACGGGCGAGGGCGATCGAACTTGCCTTCACGCGCATGGCTGCCGGCATCACCGCTGCTTGGGGTGCGCTCAACGTCATTGGCAGCGTCAAGCAGGCGGCCGACCTTGCCGACCAACTCTCGAAGCTCTCGCAACGTACCGGCGTGGCGATCGAGAGTCTATCTGCGCTGAACTATGCGGCAGGGCTGAACGACGCGACGTTCGACGACATGGGTGAGGCCCTCAAGGGGCTGTCGAACAAGATGTTCGAAGCTGCCAGCAAGGGCGGGGAGGCTGCCGAGGCGTTCGACGCGCTGGGCATCCGTGTCACCGACAGCACCGGCAAGCTGCGCAGTGTAGACACCGTCCTGCTCGACATCGCCGACGCCTTCAGCAAGATGGAAGATGGGGCAGGGAAGTCGGCCATCGCCAACAAGCTGATGGAAGAATCCGGCATCCGCCTGATCCCCACGCTGAACAATGGGCGTGCCGGCCTGGAAGCGATGCGCAAAGAGGCGGAAGCCCTTGGCGGCATCATGGGCGAGGATCTCGCCAAGGCGTCCGTCGAGCTGAACGACAACCTCACGCGAATGCAGACGCTGGCGCAGGGACTGGCGGCCAGCGTGGGCAACGTTGTGATCCCGACCATCAACGCTCTGGCGACGGAGTTTCTGAACGCCCGCCGCGCAGGGCTCTCCTTCCTTGAGGCCCTGGTTGGCATCGGGCTGTCGAACCCGACGAAGTCACCGGCCGAGCAGATCGCGCGCCTGAACGCCGAACTCGAAACGCTGGAGAAAGGTAAGTGGCACGAGAAGTCCCTGTTCGGCAACCTCGTCCCGGAAAAGCTGATCGCGCAGAAGCGAAAAGAACTCGAATACTGGCGGCTGATGCAGCAGAGCGCGAACGCGACCCCGCTGCCTGCTGTGACAGTGACTGCCCCGCTGCTGCCGACTCCCCCCAAGACGCCCAAGAGCAAGCCCGTCGCGCAGCTTGACCCGGAAGGTGCGTACCTGAAGACGATCGCGACACTATTCGAGATTCAGGGCAAGGCGATCACCGGGGCCTTCGAGCTCACCGCTGCGCAGTCGGAACTGCTGTCGGTCATAGCCTCCCCAGAATGGGCAAAGATGTCGCCCGCCATGCAAGAGGGGATCGTCGCGCAATCTCGACTTGCCAGCGAAGCCGAGAAGGCAGCAGCTGAGCAGGAAAAGCTGAATGCGCTCCTGGCTGCGACGCCTACTGCCCAACTTGAGGCGCAACGAGCCACGATGCAGTTCCTGGCCGAAGCGTTCGAGAAGGGCAAGATCAGCGTCGAGCAGTACAACGAAGCCGTGACTGCAGCCCTGGGTAACACCGCCCCGTTGGAGAAGATGCAAGAAAGCGTTCTCAGCCTCGAGACGGTGATGAACGATGCAGCCCGCAACATGGCTGATGCCTTCACCGACTTCGCTATGGGCGTCGAGACTGACGCCGGCAAGATGGCCGAGGCGTTCATTGCCGACATCCTGCGCATGATCGTGCAGGCGCAGATGCTTCAGGCAGTGCAGGCGACGATGGGGCTTTTCGGCTTCGCCAAGGGTGGCGTGTTCGATGGTGGATTGCAGCCCTTCGCATCCGGTGGCGTCGTCAATTCGCCGACCTTCTTCAAGTTCGCATCTGGTGGTGGCTTCAAGAACGGATTGATGGGCGAGGCTGGGCCGGAAGCGATCCTGCCCCTAAAACGTGGCAGCGACGGAAAGCTGGGCGTTACGATGAACGGCAGCGGCGGCAGCAATGTCGTCGTCAATGTCCATGAGGCACCCGGCACCCAAGCGCGTGTGCAACAAGGCACGGACGCACAGGGCAACTTGACGCTGGACATCGTGGTCGAGCAGATCGAGGGCAAGATGGCTTCCAACCTCGCGCGGGGTCGCAGCCAGATCGGCACGACGATGGAAAACGTGTATGGCCTGAACCGTGCTGCGGGGGCCTTCCGATGACCACGCCTGTGTTTCCTGTCGGGCTGCCGAAGCCTTCAATGCGCCAGTACAGCCTGACGCCCGTGAACAACGTCCTGCGAACTGAAATGGAGTCCGGCCCCGCCAGAACGCGACGCCGCTACATCTCCGTTCCGACTGATGTGTCGGTCGTCTGGACCCTCACGCGTGCCGAGCTTGAAGCATTCCAGACGTTCTACCGGGAAGCGATCTATGACGGGGCAGGGTGGTTCCTGATGCCCGTCGTGATGGGCGATGGCGAAGCGCTGCGCAAATCCCGGTTCAAACAACCCTATGAGGCCGCGACGGTTGCCAACGAGCACGTTTGGCGCGTGACCGCGACCCTGGAAGTGATGGAGTAAGCGATGGCCGTTTTTGCTTGGATTCCGACGTATGGCAGCGCTCTGGCGATCAAGCCGGAAGTGCTTGTCATCCCGCCTGATCAGTTCGGCAGCGATGCTGAGCGACGGATTCAGATCGGCACGCAGCACGTGCGACGGGTGTGGTCGCTGACCTTTGAGAACAGGCCGAGTGCGACGGCTGATGCTATCGAAGCGTTCCTGGCTGCGCGTGAGGGGCTGGAAGCGTTCGACTGGGTGCCGCCGCATGGGGAAGGGGGCAGGTGGGTGTGCCGCGAATGGAGCAGCACCCCTACCAGCCCTACCACCCGCAGCGTGAGCACGTCCTTCGAGGAAGTCTTCGAAGTCTAACCCGCGTTAGGATATGGCGGCACCAGTGAGCGCTCCCACGATCGAGACGATCAGGGGGTGCGCAAGGGCACTCTTCAGCATTGAAGTCGCGCTCTTCTTTTCACTTTCCTCGCCCGGACCATCCTCAACCGCGCGGATCAGCTTTCCGAGTTCCTCGGCCAGCACCTGCTTGTTGATCACCGCGCCGGGGCCGATGGCAAGGTCGCCCGATCCAGCGTTCAGAGTGCCGACGTTGATGCTCTGGTCGATGTTCTGCATTGGCGTTCTCTCCGTGAGCATCTCGAGTCCATGATCAAGGGCTTCATGCCCTTTATCGAGAATTTGACCGCAGCCTCGCTCCGGGCCAGCCATCACTTGCCAGCGGATGAAGCCTTGCCTTTGAAGCCATTCGCATGCTTGGGCGAGCCGACCCGCGGCTCCCGCTACTCCAGCAAACTCATCTGGCAGTGGAAAGTAGAGTTGGCAGTCATTCTCATTGAACCGTGCCTCGAAGAACCGTAACAGCAACCAGCGCCGCTGGGATGTCGATATGGAATCGGCCAGTGCCGACGGATGGATCTTCCACCTTGCCGCAGCAGCGTAACGGTGCCCTGTGTGGTTCTCTGAATGCACAGTCAACCCTTCCAGAAGTCCCACTCGCTCAAAGTCCCGGAGCGAAGCAACGAACCGTTGGAACGACTCGAAGTCACTTCCCTCTGCCTGCGCCGCCGTCCTGCGGTCACGGATCATCGCGCAAACCTTGCCATCGCCATCGTCCCAGCTCATCGGTATGCTCCTGTGTTGATGATGTGCTGATAGTACAGGAGTGCGATGGAAGGTGCCGGCTAATGGGAATGCCTTCACTCACGACCCAGTTTAAGCAAGCTGAGCAGGTTGCCGAACGGCGCCTTGCGTGGACTAGACCTTCTCGATTGTGACCGCTGTTCCTGACGCCACGAGGAAGAGCATCGACGAGCCCTTGCCGGAGAATTCGCTGTAGTCCAAATCAACCCCGACGACCGCGTTCCCGCCGAGTGATGCCGCCTCCCGCTTCAGTTCATTGAGGCAGCTGCGCCGAGCATCCCGCAACGCAGATTGAGCCGTCTCGCTGCGACCGCCAAAGAAATCGGTCAGTCCCATGAAGAAGTCTTTGAAGATGTTCAGGCCGAAGACGCATTCGGCCGTCACGACATCGATTGTCCGGGTGATTCGATAGCCCTCGATCGAGGGTGTCGTGCAGACGATCATGTCCCGTATTCGCTGGTTCACTTCCTCCTGGGCGAAATACACTTCAGGATCGAACTCAACTCGCGAAACTATGATGCCCATTCGTCCGGCCGGCATTGCCAACTCTACGCGCTCACTATTGCGATGCAGCGTCAGGACTGCGCCGCCGGTGTTCTTCGCGATCGCCATATTCAGCGCTTCACTCGAGACCAGCTTGACCCCATTGAACTCCTCGAGGATGTCACCAGCGCGAAGTCCGGCTGCTTCACCACTTCCGGCGGGATCGACGCTTGTCACCTTAAGGCGAAATTCTGATGGCATGGTTAGACGCTCATTGAGTGGCGGGGCTGTCAGTATGCCAACAGGGTCTGGCTGTTGCAACGATCTATGGTTCGAGCAGCTTGGCGCTGTACGCGGGAACGTCGGGCGCAGGGAAGCCCCCCAGGACCCCTTGCACGTTAGGGGAGCCTAGACATCCCTGATCACGAGGTGCTGGGTCTCGTTGACGCCACGCTCCGGCTGCTACAAGATTCTGTCGAGGATTTTGCTACACAACGCCCTCGGTTCCGCAGTTTTCGCAAGCAGAAAAACTCTGCAAAACAATAACTTAGATGTTTTTTAGGTAGAGTTCGAGTCTCTTTCCCCGCACCAGGGTTTTCAATCTGGCATTGCACGCGCGTGCTGCAGCGTTCCCGCAAGCGCGCTCGCGGCCAGGAAGTCCCCCTGCAGTAGGTGCAACTAAAACAGCGAGAATATGTGTTATGTAAACAAATATCCGACATGGCATCTCGGTGCGAAGAATTCGCCTTCCAGCCTTAGAATCCCGCCTGTCCTCCTCGCTCCTTCCTGCCTCCCACCCCTCGCGTCCCTCGCGATCCCATGCAAGCGCCCCTCGAATCCCACGTCACCCTCTTGGTCGTCGACGACGATCTCGTCGCGCAGGCGCGCATGAATGCCTACTTTTCAAAGGAAGGCTACCGCGTGCTGCTGGCCGGCGACGGCGAGTCCTTCTGGCGACAGCTCGCCCAGGGAGAGGTCGACCTCGTGCTCCTCGACATCAACCTGCCCGGTCAGGACGGCTTGTCGTTGGCGTTCATTTAACTAAAGTTGTTACCAGTATTTTTGTAATTTTGTAACCACCGTCGTGGAGAGCTACAAGGGGCTGACGCGAATGGCTAGTCACTATTTGCCCGTTTCGCATCTGTCTCTTCCTTACTCCTAAGAGAGCTCTCTTCTGATGCACGGCTCTTGACGCGTCTCCTCCTAAGATTTGCAATTTCTTGCCGCAGTTGTCCGATTTCCTCAGCCTGGACGTTAAGCCTGACCGTTGCCTCTTGCCGGAGTTGATCAGCCATCTCGTGCCGCACTCTCACCGCAGCAAGGTCACGCTCCGATATGGAGAGTTGGGCCTCAGCTTTCTCGAGGCTGCTTCGCAGGGTCTCCATTGAGGCTGTTGCCTCTGTCAGCCTCTCACATGCCTTGACGCTCTCTCCCTTGAGTCGAGCGCAGTCCTCACGCAGCGCTATGAACTCCTCTCGCGCCGTGGCAGCGTCCTTGCGTGCGCGCTCTACCTCTTCGTTCTGTTGCCTCCGTTCCTTGCTGGCAGCTTGACGTTCGTTGTCCAGTTGCTGCAACAGCCGATGGGTCTCCAGGCGGTGATGTTCATTAGTTTGCTCGATGGCAAGTCTCGCCGCGTCCAGCGAGGAGAACTGGCGCACGAGCTCGGCATCCTTTTCGTCGATCGTGCGCTGGTGCTCAAGGACCCTATGCGACTCTTCCGCCAGCTTCCTCTGACACTCCGCAAGGTTGGCCTCCAGGTCTCCGATCCTCATTTTCAAGGCCGCGACCTCACTCTCCATGCGTAGGCGGAGCTGATCGGATTCGAGGGCACGCTCGTTCGCCTCCTGAACGGTTGCCTCCATTTCTCTGGATCGCTTGTCCAGATGGGCCTCTCGCTCCCTGAGGCCCTCCTCAGCAAGTCTCTTAGCAACCTGCACCATATCGCCAAGTGCGCGATCGATGATCGTTACGAAGGCCTCGGGGATCCCGTCCACCGCCCGCACGGGCACCTGCAGCGTGTTTGCCATGGCACTCCAGAACTCTTGAATGTGGTTCTGGACGACGGCGTTGCTGCCTTTCTGGCTAACATACCGGTCAGTGGAAAGCAGCTCCTGGACGGCTGGACGGGTTGGTCGTTCCCCTTTGGCGAGGATCTCGTAGCAGGCCTGACGGACATGCTCGTATGTAACAACGGAGCTACGGCTCATTTTTTGGCTCGGATCTTTGACCAATGTCAGGATGGTAGCTGCCTTGGCGGTGGAATCAACTAAAACAGACGGACCAGTCCGGAAACCGGTCAGTTCTGCCCGTATTATCATTAACTTTAGACATTATTCTTATAATGTGTAGTAACGTGCGGAATCCGCCGTTCTGGATGTGACCCTCGTGAATTTGATGCCCCGAAACGCGTTCGGCCCGTTGGAACTGGTCAACTTGCCAAGCGAACTCAACGGAAGTGTCGGTAATAACCGCGCCGTTGGCGGTCGGCCGCAGATTTCAGCGCAGAACGACGTCGATGCCGTCAGAGCGTGGCTCGCCCGCTTTGTCGACACCCGAACGACGTTCGACAGCTACCGCAAGGAGGCTGAGCGCCTCCTCCTCTGGACGGTCACGGAGTTGGGTAAGCCCCTTTCCAGCCTCAGTCACGAGGATCTGTTGTTGTACAGGCGGTTTCTCTCAGACCCACAGCCCGTTGCACGCTGGGTCATGGCCAAAGGCCGCAAATGGCCGCGAAATGATCCTGGCTGGAGACCGTTCTCTGGGCCGCTGTCTGCCAGCAGTCAGCGACAAGCGATTGTCATCCTGAACACGATGTTCGCCTGGCTTGTGAATGCTGGGTACCTTGCTGGCAATCCGCTATCCCTCTCTCGACAGCGCCAGCGGCGGTCGAAGCCCCGAATCACCCGATTCCTCGATGAGCCTACCTGGGTGGAAGTCAAGGCATCGATCGAATCGATGCCAAACGAGACGGATCGCGAGCGCGAGCATTACTTCCGCGTGCGCTGGCTCTTCAGTTTGCTGTACCTGTGCGGCCTTCGGATCACGGAGGTCACTACCAATACCATGGGGTGCTTCTTTTCCCGGCGTGACCGAAACGGGGACGACCTTTGGTGGCTTGAAGTAACGGGCAAAGGTGAGAAGACGAGGATCGTCCCTGCCACGAACGAACTGATGATGGAGTTGGTGCGCTACCGCCGGGAGTACGCGTTGGCGCCCTATCCAGTTCCAGGCGAGCCGACCCCCCTCCTCCTCCCAATCGGCGGACAGCGTCGGACTCTGACGCGCGGGGCCGTGCATCTAGTCGTGAAAGAAGTCTTTGAGCGTGCAGCGAAGCGAGTTGAGGAGCGTGGCGATGAGTTTGTGTCGCGGGCAAATGCACTGCGTGCGGCTTCGGCGCACTGGCTACGTCACACGGCCGGTTCGAACATGGCAGGCGCCGAGGTCGACTTGCGGTTCGTCCGCGATAACTTAGGCCACGAGTCAATCACAACCACGAGCCTATACCTCCATGGCGACGATGATGAACGCCACAAGGCTACAGAGCGCGGTCACCGCATCGCCTGGTCCTGATGCTGGCGTGCGGGCCCTCGATTGACCTCTAACTCAGGCCCGATGCAACACGGCCGCCGTTGCGATCCTCGTACTCAAGAAGCTTAGAGGGCGGGAGCTCCAGCGCGTTTGCCAAGCGAATGATGTTCAGAAGCGCGATGTTCCGCTGCCCACGCTCAACGCCGCCTAAGTAACTCCGCGCGAGACCACTCTCAAGCGCGAGGTATTCCTGGGACCATCCGCGGCTTCGGCGAAGCTCGGCAAGGTGCTTACCGAAGAGGACCCTGGGGTCGGAGGAAGAAGTCACAGCAGTCGGAAATGGATTTTCGACTGATGCTAGGAGTGTGGCCTCTATGAGGCGACGCTCTATGAGTGACAATGGGCGCGCCGACACGTACCATTCCCACTCGATTCTGACGACTTAGACGACGAGACTTCGTGCAGACAAGGGATAAAGCAAGCGTCATTCGGACGTTGCGTGGGCATCTGCATCGGCGGGAGCATGCCGCCTTTGTCACTTTATTTCTCGACGGTGAGGTTCGGGTTTTCCGGAGGAACGACGACTACTTGAAGGCCCTCGCCGGCGAGGCCTTATGTCTCCTCCTGGAAGCACCGCAAGCAGCAGAGGACCTACTGACTGAGTATGAGCAGCTCCTTCTCGCTGGTGAGATATCAGCTCCTTACTCAACCGTCCTCGGCCTCGCCGAGCGCTTGGATTCAAGCGCGTTGCACGCTATCGCGAGGACACTTCGCGACGAGCATCGACGTTGGTCCGAACGACGCCAAAATACCAATCGAAAGCAGTTGGAAGCAGCCAAGGCTCTTTCCGAGCCCGTCATTGAGGTGCGGCGCGTTGTCAGCAGCACACTTATGCGCTTCGGCGATCCAAACGCGTCCGACGCAATGGGAATCCGGCGTTCGGTTTTCAGGAGTAGCCAGGAGAGAGCGTTTCTCAAGGCCTTGTCGCTGAGATTTCCTGCGCTACTTGCGCTGCCGAATTATCCACTTGACCGTAAGCGCTCCACGAACCCCATCCTTCCCGGGCTCTTTACGCCGTGATCAACTGCTCAGCCTTGAGATTCCAGGGCAGGAGGGCCTCGAAATGTTCGACGTTGGTCGCGGTGGGCAAGGCGCGCAGCACGTGGCGCAGCCACAGATACGGCTCGAAGCCGTTGGCCTTGGCGGTTTCGACCAGCGAGTAGAGGAGTGCGCTGGCACGCGCACCGGCCTGAGTGTCCGAGAAGAGCCATGCCTTTCTCCCGACCACGAAGGGACGGATGGCGTTTTCGGCGGGGTTGTTGTCGATCGGCAGATCGCCGCGCTCGAGGTAGCGCGTCAGACGCGGCCACTGCCGATGCAGGTAGCCCAGGGCACCCCCGAGCACCGAGGTGGGCGGCACGGTGGGGAGCACTTGGTCGAGCCAACGGCGCAGTTCGTCGATGACGGCGCGGCTTCTGCTCTGGCGTAGCGCCAGGCGCTGGGCGTCGTTCAGTTCGCGCGCGTCCTTCTCGATGGCGTAGAGCTTGCCGATCAGGGCCAGCGCTTCGTGGGCGCGGCCGCGCTTGCCGGCAGGCAGCACCTTGCTGGCATCGACGAAACGACGTCGCGCGTGCACCCAGCAACCGAGCCGGGTCACCCCTTCGGTGAAGGCAATTGCGCCGTAGCTCTCGAGCCCGTCGGCCATCAGATGCCCCTTCCAGCCTTCGAGCAGGCGTAAGGGCACCGCCTGCGCGCGGCTCGGATCGTACTCGAAGAGGACCACCGGCTTGCCCGGCGGTCCGCCGCGCTGCACCCACATCTGGCTCTTGCTCGTGGCTGCCCGGCCAGGCTCCTTGAGCACCTGCACCGGGGTTTCGTCCATGTGGATGACGTCGTGCCCGAGCAGCACGTCGCGCATCAGGTTGGCGAGCGGCTGCAGCGCCTGGGCGGTACCGATCACCCAGCGCGCCAGGGTCTGGCGCGGCACAAGCACGCCTGCGCGAGCGAGCACGTACTCGAAACGCGCCAGCGGCAGCCCATCGACGTACTTGATGACGATCAGCAAGGCCAGCAGGTCGTTGCTGGCGTTGCTCTTGGGCAGCACCTGCGCCGGGGCGCGGGCGGTGACCGGCGCCTGGTCGCCCTCGGGGCAGCCGTAGCGCTTGCGGATATGGCGCAGCACACGCACCTGCATCGGGACGATGTCGAGCTGTTCGCTGACGTCCTGGCCGATCTCGACCATGGGCGTGCCGCAGGCGCAGGTGCGCTCGGCCTCGGGGACGTCATGGACGACGTCGATGCGCGGCAGCTCGATGGGCAAGGGCTTGCGCTTACCACGCGCCTTCTTCTTGCCGGTGTCGGCGGACGCCTCACCCGTCGTCTCGGTGGCCGGCGGCGGCAAGGTTGCGGTGTCGAGCGCCTCGGGTGCGGACTCGGCCAGCGCCTCGGCCTCGTCGAAGAGCCAGGCCTGGCCCGCGTGCGATTCGCTGCTGGGCCCGAACATGCGCCGACGCGCCAGGCGAAGCTGCTCGTAGAGCTCGAGGATGCGTGCCTCGAAGGCCTTTTGCAGTTCAGCCTCCCGCGCATCGAAGGCTCTTTGGCGTTCAGCCTCCCGCGCATCGAAGACTTTCTGGAGTGCGGCCTCACGGGCCTCGAAGGCTGCCTGCCGTTCGGCTTCACGCGTCTCGAAGGCACGCTGCTGTGCCAGCAACAAGGCTTTGAGCGTTGCTGGATCGTCGGGCAACAGCTCGGCCAGGACGGATGCGCACACGCCAACGGAAGGGTTCGAGCGAGGGGCGGCGGTACGTTGCGGCATGCCGGAATTATACCCGATCACGCTACGTAACTGATTGGTATTGCAGCGTTTTATGCGGCCTTGCCGCCCACAGATCGAAGCCCTCAAGCAGCCATTCGAGCTCCTTCATCGTCAGTACGCAGGTGGGCTCGCCCGCCTCGGCCGCCGGCCAGGCGAAGCGCTCGGCTTCGAGCCGCTTGTACCAGAGGCAAAAGCCGTTGCGGTGCCAGTACAGCGCCTTGAGCTTGTCGCGGCGACGGTTGATGAACAGGTACAGTGCGTCGCCGAACGGGTTCAGCCCCAGCTCCTGCTCGACCAGTGCCGACAGTCCGCCGATGGATTTGCGAAAGTCGATCGCCGGCCGGTACAGATACACCGCACCGATCGAATGCCCCGGGTGCATCAGCGCCCCCGCTCGGCAAGGGCCACCGACAGCGCGGCCAGCCAGTCGACGCCGGGCAGCATCGCGCATTCGAGCCGCAACTGCGCGTCGATCACCACCGTGCAGCCCGCGCGGGGCGTCATCGAGGGTTCGATCTGGATCGGGACGAATCCGCCAAGCTTGGCGCGGCTACGACGGCCACCGGCCACCAGGCGCTTGCGCCACTGGTAGAGCGCCTGCGGCGACAGCCCCTCGCGCTCGGCGTACGCCTTCGTGGTGATGCCCTCGGCTTCGATTGCCGACAGGTGCGACAACCAGAACGTACTGCGCTCCGACATGCTCGTGCTCCCCGAAAAACGGAAGCCGAAGCATGAGGGCTCAACGGGGGCTACGTAAGGATGGGGTTCGTGGAGCGCTTACACTTGACCAGATGATCGAGTTCAGTCGCCTGCGTGAGCTCGTCGGTAAGTCGACGTGGGCCTACGCAAAGAACTCCCGGGTCGATGCGGTGTTGATCGTGCCGGATGAAGGGGATCCCGTTGCCGCGTTCGAGCTCGATAGCTCATATCATGATCGGCCCGAAATCAAGACCCGCGATGAGATGAAGAACGCGATTTTCGGTCTCGTTGGACTTCCCTTTTATCGTCTGCGCGCCGAATCTCCGGAGACGATGACGACAGACGACTGGTATGCATTCCTGACGGAAGAAGTCGCTCCAAACATTGACGTCGGTAAGCGGTTACGAACGCGATCCACTGGAACGAAGTTCATTCCCGCCTGATGCGTCGCTGCTGGCCTCCACAAGCACTGCTGGACCATGGGCTGAGCCCTCGCCCACGTTCCACTCCTCGAGGAAACGCTCGATAAAGGACGCCATGAACCGGTGTCGCTCCTGCGCAAGCAGGCGTCCCGTCGCGGTGTTCATGCGGTCCTTCAGCAAGAAGAGCTTCTCGTAGAAGTGATTGACGCTGGTCCCCTTCGCGGCCTTGTAGGCATCAGCGGTCGCGTGCAGGACGGGCGGCACCTCGGGGTCGTACATCAGGCGTCCCGCATGACCGCCGTACGCGAAACAGCGGGCGATACCGATCGCTCCGATCGCATCGAGCCGGTCGGCATCCTGGACGCACAGCCCCTCGAGCGTCCGCATGGGCTGCCGGACCCCTGCGCCTTTGAACGAGATCGTCGCCACGATCTCGACGACCGGCTCAACGAGGTCGTCGCCAGCACCTTCCTCGCGCAACAGCCGCTCGGCCTCGCGTGGCCCGATGGCGTCGTCACCCCTGTGGAACTTCCAGTCGGCAATGTCATGGACGAGCGCCGCCAACTCGAC
Source organism: Thauera sp. DNT-1 (assembly GCF_055393985.1). Lineage (NCBI taxonomy): Bacteria > Pseudomonadati > Pseudomonadota > Betaproteobacteria > Rhodocyclales > Zoogloeaceae > Thauera > Thauera sp. DNT-1. The sequence goes on along the minus strand of NZ_AP043752.1, from coordinate 589,917 downwards.
CACGTCGAGCCTCGCCCCCTCGGCCACGGCGATCTTCCGAGCCAGGCGCCAGACGCGGTGGATGTGATGCCAGTCATGGCCCGAGGCCTCCTCGGCGAACCGGGACCGGATGCGGGCGGCGACACGCTGCACCAGGTTGTCGGCGTCCGGCGGAATCCCATGGCCCGCAGCGACGCCAGCGTTGGGATCAGAGCTTGTAGGCAACCTTGCCCTCCGTGATCGTCACCTGCCCGCGCTGCTGAAGTTCGGCGAGCAGCTTCTTCAGGTTGGCGTCGGAAATCGGCTGGTTCGTACGCTGCTTGATCAGAGCCTGGATCGTCGTCATCAGGGTCGCCTCCTTGCGCGGTCGCGAGTTGCCGCGCTTGCGAAGGTCCTCGAGGACGAGCGCAAGTCGCTCCTGATGCGTGTCCCGAGCCGGCGCGGCCGCTGCAGGCGCACTGGGGGCAACAGCGGGCGACTTCACGACCGGTGGGGTCAGGTTATCGCCTTCAGGCAGGGGCAGCGCACCTGGCGGGGCAGCGGACTCTCGCGGCCGGGGGCAGCGGAAGTCGCCGCGCTGATTCAGCACGATCTGCAGCTTCTCCTTGATCGACTTCGATCCGAGCAGGCTGTTGAGGGTACGGCAGCAGGCGACACAGTTCTCCTCGCTGTTCGTGCCCCCGTTGGCGCTGGCCACCAGATGCTCGATGGAGGCCTCACCACGAGGCAAGGGCTGTCGGCAGAAGAAACACTGGCCGCCCTGCATAAAGAGAAGCCGATCGAGATGTGGAGTGCTCATGCGCGGATTCTATGGGCGGCTTGCATCCGGCATCAATGCAAGACCGGCATGCGATGTGAGAGATTGCCTGACGACGCGTCACCCCTACCCCTTCACGCAAACCACCTGCTTCAAGGTATGCAGGATCTCGGTCAGGTCGCGCTGGTTGGCCATCACTTCGTCGATGTCCTTGTACGCGCCGGGGATCTCATCAACCACGCCCTTGTCCTTGCGGCAGATCACCCCTTCGGTCTGGCGTGCGAGATCGGCCTCGGTGAAGCGCTTGGTCGCCGCCGTGCGGCTCATGCGCCGGCCGGCGCCGTGCGCGCTGGAGCAGAAACTCTCCGCGTTGCCCTTGCCGCGCACGATGTAGCTGCGCGCGCCCATGCTGCCGGGGACGATGCCGAGCTCGCCTTGCCCCGCCCGGATCGCGCCCTTGCGCGTCACCCAGACATCGGCGCCGTAGTGGTGCTCGCGGGCGACGTAGTTGTGGTGGCAGTTCACGGCTTCGGTCGTGACCGCAAACGGCGGCAGGTGGCGCGCCAGCCCCGCGAGCACGAGATCGAGCATCGCCTGGCGGTTGGCCATCGCGTATTCTTGCGCCCAATGCACCGCCTCGACGTAATCGGCGAAGTGCTCGCTGCCCTCGGCAAAGTAGGCCAGATCGCGATCAGGCAGGTGGATCATGTGGCGCGCCATGTCCTTTCTCGCCAGCTCGATGAAGTACGTCGCGATGGCGTTGCCGATGCCACGGCTGCCCGAGTGCAGCATCACCCAGACCTGCTGTGATTCGTCCAGGCAGACCTCGATGAAGTGGTTGCCGCCCCCGAGCGTGCCCATCTGGTTCGCCCACTTCGAGAACTTGCCGAACGCCTTGAGCAATTGCGGGTGACGCTCGGTCAGGGCCTTGAGGCCGGGCTCGAAGGGGCGCACCGCGTCGACCAGCACCTGGCCGTCCGCATGCTGGTCGCGGCCGACCGGCACATCGCGGCTAATCTGGTCGAACACCTTCTTCAGCCGCTTCTCGTCGATGTCGTTCGCGGTGAGCGACAGGCGCGCGGCGACCATGCTGTCACCGACCGGCACATTGGAGCCAGTTGATGATCGGCACAATGGAGCCACCGCGTGATCGGCACATTGAGGCCAGTCCGTGATCGGCATATAGGAGCCAGTCGCGGATCGGCACATAGAGGCCAGCGCCGGATCGGCGTAATGGAGCCACTTCCCCTCTGACAGACGTCTCGACCTTGACCGGTCCCTCGCTACCCTGCTGCCTTTTTGTTCGGCAGGAGGTAGGCGGTGGCCCGCAGGAGCATCGAGATGTACGAGTACCGCCAGGCCCTGATGCGCATGCGCCAGGGCGACTCCGAGCGCGAGATCGCGCGCTCGAAACTGATGGGGCGCAGCAAGGCGGCCCGGTTCCGCGAGCTGGCTCGCGCCCAGGGTTGGCTCGATCCCGAGCGTCCCTTGCCCGAGGACGCCGAGATCGCCGCTGCGCTCGGGCAGCCGAAGCTGCCGGCGACGGCCCAGTCCTCGATTGCCGCGTACCGGCCGTTGGTCGAGCAGTGGCTCGGGCAGGGCGTCTCCGGCGTGGTGATCCACACCACGCTCAAGCGTGAGCATGGGTTCAGCGGGCACTACTCGAGCGTGCGCCGGCTGATCGCGCAGATCGGCCGCGAGCAGCCGCCCGAGACGACGGTGCGGCTCACCTTCGCGCCGGGCGAGGCCGCGCAGGTGGACTTCGGCGCCGGTCCCCAGCTGGTCGACCCGGCCACGGGGGAGCTGCGCCGCACGTGGGCGTTCGTGATGACGCTGTGTTTCTCGCGGCACCAGTACGTGGAGTTCGTCTGGGACCAGAGCGTGCGCAGCTGGCTCGGTTGCCACCGTCGCGCCTTCGAGTGGTTCGGCGCCGTGCCCGCGCGACTCATCATCGACAACGCCAAGTGCGCGATCACCCGCGCGTGCGTGCACGATCCGCAGGTGCAGCGCGCCTACGCCGAGTGTGCCGAGGGCTACGGCTTTCGGATCGACGCCTGCCCGCCGCACGACCCGCAGAAGAAGGGCATCGTCGAGGCCGGCGTCAAATACGTGAAGGGCAACTTCCTGCCCACGCGTAGTTTCCGCGATCTGGCCGATCTGAACGCGCAGGTGCGCGAGTGGGTGCTGAAGGAAGCCGGGCTGCGCATTCACGGCACCACCCGCGTGCGCCCGCTCGACACCTTCGCCCTCGAGCGCAGCACCTTGCTGCCGCTCCCCGAGGTGCCGCCGGATCTGGGTACCTGGCACGCGGTGACGGTGCATCGCGACTGCCACGTCAGCTTCGAGCGTGCGCTCTACTCGGTGCCATTCGCGCTGGTGGGCAAGGCGTTGTGGCTGCGGGCCACCGACGCCGTGGTCACCGTCTATCACGACTTCAAGCCCGTCGCCACGCATGCCCGCGCGCGGCGCCCCGGCGAGCGGCGCACCGTCTCCGATCATCTGCCGCCGGCCGCCCAGCGCTTCTTCGCGCACGACCGCAGCTGGTGTCTGCAGCAGGCCCGTGAGATCGGAGACGCCTGCGCGCAGCTGATCGGGCAACTGCTCTCAGATCGCATCAGCGAGCGCCTGCGGGCCGCCCAGGGCGTTCTCGCGCTCAAGGGCCAGTACGGCGCCGCGCGCCTCGAGGCCGCATGCGAGCGGGCCATCGCCCACGACAGCCCGCACTACCGCACCGTCAAGACCATCCTCGCCGGCGGTCACGACCTCGCCCCGGTGCGCACGATCACCCCCGAGCCTTATGCCGGCCGAGCCCGCTTCGCGCGCGCCACCGCGTCGCTGTTCGAAGACGACGGCCCCACGTTTCACTGACCCGGGCGCCGCGCGCGCCCACTTCACCCAAGGAGCCTCACCATGAACCCTGCCACCGAACTGGCGCCGCAGCTCAAGCAGTTGCGCCTCTCCGGCATCCTCGACTCGCTCGACGCCCGCAACCGCCAGGCCATCGATGCCAAGCTCGCCTACACGGAATTCCTCGCCCTGCTGATCCAGGACGAGATTGCGCGGCGCGAGCAGAAGAAGTTTGGCACCCGGCTGCGCCGCGCGGCCTTCCGCGCCACCAAGACGCTCGAAGGCTTCGAGTTCGACCGCCTGCCCTCGACCAACCGCGCCCTGGTCCATGACCTCGCGACCGGGCGCTACATCGACGAGCGCGCCCCGGTACTGATCGTCGGCCCTTGCGGCACCGGGAAAAGCCATCTGGCGCAGGCGCTCGGGCACTGCGCCGTGCGTCAGGGGCACGACGTCATCTTCGCCTCGTGCGCGCAACTGCTCGCCAGCCTGAACGCAGCGCGCGCGGTCGGCACCTACGAGCGAAAGCTGCAGCAACTGGCGCGCGTGCCGGTACTCATCATCGACGACTTCGGCCTAAAGCCGCTTCGCGCGCCCGCCGACGAGGATCTGCACGACCTCATCGCCGAACGCTACGAGCGTGCTGCCACCATCGTCACCAGCAACCTCGACTTCACCGAGTGGGACCAGGCCTTCCCCGGCAACCGGCTCCTGGCCTCGGCCACCGTCGACCGGCTGCGCCACAACGCCTACTGCCTCACCCTCGACGGGGCCTCTTACCGTGCGCCTCGACAGGGTCCGAATCGGGCGAAAAGCGCCCTTGCCAGCACCCCGAAAAAGTAAGCGCTCCACGAACCCCATCCTTACGTAGCCCCCGTTGAGCCCTCATGCTTCGGCTTCCGTTTTTCGGGGAGCACGAGCATGTCGGAGCGCAGTACGTTCTGGTTGTCGCACCTGTCGGCAATCGAAGCCGAGGGCATCACCACGAAGGCGTACGCCGAGCGCGAGGGGCTGTCGCCGCAGGCGCTCTACCAGTGGCGCAAGCGCCTGGTGGCCGGTGGCCGTCGTAGCCGCGCCAAGCTTGGCGGATTCGTCCCGATCCAGATCGAACCCTCGATGACGCCCCGCGCGGGCTGCACGGTGGTGATCGACGCGCAGTTGCGGCTCGAATGCGCGATGCTGCCCGGCGTCGACTGGCTGGCCGCGCTGTCGGTGGCCCTTGCCGAGCGGGGGCGCTGATGCACCCGGGGCATTCGATCGGTGCGGTGTATCTGTACCGGCCGGCGATCGACTTTCGCAAATCCATCGGCGGACTGTCGGCACTGGTCGAGCAGGAGCTGGGGCTGAACCCGTTCGGCGACGCACTGTACCTGTTCATCAACCGTCGCCGCGACAAGCTCAAGGCGCTGTACTGGCACCGCAACGGCTTTTGCCTCTGGTACAAGCGGCTCGAAGCCGAGCGCTTCGCCTGGCCGGCGGCCGAGGCGGGCGAGCCCACCTGCGTACTGACGATGAAGGAGCTCGAATGGCTGCTTGAGGGCTTCGATCTGTGGGCGGCAAGGCCGCATAAAACGCTGCAATACCAATCAGTTACGTAGCGTGATCGGGTATAATTCCGGCATGCCGCAACGTACCGCCGCCCCTCGCTCGAACCCTTCCGTTGGCGTGTGCGCATCCGTCCTGGCCGAGCTGTTGCCCGACGATCCAGCAACGCTCAAAGCCTTGTTGCTGGCACAGCAGCGTGCCTTCGAGACGCGTGAAGCCGAACGGCAGGCAGCCTTCGAGGCCCGTGAGGCCGCACTCCAGAAAGTCTTCGATGCGCGGGAGGCTGAACGCCAAAGAGCCTTCGATGCGCGGGAGGCTGAACTGCAAAAGGCCTTCGAGGCACGCATCCTCGAGCTCTACGAGCAGCTTCGCCTGGCGCGTCGGCGCATGTTCGGGCCCAGCAGCGAATCGCACGCGGGCCAGGCCTGGCTCTTCGACGAGGCCGAGGCGCTGGCCGAGTCCGCACCCGAGGCGCTCGACACCGCAACCTTGCCGCCGCCGGCCACCGAGACGACGGGTGAGGCGTCCGCCGACACCGGCAAGAAGAAGGCGCGTGGTAAGCGCAAGCCCTTGCCCATCGAGCTGCCGCGCATCGACGTCGTCCATGACGTCCCCGAGGCCGAGCGCACCTGCGCCTGCGGCACGCCCATGGTCGAGATCGGCCAGGACGTCAGCGAACAGCTCGACATCGTCCCGATGCAGGTGCGTGTGCTGCGCCATATCCGCAAGCGCTACGGCTGCCCCGAGGGCGACCAGGCGCCGGTCACCGCCCGCGCCCCGGCGCAGGTGCTGCCCAAGAGCAACGCCAGCAACGACCTGCTGGCCTTGCTGATCGTCATCAAGTACGTCGATGGGCTGCCGCTGGCGCGTTTCGAGTACGTGCTCGCTCGCGCAGGCGTGCTTGTGCCGCGCCAGACCCTGGCGCGCTGGGTGATCGGTACCGCCCAGGCGCTGCAGCCGCTCGCCAACCTGATGCGCGACGTGCTGCTCGGGCACGACGTCATCCACATGGACGAAACCCCGGTGCAGGTGCTCAAGGAGCCTGGCCGGGCAGCCACGAGCAAGAGCCAGATGTGGGTGCAGCGCGGCGGACCGCCGGGCAAGCCGGTGGTCCTCTTCGAGTACGATCCGAGCCGCGCGCAGGCGGTGCCCTTACGCCTGCTCGAAGGCTGGAAGGGGCATCTGATGGCCGACGGGCTCGAGAGCTACGGCGCAATTGCCTTCACCGAAGGGGTGACCCGGCTCGGTTGCTGGGTGCACGCGCGACGTCGTTTCGTCGATGCCAGCAAGGTGCTGCCTGCCGGCAAGCGCGGCCGCGCCCACGAAGCGCTGGCCCTGATCGGCAAGCTCTACGCCATCGAGAAGGACGCGCGCGAACTGAACGACGCCCAGCGCCTGGCGCTACGCCAGAGCAGAAGCCGCGCCGTCATCGACGAACTGCGCCGTTGGCTCGACCAAGTGCTCCCCACCGTGCCGCCCACCTCGGTGCTCGGGGGTGCCCTGGGCTACCTGCATCGGCAGTGGCCGCGTCTGACGCGCTACCTCGAGCGCGGCGATCTGCCGATCGACAACAACCCCGCCGAAAACGCCATCCGTCCCTTCGTGGTCGGGAGAAAGGCATGGCTCTTCTCGGACACTCAGGCCGGTGCGCGTGCCAGCGCACTCCTCTACTCGCTGGTCGAAACCGCCAAGGCCAACGGCTTCGAGCCGTATCTGTGGCTGCGCCACGTGCTGCGCGCCTTGCCCACCGCGACCAACGTCGAACATTTCGAGGCCCTCCTGCCCTGGAATCTCAAGGCTGAGCAGTTGATCACGGCGTAAAGAGCCCGGGAAGGATGGGGTTCGTGGAGCGCTTACCCGAAAAACATCGATTCTTGACCCCCCAACGACGTCCGTCAGAGCCCGGTTCGAGTGGCTTCTATATGCCGATCATCGGTGGCTCTATTGTGGCGGTCAGTGACACATGCCGCAGCCGATATCGACCCCCACCGCCGCCGGGATGATCGCCTGGTGGGTGGCGATCACCGAGCCGATGGTCGCGCCGATGCCCAGATGCACGTCGGGCATGGCGGCCACGTGGTAGTGGATGAACGGCAGGCTCGCGATGTTGGCGAGCTGCGCCTTCGAGCCTTCATCGATGTCGTCGGTCCAGATCCTGACCGGTACGGCGCTGCCGTCGAGGACGGTCTTCACGGGCATGACTGCTCCCTTACGTTTCCCTGCCTCTATCCAATGCCGACACCCGACTGTTCGAGCGCCGACGCCCCGTCCTGGAGCGCAAAGACGCAGTCGGGTGCCTGGGCATCCTGTTGCTTTGCGCGACGGTCATCGGTTTCGTGCTGCCGATGACGCTGCATCCCATGCTGTTGCCCAGCGTACCGCTGGGGGTCGGAGTGCTGGCGGGACGGGCGGTGGGATGTTTTCATCGGCGTGGGTAATGCGACGTCCGCGCAAGCAGAATTCTTCCGGGGACATCCAGTCTCTCGGTGAAAGGAGATCGCGATGGAACAACACTCGAACTATGGTTCGAACTTGACATTATCCCCCTTCCGAATTCCGCCCCAAGAAATCAGCGGCGATCAGCCCGATACAAACTCGCCGTATTCTGCAGCCTCACCCCGTGCGCGTTCACAGTCTTCCGTGTTCTAGGGCTTGATCCGCAGGGTCACAATCAAGGTGACGGTAGGCATTTTCAAAACATGCCCATACTCCGCCAAACCGCGTCCCTTGTAGGACCGCGAGCATAGAGCGGGGCACTCCAACTCCTGATCTACGTCGTGATGAACCACGCCGTCCTCATCGACTGACTGGATGTTCTACCTTCGTAAAGTACGCGAGTTACGAAAGCCAACCAACGGCGACCGTAAGACTCAGCGCCCTTAGCGAGAAGGGCATGAAAAACATTTGTCATGGCGTCAAGAACGTCCCGTAACTCACGCTTCTTAAAAACCGTTTCGAAGCGCGTATGCCCGGGGGTACCCGGCACTCGCGCTCCCGGTCTCCACAAGAGGTTGCTCCCGAGTTCGACAGTTACGCTCGTAAGTAATTGTTTTTGCTAGAGTGCACTTTAAAAAATGCCACTACAACAGCGCCAACTGCTCCGGCGCCGCTGGTTTTTCTACCCCCAATGCATGAAGCACCTCGTTCTGTTCCGTGCTGAGCGTCGACACTCCCGCCACCGGCTCGCCGCCGTTCAGACGCACCCGGTGATGCTGGATGCGCTGCAGTTGCTCAAGCGCCCGCTCGGGCGTGTAACCCGCGTCGGCCGCCTTGAGTCGGCTGCGCATCACCCGGTGCAGGATCCGCGCCATGAAGCAGATCGACGCATGCGCGCGAATCCGCTCGGGCAGGCGGTGATACACCGGGCCGATCTCGATCTCGGACTTGAGCACCTTGAAGCCGCGCTCGATGTCGGCGAGAGACTTGTAGCGCTGAATCACGCTCTGCGCGGCGAGGCCCTCGGCGTTTGTGACCAGCAGCAGCTTGCCGTCCATCATTTCGGCAAGACGCTTCGCCTTGTCGTCGATGTGGTAGCTGAAGAGCTCCTCACCCAGATCCACCTTGAGAATGCGCGACAGGTGCGCTTCGCTGACCGCATGGTAGAAGCGCGCCTTGGCGCCGCTATCCGAGAGTTTGCGCCCCCGGTGCTTCACGCCTTCGTCCTGCTCGGTGAGCTTGCCCGTCCATTGGTCCGCCTGGCGGATCAGCGCGTCGATACGCGCATTGCGCTGCTCGGTCTTCGTGGCTGCCGTCACCGGATCGTGCGCGACCACCAGCCGCAGGTCGTTCCAGGCGTGCTCCGAGATCACTTCCTGAGTGGCGGCTGCGCACTGTTGTTCGTGGAAGGGTTCGAGCAGATCGACGAACTCGTTGTAACGGCGGCCCGGCACCGCGACGATGAATTCGAGCGGCTTGCCGCTGGCGAGGCGCACGGCCTTCAGGGCTTCCAGATTATCCAGGCTGAGCAGCCCCCGGTCGGCGACCAGCACCAGGCGCTGCACCGACGGGAAGCGCTCGAGCACCTTGGAGAGCGTGGGCAACAGGGTCCGGGTCTCGGCCGTGTTGCCGTCGAACACCTCGTGGTAGATCGGCAGCCCCTCGGCGGTCTGCACCACGCCGAGCATGAACTGGCGGGCAATCAGCCCCTCCTTGGCCATGCCGTACTGGCGCACGTCGCCGGGCTGCTGGCTGAGTCCTTCGCTACGGATCGTGGTGAGGTCGTAGAACACCACCGACAGATCCTGGTCGATCAGCGGGCGCAGCAGCCCGGCGACCACGGCATCGACCTCGTCCTGGTGATCCATCAGCGCATCGAGGCTGCGCAGCAACTGCTGGTGCGTCACCGCCTTCGGCCCGAAGTCGGGCAGCGCCACCGTCTGTACCCAACGCAGCACGCCGAGCTTGGATTCGGGGTCGCACAGGCGGTTGAGCACCATCAGCCGGAGCAACGCTTCCACGTCCGTGGTGCGGCGCGTGCGGCGAAACACCCGGCGCAGCCCGGAAAAGCCGAGCGATCTCCAAAGCTCGGTCAGCGCCCACACGTTACCGAGCGAGCGCGCGGACTCGAACGATACCGTGGGTGCCGGCGGCTTGGCGCCCATCGGTTCGCGACCGGTGATCTTCAGCAGGCCGTTGATCACCGCGTCGAGCGAACCATCGACCTGCTCGGCACGGCCGAGCGTGGCGACGGTGCGCTTCTTCACCCGTCCCACTTCGTCCCGATAGGACTCGACGAGCTGGACGTAGCGGCGGCCTCCGGAGGTGGTGAGCTTGACGTGCATGCCGCCACTCTAACCAGGCACAAGGCCTCGTCAAGTTTGACGGTAACTGTTACAAACGTGCCACCACAGCACTTTTGCGATCATGGCCTTGAAACCCGCGCCGGTGCTGAAGGCACTTTCCGAAAAGGGGCGAAAATCGGGGTTAAGTGTCGAACCCCGGGTTGCTGAGTTGTTGGGGGCAAAGTTCGGGCTAGTCGCTCGTGCTTGAGTTCCAGTCGCCCCAATTAAATCGCCGCCCTCCGCGTTTTCCAATCATGGGGACCGCTTTCGGATGGGTCGAAGTCGAGTTCGACTTCAACCCCGTTCGGATCCATGAAAAAGACCTGCCACGTGTGCAGTTCGCCCGGCGCGCGAATGATGCGGTAGCTGACGCCGGCGGCATCCAGGCGATTCAGCGTGCGCACCAGTCCCTCGGCACGAAATGCCATGTGGTCGAGAACGCCCCGACGCGGCTCGGGCATCTCTTTGACACTGATGACGTGCAGCACGGGTTGCTGCGATATGTAGAGCCAGCAGCCTGGGACGGGAAAAGGCGGACGCGGCCCTTCCTCCATCTCGAGCAGTTCCGTGTAGAAGCGACGCGTCACATCGAGGCGATCGGTAACGATCGTGAAGTGGTCCATTCGCGTGATCATGAATTGCTCCGACGGAGGTTGAATTCTGTAAGGCGGCCGGACGCCGTGGTTTGCAGCGGGTGAGCGCTCTTACATGAGCCCGCTGTAGCTTCCACCGTCCACCTGCAAGTTCTGTCCCGATATGTAGGAAGCCTGCATTGAACACAGAAACGCACATGCGGCGGCGAACTCCTCGGGGCGGCCGAATCTGCCTGCAGCGACGGGCTTGAGCATGTCATGCCGGGCCTCCTCGAAGCTGCACCCGGCTCTCGTCGCCTGCTGTTCGATCATGTAGCGCAGCCGGTCGGTTTCGATCCGCTCCGGCAGCAGGTTATTGATCGTGACGTTGTCGCGCGCGACGGCTCGCGATAGCGCCTTGGAGAAGGCCGTCAATCCGGTGCGCGCGGCAGTCGAAAGCCCGAGCGGGAGCTGCGGCGATTTCACCATCGCGGAGGTGATATTGACGATGCGCCCGAACTTGCGCTTCCGCATTCCCCCCACGACGGCCTGGATGAGGAGTATCCCGGACAGCATGTTGGCTTCGATGGCGCCCAGCCACGCTGCGTGATCCCAATCCTCGATCCTGCCGGGCGCGGGCCCGCCGTTATTAGTGACCAGGATGTCCGGTTCATCGCACGCGGCAAGCAGAAGCTGCCGCCCTCGCTCGGTATCGAGGTCGGCAACGACGGTGGCGGGCCTCACTCCGGTCTCCCGCGCGATCTCGTCTGCCGCCAAGCTCAGGCGCTCCTCGTCACGTCCATTGAGGATGACCGCACAGCCTTCCCGCGCCAACGCCAAGGCACAGGCTTTTCCAAGGCCGCGCGAGGAGGCGCACACGATCGCCCGACGTCCATTGATTCCGAAATCCATTCAGCTCTCCTGCCACGTCTTGAACTTGCCTCGCAGGGACGGCATTGATCCACTTTACGGGAAAAGTGTTCAACTTCCACAAAGCCACACAAGCCTGCGCATCTCGCGTTTAGTCGAGGGGCACCACCGGCCATTTTGTTGACATAGATCAAATCACACCGTGAGCAACGGTAGGATACTCCGCTTAAATTATACATCTTTTGTGTTTATGTTCAGTTTTCAAGCACAGACGAACGGACGACCTTCAAGGGGTCAGCTCACGAAACGGAAAAAATCGTACGCTAAGCCTTGTCGTGCCAGCCCAGCACAATGATTGACATGCCAAGTAGCGCGACTCCAGCCCCAGCCCAATCCAGCGTGGACAGCTTCACGCCATCGACGACCCGAAGCCAAACCAGCGCGGTAGCCACGTAAACGCCACCATAGGCGGCGTAGACGCGGCCACTGGCGGCTGGGTGTAACGTGAGCAGCCAAACGAACAGCGCCAAGCTCATCGCTGCCGGAATCAGCAGCCACATTGGCCCGCCTTTGCGCAGCCACAGGTAAGGCAGAAAGCAGCCGACGATCTCGGCAAGCGCTGTTGCGATGAACAGTCCGGTCGTTTTCAGAATCAAGATCAGCAGCTCCACAGTTGATAAACCTTACGAAGACATTGCCAGCGGTGCCCCTTCAAGCAAACGCAGCGGCCGGAACTTGCCCTGCTCGACGTGTTTGTTCTGCCGCCAGATGTAATCGCCGGTCAGGTTGATGTGCTCCCAGCCGAGCGGCGAGAGGTGCGGCAATAGTTTCTCGTCGATGTCCTTGCCCGAGTCCCGCAGCGCCTGGACCGCCCGCTCCAGGTAGACCGTGTTCCACAGGATGATGGCGGCCACCACCACGTTGAGGCCGCTGGCGCGGTAGCGCTGGTTCTCGAAGCTGCGGTCGCGGATTTCGCCGAGGCGGTTCAGGAACACGGCGCGGGCCAGTGCGTTCTTGGCCTCGCCCTTGTTCAAGCCGATCTGCACGCGGCGGCGCAGCTCGACGTTCTGCATCCAGTCGAGGGCGAACAGCGTGCGCTCGATGCGCCCCAACTCACGCAAGGCCACCGCGAGGCCGTTCTGGCGCGGGTAGCTACCGAGCTTTCGGAGCATCAGCGAGGCCGTCACCGTGCCCTGCTTGATCGAGGCCGCAAGCCGCAGGATTTCGTCCCAATGGGTGCGGATGTGCTTCACGTTGACGCTGCCGCCGATCAGGCCGGCGAGCGTCGGGTACTGCTTGGCGTCGCCGTGGATGTACAGGCGCTTGTCGGTCAGGTCGCGGATGCGCGGCGCAAAGCGGAAGCCCAGCAGGTGCATCAGCGCGAACAGGTGATCGGTGAAGCCGGCCGTGTCGGTGTAATGCTCCTCGATGCGCAGGTCGGATTCGTGGTACAGCAGTCCGTCCAGGACGTGGGTGGCGTCGCGCACCGTGGCGTTGATGACCTTGGTGTGGAACGGCGCGTACTGGTCCGAAATGTGGGTGTAGAACTGCACGCCCGGTTCCTGGCCGTACTTCAGGTTCACCTGGCCGGCGGCGTGGCCCCGACCGCCGGCCTTGAAGTTCTGGCCGTCCGACGACGACGTTGTGCCATCGCCCCAATAGGCGGCGAACGGCTGACGGAACTGCGCGTTGACCAGCTCGGCCAGCCCGGCCGAATAGGTCTCGTCGCGGATGTGCCACGCCTGCAACCAGGTCAGCTTGGCATAGGTCACGCCCGGGCAGGATTCGGCCATCTTGGAGAGCCCCAGGTTGATGGCGTCGGCCAGGATGGTCGTCAGCAGCAGGTGTTGATCGTCGGCCGCCGCGTCGCTCTTGAGGTGCTTGAAGTGGCGACTGAAGCCGGTCCAGCCATCGACCTCCAGCAACAGCTCGGTGATCTTCAGGTGCGGCAGCAGGCTGTACGCCTGCTGCATCAGCGCCTCGGCCTCGTCGGGCACGCCGTTGTCCAGCGGCGAAATCTTGAGCCGGCCGGTGCTGGTGATGGCGGCGTCGGGCAGCTCGTTGGCGGCGGCTAGCCGCTCGACGGTTGCTAGTTGCTCTTGCAGCACCGCGAGCCGCGCCTCCAGAAAGCGCTCGCAGTCGGTCTCTACGGCCAGATCCAATTCCCGTTGGTCGCGCTGCGCCGCGAAACGCGGCGGCGGCAGCAGGTAGTCCTCGAAGTCCTTGAACTGGCGCGAGCCCTGCACCCAGATGTCGCCGGAGCGCAGCGAGTTTTTCAGCTCGGACAGCACGCACAGCTCGTAGAAGCGCCGATCCAACCCGTCTTCGTTGCGCACCAGGCTTTCCCAGCGCTTGCGCACGAACGACGTGGGCGCATCGTCCGGCACCTTGCGCGCCTGGCGCTCGTTCATCCCTTTGAGCACATCGACGGCCGCGAGCAGCTCGCGTGCCGCCGGCGCGGCCTTCATGGTCAGCGCTTCCAGCAGGGCCGGCGTGTAGCGCCGGAGCTGGTTGAAGCCGTCGCCGACCAGCGCGAGGAAGTCGAAGCCTTCCGGCTGGGCCAGCAGCTCGGCCTCGGTGATGCTCTCGGTGAACACCTCCCACGGGATGATGGCCTCGATGGCGGCGAACGGATCGCCGCCCGACTGCTTGGCTTCCAGCAGGGCGCGGCCGATGCGCGAGTAGAGCCGCACCTTGTCGTTGATCGCCTTGCCGGACTGCTGGAAGCGGTCGGCGTGGTTGCGCTTGGCCTTGCTGAACAGCGCGCCCATAAAACGGTCGTGCAGGTCGATGATCTCGTCGATCAGGGTGGCGCGGGTATCGAGAATCACCGCGGACAGTGTCGCATAGCGGCGGCTCGGCTCCAGGTCGCGCAGGTGCTGGGCCGTCATCTGTCCTCCTTCGCGGGCGAGCTTCAGCAGGCGGTTTTGGTGGACGGTGTGCTCCAGCCCATCCGGCAACGCCAGGTCACGGAGGGTCTTCAGCCGCTCCAGGTGGGCCAGCACATGCTTGGGCTTGGGCGGGCCGGGCGGCTGGCGCAGCCAGATTAGCCCGCTGCCCTTGGTGCCCTCGCGGATCGCCAGCAGACCGTCGAGCGCACGGCGATGGTGATCGGCCAGCGGCGCGGTCAGCGCCGCGTACACCTGGCGCGTGCCGCGCGTGAGCCCCTCGCTACATACACGCTCGATGACATCGATGGCCGGCAGGATGATACGTTGCTGCCGCAGCAGCTCGACCAGCGCCTCGGCCAGCACGATACCCCGGTCGGTCTGCTGGGCCAGCTCGGCGAGCTGGTGGACGAAGCGCCGGTAGTCGGCGGCCGCGAACGGCGTCAGCTTCAGCCACGCCTGCAATTCCAGCAGGTGCTCGCGCCGGGTTTCCGGCCGCTGCGCGTACTGCGGCCAGATGTCCGGCGCGATGCGCAACTGGCGGCCGACGATATTCAGCAGGGATGCGGGCGGTTCCGCGTCGGTCGGCAGGGCAAAGCCGGGATAGCGCAGGTAGCACAACTGCACCGCGAAACCGAGCCGGTTGTGGTTGCCGCGCCGTTGGCGGATCACTGACAGGTCGGGTTCGGAGAAGGTGTAATGCCGGATGAGGTCGTCGTCAGTGGTCGGAAAGGCAAGCAGGCCGGTGCGCTCGGCGGGCGTCAGCAAGCTGCGGCGCGGCATGGTCAGTCATCCGTTCTCAGGTATTGGTACAGGGTTTCGCGGCTGATGCCGAATTCGCGGGCGAGCTTGGCTTTCTGCTCGCCGGCGGCGGCCCGCCGGCGCAGCTCGGCCACCCGCTCCGGCGACAGCGCCTTCTTGCGGCCCCGGTAGGCCCCGCGCTGCTTGGCGAGCGCGATGCCTTCGCGCTGCCGCTCGCGGATCAGGGCGCGCTCGAACTCGGCGAACGCGCCCATCACCGACAGCATCAGGTTCGCCATCGGCGAGTCCTCTCCGGTGAAGGTCAGGCTTTCCTTGACGAATTCGATGCGCACGCCGCGCTGGGTGAGCTTCTGCACCAGGCGGCGCAGGTCGTCGAGGTTGCGCGCCAAACGGTCCATGCTGTGCACCACCACCGTGTCGCCCTCGCGCACGAAGGCGAGCAGCCGTTCCAGCTCGGGGCGCTGGGTGTCCTTGCCCGACGCCTTGTCGGTGAACAGCCTGTCCACCGAAACATGCTCAAGCTGGCGTTCCGGGTTCTGATCGAAGCTGCTGACGCGGACGTAGCCGATGCGCTGACCGTGCAAGGTGTCCTCCTGAGGGTAATGTGTCAGGAAGAAATCTATGACCCTTGACGGTGCGTGTCAATCAATTCGGAATGCGACTCTATTCTGACGCTTTCTCGCCGAACGGTCTGACGCCAGGTTACGGTATGCCTCAATCTGACAAATGCGGACCGCCGGCGACGTGAGCAGCGTCGGGTTCGGTCTCGGCCTTGGCGCGTGCCCGGAAGCGTTCATAGCAATCCAGCCCGCAGAAGTGCTCGACGTATTCCGCGCCTTCCGGGGTGAAGGCGGCATCGAGCGGAATCTCCTTGCAGCACACGCAGCAGGTAGCGGTGGACGGTTGGTTGGCGTTCATGATGGCGCTGCTCCTTTGGCTGACGAAGCAGGTGAACTCATCCGCCGGCATCGGCCTGGCGAACAGAAAGCCCTGTACCGCGTCGCAGCCCAGTTTCCGTAACTGCACGAAAGTGGCGTGCGTTTCCACCCCCTCGGCCACGACGTCCATGCCGAGACCGTGCGCGAGTTGGATCACGCTGCCGACGATGGTCCGGTCGCGGGTGTCATCCGCGAGGCCCGCAACGAACGATTGGTCGATCTTGAGCGTGGTGATCGGGCAGCATTTCAGGTGGCGCAGGCAGGAATAGCCCGTGCCGAAATCGTCGGCGGCAAAGCGCACGCCGATGGCGCGCAGCGAGTCGAAGACCGGAAAGGTGGCCGGATCGCCGAACGCGACCGATTCGGTCAACTCGATTTCCAGGTACTCGGCGGGCAGACCGGCATCGGTCAGTGCTTGTCTCACCTGCTCGCCGAATGCCGGCCCGACCTGGCTTGCGGATACATTGACGGCCAATCGGAACGGCCGCCAATTCAACGCCAGCCAGCGCTGCATCTGACGGCAGGCTTCACCCAGCACCCACGCGCCGATTTCGGACATCAGCCCGGACGATTCGGCCAGTGGCAGGAACGCGCCCGGCGGCAGCAGGCCAAGGCTCGGGTGCCGCCAGCGCAACAGCGCTTCCGCGCCGGCAATTCGGCCGCGGCGCAGTTCGACGATGGGCTGGTAGTGCAGCTCAAGTTGCCGGTGCTCGGCCGCCTGGGCCAGTTGCGCCGCCGTCCAGCCATCCGGCTCGTAAGCGCTCATGATCTTCCCTTGAACGCCCGCATCGCCCGCGCCAGGGACAGGACAAACAAGCCGGTCAAGCCGAGCGCCGCAATGCCCCAATGCTCGCCGAGGAACGCCCCGGCGGTGGTGCCGGCGAGCACAACGGCGAGAATCGGCAAATGGCAGGGACAGGTGAGCACGGCAAGCGCACCCCACAGGTAGCCGGTAAGCGGCTTGCGTGTCTCGAGGGAAACTCGCTCCGAACTGTTCATGCCGAAATCTCCGACGTGCTGTGCGCCAGTTCGGTCAACTGCGCGTCGAGCTTCGCCAGCGCCTGGCGTCGGCGCTCGACCTGCTGGCACAGGTCGGCCAGACGCGCCGACGCCTCATCGCCGTCAGCGGCGTCCAGCGCCCGGCACAACCGCGTCAGCAGGTCGAGGCCGATGCCTGCCTCCAGGGCGGCCCGCACGAAGCACAACCGCTGCAAGGCCTCCGCATCGAACAAGCCATAGCCGCCGGCGGTGCGCGCCACCGGCCGCAACAATCCACGCACCATGTAATCCCGCACGACATGCACGCTCACCCCTGCGTCATCAGCCAGTCGGGACACCGTGTAGGCGTTCATCGAACACCTCCTGTTCCTCACCCGGCGCAGCAGGACAGCTGCTTCACGTCCTTGTTGAACGTCTGCGCCGCGAGCTTCAACCCTTCAACCATCGTCAGGTACGGGAACAACTGCTCGGCCAGTTCCTGTACCGTCATGCGATTGCGGATGGCGAGCACTGCGGTCTGGATCAGTTCGCCCGCTTCCGGCGCCACCGCCTGTACACCGATGAGCCGTCCGCTACCTTCCTCGATGACCAGCTTGATGAAGCCGCGCGTGTCGAAGTTGGCGAGCGCGCGCGGCACGTTGTCGAGGGTGAGCAGGCGGCTGTCGGTCTCGATGCCGTCGTGGTGCGCCTCCGCCTCGCTGTAGCCCACCGTCGCCACTTGCGGGTCGGTGAACACCACGGCTGGCATCGCGGTCAGGTCGAGGGCCGCGTCACCGCCAGTCATGTTGATCGCGGCACGGGTGCCCGCCGCGGCCGCCACATAGACGAACTGCGGCTGGTCGGTGCAGTCGCCGGCGGCGTAAATGTGCGGGTTACTCGTGCGCATGCCCTTGTCGATGACGATGGCGCCCTGCGCATTGAAGGTGACGCCTGCCGCTTCGAGGTTCAGGCCGCGTGTGTTCGGTGCGCGGCCGGTGGCGACCAGCAGCTTGTCGGCGGCAATGATGCCGTGCCCGGTGGTCAGTACGAATTCCCTGTCCGCATAAGCGACGTGGCTCGCCTGGGTATGCTCCAGCACCTCGATGCCCTCGGCACGGAAGGCGGCGGTGACGGCCTCGCCGATGGCCGGGTCTTCGCGGAAGAACAGCGTGTTGCGCGCCAGGATCGTGACCTGGCTGCCCAGCCGGGCGAAGGCCTGTGCCAGTTCGACGGCCACCACCGACGAGCCGATCACGGCGAGCCGCTCGGGGATGCTGTCGCTCACCAGTGCCTCCGTTGATGTCCAGTACGGCGTGTCCTTCAGCCCGGGGATCGGCGGCACGGCCGCACTGGCGCCGGTGGCGACCAGGCAGCGGTCGAACGCCACCACGCGCTCGCCACCTTCGACCAGGCGCACGGTCAGGGTGTGTTCGTTCTTGAAACTGGCCTCTCCGCGCAGCACGGTGATGGACGGATTGCCGTCCAGGATGCTCTCGTACTTGGCGTGGCGCAGTTCATCGACGCGCGCCTGCTGCTGGGCCAACAATCGCTCGCGCAGGATCGCCGGCGGGGCGGCTTTGATGCCGCCATCGAACGGGCTTTCCCGGCGCAAATGGGCGATGTGGGCGGCGCGGATCATGATCTTGGACGGCACGCAGCCGACATTGACGCAGGTGCCGCCGATGGTGCCGCGCTCGATCAACGTGACCCGCGCGCCTTGCTCGATGGCCTTCAGCGCCGCCGCCATCGCGGCACCGCCGCTGCCGATGACAGCGATATGTAAACCACCCCCATCGCCCCCCGCCTTGTCGCCACTGCCCAGCCACTCGCGCATCTTGCCGAGCAACCCGCTGCCCATCGCGGCGGGCGGCGCATCGGCGAGCGCGGCCCGGTAGCCAGCTGCTGCGACTGCCGAGACGAGCATCGTCGGATCAAGCGCCGGCTCCCCGCTCACACGGGCCAAGGCGTCAGGGTACGACACCTCCGCCTTATGAACACCGGGCACGGTGAGAAGCACCTTCTCGACGTGGTTTGCGCAGGAATCGCAAGTCATCCCGGTGACGTGCAGAACACGGCCATTCATTTCATACCCCCTTCTTCTGGTTCAGTCCGATTTCAACTTCGCAGCAGACCGCTTCCGCCCGCCGGCGACGCCAGGCGTAGATCGTGATACCAACAAAAATGACGAGGGCCGGGATCAGCACGTAATCAAGCCACCCAACCCAGGCGGACAGACCCAGGACGCCGAGCAAAATCACGAGAACGGGCGTCGCGCAGCACACTGCGGCGATCACCGAACCGGCGATACCGGTCTTGAGCAAGGTCCGGTTATCCATGACTTACTTCTTGAGGCCGGAGGGATAGCCGGCGTCGGCGGTGGCCTTGGTGAGAGCTTGGACGTTGGTCTTCGTATCGTCGAAGGTGACGACGGCCTCGAGCTTCTCGAAGCTCACCGCGGTCTTGCTCACGCCTTCGACCTTGGAGAGCGCTTTCTTGACCGTGATCGGGCAGGCGGCGCAAGTCATGCCGGGCACCGACAGCGTGACAGTCTGCGTGGCGGCCCACACCGGGGCAGCAACGGCGACGAGGACGAGGGAGGCAAACAGCTTTTTCATGGCGAACTCCTGATCAGTAGAAAAATGGCACGACGAAGGGAAAGGCGAGCGCGACCAGAACCAGCGCGACCACGATCCAGAACATGAGCTTGTAGCTGCCCCGCACCTGTGGAATCGCGCACACCTCCCCCCGCTTGCAGGCTTGCACCGGGCGGAAGATGCGCCGGTAAGCAAAGAACAGCGCCACCAGCGCCGCGCCGATGAAGATCGGGCGGTACGGCTCCAGCACAGTCAGGTTGCCGATCCAGGCGCCGGAAAAGCCGAGCGCGACCAACACGAGGGGGCCGAGGCAGCAGGTCGAGGCGAGGATGGCCGCGACACCGCTGGTGGCCAGCGCGCCACGACCGGTCTTGGGTTCCGACATAAAGCTTCTCCTTCCGGGTCTTTGCTTGATGTTGTAACGTTACTGCCGTAGTCAACTACGGAGTCAAGCGGTATGGAGAACGATCTGGAGAATCTGACCATCGGCGCCTTCGGCAAGGCGGCCGGGGTCAATGTGGAGACGATCCGGTTCTATCAGCACAAGGGCTTGCTGCCCGAGCCGGCGCGGCCCTATGGCAGCATCCGCCGCTATGGCAGGGCCGATGTAGCACGGGTGAAGTTCGTGAAATCAGCCCAGCGGTTGGGGTTCAGCCTGGATGAGATCGCCGAGCTGCTGCGGCTGGAGGATGGCACCCACTGCGACGAAGCCAGCCGCCTGGCCGAGCACAAGCTCCAGGACGTGCGCGCCAAGCTGGCCGACCTGGCTCGCATGGAAATCGTCTTGTCCGAGCTTGTGTGTGCCTGCCATGCACGGAAGGGGAACGTGTCTTGCCCGCTGATTGCGTCGCTGCAAGGGGAGAAAGAACCTTGCAATGTTGGTAGCCGAGAGGCGGCTACCCTTTAACGTACGTTTTTTTCCGTTTTCTGAGACGACCCCTTAAAGGGCACCTTCGGACCTTAGCGTACGATTTTTCCCGTTTCGTGAGCTGACCCCAAGAACGCCGTACAGGTGTTCTCGCTGATCGGTTTGACCAATCTCTATCTTGCGAGGCGCGCCTTGATGAACTGATGGGCGAAATCCGCCCGCTGCGCCCAGGAAAGGGCGCTCGGGGCCGGAAAGGCCTCGAAAAATAGCGGTAGAAGCGGAAAAGTCGATCATCGTAGTCGGTTCAATCGGCTGGCTTGGGTGAGCGCACCCAAAAGGCCAATTGATCTGGGGTTCCCTAGGCGTGCATGCCGGTCAGCAAATCGAACTGGATAGGCGAGTTTTCCCGGCTCAAGGGAATCGAGAACTTCCCACCCGGTTCAGGACTGAGTCTCGTGTGAGCACGCGAGGCCGGCTTTCTTTCTTCCAGTCAGTACGAGTTGCCACGAATCTGTAGCGTGACAGCGTGATGCAGTATCCGGTCGAGGATGGCGGTCTAGATGACTCGGTAGCCGAACACCTCGCTATAGGCACCGGAGCTCTGGTTAGTGGTCAGGATCATCGGTCCGCGCTCATACCGGCGGCTGATATCACCTGGAAGATCAGGTTTGCGCCCTGGAGCCCGATCGGCTTGCAGCCGATCACATGCCGGAGGCAGGCCTCGGAGTCAGCCTCGTTGAGGTTGGCCCCGCCGATCAAGTTACAGATCGCCGGTGCACGGTCGCATCCCGCGTGAATCCGTCGCCATTCCACCGCAACACCCTGATCCGGTTTCCGCGCTAGGCCCCGAAACACGATTGAACGCGACGATGTGGCCGCTAAAGGGTAAGCGCTCCACGAACCCCATCCTTACGTAGCCCCCGTTGAGCCCTCATGCTTCGGCTTCCGTTTTTCGGGGAGCACGAGCATGTCGGAGCGCAGTACGTTCTGGTTGTCGCACCTGTCGGCAATCGAAGCCGAGGGCATCACCACGAAGGCGTACGCCGAGCGCGAGGGGCTGTCGCCGCAGGCGCTCTACCAGTGGCGCAAGCGCCTGGTGGCCGGTGGCCGTCGTAGCCGCGCCAAGCTTGGCGGATTCGTCCCGATCCAGATCGAACCCTCGATGACGCCCCGCGCGGGCTGCACGGTGGTGATCGACGCGCAGTTGCGGCTCGAATGCGCGATGCTGCCCGGCGTCGACTGGCTGGCCGCGCTGTCGGTGGCCCTTGCCGAGCGGGGGCGCTGATGCACCCGGGGCATTCGATCGGTGCGGTGTATCTGTACCGGCCGGCGATCGACTTTCGCAAATCCATCGGCGGACTGTCGGCACTGGTCGAGCAGGAGCTGGGGCTGAACCCGTTCGGCGACGCACTGTACCTGTTCATCAACCGTCGCCGCGACAAGCTCAAGGCGCTGTACTGGCACCGCAACGGCTTTTGCCTCTGGTACAAGCGGCTCGAAGCCGAGCGCTTCGCCTGGCCGGCGGCCGAGGCGGGCGAGCCCACCTGCGTACTGACGATGAAGGAGCTCGAATGGCTGCTTGAGGGCTTCGATCTGTGGGCGGCAAGGCCGCATAAAACGCTGCAATACCAATCAGTTACGTAGCGTGATCGGGTATAATTCCGGCATGCCGCAACGTACCGCCGCCCCTCGCTCGAACCCTTCCGTTGGCGTGTGCGCATCCGTCCTGGCCGAGCTGTTGCCCGACGATCCAGCAACGCTCAAAGCCTTGTTGCTGGCACAGCAGCGTGCCTTCGAGACGCGTGAAGCCGAACGGCAGGCAGCCTTCGAGGCCCGTGAGGCCGCACTCCAGAAAGTCTTCGATGCGCGGGAGGCTGAACGCCAAAGAGCCTTCGATGCGCGGGAGGCTGAACTGCAAAAGGCCTTCGAGGCACGCATCCTCGAGCTCTACGAGCAGCTTCGCCTGGCGCGTCGGCGCATGTTCGGGCCCAGCAGCGAATCGCACGCGGGCCAGGCCTGGCTCTTCGACGAGGCCGAGGCGCTGGCCGAGTCCGCACCCGAGGCGCTCGACACCGCAACCTTGCCGCCGCCGGCCACCGAGACGACGGGTGAGGCGTCCGCCGACACCGGCAAGAAGAAGGCGCGTGGTAAGCGCAAGCCCTTGCCCATCGAGCTGCCGCGCATCGACGTCGTCCATGACGTCCCCGAGGCCGAGCGCACCTGCGCCTGCGGCACGCCCATGGTCGAGATCGGCCAGGACGTCAGCGAACAGCTCGACATCGTCCCGATGCAGGTGCGTGTGCTGCGCCATATCCGCAAGCGCTACGGCTGCCCCGAGGGCGACCAGGCGCCGGTCACCGCCCGCGCCCCGGCGCAGGTGCTGCCCAAGAGCAACGCCAGCAACGACCTGCTGGCCTTGCTGATCGTCATCAAGTACGTCGATGGGCTGCCGCTGGCGCGTTTCGAGTACGTGCTCGCTCGCGCAGGCGTGCTTGTGCCGCGCCAGACCCTGGCGCGCTGGGTGATCGGTACCGCCCAGGCGCTGCAGCCGCTCGCCAACCTGATGCGCGACGTGCTGCTCGGGCACGACGTCATCCACATGGACGAAACCCCGGTGCAGGTGCTCAAGGAGCCTGGCCGGGCAGCCACGAGCAAGAGCCAGATGTGGGTGCAGCGCGGCGGACCGCCGGGCAAGCCGGTGGTCCTCTTCGAGTACGATCCGAGCCGCGCGCAGGCGGTGCCCTTACGCCTGCTCGAAGGCTGGAAGGGGCATCTGATGGCCGACGGGCTCGAGAGCTACGGCGCAATTGCCTTCACCGAAGGGGTGACCCGGCTCGGTTGCTGGGTGCACGCGCGACGTCGTTTCGTCGATGCCAGCAAGGTGCTGCCTGCCGGCAAGCGCGGCCGCGCCCACGAAGCGCTGGCCCTGATCGGCAAGCTCTACGCCATCGAGAAGGACGCGCGCGAACTGAACGACGCCCAGCGCCTGGCGCTACGCCAGAGCAGAAGCCGCGCCGTCATCGACGAACTGCGCCGTTGGCTCGACCAAGTGCTCCCCACCGTGCCGCCCACCTCGGTGCTCGGGGGTGCCCTGGGCTACCTGCATCGGCAGTGGCCGCGTCTGACGCGCTACCTCGAGCGCGGCGATCTGCCGATCGACAACAACCCCGCCGAAAACGCCATCCGTCCCTTCGTGGTCGGGAGAAAGGCATGGCTCTTCTCGGACACTCAGGCCGGTGCGCGTGCCAGCGCACTCCTCTACTCGCTGGTCGAAACCGCCAAGGCCAACGGCTTCGAGCCGTATCTGTGGCTGCGCCACGTGCTGCGCGCCTTGCCCACCGCGACCAACGTCGAACATTTCGAGGCCCTCCTGCCCTGGAATCTCAAGGCTGAGCAGTTGATCACGGCGTAAAGAGCCCGGGAAGGATGGGGTTCGTGGAGCGCTTACGCTAAAGGGATCGGTCTCGAATGGTGTCTGAGCGAGCGCAGCGAGCCCATCGAAGCCGCGCCGCATGTCGATAATGCCGGCCGCGGTACAGATTCGCTTGCCGTAATGCGGGACGCTCGTCGCAGCAGTAGCACAGCATGAAGCCGCGCTGGGACGTGCCGTCGAGACCTCCTTCGACGGTGAGCCGTGCGCCCTTGCCTCGATCGTCAGCCGACCGAGCGCGGCCGCTGGGGCATCGAGCATCTCGGGCGCGTCCAACGCATCGGTGTCGGTGTGGATGATCGGCACGAACGCAGCCACGCCCAAGCGACCTTCGTGCTGGCCCTTGCGCCACGCGAATATCTGCTTGGCGTTGATGTCGTGGGGGTGCGCAAGCCGCGACACGGAGGCACCTGGCTGCCGCGACTGCTCGACGACGGCGCGTTTTAGCTCAATGGTGTGGCGGCGGTACGGCCAACGGGTACCGCGACGCGGGCGTTGGTCCACTCTTGTGCCCGTGCAATTCATTGTGGGCACAAAGGTGGGTGCTCACTCCGAGGGGCTGATAGTCAGCGACGGCCAAGCTGGAGGTAAGACGGCACGGGGCCGGCGCCTACTTAAAGCCGTTCTGGGGATCGGATCTACATTCTTACGTAAAACGTCGCGAGAGTTACATGATTACGATAAATAGCCTCCACTAAATCTGTGACCACCTGTCGCTAAGGGCTTGATTAGAAATGATGCGTCCAGTTACAGCGTTAGTGGAATGAACGGTTGGCGCGCGAGCTGCGCGCGCGCGACGCCTCGATCGGCATCATCCTCGTCACCAGCCGCAACGACGACGTCGACAAGATCGTCGGGCTCGAGGTGGGCGCCGACGACTACGTGACCAAGCCCTTCAACCCGCGCGAGCTGCTCGCCCGCGTCAAGAGCCTGCTGCGGCGCAGCGCGACGCGTCCGGCGGAGACGGCGGACAGCCTGCGCTTCGCGGGCTGGGTGCTGGAACTTTCGCGGCGCAGGCTGCGCGACCGCGCGGGGCAGGACGTGGCGCTGACGCGCGGCGAATTCGAAGTGCTCGCGCTGCTGGTGCGCCACCCCGGCGAGATCCTCGACCGCGATCGCCTCAGCCGCGCGGTGAGCGGGCACGACTGGTCGCCGCAGGACCGTTCGGTGGATGTGCTGGTGCGCCGCCTGCGCGCGAAGCTCGACGATCCGGCACGTACGGACTCGCTGATCGCAACGATCCGCGGCGAGGGCTATCGGCTGGCTGCCGACGTCGAGCCTGGCGGGGTCTGATCCGGCCTTTGCGCTTCGGCGTCGTCCGCCGCAGAACGCAAGGCGTCGAGCGCCTGCAGCGTGTACGACCAGGCCTCGCCCAGCTCGCCCGCGCGCGCGGCCAGGTCGCCGATCGCGCCCGCGCGCGGCGCGTCCCCCGTCGGGTCCGGTTTCAGCGCCTCCTCCAGCGCGCCCGCGCATTCCGCCAGCCGCCCTGCCCCCACGTTGCCCGCGGCGCCGCGCAGCTTGTGCGCGAGGCGTGCGCAGGCTTCGTGCTCGCCGGCGCGGGCGGCGGCGAGCAGCGCGTCGATCAGCGGCTGGCCCTGCGTGCGAAAGACGCCGACGATGTCGGCCACGGTCTCCTCGCCCAGCGCCTCCCGCTCCGCACGCAGGAAATCGGCGTCGATCCAGTCTGTCGCCTGCAGTACCTCCGCGACACCCGCCGTGCCTCGCGTGGGCACTGCGGCCGCTGGCTCGGCAAGGAGATCGGCGAGCAGCGCGCGCAGGCGCTCGCGCGCGAAGGGCTTGGACAGGAAGGCGGCGAAGCCCGCTTCGAGCAGCGCATCGACCTCTCGGCGCGGGATGTGGGCCGACATCAGCACGGCTGGAGTGTGCGCGTGCGCCGGCAGCGCGCGCAGGCGGGCGAGCAGCTCGCGGCCGTCGCCGTCGGGCAGGTTCATGTCGATCAGGGCGAGGTCGATCGGGCGCGCCTGCAGCAGGCGCAGTGCGTTCTGGATGTCGGGCGCACACACCGCCTGCTGACCGAGGGCGTCGAGGAAGCGCTCGACCACCATGCGATTGACCTCGTCGTCCTCGACCACCAGCACGCGGTGGCCGGGGGGCAGCGCGGTCCGCTTCGGCTCCGTCGCGGCAGGCAAGGCCTCGACGGCCGCCGCTGCGGTCGCCGGGAGGGGGATCTCGAAACTCACCGTGGTGCCCTGCCCCGGCGCGCTCTTCAGCTCGATCGCGCCGCCCATGGCCTCGACCAGGCGGCGGCACACCGCCAGCCCGAGGCCGGTGCCGGCGTGGTGGCGGCCGCTGTCGCGCACCTGCACGAAGGGCTCGAAGACCTCCTGCTGGCGCGCGGGCTCGATGCCGATGCCGTGGTCCTCGACGGCGAAGTGTAGCTGGTCGGGTTGCGTACCGGCGCGCACGCGCACCGTCACCGCGCCCGCGTCGCTGAATTTGATCGCGTTGCCGACCAGGTTGAGCAGGATCTGGCTGAGCTTGCGGCGGTCGCCCTGCACCGCGTCGGGCAGCGCGGGATCGACCTCGGCGATCAGCGCGAGCCCGCGTACCGCGGCGCGCGTGCCCTGCACCGCGAAGACATCGTTCACCGTGTCGCGCAGGCTGAAGCTCGCCTTGTCGACCTGCACGCCGCCCGCTTCGATGCGGGCGAAGTCGAGCATGTCCTCGAGCAGCTCGAGCAGCAGCACGGCCGCGGCGCGCATCTGCGCCTGGTACTGCTTGCGCTCGGTGGTCGAGCTGGCGTCCTCGACGAGTTCGAGCAGACCGAGGATACCCGCGAGCGGGGTGCGCAGCTCGTGGCTGACGGTGCCGAGGAAGGCGGTCTTGGCGCGGTCGGCCTGCTCGGCGGCGTGACGGGCGCGAGCGTGGTCGGCGGTCTCGCGCGCGAGCGCGGCGTTGGCCTCGCGCAGCTGCGCGGTGCGCGCCAGCACCTGGTTCTCGAGCTCCTGCTGCTGCTGCCGAAGCTCTTCTGCGAAGCGGTCGCGCTCGATCGCGTTGGCGCGGAAGCGTTCGAGCGCGACCGCGAGCGAGGCCAGCTCGTCGTCGCCCGCGGTGTCGATCGCCACCTCGCGTCGGCCGGACGCGAGTGCGAGGGTGGCCTCTTCCAGCGCGCGCAGGCGCCCGAGCGTGTGACGCCGCAGCGCATGGACGGTGACGCCCAGGGTCACCAGCAGCAGCGCCGCGGCGATCACGCCGAAGGCGATCAGACCCGAGGTCGCGCTGCGTTCGGCGGCCGATCCGGCGGCGGCGAGGATGCGGCCGCCGCGGTGGATCAGCTCGCCGGCGAGGGCGTCGAGCTCGGTGGTGAGTTCGCCGACCACGCCCTGCAAGGTCTCCACCTGCGCGCGCAGGGCGATCTCGCGTGCGCGCAGTGCGAAGGTACCCTCCTCGTCCAGCGCCGAGGCGAGCAATCGGAGCACCCGCTCGCCCTGCTCCCGCCCACCCGGGTCGGCGATATCCGCGAGCCGGCGCGCCAGCAGTGCGAGGTGCGCGGCGAACTCGACGCGTGCCGCCTGCAGCCGTGCGCCCGAGTCGAGCTCGTCGAGGCGGCCGATGAGAAAGCCGAGCGCATGCACGGTGAGGTTGAGTTCGTGCATGCGTTCGAGGCTATCGATGTCGAGATCGAGCACACGCTCGCGCGCAGCCTCGCGCTCGGCCAAGCTCGGCGCGCCCTGCCCGGGGTCGGGCTGCAGCAGGGTCGTGAGGGTGGACACGAGCTGAGCGGTGGCGTTATCCGCGTGGATGCGGGCAAGCTCGTCGAGTCCGTCGATCGCCGCGCGCAGCGTGTCGATGCGCTCGAGGCGGGCTGCACGCAGGCGCAGGCGTTGGTCGATCGCCGCGCTCATGCCTTCGAGGCCGGCGGCGAGGCGGTCGCCGGTCGCCAGCAGGCGCTCGCGCAGCTCCGTCTCGACGTGCGGCGAGCGCAGCGCCGCCAGGCGGTCGCGCACCAACGGCACGTCGACACCGAGCGCGGCGCGCAACTGATCGAGCTCGGCCGCCGAATCCGCCCGCAGCAGCCGCGGCGCAAGCGCCGCGAGGCGGGCGTTGGCGCGCACCGCCTCGTGCAGCGCGTCGGCGGCCGGCAGGGTGTCGCGCACGATCGCCTGCTGGCTGCTCACCACGCGCTGGAAGCTGACCCAGCCCACCACCGCCACCAGTACGGTGCCGAGCGCGGCGACGAGCAGCCCCAGTAGCAGGCGTTCGCGCAGGCCGAAGCGGCGTTCGTGGCGGGGTTTCACGTAAGATGGGGCGGTCACGGTCGGTGGGGAGCGGGTGTGCTTGCGCAGTGGTCGAAGGCGACGAGTCGATGGGTTTCATCTTACCGGCGCAGCGTCCGCCACGGGTTGCTCGGGCTTGCGCTGGGCGCGCTGCCGAGCTGCGCCGCGGCGCTGGCCGGTGCGCAGCCGGCAGCCGAGTGGCCGCTGCAACGCTGGGCAGGCGATCATCGCGCGGCAAACGGCGCGGCCGAGACCGGGCCGGACATCGTTCCGCCCTCCCCCACGCGTGGCTGGCGCCTGTGCGCGATCTACCCGCACCTGAAGGACAGCTACTGGCTGGCGGTGAATTTCGGCATGACCGAGGAGGCGCGCGCGCTCGGCCTCGGCCTGGGCGTACGCGAGGCCGGCGGCTACGGGCAGCTCGCCCGCCAGCGTGAACGCGTGGCGGAGTGCCTGGAGGATGAGGCGGTCGATGCGCTGCTGATCGGCACCGTCAGCCGCGGCGGGCTCAACGACCTGCTCGCGCCGCAACTCGACCATCGGCTCGTGCTCGGGGTGGTGAACGACATCGACCCGCAGGTG
Source organism: Thauera sp. DNT-1 (assembly GCF_055393985.1). Classification (NCBI taxonomy): domain Bacteria; kingdom Pseudomonadati; phylum Pseudomonadota; class Betaproteobacteria; order Rhodocyclales; family Zoogloeaceae; genus Thauera; species Thauera sp. DNT-1. The sequence goes on along the minus strand of NZ_AP043752.1, from coordinate 561,288 downwards.
GTGCGCGCGCGCATCGCCGTGCCCTGGTACCAGCTCGGCTGGACGATCGGCCGCTGGCTGGCCGCACGCCATCCCGCGGGCGGTCCCCCCGCGCGGATCGCGTGGATTCCCGGACCGGCGGACGCGGACTGGGTGGGCTTCATCGACCGCGGTTTCCGCACGGGCATCGCAGGCAGCGCGGTGAACGTCGTCGCCGAGCGCCACGGTGACACGGGGCGCGCGATCCAGCGCCGGCTGGTGGAGGCTGTGCTCGACGAGCAGCCGCAGCTCGATTACCTGGTCGGCAACGCGCCCATGGCCGAGGCCGCGATCGCCGAGCTGCGCCGGCGCGGACGCGAGGGGGCGACGGCGATCGTGTCGTCCTACCTGACTCCGGCCGTCCATGGTGGCATCCTGCGCGGCCGCATCCTCGCGGCGGTGACGGATTTCCCGGTGCTGCAGGGGCGGCTGGCGGTGCGTCAGGCCTTGCGGGCGCTGGAGGGGCGGCCGATCGAGCCCTACCTCGGCCCGGCGGTCGAACTCGTGGACAAGAGCTCGCTGGGACGTTTCCCGGTGCAGTGGATGTTGCCGCCGGCGGGTTTCGTACCGGTGTATCAGATCGCACCGGCACTGCCCTGAGAAATCCCTTCTCCGCCTCCGAAAGCCGATGAATCCACCTGCCGATCCCCTTGCCCGCATCGCCCGATGGCTGCGCGAGACCGACGGGCTGATCGTCGCCGCGGGCGCGGGCATGGGGGTGGATTCCGGGCTGCCGGATTTCCGCGGCCCCGAGGGCTTCTGGCGGGCCTATCCGGCGCTCGGCCGCGCCCACGTGCGCTTCGAGGAGATCGCCAATCCGGCCGCGTTCGAGCGCGATCCGGCGCTCGCCTGGGGGTTCTACGGGCACCGCCTGGCGCTCTACCGGCGCACCGTGCCGCACCGGGGCTTCGCGCTGCTGCAGGAGATCGCCGCGGGATTGCGCGGCGGCGCCTTCGTCTTTACCTCGAATGTGGATGGGCAGTTTCAGAAGGCCGGCTTTGCCGATGCGCGGATCATGGAGGTGCACGGCTCGATTCATCACCTGCAGTGCCAGCGCGGCTGCCGGGGCGCGGTGTGGTGCGCGGAGGGCTTCGAGCCGCAGGTGGACGAGGAAGCCTGCAGACTGCTCGGCGAGCCGCCGCGCTGCCCGCATTGCGGCGGCGTCGCGCGGCCCAACATCCTGATGTTCGGCGACTGGGCCTGGATTCCACGCCGCACCGAGGCGCAGGAGGCGGGGCTGGTCGCCTGGCTGGAGGACGTGCGCAGGCCCGTGGTGATCGAGCTCGGCGCGGGCGAGAACGTGCCCACGGTGCGCCGCTTCGCCGAGTCGATCGGCGGACGGCTGGTGCGCATCAACCCGCAGGCGGAGCCGATGCTCCCGGCGGGCGCGATCCACCTGCGCTGCGGTGCACTCGAAGGCATTGCCACCGTCCATGCGGCCCTGGTCCGGCACCGCTGACCCGACGCCCGATTCGCGCCTTGCGGCGCTCCTTCTACATGAACCGGCACGGCTGCGGGCGTAACCGGCGATCAGCTGTCGACGTGCGTCGATCTCCGGAGCGCCCGTTTCGCGCCTTGCGGCGCGCCTACATTTTTCCCACGCGGTATACGCGGGCCTCGTAGGGTGCGAGCTCGAGCGCGTGGGCGGCAGGGTGCGCTTCGACGGCGCGGTTGGCGAGCAGCAGGCGTTCGTGGCGGAGCACCACGCCGGGATGATCGAAGCGCGCCGGGCGAGGGCTCAGGTTGACGATCACCGCAATGCGCTCGCCGTCCAGCCGGCGCTGGTAGGCGTAGATCTGCGCGTCGTCCTTCATCAGCAGGCGATAGTCGCCGAGCACCAGCGCCGGCTCGGCCTTGCGCAGCGCGATCAGGCGGCGGTAGTGGTTGAGCACCGAAGCCGGGTCGTGGCGCTGCTGGGCGACGTTGATGCGGCGATGGTTGGGATTGACCGCCAGCCACGGCCGTCCGCGCGTGAAGCCCGCCTGAGGGCCGTCGTCCCACTGCATCGGCGTGCGCGCCGGGTCGCGGCCGGTGAGCACGAGGTCGGCGACGATCGCGCCCTCCTCCTCGCCGGCCAGGCGGCGCTGCGCGTAGTCGTTCTTCGCCAGCACGTCGTCGAAGTCCTCGATGCGCTCGAAGACGCCGTTGGTCATGCCGATCTCCTGGCCCTGGTAGATGAAGGGCGTGCCCTCCATCAGGAAGTACATCGTCGCCAGCGCGGTCGCGCTCTCGCGCCACAGCGCGCCGGTGTCGCCCCACTTGGAGACGACGCGCGGGATGTCGTGGTTCTCCAGGAAGAGCGCGTTCCAGCCCTTGCCGTGCAGCGCATGCTGCCAGCGCGACAGCACCTTCTTGAGCGCGACCACGTCGAGCGGCGCGCCGGGCGCGCGCGACCACAGCGCCAGGTGCTCGAACTGGAAGATCATGTCGAGCCGGCCACGGTCGCTGCCCACCCACTCCACCGCCTCGCGCGGGCCGACGCCGTTGGCCTCGCCCACGGTCATCACGTCGTAGCGGCGGAAGGTCTCGCGGCAGAGCTCGCCGATGGTGTCGAGCACGCCGTCGACGTTCATGTGCATGGCGAAGGACGGCACCCAGGGCAGGCCGCGCGGATTGGGCAGGTCGGGCAGGCCCGGCATCTTGCGGATGTGGCTCACCGCATCGAGGCGGAAGCCGTCGATGCCCTTGTCCAGCCACCAGCGCACGATGTCGTGGAAGGCCGCGCGCATCTCCGGATTGGTCCAGTCGAGGTCGGGCTGGCGGCGGGTGAACAGGTGCAGGTAGTACTGCCCGGTGGCCGGGTCCCGGGTCCACGCGGGGCCGCGGAAGATGCTCTCCCAGTTGTTGGGCGGATGCCCGTCGCGGCCCTCGCGCCAGATGTACCAGTCGCGCTTGGGGTTGTCGGGCGAGGCGCGCGACTCGAGGAACCAGGGGTGCTCGTCGCTGGTGTGGTTGAGCACCAGGTCGAGGATCAGCCTCATGCCGCGGCGGTGGACTTCGGCGAGCAGGCGGTCGAAATCCTCCATGGTGCCGAAGGTCGACAGGATCTTGCGGTAGTCGCGGATATCGTAGCCGTTGTCGTCGTTCGGGGAGTCGAAGATCGGGCAAATCCAGATCACATCGACGCCCAGCCATTGCAGGTAGTCGAGCCGCGCGAGGATCCCGCGCAGGTCGCCGATGCCGTCGCCGTCGCTGTCCATGAAGCTGCGCGGGTAGAGCTGGTAGGCGACGGCGGATTTCCACCAGGGGGCAGCGGGGCTCGAAACCGGCTGCGGGCCGACGGAGGGGGCTGCAGAGGGGGGCATGATTGCACCGAGCAGGCGGGTTGTTCGGGAGGCCGCGTTCGATTGTAGGCCCGCGCCCGCGGGATGACGAACGCAGGCCGGACGAACCCTTGCGCCTGTTGCCATCGCAGGCGCGACGGAACCTTGAATTGCTGCGCCCCCGCCCCCCCGGCTGGAGCACCGGGCGACGCAGGCGGAGAATCGCGACTTGCGTCGCTCCTGCGGACAAGGCCGGCTGGCGGCGGGTAGCCCCCGTGGGCGCGACGGGGGTCCTGATCAGGGTGATTCGGCCCCACCACGGCGCGGGGGAACGGAATCGGGGGACGGCGATTACAGGCAGGTGCCTTGTGGCAGCTACGGACACCCGGGCCGGGCAAGCGCCTTTGCACGTGGCAGAATCGGGGGACATGAACGCCACCCCTGCTCCCTATCCCCGCCTGGTCGCCGACATCGGCGGCACCAACGCGCGCTTCGCCCTCGTCGAGGCGCCCGGAGCGGCACCGACGCATCTGCGAGCGCTGCGCTGCGCGGAACACAGCGGCCCGGAGGCCGCGTTGCGCGCCTGGTTGGCGGACACCGGCGCCCGCCTGCCCGCTTACGCCGCCTTCGGCATCGCCACGCCGATCGACGGCGACGGCGTCGCGATGACCAATCATCCCTGGCGCTTTTCGATCGGCGCGCTGTGCGGCGCGCTCGGCCTGCGCCGGCTGACCGTGGTGAACGATTTCACCGCGCTCGCGCTCGCGCTGCCCGCGCTCGGCGACGGCGACCTGGTCCGCGTCGGCGGCGGCGAGCCGCGTGCGGGCGCCGCGCGGGCGTTGATCGGCGCCGGCACCGGGCTCGGCGTTTCGGGCCTGCTGCCCGTGCCGGGCGGCTGGGTCCCGCTGCAAGGCGAGGGCGGGCACGTGACGCTGCCGGCCTCTTGCACACGCGAGGCCGCGGTGGTCGCCTGGCTCGCCGCCCGCCATGGCCATGTCTCGGCCGAGCGCGTGCTCTCGGGTCCCGGTCTGGTCGTGCTCCACGACACCTTGCGCGCGCTCGACGGCGAAGCGCGTGTCGAGCGCACGCCGGCGGAGATCAGCGAACGGGCGCTGGCCGGCGGCTGCCGCCACTGCGTCGAGGCACTCGAGCTCTTCTGCGCGCTGCTCGGCACGGTGGCGGGCGACGTCGCGCTCACCCTGGGCGCGCGCGGCGGGCTGTATATCGGCGGTGGCATCGTGCCGCGGCTGGGGGATTTCTTCCTGCGCTCCGCGTTCCGCGAACGTTTCGTCGCCAAGGGCCGCTTTCGCCCCTGGCTCGAACGCATCCCGATCTGGGTGGTCGTCGCCCCCCACGCCGCCCTCACCGGCGCCTCGGCGGCACTCGACAGCGCCATCGAGCTCGGCTTCACCACGCTCGCCGAGCCGCGCGGGCACGTCTCCCCGTAGGCGCGACGCGAGTCGCGATCGGGGCGCCGCCGCGCTCACCGACGGTTTTCGCATGCGCAATCGTGCGGTCGCGACTTGCGTCGCTCCCACGAAAACCGGCGCGCGTGCTCTGTTGCCGGCATCCGGGCCGGGCGGTGGGAGCGACGCGAGTCGCGATCGGGGCGCCGCCGCGCTCGCCGGCGGTTTTCGCATGCGCAATCGTGCGGTCGCGACTCGCGTCGCTCCTACGAAAACCGGCGCGCGTGCTCTGTTGCCGGCGTCCGGGTCGGGCGGTGGGAGCGACGCGAGTCGCGATCGGGACGCCGCCGCGTTCACCGGCGGTTTTCGCATGCGCAATCGTGCGATCGCGACTTGCGTCGCTCCCACGAAAACCGGCGCGCGCACTCTGTTGCCGGCGTCCGGGTCGGGCGGTGGGAGCGACGCGAGTCGCGATCGGGGCGCCGCAGCGCTCACCGGCGGTCGCCGCATGCGCAATCGTGCGGTCGCGGCTTGCGTCGCTCCCACGAAAACCGGCGCGCGTGCTCTGTTGCCGGCGTCCGGGTCGGGCGGTGGGAGCGACGCGAGTCGCGATCGGGGCGCCGCCGCGCTCGCCGCGGTCGCCGCATGCGCAATCGTGCGGTCGCGACTTGCGTCGCGCCTACGGACACCGCGGCTTATGGAACGGAGTCTTCCGCTGCGACGCGCGGCGGGCGGGAAATGCGGATCCGTTGCAGCGCAAAACGCGCGAAAGTTTTATCCTTGGGGCTGTCGGGCCCGTTTCGCTGCGACGCAACGAAAAAAACGCCCGGCACTCGAACCGGAGAGGCGCAGATGCGCGGCGAAAAGCAGGCCGGCAAGGCCAGGACGCGAACGAGCGTTGCGGCACCCCCCTTGCAAGCGATGGACCCGGACTTGGCCAGGGTGGCTCCCGAGTCGCTGCAGTCCTTGCTGCAGGCGAGCCATGCCGATCCCTTCGCGCTGCTCGGCGCACATCCGGTCGCGGGCGGAATGGTGCTGCGCACGCTGCTGCCCGGTGCGCAGGCGGTCGTGGTGCTCGACATCGACGGCCGTCCGCTGCTCGAGCTCCAACCTCAGGACGGATCGCCGCTCTTCATCGGCGCGCTCCCGGGAGGCTCGCATCCGCTGCGCTACCGACTGCACGTACGCTGGTCCGGTGGCGGCGAGACGCGCTTCGACGACGCCTACCGCTTCGGCGCGCTGATCGAGGATCTCGACGTCTGGCTGCTCGCCGAAGGCAGCCATCACCGCCCCTACGAGTGGCTCGGCGCGCACCCTGTGACCGTCGACGGCGTCGCCGGCACGCGCTTCGCGGTGTGGGCGCCCAACGCGCGCCGGGTTTCTGTGGTGGGCGGCTTCAACGCCTGGGACGGGCGCCGCCACATGATGCGGCATCGCCGCGAGTGCGGCGTGTGGGAGATCTTCCTGCCCGGCATCGGCGAGGGCGAGCTCTACAAGTACGAGATCCTCGGCGCCGACGGCGTCGTGCGCCTCAAGGCCGACCCCTTCGCCTTCCGCGCCGAGCTGCGCCCGCACACCGCCTCGGTGGTGCAGCGCCTGCTGCCCGGGCTGGCGATCGACGAAGCGCGCCGGCGCGCCAACGCGCTCGACGCGCCGATCAGCATCTACGAGGTCCACCTCGGCTCCTGGCAGCGCAAGGAAGACGGCGGCTGGCTGTCCTACCGCGAGCTCGCCGAGCGCCTGGTGCCCTACGCGGTCGGGCTCGGCTTCACCCACCTCGAGCTGCTGCCGGTGCACGAGCACCCCTTCGACGGCTCCTGGGGCTACCAGCCCACCGGGCTGTACGCGCCGAGCGCGCGCTTCGGCACACCGGAGGATTTCCGCGCCTTCACCGATGCCGCGCGCGCCGCCGGGCTGGGGGTGATCCTCGACTGGGTGCCGGCACACTTTCCGAGCGATGCCCATGGCCTGGCCGAGTTCGACGGTACCCATCTGTACGAGCACGCCGACCCGCGCGAGGGCTTCCACCAGGACTGGAACACGCTGATCTACAACTACGGCCGCGCCGAGGTGCGCAACTACCTCGCCAGCAACGCGCTGTACTGGATCGAGCGCTTCGGCGCCGACGGGCTGCGGGTGGATGCGGTGGCCTCGATGCTGTATCGCGACTACAGCCGGCGCGAGGGCGAGTGGGTGCCGAACCGCTTCGGCGGGCGCGAGAACCTGGAGGCGATCGACTTCCTGCGTCGCATGAACCACCTCGTCGGCACGCAGCGCCCCGAGGCGATCACGCTCGCCGAGGAATCCACCGCCTTCCCCGCCGTCAGCCGCCCGCCCTCACCCGACCTGCAGGGCGGCGGCCTGGGCTTCCACTACAAGTGGAACATGGGCTGGATGAACGACCTCCTCGCCTACCTCGCGCGCGACCCGGTGCATCGCAAGCACCACCACGACCAGCTGCGCTTCTCGCTGGCGTATGCCTTCAGCGAGAACTTCGTGCTGCCGCTGTCGCACGACGAGGTGGTGCACGGCAAGGGCTCGCTGCTCGCCAAGATGCCCGGCGACGTCTGGCAGAAGTTCGCCAACCTGCGCCTGCTCTACGGCTACATGTGGGCGCACCCGGGCAAGAAGCTGCTCTTCATGGGTTGCGAGTTCGCCCCGTGGTCCGAATGGAACGCCGACGCCAGCCTGCCCTGGGAGCTGCTCGGGCACGCCCCGCACGCGGGCATGCAGCGCCTGGTGCGCGATCTCAACCGCGTGCTGCGCAGCCATCCGGCACTGTACGAGCAGGACACGGCGAGCGAAGGCTTCCGCTGGATCTCCCACGACGATGCGGCGCACTCGGTGCTGGTCTTCGAGCGCCGCGCGCGCGACGGCCGCAGCGTGGTGGTCGCGTGCAACTTCACCCCGGTGGCGCGCGAGGGCTGGCGCACCGGCATACCCGCGGCGGGCACTTGGCGCGAGCTTCTCAACACCGACGATCCGGTGTATGGGGGCTCGGGCGTCACCAATGGCGCGCTGCGAAGCGAGGCACTGCCCTGGCAGGGCGAGGCACAGTCGATCGTGCTGCGCCTGCCGCCGCTAGGCGTGGCGATGTTCGTACGCGTGGACTGACACGCCTGGACGCATGCCCCGGCAAGAGAACGCAGCGATGAGCGCCCCGCACCCCGACTCCCTTCCCATCCTGCAGCACGGGTGCGCTCCTTGCGAGGACGGGCCCGGCGCCGCAGCGGATCCGCTCGCCATGGCGCATGCGCTGCCTGATCCGGACTTGCGCCCGGGGCAGCCGTGGCCGCTCGGTGCCACCCTCACCGCAGACAGCGGCGAGACCGGGGTGAACTTCGCGGTGTGGTCGCCGGACGCCGAAGCGATCGAGGTCTGTCTTTTCGATGCCGCAGGCCGCGAGGCGCTTCGCCGCCTGGCGCTGCCGGCGTGCAGCGAAGGCGTCTGGCATGGCTTTTTGCCTGCCGGCGGGGTCGGCCTGGTGTATGGCCTGCGTGCTCATGGCCCGTGGGCGCCAGGGCGCGGCCACTGGTTCAACCCGGCGAAGCTGCTGCTCGACCCCTGGGCGCAGGAGGTGGTCGGCAGCTACGGCCGCCAGCAGCCCGGAGCAGCCGACGATGTGGAGCTCGCGGTAAGGCTCGCCGCGTTCCGCGCCGCCCGCAGCGACGATCCGCGCCTGCCCGACCCGCGCGACAACGCTGCCTTCGCCCCCAAGGCGAGGGTGCCCGCCCCCGCCCCTGCTCCGGCGTATGACCGCCCTCCCCGCCCGCACATCCCGCGCGAGCGCACGGTACTCTACGAGGCCCACGTGCGTGCGCTGACGATGCGCCACCCGGACATCCCGCCGGCGCTGCGCGGCAGCTACGCCGCCCTCGCCCACCCGGTGATGCTCGATCACTACCGGGCGCTCGGCCTCACCACGCTGAGCCTGCTGCCCCTGCACTTCCGCGCCGACGAAGCGGCGCTGCAGCGCCGTGGCCTCGCCAACCACTGGGGCTATGCGCCCGCAGCCTGGCTCGCCCCCGAGCCGCGCTACTGGAGCGGGCGCGCGGGCACCACCCCGACCGGGGAACTCGCGGGGGCGATCGACGCGCTGCACGCCGCCGGGCTCGAGGTGGTGCTCGACGTGGTCTTCAACCACACGGCCGAGCTCGACGCGGACGGCCCGATGCTGTCGCTGCGCGGGCTGGCCAACGCGCGCGCCTACCATCTCGACCCGCAAGACCCGGCGTGCTACCGCGACTGGAGCGGCTGCGGCAACGCGGTGAACCTCGGCGAGCCGCGCATGGTCGAGCTGGTCGTCGGCGCGCTGCGCCACTGGGCCGCGCGCTACCGCATCGACGGCTTCCGCCTCGACCTCGCGGTCACGACCGGGCGCGACCGCCACGGCCATTTCGATACCGGTGCGCCGCTGTTCGCGGCGATCGCCGCCGACCCGCTGCTCGCCCGCCTGAAGTGGATCGCCGAACCGTGGGACCTCGGCCCGGACGGCTACCGGCTGGGCGGGTTCGCGCCCGGCTGGATGGAATGGAACGACCGCTTCCGCGACACGATGCGCGCCTGGTGGCTATGCGGAGGGGGAGACCGCGGCGCATTCGCCCACCGCTTCGCCGGTTCTGCGGCGGAGTTCGACCACGACCGCCGCGCCCCCACGGCCAGCATCAACTTCCTGTGCGCGCACGACGGCTTCGGCCTGCGCGACGTGGTGAGCCACGACCACCGCCATAACGAGGCCAACGGCGAGCACAACCGCGACGGCCATCCGCACAACCACTCGTGGAACTGCGGCGTGGAAGGCCCGAGCGCGGACCCCGACGTGCTCGCCCTGCGCGCCCGCCTGCAGCGCGCCCTGCTCGCCAGCCTGCTGCTCGCCCAGGGCACGCCGATGCTGCTCGCCGGCGACGAGATCGGCCACAGCCAGCGCGGCAACAACAACGCCTACTGCCAGGACAACGAGACGACCTGGCTCGACTGGGCCGCCGCCGACCGCGAACTCCTCGCCTGCGCTCGAAGGCTGCTCGCCCTGCGCGCAGCCCACCCCGCGCTGCGCCAGGTCGCCTGGCTGCGCGGCCCGGAGCACGGCGAGGCGGCGAGCGTGCGCTGGCTGCGCCCCGATGGCGCCGAGCTGCAGGCCGCCGACTGGAACGATCCCCGCGAGCGCGCACTGGCGATCCTGCTGCATCCGCCCGGCCTGCGGCCGCACACGGTCGAGCACATCGCCAAACCCGCGGCCGCCGCACCCGCGCGCAGCGTGCTGCTGCTCGTCAATCCCGCCGCGGCCGCGTGCCGCTTCCGCCTGCCCGCGGGCGGATGGTCGCCGGTCTTCGACAGTGCCCGGGCCGACGGGGGCCCGGCGCCGCCCGCCCCCGGCCACGAAAGCCATCCTGTCGAGCCGGTGCTGTCCGCGCGCACCGTGCTCGTCCTCCTAGAATCCGCACAACACCACCAGGAGTCCTGATCATGCCTGCCGAAGCCGCCAACCGACGACGGATCCTCACGCGCCGCACCCTCGCCCTCGTGCTCGCCGGCGGGCGCGGCTCGCGCCTGCGCGATCTCACCAACGTGCGCGCCAAGCCGGCGGTGCACTTCGGCGGCAAGTTCCGCATCATCGACTTCGCGCTGTCGAACTGCATGAACTCGGGTCTGCGCCGCATCGGCGTGATCACACAGTACAAGTCGCACTCGCTGCTGCGCCACCTGCAGCGCGGCTGGAGCTTCCTGCGCAACGAGATGGGCGAATTCGTCGACCTGCTGCCGGCGCAGCAGCGCATCGACGAGGAACAGTGGTACCAGGGCACCGCCGACGCGGTGTTCCAGAACCTCGACATCATCCGCAACTCCACGCCGCCCGACTACATCGTCGTGCTCGCCGGCGACCATGTGTACAAGATGGACTACTCGATCATGCTCGAGGACCACGCCGCGAGCGGGCGCGGTGTCACCGTGGGCTGCATCGAGGTACCGCGCGAGGAGGCCAAGGCCTTCGGCGTGATGGCGATCGATGCACGGCGCCACATCACCGCCTTCGTCGAGAAGCCCGCCGACCCGCCAGCGCTGCCGGGCAATCCCGGGCTGTCGCTCGCCAGCATGGGCATCTACATATTCTCGGCCAACTACCTCTACCGCCTGCTCGAGGACGACGCGAAGAATCCGGACTCCAGCCACGACTTCGGCAAGGACCTGATTCCGCGCGCGGTGGCGGAAAACCAGGCGCTCGCCCACCCCTTCACGCTGTCGGCGATCGCCACCCCGCCCTTCTCCGGCCCCTACTGGCGCGACGTCGGCACGGTGGACGCCTACTGGGCGGCCAACCTCGACCTCGCCTCGACCACGCCGGCGCTCAACATGTACGACAAGGACTGGCCGATCTGGACCTACCAGGAGCAACTACCGCCGGCCAAGTTCGTGCACGATCTCGACGGTCGCCGCGGCGAGGCGCTCAACGCGCTGGTCTCGGGCGGCTGCATCGTCTCCGGATCGGTCGTGCGCGAGTCGGTGCTGTTCTCCAACGTGCTGGTGCGCTCCTACAGCACGATCGAGCAGGCGGTGGTGCTGCCCGACGTGCAGATCAACCGCCACTGCCGCCTGAAGAAGGTCGTCATCGATCGCCACTGCGTGATCCCCGAGCGCACGGTGATCGGCGAGGACGCCGAGGCGGATGCGCGCCGCTTCCACCGCACCGAGGGCGGCGTGGTGCTGGTGACGCGCGAAATGCTCGACCGACTGTGAGCGCGGAGACCAGACGATGCGGATCCTTCAGGTGTGTGCCGAGATCTTCCCACTGCTGAAAACCGGCGGGCTGGCCGACGTCGCCGGGGCGCTGCCGCCCGCCCTGGGCGCGCTCGGCGCGGACGTCCGGGTGCTGCTGCCCGGCTTCGACGCCATCCTCGCCGGGCTGGAGTCGCCGGTCGAGATCGCCCGCCTGCAAGCGCCGGGCGGGATGGGGAACAACCCGGCGCGGCTCCTGCGCGGACACCTGCCCGCGATCGGCGGGGAGGCCTACGTGATCGACGCCCCGGGCTGGTACTTGCGCACGGGTGGTCCCTACGCCGACGCCGCACAGCAGCCCTACGCCGACAACCACCTGCGCTTCGCCCTGCTCGGGTGGACCGCAGCCGAGCTCGCCCAAGGGCTCGACACGTCCTGGCAACCCGGCGTGGTGCACGCGCACGACTGGCACGCCGGCCTCGTGCCGGCATGGTTGCAGGTCGCGGCAGCGCGCGGGCGGAGCGTGCCGGGCTGCGTGTTCACGGTACATAACCTCGCCTATCAGGGCATGTTCCCGCGCGCCTGCTTCGACGCGCTCGGGCTGCCCGCGCATTTCTTCTCGATCCACGGCGTGGAGTTCCACGGGCACCTCAACTTCATGAAGGCCGGGCTGTACTACGCCGGGCGCGTCACCACGGTGAGCCCGAGCTATGCGCGCGAGATCCAGGGGCCGGAACAGGGCTGCGGGCTGGACGGCCTCCTGCGCGCCCGCGCGCACGAGCTCTCGGGCATCCTCAACGGGGTCGATGCGGCGGTGTGGGATCCGGCCACGGATACCCTGCTGCCCGCGCGCTACACCGCGGACTACATGGCCGGCAAGGCGCGCTGCCGCAGCGCGCTGCGCCGCGAACTCGGGCTGGCGGGCAAGGCCGAGGGCCCGTTGTACTGCGTGGTGAGCCGGCTCACCGAGCAGAAGGGCCTGCACCTGGTGCTGCAGGCCCTGCACGCGCTGCTGGCGGGCGGCGGCCAGCTCGCCCTGCTCGGCAGCGGCGACGCCGGGCTGGAGGCCGCCTTCCGTGACGCGGCGGCAGCCGCGCCTGAATCGGTGGCGGTGCGCATCGGCTACGACGAAGCCTTCGCCCACCGCCTGATCGCCGGCAGCGACGTGATCCTGGTGCCCTCGCACTACGAACCCTGTGGCCTGACCCAGCTCTACGGCCTCAAGTACGGCACCCTGCCTCTGGTGCGGCGCGTCGGCGGCCTCGCCGACACGGTAGCCGACACCCGCCTGGAGACGCTCGACACCGACGCCACCGGCTTCGTCTTCGAGGAGTTCTCCGCCGCTGCGCTCGAACGCACGCTGCTGCGGGTGAATGCCGTCCACCGCCGTCCCACCGAATGGAGACGCGTGCGCGCCCGCGGCATGGCGAAGGACTTCGGCTGGGCGCGTGCCGCGCGGGAATATCTCGCCCTTTATCGTGGTCTCACGCCTGCATGAGGTCGCGCCGGCGCCCGTCGCCGCACCCGCTTCGCGCACGGCCCGCCGCGGGCAGCTTCTGTGCTATACAGGACGAGTCCGACCGCCACGGAAACCATGCGGCATGCGGGACCGCCGCCACTGACCAGGTGAGCCCCATCGACGCGTCCAGACCGCACCCACCGCCTCGTGCCGGGCATGTGCTCGTGGTGGCGCTCGCCCTCGGCGCGGGCTCGGCGCAGGCCGCGGGGATCGATGTCGGCGGGCTGGCCTGGAACGGCGGTCTGGTTCTGCTCGGCGGCGGGCTGGGCTATCTGCTCGGCCGCCGCAGCCTGCGCCGACGCACCCTCGCCGGTGCGGCAGAGGGCCGCGCTGCGGACGACCCGCTTCACGACGACGCCCCGGCGAGCGGCGGCGCGGCTTCGAGGCGGGAGTGGGCAGGCACGCCTGCAGACGCCGACGATTGCGCGCCGGCGAGCGCGCTCCCCCACGCCCTCCTCCCCGCCGCGCACGCCGCTCCGACCGCGCCCGCGCGCGCAGGCGCGGCGATCGGGGTGGTCGCGACCGAATCCTATCGCGAGGTGGTCGATTCGCTCAGCGAGGTGCTCTTCCGCACCGACGAGCTTGGCCGCCTGGTGTTTCTCAACGACGCCTGGAAGGATCTCTCCGGTTTCGATCTGGACGCCACGCGCCAGCATGCGCTGACCGATTTCCTCCATCCAGACGACCGCTTGCGCGCACGCGACGCAATCCGCGCCCTGCTGTGTGGAGACGGCCAGGAATGGACCGACGAGTTGCGGCTGCGCACGCTCTCCGGCGAGATCCGCTGGGTGGCGATCGACTGCCGTGCCTTGCGCGACGGCAGCGGGCAGGAAAGCGGGATCGCCGGCACCATCGACGACATCTCGGCGCGCAAGATCGCCGAGTTCAGCCTGCGCAACCTGAATCAGGAGCTCGAGTCGCGGGTGCGCTCGCGCACCGCCGAACTCGAGACCGCGGTGCGCGAGCTCGAGGCCTTCTCGTATTCGGTCTCGCACGACCTGCGTGCGCCGCTGCGCGCCATCGACGGCTTCGCGCGCATCCTCGTCGAGGAGGCCGGGCCGCGGCTCGACGAACGCCAACGCGAGCAGCTCGTGCGCATCCGCGCCGGCGCCGAGCGCATGGCGATCCTGATCGATGCGCTGATCGACCTCGCCAGCGTCTCCCGGCAACCGTTGCGCAGGAGGCCGGTCGACCTGTCGCGCATTGCCGAAGCGGTGATCCGCGACCTGCAGGCGGAGTCGCCCGGGCGCGTGGTCGCGGTCGAGATCACCAGCGACATGACGGTGGTCGCCGACCCGGTGCTGATGCACGTGCTGCTCGACAACCTGCTGCGCAATGCATGGAAGTTCACAAGCCAGTGCGAACATCCGCGTATCGTCTTCGGCGCGGAACGCGACGGCGAGCGCACGGTGTTCCACGTCGAGGACAACGGCGCCGGATTCGAGATGAACTACGCGGGCAAGCTCTTCCAGCCCTTCCAGCGCCTGCACGCGCAGCACGAGTTCCCCGGCACCGGGATCGGGCTCGCCACCGTACAACGCATCGTCGCCCGCCATGAGGGCCGGGTGTGGGCCAGCGCGGAACCGGGCAAGGGCGCGCGCTTCTGCTTCATGCTGGGGCATTGAGGGTGACGACGCCGCGCTCCGAAACGGGAACGCCCACTCCGGACAGCGGCGGTCGGTCGGCCGCGGCACGAATCGCAGGCGGCAGAGACAAAGGTCTCAACTGCCCGTTGTGCACTGCAGTACAATGAATTCCATTCCGCGCGCGCCCTGCGCCCGCCAAACCATTGCAGCACACCACTCGGACCTCAGGTGGCCACCATGAAAGAAAAGCACTATCTGACCCCGCTCCTCGAGCCGCGCTCCGTCGGCATCATCGGCGCCAGCGAACGCGAGGCCTCCCTCGGCAGCGTGCTCATGCGCAACATGCTCGAGGCCGGCTACAAGGGCAAGCTGTTCGCGATCAACCCGAAGCACGAGAAGGTGCACGGGGTCGCCTGCTACAAGTCGGTGGAAGACGTGCCGCAGCGCCTGGACCTGGTGGTGATGGCAATCCGCGCCGAGAAGACCCCGGCGCTGATGGAGGCCTGCGGCCGCGCCGGGGTGAAGGCGGTGATCCTGCTGTCGGGCGGCTTCTCCGAATCGGGCGCGCGCGGCGCGCTGCTCGAGCGCCAGGTGGTCGAAGCCGCGCACCGCCACCGCATCCGCCTGCTCGGCCCCAATTGTCTGGGCGTCATGCGGCCGCAGCTCGGCGTCAACGCCACCTTCGCGCACGCCAGCGCACTCAAGGGCAGCATCGGCCTGATCTCGCAGTCGGGCGCGCTGTGCGCGGCCATCCTCGACTGGGCCAAACCGAACAACGTCGGCTTCTCGACCGTGGTGTCCCTGGGCTCCTCGTCCGACATCGACTTCGGCGAGGTGCTCGAATACATGATCTCGGACCCGCGCACCGAGAGCATCTTCCTCTACGTCGAAGGCATCCGCGACGCCCGCCGCTTCATGAGCGCGCTGCGCGGCGCCGCGCGCGTCAAGCCGGTGCTGCTGGTCAAGGCCGGCCGCCACCCCGGCGCCTCGCGCGCGATCCTGTCGCACAGCGGCGCGCCGATGGGCGAGGACGCGGTGTTCGACGCCGCGCTGCGTCGCGCCGGCGTGATCCGCCTGTACAACATGGGCCAGCTCTTCGCCGCGGCCAACGCGCTGTTCTCGCACTTCCGCCCGCGCGGCAACCGCCTCGCGATCATCACCAACGGCGGCGGCCCGGGAGTCATGGCGGCCGACCGCGCGGCCGACATCGGCATCCCGCTCGCGGAGTTCGCCGAGAGCACGGTCGAGAAGCTCAACGCCTGCCTGCCCAGCGGCTGGTCGCACGGCAACCCGGTGGACATCCTCGGCGACGCCGGCCCGGAACGTTATCGCGCGGCGCTCAAGGCGGTGCTCGAAGGCCCCAACGTCGACGGCGTGCTGGTGATGCTGACCCCGCAGGCGGTGACCGACCCGAGCGGCGTCGCCGACGTCGTGATCGAGCTCGAGAAGACCGCCGACAAGCCGGTGCTGGTGTGCTGGATGGGCGAGGAGCTCGTCGCCGAGGCGCGCGCCAAGTTCAGCGCCGCGGGCATCCCGCACTTCCGCACGCCGGAGCCGGCGGTCGAGCTCTTCAGCCACATCTCGGCCTACTACCAGAACCAGAAGCTGCTGATGCAGACGCCGTCCTCGCTGTCGCACCTGCCGCCGCCCTCGATCGAGAGCGCGCGCCTGGTGATCGAGATGGCCCTGTCCGAGCGCCGCAAGAAGCTCAACGAGATGGAGTCGAAGGCGCTGCTCGCGGCCTTCCGCATTCCGATCGCGCAGACCGTGGTCGCGCGCAGTGCCGCCGAGGCGATGGTGCTCTCGGCCGAGATCGGCCTGCCGGTGGTGATGAAGATCGACTCGCCGAACATCGTGCACAAGTCCGAGGTGGGCGGCGTGCGCCTGAACATCCGCAGCCTCGCCGCGGTGCGCTCGACCTATCAGGAGATCCTCGACGAGGTCAAGCGCGTGCAGCCCGAGGCGGTGATCAACGGCATCGCGATCGAGCCGATGATCCAGAAGCGCAACGGCCGCGAGCTGGTGGTGAGCGTGCGCCGCGACCCGGTGTTCGGCCCCGCGATCACCTTCGGCGAGGGCGGCAACCTGGTCGAGGAGAACCGCGACGTCGCGGTGGCCCTGCCGCCGCTCAACAGCTTCCTCGTCAAGGACATGATCCGCTCGACCCGCATCTCCACCCGCCTCGGCGAGTTCCGCAACATGCCGGCGGTGGACATGAACGCGCTCGAGCTGGTGCTGTTGCGCATCTCCGAGATGGTCTGCGAGCTGCCGTGGATCACCGCGATGGAGATCAACCCGCTGATCGTGGACGAGAACGGCGTGGTCGCGGTCGACGCGAACATCAGCGTGGAAAACGTGTCTCCGACGGCGGACCGCTACGACCACGTCGCGATCCACCCGTATCCGTCGCACCTGATCAGCACCTGGACCGTGCCCGACGGCACCACGGTGACGATCCGTCCGATCAAGCCGGAGGACGCCGAGCTCGAGGTCGACTTCGTGCGCCGCCTGTCGGCCGAGACCAAGTACTACCGCTTCATGAACACCATGCGCGAGCTGCCGCCCGCGATGGTCGCCCGCCTCACCCAGATCGACTACGACCGCGAGATGGCCTTCGTCGCCACCCTCGAGGCCGACGGCGTAGAGAACGAGATCGGTGTGTGCCGCTACGCGGTGAACCCCGACGGCGAGTCCTGCGAGTTCGCGGTCGTGGTGGCCGACGACTGGCAGCACCGCGGCCTCGCCCGCAAGCTCATGGGCGTACTGATCGAGACCGCGCGCAGCCGTGGCATCCAGTACATGAACGGCGTCTTCCTCGCCAACAACGAGCGCATGCTCAAGTTCGTGCAGAAGCTCGGCTTCGTGCTCAGCAACGACCCGGAAGACAGCTCGGTCAAGCTGGGCATTCTGGCGCTGCAGGACTGAGCGATGCCCGCGACGATCGAGCCCATCGAGTTCCACGGCCAGCCAGCGCTGCGCCTGGCCACCGCTTCGGGTGCACGCGCGGTGGTGGCGCTGCACGGCGCGCAGGTGCTGTCGTGGGCGCCGCCGGGTGGCGAGGAGCGCCTGTACCTGAGCCCGAAGGCAGTGTTCGACGGGCACAGCGCGGTCCGTGGCGGCATCCCGGTGTGCTTCCCGCAGTTCGCCGACCTGGGCCCCCTGCCCGCGCACGGCTTCGCGCGCAACCGGCGGTGGTCGCTCACGACCGAGCGCAGCGGCAAGGACTTCGCCCTCGCGGGGCTGACGCTCGCCGACGACGAAGCCACCCGCGCGCTGTGGCCGTACGCGTTTTCGGCCGAACTGTCGATCCTGATCGAGGACAGCCGGCTCGACCTCGAACTCGAGATCACCAACACCGGCGACGAGGCCTTCGAGTTCACCGCCGCGCTGCACACCTACCTCGCGGTACGCGAGGTCGAGGAATCGCGCATCGAAGGCCTGCACGGCTTCTCCTATCGCGACAAGACCGACGCCGACCGCATCCAGCGCGATAGCGGGGACGCCCTGGTGATCGAGTCCGAGACCGACCGCGTCTATCACGAGGTAAACCGCCCGCTGCTGCTGCGCGAATACCACCGCAGCCTGGGCGTCAATGCCGACGGTTTCCCCGACGTGGTGGTGTGGAACCCCTGGATCGAGCGCAGCGCCGCGATCGCGGACCTGCCGGACGACGGCTTCCGCCGCATGCTCTGCATCGAGGCCGCCGCCGCCCGCCAGCCGGTACGCGTGCAGCCCGGCGAATCGTGGTGGGGGCGGCAGACCCTGGTCGCCCTCTGAGCCTGCGTCGCGCACGCACGAGCCGCCGCAGCCTCGCTGCCTTCTGCCGGAGCGACGCGAGTCGCACTCACGGCGCCCGGAGTCCGCGCCGCCGTCGCCGGATCGCCCGCTCACGACTCGCTTCGCCCCGCAGCGGCCGCCACACCGGTCCGCGGGTTGCTCTCCCCGCGCCGCCTGTTGCACTATCCGGGCCTTATCTTCTGCGCTTCACCGCCTCTTCCCCATGCTCCCCCCGATCGAATACCGCATCGCCGAAGAGCTCGGCGTCTCGCCGCGCCAGGTCATCGCCGCCGTCCAGCTCATCGACGATGGCGCCACCGTGCCCTTCATCGCCCGCTACCGCAAGGAAGTCACCGGTGGCCTGGACGACACGCAGTTGCGCACGCTGGAGGAACGCCTGGGCTACCTGCGCGAGCTCGAAGACCGCCGCGCCACCGTGCTGGCCTCGATCGAGGAGCAGGGCAAGCTCACCGCCGAGCTGCGTGCCGAGGTCGAGGACGCCGACACCAAGCAGCGCCTCGAGGACCTCTACCTTCCCTACAAGCCCAAGCGCCGCACCAAGGCACAGATCGCGCGCGAGGCCGGCATCGGCCCGCTGGCCGAGACATTGCTCGCCGACCCGACCCTGACGCCCGAAGTCGAAGCCGAAAAGTACATCAACGCCGAGGCCGGTTTTGCCGACACCAAGGCGGTGCTCGACGGCGCGCGCCAGATCCTGATGGAGCACTTCGCCGAGGACGCCACCCTGCTCGGCGAGCTGCGCAGCTACCTGCACGAACATGGCCGGGTGCGCTCGAGCGTGATCGAGGGCAAGGAGAACGAAGGCGCCAAGTTCCGCGACTGGTTCGACTTCGCCGAACCGATCGCCACCATGCCCTCGCACCGTGCGCTGGCGCTGCTGCGCGGGCGCAACGAAGGCGTGCTGCGCCTGGCACTCGACGTCGAGCGCCCCGACCCCGACGCCCCGCATCCTTGCGAAGGCCGCATCGCCGTGCGCTTCGGCATCCGCAGCCAGGGCCGCCCGGGCGACCGCTGGCTCGCCGAGACCGCGCGCTGGGCGTGGAGCGTGAAGATCTCCATCCACCTCGAACTCGAGCTGATGAGCGAGCTGCGCGAGCGCGCCGAGGAAGAGGCGATCCGCGTCTTCGCGCGCAACCTCCACGACCTGCTGCTCGCCGCCCCCGCCGGCACGCGCGCCACCATCGGCCTCGACCCCGGAATCCGCACCGGAGTGAAGGTCGCGGTGGTGGATGCCACCGGCAAGCTGGTCGACACCGCCACCGTGTATCCCTTCGAGCCGCGCCGCGACCGCGAATCGTCGATCGCCACCATCGCCGCGCTGGCGAAGAAGCATGCGGTCGAGCTGATCGCCATCGGCAATGGCACCGCCTCGCGCGAGACCGACGCGCTGGTGGCCGAGCTGATGAAGCGCTACCCGGAGCTGCAGCTGACCAAGATCGTCGTCTCGGAGGCCGGCGCCTCGGTGTATTCCGCGTCCGAACTCGCCGCACGCGAGTTCCCCGAGCTCGACGTCAGCCTGCGCGGCGCGGTTTCGATCGCCCGCCGCCTGCAGGATCCGCTCGCCGAGCTGGTCAAGATCGATCCCAAGTCGATCGGCGTCGGCCAGTACCAGCACGACGTCAACCAGGGCCGCCTGGCGAAGAGCCTGGACGCCGTGGTGGAAGACTGCGTGAACGCGGTCGGCGTGGACGTGAACACCGCGTCTGCACCGCTGCTCGCACGCATCTCGGGTCTGAACGCCACGCTCGCCGGCAACATCGTCGAGTATCGCAATACCCGGGGCCCCTTCCGCAGCCGCAGCGCATTGAAGGACGTGCCCCGCCTCGGCCCCAAGACCTTCGAGCAGGCCGCGGGCTTCCTGCGCATCCCCAGCGGCGACAACCCGCTCGACGCCTCCTCGGTGCACCCCGAGGCCTACCCGGTGGTCGAGCGCATCCTCGCGCGCGTGCGGAAGAGCGTGCGCGAACTGATGGGCAACGGCGGCTTCCTCAAGAGCCTGAAACCGGAGGAGTTCACCGACGAGCGCTTCGGGCTGCCCACCGTGCAGGACATCCTCGCCGAACTGGAAAAGCCCGGCCGCGACCCGCGCCCCGAGTTCCGCACCGCGACCTTCCGCGAGGGCGTGGAGACCTTGAAGGACCTCGAGCCCGGCATGCTGCTCGAAGGCGTGGTCACCAACGTCACCAACTTCGGCGCCTTCGTCGACATCGGCGTGCATCAGGACGGCCTGGTGCACATCTCCGCGCTGTCCAACACCTTCGTCAAGGACCCGCACAGCGTGGTCAAGGCGGGTCAGGTGGTGAAGGTGAAGGTGCTGGAGGTGGACATCCCGCGCCACCGCATCGCGCTCACCATGCGCCTGGGCGACGAGGTGACTGCGAAGCGCGGCGAGTCCGGCGCCCGGCGCGACGAGGGTGCGCCGCGGCGCGGGGAAGGCGGCCAGGCCCCGCGTGGCGAGCAGCGCCCGCGCGGCGGCGACAACCGGCGCCCGCCCGCGCAGGGCAAGAGTGGCGCGCGCCAGGAGGCTTCCCGCCCCGCCGCTGCCAACGCACTCGCCGAAGCATTCGCCCGCGCCCGCGGCAATCGCTGAGGAGGCCGTCATGCCGACGACGATCCACGGCATCAGGAACTGCGACACCATGAAGAAGACCTTCGCCTGGTTCGACGGCGCGGGTGTCGCCTACCAACTCCACGATTACAAGAAGGCCGGCGTCGACGCCGCCACACTCGCGCGCTGGTGCGAGAAGCTCGGGTGGGAAGCGCTCGTCAACAAGCGCGGCACCACCTGGCGCAGGCTCCCGCCCGAGCAGCAGGCGATCGCCGACACGGCCGCCGCGATCGCGCTGATGCAGGCCCAGCCCAGCCTGATCCGTCGCCCGGTGGTCGAGTTCGCCGACGGCGGACTCGTCGTCGGCCTGGATACCGAGGCCTTCGAGCGCCACAGCCGGGGCCGAGCCCAACCGCCAGCAGGAACACCGGACACTCCAAGATGAAGACGCCCCTCCCCACCAGCTATGTGCAACGTTTCCTGCTCGAGGACCTCGACATCCGCGGCGCGGTCGTGCGCCTCACCGACGTCTGGGAAGCCATGCAGGACGGGCGCGGCTATGCGCCCGCGGTGGCGCGACTGCTCGGCGAGATGAGCGCAGTCTCCACCGTGATCGCCGGCAACCTCAAGCAGCCCGGCCGGCTGACCTTCCAGATCACCGGCCACGGCCCCGTCAGCCTGCTGGTGATCGACTGCGCCGAGACCCTGAACCTGCGCGGTTACGCCAAGGCCGAGGGCACGCCCGCCGCGGGCACGCTGGTCGAGCTCGTCGGCGACGGGCGCCTGCAACTCTCCCTCGACATCGAAGGCCTCGATCAGCCCTACCAGAGCCTGGTGCCGCTGGAAGGCGACAGCATCGCCGAGGTCTTCGAGCACTATCTCGTCCAGTCCGAGCAGCAGCCCGCCAGGCTGTGGCTGGCGTGCAGCGCGCAGGCGGCGGTGGCCCTGTTCGTGCAGAAGCTGCCCGGTGCCGACCTCAAGGACATCGACGGTTGGTCGCGCGTCCAGCAGCTGGCCCACACCGTGCGCGAGGACGAGCTGCTCGGCCTCGACGCCGAGCAGATCCTGCGCCGCCTGTTCGCCGAGGAGGACATCCGCCTCTTCGACGCGCGTCCGGTCACCCACGAATGGCCGGCCGATCCGGACAAGATCGCCGAGATGTTGCGCGCACTCGGCGAGGACGAAGTACGCACGGTCCTGGACCAGCATGGCGAGGTGGTGGTGCATGACGATCTGTCCAACCACACCTACCGTTTCGATCGCAGCGACGTGGACGCGCTCTTCCGCCCGCCCACCCTGCATTGAGCCGGAAGCCGGCAATGCCGGCCGGCTTGCGCCGCCGGCCTTGCCCGAACGTGTTCGCCTAAGTACACTCGCTCGATTTTGAAGACCGTTCAGCACATGTCCGCCAGCGCGCCCGCAAGATCGATCGAGTTCCACAACACGACCCTGGGCGCCACCATCGCCGTCCTGCAGGCGGCGGAACCGAGCACGCTTGCCGATTCGCTGCACAAGATGCTCGGCGGCATGCCCGACTTCTTCAGCGGCGAGCTGCTCATCCTCGATTTCGGCGGGGTGGCGCAACTGCCCGAGCGTATCGATTGGTCGGGCCTGCAGTCGCTGCTGCGGCGCTACCGCCTGCAGCCGATCGGTGTGATGCGCCTGGCGGCGGAACACCACGAGGGCGCCCGGCGCGCCGGGCTCGCACTGGTCGATCCGGCGCAGCTCGCCGCCCGCCCGCCCGCCGAGGCGCCCGCGCGCCACGCTGCTCCCGCGGAGCCCGCGCCCGCGGCTGCGCCGCCCCCGCTGCCGCCCCCGGTCGCCGCTGCGGCCACCCCGACCATGTTCGTCGAACGCCCGCTGCGCTCCGGCCAGCAGATCTATGCGCGCGGCACCGATCTCGTCCTGCTCGGTGGCGTGAGCCCCGGCGCCGAAGTCATCGCCGATGGCAGCATCCACTGCTACGGCCCCCTGCGCGGACGCGCGATCGCGGGCGCTCAGGGCAACCAGGCGGCGCGCATCGTGGCCAGCAACTTCGGCCCCGAACTCGTATCGATCGCCGGCGTGTACCGCACCTTCGAGCGCGGCATTCCCGAAGCCTTTGCCGGCAAGCCCACCTTGGTGCGGCTGAGCGGCACCGACCATACACTCAACCTCGAAGCGCTGAAGCTCGACTGAGCCAGCCATACCGCATCCACAAGGGGAAACCGTGAGAGTCATCGTAGTAACTTCGGGCAAGGGCGGCGTCGGCAAGACCACCACCAGTGCGGCATTCGCCTCCGGACTCGCCCTGCGCGGCTTCAAGACCGCCGTCATCGACTTCGATGTCGGCCTGCGCAACCTCGACCTCATCATGGGCTGCGAGCGTCGCGTCGTGTACGACCTGGTCAATGTGGTCAATGGCGAGGCCCGCCTGAACCAGGCCCTGATCAAGGACAAGCACTGCGACAACCTGTTCATCCTCCCGGCCTCGCAGACGCGCGACAAGGACGCGCTCACCGAGGAAGGCGTCGAGAAGGTGCTGCAGGAGCTCGAGCACATGGGCTTCGAGTACGTGGTGTGCGACTCCCCGGCCGGCATCGAGCGCGGCGCGGTGATGGCGCTGACGTTCGCCGACGAGGCCATCGTGACCACCAACCCCGAGGTCTCCTCGGTGCGCGACTCCGACCGTATCCTCGGTATCCTGCAGAGCAAGTCCAAGCGTGCGCGCGAGGGCGGCGAGCCGGTCAAGGAGCACCTGCTCATCACCCGCTACTCGCCCAAGCGCGTCGAGGACGGCGAGATGCTGTCGTACAAGGACGTGCAGGAGCTGCTGCGCGTGCCGCTGATCGGCGTGATCCCCGAGTCGGAGTCCGTGCTGCACGCCTCGAACCAGGGCACGCCCGCGATCCACCTCAAGGGTACCGACGTCGCCGAAGCCTACGCCGACGTCGTCGGCCGCTTCCTCGGCGAAGACCTGCCGCTGCGCTACGTCAATTACGAAAAGCCCGGCCTGATCAAGCGCCTGTTCGGAGGCAAGTGACATGTCCTTCCTCGCCCGCCTCTTCGGCGAAAAGAAGAAGACCGCGGAGATCGCCAAGAACCGCCTGTCGCTGCTGATCGCCCACGAGCGCGCGGGCGACAGCCCCAGGGCCGACTTCCTGCCCGACCTGCAGCGCGAGCTGATCGAGGTCATCTCGAAGTACGTCGCGGTCAACCCCGACGACATCAAGGTCCAGCTCGAAAAGCAGGACAACTACGAGGTGCTCGAGGTCAATATCGTGCTGCCGGAGCAGAACCGCTGAGCCTCGGCCGCCCGGGTGATGAAATCGGTAACCATAGCGGACTTAAAAACTTTTGACACCCTATAATCCTCAACAACTTAGCGCGCTGTGCGTAGTGCGGTGCGTAGTTGCTCTGAGGAGAAAGGGAAAATGGGCTCCATTGTCGAAAGGAAGCGCACGGACAAGGCCACCGGAAAGACGGTGACGACCTACCGCGCGCACATCCGCCGCGCGGGCTTCGCCAGCCGTTCCAAGGTCTTCGCCAGCAAGCGCGAGGCGCAAGACTGGCTGCGCAACAACGAGAACGACGCCGCCCTGGAGCGTGTCGCACGCCCCCGCGGGAAGACCCTCGCCGATCTGATCGAGGACTTCATCCGTGCGGACGTGTGCGACTACGCATCGCCGGCACATCTGGAATTCTGGCGTGACGAGCTCGGCGCCCGCCCCATTGCTGAAATCACGCACGGCGACGTCAACGGAGCACTGCTGACGCTTCGCACCAGGCGGGCACGTCGCCGCACCACGTCGGGCGTGATCACGACCGACAAGCCCCTATCCCCTGCGACGATCAACCGGTACGGCGCGGCCCTGTCGGCGGTCTTCGGCTTCGCCCTACAGCATGGCGTGATCGAGGCGCACCCGATGAAGGGCGGCAAGGTCAAACGCCTGAAGGAAGGCCCCGGCCGGCAGCGCATCCTTACCCCCGACGAAGAATCGCGCCTCCTCGCCGCCGCCGCGGCATCCCGCTGGGATGGCATGCATCTGTTCGTGCTGATGCTCCTGACCACCGCCGCGCGGAAGTCCGAAGTGCTGAACCTGCGCTGGCGTGACGTCGACCTTGCCCGCGGAATCGCGGTGCTGGGAAAGACGAAGAACGGAAGCCCGCGCGCGCTCCCGCTGGTCGCAGACGTGCGCGCCGCGCTCGCAACCGCCGCCAAGGTGCGCCCGCTCGGCAGCGATCTGGTTTTCTTCGACCCGAAGCAACCCGAGCGCCCGAAGAACGTGGACACCTTGTGGCGGTTCGTTCGGATTCGCGCCGGCCTGGACGATACCGACGACCCCGTGCACAAGGTCGTGATGCACACCACCCGGCACACGGGCGTTACCAAGGTGATCCGCAACGGAGCCAACCTCGCGCAAGCGGCGCTGATCAGCGGACACAAGACGCTCGCCATGCTCAAGCGTTACGAGCACCTGGCCGCCGATGATGTGCTCGAACTCGCAGAAAAGGCGCTCGGCACCGTCGGCAAGAAGAACAACGGCGCCGCCTGACCGGAGACCCCGCGATGAAGATCACCTTCGACCGCCGCAAGCCCCGTATCGACGACTGGGCGGTGCGCGCCAATGGCATTGCCTACGGCAGCCTGTGGAGATCCGGCGCCGACTACCTCGTGAGTTGTTCGCACCTGGAACGGTTCGCCACCATCGAAGCCGCGCAACGCGCGGCACGGCGGCAACTGAAAGCCGCGCTACAACCGAGCAAGACCGCCGCCTGACGGACTCAGGCAGAAGCGGAGCGACCAGGCGCGGGAACGCCTGGAAGCCCCTGACCACAACCGACCTACATAGGAGGTCCGCATCATGGCTGACACCGAAACTAGCACAAACGCCACCATCACCCCCGAACGTTTGCAAGCGAAGTATGAGGACTTGCGCCTGCACTTCGAACGGCTCGCCAGTGCGCTTGGCGCCCTGTCCCGCTCGATCGAGTCCGATGACCCCGGCGTTGCAAGCGACGTGTGCAAGATCTTCGAAAACTACGCATGCGAGGTGCTCAACGAACACCCGCGGAGCGGCTCCGAAATTCTCTTTGAGTAGCAGACTTTCGCCAATGGCGTAACGCCGCCCCTACTTCGACGGGAGGAAAAGCCGGACACCTGGCCGGCCTGGGGCGGCACCTTCTACCAGGGCGCCGCATAGGTGGGCGAAATGGTTTCTTTTGAAGCCTGGCTAGAAGACGAGCTCCGCGCCGTCATCACGACACATCGGCCCTTCGGCGACAACCTGCGAAAGAATCGCACGCTCGCACGCTCGGCATTGGTCCGGATCGTAGATCTGAACCCGCACGTTCGCGCGCTCGATGGCCCGCAACGCTGGCAGCGCCTTCTGTGGGCGTTTCTCGACACCGCCGCCTCATGCGCGCCCAATAGAACGAAGGCAGTCAGGCAGGACATCCGCCGCGCCCGCGAGCTTTCGCGCGAGATTCGAGAATTGGCCGCCGAGCTGGCGCGCAAGCTGCGCGCTCGGGACGCGATCTGTAATGCTCGAAACCTCAGCCGAAATGCCGATTCGCACCCTGTCGACTTGCTCAATGAGGCTGCATGCATTGCGGACACGCATGCAGCCTATCGCGGCGCCAACATCGCCGGCAGCTTTCGCCTTCACGTCGCGCCAGCGTTGGCGGAGCTCGACCAACACGTCAACCCTGCCTGCTGGCCAACGAGTGCCGATCTGATCGAGGCCCTAGCCAGCCTGCAAGACCGCGACGAACAGCACGAGCCCATGATTGACGCGCTGCATGTCGCCACGGCGACGCGCGAAGCCTCTGTTCGTGACTACTGGCGCGCGCTGGACGTTGCCTTGCGTGAGATCCAATCCCGCCACGACGTCAACATCGACCTTCCGGACCAGGACTGCGTCGACCTTACCGCCGCCGTGCTCGATTCGCCGGCCGGCTGCACCCTGGACAACTTCCGGAAAGTCAAAGCAACAAGCTAAGGACAACCCACGCCGGAATTCTCGCCTGTTGTCCTCACTGCAACAAAGGGCACTCCGTAAAACTCGCGATCACCATCTAACGCAAGGTGATCGCCATGCAAGAAACCCCTAGCGCAACGCTCCCGCTCGATGACCTTCACACCATCGAAGAGCTTGCGAGCAAGTACCCTCGCATCCTGACGGCCTACACCCTGCGCTGGCAGTTGCGCGAGCGGGAAAAGAACGGTCTTGCCCCGGCGTGCGTGCGCGTTGGCAAGAAACTGCTCATCAGCAAAACCCGTTATGAACAGTGGCTGGCAGCCCGCGCCGGCCGCGGCGCATCTGTGGCATGACCGGGAGCGCCGACCATGACCGAAAAAGAAAAGGGCGCCAGCCCTGACCAGGCCGCGCCCCAAGCATTCGACACCGCCAATTCTAGCGCAACCCCGCCCGCGCTCGATACCCTCGCCAACTGGCCCCAGGAAAAGCCCCCCCGTTTCCGCGGCAATGGCAAGCGCCGCACGCGCGCCGACGCCATCGCCCGCAAGAGGGGTGACGCATGAACGACACGCGCATTCTTGCTCCGAAGGCGATGGCATGCTTCGCCTGTAATCAGGATGCGAACCCCGAGCAATCGACCGTTGTTGAGGTTTCGATGCTCGCGCCTGGACTGGGCATCGCCGTTGCAATCTGCCCCGCCTGCACCGCCCGCGCGATTGACCGTGACGGCTCGGCAGATACGCTGATTGCGGAGATCCGCGATCAATACTCGGCGGGCGTGACCTTCGCCCGCCCCTCTGAAGTGCCCGCCACGGCTTCGCCAAGCATCACGCTCCGCCGCCGCGGCATCGGCGCACATCCCCGCCGCCATCCGGCCTACGGAAAGAGCCTGGCCGAAAACCCTCCCCCGGCTGATGAGCCGCTGAACATTGCGCTTGGCTGGCCAAACGCCAAGAACCTACCGGCGCCGCTCCTCGTGGTGCAACCCGAGGACAATCCCGCACGCCTTCGCTTCGATGTGGCAGACGGCCGCCGCGTGCGTGTGGCGCATCCGTCCAACGCGGATCCCGACCGCCTGCTGAAGCTGGCACAAGCCCTGATCGACCACGGCGCGACATGCGTCGACCTGATCGTGCACCCGCCCCGCCCCGGCGCAAGAGAGCGCGAACGGCTCCGCGTGCTGGTGGAGTCCGATGCATGACCAAGCCCGTCCACCTTCGCGTCATCGACGCTGCCAAGACCCAACCCCCACCGCCGTCCGATCTGCCCACAATCAAGATCGAAGACGGCAGCCTGCCCGAGAACGTTGCCGCAGTAGGCGCCGCCCTGGCGCGCGCTCCCGATCTGTTCACCTTTGGCGAGCGGTTCGTTCACCTGCACCGGAGCGAAAAGGGCGCCGTCATTGTGCCGGTGGAGCCGGCGCACCTGATGACCCTCGCCGGCACCTACGCAAGCCTGTTCAAGTTTGACGGCCGGAGCGGCGCGGATCGCCCCGCAGACTGCCCGCGCCGATTGGCTGACGCCTACCTGGCGCGACGACACTTTCCCGAGCACAAGCGCCTGAGCGGTGTTGTTGAGGCCCCGACGATCACCGCAGACGGGCGCCTGCTCGACCAGGCAGGATATGACCCGGATTCCGGGCTCTACGTGGCATGCGATCCCGCGGAGCTTCCGTGCTACCCCGGCATCAACCCGCGCCCTGACGCAGACGATGCGAAGGCCGCCGCCGAGCTTCTGATAGACGCCTTGGGAACATGGCCCTTCACATCAGAAGGCGACCGATCCGCAGCCCTCGCCGCACTGATCGGAACCGTGGTGCGCCGTTCGATTCCTGCGGCGCCGATGGTGGGCGTATCGGCAACGGCACCCGGCACCGGAAAAAGCCTGCTTGCCGACGTGATCAGCATCGTTGCGACCGGATCCCGCCCCGCGGTGATGAGCCTGGGGCGGAGCGACGATGAAAACGAAAAGAGGCTGGCCGGCGCCTTCCTTGCGGGTGATCCGGTGATTGCGCTCGACAACATCAGTTTTCCGCTTGGCTTCGATCTGCTCTGCCAAGTCTGCACCCAACCCCTCGCCCGCTTCCGCCCGCTCGGCGGATCCGCGCTGGTGACGGTCCCGACGAATGCGCAACTGATCGCCACCGGTAACGCCCTCACGATCACAGGCGACCTGAAGCGACGCACGCTGCTGATTCGCCTGGATGCCGGCATGGAGCGCCCCGAGCTGCGCCGCTTCGACCGTGACGCCCTGGAATACGCCCGCGCCGAGCGCGGTCGCCTGATCGCCGCCGCGCTGACGATCCCCCTCGCCTACCTCGCGGCCGGCTCGCCTGCGGTCGATCTGCCCCCCGTTGGCTCTTTCACGGAATGGGATCGCCTTGTGCGCCGTCCGCTGCGCTGGCTTGGGCTTCCCGACCCCCTTGCCCCCGCTGAGACCTTGCGCGAGTTCGACCCCGAGCTGGAAGCCTCGCGCCTGCTGCTGTCGGCATGGTTCGACGCCTTCAACTCGAAGCCGGTAAGTGCGGCCGAGGTTGTCGCCGCCGCGCTGTCAGTAGGCCCCGCCTCAGGCGAGTACCAGCACCCGGACTTGCGCGAGGCGCTGCAACTGATCTGTCACGAGAAGATCACCGCGCGCCGGCTCGGCGGATGGCTGCGATCGAACCGCGACCGGATTGTCGACGCGCTCCGCGCGGTGCAGGCCGGCACCGATGGCCACTCGAAAACCGCCCTTTGGGCCGTTCGCACGGATTGCGGGTAATGCGGTGATTGCGGGGTGTGTTTATACCTACGTATGAAAAAAGGCAGTGACATATTACATAA
This sequence comes from Thauera sp. DNT-1, assembly GCF_055393985.1. Taxonomy (NCBI): domain Bacteria; kingdom Pseudomonadati; phylum Pseudomonadota; class Betaproteobacteria; order Rhodocyclales; family Zoogloeaceae; genus Thauera; species Thauera sp. DNT-1. Next base: position 531,657 of record NZ_AP043752.1, on the reverse strand, counting down.
GTGAGTAGAAACACACCCCGCAACCACCGCATTACCCGCAAGAGCCGAATTCCACCACCACCAAGGACCCTGAAATGACCACCACGCAAATCCTTCTGACGCACCAGTTCGGAACCGGCTGGAACTTCGCAGTGCTTCGCAATGGCCGCGCGTTGCCTGCTGACGATCCGCGAGACCTGCGCAGCGCAGCACAAGCATTGCAAGCGGCAATCCTGCAACTTCAATCGACCGTTCGCGCGCAGCGCGACGACGAGCGCGACGACGAGCGCGACGACGAGCGCGACGACGAGCGCGACGACGAGCGCGACGACGAGCGCGACGACGAGCGCGATGCGCGTGGGTCCTCCTGAGAGCAATTCGCACTCGGGTACGTGGAGGCTCCGTTTTCCGCTAGGCGGCGCCTCCGTTGCATAGGCAACAAAACACGGGAACAACATGAAAGCTTGTTGCATTACCGATTCCGCGCAGACGGCCCTGTTTACCTCGATTCGGTGGCCCAAGGCAACGACACCAAAACGAGAGCTCGTGCTGAAGCTGGTCGAAGGGGCCGTCAACTGGGTTGACCTGGAAGAGGTCGCACGCCCGTACTACCAGGCCGACAATCGCCGCACGGGCCGCAAGGGCTACGCCCTGCGAATGATGCTCCGCTGTCATGTGCTCCAAGTGCTTTGGCGTATGAGCGACCGCCAAGCGGAGGCCGCAATCCTGGACAGTCACGCATTCGCGGCATTCATCGGAACCGACCCCTGGGCACCGCGCCCCCCGAGCGCAACCGCGATGCGGACCTTCCGCGCCTTGCTCGAATCGCATGAAGTCGACATTGCGACAAGCGCCGCAGTCCTGATCGAGCAACGACTGACCGCCGCATTGCGCAGCGCCGGCTTCGAGTTCCGCCCCGGCCGGCTCGAAGATCCTGTATTCCGAAGGTGCAGCGCATGAGCATCGAACTTGCCCGCCGAGCTGCGGCCGGCGACACCGGCCCGGATGTGTCCCGCTGGATCAGCGAGGCCATGCGCCGCCACCTCTACGGCGGCGCGGACCTCGACACCGCGTGCGGGATTGATCGCGCTTCCCGTCTGCGCGAGCGCAACCAGGCGTTGCGGGAAGCCGCCGCCCTCCTGTGTGGTAACGATGGCCCTTGGCGCACCGCGTGTCGCCTGGAGGCCGCCATCAAGCGATACGAGGGGCGCATCCGCCCGCAAAGGGAGCGAAACCCCGCACTTGCCCTGGCGCCGATAGACGACGCACTGCGCCGCGCCTTCGACACCAGGCAGCGAGTGCCGACGACCGCCCGCAACCTGTTCGAGCTCATCCGATAGCGCAATACTGATGCGATAGGCGTACAGCATCAGCAGCAAGTCGGCAACATGGCTGCATCACCCTTCAAGGACTCCCGCCATGCTGAACCACGACCCGCGCGACGTGATCGCCGCCGGCACCGATGCACTGCTGATCGCCGCCGGCCATGCGCCGCGCAACCCGCACCCCCTGGCCGCCCACTACGCCGAACGCCCCCTCAGCGCGATTGCGACCGCCGCAGCGCAACTCAAGCGCCCACCGCGCCCCCACGAAAACGCGCGCTCCGTCATGGTGATGGGCGCCGGCACTGCGACATTCACCGATACCGTCGGCGCCGCGCTGCGCACGCTGGCATGGCACACCTTCGAGGGCGCGGCCGATCATCGCGCTTTCTGCGCGGAACACGAGGTGCGCGACTTCAAGCCCGGCGAGATCGTCGCCGCACAATCCGACCTCGCGCTGGTCCGCACGCGCGAGCTCGCCGAACACACCCCCGGAACGGCGTGGTCCGCTTCGCTGCACAAGAACGTTCGCCTCGACACCTACGGCGCCCGGCTTGGCATTTCGCGGACGGATCTGGTGAACGACGACGTGGGCGCCCTGCTCGCCAACCTGAATGAAGCAGCCAACCTGGCCGCCCTTGTCGAAGCTGATCTGGTCTATGGGCAACTCGTGGCGCCGGGGGCGATCTACGACACGAAGCCTTATTGGGTGGGGGGCTTCAACGACTTCCCCGACGAGAGCTTCCGCCTGATCCCGGCCGGATGGGAAGCCCTGGACGCAAACGGCTTGGCTGCGAGCATGCACAGCTTGCGCAATCAGCGAACCCGGCAGGGCCGCGAGGGCAACTACAGCGCCGCCTATCTCGTGGTGAGCGGTGCGCTTGAATTCGGCGCGCGCCGGCTGGTCAAGGCCGCCGACCTGCCGATTCAGGTGATTCCGTCTTGCCGCCTGAGCACCAACGATTACTACCTGTTCGCCCGAAAGGAAGTTCAGCCGGCGATTGCAACCCTGAAGCTGCGCGGCGCCGCGAGCCCGCTGCGCGTCGAACAGGTGAGCGACCCCGATGTCGACTTCGATGGTGTGCTGTTCCGCTTCGTCGCAGACCTGGGGGCTACGCTTCTTACCGATGGTCGCGGCATCGTCCGCCACCGGGAGGCGGTGTGATGCCGGCCGCCGAGATCGGCACCGCGGAGATCTACCGCAGCGCCGTCCAGAACCTCGACGCCGCCGAGCGCGCGTATATGGCTGCCGTCGACGCACTCGACCGCGCCGGCCGCGATGCAAGGACGCTCGAACGGGCGCGAAGGAACTGCGAAGACGCAGAAGGCGCACTCCTGCGCGCGCTCGATACCGCGCACACCGCGCACCGCAGCTACTGGCGAGGCCGGCGCGACGAGCTGCGCGAAGAGCTCGACCAGGCCGCTTTCGTCATCGCCGAGTTCAACGCCTTCGCCCGCCTGGCCGGCGACCTCACGACGAACCCGGCGATGCAGATTCTGCAAGCCGCCGCGATCACCACGCCGCCCGCGGAGCCGTTCGTGGACGATGGCGTACCGACCGAAGCGCCCGACTCCGCCGCACTGGAGGACTTCCGCGGCTGTTGGCGCCGGCCCTGAGCAAGCATCCCGCGGCACTCCTCCGCGGGGCGCACCGGGCGTGCTGACAGGCGAAGCAGCGCGCACGGCAGACCACCGGACGCGGGACTCGTGCCCCGCGGCAAGGTCTGCCACCTCACCGGAGACCACCTCATGACCCAAGACGAAATTTTCGTTGAGTGCGCCCGCCGCCGCCTGCACATCGAACGCTTCGGCGCCGGATGGCGCATCCACGGCAAAGGCGTCGATATCCTCGCGCGCCGGCTGGCGGACTTTCATCTGACCGACTTCCTTCCGTTCCGATGACACGCATCGCGCTCCCGCCCTTGGGCGAGCTGCGCCGCGTGCATCCGCTGGCGGAGATCCCGCCCGAGCTGCGCACTCGAGACCTCGCCCGCTACGCCCACCATGAAGCCGGCCATGTAGTGGTGCTGGAGTGGGTAGGCATCGCCCCAGAATCAGCGCGCGCCGACGACTGCGGCGGAGAAGTGCGCTTCGATCCTGGCCAACTCGATCATGGCACCGCCCCCGCCGACTATGACCGCCCCCTGGCAGCTACACAGGCCGCCGCGTGCTTTCACGCCGGCATCGTCGCCGAGCTGATCCATACCGGCCACCCCTGGAAAGGCGTGACGATCCGCCACCGCTCCGGCGACTGGAGGAAGGCCCGCGCAATCCTCACGCCCCACTTCGGCAACGGCCTGGCCGGACACGGATTCTCGCAGCGCCTCGCCCTGGCGGTGCTGACCGCCCACTGGCCGCGAGTGCAGGAAGTCGCCGGCCAACTGATCGCGCGCGGCACATGGAGACCCGAGCATGGCCGGCTACGAAGTCCCGATTGATGAACCCCAGTTCGTGCGCCTGGCGGAGATTGCCCGCCACGCAAACCCGTCGCATTTTGCCGAGGTGAGCTATGACGAGATCGCCGAAGCGCTGGCCGCCGAGACCGGCGACAAGCCGCTGAGTCAATCCCGCATCGCCCAAATCGAGCGCGAAGCCCTGCGCAAGCTGCGCCGCATCCTGGAGGTCCGCGGTATCCTTGGCCCGGACGACATTCTGCCGTGACGCCCTCGCGCGCGCGGATCGGCCGCAGTCGGCGCGCGCTTCTACATGGGAGGGAGCGCGAGAAGCATCCTTGCTGGTGCCCGGGACGGGACTCGAACCCGTAAGCCGTAGGCGATGGATTTTAAGTCCACTGCGGTTACCAATTTCGCCACCCGGGCAAGGCCGCGCATTGTACCAAGTGCATAAGCCCGTGCGTATTCGGTGCGTAGTTGCTGCGCACAAAGCACCTCAAGCGACCGCAAAGCACCGCAACGGTGCGACAATCGACCGCCGCGCCGCCCTATGAATCTTAGTGTTATAGCGTGCTCCTATGCGTTTGATGGTGTTCGATATTGACTTAAAATCCGCCGGCGCAAGCCTTACGGGTTCGAGTCCCGTCCCGGGCACCATCCCGCTCAGCCATTGTCCCATCCTTGCTGCGGCGTCCTGCCCGGCACAGTGACCGGACAGTCCTCGCCATGATCGTACTCGACCTACACTGCAGCAATGCACACCGCTTCGAAGGCTGGTTCGGTTCCGCCGCAGCCTTCGAGGCGCAGCTCGCGGATCGCCTGGTGAACTGCCCGATCTGCGGCGCCACCGAGGTCCGCCGCCTGCCGAGCGCGCCCTACGTCCAGACCGGCCAGTCCGCCTCGGCAAGGCCGCCCGCAGCGGGTGAGGTGCAGGCCGCGAGCGCCGTCCCTCCCTCCGCTCCTGCTCCCGAAGGACTCGCGCGCCTGATGACGCAGCTGCGCAGCCTTGCGCGCGTTGCGGAGAACGTGGGCGAGCGCCTGCCCGAGGAGGCGCGCCGCATCCACTACGGCGAAACCGAGGCGCGCGACATTCGCGGCTCGGCCTCCGCCGACGAGGTCGAGTCCCTGCTCGAAGAGGGCATCCTGGTGCTGCCGGTCCCGCCAGCCGAGGAAGACCTGCACTGAAGAGCCAGGGCGCAGGCGGGGATGCGTGCCGAGCACGGACCGCCAGGTCCACCGCCCTGTCGCAGCCGTGTGGAGTGCCCGTCCTCAGGTACGTGCCAGCATCAGCGGCACGCGCATCTCGTCCGCGCTGAGGCCACCATGCACGCCGATCATGGTGTGCTCGTGCTCGCCTGCCACGTGATCCACGATCGTCCACCCGGCCTCCATCAGTACCGCGTGGCTGCCCAGGCGTTCGGCCAGCCGCGGATGCACCTGACCCGGGCCGAGCAGGCCGGCGGCGAGAAAGTCTTCGCCGCGCACCGCCACCGCCTTGCCACGCAGCTCATCCGCAGCCCACGCTTCGAATTCGGCCTGCGCACCGGCGCGCACCCGGCAGAAAGCCAGCCGGCGCTCGCCGAACAGCGGCGCGGCGAGCATGGCGGCGACCTCGCCGTCGGGCGCGAGGTCGATGCGGCGCTCGGGTGGCGCGTCGATGAAGCCGTGGTCGGCCGTCACCAGCAGACGCACGTCGCGCCCCGCCAGCGCCTGCTGCAGCGACACGAAGGCGGCATCGACGCGCGTGAAGCACGCGACCGCCTCGGCCGAGCGGCAGCCGTGCTGGTGGCTCAGCATGTCGAACACCGGGTAATAGGCGTGGATCAGCCCGCCACTGTGCGCGAGCGCATCGGCCATGTCGACGATGGCGGCCACGTAGTCCTGCAGCCCTTCGTAAGGCTCGATGTGTGCCCCGCGCCCATGGTGCAGCGAGAAGCGCGAGAATGCGATCTGCACGGGGGAGACCAGGGTGACCGGTCGGCAGGCGTGGCGATACATCGGCGCCACCGGGAACAGTCGCGGCAGCAGGCGGAAGGCCTCCAGCGGCTCGCCGCTGCGGCGGATCAGCGGCAAGGGCGCGATCACGCCACCGAAGCGGCGATCGTGGATGAACCAGCCGTTGAGGCCGTGCTCGACCGGCGCGACGCCGGTCGCCAGCGTGGTGATCGCACTCGCCGTGGTGCTCGGGCACACCGAGCTCAGGCCGGCGTGCTTGGCCGCATGCAGCGCGGAGCCCCACCCGACCGTGTCGAGAAAGCGTTCGCCCAGCCCGTCGATGACCAGCAGCACGACCAGCGCGCGCTCGCCCGGCGCGACCTCGGCCGCAGGCCACCCGGCCTTGCGGTCGTGCAGCCAGTGGCGGAGCCCGCGCGCGAAGCCGTAGAGCCCGCCGTCGCCATAGTCGGGAAGAACGGCGCCGGCCGGGAGGGGCAAGGTGGAGTCGATGGTGAAGGGCATGCGGTGCGCGAGGATCGCAGAGAGCTCCGGGAGAGCTTCGAGCCTACCCTGCAAGGCCGCGTCCGGCAAACCGCCGGCGAGGCATGCACCGCGGGGGCACAATGCAAAAGCCGGATGGGCGCTGGGCGCACATCCGGCTTTCAGAATCTGGAGCGGGAAACGAGTCTCGAACTCGCGACCTCAACCTTGGCAAGGTTGCGCTCTACCAACTGAGCTATTCCCGCTTTGACGACAGGGCGCAAATTCTAGCTTCTTTTGCACCGCATCGCAATACTTCTTTACAACTTTTTTACTACTGGAGGCGCGACTCGGAATCGAACCGGGGTACACGGCTTTGCAGGCCGCTGCATAACCACTCTGCCATCGCGCCACAACCGTTTCGGCCAGCTGCCCCAATGCCCCGGGGCCACTTGGCTGGGCACTGCCCAGCCTGCGAATTCTTTGGAGCGGGAAACGAGACTTAAATCCCCGCTTTAACTCCTTGATAACGCAGCAATTTTTACTTCTCATTGTGCCGCGAAGGACTGCATTATGTACTAACAGCTCTCGCCTGGCAACACCTTCGCGGTACTTTTTGCGACACCGACTCTGTCCGGCGCGGCGCAGGCGGCGGAGCGCGGATCCTTCGCGAATCGCCAAAGATCAACTGGCCAGAGTCGCGGGTCTCGATCCTATGCGAACCACCCGCTCTATGAAGCGGGTGAAGGGAACAGCACCCACAACCCAACCGGTTGATCAACAAAGAATTTCTTGGGGTCAGCTCCCCAAGAAGGCCTCTATTCTGGACTCAAAAATCCAAGTCGGTCAACGTGACGGACCAGATAAGTCCACCCAGAGCCGGAGACGGCTGCCAATAGCCAACGTACCTGGACCGATGCGGGTCAAGGAGCGTGCACATCGCCTTGCGGCCGGAACAACCGCCGAGCACGCTGCAAGAACCGCTTCATCGGTTCCGAGGGCTCGCTCTGACGGCGCAGCAGATAGGTCGTCAGCGTGGGCGTGATGCCCGCCAGCGGGCGTATCGCAATGTCGGGCCGCTGGCAAGTCTGCACCTGTGCACCGATGGCAAAGCCGATGCCATAACCGGCTCCCACCAGCGTGAGCATCACGCCAAGGCTTGTCACGTGGTCGGCTATCTTGGGCGTGATGGCCGCGCCGTCGAGCAGTGCCTGAATCTGGTCATGGCAGCCCGACGCCGCATCCGGGTGACACAGGACCAGCGGAAACTTCAAGGCGTCTTCCAACTTGACCTGTGCATGCGCGAGCAGCGGATGGCGTGTCGGCACGATCACCGATAGCGGATCGCTCCAAGCAGGCTCGGCGATCAGCCCTCCGGTGACCGCATCCGACAGCGCGAAGCCGACATCCAGCAGGTCATCGTGCAGGCCCTTGAGCTGCCGCGAAAACGGCAGATCGAAGACCCGAATCCCCAATTCAGGTTCTTCCTCGCGACTGCGCGCCAGTAGCGAGGCGATGCGTGGCTGGGCAAGGCTGTCGCAGATGGCGATGCGCAAATAGCTCTGGTAGCCCTGCGCTGCAGCCTTGGTAGCTTGAACCGCTTGGTCCACGGTGGCCAACACGCGCCGAGCTTCGCCCAGCAACACCTGGCCGGCCCAAGTCAGCCGCGTCTGCCGGGCACTGCGGTCGAACAATGAGACGCCCAGCAGGCGTTCGAGGTCGCGCATTGCTCGTGATACGGGAGATTGCTCGATGCCGAGACGCTCGGCCGCGCGGGCGAGATGCAGCTCTTCCGCGACTGCAACGAAATAGCGTAGCAATCTAGGCTCCAAGGCAGCCTCCTATCGGCCCTTTCCACCAGACCTTGGTACGAGCCAGCCACCAAGCGATGGGGGTGTCGATCAGGATCAGGGTGAGGACGCCTGCTAGACGTGCGGTCAACCGGAGGGCTTGCAGATCACTATCCGTCAGCACGCAAACACCCTCGTGTCAATGCGCATGCTTCGGGTCCGAGCACCCGAGTGTGCCAAGGATGCTCTTCGGTGAATTGCAGCGACCGGGGGAGACGTTGCCCACGCGAATGGTCCAGACTTTCATGCCGCAGGCTCCTCGACTACTCAATACATATGCTGGCCGCCGTTCATCGCCACGTTGCTGCCGGTCATGAAGGCGGCGGCTTCGCTGGCGATGAAGGCGACAAGTGCCGCAATCTCGGCCGGCTGACCGAGACGGCCAATCGGAATCGCATCGATGATCTTCTGGCGCACATCCTCGCGCACCGCCATCACCATCTTGGTGGCGAAATAGCCCGGCGAGACGGTGTTGACCGTCACGCCCTTGTGCGCCACCTCCTGTGCGAGCGCCTTGGTGAATCCATGTACCCCGGCCTTGGCCGCCGAATAATTGGTCTGCCCGAACTGGCCCTTGCTGCCGTTGATCGACGAGATGTTGACGATGCGACCCCAGCCGCGCTCGACCATCGGATCGACGAACGGCTTGGTGACGTTGAACATGGAGTCCAGGTTGGTGCGCAGTACGGCATCCCACCCGGCCTTGTCGAGCTTGCGCAGCGTTGCGTCGCGGGTGATGCCGGCGTTGTTCACCAGGATATCGATCCGATGACCGTCGGCGTGGATGCGCCGCGCCAGTTCCTGCGTTGATTCGTAGTCGGATACATCCACCCCGTAGGCAGCAAATGTGTAGCCCTGTGTCGCTTGCGCTTGCTGCCACTGGCCAATCGTGATGTTGCCGGGGGTATGCGTGACGATCACGCGGTGGCCGACGTCGTGCAGGGTACGGGCGATTGCAGCGCCCAACCCCCGGTTGCCTCCCGTCACCAGCGCCGTCCGTTGCGTCGTATACATTGCCGTCCCCTCATTTCTTGGTCTTGCCTTGGGGTACGGCGCTTGGGGCGGTCCAGGGCTGCGCCCAGCGCTGGCAAAGCTGCGTGAAAGAGGCTGCGTCGCCACTGGTGCCGAATGCCTCGGAGACAGATTCCTGCCAAGTCGTAAGTGCTTGACGCAGACCATTGGCAAAGGCCGCCTGGCTCTTGGCTGCTACTTGCCCGACCGCTTGGGCATCGCCCATGCGGCCTTGGCACAGGCGCCAGAACACCTCTGACGGCAAAGTCGCGAGCGCCTGCCAGTCGGCCGCCTGTTGGAGGCCCTGGATGCGCGAGGTGGTCTCCAGCACGCCGCCAGCGCTGAGCTGTTGCATGGCTTCGAGCCAGTGATGGCTGCTCTCCTGCAGCAAGCGCGTGATCTGCAGTTGCAGCTCGGCATTGGCTTTGTAGAGATGGATTGGCAGTTCGTTGCTCATTGCAGTGCCCTTCGGTCATGGTGGGCCCCCTTTGGGGCGGGTGTGGGCCATCCCTAGTGATGTCCCTGCTGAAATGGTCTGGCCTTGTCTCGGCTTCAGTGCGTCTTGGCTTCAGTGCGTCTTGTCACCGCATTGCCACATAGGTACCAGGCGCATCACCGAGCGGCGCCTGCGTGCCTCCCATGGCAGGTGGCGATACCCGCTCGGTCGAACGTCGCGCCAGCCACTGCTGCCAGGCTGGCCACCAGGAGCCCTTGTTCAACGGGGTTTCGGCACGCCACGTTTGCGGATCGATGTAGCGAGCGCCGGCGCTGCGGGTCGCAATCTGGTAGCTGCGCCGGGGGTGCCCCGGCTCGCTGACCACGCCGGCGTTGTGCCCGCCGCTGGTCAGTACGAAGGTCAGTTCCGCATCACTGAGCAGGTGCATTTTGTACACGGATGGCCAGGGGGCGACGTGGTCGCGCACCGTGCCGACGATGAGCATCGGCACTTCGATGTCGGCGATCGCCACCGGCCGTCCGCCGACCTGGTAGCGTCCCTCGGCCAGATCGTTGTTCAGATACAAACGCCGCAGGTACTCGCTGTGCATGCGATACGGCATGCGCGTCACGTCGGCATTCCAGGCCATCAGGTCATTGAACTCCTGCCGTTCGCCCAGCAGGTACTCGCGCACGCGGCGCGACCAGATCAGGTCGCGCGAGTTGAGCATCTGGAAAGAGGCGGCCATCTGCTTGCCGTCGAGATAGCCCTTGTCCCACATCCCGGCTTCCAGCCAGGCGAGTTGACTGTCGTCGATGAAAAGCGCGATTTCGCCCGACTCGCGGAAGTCGGTCTCCGACGCCAGCAGCGTCAAACTGTGCAGCCGTTCGTCGCCATCGCGCGCCATCGCGGCTGCGGCGATCGTCAGCAAGGTGCCGCCCAGGCAATAGCCAACCGCCTGCACCTTGCGCTCAGGCACGATGGCCGTGACCGCGTCCAGTGCATCCATGACCCCCAGCCATCGGTAATCCTCGAGGCCGAGGTCGCGATCGGCCGCGGTCGGGTTCTTCCAGGAAAGGATGAACACCGTATGCCCCTGGTCGACCAGGTACTTCACCATCGAGTTGTGCGGTGACAGGTCGAGGATGTAGTACTTCATGATCCAGGAGGGCACGATCAGCACCGGCTCGGCATACACATCGGGGGTCGTGGGTGTGTACTGGATCAGCTCGATCAGGTGGTTGCGAAACACCACCTTTCCTGGTGTGACCGCCACGTCCTGGCCGACTTTGAAGCCTTCGACCCCGGCCGGTTCATCGTCAAGCGCAAGACGCTGTGTATCGTCGAGGAAGTTCATCGCGCCGCGCCACAGGTTGGCGCCGCCGCTGGTTCTGATGGCTTCCAGCACTTCCGGGTTGGTCCAGATGAAATTCGATGGCGACCACATGTCCAGCCACTGCCGCCCGGCGAAAGTGACCATGTTCTCGTGATGGCGCGACACGCCGCGCACGCCGGTGGTGGCGTTGTGCCACCACTGCTGCTGCAGCAAAAAGCCCTGGTGGATCACGTTGAACGGCCATTGCTGCCAGGCCGGCGCCTCGAAGCGCCGATCCTGCTCCAACGGCTCGATGCACGTGGGGCAGCCGTGGGCACTTGCAGCGTGCGCGACGTAGCGCGCCAAGCGTCGCTGCTTGTGCAATCCCTTTTCGATCAGGCTGCGCTGCTTGCCCGGTGAAAGGCTCAGGTGCAGCGCCCAGTCGTACCAAGCCAGCAAACCCGCCGCCGGTGACAACCCGCCAGTGCCGCGTGCCCGGCACGCGTTCGCAAGCGTATCCAGGACATCGGGGCGACAGACGACTTCGGACGGTGCCGGCGCGGGCTTGTCAGGTATGGCAAGGGTGTTCATCTCTGGTCTTCCGATGTTGTAAGTAACTTATTACTATCATAATGCCTACGGGAAAAGATGCAAAGCCTTGAAGAACGCCCGGGGGATTTCCGCCTTCGCTCGAACGAAACCGCTTCTCTTGCTCTGACTGGGGTGGCCGACCTGCCGACCGATTACTCATGATGTGCCTGAGGAGTGTGTTCGCTTCCTGGGTCTCGTCAGCTCACTTGGCTACGATCCATGGATGGGACAGGAACCATCCTTTCCCATGCGATGAACCGTATTCCCGATCTTGCGACGCGGATGTTTTGCATGTTAGGATAGTAATAAGTCACTTACTTTATGGAGTCTGATCGGTGAGCGAACGTCCTCAACATCTGTCCGCTGAAGAGCGGCGTGCTGCCACAGTGCAAGCGGTGGTGGACTTGGCCGCGGAGCAAAACCCGGCCGAAATCACGACCACGGCCATCGCCGATCGAATGGGTTTGACGCAGGGCGCGCTGTTTCGCCACTTCCCCACCAAGGACGCGATCCTGGAGGCAACGATGACCTGGGTCGGTGAGCGTCTGCTGGTGCGCGTGGACAAGGCGGCCGAGGGCGCCGCGTCGCCTGCCGCGGCACTCGAAGCCATGTTCATGACGCACATCGACTTCGTGGCCAAGCATCCCGGCGTGCCGCGCATGCTGTTCGGAGAGCTGCAACGCTCTGGCGAGACGCTCGCCAAGCGGATGGTGCAGACCTTGCTCCGTCAATACGAACAGCGCCTGCGCCGCCTGATGGAGGCAGGCAAGGCCCAAGGCGACCTGGATGCGGATCTGGACGTAGATGCCGCCGCCGTGTTGTTCATCGGCACGATCCAGGGACTGGTCATGCAGTCGCTGTTGGCCGGCAAGGTCAGTCGCATCCGTCGTGATGCGCCAGCCGTGTTTGCCATCTATCTCCGTGGCATCACGCACACCCGATGAAACGCCTTCCATCCTGCCGCCACGCAGTTGCCCGGTCGGCCGAGAGGCACACCACGGTCATGCGATCGCGTTGCGCCTCCAGCGCGAATCCGCGTCATTCAACACTCAGCCCGACCGCCCGGCGGAACGCACACGCACACCGCGACGACGGCGAAGGCTTGGGAGTTTCCGCGATCAAGTGAAGGCCATGAAGATGACCACTCATCCACAACGCAGCATCTGGCACTGGCTGATCTCCCTGCTCGCGATCGGCTTCGGCCTGCTCACTCTTCGGGAGGGCGGCGCCGTTCTGTTTGTCGACGGCGCGGCGCGCCAAGCCGCCGGCCACTATGTGCCTTTCGTGCTCTGGTTCAATTTTCTGGCCGGGCTCGCCTACATCGTCGCCGGCGTCGGCTTGTGGATGCGCCAGCGCTGGGCCGCGTGGTTGGCGATTGTCATCACGGTGGCGACCGCACTCGTGTTCCTGGCTTTCGGAGTGCATGTGGCTTTGGGTGGCGCCTGGGAGCGGCGCACGGTGGTCGCCATGACGCTGCGCACGTTGGTGTGGGCAGGCATAGCGGCCATAGCCTGGCGCCGGTCAGCGGCGAATGCGCCGGTCGCACGCGAGCACTGAGCACCTTTATCCAGCGGAAACCCATCGATGACAACTCCAAACCTCCTCTCCAGAAAAACCCGTTGGGTCGTGATCGCCGTCGTCTTGCTCGCTCTTGGCGGCGCACTGGCGTTCTGGCTGTCGCGCGACCATGGACAACAAGATGCATTGCGCCTCTACGGCAACGTCGATATCCGCGAGGTGCAACTGGCCTTCCGTCAGCCCGGGCGCGTGATGCAAATGGCTTTCGACGAGGGCGATGCCGTCAGCGTGGGCGCGCGCCTGGCGGCGCTTGACGCGCAACCCTATCGGGAAGCCCTTGCGGCAGCGCAGGCCCAGGTGCAGGTGGCGCAGGCGGAACTGGCCAAGCTGCGCCGCGGCCTGCGACCGCAGGAAATCACCCAGGCGCGCGAGGCCCTCAGGCAGGCACAGGCGCTCGCCACCGAGACCGAGCGGAATTTCAAGCGCCAGAGTGGCCTGCTGACATCGGGTGCCAGCAGCCAGCGTACGGTCGATGCCGCCCGCACGGCGCGAGACCAGGCAGCCGCTGGCGTCGAAGCAGCGAAGGCGGCCCTGTCGCAAGCATCCGAAGGCTTCCGCAAGGAAGACATCGCCGCGGCAGAAGCTCGCCTTGCGGCCGCTCAGGCTGCCGCAGCGCAAGCCACGACAGCCTTGGCGGACACCGAATTGGTGGCGCCCAGTAGTGGCACCGTCATCGCACGGGTGCGCGAGCCCGGCAGCATGGTTGCAAGCCAGAGCGCGGTCTACAGCCTGAGCCTGGACAAGCCGGTTTACGTGCGCGCCTACGTGGGCGAGTCGGACTTGGGGCGCATCGCGCCCGGTACTGTGGTACGCGTCAAAAGCGATTCATCAGAGAAGGTCTATCGCGGCCAGATCGGCTTCATCTCGCCGCGCGCCGAGTTCACCCCCAAGACGGTGGAGACGACGGATTTGCGCACGGATCTGGTGTACCGCCTGCGCATCGTCATCGACGAAGCCGACAGCGACAGTGCCTTGCGCCAGGGCATGCCGGTGACGATCGAGGTCGATGCGAAAGCCGGCACCGGTATCCCGGGGGAGCGGTGAAATGCAGGCAAGCCGTGCCATCGCCGCCGTGCCTGCTGGTGCGGGCGAAGACGCTGCCGTCGTCATCGAGGGCGTGGACAAGCATTTCGGCGACATAAAGGCTCTGCGGGGCTTGAGCGCGCGCATCCACTATGGGCGGCTGACCGGTCTGGTCGGCCCGGACGGCGCCGGCAAGACGACGCTGATGCGGATTCTGACCGGCCTCCTGGTGCCGAACGCCGGCCACGTCACCTTGGCAGGCTATGACGTGGTCAAGGACAACGACGCCATTCACGTCGCCAGCGGCTACATGCCGCAGCGCTTTGGACTGTACGAAGACCTGTCGGTGATGGAGAACATGCGCCTGTATGCGCAGTTGCGCGGCATGGATGCGGACCGCAACGCCGATCTGTTTGCCGAGCTGTTGGACTTCACGCGGCTCGGACCCTTCACCAAACGCCTGGCCGGCAAGCTCTCCGGCGGCATGAAGCAGAAGCTGGGCCTGGCCTGTGCGCTCATGGCGCGGCCGAAGGTGCTGCTGCTGGACGAGCCGGGCGTGGGTGTCGACCCGGTCAGCCGCCTGGACTTGTGGCGCATGGTGCAGGCGCTGACCGATGAAGGCATGGCCGTGGTCTGGTCCACCGCCTATCTCGACGAAGCCGAGCGCTGTGAGAGCGTGCTGCTGCTGAACCAAGGGCAGCTCCTGTTCGAGGGCCCGCCGCAGGAGCTGACCGCGCAGCTCGAAGGCCGCAGTTTCCGTCTGGAAGACGTCGGTGCCGAGCGCCGAGCGGTCCTGACCCAGGCACTCGACCTGCCCAGCGTGAGCGATGGCGTGATCCAGGGCGCCGGCGTGCGCGTGGTGTTGCGCGAGGGCGCTCAAGCGGAGCAGCTCCAGGCCCTGTCCGATCAGGCGCAGGTGCGACTGGCGCAGGTGCCCGCGCGCTTCGAAGACGCCTTCATCGATCTGCTCGGTGGCGGCCCCGGCGGCACTTCGACGCTGGCCGAGCGTCTGCCGCCGGTTGAGCTGGGTTCCGATATTGCCGTGTCGTGCCGAAACCTCACCAAGCGCTTCGGTGAGTTCACCGCCACCGACAACGTCAGCTTCGAGGTGCAAAAGGGCGAAATCTTCGGCCTGCTCGGCCCCAACGGCGCCGGCAAGTCCACCACCTTCAAGATGTTGTGCGGCCTGTTGAAACCCACTGCTGGCGAAGCGCATGTGGTGGGCCATGATCTGCGCCGCGCCACCGGCGCAGCCAAGAGCCGGCTCGGCTACATGGCGCAGAAGTTTTCGCTCTACGGCCTGCTCTCGGTGCAGCAGAACCTGGAATTCTCGGCCGGCGTCTACGGACTGGAAGGCAACACCCGGCGCGAGCGCATTGCCGAGATGATCGAAACCTTCGATCTGGGCGACTGGTTGTCCGCCACGCCCGATTCCCTGCCGCTGGGACATAAGCAGCGCCTGGCCTTGGCTTGTTCGCTGATGCACCGGCCGCCCGTGCTGTTCCTGGATGAGCCCACTTCGGGCGTGGACCCGATCACCCGGCGCGAATTCTGGACCCACATCAACGGACTGGCCCGCAAGGGCGTGACCATCATGGTCACCACCCACTTCATGGACGAGGCCGAATACTGCGACCGCGTGGCCATGCTCTCGCGTGCGCAACTGATCGCGCTGGATACGCCCGACGCGCTCAAACGTTCGGCGGTCAGCCCCGAACGGCCCGACCCGACGATGGAGGACGCCTTCATCCACCTGGTGGAGTCGTCAGACCGCGAGCTGGAGGCCGCCACATGAACGGCGCCACAATGCACAAAGACGGAAGTGACTCCCTGCAGACCGACTTGCGCCATTTTGATCTACGGCGCTTGATCGCCCTGGTGACCAAGGAAAGCTACCAGGCGCTGCGCGACCCCTCGACGCTGCTGATCGCGTTCGTGCTCCCGGTGGTGTTGCTGCTGCTGTTCGCCTATGCGGTGTCGCTGGATGCGAAGGATGTCCGTGTCGGCGTGGTCCTGGAGTCGCCCGGCGCATCGGCACAGTCGCTGGCCGCAGCGTTTTCGGGCACTCGCTTCCTGAATACGCACTTCGCCCATGACCGGCGCGAAGTAGCCGACCAACTGGTCTCAGGCGACCTGCGCGGCTACGTGGTGATCCCGCAGGATTTCGAGCAGCGTCTGGCCCTCCGTGGCAGCGAGCCGCTGGTGCAGATCGTCACCGATGGCTCCTACCCCAATACCGCCAACTACGTCGAGAACTACGCCCGTGGCGTGGTCCAGTCCTGGCGTGCCGGACTGGACGTCGGAGCACCGGCGCAGTCCATCATGCTGGAGCCGCGCTACTGGTTCAACCCCGAACTGGAAAGCCGACGCGCACTGATTCCCGGCGCCATCGCCATCGTCATGACCATCATCGGCACCATGCTGACTGCACTGGTGGTGGCGCGTGAATGGGAGCGCGGCACCATGGAGGCAGTGCTGTCCACGCCGGCCTCGGTGGCCGAAATCCTGATCGGCAAGCTGCTGCCGTACTTCGCGCTCGGCATGCTGTCCACGCTGGGCGCATCGGCGCTGGCGGTGTTCGTGTTCGGCGTCCCGATGCGCGGCTCCTTGCTGTCCCTGTTGCTCTTGTCGGCGGTGTTCATGGTGCCGGCGCTGGGTCAGGGTCTGCTGATCTCGTCGCTGGCACGCAACCAGTTCCTGGCCGCGCAGATCGCGCTGTTCACGGGCTTCCTGCCGGCCTTCATGTTGTCGGGCTTTCTGTACGAGATCGACGCCATGCCGGCACCGATCCGCGCCATCACCTTGGTGGTTCCGGCGCGCTACTTCGTCGATTCGCTGAAGACGGTGTTCCTGGCCGGCGACATCTGGGCCGTGTTCCTGCCCAACCTGGCGGCCATGGCGGCGATCGGGGTGCTGTTCTTCGTGATCGCCAAGCGCGCCACGCGCAAGAACTTGGAGTGACGCGATGTTGACTTCCGCATTCTCGTTCACCCGCCTGCGCGCCCAGTTCATCAAGGAAGTGCTCAGCGTCCTGCGCGATCCGCGCAGCCGCATGGTGGTGTTCGTGCCGCCGATCCTGCAGTTGCTAGTGTTCGCCTTTGCCGCGACGCTGGAAGTGCGCAACGTCGATATCGCCGTCTACGATCAGGATGCGGGGCGGTGGTCGCACGAGTTGGTACAGCGACTGGACAGCGCCCGCTTCATCACCCACGTCCGGCATGTCGACAGCCAGCAGCAGCTCCACGAGCTGATCGACCGTGGCGAGGTGATCGCCGCGCTCGCCATCCCGGTGGATTTCTCGCGCTCCATCGCTGCCGGCGAAAGTGGCCGCGCGCAGGTACTGGTCGATGGCCGGCGCAGCAACTCCGGGCAGATCACCGTGGCCTATCTGTCCACCATCGCCGCCGATGTCGGCGCCGAGGTCGTGCCCGACGCTCAGGCACCAACGCCCGTGGTCGTGCGCCACTGGTTCAACCCGAATCTGGTCTACCGCTGGTTCATCGTGCCCGGGCTGACGGGCATCCTGGCGCTGTTCAGCTCGCTCTTGATCACCTCGTTGTCGATCGCGCGCGAGCGCGAGCTGGGCACCTTCGACCAGTTGCTGGTGTCGCCCACCTCGACGCCCGAGATCATCATCTCCAAGTCGCTGCCGGCACTCGCAATTGGCACCGGGCTGGGCCTGTTCATGATCAGCGCGGGCGTCTTCCTGTTCGGCATCCCATTTACGGGCTCGTTTGCACTCCTGCTTGCCAGCCTGGTGCTGTTCATCGCCTCGGTGGTCGGCATCGGTCTGATGATTTCCGCGGTCAGCATGACGCAGCAGCAGGCCATCCTGGGGGCGTTCGCCGTCGGCGTGCCGGCGGTGCTGATGTCAGGCTTTGCGACGCCTGTGGAAAACATGCCCGTCGTTCTGCAATGGCTGGCTCAGGCCATTCCGCTGACCCATTTCCTCATCATCGTCGAAGGCAGCTTTCTCAAGGCCATGCCGCCCGGTGACATTCTCGCCAGCCTGTGGCCGCTGGCGATCATCGCCCTCGCCACGCTGACGATGGCCACCGTATTCGTCCGAGGACGCCTGCAATGAAATCCAAGACCCGCACTCCCTTTCTTCGCGCAACCGTCACCGGCCTGACCCCTGGGCGCGTGCGTCCGGTCGCGCTGGCCCTGTCGTGCGTGCTGCTGACCGCCTGCGCAACCGTGGGCCCCGACTACCGCGAGCCGCCGCCGGTCGACGTCGGCAGCGGCTGGACCTTGCCGTTGGCAAGTGAATCCCAGTCCGCAGACTTGAGCCAATGGTGGTCTGCACTGGACGATCCAGTCCTCGATCGCCTGATGGCCACAGCGCTGGCACAGAACCTGGATCTGCGCCAGGCTGCGGCACGCATCGATGAGGCACGCGCCCTGCGCGAACGTGTGGCCGGCGAGGCACTGCCCACCGCCGCCGCAGGCGCGAGCGTCAACCGGCGCCGTCAAAGCGAGAACGGCCCCTTGCCCGTAGGCTCCATCCCCGGTCTTGACGCCACGCAGACCATCTACGACGCGGGCTTCGACGCGGCCTGGGAGGCCGACTTGTTCGGGGCCAAGCGGCGCGCCCTGGAAGGCGCCAGCGCCCGCCTGCAGGCGACCGAAGCCGAGGCACAGGGCGTACGCATGCGTATCGTGGCCGAGGTCGCGCGCACCTGGTTCACCGCCGTCGGCGCCCGCTACGAGTTGCACGCACAACGCGCCACGCTGGATACGCTGCAGCAGACCTTTGAATTGGTGCGCCTGCGGCACGCGCTGGGCGACGCGTCGGCCGCCGACGTGGAGGCGGCGTACGCCCAATGGACAGCAGTCAACGCGCTCATCCCGGATATCCAGGCGCGCCAGCGCACCGCGGTGCTCAGCCTGGGCGTGCTGCTGGGCGCACCGCCGGAGCGGGAGCTGGCACTGCTTGATGGCCCCTTGACGCCGAGCACGCTGCGGGCACTGCCGGTGGGCGAGCGCGCAGATATGCTGCGCCGACGTCCTGACGTGCTGGCTGCGGAACGTCGCCTCGCAGCGAGTTCTGCCGACATCGGCGTGGCCACGGCCGAGTTGTTCCCCAAACTCTCCATCGGTGTCGGCGGCGGGTTTCAGGCGCTCAGTACGGGCGATTGGTTCGATGCATCCAGCTCGCGTTTTTCCATCCTGCCGCTGATTTCCTGGCGCCTGTTCGACGGTGGCCGTGTGCGAGCCGAAATTCGGGCACGCGAGGCGGCCGAGCGGCAGGCCGCGCTGGCCTATGAGCAGGCCGTGCTGACGGCGCTGGGCGACGCCGAGCGCGCGCTGGGCGACTACCACGGCGGGCTGGACACACTGGAACGCCGCGGCATGGCACTGGATGCCGCGCGCACAACCTACGGCCACACCAGGACGCGCTACGCGGCGGGCGACATCGCGCTGGTCGAACTGCTGGCTGCCCAGCGCAGCCTGCATGAGGCCGAAACCGCAGCCGCGCGGGCACATACCAACGCCGCCGTGCAATTGGTGGCGCTGTACAAGGCCCTTGGCGGTGGCTGGGACGTATCCACGACGGCATCGACCGCAACCCATCCGCTGCGGGGCGCTGCCGCCCCCGTCGCGTTTTCAAGCCGCTGACTCAACACAAGGAGACCGTCATGCAAATCAACGTTGGACGGCTCGACCGCATTGTGCGCGTCGTCATCGGACTGGTTCTCCTCAGTCTCCCATTGTGGCTGGACTCATCCTGGCGTTGGCTGGGACTCATTGGATTCATGCCTCTCATCACAGGGCTGGCTGGCCGCTGCCCAGGCTACCGCCTGTTCGGCCTGAGCACCTGCCCGATGCAAGAGAAGAAGCCGGAGTGAACATCCCATGAAGCTGAGTTTTCTGGGTGCGGCACGCGAAGTCACGGGCTCGTGTTTTCTGGTGGAAGCTGCCAACGCCCGCCTCCTGGTGGAATGCGGCATGGTGCAAGGCGGGCGAGAGGCACCGACGCGTAACCGCAAGCCATTCGAGTTCGATCCGGCATCCGTCGCGAATGGGGAGTCGCGCGCGAAGGCGCTGGAACTGCTTACGGCGCTCGATGTGCAACACCGGGCTCGCGCCATGCCCTCGCAACTCTCCGGTGGCGAGCAGCAACGGGTCGCCATCGCATGCGGATTGGTCAATCGCCCGCCGGTGATCCTGGCCGATGAGCGCACCGCGCCTCTCGACAGCGAGCGCGCCATGGCTGTGATCCGCATCCTCAATGACATGGCCCGGAAGTTCGAGACCGCCATCATCGTCGTCACCCATGACGAAAAGATCATCCCCACATTCAAGCGCATCTACCACATCCGCGATGGCGTGACCCATGGAGACGCCGGTGAAGGGCGGGGGTTTGAATGACCTTGCAAATAAGGGAGGAGGCACCATGACGGACGACAGCATGAATCGTTTCGAGCAGGAGCATCTCAAGCGGTGGTGGGAAACCACGCGCCACTACCTGTTCGCGGATATGAAAAGTCTGCTTGGAACCGCCGCCGCGGCCGAGGATCGATGGTCGCCTCCGCAGACGGACAGCCGCGGTGGCCGAAAAAGGTTTATTGCCAGAGTGAGAGGCCGGCTCTTGCGCTCAGTCAAGAGCGAGAGGAAAGACGACCCGCTGCGGGAACTGGAGAGCGTATTCCAGCAGCAGATCGCGTTCATCGCCAGGCACCCCGGCGTTCCCCGGCGACTGTTGTCGTGGTTGGCACAGGATGGCGACCCCAGCCTTCAGCGGCGCATCCGGATGCTCATCGCTAACTACGCCACCCGCCTAGCCCGAATCATCGCCCGCGCCAAACAGCAGGGCCTGGTCAGGGCCGACGTGCAACCAAGTGCTGAGGCAATTTCGCTTGTCAGTGTCATCCAGGAACTGGTGCTCCGGACCCCTACCGCGCCGCAGTGGAGGGGGTGGTTCTTGCGGGAGGCCGTCGAGGCCTTCGCCCTATACCGGGCGGGACTGGCTGTCTCTTAGGGGCTGAAGGCAAAAGCGAGTCATGGAGTAATGACTATGTGAGGACCCATGCAGCAGCGCGGATTTCTCATCCGGGCCATGTCCCTGATCGCGGTCGGGTTCGGTCTGCTGACCATCAAGGAAGGCGGCGCGATCCTGTTCGGTGGAGAAGCGGCGCAAGCCTCTGCCGGGAACTTCGTGCCGTTCGTGCTCTGGTTCAACTTTCTGGCCGGCTTCGCCTACGTCATCGCTGGCGCTGGACTGTGGCTGCGGCATCGCTGGGCGGTGTGGCTGGCCGTCGTCATCGCCGCAGCGACTGCATTTGCCCTTGCGGCATTCGGCGCGCACGGCTATGCCGGCGGGGCCTATGAAATGCGCACGGTCATCGCGATGAGCTTCCGAACGCTGGTGTGGGTGGCGATCGCAGCCATTTCCTGGCACGGCCTGTCGCGCGGGCAACCCGCCATATCGGCGAGAGATATGAAATGAACCTGAAGAAGCATCTCGCCACCGTGCTGTGGCTCGGTTTGGCATTGGTCGCCAGCGCCATGGCCGCGCCGCCTTCCCCAGCGCAAGATCATGACGGCGGTGTCGTCATGAGCTTCGTCACGGGGGAGGCACAGGAGGATGGAAATGTATCCGCGGCTCCGGCGATCAGTGACGCGGAATCGCAATGCGGGTCGGCTGGTGCGGCTCACTGGGCGCTGTATCAGCGTCTTAGAGATCGGAGTGTGCCTGCATCGCCGCCCAAGCCGGATTTTTCCGGCGCCGGGCTCCTCAACACCAAGGCTAGCGACGATCTGCAGGAAAAGGCCAAGGAGGTCGCGCAGGCATCAATACAGGCCAGGGGCGGAGGGCGCGGGATGGGCGACGGCCCCGTAGGAAAACCGTGAAGAGCCAAGCAGCCAACCACGGTGCTTTCGAGGTTGGCGCACGTTCGATTGGCCTCAACATCACGCTGCCCCACGAACAGGCACCCAACCCCTACATGTGCCCGGATTTGGCGTTCCGATGCCACTGTTTTGCGCTGCGCAAGATGCACTTCTTGTTGCACGCCAAGGGCTTGGTGGCCTTCCCCGGTGGCTATGGAACGCTCGATGAGCTGTTCGAGGTGCTCGCCTTGATCCAGACCGGAAAGATGCAGCGTATTCCGGTGGTGCTGGTCGGCCGTGCATTTTGGCGTCGCGTAGTTGATTTCGACCTTCTGCTCGACGAAGGCTATGTCTCTCCATCCGATCTCGACTTGTTCACCTGCGTAGACGAAGCAGAGGAAATCGTCAGTGCCCTCGAACGCTTTTACGTCACCAGCGCAGCAGGCGATGGGGCAACATGATTGGCATCGACGGGTATCGCTGGAGCCTGCGCTACACCAAGGTGCAGGCGATGCAGTGCGTCACCTTGTTGATTACGGGTGCATTGTTCAGCCCGATTTCCGCTTTCGGTTCCGAAGTCTCGCTCTCTACAAATACTTCCTCCTGCTCGCCAGAGCAATCCCTGCGCTGGCGGGGCGGCACCCTGCGTCTGGAGAACGACTTGTTCACCGGCTCCGATCGCAACTACACCAACGGTGTCGCGCTAACAGCAGTCTCACGCGATCTGCAAGGCGGGCTCCGTCCGGAGTGCCTGCCCCAGCCGATCGGTTTGTACGCTCGCTTCATCGGCTGGGCCGATCCCGGCTTCTGGGACGATGCCGGCGCCCACTCGTCATCGCAAAACCTCGTTGTGCGCTTTGGCCAAGCCATGTACACGCCCGAGAACAAGACGCGCACCGATGTGATTCCAGATGACCGACCGTACGCTGGTTTGCTCTACCTGGGTTTGGCTTGGAATCGCCGCATCCATCCGCAAGCCGCCAGTTACGAAATGCTTGACGTGCGTGAGTTGACCCTGGGCGTGATCGGCCCCTGGTCGCTGGCCGAACAGTCTCAGGACCTTGTGCACCGGGTACGCGGCATTGAGCGCTTTCGCGGCTGGGACAACCAGTTGCGCAACGAGCCGGCGTTTCAGATGGCCATGGAGCGCAAGTTCAAGCCGTACACGGAGGGTGCGGTCCGCCCTGGATGGGGCAGCGACGTGATCGGCAGCTATGCCCTGCGGGTCGGAAACATCGAAACCGCCGCCAGTACCGGCGTGGAGTTTCGCGCGGGCTGGAACATACCGAACGACTTCGGCAGCTATCCGATTCGCCCTGGCGCGGAGAACCGCCCGCCCTCTGGTGTTGCCGATCTGCGCACGACAACGCCGCAATCGGTCCTGGCGCCCAAACCTGGGGCACATGTCTTCCTGAACCTGGAGGGTAGAGCCGTCGCCTGGGACTTCTCACTCGACGGAAACATGTTCCGGCATAGCCATCATGTCAGCCGGCGGCCTTGGGTCGTGCAAGCAGCTCTCGGCATCAGCAGCCAATGGATCGTTGCTGGACGTGGCGTGCGGCTTGCCGTGATGCGCGTTTGGAGAACCCGCGAGTTCGACCAGCAGGCGGGCCATCATGCATTCGGATCGATCGCGCTGAGTCTGGAATTTTGAGGACACCTGCAACCATTCGTTAGACCCAAAGCATTCGTCACAACATCAATGGAGAAATTCGTGAACCAGCCCTTGAAACCCAGATCGTTCTTCACCGTCTCGCTGTCCGTGCTCTTGGCAACCTTCGCCACGGCACTCGGTGCGCAGTCCGTAGAGGCGGCAAAGCCAATGGCGCTTCGTACCATAATGGAAAGACTCGGGCGCGACATGCAAGCCGTCACGGGCGCGATCTCCAAAGAAGACTGGCCACTGGTCGCCGAGCTAGCACCACGAATCGCCAAGCATGCCGAGCCGCCCATGTCGGAAAAGATGCGCATCCTTGCCTGGCTTGGGGCAGACGCTGGAAAGTTTCGGGGTCTGGATGGACAGGTGCATGACGCCGCGACCGCCATGGGCGAGGCTGCACAGCGGAATGACGGCCAAGCAGTCATCGCGGCTTTCTCCAAAACCCAGCAAAGCTGCCTAGCCTGCCACCAGAGTTACCGTCGCCCGTTCGTGGCAAAGTTCTATGGAAGCCGCTAGCAAGGGATGGCTACACCTGTTGACGGAAGACTAGCTTCTGTCCAATCAATATACCTCGACGCGTTTCAGGTTCCCAGGAAGCCACCCGTGCAGCGATCACGGGTTCCTGCTTCACCCGCGGCAGCACTCGTTGGATCTGACGTGCATGACTCCCGTATGCATGTGGGTCACCAGCACCAGCGGATAACGCAGCACCTCGTCCAGTGAGATACGTTTGTGCTTGAGCAGCGGATGCCATGCCGGCGCCGCGACCATGAGGGGGGCGCTCCAAAGCGCCTTGGCCACGATGTCGTCACCCACTTCACCAGACTGGGCCCTAGGTCATACAGATCGCCATGCAGCCCCTTGATTTGCTGCGACAGTGACACCTCGAGCAGGCGCAACTCGACGTCGGGCTCCTCCTGCCAGCATAGCGCCAGCAAGGTCGGCAAGCGCGACGGGGTGATGCCATCGGACAGCGTAATGCGTTGCTGACCGTGAAAGCCGTTGGCCGCTCCCCTCACGCTGTCGCGGGCTTGCTGCAAGGCAGTGAAGATGCGCGGCACATGTTGCAGGAATTGCTTGTCCGCCCGCGTCAGCCGCTTGCTGCCACTGCTCCGGCCGCAGTGCTTCAGCAGCGCGGTTACAGGTGGCGATCTCGAATTCGCCGAACATGCCCATCGACAGTTCATCCGGCGCGATGCCCGCTGGCGCGAACTTCAGACGCTGCGCCGCCGCCCGTGTCGACAGACCAAATCGCTCGCCCTCGGGGAGTGACGTAAGACGCCGCGACTGTCTTCCTCGGGTCGCTGCGGCCACAGAAGACTAGCCGAGGCGCGCTGGCGCGAGTGCTCTAGCTAGCCATCCGCCATGATCGCCGCCCGCGTTCAAGCAGCGTTGCAATAACTCCGGACACCATTGCCCGCGTGCTGTGAGCCGGCGACGGCAGCCGCTGCAAGACATGCCGGTCTCTTCTCCGCACGCATGCGGCTCCCTACGATCATAAGGACTGGTCACGTCACGAGGGACTGCGCATGAACTTACGTCATCTTCGCTGCTTCATTGCTGTAGCCGAGGAACTGCACTTCGGTCGAGCCGCTAGGCGGCTGCATATAGAACAATCTCCCCTATCACGCACGATCCGCAAGTTGGAGACAACTCTAGGCGTGACGTTGCTCAGTCGCACGCCGCGGGGCGCAACCCTGACTTGGGCAGGGCGAGTCTTCCTCGACGACGCCCGCCGCGTCATGTTGAGCGTTGAGCAGGCAGTGGCCAGCGCGAAGGCTGCTGCCTCCGGTTCTCAGGGCATTTTGCGAATCGCGCTGTCGAGAGACATAGGACGGGCGAGGCTATCAGCACTGCTTGCGCTGTGCCGCGAAGATGAGTGTGGTCACCCAATTTGATGTTCCGATGATCACGTAGCGCGATGGCGTGTCGAGGCACGCCGTCGAATGGAAACGCCGCCCGGTGACGCTGAGGGGCGGCGTTTGTGCTGTGCGCCCAGCATGGGCGCGATCTTGGAGGTGAAAGTCCTCCCACAAGCTGACCACGGCGAATGAAGCGAAGCGCAACTGCATGAGGGTGACCGAGTGTGGGGAGGAAGCGTGGAGCGAAACCGCGGGCCGATGGACAAGAACCGGATATGAGGCGATGCCGAGCAGGGCGAGCGGGCAACGAACCGCAAAGCCCTCGTGGTCAAAGCGAGGTGGCGTAAATCCGGCGGTCGTGCGGGGAAGGATCGCGTTCTTACCTGGGGAGACCTCGCCTTGTGGCTGAAAGGCCAACGGTGTTGAGCCGGAGCGAGGAGTCAGCAGCGGCCATAGTAGCTGCCTGTCAGGAGCGAAGGGCCAAAGGAACAGGAGAAGGTGCCCTGTGGTTCTCGGAGGCGGAGTGTCTCAGATGTTCGCTTTGCGAAGCTCGCCCATAGGTTGCCAAGGGTGAAACCCAAGGCTTGTAGGCAGCGAGAAACCGTTTCCGGCGGATCAAAGACAAGCGGCTTCAGGCGGGGTGCAGGAATTTGCTCCTGTGTCTCGACCTCAACTATTCCAACCGCCCGGTGCGGACCCGCATGCCGGGTGGTGTGGGAGGGGTCGGCCAGATAATCTGGCCGCCCCTATCCCGATTGAGCACGGTTCAGAACGGTGGATCGTCCGGGTAGGCCGAGCGGAACAGGTCGGGCTGGACGAAGTCGGGTGCGACGAGGTGCTCGCGCGATCGCTCGTGGTAGTAGCGCTCGATCTGGCCGAGGTAGTGGGACTCGAAGAGCATGACGAAGTCGTGGAGTACGCCCTGAAGGGCCACGGCCGCCTCATCGGGCAATTCGGGCCACGACAGCGGTGCGCTCGGGGGGTGGTTGTGCATGATGACGTTCCGGTGGGGGGTCAGCGCCGGGCCGAGGCACGGCGTGGGGCGACGATCTCGGGCGGGGCAAAGACGTCGAGGTAGAGCTTCTCGTCGAGCTGAGGCAGGTCGCGGTGGGCGGCCACCGCGAGCAGCTCGGCGGCCATCGTGGTGAGGATGCGGTAGTTGCCGACGGCGTGATCGCACAGGGTGTGCATGAGGGCGGTGCTCATCAGGCTGGCATTGCCCGCCGCACTCACCAGATGCTGCAGGCAGGCGAACAGCTCCTCGCGACTGGCCGCCTCGGTGGCGAGCCGGGTGCGGATGCGCGAACCGAGCGGGATGAGCTCCTCGCGGCGCAGCTTCTCGGGCAGGCGCGCGTCGCCGGCGAGCACCACGCACAGGAGCGCTTGCGAATCGAACTTCGCGCTGGCCATCAGGCGCAGCTCCGAGAGCACCGCCGGGCTCATCTCCTGGGCCTCGTCGATGAGTAGCACCGGGCGGCGCCGGGTCGATTCCAGATGGGCGAACCAGGCCTCGCGCAGCGCCTTGAAGCCGCCCCAGCGGTTGTGCGGACGCAGCGGCACGCCAAAAAGATCGCCCATCTCGCGATAGAAGTCCGCGAGGTTGCTCTGCGGATGGGTGATCGCGCCGACGGTGAGATCGGGCAGCCGTGCCAGGCGCTCGGCCAGCAGACGCAGCGCCACGCTTTTGCCGGTGCCCGGGTCACCGTGGATCATCGCGAAGCCACCCTCGCCGATCAGCCCCTGCGCGATGCGCCAGCAGAAGTGCTCGAGGCGCGCGGGCACATGAATCGCCTCGGTAGGCACCTCGGTCGTGAAGGGGTGCCACTTGAGCCCGTAGAGGGCGAGCAGTTTGGTGTTCATGCGAGGTCCTGTGCGGCGGGGGAAGTGGGGACAGGCAGATAGGCTGGCGGCAAGCCGGTGGCGGCGTAGTCGGCGAGCAACTGAGTGAGCAATGGCGCCATGCCCGCAGGCGGCAGCGGCGACAGATCGACCGTGCTCGGTGCGCGCGGCCGGCGCGTACGCTCGGCGTTGGCGGATTTATCGAGCGGGGTGATCGGGCACAGCACGGCGCCGGTGTGCGGATCGACGAGATCGACCCGGGTCAGATCCCAGCGCGCGTAGCGCAGGTGCACCACGGCCAGCGCGTGGTAGCGCGCCGGGATCTCGAAGCGCTGCCCGTGCAGGGTCACGGTGCCGTCGGCGCGCCGCTGGCGTCGTGGCGCCTCGATGCGGAAGGCGTCGGCGAGCACCGTGGGGGTGGGACAGTCGCGGCGCACGTTGGGGCCGACCAGATAGCGCGCGAGCGGCGTGGCGCCGATCTCGCTGTGCTCGGTACGGTGATATTCCTGCTCGACCCAGGCCTGGGTCGCCTGGTTGAGCAGCGCCAGCGTGAGCGCGGGCTCGCCCTCGAGCATGGGCATCAGCCGCCCCTCGACGCGGCCCCAGAACGACTCCTGCTTGGCGTTCTGGTAGGGCGAGTACGGCAGCGTCGTCTGGTGCAGCACCCCCAGGCGGTTCAGGCCCGATACCGTCTCGTCGGCGAGCATGGCCGCGCCGTTGTCGGTCATCAGCGCACGCGGCAACCCACGCTTCATGAAGGCCTGGGACAGACCATGGACGAGGCTCTGCGCGCTCTCGTCCAGATACCACTGCAGGTGGCAGACCAGGCGCGAGCGATCGTCCAGGATGCCCAGCAGGAAGGGCTTCTCCCAGGTGCCGGCGCGGGTGAGCACGCGGCGCGCGCCGTGGTGGAAGTCCAGGTGCCACAGCGCCGAGACATGGTCGAGCTCGAAGCTGCGCACCTCGCGGTGCTCGAGCCGGTCGCGCGCGAGCACCGCGCCCGCGCTCGTGCGCTTCGGGGCCGCCTGACGGAACATCCCCTGGGCCTTGAGGTAGCGGCGCACCGTTGGGTAGGACGGCACGGTCAGCCCGCTGCCCGAGAGCGCGGCGCGCAGATTGTCGAAGTGCAGTTGCGCGGTCCAGCCCGGGTGTTCGCGGTACTGCTGCACCAGGGCGTCGATGACGCCCGGCGCCAGGCTCGCGAAGCGGCCCCGGGGGCGTGGCCGGTCGCGCAGCGCCGCGATCGGGTCGGCGGCGCTGCGCGCGGCGTAGTACCAGCGCTCGATCGTCGACAGCCCGAAGCGTACGTCCTGGCCGCTGATGGGATGGCGCCAGGTGTGGGCGGAGAGCGTGGTCAGCGCACCGTGCACCTCGCCCGGCGCGGGCGGTGCGGCCAGCAAGGGGCCGATGATCGAGAAGCGCAGCCGCGCCCAGCGGTCGCGTTGCGGGGGATCGGTCGGTGTGCTCAAGAGGGTCTCCCGGTTCGGGCGCACCGGGGGGTGGCGCCACTGGGAGTGCAGGCTACGAAGCCTCGGGTTCGGTGGCGATCTGCATCCTCTGCGGGAACTCAACGCCCCTCGGGCAGCGTGACCGCGCGCACCGTGAGCGGCGCCAGAAAGCGCAGCAGCCGCTGCAGCGCCTCGGTGGCCTCGCCGGCAAAGCGTGCGAGCAGTTCGCCCGGCAGCCCCTGGGGCGACACCGGGGGCATGAAGCGGGCGCACATCGCCTGCCACAGCGGCGTGTGCATGAAGCCCTCACGCCACCACCGTCGCCAGCGGGTGAGCGTGCGCAGCGGCACCGCGAGCGCCTCGCACAGCCTCGCCGCCGCTGTGTTCTGCCCGGCATGCCGGGCAGAACACAGCACCACTACCAAGCCCAGATACACGCGCCGGCCCAGAAAGCGCACCGACATCGAGGTCGTGCGCCGGCGGCAACGGCTGCAGCAAAAGCTCAGCCGTGACGAGAACGCCTCGCGGATCGCGAGGGTCGGGCAACCACGGGGCTTGCGGGGATAGTTGGCACGATGGAGCACGCCGCCGCATGGGCACCCTGCACCCTGCGCCTGGGCAGCGAGCTCTTCGTCGAGGCGAATCAGAAACAGGAAAAACTGCGAATGCTGCGGGTCAACATGGCACACTTGAACGGTCTCTTGGCTTGGTAACCAGAGACTCCCCCGAGGGGTTCGTTTGTTCAAGTTCCCTGAGGGGGATCCCCCCTCCGCCATCACGCTGCGTGACCATCCCGCCGGCAAAAGCCATCAGCAGCAATGACCATGCTCACGAAGAGTCGCCGCAGGTAAACATCCGGCTCTCCGAAGTACCGCTGACCGAACTCGTGCAGGGGCTGAACGCACATCTGTTCGACGCCGGCTTTGCAATGGTCAATGAAGTGGAGGACGGGATCATTGCTGAGCCGCTGTGGGCCGACCCCTTGGTAGTGATCCTGCCCGCACGGCACCCGCTTGTAGCCTTCAAGGAAGTGCCGTTGCAGGAAGTGGTGAGCTATCCGCTGGTACTTTGTGATCCACGGGCATGCCAAGGTTGCGGTCGGCAGAGCGAACGACTGTTCCGCTCTGTCGATGTCCAACCGATTGTGGCTGAGTATGCCGCTTCTCACGGGCTGATGCTGACGTTGGTGGCCGCAGGGTACGGGCTAGGTTTTTCCACTGCCGCGCACTTGGCAACTTGCCAGCCGGCGGATGTTGTTGTCCGCCCGTTGGCCGGTCAGAGCGCATCGATAACCACCTATCTGTTACGAACCGAGGGTGGCATGACGGAGCCGTTGCAGCGGTTCATCGAACGCGCCGAACGTATATGTCATCAGGACGCAAGCACATCACGCGCGATCTGACGCGGATCTATCGGAAGGTGCGCGGCTAGTTTTCTCGGATTGCGCGATTCATCTTTGGTCTTGCGACTGACCCGATCGGCATGGCTCATGCGCTGTACTGATTCCAGTTTCGACGCAATTGCTGCGCCCTTCCGTACTCCGGCACTCGCCTGCGGGCTCGCCGCCGCGGTCATTTCACTGACGCGGAACGCATGAGCTTTTGCTGGTTGCAAACCGGCTCATCCCGTTGACGCATTGGCACTTTACGCCGTTGGAATTCCTACGGAAAACTTTGACCAGGTTTCGGGTAAAGCGCGGCACCCATGCTTGACTCCAGGGGAGCGCGACCACCAAGCCGCGTGCCGGTCCAAAGGCAAAGCGCCCGCATCATGGTTGAGGAGTTTCAAGCGTAGCAAGATGTAGTTCGCCCTTGGCCGGCCGTCAGCGCCGATGCAACGCTTCCTTCCACGATCCCGGCCGGCCCTGCGCTTCATCCGGATTTCTGGGCAATCGCCTCGCCCACTTGGGCGGTGCGCGTCTGCCAGAGTTCGATCCGACGATGGGACGCACGCGACATGGAGAAATCGAGTTGCCTTGCCTTTGGCGCCAGGATCTACTACCGCCCGATCGAGGCGGCCGTCCGTTGGGCGGGACTGTTGCGCTTTGAGCCGCGGATTCTGGAAACGCTCGGGCCACGTGCCATGCCTGAGCCGAACGATTTTCCGCGCTGGCCCTTGCTGCGCCTTTTCTCCGAGCGCATCTTCGACGCATTGGCACACGATGAACTTTCTTACGGCAAGGCAGGCATGGCGCAGGAATCTCAGCGCCCCGCACTCGACGATCCTGCGTTGATCGTGCGCCACGTCGCCCTGAAGGCGTGGATGTCGCATTACTACCCCGGTGAGCGGCCTCCATTCCTGTTCGACGGCATCGAGCGCGAACTGCATCCTGCGGTGAGCGTCGCCATGCTGAACGTGTTGCTGGCCGATCGCGAGGCCGCCAAGCTGCAGCTTGCCGAACTCGCACAACTACATGCGGCGCTGAAGGCACAGCACGAAGCGTTGGCGAAGGAGCATGTCATTAGCATTCGTGAGGGCGATACGAGTGAACCGGGCCTGCGCAGCGAATCGACTTACTTGAACATCATTGGCGGCCTGCTGACATTGCTGTTGGGCAAGTCCCCGGCGGGCTCTGCCTACTCGTCCTTCCGCAACATGGATGCGGTGATCAGTGCACTACTGGCCCACCATGAAGGGCGGCCCGGAATCAGCGAGCGGACGCTGTGGAGCAAGCTGGCACAGGCGCGTCGCCACCTGGAGGCATCGCGCTGAGCCTGTAACAGCAGACTGCAATTGCAGTTGCGTGTTCTGCAGTTGCAGTGAATCTCGCAGCAGCAGCATATGGAATGCGAGGCACTTTCTGAACAACGCCATCGAGCGTCAAGGAGTGCCTCTCATGTCTTCGCAGACCATCGCGCCGGCCTTGCCGCCCGAGCACCGCATCCTGCGCCGCGCCGAGGTCGAAGCCAAGACCGGCTTCAAGCGCGCGCACATCTACAGCCTGATGAAGGAAGGCAAGTTCCCCAAGGCGCTGCGCCTGGGCGTGCGTGCAGTGGGCTGGGATTCAGTGGAGATCGAACAGTGGATCTCCGATCGCCTCAAAGAACGCGCCTGACGCTTCTTCTCGGTTCATGCCATTCGACGAGGAGAGGCGCATGCAGGTGGTATCCATCATTTCGACCAAGGGCGGCGTGGGCAAGACCACGACGGCGGCCAACCTGGGCGGCTTCATCGCCGATGCCGGGCTGCGCGTGCTGCTGCTGGACCTGGACGTGCAGCCCACGCTGTCGAGCTACTTCACGGTGGACGCGCGCGCGCCCGGCGGCATCTACGAGATGCTGGCCTTCAACGAACGGCGCATCGAGCAACTGGTGTCGCGCACCGCGATCGCGGGCCTGGACCTGGTGCTCTCCAACGACGACCGCGGCGAACTGAACACGCTGCTGCTGCACGCTCCGGATGGGCGCCTGCGACTGCGCCATTTGCTGCCCGTCTTCCGCACGCACTATGACCTGCTGTTGATCGACACCCAGGGCGCGCGCAGCGTGCTGCTGGAGATGGCGGTGCTGGCGTCCGACCTGGCGCTGTCACCGGTGACGCCGGAGATTCTGGCCGCGCGCGAACTGCGCCGCGGCACACTGCAACTGATCGAGGACATCGCGCCGTATCGCCACCTGGGCATCGAGCCGCCGCCGCTGCGCCTGCTCATCAACCGTGTGCATCCGGTGTCGTCGAACGCGCGGCTGGTCCAGCAGGCGCTGCGACAGGTGTTCCAGGAACAGGCCGGCGTGCAGGTGCTGGACACCGACGTGCCGGCCATCGAAGCCTATCCGCGCGCTGCGACACGAGGATTGCCGGTGCATCGGGTGGAGTACCGGCGGCCAGCTGGGCGCACGGCGCCCGCGGCGCTGGACACCATGCGCACGCTGGCCGGCGAGCTGTTCCCCGCGTGGCGGGAGCGCTTCGCGCTGGTCACCGGCCGGGCCGATGCGGGAGGGGCCAGCCATGGCGAGCGCACATGAACTGGCGCGCGGCCGTGAACGGCTGCGCGCGCTGATCGAGTTCGCGCTGGGCGAAGGCTGGCGCGTGGTGCGCACGTCCGGCGGGCACCTGAAATTCACGAAACCAGGCTGCGCGTCGATCTACACCAGTTCGACTGCGAGCGACCACCGTGCCGACCGCAATGCCCGCGCGCAACTTCGCCGCGCCGACCGGCAGGCGCAGGAGAACGGCCGTGGCTGAGCTGACGCCGCAGGACATGGCTGCCAAGCTGCTGGCCACCGGCTTCGAGCGCAGCGGCCCTTCGGCCGCGACCTTGAGCGACCCCATCGCCGACACGCCGATGGTGGTGACGCTGGACCAGTTGCGGCCCTACGACCACGACCCGCGCGTGACGCGCAACCCGGCCTATGCGGAGATCAAGGCGTCCATCCGCGAACGCGGGCTGGACGCGCCCCCCGCGATCACGCGCAGGCCGGGCGAGGCGCACTACATCATTCGCAACGGCGGCAACACGCGGCTGGCGATCCTGCGCGAGTTGTGGAGCGAGACCAAGGAGGAACGCTTCTTCCGCATTGCGTGCCTGTTCCGCCCGTGGCCGGCGCGCGGCGAAATCGTGGCGCTGACCGGGCATCTGGCCGAGAACGAGCTGCGCGGCGGGCTGACCTTCATCGAGCGGGCGTTGGGCATCGAGAAGGCGCGCGAGTTCTACGAGCAGGAATGCGGCCAGGCGCTGTCACAGAGCGAACTCGCGCGGCGGCTGACGGCCGACGGCTATCCAGTGCCGCAGTCACACATCAGCCGCATGAACGATGCGGTGCGCTATCTGCTTCCGGCGATCCCGACGCTGTTGTACGGCGGATTGGGCCGGCATCAGGTGGACCGGCTCGCGGTGCTGCGCAAGGCGTGCGAGCGCACCTGGGAGCGGCGTGCGCTGGGCCGCACCGTGGCCGTGGACTTCGCCACCTTGTTTCAGGACGTGCTGACGCAGTTCGACACACAGCCGGACGACTTCTCGCCGCAGCGGGTGCAGGACGAGCTGGTCGGCCAGATGGCCGAGCTGCTGGAGGCGGACTACGACACGCTGGCGCTGGAGATCAACGACAGCGAAAGCCGCCAGCGTGCGCTGACCAGCGAACCGGCGGCGCCGACTCCACCTGCAGCGTCTGTCGTTCCTGCTGCTCCTCCCCCGCAGGTCTCCGCGTCTCAGCAGCCTCCCGTCTCATCTGTGCCGCGAGGCACCACGCCGGCCACGCCTTCGGCGCCAGCAGCGACACCGTCTGCATCGCCCGGAGCACCGGAGGAACAGCACGGGCAACACGACGAGCGCTTGCAGGGGCACATCGTGTCACCGGCCCCGACCACCGAGCGCCTGCAATCCATCCAGCGGATGGTCGCGGACCAGCTCGGCGACAAGCTGCCCGACTTCGAGGCCGATGCGTTGCGTGCGATCCCCGTGCAGGTCGGCGGGCTCTATCCCATCTCGGACGTCTGGTACGTCGAGCCGGGGCTGGACGTGCCGGATCGCCTGCGCGTGCACATCGCGCAGTTCGCGCGCGAGATCGGCGAGGAAGCGGCGGTCGCCGACCACATCGAGGCCAGCGTCGGCGGCATCGGCTTCGTCTGCGCGGCGCCGGTTGTGGGCCAGGCGAAGGCGCTGCCGGCGTTCGCGCGGGCGGTGCTGACCCTGCTGCATGTGCTGAGTGCGGCTCCGCCCTCCGCGAACGGATTGGACCGCGCGCGGCTGGCCGACGAGCTGGCGGCGCTGCTGCATGGCCACGGCGGCTCGGCCACACGCCTGAGCGATGCTGCGCTGGTGAAGCTGTTCCGTCTGCTGCGCCTGGCGCGCCGGCTGCTGGATCTGGAAGCCGGCGTAGCGAGCCAGGAATCCTGAGCGCAGGAGGCTCCCGTATGTCGGCACCGCACCCGCTCAACCAGGCCGTGATCGCCCAGGCCCTGCATGACCTGCGCAACGGGCAGTTGCGCCGCTGCAAGGCGATGGGCTTCGGCGAGGAGGAGCTGGATGCGCTGAAGCACCCCGAACTCGTGAGCATGCTGGTGAATGCCACGGTGTCGTGGTGCTCGGTGTCGGTGAACCGGGAAGTGTTGAAGCGGCTGCTGAGCCAGGTGCACGACGTGGAGCGGGAGATCGCCACGGTGGACCGCATGCTGCGCCTGGGGGCGAGCACGGAGATGGTCAGCAAGTTCTACGGCCTCACGCATCAAGAAGTGGCGCTGCGCCGCGACATCCTCGGACTGCCCAAGCGCAAGGGCCGACATCCGGTGCTCGACGAGGCGCAGGACGTGGCCCTGTGGGAACGCTGGAAGGCCGGCATCACGGAGCGGCACATCGCACTGAACGACGACATGGCGATGCTGGCGCTGACCATGGACCTGGCCGAGGCCATGACCCTGCCCATGTCGGTGATCTGGTCGGCGATACGGAACTGGGTCGACCAGGGGCTGGTGTAGGTCATGACGACGGGCGACGCTCCACGGCGTGATGGCCCGGTTGCGCTGTCGGCGTTGTTCGACGAGGCGCTGCGGCACCTTGAGCCGAAGGAACCGGCGCAGGGCACGGCGCCGAGCCAGGACGGTTTTCTCTACAGCGGCAACCGGCACGAGAGCGTGCCGCGCGCGCTGTTCCTCGACCGACGCCTGACGCCGCTGGAGCGCAATGCCTGGCAGGTGTTCCGCCTGCAGCTCAACGACGACGGCGTGACCGCCTTTCCCACCTACGACCAACTCCGCCCCTATCTGGCGTCCATGCCCTGTGCGGCGCAAGCCTCGCACGAGACCGTGGCGCGCGCCTTGACGCTGCTGCGGCTGACGCGCTGGCTCAGCCTGGTGCGGCGGCGGCGCGATCCCAAGACCGGCCGTATCCAAGGCAACCTCTATGTGCTGCACGACGAACCGCTGTCACCCTTCGAGGCGATGCAGCTCGACCCGAACTACCTGGGCCTGGTGAGCCAGGCGCTCACGCACGCGGCGAAGGCGGTGCAGGTCGTGGGCATGAACACGCTGCGGGAGATCGCCGAAGATCCGCTGCTCAGTGGGCGCACGCTGCCGACCCGTCTGCAAGTGCTGGCGCAGCGCATGGCGCGGCATGGCTGGACGACGCCAGGTTATCCACAGGAGGGTGCGGACCACGAATCCGAAGAAGGCCAGGAAGCCCTGCTTCGGAATGGCGCGCGCCCGTCTTCGGAATCCGAAGCAGGGCCGAAACCCGCGCCGGACGGCTCTCTTCGGATTCCGAAGGAGGACCGTACAGTACGTAATGATCGTATAAATGAAGTACGTACAGTACCGCGCGCGAGGGCCTTGCAGAACCTGCGGCTGCCCGAGCGTTTCCTGCGCTTGAAGGACGAGCAGCAGGCCGGCGCGCTGGTGGCGCTGCAGCAGGTGGACGAGGCGCAGCGGCAGGCCGTTCTCTACGAGTGGGCGGCACGCTGCCGCAACAGCGCGGTACGCAACCCGGCCGGCTACCTGTTCGGCATCATCCAGAAGGCGATCCGCGGGGAGTTCAAGGCCTGGGCCGGAGAAAGTGCATCGGCGCCGCCAGCACCCCCGCCACCTGCGCCATCGTCACCGCTGGCATCCCGTGCGGCTGACCCCGAGGTGGCACGTGCCTACCTGGCACAGCTCCGAGAAGCCTTGCGTGATCCCTGATGTTGCCTATCCCCAGGGGATAGCTGGAACAGACACCCTTCCGCCGTGCTCGATTGCCGCCCGCCGAACCACCGGCGAAACTGTCGCCTGTGAATCAGACGAGGACAGCCACGCACGAGCCCGGCCGACGATGGACATGACGACTTCCCCCGCCACAAACGCACTGCAACCACTACAGCGAGACGTTCAGCGCTTGCTGGGCAGATGCCTGTTGCGCCTTCAACAATACGAGCGCCTGATGAAAGCCATCGTGGCGCACCACGAGATTTCAGGCCCGGCGCATTCGCTGGAGGCCATTCGCGCAGCGCGGATTGAAGATGCCGCGACCAAGACCCTGGGCACGTTGGTCGGACAACTGTTTGGTTCGTATGTCGTCACCGATGGAAATGGCGGCGAGGAACGCGACGACGATCTTCCCGGCGACGTGATTTCCTTTCGCACGCGCGTGCAACTGAGCCTGTCTGCGCAGGACTACGCCAACACCCAGGCCGACCTCAAAGACCTGGTATCGCTGCGCAACACTCTGGTGCACCACTTCATCGATCAGCACGATCTATGGACCGTGGACGGGTGCCGCGTTGCACAGGACGAACTCGGTTCCGCCTACACGCGCATCGATCAACACTTCGAGCAGCTGCGCGGCTGGGCCGAGCACATGGATCAGGCGCGGCGCCTGGCAGCGGAGTTCGTCCAGTCGGATGTGTTCCACGACCTGGTGGTCAATGGCATCGCGCCGGACGGCACGGTGGACTGGCCGGCCGCCGGCATCGTCCGCGCGCTGCGCGAGGCCGCCGCGCAGTTGGCCGTCGAGGGCTGGACACCCATCGCCGCCGCTGGCCGCTGGATCGCGGACCGGCATCCCGAGCAGCTTCCAGCCAAGTACGGCTGCAGCAGTTGGCGGCAGGTGGTGCATGAGTGCCGCCTGTTCGAGCTTCGCTACCGTGAGGTGGAGGGGCAACGGGCCGCCTGGTACAGACCTCGCGAAGCATAGCCCCGCAACGCGGTCTCACCTCCGCGCGAGCCGCGAACACATCCGCCGAGCTATCCCCAGGGGATAGCCGGCACACACAGCCTTCCGCGCGGAACAAACCGGGCGCGCATGGGCTGCGGTTTGTTGACTGACAGCCTTCCGGCCGATGCCGATGCTGGCGACTCGCCAATTCACCGCGAGTCGCTCCCATGGCCAACGAACGCACAGAACCCCTGCAACTGAATCTCGGATCGCTGCGCAGCGCGATGTCGCTGACGCTGCACACGCACCACGCTTCGCGCATCTGGCACGGCCGCGCGCCGACCGAGGGGCGCCCAGGCATCATCGGTCTCAACGGCTTCATCGGCGCCATGAACAAGATGAAGCGCGGCGCCGAGCAGGACGACCCGTACTCGGACTGGTGGATGTTGCGGATCGAGGACAAGCTCGCCGACACCAAGACCCGTCTGCAGACCCTGCGCGACCAGGTGGATCAGGCCTTGGCCGACGTGCCATCGGCGCTGTCGCTGGGCGAGAACATGAACGTGCAGCCGGTGAAGCTGCCGCTGTTCGTGAACGCCCAGCTCGGCTTCATGGCGGTGTATCTGCTGGCCGACTACGACGACCTGGCACGCAAACTCATCCTGGCGCACCACACGGCGCTGATCGACCGCAGCACCTTGGAGCGCTGGCTCAATGATGGTGCGCACGCGCTGCGCAGCCTGTTCTCGCTGGCCCAGCAGTACCGCTACTCGGGCACGACGCGCGACGACTTCGCGGCGAAGAACGCGGCGGCGCGAGCGGCGCTGGAGAAGTTCGGCGAGTTGCCGCAGGACGTGCTGGAAGGCACGCGCCGCTCGCGCTTCGCGCCACCCATCGCGCGGCGGACGAACAAGCCCGGCACGCCGCCTGCTGCGCCTGCCATCGTGCCCGATGCGCAGGCTTCCACGGGTGGCGCAGCCGATGGTGCGGCGGGCGATGAGGGTGCTGGCGCATGACAGCATCGCCCCCTATCAGCCACTCCACGCGCTTCGTGGCGCTGGAACAGGCGGACTTCCAGCGGCTGGAACACGCAGGCTACCTAAAAGGCCTTTTACAGCCTTTTAAGGGTAAGGGGAGTCTGGAGACCTGGGCCAGCCAGGGCGCAGCGCTGCGCGACGACGTGATTGGCCTGGCGCAGCGGCGCGTGCTGCCCCAGGCGCGCGCCTATCCATTCAGTCTGCTCGACGTGCAACTGGCCCAGCAGGCCACTGGCGCAGGGACGACCTTCCTGCGCTGGCGCAACCTCGACCGTTCCTCCATGGGCGTGGCGTTGTGGGAGGCCCTGCTGGCCAACCCCGCGACGCCGGCCTCGCTGATCGACGAGCTGTACGCGATCGAACTGCAGCGCATCGTGCTGAACATGCAGATCAGTCTGACCCACAGCATCGCTCGCCAAGCCCTGGAATGCGCCAACAAGGCCGCGCAGGCCGAAGCGGCTTACCTGCGGCGCGTCCACGGGCATACCGCGTCCGTTCCACCCACCACCAAGGAGTCACCATGAGCACGCACTTCGTCGGCGAGGGCAACATCGGTTCTGCGCCGGACTACCGCGAATTTCCGAACGGCAACGACGAGCCGCGCCGGCTGCTTCGCCTGAACGTCTACTTCGACAACCCGATCCCGAAGAAGGACGGCGAGTACGAAGATCGCGGCGGCTTCTGGGCGCCCGTGGAGCTGTGGCACCGCGACGCCGAGCACTGGAAGACGCTGTACCAGAAAGGTATGCGGGTGCTGGTCGAGGGCCGCACCGTGCGCGACGAATGGGAGGACGCCGACGAGAACGAGCGCGTGACGTTCAAGGTCGAGGCGCGGCGCGTGGGCATCCTGCCGTACCGCATCGAGTCGGTGGCGCTCAGCGCCAAGCCGGCCGGCGGACAGTAATTCGCCCATCGCCGTTCCCCCGAGGGCGGCTGTAGCAACCGTCATACGCCCGCGATGCACCAGCGAGCTATCCCCAGGGGATAGCTCCAAGGTCGTCCACGGAGTTCCAGCCGCCCTCCCGAAACGACGCTCTTGCTGTGCCAGCTCCTACGATCTATGCACACCGCTGCGGCAACGAACCGCCTGCCAATCACAAAGCGGTGTCTGCATCAATCGACTTCCTTGCTGCCGGCATCTCCTGGCCCCGCCAAGCTGACGCCCATCCGATGAACCGCACATTTCCAAGGAGGCTTCATGCGCGTGTTCCTGTGCGAGAAGCCGTCCCAGGGCAAGGACATCGCCCGTGTGCTGGGTGCCGGTCAACGCGGCAACGGCTGCTACAGCGGCGCGGGTGTCGTTGTGACCTGGTGCATCGGTCATCTGGTGGAGGCGGTTCCGCCCGAAGGCTACGGCGAGCAATACAAGCGCTGGGCCATCGAGCAACTGCCCATTCTTCCTGAGCGTTGGCGTGTCGAGCCCAAGGCGGCGACCGCAGCGCAATTCAAAGTCGTGCAGCAGCTCGTCGCCAAGGCGGGCGAGCTGGTGATTGCGACCGACGCCGACCGCGAGGGCGAGATGATCGCCCGCGAGATCATCGACCTATGCGGCTACCGCGGGCCGATTCAGCGCCTGTGGCTGTCGGCGCTCAACGATGCGTCGATCCGCAAGGCGCTGGGTGCGCTCAAGCCGTCCGCCGAGACGCTGCCGCTGTATTTCTCCGCACTCGCCCGATCGCGCGCCGACTGGCTGATCGGGATGAACCTGAGCCGCTTGTTCACACTGCTGGGGCGCCAGGCCGGCTATAGCGGCGTGCTGTCGGTGGGGCGCGTGCAGACGCCGACGCTGAAGTTGGTCGTGGACCGCGATCGCGAGATCGCGCGCTTCGTCTGCGTACCGTTCTGGGCCATCGAGGTTGCGCTATCGCATGCAGGCCAGCCCTTCGTCGCAAGCTGGACGCCGCCGCAAGGCAGCACCGACGATGCGGGCCGCTGCCTGCAACAGCCGGTGGCGCAGCAGGCCGCCGAGCGCCTGCGCACGGCCGGCTCCGCCCAGGTGCTGTCGGTAGAAACCGAGCGCGTTCGCGAAGGGCCGCCGCTGCCGTTCGACCTGGGCACGCTGCAGGAGGTGTGCTCCAAGCAGTTGGGCCTCGACGTGCAGGAGACGCTGGACATTGCCCAGGCGCTGTACGAGACGCACAAGGCGACAACGTATCCGCGCTCGGATTCGGGCTACCTGCCCGAGAGCATGCTGGCTGAGGTGCCGACCGTACTCGACAGCCTGGTCAAGACCGACCCCAGCCTGCGGCCGCTGATCGAGCGCCTGGATCGCCAACTGCGCTCGCGTGCATGGAACGACGGCAAGGTGTCGGCTCACCACGGCATCATCCCGACGCTGGAACCCGCCAACCTGTCGGCCATGAGCGAGAAGGAGCTGGCCGTCTACCGGCTGATCCGCGCCCATTACCTCGCGCAGTTCCTCCCACACCATGAGTTCGACCGCACGATGGCGCAGTTCTCGTGCGGCGGTCAGTCGCTGGCGGCCGTGGGCAAGCAGATCGCCGTCACCGGCTGGCGCGAGGTGCTGGCGACGCCGGGGCCGGACGATGCCGATGGCGAGGATGCGCAGCGCAGCCAGGTGCTGCCCGCCCTGCATGCGGGCCTGTCCTGCCCGGTCGGAAAGGTGGATCTCAAGGCGCTGAAGACGCTGCCGCCCAAACCCTACACGCAGGGCGAGCTGATCAAGGCCATGAAGACCGTCGCCAAGTTCGTGACCGACCCGCGGCTGAAACAGAAGCTGCGAGATACCACCGGCATCGGCACCGAGGCGACACGCGCCAACATCATCAACGGTCTGATCGGTCGCGGCTACCTGGTCAAGAAAGGCCGCGCCGTCCGCGCTTCCGACGCGGCATTCACGCTCATCGACGCGGTGCCCTCGGCCATCGCCGACCCCGGCACCACGGCGGTGTGGGAGCAGGCACTCGACATGATCGAGGCCGGCCAGATGGCGCTGGACACCTTCATCGAGAAGCAGTCCATGTGGGTCGGCCAGCTCGTGCAGCAGTACCGCGGCGCAACGCTCTCGCTCAAGCTGCCGCCGGCGCCGGCCTGCCCGCAGTGCGGCACACCGATGCAGCAGCGCACGGGCAAGAGCGGCGCGTTCTGGTCCTGCTCGCGCTACCCGGACTGCAAGGGCACGCTGCCGATCGAGTCCCCGACGGGCCGGCGCAGCGCACCGCGCAAGCGGCGCGCTGCCTCCAAGGCGTCCTGATCCTCGCTTTTCCCCTGCCGCGCCGGCCACTTCACTGGCGGCGAGGCAAACGTCCCGCACCGCGCGGGACTCCAAAGCGCGCGTCTCCTTCTGCAACGGTGTGCGCGCCCCGTCTGCCCGGCATCGGGCGACGGGGCGAGAAGGTCATTGCTCCACGAATCGCGCCCGCCGCCATTCCCTTGATCGGTGTGCCTTGCCTCGGCCACGAGGGGCTTCCTGACGCCTTGCCGCCGCGCGAGCCGTGAGGAGGCCCCTTGGGCCGAGGGTATTCCGTGCCGGTGCCCGCCGGCGGAACAACGGGCTCCCTTTGTGCGCGTATGCGTGCCAAAGGTTTCCGGCCCCAGCCACGAAACGGGCCGGGTGCGATTGCTGACGCAGCGAACGGCTTTGACGGCGGCCCGCGCTGACGCAGCCCACAGGTGGTTTTCCTTCCTCTCCAGCCGAAGGCCCGCGTGGCCTTCGGCGCCCTGGTCCCTGCCTTGTCCCGTGACGCGGGCCTGCCCTAAAGCGGGCCGTCCACGATTCGGTTTTCCCTGCGACGGCAGCCATGCTTCGCGCCCATCCTCACGCCATGCGTTGCTGACAGTCGTCAGCGGCATGCCCTGGCAGTCTCGGTCTTCAATACTGCAACGCGGTTCGCCGCGTCGACCGATCCAGTCCGCTTCGCATCGCCCACCGCGGACGCTCGCCGGCCTGGCGACGATGCACTTTTCTCAACCACCCGAGGGGAACTCCATCCTCTACGGGATGCGTACTCCCCGACCCACCAAGGAGCACGGCATGTCTGAACCTTCCGCATCTTCCTCTGCAACCGCAGTACGCAGTGGTGCGCTGGCGCTGGCCTGGACCGGCAAGCGTCTGCCGCTACAGGTGCTGCGCAGCGCGGCCGGCCACTACATCGGCACGCAAGACGACGAAGGCCCGGTATCGCGGGAGTCCGTCGAGTATTTCCCGACCCACCTCGCAGCACAGCGCGCCCTGGATACCCATGCCTGGACACAGCGCGCTCACCCCTGATTCCCACCCTTCAAGGAGTTCTCTCATGAATCTGTCTTTACCCGAAGACGTGCTCGATCAGATGGCGCTGGAACAGGCGCACTTCGACGCTGCACCGCAGGCCTTCTTCGAGGCCTGGAAGCGCGGCGCGCAGATCGCCGGCCACGAGTGGTTCGGCGACGGCACACGCGAAGGTCTGCAGCGTGCCACCACCAAGTGGGACCTGCGGCCCAACATGCTGATGCTCAACGACGCCCTGGGCGTGCTGAGCAGCGGTCAACGCATGTTCCTGTCCGCGATGGTGAGCTTCTACAACTCCCGCGAGGGCGGCGCGATGCTCAAGCGTTGCGGCTTCGAGGGGCTGTCCGACTTCGGCGGCCTCGATCTGGAGCGGCGCAAGGTCATCGCCGACCTCACGCTGCACTACAACGGCTGGTGAGCCGCGCCTGGCAATCCACCGTCTTTTCATCCCACCCCACGAGGGACATGCGTCCCCGTTCGGGGCCATGTCCCTCCTTCTTTTCGCAGGAGCGGCCATGTCCCGAATCAGCATCTTCCACTGACCTGCACCGCCCGCCACCAGGGCGGCCCGACGCCGCGGCCGGCTGACCGGCTGCCACTTCATCCACTCGCTGGGGTTCAATCCCCGGCAGGGGATTGCCTCGGCCATCCTCTGCTGGAGGAATCCCATGTCCCATCCCAACAATCCCTTCGTCCGCGGCTACGATGGCCTGTCCGTGCAGCGGCTGCTAGCGATTTCCTACGACGACGACTGCCCGCTGAGCTACCTCCCGCTGCACGTCTCGCAGTCGCACCTGCCGGACAGCCAGGTCGAGCGCCATGCCTGCGTCTTCTGCGACGACTTCGCGCTGATCACCGAGGGCCAGAACGTGCCGCCCGAGCTGGACGCGCAGTGCCCCAGCCACGGCATCGCCCGAAACCTCGTCTACGCCGTCATGGCCGAAGAAGCCGGCCAGCCGCTGCACGTCGGCGATACCTTCTCCGAGGAAGCCGCGCGCGAGGTGGTACGCCGCCTGCGCTTCGAGACTGGGTTCTACAGCCGTGCCTGGGAAATCAGTTCGGCGCACATCACCGTGGAGGCCGGTCGCTATCTGGCCAACCTGGCCGACATCGCCACGCCGAGCGGTTTTCTGTTCGTGGCCTTCCGCATTCCCTACAGCCCGGCGGTCGGCGTGAAGCTGATCGCCACGCCCTGGACGGATGCGAACCTGCAGCATGTCGAGGGCATCACCGCCGAAGAGCTGCGGCAGGAGCACCGGGCCAAGGGCGTGCCGGAGTCCCTTGTGGAAGTGTTGCACCTGGCTGCGCTCGCTGACGTTCGCCTGCTGGTGTTCGATGCCGACGCGCCGATACTGCAGGCATTGACGGTGTACGGTGACGAATGACCCTCACTTGAGCCCCCTCGCGGGGCTCGTCCCACTTTTGCCGATTCGGGCTTTCCATCCGACGATTTGTATGCGTCCGCCCACATGCTGCTACCGGCGTTCCAGTTCCCGAAGCACCCTGGCGAGCCGCTCGACCGCCGTCTCCTGTTCAGCCGGCGTGTAAGCCGCGAACCCCATCAGGAAACCGGCCCTGTGCCTGGTTGAAGCATGCAGCGCCGTCAGCCCCAGGAGATCGATTCCCGCCCGAGCCGCGGCATCGATGACCGCGCGCTCGGAGATGTCGCGGGTCAAGACACAGGGCATCTGCATTCCGCCGGCCGGCACCCTCGGTTCGACGAAGCCGGCCAGATGCGCGCGCACGAGCCCTGCCAGCACGTCGAGCCGGTCGGCATAGACTCCACGCATCGCGCGCACATAGGCGCCGAAATGCCCCCCTTCGATGAAGCGTGCCAGCGTCAGCTGCGGGATGGATGCGCTGTGCCCGTCCAGCAGGGTCCGCGCCACGGTCATGGGCGCCACGAGCTGGGGCGGCAAGACCACGTAACCGATGCGCAGGCCGGGGAACAGCGACTTGGTGAAGGTGCCGATGTAGATCGTGCGATCGTACGGGTCGAGCCCCT
Organism: Thauera sp. DNT-1; assembly: GCF_055393985.1. Taxonomy (NCBI): domain Bacteria; kingdom Pseudomonadati; phylum Pseudomonadota; class Betaproteobacteria; order Rhodocyclales; family Zoogloeaceae; genus Thauera; species Thauera sp. DNT-1. The sequence goes on along the minus strand of NZ_AP043752.1, from coordinate 487,269 downwards.
GCACGCAGGCCGTGGGCTTGCCGGCGTAGTGGAACTCGCTGTCGTAGTCGTCCTCGATGATCCAGGCCTGGTTCTGCCGCGCCCATTCGATCACCGCGAGCCGCCGATCCAGCGCCAGCGTCGCGCCGGTCGGGAACTGATGCGAGGGCGTCAGGAAGACCGCCCTGGCCGGGCTCGCCGCATCGTGCAGGCGCGCCACCTGCATGCCTTGGTCGTCGAGCGGCACGGGGACACACGCTAGCCCGGCGGCATCGAACGCCTTGCGGGCACCGTGGTAGACGGGGTCTTCGATGAAGATCCGGTCGCCCGCGTCGAGCAATACGGTTGCGCACAGGGCCAACGCCTGTTGCGAGCTGGTCAGCACCAGCACACGCTCGGGCGTGGCGCGCGCCCCCCGCTCAAGATTGACGTAGTCCGCGATGGCGCGGCGCAACGGCTCCACGCCTTGGGGTGGGCTGTGTCGCAAGGCCTGGGTGCCATAGTCCTTCAACACCTGGCGTTCCAGGCGCTCCCAGGTTCGCAGCGGAAAGCTGCGCGTCTCCGGCACCCCGGGGGCGAACGGCCTTGGCGCAACAAAGTCGCGCACGCCGCCGCCCTGGAGTATCGCCGCGCCACGCCGACTCAGACGCACCGACTCGCGCTGGGGCCCGGGGCGCCGCGCGGTGCCACGCCTTGACGAGGCCTGCGCCCGCTCGGACACGAAGCTGCCGCTCCCCACACGCCGTTCGATGAAGCCTTCCGCATGCAACTGGCTGTATGCCGACTCGACCGTATCGCGCGAGACGCCGAGCGACCGGGCCAATGCCCGCGACGCCGGCAGCGGTTTGCCGACGTCGAGTGCGCCGTCGAGGATCAACTGCCGGAGCGCGCGCTGAATGCGGGCATGCAGCGGCAAGGCGCCGTGGGCGGGGTCTCCAATCCAGGCTTTGACCGATTCGAGTTGAGCGTGCTTGAACAATTGGCTGGTATCGCTTAACGAAAGTGGTGGGGAACAACGGGCCATTTTAGGCTTAAAAAGCTGCTTTCGGAGCAGATCGTCCCCCCCTTCTGGAGCCCCAAGCCCGCCATGTCGTCATCCACCTCGCCTTCACCCATCTGTCCGAGCGATCTCGCCCATCCCCTGGTGGCCGGGCTGGTCTCGGTCATCGTCAACTACGGCGGCACCTTCATCCTCGTCTTCCAGGCCGCGAAAGTGGCCGGCCTCAGCCCGGAGCTGACAGCCTCCTGGGTGTGGTCGATCTCGATCGGCGTGGGCGTCACCGGGATAGTCCTGAGCTGGACGGCACGTGAGCCGATCATTACCGCATGGTCCACGCCGGCCGCCGCGTTCCTCATCACCGCACTCGCGACCACGCCCTATGCCGAGGCGATCGGTGCCTACCTGCTCTCGGCGGCGGCCTTCGTGGCATTGGGGTTGTCCGGGTACTTCGAGAAAGCCATCCGGCTGATCCCACCGGGCATTGCCGCCGGATTGCTGGCCGGCATCCTGCTGCAGTTCGGCGTCGGCGCCTTCGGTGGCATGAGCATCGACCCCGTTCTGGCGGGCTTGTTGATCATGGCGTATCTGGTGCTCAAGCGCTTCACCGCACGCTATGCCGTGGTGGGCATCCTGGTGCTGGGGCTGGCCTTCCTGCTCATCGAGGATCGCGTCGATCTGTCGGGGCTGGCATTGCAGCTCGCCGCGCCGGTTTTCACCATGCCGGCGTTCTCGCTCAACGCCACCTTGAGCGTGGCACTGCCGCTATTCCTGATCACGCTGACCGGCCAGTACATGCCGGGCATGCTGGTGCTGCGCAACGACGGCTTCAAGACCAGTGCGAACCCCATCGTGACCGTCACCGGGCTCGGTTCGCTGCTCATGGCACCGTTCGGTTCCCATGCGTTCAACATCGCCGCCATCACGGCCGCGATCTGCACCGGCCGGGAAGCGCACGAAGACCCCTCCAGACGCTGGATCGCCGGCATCGCCGCGGGGGTCTTCTACATCCTCGTCGGGGTGTTCGGCGTGACCTTGGCCGCCCTCTTCATGGCCTTCCCGGCGACCTTCATCACCACGCTGGCTGGCCTGGCGCTGCTGGGCACCATCGGTGGCAGCCTGGCCGGCGCCATGGCCGACGTACAGGCGCGCGAAGCTTCGCTGATCACCTTCCTGGCCGCAGCCGCCAACATCAGCTTGCTGGGCATCGGTGGTGCGTTCTGGGGCCTGGTGATCGGGCTGGTGGCGCATGCGGTGCTCAACGGCCGCCTGCCCCAACGAGTGCCAAGGCAGGTGATGGCGCCCGCCCCTGCGAACAAGGGGGTGAGCTGATGAGCCCCTCTGTCGATGCCCTGTGTGACCACGACCCGCATGGACGTTATCCCGAGGCCCTCACCGTCGAGGACTTCCACCACAAGCTGGCCGCCGTGCGGGCACGCATCGACGCCGCCTGCCGTCGCGCGGGTCGCGATCCGGCGGACGTGCGTCTGCTCCCGGTGAGCAAGACCAAGCCCGAGGCCAGTGTTCGCATGGCCTACGCGGCCGGTTGCCGGATGCTGGGCGAAAACAAGGTGCAGGAGGCCCATCGCAAATGGGAAGCCACGCAGGATCTCGGCGGGCTGCGCTGGTCGATTATCGGCCACCTGCAGACCAACAAGGCGCGGATGGTGGCGCGCTTCGCGGACGAGTTCCAGGCGCTGGACAGCCTGCGCGTGGCCGAGGCACTGGAACGCCGCCTGCAAATCGAGGGACGCTCGCTGGACGTGTTCGTGCAGGTCAACACCTCGGGCGAGGCCAGCAAGTATGGCCTGGCACCCGAGGATGTCCCAGGCTTCGTGCGCGCCCTGCCGGCCTTCTCTGCCCTTCGCGTGCGCGGCCTGATGACGCTCGCACTGTTCTCCAGTGAGGCCGAACGGGTACGGCAGTGCTTCATCCTGCTTCGCACGCTGCGGGACCGACTGCGCCAGAGTGCCGCCGCAGGTATTGGCCTGGATGAGCTGTCCATGGGCATGTCCGGCGACTTCGAGATCGCCATCGAGGAAGGTGCCACCGTGGTGCGTGTCGGCCAGGCCCTCTTCGGCGCCCGCCCCTTGCCCGACAGCCACTATTGGCCAGCGAACCCCCAAACAAAGGAGCCCCGATCATGAAGACCGCCATCGCCATTCGCCATCTGGATTTCGAAGACCTGGGAACGCTGGAACCACTGCTGCAAGCGCGCGGCTACACGATCGAGTATGTCGATGCGACTCGAGATGCGTTGAACACCCGCGCTGTCGATGCTGCTGACATGTTGGTGGTGCTCGGTGGCCCCATCGGCGCCTTTGACGACGAGGCCTATCCATTCATCGTGGATGAGTTGGCCTTGGTGCGTCGGCGGCTGGACGGCCATCGCCCGCTGCTGGGGATCTGCCTGGGCGCGCAACTCATCGCGCGCGCGCTCGGCGCCAGCGTGGCCCCCATGGGTGCCAAAGAGATCGGCTTTGCGCCACTGACGCTGACACAGGAAGGTCAAGCCTCGCCGCTGGTCGCGCTGGGCAACGTGCCGGTCCTACACTGGCATGGCGATCAGTTCGACATTCCACCCGGCGCGCTGCGGCTGGCAGGGACGGATGTGTGCCCCAACCAGGCCTTTTCGGTCGGGCGCCATGTGCTCGGGCTGCAATGTCACCTGGAGGCAGACCCGCGCCAGATCGAACGCTGGCTGGTCGGACATGCCTGCGAACTGGCCCAGGCGGGAATCGACCCGCGTGCACTGCGAACCCAGGCATGCGCCCTGCAGACACGGCTACCGCAGGCTGCGCAGGCGGCGTTCTCCCGCTGGCTCGACGGCGTCGGATCGGAACCGCCCTGCAGCCAGCCATGACGGCGAAACGCTTTCGGCGCCACTTCGGTTCGACTTGCTCCAGCCCATCCCACGTTTCCCAAGACACCTACCTGAGGCAGCAATCATGCAATACCACGCGTCGCACCTGATGCGGGCCTATGCCCGTCAACCCGTTTCGTTCGTCCGCGGCTCCGGCGCACGCCTGTGGGATGCACAAGGCGTCGAGTACCTGGATGCCATTGCCGGCATCGCGGTCACCAGCCTGGGCCACGCCCACCCCGAAATCGCCGCCGCCATCAGCGAGCAGGCCGGGCTGCTGCTGCACACCTCCAACGTCTTTCGCATCGACTGGCAGGAGCGGCTGGGCGAGCGCCTGTGCGCACTGACCGGCATGCAGAAGGCCTTCTTCTGCAACTCGGGGGCGGAAGCCAACGAAGCGGCGCTCAAGCTGGCGCGCCTGCATGGCCATCGCAAGCAGGTGGCGCGGCCCCAGATCCTTGTGATGGAGAACGGCTTTCACGGTCGCACCCTCGCAACGCTCTCGGCAACCGTCAACCCCGCGAAACAACGCGGCTTCGAGCCGCTGATGCCGGGCTTCGTGCGCGTGCCCTACAACGATCTCGACGCGGTGCGCCAGGCTGCCGCGCAGTGGCCCGACATCGTGGCGGTGCTCGTCGAGCCGGTGCAGGGCGAAGGGGGAATCCGGGTTGCCGCAGCCGATTACCTGCGCGGACTGCGTGCCCTGTGCGACCAACACGACTGGCTGCTGATGGTCGACGAAATCCAGGCCGGCATGGGCCGGACCGGCGCCTGGTTCGGCCACCAGCATGCGGGCATCACGCCCGATGTCATCACGCTGGCGAAGGCGCTGGGCAACGGTTTTCCGATCGGCGCCTGCCTGGCGCGGGGGCAAGCCGCCGACCTGTTCTCACCCGGGCAGCACGGCTCGACATTTGGCGGCAACCCGCTCGCTTGCCGGGTCGCGTGCTCGGCGCTCGACATCATGGCGCGCGAGAACCTGCCTGAGCGGGCCGCCCTGCTCGGTACGCGCCTGCTCGACGGCCTGCAGCGGGCACTGGGCAGCCACCCCGATGTGGTCGCCATCCGTGGCCAGGGCCTGATGGCAGGGATCGAACTGAACAGGACCTGCACAGAGCTGGTTGGGCGCGCCCTGGCCGAACAGCGCTTGCTCATCACGGTGACCCGCGACAACACCATCCGGCTGCTGCCCCCGCTGGTCTGCGACGAAGCGCAGATCGACGACATCGTGGCGCGCCTCGCCCACCTGCTGTCGCCGACCGCATCGGACGGCCCTGCAGCGCCCGTCGAAACGACGCCGCAGGAAGCAGCGGCATGAAGCTGGGCATCGACGCCCCCGACCGCATCGAGTTCCGGACCCGAACAATTCAGACCACAGGACGACCCACCCATGTATGACCCATCCCTGACGCTCTCCGATTTTGATCCCGAGTTGGCGGCAGCCGTGCTGCGCGAGGAACGACGGCAGGAAGACCACGCTGAGCTGATCGCCTCCGAGAACTACGCCAGTCCGCTGGTGATGGCCATCCAGAACACCGTGTTCACCAACAAGTATGCCGAGGGCTATCCGGGCAAGCGCTACTACAGCGGTTGCGAGCACGTGGATGTGGCCGAGCGCCTGGCCATCGAGCGGGCCAAGGCGCTGTTCGATAGCGACTACGCCAACGTCCAGCCTCATGCCGGCGCGCAGGCCAATGCCGCGGTCTTCCTGGCGCTGACCCATCCCGGCGACACCGTGATGGGCATGAACCTGGCCCAGGGTGGCCACCTGACCCACGGCAATCCGTCCAACTTCTCCGGCCGGCATTACAAGATCGTGCCCTACGGCCTCGATCCCGAGACAGGACTGATCGACTACGACGAGATGGAGCGCATCGCGCTGGAGACCCGGCCCAGGATGCTCATCGGCGGCTTTTCCGCCTATTCTCGCCACAAGGACTGGGCGCGCATGCGCGCCATCGCCGACAAGGTAGGCGCGATCTTCTGGGTGGACATGGCCCACGTGGCCGGCCTGGTGGCGGCCGGCGAGTACCCGAACCCGCTGCCGCATGCCCATGTGGTCACCAGCACCACCCACAAGACCCTGCGCGGCCCGCGCGGCGGCATCATCCTGTCCCAGGGCCAGGATGATGACTTCTACAAGAAGCTCGACTCCGCCGTGTTCCCCGGCATCCAGGGCGGGCCCCTGATGCACGTGATCGCCGCCAAGGCGGTGGCCTTCAAGGAAGCCCTGTCTCCGGCGTTCAAGACCTACCAGAAGCAGGTCGTGATCAATGCCCGCGCCATGGCCGCCGTGCTCCAAGGCCGCGGCTACCGAATCGTGTCCGGCGGCACCGACAACCATCTGATGCTGATCGACCTCTCGACCAAGCCCTATACCGGCAAGGATGCGGACGCCGCGCTGAGCGCGGCGTACATCACCGCCAACAAGAACTCGGTGCCCAACGACCCGCGCTCGCCCTTCATGACCTCGGGGGTGCGCATCGGCACGCCGGCTGTGACCACGCGCGGCTTCGGCGTGGCGGAGTGCGAGGAACTGGCCGGTTGGCTGTGTGACGTGCTGGATGCGCTGGAGGCTGGTGGCGTTGGACAGGCGGCGAGCCGGGTTCGGGATCAGGTGGTGGCCTTGTGTCGTCGCCATCCCGTCTATCGGTAGGATCTGCTGCATTTCGTCATAGCGCTTGCGATAGCCATTCCCTCCAGAAATGAGACGCCTACCGTTTCCGATTGATCGGAAATCTCGATCCACAATCGTGGCAGGCTGACGCCATGCCCCGCTGACTGACGTCGGCAGCATCCCCAGGTAGCCAAGACCTTCAAGGCTACGGCGCGATCCGTCGCGCCGGTCGTTGTCTTTCACGACGCCTCGGCGCGTCACTTCCTCAACCCTCAAGGGATTACCTCCCTTGCAGGGCGGGATTCCCTTGGTTGCCACAAGGAGTCTCCCATGGATACCCAAGCCATCCGCGCACAAATGCCGACGCTCGTTAGCGGCCACGTGCCTTCCAACGTCCGTACCTTCAAGTTCAACATCTTCGACGGCCAGCCCAAGGTTTCGACGCTGGGCTTCCACATCGATCCCAAGCCCTTCGAGGGCAAGGTCATCGCCACCACCGACGAGGCCATTGTCGTCAAGACGGGACGCGCCGAATTCGCGGTGCTCGACCGGGCGCTGGTGACCGAAGTGCCCGACACGGGCGCCAAAGTGCAGGTCGAACCCTACGCCCGACGCCGCTTCGATGGTCTACGCGCCGACACGCCCGAGGAAGAGACCGCATTCACTGCCGACGGCAAGCCGTACACGGTGCAGCGGTTCGTGCTCGGTTCCGCACCGGCGAAGCTGCCGATCCCCGAGCCCAGCTGCCCCGAGTTGCAGGAGCTGATCCAGCAGATGGAACAGCTGCCCGCTCCCGACGGCTATCGGCGCATAACCCACATGCTGGTGGATGCCGGCGCACGGGACTTCACCTGGGTCGATCCGCTGCCCGCCGACATCATCCGCACGCCGCCGGCCATCGGCTTCACCGTCGCCACGATGAAGTTCCAGGGTTGCGTCACCGTGCTGTATGAGCGTGGCCTCGACCTCTACGCGGTGGAGCTGCACCGCGACGGCGAGTTGATCGAACGGGTCGATGAGGTGTTCTTCGACACCCTCGGCGAGACGCTGGAACGGCTGATCGACGACGGGAGCTGGAGACGCATCCGCGTGCAGTGCCTGTCGGGTCGCAAGGCTGTCCGGCACTGACCTCCCAGCAGCTTCCCGCCCTCGCGGCGGGAAGCCTCTCTTTCTGCCTCCCTGGAGATCACACCCATGACTGTTCGATTCAAAGGCACGGAGCTGCGGCCCGTGCTTGCCGAAGCGGTGGCGAATCAATGCCGCGTCATCCTGGTCAAGGATCAGGGCGTGTACTTCCTGGCCGAGCGCGGCGAGCGCCGGCCCGATGGTCGCCAGAAGACCATCGCCTATGCCGCCGGCTGCAACCCGGATGTCGATGCCTTCGACGACTGGTGGGAGCTGGCGCGCGCCGAGTTCGGCGGCGATGACTTCGGCGAGTTCTTCGATCCGCAGGAGGGCGTGTTTGCGCGCATCCTGCACAGCGAGGACGACCTCGACGTGTCCGCCACCGCGACACACCTGTCGCTGCAGGCGGTTCCTTCCACGCCCGGCGGTAACTGACCGCCCATCCCTGGCCCCCGCTCCGGGGGCCTCTTTCTTCCCGGCAATGCGGACAGCCGCGAGTGCCGATTGCCGCTCGCCTGCGCGCCGTCCCGGCGCCACGCTTCCGGCCATGTTCCGCTGACGTCCGTCAGCAACATGCCCAGGCAGCCACGATCTTCAAGGCTGCGACGCGGTTCCGACCGCGTTGATCACCCCAGTTCGCACCGGCATCCATGCGCGAACGGCCATCGGTTCTCGATGGCGATGCCACCAAGCTGTTCCATCAACCCACGCGGGGGTTCCACACCTTCCCCGCCTTGGGTCGGGTGTGTCTCCGCCTCATTGTTCTCAGGAGATTCACCATGACCACTTCCAACGAAAAGTCCTACTTCGATCTGCACATCACCGGCCTCGGGTATCTCAATCGCATCCGCGAAGTGAAGCCCAAGAAAGGCGATGCGTTCCTGGCCTGCGACATCGCAGCCCTGAACGGTCCCAGCGATGACGTCTCGTATGTGCGTTTCGACACGCGCGTATCGGGATCGGAAGCGCAGCACCTGGTGCGCCGCTGCATTCAGGCGGTCGACGCCGAGAAGAAGGTGATGATCGGCTTCCGCCTGGGCGACCTGTGGACCGACACCTTCACCTACTCCAAGGGCAAGCGTGCCGGCGAGCAGGGGGTGAGCCTCAAGGCCCGCCTGCTGTTCGTCAGTTGGATCAAGGTCGACGGCAAGCTCGTCTACAAGGCCGAACCCAAGCCGACCGAGACCGACGAGCGCGACCCGGAAGTCCCTGTGACGTCCGACGCGCCCGCTACGCAGCAAGCCTCGGCACCGGAGTCTTCCGAGCCCGTCGCCGATGCTGCCGACGACGCAGCCGATGCCCCCGCATTGGCCGTTGCCGAGTCGTTCTGATCCGCAAGGCCCCATCCCCGGGGCCTTGTCTTCTCTTCGTCAGCAGGAGACCTTCATGATCACCATCCCCGGCCAACTGGCCATCAAGACCATCCACGGCAGGAACGGCGACTTCAACGTCGGCCGCCTGGCGACCTCGATCGGCGAGTTCGTCGTGAAGAACGCCGAACTCGATCAGTACCGCGAGGGCAAGTACGACGGTGATTTCGTCATCGTCGAGATTCGCCCCTCCACGTACAACGCCAACGGCCGCATGGTCATCGAGATCCGCGCCCATCTGGGCGGGATGACGCTGTCCAACATCGACGCCCTGAGCCGCGACGAAGCCCGCCGGCTGAGTCCGCAGGAAGTCGATCCGATCGACGAGGAAGCGCAGGCGCCCGTGCCGGCAACGCCCCCGGCCAAGCCGAAGGCGAAGCCGCGCAGTCCGCGCGATCCCCTGGTCGATACCACGCCGTTCGGCAGCGAACCGGCTCCCGTGTCCGCTGCGGCCTCGGCCGAGGCAGACGACGCGGCGCTGTTCGGTGCCTTGTGGCCCCTGGGCGAGACCGTGAAGCTCGATGCGACCGTGGATCGTCGTGTGCTGCGTCAGCAGCGCGACCGTCTCGACAAGCTGGGCTACGAGTTCGCTCCGTTGTCCCAGGACTGGCACTTCAAAGCTGCCTGATCCATCCGCCGCCTTGCGCGGCATACCGCCACCCGCCGGGGTTCTCCCCCGACGGGGAGGGCTCCGGCCTTTTCTTCAAGGAGACCCTCATGGGCTGGACCTTCGTTCGTCAGACGCGCGATCAGATGATCCGCGAGCTGCTCGCTCCGCAGGCGTCCGAACGCGCTTGCTGCGAAGTCATCGACCACACGCTGGACGGCGACGTTCTGTGGACCGTGGTTCGCGTCACCGCCAGGCAGGCGGGCGTCATGGGCCTCGCGGCCGGTGAGTCCATCTGCTACATCGGCTGCCATCTTTTGGAAAGCGCGGGCCTCGAATGGGGCTACAAGTCACTCGATGAGTCCGTGCATCCGTACTACTACTCGTGTCCGCTGCGCTATCTCGACATGGCGCCGGTGCAAAGCCCCGAGTGGCGCGAGCGGGTTCACCGCTTCCACGCGGGCCGCGCCGTCTAGCGGCACGCATCTTCCTTCACCCAACCGGGGCGAGCATGGCCCCGCGGGCTGTGGTTGCTCCTTCATTTCCAAGAGGACATCACCATGCCTGCACCTTCTTCCGTGAAACCGCTGTACCGCATCGACGAATGCCCCGACCTCATGGCCGACGGTTGCGTCGGTGACGAGCAGGGCAATCTCGTCTTTCTCTCGATCTGGGCGCGCGACACCGCCGTTCAGGAGTTCCTCGCCCGCCTGACCCTCGGCCGGGATGAACAGGGACTGGATCAGTTCCACGTCATCACCGAGCAGGGCGCATCCATCCCGGTCTTCGTCGGCAACGTCGAGAACCTGGAAAAGCGCATCACCCGCGCCTATCGGCGAACGATGTTCGGTTCGCTGACGAATGTGTGGCTGTTCGATCGTCGCTGCGTGAAGCCAGACAAGGCCAACGCCAGCGCGCTGGCGCTTCTGCCCAGGGATTCCGCTCACCGGCTCGACCGGCTGTGGACCCTGGTGCAGGACACCTGCCCGCTGCCACTGCTCGACCACTGGCGCGACACCGTGCTGGAGCTGTTGCAGACACGACGGATGCTGACCGGTCTTCCCTTGGCCCTCGGGCCGCTGGAAGGCCATCGGCTGGCCCTCGATGTCCCGGCGCTGACGAAGGCGCTGGGCGAGCTGATCCGCAACCGCACCCTCGGCGCCACGCAGTACGAACTGGCCGCGAACGCACCGCTTCGGCGTGTGGCGTGAGCCATCCCCACGGGCATGCGCGCCGCGCGTGCCCGCCTTCCCTCATCCATCACCAGGAGAAATCCATGGCACTCATGTTTCCGCGCCTGGCGCGCAACTTCATTCGTAACGGCTACTTCCCCACCGACGAGCCGACGCTGGAGCGGGCCTTGTCCGCACTGGCGCCGTCTCCCGGCTCCATGTCCATCCTCGATCCCTGCGCCGGCGAAGGCGCGGCGATCGCCGAAGCCGCCCACGCCCTCGGGCGCGAGCAGGTCCAGGCCTTCGCCGTCGAGTACGACGCCGAGCGTGCCCGCCACGCACGGCAACTGGTCGATCGCTGCATCCACGGTGATCTGATGGACACACTGATCTCGCGCCAGTCCTTCGGGCTGCTGTGGCTGAACCCGCCGTATGGCGACCTGAGCAAGGACGTGAACGGCAACATCGGCTATCAAGGCCAGGGCCGTGCGCGGCTCGAAAAGCTGTTCTATCAGCGCGCGCTGCCGCTGCTGCAGTACGGCGGCGTGCTGATCTTCATCGTGCCGTCCTACGTGCTCGATGCCGAGCTGGTCGGATGGCTGACGCGCCACTTCGCCGACCTGCGCATCTACCGTGCGGTGGAAACGCAGTTCAAGCAGGTGGTGATCTTCGGTCGCAGGATTCGTCAGCGCGACCAGGCATCGGATTCGGTCAAGGCCACCCGCGGTCTGCTGCTGCAGATCGGACAGGGCGACGCCGAAGCCGAGGAGCTGCCGCTCGAATGGCCGTTCCTGCCGTACACCGTCCCCGCCAGCCCGGCCGAGCCGGAGCACTTCTATCGCGTGACGATGGAGCCCGAGCAGTTCGCCGATGAAGTCGGCCGGCTGCAGGGGCTCTGGCCGGCGCTTGACATGCACCTGGGCGTCGCGCAGCAGTCGCTGCGCCCGCCGGCGCGGGCCTTGTCCCACTGGCATCTCGCCCTGGCCTTGGCCGCGGGCGCGATCTCCGGCGCGGTAAGGTCCAGGACCGGGCGCGTGCTCGTCGTCAAAGGTGATACCCACAAGGAGAAAACCCTCCAGACGGAATACACCGAACGCGACGACGGCTCTGTGGCCGAAACGCGCATCCTCACCGACAGGTTCGTGCCGGTCATCCGCGCCTGGGACATGACGCCGGGTTCCCCGACACGGGGGGAGGTACTGACCATCCGCTGATTGTTGTTCCCTGACGGTTCGCCGTCATGCTTTTCACCCACCGGGGTCATGTCGCCCCGAGGGGGTGCCGTGGCCCTCTTTTCCGCAAGGAGAAATCACCATGGCACTCGCAATCTTCGACCTCGCATCGCAAGTAAGCTTTTCCCCGGGGCAGGTGGTCATGACCATCGGCGTCGACGAACTGGTCCGACAGGGCCGGTTCAATCCCGCGCCGTACCTGCGTCGCCATCTTCATGGCGACTGGGGCGACCTGTGCGATGACGACCGCCAACTGAACGACGCCGCATTGAAGTCCGGTGAGGATCGTCTCTTCTCGTCCTACCAGGTCACGCCCGGCCTGAAGCTCTGGATCATCACCGAGTGGGATCGCAGCGTCACCACGCTGCTGCTGCCCAGCGAGTACTGATCAACCTCGACGGTCTTGCGCCGTTTCCTTCTTCCCACCCTGGGGCATGTCATCGCCCCGTGGGCGAGGTGCATGCCCCTTCACCTTGGAGCATCACCATGTCCCTCGATCCTGAAGCCGTTCCCGAAACCGCTGCGCAGGGCGACCTGCTCGAAGCGGCCGCTTCACCCCTCACGCTGAGCCTGCAGGACTTCGTATCGGAGTTCGGCGACGAATTGCTCGATTCGCTGAACCGCGCCAATCCCCCGGTCTACACCGGCCAGCCGCGGGCGCATCGCCAGATCGTCCTCGCGGGTCTCAAGCGCAAGCTGTTCAAGGCGCAAGCCGATGTGGTCCATGCCGTCACGGAGCTGCTGGCCGACCGCGGCGAACGTGCCGCTATCGTCAACGGTGAGATGGGCTGCGGCAAGACGACCGTCGGCATTGCCACGGCTGCCGTGCTCAACGCCGAAGGCTACCGCCGGACCCTGGTGCTCTCGCCACCCCACCTGGTCTACAAGTGGCGACGCGAAATTCAGGAGACGGTGGCCGGCGCCAAGGTCTGGGTGCTCAATGGCCCGGACACGCTGGTTAAGCTGCTGAAGCTGCGCGAGCAGTTGGGCGTGCCGGCGCAGGGCCAGGAGTTCTTTGTCCTGGGCCGTGTGCGGATGCGGATGGGCTTCCACTGGAAGCCCGTCTTCACCCGGCGGCGGACGCCCTATGGAGACGTGGGCGCGTGCCCGGATTGCGGCCACATCATCACTGACCTCGACGGCGAGCCGATCAACCCGGTCGAACTCGAAGCCGAAGTGTTGCCGGCTCCCTGATTCCGCACAAATCTGGCGTCGTTAAACGGCGTCGTCGAGTGGGCGCCGGCGGCGCCGTAAACGGCACGAGGGCCGCGCGCGTCGGCCCTCGTTGTGCTGGGGGGCGCGGCTCGATCAGAACGACGGATCGTCGAACGGCAGCTCGGCCTGCGTGAGGCGGTCCTGGCGGTAGTGCTCGAACAGGGCGAGCTCGTAGTGCGCCCAGATGCGCTCGCGCAGATCGTCGAGCAGCTCGATCACGGCCCGGGCCTGCTCGGGCGTCCAGTCGGCGTCGATGAGCAGGTCCAGGCCGCGCAGCAGCCCGGACGGCGGGTGGTCGGTCTTCATGCGGGACTCCGTGCGGATTTGCGTTTGCGGGCGTTGGTGGCGGCGCGCTCCTGGGCTTCCTTGTGGCGCCAGGACGGGCCCTTGAGGGCGATGATCTCGGCGTGATGGACCAGGCGGTCGATGAGCGCGACCACGCAGGCGGCGTTGGGGAACACCTCGGACCATTCGGCGAAGGACTTGTTGGTGGTGATGAGGGTGCTCTTTTTCTCGTGGCGACGGCTGATGAGCTCGAAGAGCAGATCGGCGTGGCGGTTCGAGTAGGAGAGGTAGCCGACCTCGTCGATCACCAGGAGCGTGGGGCTGGCGTAGTGGCGCAGGCGGCGGCGCAGCGCCGAGTCGGAGTCGAGCGCGGCGAGCTCGCCCAGGAGCTGGCCGGCGGTGGTGAAGAGCACGGTGTGCCCGCGCAGCACCGCCTGGTGGGCGATGTTCTGCGCGATGGTGGTCTTGCCGAGCCCGGAGGGGCCGACCAGCAAGGCGTTGGTGGCGGTCTCGAGGAAGCCGAGCGTCATCAGCTCGGCGATGGCGGCCTGGTCGCACTGCTCGGGCCAGCGCCAGTCGAAGTCGGCCAGCGGCTTGAAGCGGCCGATGTGCGCGCAGCGCGCCCGGCGCTCGAGTGAGCGTCGGGCGCGCTCGGTCTCCTCCCACTCGATGAGCGGGGCGATCCACGGTGCCTGGGCGCATTCGGCCCAGTGGCTCACCACACCATGCAGTTGCAGCGCGCGGGCGCGCGCGAGCAGCGGTTCAGGCGTCGTCATGGTTGTCCTCCAGCAGGCGGTCGTAGCCGGCCAAGGGGTGGGCGCGCACGGTGACATCGCGCGTCTTCAGATGCGCGGGTAGCGGCACGCCCAGCGGCGGGGGCGCCTCGCGCCGGCGCTCGAGCGCCAGGCGTACCGCGTTGGGATGCGGCACGCCGCGCGCGAGTGCTTCGTCGACGGCGACGGCCAGTTCGCCCGCCCCGTAGCGATCGAGCAGGTCGGTGAGCGCGCGCGTGGTGCGCCCGAGCGGCTCACCGCGCTCGGCGGCCTGGGCGAGCAGCGCCTGGCAGGCCGGCACGGCCGCCGTCAGGCGGTCGGTGGCGCGGTGGGCGCGGGCCGCGTGCTTGTGCGCGACGAGCGCCTCGAGGTGCGCGGCACACTCGATCTGCTGGCGGCGGTCGTAGCTGCGCGCGTGGGTGGCGATGACGTCCTCGCCGTCGAGGATGCGCACCCGCAGCGGGTCGGCGCACACGGTGAGGGGGCGCCGCACATGGGTGTGGGGGATCGAGTAGTCGTTCAGGTCGAAGCGCACGTACGGGGTCTTGCCCGCCGACACCGCGCGCAGCTCGTCGGTCGGAAACGGTGTCTCGGGCCGCGCGAGCAGGCGCTCGCGCTCGGCCGCGAAGGCCTCGGCCACGGTCATCGAGGCGTCCTCGGGGCAGCGCCGCGCACCGGCGGCGCCCTCGCACCAGGCCTGGGCCTGCGCGTTCAGGTCGTCCAGATCGGCGAAGGCGCATCCGGCGAAGAAGGCCTCGCGCACGTAGCGGATCGCGCGCTCGACGCGCCCCTTCTCGTTGCCGCGCGCCACCGCCACCGGGCGCGGCTCGAAGCGGTAGTGGCCGGCGAGCGCGAGCAGGGTCGGGTGGAAGCGGATCGCGTTGCCGCAACGCTCGAGCACCGCGCTCTTCAGATTGTCGTAGAGGGCGATGCGCGGCACCGCGCCCCAGCACTCGAAGGCGCCGACATGGCCGCGCAGGAAGTTCTCCATGCGCGCATCGAGGAAGAAGCGCAGATAGATCTGGCGCGACCACGACAGCACCATGACGAAGGCCATCAGCGGACGGCGTGCGCGCCCGATCGTCAGGTGCCCGAAGTGCCCCCAGTCGACCTGGGCCTGCTCGCCGGGCAGGGTGCGTAGCCGCAGGTAGGCCTCGGCGCTCGGGCGCGGGCGGTGGCGGGCGATGAGGTGGCGGAAGTGATCGGGGCGCCCGGGGTAACCGCGTGCGCGCACCATGTCGTAGAGCCGCGCGGCGGTGAGGCGCGGAAACTGGGCGAGCGTCTCGTGGAGGAAGGGCAGATAGGGGTCGATCGCCGAGGCGCGCTGCACGGGGCCGTGCCGGGGCAGGCCGGCCTGGGCGAGCACGCGCGCGACGGTGTCGCGGTGCAGCCCGAGCTGCACGGCGATGGTGCCGATGCGCCAGCGCTCGGCGTGGTAGTAGCGCAGGATCTGCGCTTCGTGTTCAGGGGACAGGGCCATGGCGGGGCGGACTCCGTTCGGATCGCGGACAGGGGCGCCGAACCGGGGAGTGCAGGAAGTCCTGACGCACGAACGGGGACAGTGCGCGGTGGCACAGGTGGCACTGCCCGCTCGCGGACGGTACGGACTCGGGCACGGTCGGCGCGGTCCTTACTTCAACAGGCGGGGCCGGCGGCGGGGAACCCTGATGCGTCACTTCCTGGCGTCGCGCGCGGTAGCGGCGCTGGCGTTGCGCGTGCGCCAGGCGCCCCGCAAAGCTCGCCTGGTAGCGCGTGCCGGCTGCCCGCAGCGAGGCCGCGCGGGCACGCTGGGCGCAGCCGGCGGCGCAATAGCGCTGCCCCCGATCACAGTGGCTACAGATCAGCACTGCCGCGCGGCACGCGGCACAGAGATAGCGTCGTCCGGTCGACTCCATGGGCCTTGAGGCCCGTGGGAGACTCGACGCCAGCGCCCACTTCGTGAAAGACTACGGGCGCAACGACCGCGCAGCCTTGCGCGGGTGTGGGGCGCGACACTGGGGATGACTTGGCGGTTTGAGCCGGTGTCGCGCCTGCGTTGCCACAGGCCGAGCCCGATTGTGCGCGCATCGGCCACTCGGGTGCCAAACGCCCTCCCTCCCGATTGCACGAACACCCCGCCCGCCATCGGCGCGCCGGGGTCAGGGGCGTTTCCAGTCGCCCTACGGGCGCCTTCCAACGCCCCTGACCCCATCAAGCAAACAGCCGCTATCCGCTCACCAGATCAAGGTCATGCTGTGCCGTGCCGGCGGTGGACGCCGGATTTGTGCGGGAATCGACCGCCGTTAACAGCCGAAGAGACCCGTCGCAAGTGCAGCCATTGCGCCGCACCGCTGTGGACGTTGATCCGCCCGAGAGGCCTGTCCGCCAGTGACCAGTCCTCGACCGTGCTCAAGGCACTGAAGCGTATTCCCACCATCGGCGAAATCACCGCGCAGAAGCTGATGCAGAAGTTCGGCGATGCGTTCCTCGCGTCGATGCTCGGGGACAACATCCACGAGTTCATCAACCTGATGGACGACCGCGGCGAGTTGGTATTCTCGGATCGTCAGGCGCACCGCATGGAACGCGCGATGGCCAACATGGAATTCGGCTTCGGCGAGGGCGGCTACCAGCCGTCCGAGTTCATCAAAAGGCAGCTTCCCCAAGGTACGTTCGACCTGCTCATCGCTGACGAGGCGCACGAGTACAAGAACGGCGGCTCCGCCCAGGGGCAGGCCATGGGGGTGTTGGCGGCCAAGGCGCGCAAGACGCTGTTGCTCACCGGCACACTGATGGGCGGTTACGGCGACGACCTGTTCCACCTGCTGTTTCGAGCCCTGCCGGGGCGGATGATCGAAGACGGCTACCGGCCGACGAAGAGCGGGAGCATGACGTCGGCCGCGATGGCGTTCATGCGCGATCACGGCGTGCTCAAGGACATCTATTCCGAGAGTACCGGCACGGCGCACAAGACGGCCAAGGGCACCAAGGTATCGGTGCGCACGGTCAAGGCGCCGGGTTTCGGTCCGAAGGGTGTGCTGCGTTGCGTCCTGCCGTTCACGGTCTTCCTCAAGTTGAAGGACATCGGTGGCAACGTGCTGCCGCCCTATGACGAGGAGTTCCGCGAAGTCACGATGGACACGGCACAAGCCGTGGCCTACCGCGATCTGGCAGGTCGGCTGACCCAGGAGCTGAAACAGGCCCTGGCAAGGCGCGACACGGCGCTGCTCGGTGTGGTCCTCAATGTCCTGCTGGCCTGGCCGGATTGCTGCTTCAGGTCGGAGACGGTAGTGCATCCGCGCACGCGCAACACCTTGGCGTTCGTGCCCGCTCAGTTCAACGAGCTGGAAGTGATGCCCAAGGAACGCGGGCTGATCGAGATCTGCAGGCAGGAGAAGGCGGAAGGTCGCAGGACCCTGGTCTATTCGGTCTACACCGGCACGCGAGATACCACGTCGCGCCTGAAGGTGGTGCTGGAGCAGGAAGGCTTCAAGGTGGCGGTGCTGCGCGCAAGCGTGGATGCGGCCCGCCGCGAGGACTGGATCGCCGAGCAGTTGGACCGTGACATCGACGTGCTCATCACCAATCCCGAGCTGGTGAAAACCGGTCTGGACCTGCTGGAGTTCCCGACCATCGTGTTCATGCAGTCGGGCTACAACGTGTATTCGTTGCAGCAGGCCGCCCGGCGCTCCTGGCGCATCGGCCAGAAGCAGCCGGTGCGCGTGATCTACCTCGGCTATGCCAACTCCTCGCAGATGACCTGCCTCGGGTTGATGGCGAGGAAGATCATGGTCTCGCAAAGCACGTCGGGAGACGTGCCCGAATCAGGGCTCGATATCCTGAATCAAGACGGGGATTCCGTCGAGGTGGCCCTGGCCCGGCAACTCGTTGGGGCCTGATCCACCACCCCACGCCGGCGGCCTTCGGGTCGCCGGTCCTTCAGTTCGTTCTTCCGCGGCCCTTCGGGGCCGATTTCCGTTGTGCGCCCAGCTGCTCGCACACCTTCCGTGTCAGGTATGTGCCCATAGGGGGCCGATCGACACCATCGTAGATGGGTGCCCGTCCTACCCGTGCCAATCCATCGCTGCACCTGTCCCGCGTGCGAGGCAGGATAGGCTTGATCAACTGCTGCTCGGGCTCAACAAGCCTGCAGGGAAGGTCAGCGAGCTCCCCGCCTTGCCAGGATCCCGAAGTGATACGGCGCCGAAGAGCCGAGGTTTTCTTGAAGAACCGAATTGAATCCGGCCTCGGCGAGCCAGCCTGCACATTGTTCCGGCTTGGGCCGGATAGCCAGCGGTGGCCCGCGCGGCGTATCGATGTCGCTGCGCCAGTGGATCACCGAGAGGAAACCGCCAGGCTGAAGGGCTCGATGCGCTTCGTGCAGCAGTGCCAGTGGGTCTTCGATATGCAGCAGATTGAAGACCATGACATGCCCCTGCGAGCTATCGGGCACCCCCGTGCCATGGTCGACGAAGTCACGAACCTCGGTCTGGACATTCGCCAAGCCTGCGTCCTTGCCCGCTGCGCGACGAGGCTGACCATGCTCGGTTCGATGTCTAGCGCCGTTACCTGTCCGCGCGTGCGGCTTGCTGCCGGCAAGGTGAAGGTGCCGTAGCCGCAGCCGAACTCGAGCACGCCGTGGGTGCTGTCGTACGGCACCAGCAGTCGATCCAGCATGGCGTGAGGGTCAAAGAACGAGGCCCAGTAGGCCTCGTCGGGCATGCCGCTTTCGCGCCCCTTCATGAGAGTCCCAATGGTTGAGCGGGCCCGCGGACTCGCCCGCGGTACCGAAGTTGTCCTTGGTATTGCACTGCAGGAAGCCGCCTTGCACGAGGCGCACGTTCTCGTAGCCCGCGACGCCCAGCGCGTGAGCGCTCCATCAGAACACCAGCACCTTGTCGGCGGTAGCGGTCCATTCGGCCAGTTCCTTCAGGGTGCTGCGGCGCGCGTTGGGCACGACGTCCTCGTCGGTGTAGCCGCGCGCATCCATGCAGGTACCGCACAGGACCACCTCGCCCCCGACCATGCGCACCATGTCGCCGGCGTTGTAGTAGCCCTCGGGCACCTTCTGCCCGGCCTTGGCGCAGGCCACCGCATCCCCCATCAAGAAGACGCGTACCGTCTCGCCTTGGAGCTTGCCCAGCGCACGGGCCAGACGCAGACCGTTGTAGCTGCGCTCGGTGCCGTAGGGGCCGTCGTTGAGAATGAAGAGGGTGTTCATGATCCGGTCCTGGTTCGTGACAGGGATTACTTGCCGCCCGACTTGATCGTGGCCTTCAAGGCGTCGAAGTCGCGTCGCACAGTGTCCTGGAGCAGCAGGCCTGATTTTTCCTGCTTGGCCACGCCTTCGAGATCGAGCATGTCGGCGACGATCTGGTAGCTGGCCGCCCCGTTGTGCTCCTTGCCGTCGGCGACGATCAACTGGTTACCGTAGAACACGGCCGGCGCGGGCAAGCCTTCTGCCAGGCTCGAGGGCAGCAACTGAATGGGCACGCGGTAGGTGTTGGCGATCTCGGCCGCCACCTGCAGGTTTCCGTTGCAGCGCTGCCCGGGCGGATCCTTGGCGATGAAGGTCAGCACCCTTTGTCCGGCGGCGGTCTGTGCGCCGGGCACGGCCATCGACATATCCGCCGCGACTGCGGACACGCCGAACAGGACGCCCAGCAGGGTGAATGTGATTTTCTTCATGCGATGTCTCCTCGCTTTTGTTGCCGCTTCTGCTTGCGGTTGGGTGAGTCAACGTTCGACCGGTAAGCCGCCTGCCCGCCATTCGGTGACGCCGTCGGTGATCTTGTGTGCGCTGAAGCCGCGCTCGCGCAGTAGGGCGACCGCCTCATCGGACATGACGCAGAAGGGTCCGCGACAATAGGCGACCACCTCCTTGCCGGCCGGCAGTTCGGCGAGGCGCTTCTCTAGCTCGCCCAGCGGCATCGAGCGCGCGAAAGGCAGGTGCCCGGCCACGTATTCGGCCTCTGGGCGGACGTCGATGACGACGATGTCGCCGCTGCGCGCCTTGGCGAGCAGGGACTCGAGACTCTCCGGGCTAAGCAGGTCGGGGGCAGCGCTCATCTGTTCGAGCGCAAGGCGCAGCTCCAGCAAATGCGCCTCGGCCACGTCGCGGACGCTGAGCCACAGCTCGGCGACGTCCTGCCCGCTGAGCCGGTAATGGATGAACTTGCCCTCGCGGCGGTTCTCGACCAGGCGTGCCTCGCGCAGCGCCTTGAGATGGGCGCTGGCCAGACGCATGTCGATGCGCGCCTGCTGCGCGAGCGTCTCCACCGTCTTCTCGCCCTGGGCGAGCAGTTCGATCAGCTCGAGCCGCTTCGGACTCGATAGCGCCTTGCCGATGCGGGCGACGTGTTCGTACAGGGAGGACTTGGTAACGTTGGTCTTCATACGCACACTCTAACAAGCGTGCGTATGTTTGCAAGTGGTGCCCTTGGTCTTAAGGATGAGCCTGTTCTGCGTCGGCCATGTCGCGTCGGGCGTGGACGATGATGAGCAGTCCCGACCACAGCGCGAGCCCCGACATCATCAGCGCGACCATGAGGTCCGGCAAGGCGCTGCCGGTACCGAAGACGCCTGCCGCCGCGAGGATGACCGCGAGATTGCCGATTGCATCGTTGCGGCTGCATAGCCACACCGAACGCATGTTCGCGTCACCCCCTCGGAAGCGATAGAGCATCAGCGCCACCCCCGCATTGGCGACCAGTGCGAGTACCCCGACTGCACCCATGGTCAGCGGCTCCGGCGTAATCCCTTGCTGGAAGGCCCACAGGGCGCGCGCCATCACGACGGTGCCGAACAGCGCCATCGCCACACCCTTGAGCAGGGCCGCGCGCGCCCGCCACATCAACCCCCACGACAGCACGGTCAGCGACAGCGCGTAGTTGGCGGCGTCGCCGGCGAAATCGAGGGCGTCGGCCCATAGGGCGACCGAGCCGGCAGCGAGGCCGGCGACGAACTCGACCAGGAACATCGCCCCATTGATGATTAACGCGATCCACAAGGCTTGGCGAAAACGTGGGCTCGCTGCGCTGGCATCGCAGGCGGAATGGGAACAACAGCCGGACATGGCGCTCTCCTGTTGGTGGGAAAGGGACTGGCGTGCATGACACACCCTGTAGCCGCTACAGGGTCAAGCGACTAAGCTGGTGACAGGTCGCAATGAGGAGAAGCAGGCGATGAAGATCGGTGAATTGGCCAAGGCTGCTCATGTCGAGGTCGAGACCATCCGCTACTACGAGCGGATCGGGTTGCTGCCCGCGCCTGCCCGCAGCCACAACGGCTATCGGGCCTACGCAGGCATGCATCTCGAGCGCCTGGCCTTCATTCGTCACTGCCGGGCGCTGGACATTGCCCTGGCCGACATCACGCGGCTGCTGCGCTTTGTGGACGATCCGTCTGCCGAGTGCGCAGAGGTGAACACGCTCATCGACACTCAACTCGCCCGGGTCCGCGCACGCCTCGACAGCCTGCGCACGCTCGAGCACCAACTCGTTGTGCTGCGCAGCCAGTGCGATGCCCCGGATCGTGCAGCGCAATGCGGCATCCTCCATGAACTCGAAGCGCCGACGCTGGGCGATGCCTGTGTGTGCCACGACGAGCGTTCCAATTAGCCGGGAGACTTCGCACGCGCTCAACGAGCACCCTCCTGACGGGATTCGTTACGGAGTGATCATCAGCCCGGCTTCAATCCGCGTGGGCGTGCGCGGGCGATCCGACGACGGTAAAGCCGACGCACGTACTGCCGGCGGCCGAGCGGGCAAACGGGGCTCCCCCGTGCATTCGCGCAATTGCCGCCACGATCGCCAATCCGAGCCCATGATGGTGGTCGCCGTGCTCGCGCGCCCGATCAACTCGATAGAACCGGTCAAAGAGGCGAGGCAAATGCTCCGGGGGAATCACCGGGCCCTTGTTGTGCACGGACAGGCAAATGCGATCATTTCCATCCGGCTTGATGACGACCTCGAGCACCGTCCCGCGCTCAGCGAACCGTGTCGCGTTGGCCAACAGGTTTGAGAGTGCGCGACGAATCAATCCCGCATCGAAGGCGCCGGAGCCGTCACCGGATACATGCGCACTCACTCCGGCTTCCTGCAATGAAGCCTCGTGAAACTCGACGACCTCGGTCACCAACTCCGCAAGGCTGGAGACAGGACGCCGACGCGGGTGTTCACCGCGATCGGCCCGCGACAAGAACAACATGTCATTAACCATGCCTGCCAGACGATGAAGATCCTCGAGGTTCGATCCAAGCACATCGCGCAGATCGGAGAGACTGCGTTCTCGGTTCAGCGCGAGCTCGGTCTCGCCGATCAAGGTAGCAAGGGGGGTGCGCAACTCATGAGCGACATCGGCATTGAATCCCTCCAACTGTTGATAGGCGTCGTCCAATCGAATGAGGAGCGCGTTGAATTGTGCAACCAAGGGCTGAAGCTCCTGCGCCTGTGCGGACCCGTCCAGGGGTTTTCCGACGCTCTCAGGACTGAGGCTCGCCGCTTGCCGTGCGAGATCGTGTACCGGCAAGAGTGCTCGCCGTATCAGCCAGGTACCGACAGCCGAGACAAGGACGGCCCCGGACAGGGCACTAAGAAGCAGTGTCCACGCCAAGTGCATCAACAAGCGCCGGTCGGCGCTGCTGTCGAGCGCCAATTCGGCACGGAGCACGGCTGTACGCGACCAAGGCAAAGGGATGTCGAACTCAAGACGCCGAAGGTCGGCCTGAGCGCGTGATCGCGCCGACGTCGCGTACACGAGGGTGTCGTCACCCTGTATCAAGCGCAACTCGAGATCGGAATGGCCAACGAAAAAGTCGTCCAACTTGTGACGCAGGCCTGGCAAGTCGTCCTGCGTCGCGATCTCGCTGACGAGATGGCGAACCACGTTCTGCTTGTGCCGAAGCTCCTCCGCCTGTTTGCTGGCGAAATTCCGATGACTCGTCACATAGACGATCGAACAGACTACGCCGAGCCCCAGGAAGGTCAGCACGGCGAGCCACGACGATAACCAGCGCCCCAGGGAACGGGGATTGGGCATCCTCAGGTCTCCCTGTCCTCAAGGACGTACCCCATGCCGCGCACGGTGTGCAGCAGTTTCTTCTGGAAGGCGTCGTCGATCTTGCCGCGCAATCGCCGGACAGCGACTTCGACTACGTTCGTGTTGCTATCGAAATTCATGTCCCATACCTGCTCCGCCAGCGCGGCGCGAGAGAGAACCTGCCCATGTCGGCGCAGCAGCAAGGTGAGCAACGCGAACTCCTTGGCCGTCAGGTCGAGCCGCTGCCCCGCTCGCGAAGCCTTGCGCCGCACCAGATCGATTTCGAGATCCGCCATGCGAAGCACCATGGTTTGCTGGCTAGTCGGCGTCAAGGTACCGCGCCGCAACAAAGCCTGCACGCGTGCAAGCAGTTCGGAGAGGGCAAACGGCTTCACAAGGTAGTCGTCGGCGCCCGCCTGCAGTCCTCTGACCCGGTCCTCGACCTTGTCTCGCGCGGTCAACATCAAGACCGGTACATGTTTGTCCCGGCGCAGCTCGCGCAACACGGCATAGCCATCCAGGCCCGGCAGCATGACGTCGAGGAGGACGAGATCGTAATGCCCGTCGTTTGCGAGGCGGCGGCCCTCGGTCCCGCTGTGGGCGACATCCACGATGTAACTGCTTTCCGTGAGCGCCCTGCGAAGGTATTCGGCGAGCTTGGGCTCGTCTTCAACGACCAGAATTTTCATGCACGGATTATCGCGGAGACCTTGGCGCCATGACATTACGAAATCGTAATCCGGCAGTTCGCGATCTGACGAGGTTGGGCGGCTAAAGTCAGCGCCGTGTTCGGTGCAGGAGCCCCCCGGGCCGCCGCAGCCGTGCGCTTCATCTCACGTTGAACGAAGGAGTCTCACCATGTCGAAGATCCGCACCACAGCCACCCTTTCGCTCCTCGCTGCCATGCTCAGCGTACCTGCAGTCGTACAGGCGAATTCGCTGTGGCATCCTGCTCCCGGAGAGCAGGGCTTCACATTCCACCCCGATCACTCTACGAGCACGAAGACCCGGGCCGAGGTATTGCGCGAACTTGAGCAGGCGAAGGCCGATGGGAGCTATTTTTATCTCCAGCGGGGCCTCCCGGTGCCGTCGCGTGTGAGCGGACCCGGCAAAACCCGTGAAGAGGTCATCAAGGAGCTCACCAATATGACGCCTCAGGAGCGCAGGTACATGAATGATCTGTACCGTGGTTCATGATGTGCTCGGCCAGTGCGATCCGCCGGATGGTTCCGATGCGTCGCACTGGGCGTCTCAGCAAGGTGCCCGCTGCGTTGCAGTTCGCAAGACTCGTTCTCGACCATGAACCGCCCTTATCGCTAGAATTCAGTCCATGCGTCGTTGGTTTGCAATCTTCCTGCTCGTCCTGCTGCCCGTCCAACTGGGATGGGCGGCGCTGGGCGTCTACTGCGCACATGAATCAGGTGCCGCTGCGAACCATTTCGGACACCACGAACACCGCCACACTGCGGGCGACAGCGTTGACGAGAAAGGCAGTCCGGCCAAGGGGGCGCACGTGGATTGCGCGTCCTGCCACGGGATTGGCTCCGCAACGCTAGCGAGCGCGTCGGGCGCGATTTGCCCCGGTGGTTTGAACTCCCAGCCAATCGATACGCTTTCAGCGTGGCAGCTTGCGGAACACGCCGCAGAGCCCGACCGTCCAAAATGGGACCGCCCAGCCTGATCGGCAGGGCGGTCGCCTTACTCCCCTTTCCCGAGTTCCTGCCGCTTTGAGCGGCCGGTTCGCGCGTCTGTTGCGATCGAATTGATCCCCCTCTGCCGATTCCCCGTGTCTTTCCATCAACGGAGAATTGGATGTTTCAGATATTTCGTATCAAGTGGCTGGCTGGCATTTTTCTCGGTCTCGCGGTCAGCGGCGCCTGGGCGCAGCAGCCCACGGTGCCGGTTTCGAGTGACACGCTGTCGCTGAGGCAGGCTTTCGAGGCAGCCTGGGCGCGTCAGCCTGAAGCCCGGTCGCTCACGACCCAGCAGGAGGCGGCGCAGGCCCGCCGCGACAGTGCCGACAGTTGGCTCGTCGAGCCGCCCGCCCTCGAGGTGGCAGGCAAGACGGATCAATTCGACCGCAATCGCGGAAGCCGCGAATACGAGATCGGTGTGGCGATGCCGATCTGGCTGCCGGGCGAACGTTCCACTACCGCAGCGCTCGCTGCGGCCGAACTGAATGCAACCACGAGCCGCGCCCGCGCCGCGCAGTTGCGCACTGCCGCAGCGGTACGCACGGCCTACTGGGATTGGCGGCGAGCCTACATCGACCTCACGCTGGCCAGGGAAGGTCTCGCGAATGCCCGCGAACTAGTCGATGACGTGAGTCGGCGTGTGAAGGCTGGCGATCTTGCGCGCGCAGACCAGCATCAGGCCGACGGTGCGCTAGCCACGGCGGAGACGGTCGTCGCCGCCGCTGAAAGCGCGCTCGCAGAGACCGGACAGGAGTTGCGCGCGCTCACTGGCGTCGCGCCGGAGCGGATCGCCAGTGGGCTTCCCACGCCCGAGCCCATATCCTCCGCCGCGATCCCGATCGACACGCTCGAAACGGCTCATCCGGCGATGGCTGAGCTACGAGACAAGGTCAGCGTTGCGCGGCGCGCGATGACGCTTGCCAGTGTTCAGGGCCGCGCGAATCCTGAACTGACTCTCGCGACCACGCGTGAGCGAGGCGCCTCGAGTGAGCCCTGGGAGCAGACGGTCACAGTGGGTTTGCGCATTCCGTTCGGCTCCGATTCACGCAGTCGTTCGCGCGTCGCCAGCGCCAGTGCGGAAGCGATCGAGGCCGAGGCGCAGCTTCAGATCGAGCGTGAGCGTTTGCTGGCTGAAACGGATGTGGCTCGCGTACGCGTCGAGTCGGCAAGGCAGCAACTCACTGCCACCGAGCGGCGCGCCGAACTTGCTCAGGCGTCACGCGGCTTCTTCCAGAAGGCGTTTCGCCTCGGCGAGGCCGATTTGCCGACCCGCCTGCGCATCGAGTTCGAGGCGGCCGAGGCCGAACGCCAGCTTGCCCGTGCTCACATCGACCTGGCAGCCGCCATCTCGGCTCAGCGCCAAGCGCTGGGTCTGCTTCCCGAATAAACGATAGGAACCCCCACATGAGAAACGCTCACAACTTGGCGGCATGGAGCCTTGCTGCAGTGCTTGCCGGGTTTGCCCCGCAGATCCTGGCCGGTGACGGACACGACCACGGTGAGTCGCCCGCACCCACGGCCGGTCCGGCACTGCCGCGATTCACTGCCGTCTCTGAACTCTTCGAAATGGTCGGCGTGGTCAATGGCAAGAACCTCACCGTCTATCTCGACCGTTTCGCCGATAACAGTCCGGTCAAGGACGCTAAGGTGGATCTGGCCCTCGATGACACTGCGATTGCACTCGAGCCCCATGCCGACGGCGAGTTCGAAGCCACGCTGCAGGACTCGCTCAAGCCTGGCGTCGTGTCCGTCACAGCGACCGTCGTGGCCGGCGAGGACGCCGATCTGCTCGCCACAGAACTTGATGTGCACGAGGAGCTTGCGGCCGTGACGCACGAGGAAACAACCGAAACCGGCATGAAACCGTACGCAACCTGGGCCGGCGCAGGGGTGCTCGTGCTGGGCCTCATCGGCTGGGCAGCGCTTCGCAGGGGAAGCTCCCGCAATCGATCGACTGGAGGTGCCGCATGAAGCTTAGCGTCCTGATTGCTGCTCTGGCGCTGGTATCGGCCAGTGCCTCGTGGAACGCCTTTGCCGGCGAAGGCCATGATCATGGCGATCAAGGTCCGGCTGTTGCGGGAGGCAATGGGCCACAACGGCAAGCCGATGGCAGCGTCTTCCTGCCCAAGCCGGCTCAACGCCAGATCGGCGTTCGCACGTTGATCACGGAAACCGGTGAATTGCCGCGTACCACCGCGCTGGCTGGCAAGGTGGTCATGGACCCGAACGCAGGCGGGAAGGTGCAGGCCATGATGGCTGGGCGCCTGGAGGCGGGCCCGCATGGCTTGCCGAGCGTCGGACAGACCGTGAAGAAGGGTGACGTACTGGCTCACGTCATTCCTTCGATCGATCAGATCGAACGGTCTAACCAGCTCGCGCAACTCGCCGAACTGCAGGCGGCGAGGGCGCTTGCGGAGAAGCGCCTTGCGCGCCTGAAGGAGCTCGCCGACACCGTCCCGCGCAAGGAGATCGAGTCTGCTGAAAGCGAAGTTGCCAGTCTGGCTGCCCGATCGAGAGCGATCGGTGGTGGCCTGAATGCGCGCGATGTCCTTACTGCACCTGTCAGCGGTGTGATTGCCTCTAGCAACGCCGTGTCAGGCCAGGTCGTCGATGCGCGCGAGCTCGTGTTCGAGATCGTCGACCCGAAGCGGCTGCGCATCGAGGCGCTCGCCTACGATCCCGAGGTCGCGGCAGATGTTGCCTCGGCAACCCTCGCCGTTGGCGAACAGCGGATTCCGCTCACTTTCATCGGTGCCGCCCGCAGCCTGCGCGAGCAGGCCTTACCCCTTGCCTTTACGGCCGACGGTGATGCGCTGACCCGGCTTGCCGTGGGACAACCTGTCGAGGTTTACGTGCAGACGCGCAGCACGCAGCAGGGTGTAAGCGTTCCCGCAGCATCGGTGCTGAAAAATCCGGCAAACCAGACCATCGTCTGGGTCAAGACGGCGCCCGAGCGTTTCGAGTCGCGAACCGTCACCATCGCGCCACTGGACGGCGTGAATGTCGCGGTGACGTCTGGCCTCGAAGCCGGTGAGCGGGTCGCCACGCGTGCCGCCACGCTGATCAACCAGATCCGCTGACGGGGAGCACATCAGATGTTCAAGTGGCTACTCGACAACAGCCTCGGGAACCGGCTGCTGGTGATCATCGCCAGCCTGGTCCTGATGGCCTACGGTGCGTTCACGCTTTCGCGAACACCCGTGGACGTATTCCCGGATCTCAACAAGCCAACGGTCACGATCATGACCGAGGCCGGTGGCATGGCAGCAGAGGAGGTCGAGCAACTCATCACCTTCCCGCTTGAGACGACCATGAATGGTTTGCCCGGCGTGGAGTCCGTGCGCTCGACCTCGAGTTCGGGGCTGTCTTTCATCTACGTGACCTTCGACTGGAGCACAGAGATCTTCCGCGCACGGCAGATGGTGTCGGAACGTCTCTCGGCCATGGAGGAAGGATTGCCTGAAGACGTGATCCCGCGCATGGGGCCGATCAGTTCGATCATGGGCGAGATCATGCAGATCGCGATTCCGATCGACATTGCGAAGATCACGCCGATGCAGGTCCGCGAGTACGCCGACTGGATCCTGCGCCCTCGCCTCATGGCAATTCCCGGCATCGCGCAAGTCATCCCGATCGGCGGGGAAGTGCGGCAGTTCCAGGTCCAGCCTGACACCCGCCGAATGGCCGAGCTCGGCGTTTCGCTGGAGCAGTTGGAAGGTGCGATCAGAGGGTTCTCGTCGAACACTTCGGGGGGCTTTCTCGAACTGAACGGTCGCGAATACCTCATCCGCCACCTCGGGCGGACCTCGAGCCTGGACGATCTTAAGAACCTCGCGATCACGGCACGTGATGGCCAGCCGATCCTGCTGCGTCAGATTGCATCCGTTACCTTCGCGGCGGCACCCAAACGGGGGGACGCCGGCTTCGAGGGCAAACCGGCCGTGATCCTTGGCATCCAGAAACAGCCTACGGCAGACACCATTCACCTGACGCGCTCGATCGAAACTGCGCTCGAAGAGATGAAGAAATCGCTTCCGGCGGGGATGGAAGCGCCGGAGGTGACGTTCCGTCAGGCGACCTTCATCGAAGCGTCGATCACCACGCTACAGGGCAAGCTGATTGGCGCATCGGTATTCGTTGCGGCGATCCTCTTCTTCTTTCTGGGCACCCTGCGTCCAACGATCATCGCGCTCACCGCGATCCCCGTATCCATCTTCATGACGGCCCTTGTCTTCAAGTATTTCGGGCAGTCGATCAACACGATGACGCTAGGCGGTCTTGCGATTGCGATTGGCGGGCTGGTCGATGATGCGGTTGTGGGCGTCGAGAATGTGCTGCGACGCTTGAAGGAGGATCGTTCGAAGCATCATGATCATCGGCTGCATCCGATCGAACTCGTGGCCCGCGCGACGATGGAGGTGCGCTCGGCGATCCTTTACGCGACGATCATCATCGTGCTGGTGTTCCTGCCACTCTTTGCGCTGCCCGGCATGGAGGGGCGGCTATTTGTGCCGCTCGGCGTGGCGTTCATCGTCTCCACGCTCGCATCGTTGATCGTCTCGGTCACCGTGACGCCGGTGCTGTCCTTCTACCTGCTTCCCCGGATGAAATCTCTCGATCACGGTGACACGCGCCTGCTCGCCTGGCTCAAGGCGCGCTATCGCGGGACGTTGCAGGGGGTGCTCGAGCATCCCAAGGCGGCCCTCGCAGCGGGTGGGGTTGCAGTGGTGATCGCTGCCGCTGCGGTACCGTTTTTCCCGACGACTTTTCTGCCGCCGTTCAACGAAGGGACCTTGCTGATCGGCATGCGACTCAACCCGGGCGTCACCCTGGCAGAGTCGACAGCGCTCGCGCAACAAGCGGAAGTGCTCGTGAAACAGGTTCCCGAAGTGACACACGTCGGACGTCGAAGCGGACGGGCCGAGCTTGACGAGCATGCGGAAGGCGTCCACGTCAGCGAGCTCGATGTGGGACTAAGGCCTGCCGGTGAGTTGACCCGCTCGATGGGTGAGATCACCGCCGATATTCGGTCGCGGTTGGTCAATCTGCCGGCGGCAATCGCGATCGGGCAACCGATCTCGCATCGCATCGACCACATGCTGTCGGGCGTGCGCTCTCAGATCGCAATCAAGATTTTCGGCGAGGATCTCGATAGCCTGCGCGGACAGGCTGACGTTTTGCGAACGCGGCTTGCAGCCATCCCGGGGCTCGCCGACCTGGAGATCGAGAAGCAAGTGCTCGCCCCGCAGATCAAGGTGCGGATCGACTATGCAGCGGCAGCCCGTTACGGCGTACCAGCGCCGCAGATTCTGGCCGCGCTGCAGAACCTCGTCGAGGGCGAGAAGGTCACCCAGATCGTCGAGGGTGGCCGGCGGTTCGCATTGGTCGTGCGTCTGCCCGAAACGGCGCGATCGGTCGACGGGCTGGCACAGATACTGATCGAAACGCCGACCGGACATGTGCCCTTGTCGAAGCTCGCGTCAATCGAGGATGGAGACGGCCCGAACCAGGTGAGCCGAGATGACGGCAAGCGCCGCATCGTGCTCTCGGCCAACGCGCAGCAACGTCCGCTCTCGGAGGTCGTCGAGGACATCCGCGCCGTCGTGGCCGACCTGAAGTTGCCCGAGGGTTACTTCATTACCCTCGGCGGGCAGTTCCAGGCCCAGGAAGAGGCTTCCCGGCTCGTCGGGTTGCTGTCGATCGTCTCGCTTGTGCTGATGTTCGTCGTGCTCTACAGCCGATACAAGTCGGTTCGACTCTCGGCCCTCATCATGGCGAACATCCCGCTCGCGCTGGTCGGGGCAGTGATTGGTCTGTGGATCTCAGGTCAGCCGTTGTCGGTCGCGGCACTCGTCGGCTTCATCACGCTCGCGGGTATTTCGGTGCGCAACGGCATCCTCAAGGTCAGCCATTACCTTAACCTGATGCGAATCGAGGGCGAGGGTTTCGACCACTCGATGATCTTGCGCGGCTCGATCGAGCGTCTGTCGCCGGTGCTGATGACCGCGCTGGTCACTGCGTTTGCGCTTGCACCGCTGCTGTTCGAGGCTGAGCGCCCGGGTACCGAGATTCTGCATCCGGTTGCCGTGGTGATCTTCTCGGGCCTTATCAGTTCGACTCTGTTGGATACCTTCCTGACCCCGGCAATGTTCTGGCTCTTCGGTCGCCGTGACGCTGAACGTCTGCTCGACGATCGGAACGCCGAGGCATTCTGACGCTGCTCACCTCCCCCTGCACAAACCTGAAAGGAGAAACCATGAAGTTCGTACCATTTGTCGCCATTGCTGCCCTTGTGGCAGTGGGCCCCACCTTTGCAGCGGAAAAACATGACGATACGCATGCACATGAATCGTTGCATGGAGGGGTAGTAGTCGAGGTCAAGGATCTCGACCTCGAGCTCGTCGCCAAGCCAGAGGTGATCCAGTTGCATGTTCGCGATCACGGCAACCCGGTCGATGTGACCAATGGCAGCGCAAAGCTCACGCTACTCTCCGGTGCAGAAAAGCAGGAGGTTGAGCTCAAACCAGCGGGGGATCGGCTCGAAGCCAGGGGCAGTTTCCGTGTTGGCGCGGGAACCAAGCTGATTGCGGTTGTCGCCCTTTCGGGCAAACCCTCGACCACCGCGCGCTTCAACTTGAAATGACGCGATACGACCGCCTGTGGCAATTACGCAGCAGGTGGCCTTCTCAATTGAACGAAGCAGATCAAATGAAAAGATCGATAGCAGTAGGCTTGGTCCTTATGGCAATGGGTGTTTTGACGGGGTGTGCGACATCGATCGTGCACGAGGGCAAATACGCACAGAGCGACGGTTGGCGCGAGGGAACGGTCGTCGAAATCGGTCCCGCAAAGGACCTGCAGCGACCCGCGTTCTATGACTGCCGAGACCAAGTATCCGAGAAGGAAAATGACGTCAGCTACGTAACGATCGCATTCCTACGAAATGGCCATCCGTACGCGCGGACCGCGAAGCTACCTACCGAATCGAAGCTGCGGGTGGGAGACAAGGTCTACGTCAACATCAAGGATTGCACTGCACCGATTCCAGCACGCAGTTCCTGATTCACGGCTTCCCACGAATTCGCCCGACGGTCCGATTCTGACTGGCAGTTCATCCCGGACCGTCGCGCTTCCCGCCATCTAGACTGCAGGCGCTGAAGACCGACTCGATGCACGAAAAACGAACACAATGGTGGTGGCTGATGGCCGCCTGGGCCGTGGCCCTGATATCCACCTTGGGCGCGCTCTTCATCGGCGAAGTGATGGGCATGATGCCCTGCGTACTGTGCTGGTACCAACGCATTGCCATGTTTCCGCTCGCCCTCATCCTCGGCATGGCCGTGTTCGCCGACGATCGGCGCGGCGCCGTGTATGCGATGCCGTTCGCGCTCGCTGGCCTCGCCCTCGCGGCCTATCACAGCGCGCTGATCGCCGGCTGGGTGCCGCAGTGGTGGGTGCCCTGCGGCACCGGCCCGTCGTGCAGCCAGCAGGCGCTGGTCATCCTCGGCGACATCCAGATTCCCTGGCTGTCGCTGGCGGCGTTCCTTGCCATCGCCGCCGCTCTGACGATCTATCTCCAAAGGACCCGTGCATGAACAAAAGAAAACTGCTAGCCCTCGCCGTGCTCCTGGTCCTCGGCCTGGCGTTCTACTTCGGCATGGACGCCTATCGCGACCGCACACAGGCCGGTCAGGATGCTCGCGTCGATGTGGAACGAAACCGCCTCGTGCGGATGCACGCCCCGATCATCGGGCCGCAGAACGCGCCGGTCACCATCGTCGAGTTCTTCGACCCGGCGTGCGAGACCTGCCGCGCCTTCTATCCGATCGTCAAGCAGATCATGGCCCAGCATCCGGGCAAGGTTCGGCTTGCGCTGCGCTATGCCCCGTTCCACCACGGCTCGGATCAGGTGGTGAAACTGATGGAGGCTGCGCGCAAGCAGGGGCTCTACTCCCCGGTGCTCGAAGCGCTGCTGGCCGCGCAGCCGGAGTGGGCCGACCATGCGGCGCCCAATCTCGATCTCGCCTTCGAAGCAGCCGCGCGCGCCGGCCTGGATATGGGTCGTGCTCGCCAGGACATGGAGACGCCCGAGATCCAGGCGGTGCTCGCGCAGGACGTCGAGGACCTGACTGCGCTGCAGGTGAGCAAGACACCCACCTTCTTCGTCAATGGACGCAGTCTGCCGAGCTTTGGTCCCGAACAACTGGCACGCCTGGTGGCGGAGGAGGTTGGCACATCACGCCCGTAACCGGCTGCTGGCACGGTGGAGGGGGCGACGGGAGCGACCGCGTTCAGCGTGACCTGTTCTTGAGGGGCTGCCTGGTCTGGCGAGGTGGCGCTAGCCCCGCCCGTACTGCGCTTCAGTCCGCCGCACGCGGCGGCCAGTTCTGGACGGACAGAGCCATGCTCTGGTTTGAGATCGCATCTCGCGGAGGCGTCGCCACCGCTCAGGCGGGGTCATGAACAACATCTACGTCCTGCACGCGCTGCTCGCGGCCGCCTTGTTCGGTGCGAGCACCCCGTTTGCCAAACTGCTCGTTGGCGAGATGTCGCCCTGGTTGCTGGCGGGGCTGCTGTACGTCGGGAGTGGCGTTGGGCTGGCGATGGTGCGGCTGATCCGCGACCGGGCATGGCGACCTTCGGGTCTCGTCAGGGGCGAATGGCTCTGGCTGCTTGGCGCAATCTTCTTCGGCGGGGTGCTTGGGCCCCTCGCATTGATGTTCGGCCTGACACGTACCAGCGGCTCGACGGCTTCATTGCTGCTCAACCTCGAGGCGGTGCTGACTGCCTTGATCGCCTGGGTCGTCTTCAAGGAGAACGCAGACCGACGCATCGTGCTC
Organism: Thauera sp. DNT-1; assembly: GCF_055393985.1. Taxonomy (NCBI): domain Bacteria; kingdom Pseudomonadati; phylum Pseudomonadota; class Betaproteobacteria; order Rhodocyclales; family Zoogloeaceae; genus Thauera; species Thauera sp. DNT-1. Next base: position 453,482 of record NZ_AP043752.1, on the reverse strand, counting down.
GGCATGCTCGCCATCGTGGCGGGCGGGGCGGTGCTCTCCTGGTCGGGCGGTCATGCGGGGACGAGCGACTGGCTTGGGCCGCTTGCGATCGTCGCTGGCTGCCTGTGCTGGGCGATCGACAACAACCTGACGCGGCAGGTGTCGGCCTCGGATCCGCTGTTCATCGCGGGCGCGAAGGGCGCGGTGGCGGGGACCGTCAACGTCGGGCTGGCCTTTATGCTCGGCGCGAGCCTGCCGGGTGGCACGATCCTGGTTGGGACCATGGCCGTCGGCCTGCTCGGCTACGGGATCAGCCTGGTGCTCTTCGTACTGGCGCTGCGCGGCCTGGGCGCGGCCCGCACGGGTGCCTACTTCTCGACCGCCCCCTTCATCGGCGCGGTCGTTTCCCTTGCGGTGCTCGGCGAGTCGGCCTCGATGGCGTTCTGGATCGCTGCGGCCCTGATGGGTTGGGGCGTTTGGCTGCATCTCACCGAGCGCCACGAGCACGAGCATGTGCACGAGCCGATGGAGCACCGTCACCGCCATATTCATGACGCGCACCACCAGCACGAGCACGTGATCCCGTGGACGAGCGACGAGCAGCATGAGCACTGGCATCGGCACGACGTGCTGGCCCACAAACACCCGCACTTCCCGGACATCCACCACCGACATTCACATTGAGTGGCGGCAAGCACCCATGGTCCAGCGCAGCGCTTCCTTCACCCACCACCACTAATCGGTTGGCGTCCAGTGCCCTTTGTTTGCTGCCAGTGCTCGTCATGGCGGCGATGGTGACGGCTCCACGTTCCGGGGAGCCGAACCATGCGCCTGTCCGCTCGTTTCCGTAGCCATCTTGCCATCTACGGTGCGATAGCGAGCTTAGTCTTGGCCGCCGGCTGCGCCACGACCACCGCCTTGCCCGCGCCGGCTGCAGCACCCACGCCCATCGCCTCGGCGCCGGCGCCGGGCTTCGTTCCGGTGGCGCGCTACGGCCGTTACACGCTGGTCGAGCTGGTGCCGGAACCCGCGCAGCGTGATCTCTTGCAGCAGGCGGTGGAGGCCTCCATTCCGCCCATGCTCGATGCCAGCGTGGGCGATGCCATGCGCCATGTGCTCCTGCGCTCCGGCTACCGGCTCTGCGATGCGGCCGAGGTCGCCACGCTCTACGCGCTGCCGCTGCCCGCCGCACACCTGCACCTGGGCCCGATGACACTACGCGATGCCTTGATGACCCTTGCCGGCCCCGCCTGGGAGCTGTCCGTCGATGACTTGAGCCGCCAGGTCTGCTTCAGCCGACACGGTGCTCCCTCCCTCCTTTCCGCCAACCCGCCCGGCATTGCCACGCTCGTGCCGGACGCCGACCGGCCCGAGGAGCTGCAGCCATGACCTTTCCCGAAGCGCCATACGAGCGCACCCCACGCACGCGCTGGTTCAGGACCGCCGCCGCCTTCTGGCTGCTGCTCATCAGTGCCGCGGCACTCATCAACAGCATCGGCCTGTCGCGGCTCGCCGAGCAGATCCAGGGCAGCGCACAGGATGCGCAGGCCAATGCGCTGGGACTGCGCGTCGCCGATCTCGAACAACAGGCCGAGGCGGACAAGCGCCGGCCGGTGCCGATCAGCCATACCGAATTCGCCACCGCGCGGCAGGCACTGGACGAACGGATGACGCGCCTCGAAAAAGCGGAGGAGGCGAGGGCCCTGGCCGTCGACCTGCAGACGCTGCAGGGGCGCGTGAATCGAATCGAAGCCCGCCTGGAAAAGATCCGGCAGGTGGCACCCGCCGCTCGTCCGCGCGCTCCGGTTGTGATGAGGCCCAAGGTGCCGGAGCCGCCGTTCCGGGTGCTCGGCGTGGAACTGCGGGGAGGCGAGCGCCTTCTATCGATCACCTCCACCGCCGCGGCCTCGCTCGCGGGCGCCCGGCTGCTGCGCGAGGGCGATGTCGAGGGCGGCTGGCAACTGCAGTCCATCGAGGCGCAGGCCGGCGTGTTCCAGGTGAGCGGCCAGACGCAGCGCGTTGCGGTGCCGTAGCTGCTGGCCATGATCCTGCGGTCGTTGCTCGTCGCCGTCGTCCTGCCCGTCACTTTCGGCGCATCCGCCCAGCCGGCCCCGGTGACGAACTCCCGCATGGCGCCCACCCTCGTGCAGCCGGGCGCTGATACCGCGCTCGACGAGAGGCAGGCGAGGGAGTGGGGGCTTCGCTCGGAGGAATGGACGCGTTACCGGCAACTGATGCAGGGGCCGCTCGGCGTCTATTCGCCACAGCTCGATCCGCTCACGGCGCTGGGCATCGAGGCCCGCAGCGAGGAGGAACGCAGGCGCTACGCGGAGCTGCAGGTGCAGGCCGAGGCCCGGCGCGTCGGCAAGACGCTGGCCTACCAGCGGGCCTACGACGAGGCGTGGCAGCGCCTGTTTCCCGGCCAACCGCGCGTGGGCTTGCCCGGAGCAAAGGAGCAGGGGGCCGGGAACACCGGCTCCGGGCGCCTGGCGGTCTTCGTCAAGGCCGACTGCGCACCGTGCGCGCAGCGCGTACAGCAGTTGCAGGCAGCCGGCACGGCCTTCGATCTCTACATGGTCGGCAGCCGTCAGGACGATGCGCGTATCCGGCAGTGGGCCACCCAGGCGGGCATCGATCCGGCCAGGGTGCGCGCCCGCACGATCACGCTCAACCATGACGCGGGGCGCTGGCTGTCGCTCGGCCTGCCCGGTGATCTGCCGGCCGTGGTGCGTGAGGCGAACGGCGAATGGCTGCGGCAATAGGGCTCTTCGGCCGGGAGCTCCGGCTATCCGGCGTCGCTCTCCGCTTCGTCAGCGCCGTGTTGCTGCTCGCGACCGGGGGCTGGTCGTTGGGTGCCTTGGCGCGTGAGGTGCCACCGCCGGCCTATCAACTGGCGGCGCATCGCGCAGAAGTGCCGGCGGCCGTGCTGTACGCAGTGGCCTTGCAGGAGAGCGGCACCCGGCTGCGCGGGCGCCTGATCCCCTGGCCGTGGACGCTCAACGTCGCCGGCGCGCCACAGCGCTACGCCACCCGCGCCGACGCCTGCGCCGGGCTGCACCGTGCGCTCGCCCACACGCCGGCCAATCGCATCGACGCCGGCCTCGGCCAGGTCAATCTCGGCTACCACACGCATCGCTACACGCAGCCCTGCGAGCTGCTGGACCCGTACCGCAACCTCGCCATCGCTGCGGAAATCCTGCGCGAACAGCACACGCCGGGTGAGGACTGGCTGCTTGCCATCGGCCGCTACCACCGGCCCGCCGGCGGGGCACCCGCGGCGCGCTACCGGCGCAGTGTGCATCGGCACCTGACCCGCGTGCTCGACCCCGACGTTCCCGTTCCAACCCTCCAGGCCACCACGCCATGAACCACATCGTCCTCATCGCCGCCATCGGGCTGCTGTCCACGACCACCGTCTTCGCCCAGATCGCCTCCGCGCCGTTGATCGTCGTCGAAGACCGTGGCGGCGACTCCGCGCTGCCGTACTACCGGTCGCTGAATCCCCAGCCGGATCAGGCCGCGCCGCCGGCCCCAATGCCAGCCCCTCGCGCGGGCAACACGGCCGACGCCGAAGCCGCCATGCTGCCGGTGCGCTCGGCGCAACTGTCGCCGGGCGAGGTGCAGCGCCGCGTCATCCGGGCGCCGGGCCTGACGGCGCTGTTCCTGATCGGCGACGACGAGCGTTCGCGCGCCTGGCTGCGGCAGCGGCAGGCCGCGCTGCGCGAGCTGCAGGCCGTGGGCCTGGTGGTCAACGTGGAGTCGATGGCCGCGCTGACGGCGCTGCGCAGGCTGGCTCCCGGTCTGACCCTCTCGCCGGCCTCCGGCGACGACCTGGCCCAGCGCCTGGGCCTGCGCCACTACCCGGTGCTCATCACGTCCACCGGCGTCGAGCAGTAGGTGCGCAAATGGCCCAACCGCACGCGGTCGAGGTTCTGCTGCGGCCAGCGGTGGAGCTTTACACCGTGGCGGTCTGCACCGGCGCCGCGATTCTGTGCCTGGTGGCACCGTGGTCGCTCGCGCTGAACCCGCTGCTCGGCCTGGGCTCGGCGCTGGCTTTCCTGACCTTCGGCGCGATTCGCCTGCGCGATGCCTGGGCGATCCTGCGCTATCGCCGCAACATCCGCCGCCTGCCGCGTTACGTGATGACCAGCCGCGACGTGCCGGTGAGTCAGCAACGGCTGTTCGTCGGCCGGGGCTTTCGCTGGGAGCAGCGGCACACGCACCGGCTGATGCAGACCTACCGGCCGGAGTTCCGCCGTTACGTCGAGCCGACGGCGATCTACCGGGCCGCCCGGCGGCTGGAGGAGCGGCTTGAGTTCGCGCCGTTTCCCGTCTCGACGCTGGCGCGCGCGCTGGCCTGGGACAGCCCGCTCAACCCGGCGCGGCCGCTGCCGCCGGTCGGCGGACTGCCGCGCCTGCATGGCATCGAGCCGCACGAGGTCGACGTCACTCTGCCGCTGGGCGAGCGTGTCGGCCACACCCTGGTGCTGGGCACCACGCGCGTGGGCAAGACGCGGCTGGCCGAGCTGTTCATCACCCAGGACATCCGCCGCAAGGTCCGCGGCGAGCACGAGGTGGTGATCGTCTTCGACCCCAAGGGCGATGCGGACCTGTTGAAGCGCATGTACGTCGAGGCCAAGCGCGCCGGGCGCGAAGGCGAGTTCTACGTCTTCCATCTGGGCTGGCCGGACATCTCGGCGCGCTACAACGCGGTGGGCCGGTTCGGGCGGATCTCCGAGGTGGCCACGCGCATCGCCGGACAGCTCTCGGGCGAAGGCAACAGCGCCGCGTTCCGCGAATTCGCCTGGCGCTTCGTCAACATCATCGCGCGCGCCCTGGTCGAGCTGGGGCAGCGGCCGGACTACCTGCTGATCCAGCGCCACGTCATCAACATCGACGCGCTGTTCATCGAGTACGCCCAGCACTACTTCGCCAAAAACGAGCCGAAGGCCTGGGAGGTCATCGTCCAGCTCGAAGCGAAGCTGAACGACAAGAACATCCCGCGCAACATGATCGGGCGCGAGAAGCGCGTGGTAGCCCTCGAACAGTACCTGTCGCAGGTGCGCATCTATGACCCGGTGCTCGACGGCCTGCGCAGCGCCGTGCGCTACGACCGGACGTACTTCGACAAGATCGTCGCTTCGCTGCTGCCGCTGCTGGAGAAGCTCACCACCGGCAAGATCGCGCAACTGCTCGCACCGAACTATTCCGACCTGTCCGACCCGCGGCCGATCTTCGACTGGATGCAGGTCATCCGCAAACGCGCGGTGGTCTACGTGGGGCTGGATGCGCTGTCCGACGCCGAAGTCGCGGCGGCGGTGGGCAACTCGATGTTCAGCGATCTGGTCTCGGTCGCCGGCCACATCTACAAGTTCGGCATCGACGACGGGCTACCCGGCGCCGCGGTGGGCGCCAAGATTCCGATCAACGTCCACGCCGACGAATTCAATGAACTCATGGGCGACGAGTTCATTCCGATGGTCAACAAGGGCGGCGGTGCCGGCGTGCAGGTGACGGCCTACACGCAGACCTTGAGCGACATCGAGGCCCGCATCGGCAACCGTGCCAAGGCCGGCCAGGTGGTCGGCAACTTCAACAACCTGTTCATGCTGCGCGTGCGCGAGACCGCCACCGCCGAACTGCTGACGCGACAACTTCCCAAGGTCGAGGTGTACGCCACGGCACTGATGAGCGGCGCCACCGACAGCTCCGATCCGCAGGGCAACACGGCGTTCACGTCCAACACCCAGGACCGCATCAGCAGCAACAGCGTGCCGTTGATCGAGCCGGCGCATGTGGTGGCGCTACCCAAGGGGCAATGCTTCGCGCTGATCGAGGGCGGCAACCTCTGGAAAGTCCGCATGCCGCTGCCGGCACCCGACCCCGACGAAGCCATGCCGAAGGATCTGCAGGAGCTGGCCGGCTACATGCGGCAGCACTACGTCGAGGCAGGAGACTGGTGGGAGACCCAAGGCATCCCCGGCCTGCAGGACAAGGCGCTGCCCGACGACCTGCTGGACGACTTCAAGCAGATGGCCGCCGCTGAAGAGGCCGAAGCATGAGCGATCCGGCCGTCGCGGCCCAGCGCCAGCAGCAACGACAGCAGGGCCTGATCGCCGGCCTGGTCACGCTGCCGTTCCGCTTCTTCGGCGTGCTGTGCGGCGCGCTGCTGCTGTGCATCCTGATCGAATGCGTCGGCATGCACTTCTTCTGGCCCGATCAGGGTTGGCGCCACGCGCAGGGCATGCTGCACCACGAGCTGGATCAGCTCTCGGAGAACTTCACGCGCAGCGCGCTGGTGCAGGAGCCGGGGCGCACCGCGCACCGGCTGGTCGAGCAGGGTTACGACTGGCTGTTCGTGAAGAGCGGTCTGTTGGACTGGATACGCGACGCCTCGGCGCAGGCCAGCGCCGGCAGCCATCGCCCGACCACGGATTTCCGCTACTACATCGGCTTGGTCTACGTGAACGTGGAGAGCTACCTGATCGCGGCGGCCTACACGACGCTGGTCTTCCTCGTGCGGCTGCTGGTGCTGTGCCTGACCCTGCCGCTGTTCCTGATGGCTGCCTTCGTCGGGCTGGTGGACGGCCTGGTGCGCCGGGACATCCGCCGCTTCGGCGCGGGACGCGAATCGGGGTTCATCTATCACCGCGCCAGGGCCAGCCTGATCCCGCTGGCCGTGCTGCCGTGGGTGACTTACCTGGCACTGCCGGTCAGCGTGAACCCGCTGCTGATCCTGCTGCCCAGCGCCGCATTGCTCGGCGTGGCGGTGTGCATTGCGGCGGCAACGTTCAAGAAGTACCTGTAGTGCAACCGGTAAGTGGCTCCACGGCGCGAATACGGTTTGCACACTATTTCGGCAATGACATCGACGTGCCATAAGGTAGCAAGGGCAGCCCTAACTCCTTGAGGAATTCGTTGTGCCGCTCGGTGGCCGTCTTGATTTTTTGATCCAACAAAATCAGTTCTGAATGCACCGCCGCGACGTCGATCTCCTCCTCGGCTTCTGCCGTACTCACGTAGCGCGAAATGTTGAGGTTGAAATCGTTCTTCTCGATCTCCTCCATGCTTACACGGCGCGCGTAGCGATGCTCTTCCTTGCGGAACTGGTACGTGTCGATGATCTTGTCGATGTGCTCGGGCAAGAGCTGGTTCTGCCGCTTGCCCTTTTCATAATGCTCGGCTGCGTTGATGAACAGCACGTCGTCCGGCTTCTTGCACTTCTTCAGCACCAAGATGCACACCGGTATGCCGGTGGAGAAGAACAGGTTGGACGGCAAGCCGATCACGGTGTCGATGTGACCGTCCTTGAGCAGCTTGGTGCGGATGCGCGCTTCCGCGCCGCCACGGAACAGCACGCCGTGCGGCAGGATGATGGCCATCACGCCGTCCTGCTTCAGGAAATGGAAGCCGTGCAACAAGAAGGCAAAGTCGGCCGCCGACTTTGGAGCCAGGCCGTGGTTCTTGAAGCGCACGTCCTCGCCGAGCGCATCGGTCGGTTCCCAGCGATAGCTGAAGGGCGGATTAGCCACCACGGCGTCGAACTTCGGCATCTTGGCCGGGTTGGTTTCCCGCAGAATGTCCCACTCGTTGAGCAGGGTGTCGCCGTGGAAAATCTCGAACTCCGAGTCCTTCACCCCGTGCAGCAGCATGTTCATGCGAGCTAGGTTGTAGGTGGTGATGTTCTTTTCCTGGCCGTAAATCTTACCAATGCCGTGCGGCCCCATCAGGCGGCGCACGTTGAGCAGCAAGGAGCCCGAGCCGCAGGCAAAGTCGAAAACGCTATCCAGATGCGAGCGCTTGCCGGTGGCTGGCTCCTGGCTGTCCAGCGTGACGATGGTCGACAAGATGTCTGAAATACGCTGCGGCGTGTAGAACTCGCCGGCCTTTTTGCCCGAGCCTGCCGCAAACTGGCCGATCAGGTACTCGTAGGCATCACCCAGCGTGTCGCTATCGGTAGAGAACTGCCCCAGCCCCTTGGCGATCTCGGCGATGATCTTGCACAGGCGGGCATTGCGCTCGCTGTAGGTCTTGCCCAGCTTGTCCGACGCCAGATTGATCTCCGAGAACAGGCCCCGGAAGGTGCTGGCGAAGGACTCTTCCTCAATGTACTTGAAGCCCTTCTGCAAGGTATGCAGCAGCTCGGCATCCTGCGTGCGCGCCATCTCGGCGATGTTGCCCCACAGGTATTGGGGTTCGATCACGTAATGCACCTTGCGGCGCATCTGCTTCTCGAATTCGGGTACGTCGTCCAGATTTTCCTCGTACCACGCTTGAAGCGGCGTATTCACGCCGGTCTGCCTCAACACATCGGAAGGAAGGTCTGGATAGTCCGATCCCAGCTCCTTCTGCGCGGCGGCCTCGTAGTTGTCCGACAGATAGCGCAGGAAGAGAAAAGCCAGCATATAGTCGCGGAAGTCGTCCGCATTCATCGCGCCACGCAGCTGGTCGGCAATGGCCCAGAGGGTCTTGCCCAGTTTTTGCTTTTCGGATTCGGTCATGGTGTACCTGCTGTTGCAGCCTCAGGGTGCAGAGGGAACAAATCGGGATTGAAGGGGTAGCGATTCAGGAAGTCGTTCAGAATCTTCTTGAAGTAAGCCTTGTTCTCATCGAGCATCTGCTGCGGCTCATACAGCGAGTAGTTGCCGTGACTGAGGATGTTGATCAGACGCGCGTGCAAAATGCCGTCCGGGTCATCATCGTCTTGCCTGATGCAGGCAGAAAAGTTTTTGTGGCCGTGAAAACTCGCCGTCTTCTCCAGAATCGTGCGCAGCATGTTGAAATGGTGCGTGAACAAGCGATCTTCCTGTGCAGCCTGATAGAGTTCCGCCAAGGCCGCAACGTGGTGGAAGAAGGGCGTATCGCCCTCTTCGGGCCGCAGCAGATAGCCGCCGTTAGCCGGGTGCTTGTTGATCACATAGCGGCGCGCCTTGCCCAGCTCATTGCAGAGCACATTGAAGAACAAGGTGTGGTGCGTGGAAATTACCGTTTTGAGCCGGTTGTCCTGCCGCTTGAGCAACTGCGTCAGGTGATTGGCGACGGCAATGGCGTTGTGTTCATCTAGCGACGAGATCGGATCGTCGATATACAGGTACTTCACCCATTGGTACGCCTCGATATCGGCGTCCATCGCCAGTTCGACCACAGCCAGAAAAAAACACCAGATGAAGATGTTTTCCTCGCCGCGTGACACCTTGATGTTGTCAACGTTCTGGCCATCCACCAGACGCGAAAAGCGTACCGCCCACTCTGGGCCCTCGGTGTCGATACGGAAGTCGAAATCCGCGTAACGCCGCAGTAATGGGCGGATGCGGTTGTCCATCTCCAGATCGAACAGGCCCTGGAAAAAGCGTGACTCCTTATTGAGCAGCAAGCGCCGGTCCGCATCGCCTGCCAGATCGTTGTTCCAGTGGAACAGGTCTTCAGTGAATGCGTTGAAGTACAGGGTATCGCGGGCATCGTCCTGCTTGCCCATGTCCTTGAAGGCCATGGACAGTCGCGTCTTGCCGGTGCCGTTGTAGGCATAGAGCAGGACGGCTTTCTTGTTTTCCAGCTCGCTACGCAGATGAGCGGCCAGCGCGGACAGGTCAGCGAAGGATTGGGCGGGCTTCATGCGCCCACCTCATCCAGCGTCGGGAATAACTGCTGCATCAGGCCCTTTTTGTGGGTCTTGAGGGCATCGATTTTCTGGGTTTGGGCGGTGATCAGATCGTCGAATGAGGATAGGCAATCAGCGATAACTTGCTGCTCTTTCGCCTCTGGAACGCGAAATTTGTATTTCTTTAGTTGATTGCCGTTTATCGAGTTAATAGTTGCACCCAAATCAGCGGCCACCTGCCTCTCATATGCTTCCGTTTGGAAAAGCTGAATGATGAACTTTGCCGCACCTGATCTAAATACAGTCATGAATGCGCCATGAGTGCATGGTGGCATGTCTTCGGGGATGAGCGCGTTTTTTCCGATCAGTGATTTTGAGCCATTACGGACGCAGATCAAAATATCGTTTGGCAGAGATGGGCTGGCGCCTTTTATATCTGACCTTACATAAACATTGTCATCCAAGACGATTCGACCATCCTGAACATTCGATGACCGCAAGACCAAAAGACCTTCATCGCGCACATCATCGGGGCTGTACGTCAATCCGGAGACAAGTTCACCTAACTGGTCAAGAGCCTTCACCTCCCACCCACCCGCTCCCCGAAACTCCGGAAACCGCAGCCGTGGCACGGTTTCGCCTTCGCGGGGGAAAAGCTGCTGCATCAGACCCTTTTTGTGGGTCTTGAGGGTGTCCAGCTTTTGGGTTTCCGCCGCGATCAGATCATCCAGCGAAGACAGGCAGTCGGCGATTTTTTGTTGTTCTTCTGGCTTGGAAACAGGAAGTGGCAACCCCATGAAATCATCATTTGTGATGCTCATACGGTCATGGCGAGCACCCGTGCTCGATGCTTGACGCATATACTGATGCCAATGCGTCGATTTGAAGTAGTGGGCGTATATATCGTTCTGCGTGTTATTGAACCTGAATACCGTATACAACGGCGACATCACGCCGAGACCTATTCTGTTCTTCGAGATAGGTCCAACGGGGGCTGTAGAGGAGATACGGGGGTTATAAACATAATCTCCCTCCTCAACGATGTAGTAGCCCTCAAGGTTTCCTTGGTTGGCAATATCCTTGTCGAAGAAGTCGCGCTGGTCAATCACGCCATATTCAGCAGAATTGGTCAAAACACGGGTGATATCGCCGTCGGTATTTTTTTTGGTTGAGCGTCTTGCAAGTCTCCCGAGTGACTGAAAGCTCCAGGACTGGTCATCGAAAAACTCGGGGAACCGCAGCCGTGGCACCAACGGTTGTTTTTTATTCTCACTCATGCCGCTTGCTCCTGTGGCCGTGCCACGATGGCCTTGAACAGGTTCCCTGCCCGGTCGTCGATCAGTTCAATCTGCGGCCATGCCCTTAAAGCGCGCAGCAGACCGCTGCCCAGTCCGCGATACGGCAGCAGCTTGGCGGCAAAGGACGCCAGAATCGGGTTGCGCATATTGGAGTTGCCCGCCTTGATGTTTTCGATGGTCAGGTTGTTGGGCAGATGACCAGGGCTGATGATCTCGACCCGATCGGCAAACACCAACACGCGCACCGGCGCGCTGATGAAGTAGTCGCGGTGGATGAGCGCGTTGGCGACCAGCTCTTCCCAGACGATGCGCGGAATCTCCGATTGGCCTTGGGAGTTGAAGCCCTGTTCACCCTGAGTGGCACGGGTGTTAGCGACGATGAAGCCGAGCGTCTGCTGGAATACATCGGCCAGCTTACCGGTGATGTCGCGGCTGTCGATGTAGCGCTGGTCTTCGATCTCATTGCCGACAAAAGCCACCGCCTTGACGATGAAGGCAGGCAGTGCGTACTGCGGCGCTTTGGCAAACAGCAGACTGCCCGCCACATTGAGCTGCCCGTGGTTCATCAGGTTCATGTTGGTCAAGAGCTGCGGCAGCGGTTGCTTGTGCTGGGCGAGCGGCTCGCCAAATTGCTGTTCGAAAAAGGTTGCGAAATAGGGCAGGTCCACATCGCCCGCGCTCAAGCCCGCCACGGGCGTTTCATCCGCATGTACCAGACCCGCCTGTTGGAACAGGCGCTGGATTTCCTCACGCGAGGTGGCGCGGCGCTTGTCCGAGCCGTTCTTCACCCAGATGGCTCCGTTCTTGTCCATGTAGGGTTTGCTGACGCCTTCCACAACGGTGACCACCATCACGGTGCCGTTGGGGTGCGGCACATTTTCGGTGAGCGGGTTCACCGCAGGCCGCACGTTTTGTGAGGCACTGTTGGAGATGAGCTGGTTCAGGCGGTCAATGTCCGCGTGAGACAAGCCCAGCACCGTGCCGTCGTTTTGCACGCCAATGAAAATCTGCCCGCCAGCGGTGTTGGCGAAGGCCACGATCTCCGCCGCCAGCGCGTCGGCATTGGTGAAGTTCTCTTTGAACTGATGGCGACTGTCTTCGCCACGGCTCAAGCAGTCGATCAGTTCTGTGGTTTCCATAGGTTGTAAACCTCTTTGCGTCGGTTGAAGGCTTCCTGGCCTCCTTCCATGATGTTGATGATGGCGTCCTGCACGGGACGAGCGTCGATGCTGCCGCTTTGTACGGCGACTTGCTCATCCTGATAGCGGCAGGCATGCACTTGCTCCGCATCACCCAGCACCGGAAAGTTGGCGTTGTGGGTGGCGAAGATGAATTGGGCGTGAGGCTTCATCTCGCGCAGCAGCTTGATCACGTCGTCGTAGATGGTCTGGTTGTCCAGATCGTCTTCCGGCTGGTCAATGATGATCACGTCGTTCTGGCGCTGGCTGAGCACATATAGCAGCAACGCGGAAGCACGCTGCCCGAGCGAGTGGTGCTTGAGTTCCTTGCCGCGATAGCGAATGACGAAACGGTTAGGCACCTGATAGACCACGAACTCCATCAGGTTTTGCATGAAAGTCTTTTCGAAAACCTCCGGCGTGCTGCCCGCTTTTTTCAAGGCGTTTGGCAAATCACGCAGCAGCCCGCCGAAATCGGCGTAATCCTCCATCACGGCGCGCAGGGTGGTTTCGCGGATGTTGCTGCCCTTGAAGAGCTGCTGCATGAAACTGATGGCGGCTTCCTTGTCGCCTTTGAAGTCGGCTTCGATCTGCAGGGCGGTATGGCCAGCGTTCACCCGATCCAGTTCGGCCTTGATGGCGTTGAACTCGCGCAGCCACAGGCCGTTGAGCTTGTCGATCTCGGCAAACAGTGCGTCGCGGATACTGCTTTGCTGGCTTTCCTGCTTGGCGAGCGCCTCCAGCATTTGCTCCGCCTTGGTTTTACGCTGCTGTTGGGTCAGGAAGTCATCCGGCTGGATGGCCGTCATGCCGGTCTGCTTGAGTTCCTGAGCCAGCTGACGTTCGACCTGGGCAAACTCTTCCTGAAGACTCTGGCGCGCGGCATCGAACTCGCCTTGTTTGAATTGAAGCCGGGAGGTAACAGCGCGGGCCTCCTGCTCGATTTGCTTGAGCTGATCGACTTTGGCAACGAGATTGGCAAATTCGGCGTGATAAGCAGTGAAGAAGTCGGGGTTCTGCTTGGAGACGTAGCTCGTGGCATTACGCAGATCGTCTTCGTGCTCGGCGATCAATTGCCCCAAGGCGAGCACGAAGCTGTTTGCCCGCTCCTTCATGCGTGCCAGTGCACTGGCATCCTGCTGAAAGCCAAGGCGCTTTTGCAGCTTATCGGCAACCCCGTACTCTTCAAATTTCTTCAGTCGGAAGTTGGCATCGGTGAGCTGGGACTCGTAATCACGCCTGAGTTCGGCAGTATTGCTGAGCTTGAGCCAGCGCTGCGCAGCATCACGCACATGCTGGCGTTGGGTTTCGATTTCGTCTCGCAGTGTGCGGAGCTTTTCGCCCACCAGCTTTTCCACTAGATCGGTCTCGAAACCTTCGCCGGTGCTGGAAAGGTCTTTCTGCCCGAAGTAGATCGGACGGCGCAGCACGGTTTCCCGGATCGATACACCGGGCTGCAATTTGCCGTCCAGATAGACGTTCGGCGCTTCGCGAAAAATGCGGGAGATGGTGAATTCCTGTCCGTATACGTCACAGGCCGTCAGCGTCACCTTACCGCCGCTGCCCAGAGTGTGGCGGATCAGTTCATCCTTGTACTTGGTGTCCTGCGCTTTCTCCCCGCGAGGAATATCGAGAGCGTAGCGCACTGCTTCCAGAATGGAAGACTTGCCGCTGCCCCGGATGCCGATCAACGTGTTCAGTTCAGGCGAGAAATGCAGCGTTTTCCCGTCAAGGATGCCCCCATCAAAGTGAATGCTGCGGATGTGCGATGCGAGATGCTTGGGCGGCTCCGTGACGACCCGCGAAGCAGGATCGCTCAGAGCAAACTTGACCGCCTCAAAGGACAGTTCACCCAATTTGAGGTAACAGGCTTTGCCCCGCCCGATTTCATCTATCCGCTTGGGATCGCTGCCTTCCAGCTCGGCTGGATACCAATCTTCGAGCCAGTTCTTCACCTTGGTGCGACATGGCCTATCTTTGCCGGCACCATCATGGGTACGTACCTTCTGGAAGCCAAGCGTGCGACGACGGAAGAATTCGTTTCGGCCCAACTCGGCGAAGCGACCACCATGCATTTCCACCCAAAGACCACTGCGCTCTTCTACGTGTGCAAAGACGAGGAAAAAGTCACGGTTGTAACTTTCGAGTTTCTCAATTGTCGCTTTAAGCGACAGTGATGAACGGCCATTTTCCTGCTCATATTGCGCCGGAACTTGGCCTTGAAACGCAATTGTTAAGAATGGATTAATGTGATCATGCCCATCAACGAGCCATTCATCGGAAAAAACAACAAGGGTATGAATACCATTGTTTCCATCATCGACTGACAACTCGACACCGGGCAACAGCGCAATATCCTTCTTCTGCGCTGTCTTGCGCAGCGCTTTGAACTCCTCGAAATCGAACTTGTTGTGATTGGTGATGACGCCCAGCTGGATTCCTGCTTTCTCCAGCGCGTTCACATAATTGCTGTTGTAGAAGTTGTCATCGCCTGTGTACTTGAACTCACGATCTGCGCGGGTGTGCAGATGGAAGTCCGCACGAACCCACTGCGCCCCCTGTGCAAAGACGGTTCCCATCATCGCCCCTCCTCATAGGCAGCCAAACCAGCAATCTCTCGACCCTGGGCGAGCTTGTGCAGCAGTGGTGCCAGCTCTTCCATCAGGGCCAACTCTTTCTGCGTGCGCGCTTTCCAGCCAAGGTTTAGCGGGGCCATCAACTCCGAAAGGCGCTCGCCATCAAAAATGCGGCGGCGCAGAATTTCATCGACAAAGGCTTGTAGCGCCGATACGTCCAGTGCATGGCGGTTTGCGATATCGGTGAGTTCCCGTGTTTTTTTCTCTGCCTTGAAGCGGTCGAATCCGCTGCGGATCTGCTTTTCGTCCAGGGCTTCATTGACTGGCAGGCCACGGATGTACTCGGCGATGTCCTCGCGCTCGTCGATGAACTTGGCATCGGACTGAATCAGGCCGATGAGCTGCTCACGGTTCATGGTGAGCTTGCCGGGCTTCTGCTGGGTCAGCTTGGCGATGAGGCCCATGATGTAGTCGTAGTCGATCACGCTTGAGGCGAAGAGTACGAATTCGAAATCAAGCTGCTGCACTTCTGGCGGGGTCTGGTCGCGATCCTGCTGTTCCTTCAAGCGCTTGGCCGTTTCGAGGTACACACCTTTGAAGCCCTGCATCTGATCGGGTGGCGCAATCTGGGTGATCTGCGCCTTCTGCTCATCCGAGAGATCGGTATATTGATCGAGCTGGGTCTTGAGGCGCTGTACTTCCTTGAACAGATTGACGAACTGCGCCCGTGCGGCATCGCCTTTCAGGTTGGCCACGTCTTCCGGCGCATTGCCCACGCCTTGCGACTGCATGAAGTCAGCCAGCTTCTGTGTGGCGGTTTGCAGGTTATCGATGACCTTGGGCGCAGGGTCTACCAGCCAGATTTCACGCGGGTTGTCGATCTTCTCGCCAGAGAACAGTGCAATCGCCTCTTCGACCGGCCTTTGCTGCTGACGGAAGTCGAGGATGTTGCCATAGGGCTTGCTGTCGTTCAGCACGCGATTGGTGCGCGAAAACGCCTGGATCAAACCGTGATGCTTGAGGTTCTTATCCACGTATAGGGTATTGAGGTACTTGGAGTCGAAACCGGTGAGCAGCATGTCCACCACGATGGTGATGTCGATCTTTTGCGCGGCGGGGAGATCGCTGTTGGGGTACTGCTGATCCTTTATGCGCTTTTGCACATCCTGGTAGTACAGGTCGAACTCGCTGATGCGATGGTTGGTGCCAAAGCGCGTGTTGTAATCGGTCACGATGCGCGTGAGCGCCGCCTTCTTGCCTTCGGGGTCTTGCTGGTTATCTTCTTTCTCTTGCGGCAGGTCTTCCTGAATCTGTTGTACGTCCTTATTTCCCTCGGCAGGTGGAGAGAATACGCAGGCAATGTTCAGCGGACGGAACTCAGGGTCTTGCTCGGTCTTTTGTTTTTGAATCTCCGCGAACAGTTCGAAATACTCGATGGCATCGTTGATGCTGGCTGTTGCCAACACCGCGTTGAACTTGCGGCCATTGGTCGCTGCATCGTGCTTGGCGAGAATGGTTTCAATGACCTTGGGCTTGGCCACACATTCACCAGGCTTGGGAGGATTCTTGCCTTCGGGCTTGAAGTAATCCACGTGAAAGCGCAGGACGTTGCGATCCTCGATGGCGTGGGTGATGGTGTATTGATGCAGGCAACGCTGGAAGAGGTCGTCGGTCGTGCGGTAACTGGCCTGCTGACCTTCGATCTGCTGGTAGCTGGCGTTCTTCTCGAAGATGGGTGTGCCGGTAAAGCCAAAAAGCTGGGCGTTGGGGAAGAACTCCTTGATGGCTTTGTGGTTGTCGCCAAATTGTGAGCGGTGGCATTCATCAAAGATAAACACCATGCGCTGGTTGCGTAATGGCTCCAGCCGCTCCTTGTAGTTGCGCTTGTTGGCCCCATCCAGAGCCAGGCCCAGCTTCTGAATGGTGGTGACGATGACTTTATCGGCGTAGTCATCCGACAGTAGGCGGCGCACCAGTGTCTCGGTGTTGGTGTTCTCTTCGACGCAGCCTTCCTGAAAGCGGTTGAATTCCTCGCGAGTCTGGCGATCCAGGTCTTTGCGATCCACCACAAACAGACACTTGTCGATGTCCGGATTGTCTTTGAGCAGGGTGGACGCCTTGAACGAAGTCAGCGTCTTGCCTGAGCCGGTGGTGTGCCAGATGTAGCCGTTGCCGCAATTCTGGTGGATGCACTCCACGATGGCTTTGACGGCATAGATTTGGTATGGCCGCATCATCAGCAGCTTCTGCTCGCTGGCCACCAGCACCATGTAGCGGCTGATCATTTGCCCTAGAGTGCACTTTGCTAGGAACTTCTCGGCAAAACTATCGAGCAGCGTGATTTTCTTGTTGTCTTCGCTGGCAAACTGGTAAACCGGCAAGAAGCGCTCATCTGCGTTGAAGCTGAAGTGCCGTGCGTTGTTGTTGGCGAAATACCAAGTGTCAGTGCGGTTGCTGACGATGAAGAGCTGCAGGAAGCACAGCAGTGTCTTGCTATACCCATTGCCGGGGTCAGTCTTGTAATCAACGATCTGCTGCATGGCCCGGCGCGGGCTGACCGCCAAGGTCTTCAGCTCGATTTGCACCACCGGTACGCCGTTGATGAGCAGCATCACGTCGTAGCGGTGATGGCTGTTGTCAGTGTTCATGCGCAACTGGTTGACGACCTCAAAGTCGTTCTTGCACCAGTCCCGGATGTTCACCAAGGTGTAGTTCAGCGGCGTACCATCGTCGCGCTCGAAGCTGTTGATGTTGCGCAGCGTCTGGGCGGCGTTGTACACATCAGGCGTGATCACGCTGTCGAGCAGGCGCTGGAATTCGCTGTCGGTCAGGCGAACGCGGTTGAGGGTCTCGAACTTTTCGCGGAAGTTCGCCTCCAGCGCGGCACGGTCGCGGATATCGGGGCGATACGTGTATTTGAGATCTTCCAGTGTGGCAATCAGATCTCGTTCGATTTGGTTTTCTGTTGTCGTCATGAACCTGCCCCCTTCCTTCGCAGTGCTGTTTAGACCCATGTTCACACTGCCTCCGATTTCTTCCTGTTGATGCTCTCGGCGATCCAGCGATCCAGTTCGGAGCGGCGAAAGCGCCACGTGCCGCCGAGCTTGAACGCCGGAATCTCTCCCTTCTGGGCCAGGCGATAGACCGTCCGTTTTCCGGCTTTGAGGTATGCGGCGACTTCGTCGAGCGTCAGGATTTCGTCTTCTGGATCAGTCATCGTCTTGCCTTTGCCATTTGCCGACGCTGGATTTCGTTAGCCAAGATTGGCCAATTCTACCAAGCACGGTAGGTTCTCGCCAGCTCCGCATTCCGGGAACTCTGCGCAGTCGATGGCCGCCTCGACCCAGGAATCCGGTCATGCCGTAGTTCCCATTCCCTGCGGCGCAAAGCGAGAGCGCGCCACAGCATCTGGCCATCGCTTCAACGGGGAATGGCACGATGGGACAGACCAACCGCCGCACATCCGCATGGCCTTCGCTGGCCGTGCTGTTGGCTGTGTCGTTCTCGGCGCTGCAGCCTGCCGTCGCTGCCGACAGCCTCGCCTTGGAGCGTGAGCAGCTCGCCGCGCTCGCCCGCCAACTCGACCTGATCGACCGCCTCGCCGAGCACGCCGCCAATACCGCTCCGCAGGAACGCGCCCGCTACCACTTCGACTACGCCCGGCTGCGCGCCGACCTGAAGCGCGTTCGCGCCGGCCTGCAGGACTACCTCGTGCCCCAGCGCGCCCAGCCGCGCGATCCCGTCCCGATGGCCGGCGATTACGTCCGCCGCGACCGCGCCCACGACGAGGAGCCGTCGCCATGACGCCCTCTGCCGATCAGGTCGCCGCCTTCCAGGCCAACGGCGGCTTTGCGCCTTCGGCCGTCTCTGCCGTGGTGCTCGCTTTCGTGTTCGCCGTGTTGCTGCTGTGGGGCGTGTGGGCCATGCGCACCGCCTACGTCGGCTGGGCCGAGCACCGCATCACTGAACGTCAGTTCCTCGCCGTCGTCGTGCGCTTCGTGGCGATGTACCTGGTGCTGACCTTCTTCCTCCTCTCCTGAACGTCACGAAAGGCCATACGCCATGAACCTGCCATCGACATCCCATCGCATTCCGTCCCGCATCGTCGCACTGCTGCTGCTACCGCTGGCGTTCGCGGGCCTGCCGCTGTCGGCCTTCGCGCAGGGCCTGCCGACCATGGAAGACCCATCGCGCGGCCAGGGCAGCGGCATCCTGCAGACCTTGCAGAATTACGGCTACGACATCGTGCTGCTGATCGCGCTGCTCGTGGTCGCCTCGATGTTCGTCGGTGTCTGCTATCACGCCTACACACGCTACTCGGAGATCCACACCGGCCGCGCCACCTGGGGCCAGTTCGGCCTGACGGTCGCCGTGGGCGCAATCCTGCTGGTGGTCGGCATCTGGCTGCTCACCAAGGCCACCGGCGTGCTGTGAGGGCGGCAAGCGATGGCCGTCCCTTCGGAGACCCCGCGCGACACCCTGGTGACCTTCCTGCCGCACCGGCTGAACCGCCAGCCGGTGGTCGTGCGCGGGCTGACCGCCGACGAGTTGTGGATCTGCGCCGGCCTGTCGGCCGCAGCCGGATTCGTGCTCGGCCTGCCGCTGGCCTGGCTCACGCACAGCATCGCCATGGTGCCCACGCTGATCGTCGCCGGCATCGCGCTGGGCGTCTTCGTCGGCGGCGGTTTCCTGCGCGCACAGAAGCGCGGCCGGCCCGACACCTGGCTGTACCGGCAGCTCCAGTGGCGGCTGGCCCTGCGGCACCCGGCGCTGGCGGCACTCCTGGGCGGGCAGCGCCTCATCACCCGCTCGGGCTTTTGGACTACCCGGCGCAATGCCGATCGAGGTGCGCCATGAGCCGTTTCAAGAACGAGGTTGCGCACTTGCAGGCGCACGTGAAGACGCTGCGTCTGGGGGCCGGCGCGTTGTTCGTGGTGGCGCTGCTGCTCGGCTTCGGTTGGTGGAGTGCGCCGAAGAGTCTGACCATCCATGTGCCGCCGGACTTGCGCTCGGGCAGCACGCGCAAGTGGTGGGACGTGCCGCCCGAGAGCGTGTATGCCTTCTCGTTCTACATCTGGCAGCAGGTGCAGCGCTGGCCCACGAACGGCGAAGAAGACTACCCGCGCAACCTGCGCGCGCTGTCGGCCTACTTCACGCCGAGCTGCCGGGCCTTCCTGCAACAGGACTACGAGTACCGGCGCGCCAGTGGCGAGCTGCGTCAGCGCGTGCGCGGCATCTACGAGATTCCCGGCCGCGGCTACGGCGATGATCCGGCCACGCGCGTCAAGGTGCTCTCCGACCGCGACTGGATCGTCACGCTCGACGTGAGCGCAGACGAATACTACGGCGCCGAGCAGGTCAAGCGCGCCCTGGTGCGCTACCCCATCAAGGTCGTCCGGCTGGACATCGACCCCGAGCACAACCCCTTCGGCCTGGCGCTGGACTGCTACGCCAGCGCACCCCAGCGCATCGAAACGCCGCCGACGCCGAGCCAGGCCGGCGCGCCCGCCAACGCCTCCGGCCACCTGCAGGGAGACGCTCCATGAAGCCCGTTGCCTTGTCGGCCCTGGCCGGCGTCCTGCTGATCCTCGGTTTCGTGCCGGCCAGCCAGGCCGTGGAAATCCTGCGCTGGGAGCGGCTGCCCCTGCCGGTGCCGCTGGTGGTCGGTCAGGAGCGCGTGGTCTTCATCGACCGCAATGTGCGCGTCGGCGTGCCGGCCAGCGTCGGCGACCACCTGCGCGTGCAGAGTGCCGGCGGCGCGATCTACCTGCGGGCGAGCGAGCCGATTCCGCCCACGCGGCTGCAACTGCAGGACGTGGAATCCGGGGCGCTGATCCTGCTCGACATCGCCGCCGAGCCGGCGAAGGACGGCCAGGCGCCACTGGAGCCGGTGCGCATCGTGGAAGCGGAAGCCCCCGCGAAGCGCTACGGCGGCGGCGCAGCAAGCGGCGCGGACGAGCAGGTCGATGCGCCCGCAGACAAATCCGTTCCCCAGCGCGAAACGCCGGTACCGGTCGTGCTGACGCGCCATGCCGCACAAAACCTGTACGCGCCGCTGCGCACCGTCGAGCCGGTCGCCGGCATCGGGCGCGTAAACCTGCGCCGCGGCCTCGCGCTGGACACCTTGCTGCCGACGCTGCCGGTACGCGCGCGGGCACTGGCCGCGTGGCGCCTGGAAGACCAGTGGGTGACGGCCGTGCGACTCACCAACGCCGCCGCGCGCTGGCTCGACCTCGACCCGCGCGCCCTGCAGGGGAACTTCGTGGCGGCGACCTTCCAGCATCCGAACCTGGGCCCGGCCGGCACCCCGTCCGACACCACGGTGCTCTACCTGGTCACGCGCGGCCACGGCCTGGCCGAGTCGCTGCTGCCGGCGCTGAGCCCGATCGATGCCACCGTGAACCTGCCGCCGGCCGCCGCGGCCGGCTCGACCGGGGGAGCGCGCGATGAAGAGTAATCCGCTGCTCAAGTGGCTGCTGATCCCGATGGCGCTGCTGCTGGTGTTCGTCGGCATCAAGCTGTTCTCCGGCGCCCCCGGCGGCCAGCCCGCCCCCAAGGGCGCGGCCGGTACGCTCACGCCCGAGGAGATGAAAGCCCTGGGCATCGCCGGCGACACGCCGCGCGATACCGTCGCCACGCTGGTGGCCCAGGTGAAGCAGTTGCGCACCGAGCTGCAGAGCGCGCTCGGCGACAACAAGCAGCACAAGGCCGAGAACGAGCGCCTGCGCGCGCGGGAAAGCGCGATCGACCAGCGCATCCAGAGCGCGCTGGAGGGCGAGCGCAACCGCCTGGAGCAGGAACGCACCCAGGTGGCCAGCGACAGGCAGCAGACCCAGGGGCTGCTGCAGGATCTGCAGCGGCAACTGGACGGCCTTGCCGGCAAGGGTGGCCCGTCCGACTTGCCCGTCGGGCTGGGGCTGGAAGAGGGTGACGGCAAGCGCTTCAACCGCGGCACCAATGGCACGCAGTGGGTCGAGCCCGACGATGCCAAGGTCGACGCCAGGAGCGGCAGCAAGGAGCCGAGCTTTCCCCTGAGCTTCGGGCCGGCCCATAAAAGCCTGTCGGCCGCAGTGGAATCCGTCGCCGACGTCGGCAGCCGCGCGGTGGGCGCATCCACGAAGGCCGTCTACACCGTGCCATCGAACTCGACGCTCATGGGGTCGGTTGCCATGACGGCGCTGATCGGGCGCGTGCCGATCGATGGAACCGTCAACGACCCGTACCCTTTCAAGGTGCTGATCGGCCCGGACAACCTCACGGCCAACGGCATCGACATCCCCGATGTGGCCGGCGCCGTGGTCAGCGGCACGGCCTCGGGCGACTGGACGCTCTCGTGCGTGCGCGGGCAAATCCGCTCGGTCACGTTCGTGTTCCAGGACGGCACCATCCGCACGGTGCCGGAGGACAGTGGCAAGGGCGGTACCAGCGGCGGCAACGCGGGTCACAACGGCGCCAGCATCCAGGGCGGCCTGGGCTGGATCAGTGACCCCTACGGCATTCCCTGCGTCAGCGGCGAGCGGCGCAGCAACGCCCAGCAGTACCTGGGCAGCCAGGCGCTCATCACCGCAGCGGGCGCCGGCGCGGCCTCGCTCATCAAGTCCGACAACGGCAGCGTGGCCGTGGTCGCCAACAGCAACGGCTCGCTGGGCACCGTCGGCATCAGCGGCAACGAAGCGATGGGCCGCATCCTCGCGGGCGGCGTGCGCGACATGGCCGATTGGGTCAACAAGCTCTACGGCCAGGCCTTCGCGGCGGTCTACGTGCAGCCTGGCGCCAAGGTGGCCGTGCATCTGGAGCAACCACTCGACATCGACTACGACGCCAAGGGGCGTCGGGTCCACCACCGCACCGGAGAAGCCCATGCCTCGGATCTGGATTGACGCGGCCGCCGTGCTGCTGGCGGCCACCCTGCTCGGCGGCTGCGCCACCAGCAAGGAGAAGCTGCTGCCGCACGGCGACAGCACCATGCTCGACATCTGGCATCGGGAGACCGGCGGCAGCGCGGGCGGCGGCCAGGCCGCGCGGCAACTGCTCGATGCGCGCCAGGGCCTGCGCCGGCCGCTGGTCGAGGCCGATGTGCAGGCGGCGCCCGGCGTGCAGGCGCGCTACACCCGTACCGCGCAGAACGAGATCTACCGCCAGTTCCACCGCCTGCCGAACCCCGACCTGGTGATGTACGTGTTCCCGCACCTGGCGGGCACCGACCCGGTGCCGGTGCCCGGCTACAGCACGGTGTTCCCGCTCTACCAGCGCGTGCAGTACGCGATGCCGGGCGAGCGCGTGGAGGACTACTGATGGCCTGGTCGCTGCCGTGGTCACGCAAGCCCGACGCATCGCCTGCTGACGCCGTGGATGCGGCCGATGATGCCTGGGCACGGCACGTAACGGCGCTGGCGGTACAGGGTGTCGCCGAGCCGGGCAGCGCGCTCGGCCGGGGCCGGCGCAGGCCGGCCACCCAGGCCGACCACGATGCGCTCTATGGCGTCGCGCCGTCGTTCGCGGACTTGCTGCCCTGGGTCGAGTACCTGCCCGGCAGCAAGTGCATGTTGCTGGAAGATGGCCAGTCGGTGGCGGCCTTCTTCGAGCTGGCGCCGGTCGGCACCGAGGGCCGCGAGATGGCCTGGCTGTGGCAGGCGCGCGATGCGCTGGAGAACGCCCTGCAGGACTCCTTCGACGAGTTGGACGACAACCCCTGGGTGGTGCAGCTCTATGCCCAGGACGAGGCCGACTGGGACAACTATCTGCGCTCCCTGGCGAACTATCTGCAGCCGCGTGCGCAGGGCAGTGCGTTCAGCGACTTCTACCTGCGCTTCTTCGCCCATCATCTGCGGGCCATCGCCAAGCCGGGTGGCCTGTTCGAGGACACCACGGTGACGCGCCTGCCGTGGCGCGGCCAGGTCCGGCGCGTGCGCATGGTGGTCTACCGCCGCACGTCCGCGGCCCCGACCCCGCGGCGCGGCCAGTCGCCCGAGCAGGCGCTGACCACGATCTGCGACCGCCTCGTCGGCGGGCTGGCGAATGCCGGCGTGAAGGCTCGGCGTCTCGGCGCAGCGGACATCCACGCCTGGCTGCTGCGCTGGTTCAACCCGAATCCGACCTTGCTCGGCGCCACTGCTGAAGACCGCGAACGCTTCTACGCGCTGACCCGCTACCCGGAAGAGCGGGAGGAGGGCGAGATCGAACTCGCCAGCGGCACCGACTTCGCACAGCGCCTGTTCTTCGGCCAGCCCCGCTCGGACGTGCCCAACGGCCTGTGGTTCTTCGACGGCATGCCGCATCGGGTGATCGTGATGGATCGCCTGCGCACGCCACCCGTGACGGGCCATCTGACGGGCGAGACGCGCAAGGGCGGCGATGCCATGAACGCGCTGTTCGACCAGATGCCCGAGGACACGGTGATGTGCCTGACGCTGGTCGCCACGCCCCAGGACGTGCTGGAGGCGCACCTCAACCACCTCGCCAGGAAGGCCGTCGGCGAGACCCTGGCCTCGGAGCAGACCCGGCAGGACGTGCAGCAGGCGCGCGGCCTGATCGGCAGCGCGCACAAGCTCTACCGCGGCGCGCTGGCGTTCTACCTGCGCGGCCGCGACCTTGCCCAGCTCGATGCGCGCGGCCTGCAGCTCGTCAACGTGATGCTCAACGCCGGCCTGCAACCGGTACGCGAAGAGGACGAGGTAGCGCCGCTGAACAGCTATCTGCGCTGGCTGCCGTGCGTGTTCGACCCGGCTGCCGACAAGCGCCAGTGGTACACCCAGCTCATGTTCGCGCAACATGCGGCGAACCTGGCGCCGGTCTGGGGCCGCAGCCAGGGCACGGGGCATCCGGGCATCACGTTCTTCAACCGCGGCGGCGGCCCGATCACCTTCGATCCGTTGAACCGCCTCGACCGGCAGATGAACGCGCATCTGTTCCTGTTCGGCCCAACGGGTTCGGGCAAGAGCGCGACGCTCAACAACATCCTGAATCAGGTGACGGCGATCTATCGGCCGCGCCTGTTCATCGTCGAGGCGGGCAACAGCTTCGGCCTGTTCGGCGACTTCGCGGCACGGTTGGGCCTCACCGTGCATCGCGTGAAGCTCGCGCCGGGCGCGGGCGTCAGTCTGGCTCCGTTCGCCGACGCCTGGCGCCTGGTCGATACGCCGAGCCAGGTACAGACGCTGGACGCCGATGCGCTCGACGACGACCGGACCGATGCCGGCATGGCCGTGGAAGGCGACGAGCAGCGCGACGTGCTCGGCGAGCTGGAGATCACTGCACGACTGATGATCACCGGCGGCGAGGACAAGGAAGAAGCGCGCATGACGCGCGCCGACCGCAGTTTGATCCGCCAGTGCATCCTCGATGCGGCCCAGCGCTGCGTAGCGGAGAAGCGCACGGTACTGACCCGCGACGTGCGCGAGGCGCTGCGCGAGCGCGCCCGCGACGCCACGCTGCCTGAGATGCGGCGCGCACGGCTGCTGGAGATGGCCGACGCCATGGACATGTTCTGCCAAGGCGTGGACGGCGAGATGTTCGACCGGTCCGGCACGCCGTGGCCCGAGGCGGACATCACCATCGTGGATCTCGCCACCTTCGCGCGCGAGGGCTACAACGCCCAACTCTCGATTGCCTACATCTCGCTCATCAACACCGTCAACAACATCGCCGAGCGCGACCAGTTCCTGGGCCGCCCGATCATCAACGTGACGGACGAAGGCCACATCATCACGAAGAACCCGCTGCTCGCGCCCTACGTGGTCAAGATCACCAAGATGTGGCGCAAGCTCGGCGCCTGGTTCTGGCTCGCCACGCAGAACCTGGACGACCTGCCGAAAGCGGCCGAGCCCATGCTCAACATGATCGAGTGGTGGATCTGCCTGTCGATGCCGCCCGATGAAGTCGAGAAGATCGCGCGCTTCCGCGAACTCAACGCTTCGCAGAAGGCGCTGATGCTCTCGGCACGCAAGGAGGCCGGCAAGTTCAGCGAGGGCGTCATCCTGTCCAAGTCGATGGAAGTGCTGTTCCGCGCCGTGCCGCCCAGCCTCTACCTGGCGATGGCGATGACCGAGCCCGAAGAGAAGGCCGAACGCTTCCAGTTGATGCAGCAGCACGGCATCAGCGAGCTGGACGCCGCCTTCCGCGTGGCCGAGAAGATCGACCGTGCGCGGGGCATCGAACCGCTGGCGCTGGATACGTTGGCCTGACGGGAGCGACACGATGCGCCTGCCCTCATTCGCCCGCCGTCATCCCTGGATCGGTCTGCTGATCGTGGCAACGATTGCGGTGGCCTGGTGGATGCTGCTGCGCGCGCCGCATCCGGCAACCGAGTCCATGCCCCTGGCCGCCGCCGGGTCCGAGGCGCCGAAACCGGCTGGCCCGCCCTGGCTGTATGGCCGTGCCGATGCGCGCTTCACGGTGGTCGGCTACGCCGACCTGGAGTGTCCGTACTGCCGGGCCTACTTCCCCGAACTCAAGCGCTGGATCGACGCCCATCCCGAGGTGAACTGGCAGTGGCACCACCTGCCGCTGTCCATGCACGAGCCGGCCGCGACCGCCGGGGCACGCCTGGCCGAGTGCGCGGGCGAGACGGGCGGACATGCCACGTTCTGGCAGGCCGTGGCGTGGCTCTATGCGCACACGCGCGGCGACGGCCAGGGCCTGCCGGACGGTCTGCGCTATCCCGACCTCACGCCAGCCATGCAGGGTTGTCTCGACAGCGATCGCCCCGATGCGGTCATCCGTGCTCAGGCGGCGGAAGCCGCACAGCAGGGCCTCGCGGCCACGCCGGCCCTGCAACTGCGCGACCGCGAGTCCGGCAAGACCCTCCTGCTGCACGGTCCCGTCGAAGGCGATGCCTTGCTGTCGGCCATCGACCTGCTCGCCGCCGGCAACACGACCGTGGCCGAACCCGCCCATCCCCCAGACATGCCCGCCGGCGTCGCCGGTGACATGCCCAGGTAGCCATCGATCTTCAAGGCTGCGGCGCGGCTCGTCCGCGTTGATCGAAGCCCGTTCGCATCGCATCCCTTGACGCGAACAGCCACCGCATCCGCGGTGGTGGATGCCCGCTCGTCACCTGTTCCATCCCCATCGTCCCCCGGAGGGTTTGCCCTCCTGGGGCAGGCGCCCTCCGATCTCATCCATTGGAGGTTCGCCATGTCTCTTGTCATCGCCGACTCCTGCCCGGAGTCGCTCACCCTGATCGCCGCCCAGCACGAAGACTGGATCATCCGGCAGGCCATCACCCTGCTGGAGAACCGCGTGTTCAAGGCCGGTCCGGCGCTGGGCAGTCCCGCCGCCGTGCGCGACTACCTGCGCCTGAAACTGGTCGCGGAGCCGAACGAAATCTTCGCCGTCGTGTTTCTCGACAACCAGCACCAGGTGCTCGCCTTCGAACCGCTGTTCAAGGGCACGGTCGACCAGACTTCGGTGTATCCGAGGGTGGTGGTCCAGCGTGCGCTGGCGCTCAACGCTTCGGCGCTGATCCTGGCGCATCAGCACCCCTCGGGGAACACCGAGCCCTCGGCCGCCGATCGTGCGATCACCGAGCGGCTGAAGAGCGCCCTGGCCACCGTCGATGTCCGAGTGCTGGACCACTTCATCGTCGGCAAGGGCAGCCCGTACTCGTTCGCCGAAGCCGGCTTTTTGTAGCAGCACCCCACGCGCATTCATTTCATCACCACGGGAGCCCTTGGCTCCCGCTTCTTTTCACCGGTCCGCAGGAAATCGGGACTGACCGGTTTCGGTTTCTTTGTCGTTCCCTGATCTGCGTTGCGCTCGACTACGAGTCTGCATCGACTCCGCGGAGGCGCGACATGCCGGCTCATTCCCTCAACCTTCCTGCCGCCTCGCGGCGCCCCCTGGCCGCCCGGCTGGCCGCTGGACTGTGCGCAGCGCTGCTCGGTCCCATCGCAGCGGCCGCCGATGTGCTCGTCGTCACCGACAGCCGTAATCCGGTGCAGGCCCCGGCCGGCGTGCGGATCATCGAGCTGGACCAAGCCACGCGCATCGAGGTCGAACTCGCCGCGCACCTGCCGGCCGACCCGCAACAGGCCGCAGCCGTGGTGCGGCAGCGGTTGCATGACGGCGGCGAGGCCCTGCAGCGCCGCATCGGCCATGCCTACCAAGGTGTCGCGGATGCCTGGGGGCTGGGCATCGCCAAGATTCCCGCCGTGGTGGTCGATCGACGCTATGTGGTCTACGGCGAGCCCGACGTGTCCCGCGCCGTCGCGCGCATCAACGCCTACCGGAGCACGCAGCCATGAGCCTCCTGCTGGCGTCCCGGCGTCTGCGCGCCACCGCCGCCTCGCTGCTGCTGGGCGCGGCCACATCGACGTTCGCCCTGGACACCGCCACCATCGTCTCGTCGGCGCTGTCCCCCGACTGCCTCGAATACCGCGTGGTCGGAATCTGCTATTGGCTGTACTGCACGCCCTTCGGCTGCTCGGTTCGCACCTCCGTCAAGGTGCGCCACTACGTCCCCGATGCGGTGGTGTCGAGCTACTCGAACACCGGCGAAAACCCGTGGCTGGAAGTCAGGGCGATGAGCATGCCCAACCCGACCGCCAAGGCTGGCGGTGACGGCACGACCAATCACGACAACGAGAACAACCTCGCCAAGTTCAAGAACGCCGATGTCATCGGCCATCCGGCCGGGATGGTGTTCAGCCAGTTCGCCAGCGCCTCCGGCTACACCTGCGCGGGGGCCGGCACGGCGTTCATGCCCTACCTGCTGAGCACGCTCGACACGCTGGCGTGGCGCTATAACGTCCCCGAATCGCTGTACCCGGAGGCGCTGATCCCCGGCCTGCGCGAGATCGGCACGCGCACGGCCCTGAACCTGTGGGGCAACGTCTATCCACGCGGCGGCTTCATGCACCAGGTGGACGACTACAAGAGCGGCGCCGTGGTGGCGCAGCGCGCGGGCGACATCGTGACCCGTCGCGGCCAGATCCATGTCTACCAACCGCTGCTCGCCAGTGCGCGCGACGGCTACTGGCCTGCCGGCGCGCTGATGGAAACCGATGCCTCGACGGGCAAGTGGCAGGAGCTGACGCCGACCCTCTCGAACACCTGTGCGGTGTTCCCGCACGGAAACACGCGCGTGCAGGCCCGGCAGGGCGACTACGCCTGGGCGCTGTGGCGGCCCTATAGCTGCTGCCGGCGCCGGGGGCAGGTCTTCCTCGGCAGTGTGGATTTCATGTGAGGCGTGTCCGATGAAAGCACTCCTATCCCGCCTCGCCCAGCAGGCCAGGCCCCACATCCTGGCCATCGCGCTCATCTGCGCGGCAACGATCGCGGCGGCTGGCGTCGCTTGGGCGCAGACCCGCAGCGGCGTGCAGCACCAGGGCAGCGTCATCGGCGACGACGTGCTCTACAGCATCGGCGGCGGCCGCGCGGTGTCGATGGGCGGTGCGGCCAACATGCACTCCATCGGCGTCGGCGTGGGCTGGAACAGCAACCTGATCTGCGGCGACATGAGCATCACCACGACGCTGCAGAACCAGCTGAACGGCATCACCAACGGCTTCCAGGCCATCATGTCCTCGGTGATCCAGAACGCCACCGCAGCCGTGGCGTCGCTGCCGGCGCTGATCATCCAGCGTGCCGATCCGGGGCTCTACAACCTGCTGACCAACGGCGTGCTGCAGGCACGGCTCGATTTCGACCGCAGCAAGCTGACCTGCCGCGCCATCGCCAACCGCATGGCCGACATGGCCGGCGGCCAACTCGGCTGGGACCAACTCGCCGAGGGCATGGCGCTGAAGCAGTCGGTTGCCAGCACCGATGCCGTGTCGGCGATCGACGAGGCCGAGGCGAACCGGGGCAACAACGGCGTGCCCTGGGTGGGCGGCGACAACGCCGGCGGCGCCGGCCAGCCCCCGGTGCGCGTGGTCGGCGACGTCACCCGCGCCGGTTACAACCTCATCAACGGCCGCAGCGTCACCGACACCAGCTCGATCGCGCCGTCCAGTTGCAGTGGCAACCTGGCCTGCCAGACCTGGAGCTCGCCCGATGCCGCCGCGGCCTGGGCGGTGCGCGTGCTGGGTGAACAGGAGCAGCGCACCTGCGATGCCTGCACCAAGACCGTGACCACGCCGGGCGTGGGCCTGACCCCGCTGATCCAGGAGGCGTACGAGGACAAGCTGGAGGTCCTGCAGGAACTGGTGGCCGGCAGCCGCCCCACCGGCTTCGACAACCTGCAGGCCGCCGGCAGCGCCTCGCTGCCGGTCACGCGCGGCGTGATCGAGGCGCTGCGCGACGAGCCCGACCAGGACCTCCTGGCGCGACGCCTGGCCTCGGAGGTCGCGCTCGCCAGCGTGCTGGAGAAGGCCCTGCTGCTGCAGCGCACGCTGCTCACCGGCCGCAAGGAGCCCAACGTGGCCGCCAACGAACTGGCCCAGAAGGCCGTCACCAACGAGAGCGACATCCTCGACCGCGAGATCCACAACCTCAAGACGGAGCTGGAACTGCGCCGCGAGTTGGCGAACAACTCTCCGATGGCGATCATCCAGCGCCACGGCACGCGCGCGGCCGGTTCGCGTGGCGTCTACGAGGGTGACCCGGTGCGCAACCGGCTCGACGAGCTGCAGCGGCCGCCGTCCGGCGGGAGCAACCCGTGAGCGCGGGATGGTGGCGCCTGCGCTGGCTGTTCAACCGGCGCGTGGGCCTGGCACTGCTGTGGACCGTGCCGCTGCTGATCGCGGCCGTTGCCGTCAATATGCTCGGCATCAGGATCGCCGGCGGCATCGAGGGCTGGCAGCGCTGGATGGATGCCCACGCCGGCGTCTTTCTAGTCTGGCGGCTGCTGCTGTACGGCGTGACCGTGTGGGGCTGGCTGTGGATGCGCCGGCGCCTGCGCGTGCGGGAGCCGGACGCGGTCGCCGGACAGCGATTGCTGCGCGTGGAGATCGCGGCCGTCGTTGCCGTGGTCGCGCTGGAAGCAAGTCTGCTGATGCAGGCCGCGTGATGCGGGGTTCGCGATGACGCTCCTTACGACCGATTACCTCGAGTACTACCTGACGCTGGTCTCGTGGATCGTCCACAACGGCATCTGGGCGGTGCTGGTCGCCAGCGGCGTGTTCGCCATCCCGTTCCTCGCCATCGTGATCCAGGAGTGGCTGAGGGCTCGCGCGGAAGGCGCGGACGAAGGCAACAAGGGCGTCCTGTCCTCTGCCCGCATCGAGAACCGCGTGTTCGTCGCCATCGCGGTCATCATGTTCGCCGGCATTCCGTTCATTGACGTCGATTTCAACACGATCCGTTACGACCGCTCGCGCTCGGCGCAGTGCCAGGTGAATGTACCGGAGCCGACCGACACGGGCTGGTCTCAGTCCTTCAGCACGATCAACGACCAGTCGGCCAAGGTACCGGTGTGGTGGTTCGCGATGCACGCGATCTCGCGCGCCGTCACCGGTGCCTCGGTGACGGCGATCCCGTGCGGCACGGACCTGCGGCAGATCCGCATGGACATCGACGCCACCCGCATCGACGACCCGGTGCTGGCCCAGGAGGTGAGCGACTTCACCCGCGACTGCTACGGGCCGGCGCGCGCCAGGCTGTTCATGACCCGGCCGAACCTGAACGAAGAGCAGATGCACGACGTGACCTGGATCGGCTCGAACTACTTCGTCGGCACCCCGGGCTTCTACGACAGCTACCGCTCCAGGACGCCACGCGACGCCTGGCCCTACGACAGCGCCCGTGATGCCGGGCTGGCCGAGGTGCCCAGCGGAGGCGGCTATCCGACTTGCGAGCAGTGGTGGTCCGATGGCGGCCACGGCCTGCGGGCGCGGCTGCTCGCCCAGGTCGATCCCGGCTTGCTGACGCGGCTGGCGGGCTGGGCGGGTTTCCTGAGCCAGGCCGAGGTGGGCGACTCGGTGATCCGCGCGATCGCATCGCCGCGCCAGCAAAAGCTCAACCGTGGCGCGATCTATTCGGACTACGGCGGGCAGGTCGACATGACCGTGTCCAACGTCGTCACCCGCGCCGCCGGCGACGTCGGCTTGACCATCGGGTCCCTGGGCTACTTCCCGGCGATGGACGTGGTGCGCCAGGCCCTGCCCATGGTGCTGGCCCTGCTCAAGATGGCGTTGGTGATCTGCATCCCGATGGTGCTGCTGATCGGCACCTACGACCTCAAGACCGTGGTCACCGTGAGCGTGGTGCAGTTTGCGCTGTTCTTCGTGGACTTCTGGTTCCAACTCGCGCGCTGGATCGACTCGACGATCCTCGATGCGCTCTATGGCTCGGGCTTCGGCTGGAACCGGCCGCACGCCAACTTCGATCCGCTGATCGGGCTCGACAACGCCTTCGGGGACATGCTGCTCAACTTCGTGATGGCGGCGATGTTTATCGTGCTGCCAGCGTTCTGGATTGGAGCCCTTACATGGGCTGGAATCCGCGCAGGAACCATCGCAAACAGCTTCTCGGAAGCCACCAAAGGAGCAAGCAACGCCGGCGGAAAAGGCGCTGGAGCAGTCTCGAGCAAACTGAAGTAGGGAGGCCCTGGGCCTTAATCCTCCTCGTACATCTCGTGCGATGTGTCGTTGTAGAGGTTCGGGTCATACCCAGGTTTCTTCCTGAGTGTCTCCAGCGTCGTGAACGAATGCTCGTCCTCGCGATCTGTGGAGGTTTGCCCAGCCGTCCAAGCGGCAGCTACGACAAACACCAGCAGCAGCGCGATCCAGAACGCGGCGTACAGCAGTGCTCCAAGCACGGCCAGCTTGACGATCCACAGCAGCGCCGTGGCGCTACCTGCTGGCATGCCTCGCGCAATCAGCCAACCGGACACACCTCGTTCTTGACGCATGAACCCACGCCACAACCCGCCCAGCCAGCGGCCGAGGCGCTCTGCATTACCTGGACGGGTTTTCGTGGTCATGGGCCTCACCTGCTACATGCGTGATCCAGTTATTCCGTTTTGCTCCAATCCTGCTGGCTGGCTGCCATCAACGCGTTCCAATCGTCGGGCGGATTGCCCCGCCCCAGCATCTTCTCGAAGACCGCATACGGATCGGACTTGCTGCCCGCCGACCGCAGGGTCTGCTCGTCGTTGACCCAGGCGTAGACGATCACCTTCGCCTTGGAGTCATAGCGGAAGAACAGGCGGAACCGCCGTCCGATCTTCGCACGTCGCCAATGCCGGTACGCAGGTCCCAGGGTGTTGCCCTGACGGAACTCGTCGCGTGCCGGATCGCTCGGCACACCGTCCATGATCAACTGGCTCAGCGCGCGGAACAACTTGACGTTGGCGTTGCCTGCGAACCCCCGTGGGTCATTCCGCTCCGCCCGCTGCGCCGCCGCGTGCAGTTTGCGCAACTGCTCGACCACACCCTCGTGGAACAGCAGCGTCCAGCCGTGACACTCCATCAGAGCGCCACTTCCCCATCGATCTCTTCATCGAGGTTCACGGCGTGGCCGGCATTCGCCAACATCGCGCGGACGAGATCGTCCGGCAAGGACTGCAGGTGCCTTCCGGCGCGGATGTCGGCTTCCAGCAGCCCCAGGAATGCACCGATCGCCGGATCTTCGTGTTCGAACTCGGCGCGCGTGACGACGACTTCGCCGCCGCGCAGCTCGAATGCCACCTTGCCGCCGGTATCGACGCCCAGCGCCTGCCGGATCGACTTGGGTAGGGTGATCTGTCCCTTTGACGTAAGTGTGGCGAGTTCGTGGATGCTGGACATGGCCAAACTCCTGCTCTCAGTAGCGACACCTTCAATGTAAGGATAATTCCTTACTACGTCAACCGGCGCACGTCCGGACATATCCTGTTTCAGCGCGTCGAGCATGATGTCGGGCCTGCAGTGAGAAAGATCTCATCGTAGGCGCGGCACAGCCAGCCTTCCGCCCTCAATCCGGAAAGGGCCAACACCGCATTGGCTGTAGTTGGACGAGCGTGGCTGTCATATACCCAAACGGTTCCGGTAGGGGTGGAAAGGCTGGGAAGGGGCAATGGAAGGGGAGCAAGGGGAAAGGCCCTACCCGAAAAGGCCAAAAGGCCAAAAGACCCTCCTTCCCGCCACGACCACAGGGATCGCCACCATGCTCACGCTGTTCCAGCGCAAAAAGACGCCACCATCGACTGGTACCTCGTCGTCCGGCCCTGCCGATGCGTCCAAAGGGCTGACGCGGCCGCAGTCGGCGGCGGCACTGCTGGCCACGCCGCGGCGCCAGAAACTGCTGGAGCACATCTGGCAGCGCACCTCGCTCTCCCGGCGACAGTTCGCCACGCTCTACCTCGCACCGCTGGAACGCTACGCCGAACTGGTCCAGCAGTTTCCCGCCTCGGAAGCGCATCACCACGCCTATCCGGGCGGCATGCTGGACCACGGTATGGAGATCGTCGCCTACGCGCTCAAGCTGCGGCAGTCGCACCTGCTGCCTGCCGGCACCACGCCGGAGGCCCAGGCCGCCCAGGCGGAAGCCTGGACCGCCGGCACCGCCTACGCCGCTCTTCTACACGACATCGGCAAGATTACCGTGGATCTGCATGTGGAGTACGCAGACGGCACGATCTGGCACCCCTGGCACGGCCCGTTGCAGCGGCCGTACCGCTTCCGCTACCGCCAGGAGCGCGAATATCGGCTGCATGGCGCCGCGACCGGGCTTCTCTACGCCCGGGTGCTCGACCCGAACATCTTCGACTGGCTCAGCCTCTATCCCGATCTGTGGTCAGCACTGCTGTTCGTACTGGCCGGACAGTACGAACACGCCGGCACACTCGGCGAACTGGTCGTGCAGGCCGACCAGGCATCGGTCGCCCATGAACTCGGCGGCGACCCTGCGAAGGCGATGGCCGCCCCGAAGCATGCACTGCAGCGCAAGCTCCTCGACGGCCTGCGCTTCCTCCTGCGCGAGGAGTTCAAGCTGAACCAGCCGCAAGCCTCGGATGGCTGGCTGACCCAGGATGCCTTGTGGCTGGTCAGCAAGACCGTCTCCGACAAGCTGCGCGCCCACCTGCTGTCGCAGGGCATCGAAGGCATCCCGTCGAACAACACGGCGGTGTTCAACGTGCTGCAGGATCACGGCATCGTGCAGCCGACTGGGGACGGCAAGGCCATCTGGAAGGCCACCGTCACGAGCGACGCTGGGTGGTCGCACAGCTTCACCTTCCTCAAGCTGGCGCCGGCGCTGATCTGGGATGCCGGCGAGCGGCCGGCGCCGTTCGCGGGAACGGTGCGCATCGAACAGGATGAGGCATCGCCCGAGGCCGGCCCACCGCCGGCGACGCCGACCACCGTGACCGCTGATGCCGCCGCAGTCGATGCCGCTCCCGTGACCGTCACTCCTGACATCGTTCCGGCGGATCCGTTTTCCGGCCTGCTGGAAATGCTCGATGAGCCGCCCATGTCGTTCGCGCCCCCCTCACCCAACACCTCGGCCGGTACCGAGCCACTCGCCCCGCCACCCCTAGCAGCAGCGACCGCACCTGCCGACGTGCCGTCGATCGCCTCGGAAGTGATGGTCCCGTCCACGATCGAGCCCTCCGGCGAGCATTTCATCGCCTGGCTGCGGCACGGCATCCACACCCGCAAGCTCATCATCAACGATGCCAAGGCCCTGGTGCACACCGTGGCCGACACCGCCTATCTGGTCAGCCCCGGCGTGTTCCAGCGCTACGCGCAGGAGCACCCCATGGTGGCGAAACAGGCCAAGGAAGCCGAACTCGCCGACTGGCAATGGGTGCAGAAGCGTTTCGAACGCCTGCAAGTACACCGAAAACAGCCCAACGGCCTGAACATCTGGACCTGCGAGGTGACGGGGCCGCGCAAGTCGCGGAGGCTGCATGGCTATCTTCTCTCCGACCCTGAGCGGCTATTCAGCGACGTTCCGCCCAACAATCCCTACTTGCAACTGATGTGACAGCATTCGGCCTACGCCACTCCGACATCAACAGGCCGCGCCGCCCATGACCTGCGCGTCTCGGTCCGGGGACAGGGCGTCCTCGGAGAGTTGGGCAGCCGACTCCCGCGAGCTTCATCATCTAGAGTTCGGTCGCCGTTTCCAGTGTTTCGGAATCAACGCCTCCCCGGACGCACGGGTCCAGCGCGCCTTCGTCGCCGCCACGTAGCGAGGATCGTCTTTAAAGTATGCATGCTCCAGCAGCAACACCTGCAGCCCCTTGCGCGCCTCGACCTGACTGAACAGGAAGTCGATGTGCTGGCGCATGGCTTGGAAATCCTCGTCCCCCTCGCTGATGGCAATCACGTCGCGCCCCGCACGGTCAGCACCTGCCTCCGGATCATCGTCTTCAACGCTGCCGACCACGACGGCCTTCTCTTCCTCGCCCTTGTTCGGGAAGTACGGGCGGCTGAGTTGGTCCAGCACGAGCAGTCCCGGCACGGGGCGTTGTTCTTTCTCGAAAAAGCGCTGAAAACCGAACGCCAATGCAACATGGACCGCCAGCCAGTTCTGATCTGAGCCCAGATCAGCCATGGACAGAATGGCGCCGCCGGGTCCCGGCTCAACGATGCTCACTTGTGGCACCCTGGAGGAAAACTGCAGTTCCGCATCGACACACGGCTCCACTTTCGGTAGATCCGCAAAAGCCTCGGAAGCGAATCGCGACACGTCCGCTTCGGCGCGCTGGAGACGTACGCGCCGGCTGTCGTTGTCCAGGCGTGTTTCCAGTTCCGCGATCTCCTCGCGCAACGCACTCAGGTCCTTCCCAGGACGCAGCAGCTGGTCGTCTAGCGTTTCCAGGAAGAAGCTAGCTTTGCCTCGGAAATACGCCTGGGCCTGCGCCAGATCAGTAAGGCGCCTGCCCTCCTGGATTTGACTCAGGGCCGAAGCAATGCGCGCATCCAGTTCCCGCAGTTGGGAGCTCAGGGTCTGTATCCGTTCCGCGAGCATACTTACCGAAGCGTCGAGTTGCGGTCGGATACGGCCGACCTCGCTGGCCTCGGCGCGGATCGTTTCCAGGGAACGCTTGAGCGCCAACGCCGCGGACGCACCAGCCGTGGTGTCCGACTGGCATATCGGACAGGTCGAGGGAACCTCCAACAGATTTAAGTGTTCTGCGATGTGCAGCTTGTCGTGCTGCTTGGCCACCGCATCCTGATAGCTAAGCGATTCCTGAGCCGCAGTCATCATCGCCCGGTGCCTGCGCTTGGTCTGGTTCAGCTCTGACAGCACCGACTGGCGGCGTTCATGCAACGCATCCAGTTCCCCCTCGCTAGGATACTGCATCGCCTTCGCATCTGAGGACATCGCGCTTCGCAGCATCGCCAGCAACTCGAACTCGTCGGCCTGTTCGAATGGGGCAGCGGCCAATCCAATCTGGCTCGCCTCGGTCAGCAGGATGCGCATGCGCTGCTTCACCAAGCTCTCATTGGACCTGCGCGCGTTCTCTCGCGCGACCTCAATGTCTAACGCCTTGCGCGCCTGCCTCAGCCGGCGCTCATCTGCGGCCGTCGACTCCGTCACCACGCCAAGGAAATACGGTAGAGTCGCGATGATGTGGCCGGCCTTGCGCCTGTCATCCAGCCCATGAAGCAGTACCGTCTCGCTGTCGATGACCTCCTTCGTCACAAACACATACGGCGTAACGTGGCGTACCGTCGCGCGATCACGCGATTCCCGTCCCGGCACCGTTGAATCTGGCTGACCAACGTCACCGATCCCGAATGCCTCCTCCAGCCGGGTCTTGGCCGCCTCCACATTGGTCCGACCCTCGAACTGTTCCACCAAGCGAGGGACTGACAAGCCGCGCCCCGTCGTCACGTACATGTGATCGCTGCTGCGCTGCCCAACTGGCGGCACGAGACGGCAGGAGATCAGCTCGTCAGCCCCGCGCACCCACTTGACCCCCACTGCGACACAGTGTCGTCGTACGTATACCGGCAGTTCGCAGCTCGAAGAGCCCAGGCAGTAATCCAGCGTCTTGATCACGGCGGACTTGCCTGTGCCCGACGCACCCGCGATCACATTGACCTTGCCGGCGTCCAACTCGATCTCTCGGAACGCTCCTTCGATCCCGAGGTAGAAGATACGTGCAATATTCCATCGCGTCATACTGATACTCCCATAGCCTCCATCACGGCGCGCGCAGACCCGGCTTCGGCAAACCAGGAACCCAGTAGCCGCGCTCGCTTCAGCGCCGGACCAGCGACACCGGATGAAACCGCCGCAGGCAGTTTTCTGTGCGACGAGGCGATAGCCCCCTCGCCTTCCAAGCGCAGCAGTCCGGCGATACACCCAAAGCGAATGGCCTCCGTGGACACCGGCAAAGTGGCGTTCACGCGCCCGGACAAGCCAACTCGTATGCGCGGACTACGATCCAGCCACACGAGAAGACCCGTGCTCTTGACACACTTGTCGAAGGTTTCGGCGAGATCCTCGGACAGCACGATGGGGAGCACCAGATAGGCCACAGCAAGCGCTGGGGCTCGCCCCCGGTGCTCGTTATGCGACGCGCAGAACTGAGCGAGCACGGCAGCGCAGTACGCTGGGTTTGTCTCTGCATAGATGTCGTGCGCGCGGTTCATGAGTTGGACCCCAGAAGCCTCCTGAAGTCCGGATGCCAGCCGACCAGCAAGTCGATGGCCAACACCTGATAGCTGCCGCGCACATAGTAGGTCGCACTCCAGTTGGGGGCGAAGGGTCGCACCTCGGTGTGCGCGAGGTCATAAGACCAGCGCAGAAGTTGGTGCCCGCACTGGCGTTTGTGAGTTTCCTCCTCTTCGCCGCACTCCTCGCACATTCGCTCGTGCTTATCCTGCCACCTCTCCTGAAGCAAGCTGTCGTACTTGACGATGCGCGATGCCATGTCAAGGCGCTCCGATATCCACTTGTGCCGCTGCGAGCGCGCCCGCCATTCTTCACGAACGGCTAGCCGCACATCACTGGGAGTTCCACCTACCAGCTCGATCTGGCGCGTGAGCATGGAATCCGGAACATGGTCCGTGGGCAACAGAGCCGTCTCGAAATCCGGCAGTAGCTCGTCGCGCTCAATTTCTCCGGCGAGTTCGGCAATCTTCAGTTGGACCTCGAGCTTGGTAATGAAACGCTCCCGTTTGCCGCACAGGGTGAAGATGACCTGCAGGTCCCACCACTCAATGAGGCGCGTGCAGAGGACAGGGCGCTGTTGCGGCGGGAAATTCACCAGGCAGTCCGCAATTTCACCACTGATGGCCGTGATATTGCTGCTGCCCGGCCGCACGGTGATTTTGGACAGCAGGGAGCGCCTCGTGTCTTCGTCAAGTTGGAGGAATGCCATGCAGCCTCCTACTCTATCCGCATGGGGTGGGGTTCCAGCGTGCTTAGCCGCCTCGTGCGCGTCCACAACCCTTCGCGCCTCCTGCAGCAGTTTGACATGCAGGGATTCGCGATCGGCGGACTCCGTGAGCAAACTCCCCAGGACGCCTTCGGCATCAAGAGATGCCACCGTAACAAGCTGGAATCGCGTTGCCTCCAGAACCACCTTCGGCAGCACGTCGATCCATGCCTTGAACGTGCGCCAGAGCGCACGCGAGGCCAGCGTCACAGCAGCCGGTTTCTCGCTCATCGAGTGCTTGAGCTGCACCAAAAGCGGCTCGCCGTTCGAGACGAATTCCACGTCGTCGAGCCGCTCGAGGCACACGGCGGCGTCGTCATGGGGCTGCTCCAGGATGCCACGCAGCGCATGGAGCGACTGAAAGTAGAAGCCGAGCGCCGCGCCTTCGGCGGCATGGGTCAAAGATCCGTGCTCTGTCATCGGCCCCTTTCTTGCACTACCCCGCGGCGCGCACCCTCTGATGTCTGCCGGAAAATTCATGCCACCCTCTCCCATTAGCCGATCCGGATGAGGAGCCGATCGATGACATCGCTCGCTTGCCGCTGCCTCAAGGCTCGCGCCTCGCGCTGCCCCGGCTCGTCGCTCTCGCCCAACTCGAACTTGGCCACCGCGACGGGCCCATCCTTGCGATAGCCCTCGGTCCCGCCAACCTGCGCAAACCGGGACCGCAGAATGGCAAGTGCGCTCTTGACCACCTCGCCGTGCTTCCCTTCACGCTCCTTTCTGAACGCCTCAGCGACCGCCTCGCCTCCATCGGGTGCATGCTCGATGCAGTAAATCAGGTCGTGCGCGTCCTTTCGCTCGAAGCGCTGGTCGAAGGCAAATGCCTTCAGGCAAGTGAAGCTGACCAGGTTGGCATGCTTGATCCTCTCGACGGCAATGCCATCGCCCCCAAGCAGTTCCGCCTCGATCTCGCTGATCTGATGCAGGTCGAAGACAATGGACGAATGCGGAATGTTGAGGGCCGAGATCGTGCCATCGGTTGGGAGCGGCTGCACCTTGCCGCCAGCGATCTCCGGCGCATCCGCCAGGAGTTCCAGCACCATGAGGGCACCGTGTTCGGTGCGGGTTTGCCAGCGCCAGGAGAGCTTCTGCCGCTTGTCGTTCTCGGCACGCTCGAAGCCCATCTTCCTCAGGTTGTCTTCGAGCGTGTGATACGCCTCAGTGTCGGCGAGGATCTGCAGGTCGATCACGATATCGACATCCAGCGTTCCGGCGTGCGCCGGTACGACGGGTGGCCGCGCCCTCACCAAATACCGGGGTGTGAGACCGCCGACGAGATAGACCGACTCTTTCCAAGGTCCAAGCCCACGCAGCAGCGTCACGAGGACACGTTCGCAGTCCTGCGTGTACTGGTCGCTGTAGCAATCGAGTGTCTTGGGCTTGGCCATCAGAAACCGATCTTTTCCCTGCGGAGATGTTCGGCCATCTCTTTGGCGCGACCTTCTCCGCGCAACAGATCGAGATAGATCTGGATGGGGCTTGCCAGCCAGACGCCGCCGACCTGCTGGCGGAACAGCAACTCCCCAGCCGACTTCGTTTCGATGACCGCGAGGTTGGCGCCTTCGCTCACGACGCGTGCATCCAGTTCGGCTATCGCCGCGTCAGCAGCGGAGCCGGGCAGCATCCATGTGCGAACCTGCGAGATGCCGGACAGGAACGGTGCATAGCGCTGGGCTGCGGCTTCGTAGCTCACCGCATAGTCGACCCGGTGCGCGTCAAAGACTTGCCCGAGCCGTTCGATCAGAGCGTCAGCCTTCAAACCGGGCACGTAGTAGCGACGCAGTGCCGGCGAGCGAGAGGAAGCGACTTGTTTGCCCCAGGCGTCGAGCAGCGCACCAGGTTCGCGCAGATGGCGTTCCTTGCCGGGCCCCTGCCCGCGCGACACAAGCCAGTCGAACTTGTCCAACTCGGTCAGCACATCCGAAGCGGTCGATGGCGCGACGTGGGCCTGTTCGGCTACCTCGGTGACACCGAACCAGTCCTCGTGATGAACCAGAAGTGCGTGCAACACCTGCGCGCGTCGCCCGGAGAACAGCGAGCGCACCGACTTCTCCAATGGCTTCGGGGGCGGCTTGTCGATGTAGATGTAAGCGCCTGGAGCCGACAGAAACAGGCTTCCTCCGCTGTCGTAGTAGCCAACGTGCTCGGCCCTAAGCAGTTCCTTAGCGCCGGGGGAGATGGACTCAGCCAGGAGCAGGGACTGCGCATCGGCGACGTACTGTCCCAGATTCAGGGCCTTGAGCTGCCAAAGCAGTTGGCGTACATCCCGGGGATAGACGGCTTTCTTGATCTCTAGTAGCAGGACGAGCGACTTGCCCGCGACACTCAGGTCGACCTTGGCATCGAATCCCCGATCAGCGATCTCGGCGGCAGAATCCAGCGCATCTGGCTCGGCGCGCACCCCCGGCAGCCCCCGGAGCGACTCCAGGAACTGCTCGATGAGGACGCGTTCAATAGCGCGGGACTGGAACATGGCAGCCGTTATTCCCTGTACAGCGAATAACGGCACTATACCGAATGTTCGACTCAGAGTGAATATTCGCTGCTCAGTGAATCTCGCCCTGCCCCAGCGTGCGCGTCAAGGCTGAGCCTGCGCTCCGTCAGGAAGTGCGGATTTCCGGCTTTGAACCAACCCGCCACTGCGCCATCATCCTTGCCCGTCTTTGAGCTCTCCGAGCTTCTGCTCGGTCTCCGCCATCAGCGTCGTCGCACTGCACCCCAACGCTCGCGCGATTCGGAAGATCAAGGCCAGAGTCGGCATGTGTTCCCCACGCTCGATCTTGCCCATGTGGGATCGTTCGATCCCGGCACGATGTGCGAGCGTCTCCTGGGCCATACCTTGAGCGGTCCGGGCCTCCCGCACGGCGGCGCCAAAGGCGAGCGCGGGCTCAGCTTCGAAAGAGGTGGAGCCGGCCGGACGGCCGCGTTGTATCGGACGCTTCTGCATCGGCAGAAGCGTCGAAGATCAGTACATCTTAAACCACGTTAAATTTAACTCACTAATGCTAATCTCCGGGAGATCATCCACTTGGACGATGCCAATGTCGACGCATGCTCCCGGCGCCTCCAGGCTCCGGCTTGCCATCAGCGATGCCGGTGTTCAGCCACCACTGGCTCATCTTCTGGCCCATCAACGCAGCGAGGAGCCGGACGTTGAGCTTTCGCTCTCCGAAGCCATCCTTGGTCGCCAAATCGAGGGCTTGCTGACTGGCTTGTACGATGTCGGGTTGGCAACGTCAGGAGAGGAGCGCAGCGGATTGACTGCCGAGCCCATCTGGCGGGAGCCGCTTGCGCTCGCAGTGCCGGCGCGCTCTCCCCTCCTCGCCTACACGCACATCCCGTTGCCCGAGGCGCTGCGCTACCCGATGGTGTTATGGGATCCGACAGCCTGCACGGGCATCCATCGGCAAGTCGATCGCATCCTTCACGACGTGACCGACGCCCCAATCGTGGCCGAGCGCGTCGCGTCCTCCGCCTTGATGATGACCCTCGTGGCTGCAGGCTACGGCACCGGCTTGGCGCCGGCCACACAGATCGTGGCCTATCGCCCGCTCGGCGTGGTGATGCGACCGCTGGCCGGGCTATCGCCGCAGTTGATCACCTACCTGCTGCGGCCGAAAGCCGAAGCCAGCGACAGCGTGTCCCGGTTCGCCCGGCGCGCCATGCGCGTCGGTTCGATGCGCATGGGCGATCTGGACGGGGCGTCATCACCGGATTCGCACTAGACCACCTGCCTCAGTGCCGTCACCGCGCGTTCTGGCTCGCCGAGCAGACCCAGGACGCCAAGCACCGCATGCATGGCGTCGCGGGCGGCGCCGGCGACCACCGCCTCCAGCGGGGACAGTCCGCCCAGCGCATCCACCGGCTCGCACAGGGCGCGATATAACATCCAGCTGTCGAGGTCGCCGACGCGCGCCAGGACGGCACGAGTGAAGTCCTGGCGCACCGGATCCAGCTGCCAGTCCGGAATGCGCTGCCCCCGGTTGCCCATGCTGAGCGACAGCAGGCGACGGGCCTGGATGTCTCGGTTGATCTGATGGCGCGACTTGCCCACCAGCTTGGCGAACGCCGGCAGCGGGAGGTTGTGGGGCGACTCGAAGGTCGCCAGCACCAGGGCCCGTTCGCGCTGGATGTCGGTCAAGACCGGCTGAGGACGCTGATCCTTGCGCGCGACGAGCGTGAGCACCGGGGATCTCTCCAACTCATCGCCCTCGCCTGCCGCCACCTCGGCGGGTGCGCTCTCCACATGACCGTCGCGGATCGGAAGGGGCTCGACGGCGGGAACGGGCGGCAGCCGACGGTCCCGCGGCATCGAGGGCGCCATCTCCGGATCGGCCTGCAGGCCTTGCATCTCCCACTGGTCCAAGCGGTCCGCCCAGTCCTGCATCATGGCCCGGCGCTGCTCCACGTACTCGGCGTGGTTGTAGCTCGCCCGAATCTGATTGGTGTCGGCATGGGAAAGCTGCGCCTCCACCCAGTCCTTGTGGTAGCCCAACTCGTTGAGTGCGGTCGAGACCGTCGCCCGGATACCGTGGCCCGTGAGCTGGTCCTTGTAGCCCATGCGCTTGAGCGCGGCGTTGAGGGTGTTCTCGCTGATGCGCTCCCTGGGCTTGCTGCGGTGTGGCAGCAGGTAGCGCTGGGCTGGGGACTTGGCGCGGAGCAGTTCCCGTACGATCGCAACAGCCTGCCGAGGCAGTGGCACCAGGTAGGGCGGAATCTCCGTGCAGTCCTTGTTCTTCTTGCGCATCTGCTCCTGCAGTTGCTTCACGTTCTCCGGGGGAACGATCCAAAGGCTGCGCTCGAGATCGAACTGCTCCGGCACCGCGGAGCGCAGTTCGCCGGTACGCACGCCGGTGAGCAACAGCAGGCGCAATCCCAGTTGCGTGTTGAGATCGCCGCCATAGTGGCGCAGCTTCACCA
Source organism: Thauera sp. DNT-1 (assembly GCF_055393985.1). Lineage (NCBI taxonomy): Bacteria > Pseudomonadati > Pseudomonadota > Betaproteobacteria > Rhodocyclales > Zoogloeaceae > Thauera > Thauera sp. DNT-1. The sequence goes on along the minus strand of NZ_AP043752.1, from coordinate 409,671 downwards.
GGAACGCCGGGAGCTGTTCCATGCGCAGAAAGGGGTTGTGCTTCACGCGCAGCTTCGGCATCGCCACGATGTCGAGATCCGCCGCCGGGTTGCTCTGCAGCTCGACCTCGACCATCGCGTAGCGGAAGAGCTGGTTGAACCAGGTCCGGCACTTCTCGGCGGTCGTGTGTGCGCCGCGACGCTCGATCTTGCGCAGGACCTCCAGCAAATCGGCGCGCGTGATCTCAAAGATGGATTGCGGGCCCAGCGTCGGCAGCAGGTCCTTCTTGAAGATGCGGTCGACCTGCGACAGGGTGCTTTGGCGCCCGGCCTTGAGGCTCAGCGCCTTGAAGTCGCGCCAGGATCGAAATACCGCCTCGAAGGTGTTGGAGGCGGCGAGGAGCGCCGCCTTGCGTTCCTGCCGACGGTGGATGCGGGGGTCGACGCCCTTGGCGACGAGCGCGCGGGCTTGATCCCTGAGTTCGCGGGCTTCCTTGAGGCTGATCTCGGGGTAGGTGCCCAGCGAGATGCGGGGTTGCTTGCCGGCCCAGGAAAAGCGGAAGTGCCAGTTCTTCGCCCCGCTGGCGCCGACGAAGAGCGCCAGGCCGTCCCCGTCCTTGAGCGTGTAGTCCCTGCCGGTGGGTTTGGCCAGACGGATTGCTGTGTCTGTGAGAGGCATCGTACATCTCCCCGTCTCGTTGGATTGAGGAGAGATGTACCGCCAGCAGCGGGACCACACCCGGAGGAAACCGAACCGCCGCTCGCCCCGATTGATGTACTGGAAAATGTACTAAAAATCCGTGGCTGGGGGTGGCTTCCAGCGGACGCCGCTGGAATGAAAAAAGGGACCGAAGTCCCTTTTTTCAACCACTTGCGGAATTCAGTGGAACTCCGAAGCAGTGCATCTGGAGCGGGAAACGAGTCTCGAACTCGCGACCTCAACCTTGGCAAGGTTGCGCTCTACCAACTGAGCTATTCCCGCCCGGGAAAGACCGCCATTATAGACACAATTCTTAGCTCGTCAACCCCTATCTGCGCTTTCTCGCGATCCGCTTCATTCTTCCGTCTCGCGCAGCAGCGGCATCGCGCGCCGCAGATAGTACCCCATCGACCATAGCGTGAGCGCGGCGGCGACGTAGATCAGCACTTCTCCGGCCAGGCGCAGGTCGAGACCGTACAGGGAGGCATCGAACAGCAGCATCGGGATCGCGACCATCTGCGCGGTGGTCTTGAGCTTGCCGACATAGGCCACGGCGACGCTGGCCGACTGGCCGACCCGCGCCATCCACTCGCGCAGGGCCGAGATGGTGATCTCGCGACCGATGATGACGACCGCGATCAGCGCATCCACTCGACCGAGCTGCACCAGCAGGATCAGCGCGGCGGCCACCATCAGCTTGTCGGCAACCGGGTCGAGGAAGGCGCCGAAGGCCGAGGTCTGGCCGAGCGCGCGGGCGAGGTAGCCGTCGAACCAGTCGGTCACCGCGGCGGCGACGAAGATCACCGTGGCGACGAGGTTCTGGGTCGCGATCGGCATCCACGATTCGGGGAGATAGAAGAGGCCGACGAAGACCGGGATCATGGCGATCCGCGCCCAGGTCAGCGCATTCGGAATGTTGAGCGGCATGCCGGAGGGCGACTCGCAAAGGTTCGGGGAGCGGCGAGTATATCAAGCGCCCATACGCGCGTAGGGACGGCCGCATTCCGTGCGCGCGCGCAGCGTGCCGAAAGTCCCGCCCTGCGGCGCTTCCGGTGCACACAGGCACGCGCGCGCTAGGTAAGATCCTCGACAAGCATCCATCTTCCTCGCATCGGCCGTTCCGGTCCCTTCCAATGCCTGCCCCCAGCTCCCTGGCCGCCTGGAAATCGCTCCAGCAGCGCCGTCGCACCCATCTCCCGCGCTCCCTGCGCGAGCGCTTCGCCGCCGATCCCGGGCGCGCCGCACGCATGCAGGCCAGCGCCTGCGGCATCACCCTGGATTACTCGAAGAACCTGCTCGACGACGACGAGCTGGTGCTGTTGCTGCGCCTGGCCGACGAGGCCGATCTCGCCAGTCGCATCCGGGCGATGTTCGGCGGCGAACGCATCAACACCACCGAGGTCCGCGCCGTCCTCCACGTGGCCCTGCGCTGCCCGCCGGGGGCACACTGGCCAGTCGGGGACCTGGACGTCGCTGCCGAGGTGCATGCGGTGCGGGCGCGCATGCGCACGTTCTGCCTGCAGGTGCGCGGTGGCGACTGGCGTGGCCACGGCGGCGAACGCATCACCGACGTGGTGAACATCGGCATCGGCGGCTCCGACCTCGGTCCGGCGATGGTGTGCGAGGCGCTCGCGGACCACGCCGGCGACGGCCCGCGCGTGCACTTCGTCTCCAACGTGGACGGCGTGCACATCGGCGACGTGACGCGCCGCTGCGATCCGCGCAGCACCTTGTTCGTGGTCGCCTCGAAGACCTTCACCACGCAGGAGACGCTCGCCAACGCGCACGCCGCACGCGCCTGGCTGGTGGGCGCGCTCGGCGACGAAGCCGCGGTGGCGCGCCACTTCGTCGCCGTGTCGACCAATGCCGCAGCGGTGCGCGACTTCGGCATCGACACCGCAAACATGTTCGGCTTCTGGGACTGGGTGGGTGGGCGCTTCTCGCTATGGAGCGCGATCGGCCTGCCCATCGCGCTCGCGCTCGGCCCCGATCGCTTCGACGAACTGCTCGCCGGCGCGCACGCGATGGACGAGCATTTCCGCACCGCTCCGCCTGCCGCCAACCTGCCGGTGCTGATGGCGCTGCTCGCCATCTGGAACGTGAATTTCCTCGACGCCGCCAGCCAGCTCGTCGCACCCTATCATCAGCGCCTGCACCGCCTGCCCGCCTACCTGCAGCAGCTCGACATGGAATCCAACGGCAAGTCGGTGCGCCGCGACGGCACGCCGGTGGATTGCCGCACCAGCCCCATCCTGTGGGGCGAGCAAGGCATCAACGGCCAGCACGCCTATTTCCAGCTTGTGCACCAAGGTACGCAGCTCGTGCCGGTGGATTTCATCGGCGTGCTCGATCCCGGCCGAGAGGACGAGGCCCTGCACCGCATCGCCTTCGCCAATCTGGTGGCGCAGGCCGAAGCGCTGATGCGCGGCAAGACCGCCGCCGAAGCCGAGGCCGAGATGCGCGCGGCCGGCGTTCCCGAGGAACGTATCGCTGCCCTGCTCCCGCACCGCGTGTTCCCCGGCAATCGGCCGAGCAACGTGCTGCTGCTCGATCGGCTCGACCCCTTCACGCTCGGCGCCCTGATCGCAGCCTGGGAGCACCGCACCTTCGTCCAGGGGGTGGTCTGGGATGTCAACAGCTTCGACCAATGGGGCGTGGAGCTCGGCAAGCAGCTCGCCGCGCGCGTGCTGGCCGAGCTCGACCCGCACGCGGCCGCCCCCGCAGCGGACGCCCACGACGCCAGCACGCGCGGCCTGATCGAGCGCTATCGCGCCCGCCCGCGCTGAGGGCCTCCTTGCCGGGCACCGGAAGGCGCGAAGGCGGCGGTCCGGTCTGCGCCCGCGCCGCACTCTGCATCGCCCGGCCCACGGTTCGCGGCCCAGCGTTCTGGCAGCGTTTGCACGGTGGCTGTCCGGGACCGCAATGGGCGCGGGGTGGGGGCGAGCATAAGATGAAGGCCTTCCTTCACCACCACGACCGGGATCCGCAGCATGCTCGCCTTCCAGGACTACTACCCCGAGAATGTCGCCCACTGCTATGGCTGCGGGCGCCTCAACGGCCAGGGCCACCAGATCAAGACCTTCTGGGAAGGCGACGAGACCGTCACCTGCTACCACCCCAAGCCCGAGCACACCGCAATTCCCGGCTTCGTCTATGGGGGCCTGATCGCCTCGCTGATCGATTGCCACGGCACCGGCACGGCCGCCGCCGCGGCCTATCGCGCCGAAAACCGCCCGATGGACAGCGAACCGCCCTTCCGCTTCGTGACCGGCTCGCTGCACGTCGACTTCCTGAAGCCCACGCCGATGGGCCCGGAGCTCGTGCTGCGCGGCCGCGTCAAGGAGATCAAGGGTCGCAAGGTGGTCGTCGAGGCGCAAGTGTGGGCAGGCGAAGTGATGACTGCGCGCGGCGAGGTCGTCGCGGTGCAGATGCCCGACAGCTTCAAGGCCTGAGACCGGCCCGTTGCAGCCGGCGCACGACGACGTCGCCGGCACCGTCAAGCCGCCACTGTCGCACAAACACGACCGCGGCCACACGCACGGACGCGCCCATGCGCATACCCACGCTCGCGACGAGTCCCGCCGGACACACGTGACCTGCCAATGCCGCCAACCTGCCTGCCAGGCTGGCACAAGTGACAGAACGGCGCGCCGGCGCCGCACGCCGGTTCGCCCGCAACGCCGCCCGATCCAGCCATTTTCCACCTCACCCGACGCTGGCACGATTCCTGTTAGTGAATGGGAGACGAGGCTCGGACCTCATCCACCACGCATCCGGACGCGGCTCGAGCGCAGGCCGGACGATGTTGCTCGGGATGCGGCTCCGCCGTACCCATCCACCATCCGCCCCAGGAGTGCTCCATGCAGAACAAGCTGCTCGCCGACAAGTACCCGATCCATGTCCTCGAGCTCGGCAAGAACGAGACCGATCACGCCCACCTCGACGACCTGATCGAGGCGATCGAGGCCAAAGCCGAGGCCGACCCCACCGTGCGCCTGATCGCAACCTTCGACCACCTCGGCCATACGAAGCGGATCGGCGGCGAGATCCGCCCCGACATCCTCGCGGCCAAGAACCTCATCTTCTGCTTCGGCGTGAAGCTGCTCGACCCCGTCATGATGGCGGTGCGCCCGCGCTCGATCGGCTTTGCCGAGCTGCCCGACCGCTTCGTGATCAGCTTCCTCGAAGCGCCGATGCCCGAGGCCAACCGCAAGATGATCGAGTGGGTCAGCGCGTTGCGCAAGGCCGCCTGACAACCCGCCCCGCCCGCGTAAGCGGGCTCGCACCGCCATGTACTTCCATCCCCTGCACAGCCCGGACTCCAGCCTGATTGGTTACCTGCTCGCCGACCTCGACGAGCAGGAGGCGGTGGTGATCGACCCGCCACCGCGCCAGACCGAGCTGGTGCTCGCCCTCCTGACCGAGCGCAGCCTGCGCCTCTGCCATGTGCTGCGCACCCATGTGCACCGGGCGGACGCGGCCGATTGCAGCGCGCTGTGCGACTGCACCAGCGCGCGGCTGGTGGTCGGCGAGGCGGCGGCGCTGCCGCAGGACTGCAGTCGCGAGGCGATGCGCGTTGCGCACGGCGCCCGGCTGGTGTTCGGCAACGAGGTCGTGCGCGTGCTCGGCACGCCGGGTCACACGCCCGGCTGCCTAAGCTACCTGTGGCGCGATCGCTTGTTCTGCGGCGACGCCTTCGACGTGGGCAGCTGCAGCGCGGGCAACCGCGAGGCCGACCCGGGCCTGTTGTTCGACACCCTCACCCGGCGCCTGTTCACGCTGCCGGAGCAGACGCTCGTCTTCCCCGCGCATCCGATCCGGGGTCGCCACGTCGCCACCCTAGGCGAGCTGCGCGCGCGTTACGCACCCCGCCTGCAACAGAGCCGTGACGGCTTCATCACCGACATGATGCAGCGCCGCGCCCGCCCCGCCGCGCCACGCGGCACCGCAGCGGCCATCGAAGGCTGAATCAGGGCTCGCCCAGCGGCTCCGCCTCGATCGGCCCGCCACCCTCGACGCGCGCGGCGAACTCGTCTGCCAGGCGGGCGCTCTCCGCGATCGCGCGCCGCCACACCACCGCGCGTCCTGCGTGGTCGGCGCCATAGGTCTTGAAGTCGCGCCGATCGGGCAGCTTGGCGTTGGGCAGGCGGGCGATCCACTCGGCGTCCGGCACCAGCAGCACCACGTTGTCCAGGCGCGCGGTAGCGCGATGGCGCGTGCGCAGCGACTTGTCCAGCCAACCCGGAACGACGCTGGGCTGGAAATGCGGGTAGAGCACGAGCCGGGGCGCCTCTGCACGGGTTTCGTTGCGCGGCCGCCGCCCCATCGTCGTCTCGCCGTCCTCTTGGCTACCCGCATTCCCGGCCATCCTGCCGGGACTGCGCTCGCCCGCGCGTTGCGCTACCGCAAGGCTGTTCCCCTCCCCGCGCAGCAACGAGGCGTAATCCAGGTGCAGATGGTAGTCGGTGATGCCGCCATCCCAGTAGGCACCCGGCGGGGCGCCGGGAATGTCGTGCACCGCCTGCAGCCAGAACGGGATCGAGCAGCTCGCCACCAAGGCCTCGAAGGCGTTGTGCGGACCGAGCGCGCAGACGCGCCCGGCGTAGTCGTCCAGGGCGAAGGGCAGCGCGTCGCGCGGATCCGAGAACACCACGCGCTCGAGCCATTCGCCCATGCGGGCGCGGCTGTGCAGGTTGGCAGCGTAGGCGCCCGCATAGCCGGCGAGCGTGCGCAGCCGGCCCTCGCGCCGCAGCAGGGGATGCACGCCGCGGCTGGTGAAGAGGTGCAGCCTGTATCGGGGGTGGTGCAGCAGCTCGTCGCTGCGCCCGCCCAGATGGCTGGCGAGGCGCGCGCGGAAGGCGCGGCTGACCGCCGCCGCGCCGGGTTGGCGCACCGGGCGGCCGCTGGCGCGCGCCTTCTGCACCTCTTCGGCGTCGAGATAGCTCTCCTCGATGTAATGACGCGCCATCTCGGCGAGCTCGGCGTCCGCATCGGGCAGGCATGCGCTGGCCATGCGCCAGGCGCCGATCGAGGCGCCGAGCAGGTGCACCGGCGCACCCGCGCCCGCCAGCCAATGGCCGAAGACGAAGCGATCGAGCGGATTGAGGATGAGGCCCTTGGGGCCGCCGGCCGCGCCGGGGATCGCAAGGACGTCGGCGGGCGCCAAGCCGCGCTCGCGCAACTGCGCACGCGCCGCCGGACCAGCCAGGATGCGCAGCGCCGGCTTCATCGCGCCGTCGCCTCCGCGCGGCCCCTCACGGCCTGATCGGCTCCCACCCCGGGTGGTCGTACTCGCGACCGTAGAAGTTCAGCGTCTCGGTGACCCGCAGCAGGCCGAGCCGCTTGGCTTGCAGGCGCGGCGCATCGCGCATGAGCCCGGCGCCATCGCTGATGTCGCCGAGCAGCCATTGCAGGTGGCGGCCGGGACGGCTGTGGAAGTCGCGCCCCTCGCTGATCATGGCGACCTGGCGCAGGATCTCGCCGGCGAGCGCGACCTGCGCAGCCTCGTCCATGGCCGGGTCGGACACGCGTGCGGCGACGGTCTCGCGCAGTTGCAGCATGCCGGCGCGCAGCTTCTCGTCGGCGGGGCGCGGCAGCTCGTCGGCCGATGCCTGCAGCCTGGGTTGCGGGCGTGTGTCGTCGGCGGCGAGAACGGGAACAGGGGCGGCACACAGCGCCGCGATGGCGGCGCTCAGGAAGGCGAGGCGCATGCACGATCTCCGGTTGGATGCGAACGGTCGCCATCCTACCCGGGCGGCCCCTGAAAGCGCTTGAACTGAATCAAGCCGCCACTGTGTCCTGCACCACGACGACACGTTGCCCGGGCGCATCGGCGTACAGCGTGGGTGCCTGCGCGGGCTCGGCCACGTGCACCACCGTGCTCCAGTCCGCGTCGTCCGGCAGCAGCGTGCCGAGCCGGTTGGGCCAACGCAGGATCGCCGCCTCGTCGAGTACGTTGCCCGCCATCCGGGGGAACAGCGCGAAGTACAGCAGGTCGGCCTCGATCAGCTCGTTGAGGAAGTGGGTGCCGAGCGAGACGTCGGGCACCAGGTGCTCGTGCATGGCGACGATCTCGCACAGCGCGGCGACGTGATTGATCTCGGAGAACAGCACCGGGATGCCGAGAAAGGGGTCCTTCGAGCCCCAGCGCCCGGGGCCGAGCATCAGCACGCAACGTTCGTCGGCAAGCGCGTTGAGGCGGCCGAGCACGCGCGTCACCGCCAGGCGGCGGGCCTGGTCGAGCGCGGCGAAGGCAGCCGGGCGCACCAGCACGATGCGCTCGGGGCGAATCACCCGGCTCGGTCCGATCACTGCACCGCACGCTTCCACCAGGCGCGGCGCGTCGGCCGGCGGCTCCACGCCCTGCACGCCCTCGACGCTGCGCACCTGCATCGGCCGGCACTGCAGCAGGTTGATGCGGTAGCCGCCGTCGGGAACGAAATTGAGCGCGAACTCGATCTCCACCGGATGCGCGTAGGCCGCGTGCAGCGCGCGCAGCAGCGTGCGCAGGTCGGCGACGAAATCGGTGTGGGCGATCAGCCCGTCGAAGGTCAGAAAGGCCGGACGGTCCTCGGCCTCGCGCGTCGTGAACAGCGCGTGCGGAAAATCCGCATGGCCGCGCACGAGTTCGGCGAACGGCCCCGAGACCACCTCGCCGCGCTCCAGGTCGAGGCTGTCCATGCGGCGCTGGGCATGGCGCGCGATCGCACCGAAGCTGGTCTCCGGGCGCAGTTCGGGCGCATCGAGCGCGATCAGGCGGGTGTAGTCGTCGTCGGCGCGATCCACCGCACGCGTGCCCAGACCGGCGACCAGGCGCACCACGCCCGCCTTCATGTCGATGCGCGGGTTCCACGGGTAGGGATTGACCGACAGCCCGACGCCGGCCGCGTGCGGGTTGAACCAGCGCCCGCCGGCGGTGCCCGAGACGCGCATGATCAGCAGCGCCATCTGCTCGTGCTCGTCGAGCAGGCCGCGGCGCTGGCGGTAGCGCAGCGCCGACTCCGACAGCGTGCTCGCATACACCTGGCGAACGGCGTCGAGCAGCGCGGCGAGGCGCTCCTCGCGCGTGCCGCGGTTGGCGCAGAACACGCTGTCGTACTGGCCGGCGAAGGCGTTGCCGTAGCGGTCCTCCAGGCGCGAACTGGAGCGCACGATGAAAGGCCACTCGCCAAAATAATCCAGCATGCCCTCGAACTGGCGCAGGGTGGATTCGGGGAAGCGGCCGCGCAGGATGCGTGCGCGGGCGCCCTCCTCTCCGTCGAGGCCCTGGAGGAAGCAGTCGGCCTCGCGCTGGCGGCGGCGCACCCACCACAGCCCGTTGATCACGAAGAAGGTATCGAAGACCTCGCTGCCGACATGGAAGGAGTCGTGCGCCTCGAGGCGGGCGTGCAGTGCAGGCGCGTCGCGGCGCACGATCGCGCGCGCGATCAGCATGCCCGCGGCCTTGCCGCCGATGGTGCCGATGCCGATCATGCGCGCGCGCACCGCGAGCAGGTCGTCGAGGTTCAGGTAGCGCGCGATCAGCTCCTGCAGGCCAGCCTCGTCGGGAAACAGCAGGCCCGCCAGGCGGGCGAAGGCGGCGGCCTCGCCGGCCAGCTCGGGCGCCCCGGCCGCGCGCAGGGCGGCGAAGGTTCGCGCCTGATCGAAGAGGCGCTGCCAGTGGCTGCGGATCTGTTCGTCCTCCAGCCCCTGCCAGCCCGAGCCCGCGAGGATCTCGGCCACCGTGCCGCTGTCGGCGACCGCGCGGAAGCGATCGCCCGGCTCCCAGGCGTGGATCAGGTTCATCGCCGCGGCCGAGCGGTGCTGCACCTTGATCGGCCGGATGTAGAGCCGATCGCGGCAGCGGAACACGTCGAGCAGGTACTGCGTCGTCTCGGTGATCATGTCCATGCCCGCGCGCGCATGTCGATGGCGCAGCACGCCGAAGTAGGTCACCGTGTCGAGGTCGAAGAGCCGCGGGCAGGTGAGGCGAAAGAAGTTGCCGAGCATGCGGTCGGACAGCCAGGCGTCGGCGAGGTCCGAAAGGCAGTCGAAGACATACATGGTCTCGCGACCGGCGGCCTCGATCACCGAATGCACCTGATCGACGAAGGCGTCGAAGCCGTCCTCGGGACGCGGGGTGAACAGCTCGGCGCCGCTGTCCCCGGCGAGCAGCGGAGGATGCGCGGCGAAACGGAAATAGATCAGCCGCCGTCCCTGCGCCTGCGCCGCGGCCGCATAGGGCAGCACCAGCGCGCGGTAGTCGTCCAGCGCCTGCACCTGCCAGACGATGTTGTCGCCGCGCGCCACGCCACGCAGCATGGCGTCGAGGTCGGGCAGGCCGGTGGTCGGGGCGAAGGTGGCGGGGAGCGTGGGAGCGGACTTGGCGGGAGACGTGGGAAGATCGGACGGGATGGGTCCGGCCGACGTCGGAACGGCAGAATTCATCAGGAGCTCCTCGGACAAGGCCTGCGAGCGCGATTATGCGCGCAAGCCCCGCGGGAACTTTCCCGCAGCTTGGCATTCTTCTTGCCTTGCAAACCGTCGAACGATCGTGCTGCGGCATCATCGGCCGGCGGCCGCGCGCCCTCGTGCCGGGAATCCGCCCCTTCCCGCCTCGCCTTCGAGTTCCGCAAGAGCCTAGACCGGCACCCGACGCATCACTCCCGACTCCTCACGCCCGAAATGTCCCGACAGCCCCTCGCCCGCATCCTGCTCCTCGCCCTGCCCGCCGTCCTGCTGCTCGCCTGTTCGTCGGAGCCGCCCGATACCCACCCGGACAAGCCGGTCACCCAGCGCCGCGACGCCTTCAAGGCCATGCTGCGCAGCACCGAGCCCATGAACACCATGCTCAAGGACCGGCGTTTCGACGCCGACCAGTTCGCCAGCCTCGCCGAGCAGCTCGCCGCGAAGCGCGACGCGCCGTGGAAGCACTTCGGCCCTGGCAGCAATTACCCCCCCACCAAGGCCCGCCCGGCCGTCTGGGAAAAGCCCGCCGAGTTCGAGCGCCGTCGCAGCGAGTTCATCACCGCCACCGACCGCCTCCTCGCCGCCGCTGCGGCGCGCTCGGAGGAACAGGCGCGCACCGCCCTCGCAGCCGTTCAGGACAGCTGCAAGGCCTGCCACAACGACTTCAGGCGCTGAGGCGGCAAGACTGCAGGCGCGATTGCGGAACCCGCGGTCCCACCGCGCGTCGTCGCATCTCCTGCGCCCGATCGCGACTCGCGTCGCTCCCACGGTGCGCTTCCGGAGACGCCGCGGTCTCGCGCAAGTGCGATTCCAGCGTACGAGATCCCGCCGGGCGTTCCCGAACCTCATGCGCTCCGATCGCGACTCGCGTCGCTTCCGTCCTTGGCCCTGCCGCCGACACTCAGCAAGCGGGTTGGTAGCGGCGGCCTTGCCAGCTTTCCCTCCGCGCCAGCTCTGCACTCAGCCGCGGGGCGAGCTCGGAGAGGCGGATGTTCCACTGCGGCGCCAGCTTCAACGCCGGGGGAACCTCGCTGCCCAGGCGCTGGAGCAGGATCGTGGGCGCAAGCCGCTCGACGAAGTCGGCCAGCAGCGCGATGTACTCGTCCTCGGCGAGCAAGGGTACGCTCGCGGGATCGCGCTCCCAGTCGCGTGCCATCGCGGTGCCCCTTACCAGCTGCAGCTGATGCAGCTTGAGCGCCGCCACCGGGAGCGCGGACAGGCGGCGCGCGGCTTCCAGCATGCCGGCGCGCGTCTCGCCGGGCAGGCCGAGGATCAGGTGGGCGGTCACCCCCAGGCCGCGCGCCGCGGCACGCCGGATCGCCTCCTCGCTGCAGGCGAAATCGTGGCCGCGGTTGATCCGGCGCAGGACTTCGTCGTCGCAGGACTCCACGCCGATCTCGAGCTCCACGATGTGCTCGCGCGCGAGCTCGGCCAGGTAGTCGAGTACTACGTCGGGCAGGCAGTCCGGCCGCGTGCCGATCGCGAGCCCGCAGATGCGCGGGTGCGCGAGCGCGGCCTCGTAGCTCTCGCGCAGGCGCGCGAACTCGCCGTAGGTGTTGCTGTAGGTCTGGAAGTAGGCGATGAAGCGCGCGGTGCCGGGATAGCGCCGGTCGAGGAAGCGCAGCCCGGCGTCGATCTGCTCGCCGATCGGGTCGCGGCGATCCAGGTAGCCGGGGGTGAAGCCGGCGTTGTTGCAGAAGGTGCAGCCGCCGCTGCCCAGGGTGCCGTCGCGGTTCGGGCAGGTGAAGCCGGCCGCCACCGAGACCTTCTGCACCCGCCCACCCCAGCGCCGCTTCACGTGGTCGTTCCAGGCGTTGTAGCGGCGCTCGCCGAAGGGCGAAACCGCGTGCGGCTCATCGACCGGATCCAGCACCGGAGAGTGAACGCAGGGAGAGACGAGTGCGGGAACCGGGTTCATGCGGGGAGCGAAAGTGGATGGACGGTGAAAGCGGCGCAGCCGGATGCCGCTGGCGAAGTTGCCGAGGCGCGAGTGTGCCGCCGATCGCCCGCGCAGCCCTTGACCGTGCGCAAACGCAGGCCGCTGGAGAAATCGCCCCGCGGAGCAGAATGGCTTGCGCGGAAGTGCCGCGCTTCGGAAGCCCTGCAGGAGCGGCAGCCCCGTTCATGCCATGCCGTGGTCGTCCTCGCCGATCAGCACGAGGCCGTCGGAGAGCCACTTGTGCGGCGGGATCTCGAGGTTGGTGGGGGCCGGCTGGCTGAGATAGACGCGGCCGGCGAGGTCGAAGATCGAGCCGTGGCAGGGGCACAGGAAGCCGCCGGGCCAGTCGGCGGTCATGCCCTCGGTGGTGCCGATGGCGAACTTCTCGGACGGCGAGCAGCCCAGGTGCGTGCAGATGCCGATCACAACGAGGTATTCCGGCTTGATCGAGCGCTGCCGGTTGGTGGCGTACTCGGGCTGCTGCGGTTCGCCCGAGACAGGGTCAGCGAGGCGGGCCTTATTGTGCTCGAGCGTGGCGAGCATCTCGGGCGTGCGGCGCAGGATCCACACCGGCTTGCCACGCCACTCCACGGTCACCATGTCGCCGACTGCAAGTTTGGAGACGTCGGCCTCGACCGGCGCGCCGGCGGCCCGGGCGGGCGGCGGAAAAAAGGGCGAAGCGGCCGGGGGGCACTCCATCGGAACTGCGCTGCCAGGGGCAAGACCGTCGAGGGGGGACGATCATGCAGCGATCACGACGCGGCCTGCTTCGCTCTGGGCTCTACAAAGCAATCGGCGTACCAGCTCCAGAAAAGGCCGGTCTGTCGGGCATAGTTGTCGTATTTGGGCGCCTTGATACTGCCAAAGGCTGCCGCCCCCTCGATGGTACTGCCACAGCTGACAGCAACCCGGCACCTCCGCGACCAAGTGCCGCGATCCGGTGCTGCTTCCCGCGCCCCCCCACTCAGCGCGCCGCCCCCCCACCCTCCTCATCCCCACCGCGCATCGCCTGGCCCTCGAGCAGGCCGAGTGACTTCAGCCGCCGATACAGCGTGCGCTCGCTGATCCCCAGCCGGCGAGCCAGCTCGCGCCGACTGCCACGATGCGCGCGCACGGCGCGCAACATGGCCTGGCGCTGCACCTCCTCGAGATCCAGCGGATCGCGCACCGGGATCGCTGCGGCCAACGGACCTCCACTGGCAAATCGTGACTCGGCGCTCTCGCTCTCGGGATGCAGCACCTCCTCGGGCAGATGCTCGGGCCCGATCAGCTCGCCGTCGCACATCAGACTGGCACGCTCGAGCACGTTGCGCAGCTCGCGCACGTTCCCCGGGAAGGCGTAGTTGCTCAGCACGCGCAGCGCGGCCGGACTCGGCGACAGCTTGCGCTTCGGCGCGACACGTTCGAGCAGGGAGTCGATCAGCAGCGGCAGGTCGCCTTCCCGCTCGCGCAGCGGCGGTACGGTGATGGGGAAAGTGTTGATGCGGAAGTACAGGTCCTGACGGAAGCCGCCCTCGGCGATCATGCGCTTGAGCGGACGGTGGGTGGCCGAGACCAGGCGGATGTCGGCACGACGCAGCTCGGTGGAGCCGACGCGGCGGTAGGTGCCGGTCTCGAGCAGGCGCAGCAGCTTGACCTGCATGGCGAGCGGAATGTCGCCGACCTCGTCGAGGAAGAGGGTGCCGCCGCTGGCCGCCTCGACCAGCCCGGGCTTGCGCGCCGTGGCGCCGGTGAAGGCGCCGCGCTCGTGACCGAAGACCTCGCTCTCGAACAGGGTCTCGGGCAGGCCAGAGCAGTCCACCACCACGAAGGGCCCCTCGGCGCGCCGGCTCGCCTCGTGCACCGCGCTCGCGAGCAGCTCCTTGCCGGTGCCGGATTCGCCCTGCAGCAACACGCTCGCGTCCGAGGGCGCGACCCGCGCGATGAGCTCGAGCATGTGCTGGAAGGCCGGCGAACGTCCGATCAGGCCGCGATGGTCGGACACCCCGCGGGCGACGTGCAGCGGCTCCATCTTCTCGATGAACCAGGCGAGCTCTCCGCCGGCGTCGCGCACCGGAGAGAGCTCGATGTCGACGTACTCCTCGCCGCGCGGCGTGTGGTGAAGGTGCAGCACGCGCTCGCGCTGGCCGGACTGCAGGCTGCGCGCGAGCGGGCAGGATTCGCCGGCACGGTCGCAGGGCACGCTGTAGTGGTGCGACACGTCGTAGCAGGTGCGCCCGATCACGCTGCGCGCCTCCGGCCACGAGCGCCGGTAGGCGGCGTTGGCGGCGAGGATGCGGTAGTCGCGATCGCACAGGATGTGCGGTTCGGGGAAGGTCTCGAGGAAGGAGACCAGCTCGGGCAGCGGGCGGGGGTCGGGCGGCATGTCCTGTCAGATCTGGCGGAAGGTCTGCCAGCAGTCTGCGTCCCCGGGAGCGGCGCCGTCAATCGCCTCCCCTTGAGCCGGGCCTGGGCAGCGCGAGCGGGCGGCGCGACTGCGGCAGGCGTGCTTCGGCAACGTGCGCCGCGTCAGCGGGAACCGCAGGCTGCGAGGCGCGATCCGGGCGCTGTGGCGGTACGGGCTGCGGTAGACTCGGCCCCCGACCGGCGTCCTGCACGCCGCTCCGTGACCGGAGGCCTGCGTCGCACGCCTCCCCCGCTCGATTCCACCGGAGACCCCGATGAGCCTGCTGGCCCAACTCAAGAAAGACTCCCTGCTCGCGCGCAAGGCTGCCGACAGCGTGCGCGCCACCCTGCTGTCCACCCTGATCGCCGAGGCCGAGATGGTCGGCAAGAACGCCGGCAACCGCGAGAGCACCGACGACGAGGTGCAGCAGACGATCCGCAAGTTCCTCAAGAACAACCAGGAAGCCGCGGCCGTGATCAGGGACAGCGGCCGCCTGGCCGTGCTCGAGCGCGAGTGCGCGGTGCTGACGGCCTACCTGCCGCCGATGGCCACCGAGGCCGAGGTGAAGGCCTTCATCGCCGACGCGGTCGCCAGCCTGGCCGAGCGCTCGCCCAAGCAGATGGGCGCGGTGATGGCTGCGCTGAAGGCCAAATACGGCAGCGGCTTCGACGCCAAGCAGGCGAACGCCTGGGTCAAGGAAGCCCTGGCCGCTTGAGGCCCGTCGGCAGGCCCGGCCGGCCGCTGCGGCTTCCATGCGGCGAGCCGGGCACCATGTAAGAAAGGCCGCCCGGCAATGCCGGGCGGCCTTTTCTGTTGCGTGGAGAAGCGACCGCCTCTCCGCGCGCTGCGATCACTTCTTGGTCGCGGCGCTCACGGCCTTGACGGTGGCTTCGGTCGCGGCGGCCATGTTGGCTTCGGCGACTTCGGCGGCTTGGCGGGCGGCCTTGCTGGCGTTGTCGTACAGGCTGTTGGCGGTGTTCATCGCCGAGCGGACGGCCTCGAACACGCCTTCCGAACCGGCGGGCGCCTGCTTGGCGGCCTGCTCGAGCATGTCGTGGAAGCGCTTGTTGAGGTCGGCGATCTGCTTCTCGAACAGGTTCGACACTTCCTGCTGACCCTCGGTGGCGATCTCCTGAACGCTACGGGCGTAGGCGACGGCCTTGTCGAGCATCGGCTTGGTCAGCTCGCCCTGGAGCTTCGCGAGCTGCTGCGGGTCCTTGGCTTCGGCCAGCTTGCGGGTGGTGGCGACGCTGTCCTCGAGCACCGAACGCACGGTGTTGAGGTTGAGTTCGGCCAGGCGCTCGGCACGGGCGATGGCGCTGTTGGCGAGCGACATCATGGCTTCGAGGTTGGCTTGGCCGACGGCGGCGAACTGCTCGGGGGTCTGGATCTTGGTCATGGCTGGCTTCCTTGGTGAGTTGCAGTGGAGTCGATGATGCGAAAGAAACTCGCGGTCCATGCGGCCTTGTTGCCCGAAACCATTCCGGCTTCGTTTTGCTGCACCGCACAATGGAGCCGATTATAGCGTTGGGAATTCCACCGTCAACACTTTTTTGTTGCACCGCAACATTCCGCTGTGCCACCCGTTAGCCAAGTGGTGGAAATCCCGCTCGCAATCGCATTCGCCGCGATCCTCCTGATGCTCTTCCATCGAGGTTTCAGGCGCATGAAAGAGGCAGCGCAGCGCCCTCGCCCGCCTGCTCACGCCGCCTTCTTCTTGCCCGGCGTCGCGGGATCCTCCGGGTCGATGCCCCAGTCGCCATAGGTGTACCAGTCGTCGCCGAGCAGCTCGATCGGGTGCTGGGTGCGTCCCGAGCCGTTGCCGCAGCCGAGCGCATCGACCGGACAATATTTGTCGCAACCCCAACAGATGCGCTCCGGGTTCTTCGGATGAAGGGGAAATTTCTTCGCCATGACCACACTCTCCAATACGCTGCCCGGGTTCCGGGCGCGCTCGACTGCCCGCGCGGGCACCCGGCAGGCGGCCGGGTGCGCCACCTCCCCGCTCAGGCCTTGCGCTCGCCCTTGAGCATCACCAGCAACATCTTGAACTGCGCGCGCGGCGCCACCGCGTGCGGCGCGCCGGCGGGGATCAGCAACGTTTCGCCCTCGCCGAGCCGATGGATGTCGGCGTCGACGCGCACTTCCGCTTCGCCCTCCACACCGATCAGCAGCGCATCGAAGGGCGCGGTGTGCTCGCTGAGGCCCTCTCCCTTGTCGAAGGCGAACAGCGTGACGCTGCCGGCGGCATTCTTCACCAGCATGCGGCTCACGATCGCCTGGTGCTGGAAGTCGAGCATCGACTTGAGCTTCTCGACGCGGGTTTCGCCGCCCGCGGCATTCGTGCGATCCGTCATTTCGGGTTCCTCCCTTCTGTCAGGCATTCCATTGCAATCCTACTCCTGCGCGCGGGTCGATCCGCCGGCGTCCGCTAAGCCCCGCGCTCGCCGGCGAAGAGCGCCGCCACCACGTCCGACTGGGTGATCATGCCGACCAGCCTGCCGTCCTCGTCGGCCACCGGCAGGTGATGCAGGCCGCCGTCCGAGAAGGCCCCCACCAGGTCGGCGAGCGATTGCCCGGGGCGGGCGCTGTGCACGCGCCCGCTCATGATCTCGGCGACCACGCGGGCGGTGCGCATGCGCGGCACCGGCTGCGGCTCGGGGTTGTGGCGGTCGATGAAGAAGTCCGGCACCGATACGATGCCGACCAGCCGGCCGCCCTCCTCCACCACCGGCAAGGCCTTGATGCGGTGGTGCGCGAGCAGCGCCCAGGCCTCGCCCACCGGGGCCTGCGGACCCACGCTCACCACGTCGCGCGACATGATGTCGGCGCAGCGCAGCGCGCCCCAGGTGCGCCGGCGCGCGTTCATCTGCGCGCGCACCATGATCTCCTCGAGGTCGTCGCGATCGACGTCGAGCACCTCGCCGAAAGAGGCCAGCGCCGCGTCGAGGTCCTCCGCACGAAAGCCGACGCGCTTGCTCGGCAGCGGATCGGCCGTGCCGTGCGCCTGCGCACGCGCGGGCGCAAGGTGCGGATAGCGCCGTCCCACGAGGTTGTTGAACAGGAAGGCGACCACCAGCATTGCCAGCGTATTGACGAGCACGGGCATCAGCGCGAAGGCGTAGCCGAGTTCATGCACCATCGGACCACCCAGCACCGCCGTCAGCGCCACCGCTCCGCCCGGCGGATGCAGGCAGCGCAGCAGGAACATCGCCCCCACCGCGAGGCAGCCGGCGAGCGCGACGGCCGTCCCGGTCTCGCCCAGCCAGCGATAGCAGCCTACCCCGATCAGCGCCGACACCAGGTTGCCGACGAGGCTCGGCCAGGGCTGCGCGAGCGGACTCGCCGGGACACAGAACAGCAGCACCGCCGACGCCCCCATCGGGAGGATGAACCACGGTTCCTGCCCGCCCAGCGCGAGGAAGCCGATCCACTCGGTGCAACCCAACCCTACCGCCACCCCCAGCGTCCCCAGTGCCATCTCGCGCCGCCCCGCAGACAAGGCGGCAGGCAGGGAGAACAGTCGGGCGAGGGACATCGGCAGGCTCCAGCGGCGAGGCGCAACGAGGGGTGCCCACCGGTCGGTCAGGCAGGCGGCAGACTCCCGTCTGCACTGTCCGGCAAGCACGGCACCGTGCGGGTGGGCGCTCGCCCTTGCGGCATCGACCCGCATCCGCACGAGCCGGTCATTACATCAAAAAATGATATTTTAAACCGTATCCCGGATTCGGCGAGGACTCGCGGCATTACAAAATGTATGGGTGCGAGGGTGCGGGAGTCAGCGGGAACGGATGGGGGATGGGCGGCGGGTGCGCAACGGAGGGCGCGCGACCATTCGATCATCCACGACAAAAAGGCCCGGTACGCGGTCCGGGCCTTTCGTTTCGCCGAGAAATCGGCGCATTCGGTGGTGGGTGCTGACGGGGTCGAACCGCCGACATTCGCCTTGTAAGGGCGACGCTCTACCGACTGAGCTAAGCACCCGCGCTTTCCCCGGCGCGGATGCCGGAGCAGCAAAGTCCGCTAGTTTACAGAATCCTTGAGCCCTTTGCCAGCGCGGAATTTCGGCACCTTGGCCGCCTTGATCTTGATGTTCTTGCCGGTGCGCGGGTTGCGCCCGGTGCGCGCGGCGCGCTCGCCCACGTAGAAGGAGCCGAAGCCCACCAGGGTGACGGTTTCGTTCTGACGCAGGGCCTCGGTCACCGCGGCAACGGTCGCGTCCAGCGCGCGCGCCGCATCCGCCTTGGTCATGCCAGCCTTCTCCGCAATGCTTGCAACCAGTTCCTGTTTATTCACTTGACCCCCTCCGGTTTTGTACTGCAATGGGTGGAACCGTGGCCTTGGAATGGTCGGAATGCGCCACGGGTTGCGACATGACCTGCGGAACTCGCGATTTTATAGCGCGCGCGATTCAGCACTGTCAACGCGGCAGGAAGTGCCGCCGTGGGACATTCGACGAGACTTCCGGCGCGTGCGGTGCAGCATGGCCGAAGCCTGCATCTCCACCAGACCACCTACTGCGGCTCAGCCGCAGCGGGCAGGCGCTCTTGGATGAAGCGGTCGTACCCCTCCAACACCAGCTCGCGCGTCTTCATCACGTCGGCCTCGACCGCGCCCTTGAAGACGCCCAGGCCTTCGAGGATCTCGCGCGCCTCGCCGAAGCCGCTCTCGAAACCGCCACGGATCACGTCAATGAAGTCGCGCAGCACGGTCTCGGGGGCATCGTCCTGGCGCCGCGCGGCATAGACCTCGAAGAACGCGGTCGACATCGACACGATGCGCCCGGCGGTGGCTTCGGCCGAACGATCCTGGTCCATGGAGTTCTGGATGGCCTGCGGACCCAGCGTGGGTGCAAGCGCCTCGTTGATGCCCTCGATTGCCGAGCGCAACAACAGCGCTTGTGATTGATCTCCCGAGCGGATCGACACCTCTATCGAAGCCTGCAGGATGCCGATATGGAGATCCTTGCGCAGCTCGGACTCGGTGGTTGGCGCCTGACGCTGCAGGCGCGACGCCGCCGCACTGTTCTGGCGCGCGGCATCCGCCGCCTGGACGGACGCACCCGCGGGGACGGAGGCACTCGTCAGGACGGTATTCATGGCGGACTCCTTTGGCGTTGTTCTCTCACTTCCAGTCTAGACAGCGGCCCGGCATCGCGCTGCGCCAAGACCGCTCAAACGTCGCGAGTCCGCAGCCGCCCGGGATGATCATCGCCCCGACGGCGAGCGTGAGCGCGCGCGGATTCATGCCGGCACCCCCCGTCCGCACGGGCGCCGCAGCACCCGCAGGACCAGGATCGCCGCCAGCGCGACGACGAGGAAGAACAGCCATTTCGGCATGATGTCCCACCACCTGTCGAAGAGCTTGGTGTATCGGAAGAGCATGAAGAACACGATTCCCGTGTTGACCATGTCGTTCCACGCGCGGCGCGCGCCGAACCAGATCGCCAGGGCGCTGGTGACGAAGCCTGTGAGGCGCCGGTGCGGGGCTTGCACCGATCAGGATCGCCACCTGCACCGTCTCGGGAAAGAAGCCCCGGAACAGGTGGGAGAGGAAGAACACGCTCGCCAACATCGCGAGCGCACCGAGAAAGGACGCCACCCGCATGCCGAGCGAGACATGGCGGGCGCACTGCCTCGTCGGCCGGTCTCGATGACGTGAGCCAATCCGGCGCCACGCTGCCCGGCAAGGCGTGTGCGGACGACTCCGGTACCGGACTGCCTGCCGCGCTGCGCGACCGCGCCGCTTCAGGCGTGCAGCCGAGCAGCCCAGCGCGCGATGATCTCCGCCAGCGCCGGCAGCCCCTCGCGGATCGCCACCGGCCCCGGCGCCAGGATCAGCGCGGATTTCACCTCGTGCAGCTCGTCGTCGCGCACGGCCGGAACGTCCTCCCACCCCGCACGTGCAGCCACACGCTCGGGGCGGAAGCGCTTGCCGCACCACGAGCCCACCACGATATCCGGCGCCGCCCGCGCCGCCTCCAGCGGATCGGCGAGGATGCGCTGCGCCGCGCCCGGATGGCGCGCGCGCTCGGCAAAGATGTCCTCACCGCCGGCGATCCCGATCAGCTCCGACACCCAGCCCACCGCGCTGATCGGCGGCTCGTCCCACTCCTCGAAATACACCCGCGGCCGCCGCGGCAGCGCCGCCGCCCGCGCGCGTACCGCGTCCATCGTCGCCTCGAGCTCGGCCACCAGGGTCAGCGCACGCGCCTCCGCCCCAACCAGCCGGCCCACCGTCTCGACCATCGCCAGGATGCCGTCGACGCTGCGCTGGTTGAACACATGCACCGCCACCCCGGCCTTGATCAGGTCACGCGCCACGTCCGCCTGCATGTCGGAGAACCCCAGCACCAGGTCCGGCGCGACCGCGAGGATCTTCTCCAGGTCGCCGCTGGAGAAGGCGAACACCTTCGGCTTCTCCTTGCGCGCACGCGGCGGGATGACTGTGTAGCCGCTGATGCCGGCGATACGGTCCTCCTCGCCCAGGGCATAGAGGACTTCGACGGTCTCGGTGGTCAGGCAGACGATGCGGGAGGGGAGGCGGCGTGGGTTCATGGCGGGATTATCGCGCATCCCCTCGGGCACGCGTGCTCAGCCCCGGTCTGCTCCTCGCCCATTCGCCGCGCGTACGGCCTGCATGCTGGGAGCGACCCGCTTCGCGATCCCCACGTGCAGAAACCGGTGCGATCCGGAATCGTCAGCTTTGGCGACCGATTGCGAACGGCCTTTCGGCTACCTGGAGGACGCTCGACTTGAAACGGCGGCCTAGCTTCAGGCGTTATCTTTAACACTTCACTTGTTTTCTTTAAAACAGACCACTATCCTCGAAGTACCGATCACCACCAAGCGAGGAGCCCGCCATGAGCGCCATCGCCGAGCGCGAAGTGAACGCATCGGAAGACCGCGGTGCGCTGGCCAGGATGGTCATGACCCTGCTCGATCACTGGAATCTGAGCACCGAGGACCAGGCCGCGCTGCTCGGCATCGCCGCCAGCAACCGGGCGGCGCTGTCGAACTACCGCAGCGGCAAGCCGATCGGCACCAGCCGCGACCAGTACGACCGGGTGGGGCACCTGCTCGGCATCCACAAGAGTCTGCGCCTGCTCTTTCCGCACAACCGCGACCTGGCCTATCGCTGGATGAGCACCCGCAACAAGGCCTTCGACAACCTGAGCCCGGTCGAGGTGGTGAAGGAATGGGGCTTTGCCGGGCTGCTGATGGTGCGGGGCTACCTCGACCACGCTCGTGGCCTGTGAGCCGGGCGCACGATGAATTCGCCGTTCGCGCAGGTCTCGCTGGCCGACGTCCATCAGGACGTGGCGCGCAATATCGTGTCGCTGCGCCAGTCGCAGGACCTGTTCGACGACCTGACGGACGATCCGACCGGGTGGTTGCTGGCGCAGAAGGTGGAGGCGGAGGTTCGGCCGCCGTCGTACCGCTCGCACACGCCGATCATCGACCGCCCCTTCGAAGATGCGGCCTGGTTCAACGCCATCCTGTGGCCGTTCAAGCACTGGCAGGCAAGCCGGTTTTCCGACGGATCCTTCGGCGTGTGGTACGGCTCGGACTCGGTCGAGACCACGGTCTTCGAGTCGGCCTATCACTGGTACCGGGGCCTGCTGTGCGATGCCGGGTTCGAGCGCGAGACCGTGATCGCCGAGCGCAAGGTCTATCGGGTGGCCTGCAGCGCCGCCTTGCTGGACTTTCGCGAGGCCGCTGTCGACTACGCCGACCTGCTGCACCCGTCCGATTACAGCTTGCCGCAGTCGGTGGGCGCGCGGATTCACCGCGAGGGCCACCCGGGCCTGCTCATCCAGTCGGTCCGCCGACGCGGGGGCGAGAACGTGGCGATCTTCAACCCGGGCGTGCTTTCCAACCCGAGGCACCACTGCCAGCTCACCTACCGCCTCGAGGGCGCGCGGATCGTGGTGGAAAAGCACCCGGGGGAGACCTGGATCAGCGCGGCGGTCGCCGAATTGGGCTGATCGCGCAGCAGCCTCCGCTGCCCGGGGCACCGGCGCCCCCAAAAGCAAAACCCCCCGCCATCGCTGACGAGGGGTTTCTCCACCAGGACGGCCTCTCAGCCGTCCCGGCGCTCGAGCCGCTTACCGAATCAGACTTCCACCGTATCCGCGACCGAGCGGAATTCCTCGATCTGGTCGAAGTTCATGTAGCGGTAGATGTCGGCGGCCTTCTTGTTCACCACCTCCACCTGCGCCATGTACTCGGCAACGCTCGGGATCTTGCCCATCAGCGCGCACACCGCGGCCAGCTCGGCCGAACCCAGATAGACGCGGGTGTCGATGCCGAGGCGGTTGGGGAAGTTGCGCGTCGAGGTCGACATCGCGGTGCTGCCCTTGCGGATCTGCGCCTGGTTGCCCATGCACAGCGAGCAGCCCGGCATTTCCATGCGGGCGCCGGACTTGCCGAGCACGCCGTAGTAGCCTTCCTCGTTGAGGATCATCGCGTCCATCTTGGTGGGCGGGGCGATCCACAGGCGGGTCGGGATGTCGGACTTGCCGTCGAGCACCTTGCCGGCGGCGCGGAAGTGGCCGATGTTGGTCATGCACGAGCCGATGAAGACCTCGTCGATCTTGTCGCCGGCGACTTCGGACAGCAGCTTGACGTCGTCCGGGTCGTTCGGGCAGGCGACGATCGGCTCCTTGATGTCGGCGAGGTCGATCTCGATCACGGCGGCGTAGTCGGCGTCGGCGTCGCCCGACAGCAGCGTGCCGTTGGCGATCCAGTCCTCCATGGCCTTGATGCGGCGCTTGAGGGTGCGGGCGTCCTGGTAGCCGTTGGCGATCATCCACTTCATCAGCGTGATGTTCGAGTTCATGTACTCGACGATCGGCGCCTTGTTGAGGTGGACCGTGCAGCCGGCGGCGGAGCGCTCGGCCGAGGCGTCGGTGAGCTCGAAGGCCTGTTCGACCTTGAGATCCGGCAGGCCTTCGATCTCGAGGATGCGGCCGGAGAAGATGTTTTTCTTGCCCTTTTTCTCGACGGTCAGCAGGCCCTGGCGGATGGCGTACAGCGGGATGGCGTTGACCAGGTCGCGCAGGGTGACGCCCGGCTGCATCTTGCCCTTGAAGCGCACCAGCACCGATTCCGGCATGTCGAGCGGCATCACGCCGGTGGCTGCGGCGAAGGCGACCAGGCCCGAGCCGGCCGGGAAGGAGATGCCGATCGGGAAGCGGGTGTGGCTGTCGCCGCCGGTGCCGACGGTGTCGGGCAGCAGCAGGCGGTTGAGCCAGGAGTGGATCACGCCGTCGCCCGGGCGCAGCGCGACGCCGCCGCGGGTGCTGATGAAGCTCGGCAGCTCGCGGTGCATCTTGACGTCGACCAGCTTCGGATAGGCGGCGGTGTGGCAGAAGGACTGCATCACCAGGTCGGCGGAGAAGCCGAGGCAGGCGAGGTCCTTGAGCTCGTCGCGGGTCATCGGGCCGGTGGTGTCCTGGCTGCCGACGGTGGTCATCTTGGGTTCGCAGTAGGTACCCGGGCGGATGCCCTGGCCTTCCGGCATGCCGCAGGCGCGGCCGACCATCTTCTGCGCCAGGCTGAAGCCCTTGCCGGTATCGGCGGGGGCCTGCGGCAGGCGGAACAGCGTCGAGGGCGGCAGGCCGAGGGCCTCGCGCGCCTTGGTGGTGAGGCCGCGGCCGATGATCAGCGGAATGCGGCCACCGGCGCGCACTTCGTCGAGGATGACCAGGGTCTTGAGCTGCGATTCGGAGATCACGGCGCCGTTCTTGAGCGCGGTGACCTTGCCGGAAGCGTGGTCGACCTTGAGCTCGATCTCGTCGCCCATGTCCATCTGGCCGGCGTCGATCTCGATCGGCAGCGCGCCGGCATCTTCCATGGTGTTGAAGAAGATCGGGGCGATCTTGGAGCCGAGGCACACGCCGCCGAAACGCTTGTTCGGGACGAAGGGGATGTCCTCGCCGGTGAACCACAGCACCGAGTTGGTGGCGGACTTGCGCGAGGAACCGGTGCCGACCACGTCACCGACGTAGGCGACCAGGTTGCCCTTGGCACGCAGCTCTTCGAGGAACTTGACCGGGCCGCGCACGCCCGCTTCTTCCGGGGTGATGCCCGGACGCGGGTTCTTGAGCATGGCCAGCGCGTGCAGCGGGATGTCGGGGCGCGACCAGGCGTCGGGTGCGGGCGACAGGTCGTCGGTGTTGGTCTCGCCGGTGACCTTGAAGACGGTGAGCTTTTGCGAGGCGGGGACTTCCGGGCGGCTGGTGAACCACTCGGCGTCGGCCCACGACTGCATCACGGCTTTGGCGTTGGCGTTGCCCTTCTCGGCCAGCTCCTTGACGTCGTGGAAGTAGTCGAACATCAGCAGGGTCTTCTTGAGACCCTCGGCGGCGACCGCGCCCACTTCGGCGTCGGCCAGCAGATCGATCATCGGCTTGATGTTGAAGCCGCCCAGCATGGTGCCGAGCAGCTCGGTGGCCTTGGCGCGCGACACCAGGGCACAGGCTTCCTCGCCCTTGGCGACCCTGGCCAGGAACTCGGCCTTGACCTTGGCGGCGTCATCCACGCCGGCGGGGACGCGGTAGGTGAGCAGCTCGACGAGGAAGGCCTCCTCGCCGGCGGGGGGGTTCTTGAGCAACTCGACGAGTTCGGTGGCCTGCTGCTTGGAGAGCGGCAGCGGCGGGATGCCGAGGGCGGCACGTTCGGCGACATGGGCACGGTAGGCTTCAAGCACGGCGACTTCCTCACTATGTGACGGTGATCGGGACTCCGGACGGGTCGGCCCCACCGGAACGGGCGAGATTATATGTCTTTTATAAGACTTGCGGTGCAGTGCAACACCATGGCTCGTCGCCCGACATTCGAGCCGGAAGATTCTACGCCTTCGTCACGCTGCGGGGGATATCCCCGCGCGCGGCATGCGTTCGCTGACCGGCAGGGTCTTGCGGACGATCCCGCAGAGGGTGTGCCGTAGAGCGATGCAAGTCGCGATTGCAGCGTCTGCACCCCGCCGTCGCCCGTCGCCACCACGCCATCGCGACTCGCGTCGCTCCCACGGGAACGCACGACTTGCGCCTGCAGGAACTTCCCCGCCGCGCAGCGATCGTTTGTATTGGTCCCAACAGGAAAAGGAGATCCACGATGTCTGCCACCCCGTTCGATACGCTCCGCCCCCTGCCCGCGTCCGCCGCCCGCCTCTCCTATCACTCGCTGCCGGCGCTCGAAGAGGCCGGCGTGGGCCGCATCTCGCGGCTGCCGGTGTCGATCCGCATCGTGCTCGAGGCCGTGCTGCGCCACTGCGACGGCCACAAGGTGACCGCCGAGCACGTGCGCGAACTCGCCAACTGGGAGGCCGACGCGCCACGCACCGCCGAGATCCCCTTCGTGGTCGCGCGCGTGGTGCTGCAGGACTTCACCGGCGTGCCGCTGCTCGCCGACCTCGCCGCGATGCGCAGCGTGGCCGTGGCGCAGGGCCGCGAGGCCAAGCTCATCGAGCCGCTCGTGCCGGTCGATCTGGTGGTCGACCACTCGGTGCAGATCGACCACTACGGCACGCCCGACGCGCTGCGCCGCAACATGGAGATCGAGTTCGAGCGCAACCACGAGCGCTACCAGTTCATGAAGTGGGGCATGCAGGCCTTCGACAGCTTCCGCGTGGTGCCGCCGGGCATCGGCATCGTGCACCAGGTCAACCTCGAACACCTTTTCCGCGGCGTGCGCACGCGCGATGGCCTGTGCTTCCCCGACACCCTGGTGGGCACCGACTCGCACACCACCATGATCAACGGCATCGGCGTGGTGGGCTGGGGCGTGGGCGGCATCGAGGCCGAAGCGGCGATGCTCGGCCAGCCGGTGTACTTCCTCACCCCCGACGTGATCGGCGTGGAGCTGCGCGGCAGCCTGCCCGGCGGCACCACCGCCACCGACCTGGTCCTCGCCGTCACCGAGATGCTGCGGCGCGAGAAGGTGGTGGGCAAGTTCGTCGAGTTCTTCGGCGAGGGCACCGCCAGCCTGTCGGTCACCGATCGCGCCACCCTCGCCAACATGGCGCCGGAGTATGGCGCCACCATGGGCTTCTTCCCGGTGGACGCGAAGACCATCGACTACATGCGCGCCACCGGCCGCGAAGAGGCCGAATGCGCGCTGATGGAAGGCTACTTCCGCGCGCAAGGCCTGTTCGGCGTGCCGCGCGCGGGCGAGATCGACTACACGCGCAGCCTGATGCTGGACCTCGCCACGATCGAGCCCGCGCTCGCCGGCCCCAAGCGCCCGCAGGACCGCATCGCCCTGCCCGCCATGCGCCACGAGTTCGAGCGCCTGTTCTCCGCGCCAGTGTCCGAGAACGGCTTCGGCCGCGAGGCCGCCCGGCTCGACGACCGCTTCGCCACCGGACGAGAGGATGTGGACCTCGGCCACGGCGACGTGCTGATCGCCGCCATCACCTCGTGCACCAACACCAGCAACCCGGCGGTGATGATCGCCGCCGGCCTGCTCGCGCAGAAGGCGGCCGCGCGCGGGCTGCGCGTGACGCCACACATCAAGACCTCGCTCGCGCCGGGCTCGCGGGTGGTCACCGACTACCTCGGCAAGGCCGGCCTGCTCGAGCCGCTCGCCACGCTCGGCTTCGCGCTCGCCGGCTACGGTTGCACCACCTGCATCGGCAACGCCGGCGATCTCGCCCCCGACTTCAACGCGGCGATCGTCGAGCACGACCTCGTGGTGGCCGCCGTGCTGTCGGGCAACCGCAATTTCGAGGCCCGCATCCACCCCAACATCCGCGCCAACTACCTCGCCTCGCCGCCGCTGGTGGTGGCCTTCGCGCTCTCCGGGCGGGTCAACATCGACCTCGACACCGAGCCGCTCGGCACCGGCAGCGACGGTCGGCCGGTGTATCTGCGCGAGCTCTGGCCGAGCTCGGACGAGATCGCCGCCGCACTACCCTTCGCCACCGATCCGGCCAGCTACCGCCGGCTCTACGCCGACTTCACGCGCGACCACGACCTGTGGAACGCGATCCCCGCGCCCACCGGCCAGACCTACGACTGGCCGCCCTCCACCTACATCGCCTGCCCACCCTTCTTCGCGGGCTTCGGCATGACGCCCCCGCCGGCGAGCGACATTCACGACGCACGCGCACTGCTGCTGCTCGGCGACTCGGTGACCACCGACCACATCTCGCCCGCAGGTTCCTTCCGCGAGACCAGCCCGGCCGGGCGCTGGCTGCGTGGGCAGGGTGTGGAGAAGACGGACTTCAACTCCTACGGCTCGCGTCGCGGCAACCACGACGTGATGGTGCGCGGCACCTTCGCCAACGTGCGCGTGAAGAACCTGATGCTGCCGCCCAACCCCGACGGCAGCCGCGTCGAAGGCGGCTACACCCTGCTCGACGGCGAGCAGACCACGGTGTTCGAGGCGGCGAGCGCATGGATCGCGCGCGGCGTGCCGACCATCGTGTTCGCGGGCGAGGAATACGGCACCGGCTCGTCGCGCGACTGGGCTGCCAAGGGCACCGCGCTGCTCGGGGTGAAGGCGGTGGTGGCGAGGAGCTTCGAGCGCATCCACCGCTCCAACCTGGTCGGCATGGGCGTGCTGCCGCTGCAGTTCATCGGCGAGGACAGCTGGCAGGCGCTGGGGCTGGATGGGAGCGAGAAGTTCACGCTGGAAGGCATTGCCGCCGGTCTGACGCCGCAGCGGACGCTCACGCTGCAGATCGAGCGCGCCGACGGCTCGAGGCAGTCCGTGCCCCTGCTGTGCCGTATCGACACCCCGATCGAGGTCGAGTACTACCGCCACGGCGGCATCCTGCCCTACGTGCTGCGCGCGATCCTCGGCGGAAGCTGAGCCGCGCGGCCGGATCGCAACCTGCGTCGTCGCAGCCCCCCCCCCGCAGCACGCTCCGGCCCCGCGTCCGCATCTCCCCTCGGCCCGCTATACTCGCCCCCCATGATCCCCTCCACCCCTTGCCCCTGCGGCTCCGGTCGCGCATTCGGGGCGTGCTGCGGGCCGGTGCTCGCGGGCGAACGCCCGGCGCCCACCGCCGAGGCGCTGATGCGCTCGCGCTACACGGCCTTCACCTTGCGCGACACCGCCTACCTGCTCGCGAGCTGGCATCCCTCCACCCGCCCGCAGGACTTGGCGCTCGACGAGCAGCCGCCGCCGAAATGGCTCGGCCTCGACGTGCGTGCCCACCGCCCGCTCGCCGACACCCGCGCGGAGGTCGAATTCCTCGCCCGTTGCCGCATCGGCGGCCGCGCCCGGCGCCTGCATGAGACCAGCCGCTTCGTGAAGGAGGACGGGCGCTGGTATTACGTCGACGGCGACCTCCACGACTGAGGCTCGCCCTCGTGCCAGCCGGCCTCGGCCCGGGATCACCGCCGGCGCCTGAGCGAACCGCCCGATCGCGACTTGCGTCGCTCCCACAAAGACCAAAACGCCCCGCAATCCGCGCGGCCACCCGGCCTGCTGTCGGCGCTGCGCGACATCGCAGGTCCGGCGCGCGCATAATTGCCCCATCGTCATCGCGCGCACCCAACGGAAGATCATGAACCTCGAAAAAGTCATCTTCGGTTTCTTCATCGTGCTGGCGGCCACGCTCAACTTCGGCTTCTTCGTCGGCGACATCGACAATCCGGTCCACCACGACGTCTACGAGCTCTTCGCCGCGCTGGTGGTCAGCCTGATCGCCACCGTGCTCAAGTTCGGCGACCGCACCCAGATCGGCGCGGTGCATCTGTCCACCAGCCTGGTGGCCGACCTGCAGCTGGTCGCCGCCGCGATGGTGTGGGGCTACTCGGCGCACGTCGCGGGCGCGGGGATGACGCCGGAGATGACCGCGCGCGTGGTCTCGCTCTCGGGCGGCGCGCTCTTCGCCAACGTGGTGTCGGTGATCATCCTGATCGCCGAGACCATCATGCAGCGCCGCTGAACGCCACCTCGCCGAGACCCGCGCCGTGCAGCAGGCCCTCGCCCGCCACCACAGCATCTTCCTGCTGATCCTGCGTCGCCTGCGCGCACCGCTGATCCTGCTGATCGTGCTGTTCGCGATCGCGGTGCTCGGCCTCACCCTGGTGCCCGGCCCGGTCGTCGACGGCGAGACGAGCTATCTCAGCTTCTTCCACGCCTTCTACTTCATCAGCTACACCGCGACCACGATCGGTTTCGGCGAGATTCCCTACACCTTCTCCGACCAGCAGCGGCTGTGGGTGATCGTCAGCATCTACCTGTCGGTGATCGGCTGGGCCTATACGCTGGGCTCGGTGTTCAGCCTGCTCGCCGACCGCAGCCTGCGCCAGGCGATCGCGATGCAGGGTTTCGTGCGCGCGGTGCGGCGGCTGCGCGAGCCCTTCTACCTGGTGTGCGGCTACGGCGAGACCGGCCGTCTGATCTGCGACGCGCTCGACCGCATGGGCCTGCGCGTCGTGGTGATCGAGGTCGACGAGACCAAGCTCGGCGAGCTCGATCTGCACAGCTATTCGGCCGACGTGCCCGCGCTGTGCGCGGACGCCGCAAACCCCGAGACGCTCCAGTTCGGCGGCCTCACCCACGCGAGCTGCATCGGCGTCATCGCGCTCACCAACGACGACGCCACCAACCTGGCGATCGCGATCGCCGCACGCCTGCTGGCGCCGAAGGTGCCCGCACTGTGCCGCGCCGAGCACACCGCGACCTCGGCCAACATGACCTCCTTCGGCACCCGCCACATCCTCAACCCCTTCGAGCGCTTCAGCGAAACGCTCGCACTCTCGCTGCACGCGCCCAAGGCCTCGCAGCTCTTCGACTGGCTCACCGGCCTGCCCGGCAGCCACGTCGAGCAGCGCCGCGATCCGCCGCGCGGCAACTGGATCGTCTGCGGCCACGGGCGCTTCGGTCGCCTGCTGGTCGATGCGATGGACTCCGAGGCAGTGCCGGTGACCATCATCGACATCGACCCCAAGCCCGACGGCATTCACCGCTGGGTGCAGGGCGACGGCACCGGTGCCGCATCCCTGCTCGAGGCCGGCGTGCGCGAGGCGACCGGGATCGTGTGCGGCACCAGCTCGGACGTGGACAACCTTTCGATCGCGGTGACGGCGCGCGAGCTCAACCAGGAGCTCTTCGTGATCCTGCGCCAGAACCACGAATCCAACCGCGCGCTCTTCGAGGCCTTCGAATCCGACATCACCGTGGTCCCGAGCCGGGTGATCGCGCACGAATGCATCGCGATCCTGAGCACACCGCTGCTCGCGCCCTTCCTGGCCGAAATCCGCCGCCGTGACGAGGAGTGGTGCGGCGCACTGCTGCATCGCCTGACCCGCCACCTCGGCTGGAAGGTTCCGCGGATCCGCAGCCAGCGCGTCAACCTGTCGAGCGCGCCGGCGCTGTATCGCCGCCTGATGCGCGGCGAGACGATCACGCTCGAACGCCTGCTGCGCTCGCCCGCCGACCGCTCGATGGCGCTCGACTGCGCGGTGCTCTACCTCGAGCGCGACGACGACGACCACCGGATGACGCCCGCCGCCGACGAGAAGCTCCGCCCCGGCGACGAATTGCTCTTCGCCGGCACCCGCCGCGCGCTCGAGGATGTCGCCCTGATCTTCGCCAACGAGCACACCCTCGAATACATCCTCACCGGCCGCGACCTGCCCGGCGGACGGGTCTGGGAAATGCTCGCGCAGCGCAAGCACGGGAAACGCTCGCCGCAGCTGCCCTGAGCCGCTCCCCACGTTGCCGGGGCACGGCCCCGCCGCTCGAGCGCCGATCGCGACGTGCGCCGCGTCTGCGAGACCTGCTAGCCCGCGCCTTCCTCCACGAGTTCCACCGCCTCGCCGGCGAACGACACCCGCTGTCCCGGCCGCAGCTTGGCGCGCTTGCGCGACTCGGGCTTGCCGTCGACCTTCACCAGGCCGTTTTCCACCGCGGCATGCGCCGCACCGCCCGACTCGACCAGACCGGCGGCCTTGAGCAACTGGTCGAGCTGAATGTATTCACCGCGCACTTCGAACCGTATCGCCATCGCGATCCCTCCTGCCCGCCACGGCTGCGCGCGCGGGCCTCGTGTCAAAATGGCGGCATTGTCTCCCGCACGCCCGCCCATGACCAGCACGCCCACCGCCCGCGATCCGGCAAGCGACGCCGCCCCGGCCAGCGCCTCGGCGCCCGCCCACCGTTCTCTGTCCGACACCGCAGCGCTCACCGCCCATCCGCCGTCGAGCGCCCGCTCGCGCGCGGACGACCTCCTCGAGCGCACCGACCACGTGATCGCCGCGGCGCTCGCCAGCGGCGCACTGCAGCCGATCCGTACCGAGCTCGACTGGCTGGAGCAGGACGGCCTGCGCTTCTCGGTGCGTTGGGTATCGTCCCTCGCGCTCAAGGATCGGGCGCGGGTCGACACGGTCACTGCCCGGCGGCCCGACTTCAACCCCTTCCTGCCGCCCGAGCCTGCGCTCACGGTGGCGGCCATCGGCGCGGATCACCTCGTGGTGCTGAACAAGTTCCCGGTGATCGATCGTCACCTGCTCATCGTGACCCGCCGTTTCGAAGACCAGAGCACGCCGCTCGGCGGCGCGGACTTCGCCGCGCTCGCCGCGGTAGTGGGCGCGCACGGCGGGCTGGGCTTCTACAACGGCGGCCGCATCGCGGGGGCGAGCCAGGCACACAAGCACCTGCAGTGGGTGCCCGCGCAGGCCTCGGCGCTGGAAGACTTCCTGCCTCCGCTGCATCCCGGGGCGGCAGCGGAGAACCTCGCCCTGCCTTGGGCGCACGCGGCGGTGGGGGTGGACGAATCCGCCTGGTCGCACCCGGACGACGCCGGATCGGTCCTTCTGGCCGCCTACCGCCTGGCCTGCGAGCGGCTGGAGCTTCCCTGCGACGCCGATCCGATGCCGCCCTACAACCTGCTGGTCAGCCGTGGCGCGCTGCTGCTGGTGCCCCGCACACGCGAGAAATGGGACGACGTGTCGCTGAATTCGCTCGCCTGGGCCGGCTCGCTGTTCGTGCGCGACCGCGCCCAGATCGACGGCTTGCGCCGACATGGCCCGCTCGAGGTGCTCGCCGCGGTGGGCCGGCCGCGCGGCGGATAGGCTGGCGAGACGTATCCGGCGATCAGGCCGCGCGCGGCAGCGGACTCTGCGGCAGCGGCGGCAGGCCGATGGTGGCGCGGAGCTCGTCGCACTTCGGGTTGGGCGTACCGTCCTCGAAATAGACGGGAAATTCACGACAGGGGGTGGGCCGGTTCTCGTAGATCGAACACGCGACCTGCCGGCCCACCTCGCCGGAGAGCGCGCTGCAGCGTCGCGGCACCTGGTTGCTGCCCTTCATGCAGCGCAAGGTGTGGGTGAGTTTCTCGGTCATCTCCGCCGGCACGAAACCGCCCGGCGCGTCGTCCGCCTCGGCCCAGTAGAAGGAGATCCGAAAGTGCGTGCAGCAGATGCCGCAGTCGAGGCAGGGGTTGAACTCGTCCATGAACGGAGCGCCGAGAGGACCGGCCGAGGGCCGTGGGGCGCGCATTCTAGCGCCGCCGGGAGGCGCCGGAAAGTGGTGCAAAGCGCTTTGTTTTCAGTGACCTGAAATCATTTTGAGAAATATTTTCCGGAGAGGGAAACCCGCTCGCATCGGATCGCGCCCGCAGCGCGTCCCCGGGCGCGGCGGTTCCTTGTGGGAGCGACGCAAGTCGCGACTACGGCTTGTCCACGCTCGCCAACGCTCGTCCGCTGTTCCGGCGCCCGCTCGCGACTCGCGCCGCTCCGGCGGCGCATCCCCGGGCGCGACGGTCCTGTGCGCGCCGGCACGCCCGGGATGCTCAGGTTTCGGCTTCGCCGGATTCGGGCTCGGGCTCGGCGCCGTTGGCGCCGCAGCATTTCTTGTATTTCTTGCCGCTGCCGCACGGGCACGGATCGTTGCGGCCGGGGCCGGCGCTGGCGGGCTTGCGCGGAGCCTCGGTGGACAGCGGCTCGGCGGCCGGCAGACCCAGATCGCGCCAGTGGGCGAAGATGTCGTTGACCGCCTCGCCCACGTCGGCGAGCCAACCCAGGCGGGTCTCGTCGTCGGCCTTCGCGGCGTCCTC
Source organism: Thauera sp. DNT-1 (assembly GCF_055393985.1). Classification (NCBI taxonomy): domain Bacteria; kingdom Pseudomonadati; phylum Pseudomonadota; class Betaproteobacteria; order Rhodocyclales; family Zoogloeaceae; genus Thauera; species Thauera sp. DNT-1. Next base: position 376,200 of record NZ_AP043752.1, on the reverse strand, counting down.
CTCGCCCCAGGGCGCGAGCACCTCGTCGAGGGTCTCGCGCACGGCCTCGACCGCCTCGGCGTCCAGCCCCTCCTCCCAGCCCTCGGGCCACAGGTCCAGGCCCTGAGCGAAACCGTCGATCCAGGCTTCGCCGAGCTTGAGCCCATCGCCCTCGGCGACCGCGAAGCAGAACGGCTCCCAGCACGCCTCGTCCTCGTCGTCCAGGCCGAGCGTGGCGAGCAGCTCGTTGTGATACGCCTTCACCAGCCGGATCGCGCGCTGCAGGCCGCTGCCCGAGCCGAAGCCGACCTCGTCGCCGTGCGCCGACCACACGCCGGGCATCCAGCGCTCGGCCGGGATTGGCCGCGGCGAGATCATCACGCCAGCGAGGTAGCCGTCGAGCATCTCGAGGTCCATGCAGTCCTCGGGCACGATGTCCGAGGTGAGGATCTCTTCCAGCGCCTCGAAATCCTCGTCGCTCATCGTGCGCAGCGCGGACGCGTCCGCGCCCCTTTGTTCCATACCGTTCATGGCAATCTCCTTTGACCGGCGCCAAGGGTGGCCCAAGGCGGCGCGGCGGGCAAGCACGATCTTGCGGAATCAGCCCGCGGCCGCGAGATCCAGCCCGATGCGGTACAACGGCTGCCCCGAGTCGCGGTACTTGCGCTCGAAGGGGGTCAGCGGCGTGGCGGCCTCGAAGCCTTCCCAGGCGACCTCGCGCCCGAGCACGAGGCCGAGCGCGAAGGCGAACTCCTCGATGTAGACCTTCCAGTTGCTGCGGCATTCCAGCACGCCACCGAGGCGGGGAATCCACGGGAACACCGGGTGCGCGTGCCAGCGCCGGCCGAGGTGGCCGATCTTGGGCCAGGGGTTGGGATAGAGGAGGTAGTGGCGCGCGAGGCGCAGCCCAGCCTCGTCGAGCAGGCGCCAGAAGTCCACCAGGTCGGCGCGCACGAAGACCATGTTCTTCGGCAACAGCGCCTCGGGATAGGGCTTGCGACGCGCGAGGCGGTCGGCGGACTGGTCGACGCCGATCACCCAGTGGTCGGGAAACTGGCGCGCGATCTGGATGGTGCTGTGGCCGACGCCGCAGCCGGCATCGAGGATCAGCGGCGCACTGCGGCCCCAGCCGGCGAGCGCCTCGGCGAGCGCGGCACGGTTGTAGTCGGTGCAGGGCTTGCGGAAGGGATGCTCGAGGTGCTTGCGCACGCGCTCGGCGAGCGCCTCGTGGACGCCCTGCTGGGCGCTCTGCGGGATGCGGGAGTTGGCGTAGCTCATCGGGCCGCTCTCATCGGTCGGGACTCGTCGGCCGGGGCCCGTCGGCCCGGGCAGATGGCGGGTGGTCGCACGCGGGAATGCCGTGGCGGCGGAGTTCCTCGTTCATGCGCGAGGGGTGGACGACGCGGCGCACCGCCTCGTGCAGCCGGCCCGCCGCGGGGTAGTTGCGCCGCAGCATGCCCAGCCACAGCTTGAGCCGGCCACAGGCATGCACCGGGGCGGCGCGCCCCTGCACGCCCTCCCAGTAGCGCAGGAGGTGCGGGTGCAGTTCGACCCAGTCGCGCTCGTCCGGCTCGGTGCCGCGTTCGCCGCGGATGCGGCGCGCGAGCCAGGGGTCGGAGACCGCGCCGCGGCCGATCATCACATCCTCGGCTGCGGAGACCTCGCGGCAGCGTGCCCAGTCGCGCACGCTCCACACCTCGCCGTTGGCGGTCACCGGCACGCGCACCGCGTCGCCGATGCGCGCCACCCACTCCCAGTGCGCGGGCGCGCGGTAGCCCTGCTCGCGGGTGCGCGCATGGACGACGATGGCCTGCGCGCCACCGTCCGCGAGCGCCTGCGCACAGTCGAGCGCGCGCGAGGGGTCGGCGATGCCCAGGCGCATCTTGGCGCTCACCGGGATCGCTGCGGGCACGGCGGCACGCACTGCGGCGGCGATGTCGTGCAGCAGGCGCGGGCGGTCGAGCAGCATCGCACCGCCACCATGGCGATTGACCACCTTGGCCGGGCAGCCGAAGTTGAGGTCGATGCCGTGCGGGCTCAGCGCGGCCAGGCGCGCCGCGTTCTCCGCGAGCAGGACGGGATCGCTGCCGAGCAGTTGCACCGCCACCGGCGTGCCCGCGGCGGTGCGGCTGCCGGCGAGGATCTCCGGGCAGATGCGCTCGAACATGCGCCGCGGCAGCAGGGTGCCGGAGACGCGGACGAATTCCGACACCGCGAGGTCGTAGCCGCCGATCGCGGTCAGCACGTCGCGAAGCACGAAATCGGCCACGCCCTCCATGGGCGCGAGCAGCAGGCGCACGCAGGAACCTCGTCGGTGATTGATCAGGCGCGCGATTGTACCGGTCGCGGCCCGAAAAACCGTCCCGGCGCACGACAGCAGACGTGTTTTTCCTTGTCAGGACGGGGCGGCTGGCGGATAATCTCGCGCTTTACGACACAGGGCGGTCACAACCTCCGCCCGCAAGATTCAGGAAATCACCATGAAAGCGGACATCCATCCCAAGTACGCCGACGTCAACGTCACCTGCTCGTGCGGCAACACCTTCGTGACCCGTTCGACCCTGGGCAAGCCCCAGTACCACGTCGAGGTGTGCTCGGCCTGCCATCCGTTCTACACCGGCAAGCAAAAGATCGTCGACACCGCCGGCCGCGTCGAGCGCTTCCGCCAGAAGTACGGCAACGTCCAGCGCGCGAGCTGAGCCGTCGCAAAGCCGGGATCCGCACCGCCCCGGGCGGTCGTGGCAGGATTCCGCAGGCACCGAGGAAGGCAGCGCAAGCTGCCTTTTTTATTGCCCCGCCGCCGGCAGGCACCCGCGCCCTCTCCGTCCTGCCCACTCCGCCGCGCTTGGTCCGCGCAGCCACTCCGAAGCACAATGCCCGCATGATCCGCGATCCCGCCACGCCCACCCTGTTCCAGCGCCGCGTCTACGGCACGGTCGGCCTGACCCTGCTGGTCGGCCTGTACCTGCTCGTCGGCCTGACCGCGCACGACCCCTGGCGCGGCGACGACGCGCGCCATTTCGGGCCCGTGCTGGCGATGCTGCGCGGCGAGTCCTGGCTGTTTCCCCTGCTCGCCGGCGAACCCCTGGTGGAGCATCCCCCGCTGTATTACTGGGTCGCCTCGGCCTTCTCCGCGCTCACCGCGGCCTTTCTTCCGGCGCACGCCGGGGCCCGCCTGGCGAGCGCCGTCTTCGTGGCGCTGGCGATCTGGTGGCTGGCGCGCGCGGCCGAATCCCTGCATGGTCGCGCCGCCCGCACGCCCGCCGCGCTGCTCGCGCTCGGCACGCTAGGCCTGGTCCTGCATGCGCACGAGACGCAGCCCCTGCTCGCCCTCTTCGCCATGCTCGCACTGACCCTGTCCGGCCTCGCGGAGTTGCCGACACGCCCGCTCGCCGGGGGCCTGAAGGCGGGCATGGGTAGCGGCCTGGCCTTCCTCTCCGCAGGCTTCGGCGGCCTGTGGATGAGCGCTCCCCTGTTGCCGCTGGCGATGCTGCTGAGCGCCGACTGCCGCAGCCCGCGCGCGAGCGGCGCCGTGCTGCTGGGACTGTGCCTCGCGCTGACCACCGCCGCGCTGTGGCCGCTCGTGCTCCACCTGCAACACCCCGAACTCCTGAGCCTGTGGCTGCGCAACGAGTGGCAGTGGATCGTCGGCCCGATGCTGCGCCCGGCCGAGCTGCCGCGACTGCTCGAGCTCGGCGCCTGGTTCATGTGGCCGCTGTGGCCGCTGGCCTTGTGGGCGCTCTGGCGCGCGCGCCGCCAGCCCGGCGTGCTCGCGATCCTGCTGCCGCTGGCGAGCGCCGGACTGGTGCTGGCCTGGCTGGTGGCGATCGACGATCTCTCGCAGGCCCGGCTGATCCCGCTGGTGCCCGCGCTCGCCCTGCTCGCCGCCGGCGGCGTGGCCAGCCTGCGCCGCGGCGCCGCGAGCGCGCTCGACTGGTTCTCGCTGATGAGCCTGGCCGTCTTCGGCATCCTCGTCTGGCTGGCATGGAGCGCCCAGGTCGCCGGCTGGCCGAGCGGTCTCGCACGCCACGTCGCGCGCAACGCCCCCGGCTTCGTGCCGCCGGACGCCAACCTGCGCCTGCTTGCCGGCGGCGCCATCAGCGTGGTGTGGATCCTCCTCGTCGCCCGCCTGCCCCGGTCGCCCGCACGTGCGCCGGCGAACTGGGCGATCGGCCTGGTGATGCTGTGGAGCCTGGCGGTGGTGTTGCTGATGCCCTGGTTCGACCAGGGACGCAGCTACCGCACGGTGGTGGAATCGCTCGATATCGCGGTGCGCGGCGAGCGCGGCGCACAGGCGAGGGAATGCATCGCCACCACCGGGCTGCCCGACGCGATGAAGCTGTCGATGGACTATTTCGCCGGCCTGCGCGCACGCCCGATCGACGCCGACGCCACACCGTGTGCTCTGCTGCTGGTCCATGTCGAGCGCCGCGGCCGCTCCGCCGCGCTCGCACCCGAATGGGAAACCGTGTGGGAATACCGCCGTGGTGCCGGCAAGCGCGCCGAAACCTTCCGGCTGCTGCGCCGCGCCGGACGCTGAACCGACGCATCCGTGCCGTTGCGGCGAGGTCCTTGCATTCTCGCCTGCCCGAATCGCGACTTGCGTCGCTCCTACCCGACGTCGAAGCCGCTTCACGCGCCGGTACCCGTCACCTTCCGGAACCCGTAACGCCTTGGCGCCGCGTCACCCCGGGGGCACCCTGTCGGTTTTCGTGGGAGCGACGCAAGTCGCGATCGGACGGTTCGGCTGCGACGGACGTCGAGGGCCAGCGCCTGCGCACGGCCCTCAGCCGTAGATCCTGCACATCCCCGGCAGCGATACCGGGTTGGTGAAATAGCCCAGCACGCTGAAGAACACCGACAGCAGCGCGAGCACGATCAGCCAGCGTCGGTGACGGCTCGCCCAGGCGACGAGGCCGCGGACCCGCCTGGCGGGACCGATCCTCATGACGCGCTCCTCGCGCTCAGTCCAGGCGCAGGAAGTGGTCGCGATAGTGGCGCAGCTCGGCGATCGACTCGTGGATGTCGGCGAGCGCGGTGTGGCTGCCCGCCTTCTTGACACCCGCGTAGATCTCCGGACGCCAGCGCCGCGCGAGCTCCTTGAGCGTGGACACGTCGAGGTTGCGGTAGTGGAACCAGGCCTCGAGTTCCGGCATCCAGCGCGCGAGGAACCTGCGGTCCTGGCACACCGAATTGCCGCACATCGGCGAGGTGCGCGCGGGCACGTGCGCGCGCAGGAAGGCCAGCACCTGCGCCTCGGCATCGGCCTCCGACATCGTGGAGGCGCGTACCCGGGCGGTGAGCCCGGACTTGCCATGGGTATTGCGGTTCCACTCGTCCATGCCGTCGAGCACGCTGTCGGGCTGATGCACGGCGATCACCGGCGCCTCGGCGATCACTTCGAGCGCCTCGTCGGTGAGCACGATCGCGATCTCGATGATGCGGTCACGATCGGGTTCGAGGCCGGTCATCTCCATGTCCAGCCATATCAGCGTCTTCGGGTCCTGTGCCATAATCCGTCCGCCCTTTTCCGGGGCCTTCCTGCGAAACAATGAGGGCGCGATTGTGTCATAGATCGCGTACGTTGCCGGCCTCGGCCAGCAGCGATCGCGCCAGCCTGTCACGGACAGCAGCGCATGGCCGGTCGGGTCGCACACCTGCCCGCAGCCCTACCTCCATCCACCGCCCGCGCTTCGCAATGACCGATCCCGCCCCATTCATGCTGTCGCCCTTCGGCCTGCCGCCTCTTTCCGTCCTGTTCCTGGCCTTCCTGGTCGCCGGTACCGTGCTCGGCCTCGGTCTGCTGCATCGCCACGCCCACCACGTGCGTCGCCATCGCGACGCGGTGCCGCAGCCCTTCGCCGGCTCGATCCCCCTGCATTCGCACCAGCGTGCCGCCGACTACACCGTCGCGCGCGCGCGCCTGTCCGCCTTCCACGCCGCGGCCAACGCCGGCTTCGTGCTCGCGCTCACGCTCGGCGGCGGGCTGCAGGCGGTGCACGACGCCTGGGCGGACGTGCTGCCCGCCGGCGGGCTCGCCCACGGCGTCGCGCTGCTCGCCAGCCTGGGCGTGCTCGGCTGGCTGTTCGAACTACCCTTCGCGCTGCTGCGCACCTTCGGGATCGAGAGGACCTTCGGCTTCAACCGCATGACGCCGCGCCTCTACCTCGCCGACACCGTGCGCGAGGCCGCGCTCGCCGCGCTGATCGGGCTGCCGCTGCTCGCCGCGGTGCTGTGGCTGACGCTGGCGACGGGCGCGCTGTGGTGGGCCTGGGTGTGGGCGTTCTGGCTCGGCTTCAACCTGCTCGCGATGGTGATCTGGCCGACCTTCATCGCGCCGCTGTTCAACAAGTTCACCCCGCTCGCCGACGCCACGCTGAAGGCGCGCGTCGAGGCCCTGCTCGCGCGCTGCGGCTTTCGCGCCAAGGGCCTGTTCGTGATGGACGGCTCGCGCCGCTCGGCACACGGCAACGCCTACTTCACCGGGCTGGGCGCGGCCAAGCGCATCGTGTTCTTCGACACCCTGCTCGACAAGCTCGATGCCGACGAGGTCGAGGCGGTGCTCGCGCACGAGCTCGGCCACTTCCACCACCGCCACCTGCTGCGCCGGCTGGCGGTGCTCGCCCCGGCCAGCCTGGGCGTGCTCGCCTTGCTCGGCTGGCTCGCCCAGCAGCCCTGGTTCTTCTCCGGGCTGGGCATGCAAAGCGCCGACCTGGCGAGCGCGCTCGCCCTGTTCACGCTGGTACTGCCGGTGTTCAGCTTCCCGCTCGCGCCGCTCGCGAGCCACTGGTCGCGCAAGCACGAGTTCGAGGCCGACGCCTACGCCGCCCGCCAGGCCGACGCCGGCAAGCTGGTGAGCGCGCTGGTCAAGCTCTACCGCGACAACGCCTCCACGCTGACGCCCGACCCGCTGTACTCGCGCTTCCACGACTCGCATCCGCCCGCCGCGCTGCGCATCGCGCGCCTGCAGGCGCTGCAACGGTGAGCGGCATGCGCAAGCGCACCCACGCCGGCGCGATCGCCGAAGCCCGCATCGACGGCGTGGTCGTGGCCGCCTTCGGCCGCCACTACGAGGTCGACACCGCGCGCGGGCGCCTGCAGTGCTATCCGCGCGGCAAGAAGAGCAGCTACGCCTGCGGCGACGAGGTCGAGCTCGTGCCCGGCGGCGACGGCCAGGGCGTGATCGAGACCCTGCATCCGCGCCGCAACCTGCTGTGGCGCTCGGACGCCTTCCGCGAGAAGCTGATCGCCTCCAACCTCAGCCATCTGGTGATCGTGGTCGCCACCGAGCCCGGTTTCTCCGACCTGCTGGTGTCGCGCTGCATCGCCGCGGCCGAGAGCCAGGGCATCGTGCCGCTGATCGTGCTCAACAAGGCCGACCTCGCCGCGCGCCTCGAGGCCGCCCGCCATCAGCTCGAGCCCTTCCGCAAGCTCGGCTACGAGGTCGTCGAGGTGTCCGCGCTGCAGGGCGCGGATGCGCTGCGCGCTCGCCTGGCCGGCCTGCAGGCGATCTTCGTGGGCCAGTCGGGCATGGGCAAATCGACCCTGACCAACGCTATCGTGCCGGAGGCCCAGGCCGCCACCCGCGAGATCTCGGACGCGCTCGACTCGGGCAAGCACACCACGACCTTCGCACGGCTGTACTACCTGCCGGTGACCGCCGACGAAGCCCGCGGCGGCTGGCTGATCGACAGCCCCGGCCTGCAGGTGTTCGGGCTCGCCCACCTGGCGGCGGAGGACCTCGCCGAGACCTTCGTCGAGCTGCGCCCGCACCTGGGGCGCTGCCGCTTCCGTGACTGCCGCCACGACAGCGAGCCGGGTTGCGCACTGCTCGGAGCACTCGAAGCCGGCGCCATCCACCCGCGGCGCTGGGAGCATTTCCGCGCCATCCGCAGCGAGATCGCCGAGGCGCGACGGCTCAATCCGGGCTGGTAGGCGACGCCCGCCCGACACGCCTGCACGCGCAACTCAGGCGCCGGCGAGCAGAAATTCCCGCACCGTGGCGATCTGCGCCGCATCCATCAGCATCGGCGCGTGCCCCACGCCGGGGAACTCCACCGTCTGCGCCCTCGGCCCGCGCGCGCCCATCGCCGCGAAGGTGGCCGGCTCCAGCAGGTCGGACTCTGCGCCGCGCAGCGCCAGGGTCGGGCAACGTATCGCTTCATATACCGGCCACAGGTCGATATCGACCGGCACCGGATTGAGCCGGAAGACTTCGCCCAGTCCGGGGTCGTACACCATCGCGTAGCCCCCTTCGGCGTCATCCATGCGACGCACCGAATATTCCGTGAGGTGGCGCCACTGCGCGTCGGTGAGCGCGCCGAAGGGCGCGCCGACCTCGCGGATGTAGGCCTCGGCCGCCGCGGGGTCGGCAAAGCGCGGCGCGCGTCCGACGTACTGGCCGATGCGACGCAGGGATGCTGCGGTGATCACCGGACCGACGTCGTTCAAGACCAGCCGGGTGATCGGCGTGCCGGCCAGGCTCGCGAGCAGCATGCCGATGATGCCGCCCATCGAGGTGCCGACCCAGTGCACCTCCTCGACGTCGAGGCGGGCGATCAGGGTGACCATATCGGCGACGTAGACCGGGAAGCCGTAGTCCGCCTTGTCCGTCAGCCAGTCGCTGCGCCCGCGCCCGACCACGTCCGGGCAGACGACGCGGTACTCGCCGGCGAGCGCGCGCGCGAGATCGTCGAAGTCGCGGCCGTTGCGGGTGAGACCGTGGACACAGACCAGCACGCGCCGATTCGTCGGCTCGCCCCATTCGGTGTAGGCCACGCGGTGCAGGCCGTGCGGCCCGCTGCACAGCACATGCCGGGCGCGCGGCTGGAGCAGCGGTTGCGCGGCGCGCACACGCTCCGGCTCCACCGCGGCACGCTCGGCCGGGGTCGTCGGTGCGGACGGGCTGAAGAACTTCTTGAGCGAATCGAGCAGGGACATGAGGGGCGGGCACTCGGAACGGGTTTCGGGTCGCTGCAAGTCTAGCCCGAAGCGGCGGATCCGGGACACAAGCCCGCCGCCCTCAGCGACCGTGCCAGTAGCGCGGCTGCATCTCGCGCTCGGCGTTCACCTGGACGCCCTCCTCCGGCGCCGCCGCGAAGTCGATCCGGATCGCACCCTGCGCATCGGTGCGCCAATTGCGTGCCCCTGCCTCCGCCCAGCGCGCCCACACCTCGGGGTGGGGATGGCCGAAGCTGTTGCGGCTGCCGGCGGAGTGGACCGCGTGTTCCGGGAGGGTCGCGTCGACGAAGGCGGCCGAGGACGACGAGCGGCTGCCATGGTGGGCGCTGACCACGACCGCGGCGGAAAGGCTTGCCGGTGGCTGGCGGGCGATCAGCTTGGCCTCGGCGGCGGTGCCGATGTCGCCGGTCAGCAGCAGCGCGCCGGCGGCGCCAACGACGCGCAGCACGCAGGAGGCGTCGTTGTCGTGCGGACTTGCGCCCGCGCCTGCCGGCTCCTCGCTCGGCGCGCGCACGGGCGCCGGATGCAGAATCTCGAAGCGCACGCCATCGCGCTCCCATGCGGGCACGCGTGCGCAGTCCGCAGGCTCGCGCCCGTGCGCCAGGCGGGCCGCCCAGGCTGCGCGTTCGCGCGCATGGACGGCCTGTCCGGCCAGCACCGTGCCCACCGGCAGGCCGGCGAGCAGCGAGGCCGCGCCACCCACATGATCGGAATCCGGATGCGACAGCACCACCCGATCCAGCCAGCGCACGCCGGCCGCGCGCAGCCAGGGCAGGACCACCCGCTCGCCGGCATCGGACTCGCTGCCGAAGGGTGGCCCGCTGTCGTAGAGGAGGTCATGCGCACGCGTCTGCACATGCACCGCGAGACCCTGGCCGACGTCCAGCACCCAGGCGCGGAAACCGCCCTCCTGCGGGCGCGCCGGCTGCCAGGACAGCAGCGCCGCGAGCAATGCCGGTGCCGCCAACCGCCCCGGGCTTGCGCGCGGCAGCAGCAGGATCGCCACGGCGGCGAGCGCACCGCCGAAAAGCCACGGCGGCGGCGCCGCGCGCTCGATCATCGCCCTCTCGAGCGCTGCAAGCGGCGCAAGGAAATCCATCATCCACCCCGCGGCGAAGTCGGCCGGCACGAGCAGCAAGGGGATCGGCCAGGGAATCGCGAGCAGCACCAGCGGCGTGACGACGAAGCTCACCAGCGGAATCGCCACCAGGTTGGCAAGCGGCGACAGCAACGGAACCGCCTGGAACTGCGCAAGCAGCAGCGGCACCAGCGCGAAGCTGATCGCGAGCTGCACGCGCAGCGCGGCGCGCCAGCCGGCCGACGGTGCGACACGGCCGCCGAGCACGGCGAGGATCACCGCCACCGCACCAAAGGACAGCCAGAAGCCGGCCGACAGCACCGCCCAGGGATCGACCACCAGCACCACGAGCAATGCAATCGCGAGTACGCGCGAGGGCGGTATGCGCCGCCCGCCGATCAGCGCCAGCGCGCCCACCAGCAGCATCAGCCAGGCGCGCAGCACCGGAACGCCCATGCCGGCCAGCAAGGCATAGGCGGTGGCCCCGGCCAGCCCGCCGAGCGCGTGCACCTGCTGCACCGGAACACGCAGCACCAGCGCCGGCTGCCGGCGCCACGCCGCGCCGGCGAGACCGCCGCAGAACATCGCCACCAGCGCCACGTGCAGGCCCGAGATGGACACCAGGTGGGCGACGCCGGTGCGGCGGAAGATCTCCCACTGCCCGGCATCGATGCCTTGTTGATCGCCGACCGCGAGCGCCACCAACAGGCCGGCGTGCGCCCCGTCGGGCAGGGCGGCGAGGATGCGCTCGCGCACCGTCGCGCGCACGCGATGGACGTGCTGCATCCAGGTGGCGGGAAGCTCGTCTAGGAGCCGCCCCGTCCCCCGCACGCTGCCAGTGGCGCGGACCCCGCGCTCGAGCAACCAGGCCTCGTAGTCGAAGCCGGAGGGATTGGCGAAACCGTGGGGCCGCCACAGACGCACGGTCAGCGCCCAGCGCTCGCCCGGACGGGGCATCGCCAGCGGCAGGGGGCTCGCGGAATCGGCCTCGGCGTCGAGCTTGGCCTCGACAGCGGTGCGTTCGGGACGCCAGGCCAGCTGCACGAGTCCCGGCACGCCGGGCGTGTCGGGCTCGACCGCGAAGTCGAAGCGCCAGCCGGACCCGCTCGCGCGTGGCAGCCCGGCCACCCTGCCCCGCAGCTGCAACTCGACACCGTCGAGGGTGCCGGCGAGCTCGTCGCTCAGCCGGACCTCGGCCCGCCACGCCGCCCAGCCCGCGCCGGCGGCGAGCGCACCGAGTGCGGCCAGGGCGATGGGGATCCAGCGCCCAGCCCGAGCCGCCGACCCGCGGCCCCACGCCAACACCAACGCCAGCCGCAAGCCGAGCGCAGCGACGAGGCCGAGCGCCGCCGCGGCCACGACGCCATCGAGCGCAGCCGACCGCTGGACGAGGACGGTGCCGGCGAGGAAGGCGAGAGCGATGATGCGCATGGCATCGAGTATGCCTGAGGCATTCCCGGAAGGGCGGGCGCCGTGATCGCCGGCCGCCATCCCGCCCTCGACGGACGATCGCGACCCGGGCCGCCGCGTCGAGGATGGCCGCGCATGCCACGACGCGATGGGCCGGGCTCCTGCTAGACTCGCCCACGCGGACCTGAACCATGCGCAAGCTCTTCAAACGCTTCCTCCCCGACCACCGCAGCGTCAGCGAGAACCGCTGGCTGCGGCCGTTCGCGTCCACCTTGCTGCATCCGCGCCTGTGGCACCTGAACCGCCATTCGGCGGCCGGGGCGGTGGCGGTGGGAATGTTCTGCGGCCTCATTCCCGGCCCCTTCCAGATGCCGAGCGCGGCGCTGTTTTGCGTGCTCTTCAGGGTCAACCTGCCGCTGGCGCTGATCACCACGCTCTACAGCAACCCGCTCACCATCGTCCCCCTCTACGTCGCGGCATTCGCGATCGGGAGCCTGATGTCGGGAAATGGTGCAGTCGCGTTCATCCCGCCGCCGGACTTCGCCGGCTTCGATCCACTGCAGTGGGCGGCCGACCTCGCAGCCTGGGCGGGCGAGCTGGGCCGCCCGCTGGTGGTCGGCCTGATCGTGCTCGCGGCAAGCCTGTCGATGGTGTCGTATCTGGCGGTGCGCTGGGGCTGGCGGCTGTGGCTGATCCGCCAGTGGCGGCAGAGACGGCAACGGCGATAAGCGGGCGCAGCGTCCGGTCCGCAAGATTCGAGCCCTGCGCGCGGCACGGCCTTCGCATCGCCGCAGGGCTCATGGAGAATCGATCGCGGCACCGCTGCGATCGCAGCGGGCACCGCGAACACTTCAGACGCGGAAGCGGCTGGCCTGCTCGCGCAGGGTCCCGGCGAGCTGCTCCAGCGTCTCGGCGGTGGCCGCGGTCTCGCGCACGGTCACGCTGTTGTGCTCGGTCATGTCGGCGATGCGCTCGATGTTGCGCGCGATGTCGTTGCTCGCCAGGCTCTGCTCGTGCAGGGCGGTGGAGATCTCGCGCACCGCGGTGAGCACCTGGTCGGCGCCCGCGCTGATCTGCGCCATCGAGGAGCCGGCGCGGTTGCTCATCTCCACGCCGTCGCGCACGCGCTGCACGCCCTGCTGCATGGTGTCGACCGCGCGCTCGGTGCCCTGCTGGATCGCCGCCACCATGCCGCCGATCTCGCGCGTGGCGAGCGAGGTGCGCTCGGCGAGCTTGCGCACCTCGTCGGCCACCACCGCGAAGCCGCGCCCGGTCTCGCCCGCACGGGCGGCCTCGATCGCGGCGTTGAGCGCGAGCAGGTTGGTCTGGTCGGCGATGTCGCGGATCGAGTCGACGATCGCGTTGATCTGGCGCGACTTCTCGCCGAGCTCGCGGATGGCCTCGCTCGACAGATCCACCGCCTCGGCGATGCGCTCCATCTCGGCCACCGACTGCTCCATGACCGAGCGCCCCTCCTGCGAGAGCCGGCCCGAATCCTCGGCAAGCTGCTGCGCGGTCGAGGCGTGGTGGGCGATGCCGTCGACCCCGCGCGTCATCTCCTCGACCGCTGCGGCCACGCTGGAGGCAGCGTCGCTCTGCGTCTCGGAGCCCTCCAGCACGCGACGCGCGGAGGCCGACATCTCGGTGGCGGCGCCGCCGACGTGGGCGGCACCGGTCTGGATGTCGCGGATGAGGCCGGCGACGTGATCGGCCATCGAATTGAACTGGCGCGCCACCTCGGCGAGCTCGTCGCGCGCCGAGAACTGCACGCGGCTGCGATAGTCGCCCGCGGCGAAGCCCTGCGCGCCGGCCGAGAGCTCGCGCACCGAGCGCACGATGGCGAGATAGATGCCGATGAAGAGATAGCCTGCGAGCAGCATGCCGACCGCCGAAATCGCCACCTGGGTCTGCAGGCGCTGGTTCAGGCGGTCGCGGCGCGCCTCGAGCAGGCGGCCGACCTCGGGGCGCAGCACCTGGTCGAAGTTGCGTACCGCGGTGTCGATCGCGCCGGTGACCAGTTCGAAGAAGGCCGCCGAGCTCAGGCCGAAGCGCTGGTCGAGAAGCTCCTTCCCCGTAGCCTCACGCACCCGCGCGACACCCTCGGAGATTTCGCGGCCCATGCCGTCGACGCTAGCGGCGAGGCTGGCGTTGGCCGCCGCGGTGCGGCGCAGGCGCTCCAGCACCGCAGACTCGGCGCGGCCGATCTCGGCGAGCAGCGCGACCAGGGCGTGCTCGTCGCTGCGCGCAAGCTCGCGGCGGGCGCTCAGCGCCGTGCCACGGGCACGCAGTTGACCGAGCCGCTCGCTGAGTTCAGGCAGCGCGCCGAGCAGCGGCGCGAGCAGGTTGGAACTCGCCGGCTCGGGGTCGAGCGACAGCCCGGAGGCGTCGCCGAGCTCGCCGAGCCAGCGCATGAGTCCGGCGATCGTCTCGGTGTGCAGGCGGAAATTCTCCGCGCCTGCCATGGAGAGCCCGCTGTCGGCGAGGCGTACCAGCGCCGCCCGCTGCATCTGCCAGCCCGCGCGCAAGCCCGACCAGCCGGCATCGCCGTCGATTGCCGCGTCGAGTGCGCCGAGCGCGGCACGCAACTCCGCCGCCTTCGCCTCGCGCTTGGGCGCCAGCTCGCTGCTGCCCCCCAGCACACCGGCGGACAGGCCGCGGTGCTGCTGCGTCTTGAGGATCACGCCGAAGCCCGCGTCGAACAGCTGCAGACCGGCGATCTCGCGTTCGGTCACGCGGATCTCTTCGCGCAGGCTGGTGAAGATCTGCGCGAGCAGGATCACCGAGGCGACGGCACAGACGAGGATGATGAGCCCGAACTTGAGCGGATAGCTCAGGCGGTCGAGCAGGCGGACGGCAGGCTGGAAGAGGATTTTCATGGCTCGATTCCCGGCGCGGGGCCGGACAGGATGGTCTTCGAGCCTGTATACGGTCGTTTCCGGTAGAACTTGACCCATCCCGGGGCGTTGCCGCGGGATTTTTTCCTCAAGCGCCGAGCCGGCCGTCCACCAGGCGGAGCGTGCGTTGCGCGCGCGCGGCCAGGGTCTCGTCGTGGGTGACGATGACGAAGCTGGTCGCCAGGCGCTCGTTGAGCGAAAGCATGAGATCGAACACCGCACCGGCTGTGCGGCGGTCGAGGTTGCCGGTGGGCTCGTCTGCGAGCACGCAGGCGGGCTGCGTGACGAGCGCGCGCGCGATCGCGGCGCGCTGGCGTTCGCCGCCGGAGAGCTCGCCCGGAGCGTGGTCGAGGCGATGGCCGAGGCCGACCTCGCGCAGCATCTGCGCGGCACGCTCGTCCGCCTCGGCACGCGCGACGCGGCGGATGTAGAGCGGCATCGCGACGTTCTCGAGCGCCGAGAACTCCGGCAGCAGGTGATGGAACTGATACACGAAGCCGAGCGAGGCGTTGCGCAGGCGTCCGCGCGCGGCCTCCGACATGGTCGAGAAGTCCTGCCCCATCAACCGCACCCTGCCCGCGCTGGGCACGTCGAGTCCGCCGAGCAGGTGCATCAGGGTGCTCTTGCCCGAGCCGGACGAGCCCACGATCGCGACGCGCTCGCCACGCCGCACCTCGAGCTCGACGCCGTCGAGCACGCGCACCGCCTCCGCGCCCTCGCGAAACTGTTTGGACAGCCCGGTGCAGGCGACGACCACGGGTTGCGCGCCGGTATCCAGGGTTTCATTCATAGCGCAGCGCCTCCGCAGGATTCACCTTCGAGGCGCGCCAGCTCGGGTAGAGCGCGGCCACCAGGGTCAGCACGAAGGAAACGGTGACGATGGTGCTCACGTCCGAGCCCAGGACCTTCGAAGGCAGCTCGTTGATGTAATAGATTTCCTTGTTCCACAGCGTCGCCCCGGTGAGCGTCTCGAGCGCGGGGATCACCACGTCGAGGTTGTGCGCGATCGCCAGCCCGCCGGCCACGCCCGCGGCCAGGCCCACCAGGCCGATCACCGAGCCCTGCAGCACGAAGATCGCCATGATCGAGACCGGGCTCGCGCCCAGCGTGCGCAGGATGGCGATGTCGGCGTACTTCTCCTGCACCGCCATCACCAGCGTGGAGACGATGTTGAAGGCTGCGACCGCCACGATCAGGAAGAGGATCAGCGTCATCATGGTCTTCTCGAGCGCGACCGCGCGGAAGAAGTTGGCGTGGCTGCGCGTCCAGTCGGCGACGACCAAACCCGGCTCGCTGATCGTCATCGCCAGCTCGCGCGCCACCCGCGGCGCGGCGAAGAGGTCGTCGAGCTTCAGGCGCACGCCGCTCACCGCGTCGCCCAGCCGGTACAGCGCCTGGGCGTCGGCGATGTGCACGAGCGCGAGGCTGGAGTCGTACTCGTACATGCCGGCCTCGAAGATGCCCACCACCTCGAACTGCTTGACGCGCGGCAGCACCGCCGCCGGCGTCACCAGGCCCTGCGGCGCGATCAGCGTGACCTTATCGCCCAGGCGCACGCGCAGCGCGGCGGCGAGGTCGCGTCCGAGCACGATGCCGAAGCGGCCCGCCTGCAGTGCATCGAAGCTGCCGGCCTGCATGTAGCGGCCGAAATCGGCGACCTTGTCCTCCGCGGACGGGATCACCCCGCGCACCAGCGTTCCGCGCACGCCCTCGTCGAAGGAGAGCATGCCCTGCTCCTGCACGTAGGGCGCCGCGGCGCGCACCGAGGGGTTGCGCAGCGACTCGTCGGCGACCTGCTGCCAGGCCATGAGCCCGCCCTCCGGGCTCTGCACCTGCACGTGCGAGGCGACACCGAGGATGCGGGTGCGCAACTCCTCCTGGAAGCCGTTCATCACCGAAAGCACCACGATCAGCGCCGCGACGCCCAGCGCGATGCCGAACATCGATACCAGGGAGATGAAGGAGATGAAGCGGTTGCGCCCCTGGGCGCGCTTGCGCGAGCGGGTGTAGCGCAGGCCGACGAGGATTTCGTATGGCATTGCTTGCTGTCGACGATGGCCGGGAAGGACAAGGGCGGCATTGTGCCCGCTGGCGGTCGCGCGCGCGACCTCGAAACGCATGCGGATGTAAGCCCGGCCGCGGCGGCGGTCCCACCTGCGGGCTGGCCGCTCCGCACGATTCGTGGAACACTCGCGAACAGGCCACCCCCTCACCCCTCCCGCCCATGACGCAGGACGCAGGATCCGCGCAAGTTCGCGCCGCCGCCATGCTCGACCGCAGCACGGCCGCCTGGCTCGCGCTCATCCTGGGCCTGCTCCTGACGGCGGTGCTGTGGAGATACGTCGACGCCCATCTCGAGGAGCGGACGCGCGACCGCTTCACCACGCACGCCACGCTGGCCCGCGACAACCTGCTCTCGCGCGTGCAGGCCTACGAACAGGTGCTGCATGGCGGCGCCGCGCTGTTCGCCGCGAGCGACCACGTCGGCCGGTCCGAGTGGGCGGCCTATGTCGCAGCCCTCCACCTCGAGCGCTCGCTGCCCGGTATCCAGGGCACCGGCTTCACCGTCATGCTGCTCCCGGCGCAGCTGGAGGCCCACGTCGCGGCGGTGCGCGCCGAAGGCTTCCCCGACTACACGGTACATCCGCCCGGGTATCGCGACCGCTACAGCAGCATTGTCTACCTGGAGCCCTTCGACGGGCGCAACCGGCGCGCCTTCGGCTACGACATGTATTCCGAGCCGGTGCGCCGCGAGGCCATGGAGCGCGCGCGCGACACGGGAACGGCCGCGCTCAGCGGCAGGGTCACCCTGGTTCAGGAGTTCGGCACCGAGGTGCAGCCCGGCTTCCTGATCTACCTGCCGGTGTACGCGAAGGCCATGCCGGTCGCGAGCGTGGAGCAGCGCCGCGCCGCCTTGCTGGGCTACGTCTACGCCCCGTTCCGCGCGTACGACATGATGCAGGCCATCTTCCGCGACGACCTGCGCGACGCCGACATCGAACTGCACGACCTGCACGAATCGCCGCAGACCCTGCTCTACGCCTCGGCCGAGCGCAATGCCGCCGCGCACTACGTCGTCACCCACGCGGTCGAGGTCGCAGGGCGCGAATGGGTGGTCCGCTTCAGCAGCACGCCGGCCTTCGAGGCCGACCACGCGAGCGCGGAACCCGCCCTGATCCTCTACGGTGGCAGCGCTCTCAGCCTGATGCTGTTCGCGGTGATGCACAGCAACGCCCGCCACCGCCGCCGCATGCGTGCCGCCGCGTCGCACCTGGCGCACAGCCGCGACGAGTTCCGCACCCTGGTCGAGAACGTGCCCGGCGTCGTCTTCCGCTGCCAGATCGAACCGCCCTGGAGGGTGATGCACATCAGCCGCGGGATCACCGCGCTCACCGGGGCGACACCCGAGGATTTCATGTCCGGTCGATTGTCGTTCGGAGACTTCATCCTGCATGAGGACGTCCCCACGATCGTCGCCGCGATCGAGAGCGCACGCATCAGTCACACCAACTACGAGGTGGAATACCGCATGCGCGGGCGCGACCGGCGCGTCCATTGGGTCAGCGAGCGCGGCCGCGTGGCGGTCGACGCCGATGATGAACCGCTCCGGCTCGACGGGGTGATCATCGACATCACCGAACGCAAGGCCGCCGAGGAAGCGATCCGCAATCTCGCCTTCGTCGACACGCTGACCCAGCTCCCCAACCGCCGTTTCCTGCTCGACCGCCTGCGCCAGGGCCTGGCCAACGCGCGCCGCCACGGCCGCCACGGGGCGCTGCTGTTCATCGATATCGACCACTTCAAGCGCGTAAACGACACCTACGGCCACGAGGCCGGCGACCAGCTGCTATGCGAGATCGCGGCGCGCCTGCGCCAGGTGGTGCGCGAGGGCGACACCGTGGCGCGCCTCGGTGGAGACGAGTTCGTGGTGATGCTGGAGGATCTGGGCGACGCCACAGCCGAGGCGGGCGAAAAGGCAGCCCTGATCGCCGGCAACATCCTCGCCGCACTCAACGAGCCATACGCAATCGGGGCAGTGCGTCATCACAGCACGCCCAGCATCGGCATCGCCTGCTTCGACGGCGGCGAGCAGCGCGCCGAAGAACTGCTGCGGCGGGCCGACGAGGCGATGTACCGCGCCAAGGCCGGCGGACGCAACCGGCTCGAGACGCTGAACGCCTCCTAGGCCCCGCGCCTCGCCCGCGATTTCGCGCAACCACCCGGCTTGCGCCCGCCCCCGGCCTTCGCCGCCACCAGCCGTGCCGGCTGCTGGCGCGGCACCAGGCAGTGCGGACCGTTGCCGATCAGCTCGGCGCGCCCCATCTCGATCAGCGCCTCGCGCAGCAGCGGCCAGTTCTCCGGGTCGTGCCAGCGCAGGAAGGCCTTGTGCAGCTTGCGGATGCGGCCGGCGCGCGCGGTCTCCACCACCTCGGAATCGGCCGCGACCTTCTTCAGCGGGTTCTTGCGCGAGTGGTACATCGTGGTCGCCAGCGCCATCGGCGTGGGCAGGAAGGTCTGCACCTGGTCGAGGCGGAAGTCGTGCGCCTTGAGCCACAGCGCCAGGTTGAGCATGTCCTCGTCGGTGGTGCCCGGATGGGCGGCGATGAAGTACGGCACCAGGTGCTGCTTCTTGCCCGCGAGCTTCGAGTACTTCTCGAACATGCGCGCGAACTCCTCGTAGGCGCCGATGCCCGGCTTCATCATCTTGGAGAGCGTGTTCTCCTCGGTGTGCTCGGGCGCGATCTTGAGCAGGCCGCTGACGTGGTGGGTGACGAGCTCCTTCACGTATTCCGGCGAGCGCACCGCGAGGTCGTAGCGCAGGCCCGAGCCGATGGTGATGCGCTTGATCCCTGGCACCGCGCGCGCCTTGCGGTAGAGCTCGACGAGCGAGGAATGGTCGGTGTCGAGGTTCTCGCAGATGCCCGGATACACGCACGAGAGTCGCCGGCAGTTCTCCTCGATCGCCTTGCTCTTGCACGCCATGCGGTACATGTTGGCGGTGGGCCCGCCGAGGTCGGTGATGTGGCCCTTGAAGTCCGGCGACTTGTCGCGGATCTCCTCGATCTCGTGAATGATGGATTCGTGCGAACGGCTCTGGATGATGCGGCCCTCGTGCTCGGTGATCGAGCAGAAGGTGCAGCCGCCGAAGCAACCACGCATGATGTTGATCGAGAACTTGATCATGTCCCACGCCGGGATGCGCGCGCCGCCGTAGCTCGGGTGCGGCGCACGCGCGAACGGCCGGTCGTAGACGAAGTCCATCTCGGGGGTGGTGAGCGGCACCGGCGGCGGGTTGATCCACACGTCGCGCGCGCCCGGGCCCTCGCCATGGCACTGCACCAGCGCGCGCGCATTGCCCGGGTTGGACTCGAGGTGGAACACGCGCGAGGCGTGGGCATACAGCACCGGATCGTCCTTGACCTCCTCGTACGCGGGCAGGCGGATCACCGTGCGCGCGCGGTCGGCGCGGCGTGCCGCGACGCGCTCGGCCGCCGGCACGATGCGCACCGGCTGGGCGCCGTCGGCGGCGGGCCTGGGCGCGGCGGCGGCCGGCTCCATCGCGTAGGGGTCGGGGTGGGCGTCGATGCGGCCGGGCTTGTCGAGCGCGCGCGAATCGAGCTCGTGCCATTCGTCCGACGGCCGCCAGCCCGGCTTCACCATGAAGGCGGTGCCGCGCAGGTCGCGGATCGATTCGATCGGCTCACCCCCCGCCAGCCGATGCGTCAGCGCCACCAGCGCACGCTCGGCGTTGCCGAACAGCAGGATGTCGGCCTTGGAGTCTGGCAGCACCGAGCGCCGCACCTTGTCCGACCAGTAGTCGTAGTGCGCGATGCGGCGCAGCGAAGCCTCGATGCTGCCGATCACGATCGGCGTGCCGGGATAGGCCTCGCGCGCGCGCTGGGCATACACGGTCACCGCGCGGTCCGGGCGCTTGCCGGCCTCGGCGCCGGGCGTGTAGGCGTCGTCGGAGCGGATCTTGCGGTCCGAGGTGTAGCGATTGACCAGCGAGTCCATGTTGCCCGCGGTGATGCCGAAATACAGCCGCGGCCGGCCCAGCGCGCGGAAAGGCTCGGCCGAGTGCCAGTAGGGCTGGCTGAGGATGCCGACGCGAAAGCCGTGCGCCTCGAGCAGCCGTCCGACCAAGGCCATGCCGAAGCTCGGGTGGTCGATGTAGGCGTCGCCGGTGACGAGGATGACGTCGCATTCGTCCCAGCCCAGCGCGTCCATCTCGGCGCGCGACATGGGCAGGAAGGGGGCGGCGCGGCAGCCGGGAACGGCGCCGGCAAAGAGGCTGGTCGCGACCGGGTCGGCAACGGCCCGGGC
Source organism: Thauera sp. DNT-1 (assembly GCF_055393985.1). Classification (NCBI taxonomy): domain Bacteria; kingdom Pseudomonadati; phylum Pseudomonadota; class Betaproteobacteria; order Rhodocyclales; family Zoogloeaceae; genus Thauera; species Thauera sp. DNT-1. Next base: position 355,554 of record NZ_AP043752.1, on the reverse strand, counting down.
GGTATCGGAGTCGGGATGTGAAGGCATGATGGGCGCCATTGTATCGGGCAGGAGGATCGACGACGTCTCCTTCGACTCCGATCGCGCGCCCGCATTCCCCGCGCCGAGATCCCCTGGCTTCACGCCGGGAACTGCTCCAGCGCAACGCTCAGCTCCGCGCGCCCGATCTCCTCGAACGCGCCCGCCCCCTTGCCGCCTTGCGCCGGCCCGACACCGCTGTAGCCCGACCCGGCGACGACGAGGACACGGTTGGAGCACGCCGGCACCAAGGATGCGAGCAACTCGTCGAGCAGGGCCTCGCTTCCGCGCCCGGGCGTGCCGGCCCCCGGTCCGCACGCGACGCGCGGCGACACCGCGGTGCCGGCGAGGACGAGCCAGTGGAAGCGATCCATTGGGAGTCCCGTCTGCAGGATCTCGTCGTCGTGGATGGCGAGCACGAGGGCATCCACACGCGGGTGGGTGAGCAACATCTGCCCCGAGGCGAACATGCCACCTCCCCGCACGAGCCATTCATCGTCGATCCCGGCTCCGCGCCGGTCGCACCAGCCCACTGCCCAACCCCGCTGGCGCAGTTGCATCACGAGGACCTCGCTCAACGGCGGCGATCCCGCGTCGCCCAGCACGACTACGATCGGGATGCGTCCATCGCCACCGAGCCGCCTGCGCAGGATTTCACCGTAAAGATGTGGCGCCGTGGTCGCACCGAGCTGGGGTTGCGCATTGATCTCGCAGATCGCCGCCCCGGTCTCGAGCCAGGAGCGCGCGATGTCCGGCATCAGCACATCCACCCCGGCGAGGTCGAGCCTCAAGGCCTCCACCGCACGCACCGCCAGCGCGGCATTGTCGGGATGCACCCGCTCGTTCACCGCCACCGGCCTGCCGCCGCCGTTCACGTTGGCGATGCGGCGCAGCCGGACCTCCCGGCCGCGCGCAGGAACTGCGTCGGCAGCGAGGGTCTGCGCGGCAAGGACGCGCCTTGCCTCGTCATCGAGGCTCAGCCTTTTCAGTGCGGCGTGAGGGCCTTCCCCGCGGCGCGGATCCCGATTCTCGCGCGCGACGAGTTCCTCGACGGTGGAGACGCCGTCACCGGTCACCCCGGCGGGAATCCGTTCGATGGCCCACAGCAATCTCCCATCGAGCACCGTCAGCCGGTAGTCCCTTCCGAAGACGTGCTTCTCGATCAGCACCCGAGGGGAGACCGCGCTCGCACCGGCATAGGCGGCGCGAACCTCTTCCTCGGTCTCGAGACCGGTCGACACGCCCACGCCACCATCCCGGTCCACCGGCTTGACGACCACGGGGAAGCCGAGCCGCCGTGCGACACGCACGGCTTCGTCCGCGTCGAACACCGCCTGATGGACGGGCACCGGCAGGCCCGCCTGCCGCAGCCGTGCAGCGGCGGCAAGCTTGTCGCGTGCCAGGGCGACGGCAAGACCTGGCGTCTGCAGGGTCAAGGTACTTTCCAGCCACTGGGCACGCCTGCCGTGGCCGTATTGAAAGCCTTCGAAGGCGAGCGCCATCACCGGTATGCCGAGCTCGTGCGCGGCACGCAGGAAGCGTGGCGTGTTGCCGCCGCGCGGGGCCTGCCGCCCCAGCGACGCCAGGCCCGGGCGCAGGCGTTCCTCCATGCGCTCCAGCCGCATCGGGTCTGCGACCTCGAACGCGCCTTCGAAGAGCTCCAGCACCAGCGACCATGCCTGCCGGGTCGCATCCGCGCGTCCGGGCATCACGGGGAGCAACAGCGTGGTCCGCGCCGCCGGCCCCGTCTCCCGTCTCGGGAGCTGCAACACCTCCGCGGCTTCGAATACCGCCAGCCCTGCGCGCTGCAGCAGCGCGACCGCGCACGCACCCAGCAACGCCGCCCACACGCGCCAGGCCGCCGGTGTGGGCGGCTCGGTGCGCCACGGCAGATCCTCCCCCAGAGCCTTGCGCCAGGCCTGTCCGACGACCTGCCAGACAGGTCCCGGGTCGGCGCTAGCCAGCGCCCCCATCGCATCGGCATCCGCCAGCACGCTGACCAGCATGCAGGGCTGGCGCCTGCCGCGAACATGACCGGGGACCAGGCGGCAAGGCCCGCTCCCAAACAGGCGGCCCTGCCGCTCCTGCCCGGTCATGTCCGCCGCGCCGAGATGGTCAACAAGGACCAGTGCATGGCTGCACCACCGTTGGCGAGCGTGCTCACCCCGAGCTGGTCCTCGATCGCAGCCTGCGTATCGGCCGGGGTGGATGAACGCAGATCGAAGAGTTCGTGACAGAACATCGCCATTGCGGTTCGATCCGGAAAGACCCAATGAAAATCGCGGATCGCGGCGTTCTCCACGGTCCAGCCCGCCTCGGCCAGTTCGCGGAGCGTGCGCTCGTCGAGGAAGATCCCCTCGTGCCCCGTGCTGTTGTGTCCTCCGACGTAGCCGTCGAGAAAGCGCGCCACGGCCGAGGCCGCCGCGACATCCGACACCACGAGCCGCCCCCCGGGCCGGACGACCCGATGCAGCTCGGAGAACAGCGGTCGCTTGTCGTCGAGGTGATGCACCCCCGCGAGGCTGATCGCCCGATCCACGGTCGCACGAGCCCAGGGCAAGGGCAGCAGCTGCGTGGGCTGCCCCGCCACGGCACCATGGTTCGTGAAGCTCGCGCAGGGTTCGTGACCCAGACAGGTGCAGCCGGACGGCAGATACGCCTGAAGATAGCCCCCGCCCGCCGGCACGTCGGCCACCACCATGCCCGGCGCCGGGGCTGCGGCCTCGATCGCCTGCTCGAACTCCTGCCTGCGGGCCTCCGGGTAACGCCTCATCGCGCGGTCGTAGGCCGAGCCGCGCTGGTCGAAAAGTTCCTGGTAGGTCTTGCTCAAGATTTCGCCATCATCACTTGCAGCGGCGCCCCGTGTGCGGCGCATGGGATCCGTCACCCGCACGGCCCGCCGCCGATCGAAAAAAAAGCCACGGGCGTTGAACCCGTGGCTCGAGCTTAGGACAGCGCTTGTCGAATCAGAAGGCCTTGCGCGCCCTCAGCCACGCGGTGTGGTTGAGGAAGTCGCTGCGGCCCTCGACCTCGTAGCGGGCCGAGAACTCCCAGGACTCGATCGGCGTATTGACCAGCCCCAGGCCCGCGCGCACCAGCCACGGGCTCGGATCGACACCGCGGGTCACGAAGGAAGCCCCCGGCGCGCCGGCGAGCGTGGAGGTGATCGAGGACTGCTCGTTCTCGAAGTCGTAACCCACCCCCGCATGACCGACGAAGGTCAGCGTGTCCGACAGCTCGTGCGTGATCTTGCCGTCGAGCGACAGGATCAGCTCGCTGACGGTGTTCTTGCCCACGCTGAGGTCGAGCGCGCCCGCGCCCTGCTCCTGATAGGCGTCATCCTTGATCCGGGCGTAGTCGAGGCGGACCGACGGCGTGAGCGTGGTCTTCTCGCTCATCGGGTAGGTACGCGCGATCCCGACCCCAGCCACGATGCTGCTGCTGTCGTAGCTGGAGGCGGCCACGCCGCCCGTCGTATGGCGCGTGCCGTCGGTGCTGTGACGACCGAAGCCGATCATGCCGTTGATGTCGGTGCGTTCATCCAGCGTGTGGCTGCCGTACAGCCCGAGCTGGTAGGTGTCGACATCGGCGGACTGCTTGGCCGCGCCGGTGCTGTCGACGTCGGTCTCGGAATACGCGAACAGCACGCCGACCCGGTTGGTATCGGTCACGATCGCATCCACACCGACTGCGAGGCCGGCGGTGTCCGCATCGTAGCCGGAAGCGCCGCTGCGCGCGTCCTGCTCCGCCCAGCTGCCGAAGCCCTTCAGCCACATGCGCTTGTCGCCGAGGAAGCCGTCGCCGGACGAACGCCCGAGGTTGCTGTCGACCCGCGCCTGCACCACGCGATTCGCCCCGTGCAGCGCACCGAGCGTCGCCGTGGTGACGCCACCGCTGGCGAGCGGAAGCAGCGTGGCGACCTTGTCCGCGACCTCGCGGGCATTGCCCGAACCGGCCACATCGAAGAGGAAGTCACCCAGGGCTCCCGGCTGCGAGTCGGCCGATCCGAGCAGGCCGTCGAGCACACCGGCGACTCCCGTGGCCGAACTCAAGCCGGCCGTATTCACCGCGTTGGAGATCGTGGTGAGGCCGGTACCCACGACGGAGAGATCGAGGTCGTTGGGCGATGCGTCCGAAGTCGCCATGAAATTCAGCGGCAGGACGTTGTCCGTCACCTTCACCGCACCCCGAGTGATGCCACCCTCGGCATACACCACGTCCTGCAGCACATCCCCGCTGGCGAGCGTGCTGGCCGGGTCGACCATGACGCGGACGCCGGTGCCATCGGCGAGTTGGGCCGTGCCACCGACATGTAACGCACCATAAGCGTTGTCAACGACAGCGCCCGCCTCGTCGCGGACCGGCACGACGTCGATCTTCAGCACACCGGTCGCACTCTGGGTGAAGTTGCCACCCACGTGGCTACCGCCGCGTTCCAGGGGCGATGCGGCCATCGCAGCCATTTCGACTTCGCCCTCGGCAGACTCCTCGGACTGATCACTCAGCAACCGACCGCTGTCGCGGATGTCGAGCGTTCCCGCGTTGTTCATGGCGACCTCGCCACCGAGGAACAAGCGGCCCGACATCAAGCCACCCTGAAGGTTATTGACCGTTCCGGTGCCACCCGAGGCGATGACGGAAAACACCCCCGCCGACTCGATGCCGCCACGACCTTCTGCGGTGATGGTTCCGGAGTTGTTCAAGGTGCCGTAGAAACCATCCTCCGGGACGTCCTCGCCGACCATCACGGCCAGGGTGGGCTCGCTCATGATCTCGTCGGCGCCGATCAAGACGCCTGCGACGCCACTCATGCCCGTAGCGGCAGCCTCGGCAACTGCGCTGATCGTGCCACGGTTGTCGAGCACGCCGTCGGCGCCGATGCCATGGACGACCAATACACCAACCGCGCCTGCACCTGCGGCCTCCTCGACGTTCTCGCCGTTGGCGGTGACCGTCGCGGAAGCGGATGCATGAATGGTGCCCGTGTTCGTGAAGCGACCGTCGAAGCCGTCCACCACGACGCCGTATGCGGACGCCCCGTCGTAGGATCGAGCCTCGGCCTCCTCGCCCGTGGCGACGGCCGAGAGGGTGGCTTCTGCCTGGATGGTTCCGGAGTTGGTGAAGTTGCCGGTGTAGACGCCCGGACCCGAAACCCAGATCTCGACGCCAGCCGCCTCGGCGCCTCCGGCAGATGCGCTGGCGCTCGCGCCGCCATTCGCCAGGGCCGTGACCGTCGCGCGCGAAACGATGCTGCCGCCGTTTTCGAAGTCCCCGCCGGCACCGCCGAAGCTGACACCCGAGGTCCATGCTTCACTGGCCATCGCTGCCGCAGCATCACCGGTTGCCGAGGCAGACACGATGGCGCTGGCCGACACCGACCCGGTGTTCGAGACCTTGCCATCGACCACAGCGCTCCCGATACCTGCGGCGTCGGCGCCGTACGCCCCTGCGTAGGCCTCATCCTCGGCCTCGGCGACGGCTTCCGAGCGCGCCTCGGCAACAACCGTGCCGCTGTTCTCGATACGCCCTTGCGAGGACACCAGCCCGGTACCCACACCGATGGCATACGTGCCACCTGCGCGCACCGCGACGCTCGTCGAAGGCGCCGGCTCCTCTTCCATCGCGAGCAGGCTGTACCCCGCCTCGTAATCACGGCCTTGCGCGAGAGCCGTGGCTGTCACCGTGCCCGCGTTGCGCAAGGTGCCCGAGACCTTGCCGTAAGAGTCTTCGCCGTCGTAATCCTCACCCGTGCCGAAACCGACCCCCACCGCGTTTGCGTAACCATCCTGCGTGATCGAAGTGGCATCGATCGTGCCGTCGTTGCCGATCGTGCCGCTCAGATCGCCGTAGCGGATCGACACGCCACGCGAACGTGCGGTCGATGCCTCGGCGCGCGCCGAGATTTCACCGTTGTTCTGCAGCGTCCCGGAGACGTTGTAGCCGACGCCGACCCCGTAGGCGCCGGCGTAGCCATCCTTGCTCACGGCTTCGGCAGCGATCTCGCCGTCGTTCTGGATCGTGCCGATCAGGTCGCCGGAATAGGTCGAAACACCGTAGGCGTGCGCATAGCCCTCCTCGACCTCGCTGCGGGCGCCGATGCTGCCGCTGTTGGCGAGCTTGCCGACCAGATCGCCGGTAACGACGCCATAGGCCTTCGTGTAGATCGAAGAGCCGCCTTCGCCCGCGGTCCGGACGGACTCTGCCCGGATCGTCCCGGCGTTGTCGATCGTCCCGCTCATCGATCCGTAGGCTCGCACCCCGTAGGCATTCGCGTAGCCGTACTGGTCGCCGCCACTGACCTCGGTGCGTGCCAGGATCTCGCCCGAGTTGAGCAGCTCTCCGGTCAGATCGTCGCTGACATGCACGCCTACCGCCCACATGTAATCCGAGTAGTTGGAATAGCCACCCTCGGACGAGCGCGTCGCCGTCGCATGAATCGTGCCCGTGTTCTCGAGCGAGCCGGTGAGATCCTCTCCGATGGAAACCCCGTAGGCGCGGACGTAGTCGTTGTAGTTGCTGCTGCCTTCAGCGCTCTGGGCATGGGCCTCGATGGCACCACTATTGGCGAGCGCCCCGTTGAGCGATCCACGGATGCGGACGCTCTCGGAGTCGGTGAAGGAATACGACGAACCTCCGGCACTATCCGCCCGGGACTCGGCGCGGACATTACCCGAGTTGGTCAGCGTTCCATCCACATCGCCATCGATCGAGACGCCATAAGCCCCGGCGTACCGGTAGCCACTGCTCGTGACGTTCTGAGCGGACACCTCGATCGTGCCCGCGTTTGCGAGACTCCCGCCGAGATCCCCCCTGATCAGTACACCGTAGCCGTCGCCGTAGCCATCTCCCTGGCCGGTGGCAGAGACGGAGACCGTGCCGGTCGACGCGTTGACGACACTACCGGAAACCCGGCCCTCGAACAGCACGCCATAAGCATAGGCGTTGTAGCCCTCGGCATCGGCCTCCAGCGTGCCCTGGTTCGCGAAGTTGCGCGCGTAAGGCGCCGCCTGCACCTCGACCCCGATCGCGGTCGTTCCAGTGGCCACGACGCTCCCGCCGGCCGCGACGGTCACATCGACGTTCTCGTAGCATTGTGTCGAAGTCTGCGCGTCGGTGAGCGGATTTTGCCCCTCACAGGACTGGGCTGCGGCGAGGCCGGGCCCCATGAAAAGCGCTGCGATCGCGGTGGCCAGCGCCTTCCTGACCGACGAGGGCTTGCCCTTCGCCGAAGCATTCTCTCCAGCGACGATGTACGCGTTGCGCGCGTCGCTCCAGACGATACGATGACTCTTGTTCATGACGTCAAGCCTCCCTTAGAGAAGTCACGAGAAACACGTCCATCGACCCAGCCAGGGGGTCTCCGGATCAATCGTATGGCGCCAGTCTTCACGCTTGTTTCTCGCCCCCATCGCGAGCTTCAAGTCTTCTTCGGCACCAAGGTGTAGAAACGATCTCTTATCCAGAAACATACTGCAACAAGATCCGATTGCATACCCTGCATGGGCGGAAACCTCACATGCAACGCATGAACGCAACACTCGCGAATCCTCTCCTTCCTCCGCCCGTGCGCATCGCACTCGCGCTCATGGCAGCCGGCGCCATGAGCGCGTGCGCGCCGTCCGGGCTCGAAGCGCGCCGGACCGAAGCGCGGAGCCTCGCCGCGCATGCAGGCTGGGAGCGTGTCGCGATCGACAGCGGACGCTTCGTGCTGATCGCTCACCGCCCCCATACCGTTCGGCGCGTGGACACGCTTAGCGTCTATATCGAGGGTGACGGGCTGGCCTGGCTGAGTCGCTCGGAGCCATCGCGCGACCCCACGCCGCTCGATCCGGTTGCCCTGGGCCTCGCGCTGCGCCAACCCTCGGGGGCCGCGGTACATCTGGCCCGACCCTGCCAATTCACCCTCGACCCCGAGCGCCGCAACTGCAGCAAGCAATACTGGACCTCCCATCGCTTTGCCGGCGAGGTCGTGGATTCGATGAGCCGCGCGATCGATCGCCTCAAGGCGGATCAGGGTGCGCAAGGGCTGGAACTGGTGGGGTATTCGGGCGGGGGGGCGATCGCGGCGCTGCTCGCCGCGCGCCGCGGCGATGTCGAACGTCTGATCACCGTCGCCGGCAACCTCGACCCTGCGGCCTGGACACGCCTGCACCGGATCACCCCGCTCGAAGGATCGCTGGATCCGGTCGATGTGGCGCCCGCGCTCTCGAAGCTGGAGCAGATCCATCTCGCGGGGGCGAAGGATCGCGAACTGCCCGCTGAGCTCGCCGAGGGATGGCTGCGCCGCTTGCGCACCCCCAGCGCGGCCCGCCTGCAAGTGGTTCCCGACTTCGACCATCACTGCTGCTGGGTCGAGGCCTGGCCGACGCTCTACCCGGATCCGGCCCCCCGCCCCGACCCGGCGCGCTGAGCCTCGTTCGGTCGCGTGCGCACCGACTCGTCGGCGGCGAGCGCTCGACGGCCCTCGACGGCCAGGAACCGGAGTTCCCCGAGCAGGGTCTCGAGCATCGCCACCGCGGCCGGATAGTCCCCCGCAGCCGCGCAAGAGAAGAGTTGCGCGATCCGCTGCTCGTAGTGCGCCGGACGCTGCGGCAGGCGGGCGATGACCAGGCTGCCCCCCTTCTCCAGAACCGGATACACCCCATTCACCGCAAAGACGAGGAGGTTGGCGAAGAAGACGAAGCCCGAGCACAGCCCGACGAGGTATTGAAGATCCAGCCGACGGGAGATCTTCGCCGCATGCGTGACGGTGATGTCGGCCTGCTGGAGGAAGGTATCGACGAGCGCGGCCCTGAGCGCGACCGGGAAAGGCGTGGCGGCAGCGCGCAGGCGCTCCAGGTGTCCGTCGGGGTCGCTGCACACGATCAGATGGACGACATGGCTGATCAGCCCGGTGCTCAAGTCGCCATGCGGAAAGAGCTGCCGGATCGACCAGGTGAATGCGCCCTCCCGCGCCTGCTCGATCTCGCGCTCGATGGCCAGGAGATCCTTCTGGAAGATCTCGAATCGATGCGTACCCAGCCTCCCCGACACGAATCCCGCGGGATCCCTGAGCTCGCAAACCCCGGCGCACGCACGAAGCGCGTCGAGGATCTCCCGCGCATCGACCCGTTCGCCGCCACGCCGGAACAGCACCAGATCGAAATCCGAAGCCTCGGAAGCGATCCGCAGCCCGCGCGAGCCGCCGATGCCAACCCCGACGACCCGATCGAGCCGCCCCAGCGCGCGGATCAGCTCATCCATGCCCGGCTCAATCCAGCCCGCTCGCCCGCAAGCCGCTGGTGATGCCCTTCAGCGAGCCGGCCACCTTCACCTGCTGCCTGCCGGCGTTGCCGTAGAACTCGAGGTTGAGCACGCGGCCGGCCTTCAGTGCCTCGATCATGCCCGCGTCGAGCGGCACCGTGGCGATGCAGCCCTGCGCGACACAGGTCAGCGGTGTCATGGCGAAGCCGTTCTTGCCATCGACGTCGCCCCGGATGCCGTTGGGCAGGTGAATGCCGAGCGGCACGACCACACTCATGCCGACCCCGCCGCCCTGGGGCGGACGGCTGATGTTGAAGCGCACCGAGCGCTTATCCCCCTCGCCGAAGGAATGCACCTGTACCAGCGCACAGGCCTTGCTCGCACCGGAAAGCGCCTGGCATTCGTAGACCCAGTCGCCGAAACGCTCCCCCTGCGCGACCTGCGCGCGCAACATGGAGGGGGCGAGCAAGAGCGACAGGGACAGCAGCAGCGGAATCGCGCGCGGGGCTCGGGCCTTGAGCATTGGACAGCTCCTCTGGTCGGGGTGAAAGCGTGTTTTCATTCTTACCGAAGCTCGCGGCCACTGTACAGCACATCCGGCAGCGCGCCCGCCAGCGCCACGCCACGTGCGGCGCGCTTCCCGGCGGCCGGCAGCGGGCACGTCGCCCTACGCGGCCCTTGCGCTGCGCATCGACCGGCAGACGGCGACGGCGAGCAGCACGAAGACCGCGCCGAGCGCCGCGAGGGCGATCGGGCTGGAGACGAAGATCGCAAAGTCGCCCTGCGAAATTGCCAGCGCGCGGCGGAAGTTGTCCTCGACCAGCGGCCCGAGGACGAAGCCGATGAGCACGGGTGCCAGATGCACCCCCGATCGCCTCATCCCGTAGGCCACCAGGCCGATGGCGAGGGCCGCCCAGACGTCGAAGGCACTGCCGCGCACACCGAAGGTCGCCACCGCGATCAGCACGAGGACGAGTGGATAGAGTCGCTGGGGCGGCAGCCTCAGGATGCGAACCCAGACCCCCACCAGCGGAACGTTGAGCACGAGCAGCAGCAGGTTGCCGATCACGAAGCTCGCCATCAGCCCCCAGAAGAGCTCCGGATTCTCGACCGCCAGCAGCGGGCTGGGCACCACCCCATGGGCCGACATCGCGCCGAGCATGAGAGCCATGGTTGCGCTGCCGGGGATGCCCAGCGCCAGCGTGGGCACGAAAGCCGTCTGCGCCGCCGCGTTGTTGGCCGCCTCGGGGGCCGCCAGCCCGGCGATCGCGCCGCGGCCGAAGCACTCCGGGCGAGCAGAAAGACGACGCTCGAGCGCATACGCGGCGATCGACGCCAGGGTGGGTCCGGTGCCCGGCAAGGCACCAAACAATCCGCCCAGCACGCCCCCGCGCAGCACCGGCCCTGCTGCACGGCGCCACGCCTTCCAGCGCGGGAGCGCGCTGCGCTCGCCAATCCCGCCACGCACCACAGGCAAGGCGCCGAACATCGACAGCATCACCTCCGAAACGCCGAAGAGCCCCATGGCGAGCACCACCAGCGGAATGCCGTCGCGCAGTTCCGTCAGCCCGAGGGTGAAACGGGCCACGCCGGTCTGGGCGTCGGTACCGACCATCGCGAGGCCGACCCCGGCGAGCATCGCCACCATGCCCGCGGCCAGACGCCCGCGGCCCACGGCGGCCGTGCAGACCAGTCCGAAGATCATGATCGCGAAGTATTCGGCCGGCCCGAGCATGAACGCGAGCCCGGCGAGCGGGGCGGCCATGGCGAGCATCATGCCGATGCCCACGACCGCGCCGCCGAAGGACGCTCCCGCACTCAGGATCAGCGCCTCGCGGGCACGCCCCGCGCGCGCCATCGGGTGACCGTCGAGACATGAAACCGCGGAAGCGGGCGTTCCCGGCACGTTGAGCAGGATCGCCGCGATCGCCCCGCCGTACTCGGAGCCGTAATAGACCCCCGCCAACAGCACCAGCGCCGCGGTTGGCGACAAGGCATGCGTGAATGGCAACAGCATTGCGACCGCGGCCAGCGAGCTGACCCCGGGCAACACGCCGACCAGGGTTCCGAGCGCCACCCCGATCAGGCAGAACCAGAGATTGCCCGGCGACAGCGCGACCTCGAACCCCGCCATCAGGCCGCTCAAGGCATCCACGACACCCCCGCAAAAGGATTCCTGAAACTCGCCGCGGGGAGCTCCAGCCCGACGCCGAACATCGCTGCCACCAGGCCCGCCAGCAGTACTGCCTGCAGGAGCTTCCCACGCCGCTCCCAGCGCGCATCCCCAGCGCTCGCAAGCAGCGCAGCCGCGAAGGCGGCCGGCACATAACCCAGCACGGGCGCGAGCGAGGCGAAACCCGCCAGTCCGGCGACCGCCGCCCACACGCCACGCAGACCCGCGTCGTCCCCCTCGCGCGGGGTGGAGGAATCGTCCGCCGACATGGACCATGGCCGCAAGCACGCCAGGGCTGCGGCGATGAGCAGCGCCGCCCCCGCGAGCGCGGGGAACGCCCCGGGCCCGAGGCGTCGCAAGGAACCCAGGCCCAGCGCGGCGCCCCCGAGCACGAGCCACGCACCGAGGCCCGAGAGCGCAAGCAGCACCAGCGTCCACAGGCGCGCTTGGCGATCCGGCCCCTGCCCCCGCACGCGGCGGTCCTGCGTCGGAGTCATGGCCGGCACGCCCCCGACGGTGGCGCGGGGGGCCGCATGGCTCTAGAGTTCGACTCTGCGGTCATCCACTTCCTCCCGAGCGTGATTCATGAACCGACGACATTTCATCGGCGCCCTCGCCGGCCTCGCGGCAGCGCGCGCCCGAGCCGGAGAAGGAAACGGCGTCCGGATGATACCGGAGCGGCCGACCCTCCTCGTCGCGGTCGCCGCCGGTGGCGGCCCCGATTCGGTCGCGCGTGCGATCGCTGGGCATCTCGCCGACCGGCACGGCATCCATGCACGCATCGTCAACCTCCCGGACGCCAACGGCGAGCGGGCCCTGGCGGATTTTCTCACCCTGCCGGCAGACGGCAGCACCTGGCTGATCGCGGCCGACAGCCTGATCGTGGTGAATCCCCGGCTCTACCCGCGCGAGTCCGCCGACCCGCTGCACGGTCTTGCACCGGTCGCCCAGGTCGGCAGCAATTTCTTCTTTCTCGCGGTCGGGGCCGAGGATCCGATCCGGAGCATGGCCGAGCTCGTGCTCGAGGCGCGGGCGGCGGAGCGCCCACTGAACTACGCGAGCGGCGGCATCGGCAGCATGCACCATCTCCTCATGGCCGACCTGGCGGCACGCCTCGGACTGCGGCTGAACCACGTTCCCTACAAGGGCGGAGGAGCCGCCGCGACCGGTCTCGCGCGCGGCGACGTGCGAGTCGCGTTCGCCGGCGCCTCCGCCCTCCCGCTCGTGCGGGCGGGCAAGCTGCGGCTGCTCGCAGTCGCGGCGCCGCAACGCTCGCCGCGTTTTCCGGATCTGCCCAGCCTCGCCGAGGTGGCGCCGGGTTTCGACGGCACGCTCTGGTTCGGCTGGTACGGCCATGCGGGCACGCCGGCACCGATCCGGGACGCGATGCGGGGACTGCTGCAGGAGGCAATGGCCAGTCCGCAAACGAGCGCCGCACTCGACCGCCAGCACGGCGGCATTTCCCCCAGCTTCACTTCCGGGCCGGCCTTCGACGCGCTGATCGAGCGCGAACGGGAGCGCTTCGCCCGGCTGATTTCCCTCCCTCCGGAACAGCCGCGATGAGCCATGCACAGCCCCTCCGCCCGCTCGCGCCCGCAGGCACCGGTCCGCTCGCCGAACCTGTGCTCGAATCGGCTCCCTTTGCCCTCGAGATCTCGCGTTTCGCCTGTCGCTGCGGCGCGCAAGGGGATTCCTGCCAGCCCTACCACGGCTTCTGGCAGTACCTTCGCCTGCTCGGGCTGGGAAAGACGATGAGCGGCTTCAGCGCCGAATTCGTCGCCGCGATCCGGCAGGCCGCCCAGACCCATCGCGGCCCCTCGTTTCGCATCCTGATCAGCGGCTGCGCCGACTATTCCGCCTACGCCCATGTGCTTGCCGGCTGCGCCGGCCTGTCGTTGCAGCCGCGCGTGACCGCGCTCGACCTCTGCGCGACCCCGCTGATCCTGAGTCGCTGGTATGCACGCCGGCACGGCGGCGACCTCGCTGCGGTCTGCTCGGACATCCTGGACCATCGCCACCCGGGAGGCTACGAGCTGATCCTCACCAGCAGCTTCCTGGGCTACTTTCCCCCCGCCCGGCGCGCGGAGCTGTTCTCGCGCTACGCGGCGCTGCTCGCGCCGGGCGGTCGCCTGATCTTCACCACCCGGCTCCGTCCCGGCGCGGAAGACCAGCTCGTACCCTTCGGGCCGGACCAGAAGGAAGCGCTCGTGCGCACCGTCGTCGACTCGCTGACGGAGCTTTCCGGCCTCGGGCTGGACCGGAGGGAAGCCGCGCAGCTCGCCGCCGCTTACGCCGACCTTTGCGCCTCGTATCCGGTCAATGGCGAAGCGAGCCTGCGCCGGCTCGCCGAAGCCGCGGGCCTGCTCTGGCTGGACTGCGACCGGCGGCGCTCCGAGGCAGCCCGGCCCGGGGTGACCGGGCCGACAGTCGGCGCAGCGGAATACCTCTTCGTTACTCTGGGACGTCCCGCCTGAGCACGCGGGCAAGGCCCCTCACCGGCGCAGGTGCGGCTCGATCATGGGCCGTATCGCAGCGAGCGCGCCGCGTTCGGCCGCGCTCATCGCCGTCTCGTCGGCGACCCGAAGGCTGTCGAGCACGTCGCTCGGGAGACCCAGTCGCAGGATGTCGGGCGCCGACATCAGGCACGCCGCGGAGCCGACATCGGCCCGGCACAACAGGGCCTGCGCCGCCGCCAGCGCGTCCTCGAACGGCATGCTGACCCGAGCTCCGCGCAGGACGAGGCCATGACGCGACGACACGCCATCGACCTCGCCGTGCTGCAGCAGCCGCGCCGAAAGGCCCGCGTGCCAATCCTCGCGGTCCGGACAGACGACGAGGTGGACCGGGATGCGTCCGTCGCCCCCGACGAGCTCGCGCACCACCGCATCGAGCACGCCCGCGTGGGAATTGCCCCCCATCTGCGGTTGGCCGTTGACCTCGCAGATCGCCCCGCCCGCCTCCAGCCAGCATCTGGAGACATCCTCGATGATCAGATCCACGCCGGCCAGATCCAGCCGCAACGCCATCGCGGCGTCCACCGCGAGCTGCAGATTCGCCGGATGGACGTCGCCGAGCGCACAGGGGCGGTTTTCCCCACCGGCATTGATGTTGTCGCGCCGCCGCAAGCGAATGTACTCGCCGGCTGCGGGCACCGATGCGGGCCCCATGCCTCGGCGCGCCAGCAGATCGAGCGCCTCCGCGTCCAGGCTCAGCAGGGGAGCCCCCGCGCGCTGCGCGCGCCGCCTGTGGATCTCGTCCTCCAGGCGCCGCTCCACGAGAGTGGCCACAGCGGACACGCCATCGCCCACCACGCCCCCCGCCACCCTGCGCATCACGCGGACCACCCTGCCCTGGAAGACGGTCAGGCGGTGCGTGTAGCCCTCGACATGGCGCTCGACGAGGATCGTCCGCGACAGGGCGCTGGCCGCGTCATACGCGATGCGGACCATCGCATCGTCGGACAGCCCGGCCTGCACCCCCGCCCCCTGCTCCTGGTCCGCAGGCTTGACCACTACGGGGTAGCCCAGCGCACGGGCGGCCTCGACCGCGCCTTCCGGCGAGCGCACGACCACCTGCTGCGGCACCGGGAGGCCCGAGGCACGGAGAACTTCCGCGGTATGCACCTTGTTGCGGGCGATCCCGAGGCCGATGCCGGACGTCCGGTCGGTGATCGTGCTCCTCATCCAGCGCGCCTTCCGCCCCTGACCGAGCACCAGTACATCATGCAGGAGGCGCCCCACAGGGATCCCGGCGCGGTAAGCGGCAAGTGCGATGTTGATCGGGTTGATGCCGGGGATCGCATGCGCGCCGAGCATGCGATCCAGCTCTTCCAGCGATTCCTGCGAGCTGCGCCCGTCCTTGCTCCCGGCCTGCCCGCCGGTCGCGCGTCGATTCACCTCGGCCACCACCCAACGCAACGCACGCTCGGTCGCCGCAGGCTGGTCCGACGGCAGCGCGACCCTGAAGACGCGCACATCCGCCACGGTCCGGATCAGGGCACGATGGCTTCTCCACGACACCGGGACTCCCGCTCGTCGCTGCAACGCGCCGACGCAGCGAAGGATGCAGTCGATCAGGCACTCGACGCCCGAGGCGCCCGCCGCCCGCTCCCCGCCTGTCGACGCTTCGTCGGCGAACGCCGCCAGCATCTCCTCGACGATGCCGGCACGCCCCTCGTCCGTCAACACGAGTTCTCCGGCGAGTGCGCCCTGTTGCAAACCGAAGGCGGCTCCGCGCAGCCATGTGAAGCGGGTGCCCACCCGAACCAATTCGACCATGATCTCCCCTGCCGTCCGATGGAATCCTCACCCGCCCCGGCGGTTCAAGACGCAGTCCCGCTGGCGTCCCAGGCGCGGCACAGGGCAATCAGCCCGGCCACCTCCGCATCCGCGGCCTGCCGCGCTGGCGAACCGGCCGTCCGGATGTCGCCGTCGATCACGACGACGCGGTCGACCCGATCCAGCGGGATCCCCGTCCGCAGCAGCTCGAGCGTCTGCACGACAAGGACCAGCGCGCCCACCTCGGCGCGCAGCGTCAAGGCACGCACCCTTGCGTGCAGCCCGTCGACCGCCAGGCCGAAGGGTTGGCCGTCGCCGCCCAGGGTACGCACGTCACTGCTCAGGACCGCGGCCATGCCGGCCTGGAGCAAGGTCCGCCAGCGCGCTGCAGCCGCCTCCCAGGCGGCCGCCCCGCCCACGAATACCTCGACGGGAATCCGCCCACGCCCATCGACCAGGCGGAACAGGTATTCCTCGACGTAGCGCCGCGATATTTCGCCACCGCCCAGCAGGGGAGCGAAATTCACCTCGTTGAGGATGGCACCGTTGGCATGCCACGGCGCGGTGATGTCGGGGCTGATCATGTCCACCCCGGCAACCTCCAGGCCGAAGAGGCGTGCGGCGGCAATCGCGGCACGCACGTTCTCGGGATGCAGCGCATGGGTGACTTCCTCATCCACGCCTCCCGAGGCCGTGGTCTCGATACGACGCAAGGCGACGAACCGGCCGGCACCCGGCACGTCCTCCGGCCCCAGGCCCTGGCGCGCGAGCATCTCGAGCGCGCTGTCGTCCAGCGCGCAAAGCGGCGCGCGCTTCCACGGTGGCAAACCCATCCGACGCGCGCACTCGGCATCTACCAGGCTCCCGATCGAAGTCCTGCCATTCCCGTACACGCCGGCCGGGAGCCGCCTCACGGCATACAGCAGACGTCCCGCAGCAACGAAGATCCGATGGCAGACCCCCGGCGCCTGTCGCTCCACCAGAACCCGCTTGCCCGGCGAGCATTCACGAGCCGTCGTGTAAGCCCGCGCCACTCCCTCGTCATCGCCCACATCCACGCTCACCCCTTCGCCGCGATCCCGATCGACGGGCTTGACGACCACCGGATAACCCAGGCTGCGGGCTGCCGCGCGCGCTTCTTCCGCCGTCATGACGAGCCGGTTCACCGGCGCCGGCAGTCCGGCCGCACGCAACAGTTCGGACGCCATCCATTTGTCGTGTGTCCAGCGCATGCCGAAGACCGAGTCGCCATCGGTCGTGCTGCGCTCGATACGCCTCGCCCTGCTGCCCCAGCCGAGCTGATACACGCCCCTTCCAAGGGGCCGGAAGGGAATATCCAGCCGATAGGCTGCGCGCAAGACCTCGAGGGTCGACTTTCCCGCGGGCATCAGCTTTCCATGGGGCTGCAGAAGCTCGTCTCCGATGGCCACGAAGACACGCTCGCGGTCCTGCGGGCTGCCCGGATCCGCGCCCTGTGCAAGCTGTGCGATGCGGAATGCGATCCCGACCACCTCCATGCACGCCGTAGCGGAGACGAACTCGGGTCCCGGACACAGGAACGCCGCCCGCCACCGCCGCCGATGTTCGTCGACCGGAGCGCAGTCGATGAGCTCGAAGACGTCGAACACCGGCACGCGGACCAACTGCAGGAACAGCCGCGCCAGACGCAGGACCTGCTGCAGCCAGTACCGGGCCGTGTCTGCGTCTTCGCACCCCTCGGACGGCCTCGTCCCGAGTGGGGCGTCCTCGCCCAGCAAGGCCATCCAGGCGTCCAGACGGTTTGTGGCTGGCGCGATCGGCGGTGCGAACTCGATCTCGAAGCGGGTCTGCAACTGACGCGGTCTCGACCAGTGGCGGCGCGCCCCTTGCGCCCGACCGCCCTCGTGTGCCCAATCGTGGCGCTCCAGAACCGCCTCGAGCGCTTCGCGCTGCACCTTGCCTTGTTCGCTCCGCGGGATGCGGTCGACCCAGATCACGTCGTGCAGGGCATGGCGCCCCAAGGCTGCGCGGACATGGGCGACGAGTTCATGCGCGCTCGGATGCGTTCCAGCTTCGGGAACCACCAGCGCGACCGGGACATCCTGCAGCACGCGATGCCGCAGGGGCGTGGCCAGCGCATCGGCCACGCCCGGATGCCGCCGCAGGCACTGCTCGATCTCGGCTGGATGGAGATTCACGCCACCGACGATCATCATGTCGTCCATGCGCCCTCTGTGCACCAGCTGTCCGTCGGCCGTCAGATGGCCGATGTCCCCGGGATAGAACCAGCCCTCCGCGAAGGCCTTGCGGTTCGCCTCCTCGTCACCGAGATAACCGTCGATGACCATCGGCGAGGCGATCCGCACCCGTCCGTCCACCCCTGCCGGGACCGGCTGCCCGCGCTCATCGACCACCTCGATGCGGATGCCGGGAAAAGGACGCCCCACGCCGCCGCTCGTCCGGTGAACCTCGTCCAGTCGAGTCAGGGTCGCGGTGTGGCTCTCGTTCGTCCCGTAGAAAACATGGATGCGGGGGGTCAAGCGTCGCCGGATCTCGTCGCGCAGCGCCATCGACACCGTCGAGCCCCCCACCATCAGCGCCTGCAGCCGGGCGAACGCGCCGGTCGCCTCCGCCGGAAGCCGACGCAGGAGGGTCTCGATGTGGCAGACCATGGCGTGGATCACCGTCACCTCGCCCTCGGCGACTTCACGGCGAAGGTCCACGCGGCCGGGGGTGTCCAGGAAGATTCCCGCCCCGATCGCCATCGCCTCCAGGCAGCGCTGCTTCGCGGAATAGAAATGCATGCTCACCATGGAGCACAAGACGTCCTGCGCGCCATAGGGCAGCCAGCTCGGCCCCAGCCTCGAGCGCAGGCATTGCTGCCGGTGCGTGACCGGCATGATCTTGGGTCGCCCCGTGGAACCAGAGCCCGTCACATAGATCCACGGCCGATCCGCCACCTCGCGCGCCGGCTCGGGCGTCATCGACGGCGGGCTTCTCTCGAGCATGGACCAGGCGAGGATCGGGAGCCCGCCGAGGTCCGCTCCAGTTCGACGACCGTCGTCGGCGAGCGCCCGACCAGCCCGCGTGAGCGCCAACAGTCGCCCACGCAACGCATCGGGCAGGGTGCGCGGGACACTCACCACCGTCGCCCCCCGATGAGCGACCGCCAAGGAGGCCACCAGATGATCGAGGGGGTCGTCCAGACATAGCGCGAGCACGTCCCCTCGCGCCACTCCGGCGTTCGCCAGGCCCGCGGCCACCGAGCACACCCTCCGCCCCAAGGCCCCATAGCCGAGCACTTCATCGCCATGGCGCACGGCGAGGGCCTCCGGGCGACTCGAAGCCTGCTGCAGAAGCAGATCGACAACATTCATGTCCTGCGCGAATCCTTGAGCGGGAAAACAAGGCTGCGTGCGGCTCAGCCCGAGCGCCCGATCATATGCGCATTCCACCGGCTGGAGTGCCGCGACCGCCACCGCAGGCGACCCGTCGCGGCGGAGAGCCCGCAGCGCCACGCATGGTAGACTCGCGCCGCCTTCAGACACCCGACCTCGATGCAGATCCAGCTCCTGATCCCCGGCCTGCTATGGCCTGTCGCAACCTTGCTCGGGCCGGCCTCCGGACTCGCGCTCGAGGGTCTCGCGACCCTGCTCGGCCGCGGCCGCCGGGAGCTGACCGCCTTCGAGCCTTACGATCGCCAGCTCGCACGCCTGTTCGGCGTGCGCGGCGACACCCTGCCGATGGCGACCCTGCGCCGCCTGGGCGAGGCCGATGCGCCGGCGCCCGAGCCCGGCAGGCACTGGCTGTGCGCGGATCCGGTGAACCTGTCGTTCGCCCGCGAACACCTGCTGCTGCAGGCTTTTCCGGACGAAGAGCTGGACGCGGCGGAGAGCGCCGAGCTGGTCGCCGAGCTCAACGCGATCTTCGCCGACCTCGGCCGCTTCGAAGCCTGCACGCCCACGCGCTGGTACCTGCGCCTGCACCGCCCGACCGCGGTCACGCTCTACCCGCTCGACGACGTGACCGGGCGCCCGGTCAAGCACTTCCTGCCCGAAGGCGAAGATGCCCGGTTGTGGCAGCGCACCATGAACGAAGCGCAGATCGTGCTGCACAACCATGCGCGCAGCCGCGCCCGCGAGGAGGCCGGCCGCCGCGCGGTCAACAGCGTCTGGCTGTGGGGCGCGGGCGCGCTCGATGCGCCGCCGCGGGCGCCCGCCCGCCAGGTCCAGGCGAGCGATCCGGTCAGCATCGGCCTCGCGCGCGCTGCCGGGGTGGCGTTCGGTGCGCCGGATCCCGCTGCAGCGCTTGCGCAGGACACGCTGGTCGTCCTCGACGAGCTGCGCAAGCCCGCACAGCAGCTCGACCTCGACACCTGGCGGCGCGGCCTCGAGGCGATGGAGCGCGACTGGTTCGGCCCGCTCGCCGAGGCCTTCCGCGCCGGTCGCATCGACACCCTGCGTCTGACCGCCCCCGGCGATCGCGGCACGCTGCAACTCGAGCTGCGCGCCGGCGAACGCTGGAAGTTCTGGCGCAAGCCCTACGCCTTCGACGCGCTGCTGAAGTCCATCGCCCCCGCGCCGATGCAGATGCCCGACGCCCCGCGCCCCGCCCATGGCGCCCCGTAGGCGCAGCCGATGATCGCGACTTGCGTCGCTCCTACGACAGTCCGGATGCGCGACACGTTCTGTAGGAGCGGCGCAAGCCGCGATTGCCGCGGCTCCGGATGCGCGGCGCCGACCGCAAGGCCGGTGATGGCGACTTGCGTCGCTCCTGCGGCAGTCCGGATGCGCGACACGTTCTGTAGGAGCGGCGCAAGCCGCGATTGCAGCGGCTCCGGATGCGCGGCGCCGACCGCAAGGCCGGTGATCGCGACTTGCGTCGCTCCTGCGGCAGTCCGGATGCGCGACACGTTCTGTAGGAGCGGCGCAAGCCGCGATTGCCGCGGCTCCGGATGCGCGGCGCCGACCGCAAGGCCGATGATCGCGACTTGCGTCGCTCCTGCGGCAGCCCGAATGCGCGACACGTTCTGTAGGAGCGGCGCAAGCCGCGATTGCCGCGGCTCCGGATGCGCGGCGCCGACCGCAAGGCCGGTGATCGCGACTTGCGTCGCTCCTGCGGCAGTCCGGATGCGCGGCGCTTTCCGTAGGAGCGGCGCGAGCCGCGATTGCCGCGCCGCGGCTTGTGCATGAACACCGGCCACCTACAAGCTTTCTTCGACCGATGACCCGAATCCAGCCCCGCTCCATCCCGCAGCAAGCCTTCGCCCGCCTCGCCGATGCCGGCCTGCATCCGCTGCTCGCCCGCCTCTACGCCGCGCGCGGCATCGCGCGCGCCGACGAGCTCGACACCAGCCTGAAGAACCTGCTGCCGCCCGAGGCGCTCACCGGCACGGCGGAAGCCGCGATCCTGCTCGCCGACGCCATCGAGGCCGGCGCGCGCATGGTCATCGTCGCCGACTACGACTGCGACGGCGCCACCGCCTGCGCGGTGGGCGTGCGCGCGCTGCGCGCCTTCGGTGCCGACGTGCATTACCTCGTGCCGGACCGCGTCACGCTCGGCTACGGCCTCACCCCGGCCATGGTCGAGATCGCCGCGCGCCTCGAGCCCGACGTGCTGATCACCGTCGACAATGGCATCGCCAGCGTCGAGGGCATCGCCGCCGCGCGCGCCCATGGCATGGCCACGGTGATCACCGACCATCACCTGCCCGGCGACGTGCTGCCCGAAGCCGACGTGATCGTGAACCCCAACCAGCCCGGCTGCGACTTCCCGAGCAAGGCGCTGGCCGGCGTGGGCGCGATGTTCTACACGATGCTCGCGCTGCGCGCCGAACTGCGCGAGCGCGGCGCCTTCGCCGGCGCCAAGGAACCCAACCTTGCCGACCTGCTCGACCTCGTCGCGCTCGGCACCGTGGCCGACGTGGTCAAGCTCGACCGCAACAACCGCATCCTGGTCGCGCAAGGCCTCGCGCGCATGCGCGCCGGGCGCCTGCAGCCCGGCATCCGCGCGCTGTTCGGGCTCGCCGGGCGCGACCCGGCGCGCGCCAGCACGATGGACCTCGGCTTCATGATCGGCCCTCGCCTCAACGCGGCCGGGCGACTCTCCGACATGAGCCTGGGCATCGAGTGCCTGATCACCGACGACCCCGGCCGGGCGATGAACATCGCCCAGGAGCTCGACAAGCTCAACCGCGAACGCCGCAGCATCGAGGCCGGCATGCAGGAAGAAGCGCTCGCCCGCCTGGCGGGCTTCGACGCCGGCAACCGCGCCACCGTGGCGCTCTTCGAACCCGACTGGCACCAAGGTGTGATCGGCATCGTCGCCGGCCGCATCAAGGAGCGGCTGCACCGCCCCACCATCGCCTTCGCGCGCGCCAGCGACGGCGAACTCAAGGGCTCCGGGCGCTCGATCCCCGGCCTGCACCTGCGCGACGCGCTCGACCTCGTCACCAAGCGCCAGCCCGACCTCATCGTGCGCTTCGGCGGCCACGCCATGGCGGCCGGCCTGACCATCCGCGAATCGGAACTCGCACGCTTCGACGCGGCCTTCGAGGAGGTCGTCGGCGAACTGCTCGAGCCCGCCCAGCTCGAGCGCCGCATCGATACCGACGGCAACCTGGAATCGGGCTACTTCGCGCTCGACGCCGCGCGCATGCTCGACAACGAGATCTGGGGCCAGGGCTTCCCGGCGCCGCTGTTCGACGACGTCTTCCGCGTCGAGCGCCAGCGCCTGTTGAAGGACAAGCACCTCAAGCTCGAGCTCGCGCGCGGCAGCACGCGCTACGAGGCCATCCGCTTCAACCACGCCGAGGGCGCCGCCGGCCAGATCCACGCCGCCTTCCGCCTCGGCATCAATGAATACAACGGCGTCGCCAGCGTGCAGCTGATGCTCGAACATTTCGAGGCGGCGTAGGCCCGCCGCCATCGCGATGAGCGCGCAAGCCTCGGACTGGCGGGTCCCCGCCGCCACCCTGCGCTGGCTGGACGCGGTGCCGGCCGAGCGCGGCGTGGCCATGCTGGTCCGCCATTCGGTGCGCGACCCCTTGCCGCCCGGCGACCTCGGCTACGCCAACGCGCTCAACGCCGAAGGCGTCGAGCTCGCGCGCAGCCTTGGCGAGCGCCTGCACGGACGCCTGCGCAGCCTGCACACCAGCCCGCTGCAGCGCTGTGTGCACACCGCCGAGGTCTTCGCGCGCGTGGCCGGCGACACGCCGCCGATCGTCACCGACCGCATGCTCGGCGACCCCGGCGCCTGGGTGCTCGACCGCGCGCTGGCGGGCGAGAACTGGAAGCGCCTCGGCAGCGAGGGGATCATGGAGCAGTTGGCGACGACCGACGAGGACCTGCCCGGCACGCGTCCGGCGCGCGTGGGCGCGCAGAACCTCGCCATGCACATGCTCGCGATCGCCGCGGGCTCGCCCGGTCTGCACGTCTTCGTCACCCACGACATCCTGCTCGCGATCGCGGCGGCGCGCTTCCTCGGCCCGCCGCCGGCCGGCCCGGAGCGCTGGCCGGGCTACCTCGAGGCCGCCTTCTTCTGGCAGGACGACGACGGCCTCCACGCCGGCTATCGCGACCGCCACCGCGGCGGCCTCACCGGCGCGCGCTGACGAAGCGGCAACCGCGTCGGGAACATCCGCGCACGGGCGCGCTCCAACCCCGCAAACGGAAAACGTCGCGGCGCCGCCACCCGGTCGCCGACGACATCCACGCCCGGATGCCACCGGCGCCCAGAGGAGACGGACCCCGACCGGGGCGCGCAGGCATGCGGGGCCGACCGAGCCTGAAGGGAGCGCGCCATGAGCACTGTCGCCCGGTTCCAGATCGATCACGTCCGTTTCCTCGACCCGCAGGGCGAGGCGCTCGGGCCGCTGCCCGACTTCGCGCGCGATCCCGCACAGCTGGTCCCGATGTACCGCGCGATGTACCTCACGCGCACCTTCGACGCCAAGGCGATCGCGCTGCAGCGCACCGGCAAGCTCGGGACCTTCGCGTCTGCGCTCGGCCAGGAGGCGATCGGGGTCGGGGTGGCGAGCGCGATGCGTGCCGAGGACGCGCTGTTTCCCTCCTATCGCGAGCACGCCGCCCAGCTCGTGCGCGGCGTGCGCATCGAGGAGAGCCTGCGCTACTGGGGCGGCGACGAGCGCGGCAGCGACTTCGCCCAGGCCCGCCACGACTTTCCCAACTGCGTGCCGATCGGCACCCAGGTCTGCCACGCCGCGGGCGCGGCCTATGCCTTCAAGCTGCGCGGCGAGGCACGCGCGGCGGTGTGCTTCCTCGGCGACGGCGGCAGCTCGAAGGGCGACTTCTACGAGGGGCTCAACTTCGCCGCCGTCTGGAAGGCGCCCCTGCTGATCGTGGTGAGCAACAACCAGTGGGCGATCTCGGTGCCGCGCAGCGCGCAGAGCGCCACCGCCACGCTGGCGCAGAAGGCCATCGCCGCAGGCGTCGATGGCGTGCAGGTCGACGGCAACGACCTCGTTGCAGTGCACCACGTTGCCCGTGAAGCGCTGGCGAAGGCCCGCGCCGGCGGTCGACCGACCCTGATCGAGGCGGTCACCTATCGCCTCGGCGACCACACCACCGCCGACGACGCCTCGCGCTACCGCGACCCTGCGGTGGTGCAGGAGCAGTGGTCCTTCGAGCCGCTGACCCGGCTGCGCAACCACCTGGTCGGGCTCGGCGCCTGGGGGCCGGACAAGGAGGAGGCGCTCGCGCGCGAATGCACCGAGACCGTGAATGCCGCGGTCGAGGCCTATCTGAACACCCCGCCGCCCACCACCGCGGCGATGTTCGAGCACCTCTTCGCGACCCTGCCCGCCGCGCTCGTGGCCCAGCGCGACGAGGCCCTGCGCTTCACGCCGCGCAAGGCGGGCGGACAACCGGGAGGCGATCATGGCTGAGATCAATCTCGTCGAGGCGGTTAACCTGGCCCTCGCCCACGAGCTCGCGCGCGACGAGGCGGTCGTGCTGCTCGGCGAGGACATCGGCGCCAACGGCGGCGTGTTCCGCGCCACGGTCGGGCTGCAGCAGCGCTTCGGCGCCGGGCGCGTGGTCGACACCCCGCTCGCCGAGACCGCGATCGTCGGCACCGCGATCGGCATGGCGGCGATGGGCCTCAGGCCGGTGGCGGAGATCCAGTTCTCCGGCTTCCTGTATCCGGCGATCGACCACCTGATCAACCATGCCGCGCGCCTGCGCAACCGCACCCGCGGCCGGCTCACCTGCCCGCTGGTCGTGCGCACCCCCTGCGGCGGCGGCATCCATGCGCCCGAGCACCACTCGGAGAGCCCGGAGGCGATGCTCGCCCACACCCCCGGCCTGCGCGTGGTCATGCCGTCCTCGCCCGCACGCGCCTACGGCCTGCTGCTGGCGGCGATCCGCGACCCCGACCCGGTGATGTTCCTCGAGCCGACGCGGATGTACCGCCTGTTCCGCCAGGAGGTCGCCGACGACGGCGAGGCGCTGCCGCTGGACGTGTGCTTCACGCTGCGCGGCGGCACCGACCTCACCCTGGTGAGCTGGGGCGCGATGCTGCACGAGACCCAGGCCGCGGCCGACGCGCTCGCCACCGAGGGCATCTCGGCCGAGGTCATCGACGTCGCCACGCTCAAGCCGCTCGACCTGCCGACCATCCTGGAGTCGGTCGCCCGCACCGGGCGTTGCGTGATCGTGCACGAGGCCGCGCGCACCGCCGGCCTGGGCGCCGAGATCGCGGCCGGCCTCGCCGAGGAGGGCCTGTATTCCCTGCTCGCGCCGGTGCAGCGCGTCACCGGCTACGACACGGTGATGCCGCTGTCGCGGCTCGAAACCCAGTACCTGCCGAGCGTCGAACGCATCGTCGCGGCGGCGCGCAAGACCCTGGAGGCATCATGAAGATCTTCAAGCTGCCCGACCTGGGCGAAGGACTGCAGGAAGCCGAGATCGTCGAATGGCATGTCAAGGCGGGCGACGAGATCGCCGCCGACCAGCCGCTGGTATCGGTCGAGACCGCCAAGGCGATCGTGGACATCCCCTCCCCTTACGATGGGCGGGTCGCGAAGCTGTACGGCGAGGTCGGCCAGCTCGTGCATGTGGGCGCACCGCTCGCCGGCTTCGAGGGCGGCGCCGAGACCGCCGACACCGGCACCGTGGTCGGCGAGATGCAGGTCGGCCAGGAGGTGCGCGCCGAGGCGCCGGCCGCGCTCGCACCGGCAGCCCACGGCGGAGCGGGGATCCGCGCCACCCCGGCGGTGCGCGCGCTGGCGCGCCAGTTGAAGGTCGAGCTCGAGATGGTGACGCCCTCCGGCGCCGACGGCGTGATCACCCGCGAGGACGTGCAGCGCGCCGCGCGCGTGCTCGCCGAGGCCGGCCCCGCCGAAGCGCTGCGCGGCGTGCGCCGGGCGATGGCACAGAACATGAGCCTGGCGCAGAGCGAGGTCGCCGGCGCCACGGTGATCGACGACGCGGTGATCCACGCCTGGCCGCCCGGCACCGACGTCACCGTGCGCCTGATCCGCGCCCTGGTCGCCGGCTGCCGCGCCGCGCCGGCGCTCAACGCCTGGTACGAGAGCCACGCGATGGCGCGCCGGCTGGTGCCGCAGGTGCACGTCGGCATCGCGGTCGACCTGCCCGACGGCCTCTTCGTGCCGGTGCTGCGCGACGTCGCCAACCGCAGCCCCGACGACCTGCGCCAGGGCCTCGAGCGCATGCGCGCCGACGTCAGGGCGCGCAGGATTCCGCCCGAGGAGATGCGCGGCCACACCATCACGCTGTCCAACTTCGGCATGATCGGCGGCAAGTACGCCTCGCCGCTGGTGGTGCCGCCCACGGTGGCCATCCTCGGCGCCGGGCGGGTGCACGAGCAGGTGCTCGCGGTCGATGGCGCCCCGGCGGTACGCCGCGTGCTGCCGCTGAGCCTGTCCTTCGACCACCGCGTGGTCACCGGCGGCGAGGCCGCGCGCTTCCTGAAGGCGGTGATCGACGATCTGGAACGCGCCGACTGAGCGCTCCTTCAGCGCGCCGGCCGAGACCTTCGGGCGTCGAGGAAGGCCTCGAGCGCGTCGATCGGCTGCGGCGCACTGAAAAGGTAGCCCTGATAGGTCGAGCAGCCGTTGCGGGCGAGGAAGTCGCGCTGCTCCTCGCACTCCACGCCTTCCGCGATCACACGCAGGCCGAGGTTGTCGGCGAGCACGATGATCATGCGCGCGATCGCCGCGTCGTTGGGATCGACCAGGATGTCGCGCACGAAGCTGCGATCGATCTTCAACTGATCCAGCGGCAAGCGCTTGAGATAGGCGAGCGAGGAATAGCCGGTCCCGAAGTCGTCGAGCGAGAATCCCACGCCGAGCGCCTTGAGGGCCTCCATCTTCTCGCTGACCTTGTCGACGTCGGTCACCAGCGAGCTCTCGGTCAGCTCCAGGTCGAGCCGGCCCGGGTCGGCCCCCGAGCACTCGAGCGCGGCGACCACCCCCGCGACGAAGTCTTCATGGAGGAACTGGCGTGCGCTGACATTGACCGCAATCACCAGCCTGCTGCGCCACGGGTCGTCCGCCCACGCCGCCAGCTGCGCGCAGGCGGCCTCGAGCACCCAGCGCCCGAGTGGAAGGATCAACCCGCACTCTTCGGCGAGCGGAATGAACTCGCCCGGCGGTACCAGGCCGCGCACCGGGTGATGCCAACGCACCAGCGCCTCCACGCCGAGCACCGCGCCGTCGGCGGCGACCTGGGGCTGGTAATGCAGCACGAACTGGCGCTGCTCGAGCGCGATCCACAGCCCTGCCTCCACGTCGGCCCGGGCGCGCACGTCGGCTAGCATCGAGGGGTCGAAGAAGCACACCGCGTTGCGTCCGCCGAGCTTGGCCCGGTACATCGCCATGTCGGCCCGTCGCAGGGGCTCGTCGACCGGTTCGTCGGCCAACTCGCCGAAAAGGCTCACGCCGATGCTCACCGAGGTGCGATGTTCCGAACTGCCGAGCTGGAAACGCTGGTTCAGCGCCGCGAGGATCTTGCTGCCCACCGCCGCGGCCTGTTCCGCCGCCTCCCGACCCTCCCCGCCCAGTTCCTCCAGCATGACGATGAACTCGTCGCCACCGAGCCGGGCCACGGTATCGTCCTTGCGCACGCAGCGTACGAGGATGGCGGCGACCTGCACGAGCAGCCGATCGCCCTCCTGGTGGCCCACGGTGTCATTGACCGCCTTGAAGTTGTCCAGGTCGATGAACAGCAAGGCGCCGACCGTGCCCTGACGCGCGCAGCTCGCCTGCGCCCGCTCCAGCCGCTCCATCAGCAGCCGCCGGTTGGGCAAGCCGGTCAAGGCGTCGAAGTACGCCAGCTTCCTGACCTCGGCCTCCGCCGACTTGCGCGCGGAGATGTCGCGCGCGGAGTTGAACAGCACCGTCCTGCCGTCCACCTCGAGCGGGAACGCGGTCACCTCGACGGGATACACGCTTCCATCCTTGCGCCGATGTGCCGTTTCGAAGGTGTGCACTTCGCTCGAGGCGAACAGCTCGCTGATCAGCGCACGCATGTCGGGCTCCGGATGGCAGGCATCCCAGCTCCCCGCCCGCATGCCGATGACCTCGCTGCGCGATCGCCCGAGCATGCGGCAGAAGGCGTCGCTGGCCTCGATGACGATGCCCTCCGCGTCGGTGATGTGGATGCCGTCGCTGGCGTTCTGCAGCAGGATGCGGCTGCGCTCGTTGGCACGGTCGTTGGCGTCGACCAGCCGATACAGCAGCCAGGCGGCCAGCCCGGTCACGCCGAGGAAAAGTGCCCACAGCAGCATGGCCTTGCCGACGTCCTCCTTCCACTGCGCGAGGTAGTCCTTCTCGCCCCAGCCGACGACGACGAAGGCCGGCAGGCGCTCGAGCCGGCGGTAGGCATTGATGCGCGCCACGCCGTCGGCCGTGCGCGCGCTGTAGAAGGACTGCGCGCGAACGTCGGAGGCGACGATCTCGTTGAGCTCCTGCGACCCGCCGCGACTGCCGATCACGCCGGCCGGGGCATCGAGACGCGGCCAGCGCGCGATCAGCGTCATGTCGAGGTCGCGCACCAGGGCGATGCCATGCGGCCCGAGCTGCAGGCCCGAAAGCAGGCGCTGGAAATGATCGGCCGGCACGGCTGCGGTCACGACGCCCGCGAAGTCGCCATCGGGCGCGTTGTAGCGGCGCGAGAACACCACGATCCACGTATTTGAAATGCGCCCGTGCAGCAGCTTGCTGGCCTGCATCTCGCCATCGTCGAGCGCGCGATGATCGATGAAGAACGGGCGGTCGGCATAGCTCGTACGCGTCTCGGCCGTCACCTGGTCGCCGAGGACAACCGTGCCGGTGGCATCACTGACCCGGACCTGGGCGGTCTGCGACAGCCCGTCGCGATGCACGTCGATCACCGAGTCGAAATCGTCGCGCTCCAGGCGCCCCTTGTCGCGCAACGCACGCTCGATCCGGTTCTGCGCTCCGCGCAGCAGGAGGTCGATCTCGCGGACAGAGGAACCGACGCTCTGGTCGAGGAGCAGGGCCAGGTTCTCGACCGTGGTGCGCACCTCCCGCTCCTTGCGTGCCTTCGCCTCCAGCATCGCATAACCCAGCAGTCCCGCAATGAATGCGTTGAGCGCCAGCACCGTGGCGATCAATACCCCGAGGATCTTCCTGCTGTTGTGCTGCATGTGCCCGCCAGACGAGTTCCTACCGCGTTCCCCGGGTCGATGACGGCACGCGGATCCTGAATTGGGCGTAATTGTAACCGTCCCGCCTGCAGGTACTCCAGCCTGGAAGCGGGAGGCGAACGAGGCTCTCGCTGCGTCTGCGCGGAGTCGGCGGGACGTCCCTGCTCATGAAGCTGCGCTGCGGCCGACGGCGCTGCTCCGGTAACCGGTATAATGAGCGGTTTCCCAGATTCCGCCGGAGCCTCGCCATGGAAGCCGAACGCCAGAACGCCATCGCCGAAAAACTCGCCGACCTCGCCGCCCGGGGTCGCGAACTACGGAGGTATCTTTGACTACGATGTGAAGGCATCGAAGCTCGAAGAGGTCAATCGCGCGCTCGAAGACCCGGCGGTGTGGAACAACGCCGAGCGCGCGCAGGAGCTCGGCAAGGAGAAGCGCCAGCTCGAGGACGTGGTGCTGACGCTGCAGAAGATCGACGCGCAGTCGCGCGACCTCAAGGATCTCTTCGAGCTCGCCGAGGCCGAGGACGACGACGACACCTTCGAGGCGGTCGAGGCCGACCTCGTCGAGTTGCAGGGCGCGATCGAGAAGCTCGAGTTCCGCCGCATGTTCAGCAACCCGATGGACCCCAACAACTGCTTCATCGAGATCCAGGCCGGCGCCGGCGGCACCGAGGCGCAGGACTGGGCGGGCATGCTCGAGCGCATGTACCTGCGCTACGGCGAGAAGAAGGGCTTCACCGTCGAGCTCATGGAAGAGACCGAGGGCGAGGTCGCCGGCATCAAGAACTGCACGATCAAGTTCTCCGGCGAATACGCCTACGGCTACCTGCGCACCGAGACCGGCATCCACCGCCTCGTGCGCAAGTCGCCGTTCGACTCCAACGCGCGCCGCCACACCAGCTTCACCTCGGTGTTCGTGTATCCGGAGGTCGACGACTCGATCGAGATCGAGATCAACCCGGCCGACCTGCGCATCGACACCTACCGTGCCTCGGGCGCGGGCGGCCAGCACATCAACAAGACCGACTCCGCGGTGCGCATCACCCACGAGCCCACCGGCATCGTCGTGCAGTGCCAGAACGACCGCTCGCAGCACAAGAACAAGGCCGAGGCCATGTCGATGCTGAAGGCGCGCCTGTACGAGGCCGAGCTGCGCAAGCGCCAGTCCGAGCAGCAGAAGCTCGAGGACTCCAAGAGCGACATCGGCTGGGGCCACCAGATCCGCAGCTACGTGCTCGACCAGTCGCGCATCAAGGATCTGCGCACCAACTACGAGGTCGGCAACACGCAGGCCGTGCTCGACGGCGATCTCGACGATTTCATCGGGGCAAGCCTCAAGCAGGGCGTCTGAGGAAAGGGCGTTGCAGGCTTGAACGACCCCTTCCTCTCCGACTTCCTCGCCGCGGGCGTGGACGCCGACGAAGTGCCCGAGCTCGCGGCGCTGGCTTCGGCGCGCCCGCTGCTCGACGCCTTCATCACGCTGTTCCGCGGCACCGAGACCGAGGTGCTGATGCGCCTGCTGGTGCTGCGCGAGATCGGCCGCGAAGCCGACGCGCCGCGCTGGGCGCCCGAGGCGCTGCGCGCACGCTTCAGCTATCTCGACCCGGTCAAGCTCGAGACGGTCCTGAAGCGCCTGCGCGAGAACGGCCTGCTCGCGATCGGCGAGGACGGCCACTACGCGCTCTCCGACCATGGCCGCAACGCGGTGGCGGCGATCGCGATGCTGCTGCGCTTCGGCGAGGAAGAAGACGCCGAGCTCGGCTTCCTCACCGCCCAGCTCGCCGGCCTGCAGGCAGTCGGCGGCATCACCGCCGAGTCGCTCGGCCATCTGCTGTCCAAGCTCAACGACCTCACCTGGCACTTCGAGGAGGCGATCGCCTCCGGCTCCGAGTTCCGCATCCTCGACGCCCGCCGCCGCCTGTCTGCCAACGGGCGCTGGCTCGAACGCGGCACCGAGCTCCTCGACAAGCTGCTCGCCGACCCCGAGGTCGACTTCGACATCGCCCGCATCGCGCAGCGCATCGGGCTGGCGCAGTCGCGCCTGGCGCGCGCCGACGCCTCCTTCCAGCGCGCGCTGAACAAGATCGAGGCGCAGCGCGTGACGCTGGGGGCCTCGGGCATCTCGTCCTCGGACGTCGCCGCCTGGCTGCGCGGGCTCGACGCCGCGGCGCTCGCCACGCTGGCGGCGGACGCCTGCGCGAGCGTGCCGGAGCTGCCGCTGCTCGCCGGCGGGCACGAGCTGCTCGACCGCGCCGAATCCTTGCTCGAGGGCGGCGGCAGCGCGGCCCCGGCCGACACCACCCTGCCCCCGGCCGACGACGCCGCGACCGGCCTCGCCCCACAGGCCGAAGACCTGCGCATGCTCGAACACTTCACCCATCGTCTCGGGGCCCTGCCCGCGCCGCAGCCCCTGCACCACGTGATTGCCGGCGGCGGTTTCGCCCCGGCGAGCTACCGCCTGTCGCTGCTCGCGCTGCTCGCCGACGGCGCGGAGACCGCTCCGGAGGGCGGCCTGGAGGATGGCCCGGTGAGCAGCTTCATGCGCCTGCCGGTGGAGGTCGAGTTCGGCGACACGCTGACCGCGGTCGGCGAGGACGAGATCGGCGCGATGACGCTCGGCGAGGTGCGCCCGCGCGCCACCACCGCGGCTTGAGCCCCGCCCCCGGCCCGAGCCCCCAGGATTTCCATGGAACACGAACTCAAGACCCTCACCGCGCGCCTGCTCGCCCAGCGCTGGCTGCCGCGCGGCGACAAGCTGGTGCGACGCGCGCTGGTGGATGAAACCTTCCGCCTCGAACTCGACCGGCGGCTGGCCGACGTCGGCCTGCGCCTGCTCGACAACCCCTACGCCGCCCACGTCGGCGTGGCGCTGCAGCCCGAACTCGCCGAACCGGTGTTCGGCGCCGGGCGCGAGTACGCGGCCAGCAACCTCGGCCTGACGCGCGACGAGGTCGCGCTGCTGGTGATCCTCTGGGCGCTGATCGTGCTGCCCAAGCGGCAGCGCCAGGTGACCCGGCGCGAGCTCGTCGACGACGGCCAGACCGATCTCTTCGGTGGCGACAAGCCGGTGGCGCATGGCGATGCCGTCTCGGGCACGCTCACCGAGGCCTCCCTGATCGCCGACTTCGGCCCACGCCTGGGAGGGCGCACCAAGGTGCGCAACTTCATGCTCGGCAAGCTCGCCCGCCTCGGCTTCATCGAGCGCCGCAACGGGCTCGTCACCGAGGGACCACTGCTCGACCTCGCGCTCGACTACCGCGTGATGGCCGACCGCATCATCCACGGCACCCTGGGCGAGATCCTCGAAGCCGCCGGCCACGCGCCGCCGGAGAGCAACGCCTTCGAACTCGCCGAGGTCCTGCCCGACGAAGCTGAAGCCCTCGACGAGGAAGACTGAGCCCATGCCCCTGCCCTGCATCGACCCCGCGCGCTACGACGACCAGCTCGCCGCCAAGCTCGCGCGCTACCGCAGCGACTGCGCCGAGTTCGACCTGCCCGAGCCGGCGGTCTTCCGCTCCGCGCCGCTGCACTACCGCCTGCGCGCCGAGTTCCGCCTGTGGCATCACGAGGGCCGCATCGACTACGCGATGTTCGACAGCGCGGACCCGAAGCAGCCCATCCTGCTCGAGACCTTCCCCGCGGCTGCAGAACCGATCGCCAAGCTGATGCCGCGCCTGCGCGACGCGCTCCAGGCCAGCGAGGCGCTGCGGCGCAAGATCTTCCAGGTCGACTTCCTCGCCACCCTGAGCGGCGAGTGCCTGGTCAGCCTGGTCTACCACCGTCCGCTCGACGCGGACTGGGAAACCGCCGCGCGCGCGCTCGCCGCCGCGCTCGACATCCAGGTGATCGGGCGCAGCCGCAAGCAGAAGATCGTGCTCGAGCGCGACTGGGTACAGGAGGTGCTCGAGGTCGACGGCCAGCGTCTGCGCTACCAGCAGTTCGAGGGCAGCTTCACCCAGCCCAACGGCGGCGTGAACCAGCACATGCTGGCCTGGGCGCGCGCGCAGGCGAAGGCCGTGGGCGCGCGTCCGCAAGGCCCGGGTGACCTGCTCGAACTCTACTGCGGCAACGGCAACTTCACCGTGGCGCTGGCGCCGCTGTTCGGCCGCGTGCTCGCGACCGAGATGAGCAAGACCTCGGTGCGCGCCGCGCACACCAACCTCGCCGACAACGGCGTCGCCAACGTCACCATGGTGCGCATGGCGAGCGAGGAGATCAGCGACGCCCTCGCCGGCGGGCGCGAATACCGCCGCATGCAGGGCGTGGACCTGGCCGGCTACCGCTTCTCCACGCTCTTCGTGGACCCGCCGCGCGCCGGCCTCGACGAAGGCACGATCGCGCTGGCGAAGGGCTTCGAGCACATCCTCTACATCTCCTGCAACCCGGAGACCCTGCGCGCCAACGTCGCCGCGCTGGCGACGACGCACCGCATCGCCGCGGCCGCGGCCTTCGACCAGTTCCCCTACACCCACCACCTCGAGTGCGGGCTGCTGCTGCAGCGGCGCTGAGCCTCACCGCGACCCCGGCCCATGTTCCACATCAAGACCCTCGAGCTCGTTCACTGGGACTTCTGGCGGCGCTTCACGCTGCCGCTGGATGCCCAGATCATCACCATCGTCGGCCCCAACGGCTCGGGCAAGACCACGCTGCTCGACGCCCTGCGCACGCTGTTCGCGCTGCGCTGCTCGGGCAAGCGCGATTTCCGCCGCTACGTGCGCCGCGCCGACCGCAGCTTCGCGTGGATCCGCGCGGTGGTCGCCAACCAGCCCGGCCACACCGGCAAGCGTCCCTTCTTCCCCTGCCTGGCCGACGAGGTCACGCTCGCCTGCCGCATCCGCAAGGCCGGCGGCGACTGGATCCGCGACTACACCATCGTCGACGGCAACCAGCCGATCGAGGCGCTGGAAGCCACCAACGACTGGACCGGCCTGCGCGACTACCAGCACCGCCTGGCCTGGGGCGGCCTCACCCCGGCGATCACCAAGGTGCTGGCGCTCGAGCAGGGCGACACCGACAAGCTGTGCGAGTACTCGCCCAAGGCCTTGCTCGAGCTCGTCTTCGACGTCTTCGGCGACAAGGAGGTCCTGGACAACTACCAGGCCGCGCGCGAGGAGCAGAAATCGGCCGAGCGCGAGCTCGGCGAGCTCGGCATCGACCTCGATCGCCTGAAGACCCAGGCCGAGGAGAAGAAGGCCGAGGCCAACCGCTTCCTGGAATGGAAACAGCTCGCCGACGAGATCCACGCGCTCGAGGCCGGGATCGTGCCGCGCCTGGAGATCGCCGAGCTCGAGCGCGCGCTCGCCGCCGAGCGCGAGACCTTGTTCCGCGTCGGCCACGAGCGCGCCGACAAGCTCGTCGAGCAGCGCGAATCGCGCCAGCGCCTGGAGATCGTGCGCGCCGAGCAGGAGTCCGTGCAGGCCGAGCGCAAGCGCCTGAAGGAGGACGACCGCGCCTCCGAACAGCGCTACCTCGCCGCCCACGACCGCGTGCGCGACCTCGAAAGGCTGCTCGAGGAGCGCGACATGCTGCGCGCCCAGCTCGCCAGCGAGCACGGCGCCGACGCCGTGGCGCTGGAGAAGGAGCACGAGGAGGCCGACGCCGCGCTCGCCGCGCTGCGCCGCAAGGAGCGCGAGCTCGTCGCCGCCTTCGAGGAGCGCAGCGAGACCCTGCGCGGCGAGCGTAACCGCGCCGGCGCGCCGGGGGACGCCGAGGTCGCACGCTTCCGCGTCCGGCTGAGCGCCGAGGGCATCGCCCACCGCAGCCTCGCCGAGGTGGTGGAGGTCACCGACGCCGCCTGGCAGGCCGCGCTCGAAGCCATCCTGCGCCCCTACCGACACCTCGTCCTGCTCGAACGCGAAGCCGACCGCCACGCCGCCTGGGCGCTCGGCGAGCGCGAGCGCTTCCGCCACTTCATCGTGGCCGAGCGCGAGAGCGCACCTCCGCCGCGCCCGATGAGCCTCGCCGAGGTGGTGGAATTCGGCGCGCCGGTGCCGCGCTGGCTAGCCGACCTGTTGAACCGCATCCGCCGCGTCGACGACGCCGAGGCCGCGCGCGATCTGCCGCGCGAGCAGGAGTGGATCACCCGCGACGGCTACCACCGCGAGCGCCGCGGCGCCCGCCACCTCGGCCGGCCGCAGGAGTTCCACTTCGGCGAACTCGCCCGCCAGGCGCGCATCGCCGCGCTGCAGGACGAGATCGGCGGGGTGGACAAGCAGCTCCAGGCCCTGCGCCCCAGGCTCGACGCCGCGAGCGCCCGCCTCACCACGCTGCGCCAGCGCCTGCTCGGCCTGCAGTCGGCACAGCTTCTCGCCGCCCGCGCCGAGGCCTACGCCAGCGCCGAGGCCGAGCTGCCCGCCGCGCGCAAGGCCCTCACCGAGGCGATCGCCGAACGCAGCGACACGCGCGGCGAGATCGACCGCCTCGCCGAGAAGGCGAACGGCATCCAGATCGAGCTCGACCGCCGCACCCGCGAACTCAAGGCGATCGACCTGCGCCTGGCCGACATCGCGCGCGAGCACGGCCCGCGCCGCCGCGCCCAGGCCGAGCGCATCCTCGCCCTGCGCCGGCGCCGGCGCGGCATGCCGGCGCACTGGCTGGACGCCGGCGAGCTGGCCCTGCTCGCCGAAAGATACGGCGACGCCCGCGGCGCCCGCCTGCAGCTCGACCGCCTGCGCCGCCACCTCGACGAGGGCGAGTGGATCACCGACCCCGCCGTGCTGGTGGTGCGCGACCGTCTCGGCGCCGACGTCGCCCTGCGCGAGCGCGACTACCTCAACCGCCAGGGCTACTGCACCACCGCGCGGCTGCACTCCGACAACGCCCGCGCCGCCTACATCGCCAAGCTGCGCGCCACCGTGCGCCAGTACGCGAAGAACCTGAAGGCGCTCGGCGAGCTCGCCAACGTCAGCGTCGACTGCCCCACCCCGCACCTGGAGAACGATGACCTCTCGCTCGCCCAGGCCGGGCTCGAGGTGCGCTTCGACTTCGACCGCAAGGGCGCGGTGGGCCTCAACGACGGCGAGGCCTCGGGCGGCCAGCAGGTCATGAAGTCGCTGATCCTGCTGATCGGCCTGCTGATGGACGAGTCCCGCCCCGGCGGCTTCGTCTTCATCGACGAGCCCTTCG
This sequence comes from Thauera sp. DNT-1, assembly GCF_055393985.1. Taxonomy (NCBI): domain Bacteria; kingdom Pseudomonadati; phylum Pseudomonadota; class Betaproteobacteria; order Rhodocyclales; family Zoogloeaceae; genus Thauera; species Thauera sp. DNT-1. Next base: position 319,087 of record NZ_AP043752.1, on the reverse strand, counting down.
CACATCTGGACGTCGCCAACATCGACCGCGTCGGCACCTTCCTGCGCGCCACCCGCGCGCAGTATCTGATCACCACGCCGGTGACCCACAACGCCAACGTCTTCGCGCCCGCCCAGCTCACGCTGGTCACGCGCAAGAAGCAGCCCGGCACCGACTGGGCGCCGCCGATCGGGGTGCTGCAGCGCGCGGTGGATTGAAGGACAAGGCCGTCGAGCACCCTGCGGCCGCGTTCGCGGCTTGCGCCGCTCCTGCAGGGGGCGCTGTTTCACGCAGGAGCGCCGCCAGGCGCGAACACGGCGCTCGTTCAGCGCTCCAGCAGGGCCTCGGCCGGCATGCCGACGCGCACGTTGCCCCAGTGGCGCCCGCCGATCACGATCGGCATGGCGAGGTCGCACAGCACCTCGCCGGTGTCGCGCAGGTAGGTCTGCAGCAGCATCGGCTCGGTGTTGCGCGCGGCGCGCAGCTCGGCGGGGTTCTCGAACTTGCGGCAGGTGCGGTTGCCGACCAGATCCTTGGCGGGATCGCCGGTCAGCGGCTGCGAGTAGCGGCTGTTGTGCGCGGAGAGGTAACCGTCGGTATTGACCGCAACCGCGAACACCGCGCCGCGCGCGCGTTCCAGGCTCTCGTCGAGGAGGCGCTGGCAGCGGCGGGTGAATTCCTCGCCCCAGGCCACGCGGAACTTGGGCGGGTTGCTGCCCGGCACGGGGCGGTAGGTGCGATCGAAGACGTCCACCCTCGCAGCCGCCATCTGCTCGAGTTCAGCCTGGACGCCGTCACGGAAACCGCGCGTTTCGTTGACCAGCAGGTCGAAGACCCCGGTGCCGATCTTGAAGCGCGACACCAGCTCCTGCACCGCCTCGGTCGACTTGGTGAGCGCGAGGGTGCGCTGCTCGCAGTTCTCCATGCGCCCGGCCACCTCGGCGGACAGACGGTGGATGTCGGTGACGTTGGCGTGCACATGGGCGTTGGTCTCGGTCAGCGAGGCCATGCCGGCGGCGATCTGCGAGAGCTGCCCGCCGGTGCGCTCGAACTCGCCCACCATGTGCTCGAACTGCGTGGCCGAGCGCGTCACCACGTCGCGCGTCTGCTCGACGTCGTCGTTGATCACGTCGTTCTCGGCGCGCGTGTCGCCCACCAGCTCGAGCATGCCGTTGATGTTGCCGACGATCTCCTGGGTGGCCTTGTTGACCCGCTCGGCGAGCTTGCGCACCTCGTCGGCGACGACCGCGAAGCCGCGCCCGGCCTCGCCTGCGCGTGCAGCCTCGATCGCAGCATTGAGCGCGAGCAGGTTGGTCTGGTCGGCGATCTCGCGAATCAGCGCGGCGATCTCCTTGACGCTCTCCGAGCGCTGCGAGAGCTCGTCCACCGTGTGGTTGAAGCGCTGCAGCTTCTCGCTCACCGCGAGGATCTTGGCGGCGACGTTCTGCACCTCGCCGAGCGACTCGCGCGCGATCTCGAGGTTGCGCAGGGTCGAGGCGTCGATCGCGCGTGCGCTCACCGACACCTCGCCGATCGCCTCGGTCGAGCGCGTGCTGGCCTCGAAAACGGTGTCGGTCATGTCGCCCTGGCGCTGCGCATCGCGCGCGGAGTTCTCCACGCCCAGCTTCACCTGCACCGCCTCGCGTGCGATGTTGACGCTCATCGAGCGCACCTTGCCGATGATCTCGCGCATCTTGCCGGCGAAACGGTTGTAGCTCGCCGCGAGCTCGCGCAGCTCGTCGTGCGTGGTGAGCGGGAGGTCGCGGGAGAAGTCGCCCTCGCCGCGCGCGATCTCGTCGAAGATGGCGGTGATGACGCGGATCGGGCGCACGACCAGGTGGCGCAGATAGAGGATCTGGCCGAGCAGCATCGCCAGCGCCAAGGCCGAGAGCGCAAGCATCGCGTAGAGGCCGGCGTCGAAGGTCGCGACCACCGACGAGAGGACCTCCGGCGCCACCGTACCCTTGGCAAGCGCCTTCTCCACGGCCTCGCGCCGGTCCTGCCAGATGACGAGATAGCCCAGGTTGATCGCCAACAACAGCAGGAAGCTGAAGAGTTTCTTGGTCAGCGAGTTCCAGAAGGTCTTCTCGATGCCTTCGTACATTTGCCGGAAGGTACTCATGGGGGTTCCGCGGGGAGGTTGAATCGACCTCTGTCTTATCGGTCCCCGCAATGGGGACTTTAGGATCGGGCCCGGGAGATCACCGACTCATGCTGCGGATGGACGCCGCCGCAGCCGATCGCGACTTGCGTCGCGCCTGCCGGAGACTCTCGAAACGGGGACGATCCTGGGGCGGGACCGCGGATTCGCGGACATCTCCAGAAGATTCCGTGGGTCCGGGGCGCGTTGCGCAATTGCCCCGCCTTGCCGGCCCTGCCACAATCACGCCTTTCGCACGCGGCCCGCTGCGGCGCATCCCCTTTCAGAGCTTCGACACCCAGATCATGTCCGACCAGACGCAGACCACGCCCCAGCCCCAGGACGAAAACCACCTCATCGCCGAGCGCCGCGAGAAACTCGCCGCCTGGCGCGCGAGCGGCGGTGCCTTCCCCAACGATTTCTCGCGCGAGAACACCGCCGGCAAGCTCGACGAGCTCTACGGCGACAAGGACGCCGAGGCGCTGGAAGCGACGCCGGTCGAGGTCAGGGTGGCCGGCCGCATCATGTTGAAGCGCATCATGGGCAAGGCGAGCTTCGTCACCATCCAGGACCTCTCCGGCCGCATCCAGCTCTACGTGCAGCGCGACGGCGTGGGCGAGGACGTCTATGCCCAGTTCAAGACCTGGGACATCGGCGACATCGTCGGCTGCGTGGGCACGGTGTTCAAGACCAAGACCGGCGAACTCACCGTCAAGGCCGCGGAGATCCGCCTGCTCACCAAGAGCCTGCGCCCGCTGCCCGACAAGTTCCACGGCCTCACCGACGTCGAGCAGAAGTACCGCCAGCGCTATGTCGACCTGATCATGAACGAGCAGTCGCGCTTCACCTTCGTGGCGCGCAGCCGCATGGTGCAGTCGATCCGCAACTACATGACCGGCCACGGCTTCCTCGAGGTCGAGACGCCGATGATGCACCCCATCCCGGGCGGTGCCGCGGCCAAGCCCTTCACCACCCACCACAACGCGCTCGACATGGAGCTCTTCCTGCGCATCGCGCCCGAGCTCTACCTCAAGCGCCTGGTGGTGGGCGGCCTGGAGAAGGTCTTCGAGGTCAACCGCAACTTCCGCAACGAAGGTCTCAGCCCGCGCCACAACCCCGAATTCACCATGATGGAGTTCTACGAGGCGTACGCGAACTACAAGACGCTGATGGACTTCACCGAGGGCCTGATCCGCCACGCCGCGCGCGAGGCGCTGGGCACCGAATCCTTCGTCTATCAGGGCCGCGAGCTCGACCTGTCGAAGCCCTTCCACCGCCTCACCATCGTGCAGGCGATCCGCAAGTACCACCCGGGCTTCACCGCGGAACAACTGGCCGACGCCGCGTGGCTGAAGGAAAAGATCGTCGCCTTCGGCGAGAAGGTCAAGCCGGGCGGCCTGGGCAGCCTGCAGCTGCAGCTCTTCGAAGCCTGCGCCGAGGCCGAGCTGTGGGAGCCGACCTTCATCATCGACTACCCGGTCGAGGTCTCGCCGCTGGCGCGCGCCTCGGACACCGACCCCGAGATCACCGAGCGCTTCGAGCTCTTCATCGTCGGCCGCGAGATCGCCAACGGCTTCTCCGAGCTCAACGACCCCGAGGACCAGGCCGCGCGCTTCCGCGCCCAGGTCGAGGCCAAGGAGGCCGGCGACGAAGAGGCCATGTATTACGACGCCGACTACATCCGCGCGCTCGAATACGGCCTGCCCCCGACCGGCGGCTGCGGCATCGGCATCGACCGCCTGGTGATGCTGCTCACCGACGCGCCGGCGATCCGCGACGTGATCCTGTTCCCGCAGATGCGTCCCGAGGCCGCTGCGGGCCTGGTCATCCCGGAACCCGAGCTCTGATCCCGGCGTCCGCCGCGCGGAGCGTCCCCACGCTCCGCGCCGGCGCCCTGTGCTTGCCCTCGCCATGCCGATCCATCCCGCCCGCCTCGAGCGCACGCCCGAGGGCGTGCTGTACTCGGGCGCCTTCGGCGACGTCTACCACTCGCGCGACAATGCGCTCGGCCAGGCGCACGCGGTCTTCATTGCGGGCAACGGCCTGCCGCAGCGCTGGCAGGGGCGTGAGCGCTTCACCATCGTCGAGACCGGCTTCGGCGCCGGACTGAACTTCCTTGCCACCTGGGCGGCGTGGCGCGAGGATGCCTGCCGCAGCGCCCGCCTGCACTTCGTCTCCTGCGAGCTGCACCCCTTCTGCCGCGAGGATCTCGCCCGCATCCACGCCGCCTGGCCCGAGCTCGCCACCTTTGCGGCCGAGCTGCGCGCGCAGTGGCCGGTGCTCGCGCCCGGGCTGCACCGACTGAACCTGGACGCGGGCCGCGTCACCCTGACGCTCTTCCTCGGCGATGCCGCCGACGGCCTCGCGCGCATCGACGCGCGCGCCGACGCGCTCTATCTCGACGGCTTCGCCCCGGCGAAGAATCCCGCGCTGTGGTCCGAGCGCGTCTTCCATCTGCTCGCCGGCCTCGCTGCCCCGGACGCGACGCTCGCCACCTGGTCGGTCGCCGGCCAGGTGCGCGAAGGCCTGCGCCGCGCCGGCTTCACGACCGAAAAGGCGCCCGGCTTCGGCACCAAGTGGCAGATGCTGCGCGGCCGCCTCGCACGCGAGGCCCGCCCGCTCGCTGTACCGGAGGCCGCGACCAGCGGTCGCCACGCGCTGGTGCTCGGTGCCGGCATTGCCGGCTGCACCGTGGCCGAGCGCCTCGCCGGGCGCGGGTGGACGGTGGAGCTGATCGACCGTGCCCCTGCGCCGGCCACGGGCGCCTCGGGCAACCTCGCCGGCGTGCTGCGCCCGCTGCCCAGCCTGGACGACAACCGCATGAGCCGGCTCACCCGCGCCGGCAGCCTGTACGCCTGGCGGCGCATTCATCAGCTGCGCGCGCGCGGCCTGGCGCTGCGCGCCGACGACTGCGGCGTGCTGCACCTGGGGCGCGACGCTGCACAGGAAGTCAAGATGCGCGCGGTGGTCGAACGCCTCGCGCTGCCGCCAGAACACTTGCGCTTCGTCGGCGTCGACGAGGCGGCGGAAATCGCCGGCTGCGCGGTCGCCAACGGCGGCTGGTGGTTCGCCGGCAGCGGCTGGGTGCAGCCGCCCAGCCTGTGTGCGGCCAGCCTGGAGGCGGCGGGCGGGCGCCTGCGTGGGCACTTCGGCCACACCGTGGCGCGGCTCGGGTACGACGGCGGCGCCTGGCACGCGCACGGGCCCGACGGCAGCACGATCGCGAGCGCCCCCGTGGCGATCCTCGCGCCCGGCACCGGCATCGCCGACTTCGAGCAGGCCAGCCTGCCGGTGGTGAGCGCGCGCGGCCAGGTCTCCCATCTGCCCGCGGTCGCGGGCAGCGCGCCGCGGGTGGTGGTGTGCCGCGGTGGCTACGTGAGCCCGGCGGTGGACGGCCTGCGCTGCGCCGGCGCCACCTTCGCGGTGGACGACCCCGACCCCGGCCTGCGCCCGCAGGACCATGCCGAGAACCTGCAGCGCCTGGAAGCCATGATTCCCGGCTTCGGCGCCGGCCTGGGCGCGGGCTTCGACCCCGATCGGCTCGATGGCCGGGTGGGGTTCCGGCCTGCCTCACCCGACCGCCTGCCGATGGTCGGGGCCCTCCCGCTGCCCGACCGGCCTCCCGCCTCGGCCGCCCGCGGCCTCGACGAGCTGCCGCGCCGGCCCGGGCTGTACGCGCTCTCGGGCTACGGCGCGCGCGGCCTGGTGTGGTCGGTGCTCGCCGCCGAGCTGCTCGCCAGCGCGCTCGAAGGCGACCCCGCCCCGCTCGAGCGCGACCTGGTCGAGGCGATCGATCCGGCGCGCTTCGTGCTGCGCCCGCTTGCCAGGACGGCGGTGCGCGAATGAGGTCGCCCCGGCTCGAAGCCTTGCGCAGCGCGCTCGAGAAGGCGGAGTTCCGCCTCGCCGCCACCCAGGACCTCGCCCGTGTCGGCGACTGGGAGCTCGACCGCCACACCGGGCGGATGTACTGGTCGCGCGAACTCTTCCGCCTCTTCGAGCGCCCGGAAGCGCTCGGCGTGCCCGACCTCAACGAGGCGCTCGGCTACTTCAGCCTGGAGTCGACGAATCGCACCCGCGACCTGTTCTGGGAGGCGATCGACAGCGGCCGACGCTGCGCCCTGGAGCAGGAGGTCCTGCTGCCCTCGGGCGAGGAGCGTCGCCATTTCACCGTGATCGTGCCGGTCGCCGACGAGACCGGGCGCGTGTTCCGCCTGTACGGTACGGTGCAGGACATCACCGAACGCCGGCGCCTGGAGGCCGAGCGCCTGGAGCATCTGGAACGCCTCGAAGAGCTCTCCCGCCACCTGGTCGAGATCGAGGAGCGCGAGCGCCGCGAACTCGCCAGCGCGCTGCACGACCGCGCCAGCCCCAACCTCGCCGCGCTGCAGATCCTGTTCTCCAGCCTGGCCGACGCCCTCCCCGAATCCGCCCGCGATGAGCTCGCCCCGCTGCTGGAGGACGCCTCGGCCCTGCTCGCCGACACCACCGCCGGCATCCGCGAGATCTGCACCAACCTGCGCCCGGCCACGCTCGACTACGCCGGCCTGGTACCCGCACTGCGCGAATACGTCGCCCAGTTCCGCGCCCGCACCGGGCTGGACGTGCGCGTCGACGCTGCGTCCGGCAGCCCCCCGTGCGCCCTCTCCCGCGCGACGCAGACGCTCTGCTTCCGCCTCGTGCAGGAGGCGCTCACCAACTGCGCCAAGCACGCTCGCGCCGGCAGCGTGCGCATCGGGCTCGGCGGCTGCGCCGGCGGGGTCCTGCTGCAGATCGGCGACGACGGCGTCGGCTTCGACCTCTCCCGTCTCGGCGAAGCGGGCAGCACCCCGGGGCTGGGCCTGATCACGATGCGCGAGCGCGTCGAGCTCGCCGGCGGGGACTTCCGACTGTATACCCGCCCCGGCGACGGCACCGTCATCGAGGTACGGCTGCCCGCCGAGCTCCACCCCGCGGAAACGAACCGATGAGCCTGCGCATCCTGCTTGCCGACGACCACCAGATGTTCCGCCACGCGCTGCGGGCGCTGCTCGCCCGCGACCCGGAGCTCGAAGTGGTCGCCGAGGCGGCGAGTGGCGAGGAGGTGCTCGCGATCGCCGATGCCCAGCCGGTCGACCTCGTGTGCATGGACATCGCCATGCCGGGCATGGACGGCATCGAGGCCACCCGCCGCCTGCTCGCCCGCCATCCGGCGCTGCGCGTGATCGGCCTTTCGGCCTTCGCCGACCGCCAGTTCGTGACCGACCTGCTCGCCGCCGGCGCGCGCGGCTACATCACCAAGGGCGAAGCCGGCGACGAGCTGCTGCGCGCGATCCGCACCGTGTGCGAGGGGCGCAGCTACCTGTGCCCCGAGGTCGCGGCGACGGTCGCGGATGCACTGCGCGACAGCCCCGGGGTGTACGCCGCCGCACCCCGGCTCACCGCGCGCGAGCGCCAGGTGCTGCAGCTGATCGCCGAAGGCCTGACCTCGGTGCAGATCGGCGATCGCCTGCACATCGCCGCCTCCACGGTCGAGGTGCACCGCCGCAACCTGATGCGCAAGCTCGACCTGCACAACGTTGCCGAACTCACCCGCTACGCGATCCACAGCGGCATCAGCCCGAGCGCGAGCCCGGGCGGCGCGGCTTGAACGCCTCCGCCCGCATCCGCGACTACCCTGAAACCGGTAGTCCAAACACTGCGAACGCTGTATATGCCCGAAACGGGGGGCCGCTTAACATCACAGGCTGAGAGATCCACCCGGCATCCTTTAGCGGAGACTTCGCCATGAACACCCATCCGGCCTTCCAGCAGTTCGCCCACTCGACCCGCAACGGCTTCGAGCAGTTCCAGGCCTATGCCCTGATCGCGCTCGACGCCTCCGAGAAGCTGTGCGCGCTCAACTTCGGCGCCGCGCGCGCGCTGTGCGAGGCCGCCTCGGCCGCGCCGATCGCCCAACCGGGCAGCGACCTGGAGGCCGGCTTCGCGAAGCAGCGCGAGACCCAGGGTCAGGTGCTCGAGCAACTGGGGAACTACCTGCAGCAGGTGAACGAGGTGGTGTCGGGCGCGCAAAACGAGCTGCTCGAACTCGGCAGCCGCCACTTCGAAGACTTCCAGGCCTCGATGCAGTCGATGCTGGAACAGGCGCGCAAGCTGGGCGGCGTCGAGGTCGTCCAGTCCGAAGCCGCCGAAGAGCCGCGCAGCCGCGCCATCCGCAAGGCCGCCTGAGCCCCCTGCACCGCCATCCCGACCGCCGCACTCGCGGCGGTTTGTTTTTGCGGGAGCAGCGCACGGACACGCGCCCGCGCCCGCTTTCACCGCTGCAATCGCGACTGGCGTCGCTCCTACGCACACCGCTGGGGTCACGCCTACGCAGCCCGCTGCCCTAGCGGACGCGCCTGTGGGAGCGACGCAAGTCGCGATTCGCGCCCGCAGTCCCCGCCGACACCCGTCGCAGCCGCGCCGACATGATCGCGACTTGCGTCGCTCCCACACGTCGTTCCAAGGGGGCGTGTAGGAGCGACGCAAGTCGCGATACGGCGCACGAACTCGCGCCTGCGGCTGCGTTCAGAGGCGGCGGTCGAGGCGCTCGAGCACGCGCCCGCGGCCGAGCACCTCCAGCACGGCGTCGATCGCCGGGGTCTGGGGCACGCCGAGCACCGCCACGCGCAGGGGAATCGCAACCTGCGGCATCTTCAGGCCATGCTCGGCCATGGTGTCCTTGATCGCCTGGCTCAGCGCGGCCCTGTTCCACTCGGCTGCGGCCAGGCGGCCACGCAGGCTGGCGAGGGCGGCCTTGGCGACGTCGGTCAGGTGCTGGCCGACCACCTCCGGTGCCGGATGCACGTCGGCGACGAACAACTCCGCGGCATCCGCCAGTTCGTTGAGTTTGGCGACGCGGTCCTTGTACAGCGCCACCACCGCCTCCAGGCTCGGCCCCGTCTCGGGGTTCACCTCGCGGCGCGCGAGGCGGCTGGCGACCTCGGCGGCCAGGAAGGCGTCGTCCGCCTTCTTGATGTACTGCGCGTTGAGCCAATTGAGCTTCTCGGTGTTGAACTGCGCGGCCGAGGGCGTGATGTGGTCGAGGTCGAACCATTCGACGAACTGCCGACGATCGAAGATTTCATCGTCACCGTGGCTCCAGCCCAGGCGCGCCAGGTAGTTGATCACCGCCTCCGGCAGATAGCCTTCCTCGTCGTACTGCATCACGCTGACCGCGCCGTGGCGCTTGGAGAGCTTGGTGCCGTCGTCGCCGAGGATCATCGACAGGTGGGCATAGAGCGGCACCTCGGCGCCGAGCGCCTGCAGCACGTTGATCTGGCGCGGGGTGTTGTTCACATGATCGTCACCGCGGATGACGTGGGTGATGCCCATGTCCCAGTCGTCCACCACCACGCAGAAGTTGTAGGTCGGCGTGCCGTCGGCGCGCGCGATGATGAAGTCGTCCATCTCGGCGTTGGCGATCTCGATGCGACCCTTGACGAGGTCGTCCCAGCTCACCACGCCTTCGGCCGGATTGCGGAAGCGCACCACCGGCTGCACGCCCGCGGGCGGCTGCGGCAGTACCTTGCCCGCCTCGGGACGCCAGCGCCCGTCGTAGCGCGGCTTCTCGCCCCGCTCGCGCTGCGCCTCGCGGAGGCGATCGAGTTCTTCGGGCGACAGGTAGCAGTGGTAGGCGGTGCCGGCCGCCAGCATCTGGCCGATGACCTCCTTGTACCGGTCCATGCGCTGCATCTGGTAGAACGGGCCTTCGTCATGTTCCAGGCCCAGCCACTGCATGCCGTCGAGGATGGCCTGCACCGCCGCGGGCGTGGAGCGCGCGACGTCGGTGTCCTCGATGCGCAGGATGAAGGTGCCGCCATGGCGGCGCGCGAAGGCCCACGAGAACAGCGCGGTACGCGCGCCGCCGATGTGGAGGTAGCCGGTGGGGCTGGGGGCGAAGCGGGTACGCACGGGGGTACGGACGGGGCGGGAAGCGGAGGTCATCGTTGCTTTCGGTCGTGTTTCGTTTGAATTCGGGGATCAGGCGGGTCGCTTGGCCAGCCGGTGCGCGGAAGAGGCCCCGCCCCAGGCTCTTGGCCCCGAGACTCGACCCGGGGAATCAGCCCAGCAGCAGCGCGTCGTCGTCGATCTTCTCGCCGCGCACCTTCTCGAACATGTCGAGCAGGTGATGCACGTCGAGGCCCTCGCGTTCCTTGCCGGAGACGTCGAGCACGACGCGGCCCTGGTGCAGCATCACGGTGCGCTGGCCGACGTCGAGCGCCTGGCGCATCGAGTGCGTGACCATCATCGTGGTGAGCTTGTGCTCGGCGACGATGCGCACGGTCAGTTCCAGCACGAAGGCCGCGGTGCGCGGATCGAGCGCGGCGGTGTGCTCGTCGAGCAGCAGCAGGCGCGAGGGCTGCAGCGCCGCCATCAAGAGGCTCACCGCCTGGCGCTGGCCGCCGGAGAGCAGGCCGATACGGTCCGAGAGGCGATTCTCCAGGCCGAGACCCAGCGTGGCGATCTGCGCGCGGAACTCCTCGCGCAGCGCCGGCTTGACCGCGAACGAAAAACCCCGGCGCTCACCGCGCATCTTGGCGAGCGCCATGTTTTCCTCGATGGTGAGATCCTCGCAGGTGCCGGCGAGCGGGTCCTGGAACACCCGCGCGACGTGGCGCGCACGCCCCCACACCGGCTGGCGGGTCATGTCGATGCCGTCGATCTCGATCGTGCCGCTGTCGACCTTCTGCTCGCCGGAGACGGCATTCAGGAAGGTCGACTTGCCGGCGCCGTTGGAGCCGATCACGGTGACGAACTGCCCGGTCGGGATCTCGAGCGACATGCCGCGCAGGGCCTGGGTCTCGATCGGCGTGCCAGGGTTGAAGGTGAGACGAAGGTCGGTTGCTTTCAACATATTTCAGCTCACCCTTTTTCCGGACCAGTGCGCGCGCAGGCGCGGCACCACCAGCGCGACCGTCACCAGCACCGCGGTGACGAGGTTGAGGTCCTGCGCCTGCAGGCCGATGAAGTCGGAATTGAGCGCGAGCGCGATGAAGAAGCGATACACGATGGCGCCAACGATCACCGCGATCGTCGCCAGGTAGAGCTTGCGCGAGGGCAGCAGGCTCTCGCCCACGATCACCGCCGCGAGACCGATGACGATCGTTCCCACGCCCATCGAGATGTCGGCGCCGCCCTGGGTCTGCGCGAACAGCGCCCCGGCCAGGCCCACCAAGGCGTTCGACAGGGCCATGCCGGCCAGGATCGCCATGCCGGTGTTGACGCCCTGCGCACGCGCCATGCGCGCGTTCGAGCCCGTCGCGCGGATCGCCAGGCCACTCTGGGTGGCGAAGAAACCGTCGAGCGCGAGCTTGACCGCCAGCACCACGAAGACGAGCAGCAAGGGCCGGAACACGTAGTCGGCGAGCGCCTCGGGCTGCAGCAGGTTGAACACGGTGGGTTCGGTGATCAGCGGCACGTTGGGCTTGCCCATGATGCGCAGGTTGATCGAGTACAGGGCGATCATCATCAGGATGCTGGCGAGCAGGTCCATGATCTTGAGGCTGACGTTGAGCCAGCCGGTGATCAGCCCGGCGATCGCGCCGGCAAGCGTCGCCGCGATGGTCGCGGTGAAGGGGTCGTGGCCGGCGGCGATCATGGTCGCGGCGACGGCGCCACCGAGCGGGAAGCTGCCATCCACGGTGAGGTCGGGAAAGCGCAGCAGCCGGAAGGAGATGTACACGCCGAGGGCGACGAGGCTGAAGATCAGGCCGATCTCCAGCGCCCCGAGCAAGGTGTAGAGCGACATTGGGGGATTACCGTTGGTGAGGATCGAGCGGAACGCGCGCCGGGACGCGTCCCCCGCGGCCGGGCATCGACGGCCGCGCGGGGATGCGGGCGACCCGCTTACTGGACGACCTTGGCAGCCGACTTGACGAGGTCTTCCGCCAGGGTGATGCCCTGCTTCTGCGCCGCAGCCGGGTTCACCTGCAGCGACAGCTTGTTGCTGGTCTCGGATGCGATCGCACCGGGCTTCTCGCCCTTAAGGATGCGAACCACGATCTCGCCGGTCTGCACGCCGAGGGCCTTGTAGTCCATGCCGTAGGCCGCGACCGCACCGCGCGCCACGCTGTCGGTGTCGGCGGCCACGAGCGGGATCTTGGCGTCCATGCCCACCTTGACCAGGGCCTCGTAGGCCGACACGACGTTGTTGTCGGTGCTGGTGTAGAACACGTCGGCCTTGCCGATCAGGCTGCGCGCCGCCGAGCCGACGTCCACCGAGCGCGGCGCCGCGGCTTCGACCAGGCTCAGGCCGTGCTTGGGCAGCAGCTCGCGCAGCTGCTCGACCACGACCACCGAGTTGGCCTCGCCCGGGTTGTAGACGATGCCGACGCGCTTGGCGGCGGGCACGACGCGCTTGATCAGCTCGACCTGCTTGCCGAGCTCGAGGGCATCCGACACCCCGGTGACGTTGGTGCCCGAGGGCTGCATCGAGGGCACCAGCTTGGCCACCACCGGATCGGTCACCGCCGAAAACACCAGCGGGATGTCCTTGGTCGCGGCCGCGACGGCCTGCGCCGAGGGGGTGGCGATCGCGACGATCACGTCGGCCTTGTCGCCGACGAACTTGCGTGCGATCTGCGCCGCGGTGCCGGTGTTGCCCTGGGCGCTCTGATACTGCCACTTCAGGTTCTTGCCGTCCTCGTAGCCTGCCGCGGCCAGCGCCTCCTTGACCCCGTCGCGCACCGAATCGAGCGCGGGATGCTCGACGATCGCGGTGATGGCGACCGACTTCTGCTGTGCGTACGCCGGCATCGCCGTCGCGAACGCGAGCGCCAGCGCGCCGAACAGGACCTTGCGGGACAGGGGGAAGGACATGGAGGTCTCCTTGGCAGCCTTGCGGCCGGGAATTCTTCGAAAAAGGTACCAGGCCGGCATCTTGGCCAGCACGGTGTTGCAAAGGACGCGAGTTTAACAGCAGGTCCGGATTGCGCGATTGCGGTGGACCCGCAATCGCCGTGGAGGACACTCGCCCGACTTGCCTGATGAACTGTATTTTTCTACAGTCAACGCATGCTTCCCGCCTACGCCGAACTCCACTGCCTGAGCAACTTCAGCTTCCAGCGCGGCGCCTCGCACCCCGAGGAGCTCGTCGCGCAGGCGGCAGCCTTCGGCTACAGCGCGATCGCCCTCACCGACGAATGCTCCTTCGCCGGCGTGGTGCGCGCCCACCGCGCGCTGCAGGCCCTGCCCGAAGCCGGCCGGCCGCGCCTGATCGTCGGCTGCGAGCTGCGCCTCGCCGACGGGCCCTGCCTCGTCCTGCTCGCCGCCGATCGCGCCGGCTACGGCCGGCTCTCGCGCCTGCTCACCCAGGCCAGGCGGAGCGCCGACAAGGGCCGCTACCACCTCACGCGCGCGATGCTCGACGCCACCCGCGCAGACGAGGCGGCCGCCGAAGCCCTGCCCGGCTGCCTGGCGCTGCTGATCCCACCCGAGGAATTCCCGCCGCCGGGTGCCGCCGGCGACGCGGCCGTCGCCCTGCGCAGCGAAGCGCGCTGGCTGGCGAAGCGCTTCCCCGGACGCTCCTGGATCGCCCACACCCCGCGCCTGGACGGACGCGATCCCGCCCGCCTGCACTGGATCCTGCGCATCGCCCAGGCCACCGGCGTCCCTGCGGTCGCTGCCGGCGGCGCACTGATGCACGAGGCCGCGCGGCGCCCGCTCGCCGACGTGATGAGCGCGCTGCGCCTGCACTGCAGCGTGGCCGAGGCCGGCCTGGCGCTCGCGCCCAATGCCGAGCTGCGCCTGCACGAGCGCGCGACCCTCGCCCGCCGCCATCCTCCCGAGCTGCTCGCCGAGACCGTGGCGGTGGCGGCGCGCTGCCGCTTCGACCTCGACGAGCTGCGCTACGAGTACCCCGCCGAGCTCGTCCCCGCGGACGAGACCCCGACGCGCTGGCTGCGCCGGCTGGTCGAGGGCGGGCTGGCCTGGCGCTACGGCAAGGCCGGCAAGGAGCGCCGCGCAGCCGCGCCTGCCACGATCGCGGCCGCACCGCCGCCGGCCGAAGACCCCGCCCCGCCCACGGTGCGCGCGCAGATCGAGCACGAGCTCGCGCTCATCGCCGAGCTCGGCTACGAGCCCTACTTCCTCACCGTGCACGACATCGTGCGCTTCGCCCGCGAGCGCGGCATCCTGTGCCAGGGCCGCGGCTCGGCGGCCAACTCGGTGGTGTGCTGGGCACTGGGCATCACCGAGGTCGATCCGCAGCTGGGCATCATGCTGGTCGAGCGCTTCATCTCGCGAGAGCGCGACGAGCCGCCCGACATCGACGTCGACTTCGAGCACGAGCGCCGCGAGGAGGTCATCCAGTACCTCTACCGCAAGTACGGCCGCGAACGCGCCGCGCTCGCCGCCACCGTGATCCGCTACCGCGCACGCAGCGCGCTGCGCGACGTCGGCCGCGCGCTCGGCCTCGACGAGACGCAGATCGAGCGCCTCACCCGCGAGCACCACTGGTTCGACGGCCGCCACATCCTGCCCGAGCGCCTCGCGGAGGCCGGGCTCGACCCCGCCAGCCCGGTCACGCAAAGGCTGGTCGCACTCACCGAGGAACTCATCGGCTTTCCGCGCCACCTCTCCCAGCACGTCGGCGGCTTCGTCATCGCGCGCGGCCGGCTCGACGAGCTGGTGCCGGTGGAGAACGCCGCCATGTCCGATCGCACCGTGATCCAGTGGGACAAGGACGACCTCGACGCGGTCGGCCTGATGAAGATCGACGTGCTCGCGCTCGGCATGCTGTCGGCGCTGCGTCGCGGCCTCGCCCTGGTGTCGGCATGGCGCGGCGAGGCGCTGACGCTGGCGACCATCCCGCGCGAACGAAAGGAGGTCTACGAAATGCTGTCGCGCGCCGATTCGGTCGGCGTGTTCCAGGTCGAGTCGCGCGCGCAGATGACCATGCTGCCGCGCCTGAGGCCGCAACGCTTCTACGACCTGGTGGTGGAAGTCGCGATCGTGCGCCCCGGCCCGATCCAGGGCGGCATGGTCCATCCCTACCTGCAGGCGCGCGAGCGTGCGGCGCGCGGCGAGGATCCGTTGGACGGCCTGCGCGAAGAGATCCGCGGTGTGCTGGCGCGCACGCTGGGCGTGCCGATCTTCCAGGAGCAGGTGATGCAGCTCGCGGTGGTCGCGGCCGACTTTACCGGCGGCGAGGCCGACCAGCTGCGCCGCGCGATGGGTGCCTGGCGGCGCAAGGGCGAGCTCGAGCGCTACCGCCAGAAGCTGCTCGACGGGCTGGCGAACAACGGCTACGACCCCGACTTCGCCCAGCGCCTGTGCCAGCAGATCGAGGGCTTCGGCAGCTACGGCTTTCCCGAATCCCACGCCGCCAGCTTCGCGCTGCTGGTGTATGCCTCGGCCTGGCTCAAGTGCTTCGCGCCCGCGGCCTTCCTCGCCGCGCTGCTGAACAGCCAGCCGATGGGCTTCTACGCGCCCGCGCAGCTGATCCAGGACGCCCGCCGCCATGGGGTGGAGGTGCGCGCGGCGGACGTCGGCGCCAGCGCGTGGGACTGCATGCTGGAGGCCGCCGACAGCGCGCAGCCCGCGGTGCGCCTCGGCCTGCGCATGATCCGCGGCCTCGGCCGCGAGGCCGCCACGCGCATCGCCGCCGCGCGTGGCGAACACGCCTTCGCCGACACCCAGGACCTCGCCGCGCGCGCGCGGCTCGACACCGGCGAGCTGCGCACCCTCGCCGCCGGCGGTGCCCTCGCCAGCCTCGCCGGCCATCGCCGCCAGGCCCTGTGGCAGGCGAGCGGCGCCGCGCCCCTGCCCGGCCTGCTCGCCGAAGCCCCTGGCGGCGACGTCGCCGCCACGCTGGACGCCCCCGCCGAGGCCGAAGACCTGCTCGCCGACTACGCCCGCCTCGGCTTCACCCTCGGTCGCCACCCGCTCGCCTTCGTGCGCGAGCAGCTCGCCCGCCTGCGCTTTCTCACCGCCGCCGACATCACCGCCGCGCCCGACCGCATGCTCGCCCGCGGCGCCGGCCTGGTCACCTGCCGCCAGCGCCCCGGCACCGCGAAGGGCACGCTCTTCCTCACCCTGGAAGACGAGACCGGACTCACCAACGTGATCGTCCGCCCCGAGCTCTTCGAACAGCAGCGCCGCATCCTGCTCGGGGCGCGCCTGATGGGCGTGTTCGGCCAGATCCGCCGCCAGGGCCGGGTCGTGCATTTGGTGGCGAGCCGGGTGGTCGACCACTCGCCCCTGCTCGGCAGCCTCGCCGCGCGCAGCCGGGATTTTCACTGACGGCCCGTACGCGCCTCCTACCCGCCGGTGCTATCCTTTCCCCCGTTGCGATTCCGGTTCGAGGAGCCTCTTCCATGAACGCGCACAAGATCGACGACCCCTTCGGATTCCGCGAACACCCGGGCGTGTACGACACCGGCACGGGAGCGATCAAGACCGTCGAAGCCAACCGCGGCATCCCCGGCATCGAGCGCGTCGTCATCCGCAGCTATTGCGGGCGCACGCAGGACAACCGGGTTTTCTATCGCCTCAGCACCGACCGCAGCCGCGAGTTCGCCACCCTGGCAGAGGCCTTCGCCGCGCGCCCGGTGCACCTGACCTGAGGCGGCGCGACACCACCCGGCCCAGTTCGCGTGGTGACGTGGCTTCGCCCCACCTCGCTCGCAGCACTTCGCTCACGCCGCGTCGTTCAAGCCGGCCCGGCGCCCTCCGCGCGCTCGCGCCCGTCCCGCCACTCCGCCACGAAGCGCCGGGCATCCGGCACCCAGTCGGCGAAATCCTGCGCGAAGCCCGCCGGGTCGGCCACGAACTCCACCTCCGCGCCCGCGAGCGGGTTGGGCTGGCGCGCCCGCCGGCCCATGCGCGCGAGCACGTCGGCGATGCCCTCCAGCCCGGCGTAGCTGCCCAGCCAGTCCTCGCGCGCCATCCGCTCCAGCGCAAGGTGGGCCGACGCGGGCAGGTCCGCCCGGCGCGCCGCGAGCTGCCGGTACACCCCGGCGCAATAGGACGCCAGCGCCCCTTCCCCATGCTCCGCCCAGTCGCGCGCCAGCAGATGGTCCCAGAAGATGTCGACCAGCACCCCGGCGTAGCGCCGCCGCGCCGCCGACACGCGGGCGCGGCTGGCGCGGAAGGCCGGGTGGGTCTCGGCGAAGGCGTCGATCGCGCGGTGCAGCGCCACCCCGCGTGCGAGGTCGGCGGGCAGCGCGCCCGGGAGTGTCCCCTTGATCCAGTCCCCGAAGACCCCGCCCACCACCAGCGCGGGCGACTCTCCGGCGAGCCAGGCGTGGGCGAGGAAGTTCATGCGCCCTGCCCGTCCGCCGCACGCCGCCGCAGCAGCGCAAGCCACCCCAGCGCCGCGGCGGTGAGCGCGAGCGGCGCGATCGAGCCCACGTTGAGCAGATTCCAGCCCTGCGTCGTCACCAGCGCGCCCGAGGCGAAAGAAGTAAACGCCATCACCGCGAACACCACGAAATTGATCGCCGCCTGCGCCTTGTCCTTCTCCTCCGGCCGGTAGGCTTCCATCGACAGCGTGGTCGCGCCGGTGAACAGGAAGTTCCAGCCCACGCCGAGCAGGAAGAGCGCGAGCAGGAACTGGTGCAGGTCCTGGCCCGAGAGCGCCACCGCCACGCAGGCGAAGTTCAGCACCACGCCCACGCCCATGATGCGCAGCACGCCGAAGCGCTTGATCAGGTGGCCGGTGAAGAAGCCGGGCGCGAACATGCCGATCACGTGCCACTCCAGCACCAGCGCCGCGTCCGAGAAGGGCATGCCGCACACGTCCATCGCCAGCGGCGTGGCCGCCATCAGCAGGTTCATCACGCCGTAGCTCATCGCCGCGGCCAGCACGGACACGATGAACACCGGCTGGCGCAGGATCTCGCCCAGCGGCCGTCCGCCGTCGGCACCCGCCTTCTTCACCGGCTGCGGCGGAAACCGGATTCCGGCCATCACCGCCATCGACACCAGCGCCACCACCGCGAGCGCGAGATAGGAGCCGAGGAAGGGCACGGCCATCGCCTCGCGCGTGTGGTTGGCGAGGTTGGGACCGATCACCGCACCGATGAGGCCGCCTGCCAGCACCAGCGACACCGCCTTCTCGCGGAAGGACGACGGCGCCAGCTCGCCGGCGGCGAAACGGTAGAGCTGGCCGTTGGCGCTGTAGTAGCCGGCGACCACCGTGCCCGCCACGAGCAGCCAGAAGCTGCCGAGCGACAGCGCGAAGGCGCACAGCAGCGCGGTCAGGAAGGCCACCAGCAGGCCGAGCTGAAAGGAGACCTGCCGCCCCCAGCGCCGCTGGCTGCGCGCCACCAGCCCGGTCGACAACGCCCCGCCCACCACGTAGCCCATCACCGGCAGCGTCGCCATCCAGCCCACCGGCGCCAGGCTGAAGCCCACCAGGCCGTTGATGGCGATGAACACCACGTTGTTGGTCAGGAACAGGCCCTGCGCGATCGCGAGCAGCCAGAGATTCTTCTTCATCGTTGAATGCTTATGTACACGAGAGGCTGAACTCTACTCGTTCTGTCCGAGCCACGCCTCCGCAAGCGCGCAAGCCAAGCGGTGGCTCGGCGCGGAGGCGGCCGTGGCGTTGCCAGTCGGCGCCATGCAGATCCGTCCGCGATGATCGCGACTTGCATCGCGCCTACACGGGAGCCCTCGCGCATCTCGCGCATGCGGCGGCTGCGATTTTCGTGGGAGCGACGCAAGTCGCGATCGGCCGCCCCCCGCTCCCGGCTCGAAGCCGACGGCCAGGGCGGTTTCGACAGGATCGCGCACGATCGCGCCCTCGGGGGCCAGCCTGGCGTGCCCCGGCTTGCAGGGCGGCAGCTCGAGGACTTGGGCGCAGACCGCGCCTCAACGCGCGGGAACGTCTCCTCCGGGCGCGGCGCCGCCGCCAGATCCCATGCCCGCTCCGGATCCCATCCCCGCTCCGGATCCCATGCGTCCTCCCGGACCCATCCCCCCTCCGAGCCCCATACCCGCTCCGGGTCCCCGTCCTCCGCCCGGCCCCATGCCACCGCCCGCCCCCATCCCGGCTCCCGCCCCCATGCCACCGCCCGCCCCCATGCCGCCGCGCATCGGCGGCTCGTCGGGGAGGGTGACGCCGCGCTCGCGTGCACGCTCGACCATCTGCTTGTGATGCTCGAGTCGCAGCTGCTCGCGCTCCTCGGGCGTACCCGCAGCACGCATGCGCTCGCGGTGTTCCACGCGCTCCTGCTCGGTCATGATCTGGGCGCCGAAGACGGGCGCCTCCTCCCCCGGCGCCACGACGGGTTGCTGGGCGAAGGTCAGCCCTGCGCACAGGACACCCATTGCCGTTGCCATCAGCGTACGCGTCTTCATGGTCATCTCCTTTACGACGTTGGACATTGCTCGCCGGCCCTCCCGGAGGGCATGGCAGCTCTCAGGCTCGTCCGCGTCAAATGTAGTCTTCCCGCGGGGGGCGTGTGTACCGCAGTGTATCGCCGTCCCGGCAGCCGCCACACCACTGCCACGACGCCCGCCCGCCAGACCTTCATCCCTCCCGCAGGCGCGCCCGGGCAAACCCGACCCCTGCCCGCAGCAGCTCGCGGGGACCATAGCGATGGCGCATGTTGCAGCCCTCGCACAAGGCCGGGAGCGCCGCCATGCCCTCGCGGCGCCGCAACACCGCAGCCACCGGATCGGCGGCGACATGGCCGATCGGGTGGCGGTGCGCGACATCGTTGTAGCAGTAGAGATAGTCACCGCCCGCGGCGACGAAGAGGTCGACATTGCGCGGAATGCAGCCGAAGCGGTTGCGCCGCCACTGGCGGAAGATCTCGGCCGCGCTCGGCACGAAGTCGAGTTCCTGCGAGCGCAGCCCGTGCTGGCGGATCATCCGCCGCAGCTCCGCGCTCGCCAGGCGATGGGCCTCGAGCTTGCCGCCGCGGTTGTAGAGCGTGGGCGACATGGTCAGCCGCTCGATCCCATGTGCGCGCAACCACGCGATGGTGTCGCCCAGCGCGGGCAGGCAGTCGGGCATCGGGGTGAGGCTGATCGCAAGCCGGGTGCGGCGCAGGACGCGGCTCGCCGCCAGCAGGTTGTCCATCACGCGGCGCTGGTCGAGATTGACGTGGACGCGGGCATAGACGTCCGGGTCGATGCTGGAGAACGACACCATCAGCAGGTCGATCGCACCGTCGAGGTGGCGCAGGCGCTCGACGTCGAGCAGGTGACCGTTGCTGACCATGTCGAAGCGCACCGGGTGCGGGCGCAGCTCGTCGATGAACTCGAAGAAACGGGGATGCGTGGTCGGCTCACCGTAACCGGCCAGCACGACCCGGAAGATTTCGTCCGGCGCCAGGCGATCGAGCACCTGCCGCCAGGTCGCCATGCTCATCGACTGCGGGCGGTCGATGGCCTCGCGCGGACACATCGCGCACGCGGCGTTGCACTTGCTGGTCCACTCGACATTGGCGGCGATGCGGTAGGGAATCTTCATGCAGCGCCCCGCGCGTCGGCAGTGGGGGGGTGCAGTGTGGGGACGTGGCGGGCGCAGTTGGGCACGACCTGCTCGACGTCCACCACCACGGCGCGGTCCTGCCCGGGGAAGAGCCTGGCCGCCGCCTCGCCCTCGAGCAGCGTCGCCCGTCCATTGACGCGCAGGCGGGCGCCGTCGCCGAAGTCGATGAACAGGCAGCCGACCTGCGGATTCTGCCGCAGGTTGCCCAGGCTCATGAGCGCGCCGTTGCCGTCGAAATCCGGGAACGCCAAGCGGCGCGCATCGAGGATGCGCACCAGGCCGGGGCCGCCCCCCTTGAAGGAACAGTCGCAACGCCCCGTGGCGTCGCTGGTGGCGAGGAAGAAGAACGGGGCCGCCGCGAGGCGGGGCTGCACCCAGTCCGGGAGGTGATCCCACAGCAGCCGCTCCCGGCGCGCCGCATCCCACAGCGATGCGGTGCCCCAGCGCTGCTGCAGGGCGCGCTCGCCGGCATGGAAATCTTCATTCGATGGCATCTTCCCGTCCCCGCTCGCAGGTTCACGCCGGGCGCTCGGCAACGGCCGGAGGGCCGACTTGCACCCGACGAGCGCTCCCACGCGGAGCGCAGGTTCACGGTAAGGACGCCGTCTTAAGCGACGCTTAAGGGCGGGCCGCTCCGCCGGACGCGGAGCACGGCGGCACCTTCCCCTCATCGCCCTGCACCCGGCGCGGCGCGGCGGCATCCCGCGGCAGCACCACCCGCACCTCCAGCCCGCCGAGCGCACAGCCGTCGAGCGCGATCGTGCCGCCATGCAGTTCGACGATGCGCGCGACGATCGCCAGCCCGAGACCCGCCCCCTGCCCGCCACCGGCGCGGAAGAAGCGCTCGAACACCTTCTCGCGCAGCTCCGGCGGCACGCCATGGCCGCTGTCCTGCACCCGCAGCACGATGGCTGCGGGCGTGGCCTCGAGCAGCACGCGGATGCAGCCGTCGGGCGGCGTGTGCCGCACCGCGTTGCCCACCAGATTCTGCATCAGGATGCCCAGGCTGCCGGCATCGCCGAGCAGGTGGAAGTCGGCCCCCTCGTCCGCCTCGAGGGCGAGGTCCTGACCATGTTCGTCGGCGAGCGGGGTCAGCTCGGCGAGCTGCTCGCGGACAAGCGCGAGCAGCTCGATCGGCAGCCTCTTGGGCCGGCTCGCGTCGGGTTCGAGGCGGGCCAGCGTCAGCAACTGCGCCACCACCCGGGTGGCACGCTCGATGCCCGAGCCCAGCAGCCGGAGCGCCTCCTCGCGATCCGCCGGATCAGGCGCCTGCAGCGCATTCTGGGCATGGATGCGCAGCACGGCCAGCGGCGTGCGCAGCTCGTGCGCGGCATAGGCGAGGAAGCGGCGCTCGCGTTCGAGCAGCTCGTTGACCTGATGCAGCAGGCGGTCGAGCGCGGCCACCATCGGCTCGAGCTCCTGCGGCACGTCCTGCAGCGCGAGGGCGGAGAGGTCGTCCGGCCCGCGCGCCTGCAACGATTCGACGATGCGCGCGAGCGGGCGCAGGCCCCAGCCGATCGCCAGCCACACCAGCACCGCGACCAACGGCAACCCGACGAGATCAGGCAGCACGCTGCGCAAGGTGATCCTGCCCAGGAGTTCTCCCCGCACGTCCTCGCGCTCGCCGACCAGGATCCACTGGCGGTCGCGCGCGTCCCGGAGCAGGAAGAGCCGCCAGGCGCCATCGTGCAGACTCACCGTGTGATAGCCCGCAAGATCCTCTCCCACCTCGCCGAGCCCCTGTTGCTCGGCGCCCCTGGTGCGTGCGCCGAGCAGCAGGTCGAGCGCGCCCATCGGCGCCGCGGCGGACTGCAGCAAGGCCAGCCCCTGGTCGTCGACCACCACGAAGCCGAGCTTGCCCTCGTACTCGTGGCCCAGCGGCAGCGCCTCGTCACCGTCCTCGCGTTCCGCGTCCGTCCCCTCCCCCACGGCCGCACCGAGCCCCCCCGCATCGAGCGCGTCCTGCAGCGCCGCACGTGCATCCGGTGCCATCCCGCCCGGGATCATGCCCGCGAGCAGGCGCGCCTGCTGGGCGAGACGGGCATCGAAGAGTTCGCGCACCTCGTGGCGGGCATCGCGATAACCGAGGTAGGAGATCGCACCCAGCGCCACGCCGAGGAGGCCGAGCACGAGCAGCAAGGTGCGACGGCGGATCGAGCCCATCAGGCCTTGTCCGCCAGATAGCCCACGCCGCGCACGGTGCGGATCAGCTCGGGAAACAGCTTGCGCCGCAGATGGTGGATATGCACCTCGAGCGTATTGCTCTCGGCCTCCTCGCCCCAGCCGTACAAGGCCTGCTGCAGCCGATCGCGGGTCAGCACACGGCCGGGCTGGGTGAGCAGCTCGTGCAGCAGCAGGAACTCCTTGCGCTGCAGGACCACCGGCTGGCCGCGGTAGCTGACCTGCTGGTTCACCGGATCGAGGACGACCTCGCCGTGGTGCAGCACCGGCTGCGCACGATTGGCGCTGCGTCGCAGCAGCGCGCGGATGCGGGCCTTGAGCTCGTCGACGTCGAAGGGCTTGACGAGGTAGTCGTCCGCCCCCGCGTCCAGTCCCGCGATGCGGTCGCTGGTGGCGTCGCGCGCGGTGAGCACCAGCACCGGCACCGGGTTGGCGGCGGCGCGCAGGCGCTGCAGCACCTGCAGGCCATCCATGCGCGGCAGGCCGAGGTCGAGCACGGCGAGCGCGAAGTCCTCGTGGGTGAGCGCATGCAGCGCGCTCGCGCCGTCCTGCACCCAGTCGACCGTATAGGCCTCGGGCTTGAGCGCGACGCGGATGCCCTCGCCGAGCGCGGCATCATCCTCGACGAGCAGGATGCGCATCCCCTTCCTCCCCTGTGATCCCGGCAATCATGGGCACTGCATTCATCCGCATATTGAACGCCTACTGCGCGCCTTGCGCCAGCTTCGCGGCCACCTGCTCGAGCAGGCGCCGCGCTTCCGCGCGCCGACCGGCGTCGGCGCTCGCACGTCCGGGGCGATCGGGGGCGGCAAGCGCCTTCTCCAGCGCCGTGCGCGCCTCGGCGTAGCGCTTCTGCCGCGCCAGGAAGTCGCCGTAAAAGTAATTGGGATCGATCCCGCCGGGGTTGATCGCCAAGGCCTGCTTCAGCAGCTTTTCGGCCTGCGCGTCGTCGCCGAAGCCCACCGGCCACCCCGGCACCTGGTAGTACAGGCTGCCGAGGCTGGTGTAGGCCGAGCCGTCGAGCGCCTGCGGGTCGAGCCGCAGGGCGGTCTCGAGCTCGGCCTTGGCCTCCTTGACGAGCCCGAGCGCACCGAGGCCGCCCTTCGCCCCCGCCAAGGTGCTCAGGACGATGCCGTGCCAGATGCGCAGCTCGGCCGCCTCCGGCTCCGCGGCAACCGCCCGGGCGGCGCGCTCGGCGAGTTCGGCGAAGGCCGCCTCGCGCTGCTTCTCGGGCAGCCCGTAGTGGATTTCGGCCCAGCGCCCCTGCACTGCCTGCAGTTCGAGCTTGCCGGCGTCGGCGAGCGCGAAGGCGGCCGGCGCGGCCACCAGGGAGAGGAGCGGGAAGGCGAGCGGGAGCGCCACGCGGCGGGCGAGCCGGAGCGTCCCGCTGGCGAACGTTTCTTGGGCGGGCATCTTCATGAGCGGATTTCCTCCGATTCGGAATGGGCGAAACGCCGGATGGTGGCCAGCTGCCCGCGCAGGGCGCGATCGACCACGCGCGGCAGCAGCCGGTTGAGGCGGGCGAAGAACTTCTCCGGCCAGCCGAGATGGCGCTCGGGCGACTCGTCGCGCAGCGCCTGCACGATCGCGGCCGCGACCTGCTGCGGCGGGTCCATCGCCACGCCGAGCGCGCGGTTCATCGCGACCACCGCGCTCGCGTTCATCGCGGTGCGCGTGGCGCGCGGCGCCAGGTAGAGCACGCGCACCGGGCCGTCGGCGAGCTCGCGGCGCAGCGCCTCGGCGAAGCCGCGCAGGCCGAACTTGGTCGCGCTGTAGGGTGCGAAGCCGGGATAGCCGATCGCGCCGAAGGTCGAGCCCACGAACAGCAGCAGCGCGCGCGGACGTTCGCGCAGCAGGGGCAGGAGGCGCCGCGTGAGCAGCATCGGCGCCACCAGGTTGAGCGCGACCTGGGTCGCGATGGCGTCGTCGTCCTGCTGCTCGACGAGGCCGAAGCGGTTGAGGCCGGCGGCCTGGACCACGCAGTCGACGCCCCCGAGTTCCCGCGCCGCGGCGGCCACCGCGTCGACGCCGGCGATCGTGGCGAGATCGGCGACGACCCGGCGCAACGCCTGCGGAAAGCGCTCCTGTGCGTCCGCGAGCCGATCCGCGTCGCGACCGACCGCCAGCACCTGCGCGCCCGCTGCGCACAACTGCTCGACCAGCGCCTGGCCGATGCCCCCGCTCGCGCCCGTGACCAGCACGCGGGTTCCGTTCAGTTCCATAGCGCCGCTCCTCAGGCCGCCAGCGGCAGGCTGCGGAAAATGTCGCCGTACAGGCGATAGACGACGCGCGCGGTATGCACCACCGCGGCGCGGTCGTCATCCTCGTCGAGCCGGTTCATCAGGGTCGCGAAGAAATCCATGTGCTCGAGGTCGAGGCTGCCGTGCGAGTTCAGGTAGCTGAAGGCCTCTGGGGGCAAGCCCAGGCTGCTGCGGATCGTCCCCGCCGCGCGGGTGGCGAGCGCAATGCTGGTGCCTTCGAGCACATTGACCATGCCGAAGAAGCTCACCGGATTGTGGCGTGCGATGCGGTCGTAGACGTAGGCCAGCATCAGCTCGGTGGGCAGCGCCGGCTGGCTGCGCCGCACCGCCTCGGGGTCGGCACCGCAGGCGGCGAGGTCGTTGAGGATCCACTCCTGGTGGCCGTACTCCTCGTCGATGTATTCGGCGATCGCGCCGCGCAGCCATTCGAGCCGCGCCGGCAGGCGTGCACCGCAGGCCATCAGCAGCGGCACGGTGTGGCTGACGTGGTGATACGCCTCGGTGAGGAAGGCGACGTAGCTCGGCAGCGCGACCTTGCCGGCGAGCGCCTGCTGGATGATCGGTGCGGCGAACAGCGTCTCGCGCTCGGCCGCGGTCTGGTCCTGGAGTTGCTGGAAGAAGCTCATGTGTCGATCTCGTCGCTGAAGGAGGTGAAGGTCGCGCAGGAGGCGGCGCCGTCGGCGCCGCTGCGTGGCAGGTAGTGCGCCGCGAGCGCGGCGCGGCGCAGGCGGCCGTTGGCGGTGAGGAGGCCGTTTGCCGGGGTGAAGGGCGCGTCGGCGCGCAGCCAGCGCCCGGCGCGCGCGTAGTCGGGCAAACCCGCGTTGGCGGCGGCCACCGCCGCGTCGAGCTCGGTGTCGCTGCAGTCGGCGCGGCGCGGCACGAGCACGGCGAGGTTCTCGGCGAGCGCCTCGCCATGCACCCAGGCCTGGGCGATCGGGCCCTGCTGGACGAGTTCGGCCTCGACCCACTCGGGATTCACGTTGCGCCCGTAGGCGGTGATGAACTGGTGCTTCCTGCGCCCGTGCAGAACGAGGAAACCATCGTCGAAATGGCCGAGGTCGCCGGTGCCCAGCCACTCGCCTGCCACCAGCTGGTCTGCCAGCGGCGCCTCGCCCAGGTAGCCCAGCATGTGCGCGCCGCGCACCTGCACCTCGCCATCGTCGGCGATGCGCAGCGCGGCATGGGGCAAGGGCCGCCCCACCGTGCCGACGCGCCGCGCAGCCGGGGTGTTGAGGCACACCACCGAGGCGCACTCGGACAGGCCGTAGCCCTCGTACACAGGCAGACCGAGCGCTTCGGCGCGCTGCAGCAGCCGCGCCGACACCTGCCCGCCACCGACCGCGACGAAGCGCAGCCCGGCGGGCGGCGCGTGGCCCTGCTCGGCGGCCCCGACCAAGGCGAGCAGCATCTGCGGCAACAGGATCAGACTGTGCGGTCGACGGGCATGCAGGGTCTGCAGGAAGCGCGCCGGATCGAAGCCCCCGCCCCCGCTGAAGCCGATCGTGCGCATCGGCAGCAACTCGACGCAGGCGCCAGCGAGCAGGCCGGCGTACAAGCCGGCGATGTTCTCGAGCAGCGTCGCCAGCGGCAGCACGCCCAGATGACGCTCGACCGCGCCAGCCTCGCCGATCCGCGCCACGCTGCGCGCCACCGCGAGCTGCGCCGCCGCGCTCAGGCAAACCCCCTTGGGCTGGCCGGTGGTGCCGGAGGTGTAGGTGATCTTCACCGTGCCCGTGGGCAGCGCCGGAACCTGCGCCGGCACGCGCCGGAGGATCCCGGGCGCGACCGGCACGAAGCCCGGGAACACCGCCGCGCTCGCGCTGGCGGCCACTGGGTCGACGATCAGCGTATCGACGCCGGCACTGTCGAGCACGTGAGCCTGCTGCGCCGGCGAGAAGAAGCCCGGCAGCGGCACGCACACCCGCCCGTCGGCAAGCAGCGCGAGATCCCAGAGCGCCCACTGTAGGCCGTTGTCGAGCGCGAGCGCGACACGGCGCGCAGCCACCGACTCGAGCACACCCCTGCACGCGGCGACGGCCTCGGGCAGGCGGTCGAAGGCAATCTCCCCACTCTCGCCACGCAGCGCGGGCCGGCCGCCATGGCGGGCGAGGCCGGCCAGGAAGGACTCAGACGCATCCGGCACGGAGCTGCCCTCCACGCCCGGATTGGAGCTCGCGGCCGGCGCCCGCGAGGGTGCGATCCCCGCCCCGGATCTCGCCCGCCATCACCAGCGGGCCGGCGTCGTAGTAGCTGCCCCACTCCGGCAGCTCGGCACCCATGCGGCGCGGATCGGCAGGGCCGAGCGTGAGCGGATCGAGGCCGAGGCGGCGGAAGCTGTTGATCAGCGCCGGCGTTCCGGTGAAGCACACCCAGCGCAGGCCTTCAGCGGCCAGGATGCGGGTGAGCGCGATGATCAGCAGGCGTGCGGTGCCGGCCCCGTGGGCGGCGAGGTTGCCGACCTCTACGATCCCGTCGCGTGCCACCCGCTCTCCCGCCCGCCGCGTGATGACGCGCTCGACCGGCTCGTCGAGATAGCGTTCGAGGAAGAGCCCCTGGTCTGCCGCGCCACGGCAGCCGACCGCCCCGTGCAGGCTGCCGTCGGCGGCTTCGAGTGCGAACAGCCGCGGCATGAAGTGGCGTACACGCGCCTGGTAATGCGCCGCGAAGCGTTCGCGCACGAAGTGCTCCACGGCGGGGCGGCGGGCGTCATCGACCTCGAGCAGGCGAAGACTGCGCGCCGCGGGCTGTGCGCCCGGCGCTGGGCGGGCTGGGTGGTCGAGCCATGGGAGGTCCATGTGTGTCGGGGTCCGTTGATGAGAACTGCACCGGATCCTGACCATGCTGGCTTAAGTGCAGCTTAAGGAGGAACCAACCGCGGGCGTCGCGCACCGGATCACCGCCCCTGCCTGTTCAGCTTCCCTTCATGTACGGAAGCTTAAATTGCGGTCGCGTTCCGGATCGGGGCGCGCTCGATCGACAAACAGGAGAACACACATGAACCGCATTCTCGCCCTCGCCGCCGCTGCGCTCGTTTCCACCTCGGCCCTCGCCGGCCCGACCTGCACCGCCCCCAAGGAGAAGTGGATGAAGGAGGCCGACTTCAAGGCCAAGGTCGAAGCCCAGGGCTACAAGATCAAGAACTTCAAGGTGACCAAGAACGACTGCTACGAGATCTACGGCTTCGACAAGGACGGAAAGAAGGTGGAGATCTACTTCAATCCCGAGACCGGCGCCGAACTCGAACGCAAGTGACCTGCCATCGGGGCGGCGCGCGGCCGCGCGCCGCCCTCCTCCACCCGACAAGGAGCCTCTGCCATGCGCCCGCCCGATTCCGAACTTGCCCTGCGGGTCTGGGACCCGTTCGTGCGCGTCTTCCACTGGAGCCTGGTGAGCTGCGTCATCCTGAACTTCTTCGTCGTCGATGACGGCGAGACGCTGCACCGGTTCGTCGGCTACACCGCCTCGGGTCTCGTCGTCGCCCGCCTGGTCTGGGGCTTCGTCGGCAGCGAATACGCGCGCTTCGCCAACTTCTTCCCGACCCCCGTGCGGCTGCGCGCCCACCTCGCGGCGATGCGCACCGGCAGGCGCGACTTCCAGCCCGGCCACAATCCCCTGGGCGCGCTGATGATGCTCGCGCTGATGGCGCTGGTCCTCGCACTCGGCCTCACCGGCTTCCTGCAGACCACGGACGCGTTCTGGGGCGAGGAATGGCTGGAGGAGATCCACGAGGCGCTCGCCGCCACCCTGATCGCACTCGCCGGGATCCATGCCGCGGCGGCCATCGTGATGGGCCGGCTGGAGCGGGTGAACCTGGTCGGCGCAATGATCACCGGGATCAAGCGCACGCGGGGCGGCCGCGTCGACCTGCGCTGACGGAGCAGCGCTGCGGTCCGCCGCAGCGCGGACGCGTCATGCGCCGCGCCGCCCCGCGAGACCGAGGTCGGCGCGCACGAGCACCGCCAGGCTCACGCTCACGGCCCACGCCAACCACAGAGTCCACAGCGTGTGCGACAGGAAGTGCGCACCTTGCAGCATGCGCGCCGTACCGAGGACGCCGCCGGCGAGCACGCCCGCCACGAGCGCGGCGCGCGCCGCACGCGGCCCGGCCGGTTTCAGCGCCACCGCCCAGACGATCCACAGGAAGCCGGTCGACGCGTGCCCGGCCGGGAAGCACTGCCCCGCCTTGAGCCCCGGCGGCGCAGCCTCGAACAGGCCCAGATAGGGTGCGTAGCCGCCGAAGTCGATGAGGTCCCAGGGGCAGTAGCGCGCCGTCAGCAGCTTGGCGGTCGAGGTCGCGAGCGGAATCGCGAGCATGCCGATCGCCGCGAGCAGTGCATTGCGCGCGGGCAGCCACGCCAGCCTGCCGCGCCAGCCCTGCCAGCACAGGTACAGGCTGGCCGCCACCAGCACGTAGGTGGCCTGCTTGGCCGCCTTGTGCATCACCGCCTCGAGGAACCAGCTGTGCCTCAGGGGAAAGAGGCCGAGCTCCCCATCGAACAGCGCGTGCGCCAGGCGGCGATCCAGATCGGTTCGCTCGAATGTCCCGTAGAGCAGCAGTGCACCGAGGAAGAGCAGTGCGGACTGCGCGAGCAGCCAGCGCCGCGACGCATCGAGCGCGGGCACCGGCAGCGGGGTGAAGAGTTCGCTAGCGTGCATGTGCTCAGCTCCGGCAGGGGGCGGTCAGGTCGAGTGCGTCGTCGCGGACCGCGGTGCGCACGTCGAGCAGGCCCAGGACGGTATGGAAGAGGTTGTCATGGCTGGCGGGCCGGGCGGCCTGCCCGCGCAGGCACGCCGCATCGACCCGGTTGCGCGCGGCGAAGCCGGACGACAGCCACATCAGCATCGGCACGCGGGTCTGCTCCGCGGGCGCGATCGAGTACGGCAGCCCGTGCAGGTAGAGGCCGTTCTCGCCGAGCGACTCGCCATGGTCCGAGACATACAGCAGCGCGGCGTCGTAGCGCGGCTCCAGCTCCTTCAGCAGGTCGATGCCGCGGGCGAGCACGTGGTCGGTGTAGCTCAGCGCGTTGTCATAGCTGTTGGCCACCTGCTCGCGGGTGCACTTCGACAGGTCCTCGTCGTCGCAGGTCGGCGTGAAGCGGCGGAAGGCTTCCGGATAGCGGCGGAAGTAGGCCGGACCGTGGTTGCCAAGCTGATGCAGGACCAGCACGAGGTTGCCTTGCGGATCACGCAGCAGCGCCCGACTGCTCTCCAGCAAGGCCTCGTCGAGGCAGCGCTCGCCGTCGCACAGCGCGGGCAAGGCGGCGGAGTCGGGGCGCAGGCTCTCGACCCCGGCGCACACGCCCTTGCAGCCGGACTGGTTGTCGTTCCACACCACCCGCAGGCCGGCGTGACGCAGCACATCGAGCAAGGACTCGCTGCCGCGGATGGCATCCTCGTCGTAGTTGCGCCGCCCCTGCAGCGAGAACATGCAGGGCACCGACACCTCGGTGTTGGTGCCGCAGCTCGTAACGTCCGGGAAGTTGATGACCGCGCGGCGGGCGAGCTCGGGCGTGGTGTCGTGGGCGGGCGACTGCCCCGCCCCACGGTCCAGGCCCCAGTTGGCGGCGCGCGCGGTCTCGCCGACCACGATCACGAACAGGGTCGGCTTCTTCGCCGCCGCCCAGCTCGCTCCCAGGCGGGCGTCGGCGCCGACCGGCCGGCGCGGTTGATTGGCCGCCTGCGCGTCGCGGCTCAGCACGCGCGCGAGCGACCACAGCGGCGCGGCCGGGGTGATCAGGTAGCGCAGCTCCTTGTGGTTGCGCATCTGCCCGGAGAAGTCCTTGAACACGCTACCGAGCGCCGCGACGGCCACGAGCAGCGCGAGCACGGCGGCGGCGGCCCGGATCGCCAGCGCGCGCCGCAGCGGACGCCGGCGCACGCGCGCTCGCGCAAGAAAGACGAGGGGCGGCAGGGCCAGCGCGGAGACCTGCAGGAAGAAGCCGGGCGTGAGGAGCTCGCGCGCCTCGGCGAGGTCGGTGCGCAGCACGTTGCGCAGCATGCTCGGGTCGAAGTACACGCCGAAGTGGCCGGCGTAGTAGCTCGACACCGCGGCCACGAGGATCAGGCCGCCCAGCAGCGGCTTGGTCGTCCAGCGGTTGAGCAGCGGCGCGAGCAGCGCGACGTTGAGCGCGGCGAGCGCCACGCCGAGCGCGAGCACATAGAAGAGGCCGCCGCCCTCGCCGCCACGGCTCGCGAGCAGCGCACGCCAGAAGGGCGTATTGCAGGCGAGCGCGAAATAGAGGCCGAGCCCGACCAGCAAGCCCTCGCCCGACACCTCGGGGCGCCAGCTGCGCGCGCCGGACCAGGCTGCGGCGAACGCCGAAGCGCCCGGAGCGCGACGCCCGACGGGCGTCGATGCGCCGGCCGAGGGAGCGAAGGACGGGACGTGGGAAAGACGTAACTTGAACATGATCGCGCGGAGCCGGAAAGGATTGGCGCAATCTACCCAGGCGGGCGTGAGGAAAGCGTGATGCGGGTGTGAGGAAAGTGTGAGCGCGGGCAGCCGGAACCACGCCAGCCGCGCTATCTCGACGCGGGCCCGAAGTCGATCGTCAGGCAGGCGCCGCCGTCGGGCCGGTTGGCGGCGCGGGCCTCCCAGCCGCAGGCGGTGCAGATGTGCCGCACCAGCGCCAGGCCGAGCCCGTGTCCCGGCTTGGCCCCGCCGCGCCGGAAGCGCTCGAAGCAGCGCGCCGGGTCCTCGTCGCCGAAGCCGGGGCCACGATCGCACACCTCGAGGCGACGCCCTTCCAGCACCACCTCGATCGCGCGCCCCTCGCCATGACGCAGGGCGTTCTCCAGCAGGTTGCGCAGCACGAGCGCCAGCAGGCCGGGGTCGGCGACGAGCTCGGCCTGGGGGTCGATACGGATGCTGGGCGCTGCGGCCGCAGCGCCGGCCGGGTGCAAGCGCGTCCAGGCGTCGCGCACCGCCGCGCTCAGGTCGATCGGTTCGAGCGCCTGCGGCCGCGCCTCGCGGGCGAGCAGCAGCAGGCTTTGGGCGAGCGTGGTGGTGCGGTCGGTGGTGGCGATGATGCGCTCGGCACGGCGGCGGGCCTTGTCGGACAGGACCGGATCGTTCAGCAGCATCTCGGCATCGCTGCGGATACCGGCGAGCGGGGTGCGCAGCTCGTGCGACAGATTGGCGTTGAAATCGCGCTCGCGCGCCAGCACGGCGGCCTGGCGCGCCTCGGCCCTGTCCAGCGCACGCGCCACCACGCGGAGCTCGGCCTCGAGTCCATCCTCGGCGAGGGGCGTGCCGTCGCCCCCCTCCTCGACGCGCTCGGCCAGCGTCTCCAGCCCGCGCGTGAGCCGTGCGGCGATGGCGTAGACGAGGAGAAAGGACAAGGCGCTCAGCACCAGGCCGCCGATCACGACCGTGGCGACCACGGCCGACTCGCGCTTGCGATGCTCGGATTCGTCGTACACGAGCACGTAGCGCTGGCCATCGGCCTCTCGCACTGCAACGTGCAGCTCTCGCCCGGCGGACCATTCCTCGTGATTGCCCACCGCGAGTCCGGCCAGCGCGGGGCTCAGCCCTTGCGGTGGTAGCGCACCCGGCGCGAAGCGGTAGAGCGTCATGTTCGGAGTCTGCGGCCCGATCAGGGTACCGAGGCGGCGGCTATGCTCGATGCTGTAGTGCAGCTGCTCCTCGAGTGTGCCGTCGATGAACTCCTCCTCCATCTCCTCGTTGAGCCGCACCAGGGCGAGCGACTGCGCCACGATGAGCACGACCAGCACGGCCGTGACCGACACCGCGATGCGGATCCGCATGCCGTCCGGCAGCCAACGCCGGCCGCCGCGGCGCGCGCCGCAGTCAGCGGCTGACGAGCTTGTAGCCGAGGCCATGGACATTCACCACCTGGGTGGATGCGTCGTCGCCGAGGGTGCGCCGCAGGGTGTGCAGCACACTGCGCAGGTTGTCGCTGCTGTCCTGCTCGTGCCCCCATACCGCGATCTCGAGCTCGCGGCGCGAGAACACGCGCTCGGGCTGGGCGAGCAGTTCGGCGACCAGGCGCAAGGGCTTCGGCGGCAGGGCGAGAAGACGGCCCTGCAGGCGCAGCTCCTGGGTCGCGGCCCTGAACTCCAGCGCGCCGTGGCGCAACACCGGGTCGGCCGGCCGCACGGCACTGCGCCGCGCCAGTGCCAGCAGGCGGACCTCGAGCTCCTGCAGCGCGAACGGCTTGACCAGGTAGTCGTCGCCGCCCGCCTCGAAGCCGAGCAGCTTGTCTTCGAGCGCGTCGCGCGCAGTCAGCACCAGGATCGGCATCGCACGTCCCTCGGCACGCAGCCGGCGTGCGAGCGCGAGCCCGTCGCCGTCGGGCAGGTTGCGGTCGAGCACCAGGGCGTCGAACGCGGTGCACGCGAGCAAGGCCGCAGCCGCCGCGATCGAGCCGGCATAGTCGCACTGGTGGCCGCGCGCCTCGAGGTACTCGTAGAGGTTCTCGGCGATCGTGCGGTCGTCTTCGATGATGAGCAGGTGCATCGGCGGGATGGGGTCTCGTTCGTCTATGGCCCTTCGTCGGGCACGCGGCCCAAGTCCACGCCCGCGCCCTGCGGGAGGTTCGGCGGGAGGGGCTCGAGGTGGGTCGAGAGGCGGGTGCCGGTGCGCTCGAGCACGATGCCCTCGAGTGCATCGGCCACCGCGTGGGCCTCGGCGACGGTCCACTCCCCGGGAACGCACAGCTCGACGTGGGCGAAGTGCAGCGCACCCGCGGCCCGCGTGGCGAGCCTGCCGTGGAAGCAGCCCGGCGGCGAGGCCTCGGCCAGCGTGCGTTCGATCGCGGCCACCTCGGCATCGGACAGCGCGCGGTCCATGAGGCCGTCGATCGAGCGCCGCATCAGCTCCCAGCCCTCGCGCAGGATGTTGAGCGCGACCGCACCGGCGACCACCGGGTCGAGCCAGCTCCAGCCGGTGGCGCCCGCGAGGCCGACACCGCAGACCACGCCCGCGGTGGTCCATACGTCGGCCATCAGGTGGCGCGCGTCGGCCTCGAGCGCGAGCGAGCGGTGCGCGCGACCGACCTGCAGCAACACGCGCGCAACGAGAAAGTTGATCAGACTCGCGCCGACGGACAGCAAGGTGCCGAGCCCGAGGTCGCCGATCGCCTGCGGATGGAGCAGGCGTTCCCCGGCGGTGATCAGGATGATCAGCGCGGCGATGAAGATCAGCCCGCCCTCGAACGCGGCCGAGAAGTATTCGGCCTTGCCATGACCGTACTGGTGATCCTCGTCCGCCGGGCGCTGCGCGTAGGACACCATCCACAGCGCAAAACCCGCGCCCGCTAGGTTGACCACCGATTCGAGCGCATCCGACAGATAGCCGATCGAGCCGGTCAGCCACCAGGCGCCGGTCTTCATTGCGATGGTGCTCAGCGCTGCGGCGAGCGAGAGCAGCAGGGCCTGGCGCGGCGTGATCGAGGTCATCGGTTCAAAGTGCGGTGGGTCGAGTGGCGGAGCACCCCAGGGTCTCCAGGACGCGATTGTAGAGCCGTCGATCGTCCTCGAGGCGCTGCACCGCGAGCAGGCGGGCTTCGAGGTGGGTGGCGTCGCGCACCAGGACCAGGGCGTCGCGCATGTCGCTCAACAACTCGCCAGCCTGCGCGCGCGGTGTCGCCGGCGTCGGCAGGCCGGCCTTCAAGGCATCGAGGTGGGTCTCCAGCGCCTGCGCCAGCGCCGGGTAGGGCGCGTCCGCCTGTGCGGCGCCACTCGCGCGCGCCTCGCGCACGTGAGCCTCCATGGCATCGAGTTCCTGATGCAGCGCCTGGCAGGCCTGCGGCGACAGCGCCGTCGGTTCGTCCCCGGCGGCGCGGGCGTGGGTGGCGATCCCGGCGGCAAGCGCCAGCAGCAGCGTCGAAATCAAGCTCTTGGTCATCATTGGAAAGGCTCCGTGGTCGGGACAACCCGCAGCATGGGGCCGCGATCCTTAACCGGACCTGAACGGCCAGCCCCAGAACGGCGTCGCCATTCGGTGCGCGGCGGCCTTGCGCGGCGACAAGGCGGGCCGCTGGCTTTTCGCGGATACTCGGCGCAGGTGGCGCTCCACGCGGCGTGCTGGCCGCGCCTTGCCGCGGGCGCCGAAATGCGATCCGAGGGAGAGCACGATGAAGAACATCCGATTTGCGTACGCGGGACTCCTGCTGCTGCTCAGCCTGCTTTGGTGGATGGCCGATCCGCTGCTGCCCGCCGGCTACGAGTACTTCGCCCTGCGCACGGTGGCGATCAACTACACCGGCGTGATCGGCATCGGCGTCATGAGCGTGGGGATGATCCTGGCGCTGCGCCCGGTGCGGGTCGAGCCGCTGCTCGACGGGCTGGACAAGACCTATCGCCTGCACAAGTGGCTGGGCATCACCGGCCTGGTGTTCTCGGTCATCCACTGGCTGTGGGCGCAGGGCACCAAGTGGGCGGTGGGCTGGGGCTGGCTGGTCAAGCCCGAGCGGGGGCCGAAGCCGCCGCTCACCGACCCGGTCGAGAGCTTCTTCCGCGCACAGCGCGGCCTGGCGGAATCGGTCGGCGAGTGGGCCTTCTACGCGGCGGTGGTGCTGATCGTGATCGCGCTCGCCAAGCGCTTTCCGTACCGGCTGTTCTTCAAGACCCACCGCCTGCTGGCCCTCGCCTACCTGGCGCTGGTCTTCCACTCGGTGCTGCTGACGCCGTTCGCCTACTGGGCGCAGCCGATGGGCATCGTGCTCGCCGTGCTGATGGCCGGCGGCAGCGTCGCCGCCGTGGTGTCCCTGTCCGGCCGTGTCGGCCACCGGCGCAAGGCGGTCGGCGAGATCGAGGAGCTGGTGTCCTTCCCCGACAACCGCGTGCTCAAGGTGGCGATCCGCTTCAAGGACCGCTGGCCGGGGCACGAGGCTGGCCAGTTCGCCTTCGTGACCTTCTCCAGGGACGAAGGCGCGCATCCCTTCACCATCTCCTCGGGCTGGAAGGGGGACGGCCGCCTGTTCTTCCTGATCAAGGGCATCGGCGACTATACCGCGCGCCTGCCCGAACTGCTCCGCGTCGGCGACCTCGTGACCGTCGAAGGCCCCTATGGCCGCTTCGATTTCGCCAGCGGCAGCGCCAGCGGCAAGCGCCGCCAGATCTGGGTCGGCGGCGGCATCGGCATCACCCCCTTCATCGCCCGCATGAAGGCGCTCGCGGTGGAGCCCGACGGGCGCGAGGTCGATCTGTTCTACAGCACGGCCGAACCCGACCAGGGCTTCATCGCCCGCCTGCAGCGCGATGCGCAGGCGGCGGGGGTGAGGCTGCACGTGCTGGTGAGCGCGCGCGACGGCCGCCTCGACGTGGCGCGCATCTGCGACACCGTGCCGGGATGGGCCGAGGCCGACGTGTGGTTCTGCGGACCGGGCGGCTTCGGCCAGGCCCTGCGCGAGGCCTTCGTCGCCCGGGGCCTGCCGGCGGCCGACTTCCACCAGGAACTCTTCGACATGCGCTGAGCGCGGGCAGCGCGCGGGCGCATCGGCGCCCGCCCCCGCCGCTCCTTGGCGCACGCGCTTTCTCCGTTCAGGTTCGATTCAGTGGCGCGCTTGCACACTGGGCTCGCGATTCCGGACGACTGGCATCCGCGATGCCCGTCCGGTCGAGTCCTCAGCCCGGATCAAGGAACGAACCATGAACAGCCAATTCCGCGCGTTTGCGCTGCTGTGCGGCCTCGCCGCCAGTGCCGGGGCGCTCGCCGCCCCGAGCGCCGCCCTCCTGGAGCGCTACGCCGCCGAGGCGCGCGCCACCGACCCCGCCTTCGCCGGTTTTTCCGCCGCACGCGGCGAAGCCCTGCACCGCACCCGCCACGGCCTCGGCAAGCCCGACACGCCCGCCTGCACCTCCTGCCATGGCGAGAACGCGCGCTCAGCCGGCCAGACCCGCACCGGCAAGGCCATCGAGCCGATGGCGGTGTCGGTGTCGGCCACACGCTACGGCGACCCGGCGAAGGTCGAAAAATGGTTCAAGCGCAACTGCAACGAGGTGCTCGGCCGCGAGTGCAGCGCACGCGAGAAGGGCGACTGGCTCGCCTGGATGAGCACCCAGTAAGCGCCACCCCGGAGACCCGCCATGAAGACCCCCGCCCTTCGCCCCCTCGCCCTCGGTGCCGCCGCGATCGCCGTGACCCTCATGCTGCTCGGCCGCGCCCAGGCCGGCGACGACGACTTCTATCCGCCGGTCACCGACCCGCTCACCGTGCAGGAGTGCGCGAGCTGCCACATCGCGTTTCCGGCGTCGATGCTGCCCGCGGCGTCGTGGACACGCATGATGGGCGAACTGGAGAATCATTTCGGCGACGACGCCAGCGTCGATGCCGACACCACCGCCGCGATCACCCGCTACCTCGTCGATCACGCCGGCGACGCGCGCGGGCAGCCGGGCAAGCTGCTGCGCGGCCTGCGCCCCGGCGATGCCCCCCTGCGCATCACCGAACTGCCGAAGTGGGTGCGCGAGCACGACGAGGTCCCGCGCTCCGAGTGGACCCGCAAGGACGTCGGCAGCAAGGCCAACTGCACCGCGTGCCACATCGACGCCGCGAAGGGCTACTTCGAGGACGACTGAAGGAGGGACCGGATCATGAAACGCTTTCTGTCCGCCTTCATCGCCCTGGTCGGCCTGGCCTGGGGCGTGGAAATTCTGTCGGCGACGGGCGCCGTCGCCAGCGCGCCGGGCAAT
The DNA here is from genome assembly GCF_055393985.1 of Thauera sp. DNT-1. Taxonomy (NCBI): domain Bacteria; kingdom Pseudomonadati; phylum Pseudomonadota; class Betaproteobacteria; order Rhodocyclales; family Zoogloeaceae; genus Thauera; species Thauera sp. DNT-1. The sequence goes on along the minus strand of NZ_AP043752.1, from coordinate 281,406 downwards.
CCCTGGGCGGTGCGCGAGCACGCGCTGACGCTCACCGGCCTGGGGTCCTTCGCGCTGATGTCGCTGGCGATGGTGCTCGCCACCCGTCCGGCCCGGCTGGAGCGTTTTTTCGGCGGCATGGACCGCATCTACCGTGTGCACAAATGGGCCGGCATCCTCGCGGTCGGCTTCGCGGTGCTGCACTGGCTGGTCGAGCTCTCCGACGACCTCATCAAGACGCTGTGGGGGCGCGAGGGGCGCCTGCCCAAGGATCACGGCGGCGGCCTGCTCGAAGCCATGCGCGACGTCGCCGAGGAGCTGGGCGAGTTCGCGATCTACGCGCTGCTGGCGATGCTGGTGCTGACGCTGTGGAAGCGCTTCCCGTTCCGGATCTGGCGTTACGTTCACAAGGGGATGCCGGTGCTGTACCTGGCGCTCGCCTTCCATGCCGCCTTCCTCGCGCCGCTCGACTACTGGACGCAACCGGTCGGCGTGCTGCTGGCGGGCCTGATCGCCGCCGGCAGCGTCGCCAGCGTGCGGGTGCTGGGCGGGCGCATCGGCCAGGACCGCCGCGTCGGCGGCGTGGTGGAGTCGGTCCGCGACGCCGGCGCGGGCGTCACCGAGGTGGTCTGCCGGCTCGACGAGGGCTGGCGCGGACACCGGCCGGGGCAGTTCGCCTTCGCGACCTTCGATCGTCTGGAGGGCGCGCATCCCTTCACGATCGCCGGCGCCGACCGCGGCGACCGTCGGGTGCGCTTCCAGATCAAGGCCCTGGGTGACTACACCCGCGGCCTCGCGCAGCGCCTGCAGCCGGGTCGGCCCATGCAGGTCGAAGGCCCCTATGGATGCTTCGATCTGCCGCAGTCGCTGGACGGGCGGGAGCAGATCTGGATCGCCGGCGGCATCGGCGTGACCCCCTTCCTCGCCTGGCTCGAGGCGCTGCAGGCGAGGCCGGAGCAGGCGTCCGACGTCGATTTCTACTACAGCGTGCGCGAGCATGCGACCGACCCCTTCGTCGCCCGCCTCCAGGCCTTGTGCGCAAACCTGCCCGCGGTGCGCCTGCACGTGATCAGCGGCGCCCGCAACGAGCGCCTCACCGCGGCGACGCTGCGCGACCGCCCGCGCGCGGGCGCGGCGCCGGAGATCTGGTTCTGCGGGCCGCGCGGCCTCGCCACCAGCCTGCGCAAGGGCTTGCGCCGCCTCGGCATGGGCGGCGCGAGCTTCCACCAGGAGGCGTTCGAGATGCGCTAGCGCGTCGGGCGCGCGTGCAGGTCCTCGACCGTGGTGCGTGCCGGCGGCTGGGCAAGGAGCAGGCCGAGCAGCTGCTGGCGCTGGCGCGCGTCGAGAATCTCGCGCTCGGCGATCAGCTGCTCGATGATCAGGCGCTGCTGGTCCTGCTGCAGCTCGGCGATCGCCGCGCGCGCGGTCTCGATGCGCAGCGGATCGATCGCCTCGGCGAAGAGGGCTTCGACGAGTGCCCGCCGATGCGCCTCCAACTGGCCGCTGGCAGCGTGGAACTGCTGCAGGAAGGGCGCTTCGACCGCGTCCCAGCGCGCGCGCTGCGCCTCGTCGAGTTCCAGGATGCGATGGAGGGGCGGCGCCGATGTCGAGGACGCCCCCGGCCCGAGCCGATCCAGCACCACGGCACCGAGCACGCCGACGTTGAGCGCGACCGACAGCAGCAGCGCCATTCCAGGCTTGGTGGTTTTCATCGCGCGTTCCCGCTTGCGCCGCAGGCCCCGGCCCGCGGACAGAGATTTCCCGGTGGGACGGAACCGAACACGCTCATGGCGGCCAGCGTCGTGTTCGCCGCAAGCGGCGACAGCGGTTCCTCGAGCTCCATCAGCATCCCGCCCAGCCACAACCCGAGCCCGACGGCCGCAACGGATCCGGCAAACGGCGAGAAGGCGAAGCGCCAGGGCGTCGGCGGACGGATACGATCCATCCAGCGCACCCACCAGGGGCCCTGCCCGCGCTTGCGCGCGGCCGCCGGGGCGCCCGCCTGCAGGCGGTCGACAAGCTGCGCGGCCAGATCGACCTCGAGGCGTATGGCGGGGAGGGCCGCGAAGGCGTCGCCGAGGGCGCGCAATTCGGCGAGCCGGCGCGTGCAGCGCGGGCAGCCCGCGCAGTGCGCGAGCAGTCCGGCGCCGGCCTCGGAGGGCAGGGCCGCATCGACGAGCGCCGACAGCGCCTCGTCGGGAGGACACGGCCCGGGGGCACAAGATCCTGTGGGGCAAGAGCTATTCATGGGAGGCTCCGGTGTGCGGGTCGAAGTGTTCGAGCAAGGCGCTGCGTGCGCGTGCGAGCCGGGATTTCACCGTGCCCTCGGCAATGCCGAGGACGCTGGCCAGCTCGCCGTAGGCCAGGCCCTCGACCTCGCGCAGCAGCAGGATCTCGCGGTGCTCGGCGGCAAGCCGCTGCAGCGCCCGCTCCAGTTGCGCCTGGCGTTGTCGGCTGGCATAGCGGGCCTCCGGTCCCGGAGCGTCGTCGGCGACCTCGAGGCCTTCCTCCAGCGGCGCGAAGCGCACGAGCTGCCGGCGCCGCAACTGGTCGAGCGCGGCATTGCGCGCGATCTGCAGCAGCCAGGTGGAGAACGCCGCCTCGGGGCGCCAGTCGGGCAAAGCCTGCCAGGCCTTGACGAAGACGTCCTGGGTCAGCTCCATCGCCTCTTCGCGGGCATCGAGCATGCGGTGGAGGAAGCGGAACACGCGCTCCTGATGGCGGCGGACGAGCGCGCCGAAGGCGGCCACGTCGCCGGCGCGGGCGCGGGCGAGCTCGCGCACCTCACCCGTGTCCGCGCCCGCGTCCGCCCCGCTGCTCGGGCGCTCGCCGATCATGCGCGCGGGAGATCCGTCACCAGGCCTTCCTCCGCTGCCGCTGTCGAATCAGTGTCCGGTCTCCAGCCCTTTCCAGCCCGGGTGGTCGAAGTGCGCGGCGTAGTCGTCGAGGGTCTGTGCGAGGTGGACGACGCCCTCCTCCGGCTTCGTTCCGGCGGCGTGGCCGCCGATCACCTCGACGCCCTGGCCGAGCCTGCCGATGATCGCGTGCAGCACCTCGTCCGCCTCAGGCTTCAGCTTGCAGTTCTGCACGATGTAGGCGACCTGCCCTTCGACCCCTTCGGCCAGCGCACGATACTGCGCCGCATCGAAGCGCCCCGCATGCACCTGCGGGATGGCCCGCGCGAGCGCGTCGCGGATCGCCTCCATGCCGGTCCGGAGCGCGGCGTCGGTTTGCCATCTGGCCCCCTGGTCGAGCTGGAGGACCGCCGTGTGGGTGTCATGGCGATGGCTGTCGGCCGCCGTGGCGGGAGCGGCCGCAAGAAGGCCGGCGAGGATCGCGACGGCGCCGAAGGCCAGCAGACGGGGGGTGGAGCGGGATTGCATGTCGAAGAGGTCCTTTCGTGATGGTTTCGAGAGGGCGGAATCGCCTTCCTGGACAATGAAACGAAGCGCCGCGGAAAATGTTCCATGCCCCGGTGCAAGAACATTCCGTGCCGCCCGACCCCATCGCAGCGCGGCGGGGCGGCCCGCGCAGCGGTCCTCACGCGCTTTCGCGCACGAGCCGCCCCTCGCCCGCCTCCTCGTGCGTCACCCCGTCGCGGATGTGATAGATGCGCTTGAAGGTGGGGATGATCTTCTCGTCGTGGGTGACCACGATGATCGCGGTCTGGAACTGCGCGGCCATGTCGTTGAGGATGCGCACCACCGCCATCGCGCGCACGCTGTCGAGCGGCGCGGTAGGCTCGTCGGCGAGGATCACCGGCGGGCGGTTGACCAGGCCGCGGGCGATGGCGACGCGCTGCTGCTCGCCGCCCGACAGCTGCGCGGGCATGGCCGCAGCACGGTGCGAGATGTCGAGCGCGCCCAGCAATTCCTGCGCCCGCGCGCGCGCCGCGGCGTTCGGCACGCCGGCGAGCATGGGCAGCAGGGCGACGTTGTCGGTGACGTCGAGGAAGGGGATCAGGTAGGGCGCCTGGAACACGAAGCCGATGCGGTCGCGGCGCAGGGCGCGCAGGTCGCGCACCTTCCAGCCGTTGTCGAAGATGCACTCCTCGCCCAGGGTCATGCGCCCCGCCGTAGGGTCGATGACCGCACCGAGGCACTTCAGCAGCGTGCTCTTGCCCGAGCCCGAGGGGCCGATCAGGCCGACGACCTCGCCCGGGGCGACACGCATGTCCACGCCCTTCAAGGCATCCACCGCGGTGTCGCCCTTGCCGTAGCGCTTGGTGAGGCCTTCGATCAGGATGCCCTTGCCGGCGCGTGTCGGTCGGTCCATCTCAGCCTCCGATCGCTTCGGCCGGATCGACGCGCAGCGCGAGCCGGATCGACACCAGGCTGGCGAGCACGCAGATCGCCATCACCGCCGCGAAGCCCGCCACCGTGTCGGCGGGCACCAGCAGCACGTACTTGGGGAAGAAGGGCGCCGACCAGGTGGCGGCGATCTTGCCGACGACGAAGCCGATCAGCCCGAGCGCCACCGCCTGCTGCAGGATCATCGCGGCAATGGTCCGGTTGCGCGTGCCGATGAGCTTGAGCACCGCGATCTCACGGATCTTGTCCATGGTCAGCGTGTAGATGATGAAGGCGACGATGGCCGCGCTCACCACCGCGAGGATGACCAGGAACATGCCGATCTGGCGCGCGGAGGTGGCGATCAGCTTGCCGACGAGGATGCCCTCCATCTGCGCCCGGGTGTACACGGTGAGGCGCTGCCAGCGCCGGATGGATTCGGCGACCTCGTCGGGCGCGTGGCCGGGCGCGAGCGTGAGCAGCACGGCATTCACATAGGGGTTGGTGCTCTGCGAGGCGAGCACCGCGTCGAGCAGGCCGGGCACGCCCGGGCGGTTGAGCGCCGGGTTGGCCGCAGTGCGGCGGCGACCCTGCAGGATGGCGTCGTTGTCCTTGAGGAACTGAGCCTCCTGCGCATCCTTGAGCGGGATGAACACCATCGGGTCGCCGGCCGAGGACACCATGCGCCGGGTCAGCCCGACCACGGTGTACTGGTTGCGCCGGATGCCCACGCGCTCGCCGAGGCGCAGGCCGCTGGCGACGTCGGCCACCGCCTCGTAATGCCCGCGCGTGATCTGCCGCCCCGCGACGAGATATGGCGGCCAGCCCGGAACGGCCCCCGGCCGGCCGGCGGCGATGCCGACCACCATCGCGCGCACGTCCTCGCTGCCCTTGCGCACCTGCATGGTCAGGTAGGTGATGTTGGCCGCGCGAGCCACGCCGCGCTGGCCGAGCAGGCTGCGGTAGAGGTCGTCGTGGACGCTGGACGACTCCGCATAGGGGCCGAGCGTGTCGCGCTGCACCACCCAGAGGTCGGCGCCGCTGTTGTCGAGCAAGGCCTTGCCGTCGTCGACCATGCCGCGATACACGCCCGCCATCACCAGCGTGACGCCGATCAGCAGCCCCAGGCCGATGCCGGTGAACACGAACTTGCCCCAGCCGTGCAGGATGTCGCGCCCGGCGAGGCTGATCATTTGCCCGCTCCGTCCACTGCCGCGACGACCTCGGTGCGGCGGCCTGCGCGCAGCCCGGCCTCGCTATACACGACGATCTCGTCGCCCGCCGCCAGGCCCTCGCGCACCTGCACGCGCCCGTCGAGGTCGCTCGCGCCGAGCTCCAAGGGCACGAAGCGCAGACCGCCCTCCCCCGCGCGCCGCCACACCCCGACCGCACCCGCCTCGCGCCGCAGCGCGGCGTTGGGGATCACCGCCGCGGCGTGCAGCGGCGGCAGCGCCAGCGTGACCTCGGCCAGCTCGCCGAGCGGCGGCATCGGCTCGGGGAGCCGGTCGAAGACCACCTTGGCGAGCAGCTCCTCGGTCACCGCGTCGGCCTTCGGCTCCACGCGCAGCACCCGCCCGGCGAGCGCCTCGCCGCTGCGCGAGCGCAGCACGATGCGGGCCGGCAAGCCGGCGGCCAGCCCTCCGGCATTGACCTGGTCGAGGCGCAGGTCGACCCACAGGGTCGCCGGGTCGATCACCTCGAGTACCGCCTGGCCCGCCACGACCGTGGTGCCCGGCTCCACCTCGCGCAGCGTGACCACGCCATCGACCGGCGCGACCAGGCGCAGGTTGGCGAGCTGAGCCTGCAGCGCGGCGCCTTCCGCGCGGGCGCGCGTGCGCTCCTCGCGCGCGGCGGCGAGGCCGGCCTCGGCGACCTCGAGCTCCTGGCGGCGGGTGAGCGCAAGCTCCTCGCTCGCGGCCTGCAGGCTGCCCAGCTTGTCGTAGCGCCGTGCCTGCGCGCGCGCGAACGCCTGGCGCGCCTCGGCCTCGCGCATCGCCGCCTGCGCGCGCTCGAGCACGGCCTCCTGGGCGCGGATGCGGTCGCCGAGATCCACCGCGTCCATCTCGCCGAGCACCTGCCCGGCGCGCACGCGCTCGCCCACCTGGACGTCGACGCGCTTGACCCGTCCGGCCGCGGTGGGGCCGATGCGATAGGCGTGGCGCGCCGCCACCGTGCCGATACCGAACAGCGCGGGCGACACCACGCCCGCCTCCACCCGCGCCACCGTCACCTTGACCGGGGCGAGCGGGCCCGAGCGCATCGCGACGTTGGCGAACACCGCCAGCAGCGCGACGATCACCGCGACCAGCGCGAGCGTGCGCGCCTTCATCCTGGGCAGGCTCATGTCGCGCTCCGGATGCCGGCCAGGTAGATGGCGAAGACGCGCGGCGCGTCCCGCCGTATCCGGAGCAGGTCGCCGGCGAGCATGGACTGCATGATCAGCCCCTGCAGGGTGCCGACGAAGAGGATCACCGCCGCATCGATGTCCAGCGCCGCCGACACCTCGCCCGCCGCCTTGCCGGCTTCGAGGCGGCCGCGGATGCGCTCGCCGTAGCGCTCGAGCAGCGCGCGCGCGAGCCGCTTCGCCGGCGTCGCCTCGGCACGCTGGAGCTCCCCGAACAGCATGCGCGGCACGCCCGGATGCTCGACGACGAAGTCCGCATGGGCGAGGAAGATCGCCTGCAGCGCCGCGAGCGGCGACGCCGCCTGCGCCGCGGCACGGTCGACGCGCGCCAGCAGGCGCTCGGCGACCCACTCCATGACCGCCTCCCAGATCGCGTCCTTGCTCGGGAAGTGGCGAAACAGCGCGCCCTGCGTCAGCTTCATGTGGCTGGCGATCGCCGCGGTGGTGATCTCGCCGGGATCACGCTCGGCTGCCAGCTCGATCACCGCCTCGACGGTGACGGCCCGACGCGTCTCGGCGGGGAGGGGTTTGGCACGCACGGCAACGCTCTCTTTAGTGAGTAATTGCTTACTATCTTAGCTAAGGAAAGTCCTTCGGGAAACCCTTCTATTCGGATCACGACGCATCCGTAGCCGACGTAGGGGCGACCCGACGGGTCGCCCCTACACTGCCAGCGGCAGCTCGACGTCCACGCGCAGGCCGCCGAGCACGCTGCCGCGCCCAAAGCGGAGCGTGCCGCCGTACTGGGTGACGATGTCGCCGACGATCGCCAGGCCGAGGCCGTGGCCGGGGCGGGACTCGTCGGCGCGCAGGCCGGCGGTGCCGAGGCGCTCGAGCAGCTCGGGCGCCACGCCGGGGCCGTCGTCCTCCACGCTGAAGGCGAGCCGCGCCGTCCCCGCGTCGGGCGCCACAACCACCCGCACCCGCGCACGCGCCCACTTGCAGGCGTTGTCGAGCAGGTTGCCGAAGAGCTCCAGCATGTCCTCGCGATCCACCGGCCAGGTGCGCTCGTCCGCCTCCAGCTCGATGCGCAGGCCACGCCCGGCGTGCAGGCGCTGCAACACCTCGACCAGCGCGCCGAGCTGGGCGCGCAGCGCGAAGCCGGCGCCGCCCGCAGCGCCGCCGGCAAGGCGGGCACGGCGCAGCTCGCGCTCGATGGTCGCGCGCATGGTCTCGAGCTGGGTGCGGATCGCCGCCGCGCCCTCCTCGTCGCCACGCGCCGCAAGCGCGTCCGCGCTGTGGCCGAGCACCGCGAGCGGCGTCTTGAGGGCGTGGGAGAGGTTGCCGGCGGCGTGGCGGATGCGTCCGAGGCGCTGGGCCTGATGGCGCGACAGGCGCTCGACGGCGGCGAGCAGCGGGCGCACCTCGGCGGGCGCGTCGGCCTCGAACTGCACCGCCTCGCCGCGCTCCAGCCGCCGGCAGGCGTCCACCGCCTCGTCCAGCGGTGCCAGCCCGCGCAGCAGCACGCGCCGCTGCAGCACCAGCAGCACGAGCAGCGCCAGTCCGAGCACGGTCAGCGCCTGCGCGCGGAAGGCCGCGATCGCGGCATCGATCGCGGCGACGTCCTCGGCGAGCGCGATGCTCACCGCGCGGCCGTCGGCGCTGTCGGGGAAGCGCTTCGCGACCACCAGCAGCGCCTGCCCGGCAGGGCCGGCCAGGCGAGGCGACACAAGCCCCTCCGCCCCCTCCGGCAGGTCGAGGTCGGCGTCCCAGGTCGAGCGCGAACGCCACTGCCGATCGCCGAGGCGCACGAGGAAGTAATGCCCCGACAGCGGCAGGTCGTAGGCCGGCCCGGCCGCGCCCATCAGCGCGCTGTCCATCCCCGCCTCGCCGTCCTGGCGTGCGAGCGCGTCGAGCAGATGCACGTAGAGCAGGTCGGCGTCGTGGTCGAGGCGGGCGAGCACGTGCTCCTCGACCATGCGGCGCGGGAAGTCGCGAAGTGCGAAGGCCAGCAGGACGCCCGCGGCGAGCAGCACCAGGGCGAGCGTGAGCGAGAGGCGACGGCGGATCGAGTTCATCTTCCGGCCCGCCCCCGCGCACGCGCCTCAGTCGCCGCTGCGGAACACATAGCCCTGCCCGCGCCGGGTCTCGATGCGTTCGTTGCCGAGCAGGCCGCGCAGGCGGCGGACGTAGACCTCGATGACGTTGCTGTCGCGCTCGGCGTCGTAGTCATAGACGTGCTCGGAGAGCCGCGTCTTCGACAGCACCTCGTCGGGGTGGCGCATGAAATAGCGCAGCAGGCGGAACTCGGTGGCGGTCAGGGCCTGCTCGTTGCCGGCGCGATCGACCAGGCACTGGCGCGCCTCGTCCAGCCGCCAGTCGCCCGCGCGCAACTCGGTGTCGGGCACCGGCGCGGCGCGGCGCAGCAGGGCCTGGATGCGGGCGAGGAGCTCCTCGACATGGAAGGGCTTGCCGAGATAGTCGTCGGCGCCGGCCTGCAGGCCCTCGACACGCTCGGCCCAGCCGTCGCGCGCGGTGAGGATCAGCACCGGCACGCGGTTCGCCGCCGCGCGCCACTCGCGCAGCACGGTCAGCCCCGGCTTGCCGGGCAGGCCGAGGTCGAGGATCACCGCGTCGTAGGGCTCGGTCGCGCCCAGATGGGCGCCGTCGATGCCGTCGCGCGCGAGGTCCACCGCATAGCCTTCGGCGACCAGCCGCGTGCGCAGGCGCTCGCCGAGCGCCGCATCGTCCTCGACCACGAGCAGGCGCATCGCTCACTTCTCCTTGCGTTCGAGCACTTCCCCGTTGGCGGCGTCGAGCTCGAGTTCGTGCACCCGGTTGCGCTCGTCGATCAGCTTGACCTCGTAGATCCAGCGTCCGTCCTCGCGCTCGAGCTCCAGACCGACGACCTGGCCAGGCTGGATGGCGCGGCTGCGCGCGAGAATGTCCTCGGCGGAGAGGATCTGCCCGCTCTCGCGCAGCTGGCGGATCTCCTCCACGCGCACGCGCTCGCCCGCGCTCGCGCCGGACACGGACAGGCCACCTGCGACAAGGAGCGCGGCGGCGGCCAGCAGGGAACGGAATCGCGTCTTCATCTTCATTCTCCGGCGGGTTTCGACGCAGACAGTGTGCCCGCCGCAATCTGAATGCAAGCTGAACACGAGCACGCAGATCGCGACTCGCGTCGCTCCCACAAGAACCACCGCGGCTCCGCAGCGCGCCGTAGGAGCGACGCAAGTCGCGATTCCCCCGTCCGGCCCTCGCCGCCGTCGGTCGCCGCCCGGCGGCCCGATCGCGACTGGCGTCGCTCCCACAAGAACCACCGCGGCTCCACAGCGCGCCGTAGGAGCGACGCAAGTCGCGATTCCCCCGTCCGGCCCTCGCCGCCGTCGGTCGCCGCCCGGGCGGCCGCAATCGCGACTGGCGTCGCTCCTACAAGAACCACCGCACCTATGAGGCGTGCCGTGGGAGCGACGCGAGTCGCGATCCGGACCGTGAAGAAACGCGAGCATGCGATTCCTGCCGCACCCGCCGCGCCACAGGGCAGTCCCGCTCACCCCACCTGGCAGGCCAGCCCCTTGAGATATTCGCCCTCCGGCACGGCCAGCCCGATCGGATGGTCCGGCGCGGCCGACAGGCGGTACAGGATGCGCGCATCCACCCCGGCGTCGATGGCCGCGCCGGCGACGATCTTCTGGAACAGCTCCTGCCCGATGCCGCCCGAGCACGAATAGGTCATCAGGATGCCGCCCGGGTTCAGCAGGCGGAAGCCGAACAGGTTGATGTCCTTGTAGGCGCGCGCGGCGCGCTCGGCGTGCGCGGCCGAGGGCGCGAACTTGGGCGGGTCGAGCACGATCAGGTCGAACTTGCGGCCATCGTCCTTCAGCGCGCGCAGGGCCTTGAACACGTCCGCCTCCAGCCACTCGGCGCGCTCGGCGTCGAGTTGCGGGTTGAGCGCGAGGTTGCGCCGCGCCGACGCCAGCGCCGGGCCGGACGAGTCGATCGACAGCACCGAGGCCGCCCCGCCGGCGAGCGCCTGCAGCGAGAAGCCGCCGGTGTAGCAGAAGCAGTTGAGCACCGTGCGCCCGCCCGCGAGCTGGCCGGTGAGCAGGCGGTTGTCGCGCTGGTCGAGATAGAAGCCGGTCTTGTGCCCGCCCTCGGCGTCCACCTCCATGCGCACGCCGTTCTCGACGATGGTGAGCCCGCCCGCCGGCAGCGCACCATGCGCGCAGCCGGTGCGCGACTCCAGACCTTCCAGCCCGCGCACCTCGGAGTCGGAACGCTCGTACACCGCCGCGCAGCCGGTGGCCTGCACCAGCCCGGCGACGATGGCCTCGCGCCACTTGTCCGCGCCCGCACTGGTGAGCTGCAGCACCACCACCTCGCCGTAGCGGTCGGCAATCACGCCCGGCAGACCGTCGGACTCGCCGTGGATCAGGCGCACACCCTCCTGCCCGCGCAGCGCCGGGATCGCCGCGCGGCGCGCCACCGAGGCCGCCACCGCGCGCTTGAAGAAGGCGTGGTCGATCGCCGCCTCGGCATCGAAGCTCCACACCCGCGCGCGGATCTGCGAGGACGGCGACCACGCCGCCCGCGCCAGCGCCTTGCCCTCGGCCGTCACCACGGTCACCGTGTCGCCCGGCCGCGCGCGGCCCTCGAGCCGGTCCACCGAGCCGGCGAAGATCCAGGGATGGCGGCGGAACAGCGAGCGTTCCTTGCCGGGGTGGAGGACGAGTTGGGCCATGGGAGCTTCCGGAGAGTGCGAACGAGTCAGGGCGCGGAGTGTAACGGCTGCGCATCGTCGCACCCAAGGCCGGCGCCCAAGTTCGGAAACGAAGAGCAGCTCACTTTCAGCATCGGGCAGCCCCGATCGGCGACCTCGGCCCTGCAGACGCATCCTCCACCGCCCGCTTCAGCCGCGCCACCGCCCCTTCGACCGCGCCCTCGTCCAGGTTCCCATAGCCAAGCACCAGCCCGTTGCAGCGCACCGGCGGGCGCGCGTAGGCGGACAGCGCGCGCACGCCCAGCCCCACTTGCGCGGCGCGCTGCGCCACCGCGACATCGGGCAGCTCGTCGGGCAGCCACATCACCAGATGCAGCCCGGCTTCTCCGCCCGACAGCAGCAGCCCGGGACCGAAGGCCTGCCGCAGGGCGGCACGCAGCGCAGCCTGGCGGGCGTTGTAGCGCGCCCGCATGCGACGGAGATGGGTGATGTAATGCCCGCGCCCGATGAAGTCGGCGAGCGCGCGCTGCTCGATGCCCTGCCCGGCGCGCGTGGCGCGCGCCGCAGCGTGGATGAAGTCCGCCGCGATGGTGCGCGGCAGGACGAGATAGCCCAGGCGCAGGCCCGGATACAGCGTCTTGCTGAAGGTGCCGGCGTACACGACCGTGGCGCCGGGCTGCAGGCCGAACAGCGCGGGCGGTGCCGGACCGGCACGGCGGAATTCGCTGTCGTAGTCGTCCTCGACGATCCAGGTCCCAGCCGCACGGGCACGCTCGATGAGCGCGAACCGGCGCGGCAGCGACATCACCCGCCCGCTGGGGTACTGGTGCGAGGGGGTGGTCATGATCATCCGCGGCGGATGGCGCAGCCAGTCTTCCGCGCCGGGGGCCAGCCCCTCGTCATCGACCATGACGTCGTGCACCTGCAGGCCGGCGAGCCCGAAGGCGACGCGGGCGGCAAGGTAGCCCGGGTTCTCCACCCAGACCGTGTCGCCGTGATCGGCGAGCAGGCGCGCGCACAGGTCGAGCCCCGCCTGCGTGCCGCTGGTGATGAGGAGCTGCGCGGCATCCACCGCGAGGCCGCGTACGCTGCCGAGGTGGGCCGCGAGCGCCGCACGCAGGCTCGGATCGCCACCGTGCGCGGCGTAACCGAGCTGACGCCAGCCGGCGTCGCGCCACGCGCGCTCGAGGCAGGCGCGCCAGGCACGGAAGGGGAAGGCACCGAAGTCCGGCACGCCGGGCGAGAACGGCAGCGCTTCGGCGTCGCGCGCCGGCTCGCGTTGCAGCGCCGCAGCCGCGCGCGCGGACAGCACCGGCGGCGGCCCCTGTGTGCGGGACACGGGCTGCGAGGCGCCCGGTGCGGCGGGCAGTTGTGCCACCCGCGTCCCGTGGCGATCCGCCACCAGGCAGCCTTCGGCGACGAGCTGCTCATAGGCGAACAGCACCGTGTTGCGTGCGATGCCGAGCGTCGCCGCGAGACTGCGGCTGGCGGGCAGGCGCGTGTCGGCCGCCAGCCGGCCCGACAGGATGGCCTCGCGCAGGCGGAGATAGAGCACGCGCTGGCGCGGCACCGCCGCGGGCAAGGGTGGGGCGAGCAGCCAGTCGAGCTCCATCGTGGCTCCAATCTGGAAGGTCCTTGTGGCACTACGAAAGGTACCACCACGAACCTAGGATAAGGTGATCGAACCCCTCGGAGCCTCGACGCCATGCCCCGCCCCACGCGACCTGCCCCCTCCCCGCGCACCCGCGTGCGCCGCCTGCCCGAGCGCGCGCACTACGACGCCGACACCATCGCCGCGATCGTCGATGCGGCGATGCTGTGCACCGTCGCCTTCCAGCTCGACGGCGCGGTCCATGCCATTCCCACGATCCACTGGCGCGAGGGCGGGCACCTCTACCTCCACGGCGCCAAGGCCTCGCGCATGCTGAAGGCGCTGACCGAGGGCGAGGCCTGCGTGACGATCGCACTCGCCGACGGCCTGGTGCTGGCGCGCTCGGCGATGCACCACTCGATGAACTACCGCTCGGTGGTGGTCTACGGCCGCTTCGAGGCGGTGACCGAGCCCGCACACAAGCTCGCCAGCCTGCGCGCCTTCATCGACGGCCTCTACCCCGGACGCTGGGACACGCTGCGCCCGATCACGGAGAAGGAGCTGAACGCCACCAGCGTGCTGCGGATTGCGCTCGACGAGGCGTCGGCCAAGGTGCGCGACTGGGGCGTGAAGGACGACGAGGAAGACCTGGACTGGCCGGTGTGGGCGGGCGTGATCCCGCTGCGCACGCTGGCTGGCGAGCCGGTGACCGAGCCCGACAGCGTGGCGCGATCGGTACCGCCGACCCGCTTCGGTTAAGGCAAGAACCGGGCGGCGAGCGCCTCGCGCGGACCGCCACTACGCCATCAGGGACGCCGCCGCGCATTGCCGAAGCGGCCGCCGCCGGGCCGGCCGCCGTACGGGCGCCTGCGCTCGTCCTCGTCGTCACGCTTGGGCTTGGGCATCAGCAGGTTCTTGCCGCCCTGCTGCGCCAGCCTGGCATGCTCGCGCAGCGCCGCCTCGAAGTGCTCGGCGCCGATCGCGATTGCCGCATGCTCGGTGGCCGGCTTGTACGCCGACAGGCGCTCGCGCAGCAGGAACACGCGCTCATCGGCCTCGGCCTTCCTCGGCAGGCCCTCGACCAGCTGCACGGCCAGCGGCGTCAGCACGTAGCCCTCGCCCGCCGTGGTCAACAGGCCGTGGGTGACGAAGCGCTCGAAGGCCACCGCCCACGCCGCGGGGGCGGTGACCGGAAAGCCCATGAACTCGGCGGCCGCGACGATATCGGCCAGCGCGGCGGGTCGCCTCTTTGCTGCGATCAGGGTCGCCAGCAGCAACTGCGCGTCGGTGTCGTGGATGGGGTACATGGGTTTTGCCTGCCTCTCGGATTGTGAAGCGCGCCATGATGCCCGAGGCGCGGCGATCCGGCGCAAGGGAAGTCGTCGTGCTGCGTAACAATCGTCCGCTCGGATTTCCTCGCAACTTGATAGACTCGGACCATTACAGATCGGTGAAACCGACTTGCCCCTCTCCTCCTTCCTGTATCGTTCGCGCGCCACGGTCGCCGCCCTCGTTCGCAGTGACGGGATCGCGGGCAGGCTGGTGGTTGCCTGGCTGGCGTTCACGGTACTGCTCGGCGGCTACTGGTTGCAGCTCGACCACTCGCACACCGCGCTCGTCTCCCAGGCCGAGAGCCTGACCCGGTTGCGTGCCCTGCAGACCGCACACGCATTGGCGCTGCACACCGGGGCGCTGTTCCGCAAGCTCGACTATCTTTCCCTGCACCTGGGCGAGCATTGGCTGAAGGAAGGTCCGCAGGGCGCGCGCGACGCCCTCGTGCGTGCGCACCTTGCGCTTCCCGAAGACGCCCTGGTCGGCATCGACGTCGCCGATGCCGAGGGGCGGCTCCTCTACTCCACCGTCGGCGAGCGCCTGCCGCTCGAACTCGAGCGCTACGGCATCGCGGACTTCGGGCATTTCCGCGTCCATCTGGAAGGGGACAAGGGCCTCTTCATCGGCCAGCCCTACCGCGGACGCATGACCGGCGCCTGGATCGTGCCGTTTTCCCGTGCGCTCGTGGAGGAGGGGCGACTGCGCGGCGTGATCGTCCTGTCGGTGTCGGTCGCCCATCTCACCCGGGCACTGAGGGAACTCTATCCGGGGACCTCGGACGTGGCGGCGCTCGTGCTCGACGATGGTCGCTTTCTCGCCCACTCCAACCGGACCGCGGGAGCCATCGGGCGCTCGGTGCCGTCCGACCGCCCCTATCTGCTCGATCGCGTGGCGCTGCAGGGCAACTTCGATGCGACCGCGCCACTGGACGGCGTCGAGCGTTATTACGCCTGGCACCGCGTTGCGGGCTTTCCCGTCGTCGCCGCGCTCGGGCTGAGCAAGGCGGACGCGCTCGCCCCGGTGCGCGGCACGATCCGCGACAACCGCCTCCGCAGCGGCCTGGGTTCGCTGCTGCTCTTCGTAGCGGCCTTGCTGATCAGCCTGCTCTGGCGCCGCCACGCCCGCCAGGGCGAAGAGCTCGGCCGCGCCCGCAGGCGGCTGGAGAAGCTGGTCGGTCACTTTCCGGGCATGGCCTACCAGTTCCTGCTGCGTGCGGACGGCAGCACCTCCATGCCCTACTGCAGCCCGGGCGTGCGCGAACTCTACGGGCTGGGGCCCGAGGGGCTGCAGGATTCGGCGATGCGCCTGTTCGAGCGCGTCCACGCCGACGATCTGGACCGTCTGCGCGACAGCATCCTCCGCTCGGCCGCGAACCTCGCGCCCTGGCGCTGCGAATTCCGCGTGCGGGGCGAGGGCGACCGGCTGCGCTGGCTGCTCGGCGAAGCCAACCCCGAGCGCACGCCCGAAGGCGGCACGCTGTGGCACGGCTATGTGCACGACATCACCGAGCGCCAGGTGGCTGCGCAGCAGTTGCGCGAAAGCGAGGCGCGCCTGCGCCAGGCGGTCGACGCCGTCCGCGACGGCCTGTGGTCGTGGGATCTCGCCCGCGACCGCATCGCGCTCGACGAGCGCATCCTCGAGATGCTCGATCGTCCGGAACTGGGCTCGGAGATGTGCTTCGACGATTTTTGCGCGCTCGTCCATCCGGCCGATCGCCAGCGCCCGGACGCGATGCTGCGCGCCGTGCCGAGCGCGACGCCCGACGCTCCCGTGGCGGGCGACTTCCGCCTGCGCGCCGCGTCCGGGCGCTGGGTCTGGATCCACGCCCGCGGCAGCGTCGTGGAGACCGACGCGCAGGGTGGCCCGCGGCGTCTCGTGGGCACCTTCTCCGACATCACCGCGCGGGTCGCCGCCACGCAATTGCGTCGGGCCCTCCTCGACCACAGCGCGGCCGCCATCGCCATGCTCGACGCCGACCTCGACATCCTCGAAGCCAACAGCCGCGCCCACGAGATCTTCGCGCCGCCCTCGACCCCGATCGGCGGACTCAAGCTCTCCGACCTCGCCCTGCACGAGGACCAGGCCATCTTCATCCCGCAGCATTACGCGGCGCTGCGGGCCGGCGGACAGGTCAACATCGAACTGCCCTTGCGCGACAATCGTGGCAAGAAACGCTGGTTCGACGTACACGGCGTGATGCTGGACCCGGAGGACCCCGACAGCGACACCGTCTGGACCCTGGTCGACATCTCCGACAAGTACCGCACGCGGATGGCTCTCGCCACCGAGCGCCTGCGCCTGAAAACGGTGCTCGAGCGCTTCCCGGGCGGCGTCCTGATGGAAGACCAGGACGGCCTGATCAGCTCGGTGAACCGGGGGTTCTGCGAACTGCTCGGTCTCGCGGCCGCCCCGGACGAACTGATCGGCCTCACGCACGAGGCGCTGTGCGAGCGGCTGGGCACCGAGCGCACGGGCTGGCTGCATCGGCCGGACGACGATCGCGCGGCGGAGAAGCGCGCCACGATCGAGGTGGAGGGCGCGCAGGGGCGCACGCTGGAGGTCGACTGGCTGCCGATCGAACACGAGGGGCGACGCCTTGGCCGTGTATGGCTGGTGCGCGACGTCACCGAACGCAAGGAGCGCGAACGCCGGCTGGCGGAGCTCGCCGCCACCGACCCGCTGACCGGACTGCCCAACCGGCGCAGCTTCCTGGCCTGCCTGGACGCCGCGCTGGACGATGCGCGGCGTGAGCCGACGCGCCGCAGCGCCCTGCTGATGATCGACATCGACCACTTCAAGCACGTCAATGACACCCACGGGCACCCCGTCGGCGACGAGGTGTTGCAGCACGCGGCGCAGCTGATCCGCGGCGGCCTGCGCCAGCACGACCGCGCGGGCCGCCTCGGCGGCGAGGAATTCGCCGTGCTGCTCGACGACGTCGACGCCGACACCGCCCTCACCCTCGCCGAACGCCTGCGCCGTAGCGTGGAGGCGGCGCCCGCGGCGACCGCGGCCGGCGCGGTGTCGCTCACCATCAGCCTCGGTCTTGCCCTCGTGTCGGGAGGGGATCCCGCCCGCGTCCTCGGTGACGCCGATGCCGCGCTCTACCGTGCCAAGCGCGGCGGCCGCAACCGTGTCTGCGTCGCAGTTCGCACCCCGGGATAGACCAGCGCGCCGCCGGCATCGAAGCACCACGCGCATGCGGCGGTTCCGCCATCCCGCCCGCGCTGGCTATACTCCCCGCCACTTTCACCCAAGGGGAGACCTGACCCATGAAGCTCGAGACCATCGCCGTGCACGGCGGCTACTCGCCCGATCCGACCACCAAGGCCGTCGCGGTGCCGATCTACCAGACCACCTCGTACGCCTTCGACGACACCCAGCACGGCGCGGACCTCTTCGACCTCAAGGTGCAGGGCAACATCTACACCCGCATCATGAACCCGACCACCGCGGTGCTCGAGCAGCGCGTGGCCCAGCTCGAAGGCGGCATCGGCGCGCTCGCCGTGGCCTCGGGCATGTCGGCGATCACCTACGCCATCCAGACCATCGCCGAAGCCGGCGACAACATCGTCTCGGCGTCGACGCTGTACGGTGGCACCTACAACCTGTTCGCGCATACCTTCCCGCAGTTCGGCATCGAGGTGCGCTTCGCCGACTACCGCGACCCCGACAGCTTCGCCGCGCTCATCGACGCGCGTACCAAGGCGATCTACTGCGAATCGGTGGGCAACCCGCTCGGCAACGTCACCGACATCGGCCGTCTCGCCGAGATCGCGCACAAGGCCGGCGTGCCGCTGATCGTGGACAACACCGTGCCCTCGCCCTACCTGTGCCGCCCCTTCGAGCACGGCGCCGACATCGTGGTGCACGCGCTCACCAAGTACCTCGGCGGCCACGGCAACTCGATCGGCGGCGTGATCGTCGACTCGGGCAAGTTCCCCTGGGCCGAGCACAAGGCGCGCTTCAAGCGCCTCAACGAGCCCGACGTGTCCTACCACGGCGTGTGCTACACCGAGGCCCTCGGCGCCGCCGCCTTCATCGGCCGCGCGCGCGTGGTGCCGCTGCGCAACACCGGCGCGGCGATCTCGCCCTTCAACAGCTTCCTGATCCTGCAGGGCATCGAGACCCTGGCGCTGCGCATGGACCGCATCTGCACCAACACGATCAAGGTCGCCGAGTACCTGAAGAAGCACGCCAAGGTCGAGTGGGTGAACTACGCCGGCCTGCCCGACCACGCCGACCACGCCCTGGTGCAGAAGTACATGGGCGGGCGCGCCTCGGGCATCCTGTCCTTCGGGGTCAAGGGCGGCTTTGAAGCCGGCGGCCGCTTCCAGGATGCGCTGAAGCTCATCACCCGCCTGGTGAACATCGGCGACGCCAAGTCGCTCGCCTGCCACCCGGCCTCCACCACCCACCGCCAGCTCTCGCCGGCCGAACTCGCCAAGGCCGGCGTGTCGCCCGACATGGTGCGACTGTCGATCGGCATCGAGCACATCGACGACATCGTTGCCGATCTGGAGCAGGCGCTGGCGGCGGTCTGACGTAGTTCTTAATGCGTCTGTCCGGGACAGACCGCGCATTTCCTGCGAAATCGTGGTCTGTCCCCGTTTCCTCCCGTTTCCTTTCCCTTCCCCGTTTCCCGCGGCTTTCCGCACAGACCACGGCTTTCACGAGAAACCCCGATGCTCGCAGTCCTGCAGCGCGTCTCCGAAGCGCGTGTGATCGTCGATGGCGAGACCATCGGCGAGATCGGCCCCGGCCTCCTCGCGCTGGTGTGCGCCGAGCGCGGCGACACGCCCGCCGAGGCCGACAAGCTGCTCGCCAGGATCCTCAAGCTGCGCATCTTCGCCGACGAAGCCGGGAAGATGAACCGCTCGGTGCAGGACGTCGGAGGCGGGCTGCTGGTGGTGAGCCAGTTCACCCTCGCCGCCGACACCTCGGGCGGCAACCGGCCGAGCTTCACCAAGGCCGCAGACCCGCACACCGGCCAGGCGCTCTACGAGCATTTCGTCGCCCGTGCCCGCGCCGCCCACGCGCAGGTGGAGACCGGCCGCTTCGGCGCCGACATGAAGGTGCAACTCATCAACGACGGCCCGGTCACAGTGCCGCTGCGCATCGCCCCGACCGCAGCGGACGACCCCCGCGGTTTTGCGTAGGAGCGACGCGAGTCGCGATCGGCCTCGCTGCTGCGAAGGACGCCGGCGGGAGTCCGAACGCTGCAATCGCGACTTGCGTCGCTCCTACCCCCCGCCCCACCGGCGGCGCGCGACTGTTTCATGGCGCGTCGGGGCATAATCGTGGCTCCCAACCCCTCGACCAGGAGACAACATGAAGCTCTACTTCAAACCCGGTGCCTGCTCGCTCTCGCCCCACATCGCGCTGGAAGAATCCGGCCTGCCCTACGAGACCGAGTCGGTCGACCTCAAGACCAAGGTGACCGCCAGCGGCGCCGACTTCTGGAAAAGCAACCCCAAGGGCTACGTCCCGGCGCTGCTGCTCGACAGCGGCGAGCTGCTCACCGAAGGCGCGGCGATCGTGCAGTACATCGCCGACCAGGCGCCGCAGAAGAAGCTCGCGCCGGCCAACGGCACGATCGAGCGCTACCGCCTGCAGTCATGGCTCAACTTCATCGGCACCGAGCTGCACAAGTCCTGCAGCCCCTTCTTCAACCCGGCCTCGGGCAAGGAGTGGAAGGAGATCGCCGGCGCCAACCTCGAGCGCCGCCTCGGCTATGTAAACGAGCAGATCGATGGCAAGTCCTACCTGCTGGGCGAGGACTTCAGCGTCGCCGACGGCTATCTGTTCACCGTGCTGAGCTGGATGAAGTTCGTCGGCATCGACCTGGCGAAGTGGCCCAACCTGAGCGCCTTTCAGGCCCGCGTGGCGGCGCGTCCGGCGGTACAGGCGGCGCTGAAGGCGGAAGGCCTGGCCTGAGTGGCGCGAAGCATCGCCAGCAGATCGTGAATGCGCGGCTGCCGGCGCTCCTGCAGGGGCCGACGCCGCGATGTCTCTGCAGGAGCGCCGCAAGGCGCTAGGACCGCCATCGTTCTCTCGCATCGGCTCGATGATCGCCACCGTCACAGCTAGCTCGCACCCCTCTCCATGACCGATCCCGCCTCCCGCGCTCCCCTCCTCGCCGGCGCTCTGCTCGCTGCCCTCGGCGTCGCGCTCGGCGCCTTCGGTGCGCATGCGCTGCGCGGGGCGCTCGATGCCGCCGCCCAAGGCTGGTGGCAGACCGCGGTGCAGTACCAGATGTGGCACGCGCTCGGGCTGCTCGCGATCGGCGCGGCGCGCGTGCAGGGCGGCAGCCTCCCGGCTTCGCTGCTCGCCGGCGGCACGCTGATCTTCTGCACCACGCTCTACGCGATGGCGCTGGGTGCGCCGCGCTGGCTGGGGGCGGTCACCCCGATCGGCGGCAGCCTGATGATCGCCGGCTGGCTGGTGCTGGTCTGGCGAGTGGCGCGCCCGCGGCGCTGAGGACACGGCCGCAGCTTGGAAAGCGTCTTTCAAGGACACGGGCACTTTGGGAGCCGCCGCAGCGGCTTGCAGCGCCCGCTCTTCAGCGGTGTGGCGGCGGCAGCGTGCCGAAGACGCGGTCCCAAAGATCCGTCACCGTGCCGTAGCCGCGGCGCTCGTCGCAAAAATGGTGGAAGCCGTGCAGCCGCCGCCGCGCCTCCAGCCAGCGCCCCGCCGGGCGGGTGTCGTGCAGGCGGTGGTGCACCGCCTCCTGCAGCAGGTTGCCGAGCAGCATGCCCGCCGACAAGGGCGCCGCGTATGCGCTGCCACCGGAAATCAGCGCCGGCAAGCCGACCACTGCCAGCACCAGCAGCACGCTGAACAGCACCGGTACGCGGATCGTCACCCCGGCATGGCGGTGATGGGCCAGGTGCCAGCGCTGGAAGGGCTCGATCCCATGCAGCATCCAGCGGTGGAGGACGTATTCGATCAGCGTCCACGCGGCCAAGCCCGCCACCACCAGCACGGCGGCGAGGCCCGGGCCCGCAGCGGCGGTCGGCTGCGAACTCATCGCCAGCACGACCAGACCGGCGCACGGCACCACCAACGAGGCCGGATAGGCGAGCGCCAGGCGCAAGGTCCAGGGTTCAGCCATCGTCGGCGCGCTCCAGGATTTCCCAGGCGTACATCAGGCTCGCGTCCGAAAAGCCGAGTCCGGTCTCCTCGTCCAGCCACCAGCCGAATCCGCGTTGATCCACGCCTTCAAAGCGCCACCGGCGCAGTTCGCCGCTGCACAGGCGGATGACATAGCTGCAGCCGCCGACGGGTTCCATGGTGTCGAAGTCCTCGCAATCGTCATGCCGGCGCAAGCGCGCGCCCTGATGGAATGATAGCCGCGCTGCACCACCACGCCAGCGCGACGCACCCCTGAACCACTGCGCGGGGGATTGCAGCGCAGATCGCGACTTGCGTCGCTCCCACGAAAACCGTCGCGCCTCCAGCCCCCGGCGCGCCCCGGGGCGTCCGGCAGGAGCGACGCAAGTCGCGCTTGCAGCGGCGGAGCGAGCGCAAGGGCATGACTGCGCCGCCCGATCGCGACTTGCGTCGCTCCCACGAAAGCCGTCGCACCTCCAGCCCCCGGCGCGCCCCGGGGCGTCCGGTAGGAGCGACGCAAGTCGCGATCGGGTGGCCCCGCGGCGCTGGCGCAGACCCGGTGCGCTGCAATCGCGACTTGCGTCGCTCCTACGGCAGGCAGGGCGCGGGACGCCTGGGCGACGCAAGTCGTGGTCCCCGCAGTCGAGATGCCACGGCTTGACTATACAGTACCGTTTTGGTACTTTTAATTCCGACACCACCCACGCGAGCACATCGACATGCTGCGCATCAGCAAACTCACCGATTACGGCACCCTGATCCTGACCCACATGGCCGGGCATCCGGATCGACTGCACAGCGCCGCCGGCCTCGCCGAAGCGCTCGGCCTCGGTCTGCCCACGGTCAGCAAGGTGCTCAAGACGCTCGGCCGCCACGAGCTGGTGAGCAGCCAGCGCGGCGCGCATGGCGGTTACGCGCTCGCCCGTCCGCCCGACCGAATCACCGTGGCCGACGTGATCGACGCGCTCGAGGAGCAGGCCTTCGGGCTCACCGAGTGCAGCTCGAGCAGCGGCGTGTGCGCGATCGAGTCCGACTGCCGTATCCGCGAGAACTGGATGCGGATCAACACCGTGGTGCGCCAGGCGCTGCAGGCGGTGAATATTGCCGACATGGTCCACCCCGTCCACGGCGCCGCCTTCCCCGCCCCGCACACCACCGAACACCGCATGCATGGCCCCGCGCGCAGCGCCGCGGCCTGCCTCCCCGCAGCGCGCGCAGACGAACAGGAGATCTGATGATGAACGCCCCCACCTCTGCCCCCACTTCGACCCCTTCCTCGGCCTCCATCGCCTCCCCTGCCCGCCGCGGCGATGCGATCGGTGCCTTCCTCGAGCAGGACTACGCCGCCGGCTTCGAGACCACGCTCGACACCGACACCGTGCCCAAGGGTCTGTCGGAAGACGTCATCCGCATGATCTCCGCGCGCAAGGGCGAACCCGAATGGCTGCTCGACTGGCGCCTCGAGGCCTACCGCCACTGGCTGACGATGAGCCCGCCGACCTGGGCCGCGGTGCAGTTCCCGGCGGTCGATTTCCAGGACATCGTCTATTACTCCGCACCCAAGTCGAAGAAGGACGGCCCCAAGAGCCTGGACGAGGTCGACCCCGAGCTGCTGCGCACCTTCGAGAAGCTCGGCGTGCCGCTGCACGAGCGCGCGCGCCTGGCCGGCGTGGCGGTGGATGCGGTGTTCGACTCGGTGAGCGTGGCGACCACGTTCAAGAAGGAGCTGGGCGCCCACGGCGTGATCTTCTGTTCCTTCTCCGAGGCGGTGAAGGAACACCCCGAGCTGGTGCGCAAGTACCTCGGCACCGTGGTGCCGCCGGGCGACAATTTCTACGCCGCGCTCAACTCCGCGGTGTTCTCCGACGGCTCCTTCGTCTTCATCCCCAAGGGCGTGAGGTGTCCGATGGAGCTGTCCACCTACTTCCGCATCAACGCCCGCGACACAGGCCAGTTCGAGCGCACGCTGATCATCGCCGAGGAAGGCGCGTCCGTCAGTTACCTCGAAGGCTGCACCGCGCCGATGCGTGACGAGAACCAGCTCCACGCCGCGGTGGTCGAGCTGATCGCGCTCGACGACGCCAAGATCAAGTATTCCACCGTGCAGAACTGGTACCCGGGTGACAAGGACGGCAAGGGCGGCATCTACAACTTCGTCACCAAGCGCGGCGACTGCCGCGGCGCGCGCTCGCACATCTCCTGGACCCAGGTCGAGACCGGCTCGGCGATCACGTGGAAGTACCCGAGCGTGATCCTGCGCGGCGACGATTCGGTGGGCGATTTCCACTCGGTGGCGCTGACCAACAACCTGCAGCAGGCCGACACCGGCACCAAGATGATCCACATGGGGCGCAACACCCGCAGCACCATCCTCAGCAAGGGCATCTCGGCCGGGCGCGGCAGCAACACCTTCCGCGGCCTGGTCAAGATCACCCCCAAGGCCGAGGGCGCGCGCAACTACACCCAGTGCGACTCGCTGCTGATCGGCGACCGCTGCGCGGCGCACACCTTTCCGACCATCGAGGTCCGCCACCCCACGGCGCACGTCGAGCACGAGGCCACCACCTCGCGCATCGGCGAGGACCAGCTCTTCTACGCGATGCAGCGCGGCATCAGCGCCGAGGACGCGGTGTCGATGATCGTCAATGGCTTCTGCCGCGAGGTGTTCAAGGAGCTGCCGATGGAATTCGCGGTGGAAGCACAAAAGTTGCTGGGCGTGAGCCTCGAAGGCAGCGTCGGCTGAGCCGGCGCCCACATGGAAACAGGGCCGTGCGTTTTTTCGTGGGAGCGACGCAAGTCGCGATCCAAGGCCCGAGAAGCACGATCGCGACTTGTGTCGCTCCTACGGGGGCGCCACTTGCGACATCGAGATGGAAATCCGGAGAACAAACATGCTTAAAATCAACAACCTGCACGCCGCGATTGACGGCAAGGCGATCCTCAAGGGCCTGAACCTCGAGGTCGCGGACGGCGAGGTGCACGCGATCATGGGTCCCAACGGCTCGGGCAAGAGCACGCTCGCCCAGGTGCTGGCCGGACGCGAGACCTTCACCGTCACCGACGGCAGCGTCGACTGGAACGGCGCCGACCTGCTCGCCCTGCCCGCCGAGGAGCGCGCGCGCGCCGGGCTCTTCCTCGCCTTCCAGTACCCGGTCGAGATCCCCGGCGTGTCGAACGCCTACTTCCTCAAGGCCGCAGTCAACGCGGTGCGCCGCCACCGCGGGCTGCCGGAATACGACGCGATGGACTTCCTCGCGCGGGTGAAGGCCGAGATGAAGGCGGTTGGAATGAAGGAGGAATTCCTCTACCGCTCGGTGAACGAGGGCTTCTCCGGCGGCGAGAAGAAACGCAACGAGGTGCTGCAGATGGCGCTGCTCGAGCCCAGGCTCGCGGTGCTGGACGAGACCGACTCGGGCCTGGACATCGATGCGCTGAAGATCGTCGCCGAGGGCGTCAATCGCCTGCGCTCGCCCGCGCGCTCGATGATCGTCATCACCCACTACCAGCGCCTGCTCGACTACATCGTTCCGGACAAGGTGCACGTGCTGTCGCAGGGCCGCATCGTGCGCTCGGGCGGGCGCGAGCTCGCGCTCGAGCTGGAAGAGCACGGCTACGGCTGGATCGACGCGGCGCAGGGCGACAAGGCCGGCGGCGCGTCCGCGGGAGCGCGGCCATGAGCGCGATCGACTTCTGGCTCGGACGCCAGCGCGACACCGCTGCCGATCTGCCCGGCGCCGACCTGCCCTGGCTCGTCCGCCTGCGCGAGGACGCCATCGACCGCTTCGCCGACGAAGGCTGGCCGACGACACGGCGCGAGAACTGGCGACACACCTCGCTCGCCTTCATGGCGCAGCAGGCGCTGGCGGTGCGCGAGACGGTCGCGCCCGAGGCGGTCGTGGCGGACCTGCGCGCGCGCTACCGGGCAGCGCTGGGCACAGCACAGGACCCCGCGCGGAAGGCCGTGGAGTCCGCCGGCGACGACGGCCACTGGGTGGTCTTCGTGGATGGGCACTTCGCCCCCGCGCTGTCCGCCATCGGCGGGCTTCCCGGCGGCGTGCGCATCGGCAGCCTGGCCGATGCGCTCGGGCAGACCCCCGAGGCGGTCGAGGCCGCCTTCGGCCAGGCCGGCGACGGCGAGGCCCCCGCCGCGCTCAACGCCGCGCTGGCCGCCGACGGCGCCTGGATCCGCCTGGGGCGCGGCGTCGCCGTGGAGCCGCCGATACACCTCGTCTTCCTCACCGCGACCGTCGCCGACCAGCACCTGCGCAACCTCGTCGTCACCGAGCCCGGCGCGCAGGCAACGATCGTCGAGCACTACCCGGCCGGCGCCGCCGGCAGCACGCTGACCACCGCCGTCACCCGCGTGCTCGCCGCGCAGGACAGCCACGTCACCCACCTCAAGCTGCAGCAGGAGGCGCCCGAAGCCATCCACCTGGCGACGATCGAAGCCGAGCAGGCCCGCGGCGCGGTGTTCGCCTCGCACTCGCTGTCCTTCGGCGCCCGCCTGGCGCGCAACGACATCCGCACCCGGCTCGCCGGCGAGGGCGCCGAGGTGCTGCTGAACGGCCTCTACCACGCCGACGGCCGCCGCCATGTCGACCACCACACCCGCATCGACCACGCCCGCCCGCAGGGCACCAGCCGCGAGTTCTATCGCGGCCTGATCGACGGCAGCGCGCGCGGGGTGTTCACCGGGCGCATCCTGGTGGCCCAGGACGCCCAGCGCACCGACGCCATGCAACGCTGCGACAACCTGCTGCTGTCCCGCCTGGCCGAGGCCGACGCCCGCCCCGAGCTCGAGATCTACGCCGACGACGTCAAGTGCGCCCACGGCGCCACCGTCGGCCAGCTCGACGAGGACGCCCTCTTCTACCTGCGCAGCCGGGGCGTCGACGCGGTGCACGCACGCCAGCTGCTGACCTACGCCTTCGCCGCCGAGGTGCTCGACCGCATCGCCCACGCGCCGCTGCGCGCGTTCGGCCGCGCCGCGCTGCTCGAACGCCTGCCCGATGGCGCCCGACTGGAGGAACTGCTGTGAACGCTCCGTGTGACCCCGGCGCGCAGACGCCCATCCTGGACCTTGCCGCCGACTTCCCCATCTTGTCGCGGCCGTTGCATGGCCGCCGCCTGGCCTACCTGGACAACGGCGCCACCACGCAGAAGCCCGCCGCGGTGATCGAGGCCGAGGCGCGCTTCTACCGCGAGTCCAACGCCAACATCCACCGCGGCGTGCACTGGCTGTCGCAGCACGCCACCGAACTCTACGACGGCGCCCGCGCCACGGTGCAGCGCTTCCTCAACGCCGCGCGCGCCGACGAGATCGTGTTCACCCGCGGCACCACCGAGGCGATCAACCTGGTGGCGCAGAGCTGGGGCCGGCCACGGCTCGCGGCCGGTGACGAGATCCTGCTCAGCACCATGGAGCACCACTCAAACATCG
Source organism: Thauera sp. DNT-1 (assembly GCF_055393985.1). NCBI lineage: Bacteria > Pseudomonadati > Pseudomonadota > Betaproteobacteria > Rhodocyclales > Zoogloeaceae > Thauera > Thauera sp. DNT-1. The sequence continues at coordinate 254,595 of NZ_AP043752.1, read as the reverse complement.
TGCCCTGGCAGCTCGTGTGCGAGCAGACCGGCGCGGTGCTCAAGGTGATTCCGGTGCGGGACAACGGCGAGCTCGACATGGCGGCCTTCGCGGGCCTGCTCGGCGAGCGCACGCGGCTGCTGGCGATCACCCATGTGTCGAACGCGCTCGGCACGGTCAATCCGGTGGCCGAGATGACGCGGCGCGCGCACGAGATGGGCGCGGTCGTGCTCGTGGACGGCGCGCAGGCGGTGGCCCACCAGGCGGTGGACGTGCAGGCGATCGGATGCGACTTCTACGCCTTCTCGGGCCACAAGCTCTACGGCCCAACCGGCGTCGGCGCGCTCTACGGCCGCGCCGAGCTGCTGCGCCACATGCCCCCCTGGCAGGGTGGCGGCGACATGATCCGTACCGTCGCCTTCGACAACACCACCTTCGCCCCGCCGCCGCAGCGCTTCGAGGCCGGCACGCCCAACATCGCCGGGGCGATCGCGCTGGCTGCGGCGATCGACTACGTCCAAGGCGTCGGGCTCGCGCGCATCCACGTCCACGAGCAGGCCCTGCTCGACTACGGCACGCGCGCGCTCGCCGCCATCCCCGGGGTACGCCTGGTCGGCACCGCGGAGCGCAAAGCCGGCATCCTGTCCTTCCTGGTCGACGGCATCCACCCGCACGACCTCGGCACCATCCTCGACGCCGAGGGTGTGGCGATCCGCGCCGGGCACCACTGCGCGATGCCACTGATGACGCGCTTCGGCATCCCCGGCACCGCGCGCGCCTCGCTCGGCCTCTACAACGGCCTCGCCGACCTCGACGCGCTGGTCGCGGCGATCCACAAGGCGCAGGAACTGTTCGGCACGCGCGGCGGCACGGCGTCTGGCAACGGGAGAGTGGCATGAGCGGGATGCAGGATTCGCTGCGCGAGCTGTACCAGGAGGTGATCTTCGATCACAACCGCAACCCGCGGAACTACCGCCCGCTGCCCGCCGCCAATCACCACGCCGACGGCCACAACCCGCTGTGCGGCGACCAGCTAACGGTGTACCTGCAGGTCGAGGACGGCATCGTGCGCGACTCGAGCTTCGTCGGCCACGGCTGCGCGATCTCCACCGCTTCGGCGTCGCTGATGACCGAGGCGGTCAAGGGCAAGCCGGTCGCAGAGGTCGAGGCGCTGTTCCGCGACGTCCACGCGCTGCTCACCGAAGGCCGCGAGGCCGCCGACCCGGCGCGCGACTTCGGCAAGCTGGAAGTGCTCTCCGGGGTCAAGGAGTTTCCCGCGCGGGTCAAGTGCGCCACGCTCGCCTGGCACACCCTGCACAACGCGCTCGTCGGCGAGCACGAAACCGCACACACCGAATAAGACCTCGAGGAGCACATCATGGGCGACCACTACGGCGAAACCGATTCCCGCGTGCTGCAGCGCGACTGCGCGGCGGTGAGCGTGCCCTGGGGCAAGGCGGAGACGCTCCCCGAGGGGTCCTACGCGCTGGTGACCCAGCGCCTGGGCGGCTCGATCACGGTGATGTGCGGGGGCAACCTCTACCGCATCGACGAGCGCAACGCCGACGCGCTCGGCCTCGAGCCGCAGTTGTCGGCAGCCCCGCCGGCCGACGCGGACGGCGAGCAGACCGCAGAGCGCGTCGAACAGGCGGCGTGGGCGCAACTCGCCACCTGCTACGACCCCGAGATCCCGATCGACATCGTGAACCTGGGCCTGGTCTATGCATGCACGGCAGAGCCGCTGGCGGACGGCAGGTTCCGTATCGCCGCGGCGATGACCCTCACGGCGCCCGGCTGCGGCATGGGCACCCTGATCGCCGACGAGGCGCGCGACAAGCTGTTGCAGATTCCCGGCGTCGCCGATGCCGAGGTCAGCCTGGTCTGGGACCCGCCGTGGAGCCGCGAGATGATGAGCGAGGCCGCGCGGCTGGAGATGGGGATGTTCTGAGGGCAGCAAGGCGCATTCGGGCGTTCGTGCGAGTGAAGTCGGTCGTCACTGCGTCAATGCCCGCATCGCGACTTGCGTCGCTCCTACGGCATCGTGACTTGCGTCGCTCCTACGGCATCGTGACTTGCGTCGCTCCTACGGCATCGTGACTTGCGTCGCTCCTGCGGCGTCGTGACTGCGGCGTCGCGACTTGCGTCGCTCCTACGAAAACGTCGCGCGGGGAGAAAGCATCGAGCGTGGAAAAGACATCGCACGCATGGAGGAAACGGCACGCGCGTGGGAAACCTCCGCGTCGGGAAGGCGTCACGCCTGGACACCCTCCCGTAGGAGCGACGCAAGTCGCGATTTTCACGGCCGATCAGCGTAGCGAGAACTGCACCTCGCCGCCCTCGCCGAGCGCCTCCACCTTCGGCTCGAGCACGAAGACGCGCTCGCCGGGCACGCCCCCCTCGCCCGCCAGCCAATCCCGCACGACCTGCGCACGTGCGCGCGCCAGAGCCAGCAAGTCGTCGTCACCGACCTTCGCGTTGGCGCGCATCAGCGCCTCCATCTCCGGCACAGGAATGTCCTTGACCATGCCGACCAGGTTGCGCTCCTTCTTGAAGTCGGCGGCACGGTAGGCTTTCTTCAGCAGCTCGGCGTACTCCGCCTCCCCCACCTCGACCTCCTCGATCGAAGGCGCGGCCTGACCCTTGGCGATCATCGCCTTGAGCTTCTGCGCGCGCACCGCGTTGGTCAGCGCCGCCTGGCGCAGGCCGTCGAGGTCGGAGGCGGGGTCGGCACGGCCGACGATGTCCAGGCGCAAGGTGGGGCGATCGACCAGCGCCTGCGCGAGCGTCTTCAGCCTGCCCTGCTCCGCCTCACCCAGGGTGGCCGTGCCCGCGGCGAGGTCGAGCTGCGAGAGCTCCTCGCCGCCGCCGAGCGCCGAGCCGAGCAGCGCAAAGGGCGAGGTGATCGCCTTGCCGATCAGGTTGAACAGCATCTTCATCACCAGGCCGAACACGCTGAACTGCGGATCGTCGAGCGTGCCGCTCACCGGCAGGTTGAGGTCGATCTCGCCGCGGCTGTTCTTGAGCAGCGACACCGCCAGCTGCACCGGAAGGTTCACCGCATCCGGGCTGTCCACCGCGTCACCGAAGGTGAGCTGGTCGAGGAAAATGCGGTTGGTCGCGGTGAGCTGGCGGTCGATGATCTTGTAGTTGAGCTCCGCCGACAGCTTGCCCTTGGCGATGCCGTAGCCGACGTACTTGCCGGAGTAGCTCGACAGCCCGGTGAGCTCGAAATCCTTCACCGAGGCAAGGATGTCGAGGTGGGCATCCTGGCGGAAGGGGTTGAGCTCGCCGGTGATCGACAGCGGCGCGCTCTTGTCCACCTTGCCGACGATCTCCACCCTGGCGAGCTTGTCCGAGCTCGTGGAGAAGCCGGTGATGGTGCCGGCGAGCCCGGTCAGGTTGGCGTCGTAGTTGGGGCGGACGAAGCGGTCGCTGAAGGCGACGTTGCCGCGCTTGAGCTCGATGCGGTCGATGCGCACCGGCGGGGGCGGCGGGCCTGGGGGCGCGATCGGGGAAGTACGCTGGCCGTCGGCGGCCGCCCCACCCTGCATCTCGCCCTGCTCGACCTCCTTCGTGTGCGCGACGGCAGCCGCCGGCTTCGCGGCCGCTTCGGACTCACCCTTGACGCCGCCGATCTCGCGCAGGTTCAGGCGGCCCTGGCTGTCGAGGATCAGGCGGGTGTAGAAATCGTCGAGCGCGATGCGCTTGACGCCGAGCGAGAGGGGCTCAAGGCGCGCGTCGATACCGCCGATCGCGAGCGTGCGCCAGCGCAGGAAGTCGGTCGCGTTCAAGCGATCGACCGAGGCGAAGTTCGCCACCCCGACGTCGCCGCTGAAGCTCGCGAGCAGCTTGCCGCGGCGGTCGGTGTCGAGCTTGAGCCGGCCCTTGGTGGTGAGGTTGCCGCGCGAGATCGCGATCTTGGTCTGCTCGAGCACGTAGGGCTGCAGCGGCAGCAGGTCGACGTTGCGTAGATCGAGGGCGAGATCGGCCTTGAGCGGCGCGATCGTCAGCGGCCCCGAGGCCGCCACCTTGCCGCGCTTGTTCAGCATGGAGTCGAGCTTGAACTGGATGGCGTCGCCCTTCGCGGTGGAGAAGCCGTCGAGCTCGAAGTCGATGCCCTCGAGCGTGGTGAGCACCGGCCGCGCCACGCTGCGATCGTCCAGCCGCACCGAGGCGCCGCGCAGCGCGAACTTATCCACCGCGATCACCCAGTCGGGCTCGGCCTTGTCCTTGGCCGCCGGCGCGGAAGCTGCCCCCTTCGCCGGCGGCGGCACGAGCGCCCTAACGAGGTCGAACTCGCCATCCTTGGTGCGCACGGCGGAGACCGCCGCCCCCTGGAGCGCCACCCCGCCGATGCGCACGCTGCGCCCGGCGAGGTCGACCGTGGCGCTGCGCACGTCGAGCGCCGGCAGGCTCAGCGCCGGCGTCTTCGCATCCTTCAGCAGCAGCGCGAAATCGCGCAGTGCGAGCGCCTCGGCGCTGACCTGCACCGCCGGCGCGCCGTCCTTGCCGAGCGTCATGCGGTATTGCGCACCGCCGCTGAGACTGCCCTCGCCGATCGAGGCGCCGGGCATCGCCGCCGCCAGGTAGGGCGCATAGCGCGGCAGGCGGATCGACTCGAACTGCAGGCTGCCCGAGTACTCGAAGGGCGCCAGGCGCAGCACGTCCTCGTGGGTGAATTTCTCGCCGGCATCGGTGACGTAATCGAGGCGGATCTCGGCCGGCAGCTCGCCCTCGGTGGCGAGATCGCGCATGTCGAGGTTGATCGCCTCGATGCGCGCGCGGAAGGGCTCGGCCAGGCCGCGGTCCTCGAAGCGCACCACCCCGTCGCGGATGCGCGTGAGCGCGAGCAGGAAATCCGCTCCGGCCGGGGTTGCGTCGCGGGCATCGGCCACCGTCTTGCCGTCCGCCGGGGCGGCCGGCGTGGCGACGCCTGCGTCTGCCTGGGCTGCACCCGCGGCCGGTCCGGAAGCCGCCTTCTGCGCGACCTGCGCGGCGGCCTTGCCCCCTTTCGCAGCCTTGCCCTTTGCCTTCCTGGCGCCTTCGGCGGCCGGAGGCGATATCAGCCCGAGCACGTTGAGCCCGCCGTCCTTCAGCCGCACCAGGTCGAGCTCCGGACGTGCCAGGCGCAGCCGGGTGAAGTGCCAGCGCCCGATCATCGGCTGCACGTCGGCGAATTCGAGCTCCACCTCGTCCGCGGTCGCGACCGGCGCGCCCTCGCGATCCTGCAGCACCAGCTTGTGAACCTGCAGCGGACCGCGCAGGGAGAGCACCGGCGCACCCTCCACCGTCTGGCTGAACGAGAGCTCGAGATTGGTCGTCAGCAGCGCCGAAGGAAGGCGGAAGCGCGGCTCGATCGGCAGGTAGGCGATCCAGGGCGTGAGGTCGAACTCCTTCAGCGAGACGTCGAGGATGGTTTCTTGCGATTCGGCGAAGGGCTTGGTGCGCGCGTTGAGCAGCAGCGCGTCGCCGTTGAGCTTGGCCGAGAGCGAGGGTTGCACGAAGACATCCACCCGCACCGGCAGGTTGGAGACGAAGGGCACGCCGACGCCCAGTTCGGAGAGCTCGTGGGTGATGCCGCGCACGCGGTCGTCGACGCGCACAAGGCCGTCGCTGATGCGGATGTTGCCGATCGAGAACAGCGTCGGCGGCGTGTCCTCGGCGGGTTCCTCGCTACCGAGCGCGGCGATGCGCTCGAGCACGTCCGTCCAGTTGTGGCGACCCTCGGCTTCGAGCGCGACATGGACGCGCGGCTTGTCGAGGGCGAGCTCGTGCAGCACGATGCCCTTGCGCAGCAGCGACTCGAGCTCGAGGTTGGCGCGCAGCGATTCGAAGCCGAGCGCCTCGGCGCTGCCATCGGCCTCCATGATGCGCAGTCCGCCCACCTCGGCAGTAAGGCGGAAGGGGTTGATCAGCACGCGCTCGACGACGACCTCGCGCCCGAGCGTCTCGCCGAGCAGCTTCTGCGCGTAGTGCCGCGCCACCGGCGGCACGGCGAGGTAAGCGGTGGCCGAGAGCGCGAGCAGGATCGCGACCGTCCACAACGTCCGACGCAGCCCCTTGCGCCGAGGCGGCTGCACGGTCGAGTCGGTCGTGGGTTCAGACATGGGAAACTCCATCAGGATGAATTCGTCGCCGGAACTGCCCGGACATCATGCGGCGGGAGCCCGCCTGGCATGCGCCGGAGCCCGGCCGGGCGTTATTTTGCGCCGCTTTGTGGCGCTCGGGTAAGGAAGCTGTGCACACGCAACACGGTGAGACGGTCCATGCGGGCATTCAAGCCTCGCCCTTGGACGGCCTCGCCGCCGGGCGTCCGAGCAGCGGCAGATAGGCGAGCGCCTGCAGCGCGAGCAAGGCTCCGAAGCCCCAGGCCAGCGCGCGCGCAAGCTCCACACCCATGCCTCGCATGAGATCGAGGCCGATGCCGAAGCCCCACTGCACGCAGAAGGCGCCGGCGAACGCCATCAGGTTGAGCGCGGTGCTGACACGGCCGAACAGCGCGGGCGGAAAGGCGCGCGCCGCCGACAGGTAGATCTGCGAGTTGGCCGCGGTGAGCAGGCCGAATGCGGTCCACAGCGGGAGCACCGGCAGGTCGGACCACAGGATCAGCGCCTGCACCACCAGCATCATGCCGTAGCCCGCGCGCAGCAGGCCGAGCGGCTGGACTCCGGCGCGCGCCAGGCGCACGCCGAACACGCCCACCGCGAGCTGTCCGGCGAGGTTGCCGAGGTTGAGGGCCACCAGTACCGTCGCCGCACCGGCGATGTCGAAGCCGTTCACGTTCATCACCCACGGCACCACCCACAGGCTCTGCAGCGCCATGAAGCCGCCGACGAAGAACACCGAGGCCGCCGCATGGCGCAGGAAGGCGGGCGCGGCGAAGATGCCCGCCACGACGCGCAGCGCGGCCGCCAGCGAGGCCTCGCTACGCGCCGCTGGCGAATCGGGCAGCGCGCGCAGCGCCAGCACCGCGGCAAACAGGGACACCGCGGCGATGATCCAGAACGCCCCGCGCCAGCCCAGCACCGGCAGCACCGCCGCGAGCGGCACGCTGGCTGTGAGCGCGCCGAGCGAGCCCGAGGCCATGATGAAACCGATCATCGAGCTCTGGCGCTCGGGCGGATACCACAGCGTGAACCCCTTCAGCGCCGCCATCAGGCAAGCCGACACCCCCAGGCCCACCATGGCGCGTGCGCCCGCGAGCGCGCCGAGCGAGTCGGCCATGGCGAACAGCGCGCTGCCGAGCGCCGCGAGCAACAGCAGCGCGGCCTCCACCCGCCGCGGACCGAAGCGGTCGAGCGCGATCCCGACCGGAATCTGCGCCGCGCCGAAGGCGAGGAAATACGCGCTGGTCAGCAGGCCCAGGCTGGCCGCCGACAGGCCGAGCTCGTCGGTGAGCCGCGGCGAGATCACCGCGTTGACCGTGCGCAGCAGGTAGGACAGGTAATAGCCGAGCGCGAACGGCACGAACACCCGTACCCAGCCGCTCGTCGAGCCGCCCTTGCAGCCGTTCTCCGCCCCGCCCGACCGCCTCGTCCGGACCACCCGCGTCCCCTGCGAAAAAGCGCGCATTGTGCCTGCAAGCGCCGTGCCGCCCAAGCGATGCGGACTTTGATGCACGACAAACAGTTGTCAGTCCAACGCAGCCGGGATGCCCTTGACCTGCATCAATGCCGTTTGTCGCCCCCTGCGGAGAATTCGATACACCCGCCAGAGAGGAGACTCCGATGAATACCATTTCCGAACTCATGACCCACGACCACCGCGACTGCGACGGCATCTTCGCCCGCGCCGAGGAGCTCGCCTCCGACGGCGACTGGGCCGACGCTGCCGAAGCGCTGAAGAAGTTCGCGGACGCGCTCAACGCCCACTTCGACGCCGAGGAGAGCACCCTCTTTCCCGCCTTCGAGCAGGCGACGGGCATGACGCAAGGTCCCACCATGGTGATGCGCCATGAACACCAGAACATGCGCGACACCCTGGCCGCCCTGCAGTACGCCCTCGACAAGCAGGACGCCGACGACTTCGCCGGCGAGGCCGAGACGCTGCTGATCATGATGCAGCAGCACAACATGAAAGAAGAGAGCGTGATCTACCCGATGCTCGACAGCCGCCTGCCCGGCGACGAGCAGGAGCGCCTGTCGGCCTCGGTCGGCAAGCACCTCGGCGAGGCCCGCGCAGCATGAGCGGACGTGTCGTCGATGCCCGCGGCCTCGAGCCGCCCGAGCCCTTCGAGCGTGCCATGGAGGGCCTGATGGCCCTCGGCAAGGACGAGGAAATGCTGCTCATCCTCGACCGCATGCCGCACCCGCTGCTACGCATCCTCGATCGCGATGGCTACCGCCACGCCGAGGCCTTCCGCGACGACGGCGCCGTCGAGATCCGGATCCGCCAGCGATGATGGGGCCGGGCCTCTCCTACGACGACACGCCGCCGTTCTCGGCACCGATCCGCTTCTTCCTCACCGCCCCGCTGTTCGGCGTGGCGGCAGGGCTGACGCTGATCTTTGGCGGCGAGATCCTCGTCTCGCGGTGGACGCCCGGCGCACTCGCCATCACGCACCTCTTCGCCGCCGGCTTCATGTTGCAGGTGATGCTCGGCGCGTTGCTGCAGGTCATGCCGGTGGTGGCGGGCGCGAGCATGCCCGCGCCGCTGCGCATCGCCGGCATCACTCACCTGGCGATGGCGCTCGGCGCCGCGGGGCTCGCCTTCGGACTGGGTGCCGGCGCACCCGGCGTCCTGCTCGGCGGCGCCGTGCTGCTCGTGGGCGGACTCTTCGTGTTCCTCTCCGCCGCCGCGCTGGGCCTCAGCCGCGGCGCACGCACGGGCAACAACACCCGCACCCCGCGCGATCTGCGCATGGCCTTCGCCGGCCTCGTCGTGACCGCGGTCCTCGGCTTCAGCCTGGTGCTCGTGCTCACGCGCGGCGTCGCCCTGCCGGTGCCGCTGCCGACCGTGGTGAACCTGCACGCCGGCTGGGGCTGGATGGGCTGGGCCGCAGTGCTGCTCGCCGCCGCGAGCTGGGTCGTGGTACCGATGTTCCAGATCACCGCTGCCTACCCGCAGCGCTTCACCACGCTGTGGGCACCGGCGGTCACCGCCACCCTCGTGTTGTGGACCCTCGCCGAGTATCTCGCAATCGATGCCGCGCGCTTCATCGCCATCCTCGCACTCGGGCTGCTCGGCGCCGGCTACGCGGGCACCACGCTGTACCTGCAGGCACACTCGCGGCGCAGCAAGCCCGACACGCCCTTCCTCGCCTTCCGCGAGGCTATGTACTCGGCGCTCGCCGGCGTCCTGGTGCTGGCGATCTCGCTGTGGTCCGACGCCGACTGCTGGCCGATCCTCGCCGGCGTGCTGATCCTGCACGGCGGTTTCGGCGGCACCATCACCGCGATGCTCTACAAGATCGTGCCCTTCCTCGCCTGGCTGCACCTCACCCAGGCCGGGCTGAAGGCACCGAACATGAAGAAGCTGCTGCCCGACACCCCGATCCGCCGCCAGCTGCGCGTGCGCACCACGAGTCTCGCCACGCTCTGCGTCGCGGTCTTCGTGCCGGTGCTCGCCCCGCTCGCCGGCGTCGTGCTGGCGGTCGAGTTCGGTTGGCTCTTCGCCAACCTGCTGCGTGTGGTGCGCGCCCGCCGCGATGCAGCGAAAAACGCCGGGCCGCGCCCCGGAAGCCACGCCAGCGCGTGATTCCGGTTTTTTTTGCGACGCGCGAATTTTGTTTGACGAACGAAAAAGGCATCTGTATAGTTCGCGGCTCTCGGGGTGTAGCGCAGTCCGGTAGCGCGCTTGCTTTGGGAGCAAGATGTCGGGGGTTCGAATCCCTCCACCCCGACCAGCTCACATCCCGACTGCCCGCCGGAAGCTGCCCGTAGCTCAATTGGATAGAGCACCGGCCTTCTAAGCCGGGGGTTGCAGGTTCGATCCCTGCCGGGCAGGCCAGGAAAAGTTTTTCGGGATTCCGGTTTTCCGGGGTCCCACAGTGGCGGCATTAGCTCAGTTGGTAGAGCACTGGATTGTGGCTCCAGGTGTCACCGGTTCGATTCCGGTATGTCGCCCCATCGATTCGATGTCCCGACGGGACCCGGCCAACGTCGGAAGAGTCCCGAAAGGTACGCTGCAAGCATGAAAACCCACCCGAAGCGGTGGGTTTTTTCGTTTCCGGACACGCTGTTCGCTACCGCATCCATGCTCCATGGAGCAGAGCCGGGCCACTCAGGCAGCCAAGGCCTTCACGCGACCGGCGACACGAGCATCCACACCATGCCCCAGATCCGGGAAGAGCTCGACGCTGACGGCCGCACCGAGCGCCTGCATCGTCTCGGCGGCCATCAGGCTGTAGCGCGCATCGATCACCGGATCCTGCTCGCCGTGCAGCAGATGCACCTGCGTGTTCGCCGGCGCCACGCGTGGTGGCAAGGCAAAGCGGCCGGCGATCGAGATGACGCGCGCGGCGACCGTTTCCGGCAACTGGGTGGACTCCAGCGCCATGATCGCACCCTGCGAGAAGCCGACCAGCGTGGTGGCGGCGGCATCCACCCCTGCCCTCGCCTGCCAGTCGCGCACCTGGCGCACGAACGATGGCATGGCCTCGGCGATACGCGCCGGGCGGCTGTCCTCGGTCACCCCGCGTACCGAGAACCACTGCCAGCCGCCGCCCAGGTCGCCGGGGTCGGGTGAGCGCACGCTGACCACCCAGGCGCCCGGGTCGGCCTCGGCGAGCAGGCGGCCGAGCGGCACGAGATCCTCGGGGCGTGATCCCACACCATGGAAAAGCAGGATCAAGCGCGCCGCCGGGGCGGACGCTTGTTGAACGATGAGATCCTGATCGGACATGGTCGCGCCTCAGTCGGGCAATGCCTGGTTCGCGTCGGCACCCTTCATCGCGGCGAGGTCGGTACCGAACAGGAAGGAATCCATCGACAGCACGCCATGCACGATGCCCCCTTCGATGACGCTCGCGGGCACGGCCTGCGCCGCCGCGCCGGCGGCCACCAGCAGCGGCAGGTAATGCTCGGCGGTGGGATGCGCACGGCGGGCGTGCGGTGCGATCTCGAGCGCCTGGCGCAGGCGCGGGTGGTCGCCCGCCAGCACCGCGTCCCGCACCCAGTGCGCGAACTCCGCTGCATAGGCTTGGGCGCGTGGATCACCGAGGCGGAACTCGTACAGGTTGTGGGTCAGGCTGCCCGAGCCCACGATCAGCACGCCTTCGCCGGCCAGCGGCGCGAGCACCCGCCCGTAGTCGTAGGCGCCATCGGCGTCGAGCCATTCCGGCAGCGACACCTGAAACACCGGGATGTCGGCCTTGGGGTAAAGGTGCGACAGGGGCACCCAGGCACCGTGGTCGAGGCCGCGATCGGCATTCGGGGTGGCGGGCAGACCCGCCGCCTGCAGCAGTTCGAGCGCACGGCGCGCAGCGAGATGGGCGCCTTCGGCCGGGTACTGCAGCGTGTAGAGGGTCGCATCGAAGCCGCCGAAATCGTGGATGGTCGCGGGCCGAAGCGACAGCGTGACCTGCGGCTGGCGCGTCATCCAATGCGGCGACACCACCAGCACCGCGTGCGGACGCGGCAGCCGGCGGCCGAGCGTGGCGAGATTCGCGCCGGCGAGGCCGGGGTCGAGCGCGAAGGTGGGCGCGCCGTGCGAGACGAACAGGGTAGGCAGCATTTGCATCAGAGGTCTCCAGATGGACGGCGATGACGCGGGCCGACCGGCCGCTGTCGTCCCGGGCCCCCGGGGGCCCGGATACGCAGCGCGTGCGCGGCCCAGCCGGCGTAGGTGGGCAACAGGCGCTCGAGCGGGCCAGGCGTCATGGTGTTTCTCCGCGGGTTCCGTCGCCTTGTGCGGGTCTGGCGTCCTGTTGCGATGAACTGACCATGGCAACACTTTACGGGCCATCGCGATTGAGATAAACAGCCATCCAGACGAGAAACTGTTCCACATGAAGAGACAATGGACCGATTTGTCGAGATGCAGACCTTCTGCGCGGTGGTCGATGCCGGCAGCTTCGTGGGCGCGGCCGAGGCGCTCGGCTTGTCGAAGGCGACCGCCTCGCGCTATGTGGGCGAACTGGAGACGCGACTCGGTGTGCGCCTGCTCCACCGCACCACCCGGCGCCTGTCATTGACCGAGGACGGCGAACGCTTCTACGCCCGCAGCCGGGAAGTGCTCGCCGGGCTCGAGGAAGCGGAAGCCGAGCTGCATTCGCGCAGTGGCGCGGCACGCGGGCTGTTGCGCATCAACGCCCCGGTCACCTTCGGCATCCGGCACCTCGCGCCCCTGTGGGGCGCGTTCCGGGACCTGCACCCGCAGGTGCGGCTCGAGGTGACGCTGGCGGACCGTACCGTCGATCTCGTCGAGGAAGGCTTCGATATCGCGATCCGGATCGCTGCGCTGCCCAGTTCCACCCTCGTCTGCCGGCAGCTCGCCCGCACGCGCATCGTGCTGTGCGCCGCGCCCGCCTATCTGGCAGCCCATGGCGCGCCCCGGCTGCCGGCAGACCTCGCCAGCCACACGGTCATCGCCTACAGCTACTGGTCCGGAGGCGACGAGTGGCAGTTCGACGGACCGGACGGGCGCGTGAGCGTGCGCACGAGACCCGCCGTACACACCAACAGCGGCGACACCTGCCGCGCGATGGCACTCGCCGGCCAAGGGGTGATCCTGCAGCCCGGATTCCTGGTCGCCGAAGATCTGGCGGCGGGCGCGCTGGTGGAGCTGATGCCCGCATATCGATCCGTCACGCTCGGCATCTATGCTCTGTACCCGACGCGCAAGTTCGTCCCGCCCAAGGTGCGCGCGCTGGTCGACTTCCTCGCCGAACGCTTCGCCGCGCCGCCGCCGGGCTGGTGAGGCCGCGCAGATCGCCGCGATCGTTGCGCTCGGCGGAACAGTCCATCCGCCGGACAGGGCTGGGCCTTCAGCGGAGAACTCGGCAACGACCTCGACGACGTCAAGGCTGCGCATCACATGCACGAGTTGTACCCCCGCGCGGACCCGGCCTACACGGGACGTGCAACCGTGCCCGTACTGCGGGACCGGTCGCGCCACACCATCGTCAAGAACGAGTCTGCCGACATCCTGCAGATCCTGAACAGCGATTTCGGCGCCCTGGCACACAACGACATCGACCTGCGCCCCCTCTCCGCCGATCCGAACATGATGGCCTACCTGCGCCGCTTGCTGGCGCTGCCCGCGTTTGCCGGCAGCACGCGAGCCGATCACATCAAGGCCGGGTATTACTCCATCCGGGCGCTGAACCCGACGGGCATCGTGCCGGCAGGGCCGCTCCTCGACGATCTCTGCGCGGGCAGCCTTAGTGCGCTTCCCCGAGCACGGCGCGATGACGCCCTGCCTTTTGGTCCGGGCCGCCGCCGGGTCCGGCAAGCGGCTCGAGCAGGATCGTCAAGCCGCCCAGGGCGAAACCGACGTCACCGTGCGCCTGCAGCCTCGGCTCGGGGCCCGGCTTGCTCAGGTCGCCTGGCGCAGCACCGGCGGAGCCGGTTGAAGCTTCGCGCGGCCGCGGCGCGACACCTTCCCGGCCGTGGGCACGAACGCCCGCCCGGATGCAGGTCCCGGCCGGGCGAGGCCGCTCTGAAAACATTTACTTACATTTCGTCCTTTAGCGCGCTTCGCGCGATGTGCCACGTTTCAGAGTGAATCGCAGAACAGGCCGGTCCCTTCCTGATCGGTGATCTGCACCCGGCAACGCCGTCCCCCCAAGGCTCCGGCCTCGAAGCGAGGTAAGCGTGGCGTCGCATCTCGGAATCCTGTCGGCCTTGCGGGCATTGCGGGAACGCTTGGCGATCCGCATGGCCGTGCGCCTCGGCGGCAACCCGCAAGTCGAGATCCTGGGTTCGCAGACGCTCGCCGGCAAGCCGCAGGCCAACACCGACACGCTGGGGCTCTACCTGCATCGCATCTCGGTCGATCCCTTCAGCCGCAACCGCCACCTTCCGCCGCAGCCGGGACGCCACCTTCCCCGCCCGGAACTTCCGGTCAATCTGCACGTGCTGCTGGTGGCCTGGTGCACGCACACCGAGCAGGAGATCGAATACCTCGCCGCCGCGATCCAGATCATCGGCGCAGGGCTCGTGCTCGAGAGCGCCGACATGAGCCTCGCGGATCCGGACTGGGGGCCCGAGGACGTTGTGCAGGTGCTCCCGGAGGAGATGAGCACCGAGGACCTGATGCGGCTGTGGGACAGCCTGCCGGACGACTACCGGCTGTCCGCCCCCTACCTGGTAAAGACCGTGCGTCTCGCCCCCGATCTCGAGCGCGAGGAGGGACCGCCGGTGAAGACCCTCGTCTTCCCGATGCACGTGCCCGACGGGAGCGCGCGATGATCGTCGAGACCCTCGTGCTGCATGCCAGCGACTTCATCGAATGGGAAGACGCGAGCGGCGCCCAAGGGGGAGCACGGCGGCCGGTGTGCGTGCGCGCGTTCCGCATCCAGTTCGACGACGCGCCTGCCGATCTCGAGCTGGTCCACAAGAACACCGGCACGGCCCTGTGGCGCCGCGTGCCGGCCGGGCTGCGGCAGGTGATCGACGGTGAAGCGGACGCGGGGGCACTGCAGCCTCCGGACGAGCCGCTCTATGCGCTCAGCGGAGCACTGCTCGACCCCGCGGGGCACTACCTGCCGCGTCGTTTCGCGCTCGATGCCGGTCGCCGCACTGCTCACAAGCTGCGGCTGTACCGCTCGCCGCTCGGCACGCGCTTCGGTCGCGCCGGCGGGCTCGTCGGACGCACCGCACTCGAGGACGGCAGCGCGGTGCCCTGGGCCCTGCTCGCGCTCCGCGTGACCCCGCCGCTGGCCCCCCCCTTCGACTTTGTCGCCCAGAGCGACGCGCGCGGCGAGTTCCGGCTGGCGCTCGAGCGGCTCCCGGCGCTCACCAAGGACGCCCCGGCGGCGAGCTACCCCGGCCTGCTGGAGGTGCGCGCCGCCGCCGCCGGCACCAACCCCGACACCCTCCCCGTCGCGCGCATCCGCGGCAACGGCAGCGGCGACGGCGCATTCAAGACACAACTCGTGGTGGACATTGCGCCCGGGCGCATCGCCACCCTGGCCAGCCCGGGACGGGAAGCCCTCGTCCTGCGGTTTCCCTGACCCGCCGGGTGGACAGGCCTCACCGGCAACGAAGGAGAAGCGACATGCCCGAGTACCTCGCTCCAGGCGTCTTTGTCGAAGAGACGAGCTTCCGCAACAAATCCATCGAGGGGGTCGGCACCAGCGTCGCCGCGCTGGTGGGCCCCACCCGCAGCGGCCCGCTCCGCGGTCTCCCCGAGGTGCTGACGAGCTACGCGGACTTCGAACGCATCTACGGCGACGCGCACGACCTGGCCTTCGGCGCGGACGGCGAGGCCGTGCTCAACCACACCGCGCACGCGGCGCGCGCCTTCTTCGACAACGGCGGCAAGCAGCTCTTCGTCGCCCGCGTCATGCAGGGCGTCAACGGCCTCGCGGCGGACGCGGCCGGCGTGTGGCCCGGTGCCGCCATGAAGGCCGACGCCGGAAACACGCTGAGGTTCTTCAGCCGCTTTCCGGGCCGGATGGGACGGTACACCCTCGAGCTGCGCTGGCGCGACAGCGAGAACCTGCTGCGCAGCGAGACCGCGGCAAGTGCGCGCGCAGGCGCGCTCTACTTCCTCGAGGCGCGGGGCGTGACGCTCGCCGCGAAGGCAGCCGGTCCGATCGACGACGCGGCCTTCCCGGTCGACCTGCGGGCCATCGTCCGGCTCGACGGCGCCAACCTGGCGATCCAGGACGGGCGCGCCACGATCGTGTCGAGGGCCGACGAGGATGCCCCCGCGGCGCTCGCGGCAAACCAGATCACCAGCCTGATCCCGGCCCAGCTGCCCGCCGGCGCGAGGCTCACCCGCGTGTTCGCGCGTCCGCCCGCATCCGGCGCACTGGCGGCGGGCACGCCGGCCGAATTGCGCCTGGCCGAGGTCGTCGATCTCGCCGCCTTCACCGGCGGTGCGGGCTGGGGCAGCCGCAAGGCAGTGCGCGGCACACTGGATGCCGCGGGCGAGGTCTTCACGGCCACACCCGCGCTCAATCCGGGCCTCGCCGAAGCCGTCACGCTGCCCCTCGCCGCACTCGCCGCGGCGCCCGGTGCCGCGCGCGCGCTGTTCGTGCTGCGCAGCTTCGACGTCGATGTGCGCAACGGCGGCAAGGACGGCGAAGTGATCCGCACCTACCCCGGCCTGACGACCGCCGCCACGGGGCCGACCAGCCTCGCCGCCGGGCTTGCGGTCACACCCGACCGTCGCGCCGAGGCGCTGAGTTCGCCGGTCGCCTGCCGCCTCGCCGCGAACGCGACCGATGACGCGATCCTCGCCGCGCTGCTGTCCATCTGCGCCCCCGCCGCACGCGACCCGGGCGAGGCCTCGCTCGACGAACCGCGCTACCTGATCGAGCTCGAGGGCGGCAGCGACGGCGACGAGCCGGGCGCGATCGACTACGCCGGCGAAGCCGACGAGACCAAGGGCAGCACCGGACTGAAGGCGCTCGAGGACGTCGAGGACGTCGCCATCGTGATGACGCCCGCAGCCGCGGGCAGCGCCGAGGACGTGCACAAGGCGGTCGTCATGGAGGTGCAGAAGCACTGCCGGCGCATGCGCTACCGCATCGGCATCGTGGACGCGCGCGCCGGGCAGAGCCTCGGCGAGCTGCGCGCCTTCGCCGGCAACTTCGACGACTCCCGCCTCGCGCTCTACCACCCCTGGGTGGTGATCCCCGACCCGACCCGCACCCGGCGCGACATCACGGTGCCGCCCGCCGGCTTCATCGCCGGCGTGTATGCGCGCACCGATGTCGACCGCGGCGTGCACAAGGCGCCCGCGAACGAGATCGTCATGGGTGCGCTGCGCTTCGACCAGCAGATCAACGCCTTCCAGCAGGAGCTCCTCAATCCGAACGGCATCAACTGCCTGCGCTCCTTCGCCGGACGCGGCCACCGCGTGTGGGGCGGACGCACGCTCTCCAGCGATCCCGAGTGGAAGTACGTCAACGTGCGGCGCTACTTCCTCTATCTCGAGCGCTCGATCGAGAAATCCACCCAGTGGGCGGTGTTCGAGCCGAACGGCGAGGCACTGTGGGCCAACATCCGTTCCAGCGTGGAGGACTTCCTCTTCGCCGAATGGCGCAACGGTCGCCTGCTGGGCGCCACGCCGAAGGAGGCCTTCTTCGTGCGCTGTGACCGCTCGACGATGACCCAGAACGACATCGACAACGGCCGCATGGTGTGCCTCGTCGGCGTCGCCGCGCTCAAGCCCGCCGAATTCGTCATCTTCCGCATCGGTCAGAAGACCGCCGACGCCTGAGACAAGGAGAGATCGTCATGGCCGTGTTTCGCGAAACCCCGTATTCGGCATTCAACTTCCTCGTCGACCTCGAACCCGGGCAAGGCGAAGAGGTGCAGGCCGGCTTCTCCGAGGTCTCGGGCCTCAACGCCGAGATCACGGTCGCCGAGTACCGTGCCGGAAACGACCGCGTGAATTACGTGCGCAAGGTACCCGGCATCCACAAGGCGGGAGACGTGACCCTCAAGCGCGGCGTGATCGGCGCGCAGAACCTCTACGAGTGGCTCGAGCTCGGGCGCACCGGCAAGCTCGCCCAGGTCAAGCGCGACATCGTCGTCAAGCTGCAATCCGAGGATCGCGCCGGCACCGTGGTGAGCTGGAAGCTGCGCGGCGCGATGCCGATCAAGTGGACCGGCCCGACGCTCACCGCCAAGGGCGGCGGCGACATCGCCATCGAGGAACTGGTCCTCTCGGTCGAGACCATCGAGCAGGAGTGAGGCGGTGCTGCTCGCCGACAAGCGCATCGAGCTCGATGCACGTCCCACGGCGCGGCGGCTGGCGCCGGTCGAGGTCGTGCTGATCGGCCATTGCCCCTCGCTCGACGGGCGTGCGCGCTGGGACAGGCTCGCGCGCGACCCCGCCGTGCTCGGCGAGATCGCGGCGCTGGGCTTCGGCGCGGAGGTCGAGCGCCTGCGCGCCCTCGCGGCGGGCGCCACCGCGGGCGAAGCCGGCGACGAGGCCTTGCTCGCCCTGTATCGGCTGCCGATCCCGATCCGCTCGCTCGGCCACTTCCAGGTGCTCTTCCCCGAGGCCTTCGCGGTCGCTTGCGGCTACCGCAGCACCCTGGCGGGCGATGCGGCGTGGCTGCCGATGGCGGTGCAGGATTTCTTCGCCACCGACGAGCGCGGCTTCGAGGACACGCGCGCGCTGTGGGTGATCCGTGTGCCCGAGGCCGAGGGCTTCGCCGCCTTCCTGCCACGCCCCGACGCGAGCCTGGCCGAGCCCGCCGGGCTGGGCGCCTTCGAACGCGCGCTGCTGGTGGAGCGCGCCGGCATCCTCGCGCTCCCCGACCTCGAGCGGCTGCTGATCCCGCACGCCCTGCCGGACCTGCCGCGCGTGCGCCTGGCCAACCCCGAGCCCGCGTTCCTGCCCTGCGGCACCGAAGTCGACGACACCCATCGCGAGCGCCGCCGCGCGGGCGAGCGTCCGCCCGCTGAAACGCCCCGCGTGCCCGCCGACATCGTCCCGCCCATCCTGCGCACGCTGGCGCGGCTGCGTCCGGACGTGCAGTGCCTGCTGACCCTGCCGCTGGACCACCAGCCGCAGGACGAGCTGCCCGCGCCCGCGCGCGGCTTCCTCGCCCACGTCGCCCGCATCGTCGGCGACGCCGGCGCGGAACCCGCGGGCGAAGCGGACGACGCTCCGCACGCCGAGCTGGCCGGCAAGCTGCGCCATCTGCAGCTGCTGTGGCCCTACCTGCGCAGCGCGGACCGCCCGCTGGCACCGGCCTGCGGGCTGATCGCCGGCATGCAGGCCGCGGTCTCGCTCCGGTACGGCGCCTGGCGCTCGATCGCCGGGCGCCCGCTGCCCGGCAAGGCGCTGCCGTGGCCGCCACCGACGCAGCAAGCGGCCACCGCCCTGCGCGCAACGCCCGGCGCGACCGTGGTGCTGACGCGCGCGGGCCGGCTGCAGGTGGACGACGAGGCCTTATGCGTGCCCTGCCTGCCCGGCGCCGACCTGCAGCGCATGACGAAGGCGCAACGCGGGCTGGAGCACTGGCGTTCGGCCGAGGTGATGCGCTTCATGGGCTGGCTGCGGCGCGAGCTGCAGGCCCTGGGCGAGCGGCTGCTGTTCGACACCGATCCGGGCGACCCGCGGCCCGAGCTCGCCCTGCGCGGCTTTTTCGGGCGCCTGCACGAGGCCGGCGCCTTGCGCGGCGCGCAGCCCGAGCACGCCTACCGCATCCGCGAATTGCCGGCCGTCGATTCCGCGATCGCGTTCGAGATCGAGATCGCGCCGGCCTACCCGATCGACCACCTGCGCCTGACCTTCCTGCACGACCGCCACGCGGCCGTGACGGAAACCCGCATCGAGGCCATCGATGGCTGACTCCGCCGGCGAATTCATCCCCTTCCGCTTCCGCGTCGCGCTCTACGACGGCGAAGGCGGCCGGCTGCTGTGCCGCGGCGCCTTCAGCGAGGTCAGCGGCCTGGAGGCCACCATGGCGCCCAAGACCCTGCGGGAAGGCGGGCGCAACTGGGGCGAGGTGCAGCTCGCCGGCCCCACGAGCTTCGCGCCCGTCATCCTCAAGCGCGGCATCACCGAGGTGGCGGACCTGTGGAACTGGTTCGACGTGAGCACGCGCCAGTCCAACCATGCCTTGCGCCTGTCCGGCACGATCGACGTCTATCACCCGCAGGACCCCGACAAGCCGCTGCTGCGCTGGCGGATCACGAACGCCCTGCCGACCCGCTTCAAGGGCCCCGACCTGTCCTCCACCGCGAGCCAGGTCGCGATCGAGGAGCTTCAGCTCGTACACGAAGGGCTGGAGCTCGAGCGCGGCTGAATGGAGACGACGACATGCCTGCCCCGCAGATCGCCCGTGCCAAGCTGATCCCGATGAACGGCGACCAGGTCGAGACCGACGAATCGAAGCACATCGACGTCCAGTTCAACCCTGCGACGCTGCGCGTGACCCTGTCGAACACGCTGAAGGCCGACAACCGGGCAGGCAGCGGCGGCAGCGGCGCGGCGGCGCAATACATCGACAAGAGCGAATCGACCCTCGCGGTCGAGCTCGTGTTCGACACCAGCGTGGCCGCGAAGCTCGGCTCCGACGCCCGGGCGAATCGCGAGACGGTCGCCGCCGACAGCGACGTGAGGACGCTCACCAAACGTATCGCCGAAACCTTCATGAAGCCGCAGGACGCCGGGTCGAACCGCCCGCGGGCCCCCGGGCGCTGCCGTTTCCAGTGGGGCAGCTTCCAGTTCACCGGAATGCTGTCGAGCTACTCGGAGACCCTCGACTTCTTCGCGCCCGAGGGCATCCCGTTGCGCGCCACCCTGGCCCTCACCTTCAAGGAGGACCGCTACCAGTTCGCGCTCGACCCCACGGTGCGTGCAGACGCACGCCCGATGCCCGGCTTCGCTGCCGGCGGCGAAGGCCGTGATGCCGCGAGTGCCGCGCAGTCTGCCGGCCGCGATCCGCGCGACTGGCGCGTCATCGCCGAACTCAACCGCCTCGACAACCCGCGCTTCACCGTTCCGGGCGCCTTGCTGATTCCGACTGGAGGCACCTGATGCCGCTGATCATCGACGAACTCGTCGCCGAGGTGCAGGCCGAGCCGAACCCCGCGCAAGCTTCGGCCACCGAGGCGCGCCCACCGGCCGGTCCGCCCGGCGACACCCTGCTCGACCTGCTTGCCCTGGCCGGCGAACGGGAGGCTCGCCTTGCCATCGACTAGCGCCGCGCTCCTCAGCGTCCGTCCGCGCATGCGCGTCGATGGAGACGACCGCCCCGCGCTCGGCACCGCGGTGCAGGCGCTCTCGGTGCATCTGCCCGCGAGCGGCATGGCGAGCGCCGAGGCGCGCGTGGTCAATTGGGCCGCGGGGGAAGGCGCGGCACCGGACTTCGCGTTCCAGGATCTGCGCCTGGGCAGCAGCATCGAGATCCTCCTCGGGGAGCACGCCAGCGGCGCCGTCTTCGTTGGCGAGATCACCGCGCTGGAGGAGCGTTACGGCGACGGCGCGCCGCAACTCGTGATCCTCGCCGAGGATGCGCTGCACCGGCTGGCGCGCCGGCGCGCCAGCCGGGTGTTCGAGAACCGTGGCCTGGCCGCGGTCGTCCGTGCGATCGCCGACGACGCCGGACTGCAGGCCGACGTAGGCATCGAGGTCGGCAGTGCGGACTGGCTGCAGCACAACGAAAGCGACCTCGCCTTCCTGCTGCGCGTGCTGGGCCCGCACGACATCCCGCTGCGCATCCAGGACGGGCGCCTGCACGCGCGCGCCGAGGAGGCGGACCCGGACCCGGTCCGCATCGACGCCGGAGCGAACGCGCGCCGCATCCGCATCATCGCCGACCTCAACCAGCAGCCACGGGAAGTGCTCGCACACGGCTACAACCTCGCCACCGACTCCAGCACCCAGGGCAGCAGCGCCGCACTCGCGCCCGCCCCCCCCGGACGCAGCGCCGCGACGACGCTGGCCGAGCTCGGCTGGGAGGGGCGCTCGCCACGCCCCCACCCCTTCCCGCGCACCCAGGCCGAGGCCGAATCGCTCGCGCGTGGCGCGTTCCGCCGCGATGCACGACGCTTCCTCCACGGCGAGATCGTCTGCACCGGCACGCCCGAGCTGGGAGTCGGGCGCGAGCTCGAACTCACCGGGGTATCGCCGCGGCTCGCCGGACGTTACCGCATCGCCGAGTGCTGGCATCACTTCGACAACACCCAGGGCCTGTCGACACGACTGCGCGTCGAACGGCCGGACTGGACCCCCTGAGGAAGCGCCCGCCATGTCGCGCCATAGCCCCGGTCCGCTGCAGGAACTGCACCTCGGCGTCGTCCTCGACAACGACGACCCGGAAGACCGCGGTCGCGTGAAGCTGCACCTGGCGGCGACCGGCCTGGAGACCTGGGCCGCCGTGATGGTGCCGAGCGCGGGCGGCGGCTACGGCGTCAGCCTCCTGCCACGCGTGGGCGAACAGGTCGTGATCGCCTTCGTCGGTCCCGACCTGCCGATCGTGCTCGGCGCGGTGTGGAGCGGTGGCGCCAGCCAGCCCGAGGACGCGCGCCCGGTCGACGAACGCTACCTCGTGCAGAGCCCTGCCGGCCTGAAGGTTCTGCTCGACGACCGGCAGCCGAGCGTGACGATCGAGACCCCGGCCGGAAACCGCCTCGTGATCACCGACCAGGGCGGCGGCAAGGTCACGATCGAACAGGGCGGCGAGCGGGTGGACATCGCGCCGGGCACGGTCAAGCTCACCGGCTCGGGGATCGTCAGCATCGAGGCCGCCCAGGTCACGATCTCCGCCGGCCTGGTCAAGGTCGACGCCGGCCTGAGCAAGTTCTCCGGCGTCGTGCAGTGCGACACGCTGATCAGCAACGCGGTGGTGTCGACGAGCTATTCGCCGGGAGCGGGGAACCTATGGTGAGCATCGATTCCGCCCTGCGCGCCGAGCGCCCGATGCGTCCCGCCCGCGGCGCCCCCTCCGCGGCTCCCCACCAGCCGCAGGTCATCGCCCCCTTCTTCGCCGGCGAAGGCGAGGGGCTGACCCTGCATCGCTACTTCGACGAGGACTTCGTCGCGCGTTTCCTCAACGACGCCCAGGCTGGCCGGCTCACCGGGACTGCCGCGCAGCCATGGTTCCGCGCCGACCGTTTCGGCCGCTTCGGCGCCCATCCGACCCTGCGCCTGCCCCTGCACCGCTGCTTCTACCTCGTGTGCGCCGAGGTGCGCTGCATGGCCGCAGGCGGCCCCGCCTTCGATCCGCGCAAGATCCTCGGCGCCGGCCTCGTGGTGCGCCGGGTAGCGGCCGACGGCTCGGCGCAGCGCTGGATGATCGCCGACGGCCAGCCATTGGGCTGGCGCGACGGCAGGATCCCCGATCACGACCCCGACGACGTGCACCGCCTCCGCGCGCGCGGGCTGCTGCCGGTGCGCTTCCCCGAACCGCCCTATTCCGGAGAGGAGGTCGCCCCCCTGCACACGCTGCTGGCGACCCGCCGCGACGCACGCGGAGTCGAGCGCAAGCACACCCTGCTGTGGGGCTACCTGCCGCTCTCGGGCAGCGCCCGCGTGCAGGCCGAGGCGCCGCTGCCGCAGACCGACGGCGGCGACGCCCCCGACTTCGGGCTGGAGCATGCATGGCCGCTCGGCACCCGCGACGCCAGGCCCTGGGTGGACGGCGACGGCCTCGTCGTCACCGAGGGTGTCGCCAGCGTCGGCTTCGTCGAGCTGCTGCAGACCCTGGTCGCGCAGTTCCGCATCGACGACGCCACCGACCCCGACAACGCCGGCCTCCGCACCCTGCTCGGCCAGATGCGCTTCCACCACTTCGAGGTCTGCCTCGTCGAGGGCGAAGGCTTCCCGCAACGGGTGCCGGTATTCGGCGACACGGCACTCGACTGGCTGGACCGCAGCGCGGCGGCCCTGGTCGAGTTCTTCGCCCGCATCGACCGCGGCGAGTTCGTCGCCGGCCGCACCGCGCTGCCCGACGGCACGGGCGGAAGCCGCAAGGACCGCCTGCTGCTCTCCGAACAGCAGGCCGAGAACCTGCGCAGCCTGGTCGGGCTGCGCCTGGCACGCGCCCAGGTGCGCTTCGACGACGGCCTGCCCATGCCGCGCTACGGCCAGGGCGACGACGACCGCTTCACCGCCCTGCCCTTCATCCGCTGGCACGACGAGTGCGGTTGCGAGCGCGTCGCCTGGGGCCCGGCCAGCCACGTCTTCCGCGTCGCCTCGCCCTTCGACCCCGAGGCGCAGCGTCCGACCACGGTGGTCCTGCCCGCGCTCGACGACCTCAAGCGCGGGCTTCCGCGCGGCGTGGCGATGCTGGCGCCCAAGTCGCTCGCCGACGTGCTGCGCAAGATCAGTCCGGACGCCGACATGAAGGGCAACGGCCCGGGCAACCGCAGCGGCGCGTGCTGGAGCTTCAGCTTCAGCCTGCCGGCGATCACGCTGTGCGCGACCATGCTGCTGATGGTCGTGATCAACCTGCTGAACCTCTTCCTCGGCTGGCTGCCGCGGGTATTCCTCGCGCTGCCGCGCCTGTGCCTGAAGGCGCTCCGGGGCAAGTGAGACCAACGAGGAGACCGCGATGCCGACCCCGGAGTCCCTGCTCACGAGCTTCCCCCTCCTCGCCAGCCCGGTCGCTGGTGGCCGCCAGCACTGGCAGACCGGCAACGCGAGCGTGCGCGAAGTGATGCTCAACATCCTGCTGACCCGCCCCGGCGAGCGCCTGATGCGGCCCGAGTTCGGCGCCGGCATCCGCAGCTTCATCCACCACCCCAACAACGAGACGACGCGCGCGCTGATCGCCGACGCCGCGCTGCGCGCGCTGCGGCGCTGGGAACCGCGCGTGAGCATCGAGGCGGTGCGCGCCGTGGCCGACCCCGAGCGCCTGTCGCAGGTGAACCTCGAGGTGCGCTACCGGCTGCTTGCCGACGAGCGGCGCGAGACGCTGCAACTGGCGCTGGACCTGGGATGACTGCCATGCACGCCGCACGCCGGTCGATCGCCCCCACCCCGTCTCGACGCCGCCAGGCGAAGGGTGCTGCCTTCGCCCACGCCCGCCGCGCACCCGAATCCTGAGGGAACCGAACAAATGTCGCCCCCCAAGCCGTTCCCCGTCCCCGACCTTGACGACCGCCGCTTCGACGAACTCGTCGCCGAACTGCAGGCACGCCTCGCGCGCCACGTGCCGGAACTCGCCCCGCTCGCGCCCGGCGACCCGGTGTTCGCGCTGGTGGATCTGTTCGCCTGGCTCACCGAAACCATCCTTTATCGCGCCAACCGCATTCCGGACCGCCAGCGCCTGGCCTTCCTCAACCTGCTGCAGATTCCCCTGCGCCCGGCACGCCCGGCGAGCGGCATCGTCAGCATCGACTCGACCGCGCACGCGCTGCCGCTGCCGATTCCACCCGAGGCGCTGCTCAAGGCGGGGACGACGAGTTTCTCGACCATTGGCGAGGTGCAGCCCACGCCACTCACCCTGCGCATCGTCGTCAAGCGCAGGCTCGACGAGGCCGCGCTTGCCGCCGAGGGCATCAGCCTCGACCAGTTGCGCGCGCAGTACGGGGTAGAGCCGGCCGCCTTCCGGCCGGTGACGCTGCACCCCGGGCGCGACCGGCCGAGCGCAGCCGGGACCTGCGACGGCGCACTGCATCTGGGCATCTGCCTCGCCAGACCAGCCCCGGCGACGCAGGCCGAACGCGTGCGCCGGGCGCTCGGTGGCGTCCTCCTGAACGTCGGGCTGGCGCCGGACACGGAGCTGGAGGGCGGGCTCGCCACCGGCCTGCGTGCGCGCAGGCTGACGTGGGAGCTGGCATGGTGGCCCGACCCCGAAGATGCACCGCAAAGGGTGCAGTACCTCCCGCTCGAAGTCGTCGCCGACAGTTCGGCGGGCGGACGCAGGACCGGCGTCGCACGTCTCCGCCTGCCGCGCGACGCGGAGATGCTGCGCGCGACGAGCGCCCTCGATCCCCAGTTCGCCGGACTCGGCGACACGCCGCCCGAGGCACCCGCCGACCTGCGCCCCGATCAGCTTCTGTTCTGGCTGCGCCTGTCCTGCGCGGAGGAGGCCGATCTCACGCTCGGCTACCTCGGCCTCAACGCGGTCGAGGTGATCGGCCAGGGCATCGCGCGCGACGTCCTGCTCGGCGCCGGCACCGGCCGTCCCGACCAGCGCCTCGAACTGCCCGACCCGGACGTGGATGAGCGCAGCGTCGAGATCGAGGTGGAGGCCCGACGCGCCTTTCGCGCCTGGACCCGGGTCGCCCATTTCGCCGGCAGCGGTCCCGACGACACCGTCTTCGTCGTCGACTCCGCCGACCGCAGCGTGCACTTCGGCGACGGCGTCCGCGGCATGCGTCCGCCCGCCGGGGCCCGCATCCGCGCCGCCTTCTACCGCCACGGCGGCGGCAGCGGCGGAAACCTTCCACCCGGCAGCATCCGGGAACTCCATGGCGCGAGCGAAAAGCTCGCGGTACGCCACGAGTGGCCGACCCGCGGCGGCGTCGACGCCGAGTCGCTGGACGAAGCCGAGCGCCGCATCCCGGCCTTCCTGTCCCACCGCGACCGGGCAGTCACGGCGGAGGACTTCGCCGTGCTCGCGCGCGACAACCCGATCAACCCGGTCGCGCGCGCCGAGGCCGTGGCAGGATTCTTCCCCGGCGCAAGCCTCGCCGCGGTGCGGCGCAACGTCCCCGGCGTCGTCAGCGTGTTCGTGATGCCGCCGGCACCGCAGGCGATGGCGGCCGCACCGCGTCCGAACGCCGGGCTGCTCGCGGACGTGCACGCGTACCTCTCGGCGCGCTGCATGCTCGGCACCGAGCTCTACGTGCTTTCGCCACGCTTCGTACCGATCGCGCTCGCACTCTCGCTCGAGGTGGTCGATCCGACGAGCGAGCAGCAGGTCCATGCGGAGGTCGAGCGCGCCCTGCTGCGCTACCTGTGGGCCTTGCCGCCGGGTGGGCCGCGCGGTGCGGGCTGGCCACGCGGCAAGGCCGTCGAGATCAACGAGCTGCGCACCCAGGCCGGGCGCGTCGAGGGCGTGGAGGCGGTCAATGCGCTGCGCCTCTTCTACCGGACGACGGAGCAGGACCCGCCGAGCTGGCGCGAGCTCACCGGTGTGCAGGCACTTACGCTGCTCGACTTCGAACTCCCCGAGCTGATGGCGGTCTCCATCCGCGCCGGCGAGGACCGCCCCGCCCCGCCGCGCGGCTTCGGACCCGAGGCGGGCGCGGCAGCGGACGGCCCGCGCCCGGTGCCGGTACCGGTGATTCCGGATCTGTGCTGATCGAGGCCACGTCCATGAACAGCAACGGCACCCGCTTCCTGCTCCTCGACGGCGCGGCCGACTTCCACAACACGAGCCGGCAATGCAGCTGGGACCACGAGCAGCGCGCCTTCACGCTGACCCGCCAGGACGCCCCGCGCCTGCCACGCCTGGCGGCCGCGCGCGCACGCGAGCGCCTGCTCGCGGCGACGCCATGGATGCTCGACGACCACGGCCAGCTCGGTCGCCTGTCGGACGACGGCCTGCGCCTGGAGTGCGCGCCGTCCTGGCCGCCACGCACCTGGCAGCCGGTGCGCGCCACGCTCGACGAAACGCACGCCGATGCCTCCGCCCTCGAGGTGCTGGTGCTCGATCCGGTCGATGCGCCGGCGGGCCGCTTCACCGACCTCGCCTTCGGCGGCAGCGGCCTGGTCGTGCTGCCGTGGAGCGACGGTGGCGTACAGCATGGTCTCACCGCGGTGCATCTGCGCCGGCGCTGGCAGGCCCGCTGCGCACTGCCCTTCGCGCCGCGCCGCGCCTGGGTCGAGGCCGCCAGCGGCACCGACCGCGTGTGGCTGCTCGGCGAGACGCAGCTGGGCCTCGCCGTGGGGGCGCCCCTGCCACAGCCCTACCGCGGCCGCCCCGAGCGCTTCGAGCCGCTGCAGACCAATCCCGATCCGCTGCGCCTGGCGTGGACGCTGGCCCTGCCGCCCCACGGCGGGCTGCTCGGGCTGTGCACCGACGAAGACCATCTCTTCGTGCTCGGCGAAACCCCCGACAGCACGGCGGACGCCCCGCGCATGCAGATCTTCATGCGTGCGCTCGGCGCCGCACCGGGCGAGGGCTTCGACATCCGGCGCCTGCCGGACGGGCTGCCGCTCGCGACCGACCTCGCCGCGGCCGGCGAGGGCCGGCTCCTGCTCCTGCCGCCCATCGACGAAGGCGCGGAACCTGGAACGCGGCGCGACTGCCCGCTCATCTCCATGCGCGAGGACGCGCCCGCCGCAGAGCTGGTGCCCGAGCGCTGGCCGCGCCGTCCCGCCGCAGCGCTGCCTGCCGCGGACCGCTTCGTGCGACACCGCGACGGCCGGCCGCGCGCCCTGAGCGCAGACGGCCCGGTCCGGCTCTACCGCCTCGCGCAGGCCCGCTTCGCGCCCAACGGCACGGTCACGCTGGGCACGCCGCTCGACTCGGCGATGCCCGACACGCTGTGGGACCGCATCTTCATCGACGCCTGCATCCCCCCCGGCTGCCGGATCGATTTCGCCGTGCAGGCGGGCGACGACCGCGAGAACCTGCCCGCGGAGTGGATCGCGCAGCCGCAGCCGGTGCTGACCGCGGTGTCGTCGGAGCTACCCTTCGCGTCCGGGCGCGCACCCGGGAGTGGGGATCACGCAGATCGTTCCGGCCTGTTCGAGCTGCTGATCCAGCGCGCCAGCGGCGCGGTGCGCGAGGTGCGCGGGCGCTATCTGCGCCTGCGCATCACGATGCACGGCGACGGCCGCCACAGCCCGGCGATCTTCGCGCTGCGCGTGCAGTACCCGCGCTTCTCCTGGCAGACCCACTACCTCCCCGAGCATTTCCAGCAGCAGGAGCGTCCGCTCGCTAGCGCGGAGGCCAACCAGGCAGAGGCGAACGGCGCCGACTTCCGCGAGCGTCTGCTGGCGAGTTTCGAGGGTCTGCTGACCCCGATCGAGGACCGCATCGCCGCAGCCGAGATCCTGCTCGACCCCGCGGTCGCGCCCGTGGCGCACCTGCCCGGCCTCGCCGCGATGCTCGGCACCACGCTGCCGCCCCACTGGCCGGAAGCACGCCGCCGGCGCTGGCTGGGCGCGCAGGGCATGCTTCAGCAGAGCCACGGCAGCTACCGCGGCCTGCTGCTCGCGCTCGACATCCTCACCGATGGAGCGGTGGCGCGGGGCGCGGTGATCCCGGTCGAGCACTTCCGCCTGCGCCGCACGATGGCAACGATCCTCGGTGTGGACATGGATGACCGCGACCACCCGCTGACCCTGGGCACCGGTCTTTCCGGCAACAGCCTCGTCGGCGACAGCCTGATCCTGTCCGACGACCTCGCCCGCGAGTTCCTCGCCCTCTTCGCCCCGGAGGTTGCCGAAGCGAAGGGCGAGGCCGCGGTGGTCGAACGCTTCTTCGAAGAAGCCGCGCGGCGCATGACGGTGATCCTGCACGGACCGGCGCGACGGCTCGCGGCCGTCGTGCGCGACGCACTGCCCGCGCTCGTGCCCGCGACCGTGCAATGGGCGATCCGCAGCAGCGAGCACCCCTTCGTGCCGGGTCTGTCGCCGCTGCTGGGCATCGACACCTGGCTGGAAGCCTCGCCACCAGCGCGGCCCGTGGTGCTCGACCGCACACGGCTGGGTCGCGGTGACCTGCTGCACAACCCGGTCGCCCTCGACCCCGAGCACGCCGTGCCGATCGACGCGACCGTCCTGGACGCACCGTGAAGGACAACACAGGAGAAGGGCCATGAGCGAGCCCGACGACAAGCGCGACACGAGCCTCGCCAGCGACGGCCGCTTCGAGGAAATGCTGAAGCGCGTGAACTACGCACCCGGCATGCTGCTCGGCATCGAGGCGACGCTTGCCGAACAGGATTACCACCGCCGCCGCGCCACCCGCCACGGCTACTGGCTGCATGGCGCCGGCACCGTCGCGGGTCTGCGCGTGAGCCTGCAGTCCAAGGATCCCGGCAACGACACCGAAAACGTGCGCGTGCGCCTGGTGGTGAGCCCCGGGATCGGCGTCGACGGCCTCGGACGCGAGCTGAGCGTGGCCGAGCCCTACTGCGTCGATCTCGGCGCCTGGCTCACCACCCAGCACGAGGAGCCCGAGCGCTGGAACGCGCTGATCCGCGACGGCTACGCAGCAGACGACAACCTGCTGTGGCTCAAGGTCACGATGCGCTATCAGGACTGCGCGAGCGGCCTGCAGCCGGTGCTCGCAACCGAGCTCAACGCGGGCACCGATCCGGTGCAGCCGAGCCGCGTCGCCGACTGCGTGCTGTTCGAGCTCGTCGCCGAGCGCCCCGACGACGCTCCGGCCGAGGAGCACCTCTTTGCCGCCCACGCGCGCATCCGCCCCTACGACGAGATCGAGGACAAGCTGGGCGAGCGCGAACGCGCCCAGGTCGAGGCCGCCACCGGCGGCGCGCGCGCGCAGCTCGAGCTCGGCGCCCGCCTGCTGCATTCGCTAGGCGACGACAACCGGGCCCTGGTCGCACGCCAGGCCTTCCTGACCGACCCGGCCGCACTCGCTCGCACCCTGCTCGCGCGCATTGCGATCCGCCTCGCGCCGCCCGCGCCCGATCCCGACCTGATCGTCAATCCGCGCCGAATCGAGATCGACAACCTCGTGCGCCCCTTCCTCTTCAACGCCGTCGCGCTTGCTCGCCTGATCCGCGCCTAAGGAACCGCCATGGCCAACATCCACTTCACCCCGCTCCGGATCGGCACGAGCAACGCCGCCGGCGAGCGCATCTCCAGCGTCGATCCCCTGCTGTCGCGCACGAACTACTTCGACGGCCAGCTCCTGAAGGCGGCCGACCTCGCACGCGACCAGATCTACCTCGACGAACGCCTGCTCGAGCTCGGCCAGGTCTTCGGCGCCGGCATCGTGCGCGGCCTCGAACCCAGCCTGCATTCGGGCCACCTGCTGGAAGTCTCTCCCGGGATCGCGATCGCGCCCTCGGGCCGCGTGCTGCAACTCTCGAACACCGCGCTGAGGATCGACCTGCTCGACAGCGGCCTGATCGCGACCCTCAACGACGGCCGCTTCCGCGGCCCCGCACGCGGCCTACACGCCCTCGCGCTGACCCACACCCAGGTCGTCGATGGCGTCGCCGAGGCCTTCCCCAAGGACCTCTCCACCGCGCGGGTTCCCCATGTCGCGGCATGGGCCGAGGGCGTCGAGCTGCGCCTGATGCCGCTGCCGCTGCCGCTGCCACGCCAGGACGAGATCGCCGTGCGCGCCAGCCTCGCGCGCGAGCTGCTCTCCGGTGGCGAGCGCCTCGCGCTGCCCTCGGACGACGCCGTCGCGCTCGGCCTCATCGCGGTCGAGCGCGGACGGATCCTGTGGCTCGACCGCGGCCTGCTGCGCCGGCCGCAGCGCCCGCCGAACACCCCCGACGCGATCCAGCAGGACCTCGCCACGCATTATCAGGAGCTGATGCAGGCCGTGCTCGCGGCGCGCCGCAGCGCCGGCCTGCGCGGAGCCTTCGCGGCCGGTCAGTATTTCCGCGTGCTCCCCCCCTGGGGGCCGCTGCCGCAGGAAGCGATCGACCCGGTCGGCGGCCGCCAGCAGTTCTTCCCGCAGGATTACGAGGTCGCCATCGCCCCGGTGCGGCGCAGCGAGCTCGCCGCCGTGCTCGCCGACTCCGCCCGGCTCGCACCGATCGACCTCGAACGCGACGCCGACTGCGACGTGATGGTGCTCGTGCCGATGAGCGACAGCGCCTTCGCGCTGCGCGCCCGCCAGCTAGAGGCACCGGCCGAGTTCCGCCCGCGCGCCCTCGGGCGGCTCGCCAACCTCGACCGCCTCGCCCTGCGCATCCTCCCGCGCCCGCCGATCCACCGCGTGGACACCGACGCGGACGTGTGGCGCGCGATCTGGGCCGAAGCGGATCCGGCCGAGCTGATGTACGTACGCCGCCCGCCGCGCACCGCGGAAACCGGGGTGAGCGCGCTGGTACTCGCCCTCGGGGCGAGCCTGCCGCCGCCCGGCAGCGCGCTGCCGCCCGACGTCGCAGCACTCGAGGAACGGCTCGATGCGGCCCTCGAAGCGGTCGACGCCGCCGCGCAGGCGCGCACCACGCTCGAGAACGAGGCGGCGCGCCTGAGGCTGCACATCGCAGAGCTCGAGAAGGCCCTCGCCGCAACCGGCACCGACTTACCTGACGACCTGCTCGCGGAGGTGGAGCGCCTCGGGCTCGCGCTCGAGACGGCCCGCAAGGAGATCGCCGCGCTCGAGGCCGAAGACCGCAACGCCGCCATCCTCGCCAACGCGCTCGAGGCGGCGAGCGACCGGATCGACGCGCTGAAGCTCGCGCTCGACGCCGCCAATGCCGAGATCGAGCGCCTGAAGACCGCCAGCGCCCCGGTCGATGAGACCCTCGAGGCGCGCATCGAGGAGCTCGTCGCCGCACTCGGCAGCGAGCGCACCCGGGCGGCCACACTGGAACAGGAACGCACGGCGCTCTCCACCCGGCTCGCGGTCGCGGAGGCCACCATCGGCAGGCTCGAGCGCGAGGCTGCGCAAGCCGGCGACCTCGCCACCCAGCTTCCCCTCGCGCTGCTCGCACAGGCCCGCGGCGCGGACGACGCCGGCATCAAGGCCGCGACCGGCGCCGACAAGCTGATCGGCGCCGACGCGCGGGCGCGCATCGCCGCAGTGCAGATCGTGGGCATGGCGGACCGCCGCCTCGACCCCGCGCTGTGGCCGACCCTGCCAGCGCTGGCGCGACTCGACCCCGCCGTCTTCGTGAAGCTTCGCGACCACTTCCTCGCCGCGGCCGGTCAGCTCGATCTTGCGAAGTTCTTCCTCGAGGAAGGCCCCGGCCTCGGTCTTTCCGGTGCGCTCCTCGAACTCTGGAAACGCGTCCTCGGCTGACGACCATGGACACTCCGGGCGCCGCATCCCGAACCCACACGAGGCGTTGAGCAATCATGGCCACCCTGTCCTTCATCCCGCCCGGCCTCCTCGCCGCGCTCGCGTCGCGACCGGCCGCGGCCCTGCTGCCCCGCACGCCACCGTCCATCCGCCTGCACGAGCCGCAGCGACGCCCGGACGACCCGCGCCGGATCAACCTCTTCCCCGGGCGGGCGCTCGGCGAGCGCGAGTTCGAGCGCCTGCAGGCCTACGTCGACGATCGCATCGCACCGTTGCTGGCGAGCCTCGCGCCAGGCATCGTCGAGGGCCTGGCGTGCGCGCTCTTCGGCACCGGCACCGACACCCGCGTACGCGTCGGGCCTGGCCTCGCCGTCGGCGCGGCCGGCCAGCTCGTACGCCTGTTCTACCCGCTCGACCAGGCATGGAGCGAGCTCGTCGCCCAGGCCGAGCGCGACCAGGACGCCCCGCTGCGCGACGGCCTCTTCCTGCTCACCATCCGCAGCGCGGTCGAGGAGATCGACGATGCGACCGCAGCGGAACCCTGCACCCGCAGCGAACCGGATCCGCTGCGCGAGCGCCGCATCGAGACGGTCAGCCTGCTGGGCCTGCAGCGCATCGCGGGCAGCCCGCGCATGATGGCGATGCCGCAGGCGCGCGCCGCCAACCGCATCGGCGTCCGCCTGCTGCGCGAATCGCCCTTCCGCACGGACTCGGGGGGCGTGCCGCTCGGACTCGCGAAGATCGTCGGCAAGCTGCCGGTCTGGTTCGACGCGTGCGCCGGACGCCTGCTCGCCGAGCCGGATGCGGCCGCCCATAGCCTGCTCGCCCATGCCGTCGCCACGCTCGAGACCTGGCAGCGCGCGCATCCCGCCCCCCTCCCCGCGGTGGCGACGCAGACGCTCGACGAACTCCTCGGGCTCGATTTCCTTCCCGCTGCCGGCCCGCTCCCGGCCGCGCTGCTGCGCGACCCCGCCGCGCGGAGCCCGAGCCTCGCCTTCTTGCCTGGCGACCTGCGCGTCGAGCTCGCGCCGGTGCCGGCGGGCACCGTGGAGGAGGTGGTCGTCGGCGAGCTCGGGCGCGGTCCCGTCGACCTGATCCACGGGCTCGGCGAACATCTCCGCCTGTTGCTGGCAATCCCCGATCTCGACTACCGCCGCGACCTCTTCGACCTGCCACAGCGCGACACCCGGCTCGAAGACGAACTGTTCCGCCGCGGCGAACGTGCGGCGCACGCCTACCAAGCGTGGAAGGCGCGGTGGTATGCGCTCTTCCACGGTCTGAGCGGCGCCCAGCTGGAGGCGCTGCGCGCGCCGGTGCTGCTCACCAAGGCTCCCCCCGAGCCCGGGCAATACCGCACGAAGCTGGTCACCGACCGCGCGAAGACGCTGCGGCCCGCTCCGCAGGGCACGACGTCCCATCCCCTCGCGGACCTCGCCACGGAGGGCACGGCAGCGCTGCCCGAACCCTACGCCAGCCACCTCGCCGACCCCCACCCCGCCCCGGACGACTACCAGCCCGTCCCCGACATCCAGCCCGCCGGCAACGGCCTGCTGCACCGGCGCGAGGCGCTGCGCGCCGACATCCGCCACCTCGAGGCCGCGCTCGACAAGAGCTTCCGCCTGCTCGAGGAGGTCGGCGACTTCCTCGGCCTGCAGCGCCAGCAACTCGACGCGCTGACGGTGTCGTTCAGCACGCTTGCGGGCGGCGTACCGGGCGACGGCCTCGGTTCGCAGCTCGTCAGGTGGACGGCGAAGGCGAACTTCGTGCCCAAGCCCCCCACGGAGAACCCGTCATGAGCGACATCCTCAAGCGCTTCACCACCGACGCGAGCGCATTCACCGAACTCAAGTTCGTGGACGCGAAGGGCACGGCAGCCGCGGTCGATCTCGCCGACGCGACCCGGGGCGAGGCCACGATCTCCGCCGGCATGCTGGCCGCCCTCGCCGACCTGCAGCCGAAGGCCGCGCCCGACGAGCCGCTCACCGAGCCGGTCTTCAGCAAGGCAACGAGCACAGGCAGGGGAATGCTGGCGCATGTCGAGCGGGTGCACGACAGCTTCCTCAACGTGCGCCGCGACCTCCTCGAGCTGCGCGCCAGGGCCAACGCTCGCCAGAATCAGGCGAAATCGCTCATCGACCGCGTGTGCGACTTCCTCGACGACTATCTCAAGCCGGAAGAGCTGCGCCGGCTCGGCGTCATCGACGACGAGGCCCAGGCACGTCCCTTCCGCCTGCTCGTCGCGCCCGATCTGCACAACGCCGAGGGCGTGCTGCTGCGCCCCCGACTCGACCTCGCCCTTCCCCGCCCGGGCGAGGACGACATCGAAGGCGTCAAGCACAACGACGAATCGGCGCTCTTCCATGCCGGCAAGGTCGTTGCCGACGACATCCGCCAGGTCGAGGCGCTGCGCGGCGCCCTGACCACGCTGCGCCGCCGCCATCAGGAGGCGCTCGAGGACCTGCGCACCCGCCTGGTCGCACTCGAGGCCGAGCTACCCGGCGAGCTTCGCCGGCTCGACGTCCTGGAGCGCGAACGCACCGAGACCCTGGACGACTACGCGGTTGCACAACGCCTGCTGGCCGAACACTGGCGCGAGGTCGAAGCCGCCCACGCCGAGCGCCGGCGAATCATCGAGGCTCATCAAGGCCTCTTCTACGTGAAGGTGCGCGAGACCCCGCTCGGCCGCAGCCTGCCCGACCCGCTCGAGCTGCGCCCGAGCAGCCCCGACGAGCTCGTGCCCGGCTGCGCAGGACGCGACACCGCGCTGCCGGCTGCGCTCGCGCCTTTCATCGAGGCGGTGTACGACATCCCGGCGGCCGATTGGGCACACCTGCGGCCACTCGGCCACCTGCTGCCGGGGCGCACGATCCTCGCCGGCCTGGTCGAGATGCGCCGCCAGAAGCTCGCACTGCGCCTGAACCGCCCCCCGGACGCCGGCCTCGCCTTGCTGTCCGGCCTGGTGCAGCAGAACAGGGCCCTGGTGCGCGACATCGCCGCGCGCCCCTTCAGCGCCGGCGCACTCGGCGAGTTGCAGCGCCAGGCAGGCGCGATCCTCGCCCTCGACGACCTGCTCGCGATCCCCTCGCCACAGCTGCGCGACCCGGCGCGTGCCCTGCACCAGCGCCTGGATACCGCCGCCGGCTGCCTGCTCGAGCGTCTGCGCACGATCTCTCCCTCGATCCGGCTGAACTGGGCGAGCGCGGCCGAGGCTGACCGGCTCGCCGTCGAGGCCCCCGAGCGCTGGCCCGGCCTCGCCGAGGCGGAGGAGCGCGACTTCAACGGCGTGCGCACGCTGGTCGAGCTCGTCGCCTGGTGGTTCCGCCAGCTCGATGCCGACGCCTCCGCCGCCGCGCACGGCGCGATGCGCAACCTGGTGCGCGCCTGCCTGCTGCTCGCGGCCAGCGACGACCCGCAACAGCTCGTGCAGGGGCGCCTGCAGAGCATCCCGGGGCGCTTCCGCCTCGGCGAGGCGCTGCGCCTGAAGCTCGACCGCGAGGCCGCGCCCGGCACCCTGCTCCAGCTCTTCGACGACGACCAGCGCGTGATCGCGACCCTGCGTGTCGACGACCATGACGACCAGGGCACCGTCGCCTCGGTCGCCTCCATCCTCGACCCCGAGCTCGAACGCAACCCCGGCGCCGTGCTCGCCACGGGACTGCACATCAGCGGAGTCGATCGAGGCTGAGCCCGATGATCGCGCTCGCCGACCTCCACATCGGTCGCCTGACGCTGCGCGGCAGCGCCACGGCGATCGCGCACGCACGCGCGACCCTGCCGCCCGCACTCGCCCGCGCGCGCTGGCCCGACGAGGAAGCGATCCTCGTCGTGCGGCGCATCGCCGTCGGCGGCACTGGCACCGAGCTGCCCGCGCGCGCCGCTGCGCTTGCCGGACAGCTTGCCGGCCGGGCGGTCGATCCGTGGACTCCGGGCGCCGATGGCGCCGAGGTGGTGCGCTTTCGCGACGCACGCGACTACCGCGCCTGCCTCGTTCGCGACCTCCTCGCCGGCACCGCCGCACGCCGCTGGCTATGGCGTCATCGAGCGGCCCTTCTCGCCCACCCCACCGCGACCGCGCTTGCCGAGCTGCTCGGCGAGGATGCCCTCGCACTCCCCGCGCTGCTCGAGCACCCGCCGCTGCGCGCGTGCCTGCCGACCCTGTGGTGCCGTCTCGATGCCGCCGCGGCACGCAGCCTCCTGCGCGCGATCGGGGCCGCGACCGGCTGGCACGGCGCCATCTCGGACGCGCTCGCTTCTCGTGCCGCGGAGGCGGCAGGGAGCGGCGCGGACCTCATGACGGAGGCCCAAGCCCACCATGAGCGCATATCCGGAGACGAAATCCGCCCAGGCCCCGAGCCCGGCCCGTCGCCCCCGCCCACCGGGCCGGCGGCGACAAGGGCGGGTTCGCCGCGCCGGCCAGCCCCGCCCGGCGCGGCGGCGCATGGCACGCTGCCCGCCAGCGATCCGCTCGTCGTGCTGGAGGCCCTGCTCACCTTGTGGCGCTGTACCCCCGCAGCGCTGGCGGGACCGCAGGGGGGCGAGGTCCTGCGCGGCGCGGCCGCAGCCCTGGCGGAACTCGGCGGCGGGCAGGATGCGGAGTCGGCGACGGCACGGGCATCCGGACCTGGTCGCGCGCGCACTGCAGGCGGGGACCTACCCGACGCCAGACGGCGGCGCGACGCCGGTGCAGGTTCGATACCCGCCGGCTCCCCCGCCTCCCGAGGGTTCGCACCCCCCGCTTCCATCCGCGTCGGAGCCTCTCCCCGCGCCATCGCTGCGGTAAACGCGCGCCCCGCCGCTCCGCCCCGGGCAGGAGCCCCGAGCGAAGTCACCGACCCGTTCGCGGTGACGGTGACGGCGACGCAGGCCGAGGTCGACTTCCACACCGGCCGCGGCGGGCTTTTTTTCCTGCTCAACGTGCTGAACCATCCGGGATTGCGCGCCTGGCGGGGCACCCTGCACGAACCCCACGCCGGCTGGCGCGAACTCGTCCGTCTCGCGCTCCGGCTCGAGCTCGCTCCCGACGCCCCGCTCGCCGGCTTCCTGGCCGAGGCCTGCGCACTGGAGGGCGAGCAAGACCCCGTCGCCAAGCTTGCGGGCCTTGCGAAGCTGCCCGCGCGCGCCGATCCCGTCGCGGTCGACCGGGCCGTGCTGCGTCACGTCGGTGACGCGGCCCTGCGCGCGCTGCGCGCCGAGCGCCCCGCTCGCGTGCGCGCAAGTCCGAGCCATGTCGACGTCCACCTGCGCCTCGCCGAGGTCGACCTGGAGCTGCGTCGGGGCGGCCTCGACCTCGACCCTGGCTGGCTGCCCTGGCTAGGGCGGGTGGTGCGCTTTCATTACGACCGCAGCGATGCCGCCGATCGCGGAGGATCCTCACCATGAACGCCCCCGCCAGCCTGCGCCCGGAATCCGCCCCGGCGAGCGAGGGCGCGCGCCTGTCACGCGCCTTCGTCCATGCCGGCATCGCCGAGTTCGCCCGCCTCAGCCTCGGCGCCCCGTCCGCGGTCTTCGAGGCGCTTGCGGCGAGTCAGGGGGGCGAAGACCTCGCCACCCTGCTCGGTACCCCGCCTCAGGACTGGCGAGCCGCCTGCATCGCACTCGCGCAAGCCGCGCCGGAGCTGCACGGCCCCCTCGGGCGCCTGCTTGCCGACCTGAAGCTGCAGCTGCACGAGTGGTTCGCCATGGCGCTGTGCGGCGAGAACGAGTCGAGCTACCTGCTCAACCTGGCGCTCGCCGAGTTGCAGTCGCCCGGTGCGCTCCGCCCCGGCCTTCATCTCCTCTCCGCCGCGAGCGCGGCCTTGTTCGGCGCTCCGCTCGCGCCCCTCGCGCTGCCCAACCACCGCCTCGTGCGGGCGGGGGTCCTCGAGATCGTGGGCGAGGGGCCGATGCCCACCCGCAGCCTGGCGGTTGCCCCCGAGCTGTGGGCGCTGCTCTGCGGCGACCCCACCGCGTGGCGCGACACCGCGCCGCTCGCCGATGGCGACACCATGCTGCCGCGCGGCTTCCGCGAACAGATCCCCACGCTCGCGACCATGCTGCGCTGCGGCGCCACCCGCCACGTGATGTTCCGCGGCGCACGCGCGGCCGGACTTGCCGCCGCCGCGCGCCTGGCAGCGGCGGCGGGACGCCCGCCGCTGCAAATGGAGGCGGCGACCTGGACACGCCAGCCCGCCCTCGCCGCCGCCTGCCGCTATGCAGGCTGGCTGCCGGTGCTGACGCTCGAGCTCGGGCCCGGCGAACGCCACGTCCTTCCCGAGCATCCCGCGCTCGCCGTCCCCATGTTGCTGGTCGGCGGCCGCGACGGCGCGATCGAGGCGTCCGCACTGATCGAGATCGACCTTCCCCCGCTCAGCGCCCAGGAACGCCGCGAGGCCTGGCGCGAAGCCCTCGCCAGCGAGGACGGGGACGGCAGCCCCTGCCTCGACGAGGACCGCCTGCGCAGCTTCGCCGAGCATGCGCTCCTTGACGGCCCGAGCGTGCGCACCCTCGCCGGGCGCATGCGCCTCGACGCCAGGGTGCGCGGCGAGGCGCCCGGCCTCGGCCACCTGCGCCGGGCGCGCGCCGGCTTCGGCAGCGAGCGCCTGCGCCAGCTCGCGCAGCCGGTGGCACGCGAAGTGCCCCACGATGCGCTGGTGCTGCCCGACGACCTGCTCGAGCGTTTCGCGGCCCTGGTTGCGCGCTGCCGCCAGCGCGAAACGCTCTCGGACGGCCTCGGCAGCAGTCTTGCCGAGCCGGCACGCGGCGTGCGGGCGCTGTTCTGCGGCGAGAGCGGAGCCGGCAAGACGCTCGCCGCAAGCCGGCTGGCGACCATCCTCGGCGCACCGCTCTTCCGCGTGGACCTGTCCGCGGTGATGAACAAGTACATCGGAGAGTCCGAGAAGAACCTCGGACGCCTGCTGGACGAAGCCGCGGCTCTGGACGTGATCCTGCTGGTCGATGAAGCGGACGCCCTCTTCGGCCGCCGCGGCGAGGGCAAGGAGACCGGCGAGCGTTACGCCAACATGCTCACCAACTTCCTCCTCACACGCATTGAACAGCACCCAGGCATCGTCGTGCTGACGAGCAACAATCGCGGCCGCATCGACAGCGCCTTCACCCGTCGCTTCGACGTGATCATCGATTTTCCTCCGCCGGGCGCGAACGAACGCCTGCGCCTCTGGGAGTCGCATCTCGGAGGACGCGCCCCCGACGCCGCGCTATGCCGGCAGCTTGCCAGCTATTGCACGCTCCCCGGCGGCCACATCCGCAACGCCGTGCTGCAGGCGGCCGCGCTCGATCCGGTCGGGGACGCGGGCGCCGGCGCCCCGGCCCGCCCGATCGCCGCGGAACGGCTGGTGGCGGCGCTGCTCGAGGAGTACCGCAAGATCGGCCGCACACCTCCACCCCAGCTCCTGAACGCACGGAGTGCGCCATGAACCACCCCACCGCCACCGCGCAACGCCTCGCGCCGGCAGACAAGACGGCTCCTGCCCACAAGTCGCCGGACAGCCCCCCCGCGTCCGCGGCCACCGCTCCTGCCAGCCGACAGGACCACGCCGGCGAGGCCGTGACCGAGCGGACCCCGCACAGCGCCGCCGGCAAACGCCCGGGTGCGCCCGGCTACCTGCAGGCCCGGCTCGCCGTCAGCCAACCGCAGGACGCCGAGGAGCGCGAGGCCGACCGCATCGCGGGCGAGGTCTCCCGCGCCCTGCGCACGCCGGCCCGCAGCGCTTCCGGGCGGGAGTGCAGGGACTGCAGCGGCGAGGCTCCGCACGGGAGCCTCGAACCGGCGATCACCCCACCGCGAAAGCCGACCCTCGCCCCCAGGCTGATGCGCGAGACCCGGCCAGGGAGCGCTGCGGGGACTGCCCCGGCTTCCGCCACGAAGGGTGCGGACGCGGGCCCCCATCACGTGCCCGTCGCGACCGAACAACGCATCGCCGCACGCCGCGGCCAGGGCGCGCCCCTCGACCCCGGCCTGCGGGCACAGCTCGAGACCCGACTCGGTCGCGACCTGTCCGCGGTGCGGATCCACACCGACGCCGAAGCCGACTCGATGTGCGCCAGCATGCAGGCACGCGCCTTCACGGTCGGCAACGACGTCTATTTTTGCGCCGGCAGCTACGCCCCTGCGAGCGACACCGGCCTCGAGCTGCTCGCCCACGAGTTCGCCCACGTCGGCCAGCAGGCCGATGCCGGCGGCCCGCAGAGTGCCGCGCCCAAGCTGCAGCGCGATTTCTGGGACACGCTCTTCGGTGACAGCCGCGCACCCGTCGATCCGATGGCGGGCTGCCGTCGAGAGCTCGACGCGTCGGCGCAATGGGCGACGGCCGGCCCCTACCCTGCAGCGCCCCGGGGCATCGTCGGCGCGGGCGGCATCGGCGGCTTCGATGCCCAGTACCGTGCCGACCCGCTCGCGGGCGACGGCGTGCTCGCGATCGAGCAAGGCGTGGCCGCACAGTTCAAGGACACCCTGGTGCGGAACGCGGGCGTGATCGCGCCGCACCCCGACCTCCCCGCCACGCCGGAGATCCGCACGCTCGCCAGCCGGATGAACGCGAT
The DNA here is from genome assembly GCF_055393985.1 of Thauera sp. DNT-1. Lineage (NCBI taxonomy): Bacteria > Pseudomonadati > Pseudomonadota > Betaproteobacteria > Rhodocyclales > Zoogloeaceae > Thauera > Thauera sp. DNT-1. The sequence continues at coordinate 213,644 of NZ_AP043752.1, read as the reverse complement.
CCCGGTCGCCGTGGTGCGCAATGCGCTGCTCGCACGCTACCAGTGGACGCCTGCGGAGCAGGCGCCCTGGCTCGTCCGCCTGGAATCGCTGATCGAGACGACCTGGGGCGGCCGGCACAGCTTCTTCCTCAACAGGCCACGATGGAACTGGCTCGGTGCCGAAGTGCGCGTGGACCTCGACATCGGCCAGCGCGCGAAGGCGGCCACCGACCACCTCGTCGTGGAGATCTACAAGACCCCGCCAGGCGAGAGCCTGCGCAGCTTCGACATCTCGCACGAGGTCGGTTCGGGCAGCACGACCGACCCTGCCGACCAGACGATGCGGCTCGCCAGCACCACGGCCGGCCCCAAGGAGTACGACCTGCTGCGCCAGTCCGTCGAGTTCGACTACGACTCGGACGCGCTCACGGGCACCGCGATCGCAACGCTCAACGGCTTCATCGCACGCTTCAACGGTGCAGTCGGCAACGCTGCCCACCAGGAGGTGCGCGTCGAGATCGTCGGCCACACCAGCGCCGCCGGCAGCGAGCACTACAACGTCGACCTCTCGCGACGGCGCGCCGAGGCCGTGCGCACGCATCTCGAGCGCCACGGCTTCGCGAACACCGCCAACCGTGTGCACATCCGCGCGCGCGGCGAGGCCGAGGCCGATCCGACGCAGCCCCGACGCGCCAGCGACCAGCGCGCCGACCTCGTCGTCGATGGCGGCGGGCGGATGGTGACGGCGGCCCACGAGTGGGGACACGCCTTCGGCCTGGACGACGAGTACGTCACCGGCGCCACCCGCGTCGGCGACCCGGTGGACCACGACGCGATGACCCGGGCGATGACCGACGCCAACGGCGTCCATCTGCCCGGTGCGATCAAGGAACACAACGGCGGCATCATGTCCTTCGGCAACGAGGTGCGTCCGCAACACTACGCGACCTTCCATCACGCACTCGCCAGCGTCACCGCGCAGTCGCCCTGGGCGCTGGGATTGCACAAGCCGAAATGGCAAGTTGCAATGGAATGCGGCGCCCCCTCGCCACCGGGCGACTGGCCGGTGCCGGCCCCGGCCCGGCCGGCTCCCGGCGCCGGCCCCGCCAACCCGGTGCCGGGTACCACCCCGGGCAACGACGATGGAAGCGCCGTCGCCTAAGCTCGCGCACCGGCCTGCCGAAAGGCCCGCGCCGGCCACCCGACCTGCAGCCACGAGCGGCCGTGCCGGCCCGGCGGCACCCGCGACGGCCGCGAGCCGCCTGCCTCCACCGTCCATGCCGGCCTACGCACGTCCCCCCGCACGCGTGAGCCAGCCCGGCGAGAACATCGAGCGCGAGGCCGAGGCGCACGCCGCCGCCGTCGCCCCGACGAACTCGCCCCATCCGACGCCGGACTCGGCCCCCGCGCCAGTACCGACCCGCAGCACCGAAGACAGCGCGGGCGCGTCCTCGGCTGCGAACGTCGGCTCCACCCCCCCACCCGCATCCGCCTCCGCCGACGCGACCTCGCCCTCCGCGCGCCTTCCCGCCTATGCCGCCGGCCGTGTCGAAGCGCGCCGCGGGCGCGGCGATCCGCTGCCGGCCGATGCCCGCGCCCCGTTCGAGGACCACTTCGGTCGCGACTTCGCCGACGTGCGCCTCCATTCGGACGCCGAAGCGGCGCGCCTCACCGCTGCGCTCGGCGCACGCGCGTTCACGTCGGGGCGCGACATCTACCTCGCACCGGGCACCGTCGCCTCCGACACCGAGGAGGGGCGTCACCTCCTCGCGCACGAACTCGCCCACGTCGTGCAGCAGGATGGCCAGGCCGCGGCGACACTCGCGCGCGCGATCGAACCGCCCCCTCCGGCCCGCTACCACGAGACCGAGCGCAGCGCTGCCGCCCTCGCCGCACTGGATCGCCTCGAGATCCCCGCGGTGAAGGCGCGCCACCTGCCGCTCTACAGCGGCCTCGCGCAGGCGCACCAGCTCAAGCGCGTGCGTGGCTACGGACGCGAGGGCGCCGACCAGCGCTCGGTATGGAGCCGCCAGGTCGAGGTCGGCGCCGACGCCGTGCGCGAACGCCTGACCGAACGCGGCATCCCGGTTCCCGCCGACCCCAGCGGCCGCGTACGCCTGAAACTGCATCGCGGCGCACGTACGACGTCGAAACGCCTGTCCGAGCTGCAGACCCTGCTGCGCATCCCCGAATGGGACCGCGAGGGCCGCAGGCGCGATTTCCAGGTCGACCACATCGTCGAACTGCAGGTCTCCGGCCAGATGGGCTCGGGGGTGGGCAACAGCGTCGAGAACATGGAGCTCCTCGACCAGCCCTCGAACTCGAGCTCGGGCGGCACGATCCGCAGCAGCATCTATCGCAAGCTCGACGGCTTCCTCGATACCCTGGAGCCTCGACCCGACCGAGCAGGCTTCCTGCGCGGACACGACCTCGTCTTCACCAGCGTCGCAGCAACCGGCGCGGGCTCGGCGGCGACGGGCTCGGCGTGGTGGACCAGGGCCGAGATCGAGCAGGCCCACACCCTCGGCACCGCGAGCGCCCCCACCGCCGCCGAAGACGGCGACCGCGCCGGCAGCGCCGAGGAGTTCATCCTCAGCGCCGCCCCCGGCGGCATCGCCGTGGGCCGCTTCCGCCACAGCCCCGGTGCCGCGCCCACGATCGGCGCCACCCAGGCCCGCGCGCTCGCCGGCCTGCGCATCACGGCGATCGCGCTCACCGACCTTACCGGCACGCCCGACGGCCCCGTCGGCACGCTCTCGGCAGAATGGGACCTGCCCGCCGACTGGCAACCCGCCAATCCTGCGATCACGATCTCGCTCCAGGGCGATGGCGAGTACCGCGGCTACCCGTCGGCGCTTCCCGGCCTCGATCTCGAGTACCGCCATCTCAGCCCGGTGAGTTTCACCCGCATCTCCACCGAAGACGGCGAGCTGTACGCCGAGGGCACGCTCACGCCCTCGATCCCCATCCTCGCAGCTCCGCTGACGGTGCAACTGCGCGGACGCGAGCTCGGCTTCGCGCTCGACTACGGTCCGGAACAGGTCAGCCTGCCGATCCCGCGCACGACGATCGACGACGCCTGGGTCAGCGTCTTCTATTCGACCACCCGCGGACTGGGCGTGGGAGGCGACATCCTGTATTCGATCGAGGGGGCAGGCAGCGGCGAGCTCGGCGCTTCGGTCTCGACCGGCGGGGGCGTCGCCTTCGAGGGCGGCTTCACTTTCGATCCCGCCCTCTTCGACCGCGCTCGCGTTCGCGCCTGGTGGCGTGATGGTCGCCTGGGCGCCGAAGGCACGATCGGCATCGATACCCCGGACAAGATCCGTGGCATCCGCAGCGCGACCGCCTCGGTCCGTGTCGATGAAGGGCGCTGGTCGTTCAACGGCAGTGCCGAACTCTCCGTGCCCGGTCTCAGCCAGGCCTCGATCGCGATCCGCCAGGGCGAGGGCGGACTCGAGCTCGCGGGCGACGTCGCCCTCGCCACCAACCCCGCCATCCGCTCCGGCACCCTGCACGTCGAATGCGCGCAGACCGACGGCGAGTGGAAGGTCGCGGCGAGCGGCACCGCTCAGCCTGCGATCCCCGGCGTCGACGCGGAGCTCGCCGTCACCTATGCGGACGGCGCCTTCGACGCGCGCTTCTCCGGCGCCTTCCGCCGCGGCATGCTCTCCGGCCAGCTCAGCGTCGGCGCCACCAACCGCGCCGTCGCTGCGGACGGGAGCCCCGGCGGCCCGCCCAGCGCTCCGGATGCGCCCATCGTGGTCTACGGCAGCGGCTCCGCGACCGTGCGGATCGCCCCCTGGCTGCAGGGCAGCGCGGGCCTGCGGGTCGCTCCCGACGGCGAGCTCACCGTGTCCGGCGAGATCGCCCTGCCCGCTTCGCTGGAGATCTTCTCCCGGCTGGAGTACGACAAGCGCCTGTTCGGCATGTCGACGCAGATCCCCATCGTCCCCGGCGTGGTCGCCGAGGTCGGCGGCAATCTCAGTGCCAACGCCAGCGTCGGCCCCGGGGCACTGGACCGGCTCGCTGTCCGCATCGAATACAACCCCGCACACGAGGATGACACCCACGTCACCGGCGAGGCCCACCTCGAGGTTCCGGCGCAGGCAGGCCTGCGGCTCGGCGCGCGTGCCGGCGTCGGCCTCGGCATCACCGGCGCCAGTGCCACCGGGGGCCTCGAGATCGGCGGCGCCCTCGGCATCGCAGGGGCTGCCGAGGCTGGCGTGCGCATCGACTGGATGCCCTCGCGCGGCCTCGAGATCGACGCCGAGGCCGCGCTCCACGCGCAACCGCGCTTCCGCTTCGACGTTTCCGGCTACGTCGCCGTCACCGTGCTCGGCGCCAGCCTCTACGACGAGCGCATCGAGCTCGCCGCCTATGAGCTCGGCTCTGGCCTCGAGTTCGGCATTCGCTTCCCCGTGACCTACCGTGAGGGAGAACCCTTCGACCTCTCCCTCGACGACCTCGAGTTCCAGGTCCCCGAGGTGGATCCGGCGGCGATGATCAGGCAGCTGGGGGAGACGATCTTCTGATTCGCGGAGAGGGCGGGAGGTGAAAGCGACCCGACCCCATCCCCCGCTCGGAGGGAGCGAATCGCGCAACCCGAGGCCCGGCCTCAGCGGAAAACAGGCTCAATTGTTGCCAAATCAGCAACGAACCTTTGCCCGACTTCGGCTGTTTAAGCCTTGTGGATGAGTCTAAAGTGCAACCAGCACGAACATCTGGCCGGCGCCCCCGATCGACGACCGAAGGACCAAGCACATGGACACGCACTACACCGCCACCGCCAAGCTGCTGCACTGGCTCATCGCGCTGATGATCTTCGGCATGCTCGGATTCGGCTTCTACATGACGGGTCTGGACCTGTCGCCCACCAAGCTGGAGCTCTACTCCTGGCACAAGTGGGCGGGCGTGACGGTGTTCCTGCTCGTGCTGGTGCGCCTGGCCTGGCGGATCGGCCACCGCCCGCCGGCGCTGCCCGCGCACATGCCGGCCATCGAGCGCCTGGCCGCGCATGCGGGCCACCACCTGCTGTACCTGCTGATGCTCGCGATCCCGCTCAGCGGCTGGCTGATGAGCTCGGCCAAGGGCTTCCAGACGGTGTGGTTCGGCGTGCTGCCGCTGCCCGACCTGCTCGCCAAGGACAAGGCGCTCGGCAATCTGCTCGAGACCGTGCACGTGGCGCTCAACTTCACGCTGATCGCCGTACTGCTCGGCCACGTCGGCGCCGCGCTCAAGCATCACTTCATCGACCGCGACGACGTGCTGACCCGCATGCTGCCGCGCCGCCGGGGCTGAACCGGCCTCCTCCATCGCACACAGGAACCCGCGCCATGAAACGCATCGCCCTCGCCCTGCTCGCCTCCTTCGCCTTCGCCGCGACCACCGCCCACGCGGTGGAATACGGCGAGGTCCAGCCCGACAAGAGCCGCATCGCCTTCGACTACCAGCAGATGGGGGTGGCGATGCAGGGCACCTTCGGCAAGTTCGCCAGCGCGCTGCGCTTCGATCCCGCCGCGCCACAAACCGCCTCGGCCCGCATCGAGGTCGAGCTCGCCAGCGTCGACACCGGCAGCGAGGAAGGCGACGACGAGGTCGCCCGCAAGACCTGGTTCGACACCAAGGGCTTCCCGGTCGCGCGCTTCGAGTCGAGCACGGTGAAACCGCTCGGCGGCAACCAGTACGAGGTCGCCGGCAAGCTCACCATCAAGGGCACGACGAAGGACGTCGTGGTCCCCGCCACCTTCACCCCGCAGGGCGGCAGCGGCGTCTTCGAGGGCGCCCTGACCATCCGGCGCGGCGACTTCTCGATCGGCGAAGGCGCCTGGAAGGCCTTCGACGTGGTCGCCAACGACGTCGTGATCCGCTTCCGCATCACCGCCGCGGCACGCTGAGCCGCGGCAGCCGGGCAGCATCGTTCCCGCGCCATCGTTCCAACCCTTCCGTTCCACCCATCTGCCCTCCACAAAGGACCACCACATGAACCGTATCGCCCGCCTCACCGCCGCCCTCCTCGTCTCCGCCGCTGCCGCCTCGCCCGCGCTGGCCGCGCCCCAGACCTACGTCGTCGATGGCACCCACACCTTCCCGAGCTTCTCGTACAGCCACTTCGGCCTGTCGACCCAGCTCTCCAAGTTCGACAAGACGACCGGCACCGTGACGCTGGACAAGGAAGCGAAGACCGGCGCGGTCGACATCACCATCGACATGAAGTCGGTAAACACCGGCTACGAAACCTTCAACGGCCACATCCAGGGCGAGGACTTCCTCGACACCGCCAAGTACCCGACCGCCACCTTCAAGTCGACCAAGGTGAGCTTCGACGGTGACAAGCCGGCCACCATCGACGGCGAGCTGACCATCAAGGGCGTGACCAAGCCGGTGACGCTGAAGGTGAGCCACTTCGTCACCATGCCGCACCCGATGCTCAAGAAGGACACCATCGGCGCCAACGCCAGCACGGTGATCAAGCGCAGCGAGTTCAACGCCGGCAAGTTTGCCCCGCACGTGGGCGACGACGTGACCATCACCGTCTCGCTGGAAGCCATCCAGAACTAAGCTGCAGGCGCGGCGGCAGGCGCGAATTCGGCGATCGGGAGGGTGAGCTGCATCGGTTGCCCGACCGCCGAATTCGCGCCTGGCACTCCCGCGTAACTCGACGCATCCTTTGTAGGAGCGGCGCAAGCCGCGAATCCGCCGATGCGGCGACCGACGCGCTCCCGGGGCGCTTCGCAACCTCCCCTTCACGCAAGCTTCACGACCGCTTCACGCGGACTCCCTAGCTTCTGGCGCATTCGCGCAAACAGGGATGTCCTTCATGAAGCTCGCCATTTTCGGTACCGGCTACGTCGGCCTGGTCAGCGGCGCGTGCCTCGCGGAAGTCGGCCACGACGTGCTGTGCATGGACGTCGACCAGGCCAAGATCGACCAGCTGCGCGCCGGCACCATCCCGATCTGGGAGCCCGGCCTGCAGCCGATCGTCGAGCGCAACCTCGCCGAGGGCCGCCTGCGCTTCACCACCGATGCGGCCGAGGCGGTGCGCCACGCCGAGGTGCAGTTCATCGCCGTCGGCACCCCGCCCGACGAGGACGGCTCAGCCGACCTGCAGTACGTGCTCGCGGTCGCCGAGGAGATCGCCCGTCACATGCCGGGCTACCGGGTGATCGTGAACAAATCCACCGTACCCGTCGGCACCGCCGGGAAGGTGCAGGAGCGCATCGCGCAGGTACTCGCCGAGCGCGGCGAGACGGTCGCCTTCGACGTCGTCTCCAACCCCGAATTCCTCAAGGAGGGCGCGGCGGTCGCCGACTTCCTCAAGCCCGACCGCATCCTCGTCGGCACCCGCTCGGCGCGCGCGCAGGAGCGCATGCGCGAGATCTACGAGCCCTTCAACCGCAACCACGAGCGCACCCTGTTCACCGACGTGCGCAGCGCCGAGCTCACCAAGTACGCCGCCAATGCGATGCTCGCCACCCGCATCAGCCTCATGAACGAGCTCGCCAACCTCGCCGAGCGCCTCGACGCCGACATCGAGGAGGTGCGCAAGGGCATCGGCGCCGACCCGCGCATCGGCTACCACTTCATCTACCCCGGCTGCGGCTATGGCGGCTCGTGCTTCCCCAAGGACGTCCGGGCGCTCGGTCGCATCGCCGAGCAGGTAGGCTACGACGCGCCGCTGCTGCGGGCGGTGGAGGCCGTGAACGAGCGCCAGAAGAACACCTTGTTCGCCAAGCTCGCCGACCACTTCGGCGGCGCCGGCGGACTCGCCGGACGCACGATCGCGGTCTGGGGCCTCGCCTTCAAGCCCAACACCGACGACCTGCGCGAAGCCCCCAGCCGCAGCCTGATCGAGGCGCTGTGGCAACACGGCGCGCGCGTGCAGGCCTACGACCCGGTGGCGATGGACGAGATGCGGCGGCTCTATGGCCCGCGCGCCGACCTGGCGCTGGCGAGCAACAAGTACAGCGTGCTCGAAGGCGCGGACGCGCTGGCGATCTGCACCGAGTGGCAGCAGTTCCGCGCGCCCGATTTCGACGAGATGGCGTCCCTGCTTCAGGCCAAGGTCATCGCCGACGGGCGCAACCTGTACCCACCGGACCGCCTGCGCGCCGCCGGCTGGCACTACTACGGCATCGGCCGACCCGAGCGCCCCCAAGCCGCAGTCCCGTAGAACAGACGTGGACATCGCGACTTGCGTCGCTCCTGCAGAACCGCCGGGCCAGCGGGCACGGCGGCACTGGCTGTGGGAGCGACGCGAGTCGCGATACGGCGTGCGGGCCAACGATCGCGCAGGCCGCAAGCCACGATCCCGCCTCCCCTCGCTCCGGCAAGAACCGTCGGGCCCGCCGGAGGTGGCGGGGGCCTTCTGCCTCACAATGAGGCAATCGCCCGCAACCCTTGTGCCTCGCGGCTTGCGCGCGGTTGTCCACAGCCCCGCCCACATGCCTTTCCCCATCGGCTGGGGACAACACCGGAGCCGGAAGGCTTTCTCTGGTTATCATCCCGCAACCCAACCCGAGGCCCCCCCGATGACCGTCAAAGCCTATGGCGCCCATGCCGGCGACCAGCCCCTCGAAGCCATGGAGATCACCCGCCGCGCGCCCGGCGCGCACGACGTGCAGATCGAGATCGCCTTCTGCGGCGTATGCCACTCCGACCTCCACCAGGTGCGCTCGGAGTGGCCGGGCACGCTCTACCCCTGCGTGCCCGGCCACGAGATCGTCGGCCGCGTGTCGGCGGTGGGCGCACACGTGAAGGGCTTCAAGACCGGCGAGCTCGTCGGCGTGGGCTGCATCGTCGACAGCTGCCAGCACTGCGAGGACTGCGACGCCGGCCTGGAGAACTACTGCGACGGCATGGTCGGCACCTACAACAGCCCCATTGCCGACGCCCCCGGCCACACCCTGGGCGGCTACTCGCAGCGCATCGTGGTGCATGAGCGCTACGTGCTGCGCATCCGCCACCCCGAAGCCCAGCTCGCCGCGGTCGCGCCGCTGCTGTGCGCCGGCATCACCACCTGGTCGCCGCTGCGCCACTGGAAGGTCGGCCCCGGCCACAAGGTGGGCATCGTCGGGATCGGCGGACTGGGCCACATGGGCGTCAAGCTCGCCCACGCGCTGGGCGCGCACGTGGTCGCCTTCACCACCTCGGAGTCCAAGCGCGCGGCCGCGCTCGCCCTCGGTGCCGACGAGGTCGTGGTGTCGCGCGACGAGGACGCGATGAAGGCGCGCCGCAAGTCGCTGGACTTCATCCTGAACACCGTCGCCGCCCCCCACGACCTCGACGCCTATCTCGCGCTGCTCAAGCGCGACGGCACGATGAGCCTGGTTGGCGCGCCGGCCTCGCCCCATCCCTCGCCACAGGTCTTCCACCTCATCATGAAGCGCCGCAAGCTCGCCGGCTCGATGATCGGCGGCATCCTCGAAACCCAGGAGATGCTCGACTTCTGCGCCGAGCACGGCATCGTCGCCGACATCGAGATGATCCGCGCCGAACAGATCGACGCGGCCTACGAGCGCATGCTGAGGGGCGACGTGAAGTACCGCTTCGTGATCGACAGCGCGAGCCTGGCGGGGGAAGGCTCCGCCTGAGCGGCCGCGCTCATCCGCTGAAGAGGCCGTGCTCGACGCGTTACGGCATGTCGAGCACTGCGCCTACCCCGCCGCGCGGATCCACTCCGCGATCGTCGCCGCGGTCGGAATCCTCCCCGACGACACCAGCTTCTCGTTGATCACCAGCCCGGGCGTCTTCAGCACGTCGTAGGCGACGATCTGCCCCATGTCGGTGACCTTGGTGACTTCCGCCTCCACGCCGGTGGCGGCGAGGGCCTCGTGCACGATCTCTTCGAGCTTGCGGCAGTTGGCGCAGCCGGGGCCGAGAACCTTGATGTCGAGCATGATCAGACTCCTTTGAGGGTAGAGGCGGTCGCGCGCCTGCTGGCGATCGCCAGCAACACCGCAAGCACCGCGATGAAGCCCGCCAGGTAAAGCGCGAGCGAGAACAGGGAGGCGCCGTCGATCCAGGCGCCGTAGATGAGGCCGGCGGCGGCGCTGAACAGCGCCACCAGGCCGACGTAGGTGAAGGTCTTCCTGCGGCCGATGATCGCCGAGATGATCAGGATGCTCTGCAGCGACAGCTCGGGGTCGGACATCAGGTAGGCGAGCAGCGGGCCGCGGTGCATGCCGAGTTCGAGGAACATCTTGGCGATCGGCACCTCGACCAGGGTCGGGAAGTACATGAACACGCCGAACACCACGCCGGCCAGGTTGCCGGTGAGCGAGTTCGTGCCGGCCAGCATCTCGATCCACTCCGGGCGGATCAGCACGCGGATCATGCCGACCACGAACACGCCGACCACCAGCAGCGGAAAGATCTGCTTCACGAAGCGCCAGGATTCCCACAGCCAGTCGCGCAGTTCGTCCTCGCTCAGGCGATGGCGCACGATGAAAGCCAGCGCCGCGAGCGCGGCGGCGACGGCGAAGAACTTGCCGGTGAGTCCGATGCGCAGCCCGCCATCCACCGGCTGCACCGCCAGCGCCGCCACCAGCAGCGTCGCCGCGATCAGCGCGAGGCTGACCCAGGTCCACGCGTTGGCGCCGTCGGCGATGTTCTCCAGGCCGCGCCAGGCGGCATAGCCGATCGAGGCCAGCAGCGCGATCAGCACCACGCCCTGCACCGACACGCCCTCCTCGCCCTTGGCGGCGTCGTAGGGCACCAGGCGGTCGAGCGCGGCCTGCCAGCCCTGCGCGTCGCCGATCGGAAGCTGGAAGTTCAGGTAGGTCCCGGTCAGCACGTCCAGCTTCAGCGTGCCGGCCAGCAGCAGTGCCACCCACACGAACAGGAACACCAGCGCCATCCGCCCCATCCCCGCCCCCTGCGCGCCGAAGGCGCTGTCGGTGGCGAGGTCGTGCGCGGCGTCGTCGGCACGGAAGAGCAGCGCCATGATCAGGCCGATGCCGATGCCGAAGGTGAGCGACAGCAGGAAGCGCGCGACGGCGAGGTCGGGCCCGATGATGCCGCCGGTGTAGACCAGCGCGAGGATGTTGGCGGCCGGGGCGAAGAACAGGAAGGTGATCGCCGGGCCGAGGCCCGCGCCCTTCTTGTAGATGCCGGCAAAGAGCGGAACGATGGTGCACGAGCACACCGCCAGCAGCGAGCCCGCCGCGGCAGCCGCCGGGTAGGACACGGTCTTGCTGGAGTTGCGCCCGAGGAAGCGGGTGATGGTCTCCTTCGGGATCAGCGCCGACATCGCGCCGGCGATGAAGAAGGCCGGCAGCAGGCACAGCAGCACATGCGCCGCAAGATAGGCGGCCAGATTGCCCAAGCCGCCATAGAAGACGGGGAGGACCCAGGAAGACAACGCATCCATGACACGAACTCCAGCTCGAGAAACCTGCATCCCGCCATGCGATCGGATCGACCTAAAGACGAAACCTAGTCGCCTGCGTGGTCGCCGGCAAGCGGCTCCAACCATGAAGACGCACGAGTGGTGAAAAGGATGCAGGCGCAGGTGCGGGATGCAGGCGGGGGATGCAGGCGGGGGCTAGAGGGGCGGGCGCGGCACGAAGCAGCACACCCTCCCGTGCTCGTCGAGCTGCACCTGGCAGGCGCGCAGCAGCTGCGCGCGCAGCCTCTGCCGTGCGCGCTGCACGCGCGACTTGGCGCCCGACAGCGACAGGCCCTCGAGTTCGGCGAAAGCCTGCTGCGTCATCCCGCCGATGTCGCAGCGCTCGATCGCCTCGCGGTCCTCCGCGGCGAGCTCGCCGAGGACGCGCGGCAGGCAGGCCGAGAGCAGGTCGACCGGCGCCGGGCCGTCCTCGCTCGCGAGGTCGGGCGCCGGCGCGGCGAGATCGTCCGGCAGGGGCACGCTCGCGTGCGTGCGTCGCGCGTTGTCGATCACCAGGTTGCGCGCCACCGCGAAGAGCCAGGCACGAGGGTTGCCGACGGCGCAGAAGCGCTCGCGCTGGCGCACCGCCTTGAGGAAGAGGTCGTGGAGCAGGTCCTCGGCCTCTCCCGGCTGGCGGAGGTGATGGCGCAGGTAGCGCAGGAGCTCGGCCTCGTGCGCCGACCAGGCGTCGAGCAGGCAGGGGACGGTCACGCCGGCGCTCCCGTGCACGGCGGCTCGACGCCTCGCTCAGCCACGCGCGCCACCCGGTCGGTCGAGAGCCGCCTGCGGCCCTGCCGCGGACGGAAACCAATGCCGCGTTCGATTGACGATCGCCACCAGCGACAGCATCACCGGCACCTCCACCAGCACACCGACCACGGTCGCCAGCGCCGCACCCGAATTCAGCCCGAACAGCGAGATCGCCACCGCCACGGCGAGCTCGAAGAAATTCGAGGTGCCGATCAGGCAGGCCGGGCCGGCGACCTCGTGCGGCAGCCTCATCACCTTCGCGGCGAGATAGGCGATGAGGAAGATGCCGTAGCTCTGCACCAGCAGCGGCACGGCGATCAGGCCGATCACCAGCGGCTGTTCCACGAGGGTGCGCGCCTGGAAACCGAACAGCAGCACCACGGTGGCGATCAGACCGACGATGGACCAGGGCTTGAGGCGAGCGACGAACCCGGCCACCGCCTGCGCCGAGCGACGCTCCAGCACATGCCGCGTCGCCATGCCGGCGAGCAGCGGCAGCACCACGTAGAGCACGGTCGACAACAGCAGGGTCTCCCACGGCACGACGAGATCGGTGACCCCGAGCAGGAAGGCGGCGATGGGGGCGAAGGCGAACACCATGACGAGATCGTTCACCGACACCTGCACCAGGGTGTAGTTGGGGTCGCCCTTCACCAGCTGGCTCCATACGAACACCATCGCCGTGCACGGCGCCACCCCGAGCAGGATCATGCCGGCGATGTACTCGCTGGCCGAAGCCGGATCCACCCAGGGCGCGAACAGGTGCTGGAAGAACAGCACGCCGAGCGCCGCCATCGTGAAGGGCTTGATCAGCCAGTTCACGACCAGGGTCAGGACGAGTCCCTGCGGCTTCTTGCCGACATCGCGAACGGCGTGCCAGTCGATCTGGATCATCATCGGGTAGATCATCACCCAGATGAACACCGCCACCACCAGGTTCACCTGCGCGAACTCGAGCCCGGCGATGGCCTGGAAGGCCCCGGGCGCGAGCAGCCCGAGGCCCACCCCGGCGAGGATGCCCAGCCCCACCCAGACGGTGAGGTAGCGCTCGAAGAGTCCCATCTCAGGCCTCCACTGCGGCCGGCATCTGGCCGATGCGGTCGATCTCGTGCTGGACCGCGAGGCGGTCGAGCGTGGCCAGCGGCAGGCTGGTGAAGAGGCGCAGACGATCGAGGAGCTGGTTCAGCGTCAGGCTGAAGGCGTCGAGCCGGCGCCGCTCGCCGCCCTCGGCCTTCACCGGATCGGCCACACCCCAGTGCGCGGTCAGCGGCTGACCCGGCCACACCGGGCAGGTCTCGCCGGCGATCGTGTCGCACACGGTAAATACGAAGTCCATCTGCGGCGCATCCGGCGCGGAGAACTCGTCCCAGCTCTTGCTGCGCAGCGCGCTCGTGTCGTAGCCCTGCGCCTTCAGCACCTGCAGGGTCATCGGGTGCACCTCGCCGCGCGGCGCGCTGCCGGCGCTGCAGGCCTTGAAGCGGCCCTGGCCGATCCGGTTGAGGATGACCTCGGCGATGATGCTGCGCGCCGAGTTGGCCGAGCACAGGAAGAGCACGTTGTAGCACTCGTCGGACATGGAAGACTCCGGTCGTCGTGTCTGGCCCGCCGCGTGGCGCGCGGCGGGCGTGGTGGATCCGGTCGTGGAAGCGCTGCCATCCAGCCCGCACAGTGCAGGCGCACCGCCGCAGCATTCCTCGGTGAGGTAGGCGATCAGCCCGCGCATCCGCGCCATGTCGGCGCGATAACGCTGGAAGCGCCCTTCCTGTTCGGCCGAGACCAGCCCCGCCTGCGCGAGCGCCTTGAGGTGGAAGGACAGGTTGGTCGGCGGCAGACCGAGCGCGCTGGCGAGCTCGCCGGCCACCCTGCCCTGCGGCCCGGCACGCACCAGCAGGCGGAACACATCCAGGCGGATGCCCGAGGACAGCGCCTCGAAGGCGGAAACTGCGGCTTTCTCGTCCATTCGGATCTCTTCGTCAAGCGGAGTCAGGGGGCCGCCCGGGCGGCGTCATGGCGTTCGAGCGGCAACGCCAGCGTCACCAGCCAGCACGCCAGCAGCATCGCCGCCGAGCCGACGAGCGCGTACAGCAAGCCGCCCCACTGGTACAGCAGTCCCGACAGCAGCGTGCCGATGAAGCGCCCGAGCGCGTTCGCAGCGTAATAGAAACCGACGTCCTCCGCCGCCTTCTCCGAGCCCGCGTAGGCCAGCACCAGGTAGGAATGCACCGAGGAGTTGACCGCGAAGGCGAAGCCGAACAGGCCGAGGCCGCCGACCACCACCCACTCCAGGCCGGGCACCTGCAGCCACACTGCCACCGCGAGCGCGGCGGGAATCAGCGCCAGCAGCGCCGACCACAGCCGTGCCGCCGGCACCTCGCGGCTCAGGCCATCGGCACTGCGGCGGACGATCTGCGGCGCCAGCGCCTGCACCAGGCCGTAGGCGATCGTCCACCCGGCGAGGAAGGTGCCGACCATCGTGAAGGTCCACCCCGCCGAGTACAGGAACACCGGCACCCCGACCACGAACCACACATCGCGCGCGCCGAACAGCGCCACGCGCGCCGCGGCCAGCGCGTTGATGCCGGGGCTCTTGGCGAACAGCTCGCGCACCGAGCCCGACGCCTTCTTCCTGCCCATCATCGGCGGCAGCGCCAGCAGCACGCCAGCGAGCACCAACGCCAGCAAGCCCGCCATCGCCCACAGCGCACCACGAAAGCCGAGCACCTCCAGCAGCACCCCGCCGAGGAAGAAGCCGATGCCCTTCATCGCGTTCTTGCTGCCGGTGAACCACGCCACCCACTTGAAGAGCTGGCCCTGACTTCCACCCCGAGCCTGCTCGTTGGCCTCGGCCTGGACCTGGGCCTGGGTGAGCTTGATCGCCGCCTTGCTGGCCGTCTTGGTCAGGTCCTTGGCGACGCCGCAGATGCCCTGCGCCACCACGACCCAGGCCACCGCCATCGTTGCTGTCCATCCGGGGTCGAGCGCGGACAGCAGGCCAAAGCCGAGAATCTGCGTGACCAGCCCCACCACCAGCATGCGCGCGATGCCGTATCGCGTCGCCAGCCAGCCGCCGACCAGGTTCGCCAGCACACCGGCCGCCTCGTAGAGCAGGAACAGGAAGGCGAGCGTGAAGGGCGAGTAGCCCAGGCGATAGAAATGCAGCAGCACCAGCATGCGCAGCGCGCCGTCGGTGAGCGTGAAGCCCCAGTAGGCGGCGGTGACGATGGCGTAATCGCGCGCGGCGTGCCGTGCGCCACCGGTCGGTGCCGAGGGCGAGGGCGACGCCGGCGGCGTCGGGGAGGAGCCGGGCGCTTCGTTCATGGTCAGAGACCGACGCTTTCCATGTGGCAGGCCAGATCCACCATGCGGCAGGCGTAGCCCATCTCGTTGTCGTACCAGGCGTACACCTTGAGCAGCGTGCCGTCGGTCACCATGGTCGACAGCGCGTCGACGATGGCGCTGCGCGTGTCGCGCGCATAGTCGATGCTCACCAGCGGGCGCTCCTCGTAGCCGAGGATGCCGGCGAGCGGGCCTTGCGCCGCGGCCTTGAACAGCGCGTTCACCTCCTCCACCGTGGTCGCGCGCCGCAGCTCGAACACGCAGTCGGTGAGCGAGGCGTTGAGCACCGGCGCGCGCACCGCGTGGCCATTGAGCTTGCCCTTCAGCTCCGGGTAGATCAGCGCGATCGCGGTGGCGCTGCCGGTGGTGGTCGGCGCCAGGCTCAGCAGCGAGCTGCGCGCGCGGCGCAGGTCCTTGTGCGGCGCGTCGACCACCAGGTTGGTGTTGGTGGGATCGTGGATGGTGGTGATCTGGCCGTGGCGGATGCCGAGGTTTTCATGCACGACCTTGACCACCGGCGCGAGGCAGTTGGTGGTGCACGAGGCCGCCGTCACGATGCGGTCGCGCGCCGGGTCGTAGAGTTCGTGGTTGATGCCGACGACGATGTTGAGCACGCCGCCGGTCTTCACCGGGGCGGCGACGATCACGCGCCTGGCGCCGCGGTCGAGGTGGCCCTGCAGCGCCTCGGGGGTGAGGATCTTGCCGGTGCATTCGAGCACGACATCGACGCCCAGATCGCCCCAGGGGATGTCGGCCGGGCTGGCGTGGGCGGAGAAGGACAGGCGCCGGCCGTCGATGCGGATCGCGTCCTCGCCGTCGGCGCGGATGTCCGCCCGCCAGCGCCCCTGCACACTGTCGAAGGCGAGCAGATGCGCGCTCGCCGCCGCGCCGCCCTTGATCTCGTTCAGATGGACCACCTCGAGGCGATTGTCCGCACGCGGGTCGTCCGCCTGCCGCTCCGCCGCGCCCATCGCGGCGCGCAGCGCCAGGCGACCGATCCGCCCCATGCCGTTGATGCCGACTTTCATCTCGCGCCCCTACTGATCAATATTTTTAGAATTGTTGAATTGTAATCGAGGCGACGTTACGACGGTGTGAGGATTCGGAGACGGAAGCGTCAAGGCGCTTGAGGCGAAGCGTACGCGCGGCGCATGTGATCGCGACGCGCGTCGCGCCTGCAACGACCTCCGCAGTCGCAGCAGTTCTCCGTAGGAGCGACGCGAGTCGCGATCACGGCGCGTGCCATCATGCCGCGGCTCTCCGTAGGAGCGACGCGAGTCGCGATCACGGCGCTTGCCGTCACGCCGCGACTCTCCGCAGGAGCGACGCGAGTCGCGATGCACCGGACTGCGTCGCCCCCGGCCGGTCCGGTGGGACGAGGCATAATCTGCGCACGACTCGCGGCGCATGCGGACGAATACGCCAAACCATCCCGCACGGCTGCGCACTGAACGATACCCTCCAAGATGACCGCACCTGCCCCCGCCGCCTCCCTCCCCCCCGGCTTCATCGCCCTGCACGGCAACCGCATCGAGACCCTGCTCGACACCGTCGCCGGCTGGCTGGCGCAGCATCCGCTCGCCCCCCTCGAATCCGAGGTGATCCTGGTGCAGAGCAACGGCATGGCGGAATGGGTGAAGATGGCAATCGCGCGCCGGGCCGGGGTATGCGCGGCGGCGGCGGTGCAACTGCCGGCGCGCTTCCAGTGGCAGACCTACCGCCAGGTGCTCGGGCGCGCGCAGGTCCCGGCGCGCTCGCCGCTCGACAAGACCGCGCTCGCCTGGCGGCTGATGCGGCTGCTGCCCGAGGTGCTGGCCGAACCCGGCTTCGCGCCGGTCGCCGGCTACCTCGCGGATAACGACCCCGGCCGCCGCTTCCAGCTCGCGCTGCGCATCGCCGACCTCTACGACCAGTACCAGGTGCACCGGCCCGACTGGCTCGACGCCTGGGGAGAAGGGCGCGAGGCGCTGCCCGACGCCGGCCGCGGCGAGACTCCACTCACCGGCCGCGGCGAGACCCCGCTGCCCGAGGACCAGCGCTGGCAGGCACGGCTGTGGCAGCGCGTGGTCGACGAGCTCGACCCGCAGCAGCGCGCGCTGACCCGGCCGCAACTGCACGACCGCGTGCTCGCGGCGCTCGACGCGATCACGGAGGACGCCGCCCTGCACCCGGCCGCCGCGCTGCCGCGCCGCGTCGTGCTCTTCGGCATGACCCACGTGCCGCTGCCCACGCTGCAGCTGCTCGCCGCGGTGTCGCGCCACGCCCAGGTGCTGCTCGCCATCCCCAACCCCTGCCGCTTCCACTGGGCCGACATCCTGGACGGGCGCGAGTGGCTGCGCATCGCCCGCCGCCGCCAGCCGCTACGCGACGGCCGCGAGCTGCAGGACGTCGGGCTGGACGCGATGCACCTGCACGCCCACCCGCTCCTCGCCGCCTGGGGTCGCCAGGCGCGCGACTTCGTGCGCCAGCTCGACGCCTTCGACGACGCCGAGCAGACGCTCGCGCGCTTCCCGCTCGCCCGCATCGACCTCTTCGACGACGACCAGGACACCCACGACGTTGCCCAGCCCACACTGCTCGTCCAGGTCCAGCGCCACATCCGCGACCTCACCCCGCTCGCCGAGCATCCGCACCCGCCGGTGCCGGCCGAGGACCGCTCCATCGTCTTCCACCTCGCCCACAGCCCGGTGCGCGAGCTCGAGATCCTCCACGACCAGCTCCTCGCCCTGCTCGCCCGGCCCCCCGGGGACAAGCCGCTGCGCCCGCGCGACATCGTCGTGATGGTGCCCTCGATCGACGACTTCGCGCCGGCGATCCGCGCGGTCTTCGGCCAGTACGGCCGCCACGACCCGCGCCACATCCCCTTCGACATCGCCGACCTGTCGGCGCGCGCGAGCAGCCCGCTGATGGGCGCGGTGGAGTGGCTGCTGCGCATCCGGCATGACCGCTGCCGGCTGTCCGACCTCGGCGCCCTGCTCGACGTGCCCGCCATCGCCGCCCGCTTCGGCCTTGCCGAGGATGGGCTGCCACGGCTCACCGGGTGGATGCGCGGCGCCGGCATCCGCTGGGGCCTCGACGCGCGTCACCGCGCCGGGCTCGGCCTGCAGGCCTGCGGCGAGCAGAACAGCGCGCTCTTCGGCCTGCGCCGCATGTTGATGGGCTACGCCGCCGGGCGTTCGGAGGTCACGATGGACGCGCCTTTCGCCGGCATCGAGCCCTACGACGAGGTCGGCGGCCTCGACGCCGAGCTCGCCGGCGCCCTCGCGCACCTGGTCGAGCGCCTGATCCGCTGGCAGGCCGACAGCCGCCGACCCGCCACGCCCGCGGCCTGGACCCAGCGCCTGCGCGCCCTGCTCGCCGACCTGGTGCGTGCGGTGGACGACACCGACCGCCAGACCCTGGCCGCGCTCGACGACGCCCTCGAACGCTGGCTCGAGGCCTGCGACGAGGCCGCTTTCGAGGCCGAGCTGCCGCTCGCCGTCGCCGCCGAGGCCTGGCTCGCCGCGCTCGAGAGCCCCGCGCTCGACAAGCGCTTCCGCGCCGGCGGGGTCACCTTCTGCACGCTGATGCCGATGCGTGCGATCCCCTTCGAGGTGGTCTGCCTGCTCGGCATGAACGACGGCGACTATCCGCGCCGCAGCCCGCGCAGCGACTTCGACCTCATGGCCCTGCCGGGCCAGCAGCGCCCGGGCGACCGCGCCCGCCGCGACGACGACCGCCAGCTCATGCTCGAGGCCCTGCTCTCGGCCCGCCGGGTGCTCTACCTGAGCTGGTGCGGGCGCAACGTGCGCGACAACAGCGTGCAGCCGCCCTCGGTGCTGGTCGCCCAGCTGCGCGACTACCTCGCCGCGGGCTGGTCACCCGCGGTGGTGGCCGAACGCACCGTCGAGCACCCGCTGCAGCCCTTCAGCCGGCGCTACTTCGAGCCGGGCACGCCCTTGCTCACCTACGCACGCGAGTGGCGCGCCGCGCACGTCGAGGCGGCAGCGCAGGACAATGCCGTGCCGTCGCATGACGGGCAGGCGAACCGCGAAGCCACGGGCCGCGCAGCTCGTCCCACGCGCGGCGAGGCTGCCTCCCCGCCGCTGCCCCCCTTCGTCCCCGACCCGGCGGTCCCGCTCACCATCGCGGCGCTCGCCGCCTTCCTGCGCAACCCGGTCAAGGTCTTCTTCCGCGAGCGCCTCGGCGTGGTGTACGAGGACGTGGACGAGGCCCTGCCCGACGACGAGGCCTTCGGCTTCGACGGTCTCGAGGAACACGGCCTGGTCGAGGAACTCGCCGCCGCGGTGCTCGCCGATCTCGCCCTTCTGCCACCACCCGAACTGCACGCCTTCGCACTCGAAGCCGCGGTCGAGGCCCAGCTCGGACGCATCGAGCGCGCCGGCCGACTGCCGATCGGCGGCCTCGGCCTGCGCGCCCGCGCCGCACTCGGCGAGGCCGTGCTGCCGCTGCTGCGCGCGTGGCGGCTGGTCCGCGCCAGCCATCCCCTCGACGCCGAGCGCCGCAACCTGCGCTTCGCGCATGCCGGCGCGCTCATGGAGGACTGGCTGGACCACCGCGTGCGCGCCGACGAGCACGCGCTACCCTCGTGGCTCGCCCACGACCCTGGCCGCCTGCTCGAAGACGCCGACAAGGGCACGCTGCGCCCTTGGCGCCTGCTGCTGCCCTGGGTGCGCAGCCTGCTCGCCGCCGCGGCGGACAGCCCGAGCGGCGGCCTGCTGGTCGGCCGCGACGCCACCGTCCACATCGTCCCCACCGACCCCGCCGTCGCGCGCGCCCTGCTCGCCC
Organism: Thauera sp. DNT-1; assembly: GCF_055393985.1. Taxonomy (NCBI): domain Bacteria; kingdom Pseudomonadati; phylum Pseudomonadota; class Betaproteobacteria; order Rhodocyclales; family Zoogloeaceae; genus Thauera; species Thauera sp. DNT-1. The sequence continues at coordinate 193,405 of NZ_AP043752.1, read as the reverse complement.
GCCTGATCGAGGCCTGGATCGCGGGCCTGGGCGAGCCGCTGCCGGTGGCGGCCCGCACCGCGCTCGCCCTCGTCGGCGAGGGCAAGCCTGCCGAAGCCTACGAGGGCAGCGAGCACCGGCGCGGCGAGGTCGAGGAGGCCAGCCTCGCACGCTGCTATCCCGACTACGCCGCGCTGATCGAGGACGGCCGCTTCGAGCACCTCGCGCGCGCGCTCTACGGCCCGCTGCTCGAATGGATGGACAGCCACGTCGAGGCCGTCCCCCACCCGGCACCCGAGACCCAGGAGTCTGCCCGATGAGCCACCGCCTCGACCCCGCCTGCTTTCCGCTGCGCGGCAGCCGCCTCATCGAGGCCAGCGCCGGAACCGGCAAGACCTGGACCATCGCCGCGCTCTACCTGCGCCTGGTGCTCGGCCACGGCGACGCCGACACCGCCTTCGCGCGTCCGCTGCTGCCCGCCGAGATCCTGGTGATGACCTTCACCCGCGCCGCCACGCGCGAGCTCTCCGAGCGCATCCGCGAGCGCCTGCGCGAGGCTGCGGCCTGGTTCCGCAACGAAGATGCGGGCCGCGCACCCGACCCCCTGCTCGACGAACTGCGCGCTGCCTACCCCGACGCGGCCGCGCGCCGCAACGCCGCCTGGCGCCTGGCGATGGCGGCCGCGGCCATGGACGACGCGGCGGTGTTCACCATCGACGCCTGGTGCCAACGCATGCTGCGCGAACACGCCTTCGACAGCGGCAACCCCTTCGACGAGGAGCTCGCCGCCGACGAGAGCGTGCTGCTGACCGAGGCCGCGCAGGACTACTGGCGCCAGCACTGCTACCCGCTCGCCGGCGAGGCGCTGGAGCTCGTACTCGCGCAGTGGGCCGACGTGCACGCCCTCGTCGAGGACATGCGCGCGCTCGTCGGCCAACCGCTGCAGGGCGCGGATCGGGATGACGGCGGGGACCGGGATCGGAGCGCGGATCCCGGCGACCAGGACGGCGTGCGGCGCGATTCGGCCGGTGGCGAAACCCTGGCCGCACTGATCGGGCGCGTCGGCGGCGCGCACCGCCGGGCGCGGGTGGCGCTCTCGCGTGGCTGGGCCGAGCGCGCGCGCGCCATGAAGGACTGGCTGGACGAGGAACTCGCCACCAAGGCCAAGCTGTGGAATCGCACCAAGCTGCACGAGCGCTATTACACGCCCTGGCTGGAGGCGCTCGAACAGTGGGCGCGCAACCCGCTCGACCGCAGGCTCGAGCTCCCCGACAGCGCCCGCCACCGCCTCACCCCAGACGGCCTGCTCGAGGCGCGCAAGGCCGACGCCCCGGCGCCCGTGCTGCCCGAGCACTTCGCCGCCTTCGCCGGCCTGATCGAAGACCACGACGCCCTACCCGACCCGCGCACCGCGCTACGCATCCACGCCGCCACCCGGGTCGGCGAGCGCCTCGCCGAGCTCAAGCGCCAGGCGCGCAGCTTCGGCTTCGCCGACCTGCTCGACCGTCTCGACCGCGCCCTCGCCGGGCCGCACGGCGCGCGCCTGCGCGAGCGCATCCTCACCCAGTACCCGGTGGCGCTGATCGACGAGTTCCAGGACACCTCGCCGCTGCAGTACCGCCTCTTCGACGCGCTCTACCGCACCGCCGACGACGACCCGCGCAGCGCGCTGCTGCTGATCGGCGACCCCAAGCAGTCGATCTACGGATTTCGCGGCGCGGACATCTACAGCTACCTGCAGGCCCGCCGCGCCACCGCCGGCCGGCACTACATGCTCGGCACCAACTTCCGCTCGGCGCACGCGCTGGTGGGCGCGGTCAACGCCTGGTTCGCCCAGGCCGAGGACCGCCCGGGCGCGGGCGCCTTCGGCTTTCGCGACGGGGCGGACAACGCCCTGCCCTTCGAGGCGGTGGCGGCGCAGGGGCGCGAAGAGGTCTTCCATGCCGATGGCGGCGTGCCCCCGGCGCTGCTCATCCACCATGACCTGACGCTGCGCAGCGCCGGCGAGATCCGCCGCCTGTTCGCCGCGCGCTGCGCCGAGCGCATCGTCGGCTGGCTCAACGACGAGCACGCCGGCTTCCAGGCCCCCGGCAAGGCATTCCAGCGCCTGCGCCCGGCCGACATCGCGGTGCTCGTGCGCAGCGGGCGCGAGGCCGCGGAGGTGCGGCGCGCGCTGCGCCGGCGCGGCCTGGCCTCGGTCTATCTGTCGGACAAGGACTCGGTCTTCGCCAGCGCGGAGGCGCACGACCTGCTGCACTGGCTGCGCGCGGTGGCCTCGCCGCTCGACGCCCGCCTCGTGCGCGCCGCGCTCGCCACCCGCACGGTGGGCCTGTCGATCCCCGAACTGGCCCGGCTGGCGAGCTCGGACGCGGCCTTCGACGCGCGCAGCGAGCAGTTCCGCGCGCTGCACGTCGCCTGGCGCGAGCTCGGCGTGCTCACCATGCTGCGCCGCAGCCTGCACCTGCTCGACCTGCCCGCGCGCTGGCTGGCCGAGCCCGAGGGCGAGCGCCGGCTCACCAACTTCCTGCACCTGGCCGAGCTGCTGCAGCAGGCCGGCGCCACGCTCGAGGGCGAGACCGCGCTGGTGCGCTGGCTGGCGATGACGATCGAGGCCGGCGGCAGCGGCGCCGGCGAGGAACAGGTGGTACGCCTGGAGAGCGACGCCGACCTCGTCAAGGTGGTCACGGTGCATAAGAGCAAGGGTCTCGAATACCCCGTGGTCTGCCTCCCCTTCGCCACCAGCTTCCGCGCGGTGGAGCGCAGGACCGCGCGCTACCTCAAGCTCGCCGACGCCAGCGGGCGGCGGCGGCTCGCGCTCGACTACGACGACGCCGACCTCGAACGCGCCGAGGCCGAGCGCCTGCGCGAAGACCTGCGCCTGTTCTACGTCGCGCTGACGCGCGCGCGCCACGCGCTGTGGATGGGCTTCGCCGCGGTCAGGATCGGCAAGGGCAAGGCCTGCCAGACCCATCGCAGCGCGCCCGGGCACCTGCTCGCGGGCGGCGCTGCGCTCGACGAGGCCGCCTGGCTCGCCCCGCTGCAGGCGCTGGCGACAGCCGCCGCGCAGGATGGCGCGACCGGCACGGAGGCCGACGGCCGCACCCGCATCGCGCTCGAGGCCGCGCCGCCCGAAGAGGCGCACACCCTGCTGCGCCGGCGCGAGGCCTTGCCGCCGCTGCAGGACAGCGCGCCCTACCGCGCCGACTTCGAGCGTCGCTGGTCGCTCGGCAGCTTCTCCGCGCTGGTGCGCGACATCGATCCGGCGCAGATGGTCGCCCTGCCGGGCGCCGGAAGCGCGCCACCGGCGCCCGCACGCGGCACCACCGCCGACCTCTTCGCCGCGGCGCCCGATGAAGCCGGCTCGGCAGCCCCCCTGGCGGCGGACGATTATGGCCAGGCCGAGGCGGCCGGGGCCGCCCGCATCCTGCCGGTCCACGTCCGCCGCCCGGCGGCCGACGAGGCGCTCGTCCGCCTGGAGGAGGATGCCGCACTGGCGCCATCCGGTGCGGACGGTGGCCTCGCCCTCGCCCCCCCCGACACGGACCGGCCGCCTTGGCACCGCTTCCCGCGCGGCGCCTTCGCCGGCGACTTCCTCCACGACGTGCTCGAATGGCTCGCCGCGGAAGGCTTCGCGCTCGCCACCAACGAGGGCCTGGAGGCCGCGCTGCGCCGGCGCTGCGAGCGCGCCGGCCACGGCGAGCGTGCCGACGAGCTTGTGCAGTGGATGCGCGCCCTGCTCGGCGCCCGCCTGCCCAGCCTGGACGCGGCGCTGCAGGACCTGCGCGTGCTGATCACCGAGATGGAGTTCTGGCTGCCCTCCGCTCAGCTGCAGGCGACGGCGGTGGACGCGCTGTGTCGGCGCCACCTGCTCCACGCCCAGCCCCGCCCCGCACTGCCGCAGCGCGAACTGCACGGCATGCTGATGGGCTTCGCCGACCTGGTGTTCGAACACGACGGGCGCTATTGGGTGCTGGACTACAAGTCGAACAGCCTGGGCGAGGACGGCAGCGCCTACGACCGCGCCGCACTCGAGGCGGCGATGGCGCATCACCGCTACGACGTGCAGGCGGCGATCTACCTGCTCGCGCTGCATCGCCTGCTGCGCGCGCGCCTGGGCGGGGCCTACGAGCCCGCCCGCCAGCTCGGCGGCGCGCTGTATCTCTTCCTGCGTGGCATCGACGGGCCGGCGCGCGGCGAATACGCCATCCCGGCCACGCCGGCGCTGATCGAGCTGCTCGACACCCTGGACCACCTGCTCGCCGACGAGGCTTCCCTGGCATGAGCCCCATCCACGCTTCGCCCTCGCCTGCCGCGGCGCCACACGCGGCGACAGCGCCCTCCGCGCCGACCGACGCCCTCCTCGCCACCCTCGACGCCTGGACGGACGCCGGCCTGCTGCGCCAGCTCGACAGCGCCTTCGCCCGTTTCATCGCCAGCCTCGACCCCGCCGCGCCGCCCGCGCTGCTGGTGGGCGCAGCGGTGCTGGCGCGCATGGAGGGCCGCGGCCATAGCTGCCTGCCGCTCGCCCCGCTCGCCGCGACCGACCAGGATCTGCTGGCCTGGCCGATGGAGGCCCAAGCGGCGATCGCCGCGCTGTGGCAGAACCTGCCCGCCGATTCCGCCGCCTGGCTGGCGGCGCTGCAGCAAAGCCCCGTGGTGCGCCGCATCGGCCACGACCCCGAACTCGGCCAGCCCCTGCTGGTGGACGGACCCGACACCGCACCGCGGCTCTACCTGCGCCGTTACTGGCAGTACGAGCGCAGCGTCGCCGCCGCGGTGGCGGCGCGCTGCGCGCAACCCGAGCCGGTCGACGAGGCGCGTGCGCGCACCTGGCTGGACCGCCTCTTTCCGGCCGCGCCCGGCACTCCGGCCCACGAGGCGGCGGTCGACTGGCAGAAGCTCGCCTGCGCGATCGCCTTGCGCGGGCGCCTGAGCATCCTCACCGGCGGCCCCGGTACCGGCAAGACCTACACCGCCGCGCGCCTGCTCGCGCTGATGCTCGCCACCCACCCGGCGCCCGAGCGCCTGCGCATCGCGCTCGCCGCCCCCACCGGCAAGGCCGCCGCGCGCCTGCGCCAGGCCATCGACGGCTCGCTGCAGGCCCTCCAGCGCAGCCTGGGCGGCCACCTCGACCTCGCCGCGCTGACCCGCCGCATCGGCGCCGCGCGCACCCTGCACGCGCTGCTCGGCGCCCGTCCCGACACGCGGCGCTTCCGCCACCACGCCGGCAATCCGCTCGACGTGGACGTGGTGATCGTGGACGAAGCCTCGATGGTGCACCTGGAGATGATGGCCGCCCTGCTCGAAGCCCTGCCGCGCGGCGCGCGCCTGGTGCTGCTCGGCGACAAGGACCAGCTCGCGTCGGTCGAGGCCGGCGCGGTGCTCGGCGACCTCTGCCGCGACGCCTCGGACGGACGCTACGACGCCGAGACCGCACGCTACCTGCTCGCCACCACCGGCGAGGCCCTGCCCACGCGCTACCTGGAGCCCACGGACAAGGCGCCCGCGCTCGCCCAGCACACCGTGATGCTGCGCGAGAGCCGGCGCTTCGAGGGGCCGATCGGCGCGCTCGCGCACGCGGTCAACGCGGCGCGCGACCCGGCCCTGCCCGCGCGCCTGCTGCGCGAGGATGCGAGCGGCGCGCTGCACGGGGTCGAGGGCGGACCGGTGGCGGCGGTGATCGCGCTCGCGCTCGGCGGCCGCAGGGGCGCACCCGCCTGCTACCGCGACTATCTGGAGCTGCTCGCACGCGGACCGGCAGGCAAGGACGCCGAGGCGCACGCCGCGTGGGCGACGGCGATCCTGCACGCCTTCGACCGCTTCCGCGTGCTGTGCGCGGTGCGCGAAGGCGACTGGGGCATGGCCGGGCTCAACCGCGCGATCGAGCACGCGCTCGCGCGCGCGCGTCTGCTGTCGCCACGCGGGACCTGGTACGCCGGGCGCCCGGTCATGGTCACCCGCAACGACCCCGCGCTCGGCGTCTTCAACGGCGACATCGGCATCACCCTGCCGGCGCTCGAGAGCGGCGGCCTGCGGGTGCACTTCCTCGACGGCGAGGCCTTGCGCTCGGTGGCGGCGAGCCGCCTCGCCCATGTCGAGACCGCGTTCGCGATGACGGTGCACAAGAGCCAGGGCTCGGAGTTCGAGCACACGGTGCTGGTGCTCGCCGCGCAGAGCGGCAACGTGCTCGTGCGCGAGCTGATCTACACCGCGATCACGCGCGCCCGCAAGGCCTTCAGCCTGGTGGCCGAACGCGAGGGCCTGCTGGAGCATGGCGTGTTGCAGGCGACCCGGCGCGAGAGCGGGCTGCTGGACTTTCAGGGAACGTAGACGATCGCCGGCGCGGGCGTGGAGGCGGTGACGGGGAAGACGAAGCGGAGAACGCGCGAGGATGAACGGCGGCGTTCTGCACGCGGGTCGCATCCCGAACCGCTTCATTCGCGGCTTGCGCCGCTCCTACGGGTGCCGGCGGTTGCCCTGAGCTCCTTTCGCGGCTTGCGCCGCTCCCACGGGGCGGGGCGGTTTCCGTGGGAGCGACGCAAGTCGCGATCGGGGCATCGGCGGTTTCCGTGGGAGCGGCGCAAGCCGCGAACCGGGCCGTCGGGCCAGCGCCTACCCCTCTACGCCACCGCCCCGCCGAACACCGGCATGTGCGCGAAGCCCGTCTTCATCAGCCGGAACAGCGCGTCCTCCTTCAGGGGCGGGGCGAACATGAAGCCCTGGACGAGGTCGCAGCCCATGTCCATGAGGCGTTCGAGCTGGGCCTCCTGCTCCACGCCCTCGGCAACCGTGATGAATTCGAAATGCCGCGCCATGTCGATCACGGTGCCGGTGAGGCGCTGGTCGGCGGGATTGGCGTGGAGCTCGCGGATGAAGGCACGGTCGATCTTGAGCACCGAGACCGGCAAGGCCTTGAGGTAGGCGAGCGAGGAATGCCCGGTGCCGAAGTCGTCGATCGCGATGCGGAAGCCCGCGCGCGCGAGGTGGTCGAGGTGGCGGGCGGCGAGCGCCATGTCCTGCATCAGGCCGGATTCGGTGACCTCGAGCTCGAGCGCCGCGGGCGGCACGCCGCTGGCCTCGACCTCGGCGACGAGGCGCTCGGCGAAGTCCGGCTGCATGAGCTGCTGGGTCGATACGTTGATCGCCATGCCGAATACGTCGGCGACGCGCCTCGCCTCGCGCCAGCGCCGCAGCGTGGCGAGCGCGGCGCGCACGACCCAGCCGCCGATCGCGAGGATCTCGCCGCTGGCCTCGGCGATGGGGACGAACTCGGCGGGCGAAACGCGTCCGTAGGCGCTGCTGTCCCAACGCAGCAGGGCCTCGACGCCGACGATGTCGCCGCTGCACAGCTCCACCTTGGGCTGGTACACCAGCGAGAACTCGTCGCGCCCGACCGCGCCGCGCAAGGCCTCGCGGATGCCGTTGCGGCGCTGCATCCGCGTCTCGAGCTCGGCCTCGTAGGCCTGCCACTGCCCCTCGCCTGCGGGCAGCGCGAGCGCCGCCATGCGCACGAGCTGCTCCGGGCTGCGCTCGTCCGCCTCGGCGGCGATGCCGATGCGCAGACCGAGGTGCAGCCGCATGTGTTCGACCTCGACCGGCGGGCGGAAGCCGGCGAGCAGCCGCTCGGCGAGCGCGCCGGTCGCGCCCCTCGCCGGAGCACAGTCGCACAGCAGGACCCACTGCGTGCTGTTCCACACCGCGAGGAAGCCCTCCGGGACGCATTCGCGCAGCCGCCGCGCTGCCGCGCGCGCGAGCTCGTCGGCCACGCCGAAGCCGTGCAGGCGCGAAACCTCGTCCATGCCCTCGATCGACAGGAAGAGCACCGCGGCGTCACGCCGCGCCGCCAGCCATGCACCGAGCTCGTCGAGCAGCGACAGCCGGTTGGGCAGGCCGGTGAGCGGATCGTGGCGCGCGCGCGCGACGAGTTCCTGCGTGCGTTCGGCGACCAGCGCTTCGAGCAGTTCCGCGCGTTCGGCGCGCTCCTTCATCAGGCGCTGCATGTGCAGGACGTTGCGGATGCGTTGCAACACCTCGACCTGGTCGAAGGGCTTGGTGAGGAAATCGCGCGCGCCGAGTTCGAGCGCGCGGTAACGGGTGGCATCGTCGATCTGCGCGGTGAGGATGATGACCGCCGGCGCCTCCGCGCCGCCCGCCGACAGCCGCTCCATGAGCTCGAGGCCGTTCAGGTGCGGCATGCGCACATCGAGCAGGATGAGGTCGGGCGCGTGCTCCGCCACCCGCGCCGCCACCCTGCGCGGGTCGGTGATGCCTTCGAGACGCAGGTAGCCCGCGTCTTCGAGCAGGGCGAGCAGCAGCTCGACGTTGGCGGGGTTGTCGTCGACGATCAGGATGTCGGCGTCGGCCTGCATGGGGACGCGATCAGTCATCGCTGCTCCTGTGTTCGAGGATCTGCCCGAGGCGCGCGACGAGGGCAGGAACGTCGAAGGGTTTGGTCACGTAGTCGATGAAGCCCGCCTCGCGCGCCTTGCGCACGGTGTGCGGCGAGGCCGCGGCGGAGATCGCCAGCACCGGGATGTGTGCGGTGAGCGGGTTGCGCGCGAGCAGGGCGCGCGCCTCCAGACCGCTCATGCCGGGCAGGTCGATGTCCATGAGGATGAGGTCGGGCGGATCGGAGCAGGCCGCCTCGATGCCGGCCTCGGCCGAATCCACGCTGTGCAGCACGGCCTGGCCGACGTCCTCGAAGACGTCCTGCATCAGCTGGCGGTTGGCGGGATTGTCCTCGACGTGGAGCACCCGGTGGCGCCGGCTCAGGGCTTGCGGCGCGGCCGCTGCACGCGCCTCGTCGCGGACCGCCGGCACCTGTTCGCACAAGGGCAGCTCGAACCAGAACGCGCTGCCCTCGCCCTCGCGGCTGTGCACGCCGAGCTCGCCGTGCATCAGATCCACCAGCTTGCGGGTGAGCGCGAGCCCGACGCCGGTGCCCTCGACGCTGCCGGACTCGGCGCCGAGGCGGTTGAAGGGCTGGAAGAGTTCGCCCAGCCGGCCCGCCGGGATGCCGATGCCGGTATCGACGACGCCGATCCGGCAGCGCCCGCCGACCGCCTCGCAGCGCACCTCGACCGCGCCGCCGGGGCGGTTGTACTTGATCGCGTTGCCAAGCAGGTTGATGAGGATCTGCTTCACCCGGGTGTAGTCGCCCGTGAAGCGCAGCGCGCAGGCCTGCGCCGGCGGCAGCGCCAGCGCGATGCCCTGCTGCTCCGCGAGCGGGAGGACGATCTGGGCGGCGTCCTCGATCACGTCGTGCGCGAGCATGGGCTCGAGCGAGACCTGCAGCCTGCCCGACTCGATGCGGGCGAGATCGAGCACCTCGTTGATCAGCTGCAGCAGGTGCCTGCCACTGCGGGCGATCTGCTCGACCTGGCGGAGCTGGCGCTCGGACAGCGGCTGGCGGCCGTTCTGCAGCAGCTGGGCGAAGCCGAGGATGGCGTTGAGCGGCGTGCGCAACTCGTGGCTCATCGAGGACAGGAACTCGGTCTTGGCCTGGTTCGCCTTCTCGGCCTGGTCGCGCGCCTGCTGCAGCTCTTCGGTGAAGCGCTGCTGCTCCTTGAACAGGCGGTACAGGTTGATCAGCAGTGCGCAGGTCGAGGTGAAGGGCTTGAGCCAGTCGACCAGCTCGTCCGGATAGTCCTGCGGCGCGTTGGCGATCGCGAACATGCCGATGACCTCGCCGCGGTCCATGATCGGCACGCCGAGGTAGCGCGACAGCGGCGGATGCCCGGGCGGCATCGCGCCGCCGCGCGGATCGGACCGCATGGCGTTGGAGAGCACCACCTCGCCGCGGGCGAAGACGCGCCCGAGCATGCTCGCCGGGTTGCTCAGGCGCATGTCCCCGCGCACCAGCTTGCGCATCAGCCCGCGGGTCTCGTCGTTCCAGGACAGGTCGGTGATGGCGTGGATCTTGAGCGCCGGGCCGCCCTCGCCGTGCTCCACCTCGCCGATCAACCCATACGCGCTGCCGGTGAGCGCGCACAGCGCGTCCTTCAGGAAGCCCCACAGCGTATTGCCCGAGATCAGCGCGTGGTAGTCGGTGAGGCCGCGGTGCAGCACCTCGAGCAGCGCGCGCTCCTGACGCTCGCGCTCGCGCACCTGATGCACGTCGCGCAGGTCGGACAGGATGCCGATGAAGTGGCGGCCCTCGAAGTCGTCCGCCTGCGCGCCCTGGCTCACCTCGCTGACGGTGAGCTGCACCGGGATGTGGCGGCCGTCGCGGTGCAGCGCGTCGACCTCGGTGCCCTTACCGATCACCCGCGCCACGCCGGTGCGCTGGTAGGCCTCGAGATGACCGTCGTGCGCGGAACGGAAGGGCTCGGGCATCAGCATGCGCACGTTGTGCCCGCGCAGCTCCGCCTCTTCGTAGCCGAACAGCGCGCAGGCGAAGCGGTTGACCTCGATGATCCGCCCGCGCCCGTCGATGCGCAGGATGCCGGCGGCCGCGCCCTCGGTGATGGCCTGGTAGCGCGCCGCGATGCGCGCGCTGCGGCGCGCCTCGTCGGCCAGGCGCTGGCGCTTGCGGTGCAGGCGGATCAACTGCTCGGCCTGGCGCGCGAGCAGCCGCAGGCGTGCGCGTTCGGCCTCCTCGAAGCGGCGCGGCACGGTGTCGATGACGCACAGGGTGCCGAGCACGAACCCCTGGTCCGAACGCAGGGGCTCGCCGGCGTAGAAGCGCACCTGCGGCGCAGCGGTGACGAGCGGGTTGTCGGCGAAGCGCGGGTCGCGCGCGGCGTCCTCGACCACCAGGGGCGCGTTGGAGAACACCACATGGGTGCAGAAGGAGACGTCGCGCGGAGTCTGCGCCACGCACAGCCCGTGCGCCGACTTGAACCACTGGCGCGCATCGTCCACGAGCGAGACGAGCGCGATCGGCACGCCGAAGATCGACGCGGCCAGTTGCATCAGGTTGTCGAAGGCGTCCTCGCGGGGCGTGTCGAGTATCGCCAGCGCACGCAGTTCGGCGAGGCGCTCGGGCTCGTCGGCCGGCAGTCCTGGGTCGATCATCGCGGGATCCATGCACGCAGGGTATGCGTAAAGGCATCAGGGTAGCCGCTCTCGCCGATCTGCGCCGTGAGCCAGCGCACGCCCCGGCGCATGCGGCGCGAGACGCCGGGGCCCGGCGCAGCCGCGCAACCGCGTTCGTCGCGGCATGGACGGGGAGGACGAATTGCGCGAGACTGCGCGGTCCCCGGGGGACGGCCTCGGCCGCCGCCGGGTTTCTTCCCTGGCCGCACGGAGATCCTGCCGGCGATGCGTTCGGACGAGCTCGACTTCCACGCGCTGATCGACTTCATGCCCGACAGCGGCGCGATCCGCTTTTGCGGGCGGCGGGCGATCCTCGTCCATGCCGACTCGATGGGCGCGCTGCGCAAGGAGCTGGTCGAGACCCTGGGCAGCGAGATCGCCAAGGTGGTGCTCACGCGCTACGGCTTCAGCTGCGGCTACGAGGATGCCGAGCTGCTTGCCGCCTACATGCATCCGGACAGCCTGGAGGAGTTCATCCTCGGCGGACCGCGCACCCACATGTTCTCGGGCATCGCCGAGGTCGCGCCCGATGCGCTCGAGCTCGACCATGCCAGCGGGCGCTACCGCATGAGCGGGCGCTGGCGGCACTCCTACGAGGCCGAGCAGCACCTGCGCCTGTTCGGTCGCGCCGACGAGCCGGTGTGCTGGACGCTGACCGGCTATGCCTCGGGCTTCGCCTCGCGGGTGCTGCAGGCCGACATGATCTGCGTGGAGACGGCCTGCGAGGGGCGCGGTGATCCCCACTGCGCGTGGACGCTGATGAACGCCAGCGATTGCGCGCCCGAGCTCGCCGGCCTGCGCGAATACTTCAAGCCGCTCAACCTGCGCGACCGCCTCAACCTGCTCGAGAGCCGGGTGCATGAGCGCACCCGCGAGCTCGAGGCCTCCGAGCAACGCTACCGCAACCTCATCGAGGACCTCCCCGAGATGGCGTTCGCGCTGCACGCCTCGGGGCGCCTGCTGCACCTGAACAAGGCGGCGCGCCTGCGCCTCGGGGTGAGCGAGGCGCGGCTGCACGCGCTGCGCCTGAAGGACCTCGTGCTGCCCGACTACACCGCGCGCGCCACCGCCTTCCTCAAGGAGATCGCGGCACGCCGCAGCACCACCACGCTCGACCTGGTGATGCGCGACGCCGCAGGCCTGCCCTTCCCGGTACGGCTGCAGGTCGAGCCCGTGCTCAAGGACGATCGCATCGTGGGCTACAGCGGGCTGGCGCTCGACATCAGCGCCCAGCTCGAACGCGAGCGCGAGCTCACCGAGTACGCGCGCCGCATCGAGTCGCGCGAGCAGCAGATCCAGGACGTGATCAACGAGGCGGTCTATATCCTCGACGGCCAGGGCCGGCTGAGCTTCGTCAACACCCGCATGGCCGAGCTGCTCGGTGCCGCACCCGAGGCGGCGATCGGGCACGCCGTCGGCGACTTCATGCCGGCCTCTTCGGCCGCACGCATCGAGCGCGATTTTGCCCGCCGCATCGCCGGCGAGGCCGGCCGGCCCTTCGAGATCGCGCTCTCCGGACGCGAGGGCAGCAGCGTGGTGCTCGAGGTCAACTCCACCCTCTTCGTCGGCCGCGACGTCGCCGAGGGTGTGATCGGCGTGGCGCGCGACATCACCGCGCGCCGGCAGATGGAGCGCGAGCTCGCGCAGGCCAACCGCCTGAGCGCGCTCGGCCAGTTCGCCTCGGGCGTGGCGCACGAGATCAACAACCCGCTCGGCCTGGTGTCCGGCTATGCCGAGGAACTCCAGGCCCTGCTCGACGAATGCACGCCGCTCGGTGATGACCGGCGGCTCGCGCAGCTGCGCCGCGGACTGGCCACCATCCAGCAGCAGGCCCACCGCTGCAAGGCGATCACCGCCAACCTGCTCGCCTTCTCGCGCCGCCAGAGCGCCAGCCTGGAGACGGTGGACGTGGGCCTCTTCGTCGCCGAACGCCTGGCCTTCTTCAACGACGCCGGCCTCACCCGCGGCGTCGAGCTCGCGGTCGACATCGCACCGGGTCTGCCTCAGGCCGGCACCAGCCCGGCCCTGCTGGAACAGGTGCTGCAGAACCTGATCAAGAACGCCTGCGACGCGATGAACGGCAGCGGGCGCATCGACATCGCCGCACGCGCCGTCGGCGAAGGCATCGAGATCGAGATCGGCGACAGCGGGCCTGGTTTCGCGCCGGGGGTCGCCGAACGCGTGTTCGATCCCTTCTTCACCACCAAGCCACCGGGCAAGGGCACCGGGCTGGGCCTGTCGATCTGCTACGCGATCATCAACGAGCTGGGTGGCCGCATCGCCTGCGGCAACCGCCCCCAGGGCGGGGCCTGGTTCCGCCTGGTGCTGCCGCTTGCGGAAGACGGACCGGGAGCCGCGAAGCATGACTGATCGACCCATCACCGATCGCCACGTCCTCATCGTCGACGACGAGGAGCTCTACCGCGAGCTGCTCGGCGGCCGCCTCGGCCGCCAGGGCTACCGCATCAGCGAGGCCGGCGACGGCGAGGGCGCGCTGCGCTGCATCGAGGGCGGCGGTGTCGAGCTCGCCCTCATCGACATCAAGATGCCGGGCATGGACGGCATCGAGTTGCTCGAGCGCATCAAGCAGCTCGCGCCGCGCACCGAGGTCGTGGTGCTGACCGGCCACGGCAGCATCGACAGCGCGATCGCGGCGATGAAGCTGGGCGCCTTCGACTACCTCACCAAGCCCTACCAGCTCACCGAGCTCGACCTCGTGGTCGCGCGCGCGCTCGAACGCAGCGCGCTCGCGCGCCGCTGCGACGCGCTCTCGGTCGAGGTGGCGCGCCTGCGCAGCCGCGACGACGACGGCATGGTCGGGGACAGCCCGGCGTGGCTGCGGATGCTCGAGCAGGTGCGCCGCGCGGCGGCGCTCGACGTGCCGGTGCTGCTCACCGGCGAGAGCGGCGCCGGCAAGGAGGTGGTGGCCGCCGCGCTGCACCGCTGGAGCCGGCGCGCGGGCGAGGCCTACGTCCCGGTGAACTGCGGCCTGCTCGAAGGCGAGCTGGTCGAGAGCGAGCTCTTCGGCCACAAGCGCGGCGCCTTCACCGGCGCGAGTGCGGACCGCGAGGGCCTGTTCGAGCTGGCGAGCGCCGGCACCCTCTTCCTCGACGAGATCGGCGAGTTGCCGCTCGCCTGCCAGGCCAAGCTGCTGCGCGTACTCGACAGCGGCGAGTTCCGCCCCCTCGGCGCCAGCGCCGTGCGCCGCACCGGCGCGCGCGTGATCGCCGCCACCCACCGCGACCTGGAGGCGCTCGTGGCCGCGGGCCGCTTCCGCCACGACCTGCTGTACCGGCTCGACGTCGTCCACATCGTCGTGCCGCCGCTGCGCGAGCGCCGCGAGGACATCCCGCTGCTGGTCGAGCACCTGCTGCACCAGGCGGTGCGGCGCCACCCCGGCACGCCCGCCCCGCGCGTCGAGCCCCAGGCCCTGCAGCGCCTGATCGACTATGCCTGGCCGGGCAACGTGCGCGAGCTGCGCAACGTGGTCGAGCGCCTGCTCGTCTTCGCCGACGGCGACCGCATCGACGCGGCGCGCGTCGATGCCTTGCTGCACCCCGGCGCCAGGACGGTCGCGAGCACTGGCCGGACCGGCTTCGAGCGCATCGTCCCGCTTGCCGAGATGGAGCAGGCCTACCTGCGCTGGGTGGTGGACAAGCTCGACGGCAACGTCAGCGCCGCGGCCACCCGGCTCGGCATCGCGCGCTCGACCATCTACCGCCTGCTGCGCCCGCACGCGGACGAAGGCGCGCGACCGTAAGGGCACGCGGGCACGCCGCAGGGCGTGCCCGTCGCAGCCTGCAACACTGTCGCAGGACAGGACGCTCTCCCCGTAACCCGCGTCCGCCGCGGGTCTCGCCCTCTTTTCGCCCCTCCGTGCAGCGCCCTGCCCGGTCCCCGCTGTCGCAAACCGCGACACCTCCCCTGCTGCCGGCGAGGCCGGCACACGCACACGATCCGCGCGATTGTTGGATATTCAACAATTAGACGCGCCCTGGCCCGCCCCTTGCTTTGTACTCCTCCAACGGGGAATCCATACCCCAGCCCAGGAGGAGAACCATGCAGTCGAACAAGATCCGAATCCTCGTCGCCAGCCTCGCGCTGAGCTGTGCCCACATCGCCCTTGCGGCCGATCCCCCCGCCGAGGGGCGCGACCGCACCTACGCCAAGGTGTGCAGCTTCTGCCACGACAAGGGCGTCGGCCCGGCGATCCTCGGTCGCGCGTTGCCCGCGGCCTACATCGAGAACGTCGTGCGCCACGGCTTCCGCGCGATGCCGAGCTTCCGCAGCAGCGAGATCGACAACACCGCCCTCGCCAGCGTCGCACGCTGGGTGTCGCAATCGCCGGCCTCCAAGGCCTCGACGGCCTCGCCCGCCTCGCCGGCCCCGAGCGCCGCACCCGCCACGAAAGCGCAGTAGGAGCCGACCATGGACAGACGCGAATTCTTCCGCCGGACGGGCGGCGGCATGCTGCTCGGTGCCCCGCTCGCCAGCCTGCCCGCGACCGCGGCGGCGCTGGTCTCGCCTGCGGGCGCGGCGGCTGCGGTCGTGGTGATCGGCCAGGCCGACCGCAGCGGCGCGGTCACCCTCGCGCAACGCCTCGCCGCCGCGCTCGGCCATGGCGGACGGCCGCTGCCGGTGCACGCCCGCGACGCCGCTGCGCTGCGCCGCCCCGAGCAGGTCGACGCGCTGCTCGCGCTGCCGCACGGCACCCGCCTCCTCGGCGTGATGGACGACGCCTCGGCGATCGTCTTCCTGGCGATGGCGTCGAGCCGCGGCGCGCACCTGCTCGCCCACGGCCACCATCGCCTCGCCTCGCAGGGCGCGACCCGCCACGCCTGCAGCGCCACCGGCTGCGGCGAGGCGCTCGCCTGGCACGAACCGGCCTCGCATCCGGCCACGCACGTCGAGCGCTTCTACCTCGCCACCCTCGGCGAAACCGCCCCGGGCGCACGCACGTCGCTGCCCGCAGTCCCGGGCGGCGACGAAGCGCTCGCCTCCTTCCTGATCCGGCTCTGACCCTCCGGACCACCACCCGAACGCCATCCCCCCGCCTTCCGCACCCGGAGAAACCATGACCACCACCCCGCGCAACGTGCTGCCCAAGGGCGTCAGTGCGAACGACTTCGAACAGGCCCTCGCCCAGATCCGCGCGATCGTCGGCGCCGAATACGTCGTGGCCGAGGACACCGCCCTCGCCCCCTACAACAAGATCATGATGGCCGTGCCCGACGAGCAGCACGCCCCGTCCGCCGCGGTGATGCCCGACAGCGTCGAGCAGATCCAGGCCATCATGAAGGTGCTCAACCAGCACCGCATCCCGGTGTATCCGATCTCCACCGGCAAGAACCTGGGCTACGGCTCGGCCGCCCCGGTCGAGCGCGGCCAGCTGGTCATGGACCTGCGCCGCATGAACCGCATCCTCGACGTCGATGCCGAGCTGTGCACCGCGCTCGTCGAGCCCGGCGTGACCTACCAGCAGCTCTACGACTACCTGCAGGAGAAGAAGCTGCCGCTGTGGTTCTCCTGCCCCGCCCCTTCCGTGATCGCCGGCCCGCTCGGCAACATGGTCGACCGCGGCGTGGGCTACACGCCCTACGGCGAGCACTTCCTGTTCTCGTCGGGCATGGAGGTGGTGCTCGCCGACGGCGAGGTGCTGCGCACCGGCATGGGCTCGATGCCAGGCTCGAACACCTGGCAGGTCTTCAAGTGGGGCTACGGCCCGACGCTGGACGGCATCTTCACCCAGTCGAACTACGGCATCGTCACCAAGATGGGCATGTGGCTGATGCCGGCGCCGCCCGACTACCGTCCCTTCCTGATCCAGTACCCGGAAGACACCGACATCACCAAGATCGTCGACGCGCTGCGCCCGCTGCGCATCGCGATGGTGATCCCCAACGCGGTGGTGATCGCCCACACGCTGTGGGAGGCGCCCTGCACCAAGGTCAATCGCGCCGACTACCACCCGGGCCCGGGCGCGATCAGCGACGAGGCGGTGCAGAAGATCCGCAAGGACCACAACCTCGGCGCCTGGAACGTGTATGCCGCGCTCTACGGCACGCCGGAGACCAACGCGGCGAACTGGAAGATCATCGAGCAGGTGGCCGCGGCCACCGGCGGCACGCTGATCACCGACTCGACCGAACAGGGCGGGCGCGCCACCCAGTACCGCTTCGACCTCATGAAGGGCAAGCCCAACCTCGGCGAATTCGACCTCTACAACTGGCGCGGGGGCGGCGGCTCGATGTGGTTCGCGCCGGTGTCGCAGGCCAAGGGCAGCGAGACGCTCAAGCAGATGCAGCTGGCCAAGGGCATCCTCGCCAAGTACGGCTTCGACTACGTGGGCGAGTTCATCGTCGGTTGGCGCGACATGCACCACGTCATCGACCTGCTCTACGATCGCAGCGATGCCGAGCAGATGAAGAAGGCCCACGCCTGCTTCGACGAGCTGCTGCAGGCCTTCGCCCGCGAGGGCTACGGCGTGTATCGCGCCAATACCGCCTTCGCCGAGAAGGTCGCCGCCACCTACGGACCGGTCAAGCGCGACGTCGAGCGCCGCCTCAAGCGCGCCCTCGACCCCAACAACATCATCGCCCCGGGACGCTGCGGCATCAGCATCTGATCCCCCACCGGCGGCCGTGCGCACGTGCCACGCGTGCGCTGCGGCCGCCCTTGCGCAGAGGAAACCAAGGATGAACGAGATCCACCTGCTGATCGGCGGCGAACGTCGCCGCGCCACGGACGGCGCCAGCTTCGAACGCCGCAACCCGCTCGACCACGGCGTCGCCACGCGCGCTCCCGCGGCCACCGCTGCGGACGCGGTGGCCGCGGTCGAGGCCGCCGCCGCGGCCTTCCCCGCGTGGGCCGCCACCGGCCCCGGCGAGCGCCGCGCGCTGCTGATGAAGGCGGCGCACGCGCTCGAGGTGCGCGCCGAGGCCTTTACCGCGGCGATGGCCGCCGAGACCGGCGCCTCGGCGATCTGGGCCGGCTTCAACGTGCACCTGGCGGCCGGCATGCTGCTCGAGGCGGCGGCGCTGACCACCCGCATCGAGGGCAGCATCCTGCCCTCGGACGTGCCCGGCTCGGTGGCGATGGCGGTGCGCCAGCCCGCTGGCGTGGTGCTCGGCATCGCGCCCTGGAACGCCCCGGTGATCCTGGGCGTGCGCGCGATCGCCACCCCGCTCGCCTGCGGCAACACCGTGGTGCTCAAGGGCTCGGAGCTGTGCCCGGCCACCCACGGCCTGATCATCGAGGCGCTGCAGGACGCCGGGCTGCCGGCGGGCGTGGTGAACTTCGTCACCAACGCCCCGGCCGACGCCGGCGCGGTGGTCGAGGCCATGGTCGCGCACCCGGCGCTGCGCCGGGTGAACTTCACCGGCTCGACCCACGTCGGCCGCCTGATCGCGCAGACCTGCGCCCGGTACCTCAAGCCGGCGGTGCTCGAGCTCGGCGGCAAGGCGCCTTTCGTCGTGCTCGACGACGCCGACCTCGACGCCGCGGTGGCGGCGGCCACCTTCGGCGCCTTCGCCAACTCGGGCCAGATCTGCATGTCCACCGAGCGCATCGTCGTCGATGCGGCGGTGGCCGACGACTTCGTCGCCCGCCTGGCGGCGCGCGCCCGCGCCCTGCCCCTGGGCGACCCGCGCAAGGGCCCGGTGGTGCTCGGCTCGGTGGTCGACCAGCGCACGGTCGAGCGCTGCAACGCGCTGATCGACGATGCGCTCGCCAAGGGGGCGACGCTGGTGTGCGGCGGCAAGGCCGACAGCACGCTGATGCCCGCCACGCTGCTCGACCACGTCAGCGCGCAGATGCGCATCTACCACGAGGAGACCTTCGCCCCGGTGAAGGCGATCGTGCGCGTCCAGGGCACCGAGGCCGCCATCGCCTGCGCCAACGACAACCCCTTCGGCCTCGCCGCCGCAGTGTTCGGGCGCGACCTCGCGCGCGCCTGGCAGGTGGCCGGGCGCATCCAGTCGGGCATCTGCCACATCAACGGGCCCACGGTGCACGACGAAGCGCAGATGCCCTTCGGCGGCGTGAAGGATTCGGGCTGGGGACGCTTCGGCGGCCAGGCCGGGATCGAAGCCTTCACCGAGCTGCGCTGGATCACCCTGCAGACGAGCCCGCGCCACTACCCGTTCTGAGGCGCCCGCGGCCCCGGGGCCGCAACCCGAGGCCGCGGCCTGCATCGCATCGCATCGCATCGCATTGACAGAAAAACACAGGGAGGAGACTTCATGAACAAGCAGCTTCGCAACGCGGTCCTCGTCGCGCTCGGCGCGCTCGCCGCGGGCACGGCCGGCGCCAAGGAAGGCGGCGACCAGTATCCGAACGGAATCGAGACCTGGTTCGCCGGCGCGGTGCCGCCGCCGGGCAACTACTTCATCAACTACTTCGGCCATTACGGCGGCGACCTCTACAACGGCGAGGGCAAGCGCGTCGCCGGCACCTCCGCGAGCGCCTGGTTCAACGCCTTTCGCTTCGTCAAGGTGAGCGGCATCAAGGTGCTGGGCGGGGACTGGGCGGGCCACGTGATCCTGCCCGTGGTGCACCAGCGCCTGAACCTCGGCGGCGGCAGCGCCTCGGCGAGCGGGCTGGGCGACCTCACCATCGACCCCTTCATCGTCGCCTGGCACCAGGGCGACTGGCACTGGACGGTGGGGCTGGACATCAACCTGCCGATCGGGCGCTACAAGTCGGGCGATCCGCGTACGAGCATCGGGGCCAACTACTGGAGCCTCGAACCGATCTTCGCCTTCACCTGGCTGTCGCAGAGCGGCTGGGAGGTCTCGGCCAAGCTGATGTACAACATCAAGGGCGGCAACGACGACTTCCGCGCAAGCCCCGGCGCGGCGAAGCAGAAATACGACTCCGGCGACGACTTCCACATGGACTACCTCGTCGGGCGCCGCTTCGGCCCCTGGGGCGTGGGCCTGTCGGGCTACTACCTCAAGCAGACCACGGACGACAAGGTCGACGGCACGGTCATCCCCGCCATCCCGGGGGTGTGGTCGCGCGGACGCCGGGGCGAGGTGCTCGCGGCCGGTCCCAGCCTGACCTACTCGACCAAAGGCGGTACGATGCTGATCGCGCAATGGCAGCACGAGTTCGAGCGCGAGAACCGCTTCGGCGGCGACAAGGCGGTGCTCAAGCTGGTAATGCCGTTCTAGCGTGGTCCGGAAGGCGGTGGGCTGGGCGGTGGATCGAAGGTTCGCGGCCCCCGCCCTCGCCGCGCCCCCGTGGGTCGGATGCCTGCCGCCGCCACCGCCTTCCGCCCACCGGCGCGCGTATCGGGCGCGCCTTTCCTCCCACGATGAACCACCGCGAACGCTTCCTCGAACTGCAGGCCCTGCTCGCCAGCCACGACGCGCTGTGGCGTCCGCCCGCCTTCCAGGCCGGCCTCCCGCCCTGGTGCTTCGAGCGGCCGGCACTCGCCGCCGAGCTGCGTGCACTCGACGAGGCCACGCTCGAGCAGCTGGTGCAGGAGCCGGACGAGGCCCTGCGCTGGCTCGCCCCCCACCTGCCCGCGCTCCTGCGCAGCGTCGAATTGTGCGCGCTGCCGGCCCTGCCGGCGCGCGCGCTGCCCGAGCCCGACCGCCGCTTCGATGCCGGCGTGCCCGGACGCAAGCGAGCGCAGATCGAAGCTTTTGCCGCGCGTCTGCCCGCCACCGGCCTGCCACTGCTCGAGTGGTGTGCAGGCAAGGGCCACCTCGGCCGCCGCCTGGCGCTCGCCGATGGCGTGCCGGTGCGTTCGCTGGAGATCGACCCGGCCCTGTGCGCGGATGCGGAGCGGCTCGCCGAGCGCAGCCGCTTGCCGCAGCGCGTGGTGTGCGCGGACGCGCTCGATCCCGCCTCCCGCCCTCACCTGCACGGCCATGCGGTGCTCGCGCTGCACGCCTGCGGGGAGCTGCATCGCAGCCTGGTACGCAGCGCCGACCGCGACGACGCGGCCGCCTACGCCATCGCCCCGTGCTGCTACCACCGCGGCGCCAACGGCGGCTATCGGGCACTCGGACGCGACGCCAGCCTCGAGCTCGATGCCGCAACCCTGCGCCTGGCGGTGACCGAGACCGTGACCGCGCCGCGCCACGACCGCCGCCGCCTCGCCCGCGACCAGGCCTGGAAGCTCGGCTTCATCGCGCTGCGCCAGACCGCCGAGGGCGGCCCCGTGCCCCACTTCCGCCCGGTGCCGCCAGCCTGGCTGAACGGCAGCTTCGAGGACTTCTGCCGCCGCCTCGCCGAGCGCGAGGGCCTGCGCCTGCCGCCTGCGCTGGACTGGGCGGAATGGGAGGCCGTCGGCGAGCGCCGGCGCGACGAGGTGCGCCGCCTGGAGCTGGTGCGTCATGCCTTCCGGCGCGCGCTCGAGGTGTGGCTCGCGCTCGACCTCGTGCTCGGCTTCGAGGCGCGCGGCTTCACGGCGAGGATCGGCACCTTCTGCGAGCGCGCGCTGACGCCGCGCAACCTGCTGATCCTCGCCAGCCGGCGTGGCGAGGGGCCGCTTCAGCCATAGCGCCGCGCCGCCTCGACCGCGAGGCCGGCGCCGATGCTGCCGTACAGGTCGCCCTCGACGCATCGCGCCCGCGGCAGCTCGGCCGCGATGCGCGCGCGCAGCTGCGGCACGCCGCTCGCACCGCCGGTGAAATAGAGCGTGTCGATGCGCTCCCGGTCGACACCGGAGGCCGCGAGCAGGCCGGCCACGCAGCCGCCGACGCGCTCGACCAGCCCCTGCGTCGCCGCGGTAAAGGCCGCGCGCGAAAGCTCGAGCACCAGCCCGGGCTCGATGCGGTCGAGCACCACCTGCGTGCGCTCCGCCGCGGACAGCGCGATCTTGGCCTCCTCGACCTGCATCGCGAGCCAATGCCCCTCGCGCAGGTTGATCAGCCGGCACAGGCGATCGAGCTCGGTACGCGCGAGCGCATCGCGGTAGACCTGCTGCAGGTCGGCCCAGACCTGACGGGTGTAGGCGAAATTGATCGTGTGCCAGGCGGCGAGCTGGAAATACACGCTCGCCGGCATCGTGGCCCCATTGCGCAGGCGGCTGCGGTAGCCGAGCACCGGCATCACGCAGTCCAGGCTCAGGACGCGGTCGAAATCGGTGCCGCCGATGTGGATGCCCGCGTTGCCGAGCAGATCCTCGCGGCGCTCGACGGCGCGGGCGCGCTGCGGCGACAGGCGGACGATGGAGAAGTCGGCCGTGCCACCGCCGATGTCGGCGATCAGCACCAGCTCCTCGCGGCTCAGGGTGCGCTCGTAGTGCAGCGCGGCGCCGATCGGCTCGAACTGGAAGCCGATCTCGCGAAAGCCCACCTGGCGCGCGATGGCCTCGAGCGTGTCCTGGGCCTTGCGGTCGGCGGTCTCGTCCTCATCGACGAAGTGCACCGGGCGGCCGAACACCGCATGGTCGAAGGTGCGCCCCGTCGCACGCTCGGCGCGTGCCTTGAGTTCGCCGATGAAGCTCGCGAGCAGCTCGCGGAAGCCGAGCGCGCGGCCATTCACCTCGGTCTGCCCGTCGATCAGGCTGGTGCCGAGCAGGCTCTTCAGCGCGCGCATCAGCCGCCCTTCGTAGCCCTCGAGGTATTCGGCGAGCGCCGCACGGCCGAACTGGATCGAATCCTCGTCGGCGTTGAAGAACACCGCCGACGGCAGCGTCGCGCGGCCGTCCTCGAGCGGGACGAGGATGGGCGCGTCGGGGCGCAGCCAGCCGACGGTGGAGTTGGAAGTGCCGAAGTCGATGCCGCAGGCGCGGGGAGGCTGGGTCATGGGGTCGCTCGCGGAACGGGATGCACTCGGCGCGCACAAACGGAAAGGTCGCGATTATGCGTCCCGCGCGGCCCGACTGCGAGCGCTCGCGCGGCACGATCTCGCAGGCACCGGCCACGACGATCGCCCGCCCTCGCCGTGCTTCGGGCTAACATCGCCCCGATCCATCACACGAGCACGGCACCATGAACTCCAAGGACACCACGCCCCCCGCCAGCACCTTCTCCACCCCGATCGACGACCGCTATTTCGAGGACTACGTCCCCGGCGCGGTGCATCGCTTCGGCGAGATGCGCGTCACCGCGCAGGAGATCATCGAGTTCGCGCACCGCTACGACCCGCAGGATTTCCACACCGACCCCGCGAAGGCCGCGGATACGCAGTTCGGCGGTCTGATCGCCAGCGGCTGGATGACCTGCGGGATGATGATGCGGATGTACTCGGAGCATTACCTCACCCACAACGCCAGCCTGGCCTCGCCCGGCATCGACGAGCTGCGCTGGCTCGAGCCGGTGCGTCCGGACGACGTGCTGAGCACGCGGGTCACCATCGTGGAGGCGCGGCGTTCGGCCTCCAAGCCCGACCGTGGCCTGGTGCGCTCGAAGATCGAGGTGCTCAACCAGCACGACAGGGTGGTCCTGAGCATGCTCGCGATGAATCTGATCGGCTGCCGCACCCCCGCCGCGGCCTGAGCTGCGCGGACACAGCGCGGCGGATGCGGACACCGATGGGAGCGGGCGAGCCCCGCGCCCGGCCGCTCACCCGTGCCTGTTCGCTCACCCTTCACGTGCAGCCGCCAGGCACTTGGGCAGTTGCGCCTTCGAGGCGCGCTGGATGCGACACAGCAGCTCCACCGACACCTGCGCGACCCGGTGGCGCTGGCGCAGCTCCTCTTCCAGGCGCAGCAGCAGGCTGGCCGCCATCTCGGCGTCGGCGAGCGCACGGTGGAAGCGGCCGGCGACCGGCAGCCTGGCGTACTCCACCAGTGCGCCGAGCCTGTGGCTGGGGGCAAGCGGAAACAGGCGGCGCGACAGCAGCAGCGAACACACGAAGTCCTGCTTGCGCGCGCGCTCGATGCGAGCGAGCTCGGCATCCCAGAACTTCGCATCGAATGCGGCGTTGTGGGCGACCATGGGGATGCCGCCGATGAAGTCCGCGACCTCGCGCATCACCTGCGCCGCAGTCGGGGCGCTGCGGATCATCGCGTTGGAGATCCCGGTCAGGGATTCGATATGGGCCGGGATGCGCACGCCCGCGTTCATCAGGCTCTGGTAGCGATCCACCACCCGGCCGTCCCGCACGATCACCGCGGCGATCTCGGTCGCGCGGTCGCCCTGCGCAGGCGACAGCCCCGTGGTCTCGAAGTCGATCACCGCCACCGCTTCCATGCCTGCACCCTCCCCGTCTATTGCGGCCACGCCTGCAGGCGGCAGACGTCGCAGTCATCCCAGGGCAGGCAGTCGCACACCCGCGGCAACGCGACGAAGCGGCTGCCGACCTGCACCTTGCCCTCGGCACCGGCAGGCGCGCCTCGCCTCGACGCCGCCGCGTCGTGCGGCATCGGCTGCCACCTCGCGAACACGGCCGGATCGAGGCCGCCGTCGATGTACCAGCGCTTGCGCGCAGCGTCCCAGCGCGCACCGAGCTTTTTCGCCTGGTCCTTTTCGGCGAAGGGCACCTTCAGGTCGTGTCGCATGGGGGTCACCGGGCGGGAAGTTGGAAGTCCGGCACAGGCCGCCGCGGGATGCCTCGGGCGCATCCGCTCTGCGCACTGTGGACGCAAAAAAGCCCCTTTATGGATCAGGGGCTTGAGTGCTCTGGCGGAGACGGAGGGATTCGAACCCTCGATGCGAGTTTTAGCCCGCATGCTCCCTTAGCAGGGGAGTGCCTTCGACCTCTCGGCCACGTCTCCATCAGGAAGGCGCGATCATAGCGAGTTCGCGCCTGCCGGTCAAACGTTGATCGAACGCATCTATTCAGCGGCCACATCCAGGCCATAGGCCTTGTGCAGGGCGCGCACCGCGCGCTCGAGGTGCTTCTCCTCGATCGCCACCGAGATGCGGATCTCGGAGGTCGTGATCATCTGGATGTTGATGCCCTCCTCGGCCAGGGTGCGGAACATCTTCGCGGCGACGCCGGGGTGCGAGCGCATGCCGACCCCCACCACCGAGACCTTGCACATGGTGTCGTCGCTCTCGATCGAGCGCGCGCCGACGTGGGCCTGCACGCCTTCGAGCACCTTCACGGCACGCGCAAGATCGGCGCGCGCGACGGTGAAGGAGAGGTCGGTCGAGCCGTCGCGGGGGGCGTTCTGGATGATCATGTCCACGTCGATGTCGGCATCGGCGATCGGACCGAGGATCTGGTAGGCGATACCCGGCCGGTCGGGCACGCCGGTGAGGGTGAGCTTGGCCTCGTCGCGCACGAAGGCGATGCCGGAGATGACCGGTCTTTCCATGTTGCTGCTTTCCTCGACGGTGATGAACGTGCCCTCTCCCGGGTCTTCCTCGAAACTGGAGAGAACCCGCAGCTTGACCTTGTACTTGGCGGCGAACTCGACCGCGCGGATCTGCAGCACCTTCGAGCCCAGGCTGGCGAGCTCCAGCATCTCCTCGAAGCGGACGGCATCGAGCTTGCGCGCCTCGGGGACGATGCGCGGATCGGCGGTGTAGACGCCGTCCACGTCGGTGTAGATCTGGCATTCGTCCGCCTCGAGCGCGGCGGCCAACGCCACGGCAGTGGTATCCGAGCCGCCACGGCCGAGGGTTGTGATGTTGCCGTGTGCGTCCACGCCCTGGAAGCCGGCGACCACCACCACCCCGCCGGCGTCGAGGTCCTTGCGGATCGGCGCCGCGTCGATGTCGAGGATGCGCGCCCGGGTGTGCGTCGAGTCGGTGAGAATCCTTACCTGCGCGCCAGTGTAGCTGCGTGCCGGGACGCCGAGGTCGTCGAGCGCCATGCACAGCAAGCCGATGCTGACCTGCTCCCCGGTGGATACGACGACGTCGAGCTCGCGCGTGCGGGGACTTGGCGCGACTGCGCGGGCGAGCGCGATCAGGCGGTTGGTCTCGCCGCTCATCGCCGACACGACGACGACCACGCGATGGCCCTGCGCCCGGAAGTTCGCCACCCTGCGGGCGACGCTCCGCATGCGTTCGGGGGTCCCCACCGAGGTTCCACCGTACTTCTGAACTATCAGCGCCATCGTCGTATCCAAAACTACAGGTGAATAAGGTCCGCGATGCTATCCGGCGGCGTGAAGTTTTGCTCGCCCGATCGAAACAAAATCTCCAGGACGTGTTTTTTATTACTTATTTGCTGAATTTGCTAAAATCTATTTTGTATGTAGAGAGAATACTAACCTATACTGCATGCGTTCTATGACCTTAGTCATAGGCAGAATCCTGTCCGCATCGAGTCCGGGAAGGCCCGAACGGATACAAACTCGAGGAAATCTCCATGAAAGCAAATGAAAAGCTGGATGTACGCGAAATTCGCCGCAAGCTCGGCCTGAACCAGTCGCAGTTCTGGTCCAAGATCGGCGTGACCCAGAGCGGTGGCTCGCGCTACGAGAGCGGCCGCAACATTCCCCGCCCGGTGCAGGCCTTGCTGCGCCTGGTCCATGTCGAGCAGATCGACATCAACAAGGTCAAGCGCGACGACGTCGAGGTTGCCGAGTACCTCAAGGCGACCAACCCCGAGCTCTACAAGACCCTCAAGAAGGAAGCACGCGCCAAGCGCAAGGAGCGCTGAGCGCATGCCGCGCGCGATCAAGGGCTGACGCGCACCGTCAGCCCTTTTTTTCGGGCGCGCTCGGCGATCGCCTCGAGTTCTTCCGCCGCCAGCGTCGCGATCCGCGGCGCCTCCGGCTGCATCGACGGCCGCGCCACACCGTAGAGCAGCACGCCGCGCAGGCGCTCCGTTCCGGCAGCCTCCAGCAGCGCGAGCCAGGCGTCGATGTCCGTGCTCGACGGCAGCGCGCCGTCCCAGCGCAACATGCAGGTCTGCACCCAGGTCGGGCACAGCTCGGCGCAGCGCGTCAGGTTGCGCGCCACCGCCGCGGGCTCGAGCCGCACCCCGTTGATGCGCTCGATCGCCTCGACGCTGCCGCCATCCACCTTGAACCACACTTCGCCGCCCGCCTCGCCCAGCCGGCGCACGCCCTCCTGCACGCGCGCCTGCGCGAGCAGGCTGCCGTTGGTGATCAGGCGCACCGGCACCGCCTGCGGTGACAGCCCGAACTCGTCGCGCAGCCGCAGCACCAGCGCGACCGCCTCGGGGAAGACCTCGGCGCTGGTCGCCTCGCCGTTGCCGGAAAAGGCGATGTCGCGGATCACCCGCGCGCCCTCGGGCACGTGGCGTTCCATCCAGCTGCCGTGAATGAGGTCGGCGAGGAAGCCGCGCAGCTCGCTCTCGAGCCGGGCGAGGTCGATCTCCGGCGCCTTGCCGCGCACCAGGTCGGGCACCTGACAGTAGGCGCAATGCCAGTTGCAGGCGTTGTTCGGGTTCAGGTTGATGCCGACCGACACCCCGCCGGCGCGGCGCGACAGCACTGGATAGACGTAGGTCAGCCCGGCGAGGTCGCGATCGTGCTTGCCCACCGTCAGGGTCGCGAGCGTGCCGGGGGGCTGTCCTTGGGAAGAATTCATCGTTTGTTCAACCACTTGCGGAAAATACGCGGAGTCGGCGCGGGCGCGCCGGTGCTATACTCCGGCGCCTTTCCAGAGAGACCCGCCATGCGCATCACCCGCCGCCTCGAATTCGACGCCGGACACCGGATTCCGGACCACGCCAGCCAGTGCCGGCATCTGCACGGCCACCGCTACGCGCTGGAGGTGACGCTGTCGGGCGACATCATCAAGGCCGACGGCGTACCGGTCAACGGCATGGTGATGGACTTCGCCGACGTCAAGCGCATCGCCAACGAATACGTCGTCGGCCCCTGGGACCACGCCTTCCTGGCCTACCGGGGCGACCACCTGGTGCTCGAACTGCTGGCCGCGATCCCCGGCCACAAGACCGTCGTGCTCGACGTCGTGCCCACCGCCGAGAACCTCGCCGCAGAGGCCTTCCGCATCCTCGACCCGGCCTATCGCGACACCTACGGCAACCACCTCAGGCTGGAGCGCGTGCGCCTGTACGAGACCCCCAACTGCTGGGCCGACGCCCTGCGCGACTGAGTCGCGCCTGACGCCCCACCCCTCGCTCACGCCGCATAGCTGCGTAGCCGCAGCGAAAACTCCTGCAGCGGACGGATGCCGCTGCGCTCGGCGCGCGCCACCCAGTCCTGCAGCTGCGCGAGCAGCTGCTCGCGGCTGGCGTTCGAGCGCGACCACAACGCAGCGAGCTCGTCGCGCATCGCCGCCACCGTGCGCAGCGCCGGGCTGCCCTCGACGGCCTGCTCCAGCCGCCTGCGCTGGGTGTCGTCCAGTCCGCGCAGCTCGCCACCCAGCACCCAGCGCCGCAGCCGACGGGCGCTCAGCTCCAGCCCGTGCACCTCGCCCAGCCGGCGCGCCTCGTCGACGAAGACCTCGCGCAGCGAACGCACGTAGCGCGTCATCACGTCGTAGCGGTGCGTCACGATCGCCTGCAGGGTGTCGAGGTCGGGCACCGGCTTGACCTCGCCGAACCTGGGCCGGGGGATCGTCTTCTTGACCTTGGCGAGGCCGAGCAGCTCGAGCAGGCGGATGTACATCCAGCCGATGTCGAACTCGTACCACTTCGCCGACAGCTTGGCGGAGGTCGCGAAGCTGTGGTGGTTGTTGTGCAGCTCCTCGCCGCCGATCAGGATGCCCCAGGGCACGAGGTTGCGCGAGGCGTCGTCGCAGTCGTAGTTGCGGTAGCCCCAGAAGTGCCCCACGCCATTGACCACCCCCGCCGCCCAGAACGGGATCCAGGCCATCTGTACCGCCCAGATCGTCAGCCCGAGCGGGCCGAAGGCGACGAGGTCGATGACCAGCATGATGGCCACGCCGAGGATGGAGTGGCGGTAGACCTTGCGTTCGAGCCAGTCGTCGGGAGTGCCGTGGCCGTAGCGCTGCAGCGTCTCGACATTCTTCGCCTCGGCGCGGTAGAGCTCCGCGCCCTCCCACAGCACCTTGTGCAGGCCGCGCGTCTGCGGGCTGTGCGGGTCCTCCGCAGTCTCGCACTTCGCGTGGTGCTTGCGGTGGATCGCCGCCCACTCCTTGGTGACCATGCCGGTGGTCAGCCATAGCCAGAAGCGGAAGAAATGGCTGGGCAGCGCATGCAGCTCGAGCGCGCGGTGCGCCTGATGGCGATGCAGGAAGACGGTGACGGAGACGATGGTGACGTGGGTGAGCGCGAGCGCCACCAGCACGTAGCCCCACCAGGGGAGATCGAAGAGACCGTTGTACATGCGAGGAAACGTCCACAAGAGAAAACAGCAGGACGATTCTACGCAAGGCCGTTCCGGATTGGATGCAGTCCAGCCTTTGTTACCCCGCCATACCGCGGGAGGGGTCTTCCGGTGCCCGCATCGCGACCTGCGTCGCTGCTACGAGAACCTTACTCCCGCCACGGCAGGGAGGTGACGCGGGTCGCGTCCTTGCGGTGGCGCAGCCAGTTGGCGCGGTAGGCGCGGGCAAGCTCGCAGTGGTCGCGCACGATGAGGATGTTCTCGGCGTTGCGGTTGTCAGCCGACCAGGTGAAGTTGTAGGAGCCGGTCAGCACCGCGCAGCGCGGGCCTTCGGCGTCCACGATCAGCACCTTGTTGTGCGCGGCGTTGTAGCGCGTCTCGAAGGCCACCGGCACGTCGGCGGCGAGCAGGCGCGGGATCGCATTGCCCTTCTCGCGGCGATTCATCTGCGCGTCGGCGAGCACCTCGACGCGCACCCCGCGCCGCTGCGCCGCCACCATCGCGTCGGCGATGTTGCGGCTGGTGAAGGCGTAGGCGTGCACCTCCAGGCTCTTGCGCGCGCCGCGGATCAGGTTGATCACCACCTTCTCGGTGTCGTCGCTCGGAGCGAAGGCAAGTTCGATCTCGCCCTTGCCCGCGAAACGCTCGCTCGCGTGTACGCCGGGAAGCGCCAGGAGGGCGAGCGCCGCCATCCACCCGAGCATCGGCGCGTGGCGCTTGCCTGCCCGCCGATGCGCCCGCTCATGTCCGCGCTCACCCACCCTTGGCACGCTCCATGACGGCGGCAAAGAAGCCGTCGGTGTCGTGCACATGCGGCAGCAGGCGCAGGCGCTCGCCGGTCTCCAGCGCCACACCCTGCGCCGCCAGCACTTCCTGCGCCGACAGCGCGCGGAACTCGGGATGCGCGGCCAGGAAGGCGTCGACGATGCCGTCGTTCTCCTCGGCGAGCAGGCTGCAGGTGGCATACACCAGGCGGCCGCCCGGGCGCACCACGCGCGCCGCCGCGGCGAGGATCGCGCCCTGCTTGGCGACCATCTCCTCGACCGCCGCCGGCGACTGGCGCCACTTGAGGTCGGGGTTGCGGCGCAGCGTGCCCAGCCCGGTGCAGGGCGCATCGACCAGCACGCGGTCGGCCTTGCCCGCCAGGCGCTTGACCTTGGCGTCGGCCTCGTGGGCGATCAGCACCGGATGCACGTTCGACAGGCCGGCACGCGCCATGCGCGGCTTGAGCTTGGCGAGCCGCTTCTCGGAAACGTCGAAGGCGTACAGGCGCCCGGTCGAGCGCATCATCGCGCCCAGCTGCAGGGTCTTGCCGCCGGCGCCGGCGCAGAAGTCCACCACCAGTTCGCCGCGGCGCGGCTGCACGAGCAGGCCGAGCAGCTGGCTACCCTCGTCCTGCACCTCGAAGCTGCCATCGAGGAAGAGTGGATGCTTCTGCAGCGCCGGCTTGCCCGCCAGGCGGATCGCCTGCGGCGACAGCCGGCCGGGCTCGGCACGCACGCCGTCGGCCTGCAGGCGCTCGAGCAGCGCGTCGCGGTCGCTCTTGATCAGGTTCACCCGCAGGTCGAGCGGCGCCGGGCGGTTGAGCCCGTGCGCGAGCGCGAGCAGCTCGTCCCCGTCCATCTGCGCGAGCAGGCGCTCGGCCAGCCAGTCGGGCAGGTCGGCACGCTCGGCCAGGCTGGGTTCGCCCGCCTCGGCGGCCTTGATCGAGGTGATCCAGTCGCGCTCCGTGGCGCTCGCCAGGCCCTCGAAGTTGCGCATCGGCCAGCCCTCGCCGCGCGCGAACCAGGCCAGCAGCAGCATGCGCGGCGTGGCCTCCGCGCCGGCGATGCGGCGCAGCCAGCGCAGCCGGCGCAGCACACCGTACACCGCCTCGGCGATGAAGCCGCGGTCGCGGTGGCCGAGCTCGCGGTTGTCGCGAAAATGGCGCGACAGCACGGCGTCGGCCGGGTAGTCGAAGGCGAGCACGGCGCCGAGCGCCTGCGTGGCCTGGATGAAGAGCGTGCGCGACACCGCGCCCTCGGCCGGGCGCTCGGCCGCGGCCGGCTCCTGCCGCTTGATCGCCCGGGTCCGGGGCTTTTCGGTCTTGGGTTTCATTTCAGTTCGGGTTCCTGGCGGCGGGCACGCCCGCCTCGATGCGCGCAGCGCGCTGGTCGAGCACGCCGCCCTTGTCGTCGGTGATACGGATGCGGACCGGCAGCAGGCTATGGCGCCTGGACAGCCAGATGTCGATGTCGAGGTCGTCCTTCTCGGCAAAGGCGTGCAGGCGCACGGTGTCGAGCTGCTCGCCGGCGAGCTCGAGGCGCTCCTCGCCGCGCGGCTCGACCACCGCCTGCTTGATGCTCTTGTTGGTGACCACGGCGAAGCGCGCCGGCTTGCCGGACTCGACCACCTTGCGCGCCTGGTGCCACAGGCTGAGCAGATCCTGGTCGCCAGCGCGGATCTCGCCGTTGCGCCGCTCCTCGCCGCCGCGGCGGATGCTGACCTTGCCCGCAGTCCAGTCGAACTCGGCGCGCTCGGGCTTGCGCCCGCGCTGGTCGACCTCGAACAGTTCCGGGCGCATGCCCTTTGCGTCCACCGTACCGCTGCTGCGCTGCTCGTATTCGAGGCCGAACAGGCCGGCGAGCCCCTTGGCCTGAAGCGCGAGCGAGAGCGCGTAGCGCCCCTTGTCCAGCTTCCACTCGTGGCGCGCCTCGCCCACCTTGAAGCCGGACGAGCCATAGTGCACGTCATAGACGATGTGGCCCTGCGCGGGCGGCTCGGCCGCTGCGCCGACGGGCAGCGCCGCCGCGCTCGCGCAGGCGGCGAGCGCGAGGCCCACGACCAGCCCGCGCATCACGCCCGCCCTCCGCCCTCGGGCGCAGGCACCAGCAGCGCCTCGCCGTCCTGGGCCGGCGCGTCGCGCAGGCTCACGCGGCCGGCGACGAGTTCGAGCCGATCCTCGACGAACCAGCGTACCGCCTGCGGGTAGATGAGGTGTTCCTGCGCCAGCACGCGCGCGGCCAGCTTGTCCTCGTCGTCGCCCGTCAGCACCGGCACCGCGGCCTGGATCACGATCGGCCCGTCGTCGAGCTCGGCGGTGACGAAATGCACGCTCGCGCCATGCACCTTCACCCCGGTCTCGAGCGCGCGGCGGTGGGTGTGCAGCCCCGGGAAGGCCGGCAGCAGCGAGGGGTGGATGTTGAGCAGGCGGCCTTCGTAGCGGCGCACGAAGCCGTCGCCGAGCACGCGCATGAACCCGGCGAGCACGACCAGGTCGGGCGCATGGGCGTCGATGCACTCGGCGAGCGCCTGGTCGAAGCCGGCGCGGTCGGGGTGGGACTTGTGGTCGACGACCGCGGTGGCGATGCCGTGCGCGCGTGCGAACTCGAGCCCGCCGGCGCCCGGCCGGTTGCTGATCACCGCGGCGATACGCGCGCCCGGGATGCCCGCACGCACGATGGCTTCCATATTGCTGCCGCGGCCGGAAATGAGGATGACGATGGACTTCATGGGATGCTGGAACGATGAAAAGATCCTGGCGGAGGACAGGGCTTGGGCGCGCGGACCGGCGGGCGCCCGCCCCGGAGCATGGCCGCGATGATACCCGACCCGCGCCACGCTCCCGGCACGGGCAAGGAAAATCGCCGGTTTTCTGCACGAGCGGCGGAAGGCTGTGCCGCCCCCGCACCCCCGTATAATCCCGCTTTTGCGTCGCCGCCCCCCCCATGCCCCACATCCACCGCCTCTCCGACCTGCTGGTCAACCAGATCGCCGCCGGCGAGGTGGTCGAGCGCCCGGCCTCGGTGCTCAAGGAAGTACTCGAGAACGCGGTCGATGCTGGCGCGCGCGCGATCGAGGTGCAGCTCGAGCAGGGCGGCGTGCGGCGCATCCGCGTCGCCGACGACGGCTGCGGCATCGCGCGCGACGAGCTCGCGCTCGCGCTCGAGCGCCACGCCACCAGCAAGATCGCCACCCTCGACGACCTCGAGCGCGTGGGCACGATGGGGTTTCGCGGCGAGGCGCTGGCGGCCATCGCCGCGGTGGCGCGCACCGGCATCACCAGCCGCGCCGAGGGCGCGAGCCACGCCTGGCGCATCGAGGCCGGGCGCGAGCCCGAGCCGGCGGCGCTCGACCAGGGCACAGTGGTCGACGTCGCCGACCTCTACTACAACACCCCCGCGCGGCGGAAGTTCCTCAAGACCGAATCCACCGAGTTCGCCCACTGCGACGACATGTTCCGCCGCGTCGCGCTCGCGCGCCCCGACATCGGCCTGCAGCTCGCCCACAACGGCCGCGTGATCCACCGCCTCCCTCCCTCACCGCCCGCCGCGCGGGTGGCGGCGCTGATGGGCGACGACTTCCTGCAGCACGCCCGCGAGGTCCAGGCCGACGCCGGGATACTGCGCCTGGCCGGCTTCGCGTCGCTGCCCGCCTATTCGCGCGCCAGCCGCGACGCGCAGTATTTCTTCGTCAATGGCCGCTTCGTGCGCGACAAGCTGCTCGCCCACGCGGTGCGCGAAGCCTACGCCGACATCCTGCACGGCGCGCGCCATCCGGCTTACGTGCTCTTCCTCGAGCTCGACCCCGCCGGGGTGGATGTGAACGTGCATCCGGCCAAGATCGAGGTGCGCTTCCGCGAGTCGCGCGCGGTGCATCAGTTCGTCTTCCACGCCGTGCGCCGCACCCTGGCCGAGAGCGGAGCGGGACGCGCTGCGGAGCTGCACGCGCCCGCAGCCATTGGCGTCGGTGCCGGCCCCGCGGCCTCCCCGGCATCGGGCACCGTCCCGCAAGGGGGCTTCTCGAGCGCCCTCCCCCCGCTTTCCGTCCCGACGGCCGCCCACCACCCCGCATTGCGGTCCTGGCCGCCCGCAGACGCCCGCCAAGGACGCCTGGCGATGGAGTCGGCGAGCCGCGCCTACTTTGATTTCGCCGCGGGCGCACGCGATAGCGGTGGCGCCAGCCTGCCCGACCGCCCCGGCGAGATCCAGTCGGGCCCGCGCCCGGCGCCGACGGAGACCGCCACGGGCGAGGCGCCGCCGCTCGGCTACGCGCTCGGCCAGCTGCACGGCATCTACATCCTCGCCCAGAATGCCGCCGGCCTCGTGCTGGTGGACATGCACGCCGCCCACGAACGCATCCTCTACGAGAAGCTCAAGACCGTGATCGACGGCCGCCCGGCCGTGCAGCGCCTGCTGATCCCGGCGGTGTTCTCGGTGGGCGCGAAGGACATGGCGGCGGCCGAGGAAGGCACCGAGGTACTCGCCGGCATGGGCTTCGAGATCGCCGCCGCCGGTCCGCAGGAGCTCGTGGTGCGCAGCGTGCCCGCGCTGCTGGCGAGCGCGCCGGTGGCCGAACTGGTGCGCGAGCTGCTGCAGGAGCTGCGCGAATTCCCCGCCACCGAGGTCGTCACCGCGCGCCGCAACGAGCTGCTCGCCACCATGGCCTGCCACGGCGCGGTGCGCGCCAATCGCCAGCTCACCCTGCCCGAGATGAACGCCCTGCTGCGCGACATGGAGGCGACCGAGCGCGCCGACCAGTGCAACCACGGCCGCCCCACGTGGACGCAGCTGAGCCTGGCCGAGCTCGACCGCTTCTTCATGCGCGGGCAGTAGCGCACCCCCGGAGCCGAATGCGCGCCCGTCGGCGCGCCTGCATCATCCCGCGCGATACACCAGCACCCCGACCACCACCGCGGCCACCGTGGCCCAGCCGATGCGGTCCACATACTTGCGCAGCGCACCCTCCATGCGCTCGCCCCCCCAGGCCATCAGGCCCGCGACGAGGAAGAAGCGCGCGCCGCGCCCGATCAACGAGGCCAGCGTGAATGGCAGCAGGGCCATCGACGCCACGCCTGCGGCGATCGTGAACACCTTGTAGGGAATCGGCGAAAAGCCGGCGATGAAGATCGCCCAGAAGCCCCAGGCATCGAACCATGCCACCGCCTGCTCGTAGGCGCCCCAGTAGTTGCTGCCGCGCAGCCAGGGCTCGATGAGGTCGAAGGCGTAGTAGCCGATGAGGTAGCCGAAAAGTCCCCCCGCCACCGAGGTCAGGGTGGTCAGGAGCGCGAACCACCAGGCGCGATGCGGATTCGCCAGGCACATCGGCGCGAGCATGACGTCCGGCGGGATCGGAAAGAACGACGACTCGGCGAAACTCAGCCCCCCCAGGAACCAGGGCGCGCGCGGATGACGCGACCACACCATCGTGCGCTCGTACAGCGGCGAAAAGATCTTCAAGAAAG
The DNA here is from genome assembly GCF_055393985.1 of Thauera sp. DNT-1. Taxonomy (NCBI): domain Bacteria; kingdom Pseudomonadati; phylum Pseudomonadota; class Betaproteobacteria; order Rhodocyclales; family Zoogloeaceae; genus Thauera; species Thauera sp. DNT-1. Next base: position 158,027 of record NZ_AP043752.1, on the reverse strand, counting down.
CACCTCGACAGGATTGCACGGACGCCCCGTGCACAGCGCGCGCAATCATACCTGCAAGCCACTTCTCCTTTGCGGGCACGCTCATCCACGCATCGCTCACCATGGCGACCGCCGGCGTTGTCCCCAGCACCCGTGGGCAGCTCCCGGGACAAGCTGTGGATAAGTTCCGCAAGGCGCTGACGGACAGGCGTATTCCCCCGCTGCCCGTTTTTTGTGCAGCGCCACGGCGCGGAACTATGTCTCATCCGCCGATGCGGCGCAATTGAGTCGGAGCGGGGCTTCTGCTAGCTTTCGGCATAGCTGCGACATACGCCGTTTCACTTGCCCGGCACCGTCCTCGCCGCCTGCGACCGACGCGGTGCCCCGTCCCGGAGAATGCGCTCCATGAAGAAGACCCTCGCCGCGGCCAGCGCTGCGGCCCTGCTGGCAGGCGCCTGCGCCACGCCCGTCCATCACGCCCCCGCGGCGAACGCCCAGGCAGCTGTTTCGCAGCGCGCACTGCACTCCGCCTCGCACTGGAACAGCCTCGCCCGCGACGTCGCGCAGCGCCTGTCCGCCCGCCTGGCCCCGCAGACCGCGCTGTTCGTCAATCAGCATGCCGACGCTTCGGCCTTCGACCGCGCCTTTTCCACGCAGTTGATCACCGCCCTGCTCGAGGCCGGCCACCCGGTGCTGCGCACCCCGGCCGGCGCCCTGCGCGTCGGCGTGGATACCCAGGTCAAGCCCGGCGTCGATGCCACCGGCTCGCTCGAGATCATCGTCAGCACCAGCGTGACGGACAACAGCCGGTTCATCGCGCGCGAGACCGGCGTGTTCCGCGCGGACGCGGCCGACGAGGCGCTCTACCTCGCCGCCCCGCAGGCGCGCACCAAGTCCTTCCAGATCGTCGGAGGCGAATGATGCGCAAGCCCGCAATCCTCGCCGCAGCCCTCGCCGCCGCCGTGCTCGTCACCGCCGGCTGCGCCACCGAACCGGTCGCGTCGCGCAAGGACATCAGCTTCGACGCCGCCGCCGCCAACCCGCTGATCCCGTCCAACTACGCCGCGGCCGACAGCCTGCTCGCGCAGCTGCGCGGCCAGCTCGCGCCGACGCAGGCGCTGATCGCCGCCACCGTGGTGAACATCGACGCGCTCGAGCAATCCTCCACCCTCGGCCGCCTCATCTCCGAACAGGTCTCGGCGCGCTTAACGCTCGCCGGCTACCGGATGATCGAGATGAAGTTCCGCAACAACGTCTATATGGCGCGCGACCAGGGCGAGCTGATGCTCACCCGCGAGATCCGCGACCTTGCCAGCACGCACGACGCGCAGGCGGTGGTGGTGGGCACCTACGCGCAGAGCAGCGAGATGGTGTTCGTGAACCTCAAGGTCATCCAGCCCGAGACCAACGTGGTGCTGGCGGTGCACGACTACGCCCTGCCGCTCGACCCGATGACGCGCTCGATGCTGCGCGGCCACCGCTGATCGCTGCATCCCGGGGGCGGGCGAACGCGCGCCCCCGCCGACCGCAAGCTTTTCGGCACCGGCCCCATCAGCCTGGAAATGCGCCGCCGTTCTCGGCAAACCTGAGGGGTTGCGGGTCGCGCGCTGGCGGATCACGACGGCCTGGGAGATAATCCGCGCGCCCCGCGCCGTCGCGAATCCCGCGCCCGAGCGCACACTTCGGCCTCGCCCAAACTGCCTCCGCCCATCCCCGCCCCCCTGCCGCCCGCCCTGCTGCTGCTCGGCCCCACCGCCAGCGGCAAGACCGCGAGCGCGCTTGCGCTCGCGCAAGCCCTGCCGGTGGAGGTGATCAGCGTGGATTCGGCGCTGGTGTATCGCGACATGGACATCGGCACCGCCAAGCCGAACGCGGAGGAACGCGCGGTGTGCCCGCACCACCTGATCGACGTGGTGACGCCCGAGGAGAGCTATTCGGCCGCACGCTTCCGCGCCGACGCGATCCGCCTGATGGGCGAGATCGTCGCACGCGGCAATATTCCGCTCCTGGCCGGCGGCACCATGCTGTACTTCAAGGCGCTGCGCGACGGGCTCTCCGACCTGCCCGCGGCCGACCCCGAGCTGCGCCGCGCGCTCGACGACGAGGCCGCCGGGCGCGGCTGGCCGGCGCTGCACGCCGAGCTCGCCCGCCTCGACCCCGAGGCCGCGGCACGCCTGGAGCCGGGCGACGCGCAGCGCATCCAGCGCGCGCTCGAGATCGTCCGCCTTACCGGCCGCCCGCTCGCGGACAGCTACGCGAAGAAGGAAGACGACCCGCTGCCTTGCCGGCTGCTGCCGATCGCGCTCGCGCCCTCGGATCGCGGCGCGCTGCACGCGCGCATCGAGGAGCGCTTCGACGCCATGCTCCACGCCGGCCTGGTCGACGAGGTTCGCCAGCTGCGCGCGCGCTATCGGCTCGACCCGTCCATGCCCTCGATGCGCTGCGTCGGCTACCGCCAGGTGTGGGAATACCTCGACGGCGGCACCGGCTACGACGAGCTGCGCTTCAAGGGCGTCGCCGCCACCCGCCAGCTCGCCAAGCGCCAGCTCACCTGGCAGCGCCAGTTCCGCGAGACCTGGCCGGGCTTCGTCGAGCTCGACTGCCTGCGCCCCGACCTCCCCGAGGCCGTGCTGCACACCGCCTTGCGGCTGCTGCACGACCTTCCCCTGCATCCCGCCTGAACGGAACCGCTCCAATGGATGAACAGATCATCGCCGACGTCGAGCAGTGGCTCGACGAGGTCGTCATCGGCCTCGACCTCTGCCCCTTCGCCGCCCGCCCGCGGCGCGAGAAGCGCGTGCGCATCGCGGTCAGCCACGCCACCACCGCCGACGCCCTGCTCGAAGACCTGCAGGCCGAGCTCGAGCGCCTGTCCGACACCCCGGTGGCGGAGCTCGAGACCACCCTGCTGGCGATCCCCGACATGCTCGAGGACTTCGCCGACTACAACGACTTCCTCGACGCGGTGGACCTGTGGGTCGAGCAGTTCGGCTGGGAGGGCGAGCTGCAGGTGGCGAGCTTCCACCCGCAGTACCAGTTCGCCGACACCGAGGCGGACGACCCGGGCAACCTGACCAACCGCTCGCCCTGGCCGCTGCTGCACATCATCCGCGAGGAGAGCCTGGAGAAGGCGATCGAGCATTACCCCGAGGTCGACCGCATCCCCGAGCGCAACATCGCGCGCATGAACGCACTCAGTGGCGAGGAGCGCGCGAAGCTGTTCCCCCACCTGTTCGGATGAGGCACCGAGGAACTTTCGATCAGTTTTCCTGCTCGCCGCAACAGTCCGGCAAATGCCATCCGCAAGCGGCCCGAAGCGGGTCGCGGACCACGGGCCACACCCGCCCGCCACGCTGGCCGCGCACCGGAAGCGGGAGTAGACTGGTGCCAAGCGGAAAGTTTTTCCTTTGCCCCAGTTCGTAGCCTTTGCAATCCAGAACCAAGGAGTTGTTCCTATGTTCCCCGAGTATCGCGACCTGATCACCCGTCTCAAGCACAACGACCGCCACTTCACCCAGCTCTTCGAGAGGCACAACGAGCTCGACCAGAAGATCCACAACATCGAGACCCACGTCGTGCCCGGCACCAGTCTCGAGATCGAGGTCATGAAGAAGGAGAAGCTGGCGATCAAGGACCAGATCTACGCGTACCTGAAGAGGGTCGAAACCGAAAGCTGATCCCCTCCCGGCACCGTGACGAACCCCGCAAGCGCGACCGGCGCGGCGGGGTTCTTCGTTTTCAGGAGGCGGCTCCCTGCGCGACCGCGACCGGCGCTTCGCGCTCGCGCCGCGCCAGCAGCGTATACACCGTCGGCACCACGAAGAGCGTGAAGAAGGTGCCGATCAGCAAGCCCCCCACGATCACCCAGCCGATCTGCTGGCGGCTCTCGGCGCCCGCCCCGGTCGCCAGCGCAAGCGGTAGCGAGCCCAGCACCATCGCCCCGGTCGTCATCAGGATCGGCCGCAGGCGCAGCACCGCCGCCTCCACCACCGCCTCGCGCAGCGCATGTCCGTGCTCGCGCAGCTGGTTGGCGAACTCCACGATCAGGATGCCGTGCTTGGTGATCAGCCCGACCAGCGTCACCAGGCCGATCTGGCTGTAGACGTTGAGCGTGCCGCCGGTCAGCCATAGCGCGCCGAGCGCGCCGGTCATCGACAGCGGCACCGTCAGCATGATGATGAAGGGGTCGCGGAAGCTCTCGAACTGCGCTGCCAGCACCAGGTAGATGAAGGCGAGCGCGAGCAGGAAGACCAGCGCGAGGCTCTCCGCGCTGGTCTTGAACTCGCGCGACTGGCCGTCGTAGTCGGTGCTGGAGCCCGGCGGCAGGATGCGCGCCGCGGTGTCGTCCATCCACTGCAGCGCCTCGCCCAGGGCGTAATCGGGCGCCAGATTGGCCGAGATGGTCACCGAGCGGCGCTGGCCGAAGTGGTTGAGTTCGCGCGGCGCCACGCGCTCGCTCACCTGCACCACGCTGGTCAGGGGCACCATCTCGCCGGTGCGCGCACGCACGTAGATGTCGCGGATGTCGCGCGGGTCGCGGCGCTCGCCGGCGCCGACCTGCACGATCACGTCGTACTGCTCGGCGTCCTGCTTGTAGCGCGTGACCTGGCGACCGCCGAGCATGCTCTCGAGCGTGCGCGCGATCACATCGACGTCGACCCCGAGGTCGGCCGCGCGGTCGCGATCCACCTCCACCGCAAGCTCGGGCATCGTCAGCTTGAGGTCGGTGTCCGGCGACAGGAAGCCGGGGTTGTCGCGCATCGCGTCGAGGAAGGTGTCGGTCACGCGCGCGAGCGCGTCGTAGCTCTCCGAGGTCGCCACCACGAAGCTCACCGGCCGCGAGCGCGCACTCTGCCCGAACGAAGCCGGCATGATCGGGAAGGCATTCACGCCCGGCACGGCGCGCAGCTTGGGCTGCAGTCCGCTTGAGATCTCCCCGGCCGTACGCGTACGCTCCGACCAGTCGGCGAAGCCGACGAAGGAGATGCCCTGCGACACCGTCGGGTTGCCGGCGATCACCAGATAGCGATCGACTTCCGGCAGGCCGGCGTAGATGCGCTCGATCTCCTCGGCGTAACGCGCCATGTAGTCGAGCGTGGCGCCCTCCGGGCCGGTGAACATGCCGATCACCCGACCGCGGTCCTCCAGCGGCGCGAGCTCGCTCTTCAACTGCCCCATCAGCCAGACCGAGCTCCCCGCCACCACCGCGAACACCAGCATCACCAGCCAGCGCGCGCCCAGCGCCAGCTCGAGCACAGCGCGATAACCGCCGGTGAGCCAGGCCAGGAAACGCTCGATGCCGTTGTAGATCCGTCCGTGCGTGGGCTCGTGACGCAGCAGCTTCGAGCACATCATCGGCGACAGCGTCAGCGCGACGAAGCCCGACACGATCACCGCGCCGGCGAGCGTGAGCGCGAACTCGGTGAAGAGCTTGCCCGTGCGCCCGCTCATGAAGGCCACCGGCGCGTACACCGCGGCCAGCGTGATCGTCATCGCCACCACCGCGAAGCCGATCTCCCTGGCGCCCTTGAAGGCGGCGGCGACCGGCTCCATGCCGTCCTCGATGTGGCGGTAGATGTTCTCCAGCACCACGATCGCATCGTCCACCACCAGCCCGATCGCCAGCACCAGCGCGAGCAGCGTGAGCGTGTTGATCGAGAAGCCGAGCACCAGCATCAGCGTGAACGCGCCCACCAGCGACACCGGGATCGTCACCAGCGGCACCAGCATCGCCCGCCAGTTGCGCAGGAAGAACAGGCACACCGCGGCCACCAGCAGCACCGCCTCCCAGATGGTGGAGAACACCGCGTCGATCGAGCGCTCGATGAACACCGTGGTGTCGTTGGCGATGGTCATCGACATGCCTTCGGGCAGCTCGGCCTGCAGCCGCGGCATCATCTCGTCCAGGCCACGCTTGAGGTCGAGCGGGTTCGCCACCGATTGCTTGATGAGGCCGATCGACACCGCCGGCCGCCCCATGAAGCGCACCGAGGTGCGCTCGCTCTCGGGTGCCACCTCCACCCGGCCGACGTCGCGGATGCGCACCGGGTAGGCGTCGGCGGTGTCGCCCTGGCGCAGCACGATGGCGCCGAACTGCTCGGGCCGGGCGAGGTCGGTCTGCGCCACGACGGCGAACTCGCGCTCGCGGCTCTCGATGCGCCCGGCGGGCAGTTCCACGTTCTGGCGCCGGATCGCGTCTTCCACCTCCTGCACGGTCAGGCCGAAGGCGGCGAGGCGGTCGCGATCGAGCCACACCCGCATCGCCGAGCGGCGGTCGCCGAACAGGCGCGCATCGGCCGCACCGGGCAAGGTCTGCAGACGCGGCTTGATGACGCGGTTGGCGAAGTCGCTGATCTCCATCGGCGCGTGGCGGTCGGAGGAAAAAGCCACCCAGATGATCGGGCTGGCGTCGGCCTCGACCTTGGCGATCACCGGCTCGTCGATGTCGTCGGGCAGGCGCTGGCGCACGCGCGACACGCGGTCGCGCACGTCAGCCGCAGCCGAATCGGCGCTGCGCTCGACGCGGAAGCGCACCGTGATCTGGCTGCGCTCCTGGCGGCTGATCGAGGACAGCACGTCCACGCCCTCGATGCCGGCGAGCGAGTCCTCCAGCGGCTTGGTGACCTGCGACTCGACGATCTCGGCGCTGGCGCCACGGTAGCGCGTATCCACCGTCACGACCGGCTCGTCGATGTTGGGGTACTCGCGCACGGTGAGCCGCGAGTACGACATCAGGCCCACCAGCAGCACGAGCAGCGACAGCACGGTGGCGAACACCGGGCGGCGGATGCAGAGCTCGGAGAGGACCATCGCTCAGTCCGCCCGCGCCACGCCGCCCGTGGCCAGCTTCACCGCCGCGCCGTCGCGCAGCTTGAGCTGGCCGGCGGTCACCACCACCTCGCCCGCCTGCACGCCCTCGACCACCTCCACCATCGCGTCGCGCCGCGTGCCGGTGCGCACCTCGACGCGCTGCGCCTTGCCCTCGGCGACCCGGTATACGAACTGGGTGTTGCCCGGCGCCGGCACCAGCGCGGCCTCGGGCACCATCACGACGTCGGCGCGCTCGGCGAGGATCAGGCGCACGCGTACGAACACGCCCGGGCGCAGGCGCAGCTCGGGGTTGGGCAGGCTCGCGCGCAGCCTGAGCGCGCGCCCCTGCGCATCGACCAGCGGATCGATCGCCTCGACCGTGGCGGCGAAACGCTCGCCCGCCAGCACGTCGCTCGCGATCTCCACCGTCTGCCCGGGGCGCACGCGGTCGAGGTAGAGCTCGGGCAGGCGGAAATCCACCTTCAGCGTGGCGATGTCCTCGAGGTTGATCATGGCCTCGCCGTCCTTGACGAAGTCGCCGGGGCTCACGCTGCGGATGCCCACGACGCCGGCAAACGGCGCGCGGATCTGCATGCGCGCGAGCCTGGCCTGCGCGAGCGCCACCCCGGCGCGCGCCACCTCGAGCTGCGAGCGCGCGTTGTCCAGGCTGCTGCGGCTCACGAAGCTGCGCGAGAAGAGGTCCTGGCTGCGGCGGAAGTTCGATTCGGCCAAGGTCAGGCTGGCGCGCGCCTGCTGCAGCTCGGCGCGCTGCACCGCGGCGTCGAACTCGATCAGCACCTCGCCGCGCCGCACCGCCTCGCCATCGCGAAAGCGGATCGCCTCGATCCGCCCCGACACCTCGGGACGCAGCACCACCGACTCGTTCGACACCAGCGAGCCGACCGCGCCGACGTCGTCGGCGAGCGCACGCACGCCCACGGTGTGCGTCTCCACCACCACCGGCCCGCCCTGCGAGCCACCTGCAGCACCCGCGGCCCCCTTCGCACCCGCGGCCCCCTTCGCACCCGCAGTCCCCTTCGCACCCGCAGTCCCCGCCGCAGGCGGCACCGCTTGCACGCCTGCCGCCTGCGCCTGCGCCCGCGCGCCCCCCGGCGGCAAGGCCGGCGGACGGTTTGCATACCAGGCATAGGCGCCCAGCGCGGCGAGACCGACGAGGCTGAGCGAGAGGACGAAGCGGCGGCTGGAAGGCATCGGGAAACGAGGAGTCGGGCGTGAGGGGTGGAGAGCGTGGCTCGGCGCGAACCGCCAGTTTAGGGACAAAGGCGCGCGCTGTCCGGTTCCGCGCCGCGGGACGGTCGCGTTGCGCCGGGCTGCATCCGCTCAGCCGGCCTGCGCGGGACTCAGTCGTCCGCCAGCGGCCATTTCGGGTTCCACGCCACCTCCCACGGATGCCCGTCGAGATCCGCGAAATAGCCCGCATGGCCACCCCAGGCGGTGTCGCGTGGCGGACGCAGAATGCGCGCACCCGCCACCGCGGCCTCGGCCATCACCTCGGCGACCTGCTCGCGCCGGGCGACGTTGTGGCTCAGCAGGCAGCCGCTCGTGCCCGACGGCGGTTCCGCGACGCCGGCCTCGACCGCGAGACTCGTGCGCGGGAAGAGCGCCAGCCGGATCCCGGGCTGCAGCGTGAAGAAGGCGACCGCCGAATGCTGCGCCGCACTCCCCACGATGCCCTGCGTCGGCCAGCCCAAGCCGTCGCGATAGAAGGCGACGGCGCGCTCGAGATCGTCCACCGCGAGCGTGATCACGCTGAGGCGCGGCTTCATGCGCACACGCGGCTCAGCGGCACTGCAGCTGGCCGGACTGCGCGTGCACCACGCACTGCAGCGGACCGCACTGGCAGTTGTGCAGGACCGAGGGCGGCGCCTCCGCGAGGCGCAGGCCGCGCGAACAGACGCATTCCTCCGGCATCGCCGGGCCCACCGGCTGGGCGATCGCGCCGGCGGGTGCCGGGACCGCGGCGAGGAGGAGCACGGCCACAGCGGCGGCAGAGAGCCCGGAAAGCGTGACGAACAGGGCGCGGATCTTCATCTTCGATCTCCTCGGACGAACCAGCCGACAGCGTAGCAGCAAGCGCCTGCGGCGCGCGCTATGCTGTGGCGGTGCTCGATCGAGGGAATGCCCTGCCCATGTCCGACGCCACCCCCGTGCCCCTCTCCCCCGCACGGCTCGTCTCCTTCCGCTTCCATGGCGAGTTGGCGGCCTTCCTCGCCCCGGCACGGCGCGACCGCAGCTTCGAGGTCCGCTGCGCGGCCGACTCCAGCCTCAAGCACGTGATCGAAGCGCTCGGCGTCCCGCACACCGAGGTCGGAAGGGTGCTGGTCGACGGTCGCCCGGCGTCCCTCGAGCGCCGCTTGTGCCCGGGCGAGCGGGTGTCGGTCCATCCCCATGCCGCGCGCTGCGGGAAGCCCTGCCCGTCCCCGCCGCCGCGCCTCATCGCCGACGCCCATCTCGGCGGCCTGGCGCGACTGCTGCGCCTGGCCGGCTTCGACACGCTCTACGACAATCACATCGAGGACGCCACGCTCGTCGCCACCGCCGTGCGCGAGCGGCGCGTCGTGCTGACCCGCGACCGCGAACTGCTCAAGCGCCGGGACGTCGCCGAGGGCTGCTTCGTGCATGCGCTCGAGCCGGCGCGCCAGGCGGTCGAGATCCTCCGCCGCCTCGGACTCGCCGGACACGCCCGCCCGTTCTCGCGCTGCCTCGAATGCAACGCGGCACTACAGGAAGTCTCGCCAGCGGCGGTGGTGCAGCGCCTGCCGCCCGCGGTGCGCGCGCGTCACACACACTTTTCCGCCTGCGCCGGCTGCGGCCGGGTGTATTGGGAAGGCTCGCACTGGCAGCGCCTGCGCGCGCGCATCGACGCCCTGCTCGCGCAGGCGCGCGCGGCGCCGCAGGACGAAGCCGCGGACTGAGCGCCTCAGTCTGCTTCGCGCGCCAGCGCCCACAACACCAGCGCGGCGAAGCCGAACAGCAGCGCCCACTTGAGCGCCGAGCAGGTGGTCGACAGCAGGTACAGCCCATGCATGCCGAAGCGCGGCATCTCGGTCAACCAGGCGTGGAGCGCATTCTCCACCGCGTCGAACACGGCCGCGAGCGGCAGGACGAAGCGTGCCGCAACGCGTGCCCGCCCGGGCAGCGACGCGAACAGCGCCGTGCGGGTCGCGAGCAGCCAGCCGAAGCTGCCGTAGGCCAGCAGCAGCAGGCTGTCGACCGGAAGGTGGAGGCGGTAGCGGGCAAGATCCTCGGGCGACCACACATGGACGATCTCGCCGAAGCCGCGCGGCGTCCACGCGAACTGCAGCACGGTCACGCCCGGCTGAAGCCCCGCGGTCATCCAGAAGGTGACGACGGCGAGCACAACCACCAGCAGTCCCGACAGATACACGGCGCGCATGCGCGAACCTCCGAAGTGAGACGCACACGGGGTGCCGACACGAACCCGGCCGCGGCGGCGGCGGCGGGTCGCCAGGATTGTAGCCGGGCCTTGATCGGCAACAGACGACGGTCGCGGAGGTCGAAGTATCATGCGGCGCACCCGCCTCCGAACCCAGCGCGCCGACACCGCGCCGACACCATGACCGGACCTCATCTCCTGCCGCTGCTGCTGCTCTACGCCCTGATGCTGCCGGTCACCGGCATGGTGCCGGTGCTGCCCGAGTTCACCGCGCAGCGCTTTCCCGGTCTGGGCCAGTTCGCCAGCCACTTCTTCATGTCGATCAACATGATCGGCGCGCTGCTCGGCGCGCCGATCGCCGGCCTGCTCTCCGACCGCCTCGGCAAGCGCCGCCTGCTCGCGGTAGGCGCGCTCGCCGTGAACGGCATCGCGCTGCTGGGCATCGCCTGGGCCTGGCGCAGCACGGAGAGCTACGCGCTGCTCCTCGCGCTGCGCCTCGTCGAGGGCTTCGCCCACATGTCGGCGCTGTCGCTGCTGATGGCGCTCGCCGCCGACCACGCCGGCAAGGCCGGGCTGGGCGCGCGCATGGGCGCGGTGGGCGCCTCGATCAGCCTGGGGGTGGCCACCGGCGCGCCGCTCGGGGGCATCATCGGCGACATCGACCCCTTCTGGGTGCCCCTCGGCGGCGGCCTGCTCTCGCTGGCGATGGCCGCGCTCGGCTTCGTCCGCCTCGCCGAGGGCGGCGGCACGCGGCCGCGCATGGCGGCATCCGAGATCGTCGACACCCTGCGCAACCGTCGCCAGTTGCTGATCCCGCTCGCGTTCTCCTTCGCCGACCGCCTCACCGTAGGCTTCATCGTGTCGACGCTGTCGCTCTACCTCGGCCTGGTGATCGGTTTCGATGCGCGCCAGATCGGCATCGCGATGGCGGCCTTCCTGATCCCCTTCTCGGTGCTCACCTGGCCCGCCGGCCACCTGTCGCGGCATTGGGATCCGTTGTGGATGATGGTGATCGGCAGCGTGCTCTACGGCGTCTTCCTCGCCGTGCTCGGCTTCGTCCCGGGCGATCGGGTGGTGGCGACGATGGCCGCGGGCGGCGTGATCGCGGCGCTGATGTATGCGCCCTCGCTGGTGCTGGCCGCGCAATATGGCGGCAGCGACTGCCGCGCCAGCGCGCTGGCCGCCTTCAACATGGCGGGCTCGCTCGGCTTTGCCGCCGGCCCGCTGCTCAGCAGCGCGCTGCTCGCCTTCTTCGGCCTGGTGCTGGAACGCCCCTACCCGCCGGTCTTCGTGGCGATCGGGCTGATCGAGGTCGTGCTCGCCCTCGCGGTGCTGCTGCTGGTGCGCCGCGGCCGGCTGCAGGCCGGCGCCGCGACGGCCTGAGGGCCCGGGTTCAGACGACGTCGATGTCGCTCGCCTGCCGGGCCGGCGCAGGTTCGTCGCCGCTCTCGACATAGGCCGCAAACTTCATGTCCTCGCCGACGATGTGATCCACCAGCCAGCCGCGCAGGAAGTCGACCGTGTCGCGATCGATGCGGATGCGCCCGTCCTCGAAGTGGCCCTGCAGCACGAAGATCTGCTCGAACAGTGCCTCGTGGATCGCCTGGTGGCGCGCCAGTCCCGGGTAGCCGCTGGCGCGCATGATCTCTTCCTCGCGCGCGAAGTGTTCCTCGGCGTACTCGACCAGGCGGTTGAGCACGCGCGCGATGTCCTTGCGGTCGCGGTTCTGTTGCCACGCAAAGTGAAAATCGTTGACGCGCTCGAACAAGGCGCGGTGATCCTCGTCGATCTTCGCGTTACCGGTGCAATAGTCGGCTTTCCAGTTGAGCAGCGCCATCGTCGGGTCTCCGGGCTCGGACGGCGATTCCGCTGCGGAGCCATCCACGGCCGCCAGCTTAGCGCGTTCGGTGCCAGCACTGCCACGAACCCGGTCACGCTGGCCTGCGTCGGTCCGACCCGAGCGTGGCGCCATCACCGCAGGCCTGTGCCCGCATCAGGGCGGGACGGCCTCGGCTGCCCGGGGAGCGTGGTATTCCTCGCACCCGGCACCGCCATCCACCCGCGCGGCCACGAACAACACGCCCAACCGCCACGCGGCCAGCGCGAAGGCTGTGATCCAGGCCAGCGTGGCAAGCAACTGCAAGGCGGATGCGGGCATGTCGGGCAGGCCGGCGGCCGCGCGCAGCAAGGCCGCGAGCACGATCGAGACTGCCGCCGCCCCCACCCACGGACGCTCGTCGAGCGGGTAGCCGGCGTGCGTGCGCCCGGCGATGCAGAGCACCGCCAGGATGGACAGGCCCATCGCGCCGATCGCCAGCAGGTGAGTCCCGGCGCTCGGTCCCGCCGGCGCCCCCAGACGGGCGAGGCCGAGCAGCAGGTAGCCGAGCGCCAGCAGCCAGTACACCGCATAGAGCAGGAAGGCCCAGCGCGTGAACAAGGCGCGCCCGACGTGCCAGTCGTTGAGCAGGTTGAACACCGCCGCCGCCGCGCCCAGCCCCAGCCAACCGGTGATCGGCGAGCCCGGCAGGAGGTATTCGGCCACCGTATGGACCGCGATCGCCGCGATCGCCAGGTTGCGCCGCGGCGGCCGCGCGCGGTAGGAAGGCAGTTCCAGCTCGGCCTCCTCGTCCCGGCGCAACGTATGCGCGGGCAGGCGGCGCGCGCGCGCGGCGTCGAGCGCGTCGTTCATGACGCGCATCGAGATCCGGCTCATCGCCACCACCACCAGCGTCATCATCACGCCCAGCCCCACCAGCACCCAGCGCATCGGGTACTCGCCGCGCAGCACAGCGAGGTGGAAGCCCGCCACCGCCATCGCCATCGCCGCCAGGCCCCACTGAAAGCCGAGGTGGCGACGCTCGGGGTCGCGCCACAGCCGCGGCGCCACCGCGGCCAGCAATGCGCAGGCGAAGCCGATCTCGAGCAGGGCCGCGGGCAGGTGCCCGATCCATCGCGCAACGGCCTGCCCCTCCTCCCCGCCGAGCCAGCTCTCCGCGACGGCGGCGAGCCCGCCCGACAGCCAGAAAGCCGCGCGCGCCGCCAGCCACAGCAGTACCAGACGCAGCACAACCCGCGGCGCGAACGCCGGCGTGGCGGTGAACTCCGGTACCGCGGTGAGCACGAAGCCCGCCACCGCGGCGAGCCCGAAGCCGAACATCAGCTCGTGCGCGTGCCACACGAAGGGGCCGCCCGCGACCGCCGGCAGCGCCAGGCCGAAGCCGAGGAAGCCGCCCCAGGCGAGCAGCACCAGCACCGCATGGAGCGCGGTGAGGAGGAAGAAGGGCCGGAAGCCGCACATGAACAGTGGCCGTGCCGCAAGCCGCACGCTCCAGCCCGATTGCGCATTGCCCGCCCCCTTCCCGGTCACGGCCCCGCGTCCAGCATTCATCGTCCTGTCACCCATGCTCATGCCCCGCAACGCTTGCCGCCCTGCACCGGGATCGGTCTGGAAGTCGGGCTCGCCAGGCGCAGCCCGGACAGCGGCTCAGCGCGTGCGGCGGCGGCCAGCCCGCCTTGCCGCACGAACTCTGGCCGCGGCGCAGATCCCGCTCGATCCCTCGCCACCGCCACCGCCGGTGGCAAGCCGAAGCTCGCGCGTACGTCCGGCACCTGCAGCAGCTCTGCGGTGTGCCGGTACACCCAGGCGTCATCGCGCCGGGCCGCCGGGCGGTCGAGCTCGAAGCGGCACACGATGCGCCCGGGCGCGGGCGCCATCACCAGGATCGCATCCGACAGCCGCACCGCCTCCATGAGGTCGTGGGTGATCATCAGCACGCCCATGCCGCGCTCGGCCTGGTGGTCGAGCAGCAGGCGATAAAGCTCTTCCTTGAGGCCGACGTCCAGTGCCGAGAACGGCTCGTCGAGCAGCAGCAGCTCGGGCGCGAGCACCAGCGCGCGCGCCAGCGCCACCCGGCTCTGCATGCCGCCCGAGAGCTGGTGGGGGAACTTGTCGAGGTCGCGGTGGGCGAGTCCGAGGCGCAAGGCCAGCGCGCGCGCGCGGAAGTGGCGCTCGGCGCGCTTGACGCCGGCCGCCTTGAGGCCGAGCGCGACGTTGTCGAGCGCGCTCTTCCAGGGCAGCAGGCGCGGCTGCTGGAACATGAAGGCGGTGGAAGCGAAGCCGCTGTCCACCCGGCCTTGCTGCACCGTCAGCAGGCCAGCCGCCAGGTGCAGCAGCGTGGTCTTGCCGCAGCCCGAGGGTCCGACCAGGGCCACGACCTCGCCCGCACGCACGCGGAAGTCGATGCCAGAGAGCACCTCGTCGCGCGCGAAGGCATGGGAGAGCCCGTGCACGCGCAGCTCGGCAGTCGAAATCGCGTTCATGCACCCTGCTCCCGCCAGCGCTCGACCTCACGCTTGATCGGCTCCAGCACCAGGTACTCCACCGCCAGCAGCAGGCCGACCACCGCGGCGATCCAGGCCATGGTCGCGGCGGTGTCCAGGTGCGAGCGCGACACCGCGAGCGCCGCGCCCACACCGTCCTGGGTGGCGAGCAGCTCGGCCATCACCACCACCTTCCAGGCCGTGCCGAGCGCGGCGATCCAGGACGGGAACAGGTAGGACACCACGTGCGGCAGGTACACGTCGGTGAGCATCATGCGGCGTGGCAGGCGGAAGGCCGCGGCCATGCCGTGGAGCTGGTTGTCGAGCGTGCGCGTGCCCTGCAGTGCGCCGATGAAGATCACCGGGAAGGACGCCACGAACACGGTGAACACGGGTGTTCCATCACTCGCGCCGAACCACAGCATCGCCAGCACCAGCCAGGCGATCGGCGGCGTGCCCATGAGCACGGTGACGAGCGGACGCGCCATCATCGAGGCGGTCATCGACAGCCCGGCGACCAGGCCGAGCACGCTGCCGGCGACCACCGACAGCGCGTAGCCGGTAAGCGCGCGGCGTGCGGTGGCGGCCAGTTCCGGCCACGCCGCGCCACTGTCGATCAGGCCCCACAGCGTGGCGAAGGCCGCGCGCGGGTCGGGCATGACGAGCGGGCCGTAGGCGAGACTCACCGCCTCCCAGGCGGCGAGCAGCAGACAGAGGCTGGCGATCGCGCCCCAGCCACTCCACAGGTAGGCCGGCAAGCCGGCCAGCCAGGCGCGCAGCAGGTTCATGGCGCCTTCGCTCCGCCGTAGAAGCCATCGTCCGGCAGCTTGCCGCCGACCAGTGCGGGATTCTTCGCCACCAGCTTGGCGAACAGGTGCTCGAGCTCGGCACGCGCATCGCGGCTCGGCACCACCTCGAGCTGGCTCACCGCGATCGAATCGGTCACCGCCTCGGCGCTGAGCACGTCGATGCGCGCCGCCACCGCCTTGCCGCAGGCCGCGGCGTTGACCTTGCACCACGCGAGCGCGCGCGCGTACTCGGCCTCGATGCGCGCCACCAGCTCGGGGCGCTCGCGCAGCGCGCCCATGACCGCGATGCCCGCCTGCGGGATGCGTGCCGCACGCGCGAACACCCGGCCCCACTCCTTCTGCAGGTCCACGCTGCGGTGCAGCTCGGGCGCGATCACGCTGAGCGGGAAGGACCCGGTCTTGCGCAGCGCCATCGAGGCCGCCGGCTCGGCGAGCAGCGCGTGGTCGACGCGGCGCATCACCAGCAGCTGCATCGCGTCCACCGGGCTGGCGACGTAGCGCAGGTTCAGGTCCTTCCTCACGTCCATGCCCTGCCCTTCGGCAAGGAGTTGCAGCACGATGTCGGGCATGTCGCCGCGAAACGGCATCGCCAGCTCCTTGCCCCGCAGGTCGGCCAGCGACTTCAGCGCCGGATCGCGCGACACGAGCCACAGCACACCCCAGGTCGACACGTTGATCAGCTGCAGTTTCGCGCCGCGGTTGTAGAGGTTGGCGGCGACGTTGGTCGGCATCGCCAGCACGTCGGCGCGCCCGTCGAGCGCCATCACGCGCAACTGGTCGGGGTCGCGCCACGGCACGAACTCGACCACCTCGGCGAGGTCGGCGAGCGCACCCGAGTCGACCATGTGGATGAGCGCGTTCGACACCGCGGCCGACGGACCGGCCAGGGTCAGTTTGGCAAGCTTCTGCCCCTGCGCATGGACGATGCCGGTCACGAGCAGGAAGGCGCACACCACGCAGACGTGCATGACCGCGCGCATCCACGCCGGGGGCGCCGTCGGGCGGCGACGATCCTGGCCCATGTCAGAAGCTCCCGTTCAGGCTGAGCGCCACGCCACGGCCGGGCGCGGCGAGTTCGTTGCCGGACACGCCCTCGGTCTGGTGCTCGTGATAGCGCTTGTCGGCGAGGTTGCTCAGCTGCACGGCCAGCCCGGCGGATTCGAAGGCGCCGAGCTTGCCGAAGCGCCAGCCGAACTCGGCGTCGGCGGTGACGAAGCCGGCGGTGGGGTTTTCGGTGCCGTTGGAGAACCGGGTCGCGATGCGGTCCTGCTCGGCGACCGCGCGCAATTGCGCGCGCCACCAGAAGCCACGTTCGGCCGCCTGGCCAAGCCCCAGGGTCAGCTCGGGCGCAGGCATCTGGAACAGCGGCTCGTCGTCCTGATGGTTCTCGCCGCGCAGCCAGGTGAAGCCCGCGTCGGCGACGAAGGCGCCGACCGGCATGCTGGCGCTGCCCTCGATGCCGTAGATCGTGACCTTGTCGAGGTTCTCGGTGAGCTTGAAGGGCAGGCCGTTCTGCGGATGCACGGCCCCGGTGACACGGCCGGCGATGTAGTCGTCGATGCGCGTATAGAAGGCGGCAAGCTGGTACCGCAGGCCGGCGCCGCCCCGCTTCAGGCCGAGTTCGAGACTGGTCGACACCTCCGGGTCGAGCTGCGGGTTGCCGACATGGAAGTAGCCGTCGCCGCGCGCCGAGTCCTCGAAGCGCTCTCGCATGTCCGCCGCGCGGTAGGCGCGGCCGAGGTTGGCGTAGGCGCTCAGGCGCTCGCTCAGCGGCTGGATCGCACCGAGCGACCACGACAGGTTGTTGTCGGCGTTCTCCAGCCCGGTGGTCTGCGTCATGCCCTTGCGTTCAGCGTCACCGGTGACGCGATCGAAACGCGCCCCAGCGACGATCCGGGTATCGCCGAGACTGAACTCATCCTGCACGAAGACGCCCGCCGACTCGATCTCGCCCTTGTCGAAAGGATCGTTGCGCAGGTTGTTGTCGAAGGCCGGCGGATTGTTGTCGATGTAGCGCTCCGGATCGCCGCGCATGCGCCAGAGGTCGGCACCCACGGTCAGCAGGTGGTCGGCGCCGAACGGGAACAGGTACTTCGCCTTCGCGCCATCGGTGACGAAGCGGACGTCGTTACGCACATAGTCGCGCTGCTTGGCCGACGAGAACGCGCGGATCTGGCGGAACACTTCCTGACGGTAGAGCTCGGCCGACAGCGTGCCCTCGCCCAGCTTCGCGTCCACGCCAAGCTCGTAGAGCTCGCGGCGCTGCTCGGGAGAATGGATGGTCGCGGTGCCGAGCGGCTTGGGGATTCCGGCGCCGGTGCGCGCCGATCCCGGATACCACACATCCTCGTCCTCATGCCGCTGCAGGTTCACCCGCAGGGTCAGGTCCTCGCTCAGCTTGTGCTTGTACTTTGCCAGCAGCGTGTCGGACTGGTAACCGGTGCGATCCTCGCGGCCGTCCGGGCTGCGGTAGTCGTCCACGTCACGCCCGGCCACGCCCAGCACCAGCGCGCCGTGCGCGCTCGAGCGCGTCAGCAGCGCGGCACCGGCGACGCCCTTGTCCACGCTGGAGAAGCGCGCGCCGACGCGCCCGCCCACCGCCTCTTCGGCGCTGAAGCCGACATCGGGCGTGATCAGGTTGACCACCCCGCCCATCGCGCCGCTGCCGTACAGCACCGAGCCCGGCCCCTTGACCACCTCGGCGCGCTCGAGCAGGCCGAGGTCGAGGAAGGAGGCGATCGCGCCCTGCGGCTGCGCCGAGTTCATGCGCACGCCGTCGACCATCACCACCACGCTTTCCTTCTTGAGCCCGCGCAGCACCGGGTTCTGCCCCCAGGCACCGTCCGACTGCGCCGCCAGGCCGGGCTTGCCGCGCAGCAGCGCGCCCGCGACCGTGCCGCCGGCCGCCGGCGCCTGCAGGATCTCGACCGCCTGCGGGGTCTCCAGGGTGTCGGCGGCGTAGCCCTTGGCGGTGACGGTCTGGGCGCCGAGCAGGGTCTCGGCATGGACGAGGCTGGAAACGGGGAAGGCGGACAGGCCGAGGACGGCCACCGCGAGCGGGCGCAGACGAAGCACGATGGAAAGCTCCAGGAAGTCGGGTTCCCGGGCTGGCTGGCGACGGCTGGCTTGCCCGAACAGGAAGATCAGGGAGCGATATTATCGTAATGCGAATTGTTCGCACTTGCGTTTTATCAAATTCCGCCCGCGCGACCCGGCTTTTCGCCAGCCGCCGCTATCATGCGTACGCAAACCCTCCCCTCGATCTCTCCCGCCCCCGCCGATGAAGCTCTCTCGCCTCTACCGCCCGCAAGACCGCCGCTTCTGGCTGATGATCGTGCTCAACCTGCTTTCGGCCATCCTTGCCTGGCTCCTGCGCAGCTGGCCGCTGGTTCCGCTGGCGACCGTGGTGGTGGCGCTGTTCGCGCTCGGCAACGCCGCGCTCGGAATGTTCATCGCCTGGGATCTGCTGCGCGACGAGCGCGAGGATTGAGCCGACTGGCCGCTGGCCCCAGGCAGCGGGAAGCGGTACATCGCGGCGGCCAGTTTCGCGCCTTGCGGCGCTCCTACCGAAAACCGCCACGGTCCCTGCCGATGCAGGAGCGCCGCAAGGCGCGAATGCGGCGGCCGAGGGGCCTCGCGGGTTCAGATGTCCGGCATCAGGTAGATGCGCTCGGCACCCGCCGGAACCGGCGCCGATTGCGGTCGAACGGACGCGGGCCTCGGTGCAGGCAGCGCCGGCAGCGGAGCGAGCGCGTGCGCGCCCAGCGCGCCCCACTGCAGCACCTCGATGCGGCCGTCGTGGTGCTCGACGACGGCGCTGCAACTATCCACCCAGTCGCCGCAATTGAGGTAGCGGATGTCGCCGATGCGGCGATCCGAGGCCCAGTGGATGTGGCCGCAGATCACCCCGTCCACCCCGCGCTGCTGCGCGGCGTGGGCGACCGCATCCTCGAAGTCGAAGATGAAGCTCACCGCCTTCTTCACCTTCTGCTTGGCGTAGCCCGCGAGCGACCAGTATCCCGGCACGCCGAGCAGGCGACGCGCACGCGACAGCAGCAGGTTGATGCGCACCAGCGCGTTGTAGGCGACGTCACCCAGCAGCGCCACCCAGCGGTGGTGGCGGGTGACCTGGTCGTACTCGTCGCCGTGCACCAGCCAGTAGCGCCGGCCGTCGGCGGCGTGGTGGATCCATTCCGACTCGACGCGGATGTCGCCGAAGGCGACGCCGGCATGCTCGCGCAAGGCCTCGTCGTGGTTGCCCGGAATGAAGATCACCTGGCAGCCGTGGCGGGCGCGGCGCAGCACCTTCTGCACCACGGTGTTGTGGCTGGGCGCCCACTGCACGCTGCGCTTCATCGCCCAGAAGTCGACGATGTCGCCGAGCAGGAAAAGGTAATCCGACTCGTGCTCGCGCAGGAAGTCGAGCAGGCGCTCGGCCTGGCAGGCACGGGTGCCGAGATGGACATCGGAGAGGAAGATCGCGCGCACGCTGCTCATGGTTCAGGTCTCCTCCGGGCGGGGTTCGGACAAATCGAGGGGCCGGCCGCTGCCCGCCCGCCACACGCGCAGCAGGGCCGCGGCGAAGCGATCGTTCACCCGCTCCCAATCGATCGCCTCGGCGCTGCGGCGCGCGGCGCGCGCGAGCTCCGCGCGCAGCGCATCGGCCCCGGCCATCTGTACGGCACGCGCGATGAAGCCCTCTTCGTCGCCACAGGCCACGCTGGCACCGTTGCCGAGGTCGCGGATCACCTCGGCGGCGGCGGCGTAGTCGTAGGCCACCGGGCACACGCCGCTCGCCATCGCCTCGAGGGTGACGTTGCCGAAGGTCTCGGTGAGACTGGGGAACAGGAACAGATCGGCCGACGCATAGTGCGCGGCGAGGTCCTCGCCGTGACGCATGCCGACGAAGACGGCGTCGGGGTGGGCGCGCGCCAGCGCCGCACGCTGGGGGCCGTCGCCGACCAGGACCATGCGCGCGTCCGGGCGCAGGCGGCGGATCGCTGCGAAGGCGCGCATCGCGAGGCCGAGGTTCTTCTCCGGCGCCAGGCGGCCGACGCTGATCACCGCCAGCCCGCCCGGGGGTAGGCCCCAGGCACGGCGCAAGGCCTCGTCGCGGCGCGCCGGCGAATACAACGCGGTGTCGACCCCGCGCGAGATCACCTCCACGCTGCGGTAACCCTGCGCCGAGAGTTGCGCCGCGAGCGCCGCGGTTGGCACGAAGGTCGCCGCGCTGCGGTTGTGGAAGCGGCGCAGGTAGGCCGCCACCGGCTGGCGCAGCCAGCCCATGCCATAGTGGCCGCTGTAGTGGTCGAAATTGGTGTGGAAGTCGGAGCTGACCGGGATGCGCAGCTTGTTGGCCGCGGTGACCGCGGTCCACCCGAGCGGCCCCTCGGTCGCCACGTGCACCAGGTCCGGGCGCTGGCGCGACCACTCGCGCACGAGACGCACCCGCGCCGGCAGCCCGAGCTTGAGGCCGTCGTAGCGCGGCAGGCGCAGGCCGCGGGCGAGCACCTCTTCCAGGCCCTCGCCGTGCGCCGCGGTCTCCCCGGGGCGCTGGCGCGGGCGGATGAGCTGTACGCCGTGGCCGCGGCGGATGAGGCCGTCGACCATCCGCCCCAGGGTCATGGCCACGCCATTGACCTCGGGCGCCCAGGTCTCGGTCACAAGCGCGATGCGCAGGCGCGGCGCGCGGCAGAGGTCTTCGGTGGTGTAGTCGAGCGTTCTCATGGCCCCGCAGACTAGGGGGGCCGCAAGACAGCGGTGTTACGCCGGCATTGCCGCGAGCTTACCGCGGCGCGTGCCGGGGGCCACAGCTTCAGCGCGCCGGCGCGGGCGCATCGAGCGCGGCCACGATCGCCGCGTCGTAGCCGTAGATGTCGTTGCGCAGCAGCACCCTGCCCGCCTCGTCGAGCGCCGCGGTGGCGTAGTGCAGCAACACCTTGACGTCGCGCCCCACGTCCACGGTGCGCGTGCGCCCGCTGTCGAGCGCCGCCTGCAGCGCCTGCGCGCTCCAGCGCCCGCTGTCGGCGAGCAGCAGCACCGCCAGCTCCTCGGGCTTCTCCACGCGCACGCAGCCCGAGCTGAGCGCACGCTCGGCGCGCTTGAACAGGGAGCGCGCGTTGGTGTCGTGCAGGTAGATCACGTAGGGGTTGGAGAGCGAGAACTTGATCCGCCCGAGCGAGCCGTCGGCACCGGACTGCTGCTCGACGCGATAGGGAAAACCGCTCTGGCGCGCCCCGCTCCAGTCGATGGTGGCGGGGTCCACCGTCTGCCCGCTGCGATCGACCACGCGCAGGCGCCGGTTGGCGAGATAGGACGGGTTGCGCGCTGCGCCCGGAATCACGTCCTCGCGCAGGATGGTGGGTGGCACCACCCACTTCGGGTTGAGCACCAGATGGGTGACGCTGTCGAGCAGCGAGGGGGTGCGCCGCTTGGGCTTGCCGACGATCACCCGCGAGGACCACACCGGCTGGCCGTCGAGCACGAGGTCGGCGTGGTAGCCGACGATGTCCACCAGCAGGCGGTCGCCCTGCAGGTCGCTCGCCACCCAGCGCAGGCGCTCGAGGTTGGCGCGGATCTGCGCCACGCGCTGCGCCGGGCTGGCGTTGAGCGCCTCCAGGGTCTGCGCCCCGAGCACGCCGTCGGCCTGCAGGCCGTGCGCGGCCTGGAAGCGCTTGACCGCCTCGACCAGAGCTTCGTCGTAGTGGGACTTGTCGCGCGCCTCGGACACGCGCTCGCCCGCGGCGGCCAGGCGCGCGCGCAACGAGGCCACGCGCGAGCTGCTTGCACCGGGCTTGAGGGTGGGCCCGGCGGCGACCTTGGGCCAGTCGCCCACGGCGAGCCGGCCTTGCTGGGCGAGCAGCTCGGCGCGCAGCGCGCGGTAGAGCGGCAGGTCCGGCGCGTACGCGTCGACCGCGGCGGCCAGATCGGGCGCCTGCAGCACGCGTGCAAGCTCGGCCGCACGCTCGTAGGGCCTGGGCGGCGGGGTGAAGTTCCACTCGCGGTAGAGCGCGCGCGGGTCGACCTTGCCATGGCGGAGCTGGAAGAGCAGCGCGGCCAGGGTGTCGGTGAGCAAGAGCTCGCGCTCGGCCGCACGCTCGGGATCGGCCGCGGGGACGGCACCGGCGCGCAGGCGGGCGGGGGCGAAATCCGCCGCATCCAGCCCATGCCCGCGTACCGCCTCGACCGCCGCGAGCAGGGCGTGCACGCGCGCAGGTTCGGTCCACACCGAGCGGTAGGCACGCGCGAGGTAGAACAGCGCGATGGGGTCGTCGGCCGTCGCGGCGCGCTCGCGCAGGCGCTGCTCGATGCGCAGCGCGAGCGCGGAGTCGCTCGCGGCCGGCTCGACCGCGACCACCGCGGCCTCGCCAGCCGCTGTCGCATGCACGCAGGACGCCATGAGGGCCAGCGCGGCGAGGGCCGCGGCAGTTACAAAACATTTGCCCAGACCGGGCTTGCTTTGCATTAGGATTCCGGCCTCAAGTACTTGTTCGGATTGCTTATTATCCATGTCTAAGATCGTCCGGAATCAGGTCGTGCCGCACCGCCGCCTGTTACTCAAGGGCCTCGCCACGCTGCCGCTGGGGCTTTCGGCCGCCGCCCAGGCCGCCCAGCGCGACCCGCAACTCGACTTCCGCCACACTCACACCGACGAGCGCCTGAGCGTCGCCTTCCGCAACCGCCAGGGTTACATCCAGCCCGCCCTGCAGCGCATCGACTGGCTCTTGCGCGACTTTCGGACCGGAGAGTCTACACGGATGGATCCGCGCCTCTATGACATGCTTCACGCATTGAGCCTCGCGTGCGGCGGAAACACCTTCGAGATCATCTCGGGCTACCGCTCGCCGACCACCAACACCATGCTGCGCAAGACACGCGGCGGCGGGGTGGCCAGGCGCAGCCTGCACATGGACGGCAAGGCGATCGACATCCGCCTGGTGGGCGTCGATACCGCCCGCCTGCGCGACGCCGCGCTCGCGCTCGGCGGCGGCGGCGTCGGCTACTACCCCGACTCCGACTTCGTGCACATCGACACCGGTCCGGTGCGCAGCTGGGGTCCGCGGTCGGCCTGATCCCGTCGCACCCGGCCCGCATCGGCCCTTTCAGAACAGCAGCAAGCCCCACACCACGGCAGCGTGGAGCAGTGCGAGCAGCACCGCCGCGCTGCCGACGTCCTTCGCGCGCTTGGCCAGCTCGTGCCGCTCCAGCGACACCCGGTCGACCGTCGCCTCCACAGCCGAGTTCAGCAATTCCACCACCAGCACCAGCAGGACGCTGCCGATCATCAGCGCGCGCTCGACCGCACCCTCGCCCAGCCACAGCGCGAGCGGAACCGCGACCAGGGTGAGCCATATTTCCTGGCGGAAGGCATCCTCGTGCCGGTAGGCTGCGCGCAGTCCGTCCATCGAATAGCGGGCCGCGTTGAAGATCCGGCGCAGACCGGTCTTGCCTTTGAAGGGACTTTCCATCCTGGCTCATCCATCCGTGCTCGAAAGGTTCGCGATCATGCCACGAAAGCGCGGCACGACCCGCGCCGTTGCGCGGCTCCGACGCTCCCGATCCGGCGCCGGCACGGCGGCGGAGGGGGTACGATGACGCGCACGATCGGCCGCTTCGAGATCCGCCGCGAACTCGGCCGCGGCGCACAGAGCGTGGTGCACCTGGCGTGGGACCCGCAGCTCGAGCGCGAGGTGGCGCTCAAGGCGCTGCACCTCGGCCCCCGCCCCGGCCACGACAACGCCTCGCTGCTCGCCGAGGCGCGCGCGGTGAGCCGGCTGCGCCACCCCGGCATCGTCCCGGTGTTCGAGGCCGGCGAGGACGGCGGCGATCCTTACCTGGTGTTCGAGTACGTGCCCGGCGAAAGCCTGGCCGCGCTGCTCGACCGGCGCGGGCCGCTACCTGCCGGCGAGGCCGTGGAGCGCATGCTGGAGATACTCGCCGCGCTCGCCGAGGCGCACGCGCAGGGCGTGATCCATCGCGACCTCAAGCCCAGCAACGTGCTGCTCGACGCCGGCGGCCATGCGCGCGTGATGGATTTCGGCATCGCCCGCCGCATCGAGGCCGCGGGGGCCAGCGAAGGCCTCTCGGGCACTCCGGGCTACATGGCGCCGGAGTACATCGAGCGCCGCGAGATCGGCCCGCGCAACGACGTCTTCGCCGCCGGCGTGCTGCTGATCGAGCTGCTCGCCGGTCGTCCGCTGGCGCGCGAGGGCGGCGTGAAGAGGGTCCTCGAGCGCACGCGCAGCACACCCGTCACCCTGCCCGCGGACGGCCCCCCGGTCGACGAGGCCCTGGCCGCGATCGCGCTGCGTGCCGCCGCGCTCGACCCGCTCGCGCGCTTTGCCGACGCCGCCGAGTTCCGCCTCGCGCTCGAAGCCTGGCGCCAGCCCGCCGAGACCGACCCGGAGGCCGGCAGCGAGGCCAGGCCGGGCGCGGTGGATTTCCTGATGCGCCGCATGAAGCACCGCGGCGACTTTCCCGCACTCTCCGAATCGGTAGTGGCGATCAACCGCATCGCGGCCAGCGAATCGGAGAGCGTGGGCACCCTGTCGGCACTGATCCTGCGCGACTTCGGCCTCACCAACAAGCTGCTGCGGGTGGTGAACTCCGCGCATTTCCGCCCCGCCGGCGGCGGGCGCATCAGCACGATCTCGCGCGCGGTGGTGGTGCTCGGCTTCGATGCGGTGCGCAACATCGCGATCACCGTGCTGCTCTTCGAGCACCTGCAGAACAAGTCCAACGCCAGCCAACTGCAGGAGGAGTTCCTGCGCGCCTGCCTGGCGGGCCTGTTCGCGCGCGAACTCGCCCGGCGCCTGCGCCTGCGCGACGGTGAGCAGAGCTACATCTGCGCGGTGTTCCACAATCTGGGCAGGCTGCTGTGCCAGTTCTACTTCCCGGAGGAGAGCGAGGACATCCGCCGCGTCGTGCAGCAGCACGGCTGCAGCGAGGAGAGCGCGGCGCAGCGCGTGCTCGGCGCCGGCTACGAGGAACTCGGCATCGCGCTCGCGCGCGCCTGGGGCTTCCCCGAGCTGATCCAGAACAGCATGCGCACCCTGCCCGAGGGCCCGGTCCATGCGCCGCGCAGTGCCGACGAGCGCCTGCAGAGCCTGGCCGCCTGCGCCAACGCGTGTTGCGATGCGGTGTCGCGCCTCGCCCCCGCGGAGCGCGAGCGTGCGCTGGCCGACATCGCCGCGCGCTTCGACGAGGCCGTGCCGGTGCCTGCGCGCGAGGCGCGCGAGCACCTGCGCAGCGCGGTCGACGAGATCGGCGAATTCGCCCGCGTGGTCAAGGTAAGCCTCGCGCAGACGCGCTTCGGGCGCAACCTGCGTCACTTCATCGACGGCAGCACGCCGGCGGAGGGCGCACGGGTCGACGCCACGCTGATGCCCGCCTCCGCGCTGCTCGAGCAGTCGCTGCCCGCCGAGGGCGGTGCGGAAGGCCAGCGCGCCGCCGACCCGCAGGCCGTGCTGAGCGCAGGCATCCAGGACATCAGCAACAGCTTGGTCGAGGATTTCCGCCTCAACGACGTGCTGCGCATCATCCTCGAGACCATGTACCGCGCGATGGGCTTCAAGCGCGTGCTGCTGTGCGTGCGCGACGCGCGCAGCAACGCCATGTGCGGGCGCTTCGGCTTCGGCCCCGAGGTAGGCGAGCTCGCCAAGCAGCTGCGCTTCAGCCTCTCGGCCCAGCCCGACAACGTCTTCAACGTGGCCACCGCACGCGGCGTGGACGTGCTGATCAGCGATGTGGACGACCCCAAGATCGCCGCCCGCGTGCCGGCCTGGTACCGCAGGTCGGTGGCGGCGCGCACCTTCGTGCTCTTTCCACTCACGATCAAGGGCCGCCCGGTGGCGATGATCTACGCCGACAAGGATCGCGCCGGAGAGCTGCGCATCGGCGAGCAGGAGCTCGCCATGCTGCGCACCCTGCGCAACCAGGCGGTGCTGGCGATCAAGCAGGCGGGCTAAGGTGAATCGCCCCCGCGAGGCTTCCGGGGACGAGCACGCGAGCCCCGCTCACTGCGGATCGATCCGCAGCACCCGCCCGGCGCTCTCGTCGAGCAGCCACAGGCGGCCGTCCGGCCCCTGGCGCACGTCGCGGATCCGCCCCAGGCCTTCGAGCAGGCGCTCCTCGCGCACCACGCGCTCGCCATCGAGCACCAGGCGGGCGAGCAGCTGGAACTTGAGTGCGCCGACGAAGAGGTTGCCCTGCCACTGCGGGAAGGCATCGCCGGTATAGAAGGCCATGCCCGAGGGGGCGATCGAGGGTGTCCATTGCAGCACCGGCGCCGCCACGTCTTCGCGCTCGCTGCCGGCGCCGATCTTGCGGCCGGTGACGTATTCGCGGCCGTAGGTGATCTCCGGCCAGCCGTAATTGCGCCCGCCCAGGGTGCGGTTGATCTCGTCGCCGCCCTGCGGGCCGTGCTCGTGGGTCCACAGCTCGCCGGTGCGCGGGTGCAAGGCCGCACCCTGCACGTTGCGGTGGCCCCAGGACCAGATCTCGCCGCGCACGCCTGCGCGCCCCACGAGCGGGTTGTCGGCGGGCACGCCGCCGTCGGGATCGATGCGCACCACCTTGCCGAGATGGCTGTCGAGCGCCTGCGCGCGCTCGCGGTGGTGGAACCGATCGCCCAGGGTCACGAACAGGCGGCCGTCGCGCCCGAACACCAGGCGCGAGCCCCAGTGGTGATTGCCCGCGGGATCCTCGTCCTGCGCGAAGATGCGGCGCACGTCCTCGAGGCGCAGGCCGTCGACGTCGAGCCGCGCGCGCGCCACGGCGGTGCGCGCTCCCCGCGCGGTCGGCTCGGCGTAGGAGAACACGATCAGGCGGTCACGGTCGAAGTCGGGCGCGAGCGCAACGTCGAGCAGGCCGCCCTGCCCGCGCGCATGGACCTCGGGCACGCCGGCGATGGGTTCCGACACCCGCCCTGCCGTATCGACGATGCGCATCCGCCCCGGGCGCTCGGTCACCAGCATGCGACCGTCGGGGAGGAAGGCGAGCGCCCACGGACTCTCCAGACCGCGCGCGACCTCGGTCACGCGCAGCGGCCCCGTCTCGCTCGGATACACCATGCCGGTCGCGCCCGCGAGCGGGGCGTGCATGCTGCCGGCGGCGAGCATGCCGGCGAGCAGCGCGACGCGCAGCGCTGCGCGCGTGCGCGAGCTCGAAAGTTCGCGAACTTTGCCATCCTGCATCGGGTCATCTCCCCAGGTTATTGCGCGCCGCACCACGCGCCGCGCATTTGCCGCTAAGCTCCGCCAGCCATCGACGCACGACACCGAACCGCCGCCACCTTCCCAGCGCTGCTGCGCGCGCCGCACCACCGACAGGCAGCCAACCGCTTTTTTCGGACCACAGATGCCCACATCCGTTCGCACGCTGCTGCGCGTGCTCTTCATCGCCGCCCTCGGTGGCGCCTTCTGGCTCGCGCTGATGCCGATCGAGCCGGTGATCAAGCTGTTCTCCTGGCAGGACAAGGTCGAGCACGCCCTGCTCTTCGCCGGCCTCGCGATCCTCGGCGTCGCCGCCTGGCCGCGACGCGTCGGCCTGCTCGCGGCCGGGCTGCTGGCCTACGGCGCGGCGATGGAGGTGGCGCAGTCGACCACCGCCTACCGCGTCGGCGATCCGCTCGACTGGCTCGCCGACGCGGTCGGGCTGCTGGTCTTGCTGCCCTTCCTCCGCAACCGGAAAACGAACACGGCGAACGCCCGGTAAACTCCCTGCCGGCACGCGGGCCCATGCGGTCCGCGCTCGACACCTCCCGAACAGGCCTGCCCATGCTCCACCACCCGCGCATCGCCCTCGTCACCGGCGCCACGATGGCCAAGCCGGATCCCGAAACCCACCTGCTCGTCGACGCCCTCGCGCAGCGCGGCATCGTCGCCGACGTGCCGCCCTGGAACAGCGAACAGGACTGGGCCGCGTACCCCCTCGTGGTGGTACGCACGCCATGGGACTACTTCCGCCACCTCGACGCTTTCCTGGCCTGGGCCGAGCGCACCAGCGCGCTCACCCATCTCGTCAACCCGGTAGCCGTGATCGCGTGGAACAGCCACAAGGGCTACCTGCGCGAACTCGCGGCCGGCGGCGTCGCCACCGTGCCCACGCTGTGGATCGAACGCGGTGACACCGCCCCCGGCGCACGGCTGACCGCGCAGGGCTGGGACGAGGTGGTGGTCAAGCCTGCGGTGTCCATCGGCGCCATCGGCGCCCTACGCGCCAGGGCCGACGACCCCGCCTGCCGCGCGCATCTGGAGGACCTGGTCGCAGCGGGCGACGTCATGGTCCAGCCCTTCGTGCACAGCATCGCAGAGGCGGGCGAGGTGTCGATGATCTACTTCGGCGGGGTCTTTTCCCATGCCATCTGCAAACGCCCTGCCGCAGGCGACTATCGTGTGCAGGACCTGTACGGCGGCACGGTGCATGCGCACACGCCGAGCGCGGCCGAGCGCAGGCTGGCCGAGGCCGTGCTCGCGCAGGCGCCCGCGGCGACCACCTATGCCCGGGTCGACCTGGTGAGCCACGAGGGTCGGCCGGCACTGATGGAGCTGGAGGCCATCGAGCCCGAACTCTTCCTCGGCGCAACCCCGGACGCGGCCGCGAACTTCGCCGCCGAACTGGCACGCCGGCTCGAAGTGGCGCAGGCGCAAGGATAGGCGCGGGCACGGGCGCACCGTGCGATCCGCCGCCAGCACCGGCGGCGCGCCTTTTTTGCGGTCGGGCGCACCTGCCGGCGCACACCTTGTTATCATCGCGGCCTTTCCAATCAAGCGCTTGCGCACTTCAACCACCGATGAGCATCGACCGCCACACCCTCGAACTCCTCGCCCCCGCCAAGACCGCCGACTTCGGCATCGAGGCCATCGACCACGGCGCGGACGCGGTCTACATCGGCGGCCCGGCCTTCGGCGCGCGCTCCTCCGCGGACAACTCGGTGGAGGACATCGCGCGCCTCGTGCAGCACGCCCACCGCTATCACGCCGAGGTCTTCGTCGCCACCAACACCATCCTCTTCGACCACGAGATCGAGCCGGCGCGCAAGCTGATCTGGCAACTGTACGATGCCGGCGTCGACGCGCTCATCGTGCAGGACATGGGCCTGCTCGAGCTCGACCTGCCGCCGATCCAGCTCCACGCCAGCACCCAGACCGACATCCGCGACGCGAGCAAGGCGCGCTTCCTGCAGGACGTGGGCTTCTCGCAGATCGTGCTGGCGCGCGAGCTGTCGTTGAACGAGGTGAAGAAGATCGCCGCGGCCACCACCTGCCAGCTCGAATACTTCGTGCACGGCGCACTGTGCGTGGCCTTCTCCGGCCAGTGCTACATCAGCCACGCGCACACCGGGCGCAGCGCCAACCGCGGCGAGTGCTCGCAGGCCTGCCGGCTGCCCTACGACCTCAAGGACAAGGACGGCCACACCGTCGCCAGCAACCAGCACATGCTGTCGATGAAGGACAACAACCAGAGCGCCAACTTGCGCGCGCTCGCCGCCGCGGGGGTAAGCTCGTTCAAGATCGAGGGCCGCTACAAGGATCTCTCCTACGTCAAGAACATCACCGCGCACTACCGCACGCTGATCGACGAGATCCTCGAGCACCCGGACACCGACGGCGCCCGATATCGCCGCGCCTCCAGCGGACGCACCTTCTTCTTCTTCACCCCGCAGGCCGACAAGACCTTCAACCGCGGCTACACGGACTACTTCACCAACGATCGCCGCCACGGCATCGAGGCGTTCGAATCGCCCAAGTTCGTCGGCGAGCCCATCGGCCGCGTAAAGAAGATCGACACCAAGGGGCGCAAGTTCTTCGACGTCGAGCGCGCGGCGCCGATCCACAACGCCGACGGCCTGACCTGGTACGACCCCAAGGGCGAGCTCACCGGCCTGCGGGTGAACCGCGCCGAGGCGGACGGCGGCGGCGAAGGCATCGACCGCATCTTCCCTGCCGACCCCCTGCCGACCGACCTGGTCCCCGGCACCTCGCTGTTCCGCAACCATGACCACGAATTCGAGCGCGCGCTGGGGAAGAAGTCGGCCGAGCGCCGCATCCGTGTCGATGCACGTTTCGCCGCCACCCACGACGGCTTCGCGCTGACCCTGACCGACGAGGACGGCGTCGCCGTCACCGCGACGCTTGCCGCCGCCTTCGAGCCGGCACAGAACGCCGAGCGTGCACTCGCCACCCTGCGCGAGCACCTCGGCAAGCTGGGCAACACGATCTTCAGCGCAGGCGAGCTCGTGCTCGACCTGCCCGCCGCGCCCTTCCTGCCCGCCGGACAGCTCAATGCGCTGCGCCGCGATGCCGTGGAGCGGCTCGAGGCCGGCCGCCTCGCGGCCCACGCCCGCCCGCTGCGGGCCGCGCCGGTCGAGCCGCCGGTGCCCTACCCGCAGGACGCGCTGAGCTACCTCGCCAACGTGTCGAACGACAAGGCGCGCGCCTTTTACGCCCGCCACGGCGTCAAGCTGATCGACGCCGCATACGAGGCCAACGAGGAGCGCGACGACGTCTCGCTGATGATCACCAAGCACTGCCTGCGCTACAGCTTCAATCTGTGTCCGAAGGAGGTCAAGGGCATCCGCCCCGACCCGATGCAGTTGGTCAATGGCGACGAGACGCTGACGCTGAAGTTCGACTGCAAGCGCTGCGAGATGCACGTCATCGGCGCGCTGCGTCCCCACGTGGCGAAGATGCGCGACACCGTGGTGGCGCACAAGGTGAGCTTCGTACCCCAGCGCAAGACCAACGCCTCCGTGCGCTGACCCCCGCCGTCCCGCCCGCGCCGGTGGACAAGGCTCTTGATGTGGAGCGGATTTAACGTTAACGTCAACGTTAAATCACGGCGTTCCGCCAATCGCCCAGCAGGAGGAGACCATGTACCCCCGCTCGCTCACCGTCCTCGAGGGTCGCCGCAAGGCCGCCGGCGCCCGTTCCGCCCTGGACACCGCCGAACGTGCGATCCGCCACGCGATCGGCGCCGGTTTCCGCATCGGCTGTCGCGTGCTCGTCGGACGCGTGCCCGGAAGCGTGATCGGCTATAACATCGCGAGTTCGGGCCGCTTCGGCGGCGCCGCCTATCCGCTGCTGGTCGAGACCGAATTCGGCATCGCCAAGTGCAGCATGCAGGAAGTCTGCCCGGCCTGAGCCTCACGCGCGGGCGGGCGCCAAGCCCGAGCCATGAACGCCACGCCCGTCCCCCCCGCAGCCGAGCCCTCCGCGTCTTCCGCCCCCTCCACCGCGGAGTCCGGGCGCTCCTCGCCCATGCCTTCCGGAGCCACGCCCTGCGGCGCACCCGCTGGCGCGCCTGCGCAGCCGACCGTTTCTGCCACGACCGCCGCCTCGCCCACCCGGGTCCTGCCGGTGGACCAGCTCGCCGCACAGCCTGCGACCGACGCCCCCCTCGTGGTGCTCGCACTGTGCGCGCAGTGGTGCGGCACCTGCCGCGAGTTCCGCCCCACGCTCGAGCGCCTCGCCGAGGCAAGGCGCGACGTCGTTTTCGCCTGGGCGGACGTGGAAGACGATGCCGAACTCGTCGGTGATCTCGACGTGGAGAACTTCCCTACCCTGGCGCTGTTCCGCGCCGGCGTCGCGCTGCACTATGGCGTCAGCCTGCCGCATGAGAGCGTGGTGGCGCGCCTGGTCGAGACCTTCGCCGCCGCAGCACCCCGCGCCGCGCCGGGCTTGGCGGCGGAGATCGGAGCACTCGCGCGCCGCCTGTCGCAGCCGGGCGGCGGCTGAGGCGCCGACATGCGCACCCGCGCCTCCGCATGGGTTCGCGCCTTCGCCGCAGCCGCAAGCCGGCGCGGCGCACCGCGCACAGGCCTCGCGTGCGGGGCGCTCAACGCAGCGGGATGGCGAGCGCAGCCGGGACCGGCACGGCGGTGACGCTGTTCTGCGGGCTGCCCTCGATCAGCTTGTCGCTGTAGACGAGATAGACCAGCGTGTTGCGCTTCGGGTCCACCATGCGCACGATGCGCACTTTCTTGAACAGGATCGAGGCGCTCTGCGAGAACACCTCCTCCTGCTCGCGCAGCGGACCGGAGAAGGAGATGTCGCCGACCTGGCGACAGGCGACCGAGGCGTCGGACGTGTCCTCGGCGAGGCCGAAGGTTCCCTTGAGACCGCCGGTGCGCGCGCGCGAGACGTAGCAGGCCACGCCCTTGACGGAGGGATCGTCGAAAGCCTCGACCACGACCTGGTGGTTGCGGCCGATCAGCTTGAACGCCGTGTCGACGTGGCCCACCGTCTCGGCCACGGCCACTCCGGGCAGGGCGACACCCAGCGCGAGCACTGCGGCTGCGACCGAGGCGGACAGCGACGGACGACGCGATTCAAGTACCGCATGGGACTTCAGCATGAAGGCCTCCAGAAGGCTGCGAGACCGACATTATCGCACCCCCAAGACACCATCGGGATGCGCGCGTCCGCATCCGGGCGGCATGCCGCGGCATCGTGCCGCCGGCGGTCGGTGCCCGGCGGCTCCGCGCCTGACGGCGCCGCCGGACGGCGTCAGAGGCTGTCGCCGAAGTCCTTGCGGAACTGCGCGACGAGTTCGTTCTGCCAGTCGGATACCGGCGCGAGGCGGCCGTAGAAGAAGCGCAGGATCTCCGGCTCCTCGGTGAATACCAGACCACCGATCAGGCGCCGGTTGGCGTACAGCCACTCGAGACGGTCCACCGCGTACTTGACCTGCGACAGCGTGAACACCCGCCGCGGCATCGCCAGGCGCACCAGCTCCATGTTGGCGAAGAGTTCGCTGCCGTCAGGCTCGCGCTGTTCGGAGAGCGTGCCGCGCTCCATTCCACGGATGCCGCCGGCGATGTAGAGCGCCGAGGCGAGCGCGCCCGCCGGGTACTGCGCCTGCGGGACGTGGTCGACGAACTGCATCGCGTTGATGTGGCAGCCCAGGCCGCCGGCGGGGGTGATCACCGGGATGCCGCGCTTGACGAGCTCGTCGACCATGAAGCCGATGAACTGCGGACCCTGGTTGATGACCTCCTCGTCCATGGTTTCCTCGAGGCCCACGGTGAGCGCCTCCATCTCGCGCACCGACATGCCGCCATAGGTCAGGAAGCCCTCGTAGAGGGGCACCAGGCCGCGCATGCGGCGGTACAGCTCCTCGCTGCGGATGCACATGCCGCCGCCGCGCGCGCAGCCAAGCTTGCGCGCGGAGAAGTAGATCACGTCGCACAGGTCGGCCATGCGGCGGGTGATGTCGCGGATGCTCAGGCCCTTGCAGGCCTCCTCGCGCTCCTTGATGAAGTGCAGGTTGTCGGCGAGCAGGCTGGCGTCCATCACCAGCATCAGCCCGAACTCGTCGCACACCCTGCGGATGTCGGCGAGGTTCTGCACCGAGAAGGGCTGGCCGCCGATCAGGTTGGTGCCGGCCTCCATGCGCACGAAAGCGATCTTGTCGGCACCGTGCAGGCCGATCACGTCGCGCAGCTTGGCGACGTCCATGTTGCCCTTGAAGGGATGCACGCTGACCACCTCGAGGCCCACGTCGGCGACGAGCTCCTCGACCTTGCCGCCATTGAGCGTGATGTGCGCCTTGGTGGTGGTGAAGTGGTAGTTCATCGGCACCACCGAGCCCGGGGACACCAGCACCTGGGCGAGGATGTTCTCGCACGCGCGGCCCTGGTGGGCGGGCAGGAAGAAGGGCATGCCGAAGATCTCGCGCAGCTTGTTCTCCAGCCGGGTGTAGGTGGCGCTGCCGGCGTAGCTGTCGTCGGCGATCATCATCGCCGCCAGCTGCTGGTCGCTCATCGCATTGACGCCGCTGTCGGTGAGCATGTCCATGAACACGTCGGCGTTGCGCAGCAGGAAGGTGTTGTTGCCCGCCTCGGTGATCGCCTCGAGCCGGCGCTCGACCGGCGGCAGGTTCAGCTTCTGGACGATGCGGACCTTGTGCATCTCGAGCGGGATCGACTCTTCTCCGAAGAACTTCACTTTCGCCATGACGGGCTGCCTCCTCGTGCGACTTGCGTGGATGAAGGTCGCCATCGGACCACGACGGGGATCAGCGGATGTTGATGCAGCGCAAGAGTCGTTGACGCGAACGGAAACATGGCCGCGGCATCCGCTTCGCTTCCTGAGCGGAATCAAGGGAAGGAAGCGGCCAGGCTGGCAGACTTGCGCTCAGTGCCTCATCGACGCGGCCCTGCGCCGCCCGCCCCGCCGTGACCCTTGCCGTGCCCCTCTCCCCGACCGCTCCAGTCCCGACCCTGGCTCCCCGACCGCCGCAGGCGGCCGCGGGGCGCATCCCCGGCAGCAAGGCGATGTGGGTGGGAATCTTCTGCGAGATCACCGAGTTCGCCCTGCTGTTCGCGGTCTTCTTCATCGCCCGCGCCCACCACCCGGAAGCCTTCCAGGCGGGCCCCGAGCGGCTCTCGCTGCTGGCCGGCACCGGCTATACCCTGATGCTGCTCACCAGCGGCTGGTGCGTGGCGCGCGCGCTGCACGCGATGCGACGCGGCGACCGACGCGCGACGGTGCGCTGGATGCTCGCCGGCTTCGTGTTCGGGCTGGGCTACCCGGCGATCAAGATCTTCGAGCTGCAGCGCAACTTTGCGCTCGGGCTCGACGGCAGCGCCGGGGTATTCATCGTCAGCTACTACTACCTGACCTTCACCCACCTGGTGCATGTGTTCTGGGGCCTGCTCGGCATGATGTGGGTGATCGCGCGTACGGGCCTGGGCGCCTACACCCCCGAAGAGCACAGCGGGCTGGAGGCCTTCGCCTGCTACTGGCACGTCACCGACATGATCTGGCTGATGATCTTCCCGCTCTTCTACCTGCTCGGATGAGGAAACCCGCATGAGCCCCGAACGCAAGATCGATCTCGCCTGGCTGATGCTGGTATTGCTCAGCGTGGGCGGCGCGGGCATCGCCCGTTCCGACGCGAACGCCGTGCTGGTTGCGGTGGGCGTGTCGCTGGTGATGGCGATCAAGCTGCGTCTGGTGTGCAACTACTTCCTCGAGCTCCACGAAGCCCACCCGCGCATCCGCCGGGCCGTGCTCGCCTTCTGCCACGGCATGCCGATCCTGGTCATCCTCACCACCGCCTTCGGCGACACCCTCTCCAGCCTCACCGGCGCGCTGCTCGGCTAGGCCGGCCGACGGCGCAGCAGGCCGCCGCCTCGTGCAAGCCGGCCGCGCTCACCAGTGCGGCGGGATCTCGTCTTCGGGGCGAAGGGGGTCGCCCGGCTGCAGGGTCTTGACCTGCTGGGCGAGCTGATGCAGATGCTGGCGCAGCAGGTCGAGTTCCTGCTGCTGGCGCCAGACCGTGCGGTTGAGCTCGTCGAGGAGGTCCTCGGCGGCCATCAGCTTGGTCTCCAGCACGACGATGCGCTCTTCCATGGCGGGCGGTCCTGAATCGGTTTGCGGGCACGCATTCTAGCCGGCGGCGGCGGCCAGGCGGGCGAGCGCCCAGGCGACGTGCTCGCGCACCACCGCATCCTCGTCGTCCGCGCGCGCCTGCAAGGCCGCGCGCGCGGCGGGCGTCGCCGGGCCGTTGCCGAGCGCGACCGCGATGTTGCGCAGCCAGCGCGCGTGGCCGATGCGGTGGATCGGGCTGCCTGCGGTGCGCTCGGAGAACTCCGCCGCGGTCCACGCGAAGAGCTCGGCCAGCCGGGCGTCGTCGAGGCCCTGGCGGGGGGCGAAATCGGGCTCGCGGCCAAGCTGGGCGAAGCGGTTCCACGGGCACACGAGCTGGCAGTCGTCGCAGCCGTAGATGCGGTTGCCGAGCAACGGGCGCAGCTCCTCGGGGATCGCGCCGTGCAGCTCGATGGTGAGGTAGGAGATGCAGCGCCGTGCGTCGAGCCGGTAGGGCGCGACGATGGCGCCGGTGGGGCAGGCGTCGATGCAGGCCGTGCAGCGCCCGCAGTGCGACGCCACCGGCGCGTCCACCGGCAGCGGCAGGTCGGTGAGGATCTCGCCGAGGAAGAACCACGAACCGGCGGTGCGATCGAGCAGCAGGGTGTGCTTGCCGCGCCAGCCCAGGCCCTTGCGACTGGCGTGCTCGACTTCGAGGATGGGCGCCGAGTCGGTGAACACGCGGTACTGGTGCGGCACCTCCGCGCTGATGCGGTCGGCGAGCTTCTGCAGGCGGTTGCGCACCAGCTTGTGGTAGTCGCGGCCGAGCGCGTAGCGCGACACATAGGCGCGCTCGGGGTCGCCGAGCACGTCCATGGCCGGCGCGGCATCCGGCCAGTAGCCCATGCGCACGCTGATCACGCGCACGCTGCCGGGCAGGAGTTCGGCGGCGCGCGCGCGTTTCATGCCGTGGCGCACCATATAATCCATGTCCCCGTGGAAGCCGGCCTCCAGCCAGGCGACCAGGCCGGGTTCGGCGTCGGCGAGATCGACCCCGCCCACGCCGACCGCGTCGAAGCCGAGTTCGCGCCCCCACTGTCTGATCCGCGCAACAAGTGCCGCACCGTCGAGGACGGTCCCGTCGACCGCCGCCCCGTCCGGCGTCGGCAATTTTGTTTCCATTTGTCAGAGGTCCCGATGATCGAGTCGATCCAGACTGCCGATGATAACGGCGCGCGCCTGCAGGCGCATTTACCCGACGAGGCGGCCACCGTGGCGCTTGGCGGCGCGCTCGCCGGCGTTCTCGCGCCCGGACTGCAGATCTGGCTGCAGGGCAACCTGGGCACCGGCAAGACCACCCTCACCCGCGGCCTGCTGCGCGCGCTCGGCCACGAGGGCAAGGTGAAGAGTCCGACCTACACCTTGATTGAACCTTACGTGGTTTCTAGCTTAAACTTATATCACTTTGATTTTTATCGCTTCACCTCGCCCGACGAATATCTCGACGCGGGGCTGGACGAATACTTCGCCGGTGAGGGCGTCTGCATCGTGGAATGGCCGGACAAGGCCTCGCCCCATCTGCCCTCTCCCGACGTCGAAATCGTCCTGCAGGCCGGTGAATCCGGGCGGGATGTGGCGATCAGCGCAAACACGGAAGCGGGGCGAACATGCGTGATCGGACTGGTGAAAGCTTTGCGGGGCGCGGACCCGGCGCCCGGGACGACCTGAGTCTCGGCCAGACTCCGGGGCTTGCGGTCGA
Source organism: Thauera sp. DNT-1 (assembly GCF_055393985.1). NCBI lineage: Bacteria > Pseudomonadati > Pseudomonadota > Betaproteobacteria > Rhodocyclales > Zoogloeaceae > Thauera > Thauera sp. DNT-1. Next base: position 120,620 of record NZ_AP043752.1, on the reverse strand, counting down.
GGCCTTCGCCGCGGGGCGCATCGATCGCCGCGGCCTGCTCAAGTTCGCCGGCGCCTCGCTCGCCATGCTGGTGAGCCCGGTCGGGCTGGCGAGTTCGGCAAGCCTGCTCGCGGTGCGCGTATGGCCCTCGGCCGAATACACCCGCATCACCCTCGAGGGCTCCTCGCGCCTGCGCCACAGCCACATGCTGGTCGAGGACCCGCAGCGCCTGGTGGTCGACCTCGAGGGCGTGCAGCTCGACAGCGTGCTGCAGTCCCTGCCCTCGAAGGTGCTCGACTCCGACCCCTACATCCGCCTGATCCGCGCCGGGCAGAACCGACCGGGTGTGGTGCGGGTGGTGATCGAGCTCAAGGCCGCGATCAATCCGCAAGTTTTCACGCTCGACCCGGTGGGCAACTACGGCCACCGCCTCGTGCTCGACCTGCACCCGACCGAGGCCCACGATCCGCTGATGGCGCTGATCATGAAGGACTCGCCGATGGACGCCGCGATGGGCGACGCCGGCGGCAACACCACCGCGGTGGCGCGCGAGGAGCCGCGCGAGCCGGTGCGCCGCGGCAAGCGTAACGAGCCGGCGGTCGATCGCCTGTACACCGTGGTGCTGGACGCCGGCCATGGTGGCGAGGATCCGGGTGCGATCGGTCGTGGCGGCAGCTACGAGAAGGACGTCACGCTGTCGATCGCCCAACGCCTCAAGCGCAAGATCGACGCCATGCCCGGCATGCGCGCGGTGCTCACGCGCGACGGCGACTACTTCGTGCCGCTGCACCAGCGCGTGGCGCGCGCCCGCCGGGTGCGCGCCGATCTCTTCGTGTCGATCCACGCCGACGCCTTCGTTCGCCCCGAGGCCAACGGCAGCTCGGTCTATGTGCTCTCCGAGCGCGGCGCCTCGAGCTCGGCGGCAAGCTGGCTGGCGCAGAAGGAGAACGATGCCGACCTCGTGGGCGGCGTCAACCTCGCCCGCCAGGACGGCCACATCGCCCGCACCCTGCTCGACCTGTCGCAGACCGCCACGATCAACGACAGCTTCAAGCTCGGGCGCGCCATGCTCGGCGAGCTCGGCACCATCAACCGGCTGCACAAGCCCGAGGTGGAACAGGCCGGCTTCGCGGTGCTGCGCGCACCCGACATCCCCTCGGTGCTGGTCGAAACCGCCTTCATCAGCAACCCGCAGGAAGAGCGCCGTCTCAACGACGAGGCCTACCAGGACAAGATGGCGATGGCGCTGATGCGCGGCGTCAAGCGCTATTTCGAGGAGCACGCCCCGAGCGGGCCGACCCGCGTGGCGCGGCTCGACTGAGGGCGAGCGCACCGCCCGCATCCCGAGCAAGTCTGCCCGCAAGGCCCGCAATAGCGGGCTTTGCCGCTATAATCGCGGCTTTTTCAGGCGCTTATGCAGGTTCACCGCGGGATTCCCGAGCAGGCCGACACGGCTGCGGTGCTCACCATCGGCAACTTCGATGGCGTGCATCTCGGCCATCAGGCGCTGCTTTCGCTGCTCACCGACAAGGCCCGTGCGCTCGGCCTGCCGGCGGTGGTGCTCACCTTCGAGCCGCACCCGCGCGAATACTTCAGCCCCGCCGACGCCCCTGCCCGCCTCGCCTCGCTGCGCGAGAAGCTGCTGCTGCTTTCCGCCGCCGGCGTCGACCGCTGCCACGTCTGCCGCTTCGACGCTCGCTTCGCCGCTCAGCCCGCGCAGGCCTTCATCGACGACATCCTGGTGCGCGGCCTCGGCGTGCGCCATCTCTTCATCGGTGACGATTTCCGCTTCGGCGCCCGCCGCCAGGGCAACTTCGCGATGCTGCGCGCGGCCGGCGCCGAGGGCGGCTTCGGGGTCGAGTCCATGCCCACGCTCGCCGTCGCGGGCGAGCGGGTGTCCAGCTCGGCGGTGCGGGCCGCGCTCGCGGAGGGCGACCTCGCCCACGCCGCGCGCCTGCTCGGCCGCCCCTACAGCATCGCCGGTCGCGTCAGCCACGGCGACAAGCTCGGCCGCCAGCTCGGCTTCCCGACCGCGAACATCCAGATGAAGCACCGCCGCCCGGCGCTGGGCGGTGTCTACGTGGTAAGCGTCGAAGGCCTCGCATCCGGCCCGGTGGCCGGCGTCGCCAACATCGGCCTGCGCCCGACCGCGACCGCGAACGGCCGCGCCCGCCTCGAGGTCCACCTCTTCGACTGGACGCAGGACTGCTACGGCGCCCACATCCGCGTACATTTCCTGCATCGCCTGCGCGCCGAGCAAAAATTCCCCTCGCTCGACGCGCTGCGCGCGCAGATCGCCCTCGACAGCCAGACGGCCCGCGACTGGCTGGCCGCGAACCCCCTGCCCGCCTGAAGGCCCGACGAACCCCGCCGATCCCACCGACTTCCGATCCCGCCATGGCCGACTACCGCAAGACGCTCAACCTGCCCGACACCCCCTTCCCGATGCGTGGCGACCTGCCCAGGCGCGAGCCGAACTGGATCGCCGACTGGCAGCAGAAGAAGCTCTACCAGCGCATCCGCAAGGCCAGCGCCGGCCGGCCCAAGTTCGTGCTCCACGACGGCCCGCCCTACGCCAACGGCAGCCTGCACATCGGCCACGCGCTGAACAAGATCCTCAAGGACATCATCGTGCGCTCGAAGACGCTGGCCGGCTTCGACGCGCCCTACGTTCCGGGCTGGGACTGCCACGGCCTGCCGATCGAGCACAAGGTCGAGGTGACGCACGGCAAGAACCTGCCCGCCGACCGCGTGCGTGAGCTGTGCCGCGCCTACGCCGCCGAGCAGATCGAGATCCAGAAGGCCGACTTCATCCGCCTCGGCGTGCTCGGCGACTGGGACAACCCCTACCGCACGATGGACTTCGCCAACGAAGCCAACGAGATCCGCGCGCTCGCCGAGATGACGAAGAACGGCTACGTGTTCAAGGGCCTGAAGCCGGTGAACTGGTGCTTCGACTGCGGCTCGGCGCTGGCCGAGGCCGAGGTGGAATATGCCGACAAGCCCTCGCCGACGATCGATGTCGCGTTCCCGGTATCCGACGCGGACGCCGGCACTCATTTGCGTAAACTCGCCGCCGCATTCGGCCTGGCCAGGCTCGACAAGCCCGCCGCCGCGGTGATCTGGACCACCACCCCGTGGACCATCCCCGCCAACCAGGCGCTCAACGCCCACCCCGAGTTCGACTATGCGCTGGTCGATGTCGGCGATCGTCTGCTCGTGCTCGCCAGGGAACTCGTCGAATCCGCGCTGCAGCGCTTCCAGCTCGCAGGCACCATCATCGCCACCGCCAAGGGCGCGGCGCTCGAACGCATCGAGTTCCGCCACCCCTTCTACGACCGCGTCTCGCCGGTGTATCTCGCCGAATACGTCGGCATCGACGCCGGCACCGGCATCGTGCACTCGTCGCCAGCGCACGGCGTGGACGACTTCAACTCGTGGCACGCGTACGGCCGCAGCAACGACGAGATCCTGTCCCTGGTGACGGGCGGCGGCCAGTACGTGTCCGACCTTCCCTTCTTCGGCGGCATGAACATCTGGAAGGCCAACCCGGCGATCGTCGACAAGCTCGCCGAGGTCGGCGCCCTGCTCTCGCACGGCAAGATCACCCACAGCTACATGCACTGCTGGCGCCACAAGACGCCGCTCGTCTATCGCGCCACCGCGCAGTGGTTCGTCGGCATGGACAGGGTCGCCGCCGACGGCTCCACACTGCGCGAGCGCGCGCTGCGCGCCGTGGAGGCCACCAAGTTCTACCCCGCGTGGGGCCAGGCGCGCCTGCACGCGATGATCGCCAACCGCCCCGACTGGTGCATCTCGCGCCAGCGCAACTGGGGCGTACCGATCCCCTTCTTCCTGCACAAGGAGACCGGCGAGCTGCATCCGCGCACCGTCGAGCTGATGGAGGAGGTCGCGCTGCGCGTGGAGCAGGAGGGCATCGAGGCCTGGTTCAAGCTCGATGCCGCCGAGCTGCTCGGTGCCGAGGCCGCGCAGTACGAGAAGATCAGCGACACGCTCGACGTCTGGTTCGACTCCGGCACCACGCACAAGCACGTGCTGCGCGGCTCGCACAACGACGGCCACCCCGAAGGCCCGCGTGCCGACATGTACCTGGAAGGCTCCGACCAGCACCGCGGCTGGTTCCACTCCTCGCTGCTCACCGGCTGCGCGATCGACGGCCACGCCCCCTACCGCAGCCTGCTCACCCACGGCTTCGCGGTGGACGGGGCCGGCCGCAAGATGAGCAAGTCGCTCGGCAACGTGGTGGTGCCGCAGGAGGTCACCGGCAAGCTCGGCGCCGAGATCCTGCGCCTGTGGGTCGCGTCCACCGACTATTCCGGCGAGCTGTCGATCTCGAAGGAAATCCTCGACCGCGTGGTCGAGGTCTATCGCCGCGTGCGCAACACCCTGCGCTTCCTGCTCGCCAACACCGCCGACTTCGACATCGCCACGGACGCGGTGCCGCTCGAACAGTGGCTGGACATCGACCGCTACGCGCTCGCCTTCACCCGCCAGCTCGCGCAGCAGGCCGAGGCCGACTACGCGAAGATGGAGTTCCATCGCGTCGTGCAGGCGCTGCAGGTGTTCTGCGCCGAGGACCTGGGCGCCTTCTACCTCGACATCCTGAAGGATCGCCTGTACACCACCGCCGCCGGCAGCCTGCCGCGTCGCGCCGCGCAAACCGCGCTGTGGCACATCACGCAGACGCTGCTGAAACTGATGGCGCCGATCCTGTCCTTCACCGCCGAGGAGGCCTGGACGGTGATCCACCCCGGCAAGGACGAGGGTACGCAGGATAGCGTGATGCTGCACACCTTCCACGCCCTTCCCGCGCAGGAAGGCGAAGCCGGGCTGATCGCGCGCTGGGAGACCATCCGCGCCGTGCGTGCAGAAGGCCTCAAGGTCATCGAGGCGCTGCGCACCGAAGGCAAGGTCGGCGCCTCGCTGCAGGCGGAACTGGAGCTCGCGCTCACCGCCGACAAGTTCGCCGCGATGGCCAGCCTGGGCGAGGACCTGCGCTTCGTCACCATGACCTCGGCGGCCACCCTGTCCGAGGTGGCCCGCGCCGAGGACGAGCGCGTCGTCGCCACCCCGAGCGCGGCGCAGAAGTGCGAGCGCTGCTGGCACTACGTCGACACGGTCGGCAGCGACGCCGAGCACCCCACCCTGTGCGGGCGCTGTGCGAGCAACCTGTTCGGCGAAGGCGAAACCCGCGCCCATGCCTGAGGCAGTCCGCACGATGACGACACCTTACCCGACGCCGCACGCGCGCAGTGCGCTGTCTCTGATGCTGCCCTGGCTGATCCTCGCCGTGGTGGTCGGCGTGCTCGACCAGGTCACCAAGCAGATGGTGATGGCGAATCTGCGCCTCGGCGAGCTGATTCCGATCACAGGCTTCTTCGATCTGGTGCTGGTGTTCAACACGGGCGCCGCGTTCAGCTTTCTCGCCGACCACAGCGGGTGGCAACGCTGGTTTTTCACCATACTGGCCTTCGGCATCAGCGCCTGGCTGCTGACGCTGATGCACCACCATCGCCACGAAAAGCTGCTGCCGACCGCCTTCGCCCTGATCATCGGCGGTGCGCTCGGCAACGTCTATGACCGCCTCGTGCATGGCGCGGTGGTCGACTTCCTGCACTTCCACTACGCCGGCTGGAGCTGGCCGGCGTTCAACCTGGCCGACTCGGCCATCACCGTGGGTGTCGCGATGATGCTCTGGGGCCAGTTCTTTGGTCCCAAAGCCGGCGACCCGCCCCGACCGGGAGCACCATCTTGAGCGAAGCGATCCAGGCCAACAGCCTCGTCACCCTGCACTACCGCATCTCGCTGCCGAGCGGTCAGCCGCTGATCAGCACCTTCAACGCCACCCCCGCCACGCTGCAATTGGGCGCAGGCGAAATGCTGCCGGCGATGGAGCGGCTGCTGATCGGCCTGATGCCGGGCACGCACCACATCTTCGAACTGGCGGCAGACGAAGCCTTCGGCCCCTATCGCGACGAGCTGGTCGAGCGCGTCAAGCGCGAACACATGCCCGACGAGGAGATCGAAGCGATGAGCATCATGGAGTTCACCGCACCCGATGGCTCACGCTACTCCGGCCTGGTGCGCGAGATCGACGCGCAGTCGGCGCTGATCGACTTCAACCACCCGCTGGCGGGCAAGGCGATCCGCTTCGAGGTGCAGGTGATCGGGATCTCCTGAGCGCCGCCCGCGACACCCCACAGAGACGAAAGATGAACGACAAGGAAATCCTGCTCGCCAACCCGCGCGGCTTCTGCGCCGGGGTCGAGCGCGCGATCGAGATCGTCGAACGCGCCCTGAAGCGCTACGGCGCGCCGATCTACGTGCGCCACGAGGTCGTGCACAACAAGTTCGTCGTGGACGACCTGCGCGCCAAGGGTGCGATTTTCGTCGACGAACTCGACGAGGTCCCTACCGGCAATACGGTGATCTTCTCGGCCCATGGCGTCTCGCTCGCGGTGCGCGAGGAAGCCGAGCGCCGCGGGCTGCGCGTCTTCGACGCCACCTGCCCGCTGGTGACGAAGGTCCATGTCGAGGTGGCGCGCATGCGCGACCAGGGCAAGGAGATCGTCATGATCGGTCACAAGGGCCACCCCGAGGTCGAGGGCACGATGGGCCAGGTCGACGGCGGCATCCATCTGGTCGAGACCCCGGCCGACGTCGCCGGCCTGCAGGTGGCCGACCCAGAACAGCTCGCCTACGTGACCCAGACCACGCTGTCCGTGGATGACGCGGCCGCGATCGTCGATGCCCTGCGCACCCGCTTCCCCCGGGTCGTCGGCCCGAAGAAGGACGATATCTGCTACGCCACGCAGAACCGCCAGGACGCGGTGAAGTTCATGACCCCATACGCGGACGTGGTGTTCGTGGTCGGGTCGAAGAACAGCTCCAACTCCAACCGCCTGCGCGAGGTCGCCGCGCTGCGCGGCGTGCCCGCCTACCTGATCGACAACGCCGCCGGCATCGACCCCGCCTGGATCGAGGGCAAGCGCCGCATCGGCGTGACCGCGGGGGCCTCGGCGCCCGAGGTGCTGGTGGCCGAGGTGATCGCGCGCCTGGAAGAACTGAGCGGCGGCGCGGTGCGCAACCTCGACGGCGTGCCCGAGCGCGTGACCTTCGCGCTGCCCAAGGAGTTGCAGGACCCGCGCTGAAGCTTCGGCGCAAGGCGGGAGAGAATCGCGCCTTGCGTCGCTTCTGCAAGGCGGCGGTCGAGTCGCGTGTACTTGGCGGTCGAGTCGCGTGTACTTTCCTGTGGGAGCGACGCAAGTCGCGATCGTGGCGCCTTGAATCGGCGCCGCGCGTGATGGAATGCGCGAGCCGCAAGTCGCGCCTCGCTTCTCTCCGCTTCACCCGCCGATGTGCGGCTCCATGATGCGCCGGTAGAACTCGTGGAAATGCTGCATGCCGTCCTCGAAGGGCGACTGGTAGGGGCCGACCTCGTTGCGCCCCTCCTTCAGCAGCGCCCTGCGGCCGCGATCCATGCGCTCGCCGATCTCGTCGTCCTCGATCGCAGTCTCCATGTAGGCGGCCTGCTCGGCCTCGACGAACTCGCGCTCGAACTCGACGATGTCCTCCGGGTAGTAGAACTCCACCACGTTGGTCGTCTTATCCACATCCGTCGGAATCAGCGTGCTCACCACTAGCACGTGCGGGTACCACTCCACCATCACATTCGGGTAGTAGGTGAGCCAGATCGCACCATGCGTCGGCTTCTTCTCGCCGTAGTAGTCGATCACCGCCTTGTGCCACTTGGCGTAGGTCTCCGAGCCCGGCTTGGCGAGCGAGGTGATGCCCACCTTCTGTACCGAATACCAGTCGCCGAACTGCCAGCTCAGGTCCTTGCAGGTCACGAAGTTGCCCAGTCCGGGGTGGAAGGGCACGACGTGATAGTCCTCCAGATAGACCTCGATGAAGGTCTTCCAGTTGTAATTGCAATGGTGGACCTCGACCTTGTCGAGCTTGTAGCCCGAGAAATCGAATTCGCCCGCCACCTGCATCCCGGCAAGGTCGGCGCTCGCCGAGCGCGGGCCCTTGAAAAGCAGGCCATTCCAGCGTTCGAGCTCGTCGCGCCTGAGGCCCAGGCAGGGCTTCTCGGGGAAGTGCGGTGCGCCGAGCAGGTTGCCCTGGCGGTCGTAGGTCCAGCGGTGCACCGGGCAGACCACGAGCTTGGTCGTGCCGCTGCCCTGCAGCATGATCGCCTGGCGGTGGCGGCAGACGTTGGACATCTGGTGCACACCCGCCTCGGTGCGGAACAGCAGCTTGGCGTGGTCGAGCCACTCCAGCGAGCGGTAGTTGCCGACCTCGGGAACCATCAGCTCATGGCCGACGTACCCCGGACCGGCATCGAAGAGGAGTTTCTTCTCCAGTTCGAAAACCTGCTGGTCGAAGTACCACGAGACAGGCAGCTGGGAGGCTGCCTGGGCCAGTCGAGCCTTGGAAGCGATGTCGGACATCCCCGAACCTCCTCTTGCGGACAAGAAATCCGGAAAAATAAAGGGTTTAGTGTAAGACACCCCCCGTTTGACCGCCATACCCGCCTTCGGTTATTTTTCCGCTTTTGCCGCGCCAGATATCGATCCATGCCAAAGTCGGCATCCTCCCCCAAGTCGTTCGAAGCGGCGGTCTCCGAGCTCGAGGCCATTGTCCAGGAAATGGAATCCGGCAATCTGCCGCTCGAGGATGCCCTCGCGCGCTATCAGCGTGGCGTCGGCCTGCTGCGTCACTGCCAGACCACGCTCGGCGACGCCGAGCAGCGCGTGCGCATGCTCGAAGGCGACGGCCTCACCGATTTCCCGACCGAACCGACCCGCGACGGCGACGAGGCAGGCGCATGAACACAGACAGCAAGCTCCCCTCCTTCTCCGAATGGACGGCGCAGATCCAGCAGCGCACCGAGGTCGCGCTCGCCGGCGTGCTGCCCGATGCCGCGATCGCCCCGCATCGCCTGCACGAGGCGATGCGCTACGCGGTGCTCGGCGGTGGCAAGCGCGTGCGTCCGCTGCTCGCGCATGCGGCCGGCGCACTCGCCGGCGCCGCTGCCGAGGACCTCGACCGCATCGCCTGCGCGGTCGAGCTGATCCACGCCTATTCGCTGGTGCACGACGATCTCCCTTGCATGGACGATGACGTGCTGCGTCGCGGCAAGCCTACCGTGCATGTCGAGTTCGAGGAGGCCACCGCCCTGCTCGCCGGCGACGCGCTGCAGACGCTGGCCTTCCAGGTGCTCGCCGAGCGTCCGCTCGGCACGGACCCCGCGAACCAGCTCGCGATGCTGAACCAGCTCGCCATCGCGTCAGGCTCGCGCGGCATGGCCGGCGGCCAGGCGATCGACCTCGCCTCGGTGGGCAAGCGGCTGGGGCGCGAAGAGCTCGAGTTCATGCACATCCACAAGACCGGGGCGCTGATCCGCGCCGCGGTGCTGCTCGGCGCGCGTGCCGGCGGCACATTGGGTGCCGACGAGCACGCACGCCTGGACCACTACGCCAAGGTCGTGGGCCTGCTCTTCCAGGTGGTCGACGACCTCCTCGACGCCGAGGCCGACACCGCCACGCTGGGCAAGACCGCGGGCAAGGACGCCGACAACGACAAGCCGACCTACGTGAGCCTGCTCGGCCTGGTCGACGCCCGCCGCCTCGCCGAGGAGATGCTCGACGAGGCGCGCGCCAGCCTGCGCCCTTTCGGCGCGCGTGCGCTGCGCCTTGAGCAGCTCGCGGACTACATCGTGCATCGCGCCTTCTGATCGCGCCTGACTGCGGCCCCCAAGAACAACCCAAAAGCCGGATCCCCCATGGCCCCCTACCCGAACCTGGAACGCGTCGGCTGTCCCGCCGACGTCCGTGCACTCGATCGCCGCGAACTCGGCGCCCTCGCCTCCGAATTGCGCGCCTTCCTGATCGAGTCGGTATCGAAGACCGGCGGCCATCTGTCCTCCAACCTCGGCACCGTCGAGCTGACGATCGCGCTGCACCACGTTTTCAACACCCCTCACGACCGCATCGTGTGGGACGTCGGCCACCAGACCTACGGCCACAAGGTGCTCACCGGCCGCCGCGAGGCGATGACCGGGCTGCGCCACTTCGGCGGCATCTCCGGCTTCCCGCGGCGCTGCGAGAGCGAGTACGACACCTTCGGCACCGCACACTCCTCCACCTCGATCTCGGCTGCGCTCGGCATGGCCGTGGCGGCGCGCGCACGCGGCGAGGACCGCCACGCGATCGCGGTGATCGGCGACGGCGCGATGTCGGCCGGCATGGCCTTCGAGGCCCTCAACAACGCCGGCGACATGGAGAACCTCAACCTGCTGGTGATCCTCAACGACAACGAGATGTCGATTTCGCCACCGGTGGGGGCGCTCACCAAGATCCTCGCCCGCATGATGTCGGGCTCGACCTACAACACCGCGCGCCGGGTCGGCGAGAAGGTGCTCGGCGTCGCCCCGCCGGTGGCCGAGCTCGCGCGCAAGGTCGAGGAGTACGCCAAGGGCATGATCGGCCCGGGCACGCTGTTCGAGGAGTTCGGCTTCCACTACTACGGTCCGATCGACGGCCACGACCTCGACGCACTGATTCCGACCCTGCAGAACCTGCGCAAGCTCAAGGGACCGCAGTTCCTCCACGTGATCACCCGCAAGGGCCAGGGCTACAAGCTCGCCGAGGCCGACCCGGTGCTCTACCACGGGGTGTCGAAGTTCGATCACACCGCCGGCATCCAGGCCGCCAAGGGCGGTGGCAAGCTCACCTACACCCAGGTGTTCGGCGACTGGCTGTGCGACATGGCCAAGGCCGATCCGCGCATCGTCGGCATCACCCCGGCGATGCGCGAGGGCTCGGGCCTGGTGCGCTTCGCGCAGGAGTTCCCCGAGCGCTACTTCGACGTCGGCATCGCCGAGCAGCACGCGGTCACCTTCGCCGCCGGGCTGGCCTGCGAGGGCTTCGTGCCGGTGGTGGCGATCTACTCGACCTTCCTTCAGCGCGCCTACGACCAGCTCATCCACGACGTCGCGCTGCAGAACCTGCCGGTCGTGTTCGCGATCGACCGCGGCGGCCTGGTGGGCGCCGACGGCGCGACCCACCATGGCGCCTTCGACCTCTCCTTCCTCAGCTGCGTGCCCAACATGGTGGTGATGGCGCCCTCAGACGAGGACGAATGCCGCCAGATGCTCTACACCGCGGTGCAGCATGCGGGCCCGAGCGCGGTGCGCTATCCGCGTGGCGGCGGCAACGGCACCGCGCCCCGGGCACAGATGCGCGCCCTGCCGATCGGCAAGGGCGAGGTCGTGCGCCGTGGCCGCGGCATCGCCCTGCTCGCCTTCGGCAGCCTGCTCGGAGTGGCGCGCGAGGTCGCCGAGACGCTCGACGCCACGGTGGCCAACATGCGCTTCGTCAAGCCGCTCGACGTCGAGCTGGTGGCCGAACTCGCCACCAGCCACGACCTCATCGTCACCCTCGAGGAGAACGCGGTGATCGGCGGCGCCGGCGCCGAGGTCTCACGGCTCGTCGACGGCCTCGCCACGCGCCCACGCGTGCTGCGCCTGGGCCTGCCCGACCACTTCATCGACCACGGCGACCAAGCACAACTGCTCGCCTCGGTCGGCCTCGATCAGGACGGCATCCTCGCCAGCATCGCACGCGCGACCGGAGCCCCGGAGCGCGCCTAAAGGTTGAGCATTTTTGTCGGGAAAGATAAGATCGCCAGCAAAGTGCAACACGATTGCACTTTGCTGGCGGCTCCGGCACGCCCATTCCCCCGACCACCCGCAGGGAACCTGCCCATGAACACCCCCAACGCAATCGCCATCCCGGACGTGCAGAGCAGCGCCGACAGCCGCCGGATCGCGATCGACAAGGTCGGCATCAAGTCGATCCGCCACCCCATCAAGGTCGCCGACAAGCGCGGCGGCGTGCAGCACACGGTGGCCAGCTTCAACATGTACGTTGGTCTGCCCCACAACTTCAAGGGCACCCACATGTCGCGCTTCATCGAGATCCTCAACGGCCGCGAGCGCGAGATCTCGGTGGAGAACTTCGAGCCCATGCTGCGCACCATGGTCGAGCGCCTCGAGGCCGAGACCGGCCACGTCGAGATGAGCTTCCCCTACTTCATCAACAAGACGGCGCCGGTGTCCGGCGTGCAGAGCCTGATGGACTATGAGGTCTGCTTCATCGGCAGCATCGGCGAGGGCGGCGCCTACGAGTTCACCATGAAGGTCGTGGTGCCGGTGACCAGCCTGTGCCCATGCTCGAAAAAGATCTCCGCGTACGGCGCGCACAACCAGCGCTCTCACGTCACCGTCACCGCGGTGCTCAACGACCACCTATGGATCGAGGAGATGGTGCAGATGGTCGAGGCCCAGGCCTCGTGCGAGGTCTTCGGCCTGCTCAAGCGCCCCGACGAGAAGTGGGTCACCGAGCGCGCCTACGACACCCCTAAGTTCGTCGAGGACATGGTGCGCGACGTCGCCGGCCAGCTGAACCGCGAGCCGCGCATCGACGCCTACGTGGTCGAGTCCGAGAACTTCGAGTCGATCCACAACCACTCCGCTTACGCGCTGATCGAGCGCGACAAGCGCGGCGGGGCCTGACCCCCGCCCCTTTAGCGGGGCCGTGTCGCGGGTGCGCTCGGGCACGCACGCCCGGCGCCGCGACGCGATGGTCGCAAGCGCGTCGGCGGAGTAAGATAAGCGTTTTCTGAAATAGGAGAACGCATGATGTCCAAGTCCCACGTCCAGATCGTGAGCGATGTCTCCAAGGCGCTCGCCACGCTGCGCAAGGAGATCCCCGAGACCATGCAGGGCTTCGGCGCGATGGCCAAGAGCTCGCTGCAGGACGGCGTGCTGAGCGAGCTGCAGAAGGAACTCATCGCACTCGCGATCGCCGTCACCCAGCGCTGCGACGCCTGCATCGGCTTCCACATCAAGGCGCTGATCCGCCTCGGCGCGACCCGCGAGCAGATCATGGAGACCCTGGGCGTGTGCACCTATATGGGCGGCGGCCCGGCCCTGATGTACGCCGCGGAAGCGGTGCGCGCCTACGAGGAGATGCTGCCGCAGGCCAGGTGAGCGCAGCCCGGGCCCGACCGCGGCCGCCTTGCCCGTCCCGATGCGCCGGGTCGGGGCCGGCGACGGGGTCTCTTCACTTTACCCCCCGCAAAAAACTGTTCACTTCCCGGAAAAAAACACTATAATGCCGACCTTCGAGCGGAGAGGTGGCAGAGTGGTCGAATGTACCTGACTCGAAATCAGGCGTAGGTGCAAGCCTACCGTGGGTTCGAATCCCACCCTCTCCGCCAATTTAAACTTGAAGTTGCGGGAACAGTCGTTATAATCCCGGTTCTTCGCAGTGCAGCAAGAAGCGCCCGTAGCTCATCTGGATAGAGTACCTGGCTACGAACCAGGGGGTAGGAGGTTCGAATCCTTCCGGGCGCGCCAAAAAAAGCCTTCCGATTTCGGGCTCTAAACGATTTCGGCAACGCGCCCGTAGCTCATCTGGATAGAGTACCTGGCTACGAACCAGGGGGTAGGAGGTTCGAATCCTTCCGGGCGCGCCAGTTTCGAAAAACGCCGACTCTTCACCGGGTCGGCGTTTTTTTTCGTCCTCCTTTTCCGTCCCTCCTCGTCGCATCGGCGCGCCCCCGCCCGATACCCGAGCGGCCCATCCGGGACCCGCCCGGATGCACCGCGCCGACCGCTCAGGACACGCACACCGCCCCGCCCTGCCGCACCGGCTCGAGGAAGGCGCAGACGAGTTCGATGACCGCGGCCGGACGCTCGCGATGCGGCACGTGGAAGGTGTCCGGCAGGATCGCCACCTGCGCCGGGCCCGCGGAGAGCTCGCCGATCGTCTCGGGGTGCACGCTCGTGCCGTACTCGTCATGCATGCCATGGATGGCCAGCACAGGGCAACGCACCTGCGGCAGCACCGACCTCAGCGACCAGGCCGCGAAGCCGGGATGCAACCAGCTCTCGGTCCACGCATCCAGCACCCAGCGCGCCTTGTCGCCGTGATAGCGCGCCAGGCGCTGCAGCTGCGATTCATCGACGAACTGCTCCTTGGCCTCGGCGATGCTGCTCAGGGTGAGGTCCTCGGGGAAGACCTGGGCCGACTCGGTGATCAGGGCGTCGCAGGCCCCGGCAAATGCAGCCGCGCAATTCACCGCCATGCCGCCGCCGACGCTGTGGCCGAACACCACGAAGCGCTCCAGGCCGAGCTGCTCGCGCACCGCCGGAAAATACGCCTGCGCCTCCTCGGCGATGAAGTCCAGCGCCGGCAGCGCCTCGCGCGCATCCGAGCGGCCGAACCCGAGGCGGTCGTAGGCGATCACCCGGCGCCCGCTCGCGGCGCTCAGCTCCGCCGGGAAGTCGCGCCACAGCTCGACACAGCCGAGCGAGTCGTGGAGCAGCACGATCGGGCTCGCCGGCCGCTCGCCGGCCGCCCCGGACGGGGTCCATTCCCGCGCGAAGATGCGCCCCTGCGGATGATGCACCCACGAGTCGCGGGGCTGGGTTTCGGAAGCTCGGCTTGGGCTCATCGTTTCGTCGTCTCCATGTATTCATTTTCCGCGTGTTCGCGCTCCGGCGAGTTCTGCCGGAGCACCAGGCCATACGATTCCGTATTGAACACGGCGCCACATTCTTTCATCCTTGGGAGATCCGTCAAGTGCGGGCGCAGCATCCGCGGGCAAGCTCGGTTAAGCTGATGCCCTCGCGGTCCTCACCCATTCGTCCATGTCCGACACCCACGCACTGCTCGGCCTGCCAGCCGGCGCGAGCGCGCAACAGATCAAGCGCGCCTTCCGCAAGCTCGCCATGCGATGGCATCCCGATCGCAATCCCGACCCCGCCGCCGCCGATCAGTTCAGGCGGCTGCGCGATGCGCACGACCGCCTGCTCGCCGCCCTGCTCGAAGGCAAGGAGAAGGCACACGAGGACGCGGCTGCCACCCAGCCTCCGCCGCAGCGCGGCGCGGACCGCTGGCAGACACTGGAGATCAGCATCGAGGAGAGCTTCACCGGGGCGCGGCGGACGGTCGAGGTCGAGCGCCGCAGCCCCTGCGTGCTGTGCGGCGGCAGCGGCATCGAGAAGCTCAGCGTGAGCCGCCTATGCACACCCTGCCGAGGCTCGGGCCGCTTGCACGGACCTGCGGGGCTGGAGCGCTGCCCGGACTGCGAGGGGCGGGGCTATCGCAACACGGGACCGTGTGGCGGCTGTGGCGGCAGCGGGGAACAAATGCAGACTCGTCATCTCGAGGTGCTCATTCCACCCGGGGTGGTGGACGACGACGAACTGCGTCTCGCCGGCGAGGGCGAGGCGCACCCCGAGCCGCGCCATCGCGCTGGCGACCTGCACCTGCAGATCCGCCTCGCCAGTCATCCGCTGTTTCGCCGCGAGGGCCGCGACCTGGTGCTGCGCCGCCCGGTCAGCGCGCTGCGCCTGCTGATCGGCGGGACCCTGCGCGTGCCCCACCCGACGGGCGTGCGCAGCATCGAACTCGAGCCCGGCCTCGCCCATCCGCGCAGCCTGCGCGTACCCGGCGCCGGCTTTCCGGCGCACGGCCGGCGCGCACGTGGCGACCTCGTCGTGGAGTTCGAGCCCGAACTCCCCCACGCCCCCGAACGCTCGCTGCACGGCCTGATCGACGAACTCGACCGCGCGCTCGCCGCGCGCGCCGAGCACCACTTCCCCGAGCTCGCGCGCTGGGAGTCGGTGTGGCTGGACGAGCACTGAGCGCGGGTGCAAGCGGCGGAGCGGGACGGCATCGCACACGGCACGGCCCCGCCAGGAGGCGGCTGGCGCGGGCCGCAAGGTCGGACCCGCGCCAACCGCCGATCGCCGCTCAGAGCGGCGCTTCGATGCGCTCGATGCCACCCATGTAGGGCACCAGCGCCCGCGGGATCACGATCGAACCGTCGGCCTGCTGGTGGTTCTCCAGCACCGCAACCAGGGTGCGCCCCACCGCCAGACCGGACCCGTTGAGCGTGTGCACCAGCTCGTTCTTGCCCTGCGCGTTCTTGAAGCGGGCCTGCATGCGACGCGCCTGGAAGGACTCGCAGTTCGAGCAGCTGGAGATCTCGCGGTATGTGTTCTGCGCCGGCAGCCACACCTCGAGATCGTAGGTCTTCGCAGCCGAGAAGCCCATGTCGCCGGTGCACAGCGTGATCACCCGGTAGGGCAGCTCGAGCTTCTGCAGGATGGCCTCGGCGTGGCCGACCATCTGTTCGAGCGCCTCCTTGCTCTTCGCCGGCTCGACGATCTGCACCATCTCGACCTTGTCGAACTGGTGCTGGCGGATCATGCCGCGCACGTCGCGCCCGCCGCTGCCCGCCTCGGAGCGGAAGCAGGGGCTATGCGCGGTAAGACGGATCGGCAGGCTCTCGAGCGCGAGCACCTCCTCGCGCACGCTGTTGGTGAGCGTGATCTCTGCGGTCGGGATCAGGTACTGCTCGAGGCCCTCCTCGTCGCCGCCGCGCAGCACCCAGAACAGATCCTCCTTGAACTTGGGCAGCTGACCGGTGCCGTAGAGCGCCGAGCCATTGACGATGTAGGGCGTGTAGCACTCGGTGTAGCCGTGCTCGCGGGTGTGGGTGTCGAGCATGAACTGCGCGAGCGCGCGATGCAGGCGCGCCACCGGACCGCGCAGGAAGGCGAAGCGCGAGCCCGACAGCTTGGCGCCGGTCTCGAAGTCGAGGCCGAGCGGAGCGCCGAGGTCCACGTGGTCGCGCACCTCGAAGTCGTAGGCGCGCGGCGTACCCCAGCGCCGCACCTCGACGTTGCCGGTCTCGTCTGCGCCCGCCGGAACATCGTCCTGCGGCAGGTTCGGCAGGGTGGCCAGGAAGGCGTTGATGCGCTCGAGCAGCATCGGCAGGGCCTGCTCGCAGGCCTTGAGCCCGTCGCCGAGCTGGGCGACCTCGGCCATCACCGCGGAGGCGTCCTCGCCCTTGCCCTTGAGCATGCCGATCTGCTTGGACAGCGCGTTGCGGCGGGCCTGCAGTTCCTGGGTGCGGGTCTGCAACTGCTTGCGCTCGTCCTCGAGGGCCTGGAAGGCGGCGGTGTCGAGCTGCATCCCGCGCGTGGCGAGGCGTGCGGCGACGTGGTCGAGCTGGGTGCGGAGAAGCTGGATATCGAGCATCGGAAACGTTCCTGAAAAGCGATCGGCAAAAGTTGATGCGGATTCTCGGAAAACCGTCGCAGGCGACTGATTACATGGCGGGGTCGCGCGACAAGACCTCGCGCTTCGCAAAATCGGCTTTCTTAATCAACGACTTGGTTCTGGTTCTGAATTTCTATCGAACTTGTAAAAGCGGATCGGTCCACTATCCTTGAGTTGACAACAAAGCCGCATCAGACGGCCCGGACCTGGAGGAAACGGCATGCTATCCATTCGCGACTGCCTGGACTACTGCGATCTCACCGACGAGGAGGTGTTGTTGATTGCCGAGCATGAGGACATCCCGGATGCCGCCGCCGCGCAGCTTTGCTGCGGGCTCGTGCAGACGCCGGAGGGCGTGCTGGCACTCACGCACTACATGCGCGAACTCATCGAGCGTGCCAATGCATGCGGGGACGTGCGCAAGGCCAAACTGGCGGCTTCCGTCTGCGAGCGTTTCATGAAGGATCATCCCCTCCCCCACTGATTCTCTCCTCGCCCGGCGTACCTTTGCTCGCCGGGACTTCGCGCGAGGCGCCGCCCGCAGATGGCGACGGCCTCGCGTATTGTTTTCCGCCCTCCGCCGCCTTGCGGTCGAGTTCGCGCAGCCAAGCGAGCTTCTGGCCGATCTTGCCTTCGAGGCCGCGCGGAGTGGGTTGGTACCACCCGGGCGACTGCATTCCCTCGGGGAAATAATTCTCGCCCGCTGCATAGGCCTCGGGCTCGTCGTGCGCGTAGCGGTAGGCCTTGCCGTAGTCGAGCGCCTTCATCAGCTTGGTCGGCGCGTTGCGCAGGTGCAGCGGCACCGGACGCGAGCCGTCGTGGGCGACAAAGGCGCGCGCGGCCTTGTAGGCCTTGTAGGCGGCGTTGGACTTGGCCGCGCAGGCCATGAAGATCGTCGCCTGGGCGAGCGCGAGTTCGCCCTCGGGAGAACCGAGGCGCTCGTAGGTGTGGCAGGCATTGAGCGCGATCTCGAGCGCACGCGGATCGGCCAGGCCGATGTCCTCCACCGCCATGCGGATCAGCCGCCGGCCGAGGTAGAGCGGATCGGCGCCGCCGTCGAGCATGCGGCACAGCCAGTACAGCGAGGCATCCGGATCCGAGCCGCGCACCGACTTGTGCAGGGCGGAAATCTGGTCGTAGAAGGCCTCTCCGCCCTTGTCGAAGCGGCGCAGGTTGCGCGACAGGGCCTGGTCGACGAAGGTGGCGCTCACCGGATCGACCTTGGCGGTCTCGGCGGCAACCTGGACCTGTTCGATCAGGTTCATCAGCCTGCGCGCGTCGCCGTCGGCAAAGCCGATCAGGCGCTCGCGCGCATCCTCGTCGAAGCCGAGCGTCGGGCAGGCGATCGCGTGCGCGCGCTCGAACAGGCGCAGCATGGCATCGTGGTCGAGCGACTCCAGCACATACACCGCGGCGCGCGACAGCAGCGCGGAGTTGACCTCGAACGAAGGGTTCTCGGTGGTGGCGCCGATGAAGGTCACCAGGCCCTGCTCGACGTAGGGCAGGAAAGCGTCCTGCTGCGCCTTGTTGAAGCGGTGCACCTCGTCGACGAAGAGGATGGTGTGGCGACCGCGCGCCTTGGCGGCCTGGGCCTGCTGGATCGCCTCGCGGATCTCCTTGACCCCGGAGAACACCGCGGACAGGGCGACGAACTCGGCGTCGAAGCCGCGCGCCATCAGCCGTGCGAGCGTGGTCTTGCCGACGCCGGGCGGGCCCCACAGAATCATCGAGTGCGGCCGGCGCGACTCGAAGGCCAGTCGCAGCGGCTTGCCCGGTCCCAACAGGTGTGACTGGCCGGCGACCTCGTCGAGGGTGTGCGGCCGCATGCGCTCAGCGAGCGGCACCTGCGGCGGCTCGAGGGCGTCGAACAGGTCGGTCATGCGGAGCCCCCTTGCAGACGGCCCATGGACTCGGGGATCGATTGCGGCGTGCGCACGCGTGCGTGGGGAGTCAGCGCGCGCCGGGCAGTTCGCCGATCACGTCGGCGCCTGCGGGCGGCTCGAAGCGGAAGCGGTCCTCGGCGAGCACCGGGTTGGCGCGCAGGCGGGTGAAGCGGATCACCGTGGTCTGGCCGAAGTGGTCGCGCATCTCCATACGCCGCAACTGGCCTTCAGCCAGCCCGATGCGCAGCGACTCGAAGCCGCTCTCGGTGCGCTTCGGACGCGCCTCGGCCCAGGCCAGACCGTCCCGCTCGCCGGCGTCGGCGAGCTCGAAATTGTCGTCGAGCGCGCCGCTGCCGAACAGGATCGCCGCCGGGGTGGCGCCGAGCGCCTCGCCGATCGCGCGTACGGTCACCTGGTTGAGGTCGGGATCCCAGGACCACAGGGTCTTGCCGTCGCCCACCAGCACCTGGCGATAAGGCCGGTCGTACTCCCAATGGAAGCGCCCCGGGCGGGCGTAGGCGAAGCTGCCCGAGGCCTCCTGAGGTCGGCGCCCGGACTGCGCGGTGACGACCTGCTCGAACTCGCCCTCCGCGCTGCGCGCGCCGGCGACGAAGTCGCGCAGCTGCTGCACGCCACCCGCCGCCGTGGCGCCCAGGGCCGCCAGCGCGAGCACGACGCCCGCCACGCCGCGCAGCAGCGCGGCCGGTCGCGTGTTGAACTGGATCATTCGCTCTCCTTGGCCGGCACGATCACTTCGCGGTTGCCATTGCTGCCCATCGGCGACACCAGGCCGGCGCGCTCCATCTGTTCGATCAGGCGCGCGGCGCGGTTGTAGCCAATGCGCAGGTGGCGCTGCACCAGCGAGATCGAGGGCCGGCGCGTCTTCACCACGATCTCCACGGCCTGGTCGTAGAGCGCGTCCGACTCGCCGTCATCGCCTTCCCCGCCACTGCCGAGCGCGGCGTCGACATCGTCCTCGGCCGAGGAAAGGATGCCCTCGATATAGTCGGGCGGACCGATCTTCTTGAGGTGGTCGACCACCTTGTGCACCTCGTCGTCGGCGACGAAGGCACCGTGCACGCGCACCGGCAGCCCGGTACCGGGCGCGAGGTAGAGCATGTCGCCCATGCCGAGCAGGGTCTCGGCGCCCATCTGGTCGAGGATGGTGCGCGAGTCGATCTTGCTGGAGACCTGGAAAGCGATACGCGTGGGTACGTTGGCCTTGATCAGGCCGGTGATCACGTCAACCGAAGGGCGCTGGGTGGCGAGGATGAGGTGGATGCCGGCGGCGCGCGCCTTCTGCGCCAGGCGGGCGATCAGCTCCTCGACCTTCTTGCCGACCACCATCATCATGTCGGCAAGCTCGTCGACCACCACCACGATGTAGGGCAAGGGCTCGAGCGGCTCCGGGTTCTCGGGGCTGATCGAGAATGGGTTGGTGAGCGGCTGCTCGGCCTTGCGCGCCTCCTGCACGGCCTTGTTGAAGCCGGCGAGGTTGCGCACGCCCACCGCCGCCATCAGCTTGTAGCGCTTGTCCATCTCCGCCACGCACCAGTTGAGCGCGTTGCCGGCGTGCTTCATGTCGGTGACGACGGGTGCGAGCAGGTGCGGGATGCCCTCGTAGATCGACAGCTCGAGCATCTTCGGGTCGACCATGATCAAGCGCACCCGATCGGGCTCACTCTTGTAGAGCAGCGACAGGATCATCGCGTTGATGCCGACCGATTTGCCCGAGCCCGTCGTACCCGCCACCAGCAGGTGTGGCATCTTGGCCAGGTCGGCCACCACCGGCTGGCCACCGATGTCCTTGCCGAGCACCACGGTAAGCGGCGAATGCGCGTCCTGGTACACCTTGGAACCGATGATCTCCGACAGGCGCACCATCTGCCGCTTCGGGTTGGGCAGCTCGAGCGCCATGCAGGACTTGCCCGGCACGGTCTCGACGACGCGGATCGACACCAGCGACAGCGCGCGCGCGAGGTCCTTGGCAAGGTTCACCACCTGGCTGCCCTTGACCCCGGTTGCCGGCTCGATCTCGTAGCGAGTGATCACCGGGCCGGGGTAGGCGGCGAGCACCTTGACCTCGACGCCGAAGTCGGCGAGCTTGGTCTCGATCAGGCGCGAGGTGAACTCGAGGGATTCGGGCGAAGGCGGCTCCACGCCACCGCTGGCCGGATCGAGCAGTGCCACCGGCGGGATCACGCCCTCGGCCGCATCCTGGAACAGGGTCTGCTGGCGCTCCTTCTCCACCCGCTCGGACTTGGTCACGGCGACCACCGCCGGCTCGATGCGCAGCGGCGCGGGCTCGGCCTTCTCGACCTTCTTGCGCCGGGTCTGCACCACCTCCTCGCGCTTGTGCGCCACCTCGCGACCCACACGGCGGTCCTGCCAGCGCAGCCAGGCCTGCTGCACGCCGAGCACCGCCTGCTCGATGCCAAGACCGATGCGCTCCATCAGAGCCAGCCACGACACCCCGGTGAACAGCGACAGCCCCGTGGCCAGCAGCGCGAGCAGCAGCAGCGTGCCGCCGGTGAAGCCGAAGCTGCGCCGCACGAACTGGGCGAGTTCCATGCCGATCAAGCCGCCGGGCTCGAGCGGCAGCGCCGCACCGTGGGAGTGGAAACGCAGGAATTCGAGCGCGCTGCTGGTGATCAGCACCACGAAGAAGCCGATCATCACGAAGATGAAGGAGCGGTGGTCGAGCTCGAGCCTGTTCTTGAGGCGGCGGAAACCCCACAGCAGGCTGTAGCCGAGGAAGACCACCCACCACCACGAGGAAATGCCGAAGAGATAGAGCAGGAGGTCCGCCAGCCAAGCGCCGAAACGCCCGCCCGGATTGGCAACGCGGGTGACGTCGGAGGCGTGCGACCAGCCCGGGTCGGACTCGCTGTAGCCGACGAGGATCATGCCGACGTAGAGCGAGACCACGCCGAGGATCAGCCAGCGGGCCTCCTGCAGCAACAGCGAGATCTTTTCGGGCAGCGGCTGGGAACGGGAGGACGAACGAGACAGCATTGCGTTGCGGCCGCAGGGAGAGTGGAACAACCCCGGATTATACGGGATCGGTCCCCACCCCGCCGCCGCGCTTGCGGATGCTCACAAACGGCCGAGCGGCGAGCGCGCGTTCACACGTCGTTGAGGCGCTCACGCAACAGGATGCCGTCGGGCCCTTCCTCGATCAGACCCTGCTGGCCGAGGTCCTTCATCACCCGGCTCACCATCTCGCGCGAGGCGCCGATCATCTTGGCGATGTCCTGCTTGGAGATGCGCCGGACCACCACCGACTGGCCACCGACGTCCTCGGCCATCTCGATCAGCAGGCGCGCAACACGGCCGTAGACATCCATGAGCGCGAGGCTCTCGATCTTGCGATCGGCGTTGCGCAGGCGCTCGGCGAGGTTGCACATGATGCGCCAGGACACGTCGAAGCTGTCCTGCATGATGCGGCGGAAATCCTGCTTGGAGATCAGCACCAGATCGGCCGGCACCACGGCGATCACCGAGGCCGAGCGCGGCCGCTCGTCGAACATGCCCATCTCGCCGAAGAGCTCGCCCTGGCCGAGGATGGACAGGATTACCTCGCGGCCGTCCTCGTCGCTCACCACGACCTTGAGGCTGCCGGTGAGCACGAGATAGACGTAGTCGGGACGGTCGCCCGCGCACACCACGGACTGCCCGCGGGGGAAGCGACGCATCATCGACACGCGCGCGATGCTGGCCAACGACTCGTCGGACAGGCCATGGAACAGCGGGAAGGTCTTCAGGGCGACGACGGAAACGGCGGTGGCTTGGGTCATGCGCGCTCCAGGCACGAGGAGTGGAACAGTTGAAACATGCATTTTCAAGTTTATACGATCACCCCGGGCTTATTCTCGATTTCGTGACGGAGATCACACTTTCCGCATCCAGCGGGAATTCGATGCGTATCGCTGCACCACAGACAGGAACGCGCGTCTCCCCATCGGAATCACGCGCGAACGCCCGGACTCCGGCGACCACCTCCAACCCCCGCCGCCCCCTCCGCTATAATCGGCGCCTCGCAATCCACCCGCAGGAAGCTTCGTCCATGACCACCAAACACGCCCGTCTGCTGATCCTCGGCTCCGGCCCCGCCGGCTACACCGCCGCCGTCTATGCCGCGCGCGCCAACCTGAACCCGGTGCTGATCACCGGCCTCGCCCAGGGCGGCCAGCTCATGACCACGACCGAGGTCGACAACTGGCCGGCCGATGCAGACGGCGTGATGGGTCCGGACCTGATGGCGCGCTTCCAGAAGCACGCAGAGCGCTTCAACACCGAGATGATCTTCGACCACATCCACACCGTGAAGCTGGGCGAGAAGCCCTTCCGCCTGGTCGGCGACAGCGGCGAATACACCTGCGATGCGCTGATCATCTCCACCGGCGCCACCGCCAAGTACCTCGGCCTGCCCTCGGAGGAAAAATTCGCCGGGCGCGGCGTGTCGGCGTGCGCCACCTGCGACGGCTTCTTCTACCGCAACCAGGACGTCGCGGTGATCGGCGGCGGCAACACCGCGGTCGAGGAGGCGCTCTACCTCGCCAACATCGCGAGAAAGGTCACCCTGGTGCACCGCCGCGAGAAGTTCCGCGCCGAGAAGATCATGATCGACAAGCTGATGGAGAAGGTCGCCGCCGGCAGGATCGAGCTCGCGCTCAATGCCACGCTCGACGAGGTGCTGGGCGACAACACCGGCGTGACGGGGATGCGCATCAAGGGCGTGAACAACGGCGCCACCCGGGAGGTGGCGCTGCAGGGCGTGTTCATCGCCATCGGCCACAAGCCCAACACGGACATTTTCGAAGGCCAGCTCCAGATGGAGGGCGGCTACATCGTCACCCAGGGCGGACGGAACGGCAACGCGACGCAGACAAGCGTTCCCGGCGTGTTCGCTGCCGGCGACGTGCAGGACCACATTTACCGCCAGGCGGTGACTTCGGCCGGCACCGGCTGCATGGCCGCACTCGACGCCGAGCGCTACCTCGACGCCCTCGGCGTCTGAGCAGGCCGATGAGCCGCCGCGCTCCCGCGCCGGGTCCGGCCGGCAACCCAGGACGCGACGCGCAGGGCGCGGTGCCGAAGCCCGCCTCGCCCTTCGCAGCCCTGCGCAAGCAGCTGCAGCAGCGCGCGCTCCCGGCACCCGTGTCGTCGCCCGCCCCGGCGAGGCGTATCCGCCACCCGCTTGAGGAAGACTCCTCCAGCGCCGGTGCCGATCGTGCACAGGAGCCCGACGCGGAGGCGCTCGAGCTCTTCCGGCGCAGCGTCGGCGCGGTGCGCCCGGTGCGCGGCACGGACCGCGTCGAGATCCACCGCCCCCGCCCTGCCCCGCGGCCGCGCACGCAAGCCGTGGAGGACGAGGAAACCGAGGAGCCCGTCCGTGCGCGACCCGAGACCGACCCGCTGCGCGCGGCCTACGAGGGCGTGATGCCGCTGAGGGATACCGGCCGAGTGGCGCTCGACACACCGCTGCGTCACCACGCCCGCCATGCAGGCGGTACGCATCCCGCGCCGGCGCTGCGACCCGACGCGATCGTGCTGCCCGCGGACGCCGACGTCAGCGATCCGGCAGCGCTCTTTCTTGCGGTGGTGGGCAATGCCCGCCCGGTTGCCGACCGCAACCGCGTGGAGCTGGAGCGCCCGCAGCCGGCACCTGCGCCGCTCAAGCGCGAGGAGGACGAGCGCGCGGCGCTCGGCGAATCGCTCGCCGCACCGCTCACCTTCGAGGATCGCCTGGACATGGGCGACGAGGCGGCCTTCCTGCGGACCGGGCTGCCGCGCCGGGTGCTGACCGATCTGCGCCGCGGGCGCTGGGTGCTGCAGGGCCAGATCGACCTCCACGGTCTCACCCGCGACGAGGCGCGCGCCGCGCTGGCGAACTTCCTGCACGACGCGCTTGCCCAGGGCAAGCGCTGCATCCGGGTGATCCACGGCAAGGGCCACGGCTCGCCCGGGAAGGTGTCGATCCTGAAACAGCTGTCGCGCGGCTGGCTGGCGCAGCGCGAGGAGATCCTCGCCTTTTGCCAGGCCGGCCCCCACGATGGCGGCGGCGGCGCCCTGCTGGTGCTGCTGCGCGCGCAGAACGCCGCGCCGCGCGCCCGAATGCCGTTACCCGCCTGAGTGCCGCCGCCCGAATATCAGATCGCCGCTTCGTTGGTCTCGCCAGTGCGGATGCGGATGACCTGCTCCACCGGCGTGATGAAGATCTTGCCGTCGCCGATCTTGCCCGTGTGCGCGGCCTTCACGATCGCCTCCACCGCCTGGTCGACGATGTCATCGGCAAGCACGACCTCGACCTTGATCTTGGGCAGGAAGTCGACCACGTATTCAGCACCGCGATAGAGCTCGGTGTGGCCCTTCTGGCGGCCGAAACCCTTGACCTCGGTCACCGTCAGGCCCGTGATCCCCACCTCGGACAGGCCCTCGCGCACCTCGTCCAGCTTGAACGGCTTGATGATCGCCTCGATCTTCTTCATCCGGCTTGCTCCTCTTTCAGAATTCGTCCTGGTAGCGGGATGTTATCGGATAACGCCAATCCCTGCCGAAACCGCGCTGGGTCACACGGATGCCCACCGGGGCCTGGCGGCGCTTGTACTCGTTGCGCTTGAGCATACCCACCACGCGCCGCACCTCGCCCTCGGGGAAGCCCGCGGCGACGATGTCGCGCGGCGACTCGTCGCGCTCCATGTAGGCCTGGATGATGGCGTCAAGCATGTCGTAGGGCGGCAGGCTGTCCTGGTCCTTCTGGTCGGGCTTGAGCTCGGCCGAGGGCGGTCGGTCGATGATGTTCTGCGGGATCACCGGGCTCACCGTGTTGCGCCAGTTCGACAGGCGGAAGACAAAGGTCTTGTAGAGGTCCTTGAGCACGGCGAAGCCGCCGGCCATGTCGCCGTAGAGCGTGGCGTAGCCGGTGGCCATCTCGCTCTTGTTGCCGGTGGTGAGCACGATCGCGCCGGTCTTGTTCGACAGCGCCATCAGTAGCATGCCGCGGATGCGCGCCTGCAGGTTCTCCTCGGTGGTGTCGGCGGGCAGGCCGGCAAACTGGTCGGCAAGCAGCTCGGCAAAGACCTTCATCGCCGGCTCGATCGCGATCTCGTCATAGCGCACGCCCAGCCGCGCCACCATGTCGCGCGAGTCGTCGAGGCTCATTTGAGCGGTGTAGGGCGAAGGCATCATCACCGCACGCACCTTGTCGGCGCCGAGCGCATCGACCGCGATCGCCAGGGTCAGCGCCGAGTCGATCCCGCCCGACAGGCCGATGATCGCGCCCGGGAAACGGTTCTTGGCGAGATAGTCGCGCACCCCGATGCGCAGCGCCTCGTACACCTCGGCCTCGAGCGTCCGCGCAGGAACGTGCTCACCGCCCGACCAACCGCCCGAGGCGTAGTCGACGATCGCGACGCGCTCGACGAAGCTGCCGAGTTGCAGCCCGACCGCGCCGCCGGCGTCGAGCGCGAAGGAGGCGCCGTCGAAGACCAACTCGTCCTGGCCGCCCACCATGTTGCAGTACAGCACGGGCAGGCCGGTCTCGGCCACGCGCGCGCGCAGCACCTCCAGGCGCTGAGCCTGCTTGTTCATGTGGTAGGGCGAAGCGTTGAGCGCCAGCAGAACCTGCGCCCCGGCCGCCCGCGCGGCCTCCGCGGGACCGCGCTCCCAGACGTCGGCGCAGATGTTCACCCCGAAGCGCACGCCAGCGCACTCGAACACGCAAGCCGTGCCGCCGGCCTCGAAGTAGCGCTCCTCGTCGAAGACCTCGTAGTTGGGCAGCAGGCTCTTGTGATAGCGCGTCAGCACCGCGCCGTCGCGCAACACCGAGGCCGCATTGTAGCGCTCGCCGCCGTCCTCCACCGGGTGGCCAAGCACCACCGTGACCCCCCGCGCAGCAGCGGCGATGCGTTCGACCTCACGCGCGCAGGCGCGATAGAAATCCGGTCGCAGCAGCAAGTCCTCGGGCGGATACCCGGACAGCGCAAGCTCGGGCGTGAGCAGCAGTTGCGCGCCGGCCGCGCGTGCGTCGTCGAGCGCGGCGATGATGTGGTCGGCGTTGCCGACCAGATCGCCCACGGTCAGGTTGAGCTGGGCGACAGCGATGGAAACGGGGGCTTGGGCATGTGCGTTCATGGAGCGGAACTATACCGCTTCGGCGAAGCTCCACGACAGGCTCTGCGTGCGCCGGACCGCGCGCCTGAGCACGCTCTCGCGCCCAAGCGCGCTCCGCTACGCGATGGTTTGCCCCGACTCGAACCGTGCGGCCGTCTCGCGAGCGAAGCGCGACCGTGGATGCCCGCGTACAAACCCACAGCCCGGGTGCGCAAGCCTGTGGACAAGGCGTGGATAGCGCTTGCAAGTCGCTGTCGCGGCAACGTATCGTCGCACTGCACAAAAAACAGGCAGCCGTGCCCCCTGCCCCAGCCACCATGAGCCAGCCCGACGGATTCCACTTCATCCCCCGCATCGCCCGTATCGACGCACGCCAGTGGGATGCCCTGGTCGACGCGAGCTGCGCAAGCGCCGCGCCCTGTATCCGCCACGCCTTCCTGCACGCCCTCGAAGAGAGCGGCTGCGTGGGCGGGCGCAGCGGCTGGACGCCCGCGCACGCCACCCTGTGGCGCGGCGGCACGTTGGGCGCGGCCATGCCGCTCTATGTGAAGACGCATTCCCGGGGCGAGTACGTCTTCGACTGGGCCTGGGCCGAGGCCTACCAGCGCCACGGCCTCGACTACTACCCGAAGTGGCTCGCGGCCGTGCCCTTCACGCCCATCCCCGGGCCACGCCTGCTCGGCCACGACCACGGCGCACGCCGGGAACTGCTCGCCGCCCTGCTCGCGAAGGCGCTGGAGAGCGGGCTGTCGTCGCTGCACCTGCTTTTCCCGCTCGATCGCGAGCGCCCGCTGCTCGAGGCCGCCGGGCTAATGATCCGCGAGGACGTGCAGTTCCATTGGAGAAATCCACCCGCCTCCACCGAGACCGAGCCGACGCCCGCGGAATCCAGCGCGCCTATCTCCGTCCGGCAGCGGCGCTGGGCCGACTTCGAGCATTTCCTCGCCAGCCTGTCCGGCGCCAAGCGCAAGAAGATCCGCCAGGAACGCCGCCGCGCAGCCGCACACGGTCTGGATCTGCAGTGGCTGGACGGGCATGAAGCGCGGGACGAGGACTGGGCGTTCTTCGCGCACTGTTACGCCAACACCTACGCGCAGCACCGCTCCACGCCCTATCTCGCAGCAGATTTTTTTGTGCGGCTCGCGCACAGCATGCCCGAGGCCGTCCGTCTGCTGGTGGCTCGCCGCGACACCCAGCCGATCGCCGCCGCCTTCTTCCTGTGCGATCGCGAGGCGCTGTACGGGCGTTACTGGGGGTGCGTCGAGGACCTGCCCTTCCTGCACTTCGAGCTGTGCTACTACCAGGCCATCGAATACTGCATCGAGCATGGTCTGACCCGCTTCGAGGGCGGCGCACAGGGGGAGCACAAGCTCGCCCGCGGTCTGCTCCCGGTGCGTACCTTCTCCGCGCACTGGCTCGCGGATCCGCGCTTTCGCGGCGCGGTCGACGATTGGCTGGCAAGGGAGCGTGCGGGCGTGGGGCACTATCTCGACGAACTGGCGGAGCACAGCCCATTCCTTCGCGAGAAGGGACCCGGCGGCATCGAGACCGGCGCAGCAGGAGCCGCGGAGCCCCAGCGGGGTTCGCGCCGGCAGTGAAGAGAGAAGCGCGACCCGGCGGCGAAGCGCGCTAGCGTCCCCGCAGACGCGCCTGGATATGCGGCAACGCAAGGTAATAAGCGGTGATGGTCTTCGCGTCGGTGATGCGTCCGATCCGGATGGCCTGCTCCACCTCGTCCGCACGCAGGCTCAGCACTTCGAGAAACTCGCCGTCATCGAGCGCTCCCCCCACCTGCGAGAGCTCGTGGGCGAAGAAGACTTCGATGCGCTCGTCCGAGTAGCCGATACACGGGTGCATCACCCCGACATATTCCCAATTCGCAGCGGCGAAGCCGGTTTCCTCGCGCAGTTCGCGCTGCGCGCAGGCCAGGATGTCCTCGCCGGCGTCGATTTTCCCGGCAGGCAACTCGAGGAAGGCGCGTTGCAGCGGATAGCGGAACTGCCGCTCGAACACCAGCGCCCCGCTCTCCTCCAGCGCGACCACGACCACAGCGCCGGGATGGCGGATGTACTCGCGCACGCTGCGGCTGCCGTCCGGCAATTCGACGCGGTCTCGCCACACCTTGAGCAGTGCACCGTCGAAAACCGACTCGCTATCGAGGGTGTACTCATGTAGCGCGTCCCGCTCGAGCCCGCTCACGCACCTACCTCGGATGTCCGGCGCGCCGAACGCCACAGGTAGGCCCAAGTGAAGCCCGGAAAGGCAAACACCACAAAGAGACAGAAGGTGGTCGCGTAGAACGCCCAGCCCTGCCCATACACCCGACCGTGGGACTGCGCCTCGATCGATGCTGCGAGCCCACCCACCACGAAATACAGCACGAGCAGTTCGGCAAACCGCCAGCCGAGCCCCTTGCGAACCCCGGCTGGCGGCTTGCGGATGAGGAAGATGCGGTCGAAGACGAAGGGCAGGTTGGCCATCGTGAAGGCGATGGCCAACAGCAGGAAGACGCTGGCGTCCGCACCCACCGCTGGATCAGAGCGAACGCAGCAGCGCGAATGCGCACAAGGACATCAGCGCCTGCGGGGCGAGGCCGAGGGCCGCGATCGCAAGACCGTTGGCCGAGAGCATCACACGCACTTCGGGCGCAGCATGAATCGGCGAGGAGTCGACCGGCTCGTCGAAATACATCACCTTGACCACGCGCAGGTAGTAGAAGGCACCGATCACCGACATCACCACCGCCAGCACCGCCAGCCAGAAGTACCCGGCCGCGACCACCGCCTGCAGCACCGACAACTTGGCGAAGAAGCCGATGAAGAAGGGCACACCCGCCATCGAGAACATCACGAAGAGCATCATCAGCGCGTACCACGAACTGCGCTTGTTGAGCCCCTTGAAATCGTCGATGTTCTCGGCCTCGAAACCTGCACGCGACAGCAGAATCAGCATGCCGAACGAAGCCAGGCTCATGATCACGTAAGAGATCGCGTAGAACATCGCCGAACTGTAGGCGTTGAGCGCAAAGTGACGGTCGCCCTCGACCACGCCCGCGAGCAGGCCGAGCAGCATGAAGCCCATGTGCGAGATACCCGAGTAGGCGAGCATGCGTTTGATGTTCTGCTGCGCGATCGCGGCCAGATTGCCGAGCACGATCGAGGCTGCGGCCACCAGCATCAGCATCATCTGCCATTCCTCGGCGATGTCGAACAGCGCCCAGATCAGCAGGCGCACCGCCATCGCGAACGCGGCGAGCTTGGGCGCCGTGGCGATCACCAGCGTCACTGCGGTGGGCGCGCCCTGATAGACGTCGGGCACCCACATGTGGAAGGGCACAACGCCGAGTTTGAAGCAGATACCCGCGACCAGGAACACGACGCCGAACATCAGCACGGTCTGGTTGGCGGTCTGGTTGTAGAGCGCCTGCGCCACACCCGAGAACTCGAGCGTACCGGTCGCGCCATACACCATCGACATGCCGTACAGCAGCAGGCCCGAAGCCAGCGCGCCGAGTACGAAGTACTTCATCGCCGCCTCGGTCGAGCGCGCCGAGTCGCGATCGAACGCCACCATCGTATACAGCGCTAGCGACATCATCTCGAGGCCGATGTACATCGGCAGCATGTGGTTGGCCGTGACCATCACCATCATGCCGAGCGTCATCAGCAGCGCGAGCAGGTAGTACTCGGGCTTGTCGATCTTCCGGTCGGCGAGGTAGCCACGCCCGTACAGCAGCGCGATCGCGGTGGAGAAATAGATCATCAGCTTCAGCACGTCACCCAGCAGATCGCTGATGAACAGATTGCTGAAGGTATGGACCACCTCCCCCTCCATCGTGAAGATCGTGATGAAGGCCGCGGCGATCAGGGTCGCCTGAGTAAGCAGATAAGCCAAGTTGCGAGCGACGCTGCGCGCGAAGGTACTCGCCAGCATGATCACCAAGGCCATCACGGCCACGAAGATCTCGGCCGCTGCGGGGTAGAAGTCGGGGACGACGAAATTCATCTTCTGACCAGTCCGTAAAGTGTCTCGTGCGCTCGCGCCGGGCAGCGCTCAGAGCTTGCTCACGGCAACATGCCGCAGGAGTTCATTGACCGAGGCGTGCATCACTTCGGTGAAGGGGAAGGGATACAGGCCCATCGCCAGCACGCACGCCGCCAGCACCGCAAGGAAGGCGAACTCGCGGCCGTTGATGTCCTCGAGCTCGGCGACATGGGGGTTGGCCACCTTGCCGAACACCACCCGCTTGTACATCCAGAGCGAATACGCAGCGCCGAGGATCAGCGTGGTGGCGGCGACGAAGCCGATCCAGAAGTTGTACTGCACGGCCCCAAGCACCACCATGAACTCGCCAACGAAACCGGAGGTGGCCGGCAGGCCAGAGTTGGCCATCGTGAAGAGCATGAAGAAGGCTGCAAACTTCGGCATGGTGTGCACCACGCCACCGTAGTCGGCGATCTGGCGCGAGTGAAGGCGGTCGTAGAGCACGCCGATGCACAGGAACATCGCGCCCGAAACGAAGCCGTGAGAGATCATCTGCACCAGAGCGCCCTCGACGCCGAGGCTGTTGAACATGAAGAAGCCCAGGGTCACGAAGCCCATGTGGGAGATCGACGAGTAGGCGACGAGCTTCTTCATGTCGGCCTGTACCAGCGCGACGAAGCCGATATACACAACCGCGATCAGCGACAGGGTGATCACCAGCGGCGCGAGCTCGTTCGCCGCGTCGGGCACGATCGGCAGGGAGAAGCGCAGGAAGCCATAAGCGCCGAGCTTCAGGGCGATCGCGGCAAGTACAACCGATCCGCCGGTGGGTGCCTCGACGTGGGCATCGGGCAGCCAAGTATGCACCGGCCACATCGGCACCTTGACGCCAAAAGCGATCAGGAAGGCGAGGAAGATGAGGATCTGCGGCTCGATCGGCAGGGGCAACTGGTGCCAGTCGAGGATGCTGAAGCTACCGCCCGACTGCATGAACAGGTAGAGCAGCGCGATCAGCATCAGCAGGGAACCGAACAGCGTGTAGAGGAAGAACTTGATCGCGGCGTACACCCGGTTGGCGCCACCCCAGATGCCGATGATCAGGTAGAGCGGGATCAGCGAGGCTTCGAAGAACACGTAGAACAGCACCGCGTCGAGCGCCGAGAAGATGCCGTTCATCAGGCCCGACATGATCAGGAACGCGGCCATGTACTGCGCGACCTTGGTCTCGATCACCTGCCAGCCCGCCGCCACCACGATGATGGTGATGAAGGCGTTGAGCAGCACGAACAGCACCGAGATGCCATCGACGCCGAGGTGGTAGTTGATGTTGAAGCGCGGCACCCAGGACTGCAGTTCCACGAACTGCATCGCGCTGGTTCCGACGTCGAAGCCCGTGTAGAGCGGAATCGTCACGACGAAGCCAGCCACGGCGACCGCCAAGGCGAGCATGCGCGCCAGCGGAGCGTTGCGATCCGAGCCGGTCGCGAGCACCAGCAGGCCACCGATAATCGGTACCCAGATCGCCAGACTGAGGAGAGGAATGTCCGTCATCGTTGCTTTCCGTTCAGTGCGCCGCGAGCGGCGCGTTCGATCTTGTTATGTGTTTCCGTCCCTGCGTGCCCGTCTCAGCCCCGGTTGAACCAGTAGGTGAGCAGCACGAACACGCCGATGATCATCATGAAGGCGTACTGGTACAGGTGACCCGTCTGGAAGAGGCGCGACATCTGCGCCACCCAGCCCACCAGGCGCGCGGAGCCGTTCACCGCGACACCATCGATCAGGGCCTGATCGCCCGCCTTCCACAGGCCGCGTCCGAGCAGACGCGCACCTGCCGCGAAGAAGATCTCGTTGAAGCGATCGAAGTAGTACTTGTTCTCCAACAGCGTGTGGATCGGCTTGAAGGTGCGCTGGATCGCCGCCGGGATATCCGGACGCTTCATGTAGAAGAACCAGGCAAGCGCGACTCCGCCCATCGCCAGCCAGAACGGCGCCGTCTGGAGACCGTGGATCGCCATGCCGACCGGGCCATGGTAGTTGGCTGCGAGCTCCCGCAGGCCGACGTGGTTGTCGCCGACGAGGATCACACCCTTGAACCACTCGCCGAACAGCATCGGGTCGATGGTGAAGAAGCCGATCAGGACCGAGGGCACCGCCAGCAGCACCAGCGGCAGGGTCACCACCCAGGGCGACTCGTGCGGCTTCTGCCCCGGCGCCAGGCCGTGGTGATGATCCGCCGAGGGTTCCTCGTCGTCGTGGTCGCCGTGATGATCGTGATGTGCGTGATCATGCGCCTTGCCGAAGCGCTCGTCGCCGTGGAACACGAGGAAGTACATCCGGAAGGAGTAGAACGCGGTGATGAACACCCCGAGGAGCACGCAGAACATCGCATAGCCCGAGCCCGCGATCGTCGAGGAATGCACCGCTTCGATAATCGAGTCCTTGGAGTAGAAGCCCGAGAAGAACGGAAAACCGATCAGCGCAAGCGAACCCAGGAGCGAGGTGATCCAGGTGATCGGCATGTACTTGCGCAAGCCGCCCATGTTGCGCATGTCCTGATCGTGGTGCATGCCGATGATCACCGAGCCGGCGCCGAGGAACAGCAACGCCTTGAAGAAGGCGTGCGTCATCAGGTGGAAGACCGCGGCCGAGTAGGCCGAGACGCCGAGCGCGACCGTCATGTAGCCGAGCTGCGACAGCGTCGAGTAGGCCACGACGCGTTTGATGTCGTTCTGCACGATGCCGAGGAAGCCCATGAAGAGCGCGGTGGTCGCACCGATCACGAGGACGAAGGACAGCGCGGTGTCGGACAGCTCGAACAGCGGCGACATGCGCGCCACCATGAAAATGCCCGCGGTCACCATGGTCGCCGCGTGGATCAGCGCGGAGATCGGGGTCGGGCCTTCCATCGAGTCGGGCAGCCACACGTGCAGAGGCACCTGGGCGGACTTGCCCATCGCACCGATGAACAGGCAGATGCAGATCGCGGTGAGCAGCGGCCAGCCGGTCACCGCCATCTCGGTCACGGAGAGTTCCTTCGCCTTGGCGAAAACCTCAGCGTAGTCGAGGCTGCCGGCATAGGCGGCGACGAGGCCGATGCCGAGCAGGAAGCCGAAGTCGCCCACACGGTTGACCAGGAAGGCCTTCATGTTGGCGTAGATTGCCGTCGGACGCTCGTACCAGAAGCCGATCAGCAGGTAGGACACCAGGCCAACCGCCTCCCAGCCGAAGAAGAGCTGGAGGAAGTTGTTGGACATCACCAGCATCAGCATCGAGAAGGTGAACAACGAGATGTAGCTGAAGAAGCGCTGGTAGCCCGGATCTTCCGACATGTAGCCGATGGTGTAGATGTGCACCATCAGCGACACGAAGGTAACGACCAGCATCATCATCACCGTCAGCGAGTCGATCAGGAAACCGACCTCGAAGTCGATGCCACCCGCCTGCATCCAGGTATATACGGTGCCGTTGAAGGTGTTTCCGGCCGCCACATCCTGGTAGATGAAGAGCGAGGCCACGAAGGCGATCGCCACACCAAGGATCGTGACCACATGCGCCCCGGCACGCCCGATCTGCTTTCCGAACAGGCCTGCGAGGATCGCTCCCGCCAGCGGCGCCAGCGGCACGAGGAGATAGATTGCTTTCATGTCCGACATCGTGACGCTTCCTTAACCCTTGAGGCTGTCCAGATCATCCACGTGGATCGTGCGCATGTTGCGGAACATCACGATCAGGATCGCGAGGCCGATCGCCGATTCGGCCGCCGCCACGGTGAGGATGAAGAAAACGAAGACCTGGCCGGCGATGTCGCCGAGGTAATGCGAGAACGCAACGAAGTTCATGTTGACCGAGAGCAGCATCAGCTCGATGGCCATCAGCAGCACGATCAGGTTCTTCCGGTTGAGGAAGATCCCGACCACGCTGATCGCGAACAGGATCGCGCCCAGGATGAGGAAATGGGAAAGCGAAAGCATCAGTGACCCCCTGATCGCGCCGGCTGCCGCCGGCGCGGTTCTTGTTTTGTTCGCGTACGTTGTCAGTCGTCTTTCTCGGCCTGCATCTTCACCAGCTCGACCCGGCCCTCTCGCCTGACGGCGACCTGCTCGGACGGCGGGATGGACTTCAGCCCCTTGCGCTTGCGCAAGGTCAGCGCCACTGCGGAGACCATCGCCACCAACAGCACGAGCGAGGCGAGTTCGAAGGCATACACATAATCGGTGTAGAGAACGCGGCCGAGTTCGCGGGTGTTGCTGTAGTCCGCGGCAACCGGCGCAGGCGCAGGCATCGCCTCGAGACCGAAGTAGCCGCCGCCGAGCACCATCACCATCTCGACCAGCATCAGGATGCCCACCAGGGCTCCCACCGGGAGATAGCTCCAGAAGCCTTCACGCAGACGGTCGAGGTTGATGTCGAGCATCATGACCACGAACAGGAAGAGCACCATCACCGCGCCGACATACACCATCACGAGCGTGACCGCGAGGAACTCGGCCTGCAGCAACAGCCAGAGACCGCCAGCGTTGAAGAAGGTGAGCACGAGGAAGAGCGCGGCGTGTACCGGGTTGCGCGCGGTGATCACCCTCAGCGCCGCGAGCACCATGATCGCGGCGAGAAAGTAGAAGACGAAGGTCTTGAATTCCATGTTCTTGACTCGTGGCGCCGAGGCGCCCTCCCCTTAGCGGTACTTGGCGTCCTGTTGGCGGTCTGCCGCAATCTGCGACTCGTGTCGATCCCCCACCGCGAGCAGCATCTGCTTCGTGTAGTACAGATCGCCGCGCTGCTCTCCGTGGTACTCCAGCACGCGAGTCTCGACGATCGCGTCCACCGGACAGGCTTCCTCGCAGAAGCCGCAGAAGATGCATTTGGTCAGGTCGATGTCGTAGCGCGTCGTGCGGCGCGATCCGTCGTCACGCTGATCGGACTCGATCGTGATCGCCATTGCCGGGCAGATCGCCTCGCACAGCTTGCACGCGATGCAGCGCTCCTCGCCGTTCGGGTAGCGGCGCAGCGCGTGCAGGCCACGGAAACGGTTGCTCTGCGGCGTCTTCTCTTCCGGGAAGAGGATGGTGATCTTGCGCTGAAAGAAATGCCGTCCGGTCAGGGCCATGCCCTTGACAAGTTCCTTCAGGAACAGACTGCCGATGTAATCCTTGGCACCCATGGTCTTCTCAACTCCAGATCGACAGCGGCGACATCATCCACACGGTCACCACGAACAGCCACACGAGGGTGACCGGGATGAACACCTTCCAGCCCAGACGCATGATGTGGTCGTAGCGGAAGCGCGGGAAGGTGGCTCGCGCCCACAGGAACAGCAGCAGGATGAACGCGGTCTTGACCGCCAGCCAGTGGAAACCGTCAGGCAGGAAGCCCACGGGCGACAGCCAGCCACCGAGGAACAGGATCGAGGTCAGGATCGACACCAGAATCATGTTCGCGTATTCGGCGAGGAAGAACAGCGCGAAGGTCATGCCCGAGTACTCGACCATATGCCCCGCGACCACCTCGGCCTCGCCTTCGACCACGTCGAAGGGCGCGCGGTTGGTCTCGGCGATGCCCGAGATCACGTACACCACGAACATGGGAAAAAGCGGAATCCAGTTCCACGACAGGACGCCCAGGCCCATGTCAGCGAAGCGGCCTTCGTTCTGCGACATGACAATGTCGGTGAGGTTGAGGCTGGCCGAGATGAGCAGCACGCAGATCAGCGCGAAACCCATCGACACCTCGTAGGACACCATCTGCGCCGCGGCACGCATCGAGCCGAGGAAGGGATACTTCGAGTTCGACGCCCAACCTGCGACGATCACCCCGTACACCTCCATCGAAGTAATGGCGAGCAGGAAGAGCAGACCGGCATTGACGTCCGCGAGCACCAGGCCGTCGTCGAAGGGCACCACTGCCCAGGCTGCCAGCGAGGGCGCGATCGCCAGGATGGGACCGAGGATGAAGAGGCCCTTGCTGGCCCCGCTCGGAACGATGATCTCCTTGAACAGCAACTTCATGCCGTCGGCGATCGGCTGCAGAAGGCCCTTCGGACCGACCCGGTTAGGGCCGATGCGGACCTGCATGTAGCCGATGACCTTGCGCTCGGCGAGCGTCAGGTAGGCGACGCAAATCATCAGCGGCGCGATGATCGCGACGATCTTGAGCAGCGTCCAGATGGCCGTCCAGGAGGGGCCGAAGAAATCCGCCACGGGTTGCAGCATCGCTTCCATCACGCACGCTCCACGCTGAGATCACCGCTCATCGCGCCGAGCGCCGCGGTCGAGGGATGCGCGGCGGCGACGCGCACGCATCCTGCAGCCAATCCATCATCCGCCTGGGCCACGAGTTCCACGCTCGCCGTACCCTGTGCCACGCGCACACGGTCCCCGGCCGCGAGGCCGAGCGCCGCGAGCGTTGCCGGCGCGATGCGCGCCGTGGGTGCCGCTGCGTCGCGCGTCTTCTGCAGCGACGGGGCGCGGCGCGCGATCGGATCGGCGAAGTGGATCGGCACGTCGGCTACACGCTCGAGCACGCCTGCCGGACCGGTAGCCGAAGAGACCACGATACCTTCCACGCCATTGTCCAACCGGCTGGCGAGATCACCCGCGAGCGCCTCGGCACGCACGGCCTCGGAGTCGGCGTGGGTGAAACCCTCGAGCGCGAGCAGGTTACCGAGCACGCGCAGCACCTTCCAGCCCGGACGGACATCGGCGAAGGGCTTGGCCACCGCGGTGAAGCTCTGCGCGCGGCCCTCGCAGTTCACGAAGGTGCCCGAGGTCTCGGTGAAGGGGGCGATCGGCAACATCACGTCGGCCACCTGCCGCAGCGACGGCGAGTCGAAGCTCGTGAGCGCCACCACGAGCTGGGCACCGTCGAGCGCAGCCATCGCCGCCGCCGGATTGGCAAGGTCGAGATCGGGCTCAAGGTTCAGGGTCACGTAGGCCGCACGTGGCTGCTCGATCATCGCGGCGGCGTTCAGGCCACCCGCGCCGGGAACCGCGCCGGCAAGATAGCCGCCGACGCTGTTGGCAGCCTCGCCGATGAAGCCGAAGCTACCGTCGGTGAGGCGCGCGATCTCCTGCGCGAGCATCTGCAGCTCGGAAGCGCGGGCGTGCTGGACGGCGAGATTGCCGAGCCAAACCGCAACCTTGCGGCCGCTGGCGAGACTCTGCGCGATGG
Source organism: Thauera sp. DNT-1 (assembly GCF_055393985.1). Taxonomy (NCBI): domain Bacteria; kingdom Pseudomonadati; phylum Pseudomonadota; class Betaproteobacteria; order Rhodocyclales; family Zoogloeaceae; genus Thauera; species Thauera sp. DNT-1. The sequence goes on along the minus strand of NZ_AP043752.1, from coordinate 82,330 downwards.
CGAGCGCTTCATCGCTCACTATCTCGGGCAGTTTGCCGAGCAGCGCGACGCTGACCTCGGCGCCCTTCTCCTTCGCCAGCGCGACCACGACCTGGCCGAGCGTGGCCACCATCGCCGAAGGCGCGACCAGCGCGCGGTTGCGCACCGGGAGCAACCACTCTTCGGCGTTCGGGCCGATGGCGCTGACGTGCAGGCCTTTCTTTGCGGCCTGGCGCACGCGCTGCGCCAGCAGCGGCGCATCCTTGCGCAGGAAGCTGCCGACCACGAGCAGGCGGGTCAGATCCTTGACGCCGGCGATCGGCATCCCCAGCCACGGAGCGCCGGCGCGCTTACCGTCGGCACGGAAGTCGACCTGGCGCAGGCGGAAATCGATGTTCTCGCTACCGAGCCCGCGCATCAGCTTCTGCAGCAGGTAGAGCTCTTCGACCGTGGCGTGCGGCGAGGCCAGCGCGCCGATCGAGGCGGCACCATGATCGCGCTCGACGCCGCGCAGGCCGGTGGCGACGAACTCGAGGGCGGCCTGCCAATCGACCTGCTTCCACTGCCCGCCCTGGCGGATCATCGGCGCGCCGAGGCGCTGCTCGCTGGACAGGGCCTCGTAGGAGAAGCGGTCCTTGTCGGACAGCCAGCACTCGTTGACGTCTTCGTTCTCGAACGGCAGCACGCGCTTCACCACGTCGTGCTTGGTCTGGACGATCAGGTTGGCGCCGAGGGAGTCGTGCGGGCTCACCGACTTGCGGCGCGAGAGCTCCCAGGTACGAGCGGCGAAGCGGAAAGGCTTCGAGGTCAGCGCACCGACCGGGCAGAGGTCGATGATGTTGCCGGAGAGCTCGGAATCGACCGTCTTCTCGATGAAGGGCATGATCTCCGCATGCTCGCCGCGGAAGGCCTGGCCGAGCTCCATCTCGCCGGCGATCTCGGTGGTGAAGCGAACACAGCGCGTGCAGTTGATGCAGCGCGTCATGTCGGTCGACACCAGCGCGCCAAGGTTCTTGTTGAACACCACGCGCTTCTCTTCCTGGTAGCGCGAGGCGGTCGAACCGTAGCCCACTGCGAGGTCCTGCAGCTGGCACTCGCCGCCTTGGTCACAGATCGGACAGTCGAGCGGGTGGTTGATCAGCAGGAACTCCATCACCCCCTTCTGCGCCTTCACGGCGAGCTCGGAGTGCGTCCATACCTTCATGCCATTGGTAACGGGCGTCGCGCAGGCGGGCAGCGGCTTGGGCGCCTTCTCGACCTGCACCAGGCACATCCGACAGCTCGCCGCGATGGACAGCTTCTTGTGGTAACAGAAGTGCGGAATGTAGGACCCGGCAACCGCTGCAGCCTCGATCACCGTGCTGCCGTCGTTGACCTGGACCTGCTTGCCGTCGATTTCGATCTCTAGCATGACGGGCTCACGTAGATTTGACTGCCAGCGCGCTGCACTTCGGGCGGCACGAGGCACTTCTTGTTTTCGATGTGGTATTCGAACTCGCTGCCGAAGTGCTTCACGAAGCTCTGCACCGGCATCGAGGCGGCGTCACCGAGCGCGCAGATCGTGCGGCCCATGATGTTGGTCGTCACCGAGTTCAGCAGGTCGAGGTCGTCCGGGCGGCCAAGACCGTGCTCGATGCGATGCACCACACGGTACAGCCAGCCGGTGCCCTCGCGGCAGGGCGTGCACTGGCCGCAGGACTCCTCGAAGTAGAAGTAGGACAGTCGCTCGAGGGCCTTGACCATGCAGGTGGTCTCGTCCATCACGATGACCGCGCCGGAACCGAGCATCGATCCCGCCTTGGAGATCGAGTCGTAGTCCATCGTGCAGTCCATCATCACGCCGCCGGGAACGACCGGAGCGGACGAACCACCAGGGATGACCGCCTTGATCTTGCGCCCGCCGCGCATGCCGCCAGCCATCTCGAGCAGCTCGGCGAAGGGCGTGCCGAGCGGGATCTCGTAGTTGCCCGGGCGATTGACGTGGCCCGAGACCGAGAAGAGCTTCATGCCGCCGTTGTTGGGCTTGCCGAGGTTCAGGAAGGCCTCGCCGCCCATGTTCATGATGAACGGGACGGACGCGAAGGTCTCGGTGTTGTTGATCGTGGTCGGCTTGCCATAGAGGCCGTAGCTCGCCGGGAAAGGCGGCTTGAAGCGCGGCTGGCCCTTCTTGCCCTCGATCGACTCGAGCAGCGCGGTCTCCTCGCCACAGATGTAGGCGCCGTAGCCGTGATGCGCGAAGAGTTCGAAGGAGAAGTCGCTGCCGAGGATGTTGCGGCCGATGAAACCGGCCTCGCGGGCCTCCGCAAGCGCCTCCTCGAAGCGCGAGTAGGTCTCGAAGATCTCGCCGTGGATGTAGTTGTAACCCCGCGCGGCACCCATCGCGTAGGCGGCGATGGCCATGCCCTCGATGACGCTGTGCGGGTTGTAGCGCAGGATGTCGCGGTCCTTGAAGGTCCCCGGCTCGCCCTCGTCGGAGTTGCACGCGAGGTACTTGTCGCCCGGGAAGGAGCGCGGCATGAAACTCCACTTCAGTCCGGTCGGGAAGCCTGCTCCGCCACGACCGCGCAGCACCGAGGTCTTGAGCTCGGCGATGATCGCGTCCTGCGGTATCTTCTCGGCGAGGATCTTGCGAAGCGCCGAATAACCGCCGCGGGCGACGTAGTCCTGGAGCCGCCAGGTGCGGTCGCCGTCGCAGCCGGCGAGGATCATTCCTTGCGTGCTCATTTCTTGTCCAGCTCGGCCAGCATCTGGTCGATCTTCTCGGTGGTCATCCAGCTGCACATGTGATGGTTATTCACCAGCAGCACCGGGGCGTCGCCACAGGCGCCCATGCACTCGCCTTCCTTCAGCGTGAACTTGCCGTCGGGCGTGGTCTCGTTGAAGTCGATGCCGAGCTTTTCCTTGATGTAGTCCGCCGCATGGACGCCGCCGGACAGCGCGCACGGCAGGTTCGTGCACACGGTGATCTTGTGCCGTCCGACCGGCGCGAGGTCGTACATGTTGTAGAAGCTCGCGACCTCGAAGGCGGCGATCGGCGGCATGCCGAGGTACCTGGCCACGAACTCGATGAGTTCCTTGGGCAGCCAGCCCTTCTCGACCTGCGCGATCCGCAGCGCGGCCATGACCGCAGACTGCGTCTGATCGGGCGGATACTTGGCGATCTCTCGATCGATCTGTTGCAGCGATTCCTGGCTCAGCATGTCGTCTTGATCTTCCGGATAGCCTGCCGATTCTTGTTTGATACCGCGGCGCCCGCAGGCGCCCATCCGCTGTTGCGCGCGGGCGCGCTCAGCGATCGATCTCGCCGAACACCACGTCCATCGTGCCGATGATCGCGACCACGTCGGCAATCATGTGGCCACGGGCGATGTCGTCCATGGCCGCGAGGTGCGCGAAGCCCGGCGCGCGCAGCTTGAGCCGGTAGGGTTTGTTCGCCCCGTCCGACACCGCATACACGCCGAACTCGCCCTTCGGATGCTCGACCGCCGCGTACACCTCGCCCTTTGGCACGTGCATGCCTTCGGTAAAGAGCTTGAAGTGGTGGATCAGCTCTTCCATGTTGGTCTTCATCGCCTCGCGAGAAGGTGGCGCGACCTTGTGGTTGTCGGTGATGACCGGACCGGGGTTCTTGCGCAGCCAGTCGATGCACTGCTTGATGATGCGGTTCGACTGGCGCATCTCTTCCATGCGGCACAGGTAACGGTCGTAGCAGTCGCCGTTCTTGCCGATCGGCACATCGAAATCGACGCGATCATAGACCTCGTAGGGCTGCTTCTTGCGCAGATCCCAGGCGATGCCCGAGCCGCGCAGCATCGGACCGGTGAAACCCCAGGCCAGCGCCTGCTCAGGCGATACCACGCCGATGCCGACGGTACGCTGCTTCCAGATGCGGTTGTCGGTCAGCAGTGTCTCGTATTCGTCGCAGTAGGTCGGGAAGCGGTTGGTGAAGTCCTCGAGGAAGTCGAGCATCGAGCCTTCGCGGTTGGCGTTGAGCTCGCGAACCGTCTTCTCGTTCTTGAACTTGTTGACCTCGTATTTGGGCATGCGGTCCGGCAGATCGCGATAGACGCCGCCCGGACGGTAGTACGCCGCATGCATGCGCGCACCCGAGACTGCCTCATAGACGTCCATCAGGTCTTCGCGCTCGCGGAACGTATACAGCACCATGGTCATCGCGCCGATGTCGAGGGCATGGGTACCGATGTTGAGCAGGTGGTTCAGGACGCGGGTAATCTCGTCGAACATCACCCGAATGTACTGGGCCCGCAGCGGAACCTCGACCCCGAGCAGCTTCTCGATCGCCATGCAGTAGGCGTGCTCGTTGCACATCATGGACACGTAGTCGAGACGGTCCATGTACGGCACGGACTGCACCCAGGTGCGCGTCTCGGCGAGCTTCTCGGTGCCGCGGTGCAGGAGGCCGATGTGCGGGTCGGCGCGCTCGACGACTTCGCCGTCGAGTTCGAGCACGAGGCGGAGCACGCCGTGCGCCGAGGGGTGCTGCGGACCGAAGTTGATCGTGTAGTTGCGGATCTCAGCCATGGCCGACGTCCCCGTATTTCTCTTCGCGCACGATGCGCGGCGTGTTCTCGCGCGGCTCGATGCTCACCGGCTGATAGACGACCCTGCCCTGCTCCGGGTCGTAGCGCATTTCGACGTACCCCGAAACCGGGAAGTCCTTGCGGAACGGATGACCGACGAAACCGTAGTCGGTCAGGATGCGGCGCAGATCCGGGTGGCCCGAATACAGGATCCCGTACAGATCGAAGGACTCGCGCTCGTACCAGTTAGCGCTCGGCCACACATCGACCACCGAATCGATCACCGGGAAGGCGTCGTCGTCGGCGAACACGCGAACACGCAGGCGCCAGTTGTGCTTGACCGAGGTCAGAAGGGCGACGGAAGCGAAGCGCTTGCCCTCCCAGATCGCGTTACCGTAGGCGGAGTAGTCGAGACCCGAAAGGTCAATCAACTGCTCGAAGCGCAAATCGGCATGGTCGCGAAGCTGGCGTGCGACGCGGGGATATTCGGCAGCGGAGACCTCGATCGTCACTTCACCGCGATCGAGTACGAGCGACTGGATCCGGTTACCGAAAACGTCGCGCAAGGTCTGGCTGAGGCGTTCTAGCTTGGCACTCATGTCTGGGACACCCGTCAGCGCGCAATCGTGTTCGTGCGCTTGATCTTGTTCTGGAGCTGGAGAATGCCGTAGATCAGCGCCTCGGCGGTGGGCGGACAGCCCGGCACATAGACGTCGACCGGCACGATGCGGTCACAACCGCGCACGACCGAGTACGAATAGTGGTAATAGCCACCGCCGTTGGCACAGGAGCCCATGGAGATGACCCAGCGCGGCTCCGACATCTGGTCATAGACCTTGCGCAGTGCCGGCGCCATCTTGTTGCACAAGGTTCCGGCGACGATCATCAGGTCGGACTGGCGCGGACTCGGCCGGAACACAACACCGAAGCGATCCAAGTCGTAGCGGGAACAGCCCGCGTGGATCATCTCGACCGCGCAACAGGCCAGACCGAAGGTCATCGGCCACAACGAGCCGGTGCGCGTCCAGTTGATGACCGCATCGAGCGAGGTGGTGACGAACCCCTCGCGGAAGACGCCCTCAATGCTCATGCATTACTCCCAGTCGAGTGCGCCGTTTTTCCACTCGACGATATAGCCAATGACCAGAATCGCCAGAAAAACCATCACTGAGCCGAATACGAACCAAGCGATTTCGCCGGCGGCGATGAACTCCTGGAAGACCGTCGCCCACGGAAAGAGGAAGGCGATTTCGAGGTCAAACAGGATGAAGAGAATGGCGATCAGGTAGTAGCGGACATCGAACTTCATGCGGGCGTCTTCAAACGCCTCGAAGCCGCACTCGTAGGGAGAATTCTTTTCGGAATCGGGACGATAGGGGGCGAGGAGTCGCCCGAGGATGACCGGCGCAAGGCCGAAGCCGAGGCCGACGAGCATGAACATCAGGACGGGAAAATAATTTTCCAGCATGTCCGGAAACCCCCATTTGAAGTCCGCGGCGTCATTGGCGCGCCGCAATTATTGTTATTGCTCAGCTCTGCGTAGAAACGCCCGCTTCTGCGGGCGTTCCCGGAATGTGGTGCCGACGATGAGACTCGAACTCATACGGCTTTCGCCACTACCCCCTCAAGATAGCGTGTCTACCAATTTCACCACGTCGGCGCTTCGTTCTGACAGCGCGATAATTATAAGTGTTTTCCCGCACTGCGCAAAGGGCTCGCAACCAATTATTTCGGGATCGACTGGGCCGGCGAGGACTCGACGGGCGCGGCCGGAGCCGGGTTCGTTGCGGGCGCAGTCTGCGCCCCTTCCATCACGCTGCCCGGTGCCGCCGGCTTGTTGCTGGCAAGGAAGCTGAGCCCGAGGCTGGTCAGGAAGAAAACCGTGGCGAGTACCGCAGTGGTGCGACTGAGGAAGTTCGCCGAACCCGATGCACCGAAGAGACTGCCCGATGCGCCGCTGCCGAAGGCTGCACCCATGTCTGCACCCTTGCCGTGCTGCACGAGCACGAGCCCGATCACGCCGAGGCCCACCAGCACATGCACGGTAAGCACGAGAGAGAAAAGATATTCACCCATCTTGAATCCTGAAAGATACGAATCGTTGAAACTCAGACCCCACCCGCCGCGGCGCGGCAGATGGCCAAGAAATCCGCAGCGACGAGCGAGGCGCCGCCGATCAGCCCACCGTCAACATCCTCCACGGCGAAGAGCGCCGCGGCATTGTCCGCCTTGACGCTGCCGCCGTAGAGGATGCGGACGCCACCCGCCGCCACGCCGTGTACCTTCAGCCACGCGCGGATCGCAGCATGCACCTCGGCCACCTGCGCCACGCTCGCGGAGCGCCCGGTGCCGATCGCCCACACGGGTTCGTAGGCTAGCACCACCGCACCCATCGCCGCGGCGCCGAGCACCTCGCGCACCGCCTCGAGCTGGCGGCCGATCACCTCGACCGCACGCGCCTCGTCGCGCTCGGCGAGCGTCTCGCCCACGCACACGATCGGCACCAAGCCAGCCTGCAGCGCGGCGAGCGCCTTGCGCCCGACCGTGGCATCTTCCTCGCCGAAGAGGGCACGGCGCTCGGAGTGACCGACGATGGCGTAGCGGCAGCCGAACTCCGCGAGCATGGCCGCACTCACCTCGCCGGTATAGGCGCCGGCCGCGTACTCCGACACGTCCTGCGCACCGAGGGCGACGCCCTCGGGCCGTTGTTGCGCCTGGGCGAGATAGGGATACGGCACACACACGGCGATTTCCACGCCCGGGATCGACACGAGGCCGTCGAGCAGCTCGCGATTGGCGGCGAGGCTGCCGTTCATCTTCCAGTTACCGGCAACGAGTCTGGTCATGGGAGAGGGAATATCCGTGCAGATAAACCGCAGGATTATACGGCTTGCGGACGATCACCCGCAATGCGACCAAGCCTCGCGCAGCGCGGGGCGCGCACTCTTCCGCCCGGGATCGTTGCTCGGCCGCAGCGACCGGTGATGTCGTCCTCGGTCTCCTTCTTGTTCGGCTTCACGAAGAGCTCGTCGGTGACGTCGAACTCCACCATCTCGCCCAGGTACATGCAGGCGGTGTAGTCCGAGCTCCGGGCCGCCTGCTGCATGTTGTGGGTGACGACGACGATGATGGACTCTTCCTCCAGTTCGTCGATCAGTTCTTCGATACGCGCCGTCGAGATCGGATCGAGCGCCGAAGTCGGCTCCTCCGCCGGGATGCCCCTCGGGGTTGAAGACCGAGCCCGTCAGGTAGCCAGCGATTGTCGCAGCCACGCTGCGTGTCATCGAACGGGCAGATCTGCCTTCTTCCCGCGTCCGGACGGAGCCTTGCGCCCCGTCCTCCCATCTCATGCAGCCCGAATCAGGCGATCGCTTCCTCGACGACGCCGGCGATCTCGCGCGCGAGACGCTCGACCAGCTCGCCGTCGCGGCCCTCCACCATCACGCGCAGCAGGGGCTCGGTGCCCGAAGGGCGCAGCAGCACGCGCCCGCTATCGCCGAGCGTCTGTTCGGCTCTGGCCTGTGCGCTCGCGATCGAGCCGTCCGCACGCCAGTCGAAGCCGGCAGGCATGCGCACGTTGATCAGGCGCTGGGGGTAGAACACCAGATCCGCGCAGGCGTCCGCCAGCGAAAGTCCGCGCTGCTTGAGCGCGGCGAGCACTTGCAGCGCCGACACGATGCCGTCGCCGGTCGTGTGGCGGTCGAGGCAGATGATGTGACCGGAGTTCTCGCCGCCAATCTTCCAGCCGCGCTCCTGCAGCAGCTCGAGCACGTAGCGGTCGCCCACCTTGGCGCGTGCAAAGGGCGTGCCGAGGCGCTGGATCGCGTGCTCGAAGCCGAGGTTGCTCATCAGCGTGCCGACCACGCCCTCCAGCCGGCCTTCGGCGTGGCGCGCACAGGCCACCACGTAGAGCAGCTTGTCGCCATCGTAGATCTCGCCCCGATGGTCCACCATGATCAGGCGGTCGGCGTCGCCGTCGAGCGCGATGCCCAGGTCCGCGCCATGCTTGAGCACCGCCTGCCGCAGGTTCTCCGGCCGCGTCGCACCGACGCCGTCGTTGATGTTGAGGCCGTTGGGCTCGACGCCCACCGGGATGATCTCCGCGCCGAGCTCGTGGAAGACCTTGGGGGCGATCTGGTAGGCCGCGCCGTGCGCGCAATCCACCGCGATGCGCAGGCCGCGCAGGTCGAGCTCGTTGGGAAAGGTGCTCTTGCAGAACTCGATGTAGCGCCCGGCGGCGTCGTCGATGCGGCGCGCCTTGCCCAGGCGGGCGGAGTCCACACAACCCATCGGCTCGTCGAGGTGGGCCTCGATCTCGGCCTCGACCGCATCGGGCAGCTTGCTGCCGTCGGCGGAGAAGAACTTGATCCCGTTGTCGTAGAAGGGGTTGTGCGAGGCCGAGATCACCACGCCGGCCTGCAGGCGCAGTGCGCGCGTGAGATAGGCTACCGCCGGGGTGGGGATCGGTCCGGCCAGCATCACGTCCACACCAGCCGCGGCGAACCCGGCCTCGAGCGCGGCTTCGAGCATGTAGCCGGAAATGCGCGTGTCCTTGCCGATCAGCACCGCGGGGTGTTCGCCCGCGGGCAGCTTCTCGCGCGCGACCAAGGTCACGCCGGCCGCATAGCCCAGCCTCATCACGAACTCGGGCGTGATCGGCGTATCGCCGACCTTGCCACGCACACCATCGGTGCCGAAATACTTGCGCGCCATCTTCGCTCCAGCAGCTTTCGAAAGCGCGGATTATGACACCGCGGGCGGTGCCTTGCTCAGCATCCCGTCACGGTCGCCTTCCACACCGCGAGCGCGTCGCGAGTGGCGGCGACGTCATGCACCCGCACGATACGCGCGCCGTTCTGCACCGCGATCAGCGCCCCGGCGACGCTGGCCGCAAGCCGCTCGCCGACCGCGCGACCGGTGACTGCGCCGAGCATGGACTTGCGCGACAGCCCCGCCAGCACCGGCAACCCGCCGACGCCGACACGCGCGAGCTCGCGCAGCAGCGCATAGTTGTGGCCGACGCTCTTGCCGAAGCCGAAGCCAGGGTCGAGCACGATGCGCTCGCGCGCCACGCCTGCGGCCACGAGGGCGGCAACGCGCTCGTCGAGGAAGCCGGTCACCTCGCCGACCACGTCGGCGTAGCGCGGATCCTGCTGCATCGTACGCGGCTGGCCGAGCATGTGCATCACGCACAAGCCGGACTCGCCCGCGGCAACCGCCTCGATCGCACCCGATGCGCGGAACGCGTTGATGTCGTTGATCATGTCCGCACCCGCCGCGAGCGCGGCGCGCATCACCGTCGGCTTCAGGGTGTCGATCGAGAGCGGCACTTTCCAGCCGCGCGCGGCCTCGACGAAGCGCACCACGCGCTCGAGCTCCTGCGCCTCGGGCACCGGGTCCGATCCCGGCCGGGTCGACTCGGCGCCGATATCGAGCATCTCCGCCCCTTCCTCCAGCGCACGCTCGGCGCGCGCGAGCGCACGGGCGAGGTCGCCACGCAAACCGTCGCCGGAGAAGGAGTCGTCGGTCAGGTTGATGATCGCCATCACCCTGGGCTGGGACAGATCGAGCCGGAAGCGGCCGCATTGCAGGACGGACATCGAGACCTCGGGAAAAGCAAGGCGTCCGGGCGCAGGCGCGCGGACGCCGGAATGGAAAGGGGCCGGTCCGGCCGGCCCCTTGAAACGGAAGTTGTCGAACTCAGGCGGCAGGTGCTGGCGCGGTGGGCGCCGCACCCGGCGCGTCGTCCTTCGGACGGCTGGACGGCGCCGATGCCGGCTTCGGCGGACGCGGCGGGCGGCCGGCCATGATGTCATTCACCTGCTCGGCGTCGATGGTTTCCCATTCCAGCAACGCGGCCGTCATCGCCTCGACCTTGTCGCTGTTCTCTTCGAGCAAGCGCCGCGCCAGCGAGTACTGCTGATCGATGATGCGGCGGATCTCCGCGTCGACCTTCTGCATCGTCGCCTCGGACACGTTGCGGTGCGTGGTGACTTGGCGGCCGAGGAAGATCTCGCCCTCCTCCTCGCCATACACCATCGGTCCGAGCGTGTCGGACATGCCCCACTGCGTCACCATCCGGCGCGCGAGGTCAGTGGCACGGGCGAAGTCGTTAGACGCACCGGTCGTCATCTGCTTCATGAAGATCTCTTCGGCGATGCGGCCACCGAACAGCACGGCGATGGTCTGCAGCAGTCGATCGCGGTCCTGGCTGTAGCGATCCTCGGTCGGCAACTGCATGGTCACGCCCAGCGCACGGCCGCGCGGGATGATGGTCACCTTATGCACCGGATCGGTCTTGTCGAGCAGACGCGCCACCACCGCGTGACCGGACTCGTGGTAGGCGGTGTTGCGGCGCTCCTCCTCGGGCATGACCACCGAGCGGCGCTCGGCGCCCATCATGATCTTGTCCTTGGCGCGCTCGAAGTCCTCCATGTCGACCAGACGCTTGTTGGCGCGCGCGGCGAACAGCGCAGCCTCGTTCACCAGGTTGGCGAGGTCGGCACCGGCAAAGCCCGGCGTGCCGCGCGCCAGCACCTGCGGATCGACGTCGGGCGCGATCGGCACCTTGCGCATGTGCACCTTGAGAATCTGCTCGCGACCACGGATGTCGGGCAGCGCCACCACCACCTGGCGGTCGAAGCGGCCCGGGCGCAGCAGAGCCGGGTCGAGCACGTCGGGGCGGTTGGTCGCGGCGATCACGATCACGCCGGTCTGGCCCTCGAAACCGTCCATTTCGACCAGCAACTGGTTGAGCGTTTGCTCGCGCTCGTCATTGCCGCCGCCCAGACCCGCACCACGCTGGCGGCCGACCGCGTCGATCTCGTCGATGAAGATGATGCAGGGCGCCTGCTTCTTGGCCTGCTCGAACATGTCGCGCACGCGCGCCGCGCCTACGCCGACGAACATCTCGACGAAGTCGGAGCCGGAGATCGAGAAGAAGGGCACCTTGGCCTCTCCGGCGATCGCCTTGGCGAGCAGGGTCTTGCCGGTACCCGGCGAACCGACCATCAGCACGCCCTTGGGAATGCGGCCGCCGAGCTTCTGAAACTTGGACGGATCACGCAGGAACTCGACCAGCTCGGCAACTTCTTCCTTGGCCTCGTCGCAGCCGGCAACGTCGGCAAAGGTCACCGAATTGGCCGACTCGTCGAGCATGCGCGCCTTGCTCTTGCCGAAGGAGAACGCCCCGCCCTTGCCCCCGCCCTGCATCTGGCGCATGAAGAAGATCCACACGCCGATCAGCAGCAACATCGGGAACCACGACACGAATACGCTGGCGAGGAAGGACTGCTCCTCCTCGGGCTTGCTGGCGTTGATCTGAACGCCGTAGCGCATCAGGTCTGAAATCATCCAGATGTCCTGCACGCCCGGCGTATACACCGTGATCGTGCGCCCTTCCTGGGTGGTGGCCTTGAGCACGCGGCCATCGACGGTCGCGCGCGCGATCCGTCCCGCCTTGGCCTCCTCCAGGAACTGGGAATACTCCATGGTGCTGGCCGGCGTCTGGCGCGTGTTGAACTGGTTGAATACCGTCATCAGCACGACGCCGATAACCATCCAGATCGCGAGATTCTTGAAGAGATTGTTCAACTTTCTGTTCCCCGAAAGCCATTCCGGCCTGTACGCGACTGACCGATTCTAGTGGCGATTGTTCCCACGGGCAAACCAATGGGGCACATAGCGCAACCCAATCGCCACTCCCGCATGCGAACTCAAGGCCGGCGCGGCCCCCGGCCGACGAGATAGACCTCGGCGCTACGGTCGCGCGAAGCCTTGGGCTTGCGCACCTGCACCGAGACGAACGCCGCCTCCATCTGCTTGCGATACTCCATGAAGCCCTCGCCCTGGAACACCTTGACCACGAACTGCCCACCCGGCTTGAGATGACGCACCGCGAAGTCCAGCGCCAATTCGCAAAGATGTAGCGAACGTGCCTGGTCGACCGTCGCAACCCCTGAAAGGTTCGGCGCCATATCCGACAGCACCACATCCACGCTCGCGCCACCAAGGCGCGCTTCGAGCTCCTCGAGCACGGCATCCTCGGTAAAGTCGCCGAGCAGGAACTCCACCCCCGCCACCGGCTCCATGGGCAGGAGGTCGAGCGCGAAGATGCGTCCCTTGGGCCCGCAGCGCTTCACCGCAAGCTGGCACCACGAGCCGGGCGCCGCTCCCAGGTCGACGACCACCGCGCCCGGACGCAGCAGGTGGTCGCGCTCGTCTATCTCGAGCAGCTTGAAGGCGGCGCGTGCGCGATAACCCTCGGCCTGGGCGCGTTGCACCCAGGGATCGTTCACATGATCGTGCACCCAGGCACGGCTGGTCTTGTTCTTCTTCATCCTCGCTCCATCCGCGACGGCCATCCTTGGCACGTACGGGGTAGAATCCGCGTCCCGGGCTTCACCCATCCAGAGATTTGCAATGACCGAGCTTTCCCCGGCCGAGCGCAGCGAGCTGCGCGCCCGTGCCCACCACCTGAACCCCGTCGTGACCGTAGCCGGCAACGGCCTCACGCCGGCCGTCCTCGCCGAGATCGAACGCGCCCTGCAGGCGCACGAGCTCATCAAGGTCAAGGTCCAGGGCGCCGAACGCGAGCAGCGCGAGGCCTTGATGCAGGAGCTGTGCGCCGCGGTGGACGCCGCCCCGGTGCAGCACATCGGCAGCATCCTCGTCGTCTGGCGTGCGCGCCGCGAGGACGACAAGAGCTCCGCGCCCGCAGAGAAGAAGCCTGTGCGCGCTTCCACCGCCAAGTCGGCCGCCGCCTTCGCCGCCGCCGCGCGTCGTGCCGCGCTCGCCAAGGCGAGCGCCGAGTCGCGCCGCTCGCCGGCACGTGCGCCCGCCCCGCGCGGACGCGGCGCCGCACGCGGCCGCTGAGCCGCACCCGCCCGGCTCGCCTTGCGTCGAGGCTGCAAACAAAGGGGCGGTGCATCGCACCGCCCTCTTCATCGCCACGCCGGCAAGGTGCAGATCAGACGTAGCGCACGTCCAGGATCTCGTACTCGCGCACCCCGCCGGGCGCCTGCACCTCGGCGATGTCCCCCGCGTATTTTCCGATCAGCGCACGCGCGATCGGCGAGCTGATCGAGATCTTGTTGTCCTTGATGTCGGCTTCATCGTCGCCGACGATCTGGTAGGTCACGACCTGGCCGGACTCGAGGTCTTCGAGCTCGACCGTGGCGCCGAACACGCAGCGACCGTCCGCATCGAGCAGTGTCGGATCGATGATCTGCGCGTTGGCGAGCTTGGACTCGACCTCCATGATGCGGCCCTCGATGAAGCCCTGGCGATCCTTGGCAGCCTCGTACTCGGCGTTCTCGGAGAGGTCGCCGTGCGACCGCGCCTCGGCGATCGCGGCGATCACGTTGGGGCGCTCGACGGTCTTCAGTCGATGGAGTTCGGTGCGCAGCTTCTCGGCGCCGGCGACGGTAAGCGGGGTCTTGTTCATGCTTGCTGCTTCAGTTCGGCGTGCAGGCCCTGCACGGAATACACCTCGAGACCGTTCGAAAGGTGGCGCATGCCCATGCACGCGGCGCGCGCGCCCTCGATGGTGGTGAAGATCGACACCTTTGCGGCGAGCGCGCTGGTGCGGATCGAGCGCGAGTCAGCGATCGCCTGGCGCTTCTCATCGACGGTGTTGATCACCAGCACGATCTCCTCGTTCTTGATGATGTCGACGATGTGCGGACGGCCCTCGTTGACCTTGTTGACCACGCCAACCGGGATCCCGGCGGCCTCGATCGCCGCTGCGGTGCCGCGGGTGGCCACCAGCGCGAAGCCCATCTCGTGCAGCTCGCGCGCGACCTCGATCGCGACCGGCTTGTCGGTCGGACGCACGCTGATGAACACCGTGCCCGCGGTTGGCAGGCGCACGCCCGCGCCCATCTGGCTCTTCACGAAGGCCTCGGCGAAGCTGCGGCCCACGCCCATGACCTCGCCGGTGGACTTCATCTCGGGCCCGAGGATGGTATCCACGCCGGGGAACTTCACGAACGGGAACACCGCCTCCTTGACCGAGTAGTAAGGCGGAACGATCTCACCGCTGACGCCCTGCTCGGCCAGGCTCTGACCCGCCATGCAGCGCGCGGCGATCTTGGCCAGCGGCAGCGAGCAGGCCTTGGAGACGAAGGGCACGGTGCGCGAGGCGCGCGGGTTCACCTCGAGCACATAGACGACCGCATTGTCGCCCTCGCCCTGGATCGCGAACTGCACGTTCATCAGGCCGACGACCTTCAGCGCGCGCGCCATGGCCTCGGTCTGGCGGCGCAACTCGTCCTGCAGCCTCGCCGACAGGGTATAGGGTGGCAGCGAGCAGGCCGAGTCGCCCGAATGCACGCCGGCCTGCTCGATGTGCTCCATGATGCCGCCGATCATCACCTGCTTGCCGTCGGACAGCGCATCGACGTCCACCTCCGTGGCGTCGTTGAGGAAGCGGTCGAGCAGCACCGGCGACTCGTTCGAGACCTTGACCGCCTCGCGCATGTAGCGCTCGAGGTCCTTCTGCTCGTGCACGATCTCCATCGCGCGGCCACCCAGCACGTAGGACGGGCGTACCACCAGCGGATAGCCGATCTCGGCCGCGAGGCGCACGGCTTCGGCGGGCGTCCGCGCGGTGCGGTTGGGCGGCTGACGCAGACCGAGCTCGACGAGCAGTTGCTGGAAACGCTCGCGGTCCTCGGCGGCGTCGATCATGTCGGGGCTGGTGCCGATGATCGGCACGCCGTTGGCTTCGAGCGCCTGCGCGCGCTTGAGCGGAGTCTGGCCGCCGAACTGCACGATCACGCCGACCGGCTTCTCGATGTGCACGATCTCGAGCAGGTCTTCGAGCGTGATCGGCTCGAAGTACAGGCGGTCCGAGGTGTCGTAGTCGGTGGACACCGTCTCCGGGTTGCAGTTGACCATGATGGTCTCGTAGCCATCCTCGCGCAGGGCGAGCGCCGCATGCACGCAGCAGTAGTCGAACTCGATGCCCTGGCCGATGCGGTTGGGACCACCGCCGAGCACCATGATCTTCTTGCGCTCGGTCGGCATCGCCTCGCACTCGTCCTCGTAGGACGAATACAGGTAGGCGGTGGAGGTGGCGAACTCGGCCGCGCAGGTGTCGACGCGCTTGAACACCGGGCGCACGCCCAGCGTATGCCGATGCAGGCGCACCGCGGTCTCGTCAGCATTGAGCAGCTTGGCCAGGCGGCGGTCGGAGAAGCCCTTCTTCTTGAGCTCGCGCAGCTCGGCGGCCTGCAGCGCCTTCAGCGAGCGCCCGGCGAGCGCCTTCTCGGAGAGCACGATGTCCTCGATCTGGGCGAGGAACCAGGGGTCGATCTTGGACAGGTTGAAAACCTGCTCGAGGCTCATACCCTCGCGGAAAGCCTGGCCCACGTACCAGATGCGCTGCGCGCCCGGGCTGGCGATCTCGTGCTCGAGATCCTCGCGGTCGGCCTCGACCTCGTCCAGGCCATACACGCCGACCTCCAGCCCACGCAGCGCCTTCTGGAAGGATTCCTGGAAGCTGCGGCCCATCGCCATGACCTCGCCCACCGATTTCATCTGGGTGGTCAGGCGGTCGTTGGCCTGGGGGAATTTCTCGAACGCGAAGCGCGGGATCTTGGTGACGACGTAGTCGATCGAAGGCTCGAAGGACGCCGGGGTGGCGCCACCGGTGATGTCGTTGCGCAGCTCGTCGAGGGTGTAGCCCACCGCCAGCTTGGCCGCGACCTTTGCGATCGGGAAACCGGTGGCCTTGGAGGCCAGCGCCGACGAACGCGACACGCGCGGGTTCATCTCGATGACGATCATGCGACCGTCCTGGGGATTGATGGCGAACTGCACGTTCGAGCCGCCCGTGTCCACCCCGATCTCGCGCAGCACCGCGATCGAGGCGTTGCGCATGATCTGGTATTCCTTGTCGGTGAGCGTCTGCGCCGGCGCGACGGTGATCGAGTCGCCGGTGTGCACGCCCATCGGGTCGAGGTTCTCGATCGAGCACACGATGATGCAGTTGTCGGCGCGATCGCGCACGACCTCCATCTCGTATTCCTTCCAGCCCAGCAGCGACTCCTCGATCAGCAGCTCGTTGGTCGGACTCGCCTCGAGGCCGCGCTTGCAGATCTCCTGGAACTCTTCCATGTTGTAGGCGATGCCGCCGCCGGTGCCGCCGAGCGTGAAGCTCGGGCGGATGATCACCGGGAAGCCGATGCCACCCTGGACCTGGAGCGCCTCTTCCATGCTGTGGGCGATGCCCGAGCGCGCGGAGCCGAGACCGATCCTGGTCATCGCGTCCTTGAACTTGAGGCGGTCCTCCGCCTTGTCGATCGCCTCTTCCGAAGCGCCGATGAGCTCGACGCCGTACTTGGCGAGCACGCCGTGGCGACCGAGGTCGAGCGCGCAGTTGAGCGCGGTCTGGCCGCCCATGGTCGGCAGGATCGCGTCGGGACGCTCCTTGTCGATGATGCGCTCGACCACCTGCCAGGTGATCGGTTCGATGTAGGTGACGTCGGCCGTCTCCGGGTCGGTCATGATGGTCGCCGGGTTCGAGTTGACCAGGATGACCTTGTAGCCTTCCTCGCGCAGGGCCTTGCAGGCCTGGGCGCCGGAATAGTCGAACTCGCAGGCCTGGCCGATGATGATCGGGCCGGCGCCGATGATCAGGATGGTCTTGATGTCTGTACGTTTCGGCATTGTCTTGCCTCGATGATTCCTCGACGCCGCGACTGTCGCGCGTCAAAAACTGGGGGGCAGGCCGCAGCCTGCCGCGGGCCGGGTTACTTGGCGGCTTCCATCAGACCGATGAAGCGGTCGAACAGGTAGGCGACGTCATGCGGCCCGGGGCTCGCTTCCGGGTGTCCCTGGAAGGAGAAGGCGGGCACGTCGGTGCGCGCAATCCCCTGATTGGTGCCATCGAACAAGGATACGTGCGTCACCTTCAGGTTCGCCGGCATGGTCGCCGGATCGACCGCGAAGCCGTGGTTCTGGCTGGTGATCAGCACTTTGCCGGTGTCGAGATCCTTGACCGGATGGTTGGCGCCATGGTGACCGGTGGGCATCTTCATGGTCTTCGCGCCCGAGGCCAGCGCCAGCAGCTGGTGGCCGAGGCAGATGCCGAAGGTCGGCATGCGCGCGGCGACGAGCTCGCGGATCGCGGCGATCGCGTAGTCGCAGGGCTCGGGGTCGCCGGGGCCGTTGGACAGGAACACCCCATCCGGATTCAGCGCCAGCACTTCGGATGCCGGCGTCTGCGCCGGCACCACCGTGAGGCGGCAGCCGCGCTCGACCAGCATGCGCAGGATGTTGTACTTGACGCCGAAGTCGTAGGCGACGACGTGGAAGCGCCCGTCGGCGCGGTCGCTGTAGCCGCTCCCGAGCGCCCACTCGGCCTGCTTCCATTCATAGCGCTCGGCGACACTGACGACCTTGGCGAGGTCCATGCCCGCGAGGCCGGGAAAGGCGCGCGCCTGGGCCACGGCAGCCTCGGCGTCGAGCGCCTGGCCCGCGGCCGCAGTGACGATGCAGCCCGCCTGCGCACCCTTCTCGCGCAGCACGCGGGTGAGCTTGCGGGTGTCGAGGCCTGCGATCGCGACCACCTTCTCGGCGCGCAGGTAGGCGTCCAGGCGCTGGGTCATGCGAAAGTTGGACGGCAGGATGGGCAGGTCGCGGATGACCAGACCGGCCGCCTGCACGCGCGAGGACTCGATGTCCTCGGGGTTGATGCCGGTGTTGCCGATATGCGGATAGGTCAGGGTGACGATCTGGCGGCAATAGCTCGGGTCGGTCAGGATTTCCTGATACCCCGACATCGAGGTGTTGAACACCACCTCGCCGACCGTGCTGCCAACCGCGCCGATACCCTTGCCGTGGAAGACGGTTCCATCGGCGAGCGCAAGAAGGGCGGGCGGGAATGCACTCACGAGAAGCTCCTGGAATCTGCTTGGGAAGTCATGCGGGCACGCGAACGACGCGCCCGATATGTACAAAAAGCGGGACGGGCCTCCGGGCCGATCCCGCTTCGAAAACCTTTCAATTGTATATTTCCGGCGGATTCAAGGCAAATCGCCCGCGCACCTCCGCTCACCTGCCGCAGGCCGTTTCTTCCCGCAGAACCTCGCCGAGCAGCTCGATCTCGCGCGCCGCAAGGCCCGCCTGGCTGGTCAGCGCGCGCGGATCGCCCGCCGCGGCCAGCTCCTCCAGACGGCGCGCGGCATCCACCGCACGCTGCGCCGAGAACACCCCGACCGAGCCCTTGATCATGTGCCCGAGCTCGCGCAGGCGCGCGAAATCCATGTCGGCGGCGCCCTTGTGCAAGTCGGCGACCGTGCGCGGCAGATCGCGCAGGAAGACCTCGACCAGTTGCTCGACCACCCCGTCCTCGCCTGCGAACATCGCGCGCGCGTCGTCGAGGCAGGCGATGCGGCGACGGTCGGCAGGATCGAGCTCGAGCAGGGTGATGTCGCCGGCGGCCTCGTCGGCATCCGCCGGACCCAGCACGCGCTCGATCGCGGCGAACAGCGCCTCGGGGCGGACCGGCTTGGCGACGTAGTCGTCCATCCCCGCCTGCAGGCAGCGCTCGCGGTCGCCCTCCATCGCGTGCGCGGTCATCGCGATGATCGGCACCGGCTTCCAGTCGCCCGCGAGCACCCAGCTGCGCCGCGCCTCGCGCGCGCGGATGGCCTGCGTGGCCTCGATGCCGCCCATCACCGGCATCTGCACGTCCATCAGCACCACGTCGAAGTGACGGTTGTCGATCGCCTCGAGGGCCTCCTCACCGTTGTTCGCCACCGTCACGCTGTGGCCGACGTGCTCGAGCATGCGCTTGGCCACGGTCTGGTTGACCGGGTTGTCCTCGACCACCAATACCTCGAGCACGCGCGCCGGCGGCTCCATCCCCACCGTGGAGCGCAGCTCGACCGGTGCGAGCTCGAAGGGCGGCGGCTCGGCAGCCTCGCGCTCGCCGCCCTGCGCCATGCGCAGCACGGCCAGCAGGTCCTCGGCCGAGAAGGGCTTGGCGAGGCGGTAGCCGAGCCCGAGCTCCTCGCAGCGCAGGGCATCGTTGCGCTGCGAGTGGCTCGCCATCATCGGAATGATGCGGTCCGGCCGCGGCCACGCGGCGGCGAAGCGCTGCGCCAGCGCGAAGCCGCCCGGCTCCGGCAGGTCCGCATCCATCAGCAGGAACGCGAAGGGATCGCTGCCGTCCGCGGCGCGCGCCAGCGCCTGCTCCACCGCCACGCCACTGCAGGCCGCCTCGGCACGCAGGGCGGCCTCCTGCAGGGTCGCGCACAGGAAATCGGCGAAGGCGGCGTTCGCGCTCGCCACCAGCACCCGCGTCCCGGCGAGTGCGCCGACGCGCAGCGGGGTCGGGTCGGCGACCGCGCGCAGCGGCAGGGTCACCTCGAAGCGGCTGCCCGCACCCGGCACGCTATCGACACCGATCCGGCCCCCCATCAGCTCGGTGAGCTGGCGGCAGATCGCCAGACCGAGGCCCGTGCCGCCGTACTTGCGCGTGGTCGAATTGTCCGCCTGCGAGAAGGCACCGAAGATCGCCTCGAGCTTGTCGGGCGCGATGCCGCAGCCGGTGTCGCGCACGAGGAACTCGATGCTGGCCGCGCCGCCGTTGCGCTGGACGCAGCGCACGCGCACCTCGACCTCGCCGTGCTCGGTGAACTTGATCGCGTTGCCGATGAGATTCACCAGGATCTGGCGCAGCCGGGTGGGGTCGCCGCGCAGCACCGAGGGCACGTCGGGCGCGACGTCATAGTAGAGCTCCAGCCCCTTCTGCGAAGCACGCAGCGCGAGCGCGCGACAGGTCTCCGACACCACCGAGTGCAACGAGAAGTCGATCTGCTCGACGCTCAGGCGGCCAGCCTCGATGCGCGAGAAGTCGAGGATGTCGTTGATGATGGTCAGCAAGGCCTCGGCCGAGGACTTGACCGTCTGCAGGTACTCGCGCTGCTCGCCCGCGATCGTGGAGTCGAGCAGCAGGTCGGTCATGCCGATGATGCCGTTCATCGGCGTGCGGATCTCGTGGCTCATGTTGGCGAGGAAGTCGCCCTTGGCCCGGCTCGCCGCCTCGGCTGCCTCCTTGGCCTGGAGCAGTTCGATCTCGCGCAGCTTGCGCTCGGTGACATCACGGTAGGTGCCCTCGACGCGCGCCCAGCGCCCGTCCTCGCCGCGGCCGCTCGCGTTGCCGCACACCTCGATCCAGTGCCAGCTCGCGTCCTGCGCGCGAATGCGGATCTCCGCGCGCAGCTCGGCCGCTTCTCCGCCGAGGTGGGCGCGCAGCGCCTGCTGCAGCGCCGCCCTGCCCTCGTCGTCCACCAGCGCCATCCAGTCGCCCGCATCCCCTCCGTCGTAACCGAGCAGCCTGCGCCAGCGTTCGTCGAGCCGGATCGAGCCGCCACGCAGGTCCATGTACCACACGCCGGCACCCGCATTCGCCGACACCAGGTCGAGGTGCCGGCGCGCGCGCGCCAAGCTGCGCAGCGCCGCATCGCGCTCGGCGCGCAGGCGGGAGAGCTCCGCCTCGACGGAACCGGGATCGGGAGGACTCCCGCGCGATTCGGCCGCGCCGCTCATGGCAGGCCTCAGCGCAGGCCGAGCACGTCCTGCATGTCGTAGAGCCCCTTCGCACGACCGGCGAGAAAGCGCGCCGCCCGCATCGAGCCGAGCGCATAGGGCATGCGGCTCCCCGACTTGTGGGTGATCTCGATGCGCTCGCCGATGCCGGCGAACAGCACCGTGTGGTCACCCACCACATCGCCGCCACGGATCGTCGAAAAGCCGATGGTCTCGGCGCTGCGCTCGCCGGTGTGGCCCTCGCGGCCATAGACAGCGCAGGTCTCGAGGTCGCGTCCAAGCTCGCGGGCGACGACCTCGCCCATGCGCAGTGCCGTGCCGGAGGGGGCATCGACCTTGAAGCGGTGGTGGGCCTCGATGACCTCGACGTCGTAGCCCTCGGAGAGGATGCGCGCGGCGACCTCGAGCAAGCGGAACACCGCGTTCACGCCCACCGCCATGTTGGGCGCGAAGACCACGGGAACGTGCTCGGCAGCGGCGGCGATCGCGGTCTTGCCGGCGGCATCGAAACCGGTCGTGCCGATCACCATCGCCTTGCCGGCGGCACGCGCGAGCGCGAGGTGCGCGAGCGTGCCCTCGGGTCGGGTGAAGTCGATCACGCAATCGGCCGCGCCGATCGCGGCGGCGGCATCGTCGGTGATGAGCACGCCGGTGGCCACGCCGGCCATCTCGCCGGCATCGCGACCGATGAAGGGGGTGTCGCTGCGATCGAAGGCGGCGGCGAGCACGACGCCCTCCTCCTTCAGCGCGGCCTCGATCAACATTCTGCCCATGCGCCCGGAGGCACCGGCGATCGCGACTCGAATCTGGGACATCGGATTGTTTTCCTGCATCAATGGGCCGGCGCGGACGGCCGACCCGGGATGAACCCGGGCGCCGCCTCAGCGCGCGCTGGCGGGGGGGATCTCGACCACGCGCGAGCGCTCCTGCGCCGCCGCGGCGGGCGTACCCGAGGCGGCAGCGACGTCGCCCTCGATGCGGTCGAGCACGTCGCCCGTGAAGAACAGCGAGATCACGCGCTGCTGCGCCTCGCCACTGCCCGGGCGGAAGC
The DNA here is from genome assembly GCF_055393985.1 of Thauera sp. DNT-1. NCBI lineage: Bacteria > Pseudomonadati > Pseudomonadota > Betaproteobacteria > Rhodocyclales > Zoogloeaceae > Thauera > Thauera sp. DNT-1. The sequence continues at coordinate 60,199 of NZ_AP043752.1, read as the reverse complement.
GATAGACGTAATCCCAGCGGTCCTTGCGGAACATGTCGACCACCAGGGGGGAGCCGAGCACGTAGCGCACCTGGTCGCGGGTCATGCCGCGGCGAAGCTGCGCGACCATCTCCTGGTCGACGTAATTGCCTTGGCGGATGTCGATCCGGTAGGGGTCGACCAGGCCGACAACGGAGTCGAAGGAGCAGCCTGCAAGCAGGCCGGAAGAGACGATGAGCGCAGCGAGGAGGGAACGCATGGGAGAGTGGGCGCCGGGATGCGACCGGGGTCGCAGTTCTCAGTTAGGGGCAAAAAATATAACATAGCCGCGATCGACGGCGCTCGACCGCCATTGCCGGAGACTGCCCGCGGGGGCTCCTGCCTGCTGCGGCGCACACCGTAACGGGCTGGCATCGACCTCCCGCGAGTCCCTGGACAACGGTCGGCCAAACGGCCTTCGCAGGCTCCCGCAACCCGATCTCCCGCAAGTCAACCTCATCCAGAGCCCATGTCCGACAACTCCAGGAACCTGAAAAGCATCGGCCTGAAGGCGACCTACCCCCGCCTGAAGATCCTCGACCTCTTCCAGAGCTCGGAGCAGCGCCACCTGACCGCGGAGGATGTATACCGCACGTTGATGAACGAAGGCATGGACATCGGCTTGGCCACGGTCTACCGCGTACTGACGCAGTTCGAGCAGGCCGGACTGCTCGAGCGCCACTACTTCGAGTCGGGCAAGGCGGTGTTCGAACTCGCCGAAGGCGGCCATCACGACCATCTGGTGTGCATGCAGTGCGGCAAGGTCGAGGAGTTCTTCGACGCCGAGATCGAACGTCGGCAGAACCAGATCGCGCTCGAACGCGGCTTCGCGATCCGCGAGCACGCGCTCTACATCTACGCCGACTGCCAGCGCGAGAACTGCCCCAACCTCGGGCGCGAGAAGGACTGAAGCCGCGCCAGACCGAGGCAACGCGACGGATGCGCGCCAGCGCCGAGGGCGTGTGGACGACGCGAAAATCAGCGCCGGCCGAGCATCTCGGCCGCGTGTTCGCGGGTGGTCGCGGTGATATTCACGCCGCCGAGCATGCGCGCGACCTCCTCCACCCGCGCCGCGTCGTCGAGCGGCGCGACCTCGCTCAGCGTCTCGCCGCCCTGCTCGCGCTTGGCGATGCGCCACTGCCAGTCCGCGCAGGCCGCCACCTGGGGCAGGTGGGTGACGCAAAGCACCTGGCGATCCTGCCCGAGGCGGGCGAGCAGCTTGCCGACGATCTCGGCGACGCGACCGCCGATGCCCACGTCCACTTCGTCGAAGATCAGCGTGGGCACCGCGCTGTCGCGGCTGGTGATGACCTGGATGGCCAGCCCGATGCGCGACAGTTCGCCGCCGGAAGCCACCTTGGCGAGGCTGCGCAGCGGCTGGCCGGCATTCGCGGCAACACGGAACTCCACCTCCTCGACGCCTGCCGCGGAGGGTGCGCAAGGTGTGAGCGCGACCTCGAAGCGGCCACCCGCCATCGCCAGGTCCTGCATCGCGGCGGCGATCTCCTCCGACAGCCGGCGCGCGGCGGGGAGGCGCGCCGCGGTGAGCTCGGCCGCGACGGACTCGAAGGCGGCCCGCGCCGCCTGCGCCGCCGCGGCAAGGCGCGCCGGATCGGCGGTCGCTTCCAATGTGTCCAGGCGCTCGCGCCACTGCTGCGCGAGCGCGGGCAGCTCCTCGGGCTGGACGCGATACTTGCGCGCCGCCTCCATGACCGCGGCAATGCGGCGCTCGAGCTCGGCGAGACGTCCCGGATCGAGGTCGAGCCGGTCACGATAGCGGCGCAGGGCGTGCAGGGCCTCGTCGGCCTGGATGGCGGCGGCGGAGATCAGTTCGCGCACATCCGCCAGCCCGGCGTCGAAGTCGGCCAGCGCGGCGATGCGGCCGTCGAGGCGGCCCAGCACGGAGCACACCGCAAGTTCACCCTCGCCGAGCGCCACCACCGCCGCCTCCGCCCCCTCGATCAGGCTCGCGGCGTGGGCCAGGCGAGCGTGCTCGGCATTGATCTCCGCCCATTCCTCGATGTCGAAGCCGACCTGCTCGAGCTCGCGCAGCTGCCAGGCGAGCAGCTCGCGCTCGCGCGCCGAGCTCGCCGAGTCGGCCTCCGCTTCGCGCTGCAGGCGCAGCAGGCGCTGCCACTCGCGGTGGCGCGCGGCCACCTCGGCGACCAGCGCCCCCGCGCCCGCCTGGGCGTCGAGCAGGGCACGCTGCGCGTCGGTGCGCAGCAACGCGTGGTGGGCGTGCTGACCATGGATGTCGGCCAGCCACTCGCCGGCGGCGCGCAGCTGAGCGAGCGTGGCCGCCACGCCGTTGATCCACGCGCGGCTGCGGCCGCCCATATCGATCGTGCGGCGCAGGATCAGCATGCCCTCGTCGGCGGGCAGTTCCTGCTCGACGAGCCAGGCAGCGAGTCCCTCGCCGGCGGGCAGGTCGAATTCGGCGGCCACGTCGGCGCGCTCGCGGCCGCTGCGCACCATGGCTGCCTCGCCGCGCCCGCCGAGCGCGAGCCCGAGCGCATCGAGCAGGATCGACTTGCCGGCGCCGGTCTCCCCGGTCAGCGCACCGAAGCCGGCGGCGAATTCGAGGTCGAGGCGATCGACGATGACGAAGTCACGGATGGTCAGGCGGCGGAGCATGGCAGCGGCGGTCGCGGGTGGGGTTGGGACGGGACGACGGGGCCTGAGGAGTGGCGGCGCGGAGATCGGGCGGCGGGTGCGCTCACACCCTCGGCGCCGCGCTCCAGTGCAGCTTCTGGCGCAGCATCGCGAAGTAGGAATAGCCCTCGGGATGCAGCAGGCGCAAGCTGCGGCTCGAGCGTGTCATGCGCACGCAGTCGCCCGCGCGCAGGTCGAAACGGGTCTGGCCATCGAAGTGCACCCGGGCGTCGTGCGGCGGCAGCAGCACGATGTCGATGCGGCAGGAGTCGGGCAGCGTGATCGGGCGTGCGGTGAGCGCGTGCGGGCACAGCGGCACCAGCGCGATCCCGCCCACGCTCGGGTGCAGGATCGGGCCGTTGGCCGACAGCGCGTAGGCGGTCGAGCCGGTGGGGGTGGATACGATCATGCCGTCCGAGCGCTGGGTGTAGACGAACTCCTCGTCGATCGACAGCTCGAACTCGATCATGCGCCCGAGCTCGCCCTTGTTCACCACCACGTCGTTGAGGGCGAGCGTGTGGAACACGCGTGCGCCGCCGCGCAGCACCTCGACGTCGAGCATGAAACGGTCCTCGGCGGTGAAGGCGCCGTCGAGGATCTCGGCGAGGCGCTCGGTGGCCGAGCTGCGCGCGATGTCCGTGAGGAAGCCGAGGCGGCCGAGGTTGACGCCCACCAGCGGGACGCCGTGCTCGATCAGCCGGCGCGCGGTGTGCAGCATGGTGCCGTCGCCGCCGATCACCACCGCGAGGTCGGCGCTCGCGCCGATATGCTCGTAGCTTGCCACCGGGAAGTCGTGGGCGCCGCCGATGGAACTCGCGGTGCCCTGCTCGATCAACACCGCAAGGCCGCGATCGCGCAGGAAGCGGGCGATCGACAGCACCGACTCGGCCACGTCGGGGCTCTGATATTTGCCGATGAGGGCAAGCGTGCGGAATGGCGTGCTCATGGGCGCCGATTAAACCACAATCGTCCCCGCGCTTGACACCGCCGCGCCCGCGCGCGGTGGCCCGCAGTGGCCAGCGCGGGCGTGCTTCAATAGAATCGGCCTCTCGACTCCAGGCAGCCATGAATCCGCTCGACGCACGCTCCCAGATCCTCCTCAAGACCCTGATCGAACGCCACATCGCGGACGGCCAGCCGGTCGGCTCGCGCGCGCTGTCGCGCTATTCCGGTCTGGAGCTGTCGCCGGCGACGGTGCGCAACGTGATGAGCGACCTCGAGGAGATGGGCTTCATCGCCAGCCCGCACACCTCGGCAGGCCGCATCCCGACCGCGCTCGGCTATCGTTTCTTTGTCGACTCGCTGCTCACCGTGCAGCCGCTCGAGAACGCCCGCGTGCGCGCCCTCGAAGGCCAGCTGCTGCCCAACCAGCCGCAGCGCCTGATCAGCTCGGCCTCGCACCTGCTCTCCGAACTCACCCAGTTCGCCGGCGTGGTGGTGGCACCGCGCAAGGACGCGGTGCGCATCCGCCAGTTCGAGTTCATCAGCCTGGCCGAAAATCGCATCCTGCTGATCATCGTCACCACCGGCGGCGACGTGCAGAACCGCCTGCTGATCACCCGGCGCGCCTACACGCCGACCGAGCTAAACGGCGCTGCCGCCTACCTCAACGAGCACTTCGCCGGCCTGTCCTTCGAGGAGATCCGCCGCCGCCTCGGCGACGAGCTGCGCCAGCTGCGCAGCGACATGAGCGAACTGATGACCGCGACCGTCGACGCCGGCTCGGAAGCCGCCGAAGACAACGCGGCGAGCTACGTACTTTCGGGCGAAACCAAGCTGCTCGACGTCGAGGACCTGTCGAGCAACATGTCGCAGCTGCGCGAGCTCTTCAGGCTCTTCGAGCAGCGCACCGGCCTGCTCCAGCTGCTCGACCTGTCCAACCGCGCCGAGGGCGTGCAGATCTTCATCGGTGGCGAATCCGGCCTCGCCCCGCTCGACGGCTGCAGCGTGATCACCGCGCCCTACGAGGTCGACGGCCAGGTGGTCGGCTCGCTCGGTGTCATCGGCCCCACCCGCATGGCCTACGACCGCGTGATCCCGATCGTCGACATCACCGCCCGGCTGCTCTCGAACGCCCTCTCCTCCAAGCACTGATTCCGGCGTGCGCCTGCCTTGCCGTGCGCACGCCCCCACCCGAGGACCACGATGCCCCGTTACCGGCCCGAACCGATCCACCGTCACGACAGCACGCCGCGCACCGGCGTGCTGCTGGTCAACCTGGGCACCCCCGCCGCCCCCACCGCCGCCGCGCTGCGTCCCTACCTCAAGCAGTTCCTTTCCGACCCGCGCGTGGTCGAGATCCCGCGCCTGGTGTGGTGGCCGATCCTCAACGGCATCATCCTCAACACGCGGCCCAAGGCCTCGGCACAGAAATACGCCAGCATCTGGACCGACGAGGGCTCACCGCTGCTGGTGCACACCGTACGTCAGACCAAGCTGCTCGCCGGCTATCTCGCCAAGGACGGCTACGACGGGCTCGACATCGATTACGCGATGCGCTACGGCGCACCCGCGATCGGCGACACCCTGGACGCGATGCGCGCGCGCGGCTGCACCCGCATCCTGGTGGTGCCGATGTACCCGCAGTATTCCGCGAGCACCACCGCCACCGTGGTCGACGAGGTCGGCCGCAGCCTGGCGCGCTGGCGCAACCAGCCCGAGATGCGCTTCGTGCGCAATTTCCACGACGACCCTGGCTACATCGATGCGCTGGTGAAGAGCGTGCGCGAGCACTGGGCGGCCAACGGCGAGCCCGAGCGCCTGCTGCTGAGCTTCCACGGCGTGCCGCGGCGCTCGCTCGATCTCGGCGACCCCTATCACTGCGAGTGCCACAAGACCGGCCGCCTCGTCGCCGAAGGCCTCGGCGTGGCACGCGAGCGCGTACTGGTCACGTTCCAGTCGCGCTTCGGCAAGGCAGAATGGCTCAAGCCCTACACCCAGCCCACCCTGGAACAGCTCGCCGCCGAGGGCGTGCGCCGCGTCGACGTGATGTGCCCGGGCTTCGTCGCGGACTGCCTGGAGACGCTGGAGGAGATCGCGCTCGAGTGCAAGGAAGCCTTCCTGGAGAAGGGCGGCCAGGCCTTCCACTACATCCCCTGCCTGAACGAGCGCGACGCCTGGATCAAGGCGCTGGCCGCGCTGGTGCGCAAGCACCTGGGCAACTGGCTGGAGATCGCCGCGCCGGACGCCGCCGCGCGCAGCGCCGCACTCGAGCGCGCACGCACGCTCGGCGCCGGGCAGTAGCAGCGATGCCCGCCCGCACGGGCTGGCCGAAACAGCCCGGCTCGGAGGGATTCAGGCGGGTGCGGGCGGACTCCACCCGCAATTCATTCAGTAGTCGACGATCTGCAGGTCGTGCACGACCGGCGCCGCGCGCACCGCACGCACCGCCGCGGGGGCGTGCTCGGCCGCCTGGCGCGACACCGCCGCAAGCCGGCGCACGGCGACGGTGCCAAGCTGGCGACGGAAGCGCTCCAGCACTTCCTCGCTCGCAAGCGCGAGCGCGGCGGGGTTGACTTCGAGATAGCTGAGCTCGTCGAGCGACACCGCGCTCAGCAGCTGCTTGTGCTCGAGCTGGTCGAGCCAGGCCTGCTCGCCGAAAACCTCGCCCGGCCCCACCTCCAGCACCCGCCGCCCGCCGATGGAGAGCTCGACCTTGCCCTCGAGCACGATCCCGAAGCGCTGATCGAGGTCGCCCTCGCGCATCAGGCCGAGGTCACTGCCGACCTTGCGCCAGGCGCAGATCCGCATCACCTCCCACAGATCCACGTCCTCGAACTCGGTGAAGAAGGCCAGTTTGCGCAGGCGCGCGAAGCGCTCGGCGTCGTGGTGCACGTGACCTTCGTCGAGGATCTGGTAGCGGACCGCGGCGAGGTCCTTGGCGAACTCCGCGCCGTTGCGGTAGCGCGAGTAGAGGTCCTTCTCGAGCGCCTTGCGGATTACCGCGTCCATCTGCTCGGGCACGTCCGGGTTGAGCTGCGAGACCGAGGGCGGATCGGCGTTGATGATCTTATAGACGAGCTGCGCCGGATTGCTCGCGCGGAAGGGCAGCCGCCCGGTCAGCATGTGGAACAGCAGCACGCCGAGCGAATACAGGTCGGTCTTCTGGTTGAGCGGATAGCCCTTGATCTGCTCCGGGCTCATGTAGGCCGGGGAGCCTACGCCCATGATGAAGGTCGAGTCGGTGTCGAGCTTCTTGTTGATGTTGAGCGCGAGGCCGAAGTCGGTGATCTTCACGTTGTCCTGCTCGTCGACCAGGATGTTCGCCGGCTTGATGTCGCGGTGCACGATGCCCTGGCGGTAAGCGTGGTCGAGCGCCATGCAGCACTTGAACACGATCCCGATCGTGCGATGGATGGGCAGCAGGTTCTGGAAGCTGCAGTAGCGCTCCAGCGAGCCGCCCGGGAAGTACTCCATCACCACGTAGGCCTCGTCGGGCTCGATCGAGGCATCGTGGATACGGATGATATTGGGGTGGTCGAGGCGGCCCGACACCACGCGCTCGGCCTTCAGCAGCTTGATCAGGCGGCGGTTCCACTTCGCCTCGTCGCGCGCCTTGTCGTCGAAGCGCACGTGCTTGAGCGCCACCGGCTCGGGGTAGTCCGGGGTCTCGGCGAGATAGACCACCGCGGTCGCGCCGCGGCCGATCTCCTTGATGATCCTGTACTTGCCGATGCGTTCGGGAATCCGGTTCATGCTGTCTTGCAGGGCGGGGGCGCCCGCGCGGCCGGCGGGCTTCGGCGCGATTGTTGCACGATCCGGTGCCGGCGTGCGCCTCCACACCCGCAGCGGCGCGGGATTGTCCGCCCGGGCCGCGCATGCTTGAATGAGGCTCTCCCCGCAACTGCCCGCCAGGAGCCGCCTTGAGCGAAGCCGTAGACCTGCTGATCAACGCCCGCTGGATCGTCCCCGTCGAACCGCGCGACGCTGTGCTCGCCGACCACGCGGTGGCGATCCGCGGCGGACGCATCGTCGACCTTCTCGGCCAGGACGAGGCGCGCACGCGCTACGTCGCGGACGAGGTGGTCGAGCTGCCGCGGCACCTGCTGATCCCCGGCCTGGTGAACCTGCACACCCACGCCGCGATGAGCCTGCTGCGCGGCATCGCCGACGACCTGCCACTGATGCGCTGGCTGGAGGAGGCGATCTGGCCGGCCGAGAGCCGTCACGTTTCCGCCGCCTTCGTGCGCGACGGCACCCTGCTCGCCGCGGCCGAGATGATCCGTGGCGGCATCACCACCTGCAGCGACATGTACTTCCACCCCGAGGCGGCGGCGGAAGCCTTCGCCGCCGCGGGCATGCGCGCGGTGGTCGGCGCGGTCGTGCTGGAATTCCCCACCTCGTACGCGAGCGACCCCGAGGACTACCTGCGCAAGGGCCTGGCCGCCCGCGACCGCTGGCAGGGCCACCCGCGGCTCGGCTTCTCGATCGCCCCGCACGCGCCCTACACCGTCTCGGACGACAGCTTCCACCAGGTGCAGACCCTCGCGGACGAACTCGGCCTGCCGATCCATGTGCACATCCACGAGACCGCACAAGAGATCGCCGACTCCCTCGCCGTCCACGGCTGCCGGCCGCTCGCTCGCCTCGCGCGCCTCGGCGTGCTCGGCAGCAATCTGATCGGCGTCCATGCGGTGCATCTGGACGAGGCCGACATCGAACTGCTCGCCCGCCACGGCTGCAGCGTCGCGCACTGCCCCACCTCGAACATGAAGCTCGCCAGCGGCATCGCGCCGGTGCCGCGCCTGCTCGCCGCCGGCGTCCCGGTCGGCCTCGGCACGGACGGCGCGGCGAGCAACAACCGCCTCGACCTGCTCCAGGAGATGCGCCACGCCGCGCTGCTCGCCAAGGTCGGCAGCCTGGACGCCACCGCGGTACCGGCGCATGCCGCCTTGCGCATGGCCACGCTCGGGGGCGCGCGCGCATTGGGCATGGACGATCGCATCGGCTCGATCGAAAAAGGCAAATGCGCCGATCTTTGCGCACTCGACCTTTCCGCACCGCAATGCCGGCCCTGCTTCGATCCGGTGTCGCATCTCGTCTACGTATGCGGTCGCGAAAACGTCTCCCACGTATGGATCGACGGCGAAACCCGCGTGGACAAAGGCGTCTCGCTGTTGCATATTAACGACACCGAATTGCTCCGGCTCGTGTCGATGTGGCAAACTAAGCTCGGTAATTGAACTGGATATACTGGTACAAACCGACACGAAGACGGCAGATTCGCCAGTCTTCATTTCGTTCAGTGGCAATTCCGGCGACTCGCCCTTCAAAGAGGAAACCATGATCAAACAATCCAAGAAGCAGATGCTCATGCTGGCCGCCATCGCCTCGATCGGCCTGTCCGCCCCGAGCGCTTTCGCTCAGGTCAGCGACGTCGTCGTCGCCGGCAAGGGTGAAATCCCCTACGTGATCGACGCGCGCAACGTCGTCGCTCGCAGCGGCACCGGCCTGTGCTGGCGCACCGGCTACTGGAGCCCCGCCGCCGCCTCGACCGCCCTCGCCGGCGACCTGCCGGTCGGCTGCGCTTGCGACAAGGACATCGTCCCCGCCGACAAGTGCACCGTGAAGGCTGCTGCCGCGGCTCCGGGTCCGAAGCCCACCGCCGACAAGGTCAAGCTGTCGGCCGACGCCCTGTTCGACTTCGACAAGGCCGTCCTGAAGGCTGAAGGCAAGGCCAAGCTCGACCAACTCGCCGCCCAGGCCAAGTCGCTCAAGCTGGAAGTGATCCTCGCCGTCGGCCACACCGACCGCCTGGGTTCCAACACCTACAACCAGCGCCTGTCCGAGCGTCGCGCCGCCGCCGTCAAGACCTACCTGGTCTCGAAGGGCGTCGATGCCAACCGCGTCTACACCGAAGGCAAGGGCGAAACCCAGCCCGTGACCGGCAACAAGTGCGACAAGGTCGGTGGCCGCGCCGCGCAGATCTCCTGCCTGCAGCCGGATCGTCGCGTCGAAGTGGAAGTCATCGGCTCCAAGTAATTCCGGAGTCGGTAACCCGAAAGCCCTGCCTCGGCGGGGCTTTTTCGTTTGTGCCGGGCGCGCGCGCACCCGGTGCCCGTGCGTGCAAGCAAGGACCCTCGAACGCCATGAACACCGTCAACGCCGATCCCGCCGAACTGCAGAAATTCAGCGACCTCGCCCACCGCTGGTGGGACCCCGCCTCCGAGTTCCGTCCGCTGCACGAGATCAACCCGCTGCGCCTGGGCTGGATCGACGGCAAGGCCGCGCTCGCCGGCAAGAAGGTGCTCGACATCGGCTGCGGCGGCGGCATCCTCGCCGAGGGCATGGCCGCGCTCGGCGCCGAGGTGACCGGCATCGACCTATCCGAGAAGGCGCTCAGCGTCGCCCGCCTGCACCTTTTCGAGAGCGGCCACAAGGTCGACTACCGCCACATGAGCGCAGAGGCGCTCGCCGAGGAATCGCCCGGCCGCTTCGACGTCGTCACCTGCATGGAAATGCTCGAGCACGTCCCCGATCCGGCCAGCATCGTCACCGCTTGCGCCCGGCTGGTAAAACCCGGCGGCCACGTCTTCCTGTCCACGCTCAACCGCAATCCGAAGTCCTACCTGTTCGCGATCGTCGGCGCCGAATACCTGCTCAAGTTGCTCCCGGCCGGCACCCACGAGTACGCCCGCTTCATCAAGCCCTCCGAACTCAGCCGCCATTGCCGCAATGCGCACCTGGACGTGCAGGAGATCATCGGCCTGTCCTACAACCCGCTCGCCAAGACCTACTCGCTCGGCCGCGACACGGACGTAAACTATCTGATGCACACCGTCGCCGCCGGCTGAACCTCGTCCGGACAGCTCGAGTTCGACGCGGAGAACCGGGCGCTGGCGGGCCGCTCGACCCGGCCGCAATTCAGTTCATGCATGTGCGGCAGGCATGCATTAAACTGCAGACGAGCGATTCCTCCCCGGGGAGCAAGGCGATGAGCTTCCGCCACCTGAAAAGCCTGTTCAATCCACGCTCGATCGCCGTGATCGGCGCAAGCGCGCGCGAGCGCCGCATGGGCAACGTGCTCATGCGCAACCTGCTTTCGGGCCAGTTCGCCGGCCCGATCATGCCGGTCAATCCCCGCCGCACCTCGGTGGCGGGCGTGCTCACCTACCCGAGCATCGCCGCGCTGCCGCAGACGCCCGACCTGGCGATCATCTGCACCCCCGCGCCGCTCGTGCCCCGCCTGGTGGAGGAGCTCGGCGAACGCGGCGCGCGTGCCGTGATGGTGATGGCCAACCAGCTCGACACCACGCTCGGCGCCGACGGCCGTCCGATCGAGCGCAGCATCCTCGAGATCACCCGCCGCTACGAGATGCGCCTGCTCGGTGGCGGCACGCTGGGCATCCTGGTACCCGGACTCGGGCTCAACGCGACCTTCTCGCAGATCGCCGCGCGCCCCGGCAAGCTCGGCTTCGTCTCCCAGCGCGACACGGTCGGCACCATGGTGCTCGACTGGGCGCTGCGCAAGAAGGTCGGCTTCTCGCACTTCGTCTCGCTCGGCGACAGCCTGGACATCGGCTTCGGCGAGGTGCTCGACTTCCTCGCCGCCGACTCGGGCACGCGCGCGATCCTGCTCTACATCGAATCCATCCAGGATCGCCGCGCCTTCATGTCGGCCGCGCGCGCCGCCGCGCGCAACAAACCGGTGATCGCGATCAAGGCCGGACGCTCGCCCGACAACCCGCTGATGGGCGTCTCCGACCCGCTCTTCCTCGAGATGCCCAACCTGGTCAGCCACGACGACGTGCACGACGCGGCGCTGCGCCGCGCCGGCATCCTGCGGGTGGACCAGCTCGAGGAGATGTTCGGCGCCGCCGAGACCGTGCTGCGCGCCCGCCCGCTGCGCGGCAACCGCCTGGTCGTGCTGAGCAACGGCGGCGGTGCCGGCCTGATGGTGGAGGACAGCCTCTACCTTGCCGGCTACAGCCTGCCGGCGCTCAAGGAGCAGACCATCGAGCGCCTGCGCCGCTTCATGTCGCCGGCCTGGAACGGACGCAATCCGCTCGAGATCCGCGTCGACTCCGAGCCGGCCTGCTACGAGCGCCTGCTCAAGATCCTGCAGGAAGAGCGCGACGGCGACGCCGTGCTGCTGATCCACACCCCGAACGCGCTCTCCAGCAGCATCGACACCGCGCAGCAGGTCATCGCCACCGCACGCGAGACCGGCATCAACCTGATGACCTGCTGGGTGGGCGACGAGAGCGTGGAGAAAGAGCGCAACCTCTTCATCAACGCCGGCATCGCCACCTTCGACTCGCCCGAGCACGCGGCCAGCGCCTTCCTGCACATGCACCGCCACCGCATCGCCTCCGAGGTGCTGATGGAGGTGCCGACCTCCGAACCCGAAGCCTTCAAGCCCGACGCCGCGCGCGCGCGCGCGGTGATCCAGGGCGCGCTCGCCCAATCGCGTGCCAGCCTGACCGAGTCCGAATCCAAGGACGTCCTCGCGGCCTATGGCGTGCCCGTCATCCAGACCCACCTCGCCGCCACCCCCGAAGAGGCCGCGCAGATCGCCGGCCGCATCGGCCTGCCGGTGGCCTTGACCCTGATGTCGCGCGACATCCGGCGCAAGTGGGACGTCGGTGGCGTCGCGCTCAACCTCGAGAGCACCGAGGCGGTCCAGGTCGCTGCACGCGGCATGATCGAGCGCGCCGGCCGCGCCGAGCCGCCGGTGTCGGTGAGCGGCTTCACCGTGCAGCGCATGGTGATGCGCGGGCACGCGCGCCAGCTGCTGATCGGCGTCAGCACCGACCGGCTGTTCGGACCGGTGATCGTGTTCGGCGAAGGCGGTCGCGCGCTGGAGATCTTCCGTGGCCTCGCGGTCGGCCTGCCGCCGCTCAACAAGCCGCTCGCCGACGACCTCATCACCCGCAGCAAGGCGGCAGCGCTGCTCGAGGCGCGCGGCCACCTCCCCGCGGCCGACCGCGACGCGCTCGCGCTCACCCTCACCAAGGTCTCGCAGATCGTCGTCGACCATCCCGAGATCCACGAGATGGACATCAACCCGGTGTTCGTCGACGAGCACGGCGTGCAGGCGCTCGACGCCCACATGCGCCTGCGTCCGGCCACCGCCCACGAGCACCGGCTGGCGATCCAGCCCTACCCGAAGGCGCTCGAGGAGCCCTCTCGGCTGCGCGACGGCCGCCCGATCCTGCTGCGCCCGATCCGCCCCGAGGACGAGCCGGCGCACTACGCCTTCCTGTCGCGGCTCACCCGCGAGGACTTCATCTATCGCTTCTTCAACTACATCCCCGAGTTCCCCCGTCGCGAGATGGCGCGCCTGACGCAGATCGACTACGACCGCGAGATGGCCTTCATCGCCACCGCGACCGGCCCCGACGGCAAGCCCGAGACCCTGGGCGTTTCGCGGGCGGTGGCCGATCCGGACAACCACACCGCCGAGTTCGCCCTCGTCATCCGTTCCGACCTCAAGCGCCAGCGCCTGGGCTCGATCCTCATGGACAAGCTGGTGCGCTACGCGCGCGAGATCGGCATCCAGCGCCTCGTGGGCGAGGTGATGGGCGAGAACGAACCGATGCTCGGCCTGCTGAAGCACCTCGGCTTCAAGCTCAAGGCCTCGGAGGAGCCGGGGGTGGTGCGGGCGAGCTTCGAGCTCCGACCACCATCGGAGGGGTAAGGCGAGTCGACGGAGGCGCGAGCAGCGACTCATGAGGCGGCGGGGTGCGGACACGCGGTCGCCGCGATCGCGACTTGCGTCGCTCCTACAGAAGAAGCTGCGGGTGCGGGGTGCGCGGCGATGGAACGGCCCCTGAGATCGCGACTTGCGTCGCTCCTACGGAAGAAGCTGCGGGTTTGGGTGCGCGGCGAGGGACCGGTCTCGGACATCGCGACTTGCGTCGCTCCTACGGAAGCGGCTGCGGGTGCGGGGTGCGTGGCGAGGGACCGGTCGCCACGATCGCGCCTGGACGGACCCGCGGAAACACCTCCGCATCGCCGGAGCCGCGCGGTAGGAGCGACGCGAGTCGCGATTCCGCCGCTCCGGCAAGCCACGGCGCGGATCGTCGGCACGGCCGGGCGCGCCCACGATCCGCGCCGCGCTCAGGCGTCCTCGATCACCAGCACCAGCAGCTCCTTCGGCCCGTGCGCACCGTACGCCAGCGTCTGCTGGATGTCGGCCGTCTTGGACGGTCCCGACACCAACAGCGCGTTGGTCGGCAGGCCGTCGGTCCAGCGCTGCGCGTGCATGAGCTCGAAGAGGTTGTCGCGCACCTCGCTCGCGTTCAGCAGCGCGATGTGCAGCGGCGGCACCAGGCTCATCAGGCGCGGCTCCTGCGGGCTCGGCCACAGCACCAGGCTGCCGGTGGCGGCGATGCCGCCGAGCGTGCCGGTAAGGCTGGCGGGCGTATGGAAGAAGAGCTCGTCCTTCCAGGCCTCCACCGGGTTCTCGTAGCCCTTCAGGCGCAGCGCCGCATCCTGTGCACGCACGTGCTCCGCCAGGCGGCGGCCGTGCACGGTGGCAGGCGAAACCAGCAGCTCGTCGATGCCGCGCGCGGCGAGCGCCTCCAGCACGCGCTGCGGCCACTGCGCCACCGTGGTGACGAGCGTCTCGCCATGCACCGCCTCGAGCATGCGGCGCAGGCGCGCGATGCGCTCGTCCGCCGCATAGCGCCAGGGATCGGTGACCAGGCCGATGTCGTAGTCGTCGGCGACCGGGGTCGTCCCCGCGAGGCTGGCGCGCAGCTTGCCGAGGATCCGTTCTTTCGCATTCATTCGGGGTTCGCTCCTGGCGTCGTTCATTGCTCGCCCAGATGCTCGCGGGCGAGCTCGTGCAGGCTGCGCGCGGCCGGTTTCGGCGCGCTGCGGTAGCGCGTCCACGGCCCGATGTCGGCCGGCATCAGCCCGCGCAGGCGGGTGCCCGCGTACATCGCCGCGCGGTACAGGCCCGGAGAGGTGTTGAGCGTGCGCCACGCCCTCCACACCAGGGTCTCCTTCCTGGAGTGCTTGGCGCCCTGCCCGCGCACGTGATGCGGCTCGGCCGCGGGCGCACGCACCGCCTCCTCGCGCAGGCGGCGCAGCAGGGACGGGATGGGGATCTTCACCGGGCACACCTCGCCGCAGGCGCCGCACATCGACGAGGCCGTGGGCAGGTCGCGGGTGGTCTCCAGGCCGAGCATGTGCGGGGTGACGATCTTGCCGATCGGCCCGGGATACACCGTGCCGTACGCGTGGCCGCCGATCCGCGTATACACCGGGCAGTGGTTCATGCACGCGCCGCAGCGGATGCAGTTCAGCGTCTGGCGCAGCTCGCCGTCCGCGAAGGCCTGGCTGCGGCCGTTGTCGAGCAGGACCAGGTGGACTTCCTGCGGGCCGTCGAGCTCGTCGGCCTTGCGCGGGCCGGAGATCATGTTGACGTAGGTGGTGATCGGCTGGCCGGTGGCCGAGCGCGTCAGCAGCGACAGCAGCGGGATCACGTCGCGCAGGTTCTCGACCACCTTCTCGATGCCGGTGACGGCGATGTGCACCGGCGGCACCGTGGTCGACATGCGGCCGTTGCCCTCGTTTTCCACCAGCAGCAGCGTGCCGGTCTCGGCGATCGCGAAGTTCACCCCCGAGACGCCGATGTCGGCCTCGAAGAAGTTGCGCCGCAAGGTCTCGCGGCCGATCTGGATGAGGCGATCGACGTCCTCGGTGTACTCGACCGCGAGCTTGTCGTGGAACAGCTTCGCGACCTGGCCGGCGTTGAGGTGGATCGCCGGCATGATGATGTGCGAGGGCTTCTCCGCGCGCAGCTGCACGATGAACTCGCCCATGTCGGATTCGAGGCAGTCGACGCCGCGCGCACCGAGGTAATGGTTCATCTCCATTTCCTCGGACACCATCGACTTGCCTTTGATCACCTTCCTCGCCGCGTGGCGCTCGGCGATGCCATGCACGATGGCGTTGGCCTCCTCCACCGTCTCCGCCCAGTGCACCTGCACACCATTGCGGACGAGATTGGCCTCGAGGCGCTCGAGCAGATCGGGCAGCTTGGACAGCGCGCGCGCCCGCACGCGGTTGCCGAAGGCGCGCAGGCGCTCGAGCTCGTCGCCGTCGGGAAACTGGTTGCGGCGCTTGTCCATCAGCGCATCCATGGCGCCGCGGAAGTTGCGCCGCAGCTGCGCGTCGGCGAGCGCCTCGCGCGCGTTGCGGGTGAAGGCGATCGGCTGCGCGGGGGTGTCGGCGACGTGGCTCATCGCACCCCTCCCGTGCTCGCGGAAGTCGTGCGGCGCAGCAGGAAGCTCGCCAGGTGCTCGCCCCGAAGCGTGTCGCCCTGCTTCTCGAAGCAGCCGTTGATGTTGAGCAGGCAGCCACAGTCCGCGCTCACCACCTCGGCCGCGCCCGAACCCTTCAGCGCGGCGGTCTTGTCCTGCACCATGGCGCCCGAGATCTCGGGCATGCGCACGCTGAAGCTGCCGCCGAAGCCGCAGCACTCGCTCTCGTGGTCGTGCTCGACGCGCTCGACCCCCGCCAGCTGCGCGAGCAGCGCGCGGCCATGCAGGTGGGTGTTCATCTCGCGTCGCGCCGAACAGGACGTGTGCAACGCGAGCCTGACCGGCGCGCCGGTGTGCTCGAAGCGGACCTTGCACACCTCCAGCAGGAACTCGGCGAGCTCGAAGGTGCGCGCGGACAGCGACGCGACCTGCTGCAGCGTCTCCGGCTCGTCCTTGAAGAGCTCGAAGTAGTGATGGCGGAACATGCCGGCGCACGAGCCCGACGGGATCACCACCGGCCAGTCGCCGGCGAAGAGCGCGAGCTGCGCGCGCGCCACCTCGCGCGCCTCGTCGGTATAACCCGAGGTGTAGGCCGGCTGCCCGCAGCAGCTCTGCGCCTGC
This sequence comes from Thauera sp. DNT-1, assembly GCF_055393985.1. Taxonomy (NCBI): domain Bacteria; kingdom Pseudomonadati; phylum Pseudomonadota; class Betaproteobacteria; order Rhodocyclales; family Zoogloeaceae; genus Thauera; species Thauera sp. DNT-1. Next base: position 43,694 of record NZ_AP043752.1, on the reverse strand, counting down.
GGAAAATGCACCCGGATGCCCTCGCGTTCGAGCAGGCGGATCGCGTCCATCCCGGCACCGGGAAAGAACACGTCGATCACGCAGGTGCCGAACAGGTACACGTCGGCCGGCTTGGCCGGATAGCTGCGCGCGGCCTCGAGCGGCGGCGCGACACGTGTGGCGTTGGCGGGTGCGGAGGACAGAGGACTCATGCGCTTCGGCTCCGGAATTTCATCGTTCTGAAGTGCGATGCAGCCGCGGCCGGGCCGCGACGGCAGGAAGGACGGATGCGCGGGGGACGCCGATGCGCCCCTCCGCGCAGGACTCAGCTCGCGGCGAGCAGCGGATCGGACACCCCGAGGACGTAGATCGCGATCATCGCCACCGTGCCGGTCATCAGCACGTAGTACACCGTCGGCCAGAAGGTCTTGCGCAGGATCGCGCCCTCGCGGCCGAGCAGACCCACCGTGGCCGAGGCCGCCACGACGTTGTGGATCGCCACCATGTTGCCGGCGGCCGCGCCGATCGCCTGCACCGCCACGACCATCGCCGTGGAGATGCCGAGCGAGGTCGCCACGCCGAACTGGAACTGGCTCAGCATCATGTTGCTGACCGTGTTCGAGCCGGCGATGAAGGCACCGAGCGCGCCCACCGACGGTGCCAGCAGCGGATACACGTTGCCCACGCTGTCGGCCACCCACTTCGCCATCGCGATCGGCATGCTGGGCAGGTCGGCGGCGTTCACCCCCGAGTTGATCAGGATGCGCACCATCGGCACGGTGAACAGCAGCACGAAGCCGGCGCCGAGCAGCACGCGCGAGGACTCGCCCACCGCCTTCACCAGCGAGCGCGCGTGCATGCCATGCAGGAACACGGTGATCAGCACCACCGCCACCAGGATGCCGCCGGGCAGGTAGAGCGGCTGGAAGTCCGCCTTGATGCCCTTCTCGCCGAGGATGTCGGCGAACACGATCACCACCGACTTCATCGCCCCGCCGATCTCGGGGAACACGCGGCTCAGCACGAGCAGCGCGCCCACCAGCACATAGGGCAGCCAGGCGCGGAAGATGCTGATCGGCTGGTGACGCGGGAGCTGATCGAGCTTCATCTCGACGCTGCCCATCCACTCGCTCGGCCACTCCTTCGGGTCGGCAAAGTCCCAGGTCTTCTTCGGCACCAGGAAACCGAAACGCGCCGCGGTGGTGACGAGGGCCAGGCCGACCAGGCCGCCGAGCAGCGAGGGGAACTCAGGCCCCAGGAAGACGCCGGTGAAGGCGTACGGGACGGTGAAGGCCAGACCCGCGAAGATCGCGAAGGGCAGCACCTCGAAGCCAGCCTTCCAGCTCTTCTCGCGGCCGAAGAAGCGCGTCAGCATCATGACCATGATCAGCGGAATGACGGTGCCGACCATGGCATGGATGATCGCCACGTTGCTGGTGATCACCTGCAGGAAGACGTCCCAGCTCGAGCCCCTGGCGGCGAGCTGCGCGCCGATCGTCGCACTGTCGAGGCCGCTATTGACGCCGATGATGATCGGCGTGCCCACGGCACCGAAGGACACCGGCGTGCTCTGCACCAGCATGCCGAGCAGCACCGCCGCCAGCGCCGGGAAGCCGATCGCCACCAGCAGCGGCGCGGCGATCGCCGCCGGCGTGCCGAAGCCCGAGGCGCCCTCGATGAAGCAGCCGAACAGCCAGCCGATGATGATCGCCTGGATGCGGCGGTCGGGGCTGATCTTGGCGAAGCCCGCGCGGATCGCGGTGATCCCGCCCGAGTACTTCAGGGTGTTGAGCAGCAGGATGGCGCCGAAGATGATCCACAGCACCCCGATCGTGATCACCAGCCCCTGCAGGGTCGAGGCGAGCACGCGGTTCAGGCTCATCTCCCACACATACAGGCCGATGCCCGCAGTGAGGAAATAGACGACCGGCATCGCGCGCTTGGCGGGCCAGCGCAGGCCCACCAGCAGCACCGCGGCGAGCAGGATCGGAGAAAAGGCGAGGAATGCGAGCGTACCAGGCTGCATCGGAATCTCCCCCTCAGGCCGGCGCGCGCATCACGCGCGCAGCCTTGAACATCGAACCAACCGTCATTGTCCCTTCCCCTCTCGAATGCATTTCATGAAATCAGGATGTCGTGCGCTTCCGTTTTCTGGCTCAGTGGTCTTACCACTTGGCCAGAAGTTGCACCAGACTAAGGGAGCCCGGAAGGCGTGTCAATGGAAATCATCAGATTTATCGATGCAAACATGAGAGCTCGATCCAACGGCCATGCGGGGCCTTTTCGGCGCGCTGCGCTCCATGCGCCGCAGGGGTCGCGCCCTCATCGCGCGCGCGCTCGTTACTGCCGCGCACCGCATCACCGGGGAGAAATCGGCCGTCCCCAGTGCATGGTTGCGCACGCGGAATCGACGGTCGTTGGTGGGCTGCCCGGCGGTGACGTAGTCATCGGGCAGGAAACAGGTCGACGTAGCCTCCCATCGGCAAGGCAGCTGCCTGCAGTTCTCGGCTCCGTCCGCCACTCCCAGAGATGGCACGCCCGCCGGATGTGCGCGCCGTTGGGCGCCGCGTTCAACCTGGCCAGCAAGTCCTCCGGCGTGAGGTGCTCGAACAGGGCGTCGATGACGTCAAGATTCACGCCTTCATGGCGCAGGGCAAACTCGAGGTGCCCGACCAGCGTGCCCTCGATGGCAACGCCGCAAGGAAGAAGCACGCGGTCGGCCGAGTCCACACGCCGATTGACCGAACCGCTGATCTGCGCCGGCTTCGCCAGCGGTCGGACGGCCAGACAGAGTCGGCTGATGAGTCGTGCGTAGCCAATCGTCGACATCCCATTGCGGCCGGTACCCGTCCGCCAAATGCATCGACTAACGCCGTGTAGTACCACAGCGATCCACCCTTCCCTCCGCTGAAGCGCGCCCAAACGGACTCACCGATTTCAGTCAGATCAAACAGGATCGCCTGCAGGTTGGCCAGCTTGTCGCACGCAGAGACGAGAATGCCCTCGCCTTCCGCCACACGCAGGTGAGCGAGGTACCGCTCCTTCCGCTCGCGCCAGGAGCTTTTGTGCCGCTGCGCATCGGGCGGGCCGCATGAGCACTCCGTGCTGGATGTAGTGCGGTGACTGTAATGCGCGACAGGCTCAGGAAGTGAGCCTGTCTTTCGCACAGCACGGCCAGCCGTGGTCCATGACGGCTCGAACCCGTTCCCCTGCCATCTGTTGCGCCCCCTACCCTTTCACGCACACCACCTGCTTCAGCGTGTGCAGCACCTCGGTCAGGTCCGACTGGTTGGCCATCACGGTGTCGATGTCCTTGTACGCGCCGGGGATCTCGTCCACCACGCCCTTGTCCTTGCGGCAGATCACGCCCTCGGTCTGGCGCGCGAGGTCGGCTTCGGTGAAGAGCTTGGTCGCCGCCGTGCGGCTCATACGCCGGCCAGCGCCGTGCGCACTGGAACAGAAGCTCTCCGCGTTCCCCCTGCCGCGCACGATGTAGCCGCGCGCGCCCATGCTGCCGGGGACGATGCCGAGCTCGCCCTCCCCTGCGCGGATCGCGCCCTTTCTGGTCACCCACACGTCGGCGCCGAAGTGGTGCTCGCGGGCGACGTAGTTGTGGTGGCAGTTCACCGCCTCGGTAGTCACGGTAAAGGGCGGCAGGTGGCGCGCCAGCCCTGCGAGCACGAGCTCGAGCATCGCCTGGCGGTTGGCCATCGCATAGTCCTGCGCCCAGTGCACGGCCTCGACGTAGTCGTCGAAATGCGGGCTGCCCTCGCGGAAGTAGGCCAGGTCGCGGTCGGGCAGGTGGATCATGTGCCGTTCCATGTCCTTCCTGGCGAGCTCGATGAAGTAGGTCGCGATGGCGTTGCCGATCCCCCGGCTGCCCGAGTGCAGCATCACCCACACCCGGCGCTTCTCATCCAGGCAGACCTCGATGAAGTGATTCCCCCCGCCCAGCGTGCCCATCTGGTTGGCCCACTTGGAGAACCTGCCGAAGGCCTTGAGCAGCTGCGGGTGACGATCGGTCAGGGCCTTGAGGCCGGGCTCGAAGGGGCGCACCGCATCGACGAGCACGCGACCGTCGGCATGCTGGTCACGGCCGACGGGCACATCGCGCGTAATCTGATCGAAGACCTTCTTCAGCCGCTTCTCGTCGATGTCGTTGGCGGTGAGCGACAGACGCGCCGCGACCATGCCGCAGCCGATGTCGACGCCCACCGCCGCCGGGATGATCGCCTCGTGGGTGGCGATCACCGAGCCGATGGTCGCGCCGATGCCCAGATGCACGTCGGGCATGGCGGCGACGTGGTGGTGGATGAAGGGCAGGCTGGCGAGGTTGGCGAGCTGCGCCTTCGAGCCCTCGTCGATGTCGTCGGTCCAGACCCTGACCGGCACGGTGCTGCCGTTCAGGACGGTCTTCACAGGCATGGCTGCCTCCTCGTGGCTCCCCTAGCGCTATTCAACGCCGACACCCGACCGTTCGCGCGCCGAGGCCGCGTCCCGGAGCGCAAAGACGCAGTCGGGCCAGGCTTCCGCCTGGAGCGTGCTGACGAACACCCGCAGGCGCGCCGCGAGCGACTCGGTGGCCACATCAGTCTGTCGGGACTCAGGCGCAGCGGTCGGCCTCACCCGTTGGGTCAGCGCCTTGAGCCGTCCGAGCATGCCGTTGGTCGAGCGCAGCGCGTCATGCAATTCACGCTGCGCCATCGCCTCGACGAAGCAGCTGACCACCCGTGCCTCATCCTCCCCGTCGGCCAGGACGAACTCCAGCCAGTCGAGCACCGCCGTGCCGACACCGATCCTGCGTAGCGCCGCATACGTGCGCGGCCATTCGGCCTGGGCATGGCTGCGCAGCCAGTGCGCCAGGCCCAGCGGTGTGAGGCCGCTGTAATGAGGCTCGGCAGACCAGTAACGCGGATCGTCGCGCGGCGGCTCATCCGCTGCCCGGTCCGCACCGCGTCGCAGGAATGCCGGGATATCGTAGGTGGAGGCCTGTGTTCGCCTTTCGCTGCGCAGCACGCGCGTACCCGAGCGCATCACGGCCGGCGCATCGAGCGCGTTCATGTCGAACGACCCGAAGCCCGCCGCTTCCGGCGCGCCATACGCGGTGGGTGTGTCATTCACCGTGAGCGGCGCCATGTTGGGCTCGATGTAAAGCAGATCCACGCTTCCCAACCCGCCAAAGCCAGCAGGCAGCATCGCGGGGGCCTTCACGAGATCGGGCATGTCCTCGGGCTTGTCGGCTTCGGCACGCACCTCGACCAGCAGGAAGTGCGTCAGCGGACTGACCAGTTGATACGCGACGGCCAGCGCGAGCGCTTCGGGTGCCCGGAGTGACTGCGTCCCTTCGCCGGCGAGGAGCTGCTCGACCTGCGCGGCCACCGCCATGCGGCCCAGCACGGCATGCGGCTCGACGGCGCTCAGGGATGCCTCACCCAGCGCTACGGGCGCGTCCTCCTGCGCCATCCGGCCGACAAGACGCACCGGCTGATCCGGCACGCACCCATGCGGTACCTGCGCGAAGCGCGCCCACACCGTGACTGCGTCGCCATCGAAGACCGAGCCGGGCAGCGGGCTCATCCACACCGGCGCGGCACCCGTCGGCCACACCAGCTGCAGGGCGTCCATGCGCTGCGAGCGCAGGCGCGCGAACATGCGCAGCACCGCCGGCTCCACGGCCTCGCCGGGCGCGACGAAGTCGCAGGCGCCGCCCGTCTCCTCGGCCAGCCGCCGCAATACGCCCTCGGCCGGCGCGCTGCCAATGCCGACCACGAAGATCCGATGGCCGAGTGCTCGCGCCTGCTTCACCGTGCGATCGATGGCGTGGATCTGGCCATCGGTGATCAACAGCAGATCGACCGCTGCGGCCCCCTCCTCCGTCCCAGGGCTCGGTTCGGCATCTCCGGCCAGGGCCAGCGTGGATGCCAGCGCGTTCTCCATCTCGGTGCCCCCAAGATCGGCCTGCAACTGCATCGCCCAGCGCTGTCCCGCCAGGCGGGTGGCGGCGCTGGTGCGCCACAAGGCACGCGAGCGATGCTCGACCGTGCCGCCAAAGCGTGACAGCGAGAAGCGCTCGCCCTCGCGCAGGCCGGCGATGATGGCCTGCAGCGCACGGCGCGCGGCGGCGATGCTGTCGCCCTGCATCGAGCCGGAGCAATCCACGAGGATCTTCACCGCGAGCGGATGGGCCGCTGCCGGCACACGCGGGCAGAAGCTCGCCAGCACATTCACCGCGCCCTCATCGAGGGTGTCGTGCGCGCACAGCGCAAGCGAATCCTGCGCGACCTCGTCGAGCACCAGGATGAAGTCGCGATCGAGTGCCCCGCCACGACCGAGCGATACGAGCATCGCCGCCGTCTCCCCCTCTCCTTCGAGCCGCATCGACAACGGATGACTCGGCGAGCCGATGCGCGCCCGCGCGAGCTCGCCTTCGATGCGCAAGGTGAGCTCGAACGGATGGACGGCCATAAGGTCGTGCTCGACCACCTGATGTGGCTTCAGGCCGGCATCGGCCACCGGGTCGCCGTAGCGCGGGGCGATCACCGTGGGCACCACTAGGCGCAGGCCATGCTGCTCGAACTGCAGCACCTGGGCGTAGCGCAGCCGCACCACACAGGTTTCCCCGGGCGCGAGGTTGCCCAGGTTCAGCGTGTAGCTGCCATCGACATTCTGCTCGAGCAGGATGGCGGTGTTGCCCTCGGCTAGCGCGTCCTCGTAGCCCTGCTCGGCCTGCTTCTTCTCGATGACCGCTCCGGACAGGCAGCGCTCGCCAATCCGCACCTCCACCCCGAGGAGCACCGCCGCCCAGGGCAGCGGGAAGCTGTAGACGAGCTCGACATGGCGCTCGAAGGGGTTGGCAAAGCGCTGTTGGAGATCCGCTTCGAAGAGCGTGCCGCGCAAGGTGCCGGTGAAGCGCACGCCCTGCAGCGTCAGTGCCTCACCCGCGCGCGTCTCGAGTCGTGCCGATTGTTGCTGCATCATGGTTCTCCCGCCTGTCGGTCGTTCTTGTCCGCGTTGTGCGCGGCAGCGCCCTGCGACGCCGCCCCGCCTTGCCCCTGCACCGCCTCGAAGGCGGCCATCACGCCCTGGATGAACTGCCGCACCGCCTCGGGACTCAGGCCCGCGCGCTGCGGATCGATCACCACCTCGACCCCCTCGGCCACCGTCAGATGGCTGCACACCGACACGCTGCCGATGGCGCGCTCACGCGGCGGCACCGGCGGCGGCGCACCGTGGAGCAACTCGCGGATGCGCTCGAGCGAGACGCCGGCAGCGGTCCATTTGCGGATCTGCAGCAGTTGCTCGAGATGCCGGGCACCGTAGCGGGCCGCCCGGGTCTCGCCCTCGGGTCGGTCGACCAGGCCGATCTGCACGTAGTAGCGCACCGTGCGGGGCGGCAGATCCGCGAGCACGGCCAGCTCGGCCAGCGGGTAGCTTGGGGAGGCTTCGGAGTTCATGGCAGCCATTAAGCCACCTTTATTCATACAGCGCAAATGTCGTTTAATACTGACAGTGGACTGATAGCATCGGGGTGTCTCTTCACCGCACCCCGCCGAATCGCCATGCCTACTCCACCCCGCGCCACTCCGCCCGCAGACAGCACGGGAACGCGCGCCGCGCTGATCTTCGCGCTGACGGCCGAGCGCCTGTCGATCTACTACGAGCATGGCCAGTGGCTGACCGAAGCGCAGGGCGCGAGCTTCATCGCCGACTGGCTGCGCCGCAGCGAGCGCACGCTGCCGCTGGCCGACCGCCGCCAGCTCTCCGCGCTCAGCGACGGGCTGGCGCGCCAGATCGCCGGCTCGCTGTCACGGGAGGCGGGGTCTATACGGCGCACGAGATGATGGAGGCACTCGATCCGAACTACGACTCGGACCTGGCGCGCTCGATGATGGACGAGTGCGCACGCCTGCTGGACGCCGACTGATGCGGGACGCCGACTGAGCCTTAGACGCCCGACGCGTCAGTCGCTGACCTTTCCGCGCCCGGCCTTGATCGACGCCCGCCGCGCCTTGCCCTCCAGCCTGCGGGTAACCGACGCCCGGGTGGGTTTCGTCGCACGACGCGCCTTCGGGGGCGCTGCGACCCGCTCGATCAGTTCTTCAAGGCGGCGCAGCGCCTCGGCGCGGTTCTTCTCCAGGCTGCGAAACTTCTGCGCCTTGATGATCACCACGCCTTCCTGGCTGATGCGGTGGTCGTGCAGGGCAAGCAGTCGTGTGCGGATCTCCTCGGGCAGGCCCGACGCGGCGATGTCGAAGCGCAGGTGCACCGCGTTCGATACCTTGTTGACGTTCTGCCCGCCCGCGCCCTGGGCGCGGATTGCGGTGATCTCGATTTCGTCGGGCGAGAGGGTGAAGTGGATCGTCATCGCTGGGCGTGCCTGCGCGCGCGTCGTGGCGCGCGCCTCAGCCTCCCCGCGCAACGGCCAGGCATCTGGGCAGCTGCGCCTTCGACGCGCGCTGGATCTGCCGCAGTAGCTCGACCGACACCCTGGGCACCTGATGCCGGAGCCGCAGTTCATCCTCGAGCCGCAGCAGCAGGCTCGCAGCCATCTCGGCATCGGCCAGGGCACGGTGGTAACGCCCGGCGACCGGCAAGCGGGCGTACTCGACCAGGGCGCCCAGCTTGTGGCTGGGCGCGAGCGGCAGGAGGCGTCGGGACAGCAGCAGCGAGCACACGAAATCCTGCTTCCTGCTGCGCTGGATGCGCGCGAGCTCCGCGTCCCAGAACTTGGCGTCGAACGAAGCGTTGTGGGCGACGATCGGCATGTCGCCGACAAAATCGGAGACGTCGCGCATGACCTCGCCCGCCAAAGGTGCGCTGCGGACCATGGCGTTCGTGATCCCGGTCAGCGCCTCGATGTAGGCGGGAATCCGCACGCCCGCGTTCATCAGGCTCTGGTAGCGGTCGACCACACGACCGCCCTCCACGATGACCGCTGCGATCTCCGTGGCGCGATCGCCCTGCGCGGGCGACAACCCCGTGGTCTCGAAATCGATGACTGCCACTGCTTCCATGCTCGACACCTTCCTCCGGGTCGTGGCGCATGGGCCCTGCGCACCTTGATGACCGGACGGGATTATAGGCGGGGCGGCCAGGGCCCAACGACTGACTTCGCCTGACTGCCTCCGCCTTGACAGCCCCAATGCCTCTCCGCTCTAATCCGGCCATCGCGCCGATTTGAGATCACAGCTTGCGGGCGCGTAATAAATGCAGCTAAAGCGGCCTGACAAGACCCGCTGAGCCTGCATGGCCATCGGGTCTTTTGTTTTTTTGCAGCACCTCACGGGCGCCCAGCGCCCAACCGCCGGCATTAACGACAACTTGCCGGGGCGGATGACAAATACCGGCTAAAGCGTCACCGCCTCTTCGCCCCCGCGAGGCCGGTCACGCCGGCTCAACAGGGGGCGAGGGGCATCACCATGATCAGCACGCAATCCACGGGCGACCGGCGCCTGACCCCCAGCCAGCGCGAGGCGCTCGGCAAGTTCGTCCCCAATCCCTTCCCGCTTGCGCAGACAAGCACGCCTTTGGGCCAAGCGTCGAGCGAGCCCCTGCCGATCCGCCCAAGTTGGCTCGGCTGGCGTTGAGCCCGGTCACACGAGGAGAAGATCATCATGTGGCCCTATGCATCCCGTGGCTCCCGCTTCATGGGCGATGTGAGCGAGATCAGCCCCAGCGCGCTCGCGTACGAAGACTTCAGCACCAATCCGGTGTCGATCAAGCTCTGGCTTCCCGAGAAGCTGGTCGCTGCCATCGATGTGCTGTGCGACCAGCACGACGCGAGTCGCCCCGACGTGCTGCGCTGGATCCTCTTCGAGCACGTCTTCGGCTGGGTGGAGCTCGCGCATCTGCAGCGTCGAATGAACGCCCGGCTCAAGGAGATGGAGAAGGTCGAGGTGAGATACTCCGTCCGCCGCCGCAGCACCGAAGAGGAGCCGACCCCGCGCGAGATCAACGCCCGCCACCTGGGCAAAGCGACGGAGGATCTCAAGCTCTTCCTCCCCGAGCGGCTCAAGCTCGCGTTGCAGGATCTGGCCGACGCCACAAGGCAGCCGCTCTCCGATTACCTTCGCGCGGTGCTCGCTCGTCACCTGCTCGGCGAACGCTTCTTCCGCGAATGGCAGGACGCGCTGGCGAAGGCGAATGCCGAAGCGTCCCGGCACGAGTCCGACATCGTCCTCGCGCGTTAGCGCTGGGAGATGACCCCGGGCGGGGCGGGTGCAGTTTGCGGGGAATTTCTCCCCAAGCCTCCGCCCGCCCGGTAGTCTTTTACCCATGCTGCAACAGCAGCCCGTCCCCGATTTAGCCCCACTTGCGGGGGACGTTAAACGCATACCGCTAAACAGGGCGCTTCTCCTTCAGGAGGCGAACATGTCCCGCGACAAAGCAATCAAGACCGTTCAGCGACTGATCCGGCTCTACCTCTCCAAGCACGGCTACCACGTCGAGCAGTCCGGCCAGCAGTGGCAGTGGCGCCGTGACGGCGCTGCGGCAACGCCGGCGGACGACGAACTCACGGCTATTCTGGCTGCCTCCGAGGCACTCATCCGCACCTCGGTCGGCACCGCTGCAGCTTGAGAAAGGAGACCGCCTTGGATCGCCGCACTTTCCTCACGGCGCTGGCCTCGTTCGGCGCCTCGATCGCCCTGCCCCTGGATCTGGCCACCGCGTCCGATGCCGAGGTCGACACGGCCTGGACCGAAGCCGCGAAGACTTGGGATCTGTTCGAGGTCAGCGAATTCCGCACGCTCTCATACGCCAACTTCGAGGAGCCCACCACGCGCTACGACGCCTATGGCTTCACCTACACAAGCGACGTCGATGCCTCGATGCTCGAGAGTCATTACGACCTCTACGACCCCATCCAGGCGCTCTACCGCGAGCACCTGCTCGAGGAGGATCCCGCGCTTGACGAGGCGACGCTCGAAGAGCGGGTCGAAGGGGATTGGCTCGAGTGGTGCCAGCAGGCCAGCGGCACAGCTCGGACCAGCATCGACAGGATCATCGACGACTGGCTCTCCGAAGCGCCCGACCCCTGCCAGGAGTGGGAGCACTACTACAAGACCGGCGACGCCCAGGGGGCGGCGTACGACCATTTCCTACGCGAAGACCCGGAGTTGATGGATGCGCTCGGCATCGTCGTGATCGAGGGCGACTGCCCCGGCAGCAGCTACTTCGCCGCTGAGCTGCACACCGGCGTCGAGGAGGCAAACCGTATCGCCGCTGAACGCGGCTGGATGATCCGCTTCGTCTATGACGGCGAAGACATCGTGCGCTACGACCGCAAGCCCGTCGTGTAATCGAACGCCCGCCGGCATCGGCCCGTGCCGGCGGGAAGCAGGCAGGGCTAGGAGTCTGCGCGGCAGAAGCCAAGCGTCGGTGAGTTAAGTCCTCGCGGGCGTTTCGGGGCCGGTAGACTGTCGAGATGACGAGCTATCTGCCCTATTGCCCGCAGCAGCAGATGCTGCTGCCCCAGGCGCTGCAGGAGTGGCTACCCGAAGGCCACTTGGCGTACTTCATCAGCGACGCGGTCGACGGGTTGGATCTGAGCGCGTTCCACGCCCGGTATGCCGGTGGCGGACCGCGCAACCAGCCGTTTCATCCGGCCATGATGGTCAAGGTGCTGCTGTATGCGTACGCCACGGGCGTGTTCAGTTCGCGCAAGATCGCGCGCAAGCTGCACGAGGATGTGGCGTTCCGGGTCCTGGCGGCAGACAACTTCCCGGCCCACCGCACGCTGAGCGACTTTCGCGCGGTCCATTTGAAGGAGCTGAGCGAGTTGTTCGTGCAGGTGGTGCGACTGGCCCGCGAGATGGGGCTGGTCAAGCTCGGGACGGTGGCCATCGACGGCACCAAGGTCAAGGCAAACGCCAGCCGCCACAAGGCGATGAGTTACGGCCATATGGTGAAGGCGGAGGCCGAGTTGAAACGGCAGATCGAGGCGCTGCTCAATCGGGCCAAGGCCGCCGACGACGCCGAGCGGAACGAGCCCGAGTGGGATGTGCCGGCCGAGATCGCGCGGCGCGAGGCGCGGCTGACGGCGATTGCTGAAGCCCGGGCGCGGCTCGAGCAGCGCCAGCGCGAGGCCGATCAGGCGCGCGGGCGCAGCGACGATGACGAGCGTCGCCCGCGCGGCGGTGACGGCAAACCGAAGGGCGGGCGCTACAAGCGCGACTTTGGAGTGCCCGAGGACAAGGCGCAGGAGAACTTCACCGATCCGGACAGCCGCATCATGAAGCGCGCCGGCGGCGGTTTCGATCCGAGCTACAACGCCCAGACGGCGGTCGACGAGACCGCCCACATCATCGTGGCGGCCGAGCTGACCAACAACGCCAGCGACGCCGGGCAACTGGCGGGGGTACTGCAGGCCGTGCGCGACAACGTCGAACACCGACCGCGCCAGGCGCTGGCCGACACCGGCTACCGCTCGGAGCAAACGTTCCGGGAACTCGACGGGTGCGGGACCGAACTGGTGGTGGCGCTGGGCCGGGAAGGTAAGCGCCGACTCGGCTTCGATCGCGAACGCAATCCGCACACCGCGCAGATGGCCGACAAGCTCGAGAGCGAGGCGGGCAAGAGCGCCTACCGAAAACGGAAATGGATCGCCGAACCGCCCAACGGCTGGATCAAGAACGTGTTGGGATTCCGGCAGTTCAGCCTGCGGGGCCTGGAGCGCGTCAAAGCGGAGTGGAAGCTCGTCTGTATGGCGCTGAACCTGCGCAGGATGAGCACATTGAGGACGGCATGACGGGGAAAGGGGGCAAACCTGTCCCCGTTGCCGTCCGGCATGCGCGCCGCGCCGTCGCAAAGCAACTTGACCACGGCCTCAGTCTCGTGCCGCACCTCGCGGTTCGCCAATCATTCTGCTAGAAAACACGCTCTGGAGTTCTGCCGCGCAGACTCCTAGGGGGGATTTGATCCAGCTTGCGGCCCCCGCCACATCGGCAAAGCCGCTAAATAGGAGCAGACATGCACAACGACGACAAGAACGGGCCGGATGACGGTATCACCGCCAGCTACATTATTTCTCCCGACTACGGTGACGCGTTCGCCTGGCGTCGGGTCGAAGGGGTGGATTCGCGCTACACCTTGGGCGCGGACTCGGGGGGATGGAGTGGCCCGCACCCGATCTCCGATGCCCTCTTCCAGGATTTGCACGAATGGTACGGGCGCTTTTGCAGGGCAGACCCCTGGTCCGGCAAGCACGAAATGGACTGGGAGGCCTTCCACCGGGATGGGGTCGAGCTGGCCCGCCGGGTCAAGGCCGAGGTGGGCCCCACCGCCAAGGTGCTGTATGCAAAACCCGTCGAAGATCCCGGCTTCCTGCATCAGCGACTGAGGGAGATCCGAGACGACGGATCGGAGTTCATCTTCCCCGATGAGCCGATGACCATCTCCCCGGACTGGCCCATGACAGACGACGCATCCGGCGCCGACTGACAGCAACGATCGGACAATCAGTTGATCCTCGGAACCCCAGCGGGCAGGCGCATCCTCATCACGGCGCCGGCCCGCTTCCATCGAGACCTTTAGGCAATGACGAACCACACTTACCTCTTCACCTCCGAATCCGTCTCCGAAGGCCACCCCGACAAGGTCGCCGACCAGATCTCCGACCGCATCCTCGACGCCTTTCTCGCCCGCGATCCAAGCGCGCGCGTTGCCTGCGAGACCCTGCTCGCCGATCAGTACGTGGTCGTGGCCGGCGAGTTCAAAACACACGACGAAGCGGTCTTCCGCGACATCGAGGCAGCGGCCGAGAGCATCGTGCGCAGGACGCTCGCCGACATCGGCTACACCGACGCCGCCACCGGCATCGACCCACGCCGCTGCGAGATCCGCATCGCCTTCAACCACCAGTCGCGCGAGATCGGCCAGGGCGTGGACCGGGCTGACGGCGAGCTCGGCGCTGGTGATCAGGGGCTGATGTTCGGCTACGCCTGCGATGAGACACCCGAGCTGATGCCGCTGGCGATCAGCTTCGCGCACCGGCTGGTGCGTCGGCAGGCAGAGCTGCGCAAGTCGGGCGCCTTGCCCTGGCTGCGGCCCGACGCCAAGAGCCAGGTCACTGTGCGCTACAAGGGCGGTCGCCCGGTCTCGGTCGAGAAGGTGGTGCTCTCCACCCAGCATGCCGAGTCCATCGAAACCGACACACTGCGCGCCGAAGTGCTGCGCCACATCATCGACCCGATCGTGCCGGCTGAGCTGCGCAGCCCGGACTTCGAGGCCCTGATCAACCCCACCGGCCGCTTCACCGTCGGCGGCCCCAAGGGCGACACCGGACTCACCGGCCGCAAGATCATCGTCGACACCTACGGCGGCGCCTGCCAGCACGGCGGCGGCGCCTTCTCGGGCAAGGATCCGAGCAAGGTCGACCGCTCGGCGGCCTACATGGCGCGCCACATCGCCAAGAGCCTCGTGGCGGGCGGCTTGGCGCGGCGCTGCCTGGTCCAGCTCGCCTATGCGATCGGCGTGGTCGAACCGGTGTCGGTGATGGTCGATACCTACGGCACGGGCAGCCAGCCGGATGAGGAGTTGGAGGACCTGGTGCGCGAGCGCTTCCGGCTCACGCCGAGGGGAATCATCGAGTCGCTGGGGCTCGAGCGGCCGATCTATGCGCAGACGGCGAGTTACGGGCACTTCGGGCGCACTGACGTTGAACTTCCGTGGGAGAAGGTGGCATGAACGAAAAGAAGCGCAACGACCACGTGCCCAGTCCCATTCACATCATTCTCAACTCGTCGACCTAGCCCAAAAGCACTTTCGCCAATGCTGGCATCCGGCTTAGGCTACGGTCTTCGCCAACCCAAAGCGGGCAAATCTACTATGGGCATCAAGGATATTCGTGATGCGGCCTCGATCCGTGAGGCGATGGGCGAGTTTGACCGGGTCGGTCGAACCTACTTTTTGGAGAAATACGGCTTTCGGAAGTCTCGCGAATTTATGGTCCGCGACCAAGCTACCGGGCGCATGTACGACTCGAAGGCGATCGTTGGCGCCGCTTACGGGTATGCGTTCCCCGAAGCTGGCCCCCTTCGAGCTTCGGATTTCAGTGGCGGGGAGGCCACCGTTGACACCTTGCTGACCGGGCTCGGCTTTCAAGTCGTCCGGATCGGACAGGACTGGACGCTCGAAGAGGTCAGAGCCATCGTGGCAGACTACTTCGAGATGCTCCGATATGAAGCCAACGACCTGCCCTACAACAAGTCGGAGCACAACGCTGCACTGCAGACACGTCTGCAATCACGAAGCAAGGCATCGATCGAGATGAAGCACCAGAACATCTCAGCGATACTCGACCAGCTCGGACTTCCATATATCCATGGGTACAAACCACGGTCCAACGTGCAGGAGTTGCTACAAAAGGTCGTCATTGATGAGGTTCAGCGCTCAAGGGCAGAGCTTCTCAAGATCATTGATGCGCTGGAAGACCGCACCACCCCCGGCGAGCGCAACTACCGTGGCGTGTTGATCGCGCCTCCGGTACCGGACGCGGCCCCACAGGGCCAGCGTCGCAAACGCCTGCCGAGGAAGCTGGATTTTGCGGCTCGGGACGAGCACAACCGACGGCTGGGTCGCAGCGGAGAGACATGGGTCATGGATTTCGAGAAGACCCGTCTGATCGACGAGAGTCGCCCCGACCTGATCTCTGGTATCGATTGGATTTCAGACCGCTGCGGTGACGGAGCCGGCTACGACATCCTTTCATTTGAGCCAAATGAGGTCGCTCGCTTCATCGAAGTCAAGACGACGAATGGCGGCGCTCTCACACCGTTCATCGTCAGCCAGAATGAGCTGGAATTCTCCGAAGAGGCTGAAGATGCTTTCTGCCTGTATCGTGTCTTCGACTTTGCACGATCACCACGCCTTTTCATTCTGCGCGGCATGCTCAGCGCATCGGTTCACCTTGAGGCGATCGACTACCGCGCGAGATTGAAGGCACTGCATGCGTGAAGCCAACCAAAGCGCGGTCACACGATGGCCTTCATCGAACTCGCGCCAGCGTTTTTCAAGAGCGGCGACCGCCAGGCTTTGAGTCGCGATTACCTAAGCAGCACCGCCAGCCGCCACTCAATCGCCTCCCGCTTCGGATACATCCGCGCATCGCGTGGCAAAAACAGCGGTTTGCCCTCCAGTTCGGTCAGCACTCGGTAGTCGGGTATGCGGCGATCCAGCGAGGAACTCACCCGCCAGCGAAAGTCGGTGTCCGGCGCAATCAGGTGACGATCGAGCGCCCAGTGCATGTCTGGCGTAAGTGCCAAGCCATTACGTGGGTCATCATCAGCAGCTTCGCTGAACGGATGGATGTGTGCCGCCTCCACCATTGCCGCTCCATCGGGCAACACCAGCCGTAGGCCAGTTGCCGCGCAGCGGAAGTCATAGATTTCGGTCACCACGCGCCGGAACGCGGGGTCGCGGACATAGCTCGGCGCCGCCTCGGCAGCGATCAGCGCTGGACTGTTCGAAGTTCGGAGCGCGCGCTCGTAGTGATTGATTTGCCGCGTCCGCCCCACCACCGCGTCAAGGTCCCGCAGGCCACGGTCGAACCAGGTCTCGGCGAGCACCGCGCTCAACGCATCGACCGCGCGCTCATCCTGCAGCAGCTCGAACAGCTCGGTGTCGAGCCGGGCATGATCGATGTTTTCCGTCATCTGCCTTGCCGTTCTCGCGGTGCTCATGCTCTCGAACACGGACTCGCGCCCAGGCCTGGGTTGCAGGTGCCAGAAACTGTCGCCACCACCGCGCAAGCTCCCCGCGAGGTGGAAGAAGGGAAAGTAAGGATTTGGATGGTCGCCCGGACCCCGGACCGCGTTGAAGTACATCGCGTAGCGTTCGAGCAGCGGCGGTGCGTATTCGATGCGGTTCTCGGTGAGCGCCCCGCCGCGCGCCAGATCAAGCACGGCGAGCAGCATGCAGATCTTGTGCGGGCTGGCACGGCCATGCGCCACATTGACCTTGAGCCGGCGGAACTGATCGGCGTAGGTAGCAAGACTCATCACTCGACCCAGTATTTCGCCTTGCCGGGCATGACCCAGCGCACGCCACCACGCGGGTCCGGGACGTCACCCAGATAGCGCGGGATCAGGTGCAGATGGAGGTGCGGGACGGTCTGCCCGGCAGCGGCACCGTCATTGATGCCG
The DNA here is from genome assembly GCF_055393985.1 of Thauera sp. DNT-1. Lineage (NCBI taxonomy): Bacteria > Pseudomonadati > Pseudomonadota > Betaproteobacteria > Rhodocyclales > Zoogloeaceae > Thauera > Thauera sp. DNT-1. The sequence goes on along the minus strand of NZ_AP043752.1, from coordinate 26,574 downwards.
ATATTGAAGCCGTCGGGCTGGAAACTGAGATCCAGCTCTGCCTTCGCCTGCGCGAGCAGTTCAACCATGCAGGTGCGCTCTGCGTCGCTCAACTCGAAGAAGGATCCAATGTGACGACGCGGGATGACCAATGTGTGTCCCGGCGACACAGGAAAGGCGTCGCGGATCACCAGCGCCTCGTCCGCCAAGATCAGGATGCGCTCCGCAGGCAGCGCGCAGAAGGGGCAGCGCACTTCGCTCATGGGTGAATCTTACTTCCATCGGGTACAAGCAGAGGGCAGGAGGTATCGCGTACTCATACCAGCGCCCCACCCAGCGCCGCCTCAGCCGCTCGTGACACCACCACCTCCAGCCCCAACTGCGCCCGCGTCATCCCCACAAACAGACGCCTGCGCACCGCCTCGTCGAACTGCTCGAAATCCACCTCCGTCAGCACGACCCCCATGGCGCTCTGCCCTTTGAAACGATGCACGGACTCGATCAGGAGCTCGCCCTCGGACCACACCGGTTCCCCGTCGGCCGTGTACCGCCCCAGAAACTTCCGCAGCCCCAACGTGCCCATCTTCGCCTCCTTCAGCAGGTGCGAACGACCATGTCCTCGCGCGCTCAGGACGACGATTTCGGCGAGGGGAATCCCGCGCTCGCGCAAGGACTCCACCGCCGCTAGCGTCTGGCGACGCAGACCGCGATCATCGTCGTACGCGCGGAAGATCGGGAGCTCGCCCACGTAGGCGCTGCGCGCCTCTACCGTGCCTTCCGCCAGGCCCAGGGCATTGATCACATCGACAATAGCGCGCGGCGAACGGAAGTTGTCGTTACAGCGCACGCTAACTGCGCCGTCGAGGTCGAAACCCTCGCGCTCGTAGAGACGCTGCGCCTCGTCCTCAAGCAGATAGAGCCGCCCGTCTTCCTTCAACTGCGGTAGCAGGCTCGCGACCCAGGCGGGGTCGAAGTCCTGTCCTTCGTCGATGATCACGAGGTCGTACAGCGCCTCGAAGTCCTGCGCGTCGCTGCCGTAGCGCTCGACGACCGCCTGGAAGATGCCCTCGGCGGTGAAGTCCGGCTCACCCTGCGTGCGCCGCCAGTGCTCCACGCAGAGCTCATGAAAGCTCGACACCCGCGCACGCGCCGGCGCGATGCGGCCGATGTGGTCTGCCAGCGTGCGGTTGAAGCAGACGTAAAGCGCGCGCTGCCCTGCGGCGGCGGCGTCGTCGAGCAGGCGCAGCGCAAGCTGCGTCTTGCCGGAGCCTGCCGTCGCCTGAATACGTAAGACGCCGGACGGCGAGGTGATGCGCGGCACCCAGGTCGCCAGGCCATCGGCGAGGCGGCGACTCGTCTGCCGCACCTGGTCACCGAGCACCTGCAGGTCGACCGAGACCTTGAAGACGTTGCCCAGGAAGCGGCGGAGCGATTCCACGTCGCTGCGACTACTGCCGTGTTCGAGCAACTCGCGCACACGGGTGCCCAGGTGCGCGTAGTCGTTCGCGTCCATGATGCGCTCGCGCGGCATCGAGACGATGCGGGCGTCTTCCACCTGATGATCCGGCAGGACGACGCAGCTTGTGACGTGCGCATGCAGGCCGGCCTCGGCAAGGCGATTGACCATGGCCGCATGCTGGACCCGGGTCTGGCGCGCAACATCGTGTTCGCGTTGCCCGTAGAGCTTGACGAGATTGCCCTCGATCAGCGCGAGCTCGCCGGCCTTGACCTCGACCAGGAGGATGTTGCCGCTCGGCGCCAGGACGACGAGGTCGATCTCGCCGTGCCGACCCTCACCGTGATGCGCGGTCTGCCAGGCGACGCTGTGGAAGACCTCGTATCCGTCGGGCAGCGACTGCTGCAGGCGTTCGAGGACATCGAGCTCGCGATACAGGCCGCCGTCGTGGCGAAGGGCGTCGATCGTTGGGAAGAGTTGCGCCATCGGGATAATCGAATGTCGTGGGGGAGGACGGATCGGATTGTGGCACAGGGTGTGTCGGGGCCGCGTCGGTCAAGACCCCGACTCCTGCCTGCGCAGCAGGCATGTAACGCCCAATACTTGTAACGGACGCGCCCCTGAAGACGGGTGTGCAACACCCTCGGCATCGTGTCCAAGGACAGCCTGAAAGTCACCCGCTCAGCGATTAATGCTGGATGACCAAGACACCACGAGCCAGATCGAACACCGCGAGCAACATGCAGATCTTGTGCGGACTGGCCCGACCACGGGCTGCGCGCCAGCGACCGTCTCTGCGGACGATGCGGGGCTCCTGCCGCGCCCCCCTGACAACGGACACAGAAAAAGCTCGCAGCGAACTCTCCATGAGTCGGTCCAAGGCGCGCCGGGCATGGGGCGTCCGCTCAACCCGCCCCCCCTTGCCCCCGCGCCCCTGCCGGACTAGATTCCCATCCCGCGCCACACAACGACCGCCAAGGAAGTCCGCTCGATGAAACCCGCCCCGCTCCAGCCCCGCCGCCTGTCCGACGGCATCGTCGAGCGCATCGAGACCCTGGTCTTGGAGGGCAGCCTGCGCCCGGGCGAGCGCCTGCCCGCGGAGCGCGCGCTCGCCGAGGAGTTCGGCGTGTCGCGTCCGTCCGTGCGCGAGGCCATCCAGAAGCTGGTGGCGCGCGGGCTGCTGGTGAGCCGGCATGGCGGCGGCACCTTCGTGAACAACACGCTCGGCGCCTCCTTCCGCGACCCGATGATCGAGCTGCTCGGGCGCAATCCCGAGGCCCAGCGCGACCTCATCGAGTTCCGCCACACCCTGGAGGGCGCCTGCGCCTACTACGCGGCGCAGCGCGCCACCGCCCCCGACCGCGAGCGCCTGAAGGCGGCCTTCGAGCGCGTGCAGGATTGCTACCTGCAGCAGGGCCGCGTCAGCCGCGTCGAGGAAGGCCGCGCCGACGCCCTCTTCCACCTCGCGATCGCCGAGGCCAGCCACAACGCGGTGCTGCTGCACACCATCCGCAGCCTGTTCGAGCTGCTCGAACACAACGTGGTGACCAACATCGGCGGCATGCTGCCGCTCGGCAGCGCGGTCCGCGACCGTCTGCTGGCCCAGCACGAAGCGCTGTATCGCGCCATCGTGGAGGGTCGCGCCGACGACGCCCGCCGCCTGGCGTCCGAACACATGGACTACGTGCAGGAAGTATTGAACGACAACCGCGACGAGATCGAGCGGATCGAGCGCGCGCAGCGCCGGCGCGAACCGGTCTGAGCGGTACCGCGGCCGCTCGCGCCACGAGATCCCCCGCGGGGGCAGGGAGCGAGGCCGCCGCTGAAGTCGCCTCTGCATGCGGTCGCGCGCGCACCACGCGAGCGACCGCGCTCACCCCCTGGAGCCCCCGGAAGCAGGAGCGGCCGTCAGCGCGCCGCCGCCCGCAGCGCCTGCAGCGCGCGCTGACCGGCGCGGCCGTCGGCCGGCAGGCCGAGCGCGGCCTGCTCGCGCTGCAGCGCCTCGCGGGTGCGCGCGCCGATCATGCCGTCGGGCTCGCCGATGTCGTGACCGCGCGCGATCAGCAGCCGCTGCAGCTCGCGGCGCTCGGCACGCGACAGGCCGGGGTCGTCGGTCGGCCAGGCTGTGGCGAAGGGCGCGCCGCCGCGCAGGCGGTCCGACAGATGCGCGATGGCAAGGCCGTAGCTCTCTGCGGCGTTATAGGAATACAGCGCGTCGAAGTTGCGCGTGACCAGGAAGGCCGGGCCTTCGCGCCCCGCCGGCAGCATCAGCCCGGCCGGCGCGCCGGCCGCGGGCAAGGCGCTGCCGTCGGCCCGCCGCACGCCGCGCGCGGCCCATTCGGCCATCGGCTGCTTGTTGCGTCGGCCGGCGTCGGCGGTGTCCATGCCGCGCGGCAGGCGGACCTCGAAGCCCCAGCGCAGGTCACTGCGCCAGCCGGCGCGCGCGAGGAAGTTGGCGGTCGAGGCGAGCGCGTCGGGTACGCTGTCGATGAGGTCGCGGCGACCGTCGCCGTCGAAGTCCACCGCCAGGCGCATGAAGGTCGAGGGCATGAACTGGGTGTGGCCGAAGGCGCCCGCCCAGGAGCCGGTGAGGCGCTCGGGGGCGACGTGGCCCTCCTGCAGGATCTTCAGCGTGGTGAAGAATTCGCCGCGGAAGAAGGCCTGCCGGCGCCCGAAGCAGGACAGCGTGGACAGCGAAGTCAGCAGCGGCCGGCTGCCGAAGTTGCGCCCGTAGTTGCTCTCCACGCCCCACACCGCGACCACGGTCTCGGCATCCACGCCGTAGCGGCGCTCGACCTCGGCGAGCACCTCCTTCCACTGCGCCAGCATCGCGCGCCCGTCGGCGACGCGCTCCTCGTCCACCAGCGCGGCGAGGTAGTCCCAGATCGGGGTGACGAACTCGGGCTGCGCGTCGAGGAAGCCGATCACCGCCATGTCGGGCGCGAGCGCCGCCGTGTGGGTGTCGAAGGTCTCGCCACGCACCCCCTTGGCCGCGGCCTCGCCGCGCAGCTTGGCGAGGCAGGACGCGAACGCGGCCTCGTCGGCAGCGGCAGACAGGGGCAGCGAGAGCGCCGCGAGCGCGGCGGCGAGCAGGAGAGGACGGGAAGACATGGACAAGGCCTGTTATGCGATTGCGGATGGGCGCCGCAGTCTAGCACCGCGAGGAGGCGGATCGCCGCGCGGCGGCTGCAGGCGCCCGCAGCGTCGTGCCCCCTCCCGTAGGAGCGACGCAAGTCGCGATTGCTGCGGTCGAACTGCGCCTGCGCGAACCACGGGCGCACTGATCGCGACTTGCGTCGCTCCTACGCCGCTCCTCGGGCGTGGAAGCGGGACTGCGAGCTTCGCGAGGGCTGCTCAAGGCTCCACCTTCACCACATTGCCAGGCGCGTCCCATACGCCGCGGGCGCTTGCCCGCGTGCCGTCGAAGACCAGCCAGCTCTGGCTGCCGTAGTGCGGCAACGCGCGCTGCAGCGCGCGCAGCGCGGCGGGGTCGGCGGCGGCGATCACGGCGAGCGCCGGGCCGCGCTCACGCTGCACGGTCCACACCCTGGCGCTGCCGCCTGCGGGCATGCCCCGGGGCTGTGCCGCCAGGCCGGCACCGACGAGCACCGCGGCCACCGCGGGCTCGCTGCCCACCAGCAGCACCGGCCCGCCCTCTGCGCCCAAGGCTGGGAGACCTGCCAGCGTCGGCGTGCGCTCGAACAGGCGGGCGGCGAGCGCCTGCGCCGCCTCGGCGAATGCACTGTCCGCCCCTCTCGGCGTGCCACCGCTTGCGCCACTTCCTGCGCCACTCCCCGCCCCGCCCGCCTCCGCCTGTGCGTCGGCAAGCACCAGCCGCGGCGCGGCGGCGACGATCCACTGGCGCAGGATGGGCGGCAGTTGCGCCGCCTCGGGCAGGCGCCACAGACGCAGCTCCGGGTCGAGGGCCACGCCCTCGGGCACGAAGCCGGCGGTGAGCTCCACATCGGTGCGGCCCGCGGCGAACTCGACGACCCGGGTCTCTACCCGATCCCCCGCCACGAGCTGCAGTGGCAGCCGCAAGGCGTGCACCGGTCCCGGTTGCGCCAGGCTCACGCGCACGCGCGCGCCCTGCCCGGCCGGCTCCACCAAGCGTGCCCGTTCGATGCGCGGCGCCGGCCCGCCGGGCAGCTCCAGCCACTGGCGGAAGAAGCCCTGCAACGGGCGCCCGGCCGCCTCCTCGAAGGCGGCGCGCAGTTCGTCCCAAGCGGCGATACGGAAGCGCTGGCGTTCCCAGAAAAGGCGGATGCCGCGCGCGAACGCGTCCTCGCCGATTTCGTCCTGCAGCATCACGAAGACCATCGCCGCCTTGCCGTAGCCCACCGCGGCCGCGGCGCCGTGGGTGCGCGAGCGGAAATCGGCGAGCGGTGCGTGCGAGTCCGCCGGCAGCGCGGCGAAGTCGCGCAGCCAGCCCAGGCGCATCTCGCGCGCTGCGGCGGCCGACGCCTCGGCTTTGTAGGCGTAGTCGGCCATGAAGGTGGTCAGCCCCTCCGACCAGTTGCCACGCGCGTAGTCGACCAGCACGCCGTTGCCCCACCAGTTGTGCAGCACCTCGTGGCCGAGCGAGCTCGCGCGGATGAAGGGCAGGCGCAGCACCTGCTCGCCGATGTAGGTCAGCGTGGGCATGCCGAAGCCGGTCGGCAGCGGGCTCGCCACCACCGAGAACTCGGTGAAGGGGTAGGCGCCGATCTGTGCCGAGTAGCGCTCGATGTAGCGCTGGCTGTCGGCGAGGTAGGCCTCGGCCAGCCCGGCCTCGCCGTCGAGCGCGGCGGGAAAGTAGGTGCGCAGGCGCAGCGGCCGGCCGTCGGCCTGGGTGGCGAGGCGTTCGCGCACCACCCAGGGCCCGGCCATCAGGTCGATGCCGTCTGCCGGATGTTCGAAGACGAAGCGCGCGCGGTAGGGCTCGCCCGCCGCGGCAGGGCGCTGCTCGTGCGCCAGTCGTCCGGCGACCAGCGCCGGCTGGCCGCCACGGACCACGAGGTCCACCTCGTAGGCGAAGAGGTCGGCCGGACGCGGATACCAGCCGCTGCCACTGGCGAGGAAGCTGCCCGCTGGCGAGGCCATCGGCGGCATGGCCTGCAGCACCTCGCGGTGGTCGCGTGCCTGCTCGAGCGCGGGCAGCTTGCCGCCGTAGCGCAGGCGCAGCTCGGCGCCGGCCGGCGCATCCACCCGCCAGGCGCGCAACGTACCGCGGCTGCCCGCGGCACGCAGCGGCAGCGCATGCCCGTCGGCGCTCGCGGCCTGCGGCTGCAGGGATTCGTGCAGCACGAAGCGGTAGCCGGCTTCGGGCGCACGCAACACGGCCTCGACCTGAAGCTCGCCGCGCGCCGGATCGAGCTCGACCGCCAGATGCAGCCTGGCCGGCCCGGCCGCGGCCAGGGCGGAAGGAAGCCCGCCCAGCCAGCCGGCAAGCAGCAGCCACCCGAACAGCCCGCGCAGCATCTCAGCGCGCCTCGCGCGGGAAGCGCACCACCACCTCGACCGCCTTGCCCTCGCGCATCACCTGCAGCGGCAACCAGGTGCCCGCCGGCTGGCGGCGGATCAGGCCGATCAGCTGCGCGGAGCGCCGCACCGGCGCACCCGCCGCCTCGGTGATCAGGTCGCCGCGGCGCAGGCCGCTGCGCTCGGCGAGGCTGCCCGGCGTGAGCTCGGCGATGCGGATGCCGCCGTCGGTGTCGTCGAGCCCCACCCCGAGCCGCGGCGGCGGAGGCGGCGGCTGGCGCAGCGCCGGTACGGCGAACACCGCGTCGGCGAGGCCGGCGGGGAGTTCCACGCAAGGCGTCGCCGCCTCGACCGGCATCAGCTGGCCGATGCTCGGCTCGCCGAGCGCGGCGAGCTGATGGGCCACGCCGTGGCCGTGGCGCACATGCCCGCTCCCCATGATGCCCACTGCGAACGGCAGGCTGCCGTCCGCGGCGGCGTGGCGCGCGCGGCCGGCGAGCAAGGCTTCGGCCATCGCACGGTCCCAGGCGAGCTGGGAATCCACGAAGTTGCGGAAAGCCGCATCGCCGCGCGCCGGCTTGCCCTGGTCCTTGCCGTGCTGGCGCATCTGGGCGTGCTGGCTGTGGATCTCGAAGAGGAAGTCCTCGTAAGCCGACACCGCCGCGGCCGGCCGACCGACGCCCTCGCGCTCGCCCTCGGGCACGCCGTCCCAGCCCTTGTCGGCGATCCGCCGGGTGAGCTCCGCGTCGATGTTGAGCGCGAGCATCGGGATACGGTTCATGCGCGCGAAGTGGAAGAGCGGCAGGTAGAGCTCCGCCGGCATGCTCCACACCTTGCCCCATTCCGACTGCTGCAGGAACTCCGCCTCGGTCAGCTCGCCCGCCACCCAGCGGTCGAGCACCGGCTGCGCCCGGCGCGGGAACATCTCGAAACCGATCACCATCCGCGGGCGCAGCGCATGCAGCGTGGAGAGGGTCTGCAGCTGCCAGCGGTGGTGGTCCATGTCGTCGTGCTGCTCGCCGAGCAGCACGACCGCGCGCCCGGCCATCGCGGTCAGCAGCCCGCCCGCGTCCACCACCTGCGGCGTCACCCCGTCGGTGCGCGCCCAGCTCGCGGGCGCGAGGCAGGCGGGCGCGGCGGACGGAGCCTGGCCCTGCGCCGGGTTCGCCAGCGTCGGCAGCGTGCACAGGAGACCGCTCGTGAGCGCGCACGCGCGCATCCAGGAGGAAGAGGACATGATCGTGGGCTCGGGAGACGAAACGTGAAGTAGAGCCCGCGCGCGCACGCGAGTTCCGCTCCCGCGCCGGGCCGGGCCGCTCAGGGGACGAAGTGGTCGACGCGGTCGGTGATCAGCCCGTCGAGGCCGAGCGCGCGCAGGCGTTCCGCCTCGGCGGCGTCGTTCACGGTGTAGGCCAGGCGGCGCAGGCCGGCCGCGGCGGCCTGCGCCGCGGTCTCCGGCGTCCACGCCGCGCACTCCGCGATCACCGCGACGCAGCCGAGCGCACGCGCTTCGTCGAGCCAGCCGGCACGGAAGGTCTCGAGCAACAGCCCGCGCGGCGTGGCCGGCGCCACGGCGGCCGCAGCGGCGAGCGCGGTGGGAGAAAAGGAGCTCAGCAGCGGCGGCGGGACGACGGACGCCGCGGCCAGGACCTCGGCCACCCGGCGTCCGGTGCGGATCTCGTCGCCGGGTGCGGGCTTGATCTCGATGTTCAGCAGGCAGCCGCGCTCGCCGCAGAAGGCCAGCACCTGCGCGAGCGTGGGCAGGCGCTCGCCGGCGTGGCGGGGACCGTGCCAGGCGCCCGCGTCGAGGCGCGCGAGTGCGCCCCAGGGCTGCTCCACCGCCTCGCCACGGCCGTCGGTGGTGCGCTCGAGGCGGTCGTCGTGGAGCAGGAAGACCTCGCCGTCCGCGCTCAGGCGGGCATCGCACTCGAACATGCGGTAGCCGTGCGCATGGCCGAGCGCGAACGCGGCGAGCGTGTTCTCCGGCGCCAGCTTGCCGGCGCCGCGATGGGCGATCCAGAACGGATACGGCCAGGGCACGCTCATTCGGCCGACGCGGCCTTCGGCTTGCGCGCGCGGCGCGGACGCGGGGCGGGGTTCTCCGCCGCGGGCGTGCTCGCGGCGGGCGCGGCGCTCGGCAGGGGCGCGGCGCTCGCCGACGGGCCCGCCGCGGTCGCCGTCCCGCCCGCCCCTTCCGCAGCGGCCTTGGCACCCGCAGCGCGCCCACCGCGACCACGCCGCGAAGACGGCTTTGCGGCCTCGGAGGGTTTCTCCTTCGGCTTCTGCTTGTCCTTCCCCTTGCCTTTGCCCTTCGGCTTCTCCTCCTGCGCCGCGCCGGCCACGGCGTCGTGGGCTTCGTTCGCCGCGGCAGGAGCAGGCGGATGGTCCGCGCCGGCGACGGTGGCCGCAGCGGCGGCCGGCAGGACGGGCGCCTCGGCCTTGCCGCCACGCCGCCTGCGCGTCGCAGACGAGCGCTTCGGCTGCGCGGACTCGGGCTCGGCCTCGGCTGCGCGAGGCTCGACCGCCACCGCGGCGTCCTCGGCGTGCCCGGCGCCCTCGGAGGTCGCCTGCGCCACCGTCTCCGCCGGCAAGACAGGCGCTGCCGGCGCGCTTTCGATGGCGGTCTCGCCCTCCTCCACCGTGGCGGCGACATGCGCCTCGACCGCCGCCCCTTCAGCCGCGGGCTCCTCCAGCGCTCGTGCCACGCGGCCGCGACCGCGACCGCGACCGCGCCGCGGCTCCGAAGCGTTGGCGGAAGTCTCCCCGCCCGCGCCGGCAGGCGAGCTGGCGTGCTCCGCGCCGGGCTCCGCCTCGGCGACGCCCACGGTCGGCTCGGTGCGCGGGGCGGCACGCTCCACCACCAGGGACTCGCCCGCCATGGTGAACTCCTCGCGCATGCGGGGTGCGGCCAGCCCCGGGCCGGGGCGGGTGACGAAGATGCCCGACTTCTCGTCGCGGCCGAGTTCCAGCAGGCCGCGCGCCTGCGCTTCCTCGAGCAGGTTGCCGAAGGCGCGGAAGCCGAAGTAGCTCTCGTTGAAATCGGGCTTGCGGCGCTTGATCGCCTCCTTGAGCATCGAGGACCAGATCTTGCCGCTCTCGCCGCGTTCGGCGAGCAGCGCGTCGAAGGTCTCGACGGCAATGTCGATCGCCTTGCTGCGGCGCGACTCGAGCTCCTCGCGGCGGGCCTTGTCCTCCTCGGGCTGCTTGCGGCTGGCGGGCGGGTTGTCGCGCGCCTCGCGCTTGGCTGCGGCGCGCTGGCTGTCGCGCACGAGGTCGTCGTAGAAGATGAACTCGTCGCAGTTGGCGATCAGCAGGTCGGAGGTGGACTGCTTGACCCCGACGCCAATCACCTGCTTGGCGTTCTCGCGCAGCTTGGACACCAGCGGCGAGAAGTCCGAGTCGCCGCTGATGATCACGAAGGTGTCGACATGCGACTTGGTGTAGCACAGGTCGAGCGCGTCGACCACGAGCCGGATGTCGGCCGAATTCTTGCCGGACTGGCGCACGTGGGGGATCTCGATGAGCTCGAAGTTGGCCTCGTGCATCGCCGCCTTGAAGCTCTTGTAGCGGTCCCAGTCGCAATAGGCCTTCTTGACCACGATGCTGCCCTTGAGCAGCAGGCGCTCGAGCACCCGCTTGATGTCGAACTTCTCGTACTTCGCGTCCCGCACGCCCAGCGCCACGTTCTCGAAGTCGCAGAACAGCGCCATGCTGATGCTGTCGGGGGAGGAAGCCATGGAAATCTCCGTTTCTGATGAGCCGCCGATGTTAAGCCCTCGCCGCGGTGCGTGCCACCGGATGTACCGCCGCGGCCCGCCTTGGGGCGTGCATGCCTGCCGGTTTGTCCTATGCTTGAGACTCTGGACGCATTCCAACAGGAGAACAGCCATGATCAAACCCGCCGCCCTCGCCGCCGCACTCCTTGCCACCACGCTCGCCCTGCCCGCCCTCGCCGCCGAGCGTGCGAGCGCCCGTTTGCTCGATCGCCAGGGCGCCGAGGTGGGCACCGCGACCCTGGTCGAGGGGCCCCACGGCGTGTTGGTCCACGTGGTCGCCAAGGGACTGCCGCCCGGGCCGAAGGCGATCCACATCCATTCGGTGGGCACCTGCGAGGACGGCACGCAGGGCTTCGTCGCCTCGAAGGGCCACCTGAACCCGGCGGCAAGGCCGCACGGGCTGATGAACCCGGATGGCCCCGACGCCGGCGACCTGCCCAACCTCTTCGTGCATGCCGACGGCGGCGTCGAGGCGGAGTTCTTCACCGCCCTCGCCAGCCTCTCGGGCGCGGGCGGACGCGCCGCCATCCTCGACGCCGACGGCGCCGCGCTGGTGATCCACGAGAACCGCGACGACCACGCCAGTCAGCCGATCGGCGGCGCCGGCGGGCGCTTCTTCTGCGGTGTGATCCGGGCGCAGTGAGCGGATCAGATCGCCTCAGCCGTTGCGAAGCCGGGTCGCGCGCCCACCCGCCCGCCGCCCTCGCAATGGCGTCGGCGCTCGTCCTGACGCTCGCCGCCGCGGGCTGTGCGCCACCCACCGAAGAGGCGGCGCTCACCCCCCGCGGCATCGGTCCGATGTTGCTCGGCGTTCCGCTTGCCGACGCCGCCCGCGCCACCCGGCGCTTCGATCCTGCCGCCGCACGGATCGGCCCGGGCTGCGACGAACGCGACCAGATCGGCGTGGTGCTGCGTGTGGCCGGCGAGTCGCTGTCGGTGATGGCGATGGCCGGCGCCGACGCCAGGATCGAGGAGATCCTCGCCATCCCCGCGCAGGGCGCCGGCGCGGTCACGCTGGCCGATGCCGAGGCCTGCCGTGCGCACGGCGCCGCCTACGCGGCCAGCCTCGCCCCCCGGCTCGGCGCGGCGCCCACCTGGTCGGTGCGCGAACGCCCGGTCTCGCACGAGTTCGTCTTCGCCTTCGCCGGCGACGTACGCGTGGTGGCGCGCTGGTTTTCCGGCGGCAGGAGCTGCGACCTGCTGCTGCAGTACGGCGGCAAACCCGCCGCCAGCCCCTGAGCACCGCGACCGTCCGGGGCCCTGGCGGCGCCTCCGCCGCGGCTCCGCAGCGCGGCAGCCGCGCACTCGCAGCCGGGAACGCGCGGTCCGACACGGGGCACGCCAGGGCGATCCGGGGTATGCTTGCTGCACCGGGTTGATTCTGTTATTAAGTCGGACCTCACCAATCAACACCCTCTACGGAAGTCGATCCATGGCTGAAGATACCCTGCACAAGCAATTCCCGCCCTACGTTCCCGCTGCCGGCGAGGAATACATGAGCGAGAAGCAGCTGGCCCACTTCCGCGCGATCCTCGATTCGCTCAAGGGCGAGCTGGTGGATGACATCGAGCGCACGGTGCACACGATGCAGGACGAGGCGACCGTGTTCGCCGACCCCAACGACCGCGCCAGCCAGGAGTCCGACATCGCGCTCGAGCTGCGCAACCGCGACCGCGAGCGCAAGCTGATCAAGAAGATCGACGAGACGATCGGCCGCATCGAGGCCGGCGAATACGGCTACTGCGACAGCTGCGGCGTCGAGATCGGCCTCAAGCGCCTCGAGGCGCGCCCGACCGCGACCTTGTGCATCGACTGCAAGACGCTGGAAGAGATGCGCGAGCGCCAGGTCGCGAAGTAATCCGCCGCTCCCGGTCGCGACCGGGACGGACAACAAAAAAGGACGCCTGGGGCGTCCTTTTTTGTTGTCCGCACGCCGTGCTGCAGCGCGTGGCGGGCCGCAGCCCGCCTTCCGCCATCAGCCGGCGTTTTCGTTCAGCAGCGCCTTCATGCTCAGGCGGATCTTGCCGCGCTCGTCGGTCTCGAGGACCTTCACGCGCACGACCTGGCCTTCCTTGACGTAGTCCGAGACGTTATTCACGCGCTCGTTGGCGATCTGCGACACGTGCAGCAGGCCGTCGCGGCCCGGCATGATGTTCACGATGGCGCCGAAGTCGAGCAGACGCACGACCGGACCTTCGTAGACCTTGCCGACCTCGACCTCGGCGGTGATCGCCTCGATCCTGGCCTTCGCCGCCTGGGCGCCCTCGGCGCTGACCGACGAGATCTTGACCGAACCGTCGTCCTCGATCTCGATCACGGTGCCGGTCTCTTCCTGCAGCGCGCGGATCACCGCGCCGCCCTTGCCGATCACGTCGCGGATCTTCTCGGGGTTGATCTTCATGTTGATCATGCGCGGAGCGTACTCGGACACCTGGCCGCGGCTGGTGCCCAGGGCCTGCTGCATGAGGCCGAGGATGTGCAGGCGGCCTTCCTTGGCCTGCTCCAGCGCGGCGTGCATGATCTCCTTGGTGATGCCCTGGATCTTGATGTCCATCTGCAGGCCGGTGATGCCGTTCTCGGTACCGGCGACCTTGAAGTCCATGTCGCCGAGGTGGTCCTCGTCGCCCAGGATGTCGGTCAGCACCGCGAAGCGGTTGCCGTCCTTGATCAGACCCATGGCGATGCCGGCGACGTGGTTCTTCAGCGGCACGCCGGCGTCCATCATGGCGAGCGAGCCGCCGCACACCGAGGCCATCGACGAGGAGCCGTTGGATTCGGTGATCTCGGAGACCACGCGCACGGTGTAGGAGAACTCTTCCGGCTTGGGCAGCATGGCGACCAGCGAGCGCTTGGCCAGGCGGCCGTGGCCGACCTCGCGGCGCTTGGTGATGCCGAAGCGGCCGGTCTCGCCGGTGCAGAAGGGCGGGAAGTTGTAGTGGAGCAGGAAGCGCTCCTTGTACTCGCCGGCGATGGCGTCGATGATCTGCTCGTCGCGGCCGGTGCCCAGGGTGGCGACCACCAGGGCCTGCGTCTCGCCGCGGGTGAACAGCGCCGAGCCGTGGGTGCGCGGCAGCACGCCGGTGCGGATCTCGATCGGACGCACGGTGCGGGTGTCGCGGCCGTCGATGCGCGGCTCGCCGTTGAGGATGCGGCTGCGGACGATGCCCGACTCGAGGTTGAAGAAGAGGTCCTTCAGTTCATTGACCGAGGGCGCGTTCTCCACGCCTTCGGTGAGCTGGCCGATCACGCGCTTGCGGATCTCGGACAGGCGGGCCGAGCGCTCCTGCTTGCTGGTGATGCGGAAGGCCTCTTCCATCTCGGCCTTGGCGAGCTCGGTGACCTTGGCGATCAGCGCCGCATTGGCGGGCGGCGCCTGCCAGTCCCATTCGGGCTTGCCGGCAACCTCGACGAGATCGTTGATGGCCTTGATGGCGGTCTGCATCTGCTCGTGGCCGAACACCACGGCACCGAGCATGACATCCTCGGGCAGCTCCTGGGCTTCGGACTCGACCATCAGCACGGCGGTCTGGGTGCCGGCGACGACGAGGTTCATCGCGCTCGACTGCAGCTCGGTGGCGGTCGGGTTGAGGATGTACTTGCCATCGAGGTAGCCGACGCGCGCGGCGCCGACCGGGCCGTTGAAGGGCAGGCCGGAGATCGCCAGCGCGGCCGAGGCACCGATCATCGCCGGGATGTCGGAGTCGATCTCGGGGTTCAGCGACAGCACGGTGACGATGACCTGGACTTCATTCATGAAGCCGTCGGGGAAGAGCGGGCGGATCGGACGGTCGATCAGGCGCGAGGTGAGGATCTCCTTCTCGCTCGGGCGGCCTTCACGCTTGAAGAAGCCGCCGGGGATACGGCCCGCGGCATAGAACTTCTCGACGTAGTCGACGGTGAGCGGGAAGAAGTCCTGGCCCGGGCGGGCTTCCTTGGCGCCGACCACGGTGGCCAGCACCACGGTCTCGTCCATGTTCACGATGACGGCGCCGCCAGCCTGGCGGGCGACTTCGCCGGTTTCCAGGGTCACGGTGTGGGCGCCGTAGGCGAAGGTTTTCTTGATTGCGGTAGGCAAGTTGGTATTCCTTGTTCTTTCGGTGGATGCAGCAAACGACAACTGCTTGCGGCGGGCCGTCCGAGCGGACGGCCAGGCACCGCGGAGGGACGGCCTCGGGCGGGCGCGCGAACGCGGCGGGAGAACGGCAAAAAGCCGGCGCGGCCGCAGGGGCACGCACCGGCTTTGCTGGCTTACTTCGCCCTGATCGGCGCTGTCGGACTCGTCACGGACAGCAATTACTTGCGCAGGCCCAGACGCTCGATCAGATTGCGGTAGCTGTCGGCGTTGCGACCCTTCAGGTAGTCCAGCAGCTTGCGGCGCTGGCTGACCATCTTCAGGAGGCCGCGGCGGGAGTGGTGATCCTTCGCGTGCTCCTTGAAGTGGGGGGCGAGACCGTTGATGCGGGCGGTCAGGAGCGCGATCTGGACTTCCGGGGAGCCGGTGTCGCCCTGGGCGCGCTGGAAGTCGGAGACGATCTTCGACTTGGATGCGATATCGAGAGCCATGTGTGTCTTTACTCGTGTGTTCTGCCAATCAGAAGCGGCGGATTATACCCAAAGCCGCGCCAGTTACTCAATCAAAATCATGCGGATGCATCTTCGCTCCGCCCACCGGTGGCGATCAGTCGGCGCGCCGCCAGGCGTCCGTCGTCCTGCCACTGCGCCAGGCCGAGGAAGCCCCCCGGCCCGTAGGCGCGCACCTTCGCGCCCGGCTGCGCGCCCGCGAGCGCGAGCGTGCGACCCTGCAGCAGGCCGCGCGCCGCCTCGGCATCGAGCTGCAGCACCGGAAAGCCCGCCACCAGCGCATCGACCGGGGCGAGCAGCGCATCGCGTCCGCCCTCGCCGGCCGCCTCCAGCGCTTCGAGCGTGAGCGCACCGGACAGGTCGAAGGCGCCGATCGCGGTGCGCCGCAACGCCGCCAGGTGGGCACCGCAACCGAGCGCAGCGCCGATGTCCATCGCGAGGCTGCGGATGTAGGTGCCCTTGCTGCAATGCACGCGGATCGTGAAGCGTTCGCCTGCGAAGTCGAGCAGTTCGAGCGCATGGATCACGACCCGGCGCGCCGCGCGCTCGAGCTCGATGCCCGCGCGCGCGTACTCGTAGAGCGCCTTGCCGTCGCGCTTGAGCGCCGAATACATCGGCGGCACCTGCTCGATCTCGCCGCGGAAGCGCTCCAGCACGGCTTCGAGCGCGGCGCGATCCACCGCCACCGGACGGGTGGCGAGCACCTTGCCCTCGGCATCGCCGCTGTCGGTGTCCACGCCGAGCCGCACCACCGCCTCGTAGATCTTGTCGGCGTCGAGCAGCATCTGCGAGAACTTGGTGGCCTCGCCGAAGGTGAGCGGCAGCAGTCCGC
This sequence comes from Thauera sp. DNT-1, assembly GCF_055393985.1. Classification (NCBI taxonomy): domain Bacteria; kingdom Pseudomonadati; phylum Pseudomonadota; class Betaproteobacteria; order Rhodocyclales; family Zoogloeaceae; genus Thauera; species Thauera sp. DNT-1. Next base: position 10,490 of record NZ_AP043752.1, on the reverse strand, counting down.
TCGCCATCGGATCCAGCGTGCCGGTGTGGCCGGCCTTGGCCGCCGCAAGCAGGCGCCGTGCGGTCTGCAAGGCACCGTTCGAGCTCATGCCCTGCGGCTTGTCGAGCAACAGCACGCCGTCGACTTCGCGGCGGACGATCCTGCGTTGCGGCTGGCCCTTGCGCTTCGGCCGCGCCGGCTCAGCCGCGACCTCAGCCGCGGGAGCGAGCGTCATCATCCGTGCCGGTGTTGTCGCCGCCGCCAGCCTCGTCGTGCTGGCGGGCCTCGTCTTCCTTCACCACCTCGTCGATCAGCTGCGACAGGCGCGAGCCCTCTTCCACCGAACGGTCGTAGTGGAAGTGCAGCTCCGGGATGGTGTGGATGCGGATGCGGCGGCCGAGCTCGCGACGCAGGAAGCCGCTCGCGCGGCGCAAGCCCTGCAGGATCTCGGGCACGTCGGCCTCGCCCGTCATGTTGGTGAAGAACACCTTGGCGTGGGCGTAGTCGGGGGTGATCTCGACATCGGTCAGGGTGATGAAGCCGACGCGCGGGTCCTTCACCTCGAGGCGGATCAGCTCGGCCAGCTCGCGGCGGATCTGCTCCACCACGCGCTGGCTGCGGGAATACTCCTTGGGCATCGCTTACAGGGTCCTCGCCACTTCCTTGATCTCGAAGACCTCGAGCTGGTCGCCTTCCTGGATGTCGTTGTAGTTGCGCAGCTGCAGGCCGCACTCGTAGCCGAACTTGACTTCCTTGACGTCGTCCTTGAAGCGCTTGAGCGACTCGAGCTCGCCGGTCCACAGCACGGTGTGGTTGCGCAGCAGGCGGACGTGCGAATTGCGGCGCACGACACCCTCGAGCACGTAGCAACCCGCGATCGAGCCGACCTTGGAGATCGTGAACACCTGGCGGATCTCGACCAGGCCGGTGACTTCCTCGCGCTTCTCCGGCGCCAGCATGCCCGACAGCGCCGCCTTCACCTCATCGACGGCGTCGTAGATGATGTTGTAGTAGCGGATATCGACACCGAAGGTCTCGGCCAGCTTGCGCGCCCCGGCATCGGCACGGGTATTGAAGCCGATGATGACCGCGCCCGAGGCCTGCGCCAGGTTGACGTCGGATTCGCTGATCGCGCCCACCGCACCGTGGATGACGTTGACGCGGACTTCGTCGGTGGAGAGCTTCTGCAGCGACTGCACCAGCGCCTCCTGCGAACCCTGCACGTCGGCCTTGATGATGAGCGCCAGGCTCTTGACCTCGCCCTCGGACATCTGCTCCATGAGCGTCTCGAGCTTGGCGGCCTGCTGCTTGGCGAGCTTGACGTCGCGGAACTTGCCCTGGCGGAAGAGCGCGATCTCGCGCGCCTTCTTCTCGTCGGCCAGCGCGATCGCCTCGTCACCCGCGGACGGCACGTCCGACAGGCCGAGGATCTCGACCGGGATGGACGGACCGGCCTCGTCGATCTGCTTGCCGTTTTCGTCCAGCATCGCGCGGATGCGGCCGAAGGTGGCGCCGGCGAGCAGCACGTCGCCCTTGCGCAGCGTTCCCGACTGGACCAGCAGCGAGGCCACCGGGCCACGACCCTTGTCCAGGCGCGCCTCGATGATCAGGCCCTTGGCGGGCGTGTCCTTGGGCGCGGTGAGCTCGAGCACCTCGGCCTGCAGCAGCACGGCCTCGAGCAGCTCGTCGATGCCGGTCCCCTTCTTGGCGGACACCGGCACGAACATGGTGTCGCCGCCGTAGGCCTCGGGGATCACCGACTCGGCGATCAGCTCTTGGGTCACGCGCTCGGGGTTGGCGTCGGGCTTGTCGATCTTGTTGATCGCCACCACCAGCGGCACGCCGGCCGCCTTGGCGTGGTGGATCGCCTCGCGCGTCTGCGGCATCACGCCGTCGTCGGCCGCGACCACCAGGATGACGATGTCGGTCGCCTTCGCCCCGCGGGCACGCATCGCCGTGAAGGCCTCGTGGCCCGGGGTGTCGAGGAACGTGAGCATGCCGCGCGCGGTCTCGACGTGATACGCGCCGATGTGCTGGGTGATGCCGCCGAACTCGCCCGCGGCGACCTTGGCGCGGCGGATGTAGTCGAGCAGCGAGGTCTTGCCGTGGTCGACGTGACCCATCACGGTGACCACCGGCGCACGCGGCAGCACGTCGGCATCCTTGTGCGCTTCGCTCTCCTCGAGGAAGGCATCCGGATCGTCGAGCTTCGCGGCGACCGCCAGGTGCCCCATCTCCTCGACGATGATCATCGCGGTTTCCTGGTCGAGCACCTGGTTGATGGTGACCATGGAGCCCATCTTCATCAGGACCTTGATCACCTCGGTCGCCTTCACCGCCATCTTGTGGGCGAGGTCGGCGACGGTGATCGTCTCGGGCACGTGCACCTCGCGCACGATCGGCTCGGTGGGGGCCTGGAAGGACGAACGGTCGTCCTGCTGGTTGCGGCCGTGACGGCCGCCGCCCTTGCCGGCGCCGCGCCAGTTGCTGCCGGTGGTGGCACCGACCTCGCCGCGCGTCTTCATGCCGCCGCGGCGCTTGCTGGCGCCGTCGGCCTCGCGCGCCGGGGCCGCGGGGGCCGTACGCTTGACTTCCCGGCTGGCGGGCTTGTCCTCGGTCTTGGCGGGCCGATGCAGGGTGCCGGTGGTCGGCTTGGCGGCCGCCTTGGCGGGCTCTTCCTTCTTCTGCTGCTCGGCACGCAGGCGGGCTTCTTCCTCGGCCTTGCGCGCCTCGGCGGCGGCCTTGGCCGCAGCCTCGCGCTCCTGGCGGGCACGCAGGTCGGCCGCCTGGCGCTCCTTGAGCGCGCGCTGACGATCCTCGTCACGCTTGCGCGCGGCGACCTCCTCCTCGCTGAGGATCTCGGAGAGCGGCAGCGGCTTGCTCAGCACGGTGGTGACCTGCGGCTGGGGCGCGACGGGCTCCTGGCGCTGCGGACGCTCGCCACGGCCATGGCGACCGCCCTGCTGGGCCGGTCGCGCCGCGCTGGCGGCGGGGGCGGCGGGGGGCGGCGCGACGGCGGGGGCCGGCTCGACGACCGGAGCTACGGCCTCGGCGACGGGCGCGACGGCCTCGGCCGCCGGCGGCTCGACCACCTCCGGCGCGGCGGCTGCAACAACCGGCGCCGCTTCGACGGCAGGCTCGACCGCGGGCGCAGCGGCCTCGGTGACCGGCGCGGGCGCCTCGACGACCGCCTCGGCGATTTCGGCTTGCTCGACCGCCGCAGCCTCGACCCCGGCCTGCTCGGCGAGCTCGTCACGCTTGACGAAGGTGCGCTTCTTGCGCACCTCGACCTGCACCGTGCGCGCACGCCCGGTGGAGTCGGTGGCGCGGATCTCGGAGGTCTGCTTGCGCGTCAGGGTGATCTTGCCCTTGGGCTGGGTGTCGCCGTGCGAACGCCGCAGGTAGTCCAGCAGCCTCGCCTTGTCCTGTTCGGTGAGCAGGTCGGTGGGGCCGGATTTTTCCACGCCCGCACGCTTCAACTGCTCGAGCAGCACCGCGGCCGGCATTTTCAGTTCGCCGGCAAACTGGGTCACGCTCATCTGTTCCATTACTGCCCTCCCATCATTCTTCGAACCAATGGGCGCGCGCAACGGAAATCAGCGCCTTGGCTCTTTCTTCGTCGATCCCGGCCATTTCGACCAGCTCGTCGACCGCAAGGTCGGCCAGGTCGTCGCGGGTACGAATGCCCTGCTGGGCCAGTGTGGCGGCCAGCGACTTGTCCATGCCTTCGAGGCCGAGCAAGTCGTCGGAAACCTTCTCGAGCTGCTCCTCGGTGACGATGGCCTCGGTCAGCAGCACATTGCGCGCTCGATTGCGCAGTTCGTTGACCGTGTCCTCGTCGAAGGCCTCGATCTCGAGCATTTCGGAGAGCGGCACGTAGGCCACCTCTTCGAGCGAGGAGAAACCCTCCTCGATCAGGATGTCGGCGACTTCCTCGTCGACGTCCAGTTTCTCCATGAACAGCGCGCGCAGGCCCTGCTGCTCCTGGGCGGTCTTTTCGGCCGACTCCTGCTCGCTCATCAGGTTGATCGTCCACCCGGTGAGCTCGGAGGCGAGCTTGACGTTCTGGCCGCTGCGGCCGATGGCGATCGCGAGGTTGTTCTCGTCGACCACCACGTCCATCGCGTGCGACTCCTCGTCCACGACGATGGAGACGACCTCGGCGGGCTGCAGCGCGGCGACCACGAACTGGGCGGGATCCTGCGACCACACGATGATGTCGATCTGCTCGCCGGCGATCTCGTTGCGCACGGCGGTGACGCGCGAGCCGCGCAGGCCGACGCAGGTACCGATCGGGTCGATGCGTTGGTCGTTGGACTTGACCGCGATCTTGGCGCGCAGGCCGGCGTCGCGGGCGCAGGCCTTGAGCTCGAGCAGGCCGTCCTCGATCTCGGGGACCTCGAGCTCGAAGAGCTTCATGAGGAATTCGGGCGCGGTGCGCGACAGCACCAGCTGCGGGCCGCGCGCGCCGCGGTCGATGCGCAGCAGGAAGGCCTTGACACGATCGCCCACGCGCAGATTCTCGCGCGGGATCTGCTGGTCGCGCGGCAGCACGGCTTCCATGCGGCCGACCTCGATGATCGCGTTGCCGCGCTCCATGCGCTTGATCGAGCCGGAGACGAGGAACTCCTTGCGGTCGAGGAAGTCGTTGAGCACCTGCTCGCGCTCGGCGTCGCGGATCTTCTGCAGGATGACCTGCTTGGCGGCCTGGGCGCCGATGCGACCGAAGTCGATCGGCTCGAGCTCTTCCTCGATGTAGTCACCGATCTGCACGTCGGCGCGCAGCTCGCGGGCATCGATGATGCCCATCTCGGCCTCGTCGTTCGCGACCTCCTCGTCGAGCATCACCAGCCAGCGGCGCTTCGAGGTGTAGTCGCCGGAGTCGCGGTCGATCGACACCACCACGTCGGCATCGTCGTGGATGCGTTTCTTGGTCGCAGAGGCCAAGGCGGTTTCGAGCGCGGAAAAAACGATGTCCTTGGCGACGTTCTTCTCGCGCGCCAAGGCATCGACAAGCAGCAGGATCTCGCGGCTCATTTCAGTAAAACCTCCACATCCACAGTCTCAAAATTGGGGCACCAGGCGCGCTTTCTCGATGTCGTCGAAGGGCAGCAGCACCTCGCCCTTCTCGGTGCGCAGCGCCACCGCGCCGTCCTGCACCCGCTCGATCACGCCCACGAAATTGCGTTGATTGCCGATCGGCAGCGACAGGCGGACCTGCGCCTGCTCGCCGGCGAAACGTTCGAAATCGGCCAGCTTCTTCAACGGGCGGTCGAGGCCGGGCGAGGACACCTCGAGCCGGTCGTAATCGACGTTCTCGACCTCGAACACGCGCTGCAGCTGGTTGCTGACGGTGGCGCAATCGTCGACCGTGATGCCGCGCTCGATGTCGAGGAAGACGCGCAGCAAGCGGCCCTTGGGCGAGAACTCGATATCGACGAGTTCGTATCCCAGTCCGGTCACCACCTGCTCGATCAATCCCTCGACGTCCGCGCGCATCTGCCTGCCCCACCGCTTCGGCGCCACGTCGGGCGCCACAAATAAAAAATGGGCGAAACGCCCATCAAACAATTGTTCCTGCACGAAAAACCGCTGGCCACAACCGCATGACGGAGCGGACGCCTGCCGTGGCTCGTGGCCACAAAGGAAATCCATCCATCAAAGCCGGACGAGTATACAGCCAAACCGCGGGGACGAGCAAACGCACGCGCGAAGATCGCGCGTGCGCCGCTCCCCCGGCGAGGACTGCGGAGTCCCTGCGGGACGCCTCAACGCGCCTGGGTGCGGTGCAGCTTCACCGGCCGCTTGTCGCGCAGATCCTGCTGACGGCTCTGCTGCGGCGGCGGCAGGCCGGCGAGCGCGCAGGCCTCGGCCTCGGGCATCTCCATCCACATGCCGCGCTTGAGGCGCGCGGGCAGCTCGACGCTGCCGTAGCGCACCCGCATCAGCCGGCTCACGGTCAGGCCCACGGCTTCGAACATGCGCCGCACTTCGCGGTTGCGGCCCTCCGAGATCGTCACCCGGTACCAGTGGTTGGCACCCTCGCCGCCCTCGTCGCGCAGCAGGTTGAACTTGGCCGGGCCGTCCTCGAGCTGGATGCCGTCGGTAAGCGACTTCACCTGCTCTTCGGTGAGCTCGCCGAGGATGCGCACCGCGTACTCGCGCTCGAGTTCGTAGCGCGGGTGCATCAGCTTGTTGGCGAGGTCGCCGTCGTTGGTGAACAACAGCAGCCCCGAGGTGTTGAAGTCCAGGCGCCCGACCGCCAGCCAGCGCCCCTTGCGCAGGATGGGCAGGCGCTCGAACACGGTGGGACGGCCCTCGGGGTCGTCGCGCGAGACGATCTCGCCTTCGGGCTTGTGGTAGATCAGCACGCGCGGCGAGCGCTGGGTGAAGCGCAGCGGCACGAGCTTGCCATTGACCTTGACGCGGTCGCCCGGGCCGATCTTCTGGCCGAGCGAGGCCGGCAGGCCATTGACCGAGATGCGCCCGGCCACCACCCATTCCTCGATCTCGCGCCGCGAGGCGACGCCCGCCTGGGCGAGCACCTTCTGCAGGCGCTCGGGCTCGCTGAGCGTGGTGGGCGCGTTGCGCCCGCCGCCCGGCCCACGGCCACGCACGGGGCGCTCGCCGCCCTCGGGCTGGCCGAGCGCGGAACGGTGAGCGTCGGGATGGCGGACGGGATCGCCCTCGATGCGCGGCCGGCGCGGCGCAGGCGCGCCACCGGCGCGCGGCGGACACGGCATGCGCGGGCCGCGCGGATCGGCGTTGAGGTGCGCGTCCTTGCGGCCGGGCTGGGCGTCGTCGTCGCGCGCGCCACGGGATTCGCGCGGGTCGCGGTCGAGGATCTCGATCGCGTCAGACTTCTTCTTCAGGGGCGGGCGCAGCGGCCGGTTCGGTTTGCGAGACATCGACTAGATCCATGATTTTTTCGAGTTCGGTGAGCGCCGGCAGCTCGGTCAGGCTGCGCAGCCCCATCTCGTCGAGGAAGCGCCGGGTGGTGGCGAAGAGCGCCGGCCGCCCGGGCGTGTCGCGGTGGCCGACGATGTCGACCCAGCCGCGCGATTCGAGGGTTTTCAAGACGCTGGGCGAGACCGCCACGCCGCGGATGTCCTCGATGTCACCGCGCGTGACGGGCTGGCGATAGGCGATGATCGCCAGCGTTTCCATGACCGCGCGCGAGTAGCGCGGCGGTTTTTCTTCCTTCAGGCGGTCGAGGTAGACCTGATACTCGGGCCGTGTCTGGAAGCGCCAGCCGCTCGCCAACTGCACCAGCTCGACCCCGCGCCCGGCCTCGAACCACTGCGCGCGCAGCTCGTCGAGCAGGCGGCGCACCAGGTCCGGCCCCGGATCCTCGTCGAAGAGCTTGCGCAGCTCCGACACCGGCAGTGCCCCCGGCGCGGAGAGCAGCGCCGCCTCGACGATGCGCAACCAGGTCTCAGGCGTCGTTGCGGGTGCCATCTGCCAGCTTCACGTAGATCGGCGCAAAGGCCTCGTTCTGGGTCACTTCGACCAGCTTTTCCTTCACCAGCTCGAGCACGGCGAGAAAGCTCACCACCAGGCCGGGCGGGCCGAGCTCGACGTCGAACAAGGCGTCGAACACCACGAAGGCGCCGTCACCGAGCTTGCGCAGGATCGCCGTCATGTGCTCGCGCACCGAGAGCTGCTCGCGGCCGACACGGTGGCTCTGGTTGAGCCGCGCCTTCTTCATGATACGCAGCCAGGCCAGCTGAAGGTCGTGCAGGCTGACCTCGGGCAGGCGCTCGACCACCTTCTCGGCAACGAACACCCCCACCCACTCGAAGTCGCGCTCCACCCGCGGCAGCGCCTCGAGCCGTGCCGCGGCGAGCTTCATCTGTTCGTACTCGAGCAGCCGGCGCACCAGCTCGGCGCGCGGATCCTCTTCTTCCGCACTCGCGCGCGGCGGCCGCGGCAGCAGCATGCGCGACTTGATCTCGAGCAGCACCGCGGCCATCAGCAGGTATTCGGCGGCGAGCTCGAGGTGGGTGGCCCGCATCGCCTCGACGTACTCGAGGTACTGCGCGGTGAGCGGCGCCATCGGCACATCGAGGATGTCGAGGTTGGCCTTGCGGATCAGGTAGAGCAGCAGGTCCAGCGGCCCCTCGAAGGCTTCCAGGAAGACCTGCAGCGCATCGGGCGGAATATACAGGTCTTTCGGCAATTCGAGCAGGGGCTCGCCGTAGATGCGCGCGAGCACATCGAGCGGCGGGCCGGTGTCGATCGGCACCAGGTCGAGCGGCAGGTTCATGGTGCGGCTGCGATCGGGAAGGCGGCGTGCGGCGGGCTCAACCGTAGTCCAGGCCCATCGCCTCGCGCACGTCGCGCATGGTCTCCTGCGCAAGCCGGCGCGCGCGCTCGCAGCCGTCGGCGATGATGCTGCGCAGCAGCGAAGGATCGTCCAGATAAGGCTGGGCGCGCTCGTGCAGCACCTCCTGCTCCTTCAGGATCGCCTCCAGCACCGGCTGCTTGCACTCCAGGCAGCCGATGCCCGCGCTGCGGCAACCCCGCTGCACCCAGGCCAGGGTGTCTTCGCCGGAATAGATCGCGTGCAGCTGCCACACCGGGCAGCGCTCGGGCTCGCCCGGGTCGGTGCGGCGCATGCGCGCGGGATCGGTCTGCATGGTGCGCACCTTGCGCGTGACACTCTCGGCGTCCTCGCGCAGGTTGACGGTGTTGCCGTAGGACTTGGACATCTTCTGCCCGTCCAGGCCGGGCATGCGCGCCGCCGGGGTAAGCAGCGCCTCGGGCTCGACCAGGATCATCTTGCCGCTGCCTTCCAGGTAGCCGTAGAGGCGCTCGCGGTCGCCAAGCGAGAGATTCTGGGTTTCGTCGAGCAGGGCCTTGGCCTGCTCGAGCGCCTCGTCATCGCCCTCCTGCTGGAAGCGCGTGCGCAGATCGTGGTACATGCGCGCACGCTTGGCACCGAGCTTGCGCACCGCGTCCTTGGCCTTGTCTTCGAAGCCCGGCTCGCGGCCGTAGAGGTGATTGAAGCGGCGTGCGATCTCGCGGGTGATCTCGATGTGCGGCACCTGGTCCTCGCCCACCGGCACCTTGTCCGCGCGGTAGATCAGGATGTCGGCCGACTGCAGCAGCGGATAGCCGAGGAAGCCGTAGGTCGACAGGTCGCGACCCTCGATCCTCTCCTGCTGCTCCTTCCAGGTCGGCACGCGCTCCAGCCAGCCGAGCGGGGTCATCATCGACAGCAGCAGGTGCAGCTCGGCGTGCTCGGGCACCTGCGACTGGATGAAGAGCGTGGACTGCGCTGGATCGACCCCGGCGGCGAGCCAGTCGACCAGCATGTCCCAGACGCTGTTCTCGATCACCTCGGGGGTGTCGTAGTGCGTGGTGAGCGCATGCCAGTCGGCGACGAAGAACAGGCAGGGGAACTCCTCCTGCAGCTTCACCCAGTTCTTGAGCACGCCGTGGTAGTGGCCGAGATGGAGCCGCCCACTGGGGCGCATGCCGGAGAGGACACGTTCAGCGTACATGGAGCATCAGAATCCGAAGACGAGGGACAGCAGGTAGCGGAACCCGGTTAGCAGCGGCCACAGCAGGGTGCCGAGCACGCCGGTGAACAGCAGCACGAGCAGGATCGGGAAGCCGTAGGGCTCGAGCCGGGCGTACTGCCAGGCCAGCCGGTCGGGCAGCAGGCTGACCGCGATGCGGCCGCCGTCGAGCGGCGGGATCGGCAGCAGGTTGAGCGCCATCAGCACGGCGTTGATCCGGATGCCGGCGTCGGCCATCTCGAGCACCGGCAGCGTGTAGGCGCCCGGCTCGCTGGTGGCGCCGATGCGGAACAGCAGCGCCCACCCGAGCGCCATGACGAAGTTGACGAAAGGCCCTGCAGCCGCCACCCACAACATGTCGGACTTGGGATTGCGCAGGCGCGAGAAGTTGACCGGCACCGGCTTGGCCCAGCCGAAGAGGATGCCCCCGCCACCGGCGAGCGAGCTGAGGGCGAGGATGCCCGCCGGCACCAGGATGGTGCCCACCGGGTCGATGTGGCGCAGCGGGTTGAGCGTGATGCGCCCGGCAAGGTGGGCGGTGGGGTCGCCGAAGTGGCGTGCCACGTAACCGTGCGCGGCCTCGTGCAGCGTGATCGCGAGCACGACCGGGAGGGCCCAGATGGCCAGGGTGGAGATCAGCGAATCCATCGCGGGCTCGGTGGCAAACCCCGGATTCTACAGACCGAAGGGCTCGAGCGGGCCGCGCCCGGCGCGTACCAGCTCGGGCGCACCCGAGGTGAGGTCGATCACGGTGGTGGCCTCGGGACCGCAGTAGCCGGCCTCGATGACCAGCTCGACCAGCTTGCCGAGACGGTCGCGGATCTCCTCCGGGTCGGAGAGCGGCAGGTCCTCGCCAGGCAGGATCAGGGTCGAGGTCAGCAGCGGGCCGTCGATCTCGGCGAGCAGGGCCGACACCACCGCGTGCTCGGGCACGCGCAGGCCGATGGTCTTGCGCTTCGGATGCAGCACGCGGCGCGGCAGCTCCTT